>NZ_JBNBLR010000001.1:0-4471224 GCF_049726125.1 Arthrobacter sp. SD76
CGCGTATTGTTTTTCTGAGTCGCCGCGAGGGAGACAGCGAAGAGCTGGTTACCGCGGGCGGCCAAACCCCCTGAAAACTAAGACCAAAACTGGTGGCTCGTCAGGGCGCCGGAAACTGGTCGGGGGCGGTCGAGAGGGACGCGGATCGCGGAAACGCTGGTTTGCAAAGTTCTTTGAAAGCCGGTAACTTTGAAAAGTTGCTCCGGAGCGATCCGCTGGCTGTGATGCTGGTGGTGGTGCCGGGTGTGTCTGTTGTTTGAGAACTCAATAGTGTGCCAAGTTTGTTGATACCGATTATGTAATGTGATTGGTTGAATTGCCGGATCGTGCCGCCCCTGTGGCATTGGTTTGGTTTTACAGCTGGTTTCAAATTTTGTGCAGCCTTTGCTGGTGTTATTTCCACTGGTTTTGGTTGTGTCTGTTTTTGTTTTACTTCAACGGAGAGTTTGATCCTGGCTCAGGATGAACGCTGGCGGCGTGCTTAACACATGCAAGTCGAACGATGATCCGGTGCTTGCACCGGTGATTAGTGGCGAACGGGTGAGTAACACGTGAGTAACCTGCCCTTGACTCTGGGATAAGCCTGGGAAACTGGGTCTAATACCGGATATGACCTTCCATCGCATGGTGGTTGGTGGAAAGCTTTTGTGGTTTTGGATGGACTCGCGGCCTATCAGCTTGTTGGTGAGGTAATGGCTTACCAAGGCGACGACGGGTAGCCGGCCTGAGAGGGTGACCGGCCACACTGGGACTGAGACACGGCCCAGACTCCTACGGGAGGCAGCAGTGGGAATATTGCACAATGGGCGCAAGCCTGATGCAGCGACGCCGCGTGAGGGATGACGGCCTTCGGGTTGTAAACCTCTTTCAGTAGGGAAGAAGCGAAAGTGACGGTACCTGCAGAAGAAGCGCCGGCTAACTACGTGCCAGCAGCCGCGGTAATACGTAGGGCGCAAGCGTTATCCGGAATTATTGGGCGTAAAGAGCTCGTAGGCGGTTTGTCGCGTCTGCCGTGAAAGTTCGGGGCTCAACTCCGGATCTGCGGTGGGTACGGGCAGACTAGAGTGATGTAGGGGAGACTGGAATTCCTGTGTAGCGGTGAAATGCGCAGATATCAGGAGGAACACCGATGGCGAAGGCAGGTCTCTGGGCATTAACTGACGCTGAGGAGCGAAAGCATGGGGAGCGAACAGGATTAGATACCCTGGTAGTCCATGCCGTAAACGTTGGGCACTAGGTGTGGGGGACATTCCACGTTTTCCGCGCCGTAGCTAACGCATTAAGTGCCCCGCCTGGGGAGTACGGCCGCAAGGCTAAAACTCAAAGGAATTGACGGGGGCCCGCACAAGCGGCGGAGCATGCGGATTAATTCGATGCAACGCGAAGAACCTTACCAAGGCTTGACATGGACCGGACCGCCGCAGAAATGTGGTTTCCCCTTTGGGGCTGGTTTACAGGTGGTGCATGGTTGTCGTCAGCTCGTGTCGTGAGATGTTGGGTTAAGTCCCGCAACGAGCGCAACCCTCGTTCTATGTTGCCAGCACGTGATGGTGGGGACTCATAGGAGACTGCCGGGGTCAACTCGGAGGAAGGTGGGGACGACGTCAAATCATCATGCCCCTTATGTCTTGGGCTTCACGCATGCTACAATGGCCGGTACAAAGGGTTGCGATACTGTGAGGTGGAGCTGATCCCAAAAAGCCGGTCTCAGTTCGGATTGGGGTCTGCAACTCGACCCCATGAAGTCGGAGTCGCTAGTAATCGCAGATCAGCAACGCTGCGGTGAATACGTTCCCGGGCCTTGTACACACCGCCCGTCAAGTCACGAAAGTTGGTAACACCCGAAGCCGGTGGCCTAACCCCTTGTGGGAGGGAGCCGTCGAAGGTGGGACTGGCGATTGGGACTAAGTCGTAACAAGGTAGCCGTACCGGAAGGTGCGGCTGGATCACCTCCTTTCTAAGGAGCGCCTCACAATTATCATTCTCTGCTGTATGGCGGGGTGTGGTGTTGTCAGGAGTACGCCCGTTGCGCAGACGCTAGTTCTGCGGCGGGTGCTCATGGGTGGAATATCAACGAATAGGTGCCTGGTGGCACGGACCGTTTTGCTAGTACGGACGCACTCCTCCTTTTGGGGTGTGTGTCCTGGAACGCTGGTGGTCTGGTTGCTGGCGGGTAGTGTTTGGCACACTGTTGGGTCCTGAGGCAACAGGGCCGGGGGGTTTTGGTTCCCCGGGGTTTGTTTGTTTCTGGTTTCCCTGCCACGTCGTTTCATGCGCTGTTGGCCTCTCTTTTTGTGGGGGGTTGGTGTGTGGGGTGTGTGGTGTGGGGTTGTTGTTTGAGAACTACATAGTGGACGCGAGCATCTTCCATGAGGAGCCCTTTGGGGTTTTTCGTGGATAAGCAATTTCCAAGAATTGGAACCTGGATCTGGCCGCATTGTTTGAGACTCTTTGGGGGTTGATGGGGTGTGGACGGTTTCTGTGGTTCTCTCGAGTGTTTTTGTTGTTGATCTTTTGTGGTCAAGTTTTTAAGAGCACACGGTGGATGCCTTGGCATTAGGAGCCGAAGAAGGACGTAGGAATCTGCGATAAGCCTGGGGGAGTCGATAACCGGACTGTGATCCCAGGGTGTCCGAATGGGGAAACCCCGCCAAGCGCGCGAGTGACTTGGTGACCCGTACCTGAACACATAGGGTGCGTGGAGGGAACGCGGGGAAGTGAAACATCTCAGTACCCGCAGGAAGAGAAAACAATAGTGATTCCGTTAGTAGTGGCGAGCGAACGCGGATCAGGCTAAACCGTTCCATGTGTGATAGCCGGCGGGCGTTGCATGGTCGGGGTTGTGGGACTTTCCATACCAGTTCTGCCGGGCTGGTGGGGTGTGATGTGCGCGCATAGGTGAACGGTTTTGAAAGGCCGGCCAGAGAGGGTGTTAGTCCCGTAACCGTAATGCGTTTGTGCCGCCTGTGAGAGTATCCCAAGTAGTACGGGGCCCGAGAAATCCCGTGCGAATCTGTCAGGACCACCTGATAAGCCTAAATACTCCCTAATGACCGATAGCGGACCAGTACCGTGAGGGAAAGGTGAAAAGTACCCCGGGAGGGGAGTGAAACAGTACCTGAAACCGTGTGTTTACAATCCGTCGGAGCAGTCGCGAGTAATCGCATAGTAACTGTGACGGCGTGCCTTTTGAAGAATGAGCCTGCGAGTTAGTGTTACGTCGCGAGGTTAACCCGTGTGGGGCAGCCGTAGCGAAAGCGAGTCTGAATAGGGCGTGTGAGTGGCGTGATCTAGACCCGAAGCGAAGTGATCTACCCATGGCCAGGTTGAAGCGACGGTAAGACGTCGTGGAGGACCGAACCCACTTCAGTTGAAAATGGAGGGGATGAGCTGTGGGTAGGGGTGAAAGGCCAATCAAACTTCGTGATAGCTGGTTCTCCCCGAAATGCATTTAGGTGCAGCGTTGCGTGTTTCTTGCTGGAGGTAGAGCTACTGGATGGCTAATGGGCCTACAAGGTTACTGACGTCAGCCAAACTCCGAATGCCGGTAAGTGAGAGCGCAGCAGTGAGACTGTGGGGGATAAGCTTCATAGTCGAGAGGGAAACAGCCCAGACCACCAACTAAGGCCCCTAAGCGTGTGCTAAGTGGGAAAGGATGTGGAGTTGCTCAGACAACCAGGAGGTTGGCTTAGAAGCAGCCATCCTTAAAAGAGTGCGTAATAGCTCACTGGTCAAGTGATTCCGCGCCGACAATGTAGCGGGGCTCAAGTACACCGCCGAAGTTGTGGCATTCACACGTGTTCTAAGCCTTTGTGGTTCAGGAGTGTGGATGGGTAGGGGAGCGTCGTGTGGGCAGTGAAGTCGCGGTGGAAACCAGCGGTGGAGCCTACACGAGTGAGAATGCAGGCATGAGTAGCGAAAGACGGGTGAGAAACCCGTCCGCCGGATGATCAAGGGTTCCAGGGTCAAGCCAACTGCCCTGGGTAAGTCGGGACCTAAGGCGAGGCCGACAGGCGTAGTCGATGGACAACGGGTTGATATTCCCGTACCGGCGAAAAACCGCCCATGTTGAACAGGGGATACTAACTGCCCGAGACCTGCCCGACACCCCTTGTGGGTGAAGGGTTTTGGTGGAGCGCAGGACCTGATCCTGGGAGGCAAGCGCATTAACAGGTGTGACGCAGGAAGGTAGCCGAGCCGGGCGATGGTTGTCCCGGTCTAAGGATGTAGGGCGAGTGGTAGGCAAATCCGCCACTCATAGTGCCTGAGATCTGATGGGACCCCCGTTTGGGGGGATTTGGTGATCCTATGCTGCCGAGAAAAGCATCGACGCGAGGTTTTAGCCGCCCGTACCCCAAACCGACACAGGTGATCAGGTAGAGAATACTAAGGCGATCGAGAGAATTATGGTTAAGGAACTCGGCAAAATGCCCCCGTAACTTCGGGAGAAGGGGGGCCCCAACCTTGAACGGACCATGCGTCCGGGAGGGGATCGGGGCCGCAGAGACCAGGGGGAAGCGACTGTTTACTAAAAACACAGGTCCGTGCGAAGTCGCAAGACGATGTATACGGACTGACTCCTGCCCGGTGCTGGAAGGTTAACAGGACCGGTTAGCCGCAAGGCGAAGCTGAGAATTTAAGCCCCAGTAAACGGCGGTGGTAACTATAACCATCCTAAGGTAGCGAAATTCCTTGTCGGGTAAGTTCCGACCTGCACGAATGGAGTAACGACTTCCCCGCTGTCTCAACCATAAACTCGGCGAAATTGCAGTACGAGTAAAGATGCTCGTTACGCGCAGCAGGACGGAAAGACCCCGAGACCTTTACTATAGTTTGGTATTGGTGTTCGGAGTGGCTTGTGTAGGATAGGTGGGAGACGTTGAAGCCCGGACGCCAGTTCGGGTGGAGTCATCGTTGAAATACCACTCTGGTCACTTTGGACATCTAACTTCGGCCCGTAATCCGGGTCAGGGACAGTGCCTGATGGGTAGTTTAACTGGGGCGGTTGCCTCCTAAAAAGTAACGGAGGCGCCCAAAGGTTCCCTCAGCCTGGTTGGCAATCAGGTGTCGAGTGTAAGTGCACAAGGGAGCTTGACTGTGAGAGAGACATCTCGAGCAGGGACGAAAGTCGGGACTAGTGATCCGGCGGTACATTGTGGAATGGCCGTCGCTCAACGGATAAAAGGTACCTCGGGGATAACAGGCTGATCTTGCCCAAGAGTCCATATCGACGGCATGGTTTGGCACCTCGATGTCGGCTCGTCGCATCCTGGGGCTGGAGTAGGTCCCAAGGGTTGGGCTGTTCGCCCATTAAAGCGGTACGCGAGCTGGGTTTAGAACGTCGTGAGACAGTTCGGTCCCTATCCGCTGCGCGCGCAGGAAATTTGAGAAGGGCTGTCCTTAGTACGAGAGGACCGGGACGGACGAACCTCTGGTGTGTCAGTTGTACTGCCAAGTGCACCGCTGATTAGCTACGTTCGGATGGGATAACCGCTGAAAGCATCTAAGCGGGAAGCTCGCTTCAAGATGAGATTTCCATACACCCTCGGGTGTGAGAGGCCCCCAGCCAGACCACTGGGTTGATAGGCCGGATGTGGAAGCGAGGACTAACGACTCGTGAAGCTGACCGGTACTAATAGGCCAACAACTTACACCACAAAACAGCACAACTGCTTGCGTCCACTATGTGGTTCCCAACCAACAACCCAACACAACGGGAAACGGTTGAAGGAACCAACCAATAATTGAATACAACACCACAGCTCCCTAACCGGAGCATGTTGTAACCACAAAGATTTCCCACACCACCGTCACCGGTGGTGACGGGTCGAAGGGTTACGGCGGTCATAGCGTGGGGGAAACGCCCGGTCCCATTCCGAACCCGGAAGCTAAGACCCACAGCGCCGATGGTACTGCACCCGGGAGGGTGTGGGAGAGTAGGACACCGCCGGACATAACATTAGTAGGGCCCTGACAGCGAATGTCAGGGCCCTACGACTTAACCACCACACACCCCCAGGCACTGGTACCTAGGGCCGCCGCCGGATTGCTGCCTGCCTGGCACCTAGACTCGGTTCATGACCCGTTCAGCAGATGCTCCCGGCCGGCGCGCCACCATCCTGGATGTCGCGGCTGCTGCAGGTGTCTCCCGCCAGACCGTTACCCGGGCCATGAATGACATGCCCGGCATCAGTGCGGCCACCCGTGAGCGGGTGCAGAAATGCGCTGTGGAGTTGGGCTACTCCCCAAGCCGGTTCGCAAAAGGGCTTGTCCAAGGCGCTCGGACCTCGGTAGGCCTGGCGATCCCGGACCTGACCAACCCCTACTTCCCTGCTTTCGCGTCAAGCGTGGTGGAAGCGGCCACGCAGCGGGGCTGGAACGTCGTCGTGGATGATTACGGGCACGGGACAGGCAGTGGCCTCGACGCCGTGAGCCGGCTGGCACCCCAGGTTGACGCCTTGATCGGGTACTTGGGGGAACATGCGGCCGAGGCGCAGTCCCTCATGGGCAGTCGGCCCGTGGTGGGCCTGGACTGCCCGGGCGGCAGTTCCGCCGGCAGTATCGGATTCGACTACCCCTACGCGGCCGGGCTCGCCCTGGACCATCTGGCCAGCACTGGCCGACACAAGGTGGCCTTCCTCGACTCGGACCAGGGCGGTCCGGCCGGGAGCCGTGGGGCTGCTGTTGCCGCGGCTGCTGCAGCAGCGGGTATCCCGCTGGCAAGGATCCATGCTTCCCCGTCCGCAACGGCCGCGCGGGACGCAATTGGGGGTCTGCTGGAGAAAGAGCCCGGACTGGATGCGCTGCTGGCGTTCAATGACGTCATGGCGGCGGGTGTACTGAAGGCTCTTCACAGTGCAGGAAGGTCTGTCCCTGGAGACTGTGCCGTGATCGGCATGGATGGCATTCCGCTGGGCGAACTCCTCACTCCCGAGCTGACCACCCTCGCCCTTGACCTGCGTGCGGTGGGACGGGCCGCCGTCGACCTCGTGGAAGCCCTGCTCTCCGGTGCGGTGGAGCCCGGCAGTCCCGCTGCTTCGCTGACCCTCCGGCACGAACTCATCGTCCGTCAATCTGCCTGAGAGCCTATTCAAGGGGCGCGGCAACGGTTACGCTTGTTGAGATTCGTGAACGTTCACGTAGTACGGCCCGCCTATCACGCAAGGAATACCATGCCAGCCCAGCCCCCCTTCACAACAGCAGGAAATACCCTGACGTTCGGCACCGCGCAGGGGTCGGAAAGTCTCGACGTGGGGGCAGCGGCCGTACGGGAGCTGTCGTCGGTGAAACCCGGGCGGGGTTCGCTCCCGGCACGCGCCTACCTTTCCAGCAGCGCGCCCAAGCTCTCCCTGAATGGTGAATGGCACTTCCGGTTGAGCCCCGGAATCCGCTCTGCGCCGGCCGCCGGCTGGCAGTTGGGCGAAGACCTTGGCGGCTTCACCACCCTGCCCGTCCCGTCCAGCTGGCCGATGCATGGCCATGGTGCGCCCGCCTACACCAACGTCCAGTTCCCCTTCGCCGTCGAACCGCCGCACGTTCCTGAGGCAAACCCCATCGGGGACCACCTACGGACCTTCGAGGCCGGACCCGCGTTCATGCCCCATGCTGTGCTGCGGTTCGACGGGATAGAGTCAGCCGCAACCATCTGGCTGAATGGGATAGAGCTGGGAACCACCCGCGGAGCAGGCTGCCCCACGAGTTCGATGTCTCGGGCATCCTGGTGGAAGGGACCAACACGCTTGCCGTCAGGGTGGCCCAGTTCTCGGCCGCCAGCTACGTCGAAGACCAGGACATGTGGTGGCTCCCGGGAATCTTCCGTGATGTCACACTCCAGGCCCGGCCCGCGGATGGCATCGATGACGTGTTCGTCCATGCCGGCTACGACCACGAAAACCGCGAAGGCGTGTTTCGCGTCGAGGCGAGCCGGGGCGATCAGGGGATTGACGCCGTCGTACGCGTTCCCGAATTGGGTCTGGAACTGCCGGCTGGAACGGATGTGCGTATACCCGGAGTCGAACCCTGGTCGGCTGAGCTGCCCAAACTCTACGAAGCATCGGTCAGCACTCCGGGCGAAACTGTCCGCCTGCAGCTGGGCTTCCGCAGCATCGCTATTGAGGATGCCCAGTTCAAGGTCAACGGCCGGCGCATCCTCCTGCGGGGTGTCAACCGCCACGAACATCACCCCCGCCTGGGCCGCGTTGTTCCCCAGGATGTGGTGGAGGCCGAGCTGCGGTTGATGAAGCAGCACAATATCAACGCCATCCGCACGTCCCACTACCCGCCGCACCCCGAATTCCTGGCGCTTGCCGACCGACTGGGCTTCTATGTAGTCCTTGAATGCGACCTGGAAACGCACGGGTTCGAGAGTGCAGGCTGGGCGCAGAACCCGAGTGACGATCCGCAATGGGAACCCGCGCTGCTGGACAGGATGCAGCGAACGGTGGAACGGGACAAGAACCATCCGTCCGTCATCATGTGGTCCCTCGGCAACGAGGCCGGAACCGGCAGGAACCTTGCCGCCATGTCGCGCTGGACCAAGGACCGCGACCCCTCCCGCCCCATCCACTACGAGGGGGACTGGTCCTCGCCCTACGTGGACGTCTACTCGCGCATGTACGCAAGCCAGGATGAAACGGCGCTGATCGGACAGGGTATCGAACCGCCCCTCGAGGACGCGGTCTTGGACGCCCGGCGCCGGGCTATGCCCTTTGTGCTGTGCGAATACGTGCACGCCATGGGGAACGGCCCCGGCGGCATGAGCGAGTACCAGGAGCTCTTCGAGCGGTATCCGCGCTTGATGGGTGGTTTCGTGTGGGAGTGGCTGGAGCACGGCATCACCTTGAACTCTGCTGACGGCAGTGAGTACTTCGGCTACGGCGGTGATTTCGGTGAGGAAATTCACGACGGCAACTTCGTCACGGATGGCCTGGTGGACGCGGACCGCAAACCACGGCCGGGACTACTGGACTTCAAGAAGGTCATCGAGCCGCTCAGGCTTGAGGTGGCCGATGACTGGTCCGGGTTCCGGATCCGCAACCTGCAGGACTTCGCCGACACCTCCGCGTATGAGTTCCGCTACACGGTGGAGTCCGACGGCGGCCTGCTGGACGCCGGACCGGTGCAGTTCGCGCCGTTGCCGCCACAGTCCGAAACGGCGGTTCCCCTGCCCACCGCCGTCGCGGACAGCGCCGCTGAGCTTGCACGTGCCGGACAGGCGGCGGTACTGACGGTTCGCGCCGTTCTTGCGGCCGATTCTTCCTGGGCTGCCGCCGGCCACGAAATCGCATGGGGCCAGTCCGTCCTGCTTCCCAGTGCTGTTGAGACTGCAACGACCGAACGTGTGCTGGTTTCGGACGATGAGCTGCGGCTGGGGCCGGCACGGTTCAGCCGGATGACCGGAATGCCCACCTTCCTGGGAGACGTGCCGGTGGAAAAGCTGGGGCTGGTGCTGTGGTGGGCGCCCACCGACAACGACCTGGGCAGGGAATGGGGCGGCGCGGACCCGCGCCCGCTCGCCACCCAGTGGAAGGACGCCGGGCTGAACCGGCTGCACACCAGGCTCGTCGGCATCAGATCCGAGGTTACGTCCGACGGCGGTGAGCGGCTCACGGTCCGTACCCGGGTGGGTGCCGCGGACAAGCAGTTCGGAGTCCAGGTGGAGTACTGCTGGACCAGCGACGGCGCCTCCCTGGCTCTCCACACGCACGTCCGCCCGGAAGGGACCTGGGACAACGCCGGCTTTGAGGTGGAATGGGCCCGCATCGGACTGGAGCTTGTCCTCGCTGGAGAGACGTCAGCAGTGAGCTGGTTCGGGAAGGGCCCGCACCAGAGTTATCCGGACACCGGCCAAGGGGCCCGTACCGGATGGTTCTCCCTTCCGCTCGCCGACTTGGACGTGGACTATGTCCGCCCCCAGGAATCAGGGGCGCGCTCAGGGGTGCGTACTGCCTCCCTGGACGTTGCCGGAAGCCCGCTGGAGATTACGGGCGAGCCTTTTGCCCTCACAGTCCGGCCCTACAGCATGGCAGTCCTTGACGCGGCGGCCCACCGGCCAGAGCTTGCGGCGGATGGCAGGTCATACGTGTACCTCGACCATGTGCAACGGGGCGTGGGCACCGCGGCCTGCGGGCCAGGGGTCTTGGAGCCGTACCGGTTGAAGCCCCGGCCGGCAGAGTTCACCCTCGTCTTCCGGATGTGAGGGGACCCCCGATGTGAGCCACCCCATAATTGCCCACCGCCCACGGTTCAGTACGGCTTGCCCTTCTGCTTGACCCCGGGATCCCCGCCATTACGGGGATTCCGGGGGGGCCCGAACCCTCAAACAGGGGCGATTTGCAGTGGGGTCCGGCGACGTGTATTGTTTTCTGAGTCGCCGCCGCTGAAGCGGAAAAATAGCGGCCAAACCCCTTCAAAACAGCCTGGAAAATGGCCCGCTCGCTAGCGTGCCTTGACCCGGTGGGGGCTGATCACGAATGCTGCAGCTGCTGAAAAGCGGATTTGCAAAGTATTCGGCGGTCGGGTAAGTTTGAAAAGTTGCTCCGGAGCGATCCGCTGGCTGTGATGCTGGTGGTGGTGCCGGGTGTGTCTGTTGTTTGAGAACTCAATAGTGTGCCAAGTTTGTTGATACCGATTATGTAATGTGATTGGTTGAATTGCCGGATCGTGCCGCCCCTGTGGCATTGGTTTGGTTTTACAGCTGGTTTCAAATTTTGTGCAGCCTTTGCTGGTGTTATTTCCACTGGTTTTGGTTGTGTCTGTTTTTGTTTTACTTCAACGGAGAGTTTGATCCTGGCTCAGGATGAACGCTGGCGGCGTGCTTAACACATGCAAGTCGAACGATGATCCGGTGCTTGCACCGGTGATTAGTGGCGAACGGGTGAGTAACACGTGAGTAACCTGCCCTTGACTCTGGGATAAGCCTGGGAAACTGGGTCTAATACCGGATATGACCTTCCATCGCATGGTGGTTGGTGGAAAGCTTTTGTGGTTTTGGATGGACTCGCGGCCTATCAGCTTGTTGGTGAGGTAATGGCTTACCAAGGCGACGACGGGTAGCCGGCCTGAGAGGGTGACCGGCCACACTGGGACTGAGACACGGCCCAGACTCCTACGGGAGGCAGCAGTGGGGAATATTGCACAATGGGCGCAAGCCTGATGCAGCGACGCCGCGTGAGGGATGACGGCCTTCGGGTTGTAAACCTCTTTCAGTAGGGAAGAAGCGAAAGTGACGGTACCTGCAGAAGAAGCGCCGGCTAACTACGTGCCAGCAGCCGCGGTAATACGTAGGGCGCAAGCGTTATCCGGAATTATTGGGCGTAAAGAGCTCGTAGGCGGTTTGTCGCGTCTGCCGTGAAAGTCCGGGGCTCAACTCCGGATCTGCGGTGGGTACGGGCAGACTAGAGTGATGTAGGGGAGACTGGAATTCCTGGTGTAGCGGTGAAATGCGCAGATATCAGGAGGAACACCGATGGCGAAGGCAGGTCTCTGGGCATTAACTGACGCTGAGGAGCGAAAGCATGGGGAGCGAACAGGATTAGATACCCTGGTAGTCCATGCCGTAAACGTTGGGCACTAGGTGTGGGGGACATTCCACGTTTTCCGCGCCGTAGCTAACGCATTAAGTGCCCCGCCTGGGGAGTACGGCCGCAAGGCTAAAACTCAAAGGAATTGACGGGGGCCCGCACAAGCGGCGGAGCATGCGGATTAATTCGATGCAACGCGAAGAACCTTACCAAGGCTTGACATGGACCGGACCGCCGCAGAAATGTGGTTTCCCCTTTGGGGCTGGTTTACAGGTGGTGCATGGTTGTCGTCAGCTCGTGTCGTGAGATGTTGGGTTAAGTCCCGCAACGAGCGCAACCCTCGTTCTATGTTGCCAGCACGTGATGGTGGGGACTCATAGGAGACTGCCGGGTCAACTCGGAGGAAGGTGGGGACGACGTCAAATCATCATGCCCCTTATGTCTTGGGCTTCACGCATGCTACAATGGCCGGTACAAAGGGTTGCGATACTGTGAGGTGGAGCTAATCCCAAAAAGCCGGTCTCAGTTCGGATTGGGGTCTGCAACTCGACCCCATGAAGTCGGAGTCGCTAGTAATCGCAGATCAGCAACGCTGCGGTGAATACGTTCCCGGGCCTTGTACACACCGCCCGTCAAGTCACGAAAGTTGGTAACACCCGAAGCCGGTGGCCTAACCCCTTGTGGGAGGGAGCCGTCGAAGGTGGGACTGGCGATTGGGACTAAGTCGTAACAAGGTAGCCGTACCGGAAGGTGCGGCTGGATCACCTCCTTTCTAAGGAGCGCCTCACAATTATCATTCTCTGCTGTATGGCGGGGTGTGGTGTTGTCAGGAGTACGCCCGTTGCGCAGACGCTAGTTCTGCGGCGGGTGCTCATGGGTGGAATATCAACGAATAGGTGCCTGGTGGCACGGACCGTTTTGCTAGTACGGACGCACTCCTCCTTTTGGGGTGTGTGTCCTGGAACGCTGGTGGTCTGGTTGCTGGCGGGTAGTGTTTGGCACACTGTTGGGTCCTGAGGCAACAGGGCCGGGGGGTTTGGTTCCCCGGGGTTTGTTTGTTTCTGGTTTCCCTGCCACGTCGTTTCATGCGCTGTTGGCCTCTCTTTTTGTGGGGGGTTGGTGTGTGGGGTGTGTGGTGTGGGGTTGTTGTTTGAGAACTACATAGTGGACGCGAGCATCTTCCATGAGGAGCCCTTTGGGGTTTTTCGTGGATAAGCAATTTCCAAGAATTGGAACCTGGATCTGGCCGCATTGTTTGAGACTCTTTCGGGGGTTGATGGGGTGTGGACGGTTTCTGTGGTTCTCTCGAGTGTTTTTGTTGTTGATCTTTTGTGGTCAAGTTTTTAAGAGCACACGGTGGATGCCTTGGCATTAGGAGCCGAAGAAGGACGTAGGAATCTGCGATAAGCCTGGGGGAGTCGATAACCGGACTGTGATCCCAGGGTGTCCGAATGGGGAAACCCCGCCAAGCGCGCGAGTGACTTGGTGACCCGTACCTGAACACATAGGGTGCGTGGAGGGAACGCGGGGAAGTGAAACATCTCAGTACCCGCAGGAAGAGAAAACAATAGTGATTCCGTTAGTAGTGGCGAGCGAACGCGGATCAGGCTAAACCGTTCCATGTGTGATAGCCGGCGGGCGTTGCATGGTCGGGGTTGTGGGACTTTCCATACCAGTTCTGCCGGGCTGGTGGGGTGTGATGTGCGCGCATAGGTGAACGGTTTTGAAAGGCCGGCCAGAGAGGGTGTTAGTCCCGTAACCGTAATGCGTTTGTGCCGCCTGTGAGAGTATCCCAAGTAGTACGGGGCCCGAGAAATCCCGTGCGAATCTGTCAGGACCACCTGATAAGCCTAAATACTCCCTAATGACCGATAGCGGACCAGTACCGTGAGGGAAAGGTGAAAAGTACCCCGGGAGGGGAGTGAAACAGTACCTGAAACCGTGTGCTTACAATCCGTCGGAGCAGTCGCGAGTAATCGCATAGTAACTGTGACGGCGTGCCTTTTGAAGAATGAGCCTGCGAGTTAGTGTTACGTCGCGAGGTTAACCCGTGTGGGGCAGCCGTAGCGAAAGCGAGTCTGAATAGGGCGTGTGAGTGGCGTGATCTAGACCCGAAGCGAAGTGATCTACCCATGGCCAGGTTGAAGCGACGGTAAGACGTCGTGGAGGACCGAACCCACTTCAGTTGAAAATGGAGGGGATGAGCTGTGGGTAGGGGTGAAAGGCCAATCAAACTTCGTGATAGCTGGTTCTCCCCGAAATGCATTTAGGTGCAGCGTTGCGTGTTTCTTGCTGGAGGTAGAGCTACTGGATGGCTAATGGGCCTACAAGGTTACTGACGTCAGCCAAACTCCGAATGCCGGTAAGTGAGAGCGCAGCAGTGAGACTGTGGGGGATAAGCTTCATAGTCGAGAGGGAAACAGCCCAGACCACCAACTAAGGCCCCTAAGCGTGTGCTAAGTGGGAAAGGATGTGGAGTTGCTCAGACAACCAGGAGGTTGGCTTAGAAGCAGCCATCCTTAAAAGAGTGCGTAATAGCTCACTGGTCAAGTGATTCCGCGCCGACAATGTAGCGGGGCTCAAGTACACCGCCGAAGTTGTGGCATTCACACGTGTTCTAAGCCTTTGTGGTTCAGGAGTGTGGATGGGTAGGGGAGCGTCGTGTGGGCAGTGAAGTCGCGGTGGAAACCAGCGGTGGAGCCTACACGAGTGAGAATGCAGGCATGAGTAGCGAAAGACGGGTGAGAAACCCGTCCGCCGGATGATCAAGGGTTCCAGGGTCAAGCTAATCTGCCCTGGGTAAGTCGGGACCTAAGGCGAGGCCGACAGGCGTAGTCGATGGACAACGGGTTGATATTCCCGTACCGGCGAAAAACCGCCCATGTTGAACAGGGGATACTAACTGCCCGAGACCTGCCCGACACCCCTTGTGGGTGAAGGGTTTTGGTGGAGCGCAGGACCTGATCCTGGGAGGCAAGCGTATTAACAGGTGTGACGCAGGAAGGTAGCCGAGCCGGGCGATGGTTGTCCCGGTCTAAGGATGTAGGGCGAGTGGTAGGCAAATCCGCCACTCATAGTGCCTGAGATCTGATGGGACCCCCGTTGGGGGGATTTGGTGATCCTATGCTGCCGAGAAAAGCATCGACGCGAGGTTTTAGCCGCCCGTACCCCAAACCGACACAGGTGATCAGGTAGAGAATACTAAGGCGATCGAGAGAATTATGGTTAAGGAACTCGGCAAAATGCCCCCGTAACTTCGGGAGAAGGGGGGCCCCAACCTTGAACGGACCATGCGTCCGGGAGGGGGATCGGGGCCGCAGAGACCAGGGGGAAGCGACTGTTTACTAAAAACACAGGTCCGTGCGAAGTCGCAAGACGATGTATACGGACTGACTCCTGCCCGGTGCTGGAAGGTTAACAGGACCGGTTAGCCGCAAGGCGAAGCTGAGAATTTAAGCCCCAGTAAACGGCGGTGGTAACTATAACCATCCTAAGGTAGCGAAATTCCTTGTCGGGTAAGTTCCGACCTGCACGAATGGAGTAACGACTTCCCCGCTGTCTCAACCATAAACTCGGCGAAATTGCAGTACGAGTAAAGATGCTCGTTACGCGCAGCAGGACGGAAAGACCCCGAGACCTTTACTATAGTTTGGTATTGGTGTTCGGAGTGGCTTGTGTAGGATAGGTGGGAGACGTTGAAGCCCGGACGCCAGTTCGGGTGGAGTCATCGTTGAAATACCACTCTGGTCACTTTGGACATCTAACTTCGGCCCGTAATCCGGGTCAGGGACAGTGCCTGATGGGTAGTTTAACTGGGGCGGTTGCCTCCTAAAAAGTAACGGAGGCGCCCAAAGGTTCCCTCAGCCTGGTTGGCAATCAGGTGTCGAGTGTAAGTGCACAAGGGAGCTTGACTGTGAGAGAGACATCTCGAGCAGGGACGAAAGTCGGGACTAGTGATCCGGCGGTACATTGTGGAATGGCCGTCGCTCAACGGATAAAAGGTACCTCGGGGATAACAGGCTGATCTTGCCCAAGAGTCCATATCGACGGCATGGTTTGGCACCTCGATGTCGGCTCGTCGCATCCTGGGGCTGGAGTAGGTCCCAAGGGTTGGGCTGTTCGCCCATTAAAGCGGTACGCGAGCTGGGTTTAGAACGTCGTGAGACAGTTCGGTCCCTATCCGCTGCGCGCGCAGGAAATTTGAGAAGGGCTGTCCTTAGTACGAGAGGACCGGGACGGACGAACCTCTGGTGTGTCAGTTGTACTGCCAAGTGCACCGCTGATTAGCTACGTTCGGATGGGATAACCGCTGAAAGCATCTAAGCGGGAAGCTCGCTTCAAGATGAGATTTCCATACACCCTCGGGTGTGAGAGGCCCCCAGCCAGACCACTGGGTTGATAGGCCGGATGTGGAAGCGAGGACTAACGACTCGTGAAGCTGACCGGTACTAATAGGCCAACAACTTACACCACAAAACAGCACAACTGCTTGCGTCCACTATGTGGTTCCCAACCAACAACCCAACACAACGGGAAACGGTTGAAGGAACCAACCAATAATTGAATACAACACCACAGCTCCCTAACCGGAGCACGTTGTAACCACAAAAGATTTCCCACACCACCGTCACCGGTGGTGACGGGTCGAAGGGTTACGGCGGTCATAGCGTGGGGGAAACGCCCGGTCCCATTCCGAACCCGGAAGCTAAGACCCACAGCGCCGATGGTACTGCACCCGGGAGGGTGTGGGAGAGTAGGACACCGCCGGACAACACATCACGGTCGAGGCCCCAACCACCAGGTTGGGGCCTCCCGCATTAAAACCACCAAACCCCCGGCGAGTAGGTTTTGAAACCCGCCACAAATGAGAGAGCATCCCGCCAGGCCTTGCAGGAGGTGAGAGAGCGTGCCCGAAGGGGTACGGGGCGTGGAATTTGATGGAGGATCGGCCGCCTGAAGGCCCGCAAACCCCCCAAAATCCGGTGATTAACCTCAAAAAGTCGCGGAAACACGCGGAATTTGCCGCCCTCGACCGTCCAAGCTGGTAAGTTTTCGAACAGTGGCTTGTGCGCATGCCGCGTATAGGCTCCAGAATCATGATCGTCCAGGAGGACATAAATGGCTAAGAACCGTAGTGAACTTGTTGCAGAGGTAGCGGGCAAGGCCGGCACCAGCCAGGCAGCCGTCAACTCCGTCCTCGACGCACTGTTCGAGGTTTTCGAGACTTCCGTCGCCGCGGGCGAGAAGATCACCATCCCGGGCTGGCTCGCCGTCGAGCGTACCGACCGTGCAGCACGCACCGGCCGCAACCCGCAGACGGGTGAGACCATCCAGATCGCAGCAGGCCACAGCGTCAAGCTGACCGCCGGCTCCAAGCTGAAGGCTGCGGTCTCCAACAAGAAGTAAGCAACTTCTTCCCGGTCCGCCATCCTAGCGGCGGACCGGACAGAAAAGGGCGGCAACCATCCGGTTGCCGCCCTTTTGCATGGGCCCTGCCCCTTGATCAGCAGATTCGCGGCCCGGGCAGGCGTAGCGGACAATGGAGTGGTGTCTTCTGCCGCAAAATCCCAATCCACCACACCCCTGCCCGCCGGCAAAGGCGGACGGGGGCCGGGCGGTGATGCCCTGGGTGTCTCCCTGCCCTGGCAGCTCGCGGGACTGGCAACCCTGTTCCTCGGCCTGACAGTGGCCCTGATCTTTTCAGGTGCGGCCGCCACCCGGGGCGTTGCTGATCCGGGTGCCTTGGTGCGATGGGGACTCCCCGTCAGCAAGGCCCTCCACAACATTTCACTGGCCACGGTCATCGGCGGCCTGGTCTTCGCCGTCGGCATCCTGCCCAGGAGCCTGGCCCCCCGCAGCAGGGACAGGGCCGAGGGGAGTGAAGGTCCGGAACACCCCGCCTTCAGCAGGGCCCTGGCGGCAGCGGCGGCCGCCGGCGCAGCCTGGACCCTCTCGGCCATCGCAGTCCTGGTCCTCACCTACGCGGACGTGGCCGGCCAAGGCCTGTCAGGTGACGCCGAGTTCACCCAGGCCCTCGTGTACTTCATGACCGACATCGAAACCGGCCGTGCCTGGCTGGCCGTCACCATCATCGCTGCCGTGGTGACCACAGCGCTGTTCGGCGTCAGGTCGCTTGGGGGCTTGGCGCTCACGCTCATGCTGGCACTGATAGGGCTCGTGCCCACAGCCCTGATCGGACACTCCTCCAGCTCATCCGACCACGAGGGCGCCATCAACTCCCTGGGCCTGCACCTGGTGGGCGTCAGCACCTGGGTGGGCGGCATCATCATGCTGGCCCTGCTCTCCGGCATCCTGACCGGTGCCAAGGCAGGGGCTGCGGGCGACATCACCGAGGCCACGCTCAAGAGGTTCTCCAGCCTCGCCGGGTTCGCGTTCGTGCTGGTCCTCGCCTCCGGCGTCATCAACGCGAGCATCCGCATCACCAGCTGGGCCGACCTCTTTGGCTCCGCGTACGGCCAGCTGATCCTGGCCAAGACCGCCGCCACGCTGGTGCTGGGCGGAATCGGCTTTATGCACCGCCAGTGGGTCATCCCGCAGCTGGGCCGCCAAGGCAACACGATGTCGTCGCGCCGGGTGCTCTGGCAGCTGATCCTCGCGGAGCTCCTGGTAATGGCCGGAACGTCCGGCATCGCCGTCGCACTGGGCCGTTCAGCCCCGCCGCAGCCCACCACTTACGCGCCGGACGCCTCGCCCGCTTTCATCCTCACCGGCTACGAACTTCCCCCGGAGCTGACCGCGGAACGGTGGCTGACGGAATGGCGCCTGGACTGGCTGTGGATCGCGTTCGCGCTGTTTGGCCTGGTGTCCTGACTTCCTGGGCGTTGCCAAAATCCGCCGCCGCGGCGACTCCTGGCAGTGGTTCCGGTCCATCAACTGGGTCATCGGCCTGCTGGTGCTGACCTACATCACCTCCGGGCCGCCGTCGGTCTACGGCCGCATACTGTTCTCCGCACACATGGTGGACCACATGGCACTGACCATGGTTGCCCCCATCTTCCTGGTGCTGGGCGCCCCGGTCACGCTTGCGCTGCGCGCCCTGCAGCCCCGCGGTGACGGCTCGCGCGGGCCACGCGAGTGGATCCTGGTCTTCGTGCACTCGAAGTTCTCGCAGGTAGTGACGCACCCGCTCTTCGCGGCGGCCAACTTCGCCGGCTCGATCGTCCTGTTCTACTACTCGGACCTGTTCGGCTTCGCCATGCGTGAGCACGTGGGCCATGAGCTGATGATCGTGCACTTCCTGCTGACCGGCTACATCTTCATCCTGACCATGATCGGCACTGACCCGCTGCCCCGCCGCGCGCCCTATCCGCTGCGGCTGCTCCTCCTGCTGGCGACCATGGGCTTCCACGCCTTCTTCGGCGTCGCCATCATGGGCGGGGACAACCTCCTGGCCGCCGACTACTTCGGCAACCTGGGCCGGGCGTGGGGAGACTCCGCGCTGGTGGACCAGCAGAAGGGCGGCGCAGTGGCCTGGGGCATCGGCGAAGTGCCCACCCTCCTGGTGGCGATCGGCGTCGCCATCATGTGGTCCCGTTCCGACGCACGGGAAACCAAGCGGGTGGACCGGGCCGCGGACAGGAATAACGACGCCGATCTCACCGCTTACAACGATATGTTTGCCAAATTGGCCGAACGCGACGCCAAGCTGGCTGAACGCAACAAGCTGGAAGGACGCTGATGAGCGAAACCGTACGCACCCACGCCCGGGTCCGCGCCTCTGAACTGGTGGGCCGCAACTGGTTGAACACCGGCGGCAAGACCCTGGACCTTGAGGCCCTCCGCGGCAAGATCGTGCTGCTCGACTTCTGGACGTTCTGCTGCATCAACTGCCTCCATGTCCTGGACGAGCTGCGTCCCCTGGAGGAGGAGTACTCGGACGTCCTGGTGACCGTCGGCGTCCACTCACCCAAGTTCGAGCACGAGGCCGACCCGGTGGCCCTGGCCGCCGCCGTGGAACGCTACGAGATCCACCACCCGGTCCTCGACGATCCGGAGCTGGACACCTGGAAGGCCTACACCGCCCGCGCCTGGCCCACCCTGGTGGTCATCGACCCCGAAGGCTACATCGTTGCGCACCTGTCGGGCGAGGGCCACGCGGACGGCCTGGCAGTGCTGATCCCCGAGCTCATCGCCGAACACGAGGCCAAGGGCACCCTCCACCGCGGTTCCGGCCCCTATGTGGCGCCCGAACCGACGTCGGGCACCCTGCGGTTCCCCGGCAAGGCGCTCTTCCTGCCCGCCGGCCGCGGCTCGGGCGCAGATGAAGCGTCCGACGGCGGCCCCGCAGCAGGTGCCGCAGTGAAGGATGCTGCGGAGAAGGGTTCCTGGCTGGTCACCGATACCGGGCACCACCGGGTGGTGGAACTCGGCACCGACTTCACGACGGTCCTGGCCACCTTCGGTTCCGGCACCAAGGGCTATGCGGACGGCCCGGCGGCCGGCGATACCGCAACGGCGCAGTTCAACGAACCCCAGGGCCTGGTCCTGCTGCCGGAGGATGTGGCAGCCAAGGTCGGCTACGACGTCGTAATTGCAGACTCCGTCAACCACCGCCTGCGCGGACTGTCCCTCACGGACGGCAAGGCCTCCACGCTCGCCGGCAACGGTGTCCAGCGCCTGCTGGAGACGGGCCCCGCACGCGTGGACGAGGACGCCGCCGGATTCACCGGCCGGCTGAGCGGGCACCCCCTCGAGGTGTCGCTGAGCTCGCCGTGGACCTGGTCTGGTCGCGCAAGCTCAACGCCGTGGTGATCGCCATGGCCGGCACCCACCAGATCTTCAGCTTCGACCCCGTCTCCGGCGAAGTGGACATCATCGCCGGCAACGGCCTGGAGGGCCTCCTGGACGGCCCCGCCCACGAAGCCTGGTTCGCGCAGCCCTCCGGCCTGGCCGAGGACGGCGACGGCAACATCTGGGTGGCCGATTCCGAGACGTCGGCGCTCCGGAAGCTCGTGATCGACGATGCCGGCAGCATCACCGTGGAGTCTGCGTTGGGCAAGGGCCTGTTCGATTTCGGCTTCCGCGACGGTCCTGCCGTTGAAGCGCGCCTGCAGCACCCGCTGGGCGTGACAGTCCTCCCCGACGGCTCCGTGGCGATTGCGGACACCTACAACGGCGCCGTGCGCCGCTACGACCCCTCGGCGGGAACCGTCTCAACCCTGGCGCGGGGACTCCTGGAACCCTCAGACGTCATCGTGGACCACACCCATTCGGCCGGTTCCGAGCCGCTGCTGGTAGTAGTGGAGGCCAACCAGCACCAGCTGGTGTACGTCCCCATCCCCAAGGAAGCGCAGCAGGTGGACGAGGGCGCGTCCCAGACGCACCGGCCCAAGAGCCCTGTGGCGCCCGGCCCGCTGGAGCTCACTGTCCGGTTCACCGCCCCCACCGGGCAGAAACTGGACGACCGCTGGGGCGACCCCACGCAGCTCAAGATCTCTTCCACCCCGCCGGAGCTCCTGGTGTCCGGCGGCGGAACCTCCGTGGGGCTGCTCCGCACCGTGGAGCTCTCGTCCGGGATTCCGGAGGGCGTGCTGCACATTACCGCCCGCGCTGCCGCTTGTGACGGCCCGGAGACCGAGGACGGCGAGATCCCGGACCACGCCGCCTGCCACCTGTACCAGCAGGACTGGGGCATCCCCGTGGTCCTGCAGGCCGACGGCGACACCGAGCTCGTCCTGGACCTCCGCGGCATGGACTGACGCCCCGCCGTCGTAATGCTAAAGGCTGCCTGCTGTGTCTCTTGATGTCACGGCAGGCAGCCTTTTGCGGCCGTACCCCGCAAGAACCGCGACTGCGCGCGGCCTGCCGTGCGCAGTGGAGCCAAAAGCGTGCCTGACGTGACGTTGATGGATACCTCCAGTTCTTCACATAGGGCCGACTCCGGGTGCTGCACCCCCACTGGCAAGACGGGCTGTACGTAGAGGCATCCTGCAACCGGACCGGGGACTTTACGCCCTCCCGACGGCGTCCCCGGACCTGGTTGCCGTACTGCGGAACCGGGAATTGCTGACCTGTTCCAGCGCCGCGCCGTACTACAACCTCTGGTGCGTGAAGCCTCCGGTTCTTCGGCACGTCTACCACCAGCGGCAGGCAGCAGTGGGTGACCCTGCCGTCCACCACGCAGGGCTGCTGCTGCCACCTTCCAGGCTTCGTCCGGTCGCTGCGCTCGCCGATGTGCTGGTCCACGCTCTGCGGTGTCTGCCCTTCCCGGAGTCGCTGGTCATGGTGGAGTGCGCGGTATCGAGGGGAGACATGACCGTCGGCTTCCTGCGCCATCGGCTGCCCGGGAAACGGAACGGGAAAGCAAGGGCGGTGCTGGACTGGGTGGACCGGGGATCCGACTCACTCCTCGAAACACTGGCGCGCACATATTTTCGGCAGGCAGGCATCTCTGTGCAGACGCAGTTCTACCTGGCGCGGGTGGGCTACGTCGACCTGTTGCTGGACGGCTGGCTGGTGGTGGAGCTTGATGGCCGGCACCATGCCGAGTGGAACCAGGTCCAGAAGGATCACCGGCGGAACAACGAGTCCGTGGTCCAGGGCTACACGGCCCTTCGGTACTACTACTCCGACGTTGTATACCACCCGGATGCCATGGTGGCCCAAGTGCTGGCGGTGCTTGCGAGGCGAGCTAGAAGCTCAGCATCGGGGTGACTTTGACCGCGTCGCCGGAGACGTCCAGGCGGGTGGTAAAGCTGAAGTCCACCTCTGCCTCGAGGGGGTACCAGATGCCGGTGAAGGAGTTCTGCTGGAGCGCTTCCACCTTGGCCTTGCCGTCCAGAGGAGCCACCACCCAGCGTCCGTCGAACGGCTCGATGGAGACGTTGGGATACTCCGTGACGGTCCACTTGATGCTGCCGTCCTGCACCCGGTTGTTGCTGGCGTAATAGAACGGGCAGTCCGGCTGCAGCTTCTGCTCCTTGCCCGCTTCCGCAGCACAGCCGTCCAGGAACTCCTTGACCTTGTCCGCCACGTCTTCCTTCAGCCTGCCCGTTGCCTGCGTCAGCAGGTTGAGCGGTGCCACGGGAACATCGCGGGCCGTCACGGTGGCCCGGGTGGCGGGGGCGGAGAAGTACTGGCCGTTCAGGGCGGCCTCGTACTCGCCGGGGTAGAACACGGCGAACGAGTTCCGGCCGTTGGGCATGTTCACCGGGACGCCGTTGACGTTGGCCTGGTTGCCGTTGACTACGGTGATGTCCAGCGTGGGCAGCCGGGAGGGGACGAATGCCCAGGTGTTGAAGAAGATCCACTCCGTGCCGGTTTTCTCCAGCAGGAATTCGGTGCTGAGGCGGCTGCCGTCAATCGTGTATTCCATCGGCACCACCACCTGGTCGCCCGGGCGGTCCTGCGGGTCGCCGATCTCCACGTTGGTGAGGCGGGACGCCGCGGTCTGCAGCCCGGTCCCGTCCAGCATTGCGGCGTTGCTGGGCGGCACGGTGGCGCGCAGCAGCCCCAGCGCCCTGCCGCCGTCGCCGTCCTGCAGGGCGTCCAGATATTCGCGGACCGGCTGCTGCGGGCTCGCCACGGTGTTGTTCACCAGGTTCACTGCAACGACGGCTCCGGCCACGGCAAGCATGAGGCCGAGCAGCCATCCGGCCGCTATCCTCACCAACGCTTGACTCATCTGCACGTTCCTTACAGTAACGTTAGTGCGATCGCACACTAAAGTTGGTGTCTCCCCTACCCGGGGCAGAAACGTGGGAAAACGTCCGACGGCGGCGTACGGCGCAGCCGGTCAGGGCGCCGTAGACAGCGCTTTGGTCAGCGGCGGCGGCGCCGGGACGACGTGCCAAACACGCCGCGCAACAATTCACGGCCCAGCTGGGTACCGACGGACCTGGCCATGCTCTTCAGGCCGCCGCCGAGTGCGCCGCCAAGGACCGCGCCGAGGTCGTCCATCATCCCGCCACCGGGCTGGGGCTGTGACTGCCTGCGGGGAGCCTCAACAGGTGTCTCGTCACGGCGCGACGCGGGTTTGCTGCTTGTCCTGCTGCTCGGCCTGCCCAGGATTTCCTCCTCGATGCGGCGGGCCTCCTCATCCACGTCCAGCGGGCCCGGAACTTCCGCTGCCGGACCCGTGGGTGCGGCGGTCTTGCCGGCCAGCTTCTCGTAGGCGGACGGGTTGTCCACCGCGGTTCCGTATTTGGGCAGGAGTGCCGAGCCGGCCACGGTGCTCCGGACCAGGGCTTCCTCGCTGGGACCCATCACGGATTCCGGCGCACGCAGGCGGGTATGTGCCACCGGCGTAGGGGCGCCTTTGTCATTCATGACGGTGATGACCGCTTCGCCGATGCCGGCTGATGTCAGGGTCTTCTCAAGGTCGTAGTCGCTGACCGGGAACGTGGACACGGTGGCCTTCAGGGCCTTGGCGTCCTCCGGGGTAAAAGCCCGTAAGGCGTGCTGCACCCGGTTGGCCAGCTGGCCCAAAACGTCGGCGGGAACATCCTTGGGGGTCTGGGTGACGAAGAAGATGCCCACGCCCTTGGACCGGATGAGCCGGACGGTGGTGGTGATCGCCTCGAGGAAGGCTTTGGACGCCCCGTTGAACAGCAGGTGCGCCTCGTCCAGGAAGAACACGAGCTTTGGCTTGTCCAGGTCGCCGGCCTCCGGCAGGTCCTCAAAGAGATCGGCCAGCAGCCACATCAGGAACGTGGAGAACAGCATGGGCTTGGTCTGCAGGGTGGGCAGCTCCAGACAGGTGATCACGCCCCGGCCGTCGGGGGCGGTGCGCAGCAGCTCGGCGGTATCGAACTCCGGTTCGCCGAAGAACTTCTCCAGCCCTTGTGCTTCCAGGTTGACGAGTTCCCGCAGGATCACGCCGGCAGTGGCTTTGGAGAGCCCGCCGAGTTCCTCCAGCTGGTCCTTGCCCTCGGCGGAGGTCAGGAACTGGATGACGGCCCGCAGGTCCTTGAGGTCGACCAGTTCCAGGCCGTTCTTGTCCGCAAAGTAGAACACCAGCTGCAGGCTGGACTCCTGCGTGTCGTTCAATTCCATGATGCGCGAGAGCAGGATGGGGCCGAAGGACGAGACTGTGGCGCGGACCGGGACGCCGTTGCCGTCGCCGCCGAGCGCCAGGAATTCGACAGGGAACGTCCGGCCCTGCCAGGGCTGGCCGATGCTTTCGGTGCGGACGCTGAGCTTTTCGCTGCCTGTTGCCGCCGTGGCCAGCCCGGAAAGGTCGCCCTTGATATCCGCCAGGAAAACGGGGACGCCGGCCGTGGACAGCTGCTCGGCCATCATGTGCAGCGTGACGGTCTTGCCGGTGCCGGTCGCCCCTGCAACCAGCCCGTGCCGGTTCATCATGGCCAGCGGCAGCCGCACCGGAGCATCCTTGTGCAGCTCGCCGTCGATGATGGCAGCCCCCAGTTCGATGGTGGCGCCTTCCAGGGCGTAGCCCTTCTGGATGGTGGCAAGCTTCTCTGCTGTGGTTTTCCTGGCCATGGCGCAAGCTTAGCGGCGGCCAGTGCCGGAGCCGCTGTACCGGCGAGGTCAGTCCTGGCCTGGCGCAGCAGTGTCCTTGCCCGTACGGCCTGGGTGGATGCGACCGTCGTCGACCCTGACGGGGGAAGATCAGGCTGCACTCACGGTGTGGGAGCAGGTTCTGTAGGTCCCTCCGAAATTGTCAGACCCCCTTCCTAAGCTGTAGTCAGCGGAAAAGGACACCAAGGACATTAAGGGGAAGGGGCGCACGTGCAGACGGAACTGGCAGCTGACGACGTCTGGTTTCCTGCTGTCCGGTTTGCGGACGGCGGGCCGCTTCTCGGCGGTGAAGTCAGCTATCCGCTGCCCTCCTTCCTGACTGCTGATGAAGCTCTTGGGTTGGCACAGTCAGCCGACCGGCTTATTGCCTGGGCCACTGCCATGAAGATGCGGGCCGTTGCCCGGGTCGAAGAAGCGGTTGCTGAGGAGATGCCGCCCCGCGATGGCAGCCAGCCCATGCGTTTTGGCGGAGAAGAGGCCCACGCCCTCGCGGTTACGGAGGTGGCAACAGCCTGTGCTGTTTCGGAAGGATCAGCAGCCCAGTCCGTGAATGACGCTGTGGAGCTCACCACGTGTCAATGGGAGGTCCTCGAAGCGGTTGAGGAAGGAAAAATCTCCCCCGCGCATGCACGAGTCATCCTCGAACAGGCGCGCTCTTTGCCCGCAGCCCACCATGGCGAATTCTCGCGGATAGCCCTGCTGCGCACGCGGACGCGCCAGGGCCGGCTCCGCACCGCCGTCGAACTGCGGACCAGCCTGCGTCGGCTGCGCGAGCGGCTCCATCCCGAAAGCCTCTCGTCCCGGAAGGCATCGGCCCGGCGTGAACGGGGTGTATGGTTCACGCCTGAGCGGGACGGCATGTGCACTATTACCGCCTATCTGCCGGCAGAGGCCGGCCTCCCCATTTTCAACGGGCTTGACCGCGACGCCCGGCTGGCCAGCGCCCGGGCTGCGGAAGCGGACACGTATCAAGTGCCGGGTACTGCCGCCGCTCCCGGAAGCCGCACACCACCACGAACCTTGCCGGAGTACCGTGCAGATGCACTGGCCTACCGGCTTCTGGGCGGATCCAGTGAGGGAATCGGGCCCTTCCGCCCCGAAGTCGTGGTAACCATCCCGGTAGGACAGGTTCTCGCCGGCGTACCTGCTGCGGCGCCCTTCGCACACGAGGCCGGCGCGACCGGGCTGCGCACCGCTGAGCTCCAGGGGTACGGACCCATTGATGCGGACACGGCACTCAGGTTGGCGGCCTTGGCTCCTAACTGGCACCGTCTTTTTACCGACTTCAGCACGGGCCAGGCCCTGGGAGTTGGCCGAACGGCTTACCGTCCGCCCAGGCCTTGCTCCGATACCTGCACAGCCGGGACGGCACGTGCCGGTTTCCGGGTTGTGCCCGCCCGGCGCGAGGATGCGAAGTGGACCACACCATCGAATGGCAGGACGGTGGGCACACCGAGCCGGGGAACCTGGCACTGCTGTGCCGAAGGCACCATGCCCTCAAGTCCATCGGTGCCTGGAGCTATGAGCATTTGTCCCATGGCGGCGATCTTCGATGGCGCTCTGCGCTGGGCAGGACCTACAGCACCGGTGCCGCAGACGCCGGCGCAGTGGACAGGGATGCGGGCCGCGCCGAAACCGCTGAACCGGCCTCAGCCGCAAAGCCTCCGGTACCTCCGCCATTCTAGAAATCACATCGTGTTGCATGTGAAGCGATCAGTCGAGGCCTGATCAGTCGTAGGAAGGCCGGTGCCATTCCTGGTCGGCGGGCATCCGGCCGATACTCCAGGCGGAGACTTTCCGAAGATCGACCCTCGTTGCCTGCAGGCAAACCTTCCGGCCGCCTGTAACAAGCACAGGGCCGAGAAAGTGAAGGTACGGATCCTGGCTCAGCTTACGTTCGTCCGATGCCGGCGCCCCAGACTCAAGAGCGTCCGCCACTTCCGGGCTTCCGGCCCGGACCTGGTCGTTCTGCCGTCGCTCCCAGGCCTGCTCGGAGACGGCCGATCCCGAGATGATGGTGCCGTCAACGACCACCGTCAGCTCGATAGTGGCGTTCGGGTCACGCCGAACGGTCGCGGCCAGCAGCTGCGCCAGGCGGCTGTCAGTGGTATCCGTCTCCGCCATCGCCTGTCCCTTCTCCGCCGAAACTGGATCAGCTCCTCTAACAGCTTATGTTCCGGTTTCCTTCGTCGTCAGGCTGCCTACTTCTTGGGCCTGTTCTCCTCGTACCAGCGCACCAGGATTGCTTCCTGGTAGGTGCCCGAGCCCACGACGTTGCGCTTGCCCGCCACGTTCTTAGCTTCCTTGATCTCACCGATATCGGACCCGCTCTACGCATAGAAGCTCAGGAGGTCGTTGCGGTAGGTCGCGAAGCCGAACTTTTCCCTACGGGCCTCGGTCACGGTCACGTTGGCAAGTACGGCCTCGTACTTGCCGGACTCGGTGCCGTCGCCGCCGTCGCGCCCGGGTCTGCGCAGGCTGCCAGTCCCAGCAGCGCTGCTGCTGTCAGAGCCGCGACAGCGGTGGGCTTGGCCTTAATGGTCATGATTTTCCCTGGAAAGTCGGTAGGTGATGCAACGAAACGGATGCGTTGGAGCAACTATCCGGCAGCCCCGGAAGGTGAATCAAAGGCCGCCGCAATGCGGGGATGCAGGAAGTAACCGCGGTTAACCGGGAGACCGGCGCGGTCATATTCCGTGCCCTGGCTGGGCCTTGACCAAGTAGTCGCGCGGCCCGGCCGCTTCGGAAAACGAGTACTTGAAGGTCAAAGTCAGGTGGCCAATTACGCGTGTTCTCCGGTGGGGCTGGAACTTACCTTTAGTGCAGGCAGCGGCCAACGTGGGCCGCCCGATGGTCTCAGGAGCTCGCATGCGCACTTCCCCCAGCAAATCTGTCCTCTCCCGCCGTCTTGCTGCAGCAGTTGTCTTGCCGGGTCTACTCACCAGCGGCCTGGTTTTGGTCCAGCCGGCCTTTGCTGCAGGAACCACGTCAAATACCAGCATCTGCAACGGCGTTGTTAACCAATTCGCCCACCGCGGGACGGTCCAGGAGAACCTGCTGAAGGCAGCGGCAAAGAAGAACGCGGATGTCATCGCCAAATTGGAGGCTGAGAAGGCGCAACTCACGGCCCAGGAAGCCGAGCTGGCGGCTGGCATTGACGCTGCTGACAAGGCGCTGGCTGAGCTTGCAGCCGAGGAGCAGCAACTCACTGATGCCGAGGCTGAAGCAAAACAGGAACTGGAACGGTTGCTTGCCGAGCAAGCCGACACAGCGGCGCAGGTTACGGAAGCCGAAGCTGCCCTCGCTGGTCTTCAGAGTGAGCGGGCTGGCGTTGTCAGCGAGCTTTCGCCGCTCCAAGCAGAGCTGGCAGCAGCCGAGGCTTCAGTCAAAGGCCTGGAAGCCGAGTTAGCCAAAATCGTTACAGAACAGGCCGCCAACAGCGAGGAGCTCACCGCGGCTCGGGCCGAGCTCGAAAGACTGCAGAAAGCTGCGGCTGATGCCGTCAGTGCCGTGACCGCCAAGGAAACCCAGATCCAGCAGGCCGAGGGTGAACTGGCTGCGCTTTCCACGGCGGTGGCAGAGGCGTCAGCCGCTGTCTACGCGGCGCAGCTGGAAGTCACCAAGGCCCAGGAGGATCTGGAGGTCCTCGAAGCGGACAGCGCTACCGCAAGTGAGACGCTGAACGCTGCGAGGGAGCGGTTGGCGGAGGAGGAGCAGACGCTGGCCGACCTCGCCGCAACGGCGACAGCCGCAGATGCAGCAGTTGATGATAAAGAGGCACAGATAACCGAGGCCGAGGGTCAACTGGCGTCCCTCCAGTTGACGGCTACCCATGCGACGGATGCCCTCCGCGCTCAAAACGACGCCATAGCAGCGGCTGAGGCTGAGCTGGCAACCCTGCAAGACACTGCCGCGGAAGCCGCGAAAGCAGTGGAGGACAATACGGCCGGGATCAGCACCCTCAGCGCGGAGATCGCTACCCTTCAGGGTCAGATCACCACGCTGAGTGCAAGCGTCACGGCAAAGCAGGCTGAACTGACCACGGCCCAGAACGAGCTTGCAGCGCTTCAGGCCAGGAAGACCACGCTTGACCTGCAAATTGACGATCTCACCAAGCGCATGGCCGCCATCAAGGGCAATAACGATGAGAAGCAGGCTCTGCTTGATCAGCGCAAGGCTAAGCAGGACGAGCTGGCCGTCGTCAACGGCCTCATCTCAGACAAGACCGCACAGATCTCCGGACTGCAGGGCGACCTGACAACTCTGCAGACCCAGGTGAACACCCTTAACACCCAGCTGCTGGCCAAGCAGACGGAGAGCAGCTCACTGCAACAGCAGGCGGCGCCGCTGCAGGCAGCACTCGATGCAGCTAACGCAGGGCTGGCCGCCAAAGAGATCGAGATCGCCAACCTCAAGGGACAGGTTCCGGCCCTGCAGGAAGAAGTTGACCAGGCCAATGCTGCGGTGACGCTCAAGCAGGACGAACTTTCCACCCTTCACGGCCAACTTGTAACGCTCGAGCAAGCGGCCTCCGACGCTGCCGCCGCCGTCGCGGCCCAGCAAAAGGTGGTCGCCGACCTGGAAGCGGAACTTCCAGGGCTGGTGACCGACGCGCAGCAGGCTCAGGAGGCTGCCACCGACCAGAGGGCCCTGCTGGCGGAGAAGGAGGAGGTCCTGGCGAAAGCACAGAGCGAGCTCACCACAGCGGATAACGCCGTTGATGCCAAGAAAGAGGAGCTGTCAGCGTTGCAGGCCGAGCTGGCAGAGCTGCAGGGCCTCTTGGCGGCAGCGAACGGTGCCGTGGCCGCGCAGGAGACGCAGGTCGAATCCCTCAATAAGCTGGCCGAAAGCCTTGCCGCGCAGGTCTCTGACCTCAATGGCCAGATCACCGCCAAGGAAAACGAGATCCTGTCCCTGCAAAGTCGGGTGGCACCGCTCGCGGACCAGCTCAACCAGCTCAACGGGGAGATCAGTGCGGTGGAAGCCAACCTGAAAACTCTGCAGAACCAGTTGACCAGCCTGGACCAGCAGGTGACGGAGGCGCAGACCACGCTGCGGACTCTGGAAGGCCAAAAGAAGGCGAACAAGGATGCAGTTGCTGCCCAAAAGCTGGTCGTCAACTCCCTGACAGCCAAGCTGGGTGACGTCCAGAAGCAGATTGCTGCCGTCGACGGAACGATCGCGCTGGGAGGCTGCGCCGTCTAAGTGGTGGGGAGGCCGGCGCCCAACGACGTGCGCCGAACGGAAGTGGCCCGGTCCTAGGACCGGGCCACTTCCTTGCCTGAAGACCTAGCCCAAAGCCTTGATCACTTCCTTGGCCACGTCCTCGCTGGACTGCGGGTTCTGCCCCGTGATGAGGTTGCCGTCGCGGACCACGTTGGAGCTCCAGGCCGGACCGTTCTCAATCACGGCGCCCTTCTCCTTCAGCGCATCCTCCACCAGCCATGGAGTGTTCTCTCCGGTGCCGCCGCCCAGCTCCTCCTCGTTGCTGAACACCGTGAGGCGGCGGCCCTTGAACGTGAACGCGCCGCCGTCACCCGTCGCACTCAGCAGCCCTGCCGGACCGTGGCAGAACGGCGCGATGATCTTGCCGTCCCTGTCCGCGGCAGCCAGGAGCCTGCCCAGGTCAGGGTCCTTGTACAGGTCCGCCATGGGCCCGTGCCCGCCGGGCATCACCACGGCGTCATAGGCGGTTGGGTCGACGCCGGCCAGCGCCAGCGGCTGCGACAGCTCGCCGTCGATCGACTCGAGGTAGTCCCGGAAGCCTTTCGCGCGCTCCTCTCCGCCGGCGGATTCCGCTGCCAGGCTGACCTGGTCCACGGTGGGTTTGCGGCCACCGGGCGTGGCGATGTGCACGGTGTGCCCCGCGTCGAGCAGGGTCTGGTGCGCCACCACCAGCTCCTCCGCCCAGAAACCGGTGGGGTGTTCGCTGCCGTCCTTCATGGTGAGCGAGTCGGCTGCCGAGACGACCATCAGGATGTTTGCCATGGTGTTTCTCCTGTCTGTTCCACTTGCTTGCTTTAGGGCGGCAACATCATAAGTTTGCTGAGTATTCCGCAAGTCACAGAAATAAGCTGGGGCCCGCCGTCGTTATGCCAAAGGTGCCCGCCGCGACCCGACGGGCAAAACTACGCAACGCTTCGAAAGGCCGGCCCCCACGTGACTCTCCCGCTCTCCATCCTCGACCTGGCAACCATCGGCAAAGGCCAGACGGCGGCGGAGAGTTTCGCAGGCAGCGTGGCCATGGCACAGAGCGCGGAACGGCTGGGATACCGGCGCGTCTGGTACGCCGAGCACCACAACATGTCCTCCATCGCCTCATCGGCCACCAGTGTCCTGATCGCCCACGTAGCCGCCCACACCGAGAGCATCAGGCTCGGTGCCGGCGGCGTCATGCTGCCCAACCATTCGCCGCTGACCATTGCCGAGCAGTTCGGAACCCTCGAAACCCTCCACCCCGGCCGGATCGACCTCGGCCTGGACGGGCTCCCGGGAGCGACCAGAACACCATGCGGGCCCTGCGCCGGGATCCCATGTCCGCGGACAGCTTCCCCAGGACGTCCTGGAACTGCAGGGCTACCTCACCGGCCCCACCCGCATCCAGGGCGTGGAAGCCACACCCGGCAAGGGCACCAACGTTCCGCTGTACATCCTGGGCTCCTCCCTGTTCGGTGCGCGGCTGGCGGCACAACTCGGGCTGCCGTACGCCTTCGCGTCACACTTCGCCCCGAACGCGCTGCAGGACGCCGTCGCCATCTACCGGCGGGAGTTCAAGCCGTCGGCCCAGCTGGACGCGCCGCACGTCATCGCAGGCGTGAACGTCATCGCCGCCGACTCCGCATCGGACGCGCAGGCCATGCTGCAGGCCACCAAGCGCGCCAGGGTTTCCCTCTTCTTCGGCGGCGGACGCGAGTTCACCGACGACGAGGCGGACATGATCCTCGACTCGCCCCAGGGCCAGCACCTCTCGCAGATGATGACCTATTCAGCGGTGGGCACGCCCGACGTCGTCCTGGATTACCTGGACAGCTTCGGCCGGCACGCCGACGCCGATGAGCTCATCGTGGCCCACCAGAGCCCCGGCACCGCGGAGCGGCTGCGCTCCGTCGAGCTGCTGGCACAGGCTGCGGGACTGGCCCGGGTCTGATCGGGGGGGGGGGCACCGCGCCGCCGTCGGACTTTTACACATACGCAATGGTGGGGACTTTCGGGTGAAACCGGCCGGGCGGACCATGGGGAGTGCCCCCTCCGGAATCCTTCCAGCTCCGGAGCGGGGCACCACCCGGTAACCTCCGGCCATCCGGCGGCTGCCTTTCCGGGTGTCCTGCCGAAGGGGTGCCACCATGCCGACGCCGTTGAACCAGACCGTGGCCGATACCGCCCTGCTCACCCGGTCCCTGCCGCTGGGGCTGCTCCGGTCCTTTGTGCAGTCAGAGGCCGCCGACGACGGGCTGACCCCCACGCTGCTGGCCGAACTCAAGATCCTGGCCCGGGTGCCTGGCCTTCTGGTGGCCTGCAACTACGGCGGAACCCTGTGCGATGCGGAGGGCATTTCCACCGAGACCCTTCCGCTGGGCAGCGCGGCGATAGCACTGCGCGCGCTGGCGGCGCTGCCCAACACCCACGCCGCCGTCATTTCCGGCCGCTCCCTCCGCGACCTGGCCGCCGTGTCCAGGCTGCCTGCGGAAGTGCACCTCATCGGCTCCCACGGGGCTGAGGCGGACATGGGGTTTGCGCATGCCCAGCCCCTTGCCACGGAAGCCCTCCTGCAAAAAGCCACCACCGCGGTCAACGAGGCAGTGGGATTCCATAAGGGAATCTGGGTGGAGCGGAAACCGGTGGCGGTTTCCATCCACACCCGCCCCGCCACGGCTGACGTGGTGCAGGCCGTCACCGAGACGGCGCGGGAAGTGGCCCGCGCGCACGGGCTGTTCTTCATCGTGGACGGCTCGGTCCTGGATCTGTCCGTGGTGGAGCCGTCCAAGGCCGAGGCGCTGGAGGCGCTGCGGTCCAGGCTGGGAGCGAGCGCCGCCCTGTACGCGGGGGACGCCTACAGCGACGAACTGGCCATCGCCACCCTCCGCGGCCCGGACATGGGAGTGCGGGTCGGGCCGGGGGAGACACGCGCGGCACACCGCCTGCGCGATCCCGAGTCCTTCGCGCGCGTCCTTGCCATCCTGTTCGAGCTTCGGCGGGCGTGGCTCTTCGGCGAGGATGCCGTGGGGCTGGAACGGCATTCCATGATCGGCAACGGATCGTCCACGGCCCTGGTGACCCCGGATGCAAAGATCTGCTGGATGAGCCATCCGCTCCCGGACTCCGGCTCGCTCTTCGCCCACATCCTCGGCGGAGACGCGGCCGGCCACTTTTCGGTGGAGCCGGTCAAGGCCTCCCAGGTGCTGGGCCAACGCTACGTGGACAGCACCATGATCGTAGAGACGCGGTGGGCGGACGTGACGGTCACGGACTACCTGGAGCCTGCGCCGGAGGGCATCACCAGCCTGGTCCGGGTGCTGTCCGGAAGCGGTGCCGCCAGGATTGTGTTCGCCCCTCGGCCGGACTATGCCAACGCCCCTTTCAGCATGGAGGCCCGCGGTGATGAACTGCACGTGATGGGCACCTCGGATCCCATCGTCCTTTTCGCGCCGGGCGTGCAGTTTGCCGTCACGTCCGACGGGCGGCACGCCACGGCCACCGCGGTGGTCAACCTGCAGGACGGGCCGGTGGTGCTGAACCTGCGCTGCGGTGACACCGAGCCGCAGCCGGCGGATTCCGACGGCGAGATCGACCGGCGTGCCATCGTTGCCCTTCACTCCCGCAGCTGGGTGCAGGAACTGGACCTGCCGTCCGTCAAACCCTCGCTGGTCCGCCGCTCCGCGCTGGTGCTGCGTGCCCTGGTCCACGAACCCACCGGCGCCGTGCTCGCCGCCCCCACCACCTCACTGCCCGAGGGCATCGGCGGCACCAGGAACTGGGACTACCGCTACTGCTGGCTGCGGGACGGCTCCATGACCGTGAACGCCCTGGTGGACCTCGGCTCCACCCGGGAGGCGGCGGGATTCCTGGACTGGCTGGGGCGGATCCTGGAGCACGCGCCCGGCCCCGAGTGGCTGCATCCGCTGTACTCGGTGACCGGGGCGCCGCTCTCCACGGAAGCCGTGATTGACAGCCTTCCCGGGTATGCGGGGTCCCGGCCGGTGCGGATCGGAAACGCCGCCGACCACCAGGTGCAGCTGGACGTCTTTGGCCCGATCGCCGAACTGATCTCCGCCCTGAGTGAGCGGGACGGGGACCTTGCGGACAGCCACTGGGACCTGATGGTGCAGATGGCCTCGGCTGTGCTGGCGCGTTGGCACGAACCTGACCACGGCATCTGGGAGGCCCGTCGTGCGCCCCGCCACCACGTCTACACCAAGGTCATGTGCTGGGTGACCCTTGACCGTGCCCTGCGCACCGCCGCCCGGCACGGCAGGGTGCCCGTTCCCGAGTGGGAACCCACAGCAACGGCCATCCGGGAGGAAGTCCTCCGGGAAGGCTGGGACGAGTCCGCCTCGTCCTACACGGTGTCCTATGACAGCCCGGACCTGGACGCCGCCGTCCTCCATATCGGCCTGTCCGGGCTGCTGGACGTGGCGGACCAGCGCTTCCTGGACACCGTCACCGCCGTCGAGCGCGAGCTGCGGGTGGGCCCCACGGTGTTCCGTTACAGGTACGACGACGGGCTGCCGGGCCTCGAAGGGGGCTTCCACATTTGCACCACGTGGCTGATTGAGGCCTACGTGGCAGTGGGGCGGATCGAGGAGGCCTGGGACCTCTTCGACCAGCTCGTGAACCTGTTCGGCCCCACCGGCCTGCTGCCCGAAGAGTACGATCCCGGCACCGAGACCCATCTGGGAAACCACCCGCAGGCCTACTCCCACTTGGGCTTTATCCGCTGCGCCCGCCTGCTGGATGCGGTGGGAGGCAGGAAGTAGCAGTGGCCCGACGGGCTACCGGGACGCGCGGAAGATCTCCGGCGCGGGCCGGGTTCCGGTGGCCAGGTCCGCCAGGATCCGCCCGATTACGGGCGTGAACTTGAAGCCGTGCCCGGAGAAGCCGGCGCCGATGACCACGGGGCCGATCCGGTCCAGGATGAAGTCCTCGTCAGGGGTGGTGGTGTAGGTGCAGCTGACCGCCTCGAAGGAATCCGCGTCCACCCCCGGCAGCCAGGTCCGGGCGTAGTCCTGCAGCGCCGCGAGCTGAACCGGTTCCGGCTGGAAGGACCGGCGGTCCGGATCCACCACCGGTCCCGTGCCGTGCCAGCCGGCCTTGACTCCCTCGCCGGGCGTCAGCATACCGTACACGGGGGAGTACCAGCCCTGGTACTCCGCACCGGTGCCGGGGTAGTGGTTGAAGCCGGGCCACACGGCGCCCTCATCCGCAACCCGGAAGTGCAGCGGCTGTTCCTGGGTGACGGTGAGCCGCGGAATCCGAAGCGCCCCGCCGCCGGCAGCGGCCAGCAGTTTCCCGGTCCACCCGCCTGCAGTTACTACAGCCTGCGCGGCGGTGACCGTCTCGGTGCCGGACGCCGACTCGAGGACCAGCCGGACGCCGTCGTCCATCACCTGGAAGTCGACCACCTTGATGTGGTGCCGGATGTCGGCGCCCCGTGCAACCGCCAGCCGCTGGAAGGCGGGAAGCGCGGCTTCGGGGTTGAGCTGGCCGCCGTCGGGCATGTGCAGGACCTGCTGGTCGAACCGGATCCCGCGCCACCGCTCTGCCGCTTCCTCGAGGGGGAGGAATTCGGCGCGGATGCCCGCCTGCGTGAGGGCGCCGGCAATCCCTGGCAGCAGCGGCTCCGGGCCGTGGGTGACGATGCCGGTGCGTGACAGCAGCTGGTCGCCGCTTTCCTGCTCAAGGTCGTCCCACAGCGCGAGGCTTTCGGCCAGCATCGCCACATACTCGGGCCGGTGGTAGCCGGGGTTGAGGTTCCGGGTGCTGCCGTGCGACGCCCCGATGGCGTGCCCCGGCCCGAACTGCTCCACCAGCGTCACCTGGCGGCCGCGGCGGGACAATGCCCACGCGGCGGCCGAGCCCATGGCCCCGCCTCCGATCACCACGGTGTCGAGGATGCTTCCCATCAGTTTTCTCCCATCATGTGAGCAGCAGCGCGACGCCGATCATCGCAGGCACGGCCACCACGGTGGTAATCAGCACGGTGTCCTTTGCCACCGTAAGTCCCGTCTTGTACCGGCTGGCGGCGACGAAAACGTTCTGGGCGGTGGGCAGCGCGGAGGTGACGACGACGGCGAACAGCGCGTGCCCTTCCATCCCCACGGCGAAGCGGGCAAAGACATAGGCCAGGGCGGGCTGCACGGCCAGCTTAAAACCGCTGGCAAGCAGTGTGTCCGTCCGGCGTTCCGACGATGCCTGGAGCGGCCGGGTCCCGTTGAGGCTCATGCCGAACGCGATCAGCATGGCAGGGATGGCGGCCCCGCCAATCAGGTGGATGGGTTCCATCACCAGTTCCGGGACCTTGAAGCCGGTGCCGGCAACCACCAGGCCGAGCGCGGAGCCCACGATCATCGGGTTCCGCAGGATCATGAAGATGAAGCTCAGGAAAGTGGTGCGGTGCGAACTGGTGCTCGAATCCAGGATCAGCAGGAACAGCGGGGTGAAGAAGGCGAGCTGGAAGATCAGCAGCGGGGCCACATAGCTCGCGTCCCCCAGGACGTAGACGGCGATGGGGATGCCGAGGTTCGCGGAGTTGGCCAGCGAGGCAGCCATGGAGGACATCAGGGATTCCGGCAGTGAACGTTTGAGCCAGAATTTGGCGATGGTGAAGAAGAGTAATGCCGTGGCGATGGCAGCCACCGCCGTGACCAGCAGGGGAGCGGCGAACACTTCCTGCAGGCGGGCCTTGCTCAGCGTTTCGAAGAGCAGCGCGGGGCTGGCCACGAAGAAGGTGAGGGAACTCAGCACCGGCCGGGCGTTGTCCCCCAGCACCTTCTGCCGGCCCACGAACCAGCCCACCAGGATGATGCACCACACCACAAAGAACCCCGCCAGCACGCCTAGCAATGAAGAACCTGCAGGGTGCGGCGGGGCAGCGTACCGGAGACCACGCTCCGGTTAGAAGTCGGCGTTGTTCAGTGCGAACGGCGGGCGCAGGAGGCCGGGTGTGATGCCCTCGGCGGGGTCATTGCCGAGCTGGACCACCTTATTGTTTTCGTCCACGTGGACCACCCTGGGCTCGTACGCCTTTGCCTCTTCGGTGGTCATCTGCGCATAGGTGATCAGGATGACGAGGTCGTTTTCGTGCATCAGGTGCGCCGCAGCGCCGTTGATGCCGATGACACCGGAACCGCGCTCGCCGGCGATGGTGTACGTCTCCAGCCGTGAACCGTTGGTGATGTCCACAATCGAGACAAGCTCGCCGGGGAGGATGTCGGCAGCCTCCAGCAGGTCCAGGTCAACGGTGACCGAACCTACGTAGTGCAGGTCAGCGTGCGTGACGGTGGCCCGGTGGATTTTGGACTTGAACATTGTTCGATTCATAACGGGACCAGTCTAGCGCCGGGCCTGGTCGGGCGCAGTGACGCAGGGAACACTGTCAGGCCTGCCGTGCCACAGCCTCCGCGGCGGCCGCGAGGGTTTCCCGTGCGGCGAGGATCGCGGGACGCTTGGCGCTGGAACGGCGCACCGAGGTGAACACCGTGCGGTGCGGCTTGCCGGGCAGCTCCAGCAGCTTGGCGGTGGTGCCCCGGCCTGTCCACACCAGGTCCGGCATCAGGGCCACGGCGTTGCCGGACTCGATAAGCCGGATCTGCGCCTGCAGGTCTGCGGTTTCAAAGCGCACGTCCGGTTCAAAGCCTGCGCTGCGGCAGGCCTGTTCCGCCCAGTGGCGCGACGCTGCCCCCCGCGGCTCCATGACCCAGGCGAGTTCCGCGGTGTCCTCGATCCCGCGGATGGCGGGGACGCCGTCGGACTCCGGCGGTACGGCAAGCCGGATGGCGTCCGTGGTCAGTTTGATGCGGTCCAGTTCCGGGTAGCGCGGCGCGGCGTGTCCCGGGTACTGCTCGGCGATGACAAGGTCGAAGTCCCGCGCCCAGGTCTCATGGAGTGCGGTTTCCGGCTCGCGCTGGATCATCTCGATCCGGACCTCGGGGTAGGCTGCGGACATCCGGGTGAGCGTGTCCGGCATGAGCGCCAGTGCCGCAGACTGGAACACGGCGATCCGGACCGTTCCTGTGACCGTGGTGAGGGAGGCAGCCAGGTCCGCCTCCGCCTGCTCCATGGTCTGCAGCAGCTGGGCCGTGTGCGCCACCAGCACCTCCGCCTGCGGCGTCAGCTGCACCCGCCGGCCTGTCTTGCGGAGCAGTTCGACGCCCACTTCCTTTTCCAGCAGGGCCAGCTGCTGGGACACCGACGACGGGCTGTACTGGAGTGCGTCCGCCACCTCCGCCAGCGTCCCGCGGATGCTCAATTCGCGGAGCAGCCGGAGCCTGCGGACGTCGAGCATGAGGGAATCCTTACCGAAACTAACGAATATAGGTTAGAAGTAGTCACTTTATCTAATGCAAGGAGGCTTGCATACTGTTGGGACCGAGTTACCCCCGTCACAGCCATTTCGTGGCGTGCCGCGGCGGGGTCGCACCCCAAGCAGGAGTTCCTGATGAGCACTAGAGATATGAGCCAGTCAGTCATGCGGCGCAAGCCGATTGACGACATTGAGGAAGAAAACAAGCACAGTGGCCTGTTCAAGTCACTCGGACTGTGGCAGCTCACCGCGATTGGCGTAGGTGGCATTATCGGCGTCGGCATCTTTTCCCTCGCGGGACTGGTGGCGGCAGGAAGCGAAGGCACGCCCGGAGTGGGGCCCGCGGTGCTGTTCTCGTTCCTGATTGCCGGCCTGGCCTCGGCGGCCGCGGCGCTGTCCTACGCCGAATTCGCGGGCATGATCCCGCGCGCAGGCTCCGCCTATACCTACGGCTACGTGGCGCTGGGTGAGATTATCGGCTGGTTCATCGGTTGGGACCTGCTGCTGGAATACATTGCCATTGTGGCCGTGGTGGCCATCGGCATCTCCGGTTACTTTGACGCCTTCCTCTCCGGCATCGGCATCAACATGCCCGTCTGGATGACGTCGACGGCGGACGAGGGCAAGGGCGGCATCGTCAACATCCCGGCCATCCTGCGTCTGCCTCCTGGTCACCTGGATCCTCTCCCGCGGCACTAAGGCCTTCGGGCGGTTCGAGCTCGTCGCCGTGGCCATCAAGGTGATCCTGATCCTCTTCATCATCGGCCTGGGCGTTTTCTATATCGACACCAACAACTACAACCCGTTCATGCCCAGCGGTTTCGGCCCGGTCCTGGCCGGCGCGGCCACGGTCTTCTTCGCCGTCTTCGGCTATGACGCCATGAGCACCGCGGCCGAGGAGGCCACCGACGGCAAAAAGCACATGCCCAAGGCCATCATCCTGTCCCTTATCATCGCCATGCTGCTCTATGTGGCCGCCACCCTGGTCCTGACCGGCATGCAGAACTACAAGGACATTGACCCCAAGGCCGGATTCGCCTCGGCTTTCACCGGGGTTGGCCTGCCCGTCATCGCCACCATCATTTCGGTGTTCGCGGTGCTGTCCATCCTGACCGTGATGCTGACCTTCCTCCTGGGCGTCACCCGCGTGTGGTTCGCCATGAGCCGCGACGGCCTGCTGCCCGGCTGGTTCGCCAAGACGGACAGGCACGGCACGCCGCAGCGCGTTACCTGGATCGCCGGCGTCGCCTCGGCCTTCCTGGCTGGCGTGTTCCCGATCAAGGAGGTCGCGGACCTCACCAACATCGGCATCCTGGCCGCGTTCGTCGTCGTCTGCCTTTCGGTGATCATCTTCCGTTACAAGCGTCCGGATGCGCCGCGGACCTTCCGCCTGCCGTTCATGCCGGTAATTCCCGCCTTCGGCGTGCTGGCGTCCGCGTTCCTGATGTTCCAGCTGCACTGGGAAACCTGGCTGCGGTTCGGCGTCTGGCTGGTCATCGGCCTGGCCATCTACTTCTTCTACGGCCGCCGGCACTCCCTCATGAACCCGGACAGCCCGCGGCACGAGGAGCTCGTGGAGATGCACCGCCCGCTCCGCTGACCTGCCCCGGGGGACGCTCCCTCTCTCACTTACTGCCGCTCAAACACGGACGCTCTATCACCTTCATGCGGAGGGTGATAGGGCGTTTCCGTTTTTCCCGCATTAAGTGCGGGAGGGTGGAGTTCGGCGGGGGTTTAATGCTTCATCTTTTCTAACCTGTATTGGTTGGAAAACATCGCTTTATCTTATGTGAACGCAGGCCCATACTGGTGGATAAGACCACTCCAAACCCCCAGGAAAGAACGGGAAAAGCCATGACCCACGTAGCAATGGAGCCGGCAGTTGCCGCACGTATTGCGCCGCAGACCGTCGACGTCGATGTCCCGCAGGCCAAGGCCCTGGCAGACGACGCAGTGGCCCTGGTCCGCCGCTGGCTGACCGAGGCCGCAAAGGTTCCGGTGGACGCTTCCGCCGAGCAGCTTGCCGGAGTTCTCAAGGACCCGAATGGCCTGGAGTTCACGGTGGGCTTCGTGGACGGTGTGGTCCGCCCCGAGGACCTGAACGTCGCCGCCCGCAACCTGGCCAAGCTTGCCCCCAAGGTTCCGGCTTTCCTGCCCTGGTACATGCGCAGCGCCGTCGCGCTGGGCGGCACCATGGCCCCGGTAATGCCGCAGGTTGTCATCCCCATCGCCCGCAAGGTCCTCCGCGAGATGGTGGGCCACCTGATCGTGGATGCCACGGACGCCAAGCTGGGCCCGGCCATCGCCAAGATCAGGAAGGACGGCATCAAGCTCAACGTCAACCTCCTTGGCGAGGCAGTCCTCGGCGAACACGAGGCATCGCGCCGGCTCGAAGGCACCCACACCCTGCTGGCCCGCCCGGACGTGGACTACGTGTCCATCAAGGTTTCCTCCACCGTTGCCCCGCACTCCGCCTGGGCCTTCGACGAAGCCGTGGAGCACGTCGTCGACAAGCTCACCCCGCTGTTCCAGCTCGCCAACTCCTTCGCCGCCCCCGGAAGCAGCACCGGCGGGAAAGCCAAGTTCATCAACCTGGACATGGAGGAGTACAAGGACCTGGACATGACCATCGCGGTCTTCACCCGGATCCTGGACAAACCCGAGTTCAAGAACCTCGAGGCCGGCATCGTGCTCCAGGCCTACCTCCCGGACGCACTCTCCGCGATGATCCGGCTCCAGGACTGGGCAGCCGAACGCCGTGCCAACGGCGGCGCTGCCATCAAGGTGCGCGTGGTCAAGGGCGCCAACCTGCCCATGGAGCAGGTGGAAGCCTCCCTGCATGACTGGCCGCTGGCCACCTGGGGCACCAAGCAGGACTCCGACACCAGCTACAAGAGCGTCATCAACTACGCGCTGCACCCGGAGCGGATCAAGAACATCCGGATCGGCGTGGCCGGTCACAACCTGTTCGACATCGCCTTCGCCTGGCTGCTGGCCAAGCAGCGCGGCATCGCGGATACCGCACAGCGGAGTATCGAATTCGAAATGCTCCTGGGCATGGCCCAGGGCCAGGCGGAGGCCGTCAAGAAGGACGTCGGCTCGCTGCTGCTCTACACGCCCGTGGTGCACCCGTCCGAGTTCGACGTCGCCATCGCCTACCTGATCCGCCGCCTCGAAGAGGGCGCCAGCCAGGACAACTTTATGTCCGCAGTGTTCGAACTGAGCGAAAACGAGGCCCTGTTCGAACGCGAAAAGCAGCGCTTCCTGTCCTCCCTGGAAGCCCTGGACAACAGCGTGCCGCCGGCCAACCGCCAGCAGAACCGCAGCCTTCCGCCCGTTCCCATGCCGCACACCGGCTTCCGCAACACCCCGGACACCGACCCGTCCCTGCCCGCGAACCGCGACTGGGGCCGGGCCATCCTGGACCGCATCCCGTCCTCCACCCTCGGCCACGCCTCCGTGGCCGCCGCATCCATCAAGGACGAGGCCACCCTCAACACGGTGATCGCCACCGCCGTCGAAAAGGGCAAGGCCTGGGCGGGCTCTCCGGTGACGAGCGCGCCGAAATCCTGCACCGCGCCGGCGACGTCCTTGAGGCCCGCCGCGCTGACCTGCTCGAGGTCATGGCCAGCGAAACCGGCAAGACCATCGACCAGGGTGACCCCGAGGTCAGCGAGGCAGTGGACTTCGCCCACTACTACGCCGAGTCCGCACGCAAGCTGGACAAGGTCGACGGCGCCACGTTCGTCCCTGCCAAGCTCACCGTGGTGACCCCGCCGTGGAACTTCCCGGTCGCCATCCCGGCCGGCTCCACCCTGGCGGCACTCGCCGCCGGCTCCGCCGTCGTCATCAAACCGGCCAAGCAGGCCGCCCGCAGTGGCGCCGTGATGGTCGAAGCCCTCTGGGAAGCCGGCGTGCCCCGTGACGTCCTGACCATGGTGCAGCTGGGCGAGCGTGAGCTCGGCAAGCAGCTCATCTCCCACCCGGCCGTTGACCGCGTCATCCTCACCGGCGGCTACGAGACCGCCGAGCTGTTCCGCTCCTTCCGCAAGGACCTGCCGCTGCTGGCCGAGACGAGCGGCAAGAACGCCATCATCGTCACCCCCAGCGCGGACCTGGACCTGGCAGCCAAGGACGTGGCCTACTCCGCGTTCGGCCACGCCGGCCAGAAGTGCTCCGCCGCATCCCTGGTCATCCTGGTGGGCTCGGTGGCCAAGTCCAAGCGCTTCCACAACCAGCTGATCGACGCCGTCACCTCACTCAAGGTGGGCTACCCGCAGGATCCCACCAGCCAGATGGGCCCCATCATCGAGCCTGCCAACGGCAAGCTCCTGAACGCCCTGACCACCCTCGGCGAAGGCGAGAACTGGGCGGTGGAGCCAAAGAAGCTGGACGGGACCGGAAAGCTGTGGAGCCCGGGTGTGCGCTACGGCGTCAAGCGCGGTTCCTACTTCCACCTGACCGAGTTCTTCGGCCCGGTGCTGGGCGTGATGACAGCGGACACCCTGGAGGAGGCCATCGCCATCCAGAACCAGATCGAGTACGGCCTCACCGCCGGGCTGCACTCCCTCAACTCGGAGGAACTCAGCATCTGGCTGGACTCCATCCAGGCCGGCAACCTCTACGTCAACCGTGGCATCACCGGTGCCATCGTGCAGCGCCAGCCGTTTGGCGGCTGGAAGAAGTCCGCAGTGGGTGCCGGCACCAAGGCAGGCGGCCCCAACTACCTGGCCGGCCTGGGCGACTGGGCTGCAGCACGCAGCACGGCGACTGCCTCCGTTACCCACCCGGGTGTCCGCCGCATCATCAACGCCGCCGGCGCCGCCCTGGAGCCGGCCGGGCTTGAATCCGTCCAGCGTGCCCTGGCGTCCGACGCCGAGGCCTGGGCAGAGGAGTTCGGCACCGCCAAGGACGTGTCCGGCCTGGGCGCGGAACGCAATATCTTCCGCTACCGCAGCCTGCCCGTCACCGTCCGCCTGTCCGAAGGGGCGGCGCTCGCGGACCTGGTCCGGACCGTGGCAGCCGGCGTCCTGGCCGGATCGGAGCTCACGGTGTCCACCGCCGTCGAACTTCCCGCCCAGCTGCGCCCGGTGCTTACCGCGCTCGACATCGACGTGACTGTAGAGTCCGACGCCGGCTGGCTGGCTTCCGCGGGACGCCTTGCCTCCGCCGGCAAGCTTTCCGGAGCGCGCATCCGGCTGATCGGCGGGGACGCGTCCGCGCTCGCCGAGGCAACCGGCGGTCGCCCCGACCTGGCGGTGTACGCCCACCCGGTCACGGAGGCGGGCCGCGTGGAACTGCTGCCGTTCCTGCACGAGCAGGCCGTCAGCATCACGGCACACCGCTTCGGCACCCCGAACCACCTCTCGGATGCGCTGATCTGACCAGGCGCAGGCAACTCTAACCAGGCGCAGGCAAACACAAGGCCGGGCGGCCACCTTCCCGGGTGGCCGCCCGGCCTTGTTTGCTGTCAGTGTCCGCGCTGGCTGCGCGGCAGGAGACCTTCGGGCGTCAGCCCAGGTACCACCCGGGCGGCGTCCACGTCACGGGAACGCTGTGTGCTGAGAAGTCCTCGCAGCGGGTGCAGGTGTAGGCCACTTCCCCAAGGGTGGCTACTGCACCGTCGCGCCGGTAGGTGGGCGGTATATAGGACTCAAGGTAGATGAATTCGTCGGTACGGCACTTGTCGCAGGTTGGCTTGCCCACGTAGCCGGAATCCGTGGTTGCTACTCCCGCGCCGAGGATTGATTGGCGGGTTGCGGGCCGCGCAGGAGTGTGCGGGTGTGCATGGGCCGCACTGAAATGGGTGTTCTTGGCTGTCTTCATTGGCTGCCTGTCCCGGGCGGAAAGCTCTGTTGTTCAGGGCACGCCCGTGTAAGAGAACCGGCCAGCTGCTTGACCCTGGGAGACCAGCATAGATTAGGTAACGTTCTGACATCAATGGATAGATTTCACGGGGTGGCGTATTGCTCCGGTTGCCGTTTGGCCCCGCGGGAGTACCGTTCCTAGGCCTGGCGGTTGATAGTCCTGCCCACGATGGACTGCGTGAGCGCATCGATGACTTCCGAGTTGGCCAGCGGATTGCGGATCAGGGTGAAGTCCACGTCCCCACGGCGGGCAGGTCGAAGCGCCGCGTGATGATCTTCAGGTCTTCCGGGACCAGCGACGTCGGCATGACTGCCACGCCGATTCCGGCCCGGACGGCAGCCAGGACTCCACTGATCTGGCGGGTGGTGCATGTGATGCGCCAGGTCCTGCCGTGTGCTTCGAGGGCATCAATGGCCAGTTTCCTGCTCAGGCTGGGCGAGGGATAGGCGATCAGCGGGACCGGGTTGCCCGGTTCCAGGCTGGTCTGCTCCAAGCCCACCCAGGAGAACGAATCGTGCTGCACCACCGTGCCGTCCTTGGCGCCGGCCACCCACTTCACGAACACCAGGTCCAGCTGGCCTGCGTTGAGCTTTCGGTACAGCTGGTCGCTTTGGCCCACCGTCAGCTCCAGGTTGATCTGCGGGTAGATCTGCCGGAACTCGCGGAGGATCCGGGGCAGGCCGGTAATGGCAAGATCGTCCGCCGTGCCGAACCGGAGGCGGCCGCGCATCGCCGAACCGGAAAAATCGCGCGCCGCGGCGTCATGGGCGGACAGGATGTTGCGGGCGAACCCTGCCATCGCATCCCCGTTGTCTGTCAGCCGGACGTCACGGGTGTCCCTTGCGATCAGCACGCGCTTGGCTGCCGCCTCCAGCTTCCGGATGTGCTGGCTGATGGTGGGCTGCGCGAGGCCCAGGCGCTCGGCGGCCTTGGTGAAGCTGAGCGTTTCGGCCACTGCCAGGAAGGAGCGCAGCTGGGCGGGTTCAAACACGGCGGACTCCATCAGTCTTGACTGGCATTACGTACTGCAATGGGAGTTATAGGCACGATACGCCTCCATAATCTTCCTGCCCAGCCTAGCGTTAAGGACATCCCAGCCCGCCCGCAATTTGAGGACACCACTGTGGCACCCCCACCGCCGTCGTCGGCAACCGTCACCCAGCCCGTCATCGATTCTGCAGGTTCTGCATCTGCCCCTCCCATGGAGGACATCCACACCCAGCCGCTCCCGGTTGTGGCCGAACACCTCCCTTGGCGGCACACCTTCATCTCCCTGAAAGTGCCCAACTTCCGGATTTTCGCTATGGGGCATTTCGTGGCCGTCATCGCGCTGTGGATGCAGCGCATCGCGCAGGACTGGCTGGTGCTGCAGCTTTCAGGCTCCGTAACGGCCGTGGGAATCACCGTTGCCCTGCAGTTCCTGCCGTCCCTCCTCTTCGGGCCGTGGGGCGGGATGGTGGCTGACCGGTTCGCCAAGCGCCGGATCCTCATTCTGTGCCAGAGCCTGGCAGCGGTCCTGGCCGCGACGCTGGCTGTCCTCGCACTCACCGGAACCATCGAGGTATGGCATGTCTACGTGATCGCCCTGGTGCTGGGCCTGGTCACCGTCCTGGACCAGCCGGCCCGGCAGGTGTTCGTGCACGAACTGGTAGGTCCGAAGTACCTGCGGAATGCCATCAGCGTGAATTCCACAACTTTCCAGCTGGGCGGCCTGATCGGCCCGGCTTTGGCCGGCCTGCTCCTGACCGCCGTCGGTGCGGGCTGGGCTTTCGCTGCCAACGCCGCCGCCTGCTGCTCCACGGTGGCGATGCTTCTGGTCCTCCGCAAGGACAAGCTGTTTGTCAGCGCCCCTGCGCCCAAGAGCAAGGGGATGTTGCGGGCAGGCCTTCGTTACGCACTGGGCAAGCCCACCATCTTCTGGCCTTGGCTGATGGCTGGCTTCATTGCAGTGTTCGCCATGAGCCTGCCCGTGCTGCTTGCAGCGTTCGCCGACAACGTCTTCGCGGTGGGTGCAGGTGGCTACGGGCTGCTCAACGCCCTGGTGGCTCTCGGCGCCTTGGCCGGGGCAGTGGCGTCCACCCGCCGCCGGCGCTTGCGGCTGCGGTCCGTGGTGTTCTGCGCCGGCATGTACGGGGCGATGCTCTGCCTGGCCTCGCTGGCACCATCCATGGCCTGGTTCGGCGCCGCGATAGTCCTGTCAGGATTCTGGTGCCTGATGTTCCTCACCGGCTCCAACCAGCTGGTCCAGGTCAGTTCGAACATGGGGATCCGGGGGCGGGTGATGAGTCTCTACATCATGGTGCTTATCGGCGGCCAGGCTTTGGGCGGGCCGATGCTGGGCTGGATCGCCGAACACGCGGATCCGCACGCCGCACTCCTGGTCTCGGGCGGGGCCCCTGCGCTCGCGGCGCTGACAGTGTCAGTCCTGCTGGCCCGGAAAGCAGCGCTCACGCTCCGGGTGGACCTGAAGGACCGGCGCCGGCCGCTGCAGATCGTGGACCGGACAGCGGCAGCCTGAAGCAAACGCCAGCATTCTTTGGTAGCTGCTCCAGGCCGTCGGTCGGCTTCCAGCCGGCGGTTTCCCGGCTACTTCTTCTTGGCAGCGCTCTTGCCGGAGGGGATATCCAGGGAACTGGCCGGCGCGGAAGCGGCCCTCTTGTCTGCGCGTTTTTCCTTGATGGATTTGCCGGACTTTTTTGATGCCGTTTGACGCGGGGACTTATCAGCCATGATTGCTCCTGTAGCGGAACCGAAAGGTTCCTGACTACAGACCCTACACCCCGGCACCTAATACGGTCCGTGCGCGGCCACGGCAATACAGGGGAAACTGGAGCGGCTGACGGGAATCGAACCCGCGTATCAAGCTTGGGAAGCTAGCGCTCTACCATTGAGCTACAGCCGCACTGCCGCCGCTCGCGCGGGGCAGAACTTAGCTTAGCGCAGATGTAGCTTCAATCCGCCCAACCCTGAGCGCTGTTGGCCGTGTCCCGTGGGCCCCGGCGTCATCCAGTAACTCTTCAATAACGTCGCAGGCCCTGGCTAGGTGCGGGTCCGGAGCGCTGGTTAACCTGAACCGGAAGGCTGCGGCGTCAGGGGGAGGCGGCCAGCGCGGCAGGCCGACGGCAACCACGGGAAGATTTACATGGCATTCGCAGAACACGAGGTCCTCATCCGGCGTGACGCCATGGCTGTGTACCTCTACCTGCTGGACGCCACCAATCTTCCGCTCTGGCGCGAGGGCGTCCGCAGCGTGAAGCTGCTGCAGGGCCCGGCTGAGGCCAAGGGCGCCGTCTACCGGCAGATGGTCGCGGGCCGGTCCGGGCTGAGCATCCCGGCTGACCTAGAAATCACCCAGGCCCGTCCGGGCGCAGAAATCGAGTTCCGGGTCCTGTCCGGCCCCGCAAACCGCAGCGGCGGCTACTACCTCAGCACGGAAGAGGCGGGAACCCGGGTCCGGTTCGCGGTTGAAGCGCAGGCCGAGGGCCGGTTCGCGTTCCTTGACCGGCTGGGCCTGCTGAACAAGATGGTCCAGCGAAGCGTCCGGGCAGAAGTGGCCCAGCTGGAGCGGCTCAAGGACGTCTTGGAGCTCCAGCCCGCCGTCTAGGTCCCGGCTGGTCGCGTCTGCCGGGTCCGCCTACCGGGCCCGCTTACTGGGCCAGCCGCTGGCCGGTCCACGGCCCTGCGATGTTCGACGCCGAGGCAAGGCTTCCACCGGTCAGGTCCCAGTACTGGACAACGTCACCCGCACGGCGGAGGGCCACGCCGGTTGAGTTCAGCCCGGTGACGTCCCGCAGGGCCTTCACGCCCGTGGCATCCTGCCAGCCGGTGGCAACGGTGGGCCGGGCTTCGGCGCGCAGCGCCGTGGTTCCCCAGCCGCGGTACAGCACAACCGCTCCGTCGGTGCGGATGGCCAGCAGGTCCTGGAAGCCGTCGGCATCGTAGTCCACCATGGCCAGCCTGCCGCCTGGCAGCCCGCTGGCGACCAGGGTCCGTGCGGCGAGGTCACCGGTTCCCTTGTTGGGATACAGGTAGAGGTTGCCGGCGGCATCCCGGGCAAGGATTTGGGGCATCCGGTTATTGGCACACCAGCCGCCCACGGCCAAGGTCAGGGTGTCCCACCCTCCGGCGCCGAGGGTGACCGGTGCCTGGAACCCGCCTGCGGCAATGCCGCGGTGCAGAGTCAGGTTGCCGTTGGTCCATTGGGTGAGCAGGTCATAGGCCCCGTCGCGGTCCCAGTCCGTAACGAAGACTTCCTTGACGCCGTAGAAGCCCGAACCGATCAACCTTATAGACCCGTAGGAGCGTGCGCCGAGCGAGGTGCGGGCAAGGAGTTGGCCCGTGGCATCTACAGTGACCAGGTCTCCGGGGCCCGTGATGGCTGCGGCGGACAGGTCCAGCGTGGGCGGCATGTGCCGCACCGTGGCATCGCACATGGTGGGAGCGGGAGGCGGCAGGGCGGCTCCGCCGCCGCTGCTGGCGCCGCCGGGCGAATTGACGGTGCCCGCCGGAAGCGTGGTGTAGCCGAAGAAGTTCACCACGCCCCAGATCTTGTAGGTGCGGTCGGTGTAGGAGATGCCGGCGCCCATCACGTTGAACCTGGGGTCGAGCAGCATGGCGTTGTGGCCGGGCGAGCCCTTCCACCACTCCACCAGCAATGCCGCATCCCGGTCGGTGCGGATGGCGATCACTTCGCCGGCGCCATTGTTGGGGTTCAGGGCGCGGGGATCAGTCCAGAAGTTGGCACGGTGCTCGATGACCTCGCGTGAGGCAATGTTGTCCGACCACTCCTGCGCCAATCCCGCCACTGTGGGGTGGTACTTCACGGGCGCCAGGCCTTTGGACACCCGGTATTCATTGATCCGGTTGAAAACCGTGAGGATTGCGGCCGAGTTGTCATCCCGCACCAGGGCTTCGGGACTCGGTACGGCAAGCATGGATTCGGGGGCGGGCAGCGCCGGTGCGGACTTTCCCAGTTCCTCATCCGGCGCCCACAGCGGCGGGATCCACGGAACTTCCGGAGCGGCATCAGCCGTGCCGGCGGCAGTGGCCTCGGACGTCACGGGCTCGGGGGCCGGGGCCGTCCCCGAGGTTGTGGGGGCGGGCGCCTCCGGGGCGGGAGATGCTGTGGCCGGCGACGCCGGACGGATCTCCGGTTCCACGGCAGGGGTGAGCGGTGATCCTGCTGACGGGTCCCCTGCACCGCCCGCGCCGCCGCCGCGCAATGCGGGCTCCAGCAGGACACTCCGCGGACCGGCGGCGACTGCCGGGTCGCTGGCCGGCAGCGTAGCAGGGTGGGTGCCCGCTGACGAGGAGGCCAGCGCCAGGGCGCAGAGCACGCCAATGAAAGAGGGCGCTACCAATCTATTCACAACATCCCCAGCTCTGTTGGGCCATCCGGGAGACCATCCGGCGCCTGAGTATCTGAGGCAACATTAGCCCCATGAGGCCACAGCAACAACGGAAAAATATTGGTGTGGATAAGCCATACGGTAATTTGGGACGGTGCTGATCTCTGACCGCGATATTCGTGCCGAAATTGATTCCCAGCGGATCGTCCTGGAACCCTACGATCCCGCGATGGTGCAGCCGTCGTCCGTGGATGTGCGGATCGACAAGTTCTTCCGGTTGTTCGACAACCATAAGTACGCGCACATCGACCCCGCGCAGGAGCAGCCTGAGTTGACGCGGCTGGTGGAAGTCGAAGAGGACGAAGCCTTCATCCTGCACCCGGGGGAGTTTGTCCTGGGCTCCACCTACGAAACCGTCACGCTGCCGGACGATATCGCTGCCCGGCTGGAGGGCAAGTCCTCGCTGGGCCGGCTGGGCCTGCTGACGCACTCCACCGCCGGATTCATCGACCCCGGCTTCTCAGGGCACGTCACCCTTGAGCTGTCCAACATGGCCACGTTACCCATCAAACTGTGGCCGGGCATGAAGATCGGCCAGTTGTGCTTCTTCCGGCTGACATCGTCCGCGGAGTACCCCTACGGCCAGGGCGAGTACGGAAACCGCTACCAGGGCCAGCGCGGGCCCACCGCAAGCCGCAGCCACCTGAACTTCCACCGCACCAGCATCTAGCCGGCTCCGGATCCGGCAGCCACCTCATTCCGCAGGCACCGCGCTTACGCCTTCGCCGGAACTCCCTGCCTGCCGCCGCCGGCTGCGCCGACCAGAGGTTCGACGTAGCGCGCCGCCAGCGGGCCCAGCACGGCCATGATCAGCACGTAGGCCGTTGCCAGGGCTGCAAGTTCATTTGGTACCGCTCCCGACGCCACTGCCAGGCCGGCGATCACGATCGAGAACTCGCCGCGGGCGATCAGCGCTGCTCCGGCACGGAAGCGGCCGCGCCGGGCAATGCCAGCACGCTTCGCGGCCCAGACGCCCGTGACCATCTTGGTGGCGGCGGTGATGACGGCCAGCACCAGGGCCCATCCCAGTACCGGAGGGATGGACGAAGGATCGGTGTTGAGCCCGAACGCCACAAAGAAGATTGCCGCGAACAGGTCCCGCAGCGGTTCAAGGATGCGGGTGGCGTTGTGGGCTGTGGCGCCGGAAATGGCGATGCCGAGCAGGAACGCCCCCACCGCGGCGGATACCTGCATGGCTGAAGCGAGTCCGGCCACGAGCAGCGCGGCACCAAGGACGTTCAGGAGGAACACTTCCGAGTTCTCGCTGTGGACGGCCCTGGACACGTGATGCCCGTGCCGCAGCGCAACCATCAGGACCACACTCACGACTGCAAGCGCGATGCCCACGCTGGTGAGCCCGCCGAGGAAACTGACCCCGGCCAGGATGGTGGTCAAGACAGGCAGGTAGACGGCCATGGCCAGGTCTTCGAACACCAGGATGGACAGCACCACGGGCGTTTCCCGGTTTCCCAGCCGGCCGAGGTCGGTGATGACCTTGGCCGCAATTCCCGATGAGGAGATGTACGTGACGCCGCCCAGCACCATGGCCCCCACACCGCCCCAGCCCAGCAGGTAGGCCAGCGCGGCACCGGGCAGGAAGTTCAGTACCAAGTCGAGCACACCGCCCTGCCAGGACCGGCGCAGGCCCGTGAAGAGCTCGGTTGCCGTATATTCCAGCCCGAGCATAAGCAGCAGCAGGATTACCCCGATTTCGCTGCTGATGTGGGCGAATTCGTGCATCCCCTCAAGCTTGACGATGCCGCCTGCGCCGAAAGCGAGCCCGCCCAGGAGGTAGAGCGGGATGGGTGACATTGCGATCCGTCCGGCCAGCCTGGCCAACAGGCCGAGGCAGAACACAACGGCCCCCAGTTCAATGAGGGTCAGGGCCAGCGGGTCCATAGGACTCAGCCGTGGCGCAGGATATCGGCTGCCGCGTCGAGACCTTCCTGCGTTCCGACTGCCACCAGCAGGTCCCCGGTGTGGAGGACGGCGTCGGGGCCCGGCGAGGGGAGCACCTCACCTTCACGCATGATGGCCACGATGGACACGCCGCACCGGGTGCGGATGCATGCCTTACCCATGGGCTGGTTCTGGAACGGGGAGTCGGGAGCGATCGAGAACTGCCGGGTGACAATTCCGGGGTAGTCCTTGTGCTCTTCGGTCAGCTTCATGGCCAGGTGCTGCCCGCCCAGGAGGTTGCCCAGGGTGGCTGCTTCGTCGCTGGTCAGCGGAATGGACGCCTGGCAGGTATCGGGATCATCCCAGGTGGAGATGATGAGTTCCGTCTGACCCTCGCGCAGCTCCACCACGCCGATTCGGCGGCCGGAGGCTGTCATGAAATCCTTCCGCAGGCCAAGGCCCGGAAGGTTGGTCTCATCCACGTTCATGCTTCAAGCCTAGTCTTCCGGGGGCGCCCGTGGGGTGCGGTCGAGTGAGCCCGGAAGTCCTGCCCGGATTCAGGCCGCCGGAACAACCGCGATCGGCGCCTCGTCCGGCGCTTTCACCGGGAGCAGGACCAGCAGGCCGGCCAGGAGGACCACCATGATGCCCAGGATCCCCCAGCGCTGGGCCTCGCCGGCAGGAACCAGCGGCGTGGCAACGGCAATGCAGAGGGTGAACAAGGCTGGAGCAAGGAAGCTGACGGCACGGCCGGTGGTGGCATACAGGCCGAAAAGTTCACCCGACTCGCCGTGTGGTGCCAGCCGCGCCAGGTACGCGCGCGACGAGGACTGGGCGGGACCCACGAACAGGCAGAGGAAAAGGCCGAACACCCAGAACGTGGTGCTGCCTGCCCAGGCCATGCCAAAGAAGACGTACTCGCCGTTGCCAAGGACCAGGATCACGGTGCCCGCGGCCAGCAGGCCGAGCAGGGAACCGATGATGACGGCCTTCGGTCCCACCCGGTCATCCAGGAATCCGCCGATCACGGCCCCCACCGCCGCCACCACATTCCCGAAAATGGCGAAGAAGATGACCTGGGAGAGCTCGAAGCCGAAGGTTCCGGCCGCGATGATCCCGCCAAACGTGAAGACCGCGGCAAGCCCGTCACGGAATACGGCGCTTGCCAGCAGGAAGTAGATGGTGTGCGGGCTGGTGGCATAGATCGCCTTGATCCGCCGCACCAGCAGACCGTAGCTGGCCAGGAAGCCCAGTTGCCTGCCCTTGCCTGTGCGGGGCAGTTCGGGGACGGCGAACAGCACGGGCAGGGCGAATACGAAGAACCACAAGGCGGAGAAAACGGCCACCAGGCGAATGTTCAGGCTGTCCTCCGTGGACGCGCCGAACCACTCGAAACTGGGCTGGACGAACAACTGCAGGACGGCCAGCAGGGCCACGATTCCGCCCAGGTATCCCGCACCCCAGCCAAAACCGCTGACCCTGCCGATGTTCCGGGGCGTGGATATCTGGGCGAGCATGGCGTTGTAGTTGACGCCGGCGAACTCGAAGAAGATGTTTCCCAGCGCGATCAGGGACACGCCCAGGAGCAGGAATTCGGGCCGCGGAAACACGAAGAAGCACAAGGCGGTCAGGACGGCGACGGCCGCGGTGTTCACACCCAACCAGAGCTTCCGCCGGCCGCCCGCATCGGAACGCTGCCCGGTCACGGGGGCCAGCAGGGCGATGGCCAAGCCCGCCACGGTAAGGGCAGCGCCGAGCACGGCGGACGCCTGATCTTCCCCGCCAAAGGCGCTGGAGGTCAGGTAGACGGTGAAGACGAAGGTTGTCATCACGGCGTTGAAGGCCGCGGAGCCCCAGTCCCAGGAAGCCCAGGGCCAGGATTCTGCCCTTATTGGAGGCGTGCTGGCCTGATTCAAGGTCCGAGGCCGGCTGCATGGCCCCCGGAGCGCTGGCGCTGTTCATACGATGCATCGTATCCGCCGAGGGCGAACACGGCGCGGACCCTGCCCCGGAATGCCGGGGGAGGCGGCGGTCATGTTACCCGATGCGGGGCGGAGGCAAAAGAGACTTGATAAACTGCCTGTTCCCGAACCTTACTTTTTGCCGCCTGCTTTACTTTTGACAATCGAATCCCTGACGTTGCGGAGAATCCAGTGGTAACAGTCCTTGCCGTGCACTTTTCGGTGGCTGTCCTGGCGCCGCTTCTCTTCCGGCCTGGGGCCGCAATGCGTTCTACGCCCTGGCTGTTGTCCCTGCAGGTTCCTTCGCCTGGCTCCTTTTCCAGCACGCACCCGTCTACTCGGCAGCCGGTGCTGTGGCCGAGGTCTTTCCGTGGATTCCCGGCCTGCACCTCGAATTCGCCTTCCGCCTGGATGCGCTGGCCTGGGTGATGTCGCTGCTGGTGCTGGGCGTCGGTTCCCTGGTGCTGGCCTACTGCGGGCGGTACTTCAAGCGGAAGGACCAGGACCTCGGAGCATTCGGAGCCCAGCTCCTGGCCTTCGCCGGCGCCATGTTCGGCCTGGTGGTGGCGGATGACCTGCTGCTGCTTTTCATCTTCTGGGAACTCACCACCATCCTGTCCTACCTCCTGATCGGGTTCGCCCGGACCAGGCTGGCAGCGCGCCGGTCTGCCCTGCAGGCCCTGATGGTCACCACGGCAGGCGGCCTGGCCATGCTGGTGGGCCTGATCATGCTGGGGCATGCCGCCGGAACGTACCGCATCTCCGCGATCCTCGGCCAGGCTCCGCCCTGGCGGGCGGAGCGTCCGGCCCCATGGTGAGCGCCGCCGTCGTGCTTGTCCTCGTCGGTGCCATCACCAAGTCGGCGCTGGTTCCCTTCCACTTCTGGCTCCCCGGAGCCATGGCAGCCCCCACTCCCGTCAGCGCGTACCTGCACGCCGCGGCCATGGTGAAAGCCGGCATCTACCTGGTGGCGCGGCTCGCGCCGGGCTTCTCCGAAACGGCCTACTGGCAGCCGGTGGTGCTGGGGCTGGGCCTGGCCACCATGCTGGTGGGCGGCTACCGCGCGCTCCGCCAGACAGACATCAAGCTCATCCTCGCGTACGGGACCGTCAGCCAGCTGGGCTTCCTCACTATGGTGGTGGGGCTGGGCACGCCCGATGCCGCCCTGGCCGGACTGGCGATGCTGCTGGCCCACGGCCTGTTCAAAGCCACCCTCTTCCTGGTGGTGGGCATCATCGACCACCAGTCCGGCACCCGTGACGTCGGAAAGCTTTCCGGCGTCTTCCGGTCCTCCCGCGCCCTGGGCATCGTGGCGGGCGTCGGTGCCGCGTCCATGGCGGGCGTCCCGCTGCTGGCCGGGTTCGTGGCGAAGGAATCGGTGCTGGAGGCCTTCGTGCACCACGCCGAAGACCCTGCCGCCGGGCCGTGGGGAGCGGTGGTCCTTGGCGGAATCGTGCTGGGATCCATCCTCACGTTCGCCTACAGCGCGCGCTTCATGTGGGGGGCGTTCGCCACCAAGCCGGGCGTGGAGCCCACCCCGTTCAAGGCAATCCGGCCGTCCTTCCTGGCCGCCCCCGCCATCCTGAGCCTCCTCACCGTCGTGTACGGGCTCTGGCCGGTCCCCGTCGACGCCTGGCTCCAGCCCTACGCTGCACTGTTCGCATCCACGGCGCCCGACGCCGGCACCCCGGCTGAGCAGGCAGGGCACCTGGCGCTGTGGCACGGCTTCACCCCCGCGCTGGGCCTGACAGCGCTGACCTTCGCGCTGGGCCTGGCAATGTACTTCGGCCGGAATGCCGTCGTGCGGCTGCAGTCCAAGGTGCCGGCGTGGGTGGACGCCGACCGCGCCTACCAGCTGACCATCGGCGCCCTGGACGACATTGCCGTCTGGGTTACCGGCCGCACCCAGCGCGGTTCGCTCTACTACTACCTGGCCGTCATCCTCAGCGTGGCGTTCGTGCTGCCCCTGGCCGCCATCCTCGCCGCCCGCAAACCGCTTCCCGAGGGCCTCTACCTGGTGGATCCCGGCTCGCCGCTCCAGCTCGTGGTGGGAGCCGGCATCGTGATCGGCGCCCTGGCCGCGGTCAAGGCGAACAAGCGCTTCCTGGCAGTCCTGATGGTGTCCGTCACCGGTTACGGCATTGCCCTGATGTTCGCCCTGCAGGGCGCCCCGGACCTGGCCCTTACCCAGATGCTGGTGGAGACCATCATCCTGGTGGCCTTCGTGCTGGCCATGCGCAGCCTGCCGGCCGAACTCCGTGACCGCACCGGCGGAAAGTACCGGGTGGTCCGCGTCCTGATCGGCCTGGGATCGGTACCACCATGGTGTTCGCCGCGATCTTCGCCATGGGAGCGCGCATCGCCACTCCCGTCTCGCTGGAGTTCCCGCAACTGGCCTATGAAGGCGGCGGCGGGCTGAACATCGTGAACGTGACGCTCGTGGACATCCGGGCGTGGGACACCTTCGGGGAGATCACCGTCCTGGCGCTCGCCGCCACTGGTGTGGCAAGCCTGATCTTCGTCCGCGGCCGGGGCGACCGGATCCTGATGTCCGCGTCGGTGGCCGAGGGATCCGTGGGGCGCCACCATGGCGTCGATCCCGGGAGCCGGGACGGCGCGGCCCTGGCCATCAGCAGGAAATTCGCTTCCGCCACCCGGGACGCCTGGCTGGTGGCCGGGCGGCCCCTCGCGCCGGAGCGCCGGTCCATCATCTTCGAGGTGGTCACCCGCCTGGTCTTCCACTCCCTGGTGATCTTCTCGCTGTACCTGCTGCTGGCAGGCCACAACCTTCCCGGCGGCGGATTCGCGGGCGGCCTGACGGCCGGACTTGCCCTCACCATCCGCTACCTCGCCGGCGGGCGGTTTGAACTGCGGGAGGCGACCCCCGTCAGCGCCGGGGCACTGCTGGGCATCGGGCTGGCCATCGCCGCGGCCTCGGGCGTGGTCCCGCTCCTGCTGGGCGGCCAGGTGTTCCAGACCGCCATCATCCAGTTCTGGCTGCCCGTCTTCGGCGACATCAAGTTCGTCACCTCCACCATCTTCGATATCGGTGTCTACATCGTGGTGGTGGGGCTGGTGCTCGACGTCCTGCGCAGCCTCGGCGCCGAAATCGACGAGCACTTCGAGGAACGCGCAGCTGCTCCCGCCGAGGACCAGGAGCCGGACGGCATTCCGGCGGAAACCACGGCGAAGGGCAAAGCATGAGCGTCAACCTGACCCTGCTGATCATCATGGGTGCCCTGTACGCCTGCGGGATCTACCTCATCCTCGAACGCAGCCTCACCCGGGTACTGCTGGGGCTGATGCTGCTCGCCAATGCCACCAACCTGCTGATCCTCGCCACCGGCGGATACGCCGGACTGGCTCCGCTGTACTCCAAGGACATCGCGGCCGAGGACTACAACGACCCCTGCCGCAGGCGCTGATCCTGACCTCCATCGTGATCTCCTTCGCGGTCACAGCCTTTATGCTCGGCATCATCTACCGGACCTGGGTGCTTGCCCGGCGCGATGAGATCCAGGATGACGTGGAAGACCTTCGCGTCGCCGAGACCCCCAGCTTCGATGCCGAGGACGACGCCGAAATCCCGGCGGAGACCTCCGAGTTTCCCCTCACCATGCTGGGCGGTGACGGCCGGGACATCTCCGACCACCGCCCGTCCGGTGACGGCGGGCGTGCCGCCGGCACGGCCACCCTCGTGGCCGGCGGCCGCGAAATGCCGGCCGAGGACGCCGCCGCCGAAGAAAAACCCGGCTCCCGGAACGTGGAGCCCGGCCCGGAAGAAGGCGGAAAGTGAACATCGCAAGCTTTGCCCCGCTCGCCGTCGTACTTCCCATCCTGGGCGCTGCCCTGACCTTCATGCTGATCCGGCATTCCCGGGCGCAGCAGGCCGTCAGCATCGGTTTGCTGTCCCTGACCCTGCTGCTCGAATGCCTCCTGCTGGCCCACGTGTGGGAGGGCGGCACCGTGGCGGTGACCATCGGAGGCTGGCTGCCGCCGTGGGGCATCGTGATGGTGGTAGACCAGTTCTCCTCGCTGATGCTGGTGGTCTCGTCCGCGGTGAGCCTGGCCGTGCTGGTGTACGCCACCGGCCAGGGCATGGCCGACGGCGACCACGACGCGCCTGTCTCGATCTTCCACCCCACCTACCTGATCCTGGTGGCAGGGGTGTCCAACGCCTTCCTCTCCGGGGACCTCTTCAACCTGTACGTCGGCTTCGAGATCCTGCTGACCGCAAGCTACGTGCTGATGACCCTCGGCGGGACGGGCCCCCGGATCCGCGCAGGCGTCACCTACGTGGTGGTGTCTGTGGTGTCCTCGGTGCTGTTCCTGATCTCCATTGCCATGGTGTACGGGGCCACCGGAACCGTGACCATGGCGGACCTTGCGCTCAAGCTGGGGGAACTGGACCAGGGCACCAGGACCCTCCTGCACGTGATGCTGCTGGTGGCGTTCGGCATCAAGGCGGCCGTTTTCCCGCTGTCCTTCTGGCTGCCCGACTCCTACCCCACGGCCCCGGCCCCCGTCACCGCGGTGTTCGCCGGCCTGCTGACCAAAGTGGGCGTCTACGCCATGGTCCGCACGGAAACCCTGCTGTTCCCCGGGGACTCGCTGAACACGCCCCTGATGGTGGCGGCGCTGCTGACGATGGTGGTGGGAATCCTGGGTGCCCTGGCGCAGAGCGACATCAAGCGTCTCCTCTCCTTCACCCTGGTCAGCCACATCGGCTACATGGTGTTCGGGCTGGCCATGTCCTCGGTGGCGGGACTGGGCGCGGCGGTCTTCTACGTTGCCCACCACATCACCATCCAGACCAGCCTGTTCCTGGTCACCGGGCTGATCGAACGCCGCGGCGGAAGCTCCTCCGTGGACCGCCTGGGCGGGCTGGCCAAGCTCTCGCCGCTCCTGGCGCTGCTGTTCTTCATCCCCGGCATGAACCTTGCCGGCATCCCGCCGTTCTCCGGGTTCCTGGGCAAGGTGGGACTAATGCAGGCCGGCATCGAACTGGGAACGCCCCTTGCCTACGCACTGGTGATCGGCGGCGTCCTCACCAGCCTGCTGACGCTGCTGGCAGTGGCCAGGGTCTGGAACCGCGCGTTCTGGCGCCGGCCCTCCGACGCCGAGCACCCGGACCCGGTGCTGCTGGCAGGGCCGGACGAGGACGCACAGGCGGACGGGCAGGTCCAGGGGGAAGGGCGCCAGGATGGCGGTGCCCGCCGGACCGGCATGCTGCTGACCTCCCGCACCAGCGCCACCCGCTCCGCAACGCTGCTGCCGCGGACCATGGTGGGCTCCACGCTGGGCCTGGTGGCGCTGGGCGTGTCCCTTACCGTCTTCGCCGGGCCGCTCTTCGGACTGTCCGACCGGGCGGCTGAAGACATGCTGGACCGGACGCCGTACATTCAGGCCGTCATGGGCGGGGACACCGTGGTGCCACCCGTCCGGACCGCGGGAGGAGGTCAATGAGCCGCCGCCGCATTTCACTGCGCCAGGAACTGCCGCTCCTGGTGTGGCTGGTGATCGTGTGGGGTGCTCTCTGGCAGGACTTCAGCCCCGGCAACCTGCTGTTCGGCGCGCTGCTGGCAGTCGCCGTCGCCCGGCTCTTCTACCTTCCGCCGGTGGAGCTCAGCGGCCGCTTCAACATCCTCTACGCCATCCCGTTCGCCCTGGCGTTCCTGGCGAAGGTGGTTGTTGCCAGCGCCCAGGTCCTGCACCTCGCTATCACCAGGGGACCCAAGGTGACCAACGCCGTCGTCGCGGTTACCCTGCGGAGCCACCAGGACCTGATGGTCACCGCCACCGGGCACGTCATATCCCTGATTCCCGGTTCCCTGGTGGTGGAAGTGGACCGGTCAACGTCCACCCTCTACCTGCACGCCATCAACATCAGCACCCCGGAGGACGTGGAAAACCTGCGCAACGAAGTGAGGTCCATCGAGGCCGGACTGATCCGGATCATGGGCACGCGCGAAGAACTGGAAGCAGTCCGGATGGAGGCAGCCGCATGATGCAGGCCGTCCTGGCCGTCACGGCCGTCATCTTCTCCCTGGCCGCCGCCGGGGCCATCATCCGCATAGCGCGCGGGCCCTCGCTGCTGGACCGCGTCCTGGCCTCCGATGTGCTGCTTGCCATCCTGGGCGGGGCGCTGTGCGTGGACATGGCGGTGAACCGGCACCTTAACAACCTGATGCTGGTGGTGGCCATCTCCGTCATCGGCTTCATCGGATCGGTGACGGTGGCCCGGTTCGTGGCCGACCGGAGGGAGCAGCCCAGTGAGCCCTGATACCTGGACCTTCGACCTGGCAAGCGCGGACGGCTGGATCAACCTGGTGTCCGCCGTGTTCATGGTGGTGGGCGCGGTGATGTCCCTCGGCGCGGCCATTGGCCTGCTGCGCTTCCCGGACCTGCTGAGCCGCATGCACGCCGCCACCAAACCGCAGGTTCTGGGCCTGTTCCTGCTGCTGGCGTCCATCGGGCTGCAAATGCGGACCTGGTGGGTGTGGCCGGTGCTGCTGGTGGCCTGGATCTTCCAGCTCCTCACGGTTCCCGTCTCGGCGCACATGGTGGGCCGGGCAGGCTACCGGACCAAGCACCTGCACCGCGAGCTGCTCACCTCGGACGAGCTGGAGGCAGTGGTGCGAAAAAGCCGCCGCCAAGGCCGCCCGCGAGGACGGCTCCGGCGACGGCCCTGAACGCCAGCCTTAGAGGCTAGACGACGTCCTGGCTCTTCGCGAACCGGGTGATGGCACGCTGGGTCCCGCGGTTGGTCAGCACCTGGATCACGGCACTCACCGACGCGGACACGAGCGCGAACGTGAGGGCGGTGCGGAGCGTGGTGGGGACATCCTCCTTGTCGCCCTTGGGCGGCTTCCGGCCCGTGGTCTTTTCCCAGATCACGTCCACTGCCTTGGTTCCGGCGAATCCGGCCAGCAGGCTGATGCCCGTGCCCAGCAGCTTGATGAAGAAGTTCATTCCGTGCCTCCTAGCGTCGTGAAATCAGGACTTCCCCTAGCCTAACGTCAGGGTGGCCGCCCCACGTCAGGGCGCCCTCACCAGGCCTTCCCAGTTCACGGTCCAGTGCGGCGGAAAACCGGGCGCATCCCGGTCCGGGCCGCCGTCCCAGCCGGCAGCCATCAGGGCAACGGCCGCCAGCAGCCCGCCGTTGCCCGGCAGGTACAGCGGCAGTGATTCCGTCTGCCGGTTGTGGCCGTTGGGCAGCACCAGGTTCTTCGCTGCGTCCAGCAGGAGCGCGTCGACGGCGGTTTCCGGGTCTTCGAGCCTGGCGGCGGTCATGGCCATCACCGGATAGTCCCAGCCCCAGGTGCTGTCCCAGTCCCAGTCGGCCAGGACGCTGGCCAGGGTTGCGCGCATGATGGCGGGATCGATGAGGTCCGTCCGCGGCAGCACCCCCAGCGCGTAGAGCATGGAGGGATGGTCCGTGCGGATGGTTGTACGGCTCCACACCGATGGCCGCGTATACCCCGTCCACCACCGTGGGGCGCACCATCCCGTCCGCCACCTCCGCCCACTTCTTCCGGGGCGGCAGCCCCAGCCGCTCCCGCCAGGTGTTGGCCACCCGCAGGGCCCACTGCCAGTAGGCGAGCTCGAAGGTGGGGTTGCTTGCGGTGGTCCTGGTGGATTCGTAGCTCTCCTGGGCGGGCACCAAGGGCGGGCCCAGCTCATAACCGCGGGCGGTCGGGTGCGCGAAGCCGGCCATGAACTCGGCGCTTACACAATCTCCGCGAACTCCTCCAGCAGGTCCCGCGATGGCTCCGCCCGGTACGCCAGTTCCGCGAGGTGGATGGGGTGCGGCTGCTGCCAGATGAGGAACGTGCCGATGGGGCTGGGGCTCTCGCGCCCGTCCGGGCCCACCTGCTTGGGCCAGCGGACGCCGTCGAACCCCTGGGCCTTCGCTGTCTGCCGGGCGGGCTCCAGGATGGAGGCGTACCAGCGCAGCGCGGGCAGCAGGAGTTCGGTCCGGTCCCAGGCCGCGAAGTGGGCTGCATGCCACCAGTGCATCTCCAGGTGGAATCGTCCGCGCCAGGAATTGCAGACCAGTCCTGTTTCCTGGGGCGGCAATGAGCCGGAGCAGTTGATGGCGGTGAGGTACTGGGAAAGGACCGCCCGGCGTTCGATCTCCGCCGCGCGTGGATCGTCCGGTGCGGAAAGTTCGACGGCGGCGCCGGACTTCCAGAATTCCGGCCACGCCGTGCGGGAGGCCCGGATGACGGCGGTGCCGGCCCCGGACTTCTGCGGTGCGCCATCCCCGCCGCCGGTGTTTCCGGTACGCCTGGCGCTTCCGATGCCCCCGGTGCCGCGGGGCTGGCAGTCACCCGTACCGGTGCTGGTGAAGTGGACACTGAAATCCAGGACCTGCTGTCCGGCCGCAGCCCGGACCAGGACGGTGTGCGGGCCGGTCTGCTCCAGCTCCATGCCGCTGCCCATGACCTGCACCCGGTAGGCCGACCCGTCCAGGTCCCGGGTGATGACCCAGTTCCGCCCGCCGCCGGCAGCCTGCCGCTCCGCCAGCGTGGTGGTGTGGGCGTCGGGGCGGGACCAGTCGGCAGCGTTGTGCCAGGCACCGGAGCCGTACGGGAAGGCCAGTGAGACGGCCAGGCCGTGCTGCAGGGCGGCAGATTCGATCTTGAAGCCGAGTTCGTCCCTGCCGGGGTGGCAGGCGGTGCACACTGTCACCGGATGCCCCTGCAGCCTGAAATTGCTGGTGGCCGTGCCGGTCCAGAGGTCAAGGACCTGGCTGGTGTTGGAGATGTCGTCCGCTGCCAGCTCCGGGTTTCCGCGCGCCGGCAGGACGAAGCCGATCCGCCCCAGGTCCAGCCGGTGCGGGTTGGCCCGCAGCCAGGCCTCGCTGTCCGACGCACCGGTGTCCCGCCCGTCCACGATGCCGCCCACCATGTCCACGTACGGCACCGGGCCCCGGGGCGAATCGTAAAGGACGGTGGATCCGGCCAGCGTGTAGTCCTGCCCGGGCGGAATGGAATGCCAGCCCCACTGCGACTGGGTACCGAGCAGGGTGCCTGGCGGAAGCCCGTCCCGTGCGGCCACCGGGTACCGGGCGGGCAGGGACTGCAGGCCTGTCAGGTCCATGGTGAAGCAGAATTCCCCGTTGCCTACGGAAATGGGGCTGCGGGGATCAATGGTGCGCTGCTCCACGTTGTGGCGGCGCACCAGGGTTTCGCGGTCGATGACTGCCTGTTGGCTGTGCAAGTGCGCACGCTCCTCGGATCAGAAAACGCTTTCCGAGAATCCATCCTTGTGCGCTGCCCCGTGGGTGTCAACCACGTGGGTCCGTCCGGAACTTGATCATTTTGTGGGTGCCGTCGCAGTAAGGCTTGATCGCTGAAGCCCCGCACCGGCACAGGGCCACCGTCTTCCGTTCGCGGGGGACCGGCTCTCCTGAGGGCGTGACGATCTCGAAGTCCCCCCGCACGATGAGTGGCCCGTCCGGGCACACCACGATGGAACTCTCGGGCTGGTCCTGGTCCATGGCGGCTCCTCCGCCTGCAGGGGCGGTCATGCTGCCACGGGCATTGCCGCCCTGAGCGAGGAGCGGCCGTTTTCCCAGGACTCAAGAAGGTGGGCGGAAAGCCTGATGTCAATGGCCATGACCGCCGTTGCCCCGAACAGGACGTCATCCAGCAGTTCCGGCTCGGCTTCCACCAGCCCGCCGGCAAGGTCGCGGCCCGCGATCTGCTCGTGGACCGCATCGGCTTCCACATGTTCGTCGAAGTAGTGGGTGACGCCGGCATCGAAGCCGTGGCGGCGGAAGCCGTTGCCGTAGAACCGGTTGGGCTGCGAAGACGTCATCTCATAAATGGCCAGGTGCCCGATGATGGCGCCGCGGAGGCGCCGGTTCAGCCCGCACAGGGACATCAGGTTGACGGCCGCCAGGGAAACCGCCGGAACGGTATCGACGTACGCGCCGTAGGAGTCATCCATCCCCAGCCCCCGCATGGTCCGGGCGAACAGGGCGCTGTGCATCCGGTCCGGACGTCCGCCGCCGTACTCGTCCGCCTGGATTTCCACCAGCGCCGCCTTGGCCCGGCCGCTGAGGCGGGGGATCGCCCACGTGTGCGGATCCGCCTCCTTCAGCTGGTACACGGACTTATGGATCAGGAACTCCTTGAGCTGGTCAAGGCTGGCCTTCCTGGCCACATAGCGGGAGACGCTGGGGCCGGTGTCCCTGCCGGCAAGGCCGAACAGCACATCTGCCACTGCGTCGCTGGTGAGGTCGGCGGCAGCCGGAAGGTCCAGCTCTCCGGCGGCGTCGCCGGCTGCCGCGCGAAGGGCCGCCTCAAACGGCTTTTCCAGGGCCTGACGGACCTGGATCAGCCCGGCATCCCATTCCCACTCGTCCGTGACGCCGTCGAGGCCGGAGTAGTGCAGTTCGTACAGGCAGAAGAGGGCCAGCTGGGCATCGTCGTCGCCGATGATGTCCGCAGTTTCCGCCAGCCGGTTCAAGGTGAGCTCCCGCAGCCCGGCCAGGGCTTCGGCCGGGCCCGCCGGCGCACCCGCCAGGACGTCGAGCAGCATGCCGCTGATGGGGCCTCGGGGTTCCGGGATTCGCATGGGATGCTCCTTGGTTTCGGGTTGTGGCGGTGCCGTCTGCGCTGGCGGCAGGTGGGTCAGGTCAGGATTTCCGGCTGCCCGCCGGGGTGGTCCGTGGCGAGAGGAGGACGGCAATGACGATCATGGCCAGCCCCAGAATGAGGTGGAGCCAGTTGTCCGCATAGTTTTCGGGGATGAAGTTGGCGGGGGTCTCGTCCCCGATGAGCAGGCCGTACAGCCACAGGACCAGGTAGATGACGCCGCCGTACGTGAGGAAGTTCCGGGCCTGCCGGTGGGTGCGTGCCATGAACAGTCCGGCGGCGCCGAACAGGAGGTGGACAAGGTTGTGGAGGACGGACACCTGGAATATGCCCAGCAGCAGGGCCCCCGAGCCGGGTCCGGCGAAGCCAAGGGAGCCATAGTTGCTGGTAATGCCCGGAACGAACCCAAGGGTGCCGGCGAACAGGAAGACGCCGGCAACGCCCAGCGCGGACCACTGCAGTGCGGTCCGGACGCCGGGTGGACGGGTGCTGACTGCCATGTCCTGGACTCCTCGTACGCGGTGGAAACAACATAGTAAGCATGATTACTAATAAAAGCTAAGCAAGCTTGGTTTCCGCGCCCGGAGCTAAGGCCGGTCAGGATGTTCCCGTCAGGCCGGTCCGGTCCAGGTGTAGGGGTTCGGGTGGTGCCCGCCGCTGCGGGCCTGGTCGTACCCCTGCTGCCATGCCTTGCCGACGGCGGACACCAGCTCGGCCAGCAGGGGATAGTAGGGATGGTCCGGGCCGATAAAGATCATCTCGTCCTCCGCCCTGTCCACCGCCGCCCGGACGGGGTTGTCAGCGGGATTGCCGGTCATGGTGCCCCGTCAGCCCCGGCGGACCGCAACACCTCACGCATGGCCTCCACCACCAGGTCATGGTCCTGCACCTGCGGCAGTCCGGATACGGTGACGGTGGCAACTGCCCCCACCCCCGTTACGTAAACGGGGATAGAGCCGCCGTGGGCCGCATAGCGGCTCTGGTCGAACCAGCCTTCGTCCTCGATCCGGCCTCCGCGCAGGCGCCCGCGAAGCCCTACCAGCAGGGAGGGCACCTCGTACCGCGCAGCGGTCCGTTGCTTCGCCCGGATCCAGTGCTCGTTGTCCGGCGTGGCGCCCGGCAGTGCCACATGGAACAGCACCTGTTCACCCTTGGTGATGTCGATCGCGATGGGCAGGCTGCGCTCCTTGCCCAGCTCCACCAGGAGGAGGCCAAGGTTGAGCGCGTCATCCATCGAGAAGCCCGGGAACTGGAGTTCGTGGATTTCACCCTCGATGCGGCCGATGAGGGCCTGCAGGGATCCCTCCGGCTGGGCGTCCTCGGAGTCCGGGTCGAACTCGGTCACATGCGGCTCATTGGCGGTCATGGCCCACAATCTACCCCTGTCCAGGTGTAAACTGGACCACGCCCAACAGGGCAATCCAACGCATCATCCAAGCAAGCAACACATAACGACAGGGGAGCGCCGCCGTCGGACCTGGCAAGGCCGGGAACCGCAGGTGGGCGCTGAGAGTGCGGACAGCCGCAGACCCTCGAACCTGATCCGGTTAGTACCGGCGCAAGGGAGTCGAGTTCTCGAAGTCCGGCAGCGGCGAAGTGCCGACTGCCGTGCTTTCCCCTCCTGTTTCCCAGGAGGATTCCATGAGCACTGCAGCAATCAAGAAGACCACCAGCAAGTCCTGGCGCGTCGTGGACATCGTGGTGGCGGCCCTGATCGCCATCGCCGGCGGCGTCATCTTCTGGGCCTGGTCCAGGGCGCGGCCGCGGTGTCCGGCCCCATGAACGCCGTCTACCCGCCCCTGACCGGCCTGATCGCCGGCGGCTGGATGATCCCGGCCGTGCTGGGCATGCTGATCATCCGCAAGCCCGGCGCAGCCCTGTTCTGCGAGACGGTCGCAGCCACCGGTGAGCTCCTTATGGGCTCGCAGTACGGCGCGTCCGTGCTGTTCTCCGGCTTCGTCCAGGGCCTTGGCGCCGAAATCATCTTCGCGATCTTTGTCTACAAGAAGTTCAACCTGCCGGTGGCGCTGCTGGCAGGTGCTGCCGCAGGCCTGTTCTGCGGCCTGAACGACTCCTTCGCCCCGTGGGGATGGAACATCGCGTACGCCGGCGGCGACAAGCTGGCCTACATCATCTTTACCGCCATCTCCGGCGCGATCATCGCCGGTGCCCTGTCCTGGATCGCCACCCGCGGCCTGGCCAGGACCGGCGTCCTGAGCTCCTTCGCTTCCCGCAAGGCGGCAACGGAGCCCGTCTTCTCCTGATGCAGGCACCCAACCACCACGGCGCGGCCGGGGCGGTGCGGCCGGCCGCAGTCACGGCGCGTGGCTGGGGCTGGCGGCACGCCGGGCGCGCCAAGCCCGCCGTCCACGCCCTTGACCTGGACATTCTGCCGGGGGAGCGCGTCCTGCTGCTCGGACCCTCGGGCGCAGGCAAGTCCACGCTCCTGCATGCCCTCGCGGGGGTCCTGGGCGACGTGAACGACGACGGCGAGGCCGGCGATTCCGACGAGTCCGGTTCGCTCCTGGTCGACGGCGGGTCCCCCCGCGGCCAGCGCGGCCGTGCCGGCCTGATGCAGCAGGACCCCGAAACCCAGGTGGTCCTCTCCAGGGTCGGGGACGACGTCGCCTTCGGCGCCGAGAACCTCGCCGTGCCCCGCGACGCCATCTGGACTCGCGTGCACGAGGCGCTTGCCGACGTCGGGCTGTCCCACCTGCCGCTGGACCATCCGACGTCGGCGCTGTCCGGCGGGCAGAAACAGCGGCTTGCGCTGGCAGGCATCCTGGCGATGCGGCCCGGGCTGATCCTGCTGGACGAACCCACGGCCAACCTTGACCCGGCAGGTGTGCTGGAGGTCCGGGACGCCGTGGCACGCTGCCTGGACAAAACCGGGGCCACGCTGGTGGTGGTGGAGCACCGGGTGTCGGTATGGAAGGACCTGGTGGACCGGATCGTAGTCCTGCGGCCGGGCTCTGCCGCCGACCCCGCTGTCCTCCTCGACGGTCCGCCGGACCGGGTCCTGGACGAGGCCCGCACCATGCTGGCGGCCGCCGGCGTATGGGTGCCCGGCTACGTTCCGGCCACCCGTCCCCGCGCGGGCGACGCCCGGCCGGGCGCCGGAGACCTGCTGCTGGCAGCGGAAAAAACGGCTGTGTCCCGGGAACGCCCGCGCCGCAGCGGGTTCCGGAAAATCCCGCCGGTTCCGGTGCAGGAAGACATCACCGCGCAGGTGCGGGCCGGGCAGGCGCTTGCCATCACCGGGCCCAACGGCGCCGGAAAGTCCACCTTTGCCCTGACCCTCGCGGGCCTGCTGGAGCCGGTCACGGGCAAAATCTCCGCAACAACAAACCTCAGCCGGGACGCCGGAATCGACCCCTTCCGCTGGAAGGCCGAGCAGCTGATCGAGCGGATCGGTACGGTGTTCCAGGAACCGGAGCACCAGTTCGTCACCGGCAGGGTGCGCGATGAACTGCTGTTTGGCCCGCGCCACCTGGGACATGGCGAGGACCGCGTTGACGAGCTGCTGGAACGGCTGAGGCTCACGCCGCTGGTGGACGCCAATCCCTACACCCTTTCCGGCGGGGAAAAGCGGCGGCTCTCGGTGGCCACCGTCCTGGCGGCCAGCCCGCAGGTCCTGGTCCTGGACGAGCCCACGTTCGGCCAGGACGCCAACACCTGGGCCGAACTGGCGTCCTTCCTCTCGGAGCTCCTGGACTCCGGAACGGCCGTGGTATCAGTGACCCACGATGCCGAGTTCACCGCCGCCCTGGGCGGAACCGAACTGAAGCTGGCGGCGGCGGAGAAGGTGGCCCTGTGAGAAAAGGTGGCGCTGTGAGAAAGGCTGACCTGTGAGGCAGGAACTGCACCTGCGCGGCAACAACGCCCTGCTGACCCGCGCCAACCCGCTCAGCAAGCTGGCCGCCGTCATCCTGATCACTGTGGTCCTGGCACTCTCCATCGACTGGGTGTCCGCCACGGTGGCGCTGGCCTTCGAAGTCCTGCTGTTCCCGCTTGCAGGGCTCACGCCCACGCTGCTCTGGCAGCGCGGCTGGCCGCTGATCCTTGCCGCCGCCGTGGGCGGCTGGAGCACCTCTATCCTGGCGCCGGACAGCGGACGGACGCTGATCGACGTCGGCATCTGGACCATGAGCGAAGGGTCCCTGGAGACGGGACTCGGGTTCATGCTCCGCGGCCTGGCCATCGCGCTGCCGGCGGTGCTGCTGATGAGCTGCACCGATCCGACGGACCTGGCAGACGCGCTGGCCCAGAAGGCGCGCCTGCCGCACCGGTTCGTGCTCGGCACGCTGGCCGCCATGCGCCTGGTGGGCATGCTGGCTGAGGAGTGGCAGACCATTGGCATGGCGCGGCGCGCACGGGGCGTGGGGTCACGGGGCAGCGTCCTGCAACGGGTGAAAGCCACGCTGGGGCAAAGCTTCGGCCTCCTGGTGCAGGCCATCCGGCGGGCGTCGAGGCTGGCAGTCACCATGGAGGCGCGCGGATTCGGCGGCGGGACCCGCACCTGGGCCCGCGCCTCAACGTACAGCGTGCTGGATGCGTGGGTGCTGGCGGGCGGGCTGCTCATGGCAGGACTCGCCGTGGTGGCCGCCGTGTCTGCCGGCACCTGGAACATGGTGTGGCTGGGAGGCTAGGGTTCCTGGGTGCACGAGTGGTTGTAGTCGAAGCCCCGCGCCACGAACTGGGTGAGGACCACCTTGCCGCCGCCCGTTAGCGGTTCCTTGAGGCATGCCCCGGCGGCCCGGTACGCGTTGCGGGCGCCAGCCAGCCAGCTCGGCAACGGGTACAGGTTACTGGTGCTGCTGACGCTGCCCACGATCCGGCCCCACTGCAGGGACGTGGAGTAGATGCCTACTCCCTTGACATTGATGCTGTGGAAGAAGTCCGTCATGCCCTCCAGGACCGCGCGGTTGGCGTCCTTGTCGCCGGACCAGCTGTTTTCGGTCTCCACATCCAGCCACCACACATAGTCGGCGGGGTTGCTGATGCCGCGGATGTAGGCGTCGTCGTAGGCCTTGGCCCAGCCGTACATGTAGGCGCAGGCCTTGCCGTAGTTGCCCTCCCTGCAGGGGCCGTAGGGGTTGTGGACCTGCCGGCCGATGGGGTATTCGTCGCTGTCCGGCCACCAGGACCCGGAGCTGCCCGGGTTCGCGGTATTGACGTACAGCGACACAGCCGGCTGGCCGGGCAAACCGGGGGAGGAGGCTGCCCACTCAAGCTGTTCCGCCAGGCAGGGGTTGGTGTTGTTCGCGAGGCCGTTGTTGACGCCGACGATGCCGAACGCCTGCCCCTTCGGCAGCTCCCTGTCGCATTGCGGCCAGGACACATCATTGCCGAGCAGCGCCTGGCCGCCCTCGCCCGGCGAGGGCGCCGCAGAAACAGGACCCGCTACAGCCAGCAGCACGGCTGCCGCCAGCAGCCAGGCAAGCCTGAGCGGGAACGGACGGGCATGGGGCCGGAACATTGCGCCTTTCGTTATTGCCAGAGAAGGAATGTTCCCTCCAAGTCTCCCGCCGTGGCGGCGGCGGAACAAGCATCGGATGCTCAAGAATGAAGGCTGATCCATCAAGATCTCTATCGCATATATCGGGTACTAAAGCGCTTGTGAGGGCCGTTACGTGCCTGTAATGAGGGGGAATAACTCATTTATGATATATTTTTGCCATGACGCAGGAAACCGCTGAGCACGTTGCCGCCATGCTGAGGGACGCCCGGAATGAGAAGGGCTGGACCCAGGGCCAGTTGGCCGCCGAACTGGGAACCAGCCAGAGCGCGGTGGCCCGGATGGAGCAGGGAAAGCAAAACCTGAGCCTGAAAATGATCCAGCGCCTGGAAAGCATCTTCGACCGGAGCATCGTCAACGTTGGCAAGCCGCAGATGACGCACCTGCGCGTGGAGGGCGGACGGACCCTGTCCGGCGCCGTCGACGTGAACAGCAGCAAGAACGCCGGCGTCGCCCTGCTCTGTGCCAGCCTGATCAACCGCGGCACTACCGTGCTCCGCCGCCTGGCCAGGATCGAGGAAGTCAACCGGATCGTTGAGGTCCTGACCAGCATTGGCGTGGAGTGCACCTGGCTGAATGACACTGACCTGAGGCTCCGCCGGCCGGCCGTCCTGGACCTTGACGCGATGGATGTGGATGCCGCCCGCCGCACCCGCAGCGTGATCATGCTGCTGGGACCGTTGCTGGACGAGACGGAGGAGTACCGGCTTCCCTATGCCGGAGGGTGCGATCTGGGCACCCGCACTGTTGAGCCGCACATGCAGGCCCTGCGCCAGTTCGGTCTTTCGGTGGAGGCCACGGCGGGCTTCTACACCATCCAGGCACCGCCGGCTGACACGCAGGACCGTTCCTTCGTCCTCACCGAGCGCGGCGATACCGTCACCGAAAATGCCATCATGGCCGCCGCCCACCGTGAGGGCACCACTGTCATCCGCAATGCCAGCCCCAACTACATGGTCCAGGACCTTTGCTTCTACCTGCAGATGCTGGGTGTGGTTATCGACGGCGTGGGTACCACCACCCTCAGCATTACGGGCCGGCCAGTCATCAACGCGGACATTGAGTACTACCCGTCGGAGGACCCGATTGAGGCCATGAGCCTCATCACCGCCGGGATCGTCACAAATTCCGAGGTCACGGTCCGCCGCGTGCCCATCGAGTTCATGGAGATCGAGCTCGCCACCCTTGGCCAGATGGGGCAGCAGCTGGAAATTTCCGGCGAGTACATGGCGCGCAACGGCCGCACCCGCCTGGTGGATGTCACCACCAAGCCGTCGGAGCTGCGTGCACCCGAGGACAAATCCACCCATGCCGTTCCCCGGCCTCAACATCGACAACCTGCCGTTCTTCGCCGTCATAGCAGCCAACGCCTCGGGCCAGACCATGATCCACGACTGGGTCTACGAAAACCGTGCCATCTACCTGACCGAACTGAACCGGCTGGGTGCCCAGGTGCAGCTGCTGGATCCGCACCGCATCTACGTCAACGGCCCCACCAAGTGGCGCGCCGCGGAAGTGGGCTGCCCGCCCGCGCTGCGGCCGGCGGCGTGCCTGCTGCTGGCCATGCTGGCGGCCCGCGGGGTGTCCGAACTGCGGAACATCTACGTTATCGAGCGCGGGTACGAGGACCTGGCGGAGAGGCTGAATACCATCGGCGCCAAGGTGGAGTACTTCCAGGACTGAGCATTAACGCTTCGTCATGAACGGCGGGGCCCCTCCAAATACGATCCCATTGCCGCAGAATGTCACTATGCGTACATTCGGCGTGGAGGAAGAGCTCCTGATTGTTGATCCGGAGACCGGGGAGCCGCTGGCGCTGGCTGACGCCCTGCTGTCCGGCCGCCGGGTGGCTGCCGACGATTCCGCCCAGGATCCGCGCCTGCTCGAGACCGAGGACAAGACGGTTTACGACGACGACGAGATGGGCCTGAGTGCCGAGCTGAAGCTTGAGCAGATTGAGACCCAGACCCGGCCCTGCCTGGAGTACGGCAGCCTGCTGGAGCAGATCAGGGCCGGAAGGATGCTCGCGGACGAGGCCGCGAAGAAACACAACGCCCGCGTTGCCGCGCTTGCCACGTCGCCGCTGGGCCTGAACAGCCACACCACTCCTGATCCGCGCTACGCCAGGATGCTGGAACGCTTCGGGCTGACCGCCCAGGAGCAGCTGACCTGCGGCTTCCACGTCCACACCTTCGTGGAGTCACCCGACGAAGGCGTGGCGGTCCTGGACCGCATCCGCGACAAACTCGCCGTGCTCACGGCGCTGAGCGCCAACTCGCCGTTCTGGAACGGGCTGGAGACAGGTTTTGAAAGCTACCGGACCCAGGCCTGGAACCGCTGGCCAACCGCGGGGCCGGCCGGCATCTACGGCACCTACCCCGCCTACCGCCGGCTGGTCACGAGGCTGCTGGACACGGGCGTGATGCTGGACGAAGGGATGATCTATTTTGATGCCCGGCTGTCCCGCAACCATCCCACCGTGGAGGTGCGGGTTGCGGACGTCTGCCTGCGCGCCGACGACGCCGCCCTCCTTGCCGTCCTGGTCCGTGCCCTCGTGGAGACCGCCGGCCGGGAGTGGCGCGAAGGCGTCGACCCTGCACCGGTTCCGACCGCGCTGCTGAGGATGGCGTCCTGGCAGGCGAGCAGTGGAGGGCTCGGCGGGGAACTGCTGGACTTCGGAAGCTTCCGGCCCGCGCCCGCGCCTGACGTGGCGCGCGCCCTGGTGGACTACCTCGCGCCGGTGCTCGAGGAGCAGGGTGAGCTCGACCTGGCGCGGCAGGGCGTAGAGGCGATCATCGCGCGCGGCACAGGGGCAGCGGAACAACGCCGGGTCCATGACCAGGAGCTGGCGGGACCGCCGCCTGAGGACATGGGGTTCGGTGCCGTAGTGAGGCACGCCGTGAACGTCACCATGCGCGGCAACCTTGACCTCTCCGAAGTCGATGCCGTTCCCGACCTGCTGCGGGTGCGGCAGGCCTAGCCGGACGGCAGCCGTGGCGTTAGGGAAGGCCACGTGCCATACTCGGCGCGTGGCGCCGTCGTACTCTTTCCATGCCGAGCTTTGGCTCTATCCCGGCGAAGCGGGATGGCACTTCCTCACGCTGCCGCCGGACGTGGCGGACGACATTGCGGAGCAAAGCGAAGCCGGGAACAAGGCCTTCGGCTCGGTCAAGGTCGCGGTGGAGATCGGCGGCCACCGCTGGGAGACGTCCATCTTCCCGGACAACAAGATGGGCTCATACCTGCTGCCCGTCAAGAAGGCTGTCCGGGACAAAGCGCGGATCAGGGCGGGCGACGCCGTGGACGTCCGGCTGGAGCTCCAGCCGGACGATGTACCGCGGGATAAAAGCTAGATCTGCTTCAGGGCCTGTTCGAGGTCGCGGATCAGGTCGTCGGCATCCTCGAGCCCGACGGACAGGCGCACCACGCCGTCGCTGAGCCCGATGGCAGCCCGCCCCTCCGGCCCCATCGCGCGGTGCGTGGTGGTGGCCGGGTGCGTGATCAGGGACTTCGAGTCGCCCAGGTTGTTGGAGATGTCGATGATCCGCAGCCCGTCCAGCAGCGCGAAGGCGGCTTCCTTGCCCGAGCGGCCGCCGGAGGGGGGCAGTTCCAGGGTGAGCACCGTGCCGCCGGCACGCATCTGCTTCGCTGCGAGGTCGTACTGCGGGTGGGACTTCAGCAGCGGGTACTTCACCCAGCTCACGGCAGGCTGCTGCTCCAGCCATTCAGCGAGCCGGAGGGCGGTGGCGGAAGAGTGGTTGACACGCAGCGCCATGGTCTCCAGGCCCTTGGTCAGCACCCACGCGTTGAACGGCGACAGCGACGGGCCGGTGTGGCGCATCAGCTGCTTGACCGGGCCCTCGATGTACTCCTTGGTGCCCAGGATGGCACCGCCCATCACCCGGCCCTGGCCGTCGATGTGCTTGGTGCCCGAGTAGACAATGACGTCCGCGCCCAGCTGGCCGCAGCGCTGGAGCAGGGGAGTGGCAAAGACGTTGTCGACGACGACGGTGGCCCCGGCGGCGTGCGCGAGTTCGCTGACCGCGGCGATGTCCACGATCTCCTGCATCGGGTTGGACGGGGACTCGAAGAAGACGGCGGTGGTGGGCTGGGACAGGGCGGCGCGCCACTGCTCCAGGTCCGGGCCGTCCACGAACACCGTCTCCACGCCCCACCGCGGCAGGATCTCATTCAGGATGACGAAGCAGGAACCGAAGAGCGAACGGGCGGCCACCACGCGGTCCCCGGCAGCCAGCAGGGCGCCCAGGGCGGTGAAGACGGCGGACATGCCGGACGCAGTGGCGAAGCATGCCTCCGTGCCCTCGAGCAGCCGGAGCCGCTCCTGGAAGGTTGCCACGGAGGGGTTGCCGTACCGGGAGTAGACGAAGCGCTCGTCCTCGCCGGTGAAGGCGCGTTCCGCAGCGGCGGCGGATTCGTACACGAAGCCCGAGTTCAGGAAGACCGCTTCGGAGGTTTCCTGGAAGTTGGTGCGATCCAGCCCGCCGCGGACGGCCTGGGTGTCGGGGTTCCAGCCGGCGGCGTCGTTATTGAAGGTCACTTAGTTCTTTCCGAGGTTGGTCGGCAGGCCGCGGTTCTTCCAGCCATTGACGGTCCGTTCGCCGTAGCGGTCCGGATCGCCTTCGAAGCCCTCCAGGACGTTGTAGGAGGTGAAACCGGCCTGCGTCGCGGCGATGGCGGCGGAGATGGAACGCTGGCCGGAGCGGCAGATGAACACCAATTCGGTACTGGAGTCTTCCGGCGCCTGCTGGCTCAGGTCCTTGAGGAAATCCGGGTTGGGAATGCCGCCGGGGAAGGTCCACTGGATGAACAGCGGATCGTTGTCCGTGGCCTTGGTGTCCGGGATGCCGATGTGGGCCCATTCGCCTTCGGTGCGCACGTCCACCAGGATGGCACCCTGCTCAAGCTTGGCCCAGGCTTCCTCCGGCGTCAGGTCTCCTGCGTAGCTCATGCGTGGCCCTCGCCGTCGAACTCGAGGTCCTCGTTGGCTGCTTCCAGGTCGTCAACAGCGGTGGCGACGGCGGCGTCCGCCGAGGCGATGGCGGCGGGCAGGACGACGGCCTGGGCCACGATGACGCTGGTGCCGTTGAAGGCTGCCGCCGGGCTTCCGTGCAGGACGTAGCCTTCGGCGAGCGCGGTGGAGATCCGCTCACAGAATTCACGGTTGTCCGGGCCGCTGATGAGGCGGTAGGACAGCTTTTCTTCGGGGGCGTCGGACACGACGGATCTCCTTCTCTCACGCTTGCAGCTCGAATCGGTCGATATGCCGAGTATTCACCTGAGGCACCCCGCCGCGGAAGGAGGGTTGCCGACCGGCCAGTCAGGGCTTGGCGCCGGTACTCGATTACTCCCCAAAAACGTAACATCTGGCACCGGCGGCCGCATCGCCGTTGTCGTCATGTTGCGTAACTGAAGCGGAAACGCTGCCGGGGATGCGGTCGCGGTGCCCTTCCCGGGGACGGCCGACGGCGGCATTACAGCAGGTGGGAGGGCTTTTTCTATCCCATCGCGGGAGGGGCGGCCCGATACAGTTCTTAGGGGGCAGCGCCCCGCCGTCGAAGATCAGCACTGGGGGTCCCTTTGAACATGCGAACAGCCGCGCCCTGCCGCCTCCGCCTGGCCTGGGCGTTCCTTGCCGCACTTGTTGTTGCATGTGTGGCAGCGGTCCTGTCGGCGGGGCCGGCCCGGGCGGCCGAACCCGCCCCGGATGCAGGGGAGCCGATGCTCGGCGTCGTCCTGGAATGGGGCGAGGACACTGCCGCGGGGTTTGCCGAGCGGCTGGGAGCGTCGCCGGCTGTCTTTGGACACGACATCGCCTTTCCGTACCGGTCCTCCGAGCAGAACGACATCAAGGGCTTCCTTGAACAGTCATCGCTTCAGGGGTCCCACGCCATGCTCACGGTCAAGCCCACCGTGCCGCTGGACCAGATCGACGCCGCGGCTGCCGGATCATTCGCTCGGGAAATCCGCCGGTTGACCGCACAGTTCCAGGGCCAGGTGCTGGTGCGGTTTGCCCCGGACATGAACGCCGGCTGGGTGGAGTGGGGCCAGCAGCCGGCCGCGTACCGGGAGGCGTTCCGGACAGTGTCCGCGGCGTTCAAGGATTCCGGCGACGGCCGGACAGTCATGGTCTGGGAGCCGTTCCTGGGCAAGGATTACCCCTTTGACCGGAACCGGAACGCCCCGGCTCCCGGCAGCGACGGGTTCGAACTGCTGGATACAAACGGCGACGGCGCCTGGGACGGGTCCGACAGCGCCTACGAACCGTACTATCCCGGTGATGACGCCGTGGACTGGGTTGGCCTGACGGCCTTCCACGACGACACTGCCGGCGGCGCGGCCGTCAATACCCTTCCGCGCGCCGGCGAGCTGGCGGAGATGCTGACGGCTTCAGGAGGCGAGAACTTCTACGCCACCTATGCCCAAGGGCGGAACAAACCGTTCCTGCTGCAGACCGCCGCTTTCTACAGCCCGGCCTCCGGCGGCGCATCCGAAGCTGAGATCAAGACCGGCTGGTGGGACCAGGTGGTAGGCACAGCCACCTCGGCGGAGTTTGGCAGGACGGCCGCGGTGGTCTGGGACGAGCGCACCAGCACCAGGGACACCGGCGTGGCCAGCATCGACTGGCTGCTGACCGGCAGCCCGGAGGTTGCCCGGGCGGCGCTGGAACGGCTGGAGGCCTCGCCCTGGTGACCGGTCCCGTCACGGAAGTGTCCGCCGGCGGCAGCGGTTATGTCCGGGCCAACACGCTGGCCGGGCCTGCAGCCTGGACCGTGGGGGCCGCGCTCGTCATCCTCCTTGTGGCTCTGTGGCAGATTCCGCGCCGCGTCAACGCCGCAACGGCCTGGAGCTATACGGACCCGTCCGGCAGGGATTCCCGCGTGGACCTGCTGCGCGGACTGGCCATTGTGTTCGTGGTGGTCAACCATCTGGGCATGACGTCCCTGTTCCAGCTGCTCACCCAGGAGGCGGTGGGCTTCGTTTCGGGTGCCGAGCTGTTTGTCCTCTTCTCCGGCCTGGTGGTGGGCATGGTGTACGGGCCACGGGTGAAGGACGATTTTGGAACGGTCGTGGACCTGACGTCACGGCGCGCCGGCAAGCTCTACCTGACGGCGCTGATCGTCCTGGTGGGTGTCTTCCTGGCTTCCCTGCTGCCGGTGTTCCGTACCGACGCGCTCACCACCTTCGTGGACCAAGGGACCGGCGGGGCAGGGCACGACGGCGCCGGACGCACCTACGACCTCTATGCAGGAATGGAGTCGCTCTTCCAGTTCCCGGTGCCGCCCCAGGTGCTTCCCGCCATCCTGCTGCTGCAGTTCGGCCCGTGGCAGTTCAATGTGATGGGGTTGTACGTGGTGCTGCTGCTGGCCAGCCCCTTCATTCTTGCTGCCCTCAACCGGGGCAAGGCCGTGTGGGTGCTGGCCGGCACCCTGGCGGTCTACGCCGTCGGCGCCACTACGCGCTTCCGGCTCCTGCCGTCGCAGTTCGAGGACTCGTTCCCGCTGCTCGTGTGGCAGGTATTGTTCGTGCTCGGCCTGGTTGCCGGATTCCACCGGCGCAGCATCGTCGCCTGGCTCTCGGCGCGGACCTGGGTGGTGGCCGCCTGCACGGCGCTCGCTTTCCTGTTGGCCTTCCTGTCCTGGGGAAATCCCTACCTGGCCAACGGCTTCGACGTCCGGCTGGCGCTCGTCGCGGACACCGTGTACCGGACGGTCTACGACGCGCTCTTTGCGAGGACGTACCTGGCGCCCGGCCGGCTGCTCAACGTCCTGGTCCTGGTGGTCGCGGCCTATGCCTTCCTCACCGCGTACTGGAAGCCCGTGCAGCGGGCCCTGGGCTGGTTCCTGATTCCGCTGGGCCGCGCCACGCTCTACGTGTTCATCATGCACGTGGTGCTGATTGCCGTGGTGGCGAACATCCCGGCCCTGCAGCAGGAGAACGTCCTGCTGAACACGGCAGCCTATGCGGCGGTGCTGGGGCTGCTGTGGGTCATGGTCCGGACGAAGTTCCTCTTCCGGATCATTCCCACCTAGGAGACGGGCCCGGCGTCGAAGGCTTTTCGAGGCATGGAAAAGCGGCGTGAACCGGGGCCGCAGCCCTTGGTTCACGCCGCCCTTGATGTCCCTGGGGCTGGTCCTGCTCAGACCAGCCCGGGGTAGCTGGCCATGATGTAGTCGGTGGCTGCGGGGCCCTTCATGTGAAGGCCGCTGCGATCCGGACTGATCCTGTCGCGCATGGCGGCCCAGAAGCTGTCCTCCGGACTGAGCGGCTGCTGGTTGATGAAGCACCAGCTGGTGTAGAGCCCGTACAGGCGGTCGCGATCGAGGACGTGTTCGGAGGTTTGGTCCAGGTAGGTGGCTTCTTGGAGAAAAATATCGAACTGCGAATGTGCCATGACGGCTTCCCTTCGCTAAGTGCGGTGGCGCCGCCGTTCGGCTACAGCAGCAGACCTCACATGCCGTGCACGCGGCAATGGAGTGTAACGAGGATCCTTCAAGAAAGGAGGACCCCAAGCGGGATTGACGCCTATCTACAGTGTAGACTGTACGCGTAGACTACACATCCGGCAAGCGTCTTGATTAACTCGCCGGAACACCGCTTTCAATGCCCAGGATGGAAAAGATGGCCCCCGCGAGAACGCCCGGCAGTACGGCCGCGCGCAAGGGCAGGCTCAGCAGGGAACTGGTCCTGGCCAAAGCCCTGGAACTGGTGGACGCCGAGGGGCTGGACGCCCTGACCATGCGCCGCCTGGGCCAGGAACTCGGCCGGGACCCGATGAGCCTCTACCGCTACGCGGAAAACCGCGCGGCCCTCCTGGACGGAGTAACCGAGCTTGTGCTCAACCAGCTCTCCATCCAGCCCAAGGATCCTGACTGGAAGGCCCAGCTCCGGCACATCGCCCACAGCCTTCGGAGCCTGGCGCTCCAGCACCCCAATGTGGTGCCGCTGCTGGTGACCAGGCCGCTGTCCACCCCCTTGGGCATGCGGCCACTGGGGACGCTCCGCCCGCTGGAACAGATCCTCTCATTGCTGATCGAGGCAGGATTCGCGCCGCCGGACGCGCTGCATGTGTACCGCGCCTACTACGGCTTCCTCTACGGCCACATCCTCAACGAGCTTCAGGAATTCGTGGTGGACCCGGAAGAGAACGAGGCCCTTCTGCGGCTGGGGCTGCACCGCCTGCCGCCGAGGGAATTTCCCCGCCTTCGGTCCCTCGGACCGGACCTGGCGACCTATGACGGGTCTGCGGAACTTGACCAGGGACTGAGCATCCTGCTGTCGGGGCTCGAATCCCAGCTGTCGGTGCATGCAGGCTAGGGTCCCCAAGCCTGGGGGCTAGCGAAACAGGCTACTCGAACGAGGCCCGCCGCCGGTCCTGCAGACGGGTGTTCCAGATATCCGGACGGGCCACCCTGAAGCGGCGGCCGGTCAGGGCGCGCGGGGAAATTCGGATGTAGTGGCTCTTCTCTCCGGGCTGCCAGGGCTCCAGCCCCAGCGCGTCCACGGCGTCCTTTTCGTCCTGGTCCTCCATGATCTCGGTGTCCCCGCGCAGCACCACGCTCCAGGCCTCCTCCGTGCGCGGGTCGTAGCCGTCGATTTCCAGGGCGGCCGGGCGCTCCTGGGCGGCGCCCCACAGCTTGGTCACCCCGGACGTGCGGAAGGCAATGCTGCGGCGGTACACCACGTAATTGATGGGGAAGATCTCCGGATGCCCGTCCACCACCAGGGCCAGGCGGCCCAGAGTGTCGTCGGCCAGGAGCTCCCAGCACTCGTCGAAGGTCAGGTTGTCAGCTGGCTGCGGCGCGCGTGAATCCATGAACCACACCCTACGGGCCAGCCGGCCGGGGGAACAGGACTTTACTGAATGCCGGCGAAAAGTTCATTCAGCTCCGCGGTCAGCTCCTTCTGCAGCGACGGCGTCCCGATCTCCTGCCCGTCAATCCGGTTGACGGGGGCGAGCAGGCGCACGCTCGAGATCAGCCAGACGGCGTCGGCGTCCAGCAGGTCCTGCGGCACCAGCGGCCCGTACCCCAGTTCCCAGCCTGCCTCCTTGGCGGCCTTGAAGAGCGCTCCCTGGGAAGTGCCGGCCAGGATTCCGCTGTCCAGCTGCGGTGTGATGAGGCGCTTGACCGGCGTGCCGTCGTCGGACTTGTCCACGTGGGCCAAAAGCACCGTGGACGTGGGGCCCTCGAGGACCCGGCCGTCGGAGGAGAAGAAAATGACGTCATCCGCGCCCTGCTTATGGGCGTGCCGGAGCGCGGCCATATTGACGGCGTAGGAGAGGGTCTTGGCGCCGAGCAGCAGCCACGGGGCCCGCTCTGCCGCATCACTGTCATAGCCGCGGTCGAGGAGGATGACGTCGATGCCGGTCTCACGCTGGCGGCGGGCGCCCGCTCCCACCGGGGATACCTGGACCCATGCGGTGGGGGCGGCGGCGCCCTCAGCCCCGCGGGTCACCACCAGCTTGACCACCAGTTCATCGTCGGCATCCGAAACAGGAGGGTGCTGGGACCGGTGTTCTGCAATGGCGGCGGCAATGGCCCGGCGCCACTGGTCCTGGCCGGGGATGGCGAGGTCCAGCGCTTTCCCGGAACCGTCCAGGCGGTCCAGGTGCGCCTGGATCTTCCGGACGTTGCCCCCGACGGCGAGCATGGTTTCGAACGCCCCGTCACCGCGGGTGGCTCCCTGGTCCGTGACCAGCAGTTGCGGCTGGGACGCATCGGCCAGACGGCCGTCCGGGAAGGCAGAGTCAAGGAAAACAAGAACCACGGAAGCAGGTGACGTCATGGCTCCAGCTTAGTGCGGCGCCGCGCCGATAAGCTGGGCTGAGTGCCCCGGCAGGAAACCGTCCGCCGGGAGCCGATGAGCCGGGGGTTTGTCAGTTGTTGTGGCCATTTTCGCTTGCCGGCACCGCACCGATGTGGGTGGTGGTGCTGCTCGGCGTCGCCGACCTGGTGATCAGGGTGCTCGCCGTGGGCATCATTCCCGGAAACCGCCGCCCCACCACGGCGATGGCGTGGCTTCTGGGTATCTTCTTTGTGCCTTTCGTGGGAATTGTCCTGTTCCTGCTGTTCGGAAACTTCAGGCTTTCCAGCCGGCGCCGCGAGCAGCAGCAGCAGGTCAACGAGAGGGTCCGGGCCGGCATCTCCTCGCTCGCCGACGTCGAAAGCCACTATCCGGGGCCCGAATGGGTGACCTCCGCAGCGGAGCTGAACCGCCGGCTGGGATCCCTGCCCATGGTGGACGGCAACTCGGTTGACCTCATCCCCGGGTACCCGGACTCCATCCTCGCCATGACCGAAGCCGTGCGGAAGGCGAAGAAGTTCGTCAACGCGGAGTTCTACATCATGAGCACCGACCACATCACGGACGACCTGCTCACCGCGCTGGAGGAGGCGGCCGAACGCGGCGTGGAAGTGCGCGTGCTGTTCGACCACATCGGCACCCTCCGGGTCCAGGGCTACAGGAAGCTCCTCAAGCGCCTCAGGGCGGGCAAGATCCAGTGGAAGCGGATGCTGCCGCTCATGCCCATCCATGGCCAGTGGCGCCGGCCGGACCTCCGGAACCACCGCAAGATCATGGTGGTCGACGGCGAAATCGCCTTCACCGGTTCCCAGAACCTGATCGAGCCCTCCTACAACAACCCCCGCCACCGCAAGGCCGGACGGGAGTGGGTGGAGTTGATGGCGTGCCTGCGTGGACCGATCGTCACCACCCTGAATGTCGTTTTCGCCACCGACTGGCTGAGCGAAACCGACGAGTCGCTGGAGCACCAGCTGCAGCTGCCGGCGAACCCGCACCCGGGCAACGTCACCGCGCAGGTGGTGCCCAGCGGCCCGGGCTTCATCACCGAGAACAACCTGCGCCTCTTCAACACGCTCATCTATTCCGCGCAGCACCGCATCTCCATCTGCAGCCCGTACTTCGTGCCGGACGATTCGCTGCTGTACGCCATCACCACTGCCGCCCAGCGCGGCGTGGACGTGGAACTCTTCGTCTCCGAGAAGGGCGACCAGTTCCTGTCCACCACGCCCAGCAGTCCTACTACGAGGCACTGCTGGAGGCGGGCGTCCGGATCTACCTCTACAAGGCCCCGTTCGTCCTCCATGCCAAGCACTTCACCATCGACGACGAGGTGGCCGTTCTGGGTTCCAGCAACATGGACATGCGCTCCTTCTCGCTGAACCTCGAGGTGTCCGTGATGCTGCTGGGCGAGGACATCGTCACCAAGATGCGCGCGGTGGAGGACACCTACCGGGACATCTCGCACGAGCTTAAGCTTCCCGTCTGGCGCAACCGTCCGTTCGCGGCCCGTTACGTGGATAACGTGGCCCGGCTGACCGCGACGGTTCAGTAGCACTCAATCCCCGGGGAACTCCGCGCCCAGCGTGGACAGGACCCCGTAGGCCTTGGTCCGGATCTCCTCGTACTCCTCGTCCGGCACGGAATCCGCGGTGATGGCACCGCCGACGCCGAGCGTGAGTTCCGCCGTTCCGTCACCCGGGGCATTGACCACCAGGGTGCGGATGGCGACGGCGAGATCGGTGGCGCCGTTCAGCGAGAAGTAGCCAATGGCGCCGGAATACAGCCCCCGCGGGCCTTCCTCCAGCCGGTCGAGGATGGCCATGGTGCTGATCTTGGGCGCCCCGGTCATGGAGCCGGCGGGGAAGCAGGCGGCCACTGCCTCCGCCCGCGAGGAGCCGGGCAGCAGGCGGGCGTCTATGGTGCTGACCATCTGGTGCACGGTGGCATAGCTTTCGATAGCGCACAGCCTGCTGACCGTGACCGAGCCGGGGACCGCGAAGTGGCTGAGGTCGTTCCGCAGCAGGTCCACGATCATGATGTTCTCGGCACGGTCCTTCAGTGAGGTGGCGAGGTCCGTCCGCAGCCGCGCGTCCTCCTGCGCATCGGCAGCCCGGCGGCGGGTCCCCTTGATGGGTTCGGCGCGCATGCTGCCGTCGGACGCGATCTTCAGGAACCGCTCCGGCGAGGTGCTTGCCACCGTCACCCCGTCCAGCCGGAGGAAACTTGCGAAGGGTGCAGGGTTCCGGCCGCGGAGGGCAAGGTAAATGCGCCACGGGTCCACGGCAGCGGCGGGAACGCGGGCCTCAAGCGTGGTGGTCAGGCACACCTCGTAGGTGTTGCCCTCGGCGATCTCGTGCTGCGCGGCGGCGATCTTCTTCCGGTAGGCCTCGCCGGTGTCACGGCTGCGGAAGGCGGGGGCCTGGGGAAGTACGACGGCGGTGCTGCCGCCGTGGTCCGGCGCGGCAGCCTGGTGAACCGCGGCGGCCGCAGTCCCCAGCCAGTCCTCCGCGTCAGGTGCGTCAAGGGCCAGGAGCCAGGCGGTGCCTTCGGCGTGGTCCAGGACCACGGCACGGCCGGCAAAGATCAGGGCGGCGTCCGGTGTAGCGGCGGGCAGGTCGGTGCCGCCCGTTTCACGCTTGAGTTCGTAGCCCAGGCAGCCCAGCCAGCCCAGGGTGAACTGTCCCGGGTAGCCTTCCGGCGCGCGGACCGCGCGGCGGCCCCACACCGTGTCCAGCCAGCGGAAGAACTGCCCGGTGACCCTGACGGTTGCGGAACCGGCGCTGATCAGGCTTTCGCCGGACCGGTGGGTTACCGATTGCCCGAACGTGCCGCCGTCGTCCGCCATGATGCTGAACCGGCTGCGCTCCGCTGCGGTTCGTGCGGAAGCATCGTCCGTGTGTGCCACACCCGCTGCTGCCGTTCCGGCGTTGGAGGAGTCCAGCCAGACCGCATTGGCTGAGCCGCCGTAGAGGGAATGGAAGAGCGCCGCGGAATCAGGGCGCTCGTCCAGCCGCTCGGCGCGAAGGCGGAGCCCGCGGCGGGCGGAGAGCTCCGGGGCCAGGACCGGGGCCAGCGCCGGAAGGTAGGGGAGGAGCCGCAGGAGGTCGACGACGGCGGAGCCGTCGGCCAGGTTCTGCACGCGGACGTCGGCAAGCGCCGGCACGTCATCCCGGGCCAGCCATGCGTCTTCCTGCGCGGCCCACTGGTCCCAGTAGGGTTCGTAGGTTGCGCCGTCGCGGTCCAGGGCCCTGGTCCGGCGGACGTCGTCAGGGGATTCGGCCCAGATCACGGCGTCCAGGAGCGGCCGGGCTTCTGCCGCGGCGGCACCCACGCCTTCGACGATGACGATCTCGGCGGGAAGCGTGACCCGGGGGCCGCCGTCGTCATGGTTTTCCCAGTCCCAGCCCACCCACGTCGCCGCTTCGCCCCTGTGCAGCGGGGTGAGGACGGTGGCGACGTAGCGTTCCACGCCGGCGGCCAGGCCGTTCCAGCCGGGGTAGATGTCCTCAAGATGGAACAGCGAGACCTTGTGGTGGGCGCGCAGCCGGGCAGCCAGTTCGACGGCGAGGGTGGTCTTCCCAGCGCCCGAGCGCCCGTCGATGGCGATGATGACGGGGGCTGGGCTCATGGAGTAGAGCGTACCTTTATCCCTGCCGGGCTTTCATCCGCGGGTCCTTCTTGTTAATCACGAACGTCCTGCCGCGGCGCCTGACGATTTGTGCGCCGGGGATCTTCTTCAGTGCCCGCAGTGAATTCCGTACTTTCATGGTGTCCTCCTTGGTTGGTGGGGTTGGGTGGTGGTCGGCAGGTCAGCTCGCGGGCCGCAGGGCGAAGGGGTCGGACAGGACCGCGCCGGCCGCCAGTTCGTCGTCGGTGAGCTCGCAGTCCCGCAGCAGCCGCTCGAACTCCGCCGGGTCCAGGCCCTCCCCGGTCGCTGCCAGGACCGTGGCGGCGGGACCCGGCGCACGTCCCGCCTGCTCCGTCGCGGCAGGTTCTTCCGGCCACTTCCCGGTGTTTTCGAGCCAGACGCGGGGGCCGATGCCCTGGATGGCGATGCGGCACTCGGGCGCGGACGCAACCCACAAGTGGCCTTGCAGGACGCAGCAGCCCTCGGCGAGCGTGCCCAGGACCTGGCGGAACCGTCCCGGATGCAGGGGCCGGTCCATGCGCTGGACCACAGTGACAAAGGGTGAGGCCGCGGCATTTGCTGCCGAGCGGCGGACCTGGATCGTTCCTGCTGCACGGTGGGCATGCGGTGCGAGTTCCCGCAGCAGGTGCAGGCCGCGCTCGCGGCCTGCGGGATCGGCCGGAACGATGTCGGGCTCCGCCACGAGGACGGTATCCGCGAAGGCCAGTTCGCCCAGCAGGAACTCGCCCGGTGTCCTCTCGTCGTCTGCCACGGGGGTGAAGCCGGACTCGAACAGGGTGTGCGGGTCCCAGATGTGGTCCTCCAGGGCGTCCGGCGCGAGGGCAATGATGGCCGAGGAAACCGTTGCCGGCCGGCTGAGCCCGCGGTTGAGTGCCGTGACTGCCACTGATGCTGGAACCGCAGGCGGAAGGCCGATGATGATCGGGCCTTGTGCTGATGCAGCCAGGCGGTCGATCGCCGGCACCAGGTCCAGGCGTACCGCGCAGCTGAGGCCGCCGTGTTCGAGGATGGTTTCCTCGTATTCGACGGGACCTGCGGCGTCAAAGACCCGCCGGATGACCAGCCCGTTCTCCAGCAGGTCATGGAAGACCACGAGGCTCCCGGGATGTTCAGCTGCCAGGTCCCCGCAGGCTTCGCGGCGGCAGAGGGCATCAAGGGAACTCACAACGATGAGGTGCATGGCGAAGAGCCTAATTGAGAACCGTTCTCAATTGCAAGATAAAGCCGGGTGGGTCCTCAACTGCCCTGCCGCTGCAGCTCCGCGTCCGAGGAAACGGCCGCCTTGACGTGCTCCACGATCCCCGGGAGCGCCGCGTGGATCTGGTGCCAGACGGCGTCGAAGTCAGCATGCCCCCCGTACCACGGGTCCTCGATGCCCTGGTCCAGCAGGTCCTTGCCGGCCATTGCTGGATCGAAGCTTCGGAGCATGCGGATCTTGCCCAGCGACTCCTGGTCCGGCGCCGCCTCGCTCAGCCAGGCGTAGTGGTCGATATCGAGCGCCAGGATGAGATCCCGCTCGCGGAACCATTCCGGGAGCCATTCCCGTGCGATGTGAAGCTCGGACGCGAGTTGCGTGGCCGCGAGCCGGCGGGCGGCACGGGGGTCGATGGGGCGCCCTGCCTCGTAGCCCGTGGTGCCGGCCGAGTCCACCGCCACCAGTCCGTCCAGCCCTTCGCGTTCCAGCGCGGCCTTCAGCATAAGTTCCGCCATGGGGGAGCGGCAGATGTTGCCGGTGCAGACGGCGATGACGCGGTATGGGCTCGACGCTGAGTTCATGATGCTAAGCATGCGCGCTTTCCGGCCCTATGGCTAGCGGGTGGTTCATAAAAATTGACCGGTTTGTAAAGATGCATGACGAACCCGCCGAAGGGGTATGTAGTGAGGTTGGGTGCTGCGATGCCGGGGATTGGTGGGCCCGGGATCAGTGAATCAGGGCGAGGAGGATCCCGACGGCGACAAACAGCACGCCGAACACCTTGCTCAGGACCAGCTGTCCCCGTGGCGTCTGGGTGAAGCGCTGGAAAGACCTGGCCGCTGCGGCGAAGAAGAACCACATCACCAGGATGTCGATCGCCACGATGGTTGCGGTCAGCACAGCGTACTGCGTCAGCAGTGGCTGTTCAGGCCGGATGAACTGGGGAGTGAAGGCGAGGAAGAAGACGATGGCCTTCGGATTCAGCAGGTTGACCCAGAACCCGCGCCGGAAGATCGACCAGGCGGACTCGTTCCGCAGTGCCGCTGCCTGCTCCTCTTCAAGGCTCGGCTTGCTAAGGAACTGCCGGACGCCCAGATAGATGAGGTAGGCGGCGCCCGCGTAGCGGATTACGTTGAAGGCCACCGGCGAGCTGGCAACCAGCACGCCGACGCCGAGTGCCACGATCACCACGTGCACCACCAGTGCGGCCTGCTGCCCGAGGATTCCCCAGATGGACCGCCGGAAGCCGGCATTCAACGAGTTGCTCATGGTGTTGATGGCTCCGGCGCCCGGGGTGAAGCTGATCAGGGCACCGGCGCCGGCCAGGGCCAGCCAAAGGGAAAATTGCACCTGTCAATCCTACGCGGCAGGGGGCCGGTGGCGGGGGTCACCACAGGGTGGCTACGGGGCCGTACGCCTGGATGTTTTCGTCTGCTGTGACGAGGGTGAAGCCTTCCACCATGGCTTGTGCAGCCAGCATCCGGTCAAAGGGGTCTTTGTGGTCCCAGTCGAGCTGGCCGGCGGCAAGGGCATGGTCGGCGCTGATGCCGATTTCAGCGGCGTAGAGGTGTGAAAGCTGCCGGCCAAAACTGGAGACGATCGCCGCTCCGGCCGGCAGTCTTCCCTGCCGGTGCTTGTAGGAGAGCTCATAGGCGGTGACCGGCGAAACGAAGACCTGGTTTTCAAGTTTGGTGATCGCATTTTTGGCTTTGATTGAGAGCCTCTTGGGCTCGGCGAGTGCCCAGAGGAACACATGGGTGTCCAGCAGCAGCTGCAGCACCCGTCAATTCCCATCTCGTCATCCGTCCACGGCTCATAGAAGTCATCGGGGATGTGGAGGGGGCCGAGGAAGCCCAGTTCGCGCTTGTGGGGCCGTTCGATCTTGACCAGCCGTGCAACCGGCCTTCCGGCCTTGGCAATGACAACGTCCTCGCCGCGCACGGCATAAGCTTCGGCCCAGAATTCGTTGTCCCCGCAGGCCTAAGCCCGGGCGATGACCTCCCCATTGGGGATGAGGAACCAGCCGTCGTCGGTTGAACCCCATCGGTGCCATCCGGCGGAGATCCGTGCCAGGTCCGCGGGGTTGGCGAAGCCGTACTCCAGCGCCTGCTCCGCGAATGCTGAGTGCAGCACCCGCTCGCCCCAGACGCGGGCCTGCCACCGGCGCTGCTGTCCTGTGGCGTACAGCCAGTTGCTGCTGGAGGGGGCAACGTCCGTGAACCCCGCCGACTGCGCCCAGCTGACCAGCCGCCGTCCGGCGTCGGGCTCTGCCCCGTTGCGGCGCGCAATGCGCTGGTACAGGTCCATCCATTCGTCGAGTTCCGGGATGGCCGGGTACCAGCTCATGCCGTGGAAATCGGCGTCGCGCACGGCAACGATGCCGCCCGGCTTGGCCACGCGGCGCATTTCGCGGAGGGCCTCCACCGGGTCGGTGAGGTGCTGCAGCACCTGGTGGGCGTGGACGACGTCGAACGTCTCGTCCTCGAACTCGAGGTCGTAGATGTTGCCGGCCACGAATTCCACGTTCGGCACCTGGCGTTCGACGGCGAGCGCCTGGGCCTGGACGATGATGTCCGGTGAGCGGTCCAGGCCGGTGACCTTGCCGGGCGAGACGAGGGCGGCGAAGTCGCAGGTGATGGTGCCCGGTCCGCAGCCGACGTCGAGCAGGTCCGAGCCGGGGGTCAGGTGGGGCAGGACAAAGGCGGCGGAATTCTCGGCGGTCCTGGCGGCATGGGCGCGGACCACTGACTCGTGGTGGCCGTGCGTGTAGACGTCTTCTTCGGGCTGCTGGGCACTCATAACCAAACGCTACCCCTCACGCCGCGGCGCGGAAGGATTTCGCCAGCCTAATCCGCCGCGGATTCTTCGCGCGCCGCCACCGTGGCTTCCACCATCGCGGTCATGAACCGCGAGACGGTTTCCAGCTCCTCCTCGGAGAAGTCCGCCATGGCAGTACCCATGCGGCGCGAGAGGGGCTCGAAAATGGCCCCTCCCTCCTGGAAGGCCTTGGGCGTCATCTTCAGCTGCACCTGCCGCCGGTCGGAACTGCCGCGCTCACGGACCACGTGGCCGGAGCTGTCCAGCCGGTCAATCAGCGCCGTGGTAGCGGGGGAGCTAAGGTGCAACTCCTTGCGGAGGAGTCCCGGCGTGACCGGATTTCCCTTGGCCGTGTGCCGCATGATCACGGCCAGAGCATTCAGGTCCGTGCGGTGCATGTCCTTCCTGCCGCCGGCCGTGTCCACGTACCGGTTGGCCTCCAGCGTGAATTCCTGCAGGAGCCGGACGAGGGGATGGGGGCCGCCATTCTGCCCAGGGACTGCCGGAGGGCGCGGCGTGTCCGCGGGGCCGCTTGCTGCCATGGCCGCCTCCTCTTTCCTTCTGGTGGGCATCACCGCCGGGTTTGCCCAGCCGTACTGACGGATACTACTTCAGCCCCGCCGTGCGTGCCTTGATGGCGAGCTCTAAGAAAAACCTTGATGGACACTTATCTCTACTATGGAGATAGTCTACTCTGGAACTAATGTTCGTGTGAGGTACGTCCGGAAGGCATCATGAAACACAAAACCGTAAGCAGAGAGCGCGTTCCGTTCTGGCTGCGCTGGCTGGTCCCCGTCATCCTGGTGCTCACGTGGCTGGCGCTCGCCGGCGTGGGCGGCCCCACCTTCGGGCGCCTGGAGGAGGTTTCCTCCAACGACCAGGCCTCCTTCCTTCCGGCAAGTGCCGAGGCCACTGCCGCGCAGGACTGGCAGGCCAAGTTCCGGGACTCCGACGAGGTGCCGGGCGTCATCGTCATCGAAAGCGATGAGCCGTTCACTCCCGCCCAGCTGGGTGAAGTGGCTGCCCTTCGGACTGACCTGGAAGAGCTGAAGCTGGGCAGCGCGGTGATTGGGCCCATTCCGTCGGAGGACGGCAAGGCGGTCCAGTTCATCGCACCCATCAGCGAGTCCGAGGTGGAAGTGCAGGAGGCGGTGAAGGAACTCCGCGACCTCGTAGCTGAAGCTGCCCCTGAGGGGATGCGGACATTCGTGACCGGGCCCGCCGGCCTCGCGGCCGACCTGGTGGCCGCTTTCGCCGGGATTGACGGCATCCTCCTGCTCGTGGCGCTCGCCGCTGTGTTCGTCATCCTGCTGGTGGTGTACCGCTCGCTGCTCCTGCCTTTCATGGTGCTCCTGACCTCGGTGTTCGCCCTGTGTGCCGCCATCCTGCTGGTCTTCGGCATGGCGCAGGCGGGCTGGATCCAGTTGAATGGCCAGAGCCAGGGGATCCTCTCCATTCTGGTGATCGGCGCGGCCACCGACTACGCACTGCTCTACGTGGCGCGCTTCCGTGAGGCGCTGACCCACACCACCAACCGGACGGCCGCGGCGCTGACGGCCTGGCGGACCTCTTTCGAACCCATCCTGGCGTCCGGTGCCACGGTCATCATCGCCCTGCTCTGCCTGCTCTTCTCGGACCTCAACTCCAACAAGGCACTGGGGCCGGTGGCAGCGGCAGGCATCATCTGCTCGCTGTTCGCCGCACTCACGCTGCTGCCCGCCCTGATGGCGCTCCTGGGCCGTGCCGCTTTCTGGCCGTTCCGTCCCAAGCTGGCCTCGGCTGACGAGCGCGAGCCCGAGCTGGTTACGGGGCTGGAGGGTCAAAAAAGGGCTGTGGCGGGCAACCGGTGCATTGGTGCAGCGGCGTCCGCGGACCATCTGGATCGCGTCGGTCCTGCTGCTGGCCGCGGCCTCCGCCGGCGTCCTCCAGCTCAAGGCCAATGGTGTTCCGCAGACCGACGTCATCCTCACCGCGTCCAATGCGGTGGACGGCCAGGACGCGCTGGCCCGCCACTTCGACGCCGGCAGCGGCAGCCCCGCCGTCGTGGTTGCGGACGAAGGCAAGGCACAGGAAGTGCTGGATGCGGTGAAAGCGGCCGACGGCGTGGGCGAGGCCTACCTGCTGGCTGAAGGCAGCGTGCCCATCACCGGCGCCCCCGGAACCCCCAGCGAGCCCGACGTCCGCGAGGGCAAGGTCCTGATCAATGCCACGCTGAACTCCGCGGCGGACTCCCTCGAGGCCGAAGAAGCTGTCAAGGCCCTGCGCGTGGACGTCAAGGCCGTGGACCCGGGTGCCCTGGTGGGCGGCGTCACCGCCACCGCGCTGGACACCAACACCACGGCCCAGCGTGACCTGGTGATCATCATCCCGGTGGTCCTGGTGGTGATCCTCTTTATCCTGATGCTGCTGCTGAGGTCCGTGTTGGCACCGGTCCTGCTGGTGCTCTCCGTGGTGCTCTCCTACGCTGCAGCCATGGGTGTGTCCGCGCTGGTGTTCAACAACATCCTTGGCTTCCCGGGTGCCGACGCCACCGTGCCGCTGTTCGGCTTCGTGTTCCTGGTGGCCCTGGGCGTGGACTACAACATCTTCCTGATGAGCCGGGTCCGGGAGGAGTCCCTGAAGCACGGCACCCGCCCGGGCATCCTCCGCGGCCTGGGCGTGACCGGCGGGGTGATCACGTCCGCGGGCGTGGTGCTCGCGGCCACGTTCGCGGCGCTGGGCGTCATTCCCATCATGTTCCTGGTGCAGCTGGCCTTCATTGTTGCGTTCGGCGTCCTGCTGGACACGGTGCTGGTGCGCTCGCTGCTGGTGCCTGCGCTGGCTTACGACATCGGCCCGAAAATCTGGTGGCCCGGCAAGCTCTCCCGGCCGGAGACTGAAGAACGGCCGGACCGGGACGAAGCCCTGTTGGCTAAAACTCCTGCTGGGTAGACTGCCAATGCGCCCGCACGGACGCGGACTCGAAGGAGAGACGTCGCCATGACTGAAAGCCACGAAGCAGCCTTTGATGAGCACCCCCGCCGCGGCAGCACGGAGCCGGGGCTGGAAGGCGAAGGCGGCCAGTACGGGGAGGGCGACCTCGAGAACCCCGCCGAGGACTTCCGGAACGAGGATGCCGTCCGTGAAGGCCTGACTGACGGGCAGGTCATGTCCACCTCAGAGGAGCGCGGTCCGCTGCACGGCGATCCGGACGCCGAGCGGTAGGCGCCACGGCGGAATTAGCCCGGCGGCAGGTTCACCCCTAGCGAAAGGGTGAGCCGCCGTCGGGCTTTACCGTGTCCCGGAATCCGCGCCAACACGGGGAGGGCAGCCTCAGGCCGGAGAGATGCCTAGCAAAGAGTTGAGCGTGGTCGACTCAACTTTGCTTGACATCGTCGAGGCCCTGAGTAAAGTTGAGTGCAGAACGCTCAATTAGCGGGCGCCAGCAAGTTTCCAAGGAAAGAAGGAAGCAACACAATGTCACGTGCAGTAGGTATCGACCTCGGAACCACCAACTCCGTCGTCTCCGTTCTCGAAGGTGGCGAGCCCACCGTTATTGCCAACGCCGAGGGTGGCCGCACCACGCCGTCCGTGGTTGCATTCTCCAAGTCCGGCGAAGTCCTGGTTGGCGAAATCGCAAAGCGCCAGGCAGTCAACAACATCGAACGCACCATCTCGTCCGTCAAGCGCCACATGGGCACTGACTGGACCAAGGCGATCGACGAAAAGAAGTACACCCCGCAGGAAATCTCCGCGCGTATCCTCATGAAGCTGAAGAACGACGCCGAGTCCTACCTGGGCGAGAAGGTCACCGACGCTGTGATCACCGTTCCCGCCTACTTCAACGACGCCGAGCGCCAGGCAACCAAGGAAGCCGGCGAGATCGCGGGCCTCAATGTCCTGCGTATCGTCAACGAGCCCACCGCCGCAGCCCTCGCCTACGGCCTGGACAAGGGCAAGGAAGACGAACTCATCCTGGTCTTCGACCTCGGTGGCGGTACGTTCGACGTCTCCCTGCTGGAAGTCGGCAAGGACGAAGACAACTTCTCCACCATCCAGGTGCGCGCCACCGCCGGTGACAACCGCCTCGGCGGCGACGACTGGGACCAGCGCGTGGTTGACTACCTGCTGAACCAGCTCAAGGTCAAGGGCATCGACCTCTCCAAGGACAAGATCGCCCTGCAGCGCCTCCGCGAAGCTGCCGAGCAGGCCAAGAAGGAACTGTCCTCCTCCACCAGCACCAACGTCTCGCTCCAGTACCTGTCCGTCACCCCCGACGGCCCGGTCCACCTGGACGAGCAGCTGACCCGCGCCAAGTTCCAGGACCTCACCAAGGACCTGCTGGAGCGCACCAAGAAGCCGTTCCACGACGTCATCAAGGAAGCCGGCATCAAGCTGACGGACATCAACCACATCGTGCTGGTCGGTGGCTCCACCCGTATGCCTGCCGTCTACGACCTGGTCAAGGAACTGGCCGGCGGCAAGGAACCGAACAAGGGCGTCAACCCGGACGAGGTCGTTGCCGTTGGTGCCGCCCTGCAGGCCGGTGTGCTGAAGGGTGAGCGCAAGGACGTCCTCCTGATCGACGTCACCCCGCTGTCCCTCGGCATCGAGACCAAGGGTGGCGTGATGACGCACCTGATCGAGCGCAACACCGCCATCCCCACCAAGCGGTCCGAGACCTTCACCACGGCAGATGACAACCAGCCGTCCGTGGCCATCCAGGTCTTCCAGGGCGAGCGTGAGTTCACCCGCGACAACAAGCCGCTGGGCACCTTCGAGCTCACCGGCATCGCCCCGGCACCCCGCGGCATCCCGCAGATTGAGGTCACCTTCGACATCGACGCGAACGGCATCGTCCACGTCTCCGCGAAGGACAAGGGCACCGGCAAGGAACAGTCCATGACCATCACCGGCGGCACCGCGCTCTCCAAGGAAGACATCGACCGCATGGTCCGTGACGCCGAGGAGCACGCAGCCGAGGACAAGGCCCGCCGCGAGGCCACCGACACCCGCAACACGGCCGAGCAGCTCGCCTACTCCGTGGACAAGCTCATCGCCGACAACGCGGACAAGCTGCCGGAAGAGGTCAAGACCGAGGTCCAGGCCGACGTCGACAGCCTCAAGAAGGCCCTCGAAGGCACCGACGATGCCGCTGTGAAGGCTGCGTTCGAGAAGCTGCAGGCTTCCCAGACGAAGCTCGGCGAGGCCATCTACTCCCAGGCCGGTTCGCCCGACGGCGCCACCGGTGCCGCAGGTGCCGAAGGCGCAGCAGGGCCGGAGGGGTCCAAGGCCGACGAGGACATCGTCGACGCCGAGATCATCGACGAAGACGAAGCGAAGAAGTAAACCATGCCGCACCACGGTAACGAGGAAGAGCACAACTCATCCGCGGGCCAGCAGGGCGGCGCCTCCGAACCGGTCATCCGGGACAACCGCAAGGTTGACCCGGTGACCGGCCAGGCACGGCACCCCGAGGGCAGCCAGTCCGCCCCCGAATCCGGAGCCGACGCCCAGGATTCGGACGGCGACGCACTGGCCCAGGCCGAGGAGATCCTCAACGGCATCGAGGTGCCCGCCGAGGAGTCCGTGGCCCAGGGGGTTCCGGCTGGCTCCGGCAATGCAGAGGCGGTCGAACTGAAGAACGATCTCCTCCGCCTGCAGGCCGAGTACGTCAACTACCGCAAGCGCGTCGAACGCGACCGCGCCGTGGCAGGGGAGATGGCCGTCATCGGCGTCCTTAACTCCCTGCTTCCGGTCCTGGACGACGTCGACGCCGCGCGGCAGCACGGCGACCTGACCGACGGTCCCTTCGCCGCGATCGCCACCAAGCTGGAGAACGCGCTGAAGACCTACGGCCTGGTCCGCATCGACGAAACCGGCGTGGAGTTTGACCCCACGATTCACGAGGCCCTGATCCAGCAGCCCGGTGAGGACATCGAGGTTGACACCGTCAGCCAGGTGCTCCGCTCCGGCTACAAGTCAGGAGAACGCGTCCTCCGCGCAGCCCAGGTGATTGTGGCGGTCCCTGCGTAGCATTACCTTCGGTGGTTGAGTCTCGGTGGTTGAGCCTGTCGAAACCCTGAGGCTCAACCACCGACCCATAACTTTTGAAAGGAAACGCCATTGGCTAGCCAGGATTGGGTGGACAAGGACTTTTATAAGATCCTTGGTGTTGCCAAGGACGCTTCCGACGCCGATATCAAGAAGGCTTACCGGAAGCTGGCCCGCGAGCACCACCCTGATACCAACGCGGGAAACACTGCCTCCGAGAAGAAGTTCAAGGACATCTCCGAGGCCTACTCGGTGCTGTCCGATCCCGAGGAACGCCAGCAGTACGACGCCATCCGTGCCATGGGTGGCGGTGCCCGGTTCGCCCCCGGCAGCGCCGGCGCCGGCAACGGCGGGTTCGAGGACCTGTTCGGCGGCCTCTTCACCGGCAATACGGGCCGGCATGCGGGCGGGTTCAACCCTGCCGCGGGCGGGATCCCGCCCGAGTTCGCCGACCTGTTCGGCGGCGGCTTCGGCCAGACCGGCTTCCAGCGGGCCCCGCAGAAGGGGGCGGACCGTACCGCCTCCACCAGCATTTCCTTTGCCGGTTCCATCCGCGGCACCACCATCGGCCTGCGGGAACCCAGCGGTGAAGTGATCGACGTCCGGGTTCCGGCCGGCATCAAGGACGGCCAGAAGGTGCGTGTCCGCGGCAAGGGCCAGCCGAGCCCCGCCGGAAACGGCGACCTGGTGGTGTCCGTCTCGGTCCAGCCCCATCCGTTTTACACGCGCGACGGCGACAACCTGCGGATCCACGTCCCCGTCACCTTCCCGGAGGCTGCGCTGGGTGCCGACATCGAGGTGCCCACCATCGACGGCGATAAGGTGCGGGTCCGCGTTCCGGCGGGGACGCCGTCGGGCCGTACCCTGCGGGTGAAGGGCAAGGGCGTGAAGACCTCGAAGGCGACCGGCGACCTGCTGGTGACCATCGACGTCGCGGTCCCGAAGAACCTGAACAAGGAAGCCGAAGCGGCGGTCAAGGCGTTTGCCGAGGCCACAGCCGGTTCGGACGTCCGAGAGGGCCTGGCCGCCAAGGCCCGGCTCTAGCAGCGGAGGTGTTCGGTGGACATCAACGTTGACCAGCCCATCTTCGTGATTTCGGTGGCGGCCGAGCTGGCGGACATGCACCCGCAGACCCTGCGGCAGTACGACCGGCTGGGCATCGTCAAGCCCAGCCGCGCGCCGGGGAAGTCCCGCCGGTACTCGCAGCGGGACGTCAACATGCTGCGCGAGGTGCAGCGGCTGTCCCAGGAGGGCGTTTCGCTGGAGGGGATCAAGCGCATCCTGGAGCTCGAAAACCAGGTGGCCGCCCTGCAGCGGCGGGTCGCTGAACTCACGGAGGAACTTGGCCGCAGGCCACAGCCGTTCGATTCCCGCATTTTCGCCGCCGGCGCGGCGGGCGACGTGGTGAGCCTGGCCCGCGGCCAGCGCCCCCGGCCCCGGTCGCAGGCCGTGGTGCTGTGGCGGCCCAGGGCCATCGGCCAGTAAGTACCTGGCTTCAGGCGCCCCGGGAAATTCGAGTACACACTACTCGTGCCCCGTCCGCCCCCGGAAACTTGAATGGAACCACCGCTGGATCAGCGGTGGTTCCATCAGTTTCTGGGGTTTTTGATGTGTGGTTCTCAGCATAAGGCCCGGCCATGAGCCCGGGGATGGAGTCCGTGGCCGCGTTCAGCGGCTCGGTTCCCGGCCAGATCCTGCTGGCCATCGGGCAGACCATCGTGGTGGTCTGCGTGTGTTTCGACATGGTGCGTGCCCTGTCCGTTCCGCGGTCGCACCGGCGGTACGTGGCCAGCACCGTGTTCCGGACCCTGGCCGTCCCGTCCATCATCGCCAACGGACTCACCGTGCTGATCGCCCTGGTGGTGGCGTCCTGGGTTGACGTGGTCATGGGCATGTTCGTCCTGGTGGCCATCATTTTCCGCCTGCACCATGACAAGGACGAGGACAACTGGTGGAAGGGCAAGGGCAAGAAGCTGGCCCGCTGGGCCCGCCGGCAGTTGGCCGGCCGCACTTCCGCCGCGCCGGCCATGGGGTAGCGGCAGCACCTTAAAAGCCCGGGAGCCCCGCACACCGGCCGGCATGCGGGGCTCCCGTCTCCAACGCTTTCCTAGCCGTTGATCACCTGGGGGACGCCGAGGTGCTTGAGGCCTTCGACGCCGAATTCGAGGCCGTAGCCGGATTGTTTGGCGCCGCCGAAGGGGATGCGGGGGTCCACGGCGCCGTGGCGGTTGATCCAGACGGTGCCGGCCTGGATGCGGGTGGCGACGTCGCGGGCGGCGGCGGGGTTGGAGGACCAGACGGAGGCGCCGAGGCCGACGTCGAGGGCGTTGGCTTTTTCCACTGCTTCGTCGATGGTGCTGTAGCGGATGATCGGCAGGGCCGGCCCGAACTGTTCTTCGGCGACGAGCGGGTTGTTGTTGTCGATGTCGGCGACCAGGGTGGTGGGGTAGAAGTAGCCGGGCTGGTCGGGGTCCGGGTTGCCGCCGAGGAGGATGCGGGCGCCGGAGTCTTTGGCTGCCTGGACGAGGTTGGCGACGACGTCGTATTGGGCTTTGTTCTGCAGTGGGCCCAGGACGTTGGTTTCGTCCAGGCCGTTGCCCATGGGCATGGCTTTGGCGAAGGTGGTGAGTTCCTCGCAGACGGCGTCGTAGATGTCGTCGTGGACGTAGAGGCGTTTGAGGGCGGCGCAGGTTTGGCCGGTGTTGAGGAAGGCGCCCCAGAAGATGTCTTCGGCGATGGCCTTGGGGTCGGCGTCGGGCAGGACGATGCCGGCGTCGTTGCCGCCGAGTTCGAGGGTGAGGCGTTTGACGGTGTCTGCGGAGGATTTGATGATGGCGCGGCCGGCGGCGGTGGAGCCGGTGAACATGATTTTGCCGATCGCGGGGTGGTTGGTGAGGCGGGCGCCGACTTCGCGGCCGCAGGAGACTGTGGTGAGGATGCCTTCGGGGAGTTCTTCGTTGAGGACTTTGACCAGGGCCAGGACGGAGAGCGGGGTGTTGCCGGAGGGTTTGACGACGACGGTGTTGCCCATGCGCAGGGCGGGGGCGATCTGCCAGATGGCGATCATCATGGGCCAGTTCCAGGGGCCGATGGCGGCGACGACGCCGATGGGCTTGTAGTGCAGTTCGGCGCGGGTCTCGCCGTCGTCCACGATCGTTTCCGGTTCCAGCGGCAGGCCGGCGGTGGCGCGAGCCAGGCCACGCAGGCGCCCACTTCGAAGCGGGCGTTGGGGCCGTTGAGGGGTTTTCCCTGTTCGCGGGAGAGCAGCTGGGCGAGTTCCTCGGCGGAGCGTTCGACGGCGTCGGCTGCTTTCAGGAGCGCGGCGGACCTTGCCTCGCGGCCCAGCGCCGCCCACGCGGGCTGGGTTTCGACGGCGGTGGCGACGGCGTCCTCCAGGAACTCAAGGTCATGGATGGGGGCCTCGCCCACGGCTTCGCCCGTGGCAGGGTTCAGGATGGTCCGGCTGGGACCGGACGTGGGCGTGATGGACGCGAGGAGCGCATCATAGGTTTCCAAGGGATACTCCACTTCGAGTAGGCAAGGACGCCAGCCGGGCGGCGTAGCGGGTTACCCCCCAGTGTGGTTTACCGCCCCGGCTCCGCTCTTGTCTTTTGGCGCAAGGCCCTTGGCGTGGAAGGAACGGTCTTATGTTCCGTTCTGATTGATACCGGCCTTTACTGCGAGATGTCCTCGGCGGAGATTTGCGAGAATCTGATCGGTGACCGCTTCAATGCCGCCTTCGGATATCAAGGTCATTCCGGCTTCGGCCGTTTCCAGGGCCTCAAGTGTCTCCAGCTGTGAGGTGAGAAGGGATGCAGGCATGAAGTGTCCTGGACGCTGGACCAACCGCTGCTGCAATACCGAAGGCTCGACCTTTAACAGGATGAACCTGGTGGAAGGGGCGGCTGCGCGGATAGCGTCACGGTAGGCGCGTTTGAGGGCCGAACAGGCAACCACGATCCCGTTAGCGTGTTCGCCCGCGAGTTCTGCGCCGACCAGGCGAAGCCACGGCCATCTGTCTTCATCGGTGAGCGGTACGCCGGCTGCCATCTTTTGAACGTTCGGCAAGGGGTGCAGGTCGTCAGCGTCCTTGAAGGTTGCCCCGAGCCGGGCTGCCAGGGCAGTGCCTACCTCAGTCTTGCCCGCGCCCGACACGCCCATGACAACAATAGGGCTATTCACTACAGCGCTCCCTGTTGTGCTGTTCCTGCGGGGATTGGCACGAGCCTGGTCACGACGACGGGTTTTTCCAGCAGGCCTTCGAGGGAGGCGTTCAGGCGTTTGACCGGTTCACCTTGGCCGTGGGCGTCGAGCAGCTCAGCTGATTCCCATTTTTCGATCATGAATATCTGGTTGTTTGGGGCTTCGTGTATCGCATAGAGCAGGCAGCCGGGTTCCTGGTGCACTTCACTGATTGCTGGAGAGAGGGCGGCGACGACCTGGTCGAAGGCGCCTTCCTTCGGGCTGAAAGCAGCGGTGACGACGATGGTCATATGAGGTGTCTCCTAGTAGGAGGGTGTGGGCGCGGGAGGGTGCTTGCGGACGCGGCGCGGACCGGCGGCTGAAGTCCGTGGGTCCGCGCCGAACGTCTGCAGAGTGTTTCGGACTTAGCTGCGGGCGAGGTTTTCCTCGAGGGCAAGGGCCTCGGTTTCGCGACGCAGTTCGAGGGCCTGGGCGAGCGAGTCGTCCATGATGACGTCTTCCCAGCGGACGATGCCGCCCTTGGGTACGTCATTGCGAAGTTCCACGTGGTGGGCCAGCGCAACCGGCAGGGCGCCGGTGGTGACGGAGTGCTTCGCGGAAACGAGTTGGCCCCAGACGGTGTATCCGCCTTCGCCGTCAAGGAATTCACCGGCTTTGAGGTCTTTCTTGGCGGTGGCGACAACGTCGCCGAAGAAGCCGGTGGGCGAACCCGTGGGGATCCCGCGGAGGACGGCGTTGGCTATTGATACGTTCAGTTCCAGGCCGACATAGTGGTAGGGGCGGTACAGGGCGGCGTACTGGCCGGTGGGGTCCGGGTGCCAGGGGTATTCGTTGAAGCAGCCGGAGACGTAGGCGTTCGTTGCCTTCACGACGACGAAGACGCCTTCCTGGGTGTTGTGGGGGATCCAGGTGCCGTCGCGGTTGACGCTGGACATGACGTCGACGGTCCCTTCGTGCGCGAGGGCTCCTCCGACGTCGGCGGGGCGGCAGATCGTGGCAATTTCCTCAACGTCTCCTGGTGTGAACGTCAGGCCGGTGTCAGAGGGCACCAGTCCTGCCGCGTTGGCGACGGCGGCCATTTCGATGGCGGCCTTGGTGCCGTCGCGGAAGGAGGTGTGCATGTTGGGGTTCAGCTGCCCGGAGTCGGTGAGTTCCTTGGAGAATTCCCAGTTTTCCCAGACGTTGTCGGGGTTCATCTCGTGGTAGTGCTCGAGGAATTTGGCGCCCTTGCCGGCGCAGACGACGTCGAATCCGCTGGTGCGGGCCCAGTCGACGAGTTCCATGATGAGCGCCGGCTGGTCGCCGTATGCCATTGAGTAGACAACGCCGGCTGCTTCTGCCCGCTTGGCAAGTGCGGGCCCTGCCAGGGCGTCGGCTTCGACGGTGACCATGATGATGTGCTTTTTCGTGTCGATGGCGCGCAGCGCGTGCTTGACGCCAACGATGGGGTTACCGGTGGCTTCGACGATGATGTCGATGTCGACGTCGAAAAGCTCGTCGGCGTTGGCCACAATCGCGGTTGAGCGGTCCCTGAGGGCGGTTGCGATGTCCGGGGCGATCTGGTCTTTGGGCCATCCAACGAGTTCGAAAGCACCTTCGGCGCGCTTGACGTTGATGTCGGCGATGGCGACGACGTGGATACCCGGAATGTTGTTTGCCTGGGCCAGGTACATCGTCCCGTAGCGTCCGGCGCCGATCAGGCCGACCCGGATGGGCTCTCCGTCGGCTTCGCGCTGGGTCAGGAGGTGGTGCAGGTTCATGGGTTGCCTTTCAAGGGATACGGCGCTGTTCCGGAAGGGATGCGGGCTGGTCTGTGATCAACCGCAGCTGTGGGGGCTCTGCTTTTCACCTTGCGCCTCGCCGCCATTGGGTAATGGGCTGCAGAACTAAGCGGGACCGAACTAAGGTAAAATAAGTGGAACCGGTACACTTTTATGTCACAGGCGCGGGCTCACCGTCAAGCCCTAGGCTGAAAAGGTTCCAGGTGTCCAGGAAGTGCCAGGCAAGGAGTAGGCGTGCAGAAACAACCGACCATCCGCGATGTTGCCCAGGCGGCCGGGGTGTCCGTTGCGGTCGTCTCCCGGGTGCTGAATCCGGGTTCGGGCCCGGTCGCCGCGGCCACGCGCGGGAGAGTAAACGAGGTGATGAAGAACCTTGGTTATCACCCCCGCACGGCAGCCAGGGAGCTCAAGTACGGCCCGCCCACAACGCTGGGGCTGCTGCTCGCCGATGTCTCCAACCCCTTTTTTGCCCGGCTCGCCGACCGGGTGGTGCAGGAGGCGCACTCCCGCGGAATCCAGGTGCTGCTGATGACCACGCAGGAGGATGACCAGCTGGAGTCAGAACGTCTGGCGACATTAATCGAACGCAGGGTCAGTGGGATTATTGCGACCCCGACCGGCAACAACCTTGCCACCTGGAAGCAGCTCCAGGATCTGGGAACTGAGGTGGTCTTTGTCGACCGGTCAATTCCGTCGCTTCCCGAGGTTGACGTTGTCAGCATCGATAACTTCGAATCCGCCCGGGCTGCAACGGCCCTTCTTGCAGCCCACGGCCACCGGCGCATCGGAATCATCTCCGGGCCGGCTTCCTCCACTACCGGAAGGGACCGGATTGCCGGCTATCGGCAAGCCCTGGAGACGGCCGGCTTGGAGCCGGATGAGCTCCTGATACGGCATGCCGCGTTCCGCGGCCCTGCCGGGGGAGACGCCGCGTCGGCGCTGCTCAATATCGAAGAGCCGCCCACCGCTTTGGTGGTGGCAAACACTGCCCAGGTAACCGAAGTTCTGCGGCGCCTTTCCCATGCCGGGATCGACATTCCCGGGAGGCTGTCCGTCATCGTCTTCGAAGATTCACCCTGGACCGAACTCATGACCCCGGCCCTGACGATCGTCAAACAGCCCATAGATCTGCTCGCCCGTCATTCCGTGCAGCTCGCGTTGTCCAACACGCAGGGCAAGACGTCGGAAAAACGCAACGTCATCCGCGTAGCCGCCGAACTGGTTGAGCGGTCCAGCGTTGCCCGGCTGCAGTTATCGAAGTAACCAAACGGGCATCCGCTCCTGAATGGTTTACAGCAGCGCCGGGCCTATGGTAAAAAAGTGTACCGGTTCCACTGGTACCACGATCTTCCATCCTGGTCTGCAAGCGTGCACCTGCACGCCTGACTTCTATCTGGAAGGCGCTGGGCACGCGGGACGAGAGAGCAGCAAGAGCAGTTCTCGGCCATATCTGCACAGCCCAGTACGCCGCAATTACCGCCGTCAAAGCATCAGTACCCTGTCCCCATAGGTCAGGAACCAGCAAGTATTCAAAGGAGAATCAGATGCCAAAGCGCATCCTGGCCGCCGCAGCTGCGGCCGTTGCACTCACCGTTACTACTGCCCTCACCGGTTGCGGCGGGGCCCCGGGTGCCGGCGCGGCCAGCACCACGATCCGCCTCGGCATCGGCGACCCAGCAACCTCTTCCATGGGCGTGAGCGCAAAGCACTTCGCCGACAAGGTTGCCGAGCTGAGCGACGGCAAGGTCAAGGTCGAGACGTTCCCCGACGGCACCCTCTTCGGCGGAGACCAGAACGCCGCCGTCAACCTGCTTGGAAACGGCACGCTGGACTCCACCATCATGTCGACCTCGGTGTACGCGTCCTTCGAGCCGAAGATGAACGCCGTCAGCCTTCCCTATCTCTTCAAGGACTCGGAGGAGGTCACCAAGTACTTTGAAGGCGAGCCGGGCAAGGAACTGCTGGGCTCACTGGACAAGCTGGGCATCAAGGGCGTGTCCATGCTGACCCGTACCCCCCGGCACACCACCAACTCGATGCGCCCCATCACCCAGCCCGAGGACTTCAAGGACCTGAAGCTCCGCGTACCGCAGAATGACCTCTGGGTTAAGTTCTTTGGCTCACTGGGCGCCAACCCGACGCCGATGGACTTCAAAGAGGTTTACACCGCCCTGCAGCTCGGCACTATCGACGGCCAGGAAAACCCTCTGGAAGTACCAGTCAACAACAAGTTCTTCGAAGTCCAGGACTACCTCTCCTTGACGGGCCACATCTCCGACGGGCTCGTCCTCGGGTTCAGCAAGAAAAAGTGGGACTCCTTCGATGAGGACACCCGGAAGGTCCTGCAGGAAGCTGCAGACGAGACCGCTGATTTCAAGACAAAGTACGACAACGACGAAGCCACCAAGACCCTCGACAAGCTGAAGGGCGAAGGCGTGAAGATCAACGAGCTGACGCCCGAAGCACGGGAAGAGTTCCAGGCGGCGGCACAGAAGGTTTACCCCGAGCTTGAGGGCAAGGTTGGCAAGGAATTCGTCCAGTCAAGCCTCGAATTCCTCGGACGTTAAGATGACGGGTCCAGTGCAGGAGACAAGTTCAGTGCATGATGATGGGACCACCCCAGTCCGGGGGGCCGAACACCAGGCGGCCGAAGATAGCATCCAGGTGGTTCCGGTCAGCGACGTCTCGGAACCTCATGGTCTGATCTGGAAGGCCGTGGATGCTCTCCTCTTCGTCGGCATCTGCGCGATGCTGCTCAGCCTTGCTGCCCAAATGGTCAGCCGGCAGATGGGAGCCTCGCTGTCGTGGACCGAGGAACTGACCCGTTTCCTGTTCATGGACACCACCTTCCTGGGGATGGCAGCAGGCTTCCGGGCTGCCGTGCACCCGCGGGTGAACTTCGTTGTGGCGTGGGGACCAGCCTGGCTTAAAAGGTCAGCATGCATCTCTACGCCGTCTGCGGGACCGTCTTCTTCAGTGTCCTGATCTACAAGACGTGGGAACTGATGCTGCAGCAATACTCCGCTGGAGAGTCCAGTCCTGCCCTGGGACTCAAGATGTTCCTGGTAACCCTGCCCCTTGTGATCAGCGCGGCACTCGCCATCGTCGCCCACATCACGACCGTCTACTTCTCCCCGTATATGCGTAAGAGGATCCTCAAAGGAGAGATGATCGCATCATGAGCCTGACCCTGCTGGGGATTTTCCTCCTCCTGCTGCTGCTGGGCGTTCCGCTCTCAGTCTCACTCGGCATCGGCGTCATCGCCACGCTGCTGATCTTCGATATTCCCCTCGAACTGTTGCCGCAGTCCATGATGAGCTCCATGAACAGCTTCCTGCTGGTTGCTGTCCCCTTGTTCGTCCTGGCCGGCAACCTCATGTCCGGAGGGGGTATTTCGGATCGCATCTTCCGTGGCGCCGAAGTCATCTTCGGCCGCTTCCGTGGCGGCCTTGGCCAGGTGAACATCGCATCGAGCGCGGTCTTCGGCGGCATCTCCGGTTCCTCAGTCGCCGACATCGTCAGCCTTGGCAAGATCGAGATCAAAGCCATGACTGACCATAAATACCCGAGGCCTTACGCGGCAGCGATGACCATGGTCACGGCCACCCTGTCCTCACTGATACCGCCGAGCATCCTTATGATCATCGCCGCTTCCACAGCGAACGTCTCGGTAGGCGCCGCCCTGGCAGGAGGATTTGGCCCGTCCGTTGTCCTGATCATCGTCCTGATGCTTGTGAACTTCTTCCTGTCAGCACGTCACGGTTACGGCGAGGTCTCAAGGACGCCTTTCAAGAAGGGCCTTAGGATCGTCCTCGAGGGAATCCCTGCCATGGGCGGCCCAGTGATCATCCTGGTAGGCATGTTCAGCGGGCTCGTCACCCCCACGGAGGCGGCCGCCGTCGCCGTCTTCTACAGCCTGTTGGTCGGCATCTACGTCTACCGGGACATGAAGTGGCGCCAGATGCCCAAGATGATCGTGGACGCCGGCCTCACCACCGGCACTATCCTGCTCATCGCCATGATCGCCGGCGTCGCCTCTTACATCTTCACCATTGACGGGCTGCCGGCGAAGGTCAGCAGCTGGCTGTTGAGCGTCAGTACTGACCCCACCATCGTCATGCTGCTGATCGGCATGATCCTGATCATCATCGGAACTGTGATGGACAAAGTCGCAGCCATCCTGCTGTGCACACCGGTGCTCATGCCCGCGGCTGTGTCTTCCGGTGTGGATCCCATCCACTTCGTCGTCTTCCTCGTTGCCGCCCTTGCCGTCGGACTGGTCGTGCCGCCTGTCGGCGTCTGCCTGTTCGCGGCGTCCTATGTCAGCGGGCTGCCGATGGAAAAGATTGTGAAGGCCGCGGTGCCGCTCTACGTGGTCATGGTGGTTGCCGTCGTCATGCTGGCCATCTTCCCGCAACTTATCCTGTGGCCATCCAATCTCCTGGCCAACCAGTAACGCCTTCCCTCAGTTCGCTAACCCCATTCACTAAAGGATCCCAATGCCTGAACCTGACCGCCCAGCACTTGCCCTGATGGGACTAGGGCCGATGGGCGAACCCATGGCGCGGCGGCTGCTGAAGGGCTACGGCGAGTTGACAGTCTGGAACCGGACAGCTTCAAAGGCGGAGGCCTTGGTTGGCCTGGGCGTCCGCGTTGCGGCCTCACCTCGTGAGGCGGCTGCCGACATAGTTCTCACCGTGCTGCCGGACCTAAACCACGTCGAATCGCTGCTTCCGGGAGAAGAGGGCCTGATAGCCGGATGGACAGCAAGGGGCATTTCCCGGCCCATACTCGTCGTGCACGGGACAGTCTCGCCGGGGGCAGTGGCGGCATTTGGCGAACGGATGCTTCGCGAACATGGGGTCCGAGTCCTTGACGCCCCCGTCAGTGGCGGCACCGTGGGCGCCGAAAACGGCACCCTGAGCATCATGGTGGGCGGGGACGCGGACACGTTCAGCTCGGTCGTCCCGGTGTTCGAGTTGGTGGGCAGCACCATCCGGCACATGGGTTCCGGGGGTTCGGGCGCACTGGCCAAGGCCTGCAACCAGGTCGTGGTCGCCGGCACGGTCACGGCAGTTTCCGAAGCTATGCTTCTCGCGCGCGGCGGGGACTGGATCCATCGGTGATGCTTGAACTGCTTCGGGGTGGGCTGGCCGACTCCGAAGTACTGCGCCAAAAAGGGCACAGATGGATTGACGGCGACTTCACAGGTGGCGGCAGCGCCCGAAACCAGCTGAAGGACCTCAACTTCGTGCTCGGAGCGGCCAGAACAGCACACCTGGAGCTACCGCTGAGCTCGGTAATCCAGGATCTTTTCGAGGATATGGTCGAGCGGGGCGACGGCGCCCTTGACCACACAGGAATCTTCCGGACCCTTGCTCAGCGCAACGGCGCTTTCACTGAGACCTGAGAACCTCCACGCAAGCGAGGGGATACCCCTACGCGCCGGCAAAGTCGAGCAGGACCTTCCCGGACTCGGCCGAGTTCCTGGCCGTTTCGAAAGCTTCGAGGCCGCGTTCCAGCGGGAAGACGTGGGTGACCACCGGATCCACGAACAGGGACCCGTCGGCCAGCGCAGTGATGACCTGGTCGATCTCGTCATTGAACCTGAACGAGCCCAGCAGTTCCAGTTCCCGCGTGATGGCCAGTGAAATCAGGACAGGCTGCGGTCCGGACGGCAGCAGGCCGACCATCACCACCTTTCCGCCGCGGACCGCTGCCTTGATGGCCGTCGCCAGTCCGTGGTGGGAGCCGGAGGACTCGATGACGACGTCGGCCTCAACCGCAGCCAGCGCTTCAGCGTCGCTTGCTTCCAGCACCTCGTCCGCACCCACTGCCCGGGCGATTTCGAGGGGTTTCCGGTGCAGGTCCGTCGCCACGATCCGGGCCGCGCCCGCGCGCTTGAGGACGGCGACGGTCAGTGTACCGATCGGGCCGCAGCCAACCACCAGAGCAGTCTTGCCCCTGACGTCACCGGCGCGCGCCACGGCATGCCAGGCCACGCTGGCCGGCTCGACCAGCGCCGCCGTCTTCAGGTCCAGTCCCGCCGGCAGGACCCGCAGCATCCGCGACGGCAGGTTGACGTACCTGCTGAAGGCCCCGTCCGTATGCGGGAACCGCGCGGCACTCCCAAGATAGGTGCAGCCGGGGGACAAGTTGGGCCGGTCTTCCGGATACCTGGCGAAGTCCGGCCCCTCTCCCGGCCCGGGCGTGGCCGGATGCACGGCGACCGGTGCGCCCTCCGCCGGTCCGGATCCGTCCGCTGCCGCACGGATGACCGTCCCCACGATCTCGTGCCCCAGCACCATCGGGGCCTTCAGGACCGATTCCCCGGCCGCGCCGTGCAGCCAGTAGTGCAGATCGGAGCCGCAGATGCCGCCGTAGGCGATCTCCACCACTGCCTGGTCGGGACGGGCCGCCGGCAGCGGGATGCTTTCAATGCGCAGGTCGCCTGCAGCATGGGCGACGACGGCGGGACCCGCCGCCGGAAGTTCGGCCACGGTACGCATCAGACCACCACCGTCATTCCGCCGTCGATGAAGATGGTTTGGCCGTTCACGAAGTCCGAACCGCTGGAAGCCAGCCAGACTGCCGGGCCGGCCAGGTCCTCCGGCGTGCCCCAGCGGTGCGCAGGGGTCCGCCCGAGGATCCAGGAGTTGAACTGCTCGTCATCCACCAGGTTCTGGGTCATCTCGGTGTGGATGTAGCCGGGTGCCAGCGCGTTGATCTGCAAACCGGCGGCCGCCCATTCCGCCGTCATGGCGCGGGTGAGGTTCCGCAACCCGCCCTTGGCGGCGATGTACGGTGCGATGGTGGGCCGGGCCAGGTCCGTCTGGACCGAACAGATGTTGATGATCTTGCCGCGGCCCCGGGGGATCATGAAACGGGCCGCCGCCCTGCCCACCAGGAACGCGCTGGTGAGGTCGGTGCTGATGACCCGCTCCCAGTCCTTGACGTCCAGGTCAAGCATGGCCACACGGTGCTGGATGCCGGCGTTGTTGACCAGGATCTCCAGCGGACCCACATTTTCTTCCACCCACGCCATAGCGTCAGCAACTTCAGTGTCATTGGTGACGTCGAAGGCGCAGCTGTGGATCCGGCCCGGCGCGAAATCGGCGGCCATTGCGGCTTCGGCGGCCTTGAGCCGTTCCGGGTTGACGCCGTTCAGCACCACCGTGGCGCCGGCGTCCGCCAGGGCCCGGGCAAGGGCATTGCCGATTCCACGGCTTGATCCCGTGACCAGGGCTGTACGTCCGGTCAGGTCGAAAAGGGCGGTCATGACAAAGTCTCCTTGATAGTCGCCGGAGCGTTCCCCGGGGAAGCGGTGCCGAGGTTGGCAATGGCCTGCCGCACTACGGCCAGGTCGAAGTCTCCCAGGCCCTGCCTGATGAGGTGGGCATAGAGTTCGACGCCGGCAGATGCCATCGGTACCGCGGCACCAACGCTGCGGGCACTTTCCAGCACGAAGGACAGGTCCTTGTGCATGAACTTGGCCGGTCCGGTTGGCGTGTAATCCTCCGCTGCCAGCCGCGGGCCCACCACCTCCAGCACCCGGCTGGCTGCGAGCCCGCCGGACAAGACGTCGAAGAGTGCTTCGACGTCGAGCCCGGAGCGTTCCGCAAGCCCGGCAGCTTCGGCGAGGGCCGCCGTCGTGGTGCCCACGATCAGCTGGTTGCATGCCTTCGCCAGGGACCCGGCGCCCAGCCCGCCGAGCCGGCGCACTGTTGTGCCCATGGCCTGCAGCGCGGGCAGTGCCCGCGCAAAGTCCTCCTCGGAGCCGCCGGCCATGATCGCCAGCGTCCCCTGCTGCGCGCCCTGCGTGCCGCCGCTGACGGGGGCATCAAGCACTGCGGCGTTGCCGGCGCTTGCTTCGCTCACGGCGCGGCCGAAGGCCTGGACGCCCACCGGCGAAACGCTGCTCATCACCACCACCAGGGTTCCCGGCGCGGGCGGCGAAGCCCGCCACGCGTCGAGGAGCCCGCCCGCAGCCTCTTCGATATAGGGAAGATCCGGGAGCATGAAGATGATCACCGGGTCGTTTCGAAGGTCTTCCACTGTTGCGGCGGCGGACCCGCCCAGGCGGACGAGGTCCTCAACTGCCGACGGCGAGCGGTTCCATCCGGTGACGGCCCATCCCGCTGTGAGCAGGTTCGCAGCCATCGGGGCGCCCATCAGCCCCAGCCCGACGAAGCCTGCGCGCCGGTGCAGTGGATCGGCTGGGGCAGGGGGAGCGGGGGAGGTGCTGGCGTTGTTCATCTACCTGGCGTCCTCCACGACCACCAGGTCGCGCCCGTTCGTTTCGGGTGTGAAGAACGTGGTGATGAAGGAGATTGTTGCCAGAACCAGCGAGTACAGCGCGGGAACCAGCCAGGAGTGGTTGGTGGCGGCGAGCAGCGCAACGCCGATCATCGGGGCGAAGCCGCCGGCCAGGACCGCCGAAAGTTCACGGCTCAGGGCCACGCCGGTGAACCGGTGCTGGGAACCGAAAAGCTCAGGCAGCATGGCGCACTGCGGGCCGAGCATGGACTGCACGCCCAGGGCGATGCCCACCACCATGACTGCCCATACCAGGGCGGGGTTGCCCAGCGTGACCAGGTAGAAGGCCGGCAGTGCAATGAGGGCCTGGAAGAGGGCGCCGTAGCGGTAGACGGGCACCCGGCCGAACCGGTCGGACAGGGCACCGAAAGCGACCACCATGACGGCCGCGCAGCCGGCGGCGATCAGCAGGCCGGTGGGACCAATGAACTTGTCTCCCGGGAAGACACCTGCCGGAAGGCTGATGAACGAGACCAGCAGCGCCGAGTAGACCGATGAGTTGCCGTTCTCGCCCATCCGCAGGCCGATGCCGACAAGCACGTTCTTCTTGGAGTGCTTCCAGATCTGGCCCACGGGGTTCTTGACCACGGCCTTGTGCTTTTCAAGCTCCTGGAACACCGGGGTTTCCTTGAGCCGGAGCCGGATGAAGACGGCGATGACGATCAGGATAACGCTGGCCAGGAACGGCACCCGCCAGAGCCAGCCCTGCAGGACCTCCTTGTCCGCGAGGGCCATCAGGGCGAACGTGCCGGCACCGAGCAGGGTGCCGAGCTGGATGCCCACGAAAGGCAGCGAAGCGAAGAAACCACGACGGCGGGGCGGGGCCACCTCGGAGATCAGCGTGGTGGCGCCCGCCTGCTCGGCGCCGGCTCCCAGGCCCTGGAGGATGCGCAGGGCCACCAGCAGGACGGCACCGAGCATTCCCGCCTGTTCAAACGTGGGCAGGAGGCCAATGGCGAAGCTCGCCATGCCCATCAGGCCGATGGTGAGGATCAGCACCATCTTGCGGCCGAAACGGTCCCCGATGTAGCCAAAAACCACGCCGCCGAACGGCCTTGCGGCAAAGCCGACGCCGTAGGTGGCGAAGGAGGCGATGACGGCGCCGCTCTCACCCAGGGGGAGAAGAACAGGGGGCCGAAGATCAGCGCTGACGCCAGGCCGTAGATGTAGAAATCGTAGTATTCGAGGGCTGACCCCACGGAGCTGGCAAGAGTTGCCCTTCGCAGCTGTTCCGGTTCGACGACGGCGCCGCCCGCCTCAATCTGCGGTGATTTAGTACGAGTTGTCACAGTAACTCCCTTAAACGCACTCCAGGCCCACGTTGGCCTGGTGGTGGGGATAGCAACGACACCCTGTTGCGTCGATCACTATGCTGAACACAATACAGCAAGTTGAACGAACGGCAAGGGTGTGGACTTTGTGACGGGAAAATCCCCGTGGCGGGCGGGGTCAGCCCATGGGATTGCCCAGCGAGTGGGCCAGTTCCTGGAGTTCCTTGACCATCTGGGCGCCCTGCTCCGGGGTGTAGGTGGCCTTGAGGGCCGTCACGGACAGGCCAAGGCTGGGGCCGTGGGCTCCCCGGGTGGGGACGGCAACGGCAAGGCAGACCACGCCCGTGGTGGACTCCTCGTCCTCGAAGGCGTAGCCCTGTTCGCGGATGGTCCTCAGCTGTGCCTTGAATTCGGCTCCCGTGCGCAGCGACTTTGGCGTCAGCACGGGCAGTTCGGCGTCGTCGGGGAAGAGCTCCTCGATGTCATGGTCGTGCAGCCGTGCGATCAGCGCCTTGCCCACCGCGCAGAGCGAGACGGGCATTTTGTCGCCGATATTCGACGTCAGGCGCACCGCGGGGTGCCCCTCGTAGCGGGCGAGGTAGATGACGTTCAAGCCATCGAGCATGGCGATGCGAACGGTTTCGCCGGAGAGGACCGGGGCCTGCTCGCAGTAGCGGTAGAACTCCTGCACCTCATCCAGGCGGCCAAGGTAGGCCGCGCCAAGCTCAACCAGCTTGCGGCCCAGGGTGAACTCGCTGCCCTGGCGGCTGATGAGCCTGGCTTCCTCCAGCGCCAGCAGCAGGTTGGAGGTCGACGACTTGGGAATGCCTACTTCACGCGAAAGGTCGCTGAGCGTGAGGCGCCCGGTGGCGGAGGAGGCCAGCGCATCCAGCACGGCAGCCGCCCGTGTCACGGCGGGGGCGGGGGAAGCGGTGCCCTGGTTGTCTGATGGACCGGAGTTGCGGGAATCGGCCATGATTCTCCTTAGGGTTGCCGCGGCAGGACGAGCGGTGTTCATGTGACTGAACACCATCCATCATAGAGGGCGCTTCTCGTCGCGCCGAAGCCCGGCATTAACCCCGAAGGACAGGCGGGGTCAGGAGATCCTGTTGGACAGGATCCCGATCCGCTCCACCATAATCTCCACGTGGTCGCCCGGTTGAACGGCCACTGCCGTCCCGGGAGCACCTGTCATGAGCACGTCGCCGGGTTCCAGGGTCAGCCAGGACGTGACGTACACAAGGCACTCCACCACTGAGGAGGGCAGGTTGTGCGTCCCGGAGTTGGCCCGTGCCGTCCCGTTGACAATCACATTGATGCCCACGCTGTCCGGATCCGGGATGTCTGTTTCTATCCACGGGCCAAGGGGCGTGTAGTTCACGCCGGCCTTGCCCTGGAAATTCCGTTCATCCACCAGGCCCTGGTCCACGTTGGTCACGTCATTGACGCAGGTATAGCCGAGGACGTGCTCCAGCGCGTTGCCGGGCGTCAGGTCCTTCGCCTGTTTCCCGATGACCATCGCGAGTTCGCCTTCCACATTGACCGTGCCGCGGTCCCGGGCCGCGACGACCGGATCGTTGGGATCCGCGAGGGTGTGCACGGACTTATGCCAGGCCTGGATGGGCAGCGGATGGTCGTTCAGTGTCCGGTTGTGCCCGATTCCAAGCACCACCGCGGGCCGGACCGGGGCGAGGAATACGGCGTCGGCGTGCGGGGTGGTGCGCCCCGTGTAGCTGAGGGGCTCCGCGAACGGGTCAACAATGTGGTGCCATGTCCCGTCCCGCTCCACTGCATGCCGGGCGCCTTCTGCTGTCTTGATGCGTGCGATGCGCATGGATCTCCTGATCGTGCTTCGGCCGGCGGGTTTAGTAGAAGTGGACCGTGTCCACGAGGTGGGGGAGGTCGCCGCCGTCGAGGAAGGTCCGCAGGTTGCTGCAGAAGCGTTCGGTAATGAGGCGGTTCTCCGCGGCGCTGAGGGCGGAGGTATGCGGGGAAACCATCACCCTGGGGTGCTCCCACAGGGGGCTGTCCTGGGGGAGGGGTTCGACGGCGAAAACGTCCAGGCAGGCGTAACTGACCTGGCCGTTGTCCAGGGCTTCCAGCAGTGCCTCCTCGTCAACGACGGTGCCGCGGCCCACGTTGACGAAGACCGTCCCGGGCTTCATGGCGGCGAAGACTTCCCGGTTGAAGAGCTTCTCGGTGAATGCCGTGCCGGGCAGCGTATTGACCACCGCATCGGCCGTGGCCAGGAGGCCCGGCAGGCCGGCGTTGTCCACCACGTGGTCGATTCCGTCGATGGGTTCCACTGAGCGTTTAGTCCCGCTGACCTTCATTCCCAGCGCCCTGGCAATCCGTGCCGTCTCCAGTCCGATCTCGCCCAGTCCCGTGACCACCAGGGTGGAGCCGTTGACGAGGCGGGTGGGAATCCGGAGTTCCGGCCAAGTCTTGGCGGCCTGGTCCTGGGCCAGTTCCGCGCTCCGCTTGAAGCCATTGAGGATCCCCAGCGCTGCGAATTCGGCGAGCGGCAGGGCATGGACGCCTGCCGATGTGGTGATCCTGAACTTCTGCAGGGTCTCCTGTCCAGGCCTGATGCCTTGACGGCCCCGCCCGCCCCTGCTGCCATCGCGTGGATCCACTGCAGGTGGGGATTTTCGCGGGCGATGCGGGCAAGGCCGGCAGGGCTTTCGTTGGGGAAGCCGTAGAGCACCTGCGCGCTGTTGAGCATGGCCCAGTAGCTTTCTTCCTGGCCGGGGGTTCGCTTGAACGCGGGGTCGCCGGAGTGGTCGGCGGGGAACCGCTCCGGGGGCAGGAGGTCCGGCTCGTACCGGACAGTAACGGAAGGGTCGACGGCGCGGATCTGCTCCACCAGCTCGGCTTCGAGGGGTACAGCGATCGCGACTGTAAGAGAGGAAGTCATTCGTTCACTATACTGGCTGATGGCTAATATGCTGAACGGATTTCTAATACCGTATGTCAGCCTGGAGCCCGTAGTGGTCCGACGGATAGCTGCCGGCCACCGGGGTGGTGCCGAGCAGGGCTGCTGCCCGCGGATGTCCGGCTCCGCCTCGCCGTGGGGCGGCGGTGAAGATGTGGCGATCCGCCGGTCCGGCCACAAGAGCTGGGCTGCCCAGGGATTGGCATTGGACCACGTGCTGCCGGTCATGCCCGGTGCCGCCACGTCCCATGCGTCGTAGAAGGACAATCCGGGAACCGGTGCTGCCGCACGGCCCGTCATGAGGCGCATTTCATCGCTGTCGGGATCGGCGTTAAAGTCCCCGCAGACGACCAGGGGAGTCCGCTCATCCTGTGCCGCGTGCAGGTGGGCGATCAGTCCGCGGACCGCATCCTGCCGTGCCTGGCTTTCGTCCAGCCACCAGGCATCCATCACCACTCCGTACACCTGGAGGGGTCCACGCGGGCCGTCCACACGGACGTACTGCACCCGCAACGCGCCAAAGCTTAAGCTCGCAGCATCGGCAACCGGCCACCGGGACAGGACCGCAACCCCTGAGAGTGCTGACTCGTCCTCCTGCGCCGGAACCCCGCTGAAGGCGTGGTACGGCAGCCCCAGGGGCCGGCCAGCCTCGCGGACTGGCTGTCGTCACCCTTTGACCAGGACTCCGCCAGCACAAGAAGATCAGGCCTTGCCTCCAGCAGCGTGGAAGTTATCGCCGCTTCCCGTTCCTGCCAGGGGCCGTACAGCCCCCACACGTTCCAGGTGACCACACGGGCCGTGGTCCTGATCAGCTCGCCGTAAAAGTACGGCGGAATGTCCAGGTGCTGCGCCATCCGTCCATCCTGCCCGCACACCCCGGGGATCGCCAGAGCCCCGGGCGCGCGCCACGGGGACTCAGCCGGCGTAGGGGTCGTTGATGCCGATGTATTGGGTGGTGGTGTATTCGGTGATGCCTTCGGTGCCGCCTTCGCGGCCGAGGCCGGATTGTTTGACGCCGCCGAAGGGTGCGGCGGCGTTGGAGATGACGCCGGCGTTGAAGCCGACCATTCCGAATTCGATCTGCTCCGCGACCCGCAACAGCCGGTTGAAGTCCTTGCTGTAAAGGTAGGACGCGAGCCCGTACTCACTGGCGTTGGCCAGGCGAATGGCTTCCTGTTCCGTGGTGAAGGTGGTGACGGGGGCGACGGGCCCGAAGATTTCCTGGCCGAGGATGGCGGCGTTGTTGGGGACGTTGGCGAGGACGGTGGGCTGGTAGAAGTAGCCGGGCCCGTCCACGGGGGCCCCGCCGGTCACGGCAACAGCTCCGGCGTCGACGGCGGCACTCACCAGGGCGTGGACGTCGTCGCGGGCGCCGGCGTCGATGAGCGGGCCGACCTGGGTGGCGGGGTCGGTGCCGCGGCCGGTTGCCAGGGCGGCCATCGCCGCGGCGAACTTCCGGGTGAATTCCTGGGCCACGGTTTCGTGGACGAGGAAGCGGTTGGCGGCGGTACAGGCTTCGCCCATGTTCCGCATCTTGGCCGCCATGGCCCCTTCGACGGCTTTGTCGAGGTCGGCGTCCTCGAAGACGATGAACGGTGCGTTGCCGCCGAGCTCCATCGAGGTGCGCAGGACGTTCTGGGCGGCGTCTGCCATCAGGCGTTTGCCGACCGGGGTGGACCCGGTGAAGGAGACCTTCCGCAGCCGCGAGTCTTTGAGCAGCGGCCCGGAAATCCCCGACGCAGAAGACGACGCAACGACGTTGAGGACTCCGGGCGGGAGGCCGGCGTCGAGCATGGTCTGCGCGAAGTACTGGGCGGTGAGGGGTGTGAGTTTGGCGGGCTTGAGGACCATGGTGCATCCGGCGGCGACGGCGGGGGCGACTTTGCGGGTGGCCATCGCGAGTGGGAAGTTCCAAGGGGTGATGAGCAGGCACGGGCCGACGGGTTTGTGCTGGACCAGGATCTTATTCTTGCCCTCGGGGGAAGTGAGGTAGCGGCCGTAGTCGCGGACGGTCTCTTCGGAGAACCAGCGCAGGAACTCCGCCCCGTAGGTGACTTCGCCGCGGGCCTCGGCCAGGGGTTTGCCCATTTCCAGGGTCATGAGCAGGGCAAAGTCTTCGGCGCGTTCGGTCACCAGGTCGAAGGCGCGGCGCAGGATCTCCGCCCGCACCCGGGGTGCGGTGCGCGCCCAGGACGCCTGGACGGCGTCGGCAGCGTCGAGCGCGGCGATGGCGTCGTCGCTGGTGGCGGAGGCGAGGGAGGCAATCACTTCCCCGGTGGCGGGGTCGTGCACGTCGAACGTGCCGCCGTCGGACGCGTCCACCCACTCCCCATTGATCAGCAGACCGGTCGGGACCGACGCGAGCAGCGCGGCCTCGCGCTCCGGCGAGACGGCAGGGGTGTGTGCAGGGGCAATCGTCATGGTGCTCCTAAAAGGAAGAGGAAAAGAGCGGTGGTTGAGCTTGTCGAAACCCGGTTTCGACAAGCGGGGGTTTCGACAGGCTCAACCACCGGAGTGAGTAGACAGGCTCAACCACCGGGCTAGTAGCTGGCGCGGGGCTTGGTTTCGACGGGCTCAACCACCGGCTGCGGGATGTACTGCGCGGCGAGGGCCTCGGAGCCGCGCGCGAGGAGGGCGACGTCGGCGCCCACCAGGATGAAATCCGCGCCGTGGTCCAGGTAATGCCGGGCGGTGTCCGGGTTGAAGGCGTTCACGCCGGCGGGCTTCCCGGCCGTCTTCGCGGCTGCGAGGCAGTGTTCGACGGCGGCGCGCACCTCGGGGTGTTCCTGCTGTCCCAGCAGGCCCATGGAGGCGGCGAGGTCGGACGGGCCGATGAAGACGGCGTCCACGCCGTCCACTTTCAGGATGTCCCCGACCGCGTCCACGGCGGCGGTGGATTCGATCTGGACCGTGACGCTGATGGTCTCGCTGGCCCGGGCCAGGTAGTCCGGCACCCGGTTCCAGCGGGCGGCCCGGGCCAGGGCCGAGCCCACGCCGCGGACGCCGTGGGGCGGGTAGCGGGTGGCTGCCACGGCGGCCTCGGCTTCAGCCACGGAGTTGACCATGGGGATGAGCAGGTTCTGCACGCCCAGGTCCAGGTACTGCTTGATCACCACGGTGTCGTTCACCGGCGGCCGGACCATGGTGTGGACCGGGTGGCCGTGGATCGCCTGGAGCTGGGCGAGGATGGACTCCAGCCCGTTGGGGCTGTGTTCGGCGTCCACCAGCAGCCAGTCCAGGCCCGACCCGGCGCAGAGTTCCGCGATGAGCGGGCTGCCGGAACACACCCACATCCCGGCCAGCGGCCGGCCTGCTTTAACTTTTTGTGCGGCTAAAGCGGACCGGAACGTGTCCTCTATTCGAAGCGGCATGTGACACTCCCCAGGGGTCCGTAGTCGGCGTGCACGGTGTCGCCCTTGTAAACCCACATGGGGCGGGTGAACGACCCGGCCAGGATGATGTCCCCGGCCTTCAAGGAGTCGCCGTGCGCTGCGATCTTGTTGGCCAGCCAGTGGACGCCGTTGGCCGGGTGGTCCAGGACGCCCGCGGCCACGCCGGTTTCCTCCACGGTCTGGTTTTTGTAGAGGATCGCGGAGACCCAGCGCAGGTCCACCGCGTCCGGTTTCACGGGGTTCCCGCCGATCACCATGGCGCCCATCGCGGCGTTGTCCGAAATGGTGTCCACGATGGTCCGGCCCTCCATCTCGATCCTGGAGTCCAGGATCTCGAGGGCCGGGACCACGTAGTCGGTGGCTTTCAGGACATCGAAGATGGTGACGCCGGGGCCCTTGAGCCCGTCCTTGAGGACGAACGCCAGCTCCACCTCCACCCGCGGGTGCGTGTAGCGGTCCCATTCCACCGAGCAGCCGGTGTCCAAGACCATGTCATCGAAGATGGCGCCGTAGTCCGGTTCGGTGATGCCCGTGGCGGCCTGCATGGCCTTGGACGTGAGGCCGATCTTGCGCCCCACCAGGGTCCTGCCGGCTTCCTCGTTGCGGCGCCGCCACAACTGCTGCACGGCGTAGGAATCCTCCACGGTCATGCCCGGGTACCGGGCCGTCAGGAGGGGAGCAGGGGTGCGGGTCCGGCCGGCTTCCACCAGCTCGTCCGCGATGGCCTCAATCGTCGTCGGCTCCAGCATGGGTCAGACCTGCACTCCCAGCTTGAACCCGGTCCGGTCACCTTCCGGTGAGCCGTCCTTGCGGGTGTAGGAGAAGCCGTCGGCGCCCACTGTCACTGCCATTTCGGACTTTTCCTCGCGCTCGATGACCGGCTGCGGGTTGCCGTCCAGGTCCAGGACCAGGGAGGCCTCGGTGTACCAGGACGGGACCACGGGGTTGCCCCACCAGTCGCGGCGCTGGTTGTCGTGGACGTCCCAGGTGATGGTGGGGTTGTCCGGATCGCCGGTGTAGTAGTCCTGGGTGTAGATCTCGATGCGGTGGCCGTCCGGGTCCAGGATGTAGAGGTAGAAAGCGTTGGACACGCCGTGCCGGCCGGGGCCGCGTTCGATCCGGTCGCTGATGCGCAGGGCGCCCATCTTGTCGCAGATCTGGATGATGTTGTGCTTCTCGTGCGTGGCGAACGCGACGTGGTGCATGCGGGGGCCGTTGCCGCCGGTGAGGGCGGTGTCGTGGACGGTCTGCTTACGGTGCATCCACGCGGCGTACGTGACGCCGTCGGAATCCTTGATGTCCTCGGAGACGCGGAAGCCCAGGTCCTCCAGGTACTTGCGGCCGCGGGGGACGTCCGGGGTGACCTGGTTGAAGTGGTCCAGGCGGACCAGCTCACCGGCGGAGTACAGGTCGTAGCGCTGGGTGAGGCGCTCCACGTGCTCCACGTCGTAGAAGAACTCGTAGGGGAAGCCCAGCGGGTCCTCCACGCGGACGGAGTCGCCCACGCCCTTGGTGAAGCCTTCCTTGCGGCGCTCCACCCGGCAGCCGAGTTCCTTGTAGTAGGCCTCGGCGGCGTCCACCTCGGCGGGGGACTTCACCCGGTAGGCGAAGGCGGCGACGGCGGCCACCGGCCCCTTGCGGAGGACCAGGTTGTGGTGGATGAACTCCTCCAGGGACCGCAGGTAGATCGCGTTCTCGTCTTCCTCGGTGACGTGCAGGCCCAGGACGTCCACGTAGAACTCGCGGGACCTGGCGAGGTCGGTGACCACGATCTCCATGTAGGCGCAGCGGACGATGTCCGGTGCCGGGACGGTGGGGGTGGGAACGAAGTTGGTCATGATGGTCTCTCTTCTTTGAAAGGGGCTTGCTGGTTAGGCGCCGAATTTGGGGGTGTGCACGGTGCCGAGGGTGATGTGCACGGCCTGCTGGTCGGTGTAGAAGTCGATGGAGCGGTAGCCGCCTTCGTGGCCCAGGCCGGAGGCCTTGACGCCGCCGAACGGGGTGCGCAGGTCGCGGACGTTGTGGCTGTTCAGCCACACCATCCCGGCCTCGACGTTCTGCGAGAAGTTGTGGGCCCGGGTGAGGTTCTGGGTCCAGATGTAGGCGGCCAGGCCGTACTTGGTGTTGTTGGCCAGGGCGAGGGCCTCATCGTCGTTCTCGAACGGGGTGATGGCCACGACGGGTCCGAAGATTTCCTCCTGGAAGATCCGGGCGTCGGGGGCGACGTCGGCGAACACGGTGGGTGCGATGTAGTTGCCTTCGGGCAGGTGGCCGGGGCGGCCGCCGCCGGCGAGGAGCCGGCCCTCGGACTTGCCGATCTCCACGTAGGATGCGACCTTCTCGTAGTGCTCCGGGTGGACCAGGGCGCCCACCTGGGTCTTGGGATCGTGGGGATCGCCGACGACGATGTTCCTGGCCCGGGCGGCGTACTTCTCGCAGAACTCGTCATAGATGGCCCGCTCCACCAGGATGCGGGAGCCGGCCGTGCAGCGCTCGCCGTTCAGGGAAAAGACCCGAACAGGGCGGAATCGATCGCGGCGTCCAGGTCGGCGTCGGCGAACACGACGCACGGGGACTTGCCGCCGAGTTCCATGGACAGGCCCTTGAGGTTGGCGGCCGCGTTCCGGAAAATCGTCTGGCCGGTGGTGGTCTCGCCGGTGAAGGAGATCAGCGGAACGTCCGGGTGCTTGACCAAGGCGTCACCGGCTTCCTCGCCCAGGCCGTTGACCAGGTTGAAGACGCCGTCGGGCAGGCCCGCTTCCTTGAAGATGGTGGCCCACAGCGAGGCGGACAGCGGCGTGAACTCGGCCGGCTTCAGCACCACGGTGTTGCCGGTGGCCAGCGCGGGGGCGAGCTTCCAGGACTCCAGCATGAACGGGGTGTTCCACGGGGTGATCAGGCCTGCGACGCCGATCGGCTTGCGGTTGACGTAGTTGATCTGCGAGCCGGGGACCTTCATGGCGTCGTCGAACTGGGCCACGATCAGGTCCGCGAAGAAGCGGAAGTTCTCGGCCGCGCGCAGGGCCTGGCCCTTGGCCTGGGTGATCGGCAGGCCGGTATCGAAGGTTTCGAGCTCGGCCAGGCGTGCTTCCTGGGCTTCGACGGCGTCGGCAATTTTGTTCAGGACGCGGGCGCGTTCGCGGGGCTTCATCTTCGGCCACGGGCCGTTCACGAACGCTTCGCGGGCGGCGGCAACGGCCAGGTCGATGTCCTCTTTCTGGCCGGCTGCGGCGGTGGCGTAGTTGCGGTTGGAAACGGGATCCAGGACGTCGAAGGTCTTCCCGCCCACGGAGTCAACGAACTCGCCGTTGATGTAGTGCTGGATATGGGCGGGCAGGTCCTTGGGGACGTAGTGCTGGCTGGTTTCTACGGAGGTCGTCATCGTTGATGTCCTTACTGGTGCTTTGCTTGGGCGAGGTATGCGTCCAGGGTGGCCGCCCGGTGCTGGCGGGCGGCTTTTTCGATGGTGTCCGGGTCGGCGCCGGATTCGATGAGCTGCAGCAGCCCTTCGTGCTCCGCCACCGATTCGCGGGCCCGGCCGGGGACGAAGCGGAACGTGGAGGACCGCAGGGCGGCCAGCCGGTTCCAGCCGCGGTGGACCAGGTCCAGGATGTGCGGGTTGGGGCAGTGCTCGAAGAGGACGCTGTGGAAGTCCTGGTTCAGTTGGGTGAACCGGACGGGGTTGAAGTGTTCAAGGCATTCGCGCATTTCCTCGTTCACGGCGCGGGCCCGTGCGATGGCCACCGCATCGATCAGCGGGGCGGACAGTGCGGTGGCCGCACCTTCCACGATGCTGAGCGTCTGCATGGTGTACAGGTATTCGGTGGGGTCGATGCCGGCTACGGTGGCGCCCACGTTGCGTTCGAACTTCACCAGGCCTTCGGCCTCCAGCCGGCGGATGGCTTCGCGGACCGGGACCACGCTGAAGCCGAGGTCCTTGGCGATGGTGCCCAGCACCAGCCGGTACCCGGGGGTGTAGGTGCCCTCGACGATCCGCGCCTTAACGGCCTGGTACGCCTGTTCGGATTTGCTGCCGGGAGCGCCAGCGGGGAGGTCGGTGACGGCCGTTTCAGTCATCAGCTTTTCCTGCTTCCCATTCGTTCCCACTCCGCGTACTTGTTCTGCCATTCGGCGTTCATCGGGTAGAGGCCGTCCACGCTGTTGCCCTCCTTGACCATCTCGAAGATGAAGGCTTCTTCCTTCTCCTGTTGGATGCAGTCGTCCACCAGTTCTTCGGCGATGGGCGGCGGGATGACCAGGATGCCGTCAGCGTCGGCCACGATGATGTCGCCGGGCTGGACCGTGGCACCGCCGCAGGCGATGGTGATGTCCGTGTCCCAGGGGATGTGGCGGCGGCCGAGGACCGCGGGGTGCGGGTTGGCGAACCATGTGGGCATGTCCAGGCCCGCCACGGCGGTGAAGTCGCGGACGCCGCCGTCGGTGATGATGGCTGCGGCGCCGCGGACCTGGGCGCGGAGGGCCAGGATGTCACCAACAGTGCCCGTGCCCTTCTCGCCGCGGGCCTCCATCACCAGGATTTCGCCCTCGTTGACCGAGTCGATGGCCTTCTTCTGCGCATTGAAGCCACCGCCGTGGGTCTTGAAGAGGTCCTCGCGGTTGGGCACGTAGCGCAGGGTCCGGGCCAGTCCCACCACGCGGCGGTCCGGGCGGGTGCCCTGCAGGCCGTCGATGCTGACATTGTTCAGGCCGCGCTTGCGCATCTGCGAGGACAGGGTGGCGGTGGCCACGGATTCCAGCTTGGCCTTCAGCTCCGGCGTCAACACGCTGTCAGCGGCGGGAAGTCCGGCCGCTTCGCGCGAGCCGTACGCTTCCTCCCGCTGCAGGTCATCGACCTTGGGCCCGGCACCAAAGTCCGCGAACGGCGTCGTGCCTTCCACAACGGTGGTGGCCAGCCGTCCCGTGGTGAGGTTGCCGGCGGAAACCTCCACCTCGAGCACATCGCCGGGCTTGGCCACCGAAGCACCGGCCGGGGTGCCGGTCAGGATGATGTCCCCCTCCTCCAGGGTGAGCAGCTGGGACAGGTCCGCTACCAGCCGGGCGAACGGGAAGAGGAGGTCTTCCGTGGTGTCGTCCTGGACCAGGTGGCCGTTGTGCCAGGTGCGGATCCGCAGCTGCGCGGGGTCGACGGCGTCTGCCGGGATCCGTGCCGGGCCCACGGGGGTGAAGCCGTCCCCGCCCTTGGACCGGAGGTTGGATCCCTTGTCCGCCCAGCGCAGGTCGTACACCCCCAGGTCGTTGCTGGCGGTGACGCCGGCAACGTGGCTCCACGCGTCCTCGATGCTGACGCGGCGGGCCGCCTTGCCGATCACCAGGGCGATCTCGCCCTCGTAGCCAAGCAGTTCACAGCCCGCCGGCCGCTCCACGGTGCTGCCGGTCAGTGCCAGGGAGCTGGAGGGCTTGAGGAAGTAGGAGGGCTGGGCGGGGGTGCGGCCGCGCTGGGCCGCCCGGCTGGGGTAGTTGATGTGCACCGCGATGACCTTGCGGGCTGATACCAGCGTGTCTTCGTTGACCTGCTCCAAAGCTTCTCCTCATCAGGTACGAAATCGTATACGATCACTATTCACCTTGAGCCGGCGTTCGTCAACCCCCTTTTTCCGCGGGGTTCCGCGGTGATTGAGGGGCACTTGTCGCCCGCGTCACATCGGGCGTACAGTGGATGCCAAGTTCCATCGTTTCCATTATCGAATCACTTGTTCCGATATAGAACACAACAGCCACCACAAAGAAGTGAGGAATACCGTGCAGTTTCACCACCACGGCTACGTATCCGGTGACCCGCGGGTCCAGCCGGCCGCCGGCGTCGGCATCAACCGCCCCGAAGAACTTCCGGACGAAGTGGATGTGCTGATCGTTGGCACGGGCCCTGCCGGCATGCTTGCCGCCGCGCAGCTCTCGATGTTCCCGGGCGTCACCACGCGCATCATCGAGCGCCGCCCCGGACGGCTGGCCATCGGCCAGGCCGACGGCATCCAGGCCCGCAGCGTGGAGACTTTCCAGGCCTTCGGTTTTGCCGAGCGGATCACCGCCGAGGCCTACCGGATTACCGAGATGGCCTTCTGGAAGCCGGACCCGGCCAACCGTGCGAACATCGTCCGCTCCGCCCGCGCCGTCGACGACGAGACGGGCATCAGCGAATTCCCGCACCTCATCGTCAACCAGGCCCGCGTCCTGGACTACTTCGCGGAATTTGCCGCCAACTCGCCGTCACGCCTGAAGCCGGACTTCGGCTACGAGTTCCAGGGCCTGGAGGTCGCGGACAGCGGCGAGTACCCGGTCACGGTGACCTTGCTCCACACGTCCGGGCCCAACGAGGGGCAGGAGCGCGTTGTCCGCGCCAAGTACGTGGTGGGTGCCGACGGCGCACGCAGCAAGGTGCGCCAGGCCATCGGCTGCACCCTCGCCGGCGACCAGGCCAACCATGCCTGGGGTGTCATGGACACGCTCGCGGTGACCGATTTTCCGGATATCCGCACCAAGTGCGCCATCCAGGGCGAAAAGGGCAGCATCCTGCTGATCCCGCGCGAAGGCGGACACCTGTTCCGCATGTACGTGGATTTGGGGGAGGTGGACCCCGCCACCCACCATGCGGTGCGGAACACCAGCATCGACGAAATCATCCACAAGGCGAACGAGATTCTCCACCCCTACACCCTGGACGTCCGCAACGTCGCCTGGCACAGCGTCTACGAGGTGGGCCACCGCCTCACCGACCGGTTCGACGACGTCCTGCCGGAGGACCGCGGCACCCGCACCCCGCGCGTCTTCATAACCGGCGACGCCTGCCACACCCACAGCGCCAAGGCGGGCCAGGGGATGAACGTGTCCATGCAGGACGGCTTCAACATCGCGTGGAAGCTGGGCCATGTCCTGGAGGGCCGCAGCCCGGAGAGCCTGCTCTCTACCTACTCCGAAGAGCGCCAGGTGGTGGCGAAGAACCTCATCGACTTCGACAAGGAATGGTCATCCATGATGGCCAAAAAAGCCCGAGGACTTCGAACACCCCTCGGACCTGGAAGACTTCTACGTCCGTACCGCCGAATTCCCTGCCGGGTTCATGACCCAGTACGCCCCGTCCCTGATTGTCGGGACCGACGACCACCAGGACCTGGCCACCGGTTTCCCCGTGGGCAAACGCTTCAAGTCCGCCCCCGTGGTCCGGGTGGCGGACACCAACCCGATCCACCTGGGCCACCACGCCACCGCGGACGGCCGCTGGCGGATCTACGTGTTTGCGGACGCGGCACAGCCGGGGACCGGTTCGGCCACCGACCTGCTGGCCGAATGGTTCGCCAGCTCGCCGGAATCACCCTTGGCTGCCACCCCGGAGGGCGGCGACCCGGATGCCTGGTTCGACCTGAAGGTCATCTACCAGCAGGGGCACACCGCCGTCGACATCAACAAGGTTCCCGCGGTGTTCAAGCCGCAGGTGGGCCCGTTCAAGCTGACCGACTACGAGAAGGTCTACGGCACGGACCCGAACGCGGACATCTTCGACCTCCGCGGCCTGGACCGCAACGGTGCCGTGGTGGTGGTCCGCCCGGACCAGTATGTGGCCAACGTCCTGCCGCTGACCGCCACCGCGGAACTGGGTGCGTTCTTCGCCCGGTTCCTGAAGCCCGGGCAGCAGCCGCGTCAGGCCGTGGCGGCCGCCGCGCGGTAGTCGGCCGCGGCGTAGACGCCCAGGATCCGCACCTCGGTGGTGAAGAAGTCCAGTTCCTCGAGGGCCAGCTTCAGCGGCAGGTCCTCGGGGTGGCCTTCGACGTCGGCCATGAACATGGTGGCGGCGAACTCGTTGCCCACCATGTAGCTCTCAAGCCGGGTCATGTTCACGCCGTTGGTGGCGAAACCGCCCAGCGCCTTGTACAGCGCGGACGGGACGTTGCGCACGCGGAACACAAAGCTGGTGACTGCCGGCCCGGGCAGCTCGTCCCGGGCCGGCAGTTCCTTTTCACGTGCCAGGACCACGAACCGGGTGGTGTTGGAGGGATCGTCCTCCACCCGGGACGCCAGCACCTCGAGGCCATAGATCTGTGCGGCCAGCGGGGGAGCCAGGGACAGCTTGCGGGGATCGTTCCATTCGGCCACTTCACGGGCGGATCCTGCTGTGTCGCCGGCGATGACCGGGCGCAGGCTGGCCTCGCGGATCAGGCGCCGGCACTGGCCCAGGGCGTGGATGTGGCTGTGCACCTCGGTGGCCCCCTCGATGGTGCTGCCCGGAATGCCCAGCAGGTCGAAGTGGATGGGCAGGAAGTATTCGCCCACGATCTGCAGGTTGGACTGCGGCAGCAGGATGTGGATGTCCGCCACCCGGCCGGCAATGGAGTTCTCGATGGGGATCATGGCCAAATCGGCCTCGCCGCTGGCCACCAGCTCGAAGGCGTCCTCAAAGCTCGCGCACGGCACGCTTTCCATGTCCGGGAACATCTGCTGGCAGGCAATATTGGAGTTGGCGCCGGGCTCACCCTGGTACGCAATCTTCTGGGGCATGATCCGTATGGTTTCACGGCCCGGGGCCGGTTGGGAAAACGGGCGCCGGTGCTAGCCGGGCATGACGCGCAGCCAGAGATACTGGCGGGGGAGCAGCGTGACGCCTTCGCCCAGGTCCAGCGTGGCTTCCGAGAGAAGGTCGACGGCGGCAGGCAGGTATCCGCCGAAGGTTTCCGCTGGGAGCTGCTGGGTGGAGTCGCCGAAGTTGGCGAGGGCAAGGACCCGCGTCTGGCCGCCGTCGGCCGCGCTTGCCGGCCGCTGGTACGCCAGGACGCTGCGGTTGTGGGTATCGAAATCGAGCAGCGTGGTTCCGGCCAGTTCAGGGGCGGCGCCGCGGACTTCGATCATCCGCTTCAGCCCCGCGTACACGGCGCCTTCCGGTGTGGCGGGGTCGTTGCGGCGGGCATACTGCGCGGCCGGGTAGTGCGGCCGGTGCACCCAGCGGCTGTCCTCCCCGTGGCCCGGCTCCCGGGCATAGTCGTAGTCGTTGAGCTGGGCCACCTCGTCGCCCAGGTACAGCAGCGGGATGCCGCCGGTGCTGAAGGCAACCGAGTGGGCCAGGAGGATCCGTTCCACCGCCTCGGCGGGGTTGACCTCCATACCGCACAGAGACGCCGTCGTGCCTGAAATGCGGCAGTCGCCGGTGCGCGGGTTGTCCTGGAAGGGGACGCCGCGGGCGAAGCTGCCGGGGAACCGGTTGACGTAGAAGGAATTCAGGAAGCGGCGGTGGTCGAAGCCGTTGATGCCCAGTTCCGCGGCATCCTCGTCCGCGAAGGTCCAGCCGATGTCGTCGTGGCTGCGGACGTAGTTGACCCAGGACGTGCCGGCCGGGATGTTGTGCCGCCGCTCCAGGGCCTGGGCCAGCAGCGAGGCGTCCCGCGTGGCCAGGGACTCCCAGATCAGCGCCATCTGCAGCGGGTTGTAGGAAATCTGGCATTCGGCGGGGTCGATGTAGAGCGCCACCTCGTCCGGATGCACGATGGCCTCGGACTTGAACAGCAGCGACGGCGCCGCCAGCCGGCACACCGCGTTGAAGGCGCGGAGCAGGGTGTGCGCCTCGGGCCGGCTCTCGCAGGAGGTGCCCAGCTCCTTCCAAATGAAGGCCACGGCATCCATGCGGAGGATGTCCACGCCCTGGTTCGCCAGGAACAGCATTTCCCCGGCCATGGCGCGGAAGACGTCCGGGTTGGAGTAGTTCAGGTCCCACTGGTAGGTGTGGAAGGTGGCCCAGACCCACCGGCCGTCCGCCATCTGGATGAAGGATCCGGGGTGGTTTTCCGGGAAGATCTCACGCACGTTCTGCTCGAAGGCGTCCGGCATGGTCCGGTCCGGGAAAATCCAGTAGTAGTCGCTGTATTCGGGATCGCCGGCAGCCGCCTTGCGGGCCCACTCGTGCTCGTCCGAGGTGTGGTTGAAGATGAAGTCCACCACCAGGCTGATCCCGTTGCTCCGCAGGTCTGCCGCCAGGGACCGCAGCTGCTCCATGGTTCCCAGCTTCGGGTTGACCTCCCGGTAGCTGGACACCGCGTAGCCGCCGTCGGAGTGCGGCTCGGGGGCCAGGAACAGCGGCATGAGGTGCAGGTAGGTCAGGCCCAGCTCCTTGAAGTACGGGATCCGGGCGCGGACGCCCTCCAGGCTTTCCGCATAGCGGTCCACGTAGCAGACGCCGCCCAGCATGGTGTTGGACTGGAACCAGCCGCTGTCGCCTTCGCACTCTGCGTCCAGGTCCTTCAGCCCGGCAGGCCGCTCCTGCCAGGACCGGGCTGCCTGCACAATGAGGGCTGCCAGCTGGTCCTGCCAGTCCGGCCGCGAGCTGTACAGGGAGCCGAAGAGATCCGCCAGCAGGGGCAGGGTCCGCTCCAGGCGGCGGTCGAAGGCCGGGTCCGGCAGCAGCCCCTTGCCCCGTTCACGGGACAGTGCTGCCAGCACGTGCTCCAGCGGCGTTCCGTCCACCCTGGCGGTTTCCTGCATTCGTGTGGCCCTTCCTGCGTCCGCCGGCGGTTCCGGCTTGCCTCTACGGAAGTATTCCACGTCACACCCAATACACTGGACACCATGTCATGCCGCATCAGCGAACTGGTCCTCAACTGCGCCGACCCCGAAGTGCTCGCCCGCTTCTGGTGCGACGTCCTGGGCTACGTGGAGCTCGACCGTGAGGACGGGGCGATCGAAATCGGTCCCGCCGCCGGGTTCGGGGGCCTGCAGCCCACCATCATCCTGAGCCCCAGCAGCAATCCGCGGACCGGAAGGCTGCCGCTGCACATCGACGTCAACCCGGTGGACCGGGACCAGGCCGCCGAGCTGGAGCGGCTGCTCGCCCTCGGCGCCCGGCCGGCCGACGTGGGGCAGGCCGGCGACGAGCCGTGGCACGTCCTGCAGGACCCGGAGGGCAACGAGTTCTGCCTCCTGCGGAAGCGGCTCGACCCCCTGGATTCCTAAGCCTGCCAGCCTAGAGCACGCTGCGGATGGCCTGCTCGAAGCTGGTCACGTGCTCCAAGGCGAGCTTGCCCGCCCGCTCCGCATCGCCGTCGGCAATGGCCTCCAGCAGCTCCACGTGCTCGGAAACGTGACCGGCCACGGACGGCACTTTGTCCAGAACCATGCACCAGATCCGGGTGGCGAGGTTGTCGTAGCGGATCAGGACATCTTCAAGATGGGCGTTTCCAGCCGCGCGGTAGATGAGGCGGTGCACCGTGATGTCATACCGCATGAGGTCGTAGGGATCCTCCGCGGTGGCCATTTTCGCAATCGAGGCCGCAGTATTGCGCAGTTCCGCGCGAATCGCCGGCGTGGCCAGCTTGGCGGCGCGCCGTGCGGCCAGCGGCTCCAGTGACTCCCGCAGTTCCGAGACGTCGGCCAGCTCGGTGATATCCACGATGGTGGCGAAGGTGCCGCGCCGCGGGTAGGAGATCACCAGGTGGTCGCTTTCAAGCCGCTTCAGCGCTTCCCGGACGGGAGTGCGTCCGATGCCCATCTCCGCGGCCAGCTTGCCGTCGTTGATGGCGTCACCGGGCCGGATGTCCAGCATGATCAGCCGGTCCCGGAGATGCCGGTAGGCACGCTCGGCCAACGAGAGATCGCCTTCGATCTCCAGGTGGTTCTCCAGCATCAGGCTCATCAGGGACTCTCCAAAAAGTTGCTGTTGACTGCTTCGTGACCTGCAACATACTATTGCGTTAGTTCTAATATATCAGTTACAGATCAGTTGTGGATCAGTAACCCAAGGGCTTTTTCAAGGAGAAACATGCAGAACGTACTGAACGCCTCACTGGCCCAGGTCGACGCCGATGTTGCTGCCGCCGTAGCAAAGGAGCTGGAGCGGCAGCAGTCCACGCTCGAGATGATCGCCTCGGAGAACTTCGCTCCGTCCGCCGTGATGGAAGCCCAGGGCTCGGTCCTGACCAACAAGTACGCCGAGGGCTACCCCGGAAAGCGCTACTACGGCGGCTGCGAGCACGTGGACGTCATCGAGCAGCTCGCCATCGACCGCGTCAAGGCCCTGTTCGGTGCCGAATTCGCCAACGTGCAGCCGCACTCCGGCGCACAGGCCAACGCTGCCGCCATGTTCGCCCTGCTGAACCCGGGCGACACCATCCTGGGGCTCTCCCTGGCCCACGGCGGACACCTGACCCACGGCATGAAGATCAACTTCTCCGGCAAGCTCTACAACGTGGTCCCGTACCACGTCCGCGAATCCGACCTCCGCGTGGACATGGCCGAAGTGGAGCGCCTGGCCCTGGAACACAAGCCCAAGCTGATCGTGGCCGGCTGGTCCGCCTACTCCCGCCAGCTGGACTTCGCCGAGTTCCGCCGCATCGCCGACCTCGTGGGTGCCTACCTGATGGTGGACATGGCCCACTTCGCCGGGCTGGTGGCTGCAGGACTGCACCCCAACCCCGTCCCCTTTGCGGACGTCGTCACCACCACCACCCACAAGACCCTGGGCGGACCCCGCGGCGGCGTCATCATGGCCAAGGAGGAGTACGCCAAGAAGATCAACAGCGCCGTGTTCCCCGGCCAGCAGGGCGGACCCCTGGAGCACGTCATCGCCGCAAAGGCCGTGGCCTTCAAGCTGGCTGCCGCCCCTGAATTCAAGGAACGCCAGGAGCGCGTCCTGCACGGCGCCAAGCTGATCGCCGAGCGCCTGCTGCAGTCCGACGTCGGGGCCGCCGGCATCTCCGTGGTCAACGGCGGTACGGATGTCCACCTGGTCCTCGTGGACCTGCGCAACTCCGAACTCGACGGCCAGCAGGGCGAGGACGCGCTGCACCGGATCGGCATCACGGTCAACCGCAACGCCGTCCCGTTCGACCCCCGCCCGCCGATGGTTTCCTCCGGCCTGCGCATCGGCACGCCGGCCCTGGCCGCCCGCGGCTTCGGTGCCGCCGAGTTCGCCGAAGTCGCTGACATCATCGCCACCGCGCTCATCGCCGCCGCCGGCACCGGCACCCTGGCCGACGACACCGCCAGCGAACTCCGCAGCCGCGTCACCGCCCTTGCCGACAAGTTCCCCCTCTACCCGCACCTCAACGACGACGCCGCCCTGGCCGCCGCCGAGGCAGACCTGATTGGAGCCGCCCAGTGAGCACGCACCAGCTTCCGGAGCACCCGGATTTCCTCTGGCGGAACCCGGAGCCCAAGTCCTCCTATGACGCAGTGGTAGTGGGCGGCGGCGGGCACGGCCTGGCCACCGCATACTTCCTGGCGAAGAACCACGGCATGACCAACATTGCCGTCCTCGAAAAGGGCTGGCTGGCCGGCGGCAACATGGCCCGGAACACCACCATCATCCGGTCCAACTACCTCTGGGACGAGAGCGCAGCCATCTACGAGCACGCCCTCAAGCTGTGGGAAATCCTGCCGGAGGAGCTGGAGTACGACTTCCTCTTCAGCCAGCGCGGCGTGATGAACCTGGCCCACACCCTCGGCGACGTGCGCGAAAGCATGCGCCGCGTGGGCGCCAACAAGCTCAACGGCGTGGACGCGGAGTGGCTGGACCCGAAGCAGGTCAAGGAACTCTGCCCCATCCTGAACATCAACGACGACATCCGCTACCCCGTCATGGGCGCCACCTACCAGCCGCGAGCAGGCATCGCCAAGCACGACCACGTGGCCTGGGCCTTCGCCCGCAAGTGCGACGAAATGGGCGTCGACATCATCCAGAACTGCGAAGTCACCGGCTTCCTGAAGGACGGCAACAAGGTGGTGGGCGTCAAGACCACCCGCGGCACCATCAACACCGAAAAGGTGGGCCTCTGCGCCGCCGGGCACAGCTCGGTCCTGGCCGAAATGGCCGGCTTCCAGCTGCCCATCCAGTCCCACCCGCTGCAGGCCCTGGTGTCCGAACTCCACGAGCCGGTCCACCCCACCGTGGTCATGTCCAACCACGTCCACGTCTACGTCTCCCAGGCGCACAAGGGCGAACTGGTCATGGGCGCCGGCATTGACTCCTACAACGGCTACGGCCAGCGCGGCTCCTTCCACGTGATCGAGCAGCAGATGGCCGCCGCCGTCGAACTCTTCCCCATCTTTGCCCGGGCCCACGTGCTCCGGACCTGGGGCGGAATCGTGGACACCACGCTGGACGCCTCCCCGATCGTGGGCACCACGCCGGTGGACAACATGTTCGTGAACTGCGGCTGGGGCACCGGCGGGTTCAAGGGAACTCCGGCCGCCGGAATGACCTTCGCCCACACCATCGCCACGGGCGCCCCGCACAAGCTGAACCAGCCGTTCTCCCTGGAGCGCTTCGAAACCGGCGCCCTCATCGACGAACACGGCGCCGCCGCCGTGGCCCAGCTAGCCGCCGCCACCACAGAAAGACAACGCACATGCTGCTGATCTCATGCCCCAACTGCGGCCCCCGGGATGAAACCGAATTCCACTACGGCGGCCAGGCCCACGTGGCATACCCCGAAAACCCGAACGAACTGAACGACGTGGAGTGGTCCCGGTACCTCTTCTACCGCGAGAACCCCAAGGGCACCTTCGCCGAGCGGTGGGTCCACAGCACCGGCTGCCGCCAGTGGTTCAACATGCTCCGGGACACCGTGAGCTACGACATCAAGGCCGTCTACCCGATGGGCACGCCCCGGCCGGACCTGGCCGGACGGCAGACCGCGGAATTCGGCACCGCCAGCACCGCCGCGGACAGCACCACCACCGGGACCGCCGCGCCCGACATCTCATGCACAAGCATTTCCCCCGCCACCCCCGCAGCCCCGGAAGGAGCAGCCCAGTGACTTCCCAGAACGCCCGCCTCGCATCCGGCGGCCGCATCGACCGCACCATCTCCTGGCGTTTCACCGTCGACGGTGAGGAATACACCGGCCACCCCGGGGACACGCTCGCCTCGGCGCTGCTCGCCAACGGCCGCGTCGCCGTCGGCAGCTCCCTCTATGAGGACCGCCCCCGCGGCATCCTGGCCGCCGGCGTGGAGGAACCCAACGCCCTGGTCAAGATCGCTCCCCGCTTCCCGGGCCACGTGGCAGAGTCCATGCTCCCGCCACCACCGTGTCCCTGGTGGACGGCCTGAAGGCAGAACTGCTGAACGGACTGGGCCGGCTGGATCCCGACGAGGACCGCGCCGAGTACGACAAGAAGTACGTCCACACCGACGTCCTGGTGGTCGGTGGCGGCCCCGCCGGCCTGGCCGCTGCCCGCGAAGCCGTCCGCACCGGCGCCCGCGTCATGCTGCTGGACGACCAGCCCGAACTGGGCGGCTCCCTGCTCTCCGGCTCCACGTCGCCGGAGCTTGCCGAGACCATCGAGGGCAAGCCCGCACTCGAATGGGTTGCCGACGTTGAAGCCGAGCTGGTGTCCGGCGCGGAATCCACCGTCCTGAACCGCACCACGGCGTTCGGCGCGTACGACGCCAACTACGTCATTGCCGTGCAGAACCGCACCGACCACCTCTCCAGCCCCGCCGCTCCCGGAGTGTCCCGACAGCGGATTTGGCACATCCGTGCCAAGCAGGTTGTGCTGGCCCCCGGTGCCCACGAGCGTCCGCTGGTGTTCGAGAACAACGACCGCCCGGGCATCATGCTCGCCTCGGCAGTCCGCAGCTACCTGAACCGCTACGCAGTGGCCGCCGGCCAGCGCGTGGTCATCAGCACCACCAATGACAGCGCCTACGCCCTGGCCGCCGACCTCCAGGCTGCCGGCGTCAAGGTCGGCGCCGTCGTGGACGCCCGGCCGCAGATCTCCCCGGTGGCAGCCGCCGCCGTCGAGGCAGGCACCCGGGTGCTGATCGGCAGCGCCGTTGCCAACACCTCCGCAGATGCGGACGGCCGCCTCAACGGCGTCACCATCCGCAGCATCAACGACGACGGCGAGCTCACCTCGGGCGTCGAGCAGATGGCCTGCGACCTGCTGGCCGTGTCCGGCGGCTGGAGCCCGCTGGTGCACCTGCACTCCCAGCGCCAGGGCAAGCTGCGCTGGGACGAGGATCTCGCCGCGTTCGTGCCGAGCACCGTGGTCCCCAACCAGCAGACCATCGGCTCCGGCCGCGGCTCCTTCGCCACCCAGGATTGCTTCACCGAAGGCATTTCCGCGGGCGCGTCCGCAGCCATCGCCGCCGGCTTCAGCTCCGCCGTCGAGCCGTCCCCGCTGGACGAGCCGAAGGCCGCCGCACCCACCCGCCAGCTGTGGCTGGTCCCGGGCGAGAACGGCACCCCGGACGACTGGCACCACCACTTCGTGGACTTCCAGCGCGACCAGTCCGTGGCCGACGTCCTGCGCTCCACCGGAGCCGGCATGCGCTCAGTTGAGCACGTGAAGCGCTACACCTCCATCAGCACCGCCAACGACCAGGGCAAGACCTCCGGCGTCAATGCCATCGGCGTCATCGCCGCGGCACTGCGCACGGCCGGCGAAGCATCCCGCGGCATCGGCGACATCGGAACCACCACGTACCGCGCACCGTTCACCCCGGTGGCCTTCGCGGCACTGGCCGGACGCCAGCGCGGCGAACTTTTCGACCCCGCCCGCATCACGTCCATCCACCCGTGGCACGTGGCCAAGGGCGCCCTCTTCGAGGACGTGGGACAGTGGAAGCGGCCCTGGTACTACCCGCAGGCCGGTGAGGACATGGACGCCGCCGTGCTGCGCGAGTGCGCCGCCGTCCGCGAGTCCGTGGGCTTCATGGATGCCACCACCCTGGGCAAGATCGAGATCCGCGGCAAGGACGCGGGCGAGTTCCTGAACCGCGTCTACACCAACGCGTTCAAGAAGCTGGCCCCGGGTTCGGCACGGTACGGCGTCATGTGCACGCCGGACGGCATGATCTTCGACGACGGCGTCACGCTCCGCCTCGACGAGGACCGCTACTTCATGACCACCACCACCGGCGGTGCCGCCAAGGTGCTGGACTGGCTGGAGGAATGGCTGCAGACCGAATGGCCGGAACTGGACGTGCACTGCACCTCGGTGACCGAACAGTGGAGCACCATCGCCGTCGTCGGGCCCAAGTCCCGCGCCGTGATCGCGAAGCTGGCACCGGAACTCGCTGCCGACGGCGGCCTGGAGACCGAGGCCTTCCCGTTCATGACCTTCCGGGAAACCACCCTCGCTTCCGGCGTCCGTGCCCGGATCTGCCGGATCTCCTTCTCCGGTGAACTGGCCTACGAAATCAACGTTCCCACCTGGTACGGGCTCAACACCTGGGAAGCGGTGGCCGCCGCGGGTGCCGAGTTCAACATCACCCCGTACGGCACCGAGACCATGCACGTGCTGCGTGCCGAAAAGGGCTACCCCATCGTGGGGCAGGACACCGACGGAACCGTCACCCCGCAGGACGCGGGCATGGAATGGATCGTCTCCAAGGCCAAGGACTTCATCGGCAAGCGCTCCTACTCCCGGGTGGACCAGCAGCGCGAAGACCGCAAGCACCTGGTCAGCGTCCTGCCGGTGGACGGCACGCTGCGGCTGCCCGAAGGCACCCAGCTGGTGGAAAAGGGCCGCTCCACCAACCCGGCCTACGGGCCCGTGCCCATGGAGGGCTTCGTCACCTCCAGCTACCACAGCGCAGCACTGGGCCGGTCGTTCGGCCTGGCCCTGATCAAGAACGGCCGCAACCGCATCGGCGAAACCCTGGTGGCCGCCGCCGGCGACCAGCTGGTGGACGTGGTTGTTGCAGAAACAGTGCTTTTTGACACCGAAGGGACCCGTAAAGATGGCTGAAACAGCAGCATCCCCCGCCCAGAGCTCCGCGGAAAAGAACCTCTCCGTCCGCATCAGCCCGGCAGCACAGCTGCGGGAGGCCTTCACGGCCGGCTCGCTGGCAGGCACGGTGGAACTGGGCGAGCTGCCCTTCCTCACCCTGGTGGGCCTGCGGGCTGACGCCGGCTCCGAAGCGGGCCAGCGGCTCGCCGCCGTCACAGGCGGCCTGCCCGCTAAGTGCGGCGAGGTCGTGAAAAAGGGCGATGTCTCGGTCCTCTGGCTGGGACCCGCCGAGTTCCTGGTGGTTGCCCCCACCGAGGCGCACGAGTCCCTGGGCGGCGACCTGATCCAGGCCCTGCAGGATGCCCTGGCCGACGGCCAGGGCCAGGTGGTGGACCTCTCCGCCAACCGGACCACCTTCGAGCTGAGCGGCCCCCGGGCGCGGGCCGTCCTCGAGAAGGGCTGCTCGCTGGACCTGCACCCCCGGGAGTTCAAGGCCGGGACCGCCTACTCCACCGAGATCGGGAACATCCCCACCATCCTGTGGAAGACGGGTGAGGAGTCCTTCCGGATCTTCCCCGGGCGTCCTTCGCCGATTCCTGGGCCGCTGGCTCCTGGACGGCATGCGGGAGTACGCCTCACCTGAGGTTCCCTGATGGCGCTCAGCGTCCTGGACCTGTTTTCCGTTGGCATCGGGCCCTCGTCGTCACACACGGTGGGCCCGATGCGGGCGGCCAAGCAGTTCGCCGACGGCCTGAAGGCTGACGGGCAGCTCAGCTCCACCGTCCGGGTCCAGTCGGAACTGTTCGGCTCGCTCGGCGCCACCGGGCGCGGGCACGGCTCCGATAAAGCCGTTGTCCTGGGGCTGCAGGGCCTGGAACCGGAAACCGTGAACACCTTCACGGCGGACGACCAGGTGGCCGCGGCCGCCCTGGACGCTGAGCTCCACGTTGCCGGCACCCACCGGGTGGACTTCAACTGGGACGAGGACGTGGTGCTGCACCGGCGCAAGTCCCTTCCCGCGCACCCCAACGGCATGACGTTCCGGGCCCTTGACCACACCGGGTCGGTGCTCAGCGAGCGGAGCTTCTATTCAATTGGGGGCGGCTTCGTCGTCGACGGCGACGCCGCCGGGGCGGACAAGGTGGTGGCGGATGACACGGTCCTGCCCTACCAGTTCAGCACCGCTGACGAACTGCTGGAGATCTGCAGCCGCGAAAACATGTCCATCTCCGACGTTATGCTCGCCAACGAGCTGACCTGGCACACCGAGGCCGAGCTCCGGGAAAAGCTGCTGGGGCTGTGGGCCGTCATGCGCGAATGCGTGGAGAACGGCTGCAACGCCGAGGGCATCCTGCCCGGCGGGCTGAAAGTGCCCCGCCGCGCGCCCGCGCTGTTCCGCACCCTGACGGCATCCGCGGCCAGCGCGGAAGCGGCGGCAGCAACGCCGTCGCCCGTCCAGGCGCCGGCCGACCCGCTGCTGGCCATGGAGTGGGTGAACCTGTTCGCCCTCGCCGTGAATGAGGAGAACGCCGCGGGCGGGCGGATCGTCACCGCCCCCACCAACGGTGCGGCCGGCATCGTGCCCGCAGTGCTGCACTACTACGTGAAGTTTGTTCCGGGCGCCGACGACGACGGCGTGGTCCGCTTCCTGCTGGCGGCGGCCGCCGTCGGCATCCTCTTCAAGACGAACGCCTCCATCTCCGGCGCCGAGGTCGGCTGCCAGGGCGAGGTGGGCTCGGCCTGCTCCATGGCCGCCGCCGGCCTCTGCGAGGTGCTGGGCGGAACGCCCGCCCAGGTGGAAAACGCCGCCGAGGTGGGGATCGAGCACAACCTGGGCCTGACCTGCGATCCCGTGGGCGGCCTGGTGCAGATCCCGTGCATCGAGCGGAACGCCATCGCCAGCGTCAAGGCCATCAACGCGGCCCGGCTGGCCCTGCACGGGGACGGCAGCCACAAGGTCTCCCTGGACAAGGCCATCAAGACAATGCGTGACACAGGAGCTGACATGAAAACCAAGTACAAGGAAACCTCCCGCGGAGGCCTTGCCGTGAATGTGATCGAGTGCTGAGCCATGACTGCCACTGAAACCCACCTGCCCGCCCCGAAGGCACCCACCACCGTGGAGCACGTCCTCACCCTGGACTGCCCCGAAGGCCCGGGCATCGTCCACGCCGTCTCCGGTTTCCTGCTCGAACACGGCTGCGACATCATCGACAACAACCAGTTCGGGGAGCGGTCGGAAGGCCACTTCTTCATGCGCGTGCATTTCGCCTCCGAGGGGGACGACTCCACGCTGCAGGCCCTGCGGGACTCGTTTGCCCCCGTGGCCGAAAAGTTCGGCATGCGGTGGCAGCTGGAGCGCCACGGCTCCAAGCGCAGGGTGCTGATCATGGTGTCCAAGTTCGGGCACTGCCTGAACGACCTGCTGTTCCGGGCGCGGATCGGCGAGCTGCCGGTGGACGTGGTGGCCGTGGTGTCCAACCACCGGGACCACCAGGACCTGGTGGAGTGGCACGGCATCCCGTTCCACCACATCCCCGTTACGGCCGACACCAAGCCTGACGCCGAAGCCCGGCTGATGGAGCTGGTGAACGGGCTGGACGTGGAGCTGGTGGTGCTGGCCCGCTACATGCAGGTCCTCAGCGACGACCTGACCCGCAAGCTGGACGGCAGGGCCATCAACATCCACCACTCGTTCCTGCCCAGCTTCAAGGGTGCCAAGCCGTACCACCAGGCCTACGCGCGCGGGGTCAAGACCGTGGGCGCCACCGCACACTACGTCAACGCCGAGCTGGACGAGGGACCCATCATCTCCCAGCAGGTGGTGGACGTGGACCACACCTACGGCCCCGAGGACCTGGTGGCCGCCGGGCGCGACACCGAATGCAAGGCCCTGTCCAACGCCGTCCGCTGGCACTGCGAGGGACGGGTCATCCTGCAGGGAACAGGACCGTGGTGCTCCGCTAGCCGGACCTGCCGTCCAGAAAAAGTGTTCATGCCCCTGTCGGGCGCCAACTGGCGCCCGGCAGGGGCATTGTGCGTTAAAGTCCGGCGCTCCCGGCCGGCCCGTCCCGGCGCAGGATGATCACCTGGTGCACTTCCTCCAGGGCGGCTGCGATCTCTTCCCGGTCCACGCCGGCCAGGAACTGGAGGACCAGGCCATCCAGGGCCGCGAACAGCGCCCTGGCCACCACCCGCACCGATCCACCCACCCCGAACGCTTCCAGCCCCTCCGCCAGGGCGCTGACGTAGCTCTCATAGAGCTTGGATACCGGCCCGGCCAGCTCAGGGCGCCGCCGCGCCTCCAGGATCATCTCGTACTGGAAGACCTGCAGTTCGGGCTCCGCGAGCAGCAGCGCCATCAGGGCCTCCGTGAGGGTGTCCTCCTGCTGCGCGGCCTCCTGCAGACGGGAGGCGGCGATGGACTGCTCCGAAGCCCAGCCCAGGGCCGCCGCGATCAGCGCGTCCCGTGATCCGAAGTGGTGGGCCACCAGGCTGTTGTTGACCCCTGCCTCCTCCGCCACCGCCCGGTAGGTCATGCCCCGGAGGCCCTTGTGCGCCACCACGTGCACCGCGGCGCGGAGCAGGGCCTCGCGTCCGGTGCCGTATCTGGAGGAAGCGGCAGCGCGGGAGGGTGAAGAGGCCATGCCGTCGATTCTAGCGAGCCCTTCCGCAGGCACGCGGGGCTCTTGACTTAAAACTAAGCAATTGCTTAGATTGCTCCAGCGGTGATGCCGGTCACAAGCGCACCGCCCTTTCCACTCTTCCGGCGGCGAGCCCGCCCCCATCATTTCCGGAGCATCCATGTCACTGTCACCTGCCTTCACCACCTCATCCACCCTGGATCCCGCCAAGAACGAGCCCTTCGAACTCGGCCAAGTCCAGTGGGTGCGCCGTTTCGGCGAGGGGGACCGCCCCGCCCTGGCCTGCGGCTACTGGCACGTCACCCCGGCCGAAGCGCCGGAACCCTTCGACCTCCTGATGGAGGCCGACGAAACCATCCACATCATCGAGGGGCACCTGCGGATCGAGGTGGAGGGCGGTGAGGCCTATGACCTCACTGCCGGCAGCTCGGCCTCCTTCAACAAGGGCGCCAGGACCCGCTGGTCAGTGCTGGCGCCCACCGTCGAGTTCTTCGTCTACTCGTAGGAACAGCCATGGAGCACGCAAACGTGGACGTCATAGTGGTGGGCGCCGGCTTCGCAGGACTCACAGCGGCGCGGGAACTCACCCGGCAGGGCTTCGCCGTCCAGATCGTGGAAGCCCGGGACCGGATCGGCGGCAGGACCTGGCTGGACAGCCGCCTTGGCCGCGACCTGGAGATCGGCGGCACCTGGGTGCACTGGACGCAGCCGTACGTCTGGGCCGAACTGAAGCGCTACGGGATCGGCACGGTGCCCAGTCCCGAGCCCCAGCGCGCCTACTGGTGGGCCGACGGCGGCCGCCACGAAGGCTCACCCGCTACCTTGCTGGAGTTGATTGGCCGCCACAACAGCCACTTCGTCAAGGAGGCCCGGACCTACTTCCCGCAGCCGTTCCAGCCCCTGGCGCAGGACACGTTCAAGGAAATCGACGACGTCTCCGTCCGGGACCGCATCCGGGAGCAGTTCACGCCCGGGTCCGCCCGGGACATCCTGGAATCCTTCTGGACCCTGAACTTCAACGGTCCGCTGGACGACGCGGCACTCACCCAGGCCCTGCGCTGGGTGGCACTCACCAACGGCGACTGGGCCGTCAACTTCGAGGCCTGTGCCACGTACAAGATCGACGGCGGCACGGCTGCCCTCGCCGAAGCGATCCTGCGGGACTCCGGCGCGCCCATCCACTACGGCTTTCAGGTGGCGGGCATCACGGACGGCGGCGGATCCGTCACCGTCCGCAGTGCCGACGGCCGCACCATCGGTGCCAAAGCCGCCGTCGTCACCATTCCCCTTCCTGCCATGCCAGCGGTGGCATTTGAGCCGCCACTGCCGTCCGGCAAGGCGGACGGCGCCGCACGCGGCCAGGTCTCGAAGGGCGTCAAGGTCTGGATCCGGCTGCGCGGTGAACACACGCCGTTTGTGGCACTGGGAAATGCCGACTGGCCGCTGAATTTCTTCCAGGTCGAGTACGCGCTCGACGGCGACACGATCGCCGTCGGCTTCGGTCCCGACGCCGCCAGGATCGACGCCGGTGACCCGGCGTCCGTCCAGGCGCAGCTGGAACGCCTGGTCCCCGGACTTGAGGTCGTCGACGTCGCGACGCACGACTGGGTGGCTGACCCGCTCGCGGGTGAAACGTGGCCCATGCACCGCACCGGCTTCCTCGCCACATCCCTGGCTGCGCTGCAGGCACCGCACGGCAATGTGCTCTTCGCCGGCTCGGACATCGCCAACGGGTGGGGCGGCTTCATTGACGGCGCCATCGAAAGCGGCATGGAGGCCGCACTCCAGGCTGCTTCCCTGCTGGCCGCTCCGCCCGGCGCTGCGCTGACCGACAACAACTGATCGCTGCAGGACAAAGCGCCGCGGACGTCCTTTGACAAGCTGAATTCCATAGCCATTTCCCCCCAACTCATGACCGCTAAGAGGGATCCAATGAGTATTTCCAATTACGAGTCCCGGACCACTGACGCTCCGGCCAAGGAGCATTCCACTGCCCTCCGCGCCGGCAGCATCGGCGTGCTGGGCATCCTTTTCTTCGTCCTTTCGGCGCAGGCGCCCCTGACCGGCATCGTGGGCGCCTCGCCGCTCGCCGCAGCGCTCGGCAACGGTGCCGGCGCCCCGGGCGCCTACCTGATCGTGGGCATCGTGATCGTCGTCTTCGCGGTGGGCTTCGTGGCCATGAGCCGCAGGATCCAGGCCAACGGCGCCTTCTACGCCTACATCACCGCGGCGTTCGGCAGGCGGATTGGGGCCGGCGCCGCGTGGCTGGCGCTGCTGGCCTACAACACCGTCCAGGCCGCGATGTACGGGCTCTACGGGGCCGTGTTCTCCGGGCTGCTGGCCTCAATGGGGCTGGAGGTTCCGTGGTGGCTGCTGGCCCTGGCCACCATGGCGGGCGTGCAGGTCCTCGGCTCGCTGAACATCGAGCTCGGTGCCCGGGTCCTTGCCCTGCTGGTGGGCCTGGAGGTTGCCGTGCTGCTGCTGTTCGGCTTCACCGTGCTGTTCCGCGGCGGCGGACCGGAGGGCCTGGACCTTGCTGCGTCCTTCTCGCCCGCGGCAATCGGCGCCGGAGCTCCCGGCGTGGCCATCATGTTTGCCGTGGCATCCATGTTCGGTTTCGAATCAACCGCCATCTATTCGGCCGAAGCCGAAGACCCGCACCGCACCGTAGCCCGTGCCACCTACCTTTCCGTCGGCGTCATCGCGGTCTTCTTCTCGTTCATCTCGTGGATGCTGGTCAGCTACTACGGCCCCTCCCAGGTCATGGATGCCGCCGGGGCGGCCCTCGAATCAGGGGACGCCACCGTCTTCGTCCTGGGGCCCATGGTGGAACTCTTCGGCCCGTGGGCCGGGGTGGTGACCGGGGTCCTGCTGGTCACCTCGCTGCTGGCCGGCATCATCGCCTTCCACAACGGCATCAACCGGTACCTGCACTCCCTGGCCCTGAACGGCTCCATGCCCGCAGCCGTCGCCAGGACCAACCGGCACCGCGCCCCGGCCGTGGCCGCCTGGATCCAGACCGGCGCCGCCGTCGTGCTCGTCGCCCCCTTCGCGCTCCTGGGCCTCGACCCCGTGCTGAGCCTCTTCTCCTGGTTCAGCGGGCTGGCCGTGGCGGCACTGCTGGTGCTGTACATCCTCTGCTCGGTGGCCGTCGTCGGGTTCTTCCGCCGGGAGCGCATCACCGGCCAGCCGTGGCAGACCCTGGCGGCTCCGGCGCTCGCCGCCGTCCTGCTGGCATGGATCCTGTTCCTGGTGGTCAGCAACTTCACCGCGCTGATCGGCGGCAGCACCGAAACGGCGGTGGCCCTCCTGGCGGCTGTCCCCGCCGTCTACGTTGCCGGCGTGCTGGTGGAGGGACAGGTGCAGCGCCGGCAGGCAGCCGCGGACCTGGGAACACGCCGGCCCTAGGACGCCCTGCCGGCAGGACCGGGAGCCACCTTTTCACTGGCCCGCGGGGGAGCAGCAGCTCCCCGGCGGGCCAGTCTCTGTGCCAGCACAAAAACCCCCGCGAGCAGCACCGCCGCAACCCCCGCCGCGCCGCCCCCGGAAGGCCACAGCCCGGCCAGCCCCAGGAGTGCCGGAACCGTTGCCGTGACCTGGCTGGACAGCACCAGGCTCCAGCCGGCCAGCGGATCCAGCCGCGTAACGCCCAGGGCCGCGGAGGCAAAAAGCAGGCCCCAGAGCGCGGACCAGCACAGCCACAGGACAGCCAGCAGCGGGTCGGAGCCCAGCCAGGCTCCGGCGAGGACCAGCCCGACGGCGGCCACCATCCCGCAGAACCAGCCCAGGCCCTTCGATCCAAGACCCAGCAGGACATCCAGGCCCACATAGGCGTAGGTGGTGCCGAACAGGAACATCCCTGCGGCAGTCAGCGGCGCAGTGCCGCCCACCGCCAGGCAGGCGATGCCGAGCGCCAGTTGGGTGCTGCCCACCAGGAGGCTGAAGACCGCGGCATCGCGGCGTGGCAGGAACCCCAGTGTTCCCAGGCCGTTGATCAGGAGCGCCGCGCCGGAGAGCAGCAGGCAGATATGGGCCATCAGTTGGCCATCCGGGCATCGGCGCAAGAAATTTTCATAGAGCGGAATTGGAATGTCACACTGTGGATATTAGGCTGGAATCCGGATCGCCGGCTACAGGCCGCCGGTCATAATCGTATAAGTTGAAGTATCAACTTTTATTCGCGCCGGTACCCGCCGGTGCGCCGGAGAACAGGCAAGGAAGCAGTTCATGGACGCACGGCTGGAGGCCATTCGGGACACCGTCCTGGCGCGCAACCCCGGTGAGGCGGAGTTCCACCAAGCGGTGGTGGAGGTCTTCGAAAGCCTCGGCCCGGTCCATGACCGGCACCCGGAATTCCTCGACGCCGCCATCCTGGAGCGCCTCTGCGAACCCGAACGCCAGATCATCTTCCGCGTGCCCTGGACCGACGACGCGGGGCGGGTGCAGATCAACCGGGGCTTCCGCGTGGAGTTCAACTCCGCGCTGGGCCCCTACAAGGGCGGGCTGCGGTTCCACCCGTCCGTCTACCTGGGCATCGTGAAGTTCCTGGGCTTCGAGCAGATCTTCAAGAACGCCCTCACCGGGATGCCGATCGGCGGCGGCAAGGGCGGCTCCGACTTCGACCCCCGCGGCCGCAGCGACGCCGAGGTAATGCGGTTCTGCCAGTCCTTCATGACCGAGCTGTACCGGCACATCGGCGAGTACACGGACGTGCCGGCAGGCGACATCGGCGTGGGCGGACGCGAGATCGGCTACCTTTTCGGCCAGTACAAACGCATCACCAACCGGTATGAATCCGGCGTGCTGACCGGCAAGGGGATCTCCTGGGCGGCTCGCTTGTCCGCCCGGAGGCCACCGGCTTCGGCACCGTGATCTTCACCCAGGAAATGCTGAAGACGCGCGGCACCTCGTTCGACGGCCAGCGCGTGGTGGTGTCCGGCTCCGGCAACGTGGCCATCAACGCCATCGCCAAGGCGCAGTCCCTGGGCGCCACCGTGGTGGCCTGCTCCGACTCCTCCGGCTATATCGTGGACGAGGCGGGGATCGACGTCGGGCTCCTGCGCGAGGTCAAGGAAGTGGAGCGCGGCCGGCTCAAGGATTACGCCGTCCGCCGTCCCGGCGTCTCCTATGTTGACGGCGGTTCAGTGTGGGACGTCGATGCCACCGTGGCGCTGCCCTGCGCCACGCAAAACGAGCTCGACGGCGGCGCTGCCGCGAGGCTGGTGCGGGGCGGCCTCCTCGCGGTGGGTGAAGGGGCCAACATGCCGTCCACGCGGGACGCCGTGGCAGTCTTCCAGGAGGCAGGGGTGCTGTTCGGTCCCGGCAAGGCCGCCAACGCCGGGGGTGTGGCGACCTCGGCGCTGGAGATGCAGCAGAACGCCAGCCGTGACTCGTGGTCCTTCGAACACACGGAGGAGCGGCTGACGGACATCATGGTGGGAATCCACCACCGGTGCGCTGCCACCGCCGACGAATACGGCGAGCCGGGCAACTACGTCCTGGGCGCCAACATTGGCGGGTTCGTCAAAGTTGCAGAAGCCATGCTGGCGCAGGGCCTGATCTAGCGGACATGCCGTAAGCCCTAGCCGCCGCGCCGCCAGTCGCTGGGGGAGACGCCGAAGGCATCGCGGAAGGTCCGGCTGAAGTGCGCGGCATCCAGGATTCCCCACCGGGCAGCGATGGCGCCCACCGGCTTTCCCGCATGCAGGGGGTCCCGCAGGTCGCGGCGTGCGCCGTCCAGCCGCTGGCTCCGGATCCAGCTGGCCACCGTGGTGCCGGATTCGTGGAAGACGTTGTGCAGGTGCCGGGTGGAGATGAAGTGCGCCGCCGCGATGCTGGCCGGTGACAGCATCGGGTCCGACAGGTTCGCGTCGATGTACTCCCGGATGGACACCGCGAGCAGTGCCTGCGGTTTCATCCGTTCCGGGCTTATGTCCATCTCGGCGTGCAGCATGGTGGAGACCAGGTCCAGGGCGTTGGTTGCCAGGCGGGAGCCGCTGGGGCCGTTCAGCACCTCCAGGTTCTCCGAGAGCTGGCGGATGAACTGCCCCACGATGCCGCTGAGGCCGGTGGCGTCCATGCGGACGGCGGCGAGCTGCCCACGTAATCCGGGGGCAGGGACAGTGCGTCGCAGGGGAACATCACCACCATCATCCGCGCCTGCTGTTCGAACGTGAGTGTGTAGGGGCGGTTGGTGTCGTAGATGGCAAGGTCGCCCGGCTGGAGGACTGCCTCGCGGTTGTCCTGGATCAGCAGGCCGGTGCCCTCCAACTGGAGGTTGAGCTTGAAGTAGCGCTCGCCGGCCTGGGCGATCAGCGCCGGCGTACGGTGCACCTCGTGCGACGTGGCGGTGACTTCCACGATGGACATGCGGTCCAGCACGCGGGAGCGCAGCTGTCCGCGGAAGCGGTCCACGTCCGCGGTACTGGCGGCCAGCGGCACGAAGGACTCGGCTACCAGATGCTTCCAGTGGTCAAAGGATGCGGCGGTGCGGGACGTAAGCTGCTGCCCGGCGGGCCGGGACGGGCTGAGTGCTGGCATGGATAATCCTGACGACGACGGACGGCCATCTGACATTCCCCGGGACTGTGTCATGGAACACAGTCCACTCAGGTTAAGGCTTGTCGAATCTTTTTTTCAACGATTGGCGAAAAAAAGACCCTTCCTGACGAAGGATTAGGAGTTCTTGCCGCGGGCGGCCACGCGCCAGCGCTCCACCAGGCTTCCGTTACTGACGACGGCGACATCGTCCACCAGGTTCATGGCCAGGCAGACGTGGTTGGGGATGGCGCGCAGCCGTTCGCCCAGCGCAGGCGGACCTTCGGGGCTGTGCCACTCCACGGTGGCGTGGTGTTCCGAGAGTGCCGTGATCCTTGCGTCCGGGTGGTCAAGCAGCCGCCCGTAGCCGGTTGCCCAGGCGGGCTTGTCGCTGCCGAGGATCTTGCTGCCGGCGTCGATGATGAAGCGTGGCGGTGTCCCGGGTTCCACTGCATGGTGGCTCACCACGGTGGCGGCCACGGTGAGCGCGATGTCCTCAGGGGCGCAGCGGCCCAGCTCAAGCTGCTGGGCGTCACCGAATACGTAGACCCCCGGACGGACCTCCGTGGCGGCGGAATTTCCAGTCAGCAGTGCGGTGGGCGTCGATCCTCCGCTTCGCACCCCTGCCTTGAACCCGGCCGCCGCCAGGGCTTCCGCCGCGAGCCGCAGCGCCTCCTGTTCCTGCGCGGCCGCCTCGGCCGGCATGCCCGGAGCGTAGCTGTGGCCTGGAAAGGTGAACACGCCCGCAACGTCCAGGCCGGCGTCGGAAGCTGCCCGCGCAACGTCGGCTGCGGAGTGAGGGCGGACGCCGCTGCGGTGATGGCCGCTGTCCACCTCCACCAGCACCCTGACGCTTCCCGCCGCCGGCCCCAGGCCCTGGCCAAGCCGGGCAGCGCCTTCAGCCGAATCCACGCCGATGGTGAGCTTTGCCTTTCGAGCGAGGTCCCGAAGCCGGCCGGCCTTCCGGTCCGACAGCCACAGGGGGTAGGCGATGAAAAGGTCGTCCAATCCGGCGCCGGCGAACACCTCCGCCTCGCCGATGGTGGCAACGGTCAGTCCGGTTGCACCGGCGGCAAGCTGGCGGGCGGCAATCTCCGGGATCTTGTGCGTCTTGGCATGCGGCCGAAGGGCCAGTCCCTTGGCCCGGACGGTGTCCGCCATGCGCGTGATGTTCCGGTCAAGCACGTCCAGGTCGACCAGGATGTCCGGCGTCTCCACGTCCGCGGGGATCATCTGCGCCGTCATGCGGCGAGCAGGGTGAGGTAGCCGTCAAGCTGGGCGGCGTGGCCGAAGTCGGTCCCGCCTTCCGGGGATAGCGCCGCTTCGATCTGGGCGCCGAGCAGCATGTTGAGGAGCTGGCCGGCCAGGATGGAATCGTCGACGGCGGCACGGACGTCCCCGGCTTCGCGCGCCTCTGCCAGGAATTGCCGGATGGTGTCCAGCCATGCGGCCATGGACTGCTGGTGGATCTGCGCTTTCTGGGCGTCATTGACGGCCTTCTGCCAGAAGGGGATCACGATCCGCGCTTCGTTCACGCGCTCCTCGTCCAGGGGCAGGACCTCCAGGCAGAAGGCCCGCAGGGCTTCCATCCCGTTCTTGCCCCCGGTGACCTCGGCGATCCGCTGGTTGGTCCGGTTGAACACGTGGCCGAAGGCGAATTCCAGGAGTGTGTCCTTGGTAGGGAAGTAGGGCTTCAGGGCGCCGTTGGCGAACCCGGCCTCCATGGCGATCTCCCGCATGGTGGCCCCCTCGAGGCCCTGCCGCGCGATGATCCGCCACGTGGCGTCCACGAGCTCCAGACGGCGCTCGTCATGGTCAACTATCTTCGGCACCGCTGGCACTCCCGGGAAATATTTCGCTCAGACTCTTGTGAGCCATGTTACGGACGTTTATTCTCTACAACTATAGAAAATAAACCACCAGTGGCCGGCAGCGGCCCGGACAGAGGTTTCACCATGACTCTTGCACCAACCCGCACCGCATCCGCCTTCAGCCTGGCAACGGCGCCGGAAATCCTCATAGTACGCTCCGTCCTGCAGGCAGCGGGCCTGCTGGAACCGCAGCACCGGATCGCCTACCTGGGCCTCCTGGAGCCCCCGCGTGGAACCGCCGCGGATGACGCGGACCGTCGCTTCCGCGTCTTTGTCCACGACGTCTCCGGCGCGGCGCCGCGCGACGTCACCGTCTCGGTCACGCAGCAGAAGGTCCTGTCCGCCGTCGAACTCGATACCGCGGCGACCGGCGAACTGCCGGTCCTCGAGGAGGAATTCGAACTGGTGGAGTCCCTCCTTGCCACCGATTCACGCTGGCTGAAGGCGCTGGCGGACCGGGGCCTGGACGTAACCAAAGTGCGGGTGGCCCCGCTCTCGGCGGGCGTCTTTGAATATGCCGAGGAGAAGGGCCGCCGGATCCTGCGTGGCCTGGCGTTTGTCCAGGACTTCCCGGAGGACAGCGCGTGGGCGCACCCGGTGGACGGGCTGGTGGCCTATGTGGACGTGGTGAACAAGGAGGTCACGCAGGTGATCGACCTCGGCGCCATGCCCATACCCGCCGAACACGGCAACTACACCGATCCGGAACTGACCGGCCCGCTGCGCACCACCCAGAAGCCCATCAACATCACCCAGCCCGAAGGCCCCAGCTTCACCGTCACCGGGGGCAACCACGTGGAGTGGGAAAAGTGGAGCGTGGATGTGGGTTTCGATGTCCGGGAGGGCGTGGTCCTGCACAACCTGGCGTTCCGGGACGGTGACCGGCTGCGGCCCATCATCAACCGGGCATCGATTGCCGAGATGGTGGTCCCGTACGGCGACCCGTCGCCCATCCGGTCGTGGCAGAACTACTTCGACACCGGCGAGTACCTGGTGGGCCAGTACGCCAACTCGCTGGAACTGGGCTGCGACTGCCTGGGCGACATCACCTACCTCAGCCCGGTCATCAGCGACGCCTTCGGCAACCCGCGCGAGATCCGCAACGGGATCTGCATGCACGAGGAGGACTGGGGCATCCTGTCCAAGCACTCCGACCTGTGGGCCGGTGTCAACTACACCCGCCGCAACCGCCGCCTGGTCATCTCCTTCTTCACCACCATCGGCAACTACGACTACGGCTTCTACTGGTACCTCTACCTGGACGGCACCATCGAGTTCGAGGCCAAGGCCACCGGCGTCGTCTTCACCTCCGCCTTCCCGGAGGGCGGCTCGGACAATCTCTCCAGCTCGCCCCCGGCCTGGGCGCCCCGTTCCACCAGCACCTCTTCAGTGCCCGGCTGGACATGGCCATCGACGGGTTCACCAACCGAGTGGAGGAAGAAGACGTGGTCCGCCAGGTAATGGGCCCGGGCAACGAACGCGGCAACGCCTTCTCCCGCAGGCGTACCGTCCTGGCCCGCGAATCCGACGCCGTCCGCGAGGCCGACGCCCGCGCCGGCCGCACCTGGATCATCTCCAATCCCGAGTCCCGCAACCGCCTGGGCGAGCCGGTGGGCTACAAGCTCCACTCCCACAACCAGCCCACCCTGCTTGCCGACCCTGAGTCCTCGATTGCCCGCCGCGCGGCGTTCGCCACCAAGGACCTCTGGGTCACCCGCTACGCCGAGGAGGAGCGGTACCCCACGGGGGACTTTGTCAACCAGCACCCCGGCGGCGCCGGCCTGCCCGGCTACGTGGCCCAGGACCGGGACATCGACGGCCAGGACATCGTGGTCTGGCATACCTTTGGCCTGACGCACTTCCCCCGGGTGGAGGACTGGCCCATCATGCCCGTGGACACCGTGGGCTTCAAGCTCCGCCCCGAAGGGTTCTTCGACCGCAGCCCGGTCCTGGACGTGCCCGCCAACGTCAACGCGGCATCGGCGTGCCACAGCGGAGGCAGCAGTGACGGCAGCAATGCTGGCTCCTGCCACTAGCCCGGGGTTTCATTCCCGGCTTTGCGCGCTGGTCACCGCGGCGTCCTGCCTGGTGCATGTGTGGGTGGCGGCTTCCGGCGGGCACGGCGTCTGGCTCGGGCTCCTGATGGTGGGGCTCGCCGCCGTCTGCGTCCCCTGCACCGTCCACATCTGGTGCCACGGCAAAGTGGGGGCACTCCACCGGGTTGCCGCCGCCGCCGTGGCGATGGCGGGCCTGCATGCGGTCCTGCTGCTGGGCGCGGGCGGCGGGGGACACGCCCATGGCGGCGGGCCGCCGTCGTTCGCTGCGGAGGTGACGGGCAGCAGCCAGCTGCTGCTGGTCATTGGGCTGGAGCTGGCGACGGCGTTGCTCGCCGCCACGCTGGTGGCGCGGCTGCGGCGGCAGGCATGGGATGTGGGCTAGCCGGGCTCCCTGGCCGGTTCGCCGGCCTTGCGCGGAGCAATGGTGACGTCCGCGACGCGTTCCAGCTGCGGGTGGGCGTTGTCGCCGTCACGGACCACGCCCCGCTGCCACCACAGCTTCAGCCCCTCGGGGGCAATTTCGAGGCAGGCCAGGTTGTTGTCGAACCAGGGACCCTTGACCGTGGACCAGTGCAGTCCCGGGTCCGGAACCTTGGCCGAGCGGGCGGCCAGCGCGCCAAGGGGCGTGGCCAGGCCGTAGGACATGAGGGCGCCGAAGGACCGCAGCAGCCGGGGCAGGGGGTTGCGGATGGGGGAGCAGACGGCCTGGATGATCCTGCTGCCGGTGCTGCGTTCCACCTCGGAGACGTAGGAGAAGTGGACGTCGCCGGAGAGGAACGCCACCGTTTCCGGTGCCGGGCCGCGCCGGCCGTCCGCCACCTCCCCGGCCATCGCCGCCACCCGCCGGAAGCTCTTTTCGAAGGCACCCCAGTGCTCCAGGTCGAAAGTCTGCCGCAGCTTTTCCCCTGTGCGGGCCGCGAGCCTGCCCAGGCGCCCTCGGAGATGGCCTCGTCCCAGGACTCGAGGTGGTGCAGGCCCATGGGGAGCAGGAACGGCAGGGATGTGCCCACCAGCAGGTGCCGGAAACCGCCCTGCATCCGGTCATCCAGCCAGGCCATTTCGACGTCGTCCAGCAGGGCGCGGCGGTCCGGCGCCAGGTTGCGTGCGGCACGGGAGTCCACCACGATCAGCCGGGTGTCGCCGAAATCGCGGCAGAAGCTCCAGCGGTAGGATTCCGGCTCGCGGTCCGCGCGTTCGGCCAGTCTGTCCAGCTCCCGGCTCACATCGGGCTCGCCGTCCCCGTGATGCCCGGCAATAACCTGCCAGACCGGGTCGGCGGCACGGTCCTGCGGGGAGAGGTTCCCCAGGTGCTGGTACACCCAGTAGGAGGCCAGTCCGGCAACGATGCGCTGGTGCCACCACGGCTTCTGCTGCATCTCCTCACGCCAGGTCCGTGAGGCGTTCCAGTCGTCCCGGATGTCGTGGTCATCGAAGATCATGGCGCTCGGCAGCGTGGAGAGCAGCCACCGGTTGGCAGGATCGGACCACGCCAGGTAGTAAAGGTGGGCGTACTCCTCGTAGTCCTGGAGCTCCTCGCCGGGAGGTTCGCTGATGTCCCGGCGGGATTTGATGAACTCCTGCATCTGCTCACTGGTGAGGTCTGCATACACCTGGTCGCCGAGGAACACCACCAGGTCCGGCCACCGCTCATCCGTTCCGGAGATCATCTTCAGCGCGTAGGCGCGCAACGCGTCCACGCCGTGGGTGCGGTTGCCGGCGGAGTCGTGCGGGACGCTGGTCCGGCAGGACCCGTAGGCCAGCCGCAGCGGTTTTCCGGGCTTGAGCGTGGCGACCACCGGGGGCGGGAACCCGTGCTCCGGTTCCGGCCAGACCTTGCTGCCGTCGACTTCCACGGAATACGGAGTCACCGTCCCGGGCTCAAGCCCATGCAGGTCAACCAGGGCGTAATGGTGCCCGTGCACGGCGAACGTTGAAGCAGTCCACTGCCTGCCGCCGGCGTGCACGGACACCTGGGAAAATTGCGGGTTTCCACCCAGACGCTCGCCGTCGTCTCATCCACGAACCGCATCATGGGCCCTAGCACCAGCGCTGAGGAAGTCATCTCTCAGTTGTACCCGCTGGGGCGCGGAGCGGCTATGGGGAAACCCGCAACTTGTCTTCCCACCGCTCCGCGAACTACCGCTCCACGAACCAGTCCCGCGCGGGATTGGTCACGGCGGGCGCCGAACGGTCCAGTCCGGGCTGGGCAGCCCAGCGGACGCCGTTCGCCAGGACACGCTGGATCTGCGGGTGGTGGTACACCGGGTATTCCTGGTCGCCGGGGCTGAAGTAGAAGATGCGTCCCTTGCCGCGGGTGAACGTGACGCCGGAGCGGAACACCTCGCCGCCGGCGAACGAGCTGATGAAGATCAGGTCGTCCGGGTCCGGGATGTCGAACAGTTCCCCGTACATCTCCTGCTCGGGGATGACGATGGGGCTGTCCACTCCTTCGGCGATGGGGTGTGACGGTTTCACGGTCCAGACCAGCTCGCGCTCGCCGTCGTTTCGCCAGGCCAGCGAGCAGCTGGTGCCCAGCAGCCGGGTGAAGACCTTGGCGAAGTGCCCCGAGTGGAGCACGATCAGTCCCATCCCGCCCAGTACATGGCGCTGGACACGTTCGACGACGGCGTCGGCCACCTGGTCATGGGCGATGTGGCCCCACCAGAGGAGGACGTCCGTCTCGGCGAGCACCTCCTCGCTGAGCCCGTGCTGGTCGTCGGCGAGGACCGCCGTCGTAATCTCCGACTCCGGGTAGAAGGAGCGCAGCCCTGCTGCGATGGCGCCGTGGATGCCGTCCGGGTAGATTTCCCCGATGTGGGCCGGCTCGTTGTTGGCCTCGTGGACGCCTTCGTTCCAGACCAGGATCCTCAGTTTTTCACCCATTAGAGACGAACCTCCCTCTGCTCCCGTGCGGACTGGTAGCACGCGTCGATGATCTGTGCGCGGTAGAGCGCCAGCGAACCGTCATGCCCGCGCCAGGCCTCGGGGCCGCCGCGGACGGCTGTCACGAAATCCTCCACCACCGCATCGTGCGCCCGGCCCGGAAGGACGGGCGGGACATAATCCGCGGATTCGCCGTCCTTGTCGGTGAACACCCGGAGCTGGCCGACAGGCGGGAAGGGCGCGCCCTGCACCTTGAGCTCGGCACCGCCGTCGGTTCCGTAGACGGTGAAGTCCAGCAGGTCGTCGGTTTCCCGGTACGTGGCCCAGCTGGCCTCGATGAGGAGCGTTCCGCCGCCCTCAAGCCGGAGGAACGCGGACGCGAAGTCTTCCACCTCGAACGCGTGGCTGGTGGCCTGGGCGGAGTACCTGCTGCCGCCGCCCCGCCCTTGGGGACCCAGCTCCGAATGGGTGGCGGCGGACACTGCCAGCACCTTCGGTTCGCCGAGCAGGTGCAGGGCATAGTCCAGGGCGTGGACGCCGATATCGGCCAGCGGCCCGCCGCCGGCGAGTTCGGGGTTGGTGAACCAGCTGCCCAGGGTGGGGATGCCGGAACGGCGCAGCCACGAGGCCTTGGCGTAGTAGGGGCGGCCCAGGCCGCCGTCGTCAATGACCTCCTTGAGTGCGCCGATGTCGCCGCGGCGGCGGTGGTTGAAGGCAACATCCAGGACGCGGCCCGCCTTGCGCGCGGCATCCACCATGGCCTGGCCTTCGATGGCGTTGCGTGCGATGGGCTTTTCGCTCAGCACATGGATCCCGCGTTCCAGGGCGGCTATGGAGATGGGGGCGTGCAGGAAGGTGGGCACTGCCACGCTGATGGCATCCAGGCCGCCGTGCTCCAGCATCTCCTTCCAGTCTGCAAAGGCATTCGGAATGGAGTACTCAGCCTGCAGCGAGTCGCGGAGCTCCTGTTCCATTCCTGCCAGCGCCACGATGCGGACGCCTTCCAGGGCGTTGTAGGCCATCAGGTGCTGCTGCCCGGCCCAGCCGATGCCGACCACGCCCACCCTCAGTTCCTTGGTGTCTGGTTCCGGCAGGGCGGATGCCTGCTGGCCGGGGGACTGCTCGTTGCTCACGGATGTTTCCTTCTTTTTTGTTGTTGTGGATTTGGGGGCTTCTAGCCCTTGACGGCGCCGGCGGTCATGCCGGAGACGATGCGTTTCTGGCACAGGAGCACCAGGATGACGAGCGGAACCGTGATGACCACCGAGGCCGCGCTGATGGTGCCGAGCGGCTGGTCAAACTCGCTGGTCCCACTGAAGAACGCAATCGCCACCGGGACCGGACGGGCCTCGGGGGAAGTGGTGAGGGTGACGGCAAGCAGGAATTCATTCCATACCGAGATGAACACGAGGATCGCCGTCGTGGCAAGGCCCGGGACCGCCAGGGGCAAGATGACTTTGCGGAAGGCGGTGAATGGCGTCGCGCCGTCCATGTAGGCCGATTCCTCCAGCTCACGCGGGATCTCCCTGAAGAAGGAGGTCAGCGTGTAGATCGCCAGGGGCAACGCGAACGTCAGTTTCGGGATGATCAGGCCAAGGAGTGTGTCGTACAGGCCGATCTCGCGCCAGATCGAGAACAGCGGGGCAGCAATGGCAATGGCCGGAAAGGTGGTGACCGACAGGATGAGGGTCAGGATCAAGGCTTTGCGGCGCATTTTGAGCCGGGCCAGGGCATAGGCCGCGAAGGAGGCGAACACCAGCGCCACCGTGGTGGTGACGACGGCGATAATCACCGAGTTGCGCAGGGCCAGCAGGAACTCGGCGCTCTGGAACACGGCCTGGTAGTTCTCGAAGGTCGGCTGGCTGGGGAAGAGTTCACCCTGGTAGAGGCTGGCGCCCTTCTTGAGGGACGTGTTGACCAGCCAGTAGAACGGGATGAGCGAGAAGCCCATGACGGCTATGACGAATACCCACACGACGGGATGCAGCCGGGCCTGGCCGCGGGGCCTCCGCCGCGGCGCCCTGCCCCTGGATGGCCGGCCGCGGCCGGCGGGTGCCGCCGTCGTCCGCTGTGCAGTCAGCGTGCTCATTGTTCCTCCTTGGCAACTTCGCGGATGTTGCCCCCGGCGAAGCGGATGTACACCACCGAGACCGCCATGACGGTCAGGAAGGTGAGGATGGACAGCGCCGACCCTTCGCCCACAAGGCGGTTTTCCCGCAGCTGTGCGTAGGCCAGCATGGACATCGACTCGGTGCCGTTGGCGCCGCGGGTGAGCACGAACGGCAGGTCGAAGACGCGCAGGGCATCCATGGTCCGGAAGATCGCGGCCAGCACAATGGCCGGGCGGAGCAGGGGCAGGGTGACGTGGATGAAGGACTGCCACTTGCTGGCGCCATCAAGTTCCGCGGCCTCGTAGGTCTCGGTGGAAATGACCTGCAGGCCGGCCAGGATGATCAGGGCTGCGAAGGGTGTTGTCTTCCAGACGTCGGCCAGGACGATGACTGCCATGGCGTAGCCGTGCTCGCCGAGCCAGACAACGTCGCCGCCGGGCAGGCCCAGCGTTGACAGGACATTGGTGACCAGGCCCAGGTTGGGCTGGAACATCGTTTCCCAGGTGATGGCACTGACCACGGTCACCACCGCGTACGGCAGCAGGACCACGGTGCGCAGGAGTGCCCGGCCCTTGAAGGCGAGGTTAAGCAGCAGTGCCATGCCCGTCCCGAGCACCAGCTCGAGCGAGACCGAGAGCCCCGCGAACAGGAACGTCTGGCCGAACGCCGCCCACCAGTGCGGCCCGGTGAGGGCCGAAATGTAGTTCTCAAGTCCGACGAAGCGCGAGAGTCCGGCGGTGCGGACGCTGTACTGGTTGAGGGAAAGCCAGAGCGCGTACCCGATGGGCACCGCCGCCACCAGGGCCATGAGGACCAGGGAGGGGGCAGTCATCCGGAACGCGAGCCGCCTCTCCTCCCGGTCGCGGCCGTTGATGCCGCGGCCGGGAGCAAGGAACTTGGTGGCCATGATCAGAAGCTCGCCTTTGCGGCCGTGATCTCTTCAGCCATGGTCTTCACGGCGTCCTCGGTGGTGGCGGTTCCGGAAAGGACCGCGTAGACGTTCTTGTAGATCGCCTGGGAGATCTGGGGGTAGACCGGGGAAATGGGGCGCGGCTTGGCGTTCTTGACGGAGGCGAGCAGTTCAGTGGCGAACGGCATCTTCGCCAGGACGTCCGGGTCCGAGTAGGCGGCCTCGTTGACCGGCGCCTGCGAGAAGTCCATGGCCACGTGCTTCTGCCACTCCGGGGTGGTGGCGAAGTCGATGAAGGCAACGGCGCCCGCCTGGTTCGTGGAATGGGCCGAGATGGCAAGGTTCCAGCCGCCCAGGACGCCGGAGGCCTTGGCGCCTTCCCATGCCGGAAGGGGGGCTACGCCGAACGTGCCCGCCAGCGGGGTGGCGTTGAGCAGGCGGTTGACGTGCGGCCAGTTGCGCTGGTAGCCGAAGTTCCCCGACTCGTAGGCCAGGCGCCCGGCGTCCTCGTTGTATGTCAGCACCGCGCGGTCCGCCGAGCCGTCCTTGAGGCCCTTCGCCATGAAGTCGAGTACCTCCCGGGTTTCCGGGGAATCGATGCTGACTTCGCCCTGGTCATCCAGCACCTCGCCGCCCGCGCTGTAGAGCATTTCGAGGAAGTTCACGGTGAGGCCCTCGTACTGCTTGCCCTGGTAGACGAAGCTGTTGCCCGGGGCGCCGGCTGCCTCCGCATACAGCTGCTGCCAGGTATCCGGCTTGGCCACCTTGTCCTTTTGGTAGTAGATGAGTCCCGCGTTGGTGAAGAACGGGGACGCCCAGTACTTGTCCTCGTACTTGGCGGTTTCCACGGTGGAGGGAATGAGGCGGTCCTTGTTGGCTTCCACCAGTTCCGTCTGGTCAAGGATCCAGCCCTGGGAAGCGAACTCGGAAGTCCAGATGACGTCCGTGAGGAACAGGTCGCATTCCGCTGACTTGCCTTCGAGCCGCTGCACTGCCTGGGTCCGCATCTCGTCAGTGGTGGCACCGATTTCGGTGTATTTGGCCGTGACCTTGCCGTTTGCCTTGGTGAAGGCCTCTGCTGTGCCTTTGTAGATGCCGGAGGCGTCCTTGCCGCCGCAGATGTTGATGCTGCCGCTGGCGCCGGCTCCTGCGGCCGGATCGGCGGCAGGGGCCTGGTCCGCGCCGGGAGCGGCCGCACCACCTCCACAGCCGCTCAGCAGCAGGCCCGCGGCCATGGCTGCCGCCACCGCCAGGGTTCGCCCGCTGGTCCGGCGTGATGCGGGCGCCAGGGCGGGGGCGGGCATGGATGGTGCAGTGTCCTCATGGCGCGGAGATGCGTTTTGAATCAGGTCCACAAGTGGCTCCTTTGGGGTCGGGAGGGATGCTCGAGGAATGGCAGCGTGCAACGTCGCCCGCATACCTCAGCGTGGCTTCGTTGCCTGGCCGGCTTTTGGTCAGTCCTATTTGGAATCGATTCCAAATTCCGCCGAATAACCAGTCGGGCTAACTTTGGAATCGATTCCACAGCAGTGTGTCAGGGGTCACGTCAGCCTGTCAACCCCTGGCTCAGCTGTTGGTGGAGTCCCGCACGACGAGTTCGTGGGGGAGGTACATCCGGCCCCTGCGGTGCGGGCCCGCCGTGGTCATCCGTTCAAGGAGCGCCTCGAAAGCCAGGCGGCCCATCGAGTACGCGGGCTGCCTGATGGTGGTCAGTTCCGGGACGCACATCTCAGCCTGGACGGAGTCGTCAAAGCCAGCCACGGCGATGTCCTCCGGTACCCTCAGCCCGGCGTCGGTGATCGCACGGACGCACCCCGCTGCCACTGTGTCGTTCCCGCAGAACACGGCATCGGGGCGCGGGGTTGCGTCAAGGAGTTCTTCGGCGTGGCGGCGGCCAGTGTGGAAATCGAAGTCACCGTCCACGAACAGTATCTGGTCGGCGGGCATACCTGCCTCTGCGGCGGCGAGCCGGAAGCCCTCCTCGCGCAGGCGGCCGGAGCGGGCCGCCCTGTTGCCGATCATCGCCAGCCGCCGGGCGCCGGTGGCGATCAGGTGCCGGGTGATGTCCACGGCCGCCTGCCGGTCGTCGATGGCAACGCCGAAGGCTGCGTCGGCGTCGGCGATTTCGCAGACCTGGACGACGCATTGCTGCTCGGCCATCTGTCCGATGTCCTCGTCGGGCATGGTGGGGGAGAACATCACCAGGCCGTCAACCGAGCCGTTGCGCAGCATGTCCACCAGTTGCTGTTCACGCTCCGGATCGCCTGCGGTCGGCGCGATGAGGCTGACATACCCGGACAGCGCCCCGGCGTCGCTGACTCCGCGGAAAGCCTCGCTGATCACGGGCGAGTTCAGGTTCTTGGCAATCGCGAGGATGCGCATCGTCCTGTCCCGCCGCAGGTCGCGGGCGGAGGCAAGCGGCCGGTAGTTGAGCTGGTGGATGGCGGCGGTGACCTTTTCCTTGCTCGACTCGCTCACGGCAGGGCTTCCATTGAGGACCCGCGACACCGTGCCCACGGATACTCCGGCCGTCCTGGCGACGTCCTGGACTGTCGCTCGCGCCATTCCCCTGATCCTTTCGCGGCCGGCGGTGATTGCCGGAAATCTTCCCCAGCTTAGCCGGGCGTGCACAGCCGGGGACGCGCGGCGGCATCGCCCGGCGCATGCTTGCGGCCCGCCGGCCTGCCGGTCAGGCGCCGGCAACACCCAATTAACATGCCCGACGGACGCGCGAAATGTCGGCTTGGATACTCTGGTGCAACAAGGTTTACTAGTAGCTAACACCAACCCGACAGGATTGTTTCGATGACCAGTGTCGCAACCCCTGCTGTAACCCCCTCGGCCGGGCTCGCCAGCCAGGCCAACGACGCCCTTTCCCAGCCCGCCATCTCCCTCGCGGACATCGCCCGCGCCCACGACGTCCGCTTCCTCCTGGCCACGTTCGTGGACATGACCGGCAAGCCCTGCGCCAAGCTGGTCCCGGTGGAGGCGGCGGACGAGCTGGAATCCGGCGCCATGGGCTTTGCCGGCTACGCCGCGGGCCTGATCGGCCAAAAGCCGCAGGACGCGGACCTCATCGCCGTGCCGGACCTCTCCTCATTCACCCCGGTCCCCTTCATCAAGGAGGGGCTGGCGATCATCCACTGCGATCCGCACGTCAACGGGCAGCCGTGGCCGTACGCGCCGCGCGTCATCCTCAAGAACGCGCTGGCCCGGCTTGACCAGAAGGGCATGCAGGCAAAAGTAGGCGCCGAAGTGGAGTACTTCCTGGTGAAGAAAAACGACGACGGGACGCTGAGTACCGCCGACGACAAGGACGATTCGCCGCGCCCCTGCTACGACGCCCGCGGCGTGACGCGGATGTACGAGCACCTCACCTCGATCTCGGACGCCATGAACAGCCTGGGCTGGGCAACTACGCCAACGACCACGAGGACGCCGCCGGCCAGTTCGAGCAGAACTTCAACTACGCCGACGCCCTCACCACGGCGGACCGTGTTGTCTCGCTGCGCTACATCCTCAACATCCTGGCGGAGCAGCGGGGCATGACGGCCACCTTCATGCCCAAGCCGTTCACGGACCGCACGGGCACCGGCCTGCACTTCCATCTCTCGCTCTGGTCAGGTGCGGACGCGCTGTTCCCGGCCGGCGACGGGAAAGTGGACGACGGCGGCCGCGGCCTTGGGCTCTCCCGCCTCGCCTACTCCTTCATCGGCGGGATCCTGGACCACGCTCCGGCCCTGCAGGCCTTCCTGGCACCCACCGTGAATTCCTACAAGCGCACCGGCGCCACCACCAGTTCCTCCGGAGCCACCTGGTCTCCGCGGAAAGCGTCCTTCGGCGGCAACGACCGCACCCACATGATCCGGGTCCCGGACAACAAGCGGATCGAGCTGCGCTCAGGCGACGGTTCGGCCAACCCGTACCTGGCTATCGCCACGGCCATCGCCGCCGGGCTGGACGGCGTGGAGAAGTCCATCGATCCCGGCCTGCCGTCGGGGCCGGGGGAGTCGAAGCCGGACGCCCACTTCCTGCCCGCCACCCTGCTCCACGCAGTCGAGGCACTCCGCAAGGACCCGGTGATCCTGGCCAGCCTCAGCGGCGATCCGGAGATCGGCGCCTACTACGCCACGGCGAAGGAAGAGGAATTCCTCAGCTGGCACAACCAGGTCAGCGACTGGGAAATCCGCACCTACCTGACCTCGATCTAAGCAACCCGACCCGAACAGACCCAACCAAGCAAAGGACCGTTATGTGCGGAATCGCCGCGCTGCAGCTGCGCAACCCCTCGCTGTATCCAAAGATGGGCAGCCTGCTGTCCTCCATGCTGTGCCAGATCGTGGACCGCGGACCGGATTCCGCCGGCCTGGCCGTCTACAACACCCCGGCCTGGTGTCCCCGGGCACCTCCACGCTGAGCCTGCTGGGCAGGGACCAGGGCATGCCGACGCCGGCCATCACCGAGGGCGTCGCCGGGCTCCTCGCCGGCGTGCTTCCGGCGGACGCCGGCGTCTCGGTGCAGGTGGTGGGTGACACCACCCTGGTGGGTGCCGCCGTCGGGACCGACCTCCTGGTGAAGGCCGTGACCGAAACCCTGCCCGCCGCCACCGTTATTGGCCGCGGGGAGCACGTGGCAGTCATGAAGAGCGTGGGCCACCCCATGGAGATCGCCGCGGAACATGGGCTGGAAGCCATGGCCGGCAGCCAAGGCCTGTCCCACACCCGCATGGCCACCGAATCTGCCGTGACCGCGGGCGGCTCGCACCCCTTCTCCGTGGCGGACGACCTGTGCCTGGTGCACAACGGCTCCTTCTCCAACCACGCCACCGTGCGGCGGGACCTCAAACGTGAGGGTGTGGTGTTCGACTCTGAAAACGACACCGAGGTGGGCGCCCGCTACGTGGCCTCCCGCCTGCAGCAGGGTGACACCCTCGAGGAAGCGCTGGTGAACCTCGGCAAGGTACTGGACGGTTTCTACACCCTGGTGGTCACCACCGCGGACAGCATGGCCGTGGTCCGGGACCCCATCGCGTGCAAGCCCGCCATCATCGCCGAAACCGACGACTACGTGGCAATGGCCTCCGAATACCGCGCCCTGGCAGCCCTGCCCGGCATCGACAACGCCCGCATCTTTGAACCGGAACCCGGAAAGGTCTACACATGGTCACTCTGACAGCCCCCGAAACCACCGCCCCCGAGCCTTTAACGGACGCGCCGGCCGTGGTGGACCTCGCCGGCGCTCCGGTCCGGGGCCTTAACCAGGCACTGCACGACGCCGTTGACGGCCAGTCCTGGACCGTCACCAACCCGAGTGGCAAGCACAGCCTTGCCGTCGGCATCAACGCCGACGTTGCGGTGACCATCGAAGGCCATGCCGGCTACTACGCGGCCGGGATGCACCAAAAGGGAACCGTGACGGTGAACGGCAACGCCGGCGTCGGACTGGCCGAGAACATCATGTCCGGCCGCGTCCGCGTGACGGGCGATGCTTCCCAGTCCGCAGCCGCCACCGGCCACGGCGGCCTGGTGGTCATCGACGGCAACGCCGGTGCCCGGTGCGGGATCTCCATGAAGGGCGTGGACATCGTGGTGGGCGGCAACATCGGCCACATGTCAGCGTTCATGGCCCAGGCCGGCCGGCTGGTGGTCTGCGGCGACGCCGGGGACGCGCTGGGTGACTCCATCTACGAGGCCCGGATCTACGTCAAGGGAACCGTCGCCTCGCTCGGCGCGGACTGCATCGAAAAGCCGCTGCGGGAGGAGCACCTGGCCGAACTCGCGGAGCTCCTGGCCGCCGCCGGCCGCACCGACAACCCGGCCGACTTCAAGCGCTACGGTTCAGCCCGCAACCTCTACCACTTCCACGTCGACAACTCGACCGCCTACTAGGAGGCCCCCATGACCATCACCTCCGTTCCCGCCCCGGCACCGGCACCCGCCGACATCACTGCGTCTGATTCCGCTGCGCTGGGTCTCCGCGAATCCGCCACGTTCGACCGCGCCACCATCGCCGACATCCAGCGCGCCGCCGCCACCGGCGTCTACGACATCCGCGGCTGGGGAGCCAAGCGCAGGGTCCCGCACTTCGACGACCTGCTGTTCCTCGGCGCCTCCATGTCCCGCTACCCGCTGGAGGGCTACCGCGAAAAGTGCGATACCGACGTCGTCCTCGGTGACCGGCACGCCAGCCGGCCGCTGCACCTGCAGACCCCGGTGACCATCGCCGGGATGAGCTTCGGCGCCCTGTCCGCCAACGCCAAGGAGGCGCTGGGCCGCGGCGCCAGCGAGGTGGGCACCTCCACCACCACGGGCGACGGCGGCATGACGCCTGAGGAGCGCGGCCAGTCCAGGCACCTGGTGTACCAGTACCTGCCCTCCCGCTACGGAATGAACCCGGACGACCTCCGCAAGGCCGACGCCATCGAGATTGTGCTCGGCCAGGGTGCCAAGCCGGGCGGTGGCGGGATGCTGCTGGGCCAGAAGATCACCGAACGCGTCGCCGGGATGCGCACCCTCCCGGTCGGGATCGACCAGCGCTCCGCCAGCCGCCACCCGGACTGGACCGGCCCGGACGACCTGGAAATCAAGATCGGCGAACTCCGGGAAATCACGGACTGGAAGACCCCCATCTACGTCAAGGTGGGCGCCTCCCGGCCCTACTACGACACCGCGCTCGCCGTGAAGTCCGGCGCCGACGTGGTGGTGCTGGACGGCATGCAGGGCGGAACCGCCGCCACCCAGCAGGTGTTCATCGAGAACGTTGGCATCCCCACGCTCGCCGCCATCCCGCAGGCCGTCCAGGCCCTGCAGGAACTCGGGGTCCACCGGAAGGTGCAGCTCATTGTCTCCGGCGGCATCCGCACCGGCGCCGACGTGGCCAAGGCCATGGCGCTGGGGGCTGACGCCGTGGCGATCGGGACCGCGGCCCTGATTGCGCTGGGCGACAACGATCCCCGCTACGCTGCTGAGTACTCGGCCCTGGGCTCCGCTGCCGGTTTCTACGACGACTTCCAGGACGGCCGGGACCCTGCCGGCATCACCACCCAGGACCCGGAACTGGCTTCGCGGCTGGACCCGGTGGCCGCGGGACGGCGGCTGGCCAACTACCTCCGGGTCCTCACCATGGAAGCCCAGACAATTGCGCGGGCCTGCGGAAAGTCGCACCTGCACAACCTGGAGCCCGAGGACCTGGTGGCCCTCACCATCGAGGCGTCCGCCATGGCCCGCGTTCCGCTGGCCGGGACCAGCTGGATCCCCGGCGCGCCCTGACAGGGGTCCGTTCCGCGGGCGCCGGCACGGCCGGCGCCCGCATCCTCGCCCGCCGCGCCCCTCGCACGCCGCGCCCCTCGCCCGCCCCCTGGAGGGCCTGCCTATGATGGCTGATATGACCAACCATGCCCGGGACGACGCCGACGCCGCGATTGACCCCGACGGCGGCACTGCCGCCCTCGCGGGGAAGCTGGAGCAGGTCATCGCCGCGCAGGTGCGCCACTACCGCACAGCCGGCGGGCTGTCCTCGGCGGAACTGGCGGCGCGCACCGGGTTGTCGAAGGCCATGATCTCAAGGGTCGAAACGGCCACCACGTCCTGTTCGCTGACCACCCTGCAGCGGCTGGCCGACGGGCTGAACGTGCCGGTTACCGCGCTGTTCCGCGGCGCGGACACGGACCGGGACGCCACCTTCACCAAGGCCGGCCAGGGCAGCCTGACGGTCCGTAGCGGCACCCAGCACGGCCATGAGTACCGGGTGCTGGGCACGCTCAAGGGCAGGACGGACGCCCTGGAACCCACCCTGGTCACGCTGACGGACGCCTCGGACGTGTTCCCGCTGTTCCAGCACCCCGGCACCGAATTCATCTACATGCTCACCGGAAAGATGGTGTACGGCCACGGCGCCTACGAATACACCATGGAGGCCGGCGATTCCCTGCTGCTCGACGGCGAAGGCCCGCACGGCCTGCTGGAACTGCTGGACCTGCCCATCCGGTTCCTGGCTGTCTCCGCCAGGTAATCACTGGGGACTGCGATACCCCTGAAACTCGCGTGTGGATGACTGAAACCATCATTTAACACACCCGAAACCCAGTTCAAAACCCGCGCCATACAGTTGGAACCAGACGGCAATAGCCGCCCTCCGCTGAACGCGGTACTGACTCCGCGTCCCTCCTGACGGAGTGGCTCTGACGCGCGATTTCCGTTCTCTCCTCGCATCACGAAAGGGGTTTCCCAATGGATTCGGGAAATGTCGCTTGGATTCTGGCCAGCGCAGCGCTGGTTTGCATGATGATCCCCGCCCTGGCCCTGTTTTACGGGGGCATGGTGGGTTCGCGCCGCATCCTCAACATGATGATGATGTGCTTCGGCGGCGCCAGCCTGGTGGCCGTCCTGTGGGCGCTGTTCGGGTACTCGCTGGCCTTCGGGAACTCCGTGGGCGGCCTGGGGCTGATCGGTGACGTCACCGAGTTCCCGGGCATGGGACAGCTGCTGGCCGAGGACGAGGGGGCGTCCATCCCGGTCATCCTGTTCGCCGCGTTCCAGCTCTTCTTCGCCTGCGTCACCACGGCCCTGGTGGCCGGTGCGGCGGCAGGACGCATGAAGTTCGGCGCCTGGATGCTCTTCGCCGGTATCTGGGCCACCATCGTCTACTTCCCCATTGCGCACTGGGTCTTCGCCTTCTCCTCGGCGGACGGCAGCGTGACCGGCGGCTGGATTGCCAGCGGCATCAAGGCCATCGACTTCGCCGGCGGCACGGCCGTGCACATGAACGCCGGCGCCGCCGCCCTCGCCCTGGCACTGGTCCTGGGCAAGAGCTCGGGCTGGCCCAAGATGGAACACACCAAGCCGCACAGCCGGCCGCTGGTCCTGTTGGAGCCGGCCTGCTGTGGGTGGGCTGGTTCGGGTTCAACGCCGGCTCGGCACTGTCCGCCGGCCAGTCGGCGTCGGTGGTTTTCCTGAACACCGCCGTGGCAGCGTCCGCCGGCCTGCTCGCCTGGGCCCTCGTTGAGCGGCTCCGCAACGGCGCCGCCACCAGCATGGGCGCGGCATCCGGCCTGATCTCGGCACTCGTCGCCATCACCCCCGCCTGCGGCGCCGTCAGCCCGCTGGGAGCTGTTGCCATCGGCCTGATCGCCGGCGCTGTCTGCTCGCTGGCCATCGAGCTGAAGTTCCGGCTCGGCTTCGACGACTCGCTGGACGTCGTCGGCGTCCACCTGGTGGGCGGCATCCTCGGAACCCTGCTGATCGGACTCTTCGCCACCGACGCCGCCCCCAACGCCGTCAACGGGCTCTTCTACGGCGGCGGCCTGGAACTGCTTGGCACCCAGGCCCTTGCCACGGTCACGGTGCTGGCCTACTCGTTCGGCATCACCTGGATCCTGGCAAAGATCCTGGACAAGACCGTGGGCCTGCGCATCAAGCCGGAGGACGAGATGCGCGGCATCGACCTCGCCGCCCACTCCGAACTGGCGTACCTGACGGACGAGGACCCGGTGGAGCTCGGCTCACCGCAGCGCGGCTAGCCGCACCAGGGCCTTGGGCCCGCCCACGAATCAGGCAGAGGGCCAGGCCCTGGACCGGTGCCAGCAGCAGCTGGCTTATAGTTCCAGGGCTTGGCCCTTTGTCGTGCGCGCTGCCGTCAGTGCTCCGTGCACACCAGGACGCCATCGCGGACTTCCAGGACGGCGGCCCGGACGTGGCTCAGGCGCGTGCGCGGGTCCGCGTCCATGGTGCCGATGTCCTCCCGCCCCAGTACGGGTGCGTGAAGTAGACCAGCAGGGCCCGCTCCGCACCGTCTTCGCCGGCGGGAAGCGGCACCACGTCCGCGTGGCGTCCGACGACGGGCCTGCCGCCTGTCATTTCGGGCGCGGTGAGGATGAGGCCGTCCAGGTGCTCCTGCCGGGTCCAGTTGCCCGCGGCATCGTCAGAGCGGTAGACGGCCTGGCCCCGCCATTCGTCCACGATCATCCAATACGTCCCGGCGAGCCGGAACACTTTGGGTCCTTCGTGGGCGCGCCCGGGAATCGCGACTCCTTCCAGGACCCACGATGCAGGATCCTCCGGCGTGTCACTGACCGCGCTGAAAGTGTTGCAGTCGCGCTTTTCGTCCTTGTACCAGAGCCGGTAGCGGCCGTCCCCGCAACGTGCCACGGCCGCATCGATGACGCGCGGGGAGTCCAGGTCAACGGCACCCAGGTATTCCCAGTGCTCCAGGTCCTTGCTGGCGAACTGCACAATGCCCGCCTGCCCGGTCCAGTCCGTCCGCACCCCAGGCAGCACGGTCAGGTACATGATCCACTGGCCGCCAATGCGAACGACATCGGGCGCCCACAGGGTTGCCGGCTGTCCAGTTCCCGGCGGCACGAGGCCCTCCACTGTGCCCTGGTAGCTCCAGGTAGCGCCGCCGTCCGAGGACCGGGCGACGCCGATCCCCGTGCCGTGCACCCATTCGACCCCCGTCAGGCCTTCCTTCGTGGCGCGGCGCTGCGTGTAGAACAGGACCCACTCGCCTTTGAGGTGGTCGGCCACGAGGACCGGATCCGTGGGGCCGTCCCACACCGGGTCGCGGTAGGGAACCTTGAAGGCGTCGGGGCGCAGGGGAGCCAGGGTGGCGACGGACTTCTCCGTGGCAGGTGTAGCCGGCACAATTTCTCCAACGTTGTAGTTGTGGTTGGGATCCAGCATAGGCCGCATTGTCCGGCGTGAACATCGGCTGCTTGGTTCGCGTTCGGATCCCTCCACCGTCATGCGTGCGACGTATACTCCGAACATGCCAATCACGAGCCTCAACCGAAGCAAGCACGCTCAGCAGTCCGCCGTCGGGAAGCGCGGGAGCGAACTGTGAGCGGCGGTCTCGTTGCCCTGCTGGATGACGTCGCAGCCCTGGCCCGGATAGCGGCCGCCTCGGTGGACGACGTTGCGGCCGGAGCAGCCAAGGCGGGTGCCAAGGCCGCTGGCGTCGTCATTGACGATGCCGCCGTGACGCCGCAGTACGTCTCCGGCAGGGACCCGTCCCGCGAGCTGCCGATGATCAAGAAGATCTTCTGGGGCTCGCTCCGGAACAAGCTCCTGATCATCCTGCCGGCCCTGCTGCTCATCAGCGGCTTCGCCCCGTGGGCCATCCCGTTCATCCTGATGTTGGGCGGCACCTACCTCTGCTACGAGGGCGCCGAGAAGGTATGGCACAAGATCCGCGGCCACCACACAGCGGAAGAAGACTCGCCGGCGGTGGACCGCGGACCGGGTGCCGAAGCCAAGGTGGTCAAGGGCGCCATCACCACCGACTTCATCCTGTCCTGCGAGATCATGGTCATCTCGATGAACGAGGTGGCCGCTGAGTCCCTGTGGATCCGGGCGCTCATCCTGGTAGTGGTGGCCCTCGTCATCACCGTGTTGGTCTACGGTGCGGTTGCCCTCATCGTGAAGATGGACGACATCGGCCTCCACCTGACCACCAAGGACTCCGCCGGCTCCAAGCGCTTTGGCGAACTGCTCGTCAAGGGGATGCCCGCGGTGCTGGCGGCGATCACCTTCATCGGGACCATCGCCATGCTGTGGGTTGGCGGGCACATCATGCTGCAGGGAGCCTATGACCTTGGCTGGCACGCGCCGTATGACCTGGTCCATGTCCTGGAGAAGCCGTTCGTCGGCATCGCGGTGGTGGGCGGCTTCCTCGCCTGGCTCGTGAACACCCTGTGCTCGGCAGTGCTCGGATTGGCTTGGGGCCTGCTGGTCATGACTGTTGTGCACCCTCTGCTGAAAGCCCTGCCCTTCGGAAAGAAGACGGGCGGGCACGAGGAAGGCGACATCCGCGCCGAGCTTGCCGGATACCGGCCAACGAAACGGGATGCTGATACCGCCCAGCGGGAAGGTGATTCCGCACATTAGCCCGTAGCCAACTGCCCCCGCTGTTTTGTCAGACCGTCGTGCCATGCTTTGGATATGGGACATGGAGCCACTTATGGCGCAGGCGGCGGGGCCGGGATTGCGGCTGCCGTGGCGTCGGTGGGCGGCTTTGTTGAGGATCTTGACGGTCTTGTGAACGGGCCTGCGTTTGTCGAAGCTGATGACGTTGCTGCCGCCGGAGGTGGGGATCCGTTGCGGGCGTTTGCTGATGGGTGCCTGGAGGGGTTGGCGATAGTCCGCCGGGCTGAGGCTGCTTTGGCTGCGGTGAAGGTGCGCCTGGTGGACGGGCATGTGGGCGCGGTGCACGCGTTGGAGGATCCGGCTGCGGATCCGGGGTGGGCCAAGGGGCAGGAGGCGGCCGTGGTGGCCGAGGTAGCCTGTGTCCTGGCCATCGGCGAACGTGCCGCGGGTTCCTTGATCGGTGCCTCGCACGCCTTGACGAGTTCCCTTCCGGCCGCGCTGGACGCCCTGCAGGCCGGTGCCGTCCCGTGGCAGAACGCCCAGATCATCGTCGATGAAACCGCGGGCCTTGGTGCGGACGCCACGGCGGCCCTGGAAGCGCGCTTCCTCGGACTGGAGGCTACCAACCCTGACGCTCCTGCTGCCGTACCTGGTGGCATTGCGGGCGAGTTGCCGCCGGCGAGGTTGCGGCGGAGGGTCCGGTCCTGGCGGGAACGCCACCAACCAGAGTCGATCGAGAAACGCCACGCGAGGGCTGTGGCCCAGCGGCGGATGGAGTATTCGCCGGACCGGGACGGGATGGCCTGGGTCTCGCTGTGCCTGCCCGCGGACCAGGCCAACGCGGCGTGGAACCGGACCCGCGCGCTGGCCCGCGGCCTCCAAGGTCCGGACGAGCCCCGCACCTTGCCGCAACTGATGGCGGACATCGGAGCCGCCGCACTTTTAAGCACCGGAGCTGATGCGCCGGCCGGTACCGGGGTTGGCTGCGGTCCGGGAGCAGATGCCAAGGTTGCCGGTGAATTGGCGGAGGTCCCTGCGCTGGGAGCGCAGGTGCTGGTCACCGTCCCGGTGTTCGCCCTGCTTGGCCTCACGGATGAACCTGCCGTGCTGGATGGCCATGGCCCGGTTCCGGCGTCGATGGCCCGGCAACTCGTCGCCGACGGTGCGGCGTCGTTTTACCGGGTGCTGGTGGACCCGCGGGACGGGGCTCCGCTGGAGATCGGCCGAACCAGCTACCGGATTCCTGTGGCGATGCGCCGGTGGTTGAGGTTGCGGGACGGCAAATGCCCGTTCCCCGGGTGCAGCAACAACTCGCTCGATAACGAAGTCGACCACTTGTTGGCCTGGCACCATGGCGGGGCCACCGGAATCAGCAACCTGGGACAGCTCTGCCCGAAACATCACCGTATGAAACACACCTCCGGCTGGGAACCCACCCCCGCCACCAAGAACCGCCCACCCGGCTATGTCTCACCCTTCGGCCGAAGCTACACCAGCGAACACCAGGACTGGGAACCACCCCACCTGCCACAGCTGGGCGAGGCGCAAGGCCTGCAGGAGGCAGATGGCTCGAGGATCCTGGCAGAGGCTGGTGAGCGACAAGGCTGGCCAGGCATGCCGCACCCGGACACTTGGCCGGACTTCGCCCGCCTGTACCCCGAACCGCCCATCGAGGAGCCGCTGAGCAGGAACCTTGAGGACCCCGACGACCTTCCGGCTGATGATGACCTCTGGGAGGAGTTCTACGCCCTGCCGTTTGTCCTGCCAAAGGACCCGTTCGAGGACCGGGAGCAGGCGCCCGTGTAGCGGCTTGCGCATCATGCTGTCTCCGCCGCAGGATGGGGCCCGTACTGTAGTTGGTTCGAGGAGGCTGCCCCATGATTGAGATCCTGAATTCCGCCGAGGTGGCCAGGGCGAAGGAAACCGGCGCCCTGGTGGCCAACATCCTACATATGCTGAAGGGCCGCACAACGGTGGGCACCAACCTCCTGGAGATCGACGCCTGGGCCAGGGACATGATCCTCGAAGCCGGTGCCGAATCCTGCTATGTCGATTACGCGCCGTCCTTCGGGCGCGGACCGTTCGGCCACTACATCTGCACGGGCGTCAACGATGCCGTGCTCCACGGGCTGCCGCACGACTATGCCCTGGCCGACGGTGACCTGCTGACGCTTGACCTCGCCGTCCTGAAGGGTGGCGTGGCGGCGGACTCTGCCATCAGCTTCATCGTGGGCGAAACCAGGCACCCGGAGAGCGTGGCCCTGATCGAGGCAACAGAGCGGGCACTGCGCGCGGGAATCGCCGCTGCCGGGCCGGGGGCGCGCATCGGCGACATCTCGCACGCCATCGGCTCGGTCCTCAGCGACGCGGGATACCCCATCAACACCCAGTTCGGTGGCCACGGCATCGGATCCACCATGCACCAGGACCCGCACGTTCCGAACGCCGGACGTCCCGGCCGCGGCTTCAAGCTCCGGCCCGGGCTGCTGCTCGCGCTGGAGCCGTGGGTCATGGCGGACACCGCAGAACTGGTCACCGACGCCGACAGATGGACGCTCCGGAGCGCCACGGGCTGCCGGACCGCGCACAGTGAGCACACGATCGCGATCACCGAAAGCGGCGCCGAGCTCCTGACCCTGCCGCCGCAGGGGCTTTCGTAAGTAGCCCAGGGCTTTCCTAGATAAACGCCGGGCAGCCTTGGTTCCGCAGGGCAGCGAACAGCCCCTTACTCCTTGAACAGCCCCGCAAGGTCCTCGGCCGTGATGGCACCGCCGGCCAGGGCGTCGCCCTCCATGACGTCGGCGAACAGCTGCGACTTCCGGGCCTTGAGCGCCATGACCTTTTCCTCGATGGTGTCCTTGGCAACCAGCCGGTACACCATGACGTTCCGGGCCTGCCCGATCCGGTGCGTCCGGTCCACGGCCTGCGCCTCCGATGCCGGGTTCCACCAGGGGTCCAGGAGGAAGACGTAGTCGGCCTCCGTGAGGTTCAGCCCGAAGCCGCCGGCCTTCAGCGATATCAGGAACACCGGCGCGCTGCCGTTCTTGAACTCGCTGACCACGTCGGCACGGTTGCGGGTGCCGCCGTCGAGGTAGCAGTACTCGATGCCCTCCTCGTCAAGCCGCTCGCGCACCTTCCCCAGGAACCCGGTGAACTGGCTGAAGATCAGCGCCCGGTGGCCCTCCGCCACGAGGTCCTCGAGCTGCTCGAACAGGACATCCAGCTTGCTGGACCGGATCCCGGACAGGCCCGGGTCAACAAGGGACGCGTCCAGGCTCAGCTGCCGGAGCAGCGTCAGTGACTGGAAGATGGTGAACCGGTTCTTATTCACGTCCTCGATCAGCCCCAGGATCTTCTGCCGTTCGCGCTGCAGATGCGTCTGGTAGACCTTCTGGTGCCGCGGGTTCAGCACCACCTCCAGGATCTGCTCCTGCTTGGGCGGCAGGTCCTTGATCACCTGGTCCTTGGTGCGGCGCATCATCAGCGGACGGACCCGGCGGCGGAGCTTGTCCAGCTGCCCCTTGTCCCCGTTCTTCTCCACAGGCTTCTGGTAGTACTCCGCGAACCGCTTGGGACTGGAAAACAAGCCTGGCGCCACAATGGAGGTCAGCGCCCAGAACTCCATAAGGTTGTTCTCCAGCGGCGTGCCGGTGATGGCCAGCTTGAAGGCGGCCGGCAGCTTGCGGGCGCACTGGTAGGCCTTGGACTGGTGGTTCTTCACGAACTGCGCCTCGTCCAGCACCAGGCCGGACGCAGGAGCGGGCGGCATAGGAGTCGTAATCGATGCGGAACAGCGCGTAGGACGTGATGACAACGTCCGCGTCCGCGAGTGCCGCCGCCGGATCCTGTCCGTTCTTGGCGAACGTCTCGCCCACCGCCTGCACCTTCAGTCCCGGCGCGAAGCGGGCCGCTTCGGCCGCCCAGTTGCCCACCACGCTGGTGGGCGCCACCACCAGGAAGGGCGCGACGGCGGCGGGCCGGGTGACGCCATCCGCTGCGGAGCCGGCGGCAGCACCGCCGTCGGGCGCCTCCGCATCAGCGCCGGCTGCCGCCAGCGAGAGTTCCTTCGCCGCGCACATCAGCGCCAGCGCCTGCACGGTCTTGCCAAGGCCCATGTCGTCGGCAAGCACGCCTCCCAGGCTGTGCTTGTACAGGAAGGTGAGCCAGTTGAAGCCCTCCAGCTGGTAGGGGCGGAGCTCGGCGTTCAGCGACGCCGGCAGCGGAAGCCCGTCCGTGCCGCCCTCCAGGAGGCCGCCCACGGCGGAACGCCAGGCGGCAGCCTGTTGGTCCACGATCCCCAGCTGCGCCAGCTCGTCCCACAACCCGGCCTGGAAGCGGCTGATCTGCAGCGGCGCGTCCTTGTTGTCCTGCAGCGATCGTGCCTCTTCAATCAGCGCCCGCAGCTGGTGCAGCTCCGGCAGGTCCAGGGAGAAGTACGCGCCGCTGGGCAGCAGCATCTTGGTCTGCCCCGCGGCCAGCGCGGAGAACACGGCAGCGAAGGACACCGGCTGCCCCTCGAGGGAAATCTGGATGCCCAGGTCGAACCAGTCGCGCTGCTCGGTGGCCTTGGTGGAGATGGAGACCACCGGTGCTTCCTCGGCCTCCCGGTAGTCGGCGATGTCGCCCGCTGTCTCCACCTCAACGTCCGGCGCCTGGCGGAGCCGCGGCAGCACCTCCTCGGTGAAAGCCAGCGTGTCCAGGCCTGCCAGCTCGGCCGACGCCGCCAGCCGGGGAGTGCCCCAGCCGCCGGTTGCGGACTCGCCCAGGGCGGGAACCACGTCCCACGGCTGGCCGATGCCTTCCAGGATGCGCGCTTCTGCAGTGTCGTCGCGGTAGCCATGGTCGCCGGGATGGCGCCACAGCGGCTGGGCCGTGACCAGGTTGCCGCTCTTGTAGTGCCACTCCCAGTGCAGGCGCACTCGGTGGTCGGCCCCGTAGTTTGCCAGCAGCGAGAGCGTGGGAACAGCAAGGGCCGGCAGCTCCACCGATTCATCGCGGGCGGTGACCCGCGCCTTCTGCTTGAGCTTCGGATAAAAGCCGGTGAGGAAGCGTGATTCGTCCTTGGCAGGAATATGGAGCGTGCTGCCGGCCGTGACGAAGGCCAGCAGTTCCTCGCTCAGGCCGGTCTCCAGCGGTGCCAGGGTGATGACACCGTCGGGATCGGGGACCCCCGGCAGCGCGGCCTCGCCCGTGGTGAAGAACAGCCCGTGCGCCGGCCGTCCTATCGTGCCCACCGCCGCCGGATCAACCGGGCTTCCGTCCACGGTGATGGTGGGCGCTAGTTCCAGTCCGCCGTCGGGCGCGGCGTCCTGTCCGCCGCCGCCCTCAGCCTGTGCGCCGTCCCGTCCCGCGCCGTCCGGTCCCGCGCCGTCCGGTCCCGTGCCGTACCGTCCAAGGTTGAGTCCGACGGCGGCAGGGGCCTCGGCGATCCGGACCGGCTCGGTGCCGCGCGAGTGCACCAGCGCGAGCCCGATCTTGCGGGCGTCGGACAGCAGGCTCCACAGGTTCTTGCCCGAGTAGGAATTCAGGCCCAGCCACAGCCCGGACGAGTTGTGCATCCGGCTGGCGGAGGCGGAGTGCGCAGCGGCGAATTCCTGCATCCACTCGATATGCGCCTCGTTGCACTCCCGGCGGAAGTTCAGGTAGCTCAGGGTGTTCCAGGAGACATCGCCGCGGATCCACTTGCCCTTGGCGCCCATGATTACCGGGCGGGCCTTGAGCTGGCGGACGCTGCGCACCGGATCCCGGCGGCCGGTGTAGGAAAAGTGCGGTGCCGGCTCCTCGATTTCAAACTGGAGCGCCAGCGGGACGCCGTTGGCTGCGGGGGCGTTTCCGGCCTGCGAGATGAGCGGGCTGAGCGCCTGCTCCCAGTCGGACAGGACAGCGCCGGCGGGCTCCCGGGACACCTGGGTGGCAACCCCCGGGGACAGCAGCTGCACGCGGATGGCCGGATTGTCCTCCGCGGCAAAGAGCAGGGCAGCCACGTGCTTGCAGTCCTTGCGCACCGGGCAGCTGCAGACACCAACCGTGCAGCTCCAGCCGCCGCCCCTGCGGACCAGCTTGGCGGTGGTGGAGTAGGGCACGTCGGCGCCGCCCCGGACCTTGCCCAGCATGAGCCCGGTCCCGGCGTCGAACGAGATCCCGGAGACGCGGCTGCCCATGGCATAGGCAAGCCCGGCCGCCAGGGAGCGGTCGTTGATGGCGGGGGTCTGTATTGCCAGATCCGTACTCGCGTCCGGTTGGGATGGAATGGCGTGCGCTACTTTCGGCAGGACACGGCGGAGCCGCGTCCGGTGGTTGGCTATCTGATCCATCTTAGTTCGCCGGGCCCCGCGGTGAGTTCGGCGGCAACTACGGCTCCCTACCGAAACTTCGCTTGACGTTCATTTCTTCCTCAACGGCGCGGTACCCCGGCGCACGTAGCGTGAAAAGCGTCCCAAGCAGCACCGCCATCAGCAGTGAGGATTTCCATGATCACCAGCCAGCAGCCCGTCATCCTGACCAGCAGCAGCATCGAAGCACGCGATGAGGAGGTGGTGGATGCGAACGTGAGCGTGGTGGACGCCATGCACACCGCGCTCCTGCACACGGACGAGATGTCGCCGGTGGCCGTCCGCAGCTACTACGTGGACTTCTACCTCACCCAGGCGCTGGAAGGCGGCTTCGCGCAGTACGCCTTCGTCGCCGTCGACCGGGCCGAAACGGACACCTACGTCCGCGAGGGGATGGCCGGCATGGGCGCCGCCGCCCACCTGGAGCTCTTCAACCGCGCCGTCGAAGCGTACGACCACCTCTCCGAGGAGGAAGAGGAGTTCTACCTCGACGGCGGGCTGGACGACACCGAGGAGACCCCCGACGCGGTCCTCCGGATGGAGGAGCTCGACGGCGAGTTCGAGGCACTGCTTGAGCGCGAGAACATCACGGCGCTCAACGCCGCCTGGCTGCGCGGGCAGGCCGACCTGCTGGTCCTCGACGACGAGGAGGTGGGCGCGTACATCCAGCAGCTCGTTGCCCAGATCCCGGACCTGCCCGAGCGCCAGGCCAAGGCAGAAGCGGAGGCACTCGAGGATGCACCGGACTTCGAACTCATCATCCGTGAGCTGTGCAGCATCGTGGGCTACGAGCTCGTCAGGATCACCATGGGCGATCCCAACTACATGCACGACGGCGAAAGAACCCTCGCCTGGCACTTCTCCACCGACCACGGTGACTTCCTGATGGTCGAGGAGGATGACGAGGCCTTCATGATCAACCCGGAGACGCTCGAGATCGTCGCCGCTGTGGAGTTCGAAGAGGCCGGCGCGGATCTGGTCGGGGCCTAGCAGGCACGCGGGCTCCGCGGCGGAACAATGACGGAACAAAGGCGGCCGGAAAAATGTTTCCGGCCGCCGTAACCTTTCCGCGGCAAGGGGCGATGTAGGAGGTGATGGGTCCGCCCGGCGGGCCCGATCCGATAGTTGTCTAGGTTTGGAGTGCTTGATGTCTTTGTTCACCGTTCTCGCCAGCAGTAAAGTCGCCGCCTCAGTCCTGGCCGCCGGCACCCTGGCCGTTGGCGGAACCGGCGTCGCTGCCGTTTCCGGCGCCCTCCCCGCCGAAGCCCAGCAGACCGCCCACGAACTGTTCGGCGCCCCCGCCCCGGAGCTGGCTGCCGACGCAGCTGCCAAGGGACAGGCCATCGCTGAGGCCGCCACCGGAGCCGCAGCCGACGCCGACGCTTCCGCAGAAGCCGATGCTGCTGCTGACGCCACCGTGAGCGAAGACAGCGTGGCAGCCCAGGCTTCGGGCTCGGCCGCCGCCAACACCGCCGTCGACGCTGCCGGTGCAGCAGCCTTCGGCCTGTGCACCGCCTTCACCAACGGTGGCCTGAACGCCAACTCCGAGGCTTTCTCCTCGCTGGTAATTGCCGCTGACGGCGAAGCCAACGTTGAAAGCTACTGCGCCGATGTTGTTGCCGAGGCCGGCGCCGCCGCCGAAGCAGGCGCTGACGCCACCGGTTCCGCCGCCGTCGAGGTTGAGCGTCCCGAGGTTCCCGCAGTTCCCGCCGTTCCGGCCGTTCCGGATGTTGACGGCGAGCCCGCCGTTCCTGCTGTCCCGGCCGTTCCTGCCGTTCCCGCCGAAGCCGGCGACGTCGTGGAAGCCCCCTCGGTTTCCGTCCGCTAACCACGGTTAGCTAGGGTGGACCGCAGCTGTTGACCGCTTCGGTCCACCGCCCGGACTGCAGGACCCGCCCCCCGTCGGGGTCCTGCGGTCCGGCGCTGCCGCCGCGTACCGGGGCAGCTACAACCGACCATGGGGACTGGCAATCCACACTGGATAACCGGAGCGGCAGGAGCCGCCTTCCGGGATGGGAGCCGCTGGTGCTGGACACTCTGGCCCAAGAAGAAACCGACATATTCGACGATGCAGCCGGAACAGATCCCGCTGTGCTGTTCGGTGCTGCCTATCGGTCCTTCGCCGGCCCCGTCCAGGGCTATCTCAAGGCCCGCGGCGTGGATGATCCCGAAGCCGTCACCCAGGACGTGTTCATGGCGTTCTATCCCAAAATCGACGGGCTGACCGGCGGTTTGCAGGGTGCCAAATCACTGATTTTCTCCATTGCCCACGCCCGGATGGTTGACCACTACCGCCGGCTGGAGCGCAGGCCCCAGCTGACCCCCTACGACCCGCAGCATGATGCCCGCACCACGCCCTCCGCAGAGGACCACGCCGTGGAGCTGACCGGCGGAGCCGCCGACATGCTGGCCGGACTCAGCGAGGAACACCAGGAAGTCCTGGCACTGCGCGTCGTGGCGGACCTGTCCATCGAACAGGTGGCCGCCATCATGGGCAAAAGCGCCGGCGCCATCAAGCAGCTGCAGCGCCGGGCCCTTCAAAATCTCAAGGCACAAACACTCTCAAGAAACCAGGCGAATCATGAGTGACACCGCAGGATCCCGCAGCGACGCAGTCGTTGACCAGCTGCTGCTGGAAGCGGAACTGGACGACGACGGCCAGCTCCGCCCCGCCCTCCTGCAGCTCCGGGCCCTGGGCGACGTGACGCCGGAACCCTCTGCCGACGTCGCCGCCCTGCTGCAGCGTGCGCAGGCCGTACAGGCCGCCGCGCCATGCAATGCCGCGCCCTGTGACGCCGTGCCATCTGCCGCCGTGCCCGCGCCCGTTGATGAACTGGCCGCCAGGCGCCGCGCGAAGCGCCGCGTTGCGCTGACGGCACTGTCCGTGGCCGTCTCGCTCTCCGCAGGCGGTGCTGTCGCCGCCGCCTCGGACCGAGGCTTCCGCGACTCCTTCAACAATCTGCACCGGACCGTCACCTCGTTCGTCACCGGAACCGCGCCTGCCGCTCCCGCCGGCAACCAGGCGGAGGAGCCTGCCGCGCCGGCCCCGTCCGTCCCCGCTGCTCCGCCACCGTTCCCACGGCGCCCGCAACGGCACCCGAACCCGGCCAGCCCGCGGAGGCAGCGCCGTCGGACGTTCCTGCCGCCCCGGCGAAGGGCACCGGGGAATCCGACGCTCCCGGCAGGCAGCTGGAGGTCCCCGGTGCCAAGGACCTGCCCACCGCCGTCCCCGAAGACCTGACGAACGGGGTGGGCCAGCAGCCGCAGGTGCCCGTTCCAGGCCCGTCGGATCTGCACCTGCCTGAAACGCTTCCCGCAGTTCCGCTGCGGTAGCGGCGCCTGCGGCCCGATTGGTCAGCCGGTACGGCTGCGCGGGAACCAGCGGTCCCTAATAGGCGGCGCCGCCCATCTGGATCATGCCGCCGGCGGGGTCGGCCAGGTACCAGACGTTGTTGACTCCCTGTCCCAGGATGTCGCCGGGCTTGGCGTCCTGGGCGAAGTAGTACAGCGGCAGGCCGTTCAGGGTGACCTGCTGCTTGCCGTCCGGCGTCGTGATGGTGCCGAGCTCACCCGTCACACCCTCCGCCGACGGCGTGGCGGACGTGGTGAGTACCGGCGGCCACGCTGCCAGGCAGGCATCCGTGCAGGCGCTGGTTCCGGAATCCTTCACGTCCTTGGTGAAGAAGTACACGCTCCTTCCGTCCGCATCCACCACGATCTCCCCGGCGCTCGAGGAGGCGGTCATAAGGTCGACGGCGGCACCGGCCGTGGTGGTCGGCGTCGCCGACGGCGGCGAAACAGACGCGGCGGGTGCGGTTGCCGAAGCAGGGGGAGCGCCAGTGGTGACAGCCGGGCTGGTGTCCGCCGGCGTCGTTCCGGTGCTGCCGCCGCAGGCAGCCAGCGCCGCGGAAAGGGCCAGGATGGCGAGGCCTGCGCCCAGATGGTGTTTCATGGGGTGCTCCTTGGCTGGGCCCGGCGTCGGATCACCGGACGCTAACCGTATGACGCATCCGGGTGAAGAATGGTTCACAGCGGCTGCCCCCTGGCGTGAACTTTTGTTTGAACTTTTCTGTGGGTGGCAGCGTCTTCAGGTGGTAGGCAGAAACGCGGAACATGCGGGAGGGACGTCATGCCGCTCGACGAGGACGTGGTGGAGGCCATCTACCGCGAGCACGGCGCTGCCCTCCGGCGTTTCGTCCTCAGTGCCTCCCGGGATCCGCAGCTGGCGGAGGACGTGGTCCAGGAGACCGTGCTGCGGGTATGGCAGCACGCTCCGGAGATCAGCGGCAGCCTGCGCAGCTACCTGTACCGGACGGCCAGGAACATCATGATCGACAACTACCGCCGGGCGCAGCGCCGGCCGGAATCCCTTGAAAGCAGCCTGACAGATCCCGCCGACGCCCTGGAAAAGGTGGACGGGCTGCTCAACCGGGTGCTGGTGGAGGAGGCCCTCCTCCGCCTGAGCAGGGAACACCGGGACGTCCTGGTGGCCCTGCACTACCGCCGGTTCACCGTCAACGAGGCCGCCGTGCAGCTCAACATTCCCAGCGGAACGGTGAAGTCCCGCGCGTATTACGCGGTGCGGGCACTTCGGACAATCCTGGACGAAATGGGGGTGGAGGGATGAACGGCGCGGATCCCCATCAGCTGCTCGGTGCCTACCTGCTCGGCGGCCTTGACGCGCCGGACCGGGAAGCTTTCGAAGCCCATCTCCGTGCCTGCGGCGCCTGCCGGGAAGAACTGGCCGGACTGGAGACGCTGCCGGCAACCCTGGACGCACTTCCCGTTCCGGATGCGGTGGCGCTGACGGTCGCGTCAACCCTTGCCGCCGCTCCCGACGCCCCCGCCCCGCCGCCGCTGCTTGCGAAACTCGCGCGCCGCCGTCGGACCGTCCGACGGCGGTGGGTGGCGCTGGTGGGCGCGGTCGCTGCCGCCTGCCTTGCCGCGGGGATCCTGGCCGGGCCGCTGCTGGCGCGGCCCGAGCCGCCCGACGCCACGTATTCGGTACAGTCCGGAGGCGGGCTGCAGTTCAGCATCGATCTCGCCAGGAAGACCTGGGGAACGGAGCTGGCGGTGAACGGGAGCAGCCTGCCGCAGGACGGGACGCTCTCGCTCTGGGTCCGCGACCGCGCCGGCAGCGAGGACCGGGCCTGCTCCTGGACGGCAACACCCAGCGGCCGGGCGCGGGTCACGGGGGCCACGCCGATTCAGCTGGGCAGCATTTCCAGCGTGGAACTGCGGGACGGGACGCAGAACGCGGTGGCCGTCATCACCGTGCCCTGAGGTCGGCCCTGAACTCGGCCACCAGCGCCGGGTCCTCGCAGGCCCGGGCGAACGCCTCGATCCGGCGCTCGATCTCACGTCCCAACAGCCAGGTGCCCACCCGTTCCATCAGCGGCCGCAACACAGCCGGCCGGCACGAGAAGGTGTACTTCCAGACAGCCCGGGTCCCGCCGTCGTCGGGGGTGAAGCGCCAGCCGCCGCCGAAGTTCCCGAAGAACCAGGGCCCGGAGACCATGGTCATGCCAACGTTGCGGGGCGGGGCGTAGGAGACGTATTCGCTGACCATCGTCAGTCCCAGCCGTGAGCGGGTCCGGGTGCGGACACCCTTGCCCGCCGAACCGGCCCCGTCCAGGAACCCTTGGGAGGAGATGAACGGATCCCACTTGAGCCGGAAGGAGCCGGTGGTCTGGGAGAAGGCGAAAACGGTCTCCGGGTCGAGGCGGATGAGGCGTTCAGCGCGTACCTGGGGCATGGTCCCAGCCTAACGAGCCGCCACAGGATCCCGGTGCGGGTGTTACTGGGTCATCTTGGCAAGCCGCGCCCGCACGATCATGAACACCCCGTAGCAGATCAGCCCGGCGCCCACGGCCGCCAGCAGGTAGACGCCCAGGGGCTGGTCGCGGAGCGCGCGGAGGCCGCCGTCCAGGCCGGTGGCGTCCTCCGGGTGGGCCTGCAGCGTGGCGATGGCGATGAGCAGGCCGGTCAGGAACAGCACGATGCCCTTGGCCACGTACCCGGTCACGCCCAGCACGGTGACGGCCGTCCTGGCCTTCTGGTTGGCCGGCATCACCAGGTGCTTTTCGAAGGACTTCCGCAGGCCGCGGATGGCATACACCACGCCCGTGACGGCGATGGCGATGCCCAGCACCACCAGCAGGGCCACGCCGCCGGGCGCCTTCATGAGGTTGACGGTCATGTCGCTGGCGGCCCGCTGGTTGTCACCGCCCGAACCCGTGCCCCGGGCGAAGGACAGCAGGGTCAGCGCAAGCCCGGCAAAGACCAATGCCTGTGCCCCGGCCTTCGCCTTCTTCCCGGCCTTTTCCTTGGTGGGGAGGCGGTTGTAGTCAAAGATGGCGTCGCTGGTCTGCCACAGCGCCAGCGCGGCGCAGGCCGCAAAGCTGGCCCACAGCAGGAAGGGCCCGGCCGGCTGGGTTGAAAGTTCCGCCACGGCGCCGCTGAAATCGGCATTGCCGCTGCCGCCCATGGCCAGCCGGATGGCGATTGCCCCCACCAGCAGGTGCAGGATGCCGCTCGCCGCAAATCCTGCCCTCGCCAGCACCTCCAGTGTCCGCGAGTTGGTGACGTTCTCTGCGGCGCTTACGGCCTGCTTCAGTTCTCTTTTGATGGCTGTTCCTTTGTGCATGCGCGGCACCCGCGCGGTGGTTCACTGGTGTGCGTGCCCCACACAACCGTAATCGTCCCACGCGGACGGGGCCCGGAACAGTATGCGTGGCTCAGGGATTGCCAAGGGCAACTGCCGGGTGCCGGCATCGCGAATTCCGGCCGGAATCCCGGAGGGCGGCGATCCGATGGGGAGGGATCCCCATCGCCCATTGAGTGCGCTCCGTGCAACCATGGGCACGGCGGTTGAACACGCAGCGCACACTTTCCCGGGGGACCACATGACTTTTTACGGCGCCGACGTCAGCCAGTTGAGGGCGCTGGCCAAGGCGGCCGAGCAGGCCGCATCCCTCCTGAGCACCCGGGCCGGCGTGCTGCACGGCCAGATCCAGGCTGCGCCGTGGAAGGGCGCGGACGGGGAACGCTTCCGGCGGGAATGGACCGGCACCCACCGCCCCGGGCTGGAACGGGTGGTGGCCGGCCTGCGTGAAAACTCGAAGCTCCTGCTGCAGCACGCCGATGAGCAGGAGAAGGCCTCGTCGTCCTCCGGGTCCGGCGGCACCAGCCTGTGGGACCGGATGGCCATACTGGCCGGGCAGGCGAGGGACTGGCTCCAGGAGCAGGCCGCGGCAGCGGCCGCCGCCGCGGAACACCGGAAGGAGTTGGAGGCCGGCCTGGAACGCATGCTTGATGCCGGCCCCAGGGAGCAGGCGGAGTGGTGGGCAGGCCTGTCCGCCGCCGACCGGAAGTACCTGATCGAAGGCGTTGGCGAGGACGGCCCCTTCGCCGAGGACCTCATGCGGATGGACGGCGGCATCCCTGCCTCGGCCCAGGAACAGGCCAAGGACTACCTGCAGGAACTGGCCAAGGCGGACATTCCGGTTTACTCCGAAACCGGGAAGGCGTCCATCGAGGCGCGGGTGGCCTGGGTCCACGGCGGCGCGGAGGTGGGGACCGAAGTGGTGGAGAACGCGGACGGCTCCGCCACCATGAAGGTCTACGGAAACATGGGGCTGGGAGTCAATGACACCACCGGAACCGCCGGCGTCACCCTGAACGGGCAGGTATCCCGCGAGTACACCTTCGGCAGCGTGGAGGAGGCCATGGCCGCCCGCGAGCAGATGTACCGGGACCTGCCGCCGGACAGTGTGGGCGAGATCAAGGATGTGGCCGGCAACCCGCCGGACTACATCCTGGACACCATCAACAACGCCGCCGGCGACAACGGATCCACCGGCCAGACAGACAAGGCCAAGGGCACCCTCTCACTGGAGGCCGAAGGGGAGAGCGGCGCGGCAGCCGGCTCGGCGAAACTGGACCTGGCCTACGAACGGAACCTCACGGACGGCACTGCCACGGCCAGCGGCGAGGTATCCGCGCAGGGCAAGCTGAACCTCGACGGCCGGGTGTTCGAAGCCTCCGGCAAGGGAGGCCTGCAAGTCGCCATGGACAAGGACAGCAACATCTCCTCCGTTTCCGTCACCATGGACGGCACCGTGGCGCAGGGCGTGGTGGCCGGCACCGACGTGAAGGCGGTAAAGGTGGAGTCCTCCGTGTCCGTGGGGACGCAGGGCACCGTGAAGATCGACGTCGACTACTCACCGGAGAACCGCCCCGTCATCGACAGCTACCTCCGCAACGTGGCCCTTGGCAATGACATTGCAGCAGCCCGGGACGCCGCCCGGCTCTACGAGGCAGGGTCCGCCACAGTCCAGGTCAACAACGTTGTCACTGCTTCCAGCGAGGCAGGGCTGGACGTGAAGGTGGGTGAGGTGGAAGTCAGTACCGAGAACCAGTCCACCACCAACGTGTCCACGTACTATAAGGTCCCCAACGACACCAAGCTCGAGAGGCTGTGACCATGTCCGTCCACATCGAATCCCCGCTGGGATTCACGGCAGACTTTCCCGAGCACACCCAGGTCCTGGAGTCCTCCACTGCCGGACCAGGCAGTGAGCAGTACGGCCTGCCGGGCGGTGTCCTGGTGACCGTTATCAAGGACGAGACCTCCGTCCGGGATGCCCCGCAGGCCACTGGATGGGCGCATCTCATGGCCGGCTTCTACCTTGAGGAGCGCGGCGGGACCCTGCTGGCCGAGGGCGAACTGGACCTGCCCGGCAAGGCCGCCTACGCCGTGGTGGCGGGCTACGGCGACGCCGGCTCAGGCAAGGTGGCTGCCACCGTGGGTGTCTGGGAAAACGAACGGTTCATCGGCATCGTGGTGCTCTGGCCGTACGCCAGCCCCGAAGTGGAACCCCGGCTCGGCATGCTGAAGGAGATCGTGGCCGGCATCAGCGTCGGCTGACCCGGTTGTGCTGTTGGGCGTCTCCGCTATCGGCGGCGGTAGCAGAGATCGAAGATCAGCCGCCCGGCCTCGTGGGCCTTGGCCTCGAAACTGGTGCGGATCCTGCCTTCGAACCGGGGAGCCCAGCCGCCGGTTTCGTCGATGCCTTCGTTGGGGCCGGTGTGTTCCGTGCTTACCGGTGCGCGGCCTTCACGGACGGGGGCGCCTCCCACGACGGTTTCGACGCCGGACTGCCAGACCTGCGTGAGCGGGCTTTCGGGTCCCCGGCGCTCGCCGGTGTGCAGGTTTTCGAAGTCCTGGGAATCCGCCAGGACGTCGCGGACGTGGATGGCGTAGTTGGACCAGTCGGTGGCGATCCGCCAGAGCCCGCCGGGCTTCAGGGCGCGGGCTGCCAGCGCGGCGAATTCGGGCTGGATCAGGCGGCGCTTGTGGTGCCGGGACTTGTGCCATGGGTCGGGGAAGAAGACCCACAGTTCGTCCACGGACCCGGCCGGCAGCATGGTGGCGAGGACCTCGGGAGCGTTGGCTTCCACGACGCGGACGTTGGTGAGCCCGCGGCTGTTGATCTTGATGATGGTGTTGGCCAGGCCGGGGGTGTAGACCTCCACGGCAAGGAAGTCAGTGTCCGGGTTCTGCTCCGCGGCATGGCAGATGGCGTCACCCAGGCCGGAGCCGATTTCCACGATCAGGGGCGCCTTGCGGCCGAACTCCGCCTCGGCGTCGAACGTGTAGTCCGGGTGGACGGAAGTGTTCGCGACGTGCCGGGGGACGTCCACTGCCCACCGGTCCGCATGTTCTTCCCAGGCGGCCTGGCGGCGGCCCTGCAGGCGGGTGCCGCGGCGGACGAAGCTGACCGGCCGGCCGCCGTAGGTGCCGAAGGAGGCCTGTGTTCCGGGCGTGACCGGCCTCGGGACATGCGGCTGCTGGGGGTTTTCCGGGGATTCACTCATCCCTTCAAGGATACCGGGGCGGGAACCGCCGGAGGGTCCCGCCCCGGCCGGCGGGGACAGCCGCGGCCGATGGGGACAGCCGCGGCACGGGGCGTCAACGCATCATGGACACGAACCGCAGGGTCATGATCAGCCCCACGATGAAGATCACGCCGTTGATGCACAAGGCCGCCAGCGCCAGTCCGGACCCCTTGGTCCGAAGCCCGGACTTGCGAAGGGCGTAGCCGCCCAGCGAGGCAGAGATGGTGCCGAAGATCAGGGGCAGGCTCCAGAACACCAGGGAAGCCAGCCACGGATTCTGTGAAGGGCCGCTGTAAGGGAAGGTCAGGAGCATGGCAAAACGGGCGAACGGGGCCGTGAGCAGGAGGCTCGCGGGGGCAACGACCGCCAGCACAAGGCCGGCAACGGCTTTGCTGTTATGGTCGCTGCTTGCCGGTGCCGGAACGGCCTGGATGGGCGGGGCGATGTTCGCCGCCCCGACGTTCCCCGTCCCGGTGTTGATGTGCCCGGACTGTGGTGGCGTGTCCATGGTTCTCCCTGGTTGTGAGTGACTGGCCCGGCAGGTGCCCTTCAAACCTAGGGAGGCTGCCTGGCTGCCAAAAGGGCGCGGATGCCGTATGTGGACAACTCCTGCCCGCGGTGGGCGCCTGCAACAATGGGCGGGTGACGGAAGCGACGAACGCCGAGGCAAGGAAGCAGCGGCCGGGAAGCCCTGCCGGGAAGGCGCTGCATGCCCGGGCCGAGCCCGGCACCCTGGTGGACGCCGAGATCGATGAGTTGCCCGCGCCGCAGCCCACCCGGGTAGGAAGCCGGCGCCAGCTTGCCTACCTCGGCCTGTGCCTGGTGCTCATCGGGCTCAACCTGCGGACCGTGTTTTCCAGCTTTTCCGCGGTGCTGCCCGAGGCTTCCTCGCAGGCCGTCCTGCCCGGATGGGCGGTGGTGGTCCTGACAACCGTTCCAGTGACGCTTCTTGGGGTGTTCGCTCCGCTTGCCCCGGTCCTGGCGCGGAGGTTTGGCGCGGAACGCGTCCTGCTGGGTGCCATGGCCGTCCTGACGGCGGGGCTCCTGCTGCGCCCGGTGGAACTTCCGGCCGCAGGCCATCTGCCCGCCCTCCTCGCCGGCACCGCGGCCTGCGGCGCCGCGATAGCCCTCTGCAACGTCCTGCTTCCGGGCCTGGTGAAACGCGACTTCCCGCACCGGCTGGGCCTCATGGGCGGGCTGTACACCACTGCCATCTGCGCATCCGCCGCGCTGGGGGCGGGCTTTACCTACCCGGTCTACACAGCGACGGGGGAGTGGACAATGGCCCTGTGGTTCTGGGCGCTGCCCGCCGCCGTCGTGCTGCTGCTGTTCCTCCCGGTGGCCGTCCGGCAGCGGCCGGTCCGGCACACGGCCGTCAGGGACGGCGTCAACGTGTGGCGGTCCGCAGTGGCGTGGCAGGTGACGCTCTTCATGGTGCTGCAGGCCATGATGTCCTTCAGCGTGTTCGCCTGGCTGGCGCCTATCCTCCGAGAGCGCGGGGTGGACGGCGGGACCGCGGGCCTGATGGTGTCCGCCAGCATCGTCCTGCAGATGCTCGGCTCACTGTTCGCGCCGGCGCTGGCCGCGAGGTTCCGGGACCAGCGGGCCGTCAATACGGCGGTTGCCCTGATGACCGGCGCCGGATTCGCCCTCTGCATCTTCGGGCCGCTGGACCTGGTGTGGGTATGGGCGGGCCTGCTGGGGCTGGGGCAGGGCAGCCTCACGGCCGTGGCGCTGACGATGATCATGCTGCGGACCCGGGACGGGCACACCGCCGCGCACTTGTCCGGGATGATGCAGGGCGTGGGATACGGCCTGGGCTCCACCGGGACGCTGATGGTGGGGCAGCTGCACCAGGCCACCGGGTCTTTCGCGGCGGCCGGATTCCTGTTCCTGGGGGTCGGGCTGCTGGCGGCGGTCTTCGGCTACCGCGCCGGCCGCGACAGGTTCGTTGGCTAGGCCGTGACCGTGCCCGATCCCACCCTTCCAGCCACACATCCCGGCGCCGGGATCCTGCAGCGGCCCTACCTCTGGGTCACTATCGGCACGTGTGCCCTGGTGTTCCTCGCCGCGTTCGAATCCCTCGCGGTGACCACCATCATGCCCCTCGTCAGCCGCGAGCTGGACGGCGCCGGGCTCTACGCCCTGGCGTTCGCGGGCCCGCTGGCCACGGGTGTCATCGGCATGGTGGCGGCCGGCAACTGGTCCGACAGGCGCGGCCCCACCGCACCCCTGTACTCCTCCGTGGGGCTGTTCGTCCTGGGCCTGCTGATCGCGGGGACGTCCGCCAGCATGCCGATGCTCGTTTCCGGCAGGCTGGTCCAGGGCCTGGGCGGAGGCGCCCTCACCGTTGCCCTGTATGTGCTGGTGGCCCGCATCTATCCCGGTGTGCTGCATCCGAAGATCTTCGCGGCGTTCTCCGCGGCCTGGGTGATCCCGTCCCTCGTGGGCCCGTTTGCCGCCGGGATCGTGGCGCAGGTCTTCAGCTGGCACTGGGTGTTCCTCGGCGTGGTGGGCCTGGTCATTCCGGCGCTGCTGATGATCGCGCCCGTCCTGCGGGGAATGGCGCCGCAGTCGGCAAAAGCCCCAAAGGTCCCTGGGCGGTGGGCCGGCTCGCGTGGGCGGCGCTCGCCGCGGTGGCCGTGCTGGCGCTGAACCTGTCCGCGGAGGTTCGTATCCCGGGCCTTCCCGCAGCCACGGCGCTCCTGGCCGTTGCCGCCGTCGTCCTGGCCCTGCTGGCCGTCCGCCCGCTGGTTCCCCGCGGCACGCTCCTGTCCCGGCGCGGGCTGCCCAGCGTCATCCTGGCCCGCGGACTCGCCTCGGCCGGGTTCTTCGGCGCCGAGGTCTACCTGCCGTACCTGCTGATCGAGCAGTACGAATTTTCGCCCACCTTTGCCGGCCTCACCCTGACCTGCGGCGCGCTTGCCTGGGCAGGGGCATCGGCAGTGCAGGGCCGGCTGGGAACCCGGCTTCCGCACCGCGCCGCGGTGACGATCGGGGCGCTGATGGTCCTGACGGCGGTGCTGCTCGCCCTGGCCACCTCCGCGCTGTCCTGGCCTGCCGCCGTCGTTATCGGTGGCTGGATCTTTGCTGGCGGCGGGATGGGCCTGCTTTATCCGCGGCTGAGTGTCATGACCCTGGCCCTGTCCACCAAGGACAACGAGGGTTTCAACAGCTCCGCCATGTCCATCGCAGACTCGCTCGGCGGGGCATTGGCGCTGGCCACGACGGGCATCGTCTTCGCGGCATTTACGACGCCGGCGGCCTCCTTCTCCGGAGTCTTCGCCCTTGCCGCCGTGATCGCCGCAGCCGCGGCACTGGTGGCGCCGCGGGTCACCACCAGGCGGCCGTAGGGTCAGGTCAGACGGGTGGCCCGCAGGACGACGTCCGCGATGGTGGCGTGCTCGCCGTCCGGCCCGGTCACCGGGCGTTCCCGGCTGGTGAGGACCTCAAGCTGCCACCCGGGACCGTCCAGCCCCAGTTCCCTGACCAGTTCATCCCCGGTGTAGAACATGTCCCGGTGGTTGTGGTGGCTGGCACCCCACGGTGGAAGCCGGTCCGGATGGTGCCCCACCACCAGCAGCGTCCCGCCCGGTTTCACCGCAGCCGCCGCCGTCCGCAACGGCCCCTGCCAGGCGAGTTCCTGGGAGTGCAGGAACTGCGAGGTCACCAGGTCGAAGGCCCCCTCCGGCTGCCACTGTTCCAGGTCGGCCTGCTGCCAGGTGATACGGCTGGCAATGGCACCGTCGGCCGCGTGGACGCTTTCCCTTGCCAGCGCAGCCTTTTCATGCGACTGCGCGCGTTCCAGTGCGACGGCGGACACGTCGACGGCGGTCACCGTCCACCCCTGCTGCGCGAGCCAGATGGCGTCTGCACCCTCGCCGCAGCCCAGGTCCAGCGCCTTGCCCGGCTTCAGTCCGCCGGCTTCCCGCACCAGCTGGGGGTTGGGTTTGCCGCTCCACATCTGCGGCTTGGTGCGGTAGCGCTCGTCCCAGACCGAGGCGGCGTCATCGCCGCGGATCCCGCTGCCGATGCCGCCGGGACCGCCGCCCGGGAAGGGATCGCCGTGATGCCTGTCGTGGTGCTGTGCAGCCTGTTCGCTCATGCCTCAACACTGCCCTGCCCCGCCTGCTGAGGCAACGCCCCCCGGGCCGGCGGGGCAGGGCTAACCCGCGCGGGATGCTAGACTGGTGAAACTTGATGTGCAGTGATGCCCGGGTTCCCTCCATTTAGGGACTGGGCTTTTTTTCATGTGAGAGGCACATCCTGCGTCGATGAACGCGTTCCATTTGGTCCCGGCCGTCGCTTTGCATAAGCGGCAGCAGGCTGGTGTGACCACCTGAATTTTCTTCGGCGAAACCCCTGGGCCAACCGGCGCCGGGGGCCGATATCCGTACGGATACCGCCTGAAAGACCTTTGACTTTGACTACTTTTGCTGCCCTCGGCACGCCCAAAGCCCTTGCCGATACCCTTGCCGCGCAGGGAATCGAATCCCCGTTCCCCATCCAGGTGAAGACCCTGCCTGACACGCTGGCCGGACGCGACGTCCTGGGCCGCGGCCGCACCGGCTCCGGCAAGACCATCGCCTTCGCCATTCCGCTGGTGGCCCGCCTGGCCGAACGCGAAGCGCCGTACTTCCGCAAGCCCGGCCGCCCCATGGGCCTGGTCCTGGCGCCCACGCGTGAACTGGCGACCCAGATCAACGCCACCATCGAACCGCTGGCCAAGGCCGCAGGCCTGAACACCACGGTGATCTACGGCGGCATCTCCCAGGCCCGCCAGGAGAAGGCGCTGCGCGCCGGCGTCGATATCGTCATCGCCTGCCCCGGCCGCCTGGAGGACCTGATCCGCCAGCGCATCCTCACGCTCGAAGCCGTGGAGATCACCGTCCTGGACGAGGCCGACCACATGGCCGACCTCGGCTTCCTGCCCGTGGTCAAGAAGCTGATGGACATGACCCCCAGCCAGGGCCAGCGCCTGCTCTTCTCCGCCACCCTGGACAACGGCGTGGACAAGATCGTCCAGCGCTACCTGTCCAACCCGCTGACCCACTCCGTGGACGATCCGCAGGCAGCGGTGACCACCATGGAGCACCACGTCCTGGTGGTGAACGACCAGACCGTCAAGAAGCAGCTGATCGTGGAGCTCGCGTCCGGTGCCGGCCGCCGGGTCCTCTTCATGCGGACCAAGCACCACGCCCGCAAGCTCGCCAAGACCCTGACCGACGCCGGGATCCCCGCCGTGGACCTGCACGGCAACCTGTCGCAGAACGCCCGTGACCGCAACCTGGCCGAGTTCTCCTCCGGCGAGGTGCGCGTGCTGGTGGCCACCGACGTCGCTGCCCGCGGCGTGCACGTGGACGACGTCGAACTGGTGATCCACGTTGATCCGCCCACCGAACACAAGGCCTACCTGCACCGCTCGGGCCGTACCGCCCGAGCCGGTTCCGACGGCACCGTGGTCACGCTGACCCTCCCGGAACAGCAGACCGATGTCAAGAAGCTGATGAAGGCCGCAGGCGTGGACGTGAGCTTCGAACGCGTCACGGCCAGCTCGCCCATCGTCGCCGAGCTGGTGGGCGAGATGGCGGACAAGGTTGATCCCCGCACCCGCGCCGCACTGCTGGCAGCCAAGGCCCAGAAGCAGGGCGGCGGCACCTCCACCGGAGCCAACGCCGAACGCAAGCGCGCCCGCCGCCAGGCAGCCCCCACCGCGGGAGGCCGCGGCGGACGTGGCGGCCGCGGCAAGGTCTCGGCCGAGCCCGCCCGCACCGACGTTCCCCGCGCCGAGCGCCGCGCCGCCACCTTCGAAGGCCGCACCGAGGCACGCGCCGCTGCCGACTTCGTCCGCGAGCAGAACGAGGACCGCGCCATTGCCGCTGCGGCTGCACGGCGTAACGCCCGCGGCCGCGGCACCACCGGCAGCACGCACCGCAACGACGTTCCCGCCGCAGGCGGCCGCGCAGCAGCCGGCCGGGGTTCCGACGGACGCAGCGCCGAAGGCCGCACGGACTCACGCATCACCCGCAGCGACGCCCCCCGCGGCGGCACGGGACGCCCCGCTTCCGGCGGGCAGCGCTCCGGACGTCCGGCCACCGGCCAGCGCGCGGCTGCAGGTGCCGGCCGCTCAGGCGGACAGCGCTCCGGCGCGGGTGCGTCCAACGCGGGCGGCAGCAAGGCTGTCTGGTCCTCGAACACCGGCGGAACGTCCGGCGGCTCCTACGCCGGCAACGGCGGCGGTTCAGGCCGTCCCGCCCGCAGCGGTCCCCGCCGTGCTTCGGCTCCGGCGTCGAACGAACGCCGCGGCCGCTAGCAGTAAGTAGGTTTCGACAGGCTCAACCACCGGTGGTTGAGCCTGTGGAAACCCTTCACCAGCCCCGGGCGCGCCACTCCTCCAGGTGTGGCCGCTCGGCGCCGAGCGTCGTCGGCTTTCCGTGGCCGGGATGCACGACGGCGGCATCCGGGTAGGTGCCGAACAGCCGCTCCGTCACGTCGGACAGCAGCTGGTTGAACCGCTCGGGATCCTTCTGCGTGTTGCCCACGCCGCCGGGAAAAAGCGAGTCGCCGGAGAAGATGTGGACCGGGCCTTCCGGGTCCTGGTACACAAAGGCGATCGAGCCCGGCGTGTGTCCGCGAAGATGGACAGCCGTGAGCTCGAACCCGTCCACGCCAACCCTGTCGCCGTGCCCAAGGCGGCGGTCCACCGGAACGGGCAGCGCCTCGGCGTCGTCAGCCCCTGCGGCGGTGGGCGCGCCGGTCGCCTCAACCAGTTCCTTGAGCGCCCGCACATGGTCCCAGTGCTGGTGGGTGGTGGCGATCAGCGCAAGGCTGGGCGCGGCGGAGGTGTCCGAAGCCCCGTCCGCCAGCAGCTGCCGGATGGCGGGCGCATCGTCGGCCGCGTCGATCAGCACCTGTTCACCGCTGGCCTTGGCGGTCAGCAGGTACACGTTGTTGTCCATGTCGCTGACGGAGACGCGGCGGATGGTCAGGGCCGGCAGGTCGTGAAGAAGTGAGTCCATGGGCTTCAGTCTAGGGACCGCAGCCCGCGGGATGGGCTACTCCCGGCCCTGGGACACCCAGGTGGGATCGGCTGAGCGGGAGCCGACGACGGCGTCCGAGGCCTGGCCCAGCGCGTCCAGTTGGGCGGGGCTGAGGTCCAAGGCGAGGGCGCCCAGGTTCTCGTCGATCCGGTCCCGCTTGCGGGTGCCCGGGATGGGGACCACGGGAAGGCCCAGCCGCCTGCCCTGCGCCAGCAGCCAGGCCAGGGCAACCTGCGCCGGCGTTGCACCCAGCTCATCGGCCACCGCCCGGACGGCGGCCACCACTGCCTGGTTCGCCGCTGCGGCGTCCGGGGCAAACCGGGGGATGTTGCGGCGGAAATCGTTCTCCCCAGGCTCGCGGCGTCCACCGTGCCGGTGAGGAATCCCCGGCCCAGCGGCGAGTACGGCACGAACCCCACCCCCAGGGCGGCGGCGGCAGGAACAACGTTGCGTTCCACGTCGCGGCTCCAGATGGACCATTCACTCTGGACCGCCGCAATGGGGTGGACAGCAGAGGCTTCCTCCAATTCCTGCGCTGTCACTTCAGACAGGCCCAGGTGCCGGACCTTTCCCTGCTGCACAAGCTCCGCCATGGCCTCCACGGTTTCCACAATCGGAACGTGGAGGTTACGGCGGTGCATGTAGTAGAGGTCGATGACGTCGGTGCCCAGCCGCCGCAGGCTCCGGTCCACGGCCTCGCGGATGTAGGCGGCATCGTTCCGGACGTCCGTATAACCGCCGGCAGGACTCCCCACCAGCCCGAACTTGGTGGCCAGTTGGACCTCGCCGCGCCGCTCCCGGAGCAGGCGGCCAATTAATTCCTCGTTGCTGCCCCCGCCGTAGACGTCGGCGGTGTCGATGAAGCTGACACCGGCGTCCACGGCATGGTGCAGGGTCCGCAGCGCATCCGCAGGGTCCACCTCACCGTAGACGGGGGTCAGGGCCATGCCGCCGAAGCCAAGGGGACTGACGGACAGTCCGTCGCCGAGTTGTACTGCTGGTGCCATTCGTGGCCTCCTTGCTGGGTGGGAGCATTTCAGCTCCAGGGGATGATGCGGTCCGCGGCAGGCCGGGTGGCCTGGACCAGCCGGGCGTTGTTTTCGTCCGGTCCCGCCGCCCACGCCTCCGCGGCGGCCTGGTCCATTCCGAATGAGGCATGCCGAGCCGCCAGGCGGCGAAGCCGCAGTTCCTGCGGGGTGTCCACGAACCAGACCTCATCCAGCTGTGCCCGGACCTCCTTCCACGGCTCCTGCTCGGCTAGCAGGTAGTTCCCCTCCGTGATAACCAGGGTATCTCGGCGGGGACGGCGATGGAAGCGGCTACCGGTTCGTCCAGGGTGCGCCGGAATTCCGGGGCGTACACCACCGGCTCGTCCCGGCGCGCCAGGCGCCGGAGCAGCGAAAGGTACCCGCCCGCGTCGAACGTGTCGATGGCGCCCTTCCGCTGCCGCAGCGGCGTCCCGTCGATAATGGCGTTGCCCAGGTGGAAGCCGTCCATGGGAACCACCACCGCCGTCGCCGGGCCGAACTGCTGCTGGATCCACTCGGCAAATGTGGATTTGCCCGAGCCCGGCGCGCCGGTGATGCCCAGGATGGTGCGCGCGCCGGGAACAGGCGGCGCCGCAGGGCATCCATAGCCTGGCTGATCTCGGGGGAGTCCATGGCAAAAGCCTAGACTGCCCGGGCCTCTAGACCGCCCCGGCCTGCATCAGCGGCGGGCGGGCCCGGCAGGTTCCGGGGCCTGCTCGGCGGCGGGCGCCTGCTTCCGGGCCGGGAGCAGCTTCAAACCGGCGGCACAGGCCACGATGCCGGCGATGAACAGCACCTTGGGCGCGCTGAAGGGTTCCACGCCGGTCGCCATCGCCCAGCCCACAGTCAGTGCGGCACCAATACCCACCCAGATGGCGTAGGCGGTGCCCAGCGGGATGCTGCGGATCGCCATGCCCAGGCCCAGCATGCTCAGGGCGGCGGTGACGATGAATACCAGGGTGGGCAGGGGCCTCGTGAACCCGTCGGAGAGGCCCAGGGCGGTTGCCCAGACAGCTTCGAGGACTGCAGAGGCCAGGAGCACCAGCCAAGGAACGGAACGCTTCAGCATCACGCCACCACCTTCAGGCCAACCACGCACGCGGCGATGCCGGACAGCAGGAGCAGGCGCGCCGCCGTCGGGCGTTCCACCTTGGTGGCGATGGCGTACGCCGACGTCAGGACCACGCCGACCCCCACCCAGACGGCGTAGGCGGTGCCGGTGGGGATGGTCTGCATGGCAATGGCCAGGCCGGCGGTGCTGGCCGCGACGGAGACCACGAACAGGAGGGACGGTGCGATCCGGCGGCGGCCTGTTGCCTGGAACGCGCGGTGCAGGGCTGCGGCCCAGACGGCTTCAAGGGCCCCGGAGAGAAGGAGAATTAGCCACGACATGACAGATCCTTTGGCCAGTCTTGTCGCGTGCCGGGTACTGAACCGTCGTCCGGAGGCTCGGGTGCGGAGCCTTGGTTTCCAGCGTAGCAACGCACGACGGCGGCTGGCCACGTTGGTGGCCAACCTCACCAGCCGCGTGCCGGTACCTAGTTGGGATGGGGGGTTAGAGCGCGCCGCCTGCGGCTTCGGGGGCAGCGGTGTCGCGGCCGCCGTCGCCGATGGTCTCGCGGGCAATGAAGTTCTCGATATCGAAGAGGTTGTCCGCCCGCTCCGCGATGTTCAGCAGCGTGGTCATGGACGCCACCTCCTCCACCTGCTCTTTGAGGAACCACAGCATGAACTGCTCGCCCAGGGCGTCGTTCTCGCTGCGGGCAGCCCGGAACAGGTCCTCGATGTTGCGGGTGACTTCCTTTTCCTGGTTCAGGGCAAGGGCCAGCGGCTCGGTGACTTTGGAGAAGTCGTTGCGGACGGCCGGGACACCCGGGATGGTGAAGGGGATGTCGCGGTCCAGCATGTACTGCACCATCATCATGGCGTGGTTCCGTTCCTCCACCGACTGGCGGTAGAAGTACTTGGCCAGCTGCGGAAGGTCCTGGTTGGCGAACCAGGTGGCCACGGCAATGTACTGCTGCGATGCGGTGAACTCATTGGCGATCTGGGTGGACAGGAGCGCGTTGAACGTTGTTCTGGTCATAGCCTGAGTCTAGGGACGGCGGCCACCGGTAACCAGTGTGGAAAGGCTCGTCTTCCCAAGGCGAGGCTGGCCTATCCAGCAGCGCGGATCAACCCAAGATCAGCCCGGATCAGTCTTCGACCGGGTCGATGGACACCACGGCCAGGAACCCCCGGCCCAGGATCTCCGGAGTGCTGCTGTCCGAGCCCATCACGGCGTCGTACCGGTCCAGCGCCACCGGTTCGTCGGATGCGTCGGCCACCGTGGCCTGGCCCTGGAGCAGGACGCCCAGCTGCCCGTCCCACAGGGGCTTGGACCGCTTTTTGGAGAGCTCGATGATGGACGTGTACGCCTTGTACGCCCCGGCCCGCGTGATGACGTTGAGGTTCCGGATATCGCCGGTGGGCAGGGCACCCGCGGTGGCCGCCCCGCCGTCGAACCGGAAGGGCCGGTACTTTTCCACCGGATGCTCGGCGCCTCCAACGGTCAGCAGCAGCAGGTCCCCCTCGATCACGGTTAGTAGCCGCTCCATCCCCGGGAAGGGTGAGAAGTCGCCGGCCCTGGTGACGTCGGCGATGCTCACGCGCCAGTCCCAGGCTCCGCCCTGGCCGTCCTCCCGCCGGCCGCCGAGTGCCTGCTGGCCAGCTGGCGCGTCACGCCGCCGCCGTTGCGCCACGGTTCGGCCTTAAGGTCTGCGAAGCGGATGATCTGCATCAGCCCAGCCTAGTTCCCCGGCTGTGCCTCCCGCCGTCGCGCGTCACAGCCTTCCCTGCTACTCTCCTCCGGGGGGTCATCACGAAAACAGCCTGAAGGAGCCGGGAATGTTCGTCAAAGTGTGTGGTCTCAGTACCCCGGAATCGGTCCGCGAAGCGGTTGATTCCGGAGCGGACGCCGTGGGTTTCGTGCTTACCGCCAGTCCGCGGGTTGTCTCGCCCCACCAGGTGTCCTCGCTCCTGGCGGAGGTCCCGGGCCGGGTCACCCCCATCGGCGTGTTCCGGCATGAGCCGGTCGCCGACGCCGTCGCCATCGCCCGCGCCGCCGGGCTGGAATGGGTCCAGTTGCACGGCGCCCGCACCCGGGAGGACATTGCCACGGTGCACGACGCCGGCATGAAGGTCATCAGGGCCGTCACCATGGATGCCACGCGGCACGAGATTGAAGACTGGGGCGAGGACCTGCTCCTGATCGATGCCGCCGTGCCGGGCTCCGGCGAAACCTGGGACTACGCCGCGATGGCCGAGGTGCCCGAGCTGCAGGGACGCAAGTGGCTGCTGGCCGGCGGACTTGACCCGGAGAACGTGGGCCAGGCAGCTGCGTCCGCCCAGGCGTGGGGCGTTGACGTGTCCTCCGGCGTGGAGGCATCCCGCGGGGTGAAGGACCTGGCCAAGATCCGCGCCTTCGTGCACGCCGCGAAGTCGGACGCCACGGTCTGACGCCGGACCCGAGACGCTTCCGGGGCCGGTGATTCCAGGGGCCGGTGATTTCAGGGTCCGGTCAGGGGCTTCCCCCACCATGGCGTGGCACCTGCCGGGGGACAATGGATGAATGAAGACGCTGCTCAACATCATCTGGCTGGTTTTCGGCGGCCTCTGGCTGGCCCTGGGATACTTCGTGGCCGGCGTGGTCTGCTGCCTGCTGATCATCACCATCCCGTGGGGCATCGCCTCCTTCCGGATTGCCGCCTACACACTGTGGCCTTTCGGCCGAACCGTGGTGGACAAGCCGGGGCGGCGCGGGCATCTTCCCGATGTTGGGCAACGTCATCTGGCTGCTGGTTGCGGGCATCTGGATCGCCATCGGCCACGTGGTCACGGCCTTCGCCATGGCAGTGACCATCATCGGCATCCCGCTGGCCATCGCCAACCTGAAGCTCATTCCTGTCTCCCTGATGCCGCTGGGCAAGCAGATCGTGCCCACCAGCACGCCGTTCGTGAAGGCCTACCGGTAAACCCCAGGCCGCGGTCAGGGGCGCGGGCTGGCGGGTCCAGCGGTAGACCGGAACGCGCCGTCCACGAGGATGGCGACGGCATCGCTGTCGTCCAGTTCGGCGGCGATGTCCACGTCCCCGCCATAGCCGGCGCCGGCAAGTTCCCGTCCGCTGGAACAGCCGTTCAGCATTTCGCGGAGGTCCGGCTCGGCGGCTTCGAAGACGGCCATGGCCAGTTCCGCTTCCGGCGCGTAGCCGTGCCTGCCGTCCCGGCCCTCCGCCGCCTCGTAACCGCCCTTGCCGGAGGCTGCCAGGCCGGCGATGAAGGCGCCGGCCCCGATCTGGTCCTCGACGGCGGGGCGGAGGCTTCCGTCCGGCCAGCGTTCACCCGCGGCCACCACGGCAATCACGGCGTCCTCCGGAAGGTTCGCCGCCACCCAGTCGGCGGTGGCCGCCGCATTCCGCAGGCATACCGCGGCCACCAGCGGAACTTCCCGGGCCAGCGCATGGCACAGGGCTGAGCCATTGGGGGAGGGCAGGACCACGCGCCCCAAGCGTTCCGCCGCCCGGAAAGTGGCAGGGGACAGGCTGAGCCCGCCGCCGTCGCGGGGTCCCGCCAGCCGGGCCTGGTGGCGGGCTGCGAAGTCCTCCGCGCCGGTGTCCTTCCAGGGGTACGGAAACACCTCCGCGCCCCGGTCGAGGGCAACGCTGACGCACGTGCCGAAGGACAGGACATCCACCACCACGGCAAGGTCCGCCCCGTGCGCCACGGTCCTGGCGCCGTCGAGCCCCCACTCCATCCGTACCGTGTAGGGGAGCTGCCGGTGCGCGGCATTCGCGGAATGCACGTGCAGGGTCTTCGAAGAGGGGGCGTTCATACCAGTTCACCTTCCAGGTTCCGCTGCGCGGCATCCAGCCACAGCTCCTTCGCCCGGCCGGTGTGGAAGAGCGGGTCCAGTTCCAGCAGGCGGCGTACGACGGAGGCACGCCCGGCTGCGAAGTCGGCGTCGCCCACGTGGGCGTAGTCCTTCCTCACAGCTGCGAGGTAGCGGGCGTACTCGTCCGGGTCACCGCCAAGGACTGACAGGTCGGCGTCACACAGGAGGGCGCCGTCGCTGTCCCCTGCCTCGGGGCGATGGTCGCCGGTCAGCCGGACCAGCCGCGCCACCTCTGCCACGTCGGCGTCCGGCAGGCCCGCGTCGCTGAGGCGGTCCTCGGCGAGCCGGGCGGATTCCTCTTCATCCTGCAGGGGAATCCCTGGTACACGGCGTCGTGGAACCAGGCGGCCAGGAGGACGGTGCGGGGCGGGTCGGCCGGCTCGGTGAGCAGGTCCAGGGATTCGAGCACCGAGAGCAGGTGCGTGCAGCCGTGGTAGTGGCGGTGCGGTTCGCTCCAGCGGTCCAGCAGGTCAAGGAACAGGGCGTCGTGGCCGGGCATGATGGCATCCCAGCGGAGCTGCAGCGGCATCTTGAGCGACTTGTTCCGCTGCCGGGCGGGGATCCGCAGGCCGCTGGAGATCAGCTTGCGGACCAGCATCCTGGCCTCGACGGGCATTGCACCGGCCGCCACCAGTTCATCGAAACGGCGTTCGGGAACGTCGTAGTGGTCGCCGTCGAAGGCCCGTTCAGGGATCCCCGCCGCCGCGGCGAAAGTGTGGAGTTCGGCCAGGGAGGTGTCCGAGACCAGATGGGAGAAGTGCGTGCCGTGTGCAGGCCATAGCGGCGGGTCGATGTAAATGGCCATGCAGGAAGTCTAGTAGTGCCGGGCGGGGTGCCCAGCGGCGGACCGAGGCGGGCAGTCATAAGTCGAAAAAGCGGAGGAAAGGAATGAATAGTTCCGCAAATGCGCCCTATAGTGGGCGAGTGACCATCATCCGCGTCTCCGAGGCCGCGCGCTTCCTCGGTGTCAGTGACGACACCGTGCGCCGCTGGACCGACAACGGTTCCCTCACCCCGCTGCGGGACGACGCGGGCCGGCTCGCCGTCGACGGGCTTGAGCTTGCCCGCCATGCCCGGAAGCTGGCGCAGCTGCCGGACGATCCGCACCGGACAGGCAGCTCGGCCCGGAACAGGTTCATCGGCCTGGTGACGGACATCAAGGCGGACAAGGTCATGGCCCAGGTGGAGCTGCAGTGCGGCCCGTTCCGGGTGGTGTCCCTGATGAGCAGCGAGGCCGTCCGGGAGCTGGGGCTGGAGCCGGGTCCATTGCCACCGCCGTGGTGAAGGCCACTAACGTGATTATCGAAACCCCGCAGGGGAAGGGCGCGCTGTGAGGCGGCAGGCCGGCGTCGTGCTTGCCGCCCTTGTCCTGGCAGCCGGGGTCCTGGCAGCCGGGCTCGCCGGCTGCTCCGGGGGCAGCGCCGCTCCCGGCCACTCCACCGGAGGAGCCGGCGGGACCCTGACCGTCTTCGCTGCCGCCTCGCTGAAATCCAGCTTCACCGAACTGGCCGGGATGTTCGAGGCGCAGAACCCCGGTACCGACGTCACCCTGAGTTTCGCCGGCTCGTCGGACCTGGCCACGCAGATCAGCCAGGGCGCACCCGCGGACGTCTTCGCCTCGGCGGACACCAGGAACATGGACAAGCTGCGGAACGCCGGGCTGCTCGACGGCGACCCGCAGGTCTTCGCCACCAACACCCTCGCCATCGCTGTCCCGCCCGGCAACCCTGCCCGCATCCGCTCCTTTGCCGACCTTTCCAGGACAGGCACACGGCTCGTCACCTGCGCCGTTCAGGTGCCGTGCGGTGCAGTGGCAGCCGCGGTGGCGGAACAGCAGGGGGCGGACCTGCAGCCGGTCAGCGAGGAAAACTCCGTCACCGACGTGCTGGGCAAGGTGGTGTCCGGAGAGGCTGATGCCGGCCTGGTCTATACGACGGACATCCGTTCCGCCGGTGACAAGGTGGAAAGCGTCCCGTTCCCCGAAGCGGCGGGGATGGTGAACAGCTATCCGGTCGCCGCAATGGCCGGCGGGAACACCACAGCCGCGCGCGCGTTCGTGGACCTGGTGGCCGGCCCCGAAGGCCGGCATGTGCTGGAACGGGCCGGTTTCGGGGCCGGCACCCGTGACGCGGACGGCCTATACAGGCGTGCCCCGCTGGCTCTACGTCCTGGCAGTCCTGGCAGCCCTGGTCATTGTCCTTCCCCTGCTCGCCATCGTCAGCCGGGTCAACTGGGGCAATTTCCTGCCGCTGGTCACCTCGGAATCCGCCGTCACAGCGCTGGGACTCAGCCTTCGCACCTCGGCAGCGAGCACTGTGCTGTGCATCGTGCTCGGCGTTCCGCTGGCCCTTGTCCTGGCGCGCGGACGTTTTCCCTTGCTGGGCCTGCTGCGCTCGCTGGTGCTGCTGCCGCTGGTGCTGCCGCCCGTCGTCGGAGGCATCGCACTGCTGTACACGTTCGGCCGGCAGGGCCTGCTGGGCGGGACACTGGACGTGCTCGGACTCCAGGTCGCCTTCTCCACCACGGCGGTGGTCCTGGCCCAGACGTTCGTGGCGCTGCCGTTCCTGGTGGTCAGCCTGGAAGGGGCGCTGCGGACTGGGGGGCAGAAGTACGAGGCCGTGGCGGCCACGCTCGGCGCGCCGCCCGGCGTTGTTTTCCGCCGCGTCACGCTGCCGCTGATGCTGCCCGGCCTGGCGTCCGGCGCGGTGCTGTCCTTTGCCCGCAGCCTGGGCGAGTTCGGGGCCACCCTCACGTTTGCCGGCAGCCTGCAGGGGGTCACCCGGACCTTGCCGCTGGAAATCTACCTGCAGCGGGAGACGGACCCGGATGCCGCCCTCGCGCTGTCACTGGTCCTGGTGGCGGTGGCTGTGGCCGTGGTGGCACTCGCCTACCGGCGCCCCCGCAGCAGCGCCCGGCAGGCTTCGGGTGAACGGACGACGGCGGCCGCCCCGGCGGGAGGGGTTCTGCCGTGACGTTCTCCTACCACGCAGCCGTGGCTGAGCGGGGCTTCGACGTGGCCCTGGACGTGGCACCGGGCGAAACGCTCGCGGTCATGGGCCCGAACGGGGCGGGCAAGTCCACCCTGCTGTCCACCATCGCCGGCCTGCTCAAGCCGGACACCGGCCGCGCGCACCTCGATGGCCGCGCGCTCTTCCACCTGGACGGCACCACCCGCCGGTGGGCCCCGCCGCACAGCCGGGGTGCCGCCCTCCTGGCACAGGAAGCCCTGCTGTTTCCGCACCTCACTGCCCTGGAGAACGTGGCCTTCGGGCCGCGGAGCAGGGGGGGCCTCCCGGCGGACAGCCGAGGGCGAGGCCCGGCGCTGGCTGGCGGAAGTGGAGGCAGCGGACCTGGCCGGGCGGCGTCCGGCCGAGCTCTCCGGCGGGCAGGCGCAGCGGGTGGCGGTGGCACGCGCGCTCGCCGCCGATCCCGCCCTCCTCCTGCTGGACGAACCGCTGGCGGCGCTGGACATCCACTCAGCCCCGATGCTGCGCCGCCTGCTCAAACGCGTGCTCGCCGGCCGGCAGGCCATCATCGTCACGCACGATGTGCTGGACGCGCTGATGCTCGCGGACCGGGTGGCCATCCTGGAGGGTGGCCGCATCGTGGAGGTAGGCCCCACCCGGCAGGTGCTCGAACGGCCCCGGAGTTCCTTCGCCGCCGGCCTGGCCGGGCTGAACTTCGTGCCGGGCACGCTGACGGCCAACGGGGTCAGGACCAGCCAGGGGCGGGAGGTTTACCGGGCACCTGGAGGATGCCGGCCAGGTGCGGGCGGCGGGCCGGCCCGGCGTGGCGGTGTTTCCGCCGTCGGCCGTGTCGGTGTTCGTGACCGACGCGCACGGCAGCCCCCGCAACTCCTTCGCCGTCGCCATCACGGACCTGGAGCCCCACGGCGACCAGATCCGGGTCCGGGCGGGCGGGATGGCGGCGGACATCACCCCGGCGGCCTCGGCCGACCTGGGGCTGGTTCCCGGCATGACGGTGCATTTCGTGGTCAAGTCCGCCGAGGTGTCCGTCTACGAGGCATGACCGGGGGGACTTCCGGCTCTGGACAGGGGTTTCGCCGTGGGCAAACATGGCTAGTGAATCAGTCGTCACAAAGTTGAGCGTAGTAGACTCAACTTAGGAAAACTGCCCTGAAAGGAGCTCTCTTTGGACGTCAAATTCACCACCAAGAGCCAGGAGGCTCTTTCGGCTGCGGCCATGAACGCCTCCACGGCCGGCAACCCGCAGGTGGAGCCCGCGCACCTGCTCAAGGCGCTGATGGACCAGCGTGAAGGCGTTGCCGTTGCGCTGCTGCGCGCCACCGGCGCCGAGCCGGACGCGGTCAGCGTCCAGGCCAGCAGCGCCATCAAGGCACTGCCCGCCACGTCCGGCGGTTCCAGCCAGCAGGCGCAGCTCTCCCGTCCCGCGCTGCAGGCCATCCAGAACGCCAAGGAGGAAGCCGACCGGCTGGGCGACACCTTCGTCTCCACCGAGGTCCTCCTCCTGGGCCTTGCGGGCGGAAACGATGCAGCGGCGCGGGTGCTGCGCGACGCCGGCGCCTCCCGCGAAGCACTGCTCGCCGCCCTGCCGGGTGTCCGCGGTGACCGCAAGGTGGACAGCCCGGACCCGGAGAATACCTTCCAGGCCCTTGAGAAGTACGGCGCGGACCTCACTGCCATGGCCCGTGCCGGCAAACTGGACCCGGTAATCGGCCGTGACTCCGAAATCCGGCGCGTGGTCCAGGTCCTGAGCCGCCGCACCAAGAACAACCCGGTACTCATCGGTGAACCGGGTGTGGGCAAGACGGCCGTGGTGGAAGGGCTGGCGCAGCGGATGGTGGCGGGCGACGTCCCGGAAAGCCTGCGCGGCAAGACGCTGATCTCGCTGGACCTTGGTTCCATGGTTGCCGGCGCAAAGTACCGCGGCGAATTCGAAGAGCGGCTGAAGGCCGTCCTTGAGGAGATCAAGGGCTCCGAAGGGCAGATTGTCACCTTTATCGACGAGATCCATACCGTTGTGGGCGCCGGTGCCACCGGCGATTCCTCGATGGACGCGGGCAACATGCTTAAGCCCATGCTGGCCCGCGGCGAGCTGCGGCTGATCGGTGCCACCACCCTGGATGAGTACCGCGAAAACATCGAGAAGGACGCGGCGCTCGAACGCCGGTTCCAGCAGGTCTATGTTGGCGAGCCCAGCGTGGAGGACACCATCGGCATCCTCCGCGGCCTGAAGGAACGCTACGAGGCGCACCACAAGGTGTCCATCGCGGACTCTGCCCTGGTGGCCGCCGCGACGTTGTCCAACCGCTACATCTCGGGCCGGCAGCTGCCGGACAAGGCCATCGACCTGGTGGACGAGGCCGCGTCCCGGCTGCGGATGGAGATCGACTCCGCTCCGGAGGAAATCGACCAGCTCCAGCGCCTGGTGGACCGGCTCACTATGGAGGAGCTGGCCCTGCAGGACGAGAAGGACGAGGCGTCGGTGGAGCGGCTGGCAGCCCTTCGCGCGGACAAGGCGGACAAGGAAGAGGAGCTCAACGGGCTGAAAGCCCGCTGGGAGGCAGAGAAGGCGGGCCTCAACCGGGTGGGCGACCTGAAGGCCAAGCTGGACGAGCTGCGGTCCGCCGCGGACAAGGCCCAGCGCGAAGGCGACCTGGAAACTGCTTCCCGGATCCTCTACGGCGAGATCCCTGCGCTGGAACGCGAGCTGAACATGGCTGCGGAAGCCGAAGCCGCCGTCACCGACAAATCCTCACAAATGGTGGCCGAGGAAGTGACGGCCGAGGACATCGCCGAGGTGATCTCCGCCTGGACCGGCATCCCCGCTGGCCGCATGCTGCAGGGCGAAAGCCAGAAGCTGCTGCACATGGAGGAGGAGCTGGGCAGGCGGCTGATCGGCCAGGCCAAGGCCGTTGCGGCGGTGTCTGATGCCGTCCGGCGTGCCCGGGCCGGCATCAGCGACCCAACCGGCCCACCGGCTCGTTCCTCTTCCTGGGTCCCACCGGCGTCGGCAAGACCGAACTGGCCAAGGCCCTGGCTGACTTCCTGTTCGACGACGAACGCGCCATGGTGCGCATCGACATGTCCGAGTACGGCGAGAAGCACTCCGTGGCACGGCTTGTGGGCGCGCCTCCGGGCTACATCGGCTACGAGGAGGGCGGCCAGCTGACCGAGGCCGTGCGCCGCAGGCCGTACTCCGTGGTGCTGCTGGATGAGGTGGAGAAGGCCCACCCCGAAGTCTTCGACATCCTCCTGCAGGTGCTCGACGACGGCCGGCTCACCGACGGGCAGGGCCGCACCGTGGACTTCCGCAACGTCATCCTGGTGCTGACCTCCAACCTGGGCAGCCAGTTCCTGGTGGATCAGTCCCTGGATGCCGAAGCCAAGCGGAACGCCGTCATGGCCACCGTCAACGCGTCCTTCAAGCCGGAGTTCCTGAACCGGCTGGACGAGGTGGTGCTGTTCGACGCGCTCAGTGTGGAGGAACTCTCGCGGATCGTGGACCTGCATGTTGCCGAACTGGGGCGCCGCCTGCACGAACGCAGGCTGACCCTGGACGTCACCGACGCCGCCAAGGAATGGCTGGCCATCTCCGGCTTCGATCCCGCGTACGGCGCCCGTCCGCTCCGCCGGCTGGTGCAGCGCGAAATCGGCGACCGGCTGGCCAAGTCCATCCTGGCCGGGGATATCAGCGACGGCGACACCGTGCTGGTGGATACGGCGGACGCCGGGGAGCTTTCCAGCGACGACGTCGACGCCCTGACCGGTGCCCTGAGCTCGGGCCTGTCCGTGCGGCGGAAGGGCTAACGCCCCGCTGGCCCTGACGGGCCGGCCGAATATCAGCAGGCGTGCTGCCCTGGCGGTTTTCCGCTAGGGCAGCACGCTTGCGTTAATGACGTTGCCGCCGGGGGCCGAGACGTAGCAGTCCACCCTGCGGTCCCCGGAATCCCAGCTGGTGCTGCTCGGAAAGCTGCGCTGGAAGTTGAGCTGGTATTCGTTGGCGGCCGGGCCCAGCTTCGCCGCCTGGCACGCTTCCAGCGCCTTGGCCTTGAGCGCTTCGGCGCCGGGGTAAGCCTCGGAGTCCGGGTAGCGGAAAACGGCCACCAGCTGCGCGGAATGGGCCGTATCGCAGGGCACCATCCTGGAAGCCAGGGCCTCGGGGTCGAAGTCTGCAAAGCAGTCGCCCAACGCATATTCGCCAGGCTGCACGCCTTCACGCGGCAGGGGGAGCGGTGTTGCCCGCGGCGTGACGCTTGTCTCCAGGACGCCGGGATTGCCCCGGGCCTCTTCCGACCCCGCCCCCGAGTTCAGCCACATTGCGAGCCACACCAGGCCACCAACCACCGCCACGAGGACGACGCCGAACAGCACCTTCCACAGCGTCCGCTGCGTTCCCGGCCGCACCCTGCGGGACGGTGGCTGCTCAGGTTCGGGCAGTGGCCGGGACCACGTGACGGACGCCGGCGGCGGGGCCGGTGCCGGGTTTGGTCCGGCGGCAGGGTTCTGGGCGGCAGGGTTTTTGGCGGGCACCTTGGGGAGCCCGGCTGTGGGCGGCGAGGCGGGCTTCGGCGGGACGTCCTGGTGGTTCACGTGGGTGCATCCTCCTGCAGTCTGTCCGGGTGGGCAGCGGGTCAGCCATCCAGTTTCGGCAGTTGTTTAAGCGACTCTACCGAAGAAAAAAAGCTGGAAACTCGGGGGCGCAGCGGGGGAATGGTAGCGCAGGGCACTGTAGGGGGCCCTGACTGGCAAGCAGGGGCCGCCGAAAGCATGTAATCTAGGTGTACGACAAATTGACCAAACATTCCGGGGCCTCACCATCGCCAAAGGTGACCACCTCCGGTCCAAGTACAAAAGGGGGTCACGCCATGGGGCGCGGCCGTCAAAAGGCAAAAGCTACCAAGCAGGCTCGGGATATAAAGTACTACTCCCCGAACACTGACTATTCGGCACTTCAGCGTGAGCTGACGGGCCCAAGCAGTCGTGCCACGAGCCATTACGCGAATGAGCCGGTTGAGCCGGACTATTCGGCGTATGTGGATAAGTACGCGGATGATTTGGAAGAAGACGACGACGAGGTAGACACCCGTCGCATCGGCTAGTCGTCGCAAGCTGCCAGGCCTACAAGAGGGCAGCCCTGTGACGCCGCCGCACTAACGGAAACAGCACCTTACCCTGCCGTGCCCGCCGGTGCAGCGCTTCTTTTTCGGTACCCGCATCCCGGCGGATGCAGGTCCTGACATCAGTTAGGAAGCCCGTTGTTTGCACTCATTGAGTGCAGGCAGCGGGCTTTTCCTGGTTCCCCAGCCCCCTGGTTCCCCGAGCCTGAATTTCTCAGCCCCCGTGTAGCGTTGGGGCATGCCAAAAGTTGACGCATACCAGCACGGCGAGCCCTGCTGGGCTGACCTCCAGACCGCCGACGTTGAAGCAGCCAAGAACTTCTATTCCGGGGTGTTTGGCTGGACGTACAGGGACTTTCCCACGCCGGACGGCCGCAGCTACTCGCAGGCTTTCACGGACGGAGAGCTTGTCTCCGTTATTGCTCCGCAGAACCCCTCGCAGCAGGCGGCCGGCGATCCGGCCCGTTGGAACGTGTACTTCGCGGCCACGGACGCCGTCTCGCTGATGCAGGATGCGGTGCACGCCGGCGGGACAGCGGAGTTCGGGCCCGAGGACGTGGGCGACACCGGGGTCCTCGCCTTCCTGGCACCACCCGGCGGAGGAACCACAGGTATCTGGCAGGCGGGAACCCATCGTGGGAGCAGCCTGTCCAACGAGCCCGGCGCCCTGTCCTGGGCGGAACTGTCCACGCCCGAACCCCAGGCCGCCGTCGGCTTCTTCCAGGAACTGTTTGGGCATGAGGTCACCGAGTACCCGCAGGACGACGGCGCGAGCTACAGCGCCCTGATGGCCGGGGGCAGGGAGGTGGCCGGCGTCCTCCCCTCCGACCTGGGTGCGACGGCGGAATGGCACATCTACTTTGGGGTGGCGGACCTGCGGGCAGCCGTCAAGGCTGCACTGGCCGCAGGCGGCCAGGTCCTGGTGGAGCCCGCGGACGATTCCGCGGAGGGGCCGGCCACCATCCGCGATCCGCAGGGCGGGGTCCTGAGCCTCGTCCAGGTTGCTCCTTAGGCCAGGGAAGCCGCACGCGGAAGAGCCCAGCCGATGGCTGGGGCTCCGCGTGAAACTATGCTCTTGTGCTAGTTGTTGACGATGCGGACCGGCCCCGTGGCGGTGTCGCAGACAGTTTGCTCGGTGCCGGTGGCATCTACTGCTTCGCCGAGAACTGCCACCGATCCGATGTCAGCGACGTCGCAGAGGGTTGCTGCCACGCTGGCGGCCACATTAACGTCAACGGCATCCTCGACGGTGATGTCACCGACCGTGACACTAACAAGGCCGTCATTCAGCGTGGTGTTGTCCGCTGCCTGCGACGGGCCCGCAACGGCGCCCGTCAGGAACAGGCTTCCAGCGGCTGCGGCGGTGACTTTTTTTCAGAACTGACATAGTTTCGCTCCCTTGATTTCAACCCTTGGTTCCCCTGGCAGACAGTCCGCTACTAGGTCTGGACTGCTGTAGCCGTGCTGCTGCACGGCGCAGGAACCGGGCGTCTCGGTGGTTGCTTCTTCTGGCGTCCGCCGGATCGGCGGTGGGAAGGCGGTTCAACCGGGTGGGCGCCCAAGCGCCGGTGGATTCCGGCGGGGCATCAAGCCTTGGAGAGCCCGATTGACTATTCTGTTATGCACTTCCAACTTAAACCCTAAAGCTAAGTATGCTTAGTAGTCAAGGGCGATGAGCCTCATGGGTTCCCTGTTAAGCGCATTCGAGTGCTCCGTATCAGCCGTTCTGAAGCGTCAAAACGGCTGATACGGAGCACTCGAAAAAAATCTAAGCGTAGGCGTTGACCAGGCGGACCGCGCCGCCGTCCACGCCCTTGGCGCCCTGGACGTAGTCCGGCCCGGACTTGAGGATGGAGTCCGAATCCTCGGTGACCGTGCCCATGATCCAGGACGGCAGGCCCCGTTCGTTCAGGCGGGCGACGGCGGCGTCCGCTGCCTCCGGCGACACGATGGCAACCATGCCGACGCCCAGGTTGAGGGTGCGCTCCAGATCGGCCAGCGGGACATTGCCCAGCTCGGACACCAGCTTGAAGATGGCGGGCAGTTCCCAGGTGGCGCGGTCCACGGTGGCCACCAGGCCCTGCGGCAGGACGCGGGCCAGGTTGGCTGCCAGCCCGCCGCCGGTGACGTGGCTGAAGCCGTGCACTGCCGCCGTGCCCGTGACCGGGAAAGCGCGGGCAAGGTCCAGGCAGTCGGCGGCGTAGACGCGGGTGGGTTCCAGGAGTTCTTCGCCCAGGGTGCGGCCCAGCTCGGAGACCTGGCGGTCCAGGGCCCAGCCAGCGTGGTTGATGACGCGGCGGACCAGGGAGTAACCGTTGGAGTGCAGGCCGGAGGAGGCCATGCCGATCACGACGTCGCCCGCGCGGACGCGGTCCGGGCCCAGCAGGGCATCGGCTTCCACCACGCCGGTGGCGGCACCGGCGACGTCGTACTCGTGCTCGCCCAGCAGGCCGGGGTGCTCGGCGGTTTCGCCGCCCACCAGGGCGGTGCCGGCCACGGAGCAGGCGGCCGCGATGCCGCGGACGATGCCGGCGATGCGCTCGGGCACCACTTTGCCGCAGGCGATGTAGTCAGTCATGTAGAGCGGCTCGGCGCCCACCACCACGATGTCGTCCACCACCATGCCCACCAGGTCAAAACCGATGGTGTCGTGGATGTCCATGGCCTGGGCGATGGCCACCTTGGTGCCCACGCCGTCGGTGGAGGTTGCCAGCAGCGGCTTCTTGTACGTCAGCAGCCGGGACACGTCGTAGAGGCCGGCGAAACCGCCCACCCCGCCGATGACGGAGGAGTTGTGGGTTGCCTTGACGGCATCCTTCATGAGTTCGACGGCGAGGTCCCCGGCTTCGACGTCGACGCCCGCGGAGGCGTAGGTGATGCCTGCCTTCTCAGAGGCGGAGCCGGCGGCGGTGTTGGCGGAAGTCATCAGGACTCTTTCTTGTCGGCGCCTGCGGCGGCGTGTACATCTGGCACGAGGTCGGCGTCGGTCAGCAGGTTTTCAAACTCGGAGTCGGGCCCCGGATCGCAGCCGGTGGCACCGGCCTTCTCGGCGGGATCTTCCTCGGAGTCCACGGCGAGTGCTGCCGTTTCGCCGGGAAGGGCCGACGGCGACGGCGTCAGGCCGCCAAGGTCCGTGCGCTCGAGCAGGTTCTTGCCCAGCTTGTCAGCGTCCGGCAGCTTGATGGGGTACTTGCCGGTGAAGCACGCGGTGCAGAGGCGTTCCCGGGGCTGGCGGGTGGCGCCGATCATGCCGTCCTCGGAAATGTAGGCCAGCGAGTCGGCGCCGATGGCCTGGGAGATCTCCTCGATGGTGGCGCCGTTGGCGATCAGTTCCGCGCGGGAGGCGAAATCGATGCCGTAGAAGCAGGGCCACTGTACGGGCGGCGACGAAATCTTGACGTGCACTTCCGCGGCGCCAGCTTCACGGAGCATCCGCACAATGGCCCGCTGGGTGTTGCCGCGGACGATCGAGTCGTCCACCACCACAACGCGCTTGCCGCGTATGACGGATTCGAGGGCGTTGAGCTTGAGCCGGATGCCCAGCTGGCGCAGGGTCTGCGAGGGCTGGATGAAGGTACGGCCCACGTAGGAGTTCTTGACGAAGCCGTGCGCGAAGGGGATGCCGGATTCCTCGGCATAGCCGACGGCGGCCGGGGTCCCGGATTCCGGGACGGGGATGACGATGTCAGCGGCGTGCGTGTTTTCGCGGGCCAGCTGGCGGCCCATCTCCACCCGGGACTCGTAGACGGACCGGCCGGCAATGGCGGCGTCCGGACGCGCGAGGTAGACGTACTCGAAAACGCAGCCGGCCGGCGTCGGCTCGGCAAAGCGCTTGGAGCGCACGCCCTGTTCGTCGATGGCGATGAATTCGCCGGGCTCGATTTCGCGGATGAAGCTGGCGCCCACGGTGGCGAGGGCGGACTGTTCGGAAGCCACAACCCAGCCGCGCTCCAGCCGGCCAAGGACCAGCGGGCGGATGCCGTAGGTGTCCCGCGCTGCATAGAGCGTGCCTTCGTCCATGAAGACGAAGCAGAAGCCGCCCTTGATCTTGGGGAGGAGGTCCGTAGCGGTTTCTTCCAGGGTCTTGCCGGGCTCGCCCTCCAGCAGGGCGGTCACCAGGGCGGTGTCCGAGGTATTGCCCTGCTTCATCTCGCCGGTGAGCTGGCCGCCGTTGCGCTCCTGGATCATGGCGTTCAGTTCGGCGGTGTTGGTCAGGTTGCCGTTGTGCGCCAGTGCCACGGTGCCGGTGCTGGTGGCGCCGAGGGTGGGCTGGGCGTTGGCCCAGTGGCTTGCGCCGGTGGTGGAGTAGCGGCAGTGCCCCACCGCGAGGTGCCCGGTCAGGGTGTTCAGCGTGGTCTCGTCGAAGACCTGGGAGACGAGGCCCATGTCCTTGTAGACGTTGATCCGCTTGCCGTCGCTGGTCGCAATGCCAGCCGACTCCTGGCCACGGTGCTGCAGTGCATACAGTCCGTAGTAGGTAAGTTTTGCTACTTCTTCACCTGGTGCCCAGACCCCGAAGACGCCACAAGCGTCCTGCGGGCCTTTTTCGCCAGGGAGAAGATCATGGGAAAGTTTTCCATCGCCGCGTGCCACTGGTCGATTATCTCACGATATGCGGTATGACTTTTCCGGCGCTGCCTTTATGACTGGGGATCGGTGTCCGGCTCGGAGTCGGGGACAGATTCCACCACGGCGCGCTGCTGGCGCTTGACGCTCCGCCGGTCAAGGATCAGGGCCACCACCGCGCCCAGGATGGCTCCGCCCCCGGCAAACATCACCATGAAGAATCCGAAGACCGCGCCGGAGTCGAAGCTGTCGCTGCCCGGAAGCCCGTAGGCCACTACTGCCGCGGCCGCGATGCCCACCAGTGCGCCCAGGATCAGGAAGGGCACGTACTTGGGGGCGCGGCGCACCGTAACCTGGCGCCGTTCCGCGGGGGGTTCTTTCGAAGACATGCCATCCAGCCTACTGCGGCGCCCGCAAACGCGCCCATCACTGATATATCTATTGACAGCGGCTGTGGCCACTGTCATATTTTCCTGTAGCGCTTTATGCGTTTGGTTGCGTAATGCGCAATTCTCCGCGCGGCTGGCGGACCGGGAGCGCAGCTTCGGCAGGCACACTGCGTCAGCTAGATTGGCACGTGGTGCCGACTCACCGGATCCGGCCGGATCCAGGAAAGGAACACGAGAACAATGGTCCATAAAGTTCAAGCTGTCATTGCCCGGGAGAAGGACGCACCGGTAACGCTGGAGACCATCCTGGTGCCGGATCCCGGTCCGGGGGAGGCTCTGGTGGACATCCTCACCTGCGGCGTCTGCCACACGGACCTGCACTACAAGCAGGGCGGCATCGGCAACGACTTCCCGTACCTGCTGGGCCACGAGGCCACCGGCGTGGTCAGCGCGGTGGGCCCGGATGTCACGTCTGTGGCGCCGGGTGACCGGGTGATCCTGAACTGGCGCGCGGTCTGCGGCCAGTGCCGGGCGTGTGCCAAGGGCCAGCCGCAGTATTGCTTCAACACGCACAACGCCACCCAGAAGATGACCCTGGAGGATGGCACCGAACTTTCCCCCGCGCTGGGAATCGGCGCGTTCGCGGAGAAGACCCTGGTGGCTGCCGGGCAGTGCACCAAGGTAGACCCTGAGGCCGACGCTGCGGCGGTGGGCCTGCTGGGCTGCGGTGTGATGGCGGGCATCGGTGCCGCCATCAACACCGGCGAGGTCAGGCGCGGTGAGTCCGTGGCCGTGATCGGCTGCGGCGGTGTGGGCATCGCTGCGATCGCCGGGGCCAGGCTGGCCGGTGCGACGACGATCATCGCCGTGGACATCGACGACAACAAGATTGAGATGGCCAGGTCCCTGGGCGCCACCCACGGCGTGAACTCCCGGCAGGAGGATGCGGTGGAAGCCATCCGTGCCCTCACGGGCGGCAACGGAGCGGACGTGGTGATTGACGCCGTCGGCCGTCCCGAGACCTACAAGCAGGCCTTCTATGCCCGCGACCTCGCCGGCCGCGTAGTCCTGGTGGGCGTCCCGACGCCGGAGATGCAGCTGGAACTGCCGCTGCTGGATGTCTTCGGCCGCGGCGGGTCGCTGAAGTCCTCCTGGTATGGCGACTGCCTGCCGTCCCGCGACTTCCCCATGCTCGTCTCCCACTACAAGCAGGGCAACCTGGACCTGGACGCGTTCGTGTCCGAGCGGATCAGCATCGACCAGGTGGAGGAAGCGTTCCAGAAGATGCACGAGGGCAAGGTCCTGCGTTCTGTTGTTGAACTCGGTTCGGTGGGGGAGCTGTAATGGCGGTCCGGATCGAGAACCTGGTCACGTCGGGCACGTTTTCGCTCGACGGCGGCACCTGGGACGTGGACAACAACGTCTGGATCGTTGGCAACGACGAGGAGTGCGTGATCATCGACTCCCCGCACGACGCCGCCGCGATCATCAACCAGGTCAAGGGGCGCAAGGTCCTGGCCATCCTGCAGACCCACGCGCACAACGACCACATCGGCGCCGCCCGTGAAGTGGCCGACGCCGTGGGCGCACCGATCTACCTGAACCCCGAGGACCTGGTGCTCTGGGAACAGGTGTACCCGGATTCCAAGCCGGACCGGGAACTGGCCGACGGCGACGTGTTCGAAGTAGCCGGGGCGACGCTGCGGGCCATCCACACTCCGGGCCACTCGCCGGGGTCCACCTGCTTCTACCTGGAAAGCGAAGGAACGGTCTTCACCGGGGACACGCTGTTCAACGGCGGCCCGGGTGCCACCGGCCGATCGTACAGCGACTACCCCACCATCCTCACCTCGATCCGGGAGAAGCTGCTGACGCTCCCGGCCGAAACCGTGGTCCGCACCGGACACGGCGACAACACCACCATCGCGGCGGAACGGGAAACCCTGGCCAAGGTGGCCCAGTAGCCAGCACAGCAAGCACTGCCAGCAAAGGCGCGCCAGGAACCGTGGCGCGCCTTTGCTGGCGTCCGGATCGAAAAGCACCGTGCACGTTGCCGGTTAGGAAGTTGGAACAATGAAGTTCGGTAAGCAGCCCGCCCCCGTCGCGGACATCAACGAGGACAACCTTGTTGTCCACAAGCCCAAGACCGAGGCGGCCGGGGTCAAGGCCGTGATGGTCGCCCTTGAGCGTGCTGTGGCCCAGGCCGGCGTGGCCAGGACGGCGCACTCGCTGTTGCGGCTCAACCAGCGCGGCGGGTTCGACTGTCCGGGCTGCGCGTGGCCGGAGTCGGACAAGAAGCGCAAGGCTGCCGAGTTCTGCGAGAACGGGGCCAAGGCGGTGGCCGAGGAGAACACCCTGCGGACCGTGGGGGCGGAGTTCTGGGCCAAGCACTCCATCGCTGAGCTGTCGACCAAGACGGAGTACTGGCTGGGGAACCAGGGCCGGCTGAGCGAACCGGTGGTCATCCGCGAAGGCGAGACGCACTACTCGCCCATCTCCTGGGCGGACGCGTTCGAGCTGATCGGCGAGCACATCCGGGCATCCACTCCGGACCGGTGCGTCTTCTACACCTCGGGCCGCACGGCGAACGAGACCGCGTTCATGTACCAGCTGTTCGCCCGGTCGCTGGGCACCAACAACCTGCCGGATTGTTCGAACATGTGCCACGAGTCCTCCGGTTCTGCGCTGAACCCGACCATCGGCATCGGCAAGGGCACCGTGTCCCTGGACGACATCCACGACGCCGAGCTGATCTTCGTGGTGGGCCAGAACCCGGGCACCAACCACCCCCGCATGCTCTCCGCGCTGAAGGAATGCAAGGACAAGGGCGGCAAGGTGGTGGCCGTGAACCCGCTGCCCGAGGCCGGCCTGTTCAACTTCAGGGACCCGCAGACCGTCTCCGGCGTGGTGGGCGGCGGCACCCCGCTGGCCGATGAGTACCTGCAGATCAAGGTCGGCGGGGACCTGGCCCTGTTCCAGGCACTCGGCCACCTGCTCCTGGAAGCCGAAGAAGCCAACCCGGGTACCGTCGTAGACCATTCCTTCATCGCCGCGCAGACGGACGGCTTCGACGCCTACCGCGAAGCCCGCGCCACCCTTGACTGGGACGAGACCGAGCACGCCACCGGTCTGACCCGGGAACAGATCGAAACCGTGGCCGGGATGCTGATCAAGTCCAAGGCGTCCATTTTCTGCTGGGCGCTGGGTGTGACGCAGCAGCCGCACTCGGTGGACACCATCAAGGAAATGGTCAACGTCCTGCTGCTGCAGGGTAACTTCGGCAAGCCCGGCGCCGGGGCCTGCCCGGTCCGCGGACACTCCAACGTCCAGGGCGACCGGACCATGGGCATCTGGGAAAAGCCCAAGGAATGGCTCCTCACGGCCCTGGACACCGAGTTCGGCATCACCTCCCCGCGGCACCACGGCTACGACGCCGTGGAATCCATGGAGGCGTTCGAACGTGACGAGGTGGACGTGTTCGTCTCCATGGGCGGAAACTTCTCCCTCGCCTGCTCCGACACCGAGGTACTGGAAGCCGGCATGCAGCGGATCGGGCTGACCGTGCACATCAGCACCAAGCCCAACCGGTCCCACATCGTGCACGGCCGCACCTCGCTGATCCTGCCCACCCTGGGCCGGACGGACAAGGACGACAAGCACCCCAAGGGCGCCCAGTTCCTGTCCGTGGAGGACTCCATGTCCGTGGTCCACTCCACCCAGGGCCGCCTCACCCCCGTCCCCGGGCACCTGCTCGCCGAACCCGTCATCGTGGCACGGATGGCCGAAGCCACGTTCGGCCCGGACCACCCCGTGGACTGGAAAGCGATGGCCGAGGACTACGACGTCATCCGGGACCACATAGCCCGCGTCCTGCCCGGTTTCGAGGATTTCAACGCCCGGGTAAGGACCAAGAACGGGTTCGTGCTGCCCAACCCGCCCCGCGACACCCGGTCCTTCGCCACTGACATCGGCCGCGGCCGGTTCACCGTCAGCCCGCTGGAATACCTCACCCCGCCCAAGGGCCACCTGGTCCTGCAGACCATCCGCAGCCACGACCAGTACAACACCACCTACTACGGCCTGGACGACCGCTACCGCGGCATCTCCGACGGCCGCCGCGTCATCCTGATCCACCCCGAGGACCTCACCGAACTCGGCTTCAACGACCGCGATTTGGTGGACGTCGTCAGCACCTTCGGCGGCGTCGACCGCCGTGCGGACAAATTCCGGCTCGTGGCTTACCCCACAGCCAAGGGCTGCGCCGCCGCATACTTCCCCGAAGCCAACGCCCTGGTCCACAAGGAAAACGTCGCCCGCGAATCCAACACCCCCGGCTTCAAAGCCATGTTCGTCCGCTTCGAACCCCACACCGGCGACGCCGCAGCGGCCGAAGAACCGGCCTTCCAGACGGCCGGCGCCTAACGGTACCAGCGCAAAAAGTGCCCCGCCTCCGGACAGGAGGCGGGGCACTTTCAGTTGGTGGGGTCAGCCGCGGAGGCGCTCCATGCCGGGGTCGAACAGCGGCTCGGCCGTCACGGTGGCAGCCACGCGCCGGCCGAAGTATTCGATCTCGACGGCGTCGCCCACCCCGACGGCGGTCGGCAGCCAGGCGTAGGCGATCGGCCTGCCGATGGAGAAGCCGTACGCGGCGCTGGTGACGTAGCCGGCGGCCTCGCCGTTCACGTAGACAGGTTCCTTGCCCAGCACCACCGACGTGCCGTCGTCGACCGTCAGGCAGCGCAGCGTCTTGGCGGCCGGCTGCTCCTTGCGGGCCGCGAGGGCATCAGCGCCCACGAACCCGGTCTTGTCCTTCGCCACCGAGAAACCGAGGCCGGACTGGTAGGGGTGGTGCTCCGTGGTCATGTCCGTGCCCCAGAGCCGGTAGCCCTTTTCCAGCCGCATGCTGTTGAAGGCGCCGCGGCCCGCGGCGATGATGCCGTGCTCCCGGCCCGCTTCGAAGAGCAGGTCCCAGAGCTTCAGCCCGTACTCGGCCGTGGTGTACAGCTCCCAGCCGAGTTCGCCCACGTAGGACAGGCGCATGGCCGTGACGGGAATGCCGCCCACATTGATTTCCTTGGTGCGGAAGTAGCGCAGGCCGTCATTGCTCAGGTCGTCGGTGCTGACTTTGCCCATCACCTCGCGCGCCAGCGGGCCCCACAGGCCGATGCAGCAGGTGCTGCCGGTGATGTCCGTGACGTGCACCCAGCGGGCGGGATCGGCCGCCGACTGCTGCCGTGCCTCCACGCGCAGGTAGTCGAAGTCCACGTTGCTGTTCACGCCCAGCTGGAAGTCCTGCTCCCCAAGCCGGGCCACCGTGACGTCGCTGCGGATGCCGCCGTCGTCCGCCAGCAGCAGGCAGTAGGTGACGGCGCCGGGCTTCTTGGCGATGTTGCCCGTGCTGAGCCGCTGCAGGAGGTCCAGCGCACCCGGCCCGGTGACGGACAGCCGCTTGAGCGGCGTCATGTCGTACAGCGCGACGGCGGTCCGCGTCTTCCACGCCTCGGCGGCGGAAATGGGGGAGTGAAACATGCCGGCCCACTCATCCCGCTCCGGGACCTGCCACTCGGCAGGCAGGTGCTCCAGGAGGCCGCGGTTGGCCTCGAACCAGTGCGGACGTTCCCAGGCTGCCGATTCGAGGAAGAACGCGCCAAGTTCCTTCTGCCGCACGTTGAACGGGCTCACCCGGACATCTCGCGGGGATTCCCGCGGCTGGAGCGGGTGCAGGACGTCGTAGATCTCCACGAAGTTCTGCTGCGAGGTGTCACTGACGTACGCATCGGAGGTCTGCACCTTCTCGAAGCGGGTCAGTTCGCAGCCGTGCAGGTCGGTGCGGGACTGTCCCTCCACCAGCAGTTCGGCCATGGCCTTTGCCACGCCGGCGGAATGGGTGACCCACACGGCCTCGGCAACGAAGAACCCGTCCAGGTCCGGGGCCTCGCCCATCAGCGGGCCGCCGTCCGGGGTGAAGGAGAAGATGCCGTTGAACCCGTCGTGGATCTGGGCGGTGTGCAGGGCCGGCAGCAGGTCCTGGCAGTCCTCCCAGGCCGGGGCAAAGTCCTCCAGGGTGAAGTCCAGGCGGGAGGGCATGTTGTGGTCCGACATCTCGTCCGCGCCGACGCGCGGAAGGCGCGCCATGTCCACCGGCATGGGCTTGTGGGCGTAGCTGCCGACGCCGATCCGGTCGCCGTGCTCGCGGAAGTACAGGTCGCGGTCCTGGTAGCGCAGGATGGGCTTGCTGGCCCCGTTGGGCAGTTCGTTGGCGCCGCGCAGCGCCTTCACCGGGGTGGTCTTGACGTACTGGTGGGCCAGCGGCAGCAGCGGGACCTGGAGGCCCACCATTTTGCCGAGCTCGCGGCCCCAGAACCCGGCGCAGGACACCACGATGTCTGCCGGGATCACGCCGTCGGGCGTCTGGACGCCGGTGACCTTGCCGCCGGCCTGCTCGATGCCCGTCACGGGCGTGGAGCCGCGGAAGGTGACGCCCGCCGCCCGGGCCTTGCCGATCAGGAGCTGGACGGCGCGGGCGGCGGAGGCGAGGCCGTCCGAGGGGACGAACAGGCCGCCCAGGATACCGCGGCCGTCGGCGAGGGGTCCGTTGTTGAGCAGCGGCCAGAGCTTTTCGCACTCGTCCGCGTCGACCAGCCTGCCGTCCACGCCCCAGGAGGTGGCGTAGCCGAGCTTGCGCTTGAGGTCCTCGAGCCGGGCCTCGGTGGTGGCCAGTTCGAGCCCGCCCACCTGGTTGAAGCAGGAGACGCCGTCCGCGGTCAGGGAGAGCAGCTTGTCCACAGTGTAAGTAGCGAACTCCGTCATGGTCTTGGACGGGTTGGTCTGGAACACCAGGCCTGGCGCATGCGACGTGGACCCGCCGGCCAGTTCCAGCGGCCCCTGCTCGACGACGGTGATGTTGGTCCAGCCGCGGCTGGCGAGTTCGTCGGCAAGGTTGGTGCCGACAATGCCGGCTCCGATGATGACGACGCGCGGTGATGCGCTCATGGTCTGTGGTTCTCCTGGGGCGTGGGCTGGCAGGGCGGCGTTACGAGCAGTGCGTGGTGCTTCAATTCGTCTTGAGCAACACGCATCGCTATATGCAACACCGTGATGCAGGCCACGCCCAATGTCAAGGGTTTCCTGCTTTGTTGCCTGCCGGGATGTCCAGATCCACGCGCGCGGCCGGACAAAAAGAAAATGCCCCTGGACTCCGGTCCAGGGGCATTTCGTTCAGTGCCGGGTGTATCCCATGTTGGTGCTGACCTTCAGGCCAGCCTGTTTGAGCGACTCCAGCAGGCCCGGGGTCTTCTCGGGATCGAACCGGAAAGCCGGCCCGGAGATGCTGATGGCCCCAATCACCACGCCCTGGTGGTTGAAGACGGGAACCGCCACCGCGTTCAGGCCGATCTCAAACTCCTCGCGTACCACCGCATATCCGTTGGCGGCGGCCTCATGAAGCTGCTTGTCCAGCTCCTTCCGGCTGGTGACCGTGCGGGAGGTGCGGGCGGTCAGGCCCGTCTCCTTCAGGATGCGGTCCCGCTCGTCGGCGCTCAGGGCGGCCAGCAGGATCTTCCCGCTGGACGTGGCGTGCAGCGGCGTCAGGCTGCCCACCCAGTCGTAGGTGGCGAGCGTGGAGGGGCCCATCGCCTGGTCCACGTTCACGGCATAGTTGGAGCGCAGGACTGCCAGGTTGACGGTTTCCTTGTATTCCAGGGCCAGGCTTTCCAGCACCGGCCTCGCCTCTCGGACCAGGCTCAGCCGGCCGGGGATGGAGCTGGCCAGGCGCAGGATGCCGAACCCCAGCTGGTATTTGCCGCGGTCGCTGTTCTGGTGCACCATGTCACGGCTCACCAGGGAACCCATCAGCCGCGAGACCGTGGACTTATGGATACCCATCTCCTCGGCGATCTCGCTCACGCCGGCATGGCCCTCGCGGGCAAGGATCTCCAGGACGGTCAGAGCGCGTTCCACCGACTGGACACCGCCCTGCTGGCCGCCCTCGGCCTCGGCGTCGGATTCAAGTTCGTTTTCAGGGCCCATACTGCCGATCCTATGTCGGGAACGGCGGCCGGACGGATATTCCGGAAGCCGCATACCGCCCCAGGTTGGGAGTTTTTGTCCAGATATGGCGACTTCCGGTGCCGGGAGCCCGCCGTATCTGGACAACAACTCCTGTCGGCGGGATTAGCTGCCGCGGTAGGTGGAGTACGCGAACGGGCTCAGCAGCAGCGGTACGTGGTAGTGCTCGGGGCCTGCCACTTCAAACACGAGGTCCACTTCCGGGAAGAAGGTGGCCGTCTGCAGTCCGGCGTAGTAGCTGCCGGTGGCGAAGTTGAGCTTGTAGTGGCCCGGTTCCAGCTGCTCGGGACCCAGGTCCTTGGCCCTGCCGTCCGCATCGGTGATGGACTTCGCCAGCTCCAGCCAGGTGCCGCCGTCGTTCTTCAACAGCACGACGGCGACCCCCGCCGCCGGGCGTCCGGCGCCGGTGTCCAGGATGTGGGTGGTGACGTGGGAGACGCTCATTCGGTGATCAGTCCTTCCAGCCGCAGGACGGCTATTTCGCGCAGCTGCTGCGCCACGATGGTGTCTTCCTGGGCGGGGGGAGTTGGCGAGGCGTTCATTGAGGGACTGCAGGATTTCCGGGGCGGTGCGGCCGGCGGCGCGGATCAGGAAGACCCGGCCGAACTTTTCCTCGTAGTCCCGGTTGCCCTTCGCCAGGGCCTCGGCGGCTGCCGCGTCCGCCGGGTCGACGCCCGACTGCTCGGAACGGGACATGGACGCTTCGGCGGTGGCCGCCGTCGGACGTTCCCCGATCCTGGGGTGGTGGGCCATGGCCGCCTCCACCTCGGCGGGAGTGAAGGGGTTGGCAGCCTCCGCCGCGAAGGCCAGGAGGTCCTCCTTGGTGGAGAAGGGGCGGGCGGCGGCGACGGCGTCAACCCACCTGCTGACATCGATGCAGGGCCGGAGGGTGTCCGCGGCCGCGGCGGGGTCCGCGGTGTTGAATTCGGCAAGCTTCATGCTGGCTGGTCCTCGGTACGAATGCTGGCATCCATGGTGACGGCTATGCGGAGACCGGACTTCCCGGACCTGCCGGCAGGGTGCACGACAAGCTTCCGCATCATGGAACTGTTATTTCAGCATACGTAATATTCAAGGGCAGCTGCTGCCCGGTGTCAAGAGACTACAACACCGCCTGTGCATGACCGGTATCATCACGGAAGGGCCGCTGGGGCCCGGGCTGAAATGCTGGGGAAGAAAAGAATATGGACGGTGCGGCTATGCAAATGCTGACCGATCGGGACGCCGGGCGCGAGCTTGGCCTGAAGGAATACGGGCTCCTGCCCGCGGCGCCGGGGGAAATACCGGCACTGGCGGATGAACGGGCCCAGGGCACGCTGGACAGCCTGGTCCGCGTGGCTGCCTCGCTCTGCGGAGTGCCGTACAGCGTGGTCAACATCATCACCGCGGACCAGCAGCTGCAGATTGCGGCCTCGGGCATCGACCCGGGGATCTGCTCGCGCGAGGACTCCATGTGCGCCACCGTCTTCCTTAATCCCGGCACCACCGTTGTGCGGGACGCCTCCCATGATCCGCGGTTTTCCGCCAACCCCTTCGTCACGGGGGAGATCGCCCACGTCCGCTTCTACGCGTCAGTGCCGCTGGTGACTGGCGGCGGGCTGGTGCTTGGCTCGCTTTGCGTGTTCTCGGACCAGGCGGAGCTTCCCACCCCGGAGCAGATCGGCCTGCTGGAGGTCCTTGCCCGGCAGGTGGTGGAGCTGCTGGAGCTGCAGCACCGCACGCTCCAGCTCGATGCTGCACTGGCGGAACTGCAGCGCAGCAACGCCATGCTGGCCGAGTTTGCCGGCCGGGTCAGCCACGACCTGCGGTCCCCGCTGACCACCATCCTGGGCTACGTGGAGCTCGCCGAGGACGATCCGCAGATCCCGCCGGGGAACCGGTTTGGGGAGTACCTGTCGCTCATCAGGAACGGCGGCGAGCGCATGCTCGCCACGCTCGACGACGTTCTGGACTACTCCCGTGCCGACGGAGCCCTGAAGCCCGAGCGGGTCTCCCTGCTCGCCGTCACGGCAGAAGCCGCGCAGGACGTTGGTGTGGACCTGGGGCTGGGCAGCGGGATTTTGTGCGAAGACGCGGAACTCTTCGCGGACCGGGGGCAGCTGCGCACGCTGGTGCAGAACCTGCTGGCCAACTCGCTGAACTACCCGGACCCGCGGCGGCAGCTTGAGGTCACCGTCACCGCCGAACCCTGCCCCCTGGGTATGACCATCCACGTGGCGGACAACGGCAAGGGCATCCAGCCTGCCGACCGGCAGCGGGCGGTGGAGCCGCTGGTCCGGCTAAACCGTCCGGGGGACGGCCCCGGCACGGGACTGGGCCTGGCCACGTGCCGCCGCATCGCGCAGGCGCACGGCGGCGAACTGTCCATCAGCGAGACTCCCGGCGGCGGCACCACCGTCTCGGTGCTGTTCCCCGCTGAACCCTAGGCCAGGACTCGTTTTCCGGTGGTTGAGCACCGGTTTCGACAGGCTCAACCACCGGACGGGAATTACCCTTGGGAGGACGTCCGGGACAGCACCCAGGTGTTCGTGCTTTCCTGCCGCTCGAAGGTGACAGTGGTGACCAGCGCCTCGATCAGGGCCAGGCCCCGGCCGGACTCCGAATCTTCGCCGGGGACTGCCGGTTCCATCGGGCCGAACGGCGGCTGGGCGTGGAAGGCGCTGACGCGGGCCTGGAGCAGCGCGGGCTGGACCGTGATGTCCACGCCCAGCTCCACCGGTTCGTCCCCGGCCGGCTCGGCATGCTGGATGATGTTGGAGACGGACTCGATGACCGCCGTCGTGAACGTCATCTGGTCCATGTCCTGGACGAAGGGGACGTCCAGCCACAAGCTGTCCAGGTCGTTGTGGACGGATTCGACGGCGTCCTCCGCAGCAGGTCCCCGGAAGCTGCGGGAGGCGAGGACGTCAGTCATTGCTGAACGCCTCGTCGGCCGACGGGTACGCGGTGAGGACCTTGTCCATGCTGGTCAGCTGCAGGACCATCTTCACCTGCGGCTGGACGGCAGCGATCCGGAGGTCGCCGCCTGCCTGCCGGGCCGCCTTCAGGCACCCGATCAGCGCACCGAGGCCCGAGGAGTCCATAAAGGCGGTCTTTTCCAGATTGACCACGATCCGGTTGGACCCGCCGGCAATCACATCCGTCACGAACTCGCGCAGCTTGGGGGCGGACACCATGTTGAGCCGCCCGTCCGCCTTGACCTCCGCGTACGAATCTCGCACTTCGTAACTGAATTCCATCAGGACTCCTTCTCTGTAACTGCGGGTTCTGCGGCCGGTTCATACCCCTTGTAGAGCACGGCGCGGACCAGGATGCTCATGACCACCAGGTCGAAAATGACCCAGGCGACGTTCACCAGGGTGCCCAGCGGTTCCGCCAGTCCGGTGGCCAGCCGGATGATCCCGACGACGGCGGCCACGGCCAGCAGCGCCGACACCACGATCTGGGGCTGGATCAGGCTCCAGCTGGGTCCGCCGCTCTGGCGGGCCTTGGGGGTGACGGCAAACCCGAGGGGACGGCCGAACCAGACGTTCCGGGCCGCCGTCGAGCACGCCTTGATCCAGGTGGGGAACAGGGCCAGGCTGTACTGCTGCCCGCGCCAGGTGGGGATGCCCCGGCCGGCCACGGCGAACAGGATCTGGTTGACCACCATGAAGGGGATGAACCGGATGAAGAAATCCCAGCTCAGGCTGGTGACCGGGAGGATGCCCAGCAGCAGGTAGATGATCGGTGCGGCGAAGTAGATGACGGCCGCATAGCCGCTGAGGTAGGTCCACATGGTGGCGAAGTACATCAGCCGCTGGCCGAGCTTCAGGCCCTTCTGCACCAGCGGGTTCTCGCGCAGCAGCACCTGGATGGTGCCCTGGGCCCAGCGCAGCCGCTGCGTGAGCATGGTCTTCAGGTCCTCCGGCGCCAGCCCGTAGGCAAGGACTTCGTGGTGGTAGACGCTCTCCCAGCCCATGGCGTGCATGCGCATGGCGGTGGCCATGTCCTCGGTGACGGAGATGGTGGCCAGGGGCATGACGGGCTGGGCCTCGTCATTGCGTTCCACGGACAGTGCGTCCAGGACCGCCTGCACGGATTCGAGGGCGCCCAGCGGGGACCAGTCGCGGCGGGACATGCGCTGGACGGCGTCGTCGGCCACTACCGGGACCCCGGCCTCGCCCACATGGGCGAGTTCCATGGCGGCGATCTCTTCGAGGTCGGACTGCAGGGCCTCGACGTCGGCAAGGACCAGGGTCTGCACGGCGGCATCGACGCGGCGGCGGACACGGTAGGTGATCTCGCTGAGCGACTTCCCGGCGTCGAGTTCCTTCTGCGCTTCCCGGGTGGCCGCCTCCACCTCGTCCAGCACCTCGGCCACCAGCGGTGATTCCATGTCGGCGGATTTCCGCGCCTTCTTGATCGCGGTCTGGGATGCTGCCAGCGCGCGGCGGATGCTCTTTTCGGTTTCCTTGACGTAGCCCACCAGGCCCAGCTGCATCAGCGCCTCGCGGCGCAGGATGGCGTTGGAGCCGCAGAAGAAGGCGGCATTCCAGCCGTCCTTGCCCTGCTGGATGGGGCCGTAAAACAGGGGCGCCTGGCTGCCGAGCGGGTCATCGGCGGGAACGTTGCTGAAGTACTGCGGTGTCTGGACCAGGGCCACGCGGCGGTTGTTGAAGTAGCCGAGCGTCTTTTCTAGGATGTCCGGTTCGGGGATCTGGTCCGTGTCCAGGATCAGGAGGAACTCGCCGTGGGTCTGCATCAGGGCGTTGTTCAGGTTGCCGGCCTTCGCGTGGCGGGGAAGGTCCGAGGTCCAGTCCTCGCTGCGCGTCACGTAGCCCAGCCCATGTTGTTCGGCGAGTGCCTTGAGTTCGGGGCGGGCGCCGTCGTCCAGGATCCAGGTGCTGTGCGGGTGCCGGATTTTCTGCGCCGCCAGGGCGGTGGTCATCACCATGTCCAGGTCTTCGTTGTAGGTGGTGATGAAGACGTCCACGGTGGCATCCGGCGGGGGCGGCGGCGCGCCCTTGCGGATCTTCAGCCGCCAGACGGTCATGCCGAAGAGCATGACGTCGATCAGGCTGTAGGTTTCGGCGATGACCAGCGGCAGGGCGATCCACCAGGCGTCCCAGTTCAGCGATGCCAGCCAGCGCCAGGTGATGTAGTTGACGCCGGTGATGACGGTGAGCACCACTACCAGGCGGGTCAGGAAGCGGGTCATGCCGTGGCTTTCTCAGGCAGCCGGCGGACCACGACCACCGTCACGTCATCCTCCGCCGTCTCCGCGGGGGCCAGGGCCATAATGGCGCTGCTGGCGGCATGGGCGGAGCCATGGCCCAGCGTGGCGGTCCGGACGGCGTCGGTGAAGTCCTCCACTGACTCGAAAACGTCCAGGACACCGTCGCTGACCACCACCAGGGAATCGCCGGGGGCCAGCTCAAAGGCCGACTGTGGCCAGTCCGTTCCCGTCCAGGCGCCCACGGGCGGGCCGCCGGAGGGCAGCCGCTCAGCAGTCCCGCCCGGCTGGACGTGCAGCGCCAGCCCGTGGCCGGCGTCGACATAGCTGACCTTCCCCGAGGCCGCCTCCAGCCGCGCATGGAACAGGGTGACGAAAGAGTTGGAGGAGTCCAGGTCCGTGGCGATGGCCTTGCTGGCGGAGGCGAAGGCGCCGTCCAGGTCCGGCCGGTGGCCGGTGGAGCGCATGACGGCACGGACCGTTGCGGCGATCAGGGCAGCGCCCATGCCCTTGCCCATGGCGTCGGCGAAGGTGAGGTGCAGCCCGTCGGCGGTCTGGTACCAGTCGTAGAAGTCGCCGCCCACGCTGCGTGAGGGGCGGAAGACGCCGGCCACGTCGTACCCCTCCACCCGGATGTCCTCCTTGGGCAGGAGGCTCTGCTGGACCTCTGTGGCCCGTTCCAGTTCGCTGCGGGCGGCCGAGTCCGCGGCGGCCGAGGGCCTGCGGCGGAACAGGGCGTTGATGCGGGACTGCAGCTCGCGCGGGCTGAAGGGTTTGCTGATGTATTCGTCGGCCCCGTTGTCCAGCCCGGTCAGCTTGTCCAGTTCGTCCGCCCGGGCGGTGAGCATGACAATGAACGCGTCCGAAAACTCGCGCAGCAGCTTGCAGACTTCCAGGCCGTCCAGGTCCGGAAGGTTCAGGTCCAGCGTGACCAGGTCCGGCTGGACGCGGCGGACTTCCGCAACGCCCGGCAGCCCTGCGGCTGCCTGCGATACCTCAAACCCCTGCTTCTGCAGCACCCGGACCAGCAGCCCCCGGATGTCCGGGTCGTCCTCGATGACAACGGCGCGACGGATTTCGGAGGTTGAGACCATAGCTCTACTTCTACCGTATTAACCGCGACGGGGCATGTCGTAGGACTTCACAGTGCTTTTCAGGCTTGCCGCACCCCGCCCGCATGCCGTTTGCGGCCTTTACTGGAGCCCTTGGAGGATCTTGCGGCAATCTTGGGATCCGCTTGCCCGGATGTTGAGCATGGTTCGGGACACTCGAAGTGACAGATCTTCCGGGCAGGAGAACGGTCGACGGCGGCCCACCGGAAGCTGGACGGCTTGCGGGAAGGCGGGAGCAGCCATGGGGAAAATGAAGATCACCTACCGGGCGCCGGCGCCCGCCGGGCCTGCTGTTGCTGTGCCTGCCGTTGCCGCGCCCGGGCCGGCAGCTGACGTGGAGGTCCCGCCGGGACTGGTCCGGACGGGCCTCGATAAAGCCAGGGCGCTGCTCCGTGTCTACGTCCACTCGCGGAAAGTTCGAGCCGCGGCGAAGGCGCTCGCGGCAGCCCTTGCGGAGTCGCGGGAAGTCTCGAGCTGGCCCGGCGACAGGCTGCCGGTGGGCGCCGCGATGTCCGACCAGGTGGAGAAGCTGACGCGCCGGCTGAAGCTGGAGACCGAGGCGCACAACAGGCTGGAGGCACTTTTCAGGTCTGTGGATTTGGGGCGTTCCGCCGCAGCGGTTTAGGTGTCACACTTAGGAGCAATCGAGTGGCTGGGGGAGACAGTCAGGAGATTGCAGTGGGTTGGATGGCCGGTTGGGCGTACCTTATCGCCGGACTCATGACCGTGGATGCGCTGCTCTTGGCGCTCTGGGCCATGGAGCGGGACTGGTCCCGGAAATGGTGGAAAAAACCCTAGGCGCCCGTCTCCCTGGCAATGGCCAATCAAACTGACCCCGTGAAGCTGTAGGGGTGAACCAGGCGGATCGGCGTGCCGTTGATGCTGGCCAGATGGCCGCTCCACGCCAGCCGGTACAGCTCCTTCAGATCACCCAGGTCCGCGTCAGTGAGCTTGCTGTTGGCCCCGTAGTTCATGATGGTGAACGGTTCGTGCGTTCCAAAGACCTCCGAGGGCCAGGCGGTTTCCCGGATATTGGCGAAGAAGTGCCGCAGGCCGAAGACGTGGCCGAACTCGTGGATCATCGTCTCAACCTGTTCCTCGCGGGACTGCTGGAACATGGTGGGGTAGATGGTCAGCTGGTGCCGGCCGCCGTCGGGAAAGAACGCACTGGCCAGGACGCAGCCTGCGGGCGTGCAGTCCGGGGCGTTCCGCAGCACGATCTCGAAGTCCCACAGATCGTCGTCCCGGGTGAACCGGATCGGAGCGGCGGTGCCCCAGCGGAGCAGGCATTCGCCCATCAGTTCTCTGACCACGCTCTTGCTTTGTTCCGCGTTGGGGGCGAGTGCGAAGGACCGCTCCTGGAACCGCCACTTCAGGATGGTGCCCGGATGCCACAAGGGAACGAAGCCCTCCGTTGCATCAACCACTATTTCGCTGGGCGGACGCCCGCCGGGGGTCGCGTGCCCGCGTCCCTCGGTGGCGCAGGCGAAGGTGTTCCCGAGGCGGTGGACGAGTTCTTCAGCGGCCGATTCCATGGTTGTTCCTGCCCTTGCGCACGCTCCGTTGATCCTGACGTCCCGATGCTAGGAAGTGCTGCGTTACGGGCGCGTTATTGCTCGGCGGCCATGCCCCGCCAGGCTACGTCGACGGCGGCCCGGCAGCGTTCCATCGTCTGGGGCTCGTCCATCCGCTCGCCGCGCACCACCAACTGGTAGTAGAAGACACCGGCGATGAGGTCGAAACAGGCTTCCGGGTCCAGGCCGGCACGGAAGCCACCACGTTCGATGCCGGCGCGGAGGGCGTCCACGATGGGCGCCCGGCGGCGTGAGACATGCGAAGCCCAGTAGGCCTTTTGCAGGGTGCGGTCGGCCATGGCCAGCCGGATCCTTTGGCGGAACCTTTCCTCGGGGTAACCTGCGTTGTCGCCCTCCAGCGGGGTTCCCAGGATCGCCTCCATAATGGCATCCCGAAGGTTCCCGTCCGTGGGAATGGGCGGCGGAACGTAGCGGCCGACGTCGAGTGCTGCCGCCACCAAGGTGGTCAGTGACGGCCACCGCCGGTACAGTGCCGCGCGGCTCACCCCGCTGCGGGACACGATGCGGGCGGCGGTGACTTCTTCCTTGTCGTCGATGAGTTCCAGGACGGCGGCGAGGACCTGCGCGTCGATGTCCTCGTTCCGGGGACGGCCGGGGCCCCGGCGCGGGGTGCGCGCCGGGGCTGCCGTCTCAGGGGCAAGAGTGGTCATGCCAGGGCACGGTGGCGCAGGCGGGCGATGGTGTCCGCACCCAGCCCGGCGGCGCGCAGCGGTGCCAGTGCATCGCCGTGGCGTTCCCGCAGCCGGGCGAGCATGGTGTGCATGGAGATGTCCATCGGCTCATCCGGGAAGGTCACGGCCATGGCGTCCAGGTCGAAGCCGAGGCGGGCCATCAGCGCGCCCATGGTGGGTTTCATGCGCTGCATGACCGCCGCCATGTTGCCGTGCGTCCGGGCGTAGTCGGCCACGATGTCGTCATCCGTTGCGCCGAGCGCCAGCAGCAGCATTGCGGCAAGGACGCCGGTCCGGTCCCTGCCCGCTGCGCAGTGGAAGGCCGTGGTCCCGGGGGCGAGCGCAATGATGCCCAGGGCACTGGCGAGCTGGGGTGCAGCAGCCTCCACCATGCGTGCGTACATCATGCCCATGGCCACGTGCTCGATGACCGGTGCGTCGCCGTCGGGCATTCCGGCGCTGATGCTTTCCATGAGGGGGAGGTGGTGGTACGCAACCGGGTAGCCGGCCAGCGGCCCGCGGCCCGTGAGGGCTGCCTCGTCCTTGGTGCGCAGGTCGATGACCGCCGCCAGCCCGCCCTCAACCAGGATCCGGGCGTCCTCGTCCGTGATGACGGAGAGGTCATCGGCGCGCAGGGCGAGGCCGTTTCGCAGGAGGCCCCCTTCGACCGGGATGCCGCCGAGGTCCCGGAGGTTGACCGGAGCGCTGAGCTCGATATCGGTAATTGTTGCTGTCATGTGATTCTCCTTCTGATGAGGGCGCTGCCCTGGTCGATCACCGTGACCAGCACGATGATGCAGATGATGATGGCGCTGAGGTGGCCGTAGTCGTACATGCGCATGGCGGTGGTGAGTTCCAGGCCGATACCGCCCGCGCCCACCAGGCCCAGGATGGTTGCGCCGCGCACGTTGCCCTCGAAGAGGAGCAGCGTGTACGAAACAAGCAGCGGCGCGGCCTGCGGGACAATGCCGTACTGGATGACCTGCCGTTTGGAGGCCCCGACCGCTTCCATGGCGGTGACGGGACCGCGGTCAACGGATTCCATGGCTTCGGCGAAGATCTTCCCGATTGATCCAAGGGATCCGAGGGTCATGGCAAGGATGCCCGCGAACGGGCCCAGCCCCACAGCCGAAACGAACATGAGGGCGAAGACCAGGTCCGGCACCGAACGGATGATGTTCATGAGCCAGCGCGCCGGGTAGTAGAGCCAGCGCGGGGCGATGTTGGATGCGGCCGTGAACGCGACCAGCAGGGACAGGACCGCGCCGAGCACGGTTCCAACGATGGCCATCTGCAGCGTTTCAACCAGCAGCGCCACGATGGTGCCGAATTTCGAGAAGTCAGGCGGGAAGAGCCGGGCGAGGAATTCGCCCATGTTCGCTGTTCCTTCCCCGAGCTTGGCAAAGTTGAACTCTGCTCCCTGGAAGGACCAGGCCAGCAGGATGAGCGCAACCGGGATGCCGGCGAGGAACCGGGCCCGGGGAACCGAGAAGGCCCGTTCCAGGCGGAGCCGCTCGGCTGGGTCTAGCTGCCCCGGCGTGCCTGGCGCTGCCGTCCCGGCGGATCCTGTGGCCGGGGTGTGTTCAGTGGTGGTCACCGGGCTGTCCTTCCTCGTCATAGAGCACGGAGAGCTGTTGGGCATCGAGCTGGGCGGCAGGTGCGGAGACGAGGACCCGGCCGTGCCGCAGCCCAACGATGCGGTCGCAGTGCCGGAGCGCGAGCGGCAGGACGTGCAGGCTCACCAGGACGGGGATGCCGTCCTCCCGGGCGATTTCCCGGAGCAGCTCGAGCACCGAGCCGGCGAGTTTCGGGTCCAGGGAAGCAACCGGCTCATCGGCGAAGATGACGCGGGGCTGCTGCATCAGTGCCCGGGCGATGGCGACGCGCTGCTGCTGGCCCCCGCTGAGGGAACGGGCAGGGTCTTTGGCCTTGTGCGCGATGCCCACCCGGTCCAGGTACTCCATGGCCTGGCGGCGGTGCCGGCTGCCGAAGCCGCCGGTGAGGTTGATCGGGCCGGCCTCATGCAGGGCGCCCGTGAGGACGTTGGTGAGCACGCTGAGGCGGGGGATGAGGTTGAACTGCTGGAAGACCTGCCCGACGTCGGAGCGCAGCTTCCGGAGGTCTCCCCGCCTGAGGTTGGTGACGTCGTAGCCCGCTACACGGGCGGTGCCCGCGGTGATGGGTGCGAAGCCTGTGAGGCTCCTCATCAGGGTCGACTTGCCCGAGCCTGAGGCGCCAAGAAGGGCCACCATCTCGCCCGGCCGGACGTCCAGGTCCACACCGGCCAGCACTGGCTCGCCGGTGTAGGCGACCTCCAGGTTCCGCACGGAGACCAGCGGAAGCGCCTGCCGCAACTGGCCCGTGGTCGGCACGGCATCAGTGGAAACTGGGGCGGTCATCAGCCCAGGTCCTCAAGCTTCACGTCGGCCACCGAGGCGATGTCGGCGAAGGACTTATAGATCTCCGGCTGGGGGTCCATGATCTCCTCGAGGCCGATGAAGCCCTTGCCGAGGGCACCGAGGGCCTCCGCATTCGGCTCCGAGAAAACCTTGGGCAGTGCTTCCTTCAGGAGCGCCCGCGTCTCCCCGTCGAGCGACTGCCGGGCCAGGACGCTTCCCATGACATCCATGGCGGGGCTCTGCCCGATGCCGCGCCACTCGCCGTCGGCGAAGGGGAACATCGGTGCTCCGAGTTCGGTGAGCATGATGGCGGTGCAGGCGGCGTCCACCTGGCCCTGCTTGAGGGCCGCGAAGCTGCCTTCGTGGCCGCCGGCGAAGATTGCCTGGTAGTCCTCGCCCTTGGTCAGCCCGGCCTCGTGCAGCATGTAGACCGGCATGAAGTAGCCCGAGCTGGAGGCCTGGTCCGCGAAGGCGACGGTTTTTCCGCGCAGGTCCTCCAGCTTCTGCACGGGTGACCCGTCCAGCACCACGCAGGTGGAGACGGGGTCCTCGCTGCCGGCCCATGCCATCAGGGAGTCCACCTCGCCGGTGTTCACGGCCAGAGCTGACGGGAAGCCGCTCATGATGCCGATGTCCACGTGGTCACCGCGGATCGCTTCCACGACGCTGAGGTAGTCGGGGACGTCGGTGACCTCCACCTCGCGTCCTGTTTCGGCTTCGAGGATTTCCGCGAATGCCTCGATCGGGTTCTCCTGGGTGGGGTCGTCGCCCAGGGGGATGGTGGCGATGGTAATGGGCGCGTTGACGGCGCTGGCTTGTTCGGCGGCGGGGGCCTGGCAGCCGGTCAGTGCAATAAGGGCGCCGGCACTCAGGATGCCCAGGACGGGCAGGGTGGGATAACGCATGGTGTCCTTCTCGGATGATGTGGGGGATTTTCGAGAACACCAATATCCAAACCGCGGCAGGCAACGCGGAATTACGAGAACGCTGTACTGCTAAAGAAACGGCAGGTAAACAATCCGTGACGTGGGCGGATCCTTAAGCGGCTAAGGGGTTATGGGGTGCCTATCTCCAGCCGCATCAGCACCCGCGGGAATCCGTTCAGCACCGACTGGGTGTCCGCTGCCTTGGTGAAGCCGGCGTCCTCGAAGAGTTTGCGGGTGCCGACGTACGCCATGGTGAGGTCAACCTTGGCGCCGGCGTTGTCCACCGGGTAGCCCTCGACGGCGGGTGCCCCGTAGGATCGGGCGAAGTCCACCGCACCTGCCAGGAGGGCATGCGAAATGCCCTTGCCGCGGTGGCCCGGCCGCACGCGGATGCACCACACCGACCACACGTCCAGGCTGTCCACGTGCGGGATCTTCCTGTTCCCGGCGAAACTGGTGTCGGCGCGCGGGTGGACCGCTGCCCACCCCACCGGCTCGCCGCCGTCGTACGCCAGCACCCCTGGCGGGGGATCCTGTCCCACCAGCTTTTTCACCAGCTCGCCGCGCTCCGTTCCCTGCAGCGACTGGTTCAGTTTGGAGGGGATGCGGTAGCTCAGGCACCAGCAGACGTTGGCGTCCGGCCGCTTGGGCCCCACCAGCGCCCGGACGTCCTCGAAAGTGGTTGCGGGACGGACCTCAATCGCCATGACGCCATCCTGACACCGCGCCGGACAACACGGCAACGATGCCGAAGTGGTCCCGTTAACGGCCGATGCTCCCGCACGGAAAATGCGGGAGCATCGGCTGGAAACGCGCCAAGACTGCGGGAGCGTTGGCTGGAAAGGCGCAGGAAGGGAGAGAGGGTCCTAGATGCCCAGGGCTTCCTTGAGTGCCGCGACGTGTCCGTCGGCCTGGACCTGGTACTGGGCCAGGACCACGTTGCCGTCGGGGTCCACCACCACGGTGGAGCGGACAATGCCCTCAACGATTTCGCCGTTGACCAGCTTCTCGCCCCAGGCGCCGTAGGCCAGGGCGACCGCGTGGTCCTCGTCGGAGAGCAGCGGGAAGGTCAGGGAGAAGTCGCCGCTGAAGCCCGCCAGGGCCTCGGGGGCGTCGGGGGAGATGCCGATGACTTCGTAGCCCTTCCCCTGCAGGGAGGCCAGGCTGTCGCGGAAGTCGCAGGCCTCGGTGGTGCAGCCGGGGGTGGCCGCCTTCGGGTAGAAGTACACAATGACGTTCTTGCCACGGTAGTCGGCCAAGGCAGTTTCGCGGCCCTGGGCGTCCCTGAGGGTGAATTCAGGGGCCTCGGTTCCGGGCTGCAGCTTGGTGGTCAGGGTGGGGCTCATGGTGTTCCTTTGGAAGGGTCGGTCAATAATGGCCAAACAACAAGTGAAGCGGCTTCCCGCTCAGAGGTACAACTCCGGCGTCATATGCAGTATTCCGCCGGGCCGCGCACAGTGGCGCACTGGCCCGGCACGAACTGGTATCCGCCGCCCCGGACGGTGGCAACAGCGTGGCGTGCATTTCCGAGTTTCCGGCGGATCCTGCCCACGTAGACATCGATGGAGCGGGCCGAGGCGCCGGGCGTCTCGAACGAGTCCAGGAACCCCTGCAGTTCCTCCCGGCTGACGGTCCGGGACAGGTGCGTCACCAGGTACCGCAGCACCTTGAATTCGACGCCGGTGAGCGGTACCGGCTTGCCATCCAGCAGGACGGTGTCGGCGGCCAGGTCCACGGCCATGCGGCTGACGGGACCGGCCGACGGCGGGAGGGAAGGGGCGCCGCCGTCGTCCCCTGCGGGGAGTCCTCCGCGGGGGACGGCGACGGCACCGGTTTGGGAGCTCCGGCGGCGGGCCAGTGGACTTCCGCCTCCGGAGCAGTCTGCAGGGCCCTTGCAAGGACCAGTTGGGCGGCGCGGGCAAGGAGTTCGGGATCGGTTCCCTCTTCCGGGACCACCCACACGGCCAGTCCGCGGGCGGCAGCTTTGGGCTGGACTGTTCGCGGCGGGAAAGCCATCCGCGGACGGTGGGCCGTCCGCGGATGGTGGACTTCCACTGCCATGGCGCGTCCTTACACTCCGCCGCGGCGGATCAGCTTGCCCGTGGGGGTCTGGCCGTCCACCACGGCGCCGCGCAGGAAGGTCTTGCGGACCACGCCGGAGAGGGTCTTGCCGTCGTAGGGGGTGATGGGGTTCTTGTGCTTGAGCTTGGACACGTCCACCACGAACGCCTCGTCCGGGGCGAAGACGGCGAAGTCGGCATCGTAGCCGAGCGCCAGCTGGCCCTTGTTGGTGAGGCGGGCCAGGCTGGCGGGCTTCTCAGCCATCCAGGACACCACCTGCTCCAGCGGGATGCCGCGGTGCCGGGCCTCGCTCCAGATCAGGGACAGGCCCAGCTGCAGCGAGGAGACGCCGCCCCAGGCCACGGCGAAGTCGCCGTTTTCCAGGTCCTTCAGGTCCAGGGTGGAGGGGGAGTGGTCCGAGACGATGCAGTCGATGGTGCCGTCCAGCAGGCCCTGCCAGAGCAGCTCCCGGTTGGAAGCCTCGCGGATGGGCGGGCAGCACTTGTAGGCCGTGGCGCCGTCCGGGATTTCCTCAGCCATCAGCGTCAGGTAGTGCGGGCAGGTCTCCACGGTGAGCTTCACGCCGTCGCGCTTTGCGGAGGCGATCATGGGCAGCGCGTCCGACGACGAGAGGTGCAGGATGTGCGCCCGCGCACCGGTCCAGCGGGCCCGCTCGATGACCTCGGCGATGGCCTTGTTCTCGGCGCCGCGCGGCCGGGAGGCAAGGAACGTCTCGTAGTGGTCGCCGCCGGGGTGCGGGGCCCGGTCGATCGCGTGCGAGTCCTCGGCGTGGACGATCATAAGCGAGTCGAAGGACTTGAGCTCGGCCATGTCCTCCTCCATCTCGTCCGCGTCCAGGTGGGGGAACTCGTCCACGCCGGAGTGCAGGAGGAAGCACTTGAAGCCGAAAACGCCGTCGTCGTGCAGGGGGCGCAGGTCCGCCTTGTTCCCGGGAATCGCGCCGCCCCAGAACCCGACGTCGATGAACGCCTGGTCCTCGGCCACCTCGCGCTTGAGCTTGAGGTTGGCCACCGTGGTGGTGGGCGGCACGGAGTTCAGCGGCATGTCGATGATGGTGGTCACGCCGCCGGCGGCCGCGGCGCGGGTGGCGGAGGCGAACCCCTCCCACTCGGTGCGGCCGGGCTCGTTGACGTGGACGTGGGTGTCCACCAGCCCCGGGAGCAGGGTCTCGTCGTCGGCGAGTTCAACCACCTCGGCGCCGGCCAGGCCGTTTCCGAGCGGCTCGATGGCCACGATCTTTCCGCCGCGGACGCCCACTTCCCGCGGGGCGATCCCGGCGGTGGTCAGGATGCGCTGGCCACGGATGACGAGGTCAAAACGTTCTTCAGACACGGAGGTCCTCCTTGGTACGTGCGGTGCCGGCAAACCCGCCGGCTGCCAGTTTTCCGCTGATCTGGGTGCCCAGCTGCTCCAGAAGCGGCGCTGCCTCTGCTATGCACCTGTTTACATCGCTTTCGAGCCCGGTCAAAGCGTAAACCTCGCCGAACCCGGCGGCGGCCGCCTGGCCCTCTTCCAGCGTGGTCCGGCCGCAGACGGCAACCACGGGAATGCCCCGGGCGGCGGCAGCGCGGGCCACGCCCATGGGCGTCTTGCCCAGCAGGCTTTGCTCGTCCAGGCTGCCTTCGCCGGTGATGACCAGGTCCGCGCCGGCCAGGCGGTCGGCGAGGCCGGTGAATTCGAGGACCACGTCGATGCCCGGCCGGCGGGTTGCGGCCAGCGCAGCGATGGCGGCGTAGCCCACCCCGCCGGCTGCCCCGCGCCGGGGGCTTCGGCGGCCTTGACCGCGCGGAATCCGATCTCCCTGGCGCAGGACTTCGACAAACCTGGCCAGGGCGGCGTCGAGCACGTCGACGTCTTGCTGTGTGGCACCCTTCTGCGGGCCGAAAATCGCCGCGGCACCGGAGGCGCCGAGCAGGGGATTGTCGACGTCGGATGCCAGCACAAAGCGTGAGTCCACCAGCCGGGGCTCAAAGTGGGTGAAGTCGATGCTGTGCAGGTTGGCCAGCGCAGCACCGCCCGGCGGCAGCTCGTTGTTCCTGCTGTCCAGGAACCTGGCGCCGAGCCCCTGCAGGAGCCCCGCGCCGCCGTCGGTATTGGCGCTGCCGCCCACCCCCAACACCATGCGGCGGCAGCCGCCGTCCAGGGCGGCGCGGATCAGCTGGCCGGTGCCCAGGCTGGTGGCGGTCAGGGCGGAAGCGGAGTCCGGCCGGCCGCCGCGCGCCACCTGGGGAACCAGGGCCAGCCCGGAGGCGGTGGCCATCTCAATGACGGCCTCGTGGTCCCGGACCGCGAAGTCCGCTTCCACAGGCTGGCCGAGCGGCCCGGCCACCGTGGCGGTGCGGCGGGTGAAGCCGGAGCCGACGGCGGCATCGAGGGTGCCCTCGCCGCCGTCGGCCACCGGAATCCGGACCACGTCAAGGTTGCCGCCCGCACCCCGCTGCAGGCCCTTTTCCAGGTGCGCGCAGACTTCCGGGGCGGAGAGGGATCCCTTGAACTTGTCCGGGGCAATGACGATGCGCATGGTTTAGGCCTGCAGCGCCAGGATGGCGGTGGGGGCGTCCGCGGCGGACTCTGCCAGTTCCTCGAACTCGTTCACGGCATTGATTTCCACGCCCATGGAGATGTTGGTGACCTTTTCCAGGATCACTTCCACCACCACGGGAACCTGGAACTCGCCCATCAGTGCCTTGGCCTTGTCGAAGGCGGCGGCGAGGTCGTTGGGGTCCTCCACGCGCACGGCCTTGCAGCCCAGGCCCTCTGCCACCTTCAGGTGGTCCACGCCGTAGCCGCGGGTGTCCTCGGACAGGTGCGAGCTGTTGATGTTCTCGAACGCCAGGGACACGTTCTGCTCCATGTTGAAGCCGCGCTGGGACTGGCGGATCAGGCCCAGGTAGGAGTTGTTCACCACCACGTGGATGTACGGGAGGTTGAACTGCGCGCCCACGGCCAGTTCCTCGATCATGAACTGGAAGTCGTAGTCGCCGGACAGGGCAACCACGGTTTCGTCCGGGTTGGAACGCGCGACGCCGAGCGCGGCCGGGGCGGTCCAGCCCAGCGGGCCTGCCTGGCCGGCGTTGATCCACTTGCGCGGGCCGAACACGTGCAGCATCTGGGCGCCGGCGATCTGGGACAGGCCGATGGTGGACACGTAGGTGGTGTCGCGGCCGAAGGACTTGTTCATCTCCTCGTACACGCGCTGCGGCTTGATGGGGATGTTCTCGAAGTGGGTCTTGCGGTGCAGGGAGGCCTTGCGGTCCTGGCATTCGGCAACCCAGCCGCTGTAGTCCGGCAGGGACCCTGCCGCCTTGCGCTCCTTGGCGAGCTCAACCAGCCCTGCCAGCGCCGCACCGGCGTCGGACGCGATGCCCAGGTCCGGGGAGAACACGCGGCCGATCTGCGTGGGCTCGATGTCGATGTGCACGAACTTCCGGCCCGCGGTGTAGGTTTCCAGGCCGCCGGTGTGGCGGTTGGCCCAGCGGTTGCCGATGCCGATCACGAAATCGCTCTGCAGGTAGTTTTCGTTGCCATAGCGGTGCGAGGTCTGCAGGCCCACCATGCCCGCCATGAGCTGGTGGTCGTCCGGGATGGTGCCCCAGCCCATCAGGGTGGGGATGACCGGAACGTTCAGGGTCTCGGCCAGTTCCACCAGCTGGGCGGAGGCGCCGGCGTTGATGATGCCGCCGCCGGCCACGATCAGCGGGTGCTTGGCGCTGGTGAGCATGTCCAGGGCTTTTTCCAGCTGCTTGCGCGAGGCCTTCGGCTTCTCAACGGGAAGGGGCTCGTAGGTGTCGATGTCGAATTCGATCTCGGCCAGCTGCACGTCAATGGGCAGGTCCAGCAGGACGGGACCGGGGCGGCCGGAGCGCATGAGCTGGAAGGCTTTCTGGAAAGCGCCGGGAACCTGGCCGGGCTCCAGGATGGTCATGGCCATCTTGGTGACGGGCTTGGCGATGGACTCGATGTCCACGGCTTGGAAGTCTTCCTTGTGCAGCTTGGCCACCGGCGCCTGGCCGGTGATGCAGAGCATGGGGATGGAATCGGCCCAGGCGGCGTAGAGCCCCGTGATCATGTCCGTGCCGGCGGGGCCGGACGTGCCGATGCAGATGCCGATGTTGCCGTCCTTGGCGCGGCTGAAGCCGTCCGCCATGTGGCTGGCGCCCTCAACGTGGCGGGCCAGGGTGTGGCGGATGCCGCCGTGGGCGCGCATGGCCGAGTAGAAGGGGTTGATTGCAGCGCCTGGCAGGCCGAACGCCTCGATGGCGCCTTCCTTTTCCAGGATGGCAACCGCTGCATCAACGGTACGCATCTTGCTCATGGGTGCTCCTTGAAAGCTTGTGGTTGGGGCCCGGTGGTTGAGCCCGTCGAAACCTGTTTTTGGGTGTGCTGAAGGAAGGCCCGGCGATTGTGGGGCCTAAAAAGCCTGTGATGGGGCCGTTGGTTGAGCCTGTCGAAACCTGGATTTCGCTCCCCGCCAGCCCCTAAGCTCGCAAGCTCGCTCAGGGAACCCGGCTGGCGTGGGCCCGGCTCAATCACCGCTTAGCTGCGGCCTGTCCTATTTCCTGCCGGAGAGCTGGAGGACCTGCTTGAAGAGGCCGGAGTGGTCCAGTGCGCCGTCGCCCTGGTTGACGGTGGCGGCGACGAGCTGGGCGACGACGGCGCCGAGGGGGACGGCCACGTTGGCTTCGCGGGCGGCGGAAGTGACGATGCCGAGGTCCTTGTGGTGCAGGGCGAGGCGGAAGCCGGGGTCGAAGTTGCGGTCCAGCATCTTCTGGCCCTTCTGGTCCAGGACCTTGGAGCCGGCCAGGCCGCCGCCAAGGACCTTGAGGGCTGCATCGGTGTCCACGCCGTAGGCCTCGAGGAACGCGATGGCCTCGCCGAGGACCTCGATGTTGACGGCGACGATGAGCTGGTTGGCTGCCTTGACGGTCTGGCCTGAGCCGGAGGGGCCGACGTGGACGATGGTCTTGCCGACGGCGTTCAGGACGTCCGAGGCTGCCTCGAAGTCTGCCTTGTCGCCGCCGACCATGATGGAGAGGACGGCGTCGATGGCGCCCTGTTCGCCGCCGGAGACCGGGGCGTCGAGGGGGCGGATGCCGGCTTCGCGGGCTTCGTCGGAGAGGCGCTTGGCGACGTCGGGACGGATGCTGGACGCATCGATCCACAGGGTGCCCTGCTTGGCGTTGGCGAAGACGCCGTCCTTGCCGCTGACCACGCCTTCGACGTCGGGGGAGTCCGGGACCATGGTGATGACGACGTCGGCGTCCTTGACCGCGTCCGCGATGCTTGAGGCGCCCTTGCCGCCTTCGGAGACGAGCTTGTCGATCTTGTCCTGGCTGCGGTTGAAGCCGGTGACGGTGTGGCCGGCCTTGACCAGGTTGATGGCCATGGGCAGGCCCATGATTCCGAGTCCGATAACTGCAACGTTGCTCATGATGGTTCTCTTTCTGAAGTCTTTGTGGGGCTGGTGGTTGAGCCTGTCGAAACCGGATTTCGACAGGCTCAATCACCGGTTACTGGCTAATGCGCTGGCGGATGGCCCAGCTGAAGGCCGTTTCCTGCGGTTCCTTGTACTCGAGGCCGATGTAGCCCTCATAGCCGAGTTCGCGGCTGCGGGCGATCCATTCGCCGAGCGGGAGGGTTCCGGTGCCGGGGGCGCCGCGGCCGGGGTTGTCGGCGATCTGGATGTGGCCGAAGTCCTTGGCGTGGTTCTCGATGACGGATTCGACGTCGTCGCCGTTGACTGCGAGGTGGTAGAAATCGGCGAGGAGCTTGATGTTGCCGGCGCCGGATTCCGCCTTGACCCGGGCGATGACCTTGAGAGCGTCGTCGGCGGTGAGGAGCGGGTACTTGGCGGCGCCGCTGACCGGTTCGAGGAGGACGGTGCCGCCGATGCGGGCCACGCCTTCGGCTGCTGCGGCCAGGTTCCTGGCGGCCAGCTCGTCCTGCTCTTCGGGGGTGGTGTCGTCCTGCCGGTTGCCGTAGAGGGCGTTGAAGGCCTTGCAGCCCAGGCGCCCGCCGATGCCGGCCACGACGTCGATGTTGTCCTTGAACTCGGACTCGCGGCCCGTCCACGAAACCAGGCCGCGGTCGCCGCCGGGCATGTTGCCCGCGTTGAAGTTCAGGCCGGTGAGCTGCACCCCGGCGTCCTTGATGGCGTTCTCGAACCTGGTGACCTCGGCGTCCGCCGGAACGGAGGATTCGAAGGGCCACCAGAACTCGACGGCGTCGAAGCCTGCTGCCTTGGCTGCGGCCGGCCGCTCGAGCAGGGGAAGCTCCGTCAGCAGGATGGAGCAGTTCACTGTGTACGTCATCGTAGGTCCTTCCGGGGAGGGCTTTGATCTATCTTCCCCTGCGTCACCGGCTCCCTGCTGGTTTCCGCTCTGTGGAATTTAGATTCTGCTTTATGAAAAGTGTAGGGAAGGAGGGCAAGGAGAGTCAAGGGGAAGGGCAAGAGAAAGGGCCGGCTGCAAAGGGCGGGTTCTAGCGGTCGTTGCAACACCCAGAATTTTTGGGAGTTGCAACGACCGTGTCGTCTTAAGGGAGAAGCCCGCTGGGCGGCGGAGATATTCGCAGGAGCAGAAGGATCAGTTCTTTGCGGCCCTCGATCGGGTTCAAAATGTCAGTGCCGCCGCGAGGGAACTCGGTTTCAATGTGATGACCTGTCACCAATGGATCCGCAAGGCTGGTTTGCCCCGGGGCAAAGTACGGAAGCAGTCGGTGCACCGGAAGTACACGGCTAGGCAGAAAGAGCAGTTCTTCGCCGTGTTCGACCGTCTTAAGAGCACCACGGAGGCTGCAAAGGAACTCGGGCTGAATCCCAATACGTGCGCCGCGTGGGTGCGGAAAGCCGGGCTGAAGGGTCAGGGAAAGCCGGGGACAGGTCCACACCCTGGAAGGGACGAGTTCTCCCGGCTGCGCAACGCCGGCGTGAGCCGACGGAAAGCTGCCGCGGCAGTTGGTATTCATTTACGGACCGCTGAGGAGTGGGACCAGGGAATCCGGAAGTCCGGCGGACGACGCATTTATCCGGATGGCCGGGTGGTCGACTACAAACGTGGTGTGATCACTATGACCTCTGCCGCCGGCACAACAGAAACGGTCCAGGTCCCGGTGGCCGCGCTGGAGAAACCTATCCACCCGCGGTACCTCAACGTCAAGGAACGGGAACTTATCCGGGACCTGCAGGCCGCCGGATCCTCGGTGCGGGCGATCGCCCACGCCCTCGGCAGATCGCCCTCAACAGTCAGCCGCGAGTTGGCCCGAAACACCGATCCGCGGATGGGCTACCTTCCCCACGGTGCACATCGGAAGGCAACTGCCCGGCGGGCCCGGCCCAAGACAGCCAAACTCGCGGGCGAGTCGGACCTGCGTAAGTACGTGAAGGACAAGCTGCTCCTACGCTGGTCTCCGGAACAGATCAGCCACACGCTGGTCGAAGAGTTCCCCGACAACCCGGAGATGCGCGTGAGCCCAGAGACGATTTACCAGGCCCTCTACCTCCAAGCCAGAGGCGGACTTAAACGTGAGGTGCAAGCAGCTCTGCGGACCGGCCGGACCCGGCGAAAACCCCATGCCACCGGTGATCAGCGCACTCCCAGGTTCACCGACCCCATGATCATGATTTCCGAACGTCCGCCCGAGATCGAGGACCGCGCCATACCGGGGCATTGGGAGGGGGACCTCATCACTGGCGCCCACAACCAGTCCGCGATCGCGACCCTGGTCGAGCGCACCACCCGTTACCTAATGCTCGTCCACCTGCCAAAGGACCACTCTGCCTCAACCGTCCGTGACGGCCTCATCAAAACCATGGCCACCCTTCCGGCGCACCTTCGGGGATCCCTGACCTGGACCAGGGATCGGAAATGGCTGCCCACAAATCCTTCACTCTCGCCACCGACATGCAGGTCTACTTCTGCGACCCCGCAAGCCCGTGGCAACGCGGCTCGAACGAGAACACCAACGGCCTGCTGCGCCAGTACTTCCCCAAAGGCACCGATCTGTCTGTCTTCGGACCCGAGGACCTCGAACACGTCGCCCAGGAACTCAACGGCCGCCCACGCAAAACGCTCGGCTGGAAAACTCCAGCCGAGCGTTTACGTGATTTACTACTAACCACCTAACCAGCAGGTGTTGCAACGACCCCTTGAAACCGCCAAGCAGCCGGCCCCTGAGGTGGTCTTTTACCGCAGGTCGAAGCGGTCAGCCTCCATGACCTTTGTCCATGCGGCCACGAAGTCGTTGACGAACTTCTCCTTGCCATCCTCGCTCGCGTACACCTCGGACAGCGCCCGCAGCTGCGAGTTGGAGCCGAACACCAGGTCCACGGGCGTGGCGGTCCACTTTACTTCCCCGGTGGTGACGTCGCTGATCTCGTAGACGTTTTCCTCCGCTTCGGACGCCTTCCACTTGGTGCCGGGGGAGAGCAGGTTGACGAAGAAGTCGTTCGTCAGGACCTGCGGCCGGGTGGTCAGGACGCCATGCAGGGAATCGCCGAGGTTGGCGCCGAGGGCGCGCATGCCGCCCACGAGCGCCGTCATCTCCGGCGCGGAGAGTCCCAGCAGGTACGCCTTGTCCAGCAGGAGGGTCTCCGGCTGGAGCTTTTCCCCGGGCCGGACGTAGTTGCGGAAGCCGTCGGCCCGCGGCTGCAGGTACTGGAAGGAGTCGACGTCGGTCTGGTCCTGGGAGGCGTCAGTGCGGCCGGGGCGGAACGGCACGGTGACGGGGAACCCGGCGTCGCTGGCGGCCTTCTCCACCGCCGCGCAGCCGCCGAGGACGATCAGGTCTGCCAGCGAAACCTTCTTGCCTCCGGCCTGGCCGGAGTTGAACTGCTGCTGGACCCTCTCGATCGCCTGCAGGGCAGTGCCCAGCTGGTCGGGCTCGTTCACTTCCCAGCCGCGCTGGGGTTCCAGCCGGATCCGCGCGCCGTTGGCACCGCCGCGCCGGTCCGTCTTGCGGTAGGTGGAAGCCGACGCCCAGGCAGTGCGGACCAGCTGTGCGACGGTCAGCCCTGAATCCAGGAGCTGCGCCTTGAGCGAGTCGATGTCCTGCTGGCCGATCAGTTCGTGGTCCACGGCCGGGACCGGGTCCTGCCACAGTTGCGGCTCGGGAACCCACGGCCCCAGCATGTGCGGGCCCACCGGACCCATGTCGCGGTGCAGCAGCTTGTACCAGGCCTTGGCGAAGGCGAGCTGGAACTCATCCGGGTTCTTCAGGAAGCGCTGGCCGATCTCTGCATAGATCGGGTCGAAGCGCAGCGACAGGTCGGTGGTGAGCATCGTGGGCCGGTGCTTCTTCTCGGGGTTGTAGGCGTCCGGGATGATCTCCGGGGCATCCTTGGCAACCCACTGGTGGGCGCCCGCGGGGCTCTTGACCAGCTCCCACTCGTATTCGAACAGGATCTCGAGGAAGCGGCTGCTCCATTGGGTTGGCCGGTCCGTCCAGGTGACCTCCAGGCCGGAGGTGATCGTGTCCGCACCCTTGCCGCTGCCGTATGTGCTGAGCCAGCCCAGGCCCTGCGTCTCGAGGTCTGCGCCCTCCGGCTCGGGACCAACATGGGCGTCGGCGTCGCCGGCACCGTGGGTCTTCCCGAACGTGTGGCCGCCGGCGATCAGCGCGAAGGTCTCCTCGTCGTTCATCGCCATCCGCTTGAAGGTTTCACGGATGTACGCGGCCGCGAGCTTGGGGTCCGGGTTGCCCATGGGCCCCTCGGGGTTCACGTAGATCAGGCCCATCTCGGTGGAGCCCACATCTTCGGCCATCTGGCCTTCGCCGATATAGCGTTCGTCGCCTAGCCACGTGTCTTCGGGCCCCCAGAAGATCTCCTCGGGCTCCCACACGTCCTCGCGGCCGAAGGCGAAGCCGAACGTCTTGAAGCCCATCGATTCGAGGGCCACATTGCCCGCCAGCACCAGCAGGTCCGCCCAGGAGAGCTTCTGGCCGTACTTCTGCTTGACCGGCCACAGCAGGCGCCGGGCCTTGTCCAGGTTGGCATTGTCCGGCCAGCTGTTGAGCGGGGCGAACCGCTGGCTGCCGTCACCCGCCCCGCCGCGGCCGTCATGGACGCGGTAGGTACCGGCGGCGTGCCAGCTCAGCCGGATCATAAGGCCGCCGTAGTGGCCGAAGTCCGCAGGCCACCAGTCCTGGGACGTGGTCAGGACCTGGGTGATGTCCTGCTTGAGTGCCTCCACGTCGAGCTTCTGGAACTCTTCGCGGTAGCTGAACGAGGGGCCGAGCGGGTTGCCCGCCTGGTTGTGGGCGTGGAGCACGGAGAGGTCGAGCTGGTTCGGCCACCAGTCCGCGACGGTGCGGGGCCGGTGTCCCTTGGGCTCCGGCGAGTCGATCGCCGGGTTCTCGCTCTCGCTGCCGTGTGAGGTCACGCTGTCATGTGCGACCGGGCACCCGCCCTCAACCTTGCGGTCCAGGCCCTGGGCACTTCCCGGGGTGGGGATCGGGGGGTGGTCCTGGTGATCGGTCATGTGCTTCCTTCCATGTGGCCGAGGCCGTGGTCGGACTCGGGCGGCCGGTACAACCCTCCCATTTGACCATGTACGGACCGCCCGCTGAACCCCTCCCAGGCCTTATGTTTTTGCGCGCGCTGCGACCCGGACCGAATTGCGTTCCACCGTGGGGCAGTGGATTTTCGCTGCCTCCGCCCCGGCTGTCTCCTCCAGCCCGAGCAGCATGCGGACGCCGGCTGCGCCCAGCTCGTAGTGGGGGAGCGCCACGGTGGACAGCGGGGGCCGCAGGTGCGCGGCGATGACTTCCTGGTTGTCGAAGCCGACCACGGCGAGGTCTTCCGGAATGGACAAACCGTGCTCACGCAGCCCGTCGTAGAGGCCCATGGCCATCCGGTCGTTGTAGCAGTAGACGGCGGTGGCGCTGCGCTTGAGCAGCTCACCGGTTGCGCCGTAGCCGCCTTCCTGGTCCGGATAGGCTTCCATGACCAGGCCGGGGTCGAAGGCGATGCCGGCTTCCTCGAGTGCCTGCCTGTATCCCAGGAGCCGTCCGTCCTTGGCAGGGGCGGGGATGGTGGCGTTGATGAAGGCGATGCGGCGGTGGCCGTGCCGGAGCAGGATCTCGGTGGCCGACTTTCCGCCCTGCGCCTCGTCGGGTACCACGGCCCGGGCCCCAGGCTCGGCGGCGAAGCAGTTCACCAGGACAAAGTCTGCTTCCCGCAGCGAGGCCGGAATGTCGGTTTCGCGGTGGAACCAGGTGGAGTAGAGGATGCCGCGCACCTTGTACTCAAGCATCATGCTGATAGCGTCCTGCTCAAGCGCCCGGTTTCCCTCGGTGTTCGCGATCAGGAGCGCGTAGCCGTGCTTCCATGCCTCGTCCTGGGCGCCGTGGATGATCTGGCCGGCGAAGGGCGTGGTGGCAACGCCGTCGGCCACCAGCCCGATGAACCGGGAGGTGCCGCTGACCAGGGTCTTGGCCATCGCGTTGGGCCGGTAGCCCAGCGCGCGGATGGCATCCTTGACGCGCTGGCGGGTTTCTTCGGCTATGCGGGCGTCTTTTTTCTTGTTGACCACCAGCGACACGGTGGCCGTCGAGACCCCTGCCGCTTCGGCGACGTCGCGGAGCGTGACGGGGTGGGCTCGTTCGGGCCGGTGCCGGGGACTGGCCGCAGGCGCGGCTTCCCCAGGCTTGTTCTCCCTTGAATTCATCTGCCCTCCGTCAGGAGTATATCCGGCGGCTGCGGCGGTCATCCCTTGGTCGCCCCGCTCTCGAGTCCCTGGATCATGGCCTTGTTGAGGACCAGGAAGACCAGCAGCAGCGGGGTGATGGTGACGCACACGGCGGCGAACGTGGCCGTCCAGTCCACCTTGCCCATGGCACCGATGTAGTTCTGCAGGCCCAGCGGGATGGTCTTCAGTTCCTCGGACAGCACGAAGGTGTTGGCGAAGATGAAGTCGTTCCAGATGAAGATGCTGTTGACCAGGACCACGGTCACCACCGTGTTGAGCGACAGCGGCAGGGTGATCAGGCCGAAGATCCGGTAGGGCCCTGCGCCGTCCAAGGACGCTGCCTCGTACGTTTCCTTGGGGATGTATTCGTAGAACGAGCAGAACAGGTAGATGGACATCGGCAGGGAGAACCCGGCCAGGGGAATGATCATCGACTGGTAGGTGTCCAGCAGGTTCACCGCCGAGTAGTCGATGAACAGGGGCACCAGGGCGATCTGGACGGGCACGATGATGCCGATCAGGAACAGCCCGCGGACCAGCTTGCTGAGCCGGAACCCCAGCACCTGGATGGCGTACGCGGCCATCATGCCCAGCAGGACGATCAGGATGTTGGCGCCCATGGTAACGATGAAGCTGTTCATGATGTTCCGGCCCAGGTCCCCCGTTTCGAAGGCCCGGGCGTAGTTCTCCCAGGTCAGCGAGCTGGGCAGGGCGAACGGATCGCCGCTGGCAAAGTCCTGCTCGGTGCGCAGGCTGGTGAGGAACAGCCAGGCCAGCGGGTACACCTGGACGATCACGATGAGCATGATCAGGACGCGTGAGAGCGTCCGGAACAGGTCGGGCCTGCGACGGCGGCGGCGGGCTGCCGGACGCGGCGGCACCACGGCGGGCGGAACGGCTGGGGCTGCCTGGGTGATCATGAGTCTGCCTTCCGCTTGAGCAGGAACAGGATGAGGCCGACGGCGACGAGGCACTCGATGACGATGAACACCGAGATGGTGCTGGCGTAGCCGAAGTCGGTGCTGGTGAACGCCGTCTTGTACATGTATGTGGTGAGCAGTTCAGACGACTGTCCGGGCCCGCCGTTGGTCATCAGGTAGGGGATGTCGAAGCCGCGCAGGCCGTAGGTGGTGGCCATGATGGTGGTGGTGATCCACACCGGGCGGATGTAGGGGAAGCGGATCTTGGTGAACAGCGTCCACCGGGAGGCCCCGTCCAGCACGGCGGCCTCTTCCAGTTCCTTCGGCACGGCCAGCAGGGCCGCATAGATGATGAGCATGTAGAGGCCGGTGAAGCGCCAGCCTTCCGGCGCCGAGACGGCGGCCAGGACGGTGGTGACGTCCGAGAGCCAGGGCCGCTCGAGGCTGCCGAGCCCGATCCAGTGCAGCAGCTGGTCGAGCAGGCCGACGGGGTCGATGGAGTAGATCCGGACGAAGAGGAAGGCGATGGCAACGGTGGAGATTACGGCCGGCAGCAGGTAGAGCGTCTTCACCAGCTCCCGGCCGCGGCGCAGGGACGTGAGCAGGCTGGCGACCACCAAGGCCCCGCCGAGCTGCAGGACCAGGCAGATGGCCAGGTAGATCAGGGCATTCAGGAAAGCCCGCCAGAAAATGTCGTCCTTGACGAACATGCGGACGTAGTTGTCGACCCCCACGAACTCCATGTCGCTGATGCCGTTCCAGGAAAAGAAGCTCAGGAACAGCGACTGGAGGATGGGAAACAACACCGCTGCGCAGTAGAGCAGCAGGGGAGGGAGCAGGAAGACGAGGACGGATGTCCTGGACCTGTTGGGAAGCATCCTGTTGGGGAGCATGGCCGGGCCTTTCGGGCGGGGGACCGGAGTCCCCCGCCGCAGTGGTTGCTTACTTGAAGAACAGCGCTTACTTGAAGAACTTCGGGGCGTTCTGCGCGATGGTGTTGTCCATGGTGCTGGTGAACTGCTCCGGCGTGATGTTGCCCTGGACCAGCAGGACAAGCTCCTGCTGCAGGCGTCCGTTGGTGGTGGGATCAAGCTGCGTGTCCCAGGGCATGGCCTGCTTGGAACCGAGGTCTTTCGCCTGGTCCAGCGCCTTCCGGTACAGCGGCGTTGCGTTGGCCGGGACGGCGGTTTCGACGTCGGTGGTGGGCGAGAGCGCGCCGGTTGCGGCGTATTCGGCCGGGTACTTCTCCAGGGCGAACTTCAGGAAGTCGCTCACCAGGGGATCGTAGGTCTTCGAGTTCACCGCCATGCCGATGCCCGAGGGCGAAACGAACTCGTTGGCTGCCGTGACGGATCCCGCCGTGGTGGGGAGGGTGAAGAAGTCGATGTCGTCCCGGACGGCGGGTCCAGCTTGTCCGTGGCCAGGCTGGACAGCTCCCAGGTGCCGATGTTGTACATCGCCGCCTGGCCGGACGTGAACTGGTTCTGCGCGTCTGAGTAGCCCTGGGCCGAGAAGCCCTCCTGGAAGCACTTCGCCTTGCCAAGTTCAGCCATCCAGTTGACGGTCTTCTGCCCGGCGGGGTCGGAGAACTTCGCTTCGCCCTTCTTCAGCTTCGTCACGAAGTCCGGTCCGGCTTCCCGGAACGGCTGGTAGGCGATGTAGCGTTCCAGCGGCCACTGGTCCTGGCCGTCGATGGCGATCGGGGTGATGCCGGCCTCGCGGAGGGCCGTGCACATGGCGGGAATGTCGTCCAGGGACTTCGGCACCGCCACGCCTGCCTTTTCGAGCAGCGCCTTGTTGTACCAGATGAATTCCAGCTCAAACTGGAACGGGATCATGTACAGGGAGCCGTCGTCGAAGCGCTGGTAGTCCAGGGCGCCGGGGCGGTAGTCGTCGTAGACATCCAGGGTCTTGAGCAGCTTTTCGGCGTCCACCATCTTGCCCTGCTTGGCCAGCTGCTGGGCGAAGGGTGTGGCATCCGTGTCGAAGAGCTCGGGGAGCTTGTTGGCTGCGGCCAGGGTCTCGAGCTTCTGGATGTAGGAGGGCCGGTCCGGGGTGGTGATCAGGTTCAGCTCGAAGCCGGGGTGGTCCTTGGCGTAGTCGTCGGCCAGCTTCTTCATGATGTTGATGACGGCGCCGTCAGCGGGCCGCGAGAGCAGCCAGGAGATTTCCCGGGGCTTGATCTCGCCGGTGGGGCTGACGTTGGAGGGATCGGTGGAACTTCCGCCCCCACAGGCTGTGAGGGCCAGGGCGGTGGCTGCTGCGACGGCGGCGGCGCGGATCAGGTTCTTCATTGCGGTCTTTCCCTTGGTTTGAACGGAGGATGCGGGAGGGTATTCAGTTGTCGGTGCGCTTGCGTACTTCGAGATGTGTAACGGTGGCGGATCCTTCGCCGGCGAAGACGCCGATCCGGCCCGCCGGCAGGTCGTAGATCCTGGTGCTGAGGGCCACCTGCCTGTCCACGACGGCGACGCACAGGTCGCCGTCGACGATGACTTCCAGCGTGTGTTCGCCGGGAGGAAGGCTGCACGGGCGCTCGAGTTCGATCTCGAACGGCACGTCCCCGGAGACATGCCATTGGGCCTCCCCCGTGACGGCCCGCGGCCACTGGTCGAAGACCAGGCGCCCGCGCTTCGGTTCGAGCCGGAGCACGTAGGAGCTGTCGCCGTCGGCGCTGGACCGCAGCAGCAGCCCGCACTCTGTGGTGCCCGGGCTGATGTCCAGGATTGCCTTGGCGTAGAACTGGGAGGGCAGTTCCTCCCGGGAGACGGTGGCGGTGTAGCCGTCCGGGACGTCCAGCCTGGCGGGCAGGCCGCCGTCGAAGGTCACGGCAACCTCGTCCCAGAAACTGTCCACCAGTTCGTCGGCGAAGCCGAACGCCAGGGTCCCGTCCGGGTTCTGCCGGGCCTCCAGGACGGACATGGTGCCCGCCCACTGCCAGGAGCCGCTGTCGGAATTTCCTTCCTTGCTGGCGATCCAGCCGAAGAAGAACCGACGCCCGTCCCGTTCCGCGGTCTTGGACGCGTAGAACGCGCGGCCGTCGATGCTGTCCTGGTCCGGCACCAGCCACGGTCCATCCGGGCTTTTCGCCATGCGGTACCGGGTGGTGAAATTCTCGGAGAACTCGGAGTAGACCATGTACCACCAGCCGCCCCAGGCGAAGACGTCCGGGCACTCGTGGGTAATGTAGCGGCGGGGGTCCCAGAACGGTTCGGCGTACTGCCAGCTCACCAGGTCGCTGGACACGCACTGGGCGATGACTCCGCGGCGGCGTTCGGGTCCTTCGGCGTGCCGGGCCGCCAGGAGCATGCGCCACTGGCCGGAGGACGGGTCGTGGCAAACGTAAGGGTCCCGCCAGTCCCCGGACTCGTAGCCGGCAGGTGCACCGAACGTAAGCTCGGGGTGCTTCACCCAGGTGCGCATGCCGTCGGTGCTGGTGGCGTGCATGACCAGCTGCAGCGGCAGCCCGTCCTTGCCAAGGTTCTTCGGGTTCTGCCCGGTATAGAAGAGGTGGTGGATGCCGGACTCGTCAACCACCACGCTGCCCGTGTAGGCGTTGAAGTCGGGATCGTTATCTGTTCCGTGCGGCAGTGCCACCCCCTGGTCCTGGAACTGGATGAGGTCCTTGGTGGTGACCAGGTTCCACGACGTTCCCGGCTTGGGGTCGGAGCGGACCTCGTGGAGGTAAAAGAGCCAAAACTCCCCGTCCTTTTGGAAAGGGATGAGGTCTCCCACCCATCCGTCGGCGGGCTGGAAGAAGACTGGATAACTCATCGGCGCTGATGTTCCGTTCTGCTAAAGCGTTTGATCACCTCAAGGTAGATGATGCCGCCGGGTTTGATCAAGCGTTTTAGCGAAACTTTTTTCTGGATCCGGCCGTCTGCGATAAAACGCTTGACCAAACACTGTTTGCATCCCTAGTTTTGGGGCCAAGCGATTTTCCGACGACGGCGTCAGCCCCCGAACCAATGAAGGTTCCACCTTTAGAGCAGTACCTTTTCCAAGGCCCTCCCGGTGCCATCCAGCACCGGCGGGCCGTCCCTCCATCCGGGCCGCGACGCAACCCGCACCCGCCCGGCGTCTCCGCCTGGGACTGCTGCGCCGCCGTCGTCATCGCCGCGTGCGCCAGTGGCTGTCGCACGCCCTGATGCAGCCCACTTTCGAGAGGAAACACCATGACGCCCCATTTGTCCCGGCGCAACGTCCTGCAGGGCACCGGCGCAGGAGCGCTGGCTTTGTTCATGAGCAACGTGCTGCCGGCAGCCGCCAAGGCCAAGGAGTCTTTACGCGCCGTGTACCACATGACGCCGCCGTCGGGCTGGCTGTGCGACCCCCAACGTCCGGTCTACGTGAACGGCGCGTACCACCTCTACTACCTGCATTCCGCGCAGAACAACGGCCCGGGCGGATGGGACCACGCCACCACCACGGACTGCGTGGCTTTCGACCATCACGGGGTTGCCATCCCGCTGCAGCCGGACTTTCCTGTCTGGTCGGGCTCGGCGGTGGTGGACACGGCAAACACTGCCGGTTTTGGGGCAGGCGCCATCGTTGTCCTCGCCACGCAGCCCACTGGAGGGATCCGCAAGTACCAGGAGCAGTACCTCTACTGGTCCACCGATGGCGGCTCCACCTTCACGGCGCTGCCTGATCCGGTGATCGTGAACACGGATGGACGGGCCGCCACCACGCAGGCCGAGATCGAGAACGCGGAATGGTTCCGCGATCCGAAGATCCACTGGGATGCGGCGCGCAGCGAATGGGTGTGCGTGATCGGCCGGGCCCGGTACGCCGCGTTCTATACCTCGCAGAACCTGCGCGACTGGCAGCTGAAACGCAACTTCGACTACCCCAACCATGCCCTCGGCGGGATCGAATGCCCGGACCTGTTCGAGATGACGGCAGACGACGGCACCCGGCACTGGGTGCTGGGCGCCAGCATGGATGCCTACAGTATCGGCCTGCCCATGACCTACGCCTACTGGACGGGAACCTGGGACGGCGGGCAGTTCCTCGCGGACAACCTGGACCCGCAGTGGCTCGACTGGGGCTGGGACTGGTACGGCGCCGTGACCTGGCCGGCAGCGGAGGCACCCGACACCCGGCGGTACGCGATCGGCTGGATGAACAACTGGAAGTACGCCGCCCGGGACGTTCCCACGGATGCCAGCGACGGATACAACGGCCAGAACTCGGTGGTACGCGAACTGCGCCTTGCCCGCCAGGCCGGGGGCTGGTACAGCCTGCTCAGCAGTCCCGTCCCGGCGCTCGCCGGCCACGCGGGCTCCACCACGGTGCTTCCGGACCGTACTGTCAGCGGCAGCGCAGTCCTGCCGTGGAGCGGCTACGCGTACGAGCTGGAGCTCGATATTTCCTGGGATGCCGCCGCCAACGTGGGCGTCTCGGTGGGCCGGTCCGCGGACGGCACGCGCCACACCAACATCGGGAAGTACGGGGCGGAACTGTATGTGGACCGCGGGCCGTCGGACCTGGCCGGCTTTTCACTCGTGCCGTTCACGCGTGCGGCGGCACCGATTGATGCCGCTGCGCGGTCAGTGCATTTGCGAATTTTCGTGGACAGGCAGAGCGTGGAGGTGTTCGTGAACGCCGGTCACACGGTGCTGTCCCAGCAGGTGCACTTCGCCGCGGGTGACACCGGGATCTCGTTCTACACCGACGGCGGCCCGGCAACCTTCTCCGGCATCACCATCAGGAACTTCGCCTAAGCAGTCCCGGAAGCCTGGGCACTCCCCGACACGCCGCGGGCCCCGGTGCGCCATGCACCGGGGCCCGCTGACCCGCCTGGAGGAGCCAGCCCTGGAGCGGCTAGTGCGTCAGGTCCTTGCCCTTGGTCTCCGGGATGGTGAAGACGAACGCCGCGCTGATGACCAGGAGCAGCACCGCGTAGATGTTGAACACCTGGGGCGCGCCCAGCGAGGTGCCCAGCCACTGCTGCAGGTAGGGCGCGGTCCCGCCGAACGCGGCCACGCAGATGGAGCAGGGCACCCCGACGCCCACGGTGCGGATCGAGGTGGGAAACAGCTCGGCGTAGACGGCCGGGACAATGGCGGCGCTCGCGGCGATGAAGACCAGCATCACGGACATGCCCACCGCCAGCTGCCAGGCGGAATCCTTCAGCAGCCAGGTCATGGGGAAGTGCATCACGGCAGAACCGATGGCACCGGACCACAGCACCTTCTTGCGCCCGATCCGGTCGGACAGCTTGCCCCAGACCGGCAGCGCGGCAATGAACACGATGTTCGCAACAACACCGGCCCACAGGGCTTCGCCGCGGTCGATCTTGAGGGCGGTGGTGGCGTAGCTCGGTGCCACCACGCCCCAGATGTAGTAGATCACCGTCAGGCCGACCGTCAGCCCGATCACCTGCAGGGCCTGCTTCCGGTGCCGGACGATCTGCGGCCAGATCGGCGCGCGCTTGACGGCGGTGGATTCGCCCTCGAAGGCCTCGGTCTCGTGCAGCCGGGCCCGCATGATCAGGGCGTAGAGGCCCATCGCTGCGCCGAGCAGGAACGGGATCCGCCAGCCCCACGCGTTCATCGCCTCGGTGGTCAGCGTCATGTTCAGCACGGCGCCCAGCAGCGTGCCGAACAGGATGCCCACCGTTCCGGAGGTGTAGATCAGGGTGGCCCAGAACCCGCGGTGCTCCTTGGGTGCCATTTCGGAGAGGTAGGTTTGCGACGACGGCAGCTCACCGCCGTGTGCCAGGCCCTGGATGAGCCGGGCCACCAGCAGCATCAGGGATGCCCAGGCGCCCACGGCCGCGAAGGTGGGCGCGATGCCGATCATCAGGCTGCCCAGCGAAGCCAGGCCGACGGCGAGCGTCATGGACGTCTTGCGGCCCACCCTGTCGCCGATCCAGCCGAAAACGAACCCGCCGAAGGGCCGGGCCACGAAGCCGACGGCGAAGATCGCCAGGGTGGAGAGTACCGCGGAGGCGGGGTCGGCCTTGCTGAAGAGCTGGCTGGCGATGAAGGGCGTGAACGTGGCGTAGATGGCCCAGTCGTACCACTCGACGGCGTTGCCGATGCCGGTTCCGACGATGGTTTTCGCGGTGGACACGCGTCCAGTCTGCTGCCTTGTTACTGCAATGGACATGATGACTTCCTGGTGGTCGGTGCGAATGGGGTTGCCGGCGGCGGCGCTGCTGCCGGCGGTGGGGAGTGGCTGCGTACTATGAAGCTGCGGAAAGCGAGGCGAGACGCGAAATGGCCAGTTCTGCGTAGAGCGCTGCTCCGTCAGCCAGGACGCCGTCGTCGAAGGTCGCGTACGGCGAGTGGTTGAAGGGGGAGGCTGCTGGATCAGCACCGGGAGCGACGGCGCTGAGCCCCACGAAGGTGCCGGGCACTTCTGCCAGCACCCGGGAAAAGTCCTCGGAGCCGCTGAGCGGGGTGGCCCAGCGGGAGAGCCGGCGCTCGCCGAACAGGCCGGAGATGACCTTTTCGGCAGTAGTGGTTTCGTCCTCGTCCGTAATGGTGAGCGGGTACTCCGCCTGGTAATCGACGTGCACGTCAAGGCCATGGGCTGCGGCGATGCCCTTGAGCAGCCGCGGTACGGCCTCCATCATCTTGAGGCGGGAGCCCTCGGAGAAGGTCCGGATGGTGGCTTCGATGCGGGCCGTCTCCGGGATGACGTTCCGCTTGGTGCCGGCCTGCAGGACGCCGACGGACAGGACCACGGGATCGAACATGTTGAACTGCCGCGTCACCATCACCTGCAGCGCGGTGACCATCTCCGCCGCCGCGGTCACCGGGTCCTTGGCGGCGTGCGGGGCGGATCCGTGGCCGCCGGCGCCGAGGATGGTGACCGCCAGGCCGTCCGAAGCGCTGAGCATGACGCCCGGCTTGGTGCAGAACTGGCCGTGTTCCTCCAGGGAGGAAAAGACGTGCATGCCGTACGCTGCCTGGACGCGGGGGCCTGCGGCGTCCAGGACGCCTTCCCGGATCATGTAGCTGGCGCCGTCGCAGCCTTCCTCACCGGGCTGGAACATCAGGACGACGTCGCCCCGGAGCAGGTGCCGCTTCTCGGCCAGGAGCGTGGCGGCTCCGGCGAGCATGGACGTGTGCAGGTCGTGGCCGCAGGCGTGCATGGCGCCGTCGGTCCGGGATGTGTAGTCCACTCCGGTCTTCTCCTGCACCGGGAGTCCGTCCATGTCCGCGCGGAGGAGGACGGCGGGCCGTTCGGCTGCTTTGCCGCCCGCCGGGGAATCTGTGCCCGCCGGTGAAGCTGTGGCCGCCGGGGTCCCGCCACCCGCCTGCATACCGGCGCCGCCGCGCAGGACGGCAGTGACCGACGTCGTTTCCTTGCCCAGCGTGATCTCGAACGGCAGGCCGTCCAGCGCCTGGAGGACGCGCTCCTGGGTGCGGGGAAGGTGCAGGCCGATCTCCGGCCGCCGGTGCAGGTCGTGGCGGAGGCGGACCAGGTCTTCCTGCAGGTCGCGGGCGTCTTCGGTGATGGGCAAGTTGTACTCCTTGGCGTGGGCTTCCGGCTTGGGGACTATTCTGGAGTGGTGCGCTTCACATTCGTCGAAAGCGCAGTAATTATGCTTCTGCTCCTACTTGGTAGCAGGATTCATGCACGAAAGGACGGCCCATGGAACTCAGCGAGGACGATCTCGCCCTGATCCAGGTGCTGCAGGTCCACCCGCGGCTTGGCTGGGCCGACGCCGCCAAAGTGCTGGGCGTCCACGCCACCACACTGGCCGCACGCTGGGAGCGGCTCAGGTCCAGCGGCGCGGCCTGGGTCACTGCGCATCTGGCCGGAAACCCCCAGCAGATGCTCCTCGCCTTTGTGGCCGTCGACTGCGAGATGAACCAGCGGGACGCCGTCACCGCCCAGCTGGCGGCCCTTCCCGAGATCGTCACGGTGGAGGAAGCGGCCAGCAACCGCGACCTGATGCTGACCGTCATCACCAGGTCGCTTGAGGAATTCAGCACCAACGTCGTCGCCAGGCTGAAGGCCATCGAGGGCCTCACCAAGTACCAGACAGCGCTCTGCACCCGGCTGCACACCAGCGCCGACGAGTGGCGGCTGAACATCCTGGACAAGGCTCAGCTGGCAACGCTGCGGACGCTGGGACAAGGCGCCGAGGGCGCGGGCCGGCATGCTGCGGCAGCTGGGGACCTCCCGCCCAGCCACCTGGCCCTGCTCCCGTACCTGGCGCGGGACGGGAGGGCGACGGCGGCGGACATTGCCCGGGGGCTGGGCCGCCACCCAGCCACGGTGCAGCGGCAGCTGAACCGGGTGCTGGCCAGCGGGATCCTGCTGTTCCGCTGCGAGCTGGCGCAGCGCTACTCATCGTTCCCGGTGACATGCCAGTGGTTCGCGAACGTCCCGGCCGGCAGGCATGAGGAGGCAGCCGCCGCGTTCCGCACCATCAGCAATGTCCGGCTCAGCGCGTCCACCACGGGCCCCACCAACTTCGTGATCATCATGTGGCTCCAGTCGCTGGCCGACGTCATGACGGCCGAGCTGGCGTTGCAGCAGAAAGTGCCGGGCATCGAACTGGTGGAGAGCGTGGTGATGCTGCGGACGGTCAAGCGCGTGGGCTGGATGTTGAACGAGGACACGACGGCGAGCGGCGCCGTGGTCCATGCCGGAACCCCGGGTGCCGCGGACTGAGGTCAGGCCCGCGGAAAGCGTGCGGGGTCCGGGGCCTTGACCAGCGCCAGCGAGGCAGCCACCGAATGGTCCGGCTTCTGCGGCGGCTTTGCGTACGCCCGCAGGACCAGGAGCGATCCAATCGCAGGGGTGCAACGACTGCGGGGAGCTTGCCAGGAAGCCAGCCAGCCGAAAGGGAAGGGAACGACGGCGACCGCGCGCCGCCGTCGTTCCCGTGGCCGCAGGTGACGGGTGTACGCGCACGTGCCATTCCTCTTAATACTTCCGCATTGCGGATTTATCTTTCCGGAAACATGGGAGCCCTAGCGTTACGGATGACCTTGCGGCGCCCCGGGTGCCGACACATTCCAAAGAACAGGCACCGCGATGAAGAACCCAGCGCTCCTCTCCGCGCCGCAACCGCATGCAGGCGGGGCAGCAAGGAAACCCCTTTACAAATCACTTTTCTTCCAGATCCTGGCAGCCGTAGTGGCGGGCATTGTGGTCGGCCACTTCTGGCCGGAGATCGGCGCGGGACTCCGGCCGCTTGGGGATGGCTTCATCCAGCTGATCAAGATGATCATCGCCCCGCTGATCTTCCTGGTGATCGTGACGGGGATTGCTGCTGTCAGCGACGTGCGGGCCGTGGGCCGCGTGGGCGTCAAGGCCCTGGCATACTTCACCGCCGCCACGTTGTTTGCCCTGGTTTTGGCCTGGTAGTGGGGAACGTGGTCCAGCCGGGCGCAGGCCTGAACATTGATCCGGCGTCGCTCTCGCAGGACGCCCTTGATGCCAAAACTTCCACGGCCCCGCCCAAGGATGCCGCAGCCTTCCTGCTGGGCATCATTCCCACCAGCGTGGTGGGCGCGTTTGCCAGCAACAGCCTCCTGCAGGTCCTGTGCTTTTCGGTCTTCTTTGGAGCCGCCATTGTGGTGGTGGGCAGGGAGCGCTGCCTCCCCGTGATCACCCTGATGGAAACTGTGCTGGAGCTGTTCTTCAAGATCATGGGCTGGGTGATGCGGGCGGCGCCGATAGGCGCCTTCGGTGCCATGGCGTTCATTATCGGCCAGTACGGGCTGGGGTCCCTGAGCACCTATGCGCTGCTCGTGGCCGCTTGCTATGGTGCGGCGCTTGTGTTCATCGGGCCGCTCTTCGTGGTTGCGTGGGTGTACCCGCGGGTGCCGCTGTGGCAGTTCATCAAGTACACGCGGGAGGAATTCCTCCTCGCACTCGGGACGGCGTCCACGGAGTCTGTGCTGCCGCGCATCATGACCAAGCTGACAAACGCCGGCTGCTCCCGCGCCACCACGGGCCTGGTGGTCCCTACCGGCTACTCCTTCAACCTGGACGGGGCCGCCCTTTACCTGTCGATCTCGCTTCTCTTCCTGGCCCAGGCCTTCGGGTACAACCTGGATCTTGGCCAGCAGCTCGCCGCCCTCGGCGTGCTGATGCTGACCTCCAAGGGGATGGCAGGGGTCCCCGGGTCCGCATTCCTGGCGCTGTCCGCCACGGCAGGTGCGCTCGGGATTTTCCCGGTGGCCGGCGTGGCGCTGCTCCTGGGCGCCGACCGGCTTATGGATTCCATGCGGGTGGTGGTGAACCTGCTGGGCAACTGTGTGGCCACGTTCGTTGTCGCCAGATGGGAGGGCCAGTTTGACCGGACGGCCATGCTGCGTGCCTTCAACGGCGAGGTTGCGGCCAGGGGAGAGATTGCGACGGCGGGACAGGTTGCCGAGCCTGCCGCGTCGGCGGCAGCGAAGTAGCCTGACGGAATCTGTCCTGCCGTTGTTGCAGACTGGGCACCATGACCTTTGCGAATGTGGGAAGCCTCGGAACCAAGCCCGGCCAGCGGGACGCCGTCGTGTCCATCCTGCTCCGGCCGATGGAGGGACTCAAGGAAGCCGGTTGCCTGCTGTACGAGGTGGGCGTGAACGACGACGCTCCTGACACGGTGTTTGTGAGCGAACTGTGGGAGTCGCCGGAGGCGCACCGGGCCTCACTGCAGCTGGACAGTGTGCGGGCCGCGATCGCCGAGGCCATGCCTCTGCTGTCCGGCGAGATGGGCGGCAGCCAGTTCACGGTGGTGGGGTCGCCGCTGCGGTAACCGGTGCCGGTGCTGCCAGCGGCGGCTTCCGGCCTTCCCCTTCCGTCCCGGCGTCGCTGCCCGGCGTCTGTTGCCTGGCCCTGTTCCCCGGCACGGTCACCAGCTAGGCTCTGGGCACCGACTGGATTCCAGGAAACAGGGTAAGGGAGACCCATGAAGCCGCTGCCTGCACTTGAGCTTGTCACCCGCCTCGAGGACGCCGAATGGCTTGACCCCGTGGCCAAGAGCGTCCGGAAAGTCGTCAGGAAGGTCCTCCGTCCACAATGGGCGAGGGACGTGCTCCACGGTGTTCCCATTGGCCATCCGGTGCATCCGCTCGCAGTCCAGGTTCCGATCGGTGCCTGGGTTTCCGCCGGGGTCCTGGACGCGATCCCCGGCACGGAAAAGGCCGCCGGGATTCTGGTGGGGGTTGGCACTGCAAGCGTGCTTCCGTCGGCGCTGGCCGGTTTCACCGACTGGTCGCAGCTCCACCCGCAGCAGCAAAGGGTAGGCCTGGTGCACGCCGCGGCCAATGTGACGGCGACGGGGCTCTACATTGCGTCGCTGATCCAGCGGGCGAGGGGCAGCCGGAACAGCGGAAAGGTCCTCGCCTACTTGGGGCTTGCCACAGTAGGTGCCGGCGGTTTCTTGGGCGGCCACCTCACCTACCGGCAGGCAGCGGGCGTGAACCACAGCGAGGAGATACCGCACCGCTTCCCGTCAGGATGGCATTCCCTGGCACAGCTTTCGGATTTGCCGGAGGGAAAGCTGCTCAAGCACGAAGTTGCCGGACTGCCCTTGCTCGTCCACCGGGAGGGCGACAGCGTCAACGTGCTGTCCGACGTCTGCAGCCACCTGTCCGGGCCGCTGCACGAAGGCAAACTCAAGGCCGGAGATGCCGGGACCGGCAGCGAACCATGCGTCGTCTGTCCCTGGCATCGGAGCATGTTCTCCCTGCGTACGGGCGAGGTGCAGGCAGGCCCTGCCACGTCCCGGCAACCGCGTTTTGATACCCGTATCACCGGCGGCATCGTGGAGGTTTGCCTGCCGGGCGCCGACGGCTGAGGGCCTTTCGCCCCTACTGCCGGCCAGGCGGCGGGGCGAGACTGGCAGCATGCAAGAGTCAATCGGAGTGGGACCGTGAGGCGGGCAGGGCTTCTGGCCGTCCTGGGATTCGTTGGCCTGACTGCACTGGCCGGTGGCTTGGTGATGGCGCTCGGAAGTTGGCTGGGGCCCGAACGGCTGGGCCTGCCGGCGCAGCTGGTCATGCCCGAGAGCATGCTGGCGGGGTCGCCCTTCAACAGCTACTTTCTTCCTGGCCTGCTGCTGGCACTGGTGGTTGGCGGCACGCACCTCGCCGCACTCATCCTCGTTGCCAGGAACCACCGCTGGGCCGCCATTGCGGCAGCGACGGCCGGCTATTCGATCCTGATCTGGATCTTCGTCCAGATGGTCATCATCCCTTTCACCGTCCTCCAGGCGGTCTATTTCGCAGCCGGCCTGGCCGAACTTGGCCTCCTGCTGCTGTCCCTCGGCTTGATCGGCCATACTTCAGCCACCTCCCCTGAATCGCAGGCGAGAGCCGTTCCGGCCGCCGGGCCACCGTTCAAGCGGTTGCGGACCCGGTAAGGGACTGTGACCCGGTAAGGAACGCTGCACCGGTAAGGAACAGCGGCAGGACTAAATCCATCGCTACGCATGGGCGGGCAAAGGTTCGCTTCATTCGCCGCCGGATGATGTGAAAGCGCGATGTCCTGGAGGAAAATGGAAGGGCAATGAAGCGCATCAGCCAAATCCGGGAAATCGCTCCCGGGGTTGTCCTCATAACCTCGGGATCGGGAGCATTCGCGTCCAACCTCTACTTTGTCCGGTCCGGATCGGCCCGGGTGCTGGTCGATACCGGCTGGGCCGCCAGCGCGGAGCAAGTACACATGGCTGTCCAGCGAATGCTCGGTCCCGGGGAGAACCCCGTGCAATCCTGCTGACCCACCTCCACCCCGACCACTCCGGCGCCGCCGGCACCCTGGCCCGGCTGTGGCAGGTTCCCGTGTACGTCCATCCGGCCGAGCTGCCCATGGCCCAGGGGAGGTACCGGGCCGACTTCTCAATGCCGCTGGACCGGTGGGTGGTCATGCCCGTCATGCGCTCGCTGCCGGCCCCGCTCCGCCGGCGGATCGAGGCCGCCGGGGACATTTCCGACGTCGTCCAACCGCTTGGGCCGGGAAGGGAAGTGCCGGGCCTGCCGGGCTGGAACGCCGTCCCCACACCGGGGCACACACCCGGGCACGTAGCTTTTTGGCGGCCCAGCGACAGGGTTCTGCTTTCGGGTGATGCGGTGGTGACGGTAAACCTGAACTCCCTCCCGGGCATCCTCCTCGCTAGGCCGGACCTTGCAGGTCCCCCCTGGTACACCACCTGGGATTGGAAGGTGGCCATGGAATCGGTGGACCGGCTTGCCAACCTTGGCCCCCGGCTGCTGGCACCGGGGCATGGGCGTCCCCTCGCTCTGGACGTTGTGTCCCGGCTGCATGCCTTGGCCGGGCAGGAAGCCAAACAGCGGACCAGGCCCAGCCAGGTGCGGGGAGGACTCAGGGCCACGTAGCGGACGTCCCTGACTAACGCCGCGGTGGGAACGTAGGAAAACACCGCGGGCACGCTATGCCCTGGCCTTGCGCAGGTACCTCAGAAGGCATTCTTCCGCCGGGGACAATGCCGGACGAAAGTCCACACTGATGACGCCGGCAGGAGACGCCAACGGAGCCTCGGACGGCAGAAGCCTGGGGCCGGCCACATCCGGGGAAGGCATACCGGCGGGCAATTGAGGCGGTTCCCGGTCGGGTTGTTCGGCGGGGTAGGTGCGGCCGGTGGGTGAGGTCCATCCGGGTGGTTCGTTTTTTGTGGCTTGGGTGGGTGTCCAGCCGCTGTTGTGTTTCAGGCGGTGGTGCTTTGGACAGAGTTGTGCCAGGTTGCTGATCCCGGTGGTGCCGCCGTGGTGCCACGCTTGGAGGTGGTCGGCTTCGTTGTCCAGGGCGTTGTTGTTGCAGCCGGGGAAGGTGCATTTGCCGTCCCTGAGGGTGAGGGCTTGTCGCATGGCTTTGGTGAGCCGGTAGCTGGTGCGGCCTATCTCCAGGGGTGCGCCGTCGCGTGGATCGACGAGGACTCGGGTAAAGGAATCTGCCCCTTCGGCGAGGAGTTTACGGGCCATCGCCGCCGGGACGGGACCGTAGCCGTCGAGGGTGGCCGGTTCGTCGGTTAGGCCGAGCAGGGAGAACACGGGGACGGTGACGATGACGTCGGCGCGGGGTGTGGGGACTTTCCCGGTTTCGGGGCTGGTTGCAGCGGGTGTTCCGTGTAGACCGGTTCCGTTAATTCCGATGGCGTCGGTGCAGGTCTGGTCATCGGCGTTCAAGTCCGCTGCTGGTTCGTCTGATCCGACGAGCGTGGCGAGCCCGAGGAATTCACCGGTGATCTTTTCCTGGCTGCCTTCTGTGTCCCCGCCGTCTGCGGGGGTGCTGCTGCTGGGAGTGCTGCCGGCGCCGGTGCTGGCGTCTGTGGTGGTAGTTATGGCTTGGGCGGGGGCGAGGAGGCGTCGGGCGACTTCATCGGCCCTGATTTGGGAAAGAGTGCGGGTTTCGTTGGGGCCCTGGAGGCCGCGGGCGATGGCTGTAGTTTTGTTCCAGGCCGCCAACGCGCAGTCTGCCTGCATATAGATCGCGAACCAGGCCATGCCGTCGCGTTCGGGGGTGAATTCGACCCGCCGGTCGGCTGCGGATTTGGTGTGGCGTTTTTCGATGGAGTCGTGGTGGTGGCGTTCGCGCCAGGCTCGGACCTTGGCCCGCAGCCGGGACGGTACAAGGTTTGTGGCGGGGCAGCCGCGGGCCGGGTTGGGTGCGTCGGGGTCCAGGAAGTGGTCCGCGAGGGCCAGGGCGGCGGGGTGGTCCAGGTTCTCGGTTTCGTCGGCGATGATCCTGGCGCCCTGCCAGGACAAGGACCCGGTGGACAGGGCCTCGTACACGGATGGGAGGGAACAGACCTGCCGGGCCTGGGACAGGAACGCCCCTGCTGCTCCGGAGCTGATGGTCAGGACCCCGGCGATTTCTTCCACTGCCGATATTTCCGCGTACGTGCGGTCCTGGGTGGAGGCGTCCGGTGGTGTCATGGCCTGCTGCAGGTCAAGGGACTGGGCGGCGTCGCGGGCCGTGAGCGCGGCGACCTGTGCCTCAAGCCGCTTTTCCAGGCCCAGCCGCTCCAACCGGATCCGGTAGAGCCGGCCCAGAAGATCAACGCCGGCGCCGCCATCAGCTCCCGCCGCCAGGCCAGTGGTCAGGGCTTCCTCTTCAAGGAACAGCGCGTTCAGGGCAGCCATGGAGGCAAAAACACCCTCCATCGGGGCTGCTACGACCGTGCTGTTTCCCATACCTAAATCATCGCGGGAGGGTCTGACATTCCTGCCCTGCACTAACGCCGGCCCCCCGCATCGGTCACCCGCAGGAATGCAGCCGCACTACGCTGTGGGCGCGAGGGCAGCCACCCATTCGCCCCGGCGCAGAACGCCCGCCAGGGTGAGGCGCGGGCCGACAACGACGACGTCGGCGGGCAGGCCCGCGCGGAGGTCGCCCGCCTGCGAGGACAAGCCGAGGACTGCGGCCGGAACGGCTGTCGCCGACAGGACGGCGTCCTGCAGCGGGACACCCGCGGCAACGGTGGTTCGCACAACGTCCAGCAAGGTGGCGGTTCCACCGGCGATGGCCCCGGTGCTGTCCACGCGCGCCACACCATGGTCGACGGTGACGCCCAGCGAACCGAGTTGGTATGGCCCGTCCTGCAGGCCGGTGGCCGCCATGGAGTCGGTGACCAGGGCGATGTTTTCCGCGCCCACCAGGTCGAACACCAGCTTGACCGTTTCCGTCGCCAGGTGCACGCCGTCTGCAATGAGTTCCACCACCGCATTGCCTGCCCGGGCAGCACTGAGGCTTGCCGAGACCGGGCCGGGGGAGCGGTGGTGCAGGGCGGGCATCGCATTGAACAAGTGCGTGACGGTCGGCCTGAACCGGCCGGTTGGATTGGACGGAGCAGACAGTGCGGCGGCAGCGTGCTCCAGGAATTCGGCAGCGGCGGGCGGGTTCGCGGCGGTGTGCCCCAGGGACGGGATGATGCCGCGTGGTGCCAGCAGGTCCACCAGGCCGGATGTCCCGGGAAGCTCGGCCGCCAGCGTCATGGACGCCAGGGATGGCCCGGCGGCTTCAAGCAGTTCGGTCACCAGGGCCGGATCCGGTTCGAGGAGCAGCGAGGGGTCGTGGGCGCCGCACTGCCCTGCCGCCAGGAAGGGGCCTTCGAGGTGGGAGCCGGCAATGAGTCCTTCCGCTGTCAGGGTCCGCAGCACAGAGAGGTTCCGCACCAGGTTTGCCGGCGAGCCTGTCACCAGGCTGGCCAGCAGGGTGGTGGTGCCGCGGCTGTGCAGGTAGCGGGCCGCCGACCGGGCGCCGTCATCCGAGCCGTCAGAGAAGTCGGAGCCGTTGGCGCCGTGGCAGTGCAGGTCCACCAGTCCGGGCAGCAGGATGTTGTCGGTCGCGGGCCCTGCCTTTCCGCGGTATTCGGACGCCGGCCCGGAATAAGTGACGCGGCCGGCGTCGGCCGCTATGACCCCGTCGGCAATGTCCATGCTTCCGGTGACGATCCGGCCGCGAAGGACCACTTGGTTGTTCATGCTTCCGTGCCTCCCGCAGTGGGTGTCCCCATGGATCCCCTGGCCATTGCCGCGGCCATCGCCGCAGCCAGGGCGGGGTCGGCGTTGGCCACCCGGTCCGCGCCGGAGAGCCCGTGGCGTGCCCGGGCGGAGGTATGGACCGCCTGGACGCCGCTTTCGAGCAGCGACGGTACCAGTTTCAGCGTCACTCCGCCGCCGGCCATGACCTGGACCGACGGCGCGTGGATCCGTCCCAGCTCCACCAGCCGGGCGATCATGCCAAGGCCCAGTACGCAGTCCGGGCTGCCGCCGCTGGTCAGGACACGGTCAACCCCGGCTTTCTCCAGCCGGGCCAGGGCTTCCGCCGGGTCGAAGCCGGCCGCAAGGGCGGCGTCGAAGGCCCGGTGGAACGTCACCTCGGCGGCCGGTTTGTAGCGCCGCGCCACCTCGGTAATGCGTCCGACGGCGGAGGTGTCCGGTCCGCCGTCGGCCGCCAGGACCCCGACCACCACGCCGGCGGCGCCGGCATCCATGGCCGCCGCCACGTCGCGCTCGATCACCGCAAGCTCGCCGGCCGAGTAGGTGAAGTTGCCGGGGCGGGGCCGCACCAGGACGTGGACCGGGAGGCCCACACTGCAGGCCTGCTCCACTGCGGCGATGCTCGGCGTGATGCCCTCCGTCTCGGCCAGGGCCGCGCAGAGTTCCACCCGGGCGGCGCCGGCGGCGGCAGCCAGCCGCACGCCGTCGGCGTCCTCCACAGCGAGTTCAAGTTCAGGAGCGATAACGGCCCGCTCCGTGCTCACAGTCCCTGCCATGCCGGCTTCCGTCCGAAGGTGTCCGTGTAGTACTCCCGGTGCGCCAGCCGGGAGGCCGCGGACTCATCCACCAGGACGGACACGTGCGGGTGCAGTTGCAGTGCCGACGCCGGGCAGATTGCCGCGACCGGACCTTCGACGGCGGCGGCGATGGCTTCCGCCTTCGCCTCGCCCATCGCGAGCAGCAGCAGGTGCCGGGCCTCGCGGATGGTGCCCAGGCCCTGGGTCAGGACATGGTCCGGGACGTCGTCCGCGGAGTCGAAGAAGCGGGCGTTGTCCTGCCGGGTCTGCCGGGTGAGGGTCTTGATCCGGGTCCTTGAGCCCAGCGAGGACATGGGCTCGTTGAACCCCACATGCCCGTCCGTGCCGATGCCCAGGATCTGGATGTCCACCCCGCCCGCCGCTGCGATCAGGCCCTCGTACCGGGCGGCCTCGGCCTCGGGATCCTCCGCCATCCCGTCCAGTCCGTGCACAGCGTCCGGGGCGAAGTCAACGCTGGCGGTGAACTCATCCCGGATCACCGAGTGGTAGGACTGCGGGTGGGCAGCGGGCAGCCCCACGTACTCGTCGAGGAGGAAGCCCTGCGCCTGTGCGAAACTCAGGCCGCCCGTGCGGTGCCGGGCGATGAGCTCCTGGTACGTGCCCAGCGGCGTGGAGCCGGTGGCCAGCCCCAGGACGGACGGGCCGCGGCGGACCTGTTCCTCGATGGCGTCTGCGGCCGTGCGGGCCACGTCGTCAGCGGTGGGAAGGATGATGATTTCCATGCGGGAGTGCTTTCGGGTTGGTGGACGGAACGGGGTGACTGCTGCTTACTTGGCGGCCTCGGTGTCCACCGTGACTTCGTCGTCCTCACGGCCGGGGGTGCGCAGGTTCCAGCGTTTGATGACGAACGAGAACAGGAAGTAGTAGACCACCGCGTAGCCCAGCCCGATCGGAATGAGCATCCAGCCGTTCTGCGACTTCCCGAAGTTGAGGACAAAGTCGATCAAACCCGCCGAGAACGTGAAGCCGTGATGGATGTCCAGGGCGTTGACCAGGGCCATCGACGTGCCGGTCAGCACCGCGTGGACGATGTAGAGCGGGAAGGCCACGAACATGAACGCGTACTCAAGCGGTTCGGTGATGCCCGTGAAGAATGCCGTGAGCGCGGTGGAGAGCATGATGCCGCCCACGATCTTCTTCTGCGAGGGCTTGGCGTGGCGCCACATGGCGAGGGCAGCCGCCGGCAGGCCGAACATCATGATGGGGAAGAATCCGGTCATGAAGACGCCTGCGGCGGGATCGCCGGCGAAGAAGCGGTTGAGGTCGCCGCGGACCAGCTGCCCGGAGGCGTCCGTGAAGTCGCCGATCAGGAACCACAGGCCGGAGTTGAGGATGTGGTGCAGCCCTGCGGGCAGGAGCATGCGGTTGGCGAAGCCGTAGATGCCGCCGCCGAGTTCCGGGTTGCCGGCCACGGCCTGGCCGGCTGCGGAGAGGCCGGCGTTGAAGAGCGGGTAGAAGAGGGCAAGCACGACGCCGGCAACCAGGCTGGTGACGGATGTCAGGATGGGCACCAGGCGGCGGCCGCTGAAGAAGCCCAGGAAGTCGGGCAGCTTGGTGCGGTAGAACCGTTGCCACAGTCCGGCGGAGAGCAGGCCCACCACGATGCCGGCGAGGACGCCGTAGTTGATCACGGCCTGTTTGCCGGCCGGGTCCACCTGCCCGGCGAGGACCAGCGGTGACATCGCCTTGAAGACGCCGTCGATCACCATGTAGCCCACCACGGCGGCCAGGGCGGTGGAGCCGTCTGCCTTCTTGGCCCAGCCGATGGCGATGCCGACGGCGAAGATGAGCGGCAGCCAGGTGAATACCGCGTTGCCTGAGGCGGAGATGACGGCGGCGCCGCCTTCGAAGCCGGGAATGGCGCCGAGCAGGTCCGGCTGCCCGATGCGCAGCAGCAGGCCCGCCGCGGGCAGCACGGCGATGGGAAGCATCAGGCAGCGGCCCAGCCGCTGAAGGGTGGCGAAGGCGCGGTTTGGCTTCTTCTCCGGAGCCAAGGCCGTGGTCTCGGATGTTGACATGGGTACACCTCTGCGGGTTGGGGATGGGGGCTTGTGAAGTGGCGGTTCCAGCCGGTACTGTCTGGTTATGACCAGTTCAGTGTGATTCATCCCACGACCGGCTGTCAAGATCGGCGGAAAACACCGTCGGGACTGTTGGTTCGAAGGAGGGGAAGCCAGAATTGGTCGCACCGGACCGCCGGTCCGGTGCTGAGGAAGTGCTCCATACGGGCACCGTCAGAAAGGGCAGCAATGTCCAAAGCAGAGAAGATTATTGAAGGCCTGGGCGGAGCCGCCAACATCGTCGAGGTGGAAGCCTGCATCACCCGCCTCCGGACCGAGGTGAAGGACGGCTCGCTGGTGAACGAGGCGTCCCTGAAGGCCGCCGGGGCCCACGGCGTCCTCACCGCCGGCACCGCAGTCCAGGTGATCGTCGGCCCCGAAGCCGACTCCCTGGCCGAAGACATCGAGGACCTCCTCTAGTGGCGGAGTCCATGGTGGTCCTTGCCCCCATCAGCGGGGCAGTGGTGCAGCTGTCAGATGTTCCCGACCCCGTGTTCGCGGGGCAGATGGTGGGTTCCGGCGCGGCCGTTGAACCCCCGGCCGGTGAGGCGTTCGACGTCGTGTCCCCCTGGCGGGAAAGGTGGTCAAGCTCCTGCCGCACGCCTTTGTGGTGGTCGGCGAAGCGGGCCGCGGCGTGCTGACGCACGTGGGCATCGACACCGTGAAGCTCAAGGGCGACGGCTTCAAGCTGCTGATCGCGCAGGGCGACACCGTCGCGGCCGGCGAGCCCGTCATGCATGTGGACCCGGCCCCGCCCTGGCGGCCGGCTACTCGATGGTGAGTCCCGTCGTCGTGCTCGACACCAAGCCGGACACGGCAACGCTGCTGGCTGACGGCGCCGTGGCAGCGGGCGCCAGCCTGTTTTCGCTGGACTGACGGACGTCCGGCCTAGAGCCGGACTTCCATGTTGAGCGAGTAGCGGTCGGACCGGTACCAGGAGCGCGAGTGCTCAATTGCCAGGGCGCCCGAGTATGAAACCCGGTCGAAGGCCAGGACCGGCGCACCCGTTCCGGTGCCGAGGAGCGCCCCCACATCGGCGGGGGCGCCCTCGGACCGGACGCTTTGGCGTGCCCGGTCAATCTGGTGGCCGAACTGGGCGGCCAGGGCCTTGTAGACCGAGCCGGTCAGGTCGATGTCCAGGAGTCCGGCGGCGTGCTCCGGGTTGTACCAGGCGTCGTCAACACTGACCGGGCGGCCGTCCGCCAGGCGGAGCCGGCGCAGGTGGATGGCCCTCGGACCCCCGGGGGAGGCTCAGTGCCTCCGCTGTATCGTCGGGCGCCGCGGCTGACTCCGCCACCAGCACTACGGTGCTGGGGACGTGGCCCATGGCCTCCATTTCCTGGGTGAAGGACGCCAGGTGCAGCGTGGACTGGACGGGGGAGTCCGCCACGAACGTTCCCTTGGCCGGAACCCGGACCAGGTGCCCTTCGTTGACCAGGCGGCCTATTGCCGCGCGGACGGTGATGCGGCTGACGCCGTAGGAGTCCATGAGGGTCCGCTCGCTGGGCAGCCTGGCGCCGGGCCCCAGCTCCTCCTTGGCCAGCCGCAGGATGATCATCCGAAGCTGCTCGTGCTTGGGGACCTGGGAGTTGTTGATGGCCGCCCTCGCCGCCTCGGTGCCGGTAGTTGTGGCGGACACTGTTGCCCCTCTTGTCTGTGGAGCGGTCCGGTGCGGACCACTACCTCGGATTATTCCATATTGCCAAAGTTATCCGCCTGTTATTTCCCTCTGCCTGCTGCACCCTTTAGGGTGGAAACACTAAGCATGCTTGCTATTTTCGAAAGGGTTGTACTCATGCGAAAAGTTCCTGCGCTTGGATTGATGACCGCGGCAATGCTGGCCTTGGCCGGCTGCACCGGCGGAGGCGGCGGCACGGCCAGCCCCACTGCCACCGCGACGGCCTCGCCCTCACCTGCCGAGGAAGAAAAGGTCTATACGGAGGATGAGCTGCGCGAGCTCATCTCCGGCAAGACCGACGCGGACGGCAACGAGCTGAAGCTGTACTCCAAGGAGCAGGTGGACCAGGGCGGAAACATCGCCAACCTGCTGCTGAGCACCGCGACGGTGGACCCGGAAGACTGCAAGGACATCGCCACAGCAGGCCTGCTGGACACCGTGGAGAACGGCGAGGTGGCTGTCGCGATCTCCGAAGGCAACCAGCCCCGCACCCTGTCCGCCCAGTCCAGCGGCGAAGGGGAGGACGCCGAGCAGGTCCTCACCGGCATCAAGGGCAAGATGGACCAGTGCGCCACCTTCAAGGTCGAGGCCCTGGGCCAGAGCTACGAGGTTTCCAGCGAGGAGCTGCAGGCGGAGACGGATGCCGACGAGACGTTCGCCACCCTCAGCACCCGCAGCGGGGACAACCAGCAGAAGCTGATGCAGGTTTCCGCTGCGGAGGGACGGCTGCTGGTGGTCGCCACCAAGAGCGGCGCCGAGCTGGGCGACACTGACCAGAAGGAGCTGGAGGACCTCATCAACGAGGTGCTTGAGCAGGCCGACGACGACGGCGGCGCCACCTCAAGCCCGACGTCCACCTACACGTCAACCGCTACGTCCACGGCCTCGCCGGATGACACGGCGTCACCGATGGCCACGGAGACCGAGGATATGGAGACGTCGACGGCCTCGCCGACAGCGTCGCGCTAGTCGCTGATCTCACCAGAAAGGGCGGGCAGGACCAGTTGGTCCTGCCCGCCCTGTGCTGTTTCCGGGGTGTCAATCAGTCCGGGCTGTTGCCCGTACCCACGCGCTCCACCTTGCTCATCTGGAACTGCGGGATTTCCTGCGGGTTCGGCCCGCCGCGGAACTTGGGTGAAGGTACCTGCCCTTCGCTGATCCGCTGGATTTCCTGGTCCTCGAAGACTTCTTCCTTGCCCAGCATGATGGCTGAGTCGTGGTTGGTGATCTCGCCCTTGAAAGCGCGCAGCATGACGCTTCGGTCAAACTGGCCCTCCCACTTGGAAACCACGAACGTTGCCACGCAGTTGCCCAGCAGGTTCACCACCACGCGCATGGAGTCCATGAGCCGGTCGGCACCAAGGAGGAGTGCGACGCCGGCAACCGGGAAGATGCCCAGGGCGGCGGCGGTTGCCGAGAGGGCCAGGAAGGAGGATCCGGGAACGCCCGCCATGCCCTTTGAAGTCAGCAGCAGGATTCCGAGGGCCGCCAGCTGCTGGCCGAGGTCCAGGTTGTGGCCGAAGGCCTGCGCAAGGAACAGCAGGGAGATGGAAAGGTAGATCGCCGCGCCGTCCAGATTGAATGAGTATCCCGTCGGAACCACCAGGCCGGTGGTGGCGCGGGAGCAGCCGGCGTTGGTCAGTTTGGTCATGATGCGCGGCATGACGGCCTCGGTTGATGCCGTTCCCAGGGCCAGCAGGAATTCCTCCCGTGTGTATTTCAAAAACTGCCAGAGCGGGACGCGGGCGGTGGCCCAGGCAACGATGAAGAGCAGGCCGATGAAGACGACGGCGGCTCCATAGCAGGCGGCGATCAGGAGTGCGTAGGTGCTGAGGGTGTCCAGCCCGTACTGGCCGATGATGAACGCCATGGCTCCGAATGCGCCAATGGGGCCACCTTCATGATCCAGGACATGATCTTGAAAACCAGTTCCAGGACCGTTTCCATCAGGCTGATGACCGGCATGCACTTGTCCCGTCCGATGACCACGATGGCGGCACCAAAGAATACGGAGAAGAACAGCACCTGCAGGAGGCTGTTGTTGGCGAACGCCCCTATGACGCTCGCGGGGATGACGTCCAGGATGAATGACGCCGCATCCTTAGGGGCTCCCGCCCCGGTCTTGGCATCCAGGTCAGCCTGGGAGAGTGTTGCGGGATCGATGTTCAAGCCTGCGCCCGGCTGGACGATGTTGGCCACCACCAGCCCGAAGACGAGGGCAAACAAGGTTGCCGCAGTGAAGTAGACGAGGGCTTTGACCCCAACCCGTCCAACCGCCTTGACGTCGCCAACGGCTGAAATTCCAGTGACAATCACCAGGAAGATCAGCGGCGCGATGATCATCTTGATGAGTTTGATGAAGCCATCTCCGAGCGGCCTCAGTTGTGATCCGAGGTCCGGCCAGAAATGCCCAGGAGGACACCTGCCACGACGGCGATCAGAATCTGGAAGAAGAGCGACTTGTACAGCCGCTTCTTCTTCGCGGGCACCGAACTCGCCTTCAGTGCCTCAGGGTTTGGGATCTTCATTGACCTTTGCCTATCAATTGGGAACGTCCCGCCATGCGGGCCTACGCCCAAGGTAATCCCGGTCACACTTATTCCGCAAGAGGAAATTCCATTTCCACAATGCGAAACTACTAATTTCGCTTTGTGACTGCGCCTTTCTGCGTACTTTCAGTCCGGTGCGCCTGCACCCGGGCAACGATGCCGTCCAGTTGCCGGGCCAGTTCCGCCGGCGGCAAGGTAGCGTCCACCTTCACGAAGTCCTGATATTCCGGCAGTTGCTGGTAGGCATCCCGGAAGGCGATGAGGTCCTCCAGCGTTTCGGCATCCGTTCCCCGGGCCATGATCCGCCGGTGCGCCTCGCCGGGGTCAATATCAAAATGGACGACGGCGTCGGGCGCCGGAAGCGCCTTCAGCAGCCAGGGCAGGAAGCGGCCTCGGGGCAGTCCCTTAGTGGTCCGCAATGCCAGCTGGCAGTACAGGTGCCGGTCCATGACCACCAGTCCCTCAAAGCGGCTTGCCCGCAGGTGGGAAAGCAGCACGTTCCACACCCGGAAGGTGGTTTCGAGTGCTTCGGCCAGGCGCTTGGGCAAGCGGATCCCCGTTTTTGCCGACAGGACGGACATGGTGCGCCGGCCGGCGTGGTTGTTCAGCAGCACCGCCTTGCCGCCGAGGGCCGCAACGGAATTCACCAGGGCATGGGCAGCCGTGGACTTGCCGGAACCGTCGATTCCGGTAAGAACAATGATCACGTGGCCTCCTTCTGCCAAGGGTTTAACGCCCCCCGTTCCCGCGACGTCCCGGTTGCGGGCGGATTCACAGCTGGCGGGCGTTTTTCACAGGTTTCCCGGGCAAATCACAGGTTCCACCCTTCCATGCGATCAGGCCCCTGAAAACGTAGGCTGGAAAGCGGCCGGGCCAGCATGGCCGGAAGCAGCGAGTTTCCCAAGGTGAAAGGCAGGACCATGACCACATCCAATGACGAGCCCCTGAACGACGCAGACCTCCGCGGCCCAGGCGACCCCGACGAAGCCAAGACCGCCCCCGGACAGGGGACGGAAGCTCCGCAAAGCGGCCAGCACCCCGAACTGCCGGGCGCATCCAACATCCGCGAGGAGCAGCAGGCCCATGCCGGCGGCACCGTCCCGGCGTCGTACGTCGGCAGCGGAGAGCCAGGGCAGGAGCACAAGCCCGAGGAAGCCCTCGACGAGCCGGGAACCTGGGACGACGAAGTCTGACGTGATCACCCGTACCCATGTTGACGAGGCTGCGGACCGGACCGCCGGCCTCACCCGCCTGACACCCGTTATGGAAGCCGACCGAAACGCGTTCCCCGGGCAGGCCTGTTCAAATGCGAGTTCATGCAGCACACCGGTACTTTCAAGGCCAGGGGTGCCCTGAACCGGATCCTGGCCAGCAAGGAACGCGGCGAACTCCGGCCTGATGTGGGCGTGGTGGTGGCCTCCGGCGGAAACGCGGGCCTCGCCAACGCCTACGCGGCAGCCCAGCTTGGCGTCCCCGCCACGGTGTTTGTTCCGGCCGCAGCGCCGGAGGTCAAAGTCCACAAGCTCAAGGCCATCGGCGCCACGGTGGTGCAGGGCGGTGCGGAATACGCCGAGGCCTACCAGGCGGCTGTGGTGTACGCCCGGGAAACCGGCGCGGTGTACTGCCACGCCTACGACCAGCCCGAAATTGCGGCGGGCGCCGGAACCGTTGGTTCCGAACTGCTGGAACAGGTGCCCGGCGTCGAAACCGTCCTGGTGGCTGTGGGCGGCGGCGGACTGATGGCAGGCGTTGCGGCCGCCGTGGAAGGCCATGCAAAAGTCGTGGCCGTGGAACCGCACGGTGCGCCCACCCTGCATAGCGCCCTTGCAGCGGGAGAACCGGTGGACGTGGCGGTGTCCGGCGTCGCGGCCGATTCGCTGGGAGCCCGCCGCGTCGGTGACATCGGCTTCTCCGTGGCGGTCCGCACCGGCGTCGAAAGCGTCCTGGTGTCCGACGAGCACATTGTTGCGGCACGAACGCAGCTCTGGAACACCTACCGGATGGTGGTGGAGCATGGTGCCGCTGCCGCCTATGCCGCCCTCACCAGCGGCGCCTACAGGGCGCGGCCGGACGAGCGTGTGGCTGTGATCCTCTGCGGCGCCAATACGGACCCGGCCAGCCTGTAGCACAGGCGGCCGGGCCCGGTCCGTGACGGCTGCCTAGCTGCAGAACTCGCTGTAGGTGCTGCCGGCTTCCTCGTAATCGGCCTGGAGCTCGGCGAGCTTGGCTTCGTCCGGCGTCTCCTTCGCCTGCTCGTCCGTGTACTCGATGATCGAAGCGAGGGCAGGCTTCAGGTCGTCGGAAGCAACGGCGTGGATGGGGCGGATCTGGTTTGCCAGCCGGTTCATGCCCGTCTTGCCGGCGCTGTTGGCAGGGTTCGACACAACGGACTGGATCCGCTCGCAGGTTTCTGCGGTGGACAGTTGGTGGGAGGCGGAGCAGGCTGTAGCCGAAGCAACCAGGCCGGCGGCGAACAGGACTGTGGCGAATTTCTTCATGGATCCCTCAGTAGTCGATAGAGGTTTCGATTGTAAGCAGAATGGGGGCTCCGATGCCTTGGCGGGCCCAACTCCGGTACTTAAACTGGCTACACCATCGTGTGGAGCTGCCGCAGAGGGCCCCGCGCATTATCCAGATCAGGAAGCATTATGCGCCGAACAGTACAACGCCGTGCAGTCATCGGGTTCATCGCTTTAATGGCCCTCATCCTTCCCACCGCCGTTCCCGCCTCCGCGGGTGAATCGCCGCGAGACAGCGTCATCGTGCTCGACGGCGCCACCTCCGCCGAGGGCATCGCGGCGGGCCGGGGGACTACCTTCTATGCGGGTGAGCTGGAATCCGGGGACATCTTCAAGGGGGATATCCGGGATCCGAAGGCCACGCGTTTCATAGATGCGCCAGCCGGCCGGCAGGCGGTGGGCATGAAGTTCGATGCCGGCACCAACCTGCTCTTCGTGGCAGGGGGCCAAACGGGCAAGGCCTTCGTCTACAACACGGAGACCAAGGAATCCGTAGGGGAATTCACCCTGGCGCCGGGCTTCATCAATGACGTCACCCTCACCAGGGACGGGGCCTGGTTCACCAACTCCGCACGCGGAGAGCTTTACCGGCTGCAGGTCAGCCGGGAGGGGGAGCTGGAGGGCCTTGAGACGGTGCCGCTGAAGGGCCCGGCCGCCGAACTGCCCGGGCCGTTCAACCTGAACGGCATCACGTCGGTGCAGGGCGACCGGGTGCTGATCGTTGCACATTCCGCCAAGCAGGCCCTTTTCACAGTGGATCCCGACACCGGTCAGAGCGCGCTGATTGACACGGGAGCACTTCCCAATGTGGACGGCATTATTGCCCGTGGCAAGACCGTGTGGGTGGTGCAGAACTTCCTCAACCAGGTCAGCCGGGTCAAGCTCAACCACGACCTGTCCTCGGGCGAGGTCCGGGACGTCATCACGAGTGACAGCTTCCAGATTCCCACCACGGCGGCCTTGTTCGGCAACACCCTTGCAGTGGTGAACGCCAAGTTCGACGAGCCGGCAGCGGATCTGCACGAAGTGGTCCTGGTCCCCGCCCGGGAATAGCCCCGCGGCCTAGATGGTCCGGGTTGCCAGCGCCAGGTTTTCCTTCAGCTCGGCCGCGTTCTGCCGCACGACATATGCCGGGCGGTCCCGTTCCACCCGCCAGCTGTCCTCGAGCAGCCCGATGTTGACGGTGTCGAAGCCGAACTCGTCGTACAGCCGGGTCACCAGTTCGGCGGCCTCCGGGTAGTCGCTGGCGGTTGCCAGGGCGCGGCGGTTTTCGGTACCCGTCGGAGTGCCGTCGGTGGTGATCTGGGACGCCATGATGTGGTTGAAGCCCTTGGCCACCTTGGAATCGGGCAGGTGCTCCTGGAGCAGCCCGGAGGTGGTGGCCTCGCCGTTGTCGAGGGCGGGGATCCGGCCGTCCCGCTCCCAGTAGTAGTTGTTGGTGTCGATGACCACCTTGCCGGCCAGCGGTTCCACGGGGATGTCCTTGTAGTTCTTCAGCGGGACCGTGACGACGGCGAAATCGCCTGCCGCTGCTGCTTCCGCCGGTGTGGCGGCCCGGGCGTTCGGCCCGAGTTCCGCCACGAGTCCGGCCAGGGTCTCCGGCCCGCGGGAGTTGCTGATGACCACGTCGTAGCCCAACTCCACCGCCTTCCGGGCAACCTGGCTTCCAATATGTCCTGCACCGATAATTCCGATTGTTGTCATATCGGCCCCAACCACCGCCCGCACGAAGATATTTCTGGCGGTTTCGGGGAATAAACAAGCCTCTCGGCGCCTACTTTCCGAGGTAGCGTCCGGGACGGTGGTTCAGCGCGAGGATGAGGTTCAGCAGCGTGGCGCCCACTGCGGACAGCAGCACCATCAACGGAGGCACCAGGACCAGCGCCGCCAGCACGATGGCCACGTCCAGCACCATCTGTACGTACCCGGCCCGCCATTTCAGCTTCTCCTGCAGCAGCAGCGCCAGGATGCTGAAGCCGCCCAGGCTGGATTTGTGCCGGAACAGGATGAGCAGCCCGACGCCGGCCAGCAGGTTTCCGCCGAGCACGCCGTAGACGGGGTCGATGGCCAGCGGTCCCAGCGCCCAGGGGTGCAGGCTTGCCATGGCCGAGACCAGGGCAATCGCCGCACCGGTGCGCAGCGCGAAGTTCCAGCCCTTTTTCCACACCGCCAGGCCAAAGAACGGCAGGTTTACAGCGAAGAAAATCACGCCGAACGGCAGCGGCAGGGTGTAGCTGAGCAGCAGGGCCAGGCCGGCCGTGCCGCCGGTGACAGCCTCGCTGGACTTGAGCAGGTACAGGCCCAGGGACGCGGCGAACGTCCCGGTGAGGATTCCCAGGACATCCTCAAGCAGGGAATGGCGGACGGCCGACGGCGGCGTGGCGGGCGCCGCCGTCGTCGAGCCGTGCGCTGTGCCCGGCCCGGCGCTGCGAACGTCTGCGGTGGGGGTGGGCATCGTGGCGGTACTCACTGGGCAGCGAACCGTCCGCGGTCAGCCAGGACAGCGAGGACGCGGTCATTGGTTTCCCGGTCCGCCAGGGTGACCCGGACGCCGTCGCCCGCATAGCCCCGGGCGAGGATGTCCGCATCGGCCAGGGCAGCAAGCAGCTGTTCCCGCAGTCCGTCCGAGGCGCGGAGCCAGTAGAAGTTGGCCTGGCTGTCCGGGACGTCCCAGCCGAAGCTGCGGAGCGCGGCGATGACCCGTGTGCGTTCCTGTGCCACGGCGTTGGTCCGTGCACGGAGTTCATCCCCGGCTGCCAGCGACGCGACGGCGGCGGCCTGGGCCATCCGGTTGACGCCGAAGGGAATGGCGGTCCGGCGGAGTCCGTCAGCCACGGACGGGCGGGCGATGGCATAGCCGATCCGCAGGCCGGCGAGGCCGTAGGCCTTGGAGAAGGTGCGCAGGATGCACAGGTTGGGGTAGCGCCGGTAAAACTCCAGCGCGTCCACGCCGGGGCCGCGCTGGTATTCGATGTAGGCCTCGTCCAGCACCACCAGCACCCGGGACGGAACGGATTGCAGGAAGTCCTCCAGTGCGCCGGCGTCAATGGAGACGCCCGTCGGGTTGTTGGGGGAGCAGAGGATCACCAGGCGCGTGCGGTCCGTGATCGCGGCGGCCATGGCCGGGAGATCGTGCTGTTCATTGTCCAGCAGCGGGACCGGGACAGGCGCGGCGCCGGCCACGGTGACCAGGATGGGGTAGGCCTCGAAGGACCGCCACGCGAAGACCACCTCGTCCCCGGAATCGCACACGGCGGTGATGATCTGTTGCAGTACGCCGGAGCTGCCGGGGCCGGCGGCGATTTCCTCCGGTGACACCCCGTGGTGGCGGGCGATGGCCTCGCGGGCGTCCACGGCGCCCATGCTGGGGTACCGGTGGATCCGGCCGGCTTCGGCAGTGACAACCTCGACGACGGACGGCAGCGGAGCAAAGTGGCTTTCGTTCGAGGCCAGGGCGGCAGTCAGTTCAGATTCTGCGCTTCTACCGGCAACGTACGCGGGAAGGTTTGCGACGGCGGCGCGCAGCCCGGGTGCGGCAGTTTCGGGGAGGGTGCTGGTCATGAAAAGCATCGTGGGCCAGGAACGTGCGTATGCGCAACACAGCTGCTTTCGGCAGGACAGATCCGGTCTTGCCAGCCGGATGGAGTGGCAAAATGCTCAGTATGCACCTTCTTGACGCTCTTGACGCCGAGATCCTCCTCACACTCGATGCCGACCCGCAGGCGACGGTCCTGTCGCTCTCCCGGACGCTGGGGGTAGCCCGGAATACGGTCCATGCCCGGCTGCGCCGCCTGGTGAATGACGGGAGCCTGGCGCCGTTCAGCCAGCGTGTCCGGACGGCGGCGCTGGGGCTGCCACTCACAGCCTTCATCTCGATCTCCATCAGCCAGTCCTCAAGCGACGAAGCCACGGCCGCACTGCGGACCATCCCGGAAATCATCGAAATGCACGCCACCACGGGCGATGCCGACCTGCTGGCCAAGGTGGCGGCGAAGGACCCGGCCGACCTCCACCGGGTGACCAATGCGATGCTGGCGATTGCCGGCGTCGTGCGCACCAGCACAGCCATGTCCCTGGTGGAGGTCATGCCCCCGCGGACCGTGCCGCTGCTGCAATCTGTGGCGGGCCAGGAGTAGCCAGTACAGCGCGGCAGACGTAACAGCAAAACGCCGCCCGCCTCGGGGGAGAGGCGGGCGGCGCTTTGCTTACGAGATGTGCGACGGCGTGTGGCAGCCCTGTGGTCAGTGCTGGCCGAGGTTGCCGCCAACGGGCGGCAGGCCGCCGTCGGGACGCCGGTCATCCTCGCGGCGCTCGCCGGCGCTCAGGTTCTCGCCCTCGATGGTCTCGTCGGACTCGCCGGTGGTGTCCACCAGGCCGTTCGTCTGGTCGAAGGCGTGCCCGATCCTGTCATCACCCAGGTCGGCGACGGAACCGGTGGACCCGGCGGCCGCCGTCGTGCCAGTAGTAGTGGTGGCGTCCGTCGTGGTGGTGTCCGTCGTCAGCGGCGTGACGGTCGCCGGCTCACCCGGGGCTGCTGGAGTGACCGTTTCGTCCGCAGCTGCAGTCTCGCCCTTGTTGCCTCCGGCAGCCATGGCGGCTGCGGCGCCGGCGGCTGCGGCAACACCGAGTCCTGCGGCCACCTTGCCCGAAACGCCGGCCTTGCCGGAATCACCGCGGGAAGCGGCTGCGTCTTCCACGCCGGGCGTTCCGACCGTGGCGCCGGGGTTGACGGCACCGCGCCAGGCGCCGCTCGCGTAGCCTTCGTCCTCGATGAATTCCTTGAACCGCTGCAGGTCTGCCTCGGCCTGCCGGTCAACCACGTTGAGCTTGTCGCCCACCTTCTCGATCAGTCCCTCGGGCTCGTATTCGAGCGTCAGCCGGACGGACGTCTGCCCGCCGCCCACATCCTCGAAGTCCACAACGCCGGCGTTGGTGGCGCCTTCGGTGGCCGCCCAGGCCACCTTGCGGTCCGGGACCTGCTCCAGGATCTTCGCTTCCCACTGGCGGCGGACGCCGCCGATCTCGGCCACCCATTCCAGCCGGTCATCGGTCAGCTGCGTGACACTCTTGACCCCGCCCATGAAGTGCGGGAATTCCTCGAACTGGGTCCACTGGTTGTAGGCCGTGCTCACCGGTACGTTCACCAGAATGCGTTTTTCCACCTTCGTGCTCATAACGTCTCCTTCGCTTTGTCACCGGAACTGATGACCCGGGAAAAATCATCAGCATGCTTACCAACATACCTTTTGGGCGCGTCCGTTTCCAGAGCAAGGAAAGGGGAACGGACGACGGCGGCACCTGCGCGGGTGCCGCCGTCGGGCATGGCAAAGGCCGGCCGCGTCCGGGGCGGCCGGGTGCGGAGGCGCTACTTGGACGCCGGTGGGGCGGGTTCGTCGGCCCCTTCTGCCGGGTCCTGGGAATGCATGCGGATCTCCGTGACATCCGCGTCCGGATCGCCCTCGGCGGGTGCTTCGGTGTGGACTCGCTCGTCCAGCGGATTGTCCGTCATGGCTGGTGTGCTCCTTGGAAGGCGAAGAGGGGCGGCGGCGGGCCGGCAACGACACCGGGTTGCTACAGATCATTCAGCGCTCCCGGGAGCGGCCTGTCAAGGAGGTAGCCAGGTGGGCCCGAGGTCTGGCCGGGACGGTCCATCTGTGCTGGACTGTTGGGTGCAGTGGCACCCAACCAGCGCCGCCATTTCCGCAGGAAGCCGGGCGGCACCTTTTCGAAAGAACATGGACAGGCCGGCGCCGTCCGGCCCTCGGAAGGAACACTCATGGCACCGTTCAAGATCGGATATTTCGTGGGAAGCCTGGCAACGGCCTCCATCAACCGGACCCTTTCCAAGGCGTTGATCAAGCTCGCCCCGGAAGACCTTGAGTTCACCGAGATCCCCATCCGGGACCTCCCGCTGTACAGCTACGACTACGACGCCGACTTCCCGCCCGCGGCCCGCGCCCTCAAGGAGGCCATCGAGGCGTCGGACGGCATCCTTTTCGTTTCCCCCGAATACAACCGGTCCATCCCCGGCGCGCTCAAGAACGCCATCGACTGGGGTTCCCGGCCGTGGGGCAGCAACTCGTTCGCCCGCAAGCCCACAGGCATCATCGGCGCGTCCGTGGGCAGCATCGGCACTGCCGTGATGCAGTCCTCCTTCCGCAGCGTCCTCAGCTTCCTGGACGCGCCGCAGCTGAATGCCCCGGAGGCCTACATCCACTACGACGCGGCCGTGTTCGGAGCGGACGGCGAGGTCAAGAACGAGGGCACCGCCAAGTTCCTGCGCCACTACATGGATGAGTACGCCGCGTTCGTTGCCCGCGTCCTGGCCGCCAACGCGCCGGGCCACATCGGCGACCTGGAGACTGACGACGCCAAGCTGACCCGGTAACCGCAGGACCCGGTTCCGGGCGTACGGAGGCCCGCCGTCCCAGTACGGCGGGCCTCCGAGTCTGTGTAGGCAAGGTGTCAGTCCAGCGGCAGGGTTACCGTGACTTTGGTGCCGTGGCCGGGACTGGAACTGACGTCCACACTGCCACCGGCTTCCCGGACGGCCACCGCCATGAGGCGCAGCCCATAGCCGTGGTGCCGCCCGCGTGTGGCGCGGCGGCTGTCAAAGCCGGTGCCGTCGTCGGCCACTACCAGGCGGATGCCGTGGTCCACCGCGGCGAGCTGGACGGTGAGGTGGGACGCCTCGGAGTATTTGTAGGCGTTGCTGAGCGCCTCGCGGGCGGACTGGTAGAGGAGGGAGGCGCAGTCAGACGGGATCTCGATGCCCCAGTGCGGAGTATCCCAGCAGACTGCGGTCCCCCTGCGGCGGATGGGCCCGGTCAGCCGGTCGATGCAGCCGGCCAGCCCCAATGCGTGGAAATCGAGCGGCTGCCGGTCTGTCAGCACGCCTCCCACGGTGGTGACGTCGCCCTCAAAAGCTGTCGTGTTTCCCATGACTTCCTGCTCCCCACAAGCTGGTTGGTCCGATGCCTCCAGCGTGGACCCGCAACTTCAGGGGTCCGCAAGGATTGGGTCAAGATCCCATCAATTCTGCGTGCGGCAGGGGCCTCCACTAGTCTGGCTGCTCTACGGCCGCACGCTGCTGCTGCCTTGGGATGGAAAGGCTTCCGCTGCGGAGCCGGAGAGTGGGTGGCAATGCCCGTATGGCTGCAGGCACTGGTGTGGGGTACCGCGGCAGGTGCAGCGCTGGTGCTGGGCGCGGCACTGTCCTGGCGGTGGTCGCTGCCGTCCAAGCTGGTGTCCTCCATCATGTCCTTCGGGGCCGGCGTGCTGATCTCGGCCCTCGCCTTTGAACTGGTGGGCGAGGCGGTGGCGGGTGGCGGTCTCTGGCCCACCGTGGCGGGCTTCCTGGCGGGATCGGTGGTCTACGTCGGGGCGAACGCGATGCTCGCCCGGGCAGGGGCGAAACACCGCAAGCGTTCCGGCCACCAGCAGCCGTCCGAGGAGGAGAACCCGGGAAGCGGTACGGCCATCGCCTTCGGCGCGCTGCTGGACGGCGTGCCGGAATCGGTGGTGCTCGGCGTGGGCATGCTCGCCGGCGGCGCGGTCAGCCCGGCCATGATGGCGGCGGTCTTCATTTCCAACGTCCCCGAGGGGCTGTCCGGGACCGCCGGCATGAAGAAGGCGGGCAGGAGTGCCCGGTACGTCTTTGGGCTGTGGGGTGGAATCGCCCTGCTCTGCGGTGTCGCCTCGCTGGTGGGTTATGCCGCGCTGGAGAATGCGCCCGGCGGGGTGGTGGCCTTCATCACCGCCGTGGCTGCCGGCGGAATCCTGGCCATGCTGGCGGACACGATGATCCCGGAGGCGTTCGAGGAGCACCACAACCTGACCGGGCTCACGGCCTCCGTGGGCTTCCTGACAGCTTTCACCGTCCACCACCTCGGGGGTTCAGGCGGCCTGGCAGTGGCGCCGGCGCGGGACTGGGGACTCAAGGCCCTACCCCCGCCTGTGACGGACACCTAGAATCTCGCCCATGGGAACCCCTCAGCCGGGATCGGCAACCGAAGTCCTGACCGTCGAGGAATGCTGGAAGCTCCTGGGCTCCTCCTACATCGGGAGACTGGCGGTGATCAACGGCAGCACGCCGGAGATCTTCCCGGTGAACTTCGTTCCCGCGGAGAGGACGCTCTATCTGCGGACGGCTCCCGGAACAAAACTCCGGTCGCTGCTCACGGGAAATCCGGTGGCGCTGGAAACCGATGCGCTCAACGTCTACGGCACGGAGGTGTGGAGCGTCGTCGTCAAAGGCGTGCCCTCGCCGGTGGAGGACGGCTCCATGCCCCTGGAACTGGCCGATCCGGACCGTGAACCCTGGGAGCCGAGCCTCAAGGAGCACCTGATCCGGATTGATCCCACCGAGGTCACCGGGCGCAGGTTCGCCGTCCATTCGCGGACGCGCTGGTGGCCGCCCCTGGACTTCACCTCGGACTGGGAGTGACGGCCCCCGCGGTCAAGTAGTCTCGTTCAGGTGCCGGAGGTTGCGGTCCCCGGCGCGGGAGGAGCGCAAGATGTCGTGGGAAACCGTTGCCGGAATTGTGGCCGGCGTCCTGCTGGCCTACGCCGTGCTGCTGTTCCTCCTGTGGCTGTACGCGCGGCGCCATCCTGAAACCGTGACCATGAAGGATGCCCTGCGGCTGTTGCCGGACCTGTTGCGGCTCATCCGCAGGCTCGCGGGGGACCGTACCGTCGCCGTCGGCGTCCGCATCCGGCTGGTGCTGCTGCTGGCCTACCTCCTGTCTCCCATCGACCTGGTCCCGGACTTCATTCCGGTCATCGGCTACGCAGATGACGCCGTGATAGTCGCGCTGGTCCTGCGCTCGGTCATCAAACGGGCCGGCGAAGACGCCGTCCGGCGGCACTGGCCCGGCAGCCCGGCCGGGCTGGACATCATCCTGCAGGCGGCGCGGCCCGTCCGGCGGACGCAATAGATTTTGTTCCCCGCTTCCGGCTCCTTTCGGGGCGCGGGCTGTTAGCGTGGAGGCCCGGCCAACGAAGGAGGAGCGATGACAATCAACTCACCCGATTCCCTGCCCGACGACGAGACTCAGGAGGGCGGGGCAGGCACCGAAGGCAAGGGAACATCTGCCCAGAACGACAGCGGGATCCCCCGGGCCGGCGACGGCGTCGGAATCGCCGCGGATACCGACCCCAACACGTTCGAGCCCGAGGAAGACCCGGACTCCACGGAGGAGCCGGGCAGCTAAACCCTCGCGTGGGCGGCGCTGCTCAAAATTCCCTCAAGATTTACCAAACCGGCCCGTTTTGGAGATTTCCAAACCCTACTGGCCGGTAAATTCTTCTTGTTTCCACGTTAGTTCCCCAACTAGGAAGCACAGAAGCCCCCGCGCTGGAGCCCGACTCGCGCGGGGGTTTCGCCATTCTGCAGACGCGCGCGGGCCAGTGGGGCCGGGCTTATGTCACGACTGAGCAGTCGCACAGGAGCTAGTCCTTTTCGACTCTTCAATCGGCTGCTAACTTGTTCCGATGGACGCTGCCATCATCGGCCTCCTTGGCGCCTTGCTCGGGGTCATACTGACCTATGCATTCAATCGAAAGAACGCCTTTGAGACCCGCCTCCATGAGGCCCGAATAGAGACCTACAAGAACTTTGCAGCGGCTGCTATGGAGTACCGGCGAGCGGTGATGGACGAATGGTTTGAAGGTCACCGCGTAGACGTCAGGACGGATGATGACGATGTCCATCGCGCCAGAGGAACAGCCTGGTCCGCCTATTACGGCGTCCGCCTGTTGACCAGCAATGATCAGACAGCAGAACGAGCACGTACTGCGCTTGACAACATCACTGCCCTCAAGAAGCTCGAAAACCGCAGGAGTTTGAACGAGCAAGGAGAGCGCTGTCGGGAGGATGTCGAGGAGTTCGTGCGAGCCGCGGGGGAGGACGTTCGGTCGGGCGGGAGATGGTGGAGTGCTGCGCGATAAGCCTCAGGCTGAATCCGGCCTAGTAGACGGAGCCTTCAAGGAGCGCGGACAGCGTGCGGGCCGCGCGCCGGAGCTCCGGCACGCCGGCCTTAAGCGTGTCTTCGCTGGCTGCCTCCACCGGGCTCGTGAGCGAAATGGACTCCGTGGGCCGGCCGGTCCGGTTGGGCACGGCAACGGCCACTGACAGGACGCCGGTGGCGCGTTCGTCCGCGGAATAAGAAAAGTCCACACCCGCCTCTGGGAGCCTTGCCTGAAGGGCATCTGCCGTGAAGGACTTGTCTTCGTGCCCCGCGGCGACGGCCGCGGCCGCTACCTGCTCCAGTTCTTCCCTGGGCGCAGACGCCAGGAGTATCTTGCCTGCCGCGCCGAGGCTGAGTGGCAGGCGCTTGCCCAGGGGAAGGTCGTAGCGCAGGGGCGCCGCGCCGTCGACACGCGCCACGAGGATCCGCTCGTAACCAAGCCGGGTGTAGAGCGACGCCGTCAATCCCGTCGAGGTGGCCAGCTGCTGGAGGATGGGCCGCGAAGACACCACCAGGGGATCGTTTTCGAGATAGCTGCGGGCCGCCGGCAGGACTGCTGGGCCGATCCGGTAGGACTTGTCCGTCTGGCTGACCATGCCGAAGTCCTGGAGCACCCGGAGGATGCGCAGCGTGGTGGGCAGGCTCATGCCGCACGCCCGGGCCAGGTCGCTGAGCCGCTGCGGCCTCTCCGCCCGCTGCAGTTCGGCGTACACCTCCAGTGCCCGCGACAGGGAGCGCATGTTTGACGCTTTGGGCCCCTCATCCGTGGAAGGCGGCGGGGTGGATGCGGCGGTCGTCATTGTTTCATTCTATGTAATCCCCTTGCGCTTGACAGTGGGTGTGTCTGCTGTCACTATTTCTATACACGTAAGGCTCTTTCATTCTATGAAAGGCACGAACACAAGAAGGAAACCATGACAACGGAGTCACTGACGACGACACCCAAGAGCGCGGCACGCGTTGCTCCATCCGTTCTGGTGGGCATCGGCGCTTTCGCGGCCGTCGGCATCTACGTCCTGGTCAGTTCCCTGGGACTCGGCCTCTGGACGTCCCTCGGCCCCGGGCCGGGGCTCTTCCCCTTTGCGATGGGCGGGGTGCTCGTCGCCATGGCGCTGGTCTGGCTGATCCAGGAGCTGCGCCGGCCAAGTGAAACGGCGGAAGGGGTGGACCGCGGCCTGGTGGTCGCCGTGGTGGTCAGCCTGGCCATCCTGGCGTCCGTCATGGATCTTCTCGGGTTCCAGCTGAGCACGTTCCTGTTCCTCATGTACCACCTGAAACTGCGCGGACGCCGGACCTGGGTCACGTCGCTGATCATTGCCCTGGCCGGAAGCGTCGGCGCCTTTTACGCCTTCAACTACGGACTGAACGTCGCGCTGCCGGTCTCTGCCTTCCCCCTGCTGAACACGATCGGACTCTAGACGTGGACATTTTCAACGAACTGCTGGGCGGTTTCGCGGCCGCCATGACCTGGCAGAACCTGCTGTTCGCCTTCCTAGGCTGCCTCCTGGGCACCGTCATCGGCGTCCTGCCCGGCATCGGCCCGGTGGCCGGCGTCGCGCTGCTGATCCCCCTGACCCTGAACATGGACGCGACCGGCGCCATCATCATGCTTTGCGCCATTTTCTACGGCACGGCCTACGGGGGAACCATTACCAGCGTCCTGCTGAACACTCCCGGCGAGGCGGCCTCCGCCATCACCACCATTGACGGCTACGCCATGACGAAGATCGGCAAGGCGGGCGCCGCCCTGACCATCGCCGCCGTCGGGTCCTTCGTTGGCGGCACGATAGCGACCGTGGGGCTGGTGGCCGCGGCGAAACCGCTGGGCGAACTGGGCCTGCTGGTCGGGCCCCCCCAGTTCTTCGCCCTGATGGTAGTGGGCATATCCCTGCTCGTCGCCCTCGCCGGCAAGTCCATGGTCAAGGCCGTGATCTCCGGCGCCCTCGGCCTGCTGATCTCCATGGTCGGCATCGACCCTGTTGCCGGCGCACCCCGCTTCACCTTCGGCGTGGACAGGCTCCTGGACGGCGTCAGCTTCGTGGCCGTGATTGTCGGAGTCTTCGGACTCTCGGAACTGCTGTCCTACCGCAAAGGGGCTGCGGCACCGGCAGTCCACGCACCCAACTTCCGGTCGCTGCTGCCCACCGGCAAGGAATGGCGGCGCAGTGCCCCGGCCATGGCCCGCGGCACCGGCATCGGGTTCGGCCTGGGCCTTATTCCCGGCATGACCGGCTCCGTGTCCTCCCTGCTTGCCTACGGCGCCGAGAAGAAGTTCTCCCGGCACCGCAACGAGCTGGGCAAGGGCGCCATCGAAGGCGTGGCCGGCCCGGAGACCGCCAACAACTCCCACGCCAACGCAGCACTGATCCCGCTGTTCACCCTGGGCATCCCCGCATCCCCGACCATCGCGGTGCTGATGGGCGCCTTCCTGCAGCAGGGCCTCACCCCCGGGCCCACACTCTTCACGGAGAACTCCGAGATCGCGTGGGCCATCATCGCCAGCCTGTTCATCGGCAACCTGATCCTGCTCCTGCTGAACGTCCCGCTGGTGGGCCTGTGGACCTCCATCCTCCGGGTCCCCACGACGATCCTGACGGCGCTCATCCTGCTGTTCATGGTCATCGGCGCCTACACCATCAACTTCACCGTCTTCGACGTCTTTGTCATGATCGGTTTCGGCCTCCTCGGGCTCGCGCTGCGGCACCTGGACATCCCGCTGGCCCCGATGGTGCTCACCCTGGTGCTGGGCCCGCTGATGGAACGTTCCCTGCGTGAATCCCTTGAAATCTCCCAGGGCGACTTCGGAATTTTCGTCAACCGCCCCATCTCTGCGGTCCTCATCGGCCTGGGACTCCTCATCATCTTCAGCCCGCTCCTCAAGCTCCGTAAGCCCAAGGCGCTCAACGAAGACCCCGAAACCTAAAGACACCCGTTCCATCCCCAACCTCTGCACAACAGACCACCTTCAAAGGAGAAGCCCCATGAAGACCCGCATCCGCCTTGCCGCCGTCGCAGCAGCAGGCCTCCTCGCCCTCACCGGCTGCGGCGCGAACGCCGGAGCCACGAACACCGCCAGTGACTTCCCGCGGAAGGGCAAGTCCATTGAAATTGTGGTGGCCTTCGGCTCCGGCGGCGCCGTGGATACGGCTGCCCGGCTGATCCAGCCCGTCCTCGAGAAGGAACTGGGCACCAACGTGGAGGTCATCAACAAGCCCGGAGCCGGCGGACAGATCGGCTACACGCAGCTCACCAGCGCCAAGCCCGACGGCTACACGATCGGGGCCACCGGTTCCCCGTCCGTGGTTGTCTCGCCGCTGGATCCCAGCCGTGGCGCCAAGTACACCCGGGACAGCTTCCAGCCCCTCGGCCGGCAGGTTATCGACCCCACCGTGATCGCCGTCCAGCCGGACAGCCCGTACCAGACCCTCAAGGACCTCCTGGACGCAGCCAAGGCCAGTCCGAAGTCCATGACTGCCAGCACCACGGGGCTGCAGACCGGCGAACACTTTGCCATGGCCCAGATCCAGGAAACCACAGGCTCCGAATTCGCCCCGGTCCACTTCTCCGAGGGTGCTTCCCAGGCCACCACTGCATTCCTGGGCAAGCACGTGGACATCCTGGTGGCCAACGTCAGCGACGTCACCGACCTGACCAAGCAGGGCAAGGCCCGGGTCCTGGGCGTCATGTCCGAGGAGCGTGCGCCTTCACTGCAGGACGTGCCGACCTTCAAGGAATCCGGCTACGACCTGGTGGCAGGCACCGTCCGCGGCTACTCCGCCCCGGCCGGCCTGCCGGACGAGGTGGCCGAAAAGCTGGAAGCTGCACTCCAGAAGGCCATCGAGGATCCGGCCGTGGTGCAGAAGATGAACGACCTCGGCCTGCAGACCAGCTACCTCAACGGCGACGACTACCAGCAGTTCTGGGCCGCCCAGGAAGAGGACTTCAAGAAGGTCCTCCCGCTGGTCCAGAAGACCGACTAACCCCTTTCCGCGCCTCCCACGAAAGAACGCACCATGACAACGCCCGCCACTGACACCATCGACGCCGACTTCCCCCGCCCCGACAGGGACGTCATTGAACGGCTCGCCAAACTGCCGGCTGCCAACATCGGCGATGCCGTGGACCGCCTTGGCGTCGCCCACTCGGCAATCCAGGCCATCTGGCCGGGAGCGAAAATCGCCGGGCCGGCCTTCACCGTCTGGACCCGGCCCGGCGACAACCAGGGAATCCACCAGGCCCTGGGACTGGCACAGCCGGGGGATGTCATCGTCGTGGCCGGCGGGGCCGATGAGTCCCGCGCCCTCTTAGGTGAACTGATTGGGGAACGGGCCATCAACCTCGGCATCGCCGGATTCGCCCTGGACGGAGCAGCGCGCGACGCCGAGGCGCTGGGTGAGATCGGCATGCCCGTCTTCGCACGGGCTACTTCACCCGCGGGTCCCTACAAGAACGGCCCCTTCCGGCTGGGAACGGCCATCGCCTTCGGCGGCGTCCCCGTCCTGCCGGGCGACGTCATCATCGGCGACTCCGACGGCGTGGTGGTCATTCCCCGGGAACAGGCAGCCGCCGTCGCGGACGCCGCGGAAGCCGTGTTCGCAGACGAAACCAACCGCCGGCAAGCAATCGTTGCAGCCCGCTCCTAACCAGAAAGAGAAGAACCCATGACAGCGTGCACCGTCATCGGCCTCGGCGAGGCCGGCGCAACCTATGCTGCAGCCCTCACCGCTGCCGGCCACACAGTCACCGGCTATGACCCCGTTGCCCCCACCACCCCGGCGGGCGTCACCCGCGCCGCCACCGCCGCCGAAGCATGCCGGGACGCGGACATCGTCCTGGTGATGACAGGGGCGGCGGCAGCCCGGGCCGTAGCCCTGGAATGCCTGCCGGTCATGGCGGCCGGCAGCTGCTATGCGGACTTCACTTCCTCCTCACCGGGCGTCATGCAGGAGCTGGGCCAGCTGCCCGGCAAGGCGGACTTCGCGGACGTCGCCATCCTTGGACCGGTTTCCGCGCTGGGGGAGAAGACCCCCTGATGGTCAGCGGACCCGGGGCCCAGGCCGTGGCCGACCTGCTGCGTCCGCTTGGCGTCGACGTCGAAATCACTGAAGGGGAACCGGGCGCGGCCATGGCCCACAAGCTGCTGCGCAGTGTCCTGATGAAGGGCCTGGCTTCAGTGGTGGTCGAAGCCGTCACCGCCGGGAAGGCGGCAGGGCTCGAGGAGTGGATCCGTGGGCAGATCGCCAAGCAGCTCGCCGGGACGGCCAGGCAGTGATCGACAGGTTCCTCACCGGGACCGTCAAGCACGCGGTCCGCCGCTCCAAGGAGATGCAGGACACGGCCAGCTACCTCTCGGACCTCGGTGTGCCCGCTGAGATGACCAACGCCTCCGCCGCCGCACTGACTCGTATTGCGCAGGCTACGGTGCCGGTCTTGCGCTGACCCCGGGGCACGACAGAATCAATAGCAGGAAAGTAAACCGCGTGACATTCAGCAGCACAACGTCAGGGGCAGGATCGTGATCGGAATCTGGGCACTGGGGGCCTATCTGGCCGTCATTCTGCTCTGGACCACCGTGATCAAGCGCAGCGTTGGGGAAGCCATGATCCTCGGGTTCCTGGTGGTGCTCCCGTTCACTGGTTCCGCCGCCGCCCAGGTGGGGTGGGAGGCGCTGTACGCGGCCATCACGGACGAAATCGTCTACGCCACCATGGCGTTCGTTTTCATGGGATACCTGCTGGACAAGGCAGGGGTGCTGGACCGGCTGATCGACCTGTTGAACTCCCTCATCGGCGGGGTCAAAGGCGGACCGGCATGGGTCTCAACAGTGGCGTCGGCGGGCCTGGGTGGAGTGGTCCACAACCAGGCCGCCATCGCCGCGACCGTAGGATCCGTGACCATCCCCTGGATGGAAAAGTCCCGGCTGGACAAGCCCTCCGCCGCCACCCTGGTGGCGGGCAACGCGGGCATGGGCATCACGTTCCCGTTCAGCGCCTCAATGTTCGTCCTGGCCGGATCCGCTACCGTGGGGCCGCTGCTGGATATCAACGCCCTCGTCCTGCCGCTGCTGTTCGGCGGACTGTGGTGCTTCCTGCACCGGCTGATCGTCACCTGGCTCCTGGTCCGCAAGAGCGGCATGGCCCCGCTGGACGCCGCGCACCGGCTGCCCGTCCGGGCCGCGTTCGGCAGGGGCTGGGCGACGCTGCTGCTGTTCGTCGTCGTCGCCATCCCGCTGGTCATTACCTCCGGTGCCGTCGCGCAGGCGCTCACCGGCTGGACCGGCACGGACATCACCAAGGCGGTCGGCGTCATCGTCTGGATCCCGGTAGTCCTGATCATCACCGGTGCGCTCCTGGGCCGGAAGAACCTTCCCAGGAACCGGCGGGCCTGGCGGGACCTGTTGCAGGATTCCGCCCCGCGCTTTGGCATCGTGGGCGTCACGGTGGTGTTCGCTTTCGCCGGGGCCAACGCTTTGGCCGGCACCGGCCTGCCCAGCAGATGACAGCCCTTCTGAACGGCATGAACCTGCCGCTGTGGCTGTTGGCCATATTGATCGGCTTGATCGTCATTGCCGTCGCCGCGCCGCTGTCCGCCACCGCCACCATGGCCGCCGTCGGAACCGTTGGCGTCGCGGCACTGGTGGCTGCCGGGGTGCCGGCCACCACTGCCGCCGTCGCCGTGCTGGTCTTCTCCTCGTGCGAGGCGTCGGTCCCGCCGGGCGGCGCACCGCTGTACGTGGCCTGCGGCATCGCCGACGTCAATCCGATCAAAACCTTTGCCCGGCTCCTCACCCACTACGCGCTGCCGCTGCTCGGCATCGGCGTCCTGATCATCCTCGGCGTCCTGCCGATCTAAGGGGACACACCATGCACAAGATCCGGCGTGCCGTCCAGGCCGTCTTTGTCCTCACGCTGGCGCTCCTGCTCCTGGGTGGAGTGTTCTTCGTCGCCGGCCAGGCCGTGGCGCTTGCGTCGGGACAGGGGGAGTGGCTCGAGTTCTTCAATACAGCCATCAAGGACCCGATGTGCATCGCGGCATCGGTCTGCGCGGTTACCGGGTTCCTGCTCAGCTACAAACACGGCAAGGAACAGGCAGTGACGGCCGGGGAAGCGGCAGCATCGCGATGACGGACATGTCGGAAGGCCCGGCCTACCCCAGTTACGCCGAACTCCTGGAACGGGCCGGAGAGCTTGCGGGGACCTCGTGGGGGCTGTTTCCCCAACCCGGCCGCGGAACCCCGTCCTTCATCGGGCCGGATACGGTCCTGCGCGCCAGGGACTCCATCCGGACCGGAACCGTGTTCGGCCTGGACTACCCGGCAGATGCCTTCGATCCCGGCATGTCCCTGAAGCGCGGTGCTCCCAGGCACACTATCTACTCCTCACACCCTGCCCACCGGGACGACTACCTGGACAGGTACTACCTCCAGGGGTCAAGCCAGATCGACGGGCTCCGGCACCGCAGGGCGGACGACGTCGGCTTCTACAACGGCACGCCCGATCATGTGATCACCGAGGGCAGTCCCGAGCTGGGGGTCCAGGAGTGGGCGGAACATCCGATCGCCGGCCGGGGGATCCTGGTGGACCTGGCCGGCTACCGGGAGAGCGTCGGCGAGCCCATCAACCACGCGAATGGCGAACCCCTCGGCCTGGAGCTGATTCAGGAAGCCCTGGCAGCCCAGTCCCTCACCCCCGGGCCGGGGGACATCCTGATGCTGCACACCGGCTGGTGCGAATGGTTCCTGGACCTGGCTCCAGGGGAGAAACTGCGGATCCGGGACAGCCGGAAGGCAACGGGAGTCGCCCAGTCCCGGGAATTCCTCGCGTGGGCGTGGAACAGCCGGTTCGCCGTCGTCGCCGCTGACAACTTCGCCTTCGAATGCCTTCCCGCCCTCGCGCGCAGCCCGTTCCGGAACACCGCCCCGAACGACCACGGCATGATGCACCAGGATCTCCTGGCCAAACTGGGCATGCCTCTCGGCGAACTCTGGAAACTCGGCCCGCTGGCACGGCACATGAGGTCCAGCGGCATCTGGGATGCCTTCATCAGCATCAAGCCGCTGAACATCACCGGGGGTACGGGATCGCCGGCCAACGCCACGGCTGTGACCTGACGGCCGCCGGCTGGATCGACCCCACTTACATTCCGGCCCGCAGAGCGTTGTGGAACTGGCTGACCAGCTCCTGGCGGAAACCGTCCATATCGCCGTTCAAGGCCATGTCAGCCAATTTTTCATGCTCCACGGCGATGTCATGCAGGTCGCTGTAGGTGCGGTGGTCAACGGCCAGGTAGAGGCGCAGCTTGGTTTCCCACCCGTTCCACATACTCTGCAGTGCCCCGTTTCCGGAGAAGTCGTAAAACAGCCGGTGGAAGCGAAGGTGCGCGTCAATGCTCGCAGGGATATCGTTCGTTTCCGTGGCCCGGTGTAGTTCCTCAATAGTTTGCGTCAGCCGGTGCCGCTCGCTGCCACGCAACGTTTCGACCGAGAGTTCGGCGGCGTAGGGCTCCACTAGGACACGGATCGAGGCGATTTCGGCGACCTCGCGGTCACTCACTTCCACCACAAAGGAGCCACGGAAAGGAATCTTGACGACCAGTCCTTCCTCCTCCAGCCGGGTCAGCGCTTCCCGGAGCGGCGACCGGCTGATCCCCAGGTCCGCGGCGATGCGGGTCTCGCGCAGCTGTCCGCCCGGGGGGACTGTTCCGTCAAGGATGGCGGTGCGCAGGACGCGGTAGACACCCTCCGGCGTGGTGGTTCGCTGCTCCTGCCACGCGAATTTGACGTCCATGGCGCCGCCTTTCTTGTCGATTGTCGATTATATCGGCCAGCTTCCGGTGGACCGGAGAGCTGGCCGATATGGTGTTTCCTACACCGCGATAGCCGTGTACTTGATCTCCAGGAATTCTTCGATACCCACCTTGCCGCCTTCGCGTCCCAGACCGGACTGCTTGATTCCGCCAAAGGGGGCTGCAGGGTTGGAAACGAGTCCGGTATTGATGCCGACCATGCCCACTTCCAGCTCCTCGGAGAACCGCTGTGCGGTCTTCAAAGCCTGGGTGTAGACGTATCCGGCGAGGCCCCACTCGGTGTCGTTGGCCAGGCGGAGAACTTCGTCTTCGCTGTCAAAGACAGTCACCGCTGCGACAGGTCCGAAGATTTCCTCATGCATCAGCTTCGCGCCGATGGGCACATCGACCAGGACAGTAGGCGGATAGAAGTAGCCGGGCCCGTCTGGGAGCGTGCCGCCGGTCAGGATGCTGGCGCCCTTGGTTACGGCATCGCTAACCAGAGCGTGTACTTTGTCGAGGCTTTTTTGTTCAACCAGGGGCCAACCTCAGTGCCGGGGTGCGAGCCGTTGCCCACTTGGAGTTCAGACATCCTCTTCGCGAACTTCTCACTGAATTCCCCTGCCACAGATCGGTGAACGAAGAAGCGGTTTGCCGCAGTGCACGCCTCTCCCATGTTTCGCATCTTGGCCGTCATGGCGCCGTCGACGGCCTTTTCGATGTCCGCGTCGGCCAGCACGATGAAGGGGGCGTAGCCGCCCAGTTCCATCGACGACCGCATCACGTTGTCGGCAGCCTGGCGCAGCAGGGCCTTGCCAACTTCGGTCGACCCGGTGAAGCTGACCTTCCGGGCGATGCCACTGGACATCCAGGTATCGACCACACTGGAAGCGCGTGAGGTGGTGACAACGTTCAGGACGCCGTCGGGAAGCCCCGCCTCCCGGAAGATGTCCACCAGGGCGAGGGACGTCAGCGGCGTGAGCGCGGCCGGTTTGAAAACCATGGTGCAGCCTGCCGCGACAGCCGGCGCGATCTTGCGGGTGCCCATGGCCAGCGGGAAGTTCCACGGTGTGACGAGTACGCACGGGCCGATCGGTTCCCTGGTCACGATGACGCGGGTGCTGCCATAGTCTGATACGGCGTCATCGCCGCCGACCCGGACGGCTTCCTCGGAGAACCAGCGAAGCATCCCAGCGCCATATGCCACCTCGCCTCGAGCCTCTGCGAGGGGCTTGCCCATTTCAGCGGTCATAATTGCGGCGAGCCGGTCCGTGTTGGCCACAACCAGCTCGTAGGCGCGGTAGAGGATGTCGGCCCGGATGCGGGGAGTTGATTCCGCCCACTCTGCTTGGGCTCGGCCGGCGGCCTCGATGGCCTGAGCAGCATCATCCGGGCCGCCGTCAGCCACGTGGGCGATGACTTCATTGGTGGCCGGATTCTCGACCGGGAAGGTGGCTCCACGGCTGGCCGCCCGCCAGGCGCCATTGATGAAGAGCTCGGTGTGGAGGGCAGTGGGGTCAAAGGAGGCGGTCATCTCACGCTTTCAGTTGCAGTATGGGTGGTCAGGTGGTTTTGAAGCGTTCCGGGCGCAGGAAGTCCAGCCCGCTGAAGTGCTGTTTGCCGAGTGCTTCATGGGCTGCAATGTGGCCGAAGCCGGTGGCATTCTTGAAGCCGCCGCCGGAGAAACCGGTGGCGATATAGATCCTGCTGCCCTCGTTGAGTGGGCCGAGGAGTGGGTGTCCGTCAGCGGTGAAGAGTTCGGGAAAGGCGTCAGCCCGGATGATGCTGGGGTTAAGGCCGGGAAGGAATCCGGTCACAGTTTCCGTGGTCTCTTGGATTTCCGCGGCCGTCAGATCCCTGGGCACGGCGTCCGGGTCAGGGGTGGGCCTGCCGCCGCCGTCCAGGGTCGCTTTCACCGTAACGCCGTCCACGGCCGGCGCCCCGTACATGGCGCGGTCCTGGTGGACGCGGCTGAAGACAGGGAACCGGGCGGGCGAAAAGCGGGCACTGTCCTTAGCAACGAACCAGGTCAGGATAAGCCGTTTGGTCTGTGTCTGGGCCTTGAGGTAATCAGGCATGAAGTGCCGGGACCAGCCGCCCGAAGTGATGATCACATTCTCGAACGTCCAGGATCTGCCGGCCGAGGTGATGAGTACACCCTCCGGCGTTTCCTCGATACCTTCAATGGGCGTATTGGTGTGGACCGTTGCGCCGTTGTCCTGTGCGGCGGAGACAGCCGCCGTCACCGCACGGTCGGTGCGCAACACGCCTGCGTTGGGATCAAAGATGGCGACGTCATCATGGTGGAGGTTGTGCTGGGGGTAGCGTTCGGCCATGTTCTGGCGGGTAAGGACGCTGTGTTCTGCCCCCGTAACCCGGGTGGTTTCCAGGACCGAGGTGATGTAAGGGCCATCGGCGGCGCCGATCGACAGGCCTCCGCAGCGGGTGAGGATGTCCTGGCCGGTTTCGGCCTCGAGCTCTGCCCACAATGCGCGTGAGCGCTTCATGATGGGGTAGAGGCCCGGGTCGCCGCGGAAAATCATGCGGAACAGGCGGGTGTCACCGCCCACGGCACTGCGTCCGTGGCCAGGGGAGGCGGTTTCGAAACCGACGACGGAACCGGAGATGCGTGAAGCCTGCCAGAGGGCCATGCTGCCGATGCTGCCGAGGCCAATGACCGCAAGCTTTCCATCCATGTTCAGTGCCTTCCTTTCTTTGCCGGATACGGCATGACGGCGGGAAAATTGGACGTTGTGCACTATTCGTGAAGTCCGGCCAGCCGGCTGCCGAACCTGGCCAGGAGGGAAGTGTTGCTCGAGTCCATACGTTCTTCCCACTGGTCGGCGAGTCCGAACAGCCGGTACATGCCGTGGACACCCAGCCAGCGGAGTGGCTCCGGTTCCCATTTCCGGGAGCGGTAGCCTACCCACGGGAGCGTGGTCCGTTGGGTGTCCTGTTCGAATGCCAGCTCGGCGAGGGTCCTGCCACCCACGTAGGCGGCTGTGACGCCGTGACCCGCGTAGCCGGTGGAAGATCCTATTCCAGTGGCCGGGTCCCAGTGCACGCCGCCGTTCCAGTCACGGGTGACCCCCAGGACCCCTGACCAGGCATGGTCGACTTCGAAGTGGATTCCGGGGAAGAACGTGGCGAGCTTTTCGGAAATCAGGTTGATCGTGGACTGGGCTGTTGCCCCGCGGCCACCGGTGCCGGACGCATAGCGGTAGGGACGGCCGCGTCCGCCGATGGCGATCCGGCCGTCGGCGGTGCGTTGGGAGTAGATGAAGGTGTGGGCCGAGTCGTTCAGGCACTGCAGTCCGTTCCAGCCGATCTGCCGCCACGCCTCCGCGGACAGGGGCTTGGTCACGATCATTGAGGAGTTGATGGGGATCAGGGTCCGGTGGCCAAGCAGCGGGCCCGAGTAGCCTTCGGTGCAGATGAACGCCTTGCCGGAAGTCACCCGGCCGTTGGCCAGGACGAGCACTCCGGCGTCCACCCTCTCCACGCGGCTGTGTTCGTAGATGTCCACACCCATCGCCGTGAGCCTGTCAGCGAGACCATAAACAAGCTTTGCCGGCTGGATTCGTGCGCATTGCTTGTAGAAGAGGCCGCCGTGGACGGTGGAAATGTTGATGTTGTCCTGGAACTCGTTCCGGTTGAGGAACTGGACCTCGTCTTCGGTCAGCCCGTATTTCAGGTCCGTGTCGCGTCTGCTGCGCAGCCGGCCGAGCCCCGCTTTGGTGTGGGCCGCCACGAGCGCGCCGCCCTTGTGCTGGTCGGCGTTGATGCCTTCAGCCTTGAGTATTTCCAGGACGGCATCGACGCCGGTGATGAACTCCTGCTGCAACGCCCGGCTGGCGTCCATCCCGCCGCCGGAAGCACGGGCAAAAGTGGCGCGGTTTCCGGGGATCATTGCCGACAGCCAGCCGCCGTTCCGCCCGGACGCGCCGTAGCCCACTTGTTCTGCCTCGAAAACCGCGACGGAGAGGGACGGCTCGAGCTTCTTGGCGAAATACGCAGCCCACAGGCCCGTGTATCCGCCGCCGATGATAGCCAGGTCTACTGAAAGCTGTCCCGAAAAACGCGGGTACGCTGGCTTCTCATCGGCGAGCCCGGCCAACCAAAAGCCAAGGTCGCCATTTTTTGGTGTTGCCGCCAGGGTTTGCATTGGTTGTCCCTCTCTAAAAGGCGGTGTATCCGCCGTCGACAGGGAGCGTTGCTCCCGTGATGTAGGAAGATTCCTTGGACGCAAGGAAAAGAACGGCGTCGGCGATTTCTTCGGGAGTCGCGAGGCGTTTGAGGGGGATCTGGCCCTCCCGCTCCCGGCGGTAGGCCTCCGGGTCGGGTCGCCGCTGGAACGATGCCTCGATCACGGGTGTCACGGTGAGGCCCGGTGCGACGACGTTGACCCGGATATTGCGTTCGGCCCATTCGATCGCGGCGCCCTTGGCAAGCATGATGACGCCTCCCTTGGCGGCGGAGTACAGAACTTCATCGGGTTTGCCGACCATGCCCAGCCGGGAACTGACCAGGACGAATGAACCCCCGGATGCAGGCATGAGCTGGGCGAAGTGTTTCATCACCAGGAAGGTGCTGAGGAGGTTGCTGTGGAGCACGTTCCTGGCATCCTCGTACGCCATCCCGGTGAGAGGACCGCTGACCTGCAGGCCGTGGTTGAGGACGACGACGTCGACCGTGCCGAAGGACTCGGCGGCCTGACTGGCGAGGCTTTCCACAAACGCCTCGTCGTTGAGGTCCCCGGCAACATACAGGTCATCGGGCTGGGCGCTGTCGAGGTGCTCCCTGCGGCCGGTGAGCAGCAGCCGTGCGCCTTCCCGCCGGAAGTGGGAGGCAATGGCCTCTCCGATTCCGCTGCTGGCACCGGTGACCAGGGCGGTGGTCTTATCAAGTCTCATGTCGGACACTCCATCGTGGATAAAAATGCTGGTGGTGGTGGGGAGCTGCTGTAGATGGGGTCAGTTGAGGTGCCCGCGGGCGTCTACTGCCCAGCGTTCCAGGGACGCACCCGAACTGTCGGTGACGACGTACTCCTCAAAATTGACCACCACCGGGCATACATGGTTGGGGATGACGGGCAGCACGGCGCCAACCGCAGGGCGGAACCCGCCCCCCGGAAGGGGGAGGAACCCGTGGTATTCATTGAGTTTGGACAGGGCGGCAGCGGTGCCGGCAATCCGGCCGTAGCCGATCTCGGGGCTGCCTTCCCGGCCCAAGGCTTTGGTGCCAATATCGAGGATGACCTGGCCGGGAACCCAGTCGCTGACCACCGTCCCGGCGACGAACAACGCGATCTGGTCCTCCGTGCAGGCGCCCAGGCGCGCGTTGTTCAGGTCGTTGAACACGTACTCTCCGGGCCGGATTTCGGTGATCACGCTGCTGGTGGCGAATTCCACCGTGGGCGTGGAGCCGGCGCTGACCACTTCCGGCCTGATCCCGTGCGAGCCCAGGCTGCGCACCGCGGTGGTGAGCGCGGCTTCCTGGTCTTCCGCGGCACGCTTGCGGGCTTCCGGACCGGCGCTGCCGTGGCCCGGATAGGTGAAGACGCCTGCCGGAACCAGTCCGCGCTTGCGGGCAGCGAGGGCGAGGTCGCCCGCGGCCTCCGGAGGAGCCCCGGACCGGCGAGCGCCGCAGTCGACCTCTATCACCACCTGCAACTGCTCAGGTTCTGTGCCCATCGCGTCGGCGAGGGCGTTGATCGCGGCGACATTGTCGACGCCGATCCGCAGCCTGGTGCCTGCGGCCAGGCTGCGGATCCGCTTCCCCTTCGTTCCCGAAGGCCAGAGCGGGTAGGCGATGAAGATGTCGTCGAAGCCGGCAGCGGCGAAGACCTCGGCCTCACCTACGTTGCCTGCGGTGATTCCCACTGCCCCTGCTTTCACCTGGCGCCGGCCGATTTCCACGCATTTGTGGGTCTTGACGTGCGGTCTGACTGCAAGGTTCTGCTGGGTTGCGAACCGCTGCATGCGGTCGATGTTGTCCTGCATCACGTCGGCCAGCACGATCGGGGCCGGGGTATCAATGCGGCCGGCCAGGGCGTCGACTGCTCGTTGAATGCGGTTCACGTGTGCTCCTTACAAGGCGGTACAGACCATCTGGATTTCCACGGGGGTGTTCAGCGGCAACCCGGCCACGCCAATCGCGGTCCGGGCGTGCCGTCCGTTTTCCCCAGCACCTCGATCAGCAATTCACTGGCGGCGTTGGCCACCTTTGATTGCAGACCGAAGTCCGGTGTGCTGGCCACGAAGACCAGCATTTGCACGATCCGGACCCGGTCCAGATCTCCCATCGCCTGCACGGCAGCGGCGAGGCAGTTCAGCGCGCAATGACGCGCAAGCTCCTGCGCCGTCTCCAGCCCGACCTCCCGGCCGACAACGCCCTGCCCCAGCAGGACCCCGTCCCTGTAGGGCAGTTGGCCGGAGATATGGATGCTGGAGTCCACCGCCCGGTGATCCATGTAGTAGGCGTTACCAGCGAGGACCGGAAGCTCCAGGCCGAGGGCTTCGAGCCGGTCCATAGCCGAGGTGCCCTCGACGGTTTGAGGTAGTGGCAGGCTCATCCGTACCCACGGTCCCTTTACGAGGCGGCCGGGCGCGGCAGGCCAAAGAGGACGGGGAGGTCGGCGATGTCGGTGATCCGCTCGTAGCCGAGCCAGTGCTCGTCGTGCTCGAAGCCGCGGTCCATGTACACCTTGTTCTTGATGCCCATGATGGCTGCAGGCCGGTGGTCGTACATCGGGCTCGCGGAGACGTGCACGATCTCGTCCGGCGTCACGCCAAGCTTGTCGAACATGTACTCAAATGCACCGAGCCGCGGCTTGTACATACCCATCTGTTCGGCGCTGATGATGGTGTCGAAGGGGGCCTTCAGGTTCGCGGCGAGCCGAGCCGCATCCGCGGTGTCGCTGTTCGTGATGATGACCAACGGGACTTCTGCAGCCAGGCGGTTGAGTGCCTCGGTGACACCCGGGTAAGGGCCCCACGTGGGGACAGTCTCGTAGACAGCCCGGGCATCGGCTTCACGGTACTCGATGCCCACCCTGCGCGAGGCGCGTTCCATGGAGTTCGCAACGATCTGGCGGAACGGCTTGTAGTCGCCCATGCACTCGTCAATCCGGTAGGCCTTGCAGGCCTGCAGGTAATCCTCGGCGACTTCGGCTGGCAGACGGTCTCCCAAGACGTCACGCAGCGCGTCGTTGATAGCGAATTTGATCAGCGTTCCGTTCATGTCGAAGGTCACGAACTTTGGTTTGGTTGTGAATACCACGGGGTCCTCCTGTGACTGGTTACGGCAACGTCGATTGTCGACGACCTCTGTCGATTGTCGACGATACTCGCTTTGATTGTGGATTGTCAACGATTCTTGCTTGGATTCGGCATTAATTCCGATTGAGCTCTATCGTAGATTGTTGACAATTGGTAGTCTTTTCCCTGTCAGGAAGCTTGTCCCGCCCCCTAGGCGTGGACTTCCCCAAGGAGCATGGAATGAAGAAACGCCGCTTTGATACTCCTGCTTTCGAGCTGGATGAAACGTCCCGCACGGGCCACCACTGCCCTAAGACCGGTTGGTGGGCCGCCGCGGGAGATCCGTCAGCGGCACGCTTCATCACGAAGGGGGAAGTGATGCCTGCCTCATGCGGCGAGCCTGTGCTGTGGATGCTGGGGAAGACTGCCGGCAGCCGCAGCCTGCCCTCTGTTGCTGTCCTTGCTCCGAGCCACTAGGCACAGCTTCGTCACTTTTCCTTGCGCAGCCCGGCCTCGGCCAGGAGTTCGGTCAGCCATGGCCGGTGGCCACGATGGAACGCCATCCCCTCCGGGAGTCCATGCACCGTGGGCACGCAATTGGCGATGTCGATGGTGACGCGCCCTCCTGCCATGGGTGCGTTGCTGATGTGCAAATCGCCGTAGGATTCCGGCAGTTCGGGGTCCATCCAGAACCCTCCGCGGGACACGTGGGCGTCGTACCTCATCAGGCTCGTGACCAGCTGGATGGGCGACGTTGCGGCCCAGGCCTGGGCGAGCAGGCGGTTGGATAGGGCACGGGCTCGCTGTACTGTTCCCGGTTGAACCCGCAGAACAACTCGGGCAGGCGCCCTCCGGAGTGTTCGGCTGCTTCGAAGAGGGCGGTGGAGATGCGCTGTGCCTCTGCAACGAATCCGTAGCGCATCAGGCCTGCCGCGATCACGGCATTGTCGTGCGGCCACACAGAGCCGTTGTGGTAGCTGGCAGGGTTGTAGGCGCCCATGTCCGTGGCGAGGGTACGGACGCCCCAGCCGCTGAACATTTCAGGGGACATCAGCCGTTCGGCAACCAAGGGAGCCTTGTCCTCATCCACGATGCCCACCCAGAGGCAATGCCCCATGTTGGAAGCGCACGCGTCCACCTGCTGTTTCCTCCCGTCCAGCGCGATGGCGTAGTACCCCTTGTCCGGCATCCAGAACTTCTCGTTGAACCGCGCCTTCAGCTCGGCCGCACGGTCCGCGAGTTCGGCCGCCAGCCCTGTGTCCCCGGTGTCGTGGGCGATCCAGGCGCGGGCCATGTAGGCGTCATAGACGTAGGCCTGGACCTCGCAGAGCGCGATGGGCGGCTCCGCGAGGGTGCCGTCGGCAAAGTTGACGCCGTCCAGGAATCCTTCCAGCCCTGGTTGACGAGACCTTGGTCATTGAGGCGCTGGTACTCCACAAAGCCGTCGCCGTCCCTGTCGCCGTAGTCCCGGATCCATTCCAGGGCGCGGTCGGCGTGCGGGAGCAGTGCGGCAATGGTGTCCCTGGCGAACCCCCAGCGGCTGACCGAGCCCAGGATCACCACGAACAGGGGGAGTGGCGTCCACGCTGCCGTAGTAAACGGATTTGCCTCCCAGGGCCAGAGAACTGGAGACGTCGAGCCGCACCTCGTGCAGGATCTTCCCTGGTTCCTCCTCGCTGACGGGATCCACCACCCTGCCTTGCCGGTCGGCCAGTGTCTGCAGCGTGCCCAGGGCAAGGGAAGGGTCCACGGGCATGGCCATCTCCGAGGCCCACAGGGAGTCCCGCCCGAACAGCGTCATGAACCACGGCGCGCCGGCCGCCACCACAATCCTGTCGGGGTGGGCGGGATCCTCAATGCGGAGGGCGCCAAGATCGTCATAACTGCGGCGGAGGGTCCGTTCGATGGACCTGTTGCCCATGTGCAGCTTGGGTATTTTTGCCACCCATTCCTGCCGGCGGCGGTCGCTGCGCGACAGTTCGCCTTCAGCCGGCCGGACAACCGGTGCCGCGGGGGCTTCGGAGCCGGGCACCACGGTTAGGACGGTGTTCCATTCGCCGCGCGGCGGGATAGTGGCCACGCATGTCAGTTCCTCGCCGGCCGCTGACCAGGGGGTAGCGGACGTTACGACGACGGACTTCCGGACTTCCTGCCAGCGGCCGCTGATGCTCAGGGTCTTTCCGTCGAACTCGCGGGTCTCGTCCCATACCCGGGGGGGTTCGGGCTTCCTTGACTTCAAAGACATCCGCGAAATCCGAGCTGATGGTAATCGTGACCGTGCATTCCGCGGGCTTTGTGGAGTGGTTGTGCACGGTGACGTGTTCCACGATGCCGATCCCCAGTTCCCGCCTCCGTTCCACGATGAGTGGGCTGTCCGCGTAACCGTCCGACCGGGTAACCCTGCCGGCGAAAATCGCCCTGTATGGCTCTTTCGTCTGGGCTGCCAGCGGTTCCAGGGGCTGCCCGTTGACGGCCAGGTTCCACCTGGACAGGATGCGGGTGTCCTGGAAAAAGAATCCATGCGGGTGTTCCGGGTGGATGTCCCCGTTCGGCAGTGAAATGCAGAAGGACGTGCCTTCCACCAGTGTGACCGTGCCGGCCCCAAGCGGGCCTGCCGCCGTGTCCGCGTTCCATCCAGCCATTGCCCGGCCTCCTCGGGGAACTGCCTGACGGGCAACCGCTCCGGGTTGGGGGCGCTGGCTGGCCGTCCTCTACGTGGTAAGCCCGAGGCTACTCCCGCCGCCCCTTGCAGGCCAGAGCCGCGTGCCGGCGTCGGACGTCATGCCCATGGAGAGGTCGTACTCGTCCTCGATGTGGAAGAGCCGCCGGTCCCCAATACGGTCTATGACCCAGATGGTCCGGCCGTCGGCGGTCCGTTCGTCCACCCTCCCGCTGTAGTGCTCATAGCCCTGCCGGCCCAGGGTTACCAAGTCCCCAGGCTCCAGGGATGACCACGTTGCTTCGCGGACGCTGCGGGCAGCCCGGGTTTCGAAGGCAGGAATGGCCCGGTTGTCTTTCATGTGCACGTGCTCCTTGCTGACCGGCAGCTGGCGCCAGTGCCAGCAGGCGGTCGTGGAAATGGGTGTGGTTGAGTCAGGGCCCAGTTCCGCTGGAACTGGGCCCTTACTGTGAGCGGTGCTGCTAGGCGCTGATCCCGGCTGCTTCAGGATCGGAGGTGAGGTCCTCCACCGCCTTCTCCATGTGGCGTTGAATGGCACGCTGGAGTCCCTGCCGGTCACCTGCTTCCAGGTGGTCGAGGATCTTCTGGTGTTCCTGCACCAGGACGTCGATGCGCGGATACGCCACTTCCAGCCCGAGGATACACATGCGGGATTCGGCCGCGAGCGTCTCATAAATCCGGATCAGGCGGGTGTTGCCGGTGCCGGACACGAACGTGGTGTGGAACTGCATGTCGAGCCGGGCGAGGGCCTGCCAGTCGGAGGCCTTCACCTGCTTGGCCATGTTCTTGATAATGGCCTTGAGTTCCCGGACGGTGGTTGCAATCTGCTCCGGGCCTGAGTCGAGGAGGGTGTGGGCGGCAGCAAGTTCCACCGCCTCGCGGACGGCATAGATTTCCTTTACGTCAGCCGCCGTCAGTTCCAGCACGAAAACCCCGCGGTTGCGCTTGCTGACCAGGATGCCCTCCTGGCAGAGCCGCTGCAGTGCTTCGCGCAGCGGGCCCCGGGAGGTGTTGAGCTGGCTGGCCAAAGCAGATTCGTTGACCTGCTGCCCGGGCCTGAACGCCCCTGGACGATGAGCTCCCGCAACTGGTCGGCGATCAGTTGCGCCGTGGGGCGACCCTCCAGTACGAATGTTGCCTCCGGTGCCGCCATTGACATCCCCTCATTCCATGAATCGGCAGATTGCAGTTTATTAGAACGCTATTGCTGTGTACTTGTACTCGAGGAATTCATCGATTCCCACTTTCCCGCCCTCGCGGCCCAAGCCTGATTGCTTGATGCCACCGAAGGGTGCGGTGGGGTTGGAGACGATGCCGGTGTTGATTCCCACCATTCCGACCTCGAGTTCGGTTGAGAAGCGCGTGGCCTTTTCCAGGCTCTCGGTAAAGACGTAGCCCACCAGGCCCCATTCCGTGTCATTGGCCAGTCGGAGGACCTCGTCCTCGCTGTCAAAGGGAGTGATGGCTGCGACCGGCCCGAAGATCTCCGTGCTCATCAGGGCCGCGTCCCGGGGGACGTCCGTCAGGACCGTCGGTGTGAAGAAGTATCCGGGACCCTCCGGCCGGGTTCCGCCGGTCAGCAGCCGGGCCCCCTTTGCTGTTGCATCGGCGACGAGGCTTTCAACCTTGTCGAGCCCCTTCTGTTCGATCAATGGTCCGACGTCGGTGCCCGCCACGGCACCGTTGCCCACCTGCAATTCTGACATCTTCTTGGCGAACTTCTCGCCGAACTCCTCCACGACGGACCGGTGGACGTAGAAGCGGTTGGCGGCGGTGCAGGCTTCGCCCATGTTCCGCATCTTCGCCTTCATGGCACCATCCACGGCCTTTTCGATATCAGCGTCGGCCAGGACGATGAAGGGTGCGTTGCCGCCCAGTTCCATGGAGGACCGCATGACATTGTCGGCGGCCTGCCGGAGGAGGACCTTGCCCACCTCGGTGGAGCCGGTGAAGCTGATCTTCCGGGCAATGCCACTGTCCGTCCAGGTCCGCACCACACTGGAAGCCGAGGACGTGGTGACCACGTTGAGGACGCCGTCGGGAAGTCCGGCCTCTTTGAAGATGGCCACCAGGGCCAGCGATGTGAGCGGCGTCAGCTCGGCCGGCTTGAAGACCATGGTGCAGCCTGCCGCGATGGCCGGTGCTATCTTCCGGGCGCCCATGGCCAGGGGGAAGTTCCACGGGGTGACCAGCACCGAGGGGCCCACCGGCTCCTTGGTGATCTGGATGCGTGTGGTTCCGTCCACTGACACGGTGCTGTCGCCGCCGATGCGCACAGCTTCTTCCGAGAACCAGCGGAGCATTTCGGCCCCGTAGGCCACCTCGCCCCGGGCTTCGGCCAGCGGCTTCCCCATTTCCGCGGTCATGATGGCGGCGAGCCGTTCGGTGTTGGCGATGACCATTTCGAAGGCGCGGCGGAGGATGTCCGCACGCTGGCGCGGGGTTGACCTGCCCCAGGCCGCCTGGGCACGGCCGGCTGCCTCGATGGCCCGCGCGGCGTCATCGGGCCCGCCGTCGGCCACCTGGGCAATGACTTCGTTGGTGGCGGGGTTTTCCACCGCGAAGGTGTCGCCGTCCGCGGCCTGCTGCCAGGTGCCGTCGATGAACAGGTTGGTGTGAAGGCTGTTGGGATCAAAGGATGTGTTCATGATGATCTTTCAGTGATCAAGGCGGACTAGGAGGTGGCTGTCTTGAGGGCCTGGGTGAACCTGGCCAGGCCGGCCTGGATTTCGTCGCTGGTGACATTGAGGGCCGGGATGAGGCGGATGACGTTGCCGTGCGGGCCGCAGGTCAGGAGGAGGAGTTCTTCCTTGATGGCCGCCTGCTGGACGGCCAGCGCGGTGGCGGGGTCCGGGGTGTTGCCGTCGGCGGTGAACTCGACGCCCTGCATCAGGCCACGGCCGCGGACGTTGCCGATGCCGGAGAACTCGGACTGCAGCTTGTCGAGCCCGGCGCGCAGTTCGTCCCCGCGAAGCAGCGCATTTTCCACCAGGTTCTCGCGCCGGATGACGCCGAGGGTGGCGACGCCGGCCGCGGCTGCCACGGCATTCCCGCCGTACGTCCCGCCTTGGGAACCGGGCCATGCCTTGCCCATCAGTTCCGCGGAGGCGGCAATTGCCGAGATGGGGAATCCGCTCGCGAGGCCCTTGGCCGTGATGACGACGTCCGGCAGGATGCCTGCCCAGTCGTGGCCCCAGAACTTGCCGGTGCGCCCGACGCCGGCCTGGACCTCGTCGAGGATGAGCACGATGCCGTGCCGGTCGGCGCGCTCGCGGAGGCCCTGGAGGAACCCGACGGGCGTGGGGATGTAGCCGCCGTCGCCAAGGACGGGCTCGATGATGAAGGCAGCGGTATCGGCCGGGTGGCTGGCGGTGAGGAGCAGGTGGTCGAGTTCCTTCAGGGCGAACTCCACCGCCGTTGCCTCGTCCCAGCCGTAGCGGTACCAGTGCGGGAAGGGCGCCACGTGCACGCCGCTCATCAGCGGCGAGAATCCGGACCGGAACTTTGATCCGGCCGTGGTCAGGGAGGCTGCGGCAACAGTCCGTCCGTGGAAACCGCCCTGGAAGGATATGATGTTCGGCCGGCCGGTTGCCATGCGGGCCAGCCTGACGGAGGCTTCCACGGCTTCGGATCCGGACGTGGCATAAAAGACGCTGTCCAGCCCCTGGGGCAGGACGCCACCCAGCAGTTCCGTGAGTTCCAGCAGCGGCTGGTGCATCACGGTGGTGTACTGGGCGTGCACAATCTTGCCCACCTGCTCGCGGGCCGCGGCCACGACATCAGGGTGGCAGTGGCCTGTGCTGGTGACGCCGATACCGGTAGTGAAGTCGAGATACTTCTTACCGTCGGTGGCGTGGATCCAGCTGCCGGACGCGTGGTCGACGATGACAGGCGTCGCCTGCTTCAGGATGGGGCTGAGGGTTGCCATGGGTTGGTACTTTCTTGATAACTGTAGATTGTCAACAATAAACGGATGGTGGGTCGGGCCGCAAGTTCTTTCCTGCTGCGCTACTGGGCGAAACGTTCCGGCCGGACGAAGTCCAAGCCATCGAAGGTGCGTTTTCCAAGGGCTTCGTGCGCGGCGATCTCGCCGAAGCCGGTGGCGTTCTTGAAGCCGGCGCCGGAGAATCCGGTGGCGCAGTAAATCCTGCTGCGGTCGGCCAGCCTGCCCAGCAGGGGGTGTCCGTCCATGGTGTAGAGGTCGGGGAACGCGTCGGAGCGGACGATGTTGGGGAACAGGCCGGGGAAGAACTCCGTGACGGTTTCCATGGTCTCGGTGATTTCCGCGGCGGTGAGTTCCCTGGGTACTGAGTCGGCCTGGGTGTGGGCGAGCTGCGGCCGTCCAGCGTGGCTTTGACGGTGACTCCGTCCACCGCGGGTGCGCCGTACATGGAGCGGTTTCCGGAGATGCGGATGAAATGGGGAACTTCTCGGGTGAGAACTGGGCCGCGTCCCGGGCAACGAACCAGGTCAGGTAGTTCCGTCGGGTTTCCGTGGCCGTTTTCAGGTAGTCCGGCATGAGGCGTCGGGACCAGCCCCCGGAGGCGATGATGACGTTCTCGTAGGTCCAGGTCTTTCGCCCGAGGCGATGATAACGCCGTCGGTGGTTTCGGTGATGCTGTCGATGGGGGTGTCGGTATGGATCGTTGCGCCGTTGGCCTGGGCGGCTTCGATGGCGGCCGTGACGGCGCGGTCGGTCCGCAGGGCGCCGGCGTGGGGGTCGTAGACGGCGATGTCGTCCGGGCGGAGGTTGTGCTGGGGATAGCGTGCGGCCATGTCCTCGCGGCTGAGGATGACGTGCTCGGCCCCGTTGGTCCGGGTGGTTTCAAGCAGTGCGGTGAGGTAGGGCCCGTCCTTGGTGCCGATGGACAGCCCGCCGCAGCGGGTGAGGATGTCCTGGCCGGTTTCTGCTTCGAGTTCGGCCCAGAGCTGCCGTGACCGTTCCAGGATGGGGTAGTAGTTGGGGTTGCCGCGGTAGAGCATGCGGAAGAGGCGGGTGTCCCGCCCACGGCGCTGCGGCCGTGGGCGGGTGAGTGTGCTTCAAATCCGACGACGGCGTCGGTCAGTCGGGAGGCCTGCCACAGGGCCATGGATCCGATGCTGCCAAGGCCGATGACGGCGAGTTTTCCGTCCATGGCTTAAAGGACCTTTTCGAGGAAGGATCGGGTACGGGGTTCCTGGGGGTTGGAGAGGACTTCGCGGGCGTCACCGCGTTCGATGATGTAGCCGTCGTCCATGAAGACCAGGGAGTCCGCCACTTCGCGGGCGAAACCCATTTCGTGGGTGACCACCACCATGGTCATGCCCTTCTTGGCGAGGTCCTTCATGACGGCGAGGACTTCGCCCACCTTTTCCGGATCCAGGGCGGAGGTGGGTTCGTCGAAGAGCATGATCTCGGGGTCCATGGCCAGGGACCGGGCGATAGCGACGCGCTGTTGCTGGCCGCCGGAGAGCTGGGCGGGGTAATAGTCCCCGAAGCCGGCCAGGCCGACGCTGGCGAGGAGTTCATGCGCCCGTTTGGCTGACTGCTTCTTGTCGGCGTGCTTGACCAGGACGGGGCCGGACATGACGTTCTCGTGCGCGGTCATGTTCGGGAAGAGGTTGAAGGACTGGAAGACCATGCCAACCCGGGTGCGCTGCTCTGCGAGTTTCTTGGGCGGCAGGGCGTGGTAGGCGGTAGCGGTTTCGTAGTAGCCGAAGTCTTCGCCGTTGACTTTCAGGACTCCGGAGTCGACGGTTTCCAGGCCGTTGATGCAGCGCAGGATGGTGGACTTGCCCGAGCCGGAAGGCCCGATAATGCAGCAGATTTCACCGCTGGCGATCTCGAGGTTGATGTCCTTGAGGACTGTTTTGGGTCCAAAGGACTTACGGATTTTCTGGGCAACGATCGTGCCGTCGTGGCTCATCGGGCCGCACCTTCCGGATCAGTGAGCACGACCGGTTTGGCTTTGCGGGGAAGCCTGGAGGTCGCGCGCGAATATTTCTGTTCGAGCTTGGACTGCGGGTAGCTCAGTAGCAGGGTCATGACCAGGTACCAGAGGCTGGCGACGATCAGCAGCGGGATGGTTTCGTAGGTGCGGGCGTAGATGAGCTGCGCGCTTTGGAGCAGTTCGGCGACACCCAGCACGCTGACGAGGGACGTTCCCTTGAACATGCCGATGACCTGGTTGCCGGTGGCCGGGATGATGGAGGGCATGGCCTGCGGGATGATGACCTTGCGCATCCTGGTGCCGGCGCTCATGCCGAGGGAGTCCGCGGCTTCGATCTGTCCTTTCCCGACAGAGGAGAACCCGCCGCGGATGATCTCGGCCATGTAGGCGGCCTCGTTGAGCGTCAGGCCCACGAGGGCCGCGGTGATCGGGCCCATGATCGCGTTCGTGTCGACGGCCATCCCGATGTCCGTGAACGGGATGCCGATCCTCAGGTCCGGATACAGGGCGGAAATGTTGAACCAGAAAATCAGTTGCACCAGGACCGGGGTGCCCCGGAACAGCGTGATGTAGAGCCCGGCAGCGATGGAAACCGGCTTCACATGCGAGGAACGCATGACCGCCAGGGCCAACCCGAGGAGCGTGCCCAGGGCCATGCTCGCAACCGTGAGGAAGATCGTCAGCATGAGCCCGCGGAGGATCGACTCGGCGAAGAAGTACTTGCCGACGACGTGCCACTTGAAGTTGGGGTTGGTCAGGACGGAGGTGAGGATTCCGATACCGGCGAGGATGCTGAAGATCCATCCGGCGTACTCGGCCCGGGTCCGAAGCCGAAGCCGGGGCTTCAGCGCTGCATCGATGCTGCCCATCGTTGTTTCACTTCCTTTTGTGATAACTGTGGCCATGGGGCGCCCCGCTAGTTCAACTTGGCGTCGGTGATGGCGCCGGACTCCAGTCCCCAGGTTTCGAGGGACTCCTTGTACTCCGGGGTCTCCAAAACTGACTGGATGGCCTTCTGCAGCGCCGGGGTCAACGGTGAGCCCTTCTTTACGCCAATCGCGGTCACGTCGCTCGAGCCAACGTTGACCCTGCCCAGGAGGGTGAAGGAGTCCGGCTGCTGCTTCTGCGCCCATCCCAGGGACGTGGTGTCATACAGGACGCCGTCGATCCGCTTGGAGTGCAGCTGGGTCAGGGCCTCCTGGACGTTGGGCAGCGTCACGGCGTTGATCTCCGGCTGTCCCTTGGACGTGCAGGTCTGCTCGCTCAGGGCCGGCAGGCGCTTAAGCTGGCCCGTGGACCCCTGGGTCACGGCGATGTTCTTCCCGCACAGGGTCTCCATCGTGAGGTTCAGCGGGTTCCCGGCCGCTACGGCCACCGAGTTGCCGGCCTTGAAGTAATCAATCATGTCCAGGACCTTCAGCCGTTCCTCTGTCTTGGACATCGTGGTGGCAGTGAAGTCAAAACGGCCGCCGTCCAGGCCCGGGACGATCGTGTCGAACTTCGTGTCCACGAACTTCAGGTCCAAATCCAGCTTCTTCGCAACAAGCCGGGCCACGTCCGGGTTCAGCCCGATAGGGGTCTGGTTGTCCTCGGCGAGGAAGGTGGTGGGCGGGTAGTGCAGGTCCATCGCCACCGTAAGCTCACCCTTGTCCTTGTAGGACTGCGGCAGCAAGGCGACGGCGTCCGCATCAGGCTGGACGCCTTCCGAGATGTCGGTGGTGTTGTTGGTCAGCGACTTCGTCTCTTCGCTTGTGGAACTGACTCCGGCCGCACCACCACAGGCGCTCAGGGCCAGTACAGCGGCGAGCCCTACGGCCGCGGTCTGCAGTTTGTTAATGGTCTTCATGGGATGTCTTCCTTTGAGGATTCGAGCCGGGGGACTGCGGTGTCGCCACGGGATGTGGAATGTGAATTGGCGCCTTGTGCAAGGGAGCAAAGGGAACGCGTGGAGCGGCGTCTTCAGTTCGGGTCAGGCCGTGTTTGTGATCCGTGTCTCTTCGGCCTCTAAAGCAATGCAACCGCTTCAAGAGTAGATTGTCAACAATTCACAGCAACAAATTTTTGGGAACGGGCGAGTTTGGGCGGCGAGTCTGCAGACGCGAAAAGTTGTTGACAATTTACAATTTGGCGGCCTACAGTCGACGTATCGGGCAGGAGATCTTCCGGCTTGCGCCAGTACTTCCCTGCCGCATGAACGTCCCCAACTTCACTGCTCCCAAGGGATGCCCGCCCCAACCTCCTGATCAAGAACGGAACAGAACATGGCAGAGACCAACTTCCGGCCGAAGTACATCTCGTTTGATGTCTATGGCACGCTTATCAACTTCGACATCGATCCCACCACCCGCCGCCTGCTCGACGGCCGCATCTCCGAAGAGCAGTGGCCCACCTTCAAGAAGCAGTTCCGCGGGTACCGGTTCGATGAGGTCCTTGGAAACTACAAGCCCTACGAGCAGATCCTGCAGGATTCCTTTGACCGGGTGTGCAAGCGCTGGGGCATCGGACCAACCCCCGGTGCCGGAGCGGAGTTCGCCGAGGCTGTACGCGGCTGGGTTGCGCACGAGGACGTGCCGGCTCCGCTGAAGCTCATGGGCGACAACTACAAGCTGGTGGCCCTGTCCAACGCCGACACCAGCTTCCTGGACATCAGCATCCCGAAGCTCGGCGCCGATTTCCACGCCGTCTACACCGCCGAGCAGGCCCAGGCCTACAAGCCGCGCTACCAGGCCTTCGAGTACATGCTGGACACCCTGAACGCCAAGCCGGAGGACTTCCTGCACGTCTCCTCGCACACCCGGTACGACATCCACCCGATGCACGACCTGGGCTTCCGCAACCTCGTGGTGCTGGACCGCGGCTACGACCCCGTCACCACGGGCTATGACGTCTTCACCGTCAAGTCCCTGGACGAACTGAACAAGCACCTCGGTCTCTAAGCCGACGACGAGACGAAAGGCCACTTCCGTGAAACTCATTCCTTACTGGCTGGACACCGCCGAAGCTTCCGGAGACTACCGGCGTACACCGGTTCCCGAAGACGTTGATGTCGCCATCATCGGAGCCGGCTTCACCGGCCTGTCCGCTGCCCTGGAATTCGCCAAGCAGGGCGCGAGCGTTGCCGTCTTCGAACGCCACACCGTGGGGTGGGGCGCCTCCGGCCGTAACGGGGGAATGGCCACTACGGGCCTTGCCATCGGTTTCAGCACCGCGGTCAAACGCTACGGCGAGGCACGCGCGGTCGAGTACTTCCGCGAGTACAACGACGCCATCGAGACCATCGAGAAGACCGTCCACGACCACGCGATCGACTGCGACTTCCAGCGGTTCGGTAAGCTCTCCCTGGCCTTTCACGAGTCGCACAACGACGGTTTCCGGAAGTCCCAGGAGCTCCTAGCCAAGCTCGTGGACCACCACGTCGAGGTGATTCCGAAGTCCGAGATCCACTCCGAGATCGGCACCGATTTCTACAAGGGCGCCATGATGGACCCGCTCGGTGCGGGCCTGCACGTGGGCAAGTTCTCCCACGGTCTGGCCGGGGCGGCCGTCGGTACCGGCGCGGTGGTCTGCGAGGACGCGGGCGTGACCGAGCTCAAGCGCATCAACGGCACGGTGCACGACGTGCACACCACCCGCGGGATCACCCGGGCCAAGCAGGTCCTGGTGGCCACCAGCGGATACACGGGCAACATCACCCCGTGGATGCAGCGCCGCGTCATCCCGGTGGGCAGCTTCATCATCTGCACGGAGCCGCTGGCCGAAGACGTGGTCAACCGCATCCTGCCGAACCGGCGGATGGCCTCGGACAGCAAGATGCTCACGTACTACTTCCGCATCACTCCGGACAACCGGCTCCTGTTCGGCGGCCGCGCCCGCTTTGCCCTCTCCAGCCCCGACTCGGACGTTAAGAGCGCGGAGATCCTGCGCAAGGCCATGCTTGACCTGTTCCCCTACCTCTCCAACGCCAAGGTGGACTACATCTGGGGCGGCCTGGTGGACCTGTCCATGGACCAGATGGTCCACGCCGGCGAGCACGACGGGCTCTTCTACTCGCTCAACTACAGCGGCCACGGGGTTCAGATGGCCGCGCACATGGGCAAGCGGATGGCGCACTACATGGGCGGAGACAAGTCCGCCAACGTCTGGGCGGACCTGAAGAACCCGCCCGTGCCGGGCCACTTCGGCCCGCCGTGGTTCCTGCCGTTCATCGGCGCCGCCGCCAAGGTCATCGACCGGGTCAAATAAACCAAACCTCCCAGCCCGCCAACCTAAAGGGTTCCCATGCCAACAACACCGGTCGCTGAAGCGCGCCCAAAAAACACCGAGGAAACTGCCTTCAAGCGCACCCAGTTTGCCAACCTTCCGGGTGGTGCTTTTTTTCGAGGGAAAGTGGCACAGCGCCGACATGACCCTGGAGGTCCGGGATCCCGAGGACGGCGTCCTGCTGGGGCGGGTGTGCAGCTCCACGTCGCAGGACGTGGAGCGCGCCATCGCCCATATCCACCGCCAGCTCCAGTGGGAGGACTGGCCCCTGCGCGACCGGCGGGAGGCGCTGGAGAAGGCTGTGGTGCTTCTGGGGGAGCAGGCGGAGCGGTTCGCCAACATCATCGCGGCGGAGAGCAGCAAGACCATCGGCGAAGCCGAGCGTGAGGTGCGCCGCTGCGCCGAAACCCTGCGGCTCTCCGCCGCCGCCTCCGGGGAGCTGCTGGGGGAGACCCTGGGGTTCGAGGACAGCATGGCCGGTGCGGGCAAGATCGGCTGGTACAGCCGGAAACCCGTGGGCATTGTCGCGGCCATCACGCCCTTCAACGATCCGCTGAACCTGGTGGCACACAAGCTGGGCCCTGCCCTGATCGGGGGCAACGGCGTCGTCCTTAAACCATCGCGGCGGACACCGCTCACTGGCCTTGCCCTGGTGAAGCTGCTGCTGGAGGCGGGTGTCCCGTCAGGGCGGATCGCGGCCATCGTGTCCGGTCCCGGCGTCTCCGAGGCGCTGGTGACCGATCCCCGTGTGGACCTGATTTCCTTTACCGGCGGCCCCGCGACGGCGGAGCGGATCGCCGCGGCAGCGGGCGGGAAGAAGATCCTCTCGGAGCTGGGCGGAAACAATGCCACGATCGTATGCGCGGACGCGGACGCTGAGGCTGCGGCCGAGGCGATTGTGGCCGGTGCCTTCGGGGTGGCGGGCCAGAACTGCCTGTCAGTGCAGCGGGTGTACGTGCACACGTCGCTGTTCGATTCCGTGCTGGAGCTTGTCACCGCGCGCACCAGGGAACTGAAGACCGGTCCCAAGCTGGACCGCGGCACGGACGTGGGGCCCCTCATTTCCGAGGCAGAGGCACGGCGGGTCGAGGAATGGGTGGAGGAAGCCAAGGCGGCCGGCGCCACTGTCCATGCAGGCGGGCAGCGGCGCGGCGCCTACTACCAACCGACGGTGCTCGCCGACGTGCCGTCCGCGTGCCGGGTGATCCGGGACGAAGTGTTCGGTCCGGTGGTGTCCATCCTGCCGTTTATCGAGGTGCAGGACGCGGTCTTTGCCGCGAACGCCACCGAGTACGGGCTGCAGGCCGGCGTCTTCACCCGGTCGATCGATCTGGCCCTGCAGATAGCAGAGAAACTGCACGTGGGCTCGGTAGTCATTAATGAAACGAGTGACGTGCGGATCGATTCTATGCCGTTCGGCGGCTTCAAGAAATCCGGTGTGGGCCGGGAAGGCGTCCGGCACGCCGTGCGGGAAATGACCGAACCCAAGAACACCATTATCAACATCGCGGGGGCACCCATGCAGCGGCAGCGCCCGGCGGCCACCCCGGAATGGAGCGCTTCATCATGACAGCACACAGCATTGCGGTGATCGCCGGCGACGGCATCGGCAAGGAGGTTGTCCCGGCTGCCATCGAGTGCCTGGAACGGATCGCGGAACTGCATTCCCTGGACCTGGAGTTCACGTACTTCGACTGGGGATCCGACTATTATCTCCGGCACGGCCGGATGATGCCGGTTGACGGCCTGGAACAGTTGGCCCGGCATGACGCGATCTTCCTGGGTGCCGTCGGCTCCCCGGAGGTGCCGGACACCGAGTCGCTGTGGGGGTTGCTGATCCCCATCCGCCGGGAGTTCCAGCAGTACATCAACCTCCGCCCGGTTAAACGCTCGACGGCGTCAGGTCGCCGCTGGCGTCCAAGGAACCTATCGACATCCTCATCGTCCGGGAAAACAACGAGGGCGAGTATTCCGAGGTGGGCGGCCGCGCCTACCGCGGCCAGCCGCACGAGACCGCGGTGCAGGAAACGATCTTTACCCGCCAGGGCGTGTCCCGGGCAGCCCATTTCGCGGCGGCGCTCGCCTCCTCCCGCCGCGGCCTGCTGACTTCGGCAACCAAGAGCAACGGCATCATCCACACCATGCCGTTCTGGGACGAAGTGGTGGAGGTAACTGTCCGCCTCTACCCCGACGTGACCCTGGTCAGCGAGCTGGTGGATGCGCTGGCCGCCCACCTGGTGCTTAAACCGTGGACCCTGGACGTCATCGTTGCCTCCAACCTGCTGGGCGACATCCTCTCGGACCTGGGCAGCTCGGTCACCGGGTCCATCGGCCTGGCCCCGAGCGCCAACCTGAATCCGGATGGCGACTTCCCGTCCCTCTTCGAACCGGTCCACGGCTCGGCGCCGGACATCGCGGGCAAGGGACTGGCGAACCCCGTGGGCCAGATCTGGTCCGGTGCCATGATGCTCCAGCATCTGGGCCATCCGGAGGCTGCCGAACACCTCCAGCTGGCCTTCGAGTCGGCGCTCCGCGAGGGACTGGGCACCCGGGACGTGGGAGGCCCGTCCTCCACCGCGGAGTTCACGGCCGCCGTCCTTGCCGCCATCGACGTCTACCACGCACTGGACGCGATCGATGCACGGGTAACGGACGGGCCGGCGGCAGCACCGGCGTCGTCCTCATGACCGTGGCGGCCGGGGGCGCAAAGCCCGTTGTAGCAGTGCTGTATCGGGAAGCCCTGCCGCCGCGGCTGGCTGAGATCGAGGCGCTGGCCGAGGTCCGCCTGGCCAAGGCCGACGCCCTGGCCGGGGCGATGGACGGCGCCGATGTGCTGTACCAGTGGCACTCGTTTTCCCCGGCGCTGCGGGAGAACTGGGGTGCCGCGTCAACGCTGCGGTGGGTCCATGTGTCCGCCGCGGGGGTGAGCCAGCTGATGTTCGACGAACTGGTGCGCAGCAGGATCCAGTACACCAACTCCCGCGGCGTGCTGAGCCGGGCGATCGCGGAGTTTGCGCTTGGATTTGTGCTGGACCTGGCCAAGGATTCGCAGGGGTCCTTCCGGCGGCAGCAGGAGCAGCGGTGGGAGCACCGGACCAGCCGGAAGATCCAGGGCCAGCGTGCCCTGGTGGTGGGGACGGGTCCATCGGGCGCGAAATCGCCTCGCTGTTCCGCGCCGTCGGCATGCAGGTCAGCGGTGCGGGCCGCAGCAGCCGGCCCGGCGACACGGATTTCGACGAGATCCACTCTTCGCAGGAGCTGGCCCGAATTGTCCCTATTTTTGACTACGTTGTCCTTGCCGCACCGCTGACCGGGCAGAGCCAAGGGACTCGTCGGTGCGGAAGCCCTGGCGGCCATGAAGCCCAGCGCCCACCTGATCAATGTGGGCCGGGGCGAACTGGTGGAGACGGATGCGCTGGTGGATGCGCTGGCGGCAGGATCAATTGCCGGCGCCGCGCTGGATGTTGTCCATCCCGAACCCCTGCCTGCGGGGCACCCGCTCTGGGCCCTGGAGAACGTGATCATCACGCCCCACATGAGCGGGGACACGGAGGATTACCTCGATGATCTCGGGGCGCTGTTCGTGGAGAACCTGAGGCGGTACTGCCAGGGCGAACCGCTGCAGAACGTGGTGGACAAGCAGTTGGGGTTCGTCGCGGCTTCCTGACAGAAGCTCCCACAAAAAGCAGGACGGCCGGCTGGTTTTCACCAGCCGGCCGCCCTGTTTTTTCTTCTAATCAGCGTGCCGCGCCCGCCAGTTCGTCCTGCCGGACCGGCTTCTCGGCTTTGCGGGCTTCGAGGTCATCCAGCGACTTGCCGCGGGTGTCGGGGGACAGAAGCGTGGCCGCCGTGGAGACGAGGCAGATGCCCAGCGTGGTGAGGCCGATGGTGAGCGGGATGTTGGCGGAGCCGGGAGGGGCGATCGCGGTGAAGATGCTCGGGAAGAAGGACGCGAGCATCAGCCCGATGTTCTGGGATACGGCGAATCCGGTGACGCGGATCCGCATGGGGAACTGCTCCTGGAAGAACGTGGCGAAGGTGGCGTTCCACATCTGGAAGAAGATGCCCTGCACGATCACGACGCAGGCGAACACCAGCGGCAGGCTGCCCTGCTCGATCGCCCACAGGTATCCGGGTACCAGCAGGCCGCCGACGATGCCGCCCGTTGCCATGAGCGTGCGCCGGCCGATCCTGTCGGACAATGCACCAAACAGCGGGATGGTGGCGACAGCCGCAATGTTGGCAACGAGGGTCACCCAGAGAAACTCGCTGCTGGAAAAGCCGTTGCCGTAGCCCTCCTGCGTCGCGTAGGAGACGCCGAAGACCAGGGTGGCCATGCCGATGACGTTGGTGAAGGTCATGAGGATGCACCGGACCACCGCGCCCGGGCGGGTGCGGAGGAGCTCAACGAGCGGGAAACGCTGCTTGGCCTCGGTGGTTCCCTTGGCCGCGTAGGCGGGGGGCTCCTGCACACGGCGGCGGATGATGTAGCCGGCCAGGATCACGACGGCGCTGAGCAGGAACGGGACGCGCCAGCCCCAGGCGCTGAACTGGTCGGCCGGGAGCAGCGCCGCGAGCGGCAGCAGGACGGCAGTGGCCAGGATGGAGCCCACCTGGGTGCCCTGGAGAGTGAAGCTGGCGAAGAAGCCGCGCCTGGCGTCGGGGGAGTGCTCAACGACCATGGCGCTGGCGCCGCCCAGCTCGCCCGCGACGGCGAAGCCCTGGATGAGGCGGAGGAGCACCAGGAGAACCGGGGCCAGGAGGCCCACCTGTCCGTAGGTGGGCAGGAGGCCGACGGCGAAGGTTGCGAAGCCCATGAGGAGCATTGCAAAGACAAGTACCTGCTTGCGGCCGTGCCGGTCACCGTAGGCGCCCAGGACCACTGCGCCGACGGGACGGGAGACATAGCCGACGGCGTACGTGGCCAGGGAGGCGATGATGCCGACAGTCTTGTTCTCGGCCGGGAAGAAGATGGTGGGGAAGATGAGCGTCGCGGCCAGCGAGTACAGCGCAAAGTCGTAGTACTCAAGCGCGCTGCCGATCCAGCCGCTCATCGCGGCTTTCTTGGGGTCCCTCTTGCCGGCGCTGGCTTCAGGGGCTGGGGACACTGCCCCGGGGGTGGTGCTCATGTGGTGATCCTTCGTCGTCATTGGCAAGGAGCCGGAACCTCGGTTCCGCACGGTCTATGACCTTGGTCGTCCTGCAGAGGCTCGGGAAAGCCCTTTCCCTTGAATCGTTTCATCCAGTTTAGGAGGTGACGGTGGTTACGTCAATGCGGGACGTGCACCACACTGGTCCAGCTTTTGCGGCCGGGGCTTGACCTGCGGCCCAACTCGCGGGCGAGGGTGCACTAAAACTGGGCCAACATGGCAAAGGCAGCCACACTTGGCGCAGCTAAAGGCTTTATGGGCAGGTCCTCGTCAAGGTCCGATCGCGTCCATTCTCCACCGCACTTGGTCCATCCCAGGCCGCCGGTTGCGCGAAAAGCTCTCGATGAGTTAGCGATAAATCAGTTCTGCACGCCACCGCTGCTGGTCATGAGGAGCCCGGCTATTGCTTTATTTTCCTTGTTTTTATACGGGCTGGTCCGCTACCTGGGGCTCTCGGGCAACTTTCGCAAACCCCTTGATAGTGCGCTAACTCAGCCTGTAAGGTAGCTCACATGGCCCCGGAGGTGGGGCGACCTCGAACACAAGGAAGTGTTGTTCATGCAGAGAACTACAACTGGAATCCGCCGAAACAACAGACTTGGCAAAGCAACTCTGTGCGCGTCCGTGCTGACGGTCGCCATGTTTGGGCTGGCTGGATGCAAGGGCGGCGCCGCCGCTGACAACGCGGAGGAGAAGGCAAGCGGAAAAGGGCTTGTCATCGGCTGGAGCCAGCGCGGCATCAGCGGCAGCGACTGGTGGAAGACCCTCGTTGAGGGCGGTCAGGCCGAAGCGGGCAAGATCGGGGCGCGCCTCGAGTTGCTCGACGCCAATGGTGATACCGTCCGGCAGAACGCGGATGTGCAGACTCTCATCACAAAGGGCGTGGACGTCGTGGTCATGAACCCGAACGACCCACTTGGCGTCGGGCCCTCGGTCCAGGCGCTGAAGGATGCGGGCATTCCCGTCGTCACCGTCAACTCAAGCCTGGACAAGTCATTGGTCCCGGACATGTTCTGCTACGTCGCTGAGGACCAGGAGCACACCGGCTCACTCGCCGGCGAAACCGCAGCGCAGAAGGCGCTCGAGAAGTTTGGTGTCCAGGGCGAGATCAAGCTCGTCGGAATCGGCGGCTTCCCGGGAGACGTTCTGAGTGACCTCCGCTTCAACGGTTTCATGGCGGGGTGGAACCGCGTTATGGACAAACACCCGGGAGTCACCACCGTAAAGCTCGATACGAAGTACGGGGAATGGAAGCCCGATAAGGCGCTCGCCCCGATCCGGGATGTGGCCACCGCCAACCCGGACCTCAAGGTTATCTACAGCATGAGCGACGTCATGCATGGCGGCATTGTCCAGGGCCTGCAGCAGGCCGGACTCTGGGGTGACGGGATCATCATGGCCAGCTACGACGGCGGCATGGGGGCAATCAAGGAAATGGTGGACGACCCGAAGGGTCCGCTGCAGGCTGATGCGTCCAACCAGCCGTGGGACCAGGGAGCCGCCGCAGTGCGGATGGCACTTGCCGCCTACAACGGCGATCAGGCCCAGTGCCCGGACAAGACGAACTACATCGAGACGACGGTGATCACGCCCGCCGAGGCGCCGGAGTACTACGTCCCAACGGACACCTACGTCCGCGCAAAAAAACTGAGCTCCCTGGCCGGCCCTGCCCGTGGCCGGCCGTTCCACCCAGAGCCCTATATAAGGAGCATGATGCTCGCCCATAACCCGGTCTCGCCTTCCTCCGCAGCGGCGGAGGCAGTGCGAGACAACCACGACGGCGCTCCGGAGCTGCAGCTCGACAGCGTCACCAAGTCCTATCCTGGCGTCCAGGCGCTTAAGGGAGTCAGCTTCAGCGTCTCCCGCGGATCCATTCACGCACTTGCCGGGCAGAACGGCGCCGGCAAGTCGACGCTCGTAAAAATCCTCTCCGGAGCGGATCCCCGGACGGCGGGACCATCCGCCTCGGCGGCGAGCTTCAGCGTTTCCGTGACCCCATGGACGCACAGCGCGCCGGGATCCACACCATCTACCAGGAACTCTCGCTCGTGCCGTCCCTCTCGGTAGCCGAGAACATCTTCCTCGGCCAGTTGCCCAGGAGAGCGGGGGCCTCGGTCGACTGGCAGCGTATGCAGGCCGAAGCCCGGACCGCGCTCGACCGGGTAGGGTTCGATCTCGATGTCCGCCGCCCCGTAGCAAGCTACTCCACAGCGGAACAACAAGCCGTGGAGTTGGCCAAGGCCCTGCACAAGGACGCACGGGTCCTGCTCCTGGATGAACCCACCTCCACGTTGCCCCTGCCCGATGTTGAGCGGCTGTTCACCGTCCTCCGCTCTCTGTCCGAACAAGGCGTGACGCTGTTATACATTTCGCACCGCATGGACGAGCTGTTTTCGCTCTGCGACGCCGTGACAGTGCTGCGCGATGGCGTAAACGCCGCGGATCTGAAGACAGCAAACTCCAGGCCCGCCGACGTCGTCACGGCAATGGTCGGGAAGAGCCTTGAAGGGTCCATTGCTGAAGCTGCCCTCCGTGGGGAACGCTCGCCCAGCCTCGGCGCCGGAGCAAAGGAGAGCATCATCCTCTCCGCCCGCGACCTCTCCGAGCAGGGGTACGTGGACAAGGTGTCGTTCGAGCTGCGTGAAGGCGAGGTACTCGGCATCTCGGGGCTCATCGGCAGCGGCCAGTCAGAGCTGGCTGGCCTGATCGCGGGTGCGCGGAGGCGGACTTCCGGTGAAATCCGCGTCGATGGAAAAGCGGTGGACTTCCGCGCCCCCCGTGACGCGATCCACCGCGGGATCGGACTGCTGCCGCAGGACCGCAAGGCAGCGGGCTTCATCCCGGACATGGGCGTCGCCGGCAACATCACGCTGGCCAGCCTGCCCCAATTCAGCCGGCTGAGCGTGATCCAGTCACGGCGGGAACGTGCTGTGGCCGGGGATATGGTGGCCCGGCTCGGCATGAAGGTATCCGGAGTGCATCAGCCCCTCAAGACACTGAGCGGGGGAACCCAGCAGAAAGCCATCCTGGCCCGTTGGCTTGTCCGCCAGTCACGCATCCTCGTGTGCGACGAACCAACCCGTGGCGTGGACGTTGGGGCGAAGGAAGACATGTACGAGCTCATCCGCGAGTTCGCGCAGGCCGGAGGAACCGTCGTCGTCGCGAGCTCAGAGATCACGGAGGCGATGATGTGCGACCGCGTCCTCGTGATGGCGCGCGGCCAGGTCGTCGCCGAACTCGACCATGACGAGATCGACCCGTCCGGCAACGCCATCCTTGAGCGCTTCGCCTGACGGCCCCGTCAAACAGTTTCTATTCAGGAGAACTACCATGTCCCGGACCTTGTCGTCCCTGCCACCAACGAGTGGCACCCCTTCCCGTCCCCATCGCCATCAGCCGGCATCGGCTCCCGCCTGCGGGGCAGCGCCCTCCGCGCCCTGCCAAAGAGCTACCTGATCCTTGTGCTCCTCGCGATCATCGCGGTGGGCTACTACGTCTCCGACGACTTCCTGACGTTCCGCAATGCTGAAAACGTGATCACTGCCGCCTCGATCGTCGTCGTGCTGGCGATCGGCCAATACTTCGTCATCCTGACCGGCGGCATCGACCTCTCCGTAGGCTCGATCCTGGCGATGTCCACGGTACTTACGGCACTGACCCTGCAGTCCGGGATGCCCGCCGGCGCGTCCGTCGTGTTCGTGCTTGCCTGCTGCGCTGCCGCCGGACTGATCAACGGCATCCTCGTCGTTTGGTTGAACATCCCTCCGTTCATTGCGACGCTCGCCATGATGAGCGCCGTCAAGGGCTTCAGCTACATCATCCAGTCAACAAGCCTGATCGAGATCAAGGACCAGTGGATCATTGAGGCCTTCTCCCGCGGAAGCTTCCTCGGTATTCGCAACCCCGTCCTGATCTTCATCATTGTGGCCGTGATCGCGGCGCTCGTGGCCAAGTACAGCACATTCGGCCGCTCGCTTTACGCGATTGGCGGCAATCCTGAAGCCTCGCGGCTTTCGGGCCTGCCTGTGGCGCGGAACCTGATCATCACCTACACAATCTCCGGCGTGCTCGCCGGCCTGGCAGGCCTGGTCGCCGCCGCCCAGCTGCGGCAGGGAAGCTCACTCATCGGCGTAGGTTACGAACTCGACGCCATCGCAGCCGTCGTCGTGGGCGGTGCCTCCCTCATGGGCGGCAAGGGCGATCCGCTGAACGCTGTGATCGGGGTGTTCATCCTGACCACCATCATCAACATCATGAACCTCGTCGGGATCTCCTCCGAGCCGCAGCTGGTCATCAAGGGCGCCGTGATCATCCTCGCCGTCTTCCTCTCCAGCGCGGGCGGCGTCCAGAGGATCTCCGGCTTCTTCGCCAAACATTTCCGGCGCACCCAGCCCGCATAACCACTGACTCATCGTCAACCCATTCAGCTTCAGAAAGCAGGAATCATGTCCACTCGCCCCTTCGGACGCACCGGCCTGACCGTCTCCGATATCTGTGTCGGCACCAGTGCGCTCGGCAGCTTTCCCGCCCAGTATGGTTACGAGGTCGATGAAGACACCGCCGTCGCCACGATCCACCGCGTCTTCGACGGGCCCTTCACGTTCATTGACACGTCGAATGAGTACGGCGGCGGTGCAAGTGAAGAGCGGATTGGCCGGGCCATCGCCGAGCGTGGTGGCATCCCCGAGGGATACGTCGTCGCCACGAAGGTCGATCCGCTTCCCGGCAGCACCGACTTCTCCGGGGACCGCGTGCGCCGGTCCGTCGAGGAGAGCCTCGAGCGCCTCGGGCTCGATAAACTCCAGCTCGTCTACCTGCATGACCCCGAGAAGATCTCCTTCGAAGAGGGGGTGGCCAAGGGAGGCCCGCTGGAAGCCCTCATCGATCTCCGGGACCAGGGTGTCATCCAGCACTTGGGCGTCGCCGGGGGCCCGATCGATCTGGAGCTGCAGTACCTCGCGACGGATGCGTTCGACGCCGTCATCAGCCACAACCGCTACACCCTCGTCGAACAGACCGCCGAGCCGCTCCTGGAGGACGCGGCCCGCCGCGGAGTCGCCTTCGTCAACGCCGCCCCGTTCGGCGGCGGGATGCTCGTCAAGGGGCCGAGGGCCGTCCCGCGGTACTGCTACGCGCCGGTGGACCAGGCGACAATCGACCGGGTCCTGCGCATGGAAGAACTGTGCGGCCAGCACGGCGTCCCGCTCGCCGCAGCTGCCCTGCAATTCTCGGTCCGTGATGACCGGGTGGCGTCCACCATCGTTGGGATGTCCCAGCCGAGCCGGGTCGAGGAAACCGTCCGACTGCTCAACCATGACATCCCCGAGGAACTGTGGGACCAGCTCCTGCCTCTTGCACGCGAGGGCCGGAACGGCATTGAAGCCGTGACTGTCTGACTGCCGGGGCGAGTCGCAGGAATTACGAAAGGAAACGAAGCAATGACCAGGAAGAAGCAGCCTGAGCCGGTAGATGTCGTCATCGTTGGTGCAGGCGCCGGCGGAGCCACCGCGGCAAAGGTGCTGTCGGAGGCCGGCCTGAAGGTAGTGGGCCTCGAGCGTGGGCCCTGGCTGAAGCCCGAGCACGCCTCGGGCGACGAACTCGAGTTCCTCAACCGGAACTTCATCTGGCAGGACCCGAAGACCAAACCGCGGACCTACCGCCCGAACGACAAGGTAGAGGCGGAAATCACCAACTTTTCCGCCACGCCGCAGGTCGTCGGCGGAGGCACCACCCACTGGGGTGGCATGGTTCCGCGCATGGCCGAGAGCGATTTCAAGCTGCGCAGCCTGCACGGCGATGTTCCGGGCGCAAGCCTGGTCGACTGGCCCATCTCCTATGACGAACTGGAGCCGTACTACACACGCGTTGAATGGGAGTTCGGCACGTCCGGTCTTGCCGGAGCGAACAAGTGGGAAGCGTGGCGCAGCCGCGGCTACCCCACCAAACCATCACCGCTGAGCCAGATTGGACGGACCTTCGCCACCGCGATGTCCAAGCTGGGTCATGGCACGTTCCCCATGCCGCAGGGCATGGTCACCGAACCCTACCGGGGGCGCCAGCCGTTCAGTGAGAACGGCTTCTGGCAGCAGTACCCGGACCCGGGAAGCGGCAAGTCATCCACGCTGATCAGTTTCATCCCGGACGCCATTGCGACCGGGCGCTACGACCTCCGCTCCGACTGCTATGTCAGCGAGATTCTCGTCGGCAAGGACGGCCGCGCCACCGGTGTCCGCTACCAGGACGAGGACGGCGACGAATTCGTCCAGCACGCGAAAGCGGTGATCGTCTGTGGCGGCGGCATCGAAACCCCGCGCCTGCTGCTCATGTCGAAGTCAGGGCTCTTCCCGGACGGCCTCGGCAACGGCAGCGGCATGGTGGGCAAGAACGCGACCTTCCATCAGTACTCATTCTCGGTGGGTTTGTTCGACCGTGAGGTCAGCGACCCGTTGTATGGGTGGGCGGGCCATTACATGAGCCTGTGTTCGTTCGACTTCTACGAGACGGACGAGAGCCGCGGCCACATCCTGGGGTCACTGATCTTCCCGTCCATGATCGGCCACCCGGTGAACTGGAGCTTCCCCGGCCGGCCTACCTGGGCCAGGCAGCCAAGGACGCCGACCGCGAGTTTTTCAACCACAGCATGAAGATCGGTGTCCTCCTGCACGACCTGCCGGTGGAGGACAACCGCGTGGACCTTGACCCGAATGTCAAAGACGCATGGGGCCTGCCGGTAGCCCGGATTACGCACACTCCCCACTCCAACGACTTTGCCCAGGAACGCTGGCAGGTTGCCAAGAACGGGGAGATCCTCGAGGCTGCCGGGGCGAAGAAGGTCATTCCGGTCAACATGGAACGGATCACCGGCAACACCTCGCATGAACTGGGCACCGCCCGGATGGGCAATGATGCGGCGACGTCCGTCGTCGACCGCTGGTGCCGCTCGCACGAAGTACCCAACCTGTACGTTTTCGACGCGAGCTTCTTCCCCACGGCGACCGGTATCAACCCGGCCCTGACGATCATGGCGAATGCCTGGCGGTGCTCTGACCGCATCCTCCAAGTGGACCGCCATGGCTGGTCCGAAAACTGATTCGCACTTCACACAGGACACGAAAGGACAGATGTCATATGGGACAGGCTGAATGGGCTACGGTACCCATCTCAACGCGCGACGTCGACGGGCCGGTCTTCTTCACCGAGCACGAGTGGAACACCATCGAAGCGGCGTCGGCCCGGATTATCCCCACCGACCACCACCCGGGTGCACGTGAGGCCAGAGTGGTGCGCTTCATTGACCGGATGCTTGCGGGAACGCAGTTCATCTTCCCGGCTGCGGACGGCAACGGGTTCCTCCGGATGGAGGGCCGCGACGAGGCCGCATGGCAGGAGCGCATCAAGCAGCGCCGGGAGTTTTACCGCGAGGGCGTCGTGGAGTTGGACCGGTTGGCGAAAGAGCGTGCCGACGTCGAGTTCCTCGAACTGACGGAAGAAGACCAGGACGCAGTGCTTGAGACGCTGTCGGGTGCGGCGAAGCCACATGCTTTCTCGCTGGAGCACTCCGAGGTTGGCCTTGGGGGTGCGCCGGCAGGAAACCAGCCGGTCAACGAGGACTTCCTGGAGTTCTTCCCGCTGCTGGTGCTCAACACCCGGCAGGGGTTTTACGGCGACCCGGTGTACGGCGGGAACGAGAACCGCGTCGGTTGGGGTGTCATCGGCTTCGACGGGCCCCCGTCGCTGGCTTCAACCATGGACGGCAGCTACACCACCCGCAAGTACATGGTGGAGGGGGCCGAATGGCCGTACGACCAGCATCCCGAAGTCCTGCGGTACCGGCGTCCGTGACAGCTGGCGCGCCGACTGACGGCGCGTTCCGGGGCTCCTCGAGGGTAGCCGGGGATAATGGAGTGGTGTCCACGTCTCCCGCGCCTTCAGAAGCCCGCAACACCAATGGGCGCGGGGAGCGGCTGGCCTCCAGGTCAAAGGCTCCCCGGATGTCCGACGTTGCGCGGCTCGCCGGGGTGTCCCAGCAGACGGTGTCACGGGTTGTCAGGGGAGCGACCAATGTGGATCCGGACATACGCCAACGCGTCGAGCACGCAATAGCGCAACTCCGGTACCGCCGGAATCCCGCAGCCGCCGCGCTCGCCAGCAACCGGACCATGACGATCGGTGTTGTCAGCTTCGAACTGTCGGTCCTGGGCCCAACGGTGGCCCTGTACGGTATTTCGGAGGAAGCCCGGCAACATGGCTACGCGACGCGTTTAGTCACGCTGGCCAGTCTCGAACGGCGGGATATCCGGGCTGCCTTCGAGTCCATCAATTCGGACACGGTAGACGGCATCATCGTGCTCGCGCCCCTGTTGGATGCGATCACGGTGCTCGAGGACCTCGACATCGGTGTCCCCGTGGTGACCTTCCAGCAAGGATCGCACCCAAGCCCCACAAGCGTTTCCGTTGACGAAGTGCGGGGCGCCCGGATGGTGGTGCGCCACTTGCTGGACCTCGGGCACGAAACAGTGTGGCACGTCCAAGGCCCGCCCGGATGGATGGCAACATCCGCCCGGGTCCAGGGATGGGCGGCGGAACTGGGGGCGGCTGGACGCTTCGTTCCAGCGCCGCTCGCAACGACCGATTGGTCCGCCGCGGAGGGATACCGCGCGGGACGTGAACTCGCCGCCAGGAAGGACGTCACGGCGGTCTTTGCCGCCAACGACCCCTTCGCGCTCGGAGTAATCAAGGCCATGGACGACGCCGGACGCAACGTACCGGGGGACGTCAGCGTGGTGGGGTTCGACGACGTCAAGGAAGCACCTTTCTTTCGGCCGGCACTGACGACCGTAAAGCTTGATTTCGAAGCCATCGGCCACATCGCCGTTGGCCGCATCCTCGCCATGATCAAAGAGGAAGCGGAGGGGGACATCCCCCTGCTTGAACCGCATCTGATACTCCGCGATACCACAGCGTCGCCGCGTAGCCGGCGCTGATACCGGGCGCGCCTGCCCACCCATACCAGGGGCTCAACTCCCGGCCCCGGCACCCAAGGGCTCCTGGCCCGTTTCTGAAAATCAATGACCTTCAGGTCTTGCAATTCCCTACCTAACCGGAATACCGTGAGTTAGCGCTAACTCAGGTACTCAAAGAAGAGAAAGAGAGAAAAACAATGGTCGATCCATTTGTCGTCGTTGCGGTCTCGCCGCGGACAATCAATGTGAAGAATCCCGGTGACGGCGTAGCCAACGTCAAGCGCATCAACGAATTCATCGACACGGCTGTCATGGTCGGCCGCTGGGAGGGTTCTCCGGTCAAGCTGGTTGTCCTGCCGGAAATGGCAATCCAGGGCATGATCGCCAACACGCCTGGTAACCGCGAAAAGGAGCGCCACTTTGCCGTGACGATCCCTGGTCCTGAGACGGACGAGCTGGCGAAGAAGGCCGTGGAGCTCAATACCTACATCGCTGCTGAGCTGTACATGGTGAAGGATGAGGATTTCCCGGACCGCCACTTCAATGTCGCCTTTATCATCGATCCGCAGGGCGAAATTATCTACAAGCGTTACAAGGCCACCAGTGATGCCTACGAGGGCGGCATGCTTGGCAACATGAACCCGCACGACGTGTGGGACGAGTGGATTGAAAAGAAGGGCAATGGCAATGCAATGGACGCCATTTTCCCTGTCGCGAAGACCGAGATCGGCAACATCGGGTACGCCATCTGCCACGAGGGTGTCTACCCCGAGGTGCCGCGTGGGCTGGCGATGAACGGCGCCGAAATCATTATCCGGGGCACCCTGATCGAGCCGGCCGTGCAGAACGGCATGTGGGAACTGCAGAACCGGGCGCACGCCATGTTCAACTCGGCGTATGTTGTCGCGCCGAACCTGGGCCGGAAGTCCGTGAGGACGGGAGCATGCAGGACCTGTTTGGCGGTCAGTCCATGATCGTCGGTCCGCGGGGCCAGATCCTGACAAAGCAGCAGGGCTGGACGTCGGGTGACTCGTTCGTCTGCACCACGATCGACATCGAGGCGCTGCGCCGGGCCCGTGTCTCGAACGGCCTGTACAACCAGTTCAAGGACGTGCGTACAGAGCAGTATCGGGTTATCTACGACACCCCGATCTACCCGAAGAACCAGTACCTCGATGCCCCTCCCGGTGAGGACTGGCTGGCCCGGGAAGACTCAACCCGTGCTGCCAACATCGAGAAACTCATCGAGCGCGGAGTACTGACACCTCCGTCGGGCTACAAGGCCTAGATGGGGTGATTGGCCGGGGTGCGCTCTTCGCGCACCCCGGCCAATTCATGTCCTGGAATTGGTGAAGGAGGCTTGGGCATCCAAATACGCCCTGCGTGAACCGTCCCAACTTCCCGCCCCGGGCACGGCTTCACGCCCAGCCAGCAGTCGTAAACTGACCCTCGCACCACGTTTGTGGACAGTCCGTCAGCCGGGAGCCGCCCATGCTCTGGAAACTGCTTATTGAATACCTGCGGCCGCACCGCAAGCTGCTGGCCGCCGTCGTGGTTTTCCAGCTGGCGCAGTCCATCGCGTCGCTGTACCTGCCCACCCTGAACGCGGACATCATCGACGACGGCGTGGCCACCGGGGACACCGGCGTCATCCTCCGGCTCGGTGCACTGATGCTCGGCATCACGCTGCTGCAGATCGCCTGCGCCATCATCGCCGTCTACTTCGCCGCGAAGGCCGCCATGGGCGTGGGCCGGGACCTCCGGAACGCCATCTTCACCAGGGTGGGGGAGTTCTCCGAGCAGGAGGTCACCAGGTTTGGCGCGCCCAGCCTCATCACACGGTCCACCAACGACGTTCAGCAGGTCCAGCAGCTGGTCCTGATGTCCGCCACCATGCTGGTCACCGCCCCCATGCTCAGCATCGGCGGCGTGATCATGGCCATCCGGCAGGACGTGCAGCTGTCTTGGCTGATCGCCGTCGCCGTCCCGGTGCTGCTCATCGCCGTCGGCCTGATCACCGCCCGGATGGTGCCGCTGTTCCGCAAGATGCAGAAGCGGATCGACACCGTGAACCGGGTCCTCCGCGAGCAGCTCACCGGCATCCGCGTGGTCCGCGCCTTCGTCCGCGAGGACATCGAGACCGCGCGCTTCGCCTCCGCCAACGAGGACGTCACGGACACCGCCCTGCGCGCCGGCCGGCTCATGGCGCTCGCATTCCCCGTGGTGATGCTGGTCCTGAACGTCTCCAGCGTGGCCGTGATCTGGTTCGGCGCGTTCCGCATCCAGGACGGCTCCATGCAGGTGGGCACGCTGATCGCCTTCCTCAGCTACCTGCTGCAGATCCTGATGTCCGTCATGATGGCCACGTTCATGGCCGTGATGATCCCGCGCGCGGCCGTCTCCGGCGACCGGATCGGCGAGGTGCTGCGGACCGAATCCAGCGTCCGCCCGCCGCAGCGCCCCGTCACCACAAGAGTCCGCAACGGCGAGCTGGAAATGCGCGACGTCGGATTCGCCTACCCGGGTGCCGACCAGCCGGTCCTCACCGGCATCAGCTTCACCGCCAAGGCAGGGCAGACGACCGCGATCATCGGCAGCACCGGCTCCGGCAAGACCACCCTGGTGAACCTCATGCCCCGGCTGTTCGACGCCACCACCGGCTCGGTGCGGATCGACGGCGTGGACGTCCGCGAGCTGCACCCGGACCTGCTCTGGGGGCACATCGGCCTGGTCCCGCAGCGGCCCTACCTGTTCAGCGGCACCGTCCGCAGCAACCTGCTCTACGGCAAACCGGACGCCACCGAGGACGAGCTCTGGACCGCCCTGGAAATCGCCCAGGCCAAGGAGTTTGTGGAGCGGATGGACGAGGGGCTGGACGCGCCCATCAGCCAGGGCGGCACCAATGTCTCCGGCGGGCAGCGGCAGCGGCTGGCCATTGCCCGGGCCCTGGTGAAGCGGCCCGAGCTGTACATCTTCGACGATTCCTTCTCGTCGCTGGACACCGGCACCGATGCCCGGCTCCGGCAGGCCCTCAAGCGCAGCACCGCCGGCGCCACGCTGGTGATCATCGCGCAGCGCGTGTCCAGCATCGTGGACGCGGACCAGATTTTAGTGCTCGACGACGGCAGGATCGTGGGGCGCGGAACGCACAGTGAGCTGCTGGAGACGTCCGAAACCTACCGCGAGATCGTGTCCTCCCAGCTGGCGGCGGAGGAGACGGTATGAGCCGCCAGACCTCTCCCGGACCCGGCACCAAAGCCGCGCCCGCCTCCGCACCAGGAGGCACCGCCGTCGTACGCATCCCGCGTCCGGCAGGCGGCCCGGGGCGCGGCGGACCGTTCGCGGGGATGAACGTCCCGGCGGAGAAGGCGATGAACTTCTGGCCGTCCGCCAAGCGGCTGCTGGGGAAGCTGCGGCCGGAGCGGGCGTGGCTGCTGATGGTGTTCGTGACGGCGGTGGCCGGGGTGGCGCTGTCCGTGATCGGGCCGCGGCTGCTGGGGGAGGGCACCAACCTGATCTTCGCCGGCGTCGTTTCCCGCGAGCTGCCGGCCGGGGCGAGCAAGGAGCAGGTGATCGCGCAGCTGCGCGCCTCCGGGGAGGGGCAGCGCGCGGACATGCTCAGCGCCATGAACCTGGTGCCGGGGCAGGGGATCGACTTCGCTGCGCTGGGGAGCGTGCTGACCTGGGCGCTGGTGCTGTATGTGCTGTCGTCGGCGTTCATGTGGGTTCAGGCGTATGTGCTGAACGGGGTGGTGCAGCGGACGGTGTTCGGGCTGCGCGGGGAGATCGAGGCGAAGATCCACCGGCTGCCGCTGCGGTACTTCGACTCGATCCAGCGCGGCGAGCTGCTCAGCCGGGTCACGAACGACGTGGACAACATTTCGCAGAGCCTGCAGCAGACCATCAGCCAGGCGGTCACGTCCGTGCTGACGGTGCTGGGCGTGCTGGTGATGATGGTGATCCTTTCGCCCACGCTGGCGCTGATTGCGCTGGTGACCATTCCGCTGACGCTGGGGATTACGGCGCTGATCGCCAAGCGCTCGCAGAAACTGTTCGTGGCGCAGTGGAAGCACACGGGGGAGCTGAACGGGCAGATCGAGGAGACGTACACCGGGCATGCTCTGGTGAAGGTGTTCGGCCGGCAGCAGGAGGTGGGGGAGCGGTTCCGGCAGAAGAATGCGGAGCTGTATGACGCCAGTTTCGGGGCGCAGTTCATTTCCGGGCTGATCATGCCGGCCATGACGTTCATCGGGAACCTGGTGTACGTGGGGATCGCCGTGGTGGGCGGCCTGCAGGTGGCGTCCGGGGCGATGCAGCTGGGCGACGTGCAGGCGTTCATCCAGTACTCCCGGCAGTTCACCATGCCGCTGGCGCAGCTGGGGTCCATGGCGAACGTGCTGCAGTCCGTGGTGGCCTCGGCGGAGCGGGTGTTCGAGCTGCTGGATGAAGAGGAGGAATCTGCGGAGCCTGCTGCTTCTGTTGGGCCGGTGTTCGGGCGGGGGCGGCTGGTTTTCGAGGACGTGTCCTTCTCGTATTCGACGGACAAGCCGCTGATTTCTTCTCTTTCTCTGGTTGCGGAGCCGGGGCAGACCGTGGCGATTGTGGGGCCCACCGGGGCCGGCAAGACCACGCTGGTGAACCTGATGATGCGGTTCTACGAGCTGGATGCGGGGCGGATAACGCTCGACGGCGTGGACGTCACCTCGGTGCCGCGGCGCGAGCTGCGCTCGCGGATGGGGATGGTGCTGCAGGATACGTGGCTGTTCGGCGGGACCATCCGGGACAACATCGCGTACGGGCGGCCTTCGGCTACCGAGGACGAGATTCTCGAAGCGGCCCGGGCGACGTACGTGGACCGGTTTGTGCGGTCACTGCCCGAGGGGTACGACACGGTGCTGGAGGACGAGGGCGGCAACGTGTCCGCGGGGGAGAAGCAGCTCCTGACCATTGCGCGGGCGTTCCTGGCCCGGCCTTCAGTGCTGATCCTGGATGAGGCGACGTCTTCGGTGGATACCCGGACGGAGGTGCTGGTGCAAAAGGCGATGAGTGCCCTGCGGTCCGACCGGACTTCTTTTGTGATCGCCCACCGCCTGTCCACGATCCGCGACGCCGACCTCATTCTGGTGATGGAGGCCGGCCAAATCGTGGAGCAGGGCACGCACGCCACACTGCTCGCTGCGGGCGGGGCGTATGCCCGGCTGTACGAGGCACAGTTCGCGGCTCCTGTGGCGGAGGTTTGACCGGCGGGGGTACCGCCCGGTGGGCGGCACCCCCGCGGTGGCATCGACGCCAGGATGTCATGCGCTTTCCGGAACCGGCGTCTAGCGCAGCCTCTTGAAGGCGCGGCCGATTCCGTCCAGGAGGCGGTCGGCGTCGTTGCTGGAGAAGGGCATTGGCGGCCGGAGTTTCAGGACGTTTCCTTGGGCTCCGCAGGCGGAGATGAGGATCCGGTCTTCGCGGAGGGCGTTCACGATGCCGGCGGCGGCGTCGCCGTCGGGTGTGAGCGAGGACCGGTCGGTGACGAGGTCAACGCCGATGAAGAAGCCGCTGCCGCGGACTTCCGCGACCTGGTCCAAGTCCTGGGCGAGGTCCTCCAGTCCGGTGATGATCTGCTCGCCCACCTTCAAGGCGTTGTCGATCAGGGATTCCTCGCGGATCACGTCCAGGACGGCCTGGGCGGCTGCGACGGCCACCGAGTTGCCGCCGAATGTGTTGAAGTAGCGGATGTTCCTGCCGAACTCCACGAGCAGTTCCGGTTTGAAGATGGCTGCAGCAACGGGGATGCCGTTACCCATGGGTTTGCCGATGGTGACGATGTCCGGGACGATTCCGTGGCGCTGGAAGCCCCACCATTCCTGGCCGGTCCGGCCGAAGCCTGGCTGCACTTCATCGGCGATGTACAGGCCGCCGGCGGCGTGAACCTCTTCGATGATCGGCCGGAGGAAGCCCGCCGGGCCGGCGAAGACGCCGTCGGAGGAGAAGATGCTGTCGGCGATGAAGGCCGCCAGCCCGATGCCGTGCCGGTGGAGGTCAGCGATGGCTGCACGGACCTGGTTCCGGAGGTGGTCCTCGAGGGAACGTTGATCCGACGAGTAGCGCAGGGCGTCCGGGGCGTCGATGACGCGCACGTTCGCGCCAAGGGGCACGCCGATACCCAGGGACGGCGAGAAGGAGGCGACCTCCGCCGTCAGGCCGTGGTACGCGCCGGAGGTGACGATGATGCCCTGGTTTCCGGTGGCGTACTTTGCCACGCGCATGGCGAGGTCGTTGGCCTCGGACCCGGTGCAGGTGAACATGACATGGCCAAGCTCGGCGGGAAACGTGGACAGGAGGTCCTCGGAGTAATCAAGGATGGATTCCTGGACGTAACGGGTGTTCGTGTTCAGCGTCTGCATCTGTTCGTGGACAGCGGCGATGACCTTAGGGTGGCAGTGGCCCACCGAGGGGACGTTGTTGTAGACGTCCAGGTACTCATTTCCGTCCCGGTCGAATAGTTTGACGCCCTCGCCCCGGAGAACTTCCAGGGGTGTGTCGTAGAAGAGCCGGTACCCGGGCCCGAGGCTCTGGTCCCGGCGTCGAATGTTCTTCTGGATCTCGTCCGGGAGCTCATCGATGCGGGTGGGGTCAAAGCCGTTGACCATGGCCTTGGAAGGCTTGCGGATGCTCTGGATTGTATTGCTCATCATTTCTCCTTGACGGCTGGCGGGTCTGATCAGGGTGTGAAAGGGCAGTTCGGTGCAGGGGCTGCGCCGGTGGAGGCGAGCCGGTCCCAGTCCGGTTTCGAGTGGGAGAGGAGATAGTCGCGCCTTTGGGGCAGATGGCTTGCCCGCCACTGCGTAATCAGTGCCCGCAGCAGGAGGCGGGCCTGGGCCGAGACCACCAGGGCTTCAAACTCCTGTCCCGGCAGCGGGCTGACGCTTTGGTATCCGTCCAGGACGGAGAGTGCGCGCTCCCAGGGGTTTCGGGGATCTGCCCCCAACAGGTTGGCCATGGTCACGCTGACGTCGAAGATCACCGGGGTTCGCACCACGTCGCCGAAATCGATAATGCCCGTCACGTAGGCCGGACTGTTGGGGTCGACGAGGACATTGAACGGGCTGAAGTCCCCGTGGACAACCTGCGAGGGAAGGGTGTCCAGGTGTGGAACTACTGTGGCGTCGAACTGGTCAAAAACGTCCTCGGCCAGGGAGCGCTTTTCCCTGTCATCCAGATAGCCAAGAAGCGGCCGCATCCTATGGAAGTGCTTAAGGTCCCAGAGGAGCAATCGGTCTGCCCGCGGATGGTCAAAGTCCTGCAGGGCAAGGCCCACGCGGGCGAGGCTTGAGCCCACCAGCTGGAACTGGCCGGCAGACGCATCGTGTTTGGCCAGTAACTCTCCCGGCATGAAGCGCATCACCCGAAGCACCCTGTCGAAGGGCCCGGTAGGCGCCGGGATGAGGACTTCCGCGGCTCCGCCAAGGCTCCTGACAAGGCGTTGGACCGGCAGGTCAGGGGCGGTCCGCTCAAGGTGGACCATGCACGCTGTCTGCAGTTGGACAATCCCCGGGTCCTCCTCAGGTGAGGAAACCTTCACCAGAAAGGTTTCGTCTCGGCCTTGGAGGCGGAACGTCTCGTCCTTTTCAGTGGGAATCCGCACGAGTTTCCCCTGCAGCCCATAAGAGCTCTCGAGGAGTCGCTTCACGGTCGAGTCAGTGAGCTGCGACTGCTCCGCCAGGAGTCCGCTTTCTGCAACCACGGCATCGAAAAACTCGGAGTCGGTGCGGACGTCCATGGCTCTGGGCTCCTGTCGGTTGGAAGGGGATGTCGAAGTAAATGCTCTACTGTTCAACAGTTCTGCAAAGCAGTATGGCATGCTTGTTGAGTCTCCGCAACGGAATGTCCAGCAGAACTACTGTTGAACTGTTGACAATTTTGCGTGCTGAGTTTTAAAGTCGTTCTATGAGCGGGCTCCCCTTGGAGGACCGCATTGAATATCATTCATCCGCCCTGTGCAGGGCCGCCTCCATCTCAACGAACGGACAAAGCATGGCTGACAACAACTCCCGGCCGAAGTACATCTCCTTCGATATCTACGGCACGCTGATCAACTGGGACACGGATTCGACGACCCGCCGCCTGCTCGCGGGCCGGCTGCCAGAGGAGCAGTGGCCGGCGTTCAAGAAGGTCTTCCGCGGGTACCGGTTCGACGAGGTCCTCGGCGATTACAAGCCCTACGAGGAGATCCTCCAGAATTCCTTTGACCGCGTTTGCAGGTTCTTTGGCATTGGCCCCACTCCCGGCGCCGGCGCGGAGTTCGCTGAGACCGTCCGCGGCTTCGCTGCCCACGATGACGTGCCGGCCCCGCTGAAGCTTATGGGCGACAACTACAAGCTGGTGGCCCTGTCCAACGCGGACGACAGCTTCCTGGACATCAGCATCCCCAAGCTGGGTGCGAACTTCCATGCCGTGCTGACTGCTGAGCAGGCGCAGGCGTACAAACCGCGCTACCAGGCGTTCGAATACATGCTGGACACCTTGAACGCCAAGCCGGAGGACTTCCTGCACATTGCCTCACACACCCGCTACGACATGCATCCGATGCACGACATGGGCTTCCGCAACCTCTGGGTGCTGGACCGTGGGTATGACCCCATCACCGGCGGCTATGACTACAAGTCGGTCAAGTCCCTGGATGAGATCAACCGGCATCTCGGCCTCTAGTTCCAGCCGACCAGAACACAAGAGTAAAGACCGCGGCCCCAAGGCCGCGGTCTTTTTTATGTTGTTGAATGCCTCTTCGCGATAACGTCGCGGATCGATTCGCGGTACTGGATGATCGTGTCCGAGATGACCTTTTCCGCCAGGGCGGGGTCGCGGGAGTCAAGCGCGTCCACGATGTTCTGGTGCTCTGCTTCGAGTGAGTCCGGGTCCTCGTATTCGTGGTGCTCAATCGAAAGCACAAACATGAAGTACCGCAGTTCGGTCACCAGTTGCTGGTAGAACGTCCTCAACTTCTGGCTTCCGAGGATTCCCACGATGGCGCTGTGGACTGCAAGGTCCTTTTCGACAATTTTGAAAGGGTCTCCACTTTTCAGCACTGCCCGGAACTCCTCCATGGCGGCGTGCACCTCATCGAGGGACGTGCTCTCGGAGATGCTCCGCGCGGCCGTGGTTTCCAGATGGTAGCGGGCGTTGTAGACGTCCATGATTTCCGCGTCCGTGGGGTCCCAGACGATGGCTCCTGGTTTGCCCGGTGGCGGATAAGGCCGCCTGCCTGGACGATACGGACCGCCTCGCGGACCGTATTCCTGGAGAGGCCGAGGTTCTCGGCGAGAAGGCTCTCCCGCAGGCGTTCACCGGGCTTGAGTCCACCGCTGAGGATCATGGCTGTGAGCCCGTCCGCAACCTGCTGCACGGTGGACGAGTGCACTATCTTGATCTGCTCAACCATGCGTCTCATCGTACAGGTGTGGTCAACTGTAGGGCAGTGGATCATCTCGGAGTAATTTCAGAGTCGTTGCCCGTCGAGGAGCCTGCTCCGAACACGCCAACGGGTCCGGAGCCAAAGCCGTGGCTTCAACTCCGGACCCGTCCCGCTTGGGGCGGCTGCTAGCCCCCTTAGCGGATAGCGGCTTCAGAAATCGCGGATTCGCCCAATCCCCAGTACTCAAGGGATTCCTTGTACTCCGGGCTCTCAAGGACCGACTGGATGGCTGCCTGCAGGGCCGGCGTCAAGGGTGATCCCTTCTTCAGCCCCATGGCAACGTTGGTATTCGTCCGGGTATCCATCCTGGGCTGCAGGATGGCGAAGTGGTCGGGCTGCTGGGCGTCGGCCCACGCCAGGCCGCTCGCGTCGTAGAAGACGCCGTCGATCCGTTTCGAGTCAAGCTGTGTCAGAGCTTCCTGGACGTTGGGCAGGGTGATGGCGTTGATGGCCGGCTGCCCCTTTTCCTCGCACGTCCACTTGGAAACGTTGGGCAGGTGCTTGAGCTGCTGCGTGGAGCCCTTGGTCACGCCGATGTTCCTGCCGCAAAGGGTGTCGTTGGTCAGGTTGAGGGGATTGCCTTTCGGTACCGCCACGGCCGAGCCGCCCTTGAGGTAGTTGATCATGTCCATGACCTTCAGGCGCTCCTCCGTGGCGGACATGGTGGTGGCAGTGAAGTCGAAACGGCCGCCGTCGATGCCGGGGACGATCGTGTCGAACGCCGTGTTTTCGAACTTCAGCTTCAGCCCCAGCTTTTTTGCCACCAGGCGGGCCAGATCCGGATTCACTCCAATGGGTGTTGAGTTGTCTTCTGCTAGGAAGGTCATGGGCGGGGAACTCAGATCCATCGCGACCGTAAGTTCGCCCTTGGCCTTGTAGGACTCAGGCAGCAGGGCAACCGCCTCCGCATCCGGTTGGACATTTTCTGAGATGTCACGGGTGTTTTGCGTCTTGGGAATGTCTGTTGCCTCGGTGCCCGTGGCCGCGCCGCCACAAGCGCTCAGGGTTAGCAGGACTGCGAGCCCGGCGGCCACCGTCTGGATCTTGTTTTTGGCCATTATGTGCTTCCCTTCAATGGGTTCAGCGGCAAGTGCCGGCTGAAGGTGAAGTTTCTATCTATGCCTGCCGCTCGCAACATCGAGCGGCATCACGAGGGTGGCAATCCCTGCTTCGCGCGGGATGTGATTCAGCTCTCGTTCCAGTCACTAATAAAACTCCGCTTCACCACAATTGTCAACAGTAGAACAGTTGAGCTTTGGGGGTCGAGGGCACGATTGTTTCTGCTGCTAGAAGCGAGTGGCACAAAGGGCGGCCACCTGGGCGGGCTGAAGGGGGGCGGGTGGCGTGGCCATTCAGGAGAAAGAACAGGCGTGCCGTTTCCTCCACTTCCTCAACAGCGTTCACTGCCTGTGCCAGGGTCGGCGCGGAGACGATGGGTCCGTGGTTTGCCAGCAGCAGGGCGCGGCTGGATGCTGCAGCTTCCTGGGCCGCCCCGGCCAACCCCTGGTCTCCGGGTGCGAAGTACGGCAGCCGGACCAGCCGTCCCACACTCATAACGAAGTAGGCCGTGAGGGGTGGCAGGACGTCATCGTCGTCCAGGCCGTCCAGACATGAAAGGGCGGTGGCGTAGGTCGAGTGCAGATGGACGGCGGCGTGGTCCTGCGGGCGCACCCGATACATGGCCAGGTGCAGGAAAGCCTCCTTGGACGGCCGTGCTCCGGACAGGTGCTCGCCGGCGTCGGAGACCAGTGCCAGGTCGTCTGTTCGAAGTTCCCCCAGGGAAGCGTTGGTGGGGGTGACCAGTATGCCGCCTTCCACGCGTGCACTGAGGTTTCCGGATGTGCCCCGGGTCAAGCCTCTTTGATGCAGGGACCTGGCCAGCCGGACGAGTTCGTTGCGGCTCTCCGAGTGGTTCATCGGTTGTGGTCCCATGCGTCGAGGAAGAGTTCCGGGGTTCCAAGGTTCCCCGATTTGAGCAGGATGGACAGCCCGGGGCTGGTCTCCGTTGCCAGCCAAGGCACGCCCGGGGAGACTTCCCTGCCCACGCGGGCGGTGGTGATGCCAAGTCTGCGCACAACGGCGCCGGACGTCTCCCCGCCGGCCACAATCAGCTGCCGGCAACCAGAGGCGACAAGTCCTTCCGCGATCGTGGACAGGCTGCTTTCGGTAATCTCGGCAGCCCGGGCCTTACCCAGCTGTTTCTGCGTCCGCGCTACCTCCTCCGGGGTGGCCGTGGAATGGATCAGGATGGGGCCGTCCGGAATGTTCTCCCGCGCGAATTGCAGCGCCTCGGCCACCACATTTTGCCCTGCTGCGATGATGGCGGGGTCCACGACGAAGCAGGGGCGCAGCCGCCGGAAGGTGTCGATCTGGACGTTGGTCATCTCAGAGCAGCTGCCGGCAATGACCGCTGCCGGTCCCGTTGGCCGGGAGGCAGGAGCCGGTTCCGGTTGGCCGCTGATCCCCCGGGCAGCAGCCAGGCCTCCGACGAGCCCTGATCCACCCGTGACAAGCGGGTGGTCAAGTACGGCGGCGCCCAGTACGGCCAGGTGGCCGTCGTTGAGAGTATCGACGACGGCGTATCCCGCTTTCGCGCTCAGGTTCTGGAACCGTGATCGAACGGCTGCCACGCCCGCCTCTATGGAGCTGTAGCCGACGCTGCCCACGGGGGTTGCCGTCTGGGCCTGCAGCAGCCGGAGCACATTGGAATCTGTCATCGGCGTGAGCGGGTGGTGGCGCATGGATGATTCCTGCAGGAGATCCGTTCCCGCGAACAGCACACCGTTGTACACGGTCCGCCCCAGCGCGGGGGTCCCGGGGGCGACCACCGTGATCTGGCCGTCCGGGACGAACTCGCTTCGCAGGGCGTCCGCCACGGGGCCGATATTGCCCTCCGAGGTCGAGTCGAACGTCGAGCAGTATTTGAAGTAAAGCTGCCGGACGCCCCGTGATGAGAGGGCGTGTGCCGCGGCACGGGACTGATCCACAGCTTCCGCGGCGGGCAGGCTGCGGGTCTTCAGCGAGACGACGATGCAATCAACATCGTGCAGCTGCATGGCTGGATCGGGGACGCCGAAGGTCTGGACCACGCGCATCCCGGCATTCACAAGGGTGCCGGCCACGTCGGAGGCGCCCGTGTAGTCGTCTGCGATAACTCCCAGCCAGGGGGCAAGGGCTTTCGTTGGGGTGTTGGGCATGGCTGGTTCCTTTCCGGGTGGGCGGTAGTCAGGAGTCTTTGCGGCGGAGAACAGTGCTGAGCTGGGTCATCCCTGAAGCCGGGGAAGTTAGGACGGCGGGTCCGCCGGGCTCGCCCTGGGTTTGTTCGATAACGCGGGCCATGGACGCCTGGGCAAGAACGACGACGTCGGACGCCCCGGCCAATTCTCCGAAAGCCTCGAGCACCAGCTTGTCGTGCAGTGCGCGGTCGCCTGCCCGGAGGGCGTCGAAAGCGCCCTCGGCTTTCCTTGCGCTGATGAGGGGCCGTTTGTCCTGCCGTTGGGCTGCTTCCTGGACGAGGCGGGTGGTTGGCCCGAGGGTCGCCGAAAGGGTTGCGAGCACGCCGATCCTGTGTCCGGACGCGACGGCGAGATCGGCCATCGGAGCGTCAATCCGGAGCACGGGGATCGAGACGAAGTCGCGGGCGGCTGTGGCCGCTTCGCCAATTGATGAGCAGCTCACCAGCAATGCCTGTGCGCCCGATTCCTCGGCGTAGCGCGCGTAGTCGACCAGCCGCCGTCGGACATGTCCGGGCGTTGTTCCCCTGCCAATGGTGTCCCGGAGCAGGGACTCGTCCACGTAGTGCAGCACATTCAGTCCTGGTACTACGTCCGCGGCGAGGGGTTCCATTTCCGTCACCAGGCCGGGAACAGTGTGCAGCATGGCAAGCACCGGAGTGTGATTCATGTGGTTTCTCCCTTGTTGAACGCCGTTGCCCCGCTTTCGGGTTTCGCCTCTCAAGGGCAACAACCTGGACTGCGCTCGGCGTCAGACCAGCGTATGGGACAAGAAGTGTTGGACTATCGGTGTCACTGATAACTCATTTTTTCGACAAGGGAAAGAAGTGGGCCTGTTGCTGAACGCGATAGATAAGAAATCTCCTCATAGCCCTATCGTCAATTGTTGACAATTGCTACTCTGGGCTGCGTGCCTTTCCAACGAGGGGGAGGTGCAGCGGTACTACGGGCACAGCCCAAGAAGGAGCAGCTATGGTCAAGGCGACCGTAATGAACGACGCAACAACAGCAGACCCGGGCGAGCACCAGCCCAAGGAAACGTCAACTACGCCCGGCCAGACCGAAGTGTCCTACCGGCTCTGGGCAAGGGAGGATCTCAGGACGGGCATCTGGGAGGTTACCCCGGGCGAATTTAAGAGCACCCGTCCCGGCTACGACGAGATCTGCCAGATCCTCAGCGGAAGCGGAACCATCACCGAACCGGACGGCAGCAGCTTTGAGATCGGCCCCGGCACCCTTTTCGTGACTCCCGCCGGCTGGGAGGGGCACTGGACCATCCGCGAGACTGTCCGCAAGATGTGGGTTGTCAAGAACGTCCCCGCAGATGCGGAGCAGTAAGCACTGAGGCTGGGGAAGGGGGGCCTGGAGCAGCGACAGCTGCCCCGGGCCCTCCTTCTTGTGCCCCGATAGTGCCTGGTTGCTACGAACCGATCCTCGCCGTCAAGCCTTGCTGCAGATGCTCCAGCGCCGCGGTGATCCGTCGGGGTGTCCTGACCGTGGCGGGATAGAGGGCGAAAATATCGGCGCTCGGAGTCGGGATATCGGGGAGGACCTGCTGCAGGACTCCCTGCCGGATCAGCGGATCGACGTGCCAGGTAGACCGCATGACCAGCCCAAGGCCCCGGACGCACCAGTCGGTGACCACATCGCCGTCGTCGCTGATCATGCTGCCCTTGACGTCAACGTACTCCTGCTCCTTTTCGCCGAACCGCCACAGGGAGTAGTCGGCGTTGTTTTCGCGCAGGACAATGCAGTTGTGCCGCTCCAGGTCCCTGATGGTGGTCAGCGGCGGGGCGCTTTCCAGGTAGCTGGGCGCTGCGCACACGATCCTTCGGTTCCGCGCCAGCAGTTTCGCCTTGAGCCTGGAGTCTGACAGTCCTCCCACCCGGATGGCGATGTCGAAGCTCGTGCCGGAGATGTTCAAGGGCAGTGGTGAAAGTTCCAGGTCCACCTGGATCAGCGGGTGCTGCCGGGCGAAGTCGGCCAGCAGCGGCGCGATGTGCGTGCGGCCGATGCCCGGGCTGGAGCGAACGGCGATGCGTCCCCTGAGCTCCACCTGCTGCACGGACAAGGCCTCTTCGAGATCGGATTTCTGCTGCAGGATGGCCAGGGCGCCTGCCGCATAAAGTTGCCCCTCCTCGGTGAGTGTGAGCCTGCGCGTGCTGCGCCGGACGAGCGGTACCCCCAGCCGTGACTCTAGGGCGGTCAGGCGTTTGCTGACCGCTGACACGGACTTTCCCCAGTTCCTGGCCGCTTCCGTCAGGCTCTGCGAGCGGGAAATTTGTTCGAAGAAATCCAAATCATCGATCGAGCTGAGATCCATGGCTGCTTCTTTCCTTCTTGGCAACAATGCATTGTCTCATGGGTCCTTATTCAGTGGTTTCTTGTGTCGTACGCTGATTTGACGGAAAGCACGGCCCCGCGGAGAAGCCCTGCAGAGGCAGGCTCCGGAATCTGGAAATGGCGTGCACCAAGGAAAGCAGGATGGAACCATGGCACTCGAAACGGACGTCGTCGTCGTCGGTGTGGGCTCGGTGGGAAGTATGGCGAGCTGGCAGCTCGCCGCACGAGGTGTGCGGGTCATTGGAGTGGACCGGTTCTCGATACCGGGCCCCTTTTCCGCCTATGCCGGGGAGTCGCGGATTTTCCGCAAGGTGTACGCGGAGGGCGGGCATTACACGCCTCTGCTGCAGCGGTCGCAGGACCTCTGGCGCGAGCTGGAAAAGGTCAGCGGCACCGAGCTGCTCAAGACCACGGGCGCTGTCACGATCTACGACGAGCACAATCCGCGGCTGGGACCACTTCTCGCAGCCGGGAAGGACAACGGCCTGGACTTTGAGTTTCTTCGGGGCGAGGAAGCCAGGGTGAAGTATCCCGAGCATGTCATCAGGGACACGGATGTCACCATCCTTGACCCTGAGGGTGGCTATCTCTGGTCGGAGAAGGCCGTGACCGCCGCCTTGGCGGAGGCAACCCGCCTGGGTGCCCGGTTCCTGGGGAACCGCAAAGCGCAGAGCGTGGAGCAGCACGGGGACGGGTACATCGTCCGTACCGACCAGGAAGAAATCATTGCTTCCAAGGTGGTCATTGCGCAGGGCAACGGTGCGGGAGCGGTGTGCAAGGAACTGGGTGTCCATCTGTCCGTGCGGCCGCAGATCCTGACCTGGTTCCCGGCGAAGGATCCGGCTGTGTTCTGCCGGAAGGATATGCCGGTCTTCCTGCGGAGGGCGGAGGAGGACGGCAGGCCGGACAGGGCGCAGTTCTATGGATTCCCGACAGCTGACGGCTGGACGGTGAAGGCCGTTGCGAGCGTATACCTCGATGAGGTGGAGTCCATGGAGAAGCCTCCCTCCTGGGACCCCCAGCACCTGGATACCATCCGGGCCTGGGTGCGGGAGTTCCTTCCCGGCCTGGTGCCGGAACCCTTGCGCGTGGCGGTGTGCGCCGACGGCCATTTGCCTGATGCCACCGCACTGTTCGGGGAAGTGCCGGGCATGGACGGGGTTGTCGTGGCGGCTGGCTTCTCCGGCCACGGTTTCAAGATGGCCTCCGGGCTGGGGGCTATTGCCGCAGAGCTCGTGCTGGACGGCACGACGGGGACCGACGTCAGCTTCATGAATCCCGCGAGGTTCCTCGGACCCGACGCACGGCTCACCTCACTGGCTTTGAGCTAAGAACTCCCTCATCTGCAGCACCAAAAACACAAGACAAATCAGGAACGGATCAATCATGGCAAACACCAGCTTCCGGCCGAAGTACATCTCCTACGATGTCTACGGCACGCTGATCAACTTCACGATATACCCCACCACCCAGCGACTGCTGGCCGGCCGCATCCCGGATGAGCAGTGGCTGGCCTTCAAGAAGGTTTTCCGCGCCTACCGGTTCGATGAGGTCAATGGCGACTACAAACCTTACGAGCAGATCCTTCAGGATGCCTTTGACCGCGCCTGCAAACGGTTCGGCATCGGCCCGACCCCCGGCGCGGGCGCAGAGCTCGCCGAGGCTGTCAGCAGTGCCGTCGCCCACGAGGACGTGCCGGCGGCGCTGAAGCTCCAGGGCGACAACTACAAGCTGGTGGCCCTGTCCAACGCGGACGACAGCTTCCTGGACATCAGCATTCCCAAGCTCGGCGCGGAGTGGCACGCCGTGTTCACCGCTGAGCAGGCGGGCGCCTACAAGCCGCGCCTCCAGGCGTTCGAGTACATGCTGGACCAGCTCAACGCGGCCCCGGAGGACTTCCTGCATGTCTCCTCGCACCCGCTGTACGACCACATCCCGATGTACAACATCGGCTTCCGGGACCTCGTCATGCTGGACCGGGCCGCCGAACCCTTCGCTGAGGGCTACAACATCACCTTGGTGAAGTCCCTGGACGAGCTGAACAAGCAGCTCGGTCTCTAAAGCCGGCTTCGCGATAATCAACGGCTGCTGAGGGACGGCGCACCTGTTACTGCAGGCGCCGTCACTCAGTAGCCGTTTTTTCGTGGCGGAGCCGGGGCCGACGGTCGCTCGCGATCGTGGGGCGCACCGGAGCGGGGAAGACCACGCTGGTGAACCTGATGATGCGGTTCTACGAGCTGGATGCGGGGCGGATAACGCTCGACGGCGTGGACGTCACCTCGGTGCCGCGGCGCGAGCTGCGCTCGCGGATGGGGATGGTGCTGCAGGATACGTGGCTGTTCGGCGGGACCATCCGGGACAACATCGCGTACGGCCGGCCCGGCGTCACCGAATCCGAGATCCTCGAGGCCGCCCGGGCGACGTACGTGGACCGGTTCGTGCGGTCCCTGCCGGACGGCTATGACACGGTGCTGGATGACGAGGGCGCGAATGTGTCTGCGGGGGAGAAGCAGCTGCTGACGATCGCGCGGGCGTTCATGGCCCGGCCGTCGGTGCTGATCCTGGATGAGGCGACGTCTTCGGTGGATACCCGGACTGAAGTGCTGGTGCAGAAGGCGATGAGTGCGCTGCGGTCTGACCGGACGTCTTTTGTGATCGCGCACCGCCTGTCGACCATTCGCGACGCCGACCTCATCCTGGTGATGGAGGCCGGCCAGATCGTGGAGCAGGGCACGCACGCCACACTGCTGGCCGCGGGCGGGGCTTACGCGCGGCTGTACGAGGCCCAGTGCGCGGCTCCTGTGGCGGAGGACCTCTAGGGGCATTTTGGGTGCTGGAGAGGGATGAAACAGTTCACGGATTTCTATTGAACGCACGAGAAGTTCCGGGGCGCGAGTTAGCAGACGCTCGACGTAGAAAGCAGGGTGGGCTCCGGATGATCACATAATTCCTCCCCTGAGACCTGTAATGTAAATCCACATGCGCTTCGGCGATGAAGTTGGGTGCCGAAACAGATGACTAGAAGAAATTTTCCATGGGGGGAAGCTTTGAAACACAAACTCGACGAAGTATTCAACGAAGCGGGGTTGCCTGCTCTGACCTACGTTCCTCCCGCCGAGGCTCAGCAGCTCAAAGGCTCCTTGTTTACTAGGGGCAAGCACGTCACCCTAGTTGGCCCTTCCGGAAGCGGCAAGTCCACGGTTGCCAATAGCACTTTGAAAGCGCTTGACCTAGACGAGAATAAGGTACACGCCTTTTCAGGCCGTAACTACGCTGAAAGTACTAGCATCCTGGAGGTACTCGGACAGGAGTTCCGCGTTGCTCCAACTACGGAAGAGATCTTGCCCTGGCTCAAACTTTACGACCTGGTAATGATCGACGATGTTCATCATCTTTCTTTAGGCGCGCGAACGGAGTTGGCCAAATTTCTTAAGCTTTGGCATGAGGTTGGAATCCGATTCTTCATGATTGGGATTGCAAAAACCAGCGAGGAAATTCTTGGTCTTGACCCTGAACTGGCGATACGGAACGACACGTGGCACTTGGAGTCTCAGTCGACCGAGTTTATGGAGAAACTGCTTAAGAAGGGCGAAGCAGCTTTGAATATTCGGCTGGACGACGAGAGTAGGAGCACCGCGATAGCGGCGGCACAAGGTTCTCCGTCCATTTTTCAAGCCATATGTCGAATCGCCTGTGTCGAAGCGGATGTCTTTTGGACAGGCGAAACCCTGGTGGATGTCCGAGTCGAGCTACCACTCATCAGGAACGCGGTGGTCAAACAGTATGATGGCCGCTATCTTACGAAGATCGTCAGTCTGGCTCGTGGGCGACGTCAAGCCCGCTCGGTTTATGACACCTACTACGAAATCGTTCACTTTGTAGCACGGAGTGGCAAGCAACAGATTTCGCAGGACGAGCTGTATCACAACGTTGTCGGCAGCGCTGAGGCTAGCGCTAAGGATGGTCTCAGGAACAGCTTTTATCGCGCGATGAAAGCACTGCCCGAAGTCATTCGAGAACATGAGCTCTCAGACATTCTTATTTTCGAGAACGGCACTCTCACTATTGATGACCCCGTCTTCAGGTTTTACCTCGACCACCTTGATTTTTCGAGGGTTCGTTCGCAGGTTAACATCCGGCGTCTTGGTTATGAGTACGACGTGGCCGTCTCATTCGCCGGAAGTGACCGCGCCACGGTGAAGAAGCTCGTTGACACTTTGAAGGAACGAGGCATGGAGGTGTTCTACGACTTCGACTCGCAGGCGATCCTCTGGGGCAAGGATCTGCGCGTCGAACTCGGACGCGTCTACAGTGAAGATGCTCAATTTATGGTGGTGTGTCTTTCGGATGCTTATCCCGAAAGCGACTGGCCTGCTTTTGAATTCGAAATTGGGAAGAACGCCGCCCACAAGCGCACAGGTGACTATCTCCTCCCCCTCATCGTCGGACCGACGCGACCAGCCATCATCGGTCTACCAGCTTCGACGGGCCATATAGACCTCGCCCACAGAAGCATTGAAGAAGTAGCAGACCTGCTGCAGGAAAAACTTGCCACTCTACCCCCGCTGCGGTCCGAGGTGTCGGCATCAGTCTGAGCTTTTCACAGACCCTGTAGTCCGCTGGCTAGAAAGTAAGGGAGCCCCTCCAGGCCTGCTGAGTATTTCTGGCTTCGGAGAGGGGCCTTTGCTAGTTTGCAATTACATTTCCGCGCTAACCCAAACTCCTGCCCCCAATACGGCGCACAGGGGCAGGAGTTTGGTGAGGAGGGATTCGCGATGATGCCGTGAGGCGGATTCGGTATTTGACCAGACATACGCTTACCCGTGCGCCAGATGCACTCTTCGGTTCGTGCCGTGAGGGCCTCTCGGACAGCCCCCCACCCCGCCGTAGTACACAGAAACACTAAGCAATGTACTTGGCCCCGCCGCGTAACCTTGTTTGATGCCCCGTTTTGCGCTCGACATCGAATCCGTGCCCCGCCCTGCCCGCGCGCAGGAGCTCCTTGACGCCGTGAACCACAGCGTGGTCATCGCCGACGGCGCCATGGGCACCATGCTGCAGGGCCGGGACCTCACCCTCGAAACAGACTTCCAAGGCCTCGAAGGCTGCAACGAGATCCTCAACGACACCCGGCCGGACGTCATCGCCGACATCCACGACGCCTACTTCGCCACCGGCATCGACGCCGTGGAAACCAACACCTTCGGCGCCAACTGGTCCAACCTCTCCGACTACGGCATCGATGACCGCATCGCCGAGCTCGCCCTGAAGGGCGCGAAGATCGCCCGCGAACGTGCCGAAGCGGCAGAAGCAACGGACGGCCGCATGCGCTGGGTCCTCGGTTCGATGGGCCCGGGCACCAAGCTCCCCAGCCTCGGCCACACCAGCTACGACTACCTCAAGCAGACCTTCGCCCTGCAGGCCGAGGGCCTCATCGACGGCGGCGCCGACGCGTTCCTCATCGAGACCAGCCAGGACCTCCTGCAGACCAAAGCCGCGGTCAACGGCTGCAAGCAGGCCATCGTCTCCAAGGGAGTCCGCCTTCCCATCTTCGTCGAGGTCACCGTCGAGACCACCGGCACCATGCTCATGGGCTCCGAAATCGGCGCCGCGCTCACCGCGCTGGAGCCGCTCGGCGTCGACGCCATCGGCCTGAACTGCGCCACCGGCCCGGACGAGATGAGCGAGCACCTCCGCCACCTCTCCAAGCAGTCCTCCGTCGCCATCGCCTGCATGCCCAACGCCGGCCTGCCCGTCCTCGGCGCCAACGGCGCGCACTACCCGCTCTCACCCACCGAGCTCGCCACCGCGCACGAGCAGTTCGTCCGCGAATTCGGCCTGGGCCTGGTGGGCGGCTGCTGCGGTACGACGCCGGAGCACATGGCCGCCGTCGTCGAACGCCTTGCCCCCTTCCGCGCCCAGGCGACGAAGGCCGACAAGACCCAGCCCGCCCGCGTCCCCACCGAGCGCGAAGCCGGCATCGCCTCCCTCTACCAGCACGTGAACTTCGACCAGGAGTCCGCCTACCTGGCCATCGGTGAGCGCACCAACGCCAACGGCTCCAAGGCCTTCCGCCAGGCCATGCTCGAAGAGCGCTGGGACGACTGCGTGGACATCGCCCGCGAACAGATCCGCGTCGGCGCGCACCTGCTGGACGTCTGCGTGGACTACGTGGGGCGCGACGGCGTCGCGGACGTCAAGGAGATCGTCTCCCGTTTCGCGTCGGCCTCCACCCTCCCGCTCGTCATCGACTCCACTGAGCCGCCCGTCCTGCAGGCCGGCCTGGAACTCATCGGCGGCCGCCCGGTGGTCAACTCCGTCAACTACGAGGACGGCGACGGCCCCAACAGCCGCTTCGCCCGCATCATGCCGCTGGTCAAGGAACACGGCACCGCCGTCATCGCCCTGACCATCGACGAGCAGGGCCAGGCCCGCACCACCGACGGCAAGGTGGCCATCGCCTCCCGCCTCGTCGACGCCCTGGTGGGCGAATGGGGCATGCGCGTCGAGGACATCATCGTTGACGCCCTGACCTTCCCCGTCGCCACCGGCCAGGAGGAGACCCGCCGGGACGGCATCGAAACCATTGAGGCCATCCGGCAGATCACCGCCAAATACCCCGGTATCAACACCACCCTTGGTGTCTCCAACGTCTCCTTCGGCCTGAACCCGGCCGCGCGCATCGTCCTGAACTCCGTCTTCCTCCACGAGGCTACCGAAGCGGGCCTGACCAGCGGCATCATCGACGCCGCCAAGATCGTCCCGCTCGCCTCGATCCCGGAAGACCAGCGCAAGGTGGCCCTGGACCTGGTCTGGGACCGCCGCGAATACGACGCCGACGGCAACACTACTTACGATCCGCTGGCCATCATGCTCGACATGTTCGCCGGCGTCGACACCGCAGCCCTCAAGGACCAGCGCGCCGCCGAACTCGCCGCGCTGCCCACGGGCGCGCGGCTGGAGCGGCGCATCATCGACGGCGAAGGCAAGGGCCTCGAGGAGGACCTGGACCTGGCCCGCAGCGAGGGGCTGACCCCGCTCGGCATCATCAACGACCACCTGCTCGAGGGCATGAAGGTGGTGGGCGAACGCTTCGGCGCCGGTGAGATGCAGCTGCCGTTCGTGCTGCAGTCCGCCGAGGTGATGAAGAACGCCGTCGCCCTGCTCGAGCCGCACATGGAGAAGTCCGACTCCTCCGGCAAGGGCACCATGGTGATCGCCACCGTCCGCGGCGACGTGCACGATATCGGCAAGAACCTGGTGGACATCATCCTCACCAACAACGGCTACAAGGTAGTCAACATCGGCATCAAGCAGGGCATCGCCGAGATCATCGCCGCGGCCGAGGAACACAACGCGGACGTGATCGGCATGTCCGGGCTGCTGGTGAAGTCCACCGTGGTGATGAAGGAGAACCTCGCCGAGCTGCAGTCCCGCGGCATGGCCAAGAAGTGGCCGGTGATCCTCGGCGGCGCCGCCCTGACCCGCGCCTACGTGGAGCAGGACCTGGCGGAGCAGTTCGACGGCGTGGTCCGGTACGCCAAGGACGCCTTCGAGGGCCTGGCCCTCATGGAGCCGCTGGTGCGCGTGGCCCGCGGCGAATCCCCGGACGACGTCGGCCTGCCGCCGCTGAAGAAGCGCATCCACAAGGGCGGCGCCAAGTTCACCGTCACCGAGCCGGAGGCAATGCCCGGCCGGTCCGACGTCGCCGCCGACAACCCCGTGCCCGCCCCGCCGTTCTGGGGCACCCGCATTGTGCGCGGCGTCGCCCTCCACGATTTCGCCGCGTTCCTTGACGAGCGCGCCACCTTCATGGGCCAGTGGGGCCTCAAGCCCGGCCGCGGCGAGGACGGCGCCTCCTACGAGGAACTGGTGGAACGCGAGGGCCGGCCGCGCCTGCGCTACTGGCTGGACCGCATCCTCGCCGAAGGCATGCTCGACGCGTCCGTCGCCTACGGCTACTTCCCCGTCGTCTCCGAAGGGGAGCAGGTGGTGGTCCTCCACCACGGTGAGGACCGCGACGGCGTCCTCGGCACCGCGGGCCTGCTCGCACCCGACGGCGGTTCAGGCGGCCCGATCGGCACCGACCGGCTCCGCTTCGACTTCCCGCGCCAGCGCCGCGACCGGCACCTGTGCCTCGCAGACTTCGTGAAGTCCCGCGAGTCCGGCCAGATCGACGTGCTGCCGGTGCAGCTGGTCACCGCCGGTTCGAAGATCGACGAGTTCACGGCCAAGATGTTCGAGGCCAACCAGTACCGCGACTACTACGAGCTCAACGGCCTGGTCATGCAGCTCACCGAGGCGCTGGCCGAGTTCTGGCATGCGCGTATCCGCAAGGAACTGGGCTTCGCCGCCGAGGAACCCAAGGACACGGCAGGGTACTTCAAGCTCGACTACCGCGGTGCCCGGTTCTCGCTCGGCTACCCCGCGTGCCCGGACATGGAGGACCGCCGCAAGGTCACCGAGCTCCTGAAGCCGGAGCGGATGGGCGTCATCCTCAGCGACGAACTGATGCTGCACCCCGAGCAGTCCACCGACGCGTTCGTGTTCCACCACCCGGAGGCGAAGTACTTCAAGGTGTGAGTGCCATGCCGCTGTGAAAGGCTGCAGTCATGGACACCACATCTCGGGAACATGACCTCGTTCTCTACGGAGCAACCGGTTTCGTTGGCCGACTGATCGCCGGCTACGTTGCGGAGCATGCACCGGCCGGGCTGCGGGTTGGACTCGCGGGCCGGTCCACGTCCAGGCTCGAGGCGGTTCGGTCGGAGTTGCCGGCCGCGGCGCGCGGATGGGCCCTCATCGAGGCCGACTCGGAGGACGCGGACTCAATCGCCGCCCTGGCTGCGGGCACACGCGTGCTCTTCTCCACCGTCGGCCCGTACGCGAAACACGGACTGCCCGTCGTCGAGGCCTGCGCACGGGCGGGTACCCACTACGCCGACCTCGCCGGTGAGGTGTCATTCATCCGGGAGGCGATCGACCGCTACGACGTTCTGGCCAGGACGAGCGGGGCCAGGATCGTGCACTCCTGCGGCTATGACTCCGTCCCGTCCGACCTTGCCGTACTGCTGCTTCATCAGGCTGCAGAGGCCGATGGCGCCGGCGGTTTGGCCGAGGTCCAACTCGTTGCCAGGGCCAAGGGCGGCATCAGCGGAGGCACGCTCGAATCGATGCGCGGACAGCTCGATGCGATGCGGTCGAGCACTGCCCTGAGGTCCTTAACCGCGGACCCCTATGCCCTAAGCCCCGACCGCACGCGGGAGCCGACAACGCCACAGCCTCCTGACGCCGGTCCTGTGCGCCGTTCCGCTGACGGCACCTGGACCGCGCCTTTCATCATGGCGCAGTTCAACACCCGGATAGTGCGCCGCAGCAACGCCTTGCAGGGCTGGGCTTACGGCCGCTCCCTTCAGTACGGCGAGGTGTTGGGGGTGGCCCCCGGAGCGGCAGGAGCGGTCGCCGCCAGGGCAATGGCAGCCGGGCTCCGGGCATTCACGGCCGCGATGGCATTCCCGCCAACCCGGAGGGTGCTCGACCGCTGTCTTCCGGCACCGGGTACGGGTCCGAGCATCAGCACGCAGCGCGCGGGCTGGTTCCACTCCCAGGTAACCGCCTGCACCGAGGACGGCCAGCGTTACCAGGCGATTGCTGCCGGCCCCGGTGATCCCGGCTATGCCGCCACCGCCGTGATGGCAGGGGAGACTGCACTCGCTCTTGCCCTCGACGGTGACCGGCTGCCGACCGCCAAAGGGTCACTGACACCGGCCACTGCACTGGGCAACGTGCTCATAGAGCGACTCCGTGCGGCCGGCCACACCTACCAGGTAACCAAAGTCGCCTGAACGATGCTGGCGCCCGTCACGAGCGGGTATCAAGGTAGTGCAGAATGGCCCGGGCCGTCTCCTCCGGGGCGCTGACGTGGGGGCAGTGGCCGGTGGCCTGAAGCTGCACCAGGGTGCTGTGTTCCAGATTCTTGTGCAGGTAGGCGCCCACTTCCGGCGGGGCAAGCCGATCGTCGGAACACTGCAGAATCAGGCAGCTGGTCCGCACCTTTTTCAGTTCAGGGCGGGTGTCGGAAAAGAACGTTACCCCGGCGAAGTGCCGTGCGATGGCCGGATTTGTCCGGCAGAAACTGGCACGCAGATCCTCTGCCAATTCCGGCTCCTGGGGGTTGCCCATAACCATGGGCGCCAAGGCCGCGGCCCAGGCGAAATAGTTGCTGTCCAGGGATGCGAGCAGGCCTTCGATGTCTTCCCGCGAAAACCCGCCCACGTAGCCGTCGTACGGGTCATCCGTATGGCGGGGTGAAGGAGCGAGCAGGACCAGCTGGGAGAAACGGTTGGGGTCCCGCACCGCGGCGATCACGCCGATCATCGTGCTGACGCTGTGGCCCACCAGGATGACGTCCTCAAGTTCAAGGGCGGCGCAAATCTCCAGCAGGTCTGAGGCGTAACCATTCAGGGACCCGTACTTCTCCCAGTCATACGCGCTGATATCGGAGTGTCCCGCACCAACATGGTCAAAAAGCACCAGCCGGTAATTATCAGCGAAGTAAGGCAGCAGCTTCCGCCACATTGCCTGGTCGCAGCCAAAACCGTGGGCAAACATCATCACGGGTCCGTCATCCCGGCCCGTTATGGTGACATTGTTCCGGCCGATGACGGCAGCAGCTGCTTCGATCACGTTCTCCCTGACCCTCCGTAGGGTGGCATCCTGTCCAAGACTATCCACGGGAAATAGCGAGTCCTAGGGAACAGCACACTATGACGTTCACCAGGGACTGTTCTTGCATACACAGCCCAGCTACTGTTTTCACGCCCCGAGTTGAAGCGGGTCCCTGTCCTGGACGTGTTGGGCCTTCACAGCCTGTGCGCCCAAGTTCGAGACCGGCTTCACCCGCCGGAACGCGGCCAGCACGGCCCGCCCGATCACGGTGATGCCGATGATCGTGGTGACCGCGCGCAGGGTGTCCCAGCCTGCCGTCGACGTCACTAGCGAGTACAGCAGGAAGCTGGAAAGGTTGGTGCTGAGCGGCGCCCCGGGCTGGTAGGAGATGCCGGTTCCGGCACCGACGGCGAACGGCCAGAACCACAGGTTGGTCAGCAGACCGAACAGGTAGGACGCCACTGCCCCGTAACCGCACAGCATCCACAACTCCGCCTTCCCGCGCACCCGGCGGGGGAGCAGGCCGGCCCCGGCACCCACCCACGCGCACGCGAAGATCTGGAACGGCGTCCACGGCCCGATCCCGCCCCACAGCACGCTTGAGACGGCGATGGTCGCGGCGCCCAGCAGCAGGCCGAACCGGGCACCGAACGCGCGCCCGGCCAGGATCAGCAGGATAAAGACCGCCTCCACGCCCCCGACACCGGTGCTCGCCACGCGCACCGCCGAGCCGACGGCAGCCAGGACGCCGAGCAGCGCAACCATGTGTGCCGACCGCACCGAGCCGTCCAGGGAAACGACGACGGCGACGGCGGCCAGGGGTGCGATCGCCAGCGCCGCGTACGGGACGGCCGCGGCGGCATCCTGCGGAAGGGCCGTGGCAAGCAGCGGCCAGCAGAAGGCGCCGAGCGCCAGCAGGTTGGCCGCAGCGAGGACCGGAAGCTCGACGGCGCGCGGCAGCCGGATGCGGCGCGGTTTCACGGCGCCGGGGAGATCGGTCCGCCGGTCTGTGAACTGTGGTGCCGCGATCGGTGCCGGGGCGGCGCTGGCTGCAACGGCCGGGGCCGCTTCGGCGGCGGGTACGACGCCGTCGCGCATTGGCAGGATCCGGGCGCCGAGACGCTGCGCGAAATCGTGGTCGTGGGTGGCAATCAGGACGGCTGCACCCGCGTCGGCTGCAGCCCGCAGTGCTGCGGCGACCGCCGTGCGCGCCGCAGGGTCCAGCCCGCGGGTGGGTTCGTCGATCAGGAGCACCTGCGGATCGTCCATTGTCTGCAGCGTGATGGCGAGGATCCGGCGTTCACCGGCGGAAAGGTCCCGGGGGTGCTCGTGCCCGATGGGGATGGTCACGTCGCCCCGCAGCCGGGCCAGGCGGGACGCCGCAAAGCCAGGCGCGGGCTTGCCGCCGTTCTTCCGGCGCGCAAGGCGGCGCTCAGCAGCGCGGAGCTCGCCGGCGACGGTGTCCCGGGTGAAAAGGTCGTCCGAGGCGTCCGGCACCAGGGCCACCCGGCCGCCGTCGGACGTGATGTTCCCGCTGATCCCGTCACCTGCCTTGCCGTCGCGCGCCTTGTTATAACGCAGGGCAAGCGCCACCAGCAGGGACGACTTTCCGGCACCGTTCGGCCCCACCAGGGCCACCACTTCGCCGCGGTGCAGGGTGAGGAATGCGTCGCGCACCAGCGGCTGGCCCTTGCGGTGCACCGCGAGGTCCGCCGCCGTCAGCACGGGTGCGTCCTGCGCCGGCTCGGCCGGGACGGGCGGACATCAGCCGCCCGCGGCGAAGCGGACGGCGCGGCGCCGGGGACCCCTGCAGTTGGAACCAATGCGCCGTCGTCGATGGTCCACCACGAGTCGGCGACGGGGAGGAGCGGCTCCGCACGGTGCTCCGCGACGATGACGCAGACGCCGGCGTCACGGGCGAGGGCGTGGAGCACGGCGGTGACGCATGCGCGGGCTGTCGTGTCCAGGTCGGCCAGTGGCTCGTCCGCCAGGAGCAGGGCGGGATGTTCGACGACGGCGGCGGCAATGGCCACGAGCGTCGCCTCACCCGCCGAGAGGGTGCTGAGGTTCCGGTCCAGCAGCGCGGTCACCCCGACGCTCTCCGCGACCTCCCGCACCCGCGCCTTGGACGCGTCGGAGGGCACGCCGCGCAGTTCAAGGGCGAGGGAGATCTCGTCCCGGACCCGGGTGCTGGCGAACGCGGCGCGCGGGTTTTGCAGGACGACGCCGACCAGGCGTGCGGTATCGCGCGGGGGAGTGGCGGCGCGGTCGGCCCCGGCCACGCGCACGGTGCCGGCGACAGCGCCGCCGTCGGCATGGGAAAGGAGACCGGCGATGCCGCGGAGGATGGTCGACTTGCCGGAGCCCGTCGGCCCGGTGATGACATTGATGGACCCGGGCGCTGGCGCGAACCCGGCCACGTCCACCTGCGCGTCACCGATGCGGAAATGCGCGTCCCGGATCAGGACGGGTTCTGCGGTGCCGCGTGCGGGCTGGTGGGACGCCCGGCTGCCGAAGCCGCGCAGCTCCAGGGCGGCGGCGACCCGGCCGGCGTGCTCGAGGGTGCGTTCAAGGATGGGGACGAGGGCGCGGGGCCCGAAGCGTTCGCCCCGCAACCGGAAGGCCAGGCGGACGGAGTGCACGGCGTCGGCGAGGGCGGGGAGCGCAGCCCAGGCCACCACTAGCATCCGGGCGATGCCCTGCATCGGGCCGCCGCGGGCCAGGTGGACGAAGCCGCGGGCCACGTCCACGAAGGAGTTGAGGATGCCGAAGCCCAGGATGATGCCGGCGATCGGCAGGGCGGAGAGGACCGCCTCCCACAGGCCGGATCCGGTGACCGGGCCGAAGAGCACCACATGCGCGTACGGCGCGGGCAGCCGCACCGGCGGCAGGTCGAGCAGGACCGGAGTGCCCCTGCTGGCGCCGTTGAAGAGGACGCGGTAGATGACCCGCGCCGCGATGAAGATGGCGGCCAAGGCCACCCCAGCACGTAGCGGCGCGGGTCGGAAGGTCATGCCTTGGGTGCGGCCGGTTCGCCGTCCACCGTGTAGAGCAGTTCCAGGCTCTCGCCCGGGTTGAGCTTGAGGCTGTCCAGGCCTTCTTGCGCGTAACCCCACGTGCCGGCGGCGGGCTTCACCCAGAGGGCCCAATAAGAGACAGTGTTTTTGTCATCGCACGCTTCGCGGAGAGTGCCACCCTTGTGCTTGATGTCGAAGTCCTCAGCAGGCACACCGTTGACACGGCACGCGAAGCTCGTGGGGTACTTAGCGGTGCCCTCGGTCTTGATGTCGGCCTCGTCGAGAATCTCGGAAGCGACGGTGGGCTCGGTGACGTCCACGCAGGTGGAGGTGTTGGCGGCATCCTGCTTCAGGGCGCCGGAATCAACGATGACCTGCACGCCGTCGCAGTTCTCAGAGGCTGCGGCGGACGACGCTGCGGCCGTGGTGGCCGGTGCGGAGGCGGCGGGCTGCTCGGCGGCCGGCGCGGAACAGGCGGCGAGGGAAAACAGGAGACCTGCGGCGGCGAGGGAGCTCGCGGCGGCGGTGCGGATATTAGTCAAAGTCACCTGTCAAGGGTAGGCCGTTGCCCCACAGGATCCGGAGGCCGTCTCTTTGTGTGACGCCAGGTTTTCGCGGAAACCACCTGACAGGCCGGGTACTCCAACGTTAGCGTCGAGGCATGCATTCAGCGACGCAAAGACTGGCTCCTGCTGATGAGGCGAACCTGGTGCTCGACCACGCCGGCCAGGTCAACGTGTTCCTCGTCGCCGGCCTGCTTGCGCCGGGCGGGTTCTGGCTCCGGACGGGACGCTGGATTTGGCGGGGCTCAGGGCGGTCCTTCGTGAACGGATCGCAGAGTTGCCGGCGCTCAGCAAGAAAGTAGCCAAGGTGGGCCGCCGGCACCACTGGGTCGATTGCACACCCGACGTCGAGCATCACGTCCGCCTTGTGGAGCCCGTGGACGGTCTTGCAGGGCTTCAGGACAGATGCGCCGAGCTCATGGGCCAGCCGCTCGCAGCGGACCGTCCGATGTGGGAGATCCTGGTGGTGCCCGGAGCTGCTGAGAGGGGACTCGGCGTCGTGCTGCGAATCCATCACGCCGTGGCTGACGGGATGACGGCGGCGGTCATCGTGCAGCGGCTCTTCGATCCCGGCGAACCGCGGGAGAGAGCAGGGAATGAGCAGCATAACAGCGGGCCAGCGGAGATACCGCGGGACCCTCTGCTGCGGGATCCACGCCGTGCACTGCGTCGGCTGAGGACGGGTCTGCGCCGAATCCGCAAGACCTTGTGGGGCAACGGCGTGGGCCGCACGGTGCTGCTCGGTGAGCGCAGCGCGCACCACGGCGTCGCTTTTCTGCAGGCAGACATCGAAGCTCTGGAGACGGCAGTGCGTCCACGGGGTGCCACGATAAACGACGCACTGCTCTCAGCGTCCGCTTCCGGCTTCCGAGCGCTCTTGATGGCTGCCGAAGAGCCGATTCCCGCGTGGCTGCCGGTGTCAGAGCCGGTGGCGCTGCGCCGCCGCGGGACTGCCGGGAACCAAGTGGGAATCATGCTTGTGCGGCTGCCGCTCGGCGAGCCCGACCCGGACGAACGCTTGCGACTCATCTCAGCGCAGACCCGCGAGGAGAAGCCGCGGGCAAGGGACCAAGGCACCCTGGAGTTCATGCGCGGTCCGGTGGGCGCTCGCATCATGGACCGCCTCGCGCGGCGGCAGCATCTGGTGGGCGGGTTCGTCACCAACGTGCCAGGTCCGGAAGGCACTTTCCGGCTCGCTGGCGCTCCGGTCGCAGCGCTCTGGCCGGTTGCGGTCCTCGCTGGCAACGTGCGGCTCGGCGTCGCGGCGGTCTCCTACGGCGGCAATCTCTGTTGTGGAATCCACTTCGACGCATCTAACGTGCCGGGCGACGTTTTTGTGTCTGCCATGGGCGAGGAGCTGGCGCGTCTTGGGAGGGCGCCGTCAGGTCCCTGATCGTTGAACCATGACAGATGGAAGATGAACGACGGCGGGAGGCCCGCCGTCGTTCATCTTTCCTCGCCGCGGACGAGCGAACGCCGACGGACCCTAGAACTTGGTGGTGCCGCGCAGTTTCCGGGGCCGGCCGTCCGGATCCACCAGGAAGCGGTTGGCAGGAGCTGCCCAGAGGCGCTGCAGGCTTGACACGGGATCTGTGGTGTGGTGCCGCGCATGTCCGGCGGGCCGCGGCGTCCGGCTGCCGGCCTGGTGCCAGCCGTCCAGGGCATCGGCGGCGGCCTTCCACAGGGCGAGTCCGTCCGCCGGGTCCTGGAACCGGGGGTCATCCTCGTCGAGGCCCAGGTGCTCGGCCCAGAGCTGGCGCCTTACCCTGTGGGCCAGCGAAGCGGATGCGTCCGGCGTTTCCTGCCGGCCGGCGCTGGTGTCGATGACCGCGCAGGTCAGCTCGCTGTCTGTGGTCCAGGACCGGCGGTTGAAGTTGTCCGAGCCGCAGGTGAACCAGGTGTCGTCGATGATGCAGATCTTGGCATGGACGTAAATGGGTGTCCCGGCCCTGTTTTCGAGGTTGAAGACGCCGAACCTGTCGGGGGCCGCGCGACGGATGGTTTCGATGGCATGCAGCTGCCCCAGCCGCTTGGGCGGACCTCCCAGCGGGCCGTCGGAGTCCGGGTAGCGCGGCACCACGGCGATCACGTTGAGCCCGGGGTTCTGCTTGAGGGCGCCTGCGATTCCCGCCGCGACCTCCGCCGACCACAGGTACTGGTCCTCGATATAGATCAGCGAACGGGCCAGGGAAAATGCCTTCGTGTAGGCCTGGGCCACGCTGCGCTCGCCGCCCGGGGCGAACGGGAACGGCGGATGCTTCACCCCGTAGGTGCGCAGCAGCTGCACGGCATGCGGGCCGGCCGGTGGCGGCGGCGGCGCGGTGTCCGGCAGCGGCTGCGGGTGCCGGGGCATGTCGGCCAGGCGCTGCAGCAGCATCCGGTACGGCGTGCGCCGGTCCAGGGGATGGGGGTCGTTCCACCGTTCCGCGAACAGTTCCAGCACATCAGCCACCACCGGGCCGCGGAGTTCGACGGCGGCGTCGTGCCAGGGCGGTTGCTTCCCGTACCGGGGGTCCATGTCCACCGCCTGCGGATCGCCCATGTGGTCGGCGTCGTCCCGGCGGCTGTGGGACAGGTCGATGCCGCCCACGAACGCCACGTCGCGTGAAGGGTCCGTCCGGCTGCGGATCACGAACAGTTTCTGGTGGTGGCAGCCGAAGACGCGGACCCGCTGGTCCAGCAGGACCTCGCCGCCGGCGTCGTTGATCTGGCGGCTGAGGAGCTCGTTGGACCGGTTGCTCATCGGGGCCTGGATACGTTCCCCATGGGACCGCCACACCAGGCCGCGCACTTCCACTCCGATCCGGGCCAGCCGGGTCAGCAGCTCACCGATGGCGGGCCCGTCCGCCTTGAGCCGCTCGTCGCCGTCCCCGCGCCAGTCGGTAAACCAGACACGGTCGCCCGCCTGGAGCGCGGACAGCTCCTCGTACAGCCGGGCGAAGTAGGTGGCCCCGTGAATCAGGGGCCGCACCAGGTTGCCCTCTGACCACGCCGGTGTCTCGGCAGGGCCGGCATGCACACCGGTGGCCGAATGCTCCCGCTCAGCGCCACTCAAGAACCAGTAACCGGCTGTACTGTCCACCCGATGCTCCCTCCGGGGCCCGAGGCGCCCCCGTTGTCCGCCCTCATTAGTAGCCTACGACGGTGCGGATCAATGTCACCGGGGCCGGGCGATTCTTCTGGGCCAGGCTGCCATGGGCACAGATAAGGACGCTTGGTGTTCACGGCGGCGAAACCCTTGCGACCCTGCCTGTTCTTTCACCAGCGGAATTCTCATAAGGCACCCCGGCGCCATCCCCTTGCCGGGCTGCGGACAATCCACGCTGCCACCAGGAGTACCCCGTGTTCGTGAAAAGCACCCTCGCCGCCGTCGCCTTCCTTGCCTCCCTGGCGGGAACCGCCGTGGCACCCGCCCAAGCCGAGGCAACCAAGCCCGCTCCCGTCGTCGTCGGCCAGCCCCTGGCCCAGGCGCACGCCCACAATGACTATGAGCATGACCGCCCGCTGATGGACGCTCTGGAGCATGGCTTCACCAGTGTCGAGGCGGACGTGTGGCTGGTGGACGGCGAACTGCTGGTGGCCCACGACCTGGAGGACGTGAAGCCCGGCGTCACGCTCGAGAGCCTCTACCTGGAACCGCTCCAGGACCTGGTCCGCAGCCAGCCCGGGCACAGCGTGTACCGGCACTGGGACGGCAGCCTGCAGCTCCTGATCGACATCAAGAGCGAGGGCGAGGCCACCTACGCCGCCATCGAGGAAGAGCTCGCCGAGCACCGCGACATCATGAGCCGCTACACGAACGGCACCACCAAGACCGGCCCGGTCACCGCGGTCATCAGCGGCAACCGCCCGCTGGCCACCATGCAGGCGCAGGACAAGCGCTTCAGCTTCTACGACGGCCGCTCCGCGGACCTCACGTCCGGCAAGCCCGCGGATCTGATGCCGCTCGTCAGCGACAACTGGACCCGGCTCTTCACCTGGCAGGGCGTCGGACCGATGCCCGAGGTTGAGCGCGCCAGGCTGCACGCCTACGTGGCCGAGGCGCACGCCAACGGTTACCGCGTCCGCTTCTGGGCCACCCCGGACCAGCCTGGCACTGCCCGCGAAGCGCTCTGGAGCGAGCTCGCCGACGCCGGCGTGGACCACATCAACACCGATGACCTCGCAGGGCTCCAGCAGTTCCTCACCGCCCGCGCCGCCTAACCCCACCCCAGAACCAGGACCATCCCCATGCCTTCAAAGACCATAAAAACCACGACGGCGGCACTCGCCCTGGCGTTCGGCCTCCTTGCCGCCCAGCCGGCCACTGCCGCGGACGACACCCCCACTGACAACAGCAAGGACGCCTTCACCTTCGGCGTCATCGGCGACATCCCCTACGGCGACGCCGAGATCGCCAAATTCCCCTCCCGTATCCAGGACATCAACGCCGACCGCGACCTGGGGTTCGTAGCACACGTGGGCGATATCAAGAACGGCTCATCCGTCTGCTCGGACGGGTACTTCTCCTACATCCGCGCCCAGTTCGACACGTTTGAGCACCCGCTGGTCTTCACCCCCGGCGACAACGAATGGGTGGACTGCCACCGCACCAACAACGGCGCCTACAACCCGCTGGAGCGGCTGGACAAGCTGCGGGAAGTCTTCTTCGACGAGCCCGGAAAGACCCTCGGCGCCACCATGCCGGTCAAGACCCAGGAGGACCTCGGGCTCCCCGAGAACGTCCGGTTTACCCAGAACCGCGTGGCCTTCTCGGTGCTCAACATCCAGGGCAGCAACAACTCCCTGCAGCCCTGGACCGGCCTGGGCGAAACCGCTGCCACGCCCGAGCAGCTGGCCGAGGTGGAGCACCGGACCGATGCCGTCCTGGTCCAGATCCGCGAAACGTTCGCCGACGCCGAGCGCCGCAATGACCGCGCCGTGGTCCTGATGACCCAGGCGGACATGTTCGATCCGTCGCTGCTCGCCGCGGCCACCGCCAGCCCGGAAATCATGTCCGGCTTCCGCGACATCGTGGCCGCCATCGTGGAGGAGACCAACAACTTCGACGCCCCGGTCTACCTGATCAACGGCGACAGCCACGTCTTCGCTGAGAACCAGCCGCTGGCCGGGGGCTCGCCCTGGCTGGAGGTGTATGGCCAGCCCGTCGCGGATGACCTGCAGCGGGTCACCGTGGACGGCTCCGCCAACGCCACCAACTACGTCCGGTTCAGCGTCGCCGGCAACAGCGCGGCCGGTTCCGGGGTCCTGAGCTGGGAAAAGATCCCCTTCAGCTCGTGAGGCCTGGCACCTAGGTAGGGTACGACGGCGGGTGCCCACCCGCCGTCGTCTGGGGTCTGGACACTGGCGGCGGCCGGATTTATGGTGCAAATGTGGCGGCTGCCTGACTGGCAGGAAGGCACATGCTGCCAGTCCGCTGTTGCTGCCGCCCGTCAAAAGGAGGAAGCAGATGGAACACGTCGAAGAGACAGTGGAAGTCGATGTCCCGGTGCGGACCGCGTACAACCAGTGGACCCAGTTCGAATCCTTTCCGCAGTTCATGTCCGGGGTGGAATCCGTAACCCAGCTGACCGACAGGACGAACCACTGGGTGACCAAGGTGGGTGGTGTCAAGCGGGAATTCGATACCGAAATCGTCGACCAGGAACCTGACGACCGCATCGCCTGGCGCAGCACGGACGGCAAGTCCCATGCCGGCATCATCAGGTTCACGCCGGTGGACGCCAACCACACGAAAGTCAGGGTCCACTTCGAATGGGCGCCGGAGACGGTCACTGAAAAAGCAGGCGCGGCGCTGAAGATCGACGAGATGCAGGTAAAGGCCGACATGCGCAAGTTCAAGGCCTTCATTGAATCGCGCGGCACCGAAACCGGCGGCTGGCGCGGCGAAGTCAAGGACACCGGGCCCATGGGGCAGCCCTAGAAGCCGGCAATCAACCCAAAGGAAGCGGACGACGGCGGGTGCCCACCCGCCGTCGTCCGCTTCCTGGAGCGTCACCGTCCGACGAGCCCCATGTGCAGGTCGTTGTAGCGGTTGCCCTGCACACCGATCCGGCTGGCGACGGCATCGAGATCTGCCACTTCATCGGCGGACAGCGCAACGGCGGTGGCCGCTGCGTTCTCCTCGACGCGTTCGCGGCGGCGCGTACCGGGGATCGGCACAATCCAGGGCTGCTGGGCCAGGAGCCACGCCAGCGCGATCTGTCCCGGCGTGGCGTTCTTGGCCGCCGCGAGGCCCGCGACATGCTCAACCAGTGCCAGGTTGGCGGCGCGGTTTTCAGCGGTGAAGCGGGGGATGGTGCTGCGGATGTCGCCGTCGGCAAACGGTGTGGACGTGTCCACGGTTCCGGTGAGGAAGCCCTTGCCAAGGGGGCTGAACGGAACGAACCCGATCCCGAGTTCGGCCAGGGTGGGCAGCACTTCCGGCTCCGGATCCCGCGTCCACAGCGAGTACTCGCTCTGCACGGCGGTCACCGGGAAGACGGCGTGGGCCGCCCGGATGGTCGCGGCCGATGCCTCGGACAGCCCGAAGTGGCGGACCTTGCCGGCCTGGACGAGTTCTCCCACCGTGCCGGCCACTTCCTCAATGGGCACGTTGGGGTCCACCCGGTGCTGGTAGAAGAGATCCAGGGTGTCCACCCGAAGCCGGCGGAGTGACTCGTCCGCCACCCGCCTGATCCGCTCGGGCGAACTGTCCAGCCCCACGGATTTCCCGTCCTCGATCCGCCACCCGAACTTGGTGGCAATGACCACCTCGTCGCGGACCGGGGCGAGCGCTTCGCCCACCAGTTCCTCATTGACGAAGGGCCCGTACACCTCGGCTGTGTCAAAGAAGTTGATGCCCATCGTGACGGCGTCGCGGAGTACGCCGATCATGGCCTGCCGGTCTGCGGGGTTCGGGCCGTAGCTCTGGGACATCCCCATGCAGCCCAAACCAATAGCGGAAACCTGCAGTCCTTGCCCCAGTGTCCGTGTATGCATGACTTCTCCCTTGCTGATGGCTGTCCGTGCCGGCACAGGCCTGCCCGGCCTTCTACCAGTCAACGGGTTCCGGCGCGGGTTAGGGAGTGTCTGTTGAAACCTGTTTTGGCAGGGCCACCCTTGGCAAGCAATCCGTGACCGCCGGATCCGTGGAAACCTGCCCGTCTTTGCCCGTCTTTGCCCGTCCGGGTAAGCCTTTCCCGTGGGACTATAGGTCCAGCGGGCCGCCGGGTGGCCCGTCATGACGATGTATGGCCGGGGGCATCATGGCGGTTAATTCGAGCTGGAGTGCGACGGGACGTCTGTCGCCCGACGCGGCAGCCGGGAAGAATCCCGGCGTGCCGGACGATTCCCGGGACGCCATGACGGTGCTGGTGGCCGACGACGACGCAGGATCGCTGCTGGTGGCGAAGGCCGCCGTCGAGAAATACGGGCACCAGTGCATCGTGGCCGCGGATGGCGAGACGGCGTGGCAGCTGTTCCAGGAGCGGCGCCCCCAGGTGGTAGTCAGCGACCTGGTGATGCCGGGGCTCAACGGGTTTGACCTGTGCCGCGCCATCCGGGCCTCGGAAGCAAGTTCCTACACGTACGTGGTGCTGCTGACCTCCCATGGCGCCCAGGAAGACGTGCTGGAAGGCATGCGGGCCGGAGCGGACGACTACATCAGCAAGCCGCTGGACCCCTTTGTCCTCCACACGCGCCTGCTGGCCGCCCGGCGTGTCACGGCAGTCCACCACGCCCTGGCCGACGCCCTGGACGCGGCCAGGGGAAGCAACGAACGGCTCGCCGAATTCACCGGGCGGGTCAGCCACGACCTCCGGAATCCGCTCACATCCATCCTGGGCTACGTGGAGCTGGGTGCCACGGACGCGGAATCGGGCCACCCGGAGGAAGCAGCCGAGTACCTGGAAATCGTGGGCGGCAGCGCGCGGCGGATGCTGTCCATGGTGGAGGAGCTGCTGGGATACGCGTCCATCGGCGGTTCGCTGTCCAGGGAACGGCTTTCATTGGCAAACCTCGTGCAGAAGGTCACGCAGGACCTGCGGCTGGGCCTGGAGGACGCCGGCGCAGTGGTGCACTGTGAGGACTTCGTTTTCCACGCTGACGAAAACCAGTTGCGCGTGGCCCTGCAGAACCTGATCTAGAACGCCGTCGCCTACCGCCGTCCAGCGGTGCCCCCGGTCATCACCGTCTCCGGACAGGGTGCCGGAGCGGGCGCCGTCGTCCGGGTGCAGGACAACGGCAAGGGCATCGACGCCGGCGACCGGCGCAAGGTGGTTGAACCGCTGGTCCGCCTGCACCGCGACGGCGATCCCGCCGGCACGGGGCTTGGCTTGGCCACCTGCGCCCGGATCGCCGCCGCGCACGGGGGAAGGCTGGAGGTTGCACCCGGCCCCGGCGGCGGGACCACCGTCAGCATCTACCTCGGATCACCGTAGGGCGCACCTTTTCAGCCGGCCAGGCTCACGGGGGAACGGACGACGGCGGGAGGTCCCGCCGTCGTCCGCCCCGGCTTAGGCGGGTGCCCCGGACGGCACCCCGGTCGGCGCTGTTGTGGTGTCCGCCGCGGTGCCGGCGAGCTGCGGTGCCCAGCCGTCCGTGCCCTGCAGGTAGGCCCGGACCGTGTAGTTGTCCGCCTCCGCCGCGGGGAGCTGCGGGCGGTCCGCTGTCACCTGCGCGCCGGGGCCACGGTTGGTGAGTTCGTGGAACCGGGCCTCCCGCCAGGAGAAGCCGCTCATGTCCGTCCACGGCGTCCCCGAGACATGGGCCCCCAGCCAGGAGTCCCTGATCAGGACCTGCGCAACCGCCCGGGGGTCGCCGCCCGGGTGCCACGGCCTGCCCAGGTGGACGCTGCTGGCGGCGGCATCCGAGACGAGCCGGCACTGGTCAAAGAGGTAGCCGTACTTGATGGACAGGTCCTGGCTTCCGGCCGTGACATACCCGTTGTTCGTCGCCGAGCCGCGGTCCAGGGACTTGATCTCGCAACCGCTGAAAACGCCTGTGCCGCGTCCGAAGATGAAGTCCACGTCCCCTTCCACGTAGCACTTGTCGAAGTAGAAGCGCGCCGGGACGCCCGTGCCCGGCGAGTTGACCAGCAGGGTGTCCTGGTTGCCCAGCATCCTGACGTTGGACAGCACCGACCGGTCGGCCGTGATGTGCAGCGCCACCGCCTGCCGGTCCTTCATCCCCATGTTGGCGGCCTCGTCGAAGTCGTTGCTGATGGTCAGGTTCCTGGCCTCGAAGTCGGGGCCGTCGATCCGGACTGAGGCACTGCCGGAGGTGCCGTAGTTTCCGGTGCCGTCCGGCTTGGGGGTGCCGGAGGCGTTGTTGAAGACCAGCACCACGTCCTCCGGCCTGCCGCCCTGGCCGATGAACGAAATCCGCGGCTTGCTGCTGGGCACCCGGACCATCTCCCGGTAGTTGCCCGGCTGGATCCGGATCACCGTCCGCTGGGTGCTGTTGGACGGAACGGAGTCGACGGCGGCCTGTACGGTCGCGAACGTCCGGCCCCGCCCGACGTCGAGCATCACCGGGAGGTCAACCGGGCGTTCGGCGGGCCAGTACATGCCCAGCAGAGGATCGGTGCCGGCGTCGATGTTCAGGAAGTAGCCCGGCGGGACGATCTCCTTCGCCTGGAGTTCGCGGGCCACCAGCTTGGCCACGGCCAGGGCACCGGCGGCCTGGAAGTGCGTGTTGTCCTCCGAACCCTGCGGATACTGCGGGTGCTCGCCCGGCGCCAGGAAGAGGAAGTGTTCCTTGGTGCCCTCCGGTCCCAGCCGCTGCCACAGCTGCTTGGACGACGCCGTCAGGTCCACCAGCGGGGTGCCGGTGGAGGCCGCAAGGTCCCGCACCGCCTGCGGGTAGGCGCCGTGCGAATCCTGGGCGGTCCCGAAGGAATCGAACCGGCGGCGTTCCACGCTGGTGACCAGCACGGGCTTGCCTCCGCGCGCCCTGGCGCCGTCGACATACCGGGTCAGGTACTCCTTGTAGGTGCTGTCCGGGAGCGTGCCCCGGGCCGGGTCCGCCACCTTCTCGTCGTTGTGGCCGAAGGAAATCAGCAGGTAGTCGCCCGGCTGCATCAGCGCCAGCACCCGGTCCAGCAGGCCGGCGTCGGCAAAGCTCTTTGAGGAGGCGCCGGACCAGGCATAGTCGAAGACGGTGGCCTGCGGCCCCAGCAGAAGCGGCAGCGCCTGTCCCCAGCCCGCGCGGGGGCGCTCGGACTGCTGGTACGCCGACGACGTCGAGTCCCCGACGACGAAGATCACCGGCTGTGTCCGCGGCCTGGCAGGGTCGGGGCTGGTGCGGGGGATCGCGTTGGCTATGCCAGTGCCGGAGAGGGCCATGGCCCCCGCTGTCAGTGCCAGGGATGTGAGGATGGTGCGGCGGGTGGGCACAATGGCGGCCATCAGTGTCCGCCTCCTGCCGTGAAGACCGGTCCGGTGGAGTCTTGGAGCAGGGCCGGCACGGCCTGCGCCGGGTGGACCTGGGTGCGCAGCGTCGGGTCCAGGACGTGTCCTCGGCCAGTTGGTCCACGGGTGCCGCAGCGGCGTTGTAGGCGGCGCGAAGGTCGGTGATCTTCCCGTTGACGGCGTTCCCGATAGTGGTGATCGCCGTGCCCTTGAAGCGGGTGATGATGTCCGCGGCGTCGATCCCGGCCGGCAGCGTGAAGGCGTTCGCCTCGGCGTGGAGGTGCGAATCGAAGCCTGCGCCCAGCGTGTAGCCGTAGGTCACGGTGCTGTCCGCGTTCACCTTGAAGTGGTTGTTGTACACGTCCACCTGGCCGAACCGGACCCGCGGGGCGCGCTGGCCCACGTTCTCGAAGACGTTGTGGTGGATGGTGACGCGCAGCTTGCCCGGGTCCCCGCGGCCCGGTGAATCGGTGGAGCCGATCAGGAGCAGCTTGTCATGGTCCGCGAAGCGGTTGAAGGACATGGTCACCAGGTCCGAGCCGTTGGTGACGTCCACGGCGCCGTCGTGCACCTGGTAAGGGCGGCCGAAGTAGAGCGGCTGGGAACTGTCCAGGTTGGGGGCATCGGTGAATTCGGAGTGGTCGATCCAGACGTTGGTGGCCCGGTTGATGACCTGGAGCATGTCGTACTCGCTGTTCCAGTTGCCGTCCGCCCCGTCGGTTGGATCCCAGGCCGGGAAGCAGTCGTGCGCATCCCGCACCGTGAGGTTGCGGACGATCACGTTGCTGGCACCGTTGATGCGGAGGGCGGCGCCGGTGATGGTGCTGTCCGGCGTGGCACCCACGATCGTGGTGTTGCTGGGAATGTCCACCCGGATGTTCAAGGCTTGCTTGCCGGCGGCTGCCCGCCTGGCACTCTCCTGCGTCCCTTCGGGTTCCTGGCTGCGGCCGTAGGTTGCCGGGTCGTAGTCCTGGAGGTACTGCTGCAGGCTGTAGCCGGTGCCTTCGGCGTAGTTTTCGCACGTCACCGCTGAACCATCCGCAGCGGTGTTGGCATCGATGGTTCCATGGATCCGCACAATCTTCGGCGCGGTTCCGGCCGCCGCGAAGGCCGCCAGCAGCTCAGCCTTGGTGGAAACGTCGTAGACGTGGGCGTCCGTTGCCGCGGAACCTCCGGTGGTGCCCGCCCCGGCCGAGGCCCAGCCGTTTCCCGCGGCAAGAACCTGGCGCTCCAGCGGCGTCTGGGCCGTCTGGGCTGCAGGATCCGCCAGGGGGTTGGGCGAAGCGCCTGCCGGCGCTGACACCAGCAGCGCTCCGGCCACTGCCACGGCTGCGGACATGGATAAGGTGGTGCGTTTTTGCATGTTCTCTCTTCCGTCATTGGAATGAACTTCGCGCCCCTGCCGGCGGCTGCTATGACGCCGGTGCTTGTTAGCGCTGACAAGGACCCTATCGAGAAACCGCTTTCTCGGCAATGGTCAACTTACCTTCTTGTGACGAAATGGGAAGATCGATGTCCGGATTCTCCGGGCGGTGCTCCATAATCGGGGCAGTGCCGGTCCGTCTGCCGGCTTCCCTACCCCCACCTCACAACGCAGGACACCGCCCTATGGACAGTTCAGGTTTCATCGCACTCTTCCTCGCCGGAAAGGACGGCACGGCCCAGAGCGCCCTGCCGCACGCCCCACGGCAGCGCCGGACGCCCAAGCCTGAATTGTCACGCTGGGAGGCCACCCGCGGTCACGCCGCCAGTGCACTCCACCGCCTTGCCTGGGCCATCGAGCCCGATACGGACCGCATCTCCTGACCGGTCCCCGGCCATCAGTGGGCTCCGCTAGAGCCGGAGCTCCATGAACACGCTGTTGGGATCCAGCGAGTAGTCCGCAAAAGGCGGGCATTCCGTGAAGCCGTGCCGCTCATACAGGCGCCGCGCGGGAGCGAAGTAGTCCTCGGTTCCGGTCTCGAGGCAGACGCGTCCAAGGTTCCGGTTCCGGGCGTCCTCGAGGATGTGCCGGAGCATCAGGGTGGCCACGCCCCGTCCGCGTGCGCCCGCGGCGGTGCGCATGGACTTGATCTCGCCGTGCCGGACCGCGCCGGGTGCGGCTCCCAGGAGCTTGAGGGCACCGCACCCCAGCAGGGTGCCGTCCTCGCGCGCTGTCCAGAACGTGATGGACGGGTCGGACAGCGCGGAGTGGTCCAGTGCGTGGACGCTCTCAGCCGGGGAGGTGGCGAACATGTCCGCCAGGTGCTCGCTCAGGAGCCGGTGGACATCAGGGCGTGCGGGATCGTCCCGGTCAATCGAAATCATCGCCTCCAATGTACCGGCAGCCGCCCGGGCGATTACCCCGCGCTCTTGTCGATCACGCAGAAGCGGTTCCCGTCGGGGTCCTCCAGGACAAGGAAGTCCGGGTCCTCCGGGTACAGGTCCCAGTCCACCCGCCGGGCTCCGAGCGAGACCAGCCGCTCCACCTCCGCAGTTTGGTCATCCGCGTAGAGGTCCAGGTGGACGCGCGGGTGCTCCTGGACCGGCGTCTCGCTGCGCATCAGCGAGAGCTGGGCTCCAGGGCCCGACGCCGGGGCAAGGGTCACCCACGTGTCGTCACCGGGTTCGCGGGGGACATAGCCGAGGGCAGCGTGCCAGAAATCCGTGGCGCGGGCGACGTCATTGACGCCGAGGACAAGGGTGCCGATGGTCAACATCTGCCCAGCCTAAACCCGCCGGACAGAACCTGTCTGCGGCCATTGTGGGAGCCGCCGGCCGGGAGCACCATGGTCATATGGACGCCCAAACACCCGGAACCGTAGAGCTGAACCTGCCCAGGCCTTCCTCCTGCTGGCCACGAACGATCAAGACGGCAAACTCGAAGTGCCGGTGTTCGCGCTCCGGACCACCCTGGCCGGGGCCATCCTCGCCGAGCTGGACATGGTCGGCGCCATCCGGCTGCAGGGAAAGCATGTCCGTGCCACCGGCGCCACCCCCGCCACCGATTTCCAGCACGAGCTGGACCTCATCCGCCACAAGTCACGGCCGCACACGCCCAAGGCCTGGGTGTCCATGCTGGAGGGCCGGGCGGAAGTGCAGCGGGTCTACGAGGGAATGGTGTCCCGGGGCATCGTGGAGCACGTGGGGGAGAAGCACCTTGGCGTCTTCCAGACCGTGCGGTACCCGGAGAAGGACCACGCTCCTGAAGCGGCACTCGTGAAAAAGCTGGAAGCCGCGCTCAGCGATACGTCGGCGCCTCCCCAGGTGCCGGAGTCCCCGGAAGCTGTCGGCGCGTCCTCTGATGCCGGCGTTCCTGACGCTGGCGCTGCCGCTGCCGCTGCGAAGCCTGCAGCCAAGGCACACGAAGCCAGGACCCTGGCCCTGATCGCGCTGCTTGAGGCGGCCGGGCTGCTTCCCAAGCTCTTCCCGGCGGCGGACCGGGTATGGGCCGACGAACTGGCCAAGGACTACTGGCCGGCCCGCGCTGTGGAGGACGAGCTGCGCATGATCAGGCTCGCGGAGGAAGAAGCCGCAAACCTGTAACCCTCAGCCGCCCCTGCCCTCCAGCGGAATCACGTCCACGCGGGCATCGGCACCGAGGATCACCAGGACGTGCCGCGCCGTGACGCCCTTCAGGGCCTGTTCAAGCCGGCCCATGCCCTCTCCGGTGGCAGCAAAGGTGCCCTGGCCCGGCGGGGCCGCCCCGCCGTCGTCGGCCCGCCGCCACACCGTGACCCTCGCACCTCCGGTGAGCTCAGTGAGAGCCTTTTCGACCGCCTCGGAACCGGAACCAGCCACCAGGGTGACCTGGTCGATTACCCGCTTGCGGACGGAACCGGCTGCGGCGAGAAGGGCCCGGTCGTGCCGCCACAGTGCGAAGTGGTACCCGGCCACCAGCCCGGCGGCCACCAGGAGCCCGAGCGGTCCGCGGATCCGGTCAACCACGCTGCCGCCGGACACCCCGCCCAACAGGAACTCGAAGACCCGGTAGGCGATCACCAGGAGGGCGATCAGTGCCACCACGGCGCTCACGCCGAAGAACGCAATGAGGTAGATCCGCCTTCCTGGCGGAATCGCATCAGCGCTCCGCGGTTGTTTGTCCGGTTTCCACGCCAGCCACCACACCGGGCCACCCACTGCCAGTGAACTGATGCCGCCCAGGAGCAGGGTCCGCTCCGTGCCGCCGGCCAGCGGCGATACTGCTGCGGCCAGGAGCGCGTTGATGATCACGCCAACCCCTGAGGCTGCCGCGGCCAGGGCCACAGCCGAGGTGACCAGGAGGCTCGCGCGCCGGTTTTCAGCGGACCGCTGCACGGCCACCGCCCGGTGGTAGCGCCACACCACGGCCCCGATCAGGGCCGAAGCCAGGGCTGTTGCCAGGGGCTCCAGGATTTCGCCGGTCGAATCTGTGGGGTCAAACGCCAGCCTCAGGAGGACAAACAGCACAACAGCGCTTCCACCCAGCGCGGTGATTCCGGCCGCGAAGATTCCGACGACGATGGTGCTGACGTCAACCAGGCCGGTCCGCATCCTGCGTCCGTCCTCGTGAATCCAGTGCCACCACCAGACCGCGCCTCCGCCCGCTGCCCACACAACAGACCGGAGCACCGCATGCCACCACAGAGCTGTCCCGGTGAGCGAAAAGCTGCCGCGGATGGGGGCATCGAACAGGCCGCCCAGCGCGGTGATCGCTGCAATGGCGCCCACCACCAGGCCAAAAAAGGTTCCGATGGTGGTGCGGATGTCGGTCAGGTGCGGGGCCCCTTTGGCCGGATGCCGCCACATCCAGCGGTGCCACACCCAGACGGCGGTCCAGACCAGGCCATTGGCCAGCGGGGGCGCCCACTGGGCCCGTGCGGAACCGATCCAGGAGGCCGCAAATTCCAGCAGCGACGTGGTGGCGATGATCAGCGAGACTGCATACATTCCGGCCAGGTACAGGCCCCAGCCGGTTGCCGTGCGCTCCGCCTCGTCCAGCCTGCGCCACAGAAACCACCACAGGAGCAGGGCCAGCGGTCCGCCGATCAGGGTGAACGCAAGCCCGCTGGCGAGGCCCTGCGCATCGGTGGCGGCCAGAACGGACCCGGACTCGAACAGGCGTTCCAGCAGCCCGCTGGCGCCGGAGGCCGCGATCACCACCAGGGCAAACAGGAGGGCATATTGGATCAGCCGGCGCAATGTCACCTGGGCGTGGGACAGTGACGAGGTTCCCGGCTGCACCTGGAGGTTCATGGCCTTACCGGCGTTCCAGTGCAGGCAAGCAGGGTGTACGGGGCCGCAGCGATCTTCCACGCTCCGCCGGATTTCACCAGAGCGAAGGAATCCTCCGATTCGTATTCGGACGGGCCGAACGGTCCGCCGTCGGAAGACTGGACGATCGAGACCGTGACGGTGGCCGATTCCTGCCTTTCGTTGGTGTCCACCAGGACCACCCTCTCGGGACGGGGCATGCCGATGAACTTCTCGATGCACTGGTCCCGGGCTTCGTCTGTCAGGTAGGTGCCGGCAGCTGCGGTGTCACCGTCGATCACTGCCGCGCTGTACCGCTGGACCACGCCGGCGGGACTGTTCTCGTCCAGAGGCTTCGGATCACCCCGCAGGAACACCACAGCCAGCGCAACGGCCACCAGCACGCCGATGACACCGAGCAGAACCAAGAGGATCCGGTCAGGTTTTCCCGCTGCACCATCCATGCCGCAAGTATGGGTCATGGAATGCGCATTGGATGGTGGCTTAAGGCCCCAATTTGGTCACCTTCTGACCCCGTCGGAGACGCTTTGGGGCAGCAGGTCTTAGACCCCGGCGCGGGAGAAGACGTTCCCGAAGAAAGCGGCAAGGCCGTCGGCTTTGGCCTGCGTCTCCGCCTGGCTGAGGGTCCTGCTCTCCGCCTCGACGGACAGCGTTCCCCTGCGTGCGCCGCTGCGGACGTGCCATTCGCCGGTGCCGTCCGGCAGTTGGTAGGCGAGGGCGTAGCTGGAGTCCGCGGCAGGGCCCGGGCTCAGTTGGATGACCGGGGACCACTGCCGGCTGGCGCCCCCGGGTACCTCTTCCTGGATGCCGGCACAGCTGCGAACCCCTTCAGCCCGGGCGTCGAAGGGGTAGGGCCGGGACGCCGCCCCGGGCATGCTGACGACGGCGAAATCGCTGTAGTCAATCTTGCCGGGACCCTGGATCTGCCCCTGCCCCATCACCGCGCCGGACAGGGACCCGAAGTACGCCTCGTCGCTGAAGGTGCACGGGGCCTCGGGCTCCCTGGATGAAGTGCCGGGAGTAATACCCGGGGGCGGCCCGAGGACGGAGGCCCCGCCCAGGGTGGCGGTCTCGCCGTTCGGGCCCGTGATGCCCTTGAACAACTCCACCAACTGTTCGGCCGTCAAGGAATTCGCCGGGACCGGTACAACAGACGGCGCGCCCTTGCCCGCCTCTGTGATGAGGTCCTTCGCCAGCGCTGCCATGGAGTGCAGTGCCGGCTGGGCGTCGGCGTCGGAGTCGAGCCCGGCGACGGCGAGGGTCAGTGTGATGGAGAGCGTTCCGGCCAGTGCCCGCAGCCCCACGGAGCCGTAGTCGCCTGGTCCTTTCGGCTCGGGGGACTGCCTGTAGCCGTACTGCCGTTCCGCCACCGGGGGAGCGGCCAGCAGTTGTACGGCGTAGGCCGAGGGCCGTCCGGACTCGGTCGTAACCAGGCCAAAGTGGCTGCACCGGGAAACAAGGTCTTCCGGATAGCCGAAGTCTGCCTTCGCGATGCCTTCTGCGCTTCGAAGCGTGATCATGATGGTGCTTGCCGGTCCCTGCTGCCCGCCGGCCACAGGGATGCCCCCTTCTGCGAAACTTACTGCCTTGTCCGCCCAGCGGACAAACGGGTTTTCGGGGACGAACGCCAGGCATTCCCCGGGGGTGGTCTCCGTGCTGACCGACGGAAACGAACCGCTCGCAGCGCCGCTGCGCAGGCGGGTGGGATCTTGGGCTGCGGCCATCGGCAGGTTGCGGGCCTGGGCAACACCGATGATGATGGCCGCCAGTTCGGCATCGGTGAACGGCTGAGACGGCCACCCGCCCGTGCCTGCAGGCGGGGGCGATGAGGACGCAGGCAGCGGGGTGTTCGAGGGGCTGGCCCCGGGAGCCGGGCCTCCGGCCGAGCATCCTGCCAGGACCATTGCGCCCGCGACGGCGGCCAGCACCAGCGGGAGGCGCTTCGGTTTTCGTGCTGTTGCGGGTTTTCGTGCTGTTGCGCCCATGCGGCAAGTGTGGGCCCGCCCGGGCCGGCCTGGCTTGTGCCTTTCGGCCCCTTTCCCGAACTCCACCGTCGAAGGGGCTGTGACGGCAACCTTGTTGCTTTTGCTGCAACGCCCAGTCCCAGGCTCGCGAGAGGCGCATAGGCCCCCTCCTCGCCGCTGGTGACACGGAAATCGAGAAATTAAAAGCTGTTGCTACCTCTTGACTGTGCTTCACGTCACCATCTATGTTGAAACAACCAAGTTGCAATGAATGCAACTCCAACTCTTCCTGGTGGTTCCATGAGTAACGAATCAACCCCAACCGGGTCGGGGATCCTTGCCGCTGACGCCAAGGACCCTTCCCGCAACCTGGATTCCCCGGTGAGCAGGGACACGCGCCGCCGGGTCATCACAGCCAGCTTCATCGGCAATTTCGTCGAGTGGTTCGACTACGCCGTCTATGGCTATCTCGCAGTGACCATCGCGACGGTCTTCTTCCCTGAGTCTGATCCGCAGACCGGCCTCCTGCTGACCTTCGCACTGTTCGCGATTTCATTCCCTGGTCCGCCCGCTGGGCGGGTTTGTCTGGGGGCATATTGGCGACAAGGTGGGGCGGCGGACAGCCCTCTCACTGTCCATCCTGATCATGTCCGGAGCGACGTTCTGCATTGCCCTGATCCCCGGCTACGACACAATCGGCATCTGGGCGCCCGTCCTGCTCCTGATCATCAGGGTTGTCCAAGGCTTCTCCGCGTCCGGTGAATACGCCGGAGCATCAGCCTTCCTGGTGGAGTACGCGCCGGCAGGCAAACGCGGCCTCTACGCTGCGGTAGTACCGGGCAGCACCGCCGCCGGCTTGCTCCTCGGGTCACTGATCGCCGGGCTGCTCACAACCCTGCTGTCCGCCGAAGCACTGCAGAGCTGGGGCTGGCGGCTGCCGTTCCTGCTGGCAGCCCCGATGGGCCTCATCGGCCGGTACATCCGGACCAAGCTTGAGGACACCCCCGCATTCCGCGAGCTGGCCGCCGAGGACCATGCCGACAAGACGCCCGTCTCCAGCCTCTTCCGCAACCACTGGCGGCAGCTGCTGCAGGCCGTCGGCGCGGTGCTGCTCAACGCGGTCGGCTTCTACGTGATCCTCAGCTACATGCCCACGTACCTGTCCTCGGAGCTGGGCCTGGGTGAAACCGAATCCTTCCTGGCAACAACCATCGCGCTGGTCACCTACATCGGCTTCATCTTCCTCACGGGCATGCTCTCGGACCGGTACGGACGCAAGAAGGTGCTCATCAGCGCATCAATCACCTTCATCGTCCTCACCGTCCCCGCCTTCGCGCTGCTGGGCACCGGAAACTTCCTGGTCATCGTCCTGGTCCAGGTCCTCCTCGGCGCCATGCTCACCCTGAACGACGGCACCCTGCCCAGCTTCCTGGCGGAAATGTTCCCACCCGCGTCCGCTACAGCGGCTTCGCCGTGAGCTTCAACCTGTCCAACGCCCTCTTCGGCGGCACTGCACCCTTCATGGCAACGCTGCTCATTGCGGCCACCGCCAGCGACCTGGCTCCCGCCTGGTATCTCGTTGCAGCCGCCGTCGTCTCCCTGGTGGCCGTGGCCCTCTCCAGGGAAACCGGCAAAGAGCCCCTGCGGCACGAATAGCTTTCCTCCAAACCAACACGCACCAAACGCACGATAGAAAGGCAACACCCCATGACCATCACCACCGACAACGCCTCCTCCATCGCCGAACTCGAGCGGCTCAAGGTCCTCCACAACGGCACCAAGGGCAAGCTCACGTTCTCTGATGCAGAGTTCGAACGCCGCCTGGGCGGCCTCCGCCAGATCATGGCCGCCAAGGACCTGGACGCGGTCATCCTCACCAGCTACCACGGCATCAAGTACTACTCCGACTTCCTCTACACCACGTTCGGCCGCAACTACGCCCTGGTGGTCACCGCCAACGACTCGGTGACGGTCACGGCCAACATCGACGCCGGCATGCCGTGGCGCACCTCGTACGGCGAGAACATCGTGTACACCGACTGGCGCCGCGACAACTTCTACTTCGGCCTGCAGGAGGCGCTGCGCCAGCGCGGCGTCAAGGCAAACCGGCTCGGCGTCGAGGACGACTTCCTGCCGGGCCTGACCCGCGAGAAGATCGCCGCCGCCTTCCCGGGCGCCGAACTCCTGGACGTCTCCCAGGACGCCATGCGCCAGCGCATGTTCAAGTCCGCCGAGGAGATCGAGGTCATCAAGCACGGCGCCCGCATCGGCGACCTCGGCGGCGAGGCCATCCGCGCCGCGATCCGCGAGGGCGTCACCGAGTACGAGGTGGCCCTCATCGGCACCGAGGCCATGGTGCACGAGATCGCCAGGACCTTCCCGGACCGGGAAGTCCGCGACACCTGGGTCTGGTTCCAGTCCGGCATCAACACCGACGGTGCCCACAACTGGGCCACCACCCGGAAGCTGCAGCAGGGCGACATCCTCTCCCTGAACTGCTTCCCGATGACCTCCGGCTACTACACGGCCCTGGAGCGCACGCTCTTCCTCGGCCAGCCGGACGAGCGCTCACTGGAGCTGTGGAACATCAACGTCGAGGTCCACAAGCGCGGCCTGGAACTCATCAAGCCCGGCGCCGTGTGCAAGGACATCGCCGCCGAACTGAACGAGATCTACATCAGCCACGGCCTGCTGGCCAACCGCACCTTCGGCTACGGCCACTCCTTCGGCGTCCTCAGCCACTACTACGGCCGCGAAGCAGGACTCGAGCTCCGCGAGGATATCGATACTGTCCTGGAGCCCGGCATGGTGGTTTCCATGGAACCGATGATCACGGTCCTGGACGGCCAGCCCGGCGCCGGCGGCTACCGCGAGCACGACATCCTGGTGGTGGGCGAGGACAGCGTGGAGAACATCACCAAGTTCCCGTTCGGCCCCGAGCACAACATCATCGGCGCATAGGCGCCCAGCACCCAGGCGGCGCCGCGGTCATCGCGGCGCCGCTTTCGGCGTCCCGGCGAAGATAAGGAAAGATGATGCCTACCATGACTCCAGCAGCAGCCAAAGAAACCGACGTCAACGGCACCAACGGTAGTGCGGACACCAAAGGCGCGTCCGTCGTCGTCAATGCCATCGCCGTGCTGCGCACCTTCACCGCGGACGAGCCGCTGCTGGGCGTCACCGAAATCGCCAACCGCGTGGGCATGCACAAGAGTTCTGTCTCCCGGATCCTGGCCACCCTTGAACAGGAAAACCTGGTGGAACGCGACCCGGAAACCCGGCGCTTCCGCCTGGGCCTTGGGCTGATCGCGGTGGCCGGGCCGCTGCTGGCGGAGATGGAGGAACGCCGCGTGGCCTACCCGGTCCTCCGCCGGCTCACCGAGCAGACCGGCGAAACCAGCGCGCTCATGCTCTGGAACGGCGACGAAGCCATCTGCGTGGAACAAATCGCCAGCCACCACCAGATCAAGCACACCACGCCCCTGGGCGCACGCTACCGGGACGCGATGAGCGCCTCCGTGCAGGTCTTCCTCTCCACCCTGCCCGCCGAACGCGTCCGCGAACTGCTCCGCAGCGGCACCATCACCTTCCCCGGAATGGACGACGCCGGCCTGGCCGCCTACGAGGCCCGGCTCCAGGAAGTCGCCGGCCGCGGATGGGCCGAAAACTACGGCGAATCCTCCATGGACGAGGTGGGCGTTGCCGCTCCCGTCTTCGACCACCGCGGCGACGTGGTGGCTGTCGTCCTGATCCCCGCGCCGCGCTTCCGCGTCTCCCGCGAGCGGCTGGAGGGCCTGGCCGAGTCATGCGTTGCGGCCGCTGCGCAGGTGACCAGCCGCCTGGGCGGGCGCGCAGTTCCCGCCAGCTGAGGAGCCACCCGTGCTCTCTGGACAGTGCACCTGTGCAGGCGGATACTGTGCCCAAGGGCCCAGGCCCTGACGTTTGACGCGACTGTTCCCCTATATGGGACCCGGCTTCTGTCCCGACATCCGGGCAGATGCATCACATGGATTTCTTCCATTAAGCAATCACACGACGGGCTCCGGCAGTTGGATCGTGAGCCGCGCAAGGGCCCGCCCAAGGTCTGAAAGGTCGTGGAGCAATGGCCGCCCTCAAGAATTTGGCCGTTCCAGTACTAACCATCGGGGCTCTCGCCCTCGGCGCCGGACCCGCGGGGGCCGATGTTCCGGAACCCTTCACAATAACGGAGACGATTGACTTCGAGGCGGAGGAGTTTTCGTTCATCGCGACGGGAAGCCTGTGCCCGTCGGGAACCTTTGAAGACGAGGTAAAAACTTTTGCCGCCGATAAGGGTAACTCGGGCAGGCTTGTGCTTCTGATCAGGACGGAATACATCTGCGACGACGGAAGCGGCTCGTTCGATGCCCTGAAGCACGTCATTATTACCTTCACCGGCGAAGACTCGTCCACGAGCTCCGGACCCATCAGCCTGAAGGGCGGCACAGGGGATTACGTAGGCCTGGCAGGACACGGAGTCGATGTCGGTCAAGCTGAGGGTGGACTTGGACTCGGTGAAATCTCGGGTGTTCTGGTTCGCTAAGGGAGGGTTTGACTAGGGCAGGCCGGCCATCCGCACCGCCAGGTGGAGTGCCGCCAGCCTGCCCGTGCCGCGCGGATCGCCGCCGCACAGCTCGAAGATCCGCTGCAGCCGGTGGTGCATCGACTGCCGTTCCAGGTGCAGCTCGCGTGCGGACTGCGCAGTGTTGCAGCCGGAGTCCAGCCACACCTGCAGGGTCTCCAGCAGCTGCGACTGGCGCTGTGCATCATGGTCCAGGATGGCGCGCAGCTGCCGGTTCACGAACGCGTCCCGCGCGGATGCGTTGATCCCCTTCAACGCGAGGCTCTCCACGGCGGTGTCCTCGGCATCCAGCACCACCAGGCCGTGGGACGGGTGGCGCCTGCGTGCTGAGGCGTTCCGGCGCCGGATCTGGCGGACATCCAGGGCGCGGCGGGCTTCTGCCAGCGACCAGGCAGCTTCGGCCACCCCGGCCGCCGGCGGGCCCACGGCAATCGTGGCATCGTGGTCGCCGTCCAGCCCCTGCAGGGACTCCAGGAGCTTCCGCCGTTCGCCCGCGGTATCGGTTCCGGGCAGGGCCATCATCACCACCAGCTCCGCGTCATCCTGGTAGGCGGCACTGGGAATCCGGCTGGAGCTCAGGAACGATTCGATGGCGCGGCGGAGCTTCTGCGGCGCCGCCGCGTGGATGGCGGCCACCACGGCAGGGGAATCCGGCGGGAACCCGGCCCCCGGAGCCAGCTGCTCCAGCCGCCAGGCCGGCGCTGCGGTCAGGACGGCCCGCATGAGTTCCGCCCCGGCCTGGGCGTGGAGCCCGGGAGGGGTGTGCTGCAGCAGTGCCAGGCCCAGGATGTCCACGGCGCGGTCACCGGCCACCCGGGCCAGCCCGGCATCCACACCGGCCGGGATCTCGATCTCGAGCCGGCCCATCAGCACGCCGCGCACGGGGATGTCCACGTTGATCTTCGTCCTTGCGGCCGTGTCCGTCACGGGGTCCTGCCCGCCCGGGCTGCCGCCGCCGTCGTCGTCCTGTTTCTGCCAGCCGGCGGGGACGGCGCTGCCCAGCGCGACGCCCCACGGCGAGACGAGGCTGACGGACGAACCGATGATGCCCGCCAGCACGCCCAGGATCTGGTCCAGCGACGCACCATGGGCCAGTTCGGCAGCCATGGCGCGGGTGGCGGCGTCGGCCTGCTGCAGGTGGCCCGCGGACTCGCTCACCAGGATGGAGTTGATGGCCTGCATGACGCCGACGAACGGCACCACTTTCCGCAGCTCCACCACGGCCAGGCCGTGCTCCTGCGCCGCCTCCAGCATGGCCGGCGGGATCTCCGGCAGGACGCCGCCGGTCTCCACCGCCAGCGCGGCGATGCCGCGCTGGGCCAGGTCGCGCACGTAGGCGGCCTGCTTCTCCGGCGTTGCGGACGCCAGCGTGATGCCGCCGCACAGGAGCAGTTCGCCGCCGCGCAGCAGGGGAGCGATGTCCAGCACCTCGCTGGAGTGGACCCAGCGGACGGGCAGGTCCTCCGAAAGGCCGGCGGCGTGCACCACCGGGTCGGCGGCGGCAAGGACAGGGTGGGCGAGGATATCGCCAAGGGAGACTGACATGACATTCCGTACGGTACTAGAAGCATCTGTTAGACACATCGTATCTTGTTGCTTGTGATGGGGGCCACATAGCCTTGAAGTACTCAATCACCTCATGGAGGCTCCCATGCAAGACAAGCTTTCTTCAGCAGCGCAAAGGCGCACTGCTGCCGCAGAAACCCAGAGCACGCAAAGCCACTCCGCCGAAGACCACGAAGCCTGGCTCCAGCCCATCCCCGAGTCCGCCCGCACCCACAAGGTCTCCGGCCAGTTCTGGATCTGGGCGGGCGCCAACCTGGCACCCATCAACTGGGTGCTCGGCGCCCTCGGAATCCACCTGGGACTCGGCTTCGCGGACACCGTGACGGTCCTGGTGCTCGGCAACCTGATCGGCATGCTCCTGTTCGGCTGCTTCGTCCTCCTCGGCCAGAAGACCGGCGCCACCGGCATGGTCCTGGCCCGCGCAGCCTTCGGCCGGAGGGGGAACTACCTCCCCGCCGCCATCCAGGCCCTGCTGGTCATCGGATGGTGCGCCGTCAACACCTGGATCATCCTGGACCTGGTGATGGCCCTCTTCGGAACGCTCGGATGGGTGGACCCGGAGGCACAGAACTACGCCTGGAAGATCGCGGTTGCCACCGGCATCATGGCGGCCCAGGTGGCCATCGCCTGGTTCGGCTACAAGGCCATCGCCGCGTTCGAAAAGTGGACCGTGCCGCCCACCATCATCATCCTGGCCGTCATGTCCGCCGTTGCCTGGTTCGGCATGGAGATCAACTGGGGCTACGCCGGACCCGCCGGTGCCATCCTCGAGGGCTCCGAGCGCATCGCAGCCATGAGCGCCGTGATGACGGCCATCGGCATCGGCTGGGGCATCACCTGGTTCACCTACGCCGCCGACTACTCCCGCTTCGTCAGCACCGAAGTACCCAAGAAGAAGGTCTACCTGGCCTCGGTCCTGGGCAGTTCATCCCGGTGGTCTGGCTCGGCATCCTGGGCGCCAGCCTGGCAACGAACAGCGGCGAGGTTGACCCCGGCAAGCTCATTGTGCAGAACTTCGGCGTTTTGGCACTGCCGGTGCTGCTGATGGTGCTCCACGGCCCCATTGCCACGAACATCCTGAACATCTACACGTTCTCCGTGGCCACGCAGGCGCTGGACATCTCCATCAGCCGGCGCAAGCTGAACCTGTTCGTCGGCGTCTTCTCGCTCATCGCCGTCATCTTCTTCATCTTCCAGGAGGACTTCGCAGCGGTCCTGGACGCCTGGCTGATCGGCCTGGTGGCCTGGGTGGCCGCCTGGGGCGGGGTCATGCTGGTGCACTACTTCTGGCTGGACAAGCGCTGGCCGGGCGATCCCGAGCGGCTGTTCGACGGCGTGGGCACCCACCGGCTCCCCGGCGTCAACTGGGCGGGCGTCACCTCCCTCCTGGCCGGCATCTTCGCCACCTGGCTGTTCATGTACGGGCTCATCCCCGTCATGCAGGGCCCCATCGCCGTTGCCCTGGGCGGCTGGGACCTGTCCTGGCTGGCAGGCGGCCTGACCAGCGCCGCCGTCTACGCGGTCCTCGGCCCCCGGGCACACGTCCGCTACATCGGCCTCAAGAGCCCGGCCGCTTCCAAGTCCGAGGGCAGCGGCACCACCGCCGTCCTTCCCGTCCCCTAACTTCCTCCGCTACTTCCGGGCGGGCGCGGCTGCCGCGCCCGCCGAAAGGATCCATCGTGAACCAGCCCGCCATCGCGGACCTCCTGCATCCCGTCACCTGGCCTGAAGGTTTCAAGGCTGCCGCATCCTTCACCTTCGACGTCGATGCCGAGTCCTGCACCATCGCCCACGACCCCACCAGCACCCGGCGGATGTCGCTGATGACCCACCAGTCCTACGGGCCCAAGGTGGCGGTGCCGCGGCTCCTGCAGATCCTGGAGCGGCAGGACATCCGGGCCACGTTCTTCATCCCCGGCTTCACCGCCGAGTCCTACCCGGATGTGGTCCGCGCGATCGTGGACGGCGGGCACGAGGTGGCGCACCACGGATACCTGCACGAGCCGATGCAGGGGATCGACGCCGCTACCGAGGCCAGGTACCTTGACCGGGGCCTGGAGGCGCTCGCCAAGGTGGCGGGAATCCGTCCGGTGGGATATCGGGCGCCGTGGTGGGAACTGAACTGGCACTCACCGGGGCTGCTGGCGGACCGCGGCTTCCTTTACGATTCGAGCCTGCTCGACGGCGATGCCCCCTACCGCATGGCCGTCGCCGCGGATGATCCCCGGGACATCGTGGAGATCCCGGTGGACTGGGCCCTGGACGACTGGGAGCAGTACGCCTTCTACCCCGGGGTGACCGGCAGCGGCGTGATTGAAAGCCCGGCCAAGGTGCTGGAGATGTGGACGCTTGAGGCCGAGGCGCACCATTCCCAGGGCAGCTGCTTCGTCCTGACCAACCACCCGTTCATCTCCGGCCGGCCGTCCAAGGCCGTTGCGCTGGAGCAGCTGATCGAGCGGGTCAAGGGCATGGAGGGCATGTGGGTGACCACCATGGAGGACATTGCGCTTCACACGAAGGCAACCATTGACGCGATCCACACACACGGCCGGATCGAGGTGCCCACCTACCCGGGCGCCGGCGCCCGGCTGGAACCCGCGACAGTGCGGGAGGGCGTACTCAAGTAGGACCGCAGGAAGGTGGGCGGACGACGGCGGGTATGTCCCGGCGTCGTCCGCCTTCCTGCACCTTCCCGCCGCCCCTGCCCGGTGGGACGATGTCCCTATGCAAGAGAAACGGATTGACAGCCCGAACGACGCCGGACCGCACCTGCATGCGCACACGGCGCCCACCACGGACCAGGTACGCACTGTGGGCCAGCGCCGCCGGGAGGCGGAGGAGAAGCTGGAACAGCACCTCGAAGAGGCGCGCCATAAGGACCATCGGCACCAGGACCGGCCGGAAGGGGATCCTCAGTGAACGACCAGCCTGAAAGCACGCATGCCGAAACCCCGGAAACCATCGCGGAGGAGATTCGCGACGAAATCCGCCTGGGCCACGTCCAGGACGACGTCAGCCACGTGCTGGAGGAGCGTCTGGAGGAGGAAGGCATCGACATGCGTCCCGAGGACGTGGACGAGCTGGCCGAGGACATCGAACGGGATGCCTCAACCTGAGTACGCCCTCCTGGCACTTTAAGGGCGGGCACGAAACGGCAGGGAACAACCTGGGCTAGTGCGCTGGCCGTGTTGGGCGCATGGCTCCGCGAGGAGTCATACCGGTGGTCCAGGTGGCCCGCACCCCCGCCCTTTAAACCGATGCGGACGGTGGCGGGATTTCCCGCCGCCGTCCGCATGCTTTGCCGCCGCCGAAGCGGCGCGCCATGCCCTACTGCGCGCTGTGCCCTACTGCCAGAGCCCCAGCGCAAACTCGGCGATCACCGTGGAGAGCAGGAACGATGCCGTGATGGCCACCAGGCCCACGGGGATGATCTTCCAGCCGATGTTCTTCAGCAGCGGGATGTCCTTGCCGAGGGACAGGCCCGCGAGCGTCAGCATCACCGTGGCGATGGACAGGAAATCAACGGTCTTGACCGCGGCGTTAAGCGGCCCGGCCGCGAAGAACCACGGGCTGGAGATGTACGCGCCGATGGTGGTGATGAACACGATGGCCGAGATTTTCCGGGTGGCCTTGGCCAGCGCGATGCTGAGCAGCACCAGGCCAGCATGACGGCGTATCCGGCCACGATATCCAGGCTGAAGCCCTTGGCAGCCACCGAAGCTGTGCCGATTCCGAGGACCGCCAGCACGGACAGGGACAGCCACAGCGGCAGCCGGATCGCGGCGGAGGATTCGGCGACGCGCTCGCGGAAGCGCCGGTTCTCCTCCGCCTGCGCGGCCTCGCGGTCCAGGTCCGCGGCGGTGCGTTCCGCCGGTGCGCCGGCGGTCACGGCAGCAGCCTGGCGTGCTTCCTGCTTGCGGGTCAGCGCCTTGTAGAACTTGTCGGCCAGCGGCAGGGCGATGTAGATGCCCACGTACACGCCCAGCACGGTGGTGATCAGGTTGGACACCGCGGCCATGCCCAGGATGGCCTCCTGGTCCGCCGGGTAGGCGGCCACGATGCTCGCCGCGGACGCCGCCATCATGGAACCGGAGCCCACGCCGGCGCCCATTGCCAGGGCCAGCGGATCGAAGATCTTCCAGTTGGCCACGAGGGACGTCAGCAGCGTGATGAACACGGCCCCGAAGAGCGTGCCGAACACGTACATCGCCAGCACGCCGCGATACTGGTCGGAGTCCGGCCCGTACTTCTCCGACACCATGGCGAAGGACGGCTCACGGTCCAGCGAGAAGGTGGCGCCAACCGTCGCCTTGCCCATCCGCAGCAGCACGGCCAGGGGAAGGGCCAGCGCGATGGTGCCCAGCAGGTGGCCCACCTCCTGGAGCAGCAGGGCAGGGCCCGCCTTCAGCAGGGTGGGCAGGCTCGGACCGATATTGAACGCGAGCCGCGCCACCAGCAGCAGCACGGCGACGCCCACCAGGGCAGCCGCGACGCGCTGCAGGTCAAGGCCCAGCGGCTTGAACTTCTGCACCGAGACCAGCAGACCCAGGATGAGGCCCCACACCATGGGAAAATGATGATGGCGCCGATGCCCACGTCGATCTTTGCCTGGCCGATGAACTGGACGGCGAGGGCGATCACGAACGCCAGGGCGGCAATCGGGACCGTCAGCTTGGTACCGGCCTTGTCAATCCTGGCCGCTTTGGTGGTGCTCATGATGTGCCTTCCTGGGTGAAAGAACGACGGCGGTACGCCGCTTGGGTGAAGCGTTCACGTTGGGTGGGGGTTGAGGCGGCTCCGGCGACCGTCCAGGCCAGCGCGGTGGCTGCCTCGAACATCACGCCGTATGCCTCGGGGGTGTCTGCAAGCGCGGCAAACGCATGCGAATGGATGGGCACGTCCGCACCGGGAATGCTCAGCCAGGGGTGCAAGGAGGGGATGACCTGGGAGATGTTGCCCATGTCCGTGGATCCGCCGCCCAGTCCAGCCGACGGCGAGGTGTCTTTGCCAAACGAGGCCATTGCGCCGGTCCAGTGCGCCGCCAAGTCGTCGTCCTGCAGCAGCGGCTCGTAGAGCGGCTCGGTATCCTCGAAGACCAGCGTGGTGCCGGTGGCCAGCGCGGCGCCCTCGAAGCAGCGGCGGACGCGCTCCAGCAGGGCCCGGAACTCCGGCAGGGTGAAAGCCCGGCACTCAAACTCCACCACGGCCCGTTCGGGGATGATGTTGGTGACGTGCCCGGCTTCGGCAACGTAGCAGGCAATCCGGTGGTCACCGGGGATCTGCTGGCGGAGCAGGCCGATGGCCACCTGGCTCAGCACGGCGGCATCCGCGGCGTTCACACCCAGGTGCGGGGCCGCCGCGGCATGGGCAGCCTTGCCGGTGAACGTCGCCTTGTACCGGCCAACCGCCTGCGCGCTGGTGCCGGCCGGGTTGTAGGTGACCCCGTCCTGGACGGGGTGGACCATCAAAGCCAGCCCGACGCCGTCGAACACCCCGCGTTCCAGCATCAGCGCTTTGCCGCCGCCGTGTTCCTCGGCGGGCGTGCCGATGGCCTTCAGCGTGATGCCGAGTTCATCCACGAACGGCCGCAGCGCAAGGGCTGCGCCCACCGACGCGCCGGCAATCAGGTTGTGCCCGCAGGCATGCCCGATGTTCGGCAGTGCGTCGTACTCCACGCACAGCGCCACGATGAGGCCGCCGGTCCCGGCGCTCGCCGTGAAGGCCGTGGGCAGCCCGCCGGTGCCGCGTTCCACCTCGAAGCCGCCCTCTTCCAGGAGGGAGGCGATGGCAGCGGAGGAGCGGACCTCCTCGAACGAGATTTCCTTCAGCGCGTGGATTTCCCTCGCCACCGCCTGCACCCGCGGTTTCCAGCGTTCGACGCCGTCCGCCAGGGCGGTCCGCAGGGCGCCCAGTGCGGGGGTTGTGTCAGTCAGTTCCATAAAAGCGCCTGCCTGTTCTGTTCGGGGGCTCTAGTAGGACAGCGACGGGAACGGGGAACCTGCCGCGCGGGTGGGCACCCAGATGGCCTTGGTCTGGGTGTATTCATCCAGCACGCCGGGCCCGGAGGAGCGGCCGTGGCCGGAATCGCCGAAGCCGCCGAACGGGACCGCCACGTGGATGGTCTTGTACGAGTTGATCCAGAACGTGCCGGCCTTTACCTCGCGGGCCACGTGGTGGGCGCGGGAAACGTCTGAGGTCCATACCGCGCCGGCAAGGCCGAAATTGGTGTTGTTGGCCCGGGCGATCGCCTCGGCTTCGGTGTCGAAGGCGTCCGCCCCCACCACGGGACCGAACACCTCAGTGGTTTCGAGCCGGTTCGCGGGCGTCACGCCGTCCAGCAGCGTGGGCATCACCCAGTGCCCGCCGGCCAGACCGGACCCGGCCAGCTCCTTCGGCAGCGTCGCCCCGGTGACCCGGCGGCCGCCGTCCGTCATTCCTGCCTGGATGAGCGAGGTGACGGTGGCGAACTGCTGGGCGGTGATGATGGGTCCCACCTCGGTGTCGGCGTGGAGCGGGTCGCCCACGCGCAGCCGGGCTGCCTTGGCGGCCACCATGTCGACGAACTGGGCGTGCACGCTCCGCTCCACCAGCAGGCGCGACCCCGCCACGCAGGACTGCCCCGCCCCGGAGAAGATGGCCGAGATGGCACCGTCGGCCGCCCGGTCCAGGTCCGCGTCTGCGAAGACGATGTTGGCGCTCTTGCCGCCGAGTTCCAGCAGTGCGGGGATCCCTGCCTGTGCGGCGGCGACCGCCACGCGGCGTCCTGTGGGAACGGAGCCGATGAAGCTGACCTTGCCCACACGCCGGTCCGTGGTCAGGGTTGCGCCCACCGTATGGCCAAGCCCGGCCGCAACGTTGAATACACCGGCGGGCAGACCGGCGCCGTGCGCGATCTGGGCGAGCCGGACAGAGGAGGCAGGGGTGAATTCGCTGGGCTTGATGATGACCGCGTTGCCGGCGGCCAGCGGCGCGGCGGAGTTCCACCCGGCCGTGAACATCGGGGCGTTCCACGGTGTGATGGCAACGACGACGCCCCACGGCACCCGCTCCGTGTAGGTGTGCCAGTTGCCGGGGACGGGGATGGTCTGGCCGGTGAGCTTGTCCGCCCAGCCCGAGTAGTAGCCGAACATTTCGGCGACCTTCGCTGCTTCCACGCGGGCGTCGCGGATGGGTTTGCCGGTGGTGGCCGATTCCAGGATGGCCAGTTCCTCCGCGTGGTCCTCGACGGCGCGGCTGACATTGCGCAGGATGGCCGCCCGCTCGAAGCCGCTCATCGCGCCCCAGGTGGCGGCGCCCGCCGTCGCGCTTTCCAGGATGGCTTCGGCGCCCTCGGCGCCGGCATCCGCGAAGGTGGCGAAGGCTTCGCCGGTAGCTGCGGCGGTGAGGGTGATGTTGTCGCCGCTGCCAGCCAGGACCCGGCCGTCGACGAATGAACCGAGGCCGGCGGGGAACGCGGCGTCCAGGACCGCCTTGGCGGTGGCTGCCGAGGACGACGTGGGTGCTGTGGTGATGGTCAAGATGGGGGTTCCTTAGGTGGTGTGCGCCTAGGTCAGGCGGCGGGGGGTGGTGTCCGGGGCCCCCGCGGGCGTGACGGCAGGGGCAACGGTGCGGGCGATTTCGGTGAAGTCGGCGCGCGGGCCGAGGATGGCCAGGGCTTCCTGCCATTGGTTGGCGACGGCGGCCAGCAGCGACGGTGTTTCGCCGATCTGCGCGGCGACGTCCACCGCGAGGGCCGCGTCCCGGGCCATCAGGCCCATCGAGAAGCCGGAATCATGGGTGCCGGTGAGGACCCAGTTGGGGTACATGGCGGCGGAGACCTTGCTGCCGCCGGAGGCTTCGCTGATGCTGGCCGCGGCTTTGACCGGATCGATGCCGTAGGCCTTGGCCACGCCCAGGGCCTCACCCACGGAGACCAGGTTGGCCGCCGCCAGGACGTTGTTAAGGAGTTTGACCACGTTGCCGCTGCCAGGGCCGCCGATGTGGCTGTACTTGCCGCCGGTGAGGGCGAGCAGGACCGGTTCCGCGGCGGTGAGCGCAGCGTCGGTGGCCCCGACGAAGGCGCTCAGGGATCCGGTGGCCGCGCCGTCCCGGCCGCCCGACACGGGGGCGTCAACGAAGGCCGCCCCCTGTGCCTCGGCGAGTTCTGCCATCTTCTTGCTGGTGCCGGGTTCGGAGGTGGTGGTGTCCACGATGGCCATGGTTCCGGGTGCCGCCAGGAGCTGCGGAACGGTGGTTTCCACCATGCTGGCAGCGGGGAGGGAGAGCACCGCGTAGGGGGTTCCGGCCACGTCACCGAGGTTGGCGGTGGTGGCGATGCCGGCTGCTTCCGCTGCGGCGCGGGCGGCGTCGAAGGGATCGAACCCGGTGACCTCCCAGCCTGCCTTGTGCAGGGTCGAGGCCATCGCTCCGCCCATGGCGCCGAGGCCGATGACGGCGATCCGCCGGGTGTTCGAGTGGTTCATGAAGGTACTCCTGGAAGTCTTGGTAGCGGTGTCAGTCGAGGTAGATGTCAAGGTCTTTCCACAGCTGCTGGGTGCGCCGGATGGCTGCGCGGCTCCGCTCCGGATGCGCCGCCTCCATCCCGGCGAGCAGGCCGTAGACCAGGGAGTTCGCGGCGGTGACGGACTGGAAGAAGGAGATCCCTTCGGAAGCGACCACCAGGAGGTGGTCCGCCGCCGCCGCCAGCCGGCCGCGGCGCATGTCGCTGATGGCGATGACCGTGGCACCGGCCTGCTTGGCGGCTTCGGCGGCCAGGATGATCTGCTTGACGGAGCGCCACATGTTGATGACCACCAGCACGTCGCCCTTGCCCAGCGTGTTGGTGCTGGACGCCAGGTGCACGCCGCCGCGGTTTTCGAGGGAGATGGGGTAGCCCATGGTGGCGCCGAGGTGGGCCATCACGCTGGCGGGGCCGGCAAACGAGCCAATTCCGACGACGGTGATGGACCGGGCGGCGGCCATCGCCGCAATGGCGGCCTCGGCGTCGCCCGCGGTATTGGAGTCGAGCGTCAGGCGGAGGTTTTCGATGTCGTGGTTCAGGGCATCATGGAGCGGGCTGCGGTGCTCGCCGTGTTCGGTGAGCGTGTCCTCGGTGGAGATCATCACCAGGTACCGGGAACGCAGCTCCCGCTGCAAGTCCGGCCAGCCGCGGTAGCCCAGGTGCTGGGCGGCCCGGACCACGGTGGAGCTGTTGACGTCCGCGCGCTTCGCGATCTCGGCGATGTCAGCGTACGAGGAGAGCTGGGGATTGCGGGCGATCACCTCCACCACCCGGCTTTGGGATTTGGTCAGCGGAACGTCCGGAAGCGCGTCGCCAAGCCAGGCCTGGGAGCTGTCGCCGGAACCGGAAGTTCCTGCGTCGGCTTCGGCGGCTTCCACTGCTGCGGCATTCGAGTTCAAGGACAGAACCTGTTTCTTGTAACGCAGATCACTCTGCAAGCTGAATTGCATTAAATGTACTCTGCAATTCTTATTGCGGCTAGTGGTATTGGTTTCGGCGTTGTAAAACTTCGTTGTGGGAAGCGTCCGGCAGCGGGACCATGGACGTATGGATGCTCAAACTCCAAAGGCCTGGGACCTGAGCCTTCCCCAGGCGTTCCTTCTCTTGGCTACCAACGACACCGACGGTGAGCCCGAGGTGCCGCAGCCCGTCCTCCAGGCCGGCGTGGCCGGGGCGATCCTGGCCGAGCTCGAACTGCTCGGCGCCATCGAACTGCGGGGCAAGCACGTCTGGACCACCGGCGTGGACGTGGACTCCGACTACCGGGAGCAGTTGGAACTCATCCGCCACAAGGCACGGCCGCACACGCCCAAGCGCTGGGTGTCCATCCTGGAGAGCCGTGCCGAGGTGCACCGGATCTATGAGGGTATGGCCGTGCGCGGCATCGTGGACCACGTGGGCGAAAAGCACCTTGGCCTGTTCCGCACCACCCGGTACCCGGAGAAGGACCACGCCCCGGAGGCGGCTTTGCTCAAAAACATCAGCGAGGCCCTGCACGGCGGCGGGGCCGATGCCCGCACCAACGCCCTGACTGCACTGGCATCAGTGACCGGGCTCCTGGACAGGCTGTTCCCGGACGCCGATCGCAGCCGGGCCAGGGAACTGGCCGCCGATCATTGGCCCTCCCATGCCGTAGCTGAGGAAATCCGCATGATCAGGGTGGTGGAAGCGGAAGCCGCAAGCTAGGGGCTGACGGATTTCCCCAAAGCAAAGGCGGACGGCGGCGGAAGATTTCCGCGGCCGTCCGCCTTTTACGTGTAGCTAAGGCTCTGGCCCCAAATGCGGGGCACCGTGCCTAGTCGTCGTAGGTGTTGGCGATATAGACGTCGCACGGGGCGTTGTGCGCCACGCTGTTGGCCACGCTGCCCAGGAGCCGGCCGATGCCGCGCATCCTCCGGTTGCCCACCACGATCAACCTGGCGTCCAGCCGGATGGCTTCCTTGATCAGCGAGTCGGCAGGCTTGCCGCGCGCCGCGAAGTGGGTGACCTGGACGTTCGGCCTGGACGCGGCCAGCGACTCGGCGACGTGCTGGGCGCTGTCTCCGCTGTAGACGGTCACCCGGTCCGACCCCGCACCGAAGGTCTCGGCATTCTCGGATTCAAACCCGGTCACGACGTGGAGCGATGCACCCAGCGATTCAGCCAGGTCCAGCGCCACTTCCGCCGCTTTCCGCGCCGACGCGCTGGCGTCCACGCCTACAACTACTACTCCACTCATACAGTTGCCTCTTTTGCTCGCTCGTTGTGTTGGCTGGCGTTCGTCCCGTGCCCGACCTTACTAGAGGACGGCCACCAGGCAACGGATCACAGAGGTATGGCCTGCGGCCCGAAGGTCAGGCCAGGGCCGGGCCTGGTTGGGCCGCGGGCGTCTGTTTTCGTTGCCGCCTGGACGTTGCAGCCGCAGTCCGCCGTAGCGCCCCGGGCAGCGGGGGTGCGGTTGAGTGGTAGGTGTGGCCGGTGGGGGTGCGGGTCTGTACGGTGTGCCCGAGGCCGGGAAGCCTGAGTGGTTTTGCCGACCAGCCGGGGGTTTCCTTGGTGTGGTTGCAGGCTTCGCAAAGCCCTTGGCCGTTGCCTGCGGTAGTGGTGCCTCCGTGGGCCCAGCCGAGAATGTGGTCGTGGTGGCGGATTGGCGCGTCGCAGTACGGCGTCCGGCAGGTGTCGTCCCGGACCTGGAGGAACCGTTTGAGCCCGGCGGGGAAGAGCCGCGCCCGGGAGTCCATCGCGACCAGCTCGCCCGTTTCGGGTGTGGTGTAGAGCCGGCGGATCCAGAGGGCCAGGTCCTGCCTGTCTTGGACTTCGGTACCGATGCGTTCGGTGTTGAAGAGGAGGGTGCGGGCGGTTTCGGCGGGGATGATGCCGTAGCCGGGGATCCTGGCCGGTTCGCTGTCGCCCTGGAACAGGGCCCGGTCGGTCATCACGACCTGGAGGTCGATGCCGGTGATCCCGGCCCGGGTGCCGGTGACGCGTTCGACCAGGGTGTCGGCCATGACCTGCCCCTGGTCCGTTCGTCCCCTCCCGCCCGGGCGCCATCGGCCTCCCGGACCAGCGCGGCGTAGGCGGCCACTCCCTGGGCGACGGGCAGCAGCGCGGTCAGGTACGTCATCGCATCCGGCGCCGGCCGCAACGACACCGTCCGCTCCGTCACGGCATGCGCCGCCCGTCGCGCGACGGACCGGGGGTCACGCCGGTACGCTGCCGCGCGGACGGCGTTGATGATGGCGCGGTCCCGGCCCCGTCCAGGGCGCCGGTGTCCGCGGCGAGTTCCTCGTCCACCGCCATGCGGTCCTCCACGGTCAGGCAGGCTGTCTCTTTCACGACCAGGGTGGTGCGCCACTCGTTCAGCTGCCCTGACCGGAACGCGGCGAACGTCCGCGGCATCCCCGTCAGCGCTTTCGCCAGGAGCCTGTCAAGTTGTTTGTGTAAGTGAGGTTGAGTCTTATCGGTTGAGGTAGGGTCCGAGTCTGTCGGGGTAGTTCAGGACGAGGACGCCAAGGGCCTCGCTCCATCCTTGCGTGGCGGTTCCTTCGATGAGTTTGTTGACCGTCTTGGAACGGTTCTCCCGGGCCTTGCCTTCGAGCTTGGCGCGGTCGCTGGCGCGTTTGTCTTCGATGTTGCAAATGGCCAGCCAGAGCAGCTTCACGGCCGCCTGATCGTTGGGAAAATGCCCTCGGTTCTTGATGATCTTGCGCAGCTGGTAGTTCAGCGACTCGATCGCGTTCGTGGTGTAGATGATGCGCCGCACCGGCGGCGGAAAGGCCAGAAAAGGGATGAATTTCTCCCAGCCGTTGCGCCAGGTCCGGACAGTCGCAGGATATTTCCTGCCAAGGTCCGAGGCCTCGAACGCGTCCAGGGCGTCCTGCGCGGCCTCGGCCGTCGGTGCGGTGTAAACCGGCCGCAGCGCGGACGCGACCTTCCTGCGGTCCTGATAGCCGATGAAGCGCTCGAGGCCCGGATCAGGTGCACGACGCAGGTCTGGACGGTCGCGGCCGGCCACGTTACGGCTATGGCCTCGGGGAAACCGGTGAGACCGTCACAGCAGACAATCAGCACGTCCTTCACTCCGCGGTTGGCCAGTTCGGCGCAGACCCCCGCCCAGAACTTCGCACCCTCGGTCGCCTCGACCCAGATGCCCAGGACGTGCTTGATGCCCTCCATGTCCACGCCCACGGCGATGTGCGCGGCACGGTTCTGCACCTGGTGGCCGTCCCGGACCTTGATGACGATCGCGTCCAGATACAGGATCGGATACAGCGGCTCCAGAGGCCGCTTCTGCCATTCCATGACCTCATCCAGAACCGCGTCGGTGATCTTGGAGATCGTCTCGTGTGAAAGCTCGGTCCCAAGCGTCGATTCCAGGTGATGGGCAATATCCCGCACCGTCATTCCGCCGGCGTAAAGGCTGATGATCATGTCATCCAGGCCTCCGGTGCGGCGGGCGCCTTTCGGGACCAGTCGCGGGGTGAACGACCCGTCGCGGTCCCTCGGGACGGCCAGATCCACATCCCCGGCGGAAGTCCCAAGCGTCTTCGGGTATGACCCGTTACGGGAGTTGGGCAGGAAGCGGCCGACCGGATCGCCCTTGTCATAGCCCAGATGCCCGGAGAGCTCGGCCTGCAATCCGCGTTCCAGAGAAACCTTGATCAGCTGTTGGATGAAGCCATCCTTGCCATCGAGCTCCAGCTGGCCTGAATCGATCTGCGCCATCAGCTCATCGAACGCACCAGAAGCCTTCAACGCGTCCATGCTGCCGGCCTCGGCGGCACGACGGGCCAGATCCTCCGCGAGCTCTTCACGGGGTTTCGTCATAGCCACAATGATTCTCCAATCATCCAGCGACTACAGCTCTCCTACACAAACAATCTGACACCCCCTTCGCCAGGCCAAAAAGCCGTCCGCCCTTGGCGGGGGATTCCCGCCGCGCCAGGGCAATTTGGGCAGCCACGCCGGCGCCCTGCTCGTCGGCCGGGACGCCGGCCGCGGCCTGGACCCGCCGCTGGAACCCATCAAAGGCGACAGTGATGTCGGCCTGCCGGGCACCGGCCAGGGACTTCACATCCTCCAGCTGCCGCAACTGGTCAATCATCCCCGCACCAGCGGAGGCAACAGGCACGCGGGCGAGCAGGGCAAGCACGTCCGAAACAGTCGGGACACCATAAAGCCCCGCAACCGTTCCGTCCCCTGGCTCTGCCGCCGCCCCAACCACTTCCATAAACAAAGTCTTCCAGCACGGTCTGACAATTCCCGCCACGACCAGCGCCTATGTGGAAAACCGCGGCCAGTGGGTTCCGGAAGATGTCCGGGCTGCAACCGGCACCGCAGAGTCAGCAGCCCCCATCACCGCGGCGGGTTTCCACATGCCGGCCGCCCGGCGTCGTCGGTTCATGCGCCCTCCGGTAGCCTGTTGAAATGGTGCGAGGAATGGCCGACTACGGTGCAGAAACCATCCTGCTCGTGGGAGCGGGACGGGCTCTGCTGCTGCAGCTCGCAGACCCAGCCGTCGGGCGCGGCGTGGACGAGCACAGCTCCTTTGTCGGCCGCCCGGTCAACAGGCTCAAAGGCACCCTGACCTACGTCTACGCCATCGTCTATGGCACGGACGAGCAGGTGAAAGAGGTCCGGCGCAGGGTGAACCGCGCCCACGTTCCCGTGCGGAAAGCCGGCACCGAGGCTTCGCCGGGCTACAACGCCTACGATCCGGAACTCCAGCTCTGGGTGGTTGCCACGCTCTATGACACCGCGGTGACCATCATCGAAAAGATCTACGGCCCGCTCGACGACGAGTCAGCCGACGCCATGTACCAGGACTACGCACGGATCGGGACGGCCCTGCAGCTGCCCCGGGAGCTGTGGCCGGCAGACCGTGCCGCCTTCCGCCGCTACTGGGACGGACGCATCTCCACGCTGCGCGCGGAAGCGGGCGGCGTGCGGGTGGGCCGAGGCCTGCTTTACCCCAAGCACACCGCACTCTGGTACCGCGCCATCATCCCGCCCGCAAGGTTCCTCACCGCCGGGCTCCTGCCGCCGCAGCTGCGGGAGGACTTCGGCCTGCCGTGGAACCACCGCCGGCAGCGCCGCTTCGACCGCACCATGGCGGTCCTGGCCGTGGTGTACCCCCGGCTTCCGCGGCGGATCCGGCACTGGTTCAAGGACTACTGCCTGGCCGAACTCGATAAAGACCTTCGCAAGAACCGCCAGCCCATACAGCGTCAGGGAGCCAGTGCGTAGTTCCACTTCAGTTGAGCAGCGGATCGATGAACGGGCCCGCCGCTTCCTGGCCACCGCCCCGGCCGGCGGCTACAAAGCAAAAGTCACCGAGTTCGTGGTGTTCGGCCTCAAACAGGGCTGGGCGTGCATCTTCGGTGCCACGCTCCTCGCCGTCCTGATGGCCGCGCGGCTCTGGTACCCGGACACCGCTGCCCTGGCCCGGAACGATTTCCTGACCATCGCCGCCGTCGCCATCCAGGTCCTCATGGTGCTGTTCAAGCTGGAGACGCTCCGCGAACTGCGGGTGATCATCCTGTTCCACATCGTGGGCACCGTGATGGAGCTGTTCAAGACCGACGCCGGCTCCTGGTCCTACGAGGCCGAGGGCTTCCTGCGCATCGGCGCGGTGCCCCTGTTCAGCGGCTTCATGTACGCAGCAGTGGGTTCCTACATGGTGCGGGTCTACCGGCTTTTCGACCTCCGTTTCGCTGCCTACCCGCGGCGCTGGATCACGGCGCTCCTGGGCGCGGCCATCTACGCGAATTTCTTCACGCATCACTACATCTGGGACCTGCGCTGGGTGCTGCTGGCCGCCGTCGTCATCATCTACGGGCGGTGCGTGATGCACTTCCGGGTGTTCCGCAGGCAGTTCCGCATGCCGCTGGTGGCCGCATTCCTGCTGGTGGCGCTGTTCATCTGGATTGCCGAAAACATCGCCACCTGGTCCGGCGCCTGGCTGTACCCGAGCCAGGTGGCCGGCTGGCATCCCGTGGGGCTGGAAAAGCTCGTGGCGTGGTTCCTGCTGATGATCATCTCCGTGGTGCTGGTGGCGTGGGTCTACAAACCCCAGCCGCCGGAAGGCGAAAACGGACGACGGCGGGAAGTCCCGGCGTCGTCCGCGGTGCGGCAGTAAGGGGTACTGCCATAACCCGTTCCAGCAGGGCCCTCGCTGGAACTTTGGCCCCGGGGTTTGATGAAGGCTATGGACTCCACTACCGCCGTCACCAGCAGCAAGAAGGCCCCGGCACCGGACGTCCGCGAACACCACCGGGCGCACTGGGGAGGCGTCTTCGCAATGTCGCTGTGCGTCTTCGCCCTGATCGCCTCCGAATTCATGCCGGTCAGCCTCCTCACACCCATGGCATCCGACCTCCAGGTCTCCGAGGGCATGGTGGGGCAGGGCATAGCAATCTCCGGCCTCTTCGCCGTCCTGGCCAGCCTGTCGGTGTCCAGCCTGGCCGGAACCATGGACCGCAAGACCCTCCTGCTGGGCCTGACCGCGGTTATGGCTGTCTCGGGAGCGGTGGTTGCCCTGGCGCCGGGGTACCTGCCCTTTATGATCGGCCGCGCGCTGATCGGCGTGGTCATCGGCGGGTTCTGGTCCATCTCGGCAGCCACCGCCATGCGCCTGGTCCCCGCGCACAAGGTGCCCCAGGCACTGGCGATCTTCAATGGCGGCAACGCGCTGGCAACGGTTGTCGCCGCGCCGCTGGGCAGCTACCTCGGCTCCATTGTGGGCTGGCGGGGCGCGTTCTTGTGCCTGGTGCCGGTGGCCGTGCTCGCCCTGGTGTGGCAGTGGTTCAGCCTCCCTTCGATGAAAATCACGGCAGGCGCGTCCGCGGCGAAGAACCCGTTCGGAGTCTTCTCAGGACTGAAAAGCCGGCCCGTCGCCTGGGGAATGGCCGCCTGCGGGTCGTTCTTCATGGGACAGTTCATCCTCTTCACCTACATCCGCCCGTTCCTGGAAACCGTGACGCGGGCGGACGTGGCCACAGTCTCCCTGGTCCTGCTGGTGATCGGTGTCGCCGGCTTTGCGGGCACCATGCTGATCGGCCGCTTCCTCGGGAAAGGCCTGTACCGGACGCTGGTCATTCTTCCGGTGCTCATGGCGGTCCTGGCCGCGGCGCTCGTTCCCGCCGGCGGCTGGCTCGCCGCCGTCGTGGTCCTCCTGGGCCTGTGGGGCCTGATGTCCACGGCCGCGCCCGTGGGTTGGTGGAGCTGGCTGGCGAAGGCCATGCCAAACAATGCTGAGGCGGGCGGCGGCCTCATGGTCGCCGTTGTCCAGACGTCGATAGCCATCGGGTCGACACTGGGTGGAGTGCTGTTCGACTCCACCGGCCACCGCGGTACGTTCCTGGTGAGCGCGGGCGTCCTGTTGGCCGCGGCCGTCCTGGCATTCCAGGCCGCACGTGCCGCCAGGCAGGCAGCATGACCATTTGGAAAGACTTCCCTTTAAGCCGAAACCTTAGGAGGACGACATGAAGTACACCCCAAGCGGCGGCCAGACGGCAGCCGGGCCGGAGGAGTGGTTCACCGGATCAGTGCACATCGACAGCATCCGCAACCCGGATGAGCAGTCAGCCATCGGCTGTGCCCACGTCCGGTTCGCCCCCGGCGCACGGACCGCCGGCACCACCACCCCAAGGGGCAGACCCTGTACGTCACGGACGGCATCGGACTGGTGGCACGGCGCGGCGGGGAGGTCCAGGAGATCCGGCCCGGCGACGTCGTGTACATCGAGCCTGGCGAGGAGCATTGGCACGGGGCTGCTCCGGACCGGTTCATGGCGCATGTTGCCATGCACGAAGCTGACGGTAACGGGCAGGTGGTCACCTGGCTGGAGCACGTGACCGACGAGGAGTACCGGGCCTAGTGCTCCCCGCCGGCGGCGCATGTCAGAACGCCGCGCCGATCGAGGCCAGCTGTGCCGCCCCGGCGTCCGCGTACTGGTTCCCGGGCCGTGCCAGGCCGTAGTGGTCCCGAAGGGTACGGCCGGTGTAGTCGGTGCGGAACAGTCCGCGTTCCTGCAGGATGGGCACCACCCGGTCCACGAAGGCGTCCAGCCCGGAGGGCAGCACCGGCGGCATGATGTTGAAGCCGTCGGCCGCCCCGCCGTCGAACCATTCCTGGATGGCGTCCGCCACCTGCACCGGGGTGCCGGTGAAGGTCCGGTGCCCGCGGCCGCCGCCCAGCCGGCCGATCAGCTGCCGCACGGTGAGCTGCTCGCGGCGGGCCAGCTGCACGATCAGGGTGTAGCGGCTCTTGGCGCCCTCGATCTCATCCTCGCTGGGCAGGTCGGCGGGCAGCTGGCGGTCCAGCGGGAGGTCTTCGGGATTGACGCGGAGGGTCTTGGCCAGCTGGATCCGGGCGTACTCGGGCTTGATCAGCCGGTCCAGTTCGCGTTCGAGTTCCAGGGCTTGCTTTTCCGTCGCGCCGATCACGGGCACGATGCCGGGCAGGATCTTGATGCTCTCCGGGTTGCGGCCGGCGGCGGCGGTGCGGGCTTTCAGGTCGCGGTAAAACTCCTGCGCGTCGGCCAGGGTCTGGTGCGCGGTGAACACGGCATCCGCGTACCGGGCGGCCAGCTCCTTGCCGTTCTCGGACGAGCCAGCCTGGACGATCAGCGGGTGCCCCTGCGGGGAGCGGGGGACGTTGAGCGGACCGCGGACCCTGAAGTGCCTGCCCTCATGGTCAATGGTGCGGATCTTTTCGGCGTCGCCCCAGACGCCGTCGGCCTTATCCGCGAGGATGGCGTCGTCCTGCCAGCTGTCCCAGAGTTTCCGGGCCACCTCGATGAACTCGGCCGCCCGCTCGTACCGTACGGCGTGGGCGGGCTGGTCGTCGACGCCGAAGTTCCGGGCGGCGTCGGGCCCGGCCGTGGTCACCACGTTCCAGCCGGCCCGGCCACCGCTGACCCAGTCCACGGAGGCGAACCGGCGGGCCAGGTTGAACGGCTCGTTGTAGGTGGTGGAGGCGGTGGCGATGAGCCCGATCCGCTTGGTGGCGCCGGCGATGGCGGTCAGCAGGACGGTGGGTTCCAGCTTGCCGGCCGGACGGCGTCCCACTTCGCCGAACAGGACGGGGGAGTCGGCGAAGAAGATGGAGTCCAGCTTGCCCCGTTCGGCGGTGCGGGCCAGCTGCTGGTAATGCTCCACGCGGCTGCCGGCGTGGGGGTCGCTTTCCGGCAGCCGCCACGAGGCCTCGTGGTGTCCGGTGCTCATGAGGAAGGCGTTGAGGTGCAGCTGGCGCTGCGGGGACGGGGTCTGGGAAGCCATGCGGGTACTCCTTCGAGTGTGGGAAGAGGTGGCGGGTACGACGCCGGACGCCGGCCAGGAAGGACGGCGCGGGAAGGCGCGGAAAAGGGATGCAGGGGAGTGCCGGCGTCGGACGATTGTGCCCGACGCGCCGGGGTGTTGAAACACCTAAACACGGCCGCTGCGGCCTTGGCCAGCACCGTGAAACGGAAGCTCAACGGGAGGAAACGGCACTACTTATTGCGCCATTCCGGGGTCAAAACAGGCAACGCGGCGCCATGATCCGCAACGCGGGTTAATGTGGCTGGAAAGGGTAGGGACATGGGTCGAGGGGAGAAGCGCATGCGTCACCGGGTCCTGGCTGCTGTGGCCGTTTTCGGGGCAAGCCTTCTAGTGGCCGGCTGCACTGCCGCCCCTGCTCCCGCGCCGGCCACCACATCCGCTGCCCCCGCGACATCCGCCGCGCCGCCGTCCGCCCCGGCTCCCACCACACCCGCGCCCGGGGCTCCCGCCGCAGCTGCCACCATCGCCGGCGCGCCGCAGCAGGTGGCGGCGGACCTTGACGCTCCCTGGTCGGTGGTCTTCCGGGATGGGACGCCGCTGGTGAGCGAACGCAACAGCGGGCAGATCCTTGAACTCGCTCCTGACGGCTCCTCCCGGTCCATCGGAACCGTGGAGGGGGTGGCGGCCCGCGGCGAGTCCGGCTTGCTGGGCCTCGCCGTGGGCAGCCAGGGCGACCTTTACGTCTATTCGACGGCGGAGGACGGCAACCGGGTCCAGCGCTTCCCCGTCAGCGGTGAACCCGGGTCCCTCTCGCTGGGGCGCCCGGACACGCTCCTTGACCGCATCCCGTCGGCAAACATCCACGACGGCGGCCGGATCGCTTTTGGCCCCGACGGCATGCTCTACGTGACGGCAGGTGACGCGAGCCGGCGCGACAGCGCCCAGGACCGCGGCTCACTGGCCGGCAAGATCCTGCGGATGACCCCCGACGGCGACGCTCCCGCAGACAACCCCTTCCCCGGTTCGCTGGTCTACAGCTACGGCCACCGGAACCCGCAGGGCATGGCCTGGGCGGAGGACGGAACCATGTTCGCCACCGAGTTCGGCCAGAACACCTGGGATGAACTGAACATCATCACCCCCGGCGCCAACTACGGCTGGCCCACCGTTGAAGGGATCGCGGGCCGGGATGGCTTCGTGGACCCGGTCCAGCAGTGGCGGCCCGGCGCGGCGAGCCCCAGCGGCATGGCCCATGCGGGCGGTACCTTGTTCGTGGCCAACCTGCGCGGCCAGGTCCTGCGGTCTGTCCCGTCTCGGATCCCGGCACCTCCGCGGAGCATTTCAGCCGCGAGTTCGGCAGGATCCGGGACGTGACAGTGGCGCCGGACGGCCGGCTGTGGTTCCTGACCAACAACACCGACGGCCGCGGCCGCCCGCAACCCGGGGATGACCGGATCCTCGCCGTCGACCTGGCGGAGGGGTGAGCCGGAGCTCCGTCAGCTCCGCGCGCCGGCCTGCGCCAGTTCCACGATCTTCTCGGTGGCGGCCCAGGAAGCGAGGAGCTTGAGCGCCTCGTCGGAGGGGCTGCCGGGGGTGGCCGGATAAACGGTGAGGGAGTGCCCGGGTCCTCCTCCAGTCCCAACACCTGGTAATTCAGTTCCAGCAGTCCCACCGCCGGATGCCGGAAGAATTTGGTCCCGGCGTAATGGCGGCGGACATTGTGCGCAGCCCACAGCGTCCGGAATTCCTCGCTGCGCATGGACAGCTCGCCAACCAGTTCGGCGATGCCCTTGTCGTGCGGGTTCCGGCCCGCCTCGCGGCGCAGGATGGCAACGTTGGTGTTGGCTGCCCGGTCCCAATCGACGTAGAAATCGCGGGACCGCGAATCCAGGAAGATGAAGCGGGAATGGTTTCCCGGCCTCGCGGTGCTGCGGTACATATCGGAGTAGAGCGCGTAGCCCAGCGTGTTGGCCGCCACGATGTCCAGCCGGTCGTTGCCTATGAAGGCGGGCGCTTCGGTGATGGCGTCCAGGAGGTACTGCAGCTCCGGCCGCACCCCGGACGGGACGGGAGCCGCAACGCGTTTCCGGCCCGAGGTGTTGGCCGCCCGGGCAAGATCGTAGAGGTGGTCGTGCTCTGCCCGGTCCAGTTCCAGGGCCCGCGCAATCGCATCCAGCACACTGTCGGACACACCCGAAAGGTTCCCGCGCTCCAGCCGGGTGTAGTAGTCCACGCTGACCCCGGCCAGCCGGGCCACTTCCTCACGCCGCAGCCCGGGCACGCGCCGGCGGCCCCCGTAGGGCTCGAGTCCCGCCTGCTCGGGCGTGATGCGTCCACGGCGGGTGGAAAGGAACTGCCGGACTTCGGCTCGGTTATCCATAGGGGACACGTTACGACGGATCCGGAAAGCCAAGGGTGGGTCTGCCAGAACCAGTTACAGCAGGGCCCTCCTTACGGATCCCAACTGCCGGTTTGATGTCCATGTAGCCCTGTAGCATTTCGATAACCCCCAAAGACATCACAGGAGACCCATGACTACCGTCAAGGCCTATGCCTCACCGTCCTCCTCCGAGGACCTCATCCCCACCACCATCGAACGCCGCGCCGTTGGCCCGCACGATGTCCTGATCGAGATCAAGTTCGCCGGCATCTGCCACTCGGACATCCACACCGTCCGCGGCGACTGGGGCCCGCAGCAGTACCCGCTGGTCCCCGGCCACGAGATTGCCGGCGTCGTCACCGAAGTGGGCTCCGCCGTGACCAAGCACAAGGTGGGCGACCGCGTGGGCGTCGGCTGCATGGTTAACTCGTGCCGTGAATGCGCCAACTGCCTGAACGGCGACGAGCAGTACTGCCTCAAGGGCATGGTGGGCACCTACGGCGCGGAGGACCGCGACGGCACCATCACCCAGGGCGGCTACTCCACCACGTTGTGGTCACCGAGCACTTCGTGGTGAGCATTCCGGACGGCTTGGAGCTGGACGTCGCAGCCCCGCTGCTGTGCGCAGGAATCACCACCTACTCGCCGCTGCACCGCTGGGGCGCCGGCCCCGGCAAGAAGGTGGCCGTGGTGGGCCTTGGCGGACTGGGCCACATGGCCGTCAAGCTCGCCGCCGCCATGGGCGCCGAGGTCACCGTCCTGTCCCAGTCGCTCAAGAAGCAGGAGGACGGCCTGCGCCTGGGCGCAACCAGCTACTTCGCCACCAGCGACCCGGCACGTTCGAGCAGCTGGCCGGTAGCTTCGACCTGATCATCAACACCGTCAGCGCCTCCATCGACATCAGCGCCTACCTGCAGCTGCTGACGCTCGACGGCGCCCTGGTCAACGTGGGTGCCCCCGCGGAACCGCTCCCTGTCAACGCCTTCGCGCTGATCGGCGGCCGCCGGTCCTTCGCCGGATCGATGATCGGAGGCATCCCCGAAACCCAGGAGATGCTCAACTTCTGCGCCGAGCACGGCATCGGCGCGGACATCGAGGTCATCCCGGCAGGGAAGATCAATGACGCATACGAACGTGTCCTTGCCTCGGACGTCCGCTACCGCTTCGTGATCGACACCGCCACGCTGTAGCAGGGACCCGCGTAACGGCGGGCCGGCCCCGGAAGGTGCCGACCCGCCGTCGTGCGTGGGGCGCCGGGTCCTTTTGTTATGCCCCGCAACGGTTGGGCGGCAATCAGTCCGCTCCCGGATCCCGAATCCAGCCCCGGTTCCACAATGGAAGGACCAGTTTTCCAAGCCCCGGGAGGGTGTGATGAGAAGGTCCGCCGGGCTGGTTCCCGCGGTGATCCTCGTTGGTGCGGCGGTGGCCGGCTGCGGCCCGCAGGCAGGACCGCCGGCGGCGTCGCCCACCACCACGGCCGCGTCCGCCTCCCCGACCCCCTCAGCGACGTCGTCACCGACCGAAACAGCAAGTCCCGCACCGGCCACCACCACGAGGGGTTCCCTGAAGACCTTTACGACGGCGGACGGCCAGCTGGCGTTCGACCTCCCCGCCACGTGGAGCGTGCGCGATCCGGCCGGGGAACTGCCCGAAGGCGGCGGGGCTTTCGCCGAGGTGACGAACGAGGCGGGCAGGCCGATGGCAACGCTGCGGACCAACATGGCCACAGGTTCCACCTGCCTGGAGAAGTACCCCTATGAGGTCCTGGAGTCGCAGGAGCTGCCCGCCCTGGCGCAGGACGGCGAGACTCCACGGTTCATCTACGAAACCCGGGGCAACACCGCAACGCCCGGTCCCGCTGACACGCCGGCCGCCGCCTACGGCATCGTTTCCGTTCCCGCCCCACGGGGGACCTGGCCTGCCCGATGTTCCACTTCTTCACCTGGCCTCCCACCGCCGCAATGTTCGGTGCGTTCTACAACCCGGAGAACAACAGGACCCCGGGCACCGAGTCCCTTCCCTACCTGGAACAGGCCCGGAGGTACATGGACACCACCGAGTACCAGAACATCCGCCGGATGATCACCTCGCTCCGCCCGGCGGGCTAGAAACCCCGCAGGTTTCCCGCCATCCGTTCCCGCAACCACAACGAATTACTGGCATGAACTACTACACCCCGGCGGCGCAGGAAAGAGTCCGGGACGCCGCATATGACGCAGTGGAAAAAGTGCTCGACGGCATGTTCTCGCCGTTGAACAGGCACGCGCTCAACGCACGCTGGAACCAGGCCTGCGAAGCCATGGCAAAGTACCTGGAAGCCCAGGACACCGGCGAGGAGTAGGGGCCAGTCCCTACTCCGCAGTCCGGGATTCGAACGCTTCCCGGTCCAGGAACACCAGCTGCGCTTCCTTCTCGGGCAGCTGGACCTTGGGCCCGGCCTCGAAGCCGAAGCCGGTGAGCCGGCCGATGGCCTTGGCGTTCCGGGCATCCGGTTCCGCCACCACGCGGTTCTTCGCCGGATCGGAGAGCACGAACCGCACCAGCCCGGACAGCAGGGTCGCCGTGAAGTTCGGGATAGGGCGTTCAGCCGGGGCCAGCAGCAGGTGGATGCCGGCATCCCCGGCGCGGGCCGGATACACCTCGGCCACGGGATCGTGCAGCGGCTCGTACGTCTGGAATACGCCGGCAGGCTCGCCGTCAACGGTCATCAGGAATCCGTGGTGCGTGTCCAGGCTGTCCAGGAACGCATAGACGTCCCGGACCTCGTCCCGGCTCCAGCCGTTCATGCCCCAGAACCGGGCGCGCTCCTCCCGCACCCAGCTGTGCACCAGGTCCGCGTCCTGTTCAGGTGCCAGGCGGAGCAGCCGGAGGCGGCCCAGGCCCGGGAGGTCCTCCTCGTACACGGCGTCCCGGGTTGCGTGCGTAAGTCCGGCCTCGATGCTTGTCATGGAGTCTCCTTGGTGAGCTGGTCCCAGTCGGTGACAACGGGGAGGAGTTCGCCGGCGGCCCAAAGCGGCAGCTGGCTGAGGAAGTTCGGGTCGTCTGCTTGTCCGGACGCTCCGAACGGCACGATCCATCGGCTCTTCGAACGGTCGGAAAGGTCCCAGACGTAGCGGGCCACGGGTCCGCGGAAGGACGCATCCGTCACGCCCGGCAGGCTTTCCGTGCACAGCACGCAGCTGGTGTCCCCGGACAGGGCGGTGGCCGGCACGGCGGGTGCGGCGGCACCTGCGCCCGGGAAATCAGACAGCGCGTGCAGGGGCAGTACCGTGTGGCTTTCACCCCAGGCAGCGGACGACGGCGATGCTGCCGCCGCCTCCAGCGCCCGCCCCGCCGCGGCCGCCACGTCGATGCCGTGCCCGGCACCCTTGGCGATGATGGTTTCCAGGGCGAAGCCAACCCGGGAGACCGGGTTAAGCCACGGTGCAAACAGGGCCGAGTGCCCGGCGGACGCCGTGAGCCGTGCCAGCAGGGGGTCGCCGGCCAGCTCCACCACCAGTGCCGAGCGCCAGGCCGTGAAAGCTGCGGCGTCAGTGCTGGCGGCATGCATGGATCCGTCCCAGGCCAGCAGCCGGTCCCGCAGTTCCGCGGCGGGGGCGGACAGGGAAATCCCATCTTTCCCACCGGGCCCCGCCAGCAGGGCACGCAGCGCGGGCCAGGACCCAGCCGGCAGTCCATGTGGATCCGCTGCATGTCTTCAACGTCCAGGTTGTCCCCGGCGTCTTCCAGGAGCTGCCGTATCCGGTGAGCCCGGTGGGCGGGAGCGAACTCCAGCCCGGTCAGGCTGCCGCCGCCGGACTCCCGGTCATTCGCGTTCACGGCCAGAGCGTCCACGCGGGACGCCGGCAGGTCCACCCATGTGCCCGACCACCGGTGCTGCGGGGATTCGGCCGGAACGGGACGGACCCGGTTCTCCGGGTTCCGCACCGGGACCTTGCCCGCCACCAGCTGCCGGACGTCGCCGCCGGTATCGGCGGCGAGCACGCAGTTGACCGGCTCCACCCAGGCTTGCAGCGCAGCCTCAATATCGGCGGCGCTTCGGCTCCGCAGCAGCGGCAGGAGGGCCTCGAAACCCAGCTGCCCCCCGGCCCGCGACGGTGCCCGCAGGCTCAGCGCGCCGCCGTCGGGCCCGCCCGAGATGACAGGGCCGCGGGCTGTCTCAACCACGTGCACCGTTTCCGTGGCGGCGCCGCGGACCAGGATCTCCTCCTGGTGGTCGGCAACCACCGGCTCCCACCCGTCCGGGCCGAGTGCCTGGAGGGTGGCGCCGTCGCGCCTGAGCTGTTCACGGTAGAGGTCCTGGTAGTCGGCCATGGCATTGGTGACCGCCCATGCCGCCGTCCCCGTGTGGCCGAAGTGCGGCAGGCCGGGGACGCCGGGAAAAGCCAGCCCGACGGCGTCGAACTCCGGGCAGGCGAGCCGCACCTGCTGGTAGACGCCGGGAAGTTCCAGGAGCCGGTGCGGGTCGCCGGCGATGAACGGAGCGCCGGAGCCCGTCCGGCCTCCCGTGGCAGCCCAGGCGTTGCTGCCCGCCCAGACCGGTGCCTCGATGCTGAACAGCTCCACCGCTTCCGCGCCAAGGGTCTGGGCCACGTGGTCACGCCAAAGCTTGTTGGGGAAGGTGCTGAACAGGATGTGGTGGACCAGGAAGACGCCGAGCGGAGTCCACGGCTCCCAGCGGGCGGGTGCCGTGGCCGTGTCCCGGAACTCCCGGGCTTCCCGCCGGCCGGCTTCCAGGGCGTTGTTCACACCATCCACGTAGGCCCCGCACCACTGCTGCGTGGCCGGGTCCAGGTTGTGGAAGCAGCGGCGGGCGGTGTCATCGATCCGCGCCTGCCGGGCAAACCGGTCCCACACCACGCCGTCCGGTCCCAGGTGTTCGGCGGTCCTGCCCTCGGATCGCCACCGCTCCACCTCGACCTGCCAGGAGCGGTCCGTGGCGGCGTTCCCACCCTGCAGGAAGGCGAGCTCGGTGGCCGACCCGGCGCGCAGATGGGGGATGCCCCACGGGTCGCGGAAGGTCTCAGCGGCCATGGGGCGGAGTTGTGGGGGTGGGCACGGGTCGGGTCCCTTTCTTAGGTAAGCCAAGCCTAAGTAAGGGTACGGGGAGAGGCGGGCCATTCCCAAAACCCGTGGCGCAACAAACCGCCCTGCAGCCTACGGCGTGAGCGCTGCCAGGATCGCGGCGGCGGGTCCGTCCACCGCATGCCGGAACCCGGTGCCCGCCCAGAGGTTGAGCCAGTTCGGATCACCGGCTGCCGCGGCCGCTGCGCGCAGGGGAGTGGTCATGTGGTGGATCTCCGGGTAGCCGTAGGGCGCCTCGGCGTCGTGCAGGCGCATGAATTCGTTGGTGAGGCCGCGGGCGTTCCTGCCGGAAAAGGACCGGGTGACGGCGGTGGCGGTGAAGCTTCCGGACGACAATGCTGCCCGGTGCGCGGCCTTGGTTCCGGCCTCGTCTGCGCGCAGGAACGCCGTGCCCGCCTGGACTGCGATCGCGCCCAGGGCCAGGGCCGCCCGGACGTCCGCTGCGGTGGCGATTCCTCCAGCGGCGATCAGCGGGACAGGAAGGTCGGCAAGCCCGGCCAGCAGGGTGTGCAGGGGCTGCGTCTCGTCGGCGGCGGGATCGAAGGTGCCGCGGTGGCCGCCGGCTTCCGGTCCCTGCACGCAGAGCGCGTCCACGCCGGCGTCGAGCGCCTGCAGGGCCTCGGCGCGCGAAGTGACGGTGGCGACCACGGCGCTTCCCCGCTCCTGCAGCGCGCCGATGACTGTGTTTTCCGGCAGGTCGAAGGTGAAGGAGACGACGGCGGGCGCCAACTCCAGCAGGACGTGCACCTTGTTGTCCCAGTCGTCATCGTCGTGCCGGGGATCGCCCAGCCGGACGCCGAAGCGCTCAGCGTCCGGCGCCAGGGCATCGGCGTAGGCGCGGAGCGCATCGGGGGTGCTGAAGGGGGCCTGCGGAACGAAAAGGTTGACGCCGAACGGCCTGCCCGTGAGGCCGCGGGCGGTTTCGATCTCCGCCCGCATGGCATGCGCCGTCTTGTAGCCGGCGGCCAGGAAACCCAGTCCGCCCGCCTCGCTCACAGCAGCAGCCAGCCGCGGCGTGGACGGTCCGCCGGCCATGGGTGCCTGGATGACGGGAACCGGCAGGGAAGCAAGATCGAAGCGGGAGTTGTGCTGGTGGCTCATGGAGTCCTTCCGTATCAGGCTGGCTGGCCGCCGGGTCAGCTGCGGAACTGGCCGGAATCAGTAGAGGAAGATGTCGATCCATTCCCGGTTGTGGGCATGGATCAGCACCAGGAACAGCACGAAGTCGAACAGCAGGTGCACGCTGACGATGTAGGAGAGGGACTTGGTGACCGTGAAGAGCCGGGCCTGCAGCAGGGCAAACGGGAAGATGAAGAACGGCGCCCAGGCGTGGAACCCGAGTTCCCAGAGGAAGGATGTGAAGAGGACGGCCTGGAGCAGGTTGGCCTGCCAGTCGGGGAGGTGCCGGCGCAGCAGGGTGAAGGCGGTGCAGATGAAGAACAGTTCATCCCAGATCCCCAGCACATTGGTGCCCAGGAACAGCCGGGCGATGCCGTCCGCGTCGCTGACCGCCGGCCAGTTGTTGTAGACGCCGGTGCGGATCATGTACACCGGCATCAGGGCGTACCCGATCAACAGGACGGCGGGCAGGTACCACTTCTCCGCGCGGGTCCACGGCTGCCCGGTCCGGACGGGGAAACGGATGGCATGGTCCTTGGTGACGAACCGGGACACGGCGTAGGGGATGCCCACCGCCAGGATCATCGCGGTTCCCATCACCGCCATATGTCCGGTGCTGATGTCCGTGGTGATGGGGACCAGGCTCATGGCGGTCAGCCCCACCGCGATCAGCGCAAGGTCGATCAGGAGCCGGCGGCTGATGATGCCGGCCAGGACCAGTGCCGCGGCCAGGAGGGTGAAGCCGAAGATCCGGTCCTCCCGTGCGAACAGCAGGAAGCCCGACGCCGAGACGAGGGCTGCGGGAACCACCGCCAGTGTGGTCCGGGCGGGCTTCCCTGCTTCCGCGCTCTGGAGATCGGCTTGCGCCTGTGATTGCTGCCTCATCACGTCCCTATGCTTCAGTGGCGCTTCCGGTGGATGCTCAAAAGTATACTTGCCGGCCGGACGCCGGACGAGGTGCCGGATCACCACAGCAGCGTCAACTCCAGGTCCGCGGCGGGCCGGGCCTCCAGCCACGTGTCGAGTACAGGGCGTAGCTGGGACTCGGCGCCGGCCAGCCCCAGCTGCGTGGCATCGGACGATGCCGGCACGTGGTGGTGCCCGTCGTCGGGGGTTCCGTGCGAGCATTCCGAACACAGCAGGCGCATCCCGGACCAGTCGTCCGCGCCCATGCCATGCCGCTCCAGAAGGTCGGACAGTTCCTGGAGGTCGTCCGGCGTTGCCCCGGTCACCTGGGCCTGCCATGTGGGCAGCCCTGAGTCCTCCAGCCGCAGGAGCTGGTCGAATACTGCCACGTCCTGCCCGTCCAGCTGGCGGAACCCTTTCGGTTCGCCGTCGTGCAGGACCACGTCCCGGAACCGGTGCCCGGATTCGGGCAGCGGCACACTGGCGATGACCGCGTGGGCGGGGCTCCTGCGCCAGCACCAGACCACTTCGGTGGCGCCGGCGGAGGGCAGCACCTGGTGGGGAAGGCTTGGCTGGTCCGGATTCAGCCGGACCGGCGCCAGGCCAAAATTGGAGTCGATGGGATCGTAGCCGGTTCCCAGGCCGCCAATGCCGTAGGCAGCCCACGCCCGGCGGGCCGTTGCCCAGTCGCCCAGGGCCGTGGAGGCGATTCCCAGGTTCCAGGCAGCGGGGTTGACGCCGTCGAAGTCCGCCGCCTCCACAGGCGTGAAGAGCTCAACCGCCCGGGCGTTGCGTTCCAGGCTTTCAGCCCACTTGCCGAGCGCCTTCGACAGCAGCCCGGCATGGAACCAGGCGTAGAAGGAATCCGGGGCGAGGCGCAGCATCTCGCCAGCCAGCGCCCTTGCCCTGTCCGTTTCGCCGGCGTCGTCCGCGGCCGTCCAGTCGGACCAGACATCCCGCGGTCCACGCTGCTCCCCATGGCCCTGCCATTTGCGAACCGTCACCCGTCCAGTATGCAGGGGCCTCCGGGTGCGCACCATGGCCTCCCGGCCATCTGCCCGGGACTAAAGCAAAGCGTACGACGGCGGGCGGTGCCGGCGTCGTACGCTTTGCTTTAGAGGAGGGTCGCCGCTTAGGCGCCCACCAGGGCCTTGTCCTCGCCGCGAACGCTCAGCGTGAAGGTGTTGGGTCCGCTGCAGGTCACCGCAACGCGGCACGTGGTGGTGTTGTGCCGTTCCGAAAGATCGCTGATCGCGGAGTCCAGGGTGTGGTGGAGGGTGGCTTTGTCCCAGATCTTCAGGGTTACGGAATCAGTGGCATCGAACGTCATTATTCAACTTCCATTTCTTGCGGTCTGGCGGCCTGGTCGTGTCCGGCCGTGTCCTCGTCGGTGAGGACAAGCAGATGGGAAAGCGCATTCCCAGGTTTTAGTCTGCATGGCTCCCGGATGAATGGCAACCGGAACCGGGATTAAGCTGAGCAAGCACACCGGGGGAAGCCCCCGGCCCTAGAGTGCGGGGTTAAGGCTGAGGGTGAAAGTGTTGGGGCCGCTGCAGGTCACGGCGATCCGGCTCTTGTCGGTGTTGTGGCGCACGGAGAGGTCTTCCACCAACGTGTCCAGGGTCGTGTGCACGGCGGAGCGGTCCCAGATTTTGAGGGTCACGGATTCGGCAGTTTCAAACGTCATTGTTCAGTACTTCCTTGCATTGGTCCGGCCGGTAAAGCCGGAAAATCGGCCTGCTCGCGTCATGGGGCGGTCGGCCGCCCGCTGGGCATGCCGGCGCGCCTCATTGCGTCACCAGGATGGGTTAAGGGCCGGAAAATGAATCCTGCCCTGCCCTTCCATGGTGCCGAAACCGAAAGGGTGCTCTCAACCAAATCGCCGATTATTGCAAGTGAATCTCATCACGTATGGACGGGTGCCGCCCCCACGGTCCCCAGCGGTATGACGTGCGGACGGCCCTCGGTGGGTTCCGCCACCACGTGGGCGTCCAGGCCGAACACCTCCAGCAGGCACTCGGGGGTGATGACCTCGGACGGGGTGCCCTGCGCCACGATGGCCCCGTCCTTCATGGCGATGATGTGGTCCGAGTAGCGCGCGGCCAGCGAGATGTCGTGGAGCACCATCACCACGGTCCGGTGGTGCTCACGGTACAGCCGGCGGACGAGTTCCAGCACGTCCACCTGGTGGGCGAGGTCCAGGTAGGTGGTGGGCTCGTCCAGGAGCAGGATCCCCGTTTCCTGCGCCAGCGTCATCGAAATCCAGGCCCGCTGCCGCTGCCCGCCCGAGAGGTCCTCCAGCGGCGAATCCGCCAGTTCCAGAATGTCTGTTGCCTCCAGGGCAGCCTCCACCACCCGTTCGTCGGAGGCGGAAAACTGCTGGTACCACTTCTGCCGCGGGTGCCTGCCCCGCGAAACGAGGTCCGCCACCGTCAGGCCGGACGGCGCGGTGGGGGCCTGCGGCAGCACGCTGATGCGGGTGGCGATGTGCCGGGTGGAGTGTTCCCGGAGCGGGATGCCGTCCAGCAGCACGTCGCCGGACCGGGGATTCAGCAGCCTGCCGAGCCCCCTCAGCAGCGTGGACTTGCCGCAGCCGTTGGGGCCGATGATGGAGGTGACCCGGGCGTCGGGGACGTCCAGGGTGAGGCCGCTGATGATGTCGGCGCCCTCGTAGCCAAGGCTGAGGTCCCGGGCGCGGAGGCCCTGTTGCGGGGTGGACATGTTCAACTCAGCCTCCGCTGGTACTTGAGGATCAGGTGTATCAGGAACGGTGCGCCCACCACGGCGGTGGCAACGCCCACCGGCAGCGGGGCGGCGAGGGCATTGGCGGACAGGGTGTCCGCCAGCAGCACGAAGATGGCGCCCACCAGGGCGGACACGCCCACCGAGGGAATCACCGTGGACGTCAGCGCCCGGGCAATCCGGGGACTGGCCAGGGCGACAAACGCCACGGGTCCCGCAGTCACGGTCGCCACCGACGCGAGCAGGACGGCGAGGGCCAGGACAACCAGGCGGACCACGCCGATCCGGACACCGAGGCCGACGGCGGTGTCCTCACCCAGGCTGGTGAGCAGCAGCCACCTGCCGCTGGACATCGCAGCCAGGAGCAGCACCGCAGCACTGATCGCCATGGGCCGGACGGTTTCCCAGTCCTTTCCGTTGAGCGAGCCCATCATCCACGTCAGCGCCTGGGCGGCACTTGTCACATCGCCCAGGGTGAGGATCCACGTGGTGAGGCTGGCTGCCAGGCCGGAGATGCCCAGGCCTGCCAGGACCAGGCGGTAGCTGTCCAGCCCCCGCCGGTAGGAGAGCAGATAGACGGCCAATCCGCTGGCGATGCCGGCGGTGAACGCGGCGGCGGGCATTCCCACCGTCGCGGCCAGCCCGCTCAGGCCCGCGTGGCCCCCGCCCGCGATGACCAGCACCGTCACGGCACCCAGCGAGGCGCCCGCCGTCACTCCCAGCAGGTCCGGACTTGCCAAGGGGTTCCGCGCCACCGTCTGGGTGATGGCGCCGGCGGCTGCCAGGCACGCTCCCACTACGACGGCGGCCACCATCCGCGGTGCGCGGAACTCCGTTACTGCCAGGTGGATGCGGGTATTGGAGTCGTCCCCCAGCAGCGCGCGGAGGACGTCCGGGTAGGCCATCGGTGTGCCGCCGAAGGCAACGTGCAGCGCCATGGCGGCCACCGTTGCCAGGACCAGCAGGACCGACACCACCAGTACGTGGACGTTGAAACGGATGGAAACAGGGCCTGCGCGCAGGGCCCTGATACGCGTGATGCCCTGGGAAGTTTCCCTGGCTGCGCCTTCTGGAGGACGGTCATAGCGTCTGCAGCCTTTTTCGCCGGGCCAGGTAGATAAAGAAGGGTGCGCCCACCACGGCAAGGACCACGGCAACGGAGAGTTCGCCGGGCCTGGCGATCAGGCGTCCCGCCGTGTCCGCGAGGAGCACCACCGTGGCGCCGGTGAAGAGTGAAACGGGCACCAGCCAGCGGTAGTCCGGGCCGGTGATGGCGCGGGTGATGTGGGGAACCAAGAGGCCGGCGAAGGCGATGGGACCTGCCAGGGTCACGGCAGTGCCGGCAAGGAGGGTGACGGCCCCAATGCCCACGGCGCGTGCCCGGAGGACCGAGATGCCGAGCGAAACGGCGGTGTCCGCGCCCAGCGCCAGGGCGTTCAGGGCGCGGATGTTGAGCAGGGCAAGCACCACCCCGGCCGCGATGAACGGCCACACCAGTTGAAGGACGCCGGTCCTGCCGGCCAGGGAACCCACCTGCCAGAAACGCAGGGTGTCCAGGGCCTGGTCGTTGAGCAGGACGATGCCGGCCACCAGCCCGGAGCACAGTGCGGTGACGGCGGCACCGGCAAGCACCAGCGTCACGGGGGTGGCACCGTAGCGGGCCGCCGAGCCGATCATGAACACCAGGACGCTGGCCACGAGGGCGCCGGCGAAGGCCAGCAGTGCCTGGGCCAGGGCGGGAAGGTCGCCGGCAATGGCGATGGCAGCCACGATGGCCAGCGCGGCACCCTGGTTGATCCCCAGCAGGCCGGGGTCCGCCACGGGATTCCGGGTGTGGCCCTGGACCAGGGTTCCCGCCAGGCCGAGGCAGATACCGGCGCAGATCCCGAGCACGGTGCGGGGCCAGCGCAGCTCGCGGATGGTCACGTCCATGACGTTGCCGGTGGGGGTAAACAGGGCATGCCAGGCTTCCTGCAGCGAGGAGGGCTGCCCGCCGATGCAGATGCTGAGCGCGCTGGCCAGGAGCAGTGCCAGTACCGAGGCCAGGAACCAGGCTGTCCGGTTCCGGGGAGCCTTCCGGCGCGGGGGAGCGGGCGCAGCGGGTCCTGCCGGCGCCCGCTCGTCCGTGGGGCCCGCCTCAAGGTTCAGCGTTTTCACATGGGACTTTCGATTACGTCACGGGTTTGTGAGCTATTCTCCAAATCCTGCTACAGTCTACGGCAGACGCAGGTAAGCCTTACCTAATGCGTCGCAGACCCGTTCCGTTTATGAAGGCATCCCCGTGAAAACTCGCATCTCCAGGCAGCTCACTGCTGCCGCCGCCGGCCTGGTCCTTCTGGCCACCGCGGCCTGCGGCTCCCCGGCCGCCACCACCAGCAGCACCGCCACCACCGCCGCTGCCGAAGCCGCCGGATTCCCGCTGACCATGGAACACACCATGGGCTCCACCACCATCGAAGAGGTCCCCAAGCGCGTGGTTGCGCTGGATCCCAGCTACATCGACGCGGCGCTCCTGCTCGAGGCTGACCTGGTGGGCTACGTGCAGTACCGGCAGGACCCCAAGGCCCCCTTCGCCCCGTACCTCGGCGACGTTGCCGATGCCACCAAGGATGCGGTGAACGTTGGAACCCTGGCCGAGCCCAACCTGGAAAAGATCCTGGAACTGCAGCCGGACCTGATCGTGTCCGCAAAGGTCCGACACGAGGCGTTGTACTCGCAGCTGTCCAAGATCGCGCCCACCATCTTTTCCGTGAGCACCGGTCCCACCTGGAAGGAGAATGTTGTTTTCCTCGGCGAGGCGTTGGGCAAGAAAGCCAAGGCTGAGGAACTGGTCAAGGCATACGAGGACCGTGCGGCAAAGGTCGGCGCCGAGATCCTGGCAAAGAAGCCGGACGCCACCTACTCGCTGATCCGCTTCACCGGCGGTGACACCGCCCGCCTGTATTCCTCGAACTCCTTCATTGGCGAGATCATGGCGGACATGAACATCCCGCGGCCCAAGGACCAGCCGGACAGCGACAAGGAGATCTTCGTCCCGCTCTCTGCCGAGCAGATCCTGCAGGGCGACGCCGGCCTGGTGATGGTCAGCGCCTTCACCCCCGCCGGCGCCGAGGGTGACAAGGCCCGCGCCCAGCAGGAGGCCTTCCAGTCCAACCCGCTGTGGCAGCGGCTCCAGGGCGAGGTCAAGAACGTTGATGACGCCACGTTCCTGGCATCGGTCAGCATCCAGGGTGCCCACGCCGTGATCACCGAGCTGGCCAACCACTACGGCGTTGATCCGCAGCTGCCGTAATGCCCCTGATGGCTGCTTCAGAACCGGTTTCCGGGCACCCCGTGCGGGTGTTCGAAGCAGTGGTGGCGGAAGTGCGGGACCTGTCCCCGCACTTCCGCCGCGTCACGTTAACCGGTCCTTCCCTGCTGGACTTCGGTGTGCCGGGCCCAACCCTTGGACCTCCGCCTCAAGCTGCTGCTGCCCAACCCGGGCCATCCACTGCGACTTCCGGGCGTGAACGGCGTCCTGCAGGCCGGCTGGTACCAGGACTGGCTGCGACAGTATCAGCCCGGCCGCGGCTTCATCCGCAGTTACACGGTCCGGGCGCTGCGCCGGCCCCCCTCGGGCCCGGAAGTCGACGTCGACTTTGTCCTCCACCGGGGACCCGGGAGCCAGCCGGGGCCGGGATCCGGCTGGGCGCTGGAGGCAACCCCAGGCTGCCCGGCCTGTTCGTGGGCCCGGACATCACCGCGGTGACAGCGGCAACGCCGTTGCCCGAAGCCGGGATCAACTGGAAACCCGGCCGCTCGGACCGGGTCCTGCTGGCAGGGGATGAAACGGCGGTTCCCGCGGTCAGTTCCATCCTCGAAGCGCTTCCGCCGCAGATCAGCGGCCACGCGTTCCTCGAAGTCCCCGAAGCCGCGGACGTCCTTCCGCTGGCTACGAAAAGCGGTGTCCAGGTGACGTGGCTCCATCGCGGCACCGGCGACGTGCAGCGCGGTGCCCGCCTCCTGGCAGCGGTGCAGGAGGCACTTGCCTCCGACGCCGGGACCTGGCATCCGTACGCGTGGATCGGTGCCGAAGCGGCAACGGTCAGATCCCTCCGCCGGTGCCTCACAGAGTCGGGTGTGGATCCCAGGGCATCGGAACTCCGGGGCTACTGGAGCCTCGGGAAGGCCGGCTCGGGCGTCAACGGAATCCCCGTGCCGCAGCGGTGAAGCGCCCGTGTCATTCGTCGAAGTAGGTGGGGACCTGCTGCTGCCCGGCAATCGACGTCACAACCGCCGCCGCCACCTCCCGGAGCTTGACGTTCCGCGCGTTGGAAGCCCTGGTGAGGATGGCAAAAGCTTCATCGCTGCTGCAGCGGTTCTCAGCCATGATCGCTCCCACGGCCATGTCGATCACCGTCCTGGACTGCATCGCGGCGGCCAGGTCGTTCCGGGTTTCCCTCAGATGGGTGATGCGCAGAACCAGCCGCAGCGAACTGGCGGCCTGTCCGGCAAAAGCCTCCACTGTCGTAATATCCTCACCCGAGAATCCGTCGACACGGTCGGAATAGAGGTTCAGGACCGCTTCGGCCTCCCCGGCCAGGTCCAGCGGCACCGCAAGGATGGAGGACACCCCCTGGCCAGCCGCGGCCCGAACATAGGGCGTCCAGCGCTGCTCGGTGGAAAGGTCCGCCGCCAGGATGGTTGTCCCCGTACGCAGCGCAGTGAGGCAGGGGCCGTCGCCAAAGCTGTTCTGCAGCTCATCCAGGGTCGCTGCCACGGCATCGCTGCAGGCAACGACCTCCGGCCGTTTGCGGCGCAGGACCGTAACCCCGCTGTGGATGGTGTTGCCCGGCCCGGACAGGCGGGCGGCCGCCAGCACAGCGAGCTCCGCCAGGAAGTCCCGGACGTCCCGGCTGTCCAGCACCAGCTCCTGCAGGCGGGTATCAGTGTCCGGTACGTGGCCCTCGATGCCCATTCCTAGCCTCCATCCAGCCGGGCGGCGGAAAAGCTTCCTCCGTCCACAATGTCCCTGGCGATGTCCTGGATCCGGCGGTCGCTGGACTTGGCGGCCACCTGGAGCAGTTCGAGGGCATCCTCGCGACCGCCGCGGTGCTGCAGCATGATCAGTGCAATGGCAGCATCCACGGCCGCCCTGGATTTCAGGGCATTCCGAAGGTGCCCCGTGTAGGCCTCGGGCGCGTGCAGCCGCAGGGCCAGCCGGAGGATACGGGACAGGGACTGGGCGTGCCCCTGCACCCGGCTTACGGTCCGCTGGTCAAATGCATGTGCCCGCTGCGCGTAGCAGTTCAGTGCGGCCCTGGCCGGGGAATCTGTCGGTATCGGCACCGCCATCATCGAATGCACCCCTTGCTGGAGGGCCGCCCTGGCGTACAAACCCCAGCGCGTATCGGCATCGATGTCGTCGATGAGGACCACCGTCTGCTGCCGGACCGCCGTCAGGCAGGGGCCGGCGTCGGCCACGTACTGCGTCTCGTCCAGCCGCCGCCCCTCCTCGGTGCTGCTGGCAACGGTGGAGGGGGCGCCGTCGCGCTCCACTGTGATGGTGCACAGCACCGGCGCCGTGCCGTCGGCGATCTGCGAGGCGGAGATTGCGGCCAGCCCCAGGAGGAACTCAGCAAACCCTGCGCTTTCCAGCAGCAGGTCCTGGTATTCCTCAGCTGTGGTCAGCGCATCATTCCCGGCCATAAGGCCCCGATTCCTGGTTGCGCCAGCTTCTGCCCTGGCTGTCGGCCGCCGCGCTTACTGCGGACTGGCCCCTGTATTCAACCTCCGGATCCTCTTGCCATCCCGAAATCTCCTACCTTCGACACTACGCTTGTGCAAGGCTTTCCGATACGGCGCCCCCGTCCGGCGACTGCTATTCGTCCGCCTCTGCAGCGCGCCCGCCAGCGGCCCCGCCGGACTCATCCCGGTTGTCCAGCTCTTCCGCTTCGCGGTCGAAGTCGTCCGAATATGGAGCGCGCGGCCGGGGGAGTTCGTCGATCATTTCGTTGGCTGCCAAAGCGAGCAGGTCCCGCTGGACGGCGGGCAGGGACAGGAGTCCCTGCAAGTAGGCTTCCACTTCATATTCACCGGCATCGCCGGAGAGGCTGAAGCATTTAAGCCAGAGCTCGGAGACGCTGATGTCCGCTGCCCGCAGTGCTGCGCGGAGACGGCGCCGTTGTTCCGGTTCATTTGGATCGAAGCCCATGGGCGGTGCCTAGATTCCGGATGCTGGCGTCCCGGCCAGGACAGACTCGCAGACTTGTTGCAGGGTATTGGCCCGCTCCCTGGCCTGCCGGAGCAGCTGTTGCAGCGCGGCATCGCGGGAAACGCCCAGCCGTTCCATGAGGACGCCGCATGCCTGATTGACCGTATCCCGGGTGTTCAGCGTGAGCTGCAGGCCTTCGGTCATCCTTTTTGGAGTCTCGCTGGCCTGCACATGCGAGAGCAGGGTGGCGGCCGGGCCGGCGAAGAGTTGCAGCAGCCTGGCGCTGGAGTCGTCGTAGGTGGCTGGGGTGGCTGCGTACAGTTTCAGGGCGCCCAGGGCTTCCTTGCCGGCGATCAGCGGGGCGCTCACAACGGCCCGGACGGGCAGGTCCCGGACGGCGTTGCGCCAGCCGGTCCAGCGCGGATCGGTATGTACGTCCTGGACCAGGACCGGCTTCTCCGAGGCCCAGGCCGTCAGGCATGGGCCCTCGCCGTATTCGTACTGGGCGGCGTCGGCTTTTTCCACAATGCCGTCCGTGTAGCCGCTGCTGGTCCGGCGGCCGCGGGCATCCAGGAGGGAAACGCCGGCGCCGATGGTTCCGGGCACCGATTCCTTCGCCGCCCTGGCCAGGAGCTGGACCGCCGTGGTCACTTTTTCCTCCGTCAGCAGCAGGCCCTGGATGCGAGCAATAATCGTGCTGAGCTCGTCCAGGGGTAGTTGCTGCGCCATACGCCCAGCATATGCCAAGCCGTTCCCCGCCCTGCGGGAGGGGGCTACGTTTCCCCGGACGTCACGGCTCCTTTTTCCGGGCGGCCAGTAAGATGTCCCCATGTCGAGTTCTGCAGATAACGAGTCAATACAGCAGCTGCAGGAAATCCTGGTGGGCGCGGAGAACGCGGTGGAATTCCTCTCCGGACTTTCCGGCCTGGCGGCAGCGGCCGTGTCCGAAGCTGCCGACGACCAGATCGAATGCGCGGTGACGCTCCAGCTCCGCCGGCGGCCGGCCACAGCGGCCGGGAGCAGCCAGCGCGCCCTGGACCTCGACCACGTGGAGCAAAGCCTGGGGGACGGTCCCTGCATCCGGGCCCTGCGCGAGATGTCGTCGGTCATGATCGACGACGTCTCCAAGGACCCGCGCTGGCCCGCCTACAACGAGGCGCTTGCCGCCGCCAACGTGCACAGCACCCTGGGCGTGCCGCTGGAGATCAGCGGCGACGCCCGCGCAGCCCTGAACTTCTTTGCCACCAAGCCGGGAGCCTTCACCGCGGACGTCTATGAAAAGGCCGGGGGGGTTTGCTGCGGCAGCCCACAACACGCTGCACCTGTCCGTCCGGATCAACACCGCCCAGAACCGGGCGGAGGACCTTGAGGCGGCGCTGGAGAGCAGGACCGCCATCAACCTGGCCTGCGGCGTGATCATGGCGCAAAACCGCTGCTCCCAGGCCGAGGCGATGGACATCCTCACCAAGGTCTCCAGCAACCGCAACCGCAAGCTGCGTGATGTTGCCACCGAACTGATCGAACAGCTCTCCGGCGACAGCATCCAGACCCACTTCGACGGGTAGCAGCAGCGGGCCGTCAGCCCGCCCGCAGGACGGAAACGACGGCGGATGCGCCGGCCGCCTGCGCGTCACCTGGCGCGTGTGCCCGGACGTCCCAGCAGTTGCCGCTGCCGATGACCTCGAAGTCCTGCGATCCCGTCCGGGGCAGGACAAGGGCGGTGTTTTCGTCGATGGCAACAGCCCGCTCCACCAGCCCTGCTGTCACGGCGCCGACCGCCCGCCCCAGTGTTCCGGCCTGTGCGGCATGCACGTCCACGGCAAAGGGGGCGAGGCTGAGGCCGACCCGGATATCGAGCACATCCAGCCCCTCGGAGCACTCTTCACCACATACCTCGGTGCCATCCACCCGGTAGCCGCCGATCAGCGCGCGTTCCGGCGCCACCATGGCACCCGCGGAAAAGCCAAGGTAGGAGGCGCCGCGTGCAATTGTCCGGGTGAGTGCCGCCATCGCGGGCTGGAGGCCTTCCAGGTAGGCCGGCGTCAGTCCGCCGCCCACCACCACTGCATCCACGCCGTCGAACATTTCCGGGTCCGCGGCGCCGGCCCCGCCGAGGAGTACCGGAACCGGTTCAAACGGCAGCCGTGCGCGCAGCGGCTCGACATACTCGGCCAGCCGGCCAGCGGGGTTGCCGGCCCGGTCATGGACCACCACGGCAATCGTCGCGCAGCGGGCAGCACCCGGTTTCTGCGACACCTCCCCGGCAAAGCGGTCGAACACTTCGGGAAAGGCCAACGGGTCCGGCCCGGCACCGGCAAGGAAAATGCTCATGCGCTTCAACCTACCCGTCGTGCCCAGACCGTGGACTGAAGCCACAAAAGAGGGGAAAAACCCTTGACCCCCGCCCCGGGCAAGGCATATTGTACAACCAAATGGTTGTAGATCAGCTCCGCGAAACCGAACTTGACCGCCTCTTCCAGGCGTTCGCCGACTCGACGCGCCGCGACATCGTCCGGCGGGTGACGGGCGGCGAGTACTCGGTCTCGGGTCTCGCGGCCCTCTACGCCATGAGTTTCGCCGCAGTGCAAAAGCATGTGGCGGTGTTGGAGCGTGCATCCCTGATTACCAAGGAAAAGCGCGGAAGGGAGCAGATTGTGCGGGGTGATCATGAAGGCCTGCAGAAAGCCCGGCGGCTGCTCGACGAATATGAACAAATCTGGCGGCAGCGTGCCGCCCGGATGGCCGACATTCTCGCTGAAGGTTAGGAAGGCATTGCCATGACAGTCATCAGTATGGACACGAATCCCGAGGCCCTGAGCATGACGCTCGTTGCCGAGTTTGAGGCGGGGGTGGAGCGGGTGTGGCAGCTTTTCGAAGACCCGCGCCAGCTGGAGCGCTGGTGGGGTCCGCCCACCTACCCGGCCACGTTCTACAAGCATGAGTTCGTCCCGGGCGGTAAGGCCAGCTACTACATGACGAGTCCCGAAGGAGAGAAGTCCCACGGCTGGTGGGAGTTCACCAACATTGAGGCGCCGCGCCGGCTCGAGTTCAACGACGGTTTCGCGGACAGTGACGGCAACCCGACCGGAGACATGGGGAGTGCCCATGCTGCCGTCACCCTGGAATCTGTGGGGGAGCGGACCCGGATGACCATGCTGTCCACCTTCGAGTCCGAAGAACAGCTGCAACAGATGGTGGCGATGGGCATGGAAGAGGGCCTGAAGGAGGCCGTCGGCCAGATGGACGGCATCCTCGCCGAGCACGCCAACGCCTGACCGAACGATAGCGTACGACGGCGGGACGTCCCGCCGTCGTCCGCTATGCCTTGGGTGTCGCCTGCGTTGGGGCGGCGGCAGCGAAAACCAGCAGCGAACTGGTGGCGGTGGCCAGCAGGCCGCCGTCCGGGGCGAGGACACGGCCCTCCGCAAAGATCACCCGGGACCCCGATTTCACCACCGTTCCTTCCGCCCGCAGCACGGCATGCTGCAGCGTGATGGGGCGAAGGTAGCTGACCGACAGGTCTATCGAGGTGTAGCCGAAGCCGGCGGCCAGCGTGCTGTGCGCCGCGCATCCCACTACCGTGTCCAGCAGTGTGCAGGCCAGTCCGCCATGCACCACGCCCAGCGGGTTGTAGTGCGCCTCGCCGGGCCGGCACTCGAACTCCACCCGCCCGTTTTCCACCGCCAGCAGGCGCAGGTTCATAAGCGACGCCATGGGCGGACGCGGGATGCTGCCGTCCCGCATGCCGGAGAGGAAGTCCAGCCCGGACATGGTCGGGAGGTACTTCAGTCCCACCTTCGGGTCTGTCCAGCTGAAGGTCTCCGAGCGCTCCGCCTGCCCGCTGGTGTCCATGGGCTTCTCCTCTGCAGTGGCCGCGTTTTGTGCCAGCTTAGGCGCTGCGGTGTCTGGCCGGCAGTTCAGTCCGCAGCTTCGTGCCACCCCATCCAGCACACCAGGTGGACGGCATCCAGCGCCGCAAGGTCCCCGGCCGTGGCCTCCCTCCGCTGCTGCGCTTCTGCCGGTACGCCGACCTTGGCCAGCGGGGACAGGGGCAGGATCTGCAGCGTGACGTGGGCGGGCCCGCCTGGGTCGGCCGGATGCCGGCGTCGGCCACGTTCAGGATCCAGGGGGAGCCGTCCCAGAAACGGTCGGCCACCGGCACGCCGTCCACCAGGATGCGGGCCACGTCACCGGCCCAACGGATCTCGAGCTCCTCGTGGCCGGTGGGGAAGGCTCCGCCCGGGAGTTCCAGGGTGTACTCCCGGCCAGGCTATCGATGACGGGCGGCCCGGGTGCGGCCGCGCGGTTGGCGGCTTCCCCATAGGATGCCGGAACGGGGCCGGCTTCGCGGACGAGGACCGCTTCAACCGACATCCTGCCCTGCCTTGGGCTGGTGTGGTTCGTGGTGACGGCGTCGAACGTGCGGGTGTTCAGGTTGTAGCGCAGAACGTCCGGCCGCTCCGCCGACCGTCCCGCAAGGCGTCCGTCGGCGTCCAGCCACAGCTGCCCGGCAGAGAGGACCAGCTCGCGGCCGCCTGCGCTCTCCAGGACCCACGCCGTGTCCGCGGCTTCGGCCGGAAGGACCAGGATGTCTGCGACGGCGTTCCCCGCCTTCGCGGTCAGCACCTCCGGCTCGTCGCCTGGAAGCCGGGCGGTGCGGCCGCTGCCGGCAGCCGAACCGCTGGCGTCCGTGCCGGCGGCGAACCGGATCTCCACCGGAATGCCGGCTTCGGCGGCGAGGACCAGGGTGGGCCGGCCGCCCGTTACTCCCGGGGCCGGTTCGAGCAGGGTCAGCGGGGAGGCCGTGGCCCACTCAAGGGTCACGCCGGCCACGTCCAGGTTGACGGGCCAGTGGGCGAGAGTTCCGGCCGGGATGTTCACGGGCACGGCGGGGAAGGTGACCGCTCCGCCGTCGAGCGTTACCTCGAACTGCGCGCCGCGGTAGGTGTGCAGCGGGACATGCGGCTGGTGCCAGCTGATGAAGACGAAGCCCGTGCTGCCGTCGCTGCGCAGCGCCCAGCGAAGGGTGGTGGCGTCCTCCACTCCTGCGGGCATGACATCCGGCAAAGAGGACGGCATCCGGGCAAGGCGCCCGCCGAACGCTGCCAGGAAGGCGTGCTGCTTCCGGAGCGCGGCGAAACTGGACGCCGGCCGCCCGGAGGCGCCGATCGGCGCATGGAAGTCATAGTCGAACCGGGGGAGGTCGTTGGGGTAGCCCGTGTCCTGTGATTCCTGCAGTCCGTCGGCCGGATTCATGCCGCCGGCAAACATGTAGTAACCCTGCCAGGCCGAGCCGTTGCCGATCTTGTTGTGCGCCACCGCACCCACATCCAGGCCCTGAGGCCAGGGCCGGCGCTGGTAGGCGGTGGCCATGCCCCCCGCGAGCTCGCAGGTGGCGGGCGGGAAAGGGCCGACGGCGTCCGCGGGGCTGCGGCTGCGCGGGTTCCCAGCTGCCCGCGGACGTCCGCGCCGATGCCCGGATCGTCCCAGGTGTGGCTGAAGAAGTAGTGCTCGCGGAAGGTGGGGTCCCACGGTGCATCGGCGTCCACCCAGAAGCCGTCGCCGTAGCCGCCGAACAGGGGCAGGACCTCGCCGTCGGGAAGCTCGGCGCCGCCCCACGCCGTCGCCGTCCACACAGGCGCGGACAGTCCGGCGTTCCTTGCCAGCCTCTTGAGTTCGGTGAGGTGGTCCGGCTGGTCGTACAGCTCGTTTTCCAGCTGGATTCCGATGACGTTGCTGTCCGGCCCGAGGAGCCCGGCCAGCTCCTCGCCCAGGTAGCCGAACCAGCGCCCTACCAGGTCCAGGTAGGCGGGATCATTGGTGCGGTGCTGCGCCGGCGCCGCCTTGACCCAGTCCGGAAATCCGCCGTTCCGGACCTCCCCGTGGCACCAGGGCCCGACGCGCAGCACCACGTCCAGACCGACCTCCCTGCACAGCCGGACGAACGCTGCCACGTCCAGGCCGTCGTCGAAACTTACCTTGCCCTCGGTGCGCTCATGGTGGATCCAGAACGTGTAGGAGGCCACCACTGTGATTCCGCCGGCCTTCATCAGCCGCAGCCGCTCTTCCCACCGCGCGCGGGGAACCCTGCTGTAGTGCAGCTCGCCGGACACCGGGATCGCCGGCTTCCCGCCCAGCTCCACGTATCGGCTGGTGACCCGGAACCTTTCGTGGCGTTCCTCCGTGTTGCTCATTGCGGGCCGGACCAGCGGCCCGTCCCAGGGTGCGTGGGTGGCGCGCAGGACGGAAGTGGAACGTTTCAGAGGATCGGGCATGCTGGAAGTATCGCATATCGGGGAAGCGTTTTCTTGCCCTGTGCTGGCGAAGGCGTTGAACCGTCCGGAGGGCTTCGAAATACTTGTAGCAGTGGCGGGGTTGGCTGCGGAAGGCGGTGGCAGGATGGGAAGCGGGTCCGGGGAATTCCGGAAGCGGCTGGAGCGCGCCGCCGAGGTGCGGTCCTACCGGGGAGCCGGCATCAGCGCCGAGGAGGAAGCCGCCCTTGATGCCCTGGAAGCGAAGGAACGGGAAAAGCGCCGCAAGGTAAGCGATGCCGCCAGGGCGGATTACCTGGTCCGGGACGCCATGGCCCAGGGCAAGTTCGACAACCTCAAGTACGCCGGCAAGCCCATCCCGGGGCTGGGTGAGTCGTACGATCCCGACTGGTGGGTCAAGGGCCTGCTCCAGCGCGAGAACATCAGCGGCCTCGGCCCGCCGGCCATCCTCCTGCGCACCGAGGATGCGGAGCTGGATGCCAAACTTGATGCCCAATACACCGAGCAGCAGGTCCGCGACATCCTGCAGGACTTCAACCGCCGGGTGGTCGATGCACGGCGGCAGCTGCAGGGCGGCCCACCGGTCATCACCAGGCTGCGGGATGTCGAAGAGGAAGTGGTCCGCTGGCGGCAGCGGCGCGCCTCCCGGACCGTCGAGCCGGCGCCGGAGCCTGAAGCTCCGCGCTCGTGGTGGCAGAAGCTGTGGAAGGGCGCCGGCTAGGCAGTGCGCTCGAAGAGCTCGCAGAGGGCGTTGTAGTAGCGCCCAGTCTGCCCCTTGTGAACCAGTCCGATCCGGATGCAAACCTTCTGTGACGCGGTGTTGGCGGGCGCCGTCACTGCCACTACCTTCCGCAAGCCGCTGTCAAAGGCATACGCGAGGACCGCGGCCGCCGCCTCGCTCGCATAGCCGTGGCCCCAGTAGTCGGGGTGGAAATGCCAGCCGATTTCAGTGTCCCCGGAGGGCTGCAGGGGAAGTGAACCGCCCGACGCCGGAATGGACTTCAGGAGCAGCGCTCCGGCCAACTCCCCGGTGGCCTTGATCTGAACGGACCAGGCTCCATGGCCAGGGTGGTCCGTCGCCCGCCACACGCGGATCCGTTCTTCCGCCTGCTGCAGGTCCGTCATGACCTGGGCGGATTGCCGATGAACTGCTGGACCTCCCACCGGGAGTAGAGATCCAGCACAAAACCGGCATCCTCCGGTTCCCACTGGCGGAGGATCAGCCGCTCCGTTTCGAGGCTCTTCACGCCGTTCATTGTGGCAGAGCGACGCGGCTTGGGCGGCTGGTCGGCAAAACCACTCCCGCTGCCCGGCCTCCGGCACACCGTCCAGACCCGCACCCCAACAGGCCACACCTACCACTCCACCGCACCCCCACTGCCGGGAACTGCGCTTCTGGGTAGATCCGCCTCGGGACAAGCCCGGAAGCGGGCAGCAGTGTAGAACTCCGTCCAGGTACCAGGTAAGGCCGGTCCCCTGGATGACTGACGTAGAGTTCTGGGACTCAGGGCTTGGGTGTGGGGTTGGGCCCGATCATCGATGGCGGAGGGCCGGGGAAGGGTGCTGCCGGGTACAGCGGCGCCACCTTCAGCATGTAGTTCGCCCACTGCGGTCCTGCGATCATGTAGCCGTCAAGCCGCGGGTAGAACGTCCCGTTGATGGTGACGTTCTGGCCCGGGCGTTTCTGGCTTTCAAGGGGGTCCCCGAAGAAGGAGGCGGTGGACAGCCCGCTCGTGTAACCGACGATCCAGGTTGCCCCGTTGTTGTTGGACGTGCCGGTCTTGGCGGCCGTCGGCCACTTGTCGTGGACCTTGGGGTTGATCCAGAAACCCGAACCCCTCACCAGCACGTCCTGCAGCACCGAATTGACGCCCGCGCCACGTCCGGCTTGACGGCATCCCGGCACTCGACTCCTTGCGCCGGCAGCTTGCCGCCCGCTGCGTCGGTGATCTCTACCAGTGCGATCGGGGCGCAGTAGCGGCCGTCATTGGCGAAGGTCGCGAAAGCGTTCGCCATATGCAGCGGAGCCACGTTGGTGGCACCGAGCAGGTTGCCCAGTTGGTGCATGTTGATCGGCGACCCGTCCAGCCCGTTGTGCAGGCCCACGCTGTCCACCATCTTCTGGATGCCGCAGAAATCCAGCTGCGCGGCTGATGCGAAGGTGGCCGTGTTGATGGAGTTGTACAGGCCATAGTTGATGGGCATCTTCCGGTAGAAGCCCTCTTCGGAATTCTGCAGGTCATCCGCGGCGCCCAGCTCGGGGTTATTCTGCGCCGTGCTGTAGGCGCCCAGCACCCTGCCGCAGCTCGACCGCCACGGGAAGCCCAGCGGATAGACGCGCCGTGAGGCGTCCACCTCCGCTGTCAGCGGCTTGCCCTCGTTCAACCACTGGGCAAACGTGAACGGCTTCATGGTGGAACCGGTCTGGAACCCGCCCGCACCATTCAGGTTGTTGCCCTGGGGATCCTTGGCATCCACATTGAAGTTCAGGTGGGTGTCGAACTTGCCCGGCTCCGCCAGGAACACCGTGTTCTGGGCCATGGCCAGGATCTTGCCGGTTCCCGGCTGGACCGTGACCAGCGCGGCGCCCCACCGGTCGGGGTTGGCCCCGGCCGTGCCGTCCACCTGCGCCTGGGCAGCGGCCTGCAACCGGCTGTCCAGCGTGGTGATGATGGTCAGGCCGCCGCGATACAGTTTTCGCTGGCGTTCGGCCTCATTCTGGCCGAAGGCTGGATTGTTCAGGATCAGGTGTGAGACGTAGTCGCAGAAGTATGGGGCCATGCTGGCGTTCGCGCAGCCCTGCCGCTCCGGACTGATCTTGAGTTCAATCGGGGTGGCAACCGCCTGGTCGTGCTCGGCCTGGGTGATCTTGCCCAGTGTGAGCATTTCGCCCAGTACCTGATTGCGGCGGGCCATGGACTTGTCCGGGTTGATGGCCGGGTTGTAGAACGTGGGGCTGTTCACCAGTCCGGCCAGCAAAGCCGCCTGGGGGAGGGTGAGGTCCTTGGCGGTGGTGCTGAAGAAATAGTGTGCGGCGGCCTCAATGCCGTAGGCGTCGCTGTTGAAGAACACGATGTTCAGGTAGCCCTCAAGGATCTGCTCCTTGCTGAACTTCTTCTCCAGGGCGATGGCGAGCTTCATCTCCCGCAGCTTGTCGCCCATGTCCTTCTGGCCGCTGAGGACCACCTCGTCAGGCCGGTCCTGCGACACCCGCGACTCATTGATGACATTGGTGACGTACTGCTGCGTGATGGTGGAAGCGCCCTGCTGCTCGCCCCTGGTCAGGTTGGCCACTACTGCACGGAGGATGCCTTGCGGGTCCACGCCGGCATGGTCGTAGAACCTGCTGTCCTCGATGGCGATGACGGCGTCCTTGATGTACGGCGACATCTGGTCCAGCGGAATCCGGACGCGGTTCTCCGCATAGAACGTGGCAATCGTCTGGCCGTCGGAGGTCAGCACCTTGGTGGACTGCGACGGCGGCTCGACGGTCAGCTCCTCGGGCAGGCTTTCAAAGAACCCGATGGAGTTGCTGACGCCGAATCCTGCGGCGGCTATTGCCGGGACCACCAGGCTGGCCACCAGGACGCCGCACATGGCGCTCGCGGCCAGGAACCCCAGGATTCGTCCCACGGCGCTGCCTTCGCCGCGCCTGCGCTTCCGTTTTTTCGCCATTCTTCAGCCCTCGGAGCTTGGAGGTGTGAAAAGACTACGCCCGGGTAGGTGGGTCTTCCAGAGCCAGGCAGATCAGGATTTGGTCACAGTTGTTCCTTGACGGGCGATAGTTACCGACATATCGTTAACTATCGCTGAAGAGGTCAGTGAAAACGACTTCCTTGGAAAGGACGATCCATCATGAAGGGTGTTTCTGACGAAAAATTCCCCCACCGCGAAGCCGGCAGGGGCAGGTTTGAACGGGGAAGGGGCCACCGCGGGCCGCACGGCCACCGCGGCGGCGGATCCGGCCCGGGCTTTGGACCCGGTTTCGGCCCGGGCTTCGTGCCCGGTTTTGGTCCGGGCTTCGGCCGCGGTCCGAGGCGGGCTAACCGCGGCGATGTCCGCGCGGCCATCCTCTCGCTCCTGGCCGAGTCTCCGTCGAATGGTTACGGGTTGATCAAGACCATCGCCGAAAAGACGGACGGCGCCTGGCGCCGAGCCCCGGGTCCATCTATCCGACGCTGCAGCAGCTCGTGGACGAGGGCCTCATCGAGGCGCTGAGCGAAGGGCGCGGCACCGAGTTTGCCCTGACCGACGCGGGCAGGGCCTACGTTGCAGAGCACGCCGAGGAAATGGAGAATGCGTGGAACGCCGGCCCGGACAGCTCGGACCGGGAATTCCACCAGAGCATCGGCAAGCTGATGGGCGTCATCCACCAGTTCCGCAGCGGCGTCTCCGAGGAGCAGCGTGCGGCAGCCATCGAAAAGCTGGATGAAACCCGCCGGGCCCTGTACAAGATCCTGGCGGACTAGGACAGGGAAGCCCGGCGGCTCGGCACCCTAGGCGAAGGAATCTTCCTTGGCCCGCTGTCCAACAGCGTTCCCGGCTGTACCGTGGGGGTCGGCGGAACCAGACCGGAGCGGGTTGAACCCGGCGCCCAGCTCACCGAAGGCGTAGGCGCTCTCTGCGTGCTCGGACAGGTCCACGCCGGCAGTCTCGGCTTCGTGGCTGACCCGGAACCCGATGGTCTTGTTGATCGCCCGGCCGATGACCAGGGTGCCGAGTCCGGAGAGCAGCATGGTGACGACGACGGCCGCCGTCTGGGCGATGAGTTGCTGGACGCCGCCGCCGTAGAAGAGTCCGCCGCCCTGGCCGTCAACGGGCAGGGCGATGAAGCCAAGTGCCAGGGTGCCGATGAGCCCGGCACCGAGGTGGACGCCCACCACATCCAGGGAGTCGTCCAGGCCGAACCGGTATTTGAGGTCGACGAAGACGGCGCAGGCCGCACCGGCCACCAGGCCCAGGCCGATTGCGGCCACCGGGCTGATGTTGGCGCAGGACGGGGTGATGGCCACAAGCCCGGCCACCACGCCTGATGCCGCACCCAGGGACGTGGGGTGGCCGTGCCGGATCTTCTCCGTGACCAGCCAGCTCAGCATGGCCGCGGCCGGGGTAACCAGCGTGTTCACCCAGATCAGGCCTGCCTGCTCCGCGGTGGTGGCGGCGCCGCCGTTGAAGCCGAACCAGCCGAACCAGAGGATGGCGGCACCCAGCATGATGAAAGGCACGTTGTGCGGGCGGTGGTTCGGGTCCTTGGCGAAGCCGTGCCGCTGCCCGACGATGAGGGCGAGGACCAGGGCTGCTGTTCCGGAGCTGATCTCCACCACGGCGCCGCCGGCGAAATCGATGACCTGGCCGAAGATGGCGGTGAGGGCACCGCCCGGGCTCAGGAGGCCGCCGCCCCAGATCATGTAGGCGAGCGGGCAGTAGACCACCGTGATCCACAGCGGCACGAACAGCGCCCAGGCGCCGAACTTCGCCCGGTCCGCGATGGCGCCGCTGATCAGGGCCACCGTGATGATGGCGAACGTGGAGCTGAAACCAGCCTTGATCAGGTCCGGGGAGCCCATCAGGTTCTGCAGTCCGAAGCTGGTGAAGGGGTTGCCGAAGAGGCCCAGCACGCCGTCGCCGGTGGTCATCGAGTAGCCCCACAGGACCCACACCACCCCGACGATGCCGGCGGAAATGAAGCTCATCATGATCATGTTGAGGGCCGCTTTGGCGCGCGTCATGCCGCCGTAGAAAAGACCCAGTCCCGGAGTCATCAGCAGTACCATGGCGGCCGACATCATCAGCCAGACGTGTTGGGCAGAAATTTCCACCAGCGGTCCCTTCGCGCAAGATCCTCCCGGGACGATCCTGACGTCCCGGCAATTCCCCCGGGGACCAATCTTTCGTTGCCTGTGTTTCGGTTACCGCCCTGGAAAGTTGCGGCGAGGTTACACAAACCGCTTCGGCGTGAAGTTCGCGTGTCGAAGATGTTTCCGCCGTGTTAACGGGCACCCTTCCGGCTGCGCGGGAAAAGGCGTGCACGGCTCTCCCGGCCCGGAACGGCGGGGAAGTGCCGGGGGAGAAGGTGAGGAACGCCGTCGAACGCTTCCTGCCGCCACGTTTCCTGTCCGTGAACGGCGGCTCACTGCTGTTGGCTAGAACTGCCGGGCGTTGGTGAGGACCGGGAGCTTGGCGCGAATCTCGTCAACCGAGGAGGGATCGATGTCCACGACGGCGAGTTCGGGCTTGCCGCCGAGCGCTGCCAGGGCGGAGCCCAGCGGGGAGATGACGGCGCTGTGGCCGATGCCGGTGGGGGCGCTGCCGGCCGGTCCCGCACCGATGGTCTCGGGGTCGCCCTGGCCGCAGGCCACCACGAAGGTGGTGCTGTCCAGTGCCCGGGCGCGGATCAGGAGGTCCCACTGTTCCGCCTTCCCTTCACCGGCACCCCAGGAGGCGCACACGATGTTCACCTGGGCCCCGGCCTTCGCGTTGGCCGTGAACAGTGCCGGAAACCGGACGTCGTAGCACGTGGCCAGGCCGAAAACTGTTCCGTTCACCTCGAACGTGACGGGGCTTTCCCCGGCGTCCACGGTCTTGGACTCCGTGAAGCCGAAGGCGTCGAAAAGGTGGACCTTGTCATAGGACGTGTCCACGCCGGGGCCGGTTACCAGCAGGGTGTTGCGGACCCGGCCGTCCTTCCCGGGAGTGAACATCCCCGCCACCACCACGATCTCCAGCTCCCTGGCGATGCTTCGGACCTTATCGGCCCACGGCCCGTCCAGAGGTTCCGCAATGTCCCGCAGGGAGTGGCCGAAAGCCCGCATCGCCGCCTCGGGAAAGACCACCAGTTCCGCGCCGGCCGCCTTGGCCTGTGCGGCGTAGTCCCGGATCAGTTCCAGGTTGGCTGCCGGGTCAGCACTGCTGACGATCTGAGCGACTGCGAGACGCATGGATGAACTCCAATCTGGTGCCCGCGGGGCAGGTGCGCGCTAGGCGGGGGGCATCCCCAGCTTAGCGAGCTACTGCTTGTAGCCCTCCACCTCGCTGACGGGCCGCGCCTCGGCCTCGTTGGGGTTCTCCCCGGACTCCGATTTGGCCCTGCGCTGCCGCAGCAGGTCCCAGCACTGGTCCAGGCTTTCCTCCACCTGCTTAAGCCGGGCCTGGTCCGGCACCTGGCCGTCGCCCGCCGCCTCGCGGAGGGAATGCTCCTCCTCCACCAGGGCCTGGATGCGCGCCAAAATATCCTGATCGTTCACGGTTTCCCCTCATTCCCTTGCAGGTCCCTCTGGTCCCCTCAGGGTACGTAGTCGCTGCAGAACCCACCACCCCCTGCGCGGTACCATCAGGTTCATGCCCACTGTGCTCGATATGGCAGGTCCAATCCTGGAAATGCTGACCTGGATGTGCCTGCCCACCGGCCTGGGCCTGCTGTTCTACACCGGGTTCCTCCGCCGCTTCGTGCACCCCTGGGCAGTGGCCGACGCCGTGGTGTACTCGGACAGCACCGGCGTGGGTTTCCGCTGGCTGGACCGGAAGCAGCAGGTGCACCGGGCACCCATGTCGCCGCACGACATCAAGCACCTTTCCGAGGGCGATACGCTGCCCATTTACTACCATCCGAAGCGTCCCACCCAATGGCAGACTGCGGAGCCGGAGGAGGCCGGCCGGACGGCTGCGGTGCTGGGCCGCGTGCTGACCGGCATCGGGGCGGTGGCCCTGCTGGCCGGTTTTGTCCTGCCGATGTTCTGAAACGTACGCCGGCAGCTAGGCGGCGAGGACCACGCCGATGCCCAAGGCGCCCAGCACAACCCCAGCGAAGGCCGTCCACAGCACTGCGGTGATGTCGGCGTCGACGTTTTCCCTGGCTATGCCATGGGAGCTGGTGCTGTAGCGCCGGCGCTGGGTGAGGTAGATAGCCAGTGCGGCCGCCGAGGAAACTGCGAACAGCAGCAGGATGGGGAATCCGTGCGCCGGAAGCCATCGCAGGAAAATTGCGCTGACGGTCACCAGCGCCATCATGGTGCGGCCCCACGCAAGGCTGGTCCGTTCCGGCTGCAGGCCGGGATCACCGTGGGGACCGGGGCGGGAACGTGCCATCCGTCAGCGCCAGAGGATGAAGACAAGCACGACGGCGGCCGCCAGGGCGCCTGCCGCCGCAAGCAGCGGCACAATGAGGGGCAGCGGCAGGGGTGCCTTGTTGCGCATGCTGCGTTCCACCCGGAGCCAACGTACCGCCGCCCCGGCGCTGAGCAGCATGCCGAGCAGTAGCAGCACAATGGCCAGGCCCTTGCGGACCGGCTCCAGGAACAGGTCGGCGGTGAACGCCTCGATGGCGATGCCGCCCGCCAGCAGCGCCAGGGATGTGCGGATCCAGGCGAGGAAGGTGCGCTCGTTGGCGAGGGTGAACCGGGGGTCCGGCTCTTCCCCGCCCGGCAGCAGCCGCTCGGCGATCCTTCCGCGCGACGGCGGTGAAGGTTCGCTGGATGCTGGCTGCGAGTTGGTCACGGTGCCAGTTTAGGCGGTGCGGCCGGACCTCCTTTAACTGCCGCTCCGCGGCGCGAACATGATCACGGCCACGCCCAGCAGGCAGATGAGGGAACCTGCGACGTCCCAGCGGTCCGGCCGGAAACCGTCGAAGATCATGCCCCAGGCGAGCGAACCGGCAACGAACACGCCACCGTAGGCTGCCAGGATCCGGCCAAAGTGGGCGTCCGGCTGCAGGGTTGCCACAAAGCCGTAGGCGCCCAGGGCGATGACGCCCAGCCCTGCCCACCACCAGTCCTTGCCCTCACGCACGGATTGCCACACAAGCCAGGCGCCGCCAATCTCCGCCGCAGCTGCCGGGGTGAACAGCAGGACAGTCTTGCCGATAGTTAATGTCGCGTCAGGAGTACCCACGCAGCCATCATGCCAGCCGGGAATGCCGCCGGGTCCCGGAGGTTGGGGACAGGTATGGAGCGCATTGGATTCTTGTCATTCGGCCACTGGGGTCCCGGCCAGGGCTCCCGCACCCGGACCGCCGGTGAGGCGCTGCTCCAGGGCATCGAGCTGGCCGTCGCCGCGGAGGAGCTTGGTGTGGACGGCGCGTACTTCCGTGTCCACCACTTCGCCCGTCAGCAGGCCTCCCCATTCCCACTGCTATCCGCCATCGCGGCGCGTACCAGCCGGATCGAAATCGGCACCGGGGTGATCGACATGCGCTACGAAAACCCCCTCTACATGGCCGAAGAGGCAGCAGCCGCCGACCTGATCAGCGGCGGCCGGCTTCAGCTCGGCATCAGCCGAGGTTCACCCGAGCCGGCCCGGCAGGGCGCGTCAGCCTTCGGCTATTTGCCGGAACCGGGTGAGACCGACGCCGATATGGCCCGGCGCCACACGGCCCTTTTCCGGAAGGCGGTCAGCGGCGCCGGCGTGGCCGAGGCTGATCCGCGGTACGCCGGGGGTGCCACCGGGTTGTTGCCGGTCCAGCCCCAGTCGCCCGGCCTCGCCGAACGCATCTGGTGGGGAGCAGGGAGCCGCAAGACCGCCGTCTGGGCTGCCGAGCAGGGCATGAACCTGATGAGTTCCACCCTGCTGACGGAGGACACCGGCGTTCCGTTCCACGAACTGCAGGCCGAGCAGATTCGGCTCTTCCGGGACGCCTGGGCCGCGGCCGGCCACCGGCGCGAACCCCGGATCTCCGTCAGCCGCAGCGTGCTGCCCATCGTGGATGCCGAGGACAGCCGCTACTTCGCGGGGAGCGCCTTGCGGGACAGCCGGGACCAGGTGGGGATCATCGATGGGCTCACCGCCAGGTTCGGCAAGAGCTATGTGGGCGAACCCGACCAGTTGGCAGAAGCGCTGGCTGCCGATTCAGCCGTCCAGGCGGCGGACACCCTGCTGCTGACGGTCCCCAACCAGCTGGGAGTGGAGTTCAACGCCAAACTTTTAGGCAACGTGGCCAGGCATATAGCCCCGGCGCTGGGATGGGCCCCTCCCGCTCCTGACCGGCCGTAAAACTCCGCACCCGCTCGGAAGAAACTTGTGCCCGGGTGGCTCTTCTGGTTATACACTAAGCATGCTTACTGAGTTGCGATGGAACCATCCATGGACGCCAGCCGTTACTCTTAAAGTGCGGCTTGGGGGCTTAGCGCCCATTTACAGCGTGACTGCGGAACGGTCATATGACGGAGAGAGAGAAATATGGCTCGCGCCGCTCTAGGCTTAATCGCATGATCCGGCTACGACAGCTGGCCCAGGCGGCCTCAGTACTCACCACGCCACTGGCGCCCGAGGACATCCTTGCGTTGTTCAACCCGGTGTACTCCGCCCGCCAGCTGCGCGGCGTGGTCACGCGCGTGGTGCAGGAAACTGCGCAGTCTGCCACCATCTTCTTCCGGCCCGGGCGCGGCTGGCACTCGCACCTCGCAGGCCAGTGGGCCCGCATCGGCGTCGAACTCGACGGCGTCCGGCACTGGCGCTCCTATTCCCTGAGCGCCCCGGCGGGCAAGGATCCGGCCATCACCGTCACGGATGTCGGTGCCGTGTCCGGCACGCTGGTGCGCACCACCCGTCCCGGCGATGTCCTCTTCCTGGCACCCCCGCAGGGCGACTTCGTTCTCCCGGAGCACCCCCGGCCCCTGCTGATGGTCACGGCGGGCAGCGGCATCACTCCGGTGATGTCCATGATCCGCACGCTTGTGCCGCGGCGCCCGGATGCCGACGTCGTGCTGGTCCACTCGGCCAAGACTCCCGGCGACAGCCTGTTCCGTGAGGAGCTCGCCGAGCTCGCAGACCAGTTCCCCAACTTCCGGCTTGCCCACTGGTTTACCGGTGAGCAGGGCCGCATGGACCTGACCAGCACAGACCAGCTGGACGAGCTCTGCCCGGACTGGAAGGAACGCGCAGCCTACGCCTGTGGTCCGGACAGCTTCCTGGACGACGCCGAGGCCCTTTGGAAGCGTGCCGCGCTCACCACGGCGGCCCCCGGCTCCGAGGTAGCGGTGGCCGGTACCACCGGCAACCTGATGATCGAACGGTTCAATACCACCTTCAACCTCGGCGTGGGGCACGACGGCGGCGTGGTCACCTTCGAAACGTCCGACCGGGAAGTGGAAGCCGACGGCGACACCCCCTCCTGGACGTGGGCGAGGACGCCGGAATCCTGATGCCCAGCGGCTGCCGGATGGGCATCTGCCACAGCTGCCTCACCCCGCTCCGGGCCGGCCAGGTCCGCGACCTCCGCACCGGGGAAGTCCACGGCGAACCCGGCCAACTGATCCAAACGTGTGTCTCGGCAGCCGCCGGACCCGTCAACCTCGAACTCTGAGGAGCACCAGGTATGTCTGGTAATCTCACCCAGCAAAACCACTCCCGCATCCACCAAAGGCAGCGCCGCCGGCGGGTCCAGGACGCGCCCCGGAAAGCTGGCTGAGTCCGGCAGCCCCACCGTCCGGCCGCCTGCAGCGGCGCACCTGAGCGACGAGCAGGTGGCGGAGCTGGGCCGTGAACTCGACGCCATCCGCGACGAGATCCTGGCCAAGCGCGGCGCCGAGGACGCGGCCTACATCCGCCGGATGATCAAGATCCAGCGCGGACTGGAGATCTCCGGCCGCGCAGCGCTGCTGGTCAGCAAGAACAAGGCCGCCTGGGTTACCGGAACCACGCTGCTGAGCCTGGCCAAGATCCTGGAGAACATGGAGATCGGGCACAACGTCCTGCACGGCCAGTGGGACTGGATGCGCGATCCGGACATCCACTCCACCACCTGGGAGTGGGACTTCGTCACGCCTTCGCGCTCCTGGCAGCACACGCACAACGACCTGCACCACCGCTGGACCAACGTGGTGGGCAAGGACAACGACGTCGGATACAACCTCCTGCGCATGGACGAACAGCAGCCGTGGAAGCCCGTCAACCTGGCCAACCCGCTGTTCAACGCCATCCTGGCGCCTCTCTTCGAGTGGGGCATCGCCATCTACGACCTCGAACTGACCGAGTACAAGGAAGGCACGAAGTCCAAGGAGGCCCTGCTCAAGGACCTCAAGGCTTTGGGCAAGAAGGTGGTCACGCAGTTCACCAAGGACTACGCCGCCACCCCCGCCGTGGCCATGCTGACCGGCTCCGGCAAGCAGGCCCTCTACGGCACCATCGCGGCCAACGCGATCCGCAACGTCTGGGCGCACGCGGTAATCTTCTGCGGCCACTTCCCCGAAGGCACGGACACCTTCACTGAGGAAATGGTGGAAGGCGAAACCCGCGGCGACTGGTACGTCCGCCAGATGATCGGCTCGGCCAACATCTCGGGCTCGAAGTTCATGCACATCATGACCGGCAACCTGTCGCACCAGATCGAGCACCACCTGTTCCCGGACCTGCCCTCCAGCCGCTACGCCGAGGTGGCCCCGCGCGTCCGCGAAATCTGCCAGCGCTACGGGCTCAAGTACACCACCGGGCCGCTGATCAAGCAGGTGGGATCCTCCTGGGCCAAGGTCTTCAAGCTGGCACTGCCGGGCAAGACGGCCACGGCCTAACCACCGCGCCGCCTGTCCAACGCGCACTGAAGGAACCTCCGGTTCCGGGACCACCCGGAACCGGAGGTTTTTGTCCCACCACCGACGCTCTCCCACTTCCTGCATGTCTTCGGCCGACGCTCTCCAACCTCCCGGGCAGGCGCGCATAATTGATCCCACAGCCGCCGCGGCCTACGGAGGAATCATGCGGTTCTTGGGAGCACTTCTTGTCATCTGGCTGCTCATCGGCGGCGTGGCCGCATGGCAGCGCGGCTACTTCAGCGGAGCACCGGATAACTGTGCCGAGGCGGGAACCGTGCTCGTCACCATCGTGGCCGGGCCCTTGAACTACATGGGGGTCAACCCGCAAATCTCCTGTGAACTGCCCCAGCCATCGCAGTAGCAGGTTCGGCGCCGAACGCCATCCGCGGCCCTAGAGTAGGGAGTGCGCGGGCGCCGCACAACGGTGCCCGCTCCGACCAGCCTCGAAAGGAATCTGCCCGTTATGGCTTTCATCACCGTTGGGACCGAGAACAGCACCGACATCGAGCTTTACTACGAGGACCACGGCTCGGGCCAGCCAGTTGTGCTGATCCACGGCTACCCCCTGGACGGCTCGTCCTGGAAAAGCAGACAGCGGCGCTGCTGGACGCCGGTTACCGGGTCATCACGTATGACCGCCGCGGCTTCGGCAAGTCAAGCAAGCCCACCGAAGGCTACGACTACGACACCTTCGCTGCCGACCTCAACGGGCTGCTGACCACGCTGGACCTGAACGACGTGGTGCTGGTGGGCTTCTCCATGGGCACCGGCGAGGTGGCGCGCTACCTGGGCACCTACGGTTCCGCCCGCGTGGCCCGCGCCGCCTTCCTCGGATCCCTGCAGCCGTTCCTGCTCAAGACCGACGACAACCCGGACGGCGTCCCGCAGGAAGTCTTCGACGGCCTGATGGAAGCGGTGACGGCGGACCGCTACGCCTTCTTTACCGGGTTCTTCAAGAACTTCTACAACTCCGACACCTTCCTTGGCACCCCCCCGGCTCAGCCAGGAAGCCGTCAACGCGAGCTGGAACCTTGCCGCCGGCGCGGGTGCCACCGCATCCGTTGCCGCCCAGCCCACCTGGCTCACGGACTTCCGGGCGGACATCCCCAAGATCGACGTTCCCGCGCTCATCCTGCACGGCACCGCGGACAAGATCCTCCCCATTGACTCCACCGGCCGGCTGTTCGCGAAGGCTCTGCCCAGCGCGGAGTACGTGGAGATCGAGGGAGCCCCGCACGGCCTGCTCTGGACCCATGGCGCCGAGGTGAACGAAGCACTGCTCAACTTCCTCGCCAAATAGGGTTCAAGCGCCACCGGCGGCACGGATGCTCTATCAGATAACGCTCCTAAACCCAGGTTTCAGGAGCCAAATCTGATAGAGCAACGTTCGTGCGGGTGTACCGGCGGGGGGGTTTACCAGCGGGGGCCGCTGCCTCCGCCCGGGCCCTGCTCGGCAGTGTATTCGCCGGCCGTGACGGTGCCCTGTTCCGTGGCGCCGTCCAGGGACCCCTCGCCGATGCCCGCACTCACGGTGGCGGTGCCGCCGGTGTAGACGGTGTACCCTTCCCCGGCAGTGATCGCGGCGGAGGAAAACACCAGCGACGCCGTCGCCTTGGTGGTCACGAAGGCAGCCACCACGGTGCCGGACGGGTCTGCCACCTGGATGACCGTGCCGGCCGGAACCGAGGACCCCAGCGTCACTTGGACGCCCGACTGGGTGGATGATTCGCCCGGGGTGACCACCATGCCGGCGCTGCCGGCCGCGGCAACAGTTCCGCCGGTAACAGCGAGTTCGCCGTTCACGTCCAACGCCCCGTTGCCGTTGTTCGTGGGGCCGTTGACAACAACGGTGCCGCCGGAGATGCTGGCGTTCCCGTTGGAGTCCAGCCCGTCGCCCTGTGAGTTGATGGTCAGCAGCCCGCCGGTCACCTCCACGGTGTAGTCGCCCACCTCCATGCTGCCCCCGCCCATGCCGCCGCCCGCTCCCTGGCCCGACGCGGTGGTTGTGCTGCCGCCCGAGGCGTTCACGCCGTCGTCGTTGGCCGTGACGGAGGCGGTTCCGCCGGCCATGACGATGTGCTGCGCCTCCAGGCCCTCCTCGGACTCCTCCACGGTGGTGTTGCCCGCGGCGATGGTGAGGGTGTTGTAGGCCTTGATGCCGTCGTCACCGGCGGAAACACTGAGGGTGCCGCCGTTGACCAGCACCCAGCCGCGGCCCTCGTCCTCCTCGTTGTCGGACTTGAAGCCGTCGCCCGCCACGCTGACCTGGTACGCGCCGTCCAGCAGCACCGCGTAGTCCTTGCCCACGATGCCGTCGTCCGCGGCGTCCACGGTGACAGTTCCGTCTGCCAGGACCAGGCCGTCCTTGGACGAGATGCCGTCGTTGTAGTTGCCGTCCACGGTGAGGGTGCCCGTGCCCGCGATGGTGAGGTCGGCCATGGAATACAGGGCGGCATTCGGGGCGTCCGTTCCCTGGTCGGCGTAGGTTGCTGCGTCCGTGAGCGAGCTGCTGGTCCCGTCCGCCAGGTAGACGATGGCTTCGTCTGCGCTCTGCACCACGAAGGGTGAGCCCGTGAAGCTGGTGACGCTGGCGCCGTCGAGGATGATCCGGACCGTGTCCTCCTCGGCGGCGGCCACCACGATCTGCCCGTCCGCCAGGGAGCCGCTGAGCCGGTAGGTGCCGGCGGCGCTGATGGTGACTGTATCGCCGTCGACCGTCACCGCGTCCGGGGAGCCCGACGCGACGGAGCTGGCACCGTCGGCGAGGGTCACGGCAACCTCGGCGGCGGCGTCCCAGGTGAGGTCGTCGGCGTCGTAGTGGGTGTCCGCGGCGAGGGTGTCCAGCGATACCGCCTGTGTTGTCCCGGTGGCGGCGGAGGAGGTGCCGGTGGCGCTGACAGCGGAAACACCGGTGGAGGTGCTGCCAGCCACGGAGCAGCCGGCGAGGCCGACGGCGAGGGTGAGGGCGGCGACGGAAAGGTAGGAGCGGAGGCTTTTCATGGAAGTGTCCTTTGGAATGGTGGAGGAACAGGGGGAAGTGTGGCGGGGCTCAGGGTTTCAGGGATCAGGGTGCGGGCCGGAGCGCCATGGTGCGGCAGAGCGTCCGGTGCCAGCGGTTGGCGGGGAGGCCCGGCCGGAGGGCCGCCATCCCGGTGGCGAATTTGGAGATCCGGGAGGGCCTGACGCCGTTGGCCCAAAGGTGCCGGTCCAGGGGCCGGCCGTGGAGCCCGACTTCGTTTCGAGGATGACGGCGTCGGCCAGGACCCAGGCCGGTTCGCCGGGGCACTGCCAGGTGACGCCGGTATCGACCGTTGCCCGGCTGCCGGATTCCGGCAGGTACAGCGTGGTGCGGTGGTAGCGGGTTTCGATGACCGGCTCCAGCGCACCTGCCGGGACTGACCCTACGGCCGCGGCCAGTGTTTCCCGGACATACTCCAGGCCTTCTGCGGTGAGCCGGGAGCGGTCTTCGAGCTGGTACGGGATCCGTTCCTTGACGGTCGCTTCCCGGGCGCCTTCGGTCTTGACTTCCAGGAAGCTCATGGCACTGTCCACGTAGGTCCGGGTGCGGATCTTGTACCTGCGGCGCCGGCCGTGGGCTGCCAGCAGGTAGCTGTCCAGGGTGGCGGTGTCGAAGTAGACGGAGTCGTAGGCGAAACTGCGGGATCCCTCCATCTCCAGGACCCTCATCCCGGTGCCGGCAGTGGCCAGCAGTTCACGGGCCAGGCGGGTGGGGACAACGTATTTGCGGTCCACCCGGGTCTGGAGGGCGGCCTCGCTGTTGAGCTCCTCCAGTCCAATGGCCGGCAGGAGGTGGAGGTTGCCGACGGCGGCCGTTGCCTTGGTGCTCATGCCGCACCTGCCTGGGCGTGTGCGGGGGCTTGGGCGTGTGCGGGGGCATGGGCCGGCGCGGGGGCAGCCGCCGGTGCGTCGAATGACGGTGCGGGCGCCGCCGGGGCGGGCGCCGCCGTCGTGATGGCTGAAATGCTGGCCGGGACAGCCGGCGCCGGGAAGACGGCGGGGGAGTAGGCGTAGCGGACGTCCACGATGGTCTTGTCATTGACCAGGTCCAGTTCGGAGATGGTGGCCGAATGGACCTTGCCGTGCAGGACTTCCTCGAGCCGGGCGTACAATTCGCCGTCTTCGGCGATGGCGCGGTCCAGGACCACCGTCTGGTGGCGGTGGGCCGGCAGGACCCTGGGGTGGTCGCCGACGAACATCACCAGCAGGATCAGGGCCATCAGCGAGCCCGTCAGCCACAGCGGCTCGATGCCCAGCCCGGCGATCAGGCCGAGGGCCAGGGCCGAGAAGTAGTAGGCCACCTCATGCTGCGCCAGTTCGGTGGAGCGGAGCCGGATGATGGACAGGACCCCGAAGAGGCCGAGCCCCAGGCCGAGTCCTGCGGCGGAGCCGGACAGCGCCGTGGCAACGGCCAGGACGCCCACGTTCATGCCCAGGTAGGAGACCACAAGGTCGCGGCGGCGGTGCCGGCGCAGGTACAGGGCGAAGGTGAGGATGCTGATGGCGGCGAGGTCGGCAAGGATAAAAACAAGTGAATTCATGGGAGGTCTCCGGGGTGTTCTTGGTGGACTGGTAGTTACGATGCCCGCCCAAACTGTGCATGTGCTGTGACGGAACCTAGCCGGATATATCGAGTGCCGGCCGGGGCTTCGCCCGAGGTCACGGGCACGGCCTTTGGGACTGGATTCCGGAGTGTTTTCCGGGAAAGAGGTACCGCTGCTGGATGGTGAAACTGGCCGCCAAGAGCGCGATTTCCGCCAGGATCTTGGCGGGAAGGGCGGGCACGGCAACAGCCTCAAGCGCCCAGATAAGGCTGAAGCTGGCGGCCAGCAGCACTGCCGCCAGGCCGAAGTAGCGCAGCCCGGCGCTGGTGGCCGGCCTGTCCCGGCCGTGCTCAAATACCATGTTCCGGTTGACCAGGAAGTTCACCGCTGAGCTGACCGCCCGGGCGCCGAGCACGGCCAGCAGCAGGGAATCGACGATCACGGTCAGCAGCATGAACACCACCGTGTCCACCAGGAACGCAGTAAAGGACGAGGCCAGGAATTGAGCAGCGGGGCGTAAATCCGGACGGAATCCACGACCGGCCGGAAATGCGAGCCGGAGTTGCGGTCCAGGTACACCGTGGTGATGTCCACGGATGAGATCGAATAGCCGGCCTGCGGTGCCTGCAGCAGCAGGTTGAGTTCGTACTCGTAGCGGTCGCCGCGGACCGAGCGCAGCCACGGCAGCATTGCCGCCGGGTAGCCGCGGAGCCCGGTCTGGGTGTCCGGGATGCGCTCGCCGGTGGCGAGGGTGAACAGCAGCCGGGTGGCGGTGTTGCCGATCCGGCTTCGTGGCGGGACATTCCCGGTGAATGCCCGGCTGCCCAGCACCATGGTGGCCGTGCCGCGGAAGTGCCGGCTGCCGTCCCCGCTGCCGTCCTCCGTGGGGTTCGCACGGGTGGTGTTCGCTTCGACGGCGGCGGCCACCTTAAGGATGTCCGACGGCGTGTGCTGCCCGTCGCTGTCAGCGCACACCACGTCCTGCCCGGGAACGTTGTCCTCGATGAAGCCGAACCCGGCCTTGAGCGCGAAGCCCTTGCCCCTGTTGCGGGCGTAACTGATGACGTGGCACCCCAGTGCGCGGACGCCGTCGAACACGTCCTTGTACGCCGGGCCGCTGCCGTCATCAACCACCACGACGGCGGCGCGCGGCTCGGCGGCGCGGAGGGCCCGGATGAGCTCCGGCAGCTGCTGGCCTGGCTGGTAGGCCGGGATCAGGATGATCATGGCCGGGCCTACCCTGCGATGTAGAGGATGTCGGAGGTGCCGCGCTCCTTGTTCTGGCCCAGCGGGTTGTTCACCAGCCCGCCGTTGAAGTACATGGTGGACGAGCCGCCGCCGTCGATGTTGTACGCGGTGGTGGCGCCCAGGTCCTGCATGATTTCCGCGAGTCCGGTCATGGTGACGCCGGCGCTGTAGCCCGGACTGCGGCCGTCCACCACCACGAACACCAGGTGGTTTTCGTCGATGACGCCCACCGCGGTGCGCGGCTGTTCGCCCTGGATGGAGTGGTTGCCGAAGTTGGTGTCCACCTCCACGTCCTCGATACCCTCGGCCACCTCGCCGTTGTCCAGCAGGGACGGGCCGAAGGAGAGGGTGTTCCAGACGCCGTCCGCCACCAGTTGCTCGGCGGTGGTGGTGGTTTCGTCGTAGACCTTGACCGTGCCGTCGCGGTAGAAGGCCAGTCCCTGGCGGGCGCCCTCATCGCGGAACACCACGCCGTTGCGGATCACGATGCCGGTATCGCGGAAACCGTAGTAGTCGCCGTTGATGGCGAAGATGGCGTTGTTTGCCTCGGCGATGGCGGAGGTGGTTTCGGTGATGTTTTCGCCGAAGCTGTCGTTGGCGAAGGCGGACTGGAGGGTGGTGGCGTCGCCCAGGACGACGTCGGCCACGTAGTAGGTGACGGTGCTGTCGCCGCTGCCGGTGGTCACCGTGGAGATGGTGATGTCCGAGGACTCGGAGGAGTAGGTGGTGTCCGTGGTGACGGCGGCGGAGGTGGAGGTTCCTGCCTGGACGGCGGACGTGGTGGTGCCGGACTGGCTTGCCTGGTACGCGGAGACGTCGGAGATTTCCACGTGCTGGATGACGAACCTGTCCAGTGCCCAGGCGGTGGCACCGCCGGCGGAGAGGGTGAGGGCCACCGCGCCTGCGATGACGGCGCGCCGGACGCGGCCGGGTTTACGGGAAGTTTTCTGCTGCTGGGTCATGCCCCATTTCTAGGCAGCCAAGTTAGCAGCAGGGTTTGCCCTATATGTGCGGGGCCTGTGAAACGGGGGCGGGGACAGCTGCAGTGCCAGGTCCCGGAGCTCGGTGGGCCGGAAGGGTTTGGTGAGGTACGCCGCGGCACCGGAAGCCATCCCGGCCAGCAGGTCGTCGTTCTCGGACCGGGCCGTCAGGAACAGCAAAGGGGCCTTGCTGAGCTCGCGGATGGCGCGCGCCACCACGTGCCCGTCCATGTCCGGCAGGCCAACGTCCAGGGTGACCAGCGCAATGGCGGGATCCCCGGCCGCGGCGATTGCCTCTTCCCCGGTCGAGACCACCTGCACCTCGAATCCGGCGCGCGAGAGAATCACGGTGATCAGTCCACGGATGTCCTTGTCGTCTTCGACGACAAGGCAGACCCTTTTATTTTCCATCGCAGCCCCCCGGCAAAAGTTGGCCTAATTCTACCTGCGCCGGGGCGCTTTGCGGAGGCAATGACTAGCCGTCGTAATGTGTGCGCGCCGGGCCCTGGCCCAAAGCGTTGACGACGGCGGCCGCCACGTCGTGCAGCTTCGAGTTGCGGGTGCTGGACGCCGTCTTGAGGATCTCAAAGGCGTCATGCTGGCTGCAGCGGTTCTGCGCCATGATGATGCCCACGGCCATGTCGATCACGGTGCGGGATTCCAGCGTGGCGCGCAGGTTGGCTGCCGTTTCGCTGTAATGCGCGAAACGCACGGCCAGGCGCAGCGCGAGTGACGTCTGGCTAACGAAATCCTCGGCGAATTCGAGGACCCGGCCATCAAAGCGGTTGGGCCTGCGCGAATAGAGCAGCAGGGCAGCCTTGGTTTCGCCTTCCAGGTGGAACGGCAGCGCCACGACGGAACGGACCCCCTCCGCGGCCATGGCGGCGGAGTACTCGGGCCACCGCCCGTCCGCCCGAGATCCGGAACGTGCACGGTCTCCCGGGTGGTGGAGGCAGTCAGGTTGGGAGCTTCTGCGAACTGGTGCTCAAGGAGGCCAAGGGCCTTTGCCTCCGGGCTGCTGCTGGCCACGGTGGCGGCCTTGCGCTGCCGGAGCAGGGTGATGGCGCACAGCATTTCGTCGCCTGGCTCGGAAAGATTGCGGGCAGACACCTGCGCCAGTTCGGTGAGGAAATCCTCGACGTCCGAGCTGTTCAGGACCAGCTCATGCAGGTGCTCTGTAATGGATGTATCGGTTTTTGCTGTTGACTCGCTGGCCACGGTTTTTCTGGTGCCATTCGCTCAGGTCAAACAACCCGGCAACACACACGGGCCGCTGGAGAGGCGGGGAACCGGTGGAGGTCGCTGGATAGATGAACTGTCCAACGGCCTGCTGCTAAACCGATATGTCCGAGTATATACATCCCGGCGTCAGGCCTGACGTCACATTCATCCGCGCCGGAACGCGCCACTCTGGCGCACTGCCGGTGTTCCCGGCAGAATGAAGCAGGTGCCGGCGCCCCGGCGGCAGGCCGGAGGCCCGCGCCAGCTTCCCTGGAAGGGACACGAACATGACCAGACTGCTCATCATCGGTCCGCCCGGCTCGGGCAAGGGAACCCAGGCCGAACACCTGGCCCGGCACTTCGGCGTCCCTGCGGTCTCCACCGGGGATATCTTCCGGAGCAACGTGAGCAGGGAGACGGACCTGGGCACCCAGGCGGCCAGATACCTCGACGGCGGCGACTTCGTCCCGGACCACCTCACCAACGCCCTGGTGAAGGACCGGCTGCTGGATAGCGACGTCCAGTCCGGCTTCCTGCTGGACGGCTACCCGCGCACCGCACCCCAGGTGGTGGAACTGGACAACCTGCTCGCCTCCCGGGGACTCGCCCTGGACGCCGTCATCGAGCTAAGGGCACCGGACGCCGAACTCGAGCAGCGGATGCGCCGGCGCGCTGAGGAACAGGGGCGCACGGATGACACCGTGGACGTGTTCCGCCGCCGGCTCGACCTCTACCACACCGAGACCCACGAGGTGGTCTCGGTCTATGCGGGCCGGGGGATCCTGGTGCCGGTGGACGGCAGCGGCGACCCGGCCGACATCACCGCGCTGGCGATCGCCGCCGTCGAAAAGTTCCTTGCCACACCCCGCGCCTGATTCCGGTGCGGACAACCAACCGAAGGACATCCTGATGAGAATTGCCGTTACCGGCGGAAGCGGAAAACTCGGCCGGCACGTGGTGCGCCGGCTCACCGATGACGGACACCAGGTCCTCAACCTGGACCGGGACGGGGCACGGAGCCCCGGGCTGCTGGTGGTGGACCTGCGCAACTACGGCCAGGTGGTGGATGCGCTGCTGGGCGTGGACGACAGGCACAGCGGCTTCGACGCCGTGGTCCACCTGGGTGCCATCCCGGCGCCGGGCATCCTTCCGGACGCGGCTACGTTCGAGAACAACATGCTCTCCACCTACAACGTCTTCCAGGCGGCCCGGCGCGCGGGCATCAAGAAAGTGGTGTACGCCTCCAGCGAGACGGTGCTGGGACTGCCATTCGACGTCGACCCGCCCTACATCCCGGTGGACGAGGAATACCCTGCCCGGCCGGAAAGCACCTACTCCCTGGTCAAGCACCTCGAGGAGCAGATGGCCGTGGAGCTGACGCGGTGGGATCCGGAACTGAGCATCGTGGGCCTGCGCTTCTCCAACGTCATGGACGTGGAGGACTATGCCCGGTTCCCGTCCTTCGACGCCGATGCAATGCTGCGGAAGTGGAACCTCTGGGGCTACATCGACGGCCGGGACGGGGCCCAGGCGGTGGCACGGGCCCTGGAGAACGGCAGGCCCGGGTTCGAGGCCTTCATCATCGCCAACGCGGACACGGTCATGGACCGGTCGAGTGCCAGCCTCGCCGCCGAGGTCTTCCCGGCGGTCAAGGTGACCAAGGAACTGGCCGAGCACGAAACCATGCTGTCCATCGACAAGGCCAGGCGGCTCCTGGGGTTCGAACCTGTTCACAGCTGGCGGGACCACCGGCCGTAGCCCGGCGGGCACGGTACCGGGAGGGGTCCAAGGCAGGGTCGAGGGCAGGGGCCGGCGGCGGAAAACCCGGCGCCCGCAGGAATGCGCGCGCAGGAATGTCCAAGGGTTCCCGCAGGATCCTGCAAAGACCCTCCGGCGGGCACATTTGGGCTCCTATTCTGGTGGTAACAGCGGTGGTTCCCCCGCCTCCGCACCCCCAACGCCACCACGAAGGACCCCAAAATTCGCACCCCATCTTTTGTGCTGCCCGCAGCCGCAGCACTGGTCTCAGCCGTCGCCCTGACCGCCACGTCCGTCCCTGCCGCAGCGGCACCGAAAGAGGACGCGGGCACTGCGGGCCGCTACATCGTCCAGTTCGCTGCGAATGCCGATGTGGAAGCCGAGGCGGCAAACCTGCGCGGGCAGGGGCTCGGCGTCGGCCGCACCTTCAAGAACGCGCTCCGCGGCGCAGTGATCACGGCCAACCCCGCCCAGGCCGAGGCGCTGGGCCGCTCCGGCCGCGTCCTGTCGGTGGAGGCGGACGCCCCCGTCAGCATCTCAGGCACCCAGCAGCCCTCGCCGTGGGGCCTTGACCGCGTGGACCAGCGCAGCCTGCCGCTGTCCGGCTCCTACTCGTGGACCGCTGCCGGGGCCGGTGTGACCGCCTACGTGGTGGACACCGGGGTCCTGGCCTCGCACGCCGACTTCGGCGGCCGGGTGGCGGCGGGCTGGACCGCGGTTGCTGACGGCCTGGGCTCCGGCGACTGCAACGGCCACGGCACACATGTGGCCGGGACCGTGGCCGGATCCACCTACGGCGTGGCCAAGGCGGCCACCGTGGTGCCCGTCCGGGTACTCGACTGCAAGGGTTCCGGCTACAACTCGGACGTGGTGGCCGGACTGGACTGGATCGCGGCCCACCATCCGGCAGGCGTGCCGGCGGTGGCCAACCTCAGCCTGGGCGGCGCTGCCAGCACGGCGGTGGACACGGCCATCCAGGCTGTGATGAACGACGGTGTCTCCGCAGTGGTTGCCGCCGGCAACTCCGCCGTGGACGCGTGCGGCAGTTCTCCCGCCCGGGTCCCCGCGGCCGTCACCGTGGCTGCCAGCGATTCGGCAGACCGGCAGGCGTCCTTCTCCAACTACGGCTCCTGCGTGGACCTGTACGCCCCCGGCGTGGGCATCACCTCCACGTACTACACCTCCGCCACGGCAACGGCCTCCATGTCCGGTACGTCCATGGCCGCGCCCCACGCCGCGGGCGCTGCCGCCGTGCTGCTCTCGCAGAACCCGGCCCTCACCCCGGCGCAGGTAGCCGGGTCACTCGTGTCCAACGCGACCGCCGGCGTCATCAGCGGTGCCACCAGCGGAACCCCCAACCGGCTGCTGTACGCCGGGGCCGTAGCTGCTGCACCCGCGCCCGCCCCGGCTCCTGCGCCCACCGTCACGGCCGTGGCTCCCGGCGCGAACGCCACCTCGGTGGGGACCGGCACCAACGTGACGGCCACCTTCAGCACTGCAGTGCAGGGCGTCTCCGCGGCCACCTTCGTGCTCAAGAACGCGGCCGGCAGCAGCGTTCCGGCCACCGTCACCTATAACGCGACCACCCGGACCGCCACCCTTGACCCCTCGGCCAGCCTCGCCGCCGATACCGTGTATACGGCGTCGCTGGTGGGCGGTTCGGCCGCCATCCGGGATGCAGCCGGAACCCCGCTGGCCTCCAGCAGCTGGACCTTCCTGACCGGGCCCGCCCCGGTGGTCACCGGCACCATCCCAACCAGCAACAAGCTGCTGGTGCGGCGCGGCAACAACATCAGCGTGAGCTTCAGTGAGGCGGTCCAGGGCGTCAACGGCACCACCTTCACGGTGAAGAACTCCGCCACCGGAGACGTGGTACCGGCCACCGTTTTCCGGAACGGCACCACCAACCAGTGGATCCTGGACCCGCAGCAGGCGCTGGCTGCCAAAACCAAGTACACCGTGACGGTCACCGGCGGCGGGACCGCGGTCCGCGACCTCGCCGGGAACCAGCTGGCCACCCGCACCTGGCAGTTCACCACCGGCTCCTTCTAAGCGGTTCGAGCCAGGGCAGCAGCTAAGGCAGCTCGACGAGGAACTCCGTCCTGCCCTGGGCCACGCCATTGACCTGCAGCTCCAGCGCATGGACACCCGGATAGTGCACCCTGGTGGTCATCTGCCGGAAGGCATGGCGCTTGGTCACGCTCCGGCTCTCCCCCGGGCCAAGGGTCACGGTGGAGATCTTGAAGACCTTGGCGGACTCGCGGCCGTTGGCTTTGCGGTAATGCACCCGGTAGTCCAGGGCGAGGCGCACGTCCCCGTTTCCGGTGTTGGTGACGGCGAACGTGAACGCCAGCTCGTCCGGCAGGGTGAGAACGTTCCGGTCCAGGCTCGGGCCGCTGACGTCCACCTGCCCGGGTGTGAAGCCGAGCAGTGCCAGCGCGTCAGGATGTCCCTTCTTGACCAGCGTCCGCAGGCCGTGCCGGACCAGCCGGGCCGTGTTGGCGTCCGGCGCGGTGAGCCAGCGCCGCGCCGTGTCCACTACCGGGTCCGGGGCATGCCGGGCGAGATCGTTCAGGTGGTTGGCCACCGAGCGGCGCACATACTCCGATGGGTCCCGGTAAAGGGCGTCGAGGATGGGGATGGTGGCCTGCGGCCGCTGGATAAGGGAGGGCACGCGGACAGCCCACGGCAGGTAGGGGCGGGTGCCCTCGCTCGCCAGGCGCCGGACGTGTTCATCCGCGCTGTCTGCCCACTCCCGGGCTGCTGCCAGGGCCCGTTCAGGGTCGCGTGCGAGGAGCCGGCGGACAGCGAACTCGCTGGTGAGCCTGGGCGTGAGTGCCGCCATGAGCGCCAGGCAGTCGTCGAAATCCCCCGCAGCTCCGGAGTCCAGGGCAAGAGTGACAGCCGCCTCGGACACCGGCCAGACGAACCAGCCGGTGAACTCCGGAACCTGCAGGGCCGCACGGAAGCTTCGCGCCGCCGTCGCATAGCCGGGGAGGGGCTGCCGGCGATGTCAGCCACGAGGGCCCCGGCCAGCAGGTCGGTACGGGCGCGCAGGACCAGACGGTCCAGTCCCGACGCGGCAGCGGCTGTCCGGTCCCACCGGATCGCCGGGGCCGTTTGCCCCAGGATCCGGGTAAGGGTTCTTACGCTGCCGGCGTTGATCAGCTCGTTCATGGCACCCATGCAGTCAGGCTAGCGCGGGGGTACGACGATCCAGGACCCGCGCAACCCGGCCGGACGGAAGATTCCTCCGGAAGCGGCACCAATGTCCGGCAGGCGGGATAATCTTCACCCTAAGCAATTTCGCACCTAGGGACGGGTATGACAGTGGGGCAGCACGAATCATCGGGGTCGGGAACCGGGAAGCATGTGGGGAAGTGGCGGTACTTCCACGACAAGTTCGTGGTGGAGGAACGCTACCTCGACCCTGCCGACCGGCGGGGCCTCTACCGGGCGTCAGTCATCCTGGTGGTGGCCGGCGTGGCGCTCTTTGCGGCCACCCTCATCAGCGTGCTGCAGGCGGACGGGCTCTCCGCGGCGGACGGCCCCGTCCGTGACTGGCTGCTCGGCCTGAGGTCCAACACCCTCACCGCCATCATGATTTTCCTTGCCGTGGTTTTCGGCCCCATAGCGCTGCCCATCATCCTCCTGGTCGTGGTGGTGGCCTGGGGCTTCGCGGCCAAGCATGCCTGGCGGCCCATCCTGCTGGCCTCCGCGATGCTGACGGGCGTCATCATCTCGCAGATCATCCTCCAGATCGTGCGGCGCTCGCGGCCTCCCGTGGACCAGATGCTCTTCGGCATCGACCACACGTTCTCGTTCCCCTCCGGGCACGTCCTGGGGGCCTGCGACTTCCTGCTGGTGGGCGCCTTCCTGATCTTCTCCCGGCGGAAAAACACCGCGCCGCGGTGTGGGGCTTTGTGGGGGCGGGCTTCGGCATTTTCCTTGCGGCGCTGAGCCGGCTGTACCTGGGCTACCACTGGCTCAGCGACGCGCTCGCCTCGGTCTCCCTCTCGCTCATCATCCTGGGCGGCGTGATTGCCGTGGACACCTGGCGGACCGCGCGGGTTCCGGGGGAGCGGATCACCGGGGAGCTGTCCAAGGCGGAGACGCCGCGGGACTAGCCTGCGTTTTTCACGCAGGCGGCCGGGACCTCGCCCGTTTCAGGGCGCGGTGCAGCTTCACGTTGGCCGCCTCCAGTTCCAGCACCTTGGCCACGCCTGCGAGGTTCAGCCCCTGTTCCAGGAGTTCGCCAATCCTTAGCAGCACGGCGATGTCGTCGTCGCTGTACTGGCGGGTGCCACCCGCCGTCCGGGACGGGGTCAGCAAGCCCTTGGTCTCATACAACCGGATGTTCTGCTGGCCCGTCCCCGCCAGCTTGGCTGCAACCGAAATGGCGTAGAGCGCGCGCCCGCTGGCTGGGCGCGGCGCCCGTCCTGCTCCGTCTGCCATCGTGCCTCCAAAAATCGTCGTCCGGCGGTATTGCCTCAGTTTCCCACGGGTGCTATAAAAAATCTATATCCACCACCATAGATCGGCGGATGGATACGGAACCGATCCAACACCTACAAGCTGAAGGAGTGGGAAAAATGATGTTGATGCGTACGGACCCGTTCCGCGAGCTGGACCGGCTCACGCAGCAGGTCTTTGGAACCGCCGCCCGCCCGGCTGCCATGCCCATGGACGCCTGGCAGGAAGCCGGTGAATTCGTGGTGGCATTTGACCTTCCGGGCGTCAATGTTGACTCGCTGGACCTCAATGTTGAACGCAACGTCCTCACCGTCCGGGCCGAGCGCAAGGACCCCACACAGCCGAACGTCGAACTGGTCGCTGCCGAGCGTCCGCGCGGTGTGTTCAGCCGCCAGCTGATCCTGGGCGACACGCTGAACACGGACAACATCAAGGCAAGCTACGACCAGGGTGTCCTGACCCTGCGGATACCCGTCGCCGAACAGGCAAAGCCGCGCAAGATCGAGATTGAGACGCAGCAGGGCCAGAAGCAGCAGATCTCAACCTAGCTCCCCGCATGGCAGGGCACGCGCACGGCGCCGCCCTGGCAGCGATGTTCCTGTCCGAACGGCGGCGCCGGCCTTCCGGCCCAGGCGCCGCCGGTGCGGAGGCCACGATGACTGACACCCCCGATTACTACGCCACCCTGCACGTCCGGCCGGAGGCCAGCCAGCAGGACATTTCCCGGGCCTACCGGGCCCTGATGCGCAGCCACCATCCCGACATGGAGGGCGCTACTGACCCGGAAGGTGAACTGCTGCGGATCATGCAGGCCTTCAGCGTCCTGCGCGATCCGCAGCGCCGCGCCGCCTACGACAAACAGCAGGCGGCCTCCCGTCCGAGGGTAATTCCCGTGCGGAAAGTGCCCGCCCGCGGCGGAGCCTCCGGACCGGCCATCAGGGTCACCCCCGTGCGCTGGGAAAGCGGGCCCTGGTCCTAGCAAACGGCGTGCAGCGAGTGTTTGGAGTATTCCCAATGAAAACAGCAAGGAAACCCGCAAGGAGGCGGAGATCTGCATGAGCGATTGGCGGCGCTACGATTCACACCTGATTCCGGCATTCCATGAACGCTTTGAGCAGCGGTGGGGTGTTGGGACGGCACCATTCCTCGACCCGGAAGCGCACGAGGAGCCCCTGCCCCGGGCGCAATGGATCAACCCGGCAACGGGTGCGGCACTTGCTGTGGTGCCGGTGTGGACGGGCGATGAAAAGCAGCAACGGTCCTTTGGCGTGTTCTACCTGCCGCCTTCCGGGGACATCTGGGTCCTGCGCCCGGGCTATACCGCCTACCTGGAACCCGCGGACGGTGAAACGGAGCACCTGGTGACCCTCCGCAACGACGCGTTCCGCAAGGCCGTGGCGCACGCCAAGGAGTTCCTGTTCGGCTCGCAGTGACCCACCCATATCCCGGCTCGTCAGGGGACCTTGGCTGTGCCATCCTGAGACGTACTTATCCACTGTGACAAAGGCCCGCCCATGCATATCACCGCCAAGGAACTCGCAGCTCTCATCCCTCCCGGCTTCACCCTGGGTGTTGCCACCGCCGCCTTCCAGATCGAAGGGGCGCTGGACGAGGACGGCCGCGGGCCCGCCGGCTGGGATGTGTTTGCCGCGAAGCCGGGCGCCATCGTGGAGGGCCACAGCCCGGTCACGGCCTGCGACCACTACCACCGGATGCCCCAGGACGTGGCCCTGATGAAGCAGCTGGGCGTGGACTCCTACAGGTTCTCCTTCGCCTGGCCGCGGATCCAGCCCACCGGCAGCGGACCGGCCAACAAGGCGGGGCTGGCCTTCTACGACCGGCTTTTGGACGAGCTGCTGGCCAGCGGAATCTCGCCCATGGCCACCATCTACCACTGGGATACCCCGCTGGCATTGGACGAGGCGGGCGGATGGCTGAACCGGGACACCGCGTACCGGCTGGGGGAGTACGCCGGGATCCTGGCCGAGGCCTTCGGTGACCGGGTGGCCCGGTGGGTCACCATCAACGAGCCTGCCACCGTGAGCACCAACGGCTACTCCCTTGGCCTGCACTCGCCCGGCAAGGAGCTGCTCCTGGGGGCCTTCCCCACGGTCCACCACCAGCTGCTGGGGCACGGTCTGGCCGTGCAGGCACTGCGGGCCGCCAAGGTGCCGGGCGAAATCGGCATGACCAATGTCTACTCGCCCATGGTGCCGAACTCGATCAATCCGCTGGACCGCATCAGCGCCGGGCTGATGGACCTCGCCCAGAACCGGCTCTACGCGGACCCGGTGCTCACCGGCAAATACCCGGACCTGATCCGGGCGGCCAAGTTCTTCTCCTCCTTCGAGCACCCCGAGGAGGACATGGCGGTTATCTCCCAGCCGCTGGATTTCTACGGGCTCAACTACTACATGCCCACCAAGGTGGCGGTGGGCCCGGGTGGCGGCGCAGTGCCCGCGAGCATGGCCGAAGCCATGGGCAGTGACCTCAGCGCGGCCGGCAGCGGCGGTACCCCGTTCCACGTGGAGACCTGGCCGGAAGCGGACATCACGTCCTACGGCTGGCCGGTGAAGCCGGAGTACATGGCGGTGGCCCTGAAGGAGATGGCGGAGCGGTATCCCAACCTGCCGCCGGTGATCCTCACCGAGGGCGGTGCCAGCTTCGAGGACATCATTGTCCGGGACAAGTCCACCAATACCAGGTTCATCCCGGACGAGCGCCGGCTGAAGTATCTCTCGGACCACCTGGAGACGGCGCTGCGGGCAACCTCCCCGGGCGGCGAGGCGGAGTCGGTGGACCTGCGCGGATACTACGTCTGGTCGCTGCTGGACAACTTCGAGTGGTCCGCCGGGTACAACCAGCCGTTCGGGCTCCTGCACGTGGACTTCGAGACGCTGGAGCGGACGCCCAAGGCCTCGTATTTCTGGCTCCAGGAACTGATCGAGGAACGCGACTTGGCCGTGGCCGCAGGTGCCGCCATCGCGCAGGCTGTGGTGCCGGAGGAGTTTGAAACGGAAGCGCCCGACGACGGCGTGTCCCCGCTGGGTGCCAGCGCCTGAGCCTGCGCCGGGCTTAGAGCATTCCCAGCATGGTCAGCTGCTTGGCCATTCCGGCGCCGTCCGGGGAGTAAATCCATGGGACCTTGGAGGCGGTGTGGTCGCCGTCCTCCGAGTGGCCGCCGGCAAACACGGACTCGCTGACGGAGAGCTGGCGGATGGCGATGGCCGCCACCTTGTCCGGGTTTTCGCTGGCGAAGCCCGAATAGATGGCTTCGTCATGCTGGCCGTTGTCGCCGATAAGGAGCCACCGCATGTCCGGGAACTCCTTGCTCAGCCGATCCAGGTTGCGGTGTTTGTGCTCCTGCCCGCTGCGGAACCAGCGGTCGTGGGTCAGCCCCCAGTCCGTCAGCAGCAGGGCACCCTTCGGGTACATGTTGCGGGTCAGGAACCGTGCCAGCGTGGGAGCGGCGTTCCACGGGCCGGTGGACAGGTAGATCACCGGCGCGTCGGGGTGTTCGATGGTCAGCCGGTCCAGGAGGACGGCCATGCCGGGGGTGGCCATGCGGGCGCGTTCGTTGAGCACGAAGGTATTCCACAGGGCCAGGAACGGACGCGGCAGGGCAGTGACCATGACGGTGTCGTCAATATCGGAAACGATGCCGAACTTCACGTCGGGGGCGATCACCTGGATGAGGGCCTCGGCAGGCTCGGTTCCTTCAGCCCGCAGCACGGCGGTGTGCCAGCCGGGGGTCAGCTGGACGCTGACCTCGGTGTCAATGAGCCCGCCCCGGTCCGCGCGGACGTGGGTGACAACATCGCCGATGGTGATTTCGACGTCGGTGAACTGCAGCGGCACCCCGGTGAATGCCCGCCAGCCGCGGATGTTCTGGTTGCCGTTCTTCGCCGCGGTTTCGGCCTTGCTGCCGGGCCGCGGCTTTTGCGTCATCAGGACCCGGCCCAGCACGCGGACCAGGGTGGTGGAGCCGTATCCCTGGTAGGCGATGGTCTGCGGCACGAAATCCCAGCGTTTGGCCACCTTGATCCGGACGCCGTTGAAGGTGTCGGAGATCTTGTGGGCAAGGCGGAAAACCTGGTTGCCGGACAGCCCGGGCGCGCTGTCCGCGGCCTGGCTGGAAGGGGTGGCGGGGTTCCGGTGCGAATCCTGCGGCGCGGTGTCCATGGCTCCACTCTGCCACAGGGCGCCGGCCGGCGAGGAGCCCGTGGTAACGTGACGCCGCTCCCTGGTGCTGCCCTCCCGCGTCAGCCCGTCCCAAGGATGCCGCGCAGGGCCTCCGCGTTCCGTACTGCGTTGCCGCCGCCGTCGTTATTGAAATAGGCGTAGACATCCAGGCCGTCGGCCGCCCAGCCTCGGATCCTGTCCGCCCACCAGTGCAGGTCGGCGTCCGAGTAGGAGCCTGCGTACAGGTGCTGGTGGTCCGGACCGTGCAGCCTGACGTAGGCGAATGGTGCCGTAGTGCGCAGGAGGCAGGGCAGGTTGGCGCCGCTCATAATGCAGTAGGCGGCGTTGTGCCGTTCGAGCAGTGCCAACACCTCCGGGCTGTCCCAGGTGGGATGGCGGAATTCCACGGTGACCTTGATCCAGGGCGGAACTGCGGCCAGGAAGTAGTCCAGCCGGGCATCGTCGCGTTCCATCTGCGGCGGCAGCTGGACCAGCAGGACCGCACGCTTGTCTCCGAGTTCATGCCAGCAGCGTTCGATCCGCTCCAGCCACACCTCGGGGGAGTAGAGCTTCCTGGCATGGGTGAGGCCGCGGGGTGCCTTGACGGACATGCTGAACCCCGGGGGCAGGCGCCGGTTCCAGCCGGCGAAGGTGGTGTCCCTGGGCCAGCGGTAGAAACTGGCGTTGAGCTCGACGGTGTTGAAACGCGCAACGTAGTGCTGGAGCCGGGCCTTCACCGGGAGCCCGGGCGGGTAGAGGACGTTCTCCCAATGGTCGTAGCTCCACCCTGACGTGCCGATATGGACTGCCACCCCTGCAGGCTACACCGAATTGTGCCTTCCTTCGGGCCTCCCGAAGGACACCACTTATGGCAGTGTAAGGTCATGGCGCGAATAGAGGATTACGCGGTGGTGGGGGACCTGCAGACCGGTGCCCTGGTGAGCAACGAGGGCTCCATCGACTGGCTGTGCCTGCCACGTTTCGATTCCCCCGCCTGCTTCAGCGCGCTGCTGGACACGCCCGACGCCGGCCGCTGGCTTTTGGCGCCGCGGGACGGCGGGCCGTGCACGCGGCGGGGCTACCGGGACGGCACCCTGATCCTGGAGACGGAGTGGGAAACGCCCGAGGGAACGGTGCGGGTCATCGACTTCATGCCGCCCCGTGATGCGGTGGCGGACATCGTCCGCATCGTCGAAGGCGTCAGTGGCAGCGTGAAGATGCGCGGCGAACTGGTCATGCGCTTCGACTACGGGCACATCATTCCCTGGGTCCGCCGGGACAAGTACGGGCTGCACGCCATTGCGGGCCCGGACGCCGTCTACTTCGTCACCCCCGCGCCCCTCCAAAGTGAAAATATGCACACCATCAGCGAGTTCACCGTCAGTGCAGGCGAGCGGATCCCGTTCGTGCTGACGTGGGCGCCCAGCCACGTGGGCCGGCCCCATACCGTGGACGCCGAGAAGGTCCTGGCCACCACGTATGCCTTCTGGCGCGGCTGGGCGTCGCAGTGCACCGTCAAAGGCGAATACCAGGAGGCCGTGCTGCGCTCGCTGGTCACGCTGAAGGCCCTGACCTACGCGCCGACCGGGGGAATCGTGGCGGCAGTGACCACCTCCCTGCCGGAGCAGCTGGGCGGCCCGCGCAACTGGGACTACCGGTACTGCTGGCTGCGGGACGCCACCATGACGCTCCAGGCGCTCCTTGCCGCCGGATACAGCGCCGAAGCCGCCGCCTGGCGGGACTGGCTGCTGCGCGCCGTCGCCGGTGATCCCGCGGACCTGCAGATCATGTACGGGATCCACGGCGAGCGGCGGCTGCCAGAGATGGAGCTGTCCTGGCTGAAAGGCTACGAGAACTCATCCCCGGTGCGGATCGGCAATGGTGCCGCGGAACAGCTGCAGCTGGACGTCTGGGGGGAGGTGCTGGACTGCCTGGCGCTGACCCGCAACTCGCTGCTCAAGCACACGGACGAGGCCTGGGACCTGCAGTGCGCCCTGATGGAGCACCTGGAGACCATCTGGGACCAGCCGGACAACGGGCTGTGGGAGATGCGTGGCCCGCGCCGTCACTTCACGCATTCCAAGGTGATGGCCTGGGTGGCCGCGGACCGGATGGTGAAGGGTGTCCGCGAATCCGGGCTGCCGGGTCCCGTGGAACGCTGGGAGACGCTGCGGGACACCATCCACCGCGACGTCATGGCCAACGGGTTCGACGCCGCCCGCAACACGTTCGTCCAGTCCTACGGGAGGCCTGAGTTGGACGCCAGCCTCCTGCTCATCCCGCGCGTAGGGTTCCTGCCGCCGGACGATCCGCGCGTCATCGGAACCATCGAGGCCATCCAGCGCGAGCTGACCGAGGACGGCTTCGTGCTGCGCTACCGCCCGGCCGAGAGCGACGACGGGCTGCCGGGTGACGAGGGCGTCTTCCTGGCCTGCTCCTACTGGCTGGTGGAAGCACTCCTGGGGCGGGCCGGCACGAGGAGTCCAGGCAGCTTTTCGAACGCCTGCTGGAGCTGCGGAACGATGTGGGGCTGCTGAGCGAGGAGTGGGCGGTCAAGGCCGGCCGCCAGCTGGGGAATACTCCGCAGGCTTTCAGCCACTTCGCCCTTGTGACTAGCGCTTTGGAGCTGCATCAGGATACGGTTCGCCGGAGTGATACCCCCATTCCGCCGGAGTCGGCGGAACGGCGCAGAGGCGGCGCCGGCAGGGGTACGGCTTCTCCTTCGCAGAATAGATAAGTATACTTACTAACACCTCATGGAGTGCTCCCAAAAGCACAGTGCCGTGACTGACGGAGGAGTTGATTTTTTTATGGCCGGGTATTTTGAGCTCGTGGACGCGCCCGACGGCGGTTACCGCGTCCGGATGCTGGATGGGGCCGGGAACCTGATGGCGATCTCGGTGACCTTTCCCACCAAGCGGGCTGCCGCGGCGGGTGTTGCGATGGCCCGCGAAATCGCCGGCACCGGCCTGATCAGGGACAAAAGCCACGATGGAGCCGGAACTGTGATCCGGGACCGGGTGCGGCCCGTGAGCACCCCCAAGGAATCCGCGGCCCGGCACAAGAAGGCGCCGGAGGCCAAGCGGGCAGCGGTGGGCTGATGGTCCCGCCACGCACGTCACCCCCTGGCGGGCAGCGCCGGGGGGTTCTCTTTGACGTCGACGGGACGCTGATCGACTCGTCCTACATCCACACCATCTCCTGGTGGGGAGCCTTTCGCCAGCAGGGGTATGACATCCCCATGGCCTCCATCCACCACTTCGTGGGCATGGGCGGGACCGCCTGGTGGACAACCTCCTGCCGCAGGACCGGGACCGGGAGGCGGACAAGGACGTGATGGCCAGCCACGGCGCGCTGTATGCCTCCCACTGGCCGTCGCTGCGGGCCTTCGACGGCGCCAGGGACCTGCTGGCCCGCTGCCACGAGGACGGGCTTGCTGTTGCGCTCGCCTCCTCGGCGCGGAACAAGGACCTGCAGGTCATGAAGGGCATCCTGGCCGCCGACCCCTTCATCGACGGTGCCACCAGCGCCAACGACGCAAAGAACAGCAAGCCGTCCCCGACATCCTGGTCGCGGCCCTTGAAACGATCGGCGTGGCGCCCCGGAATGCCGTCTTCGTGGGCGACGCCGTCTGGGACATGAAGGCCGCCGCGGCCCTGGGCATCCCTCCGGTGGGGGTCACCTGCGGCGGCATCAACGCCGCAGAACTGCGTGACGCCGGCGCTGTGGAGGTTTATGAGGGCCCACGGGACCTGCTGGAGAATCTTGGATCAAGCGCCATCGGCCGCCTGCTGCGGCAGGAGTCCTAGGGCGCTCAGACCGTCTGCCCGCCCGTGACCGCATCCTCGTCCCCGGCATCGGCGGGCTTGGCCCAGGACACGTTGACCTTTACTGAACCGTCGTCGTTGCGGTCAATGTCCGTTACGATATCGGCCGCGCTGGCGCCCATCTCCAGGATCCTGGTGCGGTAGGAATCGACCAGCGCCTCAAGGCTCTCTTCCGTCCATTCGCCCGGGCGCATGCGCGTGGAGATCTCGACCGGTTCCGGCTGGTACAGCGACATGGTGTTCCTCTTTCACTCGCACGGGCTTGGGCTGGCCCTTCCTACGCTAGAAGCCCCCGGCCGGGACGACAAGTATTTAATCAGCCTGCTTACTTTTTTCAGCCCAAGCCGTTAGCGTCGAAGGACGGGCTTCCGCCCCTCGGGAAGACCAGGAGAGAAAGGGAAACTGTGAAAGCACTGACCTGGCAAGGAAAACGCTCGGTAAGCGTCGAGGAAGTACCGGACCCGGTGATCCAGGAGCCTACCGATGCGATCGTGCGCATTACCTCGACGGCGATCTGCGGCTCGGACCTGCACCTGTACGAGGTGCTGGGCCCCTATATGCACAAAGGCGATGTGATCGGCCACGAACCGATGGGAATCGTGGAAGAGGTGGGCAGCGCCGTCACCAATCTTCGCCCCGGGGATCGCGTGGTGGTGCCCTTCAATATCTCCTGCGGCCGCTGCTATATGTGCGAACAGGGCCTGCAGTCCCAGTGTGAAACCACCCAGGTGAAGGAGAAGGGTTCAGGAGCGGCCCTCTTCGGCTACTCGGAGCTCTACGGCTCGGTTCCCGGCGGGCAGGCCGAGTACCTGCGCGTCCCGCACGCGGACTACGGCCCCGTGAAGGTGGGAACAGAGCTTCCCGACGAGCGGTACCTGTTCCTCTCCGACATCTTCCCACGGCCTGGCAGGCCGTTGAGTATGCGGACGTCCGGCCGGGCGGCACCCTGGCTGTGTTCGGCCTGGGCCGGTGGGCCAGTTCGCCAGCCGGATCGGCGTGCACCACGGCCTCCGCGTGGTGGGCGTGGACCCGTCCCGGAGCGCCGGGAGATGGCGGCGCGGCACGGGGTGGAGGTGTTCGACTACACGAAGACCATTTCGGACGATCTGCGGGAGATGACCTCCGGCCGTGGCCCTGACGCGGTGGTGGACGCCGTCGGCATGGAAGCACATGGCTCGCCGGTGGCAGGCTTCGCGCACCAGGCGCTGGGCCTGCTGCCGGACAAGCTGGCCCAGAAGGCGATGGAGACAGCCGGCGTGGACCGCCTGGCTGCCCTGCACACGTCGATCGACGCCGTGCGCCGCGGCGGGACCATCTCGCTCAGTGGCGTGTACGGCGGGCAGGCGAGCCCCATGCCGATGCTGACCCTGTTCGACAAGCAGATCCAGGTGCGCATGGGTCAGTGCAACGTCCGGCGCTGGACCGATGACCTGCTGCCGCTCGTGGAGGACGACGCCGATCCGCTGGGCGTCATGGACCTGGTCACCCACCGCTCAGGCCTGGAAGGTGCCCCTGCCCTGTACGAAAAGTTCCAGAAGAAGGAGGACGGCTGCATCAAGGTGGTCCTGAACCCGGGCGCCTAGCAGAGGCTGTTCATGGCCTCCTGCGCCACCTCCTGCATCTCGAACAGCAGCGGGTTCACGCCGAGGGTGGGCGGTCCGGGCGGGTAGGCCACGGTCATGGCCAGCTGCTTGCTGCCGTCCTCGCTGGTCATGGCGACCGTTCCGTAGCCGTCCACATCCCCGGGAAGCCCGTAGTAGAAGCGGTTGTTGCAGGTGTTGTTCCAGCGCCGCAGGGCAAAACCGTAGTACTGCGAGTAGCCGCCCTTCATGGCGGTCACGGTGTCAGGGTCCAGCAGCCTGCCCTGCAGCAGCGCGGCGTAGAACCTGTTCACTTCCTGCACGGTGGACACGGCTCCATTGGAAGGAGCCTCAGCCAGCCAGGCGGGGGCGGCCGCGTCCTGGGGCGTGCCCTCGATAGTGACGTAACCGTGCACCATGCCGGCGGGCGGTGGGCCGCCAAGCGTGGTTGCCGTCAGTCCAAGGGGGCGGGCAATGTCGGCGGCCAGGACCCGCCCGATGTCCTGGCCGCGGAGCCGCTCGACAATCAGGGCAAGCGCCGCGTAGTTGGAGCGGGAGTAGTCGAAGATCCGCGCCAGCCTGCCGTCCCACGGAACGGTGGCGGCGAGGCCCAGCTGCTGTTCGAGGGGAAGCGGCCGGCCCGCCAGTTCCTCCCAGCGTCCGGACGCCAGCAGGGGGAGGGAGAAGTCCGGAAGCCCGGATTCATGTGTCAGCAGCTGCCGGACACTGACGGGGCCGGGCGGCTTCAGGACGGCGCCGAACTCGGGCAGGTAGTCGCTGGCCTGGCCGTCCAGGTCAAGCCTGCCCTCCTCCACCAGCTTGAGCACGGAGACAGCCACCATGGACTCCGTGATGGTGCCGATGTGGACGGGGTCGGCCGCCGTTGCCGCCTCCCGCGCCGCCAAAGTCCGGACCCCGGCGGCGTGGGTCCAGGTGTCCCCGCCGCTGGTGACGTCGAAGAGGACTGCCGGGGCGCCGTCGTCGACCATCCTGGAACTGAAAGCCTCCAGCAGCGCGATGGCGGCGGGCTTGTTCCGGTCCGGCGGCTCCGGCGGGCCGATGCAGCCCGGGACGGCGGCCACGAGCACGGCGGCGCACAGGGCAGCGGCGGTGCGCTGCCACCCCCTGCCGCCCCGGCGCGTACCCATGCCACCAATTTTCCCCCAACTGCCAGTCAGTTAGGCGGGACTAGGTGAGCTTTACCTGGCGGTTCATGTCCTTGTAGAGCAGGTACCGGAACTCGCCCGGGCCGCCGGCGTAGCAGGCCTGGGGCAGAAGGCCCGGAGCCACATGAAGTCGCCTGCCTCCACCTCCACCCAGTCGTTGTTCAGCAGGTACATGGCCTTGCCCTCGAGGACGAACAGGCCGTGTTCCATGACGTGGGTTTCGGGGAACGGGATCACGCCGCCGGGCTGGAACGTCACGATGTTGACCTGCATGTCGTGCGCCAGGTCGTTGGAATCGGTGAAGCGGGTGGTTTTCCAGACGTCGTTGGTGTCCGGCATCGACGTCGGCTCCACGTCCTTTTCGTTGGTGACGAAGGACTTGGCCTTGTACCCTTCCAGGCGCTCGTAGGCCTTGCGGATCCAGTGGAAGGACACGATGTCGTCCGAGACGTTCTCCAGTCCCCACTGCGCGCCCGCGGCCAGGTAGGCGTAGCCGCCCTCCTCAAGCTGGTGCAGCTCGCCGTCCAGCGTCAGGTTGAGCTTGCCCTTGGTGACAAAGACGACGCCCTCCACGCCTTCCTCGAATTCGGCCCGCGGTGCCCCGCCGCCCGGGCCGATCTCCACGATCAGCTGCGAGAACGTGGTGGCGAACCCGGAGATGGGGCGGGCGATGATCCACGAACGGGTGTTGCTGAAGCCCGGCAGGTTGGAGGTGACGATGTCCGTCAGCACGCCCTTCGGGATCACCGTGTAGGCCTCGGTGACGATGGCGCGCTCGGTGGTGAGGTGGGTCTGCGGCGGCAGCCCGCCGGTGGGTGTGTAGTACTTGCCCATAAGGGATTCCTTTGCTTAGGAGTTGGAGGTGGTGGCGAGCCTCGGGTGGGCCAGCGCGGTGAGCCGGGAAAGTCCGACGCCGGCCAGCGCCTGGACCTCGTCGGCCCCCACGGCGCCGCACTGGACGCCGCGCAGGACAAACGCTGCCAGGGCGCGGGCCGTGGCGGGTTCGTCCATGACCCCGCCTTCGGTCTGCTCCACATAGTTCCGCAGCCGGGCCGCGGCGGCCGGAAGGCCCTGCCGGTAGAAGGCGTACGTCGCGGCAAACCTGCTGGGCAGCTGGGCAGGGTGCAGGTCCCAGCCCTGGTAGTAGCCGCGTTCCAGGGACCGCCGGACCAGCCGGCCGTGCAGCTGCCAGGCGTTTTCCACGTTGTCGCCCACGGGGATGATGTTGGTGGAGCCGTCAGAAAGCCGGATGCCGGTGCCGGCCACCGCGAGCTGCATGACCTCCTTGGCGAAGTCCGCCACGGGGTGCTCCATGGACTGGTACTCCGCGGAGATCTGCAGCGACGCCGAATAGTCGTAGGTGCCGTAGTGCAGGCCGCTGATCCGGCCGGGCACGGCGTGCGGCAGCTGCGCCACCGGCGACGTGCCCTCCGGTCCCAGGATGAGCTGGGGCGTTTCCACCTGGACCTCGAAGCGCAGCCGGCCGGCGGGCAGCGCGTGCACCTGCTCCAGCCGGGACACGGCGTAGTCCATCGCCTGGACCTGCGCCACGGTGGTCACCTTGGGCAGGGTGAGGACCAGCCCCTCGGGCAGCTCGCCGGCGGCGGCCAGGCCGGAGACGAACAGGTCCAGGGTGCGCAGTCCGCGGGCCCGGGTGGGCGCTTCGAAGCACTTGAACCGGATGCCGATGAACGGGGGAGCGGACCCGGCCGCCACTGCGGCGGCCACCGCGGAAGCCGCCGTTACCGCGGCGGCGTCCTCGGCGTCGTCGCCCCTGTCCCCGAACCCGTCCTCGAAGTCGAGCCGCAGGTCCTCGATGGGTTCGGAGGCCAGCTTGGCCTCCACCCGGGAGGCGACGGCCTCGGCGAGGCCGGGCTCCTGGCCCAGCAGGCTCCCCAGCTTTCCGAAGCCGCCGTGGGCCTCAACGGCCGCCTTCGCTTCGGCGCCCCATTCGGCAGCGAGCGACGGCGTGAAGCGGTCCGCGGGCACGTACACCGTGTGCACGGGCTGCCGGGAGCCGTCGTCGCCGGGGTAGTTGTGCTCCAGGAGCCGGTCCGTTGCGGCCAGCTGGCCGTCGATGTGCGCCAGGTCCCCCGGGGTGAGCGAGGGCTTGGGTGTTGCGGGCATGCCTCAGCCCACCAGTTCGTAGGCGGGGGTGGTGAGGAAGTCGGTGTAGTCGTCCGAGAGGCAGATGTCCGCGATGAGTTCGCTGGCCGGCTGGTAGTAGCGCCGGAACGCCTCGTCGCCGAATTCGGTGCGGAGCCGTTCGGTCTCCTCGCCCAGGATCCGCTCCACGAGTTCCTTGGTCACGGTGTTGCCAGTGTCCGCCAGGACCGACTTGTTCCGGATCTGCTGCCACACCTGGGAGCGGGGAGATTTCGGCGGTGGCGGCATCCTCCATCAGGTTGTGGATGGCCACTGCGCCGTTGCCGGAGAGCCAGACGGCGGTGTAGGCCACGGCCACGTAGAGGTTCAACCGCAGGCCGGCCTCGGTGACCTGGCCTTCGGCGGAGGAGACGTCCAGCAGTTGCTCTGCGGTGACGTTGACCTCCGGGCGCTGCTTGTCCAGCTGGTTGGGCTTGCTTCTCAGCACCGAGTCGAAGACCTCGCGGCAGGTGGGAACCAGGTCCGGGTGGGCAACCCAGGAGCCGTCGAACCCGTCGTTCGCCTCGCGGGTCTTGTCTGCCCGGACCTTCGCGAAGGCGGCCTCGGTCACCTCCGGGTGGCGGCGGTTCGGAATGACGGCCGCCATCCCGCCCATGGCGAAAGCGCCGCGCTTGTGGCAGGTCTTGACCAGCAGTTCAGTGTAGGCGCGCATGAACGGCGCGGTCATGGCCACCGAGGCGCGGTCCGGCAGGACGAACTCTTCGCCGGCGTCACGGAAGTACTTGATGAGGCTGAACAGATAGTCCCAGCGGCCGGCGTTCAGGCCGGAGGCGTGGTCCCGGAGCTCGTAGAGGATCTCGTCCATCTCGAAGGCGGCCGGAATGGTTTCGATCAGCACAGTGGCGCGGATGGTGCCCTGGTGCAGGCCCAGGAAGTCCTGCGCGAAGACGAACACGTCATTCCAGAGCCGGGCCTCGAGGTGGCTCTCCATCTTGGGCAGGTCGTCGTACGGCCCGTGCCCGTTGAGGACCAGCTGCTTGGCAACGTGGTAGAAGTGCAGGCCGAAGTCCACCAGCGCACCCACCGCGGGTTCGCCGTCGATCAGCAGGTGCTTTTCCTGCATGTGCCAGCCGCGGGGGCGGGCCACCACGACGGCGAGCGGCGCGTCGGTGCGGAGCCGGTACTCCTTGCCCTCATCGGAGGTGTAGCTCAGGGTGCCCTGCGCGGCGTCGCGGAGGTTGAGGATGGCGTCGATGACGTTGCCCCAGGTGGGGGTGCTGGCATCCTCAAGGTCCGCGAGCCACACCTTGGCGCCGGAGTTCAGGGCGTTGATGGCCATCTTTGCCGGCGACGCCGGTCCGGTCATTTCCACCCGGCGGTCCTGCAGGGCTGCCGGTGCCGGCGCGACCTTCCAGTCGCCGTCGCGCACGGTCTGGGTTTCCGGCAGGAAGTCCAGCTTTCCGGTCTCGGCGACGCGCTGCCGCTTGGCGGCGCGGGCGGCCAGCAGCTCGTTGCGGGTTCCGGCAAAGCGCTTGTGAAGCTCCTCCACGAAAGCCAGCGCCTTGGGGGTGAGGATCTCCTCGGCGCGGTTGATCGGCCGGGGATCTGTGACGGTGATGGCCATTTCTGGTCCTTTCCTATGGCTGGAAGTCGGGCGGTCAGGCGTTGGCGAGGGCGGCCACGGGAACCTCTGCGGCATCCGTGCCCTTGGTTGCCACGTTGGCGGAACGGGCGGCCGCTGCCACTGCTGCAGCCACGTCGGCGGCCACATGGGGATCGAAGACGCTGGGGATAATGTAGCTGGCATTGAGCTCGTCGTCAGCAACCCGGTTGGCGATTGCCTCGGCCGCGGCCACCAGCATCTCCGGCGTGATGTCGCTTGCCCCGGCGTCCAGCAGGCCCCGGAAGAAGCCCGGGAAGGCCAGGACGTTGTTGATCTGGTTCGGGAAGTCGCTGCGGCCGGTGGCCACCACGGCGGCGTGCTTCGACGCGATGACGGGGTCGATCTCCGGGGTGGGGTTGGCCATGGCCGAAGACGATCGCGTCCTCGGCCATGGAGGCCACCTGCTCCTCGCCAATGACGTGCGGGGCGCTGACGCCGATGAACACGTCGGCTCCCTTGAGGGCGTCGTGGAGGCTGCCGGAGAAGCCGTCCTGGTTGGTGTTCGCGGCAATCCAGGTGCGGTGTTCGTCGTCGTACTTTTTCGCCCGCGTGGATGGCGCCCGAGCGGCCGGCGGCAATGATGTGCTGAGCACCCTGGGCCTTCAGGAGCTGGATGATGGCGGAGCCGGCGGCGCCGACGCCCGAGACCACGATTTTCACCTCGGAGAGCTTCTTGCCCACCACGCGCAGGGCGTTGACAAGTGCGGCCTGGGTGACGATCGCGGTGCCGTGCTGGTCGTCGTGGAACACCGGGATGTCCAGTTCCTCGCGGAGCCGGTTCTCGATCTCGAAGCAGCGGGGAGCGGCGATGTCCTCCAGGTTGATGCCGCCGTAGACCGGCGCCATGGCCTTGGCGATCATGATGATTTCCTCGGTGTCCTGGGTGTCCAGGCAAACCGGCCAGGCGTCCACGTTGGCGAACTGCTTGAACAGCGCGGCCTTGCCCTCCATGACGGGAAGGGCGGCGGCGGGGCCGATGTTGCCCAGGCCCAGGACGGCCGAACCGTCCGTGAGGACTGCGATGGTGTTGCGCTTGACGGTCAGGTTGCGGGCCGCTGCCGGGTCCTCGGCGATGGCGAGGCAGACGCGTGCGACGCCGGGGGTGTAGGCGCGGGAAAGATCGTCGCGGTTGCGCAGGGCCACCTTGGGGACGACCTCCAGCTTGCCGCCCAGGTGCATCAGGAAGGTGCGGTCCGAGACGTGCTGGACCGTGACGCCGTCGAGCGCGTTCAGGGCGTCCTTGACCCGCGCGGCATGCGCGTCGTCGGTGGTGTTGCAGGTGACATCCACAACCAGTGTCTCGTGGTGCGACTCGCTGACGTCCAGTGCCGTGATGGCGGCGCCCGCTGCTCCGACGGCTGCGGCCAGTTCGCTGGTGGCGCTGAAGCTTGACGGTGCTTCCACGCGCAGGGTGATCGAATTTCCGGGGCTGGGGTTCGCCATTGAATGTCCTCCTGTTGGGCCGTGTCCGGGCTGCTGATCAACTCGAATGTTTTCGTATTATGGATATTATTATCTACTTTGTGGAAAGACAAGCCCTGTTTGTGACTGATCGCATCCGCGCGGCCCGTGCTGTATCTTGAAACAACTAGGGCAACTCTTTTCACGATGCGGATAAGACTTGTCGGAATCCGAGCCACAGGAGACTTGGTTATGGCTGAGAAAGCCGCCGGAGGCGTGCAGTCCGTTGAGCGCGTCTTCGAACTTCTGGAATTGATCACCGACGCCGGCGGCGACGTCACGCTCAGTGAGCTGTCCTCGTCCACGGACCTGCCGCTGCCCACCATCCACCGGCTCCTGCGCACCCTCGTGTCCCTGGGCTACATCCGGCAGCTGCCCAACCGCCGCTATGCCCTGGGCCCGCGCCTGATCCGGCTGGGCGAGGGGGCCAACAAGCAGCTCGGCGCCCTGGCCCGACCGCAGCTCAAGACCCTGGTTGACCGGCTCGGCGAGACCTCCAACATGGCGGTGCTCGATTCGGACATGGTCATCTACGTGGCGCAGGTGCCGTCCCTGCATTCCATGCGCATGTTCACCGAGGTGGGGCGCCGGGCGCATACCCACGCCACCGGCGTCGGAAAGGCCATCCTTGCCCAGCTCGACGACGACGTGGTCCGCGGCATCGTTGCCCGTGCCGGCATGCCCACGCCCACGTCCAAGAGCATCGGCGATATCGACGACCTCCTCGCTGACCTGAAGCTCATCCGCGAGCGCGGCTACTCCATTGACGAGGAAGAGCAGGAGCTCGGCGTGCGCTGCTTTGCCATGGCCGTGCCCAATGCCCCCACACCCACGGCCATTTCGGTCTCCGGCCCGGTGTCACGCGTGGACGAGCACTTCGCCGACAAGGCTGTTCCCGTCCTGCGCGAGGCGGCCGAAGCGATCTCCGCGGAGCTCAACCGCTCCTGACCATTTGATGGGTCCACGCCCGCAGGGTTCCCTGGCCGAGCTTGCGAGGTTAGGGGGCGGGTGGGGAGCGTTCGACGGCGGCCCGCACCTTTGGCGAAAAGGTGCGGGCCGCCGTCGCTTGCTTGTGGGGTCAGTGGTCGGAGGCCTTGGCGGAGGACTCGATCTTGACTTCCTTGCCGTCGCAGTCGATGAGCTTGCCGCCCTCGAAGCGGTCGCCGTCGGCCAGGCACTTCAGGTCCTCTTCGCGGACCACGCGCTCGGTGCCGGCCACGAACACGGACTGGTTCTCCGAGTTGCCGGCCTTCAGGTGGTTGAACAGCAGGTTCAGCAGGATGGCCATCACGGCGGCGGAGCTGATGCCGGAGTGGAAGATGGTGCCGAACCAGGCCGGGAACTGGTCGTAGAAGGCGGGGGCGGCAATGGGGATCATGCCGAACCCGATGGAAGCCGCCACGATGATCAGGTTCATGTTGTTCTTGTACTCCACCTTGGCCAGGGTGCGGATGCCGCTGGCTGCCACGGTTCCGAAGAGTACGACGCCGGCGCCGCCCAGGACGGGGGTGGGAACCGCTGCGACCACCCGGCCGAGGACGGGCAGCAGGCCGAGGATCACCAGGATCAGGCCGCCGGCGCTGACCACGAAGCGGCTCTTCACTCCCGTGATGGCGACCAGGCCGACGTTCTGGGCGAAGGCGCTCTGGGTGAAGGAGTTGAACAGCGGGGAGATGGCGCTGGAGAGCATGTCCGCCCGGAGGCCGTCGCCGATCCGCTTGGAGTCCACCTTGGTGCCCACGATCTCGCCCACGGCGATGATGTCAGCGGACGTTTCGGTCAGGGTGACCAGAATGACGATCAGCATTGAAATGATGGCAGCGATCTCGAAGACCGGCGGGCCGAAGGCAAACGGGGTGGGGAAGGCGACGATTTCGCCCTGGCCCACCTTGGAGAAGTCGGCCATGCCAAAGACGAAGGCGATGAGGGTGCCCAGGACCATGGCGAGCAGGATGGACAGCCGGGAGATTGCGGCGCTGCCCACCTTGCTGAGGAGCAGGACGATGGCCATGGTGGCTGCCGCGAGGCCGATGTTGGCCATGCTGCCGTAATTCGGGGCGGCCTTGTTGCCGCCCATGGCCCAGTTGGCCGCGACCGGCATCAGCGTGAGGCCGATAGTGGTGATGACCGTGCCCGTGACGACCGGCGGGAAGAACCGGATGATCTTCGAGAACAGCGGCGTGATCAGCAGGCCGATCAGCGACGCGGCGATGACCGATCCGAACACCGCCTGGATCCCGCCGCCGCCGTGGACGATGGCCACCATGGTGGAGACCCCGGCGAAGGAGACGCCCTGGACCAGCGGCAGCTGCGAGCCGAAGAACGGAACACCGACGGTCTGGAGCATGGTGGCGAGGCCGCCGACGAACAGGCAGGCCGCAATGAGCAGGCCAATGTCCTGCGAGCTCATGCCGGCCGCCGCGCCAATGATCAGGGGAGGGGCGATGATGCCGCCGTACATGGTGAGGACGTGCTGGAAGCCGTAGGCGAAGGTGCTTCCGATCGACAGCCGCTGGTCCTCGGGCCGGGCCTGCTGGGCCCCTTTACCGGCGGCCGCGGCGGCCAGTTTCTTCTTGGTGTTCATGGCAGACTTTCTGGGTTCATGGCAGACGTCATCGTCTGGCTAACTGTGTCTGGCTAACGGGGGTAAGTCTTGGGTTTCGACCGGCTCAACCACCGGTGGTTGAGCTTGTCGAAACCGGGTTTCGACCGGCTCAACCACCGGAAAATGCAGGGTCTAGCAGAAGCCGGCGATGCCCGACCAGGCTGCGGGGGCCGGGGCGGCATCCTCGCGCTGGACGGTGGCCTCGATCAGGCCGTACGGGCGGTCCGCCGCGTAGAAGACCTCGTTCGGGTTGTCCAGGCCGAACGGGGTGAGGTCCACCAGGAAGTGGTGCTTGTTGGGCATGGAGAACTTGATCTCGTCGATCTCGCTGTGGGCCTCCAGGACCTTCTGGCCCATGTCGAACAGGGTCTGCTGCAGGGCATGGGAGTACTTCTCGGTGAAGCCTTCGAGCAGGAGCCCCTTGACGTCGTCGTAGCTCTTGTTGAAGTCAAGGGTGCTGAAATCGGTGCCGGTCTTGAAGCGCCAGCGGGCGGAGACGTCCGTGGCGAGGATGCGGTCCGTGGTTTCCGGCAGGGTGGTGTAGCGGTCCCGCGGGTAGCCGACGAAGCCGGACTGGGTGGACTTCAGGACGGTCAGGTCCTTGAGCCCGGAGACCAGGTGGGTGGTGGCGCCGTCGCGGACCAGGACTGCGGTCCGGACTTCCTGGCCGTTGCGGACGAACGAGTGGTCGTGTTCGCTGCCGTGTGCCTGGATGCGGTTCCAGGCGTAGGACTCGGCCTCCCAGCGGCCGCCGGTGACCCAGTCGAAGCTGGACGTGAAGTGCTCGCCAAGGCGCAGCAGGAAGGCCTCGGGGGAGCCGACGCCGTCGCGGGCGAAGGCGTAGATGGTGTTCTTCTGGGTGTCCGTGGCCACCACGTGGGCGTTGTCGCCCTCCAGGTGGGCCGCGGTGAAGTCTCCCCGCAGCTGCGAGGTGACGTTCAGGTCCTCGATCTCGTGGCGGTTGGTGTCGCGGGTGATCTTGACGACGCGGACTTCGGCCTTGCCGTACTGGTTTTCGCCGAGGATGATCTTGCTGCTCATGGTCATTTCCCAATCTCCGGTAAGTGGAACCAAGGTTCCATCACTGAAATTAAGCGCGCGTTTCTGGCGCGTTTCCGGTGGAGCCGACCCAACAAAAAAGAGCCGGCATCCATTGATGCCAGCTCATTACGACCCTGCCTGCTGCTCCCAGGTTACGTGACGTGCGCCACGAGTTGCCTTCCAGCGTACCCCCGCAATCCGGTGGTGTACATCACAACGCCAAAATTCGTTTTGTGACCGGCGGACTCCCGGCCCGTCGCCGGAGGCATTGACGCCCCGGCGGCAACGCCCGTACTCTTTTCACAGAGCAGAATTTGCTTTCCGCGATACGAAACAGAGGAGGACCGGATGTACCAGCAGGACAAGACCGCAACAGCACCGGCACCCGCGGCCCAACCTTCCGAGCAGGAGTTCTACCTCCCGCGCGGCGGCGGCATCGATCCGGATTTCTACGTGCCCGAGGACCGGGTCCACGAGCCCAGCCGTTTCTCGCGCTGGATCCACGCGCTGCCCGGCTTCAACCGCCGCTGACGCCGTCAGGATTCCGGACGCCCGGGCCATTCCTTCCCGGCCCAGGGGTCGTAATCGGCGATGAGCTTTTCCTGCGGCGGCCGCTCCGCCTCGGGAACGTGCTGCAGGTTCACCCGCACCCGGTACCAGAGCGAGCTTGAGCCGCGCATCCCGTCCACCAGCACGTCGGCCGGGGTGAGGGAAGGGACGACGGCGGCGTGCCGGGTTTTCCATTCGTCCAGCGCCGCCAGGGCCTCCGGCTTGGTCCGGGTCCGGGCCACTTCGATCAGCGGCATTGTTGACTGCCGGCGGCCGGAGCCGTTGGCTCCCCGCGGTGCCTTCTCGGCGGGACCCAGCTCCTTGGCGAGGGCCAGCAGCCCGTCAAGGGAACCAACGGCGTCGTCGATGCCCGCGTGCGGGTCGCCGATGGCCGCGAAGCGCTCCAGGATGGTGGGCACCGTGAACTGTTCCGGCCGTGCCGACCGGACCTCATCCCAGGACAGCGGGGTGGAGACCCGCGCATCCGGCAGTGCCCGGACCGAATAGGCGGAGGCCACCGTCCGGTCCTTGGCGTTCTGGTTGAAATCCACGAACACGCTTTCGCCGCGCTCTTCCTTCCACCACCGCGCCGTGGCCAGCCCCGGCGCGCGGTTCTCGACTTCGCGGGCCAGGGTCTCGGCGGCGAGCCGCACGTCCTTGTAGGACCACTGCGGGGCGATCCGCACCAGGATGTGCAGGCCCCGCGATCCGCTGGTCTTCGGCCATCCCGCCAGCCCGACGTCGTCGAGCACCTCCTGTGCCACATAGGCGACGTCCACGATCTGCGACCAGTCCACGCCCGGCATGGGGTCCAGGTCCACCCGCAGTTCGTCGGGGTGCTCCAGGTCCTCCGCCCGGACCGGATGCGGGTTGAGGTCCAGGCAGCCCAGGTTGATGACCCAGGCCAGGCCGGCCGCGTTCCGGATGACTGCTTCCTCCGCCGACGTCCCCGATGCGTAGTGCAGCGTTGTGGTGTCTATATAAGGAGGGTGGTTTTCCGGCACGCGCTTCTGGAAGAACGGTTCCTCACCGATGCCCTTGGGAAACCGCTTGAGCACCATCGGCCGGCCGCCCGCACCCCGCAGCGCGCCGTCGGCAACCGCCAGGTAGTACCGCACCAGGTCCAGCTTGGTCAGGCCGGGTTGCGGAAACACCACCTTGTCCGGGCTGGAGATGCGGACCTCTTCACCATCGATGTCCAGGATCTCGGCCGGCGTCTTTGACGGAGTCATGCGGCCACGCTAGCAACGATGTGATCCCGCGGGATAGGCCCGTTTCGACGGTTCCCTTCGGAGACGACGTCGCCGATCATCGTGTGCGCAGGGAACCGTCGAAACGGCTGGTCGGGTCAGCCGTTGACGAGGCGCCGGGCGGCAGCCGAGTGCTCCGCGATGAGCCCGGCGATGTCCAGTCCCGGAATCTGCCCGTCCACCACGCGCCACTGCCCGCCCACCATCACGCGGTCGGCCCGGTCCGCGGCGCACAGGAGCAGCGCGGCCACGGGATCGTGGCTGCCGGAGAACCGCAGGTCATCCAGGGTGAACAGGGCCAGGTCCGCCTCCATCCCCGGAGCCAGCTGGCCCAGCCCCGTCCGGCCCAGGACTGCGGCTGAACCGCGCGTCGCCCAGCTTAGGGCCCGCTCCACCGGGACGTCCGCGCCGTACAGGAGCCGCTGGAGGTACAGCGCCTGCCGGGCTTCCAGGATCATGTTCGAGGCATCGTTCGACGCCGAGCCGTCCACACCCAGCCCCACCGGGACACCCGCGTCCTCGAGTTCCAGGACGCGGGCCGTGCCCGAGGCCAGGCGCATGTTGGAGGTGGGGCAGTGCGCGACGGCGGTCCCGGCCGCCCCGAGCCTGCTGATCTCGGCGTCGCTGAAGTGGATGCCGTGGCCCAGCCAGGTGCGGTCCGTCAGCCAGCCGACGCTGTCCAGGTAGTCGACGGTCCGCAGCCCGAACATCTCCCGGCAGAAGTCCTCCTCGTCGAGGGTTTCGGCCAGGTGGGTGTGCAGCCGGACGTCCAGGCGCTCCGCGAGCGCCGCACTTTCGGCCATGATTTCCTTGGTCACCGAGAAGGGCGAGCAAGGGGCCAGTCCGATCTGGATCACCGCGTCCTCCCCCCGCTCGTGGTACCGGCCCACCAGGCGCTCGCTGTCCTCCAGCACCACCTCCGGGGCCTGCACCGTTGACTGCGGCGGCAGGCCGCCGTCGTCCGTCCCCAGGGTCATGGAGCCGCGCGTGAGCGTTGCCCGCATCCCCAGCCGGCGGACTGCCGCCACCTCGATATCGATGGCATCCTCCAGCCCCGCAGGGAAGAGGTAATGGTGGTCGGCGGCGGTGGTGCAGCCGGAGAGCAGCAGCTCCGCGAGGGCCACCGTGGCGGCGAGCTCAAGGTCCCTGGGAGTGAGCCGTGCCCAGACGGGGTACAGGTTCTGCAGCCAGGGGAAGAGCGGGGCGTTGGCCACCGGGCCCCAGGCGCGCGTGAGGGTTTGGTAGAAGTGGTGGTGCGTGTTGATGAGGCCGGGCAGCAGGACGTGCCGGCCGGCGTCGAAGACCTCCTGGACCGGCCCGCACGGCTGCTGGCCCGCGGCCAGCACTTCCTGGATCACGCCGCCGCTGACCACCAGTCCGCCCGAGGCGTCGAGGCTGTTCGCGGTAAAGGCTGCCAGGGGATTCCGGATCCAGAGCCGGGAACTGTGGGCAGGGGGGTGGTTCATGGGCTGTCCTTGTCTGAGCGCAGTTGCAGTAAATCCAGCTCAGTGAAGCCCTGTCTGCTGATCCAGGGGCCGCGCCGGGCTGCTCGAGGCGGACGGTGCGGGTGGGATCAGAGTAGGTGCCGCCCGAAGCCCGTCAACGCCGCCGGATTGTGACTGCGCCAGGTTCCGCCGCAGTGAACCGCAGGAAACATAGATTTCACATTGCGGAATAAAGTTTTCAGAAAACTATGGCGCGGACCACAAACCGGTGCTAATCTCGATTCTGCCAAAGGCGGGCACCCGGTCTCCGGGAAGCTATCTACCAGGCGCAACTTAACCTTCACAGCACATGCTGAAGCCTGGTAACCGTCGCACCTGGTTCTACTGGTACTGCAAGCGGCACCGGGCTTCCCGGCAAAAGGAAGTCGCATCATGAGTACCACCGTCACGGCCGAGCAGTTCCTGGCCAGATCCATCCGGCTGGCAACGGCCAACGTCCTCAACAGCGGCGGGCCCTTCGGCGCCATGATCGTCACCGCGGACGGCAAAACGTTCGACGGCGTCAACCGCGTCACCGCGGACAACGATCCCACGGCCCACGCCGAAGTCACCGCAATCCGCACGGCCTGCCGCGAGCTCGGCACCTTCGACCTCAGCGGCGCCGTCCTCTACACCAGCTGCGAGCCATGCCCCATGTGCCTGGCATCGGCGCTCTGGGCCCGCGTGGAGCGGGTGGTGTACGCCGCAGACCGGCACGACGCCGCATCCGTCGGCTTCGACGACGCCGTCTTCTACGAATACTTCAACAACCAGGACAGGGATTCCCTGATGCCGGTTTCCAAGCTCGAACTGGGCGACCCCCAGGCACCGGCCCCGCTGGAACCGTTCAATACCTGGAACACGCTCGACTCCAGGATCGACTACTAGGCCCGGCGGCTCACCATGACCATCCTGGATTCCTCCCACGAGGAGCATTCGGCTCCAACACCCCACACCTCCCGGCCGGCACCGCGTTCCCCAAGCCGCCGGCCTCCACCTCCCTCCTTGACCGCTTCTTCCACATCACGCAGCGCGGCTCAACGCTGGCGCGTGAATTCCGCGGCGGCCTGGTCACGTTCTTCACCATGGCGTACATCGTCATCCTGAACCCCCTCATCCTGGGCGGCTTCAGCGCGGACAACGCCCCAACCGACGTGGCCGGGGGCTGGCTCTCCGCAGCGCAGGTCGGGGCGGTCACCGGCCTCACCGCCGGCGTCATGACCATCCTGTTCGGCCTGGTGGCGAACCTTCCGTTCGGCCTCGCCGCAGGACTCGGCATCAACTCGTTCCTGGCCGTCTCCGTGATCCAGGAAGTCACCTGGGCCGAGGCAATGGGCCTGGTCGTGATCAACGGCATCCTGATCGTGCTCTTCGGCGTCACCGGCGCCCGTACCGCCATCTTCCGGGCCGTCCCCAAGGAACTGAAGGCCGCCATCACCGTGGGCATCGGCCTGTTCATCGCCTTCATCGGCTTCGTGGACTCCGGCTTTGTCCGGCCCACCGCCGGCGGGCCGCCCGTGCAGCTGGGCGACGGCGGCTCCATCACCTCCGTGCCCACGCTCGTGTTCGTCGTCGGCCTGCTCAGCATGGGCATCCTGGTGGCGCGCAAGGTCCAGGGCGGGCTCCTCATCGGCATCGTGGGCACCACCGTGCTCGCCGCCGTCGTCGAAGCCGTCTTCAAGATCGGCCCGGCCAGCGCCACCAACCCCGGCGGCTGGCACCTGAACACCCCGGTCCTCTCCGGGCAGCTGGTATCCGCCCCGGACCTGGGCCTGGTGGGCCAGTTCGACCTCTTCGGCTCGTTCGCCCGGATCGGCGGACTCGCGGCCACCATGCTGGTGTTCACCCTGGTCTTCACCAACTTCTTCGACGCCATGGGCACCATGACCGGCCTGGCCAAGAGCGCCGGGGTGGCCCACAAGGACGGGACGTTCCCGCGGCTCAAGTCGGCCTTCATCGTCGAAGGCTTCGGCGCGGTGGCCGGCGGTGCAACCTCCGGCTCGTCCAACACCGTCTACATCGACTCCGCGGCCGGCATCGGCGAAGGCGCCCGCACCGGCCTGGCATCGGTGGTCACGGGCGTGCTGTTCCTCGGCTCGATGTTCCTCACCCCGCTCACCAGCGTGGTTCCGCTTGAGGTGGCCGCCGCTGCCCTGGTGGTGGTGGGCGCCATGATGATGGCCCAGATCCGCGAGATCAAGTTCAGCAAGTTCAGCGTGGCGCTGCCGGCGTTCCTCACCATCGTGACCATGCCGCTGAGCTACTCCATCGCCAACGGCATCGGCGTCGGCTTCGTCAGCTGGGCCATCATCGGCGCGGCATCCGGCAAGGCCAAGAAGATCCACCCGCTGATGTGGGCGGTCAGCGCCGGGTTCCTGGTGTACTTCGCCCGCGGACCCATCAACGTCCTGCTCGGCGGCTGACCTGCCGCTTTCCCGGCCGTTCGGGACATCCGCACCCGCTACCCGGGTGCGGATGTCCCGGTCCTCAGCTTTTCCGAACCACTGCTTTCAGAACCACCTGACAGGAACGACAATGGACACCACCGCCGCGCGGAAGAAGGAGTGCCGCCATGCTTGACCTGATCCCTTCCCTAAGCGCTTGGCTGCCCAGGCTCGCGCACCAGCCGTTCGCAGTGGCAACCATCGTCTCCGCCACCGGGTCGGTTCCGCGGCCCGTGGGCACCTCCATGATCGTCACGGAGTCCGGGAGCGTGCTGGGCAGCCTGTCTGGCGGCTGCGTGGAGGGCGCCGTGGTGGCGCTCGCCCAGGACGCAATGGACGACGGCGGGACCCGCCGCCAGGCGTTCGGCTTCAGTGCCGCCGACGCCTTCGCCGCCGGACTCACCTGCGGCGGGCGGCTGGACATCCACGTCGAACCGGTGCCCGCGGACGACGACGCGCCGCTGCGGACCGCCCTGCACCTGCTCGCAGGTTTCGGCGCGGACGAACCCGTGGCCCTGGTGCGCCGGCTGGGCAGCCGGGGGAGGCGCCGCCGTCGTGGTGCCCGATCCGGCAGCGATTCACGGTTCCGCCCTGGATCCGGCGGGCGTGGACAGCGGGTCCCGCCTCCGCGTCGAGGCCCTCGTCCGCAGCGGCGGGACCGGCGTCGTCACGGTGGACCCGCCCGGCGGTTGCCCGCCGGACTGGAACCCGGACCACGCCCCGGACGGCGACGCAGCCGCCATCCTGGTGGAAGCCCGCCTCGCCCCGCCGCGGATGCTGGTGTTCGGCGCCAACGACTTCGGCGCCGCCCTGGTCCCGGCTGCCAGGCTTCTCGGCTACCACGTGACCCTCGTGGATGCCCGCCCCGCCTTCACCTCCCAGCCGCGGTTCGCGGCGGCCGATGAAGTGGTGACGGACTGGCCGCACCGCTACCTGGCCGAGGAATCGTCGGCCGGACGGCTGGACAACCGCACCGTGGTTGCCGTGCTTTCCCACGACCCCAAATTCGACCTTCCGCTGCTGGAAACGGCGCTGGCCCTGGACCTCGCCTACGTGGGTGCGATGGGTTCCCGCCGCAGCCACCTGCAGCGGGTGGACCACCTGCTTGCCGCCGGCGTCCGGCCCGAACGGATCGCCGAACTTCACTCGCCCATCGGGCTTGACCTCGGCGCGGTCACCCCGGCGGAAGTGGCGGTGTCCATCACCGCCGAGCTTCTCGCATCCCGCAACCGCGCCGCCCGCTGCATCCCGCTGCGGGACAGCTCCGGTCCCATCCACCGGCTGCCCGCACCCGGGCAGCCCCGCACCGCCACCCCACAGGAGATCGCATGGACATGAACACCATTGAGGCGGTGGTTCCCACCACCGACCCCGCAGAATGGCGCGACGGCGACGCCTGGCTGGCCGGCGGAACCGTCCTGTTCTCCTACGGCAGCCTCGCCTTCGGCCCCCGGCCACTGCGCCGCCTCCTCGACCTCGGCACCGCCGGCTGGACGCCCGTCACTGTGTCCGGTGACGGCATCGACCTCGCCGCGACATGCACCGTTGCCGAGCTGTACCGGCTTCCGGAGTCAACAGAAGCCGCGGGCCGCCCCTGGCCCGGGCTGGACCTGGTCCGGCCGTGCTGCGATTCGTTCGTGGCCTCCTTCAAGGTCTGGAACACGTCCACGGTGGGCGGCAACCTCTGCACCTCGTTGCCGGCCGGGCCCATGATCTCGCTCTGCGCAGGACTGGACGGGGTGGCCACCATCCTGGGACCCGGCGGCGCCAGCCGCACCGTTCCCGTGGCGGACTTCGTCACCGGCGACATGAAGAACTGCCTGGCACCCGGCGAACTGCTGCGCAGCATCCACCTCCCGGCGTCGGCCCTTGCGTCCCGGGTGGCGTTCCGCCGCCTCTCGCTGAGCAACCTCGGCAGGTCCGGGGTGCTCCTCATTGGCCGGCTCGACGGCGGGACCTCGCTGGTCCTCACCGTCACGGCCGCCACCAAGCGGCCCGTGCAGCTGCGCTTCGACGGGCTCCCGGAACAGGACCAGCTGGCCGCGGCACTCGATGACGGGATACCGCAGGAGCTCTACCACGACGACATCCACGGATTGCCGGCCTGGCGCCGGGACATGACCTACCGGCTCGCCGAGGAAATCCGTGCCGAACTCGCCGCCCCGGAAGGGGCAGCCGGGCTGCAGGCCTCCGGAGACTTCTGGCCGCCCCGGGCACTTCCACCGCTGGCCGGCCGCGACGCACTTTCGAAAGGGGCCTGAACATGGCCATCGAGATCAACGGAACATCGGCGGACGCCGCACCCCGCCCGGGGCAGTGCCTCCGGACCTTCCTGCGCGAGCAGGGCGCCCTCGGCGTGAAGAAGGGCTGCGACGGCGGCGACTGCGGTGCATGCACCGTCCACGTGGACGGCACCCCGGTGCACAGCTGCATCTATCCCGCCGTGCGGGCAGAAGGACACGCCGTCACCACCATCGAGGGCCTGGCCGCCACGTCCGGCGGCGAACTCCACCCCGTCCAGCAGCAATTCCTTGAACGGCAGGGCTTCCAGTGCGGCTTCTGCACCGCCGGCATGGTGATGACCGCCGCCACGTTCGACGACGAACAACGGGACAACCTGCCCCGGAACCTCAAGGGCAACCTCTGCCGGTGCACCGGATACCGGGCCATTGGAGATGCAGTCTGCGGCCACGCCGGCCACCCCGATCCGCACGGACCGGGCTCCGGCATCGCCGGGGAAGGCCAGCCCGATCCCGAACCCGGACGGCTGGGCGACGACGTCCCGGCCCCCGCCAGCCGGGCCGTGGTCACCGGCGCCGCCCGCTACACCCTGGACATCCCGGCGGACCAGCAGCGGGCCCTGCTGCACATGAAGATCCTCCGCTCGCCGCACGCGCATGCGCGGGTCATCTCCATCAACAAGGACGCGGCCCTGCAGGTACCGGGTGTCGTGGCAGTCTTCACCTCCGAGGATGCCCCGGCCCAGGCGTTCTCCACCGCGCAGCACGAGCTGTTCACCGACGACCCGGACGATACGCGCGTGCTGGATGATGTGGTGCGGTTCATCGGGCAGCGGGTGGCCGCCGTCGTCGCCGAATCCGTTGCCGCCGCCGAAGCGGGCGTCCGCGCCCTGCAGGTGGAATACCGGGAACTGCCGGCGGTCTTTTCGCCGCAGGACGCCCTGGAACCCGGCGCGCCGCTGGTGCACGGCGACAAGGACGGCACCGCTGCCCGGATCTCCCGGCCGGACCGCAACGTGGTGGCTGAACTCCACTCCGAACTGGGCAGCGTGGCAGAGGGATTCGCTGCCGCCGACTTCGTCCACGAGCAGACCTACCGCACCCAGCGCGTCCAGCACGTCGCACTGGAAACGCATGCCGCCATCGCCTCGGTGGACGAAGACGGCCGGCTCCAGGTGCGCACGTCCAGCCAGGTCCCCTTCCTGGTACGCCGCACGCTGTGCCGGGTGTTCGGGCTGGAGGAGGACAAGGTCCACGTGGTGGCCGGCCGCGTTGGCGGCGGGTTCGGCGGCAAGCAGGAGGTGCTGGTGGAAGACCTCGTGGCGCTGGCAGCCCTGAAGCTGCAGCGGCCGGTCCAGCTGGAACTGACCCGCACCGAGCAGTTCACCGCCACCACCACCCGCCACCCCTTCACCATCAAGCTCAAGGCCGGCGCCACCTCGGCGGGCGACCTGACCGCCCTGGAACTGGACGTCCTCACCAACACCGGCGCCTACGGCAACCACGGCCCCGGTGTCATGTTCCACGGATGCGGCGAGTCCCTGGCCGTGTATAAGTGCGCCAACAAAAAAAGTGGACGCGCACGCCATGTACACCAACACCGTGCCGGCCGGCGCGTTCCGCGGGTACGGGCTGAGCCAGATGATCTTCGCCATCGAAAGCGCCATGGATGAACTGGCCGCGGGCATCGGGATGGACCCGCTGGAGTTCCGCCGCCGGAACATGGTCCGCGAGGGCGACCACATGCTGTCCACCCAGCCGGAACCGGAGGAGGACGTCCACTACGGCAGCTACGGCCTGGACCAGTGCCTCGACCTGGTCCGCGACGCGCTGGACCGGGGCCGGGAACGCTACCGGGCCGCCGGCCTGGACGAGCTGGGCCCGGACTGGCTGACCGGGGAAGGTGCGGCGCTGTCCATGATCGACACCGTCCCGCCGCGCGGCCACTTTGCCCACTCCAAGCTCCGGCTCCTGCCGGACGGGACGTACCAGGCCGACGTCGGGACCGCCGAATTCGGCAACGGCACCACCACCGTCCACGCCCAGCTCGCCGCCACCGCGCTGTCCACTGTCGCCTCCAGGGTGGCGGTACGGCAGTCGGACACGGACCTGATCGAGCACGATACCGGTGCGTTCGGTTCGGCGGGCACGGTCGTGGCAGGGAAGGCCACCCTGGCGGCGGCCGAGGAACTGGCCGTCCGCATCCGGGCTTTCGCGGCCGGCGTCCGGCAGACCCAGGCCGCCGCGTGCGTCCTGGACGGGGACGCGGTGGTGATCGACGGGACGCCCCTGGCACTGGCGGAACTGGCGCAGGCGGCCGCGGAAGCCGGCGTCGAACTTGCCGCCGAGGGCCGCTGGGGCGGGACCCCGCGTTCGGTGGCCTTCAACGTCCATGGCTTCCGGGTGGCGGTGAACCGCGGGACCGGCGAGCTGAAGATCCTGCAGAGTGTGCAGGCGGCCGACGCCGGCGTGGTGGTCAACCCGCGCCAGTGCCGGGGCCAGATCGAGGGCGGTGTTGCCCAGGCCATCGGCGCCGCGCTGTACGAGGAAGTGGTGGTGGATGACGCCGGCAAGGTCACCACGGACATCCTGCGGCAGTACCACATTCCCACGTTTGCGGACGTGCCGCGCAGCGAGGTGTACTTCGCCGAAACCAACGATTCCCTGGGCCCGCTCGGCGCGAAATCCATGAGCGAAAGCCCCTTCAACCCGGTGGCACCCGCCCTGGCCAACGGCATCCGCAACGCCACCGGCGTACGGTTCGCGTCCCTGCCCATCGCCCGGGACCGGATCTACCTGGGGCTGAAGGAGGCGGGGCTGGTCCCCGCGGAGCGGGTGCTGTCCTGAGGCGTCGCGGGGTCACAAAATGCCTGCCCGGGCGACGTCTTTGGGCCGGATGTGGCCCCGCGTTGCATATAGTCGAGGGATGGAACAGCGGATTTTAGGCAAGACCGGGCGGAATGTGTCCGTCGTGGGGCTGGGCACGTGGCAGCTTGGGGCTGACTGGGGCAACGTGGACCCGGCCCAGGCGCAGGCCATCCTGGCGGCTTCCGTGGAGGCGGGCGTCACCATCTTCGACACCGCGGACGTCTACGGGGACGGGCGCAGCGAGCAGGCCATCGGCAAGTTCCTCGCGGACAACCCCGGGCTGGACATCACCGTGGCCACCAAGATGGGCCGCCGGGTGGACCAGCGGCCGGAAAACTACACCCTCGCCAACTTCCGCCAGTGGGTGGACCGCTCCCGGACCAACCTCGGCACCGACACCCTGGACCTGGTCCAGCTGCACTGCCCGCCTACTCCCGTCTACAGCAACGCCGAAGTCTACGACGCACTGGACACCCTGAAGGCCGAGGGCGCCATCAGCGACTACGGCGTCAGCGTGGAACGGACGGACGAAGCCCTCGAAGCGATCCGGCACGACGGCACGGCCTCGGTCCAGATCATCCTGAACGCCTTCCGGCTCAAGCCGCTGGACGAAGTACTTCCTGCCGCGAAGGCCGCGAACGTTGGCATCATCGCCCGGGTGCCGCTGGCCTCCGGCCTGCTGTCCGGCAAGTACTCCAAGGAAACCTCGTTCGCCGCGGACGACCACCGGAACTACAACCGCAACGGCGAGTCCTTCGACGTCGGGGAAACCTTCTCCGGCGTGGACTACGAGCTGGGGCTGAAGGCCGTGGCGGAATTCGAGCAGCTGGTCCCCGCGGGCGCCACCACCGCGCAGGCGGCGATCGCCTGGATCGCCGCGCAGGACGGCGTCACCACGGTAATTCCCGGTGCCCGGAACGTGGAGCAGGCGGCGGCGAACGCCGCCGCCGCGTCAGTGGCCATCAGTGAGGAGTTCGACGGCGGCGTCCACTGGATCTACGACCACTACTTCCGCGAGGCCATCCACCCGCGCTGGTAGCCGGTCACCAATGGGTTCCGCTGCAGACCTCGACGCCTTCATCGGCCGGCTGGCTGCGGTGGAACCCGGGCCGGCATGCACCAACTTCTTCGACTACTCAATGCCGGAGAACGCCGTCCGCCGGGCGAACCTGCGGCTGTACCTCTCGGAGATGCTTGACCGGTCGCCGGAGGTGCTGCTGGTAGGCGAGGCGCCCGGCTTCCGGGGCATGCGCATCACCGGGGTCCCGTTCACCAACCGGACCATGTTTGAGGGGCCTCCCAACAGCTTCGGCCTGTTCGGCGCGGGCAGGGGATACGTCCTGCCGCCCGATGCCGCGGGTGTCCCGGCCGAGCCGACGGCAACCGTGATGTGGCAGGTCCTGGCCGAACTCGAGTTCCTTCCCCTGCTGTGGAGCGCCTTCCCCTGGCATCCGCACCTGCCCGGGCAGCCTGGGACCAACCGGACGCCACGACCGGCTGAAACAGCCTTGGGGACGACGTTCTGGCAGGCGCTGGTTGAGCTGTTCGCCATCCGCAGGCTCGTGGCGGTGGGCAATGTGGCGCACCGCAGCCTGCTGCAGGCCGGCCTTGACGTGCCCAAGGTCCGGCATCCGTCCCACGGCGGCCGGACCGGCTTCCGGCAGGGCCTGCAGGAACTGCTAGCGAAGTAGGCCCAGCTGGTCCTGGGTGTCCACGTCCTCGCCGGTGGACTGGTCGCTGCAGTCCACCTCGTCCACCAGTTCAGGATGCGACCCCAGGAAGGCGCGCGCACCGGCGTCGCCGGTCACCGTGGCGCTGACCGCCTTCCGCAGCGAGGCGTCGATGAGCAGGGGATGGCCGCGGCGCAGCGCGGGCGGCAGGACGGCGTCGGGCGCCTGCCTGGGGCGGTAGGCGGCCGCGGTGATCCGGCCGGGCCGGTGGGAGGCGAGAAGCCTGCCCACCGTTGCCGGGGTCAGGCCGGGCTGGTCCACGAGGGCGATGAGCAGGTGGTCCCGGGGTCCGCTTCCATGTCACCGAGCAGGAACGAGCTACCCATGCCCGTGCGCCAGTCCAGGTTGACGATGACCCGGTAGCGGTCCAGCACGGCCGCGGCCGCGACGTCCGGTGCGCCCGCTCCGAGGACCACCACCACCTCGCGGCAGCCGCCGTCGAGGAGGTTTCCCGCGATCGTCTCCACCAGCGGCCGGCCGCGGTAGGGGAGCAATGCCTTGGGGCCCAGGCCGAGCCGGGTCCCCGCCCCGGCGGCCAGGACGATGCCCGTTGCCTGCCGTTGCAGATCGCTGTCTGCCCCGTCTTCTCCATACGTGAACCCTAACCAAACAAAGGCAGCCGGGTAGTCTCCCCCGGAAACTGACCCGGCCGCCGGTCTGTGCAGAAATCAGGCCTCGCCGCCGGCCCCGCCGGTGGTTCCGGCGTTCACGTCCAGCAGCTTGTAGCGGTCCATCGCGTACGACGGCGCCGCCTCCTCCACTTCGCCCCTTGCCGCCAGCATCTGCAGGGCCTTGACCACGATGGAGTGGGTGTCGTTCTTGAAGAAGCGGCGGGCGGCGGCGCGGGTGTCCGAGAAGCCGAAGCCGTCGGCGCCCAGCGAAGCGAACTGGTGCGGCAGGAACTGCCGGATCTGGTCCGGCACGGCTTTCATGTAGTCCGAGACGGCGACCACCGGACCCTGTGCATCCGCCAGTTGCTGCGCCACAAAGGGGATCCTGGCCGGTTCGCCCGGGTTGAGGAAGGCTTCCTCTTCGGCGGCGAGGCCGTCGCGGCGGAGTTCGTTCCAGGAGGTGACGGACCAGACGTCGGCGGAGACGGACCAGTCTTCGGCGAGGATCCGCTGGGCTTCGAGGGCCCAGGGACGGAGACGCCGGAGGCCAGGAGCTGGGTTTTTGGTCCCTTTACGTCGGAGGAGGACAGGCGGTAGATGCCCTTGATGACGCCCTCGACGTCGAGTTCCTCGGGTTCGGCGGGCTGGACGATGGGCTCGTTGTACACGGTGAGGTAGTACATGAGGTTCTTGTCCGTGCTGTCCGGGCCGTACATCCGCTCGAGGCCGTCGCGGATGATGTGGCCCATTTCGTAGCCGTAGGCGGGGTCGTAGGTGACCACGGCCGGGTTGGTGGAGGCGAGCAGGGGGGAGTGGCCGTCGGCGTGCTGGAGGCCTTCGCCGGTGAGGGTGGTCCGGCCTGCGGTGGCGCCGATGATGAAGCCGCGGGTCATCTGGTCCGCGGCTGCCCAGAAGGCGTCGCCGGTGCGCTGGAAGCCGAACATGGAGTAGAACACGTAGACCGGGACCAGGGGTACGCCGTGGGTGGCGTAGGCGGTGCCGGCGGCGGTGAAGGCTGCCACGGCGCCGGCTTCGTTGATGCCGGGGTGGATCAGCTGGCCGGCGGGGGATTCCTTGTAGGCCAGGACCAGGTCGCGGTCCACGGACAGGTAGTTCTGGCCGCCCGGGTTGTAGATCTTCGCGGTCGGGAAGAAGGCATCCATGCCGAACGTGCGGGATTCGTCGGGAACGATGGGCACCAGCCGGTGGCCGAACTTCTTGTCACGGAGCAGGTCCTTCAGGAGCCTGACGAACGCCATGGTGGTGGCTGCCTGCTGCTTGCCCGAGCCGCGCCTGGCCACCTCATAGGACTTGGGATCCGGCAGGTCAACAGCCTGGTGGTGCGAACGCCGTTCCGGAGTGAAGCCGCCCAGTTCCCGGCGGCGGTCCAGCAGGTAGGCGATCTCGGGTGCGTCCGCCCCTGGGTGGAAGTAGGGAGGCCGGTACGGGTCCTCCTCGAGGCGGGCATCGGAGATGGGAATGCGCAGGTAATCCCGGAATTCCTTCAAATCCTGGAGCGTGAGTTTTTTCATCTGGTGGGTGGCGTTGCGGCCTTCGAAGTGGGGTCCGAGTCCGTAGCCCTTGACGGTTTTGGCGAGGATGACGGTGGGTTTGCCCTTGAAATCGGTGGCTGCCTTGTACGCGGCGTAGACCTTGCGGTAGTCGTGGCCGCCGCGTTTGAGGTTCCAGATCTGGTCGTCGGTGAGGTCCGCGACGAGGTCCTTGGTGCGGGGGTCCTTGCCGAAGAAGTGTTCGCGGACGAACCCGCCGGACTCGGCCTTGTAGGTCTGGTAGTCCCCGTCGGGGGTTTCGTTCATGATCTTCACCAGCGACCCGTCGGTGTCGCGGGTGAGCAGGTCGTCCATTCCCGGCCCCAGACGACCTTGATCACGTTCCAGCCCGCGCCGCGGAAGAACGCTTCGAGTTCCTGCATGATCTTGCCGTTGCCGCGCACCGGCCCGTCCAGGCGCTGGAGGTTGCAGTTAATGACGAAGTTCAGGTTGTCCAGGTTCTCGTTCGCGGCGAGCTGGAGCAGGCCGCGGGATCGGGCTCGTCCATTTCGCCGTCGCCCAGGAACGCCCAGACCTGCTGGTCGGAGGTGTCTTTCAGGCCCCGGTTGTGCAGGTACCGGTTGGACTGGGCCTGGTAGATCGCGTTCATCGGCCCGATGCCCATGGACACGGTGGGGAATTCCCAGAACGAGGGCATCAACCTTGGGTGCGGGTAGGAGGACAGGGCGTGGCCCTCGCGGGACTTTTCCTGCCGGAACCCGTCCAGGTCCTCCTCGGAGAGCCGGCCTTCCATGAACGCGCGGGCGTACATGCCCGGGGACGCGTGGCCCTGGAAGAAGACCTGGTCCCCGCCGCCGGGGTGGTCCTTGCCGCGGAAGAAGTGGTTGAACCCGACCTCGTACAGGGTGGCCGCGCCGGCGTAGGTGGAGATGTGCCCGCCCACGGCGATGTCCGGCCGCTGCGCCCGGTGCACCATGACCGCTGCGTTCCAGCGCATGTACGCCCGGTACCGGCGCTCGTATTCCTCGTTGCCCGGGAACGGTGCTTCCTGGTCCACCGGGATGGTGTTCACGTAATCGGTGGTGGTCACCATCGGCACCCCGACGCTCTGCGCGCCCGCGCGCTGCAGCAGGCTCCGCATGATGTATTGGGCACGCTCGGTACCCTGTTCCCTGATCAGCGCGTCCAGGGACTCAACCCACTCGGCAGTCTCTTCCGGATCACGATCAGGCAGCTGGTTAGTCAACCCGCTGAGGATATGGGAGGTATCTTCTCCTGCAGCCACGGGAGCCTCATTTCATCGTCGAATGGCTCATGTTTTCGTATTGTGAGAAAACATTCTTGCAGTACGAGATTAGCGGTGCGGTGAAGGAGATATCAACATCGCTCCGTGCGCAGGGCGGGGACAAGGTCCCTGCGGACCGATTGTGACTGGCGGCCCCGCCTGCACACCTTGACCGAAGGTGATCCAAGTCATACCCTTGATTTCACCATTCAATATCTTGATTCCGCAGAGTGGAATAACAGAAACGGCTTCCAAAGCCGGCCTCACCACCGCGGATCCTCCCAGAATTGAGATTCTTATGCAGACCCCTCCACCGGCGGGCGTTGACGCGGCTTCGGACCTGACAGCGCCGTCAGTTGCCTCCGCCCACCCCTCCGTCAGCGTTGAAGCCTTCTGCGAATCGGCCAGTGCAGCGTCCGGGCAGGCCATCAGCCCAACGCTCTACAACATCGATCTCGCCCCTACCAAGCGCGCCGGGCGCAGCTGGTCCGGCTACAGCATCTTCACGCTCTGGGCCAACGATGTGCACAGCCTCGGCAACTACGCCTTTGCCATAGGCCTGTTCGCGCTGGGCCTCGGCGGCTGGCAGATCCTGCTGGCACTGGGCATCGGGGCGGCCCTGTTGTTCGGCCTCCTTAACCTCTCCGGCTTCATGGGGGTCAAGACAGGCGTTCCGTTTCCCGTCATGAGCCGCATCAGCTTCGGGATCAGGGGCGCGCAGATCGCCGCCCTCCTGCGCGGCGCGGTCGCCGTGGCCTGGTTCGGCATCCAGACCTACCTGGCCTCCGTGGTCTTCCGTGTCATGCTCGTGGCCATGTTCCCCGCCCTGGCGGAACTGGATAAGGATTCGGTCCTGGGCCTTTCAACGCTGGGCTGGATGGCGTTCCTGGTCCTGTGGGTGGTCCAGCTGGTGATCGTCAGCTTCGGGATGGAGATGATCCGCAAGTACGAGGCCTTCGCCGGTCCAGTCATCCTGGCCACCATGGCGGCCATCGCCGTCTGGATCTTTGTTGAGGCGGGCGGCGCCATCGCCTGGTCCTCGAACAACGCCCTCGAGGGGCCCGAGATGTGGCTCACCATCTTCGCGGGCGGCTCGCTCTGGGTATCCATCTACGGCACGTTCGTCCTGAACTTCTGCGACTTCACCCGCTCGGCCGTCTCCAAGAAGGCCGTGGTGCGCGGCAACTTCTGGGGCATCCCCATCAACATGCTGGTGTTCGGCGCCATCGTCGTCGTCATGGCCGGCGGGCAGTTCAAGATCAACGGCACCATCATCGAGAGCCCGTCCGACATTGTCCAGACCATCCCCAATACCCTGTTCCTGGTGCTGGCCTGCCTGGCACTGCTGATCCTCACCATCGCGGTGAACCTGATGGCCAATTTCGTGGCGCCCGTCTACGCCCTGACCAACCTGTTTCCCAAGCACCTGAACTTCCGCAAAGCAGCTATCGTCAGCGCCGTGATCGGCCTGGTCATCCTGCCGTGGAACCTCTACAACAACCCGCTGGTCATCGTGTACTTCCTGGGTGGGCTCGGCGCCCTGCTCGGCCCGCTGTTCGGCGTTGTGATGGCGGACTACTGGCTGATCCGCCGCGGCAAAGTCAACGTTCCCGAGCTGTACACGGCCTCGCCGGAGGGGGCCTACTTCTACCGGAACGGCGTCAACCCCCGCGCGATCACCGCCATGGTGCCCGCGGCCGCCGTCGCCCTCCTTATCGCCTTCGTGCCGGCGCTGGCCTCAGCTGCACCCTTCGCCTGGTTCTTCGCCGCAGGGATTGCGGCAGCGGTGTACTTCTTCATCGCCGACCGCTCCCAGCCGCTCGAAGACCGCGACGGCGAGGCCATCGCCGTCGCCAGCACCCACTAAGGAATCCCATGCGCATCCTCGTAGCCAACGTGAACACCACCGCCTCGATGACCGACTCCATCGCCGCCTCGGCCCGCAGCGTTGCGGCCCCCGGCACCGAGATCGTGGGAATCACTCCGCGGTTCGGCGCCGATTCCTGCGAAGGCAACTTCGAAAGCTACCTTGCAGCGATCGCCGTCATGGACGCCATCACCTCCTACCCGGAACCGTACGACGCCGTGATCCAGGCAGGGTATGGGGAGCACGGGCGGGAAGGACTGCAGGAACTGCTGGACGTCCCAGTGGTGGACATCACCGAAGCAGCGGCCAGCACCGCCATGTTCCTGGGGCACGAGTACTCCGTGGTCACCACGCTGGACCGCACCGTTCCCCTGATCGAGGACCGGCTCAAGCTCGCCGGCCTGGACTCCCGCTGCGCGTCAGTGCGAGCCAGCGGCATGGCCGTCCTGGAACTCGAGGAGGAACCGGAACGGGCGGTGGAAGCCATCATCAACGAGGCCCTCCTGGCGGTCACGCAGGACAAGGCGGAAGTGATCGTGCTCGGCTGCGGCGGGATGGCCGGGCTGGACGAGCAGATCCGGCAGCGCGCCGGGGTGCCCGTGGTGGACGGCGTTGCCTCCGCAGTGACCATCGCCGAATCCCTGGTCCGGCTGGGCCTGTCCACCTCCAAAGTGCGGACCTACGCTGCGCCGCGGCCCAAGACCGTCGTAGGCTGGCCGCTGAACAGCACCGCCGTCCCGGCGTCCCTCTAGCTACATTCCAGGAGAACAGCGTGAACACTGCACGTCCCGCCGGCAGGGTCGCCGTCGTTACGGGGGCCGGCTCCGGCATCGGCCGTGAGGTGGCCCGGCAGATGCTGGCGGACGGATACCGGGTGGCCCTTGCCGGCCGCCGGGAGGCGCAGCTGAAGGAAACGGCGGACGGCAGCCCGGACGCGCTGGTGGTGCCGTGCGACGTCACCCGGCCCGACGACGTCGAGCGCCTTTTCGAGGCCGCGCTGCAGCAATGGGGCCGGGTGGACGTCCTGTTCAACAACGCCGGCGTGTTCGGTCCGGCGGCCAGCGTGGATGAGATCAGCGTGGACGACTGGAACGCCACGGTGGCCGTGAACCTCACCGGGTCCATGCTGTGCGCGGCCGCCGCCGTCAGGACCATGAAGGCCCAGGAGCCGCAGGGCGGGCGGATCATCAACAACGGCTCCATCTCCGCGCATTCGCCCCGGCCCCGCACCGTGGCGTACACCGTGACCAAGCATGCGATGACGGGCCTGACCAAGAGCATTGAACTGGACGGGCGCGGTTTCGGCATTACCTGCGGCCAGATCGACATAGGCAACACGGCCACGGAGATCATGGACACCATCGGTGTCGGTTCGGGGACACTCCAGGCGGACGGCAGCCGGCGGGTGGAACCGACGTTTCCGGTGGCGGACGCGGCCCGGGCCGTGCTGATGATGGCCAACATGCCGCCAACAGCCAGCGTGGGTTCAGTGGTGGTCACCGCCGCGGGCATGCCCTTCATCGGCCGCGGCTGACCGACCTTCCTAGAGCGGCAACAGGGCGGACAGGTCCGCGCGGAGGCCGGATGCCGCCACCTTGCCTGCAGCGACGGCCTCCGCCCAGCCCAACTGTCCCGTGGCCATCGCCAGCCAGGTGGCGGCGTCGCACTCAATGACGTTGGGCGGGGTGCCGCGCGTGTGCCGCGGCCCTTCCACGCACTGCGTAACACCAAACGGGGGCACGCGGACCTCCACCGAGTTCCCGGGGGCCCGCGCCGTCAACTCCTCCAACGAGTACCTGACGGCCGTGGCGAGGACGGACCGCGGCAGGGCAGTGCCCGACGGCGCCTGGCCGGCTTCCAGCCAGGCCTTCAATGCTGCCTTGCCTTCCTGGGCATCAATACGACGACGGGCTACGGCCATGCTTCAGGTCTTCCTTCCGGCGGGTTGTGTCAGTCCAGCAGCGCTGATACGGCGGGTCCGAGCCGGATCTTGCCCACCGGCCGTCCGCCGCCGAGCACGGGGTCCACCACCCGCTCCAGGACACTGGCCACGCCCGGAATATCGACGGCGCCTGCCGCGGCAAGGAGCGTCAGGGCCACCAGCGAGGTGGCCCTGACGTTTCCGTCCAGGATCTTGACCGCCACGGACACGCCCTGCGCGGTGGCCATGGCCAGGACCCCTTCGGCCCCGATCTTGGCAATGATCCCCAGCTCGTCCATCACCAGCGTGTTGGCCTCGCCCACGCCCTGGACCGCCCACGGGTAATCCAGCATGGAGGTTGCAATGGTGGCGGCGCGGGCGCTGTATCCCTGGTCGCCGGGAGCCTTGGCCAGCTGCGAGTAGCCCGGGCCACGCCCGTCAGGGATACCGCCGCCACCGGGGCGCCGCAGCCGTCGATGCCCAGGTGGGCGATCTTCTCGCCCGTGTATTCCTCGATCACGGTGCGGACCCGCTGCTGCAGCGGATGGTTGGGCTCGAGGTAGCTGTGGGTGTCCCAGCCGTTTTCCGTGCAGGCCCAGAGGAACGCGGCGTGCTTGCCCGAACAGTTGTACGCCAGCCGCGACTTGCCCTTTTCCGAGCGCACCAGCCAGTTCCGGGCGGTCTCGTCCTGCGGCCACGCCTCCGGGCACTGGAGCTGGTCCTCGCGGACACCCGCGGCCTTCAGCATTCCGGCCACCACGTCCATGTGGTCCAGCGAACCGGTGTGGCTGCCGCAGGCGATCGCCACCTGGGCTCCGCGCAGCGGGACGCCGGACTGCATGGCCGCCAGGGCCTGGAACGGCTTCAGGGCGGACCTGGCGTAGATGGGCGTGTTGATGTCGCCAAGCTCGGTGACCACCGATCCGTCGGCGGACAAGAGGACGGCTGAGCCGATGTGCCGGGACTCCACGAAGCCGCTGCGTTCGATCACGGCCAGTTCGACGGCGGAGTCCACGGTGAAGGTGGCGTGCGGATTGTGCGGCATGCTGCCAGTCTAGGGGCCGCCCGCACGAATATGGCGGAAGGGGCTACTCCACGGTGACCATCACGGACTGCCAGCCGGATGCCCCGTCGGGCACGGGATCGGCCCGCTGGTCCGTCTGCACCTCGCCGGTGCCGTCCGTGGCCCGGACCTTGATGTAGTGGGCGCCCGGCGCGGCATCCCACTCGTAGGACCACTGGCGCCAGGTCACCAGTGACGCCTCGGTGGACAGCTCCACCTCCACCCAGTCCGCATTGTCGATCTGGATCTCCACCTTGGTGATGCCCCGGGTCTGGGCCCAGGCCGTGCCGCCCACCGCGACCTTTCCGGCCGGAACCTTGGCGAATGACTTAGGCACGTCCACCCGCGCCATTGTCTTGATGGGACCGCGCTCGGACCAGCCGCGCTCGGTCCAGTACGCCTTGCTGTCAGCGAAGCGGGTCACTTCCAGGTCAACCACCCATTTGGTGGCGGACACGAAGCCGTACAGGCCCGGGACCACCATCCGCACGGGATAGCCGTGCTCCAGCGGCAGCGGCTCGCCGTTCATTCCGATGGCCAGCATGGCGTCACGGTCGTCCTGCAGGACCTCCAGCGGCGTGGAGGCGCTGAAGCCGTCGATGGAGGTGGAAAGCACCATGTCGGCGCCGTCCTTGGGCCGGGCCCGGCGCAGCACCTCCCGGATGGGCAGGCCCAGCCACTTCGCATTGCCCGCCAGGTTGCCGCCCACCGGATTGGACACGCAGGTGAGGGTCACGTGGGACTCGATCAGGTCGGCGTCGAGCAGATCCTGGAAGGTGAGGCGGACTTCCTCCTCCACCAGCCCGTGGACCCGGAGCTCCCAGTCCTCGGCGTTGATCTCCGGCACGCTGAGGGCGGTGTCGATGCGGTAGAACTCGTTGTTGGGGGTTATCCAGGGCGGTACGCCGGCCGCGGCTGACTGTACGCCGGCGGGAACGGCGGGTGCGGCTTTGGCCGGGGCCGGCAGCTGAAGGGCCTCCCGGGCCTTGGCGATGTTGCTGCGGGCGGCACCGAGAAGGCGCCCTCCCGTTGCGGCGATGCCGGCGGCCGCGGCGGTGATGCCCGCCGCCGCGAAGAACCGGCGGCGGCTGGTTGCCGGATTGCCTGGGGCAGCATCGGCCGGTGCCTCCGGCCACTGTTTCATGCCATGCAGCGGGGCCAGCAGCCGCCGCAGCACCACCAGACCAGCGAGCGTTCCGAGCACGCTGGGCACCGCATCGATTGGTTCGACGCCGGCGCGGGTCACCACGCTTGCCACAATCACCGCACCCATGAACAGGACGCCCAGCACGCCCAAGGCCCACCGCCGGTAGGCAACCACGCCCAGGACGCAGGCGAGCAAAGCGATGGTCAGCCCCATGCCTACGAACAGGGCGGCCTTGTCGTTGGTGCCGAACGTGGCAATGGCGAAATCCTTGAGCCAGGGCGGCGTGAAGTCGATGAATGTTGAGCCCAGGGCGAGCAGCGGTGCTGCCCGGGCGGTGAAGATGCCCCGACCAGCTCCGCCACGGCAAGGACGACGGCGGCCGCCACCACCCCTGCCAGCGCGGACAGTGCGGGTGGGCCTTCGAGCCAGTTCCGAAGCTTCGTCATGGCAGTTGTTCGGAGCAGTGCAGGCGGCGGACTTGTCGCGGCGTCCGGAACCGGTCACAGCTTAGGAGCGGGCAGGGTCCACAAAGTACCCTTGGTGACTGTGAAGGTACTCGTCATCGGCCCCGGAGGCCGCGAACACGCCATTGTCCGCTCCCTGCTCGCAGACCCCAACGTGTCCGAGGTCCACGCAGCCCCCGGCAACGCAGGCATCAGCAAGCTGGTCCCCACGTACAACATCAACGGCAACGATCCCGACGCCGTGGCCGCGCTCGCAACAAAGCTCGCCGTTGACCTGGTGGTGGTTGGCCCCGAAGCCCCGCTCGCCGCGGGCGTCTCGGATGCCGTGCGCGACGCCGGGATCCCCGTGTTCGGGCCCAGCAAGGCAGCCGCGCAGCTGGAGGCCTCGAAGGCATTCGCCAAGGAGGTCATGGCCGAAGCCGGCGTTCCGACAGCCATGGCCATGGTGGCCTCCAACGCTGAGGAAGCGGCCTCGGCGCTCGATACGTTCGGGGCCCCGTACGTGGTCAAGGACGACGGGCTTGCGGCCGGCAAGGGCGTGGTGGTCACCAGGAACCGCGACGAGGCCCTCGCCCACGCGCAGTCCTGCTTCGACGCCGGCGGTTCGGTGGTTATCGAGGAGTTCCTGGACGGGCCCGAAGTATCCCTTTTCGTGCTCTGCGACGGCCACAACACCGTGGCGCTGTCCCCGGCCCAGGACTTCAAGCGGATTTTCGACAACGACGAAGGCCCCAACACCGGCGGCATGGGAGCGTACACGCCCCTGGAATGGGCCCCCGAAGGCCTGGTGGAGGAAGTCCTCGAGCGGGTTGCCCAGCCCACGGTCAACGAGATGGCCCGCCGCGGTACCCCCTTCGTGGGCGTCCTGTTCGTGGGACTCGCCCTGACGTCACGCGGCACCCGCGTCATCGAGTTCAACGTCCGGTTCGGCGATCCGGAAACCCAGGCCGTCCTAGCCCGCCTGAAGACGCCGCTCGGTTCCCTGCTCCTGGCAGCCGCCAAGGGCGAACTGGACAAGGCGGAGGAGCTGCGCTGGGCGAAGGAAACCGCCGTCGCCGTCGTCGTGGCCTCGGAAAACTACCCGGACACGCCGCGCACCGGCGACCGCATCCGCGGGCTCAAGAAGGCGGAGGAGCTGGAGGGCGTGCACGTCATCCACGCCGGAACCGCGCTTGACGACCAGGGCAAGGTCATCTCTGCCGGCGGCCGGGTACTCGCCGTCGTCGCACTGGGCAGCGACCTGGTGGAGGCCCGCGAACGGGCGTACGACGGCGTGGAGCTGGTGCAGCTTGAAGGCTCGCAGTACCGCACTGACATTGCAGGGAAAGCAGCCCGCGGGGATATCACCGTCCCCTACGGCGCCACCGGTTCCCTGCCCGTGACGAAAGCGAAGGCCTGACATGACGGACACCCCCGCACCCCGCGGCTTCAACGCCGGCACCCTGGACCTGCCGGGCTGGAAACACGTCTATTCCGGCAAGGTCAGGGACCTCTACGAGCCCGCTGACGAATCCATCATCCAGCAGGTGGGCCAGGAGTGCGTGCTGGTGGTTGCCAGCGACCGGATCAGCGCCTACGACCACGTGCTGTCCAGCGAGATTCCGGACAAGGGCCGCATCCTCACCCAGCTGAGCCTGTGGTGGTTCGACCAGCTGGGCGTGGAGCACCACGTGCTGGCCTCGACCGTTGAGGGCGGCGTGCCGGCGGAGGTCGAGGGCCGCGCCATGATCTGCAAGAAGCTGGACATGTTCCCGGTGGAATGCATCGCGCGCGGCTACCTCACCGGGTCCGGGCTGCAGGAATACCGGGCCGCCGGCACTGTCTGCGGCATTCCGCTGCCCGAGGGGCTGGTGGACGGGTCCAGGCTGAAGCATGCCATCTTCACACCCTCGGCCAAGGCTGAAGTCGGCGAGCATGACGAGAACATCACCTATGACGAGGTGGTGGCCCTGGTGGGTGACGACATCGCGGGCAGGCTCAGCGAGCTGACCCTGAAGATCTACACGACGGCGGAACGGATCGCCCGCGAACGGGGCATCATCCTCGCCGATACCAAGGTGGAGTTCGGGTACGACGCCGTCTCGGGTTCAATCACGTTGGGCGACGAGGTGCTGACGCCGGATTCCTCACGGTTCTGGGATGCCGCCACCTACAAGCCCGGACAGGCGCAGCCGTCCTACGACAAGCAGTACGTCCGGGACTGGCTGACCTCTGCCGAATCCGGATGGGACAAGTCCTCCGACACCCCTCCGCCGGCGCTTCCCGCTGAGGTGGTTGAACGCACCCGCAGCCGCTACGTTGAGGCGTACGAGAAGATCACCGGCAAGACCTTCGCCTGACGCAGCCCCTGCTGCTGCGGCAGACTACGCGGCTAACCGGCCTGCTTTGCGGGTTTGGGGGTTGACCCGGCACGCTTCTGGGCCAGCCGGATTTCCAGGATCGCGTCCAGCGCCTGCTGGACGCGGTCCCCGGCGCCCGCGGCACTGAAGGCCTTCTGCGCCTCTTCGAGGTGCACCAGGGCTTCGTCGGGCTCGCCGGCAGCCTTGAGGGACTTGCCGAGCAGAAGCGACACTTCGCCGGCGGTGTGCTTGGCCAGGGCAGCGCGTTCGGCATGGATCTCGCGGAGTTTTTCGACGGCGGCAACGATGTCCCCGGTAAGGTACAGCCACCGGGCACGGATGAAAGCGACCTCCAGCGCATCGCTCTTGGTCCCGCTGACGATCGAGAAGGCGAGCTCCGCGCGTTCAATGGAAGACAGGGTCTCCGGCTCGACGATGCCGGCCTGCAGCCTGACGGCGGCGGATGCCTTGTTGAAGCGGGCCCACATCTCGATGTCGTTGGCGGGGACAGCAGTTTTGCCGCCCGCTCGTGGTGCCGGACGCCTTCCACATAGTCGTGGCGCATGAACGCCACGTTGCCGATGACCCACGCCACTTCGCCGGCAAGCTGCGTCATGGCCTCTTCATCCACCTGCTCGTGAAGCTTCTGGCAGTACTTCCATGCCTCTTCAAGCCTGCCGCTTTCCGCCAGCGCCCCGATCAGGACCCGGAGGGCGCCGGTGATAATGGTGGAGTTCTTCGGCAGCTGCTCGGACAGCTTGACCGCCTCCATTGCTTCCTCGACGGCGGCCGGCAACTGCCCGCGCCGCTGCAGGACTGCCGCGAGCATCTGGTGGGCGCGGACGCCCAGGCCCACCGATTCCCGTGCCATGGGGTGCTCGATGAGCCTTTCCACGATCCGCTGGCACTCGGCGAGGTCGTCATGCCTCATCAGGCACTCGGCCTGCATGTACGTCATGTTCCACCAGGCGCTCGTGTTCCGTCCTTCGAGCGCGAGCTGCGCGGCGGTGGCCGCGTGACTGGCCGCCAGCGGATAGTCCCGGAGGTCCCACGCCTGCCTGGCGTACAAGCCCGCCAGGACGTATTCGGCGTCGCTGGCGGAGATCGGCTGGCTCCAGGCCTCCAGCGCCTTGGGGGCCAGCTCCAGCCGGCGGGCAAGCTCCTCGATGACCTCGGCCGTTGGCTCCCGCCGGCCGGTTTCGAGCAGTGAAATGTAGCTGGGGGAGTAGAGGTCCTTACCCAGCTCGGCTTGCGTGAGGCCACGCTCCAAGCGTTCCGCCCGGAGCTTCTCCCCGAATCCGTTGCCCACGGGACTTCCTCCTTGTTCCGGACAGCTCACAAATAGCGCTTGACAGCGCCTGTGGAAAACATTTTACAATGTATGTCAACAAGGGCAGTGCTGACTTTGTAACGAATCCGACTCGTATTGAGGAACCAACATGTTCAAGAAATTGGTCACGGCCGCCCTTCTGGCGGGCGCCCTCGCATTTTCTGCCGCGGCTCCGGCCGTACTGTCTGCGGGTTCTCTGGCGGATAATTCCGGTACTGCTGTTGCCACCGGCAACTGGCCCAATCCCATGTCCACCAAGGACAAGAAGGGCGACAAGAGCACTGACACCAGCACTGATACCAGCGACACCTCGTACACCACGTACACCGGAAACTGGCCCAACCCCATGTAGGAACCTCCTTTCCAAGGAGGCGAGGTAAAGCCCCGGAGCCCAGGCTCCGGGGCTTTACCTTTGGCGCGAAGTGACGATCCGGTGTCCGCCCGCCGTAGGGGCTGTTTGACTTGCATACCGGGAATATTGTGCTAGGTAACGAAACGAAAAAGAGGGCCTTCTGAGAAGACCCTCTTTTTTCTTTTTGGTCGGGATGACAGGATTTGAACCTGCGACCTCTTCGTCCCGAACGAAGCGCGCTACCAAGCTGCGCTACATCCCGATCCGCTGCAAAAGCAACTTTACAAGGATAGCTGATGCCCGGCCCCGATGTGAAATCCGGGCCGGCGGAACTCCCGTGGCTAGACCAATGACTCTTTCCAGGCTCCGTGAAGTTCGGCAAACCTGCCCCCGCCGCCGATCAGGTCGGCGGGGCTGCCGTCCTCCACGATGCGGCCGTCGTGAACCACCAGGACCCGGTCCGCCGTCTCGACGGTGGAGAGCCGGTGCGCAATGATCAGCGCCGTCCTTCCGGCGGATCCGGTACCGGCGAGCAGCCGGGCCAGCCCGTTCTGCACCAGCCGCTCGGAGGGGATGTCCAGTGACGAGGTAGCCTCATCCAGGATCAGCACCGCCGGCTTTGCCAGGAAAGCCCTGGCAAAGCTGATCAGTTGGCGCTGCCCGGAGGACACACGCCCGCCGCGCTTGTTGACATCGGTGTCGTAGCCCTCGGGAAGGGCCATGATGAACGCGTGGGCGCCCACCGCCTTGGCCGCTTCCTCGATCTCCGCGCGGGTGGCTTCCGGCCGGCCGAGCGCGATGTTGTCCGCCACGGAGCCGCTGAAGAGGAAGGCCTCCTGGGTGACCATCACGATGTTCCGCCGCAGGTCCGTAGTGCTGAGGCTCCGCAAATCCACGCCGTCGAGGGTCAGCGAGCCCGATGTGACGTCGTAGAAGCGGGCAATCAGCTTGGCCAGGGTGGACTTCCCGGCGCCCGTCTGGCCCACCAGGGCAACGGTCTGCCCCGCAGGAATATGCAGGTTCATCCTGGGGACGATGACCGGGCCGTCACCATAGCGGAACTCCACATCCCTGAAGTCGATCTCGCCGGTGGCGTCCTTGAGCGCCACGGGATTCCTGGGCGGGCGGACCGTTGGCACTTCTTCGAGCAGGCCCGAGACCTTCTCGAGGGCAGCCTGTGCGCTCTGGAACGAGTTGTAGAACATGGCCATCTGGTCCACCGGCTGGAAGAAGCGCTTGGTGGACAGGATCAGTGCCAGCAGCACGCCCACGGCGAGGTCTCCACCGAGGACCCGGAAGCCGCCGAAGAGCAGGACCACTGCCACGCAGACGTTGCCGATCAGCACCAGCCCGGGCTGGAAGACGCCGTTGAGGTTGATGGAGCGGACGGTGGCCTGCCGGTAGTCCTCGGCGAGCTGCCCGTACTGTTCGGCGTTCTCCCGTTCCTTCCGGAACGCCTTGACGGCACGGATGCCGGTCATGGTTTCCACAAAGTGCACGATCAGCCGTGCGGACACCACCCGGGACTGCCTGAACGCGATCTGCGAGTGCTTCTGGTACCAGCGGGCCAGGAAGAACATGGGCACGCCGGCGGCAAGCACCAAGAGCCCGCTGCGCCAGTCCAGGGCGAAAACGGTGACGGCGGTGAACACCATGAACAGCAGGCCCGAAGCCAGCGAGCTCACCCCGGAATCGAGGAGTTCGCGGAGGGCCTCAAGGTCGGAGGTCTGCCGCGCGATGATCCGTCCGGAGGTGTACCTCTCGTGGAACTCCAGGCTCAGCCGCTGCGTGTGCCGGAAGACCCGAACGCGCAGGTCCAGCAGCATCGACTGGCTGAGCTTCGCCGTGGAGGTGACGTACAAAGCGGTGAGTCCCGCCGTCGCGATGGCCGCCAGGAGATACGCGACGCCGGTGAGCACCAGGGGAAGGTTGTCCCCGGCACGCAGTGCGGGCAGCGCGTGGTCAATGCCGAAGGCGATGAGTGCCGGGCCCGCCACGCGGGCCGCCTGCGAGAGGACCACCGTGGCAATTGTCAGCCAGAACCGTACCCGGACCGGGCGGATCAGGGAGCGCAGCAGGGCGAGCGACCGGCGCCGCACGGCCCTGCTGTCGCTCTTGCTGAGGTTGGCGTTGTCCTCGTTGGCTGTGCCGAAGGTGGCGGTGCTCATCGGATGGCTTCCTCTGCATGGTCCTCGAGGTCCGACAGTTCCGAGTCCAGGTCCCTGGGTTCCTGGTCCAGGCTGGCGATGACGTACCGGTAGTGGTGGTTGCCTGCCAGCAGTTCCGTGTGTGTTCCGACGGCGGTGATGCGGCCCTCCTCCAGCAGCGCCACCCGGTCGGCGAGCGCCACGGTGGACGGCCGATGCGCCACGATCAGGGTGGTGGTGTCCTTAAGGACCTCCCGCAGGCGGGTTTCCACCAGTTCCTCGGTGTGGACGTCCAGCGCGGACAGGGGGTCGTCCAGGACCAGGATCCGCGGCCGCGCGGCGATGGCGCGGGCCAGTGCTATCCGCTGCCGCTGGCCGCCGGAGAGGCTGAGGCCCTCCTCGCCGATCAGGGTGTCCACGCCCTCCGGGAGGGAGTACGCGAAATGCGCCTGCGCCACGTCCAGCGCTTCGTCAAGGACACTGTCGGTCCGCTCCCGTGCGCCCAGCAGCACGTTGTCCCTGACGGAGCTGGAGAACAGCGTGGTGTCCTCGAACGCCACGCCCACGATGCGCCGGAGTTCCGCGACGTCGAACGCGCGCAGGTCCACGTCGTCGATGGTGATGGCGCCGGCGGTGACGTCGTACAGCCGGGGCACCAGTTGGATCAGGGCGCTCTTGCCGCTGCCCGTGATCCCCACCAGGGCCATGGTTTCGCCGGGCCGGACCTCGAGGTTGATGTCCTTGAGGATGGGCTTGTCCGGGGCGTCGTCGAAGGCGAAAGATGCGCTGTTGAAGCGAAGTGCACCCTCCAGTCTGTCCGGCACGCGCGGTTCGGGCGGACTGGTGATGGTGTTCTCCGAGTCCATCACCTCGTAATGGCGGTCGACGGCGGTCTTGGCCGTGAGTGCCATTGCGAGCAGCATGCCGGAGAACTCCACGGGGGAGGCGATGACGGCGGCGGTTGCGAAGAACGCCACCAGCGCGCCGATGTCCAGCTGGCCGCCGGCGCAGAGCATCACGCCCACCACCAGTCCGGCGCCCAGGGCGAGCTCCGGCAGCAGCGTGACCACCATGGTGAAGGTCGCCTGGTGCCGGGCCTTCTGGATTTCGGTCTGGCGGAGTTCCTCGGCCTGCTCATTGAAGTTTTCCAATGCTTCGCGGCTCCGGCCGAAGGCCTTGAGCACGCGGATGCCGTGGACCGATTCCTCCACCGTGGTGGCGAGGTCGCCGGCCTGGTCCTGGCTGCGGCGGGCGACTTTGCTGAAGCGGGTCCGGAACCGGAAGCTGTAGGCCATGATGGGCACCGCGGCCGCCAGGAAGATCAGGGCCAGCTGCCAGCTCATGGCGAACATGACGGAAATGCCGATGATGACGGTCAGGGTGGTGACCACCAGCATGATGGCTCCGAATGCCATCCACCGGCGCAGGAAGTTCAGGTCCGTCATGGCGCGGGACAGCAGCTGGCCTGAGCCCCAGCGGTCGTGGAAGGACACGGTGAGGTCCTGCAGGTGGCCGTAGAGGGACACGCGCATCCGGGTTTCCACGGTGGTGGCCGGGTTGATGACGAACTGGCGGCGGAGCGCCACCAGGCCTGCCTCCGCCACACCGAGGACCAGGATGAGGCCGGCGGAAACCCAGACTGCTTCCGTGGCGCCGCCGGGCTTCAGGGATTCGTTGATCAGGACCCGCAGGACCTGCGGAATGGCCAGGGCAACCACGCTGGCCAGGAGGGCGCAGAGAAGGCCCAGCAGCAGCCGGGGAATGATGGGGCGGACATGGGGGTAGAGACGGCTGATGGATCGAAAGAATGGAGTTTGCCTGGCCATGCCCGCTTCTCAAGCTCTGAATCGAAGGTAGTTTCCCTTAGCAACTACCTTATGCCATGGCCTGAGACGATTCACAGGGTTTTGCAGCCCGATGGCACGCTTGCTTACTTATTACAGTCTGTGATCGATGGCGGCCCGGCAGCCCTCCCGCAACTCGGCTCAGGAAGGGGAGGTCAGCGTCAGCAGGACTGCCTCGGGTTTGCAGGCGATCCGGACCGGGGCGAAGCGGGAGGTGCCGATGCCGCCCGAGACGTTGACCGGCGTCGTGCTTCCGTTGCTGGACCAGTCGTTCAGGCCCTTCGCGCGCCAGGTGGGGAGGTCGCAGTTGGACACCAGCGCCCCGTAGCCGGGGATGCAGAGCTGGCCGCCGTGGGTGTGGCCGGCGAGCAGGAGGTCCGCCCCGCTTTCGGTGAAGTGGTCAAGCACGCGCTGGTAGGGGGCATGGATCACGGCGACCTTGAGGTGGTCGTTGGAGTCCTGGTTGATGGTTCCCCGGGGCCAGCCCGCGTAGCGTTCGCGGTTCAGGTGGGGATCGTCCACGCCGGAGAAATCGAAGCGCATGCCGTTGAGGACCACCGACTGGTGGCGGTTGGTCAGGTCGATCCAGCCGGCCATCCCGAAGCCCGACCGCAGCCGCGGCCAGTCCAGGGCGATGGGCTTGGGCTTGGGCTTAACCTTGGACGGGCCCAGCAGGTAGGAGGCCGGGTTCTTCAGGCTGGGCGCGAAGTAGTCGTTGGAGCCGGGCACGAAGACGCCGGGAAACTCAAGCAGCGGGCGCAGGGCCGCCAGGAGCGGATCCACCGCCTTGGCGTGGCTCAGGTTGTCTCCGGTGTTGACCACCAGGTCCGGCTCTAGTCCGGCCAGCGACTCCAGCCAGGCGGCCTTCTTCTTCTGCCCGGGGACGAAATGGATATCGCTGAGGTGGAGGATGCGGAACGGGTTCCGGCCGGGAGGCAGGATCTGCAGCGTCTCTTCCCGCAGCACGAACTGGTTCTTTTCCCACAGCCCGTACCCGGCGGCGGCCAGCCCGGCGGCCGCTCCGGCTCCGGCAGTGACGGCAAAGCCGCGCCCGATAGTACGGGCGCGGCCGGCCAGGTCATTCAGGGTCATGGCTTGCCATTGTCATCGGTGTTCCCATTCCCGTTGCCCGTGGGCTGGGGCGCGGGCTGCTGCGTCGGCTGCGTGGTGGGCGCCGGCGCCTGGCTCGCCTGGGGAGCCGTGGTGGCGGGCGTGGTGCTGCGGGTGGAACCGTTGAGCAGGTTGCTCGGCGGCGCCGGGAACGGCTCGGTGCCGTAGGCGGGTGCGATGCGGGACATGAAGTTGGAGAACATCGGCCCCGCGATCATGTAGCCGTCAATGCCCTGGTAGAACTTCCCGTTCACCGTGATGTTCTGGCCCGGGCGGTCCTGGGCACCGAGGGCGTCACCGAACCAGGCGGCAGTGGCAAGCCCGGTGGTGTGGCCGACAACCCAGGTGGATCCGTTGTTGTTGGACGTACCGGTCTTGGCGCCGATCGGGAAGCTGGTCCGGGTGGAGATCCGGGGCTGGATCAGCGAACCGGAACCGCGGTTGAGGACTTCCTGCAGCGCGTAGTTCACGCCGCGCGCCACCTCGGGCTTGATCGCATCGCGGCAGCTGGTGGACTGGGCCGGCAGCTGCTTGCCCGTTGCGTCGGTGACGGAGGTGATGGCGATGGCCTCACAGAACTTGCCGTCGTTCGCGAAAGTGGCGAAGGCGCTGGCCATTGTCAGCGGGGAGGTCTGGGTGGAGCCCAGCAGGTTGCCGAGGAGTGACATGTTGATCTTCGGGTTGGGATCCCCCTCAGCCGGGAGGCCGCCGTGCAGGCCGGTGGCGTCCACGATCTTTTGGATGCCGCAGAAGTCCAGCTGGGCGGCCGACGCGAAGGTCACGGTGTTGATGGAGTTGTAGAGGCCCTCAAGGACGGACAGCGGGCGGTACCACTGCGGCTCGGCGTTCTGCAGGTCATCTGCTGTGCCGAGGCCCTGGTTCTTCTGCGCGGTGCTGTAGCCGCCGGTGACCTTGCCGCAGGTGTGGCGCCAAGGGAAGCTCAGCGGGTAGACGCGCTGCGCCGAATTCACCACGGTGTTCATCGACTTGCCCTCGTTGAGCCACTCGGCAAATGTGAAGGGCTTCATGGTGGAGCCCGGCTGCGCGCCGCCGAGGCCGTTGAGGTCGTTGCCGTCCTTGTCCAGCTTGTCCACGTTGAAGTTCACCTGCGAGTCGAAAGAGCCCTCGGCAGGCAGGAAGGTGGTGTTCTGCGCCATCGAAATGATCTTGCCGGAGTTGGGCTGCACCGAAACCATGGCAGCACCCCACTTGTCCGGGTTGGCGCCGGCGGACGCGTTGACCTGTTCCTGGGCTGCTGCCTGCGCTGTCGGGTCCAGGGTGGTGGTGATGGTCAGGCCGCCGCCGTAGATGAGGCGCTGGCGCTCCTTGAGGTCCGCGCCGTAGGCCGGGTTGTTCTCCAGCAGGTGCAGGACGTAGTCACAGAAGTACGGGGCCGTGGACGCGTAGGCACAGCCCTGGCGGGCCGGGGTCACCTTGGTTTCCACGGGGGTAGCCACCGCGGCGTCGTAGTCCGCCTGGGTGATCTTGCCCTGGTCCAGCATGAGTCCCAGCACCAGGTCGCGGCGCTGCTTGGAGCTCTCCGGGTTGTTGATGGGATCGAAAGCGGAGGGGCTGTTCACGAGCCCGGCCAGCAGTGCGGCCTGGGGGAGCGTGAGGTCCTTGGCGGAGGTGCTGAAGAAGAACCGGGAGGCAGCCTCGATGCCGTAGGCGTCCCGGTTGAAGAACACGATGTTCAGGTAGCCCTCAAGGATCTGTTCCTTGCTGAATTCCTTTTCCAGGGCAATGGCGAGCTTCATTTCGCGGAGCTTGTCGCCCACGCCCTTGTTCACGCCGTTGAGCTTGATCTGGTCCTCGTTGCCCTCGGCCGCGAGGTTCGCGTTCAGGACGTTGTTCACGTACTGCTGCGTGATGGTGGAGGCACCTTGGCGGTTGCCGCGCGCGGTGCTGACCAGCGCGCGAAGGATGCCGGTGGTGTCCACGCCGCCGTGCTCATAAAAACGGCTGTCCTCGACGGCGATGACAGCTTCCTTCACGAACGGTGAAATCTGGTCCAGGGCAACCTTGGTGCGGTTCTCTGTGTAGACGTTGGCGATCTCGCTGCCGTCGGCCGCCAGGATCCTGGTGGTCTGGTTTGGCGGGTCAACCTTGAGCTCCGCCGGAAGGGTGTCGAAGAACTCGATGGAACCGCTTGCTGCGCTGCCCGAAACGGCGGCCGCCGGGACAAGCAGGCCGGCTACCAGGACACCGCAAACCGCACTCACGCCAAGGAAAACTAGGATCTTTCCGAGGGTGGTGGCAGTATCGAATAAGGGGTTCTTACGAGTCGCCATGTTTTCCACTTTACCGGCAAGGACTAGTCTTTCTCTCATGACCAAATGGGAGTACGCGACGATTCCGCTCATTATTCACGCCACAAAGCAGATCCTGGACCAGTGGGGGAGAGGACGGCTGGGAGCTCGTCCAGGTTGTCCCCGGCCCCGACGGCAACGGCCTTGTTGCCTACCTGAAGAGGGAGAAGCAGTAGCATGAGCACCCCCGCAGAAGCCCGGTCCGGCGCGGCTACACAGCCCGTTTCCGCCGTCGAGCAGCGCCTCGCAGAACTCGGATTGACACTTCCCCAGGTGGCCGCCCCCGTGGCCGCCTACGTCCCGGCCGTCATCTCCGGCAACCACGTTTACACCTCCGGGCAGCTGCCCTTTATTAACGGCAAACTCGAAGCTACCGGCAAGGTTTCGGCGGGCACCGAGGGTGCCGCGGATGAGCCCACCGTGTCCCCCGAGGACGCCCAGCGCTACGCCGCCGTGTGTGCCGTGAACGCACTGGCCGCCGTCAAGAGCGTGATCGGCGACCTGGACCGGATCACGCGCATCGTCAAGGTTGTGGGCTTCGTCTCCTCGGACCCGTCCTTCACCGGGCAGCCGGCCGTCATCAATGGCGCGTCGGAACTGCTGGGCCGCGTCCTTGGTGACGCAGGCCAGCACGCCCGTTCCGCCGTCGGCGTTGCCGTCCTTCCGCTCGACTCGCCGGTTGAAGTCGAACTGATCGCCGAATTCAGCTAGGACCGGTCGCTTCCCTTGCCACAGCTCGCCCGACGCCTCTTTGCACTTCCCCAGGATCTTGAAGGGGCAGCGCAAAGCTGGCTCGAACACGGCGAACGCACCCGCGCGCAGCGCGCTTTGCCTCCTCCGTTGTCCTGCTGCGGGATCTCCCCACCGGCCTGGAAACCTGGCTGGCCTACCGGCCGGGTTCCTCGCCGCTGGGGGTCCTTGCGTTCCCCGGCGGTTCCCTGGACGCCGCCGACGACGATCCCATCAGCTGGCTGGGCCCGTCACCGCAGTATTGGGCCGAGCAGATGGGGACGGACGACGTCGGGCTGGCCCGCCGGCACGTGGTGGGCGCCATCCGCGAACTTTTCGAGGAGACCGGCGTGCTGCTGGCCGGCCCGGACAATGCGAGCACTGTCGAAGCCACCTCCACCCCGGAATGGATGCGCGCCAGGATCGCCGTGGCCGAGCAGGAAAAGACGCTCGCGCAGGTCCTGGACAAGCGCGGGCTCTCCCTCCGGACGGACCTGCTGAAGTCCCTCGTCAACTGGCGCAGCCCAGACTTTGCCCACCGCAGGTTCGACACCCGCTACTTCGCCGCCACGGTGCCCCTTGGCCAGGAGCCCACGCTGCTGGAGGGCAAGGGCGTCTGGGGCCGGTGGGTGAACGCGGCCAAGGCCATCGAGGAGCGGAACAGCACCATCCTCGGTGAAGAAGTGGGCCAGGAAAACACGGTGGGCCGCACCCTCGGCGAACTGATGGTGCCGGGATCCGAGATCATGCTCGAGAAAATGGCCACGGCCAACGGCTGCATCGCCTACCTCAGCTACAAGCGCAAGGCCCACGTGTACCAGCCCACGCTGGTGGTGGAAGACGGCAAAATGCTGCTCGAAGTGGAAGCCGCCAAGACCACACCTGGCGATCCTCAGCGCGAACGCTAGATCTTCCGGAGCAGCGAGTAGGGGACGCTTGGGAGTGTCCCCGCAGTCCACGGTTTGGCTGGGGGTTCCGGCGGAATTTCGCCTCGTCCGTCACGGATAACAAGCGCAAAAGTTCCAGCGATGGCAGCCAAGGCTGCCAGGCCAAGCAGGATCAAAAGGACAACCACAGCCACGGACACCGCCATGCACCTCTGGCATCAATTTTAATTCGGTGGTTGAGCTTGTCGAAACCCTACCTGGGGCGCCGGCTGCTGGGGCCCTTGGATAGGGTTGGTAAGGCGTGGTGATCTCCGGTGATCAATGCCTCCCGTTTCCTGTGGCTCCAACCCTGCACTTGTTTCTCCCGGGCGAAGGCCTGGTCCACACGGCTGAACTCCTCGAACCAGACAAGCTTCACAGGCCTTCTGCGCCGCGTATAGGCCGCACCGTCCCCTGTTTGGTGTTGCGCGAGTCGGAGTTCCAGATTCGTTGTACTGCCCACGTAGTAAGAACCGTCGGAACAGCTCAGCATGTAGGCGAATGGCATGTGTCGATTCTTCTTCCGGTTTTTTCTTCCCGAAAGTGTTGAGTCGTCATATGTGGAAAGGGCCAACTGCAGGCTCAACCACCGGGCTGTTGGGTTTCGACGGGGCTCAACCACCGGAAAAGCGAAAAGGCCGCCCCGGGGAGGGCGGCCTTTTGACTGGTTTTGCCTAGCGGGAGCGCTGGCGGAGGCGCTGCATGTCCAGGATGACGACGGCGCGGGCTTCCAGGCGGAGCCAGCCGCGCTGGACGAATTCTGCGAGGGCCTTGTTGACGGTTTCGCGGGAGGCGCCCACCAGCTGGGCCAGCTCTTCCTGCGTGAGTTCGTGGGCTACCAGGACGCCGTCGGTGGCGGGGCGGCCAAAGCGGTCAGCCAGGTCCAGCAGGGCCTTGGCAACACGGCCCGGAACGTCGGAGAAGACGAGGTCGGAGAGGGAGTCGTTGGTGCGGCGCAGGCGGCGGGCCAGGGCCTGCAACAGCTGGGCCGAAACCTCGGGACGGGTGCGCAGCAGGTTGTTCAGGCTCTCGTTCTTCAGGCCTGCCAGCCGCGTTTCGGAGACGGCGGTGGCCGTGGCGGTGCGCGGGGAGGGGTCGAACAGGGCCATTTCGCCGAACAGTTCGCCCGGGCCCAGGATCGCGAGGAGGGATTCGCGGCCGTCGGGGGAGGTGCGGCCGAGCTTTACCTTGCCGGAGACGATGAAGTAGAGCTGGTCACCCTGGTCGCCCTCGCGGAAGACCGAGGCGCCGCGGGAGAGATCCACCTCGGTGAGCTCGTCCGTCAGCAGCCGGAATGCGTCGTCGTCAAGCGTGGCGAAAAGTGGTGCTCGGCGCAGTACCTCGATGTCCATGAAATCTCCTGAGTAAAAGTATCGGCTGTGGCGCTTTTGCCATTGTTTCAGAATTTTCAAGGTTCTGTGACGAACTTGGCACCCGATCCGCCGTGATGACGGGCTCATTGCGTCCGCAGCCGCCCCCAGAAGATTGTCAGGGTGCGCCATTAGAATGAGGTTTCAACTGTTTATAAGGAGCCCTTCGTGGTCGGCTTGACTGTCCTGGACCTGATCCTGATCCTGGCGCTGCTGTCCTACCTGGTCTACGGCCTGCGTAACGGCTTCCTGGTCACGGCAGGCGGCATCGCCGGTTTCGCCGCCGGCGCCGTCGCCGCATTCTTCGCCGTACCCCTCGTCAGCGGCTTTGTTGAGGACTCCGGCTGGCGGCTCACAGCCATCGTGGCGGCCGCCGTCGTCCTTGTGGTCCTGGGACACGGCTTGGGAACCATGGTGGGGCGGCAGATCCGGGGTGCCATGCGGATCCGGCCGCTGCGCGCCGTGGACCGGGTGGTTGGCGGCGCCGTGAATGTCGTGGTGTCAGCGCTGGTCATGTCCATGTTGGCGTTCAGCATCAGTTCGCTGGGTGTCCCGCTGGTGTCCCAGCAGCTGGCCGAGTCCAAGGTCATCCGCTTCATCGACGGGCTGACCCCCACGCCGGTCAAGGCCGCCATGGCGGAGCTGCGCTCCGCGGTGATCGGCAACGGGATTCCCACCCTCATCGAGGGGCTGGAACAGGGGCCCGCCGTCCCGGTGCCCAACGCGAGCACTGACACGCCTGCCCTCAACCGGGCGGCAGAATCCGTCCTTCGGATCGCCGGGACCGCCTACGAATGCGGCCAGAACCAGACCGGCTCGGGCTTTGTGGTCTCCGAGGACCGGGTGGTCACCAACGCGCACGTGGTGGCGGGCGTGTCGCAGCCGGTGGTGGAAATGCCCGACGGCGGCGCCATGCCGGGGCGGGTTGTCTACTTTGACACCAAGCATGACATCGCCGTGCTGGCCGTGGAGGACCTGCCGGCGCAGCCGCTGCCCCTGAGCGCCGACCTTCCCGGCGGTAGCCCGGCCGCGTTCGCTGGCTACCCCCACGGTGGACCGTTCCAGTCCAAACCGGCCACCGTGCAGGACATCACCACCGTGCTGGTCCCTGACATCTACGGCGGCAACGCCACGCCTGAGGAGATCTACCGGCTGGCCGGCGACGTGCAGCCGGGCAACTCCGGTGGACCGCTGCTCACTACCGGGGGTGCGGTGGCCGGCGTCATCTTCGCCAAGGCAACGTCGGACACGGACATGGGGTTCGCCATCACCATGGACGACCTCAACCCGGTGGCTGCGCAGGCCCCCGCGCTGACTGCACCCGTTTCGTCGGGGCAGTGCATCCAGAAATGACGGCCCGCCGGAGCCGACCGGCTAGAGGACCTCGGCCAGGTAGTCGATGGCCAGCCGGTACCCGGTGACACCTGCTCCGACAATCACGGCGGAGCACACGGGGGACAGGTAGGAGTGGTGCCGGAATTCCTCGCGCTGGTGCACGTTGGTGATGTGCACCTCGACGGCCGGAAGCTGCACGGCGGCGAGGGCGTCGCGAAGCGCCACGGACGTGTGCGTGAAGGCGCCGGCGTTGATGACGATGCCGGCGGCGTTTCCGCGGGCGGCGTGGACGGTGTCCAGCAGGACGCCCTCATGGTTTGACTGCACGCACTCCACCACGAAGCCGTGGGCCTTTGCGGCCGACGCAGCCAGGTCCTCCACGTCGGCAAGGGTGGAGGTGCCGGACTTTTCCGGCTCCCGCGTGCCCAGCAGGTTGAGGTTGGGGCCGTTGATTACCAGGATGGTGCCGCGGCCGATATCGGCGGAGGAAGCTTCAGTCATGGGTGCCAATCTGATCGCCCGCCAAGTACAGGGCGTGCATTCTTACGCAGGAGGGCAGGGCTTCGACGGGCTCAACCACCCGCTGGCGATCAGTTGTTGTAGCCGTTGGGGTTGTTTTTTTTGCCAGCGCCAGTGGTCTTCGCACATTTCGTCGATGGTTTTGGTGGTGGACCAGCTGAGGTCGGCGAGGGCGGAGGTGGCGTCTGCCCAGAAGGCGGACAGGTCTCCGGCGCGGCGGGCGGTGATTTCGTAGGGGATGGGTTTGCCGACTGCTTTTTCGAAGGAGTGCAGGACTTCCAGGACGGAGGAGCCTTTGCCGGAGCCGAGGTTCCAGCGGAAGACGCCGGCGCGGGCTGTGACGTGGTCCAGGGCTGCGACGTGGCCTTGGGCGAGGTCGACGACGTGGATGTAGTCGCGCAGGCAGGTCCCGTCCGGGGTGTCGTAGTCGCCGCCGAAGACCAGAAGTTTTTCGCGCCGGCCGACGGCGACCTGGGCGATGAACGGGACGAGGTTGTTGGGGATGCCCTGGGGGTCTTCGCCGATCCGGCCGGAGGGGTGGGCGCCGACGGGGTTGAAGTAGCGCAGCAGTGCTATGTGCCAGCGGGGGTCTGCGGCGCCGAGGTCGGAGAGGATGTCTTCGATTTGTTCTTTGGTGCGGCCGTAGGGGTTGTTGGCGCCGATTTCCATTTTTTCGACGTAGGGGATGGGGTTGTGTTCGCCGTAGACGGTGGCGGAGGAGCTGAAGACGATGGAGCGGACGTCGTGCCGGTCCATGACGCGGATCAGGTTCAGGGTGCCGACCAGGTTGTTGTAGTAGTACTTCAGCGGTTCCTGGACTGATTCGCCGACGGCTTTGAGGCCGGCGAAGTGGATGACGGCGTCGATGGCGCTGGCGGCGAAGACGCGTTCGACGGCGGCTTCGTCCACCAGGTCCACGTGGTGGAACTCGGTGGCCTTGCCGCTGAGTTCGGCCACCCGGCGCAGGGACTCTTCGCTGGAGTTGGCCAGGTTGTCGATGACCACCACGTCATGGCCGGCTTCCTGCAGGGACAGAACAGTGTGGGAACCGATGTAACCGGTGCCCCCGGTGACCAGAATGCGCATGGACTTTCCTTGGATTGGACGAAGGCTGCCCCTCCGGCCAGTGCTGGAGGGCACCGGACCGGCGGGGCAGCCGCGGAGGCTAGAGCGCCGTGAACTTCAGCAGCAGCGCGTGTTCCGGGTTGAGGATGGGCATCGGGAGTCCCACCTCGGCCAGGAACTTGCCGCCGGCGGTCGCGCCCCCGGCGAGCCAGGCCGGCGGCTGGGTTTGCGTGAACGTGTGGCTGTAGTCGGCGTCGCCAGCGGTGGGGAAGACGGCCTCCACCCGGTAGTTCCGCTCCGGTTCCAGGCCGGGAATGCCAATCCGCCCCGGTTCCTCGGCTGCCGACGTGCGGGTGCTCACCAGGGCGAACAGCGCCGCCGTCGTCCCGGCTGCGGCAGCGGCGCCGGCCACCACGCCGTGCAGCAGCAGCGAGTCGTCGGCCACGTCCGCGTGTACCCGGCGGCCGCTGTGGATCAGGTCCCGGTGCTCCTTGTACAGCGCCACCAGGCGCCGGAGTTCCTCGCGGTCCTTGCCCTGCACGCCGCGGACGTCCCACTCCATACCGAAGTGGCCGAACAGCGCGGTGATGGCGCGGAAGGACAGGTCATGGGTGCGGGCGGTGGTGTGGGATGTGGTGGGCCCGATGTGGCTGCCCACCAGTTCCGGCGGGACCACGGCGCCAGTCCAGCGCTGGATGGTCTGCCGCTCCAGGGCGTCGTTGCAGTCCGACCCCCAGATCCGGTCCGTCCGTTCCAGGATGCCCAGGTCCACGCGCGCCCCACCGGAGGAGCAGGATTCAATTTCGACGCCGGGATGCGCCTTGCGGAGCTCGTCGAACAGCCGGTAGGCGGCCAGGGTCTGCTCATGCACCGAGGACCGGCCCCCGTGGCCGTGCTCCAGCAGGTCGCGGTTCTGGTCCCACTTCAGGTAGCTGATGTTGTTGCCGGCCAGGAGCGCGTCGATGCGGTCGTAGATGTACTGCCAGGCCTCAGGGTTTACCAGGTCGATGACGTGCTGGTTGCGCCACTCCAGGGGCAGCCGGCCGCCGTCCTTGTGCGCCACGGCGGACGGGCCCACGATCCAGTCGGGATGGGCCCGGGCGATGTCCGAATCCAGGTTCACCATCTCCGGTTCCACCCACAGGCCAAACTCCATCCCGCGGGACGTCACGGCCTCGATGAGCGGGGTCAAACCGTTGGGCCACAGGGTCTCGTCCACGTACCAGTCGCCCAGGCCGGCGTTGTCGTTGCGGCGGCCGCGGAACCAGCCGTCGTCGAGCACGAAGCGCTCCACGCCCAGGTCAGCCGCGGAATCAGCCAGCTCGATCAGGGTGTCCAGGTTGTGGTCGAAGTACACAGCCTCCCAGGTGTTCAGCACCACGGGGCGCGCCTTGCCGGCGGGCAGGCCGGTGGCGGCGGCAGGGAGCACGTGGTGCGGCCGGGACCGGAACCAGCTGTAGAACGCCTCGGTGATGCCGTCCAGGCCGCGGTCCGAGTAGGCCGCGAACAGGGCGGGGGTGGTGTAGCTGCCGCCAGGCGCGAGGATGACCTCTGCCGGGCCCAGGAGCTCGGAGCCGCCGATCATGGTGCGGCCGTCGCCGAGGGTGTCGGCGAACTGTTCGTGGTTGCCGCTCCAGGCCAGGTGCGTGGCCCACACTTTTCCGTGACGGTTGCCGAAGCCGGCCGTTCCGGCGGCAAACAGGAGGGAGGAATCGTGTCCGGTCCGGCCGTGCCGGCCGGTGCGTACCCAGGTGCCCTGCTGGATGGGCCGGCGCTGCGGGTGCCGTTCCCGGCACCAGCGGCCGGTCAGGTCCAGGAGTTCGACGGCGTCCGGCGCCACGGGCAGGACGGTTGCCAGTTCGTCCACCTGGAAGGGGGCAGTGCCGTCATTGGTGACGGTGTGGCGCAGTTCCAGCAGGCCGCCGTCGTGAAGCGTCAGCGAGGATTCGACGCTGATGCCCGTGTCGGCGTCGGCCTGGATGATCGTGGCGCTGGTGCCGTCAGCCGTCACGGACGTGGTGCGGAGGCGGGAGGAGAAGTCGAGTCCGGCGGCGCCGTCGGTGATCCGGTGGCCGCGCAGCCCCGGCCGGCCGCGCCAGGATGAGGAGGCCTGGGCAGCAGGCCGGCGGGGACGCGGGCGTCGATGGCCGAGTGCGGGACGGGTGCGGTGAGGATGGCCAGGTCCGGAAGCGTGGCGCCCAGGTCCGCGCCCCAGTGGATGACCTCAGCCTCCCCGCTGTCGAAGCTGATCACCAGGCTGGTGCCGGCGGAACGGAGGTGCAGGGGATCCATAAGGGAAATCTCTTTCGTTGCTGTGCTGCGGCGTCCAGGGGGACGCCTGGTAAAAGTCTGGAGAAGGGGGCCGGGCGCCGCCGTCGCGAGGAAGGAACGGCGGCACCCGGCCGGGTGGCTGCGACCACATACGCAGCCACGGCTGGGGAGTGTTACTTGAACAGGGCGTTGACCTGCTCATTCGCGGCGGTCAGGGAGCTGGCCGGCGCCTTGCCGGAGACCACGGCGTCCATGGCGGGTTCCATGATGCCCTTGACCTTGGCCGTGTTGTCCGTGATGGGGTACAGGAACGTGGTCTTGTTCTTGACGTGCTCGGTGAACGCGGACACGTCGACGCCCTTTGCAGCGAAGGCTTCGGCGGCCTTGTCGGAGGAGGCCTTCAGGGCCGGGAACACTACGGCCTGGGAAGCTACCACGTCCTGGCACTCGGCGGAGGCGAGGTACTCAACCCACTTGATGGAGGCGTCCTTCTTCTTGGTGCCGGCCCAGATGGAGTCTGCGAGGCCGTTGAACATGGAGGCGCGGTCGCCTTCGGGGCCCACGGGAGTGGGCGCGATGCCCACCTCGATGCCCTTGTAACCGGTGTACTGCCCGATCATCCAGGAACCGTGCGCGTTGATGGCGGACTTGCCGGCAGCGAAGGTGTCGGCCATGCTGGCGCCGACGGTGGTTTCGAGCTTGGGCATGTAGCCCTTGTCCGCGAGTCCGGCGAACCAGTCCATGCTCTCCTGGAACTTGGGATCGTCGTAGTTGTACTTGGTGCCCCATGGGTTCTTGTCCGTGTGGGACCAGCCGGTGGTGTTGGTGAGGTAGCTCCACTCGGTCTGGCCGGAGGAGTCACCGCCGCCGTTGAGGCCAAGGCCGTAGACGTCAACGTTGTTCTTGTCGAAGCCGGGCTCGTCACCGCGCTTGCCGTTCTTGTCCACGGTCAGGTGCGCGATCACCTTTTCGTAGGTTCCGCCGTCCTCGGGGTTCCAGGTGAGCTCCTTCATCTGCTCCTCGGTGATGCCGGCGGCAGCGAGCATGGCCTTGTTGTAGAAGAGTCCGATGGTGTCCCAGTCCTTGGGCAGGCCGTAACGCTTCCCGTCCTGGCCCACCCACAGCTCGGCGAGGCCCTCGTTGTAGGCGCTGAGGTCCACACCGTCCTTCTCCACGGCGTCGTCGATGGCCAGCAGCTGCTTGTTCTCGGCCAGTTCACCGTAGCGGCCCAGGTGGTTGGTGAAGACGTCCGGTGCGGTGCCGCCCACGAAGCCGTTGGTGAGGGTGGACCAGTAGTCGTCCCAGCCGCGCTGGGTGATCTTGACCGTAATGTCCGGGTTGGCCTTGGTGAAGTCGTCCGCGCACTGCTGGTAGGCCGGAAGCTGGTTGGCGTCCCACAGCCAGTAGCTGATCTCGCCCTTGGCGGATTCGGCGGAGCCGCCGTTTCCGCAGGCGGAGAGGGCCAGGACTGCGGCAGCGGCAGCAGCGAGGGTGCCGAGTGCATTCTTTTTCATGACAGGTCCTTTCGGGGGTGCTTTGCGGGCAGGCCGCCATGGCGTGCCCTCAAATCGGGGGATGGGTGCGGGGATTACTTGATGCCGGAGAAGCCGATGGAGTTGACGATCTTTTTGCCGAAGGCGGCGAAGAGGATCAGGACGGGCAGCGCCGAGATGAGGGTGGCGGCCATCAGGCCGGACCAGTCGGGGGCGCCCTGCGGGGATTGCGATTTGAAGACGCCCAGTCCCACCTGGAGGACGCGGACGTCGTCCTGGGAGCCCACCAGCAGCGGCCAGAAGTATTCGTTCCACTGTCCGATGAACGTGAGCAGGGCAAGGGTGGCGATGGGGGCTGCGGCGTTCGGCAGCACGATCTGGAAGAAGATGCGAAGGTGCTTGGCGCCGTCGAGCATTGCCGCCTCTTCCACCTCGCGGGACATGTTCAGGAAGAACTGGCGCAGGAAGAAGATGGCAAAGGGAGTCATGAACACGTAGGGCAGGACCATTCCGAGCATGGTGTTGAGCAGGTCCAGGTTCTTGATGAGCAGGAAGTTGGGCAGCGCCGTGAAGATCGGCGGGACCAGCATGGTGCCCAGGAACAGGCTGAAGACGGCGTTCCGGCCTTTCCAGCGGAGCCGGGCGAAGGCGTAGGCGGCCATCGCGCTGAAGAAGACGGCACCGGCTGTGGTGATCGAAGAGAAGATGAGCGAGTTGCGGAGGTAAAGCCAGAAATCAATGGCGGCGCCGGAGCCGCCCTCTGCCACGGCCTCGGCCGGTGTCTGCAGCCCGAAGACCCGCAGGAAGGCGCCGAACGTGAAGTCCGCCGGCAGCAGGCTGGCAGAGGCCGAAGCCAGGGCACTGTTGGTGGACAGTGCGGTGCGCAGGACCCAGAGGAAGGGGAGTACCGAGACGGCGATGGCAAGGATCAGGAGTGCCCAGGCGCCGGCGCGGCGGGGATTGAACGGACGACGGCGGCGGGCCGGCTTGGCCAGCGGGGCGCGGCTTGCGGTGGTGGTCATGCGGGACTCCTTAGTCCAGGTCCGACTCGTTGCCCTTGAGGAACTTCATCTGGATGAAGGCCACGAGGGCGAGGATGAGGAAAAGAATGACGGCGATGGCGGATCCGTAGCCGAAGTCGGATTCCGTGAAGGCGCGCTGGTAGATGTAGTACTGGATGACGCGGGTGGCGTTGACCGGCCCGCCTTGGGTGGTCACGGCCACCGTGTCGAAGACCTGGAAGGAACCGATCACGGTCACCACCAGCACCAGGACCAGCACCGGGCGCAGCAGCGGGATGGTGATCTTGCGGAACGTCTGCCATGCTGACGCGCCGTCCAGTTTGGCCACCTCGTAGACGTGCCCGGGGATGGCCTGGAGGCCGGCGAAGATCAGCAGCGCGGTGTACCCCATGTGGCGCCAGGTGTTGATCAGGGCCTGGGTGGGGATGGCCCACTCCTCGCTGCCGAAGAATGCGATGCGGGACATGCCGGTCCATTCGATGAACTGGTTCACCACGCCGATCTGGTAGTCGAGCATCCAGAACCAGAGCAGGGCCGCGATGACGTTGGACATCAGGTACGGCAGCAGCAGCGCGCCGCGGATCAGCGTGGACTTGGCCACGTTGTGCATCAGCAGTGCCAGGCCGAGGGCCAGCGCCGTCTGCAGGGCGATGTTCAGCAGGACGTACTGGCCGGTGACGGCGAGCGAGTTCCAGAACAGCGGGTCCTTGGCAATGGCCTGGTAGTTCTCCATGCCGATCCATTCCGGATCGCCCAGGATGTTGTATTCGGTGAAGCTGAGGTAGATCCCGCGGATGGTGGGGACCAGGTAGAAGAAAACAAACCCGATCAATGCCGGTGCGATGAAGAACAGGGCGATCTTCACGTCGCTGTGCCCGGTCCTGCGGCGGAGCGTGCGTGTCAGGCCGTGCTCCCGTGAACCGGGGTTCCTGGTAAGGGTGGTCATCGTCGCCCCTTCCTGAGATGTGATGTGTGTAACAACCTGGGAGCAAATCTACACGAGTAGATACGAGGTCCGCAAGAGGTGTTTTTCTCTCGCCAGCTTCTAGCTTTCATCCACCGGTTCGATATTGACTCGAGTAGATGGGGGTGAAACACTGCCATGAGGGGCGGGAAACGCTTACGGAGCCGTGCCCGTCCGTGGCGCGGACCTCCCGCCCGGATCCAGGCGCATGGCGAAAGGCTGACAATGACGTTCTCGATAGGCATCGTGGGAGCCGGCCAGTTCGGCGGGCAGTTCGCGCACCTGTTCAACCTGCACCCCGGAGTCAGCAGCGTGTACGTGGTGGACCAGCTGCCCGAGCGGGCGGCCGGGGCAGCGGACCAGCTGGGCCTGGCCGGTGTCCTGCGGGACTTCGATGAGCTGCTGGCTTCCGACGTCGATGCGGTGGGCATCTTCACCCAGCGCTGGACCCATGGGCCGCTGGTGGAACGGGCACTCCGGGCCGGCAAGCATGTCTACTCCGCAGTGCCCATGGCCGTGACCGAAGAGGAGATCAGCCGCATCATCGATGCCGTCCGCGAGACGGGAAACGTCTACATGATGGGGGAGACCAGCTACTACAACCCCGCAACCGTCTACGCCCGCAGCCAGCACGCCGCCGGCAGGTTCGGCCGGATCTTCTACACCGAGGGTGACTATGTCCACGACATGGACCTGGGCTTCTACGACGCCTACCGGTACAGCGGCGGCGAACGCTGGAAGGAAACTGCCAGCTACCCGCCCATGCTCTACCCCACCCATGCGGTGGGCGGAGTGCTGGGAGCCATTGCAGCCCACGCCGTCAGCGTGAGCTGCGTGGGGGTTCAGGACGACAGGAACGACGGCGTCTTTGACAAGGGCGTCAGCATGTTCGGAAACGACTTCTCCAACGCCACCGCCCTGTTCGAAATGAGCGACGGCGGGGTCATGCGCACCAACGAAATGCGGCGCGTCGGGTACCCCTCGCACATCCGCGAATCCCGCTTCCGCTTCTTCGGCACCGAAGCAAGCCTGGAACAGCTGGCCAGGGTAACCGTCTGGCAGGACAAGCAGGACGTCCACGACATTTCGGACCAGATGCAGACCCGGCCCAGCATTCCCCTCGATGACCCCTCGTTGGCGAACGTGGCTCCATTGCTGCGGGACGCGTTCGTCTCGGCCTGGCTCCGGTCCACGACAGCAGCCGCCTGCCGGCTGATTCCGCGGCGCCCCCAACGGACACGAGGGCAGCCACCATTTCCTGGTCGACGACTTCGTCACGGCCGTCAACAAGGGAACCCTGCCGCCCGTCAATGCCTGGGTGGCAGCCCGCTTCACCATGCCCGGCATCGTGGCCCACCAGTCGGCCCTGCGGAACGGCGAACGGCTCCCCATCCGTGACTTCGGCGATGCGCCGGGTACCTGTAGTTAGCATGGACAGCATGACTTCCCCGGCAGTACAGGCACCGCGCGGCGGCCCCGTGACGCGCAAGGACGTGGCGCGGTACGCCGGCGTCAGCACCGCCGTCGTCAGTTACGTCGTCAACGGCGGACCCAAAAAAGTGGCCCCCGCAACGGAAGCCAAGGTGCAGGACGCCATCCGGGTCCTTGGCTACCGGCCCAACGCGGCGGCGCGCGCGCTCAAGCTGGGGTCCAGCGAGACGCTTGGCCTGATCATCCCGGACAACACCAACCCGTTCTTCTCGCTCTTTGCCCATGCCGTGGAGGACGCCGCCGCAGCCTTGGGCTATGCCCTGTTCTTAGCAACTCGGACGGGAACCTGGCCAAGGAACGGAGGAACATCCGTAACCTGGCCGCCAGGCAGGTGGATGGCGTGCTGCTGGCCAGTGTCCTCTTCGACCCGGATCTTGAAGCACTCGAGACGGCTGAGATTCCGGCCGTACTCCTGAACCAGGAACATGATGCGCCGGGCTTCAACAGCATCGGTGTGGATCTTGCAGCGGGCGCCCGGATTGCGGTGGAACACCTCATCGGCCATGGCCATACCAACATCGGCCTGGCAATGGGTACCAACGTGTCCGGCAGCCTCGACGGCCGTGAGGTGGGCTGGCGCCAGGCGTTGCAGGAGGCTGGACTGCAGGAAGGGCCCATTGCCTACAACGGATTCACCTGGCCCGGAGGCTACCTTGCCGGGCAGCGCCTGCTGGCGTCCGTGAACCGGCCGACGGCAATCTTTGCCACCTCCGATACGCAGGCGGTGGGTCTTTTGCGGGCAATCCATGAGGCAGGAGTGGCTGTCCCCGGTGACATTGCCGTGGTGTCCTTTGACGGTTCCATTGAATCGGAATACTCGTGGCCGCCGCTGACTACGGTGGAACAGCCTGTTGCCGCCATGGCGGAGGCGGCCGTTGCGGCGCTCGTGGGCGCCAGGCGCGGCGAAAAGCCCCGGCACCGGATCTTTCCCACGAAGCTTCTGGTGCGGCAGTCCTGCGGCTGCCCCTGAGCGGCGCAGCCCTCGTTAAAGCAATCCACCACCTCCGCAGGCAGCGGAAGTGGTGGATTGTCTTTGTTGGTGCCGGCCGGTTACAGGCGGGAAATTATTCCTTGACCGGGATTGCCTGAGACTTCAGGGATTCGATGGTCTTCTTCTCGCCGTTCTTGAGGGCATCCAGGAGCGTGCCCTCGCCGCCGGACGCCTTGCCGAATCCGTCAGAGACATCCGTGTAGGTCTGGGTCATGGTCGGGCCCCAAGTGAAGTTGGGATCCACATTGGAGGACGCCTCGGCAAACACGTCATAGATCTTCTGGCCGCCGAAGTAGTCAACGCCGCTGGTGAAGGCGTCAAGTTCCGTAGCCGACTTGGCCGCCGGGTAAAGGCCGCCCAATTCGTTGGCCAGGGCCAGGGCTTCAGGATCGGTGTTCAGCCACAAGGCAAACTTCGCTGCCTCGTAGGGGTGTTCGGAGCCCTTAAGGACAGCAGTGGAGGAGCCGCCCCAGTTGCCTGCGGCCTTGCCGCCGTCTTCCCACTGGGGCATGGGGGCAACGGCCCACTTGCCGGCGGTATCCGGGGCGCCGCTGGCCAGGGTTGACGCGCCCCAGACGGCGGAAACCCAGGTCCACTGCTGGCCCTCGTTGAAGGAGGCGTTCCACTCATCCGAGAACGAGGGAAGTGTTGACACCTGGCCCTTGTCCAGCAGGTCCTGCCAGTAGTTGGCCACCTTCTCGGACTCCTGGCCGGTCAGGTTGACGTCCCACTGGTCGTTGTCGGATGAGAACCACTGCCCGCCGGCCTGCCAGACGTTACCGGCGAACCAGTTGACGTCGCTGCGGGGAAAGTTGGTGATGTAGGAGCCGCGGGCTTTGATCTGCTCAGCGGCGGCGGCGTACTCGTCCAGGTTGTGGGCACCTCGATGCCGGCCTCCTTGAACAGGTCTGCCCGGTAGAACATCGCCATGGGACCGCTGTCCTGCGGGATTGCGTAGACGGAGTCTTCCTCACCGAAGGTGACCTGGCCCAGGTCCAGTCAACGAACTTGTCCTTGGCATCGGCCACTCCCTCGCAGGCGGCGATGTTTTCCAGGCCGTCCTGAACGCGGAAGTTGGGCAGGGCATCGTATTCAATCTGGCCGAGGTCAGGTGCGTTGCCTGCCTGCAGCTGGTTGAAGAAGTTCTGGTAGGTGCCGGAGTTGCCGTTGGGGCCTGTCTGCACCTTGACCTGGATGTTTTCGTTTTCCTTGTTCCACAGGTCGACTACCTTCTCCATGCCGGGAACCCAGGTGGTGAAGGTCAGTTCAACGGGACCGGAAGCCGGTTCGCAGGATCCGGTGGCCTCGGCGTCCGTCGTGCCCCCGCCGCCGGAGCAGCCGGCGAGGGCCAGCGCTGAAACAATGGCAAAGGCTGCAGTGGCTTTTCCGTAATGCGCGCGCATTTCTTTTCCTATCAATGGGGTGGTGTACCGCGGCGGGCGCCGCGGGACGATGTGGATGGGGGGGAGTGGCTATTTGACGCTTCCGGCGCCCAGCCCGCTGCTCCAGAAGCGTTGAAGCCCAAGGAACGTGGCGATCAGGGGGAGGATCGAAACGAGTGCGCCGACGATCACCAGGACGCGGAGCTCGGGTATCTGGCTGATCTGGCTGTTCCACGCGTACAGTCCAAGCGTGACCGGGAACAGTGTCTGGTCGCGGAGCATGATCAGGGGCAGGAAGAAGTTATTCCAGATTGCGACGAACTGGAAAAGGAAGATGGTCACGAGCGCCGGAGCCATCAGGCGGGTGGATACGGTGAAAAAGGTCCGGACTTCCGATGAACCATCGAGGCGGGCCGCCTCCAGCAGTTCCGCGGGAACACTCGCCGCGGCATAGATGCGGGCAAGGTAGACGCCGAAGGGGCTGACCAGGCTGGGCAGGAAGACCGCCCACAGGGTATTGGTGAGTTTCACTTCGCTGAAGATCAGGAACAGCGGCAGTGCCAGGGCCGTTGCGGGAACAAGCACCCCGCTGAGGACGATGTTGAAGATCGCCTCCCGGCCGCGGAACTCGTACTTTGCCAGGGCGTACCCGCACATGGCGGCGATGACGGTGCCGACGAGCGCGCCCAGCCCTGCGTAGAGTGCGCTGTTGGCAAGCCAGCGGCCGAAGACGCCGTCACCGTAGGTGAAGAGGCTCCCCAGGTTCGCGAAGAACGTGGGGATGGAGTCCATGGTGAACCACAGCGGTGCCGTGCCGGTGATCTGCCCGCCGGTCTTGGTGGAGGACACCAGCAGCCACCAGATGGGAATCAGGAAGTACAGGGTGAAGACGCCCATGATGAGCATCGCGGCGCTGCGGGACATGATGCTTTGCCGTGGTCCGCGGCCGGTACTTGTAGCCGGCGCGGACCCGCCGGCAGTTGTGATCGCCGTTGTTGCAGTCACTGGGAAACCTTCCGCTGGGTCGCCTTCAGGAAGACGAAGGAAAGAACGAACGTCGCCAGCGCCAGCACCACGGAGAACGCTGCTGCGAGGTTGTAGTTCGGTACCGATGCGGTGGTGTACACCGCGAGGTTCGGGGTGAACGTGCTGCTGATCGCCGAGCTGAAGCTGCGCAGCGTCTGGGGCTCGGCCAGCAGTTGCAGTGTGCCGATGATCGAGAACACGCCGGTGAGGATAATGGCGGGGACCACCAGCGGGATCTTGATCCGCCAGGCGATCTGCAGGTTGCTGGCACCGTCCAGGCGTGCCGCCTCATAGATCTCCGTGGGGATCGCCAGCAGGGACGAATAGATGATCAGCATGTTGTAGCCGACATAGACCCAGGTGACGATGTTCGCCACGGCCCAGAGCACCAGTTCGGCTGACAGGAAGTTCACTCCGGAGGTAATGGCTTCGAAGGGGGAGAGCGAGGGGGAGTACAGGAAGCCCCACATGATGGCGGCGATGACACCGGGGACGGCGTAGGGCGCGAAGAAGGCGAGCCGGAAGAACTTCTTTCCCTTCAGCAGGGGTGAGTCAAGCAGCAGGGCGAAGATCAGGGCGAGCCCGAGCATGATGGGCACCTGGACCACGCCGAAGAGGAGCACGCGTCCTACCGCCTGCCAGAATTCGCTGTTCTGGAACACCTGCTGGTACTGGACGAACCCGCCGAATACCTGCTGCGGAGGGCCGAAGGTCCCTTTGCGCTCCACCGTGAGCAGCGACTGCACCACGGCGAAGATGATGGGAACGGCATAGAAGGCAAGGAACAGGACGCCGAACGGCGCCACGAACAGGAGGATGGCCCGGCGGTGCGGTGATGCGGTCCTGGGTTTCCGGGTCTTCGGCGCCCCCTGGGCCGTTGCCGGAGCAGTGTTTGTACTGGTCACTTTCATTTATCCTTTTGGCCGGTGCTTGGGCCGGTTGGGGGTGTTGGGTTGGAGGTGCGGACAACGCGCACAGCGCCCGCGGGAACGACGACGGCGGACGAGACTTCTTCGCCCACAAGGAGTTCGTAGCCGCGCGCCGGATGTTTGTGCTCGTCTGTCGAGTGATTGATCAGGAACAGGTAGCTGTTGTCCGTTCCGGACCGGACCACAACCTCAAGGCCTTCGGGACAGGCCAGGGCCTCCAGTCCTGCATCTGCCGCCGCCTCGCTGACCATCTCGCGCAGTGCGGTGGCGGTGAGTACCGTTCCGATGTACCAGGCGTGGCCGGCGCCATGGCGGTTGCGGGTGACGGCAGGGGAGCCGGCCAGGTGTCCCTCGGCGAAGGACAGCTTTGCTTCGGCGCCTTCAAGGCGCATGGCTTCGGTCCAGAGGGAGGCCGTGGTGCCGTTGTCCAGGCCCTGGTCTGCCCGGGGGGCAGCGGGTAGAACTCCTCGGCGCGGATGCCGAGCAGGTTCCGGAATGCTCCGGGGTAGCCGCCGGTGAGCACCTTTTCGTTTTCATCGACAATGCCGCTGAAACAGGTGACGACGGCGGTTCCGCCGTTCCGCACGTAGTCGGCCAGTGCGGCGGACTCGGTGTCGCGGACGAGGTAGAGGCCGGGCACGACGGCGAGCTTGTAGCCCGAGAGGTCGGCGCCGGGGGCCACCACGTCCACCGTGATGCCGGCTTCCCGCAGTGCCTTGTGCATGCCGTGGACCTGGTCGAGGTACTTCACGTCCGAGGACGGGTGGGATTCCTGGTCATCAGGCCCACCATGCCTCCCAGCTGAACACTAGGGCGGCCTCCGCCTTCACGGTGGTCCCGGCCACCTCAGCCAGTGTTTCGAGGATGCCGCCCAGTTCCACCACCTCACGCCAGATGCGGGAGTCTGTCCCTGCATGGGGAAGCATCGCGGAGTGGAATTTTTCACTGCCCTGCACTGAAGCCCGCCACTGGAAAAAGCAGAGCCCGTCGGCTCCCCGGGCGACATGCGCCAGCGAATTGCGGAGCATTTCCCCGGGTTCCTTGGCGATGTTGCGGGGCTGCCAGTTCACGGCCGAGGTGGAGTGTTCCATCAGCAGCCACGGCTGTCCCTGGCTAAGGCCGCGGGTAGCGTCGGCAGCAAAGGCCAGCTCGGCCGTGGGATCGTCAAGCCGGTGGTCCAGGTAGTGGTCATTCGCGATGACGTCCATATGCGGCGCCCAGGACCAGTAGTCCTGGCTGCGGATGTGCGCGGTGACCATGAAGTTGGTGGTGACCGGAATACTGCTGTGCTGCCTGAGGAGGTCAGCCTCGGCCTGGTAGTAGCCAAGGAGTTCGTCGGAGCTGAAGCGGTGGAAATCGAGCATCTGGGTCGGGTTGTTGGTGGAGACGGTGGTCCGCGGCGGCAGGACCTGCTCCCAGGCCGAGTACCGCTGGGACCAGAAGGTGGTGCCCCAGGCGCTGTTGAGCGCATCCAGGGTGCCGTACCGGGCTGTGAGCCAGCTGCGGAAGGCGGCGGCGGAGACATCGCAGTAGCAAAGTGCGTTATGGCACCCCAGCTCATTGGAGACGTGCCACAGCCGGACTGCAGGGTGGTCTCCGTAGCGGCGGACCACTTCGCCCACCAGCCGGAGGGCGTGTTCCCTGTACCGCGGTGAACTGGGGCACCACGCCTGGCGTCCGCCGGGCCATGCGCGGACTCCCGAGGCTGACTCGGGAAGGATTTCCGGGTGGAGGGTGGTCAGCCAGGCGGGGGTGGAGGACGTGCCGGTGCCAAGGTTGACACCGATGCCGCTGGCGTGGAGCAGGCCCAGGATCTCGTCCAGACGCTCAAACGAGTATGTTCCGGGGGAGCTTTCAAGTTCTGCCCAGCCGAAGATATTGACGGCCACCAGGTTCACGCCGGCCTGCTTCATCAGCCGGACGTCTTCCTCCCACACGGTCCTGTCCCACTGCTCCGGGTTGTAATCGCAGCCGTAGACAAATTTTCCGTTGCCGGACAGTTCCGTGACCGGCGTTCTGCTGGGACCCAACCCTGCTCCTTCGACTCGCAGCAGCGTGCAAGCCGAGGATGTGCCTCAGGGTCCTGGACGCTGTTGTCTGTATCTCTGTGAACGTTCCCAGAAGACCGCGCATAACTGTGAGCTGCGCAATCTGGGAACGTTCACAGGCTATCCCGGAGGGTGGCCGGTGTCAATGGCTGAGTTGCGGAACACGGGTGCCTCCGCTCCGCTACAGTACAAATATGTCCTTGACCCGCACCCGTGCCCGCCGTGCCACCATCAACGATGTGGCGCGCGCCGCGGGGCTTTCAAGGGGGACTGTCTCGCGGGTGGTCAACGGCGAAAAGTACGTCTCCGAAGAGGCCCGGCAGGCGGTGGAGGAAGCGATCGCGCAAGTGGGTTACGTCCGCAACAGCGCCGCCCGGAACCTGGTTAAGCAGGAGTCCCGGGCCATTGGCCTGATCATCCACGAGCCGCACTCCCTGCCTTTTGAGGACCCGAATATCGGGTCGATCCTGCTGGGGGCCAATGAGGTTCTTTCCAAGGCGGACTATCAGTTGGTTTCCCTCATCATCGATTCCGACCGGGACAGCCGCCGTGTGGCGGATTACCTCCGCGGCGGACTTGTTGACGGGGCGGTCATCATTTCTGCCCGCGCCTCTGACCCTATCGCTGCCGCGGTTGCCGAGATTGGGCTGCCGGCGGCCTTCGTGGGCCATCCGGACGGGACACCTGACCTGCCGTACGCTGCCATCAACAACGAGGAAGCCGCACGCAACATCACCGGCAGGCTGCTGGGCACGGGGCGGCAGCGGGTGGGCATGATCGCCAGTGCACTGGACCGCGATTCCGGCCAGGACCGGCTTGCGGGGTTCCGGGCGGCGATGGGCGGGAAGTTCGACCCCGCACTGGTTGTTGAGTACCCGCTGTACACCTATGCCGCCGGGTTGGAGGGTATGCAGGAACTGCTCCGCCGGGAGCCTGCCATTGATGGCGTTTTTGCCGCCTCGGACGCCGTGGCCGCGGGCGCCATGACGGCCCTGCAGGAAGCCGGCAGGCGGGTGCCGGAAGACGTCGGCATTGTCGGGTTCGATGACAGCAGCTGGGCCCTGCGGTGCAGGCCGCAGCTCTCCACGGTCCGCCAACCCGCGGATCTCCTGGGGAGTACGGCTGCAGAACTCGTACTTGCGGCAGCTTAACGGGCTTCCGGGCACCCCTGGTCTCCTGGACACCACCATCATGTGGCGTGGCTCGGCCTGACGGCCGGGCGGAGCGCTCGGGTCAAGGACCAGCCGCTAGGCGGGAACGACGACCCGAAGCTTGGTGGTCTCACCCAGGATGCGGCGGGCATCGGCACCCAGGCCCGCATCGCTGATGACCTCATCCACGTCGTCGAGTGCGGCGATGGAGCTGATGCCCAGCATGCCCCACTTGGTGTGGTCGGCCAGGACCACTGTCCTGCGGGCTGCGGCCACGAAAGCGCGGTCCGTCTCCGCTTCGAGAAGGTTGGGCGTGGTGAACCCGGCCTGGGCGTCCATGCCGTGGACGCCCAGGAAAAGGATGTCCAGGTGCAGCTGTTTCAGCGCGCCGGTGGCGATGGGACCCACCAGGGCATCCGAGGGCGTGCGCTCGCCGCCGATCAGGATCACCGTGGACGCGTAGCGCGCCGAACCCGAGGAGGCCGCGTGGTGGAACAGGTCGGCGATCCGCACGGAATTGGTCACCACCGTGATCCGGGGGCCGCCGGCGAGTTCCTTGGCCAGCGCCCAGGTGGTGGTACCTGCGCTCAGGCCCACCGCCATGCCTTCCTGCACCAGTCCTGCGGCCTCCACGGCGATGGCCCGCTTCTCAGCGGTCAGCTGCGTGGACTTCTGTTCGAAACCGGGCTCGTACGCGCTGGCATCGCCCGGCAGCTTGGCACCGCCGTGGATGCGCTCCAGCTTGCCACCCTCCTCCAGCTGCTCAATATCGCGCCGCACGGTCATGAGGGACACGCCAAGCTGCTGGGCAAGGTCCGACACCCGAACCACCCGTTCGCGCTGGACGGCGTCCACGATTGCCTGGTGACGTGCAGCGGGAAGCATCTGGGCGAATCCTTCGGGGCAGGGGGACTGGTCTGCTCCCAGCATACGGCGGCGGCGCCTCCCCGCTGCGGGGAAGCGCCGCCGCCGTCGTCCTACTTGCGGAGGCTCGCCGCGATCTGCTGCATGATCGTGGGGTCCGAGAGGGTGGTGGCGTCGCCGGGGTCGCGGCCTTCGGCGACGTCCTGAAGGAGCCGGCGCATGATTTTGCCGGAGCGGGTCTTGGGCAGTTCCGGGACCACCAGGATGTTCTTCGGCTTGGCGATGGGCCCGATTTCCTTGCCGACGTGGTTGCGGAGTTCGGTCACGATGTCCTCGCCGGTGTCCACGGCGTCGCCGCGGAGGATGACGAACGCCACCACGGCCTGGCCGGTGGTTTCGTCGGCGGCGCCCACGACGGCGGCTTCGGCCACGGCGGGGTGGGAGACCAAGGCGGACTCGATCTCCGTGGTGGAGAGCCGGTGCCCGGAGACGTTCATGACATCGTCCACGCGGCCGAGGAGCCAGACGTCGCCGTCTTCGTCTTTTTTGGCGCCGTCGCCGGCGAAGTACATGGTCTCGAAGCGGGACCAGTAGGTGTCCTTGAACCGTTCGGGGTCGCCCCAGATGCCGCGGAGCATCGCGGGCCAGGGTTCGCGGATCACAAGGAATCCGCCGTGCCCGTTGGGCACGGATTCGCCCATTTCATCGACGACGTCCACGGCGATGCCGGGCAGCGGGACCTGCGCGGAGCCGGGCTTGGCGGCGGTGACACCGGGCAGCGGGGCGATCATCTGGGCGCCGGTTTCGGTCTGCCACCAGGTGTCCACGATCGGTGCCTTGCCGCCGCCGATGACCTCCCGGTACCACATCCACGCCTCGGGGTTGATGGGTTCACCCACGGAACCGAGGACGCGCAGGGAGCTCAGGTCGTACTTGTCCGGGATCTCCCGGCCCCACTTCATGAAGGTGCGGATCGCGGTGGGGGCGGTGTAGAGGATGGAGACCTTGTACTTTTCCACGATCTCCCACCAGCGGCCCTGGTGCGGGGAGTCCGGGGTGCCCTCGTACATGACCTGGGTGGCGCCGTTGATGAGCGGGGCGTAGGTGACGTAGGAGTGGCCGGTGACCCAGCCGACGTCGGCGGTGCACCAGTACACGTCCGTGTCCGGGTGCAGGTCGAACACGGCCTTGTGCGTGTAGGCGGTCTGGGTGAGGTACCCGCCGGTGGTGTGCAGAATGCCCTTGGGCTTGCCGGTGGTCCCGGAGGTGTAGAGGATGAACAGCGGGTGCTCGGAATCATGCCCGACGGCGGTGTGCTCGTTCGAGGCGGCGTCCACGGTGTCCGCCCACCAGTGGTCCCGGCCCTCGGTCCAGTCCACGTCCTGGCCGTTGCGCTTGACCACCACCACGTTCTGCACGGTGTGCCCGGCCTTGGACAGTGCCTCGTCCACCGCCGGCTTCAACGCGCTGGGCTTGCCCCGGCGGTAAGTGCCGTCGGCGGTGACAACGAGCTTGGCCTCGGCGTCATCGATCCGGGACCGCAACGCGTCGGCGGAGAACCCGCCGAACACCACCGAATGCACGGCCCCGATCCGGGCGCACGCCAGGAGGGTGATGACGGCCTCGGGGATCATCGGCAGGTACACGGCCACCCGGTCGCCCTTGGCCACGCCGAGGGACTCGAAGGCGTTCGCGGCCTTCTTAACCTCCTCGGTCAGCTCGGCATAAGTGTAGGAGCGGGTGTCGCCCGGTTCGCCTTCGAAGTGGATGGCAACCCTGTCGCCCCGGCCCGCTTCGACGTGCCGGTCCAGCGCGTTGTACGCGGCGTTGACTTCCCCGCCCACGAACCATTTGGCGAAGGGCGGGTTTGACCAGTCCAGCGCCTGGTCGAAGTCCCTGCTCCAGGTGAGCAGCTCCCGTGCCTGCTTCGCCCAGAAAGCCGGCCGGTCGGCGTCGGCCTCCCGGTACTCCTCAGCGGTCACAACCGCGTTGGCCGCGAACTCCGGCGACGGCGGAAAGGCCCGCGTCTCATGGAGCAGGTTTTCGAACGCGTCACCATGCTGGGCTTCCTGTCCTGCGGGGCCGGCAGGAACGGTGGCCGTGGAGCTTGAAGTGTCCTGGGACATGTGAACCTCATCATTCATCGATCTTCGCTGGCGGCATGACCGCCGGCCGGGCTCCGCCCCGTACACGGCATCGGGCACCGGCCCGTCACGGACATACCGCAAAGAGCTGTTCCGGAATCAAGACTAATGCTTGCCCGCGCCGGTATGTGTGCCGTGTCACAAGCCAGCCCGCGAGCGGCATTTATTAAGCGGTGAATGGTCTGCCGCACGGTCTTTCGAACGTCCCGGGCGTCCCCCCTCAGCTAGTGATCAGCCCGGCTGTTGACTAGGCTGAAATGGAATTGTGACTTCACTTCGGGCCGCTGCGGCCGGGCGCTACCAGTGCCGGGCAGCAGCGGATCCGGTGTTACGACGGGACGGTACCGGGGCCTCGCCCCGGTACCGCCACGCTAAGGAGAACAGATGAACCAGCAGAGCTACGGCCAGAAAACAGGCCCCGACACCGCGGCAGCCGCCGGTGCCGAAGGGCCCGCCACCGGAGCCGGCCCGCAGCCGGCGGCCGCTGGCAAGGGCAGCCGCGCAAGCCTTTCCAAGGATGCCAACCAGGCAGTGCTGGGGCCGTTCACCGTGCGGGACCTGGCCGTCTTCGCCGGCACCCTCATCCTGTTCATCGCCTCCCTGCTGCCCATCTTCGGCGGCCGGTACAACCTGTGGAACCTGAACAACCTGTTCTTCCTGGGGCTCGGGATCATCCTTCCCCTGATCGCCAGCGCCCTCTTCGCCGCGCGCCGGCTCGCGCCCGCCACCAGGATCCGCGTCGGTTCCCTGTCCATCGACCAGTTCGGCTCCGTGGTGGCCTGCTTCGCCGTCGCCTTCTTCTTCCTGTCCGTCGCAGGCGCCTATGTGCCAAGCCTGCTTGTGGGCCTGATCGGCTCCCTGGTCCTCTTCGCGGCAACCGTGCTGGGCCGCTTCCTGCCGTATCTCAAGGGTGATTTCCAGGGCCGCGCCGAAGCGCCGGCCCACGTGGTGGCCCGTGAAGCCGCTGTCCCGGTCCAGAAGCCGCGTGCACCCAAGGAACCCAGGCCGGAGTCCGCTGCCAAGCCCGGCCCGGGGAAGCTGCTCGGTGCCGCCGGCGGCAAGCTCTTCGGCGGCGCGGGTGCCGGATCCTCGGCTGTCCCGCCGCGGTCAACCGACCACGCGCCTGCCACCGACCACGCGCCCGCAACCGCCGCCGTCCCGTCTGTTTCCGCGCACCATTCCCCGGCCACCGCGGCCGTGCCCGCCACCGGTCCCGCGCCGGCAGGCGCCCCCGCGGCAGGCACGCCCGTGTCCACGGCTCCCGAAGTCGCCGACCACGCTCCTGACATCGACGCCGGCCCGCCCACCCAGGCGGCCGACGTCGTGCGTCCCGCTGCGGCATCGGCCGAGGAGACCCGGTTCGGGCAGGTGCCCGCCGGTTCCGGGTCGTCTGTCACCGGCGGTGTGCCCGGCGGACATCACGACGCCGGTGCGCAGCCGGTTGCGTCCGGCGCTGCTGCCTCCGCGGCCCGGAGGACCTGGGAGCCGCCCGCAGCAACGGCTGTGCACCAGCAGATCCGCTCGGAGGAACCGATCGGGGCAACAGTGGACCCGTCGAGCCGGCACGACGAACTGGACGAGCAGCCCATCCACGAGGCGTTCTGGTTCGCCGTCGCCCAGCACCGCACCGCCTACGATCCGCGAACCGGCGCGCCGGCCTTCGTCATTGAGCCAGGCGGCTGGGTCCTTGCCCTTGAAGACCGCGGCCACGAATTCCTGGTCCAGCACACTGACGGGCGGCTGGGCGTCCTGCGGGACCTCACCAACATCGAGCGCGGCTAGGTCCCGTGGCCGTGCCCCGCGCCGCCAAGGCCGGCGGAAAGCCGGCGCCCGCCGGCCAGGCCGCCGGGATGCCGGTGGTTTCGTCGGAGTCGCTGCTCGCGCTGAAGCGGCGGGCACGGCGCATCAACAGGGCACTGGCCGAGAAGTACCCCTACGCGCACGCGGAGCTCGATTTCACCAACCCGTTTGAGCTGCTGGTCGCCACCGTCCTTTCGGCCCAGACCACCGACGTCACGGTCAACCAGATCACGCCGCTGCTTTTCGACCGCTACCCTGACGCGCGGGCCATGGCGGAGGCGGACCCGGCCACGCTCGAGGAAATCATCAAGCCCACCGGCTTCTTCCGGGCGAAGTCACGGAACCTCCTGGCGCTGGCCACCCGGCTGGTGGATGAGTACGACGGCGTTGTGCCCGGCCGGATCGAGGACCTGGTCACCCTGCCCGGCGTGGGCCGCAAGACCGCCAACGTGGTGCTCGGAAACGCGTTCGGCATCCCGGGCATCACGGTAGACACCCACTTCGGCCGGCTGGCCCGCAGGTTCGGCTGGACCCAGTCGGAGGATCCTGTCCAGATCGAGGCCGACGTTGCCGAGTTGTTCGAGCCGAGGGACTGGACCATGCTTTCGCACCGGGTGGTGTTCCACGGCCGCCGGGTGTGCCATTCCCGGAAACCGGCCTGCGGGGCCTGCCCGGTGGCCAACTGGTGTCCCAGTTATGGACTGGGGGAAACTGACCCGGCCAAGGCGGCCAAGCTCCTGAAATACGAACTGGCGCCGGGCGGCGAGGCCCTGCTGGCTGAACTGCTGGCCAACACGGACCGGGCCGCGGAGATCAGGATGGCATCCCGTAAGAGGACGCCGTGAGTGCCCGGGATGACCTGATTCAACTGGTGCGCCGGTCCGAATCCGGATTCGACGCCACCCCGGATCCCCGCTGGGCAGCCCTTACCGTGGACGAGGATCTGGCGCGAAAAGCCGCAGTACTGATGCTTTTCGGCGCACTGGATGACGTCCCCGCCGCCTCGGGCAAGCCGCTTGCCCCCGCCGACCTCGACGTGCTGCTCCTGGAACGGGCCCACACACTGGGCTCGCACCCGGGGCAGGTCGCTTTTCCCGGCGGCAGCATCGACGCCGGCGAGTCGCCGGTGGAGGCAGCCCTCCGCGAAGCCGAGGAGGAAACCGGGCTCGACGCAGGCGGCGTCGAGGTCCTGGGCACGCTCCAGCAGCTCGGCCTGGCCCACAGCAACTTCCTGGTGACCCCGGTGCTGGGCTGGTGGCACTCGCCCTCGCCGGTCCGGGTGGTGGATTACGCCGAGTCAGCCCAGGTCTTCCGGGTGCCCGTGCGGGACCTGTTGGATCCCGACAACCGCGTCATGGCCACGGTGCACCGGGCGGGGCGCACGTTCGAAAGCCCCGGATTCACCGTTAACGGTGTCCTGGTATGGGGCTTCACCGGAATTGTCCTGAGCGGGCTCTTCGACCAGCTGGGCTGGTCCGTCCCGTGGGACCGCACCCGCCTTCACAGGCTGGCCGTCTAAAGGGATCCAAAAGAATAGGGAAGCCACGCGCGCCTTTGAGCGCGGCTGCCCGGTCGTGGCGGGTCCCGGCAGAAGCCGGGGAGCCCGGTGGGTGGTGCTTCAGGCCTGCTGCTGCCTCAGGTCCACCACGATGCCTGTCGCCGCGTTTTCCCGCATCGCCTTGATGCCTTCAAGCAGCATGTTGAGCGACTTGAAGTTGGGTGACACGGCAACGATGTTGCCTTCCGCGTCTGTGAGCCGCAGCCGGTATGACTCGTCTCCTACCCGATGAATTTCGAATCTGCCCGCCATATGTCGGACCTCCCCTGGTATGCGTCGTTGCATCAGCCGTCCCGACCGGTCTGCCTCAGTCGCCGCTATGAACTGTAACGTCCGTCACGCTGCCCGTCGAGCTGCTGCCGGGTAGGTTACATTCCCTGACATATGGGTATCTGTGGTTTCCTCACTTGGCGTGGTCGTAGGAGTCCACCACGGCCATGCTGACGGGAAACTCCACCGGGATGCGGCCGAACAGCAGTTCCTTGGCAGCGTTGGCAGCGTCCTCGATGGCCTTGGTGCAGGCAGCCACCCGCTCCACAGGAGCATGGACCATCACTTCGTCATGGAGGAAGAAGACCAGTTCGGCACCCGGGGTACCGTCCGCGCGGAGGCCTCGCAGCCGGCGTCGTAATTCCGCGAGCCAGCAGGCTGCCCAGTCAGCGGCAGAGCCCTGGACCACGAAATTCCGGGTGAACCGGCCCCGCGACCTGGCAATGGATTCCGCGCGCCGCTGCTCCTCGGCGGTGGTGGACCGCTGGCTGTGGAACCAGCGCTCCGACGGCGGCGGGCTGCTGCGGCCCAGCCTGGTGGTGACCGTTCCGCCGGTTTCCCCGGTCCGCGCCGCACGTTCCACGAAGTCCACGGCGCGCGGATACGTCCGGGCCAGCTGGGCATAAGCCTGCCGGCTTCCCCCGAGGTGGCCCCGTACATGGCGCCGAGCAGGGCCATCTTCGCCTTCGCGCGGTCGCCGCCGAAGCCCTTGGCGGCGATGGCTGCGTACAGGTCCTGGTCGCGCGCGGCCTCGGCCATCACGGAGTCCTGCGCCAGCGCCACCAGGACACGGGGCTCCAGCTGGGACGCGTCCGCCACGATCAGTTTGTGGCCTGGATCGGCATGCACGGCGCCGCGGACCTGGCGCGGGATCTGCAGGGCACCGCCGCCGCGCGACGCCCAGCGCCCGGAGACCACGCCGCCCACCACATACTCGGGCCGGAACCTGCCGCCCGCCACCCAGGCATCAAGCCAGGCCCAGCCGTTGGCGGTGTGGAGCCGGGAGAGTTTCTTGTACTCCAGCAGGGGCTCTATGGCCGGATGGCCGGACTCCCGCAGCTCCCACTTTCGTGTGCTTTTCACCTCGATGCCGTTGCGGTGCAGGGCCCGGATCAGGTCCTGCGGGGAGTCCGGGTTCAGGGCGGGCGCGTTCAGCAGGTTGCGCAGTTCAGCGGCCAGGGCCTCCAGCCGGGCCGGGCGGTGGCCTAATGGCGGGCGCGGCCCGAGATGGTCGGCGAGGATCTTTTCGTGCAGGTCCTCGCGCCAGGGAACGCCGGCGTGCTGCATTTCGGCGGCGATCATCGCGGCGGCGGACTCTGCGGCGAGCAGCAGCTGAAGCCGGTTGCGCTGGTTTCCCTCCGGGCCCACCGCGGCGAGGGCAGCCTGCTGCGCGGCGTACTCGGTGCGGAGCTCAGCGGGAGTGTGCCGGGGTGTTGGCGCCGTGTCCGGCTCATCGAACAGGGCGCCCTGGTCCGCCGGCGGGCGGGGCGGCAGGAGTGTTTTGGGCGGGAGGACCGGGTCCTCGGCCGGGGTCCTGTCCGCCGTGCGGGCGTACTCCGTATGGGCGGTGAACTGGGAGAAGGCGAGGATATTTCCGCAGAGAGTGAGGTCGTAGCAGCGCTCCAGTTCCACGCCGGACGCCAGCAGGCCGGGGTACCAGTCCTGCGTGCGGTGCCAGATCCAGCGCGGCGGCTGCCCGCCCTTTCGGTCATTTTCAAGCCGGCGCACGACGGCGGCAAGGTCTTCCCGGGCGATGATGCGCGCTTCGGGGTTGGCCGGCTGGGGCCCGCCCGCCTGGGTCAGTTCCTGAAGGGCCGCGCCGTGGGGGTGGGCGGCGAGCAGCAGGTACATGCTCCAATTGTGCCCTGATCCATGGGCTGGTCCGGTGCGGGCACCATCCGGCCCGGCTTTTCCACATAGCGGCCGCGGTGCCTTACCTGCTTCCCGCCGCCGGTGGAGAGTGGCTCCATGAGCAGGCACCAGTTGACCCCTTCCCACGCGGATCCAGGCAGTGCCGGCGGTTCCGCGCGGTCCTCCGGCGAGGTGGCGGCCGGGGGCGCAGGTACTGGAACCGGCCCGGGAAACGACGCCGCCGGAGCATGGCTGCCGGCCGGTGCCGACGAGGTGCTCCTGGTGACGTCGTCCACGCTCCTCCGGTCCGAGGTGGAGCGTATCGTGGCGGCCGCCGGCGCGCACCTGCGCGTCGTTGCCGACGCCGCCGAAAGCGGCCGGTACTGGGAAGGGGCGGGCGCGGTCCTGGTGGGCAGCGATATCCGCGAACTCCCGCCGCGGCGCCGGGCGCCCGCAGTGCTGGTGGGGCTTGACGGCGAAGGCGACAGCCTGTGGCACCTCGCCGCAGCCCTGGGCGCTGAACGGGTGGCGGTGCTTCCGGACGCCGCGGCGTGGCTGGCCGACCATCTCAGCAGGTCTCGTTCGCCTGCTCCCGGCGGACTGGTGCTCGGCGTGACGGGCGGGTGCGGCGGCGCCGGAGCCACCACGGCCGCCGTCTGGATCGCGCAGGCCGCCGCCGGCCTGGGGGTCCGCGTGCTACTGGTGGACGGAGATCCCTGGGGTGGAGGAGTGGAGCTCGCCCTCGCTGCCGAGGAACACCCGGGCCTGCGCTGGCCGGACCTGTCCGATGCCCGGGGCAGCATCGACCCCGTGCAGCTTTCGGACTCCCTGCCCGTGGCAGGCGGGTTCTCCTTCCTGTCATGGCCCGCCAGCAGGGACCAGCCCGTTCCGGTAGCTGCGTCCACCACGGTGGGTGTACTGGACGCTGCCCGGCGGGGCTACGAACTGGTGGTGGTGGATATCGGCCGGCGGACAGAGCCGCTCCAGGCCTTCACGTGGGATCGCGACCGGATCCTGGTGGTGGTTCCCGCGCAGCTCAAAGCTGCCGTAGCGGCGGCGCGGCTGCTCCAGGAGTTCCCGCCGGTGGAGGCTGCCCTCCTGGTCCGCGGGAAGCCCGGTTCCGCGCTGGACGGTCCACTGCTCGCCGACGCCATCGGGCTTCCCGTCCAGGGGCGGGTGCCGGAACTGCGCGGGGTGGCCGCCGCCGTCGAAGCGGGCAGGCTCCTTGACCTGGGCAAGCGGCGCAGCATCCGGCACTTCGCCGCATCCGTCCTGGACGCACTGGGTGATGACATGTTTGTGGAGGAACTCGTATGAGGCAGCACCCCGGTCCGCTGGTGCCTGGCCCGGTCGTGCCCGGACCGGACCCGGCCGGATATCCGGCAGCCCCGCCGGCCGCGGTGCCTGCCCGGCGGCGCGACAACCGCGGACAGGACAGCCGGCGCCGGGTCGACGCCGGGCTGCTGGAATCCGTGCGCGAATCGATGATGGCCGAGGCAGGTGCGGTCACGCCGTCGCGGGTGGCAGCCGCCGTGCAGGCCACCGGAAAGCTCCTGGGCACCGCCGGCGCCCTGGCCGCGGCCGAACGGATCAGTGCGGAGCTGAACGGCCTGGGTCCGCTTCAGGAACTCACGCGCGATCCCGCCACCACGGACATCTTCGTGAACGCGCCGGATTCCGTGTGGGTGGACCGGGGCCGGGGCATCGAGCGCACGGCCATCGTTTTCGACAGCGAATCCCAGCTGCGGGCACTGGCCTGCAGGCTGGTGGCAGCCGGCGGACGGCGGCTGGACGACGGCTCACCCTGCGTGGATGTGCGCCTGGCCGGGGGCTACCGCGTCCACGCCGTCCTCCCTCCGGTCTCCACGGCAGGGACCCTGATCAGCGTCCGGATCCGCCGGGAACGGGTCTTCACCATGGCCGAACTTGGCGCGGCCGGAATGTTCAGTCCGCGGCTGCAGGATGTCCTCGAAAAAGTGGTGGAGCACAGGTTGAGCTTCCTGGTCAGCGGTGCCACCGGATCGGGCAAGACCACCCTGCTGTCGACCCTGCTGGGGCTGTGCCGGCCGGAGGAGAGGCTGGTCCTGATCGAGGATGCGGCCGAACTCAATCCACGCCATCCGCACGTGGTGTCGCTCGAGTCGCGGCACGGAAACCTGGAAGGCGGTGGCGAGGTGGACCTCGGCGAACTGGTTCGGCAGGCACTGCGCATGCGCCCGGACCGGCTGGTGGTCGGCGAATGCCGCGGGGCGGAGGTACGCGAGCTCCTCACGGCCATGAACACCGGCCACAGCGGCGGGGGCGGCACCATCCATGCGAACACCGCAACCGCAGTGCCTGCAAGGCTGACGGCGCTCGGCGCCCTGGCCGGACTGGGCCCGGATGCAGTGAGGCTCCAGGCAGCAAGCGCCCTTGACGTCGTCATCCACGTTGAGCGGACTTCCCGGGGACGGGAAGTCTCCTGTATCGGCGTCATTGGCGACGGCCCGGACGGGCTGGCGGTCGTTCCCGCGCTCGAAGCCGCCGCCCGCGCACCCGGTCCCGCGTGGCCGGCGCTTGCCGCACGCCTGGGTGTCCAGGCGGGGGATCCGTGATGATCCTGCTCCTGGCCGCCGTCCTCGTCCTTGCAGCCGTCCTGCTGCTGAAGCCGCCACACGGGGCACCGGCCAGGCTGCGCCGCGCGGCAGGACACAGCCGGGCTGTCCCTTTCCCCGGGGCCGGACTGAGACGGCCATGGATTGGGCGGAAGCGGCGGGGTTCGGCAGGAAGAGGAAGCATGCCCGCAGCCGCGGCCCTGACCCTGGTGGTCCAGCAACTCGCAGCCCTGTTGAAAGGCGGCCGGACGCCCGGCCGGCTGTGGGACGAACTGTGGGTGCTGTACGGGGCGGAAGGCGGCGGTCACCCGGGGCACTCTCCGGCCAATCCGTTCCGGCTGCACCCCGCGCGGTCCCCGGACGGGAATTCAGTCGCCAACCGCTCTGCCGCCAGTCGCTCTGCCGCCAGCCGGCAGGAAGGCCCGCCCGGCGCCGGATTGTCGGCGGGTTCCGTGGCAGTGCTTGCCTCTGCCAGGGCTGCAGCAGCAGGCGGGACGCCCGTATCCGAGGCAATCCGCAGGACATTGGATGCGACGCCGGCGGTCCGGAACCGCGAAGCACGGATCTGGTCCGAGCTGGCGGCCTGTCTCGACATCGCGGAAGCCAGCGGATGCCCCCTCGCCGATGTGCTCACCCGATTTGCGGCCCAGCTTGAAGTGGAGGATGACGCCGATGCTGCCCGGCAGACGGCACTGGCAGGGCCGAAGGCCACCGTCACCCTGCTGACATGGCTGCCGCTGATGGGGTTGGGCCTGGGAGTGGCGCTGGGCGTGGATCCAGTTGCCGTTCTGCTGGGAACACCCCTGGGCCTGGCAGCGCTGGCAGCCGGACTAGTGCTCACTGCCGCCGGCCGGGTGTGGTCGGCGCGCCTGGTGTCGGCCGCCGCCGGGGCGGGAGTGCCATGAGCGGAAACGGCCCGCTGGCCGCCGCCGTCTTCCTGGCACTTGCAGGTGCCGCCTGCCTCATCTGCTCCGGCAGGTGGACGGCGAGGAAACGGCTTCGTCACCTGCGCATCACCGGACCGGACCCGGCTGCCCTGTCCGCGGGTCAAGGAGAAACCACACGCACACGGGGTGGGACGGGCCTGCGCGATACCGCCATGATGCTCGAACTGGTGGCGGCGATGCTGGACGCAGGCTCCGGCATCGGGCGGTCACTGGAACTCGTGGCAGCCTCGGCCTCAATCCGGTACCGCGCGGCGCTCCGACCGGTGGTCTCCGCCCTGTCCATCGGCGCCGACTGGGAGACCGCCTGGCACAGCTCAGCCGTCCGGCTCCCCGAGATCCTGGAATTGCGCGACGCCCTCGGCTTCGCGGCCCTGACCGGCGCGCCGTCGTCGGCCATTCTCTATGCCCAGGCCGCAAGGCTGCGCCGGGAGAGATTCCGGGCAGCAGAGAAGCGCGCCGCCTCGTTGGGCGTAAAGCTCGTGGTCCCGCTGGGCCTGTGCTCCCTTCCGGCCTTCATCTGCCTGGGCGTGGTTCCCGTCTTGCTGGCCCTGGTGCCATCCGGCAGTTAGCTACGTCCTTTCCTCCACACCGGCCCGGAAACCGGCCTTTTCCACTTAGGCCGCCCGCGCACTTACCGGTCCTGTTGGGGACCGGAAGAGTCAAGACAGCCGGCAACATCACCGGCCCCACGAAAGGAAACACCACATGTCCATGAACCACCACCGCAGTTACTACGCCGGACCTGCCCGCCCGGCGCTGTCCAGCCCGGCGCTGTCCAGCCCGGCCGCTCCGGGCCGGGAACACAACTGGTCCGGCAAAGCAGGGTCGACCACCGGCAGCACGCTGCCGGCCAACGTTGTGGAGCTCTACCCGGGTGCACGCCTGGCCCAAAAGCACAGCCGCACTGTCCGGCTGATGGGTTCGGAGGCAGGCATGGCCACCGCCGAATACGCCATCGCCACCCTTGCTGCGGTTGGCTTGGCCGGCCTCCTTGTCTTCATCCTCCGCAGCGACGAGGTCCGCGGCTTCCTGCTGACCCTGATCCGCACCGCACTGGCACTGCCGTGACCGCTGCACCGGCCGCGCTTCAGCGCCGTACACCCCGGACCGTTCCCTTCGGCCGGCGAGGCCGGGGTGCCGGCCTGACGGGACGCCGGAATGCTGGACCCGGACGCGGAAGCGGCACGTCGAACGCGGCACGCGGCGCGGTCACCGCCGAGTTCGCCGTGGTGCTTCCCGCGGTGCTTGCCCTGTTGGCCATGCTGCTGGCGGGGGCTGCGGCCGGGGCAACCCAGTTGCGGATCGAGGAGGGGGCGCGGGCCGGTGCGCGGGCCCTGGCGAGGGGCGAGGATCCCGCCAGGGTCGAGAGAACCGTCAGGACACTGGCCGGCGGCACTGCAGCAGCTACGGTCGCAGCGGAAGGCGGCTGGTACAGCATCACGGTCACGGACCGCGTGGGCGGGCCGCTGGGCTCCTCGATTCCTTGGATTCTGACGGCCCGCGCCACCACCCGCAGCGAAGCGCCCGCAGCAGCCACGGCCGTCGGGCTGACGGACGGGAGGGGCAACAGATGATCGGAGTTCACCGGCGCAGCGGACCCGTGCCTGGCTACCGGAGTGCCTCCGGGCGGCGCGGCAGCGGCCTCATTGCTCCGCTGGCTCCGCCACCTGGCGACCAGGCCGAGCGGGGCTCCGGCACGGTTCTTGCCGCTGGCCTGGCGCTGGTGGTCCTGCTCATCGCGGCCATGGTGATGCTGCTGGCCCAATCGGCGGTGCTGGGCAGCAGGGCAGCTTCGGCCGCCGACCTCGCTGCCCTGGCCGGCGCAGATGCGCTCCGCGGCCTCGCCGATGGCCAGCCTTGCGAAGTGGCAGCAACGGTGGCTGCCCGCCACTCGGCGGTGGTGGTCAGCTGCGTGGCGGGGCCTGGCCAGACACTCGAGGTCCGGACACGGCTGGACGGGTCCGTATTGGGTCCGGCCAGCGGCCATGCCCGGGCAGGACCTCCACCCGGTGGAGTTCCCTAGGCCCGCCGTGAGCCGGCGCTTGGTTCGCCGATGCCCTGCTCCCCGGTGGCTTCTTGTTGCCCTGCAGCCGCCCGCCGTCCTGTGACGTCCGACTGTCCTGTGCCGTCCGGCCGCCCGGTGATATCCGGGTGTTCCGTGGCGTCCCTCAGCAGAACGTCCAGCAGGGTGACCGCGGCGTCCTTGTCCAGAGGGTTGTTCTTGTTCCCGCACTTGGGGGACTGCACGCAGGACGGACAGCCGGAGTCGCACTCGCAGGCCTTGATCGCATCCCGGGTGGCCGCCAGCCACACTTTTGCCTTGTCAAAACCCCGTTCGGCAAAGCCGGCCCCGCCGGGGTGACCGTCATAGACAAAAATGGTGGGCACCCCGGTGTCGGCATGCAGGGCAGTGGAGACGCCCCCGATGTCCCACCGGTCGCTCGACGCCACCAGCGGCAGGAGCCCGATCGCGGCGTGCTCGGCGGCGTGCAGCGCGCCGGGGAACTGGGCTTCGATGAGGCCGACGGCGGTGAGCGACCTGTTGTCCACCACGAACCACACGGCCTTGGTGAAGAGGTCCCGGGCTCCGAGGTCCAGTGGTTCCTCGCCCAGGATCTCGTTTGAAATCAGGGCCTTGCGCTGGAAGGACACCACCTGCGTGGTGACCTTGACGTCGCCGAAGTGGACGGTGATGTCACCCCATTGCATGGTGCGCCGGGTCTCCAGCACCTCGATCTGGGTGACGTCCCGGGCAGTGGTGTAGTAGTCCGGGTTGGCCCGGCGCACCACCACGCAGTGGTCCTCCTCGTTCAGGTCCTCCACCACGTAGCTGTCGCCCTGGTGGATGTAGACCGCGCCGTTGTGCGCCTGGTAGTGGGTCTGCGGCGAGTCCATGGTGCCCAGCAGGGAACCGGTGTCCGCGTCCACGATGCTCACCGGCCCGCCGCCGTCGGCCCGCAGGTTGACCATCGCCGCGGCGCTCTGGGCGTGGGTCCAGAACCAGCCCGCGGGCCTGCGGCGGAGGTAGCCCTGCGCCACGAGCTTGTCCAGGAGCGCCTCTGCCGTTCCGCCGAAAAGGTCCAGTTCGCCGGGACCAAGGGGGAGTTCGGCGGCCGCAGCGCACAGGTGCGGGCCCAGCACATAGGGATTGGAGGGATCAAAGACCGTGGCCTCCACGGACACATCGAAGATCGCTTCCGGGTGGTTCACCAGGAAGGTGTCCAGGGGATCGTCGCTGGCCACAAAGGCGGCGATGGCCTCCTGCCCAGCCCTGCCGGCACGCCCGATCTGCTGGAACAGGGAGGCCCGGGTGCCGGGCCAGCCCGCCACCAGGACAGCGTCCAGGCCGGAAATGTCGATCCCCAGTTCCAGGGCGGAGGTGCTGGACACGCCCAGGAGCTGGCCGGAGCGGAGGGCCCGTTCCACGGCGCGGCGTTCCTCCGGGAGGTACCCGGAGCGGTAGGCCGCCACCCGCTGCGGGAGGCTCGGATCCACCTCCTCCAGGAGGCGTTTGGTGATGGTGGAGATGCTTTCCGCGCCGCGGCGCGATTTGATGAAGGCGATGGTCCGCACCTGGGCGGACACCAGGTTGGCGAGCAGGTCAGCTGTTTCGGCCACGGCAGTCCGCCGTTCCTTCGCACCGTTCTCGCCCCTGACGTCGCTCAGCGCCGGCTCCCAGAAGGCGACAGTGGTGGCCCCGTGGGGTGAGCAGTCGCTGGAAACGGCCTGCACCGGGGCGCCGATCAGCCGGGAGAAGGAGGCATCGGGGTCCGAAGCCGTGGCGGAGGCCGCGATGAACACCGGCTCCGGGAAGGAGGTGCCGGCTCCGTAATACGCGCAGATCCGCCGCAGCCGCCGCATCAGGTTTGCCACGTGGGACCCGAACACGCCCCGGTAGCTGTGGGCTTCGTCGACGATCACGTAGCGCAGCCGGCGGAAGAACCCGGCCCACCAGGCATGGTTGGGGAGGATGCCGAAATGGAGCATGTCAGGGTTGGCCAGGATGAAGTTTGCATGGTCGCGGATCCAGCGCCGGGAGGCGGGGTCGGTGTCGCCGTCGTATGTCTCGGCCCGGACGGTGGGAAGCTTCAGGGCACGGATGGCGTTCAGCTGGTCGGCGGCCAGAGCCTTGGTGGGGGAGAGGTACAGGGTGACGGCGCCGTCGTCGTGGATCTTGCCCGGATCAGCGAGGACGCGCAATTCAGACCGGTGGATGGCATCCAGCGCGGGCAGCTGGTACGCGAGTGATTTTCCTGAAGCGGTGCCGGTGGCCACCACCACATGGCCGCCGTCGTGTGCGATGTCGGCAGCCTCCACCTGGTGCCGGTAGGGCTCCCGGATGCCCAGCGAAGCGTAGGCGTCCACCAGGTCCGGATGGACCCAGGCCGGCCACGGTGCGTGGACCGCCGCACGCGCCGGCAGGGTGCGGACATGACGGAGCTGTTCCGGATCCGGGCCACGGCCCAGCATGGGAATCAGGGAGTCATGGGGGTTCACCCCAACATTGTTTCACCCACGTGGAAGGCCGCAGCCCGGTTCCCCCAAGGGCGAACCGGGCTGCGGGACAACGAAAGGGAACGGTCAGCTCAGGGACAGATCGGAACCGTCGTGGGAGGCAGACAGCATCAGCACGCGGGAGACCGTGCTCCAGCCCAAATGCGAATAGAGCTTCTGGCCGTCGACGGAGGCCAGCAGCAGCCCCGCGGTGACGTCATGCTCGAATGCCTGCGCGGCGAGGGCCCGCATGATGAAACTGCCCAGCCCGCGGCGCTGGAACCCCGGTTCCGTGATGATCTTGTCGAACACGGCGGTGTCACCCACCACGTATACCCGGCCGCTCGCGGCCAGGGCTTCGCCGGAGCGTACCTCGGCGTAGTGGACCCCGTTCTGCTCGGATGCCGAGAAGGTCAGGTCGTCGTCGGAAAGCCAGGGGTCCTCGGCGTCCTGCGTCTCCATGTCCACAATCATCATGGTCTGGGTGTCCGAGGTGACGTTCAGCCCGTGCCTGCCGGCCAGGGCTGCGTAGCGGGGGATGTCGTTGGTGAGGATCGTCAGGACACGGGGCGGAACCTCTGCCGTCTTGGCAGCCAGGGCGGCGAATTCGCCGTCAGTGGGGTCGGACGCGAAGTATTCCCATTCGCCGCTCGTGTCCGCCCGGAGTGCAGCGGGGAAACGGCCCTCTTTGGATGTCTGGTACCCGCGGCAGCCGGCCCAGCCCGCCACCCACACTTCAAGAAGGCCAGTGATGTCTTCAATCATGGTTTCCGGACTCATGGCATGAACACTATTCCAGCCGGAACTCCAGCAACAGGGTGCTTACGCAATTGTGATGGAGGAGGTCCGGGTGCATGGGCCAGCCCGGGCGGGCAGGTGCCCGGACCCCAGCCGGTACCCTTAAATACGTGGCTTTGAACCGAATCGTGCTCTTCTACGGCTTTACCCCCATCGCTGACCCGGACGCCGTGCGTCTCTGGCAGCGTGCTCTCTGCGAAAAGCTGGGCCTCACCGGGCGCATCATCATCTCCAAGGACGGCATCAATGCCACCGTGGGCGGCGAGATCGGCGCTGTAAAGCAGTACGTCAAGACAACGCGCGAATACAAGGGCTTTCACGGCATCGACGTTAAATGGTCCGACGGCGGCGCGGAGGACTTTCCGAGGCTCAGCGTCAAGGTCCGCGACGAGATCGTCTCCTTCGGCGCGCCCGGCGAGCTCAAGGTGGACCAGAACGGTGTGGTGGGCGGCGGCAAGCACCTCAAGCCCGAGGAACTGCACCAGCTGGTGGACGCCCGGAAACAGGACGGCGAAGAGGTGGTCTTCTTCGACGGCCGGAACGCCTTTGAAGCCCAGATCGGCCGGTTCAAGGACGCTGTGGTCCCGGACGTCGCCACCACCCATGACTTCATCAAGGAACTGGACTCAGGCAAGTACGACTCCCTGAAGGACAAACCCGTGGTGACCTACTGCACCGGCGGCATCCGCTGCGAGGTGCTTTCTAGCCTGATGGTGAACCGGGGCTTCAAGGAGGTCTACCAGCTGGACGGCGGCATCGTCCGGTACGGCGAAACCTTCAAGGACCAGGGCCTCTGGGAAGGCTCGCTCTACGTCTTCGACAAGCGCATGCACCTCGAGTTCAGCGAGGAGGCCAAGACCATCGGCGAATGCGCGCGCTGCTCGGCGCCCACCAGCAAGTTCGAGAACTGCTCCAACCCCAGCTGCCGCACCCTGACGCTGTATTGCGCGGAGTGCGCCGCGAGCCCCGACACGCTGCGCTGCCCCGAGGGCTGCGCGGCCTAGGCAGCATCCGGTGGCAGCCCGAAAGCCACCCTCAAAGCCGCCGCACCCGGTAGGCAAAGTTGGCTCCGGTCCTGGCCTCCACCGTGATGCTCAACGACGTCTCTGCCGAGAGGTAGATGACGTTCTCCCGGTTGACCCCGCATCTCAGGCCCAGGTCCACCAGCGTCAGCGCGTCACTGCGGACAACGAAATTGACCCGCCGCTGGCTCCGGCAGGCCAGGGCCAGTGCATAGGTGCCGGTTTCCAGCACCGGGGTGGTTTCCGTCCGCACTTCCGCCGCGGCAAGGAGCCCAGCCCCTGCATGGACTACCGGCTGCGGAGTATCGGGCAGGGTCCGCTCCACCCACGTCTCCAGTTCCCCTTCAGGCACGGGGTCGCGCCGCAGCGCGTCGCGGGTGAAAACGGGAGCGGGAGCAGCGGTAGGTTCCGCGGGGACGCCGGACCAGCCCCCGCCGTCGTCGTACGTATATTCACAGCCGCCCAACGCCATCCCGGCTGCCAGCACAAGGCCCAGGACGACGGCGGCCGCCGGCTTCCGCGCCAGCGGTGCCCGTGCTGTCCCTCCGGAAAGGGGCGCGGAGAATCTCCGCACGGTGGGCATAGTCCGACTTTAAGCCCGCAGGGCCCGGCGGGCCATACCGGGAGGACCGCTATTCGGCAGGCACCAGGTGGTAGGCGTAGATGAGGGGTGCATCCACGCTGGAGGTGCTGATCTCCACCTTGCCGGGCCCGGGCAGCGTGATCCTGGTGACTTCCCGGCTGCCGTTGCAGGCCGCCCCGGCGTCCACCACCTGGGTGCCGTTAAGCGACAGCGCGAAGAAGGCTTTCCCGCCGCCTTCGCACGTGGCCGTGAGGGTGTAGCGTCCGGCCGGAACGCTGGACGCTTCCTGCACGATGTGGTCCCGGTTCAGGATCTTCCCGGCGTCCGCCAGCACGGCTTCCGCGGGGGACGGCAGGGCAGTGGCCTGCCATTCCGGCACATCCGCGTTCTCGATTGAGACCACCGGGGAGCAGGCCGCCAGGGCGAGGGCCGCGGCGGGCATGACGGCAGCCAGCAGCTGCCCTGCGGACTTCAGCGGGCGGCGGCGGACGGCAGCCCGGCGGCGGGCACGCGGAAGGAGGGGCAGCGGAGAAGGCATGCTTCAACGCTACCCCGCGGACAGGACAGGCCAGTACGGCGCCCCGTCCAGGACCGCCGGACTAAACTTGACCGGTGCCTAGATCCCCATACCAGTTTTCCGCCGGCAGCATCCCCGACGCCCCCCGCAGCGACCGTCCCCAGCTGCTGTCAGCCCTGGCAGCAGACCTGCGCCGGACCGGCTACACGCTCGACGGCGTCGCGCAGCTCCTCGGGCCAGCAGCCTCTGCCGCGCTCAACAGGGACCAGATCATCCCGGCCCTCCTGGCCACCGAACACGCGGTCCGGCGGGACGAAAGCGCCCGGCCGCTGGCCGCCGTCGTCCGGCTGTGGCTCCTGGCCGAACCGCAGGAACGGGGCGTGCTGGACGCGGCCCTGCCGGGCGTCGGCAGCGAGGGCCTCCTGGAACTGGGGCTGGTGCAGCCCGTGCCCGGCACTACGCTGCTGGCGGCAAAGGCTGACCTGCGGCCCTACGGCTGGGACGCAAATGAGGATGGCAGCGGCGGCGCCGAGCTGTGGGTGGCCAGCGACCTCGCGGCCCACCAGCAGGAGGGGGTCCTCCGGCATGACCACGTCCTGGGCATCGGGCAGGCTTCCACCACCCTGGTGCAGACCACCGTCCGCCGCCACACACGGCGGGCCCTTGATCTTGGTACGGGGTGCGGATCCAGGCGTTCCACCTGCTGCACCACTGCGAGCACGTGACGGCCACGGACATTTCAGAACGCGCCCTCGCCTTCACCCGCTTCAACATCCTCCTCAACGCCGAGGCCCTTTCCGTGGACCCGGACCGGTTCGAGGACCGCGTGAGCCTCCGCCTGGGATCGCTCCTGGAACCCGTGGCCGGCGAGGAGTTCGACCTGGTGGTCTCCAACCCGCCTTTCGTCATCACGCCCCGCCGCGCCGGCGAGGAAGCCGCGGGACAGTTCACGTACCGCGACGGGGGTCTGCCGGGCGATGACATCGTCTCCTCGCTGGTGGCCGATCTTCCCGGGTCCTGGCGCCGGGCGGCACCGCACAGATGCTCGGCAACTGGGAGGTGCCCGCCGGGGCGGAGTGGCACGAGCGGCCCCGCAGTTGGGTCAGGCCCGGCACGGACGCGTGGTTCATCCAGCGCGAGCAGGTCGCCCCGGAGCAGTACGCCGAAACCTGGCTGCAGGACGCGTCCGAAGGCCGTGACCGGGAACATTACCGGGATGCCTACGCCGCCTACCTCACCGACTTCGAGTCCCGGAACGTGGAAGGGATCGGCTTCGGCATGGTCTGGCTGCGCCGTCCCCTCCCCGGCGGAGAACCGACCGTGAGCCGCTTCGAGGAAATCACCTACCCCATCGAGCAGCCCATCGGCCCCCACCTGGACGCCGCCGTCGAACGCTGCGACTGGCTCGCCGCCAACACGCTCGAGGACACGCACCTGCTGGTGGCCGAAGACGTCACCGAAGAACGGCACCAGCGGCCCGGCGCGGAGCATCCCGGCGTGATCCTGCTGCGCCAGGGGCAGGGCTGCGGCGGACCAACCTGCTCAGCACCGAGCTTGCCGGGTTCGTTTCGGCCTGCGACGGCGACCTGACCGCCGGGCAGATCGCCGGCGCCCTGGAGGCGCTCCTCGGCGGCGGCATGGACGGCGACGGCGCGGGATTCGATGCCGGCAGCTTCCGCAGCACGCTGCTGGCAGACGTGGAAAACCTGGTCCGCGACGGCTTCCTGTTCCGGCCCGCGCCTGAGCCTTCCGCAGCCTTTGTGCGCCACAGGGTTTTCCACACCGAATGCGCACAATTGTCCAAAATATGGTGAACTAGGCCAATATGGGCTCATCTGCCCCAGCAACCTTTTTCTGTAGGAGCACCGTGCCAAGCAAGGCCAAAACCGGCAAGAAACTCGTGATTGTGGAGTCTCCGGCCAAGAGCAAGACCATCGCCAAGTACCTGGGCGAGGGCTTCATTGTCGAGGCCTCCATCGGTCACATCCGCGACCTGCCGCAGCCTTCGGAGCTCCCCGCAGAGCTGAAGAAAACCTCGGTAGGCAAGTTCGCCGTCGACATCGAGCACGACTTCAAGCCCTACTACGTGGTGTCCGCGGACAAGAAGAAAAAGGTCACCGAACTGAAGGCGGCGCTCAAAGACGCCGACGAACTCTACCTCGCAACCGATGGGGACCGCGAGGGCGAAGCCATCGCGTGGCACCTGCTGGAAGTGCTCAAGCCCAAGGTCCCGGTGTACCGGATGACGTTCGGCGAAATCACCAAGGAAGCCATCCAGCGCGCCATGGGGAACCTGCGCGACGTCGACTCCGCACTGGTGGACGCCCAGGAAACCCGGCGCATCCTGGACCGCCTTTACGGCTACGAGATCTCGCCCGTCCTGTGGCGCAAGGTGGCCCGCGGCCTGTCCGCCGGCCGCGTGCAGTCCGTGGTCACCCGCATGGTGGTGGACCGCGAACGCGAACGCATGGCGTTCAAGGCCGCGTCCTACTGGGACCTGACCGGCCAGTTCGGCGCCGACTCCGGCTCCTTCAAGGCCAAGCTCGCCGCCGTGGACGGCGCGAAGGTCGCCACCGGCCGCGACTTCAACGACGACGGCGTCCTCGTCTCCAAGAACGTCGCCCACCTCAACGAGGAACTGGCGGCGTCCCTGGCCGCCGGCCTGCAGGACGCGGACTTCCGCGTCCGGTCGGTGGACACCAAGCCGTACACCCGGCGCCCCGCCGCACCGTTCACCACCTCCACGCTGCAGCAGGAAGCGGGCCGCAAGCTGCGGTTCTCCTCCAAAAGCACCATGCAGATCGCGCAGCGGCTGTATGAAAACGGCTACATCACCTATATGCGTACGGACTCCTCCGCGCTGAGCGACGAGGCCATCACGGCCGCCCGCCGGCAGGCGTCGGAGCTGTACGGCCCCGAATACATTCCGGGCTCGCCCCGGGTCTACTCCAACAAGGCCGCGAACGCGCAGGAAGCCCACGAGGCCATCCGTCCCGCCGGCGACTCGTTCCGAACCCCGGCCCAGGTGGCCAAGCAGTTGTCCGGCGACGAATTCCGGCTCTACGAACTGATCTGGAAGCGGACCGTCGCCTCCCAGATGGCCGACGCCAAGGGCTCGACCGCCACCATCCGCCTCGGTGCGGTGGCTTCGGACGGCCGGGACGCAGAATTTTCCGCTTCCGGCACCGTCATCACCTTCCCCGGCTTCCTGGCCGCCTATGAAGAGGGCAAGGACGAGACCCGCGGCGACGACGACTCCGACGAAGGCCGTCGGCTGCCCAACGTGGCCAAGGACGACGCCCTCACGGCCTCGGAGATCGTGGCCGTGGGCCACGAGACATCCCCGCCGCCGCGGTACACCGAAGCGTCCCTGACCGCCGAGCTGGAAAAAAAAGGGCATCGGCCGGCCGTCCACCTACGCGTCCACCATCTCCACCATCCAGGACCGCGGCTACGTCCGGAAGCAGGGCTCCGCCCTGGTGCCCAGTTGGATCGCGTTCTCCGTCATCCGCCTGCTGGAGCAGCACTTCAGCGACTACGTGGACTACGAATTCACGGCCGACATGGAAGGCGACCTGGACAAGATCGCAAACGGCCAGGCCGTGGGCGCCTCCTGGCTGCGCCATTTCTACTTCGGCGAGGATTCGGACCCGGCCTGCTGAGCATCGTCAACAACCTGGGCGAGATCGACGCCCGGGAAATCAACTCCATTCCCATTACCGACGAGATCACCCTTCGGGTGGGCAAGTTCGGACCCTGCCTGGAGAGCTCCGCCGCTACCGTCGACCCCAAGACGGGAGAGATCGTGGAATCGGCGCGCGCGAACGTGCCGGAGGACCTTGCCCCGGATGAACTTACCGCGGCCAAGGCCATCGAGCTGATGGAGACCGCCGCCCCCGAGGAACGCGTGCTCGGCACCGATCCGCACACCGGTCACACCATCGTGGCCAAGAACGGCCGCTACGGCGCGTATGTCACCGAGATCATCCCCGAGATGACCGAGGAACAGATCGCCGCACAGCCCGTCGAGTACTACAAGAACGGCAAGCCCAAGCCGCCCAAGAAGCCGGTCAAGGCCAAGCCGCGCACCGGTTCGCTCTTCAAGTCCATGACGGTGGAGTCGGTGACTTTGGACGAAGCCCTGCAGCTCATGAGCCTGCCGCGGGTGCTGGGCGAGGACGCTGAGGGCAACCCCATCACCGTGCAGAACGGCCGTTTCGGCCCGTACCTGAAGAAGGGCACGGACTCCCGGTCCATCGGCTCGGAAGAGGAAATTTTCACCATCACGCTGGAGCAGGCACTGGAGATCTACTCCCAGCCGAAGCAGCGCGGTGCCCGTGCGGCCGTGCCGCCGCTTGCGGAGTTCGGCCCGGACCCGGTGTCCGAGAAGAACATTGTGGTGAAAGAGGGCCGCTTCGGCCCGTACATCACCGACGGCATCACCAACATCACTGTTCCGCGCGCCACCTCCCTGGAGGAACTGACGCGGGAACAGGCGGTGGAGCTCCTCGCCGAGAAACGTGCCAAGGGGCCGGTCAAGCGCACCGCCACGCGCAAGGCACCGGCCAAGAAGAAGGCCACAGCCAAGAAGTAGGTCACGCTGGTGGTTGGGCCGTGGTCCAACCACCAGCGGGAATTGCGCGGGCCCACCCGAACGTGATCGGGTAGGGGGATGACTGAACAGCCTGCAATTGCCGATCCCACTCCGCTGAACGACCTCGAGGAGCAGCTCGCCAAAGGCGGACAGCCGGACGCAAGCCCCGTGGACGTCATCCTGTCCTTCCTTAACAGCGAGGTCTACATCATCAGCTCGGACACGGTGGAGGGCGAAGACTCCCAGGTGGAGCCGCTGGTCCTGGCCAACGCCGAGGGTGACCCCGTACTGGCTGTCTTCTCGCACCCGAGCCGGGTGGACCGGCCGTACCTGGACGCCGCGCCGAACGTGCTGGGCACCCAGGGGGCAGCGATCATCGCCAACATCGGTGAGGAGCTGGGCATGGTGATAAATCCCGGCGCTGCCTACGGCTTCGAAATCAACCCGGAGGGCGTGGCCAACATCAAGCGCGACTTCAAGCGTGCGGATGAACTTCCGGACGGCGCTCCGGAGAACCCCGCAGGCAACTAAGCAGGTCAACGGGCTGCGCGCCGAGTTGGAATACGGCGCCTGCGCCGGTGAATAATGTCACCATGCGGCTAGGCGTCCTCGATATCGGGTCCAACACTGTCCATCTTCTGCTGGTGGATGCCCACCCTGGCGCGCGGCCGGTTCCTTTTGCCTCGCACAAGCGACCCCTGTCCCTGGTCCAGTACCTTGAACCGGACGGCAGCATCAGCGACGCCGGGCAGCACGAACTCACGGAGTTTGTCCTGGAAGCCTGGGAGTTCGCAGCCCGGCATAAGGCCGAGGACCTGCTGGCGTTCTGTACCTCGGCCATCCGTGAAGCCACCAACGGGCCGGACGTGCTGGCCCGGGTCAAGCATGAAACAACGGTGACGCTGCAGGAGCTCAGCGGCAGCGAAGAGGCGTCCATGACGTTCTTCGCCGTCCGGCGCTGGCACGGCTGGGGCGCCGGGCCCATCCTGAACCTGGATATCGGCGGCGGGTCCTTTGAAATGGCCTTCGGCCAGGATGAGCTGCCCGAGCTGGCCACTTCGGTGCCGCTCGGCGCCAGCAGGCTCACCCGGGATTGGCTCCCCGATGATCCGCCCACTGCCAAAAGCGTCAAGGAACTCCGGCGCTATATCCGGGCCACGCTGAAGCCGGCTGTCCGTGAGTTCGACGGGCTGGGCAGGGCCAACGTGGTTGCCGGCACGTCGAAAACTTTCCGGTCCCTTGCCCGGATTGCCGGGGCAGCCCCCAGCGACGCCGGTCCTTACGTCAAACGCGAGCTCAACGCCACGGACCTGGGCATCTGGGCCCAGCGCATCTCCGCTATGAAGGCCGAGGACCGTCTGCACCTGCCGGGCGTCTCGGAAGCGCGTGCCCACCAGCTGCTGGCCGGCGCGCTGGTTGCCGAGGCCGCACTGGAACTGTTTAAGTTCAAGAAGCTGCGGATCTGTCCCTGGGCCCTGCGCGAGGGCCTCATCCTCCGGCGGCTCGACCAGCTGGTGTTTGACGGGCCGCTCGAGCCTGCGCCGCACATTACGCCGCCCCAGGCTGCTGGGGTCGCCGCCATCCAGTGACCCGGCTCGGGGGAGCCGGCACCAAAGGCTGCTGCTTAAAAGCGGAAACACCGGGGCCGGCAACAGGAAAAATGGGGGAAAACCTGTTGCCGGCCGCCGGTGTCCTGGCAGGCATCCCCATGCCTGCCGCATCACTCGCACCCTCAATGAGGTAATTACTACAGTAGGGGTGCCAGATGTGAGCTACCTGCAGTGAACATGGGAGCAACCTGTGAATAGTGCGTTGCAATGCGGGTGCGTAAGGAATCGGCACGCACCATGCCTAACTGCAATGATGGAGCCATGAGCAACCGAATCGCCTTCCTTGGCTGTGGGTCCATGAACGAAGCCATCCTGAGTGGTTTGCTGGAAGCGGGGACGGATCCGGCGGACATCGTCGCCACCGTCCGGCGCGCCGAGCGGGCCGCGGAACTGGCCGAGCGGTACCACGGGATCACGGCCATCGCCGGCGACGAGGAGCCGGACAACAACAAGCAGGCCACCAAGGGGTCCGGAGTGGTGATCCTCGGGGTAAAGCCGGTCGGAATTACCGACCTTGCCCGGGAAATCAGCGGTGCCCTGGCCCCGGACACCGTGGTGGTGAGCGTAGCGGCGGCCGTGTCCATCGCCCAGCTCGAGGCCGCCCTCCCTGCAGGCCAGCCGGTCATCCGGACCATGCCCAACACCCCGGCCAAGCTGGGCCGCGGCGTGGTGTCCGTGTCCCCGGGAACCAACTGCAGCCCGGAACAGCTGCAAAAGGTGAAGGACATCCTGCAGTGCGCCGGAACCGTCGTCGAGGTCCCTGAAGAGCAGGTGGACGCCCTTTCGGCCATTAGCGGCTCAGGTCCCGCCTACGCGTTCTACCTTGCTGAGGCGATGGCCGCGGCCGGCGAGGAACTGGGCCTGGACCGCGAACTGTCCCTGCTCCTGGCCCGCGAAACGGTCGCCGGGGCCGGGCTCATGCTCGCAGAGCCGGGCGCCGATCCGTCCGCCCTCCGCAAAGCCGTCACCAGTCCCAAGGGCACCACGGAACGGGCCATCGCCACGTTCGACGAGCGGGGCATGCCCTCCATCATCGCCGCAGGCGCCCGCGCGGCGGCTGACCGGGCAGCGGAGATCACCCGCCAGCTCGGCTAGCCAGTAGTTTTTGTCCAGATATGGCGGCTTTCCCGGCCCGGAAGTCACCGTATCTGGACGAAAACTCTCGGCAGGGCTAGGGGCGGGCGGCGAACCGTTCCAGCAGGTCCACATGCCCGGACACGATCAGCATGTCGCGGGAGGACACCTTGGTTTCCGGGCGTGCATAGGTGAAGTCCTCGCCCGGGGACTTCCCGCCACGATCGTCACACCGTACTTGGACCGCACCTTGGACTCGTCCAGGGTGAAGCCGACGGTCTCGCGCGGCGGGTACATCTTCACGATGGCGAAGTCGTCGTCGAACTCGATGAAGTCCAGCATGCGCCCCGAAACAGGTGTGCGGCACGGACGCCGGCGTCGGCCTCGGGGTAAATCACGTGGTTGGCACCGATGCGGGTGAGGATCTTGCCGTGCGACGGCGTGATCGCCTTGACCCACAGGTGCTCGATGCCCAGGTCCACCAGGTTAACGGTGATCAGTACCGAGGACTCGATGGACGTGCCGACGCCCACCACCGCGGAGCTGAATTCCTGCGCGCCGAGCTGGCGGAGGGCGTCGATGTTCGTGGCGTCTGCTTCCACCACGTGGGTGAGGAGGGGCGCGAACTTCTGCACCAGGGTCCTGTCCCGCTCGATCGCGAGCACTTCCCTGCCCTGCTTGACCAGCTGCTCTGCCGTGGATGAACCAAACCGGCCCAGTCCGATCACCAGCACGGGGGCATTGTGGGCGGGGCGCCGTGGGGCGTCTGGGGAACTCGCCAATGATCGGCCTCTCTTCGGGATAGTGGTACAGCTGGCTGCGCTGGCGCAGCGCCAGGGCGGCGGCGAGGGTCACGGTGCCCACACGGCCGGCGAACATGAGGGCCGTCAGGACGTAGACGCCCTCCGGCGCCACTTCGGCGCTGAGGTTTGTACTCAGCCCCACGGTGGCGAAGGCGGAGATCGTTTCGAACAGCACCCGGTCCAGGGAGGCACCGCTGATGTGGAGCAGCAGGAACGCCGAAACCGACACCAGGGTTGCCCCGGCGACAATCACGGAGATGGCCACCCGCATGCTGCCCTCAGGGATGGTCCTGCCATAGACTTTGACATCCCTGTCACCGCGGGCTTCTGCGACGATGGCCAGGAACATCACGGCAATGGTGGTCACCTTGATGCCGCCGGCCGTTGACGCGGAGCCGCCGCCGGCAAACATGAGTGCGTCCGTGAGCAGCATGGTGGTGGATTCCATCTGGTTCTGGTCCACCAGGTTGAAGCCCCCGGACCGCATCATGACGGACGCGAATAAAGAATGCGTGACCTTGTCGCCCATGTCCATCGTCCCGATGGTCCGCAGGTTGTCCCATTCCATCACGGCCCACAGGACGGTGCCCGCCACCAAGAGGATGAATGAGACCTGGATGGTGAGTTTGGTGTGCAGGTTCCACTTTTTCCAGTTCAGCCCGTTCTGCTGCAGGACCATGACCACGGGAAAGCCCAGGCTGCCCAGGAAGACACCGAGCATCAGGGGAACAGGATCCACAGGTCGGTTTCGTAGGGCACGATGCCGTCCGAGTGCGGAGTGAAGCCTGCATTGTTGAAGGAGGAGATGGCGTAAAAAATCCCGTGCCAGACAGCCTGCCAGAACGGCTCCCCCAGGACCAGGAACCGGGGGATCAGGACCAGGGCCAGGATTCCTTCAATCACCACGGACGTTGTGATGACGATCCGCAGCAGGGTACCTACCTCACCCAGTCGCCCTGCGTTGTTCATGGATTCCGCTGCAATGATCTTGCCCCGGACCCCAAGGCGCTTGCTCACCATCAACGCCAGGAGCGAGGCCAGGGTCAGGGTTCCCAAACCGCCAATAAACACACCGATGAGGATGACCAGCTGGCCGAAGAAGGACCAGTGGACAGCCGTTGAGACCACGGTGAGGCCGGTGACGCACACCGCAGAGACGGCTGTGAACATCGCCTGGTGGAGCGGGGTGGCTGTTCCGGAGGCAGAGGAGACCGGCAGGGAGAGAATGAAAGTGAACACCAGGCACACGGCAGCGAATACCGTCAGGGCAAGCCGGGCCGGGGAGGTGTTGGCGATGTCGTCGACGAAGTCGCGCAGCCGCGTCAGTATCCAGAGGCCCTCCCGCTCCTGCGCGGGGTGCCAGCTGGCCGGGTTCCGCGGCCTCGACTGGCTTTGCGTCATGTGTGGCTTTTCCTCGGTTGAATCTGCTTCCCCAGTAGTAAACCACTAATGCCCGCGTAATGGCCGGGCTGGACGGGCCCCGTGCTCGGGTAGCCTGTGATTGATGACATACCTGCCCGGTCTCAGCAAGCCCGCCCCGCCAACGGTGGTGGCGTGGGGTCCTGACATGACCGCCTACAACTTCGGCCCGGGCCACCCGATGGCGCCGGAGCGAATGGATCTCACCGCCCGCCTGGCGCAGAGCCTTGGCCTGTTCGACTTGGACCACGTTTCGGTGGAAGCTCCCGAGGTGGCCAGCGACCCCGAACTTGAGCTGGTGCACTCGCCCGAATTCGTGGCGGCCGTGCGGCGGGTCAGCGCCAACCCTTCGGAACCGGACGAGGCGCGGGGCCTGGGCACCGAGGACGATCCGGCGTTCGCGGGCATGCATGAGGCGGCCGCCCGGCTGGCCGGCGGCTCCCTGCTGTGTGCCGCCCAGATCCTGGACGGTTCAGCGCTGCACGCCGTCAACTTCGGCGGGGGCATGCACCATGCCGCCCGCGACCGTGCCAGCGGCTTCTGCATCTACAACGATGCCGCGCTCGCCGTGCAAAGGCTGCTCGACGGCGGCATCCGCAAGGTGGCATATATCGACGTCGATGCGCACCACGGAGACGGGACGGAAAGCATCTTCTGGAATGACCCCCGGGTGCTGACGCTCTCACTGCACGAGTCCGGCCTCACCCTGTTTCCGGGAACCGGGTTCGCCAACGAAATCGGCGGGCCCCAGGCGGAGGGGACAGCGGTAAACCTCTCCCTGCCCGCGGGAACCGGCGACGCCGGCTGGCTCCGGGCCTTCTACGCGGTGGTTCCGCAGCTCGTGGCCGCCTTCGGGCCGGAGGTGATCGTCAGCCAGCACGGCTGCGACTCCCACCGCACGGATCCGCTGACGCACCTCAATCTCAGCGTGGACGGCCAGCGGGAGGCGGCCAGCGCCGTCGGGCAACTCGCCGAACGCTTCTGCGGAGGCCGCTGGATTGCCACCGGCGGCGGCGGGTACAACGTCCTGGATGTGGTTCCCCGGTCGTGGAGCCACCTGGTGGCCATCGCGGCGGGGCGGCCCGTCCCCTGCGAGCCGCCGTACCCCAGGATTGGCGGGACTACGTGGAGGACAAGTTCGGGGCAGCGACCCCCGCGCTGATGGGCGACGACGTGGAGCTCTGGTGGCGGTCCTGGGAGGTGGGTTTCGACCCCAACGACGCCGTGGACCGCACCGTGATGGCCACCCGCAAGGCAGTGTTTCCGCTGCACGGCCTGGATCCCTGGTTCGACTAGGCCTGCATCAGGCGGTGGTCTTTTCGGTCTGGAAGACCACTCCCGCCGCGCCGATCAGCCATCCCAGCAGGGACAAGGCGAACGCACCGATCAGGTCCGTGGAGGCCGTTCCCTTGCCCAGCCACAGAAGCAGGACCAGCAGCCCCACCGCCAGGTAGACGACTATGGCCGCGATGATCCGGCCGGAGAGCCTGGCTGCCACTTCTGCAGGGTCGAACGGCATGGTGCGTTGCGCCGCGGCACGGCCGGCGGGTCCGGACGCCTCGGCCTGGCGGACCTCGGCGATGGTGAACCCCAGCGCGGATGCGGTCAATGAACTCAGCGACGTCGCCAGGACACCCGCCGCCGTCACCAAGGCGCCGTTCAGGGGCGGAGCCACTGTCCGCCCGTCCGGCACCCAGAACCCGACGCGGAGCAGAACGGTGCCCCAGACCGCCACGAAGAGGGCCAGGAACACGAAGGCGATGATGTTGAACAGGTGCCGGCGCAGGACGTCCATGCTGTGTTCTAGCACCGGCAGGGGCTGCGGGCAATAGGCCGCTGCGGGGCCGAAATAGTTGATGCCTTTCGGCGTATATGTCGCTAGGGTGGGAGGCATGGTGACAGACGACGTATTTGCCGTCATTGCGGAATCGACCCGGCGGGACATTCTGGTGTCCCTTCGTTCCGGGGACAAGGCCGTGGGGGAACTGGTGGAGGAACTGGCAGCAAGCCAGCCCACCATTTCCAAGCACCTGAAGGTCCTGCGCGAAGCCCAGCTGGTCAGCATGCGCGCCCAGGGCCAAAAGCGGTACTACGCGCTGAACCGCAAGCCCCTCGAGGGTATCGCCAGCTGGCTTGAAACGTTCGACGTCGGGTCCCCGGCAGCGGCCGGCACGTCCGGAAAGGCCGCGGCGCAGCCCGCCGCTCCCCGCGAAGCAGCAGCCGCCGGCGGGGAAACGCCCGAAGCCGTCGCCGCGGGCGCCGTCTCCGAAGGCGTTCTGGCGCCCGACGGCGCGGAACTGAGTCCCGCCGTCGTCATCCCTGGCGGTACCGCCACCCCGCTCAGCGATGACAGCGTTCCCCAGCAGATCGGACGCACCGTGGGCCGTGCGGCCACCCGCGCGGCCGACCTGCTGGCAAACCTCCCCAAGTTCGGGCGGAAGAAGTGGTTAACCGGTGGTTGAGCCTGTCGAAACCCGGGTTTCGACAGGCTCAACCACCGGCTCGGCCCCTACTTCCCCAGCAGCCGCACGTGGTCCGGCGTGAGCTCGGAGATCCGGCTGACACCCAGCAGCGCCATGGTGCGGGCCATGTCCTTCTCGAGGATCTGCAGGGTGCGGTCAACGCCGGCACGGCCGCCGGCCATCAGGCCATAGAGGTAGGCGCGGCCGATCAGGGTGAAGTCGGCGCCCAGAGCCAGGGCGGCGACGATGTCCGCGCCGCTCATGATGCCGGTGTCCAGCATGATGGCCGCGTCCGTGTTGTCAGCCGTGAAGGCCTGCTTGACCTCCGGGAGCAGGTGGAAAGGAATGGGCGCGCGGTCCAGCTGGCGGCCGCCGTGGTTGGACAGGACAATGCCGTCGGCGCCGTGGTCCACCACGCGCCGGGCGTCCTCAACGGTCTGGATGCCCTTGACCACCAGCTTGCCCTTCCAGGTTTCGCGCAGCCAGTCAAGGTCCTCGAACGTCAGGGTGGGGTCGAACATCGAGTTGATCAGGTCGGCCACCGTGCCGGTGTAGCGGGACAGCGAGGCGAAGGTCAGCGGCTCGTGGGTCAGGAAGTTGAACCACCAGGCCGGGCGGTAGGACGCATCCAGGACGGTCTTGAGGGTCAGCGCCGGCGGAATGGTCATGCCGTTGCGGACGTCGCGGAGGCGGGCGCCGGCCACGGCGGTGTCGACCGTGACCATCAGGGTGTCGTTGCCGGCCCTGGCGGCGCGTTCGATCAGTTCCAGGGAGCGGTCACGGTCCGTCCACAGGTACAGCTGGAACCAGTTGCGGCCGTTCGGGGCGGCGGCTGCCACGTCCTCGATGGAGGCCGTGCCCATGGTGGAGAGGGTGTAGGGGATGCCTGCCGCTTCGGCTGCCTGCGAACCGGCGTACTCGCCCTCGGACTGCATCATGCGGGTGAAGCCGGTGGGGGCGATGCCCACGGGCAGCCGCGACGGCTTGCCCAGGATCCCGGTGCTGAGGTCGATGGCGGAAACGTTGCGGAGGATGCCGGGGCGGAACTCGATGTCCAGGAACGCCTGGCGGGCGCGGCGCAGCGTGATTTCTTCTTCGGCCGCGCCGTCCGTGTAGTCGAACGGTGCCTGCGGCGTGCGGCGCTTGGCGATGTCCCGGAGTTCCCAGATGGTGCTGGCGCGCTTGAGCCGGGCTTCCTTGCTGAACTCCGGCTTCTTGAACTGCATGAGGGGCGCGAGGTCCGCGTACTTGGGGATGCGGCGCTTCAGGGCAGCGGGAATGGCGGACGACGGCGCCGGGGAAGTCTGTGCCGGCGCGGCGGGGACGTCCGTGGCATCCGGCGCGGGCGTTGTCTCCGGGTTGTTGGGCTGGATGGTGTGGGTCATGGCGTCCTCCATTGGGCCGGCAGGTCCGGTTCCGGAACCTTCTGTGGTCTAACCACACTGTAGGCCATGTGGTCCAACCACATCAACTACCATGGGTGCATGCGTACCCACCAGCTTGTCCTGTCCTGGATCGAGAATGAGCTCTCCGCGGGCAGGCTGGCCGTCGGCGGCCGGCTGCCGGCCGAGCGCAGCCTTGCCGAACAGCTTCGGGTGTCGCGGACCTCCGTCCGGGAAGCCATCAGGATCCTGGAAGCGTTGGGAGTGGTGCGGGCAGGCGTCGGCTCCGGGCCGGAGGCCGGGACGGTGGTCATTTCCGATCCGACGGCGGCACTCGGCTCCGCACTGCGGCTCCACGTGGCCACCCAGCACCTGCCGGTGGCGGATATCGTGGAGACCCGCGTGCTGCTGGAGTCCTGGGCGGTGGCGAAGGCGCGGCCGGACGCGCCCGAACTGGACGAGGCCGCGGCGCTGCTTGAGGGCATGGCCGCAGAAGACCTTCCGGTGGCGGACTTCCTGGCACTTGACGTGCGTTTCCACCTCGCCCTTGCGGATGCGGCGGGCAACGCGGTGGTCAGCGCCATGATGGGTTCGCTCCGGGAGTCAATCCAGGGGTACGCGGCAGAACTGACGTCCAACCTTCCGGATTGGGCCGCCACGGTGTCCCGGCTTAGGGACGAGCACCAAGGCATCCTGGCGGCCATCCGGAACAACGACGGCGCGCTGGCGGCCAAGCTGGTGGCCGCACATATCGAGGGGTACTACAAGGAAGCCGGGCTGCGCCCGTAGGGTCGCTTAGCCGTGGACTGCGCTGCGGGCGGCCTTGGCGGGGCCGGTGCTGGCGCGCACTTCCAGCCGGGGCTGGTACCGGCTGCCCGGGGTGTCGCTCTGCTCCTTGCGGATGAGCGCGCGCAGCTGCTGCCACGCCTGCTCGCCCAGTTCGGTGATGGGAACCGCGGCGGTGGTGAGGGCCGGCGTCGTGTATTTGGCGAAGGGGATATCGTCGAAGCCGGTGACGGAGATATCGTTCGGAACGTCGAGCCCCCGTTCATGCAGGCCGCTCATCAGGCCCATGGCAACGAGGTCGTTGAACGCCAGGATTCCGGTGGCGCCGCTGTCCAGGACGGCGTCCACGGCCCCGTGTCCCGTATCGAAGTCCGAGCCGCCCTCGAGCATGATGACTTCCACGTCCGGATGGGCGGCCTTGAAGGACTCCAGGCCCTGGAGCCGCAAGCCGTTCGACGCGCTGCGGGGCGGCCCGGCAAGGAACGCCAGGCGGGTGTGTCCGAGTTCCACCAGGTGTTCGGCGATGTCCTGGACGCCCTGGCCGTAGTCGACCACCAGGCTGGGAACCCCGGCCGTTGCGGTGGTGCGGTTGATGAGGACCAGGGGATGCAGCGACGGGGCGATCTCCTCCAGTTCGGCGTCCGTCATGCGGGGTGCGCAGAGGACCAGGCCGTCACAACGACGGCGGGCTTCACCGGCCAGGATGGCCTCCTCGCTGGAGACCTCGAAGGAATCGGCGATGAGGACGCGGTATCCGTCCTGGGCGGCGGCCCGGCTGAGTCCGCGCAGGATGGCCTGGAAGGTGGGGTTGGCGAGGTCCGGAACCACGATCCCGATGGTGTCGGTCTTGCCCAGGGCCAGGCTTCGGCCGACCGGGTTGGGCTGGTACTTCAGCTCGGTGGCAGCGGCCCGGACGCGGGCGGCGATGTCCGGATCCACCGTGAAGTTGCCGTTCATGACGCGGGACACCGTGGCATGCGAAACGCCCGCCTTCGCAGCGACATCCGCGATGCCGATCCTGCCGGATGCAGACTTCCTGACCATAGCGACCCTTCCTTAGCGCCACAGGCCTGTTGGCCCTGGGCCGTTCTGCGGCGAATGGCCGCAGTGCCCGGCCGTCTGGTGGCGGTGTCCTGAATGACAGCATATAACGCAGCGGGAAACCGATTTCTATCCTTTTCCCGTGTTTTCCCGCCGATTTTCCCGGCGGTCACGGGCTGCCGCGCGGTACGGCAGTAGAAAACGCTTTCTTCCAGCAGCCAGAATGGTTGACGGATACCTGCTGCTGTTGATACAAATCATATAGCGAACCGAGAAAACGCTTTCTCAGGCCGGTGCAGCAGTCCGCCGGCCACCTCCACGGAACGGCCGCCAGAACGGCCGCGTCTTGAGCCTTCGAAAGGGACCCCCATGGTCAACACAGCCGAGTCGAGTTCAGCAGCCACGGTCTCCAGTGCCGGTGCTGCCGCCGGCACCGCCACCTCCGCAGCCGCCGCTCCGGGCAACGGCGGCAGGGCCCGCATCGCCCTGATCGGCACCGGTGGGCGTTCGGAAATGTACATCCGCGCCATCTTTGGCAACTACGCCTCGACGGCGGAGCTGGTGGCCTTCTCCGACGTGAACCCCGGCCGGGTGGAGTTCTACCAGAAGCTCATCCAGGAACTGGGTGCGCCGGGCCCGGTCGCATCGTTCGATCCCGCCGACCTCACTGCCTTCATCCAGGCCAACGCCATCGACCGCGTGGTGGTGACAACGCCGGACTACACCCATGCCGACTACATCGTGGAAGCGCTCCGGGCGGGCGCCGACGTCGTCGTCGAAAAGCCCCTCACAATCGACGCCGAGGGCTGCCGCCGCATCACCCAGGCCGTGCAGGAGACCGGCCGCAACGTGGTGGTCACCTTCAACTACCGCTACTCGCCGCGCAACAGCGCCCTCAAGGAGATCATCCAGAGCGGCGTGATCGGCAAGGTCACCTCCATCGACTTCAGCTGGGTCCTGGACACCGTCCACGGGGCGGACTACTTCCGCCGCTGGCACCGCGAGAAGAAAAACTCCGGCGGCCTGCTGATCCACAAAGCCTCGCACCACTTCGACCTCGTCAACTGGTGGATCGACGACGTTCCCGAGCGGGTCTTCGCCTCGGGCGGCCTGAAGTTCTATGGCGACAAGAACGCGGCGGAGCGCGGCCTGGGCCCCCGCCCGGATCGCGGCACCCCCGATGCCGATGCGCCGGCCGCCGCCGAGAAGGATCCGTTCACGCTTGACCTGCGTGAGGACGAGCGGCTGAAGGCCCTCTTCCTGGACAACGAGCACTACGACGGCTACCGCCGCGACCAGGACGTGTTCACCGGCGGCATCACTATCGAGGACAACCTCGCCCTGGTGGTCGAGTACCAGGGCGGCCCGCGCCTGAGCTACTCGCTGAACGCCCACAGCCCCTGGGAGGGCTACCGGGTAGCGGTCAATGGCACCGAAGGCCGCGCCGAGCTCGAGGTGGTGGAACGCGCCGCCGTCACGTCCAGCACGGACAAGAAGACCGTCGTGGACCCCAGCGCCACCCCCATCGAGGAAGACGACGCAATCCGCCGCAACGGCGAACGACTGCTGGTCCAGCGCCACTGGGAAGCAGCCTACGAGGTGCCGATCGTCAACGGCGAAGGCGGCCATGGCGGCGGTGACGAACTCCTGCTTTCAGACCTCTTCAATGGCCCGGGCGAGGACCCGCTGGGCCGGCCCTCGGGCTACCTGGACGGTCTGCGCTCCGTGTCGGTGGGCATCGCCGGCAACCGGTCCCTTGAGTCATCCCTGCCCGTACGCATCGAGGACCTGGACCTCGGCGTCGACCTCCGCCGCGGCGCCTAGCCCCTGCCCTGAACGTTAGGAAACAACCATGAGCAGGATCTTTGTGACCGGCGGCTCCGGCCGGCTGGGACGCAGCGTGGTGGCGGGGCTCGCCGAAGCCGGCCACCACGTCATCTCCGTGGACCGCGACGCCGTGCCCGCCGGCCAGCTGCCGGCCGGCGCCGTCCAGGAAACCGCGGACCTCCTGGCACCCGGTGAGGCCCAGCGCCTGCTCCGGGAAACCAAGCCCGACGCCGTCATCCACCTGGCAGCCATCGCCGTACCTTTCAGCGCGCCGGAGGACGTCATTTTCAGCACGAACACCCGGCTCGCCTTCGCCGTCATCAGCGCGGCGACGGAAATCGGGGTGCCGAAGATCGTCACCGCCAGCAGCCCCACCGTCCTGGGCTACGGCTCACCCGCCGGCTGGCTTCCGCCGTCGTTCCCGCTCGACGAACGGACACCGGCGAAACCGTGGAACGCCTACGCGCTGTCCAAGCTGATCGCGGAACAGACGGCGCAGATGTTCGCCGCGGCGCAGGGGGAGAGGATCCGCTACGCGGCCTTCCGTCCCTGCTTCGTGATTTCACCCGAGGAATGGGAGGGAGCGCCCACGCAGCAGGGCCACACGCTGGCCGAACGGCTGGCCGATCCAGCCCTGTCCGCCCCGGCCCTGTTCAACTACGTGGACGCCCGTGACGTGGCGGACTTCCTGGACCTGCTGCTGCAGAAGATGGAGACCATTCCGAACGGGGAAACCTTCTTCGTGGGGGCCGCGGATGCACTGGCAACGGCGCCCCTGGCGGACCTCATGCCCCGCTTCCTGCCCGGCAGCGAGGCGCTCAGCGCGGGCCTCACCGGAACCAGCCCCGCCTTCTCCATCGCCAAGGCCCAGGCGCTCCTGGGCTGGCAGCCCAAGCGGAGCTGGCGCTCAGAACTCAAGTCCCATCCCACCCTCAACGACGAGACCTCCACGCTGGTGACTGCCGGCACTGGAGCCAAGGAGACATCATGAATTTCGACGGCGTACTCTTCTTCCCCGTCACCCCGTTCACGCCCGAAGGCGCCGTGGACACGGAACTGCTCAAGGAGCACATCAGCTCCCGGCTGCCCTATGGCCCCGGCGGCGTGTTCCCCGCCTGCGGCACCGGGGAGTTCCATGCCCTCAGCATCGACGAGGTCCGCACCGTGGTGGCGGCCGCCGTCGAGGTTGTGGCCGGTCAGGTTCCGGTTGTCGCCGGAGCCGGCGGACCGCTGGGCCACGCCCTCGCCGCCGCCCGCGCGGCCGAGGAAGCCGGGGCCGATGCCCTCCTGGTGCTGCCGCCCTACCTGGTGACCGGTCCTACCGACGGGCTCGTTGCCTACATCGAAGCCGTGGCGGCGGCCAGCAGCCTGCCCGTCATCGTCTACCACCGCGGCAACGCCAAGTTCACCGCCGCCTCCATGGCACGGCTGGCAGCAAACCCCAAGGTCATCGGCTTCAAGGACGGCCTGGGCGACGTTGGCCTGGCGCAGGAGATCGTCTCCGCCGTCAAGGCCGCCGGCCGGGAAGATTTCGCCTTCTTCAACGGCCTGCTCACCGCCGAACTGACCCAGGGCGCCTACCGCGGCCTCGGCATCCCGCTGTACTCCTCCGCTGCCTTCGCCATGGCCCCGGAAATCGCCAAGGCCTACTACGACGCCTATGTTTCCGGGGACGAGGAACGCCGCAACGCCCTGCTCGAAGGTTTCTACGCGCCCCTGGTCCGCCTCCGCGACCAGACCCCTGGCTTCGGCGTGTCACTGATCAAGGCGGGGCTGCGGCTGGGCGGCCTTCCTGTCGGCTCCGTCCGCCCGCCGCTGGTGGACCCCACCGAGGACCAGGAACTGGAGCTCAAGGCCATCCTCGCCAGGGGCTACGAGCTGGCCGGACGCTGATGAGTGCCCCCGCAACCGAGGCCGTCCGTACGATTCCGCGGATCACCGGGCTCAGCAGCAGGCTCCTCACGGTGCCCCTGCGGCGGCACTGGGGTGCCGAGGCGCCCGAAAACCACGTGATCGTCACCGAGATCCAGACGGACGACGGCGGTGCGGGGCATGGTTTTTCCTGGACGCCCACCATTGGGCCGCAGGCGGTCAAGGCGCTGCTGGAGTACGACATCGCCCCGTTCGTCACAGGGCTGCCCGCGCAGCCGGAGGCCGTCTGGGATGCACTCTGGAAGCGCCTGCACGAAGCCGGCGGGGGAGGGCTCACCACCATCGCCATGGCCGGCGCCGACCTGGCCCTGTGGGACCTGCAGGCCCGGCAGGCGGGAACCACCGTCACCGGCCTGATCGGCCAGCGGCAGGAGTCCGCCGAGGTCTACGGGTCCGGGGTGAACCTGCACTACACGCTGGACGAGCTGGTTGCCCAGGCGGAACGGTGGGTGGCTGCCGGGCACCATGCGGTCAAGATCAAGGTGGGCAAGCCGGACCTCCGCGAAGACTACGAACGGGTGCAGGCTGTCCGCGCCGTCCTGGGCCCGCACCGCAAACTCATGATCGACGCGAACCAGCGCTGGGACCTGCCCACCACCTTCCGGCCCTGGATGTCCTGTCCGAATTCGGCCTCGAATGGCTGGAGGAGCCCATTCGCGCCGACGACCTGTGGGCCTACCGCCGGCTCCGGAAGCATTCCCCGGTTCCGATTGCCCTCGGCGAAAACCTGCACACCATCTACCGCTTCCGCGATTTCATAGAGGCGGAGGCGGTGGACATCATCCAGCCCAACATCATCCGGGTCGGCGGGATCACCCCGTTCCGCCGGATTGTTGAACTGGCCCGGACCAACAGCATCCGGGTGATGCCCCACCTGCTTCCGGAGCTCTCCGGGCAGTTGGCGCTCACCCTGGCCGACCCACCCTGGTGGAGGACGTCGAGGAAGCATCATTCGAGCAACTGGGCATCCTGGACGGGCCCTCGCCGGTGCGCTTCCGCGACAGCCGCGTGGCGCTTTCCGGCCAGCCGGGGCTCGGCTTCCGGTTCCGGGACGGGCTGTAACCATGAACCATACGACGAACAGGTATCCGACGTGACAACTGCAACGCTTTCCCTGTCCGAACTCACCACGGCTGCCACGGCAGCAGCCAAGATCTCCGCCGCGGCCTCCGATGCCGAACGGGCAAGCTGGCTCACCGCCGTCGCTGATGCGCTGGACGCCAACGCCGCCGAACTGGTGGAGATCGCAGACGAGGAGACCAGCCTGGGCAGCACCCGCCTGACCGGCGAGGTCGCCCGGACCACCGGGCAGCTGCGGCTCTTCGCCCGGGTCATCACGGAGGGCTCCTACCTGGAAGCCGTCATCGACCACGCCGACCCGGCTGCCACCCCGCCGAGGCCGGACCTTCGCCGCATCCTGCGTCCCATCGGGCCGGTGGCCGTCTTCTCGGCCTCCAACTTCCCGTTCGCCTTCTCGGTGGCCGGCGGCGACACCGCCTCCGCGCTTGCGGTGGGCTGCTCCGTCATCGTCAAGGCCCACTCGGGCCACCTGCGGCTGTCGGAGCGCACAGCGGAGATCGTGGCCGGGGCGCTGCGTGCCGCGGGTGCGCCCGAAGGCCTGTTCGCGCTGGTCAGCGGCCGGGAAGTGGGCACCGCCCTGGTCCAGGACCCGGCCATCAAGGCGGTGGGCTTCACCGGGTCCATCCCGGGCGGACGGGCCCTCTTCGACCTGGCCACCTCCCGTCCCGATCCGATCCCGTTCTACGGGGAACTGGGGAGCCTCAACCCGGTGGTAATCACCCCGGCAGCACTGGCCGAACGCAGCGGCCGGCTCGCCGCCGGACTGGCCGCTTCCTTCACCCTCGGTGCCGGCCAGTTCTGCACCAAGCCCGGCCTGGTCTTCATCCCGGCCGGTTCAACCTTTGCCCGGGAAGTGGCCGAGGCCAGCAAGGACAAGCCCGCCGCCGGCATGCTGACCAGCAGGATCGCCGAGGCCTACCCCGACGGTCTGCGGAGCTTCGCGTCCGTGCCCGGGGTTGAGGTGGTCAGCGGCAGCGTGGACCAGGACGCCGCCGCCAACGGTGCCGCGCCCGTGGTCTTCTCCACCACCGCGGCCGCGGTGCTGGAACGGCCAGAACAGCTCCTGGAGGAGTGCTTCGGCCCCACCACCATGCTGATCGAATACACGGACCAGGCCGAGCTGTCCGCGGTGCTGGCCAAGGTGCCCGGCAGCCTCACGGCCACCCTGCACGCCCAGCCTGGCGAGGACGTCGTCGCCCTGGTGGAGCAGCTCTCCGAACTTGCCGGCCGGGTCCTGTTCGACGGCTGGCCCACCGGCGTAGCAGTGAACTGGGCCCAGCAGCACGGCGGCCCGTACCCGGCCACCACATCGCTGTTCACCTCGGTGGGCGCGACGGCGGTCCGCCGGTTCCAGCGCCCTGTCGCCTACCAGGATGCTCCGGAATCCGTGCTGCACCCCGCCCTGCACGAGGAGAACCCGCTGCGCATCCCGCGCCGCGTGGACGGGGAGCTGGTGCTTCCGTAAAACGCTCTCTCACCTAATACGGGACGAGCACAAACGCTCCCTCAGTTGTTACCGCGGCTCCGGTAACAACTGAGGGAGCGTTTTTCGCTGGCGACGCGCAAATTTTCCTCCGATGCGGAGATTCCCTGACGCGCCCAAATACGGGGTGCGCCAGAATACGCGCGGGTCGACAGTGGATTTGCGCGTCGATAGCGGGCGTCAGGCAGAGAAGAACCCCGGAGCCGTTCGGCTCCGGGGTTCTTGCCTGCACCTTTGTTACAGCTGGAGCGTCACGGGGCGCTGCAGCCCGTTGACCGCCGTCGAAGGCCAGCGGGGGTCGACTGTCAGGACCTGCAGCCCGGATTCGGTGAGCTGCACGGTGTCCTCGATCTTCACCCGGGGACCGGACGGGTTCCAGGTGAAGGTCTGGCCCAGGACCACGGTGTCGGTGGCGGACGACGTGACGCGGGGGTCACGTCCGGCGTACCCGGCCGGTCCGCCCTGGTGGTGCTGTTCCCACTGGTCCATTCCGAAGCCGTGGTGGACGTACGCGGCCTTGATTTCGGTGAAGATCCGGTCCAGCCGCGCGCCGGGGACCGTGGCATCGAAGATGTCCGCCTCCACCGCGGCGATCCGGGCCTCTGCGTCGCGCTCTTCGGCGCTGCCGGCGTCGAACCGCACCCAGCGGGTGATGTTGGCTACCAGCCCGTCGCGGCGGGCGCAGACCACGGCCATGGCGCGCCGGCCGAGGGGGGAGTGCGTGGCCAGCGGGTGGCGGAAATCGCTCCGGGAACTGCCGTTGCACAGCAGGACCAGCGGCTCGGCCCCCGCGGCCACCACACGCTCCGCCAGTTGTGAAACCAGCCCGAATTCGGTGGTGTCCGGCCGGGCTGCGGACAGCACATCGGTCATGATCGCCGCCAGCTCAGCGCTGAGCCGGGCATACCGGGCACTTTCGCCCGGCAGCAGCTGCTGGCGCGCGGCCCGCAGTTCGGCCGCGACCTCAGCCTCGGCCAGTGGCTGCTGCCCGGCTGCTGCGGACGTTCCGACGGCGGCGGCAGCCTCGTGCAGGTTCCCGTACCAGGGGACGGTGTGCAGGGAGACGCCCGCCGGGAGTTCCTCGGCCGCAATGCGCGCCGCCTCGTTGTTGAAGGTCACCAGGTGGTCGCCCGTCCGGTCCACCAGCACCGCGGCGATGGGGTCGCCGGCAAGGCTGATGTGGACGCGGCTGCCGTCCAGGTACCAGGTAAGGGCCGTGTGCGTGGTCAGCAGCAGCGAATCCCGGCTGGCGGCATCCAGGATGTCCAGCACCCGGCGGCGCTTGACCTCCCGGTCTGCGGCGGAGGCGGGCGCAACCCGGGCGTCGCGGGCGGCCGTGAAACCGGCCTGGCCGGTGGCGGATGCCGGGACTGCCGGCGGGGCGGCTGCGGCGGTTGTCTGGGTCATGCGGGGTCCCCCTGGTTGATCAAAGCGTCGATATCGGATGTGGCCAGGATGCCGTCGGCCACAAAGACGGTGATTTTCCGGCGTACCGGTTTGCCGGGTTCAGCGATGACAGGTGCGTCCCAGGCCAGTGACTGGCCCACGCCCGGGTAGCCGTCCACGCGGACGAACCATGGGTCCGTGGCGTCGTGGGGCGCCACGAAAACCAGGGTGGCGTCCTTCCCGCCGTCGAACTTTCCTGCCCAGGCGAGCCAGCGGGTCACGCTGCCATGCACTCCGGCTTCGCCGCTGCCGGCGGGCGTCCATACAGTGGCGTCCCGGCATTCCGGCAGCCGCCAGAAGAAGCCGCCGTAGCCGCCCTCGTGGCGGCCGTTGGATCCGGGGCTGCCCAGGCTGACCGGCTTGCTCCCGGCGGGGGACAGGGCGAACTCAAGGGAAAGGCTCCAGACGGAGGGGCCGACGCCGGCCCAGGTCCACGTGCGGTCCTCGGCCAGGACCGGGGCGCCGTCCGGGCCGTTCCAGCTGAGGCGTTCCCGCAGCCTGCCCGGGCTGCCGGAAACAGCGGCGGTCTCTTCAACCGGCGTTTCGGTGACGGCGATGCTGCCATGGTCCGGCCGCCAGACGTACTGGCCCGCCTCCCGGGTATAGGTGCGGCCGCCCCAGAAGTTGACGCCGTCCACATCCTGCAGCGCCACCCCGACGCCCAGGTGCCACACGTGGTCCAGCGGCTGGTGGTCCGTCACCACGGTGCCGCCGAACGTGCGGACCGGGTGCAGGTAGGGGCGGGGGGAGGACACCGCGAGGATGTGGCTGCCGTCCTGGTAATCCGCCACGGCCGTGCCGTCAACGGTCAGGCTCCGGACCGGCGGAAGCCGGCGGGCCCAGGGCACCCCGAGCTCGGCAAACGTGGCCTGCGCCTTGGATGCACGCCCGATAAGGTCCGCGATGCCGTGCACCACGGGGTGCGCGTCCTCGCCCGCACCTTCCCAGGTGATGTGGTCCGGCCCGATGGCCTGCGGCGCGGGGGAGGTGCGGATGGCTTCCAGGACAGTGGTGAACGCACCGGTATCCTGCAGCGAGCAGAGCAGCGGCGCGCCCGTGGACCGGGCCGCGAGGAGGTTTTCCAGCAGGTCCGTGCGGCCGTAGGCCTCCCGGCGCTCGCCGTCGGGGGTGCTGATGACCACCTCGTCCCGTGTGTAGAACAGGGTCACCTCGCCCAGGGTGCCGTGCACGGTCACCGAGGGATCCAGCTGTTCCGGTGCGCAGAGGGTCAGACCACAGAGGAGGGTAGCTCCCTGCGCGGTGCGGACGCGGATCACCGAGGTGTCATCGCTCTCGGTGTCGTGGGCCCGGTACAGGTCTGTTTCCACGGCGGCGACATCCGCCATCGTGTGTGCGCCGGCCAGGTGCAGTGCCGTGGCGACGGCATGGGCGAGTGCGTTGGTGGCCACGCCGTCCACCACGTCGGTGCCGTCCAGGCTCCGCTTTCCTGCCCAGCGGGAGCGCCTGAAGTATGCCTTGGTCCGGACCCACTGGCCCTTGGCGCTGAAGCCCAGGACGTCGCCGATGCCACCAGACTCCACCAGGCTGCGGATGGCAGAAAGGGCCTGCGAGCCGAGGCTCTGGAAACCCACCTGGACCAGCCGCCCTGCGGCGTCCGCTGCGGCGGTTACCTCCTGGAACTGGGCCAGCGAGGAAACCGGCGGCTTTTCCACGTAGACGTCCATGCCTGCGCCCAAGGCGGCAAGTGCCAGCGGCGCGTGCGTCTGGATGGGGGTGGCAAGGATGACGACGTCGGCAGGCGCGTTGGCAGCGGATTGGGCGGCGAGCAGCCTGTCCAGGTCGGGAAAGACGGCTACCGAGTCCTTGAGCCGGCCAGGTGCCGGAGGGTTGGGATCAGCCACCGCCACAAGTTCCAGGACGCCGGCCTCTTCCAGCCGGGCGAGGTTGGCCAGGTGCCGCTCGCCAAAGCCGTGGACGCCCACCAGGGCGATGCGCGGAACCGCAGCCGGAACAGGCGCGGCACCCGGAATGCTGTGGCCGTGTTCGGCAGTGGCGGAGTGTTGAGTCATCAAGGATCCTTGCAGGCTGGGTGTTCAGGGATTAGGCGTATGTCTTGAGGGCGAGAGTCGAGGCCAGGAACTCTGTGGCTTCTTCCTGCATGGCGGCAGAAAACACATGCCCGCCGGGCCAGAAGCTGCCCGTGTACGGGGTTCTGGTGCCCTCGCTTGCAGCGTGCAGCCGCTCCAATATCCGGTGGGCTTCGCGCATTCCCTCTTCGGGGAAGAGCTCGTCGGCCAGCGCGTACTGCACCAGGAACGAGGCGTCCGAGCGGGCTGTGAGTTCGGGCCAGTCGCCAAGCTTCCACAGTCCGGGCGTCTGCAGCAGCCAGGAGTGGGCGTCCAGGTAGGCCGGCAGGAGCGACTCGAACGTCGTCATCATGCAGGTCACCACCGACGCCTTGATCCTGGGGCTGAGTGCGGCGAGGGCCAGGGACCGTCCGCCGCCGCCGGAGAAACCGAGGCAGCCCAACCGATGCGGGTCCACGCCGGGAAGGTCCGCGAGGACGTCCAGCGCAGCGAGGTCATCGTGGGCCACCATGCCGGCCAGGCTGGTACCGAGCAACCCTGCGGTCTTGGCCACCGTTTCCTCGTGGAATCCCGCCGCGGCGTTGTAATCATCCGCTGCCGAAGGCACGACGCCGTCCTGCCGCCGTTGCGCCCGCCACGCCTCGAGCGCGGCGGCGGTCCGCCAGGGCGGGGTGGAGAGGTTAAGCGGCGGCTGCCCCAGGCGAAGGTGTCGTGCGCCAGGACGGCGAATCCCTTCCGGGCGGTCTCTGTTGCCAGGGCACGGCCGTCATAATGCCCCGCCCGGGCAGCGGCAGCGGACGGGTGGTTGTCCGGCAGTTCGACCAGCCGGTCGGCCCCGCCGAATTTGTTGCCGCCATGGCAATGGAGCGCCAGGACTCCGGGCAGTTCGCTGGGTTCGCCGGCAGGCCTCACCAGCCAGCCCGTGGTTCTCGGCCCGAACCCCAACTGCCAGCTGAGCTGGGAGGTGGTGACGCCGTCGTACGTTTTCTCCCACTCCACCGTCACACGGGGCGTGCCGGACGTGCCTGGAACTCCCAACGCGTCAGCAAGCTCCTGGCGGCCGGGCGTCGCAGCGGCGAAGCGTGGCTGTTCGCGGATGTAGGCAGGCCAGTCCTCGAACCCGCCGATGGCGCTGGGGCGTGCAGCGGTCTCCACTGGCCTGCCTCCTTCCTGATTGTGCCGGTGCTGCCGGGATGGTCAGCCCAGGTTCGAGTTGACCTCGTTGATAACGCCCTTGGCGGCGTCCCGCGCGGAAACCTTCCCGAAAAGGACATCGGTGTTGTAACGGTTCAATACTTCCATGGTGGCGGAGGATCCCGCAGGGAACGGCTTCGGCGGATCGATCTTCATCTCGGCGATCCGGTCCAGGTAGGCGGCTTCCTTCTGCTGGGTTTCCTTCAGCAGGGGCGTGATGCCGGCCTTCAGCTCGGTGTTGGCGGGCATGCCGCGGTCACTCTTGATCTTGCTGGCAGCGTCCATGTTGTTGACCAGGTAGTTGATGAAGAGCGCGGCTTCCTTGGACTGCGGCGACTTCGCGGAGATGGCGTATTCCATGGAAGAGCGGAGCCAGGTGCCGGGAGCCTTGCTTTCGCCGGGAAGCTTCACCATCATCAGCGGAGCGCCGGAGTAGGAGGTCATCTGGTTGCTCCAGGAAATCTTCATGGCCTGCTTGCCCTGGCCCATGAGGGTCATCTCGGGTTGGGCCGAGCCGTCCTCCACCGTCTGCGAAGCCGAGGGCGCTCCGCCGGTGTCCATCAGTTTCTTATTGAGCTCGAACCATTTGGTGAGCGTGTCCTCACTGATGCCCATCTTCTTTCCGTCCTCCGTGTAGAGCTCCTCGCCGTTTTGGCGGGCCCAGACGGCAACGAAGGAGTCGTTGGACATCGGCGTGGTGCCGAACGTGCCGGCGGGAGACTTTGCGGTGATCTCCGCAGCGATGTCGACGTAATCGTCCCAGGTCCAGGTTTCATCATCCGGCAGGGGGACGCCGGCTGCCTCGAAAACAGTGGGGTCCAGCACCATGGACATGGCATTCACGCCCGCGGTGATGGTGTACTGCTTGCCGTCGATTTTGCCCAGGTCCACCGTTCCTTCAGCGAACTTCGACGTGTCGAGCTGGTCCTTTACTGTGTCCAGGTCAAGCAGCACGCCGCGGGAGGCGTACTCGCTCGGGTAGGAACCGCTCATGGCGAAGACGTCAGGAGTGGTTCCCCCGGCAATCTGGGTGGCCATCTTGTCCCAGTAGGAGCTGAACTCGGTGTTCTCGCCCTGGACTTTGATGGTGGGATTGGCGGCCTCGAAGTCCTTGATGACCTCGAGTGTCGTTTTGGCACGGGAGTCGTTGCCCCACCAGGCGAAGCGGATGGTCACCGGGTCCTCTTCGGTGCCCACCTTTCCGGCCTGGGGGCTGCTGCCGCAGCCGGTCAGGGCCAGGGCCAGGCTGGCGGTGGCTGCCGCCACTCCTAGTACTGACCTTTTGCGAACGAACTTCATGGTCCTGCCCCCTTGCTGGTGTTCCAGAGCGACTGTTCTAGAGTTGAGTGATGCCGATTACAGAAAACGCTTTCTCAAAAATTAGCAAAGGGCTATACATCAGTCAAGAAACCGTTTACTTTGGTAGCGAGCCGCTTTTCATCCAGCACCTCGGGCGGCGCACGGCAAGCGCATTCCGCAGATCCTGCGGGTTCGCCTCACAACCGGCGCCACAGGTGCCCGCAACCATCGCACTGCGATGACAAGAACGTGGAGGCCACGATGACCAAAGGAGACCACATGGCCGCGAAGCACATACCCAGGGCCCTGCGTCCGGCACTTCAGCCGGCCGTAGCAGGCCTGTACCCGACGGGGCGCCTGCAGTGAGCGCCATCAGTGAACTGAGTTCGCTGTCCCGGCGGAAGGGCAAAGCCACTGCCGAGGAGAAGAAGGCGAACGGCCGCGACAACAAGGCCGCGTACATCTTCCTGCTGCCGTGGCTGGTTGGCCTGGTAGCCATCACTATCGGCCCCATGCTGATGTCCCTTTACCTGTCCTTCACGGACTACAACCTGCTTCAGCCGCCGGAATGGACCGGGCTGGACAACTTCACCCGGATGCTGACCGATGCGCGGCTGCACAACTCGCTCGGTGTGACGTTCACCTACGTCTTTATCGGCGTTCCGCTGCAGCTCGCCGTCGCACTGCTGATCGCCCTGGTCCTGGACAAGGGCCTGCGCGGACTGCCGTTCTACCGCTCGGTGTTCTACCTGCCGTCCCTGCTGGGCGGTTCGGTGGCTGTGGCCATCCTCTGGAAGCAGATCTTCGGCACCACCGGCCTGGTGAACCAGGTCCTGGCGATGTTCGGCATCCAGGGCCGGGGTGGATCTCGGATCCCAGCACCGCGCTGGGATCGATCATCCTGCTTCACGTCTGGACGTTCGGCGCCCCCATGATCATCTTCCTGGCCGGCCTGAGGCAGATCCCGCACATGTACTACGAGGCCGCCAGGGTGGACGGGGCCACCACGCTCCAGCAGTTCTGGCGGATTACCATGCCGATGCTGAGCCCCATCATCTTCTTCAACCTGGTTTTGCAGATCATCGGTTCGTTCCAGTCGTTTACGCAGGCGTTCATCGTCTCCGGCGGCAACGGCGGTCCTTCGGACTCCACGATGTTCTTCACGCTGTACCTCTACCAAAAGGGCTTCGGCCAGTTCGATATGGGCTACGCGTCGGCCATGGCATGGTTCCTGCTGGTCATCATCGGTGTTTTCACCGCCATCAACTTCATCGCTTCTAAGTATTGGGTTTTCTATGACGACTAACCTGGAGACGCTGCCCGCCTCGGACAAGAAGTCCGGGAACGCCGGTAAGCCTACGAACCACCGCAAGCCCCGTGAATCCCGCGGGACCCTGGCCTTCAGCCGGGCCCAGCGCGGCAAGTCGCTGATGAAGCACGGCATCCTGATCCTCGCCGGCGGCCTGATGATCTACCCACTCCTCTGGATGGTGGTCTCCTCGCTCCGTCCCAACGAGATGATCTTCCGGGAGCCGGGCCTGTGGCTGAACAGCCTGGAAATGAGCAACTACACGGACGGCTGGTCCGCCCTGACCCACCCGTTCGGGCACTACATGATCAACTCGGCCATCGTGGTGATCGGCTCGATCCTGGGCAACCTGATTTCCTGCTCCATGGCCGCCTACGCCTTTGCCCGGCTGCAGTTCACGGGGAAGAAGCTGTTCTTCGGCATCATGCTGCTGACCATCATGCTTCCCTTCCACGTGGTGATCGTTCCGCAGTACATCCTGTTCTCGCAGATTGGCTGGGTGAACACTTTCTGGCCGCTGCTGGTGCCCAAGCTGCTCGCCACGGACGCGTTCTTCGTCTTCCTGATGGTCCAGTTCATCCGCGGTATTCCCCGCGAACTCGATGAGGCCGCCCGGATCGACGGTGCCGGCCACCCGCGCATCTTCCTGCGGGTCATCCTGCCGCTGATGGTGCCCGCACTGGCCACCACCACCATCTTCACGTTCATCTGGACCTGGAACGACTTCTTCGGCGCCCTGATCTACCTCACGGACCCGGATATGTTCACGGTGCCGGTGGCCCTGCGTGCGTTCGTGGACGCCCAGTCCGCCACCAGCTGGGGATCGCTGTTCGCCATGTCCATCGTGTCCCTCCTGCCGGTCTTCCTGGTGTTCCTGTTCGGCCAGCGGTTCCTCATCAAGGGCATCGCCACCACCGGCATCAAGTAGGCCCCGCCCTGCCGCAGAACCCCATAACCCGTGGTTCTGCACCCGGCGCCGGCATCACATTTGAACGGCCCGTCCCCGTGGCGGGCCGTTCGGCCGTCCCGGCGGACTTTCGAAAACTCCCCATCCAATGTCTTGTATTACAAGTCGTACACTTGTAGCATTAGATGCAGAAAGCGTTTTCCCGGCGCCGGATGCAGTTCCCTCGTATCCTGCAGAGCGGAACCGATTCCCACACAAATCCCCAGCATCAAGATCAACGAAGATCGGAGTACCAAGTGCCGTTTTTCCCCGTTCTGCATCTGCTGAGAGGCAGGCAGAAAATTCATCCTCCGGCGCAGCCCGCCGCATCCGCAAGATCGGCGTGGTGGCCGCGGCCGCCGCCGTCGTCATGGCCCTCAGTGCATGTGGCGGCGGAGGAAGTGCGCAAAGTGACGACGGCCCTGTTGAGCTGCGCTTCTCGTGGTGGGGTGGCGACAAGCGCGCCCAGCTGACCCAGGAAGCCATCAAGAAGTTCGAGGCCGAGAACCCGAACATCAAGATCAAGCCGGAGTTCGGCGACTGGAGCGGCTACTGGGACAAGCTGGCTACCCAGGTGGCCGCCAATGACGCCCCGGACATCATCCAGATGGACGAGAAGTACATCACCGAGTACTCAAGCCGCGGCGCCCTCCTGGACCTGTCGAAGTACGACATTGACACCTCCAAGCTAGATGAAGCCGCCCTGAACGCCGGCAAGAGCGAAGACGGACTGACGGGCATTGCCGCCGGCATCAATGCCGCCACCATCCTGGCCAACCCGGCTGTCTTCGAGGCCGCCGGCGTTCCGCTGCCGGATGACTCCACCTGGACCTGGGAGGACTTCGGCCGCATCGCCGCCGAAATCACGGAGAAGTCGCCCAAGGGCACCTACGGTGCTGCAGCCTACGGCACCGACGAGGCCTCGCTGGGTGTCTGGCTCCGCCAGGACGGAAAGTCCCTCTACACATCTGATGGAAAGCTGGGCTTTGAGCCCGCCGATATCGCCGGCTGGTGGGCCAACCTGAAGCAGTTGAGCGAGAACAAGGCGGTGCCGACCGCATCCGAGGTGGTTGAGGCCGAAGCCGCGCCGCTTGACCAGAGCGGACTGGCAACGGGCAAGAACGCCCTGGCCTTCTGGTGGTCCAACCAGGCACCCGCACTGGAGAAGGCTTCCGGTGGCGACCTGAAGATCCTCCGGTTCCCCACCAAGACCGGTGACGCCGCCGATGCCGGGCTCTGGTACAAGGCATCCCAGTTCTGGTCAGCCTCTTCACGCACCAAGCACCCTGAGGAAGTGGCCAAGTTCATCAACTTCCTGGCAAACGATGTCAAGGCCGGCGAAACCCTCCTGGCCGACCGCGGTGTCTACCCGAACTCCGAAGTCCGGGCAGCCATCGAGCCCAAGCTGACCGCCGCCGACGTCAAGGTGGTCAAGTTCATCGACCAGATCAAGGACGAACTTGGCGAGGCTCCGGCACCGCCGCCGAAGGGCGCAGGGTCCATCCAGGAGATCATCAAGCGGTACACCTCGGAAGTCCTCTTCGAACGGCTGTCCCCGGAAGAAGCAGGCAAGAAGGCCCATGACGAAATGAAGTCGGCCATCAGCAGCTAGACCCCACACCGCCAACACGGCTCCGGACAGTTGGGTGGAAGCCTCCTCCGCCCACAGCGTCCGACGGCGGGTGGCGGCGCCGTCCCGGCAGGAACCACGGGTTCCTCCCGGGACGGCGCCGTTTAAGGCTGAGGCATGCTTGATAGGTCAAGGTCACGCCGGCTGGATGACCCGCCCCAGCACCTGGACCCGTTCTTCACCGCCGCAGGAGGCGGTAGTGATCCAGGGCTGCGAGTATGGATGGCCCACAGATCCACAGCTGACCAGGGTGTTCCCGGCAAGGGCGGTGCGGTGGAGTGGTAGGTGTGGCCGGTGGGGGTGCGCATTTCGACTGTGTGCCGGAGGCCGGGCAGCGGGAGTGGTTTTGCCGACCAGCCGGGGGTTTCCTTGGTGTGGTTGCAGGCCTCGCAAAGCCCACGGCCGTTGCCTGCGGTGGTGGTTCCGCCGTTGGCCCAGCTGAGAATGTGGTCGTGGTGGCGGATCGGCGCGTCGCAGTAGGGCGTGCGGCAGGTGTCGTCCCGGACCTGGAGGAACCGTTTGAGCCCGGCCGGGAAGAGCCGCGCCCGGGAGTCCATCGCGACAAGCTCGCCCGTTCCGGGTGCGGTGTAGAGCCGGCGGATCCAGAGGGCCAGGTCCTGCCTGTCATGGACTTCGGTACCGGTGCGTTCGGGATCAAGGAGGAGGGTGCGGGCGGTTTCGGCGGGGATGATGCCGTAGCCGGGGATCCTGGCCGGTTCGCTGTCGCCCTGGAACAGGGCCCGGTCCGTCATCACGACCTGGAGGTCGATACCCGTGATCCCGGCCCGGGTGCCGGTGACGCGTTCGACCAGGGTGTCGGCCATGACCTGCCCCCGGGACCGTTCATCCCCTCCCGCCCGGGCGCCATCGGCCTCCCGGACCAGCACGGCGTAGGCGGCCACACCCTGGGCGACGGGCATCAGCGCGGTCAGGTACGTCATCGCATCCGGCGCCGGCCGCAACGACACCGTCCGCTCCGTCACCGCATGCGCCGCCCTGCGTGCGACAGACCGGGGGTCACGCCGGTACGCTGCCGCGCGGACGGCGGTGATGATGGCGCGGTCCCCGGCACCGTCCAGGGCGGCGGTGTCCGCGGCGAGTTCCTCGTCCACCGCCATTCGGTCCTCCACGGTCAGGCAGGCTGTCTCCTTCACGACCAAAGTGGTGCGCCACTCGTTCAGCTGCCCGGACCGGAACGCGGCGAACGTCCGCGGCATCCCCGTCAAGGCTTTCGCCGTACCCAAAAGCCGTCCGCCCTTGGCGGGGGATTCCCGCCGCGCCAGCGCAATCTGGGCAGCCACCCCGGCGCCCTGCTCCTCGGCCGGGACACCGGCCGCGGCCTGGACCCGCCGCTGGAACCCATCAAAGGCGACAGTGATCTCGGCCTGCCGGGCAGCGGCCAGGGACTTCACATCCTCCAGCTGCCGCAACTGGTCAATCATCCCCGGCCCCTCAGGGGCGACAGGCACAGCAGCCAGAACCGCCAAGGCATCGGCGATCGTCGGGACACCACCGCGCCCCGACCACATCCCTGCCAACGCTCCAACCGCTTCCATGAACAAAGTCTTCCAGCAGGGTGTGACAAAAGAGAGGCGCCAGCTTGCTATGTGGAAACCGGGAAGTACCCCTGGATATGGTGCGACGACGGCGCCAGATAGGCGCCGCCGTCGCGGTCTGCCAGACCGGTAGAAGAAGCCTTAGGCCTCCTCGGCGATCACCGCCACTCCGCCGGCAGGCACAATTCCCGAGAAGGCGTCACCTGTCAGCAGGTCCCTTCCCGAAGCCTGCACAGACGCGCCGGAGCGGGTGTGGTTGATGGCGAACAGGAAGCTCCCGCCACCGGCAGCGCGGCGCCGCACCACTTCAACGCCGGGGTCGGCCACGGCGGCGGGTGCGACGCCCGAATCGGCAAGGAGCCGGTCCACCACAGCCTCGATGCCGTCCGGGTCGGGAAAGTTGCCAGGTACCAGGCAGCGCCCCTGCCCACCGCCCGCCGGGTCAGGGACGGGACGCCCTCCAGGGGGTATTCGGTAAAGGTCTGGACCGTTTCGGCGTCCACCGCGTGCACGTGCTCGCTCCACACTGAGGAGACGGACCCGTCGCTCAGCTTGAGCCGGGAACCCTCGAGCAGGGGATGGAACTCCTCCACCCGCACGCCCAACAGTTCCCGGAAGGCGCCCGGGTAGCCGCCCAGCCGCACGTGGTCCTTCTCGTCCACGATCCCGCTGAAGTAGCTGACCAGAACCGTGGCACCGGACTCAGCCGCCGCGGCTATATTGGCGGCGGCCTCATCGGTCACCGAGTACAGCGTGCAGACGAGCACCAGGTCGTAATCCTCCAGAGGCGCCGACGGGTGCACCATGTCAACAGCGACGCCGCGCAGGTACAGCGAGCGGTGGAAGGCGCGCAGCAGGTCCAAGTACCGGACGTCGATGCTGGGCTTCGAATCGATCTCGCTGGCCCACCAGGCCTCGTAGTCGAAGACAATGGCGGCCCGTGACTCCACCCGTGAACCGCGGACCGGCTCAAGGAGCTTGAGGGCGGCGCCCAGGTCCACCACCTCGCGCCAGACGCGCGTGTCCCGCCCGCCGTGCGGCACCATGGCGGAGTGGAACTTCTCCGATCCGGCGAAGCTCTGCCGCCACTGGAAGAACATCACGGCATCCGCGCCGCGGGCCACGTGGGCGAGGGAGTTGCGCAGCATTTCGCCGGGCATCTTCGGCTGGTTGCGCGGCTGCCAGTTGACGGCCGACGTCGAATGTTCCATCAGGATCCACGGGTCGCCGCCTGCGATTCCACGGGTGAGGTCCGCGCTGAACGCGAGTTCGACATGGCGTTCCGGATCCGCGGCCACCAGGTAGTGGTCGTTGGCAATGACGTCCAGGTCCTTGGCCCAGTCGAAGTAGTCCATGGCCTTGGTGGCGCTCGAAGCCATCAGGTTGGTGGTGCACGGAACGTGGGGGGTCACGTTGCGCAGGACGGCCACGAGGTCGCGGTAGTAGTCCATCAGGGCCCAGGAGTTGAACCGCTGGAAGTCCAGCTGCTGGCCGGGGTTCAGTGTGCTGGGTGCGACGCCGGGAGGCAGGATCTCCTCGAACGATGCGTAGTTCTGGCTCCAGAATGCCGTGCCCCACGCCGCGTTCAGCGCCTCGATGCTGCCGTAACGGCGCTCCAGCCAGCCGCGGAATGCTGCCGCGTCCTCCTCGCCGTGGAACTCGGAAACGTGGCAGCCCAGCTCGTTGTCCACGTGCCACAGCGCCAGGGCAGGGTGGTCCTTGTACCGCTCTGCCAGCGCCCGGGTGATGGCCTTCGCGTAGCGGCGGTAAACGGCCGACGACGGCGTGTAGTGCCGCCGCGAGCCCGGTCCCAGCACCGTTCCGTCAGCCGTGACCGGCAGGATCTCCGGATGCTTGCGGACCAGCCACGCGGGCGGTGCAGCGGTGGCGGTGGCCAGGGCCACCTTGACCCCGATGCCGGCGAGGTTGTCCAGCACCTCGTCGAGCCAGCCGAAATCGTACTGTCCTTCAACAGGCTCCAGCAGTGCCCAGGAGAAAATTCCGACGCTGAGGAAGTTCACGCCGGCTTCCTGCATCAGTTCCAGATCCTCCAGCCGGACGCTGACGGGCCACTGCTCCGGGTTGTAGTCGCCGCCGAAGGCGAGGCCTTCGATGTTGTTCCAAACGCTGGCCGGGCTGGAAATAGCCGGGATTGTCATGGGACTCCTATGTCTGCTGCGGGGATGGAACCGGGAGGAACATCAGATGTTTGGAAAACGCTTGCCCAAACTCGGGAATGGCTATATTGTATCGTTTCAGAAGCCGTGTAAGCCAGCTCACTACTCACGTTGTAGATGAGATCAGGGATTGCACACATTGAGCAAGGAGGCTCCCGTGATCAACAGAAGGCATTTCCTCACCACCGTCGCAGTCGGCACTGCATCTGCCGGCGTTCTGGCCGCGTGCGGTACCGGGTCCAGCACCTCGGGACAGACCGGTTCCGCCGAAAACCCCGTCACCATCAACTACACCTGGTGGGGCAACGATGACCGCGCCGAGCGCACCCGCAAGGCCATCGCCCTGTTCGAGGAGAAGAACCCGGACATCAAGGTCAACGGCAACTTCACCGACTTCGCCGGCTACTGGCAGAAGCGCGCCACCGAAGCTGCCGGCGGCGGCCTGCCGGACGTCATGCAGTGGGACCTGTCCTACCTGCGCGACTACGGCCAGCGCAACCAGCTTCTTGACCTGGGCACGGTCAACATCAACACGGACGCCTTCGAGAAGTCCCTCCTGCCCTCGGGCCAGATCAAGGGTAAGACCTACGGCATCCCCACCAGCACCAATGCCTTCGCCGTCTACTACGACCCCGCCAAGCTCGCCTCCCTGGGCATCGCCGAGCCGGACGGCAGCTGGACCTACAAGGAGTTCAACGAGTTCCTCACTGAAGTGGGCACCAAGAGCAACGGTGCGATCTTCGGCGGCACCGACTACACCGGCGTCTGGTGGATGTTCAACATCTGGCTGCGCCAGAACAACATCCAGGCCTTCACCGAAGACGGCAAGCTCGGCTTCACCAAGGACGACCTGAAGAAGTGGTGGAACCTCACCGCCGACCTTCGCGGCACCGGCGCCATCGTTTCGGAAGAGCGCGTCACCCAGCTGGCACCGAAGTCGCCGTTCGGCTCCAACGTCACCGCCACAGAGGTCACCTGGGACAACTTCATGGCAGGCTACCTCGCGGACAGCGGCGCCAAGGAGCTCAAGCTTGCCCGGTCCCCTCCGACGACCCGGACAACCTGGGCCTGTTCCTCAAGCCCTCCATGCTGATGGTGGCCAGCGCCAAGACCAAGTTCAAGGACGCCGCTGCCCGCTTCATCGACTTCATGGTCAACGACCCCGAGGTCGGCCAGATCTTCAAGACCTCCCGCGGCGTGCCCGCATCCAAGACCCAGCGCGACGGCACCACCTTCGAGGGCACCGATAAGCTGGTTGTCGATTACGAAAAGTCCATCGAGAAGTACCTCAAGGACGCTCCCGAGCCGCCCATCGTCGGCTTCGGCACGCTTGAAGCCTCCTTCAAGCGCATCGCCTCCGACCTGAACTACGGCAAGCTGGACATCAACGGGGCCACCGATGCCTGGTTCAAGGAAGCCGAAGACCTTATCAAGCAGAACGCCTGATCCAGGCACCCGCCTGATTCTCGCTTCATGACTGACGGATTGAACTCGTGACTCAAAGCCCAACCCTGAGCAGGCGTTCGACGACGTCCGCCCCGCGCAGCTTCGCAAGTCGAAGCAGCGCGGGGCGGACGCCCGCGCCGGCTACACCTTCCTGCTGCCCTGGCTGCTGGGGTTCATTGCCCTCACCGTTGGGCCGATGATCTCCTCGCTGTACCTGTCCTTCACCAACTACAACCTGTTCGAGCCGCCCAAGTGGATCGGCCTGGACAACTACACCACCCTGTTCCAGGACGAACGGTTCCTGCAGTCGGTGGGCGTGACCGTGGGTTACGTGGTCTTCGGTACCCCGCTGAAGCTCGCGGCCGCGCTGGCGGTGGCCATGCTGCTGAACAGCAAGCGCCGCGGCCAGGGCTTCTACCGTTCCGCGTTCTACGCACCCTCCCTGATCGGCGCGTCCGTGTCCATCGCCATCGTCTGGAAGGCCATGTTCGGCGACTCCGGTCCGGTGGACCAGGGCCTGTCGTTCTTCGGCATCAACCTCGGCGGCTGGGTGGGCAACCCGTCCATGACCATGCCGATGTTCATCCTCCTGACCGTCTGGCAGTTCGGCGCCCCGATGGTGATCTTCCTGGCCGGCCTGAAGCAGATCCCGAACGAACTCTACGAAGCGGCGTCGATGGACGGCGCGGGTCCGGTGCGGAAGTTCTTCAACATCACCTGGCCCATGCTCTCCCCGGTGATCTTCTTCAACCTCCTGATGGAAACCATCCACGCGTTCCAGATCTTCGCCTCGGCCTACATCATTTCCAACGGTGAAGGCGGCCCCGCCGGCTCCACCCTCTTCTACACCCTCTACCTGTACCTGCGCGGCTTCAGCGACTTCCGGATGGGCTACGCCTCGGCAATGGCCTGGCTCCTGGTGATCGTGGTGGGCATCATTACCCTGATCTTCTTCCGCACGTCCAAGTCCTGGGTCCACTACAGCGGTGATGCAAAATGACAACCATGGCAACCCCCACGCAGTCCGCCCCGGACGCCTCCGCCCCGGTCTACAACCCGAAATCGGAGTCAGCGGGCGCGAAGCGGGCCAAGAGCCTGGCCTTCCATGCGGTCGCGCTGCTCCTCACCGCGGTGGTGCTCTACCCCGGCCTGTGGATGATCGCCTCCTCGTTCAAGCCGAACTCCGAGATCGGCGGCGCGAACACGTCGCTGTGGTCCAGCAACTTCAGCTTCGACAACTTCGTCACGGCCATGGACGGCATCGGCGGTGTGTCCACCCTCCAGTTCTTCACCAACTCCCTGGTCCTGGCACTGGGCGCCGTGGTGGGCACCATCCTGTCCGCATCGGTCTCGGCCTACGCATTCGCCCGGATCAAGTTCCCCGGCCGCGGCATCTTCTTCGGCATGATGATCGCCACCCTGCTGCTGCCGTTCCACGTGGTGATCATTCCGCAGTACATCATCTTCCAGCAGCTGGGCCTGGTGGACACCTACATCCCGCTGCTGATCGGCAAGTTCCTGGCCGCGGACGCGTTCTTCGTCTTCCTGATGGTCCAGTTCATGCGGAACCTGCCCGCCGAACTGGACGAGGCGGCACGGATCGACGGCGCCGGACACGTCCGGATCTTCACCTCCATCATGCTCCCGCTGATGAAGCCGGCCCTGATCTCCACCTCGATCTTCTCCTTCATCTGGAGCTGGAACGACTTCCTGGGGCCGCTGCTCTACCTGAACACCCCGGAAAAGTACCCGTTGCCGCTGGCCCTGCGGCTCTTCGTGGACCAGACCCAGTCCTCGGACTACGGTGCCATGATCGCGATGTCCGTCCTGGCCCTACTCCCGGTCCTGATCTTCTTCCTGATCTTCCAGCGGTACATTGTTGAAGGCGTTTCCACCCAGGGCCTCAAGGGCTGACGGAGACAGGAATGAGCATCATGGACAGCACCACCCCCGCATCCAGCCACCACCAGCCCATTCCGGTGAACCGGTTCGCCCTGTTCTCCGAGACCCTCCTGGCAGGGCTGCTGGTGCTGGCGCTGTCCCTTCCGCTGGTCACCATCCCCGCCGCCTACGCGGCGGGGATCGCCCACCTGGAACGGCACCTCGCCGGCCGCGACGATTCCGTCCGCGGCCTCTGGGGCACCTTCCGCGCTGCCCTGCCCGGAAGTTGGAAGCTCGGCCTGCTCACCGCGGCAGCCGCCGTCGTGATTGTCCTTAACCTGCTGCTGGCCTGGGTGGGCCAGCTGCCCGGCCGGGAAGTGGTCCTGCCGGCAACCCTGCTCCTGGCCGGCTGCGGTGCAATCCTGCTGCTGCGCACCACCGCCGCCTGGTCGGACACCTCCGGCGCGGGCACCGACGCGGGAGGCGCCTGGCGCTCCGCGCTGGAAACCGGAAAGGCGCTGTCCCTCCAGGACTGGACCGGTTCGCTCCTGCTGGCCGCGGCCCTCTTCGGCGCCGTGGTCTTCGTCTGGATGCTGGTGGCACTGTTCGTCGTGGTTCCCGGCACACTGATCCTCGCCGCCGCCGCAGTGAAACTCCGCTCACACCGGGCCTGACGGCCCCCTCCAACGCCCTTCCGGCGCCGGCTCCCCGCCGGCGCCGGAACTATTTCCCCGTCTTCCCAGATATTGAGTTGAGTCCCCGACGTGCCTTCCGAGCGCCAGCGTTCCGAACAGTCCACCCGCCCGCCTGAAAGTGCCGCCCGCTGGTACCACCCGCTGAAGCAGCACAACTACCGGCTCTTCCTGGGCATGCAGCTGGCGGGAAGCGTCGGCGTCTGGATGCAGCGGCTGGCCCAGGACTGGCTGGTGCTCCAGCTGACCGCGAGCCCCGCGGCCGTGGGCGTCGCCGTCGCCCTGCAGTTCCTGCCCATGCTGGTGGTGGGACCCCTCGCCGGGCTGGTTGTGGACCTCTTCCCCAAGCGCCGGATCATGATGGTCTGCCAGTCCGTGATCGTGCTGCTCGCCCTGGGCCTGGCAGCCTGGGTGGCCAGCGGAGCCATCACCGTCTGGGCTGTATACGCAAGCTGCGTTGCGCTGGGGATCACCGCCGCCATCGACCAGCCCGCGCGGCAGGTGTTCGTGAACGAGGTGGTGGGCGACGCCGCCCTCCGGCCTGCCATCGGCCTGAACAACGCGCTGGCGCAGCTTGGCGCCATGGCCGGACCTGCCCTTAGCGGCGTGCTCATCGCCCAGGCCGGCCCGGCCGCTGCCTTCGCTGCCAACGCCCTGACCGGCGTGCTGGTGCTGGGGCTGATCATCGGCATGCGGGCCTCGGAACTTCATCCCGGCACTCCCGCCCAGCGGGGCCGCGGGCAGCTGCTCGCGGGCTTCCGCTACGTCCGGGACCGGCCGCGCCTGCTGCTCCTGATCCTGCTGGCCGGGCTCCTGGGTGCCTTCGGCATGAACGGGCCCGTGGTCCTGGCAGCCTTCGCGGACCGGGTCTGGCACAACGGTGTGGAGGGCTTTGGCCTGTTCAATACCGTCAGCGCCGTCGGTGCCCTCGCCGGTGCCCTGCTCGCTGCCCGGCTGAAGAACATGGGACGCAAGGGCATTGTGGCGTCGGCCGGTCTTTTCGGGCTGTCCCAGCTGCTGGCTGCCCTGATGCCCAACCTCCTGCTCTTCACGGCCATGCTGGTGGTGGTGGGCCTCATGACGCTCCTTTTCCTCACCAGCGCCGCCACCGCGGTCCAGCTCGAGGCCGGCCCGGCCATCCGCGGCCGGGTCATGGCGCTGTACCTGCCGCTGCTCCTCGGCGGGCATGCCATGGGCGGGCTCCTCGCCGGCTGGCTGACGGAACAGTTCGGAGTGCGCGCCGGTCTGGTGGTGACGGGCGGGCTGGGCATGCTGTCCGCCGCCGTCGTGGGCCTGCTGCTGTGGCTTCATGCCAGGCGCTCCCGCGCGGCGTAAGGCTGCACCCCAGGCCTTCCGCCGGTGCTGGCTCCGGGGTTATCGGGCGGGCTGCGTCCTGATGGTCCCGGCGGTTTAGCCCGCCGGGAGGGAACCATTAGGACGCAGGAAGGGCGAATGGGGTGGGGGAGGACCCGGCCCACGGCAGGCCGAGTTCGCTGAAGGTGGCATGCTGCCGGCCGGCGCGTTCCAGCGCGTCTTCGATGCCCGTCACTACCGCGTGGGCTGCTTCGCCGTTACCCTCCCACCGGACGTAGGCGCCGTCGATGGGGGCCGGTTCCGGTGCGGTGCGGATGGCTTCCAGGACCAGCATGAAGGCGCCGCTGTCCACGGCCGAGCTGAGCAGGGGAACGCCGCGGTTACGGTGCGCCAGCAGGTTCTCGGTGAGGTCGTCCCGGCCGTAGGTTTCCTCTGTGCGCCCGGACACCGTTTCGATGGCGAGGCGGTCCTCGGTGTAGTGGAAAACCGCGGTTCCTTCGGATCCCTGGAGCGTCACGTACGGCTCCACGGACTCGGTGGCACAGATGGTGAGCGCGCAGGTGATGGGCAGGCCGGATGCGGTGCGGATCCGGATCACCGAGGTGTCGTCCGATTCGATGTCGTTGGCGCGGTACAGCTCAGTTTCCACGGACGCCACATCCGCCGTGGTGCGGGCCCCGGCAATCCGCAGGGCGGTTGCCACAGCATGGGCCAGGGGATTGGTGGCCACGCCGTCTACCACGTCCACGCCGTTGATGCTGCGCTTTCCCGCCCAGCGCGACCGCTTGTAGTACGCCCTGTCGCGCACCCAGCGGCCGGTGGCCGAGATGCCCTGCAGGGTGCCGATCGTGCCGGCTGCCACCAGCTCTTCGATGGCACGCAGGGCGTGTGAGCCGAGGCTTTGGAACCCTATCTGGACGCTCCTGCCGGAGGTGGCTGCGGCGTCGAGGAGGGTGTAGTAGTCAGCGAGCGTGGCCACCGGCGGCTTTTCCAGATAGAGGTCGGCTTCCGTGGCCAGGGCGGCGAGTGCCAGCGGGGCATGGGTCTGGATGGGCGTTGCAACGATGATCACGTCCAGGTTCCGTGTGTCCGCCAGCAGTTCACTGAGCCCCGGAAAGACAACGGCCGACGCCGGCACGGACCCGGGTGCCGGCGGCTGCGGGTCCGCCACGGCCACGAGGTCGACGGCGCCCGCCATCTGGAGGCGTTCAAGGTTGCGGAGGTGGTGGGTGCCAAAGCCGTGGACACCTACCAGGGCAACACGGGCGGGTGCCCCTTCCTGGCCGGCAGCGGCGGTGGAAGGCAGTACTCCGGAGGCCGGAGTTCCTTCCGGTGCGTCCGGCGCGCGGGTGCCAACTGGCGTTCCCATGGTTCTCCATTCCGCCGGGGGCATGGCTCGTTGGCTTTCGATGCTGGGATTGCGGCAAGCGCTTTCCGCCTTCAAGTGTGCGGCATCCTCCTGGCTCGCGTCCAGTAGTGTAACGATTCAAAATGTTGATTGACCGACCTTCGCCGGCTGGTCTAGATTCTGCAGAAACCGATTACCCGCACCAACCGCGAACTTGCGCTATCACTTTTGGTCCCCAAAGAGGGGATATAGGAACCAGTACTGATAGGGCAACGGGGTCAGACCAGAAAGACACCATGAAAATCCTGCTCGCCGGAGACTCAACCGTCGCCAACTGCCCCACGCAAGAATTCCCCATGAGCGGATGGGGAGGGCGCCTTGCGCCACTCACGCACACCTGGGCAGCCGTGCACAACTTCGCCAAGGGCGGGGCCAGCACCGAGTCCTTCCGGGACGAGGGATTGTGGGACAGCCTGTTGGCCGAGGCCGGCGAAGGCGACCTGGTGCTCATCCAGTTCGGCCACAACGACCAGAAAAAGCCGCACCTGGCGGCCCGCACCGGCTACGCCGCCAACCTGCGCACCATGGTGGCCGAGGTGCGGGAAAGGGGCGCGGCTCCGGTGCTGTGCACCTCCGTGGAGCGGCGGCACTTCCTGGACGGGCCGGCGTCGGACGCTGTCCTTGAGGAAAGCCTGGAGGACTATCCGGAGGTGGTCCGGGAGATTGCCCGGGGGCTGGGGGTCGCCCTGATCGACCTCAACAGCTGGACGCGAAGCCTGTACGTGGGGCTGGGCCGCGGCGCATCCATCAGCCTGTTCTGCCACTTCGGCCCGGGCGAGCACGCCCACTGGCCGGACGGCCTCACGGACAACACCCACTTTTCACAGAAGGGCGCCTCCCTGGTGGCTGGGGAAGTTGCCCGGCAGTTGGCGCGCCTGGGCTTTGGCCCCGGTGCCGCCTCTCCGGCGCGGCCGCACGGCGCACGGCTTACGACGGCGGCCCGGGCCTGAGCGCCTTGTGATGCCCGCCTCCGAAGGTTCCTGCTGCCCGGCCCCTTCGGACGTGCGGCGCCTTACCCGGCGGCGGGTGACGCTGTGCTTTGCCGCACCACCAGCTCCGGTGTGAACACCACGGAGCGGTGCGTGGGGTTCTGCGACTCCACCTCTTCGGTCAGCAGCTCAATGGCGGTACGCCCAGCGCTTCGGTGGGCTGCCGGATGGAGGAGAGCGGAACCACGGCGGAGACGGCGAAGTCGATGTCGTCATAGCCGATCAGCGCAACGTCCTCGGGAATCCGGAACGTGTGGGTCATGGTCAGCGACTGCATGACACCCAGGGCCAGGAGGTCGTTCGCGCAGAAGATGCCCTCCGGCAGAGCGTCCCTGCCGCGTTCAACCAGCATGTTGCCCACGCTGCGGCCCGCCAGGACGGTCATGCCCTCCGAGGTCAGCACCTCAAGCGTCGCGCCCGGCTCCTCCTTCACCGCTCGCTCGGCGCCCTGCAGGCGGTCGGCCACCTGGCGGATGGAGGTGGCACCACCCACGAAGGCCAGGCGACGGCGGCCGGTGTCCAGCAGGTGCCGTGCTGCCAGGTACCCGCCGGCGTCGTCGTCCACCGCAACGGAACTGAACTTCGACTCGTCGGCGAGGCGGTCCACCAGAACGGTGGGCACGCCGCGCTCCCGCAGCAGGTCCAGCCGCTCGGTCACATCGCCCACGGGGGAGATCAGCAGGCCCTGGACCCGCTGCTCCTGGAACAGGTCGATGTAGTTGGCCTCCCGGCCGGCGTCGTGGCCGCTGTCGCCCAGGAGTACCGCGCTGCCGTGGAGGGCCGCGGCGTCCTCGGCCGCCCTGACCACCGAGGTGAAGAAGGGGTTGCCGACGTCCAGGACAATGAGGCCCACGGTGCGGCTGTGGCCGGCCCGGAGCTGCCGGGCGGCGTCATTCCGGATGAACCCAAGCTCGTCAATGGCCTTCAGTACGCGTTCCTTGGTGCGCTGCGACACCCGGTCCGGGTAGTTCAGCACATTCGAGACGGTTCCCACCGCCACGCTGGCGTGCGTGGCGACGTCCTTGATGCTGGCTGAGCGGTTCATGATTCTCCGTGCTGGTGGTCCGCGTGCGCTGCCTTCCGGTCCACGAATGGCCGAACCGGAATGCTTGACACCTACTCAGGATCAAGAGTACTTTGAATCGTAACAATGAAACGATTCAAAGTTGTGCGAGTTCAGGAGAGTTCCAGATGAGGGTGTGCTTCCGCTCTTCGATCAAGCCGGAATTGATCGACGAATACAAGCGGCGCCACGCCGCCGTGTGGCCGGAGATGCTCCGTGCCCTGAAGGATGCCGGCTGGAACAACTACTCCCTGTTCCTGGGGGAGGACGGGCTCCTGGTGGGCTACGTGGAGTGCGACGACTTCGACGCCGCCCGGGCGCGCATGGCCCTCACCGACATCAACGCCCGCTGGCAGGCGGAAATGGCAACGCTGTTCGAAAACTCCGGCCAGGCGCCCGATGAGGGGTTCCAGGTCCTGGAGGAAGTCTTCAACCTTGACAGCCAGCTCGCGGCAGCAGGAACACCCGCTTCCTGAACCGCCCCAACCCGCAGCCCCACAGCTGCACCCCAACAGACCACAGAACAAGACACCGGAAAGAACCATCATGAATGACGTAGCAACGGCGCTGGGCAGGCTCGGGGAGCTTGCCATCGAGGTCCCCTCGTGGGCCTATGGAAACTCGGGCACGCGGTTCAAGGTGTTCGGCACGCCCGGCACGCCGCGGACCGTGCAGGAGAAGCTGGCTGATGCCGCGAAGGTCCACGAGCTGACGGGCCTGGCGCCCACGGTGGCACTGCACATCCCGTGGGACAAGGTGGACGACTACGCCGCTTTGAAGGAATACGCGGCCGGCCTGGGCGTGGGCCTGGGCACGATCAACTCCAATACGTTCCAGGATGACGAGTACAAGTTCGGGTCGCTGACCTCTTCCAACGAGGCGGTCCGCCGCCGGGCCATCGAGCACCACCTGGACTGCATCGAGATCATGCACGCCACCGGCTCGAAGGACCTGAAGATCTGGCTGGCGGACGGCACCAATTACCCGGGCCAGGACGACATGCGCGGCCGCCAGGACCGTCTCGCCGAGTCGCTGCAGGAGATCTACGCAGCCCTGGGCGATGAGCAGCGGCTGGTGCTGGAGTACAAGTTCTTCGAGCCGGCTTTCTACCACACCGATGTTCCGGACTGGGGCACTTCGTACGCCCAGACCCTCGCGCTGGGCGAGAAGGCGTTTGTCTGCCTGGACACCGGCCACCACGCCCCGGGCACCAACATCGAGTTCATCGTGATGCAGCTGCTGCGCCTGGGCAAGCTGGGTTCCTTCGACTTCAACTCCCGCTTCTACGCCGACGACGACCTGATTGTGGGTGCCGCGGACCCGTTCCAGCTCTTCCGCATCATGCACGAGGTGATCCGTGGCGGCGGCTACGGCAAGGACTCCGGCGTGGCTCTGATGCTGGACCAGTGCCACAACCTGGAGGAGAAGATTCCGGGCCAGATCCGCTCGGTGCTGAACGTCCAGGAAATGACCGCCCGCGCCCTGCTGGTGGACACCGCAGCCCTGACGGAGGCCCAGCGCGCCGGGGATGTCCTGGCAGCGAACGCTGTGTTCAACGACGCGTTCTACACCGACGTCCGCCCGGTCCTGGCCGAGTGGCGTGAATCCCGCGGCCTGCCCGCGGACCCGCTGGCCGCGTTCAAGGCCAGCGGCTACCAGAAAAAGATCAACGAGGACCGCGTGGGCGGCCAGCAAGCCGGATGGGGCGCATAAGAAGCATGAACAAGACTGTTGAAGACCTGATTTCACGCTCCAACCGCCTGGGCGCGGACAAGCGGAACACCAACTTTGCCGGCGGCAACACCTCCGCCAAGGGCACTGAGAAGGACCCGGTCACGGGCGAGGACGTCCAGCTGCTCTGGGTCAAGGGCTCCGGCGGGGACCTGGGCACGCTGAAGGCCGAAAACCTCGCGGTGCTGAGGCTGGACCGGCTGAACGCCCTGAAGAACGTCTACCCCGGTGTTGACCGCGAGGACGAGATGGTGGCGGCCTTCGATTACTGCCTGCACGGCAAGGGCGGCGCCGCCCCCTCAATCGATACCGCCATGCACGGGCTGGTGGACGCCGCGCACGTGGACCACCTGCACCCGGACTCCGGCATTGCCATTGCGACGGCGGTGGACGGCGAAGCGCTGACCACCAAGATCTTCGGCAACAAGGTGGTGTGGGTGCCCTGGCGCCGCCCCGGATTCCAGCTGGGCCTGGACATTGCAGCCATCAAGGACGCCAACCCGCAGGCCATCGGCACCATCCTGGGCGGCCATGGCATCACGGCCTGGGGCGCCACCAGCGAGGAAGCCGAGCAGAATTCGCTCTGGATCATCGAGCAGGCCGAGAAGTACATCAAAGAGAACGGCAAGGCCGAGCCCTTCGGGCCCAAGCTGCCCGGCTACGGGGCGCTCCCGGAGGCGGAGCGCCGTGCCAAGGCCGCGGCCCTGGCACCCGTGATCCGCGGCCTGGCCTCCACGGACAAGCCGCAGCTGGGGCACTTCAGCGATGACGCCGTCGTCCTGGACTTCCTCGAAGCTGCCGAGCACCCGCGCCTGGGCGCTCTGGGCACCTCCTGCCCGGACCACTTCCTGCGCACCAAGGTCAAGCCGCTGATCCTGGACCTGCCCGCCGACGCCTCCATCGAGGACTCCATCGCCCGGCTGCACGAGCTGCACGCCGACTACCGCGAGGACTACCAGGCCTACTACGACCGCCACGCGGACCAGGACAGCCCGGCGCTGCGTGGCGCGGACCCGGCCATCGTGCTGGTCCCCGGCGTGGGCATGTTCTCCTTCGGCGCCAACAAGCAGACCGCCCGGGTCGCGGGTGAGTTCTACATCAACGCCATCAACGTGATGCGTGGGGCCGAAGCCATTTCCACCTATGCCCCGATCGAGGAATCCGAGAAGTTCCGGATCGAGTACTGGGCGCTGGAGGAAGCCAAGCTGGCCCGGATGCCCAAGCCCAAGTCGCACGCCACCCGCATCGCTTTGGTGACAGGTGCGGCGTCGGGCATCGGCAAGGCCATCGCCACCCGCCTCGCCGCGGAAGGCGCCTGCGTGGTGATCGCCGACCTCAACCTTGAGAACGCGCAGAAGGTGGCCGAGGAACTCGGCGGCCCGGATGTCGCCGTCGGCGTCCAGGCCGACGTGACCGACGAAGCCCAGGTTGCGGCAGCCATCGACGCCGCCGTCCTGGCCTTCGGCGGCGTGGACCTGGTGGTCAACAATGCCGGCCTGTCCATTTCCAAGCCGCTGCTGGAAACCACCGAAAAGGACTGGGACCTGCAGCACAACGTCATGGCCAAGGGCTCCTTCCTGGTGGCCAAGGCCGCCGCCAAGGTCATGATCGCGCAGGGGCTGGGCGGGGACATCATCTACATCTCCTCCAAGAACTCCGTGTTCGCCGGTCCCAACAACATCGCCTACTCCGCCACCAAGGCAGACCAGGCCCACCAGGTGCGCCTGCTCGCTGCAGAACTGGGTGAGCACGGCATCCGCGTCAACGGCATCAACCCCGACGGCGTGGTCCGCGGCTCCGGGATCTTTGCCGGCGGCTGGGGCGCCAAGCGCGCCGCGGTCTATGGCGTGGACGAGGAGAAGCTGGGCGAGTACTACGCCCAGCGCACCCTGCTCAAGCGCGAGGTCCTGCCCGAGCACGTGGCCAACGCCGCCGCAGTGCTCACCAGCAACGAACTGTCCCACACCACCGGCCTGCACATCCCCGTGGACGCCGGAGTGGCCGCAGCCTTCCTGCGATGAACGGGCACGCTTCGACGGTCGACGGCGGCGTGTTCGCCGCCGTCGACATCGGCGCCTCCTCCGGCCGGGTCATCCTGGGCCGGGTGGGCAGCGACGGGGTGCAGCTCGAGGTGGTCCACCGCTTCCCCAACGGCGTGGTGGAAATCGACGGCGGCCTCCGCTGGGACTTCGACGCCCTCTTCGCGGAGGTGCTTGAAGGGCTCCGGGCAGCGGCCACCACCGCCGCGGTGCAGGGCGAAAGAATCGCCAGCATCGGCATCGACACCTGGGCCGTGGACTACGGGCTGGTCAACGCCGCCGGCGAGCTCGCGGCCCAGCCGTTCAGCTACCGCGACGACCGCAGCCGCGCCGCCGTCGAGCCGGTCCACCGCAAACTCGACCCCGCCCGGCTCTACGCCACCACCGGGCTGCAGTTCCTGCAGTTCAACACCATCTACCAGCTCGCCACCGAGAAGAACCTGGACGGGCTGCAGGCGCTGCTCATCCCGGACCTGATCGCGTTCCTCCTCACCGGGGTCCGGCGGACCGAGGCCACCAATGCCTCCACCACCGGGCTGTTCGACGCCGTAGCGGGGGAGTGGGCCACGGAATTCTTCGCCGCCCTGGGACTGCGGAAGGACCTGTTCCCTCCGCTGATCCAGCCCGGCGAAACCTTCGGAGCCCTGCTGCCGGACGTCGCGTCCGCCGTCGGGCTGCCTCGAGACACGAAGGTGGTGGCGGTCGGCTCGCATGACACCGCGTCCGCCGTCGCCGCCGTCCCCGCGGCAGCGGACAAGGACGGGGAGGACTTCGCCTACATCTCCTCGGGCACCTGGTCCCTGGTGGGGCTCGAGCTCAAGCATCCGGTGCTCACCGAAGCAAGCCGCGAGGCGAACTTTACCAATGAACGCGGCGTGGACGGCACCATCCGGTACCTCCGCAACATGGGTGGCCTCTGGCTGCTCAGCGAATGCCAGCGGACATGGGCCGCGGAAGGGTTCCGTCCTGAGCTTTCCGCGCTGCTCCAGGCTGCCGCGGCGCTGCCGCCGGGCGGGCCGCAGATCAACCCGGACGATCCGTACTTCATCGCCCCGGACAACATGCCGGAGCGGATCCGGGCAGCTGTCCGCCGGACCGGGGACGTGCTGATCGACGATCCGGCAGCCATCACCCGCTGCATCATGGACAGCCTCGCCAACGGCTATGCCAGGACCATCCGCGACGCCGAGAAGCTCGCGGACCGTTCCGTGGAGGTGGTGCACGTGGTGGGCGGCGGCTCGCAGAACCAGTTGCTCTGCCAGCTCACGGCCGATGTGACGGGCCGGAAAGTGGTGGCCGGACCGGTGGAGGCCACCGCCCTGGGCAACGTCCTGGTCCAAGCGCGGGCGGCCGGCGCTGTGACCGGCGGCCTGGCCGAACTGCGCGCCCTGGTGGCGGCCGGCAGCCCGCTCCAGGTCTTCGCCCCGCAGCTCACCAGGCTGTAGCGATCCCCCGGCAAACAGGAGCCACGGATCCGTGGCTCCTGTTTCTGCGGACGATTTTCGGGTAAGTTCCATTCTGCGGCTGTGAGAAAACGGTTTCTGGCCGCAGGGATAGGGACACATGAAACAACTCAGCAGGCTCGGCATTGTGGGCTACGGGGCCGGCGATGCCGCCAACAGCATGATCATCAGCACCGCAAACATGTTCCTGCTGGTCTACTACACGGATGTCGCGGGCATCGGGGCGGCGGCAGCAGGGACCTTGCTTGTGGTGGCGCGGGTGTTCAACGCCTTCACCGACATTGCGGCCGGACGCATCGTGGACCGCGTGCACAGCAGGCGGTGGGGCAAGTTCCGGCCCTACCTGATGTTCGGCTTCATCCCGCTCCTGCTCAGTGCGGCCGTGTTCCACGTCCCTGACGCGGATCCTTCGGTGAAGCTGCTGTATGCCTACTGCACGTACGGCCTGGTGTGCCTGGCCTACAGCCTGGTGAACGTGCCCTACGGCTGCCTGGTGGGGGCAATGACCCAGGATCCGAGGGAACGGGCCCGGCTGGCGGGTGCCCGGACCATCGGCGGGCTGTCGGTGGGGGCAACCCTCGGCTTCTTCATCGCCCCGCTGCTCGGCGCCGGCGGGGACATGCAGCAGATCTTCACGGTCATGACGCTGGTTTTCGCGGCCGTGGGGTCAGGGCTGTACGTGTTCACCGGGATCGCCTGCCGGGAACGGATCGCCGGCAGTGTCCCTACCATTACGCTGCGCCAAAGTGTGGATGCGCTGAAAGCCAACTCCCCGCTGGTGGTCCTCTGCATCAGCTCGGTCCTGTTCGTCACCGGCGCCAGCGCCACCGGTGCCGCCCAGTTCTTCTACCTCCGCGATGTCCTGTCCAGGGTGGACCTGTTTCCGGTCATGGCGGCCGCGCAGGTGGCCATCACCCTGGTGCTCGCCGTCGTGATGCCGCGCATCGTGGCGCGGTGGGGCAAGAGGGCGGTCTACACAGCGGGCGGCTGCACCGGGGCGCTGGGCGGCGTGCTGGTCTTCCTGTTCCGGCCACCCTGCCATGGCTGGCCGTCGCCGGCATCGTGCTGGCCATGCTGTCGTCGGCGTCGGTGGGCATCGTGACCTGGGCGCTGATCGCGGACACCGTGGAGTACGGCGAATGGAAGACCGGCGTGCGCGTGCAGGGCATCAACTATGCGCTCCTGGCGGCAACCCGCAAGCTGGGCATGGGCTTCGGCGGAGGAGTGGTGGCCTTCTCGCTGGCCTGGGGCGGCTATGCATCAGCGGCGGCGGTGCAGTCCGGCACCGCCCTCCTGGCCATCCGGGCCGCCGCCGGCCTGCTGCCCGGATCCCTGACCCTGGCAGCTGCGGCAGCAATGTACTGGTACCGGCTGACGGACAAAAGGCACGCGGAACTGGTGGCCGGCCTGCAGGAATCGCGATAGCCGCCGGAGAATGTGACGCAACCGATTTTGCACTCCTGTCCGGCGGGGTTATGGTCTTTCCCATGACTAACCGTTGGTATGCGTATTTTTCGTTGGCTCTGGAGGGGCCCGCGTCTAACTGACACGCATCCAACAACCTTCAGAGCCAACAGGGCAGAGATTATTCTCTGCCCTTCGCCGTTTCTCCGGCGGGTTCTGAACTGGGCCCGCTTCCCATCTGGAACAGGACCCGAACATGAGCACCGCAACAGCAGCAGCCGCAAAATCCACCTCGAACCTGCGGGTCAGCGAATTCACTGCGCTGCCCACCCCGTCCGAACTCATCGCAGAACTGCCCCTGGACGCCCGGGTGGCGGACGTCGTCGAACGCGGACGCGATGAAGTCCGCGCCATCATGGACGGCGTGGACGACCGCCTGCTGGTCATCGTCGGCCCCTGCTCCATCCACGACCCCAAGGCCGGGCTCGAGTACGCCCGCCGGCTGGTCAGCCAGGCCGAGAAGCACAAGGAAGACCTGCTGATCGTCATGCGGACCTACTTCGAAAAGCCCCGCACCACCGTGGGCTGGAAGGGCCTGATCAACGATCCCCGGCTGGACGGCAGCCACGACATGGTCACCGGCCTGCGGACCGCCCGGCACTTCCTGCAGCAGGTCACTGCCCTGGGGCTGCCCACCGCCACCGAATTCCTCGAGCCCATCAGCCCGCAATACATGGCGGACCTGATTTCCTGGGGCGCCATCGGTGCGCGGACCACGGAAAGCCAGATCCACCGCCAGCTCGCGTCCGGCCTGTCCATGCCCATCGGCTTCAAGAACGGGACCGACGGCGACCTCCAGGTGGCCATCGATGCCTGCGGTGCGTCCGCGGCGGCGCAGGCCTTCCTGGGGATCGACGGCGAAGGCCGGGCGGCGCTGGTGGCCACGGCCGGGAACCCGGACACGCATGTGATCCTGCGCGGCGGCCGGAAGGGCCCCAACTACTCCGCAGCCGACGTCGAAGCCGCCTCGGCGAAGCTGGCCGGCAAGCAGCTGAACCCGCGGCTGATCGTGGATGCCAGCCACGCCAACAGCGGCAAGAGCCACCACCGGCAGGCGGAGGTGGCGTTCGAAATCGGTGCCCAGCTCGAGGACGGCGGCACCTCCGCCCAGGCCATCGCGGGCGTCATGCTGGAAAGCTTCCTGGTGGGCGGAGCCCAGAACCTGGACGTTGCCGAACACGCGGCCGGCCGGGACGAGCTGGTCTACGGCCAGAGCGTCACCGACGCCTGCATGGAGTGGGACGTCACAGCCTCGGTCCTGGACCAGCTGGCAGCGTCTGCCCGGAAGCGCCGGGCGGTGAAATAGGGGAGCGCACTACTTTCACATCGGCCACATGAGCATCTAGAGTATCTAGGTAGGTGGTTGGTGGATGGCTCAGCATCGGAACACCGCATTGGCATGTACCTGGGGTCACTGTTGTCCATCCGTCAGCAAAGGAATAGGGAAATGTCGGAACAGAACTTCTCCAACGCGAAGTTCCTCACCGTGGCTGAAGTAGCCCAGGTCATGCGCGTCTCCAAAATGACTGTGTACCGCCTGGTGCACTCCGGTGAAATGCCCGCGGTGCGCTTTGGCCGCTCCTACCGGGTCCCCGAGAACGCCGTCGAACAGTACCTCAAAGGTGCTGTGGTGGAGGGCCACACCGAGACCGCCTGAGGAGGCCTGTCAAAGGCCGCCCCCGATAGGCGGTACCCTGTTAAGGAACGATTTACGTCATTGTAAGAATCTGTCAGTTGTTCAGTTCGTAGCTTCGTCCACGGACCCGTTCCAGCAGACAGGTACTGCATCTAGTTTGTAAGGAACTTTCGTGGGTTCAGTAATCAAGAAGCGTCGCAAGCGTATGGCCAAGAAGAAGCACCGCAAGCTGCTTCGCAAGACCCGTCACCAGCGCCGCAACAAGAAGTAGCAATACTTCGCACAGCGTGAAAATGCCCGTCGCCTTCCAGGCGGCGGGCATTTCTTTTGTCCGGAGCCCTAGATGCGCGGGCCGCGGATCCGGGCGAAGCCCTTCCACAGGCCGTAGACCGCCCCGCCGGCCGTGGCTGCCTTGAGTCCGAATGTTGCCGCGCGGCGGCCGGCCCGGAAATCATAGACCGGCCAGTTGTGGTCCCGGGCATGCCGGCGGAGCCGGGCGTCCGGGTTGATCGCAACGGGGTGGCCCACCAGCGAGAGCAGCGGGATGTCGTTGTAGGAGTCGCTGTAGGCCCAGCAGCGCTTGAGGTCCAGGTCCTCGGCGTCGGCGATGGCCTGGACGGCAACGGCCTTGGCGGACCCGTGCAGGATGTCGCCCACCAGTCGGCCGGTGTACAGGCCCTCCGAAATTTCCCCCACGGTGCCCAGCGCGCCGGTGAGGCCCAGGCGGGTGGATATGACCGTTGCCACCTCAATGGGGGTGGCGGTGACCAGCCAGACGCGGCGGCCCACCCGCAGGTGCTGCTCAGCCAAAGCCTTTGCGCCGGGCCAGATCCGCGAGGCGATCATCTCGTCATAGACCTCTTCGCCCAATGCCTTGATGTCGTCGACGCTGATGCCCACCGCCAGATTGAGGGCCGAATCGCGGACGGCATGGACGTCGTCCATGTTCTCCCCGCGCGCCAGGAACATAAACTGCTTCCACGCCATCCCCGCTGCCTGCCGCAGCGTGAAGGCGCCGCGCTGATGCATCTTCCGCGCCACATGGAACAGGCTGGCGCCGCGCATGAGCGTATTGTCGACGTCGAAGAAGGCCGCCTCGCCCGGCTGCGGCGCAGCAACCGGTTTGGTGACTACGGCGACGTACTTCTCCTCGGGCATGGACTCGAGTCTAGTCAATCCAGTGGGACGAAGGCTTCGGCGTGCCCGGCACCGCGAACGGGGCTACGGTTAAGCCATGGCCATCCCCCGCGTCGTCCTCCTCACCAAAGCCAACTGCCACCTCTGTGAAGATGCGCGCGACGCCGTTGCGCGGGTTACTGCCTCCCTGGGCCTTGAGTGGACGGAAGAGCTGGTTGACGAACAGCCTGAACTGCGGGAACGCTACGCGGAGGAGATTCCGGTGGTGCTGGTGGACGGGGTGCAGCGCGACTTCTGGAAGATCAACGAGGCCCACCTGGAACGCGTGCTCCAGCGCGCGATGGCACAGTAACGGGGATGCATTGCGGTTGATTGCACCTGCTTTGTGGGCACCGGCGGGAGGGCTCTAGAGTGGAGTCACAACGCGACTCAAGGGAGGGGCTGGTGACTTCGCTGGACTCGACTCCCCAGGCTGTGCCGGATCTTCCGGACGCCACGGGCACCCCGGCCAAACAGATTCCGCCCGCGGCCGTAGCCCGGCTGACGCTCTACCTGCGCGCCCTCAACACCCTGCTTGCCGACGGGGTGGAGCGTGTCTCCTCCGAGTCCCTCGCCGAAGCCTCAGGGGTAAGCTCCTCCACGCTGCGCAAGGACCTGTCCCATGTGGGGTCCTACGGCACCCGCGGAGTGGGATACGAGGTGCAGTACCTCAGCCGCCACATTGCCGCCGCCCTGGGGCTTACCCACGACTGGAAAGTGGCCATTGTGGGCGCGGGCAACCTGGGCAAGGCCCTGGCCCGGTACGGCGGATTCGAGTCCCGCGGCTTCGACGTCGTGGCCATTTTTGACGCCGACCAGATGGTGGTGGGCAACGAGGTGGGGTGGCTGCGCGTCAGCGATGTTGCGGACCTGGAAACCGTCCTGCACCGCACCGGCGCCAACATGGTGGTGCTGGCTCTCCCGGCGGCCGTGGCCCAGGGCGTGTGCGACCGGGTGGTGGCCGCCGGTGTCCACAGCGTGCTCAGCTTCGCCCCCGTGATGCTCCAGGTTCCGGAAGGGGTCAACCTGCGCAAGGTGGACATGGCCACCGAACTGCAGATCCTGGCCTACCACGCACAGCGGGCCCAGGCCCCGGGGCAGACCGCCTGAGGCCGGCCCCCGGGCCTGCCCTTAGGACGCGCACATTCCACGGTGACGCTCAGATGTCCGGGCGACACCCAAATTCGGGCCGCGAAAATGAGCACCCGCGTCGACGGTGAGCACCCGCGTCGCCGGCACGCCTCCGGGCCGGGAATCGAGTTCCCGCTTCGATGCTGGCAGCCGGGACCAAGAAGAGCGGCCCGGGATGCAGTGCGCATCCCGGGCCGCTTTCGTCAGCGGGTGTTACCGGCCGTAGGGGTTGCCGAAGCCGCCGCCGTACGGGTTGGCGAACGGCTGCTGCTTCCGGAAATAGGGTGCGGCAGCGGGCAGGTACAGCAGCACGATGGCGGCGATTCCCAGCAGGGTGCCCAGGGTGCCGATGGTGGGCGGACCGAACAGCCCGAAGATGGACAGGGCCGCGAACACCGTGCCCAGGATGCGTGCCCAGTTCTTGCCCTTGCGGACGAAGAAGGCCACCAGCAGGTACAAGCCTGCGCCGATGATGGCGAACACCACCAGGGTGCCGGCGATGATGCCCTTGATGTCCTCGTATGTGACGCCCGTGGCGCCGCCGGCTTCCATCTGGTCCTCGAAGGTCTGGCGGAACATCGGGTCATCCAGCTGTGTCAGGCCCGTCAGCAGGGAGACCACGAAAATCACGGCGGAGGCGATCAGCAGCCAGAAGGAGATGTTGACGAGCTGGGGGACGCCGTTGGCGCCGGCAGGTTGGGGCTGCTCGGACGGGTACTGCGCGTACGGGGACTGGCCGTAGGAGGACTGGCCGAAAGGCTGCTGGCCGTAGCCGGGAGCCTGCGGCGGGTTCTGCCCGTACTGCGGTGCGTTTTGTCCGTACTGCGGGGCCGACGGCGGCTGGGAACCATATTGCGGCGCGTTCTGCCCGTACTGCGGCGGGTTCTGCCCGTACGGCTGGCCGTACTGCGGAGCGTTTTCGCCGTAGCGGGGCTGGCTGCCGGGCTGGTTTCCGGACTGGTCATCGTTGGGTACGGGCGGCGGGACTGGAGGAGTGCTCATGAGCGGTCCTTCTGCAGGTCGGATTCCAGGGAGGCTGCCGGGAGCGGTCCTGCGCCGAACCCCCAGCAAGGCTTAAGTCCACCGTACCCCCGGGCTGCCGCCTTGTGGGTCATTCTGCGGAGGTATTCCGCGCCGGGGCGGCGGCAAACAGGGCCTGGGCATTCGGCAGCCACATCAGCACCGTTGCCGCCAGGCTGACCAGGAAGGCCGTCCAGTTTCCGGCACTTTGCCCATGCCCGACGACGTATTAACTCCGGCAAGGACCAGGGTGATCCCGGCAAGCACCGTCAGGGCCACCCGCGCCCACTTGCGGCCGGCCTTCATCCTGACCGCGAAGACCATTTGCGCGGCCCCGACGGCGGCGGCCAGCAGCATCAGTGCGACGACGGCTGCGGCGGCCGCGGGCGCGGCCGCAAAAAAGCACCAGGGACGCCAGCACCCCCAGGAGCCCGCCCATCAGGGCAAGGATCCCGCCGATGAACCAGATCCAGAACGAGACCTTTATTTCAGTGGGCCGGCCGGCAGCAGAGAACAGCGCACCCAGGCCGTTCTGCGGCAGGCGGGAAGAGTTGCTCATGGCGTTCACTGTAGTCCCGCCCGGCGGTGTCACGGCGAGGCCCGGTGCGCAGGGACTGCTCCCGCGCAACGGGCGAGGGTTTCACTGCGCGGTCCGGTACGACCAACACCATTAAGACGGAAAACCTCCGGCGCCGGACTGTGTGCCGGTGCCGGAGGTTTCCAGTGACTGCTTACGCTGCGGGAGCGATGAACGCCAGTTCCAGGTTGATGGCAACCTTGTCGCTGACCAGGACGCCGCCGGTTTCCAGGACGGCGTTCCAGGTGAGGCCGAAGTCCTTGCGGCTGATGGTGGTCTCGGCGGAAACGCCGGCGCGTGTGTTGCCGAACGGGTCAACGGCCACGCCGTTGAACTCGGTCTCCAGGGTGACGGGGCGGGTAACGCCCTTGATGGTGAGGTCGCCGTTCAGTTCGTAGCTGTTGCCCTTGGCCACCAGGCCGTTGGAGACGAAGGAGATTTCCGGGAACTTCTCCACGTCGAAGAAATCCTCGCCCTTGACGTGGCCGTCGCGGTTGGCATCGCCGGAGTCGAAGCTGGCGGTGTTGATGGTGGCCGCGATCTTGGAGTCGGCCACCTCCTCCGCCAGCTCCAGGGTGGCGGCGGCTTCGGTGAACTGGCCGCGGACCTTGCTGATGCCGGCGTGGCGGACAGTGAAACCGATCTCGCTGTGGGAGTTGTCGAGGGTCCAGGTGCCGGTGGTGATGTCTGCGGGAAGTGCCATGATGATGCTCCTTGATTCGTGCGTGCCGGATATCGGTTGCGTTGAACCTTCATCTGTTGAAGCCTCAACTATCTTGCTGCATCCAGTATAAACATGCATTTGCATCTTTTGTTCCCGGTCTCGGAACATTTCTTCAAAAACTTCAGTTCTACTCTTTGTAGAAAGCACCTGTGGATGATTTCGGATCGCACGCCATCTTTGAGAAACTGGTAAACATGCCCCAAGCCACTGTCCATCTGCTCCGCCATGGCGAAGTCCATAATCCGGACGGCGTCCTGTATGGAAGGCTGCCCGAATTCCACCTCTCCGAACTGGGGCGGCAGATGGCCTGCATGCTCGCCGAGCACTTCCGGCAGCGTGCGGAAAACGGTGCCCGGATCACCTACCTGGCCGCTTCGCCGCTGGACCGGGCCCAGGAAACCGCGGCGCCCACGGCCGAGGCGCTGCGCCTGCAGATCCACACCGATGAACGGATCATCGAGGCAGAGAACTATTTCGAGGGCATGAAGGTCACCAAGGCCGAGCTGCGCCGTCCCAGGCACTGGCCCCGGCTGGTCAACCCCCTGCGCCCCTCGTGGGGCGAGCCGTACAAGCAGCAGGCCTCGCGGGTGATGGCGGCGGTCCAGGAAGCCCGGCTACGTGCCATTGAACTGGCGGACGGCGATTTTGGCGCGGCCGGCCCCGAGGCAATCATGGTCAGCCACCAGCTTCCCATCTGGGCAACCCGCCTCAACGCCGAGGGCAAGCCGCTGTGGCATGACCCGCGGAAACGCGAATGCACTTTGACGTCCATCACGTCGCTGGTGTTCGACGACGACGGCACGCTCCTGCGCGTGCAGTACAGCGAACCAGCGGCGTCCCTTCTTCCCGGTGCCGCCAGCACCCCTGGAGCCTAGTAGTGACTGACAGCAATTTCCGGAACACCCCGGCAGGCAAAGGACCCGTCAGTTCCCGCCGCAGTGTCCTCGCTGCCGGCGGCCTGGCGCTGACCGCGCTGACCGTGGGCCTGTCCGGGTGCGCCCAGGAGGACGCGCTGGCGCAGCAGGCGAAGGCCGGGGACAACAAGAACTATGTGGCCGGGGACGGTTCCGTCACGGAGTTCGCCGCGGCGGACCGCAAGGCGGCCGTCCAGATCAACGGCACGCTCTTCAACGGCACGGCAGTAGCCCCGGCTGACTTCCAGGGCAAGGTGACCGTGCTGAACTTCTGGTTCGCCGCCTGCGCCCCGTGCCGGGTTGAAGCGCCAATCCTGGAGGAACTCCACCAGGAGTTCAAGGACCAGGGCGTGCAGTTCTTCGGCGTCAACCTCCGCGACGAGAAGGCCACCGCCGAGGCGTTCGACAAGACGTTCAACCTGACCTACCCGAGCTTCGACGACAAGGACGGCGGCGTCCTGCTCGCCGTGTCCGGGCTGGTCCCGCCGGGGGCCGTACCCACAACGCTGGTGCTGGACAAGGAGGGGCGCGTGGCCTCCCGCGTCCTGGGGGAGATCCAGAAGGGCACCCTCAAGGCCCTCATCACCGCAGCCGTGGCAGAGTAGCGGACCCGTGAACAGTCCCTTCGCCGAAGCCATCCTGAGCGGTTCGCTGCTCCTGGCTATTCCCGTGGCCCTGCTCGCGGGACTGGTTTCCTTTCTTTCGCCCTGCGTCCTGCCCCTGGTCCCCGGCTACCTGGGCTACGTCACGGGGCTCAGCGGCGTGGATCTGCAGAAGCAGAAGCGCGGCCGCATGCTGGTGGGCATCGGGCTGTTCGTCCTGGGCTTTTCCGTGATCTTCGTGCTCCTGGGCGGTGCCTTCGGGCAGCTGGGAACCCTCATAACGGGCTCCCAGAACGCCTGGATCACCCAGCTGCTCGGGCTCCTGGTGATCGTCATGGGCGTGGTGTTCATGGGCGGTTTCAGCTGGCTGCAGCGCGATGCGAAGATCCATGCCAAGCCGCCGGCAGGCCTGTGGGGCGCGCCGCTGCTGGGCCTGACCTTCGGGCTGGGCTGGGCGCCCTGCATCGGCCCCACCTACTCGGCCGTGCAGCTGTTGAGCCTCTCCGGCGGTTCCTCCGCCGCCAAGGGCGCGTTCCTCGCCTTCGTCTACAGCCTGGGGCTTGGCATCCCGTTCCTGCTGATCGCCCTTGCCCTGCGCCGCGGGATGGGCGTGATGGCGTTCTTCCGCAAGCACCGCCTGGCCATCCAGCGCATCGGCGGCGGCATCCTGGTGGTCCTGGGCCTGCTGATGGCCACCGGGGTGTGGGGAGCCTGGGTGACCGAGCTGCAGTACTGGTTCCAAACCGACGTGAAGTTGCCAATCTGATGAGCGAGCGTGTGAACGTAGAGAAGAAGTCCCCAGCCGAGGCCGGCGGCAACGAGCCCGGCGCCAAAGTGCTGGAGGCCAAGGCCGGCGCCGCGCTGCCCGCCCTGGGCCCCAAGGAAATGCTGCGCTGGGCGTGGACCCAGCTGACCAGCATGCGGACGGCCCTGTTCCTGCTGCTGCTCCTGGCCGTTGCCGCGGTCCCGGGCTCGCTCTTCCCGCAGCGCCCGGCCAACCCGGCCGTGGTGACCCAGTACATCAAGGACAACCCGGATTACGGCAAGCTGCTGGACTCCCTGCAGCTCTATGACGTGTATTCCTCGGCCTGGTTCTCGGCCATCTACCTGCTGCTGTTCATCTCCCTCATCGGCTGCGTGGTGCCCCGCGCCATCGCCCACTACAAGGCGATGCGCTCCCAGCCGCCGCGCACCCCCAAGCGCCTCTCCCGCCTGCCCGAGTACGGCACACTGGTCATTCCCGCCTCCGCGGGGATCCCGGCGTCGGACGCCATCCATGGTGCCGCCGGGGTGCTCCGGAAGCGCGGCTACCGCGTTGAAGTGAGGGACGACGACGGCGCGCGGCCGTCTTTGGGTGCCGAACGCGGCTTCCTGAAGGAAGTGGGCAACCTCGTCTTCCACACCTCCCTGATCGGCGTGCTGGTTTCGGTGGCAATTGGAGGACTGTTCGGCTACAGCGGCCAGCGGATCCTCGTGGAGGGCGACACCTTCGTCAACACCCTGGTGGGCTACGACCAGTTCAACCCGGGCACCAACTTCCAGTCCAGCCAGCTGCAGCCGTACTCCATCCAGCTGGACAAGTTCGACATCACCTTCGACCGGGAGTCCCAGGGCAAGTTCGGCCAACCCATCGACTTCGCCGCCGCCGTGACCACCAGGGAAAACCCGGACGCGCCCGCCAGGCAGGAGACCCTGAAGGTGAACGACCCCGTCACCCTGGGCGGCACCAGCATCTACCTCACCGGCAACGGCTACGCGCCCGTGGTGACCATCCGCGACGGGGAGGGCAACATCGCCATGCAGGGGCCCGTGGTGGCCAAGCTGCAGGGGGACAACTACTACTCGTCCGTGGTCATCAAGGTCCCCGACGCCAAGCCCGACCAGCTGGGCTTCGCAGGCTTCTTCCTCCCCACCGCGTTCGTCACGGACGAGGGCGTGTCCTTCAGCGGCGACCCGGAGCTCTTCAACCCGCAGCTGACCCTGAACTCCTACTTCGGAGACCTTGGCCTGGACGACGGCGCTCCGCAGAACGTCTTCGAGCTGGACGTGGAGGACCTGACGCCGCTGAACGCCCGGAACCTTGACGCCGGCGGCATCACCCTGGCGCCCGGCACGTCCTACACCCTGCCCGACGGCAAGGGCAGCATCAGTTTCGACGGCGTGAAGCGCTACATCGGCGTGGACATCCACCACAATCCCGGCCAGCTGTACGCGCTGATCTTTGCGCTGCTCGCCGTTGCCGGCCTGATCCTCTCCCTGTACGTCAACCGCCGCCGGGCGTGGGTACGCACCGGAACACATGAAGACGGCCGGACCATGGTTGAATACGGGCTCCTGGCCCGCGGCGAGGACCACCGCCTGGCCGCCGAGGCCGCCACCCTCCGCAAGTTGTTCTCCACCGAATGGCGGCTGCCAGGGGACGCAGCCGCAGAAACCTCCTCCGTAACCACCCCAGCAGGCCCCTCCGGGCCCGAAAAGGACCAGTAATGCCGTTCGGAATCAACGAGACCATGGGCCAGTACAGCGAGCTCTTCATGCTGCTGGCGGCGGGCACCTACACGGTTGCCTTCATTGCCTTCGCCTGGGACCTTGCCAAGAGCAGCAAGGCGCTGCGGGCCATCGACCTCAAGGCCGCCCAGGCTGAAGAAGCCGTCAAGGTCCCGGTGGCAGCCGGGGCAGGGTCCGCAGCTGCCGGATCCCGCCCTGATGACGCCCGCCTGGGCGGGCCGGCGGGCCGGGCCGAGCGGCCGTCGTCGTCCACGGCCAAAGCCGCCCGTGCCGGGGGAGTGGTCACGGCCGACGCCGACATGAAGTACGCAGCGGAGCGCCGTGCACCCGCCAGGGTCGCCGTGGCCCTGACCGTCCTGGGTGCGCTGATCCACGGCGCGGGCGTGGTGACCCGTGCGCTCGGCGCCGGGCGCGTGCCGTGGGGCAACATGTACGAGTTCCTGACCACCGGCGCGTTCGTGGCGATTGCCGTGTTCCTCCTGGTGCTGGTCCGGCGGGACCTCCGGTTCCTGGGGACCTTCGTGGTGGGCCTGGCCATCATCATGCTGGTGGCTGCCTCCGTGGCCTACTGGACCCCGGTGGGGCACCTGGTTCCCGCCCTCCAGAGCTACTGGCTGATCATCCACGTCTCCATCGCAGTGCTCTCCTCCGCGCTGTTCACGCTGACCTTCGCCATGTCCGCCCTGCAGCTGGTGCAGTCCCACCGGCAGAAGACGGTGGCTTCAGGCGGGGCTGACAAGCTCGGCTTCATGCGCCTGGTGCCCTCGGCGCTCAGCCTGGAGAACCTGTCCTACCGGATCAACGCCATCGCCTTCATCGGCTGGACCTTCACGCTGATGTTCGGTGCAATCTGGGCCGAAAAGGCCTGGGGACGGTTCTGGGGCTGGGATACCAAGGAAGTCTGGACCTTCGTCATCTGGGTGGTATACGCCGGCTACCTGCACGCCCGGGCCACCCGCGGCTGGACCGGCAACAGGGCAGCCTGGCTCTCGATCGTGGGCTACCTGTGCGTGATCTTCAACTTCACCATCGTGAACCAGTTCTTCAACGGCCTCCACTCCTACTCGGGCCTCTGAGCAGGGGATACTCCGGAACGCCGGAAGCGGCCCGGGCAAATAACAAATCGATGTAGCAATAGGGGTGTTCCCGGTCCGCCGGTGATGCTACGTTGGTGACGTTCGCCCGTGATGAAGTTTGCAGGCGAAACGCAAGTTTGCCTGAGGTACCCCATGAGCTACGTTCTCGCCATTGATGTCGGGACCAGTTTCACGGCAGCCGCCGTTGTCCGTTTTCAGCAGGGGATCAAGCCCGTTCCGGAGTGCCTTCCGCTGGGTCTTCGCGGCTCTGCCGTGCCATCCGTGGTGTACTACCCGGAGGAGGGCCCCATCCTGGTGGGCGAGGCCGCCGAGCGCCGGGGCCTCGATTCCCCCGGCCGGGTGGTGCGGGAGTTCAAGCGCCGGATCGGCGATTCCGTGCCGATCTCCGTGGGCACATTGTCCCTGCCGCCCGAAGACGTCTTCGCCACCATGGCCCGCTGGGTGGCGGACCGCGCAGCGGAGCGGGAGGGGGAACCGCCGTCGGAAACCATCCTGACCCACCCCGCCGCCTGGGGCAGCCACCGCACGTCGGTGGTCCGGGACGCCCTTGCCGCCCACGGCCTGCCAAACGTCACCCTGCTGACCGAGCCAGAGGCGGCTGCGCTGCATTACGCCTCGCAGGTGCGGGTGGAGGACGGCAGCACGGTGGCCGTCTACGACCTCGGCGGCGGGACCTTCGATACCGCCGTCCTCCGCAAGACCGGCAGCAACCGGTTCGAGGTGCTGGGACGGCCGGAAGGCATTGAGGACCTGGGCGGTGCCGACTTCGACGCCGCTGTGTTCCGCTTCGTGGCCGCGAACACCGGCGAAACCCTGGCCGGACTCGACACCGACGATCCCAACGTGCTCGCGGCGCTTGCCCGGCTGCGGCGCGAATGCGTGGAAGCCAAGGAAGCCCTCTCCTCGGACAGTGAGGCCAGCATCTCCGTGCTCCTGCCCGGCCACCAGCAGCAGGTCCGCCTGGTCCGCTCCGAGTTCGAGGCCCTGATCGAGGAACCGGTCCGCGATACCGTGGATGCCCTGGAGCAGTCACTGGCGCAGCTGGAGCTTGAACCTGCAGACCTCACCGCCGTCCTGCTGATCGGCGGTTCCTCCCGGATCCCGCTGGTGGCGCAGCTGATCTCCGAACAGCTTGACCGGCCCATCGCCGTCGATGCCGATCCCAAATCCTCCATCTGCCTCGGGGCCGCCGTGTCCGCCGTGCTCGCGCAGCCCGAGGCTGCTCCCGCGGCCGCGGAGCAGGACGCCGAAGCCGCTGCTGCGGATCCTGCCGCCGAAGGCGGCCATATGCCCGTTCGGCCAGCAAGTTGGTCCCGGAAGGGTCCGGCGGCGGGTGCCGCTGCCGCCCACGGTCCCGGGCACGGACACCATGGCGGGGCGCATGCTCCGAAACCGACCGTACGGCTGACCGCCATCGCGGCCGCCGCCGCCATGCTCACCGTCCTGACGGCCACCGCCGCCCAAAGCCCGGAGGGACTGAACAGTCTGGCATCCGTCTTCCAGCCAGGCGCAGAAGCCGCACCCGGGGCGAAATCCGACGGCGGGTCCGGCGCCGGTGTCGGAACCGGGGGAGCCGCTGCGGGGGCCGCCGGCGATGCTGCGGAACCACTGGCGGGCATTGAGGCGGGAGTAAAGAAGCCGGCACCCTCGCAAAGTGCCGGCCTCGACGTCGAGGCATCACCAACCAGCCGTCCGTCGGCCAGCGCCACCGCCGAGAAGAGCGCATCCTCCACTGGAAGCGCCGCGGGCTCCGAGGCCGGCACCACTGCCGCCGCTGCTGGCACCGGCTCCGGGACCGGAAGCACGACGCCGGGCGGCACCACCGAGCCCACCGGCACCCCAACGACAGGTTCGGGGACGAATGAACCGGCGCCAGGCACAACAGAGCCGACCGCGCCCGGCACCACCACCCCGCCCGTGATCGTGGACCCAACGCCGGATCCGACGCCTGTCGAGCCGACGCCTGACCCCACTCCGGTGGAACCGACACCGGTCGAGCCGACGCCTGACCCCACACCGGTGGATCCGGTGCCCGTGGAGCCGACGCCGGAGCCCACTCCGGTGGATCCGGTGCCCGTCGAGCCGACGCCTTCTGAAACAGTTGCCCCACCACCGCCCTCCGAGCCCGCTCCGTCAGAGCCGGCCACAAGCACGGAACCGGTGGCCTAGCATGATGGGCGATCACACTGGAGTCGAAGAACCGGCCTACCTTCCTGCGGAGCCGAACCACCAGGGACAGCCGGCCCACGCCGCGGAACAGATGGCCAGGCAGCTCAAGGGCGAGACCGCGGCCGTGCGGGAGCTGCTGCTGGCGTTGTCCGTTGGCTTTACCCTGCCGGGGCCGCTGCCGGCCGCCCTGCAGCGCAGGATCGACGGCGGCGAGGTGGACAGCCTGGACGTCCTGGTGCAACGGGCCGAGTCCGCAGGCCTGCTCACAGCCGAGGGCACTGTTGTGGGACCGGCGCAGCACGCGTTGCTGACGGTCGCTCCCACCGCGAAAGTCCACGCGCTCCAGCGCGAACTGGTTTCCGCCTACGCCGCTGCCGGGCAGCCGCTGGGTGAGGTGGCGCGGGAACTGGCCCGGGGCGGCCTTGCCGATACCCGGGTGGCACTGGAGTTGGAGCACGCCGCCAACAAGGCCTTGGACCACGATCCAGGACTGGCATACCAGCTGTACGGTGAAGCGCTGCTGGCAGGGGCCGACGAGATTGCCACCGCGGCCAGGCGGGCCCAGGCCGCAGCGGGCGACGGCGACCTGGACACCGCCACCCGGATTATCGACACCCTCCTGGTCGAGGAGGACCCACCGGATGTGCGCCGTGGCGCCGATGTCGCCGCCGCCGTCTGGGCCCAGCGCGGGATGCTGGCCCGTGGCGCCGATATCTACAGCTGGCTGGGTGCCTCCCGGGTGGGGCAATCGGCGCCCCTCGCCGCCGTCGCACTGCTCGGCTGCGGCAACCGTGCCGGTGCCGAGGCATTGTTCCGTGCGGACGCGCCGCCGGCCTCGCCCACGCTCCTGGCAACCACGCTGGCCCAGACCGGCAAGGGCCTCCTGGAGTCCCTGGCGGCTGATCCGCACCAGGGACTTCCCCTCCTGATCCATGCCTCGGACATGCTCAACGCAGCCGGCACGGCGCTTCCCATGCCGGAGACACCCGCCGCGCTGGCCGCACTGGTGGCCATGCACAGCGGCGAGCCACACCTCGCCGAAACCGTCTGCCGCTCCGCGGCTGCGGCGGGCCAGGGCGGCAACGCGGCCAAGCCCCGGCTCTTCCTGCTGCAGGCCTGGTCGGCGATGATGCAGGACAAACTCGAGGACGCCCGGCTCGCCATCAACGAGGCCTCCAAAACGAACCACTGGCCGCTGGTGCCGCGGGACGAATTCCTGTGCTCGGCACTGGAAGTTGGCCTCGCACGCCGCAACGGCGACGTTCCCGAGCTCCTCAAGGCCTGGGAACGGGCACGCGAGGCGATGCTGCACACATCCGTGGATCTTTACAGCCTGCTGCCGTGGGGCGAACTGATGATCGCCGCTGCCCGGATCCGGGAAACCCGCCGGGTGGTGCATTATTTCGACGAGGCGAACCGGCTGCTCGGCCGACTGGGTGATCCGCCCCTGTGGGCAGTGCCGTTCCACTGGGCTGCCGTCCAGGCGGCCATGCTCAGTGAGAGCCCCTCGGACCTGGCCCCCCACGCGGCAGCATTGGCCCGGGCGGCGAACCACAGCCATCTGGCGGCAGTGCTTGCCACCGCCGGCAAGGCATGGGTGTCCGTGCTGGCCAACAGGTTCAGTCCCGCCGAGGTTGAGGCGGCAGCCCGGAGCCTGGGCAGGGTGGGAATGCCCTGGGAAGGTGCCCGGCTGGCCGGGCACGCCGCCGCGAAAGCCGACGACCGCAGGGACATGGTGCGGCTGCTGTCCTGCGCCCGCGACCTTCACCCGCAGGGCAGTTCCAACGGCGGCGGCGCTCCCGGTTCGGTGGATTCCGGTACCGGCCCTGCCGAGACGGGCAACGGGATGCATCCGGACGGGACTGGGCTCAGCGAACGGGAAAAGGAAGTGGCCCGGCTGGTGCTCGAGGGCAAGACTTACCGGGAGATCGGTGAAGCGATCTACATCTCCCCGCGCACGGCCGAACACCATATTGCCCGCATGCGCCGGCGCCTGGGAGCGGAGAACCGGTCAGACCTGCTGGCCCGGCTGCGCGTTGCCCTGAACTCGGAGAATCCCCCTCTGGAGTAAGCCCCTAATGCCCCTAACGGGGGCTGCGGCGGTTCCCCAGCCGGGGACCGCCGGGAGGGGGAAACAGCCGGATGCCCGGTCCTGTACCCGGACCATACGTTTGATCCAAGCCCGGCAACGACGCCAGGCGAACCTCAACTCAGAGAAACCAGGGACCATCAAATGACACTCGCAAACGACCTCGTACAGTTCCTGATGCACCTCTTCGGCGACCGCCAGGCCGCGCAGGACTTCCTGGATGATCCGGAGAAGGTCCTGGAAGACCATGGCCTGGGCCATGTTTGCTCGGCAGATGTTGACGCCGCGATGCCGGTGGTCCTGGACTACGCACCCATTACGGTCAACTCCCGGTTCGACCGCGATTACAACACCGGCGGAAACACCTCCTGGACCGGCCACAACGACGGCGGCAACCACGGCGGCGGCGGCAACCACGGTGGCGGTGGACACGGCGGCGGGCACGGTGGCGGCGGCAACCACGGCGGCGACGACCACGCACACGCTGTCCAGCAGCTGCACCACGTGGTGAACAACTACTCGTACACCTCAACCGTGGATGACCGGGACAACATTGTTGACCAGTCCGTCAACCAGAACATCTGGGCCGACGGCGACGTCAAGCAGTGGTTCGACAACGATTCCGTCATCGCCTCCGGCGACCGCGCCGTTGCTGCCGGCGACGACGCCTACGTGAAGGATTCGAACAACATCGAGGATTCCTACAACACGGACAACTCGACCGACAACTCCACGGACAACTCGATCCACGCCGGCGGCGACGTCAACATCGGCAACGAGGAGACGGACATCGACGACTCCTTCAACACCGACCTGGACGTCGATGTTGACGACTCGTTCAACGACAACTCGGACAACTCCGACCACTCCACGAACGACTCCTACAACGACTCGACGGAGGACTCGTACAACGACAACTCCGACAACTCCGATAACTCCACGGACAACTCGGTTGACATCGACGATTCCTTCAACGACGAGAGCGTAGAGGTCGAGGACTCCTTCAACGAGGACCACTCCACCAACACCGACATCGACGTGGAGCTGGAGGATTCCTTCAACGACAACTCCACCACGGAAACCAACACCACCGAGGTGGATATCGAGGACTCGTTCCAGGACAACTCCACCGATGTTGACGTCGAGGTCGAGGACTCCTTCCAGGACAACTCGCAGACTGCGGTCCTTGAGGACAACATCATTGTCGCCGACAACGAACTCAGCTACTCGGAGGAGACCACCAACACCACCGAGATCGACACTGACATCGACGTCGAGGACGTGAACGTGGCAGGAGACGACGTAACGCTCTAGGAGGCAACGCTGTAGCAAAAACGCGGGATGCAGCCCGGCAGGTGAACCCAGAACACCTGCCGGGCTCTTCCCACCCCATCCCACATTCCAAATCGGGGCTCGAGGAAAAGGACACGCTGTGGCAGAAGCAGGACCGGCAAAACCCACTACCCCGGCGACGGCGGCGCAGCTCATTAAACTGGTGGAGCACGGCCTCCAACTGGTCGGCACCGGTGACCGGGCGGACCTCCGGAAGCGCCTGGACCAGACCCTGGGCAGGCTCAAGGACCCGAGCATCCGCGTCATCGTTGTGGGCGAGTTCAAGCAGGGCAAGAGCAAACTCATCAATGCACTGGTCAATGCCCCCGCTTGTCCCGTGGACGATGATATTGCCACCTCCGTCCCCACCGTGGTCCGGTACGGCGACCCTGCATCGGCCTCCATCCTGGTACCCAAGGCCGACAACGACGGTGCTGACGAGGCCAGCATGGAACGGCAGCCGATCCCGCTCGCAGACCTGCCGGCGTATGTCTCCGAGCAGGGCAACCCGGGAAACAGCAAGAAGCTCGTGGCCGCGGAGGTCTGCCTGCCCCGCAAGATCCTGACCGGCGGACTCACCGTCATTGACTCTCCAGGCGTCGGCGGGATGGGCTCTTCCCACACCCTCACAACCCTGACCGCATTGCCCACCGCCGATGCCATGCTCCTGGTGTCCGATGCGTCCCAGGAGTACACCGAACCTGAGCTGCGCTTCCTCCGCCAGGCGATGCGGATCACCCCCAGCGTTGTGGGTGTCCTGTCCAAGACGGATCTCTACCCGGACTGGCGGCGGGTGGAGGAAACGGACCGGGCCCATCTGGCCAGGGTGGCCCCGGATATCCCGTTGTTTCCAGTGTCCTCGGACCTGCGGCTGGAGGCCGCGCGGCTGCAGGACAGCGAGCTGAACACCGAATCCGGCTTTCCCGTCCTCATCACGCACCTCCGGAACGAGATTGTGGGCAAGGCCCAGCGCCTGCAGCGCCGTTCCGTCAGCCAGGACCTGCTCTCCGTGACGGAAAACCTGCGGCTCTCACTGCAGTCGGAGCTTGAAGCACTCGAAAACCCCGAGGGCACGCCCCGGATGATCGCCGAACTGGAACTGGCCAGGACCGAGGCGGACGAACTCCGCAAACGCTCGGCGCGCTGGCAGATCACCCTCAATGACGGCATCAGCGACCTCATCGCGGACATGGAATACGACCTGAGGGACCGGCTCCGCCGCATCCAGCGGGAAGCAGAGGCTGCCATCGACCAGGGGGACCCGGGGCCGAGCTGGAACGAGTTTTCCAGGTGGCTGGAGGAATGCGCCGCCGCCGCCATTTCAGACACCTTTGTCTGGACCAGCGAGCGGGCCCAGTGGCTGGCAGCACAGGTTGCCGAGCACTTCGCCGCCGAGGAAGTGTCGCTGCCGGTCATGCGTGTGTCCGACTCAGGCGATGCCCTGGATCCCGTGGACGCGATGCCGGACATGGAGGACGGCCGCATCAACCCGATGCAAAAAGTGCTGATCGGCATGCGCGGCTCCTACGGCGGCGTGCTGATGTTCGGCCTCCTGACCGGCATCTTCGGGATGGCCCTGATCAATCCGCTCTCCGTTGGCGCCGGCCTGCTGCTGGGCCGCAAAGCGTACCGGGAGGACAAGGAAGCGCGGCTCAAGCGACGGCAGGGCGAAGCGAAGGCGCTGGTCAGGCGGCAGATCGACGACGTCACCTTCCAGGTGGGCAAGCAGCTCAAGGACCGGCTTCGGCTGGTGCAGCGGTCCATCCGCGACCACTTCACCGAGATCGCCGAAGAACACCACCGCTCCCTGACCGATTCCGTGAGCGCGGCGCAGAAGGCTGCCACCACCTACGCGCTGGAGAAGGACGTCCGCATCAGGGACATCAAGGCCGAACTCAAGAAGGTGGATGCCCTCCACCGGGCGGCCGAGGTGGTGGCCGCCGAAGTGGCAGGAGTCCAGAAACTCACGTCTGTTGGCGCAGTATGACCGGTTCAACCATCGACGGAGCTGCCGGCCTGGTCCAGGAGGCCCTGAAAGTCTACGATGATGACCCGGTGGCGGCCGGGGCGCTGCACAACTACGCCCGCAGGCTGGCGGAGCCCCTGCGCATAGCCATCGCCGGCATGGTGAAGGCGGGCAAGTCCACGCTCCTGAACGCCATCATCGGCGAGGAAATCGCGCCCACGGACACGGGCGAGTGCACCCGGATCGTCACGTGGTACCGGTACGGCCACACGCCCCGCATCACCCTCCACCCCCGGGATGGGGAACCCCGCATCCTGCCGCTCAAGCGCGTGGACGGCCGCCTGGTGTTCGTCCTCGGAGACGTGCAGGCTAAGGATGTGGAACGGCTGGACGTGGAGTGGCCGTCGCCCACGCTGCGGAGCATGACCCTGATCGACACTCCGGGCATCGCCTCCCTTTCCGAGGACGTGTCTGCCCGGTCCACGAGCTTCCTGACCCGGGGGACACGCCGTCGGAAGCGGACGCCATCATCTACCTGATGCGCCACATGCACGCCTCCGACCTCCGGTTCCTCGAATCCTTCCGCGACACCGAGGCAGGCCGCTCCGGCACCGTCAATGCGCTCGCGGTCCTGTCCCGCGCGGATGAAGTAGGCGCAGGGCGCATCGATTCGCTGCTCTCGGCCGGGGAAATCGCCGAGCGCTACCGGCGGGACCACAACCTGCGGAAGCTGGCCCTGGGCGTTGTCCCGGTGGCCGGCCTCCTTGCCCAGAGCGCCCGCACCATGCGCCAGCAGGACTTTGCCGCCCTGCAGCTGCTGGCCGGCCTGGAGCGTGCCGACCGCGAAAAGATGCTGCTCTCTGCCGACAGGTTCGCCAGGTCCGTCGGACCGGACGGCCTGACACCGGAGGCCCGGGCGTCCCTGCTGTCCAGGTACGGCCTGTTCGGCATCCGGCTGGCAGTGGTCCTGCTCCGCAACGGGTTCGACGAACCCACCCCGCTGGCCCACGAACTCGCCCGGCGCAGCGGCCTGGATCCGCTGCTGGAGCTGCTCAACCGGCAGTTCCAGGCGCGCGCGGAGGCGTTGAAGGCCCGGACCGCCCTGGTGGGGGTGGAGTCCCTGCTGCGCTCTTCACCCCGCCCGGACGCCGGACAGCTGGCTGCAGCGCTGGAACGCCTGCAGGCCAATGCCCACGAATTCCGGGAACTGCGGCTGCTTGCCACGCTGCGGACCACGGGAGTGCCCCTCCGCCCGGAACTGGCAGCGGAGGCGGAAAGCCTGATCGGGGGGTGGGGCGCCGCGCCACACGTCCGGCTGGGGCTGGGCGAGGACGCCAGCCCGGACGACCTGGCGGACGAGGCCCGCCGGTTCCTGCTCCGGTGGCGCTCGGTGGCCGAGAACCCGCTGACGGACCGTGCCGCGCTGGAGGCCTGCAGGGTTGTCATCCGCAGCTGTGAAGGAGTGCTGGCGGAAGCATCGGCCCTGCAGCGCCAGCGGCTCCGGCCCTCCGCCTGAGCGGGCAGCGGTCCACCTGAGCGGGCGGCCGTCCGCCTGAGCGGCCGGCGGTCAGCCGGCGCGGCTCGACTTCAGCCAGGCGTTCGCCGAGGGCAGGAAGAACATCACCAGCCCGGCCAGTGCCAGGAGCAGTTCGGCGCCCCAGAGGAGCAGCACGTAGCTGGCGCCGTCGCCGTCGGGAACGAGGAACGCGACGGCCACGATCATCACCAGCGCGTGGCCGGCGAGCAGCGGGATCAGGGCCCACCTGGCCCAGCCCTGCCGGCCCAGCACCACGCCCAGCATGGCCGCCTCAAGGAGGATCGCCAGCAGCAGGGCTCCTCCGCTTCCCCAAAAAACGATCCCGGTAGCGGTGGTGACGGCCTCGGCGTCACCGCCCGGCGCCATCTGCTCCACCACTCCGCGCAGCCGTTCCAGGTGCCCGTCGCGGGTGAGGAACGAGCCCACCAGGACGGCGAGGCCCGCCAGGAAACTGGCAAGCCACAGCGTGCGGCCATGCCTGATGGTGCCCGGGGCCGGCGGGATGACGGCGATCGGAGCAGGCGCGGAATAGGACAGCCCCGGCCGCGGCGGCGGCGCATGGGGAGTGGGAGGCGGTGCCGGGGGCTGGCCGGCGGGTGCAGCGGACGGTGGAGTGGCTGGCCCTTCTGGCGGATAAGCGGTCCCGGATGTGTTGATCCCGGGCCGTTCTTCTCCGTCAGATTGGCGAGCCATAGGTCCTACTTCCGTCCGTCGGTATCGCGTTCGTCGGTTTCGTGTTTGTCCTTGCCGCCGTCGTCCTTCGCCTTGGCATCCAGCTCGTCCTTGAGCTTCTTCAGCCGGGCAGCCTCGGCCTCGTTGCGGCGGCGGACCTCAAGGTTGCGAAGGAAATCGGGATCATCGTCCGGGGCGGTGGGGTGGCGGTAGTTCTGCTGCTGCGGGGCAGACCCGCGCGGACGCCCGATGAGCAGCCAGAGGATGGCGCCCAGGACGGGAAGGACGATCATCACCACGATCCATGCGGGTTTGGAGATTCCACGCGTGAGCCGGCCATCCGTGCGGATCACGTCCACGAGGCCATACACGAAGATGACGAGGACTGCCACGGCCAAAGCCACACGGAGGAGCATGCCTCCAAGTCTATCGCCCGCAGGGCCGCGGGGAGCCCGGGCGGGAGACGGCTAAACTTGAATGTGGCCTTTTTGAAATATTCCCTGATCCGACTCGCCCTCTTCGCACCGCTGTTCGTGCTCTTCACGCTCCTGCAGCTGGGTGCCCTGATGTCCGTGATCTGTGCCGCCCTGATCGCCTTCGCCGTCAGCTACCTGTTCTTCCAGAAGCAGCGTGATGAGGCTGCCGCCGCCCTGCAGCGGCGGTTCTCCGGCAAGGCCAAGCCGCTCCGTTCGGCCAGTGAAGTCCAGGACGCCAACGCCGAGGACGCGCTCCTGGACGCCAACCCGGACATTGCCATCAGCAATGACGCCAAGGACCACAAGCCCCGCAGCCAGGGCTAGAACCCGTGGCTGAGTACCAGGCCCAGTGAGAACAGCAGGCTATAGCCGAGGTTGATGAGGCCGGTCTGCTTCAGCACCGGGATCAGGCTCTTGCGCTTGCGGCCGTTGATCATCAGCCAGGACGGCATCAGGCAGGCCGGGATCAGCAGCAGCACAATCAGCATCCATGGCCGCGCCGGAGCCAGGATGACCACCAACAGGATGGCCACGGCCAGCATCAGCACGTAGCTTTCCCGGGCATGCTTGTCGCCCAGCCGCACGGCCAGGGTCTTCTTCCCACCTGCATGTCAGTGGGGATGTCCCGGACGTTGTTGGCCATCAGCAGGGCGGTGGCGATGAGCCCGGTGCCGATGGCGCCGATGATGGCGGGCAGGTTGATCTGCCCCGCCTGGGTGTAGGTGGTGCCGAGCGTGGCCACCAGGCCGAAGAACACGAACACGAACACGTCGCCCAGGCCCATGTAGCCGTAGGGGTTCTTGCCGCCCGTGTAGCCCCAGGCAGCCATGACGCAGCCCAGGCCCACCAGGATCAGCCACCAGCTCTGGGTGATGACCACCAGCACCAGCCCGAACACCATCGCCGCGGCAAAGGTCCCGAACGCGGCGCGCTTGACGTGCTCCGGCTTGGCCGCGCCGGAGCCGACCAGCCGCAGCGGGCCCACCCGGTCATCGTCCGTCCCGCGGATGCCGTCGGAGTAGTCGTTGGCGAAGTTCACGCCCACCTGCAGCAGCAGGGCCACCAGCGCGGCGAGGATGGCGTTGAACAGGAGGAACGAATCCATCTCGTAGGCTGCGGCGGAACCGATGAGTACCGGCGCTATCGCGGCAGGCAGGGTTCGCAGTCGCGCGCCTTGGATCCATTGTGCGGCTGTGGCCACGTTTAGTACCTCGTATTGAATCGGGAGACCGGCGGGGCGGAAAGCACGCGCTCGCCGCTTTGGTGCAGGTCCACTCTACTTTCCCTGGTGCAGGGCGCTGAGTTCGGCGGTCATGGCCAGCCGGTCGGGCTTGCCGTTGGGCAGCATCCTCAGGGCGGAGGCGGCCAGGACCGTTTTGGGCGCCAGCACCCCCAGCCTGCGGTGCCATTCCTGTTCAAGCACGACGGCGTGTTCCCCCGGTGCGGCGGAGCCGGCGGCGCCCGGGGCGGCAGCGTCGCCCGCCAGCGCAACATACGCGGCCACGGCCTGGCCCCGACTCTGCGGAAGGGACGCCGGCCACGAACGCGGCCGTCACGCCGTCGGACTTTTCCAGTTCCTCCTGCACGTGCAGCGCGGACACTTTCACGCCGCCGGTGATGATCACGTCGTCCATCCTGCCCAGCACGGTGAGCCGGCCGTCGTCGTCGATGCTGCCGAGGTCATTGGTGCGGTACCAGCGCACGCCGTCCTCTTCGAAGAACGTGCCGGACTCCTGTCCGGGGCCTCGAGGTAGCCGGCGGCGATGGTGTCGCCGCCCAGCAGGATCCGGCCGTCCCCGTCCACCCGGACCGAGACGCCTTCCAAGGGGTAGCCGTTGTAGATGCAGCCGCCGGAGGATTCCGCGGAGCCGTAGGTGGTGACAACGCGCACGCCGGCGTCCCGGGCAGCGTCCAGCAGCGAGTCGGGCGCCGGGGCCCCGCCCAGGAGGACGGCGTTGAACCGGCGGAGCACCGCGAGGGTTTCGGCTGACGGGTCATTAAGGAGCCGCTGCAGCTGGGTGGGGACCAGTGAGGTGAAGCGGATCTTGTCCGTCAGTTCCTGTGCCGCGGCGGTGAAAGCCTCCGGCGTGAACCCGCCGGACATGTCCATGACCCACGGGCGCGTGCCGGCGAACAGCGACCGTACCAGGACCTGGATGCCTGCCACGTACTGCACCGGGAGGGCCAGCAGCCACTGCCCTTCCCCCTTCAGCGCCAGTGCCGTGGCCATGGAGGATGCGGCAAGGGATTCCACGGTGAGGACCGTGGCCTTGGGCGTTCCGGTGGATCCGGAGGTGCGGACCACGGCCACGGCATCGTCGCAGCCGGGCGTTTCAATGTGGCCGACCACCAGGGAGCCGTCCCGGCGAGGGAAAGTTCGACGGCGGGGCCCTCGCCATGGAGGGCGGCCGCGAGGGCCTTCAGGGCCGGCTCAATGCTGAGCGCGTTCATGTGCCGCTCCTGCCTTAGAAGTAGTGCGGGAAGGAGGACCAGTCGGGGTCGCGTTTTTGCAGGAAGGCTTCCTTGCCCTCCACCGCCTCGTCCGTCATGTAGGCCAGCCGGGTGGCTTCACCGGCGAAGACCTGCTGGCCGGCCAGGCCGTCGTCGGCAAGGTTGAAGGCGAACTTCAGCATCCGGATGGCCTGCGGCGATTGGCGGGCGATGTCCGCGGCGTACTCCAGGGCCACCTCCTCGAGGCGTTCGTGGTCCACGGCCTCGTTCACGGCGCCCATCCGGACCATGTCCTCAGCGGAATATTCGCGGGCCAGGAAGAAGATCTCCCGGGCAGCCTTCTGCCCGATCTGGCGGGCCAGCAGCGCCGAGCCGTAGCCGGCGTCGAAGCTTCCCACGGTGGCGTCGGTCTGCTTGAACTTGCCGTGCTGGCGCGACGCGATGGTGAGGTCAGCCACCACGTGCAGCGAGTGCCCGCCGCCGGCAGCCCAGCCGTTGACGACGGCGATGACCACCTTGGGCATGGTCCGCATCAGCCGCTGGACTTCCAGGATGTGGAGCCGGCCGGCCCTGGCGGGGTCGATGGTTTCCTGGGTCTCGCCGTCGGCGTATCTATAACCGTCCCGGCCCCTGATCCGCTGGTCCCCGCCGGAGCAGAACGAGTGGCCGCCGTCCTTGGGGGAGGGGCCGTTGCCGGTGAGCAGCACGGTGGCCACGTCCGGGGTCATCCGTGCGTGGTCCATGGCCCGGTAGAGCTCATCGACGGTGCCGGGCCGGAACGCGTTGCGGACCTCGGGCCGGTTGAAAGCGATCCGGACCGTGGGCAGGTCACGCACCCAGCCGCCGTCGGAATCCCGCTCCACCTGGCGGTGGTAGGTCATGTCCTGGAAGTCCTCAAAACCGGACACCACGCGCCAGCGGGTGGGATCGAAGACGTCGGACACCGGGGCAGGGATCTGGTTGCTCACCGTCCAAGTCTAGTAATCAGGCCTGGCGGATGCAGAACCCGGTTGCCCGCCGGGTCCGCAATGGGGTGCCAGGAGCGCGGTCCTGGCGGTCAGTACCGGCGCCTAGGCCGGAACTCCCTGCTGGAGCTGTTCATACAGTTCCGGCGGGATGGCGTAGATGAAGACGACGGCGAGCAGGTTCTTGGCGGCGTGGACGAAGTAGGAGAACATCAGGTTCTTCCCGGTCCAGACGTAGACGAACACCAGGGTGGCGCCCATCGCCAGGTAGGGCAGCAGCGCCGTCAGGGTGATCGCCTCCTGCCCACGATGTGCAGCGCGGCGAACAGGACCACGGACAGTGCGCAGCAGATCCAGATGTTAACGCGCCTGCTGAGCTTGCCGATCAGCAGGTGGCGGAAGATGTACTCCTCCACGAACGGTCCGGCCACCACGATGACCGGCACCATCAGCCAGGCCGGCACCTGCTGCATGAGCTCCTGCAGCCCTGCCTGGTTCGCCGAGGTCTGCACGTCGCCGCCGGCCGCCACCACGATGGCCGTCAGGATCATCATGGCGATCACCGCTGCGGGGATCATCAGCAGCGTGAACCAGGGCCGGGTGCCGAGCACCAGCAGGTCCCGGGCCACCACCTTCCGGGCAGCGAGCAGCGCGAGGATCCCCACGGAGCCGTAGAACAGCAGGTTCACCGCGTACGACGCTGCCGCCGGGCTGGGGCCGACCTGCCGCAGGAAGGGCGCCAGGAGTTCACCGGCCACGGCAAAGAACCCCGCGATGGCCACGTACATGGCCAGCGTGGTGAAGTCCAGGGGAGTGAACCGGTAGAGCTGGGGCTGCGGAGCGGGCGGGATGCGGTGGGCGGTTGCCATGGTTTCAGCCTAGTCCGGGGAAGGCGAAGCTGCGTTGCCCGCGCAAACCCGCTTCGCGTAAAATGTTCGGTATGCCTAAATTTACGTTTCGGTGCGCCAAAGTAGCCGCCCGGACCAGTGCCCAGCAGCGGACCCGCCTTCGCGCCGCGGCGCTTGCCGCCGTCGTGCTTTCCCTCCTGCTCACGGCCTGCGGAGGCGGCGCCGCCGGCAACGGCGACGACGGCAAGAAGGTGGTCCTGACCACCTTCACCGTGCTGGCCGACGTCGCCCGGAACGTTGCGGGGGACAAGCTCACCGTGGAATCCATCACCAAGGCGGGCGCCGAGATCCACGGCTACGAGCCGACTCCGGGGGACATCCGGAAAGCGTCCAAAGCCGACCTCATCCTGGACAACGGGCTGAACCTGGAAGCGTGGTTCGCCCAGTTCGTGGAGGGGCTGGACGTGCCGCACGCCGTGGTCAGCGAGGGCGTGGAACCGATGAACATCAGCGAGGACGCCTACCAGGGCAAACCGAACCCGCATGCGTGGATGTCGCCGTTGAACGTCCAGGTCTACGTGGACAACATGGTGAAGGCCTTCTCGGAACTGGACCCGGACAACGCCGAGGCCTTCAAAGCCAACGGTGACGCCTACAAGGCCGAACTCCAGGCCGTGCAGGACCAGATGACCACCCGCCTGGCCGGAGTGCCGGAAGCGCAGCGCGCCCTGGTCACCTGCGAGGGCGCCTTCTCCTACCTGGCCCGCGATGCCGGGCTGAAGGAGCTCTATATCTGGGCCGTCAACGCCGAGCAGCAGGCCACCCCGCAGCAGATCACCCGGGCCATCGAGTACGTCAAGGTCAACAACGTTCCCGCGGTGTTCTGCGAATCCACCGTCTCGGACGCCCCCATGCAGCAGGTGGTCGGTGCCACCGGCGCGAAGTTCGGCGGCACCCTCTACGTGGACTCGCTCTCCGAAGCGGACGGTCCCGTGCCCACCTACCTGGACCTCATCAGGCACGACGCCGACGTCATCACCAAGGCCCTCACCGGAGCCGGGTCATGAGCACGCCCGCCATCCTCGTTGACAACGTGACCGTCCACTACGGCGAGGTCCTGGCGCTCGATGCCGCCTCCCTCACCCTGGATCCCGCCCGGATCTGCGGCCTGGTGGGCATGAACGGCTCCGGCAAGTCCACGCTGTTCAAGGCGATCATGGGCATGATCAAGCCCGATGCCGGCACGGTCCGGATCAACGGGCAGTCCCCCGGGCGGGCCCGCCGGGAAGGCGGGATCGGGTATGTGCCGCAGAGCGAGGACGTGGACTGGCAGTTTCCGCTGTCAGTCCGCGACGTGGTGATGATGGGCCGGTACGGGCACCAGGGCTTCACTCGCCGCGCGTCCAAAGCCGACCGCGCCGCCGTCGACGAGGCACTGGACCGGGTGGAACTGGGCGAGTACGCCGGGCGGCAGATCGGCCAGCTGTCCGGCGGCCAGAAGAAACGCGCGTTTGTGGCCCGCGGGATAGCGCAGGGGGCCACCACCATGCTCCTGGACGAACCCTTCGCGGGCGTCGACAAACGCTCCGAGGCCACCATCACCCGGCTCCTTCGCGAGCTCGCGTCTGATGGCTGCACCATCCTGATCTCCACCCACGACCTGCACGCCCTGCCCCAGCTGTGCGACGAGGCCGTGCTGCTGATGCACCGGGTGCTCATGCACGGGCCGCCGGAGCAGGTGCTGCAGCCGGAAAACCTGGCAATGGCTTTCGGCCTGGACGTCCTGAACCGCGACCTGCCTGAGCAGGACGTGCATGCACGGAAGGAACGGACCGCCTGATGGAACTCCTCCTCGAACCCCTGTCCTACGACTTCATGGTCCGGGCCATCATCACCACCGCGCTCGCCGCCGTCGTCTGCGCCGTGCTCAGCTGCTGGCTGGTCCTGATCGGCTGGTCCCTCATGGGCGACGCCGTCTCGCACGCGGTGCTTCCCGGCGTCGTGCTCGCCTACATCGTGGGTGCGCCGTTTGCACTGGGTGCGCTGGTGTTCGCGCTGGTGGCGGTCACCCTGATCGGGGTGGTCCGCAACACCAGCCGGGTGAAGGAAGACGCCGCAATCGGCATCGTGTTCTCCTCGCTGTTCGCACTGGGCCTGGTGCTGATCTCGGTCACCCCCAGCCAGACCGACCTCAACCACATCATCTTCGGCAACCTCCTCGGTGTCAGCATCCCGGACCTCATCCAGGTCCTGGTGCTCGGCGTGGTGGCCTTCGCCATCCTCATCCTCAAGCGCCGCGACCTCACCCTGTACGCCTTCGACCCCACCCACGCGCATGCCATCGGGCTCTCGCCCCGCCGGCTCGGCGCGCTGCTGCTCGGCCTGCTCGCGCTGACGTCAGTGGTGGCGCTGCAGACCGTGGGCGTGGTGCTGGTGGTGGCCATGCTCATCATCCCCGGCGCCACCGCCTACCTGCTGACAGACCGGTTTTCCCGGATGCTGGTCATCGCGCCCACCATCTCGGCGCTCTGCTCCGTGGCGGGCATCTACATCAGCTACTACCTGGACACCGCGTCCGGGGCCATGGTGGTGCTGACCCAGGGCGTGGTGTTCGGCGCCGTCTACCTTTTCAGCCCGCGGCAGGGCCTGATCGGGACCCGGCTGGCTAAGGCCCGGCGCCGGAAAGCGGCTGCACTGGCGGTGTGATTCCCGCGTCCTGCGGTGCTTGCCCGCTGGCTAGTCTCGCCGTTTCGACGATTCCCTGCCGGCTCGACGTTTCCCGCCATCTGATGTGCAGGGAACCGTCTAAAGGGCTTACGACGGCGGCACGCGGCCCGGTGCTGCCGTACCACCTGGGGTCCTGAGGCGGGCACCCCCGAAAACGGTGAGGTTGGCGTAAAGGGATCTTTACGGCGGAACCGGCGAGCTGAAACATCGGCGGCGCAGGATGGGCAGTGCCAGTTGTTGTGCTGCCGAAAGGATCCCGCCCGTGCTGACCCAGAATCTCTTCCTGCAGGGCATCTACTCCTTCCAGGGCGCCGGAATGGAAAAGCCCGTGCCCATCCACAGCGAGCTCCTGCACTACGTCCCGGATGGCGTGGTCAACCAGACGCTGTACTTCCGCGGCGGCAATTCCAGTCCGGAACTGATCGCGGTGGTGCTCATGCGCAACGGGGTCCCCATGCGCTACTTCCCCATCGGCGCGAAGAGTGATGTCCACGTTCCCCTGCGGGTGGTGGAGGACATCGAAGGCGGCACTGCCATTGAACTGCACGTGGCCGCGCCGGAGGGTGTGACCGGAACCGTGGTGGTGGACCTGGGCATGGTGGAGCACTGATGGCCACCGTCCTGGTCAACCCCCGGACCCTGCGGTCCGCCCGGAAACAGCGCCGGCAGCTGGTGGTCATCGGCAACGGGATGGCAGGGGCCCGGGCAGTGGAGGAGATCCTGGCGCGCGGCGGCGCGGACGTGTTCACCATCACGATGTTCGGGGACGAGCCCTACGGGAACTACAACCGGATCATGCTCAGCCACGTCCTCTCCGGGGACGAGACCGACGCCGGGATCCTCCTGAACCCCCCTGTCCTGGTACCAGGAGAACGGCATCACGCTGCACGCCGGGTCCGGGTGGACAGGATTGACCGCTTCGCCAAGAACGTGCACTCCAGCGACGGCAGGGTGACCCCGTACGACACGCTGGTGATCGCCACCGGGAGCCGTTCGCACCTGCCGCCAATGGACGGGTTGTACACACCCGCAGAGTCCCTCAAACAGGGCATTTTCGGGTTCCGCACCATCGATGACACGCGGAACATGCTGGCCCACGCGCGGGCCGGCCATACCCGGCATGCCGTGGTGATCGGCGGGGGACTGCTGGGGCTTGAGGCGGCGTCCGGGCTCCGCCGCCACGGCGTGTCCGTGGACGTGGTCCATTCCGGCGGGCACCTCATGAGCGCCCAGATGGGGCCCGACGGCGGGGCGGTGCTCCGCCGCAGCGTGGAGGCCCTGGGCATCGGCGTGCTTACCGGCTGCCGGACCACCGCCGTGCTGGGAACCGACAGGGTCACCGGGGTCCGGCTGCGCGACAGGCCCGACCTTGAGTGCGACATGGTGGTGATGGCGGCCGGAATACGCCCAACGTGGACCTGGCGGTGCTCAGCGGCCTGCCGGTGGAGCGGGCCATCGTGGTGGACGATTCGCTCCGGGTCCAGGATGAGGACGACATCTACGCCGTGGGGGAATGCGTCCAGCACCGCGGGGAGGTGTACGGCCTGGTGGCCCCGCTCTGGGAGCAGGCGGTGGTGCTGGCCAACCACGTGACGGGCGCCGACACGTCGTCGGCGTACCTGGGGACCCGCACGGCCACCAAGCTGAAGGTGGCGGGGGTGGAAGTGGCCTCGATGGGCCTGCACGGGCCGGAACTGGACACGGACGAACACATCGTTTTCTCCGAGCCCAGCCGCGGGGTGTTCAAGTCGATTGTGGTCCGGGACAACAAGATGGTGGGGGCCACGCTCCTGGGCGACAGCCGCAAGGTCGCCTACCTCGCGCAGGCGTACGGCAGAGGGCTGCCGCTGCCGGAGGAGCGGCTGGGCCTGATGTTCGACCTTGGAACGCCGGGCGGGGAGACCGGCGTGGAGGAGCTCGACGGCGGCGCCCAGGTCTGCAACTGCAACGGCGTCAGCAAGGACGCGCTGGTGCAAGCCGTGAAGGGCGGCTGCACCACGGTGGCCGGAGCCATGGACGCCACGCGCGCCGGCAAGGGCTGCGGCTCCTGCAAGCTGCTGGTAAGCCAACTGGTGGAATGGGCTGCCGGGGGAGCTGTGGAGGAGGACCCCGCCGCCAACTACTACGTTCCTGGCATCCCGCTGGATAAACCTGCGCTCATGGCCGAAATCAGGAGGCGGGGGCTGCGGTCCGTCTCCCAGGTGTTCCAGGCCCTGGCGCCGGGCGGACAGGAGGACGCGAAGTCCAAGATGGGCCTGGCCTCGCTGCTCAAGATGATGTGGGCCGGCGCGTACATCGATGAACGTGATGCCCGGTTCATCAACGACCGGGTCCATGCCAACATCCAGCGCGACGGAACTTTCTCCGTGGTGCCGCAGATGAAGGGCGGCGTGACCAGCGTCGAGCAGTTGCGGCGTATCGCCGACGTTGCGGAGAAACACAACGTGCCGCTCATCAAGCTCACGGGCGGGCAGCGGATCGACCTGCTGGGCATCCGCAAGGAGGACCTGCCGCAGGTCTGGGCCGACCTGGACATGCCGTCCGGGTACGCCTACGGCAAGAGCTTCCGCACCGTGAAGACCTGTGTTGGGAAGGACTTCTGCCGCTACGGCACCGGGGATTCCACGGCCCTGGGCATCAGGATAGAGTCCCGGTTCCAGGGGCTGGAGTCGCCGGCGAAGCTGAAGCTGGCTGTCTCCGGCTGCCCCCGCAACTGCGCGGATCCCTGGTGAAAGACGTGGGCGTGGTGGCCGTCGAGGGCGGCCGCTGGGAAATCTACATTGGAGGAGCGGCGGGAGCCCACATCCGCAAGGGGGACCTCCTGGCCACCGTTGACAGCCAGGACGAGGTCATGGTCCTGGCCGGCCGGTTTATGCAGTACTACCGCGAGCACGCCAACTGGCTGGAGCGGACGTACTCGTTCGTGCCGCGCGTAGGCATCGAACACCTGCGGGCCGTGATCGTCGAGGACTCGGAGGGGATCGCCGGCAGCCTGGACGAGGCCATGCAGGCTTCGGTGGAGGGCTACGCGGATCCGTGGCGGGAACGCGACGACCCCCAGACGCCGGGCCAGTTCCGGACCTCGCTGCCGCTGACGGTCCTGCCGCAGGTGCCGGTCCGATGAGCGGCACGCAGGCGCGCAGCCACAACCTCGGCCCCGTGGACCAGATCCCGGTCGGGGAGGGCCGGGCCTTCGGCGTCGACGGAATGCAGGTGGCGGTCTTCCGGCTGCGGGACGGTTCCGTGCGCGCGGTCTCGGCCGTCTGCCCGCACCGGGGAGGACCCATCGCGGACGGCACCATCGACCGGCAGGTGGTGATGTGCCCGCTGCACCAGCACGCCTTCGATCTTGCCACCGGCTGCTCCACCACGGGCATGGACCCGCTGCAGAGCTACCGGGTCAGCCTGGACGGGCAGCAGAATCTGGTCCTGGAGACGGAGCCTGTGTAGCCCACGTCACGTAGCACCCCCTGGCATCTTGTAGGATGGACAAGCCGCGCGAAGCTTCGGCTTTACGAGGATTTAGGCTCATAAAAAGTTGCTGCAGGAGCAGAAAGCCGAATTTGTGAGCTGGATTACTTCGTATTCCGGATGCGGCCAACCCCCAACCCACAAGGAACAGTTGTGCCTCAAAGTACCCCCACAGATCTCCAGAACCGCACGGCACCATCCACCGCCGTCGATCCCTCCCTCAGCGCCGAGGGCTACAGCAAGACGCTGGGCAGGCGCCACGTCACCATGATCGCGATGGGCGGCGCCATCGGCGTCGGCCTCTTCATGGGCGCCGGCGGCCGCCTCGCCTCCACCGGCCCGGCCCTGATCTTCTCGTACGCCATTGCCGGCGTCATCGCCTACCTGCTGATGCGGGCACTGGGCGAACTCATCATGTACCGCCAGACCTCCGGCTCGTTTGTCAGCTACGCCGGTGAGATGTTCGGCAGGAAGGGCGCGTTCCTGTCCGGCTGGATGTACTTCATCAACTGGGGCATGACCGGCATCGCCGAACTCATCGCCATCGGCCTCTACTTCCAGTTCTTCTTCCCCAACGTCCCGGTGGAGGCCTCCGCCATTGCCGCGCTGGCGCTCCTGGTGGCAGTGAACCTGCTCAGCGTCAAGGCATTCGGCGAATTCGAATTCTGGGCCTCCTGCCTCAAGGTGGGCGCCATCCTGATCTTCCTGGTGGTCGGCACCTTCATGGTGGTCACCAACGCGCAGGTGGGCGACGGCAACGCCTCCGTGGCCAACCTCTTCGCTGCCGAAGGCGGCATGTTCCCCAAGGGCGCCCTGGTGATGGTCCTGGTCCTGAACGCCGTGATCTTCGCCTACAACGGCATCGAGCTGGTCGGCATAACCGCCGGCGAGATGCAGAACCCGGAACGCGAAGTGCCCAAGGCGATCCGCGCCGTCGTGCTCCGCATCGTGGTGTTCTACGTCGGTTCCGTGACCCTGTTGGCCATGCTGCTGCCTTCGGACCAGTACAAGGCCGGAACCTCCCCGTTCGTGACGGTCTTCGGCCAGATGGGCCTCGGCTGGGTGGGTGACGTGATGAACATGATCGTCATCACCGCCGCCCTGTCCTCCTGCAACTCCGGCCTGTACTCGATCGGCCGCGTCTTCCGCACCATGGCCAACAACGGGCACGCCCCGCAGTGGCTCACCCGGATGTCCAAGCGGCACGTCCCGTACGCAGCCATCCTGGCCATCGCCGCGTTCTACCTGGTGGGCATCCTGCTGAACATCTGGCTGGGCGGCTCGCACGCGTTCGACCTGGCTCTGAACACCGCCTCGATCGGCGTGATCTTCACCTGGGGTGCCATCTTCGCCAGCCAGATCGTGCTCCGCCACCGCAAGGGCGTCACCTCCAGCCTACCGATGCCCGGTTCGCCGTGGACCAGCTGGGCCGGCCTTCTCGGCCTGCTGGCCATCACCGTGCTGATCGGCTTCGACACCATGACCAGCAAGACCGGTGAGGTGTTCTACCTGGGCCTGTGGACCCTGGCCACCATCCCGTTCTTCGCGGTGGTCCTCTGGCTCGGCTGGCAGAAGGTCAAGAACAACGAACCCAAGAACGCGCTCTACACCTAGGCGTTCCTGAGCAACGCACGACGGCGGGACGCCCCTGGGGAGGGCGGGCCCCGGCGTCGGCGTGTTCCGCTCATCCAGTGCTCCGTAACTGCCCTTTTGGGACCCCAAAAGGGCATCTACGGAGCAGTGGATGCGGGAAATGGTGGTGCCGAACGCCGGGCGGGGGCAGACTGTGGCGTGTGGGAGAACCCTGGGTGCTGCACGTTGACCTCGACCAGTTCATCGCCGCCGTCGAAGTGCTCCGCCGGCCGGAACTGGCGGGCAAGCCGCTCATCGTGGGCGGCCGCGGCGATCCCACTGAACGGGCGGTGGTGTCCACGGCGTCCTACGAGGCCAGGGCGTACGGCGTCGGATCCGGAATGCCGCTGCGCATTGCCGCCCGGAAAGTCCCCGACGCCGTGATCCTGCCCGTGGACCAGGACGCCTACCTTGAAGCGTCCGGGAAAGTCATGGCGGTGCTGCGCGCACAGCCGGACGCTACTGTCCAGGTGCTGGGCTGGGATGAAGCGTTTGTGGGTGTGCGCACCGGGGACCCGGACAGCTATGCCCGGCAGCTGCAGCAGGCGGTCCTGGCGGAGACCCGGCTGCACTGCAGCGTGGGCATCGGTGACACGCTGGTCCGCGCCAAGGTGGCCACGACCTTCGGCAAGCCCGCCGGGATCTTCCGCCTCACCGAGGACAACTGGCTCGACGTCATGGGCGGCCGGCCCACCATCGACTTATGGGGTGTGGGCACCAAGGTCTCGCGCCGCCTGGCCAAACTCGGGATCGAAACGGTCGCCCAGCTGGCAGCGTCCAACCCCGATGACCTGGTCCCCGAGTTCGGCCCGAAGATGGGCCCCTGGTACGCGCAGCTGGGCCGCGGCGACGGCGCCCGCGAAGTCGACGACACACCCTGGGTGGCGCGCGGGCACAGCCGGGAAACCACCTTCCAGCAGGACCTCACCGGGCCCGGGCAGGTTGACGCCGCCATCCGTGAACTGGCCGGGCACGTCCTCGAGGACGTGGCGGCCGAGGGCCGGCCGGTGGTCGGACTGACGCTCAAGGTCCGCTACGCCCCGTTCATCACCAAGACCTATGCCCGGAAGATCCCGGAGACCTCCGATCCCGCGGAAGTGCTCGCCCGGGCGCTGGACCTGGTGGCCAAGATTGAACCGGACCGCCCCATCCGGCTGCTCGGGCTGCGGGCCGAGATGACCATGCCCGGGGACTCCCGGCAGGGGCACACCCCCACCCGCAGCGGCTGGTGACAAGCAACTTCCCGGACAAGCAGAACGGCGGCGGATCCGTGGGGATCCGCCGCCGTTTCTGGCTGCTGCAGCCGCCGTTCGCTGCGGCTGCGCCAGCAAGGAACTAGTCGCGCTTGAACTCGTCCTTGACGCTTTCGCCAACCTTCTTGGCGTCAGCCTTGACCTGGTCCTTCTGGCCTTCGGCCCTCAGGCGGTCATTGTCAGTTGCGTTGCCCGCAGCTTCCTTGGCCTTGCCGCCCATGTCTTCTGCTGCATTACCGATCTTGTCTCCGAGGCCCATGATGGACTCCTTTCGTTTCGCCGATCAACCTGACCTCCTCACCCTAACACGAAGCATGCTTACTATTTCAAGCCCTGCGTGCACGAGCGGGTGCCTGTTGACTGTCAGTGCCCGGGGCTAGGCTCGGAACCATGGAACAAACCACCACCCTCACCCAGCACATCCAGGCCGCTCCGGAGAAGGTGTGGTCCGTCATCACGGACATCCCCGGCTCGGCGGCAACGCTGTCCGGCGTGGAGGCGGTCCAGCTCCTCACGGACGGCCCGTACGGCGAGGGAACCCGGTGGAAGGAGACCCGGAAAATGTTCGGCCGGTCGGAAACCGTGGAGATGTGGGTGGACCAGGTGGACCCCCCGCGCAGCACCACGGTGAAGGCCGTCCAGGGCGGGGCGGACTACAGCACGCGCTTCAACCTTGCCCCACGGGACGGCGGAACTGACCTCACGGTCACGTTCGGGGCAGAGATTGCCAAGCCCACTGCCGCGACCCGCATCATGATGGCACTTTTCGGAAAAATGGGACTGGCGGCCACGCGCAAAGCCTTTGCCAAGGACCTGGCGGAGATCGCAGCGAAGGCAGAGTCCCTGTAGTGGCGGGTGCCCGGCCTGCGGCCCGGAAGAAGCCGGGCCAGGAGGTTTCCGCGCCCCGGCTTTCGGGGGTGGTGCTGGCGGACCTGGTCGACGAGGCTGCTCCGGAGTTCGTGCGGGGCGGCAAGTACGACGGCGTCCGCTACAGCCGTGCGGTGGCGGACGGCCTGGACCTGACCGGGGCGGACTTTGCCGAGTGCGAGTTCCAGGGCGCGTCGTTCAACGACGCGCAGCTGCGCGGCGCCGGCTTCCGCGACTGCACCCTGCACGAACTGTACGCCCCCGTGTTCCGGGCGGCGCGGAGCACCTGGCGCGACGTCGAACTCCACAATCCCCGGCTGGGCTCCGCGGAACTGTACGAAAGCGGCTGGCAGTCGGTCCGCATCGACGGCGGCAAGCTGGACTTCCTCAACCTGCGGGGCGCAAAACTCACGGACGTCCTCATCACCGGCTGCATCATCAACGAGCTGGACCTCGGCTCGGCCACCGCCGCCCGGGTGGCCCTGAAGGACTGCACCATCGGCACCCTCGATGTCACCGGCGCCAGGCTCCAGGACTTCGACCTCCGGGGCACCGACTTCAGGGGCATCAGTGGACTCGGCAGCGTGGCCGGCCTGGTCGTCGACGACTACCAGCTGGCGCTCCTGGCACCGCTCCTCGCCGCGCACCTGGGCATCATTGTCCTCTAGCTCAAGTTTTTGTCCACGCATGGCGACCTGCGCGCCGTTGAAGTCGCCAGATGTGGACAAAAACTCCGGAGGTACGCAACCGCAGCCCTCCCGTGTACTATTTACAGAACGAACGGTCGGTAAGTGGAGGATTCCGCGATGCCGGATGCCGATGACAGTGCTGTTTATCGCATGAAGGGTGTTTCCATGGCTGCAACCGCAGGTCCGCAGGCTTTCCTTGTTGGCGGGGTCAGAACGCCGGTGGGCAAATACGGCGGCGCGCTCTCGTCCGTCCGCCCCGACGACCTTGCTGCCCTGGTGGTCCGGGAAGCCGTCCACCGGGCGGGCCTGGACCCGGACAGCATTGACGAGGTCATCCTGGGCAACGCGAACGGCGCGGGCGAAGAAAACCGGAACGTGGCCCGGATGGCCACGCTGCTGGCCGGGCTGCCGCTTCATATCCCGGGGATCACGGTCAACAGGCTGTGCGCCTCCGGCCTGAGTGCCATCATCCAGGCCAGCCACATGATCAAGGCCGGTGCCGCGGACATTGTCATCGCCGGCGGCGTGGAATCCATGAGCCGGGCACCGTGGGTGCAGGAGAAGCCCACCGCCGCCTTCGCCAAACCGGGCCAGATCTTCGACACCTCCATCGGCTGGCGTTTCACGAACCCGCATTTCCAGCACGGTGTCCTGTCCCGTGACGGCAAGATGACGTACTCCATGCCGGAAACCGCGGAAGAGGTGGCCAGGGTGGACAGCATCTCCCGCGAGGACGCCGACGCCTTTGCCGTCCGCTCGCACGAACGGTCCCTCGCCGCCATTGAAGCCGGCCGGTTCAAGGACGAGATCGTCCCCGTCACTGTCAAGACCCGTAAATCCGAGACCGTGGTGGACACCGATGAAGGACCGCGGCGGGGAACCACCATGGATGTCCTCGCCGGGTTGAAGCCGGTGGCACACGGCGGCACGGTGGTCACCGCCGGCAACTCCCATCCCTCAACGACGGCGCCTCAGCGATCATCGTGGCCTCGGAGGCCGCCATCGAACGGCTGGGACTGACACCCCGGGCACGCATCATCGACGGTGCCTCGGCCGGCTGCGAGCCGGAGATCATGGGCATCGGCCCGGTCCCCGCAACCCAGAAAGTCCTGAAGCGCAGCGGCCTCAGCGTCGGCGACCTTGCCGCCGTCGAACTTAACGAAGCCTTTGCCACCCAGTCCCTTGCCTGCATCCGCCGGCTGGGCCTCGATCCGGACATCGTCAACAACGACGGCGGCGCGATAGCCCTCGGGCACCCGCTCGGTTCCAGCGGGGCCAGGATTGCGATCACCCTGCTGGGCCGGATGGAACGCGAGGATGCGAGGGTTGGCCTCGCCACAATGTGCATCGGCGTGGGCCAGGGCACGGCAATGCTGCTGGAGAAAGTCTGATGCCGGGCGCCGTGGACCTGGCTGCTGAAAAGTTCCACGCCCTCCTGGTGGAGGAACGCAGTGACCGGGTAGTGGTGCTGCTCAACAGGCCCGAGGTGCGGAACGCCATCGACCAGCAGATGGTGGACGAACTGCACACCGTCTGCACCGCGCTGGAACAGAACCCGAAAATCCTGATCATTGCCGGCACGGACGGCGTCTTCGCCTCCGGGGCGGACATCGCACAGCTGCGGGAGCGCCGGCGGGACGACGCCCTGCAGGGCATCAACTCCACCATCTTCGTCCGGATCGCGAAGCTGCCCATGCCGGCGATCGCGGCCCTGGACGGATACTGCCTTGGCGGCGGGGCCGAACTCGCGTACGCAGCCGATTTCCGGATCGGCACGCCTGCGGTGCGGATCGGCAATCCCGAGACCGGGCTGGGGATCCTCGCCGCTGCCGGCGCCAGCTGGCGGCTTAAAGAGCTGGTGGGGGAGCCGGTGGCCAAGCAGATCCTGCTGGCCGGCCGGGTCCTTGGCGCCGAGGAGGCGCTGGCGGTCAACCTCATCACCGGAATCCATGAGCCGGACGGCCTGCTGGACGCTGCCCACCAGCTTGCGGACGGCATCGGGCGGCAGGATCCGCTGGCGGTCCGCATCACCAAGTCCGTGTTCCATGCCCCGGCCGAGGCCCACCCCCTGATCGACCAGCTGGCCCAGGGGATCCTGTTCGAGTCCGAGGCGAAGTTCGAGCGGATGCAGAAGTTCCTGGACAGGAACGCCGCCAGGAAGGCCGGCAGGGAATCCGGCCTGGAAGCGGGCAGCGAAACCGGAAAGAAGGACCAATGACCAACCCCAAACTTGCTCCCGGACTCCCCGCACACGTCGGTGTCCTGGGCGGCGGCCGCATGGGCGCCGGGATCGCGCACGCCTTCCTGGTCAAGGGCGCCGACGTGCTGGTGATCGAGCGCGACGAGCCGTCCGCCGAGGCAGCCCGCGAGCGGATCGAGGCGGCCGCGGCCAAAAGCATTGAACGCGGCGCCACTGACGCCAACCTGGACGAGATGGTGTCCCGGCTGGCTGTGGGCGTGGACTACGACGCCTTCACCGGCCGGCAGCTGGTGGTGGAGGCCGTGCCGGAGGACTGGGACCTGAAGGTCACTGCCCTGCGCGGCATCGAGGAGCGGCTGGCCGACGACGCGTACCTCGCCTCGAACACCTCGTCCCTGTCCGTCAACGGGCTTGCCGGCGAGCTGAAGCGGCCGGAGAACTTCCTGGGCCTGCATTTCTTCAACCCGGTCCCGGCGTCCACCCTCATTGAAGTGGTGCTGGGGGAGCGCACGTCACCCGGACTCGCGCAGGCGGCGAAGGGGTGGGTGGAGGCACTCGGCAAAACCGCCGTCGTCGTCAATGACGCCCCTGGCTTCGCATCGTCCCGGCTGGGGGTCGCGATCGCACTGGAGGCGATGCGCATGGTGGAAGAGGGCGTTGCTTCGCCAGAGGACATCGATGCCGCGATGGTCCTTGGCTACAAACACCCCACCGGGCCGCTTCGGACCACCGACATTGTGGGGCTGGATGTCCGGCTGGGGATTGCCGAATACCTGCACTCGACTTTGGGGGAGCGCTTCGCGCCGCCGCAGATCCTCAAGGACAAGGTGGCCCGCGGCGAACTGGGGCGTAAGGCAGGCAAGGGCTTCTTCGACTGGCCCAGCTAGGACCGCGCCTTAAGCGGCCGCCTAGTCGAAGAACCCGACGATGTAGCCGATGAAGTAGAGCAACGACAGCAGGACCACGATCCCGATGATCGCGATCCACAGGAACTGTGTGCTCTTCCTGGTCCCGTGCTCGTCGTGCCCCTGCGGGCCGGCGGTGGAGGCTTCACCGGGCGGGGTTTCTCCCGGGGGCACGCCGCCGCCGGGCTCCAGGCCTGTGATCTTGTCGTCCTCCGGGTCCGGATTTGTTCCTGACACGTCAACTCCCTTGCTCGCCGTCCTGGTGCTGTCCCAGCGTAACCGGCCCCGGTGGCGGGGCCTAGGCTGGTGCAGTGACTTTCCTAGAACCCCTGACCCTGACCGGCCGCCATGTAATCCTGGAGCCGCTGGCCGGGGAGCACCACGACGGCCTGGTTGCTGCGGCAGCCGACGGTGAGCTGTGGAAGCTCTGGTACACCTCGGTGCCGGCGCCGGATGAAATGGCCGCAGAGATTCAGCGCCGCCTGGCGCTGCAGGACGAGGGCTCGATGCTGCCGTTCACCACGCGGCTGATCGACCCCGCCACCGGAGGCCCCGGCCGGATCATCGGGATGACCACCTATATGAATATCGACGCCGGCACGCCCCGGGTGGAGATCGGCTCCACCTGGAACGCGGCGTCAGTCCAGGGCACGGGCACCAACCCGGACTCCAAGCTGCTGCTGCTCCGGCACGCGTTCGAGACCATCGGCTGCCCGGCCGTCGAGTTCCGCACGCACTGGCTCAACCACCAGTCGCGCGAGGCGATCGCCCGGCTGGGGGCCAAGCAGGACGGCGTGCTGCGGAACCACTCCCGCACCCGCGACGGCATCCTGCGGGACACCGTGGTCTTCTCGATCCTTGAGCACGAATGGCCCATGGTCCGCGCCGGGCTGGAGCACAGGCTCGCCCGGCGGGGGTAGCCGCAAAGGTTGATGGGGGGCAGTCCTTCGATGCCCAGCTGTTGGGTTTGGGCAGGGTGAAATATTCAAACGATTGAAGGGTGGCTTCAATCGTTTGAACTCCTTAGGGTACCTTTATCCCGCACTCAACGAGGAGTCTCATGAACGAATCAATCGGCACCGCCGCCGCACCCGTTTCATTCCAATCCGTGATGCGCCCCTTCGGGTGGCGCGACAAATCGGCTACCTTTTCGGCGACCTTGGGAATGACTTCACCTTCCTGCTCGCATCCTCCTACCTGCTCGTGTTCTACACGAACGTGGCAGGACTCCAACCCGCGCACGTCGGCATCCTGTTCCTCGCGGCCAGGCTCATCGATGCTTTCACGGATGTGGGTTGGGGGCGTTTCCTGGACCGGCACCGCCCGTCGCCTGCCGGCCGCTTCCGTGCCTGGATCGGCAGGGCTGCCTTGCCCCTCGTCGTTGTAAGTGCGCTCCTTTATGCACCCTTCATTGCTGACTGGGACTACGGCCTGAAACTTACGTACGCTGCTGTCACCTACCTGCTGTGGGGTTCCGTCTTCTACACGATGGTCAACATTTCCTACGGTTCGCTGGCATCCGTCATGAGTCCGAACCCGGGGGAGCGGGCTTCCCTCTCAGTGTTCCGCGCTTTCGGAGCAAACGTCGCGGGCCTGTTCGTGGCCCTTGTTCCCCCACTTCTGATCTACGCGACCGTTGACGGGGTTTCGCAGGTCCTTCCCGGTTCCTTCTTCATGACAGGTGTGGGGTTCTCCATCGCCGCGCTCGCGTTCTATGCCATTTGCTACACCCAGGTGCGTGAACGCGTGCAGGCAGTACCCGTGCAGGAAAAGCGCAGCTTCCTGAAACTCCTGCGTTCCCTGGCCGGAAACAGGGCGCTGCTGGGGCTCATGGCCGGAAACCTGATCCTCATGCTTGCGTCGCTGCTCACGATGTCCATGGCGGCGTACCTGTGGCTGAACTACTTCAACAACGGTGCGCTTTCCGGTCCTGCCCAACTGGCGAACTACCTGCCAGGCCTTGTGCTGGCGCCGGTCGCGGCGTGGCTCGCCCGCCGTTTCGGCAAGAAGGAAATCATCGTCACGGGCATGCTCTTCTCTGCCGCTGTTTACATGTTCCTGGCCCTTACGCACGTCACCTCGCCATGGGTCTTCATCGTCCTGACAGTGCTTGCCGGTTTCGGTATGGGTACCTACTCGCTGCTCGTTTGGGCGCTAATCGGCGATGTCATCGATCACGAGGAGGTGCGCAGCGGTGAGCGTGACGACGGCACCGTCTATGCGGTCAACACCTGGGCGCGCAAGGTAGGACTGGCCCTGGCCGGTGGCCTCGCGGGCGTGGCACTGACGGCGGTCGGCTTCCAGGCCGGCTCGCCCACTCAGACCGAGGAGACCATCAACGGGATCTACCTCGTATCCACACTCGTGCCCGGCGTCCTCTACGCCGTTGCCGCTCTCCTGCTGCTCTTCATCTACCCGCTCAACCGCAAACGGGTGGCTGCCAACGTGGAAGAGCTGAAAGCACGGCGGGGCCAATAGCATGACTGCCGGAGCCCGACCAACGCTCAAGGACATCGCCCGCCGTGCAGGCGTGTCCGTGTCAACGGTGTCCTACGCCCTGAATGAGCAGAGCACCCTTCCCCTGAGCGGCACCACGAAGGCGAAAATCCGGCAGATCGCCAGGGACATCGGCTACGTTCCCAACGGCCTCGCCCGATCACTGCAGGCCGGCACCAGCCGTACCATCGGCGTGCTCCTGGACAAACCGGTCACCACGCCGCGGTACGCGGCCATTGTGCAGGGGCTCGTCGAGGGACTGACCGAGCAAGGCCTTCACCTTGCCCTCCTTCATAAGGGCCCGGCGTCACAGTGGGTGGCCGCGGTCCGGGGTTACCAACTCGACGGCCTCATCTTCGTGGGCCACGACGACCATGAGGTGCCAGGCGAGCTTGCGGAGCTCGTTGCCAAGCACAGCGTCCCCTTCGTGGCACTCGACTGCGGGGCCTTCGGAGAGGAGCGCCCATACTCGACGGTCGATTTTGACTACCGGGCCGGCGTCGAACTGCTCATGGCGGAACTTGAACGGAGGGGGACGCGCACCGTCTATTACCTTCGCCCGGATCTGGTGTCCCGTGCGGAGAGGATCCGCGAGCAGGCCGTGTTTTCGGCGCTGGGTCAACGCCCCGAGGTCGCACTGCGGGTGGTTTCCACCGGAATCACGGCAGAACACCTCAAACGCCTCGAGGAGAACCCGGACCAGCAGGCTTCGTACGTGCACGAACTCGCCGGCCGGGTGGAGCAGGCCCTCGGGACCGACGGAGCCGACCCCGGGCACACCACCCTTCTGTGCTCCTGGGGCGCGGATGTGGAGGCCGTATACCGGGTGGCGCAGCGCCGGGACCCGCGCTATACGGTGGCGGGACTTGCCGCCGGCACGCTTACCACAGGGCTCTGGCCGAACCTGGTCTACTCGCGTCTTCCTCTTGAAGGCGCCGGCCGGGAATGCGCACGCCTGATCATGGGCGAGACCAGCACGTCCCCCGTCCACGAACACCTTCTCCTGCCACCGGTGATCGACGCCGGGCAGTCCACGAATTCCGAGACATCGGCGCCGGCAACAGCAGCCGATGAGACGTAAAAGCAAGGAAGCAGGCACCATGCCACGCACCAACATCATTTTCATCATGTCCGACGACCATGCCGCCCATGCCATTTCGGCGTATGGCAGCCGGGTCAACAAGACGCCGCACCTCGACCGGATCGCCGAGGGTGGCATGCGGATGGACGCCGTCTTCTGCACGAACTCCATCTGCTCCCCGTCACGGGCTTCGATCCTTACCGGCACCTACTCCCACGTCAACGGCGTGTCGTCCATCTGGACGGAGATGGATTACCGCGTCCCAACGTTCATCGATGTGCTGCGCAACAACGGCTACCGCACGGCATTGTTCGGCAAGTGGCACCTCGGTGAGCAGGAAGTCTCGGAGCCGCGCGGCTTCGACGCGTGGAAGGTCTTTCCCGGCCAGGGCGACTATATGGACCCCGAAATGATTGATCCGTCCGGCCGCACCATCGAAAAGGGCTACGCGACCGACATTGTCACCGATCTGTCGCTGGACTGGATCGACGAGCGGGGCGAGGATGAGCCGTTCTGCCTCCTGGTGCACCACAAGGCCCCGCACCGGCCCTGGGTGCCTGACGAGAAACACAAGCACCTCTATGCTGACGGGACGATTCCCGAGCCTGAGACCTTCTTCGATGACTATGAGACACGGAGCAAGGCCGTACGCGGCGTGCACATGACCATCGCTGACGACATGGGTGCCGACGACATCAAAATGGAGGTGCCGGAGCACCTGCGGGGTGAGGGAAACCGTGAAGAACGGATGCGGTGGAAATACCAGATCTACATGCGCGACTACCTTCAGTGCATCCAGTCAATCGACGACAACGTGGGGCGGATGCTCGACCACCTGGAGGCCAAGGGGCTCGCAGAGAACACGCTGGTGGTCTACACCTCCGACCAGGGATTCTTCCTCGGGGACCACGGCTGGTTCGACAAGCGGCTCATGTTCGACCAGTCCCTGCAGATGCCCATGCTCATCCGCTGGCCGGCCCAGATCGAAGCCGGCAGCCGCAGCGAAGCGATCATCACCAACGTGGACTTCGCCGCGACGTTCCTGGATGCCTGCGGCATCGACGCAGCGAACGAGCTCCCCACCTCGCAGGGGCGGAGTTTTCTGCCGCTGCTGCGCGGGGAGAGCATCGAGGATTGGCCCGACGCCGCCTACTACCGGTATTGGGAACACGATGATCCCATCCACGCAGCGCCCGCCCACTACGGCATTCGCACCCGGGATTACAAGCTCATCTACTACTACGGCGCCGGCCTTGGAGTGCCCGGGGCATCGGAACGGCAGTTCGAGCCTGAATGGGAGCTCTACGACCTGCGGAACGACCCCACCGAGGTGCGCAACGTTGCCGACGATCCCGCATACGCCGGGATCAAGAGCGATATGGAGCGGAAGCTCGCTGACTACCAGAAGCGGTACGCGGACGAACCGTACCGCGGAGAGGACACCCCGCACCCGGTGTGGGGGCCTTACGATGCTGAACTCTTCGCGCAGGTCGAGGCATACGTCGCCGGTATCCGGGCATCCAGCTGACGCAGCATTACCCGGGCATCACCGGCTGCAGCCGGTGATGCCCGGGAGCGATGTGGGAAAGTGAAAAGGATGAACGAGGAGAACCCAGGTGCCGGGTGTTGCGCGCCGGCAGGCCGCGCAGTGTTCACGGGCACGTCGGACAAACCCCTGCCGGAGCCTGCCCTGGCCGATGCAGGGCTAGGCCGCCACCGGATTGAGCAGGCAATTGTCCCCGCCCTGACATTCGGGATGGGGGATTCGCAAGGGGACGAGAACCGGGGCGACGGCGAAACGCCCGTCCACCAGGTAACCCTGGAGTCATTTTCAATCGACGCGACGAGCGTGACGAACAACGACTTTGCGCGGTTCGTCGAGGCGACCGGCTACCGCACCGAAGCCGAGGCTTGGGGCTTCTCCGCGGTCTTCCATCTTGCTGTGGCGGCACCGGAGGAAGACATTATGGGCTCTCCGCCGGGACGCCCTGGTGGCGGGGCGTGAAGGGTGCGGACTGGCGACACCCGGGGGGACGCCACTCCGGTATCGACGGGCTCGGGGACCACCCGGTGGTCCATGTCAGCTGGAATGACGCGGTGGCGTACTGCCAGTGGGCCGGCCGGGCTCTTCCGACGGAAGCGCAGTGGGAGGCTGCATCGCGTGGCGGGCTCGATGGTGCAAGGTTCCCCTGGGGAGATGACCCGCACGGTGACGCGTCTTTCCCGCTGCCCACCACCAAGCCGCGGGCCGGCGAATCCTGGCGGATGAACATCTGGCAGGGACCGTTTCCGGCCGAAAACACTCGCCAGGATGGATTCCTCACCACAGCACCCGTACGCAGCTTTGAACCGAACGCTTATGGGCTGTGGCAAACCATTGGGAATGTCTGGGAATGGTGTGCCGACTGGTGGAGCCCCGGCTACTACCGCGTGTCTCCTGCCACCGACCCGCGCGGACCGGACAGCGGCCAGGTCCGGGTCATGCGGGGAGGCTCGTACCTGTGCCACGACTCCTACTGCAACCGGTACAGGAACTCTGCCCGGTCCTCGAACACGCCGGACTCATCAATGGGCAACGCGGGGTTTCGCACAGTGGGGCGGACGGTTGGGGCGGCGCACCCTGGCGAATGACGTTAATCCCCGCCGGGCTGGAGCACAGGCTCGCCCGGCGGGGGTGAGGTCTTGGCTACGGCCGGACCAGTTGGCCCAGCTTCACCGAAGACAGCAACGCTGAAGCATAGGCGCGATGCCCGTCCGGGGTCGGGTGGAAGTTGTAATCGGCAGTGAAGTCGGTCAGGGAGAGTTGGAGCTAGGGGTCGGTTGAGTTCACGGCGTGCCCTGCAAACTCATCGGTCACATCAACATATTGCGCATTGGCGAGATAGAGCGTGTTTGAAGTACTCACAGCGGCCGCGATTGCGGTATTCACCCGTACGGTCGCCTGGTTCATGAGTATTTGGTTGGTCACGGGAATGGGAGCAAAAGCACTGGACGGCTCAAAGAGCAAAGGATATCCGAGGACCATAATCCTTGCGTTGGGAGCAGCCTGGTGAATTGCTGCATACGTCTGGGTCAAGCTGGTGGTCAGGAACGCTAACGCTTGCGGCGAGGTTGCTTGAGCCACAGCCGCCCGGCAGGCTTCCTCGGAAGAGAAAGCGCAGACTCCAAGGACGTAAGCGAATCCGAGGTCGTTCGCGCCTGCCGTAATGGACACCAGCTCCGTATCAGCCGAAAGGGCCCCGGAGGTCACCAGGGATTGGATCTGTTCCTGAACAGTGGGCGTGTAAATCACAGGGTCCCACGTGGGGCTGGCAACAGAGAGAACAGCGCCGTGGCAAGCGGCGTTGTCCACCAGCTCCACGCGTCCGGTCCTTCCGACCACATCCACATATCCGGGGCTGCTCTGCCAGCAGTCAACGCCTGCCGGCCGTTCCGCCACTCCCGCGCCTGTGCCAGCTGTATATGAATCACCCAGAGCAACGTAGTCAACATTGGGCGGGGGTGCAGCGTCAGCGGGGATGGCCGTGAAGCCCAGGGCCATGGCCAGGGTGGCGAGGCCGGCCGCAAAAGCTGATTGACGCCGTCGTACTGGTGCAATTCCCATTGCGTTCTCCTTTGAACCGCCTAAGGCACAAGCGTGTAGGTGTACGTTACGCCTGGCAGGGGCAACCGTCATTAGGGTCCGGCCCCCGCAATTCCCCTAAATCTCCCCAATCGTGACGTGCGTCTCCTGTGACTGGTGTGATTAGCTGGCCGGGTGACGAAAACGGGCAGGTCCATGGACTGGGATGGTGCCGTCAACGCGTGGCACGTGGCCGGCGGCGTTTACCGGATGGGACGCCGCGAATGGCTCACGGAAACGGGCTGGCAGCAGGCGTACGACGACGGCATCCGCACCGTCGTCGACCTTCGCAATGCCGCGGAGGCGCGCCGGCGGGACACCGATCCCGTGGTGTCGGACGCCGCATGGCACGGCATGGCAGTCCTCGCGGCACCCACCGAGGAACCCGGCCACCCCCGCTTCACCGAACTCTGCGGCCCCTACCTGAACGATCCCGCCTACTACCTGGACAACTCCCGCATCTTCCCGGAGAAACTGGTGGGCGTCTTCCGGGCTCTCGCGGCGGGGGCGGAGCGCGGCGACGTGATCCTGCACTGCGCCGCCGGCCGCGACCGCAGCGGCATGGTGGCCGCCATGGTCCAGGACCTGGCGGGTGACCCGGACCAGGACATCGCCGAGGGCTACCGACGCGCCGCCCGCGGCATCAACGAGCGCTACCGGACCCACGGTCCGCCGCATGACCGGGAACGCTACCTGGACGACGCCGAGCTGGCACCGCTGCTCGAGCGGCGCGGGGCCGCCGTGGTGGAGTTCGTCCGCGCCCTGGACGCCCGGGCCTACCTCCTCCGGCACGGCCTCAGCACCGGCGAACTCGACGCCGTGCTGTCCCTGTGCGGGGCGGGGGTGGCCCGATGAGGCCGGTCCATCTGCGCCGGTTCCTGTCCCTTGGCGCCGTCGCCGGGATGCTGGCGTCCTCCGCATACGCCGCCGCCCCCGCCTGGGCCGAGGACCAGGCCGCTGATGCCCCCAGCGTCGAAATATCCGACGGCGGAAAGGGCCTTTCAGAGGCGGCGCTCGCCGAAGCGGTGCAGCGCGACCTCGGACTCACGCAGGAGCAGTTCGCCGCGGCCGGTGAGCTTGGTTCCCGGGCTGCTACTGCCGCCGTTCAGCTCCGCGACGTCCCGGGCTATCAGGGCATCAGGCTGGAAGACGGCCGGATCGTGGTGACCGGGTCCGGCGCGGAGCTGCTGGCACAAGTGGCGGGGCTCGCGGCGTCGGTCCCGGAACTTGTGCTGGAGGCGCCGGCACCGGAGGCCCGGCTTGCGGATCCTGGTGCTTCCACTGCCCCGGGCGAGGGTGCGGAACTGGCGGTCAGCACCGAACAGCTTTTCCAGGCCTACGTGCGTGAGGTCGGCCCGGAAGGCCTGCAGGCTGTGCTGGCGTCCGGCGGAAAATTCGTGATCCGGACCGGCGGCGTCAACACGCCCGAGTCCACCGGGAAGACCGGCACGGCATCCGTTCCGGCCGGCGGCGGGAAGGTGTCGCCCGCCGAGTTCGTAGCCAAGTACGCCAACGTGGAGCTCGACGGCGGCGCCTCCCTCGCGCCCGAAGCCGATGTTCCCGGCGGGGTCGGCTACATTGCCGACACCGGCTGGATCTGCTCCACGGGCTTCTCCGCCTTCAACCCAGCAGGCCTGCCTGCTGTCCTCTCCGCCGGACACTGCGCGTCCGACGGTGCGGCAAGGACCGCCACCCTGCAGTTCCTCGGTGAGCCCGCCGGCCTGCTGGGCGAATTTGGCTTCAGCCAGTACGGCGGCCCGGGCAACTCGAGGGTCCTGGACCCCGCCACCCCCACTGGTCCGGGCGGCACGGCTCTGACCGACCCCGGGAATGTGGGCACCGACATCTCCGTCATCGAGTCCCTGCGCGCCGATGTGGACCCGCTGCCGGCAGCCAGCACCTGGGGGACCCCTCCCAGCCCGAGCCGGACGTCAAGATCATCGGCGGCGCGGACCCGGTGCTGGGAATGCCGGTGTGCCGCTCAGGGCGGACGTCATTCTGGTCCTGCGGCACCATCGACGCGGTGGGGATCTTCGTAGTCCCCGGTCCCGCCTACGCGATGGACCCCACCGACCTGCGGGCCTTCCGCGGTTTCCTGTCCTACGCCGTGCAGTCCAGCGGAGGTGACTCCGGCGGCCCCTACGTCAGCGGCAACTACGCCGTGGGGACGCACGCTGCCGGCGACACTCCGGATGAAAACGGCAACGTCGTCCAGAACATGGCCATCGCGGCGACCCTCAGCGAGGGCCTGGCTGTCCTGCCCGGCTACCAGCTGGAACTCTTCCTCAACAAGCCTGCCGTCACCAGCCCCGAGCCTGGGGGCACCTTCGAACCGGGGCAGCAGGTCACAGGCACTGTTCCGGCGGCACCGGCCTCCGCGGTGGCCGCCGGGTCAACAGTCCGGATCACCCTGGACGGCGGAGATCCCTTCGAGGTCCCGGTGGACGACGCCGGGAACTGGAGCTTCACGGCTCCTGAAAGCACCCCGGGGGCAGCGGAAAGCTGCAGTTCACGGCCGAGACGGTCAACGGTTTCAGCGTCTCGGGCACCAGCAGGTTCGAGTTTGGGCGTGCCCCGGAAGAGCCACCCGCGCCACCGGCTCCGGAAGAACCGCCCGCGCCTCCGGTGCCGGCCGAACCGGCAGCAACGGTGCCTGCCCCCGCGCCTACCGGATCTGTCCCCGCCAGCCCGGCCCCGGCTGGCCCGGCCGCTGTCCCGCCGGCGAATCCCACGGGTGGAGGCGCCGCCGTCGTACCTTCCCCGGCCGGGACACCACCCGCCGGCCTGGCCGATACATCGGGCCCGTACACCGCCGGCTCCACCGGCGGGCTCGCCTACACCGGCGCCAGCGCACTCCTGCCGGGGGCAGGCGCAGCGTTCGCGGCGCTTGCCGCCGGCATCCTCCTGACAGTCCTGGTCCGCCGGCGGAACCGGCGCCGGGTCCCCTAACTACGAAAGGGCGGGGCCGCGTTGCTGCGCCCCCGCCCTTTCTGCCGGCCACTCGGGCCGGGACTGTGCCCGCGGTCAGCGGTGGCCGTGCCACCTGTCTTCGCCGTCGACCACCTGAACGGCAACGCCCAGGGTGCCGTCGGCGAGGCTTCCCCAGGCGTAGACGATGGTGTTCGTCCCGCCTGTAACGGTGATGTCAGCAGGGCCGATCACCGGGGTTGTGGTTCCTGCCGCGGCTACCGCAGCTGAAATCGTGCCGGCCCTGAGCTTCAGCACGGCTTCATTGGGGTTGGTGAGGCCCTGGATGACGGGTTCGCCGTTCGCCAGCACGTCGACGGCGGGAGCCGCGGCCACGTGCCTGACCGTCAGCTTGCCCTTCCGGTCATTCCGGAGGCCCTTGGTGCTGTTTTCGAACAGCGAGGCCGTGGGGGGCGCCCGCGGCGCTGAGGTGGGCCACGGCCGTGTAGTTGCCGCCTTCGTCGAGCTGCACATCCACAGGTCCGATCACCGGGTTCGCGGCGGAGGTGGCGTCAGCGGCAGTCACGGCGATCTGGTAATCGCCGGCGGGCAGCTCCAGCGGCCCGGCCAGGGTGCCGGGAGTGAAGTCATCAAGCGTGAGGTTCCCGTTCACCCACACGTCCACCGTCAGGCCGGGAACACCATGGAGGACGGACAACAGGGCGTCGTCGTCATCCTGGTGCCATCCGCCGGCCTGGGCGGGGCGGCGAAGGCCAGCGAGGCGGCCAGGGAAAGTGCTCCGGCGGCGTAACCCATTTTGCGCATATCAAACTCCTTCAAGGATGCCCGGTAGCCGGGCTGTTTGTGCTTACGCGCTTAATACCCGGGAAGTACCGTCTTTGGATGCACTGCAGGAGAAGTTTTTCTGGCTACTGCTTGTGCCGCCGCATCAGCAGGTTGGTGATGCGCAGCGTGCAGAGCCGCTGGCCGATCTCGTTGGTGATCAGCACCTCGTGCGTGGTGAGGGTGCCGCCCAAGTGGATGGGTGTGGCCGTGATGGTGACCACGCCTTCCCGGGCGGACCGGTGATGCGTGGCGGACACATCGACGCCCACCGCCGTCTTGCCCATCGTGCTGGCGTGGATCACGGCGGCCCAGGAGCCCACCGCCTCGCCCACGGCCAGCGAGGCGCCGCCATGCAGCAGGCCGAACGACTGCCTGTTGCCCTCCACCGGCATGGTGGCCACCACGCGCTCCACCGACTCCTCCACGATCTTGACCCCCATCTTCTCGTCCAGCTCGCCGAGGGTGATCTTCCACAGCTCGTGCCCTGTGGGGGAGTGGTCCTGCGTCTCGGCGGAATTCGGAACGGGGGTGCTCATGGGAGTCTCCTTCGGTGTTGCCGGACGGCACATTCATGTATGGTTCTTATATTACCGAACGGACGGTCAGTAATCATTGGCCGCCTTTCTGCCCCTTGTTGGAAGGACCCGTCAACGATGACCACCACAGCCACAGCTCCCCAGGCCACGGTCGACACCGTGGAGACAGTGCCCAGCTTCATCCAGGATGCCTGGTGGACCCCCGACGCCGGCACCTCGGCCTCCGCGGTTCCCGTCCGTGATGCGAGCACCGGGGAGATCCTGGCCAAGGTGAGCACCGAGGGGCTGGACCTGCAGGCCGTGGTGGACTACGGCCGCAGCACCGGCCAGGAGGAACTGGGCAAGCTCACCTTCCACCAGCGCGCCCTGAAGCTCAAGGAGCTCGCGCAGTACCTGCACGCCCGGCGCGAGCACTTCTACAACTTCTCCTTCCAGACCGGCGCCACCAAGATCGACTCCATGGTGGACATCGACGGCGGCATCGGCGTCCTCTTCACTTTCGGCTCCAAGGGCCGGCGCGAGCTGCCCAACTCGCAGGTGGTGGTGGACGGGCCCATGGAGGTGCTGTCCAAGGACGGCTCCTTCGCCGGCGAGCACATCTACACCCGCATTCCCGGCGTCGCGGTCCAGATCAATGCCTTCAACTTCCCCGTCTGGGGCATGCTCGAAAAGTTCGCCCCCGCCTTCATCGCCGGGGTTCCCACCATCGTCAAGCCCGCCACCCCCACCGGCTATGTTGCCGCAGCGGTGGTCAAGGCCATCGTGGAATCCAACATCCTGCCCAAGGGCTCGCTGCAGCTGATCTCCGGCTCGGTCCGCGGTCTGCTGGACGTGCTGGATTACCGCGACTACGTCTCCTTCACCGGCTCGGCCTCCACCGCCTTGTCCCTGAAGTCCCACCCGAACGTGGTCCAGGGCGGGGTCCGGTTCACGTCCGAGACCGATTCCCTGAACGCGGCCATCCTCGGGCCTGACGCCGTCGAGGGCACCCGGAATTCGATGCCTTCGTGAAGTCCGTGGTCACCGAGATGACCGTCAAGGCGGGCCAGAAGTGCACCGCCATCCGCCGGACCATCGTCCCGGAGGCGCTGGTGCCCGCCGTCGTGTCCGCCATCGGCAAGCGGGTCCAGGAGCGCGTGGTGCTCGGCGATCCGCGGGGCGAGGGCGTCACTATGGGCGCCCTGGCCTCGGTTGAGCAGCTTCAGGACGTGCGTGCAGCCGTGCAGGCCATGCTTGACGCCGGCGGCGAGCTTGCGTACGGAACGCTGGATTCGCCGTCGGTCACCACTGCTGACGGCACCTCCGCGGTGGTGGAGGAAGGCGCCTTCATGTCTCCCATCGTGCTCAGCTGGAACGATGCGGAGGCGGAGGCGCTGCACTCCCTGGAGGCCTTCGGCCCCGTTTCGTCGGTGATCGGCTACAAGGACCTGGCCGACGCCGTCCGCCTCGCCGCCCGGGGCAGCGGTTCCCTGGTGGCCACTGTCTGCACCAATGATCCCGCCGTGGCGCGGGAACTGGTGACCGGCATCGCCGCGCACCATGGCCGCGTGCTGATGCTCAACCGTGAGGACGCGCGGTCGTCCACCGGCCACGGCTCGCCTGTGCCGCACCTGGTCCACGGCGGACCCGGACGCGCCGGCGGCGGCGAGGAGCTGGGCGGCATCCGCTCCGTCATGCACCACATGCAGCGCACCGCCATCCAGGGCTCACCGAACATGCTGACCGCGGTCACCGGCATCTGGCATGCCGGGGCGGACCGCAACTTCACGGTGGAAACCGAAGGGACCCACCCGTTCCGGAAGCGGCTGGAGACGCTGCGGATCGGCGACGCCGTCCGGTCCGATCTGCGGCAGGTCACCCTGGAGGACATCACCGCCTTCGCCAACAGCACCGGCGACACCTTCTACGCCCACACCAACCAGGAAGCCGCCGAAGCCAACCCGTTCTTCCCGGGGATCGTGGCCCACGGCTACCTGCTGCTCAGCTGGGCCGCGGGACTGTTTGTGGAGCCCGCCCCGGGTCCGGTGCTGGCCAACTACGGCCTGGAGAACCTGCGCTTCATTACCCCGGTGGCGGCCGGGGACTCCATCCGGGTCACCCTCACCGCCAAGAAGATCACCCCGCGCGAAACCGACGAGTACGGCGAGGTGGCCTGGGATGCTGTCCTGACCAACCAGAACGACGAGATCGTGGCCACCTACGACGTCCTCACCCTCGTCGAAAAGTAACCCCCGGTTGCTCTATCACTTGTGGTCCCCAATTAGCCCGTTTGGGGACCATAAGTGATAGCGCATCGAGGGCTTTTATTGGGGTGGGGGCGTAAAATTCTGCCCGTAGGAGGTGGCCACATGACCCTAAGAATGAAATCAGCCACAACCATCCTGCCAGTCGATGATGCAGCCCGCGCCCACAGTTTCTACACCGAGAAACTTGGACTCCGCACCGCGGTATGACAGACGATGGAAGCGAAATACTCGGCATTGACGGCGGCGCCATGCTGCAGTTGATGCCGGTCAGGGACGGCAAGCACTCGGAACACACGGCCCTCAGCTTCGAGGTCACGGACATCGAGCAGACAGTCCGCGAGATGGAGTCCATGGGCGTGCAGTTCCAGGACTACGACCTGCCCAACCTGAAGACGGAGAACCACATCTGCACCACGGGCTCCGAGAAGAGCGCATGGTTCATGGACACAGAGCACAACATCCTCTGCGTCCACGAGAACCTGGGCAACAGGATGGAGTACCAGCTCTAAAACAACAGCAGGGTTTCGGCAGGCTCAACCACCGGTGGCAGGGTTTCGGCAGGCTCAACCACCGGTGGTTGGGTTTTGCGGGGAAACGTCAGGATTCGGCGCCGCCGTGCAGGGCGTCGTCGCTGCTGTCGTCCTCGCGGCCCGTGCCGTGCCCGCTTTCGCTCTGGTCGGAGAGGTCCATGTTGCCGCGGGCCTCCTCCATGGTGGGGCCGCCGGAAGGAACGCTGTACGTGTCCGGGCGGATCCCGTGGGACTGCTCCTCGATGAGCGCCTGCTCCTCGCTGAAGCGGATCACGTTCGCCTCGTCGCCGGCGTCGCCGGGAATGTCCTCACGGACCTTCGAGGGGTCGGGAACGATGAAGCCTGCCTCGGGTTCTTCTTTGGAGTTGCTCATTTCCATTCCTTCCTATCGGGTGGTGCTATCTCTGGGACGTTCGGCGAGGTCCACCTTGACGTCCCGGGTCTCGTCGCCGCGCTTGACGGAGAAATTCACGGTGTCGCCCGGATTGCGGCCGCGCAGTTCGGACAGGAGCTTCTCCGGCGCGGTCAGTTCCACGCCCTCCATCGACTCCAGGACATCCCCGGGTCGGATCCCGGCGCGTCCGGCCGGGCCGTCCTCGGACACGGCCAGCACCAGCACGCCGGAGACCTGCTCGATGCCCAGCTGCTCGGCAATCTGTGCCGTCAGCTCGCCGGGGGTGAGGCCCACGTAGGCGTGTTCGGCGGTGCCGTCAGCCAGGAGTTCCTCGGCCACTTCCACGGCGGTGGCGGCTGGGATGGCGAAACCGAGGGCCACGGCGCCTGCGGACGGCGGGATATAGGCCTCGCTGATGCCGATGATTTCGCCGCGCATGTTGATCACGGCGCCGCCGGAGTTGCCGGGGCTGATGGGGCATCCGTCTGGATCAGGTCCACCAGGGACAGGCTGTTGGACGCGGACCCGGGAATCGAGCGGTGGAGCCCGGAGATGATGCCGGCGGTGGCGGTGTTCTCGAAGCCGAGCGGAGAGCCGAGCACTACGGCGCCCTCGCCCACCTTGGGCAGCGTGGTCTGGTACACCGGCTTGGGCAGGCCCGTGCGGTCCGCCTGGACCAGCGCCAAGTCTGTGACGGGTCCGTGGCCCGGACGGTGCCCTCCACCCGCTGGCCGTCCGCGAAGGCCACCTCAACCCTCGTATTGCCGCGGATCACGTGCTCGTTGGTCAGGACCAGGCCGTCCTCGGAGTACACCACGCCGCTGCCCAGCCCGCCCTCGGTAAAGATGGTCACCACCGACGGCGCCAGGTTCTCCACGAGTTGCGGGATGCCGCCCGCCGCGTCCTCCGCTACGGGAGCGGGTGCGGAACCGGCCGGGCTGGCCGCGGGGGTGTTGCCGGAGTCGGCGGTTGGCGCCGGGGGAGGAGGCGAGCCTCCTGTGCAGGCGGAAAGCACGACGGCGGCGCTCAGCGCGAGTGCGGCGGCGGCGGTCCTGAGCGGGCCGGGACGCCGCGGAGTGCCCGGACCCCGGTGGCGGGGCCCCGGATGGATGGCTGGTCTCATTGACTACCTCCCCTGCGGACGGCGGCTTTCTACCACCGTAGCCGGGGAGCAACCCAAATACCAAGCACGCTTAGCATTTACCCGCCCTCACTGCGGGAATAGTCCGAGGCCGGCTAGGAGTGGCCGTGCAGCCCGTCGAACGCCATGGTGATGACGTCGTTGGCCAGGCGCTCCGGCGACAGCGAACCGCCGGGTTTGTACCACTCCACGATGGAATTGATCATGCCGAACAGGAGGCGGGTGACGGTCCGGGGTCGATGTCGGTGCGCAGCGAGCCTTCGTCCCGGGCCGCCGAAATCAGGGCCGCCACCTTGTGGTCGAAGGTGCGCCGCCTTTCCAGCGCATCCCGCTCAATTTCGGTGTTGCCGCGCAGGCGCAGCAGCAGCGTCACGAACGGCAGCCGGTCCACCAGTACCGCCACGGTCTGGCGCAGGACGAACTCCAGCCGTGCATCGGCCGCGCCGGACGTCGCTTCCGGCTCCTCGAGGATCGACTCCAGCCCGCCCAGGGCGTGGTCCAGGGCGAGCTTGAGGAGGTCGCCCTTGGACGGCACGTGATGGTAGATGGCCGACTTCGAGATGCCCAGGTTCTCGGCCAGGATCCCCATCGACGTGGCGTCGTAGCCGTGCCGGTTGAAGACATCCACGGCGATCCGCAGCACTGACTGCTGGTCGTAGCCGGGCCGGCCGCGCTTGGTGCCGGCGGGGCTGGAGGTGTCGGCGGTGCTGGTTGTCTGGCTGGGCATAGGTGCTAGTTTCTCACGAACGGTCGGTTGGTCCGGGCGGGCGCCGGGCGGGCCAGCCCGGCACCGCCGGTGCTGCTATCCCTTCGGGCGCAGGTCGTAGATGCGGCGGAGCTTGCCGTTGGACCGCTCCAGCGAGCCCGGCTCCACTACGGCCACCGTGCAGGAAGAACCCACGTGGATCTTGATCTGCTCCTTCAGGGTGCGTGCCGCCGTCGTGCTCTGCTCGGTGGTGACGTTGTCCCGCCGCTCGATCTTCACGGTCAGCTGGTCCATCCGCTGCCCCTCGGGCCGGGTGAGCTCGAGCTGGAAGTGCGGGCTGAGTTCGGGGATGCGCAGCGCGATCTCCTCGATCTGGGACGGAAGAGGTTTACGCCGCGGAGGATGATCATGTCGTCGCTGCGGCCGGTGATGCGTCCCATCCGGCGGTGCGCGGGGCGGGCGGTGCCGGGCAGGAGGCGGGTGAGGTCCTTGGTGCGGTACCGGATGATGGGCAGCGCCTCCTTGGTGAGCGAGGTGAAGACCAGTTCGCCGTGTTCGCCGTCGCCCAGCACGTTTTCCTTGCCGGGGACGGGATTGAAGGGGTCGATGATTTCCGGGCGGAAGTGGTCCTCCCAGATGTGGCTGCCGTCCTGGGTCTCCACGGCCTCGCCGGCCACGCCCGGGCCCATCACCTCGGACAGTCCGTAGATATCGCACGCCTTGATGTCCATGGTGACTTCGAGTTCGTGCCGCATCTCCTGGGTCCACGGCTCGGCGCCGAGCACGGCGTACTTCAGGGACGTGGAGGTGGGGTCGATGCCCATGTGCGCCATGGCGTCTGCGATGGTCAGCAGGTAGGTGGGGGTGCAGAGGATGGCGTCCGGCTTGAAGTCCTGGATGAGCTGGATCTGCCGTTCGGTCTGGCCGCCGGACATGGGGATGACGGTGCAGCCCAGCGCCTCCGCGCCGGCGTGCGCGCCCAGGCCGCCGGTGAACAGGCCGTAGCCGTAGGCGTTGTGGACCTTCATCCCGGGGCGGATGCCGGATGCGCGGAAGCAGCGGGCCACCAGCTTGGCCCAGTCGGCCAGGTCCTGCTTGGTGTAGCCCACCACCGTGGGCCGGCCGGTGGTTCCGGAGCTGGCGTGCACGCGGGCCACCTCGTGCTGCGGCACGGCGAACATCCCGAAGGGGTACTCCTGACGCAGGTCCTCCTTGGTGGTGAAGGGGAAGTTGCCCAGGTCGGCCAGTTCACGGAGGTCTGACGGGTGGATTCCGGCGTCGTCGAACTTGCGCTTGTACAGCGGCACCCGCTCGTAGGCGTAGGCGACGGTGTGCTGCAGGCGGCTGAGCTGGAGGGCCTCGAGTTCGTCACGGGAGATGGTCTCCTCGCGGTCAAGGACGGCATCCGCCGGCTGGGCGGTTGCTGCGGCGGGCGTTTCGGGGGCATGCAGGGTCATCGTTTCCTACTTCTTGGGGATGGTGCGGCTGCGTCCGCGGAACTCTGCAACGAGCTCGCCGGGGGTGCCGGAGGTGGGGATTCGGGCTGGTCCGCGTCGGCGGCGAAGATCTGGATGTCGTACAGGCCGCTGCGGCCGGCGCTGGAACGGCGGTCCGCGACGGCGGTCAGCACCTGGCCGCGGAACGCGGGCTTGAGGAAATTGATGTCCACGCCGGAGGCCACGGTAATGGTGTTCTCCTCGCCGGGCGCCGGGTTGATCGGGTTGCAGGCGAGCGCGAAGGCGGTGTCACCGAAGGCGAAGATCATTCCGCCGTGGGCCATGCCGAACCCGTTGAGCATTTCCTGCCGGAGGGTCATCCGGATGGTGGCGTGGCCGTCGCTGAGCGAGAGGACCTCGATGCCCATCCACTCGGAGGCATAGTCGTTTTCCAGGATGGGGTGGGGTGGCCCGGAAAGTGTTGTTTCAGCCATGCGTCATTGCCTCCAGCTTTATTTACCGAATGTTCATTAGGTAATCCCATGAGGGGGTCCGGTGTCAAGGGCGGGGCGTGCGCTCCAGCCCGGTTACTCCCGGGCGGCGAGACCTCCGAAGCCGGGACACGCCGTCGTCCGCGGCGCGGCGGGGAAGCGCCGAACCCAACTAGGTAGCAGTAGTTGTCGTTTTGGGGGCCCATAACGACAACTACTGCTACCTAGTCGGGTCCCCGGGGCGCGCAGGGTGCCCTCAGTCGAAAGATGCAAGGATGGAGGGACCGGCGAAAGCAGACCAGCAAAGGGCGGACCATGGCCAAAGGCATCTACGTCAGCGCAACCACTCCAGGATCGGGCAAATCCCTCGTGGCCCTGGGCCTGGCGGACACCCTGCACCGGCATGCGGACAGGATCGGCTTCTTCAAGCCCGTGGTGACGGGCCCCACCGCCCAGGACGACCCAATGGTGGCCCTGATGAAGTCCCGGTTCGCGCTGGAGGACGAGCGCTGCCGCGGCGGCCTGACATTCCAGGAAGTCCGCAGCCTGCTGGCCGAGGGCAACCGCGAGGAGATCGACTCCCGGTGCGTGGAGATCTTCGCCGACATCTCGCGGCACTGCGACGTGGTGATCGTGGAGGGGACGGACCTGACCGGCCAGGACGCCGCCGTCGAGTTCGACCTCAATGCCCGCCTGGCCAACAACCTTGCCGCCCCGGTGGTGGCCGTGGTGGGCGCCAAGGGGCGGACCGTGGCGGAGGCGGCGGCCGCCGTCGAGGTTGCCCGGAAGGAGCTGTCCGCGGAGAAGTGCGCGCTGCTGGCCATTCTGGTGAACCGCGCGGACCCGGACCTGGTGGACGCCATTGCCGCGGAGGTGAAGGTGGGCGCATCCGGCCGGCCCGTGTACGTCCTGCCCGAGCTGGAGGAAATCGCGAGGCCCACCACCGGCGAAGTGGCCACGGCGCTGGGCGTGCGACAGATCGCCGGCCGCCCGGACATGGAGCGGGACGTGAAGGACATCAAGGTGGCGGCCATGAACGTGGGCAACTTCCTCAATGTCCTGGATGAGGGCGCCCTGGTGATCGTGCCGGGGGACCGGGCGGACGTGATGGTGGCATGCCTGGCTTCGTCCTTCTCGCCCGAATTCCCGGTGGCGTCCGCACTGATCCTCACCGGCGGCCTGGCACCGGATGCCAACATCTACCCGCTCCTGGCGCAGGCGCCCTTCCCGGTGTTCGCCTCCCGGGAGGACACCTACACCACCGCCAAGCGGGTCTCTGAGGTCCGGAGCGAGATCTGGTCCGGGCACCGGCGCAAGGTGGCCTCGGCCGTGGGCCTGTGGTCGCGCCGGGTGGACGAGACCGAACTGGTGGAGCGCCTGCACCTGCCGCGGCCTGAACGGATGACCCCGCTACGGTTCCTGCATGACCTCATCGAGCGGGCCCGTTCACAGCGCCGGCACGTGGTGCTGCCGGAGGGCACGGATGTGCGGATCCTGCGCGCCGCCGAGATCCTGCACCGCCGCGACGTCTGCGACCTGACCGTCCTGGGCCCGGAGTCGGACGTCCGTGAGCTGGCTGCGGCCCGGGGCATCGACCTTTCAGGGATCAACGTGGTGGACCCGGCAACCTCGGACCTGCGCCAGAAGTTCGCCGAAAAGTACGCCGAGCTCCGTGCGCATAAGGGCGTGGACCTTGCCAAGGCCCTGGAGATCATGCAGGACGTGAGCTATTTCGGCACCATGATGGTCCAGCTGGGCGTGGTGGACGGCATGGTGTCCGGGGCGGTGCACACCACGGCACACACCATCCGGCCGGCGCTGGAGTTCGTGAAGACGCGCCCCGGTGTGAAGATCGTGTCCTCGGTGTTCCTGATGCTCATGCCGGACCGCGTGCTGGTGTACGGCGACTGCGCCGTGAACCCGGACCCCAACGTGGAGCAGCTGGCGGACATCGCACTGGCCTCGGCGGAAACCGCGGCGCAGTTCGGAGTGGAGCCCCGGGTGGCGATGCTCTCCTACTCCACCGGCGGATCGGGCTCCGGCGAGGCGGTGGACGAGGTGCGGCAGGCCACCGAGCTGGTGCGCCAGCGCCGGCCGGACCTCGCCGTCGAGGGGCCCATCCAGTACGACGCCGCCGTGGACGCCTCGATCGCCGAGTCCAAGATGCCTGGCTCCTCCGTCGCCGGGCAGGCCACCGTGTTTATCTTCCCGGACCTCAACACCGGTAACAACACGTACAAGGCGGTGCAGCAGAGCTCGGGGGCCGTCGCCGTCGGGCCGGTCCTGCAGGGGCTGCGGAAGCCGGTCAACGACCTCTCCCGCGGCTGCACAGTGGAGGACATCGTGAACACGGTGGCCATTACCGCCATCCAGGCGCAGGCGTGACGGTGGTTGAGCCTGTCGAAACCGCGTTCGAAGTTTTCGACAGGCTCAACCACCGGCAGCGGCAACGACGACGGCGGCACCCGGGGTGGGTGCCGCCGTCGCGGTGTGTGGGGGCCCGGCAGGGCTAGGCCTCGGCCTTGACCTTCAGGGGCTCGATCTTGCCGATGACGAACAGGTAGTTCGCTGCACCGATCAGCGAGACGAAGCCGATCACTGCCAGCGGTGCCACGAAGGATCCGGTCTGGTCCACCAGGACGCCGATCAGGATCGGGGTGAAGATGCCGGCGAGGTTGGACGCGAAGTTCTGCAGCCCGCCGATGGAACCGACGTGGCGCGAGCTTGGCGCGACGTCGGCCGGCAGCGACCAGATGCCGGTGGCGGCGACGGTGAGGCTGGAGTAGGCGAGGGACAGCAGTGCCAGGGCCATCCAGGCCTCCGGCACCAGGGCGGCGAACATGATGACCGAGCCGCCGGCGAGGCCTCCGGCGATGGCGATCTTGCGGACCTTGCTGACCGGGGCTCCGGCCCGGACGGCACGGTCTGCCAGGTAGCCGCCCAGCCAGCCGAACAGGACAGCGCAGATGCCCGGGATGGCGCCGAAGAAGCCCAGCTTGAGCAGGTCGAAGCCGCGTTCCTTGACCAGGTAGCTCGGGAAGAACGTGATGAAGAAGTAGATGGCGCTGTTCAGGCAGAAGAAGCCGAACATCATGCTCAGGATAGTGCGGTACTTGAACAGGGAGCGCCAGGGGAGCTTAGCTGCACCTTCGTCATCGCTGGCCGCACCGCGGGCGCCGCCTTCCTGGATGTAGCTGACCTCGGCAGCGTTTGCGCCCGGGTGCTCCTCCGGGCTGCGGTAGACCTTCCACCACACCGCGGCCCAGATGATTCCCGCAAGGCCGATGATGATGAACACCGCGTGCCATGAGGTGAAGGCAACGATGAGGGTGACGATTGGCAGGGCAATGACGGCACCCACGCGTGAGCCCGAGTCCCAGATGCTGGTGGCGAAGGCGCGTTCGCGGACGGGGAACCAGGTGGCAACTACCTTCGCTGCGGTGCTGGGGGCGGGGCTTTCGCCAACCCCCAGCAGGAAGCGCGCGGCGAAGAGGGACCAGAAGTTGGAGGCGGCGGCGGTCACCATGGTGAAGACGGACCACCACAGCGCGGCCAGCGAGAAGGACCGGCGCGGTCCCACCTTGTCCACGTACCAGCCGGCAGCAAGCTGGCAGAAGTCGTAGGCCCAGAAGAACGCGGCGAAGATCAGGCCCTGCTGGGTGGCGGTGAGTTCGAAGTCCTCGCCCATGAAAGGCAGGGCGACGCTGAGGCTGGAGCGGTCCAGGTAGTTGATGCTGAGGCCCACGAAGGCAAGCCAGATGATGGCCCAGCGCTTCCGGGTCATCAGGCGGGAGGGGGGTGTGGAGGTGTTGATGGACGATTTACTTCCGAGCGTAGTCATGCGGTCTCCTTCGACGTATACATGGCTTCGGTGCATTACGCACAGGGGGATGGGGAGGGTGCCGATCTGCTCAGCGAAATCGTATAGGAATCTGGTTAATCATATAGAAATTGTGATGGGGATCAAGTCCTGATGGGAATTTGTTCTTCGCGCCGGTCCGCCCCGGCGCGTGGCTTATGATTCCCAAGTGGCTCCCGCCCGTCGGGGTGCCAAGCCCACAGCGAATTCAAGAGGTAATTGCGTGCCCCCACGTCCAGCGTCCGACATGCCCCGCGGCAAGGCTGCCGTCTCCGACGTCTACTCGGCCATGCGGGCCTCCATCCTGGAAGGCGACCTCGCCCCGGGGGCGCGCATCAACATCGACGCCGTGGCGCGCAGCCTGGGAGTGTCCCAGACTCCGGTCCGCGAGGTCCTGCAGCGACTGGAGGGCGACAATCTGGTGGTCTACAACCCCGGGCGGGGATACAGCACCACACCACTGCTGGATCTGCCCGAATTGCGCTCGCTGTTTGAGTTCCGCCTCCTCGTCGAGCCCTGGGCGGCCCGGGCTGCTGCAGTGGACAGGCTGGCCAATCCGGCTCCTGCCCTGAAGAAGGAGCTTGAGGCTTTCCGGGATGTCATGGAGTCCAGCGGGGACCTGCGCCAGGACCTGGTGGCCCATGACACCCGGTTCCACGACACCATCCTCGCCGCGTCCGGAAATCCCGTGGTCCGACATGCCTTCGCCCAGACCCATTGCCACCTGCACACCTTCCGCCTGTACCCCGCCGATGTGGACGGCGCCATCACGGTGGCCGAACATACGGCCGTCCGCGAGGCAATCGAAGCCTGCGATCCGGAGCGGGCCGAGGCTGCCATGACCACCCACATCCGCAACTCCTTCGACAGGTTCGCCCAGGCTTTCCAGGGCGAGCTTGCGCCGCTCGAAGACAGTGGCCCGCCCCGGAAGCGCATCATCACGTAGGTCCAGAATTCCAGCCCCGGCCCCCAGTGGCCGGGGCTTTTTGGTGCCTCCGGAAGCCGACCGGGCAGGTGGGGACTTGACCTGGGTCACTTGTCCTATATGATTTTAGTAATTCGTATAGGAATCGAATCTTTCCCTCTCCAGTTCTTCCATGAAAGTTGAGATCCATGCCTTCCATCACCTCCATCAAGACCCAGGACGTCCGTTTCCCCACGTCCCTGGAGCTTGACGGGTCCGACGCGGTCAACGTTGATCCGGACTACTCTGCCGCCTATGTGGTCATCCGCACCGATGCGGGCGACGAGGGCCACGGCTTCGTCTTCAGCTGCGGGCGCGGCAACGAAATCATCACCGCAGCCATCGACGCCTACGCCCGCCTGCTCGTGGGCCGCGACATCGACGAACTGATCTACGACCTTGGCGGCGCCTCCAAGCTCCTCATCCACGACTCCCAGCTCCGCTGGCTCGGCCCGGAAAAGGGCGTCACCCAGATGGCCTGCGGCGCCCTGGTCAGTGCGCTCTGGGACATCCGTGCCCGCCGCGAGAACAAGCCGCTGTGGCTCCTGCTCAGCGAAATGACCCCTGAAGAGCTGGTCAGCGTGGTCGACTTCACGCATATCCGGGACGCCCTGAGCCCGGAGGAGGCGCTGGACATCCTGCGCGCCGGCCAGGGTGGCAAAGAGGAGCGGATTGCCGCGCTTAAGGCTGACGGCTTCCCCGCCTACACCACGTCGCCGGGCTGGCTCGGCTACAGCGATGAAAAGCTCGTACGGCTGAGCAAGGAGGCCGCGGCCGACGGCTTCTCGATGATCAAGCTCAAGGTGGGCGGGGACATCAACGACGACCGCCGCCGCATGGCGCTGGCCCGGGAAGCGGTGGGAGACCTCCCTATCGCCATCGACGCCAACCAGCGCTGGGAAGTATCCGAAGCCATTGAATGGGTCAACCAGCTGGCGGAGTTCAACCCGTACTGGATCGAGGAGCCCACCAGCACCGACGACATCCTCGGCCACGCCGACATCCGCAAGGGCGTTGCCCCGGTACGGGTGGCCACGGGCGAGGCGGTTGCCAGCCGGATTATCTTCAAGCAGCTGCTCCAGGCCGGCGCCATTGATGTGCTCCAGCTCGACTCGACCCGCGTGGGCGGCGTCAGCGAGAACATCGCCATCCTGCTGTTGGCAGCCAAGTTCGGCGTACCGGTGTGCCCCCACGCAGGCGGGGTTGGCCTGTGCGAGCTGGTCCAGCACTTCTCCTTCTTCGACTACGCCGTGGTGGGCCGCAGCAGGAGAACCGCATGATCGAATTCGTGGACCACCTGCATGAGCACTTCGCCGAACCGGTCCGGATCGTCGGCGGGCGCTACGCCGCCCCGGTCATGCCCGGCACGGGAGCTGAAATGCTCACTGCCTCCCGGGCCCGCTGGGAATTCCCGGACGGGGCCGGCTGGCAGGAAGTGGGCAACCGCGCCGCCGTTACCGGCGCGTCCCTGGCCGCTGCGGGAACCGGGCGATGAGCGCCGCCGGACTGTCCGCCGGCACGCTGCAGCCGGCAACCGCCGTGGCCCAGTTGAACGAGGCGGTGGAGGCGGCCCAGCGCGCCTTCGAGCAGGGCCGGCAGGCGGACCCGGCCCGGCGCGCCGGCTGGCTTGAGGCCATCGCCGCGGGCCTTGAGCAGGACAGCGCCGGGCTGGTTGAAATCGCCGCCCGGGAGACGCACCTTGCTGTTGCCCGGCTGGAGGGTGAACTGAAGCGCACCGTCTTCCAGTTGCGCCTCTTCGCAGCAGAAATCCGGCTCGGCGAGCACTTTGACGCCACCATTGACCATGCCGACCCCGCCTGGGGCATGGGACCGCGGCCGGACCTGCGGCGGTACAACGTGCCGCTCGGCGTCGTGGGTGTGTTCGGTGCCTCGAACTTCCCCTTCGCCTTCAGTGTGATGGGCGGCGACAGCGCCTCGGCCCTGGCGGCCGGCTGCGCCGTCGTCCACAAGGCGCATGACGCCCACGCGGAGCTGGCAGCGCGCACCGCCCGGACCGTGACCGACGCGCTGGATGGTGCCGGCGCGCCGTCGGGCCTGTTCGCCCTGGTGACGGGCCGCCAGGCGGGGGAGGCACTTGTGGACCACCCGCTGGTCAAGGCTGTCGGCTTCACCGGTTCCACAGCAGGCGGCCGGGCGCTGCTCAACCGCATCGCCGCGCGGCCCGAGCCCATTCCATTCTTCGGTGAGCTGGGCGGCATCAACGCCGTCTTTGCCACGCCAAAGGCATGGGCGTCGCGGCGCACGGAAATCCTTGCCGGCTACGCCGCGTCCTTCACGCTGGGCATGGGCCAGTTCTGCACCAAGCCCGGGCTGCTGTTCGTTCCTGCCGGGCATGCGGCGGAGATCCGCGGCCAGCTGGAACAGGAGCTCTCGGCCTTCACGCCCGCCCGGCTGCTCAGCGAGCGGCTGCACGCAGGCTACGCCGATGCCGTTGCCGGACTTCGGGGCAGTGGCGGGGTTGACGTCCTGCTGGCGGGTGACTTCGCCGAGGAGCCGTCCCCCACGGTCCTGCTCACCACCGCCGCGGAGGTCCGGAAGAATCCCGGCCTGCTCCGGCAGGAGATGTTCGGTCCGGCCAGCCTGGTGGTGGAGTACCAGGACCAGGCGGAGCTTCCCGGACTGGCCGGGCTGCTGGAAGGGCAGCTGACTACCACGCTGCAGGCCGAGGAGGACGACGACGTCGCGGCGCTGGCTGCCCGGCTGGCGGACATCAGCGGCCGGGTCCTCTGGAACGGCTGGCCCACCGGCGTCACCGTCAGCTACGCCCAGCACCACGGCGGGCCGTACCCGGCCACCACGTCGGCCACCACGTCGGTGGGGACGGCGGCCATCCGCCGCTTCCTCCGGCCCGTGGCGTACCAGTCCTTCCCGGCGGCGCGGCTGCCCGAGCCCCTGCAGGACGGCAATCCATGGCGCGTCCCGCAAAGGGTCGACGGCGTCTGGCACCACCCGTCCGGCGGGTCCGGTTCCCGCACGTCGAGCGGGGAGGGCCTGCAGTGAATATTTCCGCCGCCTCCGTCCTGCCTGAGGATGCCGCGCAGGCACTCCTGATCGGCCGGGTCTGGGACGTTGAATCCGGCGGGCCGCGCCCGGTTGCCGTCAGCGGCGGCACGGTCTACGACCTGCACCGCCTGGCCGGAACCGTCTCGGAACTGCTGGAACTGCCGGATCCCGCCGCAGCCGTCCGTGCTGCGCTGCCGGACCCGGACCTGGCCGAACCGCGCTGGTCGACGGACGACGTCGTCGGCGCTTCCCTCGCCGGGGACACCGCCCGGCCGCACCTGCTGGCGCCCGTTGACCTGCAGGTCATCAAAGCCTGCGGCGTGACGTTCGTGGACAGCATGATCGAGCGGGTGATCGAAGAACGCTGCGCGGGTGATGCCGGCCGCGCAGCCGGCATGCGGGAACTCGTCGGGAAGGCCCTCGGCGGAAGCATCCACGGGATCCGGCCGGGCTCCCCGGAAGCGGCCGAGGCCAAACGCATCCTGATGGCCGAGGGGCTGTGGTCCCAGTACCTGGAGGTGGGCATCGGGCCGGACCCGGAGGTCTTCACCAAGGCGCCGGTCCTCTCATCCGTGGGGCTCGGCGCCGGAATCGGCATCCCGGCCTTCTCCGCCTGGAACAATCCCGAGCCCGAACTGGTGCTGATTGCCACGTCCCGTGGCCAGGTGGTGGGGGCGACGCTCGGCAACGACGTAAACCTCCGCGACGTCGAAGGCCGCAGCGCCCTGCTGCTGGGCAAGGCCAAGGACAACAACGGCTCCAGCGCACTCGGCCCGCTGATCCGGCTGTTTGATGGGACGTTCACCCTGGAGACGCTGCGCGCGGAGGAGATCCTGCTGCGGGTGGAGGGCCCGGACGGCTTCCGGCTCGAAGGACGGAACAGTGTTGCCCGGATCAGCCGCCCCTTCGAGGAACTCGTCTCGGCGACCTACGGACGGCATCACCAGTATCCGGACGGCTTCGCACTGTTCACCGGCACCCTGTTCGCGCCCACGCAGGACCGGGACGAACCGGGCAGGGCTTCACCCACAAGCACGGCGACGTGGTGAGCATCAGCTGCAGGCACCTCGGCACCCTGGTCAACCGGGTTGGAGCCTGCGAGGAGCTGCCGGAATGGTCCTTCGGCCTCCGCCAGCTGTTCGACTACCTGGCCGGACAGCGGCAGCCCCAGCGGACGTAGGCGTTTATTAACGAAGGACGACGCCGGCACCCACCATGGGTGCCGACGTCGTCCTTTCCGCTGTGGTCAGCTGTTGTCCGGCTTGGCCAGGCTTTCCTTGTCCTCTTCCTTGGCGGGCTCATCCGACAGGCCCTGCGGCGTCAGGTCCAGGCTCTCCGGGTTCTCGGGCGGCTGCGGCGCCTCGCCCGTCTCGCCGGCCTTGGGGTTGCCAGTATCGTCCAGTGCGGGATTGGCGCCCTCGACGCCGGTGGGGTCCTTGGTGCCGGAACCGGCGCCGGTGTGGAGCGGCGCGGTGCTGCTGGATCCGGTGTTGGTGGGGTCGTTCTCGTCGATCGAAGTGGGCTCGTTCGTCATTGGAATGTCCTCTCGGCGTGGTCCAGCCTGTCCGCCGACTGTAGGCACAGCCAGGCCCGATCCGCAAGGAATCCGCTCCCGGAACCGGCCCACATATAGTGGGGACTGAACCGCTGGCGCAAAGGCTCAGGAGGCCCCGCATGCTCGTCCTCGTCATCAACTCCGGCTCGTCCTCGCTCAAGTACCAGGTGCGTGACGTCGCGGCCGGAACCGTCCTCACGGAGGGCCTGATCGAAAAGATCGGGATGGGCAACGGGGGAGAGGGCGACGGCGAGATCGTGGGCCCGCGGGACCATGCAGCAGCCCTAGAGCAGGTGGACGCCGCCATCCACCAGGAACTGGGCGACCTGCAGCTGGGGGCCGTGGGCCACCGGGTGGTCCACGGCGGCGAGCGGTTCGCCGAGCCGGTGCTGATCGACAACGAGATCACCCGCGCCATCGAGCGGCTCAACCCGCTGGCGCCGCTGCACAACCCCGCCAACGTCCTGGGCATCCGGGCCATCACCAAGAAGTGGCCGGACATGCCTCAGGTGGCCGTATTCGATACTGCCTTCCACCGCACCCTTCCCGAGCACGCCTGGCGGTACGCCGTCCCGGACGAGCTCTACACCAACCACGGCATCCGCCGCTACGGCTTCCACGGCACCTCGCACGAGTACGTCACGCGCCGCGCCGCTGCTTTGCTGGACATCCCGGTGGAGGAGTTCGACGGCGTCATCGCCCACCTGGGCAACGGCGCCTCCGTCACGGCCATCCAGGGCGGCCGGTCCGTGGACACCTCCATGGGCTTCACCCCGCTGGAGGGCCTGGTGATGGGCACCCGCTCCGGCGACCTGGACCCCTCCATCCTGGTGTTCCTGGGCCGGGCCGGCTGGACCCCGGAGGACATCGACACCATGCTGAACCGCGAATCCGGGCTCAAGGGCCTGGCAGGCAACAACGACATGCGCTCCGTCGTTGAGGCCTCGGAAGACGGTGACGCGCGGGCAACGACGGCGCTCGCGGTCACCTCCTACCGGCTGGCCAAGTACATCGGCGGCTACCATGTGGCGGTGGGCGGAGCCAAGGCCCTCGTGTTCACGGCCGGCATCGGCGAGAACTCCCACCAGTTCCGCGCGCTGGTGGCGGACAGGCTGGGAGCCCTGGGAGTGGAGCTCGACGGCGGCCTGAACGCCGAGCGGTCCAAGGAACCGCGCGTCATTTCCACGCCGCAGTCGGCCATCCCCGTCCTGGTGGTTCCCACGGACGAGGAGCGCGCCATCGCGGAGGCGACGGCCGCCGTCGTCTCCTCATCGGTTGCTTCGTAAGTGCCGTTTTCGGCGCCCAAAACGGCATTATTGGAGCACTCGATGGGGTTCCCGGGACGCTCTCTCACTTATCGTGGGTTTTCCCGGGACGCTCTCTCACCTACGCCCGGCCCTTGAGGATCAGGTTCCAGTAGATCTGCGGGAACATGTCCCGGTCCACCACCCAGGACAGCTTGCTTTCGTTCCACGTGGGCACCCGGGGGATGGTGGGCATGGGCCGGTACCGGTCGTCGAACTCGGCGAACACCACAGTGTCGCGTGAGACGGTGAACGGGCATACCGAGTAGCCGTTGTACTTCCGGGTCAGCGGCTTCCCCTTCCGCGCCGCCACCAGGTTCTTCGCCAGCACCTTGGTCTGCTTGCGCAGCGAACCTCCGGACTTGGAGTTGGTGGTGCCGGCGGCGTCCCCCAGCGCCCACACGTTGGGGTACCGGATGTGCCGCAACGTCTGCCGGTCCACCTCCACGAATCCGCCCTTGTCCCCGGCCGCCGGCAGGTCGGTGGCTTTCAACCAGTCGGGCGCCGACTGCGGCGGAACGGCGTTGAGGACGTCGTAGTGCAGGGACTCCTGCTCACCGGTCTCGATATTGCGGATGTTGGCCGTCTGGCCGGCGGCGTCCACCGAGACCAGTTCGCTGTTGGTCCAGAGCTCGATCCCGTACTCGGCGATCTTGCGGTCCAGCTCCCGGTCCACCTCCGGCACGCCGAAGACGGTGGGGTAGGGCTGGACCATCACCACGCGGATCTTGTCCAGGACGCCCTGCTCCTGCCAGTAGTCGCAGGCCAGGTACATGGGCTTCTGGCTGGCACCGCCGCACTTGATGGGCCCCGCCGGCATGGTGAACACCGCGGTCCCGGAGGTCAGCCCGCTGAGGAGCGTCCAGGCCTTGGGCGCCAGTTCGAACTCGTAGTGCGAGGCGCCGTGCGGGGAGTGGACGGCCTCGGCCAGTCCGGGCACCGCGTCCCAGTCGTACTGCAGGCCCGGGCACACCACCAGCTGCCCGTAGGCCACGGTTGACCCGTTCGCCAGCGTGACGGTGTTGGCGTTGGCGTCCACGTCCACGGCGCTGTCCCGGATCCAGGTGACACCGTTCGGGGTCACAGACTCCTGGGTGCGGACCGCCTCCTTGGCCGACGCCCGGCCCCCGGCGATGTGCGAGAACAGCGGCTGGTAAAGGTGGTGGTCCTTCGGCTCGATGAGTGCCACGTCCTTGACGCCGTAGCGCTCCAGGCGCGCCGCCAGGGACACGCCGGCGTTGCCGCCGCCGATGATCACTACCTCGTGCTGCCCGGCCACGGCGCTACTTCTTCTCCGTCAGGGCGGAGGCCTTGTGTGCAGCCCGGGCACCTGTCTTGGCCGATTCCACCACGTACTGCGGCTCGTCCTCGCTGGCGCGGTGCGTGTGGCCGTCCAGCTCGAAGTCGCTGGTTTTCTTCTCGATGATCTTGCCGTGCGTCTTGCCCTGCGATGTGTTCCACTCCACGGATGTTCCCTTGCTCAATGACATGTGTTCTCCTTCGGTGGATCTGGCGGAGGCTGGCGCTCCAGGGCGCCGGTGGCCGGACGCTAATGGTAAGCACGGTTACCTTCATAAGGTAGCGTTCCGGCCGGGCCGCCGCCACAGGGCGGTGCATGCATCCGACAGACCGCCCTGCAGCGGCCGTTGACAGGAACTGGAGGCAGGTCCAAGCTGTCGCTGTGCCTGCATTCCTACCGGCCGGGCCGCCGGCAACAGGCGTCCCTCAGAGGAGAACCCCGTGCCTGTAGTGGAAGAAAACATCGTCGTTGCCCGGCCTCCACAGGAGGTCTTTGATTTCCTGTCGAAGTTCGAGAACCTCGCGGCCTATGACCGGTTCGTTACCGCGTCCGGGCAGGTGGCGACGGCCCCGTGGGGCTGGGAACGCGGGGGTGGGGCTCGAACAGTTATATGGGCATGCGGTCCGACTGGACCGTCGAGTACACGGAATTCGACCCGCCCCGGCGGCTGGTGTCCCGCTCGCTGGAAGGGAAGCGCGACCTCACTGTGGCATTCAACCTGGAACCGGCCGACGGCGGCACGCGCCTTAGTGAACGTATCGAGGTCAGATCAGGGCTGGGATTCCTCGACAAGCTGCCCGACCCGCTGGTGAGCAGGATCCTGGGCTGGTCACTCCGTGGCAACCTCAAGAACCTTGCCCGGTGGCTGGCGGAGCACCCGCAGACCTGATCGCAGCCCCATCGAGTGCTCCGTAACTGCCCTTTTGGTCCTCCCAAACGGCAGTTACGGAGCAGTCGATGCTACTTCAGGCCCGCCCCGGGCAGCAGTTCGGTGGCGCCGAGGGAATCGGCGATGAACGCGTAGTCCCACGCCCGCTCGCGCCACTGCACGTACCGGCCGGAGGCGCCGCCGTGGCCGCCATCCATCTCGATCTTCATGAGGATGGGCTCGGATCCGGCGGTCCGGTTTCGCAGCTCCTGCACCCACTTGGCCGGCTCCACGTACAGCACCCGGGTGTCGTTGAAGGACGTCACCGCGGCGATTTTCGGGTAGGCCACCTCCCGCACGTTCTCGTACGGGGAGTAGGACTTCATGTACTCGTACGCCTGCGGGTCCGTGATCGGGTTGCCCCACTCCTCCCACTCAAGGGCGGACAGCGGCAGGTCCGGATCCAGGATGCTGGTGAGCGGGTCCACGAACGGCACCTGCGCCACGATGGCGGCGTACTTTTCCGGCGCCATGTTTGCCACCGCGCCCATCAGCAGGCCGCCGGCGGATCCGCCCAGCGCCGCGATCCGCGCCGGGTCCACCCAGCCCGAGCCGGCCAGCCAGTCGGTGGCGGCGATGAAGTCGGTGAAGGTGTTCTTCTTGGTGAGCTTCTTCCCGTCCTCGTACCAGTGCCGGCCCAGCTCGCCGCCGCCGCGGATGTGCGCGATCACGAACACCACGCCGCGGTCCAACAGCGAAAGGCGCGCAATGCCGAAGCCCGGGTCCATGCTCAGCTCGTAGGACCCGTACCCGTACACCAGGCCCGCCGCCGTCGAATCCTGCTTGATGCTCTTGTGCCGCAGCACGGAGAGCGGGATCCGGGTGCCGTCCGCCGCCGTCGCCCATTCCCGGGTGGCCACGTAGTTGCTGCCGTCGTAGCCGCCCAGCACCGGGCTTTCCTTCCGCAGCAGCAGCTCGCCGGCGGGCCGCTCCGGGGTGGGCAGCACGAAGTCGTAGACGCGCGACGGCGTGAAGTAGGAGGTGTAACCCAGCCGGATGACGGGGGCCTCATAGTCCGATCCGCTGACGCCCGCTGTGTAGAGCTCCTCGTCGAAGGCCGGCTCCACCGGGGCCTGCTGCGCCGGCGTGCCCAGCCCGGCCAGGCCCATCACCTGCACCCGCTCAATAGTGTCTTTCCGGATGGATACGATCAGGTGCGTGGCGGTGACGCCCGCGCCGTTCACCCGGACGTCGTCGGAATGTTCGACGACGGTCTGCCACTGCTGCTGGGCCAGCGGCTTCTCCAGCTCGGCCGGGTCCGCCAGCGAGACCATGGAGTTGATGGCACCGCGGTTGTGGGTGAGGAGGATCCGCTCGGTCTTTTGCCCGTCCGGGCCGTCCAGCAGGAACGGCTCGGCCTCGTAGAGGACCCGCTCGTTGCGTGAGATCACTGTCCGGACGGTTTCGGAGGGGTCGTCGAAGCGGAGCAGCCGGGTCTCGCTGTATTCGGAGCAGCCGATGCCGAGCACCAGGTAGCGCCGGTCTGCGGAGAGCTCAAAGCCCAGCCACATGGCGGCGTCGTCCTCCTGGTAGATCACCACGTCCTCGGTGACGGGCGTGCCCAGCACGTGCGCCTTCACCTGGTGCGGGCGCCAGGAATCGTCCACCACGGTGTAGAAGATGCGCGCGCCGTCGGGGGAGAACGAGACGCCGTAGAAGACGTTCTCGATGACGTCAGGCAGGAGTTCGCCCGTGCGGAGGTCCTTGATCCGAAGGGTGAAGCGCTCGTCGCCGGAGTTGTCCACGGCGTAGGCGTAGAGGTTGCCGTCCACGGTCACGGCCGAGCCGCCCACGGAGAAGAACGGCTTGCCCTCGGCCTCGACGTTGCCGTCCAGCAGGACTTCCTCGCCGGGGATCGCGACGCCGGGCTCTACGGCAGGCGGGGTCCAGTCGGCGGTCCTGTCCCCGGTGTCGGCGGCCTTGACCCGGCACTGGATGCCGTATTCCTTGCCCTCCACGGAGCGGCTGTAGTACCACCAGCCGTCCTTGCGGTGCGGAACGGAGAGGTCGGTTTCCTGCGTGCGGCCCTTGATCTCCTGGAAGATGGCCTCGCGCAGCGGCTCCTGGTGCGCCGTCACCGCTTCCTGGTAGGCGTTCTCGGCCTTCAGGTGCTCCACCACCTCGGCGGACTCCTTGTCCCGCAGCCACTCGTAGTTGTCCACGAAGGTGTCCCCGTGGTGTGTCCGCTCCAGGGGGACCTTCTTGGCCACGGGCGGGGTGGCGGCGGACGCGGGCGTGGTGGCGGAATCCTGCAGCGGAGTGGAGGTCATGCCTTCAATATAGCCACCGTCCCCGCCAAGGGCAGGGCGCGTTCGCTACCGGGGGAGAACCGCCGTCGTGCCTTCCCAAGCCGGCTGGAAGGGGCCAAAGACTCTGGGATCGGGCGTGCGTTTCCCGGCAGGGTGGAAGGACAGCGCCAGTCCGCGAAAGGGAGACAACCATGTCCTTTGATTCAGGGCCCGCACCGCGGGCCGCAGCGTGGCGGGCGGTGGCCCGCTGCGTGGGAAAAACCTGCGTGATGCTGGCCCGGAGCCAGGTGCATCTGCCCAGGAACAACGTGGGCCGGGTGCTCCGCTTCGCGGACGGCAGCACGGCACGGGTCTACCGGGAGACCGCCGTCGACCGGATCTCACCCGCCGAGCCCTGCGTCCTGGTGGTCGCCTTCAAGCTCCGGCTGGTGCGGGGCAAGGCGCACCGGTTCTTCGAGGCTGAAAGCCTGCTCAACACCCCGCTCTTCGTCGGGTTCCCGGGGTTCGTGTCCAAGCTGTGGTGCGCGCACGATACCAATGGCGCCTACCGCGGCCTCTATGAATGGGACGGTGCGGCGCGGGCCCACGACTATGCGGCTGCCCTGTGGCGCGTCCTCGAGCTTGTGAGTGTTCCCGGGTCCATCAGCTACAAGGTGCTGCCCGGCCTGCGCCGGGACGAGGTGCTCGCCGATCCTGCCCGGATGGCGGCGGCGGAAGGTGACCGGGCCTGGTGGCGGCTTCTCAGCCAGGCGTGACAGCGGGGGCAGGTACGACGGCGGCCACCGACGTCTTGGTGGTAGGGGCCGGTCCCGCCGGCCTCACCGCAGCCCTGCAGGCCCACGCGCATGGCGCCACGGTCCGCGTGGTTGACCGCCGCGCGGATCGGATCCGCCCGTCCCGGGCGATGATGCTCCATGCCCGGGCGCTTGAAGGCCTCCGCCCCTGGGCGTCACCGACGAGCTGCTGGACCGGGCGGATACGGCTCCGGAAGCCCGCATCCACCTGGGCCGCAAGGTGGTGGCCGCCAGGCTCGGCCGCGCCGACCTTCCGGACACCGCCTTTCCGCACCTGACCCTGGTCCGGCAGGCCGACGTCGAGGACGTGCTCTGGCAGGCGCTTCGGAAACGTGGGGTCCCCGTGGACTGGGGCGTCGAGTTCCGCAGGCTGGAACCGGAAGCTGCGGACGGACTTCTCCGTGCGGAGCTCCACACCGCCCGCGGGCTGGAGCAGCACCGGTGCCGGTTCCTGGCCGGGTGTGACGGGCAGTCCAGCACCGTCCGCGGCGTCCTGGGGGCCCGCTGGCGGGGCGGGCCGTACCCGGTGGAGGCGGTCCTGGCCGACCTGGAGCTGGACGGGTCCCTGGACCCGGGGCTGCTGCACGCCGCCGTCGGGACGGCCGGGCTGGCCTTCCTGTTTGCGCTGGGCGAGGGCGCCTCGTGGCGGATGCTGGCCACAAGGCCGGCAGCACCGCAGCCGGGCGCGCACTACGGGCAGCTCGGACCGCCCGTTCCGGCGGAGGAGGTGGTGCGCCTGGTCCGTGCGTCCGGACTGGAGGCCGCGGTGAGGGAGGTGCGCTGGTCCGCCCAGGTCCCGCTGCAGCACCGCATTGCCGGCACGTTCGGCAGCACCACCGTCTTCCTGGCCGGCGACGCCGCGCACGCGCATTCTCCCGCCGGCGGCCAGGGCATGAACAACGGAATCCTGGACGCGCTCAGCCTCGGCTGGCGGCTGGGGTTCGTCGCCCAGGCCGGACGGCAACTGCCCGAGCTGCTCGGGTCCTATGGGCAGGAACGCCGGCTCGCCGCGAGGCGGGTGCTTGCCCTGACGCACGTCATCTTCTTCGGGGAGGCGTCACCGCATCCTGCCGCCCGGGCCATCCGCGCACTGCTGCCGCTCTGTGCGCCGCTACTTCCGCTGGTGCTCCGCCGGCGCTGGCTCACCTCGAAAGGGATCAGGCTGCTGGCGCAGCCCTTCGTCCGGTACCGGCGCAGTCCCATTTCCGTGGACGGCACACCGCGGGCCGGCAGCTGGCCGAGGCCGGGGGACCGGCTGCCGGACGGGCCCGCGACAGTGGACGGCCGGAAGGTCCGCCTGCACGGGCTGACCGCCGTGCCCGGCATCCATATCTTCCTGGAGCGCGACGCCGGCCCGGACGTTGCGGCCGCAGTCACCGCTGCGGACGCCCGGCAGGCCCCGCTGCTCCACGTGCACCGGCTCACCAGCCACCCCGGTTCAGGGCTGGTGGCCGTACGGCCGGACGGACACATCGGCTTCCGGTGCGCGGCAGCGGATGTGCACCAGCTGCGGGACTGGCTGCGGCTGGTGGGCGCGTTGGGGACTGAACCCGCCATCCGCCGCCGTGATGCCCTGTCACTTATGGTCCCTAAAAGAGGGTATTAGCAGCCGTAGCTGATGGGGCAACTGGCCGTGAGGGGGCCTAGTGACCTTCAGGCGGCAGGCGTATCCTGATCACGCCAGGCACATCAGCCACGCGTGAGAGGGGAAGTTTATGACCATCCCGCCAGTGCACGAACCCGAGCCGTTCCCGCCGGAACCCGGCCCGAGCCCACACCGCCGGACCCCACCCAGCCCCAGCCCGGACATCCATCTCCCAACCCGTTCCCGGCGCCGCCGTCTCCAGGCCCGCTGCCGGTGCCCGATCCGGGGCCGGCCCCGCTCCGCCCGGACCCCACCCGGAGTTAGCAGGGACCACCCGAAAGGGGCCTTCCGCCCACTGCGGAAGGCCCCTTTTCCATGCCCCGGACAGGCCCCAAAAAGTTTGGAAAATTCCCTTCCGGACCGCTTGCGGATCTCCCTCTGCAGTGCTAAAAAATCTATATCAGCCAATACAGATCGGCTGGTACTCAAGAATAGTGTTGGACCAACTCTTACGAGGAGGGAAGCCATGTTGATGCGAACCGATCCGTTCCGCGAGCTGGACAGGCTGGCCCAGCAGGTCCTCGGAACGGCAGCGCGTCCGGCAGCCATGCCGATGGACGCTTGGCGGGAGGACAAGGAATTTGTCGTGGCCTTCGATCTGCCCGGCGTCGCGGTGGATTCAGTGGATCTGGATGTGGAACGGAATGTCCTGACGGTGCGGGCTGAACGGCCTGACGTTGCGGGCAAGGACACCGAACTGATCGCCTCCGAGAGGCCGCGCGGCGTCTTCAGCCGCCAGCTGATCCTCGGGGACACCCTGGATGTCGACAAGATCAAGGCAAGCTACGATGCCGGTGTCCTGACGCTGCGGATTCCTGTCGCCGAGAAGGCCCAGCCGCGGAAGATCGAGATCGAGACGAAGGGGGCAAAGCAGGAGATCGCGGCCTAGTTCCCTCCAAGGATCGGGACGTCGGGTTCTCTGTTGACTGCCAGGATGGGGCGGGTCGCCAAGTGCACGCCACAGCGCCAGACAGCGCATCGGCAGCGTCAACCCGTACTTCCCGATACGGTGGCCCCCGGCTCCGGCCGGGGTCGTCCAAAGTTACCGGCGGGGATGCCTTGTCCTGGTCCGCCTGCCGGTGCTAGAACAGGGTTACCGGGAGGATCCGAACGCGTTGTATCTGCCAGTTTTGGGCGGTTTGCCGTTAAGGGACGCCACAGCGCCGGTAGCGCATCGGCAGTTGCGAGTGATCCCCTCCGATACGATGGCCCCCGAGCTTCCAAGCAGGGGGCCATCACTTTGCCCGGGCTATCTGATCCCAACGCGGGGTCATTTAGCGCCCAATAATCAGCTGGAATCGGGCGGGATGTGACCCCGCGTTCAGGTGTTCAGTTCCAGCATCAGCGCGGGCAGTTCGTCGGCGAGTTCCCGGGCCAGGAACCCGAGCGGGCCCATCCTGCTGGCCAGCCGGTCGGCAGCCGCGGCGTGAAGGTGCGTTCCCCAGCAGGCGGCCTGGGCGCCGCTGGTCCCGCGCGCCCTGAGGCCGGCAATCGCCCCGGCCAGCACGTCCCCGCTGCCGGAAGTCCCCAGCCCGCCGTACCCGGTGGTGATCTTCCACAGCTCCGGTTCCCGTTCGCCCCCGGGCTCGGCGGCTGGGCGACGATGCCCTGGCAGCTCACCACGGCGTCGAACTGCTGGGCAACCGCGGCCACGTCGCTTTCCAGGTCCCCGATGTCGCGGCCCAGCAGGATCTCCGCTTCCTTCGGATTCGGGGTCAGGATCAGCCGTCCCGCCACGGCTCCAGCTGCTCTTCAATCTTGGTCAGGCCGCCCAGGGCGAAGGCGTCAAGCACGACGGCGGCGCCCTCCCCGTCTTTCGGCCCGCCATCGGCGGACTCCCGCTCCAGCAGGGCCCGCAGCAGCTCTTCAGCCAGGTCCGGATTGTCCAGGCCCGGGCCCACCAGGATGGCGTCCGCCCGGTCAAGGTAGGCCGAGATCCGGTCCAGCCCGTCGGCTTTCACCGATCCTTCGGCAGTCTCGGGCAGGGCGATGGCCCCGCACTCCGGCAGCGCCACCCCCACCTGCACCGCCACGGATTCGGCGACGGCGAGCGTCAGCTTCCCGGCGCCGGCGCGCAGGGCTGCGGTTCCGGCCAGCAGGGCAGCGCCGGGAGTAGCCCGCGCACCGCCGACCACCAGCACCGAGCCGCGCGAATACTTGTCCTCGCCCGGAGCCGGCAGCGGCCAGTCGCGCAGCAGCGACGGCGTGACCAGCACGGGGCCGGCGCCGTCACCGCGGGTGGACACTTGTGTCCCCTGCATGCTCGGTAACTTCCACGCCCTGCTCGGCGAGGTGGTCGGCCACGTTGAAGCTCTCCAGTGTCCATGGCCCCGCGCCGGAGGGACGCACATACCGGGTGATCGACGCGTTCAGGATGGCCGTGTCCGCGGCAAGGTCCAGGAGTTCCTGCTCGGACATGCCCTCAAGCACGTAGCGGAACAGCATGATCACGGCGTCGTGGCAGACCAGCATCACGCGGTGCCCGTTGCCCAGGTTGTTTAGCTCATTGAGGACCGAGCGGAGCCGGAGGGCCACGTCCGCCCAGGACTCACCCCCTGGCGGCCGGTAGTAGAGCTTGCCGAGCCAGGAGCGGCGCTCCACCTCATCCGGGTAGCGCTTCTCCACGCCGAGCCGGGTCAGCCGGTCCAGGATGCCTAGTTCACGGTCGCGCAGCCTTTCATCCGTGCGCACCTCCGCCGGCCAGCCCGCAGCCTCGACGGCGATCTCCGCCGTCTGCCGGGCCCGGGCGTAGGGGGAGGACACCACAGCGTCCGGCCGGAACTCCTGGGCGATCCGGGCCAGCGCGATTCCCAGGGCCTTGGCCTGTTCCTGACCTGTGCCGGACAGGTTCACGTCAGCATCGCGGGCGGGCACGTCAATGACCTCCGCCCCCGCAAGCCGGGCTTCCGTGGCAGCCACGTTGCCTTCGCTCTCGCCGTGCCGGACCAGCAGCAGTTCCACCGCCCCGGCCTCCTGTACTGCCTGTGTCAGTCCGTCGTCGTTCAAAAAGATCACCCCGTCCGCGTGCCGTGCCGAATGCAGGAACACTACCAGCGGCGTACCCACCGGGCAGGGAAAATAACCGGACGACGGCGGCCGGCCGATAGGGAAAGCACAGCTTCCAGACGGTTGTGTGACTACCTAGTCTGTGAGACTATCTAGCTATGAATCCAGAAAAGCGTTGGCCCAGCGACTGGGTCCGGGCCGCGCTTCCTGTCTGCCTCCTTCAGGCCGTGGCCACCAGCGGCGAGGCTTACGGATATCAGGTCATCCAAGTCTTGAAGGGATCCGGCATTGATGGGCTCAGCGGTGGCACGATCTATCCCGCCCTGAATCGCCTCGAACTTGATGGGTTGGTCAGCTCAGAGTGGCGGGAAGGCGAGGCGGGTCCGGGGAAGAAGTTTTATTCACTGACCGATAAGGGGCGGCAACGGCTTCAGGAATCCTCATCGGACTGGGATGCCTTCACCTCAATCATCAACAAACTCCTCCAAGCAAAGAAGGCTCACTAGATGTCATCACAGGAATACCTGAAGGCTCTGGCCTATGAGTTGCGCCAGCGGAAACATAGCGAAGACATGGTCAGCAGCACATTGCAGGAAGTCCACAGCCACCTTGCTGTAAGCGGTGAAAGCGGCGAGGAGGCCTTCGGTCAGCCGCGTGATTATGCGGCCTCCTTCCCTGCGGGAACCTCTATGTCCCTCGGTGCCCGCGTTGGGCGGCTTGCCGCCGGACTCGTGATTGGGCTGCTGGGGCTGTACCTGGTGCTCCGCGGTGTGGCGGGGGTCAGCTTCGGCGTGACAGGCGCGCTCACGTACTTCGCGTCCATCCTCGTGCTGACTGCCGCGCTGGTCTTCACTGGGAAATACCTGGACAGGCGCCTCCCCGACCTCCGCTAAGAATTCCCGGGACGGAGGCGGGATGCGACGGCGGCGGCGGCAGGCTCCCGTGGTTCCCGCCGCCGCTGAAAGACAGACCTACCGCTCCGGCGTCAGCACCTTCGAGAACACCGTGGCACCGTTGGCGTTCCGCAGGCTCACGGTGAAGGCGTCGGTATCCAGCTGGACATGCCCGAAGAACTGGTTCTCGCCGTCGCGCGGTGACTCACCCGGGAAGCGGCCCGCCTTGGAGAACACCACCTCGGGCCCGAACGTGCCGTCCATCGCATTGGGACCGAAAGACCCGGCGGCGATGGGCCCGGCGACGAACTCCCAGAACGGGTCGAAGTCGGTGAATGCCGCCCGCTCGGGGGAGTAGTGGTGCGCGGCACAGTAGTGCACGTCTGCGGTCAGCCACACGGTGTTCTTCACCCGGTTCCGTTTGAACGCGCTAAGGACCCCTGCGATCTCCAGTTCGCGGCCCAGCGGAGCGCCGGCCTCGCGGTTGGCAACGCTTTCCTGGTTGACCGGACCGTCCGGCACGATGACGCCCAGGGGCATGTCCGCCGCGATCACCTTCCAGGTGGCCTTCGACGCCGAGACCTCCCGGATCAGCCAGTCCACCTGCTCCTGGCCCAGGATGCTGGTGGTGTAAGTTTCCTTGCCGTCGGTGTTCGGGGACTTGAAGGTCCGCATGTCCAGGCAGAAGATGTCCAGCTGCGGTCCGCGGGAGATCTTCCGGTAGATGCGCGCGGGCTGGTACTGGCCGCCGTCGTCGAACGTTCCCGGCCGCCACAGCGCGGCACTGTCCGCGATGGGCATGTTCTCCTGCCACGCCTGCCGGCCACGGGCGGCGAGCGTGTTGACGTCGCGCACCGTGTAGCGGGGGTCCTCCAGGATCTCCCCGGGTACCAGTTGTTGGTGGTCTCGTGGTCGTCCCATTGGGCGATCACGGGCACGTCCGCGAACAGGGCCCGCATGTTCGCGTCCAGCGAGTTGTACCGGTGCCGGCCGCGGAACTCGGTCAGCGTCTCAGCCACCTTGGACACCTCCTCGGTCACCAGGTTCCGCCACACCTGCCCGTCCTTCTCCACCACGGTTTCGGCGATCGGGCCGTCCGCGTACACGGTGTCGCCGGAGTGGATGAAGAAGTCCGGCCGGGTCTGGTGCATGGCCCGGTAGCCGCGCATCCCGCCGATCTCCTCGTTGATGCCCCAGCCCTGCCCGGCCGTGTCGCCGGTCCAGACGAAGCTCTGCGCGGACGACGCCGGCACCTCGCCTCCGTTGCTCGTGCCGCCGGTGCGGCCCGTGCCGTTGTACGTCCCGGCGTCCGGAGCCGTGCGGAAGCTGCCGCGGACCGTCTCACTGGCCGCGCCGGCGTCGTCCTCGAAGCTGATCTCCAGCGCGAACCGCGTGTTGGACGGCAGGTTCCCGGCATGGATCTTGGTGGTGAAGTCGGACGCCTGGGTCGCCCGTGGCCCGCGGAGGGTGCGCTCAAAGGCGCCGCGCCCGCGCAGGATCGCGCCGGCGTCGTCCACTGCGCGCAGCACCGCCGTCATCCGGCCGGCACCCGACGCGCGGGACCACAGGACGGCCGAATCCGAGGTGACGTCGCCGGTGGCGATGCCGCTGGGCAGGGTGAGCCGGTTGCGGACCAGTGCGACGCCGGACCGGGTGGGTGCTGCGTACGCGGCGGCAGGCACGGAAGCCAGGGCGGCGGCCAGGACGGAGCCCTTGACGATGATGCGGCGGGAAATCTCAGTGCGGGAAGCGGAAGTCATGCCCTCAGGTTTCCGCCACCCGGCGCACAGACCTTTTCACACGGGTGAACTTGCGGTGAGCCGGGGCTTAACAGCGTGGGCGGATCCTCGCGGTGAAGCCCGGGCTCACTGCGCCGGGGCAGTCCCTGCGCGGTAAAACCCGAGTTCACTGCGCAGGGAAGCGGGCGGCTCTGGCCTAGGGCCTGGCGAACTCGGCGATCCTGCCCTCGCGCAGGGCGGCCCCCACCGCGGCGATGGCCCCGTAGTCCGGGAACAGCACCGACTGGCCGGCCACGAACCCGGACCCGGCGGTGGGCATGGTCATGGTGCCGATCGCGTTGGGGTCCAGGTTGCGGAGGCTGTACGCCAGCATGGCCACCTGTACGGGGTCGAAACCGCGGTCCACGGTGAGGCAGCAGGCGGCGAAATCCACCAGCCCGCGCACGGCGTTGACATCATTCAGCGCCCCGCCGCCCGTCAGGCGGGCCAGGATGGCGCGGAGCAGGATCTGCTGGTTGCGGACCCGCTGGAAGTCGCCGTCCGAAAACGCGTAGCGCTCGCGGGCGAACTCCAGGGCCGACTGCCCGTCCAGGTGGTTCACCCCGGCAGCGAAGACATGCTGGGTGTCGTGGGTGGACTGGAACGCGATGGGCACGTTGACGTCGATCCCGCCCAGCCCGTCAATGAGGCCGCGGAAGCCGTGGAAGTCAAGCATGAGCGTGTGGTCGATGGTGATCCCCAGCAGCGACTGCACGGTGGAGGTCTGCATGTCGATGCCCCCGTACTGGAGGGCGGCGTTGATCTTGGCGCCCCCGAAGCCCGGGATGTCCACCCAGGTGTCGCGGTTGATGGACACGATGTAAAGCGTCCGGCGGTCCGCGGGGACATGGACCACCATCAGGGTGTCGGCGCGGTGGTCGATCGCTTCGCCGGTCCTGGCCGTGTGGTCAGCCGCCTCCCGGGCACTGGCGCGGCTGTCGCTGCCGATTACCAGCACGTTCATGGGCGTGGCCGGAAGTTCAGGGATGGGTGGTGGCGGCGGGGGAGGCGGTGGCGCCGCCGGCGTTGTCTCCGTGGGGGTTGGCGTGGGAGTGGGCGTGGGGCTCGGCGACTCGGTTTGGGTCGCCGCGGGCTGCGCTTCCTGGCCGGCGCGGTTCAGGCTGATCACCGCCACCACGGCCGCGGCGACGAGCACCAGCGCCAGCAGCGCCGCGATCCAGCGCCGCCGCCCGTGCGCCACCATGCCGTGGCCTGCCGGATCCGCTCCGGAACCTGCCGCCCCGGAAGGGCCGGAACCGCCTGGAGTGCTCATGCTGCCTCCACCTCATTGTGATTGGTGGGTTTAGTGTCCGCCCGCCAGCCCCCTGCTGGCTACAAACTTGTCCAAACTGTCATCTGCCAGTTCCCGGACCGGGTCCCGCAACGGCACCGTGATCCGGGCACTTTCCATTGCGGGAATCTAGCACCGGGAAGCATGGCGGCACATCGGGGGAATCACAGGAAAACCGCACAGAGGCACGCAGCTGCGGTTACAGCGTGTTGGCAGCCTTCCGGCGGTCGGGGGCGTGCAGGCGTGCGTGGCGGAGGATGGAGACGATGGCCGGGGCCAGTTCGTCCTCCATCTGCCGGTACACCTCGGGGGCGCGGCGGTAGGGGTCGATGACGTCGTTCTCGGCGGCGTCCGCGGGGAGCGAGAGGTGGCGCACCCCGGCCGCACGGGCCGGCAGGCCGCGCCAGAAGGCGGTGTTGGCAGCCAAGGGATCGCCGCCGTCGGGCATGTCTGAACCCGGGGAGGGCGGCTGGGAGGAGGCGTCCCGCTCGTCCAGCACGTCGAGCATGCGGGCGAACTCGCGGATGGTGAAGGTCCGCTTCAACAGGGACGCGTCCAGCTGCAGCACCTCCCCGCGGTGGCCGGAGGTCATGGTGAGCACCAGGTCGACGCCGCGGAGGATTTTCGGGGTGAGCTGGCGGGCCGCAAAGCCCTCCGGGTCGCCGCCGAAGGTCCGCACGATGTCCGCGGAGAGGGGCTGGATGGGGTCGCCCACCATGGCCCGGGTTCCGGCGCTGGCCACCTCGAAACCGCCGGGCAGCACCTGGTCGAGCCCTGCCTGCAGCAGCCGTTCGGCCACGGGGGAGCGGCAGATGTTGCCGGTGCAGACGGTGAGGATTCGTACTGGTGCGGATGTGTCCAAGGAGATGTCCCTCTTCCCAGCTGGTGGACGGACGTTCAGCCCGTGCCTTTCAACTTAACACGCAACACCCCGGGACCCGCACTACCCATCCCGGCCCGCTGCCGCCACCATGGAAGCAGCCCGGGAAACGGAGAGGGGGGCGACGTGACTGCGGAGACGTCGGAACATGATTGCGTGATCGCCGGCGGCGGACCGGCCGGCATGGTGCTCGGCTACCTGCTCGCACGGGCCGGCCTGAAGGTGGCCGTGCTGGAGAAGCACGGCGACTTCTTCCGCGACTTCCGCGGCGACACCGTCCACCCCTCAACCGTGACCCTGCTGGGGGAACTTGGCCTTCGGGAAAAGTTCCTGCAGCTGCCGCTGACCCGGCTGTCCACGATGGACGTGGTGGTGGATGGCCAGCGCTTCACCCTCGTCGACTTCCACAGCCTTCGCGGCCCGGACAACTTCCTGGTCCTCGCCCCGCAGTGGGACTTCCTCAACTTCCTGGCCGGCGAGGCTGCGGCGTTCCCCACCTTCGAACTGCACATGGAGACCGAGGCCACCGGACTCATCGTGGAGCAGGACCAGGTGCGGGGCGTCCGGGCAACAGGGCCCGACGGCGGACGGGAGTTCCGCGCGACGCTCACCGTCGCCGCCGACGGGCGCGCCTCGGTCCTCCGGGCGGCGGCGGGACTGGTCCCCGACGAGTACGGTGTGCCCATCGATGTGCTCTGGTTCGGCCTGCCCAAGCCGCCCGACCCGCCGCCGGTGACGCTCGCCTACGTCTCGTCACGTGGCATGGTCCTCACGATAGACCGCGGCGACAGGTACCAGTCGGGCATGGTCATCGAAAAGGGCGGGTTCGACGGGCTGGAGAAGGCGGGGCTCGGTGCGCTCCGGGACCGGATCACATACGCCGCGCCCTTCCTCAAGACCGTTGTCGGCACGCTGCAGGACTGGGATCAGGTCAAGCTCCTGTCCGTCCGGATCAACAGGCTGCGGCGCTGGCACCGCCCCGGGTTCATTGCCATCGGCGACGCCGCGCATGCGATGTCCCCGATGTTCGGCGTGGGCGTGAACTTCGCCATCCAGGATGCGGTGGCACTGGTCAACGCCATTGCCGGAGACCTTGCCGCCGGCACCGCGCCGCCGGAGAAGCTGGCCGCCCTCCAGCGCCGGCGCGAGATGCCGGTCAAGATCATGCAGCGGCTCCAGCGCGCCGGGCACCGGGTGCTTGCCAGGGCTACCAGCGGCAGCCGGGTTGCGCCGCGCTGGCTGCCTCCTGTCCTCCGGCTCGCCTCGCCGGTGCTGCGGCGCGTGACCGCCCGGTTCGTCGGCGTCGGGATCCGCCCCGAGCATGTGGAGCCGGCGGCACCCAAAGCCAGGCGCCGCCGGCCAGGCCAACGTTCTCTCACCTGACGCCATTCTCGAAGGCACGCTCTCTCACTTCCTTAAGGAAAGTGGAGAGCGTTGGCCGATGGGGTGCGGTAAGTGGAGAGCGTTGCCGGGGAGGGTCAGAGTTTGCCGAGCAGCTCCTTCATCTCGGTGATCTCGGCTTCCTGGGCGGCGATGATGTCGCGGGCCAGCTGGATGGACGCCGGGTTCTTGCCCGCACCGATTTCCTGCTGGGCCATGTCGACGGCGCCCTCGTGGTGCTTAATCATGTGTTCGAGGAAGAGCCGGACGGCGTCGGTCCCCTCGGCAGCCTTGAATTTCTCGATGCCTTCGGCGTCCACCATGCCGCTCATGCCGTGCCCGGAGTGGTCGGACATCATGGTGGGCACGTTCCAGCTTTCCAGCCAGCCGGTCATGGTCTCGATCTCGGCGCCTGGGCCTCCTTGATCCTGGTGGCCAGGGCCGTGACCTCGGCCGGGACGTCCTGCTTGGCCAGGATGATGTCACTCATCTCCACGGCCTGGGCGTGGTGCGGAATCATCATCTGTGAGAACGCGATGTCCGCCTGGTTATGGTCGGCGCTGGCGTCCGGCATCATGCTGGACATCGGCGCGGAGCTGCCGTGATCCATGGGCATGGTGTTTCCGCCGGAGCTTCCGGAGCCGGCCGCGCAGCCGGCAAGGCCGAGCGAGGCTGCCAGGGCAGCGGCGAGGGAGAGGGTCTTGATCTTGCTGTTCATGAAGATTGTCCTTCAGGTAGGTCAGTGGAACTGGGCCGAAACGGTGCGTGCAGCGGCACGCCGCGGCGCCGGTTTACGTCCGGCTGATGGACAGTTCGCAGGGCGTGGGACCTGAAGGGATGTAGCTGTAGGCGGTGGACCGGGCTCCCGACGCCAGATACAGCGGAGCTGCCGAGGTGGCCGGGGGAGGTGCGACGGCCGGCGATCCCGCCGGCACCAGCGGGACGCAGGCCGCTCCGGCTTCCTCCGCCCCGGGGCAGCCGGAGCTGCAGGAACCCGAGGCGGTGAAGGACTCGTCCGCGGGCTGGGCGCCCTGCCCCTTGTGGCCGTCATGGGAATGTCCGACGGCGGGATCCCCGGCACGTGGGTGGGTGCCGCCGTCGTGCGCGGCACCGGTATGGCCGGCGTGCTCAGCGGCCGTGGAGGCCGGCGTCGCGTGGGCCGAATGGCCTGCGGTCAGCACGTGCATCCCCAGGATGCCGGCCAGCAGGGCCAGGACCGCGGCAGCCAACGCGGCCGGGCGGAGGGCAGCCACGACGGCGGTGCGGATGCCTGCCTGCATGCTGTTCCCTCCCCTCACGCGGACCACACCTTTCAACGTACCCTCAACGTCAACGTACCTCGGACGGGTTCAGTTTCAGGCGCCGCAGCAACTGGGCGTTCAGCGCCACCACAATAGTGGACGCGGACATCAGCACGGCACCCGCCGCGGGCGAGAGGACAACGCCGGCGAACGCCAGGACCCCGGCGGCCAGGGGCACGGACAGGATGTTGTAGCCCGTCGCCCACACCAGGTTCTGCCACATCTTGCGGTAGCTCGCCCGCGAGAGGTCCACCATGGACAGGACGGCCCGGGGATCGTTTCCGGCCAGGACCACCCCGGCGGACTCCATGGCCACGTCGGTGCCGGCGCCGATCGCGATGCCCACCTCGGCACGGGCCAGCGCCGGGGAATCGTTGACGCCGTCGCCCACCATGGCCACCTTCAGCCCGCGGGCCTGGAGCTCGGCCACCTTCTTGTCCTTGTCGGCGGGTAGGACCTCGGCGAACACCTCATCGATCCTGAGGTCCGCCGCCACGGCCCGCGCCACCTGCCGCGCGTCGCCGGTGACCATTGCTACCTTGACGCCCCGGTTCTGCAGCGCCGCCACGGCCTGCCGGGACTCCGGACGCACCGCGTCCTCCAGGCTGACTGCGCCCAGGATGCGGCCGCCGTCGAGCACGTGCAGGACTGCCGCGCCGCGGTCCATCCAGCCGCGGGTCACCGCGGCCAGGGCAGGGGGTTCGACGGCGGCAAGCTCGCGCAGGAGCGCGGGTCCGCCCACGTGCAGCGTCCGTCCGTCCAGGGTGGCCCGCACGCCCCGCCCGGTCAGGGAAGTGAACGAGCCGGCGGCCGGCACCACCAGGTTCCGGTCCCGGGCCGCGCGCACGATGGCCCGCGCCACGGGGTGCTCGCTGTCCGATTCGACGGCCGCGGCCAGGGCCAGCAACTCGTCAGGATCGACGCCCTCGGCCACTGCCACATCCATCAGCTCGGGTTCACCGGTGGTGAGGGTGCCGGTCTTGTCGAAGAGGACAACGTCAACGGTCCGCATGCGTTCCAGGGCCATCCGGTTCTTGATCAGCACGCCGGCCCGGGCGGCCTGCTCGGTGGAAATGGCGATGACCAGCGGAATGGCGAGGCCCAGGGCATGGGGGCAGGCGATCACCAGCACTGTCACGGTCCGGGTGACGGCCTCCGGAACACTGCCCAGCAGCGTCCAGGCGATGAACGTCAGGACGCCGGCCGCGGTGGCGAAGTAGAAGAGGAACGCTGCCGCGCGGTCCGCCAGCGCCTGTGCACGCGAGGACGAAGCCTGGGCTTCGGCCACGAGCCGCTGGATTCCTGCCAGCGCCGTATCGTCGCCCACGGCCGTGACCCGCACGCGGACGCTGCTGTCCGTGGCGACGGTTCCTGCCACCACCGGGGCTCCGGGGCTGCGGGGAACTGTCTTGGACTCGCCCGTGATCATGGATTCGTCGAACTCGGCCTGCCCGTCCACCACGGTGCCGTCGGCGGGCATCCGGGCGCCGGGCCGGACCAGGACCAGGTCGTCAGGGCGGAGTTCGGAGACCGGCACCGTCTCGGTGCCGCCGTCCGTGACGCGCTCGGCCTCGTCGGGCAGCAGGGCCGCAAGGGCATCCAGCGCACCCTGCGCGGAGCCAAGGGCGCGCATCTCGATCCAGTGGCCCAGGAGCATGATGGCCACCAGCAGCGCGAGCTCCCACCAGAAGTCCAGGTCGAAGCCGCCCAGGCCCAGGCTGGTGATCCACGAGGCCGCGAAGGCTACCGTAATGGCCATGGCGATCAGGAGCATCATGCCCGGCCGCCGGTCCTTCAGTTCCTGGAGCCCGCCCTTGAGGAACGGCTGCCCGCCGTACAGGAAAATGACGGTGCCCAGGACGGGCGGGATCCAGGTGGAACCGGGGAACATGGGCGCCATGTAGCCCAGGATGTGGCCCACCATGGGGCTGAAGTAGACCACCGGAACGGACAGCGCCAGGGTAAGCCAGAACCGGTTCTTGAACATGGCGGTGCTGTGCCCGGCGTGCTGGCCGGAGGTGTGGACGGCGTGGTCGTCGTCGCCGTGGTGCTGGTGCGCCGGCTGGTGGTGGCCCGCATGGGGAGCGGTGTGGCGGGTGAGCGTGCCGCCTGCCTGGCTGCCGTCGTCGTGGTGGTGCGTTGGTTGGTGCATGTCCTGCATGGTTTCCTCCTTGGAGGACTGGTACTGCGCCGGGCGGTGCCAGCAGAAGCGCAAAGGTCAGTGTGCGGCCAGGGAATACCCGGCGGTGGTGACGGCCGTGCGGACGGCCTCTTCGGAGGCGGAACCGGCGACCGTGAGGCGGGAACGCCCGCCGGGAACCAGGTCAACGGAGGCCGAATCAACGCCGTCCAGGGCGGCTACCGCCGTTTCAACAGTCTTGACGCAGTGCCCGCAGGTGAGTCCTTCAAGCGCGAACTCGCGCCGGCCCGAGGCCGCAGGGGAATGCGCGACGGCGGCTGCGGTCTTGGGTGCGTGGCCTGCGGGGGAGCAGCAGCTGCAGCCGGCGGCGGATGCCAGGGGGAGCGCTGTGCGGTGTTCGATGTTCATGTCAGTTCCGTTCCTTGACGAAGGATGAATCCTCGGTAAGCAGGGTGCTGGGGTTGAACGGCTGTGAAGGCGCTGGAACCGCCGGGACATACCACTTCACTGACAACACGTTGAGCATACCCCCAGGGGGTATCTTCGTCAAGGGGTGGGAGAGGGCTGCCGGCCCCACCCCTCTTCGGGTAGGCGGGACCTATGGCCTACCCGTCGGAGTCCGCCGCGGCCATACTGGTACTAGTGCCCCGGATGATCTGTTGCGCCGCGGGTGCTGGATGCTACATGGAGGTGGCCCCTGTGATGACGGACCTGACCGGCCCTTACACCTATTCGAGCGCCCTGGGCGGCAATGAATGCGTCGCCGGGACCTTCCATGTGGATGTGGCCGGATGGAAAGTCACCTGGTCCGACGGCATGTACCAGCTGCACGGGTACCGGCGGGGCGACGTGGTGCCTACCCTGGAGCTGCTGTACTCCCACAAACATCCGGAGGACAGGCCCCGGTGCCAGGCCATCGTGGACCAGGTCCTGCAAACAGGCGGCTACTTCTGCATGTACCACCGGATTATTGACGCCAAGGGGCGGACCCGGCGGGTGCTGACCTCCGGCGAGGGCATCCGGGACGAGGAAGGCGCTGTCTCCGTTATGGAGGGGGTCATGGTGGACCTCACCACCACCCTGCAGCGCGAAACGGAACAGACCGCACGCGACGCCGTCGCCGGTGCCACTTCCACCCGCAGCGTGGTGGACCAGGCCCGAGGCATCCTGATGGGCCAGCTGAAAATGGGTGCCGACGACGCTTTCCAGATGCTGGTCAGCACCAGTAGCCACCGGAACGTCAAACTGGTGGTGGTGGCGGCGGAGCTCGTGAAGCTGGCCAATTCCGCCGAGGCACGGAACTACCTCGACCACGCCGTCAGGGCCATCGCCGCCGAGGGCCGGCCGGGGGCGTCCCGGCGCCGGGCGGGATAGCACCGCAGGACACAACACTTTTGGGCGTCGGCGCTAGCGCCCCTAGAATGGATCGAAGGTGCGCCGGGAAGTCTGGTCGGCAGTAATTTTGTCGAGCCCAAACGTTAGGACTCCTTCATGAACTCCACCCCGCCATCAACACCGCCGCCCGCCGCGCCCCGGGGCACGGTCTTTGCCCGGGGCTCCTACTCCGAGGCCCTGCGGATCGGGGAAATCCTCCGCAAGGAAACCGTCGGTGGCGCCCTGCTGGTCGCAGCGGCAATCATCGCCCTCGTCTGGGCGAACTCGCCGGCTTCCGACAGCTATTTCGCGCTCCGCGACTTCAAGATCGGCTACGAGCCCTGGCACCTGGAGCTGAGCCTCGGCGCCTGGGCTGCCGACGGACTGCTCGCCATCTTCTTCTTCCTGGTGGGCCTGGAACTCAAGCGCGAATTCGTGGCCGGCGACCTGCGGCAGATCAGCAAATCGATCGTCCCGGTGGCTGCCGCGGCCGGCGGCGTGGTTGTCCCGGCGGTGATCTACGCCGTCGTCAACCTCACCAGCCCGGAGACCCTGCGCGGCTGGGCCATCCCCACCGCCACGGACATCGCCTTCGCCGTTGCCGTGCTGGCCATTATCGGCTCCCACCTGCCCAGCGCGCTGCGGATCTTCCTGCTGACCCTGGCCGTGGTGGATGATCTGATCGCCATCAGCATCATCGCGTTCTTCTACTCCACCGACATCCAGGTGACGCCGCTGCTGCTGGCCCTGGTGCCGCTGGCCCTCTACACCTTCCTGGCGCAGAAGTACCGGCACTTCTTCGGCCGCAAAGCGTCAGCCGCGTGGCTGATCCTGCTGCCCCTGGGCATGGTCACGTGGGCGCTCGTCCATGCTTCGGGCATCCACGCCACTGTGGCCGGTGTCCTGCTGGGCTTTGCCGTGCCGGTCATCCGCTCGCAGGCCGGGGGCGGTCCGGAGGCCGGGCCCGGGCTGGCGGAGATCTTCGAGCACCGCTTCCGGCCCATTTCCGCGGGCATCGCCGTCCCCATTTTCGCGTTCTTCTCCGCCGGCGTCGCGGTGGGCGGCTGGGACGGACTGGTCTCTGCCCTGGCCGACCCGGTGGCGCTCGGCATCATCCTGGGCCTGGTGCTCGGCAAGCCGATCGGCATCCTGGGCACCACGTGGATCCTCACCAAAGCCACCAGGGCAACCCTGGACAGCTCCTTCAAATGGATCGACATCTTCGGCGTGGCGCTGCTGGCCGGCATCGGTTTCACGGTGTCCCTGCTGGTGGCCGAGCTCAGCTTCGGCCACGGCAGCCTCCACGATGACCACGCAAAGGTGGGCATCCTCGGCGCCTCACTGCTCGCCGCCCTGCTGGCCACCCTGGTGCTGCGGACCAGGAACCGGCAGTACCGGCAGGCAGAGGAACTGGAGAAAGTGGACGCGGACCAGGACGGCATTCCGGACGTCTACCAGGACCGGGCCCAGTAAACCTGCCGCCCGGACGTTATGCGGGTTCCAGCTTCGCCGGCCGGGCCGGCTGCTCCACGGGCTCATCCACATGCCTGATCTCCAGGGCCTCAGGGTCCAGCAGCTTGCGGGTGCCGGTCCTCGCGTCCAGGATCCAGAACAGTTCCAGTGCCGGCACCACGCCGGTCACCCGGCCGCGGTGGAACAGTCTGCCGCGGTGCCAGGCCTCGATGTTGTCTCCGATGCGGAGCTGGTCCGTACGTACTCCTTGTGCCTCCATAATGGGCTGCCTCCTGCTGTTGTATCCCCGTAGGCACAGCTTGCCGTGGCGAGGTTGCCGTGGTGTTTCAGCAGGGTGTTTTTTCTGTGTCAGGTGTGATCGGAGCGCTGGATGCTCATCATGTGCATCAGCAGGGCGCGCTGCGGCTGGCCCGGATTGGCGCTGACGTACCATCGCAGCGAGCTGCGGGCATCGGCCTCGCAGGCGGCGGTTCCGCTGAGGATTTCGTCGATGATTTCCAGGACCTGCAGTTGTAGCTCCAGATGGGCGACTTCCTCGCGAATGCTGCGGGGGAGCTTCCGGTTTCCGTGCATGGGTGCCGCCTTCGCGCCTTAACAGGCTCCCTCCGGAGGAGCGTCGCTGCTGGTCCCCAGCCCGCCGGATGAATAAGCTAAGTGTACTGACAGGGGCATTGCCCACCAAGCATTTTTCGCAGTGCTGTGCCCGGCTTTTTGGCCTAGTGGCCCACCGCGGGAACCACCAGGACGGGCCGCCGCTGCGAGTGCTCGAGGGCCTCCGCCACTGAGCCCTCCAGGACCCGCTCGAACCGGGACAGGATCCCCGGGCGCCGACCTCCCACGATGAACATGGAAGCGCCAAGGCTGTCGCCGAGCCGCATCAGGGCCGGGGCAACGGCGCCGTTGAGGACCCGGAAAGACCAGCTCACGTCCTCCGCCCTTGCAAGGATTTCCTGCAGGCGCCCAAGGAGTTCCCGTGAAGGGTAGGCCGCCTCATCGTTGACGGCAGGGTCCAGCGAGGCTCCGGGAAGTTCCGGCGACCCGGCCCACTCCACCAGGTAGCTTGCCGGGTCAACGAAGGCGCAGACGAGGTGGAGGTCCATGGCGGCCGCAAATTCCGCCGCCGTCAGGACCAGGTGTTCCGGGCATTCCCAGGGCACGGCCAGGATGGCGGGCCCCGCGGACCCGCCGGACCGGTCCTGGTTGTCCATTGCGCCGGTCCGTCAGGAAGTGATGAGGTCCTGGTGCAGCTTCTGGACCCGTGCCCGGATGTCGTCCCGCACCAGGCGCATGCGTTCCATGCCTTCAATGCCGCGTTCAGAGGGCTCGTCGGTCTCCCAGAGTTCGAATCGGGTGCCCTCACGCGGTTCAAGCTTTGCCTCGGTGCCCAGGACCACCACCACGTCCGCAGCCTCGAGGACCTCCTCGCTGACGGGTTTCGGGTACTCGCCCTCAACGGGGATGCCGAGCTGGGCCAGTGATTCAACAGCGAGCGGGTTGAGGTCCTTGGCGGGCTTGGTGCCGGCCGAGTATACGTCCACGGTGCTGCCGGTGAGCTGGCGCATCAGCCCGGCCGCAAGCTGGGACTTGCCGCCGTTCTTGCTGCAGACGAACAGGACGGCGGGCTTCTTGTCCCCGTCGGTGGCGGGAGAGGCGTCAGTCATGGGTTTCCTTTGCGGTTTTTAAGTTGTCAGTTTTCGGCGGAGCGGCCGTGGGCCAGGCCGGTGGGAAAGCCGACCAGGACGGGTTCCGGGGCAGCGCCGCAGCCGGACTCACCGCCGGCCTCAACCGCGCCGGCTGCTGGCCGGGTGGCGGGAACGTCACAGCTGGTGCCGGCATCGGTGGAGCAGACGCCGGTTTCCGGAAGTTCGAGCTGGACGGTGTCGGCGGCCTCGCGGTCCCCGGCCAGGGCGGCGGCAACGGAGCGGACCTGCTCGTAGCCCGTGGCCAGCAGGAAGGTGGGAGCCCTTCCGTAGGACTTCATGCCCACAATGTAGAAGTCCTTGTCCGGGTGGGCCAGCAGCCTGGCACCGTGCGGCGGCACCGTGCCGCAGGAGTGGAATTCGGGATCGATCAGCGGGCCAAGTTCCATGGGCGCCTCGACGGCGGGGTCCAGGTTGAGGCGGAGCTCGCGCAGCATGTCCAGGTCCGGCCGGAAGCCGGTGCAGGGCACCACGACGTCGGCCTCCAGGGTGCGGCCGTCCACGGCGCCGACGGTGACCCCGGAGTCCAGGGATTTGAAGGAGCTGATGCCGAAACCGGTGTGCAGTTCGATCTTTCCCGCCTCCACCAGGCGGCGGAGCCGGGCGCCGAGCTGGCCGCGGGCGGGCAGCCCGTCAGCGTCCCCGCCGCCGTAGGTCTTGGACGGTGAGGCGCCCGGATGGCCCACAGGATCCGGGTTTCGGGTGCCTCCTTGGCCAGTGCGGCAAGGTTGAGCAGGGTGTTGGCGGCGGAGTGTCCGGCGCCGACCACCAGGACGCGTTTGCCCGCGAAGGCTTCGCGGTCCCGGCCCGCGACGTCGGGCAGCGGGGAGGAGATGCGGGCCGCGGCCGCCTCCTCGCCGATCGCCGGCAGCCCGGACGTGCCCAGCGGGTTGCGGGTGGACCAGGTGCCGGAGGCGTCGATCACCGCAGCCACGGTGTGGTCGCGGGTTTCGCCGTCGGAGTGCAGGACCCGGACGGTGAAGGGGGTGGTGTCCCGGTTGCGGACGTGGGTCTTGTCCATGCCCTGCCGGGTCACGGCCAGTACCCGGGCGCCGGTCTCCAGCCGGGTGGCCAGGGCCGGCAGCGCGGCCAGGGGAGCGAGGTAGTTGTCGATGAGCTCGCCGCCGTACGGCAGGGCGGTGGGCCGGGGTGCTTCCCAGCCGGATGCCTCCAGCAGCCGGACGGCGGCGGCGTCGATGTTGAACCGCCAGGGCGAGAACAGGCGGATGTGGCGCCATTCCTCAATGGCTGCGCCCGCCGTCGGACCCGCCTCGAAAACCAGCGGCTCCAGGCCGCGCTCCAGCAGGTGCGCTGCGGCGGCGAGTCCCACCGGCCCGGCGCCGATCACGGCTACCGGAAGGCTGGTCTTTTCCATGGCGTGTCCTCTCATCGATGTGTTGGTGGTGCGGAAGGGCTAGCAGCAGTCCTGATCCTCGTCGTCGCAGCAACCGTTGTCGCCGCAGCAATTCGTGTTCATCCAGCTCACCCCCTTCCTGCCCGGGTTGTCAGCTGTGGGTAGGTTCTTCGACCAGCGCCGTGGCGATGCTGTCCGCGTCGTCCAGGGCTGCCAGGTAGCGTTCGGCGTCCAGGGCGGCGGCGCAGCCGGTCCCGGCGGCGGTGATGGCCTGCCGGTAGCGGTGGTCCACGGCGTCGCCGCAGGCGAACACGCCGGACAGGTTGGTGACCGTGGTGGGGGAGTCCACCTTGATGTAGCCGTCCGCGTCCAGGTCCACCTGGCCGGCCACGAGTTCCGTCCGCGGCACGTGCCCGATGGCCACGAAGATGCCGGTGGCCGCCTGGTGCCGGGTTTCGCCGGAACGGGTGTCCGTGAGCGTCACGCCGGTGACCTTGCCGTTGCCGTGGATGGCTGTGACGGCGGAGTTCCAGGCGAAGCTGATCTTGGGGTTGTCCTTGGCCCGCTGCGCCATGATGCGGGAGGCCCGCAGTTCCTCACGGCGTACGACGACGGTCACGGACTTTCCGAACCGGGTCAGGAACGTGGCTTCCTCCATGGCGGAGTCACCGCCGCCCACCACGATGATGTCCTGGTCACGGAAGAAGAACCCGTCGCAGGTAGCGCACCAGGAGACCCCGTGGCCGCTGAACTTCTTCTCCTCCGGCAGGCCGAGTTCCTTGTACGCCGAGCCGGTGGCCAGGATGACGGCCGGGGCCTGGTGGGTCTCGCCGCCGCCGGTGACCACGGTCTTCAGGTGGCCTTTGAGATCAACCGAGGTGGCGTCGTCGAACACCACTTTGGCGCCGAATTTCTCTGCCTGTTCCTGCAGGCCTTCCATCAGTTCCGGGCCCTGGATGCCGGCGGGGAAGCCCGGGAAGTTCTCCACCTCGGTGGTGTTCATCAGGGCGCCGCCCGCGGTGACCGAGCCGGCCAGCACCAGCGGTGCCAGGCCTGCGCGTGCGGCGTAGATGGCTGCGGTGTACCCCGCGGGGCCGGAACCGATGATGATCAGCTGTTCGTTCGTCATGGAGGTCTCCTGGAGTTACTGGGCGTCCGGGTGCTGCGCGGGCACCAGTTCGGTGATGAGGGCTTCGATGCGGGTCCTGATTTCGTCCCGGATGGGGCGGACAGGATTCTACGCCCTTGCCGGCCGGATCCTCCAGCACCCAGTCCTCGTAGCGCTTGCCGGGGAAGTACGGGCACTCGTCGCCGCAGCCCATGGTGATCACCACGTCCGAGTCCTTGACGGCCTCGGTGGTGAGGACTTTGGGAACCTCCGCGGACATGTCAATGCCCACCTCGGCCATGGCTTCGACGGCGGCGGGGTTGATCTTTTCGGCGGGCTGGGACCCTGCGGAGCGGACCTCCACGGCACCCTTGGACAGGGACGTCAGGAAGGCTGCGGCCATCTGGGAACGGCCTGCGTTGTGGACGCAGACGAAAAGGACGGAGGGCTTCTTGGCTGTCTCGGTGGTCACGCTGTTCTCCTAGTGATGACGTACGGCGGGAGGTGCCGCGGTGGGTGGTGGTGCTCCCGCCCGACCTCTCAGTCCCGAAAGATTGATGATGATCGATATGGGGAGTATGGCGCTAAATATTGATGGTTGTCAATGTATTGGTGTCAGGCGGCGGTGAGGCGGGGTACGAGGTCGCTGATGCGGTGGGAGATCTGTCCGTATGCCTCCTCGAAAGCCTCGGCCGTGCCCTGCCTGACGGGGTCGGGGATGGACCAGTGCACCCCCTGCAGGCCCGGAACCTCTTCGTGGGCGTTGTCGCAGACGGTCACCACGAAATCCCCTTCTCCCATGACCTGGTCCAGTTGCTGCGGTACGGCGTCGGCCAGGTCCAGTCCGTGGCGGGCGGCGACTTCCAGGGCGCCGCGGGAAATCCGGTCTGCGGGATGCGTCCCCGCCGATGTCGCGGGAATACCGCTGGCCTGGCGCCAGAGGGCCGCCGCGAGCTGGGAGCGTGCGCTGTTGCGGGTGCACACGAAAAGGACGCGCCGCGCCTGGTGCCCGCTGCCGGGAACCAGGTCCTCAAGCGACCCGGCCACCAGGCGGATGTAGCTCCGCCGCCGGTCCGCCTCCGAGCGGTGCCGCGCCGCCAGCCCGGCGTCCTCAAGGATGCGGAGGTGGTGGGCCAGCAGGTTGGACGGCATTCCCAGCTCCGCCTGCAATTCCGACGGCGAGCGGTCGCCCAGCGTCAGCAGGTCCACGATGCGCAGCCGGCCGGCGTCGGCCAGGGCTGCATGCCTGGCCAGCCGCTGGCGGAACGCGGCACTTAGTTCAGTTTCCATTGACTCAAGTTTGACTGAGGTATTCCGGGTGGGTCAAGCTGGTTGCATGCATATTTCCCAGCCTCCCCTCTGGCGCCGCGCCCTAGCCGAGCTGCTTGGCACCGGCCTGCTGGTGGCCGTCGTTGTCGGCTCCGGGATCGCCGCCCAGCAGCTTTCCCCAACGACGTCGGCCTGCAGCTGCTCCAGAACAGCACCGCCACGGTTCTGGGCCTGACGGTGCTCATCCTGGTGCTGGGGCCGGTCAGCGGCGCGCACTTCAACCCTGTGGTGTCCCTGGCCGACTGGGCGCTCGGCCGGCGCAGCGGCACCGGCCTGACGCTGCCGGAAGTCGGCGCATACGTTGCCGCCCAGGTGGCCGGGGCTGTCGGGGGAAGCGTCCTGGCCAACGCAATGTTCGACGTCGGGACCTCCATCTCCGCCAAGGACCGCCTCACCGGCGGCCACGTCCTGGGTGAGGTGGTGGCCACCGCCGGGCTCATCCTGCTGATCTTCGCCCTGGCCCGGACCTCGCGGGGAGTGTTGGCCGCCCCGGCCGTGGGCGCGTACATCGGCGCCGCCTACTGGTTCACCTCCTCCACCGCCTTCGCCAACCCGGCCGTCACCGTGGGCCGGATCTTCAGCGACACCTTCGCGGGCATCGCACCCGGCTCGGTGCCCGGGTTCGTGCTGGCGCAACTGGCGGGCGCCGCCGTCGGACTCGGACTCCTCCTGGCCCTTTTTCCCGCCGCCGGCCAGGCGGCAGACAACGTGGTGATCCCCCACCGCGAGGAACCGGCAGATACGTAACCCCCCGTATCCGGTTCCAGCCCCAAAACCGTTATGCCGCCATATTGATGAATGTCGATATGGCGGCATAATGGTGTCCATGACCGCTGTGCTGCCATTGACCTCGTCCGTCACTGAGACGGATCCTTCCTGCTGCCCGCCGCCCGCGGGTGCAGCCCTCGGAGCGGAGGAGGCCAAGCAAGCCGCGCTGGTTTTCAAAGCGCTCGCGGACCCCAACCGCGTGCGGCTGCTCTCGCTGGTGAAGGCCGGCGAGGCGGGGGAGCGCTGCGTCTGCGACCTGACGGAACCGCTCAGCCTGGGCCAGCCGACTGTCTCGCACCATTTGAAGATCCTGGTGGACGCCGGACTGCTGCACCGCGAAAAGCGGGGCACGTGGGCCTACTACTCGGTGGTTCCGGGCGCGCTGGAGCGGGTTGCCGGGCTCGTGGCGGACCTGTGACGGAAACGGTTACCGCACGCGGCTCGGTGGGCTCGGCGGGGGAGGTTTTCCGGGTCTTCCTGAAGCTGGGTTTTACGTCTTTCGGCGGACCCATCGCGCACCTGGGCTACTTCCGGGACGAGCTGGTGGAACGCCGCCGGTGGGTGGATGACAAGGAATACGCCGATCTTGTGGCCCTCTGCCAGTTCCTCCCCGGCCCCGCGTCCAGCCAGGTGGGATCGGCCTGGGGCTGCACCGGGCCGGGCCGCTCGGCGCCCTCGCCGCGTTCCTTGCTTTCACGCTGCCGTCGGCCGCGCTGCTGGTGGCGTTCGCCGCAGGCGCCTCCCTCTTCCAGGGCGTGCTCGGTTCGGGAATCCTTGACGGGCTGAAAATCGTGGCTGTGGCCATCGTGGCGCAGGCTGTCTGGGGGATGGCGAAGGCCCTGACGCCGGACCGGGAACGGGCGTCGATTGCGGTGGTGGCTGCCTTGGCCGTGATCCTGCTGGCGGGTCCGCTGGGGCAGGTGCTGGCGATCGGCGTCGGTGCGCTGGCGGGCCTGTTTTTCTGCCGGGCCGGCACCGGCGTCGTGACGGGTGCCATGCGCTTCCCGGTGAGCAGGGCGGCCGGCGCCGTGTGCCTGGTCCTGTTCCTGGTGCTGCTGGCCGGGCTGCCGCTGCTGTCCCTGGCCGCCGGATCGGCCGGCCTCGCCCTCTTTGACGCGTTTTACCGTGCAGGTGCGCTGGTGTTCGGCGGCGGGCACGTGGTCCTGCCCCTGCTCCAGGCCGGCGTGGTCACCCCCGGCTGGGTCACCCCGGAGCAGTTCCTGGCAGGATATGGCGCTGCGCAGGCCGTCCCGGGTCCGCTGTTCACGTTCGCTGCCTACCTGGGGACCCTGTCCGGGGCCGGACCGGGCGGCGTGGCGGGTGCCGCCGTCGCGCTGGCCGGAATCTTCCTGCCGGGCTTCCTCCTCCTTGTCGGCGTGCTTCCCTTCTGGGACAGGTTCCGGACCCGGCCGCAGGCGCAGGCGCTGATGCGCGGCGCGAACGCGGCAGTGGTGGGGATCCTGCTGCAGCCCTCTACAACCCGGTGTTCACCACGGCCATCACCGGTGCCGGCCCGTTCTGCCTGGCCCTGGTCTGCTTCGTCCTGCTTATCGCGTGGAAGGCGCCGCCGTGGCTGGTGGTGCTCGTGGGCGCCGCAGGGGGAGTGCTGCTGGCTCTCTCCCCCTTCTGATGACGCGCATATTCGCCCGCGACCCGCACGTGACCTGACGCGCCTGATATTTGGGCAGCGCCAGGGAGCCTGCGCAGCGGCACGGAATTTCGGTAGCGCCAGCGGTTCAGCGCGTACGACGGCGGCAAGGCAGCGCGTGCCGGTGCGGCGGTGAGGTGCCGGGCCCGGACATAACGGAGCACCCGGGGGCGTTGCCGTCCCGGGTGCTCCGGATCCTTCAGATGTGCGGGCTATGCGTGCGAGTACGTCAGGCAGTCGGCGTTGTCACGGCCCGGACCCACGTGCACCTCAGGCGCCTTGCACATCAGGTGGTCGTTGTGGACGCATTCGCTGCGCTGGCAGGCTCCGACGTCGGCCAGGACCTTGGGCAGGCCGCCGTGCATTCCGGTTTCAATGAACGTGGCGCAGTGTGCGTGGTTTTCGGCGCCGCCCACGGTGATGGCGGCCGCGTTGCAGTTGGTGTGGTCGTTAAAGGAACAGTTCGTTACGCTGCAGTCCGCGACGTGCGTTGTCATGGAAAGTCCTCCTTGGCCGGCCGCCCCGGATAGGCGGCCCTCGTGGGTCCACCGTAAGCCCGTCAGAACCAATCAAAAAGACCCAATAGTGTTCGCTAATTCCCCTTCCGGACGCATCCGGCCCGCGCAGGGCCTCCTGCCGCGGAAACAGGGGGCGGCTGACCCTTTCGGCAGATTAATAAGGGTGCTTATTATGTTGTTCTCTTCGGCGGCAAGCAGAGTCCGTCAGCAGTTCCGTCCGCCGCCTGGGGCCGGCAGTCGGGCCGCATACGGGTAACGAGGAGATAGGGAGAAGAGCAGATGAAGCGTATTCCCGAGCACAAAGTCCCCGGGCACAGCGTCCCTGAACACAAGGACCTGCAGGGCGGCGCGGAACCGGGCGGGCCGCAGGTACCCAGCCCGGAAGCTGCCACCGGAGCCCCGGCCGCACCGCAGCCCACGTCGGTGCCCGGTCCGCCGGTCAACCCGCCGTCGCAGGGGGTCCCCACCAATCCGGCCCAGCCGCGCACCTGACCTGAGGAGCCTGCATGGAGAGGCAGGACAGCCCTGCCGCCGCTGCCCCAACGGACGACGGCGGCCCGGACCTGCACGCCTATGCCCGCTCCCGCAGGGGGGACCTGAAGCGTCAGTTGGCCGAGTGGGTACAGGTCCCGGGAATAGTGGGGGAACCCGGGCACGCGAAGGACCTGCTCCGCTCGGCCAACTGGCTGGCCGCCGCGTTCCGGGACATCGGCTTCCCTGTTGTCGAGGTGCAGCCCACGGGGGAGTCGCACGCGGTTTATGCGGAATGGTGCGCTGCCTCCGGTGCGCCTACCGTCCTGGTCTACAGCCATCACGACGTCCGCGCCGTCAAGCCGGAGAACTGGAACCAAACGGCACCGTTCCAGCCGGTGGTGCGCGAGGGCAGGCTGTACGGCCGGGGCAGTTCGGACGCCAAGGGCCAGGTCCTGGCACACCTCGAGGGGATCCGCGCCCATCTCCACCAACGCCCTCCCACTTCCGGCGGTCAAACCCCCAACGCCCGCTCACTTACGGCGGCCAAAACCGAAACGCCCTCCCACTCCACGTCCCCCCAGGCCGGCCCAACGCCCGCCGTCAACCTGAAGTTCCTCGTCGAGGGCGAGGAGGAGGCAAGCTCCCCACCTGGCCGCGCTCCTGGAGGAGCAGGCGGAAAGGCTCCGGGCCGACGTCGTCCTTTTCTCCGATACCCAGCTGTGGCGCGAAGACCACTCGGCCCTGTGCGTTGGCCTGCGCGGGATCCTCAAGGCGGACCTGGAGGTGTTCGGCCCGGAGCGCGACGTCCACAGCGGCGCCGTTTCCGGCAACGCCCCCAACCCGGTGTTTGAACTGAGTCGGCTCCTGGCCCGGCTGCATGGCGAGGACGGCCGGATTGCGATCCCGGGGTTCTACGACGACGTCGAGCCGCTCCCCGGGGACCTGCGGCAGGCCATCGCGGACCTTCCCTACACCGACGAGGACTGGCTCAGCCGGTCCGAAACCGGCGCCATCACCGGCGAGGAGGGATACACGGTGCTGGAGCGGCTGTGGCTGCGGCCCGCCGTCGAGGTCACGGCCCTCGTGGCCGGCGATCCCGGCGAAGTCTCCCGCGGCGCGGTGCCGGCTGTTGCCGCCGCTGACCTGACGTTCCGCACTGTCCCGGGCCAGCGGGTGGAGAAGTTGGCGGACCTGCTGCAGCAGTGGGTGGATGCAACCATCAGCGGCGCCTTCCACCACCGGCTGACGGTGGACCTGGACACGGCCCAGGAGCCGTACCGCACCCCGGACCACCCCGCCGTTTCAGCGCTGGAACGGGCCATGGCGCGGGGCTTCCGTGCCGGCGCGGTCGGCCGGATGGGCAACGCGGGCGGCGGACCGGCGGAGCTGCTGGCCCGCGTGCTCCGCGCCCCGGTGCTGTTCTTCGGCACCGGGCTTGTGGAGGACCACTGGCATGACAGCGACGAAAGCGCCAGCCTGGACGTCCTCGAGAACGGCGCCGTGACGCTGGCCTGCTTCTGGGACGAGCTTGCAAGGATGCAACGAGCAAAGGACGACGGCGATGGACACATTCCCGAGTGACGGCACCGGCGGCGCGGGTACAGGCAGCGGTGGGAACGTCAGGACCTTCGGCATCGAGGAGGAACTCCTCCTGGTGGATCCGGGCAGCGGCGACGCCGTGCCCATGGCGGGGGCGCTCCTGGACCTGTATGTGCGGCCGTTCGAGTCCAGTGCCGGCCCGGTGCTCACAGCCGAATTCCAGCAGGAGATGATCGAGGTGGTCACGCCGCCGCATTCCACCATGGCCGCGCTTGAGGCGGACATCGTGGCCGGGCGGGCCATTGCGCACCAGGCGGGGGAGGACGTGGGGGTGCGGGTAGCCGCACTCGGAACGTCCCCGCTGCCCTGCGACCCGCATCCGGTGAAGCTGCGGCGCTTCGCGGCCATGGCGGAGGAGTACGGGCTGACAGCGCGGGAACAGCTCACCTGCGGCTGCCACATCCATGTGGCAATCGAATCGCCGGAGGAGGGCGTGGCGGTCCTGGACCGGATCCGGAACTGGCTGCCGGTGCTGACCGCGCTCAGTGCCAACTCGCCGTTCTGGCACGGGGAGGACACCGGCTACGCCAGCTACCGGTCGCAGGTGTGGAACCGCTGGCCGTCCGCCGGGCCGCTGGAAATCCTGGGGACACCGGACGCCTACTACCAGCTGGTACACGACATGGTGGCCACCGGCGTCGCGATGGACGAGGGGATGGTCTACTTCGATGCCAGGCTCTCGCGGCACTACCCCACGGTGGAGGTCCGGCTCGCCGATGTCTGCCTGCGGCCGGAGAATACTGTGCTGCTCGCCGGGATCGCCCGGGGGCTGGTGGAAACGGCTGCGCGGGAGTGGCGGGACGGCGTCGAGCCCGTCCCGGTGCCGACGGCGCTGCTGCGGCTGGCGGGATGGAAGGCCAGCCGCTGGGGACTGCGCGGGGAACTCCTGGATCCGGTGACCAGCAGGCCGGGGCCCGCGCTCGCCGTCGTCAATTCCCTGCTGAACTTTATCCGCCCGGCGCTGGAGGACAGCGGGGACCTGCAGCGCGTGGAGGAGCTGACGGACAACCTGCTGCATGTGGGCACCGGCGCCATCCGGCAGCTGGAGGTCATGCACCGCACCGGCGACCTCGAGGATGTGGTGGAGGACGCCGCCAACTGCACGGTGGGCGTCGCGGCGGGCGGCGGCTAGGGAACCCTGCGGTGCATGACTGTTCCACGGACGGCGGCCAAAGGGACGTATGGCTGGTTCCAGTGCCGGCTGTCGGTGGAGCAGGCGCGGTTGTCCCCGAGCAGCAGCACATGTCCCGGCGGGACCTGGAACGTCCCGCCCGGGCCGCCGGGGTATGCCACGTAGGGTTCGGGCACCGGGCTTCCGTTGAGGCGGATGCTGCCGGCGGGTTCGATCACCACCCGCTCCCCGGGCAGCCCCAGGACGCGCTTGACCACGGTCCGGCCCAGTTCCGGCGAGGAGACCACCACGATGTCTCCGCGGCGGATGCGGGCCGGGTTCCGGAGGCGACGGGTGAGCACGCGCTGGCCGGGGTTCAGCGCGGGTGCCATGGACACCGAGTCCACCACCGTCACGAATAGCAGCCAGCGGCGGACAGCAAAACCTGCGACGACGGCGGCCGGCAGCGCCGCAGCCGCCGCGAGCAGGTCGGGGTTCATGGCCGGGGCGCCTGTCAGTGCCCGTGCCCGTCAGTGCCCGTGCCCGGAACCTCCGTGCCCGGCGTGCTCATGGTGGTGATGATGCTCCTCGGGGACGCGTCCGGGCGCGGCGCCGGACCGTGCCGCCGGCCCCGCGGTTGCCCTTGGGCGGCCCGGCACTATCAGTGTGCGCCGGAGGGCCGGGCAGGTCCATAACCGCTGCGCCTTTTTCAGGAGCCCGGAGTCCGGGCTTCTGTGCGGAGCAGTCCGCGCGGCTGGGGACCCCAGGGTGTGGATTTCGGGGAACGGGCATGGTGCCATGGGAGGGTCCGGTGCCGCCACCGCGCGGCCCTGGCAGGGAGGAACATCATGTGGATCTCCAGGAAGCAGGATCCAGCGGACGCAGGTGCGGGCGGGAAGTCCCAGAGCGCAGCCATAGCCTCCCGGCTGAACTGGCTGCGGGCCTCGGTGATGGGCGCCAATGACGGGATCGTCTCTACTGCCGGGATGGTGGTGGGGGTGGCCGGAGCCGCCGTGGATACCAGCGCCCTGGTGGCGGCGGGCGTGGCGGCAGTGATCGCCGGCGCGCTTTCCATGGGGGTGGGGGAGTACCTGTCGGTTTCCAGCCAGCGGGACTCCCAGAAGGCCGAACTGGCGCACGAACAGCGGGAGCTTGACACCGATCCCGCCTACGAGACCTCGCACCTGGCCGAGCTGTTCTCCGCCCAGGGTATTGACCCGCCCCTCGCCCGCCAGGTGGCGGAGCAACTGATGGCCCAGGGTGCCCTGACGGCGCACGCCCGGTACGAACTGGGGATCGAACCCGGCCGGCTGACCAGCCCCTGGCATGCAGCATGGTCATCAACCGCTTCCTTTGTCCTCGGCGCCCTCATCCCGTTGATCACCATCCTGTCCTCTCCGCGGCCCATCGCCGTGCCGGTCACCATGGGATCCGTCGTGATTGCCCTGGCGATCACGGGATCGCTCGCCGCGCGGCTGGGCCGTGCCCCGTGGAAGCGGGCTGCCCTGCGCACCGTCGCCGGCGGAGTTGCCGCGACCGCCATCACCTTTGGCATCGGTTCCCTCATCGGCCAGCAGCTCTGACCCCGGCCCGCGGAACTTGGCATCCAGCATCCCTCCGTAAGCCGGGTCTTTCTGCCCTAGATGGCGGTGCCGCCCAGGAGTTGACTGGAATTGCGGGCCCAGCGCCCGCGGGGCGGGGACAGCATCAGGCTTTCCCCGTCCCGAACAGAAAGGAAAATCAGTGAAAAAGTGGTATCGGTGGCAGGACTACGTGGCCGTCGCCGCCGGACTCTTCACCGCCGCCGCGGTCCTGTTCACACGGCAGGAAGGCATGTCCACCACCCTGATGCTCGTGCTTGGCGCGCTCCTGGCGGTCAGCGGCATCATCAACCTGGCCATGCCCGGAACCCCGGCAATGGAGTACGTGCAGGCCGTCCTGGCCGCCGTCCTGGTCCTCTCGCCGTGGCTGGGGTCCTACACCTCCGCAACGGGGGCAGCCTGGACGTCATGGATCGCAGGGGCTGTGGCCCTGGTGGTCACTGCGGTTGCCATCCGGCCCAGCATTGAGGTCCATCACAACATGCGCATGTCGCACTAGCAGGAAGGTGATCCGCCATGACTGAAGTGCTGCGGTATGAAGTCGGGTCCGGGACCATCCTCGTCGAGGCTGACGACAACAGCTACGGCGTGGACCACCCGGCCCGCAACGAACAGGGAATCCTGGATGTGGGCCGGCGCCTGGAAGATGCGCTCGCCAGTGTCCGCCCTGCCGCCCATGCCGCGCTGGAGGCCATGGCGGAACTCACCCCTGAGCAGGTGGAGATCGAATTCGGCGTGAAACTTGCCGGGGACGCCGGGGCGATGATTGCCAAAAGCACTGCCGACGCCCACTTTGTCCTCCGCATGTGGTGGACTCCGGAGGCGGCTCCCGTGCACGGGGAAGAGACCCCCTGAGAGGACCATGCGATGTTCGAGTTCCTGGACAGGGCCGACGCCGGCCGGCGGCTTGGGCAGCGGCTGGCCGGCCTGCGGGGCCGGGACGTGGTGGTGCTGGGCCTGCCCCGCGGCGGAGTTCCGGTGGCGTTCGAGGTGGCCAAAGCCCTCGACGCCCCGCTGGATGTGATTATGGTCCGGAAACTGGGCGTTCCGTTCCAGCCGGAAGTGGCCATGGGTGCCATCGGCGAGGGCGGTGCCCGGGTCCTGGATGAACGTGTCCGCTCCCTGGCCCGCGTCACGGAAGAGGACCTGGCCGCCGTCGAAAAGAATGAACGCCAGGTGCTGGAGGACCGCACGGCCCGCTACCGGCAGGGGCGCCCGCCCACGGACCTGCGCGGCCGCACCGCCGTGGTGGTGGACGACGGCATCGCCACCGGCTCCACCGCCCGGGTTGCGTGCCACATTGCCCGGCAGCTCGGGGCGGCCCGGGTGGTCCTGGCCGTCCCCGTGGCCCCGGCGCGTGCCATCCCGTCGCTGAAGGAGGCGGACGACGTCGTCTGCCTGGCCACGCCGCGGAACTTCCAGGCGGTGGGCTACTACTACTACGATTTCTCGGCCACGGAGGACGACGAAGTGGTCCGGCTGCTCAACGACGCCGAACGCCGCCTGCGGCTGATCCGCGAAACCGCCGCCGAGGAGGGCATTCTGCAGGGTGAAGGAGCGGAGGAAGAGGTGGAGATCCCGGCCGGAGCAGTGCGGCTGCCCGGCAACCTGTACCGGCCTCCCGGGTGTGAAGGCATGGTCATTTTCGCCCATGGCAGCGGAAGCAGCCGGCACAGTCCGCGCAACCGGTTCGTGGCGTCAGTCCTCCATGATGCCGGGCTGGGCACGCTGCTGATTGACCTGCTCACCCCGGCCGAGGAAGTGGACCGGAGCAATGTGTTCGATATTGCCCTGCTGGCACGCCGGCTGGGGTCCGCCACCCGCTGGGTGGAATCACGGCAGGACGGCTGGCGCGGCCGGATCGGCTACTTCGGGGCGAGCACGGGAGCCGGCGCGGCGCTCTGGGCAGCCGCCGAACTGGACGCCAACATAGCGGCAGTGGTGTCCAGGGGCGGGCGTCCCGACCTTGCCGGCGCACGGCTCGCCGCCGTGCGGGCCCCCACCCTGCTGATTGTCGGCGGAGCCGATCCCCAGGTGCTTGCCCTCAACCGCGAGGCCCAGTCCCTGATGCGGGCCACCACCCGGCTGGAGATCGTTCCGGGGGCGACGCATCTTTTCGAGGAGCCCGGAACACTGGCCAAGGCGGCCGAGCTGGCTGCCGGATGGTTCAGCCAGTACCTGCTCCCGTCACGGGAAACGAATGTTGCGCGGGAGGTGCAGCGATGAACGCCGTCCACGAGGATTCGGGCAGGGGACCGGAGCTGGCGGAAATCCAAGCCCTGGCGCGGCCGTTGACTGGCATCGGCGATTTGGACGGGCTGGTCAGCCTGTCCGCGTCCGCCCGGTTCGTGTGCCTCGGCGAAGCGTCCCACGGCACCCGCGAGTACTACCGCTGGCGGGCCCTGCTCAGCCGCAGGCTCATCGAGGAACACGGGTTCACCTGGATCGGGGTGGAGGGCGACTGGCCGGACTGCTGGCGCATCAACCGCTGGGTCCGCGGGGAAGCGGACCAGGAGCTCGACGCCCGCCAGTTGCTGGCAGGCTTCGAGCGCTGGCCCACGTGGATGTGGGCCAACCACGAGGTGGCTGGCTTCCTCACCTGGCTCCGCGAATGGAACCTCAACCTGCCCGGGCACCGGCGCACGGGCTTCTACGGGCTCGATGTCTACTCCCTGTGGGATTCCCTCCGCGAAATCTTCAACTGGCTGGACGCGAACGCCGCCGACTCGCTGCCCGCGGCACTGCGGGCCTGGCAATGCTTCATGCCCTTCCGCGAGGACCCGCAGCGGTACGCCTGGAGCAACCGCCTGGTGCCGCAGTCCTGCGAGGCGGACGTGGTGGCGCTCCTCGCTGAGGTGCACCGGCGGACCCTGGGGCGGTTGCATGAAGATCCCTCTGCATTCGACGCCGTACAGAACGCCGTCGTGGCCGCCAACGCCGAACGCTACTACCGGACCATGGTCCGCGGCGACCGCCAGTCCTGGAACATCCGCGACTACCACATGAGCGACACCATCGACCGGCTCGCCCGCCACCACGGCCCTGATTCCAAGGGGTTGGTCTGGGCGCACAACACCCATGTTGGCGATGCCCGAGCCACCGACATGGCCGACGACGGCATGCTCAACGTCGGCCAGCTGGTGCGTGAGCGGCATCCGGGTTCTTCTGTCCTGGTCGGCTTCTCCTCGTTCACGGGGACCGTCACAGCCGCTCGCGAATGGGGGTCACCGGAGCAGGCCATGGACGTCCCGGAAGCGGTGCACGGAAGCCACGAGGAGCTGCTCAACCAAGCGCTGGGAGGGCCGGCAACGCTGGTCTTCGGTTCGCACCGGTCCGGGCCCTGGCTGTCCAACTGGCGGGGGCACCGGGCCATCGGGGTGGTGTACAACCCGCAACGGGAGCGGGGAAACTACGTGCCCACCGTCATGGGACAGAGGTACGACGCGCTGATCTGGTTCCCAAAGACAACCGCGCTGCGCCCGCTCCACCACGAACACCGGCCCAGCGAGCCGGAACTGGAAACCGAGCCCACCGGGTTCTAGCGGCTCCTGTCCCGGCCAAGGCCCGCAGTCACTTCACGGTCTGGCCCAGGATTTGCCGGGCCACGAGCCGGTCGACGCCGGGCAGATGGGTTGCGCGGATGACCCACCGGCGGGCCAGGCGCTGGACCCGGTTCGCCGGGAGGAACGACCGCGCCGCACGGCGCCCCGCCTTTTGGGCCGCCTCCACCTGCGGCCGCCACCGCTCTTCAAACACGCCGAGGGCTGCGCTGACACCATCCGGCGAGGAGGCGGGGCCGAGCAGGTCCCCGAGCAATGCACCGCCGGCAATAGCGAGTGAACCGCCCTGCCCGGCGAGGAGCGAGACCGCCCCGCCGGCGTCACCGACCAGGACCGTGGCGCCCCTGTGCCACACCGGCATGATGGTCTGTGCAACCACGTCGTCGTAGGGATATTCAGGGCAGAGCTCGAGCAGGCGGTCCACAGTGACGCCAAGGCCGGCGAATTCCTCGCAGAGCCGATCGCGTGCATCCGGGGAGCCCGGGCCGGAGCCCGTTCCCCGGCGTCCCGGTAGACCATGAAGGCAGCCACCTCGCCGGTCCGGAGGCTGTAGATCCCGGCCATCCGGCCGATGCTGTCCGTCAGGACGAACCGGTTCCGGAACCGGCTGGCCAGCTTCGGGTCCTCGGCAATGAACGCCGCCGCGCGCATGCCCAGGGGGCGCAGGTAGTTACGTTCGGGGCCGAAGATACGGGCGCGGACTTCGGAATGGATGCCGTCGGCACCCACCAGTACGTCCCCGGTGAGCACCTCGCCGGTGGGGCCGACGACGGCGGCACGGACGCCGCCGTCGTCGTCATTCCATGCCCCGGCCAGCCTCGCCCGGTAACGGATCCGCACCCTTCCGGCGGGGACGTCCGCCAGGGCAGCCAGTGCTGCCCGCTCCATGTCCGGGCGAAGGAGGCTCAGGACGTTGCCGCCGGCCAGGCGGGAAAACTGCCCGTAGTCCAGGCTGCAGGTGCGGCGTCCCCTCGTGTCCACATACTCCACCGCGTCAGGGCGGTACGCCGCCGCAGCGAGCCGCGGGTAGAGGCCGATCCGCTCCGCCGCGTCCACGCCCGGGCCGAAGAAATCCATCATGTAGCCGTCGGGACGCGGACCATCCGATTTTTCCAGCAGCGCCACGTCCCAGCCGGCTAGCCCCAGCTGCCGGGCTGTGACCAGGCCGGCTATGCCAGCCCCAACGACAATTGCTTTCATGCCGGCTGGACCCCCTCGCAGGCCCTAGCGTACGTCGATCACGCCCATCATGCCGAGGTCCTCGTGGTCAAGGATGTGGCAGTGATACACGGAGCGGCCGCGGAAATCCTCGAAAGCCACCCTGACCTTCACGCGCCCGTTGGCCGGAACGTTCACCACGTCCCGCCAGCGGGGTGTTCCGGGGTCGCGCCCGCCCTCCTCAATGACCTGCATGGGCCAGACGTGCAGGTGGAAGGGGTGGTCCATGGGGCTTGCGTTGACGATGGTCCATTCCTCCACGCTCCCGGCAGTGACCACCGTGTCTGTCCTGGCTGCATCAAACTCCCTGCCGTTGATGGTGAAACCCCCCATGCCGCCGCCCATGCCCATTCCCATGCCCATGGCCATGGTGAGCTGGCGGTGGGCGGCCACCACGGATTGCCGCAGGTCACCGAGCCCCTGCGGTGCGACGGCGGCAGCTGGCGGGGCAGCTGGCTCCCCGGACACCTGGAGCGTGGCCAGGGCGATGCTGTCCGGCACCTCCTGCGGAGCGCGCTGGCCGAATCCGGGACCCATCATGCCGGGCATGCTGCCCCGGTTGTACCGGTAGGCGCGCAGGACGGCGTTGCCGGGCTGTGCGGTCACCAGGAGGTCGGCCCGGTTTCCGGGTGCCAGCAGCAGCTCTTCCACTGCCTCCGGATCCTGCGGCCCGCCAAAGTCGATGCCCAGGAGTTGCAACTGCTGCCCGTCCAGCCGCAGCCGGAGATAGCGGGCCACGCAGGCGTTGACGATCCGCCACCTTTCCCGTTGTCCGGGACGGGCCGTGAATTGCGGATTGCTTTGGCCGTTGACCAGGACCAGTCCGCCCTCGCGGCCCATCATCCGTTCCATGGGCGACACCGCGCTGATGGTGCCGGCGGAATCCACGGCGGTGTCCGTTACCACCAGGATGCGTTCAGCGCTTGCTTCGACGGGTACGGGGTCCTCGACAATGATTGCCCCGCAGAGGCCGGCGAAGAGCTGGTCCGCCACGGTGCCGTGGTGGTGTGGGTGGTACCAGTACACGCCCGGCGGATGGTCCGCGGGGAGCCGGTATTCGTAGTCGAAGGCGCTGCCGGGTTCCACCGGGACGAAGACGTTGTCCGCGTTGCCTTCGGGGGAGACGTGGAGGCCGTGCAGGTGCAGGTTGGTGACCTGGTCCAGGTTGTTGACGAGCCTGATTTTCAACGTGTCTGCTGCCCGTACGCGCAGTGTGGGCCCGGGGACGCTTCCGTTGTAGGCCAGTGCTGAAACCTGCCGGCCGGCCAGCTGCACCAGCGCGGGAGCGGCTTCCAGCTCCACCTGCAGCTGCCCGGCCGAGCTGGACTCCTGGTTCTGCTGGACCGGGCTGCTTCCCGGAACCGGCGCATCCCTGCCGGCCAAAGTCCAGGCCAGCCCAACGCCGCCGGCGGCAGTGCCCGCAACGCCCAGCCCGCCCAGGAACAGCGCCTGCCGGCGGCTGAGGGGACGCATTAGCGGCCTTCGTTGAGTATCCTGAGCCGTTCGCGGTACTCGTCCGCGGTCAGTTCACCCCTGGCGAAGCGCTCATCCAGGATCTGGCGTGCAGTGTCCCGCCCGGCGGGGAAGTACCGGCCGTCCTGCCCGGGCTGTCCGTGGCGGCTGCGGACTCCTCCGGTGGAGACCAGCACCACCAGCCACACAAGGAGCGCGATTCCGATGAGCAGAAGGAGGCTCCACAGCCACATCCACCCCATGCCTTGTCCGTAGCCCCACATCATGGCCGGTGCCTTTCTTCTCCATCCCTACCCTGATTCTTGGCCCCGTCCGGCCGGAAGATAGAGTCCGAAGTCCTGTGCCGGCGGGGGCCAGCCCAGGGGGCACCGCGGGCGCCCCCGTATCAGGCGGCCTTGCGCCGGTAGGCGGCGATTGCGAAGGCATAGCCGGCCACCAGGATGCCGGCGAGCCAGGCCATGGCTATCCAGATCCCGGTGCCCACAGGCTCCTGGGCGAACAGGGCCCTGATGGTGTCCACGATGGACGTGACCGGCTGGTTCTCGGCGAACCAGGCCACCGGGCCGGGCATCGAGTCCGTGGGCACGAATGCGGAGCTGATGAACGGCAGGAAGATCAGCGGGTAGCTGAAGGCGCTGGCGCCGTCCACGGTCTTGGCCGAGAGTCCGGCCAGCACCGCGATCCAGGTCAGCGCCAGGGTGAACAGCACCAGGATCCCGGCGACGGCGAGCCAGGCGGCGGGGGAGGCTCCGGTGCGGAACCCCATGGCCAGGGCGACGGCGACGACGACAGCCACGGAGGCCAGGTTGGCCGCCAGCGAGGTCAGCACGTGCGCCCACAGGACACTGGAGCGCGCGATCGGCATGGACTGGAACCGTTCGAAGATCCCGCCCTGCAGGTCCAGGAAGAGCCGGTACGCGGTGTACGCCACCCCCGAGGCGATGGTGATGAGCAGGATGCCCGGAAGCATGTAGTTGACGTACGCGTCCGGGGAACCGGTGCTGATCGCGCCGCCAAACACGTACACGAACAGCAGCATCAGCGCGATGGGGGTGACCGCCGTCGTGATGATCGTGTCCGGGCTGCGCAGGATGTGGCGCAGGGAGCGGCCGGTCAGGACGCCGGTGTCGGCAAGGACGTGGATGGTCATCGTGGTTCCTTTCGCGTGTCACCGACGAGGGCGAGGAAGACGTCCTCAAGGGAGGGCTGCTTCTCCACGTACTCCACCTTCGCGGGCGGGAGGAGCTGCTTGAGCTCGGCCAGGGTGCCGTTCTGGATGATGGTGCCCTGGTGCAGGATGGCGATCCGGTCCGCCAGCTGTTCCGCCTCGTCCAGGTACTGGGTGGTGAGGAGCACGGTGGTGCCCCCGTCGGCGAGCTGCCGGATGGTCTGCCACACCTCGATCCGCGCCTGCGGGTCCAGCCCGGTGGTGGGTTCGTCGAGGAAGATGACCGGCGGGTCGCCGATCAGGCTCATGGCAATGTCCAGCCGGCGCCGCATGCCGCCGGAGTACGTGGCCGCCCTGCGGTTCCCGGCCTCCGCAAGGTCGAAGCGGGCCAGCAGGCTGTCAGCCACCGCGCCGGGGTCTTTCACGTGCCGCAGCCTGGCCACCAGCACCAGGTTCTCCCGCCCGGTGAGCACCTCGTCCACCGCGGCGAACTGGCCGGTCAGGCTGATGGAGCCGCGCACCCCGGCCGGCTCCGTGCCGACGTCGAACCCGTTGACCGAGGCGGTGCCGGCGTCGGGCCTGAGCAGCGTGGAAAGGATCCGCACCAGCGTGGTCTTTCCGGCGCCGTTGGAGCCGAGGAGCGCGAAGATGCTCCCGGCTTTCACCTCGAAACCAACGCCGCGCAGCACCTGCAGGTCCTTGAACGACTTCTCGATGCCCTGCACCCGGATGGCGGGTCCAGGGCCCGCGCGGCGGTCATGGCCTGGCTTCCTTCCTCTTCGCGTCCTCAACTGCCTCGATGAGGCGGGTGCGTTCCTTGTCGATCCAGCGCTTGCCGCCGTAGGCCTGGGCGAACGATTCGGCGAATTCCACGGGATCGTCTCCCACGATGTCGCCAACGGGCGTGCCGTCCGCGGCGGCGCGCTCCCAGAGGTCGGCGAGGTCGGAGAACATCTGGACGATCGTGTCGCCCTCGGTGACGCCGCCGTAGTACATGAGGTAGCGGTTGTAGGCGTTCGCCGCTGTGAGGTAGGGCTCGGGCAGCGCATCCATGCGGGCCTTGGCCTGCTTGTACTGCTTCTTCTGCTCGAGCGGTCCGGTGAGTGCTTCAATCCACTTGGCGGCCATGTCAGTTTCCTCCGTGGTGGAGCTGTTCAATACGTTCCGCGAGGAAGCTCCATGTCCTCCAGAACTCTTCGAGTTCCTGCTTGCCCTGCGTGTTCAGTGAGTAGACCTTGCGCGGCGGGCCCTTCTCGGACGGGACCTTTTCCACATCGACCAGGCGGCGCTGCTCGATCCTGATCAGCAGCGCGTACACGGTGCCTTCGGCGATGTCGGAGAAGCCCTGCTCGCGCAGCCGCGCCGTGATTTCGTAGCCATAGGCCGGTTGCGCGGCCAGGATGGCCAGCACGATGCCCTCCAGGGTGCCCTTCAGCATCTCGGTCATCTGCTTGCCCATTTTTATCGGCCACCTTCGGCTACTCAGTGTTACTAACTACTGGTACATAGTAACGCTGAATACCGCCGCCGCAACAGCCCCCACGCAACACCGGCCGGGGGAGGACTTAGGTGAGCGCCCCGGGGCGGACCTTCACGGCGCGGAGGGAGCGCATCAGTGCGACGGCGGTCAGCGACCCGGCTGCCAGGATGGACGCCAGCACCACCACCTGGAACCGGCCGGCTTCAAGGGGCGAGGCGCCGCCGAAGATGGCACCGACGAAGGCACCGGGCAGGGTTACCAGGCCGGTGGTCTTGGTCTGGTCCGTGGAGGGGATCAGTGCCGCGTGCACGGACTCGCGGGCCTGCCTGAGGGTGGCCCGGCCGGGCGTTGCGCCGAGTGCCAGCCAGCCCTCCACCTCGTCCCACTGCTCCCGCACGGCCTCATAGAACCGGCGGCCCGCTAGGACGGCGATGGTCATGCAGTTGCCGATCACGATGCCGCCAACGGCCAGGACGTAGCGCGGCGCGAACTCGATGGCGCCGGTGCCGAACACCACGCCGAGGGTCACCAGGACGCCGGCCGCCATCGTGGCGGACACCACGGCGAACCGCTGCCACGACCATCCCAGCCTGCGGGTGGCAGTCGCCGCGGCCACGGTGAACATGACCAGGAGAGCCGCCGCAACCCACAGCGGATCGGTGATGATGCCGCCCAGGACCAGGCTGATGAGCGCCAGCTGGGCCGCCCCGCGGAGGATGGCGGCGGCGGGAGCAGCGTACGACGGCGTCCGCGAGGCCCACAGGATGCCCACCGTGAGTGCCACCAGGATGGCGAGGGCCACGAGGGTGGGCACCAGGGCGGCAAGGTCACGCATGCTGCCAGCTTAGAGGAGGTGCCTAGGTGTGCTGGCTGAACCCCTCCGCCAGGTTCTTGGGACCCTGCACGATGATCTGGTCGTCGTCGTACAGGACCGTCTGCGCAGTGGTGTGCGTCCAGGCCCCGGCGGGCCTCTTCACGGCCACGATGGTGATCCCGTACTGGTCGCGCAGTCCCAGGACGCCCAGCGGCCGGTCCCGGGCCACCAGCGGCGGCTGGGTGCGGATCATCACAAAGTCGTCCTCGAACTCCACGTAGTCCAGGATGGAGCCGCGGACCAGGTGCGCCACCCGCTTACCCATGTCGTGCTCGGGCCGGATCACGTTCTCGACGCCGAGCTGGGCCAGGATTTCGGCGTGCGGTTCGCTGATGGCCTTGGCCCAGATCTGCGGACGCTTGAACGTGAGCAGCCGGGAGGTGGTCAGGATGCTGGCCTCAAGGTCGGTGCCGATGCCCACCACCACCCGGTCGAATTCGTGCACGGACAGCTGGCGGAGCACGGCCTCCTTAGTGGAGTCGGCGCGGACCACGTGCGTGAGGAGGCCGTTGTAGGACTGGACGATCTCCTCGTTGCTGTCGATGCCCAGCACCTCCGTGCCCTGTGCCTCCAGTTCCAGGGCCAGCGACCCGCCGAACCGGCCCAGCCCGATCACTGCCACGGAGTCGGCCTGTGCGGCGCGTCCGGCTCGCCGGGAAAACATGTCCTTAGCCAATGAGGGGCCTTTCCTTCGGGTATTCGTACATGATGGGGCGGCTGCGGAGAGCCAGGGCGGTGCCGAGCGTAACGGGGCCCAGGCGGCCGATGAACATGAGCAGGATCAGCACCACCTGGCCGGCCGGAGGCATTCCCGCCGTGATGCCGGTGGAGAGCCCCACTGTGGCGAAGGCGGAAACCACCTCGAAGAGGATCTGTTCCTGGCCGAAGTCGGTGATGAGCATCAGGAACATGGTGGACGCCGTGATGAGGGCGATGGCCAGCAGGACCACCGTGATGGCCTGGCGGTGGACGGCCCGGGAGAGGCGCTTGCCGAAGATGTTCACAGCCGTGCCGCCGCGCAGTTCGGTGGCCATGATGAAGAACAGGACGGCGAAGGTGGTGATCTTCAGGCCGCCCGCCGTGCCGGCGGGGCCGCCGCCGATGAACATCAGGATGTCCATGCCCAGCCAGGACACCGGGTGCATCTGGCTGATGTCGATGCTGTTGAAACCTGCGGTGCGGGTGATGGTGGACTGGAAGAACCCGCCCAGGACCCGTTCGCCGGGAGGCAGCGCACCCAGCGTGGCGGGGTTGGTCCACTCCGCGGCCGTCAGGAACACGGTGCCGCCGGCCAGGAGGGTGGCGCTGCCCAGCAGCACCAGCTTGGTGTGCATGCTCCAGAACTTGGGCGTGCGGAACTCGCGGCGAAGTTCGAACAGGACGGGAAAGCCAAGCCCGCCGATGATCACGGCAGCGGCGATGGGCAGGCACACCCAGGGATCGCTGACGAACCCGATGAGGTTGTCCGAATACAGGGCAAACCCGGCGTTGTTGAAGGCGGAGATCGAGTGGAACACCCCGTGCCACAGTGCCTCGCCGGGGGAGTAGCCGTAGCCCAGCAGGAACCGCAGCATCAGCACCAGGGCCAGCGTGACTTCAACGAGCATGGTGATGATGAAGACGCCCAGCAGGACCCGGCGGACGTCACCGAAACCGGTGCTCTTGGTTTCGGCTGCCGCCAGCATTTTGGAGCGCAGGCCCAGCCGCCGGGCGGTCAGGACACCCAGCAACGTGCCGAAGGACATCACGCCGAAGCCGCCCACCTGGATCAGGACCAGGATCACCACCTGCCCGAAGCCGCTCCAGAACACCGGCGTGTCCACGGTGATCAGCCCGGTCACGCAGACGGCCGAGGTGGCGGTGAACAGGGCCTCCAAGAGGGAGGCGCCGCCGTCGCCGTTCCGTGCCACGGGCAGCATCAGAAGCGCTGTCCCAACGCCGATGGCCAGCGCGAATCCCAGGACGATCAGCTGGGCGGGGTGCCGCGGCAGCAGGCGGCGCACGAGCCTCTGGAGGGTGGAGAACTGCTGGTTCTGGAAGGCTGCGACGGAGCGGCTGTAGCCGGCAAGGACAAGGCTTGGTTTCCGCCTCCGCCGCGGTGGGGTGGGACCGCGCTGGTAGGCCTTCAGATGCATAGGCGTCACGTTAGCACCGGGCGGCGGAACCCGTCGTATCCGGGCCAATGCCCGTGGTCCAAAGCCTCTACCGCGGCATATCCGCCGCTTGTATGATGTGGACCGGAGAGCCGGGAAGCCTGGTCGGCCCGCAGACGTCCCCGCCTGCGGCACGTGCATGGCAGCCGCCTGTGCGTGAGTGACAAGACCACGGAACGGACCGGCCATACACACAGAATCAACCCCCGTTGTCCACACTTCCCGCCTGGTGAAGAACTTCGGCAGGACCGCCGCGCTGGCGGGCCTGGACCTGACCGTCATGCCCGGCGAGGTCCACGGCTTCCTGGGCCGAACGGCGCGGGAAAGTCCACCACCCTGAGGATCCTCCTGGGGCTGATCCGGCCTACTTCGGGAACGGCCAGGGTGTTCGGCATTGACCCCTGGGCCGAGCCGGTCCGGGCACACCGGGAGGTCGCCTACGTTCCCGGGGACGTGACGTTCTGGCCCAACCTGTCCGGCGGCGAGGTGATCGACCTGCTGGCAGGGCTCCGCGGCGGTGCCGACGAAACCCTGCGCCGGCAGCTGATCGAGGAATTCGATTTCGATCCGCGGCGGAAGGCCCGCACCTATTCCAAGGGGAACAGGCAAAAGGCGGCGCTGATCGCCGCGTTTTCCCGCCGCGCCAAGCTGTACCTGCTGGATGAGCCAAGTTCGGGGCTGGACCCGGTGATGGACGCCGTCTTCCGCCGGCACGTCCGGCGGGTCACCGCGGAGGGGGCCACCGTGCTGCTGTCCAGCCACATCCTGGCCGAGGTGGAACAGCTGTGTGACCGGGTGACCATCATCAGGTCCGGAATTGCCGTGGAGTCGGGGACCCTGGCCGAGCTCCGGCACCTGACCCGGACCCGCTTCCGGATTACCGCCACCGTGCAGCCGGACGTGCTGGCGGCCCTGCAGGGCTTCCACAACGTCCGCGTTGACGGGGACGCCATCGAGTTCGACGCCGATGCCACCCACCTCGGCGCCGTGCTGGACGCGCTCGCGTCGGCGGGCGTCACCGGCATTACTGCCGCGCCGCCCTCCCTCGAGGAGCTGTTCCTGCGGCACTACAGCGACCAGCCGGACGGGCAGCAGACCCAGGCCCAGCAGGTTCAGGCCCAGCAGGCCCAAGCCGAACAGACCCCGGCCGAACAGACCCAGGCCCAGCAGGGCCAGGTGCTCTGATGCGCGCCGTCCTGCGCCTGGCACTGCTCCAGGCACGCCGCGACCGCGCAGTCCTTGCGGCGTGGATACTCGGCATCGCCGGGCTGGGGTACGCAGCCGCCACGGCCATCACCACCCAGTTCGCTGCGGATACCGAGCGGGCCGCCCTGGTTGCCGTGGCAGCAGCCAGCCCGGCGTTCCTGTTCCTGCGCGGCCTCCCGGACGGCATCAGCTTCGGCGCGGTCACCTTCTTCCAGGGGTTTTCCTTCACCGCGGTGCTGGCCGGGCTGATGGGCGCGTTCCTGGTAGTCCGGCACACGCGGGCGGATGAGGACCAGGGCCGCTTCGAACTCGTCGGCTCCACGGGCGTAACCCGGTCCGCGCCGCTGCAGGCCACCCTGCTGCTTGGCACCTTCGCCAACGTGGTCCTCGCCCTGGCCGTGGCCGGCGGTTTCATTGGGGCCGGCCTGCCGGTCGACGGTTCCTTCCTGGCCGGGGCGGCGGTGGGCGCCGTGGGCCTGTTCTTCGTGGGCACCGCGGCCCTCGTGGCCCAGGTGATGCCGTCCGCCCGCACCGCCAGCGGCACGGCTGCGGCGCTGGTGGGTGCCGCCTATTTGCTCCGGGGCGCCGGCGACGCCCTCGGAACCGCCGAGCTGTCAACCCTGCAGGTCACCGCCGCCTGGCCCTCCCTCCTCTCGCCGATCGGCTGGGGCCAGCGCATCCGGCCCTTCACCGAGGCCTATCCGCTGCCGCTGCTGGTCCTGGCCGGCGCCGCCGTGATCCTGGGCGGGGCTGCCGTGGCGCTCCGCAGGGGGCGGGACCTGGGCGCCAGCTACGTCGCTGCCAACGAGTCGGGCCCGGAGCGTGCCCGCCGTGGCCTGGTGTCGCTGCCCGGGCTTGCGTGGCGGCTGCAGCGCGGAAGCCTGGCAAGCTGGTGCTTCACCGCCGCCGTGATGGGCGCCGTGGCCGGCGGGCTGGGACCGGTGGTCCGGGACGCGTTGGCCGGGAACCCTGCCCTGATGGAGCTGATGGGCCGCCTGTTCCTGGCGAGGAAGCAATGGTGGACTTGTTCACCACGGCCATGCTCGGCATCGTCGGTGTGCTGGCGGCCGCCGCGGGAATCCAGGCGGTCCTGCGGCTGAGGGCGGAAGAAGCCGAGGGGCGGGCCGAGATGCTCCTGGCCGTGCCGGCGTCGCGCCTGCGCTGGCTGGCCGGGGCGCTCGCCGTCGCAGTCATCACGACGACGGCGGTCGCGGCGGCCGCGGGAGCCGCGGCTGCAGCGGTGCTCACCGTCTCCCAGGCCGGGGGCAGCGGCGCGGGCACCGTCTTTGCGGCGGCGCTGGCCCATGTTCCTGCGGCGCTGGTTTTTCCGGCGGTGACGGTGCTGGTGTTCGCGCTCGCGTCCCGGTGGAGCAGCGCCGTCGGCTGGGGATTCCTGGCCGTGGGACTGGTGCTCGGGCAGTTCGGGGAACTGCTGGGGCTGCCGGTGTGGATGCAGGACCTGAGCCCGTTCCGGCATTCGTCCGCGATGCCTGCCGAGGCGTTCGATCCGGCCGGCGCCGTGCTGATGGCCGCCATCGCGATCGCCCTGGCCGCGGCAGCCGGCCGCCTGATCCGGGAGCGGGACCTGGCCGGGTACTAAGTCAAAGACCGTTTGTTTGGTCAGTCAGTGCTTCGGCTTGAAGAAGCGGGACGGGAACATCGGGCTCCGGGGCTGGGCGGCCTGCGCTTCCAGGAACCAGTATGCTGCTGCGCATTCGAGCAGGAAGCCGGCGGCGCCGATGACGAGAACCTGCGTTGCCACCCCCCACGAGGACAAGCACCAGGCCCGCTAAGAAGGCCAGGGTGGCAAAGACCATCCGGCGGGGGACCTGGTTGTCCTGCTTCCCTTCCTGCAGGTTCCGGGCCAGGGAGGGATCCTGGGCGCTGAGAAGGTTTTCCAGCTCTTCGAGCCGCCGGCGCTCTTCATCGGACAATGGCATTGCACTTCGCCTTCTTGGGCCTGCCCTACCACGCAGGCCTTTACTATTCAGGCTAGGCATCGGGCAGGTCCTGACAAAGCGAAGTTACGCACTCGTGATAGCCCTGCGGCATTCTTGATGCCCCTGTAACGGCCCGGGCTCCCGGAAGGGGCGGACAGCGCCGCCTGCCGGAGCAAGCCGGGTGTCAAACTGCCGCTGCCCGGGCCGGGGTGGAAAAGTAATGCAGGTGTGACCTGTCCCACGCGGATACGAAGCTAGGCCGTTTAAGGTGTCCACCAGGAAGTGGTCGATGGCCACGCTCAACTGCACTCCGGAGGGGATCCTTCGCTGCCTTGTATCGGCGCGGAGCCTTTTCGTATGCATCCTCCTGGTCCTCCTTGTGGCGGGGGCGGCCTCCTACACGCACGGCACCCGCTACGCCCTTGTGGGGCATGGACCTTTCCTGACTGCGCCCGCCACTTTGCTGGCGGGACCCGCCCAGCCTGCTGATTCCGGCGCGCCGCCCACTGAGGTACCGCCGCTGCAGGCAACCTTTCCCGGCCCTGGTGCCCCGCCGTCGTCGGACTCTCCGGTTGTACCCGTGACGCACTATGCCAGCGCGCTGCTGGACCCCGAGTCCATGGAGCGGGACTGCTGTGAACGCCGGCAGGCCCCGCGCGGCGAGCCGGCGCCGTTGAGGACGGGCGCTGTGGATGGGCCCTCCCTGCTCCTGCGGGAAGAAGGCGGCGAGGTTCTTTCCCCTGTGCCGTCCGAGCCGGATCTGCCGGCGCTTACGGTCATCCAGCTTTCGGTCAGTCGGACATAAACACTGCCGCTGTTGCACCGAAATCACTACCGGCTACACCTGGAAAGACAGACCAATGACTCATGTTCAATCGATGCTGGACGTCCACCCCCAAGGTGCGGGAAACGTCGATAAAGCCAAACTTACCGAATGTATCCAGGCGTGCTTTGAGTGCGCCCAGACGTGCACTGCGTGCGCGGACGCCTGCCTCAGCGAGGAGATGGTGGCCGAGCTGACCAAGTGCATCCGCACCAACCTTGACTGCGTGGATATCTGCGTGGCCACGGGAAAGATCCTGAGCCGGCAGACCGGCACCGCCCCCGAGATCACCCGGGCTGTGCTGGCGGCTTGCCGGACTGCCTGCAAGGCCTGTGCGGAGGAGTGCGGACAGCATGCCGCCAAGCACAAGCACTGCGAGGTATGCGCCGAAGCGTGCCGGCGCTGCGAGCAGGCCTGCGCCGACCTCCTCGCTTCGCTGGGCTGAAAGGAAGCGGTCATGGCACAGCTAAAAACGGCGGGCCAGGCAAGGCATCCGGAAGACCCGCAGGTGCGGCGGATGCTTGCCACGCACATGCACTGCGGGGAGGAGATGCAGATAGTGGGCCACCCGGGTTCCGCCGGTGTACCGGACGGGACGGACGACGGCGGACTGCTCACCTACCGCTGCGTGTGCGGGTTCTGCTTCGACCAGCGGCGGCCCTGACACCCGCCGACCAGTATGGCACCAGGCCCCGGCCGGTGCGGATTGGGGGGGCCGGCCGGGGCCTGGGACGGTGGGCCGTGGGGGGTTCCTCCGTCAGCGCGGATTGTCCAGGGAAATGGTCTCCTGATGCTCCGGGACGCGCGCACGCCATCCGAGTTCGTGCTTGAGGCGCAGCCGGAGGGCATCGGAGGCGTCCGGCTCCCCGTGGGTCACGTAAGTCATGGCCGGGGCCTCGGGGGCGGACTTCATCCATTGGACCAGCTCGTTGGAATCCGCGTGGGCTGAGAGCCCTTCCATCTGGATGACCTCTGCCTCGATCCTGACCTCCTGGCCGTAGACGCGGACGTGCCTTTCCCCGGCGGCCAGGGACGCGCCCCTGGTCCGCCGGCCTGGTATCCGCTGAGAATGATGGCGTTGCGGCGGTCGGGTCCGTAGGCGGCGAGGTGGTGCAGGATCCGTCCTCCGGTCAGCATCCCGCTGGCGGAGATGATGATCATGGGCCCGCCGCGGAGATTGAGGAGCTTGGAGTCGTCGGGGCTGCGGACGGGCTTGGCTACTTTGTACATGGCCTCGAACTCATGCTGCTTGAGCCGGTGTTCCTCCCTGTGGCGCTGGTACATGTCGGACGCGTCGATGGCCATCGGGCTGTTCAGGTACACGGGGATGGAGGGGATGGCGCCTTTGGCCAGCAGGCGGGACAGGTGCAGCAGGACCGTCTCGGCCCGCCCCACTGCAAACGCTGCGATCATGATGACGCCCTGCCGCTTGGCGACCCGGGTGATGATCTCACCCAGCTCGGCTTCCGGGTTTCCCGCCGGGTGGACCCGGTTGCCGTAAGTGGACTCGGTTACCAGGACGTTGGCCGGTTCCAAACCACGGGGCGGATACATGAGGGGGTCACGCGCGCGGCCGAGGTCTCCGGTGAAGTGGATGGTCCGGCTTCCCAGCCGCAGGCGCACCTGGGCGGCGCCAAGGATGTGGCCGGCCGGAACGAAAGTCACTTCGATGCCACCGGCAATCTTGAACGGTGCATCGAAGTCCTGCGCTTTGAAGCTGTTGAGCGACCGGACGGCGTCTTCGGCGGTGTAGAGGGGCACAGCGGGATGGTGCATCGAGGATGCCCGGTGGTCTGCATAACGGGCTTCCTCCTCCTGGAGGTATCCGCTGTCCGGAAGCAGCAGTTTGCACAGTTCCGTTGTCCCGGCCGTCGCGTAGACCGGGCCGTGGAAGCCGTCCCGCACCAGGGCCGGGATGTAACCGGTGTGGTCCAGGTGGGCATGCGTGAGGACCACTGCATCGAGGCTCCCGGGATTGAGCTGGAGCGGCATGCGGTTGCGGTCGCGGAGCCGTTTGTAGCCCTGGAAAAGCCCGCAGTCCACCAGGATCCGGCTGTTCTGGGAATGGATCAGGTAGCGGGAACCCGTGACGGTATCGGTTGCGCCGAGGAACCTCAGCGTTGGCGGATGCTGTTCCCTCATGCCTGCTCCTTGCACCGGGGTACGGGACGCGGCCCTCGGGGGTGTTGCGGCTGAAGGAACCGCGCGGTGTCTGACAAGTACATACCGTGTCCGGCAGGGGCGACAGGGACAAAAGACCCCTCCGGTGGTTGCAGCAGAAAGAGGGGACTAAAGCCTCTGAGATCCGGATCTCTACGGGTTGAAGCTTGAACTACACCCTTATGCCGCAGATGCAACGGCGGGGCCGCTTCTGACCTGAAGCCCAATTCAAACGCAATATTTCGAGGGAGCTAAGCATGTCTGCGTCATCAGCACATCCGGGCATAGGTGCCCATCACCATCGCACGGCTATCGAGATCACCGCCCTCACGGCGGGGGCCGTTTTTGCCCTCGTTGGTATCCTCGGGTTCATCCCCGGGATCACAACGAGCTACTCGGAAATGACCTTCGCGGGCCATGAATCCGGGGCCATGCTCCTGGGCGTCTTCCAGGTGTCGATCCTGCACAACATCGTCCACCTCCTGTTCGGTGCAGCCGGCCTGATCATGGGCAGGACTGCAACGCAGTCCAGGTATTTCCTGATCGGTGGCGGCGCCGTCTATCTGGTGCTCTGGCTCTACGGGCTTCTGATCGACCAGGCGTCCACGGCCAACTTCATCCCCGTGAACACCGCGGACAACTGGCTGCATGCGGTACTGGGCCTGGTCATGCTCGCGGCCGGGCTTCTGCTGGGCCGGGGCAGCGCCGAACGCCGGGACGTGTAAAACCGGAGCATTCTTGAGCACCCTGTAGCCGCCCATTGGAGTTTTCGCGGCGGTTGACCCGGTGGAAGGCAGATGCGCCCATAACAAAGGCCCGAAGCCCTGGCCGCTGCAGTTTTCGCAGCCGGCCAGGACCGGGCCTTACGTGCGGGCCCTGCGCTTCACCCAGCCCCAAACGACGGTGGCGGCGAACAGCACCAGGCCGATGAAGGCCAGCCACAGCAGGCCCTCGATGATGAAGCCCAGGATGGACAGAACGAGCCAGATGATAAGCAGTGTGATGATCAGTCCCATGCTGGCATCCTAGCCCCCAAGGCGCGAACTGCCCGGGACCAGCATGCTCCGGGTCCTTTTGCGCAGGCATGTCCCGCTTACGCGCTGGCCGGCTTCTGCTGGTGTGGCGGGCGGTGTTTGGCTGCAAGGTCCGCGAGGTCGTTGATGAGCTGCCGCAACTGGTGTTCGCGGCTGATCGCCTTACGGTTTGGGGCTTGATAGGGCGCGGCTGGCCTGTCCGTGGCGCGCGCTGCTGGCTGCTTCCTTGCGGGCTGCATACTTGGGCTTACCCGGTCCATCAGCTGTTCCTCTTGGCGTACTGGTTGCGGCATGCACTGCCCCTCAGGTCCTCCTGAAGGGGCTTGTGATGGCCACCCTAGAAAGCCGCACGCCAGATGGGAAGGGGTTATCTCCAGCTCCGGGATTTATTGTGCGTTTCTTGAGCTGAGCTGCACTGCCGGGGCCTTTTCCGCTGCGCATATGCCCTGCCGCGGCTTGAATTCCGGTCGCGGCAGGGAGCATGCGCGTCATGAACGCTTATGCGTGCCGGAAACGTTCTGCAGGATGCCTTCCGCCACCAGCCGGACTTTGATGTTCCTGTGGCTTGAGGCCTTGGCCAGGATCTCGAAGGCGGCCTCGTAGGAGCACTTGTTCTGCGCCATGATCACGCCGCAGGCCGCGTCGATGATGGGGCGGCTTTCCAGGGCCGACGTCAACTGGGCGGCGGATGAGCGGGCGGCCCGGAACTCCTCGGCGACCGCATAGCTGTTGCCTGCTCTCTTCCCGAACGCCGTGGCGGCGGCGGTGACTGCTGCCGTGAACACGTTGTCCCGGGCGGAGAGCAGGGTGAGCGCGGCGAATCGTCCGGACCCCAGCGGCACCGGTACGGAGAGCAATGAGCGGTAGCCGGCGTTTTCCAGGACGCGCCAGTAGTCAGGCCAGTCGGGATGCGGGAGGTAGCCGTTGGCGATGATTGCCACCCTTCCGGCAAGAGCCCGGGACACGGGACCGTCCCGGTATTCCTGCTCCTCCCAGGCCAGTCCCAGCGCGCTCGCGTTGGATCCCACCGCCTGCTGGGTTCCACGTCGCCGCGGCAGGGTCATGGCGCAGTCGAACGGGGAGGCCACCATCTCCTGCAGGGTTGATGACGCCGCCACGAGGAGCAGGTCCAGGGATGCAGTGGAGCTTTCTGCCCGCAGATCCAGCAGGACTCCGGCCGGCGTAGTATGCCTCGTCCGGTACGGCACCGCCTGCCAGCGGGGCCTCGCGGCGTCGCCGCCGCCGTCGCCGGGCGCCGCGGGATGGTGCACCCTGTGTTTCCTCAGCTCCAATGCCACATGTGCTCCCTGACAGCCCACAACCCACTTACGGGCTGCTGGCTCAACCCTTTTCCGACGGTACGCGGCAGGCATGGCGGATACACGAGTGGTGGCTACTCGTTTTTCGGTTCGCCCATTCGTGCCCCGGGGGTATGGTTGGGCTGGCGGAGCACCTGTCCAAACCGTCGAACATTTCGAAGATGCGGGGTATCAGCGTGAACGAATACGAAGCCTCACTGGTCATCAAATCCGGCGCGGAGCTGCTGCTCTCCGCGTCGTCGGACCCCCGCTCCGACGAAGGCTATACCGCGGTCAAGATGAACGTGTCCGAAGCGCTTGACCTCATGGCGCAGGCGCTGGCCAATTTTGAGGCCGGTGTGAGTGGAACCAACCGGTCAACCGGCTGGGTCCAGGATCTGCGCCGCGTGGCGGACGACCTGGCCGAAAAGCAGGGCTCCCCGGCCCGGCCTACATGATGCCCGTAGGCACCAGCAGGGCCCACGCTAGGACAGGCCCGGCCAGCACGACGGCGCCGGCGTAGATCATCAGCTGGCGGTAGACGCGCTGGCGGTCGTCTTCGCGGGCGTTGGCTACCACCAGGGCCCCGTCGGTGGAGAAAGGCGAGACGTCCACGACCGTGGCGGCGACGGCCAGCGCCGCGACCGTCCCGGACGCGCTGAGCGAACTGGTGGCTAGCAGCGGACCGGCCATCGGGATGAACGCGGTCAGCAGGGCGGTGGAGGACGCAAAGGCGGACCCGATGCCGATGACGAAGCAGAGCACCAGGGCGATCAGCAGCGGTGCGCCCAGGGCCAGTGCCATCTCGGCGAGCGTGTCGATGACCCCGACGTGCTGCAGCAGCGAGACGTAGGTGATCATGCCGGCCACCAGCAGGACCGTGGACCATGAAATCCCGCCGATGAAGGTCTGGTGTTCCTTGATGTTGATCAGTGCCAGCACCAGCCCGGCGGAGAGCGCCACGAAGCCGATGGGCATGTGGAACCCCAGCGTGCAGACGAGCATGGCGGCGATCAGCACGAGGGTCAGGATCTGCTGGCCGTGGGGCCGGATGGGCGCCGAGGTGTCCAGGTCGGCGTGCTGCCCGGCGGATCCCTCGCGGAGCCGGCCCAGCAGGGCAAAGGCGACGATGGTGAGCACGGACAGGATCAGGTTGATGGCGAAGCTGGCGGCGAAGAGCGCTCCCTGCGAGATGGGGAAGCCGTTCTCTTCGGCGATGTTGTGCACCAGCACGCCCGCCACGGACAGCGGGGAGAAACCGCCGGCGTGGGCGCCGTTGATGATGAACGCGCCCATCACCACGGGGTGGATGCGGGACTCGTAGGCGAAGCCGATGGCCGCGGGTGCGAGCAGCGCGACGGCGGCCGGCGAGAAGGTGCCGAGGGCCGTCAGGGCCGCGGCGAGCAGGAAGAACACCCAGGGCAGCACCATGGTCTTGCCCCGGACCAGGCGCACGCAGGACTGAACGACGACGTCGATGGTTCCGTTCCGCTGCGCCATGCTGAAGAAGTAGGTGACGCCGATAATGGTCAGGACGATGCTCGCGGGGAACTCCGCCAGGATTTCCTTGTCGTTCATGCCGAGCAGGAAGTACCCGACGCCGAACGAGGCCACCAGCCCCATGACGCCAATGTTCAGGGGCCACTTGGTGGCGACGACGAACATCACCACGAGGATGGCGAGCGGGATGATTTGTGTGGCGGTCAAGGTCGGCTCCGGTTCGGTGGCGGCGGCCGGGCCGAAGAGGTTCCCGCCCAGCACGAGCGCGGCCAGGCCCAAAATCAGGACACCGGCCACTGCCACCAGTAGCATACGGCGGCGCCGCCCGGTGCCCTGCTCCTTGGTCGCGTCCTCGGCCTCGTCCTTGGTCGCGGGTGCGGTGTCTATGGTGCGTTCCGCTGTGTTGGTCAAGAGTCACTCCTCGTGGCTTGGGGTGTACGCCGGCATACTGTGACGCCGTCGCTGTGCAGGAAGAGGGCCCGGCCCTTTCCCTGGTCCCGGTGGATCCACAGCATGCTGCCGTCGAAAGCGAGCAGGTCGATGCGGCCGGTGGCGATGGTCCGGCCGTTCTGCCGGATCTCCACTTCGTCCTTCCTGGACAGGGTGCACCAGTTGGGGACCGGCTGCGGCGTCGCGGGTTGCCTGGCGGTGCCTGGCTGGAGTCGGGTGGTGGGCAAGGTGATTCCTTTTATTGCTGACGTTTTGGACGTGGGGGAAGGAGGCAGGAGGACCATGGGTCCGCCTGCCTCCTTCAGCGGCGTGCCCTTCTCCCGCGCCCGTCCTTCGGGGTTCCTGTTGCGATGGAATGCGGGGTGGGGACACGCCTGCCGGTGGGTGCCGGCTGCCGGTGAGGACCGCCGTCGAACGGTCCGGACTGTTAGTTGAGCCGGTCCGCGCGGACCGCGAGGACCGGGCAGGTGGCATCCAGCAGGATCCGCTGGACCGTGCTGCCCAGGATGAGCTTGCCCACCATCGAGCGGTGCCGCAGGCCGACGACGATCATGTCCACGTCCCTGTCCTGCGCAATCTGGATGACGGCGTCCCCGGGGTCGGAGAGGACAGATGATTCAACCGTCAGTCCGCGTCCGGCAGCCTGCAGCTGGCTTTCGATGTCCTTCATCTCTTGCGGTTCGAGGTCATGGTGGCCGCGGCCGACGTTGACGATCAGGAGGTCCGCTTTCCGAAGGACCGCTTCGGCGATGCCCTGGGTCAGGGCTTCCCGGCCTTCAGGGGCAGGGGCGTAGGCAACGAGAACCGTCATGGTCTTGCTTCTTTCCGGTAGTTGGTCAGGGCTGCTAGATGAGGGTGTTGAGCCAGCCCTGCGGCAGGTCGATGGGGAGCAGTGACGGCAGCGCGAGCAGCACCACGTAGAGCGCCACCGTGTAGATGATGGCCACCTTGAGGCGGGCCCTGGCGACGATCAGCAGGAACGCCGGGATGAAGACTGTGACGGCGACGAGGTAGCCGAACCCTGCGGTGAGGGCGAGGAAGGCTGTCATCCACAGGAAGGTCTTCATGGCGAACCCTGCGTCAAGCGTCCATCCTGCTCCGGCGGTCCTGGCGCGGAGCCTGGTCCTGATCTCCGTGAAGAGCAGGATGCCCGAGAAGACCAGGCCGCCGATACTCACCAGCTGCGGCACCAGGCGCGCTTCCGGCGAGAACGACTGGGAAGCGATCAGCGCGGCGGCGAAGGCGACGGCGAAGATGCCCGCCGCTGCAAGGGACCAGGTCGAGTTCTTCAGGGGGCTCTCGTCGTCTTCGGGGCGCTCGTCGCGGTGCCCGTCGTCGAGGTTGGTGTTGCGGCGGGCGCGGATGAACTTGATGAAGGCCCAGATCATGGGCAGCACCAGGATGGCGAGGAAGACGAGCACGCCGGGACGGGCCATCCAGTCCAGGCCGTTGTAGAGGCTGTCCGTGAGGAAGTAGTAGCGTTCCAGCGGGATGGCCAGGACGAAGCCGATCAGGAACGGTGCCCGCGGGAAGCCGGTGGACTTCAGCAGCCAGCCGAAGACGCCGAGGATGATCATCACCCACAGGTCGCCGAGCTGGCCGCCCTCCTGGAAGGAACCGAGCAGCATCACGGCGACGAGGCCTGCCGCGAGGACGGCGAAGGGAACCTTGGTGAGCTTGGCGAGCTGCTTGACGCTGAGGAAGCAGAACAGGGCGCCGAGGATCGAGGCGATGGCGAAGGACCACACGATGAGGTACATCAGGTCCAGGTGCTCGGTGATGATGGACGGGCCCGGCTGGATGCCGTAGGTGAGGAGCATGCCCAGGAGCATCGCCGACGGGACGCCGCCGGGGATGCCGAACAGCAGGGTGGGGATAAGGTCGCCGGCTTCCACGGAGTTGTTGGCGCTTTCCGGGCCGACGATGCCGCGGGGGTCGCCCTTGCCGAACTTGCGCTTGTCCTTGGCGGTGGCCACGGCCTGGCCGTAGGCCAGCCATGTTCCCGCAGTGGCGCCGACGCCGGGCAGGACGCCGGCCCAGATGCCGATCAGTGCGCCGCGGATGACCTGGGTCCAGTGGGACAGCCATTCCTTGATTCCCCGGCCCCAGCCGCCGCCGAGCGTGATGTTTTCCTTCTGCCCGCGCCGCTGGCTGGCGCGGGAGGCAATCTCAGCCAGGCCGAAGATGCCCAGGGCCACGGCGACGAGCGAGAGTCCGTCGCCGAGGAACAGGCTGCCAAAGGTAAAGCGCTCCTCCGCCGTGGTGGGCGAGGTGCCCACCATGCCGAGGACCAGGCCGAGCAGGCCGGCGGAGATGCCTTTGATGATGTTGCCGCGGGACAGGACGGCAGCGAGCGCGACGCCCAGGACCGTCAGCATAAACAGTTCGGGGCTGGCGAAGGACAGGACGAGCGGCCGGGCCAGCGGAATGGCCAGGGTCAGGCCGATGGCGCCGATGATGCCGCCTGCCATGGAGGACAGGAAGGCCAGTGTCAGTGCCCTGGCGGCCTGGCCCTTCCTCGCCATGGAGTAGCCGTCAAGCATGGTGACGCTGGCGGAGGCCGAGCCCGGTGCGCCGAGCAGCACGGCCGAGACGGTGTCGGAGGTATGGACGACGGCGAGGGCGCCGATCAGGAGCGCCAGCGCCTGGGCGGTTCCATGCCGAAGGTGATGGGCAGGAGGATCGCGACGGCGCCGGTGCCGCCCAGTCCCGGGATGAGGCCCATGACGAGGCCGGCGACAACGCCGATCAGGAGCATCAGCAGCAGGGACGGATCAGCAAGTGATGCCAGCGCTGCCATAGCGGAATCAAGCATGGTGGTCCTTATTCAACGTGGATGTTGTATTTGCTCTCGAGCAGGTCCTTGACATAGGACCTGACGGAGCTGCTGACGATGTATGCGGCCCTGACGCGGTCTGCCATGTCGGCATCGGCCACCAGGGGGTATCCGCCGAGGACCTTGGCCGCTTTGGCCTGGAAGTCCTTGTCGGCGCCGAGCTTTTCGCTTGATTCGCGGAGCAGCGTCACGGCTTTTTCGGGTGTCTTTTCCGGGACCCAGAGGCCCTTCTGGTACGTGTAGGTCAGGCCCAGGAGGGTCTTGTAGGCTTCGAACTTTTCGCCTGAGGGCTTTGTGCCGTGCAGCTGTTCGTAGGCCTCGGGGACCGTGGGGACGTCCGGGAAGTTGGGGTCCCGGATCACCTCGCCGGACCCGTCCAGCTGGCCGAAGGACATCAGCACGGTGGCCTTGCCCTCCTTGGCAATGCCTTCGACGGCGGAGGCGTAGGCGGACGTGGTCTGGTAGTCCAGGTCGATTTCGCCGCGCTGCAGCGCCAGGTTGACCGGGCCGCGGCCTTCGAAACCGAAGGTGGAGGTGACGTCGGCTTCGAGGAGGTCGAAGGCCACCAACGTGGTGATGTCCAGGCCTGTTGCGCTGATTCCGCCGAACTCGAGGGGCTTGTCCCGGTTGATGAGGTCCTTGACCCCGTTGACGCCTGCTTCGGTGCGCGCGTAGATGACACCGCCGGTGCCGTTGACGACGACGGGCTGCAGGTTTTCGAAGGAGTACTTCACTGCAGTGCGTCCCAGGACCCAGGGCACCACGGTCGATGCGGTCCCCACCAGGACCTCGGTGCCGTCGGCCTTGGCGGAACGGGCGAACTTGTTGGTGCCGGAGATACCTTCGCCGCCGGGTTCGTTGACGGGCGCGAACCCGGGGCGTCCTGGACATAGTTGGTCAGCTCTGTGCCGATGAAGCGGGCCCAGGTGTCCGTTCCGCCGCCGGATGCCAGCGGGATGAGGAACTCGAGGGTTTCGCCGCTGAAGTCACCATCTTCGGTACTGGATGGCGGGTTGAGCAGGCCTTCGCCCAGGACAGTGGTGGCGAGGCCGAGGGCGGCGAGGGCGGCCACCGAGGAGAGGACAGTACGCCGGGAGTGCTTCGGCGGTTCGGGAAGTTCGGTGGTTGCCGGGTCCATCATGTCCCCGGGAGGTTCCAGGGAGGTCTTTTGACTCGTCATTGAGGTGTCCTTCGTTGGGGGGCGGCCGTTTGTCAGAGCGCCGGCCGGAGTGTGGGGGTGGAGGTGCTTACCAGGTGTCCGGCAGCAAGAGTTCAGCGTCGGCCAGCCGGCGGGCACTGCGGAGGGCGCCGACAACCGGTGTGCCTTCCCGGTTCTCGGCCCAGGTCTGGACCAGGCCAGCTGGGGTCCGCATGGTGACACCGGTTGAGACGTCCGTGGTGATGAGGTTGGACGCCACGGTTCCCGGATGCTGCGAGGCCATGGTGAGGGCCACGCTTCCGGTGATCGCGAGGGCCGGGTGGAGGCGTCCCATGGAGAGCATCCGGACCACGAGGTCGGCTTCATCGGCGTCGTCCGCCTTGGCGACGAGGGCAAGCTTGGGGATGGCGCGCTCCGCGTCTGCCCTGGTTTCCGCGAGCCCCATCTGCACTGCGGCGTCCCGGCGCATGTCGTCCAGGTGCACCAGCAGTTCCGTGCGGGTGTCGATCTCGGCCGCGGTTTCGTGCCCGGTCAGGCCGACCGCTTCGGCCTCGACGATGACGACGGGGGCGCCGGCGTCAATGAAGGTGGCGGGCACCTGTCGGCCGTCGAAGGTGACCTTGTCCATCGGATCTCCGGTGGGAAAGAGCCGGCCGGTGGTCCGTCCGGCGGGGTCGAAGAAGCCCATGCCGACCGGCATGCCGGGGAAAGGGACGCCGGGAATCATCTGGGTGCCGGAGTGCCCCAGTTCGCCGCCGGGGGTATCCACCTTCTGCAGGATGAGCTGGTTCGTGTTGGTGTTCAGGGTGCGCACGGCGGTGGTTTCCGGACCGGCGGCAACCCAGCCGCGTTCAATCGCATACGGCGCGACGACGGCGGAGCAGTTTCCGCAGTTGCTCCCCCAGTCAACCCGCTGCTCGTCGATGCCCACCTGTGCGAAGGTGTAGTCGACGTCGGCGTCCTCGCTGACGGACCGGGACAGGATGACGGCCTTGCTGGTGGTGGACGTGCCGCCTCCTACACCGTCAATCTGGCGGTTGTCGGGGCTGCCGAAGAGGCGCAGGAGCACCTCGTCCACGGTCTTGCCCGGAACCTGGAGGCTGTCCCATTCGAAGACCCAGCATTTGCTGGTTCCTCCCCGCATCCACGTAGCTGGGATCTTGAACATGTTTGCTTTCACCTTTCCCGCGGCCCCGGATTGGGCCTTCAGCCGTGCTGGCCTAACCCAGTGTGATGCCCGTCCTAGATGAATTACAAACGCCAAAAAGTACACCTGCATTCACTTTTACTTCAATCAAAAGGCGATGTTGAGCGCCTAAAGCGGCGGCGTTTTCCGCTGCGCGGGAAAGTGGGGGGCCGAAACCACCGCAGAACGGCGGTCCGAATGAATACTTTGTATAGAATCAGCACGGGGGTGTAACGAATACTTCAAGGAGGAACCGCCGGATGCTGAACATCAGAAGGCTTGAACTGCTGCTGGACGTGGTGGAGCTCGGGTCCATCACCGCAGCGGCAGACAAGCACGTGTACTCTCCGTCTGGAGTTTCCCAGCAGCTGCGCCGGCTGGAGGCGGAAGTGGGCCAGCCGCTCCTGCAGCGCCAGGCCCGGGGAATGGTGCCCACCGACGCCGGCCACGTCCTGACGGCGCACACCCGGAAGATCCTGCGGCAGATGGCGGCGGCGGAGGCGGACCTCGCCGAGATCGCGGGCCTCAACCGGGGCAGCCTCACCATGGGAACCTTCCCCACCCTGGGAGGCTCGTTCCTGCCGCTGGTCATCAGCAGATTCAAGGCGCAGTACCCGGCCATCGACCTGCACGTCCGGAGCAGCCGCTTCAACGAGCTCATCGAGATGCTGGAGAACGGCCAGGTGGGGATGTCCCTGCTGTGGGACTACGAGTGGAACAGGCTCAACCCGGAAAGCTTCGCGCTCACGACTGTCTTCGAGGACGCCACCGCCCTGATCGTCGGCAAGGACCACCGGCTGGCCCGCCGCAAGCAGGTGGACATGGCGGACCTGGCCAAGGAGGAATGGATCGTCCGGGAAGAGGAGCACCCTGTGCTCGAAGTCCTGCACCGAAGTGCGCAGGCAGCGGGGTTCGTCCCCCGGATCTCCTTCCACGCCAACGACTACCAGGAGGCCCAGGCCATGGTCAGTGTGGGACTGGGCGTAGCCCTTGCCCCGCGGACGGCCGTGGTGAACAAGCATCCCGGCGTCAGCATCGTGTCCCTGGGCTCGAGCGCGCCGGCCCGGCGGGTGCTTCTGGCGCACCGCCATGACAGGGTGCGGGCGGCCGCTGAAGTCGCGTTCCAGACGACACTGCTGGAGGTTGCCAAGGAAAGCGCCGCCGACTTCCGGTAAAGGGGAGGCGTGGCTTTAGGCGCTCCCGGCCAGCTCTCCCCGGCGGAACCGCAGTTCCCGCAGCGTCCCGCGCAAGGGCGAGCCGGTAAACGGGAGGGCTTCCAGGTCGATCGCCGAAGCTGCGGACAGGGCCACCTTGTTGGCGGCTGCTGCTGCCCTTTCCGGCAGGCCGATGCCGGCGGCGAAGTCCCGCCAATGCCGGGCCTTGAGGTTCTTGACCTTTCCGGCGAGGGGCAGGGCCATGGAGTCGTCACCGTAGAGCAGCGTGCAGGGGATGTCGTACATCGGAGCCACCATCCAGCCCCCGTTCCTGCCCTCGAGGATTGCGGCGTTCTTGGCATGCAGGTCACCGTTGCCCGTCAGCCAGGCGAAGACGAACTGCAGGTACAGGTTCCTGGCTGCTACAGCCTTTGCCCTGCACAGGCCGCCCAGCGCCACCGCCACTTCCTCGGAGCTGACCGCGTACTTGGACGCCGGCGGCAGGTTCAGGACCTGGGCTGCGTCCTCCAGGGCAAGGCGGACCAGGCCATTGTCCTGGCCGCGGTCGAAGCGTTCAACAAGCAGTCCGGGAAGGCCGTTCCGGTCGGTGACCACGCTGTGTCTGGCAACGGGGATCTTGAGCCGCTTTGCCCCGGCCAGGTGGGCGGCTTCGTTCACCACCAGGTTCGGGTGCCGGGGTGGATCGAGTTTGAGCAGGTAGCGGTGGTGGGCCAGCGTGAGCGGGGTGGTCAGCATCGAGGCGCTGGCTTTCGCCTGGACCCGGGCAGCCCGTGGGTATCCACCGCGTGGGCAAGGGCGGCAAAGTCCAGGTCCTCCGGACGGGAGGTGTCCGCCAGGGCCGGAGGATCTGCCGCCGGCGCCCCCTCCGGGACAACCTGGACATCACCGGGTACGTCGGCCCCGACCGCCAGCAGCAGGCTGAGTTCATCGCCGAAGCTCGTCTTCACGGCGTCCTTGAGGGCGGTCAGGCGGTGGCCTTCGGCAGGAGCCCGGAGAAGAACGCCGGAAGTGCTCCGCTGGGAGCTTCCACCGGTCCGGAGGCGAGGGGGAGTGTGGTGGCCACAGGCTTGCCCCCGGCCTCCAGGTAGCCAGGTGTGTAGGAGAACACCACGCTGCCCCGGTCCGTGCGGTTCAAATGCCCGGCCAGGCGCCCGCCCTTGTACACATCGGCGCTGCGGACGAACTTGAGGTAGCGCAGATCGTCAGGCATCGACTGCCTTGAGGTGAAGCCCCACGGCATTGGCGGCCGCGGCAACCGTGGCCAGGGACGGGTTTCCCCTCCCTGTCTCGATGGCGTGCACCGTCCGCGCGGAGGTGCCAATAAGGTCCGCCAGGGTCTCCTGGGTGATGCCGGCTTCTTTGCGCGCACGCCGGATGCTGGCCCCGATGTCCGCAGCGTCCCCCATCCGTTCACCTTTCCCGCAATATACTGCTGGTTTTACCCCACACCTCTGCCAAGTGTGGCCCGGAATCTCATTCTTCGCAATATATTTCCGAAACTACCGTGGACTGGGCCGCGAGGAGACGCACTGCATCAAACCGGAAATATTCTGCCGATTGCACCCGCGGCTGTCATCACCGTCGGGAGTAACGGGGCAGTAACGCCGCACGTGGTCAGCTTCCTCGGGTTGGACGGAACGCGCAGCCGGACTTTGCGGGGGGGATGCTATGCCGTGGGTGATGGACCTGACTGGCCGGCAGGACTGGGTTCAGGAAGCCGTTGCCGCGCTGCGTGCCGGAATGGTGAACCTCGAGGTGGCGGAGACCACCGGCACCGGTCCGGCCGGCATTATTTTTGCGGCATCCGATTCCCATGACGTGAGGGCTGCCCTAGCGGCTGCCGGATACGGCTGCAGCCGGGTGGTGGTGATCGGCCCCCCGGACGGAAGGCTGAAGCCATGGCCCGTGCTGGAGGCTGGCGCCGCGGAGTGCGTGGCATGGCTCGGCCAGGTGGCAGCCGTATCAGCGTGGCTGCAACGTGTGGAGGAGGTTGAAGCGGTTCTGGACTCGGTAGAGGTCCGGGAGCAGTTCGCAGGGCAAAGCCACGCCCTGAAATCGGCGCTCCGGGACCTGGTGGTGGCTGCACGGTTTGGGCGCGGCCCTATCCTGATCCAGGGCGAGACGGGGACGGGCAAGGAGTTGGCTGCCCGGGTTGCCCACGCCGTCAGCCGCCGGCACGGCAACCTGGTGGTCTTTGACTGCACCACCATCGTTCCCACCCTGATGGGCAGCGAGCTGTTCGGCCACGAGCGCGGTGCCTTCACCGGTGCCGTAAGCGTGCGGACCGGCGCCTGTTCCGGCGCCGACCAGGGATCCCTGTTCCTTGACGAGGTGGGCGAACTGCCGTTGGACCTGCAACCCGAGCTCCTGCGCGTGGTGCAGGAAGGAACCTACAAACGGGTTGGCGGCGACCGGTGGCTGCAGAGCAAGTTCCGCCTGATCTGTGCAACCAACCGTAACCTGGCCATGGAGGTTGCCGGAGGGAACTTCCGCACGGACCTCTACCACCGGATCGCAGCGTCGGTGGTCACCATGCCGCCGCTGCGGGAACGGCTGGAGGACATTCCGTGCCTGTTCGCCCGTTTCTGCCGGGAAGCCACCGCGACGCGGACGGATCCGGACGTGGACCCTGCCGTCCAGGACGTCCTGCTCCGCCGCAGCTATCCAGGGAACCTCCGCGACCTCAGGCAGCTGGCCTTCCGCATCGCGGCCCGCCACGTGGGCCCCGGGGCCATCACCCCCGGTGACCTGCCCCGCGAAGACCGTCCCGCCGTCGTCACGCCCGCTGCAACGGCTGCCGCCGCGATCAGCGCGGCCGACCCGCTCCGGTCAGCGGTGGCCTGGGCCGTGGACATGGGCCTGGGCCTGCGCGAGATCAAGGACCGCGCGGTGGAGGTGGCGGTGGACGTGGCAGTTGAACGCAGCGGGGGAAACGTGCACGCAGCGGCCGCCATGCTCGGGCTCACTGACCGTGCCATCCAGCAGCGGCAGGCCAGGAAGGCCGGCAGCGGCAGCTAGGCCCCGGGCAACGCGTCCGCTACCTCGCGCCAATAGCCGTCCCCTGTTTCGTCGGCAAGTTCGCGGAAGAGGTCCCCAAGCTCACGCCACAGGACGTCCGGCCCTTTCCTGCGGACCCGCTGGCGCCCGGCCAGGGGCCGCTGGAAGGCGCCGGCGAATCTGTCGCGCACCAGCGGCTCCACCGCCAGCCCGAACAGGCCATGCTTCGATGGGTGGGGAAGGGCATCACCTTCGGCAGTTCGATTTTGGGAAGTTCGCGGCGCGAAACCAGGAGACGGTCCAGCGCGGGCAGGGGACCCTTCTTCAGCAGCTCTGCGGCTTTCAGTTCGTGGGCGAACACGCGCACGTGCGTGGGTGGGCCCTTCTGCGACCAGGGCGAATATGTCACCAGCCACACGGAGGCCCGTTCAGGCTCGCTGCCCGCGATCCAGGCCGGCCGCTTCGCTGCCGTGGACGGCGGCGCGCCGGCCTGGTGCCCGCGACGCGTGCGGCCTTGCTCTGCAGCAGGTAGGCGCGCAGCTGGTACAGGCCCTTCCTGATGGCGGCGTCGTTGTGGGGCTTGATCTCGGCAAGCCCGGCCGCGGTAACGGGTGATCCGGTCAGACCCATGCTGTGTTCCTCCTGGAGATGGAAGGGATGACGTGGCGGCCGGCCTTCCGCGCCGGGCCGGTCAGCCGGAGCACGTTGCCGGCCAGGACGAGGTCCCGGTCTTCGGCGCCAGGCCAGGGCGAGGATCTTGGCGAGCTCCGGCGCCGGATGCAGGTACGGCCCGTCGCTGCCGTACAGCACCTTCCGGGCACCGGCGCGGGCAATGGCTTCTTCCAGCAGGTCGTAGTACCGCACGCCTGACGTGTCCGCGAAGACGTTGGGCTCGCGAACCAGGACATCAATGAGCCGCTGCTGTGCACGCCAGTCGTCCGCGAAGGAGGACAGGTGCGGCACGATCCAGGGCACCCCGGGGTGCCGGGGCCGCCAGCCGGGCGACAACCTGGACGTCGCCCCGCGGGTCGAAGAGCACGGGCATCCCGAAACGGGACGCGGCCAGTGCCACTTCGTCCGTGGCCATTCCGTCAGACCAGTGCACTTTGATGCCGCAGGCCCCCTGCGTATGGGCCGCAGCTACCACGGCACCAACATGGCCGCGGTCCGCAACGGCATTGACGAACACGTACCAAAGCCAGTTGGACGGTTCCCGCTGTGCCAGCCGTGCAACGGCCCGGTTGGCAGCCGCGTAGGAACCCACCGGCGCCGCCATCAGGACAGCGCGGGAAATTCCGACGGCGGCGGCCCGGCTCCGCCACACAGCGAAGGAGGTCTCCGGGTCTGCGGGGCCCAGCGGAACACCGGCGGTGCCCACATGGACATGTGAATCCACGATCATCAGGCCGCCCGCCTGTCCCGGGCAACCAGGGCAAGTCCCCGCACCAGCCGGTCCAGGTCCGCCTGCGAGTGGTCCGCCCGCACCACCGCTGACAGCAGTGCGCCCGGCCGGCAGCGCGGCAGCTGGACCAGGACCTGCAGTCCGCGCGCCGCCAGGCCGGCCCTCCACTCGCGTGCCAGCAGCGGCGGGTCAACGTGGACTCCCACAACGGGAAACGGCAGCCCGTGCGGGATCAGACCGAGGTTGCGGAGGGCCTGCCGCAGCCAGCGCGTCAGCCGCCACAGCCGGTCCCGCAGCCCAGGGATGCGGGCGTTGCGGAGGGCGCTGAGGCCGGCGCCCAGATCCGCTGCCGAGGGTGGGCTGCTGTGCAGCCGGTTCCCGCCCCGGCGGGCCACCCTGCTGATGGCGCCCCGGTCCCCGGTGATCACCGTGACCGGCGTGCCGTACGCCTTGGCCAGCGAACCGAGCCACACCACGCCGTCATGGGTCAGCCCCTGCCATCGTGCCGTGCCCGTCCCGTCCCCGAAACCGCCGTCGGAATCCCGTTGCCCCAGTACCCCGAACGCCAGGGAATCATCCACCACCACCTGCCCGCCCGTCCCTTCAACGGCCGCCCTCATCAGGCCGAGGGGCGCGGGCCGGCCGCACCCCTGGCACCAGCCGTCCGTCACCAGCCAGGTGCGGGTGGAAGGCGAAGACCTCGTGGAAGGCACGACGGCGGGAGGACGGAAATGCGGGAACGTCACCACCCGCACGCCCCGGGCCGCGGCGGCGTTGCACGCCCATTGGGTCAGGGGGTAGGCGCCCCCGTCCACCAAAAGCAGGTCCCCGGGACGCGGGAGAGCCTGCAGGACATCCATCATCCCGTGCAGGGCTGAGCGGGCCACCAGGCCTGCCTCTGCCTGCTGCCGCCTGGCTACGGTTGAGGCAAGTTCTTTCGCCGCCGGGAGTTCCCGCAGCACCGCCGGGACGCCCGTGGTGAACTCGTTCCACGGGCGGAGCCCGGCACTGGGATGGTGCTGGCCCAGGAACAGCGCGGAGGTGAAGTCCGGCCTGCCGGATGCTGCACACATGCTCAGTACCGGACAAGCTTCCGGGCCAGCCGGCGCTGCAGCAACGTGGAGGGCATGGTGGTGTCCACACGCTCGCTGAGATCAACCCCGGTCACTGCCCGGTAGGCGTGGACGTACCGCTGGATCGACGGCTTCCACTTGATGGCCCAGTTCTCTGCGTCATCGCCATCCATGTCGGATTCATTCCAGCGTCCGTGGCGGACGGAAAGCAGCAACTGTTCACCATGGACCGCGAGGTCGTAGAAATGCGTGATGCTCGCGTCGGACCAGCCCTGGAGCTGCTTCATGGCATCCACCCGGTCCATCCAGTCCTCGTCATAGGGCACCATGGTGCGTCCACCCAGGAACTCGCGCATTTCAGGCTGGGCCAGCATCCACTGCACCTCCATGGTTTCGATCCGGGCCGTCACCGACATGTCGGCGTACTGGTTGTTCGCCCCGGTGGCCAGCACCAGGTGAAGCTCCCGCAGGCTGCTGAGCAGCGGGAACGCGTCCGCATCCACGGTCTTGTCGTTGTGCTCCTTGTAGAAGTGATGGCAGTCGTGGAGCAGGCTGTGGAAGGCGCTGAGGAATTGGGTCCTGCGCTCCACCAGCATCTGCGCCGGAGGTATGGCCCGGCCGATCAGCTGCAGGCCGTACTGGTATTCGTACTCGGCAGCCCGGCGCCGCAGGGAGAGCCGGTCCTTTTCGGCTTCCGCGAGTCCCCACAGGATCCCGCGCAACGGCAGGAGCGGGCTGACCGCCAGCCTGGACAGCGGATCCCCGCCGGTCACAACCCGCCGGTTCTGGAAACGGGCAAGGACCCGGTTCAGGCTCTGGAACAGCATGCCCTCTTCAAGCCAGTAGACGTAGATCAGCTCAGCGAAAGGTACCAGCCGCAAGGGATAGTCCTGGCCCTGCGGGAAGTCCGGCGGGAACGGATCCGCCTGCGTCTTCCGTTCCTCGCTGACGTAGGAGCCGTTGATGGCGGCGTCCCGGCCCTTCTCCGGGTCCCAGTCCGGCGGACTGAACGAATTGCCCAGGGACGATTCAGTGACGAACTCCGTTGCCAGCTCGTGCAGCCGCTCGTAGCTCAACGACCCGTAGCCCGGGAACTCCGTCAACCTGCCGGCCCGGTGCCGGGCGAATCCGGCAAAGCGCTCGAACCGGAGGTTCCTGGTGACGTTCTGGATGAAGTTCCACAGGTGCGCATGCTCGCTGCCGGGCCGCGCGTTGGGTTCCAGGGCAACCCGGACAATCGGAGGGGCTTCCTTGCGCCTGGCCGTGAAGGTGTCCAGGACTTCCCAGTTGTCCTTGCCCGCCTCCGCCTTCTTGCCCGCTTCCACCCGGTGGACTGCACGGAACTGGACCTGGTATTCGCCGGGTTCCGGGATGGAGACCATCCGCTCAAACTCCTCACCCGAGCTCAGGTTCCGGGCGACCACGCCGCCCTTGCCGCCATCGATCGGGATGGGCTGCCCGCCACGGGTGTTGATGATCTGAAACTCGAATTGTCCTGCCGGCTCCGAGTCCCGCAGTTCAAAACGCAGGGCAACTTCCTGTCCGGCATACACCGGCGTAACCGGCCGTCGGGTGAATTCCATGGCTATCTCCTTGGTAGTGCTGTTGGGGTGAAGTTGTGCATCGTGCGGCTCCCGGCGGGAGCGGGAGAGTCGAGGACGTCCAGGCTGCCCCTGACGGCCCACGCTGTAAGCAGGGAGGACAGCCGGGAGCTTTCGTCGGCCGGCGAGATGCGCCCGGCCGCCTTGGCCTGGCCCAGGACTGCGAATACCAGGGCCGGCCGCTGGCGGGCCATGACCCCGAAGTCGCCGCCCCAGGTTTCGTAGAGGCGCAGCAGCCTTTCCGGCTGCCGCTCCCGTACCGGCCAGATGGTGCCGAGTTCCCGGCCGCCGGCCAGTGGAACCCGGTGGTGCAGGAGCAGGTCCACGAGGTCCCCGATCCGGGATTCGCAGTTCCTGATCCACGCGGCGTGCCCTGCCGGCAGCCCGGCCAGCGGGTACATCGCCCGCCACACGGCCGCCAGCTCGCGCCACTGCGGGTGGGGGTAAAGCGCGTTGCCGATGGCGGCGGAGATCAGCACCCGCAGGTAGGGCATGGGATGCGGGTCGGTGCCGCCGGGCCGGAACACGAAATACCGGGGGAGGCTGACCACGGCCAGGAGCCCGATGGTGGAGGTGATGCCAACCGTGGCCACGGACCACATGTCGGCCACGATCTCGCTGATCCATTGGGACCAGACGTCCCACCCGCCGTCCGGGTCCCGGGCAGTGCGCCGCTCGATCTCCGCCCGGAGGGACGCCACCAGGTCGAGCTGGGCGGACCCCTGGTGGCCCACCTCGTGGACCAGGCTGGAGGCGATTCCGCTGCCGATCATGCGCTCCCGCGGAAGCCGGATGATCCCCACCGGGTTCGGCTTACCGCCGGGCAGGCGCGTCTTCGCCCGCCGGATGGCAGCACCGGCACCCCTGGCGAGGTAAACCACCAGGCGGGTGTCGCCGTCGTCGGCCGTTTCAAGCCGCAACGCATCCTGCGCCACGATGTCCAGCCCGGACAGCCAGACGCCCGTGGCGTGCTCACTGCGCTGGGTAACCACTTCGGTGAACAGGTCGAACTGGGCCAGGATCACGTTGAACTGGAGCCGGATGAGGACAAACCGGCGCTGCTGCTCGGCGGGGGAGGACTCCCGGCCGTCAGTCTCCAGCCAGTCCAGGAAGTGGGCGAGCTGCCCGCGGAGTTCGTTGCGGCCGGTGTGGAGGAAGCGTTCAATCAGCAGCTGGGCGTCCCGGGGCAGGGCGGCGGCGAGGACCATGGTTTCGTGCATGACGAAGGGCTTGATCTGGTCCAGCCGGGCCAGCAGGCCGGTGGCCTCGCTCTCGATGAGCCCGGTACTGATGGTGTTCGTGTCCACCGGATTCGCCTTCCTTCCGCCTCCCCGCGGGCCGGTCACACGCCCAGGAGGATGACGCGGCCGTCGCGGCGGATCCACCGGCCCTCGTCGGCGCGGCCGTTCGCGCCACCGTTGCCGCCGTCGGACTGGCTGTCCCAGCCCTCGTCGGGTGCACCCCAGACGGCGCCGGCGTACTGGTCGCCGTAGATCCGGGTCCCGCCGCGGTAGCGCCGGCGTGATGCCTGGCGGGCGCGCAGCAGCGAGGGGGCGTACCGGCGGGCCGCTGCGGTGGCCGCGGCGCGGGCCGCGGCTCCCGGCGGGACGGACACGGGGGTGCGGGCGGCGTTGCGGTAGGACGCCCGGGCAAACCGGATATACCGCCGGGCGGCCTCTTCCTCGGCTTCCGCCTCGTCCATGGACTCGGCCTCTTCAACCTCCAGCAGGCCGCCGGCCAGTGAGCCGAGCTTGCTTCCGATGGCAGTCCCGACGCCGGGCGCCACGAAGGAGCCGATGGCACCTCCCACGATCGGCAGCGCCTTCTTGGCCACCGATTTCAGCGCCCCGCCAAGGGCCCTGCCGATCGGTGACTTGACGAATTTTGAGGCGTTCCGCACCACGCTCCGGGCGAGCTTGCCCAGGAACTGGTCCAGTTCCTCCTCCGAGCTGATGCTCAGCAGCTCCATGGCGAGCTCGGACTCGAGGTTCTCCTCATTGTCCTGCTCGCCTTCATAGCCGCTGAACTCTCCTTCTTCTTCCTCCTGCGCCCAGGGGAAGGGGACTCGGTTTCGTAGTAGTTGGTGCTCATGTCACTGTCCTTTGCTTGGTTTTTCGCGGGTTAGCGGGCGTTGAGGATCACGATGTTGCGGCCCCGGCGGATCCAGCGGCCGCTGTTGGCACCCCCGGGGCCGGATGCACCGGAGTTTTCGAGAAGGCCGGGCAGATGCTGCCGGGCTGCGGCGGTGGCTGCTTTCTGTGCCGCCAAGGGAGCGGGAATGCTCCGGGGCATGGCGGCCGCCCGCTGGGCAGTGGAGGTGGCGAACCGGACGAATGCCCGGGCGGTTTCCAGGTCGCGGTCCTCCGGCGAGAGGCCCTCAAGCTGGAGTCCGGACTCGAACTTGCTGCCCAGCCATTTGCCCACCTGCTGGCCGGCCTGGCCGCCCGCTCCCGGGACAAGGCAGTTGCCCACAGCCTGGCCGAGCTGCGGCAGGGCCTTCCGGGCTGCGGACTTCAGGATGTTGCCCACGGCTTTGCCGGCCGCTGATCCGGCGAAGTCCTTTGCCGCGGAGAACGCCCGCTTGGCCAGGCTCCCCAGGAACTGGTCCAGCTCGCCTTCGTCGGTGACGGCCAGCAGCTCGGCGGCGAGGGCGAGTTCTTCAGTCTCCTGGCTGTCAGCCTCGCCCCAGAGCCCGCCGGCCTCGTAGGAGTCCTCGCCCTGGAACGGAGATTGTTCCTCTTCGAAGGCGTAGCCGGACTCTTCATCCATCACCTCGCCCAGGTGCCCTCGTCCTGCCCCTCGAACAGTGCCCTATCGATGTCGTGCATGAGTTTGTCCTTCCCGGAGTCTTGCGGGTGCCCTGGCGCGGCACCCTCGCGGAACACCGCATACCCTCCTACTGCACAATTCGTGCCAACGTGTTCCGGGGCGTCCGGGAGCGGGAACTGGGGGTTCGGCGAAGCCGGAACCGAATAAGATTTCGCGGCGGCGAACTGCGGTTCGCTGCTCCCGGCCGTGCGGGCGACCTGTTCAGTTGCCCGGCTGCAGCGACCGGCGGTACTTGTTCACGGTCCGCCGGGCAACCGCGAAGCCGTTTCCGGCCAGCGCCTCGCGCAGGTGCTCGTCGGAAGACAAGCCGGGCGCCGCCGTCGTCAGCAAATCCTGCAGCGCGGCCCGCGCAGCCGTGGCCTTGCCGAAGAGGCAGGACAGGTCCGTGACGGCGCCGGTGGGCATGCGCAGCCGTTTGCCGCTGACTGCCCTGCTGACGGTGGAAGGATGCAGCCCGATTTCCTGCGCCACGGCGGTGCGCGTCAGCGGCTGGTGGTGCCCGGCGCCGTGGTCCAGGAAGGCTTTCTGGTGGGCCACCGCGCACTCGGTGATGCGCAGCAGGGCGCTGGCGCGGCGGTCGATCTGGTAGAGGTGCCGCTGGGCGGCGAGTTCGTGCTCCGCCAGCCATTGCTTCGCCTGGGCGGACGCAGGCAGGCCCGCGGACAGGTCCACCACGGTGAGGCCGAACCAGGCGCTCGCCGGCACCTCCACCTCCAGCGTGCCGTCCGGCTGGCGATACAGAAAGACGTCCGCCGGCGGAACCGCTGCGGCCTCCGGCTCTGTGTCTGCAGCGGCGAACGGCCGCAGCCGCTCCCGGACCAGTGCCAGCCCGGCCAGGACCTGCGCTTCCGTCAGCCCCATGGCGCGTGCGACGGCGGCGGTGCTTCCCGCGGCCAGGTCGCCCAGGTGCTCACGGACCAGGCGGGGGAGCCAGTGGGGCGCCTGCCCCTGGCCGGCCAGGGCGGCGGCCTGTGCGGCCAGGAGTTCGGTGACGCTGGCAGCCGCGATCCCGGGTGGACCCGCGGCGCGGATGGCCCGGAGCGCCTCCCGACCTGGCCCGGTTCCAGTCCGTGCAGGCCGGCAATCTCGGCAGGGCCGGCGTCGAGAATTCCGCGCCGGGTCAGGTGCGCCAGCACCAGGTCCAAGGCGTCCCGGCAATCCGCCCGGACCTCCAGCCGCGCAGCGGACTGCAGGGTGCCGAAGGGGTCCACGCCTTGCTCCACACCGTCGTCGAACCGCGATGTGGTGCTATGTCCCCGGCAGCGGGAGCAGGACCCGGACGCGACGTGCCGGCCGCACCCGGGCAGGGATGCCCGTCCGCCCGCTCCAATACGGGGTTCTCGGCCAGGAGGTGCTCGGTGGCCTGGTGCACTTCCTCATGCGTCATGGCCAGCATGCCCATGGCCTTCAGCAGCCCGGGCAGCGCGCGCAGTTCAGTCTGAAGCCCCGCCTGCAGCTGCACTGCCTGGCTGGGCCCTCCGCTGGCCATGACTCAGGCTAGCCCGCTGCGCCGTGCGCCGGAAGCAGGGCGCGATCGCGGGATCGCCGGACCGCTACTGCTTCGGGTTTACGCGTCGGGTCCGGTACGTCAGCTGCGCAGGCGTAGCCCCCTCGACGCGCATATTCCTACACGACTCAGATGTGCCCCGACGCACCCCAAAAATGGGGTGCGAAGGGGAAGATGCGAGTCGAAAGCGGATTTGCGCGTCGGTTCCAAAGGAAGAACGTTCGACGGCGTCCCGCGCCACCCTCAGTCAGCCCTCCAACGCCGTCCTGGCACAGGAGCCGCGGCGGGACGAAATCGGACGAGACGAACTGGCCGGCAGTGCACATTTGCGACTCGCAGATTTCGTGGTGCGCACGGTATATGGACGCGTCAGGGAATATACGCGCCGAAAATGTGGCTCCTCACGCGGGCCACCGGTAACGCCGGAGTAACGCGTGCTGTGACCAGATGGGAAGGAGCTTTTGATAGTGATGCCGGCCGGGAAATCACACGGAAACCGGCTGGCGGGCTGAGGAGGCAGCCAGTGGATCCGGGCAAAGTGCGCAGGGCTGAACTGCGGTCCGGCTTCAGCCGCGGCTTCCGTGTGCCGGCGTCGCGCCGGATCCGTTCCGCTCCGGCGCGGCGTACCGCCGGCACCAGCGGCGCCGATCTGAGCCATTCGGTCCTGCAGTGGTTCGCAATTATCGCGCCGCTGACCACCATTGCCACCGCGCTCGCCTTCTGGTTCGGCTGGACCATGACGTCCACCCGCACGGCCTACTTCGGAATCGACCAGAGCGTCCTTGAGTACTCCACCGTCGACTACCTGCTTCGAAGCGCCGATGCCCTGATCGTTCCCGCCATCTTCATCCTGCTCATCACCATCGTCTGCGTTGCCATCCACGCCCTGACGGCGAGCATCATCCGGCGCGGCGCCGGCCTTGGCTTCGTTCAAATCGGTGCGGGCACTGTGCTCCTGGCCGGAATCTCCGTCACGGCCCTCGGGGTCTGGACCATGTTCGAAGAGCTTCCCTTCGCCGTCCCGTTCCTCTTCGAACCGGCCGCGCTGGGCGGTGGCATCGCCGTCAGTGCGTACGCCTTCTGGGTGCTGCGGCGGGTTGCATTCGCCGGCCAGCGGGGCAGGCGGCTGCCTATGTGGGAGAAGCTCGGCTACGTGTCGGTGGTCCTGCTGGTGGTGCTCGCGTTGTTCTGGGCCTGTTCCTCGTATGCCGGTGCCCTGGGAACCGGCAGGTCCCGGGACTATGCGCGGGACCTGCACAAGCGCCCCTCGGTGACGGTCTACAGCCTGCACTCGCTGGCCCTCGGAAGTTCGGTGCGCGAGGAGAAGGTCACCGCCCCCGGAGCCAAGTACGGCTTCAAGTACACGGGCCTCAAGTTCGTAACGCTCAGTTCCGACAAGTACTTCCTGTTGCCCGCCGACTGGTCGCGCGGCCGGGGTGTGGCCATCGTTCTTGAGGAAAGCCCGGAATACCGGGTGGAATTTGAACCAGGGGAAGGATAGGCGGATGCGGCACGGTGCGATCCGAGGTCTGGCAGGTGCGGCCATGGCGGTCCTGTGTGCCTGTGGCGGGCCGTCGGGAAATGGCAGCCCCAACGGTGGCTCTTCCGCCGTGGCGGTGACCAACCGGGTCAATATCGGGGAAAACCAGTGGATTGTCGAACCCGACGCAGGCCGCGCGGGTGCGGGTGTCGGCGCCGTTGAGTCCTTCGAGATCGTGAATGACACCGGCGGGGAGATCGTCCCGGACGTGGGATTGAACAAGACGCTGTTCAGGATCATTGAGGATACCTGCATGGCGGGTGTAAAGCCGGGTCAGAAATGCATTGTGCGCGGCGAGTGGCTGGCTGCAGGGGCGAAGGCGGCCACGCTCAATGTTGCGGTTTCCAAGCCCGGCGACACCGGTGCCTCGACCAAACGGATTACGGTCCCGCTCGAACCGGCAACAAGCACGGCCGCGCCCGCCAAGAGAACCGTCGCACCTACACCCGGTCCAACGGCCACGGCCACAACAACTTCAACAGCAACGTCAACGGCCACCGGAAGCGCAACGCCAACCGGCACTTCCACCCCGACGGGATCGGCCACGGCCCGGGACTTACCCTCGCGTTCGGCGCCTCCAGCCACCAACAACGTCAAGCTAGGCGAGTAGGCCGCCGCCGCCTCCCCCCGGCGCTGGCGACGCGTTCCTTCATTTCCGACTCGCGGATTCCCCTTCGCACCCCATATATGGCCGCGTCACGGAATATGCGGGTCGAGGGCGCATTTGCGTGTCGGCAGGGCATCGGAAGGGACGACGTCGGCCCTCGCCTTTGCTGCGTACCTCCAGTGAGCGGGGGCGGGAGAACGGCCATAACTGAGCGTGCGTCGAAGGGGAGGCTGTCCGGAGCGAGCGCTGGCGACGCGTTCCTTCATTTCCGACTCGCAGATTTCCCTTCGCACCCCAGATATGGCCGCGTCAGGGAATATGCGGGTCGAGGGCGCATTTGCGTGTCGGCAGGTCATCGGAAGATGCGCCGTACCGCCCTTGACAGCAGTGGCGTGGATCACGCAAGATATGTATCGATACAAGTTTTTCAGTAAACGTAACGTCAGTGCGGACGGAGGTGAAAGATGCAGCAGCTTCAGGGCATGTACCGGGACTCGTTCCCGTACGCCCGTGCATCACAGGGCGGCGGTGGATTCCCGTTCAACAATGCGGACGGAGCTCACGAACTCCGTCGGCTCCCGCTTGGCCGAGCCGCCGGAAATCCGCTGCACCAGCAGTTTTACCGCCATCCGGGCCATTTCGGCGCTGTCCGGGTCAACGGTGGAAAGGGTGGGGGTGCTGTACTGGCCCTCCGTGAGGTTGTCGAAGCCAATGACTTTGACGTCCTCCGGAACGCGGAGCTTGGCCTCGTGGAGGGCACGGAGAGCGCCAAGGGCCACGGTGTCCGTAGCGCAGAACAGGCCGTCGAACTGGACGCCGGAACCGACGAGGCGGCTAACGGCTTCATGCCCGCCCTTCAATGTCCATTCATTGATGGTGATGTGCAGCGCGGGGTCGGTGTCAATTCCTGCGGCTGCCAGGGCCTGCCGGTAGCCGGCGAACCGGAGCGAGGACGCGTCCGGGTCGGCTCCCATGGGGCCCATGACGGCGGCGATCCTGCGGCAGCCGCGCTCAATCAGATGCGCGGTGGCTGCCTCCGCCCCCTCCACGTTGGCCATCGCAACGTGGTCCACGGGACCGGAGAAAATGCGTTCGCCGAGGATCACGATCGGGTAGTCGACCCGCAGCATGTTGGCATCGCTGGCGCTCAGGCCCACGGTGCTCAGGATCAGTCCGTCGTACATCCGGTTGCGGGACAGTGCCAGGGCGCTGATTTCGTTTTCCTTGCTGCGGCCGGTCTGTTCCACCAGGACGCGGAGGTTGTGCGCGGCGGCCTCCTCAATGACGCGGGCCGCGAACTGCCCCCAGTAGGGGCGGTCGAATTCAGCGACAGCGAGCCCGATGGTGAAGGTCCGGCCGGAGCGCAGGTTCCGGGCGGCATGGTTGACGCGGTAGTCCAGCTCTTCCATCGCCTTGACCACCTTGGCGCGGGTGCTGCTCTTCACGTGGGGGTGGTCGTTGAGGACATTCGAAACGGTCATCGGCGAAACCCCGGCTGCCTTGGCCACGTCCTGGATGGTTGCCATCGTCTTCCTTCTTCCCGTAGCAATCCGGCCTGTCTTCAGCTCAGCGTACGCCAAAGCCTTGTATCGATCCACAAACCTTGTATCGATAAATATTCTAAGGAGAATCTTTTGGACCACTTCAACGGGGACCCCGCCGTCCCGGCCCTCATTGAGGGCTATTACGCGGACCCGCACCTCTGCGTCTTCGGCGACAGGTACTTCCTGTATCCCACCACCGACGGCAGCAATGAATGGGGGGCCACGTCCTTCCGGGCCTTTTCGTCCACGGACCTGACCGAATGGACCGATCACGGGGTCGTTTTCTCGCTACCGGAAAATACTCGCTGGGCGGAGGCACATGCGTGGGCTCCCGCCGTCGCGGAACGGGACGGGCGCTATTTCCTCTACTACACCGCGGAGCGGGAGAACATCGGCGTGGCCGTGGCTTCGTCCCCGACCGGGCCGTTCACGGACCTGGGAAGGCCGCTGGTCGCTGAGGGGGACTACCCCGGCCGGGCCATCGATCCGAACATTTTTATCGACGACGACGGCGCCGCCTACCTTTGCTGGGGCAACAGCGTGGCCCACACGGTGCCGCTGAACGAGGACATGGTCTCCTTCAACCCTTCCGGCGTGGTGTCCTGGATTCCCACCGGTTTCCGCGAGGCGGTCAACCTCCACCGGCGGGGGGATGTCTACTACCTCTCCTGGTCGGAAAACGACACCCGCGACGAGGACTACCGGGTCCGCTATGCCACCTCCACAAGCCCGTTCGGACCATGGACGGACCGGGGCGTGCTCCTGGAGAAGGCTCCCCAACGGGGTATCCGGGCAACCGGGCACCACTCCATCGTCAGGATCCCGCACACCGACGAATGGCTCATCGCCTACCACCGCTTTGCCATCCCCGGCGGGACCGGCTACCGCCGGGAACTGGCAATCGATCCGTTGGTCCACACCGACGACGGCCTGCTCCAAAAGGTCATTCCCTCCCGCGAACCCATCGTGAGGGATCTGGCCGGCTATCGCACTCAATCCGAAAACGCATCAAAATAGCACTAGAAAGGCACCTGCCATGCTTAACCACACAAACAGCCCGCAGCGCCGTCGCAAAACCTCCCTGCGCCTGACAGTCCTCGGCGCCGTGGTCGCAGCCGCGGCCGCCCTGACGGGGTGCGGTTCCTCCGGGGGGTCCGGATCGGACAACACGGTCAGCTTCTACTCCTGGGACAACGAGGCAAGCATGAAGCCGGTCCTGGACGAGTTCAAGAAACAGAACCCCACGATCGACCTCAAGGTCTCTTACGGCACCCCCGTGCAGGGATACATCTCCACCCTCCAGACCCGTATCAACAGCGGGACCGCGGCCGATGTTTTCATCATCACCGCCGAGAACAAGACGGAAATCATGGAAGGCGGGTTCGCCAAGGACCTCAGCGGCGAGCCCTGGATCGGCAACATTGCTGATGCCGCCAAGGCCACCTACACCAAGGATGGAAAGGTGTACGGCGCGGCAACCGCCTCCTGGGGCGGCGGCATCCTCTACAACAAGGACCTTCTGGCCAAGGTCGGGTTCACGAATCCGCCGGAGACCTGGGACGACTTCCTGGCGCTGTGCAAGAAGCTCAAGGATGCAGGCATCACCCCGTTCTACGAGAGCGGCGACGGCATGCCGGTGAGCCTGGCGGCCCTTGTCGGGCTCCAGAACGAAGCCAGCGGAGGCACGATGGATGTCGATATCTGGGCCGGGAAGACCTCCTTCGCCAAAACCTGGACCGAGCCGCTGAAGGACTGGTCCGAGTTGTTCAGGCAGGATCTCGTCTCGCCGTCCGTGGCCGGCCTGACCGGGGACCAGATCACCTCCGAGTTCCAGCGGGGCTCCGTGGCGATGATCGGCACCGGCTCGTGGGCGCTGGGCAGCATCCAGAAGGCAGCGCCGGACATGAAGCTGGAGTTCATGCCGGTCCCCGGTGACTCCGGCACGTACTGGGCGGGCGCCGTCTCACCCGGATACGCGGTCAACGCCAAGGCCAAGAACCCGGACGCGGCCGAAAAGCTGGTGGAGTTCCTGCAGAGCAAGACCGGCGTCGAGCTCTACCAGAAGCAGAACGCAGCAATCACCACCACAAAGGATTTCACGCCCGAACTCGATCCTGCCCTGTCCTCGATGGTGCCGGCAGTGCGCGATGGCAAGTTCTACCTTCCCCAGGTCACCTGGCCCACGAACTCGGCAGCCCTGAACAGCGAGACCGTCTCCCTGCTCCAGCAGCTCATCCAGGGCCAGACCACTCCTGAAAAGGTCGCATCGGCACTCGACGCGAAGCTGGCGTCGCTCCAAGGCAAGTAGCACTCCGAAGGGCCGGCGGCGGCAGCACCGCCGTCGGCCCCTCTTCCCCAGAAAGGCAGCTTTACCTTGGCACTCTCCACAACCCCCGACCTGCAGCCACTGCAGCCGCAAACGAGCAGCAACAGGACGCTTACGCGGAAACGGCCGCACCGGCTCTCCGTCACCTCGTGGGTCTTCATGGCCCCCATCGCAGTGGTCTTCGTGGTGCTCTACGTGATTCCGATGTCCCAGTCGCTGTACTACAGCTTCACCGACTTCGACGGCTACGTCAGCAACCCCGCGTTCGTTGGCTTCGACAACTATGCCGAGCTCTTCAAGGACCCGTCGATGCTCTCGGCGCTCGGCTACACCATCTTCTACGCGGTCTCCACCACCATCCTGGTCACGGTGACGGCCATCCCGCTGGCACTGACCCTGAACCGGAAGTTCTTCGGCCGCAACCTCGTCCGCTCGGCGTTCTTCTTCCCCGCTGTTCCCAGCGTCGCCATCCTGGGCCTGGTACTGGGGCTTCATCCTCAACCCGCTCGGCTCCGGCGTCCTGAACAGCATCATCCGCTCGCTCACCGGACTCGGTCCTATCCCGTGGCTCTCGGACAGCACGCTTGCCCAGCTCTCCACCGTGGCTGTCACTATCTGGGCGCTCACGGGCTGGCACGCGGTGCTGTATCTGGCATACCTGCAGGCCATCCCCGCCGACTACTACGAAGTGTCCAAGATCGACGGCGCCAGCAGCTGGCAGAGCTTCCGCTACATCACGCTTCCCCTGCTGATCCCGGCCATGGCCGTCAGCCAGCTGCTGCTGATGACCAACGGACTGAAAGTCTTCGACCTGCCGTTCACCCTCACCCGCGGCGGCCCGGGCTTCTCCACCAGGACCCTCACCCAGTCACTGATCGAGGACGGCATCGCCCAGTCCCGCGTCGGGGCCGCTTCAGCCCTCGCCGTCCTCTTCCTGATCGTCGTCGGCCTCGTCGTGCTGGGCCAAATGGCCCTCTCGAACGCACTGCAAAGGAAATACTCATGACCAAGACCCGGCACGCCCTGACGTCCGTGCTCATGATCGCGCTTGCCGGCCTCATGAGCGTCCCCTTCTATTACATCGTCGTCAACACGTTCAAGACCCAGCAGGAGACCACCAACAGCCCGCTGGCGCTCCCCACAACCTGGGTCCTGGACAACTACATCAAGGTCTTCGAAGGCACCCAGATCCTCCAAAGCCTGATGAACACGGTGTACGTCACGGCCATCTCGATCTTCCTGATGCTCGCCATCGGATCGCTCGCCGCGTTCGGCCAGATCACCGGACGCAGCCGGACCTCCCAGATCATCGGGGCAGTCCTCATCGCCGCGTTCATCATCCCCGGCCAGGCCACCCTCGTCCCGCTGTACCGGATGCTCGTCGGCGTACGACTGGTGGATTCCCTCGAAGGGCTGATCGTGATCTACAGCTGCGGCTCCATCTTCTGCTACTACCTGATCCTCGGCTACATGCGGACCATCCCGGCAGAGGTCCTGGAGGCTGCCAGGATCGACGGTGCCGGGCCCTTCCGCATCTACTGGATGATCGTCCTGCCCCTTATCCGGCCCATCCTGGTCACCGTCGGGGTATTCCAGACCATGTGGGTCTGGAACGACTTCATCACGCCGAACGTGTTCATCAGCTCGGAAGAGAAACAAACACTGGTCCTGCAGGTCTACTCGGCGGTGGGGCAGTTCACCACCGATTGGCCGTCCTTCATGACCCTGACCGTCATCGTCCTGATCCCGATGGTGGTGTTCTTTATCTTCATGCAGCGGCACATCGTCAGCGGGCTCGTCAGCGGAAGCGTCAAGGGATGACCGAAGACCCGGCCGGCTACCTCTTCGCCTACTTCACCTCAGCGGCCGAGTCCGACGGCGAACAGGTGCGTTTCGCGTTGAGCGCGGGTCCCCAGCCACTGGACTGGCAGGTCCTCAACGGCGGCAGGCCGGTCCTGCATTCCACGGTGGGGGAGGAGGGCGTCAGGGACCCGTTCCTGCTCCGCGCGGCCGGCCTCCCCGGTGAGAGTGCCCGGTACTACCTCCTGGCCACGGACCTCTGCATCGCCAGGAGGAACCCGGCCACCGCCTGGGAGGACTGCATCCGGGCAGGAAGCCGTTCCATCGTGGTCTGGGAAAGCGAAGACCTGGTGTCCTGGACCGACCCCCGGCTCGTGGAAGTCGCCCCGGCGGACGCGGGAAACGCCTGGGCACCGGAAGCTGCTTACGACGCCGCAAGCGGGACGTACCTGGTGTACTGGGCCTCCACGCTCAACCCGGCTTCCGGTGACGGAGGTTCATACCACCGGATGCTCTGCGCCAACACCACGGACTTCAAGAGCTTCACGCCCGCACGTGTCTGGATCGACCGCGGCTGGTCGGTCATCGACTCCACCGTCGTCCAGACAGACGGCTACTTTTACCGCTTCAGCAAGGACGAACTCTCCGCGGATTCATCCTCCCCGGACGCCAAGTTCATCACCGCCGAGCGTTCGGACAACCTGGACAGTACGCAGTACTCCGTGGTCGCCACCGGGATCGGCAAGAACGAACTCGTGCACGGCGAGGGTCCCATCATCGTCCGCGGACCGGGACCCGATTCATGGTTCCTGTTCATCGACGAATTCGGCCACCGCCGCTACACCGCCTTCACCAGCGATTCGCCCGCATCGGACACCTGGACCCGGTACCGGCGGCCATGCCCCCGGGCGCCAGCCACGGCTCCATCCTCGCGCTCACTGCCGGGGAATACACAGAACTAGGACGCCTCGCGGGCAGGTAGCCCGGCAGCTGGGCGGCCGCGATCCCCGGAAGCCCCACCGGTCTGCGCTGCGCTTATCACTGGCCGCTGCGCACACTCATTTTCGACGCGCGAATATCCGGTGCGCGGGGGATTTTGTGCGTCACAGACGTGGTTGCCTGTCGAGAACCTCGGACCGCGGACGACGGCGGGGCACGCCGGCTTCCGTGGGCGGTTCCGTCGGCCCTACCCGGCGGTAGTGCTTGCAGCGGCTGTGTGATGTAATGCTAAGCAACCTTACTGTTTCATTAATGCAATGCGCTGCAGGCCGGGCCTTGCCGCATCCCAGCTACCCGGATGGCGTTGAGCGTCAAGCCTCGTGATCTGAAGGGAATATGAGCCATGCCGGAGCAAAGCACAACGGGCCAGCTGCTCGGGGGCCGTTACCGGCTCCAGGAGCTGGTCGGCCGCGGAGCAGCTGCGGGCGTGTACCGGTCGTTCGACGAGTTCCTGGGCAGGGAAGTGGCGGTCAAGATCTTCGTCAAGGAGGCCGGCGAACCCGAACTGCTTGCCCGGCAGGAGGCTGAGATCCGGATTCTTGCCTCCCTGATCCACCCCGGTTTGGTGACGCTGTTTGATGCCGGCACCGATGCGGCGATGGAACGCAGCTTTGTGGTGATGGAGTACGTGTCCGGCCCGGACCTACGCCAGTTCCTCCGCGAGGAGCCTATCGAGGCAGCCAGCATCGCCAGCATGGGCTCGGATCTTGCCTTTGCACTGGACTATGTACACGGCCGCGGCGTGATCCACCGGGACATTAAGCCGGGTAACGTGCTTCTTTACAAGCAGCGGCCCAGCGAGCCGGATTCCCCGTGGCGGGCCAAACTAGCTGACTTTGGCATCGCCCGGGTGATGGAGGAAGAGCATCTGACCGGGACGGGCCGCACGGTGGGCACTGCCGCCTACCTGAGCCCGGAACAGGCCCTCGGGGAGAGTGTGGGTGGGGCCAGCGACGTCTACTCGCTGGGACTGGTGCTTCTGGAATGCTTTACCCGGCACGTTGAGTTCCCGGGAAGCCAAATCGAGTCAGGCGTGGCACGCCTCAACAGGGACGCCGTCATTCCCGACGATATCGGTCCAGAGTGGAAGGCCCTGCTGGCTGCCATGACGGCGAGGACTCCCGCGAACCGGCCCACCGCGGCAGAAGCTGCGGCTGTTCTGCGGCAGTTGGCCGTGAGGCCGAGCCAGCCTGAAGCGGCCGCGGCCCCTGCCGGCGCTGTGCAGGTGCTTTCGCCTGTTCCTGGGCCACAGCCGGACCTGCCGCCGCACCTGCCGAAGGCAGTCCGTCCGCGGCGGAGAATACTGGGCAGGCGTGCCCGGGCAACAGCAGGGGCGTGCGCTGCAGCGGTTATCCTCGGGGTGGCCACCACCGCCACGTTCGGCGGTGCCGGCTCAAACCAGCCTCTTGAACAGACAGAACCGGCTGCCCCAATACAGCCGGTGCACAACAATCCGGTGGACTTTCACCTGGACCAGCTTGAAGCCGCCCTCGCGCCGTCCGCGGTATCCCGGGAGGCCCTCAGCCAGTTGGCCCAGGCAGTGCTCACCAACGACCTGGAGGCCGCCCTTCGTCACCTGGACCGGCTTGAGCGGGATGTGGCTGACGAAGCGGCCGCCGGTGGCCTGACGTTCGCGCAATACAAGGGCATAACCACCGCCATCCGCATGGTCCGGCTCGACCTTGATACCATCGCCGCCGCCACTGGCGGATCAACGGTTCAAGCGGTTCCCGCCGGCGCCGATTCCTCATCTCTCAACAGTCCGGACGCTGTCCCCATCGCAGAACCATTGCCGGTCATCATCGAGCCACAGGCTCCCGCCGCCGAATACGCTGACGACAACAGTGCCGACCAGCAGGAGGAGCAGCCCGCGACGGACGCGGATAACAACGCCGGCTCCTCCCACGTCGTCAAGGCAAAAGACGGTAAGCCGAGCAACCCCGGGAAGGGAAACGGCGACTGAACCCCGCTCACTGGCCGCTGCGGAGGTTCATTGTCGATGCGTGAATATGCGGGGCGCTGGGGATTCTGCGCGTCACAGCCGCGTTTGCGTGTCGAGAACCGCGGACCGGGGACGACGGCGGGGCACGCCGGCCGCCGCGAGCTTGCGTTCCAGCTTCCCGGGTTCCATGAGCTCCGCCCAGTCCCACCGCACCACATTGTTGCCCAGGGCCCGGATCCGGTTCTCCCGGTTCTTCTCCTCCACCACGGCCTGCGACGGCGTCCGGCCCTTGAGGAACTCGGGCTTGACGTACTTCTCCTCGCCATCAAACTCGCCCACCACCCTGGACCTCTTCCAGTAGAAGTCGGTGTAACCCAGCAGTCCGGAGGCATCGGAGAACTGCTGCTGAAGGACAGGGGCCTCGAACCCGGCGGCGTGGATGAAGGCCCGGCTCAACGACTCCCCGGCCGAGCCCGAGGCCGGATCGGCAAACCCGAGAACCGCCCGGATCCTTCGGCACGCAGCAGCGGAGTAGATCGATCCAATCCCAGCCTCCAGTTCAGCCTTGGTCAGGGCCGGCAGCCCGCGGCCCCTGTCCGGCCGAAGCACGTGATCCACTGGCGCCACGGCGTGGGTAAACGGCGTGAATGCGGCGAGGTCCAACACGGTGCGGATCCTATCGGTGACCAGGAGGCCCTCACGCCGGACCACGTTCAGGCCCGCCCGCGCCGCATAGTGGCGGCTGACTCCGGCACGCGACCGGCCGCCGTCGTTCTTCAAAGTGAGCGCTTCCACCGGATGGTCCCCGATGGTGGGCACGTCCCAGATGCTCGCGGCGGAGTGCCGCGCGAAAATCGTGGGCTTCTCGAACGTTTCCCCGGCGGCCTGGACCCGCAGCCGGTACTGCTGCCACGGCTTCATGGCCCGCCACGCTTCCCCGTCCACGTAGACGCCATGCCGGACCCGGACGAGGCCGCCGGACTTCACCCGCTTGGCAATCTCGTTGGAGCTCAGGCCGCGCAGGATGCGGTCGCGGGACAGGAAAAGCGGCGGAAGGTCTGGCATATTCCGAACCTGCCAGCCTTGGACGGTGCACGGGAGGGGTTGGCGCCGCTATGTGGAGAACTGCTGGCGACGCGCACCCGCATTCCCGACGCGCATGTGCACTGGCGCGACTGGAATTTGGTACGCGGATCGGCAGATGCGCGTCGAAATTGGATTTGCGCGTCGAGTGTTGGGGGCAGGGGGGGGGGGCGGAGCGTACGTCGGCGGCACGCGCCTGCCAGCCGTACCTGCCGGTATTGCCCCTCATCACAAGCGGGGCTACCTTGTCGCCATGGATCGCATGGCCGTACCAGGTGATATTGACGCCATTTGCAGCGGCCTGCCGGAGGTTGAACTCGGGACGTCCTGGGTGACCGCCCAACGTACAAGGTTCCCCGCGGGCCGAAAGGGCGCGGTTTTGTCATGTACCGGGCGCCGCATAAAACGGCCGTGGACCCGGAGACCGGCGAGCCCTATCAAGACCTGCTGGTCATCGTCGTCCCGGATGACGCCGCGAAGGCAGCCCTGGTGGAGGACCCGTCCGTGCCCTTCTTCACCGTTCCGCATTTCGACGGCTACAACGCTGTCCTGGTGCAGGAGTCACGGCTGGGCGAGATCGCGCGCGACGAACTGGCCGAGATCATCGTCGAAGCCTGGGCAGCGCGGGCGCCGAAAAAGCTGGCGGCTCAGTTTTTCGCCGGACGTTGAGCCCGGTTCATCCGCATGCAGTCCCGGTCTTCGTTGACGACGCGCACCCGCATTCCCGACGCGCCCCCGCATTCCCGACGCGCATGTGCGCTGGCGCGGCTGGAATTTGGTACGCGGATCGGCCGATGCGCGTCGAAAGTGGAGGTGCGCGTCGAGGGTGAGGGGTGAGCCGGAGGGTGGAGCGTACGACGGCGGCGCTCGCCATCCAGCCCAGGCCCACCACGGGAGCGGGTTGCGTCGCCAGCCGTCGGGACGCTGACGACGCGCACCTGCCGCCAAGACTCGCATGTGCCCTGGCGCGACTGGAATTTGGCGTGCGAATTGGCAGATGCGCGTCGAAATTGGATTTGCGCGTCGAGGGAGTGGCCGCCATAGGGGATCGGGGGTCGGAAGACGGGCCGTGATGGGTGAGCGGGCGTTGCCAGGATGGCCGCAGGAGGTGAGAGGCCGTCGCCGGGAAAGCCGCAGGGAGTGAGAGGGCGTCGCTGGGGGAGGGCGGCGCTTGACGGCCCTAAACGCTTCCGCATATCCTGAACGAACGGTCGGTAAATAATTCCGCACGTCCCAGAAGGTCATTGCATAGGAGCAACCATGGCAGCGCAGAACCTGCAGTCAGTGCCCGCTGAGCCAACAGCCGGAACCAGCGAAGCGGCAGAAGCGGAGGCCCAGGCCCACTTCGACCGCGTCATGGCCGAGGACTCACGCATCGAGCCCAAGGACTGGATGCCGGCGGCCTACCGTAAGACCCTCCTGCGCCAGATTTCCCAGCACGCGCACTCCGAGATCATCGGCATGCAGCCCGAAGCCAACTGGATCTCCCGCGCCCCCAGCCTCAAGCGCAAGGCCATCCTCATGGCCAAGGTCCAGGACGAGGCCGGCCACGGACTGTACCTCTACAGCGCCGCGGAAACCCTTGGCCAAACAAGGGACGAGATGATGGACGCCCTCATCGCCGGCAAGGCCCGCTACTCCAGCATCTTCAACTACCCGGCGCTCACCTGGGCGGACATGGGTGCCATCGGCTGGCTGGTGGACGGCGCAGCCATCTGCAACCAGGTCCCGCTGTGCCGGGCCTCCTACGGACCCTACGGCCGCGCCATGGTCCGCATCTGCAAGGAGGAGTCCTTCCACCAGCGCCAGGGCTTCGAGATCCTCCTCGAACTCTCCAACGGAACGCCGGAGCAGAAGCAGATGGCCCAGGATGCCGTGAACCGCTGGTACGCCCCGGCCCTGATGATGTTCGGCCCGCCGGACGACGATTCCCCCAACTCCAAGCAGTCCATGGCCTGGAACATCAAGCGCTTCAGCAACGACGAACTCCGCAGCCGCTTCGTCGGCATGATGGTGGAGCAGGTCAGGGTCCTGGGCCTCACCCTCCCCGATGACCAGATCCGCTTCAACGAGGACACCAAGAAGTGGGAGCACGGGCCCCTGGACTGGGACGAGTTCCACGAGGTCCTCGCCGGCCGCGGCCCCTGCAATGCCCAGCGCCTGGAGCGCCGGAGGGCAGCGCACGACGACGGCGCCTGGGTAAGGGAAGCAGCCGCCGCCTATGCGGGCAAACAGCGAGCAAAACAGTCAGCAAAGCAGAAGGAATACGCAGCATGAGCCCCCACGGCAACCCGGAAGAGCCGGCCAGCTCGGCCGCAGAGATCAAGCGCGAAGCCCCGAAGGTTTCGACAAGCTCAACCAACGAGGTTTCGACAGGCTCAACCAACGAGGTTTCGACCAGCTCACACCACGACCGCTCCGCCTGGGGCCTTTGGGAGGTCTTCGTCCGGTCCAGCCGCGGCCTGAGCCACGTCCACGCCGGGTCCCTGCACGCGCCGGACGCCGCCATGGCGCTGCGCAACGCACGCGACCTCTACACCCGCCGCAACGAGGGCGTCTCCATCTGGGTTGTCCCGGCTGAAGCCATCGCCTCCAGCGACCCCGACTCCAAGGGCGCCTTCTTCGAAAGCCCGCAGGGCAAGGACTACCGGCACGCCACATACTACACCAAGAGCGAAGGGGTGAAGCACCTGTGAGCACCCCCGGAACCAACACCGAAGCAACGGAAACAACAGGCCACGGCGACATCTCCACCGGCGTCGCAGGCGGCGACAGCAACGCGTCAGCCACCAGGATCACCCCCGGCAATGCCCTCCGCCCCGAGGACATCGCTCTGGAAGTCAAGACCGGCCTGGCCAAACCCAGCGGGGACATCGCCGAGTACGCGCTGCGGCTCGGTGACGACGCCCTGATCCTCGCCCAGCGCCTGGGCCACTGGATCTCCCGTGCCCCCGAGCTGGAGGAGGACGTGGCACTGGGCAACATCGCCCTGGACCAGCTGGGCCATGCCCGCAGTTTCCTCAGCTACGCCGGCGGCGGGCTGACCAACCAGGACGGCAGCACAAAGTCAGAGGATGACCTGGCCTACTTCCGCCGCGAGCACGAGTTCCGCTCCGTGCAGCTGTTCGAGCAGCCCAACGGCGACTTCGCGGCCACCATCGCGCGCCAGTTCGTGGTGAGCTACTACCAATTCGAGCTGTACCGCCGCCTGACGGATTCCACAGACGAGACACTTGCCGCCATCGCCGCCAAGGCCGTGAAGGAAGTGGACTACCACCGGGACCACAGCGCCCAGTGGATCCTCCGCCTGGCTGGCGGCACGGACGAATCAAGAACCAGGATGATCCACGGCCTGCGCCTGATGTGGCCGTACGTCAACGAGCTGTTCCAGGACGACGACCTGACGCAACGGCTCGCGGAGGCGGGCGCCGCCGTCGCTCCGTCCAGCCTGCGGGAGGACTTCGACCGGCTGACCGGCGAGGTCCTGCGCGAGGCCGAGCTGGAGGTGCCGGACGTTCCGGCGGCCCCCGGCGGCGGCCGGCACGGCAAGCACTCGGAGCACCTGGGCTACATCCTTGCGGAGATGCAGGTGCTGGCCCGCGAGCATCCCGGAGCCAGCTGGTGACTGCGGCCATGTACATCTCGGACTTCGAAACCCGGACCCGGACCCCGCGGCAGAAGGCGTGGGAGATCGCCGCCACGGTGTGCGACCCGGAGATCCCGGTGCTCACCATCGAGGACCTGGGCATCCTTCGGGACGTGAAGGTGACGCAGGAACAGAACGCAGCGTACGACGCCGGCACCGCCTCCGCGGGCACCGCGCCGAAGGTGCGGGTCACCATCACCCCCACGTACTCGGGCTGCCCGGCCATGGACGCCATCCGTGACGACCTCAAGGCCGCGTTCGCCAAGGAGGGGTACACCGACGTCGAGGTTGACCTGGTCCTGGCCCCGGCCTGGACCACGGACTGGATGACCGAGGCCGGCAAGGCCAAGCTCCGGGAGTACGGCATTGCCCCGCCCACCGGCAAGGCCGGCCACCAGGGCCCCATCAAACTGAAGATGGCCGTCAAGTGCCCGCAGTGCTCCAGCCTGAACACCCGGGAACTCACCCGCTTTGGTTCCACGTCCTGCAAGGCGCTGTACGTCTGCAATGACTGCAAGGAACCGTTCGACTACTTCAAAGTCCTGTAAGGAAGCCCCATGCCTGTTGTCCGCCAGACCGCCGCCGAAGAGGCTCAGGTGACCGGCCGCCGTCGTCCGTCCTTCCACGCCCTTGTGGTGAAGGAGGTGCGCCGGCTGACCGATGACGCCATCGAGGTCTCCTTCCACGTGCCGGCGGAGCTCGCCGGCCAGTTCGATTACCTGCCCGGCCAGTACGTGGCGCTGCGCACCACGCTGCCGGACGAGACCGGCGAGCCGAAGGAAATCCGCCGCAGCTACTCCATCTGCGCCGAGCCGCGCAGCTTCGGGGACGGCACCAGCGAGATCCGGGTGGCCATCAAGAAGGACCTGGGCGGGCTGTTTTCCACGTGGGCCAACGCCGAGCTGAAGGCCGGGGACACCCTGGACGTGATGAGCCCCATGGGCGCGTTCGTGTCCAAGCACGGCCGGGACGGTGTGGCCGTGGAGCAGAACGTCATGAACTCCATGAACCACCCGGAGGACCTGGCGGGCGAGCCGGGCACGTTCGTGGCCATCGCGGCCGGCTCGGGGATTACCCCGGTGATCGCGATCGCCCGGACGCTGCTGGCCGCGAACCCGGACACCAGGTTCGACCTGATCTACGCCAACAAAGCCGCCATGGACGTGATGTTCCTGGAGGAGCTGGCGGACCTGAAGGACAAGTACCCGCAGCGGCTGGCCATCCACCACGTGCTGTCCCGCGAGCAGCGGATCGCGCCGCTGCTGAGCGGCCGGATCGATGCCGAGAAGCTGCAGCAGCTGCTGGGCACCGCCATCCACGCGGACGACGTGGATGAGTGGTTCCTGTGCGGGCCGTTCGAGCTGGTGCAGCTGTGCCGGGACACCCTGGCCGAGCGCGGCGTGAAGCCGGAGAACGTCCGGTTCGAGCTGTTCACCCCCGGCAAGCCGGACCGCCCGGAGGGCCACGCCGGCCGTCCCGTGCTGGTGGACGAGTCCAAGGAGACGTACAAGATCACGTTCAAGCTGGACGGCTTGCAAGGCGAGGTGGCCAGCCCCACGCACGCCCGCGAGTCGATCCTCAACGCAGCGCTGCGGGTCCGGCCGGATGTGCCGTTCGCGTGCGCCGGGGGAGTGTGCGGCACGTGCCGGGCCAAGGTGGTCACCGGCAGCGTGACCATGGACGAAAACTACGCGCTGGAGCAGGATGAGCTGGACAAGGGGTACGTCCTGACCTGCCAGAGCCACCCCACCAGCAAGGAAGTCACCGTCGACTTCGACGTCTAACGGCCGGTGGTTGAGCCTGTCGAAACCAAGACCCGGTGGTTGAGCTTGTCGAAACCGTCGAAACCGAGCCGTCGAAACCCGGTGGTTGAGCCTGTCGAAACCCAGCCTGTCGAAACCCAGAAAGAAGGACCCATGATCTCCCTCTCCATCAGCAACGGCGTGGCCGAAGTTGTCCTGAACGCCCCGCAGAAGCTGAACTCGCTGGACGAGCATGCGCTCAACGAGCTGCGCCAGGCGTACGACGACGCTGCTGCCGCCGCCGAGCGCGGTGAGGTGCGGGCGCTGCTGCTGCGGGGGGAGGGACGCGCCTTCTGCGCGGGCCGCGACATCCAGCACGTGACGCCGGAGAGCGACGACGCCGCCGCGTACTTGGGCGGGCTGGTGGAGCCGCTGCTGAAGAAGATGGCGGACTTCCCGGCACCGACGTTCGCTGCGGTGCAGGGCGCGTGCCTGGGCGTGGGGCTGGGGCTGGTGCTGGCCACGGACGTGGTGTACGTGGCGGAGAACGCGAAGTTCGGCTCCCCGTTCGCGAAGCTGGGCGCCACGCTGGACTCGGGCGGGCACTGGTACTTCACCGAGCGGCTGGGCATGCACCGGACGCTGGACCTGATCTACACGGCGGACCTGATCTCCGGCGCCGAGGCTGTTGCCCAGGGAATGTTCAGCCGGGCCATGCCTGCGGACACGCTGCTGGACAGCACCCGGGAGATCGTGGCCCGGGTGGCCTCCGGTGCCACCGGCGCGTTCGTGGCCAGCAAGGAGCTGGTGGCGCACATCCGGGACCAGCGCCTGGGCCTGTGGGAGGCCATGCAGGAGGAAAATGCCGAGCAGGCACGGCTCTGCAAGACCGAGGACTATGCCGAAGGGTTCCGGGCGTTCCAGGAGAAGCGCGAACCGGTCTTTAAGGGATAACCGCTATTTCCGTCTCTTCTCCCTAGCCTGCAAGAGGGCCATCATTGGCTTTATAGCGCTGTTGGTTGTCGGGCTGAGCGGCCGCCGGCGGATGGGAGAGGACCGTGCTCGCTGCAATGCTGTGCAAGTTCAATATCCACCATCAATGGCATGGTGAACATACCGACGACGGGGACCTCTACAAACGATGCCTGCGCTGCGGTAAAGACGCTTATGGCGGGGATGGCGCTTCCGAGGGTTGGGCGTTACGCCGGTGGTGGTAGGCGGTTGCGACCCAGCCTTCTGGTCTGGAACTAGAAGGCCCGGCGGCTATCGCCCTGCAAGGTCAACCGACTGGGTGGCCGTGGCTGCAGGTGGTTTCCCCGGCAAAAGCTCGTGTCCCTGAATGCACGTAGCAGAGGGAGGGGGTGGATTGTCGTGTGCCAGGAAGAAGAGGCTGCTGTGGCCGTGGGCGATGGCGGCGTCCTCGCGCTTCAACCAGGATGTCCGCTGAGGGCCCTCTTTAGCCTCACTTTTGTGGGAGCGGTGGCTGTTCCTGAATGGGTTTCCGACCACGGCTGACCGCGACCTTTCCAACGATCCCGTCCCTGCAATGCAGCGATTTTCGGTACCACGAGTATAGGCTCGGCCCCTTCGTCACAACAGAGACGACTCAAGAGCGAGCTGGGCGCCGCCGGAAACCTGACATAGTTCCCCCGCAGCGCCCAGCTCTCGCATATACGTCTCCGTACTAGAGCCCCACTTGGGTGGCGGCGTATTCAGCCTGTTCCGGCGTGAATTGGTTGCCGAAAGGGCTGGTCAGCTGATCGATCAGCCTTTCGCGGGAAAAGCCCATACCTGAGTCCATATATCCCTTTGCGGCTCTGACGGCTTGCTCATTCCAGTCGGCACCCGAGTTTGCTACTGCGTAGGCGGCCTGCTCTGGCGTGAACTGGTTGCCGGCGCTTGAGGTCAGCTGCTTGGTAAGCGAGGCCTCGGAAAAGCCAATTCCCGAGGTCAGATAACCCTTCGCTGCTTTGAGCGCCTGATCGTTCCAGTCGGCGCCAGAATTTGCCACGGCCCACTCGGCATCCGCCTGCGCAAACTTATTTCCGAAGCTAGAGGTTAGCTGTGCGGTGAGAGAAGCCTGAGAGAATCCGATGCCGGAGCTAAGGTATCCCTTCGCAGCCGCCAAGGCCTGAAGCTGTGCCGGGGTCCCGTTGGGCTCGTTGGCTGCGGGTGGTTGCTCGGCGGGCGGTTGCTCGGTAGGCGGTTGGGAAGCAGCGTCTGCCGGTGTCGGCGCTGCGGTAGATGTCGGCGCGGAATCAACGGTTGTGCTCGATTGCCGATTGCCGCCGCTGCACGCACCAACAATGATGAAAAACACAATGATTGCCGCCGGAATGATAAAACGCTTCTTTTTCCAGAGCGGCTTTTTCTGACTTTCGCCGACCGGCGGCTGACTGGGTGCTGGTGGTGGTGTTATTCCGGTGCTCATCGTGTTCCCCTTTGACGCGACCTGAGACAGATTGTCACTCTCAGCCGTGATGGCTTCGATGAATCGAATTTTAGGTCGAGAATGTCGCATATTGCAGGCAAATTATTGATGTAACCGAAAGGAGATCTTGACTGAAGCTTGAGTCCCACTTGCAGGGATCTTTATCCCCGTTGGAAAGAGTAGAAGAGGCCGGAGTTCGCCGGCAAAAAAGCACAGCGTCGGCTAGAGGCAGCTGACCATGCTCAAAAACTACTCTGGGGGCTTATTTGTCTGAGATCTTGCAGGAAGAAGTCGTTGCCAACGAAAGCGGTGTGAGCCGCCGCAGGGTAGTCGCAGGTGTCGCCTGGTCCCTGCCTGTCATCGCAACAGCAATCGCCGCGCCGGCGGCAGCAGCGTCCGGCATCAGCGCGACCACAGCGCTGGTGGGCACGGGATCGGCCATCTCGTTTGTGAGCTCAACCGGCACCGGATCAGGAACCAACCACACCGGAACCGGCCCCACGGGGTTTCAGGTCACCAATGCCGGCAGTGCCTTCACGGGCGTGATCAGCGGCACCGTAAACATCAAGCCGGTGGGAACAGTAATTGCGGGCGCAGGGCTTCAAGCCCTGTCCACTGCAACGCTGACACCGGCTGCAGTGCCATACACGAACACGTTCGAGTACAACGCCACCTTCGTCTACGCCGGCGGCATGACGGCCGGCCAGACGCTGAACTTCCCCATGACCTACCAGTACCAGCGGCTTACGGGATCAGGGCCGAGCAAGACCACCTACACCTACACTTTGACGATCACCCTGCGTCTTCCCGACAACACGGACCGGGTCCTGACCGGCACCATCACGGTCAATTACTGATGGTCTGGAAACGTGGCGGCCTGGTGGCCGAAGTATGCAGCGAACGCCGGAGCCGGGTGGCCCTGCTCCATGTGGACGCAACCCAGCCCGTGGTCCTGGAAGGCCCGGCAGCGGTCATCTGGGACCTGATCGACGGCCAGCGGACAGAGCAGTCCATCCTCGCGGAGCTTGAGGCCACCTTCGAGGACCGGACAGGGCAGATGCACTCCCAGGTGGAAGACTTCCTGGCCAGCCTGGAGGCACAGCGCCTGATCGAGGCTGCGCCCGGCAGTGGCCACTAGCAGCTTTTTCCCCGGGAGCACGGTGCGGAATGCGCTGGTCTCCTGGGAGAAGCGGCTGTTCGAGGAGCTGGCGAAAGGCAGCGACCTGCTGTGCGTGGACGTCCTGGGCGTGCAGTTCGGTGTGCGGTGGGGCCGTGCTGTCACCCGGCAGCAGCGGGAGGGCATGAGCGCGGCGTGGTCACGCTGCGCCAGCGTCCGCCAGCGCATGCTGCCGCCGCTCCCCGAGGAACCCACCGCTGACCTGCCGTTCACGGCGTCCGTTGCCCACCGGTCCGTGACGCACGACGGCGGCACGTTCCACCTGCAGGCAGCTTCCTTTGAGGAGCTGGCCGAGACCCTCACCACCAGGCTCACGCTGGCCGCGATCCTGGCCAACGCGGGCGAGCTGACGATGTTGCATGCGTGCGGTGTCGCGGATCCTCTGACGGGCGCCGTGGTGGCGCTGGTGGCCAAGTCGGGATCGGGCAAGACCACCGCGGCGTCCGTGCTGGCCAAGAGCTACGGGTACGTCACGGATGAGACAGTGGCCATCGCCCATGACGGCTCCGTGGTGCCGTACCCCAAGCCGCTGTCCGTGAAGCACGGCCGCAGTCCGTACAAGCGGCAGGTGGGGCCGGACGAGCTGGGGCTCCTGCCGGTCATTGCCATGCCCTTCATCCAGTCCATCGTGCTGCTTGACCGGGTCCAAGGCGGCGTCCCGATGGCCCCGGTACTGAAAAAAGTCCCGCTGGCCGACGCCGTGCTCGCCCTGCTCCCGGAGACGTCCTCGCAGGCCAAGATCGGGGCGCCGCTGCAGTCGCTCTGCCACCTGATCGACGACGTCGGGGGAGTGTGGCAGGTGACCTACTCGGAAGCTGAAGACCTGCCGGCGGTTCTGGAACCGTTGTTCCGCGAACAGCCGCGGCCGGAGCCGGAATGGGAAGCCAAAGTGACCGAAAGTGCCGGCACAGAAGACATCCCGCAGGACGCCTTCCGGCGCGCACCAGCCCAGGATGCCGTGGCCGTCGGGGGCGACCTCCTGGTGATGCTGGAGAACCACGTGGTGCGGCTCAGCGGGATCGGCCCGGCCATCTGGGAAGCAGCCGCCGCCCCGGTCCCGCTGGAGGACCTGATGGAAGCCGTTGCCAGGGTACACGGCACGCCGGAAGGCTACCCGGCCGCCGTCGAACGGGCCGCACAGCAGCTCGCCGCCGAATCAGTTTTGGAAAAGTAAGGAAACCACCATGACCACACCAGCCGCCGCCGCGGAAGCGCCTCCCGGCCTGGACCTGACGGACTACCTCCGCGTGGTCCGGGCGTACTGGAAGGGGATTGTCGCCCTCACCCTGCTGGCCACGCTCTCGGCGCTTGGCTGGACGGTGCTGCAGCCCAAGATCTACTCGTCGGACTCCAGCGGCATCGTGGTGACGCCCGGCTCCGACAACGTCAGCCTTTCCCTGGCTGGCGACAGCCTGGCCAAGGCCAAGGTCAAGAACTATGAGTCGGTGGCGAAGTCGCGGCTTGTGGCGGACCGCGTCATCGCCACCCTGGGGCTGGAGACCACGGCTGACGCGCTCCTTGGCAGCGTCACGGTGAAGGTTCCGCTGGACACCGCGGAGATCCGGGTAACGGCTCAGTCGACTGATCCGGCCACGGCGCAGCGCGTAGCCGATGCATGGGTCAACGGCCTCGCCGCCCAGGTGGAAGCGATTGAGACAGTGCCGCCGGCCCAAGCGGCCGTCGAGTCCGGGACCGCGGCAACGCCCGACGCCGGGACGCCGGCGGGTGCCACGGCTACGGCTGTCCGGGTGCTCCCGCTGGGCAAGGCCGTCCTCCCCACCAGCCCCTCGTCCCCCAACACCAAGCTGAATCTGGGGTTGGGCGCACTGGTGGGCCTGGCGCTCGGCATGGCCTACGCGGTGGTCCGCCGGCACCTCGACCGCCGCATCCGCCAGGCGTCCGAGATCGAGCGGCTGTTCGGGGTCCCCGCCATCGGCACCCTTCCCGCGGACCGTCGACTTGAGGGCAGGAGCAGCGTCCTGGACACCGGCACCGCCGAACAGATCCACGACGCCGGGGGAGCGATGGCCGAGGCCCTGCGCGAGCTCCGCACCAACCTCAGCTTCCTGGACGTCGACCAGCCGCCCCGGATCATCGTAGTGACCAGCTCCGTCCAGGCAGAAGGCAAGTCCACCGTCACCGCCAATCTCGCCGTCACCATGGCGGCGGCCGGCGAGAACGTGGTGGTGGTCGACGGCGACCTCCGCCGGCCCACGCTGGTGGACGTTTTCAACCTGGTTCCGGGCGCGGGCGTCACGGATGTCCTGACCGGCACCGCGGAGCTTGACGATGTCCTGCAGCCGTGGGGCGCCCTGCCCAACCTGTCAGTCCTTGGCTCGGGCCGCATACCCCCGAATCCCAGCGAGCTGCTCGGGTCTCGGGCCATGAAAACCATGCTCAATACCCTCGCCGAAAATGCCGTTGTCCTGATCGACGCCCCGCCGCTCCTTCCGGTGACGGACGCCGCCGTCCTCTCACGCGTGGCAGACGGCGCCATCGTGGTGATCCGGACCGGCAGGACCACGCAGGAGCAGCTGGCCCAGTCCCTGGGGAACCTGGACAAGGTCAAGGGCCGCGTGCTGGGTGCTGTCCTGAACTACGTGCCGACCCGGGGGACGGACGCGTACTCCTACTACGGCACGTACACCTCCACTCCTGCCGCAATGCCTGCAGCTGCTCCCCAGGCCGCGCGCCCCGTGCTGGATACGCCAGCGGAAAGCGCCGTGGAAGCTGCCCTGAGCGGACGCCGGGCAAAGGGCTAAGCGGTGTCCGTGGCAGACCAAACAGACAAGGCCCAACTCAGCGTCCCCGAGGGGGTTCTGCTGGCTCATGCATTGGTGGCACGCGTGGCGGACAGCTTGGGCGTCCGCGCCTTCTTCATCAAGGGACCAGCCAGTGTGCTGCAAGGGCTTCGGCAGCCCAAAACATCAGCTGATGTGGATGTTTTCGTGGACCCTGCCGGCCTCGAGGCCGTGCTTCAGGGCTTGCGTGAGCGTGGCTGGCGCCAGCGCCCTGTGGACCCGGACACGACCACGTTTCCCAAACACGCTGTCACCCTTCATCACCCGGAGTGGCCGTGCTGCGTTGACGTCCACTTCCGGTTTCCTGGGATGGAGGCTGATCCCGCTGAGTGTTTCGAGGCGATGTGGGCTCACACGGGAGAGTTTGACCTGGCAGGGCAGACAATACGGGTTCCGTCGCCTGCTCTCGCAATCCAGATCCTGGCACTGCATGCGCTCAGGTCGCCACACCTGCCTGCCTGCCGGCAGGAACTTGCGTACCTGGCAGAACTGGTCCAGCGCCAGGCCCTAGTCCCCGGCCTTATGGAGATCGCCGCAGCCACAGGCTCCCTCGCGGCGGTACGGCCCTTCCTGGAGGGCCTCCTTGAGGATCCGCGCACTGTGGCGTGGCCGCAGGCGTCCATAGAATGGCGCAACCGCCTGCTGGCCAGGGAACCGGGCAGCGCCCGGCTCGTAGCCCTTGTCCAGGCCCCGTGGCGGGCCAAACCCGGGCTGCTGTGGCGTGCAGCCTTCCCGCAGCCGCAGGCCTTCCTAGGCAGAAACATCTATGCGGACATGTCGTGGCGCGGGCAGGTCACGCAGCACCGGGCAAGATGGGCTCGTTTCCTCCGCGCCCTTCCTCAAGTCGCCAAGGACCTCAGAGCTGGTGGTTGAGCTTGTCGAAACAAGCCTGGCGAAACCCAGCTTCCGGCGGTTGAGCCTGTCGAAACCAAGCCCGTCGAAACCAAGCCTCCGGAGGTTGAGCTTGTCGAAACCAAGCCTGTCGAAACCCCTCAAAATTGCCTTTCCGTCCGCGAAATTTGTAAGGTTCACCTATGACTATGGGGAAAGCTGTTACCAAAGCCGTCATTCCTGCTGCCGGACTGGGAACTCGCTTCCTGCCCGCCACTAAGGCGATGCCGAAGGAAATGTTGCCGGTGGTTGACCGTCCGGCCATCCAGTACGTGGTGGAGGAGGCTGTCAACGCGGGCCTCAACGACGTCCTGATGATTACGGGCCGCAGCAAGCGTGCCCTGGAGGACCACTTCGACCGTGCTCCTGGCCTGGAACGTGTGCTGGAGGAGAAGGGCGACAAGGAGCGCCTGGAGTCTATCCAATACGCTTCGGAATTGGGTCCTATCCACTATGTCCGCCAGGGCGAGGCCAAGGGCCTGGGCCACGCGGTCCTGTGCGCTAAGCAGCATGTGGGCAACGAGCCATTTGCCGTCCTGCTAGGCGATGACCTCATTGACGAGGCCGAGACCCTGCTGAGCACCATGATGGAGGTGCAGCAGAAGACCGGTGGTTCGGTGATCGCCCTGATCGAGGTGGATCCCTCACAGATCAGTGCCTACGGCTGTGCGGACATAACAGCCATTGAGGGCGAGGACTATGTCCGCGTGAACAGCCTGGTGGAGAAGCCGGCCGTGGGCGAGGCGCCGTCCAACCTGGCCGTGATCGGCCGTTACGTGCTGCATCCGTCCGTGTTCGGCGTTCTCGAGAACACCCCGCCCGGCCGTGGCAACGAAATCCAGCTGACCGATGCCCTGCAGACACTTGCTGCCGGCGAGGGCGAAGGCTCCGGCGTGTACGGTGTGGTCTTCAAGGGCCGCCGTTTCGATACTGGAGACAAACTGAGCTACCTCAAGGCCGTCATCACGCTGGCATCTGAGCGCGTTGAGTTCGGTGAGGATCTGAAGACCTGGATGAAGGGCTTTGTAAACTAGCGCCGGCCCGTTCAACCTACTGGAGGTCCGCTGCCGAGAGGCGCCGGGCCTCCAGGCTTTAACCGCCACAGCAGCCAGCAGGGCGCCGATGACTGCTCCTGACGTGTTTGTCACCAGGTCCACGGGGCTTGAAAAGCGGTTGTGGAGAAACAGAAGCTGGCCGAGCTCCATGCAGCAGGAAATAAGCAACCCGAAAGCCCCCAGCTGCCACAATCGTTTTTCCGGAAACGCGAAGGCACCGGCGAATCCAAGCGGCACAAATAACGCCACATTGGCAGAGGCCTCAATGAACATGTAACTGAACCAGTTGGGCATTCCATGACGATGAAGGAAACCCAGGATGCTGGCGAGCTGTCCCTGAATGGGTTGATCTACCGGGCTAGGCCAATAGGCTATGAAAGCTAAGGGAATGAGCATGACGCCGAGTGTGATTCGCCAGAAGCGACGATTGTGGAGAAGTCTCATCTGCCCCTAGAACTGCGGTGGTTGAGCTTGTCGAGCCCGGTGGTTGATCTTTCGGGCCCGTGTGGTTGAACTTGTCGAGCCCGGTGGTTGAGCTTGTCGAAACCTTAAACCAAGAAGGTGGGTGGTCTCCTTTCCGGAGACCACCCACCTTCTTCGGTGTTGGCGAGTGATGCTGTTAGGCAGCAGCCTCTGCCTTGGCCCGGCGCCGAACAACCACTACGGAAGTTGCACCAGCAGCCAGTGCGCCGGCACCAACCAGGGTCCACAGAACCAGGCCGGAGTCGGCACCCGTGTTGGCCAAGCCAGTGGCCGAGCTGCCGCCAGTGTTTGCAAGCGGCGCACCACCGGTGTTAGCCAGGGAAGCCGCAACAGTTACGGTAACGGGACCCACGGTGACGCCAGAGGTATTGCCTGTTGCCGTGATGGAGTACGTACCTGCTTCGCTGATCGCGATGGGCAGCGAGAAGCGACCCTGGGCGTCAGCCGTGGTGCTGAGAGTGCTCGGGGCGAGGTACAGGTTGATTTTGGCTGCCACAGCTGCGCCGCCAGCGATGCTCGCGCCGTCCGAAGCCGGCGCCTGGCCCGGGGTGACGGTAATGGTAAGAGTTTCGCCGGCAAGGAAGCCCTGGCCGCTGAAGATGAAGTCTTCACCCGGGCCGACGACGCCGTCAGAAACGGCGGCCTGCGGCGGAAGGGCGGGGTAGGTTGCTGCCATTGAAGGAGCCGCGCCTACGAGTGCGATAGAACCGGCAAGTGCTAGTGCTGCGAGTGTTTTCTTCATGTGTCCCCCCGGAGACGTTTAAGTTTTTGATGTACCCGATTTTGGGGAGTATTCCCCTCCGCACGAGACCCTGTGCAGAACTACGGATATGTATCCCAAAAAAGACCGTACCATCTGTTCTTCGCTGTGGGCAATCTCAATCCAGTCGGTTTACATAGTGTTAACGGGTTGGCCATGAAACTAGCTGCAGGTCGCCGTTTTGGACGGCAGTATGACCTCATTTACAGATTGAAGAGTGGGTGTGACAACCACGTTAGGTTCGGTATGCTGCACGATTTTGTCAAACGTGAAGTCCACGGTCGTGGTCTCACCTGGAGCCAATCGCGTAGCTAATACCGCTACGGGCCTGTCACCATGTTTGTGTGGTGCGAAGTTCGTCTTCTGTCCGTTAACATCAACGGTTTGGATATGAGCTTGGGCAGGTCCATAGGCCACCAGGTTGGTTTGAACTGTTCCAGGAGGTACTCCGAAGACTCCGTCCCCTGTTACATACGCCGGCAAGGAGGTTGCGGCGTCAAGCGGGGCTGTATTTGTGCTGGTGACCCGTACCATGGTTTGCGCATAGCCGTCCTTGGAACATGTGCCAAGAAGTTGCACAGTCCGCTTTACGTAATAGTCCATTTTCGCCCCCGTTCCGTCGTTGAAGTAAACCCCAAACTGTGCGGGGGCGACGCTGGGCCCAGTTATGGAACCCCCGATCGGGTACTTGGCGAGGATGGCCTGTTCAGAAGAGCTATCTGACCAAACGAGAACGCGCCCCTCGCCAACACCCTTGACAATGCCGTCAACGAGCTTCAACGCATCGCCTCGGCCTTCGGAGAGGGACGCAAAAATTTCCCTAGCAACTCCGGCGAAGTATTTGTCTTGATCTTCTGGCCGCTTAATTTTTACGTATGCATCGGAGAGCAGCGTGGAGACGACATTTTCACTGGTGAGTTCGGGTGGAAGTCCCACTCCAGTTGCTAGTTCCGAATCATTCAGGGTTAGCGGCCCAGTTGCTGATAGAAGGTAGCTCAGGACGACTGGGTCGATGGACAGCACACCCTGGACGCGTTGTCCTGTCTTTCGTTCCCACATTGCCTGTGCGGTGCTGGCAGCCGTCGGAAAATCTGGCGTCAGGTTCACGTCTTGCATGTATTTACCAAGTCGGCCCGTATAGATCTGTGTTTGCTCAGGATCAACAGCAAGAGTTGGTGACATGTTTCCCACATCCGCAGCACTGCTTTGAGCGGTCAGAGACATCTTCCCGCCCTCCAAGGTCAAAATTGCCAATGCCCAGGTATCCCACCCGATGAACGAACTTCGGCATTATTTTGAATCATCAGGAGGTAGTTGCGAGGGGCTTCGCTTCCCATCATTGCTGGGACCAGTGACGTCGTGCTGGCTGCTGCATTCAGAGGACCGACTGTAGCCGCGAGTTCTTCTCGTGCTTTGATGAGAGGTTCCGATACTTGCGGCAGCAGTCCTTCAACCGGAATTGCATCCAGTCGGTTTGTGGACTCTCGCACAGCATGCGCGGCTGAGGCGATTCTTGGTGCAGCCTGTTTGATAGCTTCGAGGTCCGCCCCAGAGCTGCCAGGTACGAGCTTTTCCCACTTGAGAGTGGAAAAGATGTCTACCAGCGGAGAGACACCAAGTACAGCTACATCCTCTGCAGACCGAGTAACCTCCGATATGGCGCCGAAGTTGGCGCCGATCCCTGGGATGGCTGTTGCCAGGGTCCATAAGGGATCGTTTGCAGCCTCTCTGGCTGCAGCGGTGTGAGCTCGTAGCTCACCTGCAGCGGACGATGCAGCTTGCGCGTCTTTCGATGCAACATCGTCCTTAAGTTGTTCCATCAAGTCTGTTGCTGCCGTGAGTTCGTCTCTAATTACGCCAGCTCTATTTTGCAGCCAAGCTGCCGATGCCGCTATCAACACAAAAAAAAACAACGATGGGTGTGGAGATCTTCCAAAGCCTACCGCCGCTTCGCCTGATGGACATTCGGCTCACTTCCTTACTTTCGATGGTTCCGCTGTGAAGTGGCGCGCTTGTCGCCTACGTCGGCAGTGCCCTCTGGCTGGCAATGGTCTGCCAGCTCGGAAGGTCATGATCACGGGCTAGTTAAAGGGTGGGAGGCTAATGCCTGCAGTTCAATAAGCCCCTGTGCTGTTCAAGACAACCCTGACCGTCCGCAGCAGGATGACCAAGTCTCCGGTCAATGACCAATTTTCGACGTAGTACAAATCGAGTCGGACTGAATCCTGCCAAGACAAGTTGGATCTACCACTCACCTGCCACAGCCCAGTGAGTCCTGGCTTCACAAGCAGTCTGCGACGGACGTCGCGCTCGTAGGCAGCGACTTCTCGTGGCAGTGGAGGTCTCGGCCCCACCAGGCTCATAGACCCGCCGAATATGTTGAACAACTGCGGGAGTTCATCGATACTGAGTTTCCGAATGACTCGCCCCACCCTCGTCACTCGCGGATCATCCCTCATCTTGAACAGCAAACCGCTACCTTCGTTCGCGTTCTGCAATTCAGCGAGACGCTGTTCAGCATCGACCGCCATCGAACGAAACTTGAGCATCTTGAATAATTTGCCCTCGATTCCGACACGCTCCTGTTTGAACAGAATGGGGCCCGGGCTATCGAGTTTGACAAGCAATGCAACCACCAGCATCAAGGGAGATGCCAAAAGGATGAGGACGCACGAAACTGCAACGTCAAAGAGTCGCTTGGCTACCCTTTGCCCGCCTTGAAGGGTCGGCGTCGTCACGTGAATCAAGGGGAGCCCGGCAACTTGCTGCGTGTGGATGCGCGGGCCCGCGATATCAGTCAAAGCTGGAGCCATGATGAGGCTGACATTCTTAGATGCCAGTTCCCACCCCAGATGACGGAGCACCTGCGGATGGAGCTGCACTCCTGCTGAAATTGCAACAGCATCTGCCTTACAGCTGTCGATCGCTTCAAGAATCAGCTTCGGGTCCGTGCTATTGCCGAGCACCGGTAGGGAGAACTCCCCATCCACCTGCGAAGAAGACTCTGAGCCCGGGGTGTAAGCAGCGACCGGAAGATACCCTGACTGCTTTGAGCCATTGAGAGAATTTGCTAAGTGAGCCACGGCGCCTGGTCCGCCCAGCAGCATCAACCTATACATACTGTTGCCGCTGTTCCGGTCGACATTCAGGTGCTGACGCACCAGCCAGCGCGCTAATAACAGGCCAAGAAGGCCGGCGGGAAGAGCGATTCCCACATAGCCTCGGGCAGTGTCTATTCGTAATACGTAGGAGAAGATCGCGATGAGTCCGAAGAGCCATAACGAAGCTGCGGCAACTCGCTTGTACTCATCGGCACCTGAACCCAGTATTCTGCTTTGTCGACTGTTCCAAGCGCCTAGCATGATCCACCAGACTGCAATGAGTACTGCGGACCCCCAGCCGTAAGCGGCTTCATTTCCGGTCATTACGTTGGCCTCGGCCCCAAAACGAATGACAAAAGCGCCTACAACCGCCCAGGTAAGAACAAGGGCATCCACCACACCCAGAAGCCTGGACGATCGAATCCGCCAATCCGTGCCCTGACTCAAAGACCCTCATTTCATCATCGGGGCGTTAGGAGTTGTATAGCTCGGCGCTCAGTCCCCGTTGAGCCCTATCGCTTACGTGCCGGATGGTCATCCTGCAGACACGTTGTGCAGTGTCAAGCATGTCGTGACACCACGCGCATAATCGTCGCCTATCCGGGCCACGGCATGCAAATTACTTCTGTCGCAAAATGGATTGTAAAAGCGTGACGTACCGACGTCATGCGCGTTAGATCGACTCATCGTGTTGTCGTCCGCACACCCCGACGAGAAGCAATGTTGATAAGGTTGTTTGCAAACCATAGAGGGCGAAAGAGCCGTAGGCTGGGGGAACAGTTGCAAGCCAAAAAACAGGTAGTGATCCATGTCACGGAAAGCTATGGTGGCGGGGTAGCGAGTGCGATCAGGGACTACGGTCGGAACTACCCGCGTGCGGAGCATCACCTGATTTATGCCCCAAGAGAAGATGCTCCTGTTGATCAGTCCTTAATGGCGGGCTTCGCTCAGGTGATCAAGATGGATGGGGGCCATCTAACCAGGGTGGCCTGTATCCGGCGCCACGCGAAGCAGTTTCCGAAGGCAATAATCCATGCCCACTCCAGTTTTGGTGGCCTCTATGCCCGTCTTGCTGTTCGCAAGACTGACAGGCGACCGATCATCTACACTCCCCACTGCTATGGCTTCGAGAGAAGAGACGTTGGCCTGTTTCGCCGATCAACCTTCTGGGTAGCTGAGTGGCTTTTGGCCTTTAATACGACCATCTTTGCCGCTTGCTCAAGAAGAGAACAGTCCCTTTCCAAATGGCCGCTGAGCTCAAGCAGGAGTATTTTTCTGACTAATGTGCCTACTGGAGACATCGGCAAGAGCGCCTCGGTACGAGACAAGTCTTCAGCCCTGCGTGTAGTCGGAGCTGGACGATTGGGACCACAAAAGGATCCGCAGTTTTTTAGGGATTGTGTGGATGCCTTGCGGCTGGGCGGGTTTGCCATTGACCCGCTTTGGATCGGAGGAGGAGATGCAGAGAAGGAAGCATTACTCCAGGAAGCCGGCATCCCCACAACCGGATGGCTCTCTCGAAGTGACACGCTGAAAAATCTTGCCCAAGCGGATGTCTATATCCATACAGCCAGATGGGAAGGCTTTCCGATAGCGGTGTTGGAAGCAGCACTTACGGGCCTCGCCATTGTCGTGAGGGACATTCCTGCGTTCGAGGGCGTAGATATGCCCCTAAGGATCAGCTCGCCGTCCGACCTGCTGGACTTCTGGCAGAAGCTCGATATCCCAGAATACAGGGATCAGGTGGCAATGGCAGTGAATGAAGCTTTAGCGGACTGCAATGATAAGCAACAGCGACAGACCCTTGAAGAGTTATATGCCCTGGCAAATTGAATTGAAGGGTTTTGGGTCCCTAGTGACCCGACCACACACAGCGAAGAGCGGCTCCGTCGACCAGCGCCGTTGCAAGTCCCAAGCCCCCGCCAGACTCCAGTAACTGCACAGTCCCGTGCGACTGTTCCGCCCGTGTACCTCGGAGCGCATGGTCGGGAAAGCTAACGGCTGGACAGGGCCTGCCTCGTCAACTGAGGAAAACAGTCGGAGCTGCTGGGTGTCATCTTCCGAAAGTCAGGGAAGACAAGCACACTCGAGCGAGGGGATCCAATTGCGGTAATCATCTCGCGGGACAGTGAGGGTCGCTATACAATCAGCTAATCCGAGGTTAGCGCGAAGGCTTATCCTTGGCCGCTTTAGCTCGTTTGGCCTCTCGTAGGGATAGAGCAAACAGCAAAATCGCGGTCAATGCATAAGATATCGAATCGGCCAGCAAGGCGCCGGCAGCTCCAGCATAGAGAGCACCAAGCGGACCTATTACCAGTGAGACTGCAAGGATCACCATCTTTATGATGGTTGCCTTCCAAGCAATTCCTTGAATACGCAGAGTTATTGTTGGAACTATTGACAAGCCAGCGGCGAACCGGTTTAGAGCTCCAGGAAGCAAGAGTGCGGCTACTAGAAGCCAAGTGTCCTGGAGGAGTAGCTCTCCCAAGTCTTGCGGCAGCAGCATGAGAGCCCCGAGCATGCATGAAATCGTAATGGCTACCGGTATAACCAGCTTGCCAGAGGTGCGGGTTAGGCCGCCCATTGAACTAATCATGTCTAAGTGCAGTTCGCGGAGAATTTGAGTGCGCAGGAAATGAATAACCAGATTTGCAACTCCGTACACTACAAGGGTGGCGCGAAATGCTGCAACCTCTTCCGGCGCCACAAACAAGGCTAAAATAACGACAATCGTGTATCCAGCAAGGGCTCCCATTGCGTTTTCGGTAAAGTAAGCTGAGCTGCTCTTCCACGTAGATTTCAACCAAGGAAATGCATTCCGAAGTGATGGGACTGTAGCCGTCCAGAACAACGTTATGATTCCCACCCCGAGGGATGCCAGTCCCCAAAATGCAAGCATCAGCGAGCTGTCACGGCTGATGAATCCAGCAACAGCAATACTCGTAGAGCCGGAAAGCAAGGTAATTGCATCATTCGCAATTAGTGATCGCGTTCGCTGCTGAGCTATAAAGCAGTATCTAAGGGAGTCTTGGAGCACTAAACAGGCGCTGCGATGGCTGCCGCCCATAGTGGTCCACTGGATGAGCCGCTCAAGTAAGCTGCCGATGCGCACACGATAGCTGATACGAGGGCGATGATCACGGTCAGGCCCAACATCGATCGAGTATCACGACCAATCGATGGCCGGCCAGTATAGGCGCCAACCGACCGGACTAAAAGTGGTTCCCCACATATTGCCCGACAGAGGCTAACTACCAGGAGACACGTAGCTAGGCCAAAGGAAAAGAAACCAAGATCCACTGGGGCCAGAAATTGCGCAGCAACAACAAAGGTGAGCAGCCCGTTTGCGCTGACTATTCCTTGATCGATGAAACCCAGAATAAGACGACCCCTCTTCGACGGGCTCGCTCTATTTTTCCTAGAGCCGTGCCTACCTAGGTTTGTCGCAGTCTCCCTGGCTTCAAAGGGGCTCTTCATCGTACTCTTTGTCCAACGGCATTCCGCAGTGAAGATACAATTTTCGAACGATGCGAATTAACAGCGCTGAACGCATCCTTTATGGCCAGATCATAATCGTCGCGGCGTTCTTCATTCGCCGCCAGATCTTGAGCAAGTTTAGCCACGCGATTTGGATCAAAATCATGGACGTTGAAGACGTATTCCTCGAGGCCCAAATCTGCAAAGGCGCCAAACCCTTTTCGCTCGTAAGAAAGGTGGATGACGTAGTGGCCCGCACGCAGAGCCATTAGAGCAGCGTGCAGTCGCATAGCAACGACTACTCTAGCGGACGATGCTCCAGTCATGAGTGCTTTCGATTCCAGCACTTTTCTAGGCAGAAGGGATTCAACGGCCTTCGTATCGTTATTTCCACCAACGGTACTCTGAATGAAACTGTCGATTACTCCCAGTTGCGCGCGAAGTGGGTATACGGCCTGTGGAACACCACCACGATGGCTACGAACGGTGAGAACTATCGGAGCATCGGAGTCGAAAGGCAGAACTGCACGATTCATGCCAAGGATGGCTAAGTCCGGTGAGCGCTGTACGCCTGCCAACGCGTACTCCTCCAGGCTCCTCTCGTCTCGCACCCAAACTGTTGATAGTCGTTTGAGCAGAGCCGAAAGGAGGCGCCGGCTCCCGAGCCGGGCAGGACCGATACTCTGGGGAAGGTAAACGGACGGGGTAGAACTGAGGGCAGCCTGAAAAAGCTGCGGTCCCATTACCAGTCCAGTCTTCACAAGCTCGGTACACGATCCTGCTCTTAAATATCCACCGCCCACTCCCACAATCAGGTCAAAGTCCCTGAACTTTGACCTCAGCAGGGCCCTATATGCCGGGTCATAACCTGTCGGGTTCGGCTTGCTGCGTATGACTGGAATACCCAGATGATTGAAAGACTCCGGATACGAAGCAAGGAGCGTTACTTGAACGTCGTCGCCAAATGCCTCATGGATTAGATCCAGAGTCTCATCGACCAACAGACCATCTCCGCTGTTTTCAGAGCTATAGGCATTTGCAACCAAAACACGAATCATCTGAGGAGCTCCCTGTAAGCGTCCATGTGGGCATTCACGCTCTTGTCCCAGCTAAAACGGCCCGCCCAAGCCCGACCTTCAGCGGGCGCTCTATCCAGCCATTTTTGGTCTACCAGTGCTGAAGACAGAGCATGTTGAATGCTATGACGGTCGGTTCCCTTGATGATATTCGCGGGCCCACAAACTTCGGCCAGTGAACCTTTATCGGTAGTCAAAACGGGGGCGCCGGCTGCCATCGCTTCAAGTATGGGGAAGCCAAAACCTTCATAGAGACTCGGGAATACGAAGATGCGACACTTTTGCATTAGTGCGCGCCTATCCTCGTCGTTTACGAAGCCGAGATAAATTACGTTTGGCGAATCGGAAATGACGCGCATGCTCTCGTGATAATTCCAGGCTTGACGACCGGCAATCACAAGCGGAATAGCAGTGCTTGAGGTCGCATTAGCATTGATAGCTTCAACGAGTTCTACTAAATTCTTTCGCGGCTCCACATTGCCCAAATACAGGGCAAACTCATTGGGAAGCTTCTGAGCAAGTTCATCGGAAAGCGCAGTCGCCGTATTGAAGGCGGTGCCGTCGATACCGTGATGGATTACCGTAATGCGATCCCGAGGCACGTTGAAAACGGCTGAAATGTCGTCAGCGCTGGATTCAGATACCGTGATTACTTTGTTGGTATTTCTGATAGCTGCTGCCACGCGCTTTCGCCAAACGTATTCCTGCCGACTGGTCCTAGCTGTTGATATCCACCGGCTTGCTACCCCATGTACGGTCACCAAGGAAGGGCCCTTCGTTGCAACGACTGGCCCAGTATCGGCTACGAAATGTATCACCCGGTCTCGGGTAGGTGGACGAAGCGCCTCTAGCGTCTCAAGAATGGCTGTATGGACGGGATGTTTTCCGACTGGTATGCGATTGACTTCTACGCCGCGTTCGTAAAGTCCGCGGGCTATATTTCGGGCGTATGTTGTGTTCCCCCCAACATTACGGTCTAGAATTCGCGCAGGCATGGTTATTTTCATGCAAGTCCCCCATTAGGTCAATGTATAAATACGAGATAGCTAATTATTTAGCAAGAGTTGGAAATGCTTATAGAAACGTCGAGAAACGTTTCGACTTAACCGCGGTATTTTAGCGGGAATAAATATCACCGCCAGTACAAGCTGAAGGCGTGACGGTGGGTCTTTTGATGAACCGCGGCAGTTAAATAAGTATCTTTGCTTCGTCGATGACACTTTCGATTGCGAGGTTTACCCATTCGTCTCATTGCAAACTTTCTTCGCTAACGCAGAGTGGTTAGGCTGAGCAGCGTTTAGCGTTGATACTTGACGCCATTAATTATCGTCAAAGCCAATTTTCACTATTCAGCGGACATTGTAGGCTCAATAGCTCCTAGTGTTCGCTTGTAGTTGATTCGCGGTAGGGCCTGGGTAATTCGCAGGTACTCGTGTCGTTGAAGAATCTGCCGGAAGATTTTCGAGCGACAACTCGGAGTAAGCAGGGGCTTTGGCGTTGTCTCGGTTCCGCCGGCTCGATTTTGGCGCGCTGTCTGCTTTAGTTGTTTCATTAGAATAGTAAGTGTAAGAGTATGCGTCCGGCCCCTTGATGGGGAGGCGATTCATGACGATGCCAAGAACTTGTACGCCGACCATGTCCAAAGCCTTCAGGGACCTTTCCAAGTCTTGACGCTTCACCTTTTGAACACCTGCGACAACAATGACACCTCCCACCCGCTGGGCTAGTACTGCGGCGTCAGTAACTGGGAGCAGAGGCGGTGCATCGATTACAACGACATCGAACGCTTGCTCCAGCATGTCGAGAAGGCCGTGCATTTGAGCGGAGCCCAGTAACTCACTCGGATTCGGGGGAATGGATCCTGAGGTTAGAACGTAGAGATTGTCTTCACCCCAGGGTTGCAACAGGTCATTCACGTCTGCGGCACCTATAAGGGTAGTTGTCAGTCCGGCATTGCGATCCAGACCTAAATAGTCATTCACCATTGGTCGCCTCAGGTCAGCGTCGACGAGGCAAACGCTTTGTCCTCCCTGCGCCAAAGCGATGGCCAGATTTGTTGCCGTGGTGCTCTTGCCTTCCCCTGGAAGAGATGATGTTACAAGTACTGACTTGGCCGCACCGGCAACGTTAGCAAACTGCAGGTTGGTGCGGAGTTGCCGGAATGACTCCGCCCTCGCGCTGTGCGCCGAAATCTGCGTCAAGAGGGGGCGCTCATTCGCGTCGGAGTCGAACGCAACGCCACCAAGAACAGGTGCGTCAGTAACGCGGCGCAAATCCGCTTCGCCTCGGACTTTCGTGTCGAGGAGCGCGCGAAGCATTGCAGCAGCAACCCCCGCCACCAGTCCCAGGAGCAGCCCCAAAATTAGTATGAGTCGGGTGTTCGGGGCCGAAGGAACGGAAGGCGCGGTAGCGGGTGCTACTACAGAAAGTCGTACGGGTGACTCGCCGCCTGTTCTTGGTTTCTCGAGGGTTTCCACTGCGCGCACGAGACTTTCTCCAGTGGCTTGGGCAATAGCTGCCGCTCGAACGGGCGACGAGTCAGTAGCGGCGATATTGATAATCACAGTATTCACGTCATTGCTGGCCTTGATCCTGGCAGCCAGATGTTCTGGCGTCGCATCCAGGCCTAGTGAATCGATCACTGGCTGCAGGACTACAGGCGTGCTGACAGTCTTGACATACGACTGAACCCTTGCCTGCGTGAAAATGTTTCCTTGCTGGAGTTCCTGAACACTTCCTGAGCTCTGTATCGCAACAAAAAGCCGAGTGCTAGCAGTGTATGAGGGTTTGGTAAGCAGCACCGCGCTGCCGGCGATGAGAAGACCGGCGGCAGTGCAGGCAGAAATCAAAATCCAACAACGACGTAATACCTGGACATAGTCGCGTAGGTCCAAAACGGGTCCCCCTGGCCTCTCGTCTGGGGGGCTTGCCTTTGGCTCGCCACCAGAACGGCAATATTCGTGCGGTCCACAGTATTGTACCTATCAGCAAAGTGCCCGAGCGCCGGGAAGCGCTTGATTGACGGAGCGCTCCGGGCCGCCGGCCCCTCCGCCCAACATGGTTTCTCCTGCGAGAAGGAATGGCGTCCCTTAGCATGGCGAAGCCCTGCCGACGGGCGAACAGCATGCATGGTAACCCGCCGCTGTCCTATTGAGGACTACCCTTACGTCATTGCGGCTGATGTTGCAGATGTGCGTCACTACGCTGTATTGCCCGATCCGAGTGTAGAGAGGGCAATCGTAATTCCAGCACTCCGGAATGGCCTGTACGCACAATCGCCTAGGGCGGAGAATATAACCCCTAAGAAATGGTTATAGCTGACGAGTACTTGTATTTCCCATTACACCAGTACAGGAATATGGTGCGCCTGACATGGGACCTACGGCCACGGTTGCGAAACTGGGCCGGACAACGTCCCAGAATCCGGATGAGGGGGGGGGGGAGACTCAGCAGGCGACCTAAGTTGGCTCAGCACGGACTGTAAGCGGAGACTGCCGTGTGCCCGTTTCGCCTTTGGTCGTGGCTGTGGAAGAACAGTCCCACGTCGTTTCGCCCTGGCGGGTCGTGTGCGGGGGGAGTTTGGAGCGGGCGCACTCCTATCTGTGATCGCTCTGGTGCTGAACAGGATGCTGGAAGTTCTGCGCACGATCATGGCCGTCACCACGTTGGTATCTGCCTGGTAGTTGCTGCGTAACAAAAGCTATCAATTTGATCAGATCTCAAGGTTTTGTCTTGTAGCGTTCGGCATGGGGCGATTGGGGGCCGCGTACGCCCGGTCGTGTTCACGATGGGAGCTGGAACATCGGAAAATAAGGGTACTTCCCTGCTTTCTGCTTTTTGCTTTGACAGCCACAACAGTGGTTGTCGTGTTGATGGCTCTGAAATGGTAGATGCCGCAAGCGTTGCTCCTGCTATTGACGTGACTTGTCATTCACTCAGTCACATGCTTAGGTCATGGCGATGGGGATCACTATGACCAATGGAGGCTATTGTGGCTTTTTCCGAGTACGCCTTGGCGCTGTGTGCGCTGCTGGGCTCCCTGCTGGTTCCCTTCGTTGTCCTGTACCAAGTGCTGCGGCTTAAGCGGCGAGCCGTACGGATCACCGTTTCCACCCCCGCACTACGAGGTGACCGCCGCTAGCCATGCCGTACGTTGATATCAATCCCCACAAAGGTCGCCCTAAGTGGCAGGGCTATGCGGTCCTAACCGTTCTGTTGATCCTCACAGCCGCCGTCGTGGCTGCTGCACTTTTGCGCCTCTGACCTGCCCAGGATCGAGACCCCCTAGACTTACTGTTTGAATCAGTGCCGCAGAACCTAAGCCGAACGTCCTGGGGGACAGACATGCCCGATCCGGCGGATCAGAACGCACGCGCCCATGCAGAGGATGCAGGCCAGCCGCAGCGCCGTCGCCGCGACCTTCGTCGCACCGACGATGAACTGACGGATGTCCGGACAGGAACCATGCCAGCCATAACACCCGACACCTCCAGCCAGCTTGATGCCGGCTTGCCGGCCACGCCCCGGACCTCTTGGGCCGAGGCGGCAGCCGCAGCCGATGAAGCCAAGCAGCCCACTCCCGTGCCCGCCCCCACGCGGGCGCCGTCATCTGCAGAGCCAGCGACTCCCGACAGCACTTCCTCCCGGCAGCCCGACACTGCCCGGCATGTGCCCCCGATGCCGGCAGATGCTCCCTCGGACGCCCCGGCCTTCCGGCGCAGCCGGCCCACTGTTGCTGATACCATTGCGGACAGTCCCATGCCGGACTTCATCAGCTCGCCAGGGCTGTTCGTCAAGGAACAAAAGCCGCGCCCTGTCGGCGGATTCCGCGGTGCCCTCTACAAGCTCTCGGGCGGTGCCTGGAACCTTGGCCCCGGTGCGAAGCAGCGCCAGGAAGACGAACTAGCCCGGCGCATCTCCCGGCAGCTGCATGGCAGCTATAACACTGCCGTACTGAGCCTTAAAGGTGGCATCGGGAAAACCTCGACGACAGTAGGTGTTGGCCTGACTCTGGCGGAGTACCGGGGCGACGCCCCCTGCGCGATCGACGCCAACCCGGATTCGGGGGACTTGGTAGAGCGTGCACTGGGGGAGGGCATCTACCAGCAGTCCAGCCCCCGTACGATTACAGATCTTCTCAAGAACATCGAGTCCGTGGATTCGCTGACCGCCTTGGCGCAGTACATGCACCATGCCGGCCGGCTGCACCTGATAGCGGGGGAGCAGGACCCGGAGGTTTCTGACTCTTTGACCGCCGAGGAATACCTGCGGATCCGCAAGCTCGTCTCCAGCTACTACTCTGTTGCGTTGACCGACTGCGGTACTGGGGTCACGCACAACGCGATGAGCGGCATCCTGCAGTCAGCCGACAACCTGGTCATTGCTGCCGGCTACGCGGTGAGCGGTGCCAAGCGCGCCCGCAGCACCCTGCACTGGCTGGCCAGCCACGGATACGAGGATCTGGCACGCAATGCCATCGTAGTGATCACTGACAAGGACGAGGTGTCCTCGCGCGTGGACAAGGACGCCATCGAGGAACACCTCGCCGGGATCTGCCGTGAACTGATCGCCGTCCCGCACGACCGCGGGGTGGCGGACGGCGACCTGGTCACCCTCGACGTGCTCAAGCCGGAAACCCGGCGGGCCTACAAGGAAATCGCTGCGGCGATCGTCGACGGGTACCGGTAGTTCTACTCAGCGTCCTGTCATGTTTGAGGAGCAACTAAGTGGAGGACGTCGGCCCGGCGTTCGTTGTAAGGCCTATGGTAGACACGGCGCCAACACCCAGGCCGTTTGGGAGATAACCACGTTTTCGAACATTTGAATGAGGGACGTCAACTGTCCTGCAGTTGCGGTAAAGTGCCGGGCGCCTGAGCGGATTGTGGCTGTCTGGAGAATTGACTGCCTCGGCAGTATCGGAAGGTTGATTGCACCCGGCCGGGCAAATATACGGAACTTAACCGGTCCCTGTTGCCTCACGTCAATAGGTCGGGGGCGACTATTTCGTTGCCTCACCGGAAAGGTCCGTTTCGGATACGAGTTGAACCAGATGTTGATCTTGTAGTCGCGGGGAGCGGCTTTCGCTTGGGCAAGCGCTTCAAGCTGTCCGGTCAGGCCTAGGATTTGCCGTGACAGTGCCGCGGGTTTGAGGCGTTTGAACTGCGCGTCCATGGTGATGACGGGGCGTTTGCCGACGCCCGGATGGCGGGCGGCGCGCTGATGCGGCGTGAGGGCGGCATCATGTTTCTTGACCACCTTGGCCCCGTGGCGTTCTTTTGAAAGCAGCTTCTGCTGGGGCAACAAGTAGTTGGTGAACAGCGCATCGAGTTCCCAGATGGCGTTGAGTTTCTCCAGCTCAGCGGCTGTGTCGTAACGGTAGTAACCCACCAGCTCACGCACACGCGCCCAGTTCTTCTGTTCCACATGGGCGCCATCGTTCTTGTTTCCCGGCCGGGAACGGGTGAAGGTGATTTGCCGGGCATGGCAGTACTCCAGCAGGTAGTCGTTGATGAACTCGGACCCGTTGTCAGAGTCAATCCCAAGAATCGGAAACGGGAACCGCCCCAAGGCGTACTGCAGGGCTGCGAACACCCACTTCTGGGCCTTGTTCGGAACCGACCGGTTCACCGTCCATCCGGTCGCGATATCAGTCACCGTCAGGGTAAAGCAGAACTGTCCGGAGGCCATCCCGCCGTCATGCCCGACCAGGTCGATCTCCACGAACCCGGGCGCCGCGTCAACCCAGTCCGCCCACGTCCTTACCGGGATCTGGGACTTCAGCAACGACCCGGGCTTGGTATGCGACCGGCCCCGCAGCACCAGTTTTGCCCGCTCCGGAGCAAGCTTCCGGTCAATCGTCGCCGCGCTCATCCGCATCAGCAGCACCGCCTCCGCGTCCGTCAGTTCCAGTTCCCCGTCCCGGCGCAGCAAGGGCACGAGCACCGGCAACATCGGCGCCAGCCTCTTGCCGGCAGGAGCCCGCAGCACCGCCCAGCAGACCACCAGCGCCTCGATCACCCGCTGACCATAAACCGGAGGCCGCGGCGGACGCGCACGCACCGGGCGCAGTTCCAACGCCTGCCTCAAAGCCCGCCGCGTATAGTCCCGGTTCCAGCCTGTCAGCTCCACAAGCTCATCCAGGATCCGCACCTTCTCCGTCCGGCTCCCGCGGGCATACGCCCGGGCCTTGACCACCATGACGGCCCTGCGGTGGCTCATCGTCAGTCCCATCCCTCAAGGATGTCCGCGCCCGGATCTTCCCGGACCTTTTCCAATGAGGCAACGTATCCCGCCACGCGGACCTTTCCAATGAGTCAACGCGCGGTCTTACTTGCCTCTAACGGGGCCGTAGAATTAGCCCAGTCTTAGATCCAACATGGGGGAATCATGGCGCAATTGACGCTGACCAAAAACCGCTCTTCGTCTCCGACCCGGAAACAGCCCCACGCAAAGCGCCTGGACGTCCAAGGGCTTCGTGCCATCGCAGTCTTGGCAGTTGTCGCCAATCACCTGATCGGATTCCCTGGCGGCGGCTTCGTCGGCGTTGACATCTTTTTTGTCATCTCGGGCTTCGTGATTACCCTCGGCCTAATACGAGAGCACGAGACGACCGGCCACCTCTCTTTCAAGGACTTCTACTTCCGCCGGGTGGCACGCATCCTGCCCGCTGGCATCCTCACCATCGTTGCCACAGTGACTGTCAGCTACATCGCGTTCTTCGCGGAGCGCGCCAACAGCATAATGCAAGACGGGCTGTGGGCGTTCCTCTTCTCAGCTAACTGGCGCTTTGCCATGACAGGAACGGACTACTGGGCTGAGGACGCGCCGGTGTCGCCGTTGCAGCACTACTGGTCCCTGGGCGTAGAGGAGCAGTTCTACTTCCTGTGGCCTCTGGTGCTTGTTCTGGTCCTGGGGCTCGCTGCCCGCCTTGGAGCATCCATCGGTGCACGCCGCGTCACCCTGGCTGCGGTCCTGGCTGCAATTGTGGGACTGTCCTTCGCGTGGGCTTTGGCGGAAACTGCAAACAATGCGTCGTGGGCGTACTTCTCCACGCCCTCCCGCACATGGGAGCTTGCCGTCGGCGCGCTGCTCGCAGTCCTCAACCCATTGTTCAAGCACATTCCTTATGCACTCCGGTCCACGCTGGGATGGGCGGGCATCGCTGGCATAGCCGCGAGCATTGCGATCATCGCCAAGTCCTTCACGTTCCCGGCACCGTGGGCCGCACTCCCGGTTGTCTCCACCGCCATAGTCATCCTTGCCGGGACCGGTGGCCCGATCCGTGGATTCCAGTTCCTCACGAACCGCGTTTCCGAGTACATCGGAAACGCCTCATACTCGCTTTACCTCTGGCACTTCCCCGTGATCATCATCGGCGGCGCCCTTTGGCCCACCGAGGACATCACGTTTTACGTCGTGATGGTTCTACTGATGTGCTTCCTCGCCGTCGCGTCCTTTGAGTTCGTGGAGAAGCCGGCACAGAAGCGACTGATGGCTATGTACAAGGGCGGCACTTGGCGTCCGTCCCGGGAAGCGGAAGAGCGCGCCGAACATGGAGCGCTGGCAGTACCTTGGCCTCGGAACGCTCGCAATAGCATTGGCAATCGTGCTGCCGCTCGCGCTTCAGAAGACAGCAGCAGTTGAAGCCTCACCGGTCCCGGTCACATTCGGAACGCTGAAGCCCTCAACCCCCGCAGAGGAAACAAACGCCACGCGCCTTACAGCACAAATCGATGCAGCCCTTGCCGCGCCGGCGTGGCCAGAACTATCGCCCTCGTTCGACAACATCCTCGCGGAAGGTAAACCTGATGAGGACGCCGGCTGTGGCAACACCGACATTGCCGCGGGCGGGTGCGTATTCGGCACCGAGAAGCCACAAACCGCTGTAGTCCTCGGCGACTCAACCGGCATCACCCTGCTGCCAACCGTTCGCGCCGCAATGGGCACCGACTACAACGTGCGCGGCATGACAAAGGCCGGTTGCGTCACGCTGGACTTGGAAATTCTAGACGACCGCCCGGGATTCATGGCTGATTGCGCCGCCTTCAAGGCGGCGGCAATCGAGGAAATCAATCGGACTAAGCCGGCGATTGTCTTCATTACAAACACCTCCGGTGTTTTCGGCTCCCTCGTTTCCAATGCACGGGGCACGGAGGCTCAGCAGGAATGGTTGATGGGCACTGCCCGGCTGCTCGAAGCTCTGAAGCCTAGCGGCTCCAAGCTCGTCATTGTAACCGCACCGCCGGGTGGGAAGTCGCCCGCCGAGTGTGCAACCAGAACCAGCACGCCGCGTGACTGCATGTACGAGGTCAACTCGAACTTCGTGGAAACGGCTGCGGCCATGCAGTCCGCCGCCGAAGCTGCGGGCGCCAAGATGATTGACACCCGCAGCTGGTTCTGCTCGTCCGGTTATTGCCCTTCATTTGTCGGCAATACCCCGGTTAAGCGCGACACTGTCCACACGACGAAACAGTACGCGGCCTTGCTGGTACCCGTCTTTACGGACGCCGTCGCTGCCCTTAGCAGCCAGGGCACCGAGGACTCATGAGCATGGAACCTCTAACCTTCGCCGTCTTCGCACTCATCCTCGCTGCTACCGTCAGTGCTGGCATCTGGGTCAGACGGAATCCCCCGCATTCCCGATTCGGATGCGGATGCGGAGGACGAAGACGAGCGGTCGAAGGCTATCCGCTAGAACGAGTCAGCCGGGTACTTCCCGATGGCCAGTGAGGCGCGGTCAGCGTAGATCGTTTCGTTGCTGCCTGTCCCGCTCGAATCGAGCTGAATGTTGCAGGTCAGAACCGTCATAGCAGCACGGCACCGGATCCTCATGATCTTCCAGAACCACACATCGTTGATGGGCTTCCACTGGTCCGAGATGATCAGCTGCGGGCCATCGTTGAGCGAGATTTGCGTTGCGGTTTGCGGTGTCCCGGTCGGGCTGTACATCCGCACGGCAAATGTCACGTCCTTGCCCGCCATGAGCTTCGCCTGCGCGGTGATGTTCTGGACCAGCTTGGCCGTCGAGCCTGCCGTGGTTTTGACGAGCTGCGCGGAGAACGCCTTGGTTTCCTTGAAGGTGGCGATGTCTGATTCCGGTGTGGCGGTGACGTCGTTGGGGTTGGTCAGGAAGTTGCGGCGCGTCTCAAGGAACGCGGGGAGCGCGGGGCTGAGCGGCCGCGCGGCGGTGTTCTTCAAGAACAGGGGTTTCATCATGGCGTACAGCCAGACGACGGCTCCAGCGTTGGACGGGTGTAGGCCGTCCGCCGTAACGAGGGTGTTAGCGATGGTGCGCCCGTCTGCGTAGAACGCTGCGCACACACGTTGGCGACGTAGCGGTCGCGGAGTTTCGGGTCCGTGCCCGCGTCGATGCCCATGTTGAGTGCAATGCTGTTTTTTGTTGTGCCCGTGCGCGATGATCATCAGGTCCACGCCGGACGTAGCCGGGGTCACCAGCAGCGAAGACCATTTGATGAGGGGGTAGCCGGTGTCCTTGCCAGCTACCGCGCCCATCCACAGGTGGATTGTCCGCGCCCCGGTGCCTGCGATTGTTTCGGCAGCGTCATAGGTCGATGTGCCGTCGTTGTACTAGCGCCTGGAGATGGTGTGCGTGGGGTACTGGGCGGCGGGCAGGCGCTCTCCCCAAGTATCCACCTGGACGCCGGTCTGGTCTAGGCCGGTGTACTTGGCGGTGGTCGAGTCACCGACGATGAGAATGTTCACATCGTTGGTGCCCGCAGCGATCTTTTGCAGCGCGGGGGCGAACGCTGATGTCGCCGCGCCTTTGCCTCATACGTTGTCGCCGCTTCGGTCTTATTCAGCTTGGAAGTCTCCACTCCCTTTCCGGCATAAGTGGCTGTCTATACAATGCAACTGTTTCCGGCTACCACGGTGACCGTGATGCGCAGCGATAATTATGAGCACCCGCGTTGCGATCCGTTCCGACAATGGGCATTTGAACAGGTGAAGTCGTCCAAACCTGATCTACTCATCCTCTCTGACTCTGTCGACGCTAGCCGAAGGTTGGCGTCAAAGGCCGAAAGTATGGCAGCTGTTACTGAGTGGCAGACGGGCACCGCTGCAACGCTGGCCAGTTTGACCGGAGCGGCGGGCCGCATAGTGATGCTGGACCCACCGCCGGGTGGCAAGGGCTTGTAGGAATGCGTCACGAGGGTGAGCAAGCCCGCTGATTGCGTTGCCTCGCCGGACAATGGTTATGACGAACTGTCTAGCGTCGTGAGAGGCGCCGCGGAGGCAATGCCAGACGAGAATATTGAAGTGATCCGCACTCGTGACTGGTTCTGTTCCGGCAATTATTGTCCCGGTTTCGTAGGTACCACTCCGGTTTATGCTGACAAAAGCCATCTGACTAGTAGTTACTCTTCTAATCTCGGGCCGCTGGTCGCCTCGGCGCTCAAGTTGTAGACCGAACAGATAACTTCTCCGGTCATTATTTGTCACGCCCTGGCCTGACAACTGGAAACGCCGTTGAACCGTTACCGCTCTAAACGGTTAGGCTCGCGCTTCCCACATCACGTCTCGGTTGGCCGTAACCGCGGTCGGAACCATGATCTGGAACTGGGACGACGAGATGGTGTTTACGTAGGCGTCAGCGGTTTCGGGGCCGCGCCCGGTGAGCATGACTACCACGGGTGTGGCGTTCAGGCCGTGGTTGACGGTGATGCTCGTGCCGCCGGATGCGATGGTGGCGACCCCCTCGTTCTCGGTGACGTAGACCCCATCATTCCGGCGCACCCGGGTGCTCGCTCCGGCTTTGCTGACGCCTCCGTTTCGGATCAGGTTTCCCTCAATGAGGTTGTTGTCCGAGATGCTGCCCTCGGCAATGCTGAAGCCGGTGTTGTTGCGAATGAGCAGACCGCGTACACGGGTGCGCTGCGTGGATAGCGTTGAGCTGCCGAGCTGTACGGAGCGCCCTCCACCATCGGTGTAGCCGTCCGCCACGAGGCTGTCGGTGATGCTGCCCAGAAACACGCAGTTCTGCGCGTTCGTCAGCCCAGCGGTAGGGTACTGGATTTCCGGGTTGATGATGAGGCTGTTGCCGCCAGCGATGTGGATTCCGTTGTACCCACCCTTGACGTTTATCACGCGGACGTGCACTCGGGAGCGGACCAGAGTCACAGCGTAGAACGGGTGCAGGGTGAAGAAGTCCGTAACTCCAAGTCCGGTGCCGCAATCAATAAGGGTCACATCGAACTCGGAATCCTGAGCGCGAACGATATCCACGCCACTGCGGGCTGTGCGAATGAATGTCGAGTCCGTCACCCGGATGTTGCTCACCTTGGATGAGCTGTGCACGTCGTTGATCGTGAAGCCCTTGTTGGCGCAGTCATAGCCGACTAGTCCGGTGAATGCCATGTTCTCGATGGTCCGAGATTCGGCGGCAGCTACGGAGCGATTTGTCTGGTTTATGCGGACCAAGGAGGCGTGCTTGGACGTTCCGATCACGTTGGAGACGGTGAAGTTCCGGACGTCCCTATACTGGGCCGAGATGCCCAATAGGTCATCGCCTGCTACCCCGTGGATGCCGTCGATGGTCACGTCCTGGCAGTCGAAGAAGTGGATGCCGTCTTGGTTGATGTGCTCGCTGTGGGTCCGGTAGTTCGTCAGGTAGATGTCCGTGCTGTCGGTGATCAGCCCTCCAAATGCAAGTGGCCACAGCACAGTGACGTTGTCCAAGGTCAGACCAGTGATCTTCTTGAGGTGTATCGCGTGCCAGCTTGCCGGGGGCCTTGGATCACTATCCGTGGTCCGGCTGGCGTTGAGCGTGAGCCCGGTGATCTTGATGTTGCTGTTGCCGTTGGCCCAGTCGTTGGTCACCATCGACTGGGCAGCGTCGGCCGCCAGGGTCAGAGTGGTGCCGGTAGCGTCCCAGTTCAGGTTCGAGGAAAGCACCACCGGGCCTGTGATGGTCGCGTCACCAACCGACCGCTTGACCCCCAACGCGCTCGCTGACGCCAGCCAGGCCGTAATGTCGGCCGCCGTAGTCGTGTTCGTGATCTTCAACTGACTGGCATACGTGTCAGAAAGGTTAGGAAGTTGTTCGGGGAGAATCTTGGCGTTCGCGTCCAAGGTTGCAACGCCCGAGGGTTTCGCCTTTTCAGCCGTCGGGATATACGTGTTGGGAGACGTCTTATCGCCCCCAGGGGCAGCATGCGCGCTGTCGGCAGACATAGCTGAAAATGCGGAAGCGCCCGTTAGCGCAGTTATCACGGTCCCCGATATAAGGAGCCCCCGTCGCTTTACTTCGGGCGATGCCGACTGATCCCCGATGCCGATCTCTTTGGCCATGTTCAGAAGCTATTTGGCCTGAGCTTGCACAACCACCGTGGAAGTTACGTGTCTTGTCGGCCAGGGTGGCACTCGTTTGGCATCGGCGATACTCGAGTCTGGCGCCGGGGTGAGGAGCAGGCCACCTATCTCCGTCTGGCCACGACGAAAGGGCTAGGGCATCTAACGCGTGCTGTTGCCCGCCATCGGAATCGTCAGATCGAAGCCTGGGCGCCCGTGAATACCGAGCGACCGGTGGAGGCCCTCGCGAAGCATCGTCATCACCTTGAGCAAGGCGATGATGCCGAGCAGCGAGTACAGGTTGTAGGTTGCGCTAGACGCAATCAGCACTGTGAACACGCCGTAGCCGAGCCAGCTCCAGAGGTATGCGTTAGGGTACCAGTTACCCTGCGCGCTGATCACGCCGGAGTGGAACATTGCCTCCAGCCGGCCCAGCAACCAGCCACATGCGAGAGCAGCGACGATAACCCCAGCCGGCCCGAAGTTCATGAACATCTCAAGCGACCAGCCGCCGCGGAAGCCATAATGGTCTTCCCACCCGAACAAGTTGGACGTCGTGAAGATCTCCCAGGACCACGTCCCACGGAATTCGGACAACGATGAGGGTATGAAGGACATGAGTCCGGCCAGATAGGTGTTCCCGCCAAGCTGCTCACCGGCCATCCGCTGATCCCAGCCCGCGGCGACATACGCGCCGTCGCGCACGTCAGAGAATGTGTTGCCGTACAGGAAGTCGTCAACGACTCCGCTTAGTTGGAACTCGCCGCCCGCCCTGAAGGAAGCGAGGAACAAGCCAGCTACTCCGAGCAGCACTAGGCTTCCGAGAATAAGCCCCGTCCCATTTCCCGCCCGGTTCTGGTAACGGCGGTATACCCACATGAGGATCACGAGCTGAGCAACAGAAAGTAAGGACGTACGACCGCCTGTGAAGAGCATGCAGACGAGCCCCGCGATGATCAAGAGCGCGTATCGTCGGGATCTAGCCATGAAGCTCCACACAACGAGTACTGACGTGGTGAACAGGATCAGGTAGTTCACGAAGTTGTAGACCGGGCGCAGGCTCTCGTAATCATTGAACACCGTACGGCTGCCGAACAGCGGGATGGCGCCCACCACAATCAGACAGCCCGCGAAGGCGAGCACACCGATGAACAGCGCGGTCGATACAGTGGTTATCGCGATGAACGGGGGTCTGGACACCAGTGGCGGAGTTCGCCGCTCCGACTTCCGGCTTTCCACGAACCAGAGCATGGCGACGATCAACGAGAACCCGAAAGAATTCACGCCGATGCTCAGGTCAAGATACGGCGAGAACGGCCCGGCCGACAGGGTAGGGCTGAGTACGAACCACGCCTGATCGTTGTACTGGTAGGGTGCTACGACCAGCAGCGCGAACGCGAAGGTGTAGACCACAATTGTGTACGGGCTGAAGAGGTACTTCCGGGCGGCGACCTTCCAAGCGGTGTAAGCAAACGTCACTGCCACCGCAATCCAATACGCGGCGAGTACCCACGCAGGGGCGTACGAGAAGAAGGTCGTCATTGTCGAAACTATACCGGCACGTCAGTGGCGGACAGGCCCGCTGATGGGGGCGCATCAATGAGATACACCGTGCCCGCACATAACACGCGCTTCACGGGCACCACTCGTGTTCAGCTCCTGAATGAGGCTTACGCAGTACGGATTGTCGGGTCCGTTGGCCTTGACATTGACGACCTGCTGATTTCCAGCAGCGGGCGCCGTACTCTCAACGGCCTTTGCCCGCATGGAAGCGTCCTCGCTGAGCAAGAACAACGTCACAAAGCGGACAACCTTCGGGCCGAACACGATCCCCAGCAACACCGCACTGAGCATCGACGCGGCAGCGCAGGGTGAAATCTACATGCCCCGCATCCCCGGCACTCGGATATGTTCATGGTGTTGGCCCTCCAGACTAACCACGCCCTGACCGGCATGCTGATCTTTGATGCCAATCCTGAGCCGCCGACGCCGGGTCCGCCGTCGATGCTGCTGAACTCGATGCCGGTTTCCATGTTGGAGATGATCGGGTTATCGATTCGAGCGCGGTTGCAGACGCGGTCCCATCGCCCTCCGAAGGTGGCGACGTCGCCGCCGACGGCGATGCCCGTTCCGTTCCCGAAGGAAGTATTGCCGGCGACGTTAGGGTTGATGATCTGGCAGCCCGGAGGTTTTACCTTGATGATGGCCGTGCGCCCCGTGCGGCTCGACACGTTGATGCGGGCGCCGCGGTGAAAGCGCATAACCTTGCGCGGGTTGAGCGTCGCGTAAGACGGGGAGCCGAGGGACATCACGGTGTCCGTGGCATCGACGTAGTTGCTGGGAAGCACCCGATCTCACCGGATACTGCGTTGTCATCAGGCAGGGCGTCCGCCGCCTGAATCACGGCAAGGTCCCCCCGTTCCTGTGCAAACGTAGTCGGCAAGCTTCTTCATCAGCGCCGCGGAGTCGGATGCCGCCACAGACAGACGCGCCCGCTCCTTGGGGACATAATTGGCAGAAAGTGACTCTCCGTCTTCACGCCCAGTCCTGCCACGGGAGGGGGCGACGACCCACACTCATCGCGTATCCACGTCCTCGAACACCAGGAACGTCTGGGTGTCCAGCACGCCCGGCATGGACTGCAGCTGGTCGAAGATGACCCGGCGCAGGTCGATGTTGTCCACGGCTCGGACCAGCAGGATCACGTCGAAGTCGCCGCCCACCAGGGCAATGTGGTGCACCTCGGGGATGGCACCCAGCTGGTCGCGCAGTTCCCGCCAAGCGTCCTGCTTCAGCTTCAGGGTCACGTAGGCGGAGGACTTCAGCCCCGCCTTGATCGGGTCCACCACGGCTGTGAACCGGGACAGCACCCCTTCGCCGGTCAGCCGGGCGATGCGGGTGTAGGCGTGTGCCCGGGAGATGTGGACGTTCTCGGCCACCTGGGTCACGGACATCCGGCCGTCCCGGGTGAGCTCGGCAATGATGCTGCGGTCGATGTCGTCCAGCGGCACCGGCTCCGTCCGGGTTTCTTTTGCTGGCATTTTCTCCACGGCCCCTACTCGTCATCCGGCCCACATTTGCAAATCGTCTCCCAGCTTAGGCAGGCCGGAGCAGCTTCTCCACGATTCAGGCGCGCACCGGATACGAAAAGTCCCTCCATTGCCCTGCGCGAGGACAGGCTCAGCGAGCCCGGCCACGACCATATACTTGGGCCGCCGGCAGAGCGCACCGGGGACCCTTGGCAGCGGGAACAGCGGGGCGGCTTCCGGGCCCTGATGGACACTGATGATTCGTAATACTGGGCGTGACTTGATCAAACCTTGAGGGTGTGTTTTGTAGCATCGCGGCATGGGGAGATATGGGGAACTTACAGCGTGCGGCAGTCGCGGCGGGAGCTGAGGCAGCGGAAAATAAGGGTACTTTCCTATTTTCTGCTGGCTGCCCTGGCCGTCGCGACGGTAGCTGTTGTGGCGATGGCGTTGCGGAGGTAACACCTGCCGGCGGTGCGGTGCTGTCGACGTGACTTGTCATTGCCCTTGTCACGTGCTTAGGTCTGGGTGATCGTAGATCACTCTGACCGATGGAGACTGGTGTGGCTATATCCGAGTACGCCCTAGCCCTGAGCCTGCTGCTGGGCACCCTGCTCGTTCCTTTTTTTCGCCGTGCACCAGCTGCTCAGGCTCAAGCGGCGCGCCATGCGGGCCACTGTTCCCGCCGCGCGACGCAAGGACCGCGCCTGACATGCCGTACGTCGACATCAACCCCCATAAGGGCCGCCCCAAATGGCAGGGCTACGCCGTGCTCGCCGTCCTCCTGGTCCTCACCGCAGCCGTAGTGGGCGCCGCCCTGGTACGCGTCTGACCCAGGCGCAGCGAACCGGGATCACGTCTAGACGACTCAGCGCCGCCGGGCGTCGTGGAGTTCCGCTGCCCTCCGGATGAAGTCGCAGTCGCTGGGGAAAGGAGGCTTTCGCCGTGCCGGTCCTGTTCGAACTCGGCTCCGGTGGCCTTTTTGATCTCTGCCGCAACGGTCCGGGGGAGGATGCGGCAGCCGGGATTGTCCACCAGCCAATGCCGCGTCTCTGGTCGAGCCGGTCCCACAGCTGCTTAATGTCCATTACAGATCCCCGCCCTTTGTAATTTCCCTATGCATGAATGATGTGAGACGGAGGGGACCGCAGTGTCCCCTCCGCGTCTCGGCCGCACCAGGAGATCCCCGTGTAGGGGAGACCAGTCGCCTGTGCGGAATCTTCTCCCTGTGATGAGTGGAAAAGATACCCGAATATTGGCCGATAGACGCTTTTCGTCAATCGGGCTCATCAGAGTGTGCTCCCCGTGCAGGGAGAGGTCAAGGCCTCTTCTCAAACCGTCAAACCCATTCCCCGGCACCGGCGCGCCGGGCGCTGCGGGTTGTTCCCGCCCGGCATGCCTGGCATTTCGTCCATCGGTTCGGCGCGTAATGCACATCACACTTACGATTCGTCTCCCAGCTGGGCTCGATTCGTGCAGCTTCTCCACGGTTTTCGCAGGTGCTGGATACGAAACCTTCCGCAGGTCAATACTGGGAAGGAATAGTGGCAACAGAAGGAACGGACCAATGACGATCTCCGCAGACCACACGGCTCGGGATGCAACAACCGCCGGCCAGGCAGGCATGCCGCACGAGGACGCGCTCACCGAGGCCGTGAAGAAGTTCGGCATCACGGCCGAGGACTACATGCTCCCGGCCCGGCACCAGATCCAGATGGTGGACCCGGACGGCCGGCTCATCGCGGAAGGTGAGCAGGGCACCGAACCCGGCCACGAATACCCCCTGCCCGGCGAAGAGGAACTGCTGGCAGCGTACGAGCAGCTCGTCGTCGGACGCCGCGTCAACGACCAGAACTCCGCCCTGGTCCGGCAGGGCCGCATGGCCGTGTACCCGTCCAGCCACGGCCAGGAGGCCTGCCAGGTGGCGGCCGCCCTGTGCCTGTCCGACGGCGACTGGATGTTCCCCACCTACCGCGACGCCGTCGCCGTGATGACCCGCGGCGTGGACCCGTGCAGGTGATGACCATCTTCCGCGGCGACTGGCACGGCGGGTTCGACCCCCTCAGGCACCACGTGGGCATCCAGCCAAGACGGACGTTTCGGTAGCGGCCAAAACCTGTAGGCCGTTGATCCCGGGAAGGGGGCTGTGCCCGGGACATCCAGTCCGGGTGCGGCGCGCGCCGTCGTGTCGATCCGCACTGTCTGGTTACACGCGGCGCCATCGGCCGCGTAGGTGATGGAGGCCGCGACGCCCGGGGTGATGATGCAGGCGGGCGCCGGATTGCATCGCCCACTGGCAATGCTTGAGCCGCCAAGGGGTTTGAAGGGGTTAGGTGGCCGCTCGGCTAGGTAGGTACAGGGGTTATAGAAATCAGGTACTGAGGACTGTTGTGTGGTCTTTCGCACCGGCCTACCGTTGCGTAACTGGAAATAGGCGTGCTAGGGCACAGGCCGCGCGGGCTCATCCTTTCCTCGGTCGATGCCCTCCACAGACATGACTCCGAGGGCACAATTATGCGTTTGTTCCGTCTTTTCACCGCTTTGCTTCTCGCCGCGGCCGCCGTTGTCGCGCTCCCCGTCCCTGCCCAGGCGGCCGATCTCGGAGTGCCCGGGCCATCATATGCAGGCGACGGGGTGAGAACGCCGACTGCGGACAAGGCCCAAAGCAAGCTCTGGTTCCAGGACGGCAGCTGGTGGGGGCTGCTATGGAGCGCGTCAGCAAATGCGACGAAAATCCACAAGCTCGACGGCACAACGCAGCAGTGGCAGGAAACAACAACGGTCGTCGACACGCGGGTGAGCGCACGCGGCGACGCGCTCTGGGACGCAACGGGCAACAAACTCTACGTCGTCTCCGGCACCACTGTGCTCTCGGAATGGAGCTCGCCACCATCCCAGACCGCGGTGACGTCCGGGTCCGCAGCACTTCACCGGTTCAGCTACGACCCGGTGGCGAAGACCTACTCACGGGACGCTGGATTCCCCGTCACCCTTCACAACGGAAGCACTGAATCGATCACGGTTGCCAAAGACTCCACCGGCAAACTCTGGATCACCTACACCCTCGTTGCGTCCGACAACAGCAACCGCGTCTACGTCAACCACTCAACAACCAGCGACACGGAGTGGGGCACTCCATTCGTCCTGCCGACGACCAACGCCCAGGTGCACCACGACGACATCTCTGCAGTCACGTCCTTCCAGGGCGACAAGATCGGCATCATGTGGAGCAACCAGCGGACAGGGCATAAGCGGTTCTACTTTGCCGTCCACCAGGACGGCCAGCCAGTGAACTCCTGGCAGACAGAAGTTGCCTACGGCGGCGGAGTCAACTGCAGCGGCGGCTGCGCGAACGACCATCTAAACCTCAAGCAGCTCACCAGCGACGGCAGCGGCCGCCTCTACGCAGCGATCAAGACAGCCCACCAGAACGTCGGCCAGACCTTTGTGGCCCTCCTGGTACGCGACAGCAAGGGCCAATGGACCAGTGCGCAGTACGGCGTCGTCGAGGACGAACACACCCGGCCCATGGTCATGATCGAAGAGATGGCCACGGGGGCCAGTAAGATCTGGATGTTCGCGGTCGCGCCCGAGGAGGGCGGCACCATCTATTACAAGACAACCTCAACAACCAACCCTTCCTTCGCGCCCGGCGCCGGCACCCCCATCATCAGCAGCACCACCGACAAAGACATCAACGACCCCACCTCAACAAAACAAAACGTCAACAGCCAAACCGGTCTGGTAGTGCTGGCAGCCTCAAGGACCAACTCCCGCTACTGGCACGCCCACATAGCTCTCGGTGGTGGAACAACCCCCTGGCGGCGGGGATAACACCGCGCCGACGGTGACCGCTGTGTCGCCGGAGGATGGGGCGGCCGGGGTGGCGGTGAACACCAATGTGACGGGGACCTTCTCCGAGGCGATGGACGCGGCCACGATCAACGCCACCACCGTGGCGCTGAGGAGCGCGGCCGGGGCTGCTGTGACGGCCACTGTGACCTATGACGCCCCCAGCAGGACCGTCACCCTGGACCCGACCGCGGACCTTGCCGCTTCCACAACCTACACCGCGTCCATTAGCACAGGAGTGAAGGACGCCAACGGTAACGCCCTGGCCACGGCCAAGACGTGGAGCTTCGCCACCGCCGCCGCTACCGGCGGTGGCGGCGGAACAACCGAGACGATCACCGTCGAGGCGCTCGAGGACAGTTATGTGTCCAGTGGCGCCACCACGACCGATTATGGTTCAGCCACGGTGCTGGAGGTGGATGGCAGCCCCATCAAGATCAGCTACCTGAAGTTCGACCTTGGCCTTCACGCGGGTAAGACGATCACGGCGGCCAAGCTGCAGCTCCGGGCAACTAACGGCTCGTCTGGCAGCCAGAGGGTCAAGCTCTCGGACGACAACTGGACCGAGAGCGCGATTCGCTACAACTCCCGCCCGCTACCCGGCGCCCTGGTAGGGACGTTGACCGGTCCAACCAGCGCTGCTACCTACAGCGTCACCCTCGACACGGATGCAGTGGCAGCGGAATTGGGCCAGCAGCTGTCACTGGCGTTGGACTCCTCCAGCGGCGACGGGTTGGACTTTGCTTCCAGCGAGAACACCACCCCTGAGAACAGGCCCAAACTCATCCTCACCCTCGGCGGGGAGGGTTCGGGCGGCGGGGATAACACCGCGCCGACGGTGACCGCTGTGTCGCCGGAGGATGGGGCGGCCGGGGTGGCGGTGAACACCAATGTGACGGGGACCTTCTCCGAGGCGATGGACGCGGCCACGATCAACGCCACCACCGTGGCGCTGAGGAACGCGGCCGGGGCTGCTGTGACGGCCACTGTGACCTATGACGCCCCCAGCAGGACCGTCACCCTGGACCCGACCGCGGACCTTGCCGCTTCCACAACCTACACCGCGTCCATTAGCACAGGAGTGAAGGACGCCAACGGTAACGCCCTGGCCACGGCCAAGACGTGGAGCTTCGCCACCGCCGCCGCTACCGGCGGTGGCGGCGGAACAACCGAGACGATCACCGTCGAGGCGCTCGAGGACAGTTATGTGTCCAGTGGCGCCACCACGACCGATTATGGTTCAGCCACGGTGCTGGAGGTGGATGGCAGCCCCATCAAGATCAGCTACCTGAAGTTCGACCTTGGCCTTCACGCGGGTAAGACGATCACGGCGGCCAAGCTGCAGCTCCGGGCAACTAACGGCTCCTCTGGCAGCCAGAGGGTCAAGCTCTCGGACGACAACTGGACCGAGAGCGCGATTCGCTACAACTCCCGCCCGCTACCCGGCGCCCTGGTAGGGACGTTGACCGGTCCAACCAGCGCTGCTACCTACAGCGTCACCCTCGACACGGATGCAGTGGCAGCGGAATTGGGCCAGCAGCTGTCACTGGCGTTGGACTCCTCCAGCGGCGACGGGTTGGACTTTGCTTCCAGCGAGAACACCACCCCTGAGAACAGGCCCAAACTCATCCTCACCGTGACCTCCCCCTAGCACTTCGGGGCTTCGCAAATTCCACACCGGCGCCGCCGTCTGCGTCGCAGGCCCTGGAGGCCCGGAATGTAACCCAGGTTCGGCATATGGCGGTATGGGCGTGTGCCCTTAAATGTGGACGTTGTCCGCCACCTGGGTCATGGAGTGTAGGCAGATTCCCAACTTTAATCAGTCCCTATTAAATGGTGGTTGCCCCGCAAAGGCGAAGGCGGCCGCGCTGTCCCGCTGCACCTTATATCGCCCTCAAGAGAGGGCAACTGCCGCAGGGCAGGTCGAGCCCATTTGGTAGCGGGCAGCGCATCCAACCCCGCCAATCTGTCCACCGGTTCGGCGCGTAATGCGCGTCACACTTACGATTCGTCTCCCAGCTGGACCCGATTCGTACAGCTTCTCCACGATTTCCGCAGGTGCTGGATACGAAACCTTCCGCAGGTCAATACTGGGAAGGAATAGTGGCAACAGAAGGAACGGACCAATGACGATCTCCGCAGACCACACGGCACGGGACGCAACAAGCACCAGCGAGGCTGGCGCAGTCCAGCACGAGGACGCGCTCACCGAAGCCGTGAAGAAGTTCGGCATCACGGCCGAGGACTACATGCTCCCGGCCCGGCACCAGATCCAGATGGTGGCCCCGGACGGCCGGCTCATCGCGGAAGGTGAGCAGGGCACCGAACCCGGCCACGAATACCCCCTGCCCGGCGATGAGGAACTGCTGGCAGCGTACGAGCAGCTCGTCGTCGGACGCCGGGTCAACGACCAGAACTCCGCCCTGGTCCGGCAGGGCCGCATGGCCGTGTACCCGTCCAGCCACGGCCAGGAGGCCTGCCAGGTGGCGGCCGCCCTGTGCCTCTCCAAGGGCGACTGGATGTTCCCCACCTACCGGGACGCCGTCGCCGTGATGACCCGCGGCGTGGACCCGTGCAGGTGATGACCATCTTCCGGGGCGACTGGCACGGCGGGTTTGACCCCCTCAAGCACCACGTGGGCATCCAGTGCACCCCGCTCACCACCCAGCTGCTGCACGCCGTCGGCGTCGCGCACGCCGCCAAGCTCCGCGGCGAGGACACCGTGGTGCTGGCCATGTGCGGCGACGGCGCCACCAGCGAGGGCGACTTCCACGAGGCCCTTAACTTCGCCGCCGTCTTCCACCTGCCCGTCATCTTCTTCGTCCAGAACAACAAGTACGCCATCTCGGTGCCGCTGGCACACCAGTCCGTGGCGCCGTCGCTCGCGCACAAGGCCGTGGGCTACGGCATGGCGGGCGAACGCGTGGACGGGAACGACGTCGTCGCGCTGCTCGCCGTCCTGGACCGCGCCGTGAAACTTGCCCGCGAAGGCTCCGGCCCCCTGCTGGTGGAAGCCAACACCTACCGCATGCAGGCCCACACCAACGCCGACGACGACACCCGCTACCGGGAAAGCGCCGAGGTTGCCGAGTGGCGGGCCAAGGACCCGGTGAACCGGATGCGGACCTACCTGACGGACCGGGGCCTGCTGGACTCCGCGGGCGAGACCCGGATCGCCGAAAAGGCCGAGGCCGTGGCCGCGCAGCTCCGCGAGGGCCTCAGCGAGGACGTGCCCGTGGACCCGCAGGAACTCTTCCGCCACGTCTTCGCTCGGCAAACGCCGCAGCTGAAGGAACAGTCCGCCCTGCTCGCCGACGAAATCGCCCGCGACGCCGCAGCATCATCACAGGAGGCAGCCAAGTGAGCCCCACCGTCACCACCTCGTCCGAGGCCAACGGCAACGTGTCCGCCGCCACCGCCCGGGCCGCCGCCTCCGCCGCGGCCACCGCCGAAGCCGCCGGCCCGCAGCCGGTCACCATGGCCAAGGCCCTCAACACCGCCCTGGTGGACGCCATGTCCGCCGACTCCTCCGTCCTGGTCTTCGGCGAGGACGTGGGCACCCTGGGCGGGGTCTTCCGCATCACCGACGGGCTCACCAGAACGTTCGGCGAGCAGCGCTGCTTCGACACGCCACTGGCCGAGTCCGGGATCGTGGGCATGGCCGTGGGCATGGCCATCAACGGGATGCGCCCGGTGGTGGAGATGCAGTTCGACGCGTTCGCCTACCCGGCGTTCGAGCAGATCGTCAGCCACGTGGCCAAGATGCACAACCGCACCCGCGGTGCCGTGAAGCTGCCCATGGTGATCCGGGTTCCCTACGGCGGCGGCATCGGGGGAGTGGAGCACCACTGCGACTCCTCCGAGTCCTACTACGCCCACACCGCCGGCCTGAAGGTCTACACCCCGGCCACCGTGGCGGACGGGTACCGGATGCTCCGCGAGGCCATCGACTCGGACGATCCCGTCATGTTCATGGAGCCCAAGAAGCTGTACTGGTCGAAGGACCTGGTGGACCTGCGTCCCTGCGCGCTTCCTATGAGGAAGGCACGACGGCGGGCCTTGTGTCTGAGGGGCGGGCCGCCGTCGCGCGTCCCGGCACCGACGCGACGCTGATCGCGTACGGACCCTCCGTTCCCACTGCTCTGGCTGCGGCCGAGGCTGCCGCGCTGGAGGGGCGCTCGCTGGAGGTTATCGACGTGCGGACCCTTGTCCCGTTCGACGACGTTACTGTGTGTGAGTCCGTGCGGAAGACCGGCCGCGCCGTGGTGATCGCCGAGGCACACGGCTTCGCGTCCGTGTCCTCCGAGATCGTGGCCCGGGTGCAGGAGCGCTGCTTCCACCACCTGGCCGCCCCCATCCGCCGCGTCACCGGGTTCGACATTCCGTACCCGGCCCCAAAACTCGAGAAGTACTACCTGCCCGGCGTGGACCGCATCCTCGACGCCGTCGACGATCTTCAGTGGGAGGACTGATTCCATGAGCACTCCGAAAGTATTTCTGCTGCCGGACCTGGGCGAGGGCCTGACCGAGGCCGAACTGGTGTCCTGGCACGTTGCCGTGGGGGACACCATCGCGGTGGACCAGCCGATCGCGGAGGTGGAGACGGCCAAGTCCACGGTGGAGGTGCCGTCACCTTACGCCGGGGTTGTAGCCGAGCTGCACGGGCAGCCGGGGGAGACCATCGACGTCGGCCGCCCCCTCATCTCGGTGGTTGAGCCTGTCGAAACCCCGGAACCTGCCGAGCCCGAAACCAAGCCTGCCGAAACCGAACTCGGCGACCCGGTGGTTGAGCCTGTCGAAACCAAGCCTGTCGAAACCAAAGAAACCGAAGTCGCCCAGTCCTACCGCGAAGAGGAGAAGGCCGGCTCCGGGAATGTCCTGATCGGCTACGGAACGCCGGGCGGCCACGGCACCGCCCGCCGCACCCGCGCCCGGAGGTCCTCAACGGCGTTGGTTGAGCCTGTCGAAACCAAAGAGGACGACCTCTCACTCCTGCGCACCCGCGTGCCCGGGAAGCTCGGCGCTGTGATCTCCCCGCTGGTCCGCCGGATGGCCAAGGAACACGGCGTGGATCTCGGCGAGCTTCATGGCTCCGGCGACAGCGGGCTGATCATGCGCCGCGACGTGGAAAAGGCGATCCATGCCCCGGCGGTTGAGCCTGTCGAAACCAAGCCTGAGGTTTCGACAAGCTCAACCAACGCTCCGGTGGTTGAGCCTGTCGAAACCAAGCCTCGTCCGGTGGTTGAGCCTGTCGAAACCCAGGGCCGTGACGCCCGCACCGGTCTGCCCGTCTCCTCCCGTACACCGGTCCGCGGCGTCCGCAAGGCGGTTGCCGCCAACATGGCCCGCAGCCGCTCGGAGATTCCCGAGGCAACGGTGTGGGTGGATGTGGATGCCACCGCGCTGCTCGAACTGCGCGAGGGAATGAAGGCCGGTGGCTCGGACGTCCCGGGCCTGCTCGCGTTCATCGCCCGTTTTGTCACAGCCGGGCTAAAAAAGTACCCCGAGCTGAACACCCGGATCGAAACCGCGGAGGACGGGTCACAGGAGATCGTCGCGTTCAACGGGATCAACCTCGGCATCGCGGCCCAGACCGACCGGGGCCTGGTGGTCCCCTCCGTCCGTGGCGCCGAAAAGCTGAGTGCGCGCGAACTGGACGCGGAGATCCGCCGGCTGACCGACGTCGCACGCCAAGGCAAGGCGACCCCCACCGAGCTGGGCAGCGGCACCTTCACGCTGAACAACTACGGTGTGTTCGGTGTGGACGGGTCCGCGGCGATCATCAACCATCCGGAAGTGGGCATCCTCGGCGTCGGCCGGATCATCGACAAGCCCTGGGTGGTCAACGGTGAGCTGGCGGTCCGCAAGGTCACCGAGCTGACGCTGACGTTCGACCACCGCGTCTGCGACGGCGGCACGGCTGCCGGCTTCCTCCGCTTCGTGGCGGACGCGATGGAAAACCCCACGTCCCTCCTCGCGGACCTGTAGTTGCGGAAACCGGTGGTTGAGCCTGTCGAAACCTCCGCGGGTTTCGACCGGCTCAACCACCGCCCCTTCCGAACGCTCGCTCACTAGTGGCGGCAACGTCCACGGCTGTCGTGTGGATTTCCTGGCCAGGTATCAATGACTTTTGGCCCGAATTCTGCATCTTTAGATCAACAAGGCATTTCGGATTCAAAGGGATAAGACGGCGGTGCATGCCGCCGTCTTCTCCCTTTCCATAAGCAGCTAAATCAACCTTTAAAGTTACGCTGTGACTGGGAAATCATTGTCCTGGTAGAAGAAGGTGGGATCATAGAAGTCAACAGCGGGAGGCAGAATCTTGATGCAGAGGAGACCGTCTTCGTTCCGGTCCTCACTCTTAATTGCTTTGTCGAATCCGGGCGCCGCGTACTCCTTGATGATCTTTTTCACAGGTAGCAAATCAAAGCCCTCAGGGCAGCCAGTTCCCGTGGGGTCCGCACTCGCCGGTGCTGCAAGGCCAATGGAGCTAGCGGCCAGGACAGCGCAAATGGCAATGGCATTCTTGGTTCTCATTTTGGTGCCTTTCAATTCAGGAGACCAATTGATAACCCCAGCCCGACCATCTGCTTTAGCCAGACTCCCAAGTTAGGCGAACAATGCCGTCAGCGCTACGGCGCGGGCAAATATTACGGACTAAATCATGGGAAGTTTTTGAACAGCGACAGCGCTATCGCTTGCAATATGGCGCTCTAATCTCACGCATTTTGAGGGTAGGGCCGGGAGTTTTGGGGCGACCCGCCAGCGCCCGACGAAGACGTTCAGAATTGATAAAAATATATGCCGACTTTGCCTGCTGCCACGTGTTCCTCGCGACGGCAGCCCCGTGTGCAGGCTACTCCTTGGGGTCTAGGCCGTTCAAGCCGCTGCGTACACCCAAATCCAATCAACACGCATCTCGCCAACGCCGTCCGCAGTGCTGTCCGGGAACCAGTCAAGTTGCAGAGTCTGGTGCATGGAACCGGGAGGCTGGTGTGCCGGGTCCGTGTCGCGGAACCACTCGACTCCGTCGACGTAGCCGACGATCCCAGTTGGGGACCAGTCAACGGCGTAGTTGTGGAACTGGGTAACGTCGAGAGGCCTGGAGGCCCACGTCTGCGAGTTCGAGCACCCGTAGTGGTGGAAGAAGCTTAATGACGTTCCAATCGCCCGTCGTCTCCGCGTAGTCCACTTCGCCGTCACAAGGCCAATTCTCACTATCCGGCCACAGGATGGACACCATGTGGTATTCATTGTCACCGGAGCCGGCAGCACGGACTTCCCATCGCCCGTACTTCTGGTTTGCGAACTTCGCTCCCATGCCGGCAGTTGTGCCGTCCGCGGTTCCATTGATGACCATCTTGGAACCGTCCACCGTCACCTGCTGGGGACTCCGGATGCCGTTGCCCGCGTGGCCCGGGCTGTTGTACACATTCCACTTCGTGGCATCTGGAGCACCGGTGTAATTGAATTCGTCGCCAGCTATGGGCGTGCCCCACCCCTTAATTACTGCCGCCTCAGTAGCTACAGTGTCAGGCGCGGTGGTGACCACCAGCTTTGGGCGCAGGGCCGAACTCGACGATTCCCTGGATTTGAACCCGACCCACTTCTGGGCGTTGCTTTCCAGCTTGAAATTCTGCTCGCCACCTTTTGCAGCGACGCCCTTGGTCACGTCCCATTCAACCCAAGAGCCGGCAGCGAACCCTCCAATCTTCCCCAGCCACGTCCCGCGTGCCGGTGCGTTGTTCCAAGTGACTCCCCGCTCGGTCCAAGCGCTGGACGTCGTAAAAGCATCTACGAACTCGGTGGAGGATGTGGATGACTCCGAGTGCAGCCGCAGTTTTGCCGATACGACATGCTCTCCGGCTGGCACTTGCACGTTGAAACGCAGGAGGGAGTTCCGCCAGATGTTCGCTCGGCCCTCAGTGGACAGGCGGACGCTGGTCCCAAAGTTGCTGGTCGCCTTGTCCGCCTGGACGTAGGTGTCCATGATTAACGAGGTGGTTGCTGCGGCGTTTGCCGGCATCGGGGTAGTAATTGCGACCCCAACCAGAATCGATGACGCAGCCGCTAAACATTTACGCCAGAACATCACTTCTTGCCCCTCGCTGGCCTGGATTGTACGAGCGTCGACCCAGAAATAACGACGCTCAAATTCCAGTTAGGCAAAGGCTAGACCAGAAGCACGTACTCATCTATGTCCAGCCTCAAGAATTAGGTGAAAACCCCTATACCTAATTTGCGGATGAGTCATCCCCTAATGCCTGCGTTGTGAACTGCCCATTTCCCCTTTGGGCGCCGCCCGGCGAAGGTCCGATAAGCCCGAAGCCGCGGACACCCTGCGTGCCGGCCCGGCCAGAAGGAGGAGGTACGACGGCGGTGCGCGCCGCCGTCGTGCCTTGCCGTTTGATCTGTGACTTCACCACGGTGCTTCCACGATTTCGACGCGCCAGTTTTTTCTCGATCCTCAGAATGGCTGGCGACACCCGTATTTCGGCCGCGCCACATTGTTTGCGTAGCGAAAATCGAGAGTGCCGCCGTCGTGCTGACGGGGCAGGGCCCTGACGCCCGGCTCCGTCCGTCTGAACAGCATGGTGTTTTCTAAGGTGATCAGGAATTGGTCCTCCGGCAGGAGTTTTTGGGCAGATAAAGCGACCTCAACAGCCCGCAAGTCGCCATATCTGCCCAAAACTCAGCGCCGCGGGGGGGGGGGGTCGAGCTTCCGCGCGGGGAACAATAGAGGCATGGCACGGGGTAATCGGCGCATCTTTGGCAGGGAGCGCAGGGGGCGCAGGCGCCCGCGGCTGGGACGGCGCCGGGAGATCCCGGCATTCATCCTCGCTCTGGGGCTCCCGCCGCTCCTGCAGTTCCTCCTGGACCTCCTTCCCCACGACCAGCTGTCGACGGACATGCTGGTACACCTCACCGGCATTGTGGGTGTTGCGCTGCTCGGGGGGCTCTGGCCTGCCGTGCTGGCGGCCGTCATCGCGGGGCTGATCGTGAACTACTTCAGCGTCCACCCGGTGGGGTCGCTGACGGTGATTGATCCCGAAAATGTCCTGGCGCTGTTCATTTTTGTGGCGGTGGCGGTGGCCGTGTCACTGGTGGTGGACCGCTCGGCCAAGCTCAGCAAGGAAGCCCGCCTGGCAGGAGCGGAAGCAGCGGTCCTCAGCGATCTGAGCCGGAGGGCCGTGGCCGAGGGAAACAGCATCCCTGCTTTCCTGGACAAGGTCCGGGAACATTTCCAGGTGGTGGGGGCCGGCCTGTGGGCCAAACGGGAAACCGACCCGGGCGGGACCGTGGTGTGGGAGCTTCAGGAATCCTCTGGTGCACCGCAGCCGGGTGACGTTTCGGCGGCTGACGTTGTGGAGCCGCTGGACCGGGACCGGATCATGACACTTACCGGAAGGGACCTCACTGATGATGAGCGCCGGCTGCTGACCGCTTTCGGCGCCCACCTGCTGGCCATGGTCCAGCGCGAAGAGCTCACGGCGAGCCAGCGTGAAAACCTTCGTCTTGCCGAAGGCAACACCATGCGGACGTCGATTCTGCGGGCCGTGTCCCACGATCTCCGCACTCCTCTGGCCGGCATCAAGCTCGCTTCCAGCAGCCTTAGGGACAAGACCATTACCTTCAGCGCGGAGGAGCAGGAGGAACTTCTGGCCACCGTGGAGTCAGGGGCAGACAGGCTGGACCGCCTGGTGAGCAACCTGTTGGACATGTCCAGGATCACGGCTGACTCCGTGGCACCCCTGATCCGTCCGGTCTATTGGGCAGACGCCGTGGGTGAAGCGCTCCGCGGCACGGACTCCGCGCGGCTCCGCGTGCTGTTGCCGGACAACATGCCCCCTGTCGATGCCGACCCCGGAATGCTGGAGAGGGTGATCGCCAACCTGGTGGAAAACGCCCTGAAGTACGCCCCCGGGTCCGATGTGGTGATCTCCGGAACTGTTGGCGGTGCCGGAAGTGCAAGAATTGGGGACGTTCCTGCCAGCGAACTGACCGTCGTCGATCGCGGCGCGGGCATCCCGGCTGATGAGGTCCTGGCAATGTTCCGGCCCTTCCAGCGCGCCGATGACACGACGCCGGGAACGGGGATCGGTCTTGGCCTTGCCGTGGCGAAGGGGTTCACTGAGGCCATGGGCGGGGTCCTGCTGGCCGAGCCCACACCTGGCGGGGGCCTGACGATGGTGGTCCGGTTGCCGCTCTCCACGGGCGTAGCGCCTTCATCCGGCACGAAAGGACAGCGTGGCCACAGTTCTGATCGTTGACGACGAGGTTCAGATCCTCCGTGCCCTCCAGATCAACCTGACCGCCCGGGCTGCTCGACGGTGACCGCGCTGACCGGGAACGATGCTCTGGAGCGCGCAGCACAGCATCCGGTGGACGTCATTATCCTGGACCTTGGGCTTCCTGACCTGGACGGGGTTGAAGTGATCCGCAGGCTCCGGCGCTGGAACGACGTCCCGATTGTGGTCCTGTCAGCCCGGCACGGTTCCGATGACAAGATCCAGGCGCTGGACGCCGGCGCTGACGACTACGTCACCAAGCCCTTCGGGATGGATGAGCTCCTGGCCCGTCTGCGGGCGGCACTGCGGAGGGGATCATCCGGGGATGCTCCGGTGATCGAAACCGAGGGCTTCACTGTCGACCTCCCCGCCAAGCAGGTGACGCGGCGCGGAGTTCCCGTCCGTCTGACCCCCACAGAGTGGAACATCCTGGAGCTGCTGGTCAGGAACAGCGGCGCCCTGGTCACGCACGAGGAAATCCTCCGGCAGGTTTGGGGCCCGGCCTACGCCGAGGAAACAGGCTACCTGCGGGTCTACCTCGCACAGTTGCGGCGCAAGCTCGAAGCCGATCCGGCGAATCCCCGGCACCTGCTGACCGAGGCCGGACTGGGATACCGCTTCCGGGAATAGCTGCCCCTGGAGGGCTCAGCGGGAGGGCGTTAAGAAAGCATTAAGATCCGCGGAAACGCCCGGAATACGGGATGAACGCGGTGCTACGCTCCGGTGGTTATCAGCACAGCGTCGCGCCTGAAACGGGGCTGTTTGTGCCCGTCGCAGGCAGTATAGAAAGACACGTCCTTGACGGCTTCCGCCCGGTTTTCCATCCCTGCCACCGTTCCCAACCCGGAACGAAAATCCGCACCCGGCAGTCCGCTGGTCCGGTGGCTGCTCGAACACCGGGTGAACCAGCCTGTTGGCCCGGAAACCTCGGACACCCACGCATCCCAGCAGAGCTGGTGGAAGGTCATGTGCCTGACCGGGGTGGACTACTTCTCCACCCTGTCCTACCTCCCCGGCATCGCAGCCCTGGCCGCGGGCGCGCTGTCCCCACTGGCCACGCTGCTGATCGTGGCCCTGACGCTGCTCGGGATGCTGCCCATGTACCGGCGGGTGGCCACGGAAAGCCCGCACGGGCAGGGGTCCGTGGCGATGCTGGAACGGCTCCTGCCCTTCTGGCGCGGAAAGATCTTCGTGCTGGTCCTGCTCGGGTTCGTCGCGACGTCGTGGATCGTCACCATCACCCTTTCAGCGGCTGACGCCACGGTGCACCTGCTCGAAAATCCCTACCTGCCGCCCTTCCTGGATGGGCAGGCCGTGGCGATCACCGTTGTCCTGCTCCTGATCCTGGGCGGGGTGTTCCTGCTGGGGTTCTCGGAAGCGGTAGCCATCGCCATCCCCCTCGTGGCCGTCTTCCTCGGCATGAACGCCATCATCATCGGCGCCGGAATCGTCGAAATCCTCGCCACACCCGGTGCGCTCACCGGGTGGACCGACGCGCTCACGTCGTCCGGCGGCGGCTTGAGCGGGGTCGTTGGGCCGGCGCTGATGGCGTTTCCCCTGCTGGTCCTGGGCCTGTCCGGTTTTGAGACCGGCGTCAGCATGATGCCCCTCGTGGCGTCCCAAGGATCCACACCGGACGAAAAGCTGGCCAGCAGGGTCAAAAACACCCGCAGGCTTTTGACGACGGCGGCCGTGATCATGAGCGTCTACCTGCTCGGCAGCAGCTTCGTCACCACCGTGCTGATCCCCGCCGGGGAGTTCCAGGCAGGCGGCGAGGCGAACGGCAGGGCCCTGGCCTACCTGGCCCACGAGCACCTCGGCAACGGCTTCGGATCCGTCTACGACGTCAGCTCCATCCTGATCCTCTGGTTCGCCGGTGCTTCCGCAATGGCCGGACTCATCAACATCGTCCCCCGCTACCTGCCGTCCTACGGCATGGCTCCGGACTGGTCCCGCGCCGTCCGCCCGGTGGTGCTCGTGTACACGGCCATCAGCGTCCTGATCACCATCGGCTTCAACGCCGACGTCAACGCCCAGGCCGGCGCCTACGCCACCGGCATCCTGGCCATGATGGTCTCCGGAGCCATCGCCGTCACCATCTCCGCCATCCGCCGCAAACACCGCGCAGCAGCCGTTGCCTTCACGGTCCTGACTCTGGTGATGCTCTACGCCCTGGCAGCAAACGTGGTGGCCAAACCTGACGGCATCACCATCTCCGCTTTCTTCATCCTCGGCATCATCGCCGTCTCCCTTGTCTCCCGCGTCAGCCGCACCACCGAGCTGCGCGTCGACCGCATAGTGTTCGACGGCGTTGCCCGCCGCTTCATCAGCGACACCTTGGATTTCGACGGCCGGATCAACCTCATCGCCCACCGCCCGGAAGCGCGCAGCGCCTCAGAATACGCGGGCAAGGAAGCCGCCCAGCGCGAGATGAATCCGGTGCCCGGGACTGCCGATGTCATCTTCCTCGAAGTGAACATCACAGACCCCTCCGAATTCAGCGACACCCTCGAAGTGCACGGCATGGAAGTGGGAGGCCACCGGGTGCTCCGCGCCCAGAGCCCGGCCGCCCCCAACGCCATCGCCGCGATCCTCCTGGCCCTGCGGGATGCCACCGGTGTCCGGCCGCACGCCTACTTCGAATGGTCGGAAGGAAACCCCCTCGCCCACCTGATGCGGTACCTGCTCCTGGGCCGCGGCGACACCGCCCCGGTGGTCCGCGAAATCATCCGCAAGAACGAGCCGGACCCGGACCGCCGTCCGGGCATCCACGTGGGATGAGCCTGCGCAAAGGCGGCCCCCCGCCGTCGGAAACTCGAAACCCGGGGCTGGACCCTGCCAGTGTGGCCACCGTGCAGAAGATGCTGCGGGAAGCCAGGAACGGCAAGCCCGGGAAGGACAACGTCTTCCGCCGGCTAATGTCCCATCCCGTCAGGGCCGTTCCCGTGGCGTTCCTGCTGGTCATCATCATTGGCGCGGCACTGCTGATGCTCCCGGCGGCCCGGACCGACCAGTCGGCAGATGTGTTCATGGACGCCCTGTTCACCTCTGTCTCGGCGGTCTGCGTAACGGGCCTGATCACCGTGGACACGGCAACGTTCTGGACCCCGCTGGGCCAGGGCATCATCCTCGGGCTCATCCAGGTGGGCGGCTTCGGCATCATGACCCTGGCAACCCTGCTCGCGCTGCTGGTCCGCAAGAACATCGGGCTGCGCGGCCAGCTCGTCGCCCAGTCGGAAACACACACCCTGAACCTCGGCGACGTCAGGGCCGTGCTCACCCGGGTAGCGAAGATCATGCTGACCTTCGAAGCCGCATCGGCCCTGGTCCTGACCATCCGGTTCTGGATCGCCTATGACTCGAATCCCGCTACCGCACTGTGGCACGGTGCGTTCCACGCCGTGTCCGCGTTCAACAACGCCGGCTTCTCCCTCTACAGCAGCAACCTCATCGGCTTCGCCGAAGACCCCTGGATCATCACACCTATCTGCCTGGCCATCATCGCCGGCGGACTTGGGTTCCCGGTGATTATCCAGCTCACCCGCGGTGACGTCCACCCCAGGAACTGGACCATCCACCTGCGCCTCACTATTTACGGAACGCTCTTGCTCCTGCTCGCCGGAACGCTGCTGTTCGGCGCCTTCGAATGGAACAGGAACGAAACCCTTGGCCAGCTGTCCCTCACCGGCAAAATCCTCGGCTCCTTCGCAGGGGGTGTATTTCCCCGCACCGCCGGGTTCAACAGCATCGATTACGGCGTCGCAGCACCGGAAACACTCATGGTCACCAACATCCTGATGTTCATCGGCGGCGGCAGCGCCGGCACCGCAGGCGGCATCAAGATCACAACCTTCCTGGTGCTCGGCTTCGCCATCTGGAACGAAGTCCGCGGCCGCGACCAGGTGACCATCGCACACCGGTCCGTCAGTTCGTCATCCCAGCGCCAGGCCCTGTCCGTGGCTCTCCTCGGGATAGCCGCCGTCGTCGCCGGAACCATGCTGCTGCTGATGTTTACCGACTACAGCCTGGAAAAGGTCCTCTTCGAATCCATCTCCGCCTTCGGCACGGTGGGTCTGAGCACCGGCATCACCTACAACCTCCCGCCGGCCGCCGAGTGGGTTCTCATGGCACTCATGTTCACGGGACGCATCGGCACCGTAGCAGTGGCATCAGCCCTGGCGCTCTCAGCCCGCCCGCGCCTCTACCGCCTCCCCGAAGAACGGCCCATCATCGGCTAGAGCGTCTGCCCACGCCTTCTGCTTAGCCGCCACCGCAACAGGTAGCGCCGTCGCAAAAGACAGGTACCAACCAACGGTGACCGTAGATTTCCCGGTCTATAAACTCCGGCGAAAGCCGTCGTTTCGGCCCGCCGTTAAAAGGGGAAATCTGATGCAGCTACTAAAGACACGGTCCCGGCGACACTCGGTCCGACCTGCGGCTCAAGTTAGGCAAGCCGGCCCGCGCAGGCGGCGTGCGGCCGTCGTCGGAACAATTGTTGCGGCGCTCATGCTGGCCGGCAATCTCCCCGCAACCGCTGCAACAACGGTGACCTCGACCATCCCGGTTGGGTCGAGCCCTCGAGACGTCGCCTTCACGCCGGACGGGTCGAAGGCCTACGTCACCAACGCCGAATCCGACACGGTGTCCGTCATCGACGTTGCCTCAGGCGCGGCGGCCTCCACGATCCCGGTCGCGCCGTTTCCCATCGGTGTTGCGGTAACCCCGAACGGGTCGAAGGCCTATGTGACCAGCACCGGTTCTGACACGGTGTCGGTCATTGATGTGGCGTCGGGCACGGTGACCTCCTCGATTTCGATGGGAGAGACTCCGACTGCCGTTGCATTCACGCCGGATGGGTCGAAGGCTTATGTCACCAGCGCTGGTACCTACACGCTGTCGGTCATCGATGTAGCCCTGGGAACGATGACCTCCGCCATCCCGGTTGGGCCGCTTCCGAACGCCGTTGCGTTCACCCCGGACGGTTCAACGGCCTACGTCACCAACGGGCAGGATTCCAACATGGTGTCGGTGGTCGATGTGGGCACGAGCCAGATGACCTCCAGCATTCCCGTCGGGTCTTCTCCGACCGGCGTTGCGTTCACGCCGGACGGGTCCAAAGCCTACGTCGCCAACAACGAGGGCGACACGGTGTCGGTCATCGACGTGGCAACCAGAACTGTGTCCTCCACCATCCCGGTCGGGTGGGCCCCGGACAGTGTGGCGATTGCCCCGGACGGGTTGACAGCCTACGTCACCAACTCCGGTTCCAACACGGTGTCTGTCATCGACGTGGTCTCCGGCGCGGTGACTTCCACCATCACGGTCGGGGCGTCTCCGACCAGCGTTGCTGTTGCCCCGAACGGGTCGAGGGTTTATGTCGTCAACACGGCTTCCAACACGGTGTCGGTCATCACTGTGGATGCAGCTCCCGTGTTCACCGCGGCCACACCGCCGACCAAGTCGAACACGCGTGCCGCCTACAGCTACACATTCGCCGCTACAGGTGCCCCGGCCCCGACCTTCCATGTTGCCTCCGGTGCCTTGCCCCAGGCCTAACCCTGGATACCACCACAGGAGTCTTGTCCGGAACACCGACCAAGGCCGGCAGGTTCACGTTCAGTGTGACCGCCACGAACGGGCTCAGCCCCGACGCGGTCACGGACCCGATCACGATCACCGTGACCAAGGCGAAGGTCCGCTGATCAAAGCCTCGGGCACGCCATGTTATCCAGCGGTCCGGTCGATTTCGCTGCGCAAAATTTATGCCGCTATTGAAAATTGCTGGCGCTACCCGTATTTCGGCCGCGCTGGACAGTTTGCGAATCGAAAATCGAAAAACTGAGTGCCATCTTCCAGAAAATTCTTGTCCGGGAATTTGCGTGTCATTGTCCGGGCATCTCCCAGACGCCTTGTAATGTCCGAACATTCTGGAGTGGGCTGGGGAGCCCTGGGATGCAGGCCTGATAAGGGCCTGCTCGGACATGACAAGGCTGAATATGAATAACAGCACGGTGTTTTCTGAAGCTGATCAGGAAGTGGTCCTCCTGGAGCAACAGGCGCAGGAAATTATTGATGAGATCCTCTCAGACACGGCCAGCGGCGAAGCGGAGGCCCGCCGCCAACTGGAATTCCATGTCCTCGACAATCCGGGCAACCCGCGGCGGGCCTTGCTGATGCATTTGTTAAGCGTCGAACGCTAAGCGGAGGCTTCCTGACTTTTCAGGGGAAGGGTTTGCCCTGACCCGTCAGTGCGCCAACTCGCCGATCTCCACTTCCTCCACGACTGCTGCGGCATATCCCTTGGCATAACCTTCGGCAGTTGGGTGGAAGTTGCTGCCGAACAGGGGGGTCTGCTGGATTGAAGTTGATCCAGGGATCCTCCGCACCAATGCCGTGACCAGCGAAGTCGTCAGTAATTTCGACGTAGACGGCGCCGGAGGACTTGGCGGCGTCCCTGATGATCTTGTTGAGGGTATCGGTACCGGCGTTGAAGATTTCGATGTTCTCGACGAGTGCGCCACCGGCAAACTCCGGAGCGAACAAGTACGGATATCCCAGCGCCGCGATCGTGGCGTTGGGTGCCTTGGTCTGAATAGCTCCGTAATCCTGGGCCAGCACAGCTGGCAACACGCTTTGGGCAAGGGCCTCGGCGGCACCAACTGCAGTCCTGCATTCCGCCTCGCTGCGCGTCAAGCAGGCCAGGAGTGCGTTGATGAAATTGACGTCATTGGCGCCGGCAGTGATGGTGACGAGGTCTGTTTCTGAATCCAGATCACCGGCGTCGGACGCCACTGTAATCTGCTCCGGTACCGTGGGTGCCACAGCCGTGGTCGCAGCAGCGGTAGCGCCGGCACAGGCCGCGTTGACGGCCAGGTCAATGTCGTCCAGTGCGTCCAGCACATCCACATAACCCGGTGACGCCTGGTAACACGGCTTAGGGTCCGCAGGATCAATGGGGTAGAGCAGCGATAGGCGAGGAACTCCCGCCCCAATGCCGGCCGTGTATGAATCCCCGAAGGCCACGTAGTCCAGCGGCCCGTCGTCGTAGGCCGCCGCCGGAATGGCCGCCGGGCCGGCCAGCAGGCCAATGACCGCGGCGGCCACTGCCCCGATGCGCCCTGCAGGAGAGCCCGCCGATGCCTGCGGGGTCTGTAAAGTCCTCATAATTCCTACCCCTTACCTTCCCGACGGCGGCCGCGTGCCGCCGTCGAACATTTGGTTCCTACAGTGCGTCCTTAACCGCCCGCAGGTTCACCTAGGTTGAACCAGCCGCTCCAGCCCGTGCCTGTACTCCGCCCCCTCGACAGCTTTTCCGGAAGACCCAGTGGACCGGACGACGCGTTACCCCGGCGTTACGGCGGTCCGTCCCGCCGGCCGCGGAAGGTACGACGGCGGGCGCGGGCCGCCGTCGTCGGCCTACAGTGTCTCGGGGATGGGGCGCCCGGGAAAGAGCGCCGCGTATTGCTTCCGGTACATCCTGCGTCCCACCAGCCGGTAGGCAAGGCGGATTGGGGCGGGGATCTCGTCGAAGAAGATCCTCCTCCGGTCTTCCGGCGGGTTCGTGGCCAGGACCATGCCGAGGAAGGAGACCAGGAACTTCTTGTCGTACTGCTCCACGCCGTGCTTGGGGAGTGCCATCAGTTCCTTTTCGGTCATCACCCGGTCGACGACGGGCATCACCTCGGTGACCTCGCGGCGCAGGTGCTCGTTGAGGACCGGCTGCAGGTCCTCGTAGCGCCGGATGAGTTCGGTCCTGGTCTCTGCATCCGCCGTCTGCATCCACTGCTTCAGGATGGGATCGATGGCCTCCAGGTGGTCCCTGATCTGTTTGTGGTGGCTGAGCATCTGCCCTACGTGCGGTGCGCTCGCCGGTGCCCGTTCGCCCAGCTTTGGGTACATCAGCAGGTCCTCGCCGTCCTGGTGGACGAGGAGCACCTTGTGGAAGTTGCTGAGCATTTTTCCCACGTAGGCGGCGCGGGCGGTGTCTCCGGGGCCGGTGGAACGCACCAGGCCGGGCGCCTCGTCGTAGGCCCAGAGCAGGAAGCGGTGGACCCGCTGCATGCCGGTGGACGCAGTGGACAGGACCGGCCCCGGCGGCAGGGGCGCCGCGGTTTCGCCGGGATGCATGGTGAAGAAATCGGTCATGGCTGGCCTCCGTGGGGAAATCTGGCAGGACCCGCCGGCGCCGGGGGCCGGCGCTTCCGGACTGGATCCCGATGAGTGTGTGGCCACGGGGCCAGATTACTACTTATGTAGTGGAGTGTCACTACTTTTATAGTGGTTCGACGTCATGGGAGCGGGACAGGTCCGCATGTACGCGACCCTGTCCCGCCAAGCCCAGATTCCCTGGACCATCCGATGTCAGCTCCGGTAGGCGTTGCCCGAGGCGTAGCGGTCAGCCGTGATTCTTGAGTTGGCGCCGAGGAAGTCGCCAAGCTCCTGCAGGGCGCTGATTTCCGCAGCGGTGAACGGCAGCACAACCGAGACGGCCTGGGAGTCAACCCAGCCATGCGCGGAAACGGCCTGGGCAGGTCCGGCGGACAGCACCGCCGTCGACAGCGAAGCGGCGGCAGCCAGCGCGAAGGCAGCGGCCCGCCTTCCCCTGTGTTTCCGGGCGAACCGCACGTCGTGCGCAGACAGTGGCCCGGTCTCGTGCCCGGTTGCTCGATGATCTCCAATTAGTGCGGACAACGTACTGCTCCTTTCGTGCGGTGCCGCCTGTTGAGGGCGGCCTTTTCCCTGGACTATGCCGGCTTATGAGTGACTTCCGGCTGGCTTTTCCTTTGCGTTCTAAGCGTCCTGCTTGCCGCTTAACTGCGCCTTAACCGCTTCGGCGGGAGGGCCCGCAGATCCCCCTATTTCCATGTTCGTGCCCCCTACTTCCTACCCAGTCCTTCCCACTGCCCAAATCAGAGGGCTAATGTCCAACCACCGCCCGGGACGTGCGGCATCCAGCGTTGGAGGAAAAATGACACTCAAATCCAGGTGTGCTGCTGTCCTGGCGGTGGCAGGCCTCATTATGGGGCTAACCACTCCGGCGGCAACGGCCGCCGTCGCCCAGGTGCTGGCGACTGTTGAAACGGCGCCAATGCACGGATCGGGAGACGCCGCGGATGACCCGGCCATCTGGATTCACCCCACCGATCCGTCGAAGAGCACCATCATCGGCACGGACAAGAGCCGGGACGGACGCGGCCTTGTGGTCTACGACCTGTCCGGAAAGGAACTGTTCTACTACCCCGACGGACGCATGAACAACGTGGATGTCCGCTACAACTTCCCGCTCGGCAGCAGCAAAGTTGGCCTGGTAGGTGTATCGAACCGGGAAAGAAGCCTTGACTTCTACAAGGTCAACGAATCAGACCGCTCTTTGACGAAGGTCGGAAGCTTCCTGCCCACGGCCAACATCGGCACTCCCCGCGGGTTCTCCTTCTATGTCTCTCCGGACACGGGTAAGTACTACGCGTATGTCACCGACATCGGAAAAGTTGAGCAGTGGGAACTTAATGGTTCGACGGGGTCAGTCACCGGCAAACTCGTACGCAGTTGGACAGTGAGCGGCCCGGCACACACGGAGGGCCTGGTTGCTGATGACGAGATGAAGCGGATCTATCTGGCGCAGGAGGACGTCGGCGGGATCTGGCGTTACGGCGCCGAACCCGGGGATCCGACCACCGGCACGAAGGTTGTCAGCACCATCGAGAATGGCGGCGACATAGTTCAGGACATCAAGGGCATCGCCATCTACTACGGCAGCGGTGGCACCGGTTACCTGCTGGCCGTGAGCCAAGGATCCCACCGGTTCCACGTCTATACCCGAGATGACAATAGGCCCTTGGGATCCTTCGCCATCCCTGCCGGAAATGGGATCGATGCTGTTACAGGCATGGACGGCATAGACGTCACCAACTTTGGAGTAGGTGGACCTTTCCCGCAGGGCTTCTTTGTAACGCAGGACCATTCCAACGACACTGGAAACCAGAACTTCAAAGTGGTTCCATGGCAGTCCATCGCTGCCGCATATTCACCGGCCTTGGTCGTTGATACGGCCTTCGATCCCCGGAAGATCGGGGCGGGACCCCCACGCCCACCCCGACTGCGCCTGACACCACCATCACCAGCCAGCCGGCCAACCCTTCGAGTTCCTCCTCGGCCCAGTTCAGCTTCACCTCGACGTCGGCCAGCGCCACCTTCGGATGCTCGCTCGACTCCGCAGCCTTTACCAACTGCACCAGCCCGGTCTCGTACACGGGTCTGGCCGATGGTGCCCACACCTTCCAGGTCCGGGCGTCTGACCAGAACGGAGTTGATCAGACGCCTGCCAGCTACACGTGGACAGTGAGCACTGCACCGCCGTCGGGGGACACCACCGCCCCAGAAACGACCATTACATCCGGGCCGCCCGCATCAACAACGTCGACCAGCGCCTCCTTCGCCTTCAGCTCTAATGAAGCCAATTCGACATTCCAATGCAGCCTCGACGGCGCGCCGCGCGCCGCCTGCACCTCGCCCAGAACTACACGGGGCTGGCAGTGGGGTCCCACACCTTCAATGTCTGGGCCACGGACTCAGCCGGCAATACCGACGCGACGGCGGCCGCGCAGACCTGGAACGTCACCACCAGCGCACCGGGCGGCACCGGAACTATCGTTCGCGAATCCGTCAGCCAAGCAACGAACACCACATCAAGCAGCACGCTCACGATTCCCAAACCGGCCAACACCGCCCCAGGCGATGTGCTGGTCAGTTGTGTGGCCCTGAACGGCGGCTCCATCTCCTTGACGGGTGCCCCTGCCGGGTGGACGCGGATAGCATCGGTGACCAGCGTCGCCAATCCGAAGGTCTACGGCTACTACAAGGTGGCCACCGCTTCCGAGCCGACGGGCTATTCGTGGACTACGACGTCGACGACGAGCGGCGGTGCCATTGCGAGGTACTCCGGTGCTTCAGGGCCTGACGCTACCGCCACCACTGCGGCCGGCGGGGCAGCATCCTCCGGAACCGTCCCGTCAGTCACCACCACCACCGCGAACGCGATGCTCGTCGGATGCATGAGCGTCAATTCGAGCTCGGTCACCCTCAACTCGCCGGCCGGAATGGTCCAGGCAGTGGAGGCCGGCGCCCGCCGGTTCGAGGTTGCCGACGGTGTCCAGGCGGCGGCAGGGGCAAGCGGGGCGAAAACGTGGAGCTTCAGCTCCGCCCGGGAATGGGCAGGATGGCTGGTCCCGCTCCGACCGAAGGCGCAGTAACCCCATGATGGACGACGGCGGCATCTGCCGCCGTCGTCTGCGCATGGACCGCGCGGAACGTGAATCCAGGAGGCGCTAGGAGCCGAGCAGTTGGGCCGCCAGCGAGTAGATCCCCCATAGCCCCGCTGCCAGGAGGGCACCCAGGTAGGCCAGGACCAGCCTGGTATCGCGGAGGTAGCACTTCGACTTCGTAAGGCCCCGCCGTCGGGCCTTCCAATAGCCTGCGAATCCGACGGCGGCGAACACGGCCAGGGCCACCGGGCCGGCTACCCAGCCCAGCAGGGCAATGGTCGCGAAGATGCAGAGCCGCAGCGGATCGAAGGGCGGCGGTGACTGCGGATCGGCGTCGGGGTCAGGCCGGTGTCCATGCCGGGCTGAATGCTTGGAGCGCACAAGATGCGACGGCGATGGCCCCGCGGCAATCCGCCGTGCGTCGGAAGCGGAACTCATCATTCCTCCTTATCCGTGGCTCAGACCTGGCGGACCGGGAGGAGCCGCGTGCCCGTGGCTGTGCTCATCCGCTGCCTGGCCAGGGCGGGCCAGGCCTGGACAGCGCAGAACGGGGCACACTGGTGATCGCCGGCGTCGCTCTTTGTGCCCACGTGGACGCAGCATTGGGTGAGCCGTTCCTCGATCATGGTCGAGATGTCCATGAAGGGCTTGACCATGATCCGGGTGATCCGTTCGCCGAGGAGCCGGCGCAACCGCTGCTGCTGCCCTGGTAGCTTGCCGGCAGCCAGGGTGGTGAGGGTGCCGATGCCCAGGTCGCACTGGGTGCAGATGTTCTTCCAGAGGTCCATTGTCCGCGGGTGGGACAGCGAGGACTGCTCACTGAGAAGATCCAGGAGGGAGGTCTTCATGAGGTTGCGCAGCTCGAGGGGGATGGCGCTGTCGGCGATGCGGTTGGCGATGGTGTCGGGATTGAGTTCCAGCCAGGCGAGCAGCTGGTCGTGCCCGATAAGGGCTGTCAGAGAACGCCAGACCCCTGCGTCATCCTTCAGCATGTAGCCCACCGAGGCGCAGTGCGGATGTGAGCAGGGGAGTGCCGTCAGGTCGTGCCAGGACACCACTCCGTTCGTCTGCTCCGCGAGCCGGTCCAGCACGCCAGTGTGCGTGAGCCGGTCCAAAGGATCGATGCCGTGGCCGCGCCCGGAACCGAACACCGGCTGCAGCGCGACCCCGCCTACGAACGGGGTTTCCAAGGCCCGCATGACGACGGCGCCCACCTCGCCGTCGTTGACGCCGAGGGCCGCCGTCATGGTCAGGGTGGTGAACACGCCGGCCTCGGACAGGCGCGCGATGGCCATGTCTTTGAAGCGGGTCAGGTCGCCGCCCCGGTGGTGGATGGATGCTTCCTTGGACGGGCCGTCGTATTGGAGGTACACCTCCACCCGGTCCCGGTGTTCAGCCAGTAGCGCGAGGAGTTCGTCGTCGGTGGCAATGAGCATGCCGTTGCTGTTCACCATGATCCGGACGATCGGCCGGGCGACGAGCTCATCCAGGAGTTCAGCCAGATGAGGGTACAGCGTCGGCTCACCGCCGGAGAGCATCAGCACGTCCAGCCGCCCGTTTTCGCGGGCAAGCCGGGTGTCGATATTGGCAAGGACCTCGCTGAGCGGTGCCACTCCCTGCAGCTGGGGTCCGGAGGCGGTGAAGCAGGTGGGGCAGCGCAGGTTGCAATGTTCGATGATGTCCTGCAAGAGGATGCACGTGTGCTGCGTCTGCATGGCGGGCAGCCCGTAGGCGTAGGCCTCGGGTATCTGGCGGTAGTTGCCGGCCTGGTCCGGGATGTGCTGCTTGGTCGGGGCCTGCCACCTCTCCAGGTAGCGCAGGATTTCCGGGGACTCGTCGTAGAGCGTCCTGACGAGTCCATGGTCCGGGCAGCCGCGTTCAAGCCATACCCGGCCATCGCGGATCAGCAGCGCACCGGAGAGGCGCCGGACCTGCGCGAGCGGTGGGTTGGCCTCGTGGCAGCGGGGACAGAAGGCGGTGACGTACCGGTGGATGCGGTCCCCGCGAAGAGGCTGGCCGGGACCGGGCAGCGCCTGCCGGGAAGAGGACGGGTTCATATCCGGCCGCTCATCTGCGAGAGGGACAGGACGCAGACCCCGCCGCCGAGCAGGACGAAGATCCCCAAACCAATCAGCAGGCCAGCACCAAAACCGGACGTGCGCGGACGGATTGCCAAAACGCCGGCTATCGCCAGGTAGACGCCGATGGGAATCAACGCCGCAGGTCCGGCGAGAGGGGTTTTATACCCCTGATCCGGGGCGATGCCGGCTGTTGTCCCGAAATAAAGGGCATAAAGGGCAGGAGTCCCCAACAGAATTCCGAGCAGCATGAAGAGCCCGCGCCTTGGGTCAGGGGACTTCTCCTCTTCCTGGGACGATACGTAGTTCTCGCTCATGCCGCATTCTCCTCCAACTTCGGGCGGAGTGCTTTCCCGAAGACCCGCAGCGTCCGCCGGAGCAGCAGGGGGATATCAACGGTGACGGGGTTCATCTCAAGGGCCTCATCTGCGCGAGGAGTCCGACACAGATCCCACCCCCGAGCAGGGTGAAGATTCCCAGGCCAATCAGCAGCCCCGCACCAAGCCGGGACGTGCGCGGCCGGACCGCCAGAACAACTGCTACCAAGAGGTAGACGCCGATTGGAATCAACGCTGCAGGCCCGGCGAGGAAATGCATGGAGGAGAGCGCAAAGAGATAGAAGACATACAGGGCAGTAGCCCCCAGCAGGATTCCCAACCCCATGGGGCCGAGGGCCGGTTCAGGGGGCTCATCCTCCTTCTCTTCCTGGCGTGGCGGGTAGCCCTCGCTCATGGTGCTGCTTCCTCCAACTTCGGGCGGAGCGGTTTCCCAAAGACCCGCAGCGTCCGCCAGAGCAGCAGGGGAAGAACCACCAGGAGGAACCACTGGGGACGGCTCATTCCCAGCCAGAGCACCTCGTTGCCGCGGACGAATTCGACGCCGAAGCGGAACAGGGCATAGGAGGTTACGTAGCAGATGAAGAGGTCGCCGGACTGGGGCAGGCGGTCCCGGTACCGCCACATGAGAGCGAACGCGGCCGCATGGAACACGATCTCGTAGGCAAAGGAAGGGTGCAGCCCCACCCCGGGAACTCCACCCAACATTGCAGCCTGCGTGGGAGTAAGCATCAGCCCCCACATCCCCCCGGTCGGGGTGCCGGGCAATTCCGTGAGGAGGCACCCGACGCGCCCAATGATCAATGCCAGGGCGACAGTTGGCGCCAGCAAATCCCCGGTGGACTGGCGGTAACCTGTCAGCCGCTTGCCCAGATGGACGCCGAACCATGCGCCCACCAGTCCGGCCAGGATGCTGCGGTCGCCGTTGCCCCACCAGTCAACGAGGGACATCTGCCGGGAAAAATCCCACGTCAGCAAACGCGAGCCGATGGCGCCGAAGGCGATGGCGAAACCTGCGATGGGCCACAGCCGGGGATCGGTAAGGCCTCTGCGGCGCTTTTCGTAGGCGTAAAACAGCAGGGCTGCAAGGATTCCCAGCCCCAATAAGCCAGCGTGCACCAGCCCGTCTCCCGCGAAGGGAAGCCCGATCATGAGCAGAGTGTAACAGCGGCCATTCCTGACCGCTCCGGGGTTCTCCCACATGGCGGAAGACCAAGTACCTGCACGAGAGGTGAATCCCAAATATGAGTACTCGGTACTCGTGACCTGCTGCGGCGCCCCTCTTACGCTGAACCAAAGGGGATAAGGCCGGGGCGCTCCGTTCTTGCCCGCAGTCCCCGGCCGGACCATGCTGGGAGGACACCATGGCAGACAGCCCGCGCAACTCCCGCTTTGCCTGGATGGGCGGGCAGGGGACACCGCGGCACCTCGTGCCTGAGGAAGAAGCGCTGCCCGCGAAACCGGTCAAGAACCGTGCCCGGACCGGCGGCGTCGTCCTCATGGTCGTTTCCCTGGCGCTGACCATCGGCACGCTCAGCGTTGCGGCCAATGCCCCGCGGGCACAGACCGCCGAAGGGCAGGGCGGCGAGCCCGTGACCCTGGTGACTGAGTCTGCCCGGCCCACCACGGATGCTCCTTCCCAGGAGCCAACGTCCGAGCCAAGTTCCCCGCAGCCAAGTGCTGAGCCGAGTGTCGAGGCGAGCACCCCGGCGGCCACGGCCGAAACCAACTCCCCGGCGCCAGCCAACGGCAGCGGCTCCGAGCCGGCTCCGAAGCCCGAGTTTCCGGCCTTCTACCAGTCCGTCCCGGTAGGTGACCTGGATGGGTGGCGGCAGGTCTTCGTGGAGGACTTCACGGACGGGGATGTGCCCCTTGGCGGTTTTCCCGGCATCTACGGCTCGAGATGGCACGAGACCTACAAAGACGGCACGCCGGACACCCATGGCAAAACGCAGCCCAAGGATGCGCGGACGTCCGGGTATTACCCGTCGAAGGTCCTGAGTGTCCACGACGGCGTCCTGGACATGTTCCTGCACTCCGAAAACGGTGTTTCCATGGGCGCGGCCCCCTCGCCGGTAGTTGGCGGAGCCACCCAGCCGCCCTACAACAGCCAGCTGTACGGGCGCTACTCCGTGCGCTTCAAGGCCGATTCCCTCCCCGGTTTCAAGGTGGCCTGGCTGCTCTGGCCGGTCAGCAAGCAGTGGCCGCAGGACGGCGAAGTCGACTTCCCGGAAGGGGACCTGTCCAAGGTCATCTACGCCGCCCTGCACGGCATCGGCCCGGACGGCAACCACACGTTCGACGTCTTCCGTCCCAGCGTTCCGTTCACCGACTGGCATGTGGCAACCACCGAGTGGACTCCCGGCCGCATCGAATTCTTCCTGGACGGCAAATCCATCGGCGTGGCAACGTCCATGGTCCCGGACACGCCCATGCGCTACATCCTGCAGACCGAATCCTGCCTGACCGGCTGCCCGGCACCCGAAACTGCCGGCCACGTCTACGTTGACTGGGTGGCCATCTGGGCCAGGAACTAGCAGCGGTCCACCCGGGTATCAGACCCTGCCCGGCAGGTAGCGGCCGCCCGGTAAGCGAGTAGGCGCTACTGGTGATCGGCCGGAAGCCCCGTTGGTACGGTGGGGCATCAGTGTGGGCAGGGGGCACGCTCTAGCTGAAGAGGGTGGATTGTGCTTGATGTGAACCTGGACCGCCGCCGGTACCTCCGGCTCCATGCAGTGCTGGCAGTGCTGCTCCTTGGCATAACCGGTGTCCTCGCGGTGCCGGTGGGGGCCTCCGCGGCCGACGGCGACATTGGGGTTGAGGGCCCGTCGCACCTTGGGACGGGGACGCCCACGGGCACCAAGCGGGCCACGAGCTCACTGTGGTTCAACGACGGCACCTGGTGGGGAAACCTCTGGGACACCGCCACGTCCGATTTCCACATCTTCCGGTTCGATTCCGCCACGAGCACCTGGGTGGACACGGGTGTGGCCACCGATCCGCGGTCGAACACGCACCATGACGTGCTGTGGGACGGGACCACGCTCTACGTGGCGAGCTACCGGTTCGTCAACGATGGCGTCCCGGCCGAACCGAACTATCCCACCACCATGCGGCGCTACAGCTATGACGCAGGAGTCAAGAAGTACACCCTGCTGGGTGCCACGCAGATCAACAACCAGCGCGTGGAGACGTTGACCATCGACAAGGACTCCACCGGCCGGGTCTGGGCCACCTGGCAGCAGGGGAACAGGATCTACCTGAACGCCACGGCAACGGACGGCGCCACCTGGGGCACCCCGTTCGCGCATCCTTCGACGCTGGGCGACGTGTCTGTCGATGACAACTCGGCCCTGATCGCGTTCGACGGGAAGGTCGGTGTCATGTGGAGCCGGCAGAAGGATGACGCTACCGACGGCATGTACTGGAGCTTCCACGTGGACGGCGCGCCGGAAACTGACTGGTCCGATCCTCAAGCGGCGGTGTCCGGCCTGCGCAGCGGTGACGACCATATGAACCTGAAGTGGCTGGACTCCTCGGGCGACCGCGTGTTCGCCGCCATCAAGACCTCGTTCACGTCATCCACGCAGCCGCTGATCCAGCTGCTGGCGCTCAACGGCACCAACTGGACAGCGCACACGATCGCCACCGTGGCCGAGTGCCCCAACCGGGTGATGCTCCTGATTGACGAGACCGCCCAGCAACTGCGGACGTTCGCCACCTATCCGAAGCCGGCCGGCACCACCAACGCCGGCACCTGTGCCAGCTCGGGCGGCGCCATCTACGAGAAGTCCACACCGCTGGACAACATCAGCTTCACCACCACGAAGACCAACCGCATCATGGATGCCGACCAGTACGCCCACGACGTGACCTCCACCAAGCAGAACCTCAACAGCGAGGCGCGGGGCACGGCCAACAGCGGCCTGCTGGTGCTCGCCGGGGTTACCGCCACCAGCCGGTACTGGCACTTCTACGAGCCACCCGCCGGCACGGGCGGCGGCGGTGGCACCGGCGATACCACCGCCCCGGCCGTGACGGCGACGTCCCCTGCCGCCGGCGCTGCCGATGTGGCAGTGACGGCGAACGTGACCGGACAGTTCTCGGAAACGTTGGATGCGTCCACGGTCACCGCGGACACGTTCACGCTGGCAGCGGGGACGACGGCGGTGCCGGCCGCTGTGACGTACAGCGGCACCGGCAGCGTTGCCACGCTGGACCCGGACTCGGACCTGGCGCCGGACACGGCCTACACGGCAACCATCAGAGGCGGCGCGGCAGGGGTGAAGGATACCGCCGGCAACGCGCTGGCATCGGACCACACCTGGACCTTCACCACTGCTCCCGCGGCCGGCCCCGGCCCGGACACCGTCACGCTCACCGCCACCGCCGACAGCTACGTGTCCAGCCGCGGCACGGGACGAACTACAGCAAGAAATCCGTCATGTGGGTGGACAACAGCCCGGTGGAGGCTGTGTACCTGAAGTTCGACCTCTCAGCCTACGCCGGCAGGACGCTGGAGAGCGCGGCGCTGCAGCTGAGCATTGGGGACAATGCGTCGGGCGGCAAGCAGAACGTCAAGCTGGTGGCGGACGACAGCTGGACCGAAAGCGGGATCACCTACACCAACCGCCCTGCGCTCGGCACCGGCAGCCTCGGCACCCTCGGCCCCACGGCGGTGAACACCGGCTACAGCATCCCGCTGACAACTGCGGACCTGGCCGGCGAGCTTGGCCAGCAGCTCACCCTGGGCGTGGATACCGGCAGCACCGACGGGCTGGCACTGAACTCGAAGGAGGCTGGCAGCACAACCGCACCCAAGCTTGTCCTCACCTTCCGGTAGGTGCGCTTCCCGGGAACTTCAGGAAGTGCTGGGTACAATCGGGAGCCAGACGAACGAACACTGCTTTGCCGGAGGTACGGAGAAACAATGTCGGAATGGCTCGAAGTCGGCGCGGACAACTATGTGCTGGTCACCGAAGGATCGCTGCTGAACACCGGACTGATCGTGGGATCCGAACGGGCCATGGTGATCGACACCGGCTGCGGCCCCCGGCAGGGCAGGGAGATCCTGGACGCGGTGCGGGAAAAGACCCAGCTGCCGCTCGTCGTCGTCAACACCCACGCGCATTACGACCATTTCTTCGGCAACGCGGTGTTCGCCGAGGCCGGCGTCACGGAGTTCTGGGCGCACCAGAACTGCGCCGCCGAGATCGATGAGCGCGGGGACGTGCAGCGTCGCTTCGTGGGGACCCTGGAACCGGAGATGTCCACCGGTGAGGGCGCAAACGTGGAACTGGTGGTCCCCAACGCGATCGTGAAGGACCAGCCCGTGCTGGTGGACCTGGGCGGCCTCACCGCCACGCTCTTCTACCTGGGCCGCGGCCACACCGACGGCGACCTCCTGGTGGGCACCCCCACCACCCTGTTCGTGGGCGACCTGGTGGAGCAGGGAGCGCACCCGTCCTTCGAGGACTCCTATCCGGAGGAGTGGGCGGACGCGCTGCGGCACATTTCAGCGCTGCGCCACCGCTACGAGTTCCTGATTCCCGGGCACGGGAAGCCGTGCAGCGACCAGTTCGTGAAGACCATGGCGGACACCATGACCACCGCCGTCCGCCAGGCGCGCCAGTCCATCCGCGACACCCCAAGCGACGCCACCAAGGCGATCCCCGTCCTGCCCTACGGCCCGGAGCAGTCGCGCTGGTTCATCAAGCGGCTCCAGGAGACCCGCCGGGAGCACTAGCGAAGTCTGCGCTGAGCTGCCGGCGGACCAGCCGGCGCCTGGCGCCGCGTTCCACCAGGATCGCGACGTAGTCCCGCACCCGGCAGCCGTCCAGGAGGCTGTATTCCTCGGCCACCACGTCCTCGACGACGGAGCGGGGCTCATCGGGGAACCGCTCGGCGAGCCGGTCCACCGCGGCCGCGATGGCCTGGGCTTCGGTCCTTTTGAGCATTACCAGTCCTCCCCTCGGGGGAGAGCCAACGACAACCTGTGCGATCTTGAGCCGGGCTGCATCCTTGAATGATACGGACGGGAGGCGCCGGGAAAAGGGCCTCCAGACGAAGTCTGCGGAAACCCGCAAGGCAAGCGTACGACGGCGGCCGCGCGCCGCCGTCGTACGTCCCGCCTTGGTGCCTGTCAGACGCCTGCCGGCATGCCTCCAGCCGGCATCTTCCCGGACGAGGCCTCCTGATCTGACTTCCCCTGATCCGGCTTCTCCTGTTCCGACGTGCCCTCGCCGGCGGTCTCCTGGCCGCCTCCGGAATCCTCGGCAGTCGCGGGCTCCTTCTCCGCGCCGTCCATCGTCCCCGCGGGCATCTCCTGGGCCGCGGCACCCTTGTGGCCGTTGGTTGTCACGCTGCCGGCCATGGCACCAAGCGGCATCTCGATGCTCTGGGGAGCGCCGCCGTCGGACGATATGTCCGTGCCGCCCGCCATCGCCGCGGCCGCGGTGGACTCTTCCGTGAGGAACGGCATGTTCTGCCACCTGTGCCACATGGCGTTGTCCGTGCCGCGGACAAAGACCTCCAGGCGGCCGTCGGCGTTGCTGCCCACCGTGATGTTCGAGGTGAGGATGCCGCCCAGGGAATGCCAGCCGGACCAGCCGCTGTTGGGCGCGGTCTGCCACATGTGCCAGAGCGCGTTATCGGTGCCGCGGACGAAGGCCTCCAGCCGGCCGCTCGCGTTCTTGCCCACCGCGATATCGGAGGTGAGGATGCCGCCCAGGGAATGCCAGCCGGACCAGCCGCTGTTCGGCGCCGTCTGCCACATGTGCCAGAGCGCGTTGTCCGTACCGCGGACGAACGCCTCCAGCCGGCCGTCCTTGTTGCTGCCGATGGTGATGTTGGACGTGAGGATGCCGCCGAGCGAATGCCAGCCGGACCAGTTGCCGTTGGGTGCTGTCTGCCATCGGTGCCACAGGGCGTTGTCCGTGCCGCGGGCGAAGACCTCGAGCCGGCCGTCCTTGTTCTTGCCCACCGCGATCTCCGAGGTGATCACGCCGCCCAGGGAGTTCCAGCCGGACCAGTTGCCGTTCGGGGCGGTCTGCCAGCGGTGCCAGACGGCGCCGTCGGTCCCGCGGGCGAAAACCTCCAGCCGGCCGTCCGCGTTGCGGCCGGTGGCCGGCGGCCCGGTGATGACGCCGCCCAGCGAGTTCCAGCCCGCCCAGTTGCCGTTGGGGGTTGTCTGCCAGCGGTGCCAGAGGGCGTTGTCCGTGCCGCGGGCGAAGATTTCCAGCCGGCCGTCCTGGTTGCTGCCCACGGCGATCTCGGTGGTGATGACCCCGCCCAGGGAGTTCCAGCCGGCCCAGTTCCCGTTGGGCGCGATCTGCCAGCGGTGCCACACGGCGCCGTCGGTCCCGCGGGCAAAGGCCTCCAGCCGGCCGTCCTTGTTGTTGCCTACGGAGATGTCCGAGGTGATGACGCCGCCCAGGGAGTCCCAGCCGGACCAGGCCTGCGGGGCTGCCGGTACAGGGCCCGGAACCCGTCGATGTCGTCCTGGGTGAGGGCCCGTTTGGTGAAGTTGGAGGACACGGTGGGGGCCATCACGGCGTTGGCCACGCTGGAGTGCGCCAGCCCCACGATGTGGCCGAACTCGTGCAGCGCCACCGTCTCGATATCGAACGCGCTCGCCGCGGCACCCACGCTCCAGACGTGCTCGCTGTCATCGAAGTGGACCGGTTTGGGCAGGGTGTTGGTGACCACGCTGCAGCCGGGCGGGAAGTCGGCGTGCGCCAGGACCCCGCCCACCATCGAGTGGTCCGGGTCCGCTGCAGGCCGCCAGCCGATGCGGATGTCCGGGCTGGAGCCGAGGGCCACCTCGGTGAAGGTCAGTCCGCCCACGTTCTGCCAAGTCTGGATGGCGCGCCGGATGGCGTCGAAATCGGCGGTGCCCGCAACGTCGTCGGTCCCGGTATCAAACGCGTAGGTCAGGGTCCGGTCGTTCCACGCGCACTGGGTGGCGAAGGCGAGTTCACCGCCGCGCATGTCCGGAAGGCCGCAGCGTGCCTGCATCATGACGTCGCGGGTGGCGTCGTCGAAGACACCGGTGACGGGCAGGTGGAAGAATTCCTGGAAATTCTTCAGGGCCCCTTCGGTGGGGTCGTCCAGGACACCGAGCTCCCGGGGCGTTGCTTCACCCAGGTAGCCGAACCGCTCAAGGTAGCTTTGGACCTTGCTGAATCCCGGACTGCGTTCCCCGGGGCGGTGTTTTCGACGGCGGCCAGGTACGGGGCCGCGCGGTACTGCTCTTCAGTCATTGGACTCTCCTTGATCTGTTCGGATACTTCGCAGGATCTGCAGTGCGGTGTCCCGTTCCGCGCCGGGGGACAGATGGACGACGGCGGTGGCGCGGCCGGGGAAGTTGGCGGCAACGGTGCGGATTCCCTCCTCCTCGAACGAGACGAAGTCCGCGGTGGCGCTGCCCACGTTTTCCTGCCAGTGCTCGTAGCCGGGCTTGGCCGTGTAGCGGGTGAGGGGGTCAGCGAAGGGGCTCGCGTCGACGGTCAGCCTGATGCCCGCGCCTTCAAGCACGGCGGCGCCGCCCTCGATGGCGCGTTCCTGGGAGGGGGCCAGCTGTTCCGGGACGTCCAGTGCCACACCTGCCACCCGGAGGGAACTCCACGGCTGCCCCATCAATCACCGTCCTCACACGCGAGGGAACACAGGAACCAGTCGATCAGACGGGCGTTACTCCACCGTTACTGCTCCGTTACTGTCCCGGCGGCCGCCCTCACGGGGGCGGCGGCGCCGGACCGGTAGGATGTGCCGCGTGATGAGAAACGGCGGGCGCATGCAGGACTGGATGAAGTACGCTGCACTCGCGGTGCTGGCGGTCCTTGCCTTCGGGGTGGCGGCGCTTGCGCTGATGAACCCGGGTGGACTGGGCGGGGCCGCGGAGCCCCTTCCCGCCAGCGTCCAGGTGGCCACACCCGCAGCCACTGCTTCCCCGAGCGCTCCGGCGGTTCCCACCGCCACGGCCACTCCCGCGTCCACGGCAACTGCAACTGCCCCGCCGGCTGGAATCGAGCTGCCGGCCGAACCTGTGGTCCTGATCCTTGGCGACTCCTACACGGCCGGTGACGGCGCTGATTCGCCGGACCAGGGGTGGGCCTACCCGTTGCCAATGCGCTGGGGTATCCCACCAACATCGACGGCGTGGGCGGCACCGGGTTCGCCTGGGCGGAGGCGCGCAGGATGAACTGGGCGGCGAGTACGAACTCCGGCTGCAGCAGATCGCCGCCACCCCGTCCTTCGTCCCCAACGTCCTTATCCTGCAGGGCGGCCAGAACGACGCGCAGCTCCCCAACGCCGAGGAGGTCAAGGCCGCCACCACCCAGACCGTTTTGGCGGCGCGCCGGTTCTGGCCCGGGTCCAGGTGGTGGTGCTGGGACCGTCGGCACCCCAGCCGCTGGGGGAGGAGCTCCGCGCCACGAACACCGCAGTCCGCGCCGGAGCAGAGGCCGCCGGCGCCCCGTTCGTGGACGCCATCGACGCCGGCTGGTTCACTCCTGCCAACAGCCCGGGGTTCGACTTCGACGGCGCCCACCCGAACTCCGCCGGCCACGCCCACATTGCCGAGAAGTTCCTCGAGTCCTGGGCCGCCCTCACCCAACAACTCTGAGTGAGGGCAGGCGAAAAGCCCTGCTTCGGGTCTCTGTCCGCAGTCGCAGTGGTTGCCCATTGACGGGCGGGTCTCCTGTGGCCACGATGGTGCCTGTCACGTCGAAAGGAATGGCCATGAAAACCACCAGGACACTCGGTACGGTAGGGGCGGCGTCAGCTGCGGCAGCGCTGCTGCTTCTTGCTTCCTCCGGCGCCGCGGTCGCGGACCACACCCACGCCAAGGTAGTGGGCAACGGCGAATGCGTGGTGATGGCGGAAGGCGCAGGGGAGGAGAGAGTCGACCTCCCGGACGCCGTCTTCGACCACAACCCAAATGTGGACATCGCGCAAGCGGCGAACCGGACGCATCCGCTCCACGTGCTGGTGCACCAGGGCCGGGCGGGCGAAAACATTGCGCTCTACGTTTACGGCACCCCGGCCGCGGACGCAGCCTGCGCGGCAGGTTACGTCAACCCTTAAGGCGCGGGAACCGGCCGCAGAATCACCCCCGGCCCAAGGAGCAGCGACGGCGGCCAGACGCGCCGCCGTCGTGCGTTCGGGGGTCGATTCCCAGCCTGCGCCCAGACTTCATTCAGCGCGGTTACCGAAACGTTATATATGCTTGCTTAGTGGTTTTTAGGTCTAGCAGCGGAAATTCGTCAGTTCTGGAACGTCCCTCAAGCCCGGAAGGCGGGCTGATTTCGGGGCGCAAGCATGCCCTGGACGGGCTCCGCACCATCGCGGTGGCGGGCGTCTTCTTTTTTTCATACGGCGACCGAACAGATGCCCGGCGGATTTATCGGGGTGGACGTCTTCTTCACCCTGAGCGGCTTCGTGATCACCCTGCTGATCATGAAGGAGTGGCAGGCAACGGGCGGGCTGCGGCTGGGTGTCTTCTACGCGAAGCGGCTGGCCCGGCTCTGGCCGGCGCTGCTGGCCCTGTGCGCGGTGATCCTCGCGGTGGGCTTTGTCTTTCCCGAATCGGGCTGGGGCGGGCAGGCCGAGTTCATCCTGCCGGCGGCAGGCTACGTCATGAACCTGGCGCACTTCGGCGTGTTCGGCAACTCCATCACCGGCGAAACCCTCGGCCCCACCTGGACCCTCGCCGTGGAGGAACAGTTCTACCTCGTGTGGCCGCTGCTCCTGCTGGTGATGCTGCGGTTCTGGCGGGTCCGCATCGTTGCGTGGGCCACCGCCGGCCTGGCTGCGGCCTTCCTGCTGGAGCGGTTCGTCCTGGTCATGGCCGGCGCGCCGCTGGGCCGGCTGTACAACGGACCGGACACCAGGGCCGACGAACTGCTGATCGGGTGTGCGCTGGCCCTGCTGCTGACGTGCATTCGGCCGGGTTCGCGGGCCCACGTTTCCCTGCAGGCGGTGTCCCGCCGGGCCGCACTGCCAGCCGCCCTCATCCTGCTGGCCGCCCTGTTTCTGCTGGAGGAACCGCACACGCCGGGCCTGTGGTTCAGCGCCTTCTGGACCCTTGGCCCCACGGTGCTCTCCCTGCTGACAGCTGTGCTGCTCGGCGCCCTTGTCCTGCAGCCCGCCGGGTTCATGGCACGGTTCCTCAGCCACCCTTGGCTTGCCGGCCCCGGCCGTGACCTCTCCTACGGGATGTACCTCTGGCACATCCCCGTGTACCTGCTGCTGATGCCCCTGGTTCCGGAGCTGCCGCTCCGCATCGCGCTCTCGGCAGCCCTGACCGTGCTGTTCGCCTGGGCGTCCTTCCGCCTGGTGGAGCGTCCGCTCCGGCGCTGGGCAAACGAAAGGCTGGAGCCCGCCGTCGTACCTTCCTCACCCGCGCTCCGGACGGAACGGGAGCCCGCGGCGGTGTTCAGCAGGTGACCCGCCGGCTATTCCGACAGCCGGGCCAGGAATGACAGGGACATGACTCCGTAGGTGGTTGTGGCGGCACGTGCCCTGCCGGAAAGGAACCCGTAATTGTTCCGTTCCTGTTGCTCGATGGTGAATCCGGCGTCGGCTATGGCACTGCGGTAGGAACCGGCTTGCGCCGCGCCGCCGACGCATGCCGCCCACAGGTCGGCGTTGCAGACAATCTCGGGAGTCAACGGCCTCTCGGTGACGATGTCGGCCAGCGCCAGGCGGCCACCTGGGCGCAGTACGCGGGCCGCTTCCCGGAACACGGCGGGCTTATCCGCCGACAGGTTGACCACGCCGTTGGAGATGATGCAGTCGAAAGAGTTGTCCGGGAACGGGAGGTCCTCGATATAGCCGCGTGAGAAGGTGACCTGCGGCAGCCCGGCTTCCCGCCGGAGACGCTCCGCTTTCTCCATCTGCTCTTCCGTCATGTCCAGGCCCACCACTTTTCCGCCCGTGCCCACAGCCGAAGCTGCGGCGAAGACGTCGGTCCCCGAGCCGGAGCCCAGGTCCAGCACGGCTTCCCCGGCGCCAGGGCCGCCAGCCCAAAGAAGTACCCGACGCCGGCAAAGGATTCGAGTGCCCCGGCCGGCACCTTGTCCAGCAGTTCGTCCGGATACCCCAGCTCCCGGGCCAGTTCGCGTCCCATCCTGAAGTGGTACCGGCCCTCAGGGTGCAGTGCTACTGCCCGGTAGACTTCCTTGACCTTTGCCTCCAGCTCCCCGCGGTTTACTGCTGCCGCCGTGTCGGATGCGGCCTGGGTGGTCATCGGATTTCCAGTGCGGTCTCGACGGGGACAGGGTTGGCCAGGCAGTCCCTGACGGGCGAGGTTTTCTGGACGTACCGGCAGAGGGCCTGCAGCTGTTCGGGCGTGGCGTTGGGACTGGACACCCGGGCTGTGGCGCGGATTGCCGTAAATCCGGGACGCGGGCCTTCAAGCCCCAGGAAAGACCGCACGTCCAGGTCACCTTCCACGTCGAATTCCAGCGCGGTCAGCTCGATGCCCTGCGCTGCGGCGTTCGCGGCATAGCCCACGGCATAGCAGAAGCCAAGTGCCTGGAGGAGAAGCTCGACGGCGTTGGGGCCGGCGTTGCTGCCCAGGAGAACCGGAGGTTCGTCCCCCTCCAGCACAAAATCCTCACTCCTGCTCCCGTCCGGCTGTCCTGCTTGGATGAATCCACGGATGCGCCCGCTGTTGCGGGTCCCTCCGCGCCACGCGCTTATGGCTTTGAAGGTGAAACTGCCCAGGGCGGGGTCCTGCTTCACGGCGTCGATAGTGGCGAGGAGCCCGTCCGCATCTATGCCGTTGCGCTGGGTTGCTGTCTCAGTCATCGCTGGTGCTTCCTTCCTGCTCGCCTCTTGGGGATAAGCATATTCAAGCGATAGCTTGAATACTTGAATTTGACACCCGGTCGGTGTACGTTGTCAAGCATCTACTTGAATTTGGAGGCAGCGCCGCTCATGGGCAACAGGAAAGCAAAAGATGCCCTCTTTGACGCTTTCGCATCGGTCGCCAAGGTCCTGGGAAGCGGACGGCGGGCGGAAATCGTGGACGTCCTGGCGCAGGGTGAGCGCTCCGTGGACGAAATCGCCGGTGAAATCGGCCAGAGTGTTGCCAATACTTCCCAGCATTTGCAGAACCTCCTCCGCTCGGGGCTCGTCGCCAGCCGCCGCGAAGGGACCCGGATCCATTACCGGCTCAGCAGCCCGGCCGTAGTAGACCTCTGGGCCGCAGTCCGCCGGGTTGCGGCCGAGCATGTGAGCGAACTCGACAGGCTTGCCGCCTCCTACTTGGGGGACCGCTCGGCCCTGGACACCCTCACCCAGGACGAGCTCGGCGAACGGATGGCTTCCGGTGACGTTGTGGTGCTCGATGTGCGGCCGGAACCGGAGTTCCGCGCCGGCCACATCGCCGGTGCCGTCTCCATTCCAGTGAAGAAGCTGGCGGCACGGCTGGATGAAATCCCTGCCGGGCAGACGGTGGTGGCGTACTGTCGTGGCCCCTATTGCGTGTTCGCTGACGAGGCCGTGCGCATGCTCCAGGGGCACGGATCCCAGCCGCCCGGCTGGAAGCCGGATATCCCGAATGGGCCGCGGCCAATCTACCCGTAGCCACGGGAACGGGGCCTGAAACGCTGGACCATGGAGAAGGCAGTCATGGGCAAACTGGACGTCGTTCCGGTCGTTGACAAGGGCCTGGGAAATTCCGCCTTCATCCTCGATCTCGGTGACGGCCGTGCCCTCGTGCTGGATCCTGAGCGCGACGTCCGTGAAGTGCGCGCCCGCACCCGGCAGCTGGGGCTTGAGATCGCCTACGCTGCGGAAACCCATCTTCATGCAGACTTCATCTCCGGAGTCAGGGAACTGGCGGAAGTTGACGGCGCGGAGGTCCTGGCCCCCGACGTCCGGCCGCGCGGTTTCCCGGTCCGCGAACTGCATGACGGCGAGACGGTCCACCTGGGCGGCCTGGCACTGCAAGCGCTGGCCACGCCCGGCCACTCCCCGGAACACCTGTCCTACCTTGTCCTGGACGGCGGGGCCGTCGCCGGCGTCTTCACTGGCGGGTCGTTGATGGTGGGCACTGCCGGACGGACCGACCTGGTAAGCCCTGACCAGACAGTTCCCCTGGCCCGGGCCCAGTATCACTCGCTGCAGCGGCTCATGGAACTTCCGGATGAGACGCCGGTCTGGCCCACGCACGGTGCCGGCTCGTTCTGCTCGGCAGCCGGGGGACGGGAGCGCGTGACCACGATAGGGAAGGAGCGCGCCACCAATCCGCTGCTGCAGGCGGGCGGCGAGGACGAATTCGTGCAGCTGCTGCTCGGGACGCTTGGGACTTTTCCGGGGTACTTTCTCCGTCTCGCCGCCGTCAACCGGGATGGCCCAGCTGTCCTCCGGACGGCTCCGCCCCTGAGGGGTCTCACGGCCGGCAGCGTGCGGCACATGCAGGCCCAGGGTGCACAGGTGGTGGACGTCCGCGCCGCCACCGAGTTCGCGTCCGGTCACATCCCCGGTGCCATCTCCAGCCACCTGCGGCCGGCCTTCGCCACCTGGCTGGGCTGGCTTACCAACCCGGACAAGCCCGTCATCATCGTCCGGGATCCACGGCAGGACCCGGCGGAGATTGTGTGGGCGGCGGCCAAGGTCGGTTTCGACAGTCTCGCCGGGGAACTCTCCGGCGGCATGGCGGCCTGGCGCGCCGCCGGTCTGGCTCCGGCTGCATCGGATCCCAACCTTGTTCCTCCGAGCCTAGCGCCTCCTGCTGTGCCGGTCGTGGACGTGCGGCAGGCATCCGAATTCGCCGCCGGCCATGTTCCCGGCGCCTGGAACATCGAGCTTGGCAGCCTGGTGGGTCGCCTCAATGAGGTGCCCGACGGGCCCGTCGTCGTCATGTGCAGCCATGGCGAAAGGGCCATGACCGCGGCCAGTATCCTTGCGGCCGCTGGACGACGCAGCATCAGCGTCCTGGACGGCGGACCGCGAGACTGGCAGGAAGCCGCCGGAATCCTGCTACGGGTAGAGGGTTGAGGACCGGGTACCCCCTACTTTTGCAAAGGCGTCGCGGGCGGGGTGCTCAAAGATGAGGGGACCGGTGACTTTTTTTGCGGATCCACGCTGATCCGCCGCCTCCGTCACCGGCCCCAGTCTGTTGCTCAAGTAATCGAAAGGGCTGCTGGTCTCGCAGACCAGCCCTTTAGGCATCACTTTGCACTCCACAACTCAAGAACAGGGCCAGAAACCGTCAAGAATTCCTCAAGATTCAAGCTGGGGTAGAGGGACGGCCGGGAGCCTGTGCGGCTAAAGCGTCTCGGGGATGGGCCGTCCCGGGAAGAGCGTTGCATACTGCTTCCGGTACATCCGGCGCCCCACGATTTTGTACGCAAGGCGGACCGGTGCGGGGATTTCGTTGAACAGTTCCTTCCGGTCCGCGGGAGGGTTCGTGGCCAGCACCATCCCCAGGTAGGCAACCATGAACTTCTTGTCGAACTGCTTGACCCCGTGCTGCCCGATGGCCTTGCTTTCTTCCTCGGTCATCACCCGGTCGGCGACGGGCATCACCTCGGTGACCTCGCGCCGCAGGTGCACATTCAGGACGGCGGCCAGGTCCTCATAGAGGGAAACGAGCTCGTTGCCCGCTGCAGCGTCCGCCGTCCCCATCCAGCGCAGGCGCAGCGGCTCGATGGCCTCCAGCCGCTGGGTGACCTGCCGGTGCTGCTCGAGCATCTGCGCCACATGCAGCACGCATGCCGGGGCCCGTTGCTCCAGCTGCGGATACATCAGCAGGTCCTCGCCCTCGTGGTGGATGTGCAGCACCTTGTCGAAGTTGCCCAGCACCTCGCCCACATACGCTGCACGGGCGGTGTCTCCGGCGTCGACGGAGCGGACCAGTCCCGGCGCCTCGCTGTAAGCCCACAGGAAGAACCGGTGAATCCGCCGCATCGCCGCTGACCCGCCGCACAGGACCGGCCCCGGGGGAAGGGGAGCGGCGGTCTCGCCGGGCTGCATGGTGAAGAAGTCGGTCATGATGGGCCCCTAACTCGTTGTGAGACCAGGCCCTCTCCCCGCGAGCATGCTATCGCTTGGCTTCCCGCCGGACAACGGCCGCAAATGGCTGAGGCGCAGCTTGGCGGCCCGTTCCACCAGGACGGGTACGTAGTCCCGGATGGGCCCGTCGTCGAACAGGGCGTGCTCCTCGGCAACCACCTGCTCGATGACCGAGCGATGCTGTTCAGGAAAGCGCTCGGCGAGCCGGTCTGTCAGGGCCAGGAGCGCTTCGGGTTCTCGCGGCATCCCCAAAGCTTCTGCCTGCCCCGTCATGGGGAGTCAACACTCACTTATTTGCCGAAGGCAGCGAACCATCCCGTTGCCCTCCCGCCACCTGGATGGTTCGCTGTAGGAATGAGCGATGAAGCAGCACGCACCGAAGACCTTCCCGATGACGAGCACCTGCGGAACGACGTGGCGGGGGCGTCTGGCGATGAGCCCGGACCCGCCGAAGACAGGCACTTCACGCCGGGACTGACGAACGCCGGCCAGCAGGTGGCAGGCCTGGCATCGGCCACAGATTACGGGGAAGAGGACGATCCGGAGGCCAACAACCCGGTCTGATACCGGGGCGGCGGGGATCCGCTTGGCGGTGCTGGTTACTCAACACCGCCAAGCGCTGAAACCGTCGGTTTCCCGACTCAAGGCTGCGGTACTACTGGACCCAGCTCCAGCTGCACCCCCATGCGCCGCCGCCTCTCAGGGATTACTTTGGACCGTCATCCTCAAGGAGCGGCGCACTTGCCATCAAGAAACGGTCAAGGCTTGATCAGGTTTTCACAAGCTGGCCGACGGGTGGGGCGACGTACGACGGCGGGCGCGTGCCCCAGTCGTCCGTCACCGCGGGTGCTACCTGGGCCGGGCGGCGAGGGCCGCGGCGAATGCCTGCGCGGACGCCGTGCTGCTGTTGATCCGCCAGTCGGTTTCCTTGTTGAAGTGGAACCAGGTGATGGCGGTGATGTCCGGCTGGGCCGCGAGGTAGCTGATGAGCGCGGTGTTCCAGTCGGCCTTGGAGCCGCCCTGCTCGGCGGAGGCCGTCTCGGCGATCAGGATCTGCTTGCCCGGTGCCAGGGTCCGCAGCTGGGCGAGGCCGTCGCCGAAGAGCTGGGATGGTGACTGCCAGCTGCTCCAGGAGGCGGAGGTGCCCCAGTTGTAGCCGTCCAGGGCCACCGCATCCACATACGCATTCCCCGGGTAGAGGCCGGACAGCGGGATAGAGCCCCAGTAGGGGACGTTGGGGTTCCACACCCAGGTGATGTTGGTGGCGCCGGTGGACGCGACCACGTCGTGGACGTGGCGCCAGGCCGCGACGTAGTCGCCGCTGCCGTTGCCGTTGATCTGTTCGGACCACGGGTACCAGTTGCCGTTCATTTCATGCCCGAACCGGAGCATCACCGGATGCCCCCAGCCGGCCAGGGCCTGGCCCCACTGCCGGAGGTAGGGGTCGAAGTCGCCGGCGGCAATCCGGTCCAGCGAGTAGGCGGGCTGCTCGGTGCCGCCGCCCCACGTCCACGGTTCCCAGGTGAGCAGCGTCTGCGCGCCGCGGGCGCGGACGGCCTCGAGCTCGCTGATCGGCGCGGCCTGGTTGAAGTCCTTGTAGGACAGGATGATCGACGGCGCCTCGCCCGCCAGGGCTGTCACGGCGTCGAGTTCCGCGGAGGCGAGCGGGCCTCCCGGGGTGCCCACGCCGAACCGCAGGACGGCGGGCGCCGGGGCCGGAGCCGCGGGAGCCGGGGCGGGGGCCGGCGCCAGGTCGGGTCCTCCTCCGTGACGGAGGGGGAGCTGTAGGTGTAGGTGAACGTAGCGGCGGCGCTCGCCGCGCCCGAGGTGGCGCGGACAGCAAGCGCAGGCTCGTCGGTCGGCGGCATGACCAGCTCCGCGGTGAAGTAGCCGGACGCGCTGGTTTTGAACGCGGCGGTGGCGGTGCCGGCGCTGATGGTTCCCGAACTCTTCTTCGGGAAGCCCGTGCCGGTCACGGTCACGGAGGTGCCGGCGGGGCCGGTGTCCGGGCTCAGGGTGACGATGGCGGTGGCGGCGTGGACCGGCGTCGCAATCCATGCCGTGCCGCCCGACAGCAGGGCCAGCACGGAGACCAGTGTTCTGAGTAGCTTCATAAACCCTCCAACGGGATCCGGCAGCGGCCGGCCCGGTGGAAGGAGTGCGGCCGCTGCAGAGGACAAGGGCCGGACGGAAAGACCCCCTTGTTAAGTGTCCGGATCCCCGGGAGCCCTCCTGACCAAACCGGCACAGGATCTGCGCAGCTTTGGCCGAAACACCCAGTGCCGCGAGTCCGGGCAGCCTACGTGGCCGGATACTCCTGCCGCCGCAGCAGCCAGGCAAGGTGCGAGGCGTTGCGGGCGAGGGCTGTGTTGGCGGTGGCGACGGCGTCCGGCACCTTGTCCAGGTCCTTGAAGTCCACCGTCTGCATGGCTTCGCCCACCCAGTAGGTGCCGCCCTGCGCCGGGATGCTGAAGCCGACGTCGTTCAGGCCCTGCATTATGTCCGCGATGCTTTTGTGCGTGCCGTCCTCGTTCCCGACGACGGCGACGGTCGCCACTTTGCCGTACATGACCGGCCGGCCCTGGTCGTCCGTCTCGGACAGGTCCGCGTCCAGCCGTTCCAGGACCTGCTGGGCCACGCTGGCCGGGTGGCCCATCCAGATGGGCGTGGCCAGCAGGATGATGTCCGCCGCGAGGATCCGCTCCCGCAGCTGCGGCCACTCGTCCCCGTCGCCCATATCAACTTGGACCCCGCGCTTCACGATGTGGTCCACCACCCGCAGCGAGGACACCTGGACGCCCTGGTGCTCGAATTCGTCCAGGATGTGCCGGGCCATCAGTTCACTGCTGGACGGTTCCGGCGAGGGGGTGAGGGTGCAGACGAGGGCGAGGGCTTGCAGGTCAGGCATCATGGTGTCCTTTCACAGCTGCTGGGGGCGGCACCTCTTGCGGTGCTCCCAAGGGATTCGGGGACACGGCCCGTTCCGGATGGGCTGCCGCGCACCTGCAGAGATCTTGACCCAAGCCTCGGCGATCCTTCGGGCTTCCTTGACGTGCCCGGCGTAGCTTGGGCCCATCAGGCAGTTCGGGTTCGAAGGGGAGTGGAAGCAATGACGCTTACTGAATACGTTGTAGCCCTTGGCAGCATGCTGGCCTCACTCGGGGCTGCCGGTCTCCTGGCAGCCGGAGTGATCCGCGCAAAAGCCCGCCACTGACCGTTTCCTTCGCGGGACCCAGCGTGAAGGGCGGGGTGGGACGTACGACGGCGGCGCGCGCCACCGTCGTACGTGAATGCCTCGCGTGCCTGGCCGGGTAACGGGAGGATTCGCGACGGCGAACATCCGGTGAAGTTTCTCGCCCAAACCCCTTTACGCGCCGGGACGGGCTTATTAACATCGTTTCTGTCATAGTCCGGATGGACGCCGGGGGCGTCCGGGAAGGGGGAGTGCATCACCGCTGACCTATACCGAATGACAATTGACCACTACGTAGAAAGCCCCTCCTAGGAGGGGCTTTCCCCATGTCCGGTGGTCTGCTCGCAGTGAATGCTGTGCCCAGAAGGCGCTGCCGGTCCCCTTGCATTATGCAGGGGGATTTCTTTTTGTCCGGGCAGGACGGTTGCGGCAATGACTCGCATGTGCACGGGCGCACCCAAAATTCCGGCCTCCTGAAGGCCGATGCGCGTCGAGGACCAATGAGCGGGTCGAAAACCTGCCGTTGCGGCCCAGCCAACAAAAGGTGTGAGCCTTGACACTTCTTCGATTCTCGTCCTATGGTGAGTGCCAAGTCGTTTTGGCAAAACGATTTTTCAGACCGAGTCACTCTCACCATTCCGTTCAAGAGAAAGTGAGTCGACAGCGATGTCCACTCGTACATTCATCAGCAGGCTCGCCGTCGGCGGCATCTGCACCGCCGTCGCACTGTCCGCCTCGGCGTGCGGCGCAGGAGGCCCGGCCACGTCTACCGGAAGCGCCGGCACCAACACCGTCAACGTCCTGGTCGAAGCCGGCGGCCACGCCGAGCTGACCGGCGTTGCCGAACAGTGCAAGACCGAAACAGGCGTCAGCGCCAACTTCGTCGAACTGCCCTACGACGGCATGTTCAACCGCCTTTCCAGCGAATTCTCCTCCGGCAATGTCTCCTTCGACGTGGCCGCCCTGGACTCCGTGTGGCTGCCCAGCTTCAAGGACGCCCTCCAGCCCATTGACGAGATCTTCACGGACGAGGCCAAGAAGGACATCTTCCCGGCCCTGGTCAAGGAAGCCAACGTGGACGGGCACTTCGTGGGCCTGCCCGCCTGGACCAACGCCGAAATCATCCTGTACCGCAAGGACCTGTTCGAGGACGCCAAGAACAAGGCCGACTTCCAGGCCAAGTACGGCTATGAACTGGCTGCCCCCACCACCTGGGAGCAGTACCAGGACATCTCCCAGTTCTTCACCAAGGACGGCATGTACGGCACGGACGTCAAGGGCGGCGTGGAAACCGAATGGCTGGCCCACGTCCTGCAGGCCGGCTCGCCCATGGTCCTGGACGGCGACAAGGTGGTCATCGACAACGCCGCGCACAAGGAAGCCCTGGACTTCTACGTGGGCCTGGCCAAGTACGCTCCCTCCGGCGCAGCCCAGGTGGACTGGGCCGCAGCGCAGAACCTGTTCAACCAGGGCCAGACCGCCATGACCCGGTTCTGGGCCCACGCCTACCGGCAGATCCCCAAGGACTCCCCGGTGGCGGGCAAGGTGGGCACAGCCCCCATGATCGCCGGATCCGCCGGCGTCGGCGGCGTTCCCGGCCCCTGGTACCTCACGGTGCCGAAGGCCACCAAGAACACCGAGGCGGCCAAGAAGTTCGTGAAGTGCGCCTACGACTACAACGACAAGGGCATCGAATCCAGCCTGGGCCTGGCCTCCCGCATCTCCGCGTTCGAGAAGTACCAGGACAAGGAAGGCTACGAGAGCTTCAAGCCGCTGATCGAAACCCTCAACGGGGAAGCCACCGCCACCCGCCCTGCCACCGAGAAGTGGCAGCAGATTGTGGACACCGTCCTGGTGCCGATGCTGCAGAAGGCCGTTGCCGGCGGTGACTCCGCCACCCTCCTCGCCGACGCCAAGAAGCAGATCGAGGACCTCCTCAAGTAAGACCACCGCGGCCGGCACCTGTGTACCGGTGCCGGCCGCGGCCCCAACCAGCGGAAGAGAAAACCGTGCGCATCTCCGACCGCCGCTTCGCATTGTTCCTGATGACACCAGCGGCGCTGTTCCTGGCAAGATTCGTGGCCTTCCCGCTGTTCCGCCTGGTGGCGGACAGCTTCTACAAAATCTCCCCGATCGCCGGCGGCCCCCGCGACTTCGTGGGCCTGGACAACTACTTCCGCGCCTTCGCATCAGAGGCCTTTACGGGAGCGGGCTGGCGGACCCTGGCCTACACCCTGGTGGTGGTGACCCTCGAGTTCGCCCTCGGCCTGGGCATGGCACTGCTGTTCACCATGCTGGGCCGCAGCTCCCAGATCTGGCGGACCGTGTTCATGTACCCGCTTATGATCGCCCCGATCGTTGCAGGCCTGCTCTGGAAGTTCCTGATGATCGACAACTTCGGCCTCATCGGAACCCTCCTGCACCAGGCCGGCATCCTGGGCAACCCCAACCAGATCGGCTGGCTGTCAGACCCCGGCATCGTGCTGTACTCGGTGGCCATCCCCGACATCTGGCTGACCACCTCGTTCATGTGCCTGGTGCTTTTCGCCGGACTGCAGAACATCCCCGGCGACCTCATCGAAGCCGCGCGGCTGGACGGTGCCCGCGCCCCGGCCCTGCTGTTCCGGATCATCCTTCCGCTGCTCCGCCCCGTCATCGCCGTCGCGCTGGTGGTGCGCGGCATCGACGCGGCCAGGGCCTTTGACACCATCCTCATCCAGACCAACGGCGGCCCGCAGTCCGCCTCGGAAACCATGAGCCTGCTGATTTACCGGACCATGATCCGCTTCGGCGATCCCGGCCTGGCCAGCGCCATGGGCACCATCTACCTGCTGGCGATGCTGGCCGTCGCGTTCGTCGCGGTGTCCACCATCTGGCGGCCAGGAAAGGACACCTGATGCGCCTCGCTGAACGAACAAAGCACGACGGCGGCACCCGGCAACGGCATCCGCGGCACCTTCCGCGGCAGCCGCCGTCGTCCCTCCCCGCAAGCGCCGCAGCGTCAACCGGGAAGGGCTGGAGGCCGGCCGGCGGAGCACCCGCACGCTGCTGTGGATCCTCCTCGCGGCAGCCATGGTGCTCTACGGATTCCCGTTCCTGTACCTGCTGTTCACGTCCTTCAAGACCCCGATCGACACCATCGCCGTGCCGCCCACCATCCTTCCGCGGGAGTGGACGCTGGAGAACTACGTCAACGCGCTGGGCCGCAGCGGTGTGCCGGCGTCGTTCATCAATAGCATCCAGACGGCGATCATCAGCACCGTGCTCTCCCTGGTCCTGGCGGTGCCCGCCGCCTACGGCATCACCCGGTACAAGACCCTGAGCGGCCGGATCTTCATCATGGCCGCCCTGGTGACCCGCATGGTCCCGCCGGTGGCGATCGGCATTCCGCTGGCCTCCATGATGGGGTCCGTGGGCCTGGCCGATACCCCCATCGCACTGTCCATCGCGCACACCACCATCTCCCTGCCGCTCTCCATCTGGCTGATGTCCAGCTTCTTCGAAGCGGTCCCGAAGGACCTGGAGGAGGCGGCAACCGTGGACGGCTGCAGCAGGCTCGGCGCCCTCTGGCGGGTTGTTATCCCGGTGGTCTCCGGCGGCATCGCCGTCACGGCGATCTTCGCCTTCCTGGCGTCCTGGAACGAGTTCCTCTTCGCCCTCCTGATGACCGCCATCCGCTCGCAGACAACGCCCGTGGTGATCGCGAACTTCCAGACCCAGTTCGGCCTGGACTGGGGATCCATGACGGCGCTGGCCGCCGTCTACTCCATCCCGGTCATCCTGCTGACCCTTCTCCTGCAGCGCAAGATCGTGGCGGGCATGACGCTCGGCGCGGTCAAGGGCTAGCCAGGGCCGCCGGCATTCGTCGGTAGCCTACTCATACCGGACAATCCATAAGGACGTGGGACACAGATGACCAACAAGAACATCGGCATCAAAGACGTGGCCGTCGCCGCCGGCGTTTCCGTGACAACTGTCTCCCACGTGCTCAACGAGGTTTCCTACGCCCGGATCAGCCCCGAGACCAGGGACAAGGTCAAGTCCGCCGCCGAGCAGCTCGGCTACGGTCCCGAACCGCCTGGCCCAGGCGCTGCGCACGCAGCGGACCGGCATGCTGGGCCTGGTGAGCGAGGATATCGCCACCACGCCCACGCCGGCCGCATTATCCTGGGCGCCGACGAGGCCGCCAAGGCCCGGGGTTACGGCCTTATGATCATCAACACCTCCGGCTCGGCCAGCCTCGAATCCCGGCGGGCCGACGTCGACGCCCTCCTGGAACGCCGGGTGGACGGCATCCTCTACGCCACCATGTACCACCGCAACGTGGAGCTGCCGGCCAACCTGGGCAGCGTGCCCTCCGTGCTGGTGGACTCGGTGGCCAAAGGCGGAAACATCACCGCCGTGATCCCGGACGAGGACGGCGGTGCACGGGCCGCCGTCGGCGCGCTCCTCGAAGCGGGCCACACCAGGGTGGGCTTCATCAATAACACCGACGACGTCCCGGCCACCCGCGAGCGGCTCCAGGCCTTCCGGGCCATGCTGACCGAAGCAGGGCTCGACGGCGATGCGGCACCTGTCGAGTCCGAGGTCTCCGAGGTGCATGGCGGCTACGAGGCGGCCCGGCGGATCCTGGCACGTGAGGACCGGCCCACCGGGCTCTTCTGCTACAACGACCGGATGGCGATGGGAGCCTACCGCGCCGCCGCCGAGCTGGGACTCAGCATCCCGGGCGACCTTTCAGTGGTCGGCTTCGATGACCAGGAACTGATCGCCGCCAACCTCCACCCGGGCCTCACCACCGTGGCCCTGCCCCACTACGAGATGGGTGCCTGGGCCACCGAGCACCTGATTGACGCCGTCGAAGGGAAGACAGACCTGACCCTCATGGCACTCCACCCGACCATCCTGGGCTGCCCGCTGGTGCGCCGCGATTCCATCGCGGCTCCCCGGCCCTAGCAGCCAGCCCCTTCCACTTTCCCAGAGGACCGCACCAAACATGTCCACCTTCCTTGATGCCGCACGCCCGGAAACGCCTCCGGCCGGTACCGCCAGGTTCCGTCCCGCCGTCCACTTCACGGCCCGGGACACCTGGCTGAACGACCCCAACGGCTTGGTCTTCCACGACGGGCTCTACCACCTCTTCTTCCAGAACAACCCCTACGGCAACGTGTGGGGCAACATGTCCTGGGCCACGCCACCTCCAGGGACCTGCTCCACTGGACCGAACACCCCGTCGCCATTGCCTGCGACGAAAGCGAGGACATCTTCTCCGGTTCCGTGGTGGTGGACCACGGAAACACGTCCGGCTTCGGCACCGCGGACGCACCGGCCCTCGTGGCCATCTACACCAGCGCCTACAAGGCAGCCTCCGAGCACCACGGCACGCAGGCGCAGTCCCTGGCCTACAGCACCGACGCCGGCATGACGTGGCACAAGTACGGCAACAACCCTGTCCTCGCCCGGAACTCCCCGCACTTCCGCGACCCCAAAGTCTTCCGCTACGAGGGCGGGCAGGGCACCTGCTGGATCATGGTGGCCGTCGAAGCTCAGCACCAGAAGGTGGTCTTCTACCGTTCGGACGACCTCAAGACCTGGGACTTCCTCAGCGACTTGGCCCCATGAACGCAGACCAGGGCGAATGGGAATGCCCCGATCTCTTCCCCTGACCGTGGACGGGGACCCGGACAACGTCAAATGGGTCCTGATCGTCAACGTCAATCCGGGCGCGGTGGCCGGGGGGTCCGGCGGCCAGTACTTCGTGGGCCAGTTCGACGGCGCGCGGTTCATACCGGACGCCTCTTCAGTGGCAGCGCCGGCCGGGGTGAGCGCCCTGGGTGACTCCGCCGCGGCCGCTGCCGCCCTGCAGCAATGCCTGTGGCTGGACTGGGGACGCGACTGCTATGCCTCCGTCTCCTTCAGCAACGTCCCCGGTGGGCGGCGGATCATCATCGGCTGGATGAACAACTGGGACTACGCCAACCAGTTGCCCACCGCCCCTGGCGGTCCTCCATGACCCTCGCCCGCGAAGTGCGCCTCATCGCAGCCAACGGCTCGGCGCGCCTGGTCCAGCAGCCCGTCCTGCCCGGCCACCCTGCCGGACAGGAGCCGCCTGCCCTTGCTCCCGTGAAGCAGATCATCAGGGAACCGTCCGACCTGCAGGACTCGGTCCTCCTGCTGCCGGCTGCGGCACCGGGCAGCGCGCAGGTCATCGAGGCGGAGATCCTGCCCGGGAGCGCCGAACACGTGGCCTTCCACCTCTTCGCCAGCGAGGACGGAAGCACGGGCACGGTGCTGGGCTACCACGCCGCCACCGGCCGGCTCGTCCTTGACCGCAGCCGGTCAGGGGACACGGGTTTCCACGAAAAGTTCTCCTCCGCGGAGTCAGCCCCGCTGGTCCTTGAGGACGGCGTGCTCAAGCTGCAGATCGTCGTCGACCATTGCTCGGTGGAGGTCTTCGCGCAGGGCGGCGCGGTGGTCCTGACAGACCTCGTCTTCCCCGGCGCGGAAAGCCAGGCGAACTGGCTGGCGGCCGCGGGAGGCCCGGCAACAATCCAGAAACTCACGGTCTCAACCCTCAACTGACGGCAGGTTGGGCAATTCAAGAAAGGTCCCGAAAAATGCACACGAACGATGACCCCAGCCGGGCCCTGACGTCGTAGTAGTCGGTGAAGCCCTCGTGGACATCGTTGTCACGTCCGCGGGCACTGTGGAGCACCCCGGCGGGTCACCGGCCAACGTGGCCTACGGGCTCGGGCGGCTGGGCGCGGCCACCGCGTTGCTGACCTCGATCGGCGACGACCCGCGGGGCGCGGCCATCGAGCAGCACCTGCGCAGCGCCGGCGTCGAACTCCTGCCCGGTTCCAAAGGGCCCGGCCGGACCGCCACGGCGACGGCGACCCTGGCGTCCGACCGGTCCGCGTACTATGACTTCGACATCCGCTGGGATCTGCCGCGGATCGCCCCGGCCACGCTGCCCAAAGTCCTGCACACCGGCTCCATCGCCACCTTCCTGGCGCCGGGGGCGGCTGCGGTAAGGGAGCTTCTGGAGCAGTCGCACCGGCGGTGCATGGTCACCTACGACCCCAACATCCGCCCTGCCCTGCTCGGCAGCCACTTCGAGGCAAAGACCATCTTCGAGGAACTCGTCCCCTTCACCGAGGTGGTCAAACTCAGCGACGAGGACGCCCTGTGGCTCTACCCGAAGCTGTCCCTGGCGGACATCCCACAGCGCATCCTGGACCTCGGGGCCGGGCTCGTCGCCGTCACCAGGGGAGCGGAAGGATCGCTGCTCACCACGGCGGGCGCGCAGGTGGAGGTCCCCCCGGTCACGACCGACGTCGCGGACACCATCGGCGCCGGCGACTCCTACATGTCCGCCCTGGTCTACGGACTCCTCATGCGCGGGGCGGACGGGCTGGCGCCCTCAGTGCTGGAGTCGCTGGGACGGATGGCCTCCCGGGCAGCGGCCATCACCGTCAGCCGCCCCGGCGCCAACCCGCCGACGGCAGAGGAGCTGCAGGCCGAGCTCCCGGAGCATCAAACAGTGGCACCATGAGAACCAGGACACAAAGGGAAGAGCCCATGCCAAGCAACAACTACTACGACGTGACCACGTGGCCGGTCGGCAACCCGGCCAAGGACGTGGGCGAAGTGATCAACAGCATCATCGCCGACATCAAGGAACGGCAGGCTGCCACCGATGTGAACGACGGCGGCAAGCCGGGCGCTGTGATCTACCTTCCGCCGGGGGATTACCACCTTCGCACCCAGGTGCTGATCGACGTCAGCTTCCTCCGGATCGAGGGCTCGGGACACGGCTTCACGTCGTCGAGCATCCGCTTCAACGTGCCCGAAGACGAGTGGCCGGACCTGCACGAGCTGTGGCCGGGCGGAAGCCGGGTCATCGTGGACCTTCCCGCTGCCGGGGACGGGGAGGAAGCCAAGGGCGCCGCGTTTTATGTCGAGCGGAACGGAAGCCCGCGGATCAGTTCGGTGGAATTCTCCAACTTCTGCATCGACGGGCTGCACTTCGTCCCGGACGGCTCCGGACTGCAGGCGGAAAACACCTACGTCAACGGCAAGACCGGCATCTACGCCGCCAGTGCCAACGACTCATTCCGCATCACCGGCATGGGGTTCGTTTACCTGGAGCACGCCCTCACCATCTACCACGCGGACGCGCTGTCCATCCACGACAACTTCATCGCCGAATGCGGAAGCTGCATCGAACTGCGGGGTTGGGGACAGGCCTCAAAGATCACGGACAACCTGGTGGGCGCCGGCTTCAAGGGCCACTCGATCTACGCCGAGAACCACGGCGGGCTCCTGGTCACCGCGAACAACGTCTTCCCCCGGGGTGCAAGCAGCGTCCACTTCAAAGGCGTCACCCGGTCAAGCGTCACCAACAACCGCCTGCATTCCTTCTACCCGGGGATGGTGCTCCTCGAGGACAACAGCTCCGAAAACCTGGTGGCCACGAACCACTTCCTCCGCGACCATGAGCCCTGGACGCCCTTCCTGGGAGTGGACAACGGGCTGGACGACCTGACCGGGCTCCTCAGCATCAGCGGCAGCAACAACTCCGTGGTGGGCAACCACTTCTCCGAGGTCATCGATTCGGAGAGCATCCGGCCGGCGGGCGGCACACCTGTGATCATCCGGCTGGCGGCGGGGACGGGCAACTTTGTCTCCAACAACCATGTGGTGGCCATGGACGTCTCCGCGAAATCGAGTGATTCCTGCTTCGCGGCCCAGGTGGACGCCCTGCTCACCACCGAGGCCACGGAAGGCCTCGCCGTCACCACCGTCATGGTCGACTCCGCATCAGCCCGGAACACAATCCTTGATTCCGGAAGCGACACCCAGGTTGTCCTGGACAAGGCCGTCAACGCCTTCCGGGCCACCCCGGCGATCGGTATGTAGGAGGGGAAAACCCCGCCGGATCCGGAAAGCACGTAGTGGGGTTTAGTAAAACGAGTAGGGATTACGCGGGTGCCGGCGCCGGGGGCTTGCATAGATTCGGGGCATGGCTGAAGTAATCAATCGCAAGCACGGGCGCCGCAGGATGGCCACAGAGGCCAAGCGGGGCGTCCAACCCTACGTCGTGGTGAACGCTGTATTGGTGGTCGGCCTGGCCATCGCCATTTTCGTGCTGACCCGCTAGCCCTGGGCAGTATGCCTAGGCCAGCGCCGGGGGCTCGAACCGGGCTGCCGGGGTGCCGCCGGCCAGGGCTTTGAGGATGTTCTCGGCGACGGTCCGGACCTTAAGGTTCCGCTGCCGGGACACTCCCGCAAGCTTGCTGAATGCCTCCGTGTAGGAACAGCGCGTCTGCGCCATGACCACCCCGCAGGCCACGTCGATTGAGGTGCGGCTTTCCAGCACCGTTTTCAGGTTGTCCCCGGCTGACCGGATGCTGCGCACTTCCAGGGCCAGCTGCATGCTCTGCGAGGCCACCCCGGCAAACCAAGTGGCCTCGCTGACCAGCTCCGGCGTGAAATCAAAACCTTCCGGCCCAGGAACACCAGGGTGCAGGAATGCGCGTCCCCACATCAAGCGGCACCGCCAGTGCCGCGCCGTAGCCGGACGCCACCAGCCGCCGTCGGTATGCGTCCCACCGCTGGGAGGAACCGTCCGCCGCCACCTGCACCGGCCCGGCGTCGGCCTGCATCATCGGACCGTCACCGTACCGTTCTTCGGAGGATGCCAGGCACTCCGCCGTGACCGTGCTCCCGGCCGTCACCGGTGGCGTCCCTGCCCGGTGCAGGGTGGCCGCGCAGGCCATGCCGGCCGGACCGCTGAGCGCCGCCGCCGCGGACTCGACCAGCCGCTGCACTGAGTCAAGGTCCGTCTCGGCGCCGGTCACCAGGTCCAACAGCAGGCCGGCGTGTCCCGTCCGTTTGCCTCCGGATACCGGCTGTACGGCCATTCTTCTTCCCCAATCGACGTCAGGTCATGCCCGCCGCAGCAGGCTTTAGTCGAATCTAGGGGGATGCCCCGGGAGGGGGCACGAGTAGCGGGTACTCTACTTTTCCTGCCGGTACTTGCCGCTACTTGCTTCCAGCCACTCCACGAAGGTCTGGCGTCCGACGGCGGCACCCGGCGCCGGGATCAGCGCACCGCTGCGCATGGCCTTTCCCATGGGGCCGGGAAACGGGACCTCCACCACCCTTTTCCGCTGCCCCGTCCTGTCCAGGAAGGCGCGGACCAGGCCGTCGAGCTCCTCCAGCCGCGGGCCGCCCAGGTCCGTGATGCGTCCCTGCGGCCCGTGCTCCGCCGCCGCCACGAGGGCCTCGGCCACCTCGCGGGCGGCCACCGGCTGGGTGAACATTTTGGGCACCAGCACCACAGGACCGGCGGACGCCGTCTTAACCACGAGCGGCACGAACTCGTGGAACTGGGTGGACCGCAGCAGGGTCCACGGCACGCCGCCGTGCCGGACGATGTCCTCCTGGACCAGCTTGCCCGCGTACAGGCCCGAGGTGGCCTTGTCGATGCCTACGATCGAGAGCACTACCTGGTGTTGCACGCCGGCCTTCTTCTCGGCGGCCAGCAGGTTCTGCGACGCGTTGGTGAAAAAGTCCACGGCCTTTTTGGTGGCCGTGCTGTTGATCCCGGACACATCAATTAGCGTGTCCACGCCCCGAAGGGCTTCATCCAGCCCCCGGCCGCTGACCAGGTCCACGCCCTCCGCGCGGCTGAGGCTGGCCACGTCATGGCCTCGCTCCCTGGCGAGCTCCACCACGTGGCGCCCAACGGTACCGGTTCCCCCTGCAACGGCAATCCTCATAGGGAAAATCCTATGCCCGCCCGGTGCCTCCTGCCGTCCATGTCACAACTGCGCACGGAGGGCATACCGGGTCTGTTTGCTGCACTGCATGATTCGGCGCAGATGGGCTGCCGCCAGGTGGGGGAGTTCAACACCGGGATCGGCCCGGGAGGAGTCCTGCCGCAGCTCCCCTTCCAGGTTCAGCGCCAGGCCGGCCAGGCGTTCGGCGCCCACCATCTGGCTGGACGTCTTCAGGCTGAGTACCGCATCCACCGCTCCCCGCAGGTCACCGGTGGTTAGCGTCAGGCGCAGGCGCTCTGTCCTGACAGGCAGTTCCTTGATGTAGTTCTCCACGAAGAACCGCCAGATGCTTTCATCGTCGTCAAGTTCGGCGCGCAGCCGTTCGAGCACGGACGGATCAAGGAGGGGCCGGGGGAGGTTTTCGTCCTGCATTGGCAGTTGTCCCTTCGCCAGGAGCGAGTGGCCCTCCTCCCCGTCACGAAGAAGAACCGCTGACTGCCCCCAGGCCTAGGAAGGACGCTACGGGCCCGCGGTACGCAGGACACGAGTAGTAGGTACTCGAGTTTTCCGGCCGGCCGGGTCCCAATACTCCTATGCAAGCTCCCTTTGGATAGGTACCTGCACGTCCGCCTTAATGGTGGCGGATGATGCGGCGTTCTCTGCCCGCCCGCGCAGGCCGACGAGCATCTTGCGGATCATCCAGAAGTCGCCAACCTCCAACAGTGCGGAGAAGGCAATGGACACGGGTGTCAACCGGGGACGGGAACGGATCCGCGTGAGCAGTCTCGTAGTGCCGTCCGCCTGGGGCTCCAGGCACCAGGCCCAGGAAGTGTCGCCGGGCGTTCCCCACACCATGGAGCGGGGGCGGTCGACCGAGTAGACCTCGATGCCGTGTTTGCCGTCGGGGCTCATTGGCACGATGTCGCCCGGCGCGAGATCCTGCCACTCGGGGAGGATCCGGTCCGCGCTATGGCGTCCAAGGTTGTCCAGCAGGTCATAGCTGTACCAGCCGGCCCGCCCTGCTCCAACCTGGACGAGCCAAGGCCACACCTGTTCAGGCGGCGCGCCGATCGAGATTGCCCGTGTGGCATTGAACGTCGGGGATCGAACCAGGCCATCCCCGGGCAAGTCCCGGGCCACCTCCTCGCGGGTTGCGCCCCAGGTCAGCTGCCAGGGGCGCCAGACCCTTCCGTAGAGAACAGCGGTGGCAAGGCCCAGCAAGCCGATAACCACACGTCGCCTTGCAGTCACCATTCCATCCTTTCAGCGCCCCGATGAAGAATGACGAGGCGGCATTTCACCGAGGTTCAGTGGACCGGGTTTCCGCTGGCGGGCGGCCGCGGGACGGACGGAGGGCATGCAGCACATTCCGTGGGTGGTCTTTCCTCAGCAGCAGTACCAGGCCGGCGGCAAAAACCAGGTTTGGCAGGGTCCAGATTCCCAAAGGCGTGATGGCGACCAGGAAGACGATGGCGGCGATCAGGCCCACTTTTGCCCGTCTGCCCCCACTGAGTATCAGCAGTCCGATTACGGTCTCGCCCGCTGCGGCCACGATCCCCACAACCTGGGGCGCCGGGGCAACAACCATCTGGAAGAACCAGTTATAAAGGGGAATCAGTGGCGAGTCCGTCCCGAGCTTCACGAATTGGTCTGGGGCGGCGAAACTCAACACGACGTTGACGGCTATGGCCATGATGATGAAGAAAACCCCGGTAAAGATCCGGGCTGCGTTGGGCCTCAAAAAGACAAAGCGCCAAAATGGCGATGCAGAATATGAGCCATGGAATGAGCTGTTCCATGCGATCTCGCTCCCAGCTCCCGCACCGGGGAGCGTAACTGGCATGTGGGTCTGGAGCAAGGATCGCCTGCCGCTGACCGACGGGACAGGGTCCAAAGTCCTCCTGGACTCCCAGCAAGTCCGGATGTGTCCATAAATGGGATCTTTGACCCGTGTGCCGCCGGACGCTTCTCACTACACTGGAACGCATGACTGAGCAGGAGCCGGCCGGGGGTCGTGCTGCAGTTACTCCCGGCGGCGGGGCAAACTTTTCGGACGACCCGGCCATGGCCCAGGCGGTGGATGAGGAAGGCGAGGCGGCGCGCCTCGCCGACCCCGGCGCCGTCGACACCTCCGTGCGGACTCCGAAGCAGCGTTACCGTACCTTCCTGGGGATCCTGCGTCAACACCGGGGTCGCCAACATCACCACCAGCTACCTGTGGTTCGCCCTGACGTTCTGGGTGTACCTGGAGACCCGCAACGTGATCGCCACCGGTGTTGTGGGCGGCGCCTACATGCTGCTGATCGCGCTCTCCAGCATCAGCTTCGGCACGTTCGTGGACCGGTACCGCAAGCTGGCCGTGATGCGCTTCGCCGCCGTCTTCACGCTGCTGATGTTCATGCTGTCCGGCGTGATGTTCCTGCTGACACCCGAAGCGCAGCTGCTGGACCTGACGCAGCCGTGGTTCTGGCTCTTCACCATGATCATCCTGGTGGGCGCCGTGGTGGAGAACCTGCGGAACATCGCCCTGTCCACAACCGTCACCATCCTCATCGAACCCGACCGGCGGGCCAACGCGAACGGGCTGGTGGGCATGGTGCAGGGGCTGATGTTCCTTGTTACCTCGGTGCTCTCCGGGCTGTCCGTGGGGCTGCTGGGCATGGGCTGGACCATCGCCGTCGCCATTGTCCTCACCGCCCTGGCCTTCGGGCACCTGCTTACCCTGCACATGCCCGAGGAAGTGCGGGCGGCCGCCACGGACGCCCAGGGCGGCTTCGACCTTCGGGGTGCGCTCGCCGCCGTCCTGGCCATCGGCGGGCTGTTCGCGCTGATCCTGTTCTCCACGTTCAACAACTTCATCGGCGGCGTTTACATGGCCCTGATGGACCCGTACGGCCTGGAAATGTTCCCGGTGGAACTGTGGGGCATCTTCTTGGCAGTGGGATCCAGCGGGTTCCTGGTAGGCGGCGCCCTGATCGGGAAGTTCGGGCTCGGCGCCAACCCGCTGCGGACCCTGCTCCTCGCCGTCGTGGCCATGGGGTTCCTCGGCGCGGTGTTCACGCTGCGCGAGTGGGCCTGGCTCTACGTTGTGGGCATCTGGCTGTACCTGACCCTGGTGCCCGTGGTGGAGGCCGCCGAGCAGACGGTCATCCAGCAGGTGGTGCCGCTGCCCAAGCAGGGCCGGGTGTTCGGCTTTGCCATGGCGTTCGAGTCGGCCGCCGCGCCCGTCACGGCGTTCCTGATCGCGCCGATCGCGCAGTTCTGGATCATCCCGTATGCCAGGTCCACGGAAGGCGCGGCCCAGCTGGCGCCGCTGCTGGGCGAGGGCACGTCCCGGGGCATCGCCCTAGTGTTCCTGGTGGCCGGGATCATCATGGTCATCGCGGCGGTGCTGGCGTTCCTCACCCCGGTCTACCGTCGGGTCTCGGCCGAGTATGCAGAGGCGGCCGCGGAGGCCAAGGCGTCCAGCGAACCCGCCGAGGGCTGAGGCTCCATCTTTCCGGCGAGGGTACGACGCCGAGGCGCCGGCCGCCGTCGTACTCTTTCCTCCGTCGTGGGGCACATTGGCGGCCTGCCGGGGTGTTGGGTGCTCTAAACCCGGCGTGTCCGTGTCAATGTGCCCCGCTTCCGCCGGAGCTTCTCCCGCCGCTGTCCGGCCACCAGGAAAAGGACTAGGGTTCTTGCTCCAGCACGTCAACAGAGGAGGCAGCATGTCCGGTGAACCTGTGTTTTTTGAACTCGGCGTGGAGGACGCCGAACGGGGGAAGCGCTTCTACGGTGAACTCTTTGGCTGGACCCTGAGCCCGGGACCGTCCGGCGCCGGCTTCTCCATCGGAACGGCCGGAATCCCAGGGGGCATCCATGGCGGTGACCGGGGCGCCTCGCCCTACCTGTTCTTCAGGGTGGACAACCTGGAGGAGGCGCTGGCACGGGTGCGGGACCTTGGCGGCTCCGTAGACGAGACGGACCTGGGCGAGAGCGAGAGCACCGTCGCCGAGTACGGCAGGTTCAAGCTCTGCCGGGACGATCAGGGGTCGGCCTTTGGCCTGCACGAACCGCCGGCAAAGTGAGAGCGGGATGGCGCGGAACCCGCAAGATGTGAGCGGGCGTCAGGGGCCGGTCCGGGCGAGGGCTGGTCTGGCCCGCTTCCGCCGGGTCTTCACCGCGGTCCAGGCCCCGGGGGCCCACCGGCACAGCGCCCAGTAGCCCACCCCGAACACCAGGGACCCCGCCACCGCCAGTACTTGGCTGACCGGAAGCAGCACCGGGTAGACCAGCCAGTGGGTGAGGTAGATATAGAGCGACGCCGCGGCCAGCCACCCGGTTACCCGGCGGAGCAGGGCCGGCACCGGCAGCGCCGGCACCCACGCAAGCAGCAGGATCCCTGCGGCGACGGTGACCTCCCGCACCGTGCTGTTGAAAAACCCGGGCAGGGCCAGCACGGTGATCAGGGAAACCGTCAGCCGGTGGAGGTTGGTGCGGGCGCGTGCCAACGCCCAGCCCAGCGCGAAGATCCAGAACACGGGCGGGGGCTTGGGCAGGCCGGGATCCACCAGGTCGTACCGGCTCAGCAGCGCAACGCCAACCAGGCCCAGCGCGAAGAGGAACGGCGCCCGGCGCTCCCACCTGTCCACCCAGGGGCTGGCCATGAGAGCGCCCACCGCCAGCAGGATGTACACCAGCAGTTCCACGAACCAGAAGTGCCACTGGGTGGTCACCTGCTCCGGGCCCACTATGGCGTTGAGCAGGAAGATGTTCGCCACGGTGTAGTGGTCCGTCAGCAGGTACGCCACGGCGATGAACAGCACGGACGGCACCACAATCCGGGCCAGCCCGCGGAACTGGCGCCGCAGCCGCGGAACGCGCTCCTCGGCCAGCTGGAACCGGGCGAAGTTGTACCCGGCCACAGCGAACAGCAGGTGCGCGGTCTGGAAGGTGAACAGCTCCACATGCGTGGCCACCACGCACACGATCGCCGCCGCGCGCACCACCAGGGAGGTCTCCAGGAACGAGAAGAAGCGCTTCTTCCGGGCCGGGCGCCGGCGTTCCAGCTCCTTGACGGGCAGCAGGTGCCAGTCGGAGGGCAGCTTCCCCAGCACGCCTTCCAGCCGGACGGAGACCGCCACGTAGGAGAGCGAATCGCCGTCGAGGGAGACGAACGTGTCGTCATCCGCCACGCTGTCGCACTCCAGGGCGTCCATGAAAATCTGCCGGATGCCAGCGTGGCCCCCGGGCGCAGCTCCGGGAACAGCCGCCCCGGGAACAGCCGCGGCGGCGCCGGAGTCGCTGTCCGGGACAGGGGTAGCCTCCGGGGCGGCCAGGGAGCGGACCGCCGGGTAGTCGATCTTGCCGGTTGCCAGGCGCGGGAGCTGCTCTACGGCGTGGACCACGACGGCGGCGCGCGGCAGCCCCAGGCTGCCGGCCAGGACTTTGGCGAGCATGCCGCCGTCGTGCCCGCCTTCGACGGCGGCGACGAGCAGGTCATCGGTGCCGGCCGCGGCCGCGGTGATGCCCATGCCCGCGAGGATCCGCTCCACCTGCCCCAGGTCCACGCGCAGGCCCACGATCTTCACGAACCGGCTGCGCCGGCCCACCACCTGGTAGAGGCCGTTCTCCTGCTGGCGGGCCAGGTCGCCGGTCCGCAGCTCATGGATCTCCCTGCCCAAAGCCAGGTCCGCAGGGGACTCGGCGTACCCGAGCATGACGTTGGGGCCGGTGTACACCAGTTCCCCGTCCGCCAGGTCCTCCACGGGTCGATTCGGAACGTGCCGCCCGGCACCGGGACGCCGATGGTTTCCGCATGGTCCGCTGCCAGGTCCGGTGGCAGGTACGCCATCCGGGCGGTGGCCTCGGTGGCACCGTACATGACGAACAGGTCCCAGCCGCGGCGCTGCCCGGTCTCGGCCCAGGTCCGGACCTTCTCGGGCGCCAGCCGGCCGCCGGCCTGGGTAACGTACCGCAGCCGCGGCAGGTCCTTGTCCGCGAACCTCACCCGCTCCAGCAGGTCGAAGGTGTAGGGGACCGCCGCGAAGGAGGTGGCGCCCTGGTCCCGGAAGAGGTCCCAGAAACAGGGATCCACCACGGAAAGGTCTGTGAGGACCAGCCCGGCCCCGCGGACAAGGTGGCTGTTGACCACGGACAGGCCGTAGCAGTAGTGCAGGGGGAGCGTGGTGGCGGCACGGTCGTCCGGGCCGATGTGCAGGTACTCGGCGATCGCCTCCGCGTTCGCCGACAGGTTGGTGTGCGAGAGCCGGACGAGTTTCGGCGAGCCCGTCGACCCCGAGGTGCTGAGCAGCAGCGCCAGATCCGGGTGCAGGTCATGCCGGGTGCCTGGCCGCCGCTCCTGCAGCATGGGGGTGCCGTCGCCGCCGCCGGGCCACAGCAGCGCGTCGGGGTCATAGGCGCTGACCAGGGAGGCCAGGGCCTCGGGTTTGTCCGCCGGGGCGAGCAGGAGCGGATGTCCGCCGGAGAGCGCGGCAAGGTAGCCCACCAGTGAGTCCAGGCTGTTGCCGGCTGCCAGCACCACCAGCCGGCGCTCGGTTCCCAGCCTGGCGGCAGTCCGGTCCACCAGGGCCGCGAGCTCGCGGTACGTGACGGTGCCGTCAGCGGTGAGGACCGCCGGGCGGTCGCCGTGCCGGGCGAGGTCGGTGAACGCGACCCGGGCGAGTTCGGGCTGCGTGGTCATCGCGCAGCCCGGCTGGGGTGAAGGGACATGGAAAGGGCCTAACTAAGCTGCAGGCTCGGAGGAGCGCTGCTTGAGGGAACTGCCGGGAGGCGGGGAGGTGATGGCTTTGTCACCGAGCAGCAGCGTGGGCGTGGTGCCCGGTGCCACCGTCACGGCGACGGGTGTACCCACGGGATGGCGGACGCTGTGCGGCTGCCAGGACCGCAGGGTCCGCCCGGAGGCCAGCGTGACGTAGTGCAGCACGAACGCGCCGTGGTATTCGACGGCGGACACCCGGGCGGAGGACGCCGGGTCCGGGAGCAGCGCCACCTCGTGCGGCCGCAGCACCACGTCAACGTCGACGTCGGCGTCGGCCCACCCGGGAACGGTTGAGACGACGCCGATCTCGCAGGTCAGCAGGGCCCGGTGCACCTTGGCCGGGAGGAAGTCGGCGTCGCCCATGAACGAGGCGACGAAGCGGGTGGCCGGCTGCTCGAAGACTTTCTCCGGCGTGTCCGCCTGCTCGATGACGCCGCCGCGCATGACCACCACCCGGGTCCCCACGGACAGGGCCTCGGTCTGGTCGTGGGTCACCAGGACGCCGGTGGTGCCGGCCTCCTTCAGCGTTGCCACGGTGTCCCGCCGCACCTGCGCGCGGAGGGATTCGTCCAGGCTGGAGAAGGGTTCGTCGAGGAGTACGACGGCGGGCCGCGGGGCCAGGGCGCGGGCCAGCGCCACACGCTGCTGCTCGCCGCCGGAAAGTTCGTGCGGGTAGCGGTCCGCCAGATGGGAGAGCCGGACCAGGTCAAGTACTTCACCCGTCCGGGCCCGGCGCTCGCCACGGCCCAGCCGGTCCAGGCCGAACTCGACGTTCCCGGCCACCGTCATGTGCGGGAACAGGGCGTAGTCCTGGAACACCAGGCCCACCCGGCGCTGCTCCGGGTAGACAAACCGGCGTCGGTCCGCCACCACGTCACCGGCAACCCGGATGATGCCCGCGTTGGGGCGCTCGAGTCCGGCGGCGAGGCGGAGCGTGGTGGACTTGCCGCAGCCGGACGGGCCGATCAGGGTCACCAGTTCGCCGGCCGGGATTGCCAGGTCCAGGGATTCCACGCCCACGGCCGAGCCGTAGTGCTTGGTGACGCCTTCAAACACCAGGGCGGCGGGAGCACCGCCGTCGTGCTGCGGACGCGGTGCCCGGTGCGCCCTGATACTCGCACGGATGGTCATGGACGGGCCTTTCGGTCGGTCTCAGCCCGGCGGGCCTGCCTGACTAGGACGAGGACGGGGAGGACGGCGGCCGCGACAATGACCAGCGCGGGCAGCGAGGCCTTCTCCCAGAAGTTTTCCCGCGCCAGCTCGTAGACCCAGACGGAGGCCGTAGTGAAGCCGAAGGGACGCAGGAGCAGCACGATGGGAAGTTCTTTGACGGCGTCGATCGCCACCAGCATCAGGGCCACGGCGATTCCTGACCGGGCCAGCGGGACGTGCACGCGCGCAAGGATGCGGCGGGGGCCGGCGCCGAGGCTGAGCGCGGAGGCGGTGATGGTTGCCGGGATCTTCGTGAAGCTGGCGTCCACGGCCTGGTAGGCGGGGGCGAGGAAACGGATCACGTAGGCGTAGAGGATTCCGAGGACCGAGCCGGTGACGAGCAGGCCGGTGCCGCCGGGAACACCGGCGCTCTCCAGGGCCGTGTCCAGCGTGGCGAAGGAGATCAGCACGCCAATGCCGACCACGGCACCGGGGACGGCGTACCCGAACGTGGTTACCTGTGCCGCGGCGGAGGCGAAGCGTCCGCCGTTCAGGCGCACCCCGTGTCCCACGGTCATGGCCAGGAGAACGCAGGCTGCGGCTGTGACCGCGGCGACCAGGAGCGTGTTGATGATGTATTCGCCAAAACGGGGATCGGCCAGGAAGCCCGGGTTTTTGGCCGCTCCGCCCACGGCCCAGGCGCAGGAGCTGGATGACGGGGATCAGGAAACCGGTGCTGACTGCCACCGTGCAGACGGCAGTGGCTGCCCAGCCGCGTCCGCCCTGGAGCCGCTTGGGCTGCAGGCCCTGCCCGCGGCCGCCCTGCCGGTGGTAGCGCGCCCGGCCGCGCAGCGCCCGCTCGGCCGCCAGGACCGCGACGGCGAACAGCAGGACCAGGACCGCCAGCTGCGTGGCGGCATGGAAGTTGAAGGTGCCCTTCCAGACCAGGTAGACGCCCACGGAGACGGTCTGGACGTTGAAGTACTGCACTGTGGCGAAGTCCGTCAGCGTCTCCATCATCACCAGGGACATGCCGGCGGCCAGCGACGGCCGGGCCAGCGGGAGCAGGACCTTGCGCAGGGTCCGGCCCTGTCCGGCGCCGAGGGTGCGGGCCGCATCATAGGTGCCGGGGGAGTGCTCGAGGAGCGCCGTGCGGGCCAGCAGGTAGACGTAGGGGTAGAGGGACAGGGACATCACCAGCACCGCGCCCGGAAGGGAGCGGACTTCGGGCGCCCAGATGTCCGCGCCCAGGAAACCGCGCAGGGCCGACTGCACCGGCCCGGACACGTCGAAGACGGAGAGGAACACGAAGCCCAGGATGTAGGCGGGCACGGCCAGCGGCAGGACCAGCAGCCAGACGAAGACATTCCGCAGCGGGAAACGGTAGGCGGTCACCAGCCAGGCCAGGCCGCCGCCCACCAGCAGCGATCCCGCTGCCACGCCGCCCATCAGGAGCAGGGTGGTGGCCACCATGCCGGCAAGCCCGCGCGGCGGCGCCGTGCTGCCCAGGCTGCCCAGGCCGTCGAAGACCACCGCCAGGACGGGCGTGGCCACGACGGCGGCCACAACGGCAACCAGGGCGGACCACGCCGGGCGTCCGGCACCGGCCGTCCGGCCGGGACGGCGCTTCGGCGTCCCCGCCTGCGCGAGGACCGCCGTTTCGGTCATTTGTATCCGGCCTCGGCGAGCAGGTCGACGGCCTCGGCGTTGAGGTCGCCATAGGCTTCGGCATTCAGCGGCATCCGTTTGAACTCGCCGAATCCTGCAATGACCGGTTCGGGCTTGGCCGCCGGGTTGACCGGGAACTCGTGGTTGGCGTCCACGAACGCGTTCTGTCCCTTGGTGGCGAGCCATTCGATGAGCCGCTGCGCGTCCCCGGCGTTGTCCGAGCCGGCGACGAGTCCGGCGCCGGAGATGTTCACGTGGGTGCCTGCGCCCTGCTGGCTGGCCCAGTAGAGGTCCACCTTGAAGTCCGGCTTCTCCTCCAGCGTGCGGGCCAGGTAGTAGTGGTTGTTGATGCCCACGTCGCAGGTGCCGGCGTCGATGGCTTCCAGCAGCAGGACGTCGTTGCTCATGATCTGCACCTCGTTGGCCACCCAGCCCTTGGCGATCTCCAGGGCCTTTTCGCGGCCGTGCAGGTCGATCAGGCTGGCCACCAGCGACTGGGTGTAGGAAGAGGTGGCGTCGCGCATGCACAGCCGCCCCTTCCACTTGGGGTCGGCCAGTCCGGCGTAGGTGTCCACAGCGTCAAACTCGGCGGGATCCACGTTGCCGGGGTTGTACGTGACGGTGCGGGCGCGCATGGCCAGGCCGAACCACCGGCCCTGCGGATCGCGCAGGTCCTCGGGGACGGCCTCATTGAGCGCGGCGGAGTCGACGGCGGCGAGTTCGTCCTGGCGGGCGGCGTTCCACAGGTTGCCCGCGTCCACGGTCATGAATACGTCCGCCGGGCTGTCCTCGCCCTCGGCCTTGAGGCGTTCCAGGAGCTCTGCGTCGTCGCCGGTGATGAACTCCACGGAAATGCCGGTCTCGTCGGTGAACTCACCGAACGCGCCCTCAAGGTCGTAGTGGCGGGCGGAGTAAATTTGGAGATCGGCCGGCTGCCCTCCGATGATGCCGCAGCCCGTCAGGGCGGCCGCGACGGCGGCAAGGCTTGCGGTGGCTGCGATCAGGCGTCGAATGGGCACGGAGGGGAGCTCTACTTTCAGGGGGGCGGGTTTCCCGCAAGATAATTTAGCAAGGTAAGGCTATCTTAATTCAGCGTGCCACCTTGAAATTATTAACTTGCGGGACCCCTCCGTGCCCCCGGCGGGTTACCGCCAGGTGATGTAGTAACCGTTCGGGCCGACGTGAATGACGCCTCCCTGGTAGTCCTGGGCAACGCTTCCGTCATTGCCTGTGGCGTACTCACCGCTTGTGGGGTAACCGAGGCGGCCTGACTCGTACCCTGTGGACGCCCAGATGGTGCGGATGGCCCCTACGGAGATCTGGGCCCCGGTCGCAGCAGACCAGATGATGGCGCCGCCCTGGTAGTTCTGGAAGACACCGCCGTTCTTGAGCCCACCAATATCGTCGGTGACCGGGTAGCCGAGCCTGCCGTTTTCGAAGCCCGTGGCCGCCCACCGGTCGCGGATTGCTCCGATAGAGATGTGGGCACCGGTTGCCGGCGAGTAGATGATGGCGCCCCGTTCGTAGTTCTGGAAGACCCCGCCGTCCTTGAGGCCGCCAATTTCGTCGGTGACCGGGTAGCCGAGCCTGCCGTTTTCGAACCCTGTGGACGCCCACTTCTCGCGGATTGCCCCGATGGAAATGTGGGCCCCTGTTGCCGGCGAGTAGATGATGGCGCCGCGCTGGTAGTTCTGGAAGGCCCCGCCGTCCCTGAGGCCGCCCACGACGTCGCTGACCGGGTAGCCCAGCGCGCCGTTTTCGAATCCTGTGGACGCCCACTTCTCACGGATTGGCCCCATGGAGATGTTGGCACCGGTTGCCGGCGAGAAAATGATCGCGCCGCCCTGGTAGTTCTGGAAGACTCCACCGTCCTTGAGGCCGCCGATTTCGTCGGTGACCGGGTAGCCGAGCGGGCCGTTTTCGAATCCTGCAGACGCCCACTTCGCGCGGATCGCGCCCAAGGTGACGTGGGCCCCTGATGCCGGCGAGTACATGATGCAGCCGCGTTCAAAACACTGGTACCCGCCGTTGTCCTTGAGGCCGTACACCTCTGGGGTGGTGGCTGCTCCAAGGGCGCCGTTCAGTGACTCCGCCTTGGCTGCGATGGGGGACTGCACGGGCTGGGCTGCTGCCGTGGTGAAGGTCCACGTCCTGTCAGCTGCCAGCGCGTTGCCGGCGGCGTCCTTCACCCCGCTGGTGCCACCCTTGATCGTCGCCGTATACACCGTTCCCGCCGCCAGATCCGCACCCGGGTCCAAGGTCGCGGACCTGGCCGTGCTGTTGTACGTCACGGTGGCAGGCACCGGCGTCGTGCCCGCGGCCAAGGTGAACGTGCCCGACGTAATCGTCGCCGTGTCCATGGCCTCCGAGAACGTCCCCGTCACGTTCGCCGTCACCGCCACTCCGGTGGCACCGGCAACGGGAGCCGTCGCCGTCACGGTCGGGGGCGCGGTGTCGGTGGTGCCGCCGCCGCCCCCGGTGGGGTCATAGTAGTGCCAGTACTGGCTTGTGGCATTGCCATCGGCGAGCACCAGCAGGCCGCTGTTGGCCGTGCCCCAGGCCGCACTGTTGACGTTCTGCTTGGTTGACGTCACGTTGTGCACATACTGGTCTGCATCCACGATGCGGGCCGTCTTCTCAGTAGTGAAGCTGATGGTGTCCAGCGGCGTGGACTTCTCGTAGATCGCGCCGCCCGTGGTGGAGCACACCCCGGCGTTCAGGGTGCCGGCGGGCTTCGGGTAGGTGGCGAAGGTGCGGATCTTCTGTGCGTATTCATCGATCAGCACGATCACCCGGTTGGGACATTCGGATACCGTCGCTATGGTGTGCGCGCTCCACGTCGTGCCGGTCAACGACAGCAGCTGGATCAACGGCTGGGACGCGGACGTGTTGGACGTCTTGATGGCTGCAAACACTTTTCCGCCCGCGGAGGCATCCAGCCATTTCAGGTAGATGTGGTCGTCACCGCTGCGCAGCCCGGAAACGGCTGCGACCGGATCCGTCCAGGCTGAATTTGCCGCTCCATCCACGTGGTAGCTCCAGTAGACGCCGTCGGTGGCGTCCCCCACCTGGCGGCTCCACATGAGGCCCATCTTGTTTCCGTCGAACGCGATCAGGGCTGACGTGTCGTCCACGGAGACGTTGCTTAGCGCCGCCGGGTGCGCGAAGGGGGTCCCCATGTGGCGCCGTCTGTGCCCGTGACGTTGAGGTAGATCCGGTTTCCCTCCTGCCAGGTGGCCCATACCCGTCCGGTCGAATCCTTGTCGATGGTCAGGAGTTCAACTTTGGAGTTGTTGATTTGGGTGGAGCCCAGCAGCGTGTACTGATCTGCGCCCGGGTCGTAGCTGTAGCGGCGCATGTTCGTGGGAAAGCCCGGCTCGGCCGGCAGCCCGTCGTTGACGAACCGGTAGCTGGCCACGTACAGGGTTGTCCCGTCCCACAGCACGTCATGGTGCGTATTTGCCCGCGTTTCTGTCATCACTCCGGTACTGGCCCACGAGTTCGTCGCCGGGTTGAACCGGAAGATCTCGAAGTCCGACGTGGCAGTGTTCCACAGGTTCCCCCACCAGGTGCCGTCGTTGAACCACAAGGAACTGCTGGCCCGTTTGGTACCGGTGGGCGTTCCTGTTCCCGCATGGGAGGGGCCTTCAACCCCCACATCCCCCGGTTCAGCGGTCGCCGGCAGGGGTGCCATCAGGACGCTGCCCAAGACAACCAGGAGCGCTGCCAGCAATGCGTTGAACCGCAGATCCGGTACCCGGCGCCGGCGATGACCAGCCAAACGATGGGCTCCCGGCCTCACCTGTCGCCAGGGAGTCCTGGAGCCACTGCCGCGCATGTTCTGACGAAAAAATTGAAAGTCCATCAATTTTGCTCCCGGGCCTACTACTGACACCGCCGATTTCCAATTCGTACAGTGTCATTGCACAAGGCGGCCGAAACAATCCCGGGCTCCCCCTAATCGATGCCCCTAAACCGCCCTGAACAGGTAAAACACGGGTGGGCGGTTCAGAAGACTCGCAAAACCTTGCGCCCACCTTGACCGTTTCTTGAGGAGCGGGGGCGACAGTATTTTCACGCCGTGCAGCAGGATGCGGCACTGCCCGGCCAGCCGGGCTGGGGGGACAGTCAACGGGAAAGCATCCCGAGGTCTCGAAACGTCCGCCGGTGCCTCCCCCGGGGCGCCGGCGGATGTTTTCGTTAATGCCGTTGGTCCGCCTGCGAGGCTGCGGTGACCCGGCCGCCGTCGAGCATCACCACCCGGTCCGCCCGGCTGATGTCCCCGGCGTCATGGCTCGATTCCAGCACGGTCACCCCGCGCCGCAGCTCATCCTGCACGGCCGCGCGGATCAGCCCGTGCGCCCTGCTGTCCAGGCCGGCGGTCGGCTCGTCCAGGATGAGGATGCCGGACTCCTGCGCCAGCCCCTGCGCAATGAGGGTCCGCTGCCGCTGCCCGCCGGAGAGCTCCTGCAGCTGCCGGCCTGCCAGGTCCGCGATCTCCATCCGTTCCATGGCCTCGGAAACCTTCAGCCGGTCCGTCCGCCGCAGGGGAAGCAGTCCGCGCCGGTGCGGCCACCGCCCCATCTCCACGGCCTGGCGGACGGTGCACGGCATGGTCTCCGGCGTCCGGGTGTGCTGGATGACGAAGGCCGGGCGGGCGGCGGCCTGCACCGTGCCCCGCGCAGGCTTGAGGACCCCCGCCGCCAGGGCCAGCAGGGTGGACTTCCCGGACCCGTTCCGGCCGGTCAGAACCGTGTGCGTCCCCGGTGCGAGGGCCAGTGACACGTCCTCCAGCACCTGCCTGTCGGGGTACGCAAACCCCACCCCGGTGAGCGTCAGCGTCTGCACGGCGCCGCCTTTCCTTGTTGCGAATGAGTCTCATTTAATACTGTACGATGAACCGCGATGGAATGGTTACTTGATCCCCTGAATGCCTCATTCGTGCAGCGCGCCCTGCTGGGCGGGGCCCTGGTGGCGGTGGTGTGCGCCGTCGTCGGAACCTGGGTGGTGGTGCGCGGCATGGCGTTCCTGGGCGATGCAATGTCCCATGGACTGCTGCCCGGCATCGCCATCGCGGCGCTGGTGGGTGGAAACCTGATGGTGGGCGCAGCCCTGAGCGCGGCGGCGACGGCGGCCGGCGTCTCCGCGATCACCCGGAACCGGCGCGTCTCGCAGGACACCGCCATCGGGCTGCTGTTCGTCATCATGCTCTCCGCCGGGGTGATCATCGTGTCCGCCTCCGGCTCGTTCGCCGTGGACCTTACCGGGACTTTGTTCGGCGACGTCCTGGCCGTCGAGACAGGCGACATCATGGTGCTCGCCGCCGTCGGACTCGTGGTCCTGGCCCTCGCGGCCGTGTTCCACCGGGCCTTCCTGGCGGCGGCGTTCAACCCGCAGAAGGCTGCCAGCCTGGGGCTCCGTCCCCGGCTGACCCACTTCGTGCTGCTCTGCCTTGTCACCCTGGCCGTCGCGTCGTCCTTCCAGGTGGTGGGAACGCTCCTGGTGTTCGGGCTGCTCATCGCCCCGCCCGCCGCCGCGCTGGTCTGGGCAACGTCCATCAGGACCGTCATGATCCTCGGCTCCCTCATTGGCGCCGCCAGCGTGGCGGCCGGCCTCTGGATCTCCTGGTACGCATCCACAGCCGCCGGCGCAACCATCGCCCTGGTGGCCGCCCTGTCCTACTTCATCTCCGCCCTGGCCCGCGGCGCAGTCCGCCGCAAGCCCGGCACCGGGCCCGCCCCCGCCGTCGAACCCGTCCCCTCGCTAGAAATGGAACCGCTTCCCCGTGCCCCGCACCACGCCTAGACTGTCCGCCCTCCTGCTTGGCTTTCCGCTGCTCCTGTCCGCCTGCGCCGCACCCGCCGCCGAACCGCAGCGGGACGAAACCGCCACGCCGCACGGCTACGTCGCCGGAGCCCAGGAGAACCCAGAGCCGCAGACCGGCCTGCTCACCTTCAACACGGAGACAGGGGAGGGGCAGCTGCTCTCCCTCCTCACCGGTGACACGTCCGACGCCGGCACCTCCGGCCCCATTGGCGCCGCCTACCAGGACGGCCGCTACGCCCTGCTCACCACGGCGGGCGGCGTCCAGGTGTTCGACACCGGTGCCTGGACCGTGGACCACGGCGAGCACAAGCACTACTACAGCGCCGAACCCGGCCTGGTGGGGACTGCGGCGGTGCCGGCCGCCGGCGCTGTGGCCGGGGACGGGAAGGCCATCGCCGTCTTCTCCACATCCGGCGGCTACGCGTCCGTGTTCAGGCACAAGGACCTCGACGCCGGCAACGTGCAGGAGTCCGTGAGGATCACCAGCACCCCGCATGGGGGACTCGTGGTGCCGTACGAGGGGCACTTCCTGGCATCCGTCGCTTCCGCCGCCGTGCCTGCCGCGGCCGGCGGGGTGGAGGTCCGCGACGCGGAGGACCACACCGTCCTGGCCGCGCAGGACTGCCCCGGCCTGTCCGGCCACGCCACCACCCGCGTGGGTGTGGTGTTCGCCTGCACCGACGGCGCCCTGCTGGTCACCGGGGACGACGGTGCCTTCGCCGCCGAAAAGATCCCCTACCCCGACGGCGGCGCGGGCCATCCGCCGGCAGCGGGACTCGCGCACCGTCCCGGCTCGAACGAACTTGCCGGGGCGGCGGGGGAGGACGGCGCCTGGCATCTGGACGTGTCCAAGCGGACCTGGACCCACGTTCCCACCCCGGTCCCCGTGGTTGCGGCGTCGGCCGTGGGCGACGGGAAGCGGGTGCTGGCCGCCGGCGCCGACGGGTCGCTCCTCGCGCTGAACCCCGCCACTGGAGAAGTGGGAGCCCAGGTTCCGCTGCTCGGGGCGCCTGCCGGGGACGCGGTTCCGCAGCTGCGGATCGACGCCTCGCGCGCCTACGTCAGCGACCCCGCCCGCCGCGTTGTCCATGAGATTGATTACGCGGACGGGCTCCGGGTTGCGCGGACCTTCGAGGTGCCCGCCGCGGACCTGATGCTGGAGACCGGGCTGTGAGGCGCGGCGTCCCGGCACGGCTGGCGCGGCTGGCCGGCGCACTGGTGGTGCTGGGCCTGGCGCTCAGCGGATGCTCCGCCGTCGCCGCCGAACGGCCCACCGTGGTGGTCACCACCAACATCTTGGGCGACGTCACCCGGAACCTGGTGGGGACCAGGCCGAGGTGGTGGTGCTCATGGAATCCAACGCCGACCCGCACTCCTTCGGCATCTCGGCCAGGCAGGCCGCGGTGATCGAGAACGCGGACCTGATCGTCCACAACGGCGGCGGGCTGGAGGAAGGAATCCTCAACCACGTGGAGGCAGCCGCCGCGGAAGGTGTGCCGACGGTGGCGGCGATGGACGCCGTCGAACCCCTGGCGTTCACCCACGGCGACGACGACGGCGGCGGGGACGCGCAGGACCCGCACTTCTGGACCGATCCCGCCCGGGTGGCGGAGGCCGCCGAGGCGATCGCCGGGAGCGTGCTGGAACATGTCGACGGCGTGGACCCGGACGCCATGCGGGCCCAGACAGGCTCCTATGTGCAGCAGCTCGGCGAGCTTGAGGCGTCCATGGAGGCCAGCTTCGCCGCAATCGAGCCTGCCAGGCGGAAGCTCATCACCAACCACCACGTGTTCGGCTACCTGGCTGCGCGCTTCGGGTTTGAAGTGATCGGCGCGGTCATCCCCAGCGGCACCACGCTCGCCTCGCCCAGCTCCGCGGACCTCAACGACCTCACCTCCAAAATACGCTCAGCCGGGGTGGTGGCCATCTTCGCCGACTCCTCCCAGCCCGAGCGGCTGGCCCAGGTGCTCGCCGCCGAAGCGGGCCAGGACATCGCCGTGGTCCCGCTGTTCACCGAATCGCTGGGGGCTGAAGGGTCCGCCGGCGCCACCTACCTGGACATGATGCGCGCCAACACCGAAAGCATCACCCAAGCATTGTCGTAAGTTCCACCCGCACCCCTGACAAGAAGGAAACTCCATGCAACACCGCACCCCGCCCGTCCGCCTGCTTGCTGCACTCGCCGCTGCCGGCCTGATGCTCACCGGCTGCGCCGGCGCCACCCCGGCCGGAAACGTCGCCTCCACCGCCTCCGCTGCCACCGTTGATGCGGCCACCCCGCGGATTGTCACCACGTACGACGGCGGCGTCCAAGTCGCTGGACCCGAAACCTTCGAGGTGCTTGGCGACTTCGCCCTCGAGGGCTTCAACCGGATCAACCCGGCCGGGGACGGGCGCCACGTCATCATCTCCACCGCGAAGGGCTTCGAGGTCCTGGACACCGGCGTTTGGTCCGACGGCGGAAAGCACTACGCCCAGGACCCGGCCATGACGGACACCGCGTTCCCCACCAGCAAGCCCGGCCACGTGGTCCGGCACGAGGGCAAGACCATCCTGTTCAGCGACGGTGCCGGGGAAGTGACCGTCTTCGAATCCGACGACCTTGCCGCGGGGCAGCCCGAGGTGGAAACCCACCGGGCGGAAGAAGCCCACCACGGGGTCGCCGTCGAACTCTCCAACGGCGAGTTGGTCCTCACGCTCGGGAACGACGAGGAACGTCCCGGCATCGTGGTGCTGGACGAGGACGGCAAGGAAATCGCACGGAACGAGGACTGCCCGGGCGTGCACGGCGAGGCCACCGCGGCGGGCGAGGCCGTGGTCATCGGCTGCCAGACCGGCGTCCTGATCTACGCCGACGGCGCCATCACCAAGCTGGACAGCCCCACCGAATACGGCCGGATCGGCAACAGGCAGGCTCCGACGAGTCCGTTGTGACCCTCGGCGACTACAAGCAGGACAAGGACGCGGAGCTGGAACGGCCGGAGCAGATCTCGCTGATCAACACCGAAGCCAAGTCCCTGACGCTGGTTGACCTCGGCACCAGCTACAGCTTCCGTTCCCTGGCACGCGGACCGCACGGCGAGGCCCTGGTGCTCGGCACCGACGGCGCCCTGCACGTAATCGACCCCGACACCGCCAAGGTCACCAACAGCTTCCCGGTGATCCCCGCCTGGGAGGAGCCGCTGGAGTGGCAGGACCCGCGGCCCACCATCTACGTGAACGGCCACACCGCTTTCATCTCGGACCCGGCCACCAACACCATCCACGCCGTGGATGTCGAGTCCGGCAAGGTCACGGGCACGGGCACGTTGGAGGACACCCCGAACGAGCTGACCGGCGTCACCGGCTGACCCCCTCTCACCTTTGGCGCGTAAACCCGGGACGCCCGCTCACCTTCATTCCAGTCGCAGGGATGAAGGTGAACGCGCTTCCCTTAAGGGCGCCGCAATGTTTGTCCTCTTGACCGGAAATGAAGCAGTGCTTAACGTCCAGGTGTGACCATCGTGTTCGGCGGGATGGCAGCCAGCCTCGACGGCTACATCCGCTCCGTCAGTGGGGACCTGTCCTGGCTGAATGACGCTATGTCGAAGGCTGAGGACTACGGCTTCGCGGCCACGGAGCAGCGCACCGGCGCCTACGTGATGGGCGCCAACACCTACCGTGAAGTGGCCGGCATGGGTGTTGGAGGTTCGTCCGTCCCCACCTACGTGGTCACCCACGACGAAACCCTTGCCACGCCAAAGAACACGCTCCTGTTCAGCGGCGACCTGGCCGTTTTGGTGGCCCGGCTCAAGGCGTCCCTTCCGGCCGAGAAGGATATTTGTGTCTATGGCGGCGGCCAGCTTGTCACCGGGTTCATCGATGCCGGACTGTTGGACGAACTGGGGGTTGCCGTCATCCCGGTCATCCTGGGTGGCGGCGTCCCGTTCTTCGGCAGTATTGCGCGATGGACAAGGCTGGAACTTGCGGAGTGCCGGCCCTATCCCTCCGGCATCGTGCTGCTGAACTACCGCCTCCGGCTCGGTGCCGCCTGAATATCGACGGCGGCGAATGATTGCCGACGGCGCGCGGCAAGTGAGCGGGCGTCTGGATGGAAGGCGCGATATGTGAGAGGGCGTATGGGTGGAAGGCGCGATATGTGAGAGGGCGTGTGTGGGGAAGGGAAGGCAGGTCAGGCGCAGCCGGCGCAGCAGGCATCGCCCCGCCAGGCATTGATGCCCTCCCGCACGGCGATGCCCGCGATGGCCAGGGCCGCCACGGAATCGGCCCACCACCAGCCCAGGGTGCTGTTAACAACCAGGCCCACCAGGAGGACGGCCGAGAGGTAGGTGCACAGCAGCGTCTGCTTGGAATCGGCAACAGCCGTCCTCGATCCCAGTTCGCGGCCGGCCCGGCGCTGCAGCCACGACAGCACCGGCATCACGGCCAGGCTCAGCGCGGCGATGACGAGGCCCGGCGTCGAATGTTCGGCCGGTTCGCCGCTGAGCAGGGCCCGGACGGCGTCAAAGGAGACGAAGGCGGCGAGGGCGAAGAAGGAGAGGGCGATGATCCGCAGGGTCAGGTGCTCGCGGCGTTCTGGGTCCTTCGAGGCGAACTGCCAAGACAGCGCGACAGCGGATGCCACCTCGATCACGGAGTCCAGCCCGAACCCGATCAGCGCCGCCGAGCCCGCGACCCCGCCGGCCCAGAGCGCAACGGCGGCTTCGATAACGTTGTAGGTGATGGTGCCCGCCGCGAGGATCCGGATGCGCCGGGTGAGGACCGCCCGCCGGGCGGGAGCCGGTGACAGCTGGAGGCCGCTCATGCCGTGCACGTCCCGTCCGGGGCGCAGCAGGCCGGATCAACCGCCAGCACCACGCCCAGCAGGTCGCGGATGGCATGGCCCAGCCGGCCGTCTGCCAGTTCATACCTGGTCCGTCGCCCGTCCGGGACCGCCACCACCAGGCCGCAGCCGCGCAGGCAGGTCAGGTGGTTGGACATGCTCTGGCGGGAGACACCCAAAGCTTCGGCAAGGTCGGAAGGGTAGCCCGGGCCGTCGGCCAGGGCCAGCAGGATCCGGGCCCGGGTGGGATCGGACACCGCATAGCCGAAGCGCGCCAGGACCGGTGCATGGGTCAGGGTTTTCACGGAAGTGACTGTACAGCCTGCAATGTATTCACGTCTAGCTTTATCCCGGGCGGGGGCTGCAACCTTTCCGCAATTGTGAGCGTTTCGCTTTCTCCCGCCGCTACTATCTGAGATAGGAAAATCACCCTGCTTACTAACCCCGGGGGTCGGTACAGATGGTCACAGCAGCAACCGAGGCAGCTTCGCTGGTGGTCCGCCGGAACAATGTCACAGAGGCCGGCCGCGCAGACGGGCCCGTGATGATGTTCGCCCACGGGTACGGCTGCGACCAGGACATGTGGCGGCGGCTGCTGCCGTACTTTGCGGATGACTACCGGCTGGTGCTCTTCGACCACGTGGGTGCGGGCCGTTCCGATGTGGACGCCTATGACCGCGGCAAATACGGGACCCTGGACGGCTACGCCGAGGACCTGCTGGAAATCTGTGCCGTCCTGGACCTGAAGGACGTCATCCTGGTGGCCCACAGCGTGAGCGCCATGATCGCGCTGATCGCTGCCGTCCGGGAACCTGACCGGTTCGCCCGGCTGGTCCTGGTGGCCCCGTCGCCCCGCTACACCAACGACGCCGCAGACGGTTACGTGGGCGGGTTCTCGGAGGAGGACATCGAGGGCCTGCTCGCCTCGCTGGACAGCAACTACGTGGCCTGGGCCGAAGCCCTCGCGCCGATGGCCATGGGCAACCCGGACGCACCCGAGCTTGCGGAGGAACTCCGGAGCAGCTTCTGCCGTACCAACCCCTCGATCGCGAGGCACTTCGCCCGGGTCACCTTCCTCTCCGACAGCCGGCCCGTGCTGGACAAGGCGGGCTGTGAGTGCCTGATCCTCCAGCGCTCCGATGATCTGCTCGCGCCGCAGGAGGTGGGCGACTACGTGCACCGGCACCTTGAGCAGAGCACCTTGGTGCAACTGCAGGCAACGGGCCACTGCCCGCACGTCAGCGCGCCCGGGGACACCGCCCGGGCCATCCTGAACTACCTTGATTCCCGCCCGTGACCGACGCCCCCGGCCCGCCCGCGGGCCATGACAAACCGCCGGATGACTTTGAAGCCCTGTTCCATCAGGCCCCGTGCGGATACCTGGTAACGGACGACGGCGGCAGCATCACAGCGGTCAATGACACCTTTGTGCGGTGGACAGGTTTCGCGCGGCCCGAGCTTCTCGGCCGCAGGCTGCAGGACCTCATGCCGGTCGGTGACCAGATCCTCTACTCAACCCACTGCATTCCCCAGCTCGGCATCAACGGCTCGGTCTCGGAGATCGCAGTGGAGATCATCGACGCCGGCGGGGAACGCCGCGCCGCGCTGCTCTCGGCGCAGCGGGTCCCCGGCTCCGGGCAGGAACCCGGCAGTGTCCGCGTCATCATCTTCAGCGCCCATGAACGCAGGATGTTCGAAAAGGAGCTGGTCGCCGCCCTCCGGGCCGCAGAGGAATCCGAAGTCCGGCGGGGCCAGGCGGAGAAGGAACTGCAGCGGCTCGCCCTGCATGATTCCCTGACCGGGCTGCCCAACCGCGCAGGGCTAAGGATGGCGCTCGAGCCGCTCCTGGACGGCAGCGGCAAGGTGACACTGGCCGTCCTGTTCCTCGACCTGGACCACTTCAAGGCCGTCAACGACAGCCTGGGGCACTCGGCAGGGGACGAGCTCTTGATGGCCGTGGCGGACCGGCTGCGGGCCGCGGTCCCGGGAACGGGCACCGTTGCCCGGCTCTCCGGTGACGAATTCCTGGTGGCGCGGACCGCCGTCGACACCCCGGCGGCAGTGGCATTGGCCGCCGGCCTGCTGGATGTCCTGCGCGCGCCGATGCAGATTGAGGGCCTGGAAATTGTGACCTCCGCGAGCATCGGGATTGCGGTGGCGGACAATGCGGAGGAAACGCTGGAAGACCTGATCCGCCGGGCGGACATCGCCATGTACCGGGCCAAGGAGCGCGGGCGCGGCCGGTGGGAGCTGCACGAGCCCGCCGAAACTGATCCCACCGTGGACCGGCTCCGCGCGCTGGGCGAACTGCGCCGCGGCATCAGGGACGGCGCCCTCCGGGTCCATTACCAGCCGCAGATCGACCTGCGGACCGGCACCGCCAGCGGCGTGGAGGCCCTGGTCCGGTGGCAGCACCCCACGCGCGGCCTGCTGCCGCCGTCGGAATTCATCACGATGGCTGAGGAATCGGGGCTGGTGCGCCCCCTGGGTGCCTGGGTGCTGAACGAGACGCTGAAACAGGCGGCGGCCCTGCGGCAGGACCCCCGGAACGCGCGCCTGGAATTCGCCGTCAACCTTTCCGCCCGGCAGCTGAACGATCCCGAACTGGTGGACACGGTGAAGGGTGCCCTTCAGCTGTGGACGCTGGATCCGGCGCTCCTGCAGCTGGAAATTACGGAAACGGCACTCATGTCCGATCCCGCGGCCGCGCTTGAGTCGCTGACCGCCCTGAAAAACCTGGGCGTCGGGCTGGCTGTTGACGACTTTGGAACCGGATATTCGAGCCTGACGTACCTGAAGAAGTTCCCCATCAACGAACTGAAGATCGACAGGTCTTTCATCACGGGACTCGGCTCGGATTCCGGTGACGCCGCCATCGTGGGCAGCTGCATCGACCTGGCCCACGCCGTGGGCATCCGTGCCGTTGCCGAAGGTGTGGAAACGTCCGGGCAGGAGCAGGCGCTGAGGGCCATGGGCTGCGACCTTGCCCAGGGGTTTCTTTTCGCCCGCCCGCTGCCGGCGCCGCTCCTGGAGGAATGGCTGCAGGCCAACCTGGGCGGCCGGCCGGTCAGTGCCTGACCGTCAGTGCCTGAACGACGGCGGCCGGACATCACGAGAGGAAAAGACTATTCCGCCCTGCCCGGTACGGCTACCCGGATAGGCGGGTACAACCGTGCTGGAGGGCAGGGCGAAAGACTGTAAATCGAAGGTTAAGGTGGCAGGCTCTGGGCCCCATACTGGGCGCTGGGAGTTGCCTTGGAGTTGGCCTATGCGGCCATTGCGGCAGCCGGAACGGCGGCCTTCCTGCGCGGCGCCAGCACGCTGATGGTGCACGGTGCCTGCTGCGGATCGATTTTGGTTGGAAGATGATGTGTTTCCGATGAGGTCCGGAGCATCTCCAGTGCCGCATCATCCACGCGGGCGTGTGAGATATCCAGTTCCAGATCCAGGCCTTCCCGCAGGGAGTTGGCCCGTTTTGCCACCACATAGAGGGCGTTGACGCTATGGACGGTGATATGCCCCTTTGCAATCACCTTGGCTCGTGCGTGGTCGAGATCGATACGGACAACAATGTTGAGCTTTGAGTTCAAAATGTAAAGCCTTCCCCGGCATTGGCTGCGACGCTGCAGCTTCTTGCTATGGCCGTTTGCATCAGCCTCAACCAGAGTAGGGGCAGGATGTGACGCACGCAACATGGAGATGTTTATTACATCGTCTGTTCTTTCGTGACGGGGTTCCGGAAGTGCCGCCATGCCAGCCCCTCGAAGCTTCCTTCCGGCCGGGAGCAGGTCCATCATTAGCCCATGGGCAAGCGCGCAAGCGACGGCCTGGGGGACGCGACAACAGAAAACGGCAGCTTGGGTAGTCCGCGCAGCCGCCCGGACCACGCGGTGGTGTTTGTCCACGGCATGGGCCGGGCACTGAAAGGCGGGACGCTGCAGGAGTGGGCCCAGCCGCTGATGCTCAGCCTTCACGACCTTTCCCTGGACATGGTGCCGGACGCCCCGCACCCGCACCTGGTGATCACCAAAGCCAACGCCGTAGGCGATGCACCCGAGGTCTGGGTGAAGGTGCTGCGCGGCTGTGCAGGCATTAAGCCGGACTACCTCACGGTGCTCATGACCGAGGCATCCTGGGGCAGGGACTTCGAGCCGGCGTCGGCCGCGTCCACGTACTCCTGGGCGCTGCGCACCGCACTGCGGGTCTACAAGAGGTCCCTGCAGCTGATCAGGTGGAACCTCTATCCCGGTAGGCGGCGCGCCAGCCTCGCCTGGCTGGGCGCCCGCCTGAGGCAGGCGCTCCTGACCGCGCTGGCAGCGCTTGCCGGGTTCTTTATCCTGCTGGCCGTGCTGGTGGTGCTGCTGCTGACCATCGTCCTGGCCTGGATTCCCGGGCCCGGCCGGTGGATCGGCAAGATCGTCTCCCTGTTCGCCGAGTTCCTGGGCGACCCGCAGGTGTGGAAGCGCAAGCCCCTCCAGGCCGCCGCGATGCGGCAGCGGGTGGTGGACACCCTGCAGCGCTGGGACCACGACGGCGGCACCCAGGTGACGGTGGTGGCGCACAGCCAGGGCGCAGCGATCACCGGGCAGGTCCTGTTTCAGAACCAGGCGCGGGCCACGAACTTCGTCAGTGTGGGCAGCGGGCTCGACCTGCTGGGGTACGCGCAGTGGGGCGGCGGAACGGGGGAGGACCCGGTGACCGACTGGCTGGCGAACCCGGACCGGCCCCGCTGGATCAATGTGTGGGGCAAGTTCGACTTCGTGCCGGCCGGCCCCATTTCAACGCACGCCAACGGCCCGCTGCCCGTTTTCGGCAAGATCTACGCCCGGGACACCGCGGGCGACGGCGGCCCCGGCCCCGAGGAGCACCCGGTCTACAACCGTTCCGCGCTGATCTACGACCACATCGTCTACTCCAGCAACAGGGTGGAGGTGCTGGATCCGCTGGCCCGGCTGATCCTGGACCCGCCCTCCGACCCGCACGGCCTCGCCTTGCGGGGGCTCGACGGCGACCGGCGCCTCCGTCCGCACCGCGTCATGGTCAAGAGCCTGGGGGTGACGCGGCTTCTCTCGGTGCTCACCGCAGCGCTCAGCGCCCCGGCTGCACTGGCCTGGCTGGGCTCGCAGGGGTGGGCGCGGAACCTGGTGCAGTGCGGCCCGCCCGGGGCCGGCCAGGACCCGTGGTGGTCCTCCTGGGTGTGCTCCGGCCCTTCCTACCACTGGGGGCACTGGCAGAGCTGGGGCGTGCTGGCGGTGACCACGGCCGTGTTCGCCGGCGTGCTGGTGGGGCTGTTGAACGGGCCGGTGTGGGGCGTGCTGCACAACCGGCTCCAACGCAGGCGGAAGCCGTCCGTCCGGCAATCAAGCGACCCCGCCCGCAACGGCCCGGCCAGCCCGTGGTGGTCCGTGGCGTGGTACCTGCTGATCGTGACGGTGGTGGCAGTGGCCGTGCCGTTCATGCTCGCGTGGCCGGACCTGCCGTGGGTCCTGGTGGTGGTGCTGGTTGCTGCGCTCTGGGCGCTGTGCTTCACGCGCACCAGCATCAGCGGACTGCCGGCGCGGACGGCAGTCCAGGATGTCCAGGCGCCGGCTGTTCCGGCGTTGCGGGAGCCCGCGCCGGGTCAGACGACCACTTGGGGAAGGCTGCCGGTTAATTCGGAGACGGCGGCCGACGACCAGCGCTCGCGTTCGGGCTCATAGGAGATCACCACGGAGGCGTCGCTGTCGCGGGCTTCATCGATGGCGAGCAGCAGGGCGTCCTCCATGTGCCGGGCGTACTCCAGCCGCTCGGCCATGCTGCCCTGCAGATCGGCGTCGTCGATCAGGACGTGGCCCTTGCCGTCCACGATGACCTTCAAGGAATACCCCTGGTCCTCATGCAACGACCCGCGCGTGGATGAAATTTCGGTGACTCTGTCTGCCCGGACCAGCCCGTTGCCGAGCGTTCGGATCCACACTTCACCCATCGAATGACCTCCCCTTGGCTATGGGCGCGGATCAGCGCCCCATAAGGCGAACGCTACTCCTGTGTGGGCCGTTTGTGACCCCCGAATTTGAGCGATTTCGCGTGGTTTTCGGGGCGCGGCCGGTCAGCCTGCCGGGGCAGTGGCGGAGAGCTCTGCCAGGGCCGCCCGGAGCCTGGCGTCGGCATCGTTGGCACCGTCGCGCACGGCGGCGCTGTCACTGAGCCGGACCATGGTTTGCGGATCGATTGCCTGGACTGTGGTCACGGTGTCATTCGTGCCGCGGCGGACCACGACATTACAGGGCAGCAGCGCACCGAGGTCTGGTTCCGCCGCAAGGGCCTTGCTGGCCAACTGCGGGTTGCAGGCGCCCAGGATGACATCGGGGCCCAGGGCCTCGGCGGCTTCGGTGCCAAGTTTCGCCTCGAAAGTGTTGCGGACGTTGATCTCGGACAGAATCCCGAAACCCTGGCCGGCAAGGGCCGTGCGCATGCGCTCCACGGCCTCTTCCCAGGAGAACGGGACGGTCACGGTGTGGGTATAGGTCATTGCTCCTCCTCAGTCTGGTGGGCAGGAAAGATGGCGGGAGATCAGGCAAGCGACAGGAAGAGTTTTTCCAGATCCTTGGTGTCCATGCTGGCATCCTTGCGGACGATGCACTGCTCCAGCCCGCTGGCGATGATCGCGAAACCGGCCCGGTCCAGTGCCTTGGACACCGCCGCCAGCTGCGTGACGATGTCCTTGCAGTCCCGGCCTTCCTCAAGCATCCGAGTGACGGCTGCGAGCTGGCCTTGGGCCCGCTTCAGGCGGTTGACCACGGGCGTCAGTTCAGTGGCATCAAGTTGCATGGGGATCTCCAATCCGGGAAGTGTCCGCACCAGCTTATACCCCAGGGGTGTGTTTGACTACCCCCGGGGGTATCCGTAATACTCGGTGGGGTATCCACTTCCGCTGCCGAAAGGACTCCCATGACCTCCTCTTCCAACCGTTCAACCGCCGTCACCTCCCTGGCGCCGAAACACTCCGCAGCTGGCTTGCCGGCACCAGGACCTGACGGTGCTCGACGTCCGCTCCGCCGCGGAGTTCGAATCTATGCACATCCGCGGCTCCTACAACGTGCCGCTGCCGTTGCTCTCGGAGCACACCGATGAACTGGCGCAACGGCTCGGCAGCCGCGTCGTGCTGGTTTGCCAGTCCGGCGTAAGGGCCGAGCAGGCGCGCCAGCGGCTTGGTGAAGCGGGTATCGGCACGGCTTTCGTGCTCACCGGCGGTGTCCCGGGTTTTGCTGCCGCCGGCGGCGACGTTGTCCGCGGCAGGGCACGGTGGGACCTGGAGCGGCAGGTCCGCCTGTTGCCGGCTCCCTCGTTGTCCTGGGCCTGGCCGGCGGCAGGTTCGTTTCCCCTAAAGTCCGGATGCTCGCCGGGGCGATCGGGGCCGGACTGACGTTCTCCGCAGCCACCAACACCTGTGCCATGGGCACGGCCCTTTCCGCGATGCCGTGGAACAGGGCCGCCAAGGAGCCCACCCGTGAGAGCGCCATCCTGCAGCTGCCCGTCAGTTCCGAAGCCGGAGCTGAGGCCAAGGCGTCGTGAGTTCCGCCGTGATCCTTGTCCTGGCGCTGTCCCTGGTCATCGGCCTGTCGCTCGGCGTCCTGGGCGGCGGCGGTTCCATCCTGACGGTCCCCATCCTGGTCTACGTGGCCGGGTTCGGGCCCAAGGAGGCAATCGCAGCCTCCCTGTTCGTCGTCGGTGTCACCTCGGCGGTCAGTGTGGTCAGCCATGCGCGCAGGGGCCGGGTACGGTGGCGGACCGGCCTGCTCTTCGGCGCGGCCGGCATGGCGGGTGCCTTTGTCGGGGGTCTGCTGGGGGCCACATCCCGGGCCAGATCCTGCTTATTGCCTTCGCCGTCATGATGGTGGCCACATCCATCGCCATGCTCCGGGGGAGGAAGAAGAAGGACGACGGCGGCGCGGCGCCTGCTAAGCACGAACTGCCGCTTGGCAGGGTCCTGCTGGACGGCGCGGTGGTCGGGCTCATCACGGGACTGGTGGGCGCCGGTGGCGGGTTCCTGGTGGTCCCGGCCCTGGCGCTGCTGGGCGGCCTGCCCATGGCTGCCGCCGTCGGCACGTCGCTGGTGGTCATCGCCATGAAGTCCTTCGCCGGGCTGGCCGGCTACCTCACCTCGGTCCAGCTGGATTGGGGCCTGGTCCTGGCTGTTACCGCAGCCGCAATCGCGGGAACCCTTGTCGGTTCACGGATTGCGGGCCGCATTCCGGAGGATGCGCTCCGCAAGGCGTTCGGCTGGTTCGTCCTGGCGATGGGCACATTCGTCCTCACCCAGCAGGCTCCCGGGGAACTGCGCCCGATCATCATCGCTGCCGTCGTCGCCCTGACGCTTGCAGGTGCGGGCATTTGCTGGCTTTTCGTCAACTCCTGCCCGCTCCGCACCATCGGCAGGAACAGGCGGCGAAGCAGCAGCCGGCCTTCGCCGGCCTGACATTCAACAACAAGAGAAGGAGAAGAACCATGGCTGAGATCACCGTTGCCGAGACGAACCGGCGCCTGAACCAGGCCCGGATCCTCGATGTCCGCGAGGACTTCGAAGTCACCGAAGGCATGGTGCCGGGAGTCCTGCACATTCCCATGGGCCAGCTTCAAGCCCGCCTGCCTGAACTCGACCCGGCCGCACCCGTCATCGTGGTGTGCCGCAGCGGAAACCGCAGCGCCGCAGTGGCCGACGCCCTCAACCGCGCCGGCTTCAACGCCGACACCATGGCCGGCGGCATGATTGCGTGGACCCGCGCCGGGCTTCCCACCGTCTGACCGCGCCAGTTGGCTCCTCCCTGCCGGAGGAACCCGTCCTGTCCCATCCAGCTTTACTCGATACCCAGGGGGGTATAAAATTTAGTCATGGCAACCATCGATATCACTCAAGAGACCTTCGCTGGGACCCTGGAGAACAACAACATCGTGTTCGTTGACTTCTGGGCCGGCTGGTGCGGCCCCTGCCGCATGTTCGCCCCTACCTATGCCGCGGCCGCCGCACGGCACCCGGAGATCACCTTCGCCAAGGTGGATACCGAAGCGGAACAATCCCTGGCTGCGGCAGCGCGGATCACCTCAATCCCCACGCTGATGGCCTTCAAGGACAAGACCCTCGTCTTCTCCCAGCCGGGGGCGCTCAACGCAGCAGCCCTGGAAGAGGTCATCCAGGCTGTGAAGAACCTGGACCTGGATGCCCTGCGTGCCAAAGCCGCCAAGCAGGCCAGCTGACCGGATCCGGTCCTGCCGCTGCCGGCACCCACACCCGAACCTGGCCACATGGCCCCCAGTCGCAACGTCCCAGGAGGACCCCATGCTTTTTGAACGTATCTACGACGACGACCTCGCCCAGGCCAGCTACCTGATCGGCTGCCAGGCCAACGGCACCGCCGTGGTCATTGATGGCCGGCGGGACATTGCCGTCTACCAGGACCTCGCCGAGAAGAACGGCATGAAGATCGTGGCCGTCACCGAGACCCACATCCACGCCGACTACCTCTCCGGCACCCGTGAGCTTGCCGCCGCGACCGGCGCAAAGATCTACGTCTCCGGCGAGGGCGGGCCTGACTGGCAGTACGGATTCGATGCACAGCGGCTCTACGACGGGGACAAAATCAGCATCGGCAACATCACCATCGAGGCAGTGCACACCCCCGGCCACACCCCTGAGCACCTCTCGTTCCTGGTCACCGACGGCGCGTTCAGCGACCAGCCGGGCTACCTGCTCTCCGGAGACTTTGTCTTCTCCGGCGACCTGGGCCGTCCGGACCTGCTGGATGAAGCCGCCGGGGGAGTGGACACCCGCTTCGAGGGAGCGAGGCAACTCTTCGCCAGCCTGCGGGACAGGTTCCTGACCCTGCCGGACTACGTCCAGGTCCACCCAGCCCACGGTTCGGGCAGTGCCTGCGGCAAGGCGCTCGGTGCCATCCCGTCCTCCACGGTGGGCTATGAACGGCTCTATTCGTGGTGGGGTCCCTACCTTGCCGCCAACGACGAGGGCGGTTTCATTGCCGAACTCCTGGACGGCCAGCCCGACGCGCACGCCTACTTTGGCCGCATGAAGCGTGAGAACCGTGAAGGTCCTGCTGTGCTGGGCGAACGCGCCCCGCTCCCGCAGCTGGAGACGTCGGACGTCGCCCGGGACCTCGACCAGGACCTCGTCACCTTTATCGACACCCGCCCAACCAGGAGGTCCACAAGGGAACTGTGGTCCGGTCACTGAACGTTCCGGCAGGCAAATCCGTGGCGAGCTACGGCGCCTGGGTGGTCAACCCCGAAACCGACAAGAATCCGCTGGTGCTCCTGGCCCGACCAGGAAGCGGCGCAGGACATGTGGGACCACCTGGTTCGCGTGGGCATCGACAAGGTGGCCGGGTACGTCACGGGCATCGAGGGCCTGCCCACCTTCGTTCCAAAACTGGTCCGGCCTGAAGACCTGGGCAACGTCGACGCCGCCATGGTGCTCGATGTCCGCAACCGCAGCGAACACATCGCCGGCAACATTCCCGGGTCCTACCAGCTCAGCGGCGGCCGTGTCATGTGGCACCTGAACAAGCTCCCGGCCGAAGGCACCATCGTGACGTACTGCCAAAGCGGTGTGCGGAATTCCGTAGCCGCAAGCGCGCTGCGCAGGGCCGGCTACGACGTCGCCGAACTGGATGGCAGCTATGCCGCGTGGAGCGCCTGGCAGCAGGAAGAGCAGAACGCCGTCACGGCGAACTGACCCGAAAACTGCCCGGCGGGTCCCCCCTCCCGCACGGGCTTCCCGCCCGGGCAGGTCCCCGCCTGCCCGGGCACCTTCCATCCAGGGACGTTCGCCAACAACCGAATGGAGCGTGACATGCGGGGCACCCCACCCGGCTCCGACGCGGCAGGAGGTCCCGGCGTCGTACTTGGCCTGCGCCAGAACCTTGCCCAATTCCTGCTCCTCGTCGCGGTCAACGCCCTGGTGGGCGGACCCTGGGCCAGGAACGGACCGTCCTGCCCCTGCTGGCAAGCCAGGTCTTCAACGTGGGCCTGTATTCGTCGGCACTGACCTACATCCTTGCGTTCGGGGTGGCGAAAGCCGCCACGAACTACCTCGCCGGCACCCTGTCCGACCGGTTCGGACGCAAGCCTGTCCTCGTGGCAGGCTGGCTCATAGCCCTGCCGGTTCCCCTGCTGCTGATCTTCGGTGATTCGTGGGGGTGGATTGTTGCTGCCAACGTCATCCTGGGCATCAGCCAGGGCCTGACCTGGTCCACCACCGTCATGATGAAGATGGATCTCGTCGGGCCCGAACGCCGCGGCCTGGCCATGGGCCTCAACGAAGCGGCCGGCTATCTTGGCGTGGCCGGCACCGCCCTGGCCACCGGCTACATCGCCGCAATGCACGGGCTGCGCCCGGGGCCTTTCCTCCTCGGTGCCGCCTTCATCGCCGTCGGCCTGGGCCTCTCCGTCCTGGCAGTCCGCGAAACCCACCACCACGCCGCCGCCGAAGCCGCAACCCACCGGCCGCGGGACGCCCGCCATGCCGGGCTGGGCAGCCGGGAGGTCTTCATCCTCACCAGTTTCCGTGACAGGTCGCTGTCCGCTGTCAGCCAGGCGGGGATGGTCAACAACCTCAACGACGGGCTGGCCTGGGCCTCTTCCCCGTCTTCTTCTTCGCCGGGGGCCTCAGCGTGGACAAAGTGGGCCTGCTTGCGGCTGCCTACCCGGCCGTGTGGGGAGCCGCGCAGCTCGTCACCGGCGCACTGTCCGACAGGTACGGGCGAAAGCCGCTGATCACGGGCGGCATGCTGGTGCAGGCCGCGGCCCTGGCCATGGTGGCTGCAGGGACGGGTTTCGAAACCTGGCTCGCCGCTGCCGTCCTGCTCGGAATCGGTACTGCCATGGTCTATCCCACGCTGCTCGCGGCCATCGGCGATGTGGCCCATCCATCGTGGCGGGCGCGCTCCATAGGGGTGTACCGGCTGTGGCGGGACAGCGGCTTTGCCGCCGGCGCACTGCTCTCCGGCATTGTTGCTGACGCCCTTGGCATCCCGGCCGCCATCGCCGTGGTGGCCGGCCTCACCGCTGCCTCAGGCGTGGTGGTGGCCGTCCGCATGAGGGGCGCCGACCACCGCTGACAACCCGTCCGGGGCGCGGCCATAGGATAAATCTGATGACTTCCCCGGACGACCCCCAGCCCTTCAGCCTTCGACGCATCGCGGTGGCCGCCTTCGGGCCCACGCTGCTCTTCGGGATCGGGCAGGGCGCCATCCTTCCGGTAGTGGCGTTGACGGCCCGGGACCTCGGCGCCTCTGTTGCCGTCGCGGCCCTCATCGTCACGCTGATGGGGCTCGGTTCGTGGCTCTTCAACCTGCCCGCATCCCTGGTGACCCTCAAGTTCGGTGAGCGGTGGTCCATCGTGGGCGCCGCCGTCGCCGCCGGCCTGGCCATGGCCGCGGGCGGGCTGTCCTACGTGGTTCCCAACGGGCTGTGGCTGCTCGCAGCGGCGATGGCCGTCGTCGGAATGGCCGGCAGCGTCTTTGGCCTGGCGCGGCAGAAGTACCTCACCGAGGCGGTGCCGGTGGAGTTCCGCGCCCGGGCGCTGTCCACCCTGGGCGGGGTCAACCGGATCGGCGTGTTCATCGGCCCGTTCCTGGGCGCGGCCGTGATGCAGTTCGCCGGCATCGGCGGCGCGTACTGGGTGGGCCTGGTGGCGATGGCGGCCGCGGCGCTGCTGTCCCTCACCATTCCGGACCTGGCCGCGGCGGACATGCACGACGGCGGGACGGCCGGCCCCCAGCCCACGCTCCGCAGTGTGGCGGTGTCCCATGCGGGGGTCTTCCTGTCGCTGGGCGTCGGGATCCTGCTGCTGAGCGCGCTGCGTTCCTCCCGGCAGGTGGTCATCCCGCTGTGGGCGGACCACCTGGGCCTGGACGCCACCTCCGCCTCGCTGATCTACGGATTGTCCGGGGCCATCGACATGCTGGTGTTCTACCCGGCGGGCAAGCTCATGGACCGCAGGGGCCGGCAGTTCGTCGCCGTCCCGTCCACCCTGCTGATGGGCATGGCGCTGCTCCTGATCCCGCTCACCGGATCCTTCGTGGGGCTGCTGCTGGCGGCGCTGCTGATCGGGTTCGGCAACGGCATCAGCTCCGGGCTGGTGATGACCCTCGGTGCCGACTTCTCGCCCGACCGCGGCCGGGGCCAGTTCCTGGGGCTGTGGCGCTTCATGGCGGACGCTGGCTCCACCGGCGGGCCGGTGCTCCTGTCCGGGGTGACGGCCCTGGCCTCGCTGGGCGCGGGGATCTCGGCCACCGGCGTCCTGGGGTTCGCAGCGGCGGCTGTGTTCGCCGTCGTGATTCCCCGCCTGAAGCACCGCCGCAACTACTGACATGCTCTATCACTTCTGGTCGCTAAAACGCTGGTTTAGGGACCATAAGTGATAGAGCAACGGGTGGGGCGGTTATCCTCGACAGATGGGTGAAACGGGGATTCCCACTCGGATCAGTGCGCTGCAGAAGGGCCTGTGGTGGCTGCAGGACTACGCGTACGCAGCCATATGCCAGGTTGAGGGCATGCTGTCCCGCGTGCAGCCGGGCTCGTTCCACCAGGGGCACCGCAGTCCTGTGGTCATCATCCCGGGCGTATACGAGAACTGGCAGTTCATGCTGCCCCTCATCCAGTCCATCCACGACGCCGGCCATCCCGTCCACGTGGTCACAGTGCTGCAGCGAAACAAGCTGAAGGTGCCGGCGGCGGCCAGGATGGTGGCGCAGCACATCGAGGAGGCCGGGCTGCGGGACGCGGCCATCGTGGCGCACAGCAAGGGCGGGCTGATCGGGAAGTACGCCATGCTCAACCTGGACCCGGAGCAGCGGATCTCCCGGATGATCGCGGTGTGCACGCCCTTTTCCGGCTCCACCTACGCGCGGTACATGCTGCTGCCGAGCCTGCGGATCTTCTCGCCGCGCAACGCGCTGACCCTGGAACTGGCCCGCGAGGAAACCATCAACAGCCGGATCACGTCCATCTACGGCCCGTTCGACCCACACATCCCGGAGGGCAGCATCCTGCCGGGTGCCACCAACATCGAACTGCCCACGGCCGGGCACTTCCGCATCCTGGGGGATCCGGAGACGGCCCGCATCATCGTGGAGCAGTTGACCCCCGACGAGCCGTGAGCTCTTTGGAGAGGAATTACGACGCCGGGCGGCCGGCCCCGCAGGAGCCTGACCATTCGCGTCCGGAGAGTTCCAGCGAGCGGCGGCAGAGCCGGTGGGCCACCGCGCTGGCGGTGCTGCAGCGGCTCCTGTACCTGCTGGTGACAGTCGCCGTCGGATGGGCCGTGTGGTTCTTCCTGCTGTCGCGGCTGTCCCGCGGCCCGGAGCAGGCGTGGGTGTTCCTGCCGGTGTGGCTGATCCTGGCGTACGCCCTGCTGCCGCGCATCCACAAGATCCTTAGCAGCCTCTACATTCCGGACTACTTCATCGGCCGGACCAGGACCGGCGACGGCGTGCTGGGCGACCCCGTGAACCTGGCGGTGGTGGGGACCGGGGACGAACTGCGCCGGGCGATGCTGTCCGCAGGATGGGTGGAGGCGGACCCCATCACGCCGGCCACGGCCTGGCGCACCCTGACGTCCACGGTTCTGGGGCGGAGCTACCCGCAAGCGCCGGTCAGTTCTTTGTATGTGTTCGGCAACCGGCAGGACCTGGCGTTCCAGCGCGAGATCGACGGCAACCCGCGCAAGCGCCACCACGTCCGGTTCTGGAAATGCCCCGAGGGGTGGATGCTGCCCGGCGGAATCCCGGTGGATTTCGTGGGTGCCGGCACCTACGACCGGAGCGTTGGACTGTCCCTCTTCACGTTCCAGATCACGCACAAGATCGCCGACCGCACGGACGAGGAACGGGACTTCATCATCGGGACGCTCCGGGCCGCCCGTGCCGTGGAGTCGGTCCACGTCATCCTCAACTACTCCACCGGCTACCACCACCGCAACGGCGGCGGCGACGCCATCCGCACGGACGGGCACCTGCCGATCATCGACCTTTATGAACCGGGCCATCCAGGACCGGCCAAGGGATAAAAGCGCAGGTCAGGGGCCATTTCAATTTTTCAGATAACTTGAGCCTTCTTTGACGCTTTCACCCCTTAGTTCCTGAGTTTGGCCGTGCAAAGTGGTCCCCAGCTAGACAACACGCACATCAAAGTCTGAGGGGACATGTCATGAAGAACAGCACTCTGGTCAAGGGCACCGCAGCCATCGCCGTAGGTGCAGCACTGCTGCTGGGCGGCGGCGGAACTCTGGCGGCCTGGAACGCCGAAGCTACGCAGACTCCCGGCACCATCGTGGCCGGCGACCTGAACGTGGTCAACGCCACCACCGCTGGGGTGTGGAAGGACCGCGCCGGTGCGACCATCGACATCGCTGCCTACAAGGTAGTTCCGGGTGACAAGCTCACCTACACCCAGGACCTGACGGTGACCCTGGTAGGCGACAAGATGGCTGCGAACATTGGCACAACCGGCATCACAGCCACCAACGGTTTCATTCCCGCCAACGTTTCCGTGACCGGTCCTGCGCTGACGGTCGGCACCACCCCCGTCTCCAACCCGCTGAAGCCCACGGGATCCGCACAGACGGTCACCGCGACCATCACTTTCGAGTTCCTGTCCACTACGTCCGGCCGCGGCGACGTTACCAAGACCTACAACTTCAACGACGTGGCCTTCCAGCTGGAGCAGGTAGTTGCCGGTTCCGGGCTGGTTGCGCCAACGGTGGCCCCCTAACCTGCCGCGGCGGGTGGCTGAACGGCCACCCGCCCGTCGGACCAAGGAACAGGACCAGGAGGAAGACCGATGCGCACCAAGCGCTCACTGCAGGCGGCGGCACTCATCGCCGCGGCAGTGCTCCTGGGACTGTTGACGGTGCAGGGCACGTACGCCCTCTGGAGCGCCAGCGCGTCGGCCGCCCCCGGGACTGTTGCCTCGGCGTCGTTCGATGTGGCGCTCAGCGCGGTTCCGTCCGGGCAGGTCACGAACATGACGCTGGCCAACGGGCAGTCGGCAAACCTGGCCATCAACCCGGCGGCCACCCTCTCGCCCGGAACGTCGGTGTACGGGGGAGTGACAGTCACCAACAACACCAACGCCGGCGGGACCTTCAACACCACCGTCACGGCGGGGCAGCCGGCAGTGGCGAATGTGTCCGGCGGAAGCCTTGCCCAGTACGTGACAGTCAGCGCCAAGGCGGCAGCCACCGCCGCGGAATGCAACGCCACCGGCAGTTACGCGCCGGTGGGTTCTGCCGGACTCGTTTCGCAGCCCGTCGCCAAAGGCGGATCCACCGTCTTCTGCTTCCAGGCCAGCCTCAGCCCGGCCGCCCCCACCACCGTGAAAGGACAAGCAGTGAACATCACCCTTCCGCTCACCGCCCGTCAGTTGTGCGGGGTGCCCGGTGGCTGCTGACCTGACAGAACGCCCCATCGTCGGCCACACCCCGCACGGGCAGGACGCGCCCCAGACGGAACAGCCGCCGTCGAAAACGGCAACCGGCCGGGGCGAGCGCTCCGGTGCCTGGGCCGCCGTCGGACGTATCGCCAGCATGTCCGCCATGATGATCACGTTGTTCGCCGCGCTGGTCCTGATCGTGCTGCCGGTGGCAACGGGTTCGCAGACGTACACCGTGCTCACCAACTCCATGGCGCCCAAGTTCCCGCCGGGCACGTTCCTGGTGATGAAGCCGGTCGACTTTGACCAGATCCAGTACGGCGACGTGGTGACGTTCCAGCTGTACTCGGGACGGCCTGAGGTGGAGACGCACCGGGTGGTCGGTTTCGGCGCCACGCAGCAGGGCGAGAAGACGCTCATCACGCGGGGCGACAACAACGGCGCCAACGATCCTGAACCCGTCCGGGAAATCCAGGTCAAGGGCAAGCTGTTCTACGCAGTCCCGTACGTCGGCTTCGTGGCCAACGCGCTGGGCAACTCCGACCGCGGCACCTGGACCGTCGTCGCAGCGATCGGACTCATCGGCTACGGCGCCGTCACGGTCTTCACGTCAGTACGCAAGTCACGCAACTCCCGCATGGCTGGGGCGTCCTGATGGGCAAGTTCCGGGACCTCCCGGGTGCCGGGGCCGCCGTCGGCGCCTTCGCACTGACGGTGACGCTGGGCGTGGGCGGCGCGTCGGCGTCGGCCCTGTGGCAGCAAAGCGCGACGGCGACCATGACCGTGAGTGCCGCAGCAACCTGGCCGGGCGATGTCCTCACCGCCTTCACGTGCACCAACAACAACAACCGGACCCACGCCACCCTGACCGCCACCGGGACGAAAACTCCTGTATCCCTTACGTACGCGGCCCTGCAGGCCGACGGCAGCTACGGTCCCTCGTACAACCAGGCCGTGACGCTGGGAGCGTCCAGCACCGTCACCCTGGACATCACGTCGCCGATCGTGGTCGCGAACCGGTCCACGGCACGGCTGACCATCCGCGTGACCGCCACCTACAGCGACCAGTCGACGGGTAGCGCCACGGCGGTGCTGGACCTGGAACAAGGCAACAACAGCAACAAGGTCACCTGCGTCTCCACGTCGCTGTAGGTACCGCGGCTGCAGGTACCGCGGCTGTAGGCACCGCGCCAGCTCGGCGGAAGCAGGCGCCGCTATGTCCCCCCCACATAGCGGCGCCAGCTCCTGCCGAGCTGGTTTGCGTTAAGGGTCCGCGTTGAAATGGGGACCAGCTGCGTAAGGGGGCCGCCGCCAATTCGACGGTTCCCTGCAGGATCGCTGTTCCGATACAGCGAGTGCGCAGCGTTCCAGCGAAATGGGGGTCACGGCGGAGCTGCATGGCGGCGCGCTGTGAGGAAAACGGGTCCGGGGCGCAAAAGGTGCGGGCCGGAGGTCGGGTACCTGGCGGCGCCCACTTCAAGACGCCGCCAGGAGAGTGATGGCTTGCAGGAGAGCCATCCGGCCGGGCCTTTCGGCCTGGCAACAGCAACTATCCAATGGGCGGATCAATAAAGAGCCCCCAAGGTCATCAAGAAACGGTCAAATTCCCTGCAGGAGTGTCCGATGCCGCGTGGCACCGTCGCATCGGCCGGGCGGCCAGCCTGGACCGCGGCCTGGTGCTCTAAAGGTTCCTTCTAGCGGACTGGGGAGCCCCGCCGTCGTGCCGCGAAGGCGAACAGCGAGGTGGTGGCTACCGTGGCCAGGTACCCGGCAATCACAATCAGCGAGATCCCGGCCCAGAAGTAGTTGGTGGTGCTGGCCTCCTGCCAGGGGCTCGGCGCGATGCGGATCAGCGAGTACATGGCGACGGCGGCCGATGCCAGTCCCAGCAGCACCGGCAGCGTCAGCCAGATCCGGGCCGAACCGATATGTCCGCCGAAGCCGTCCCAGGCGTTCCAGGCGCCCCGCCGGACGATCAGCCAGCCGGCAGGGATCATGAACGCGCCCACCAGCAGGAACGCCGCCACAACGTCCGCGGGCCGGTGCCACTGGTTGATCAGCGTCGAAACCCCGGATGCGATGGCGAACGTGCCGCCCACGAAGCCCGCCATCGGCCGCCAGCGCGGGGATGCCATCAGGAACACCGCGGCCGCCGCCGACGCCGCCAGCGTGGTGTGCCCGGACGGCAGCGAGTTGATGTCCAGCGTCACGACGCCCTGATCCGGCCGGGCCGGCAGCAGGGCCTTGAGCACCTGGGTGGCCACGTTGGCGCCGACGCAGGCCGCCACGGCAATCCCGGCCTCTGCCCAGCGCTTGCGGATCACCGTCACGAACAGCACCACGACGGCGGCCATCACCAGCGAGATGGTGGGCAGCAGGTCCAGGAACCTGGTGCTCGCCTTGCCCGCCGGGCCATGGATCTCCACGGCCTCCACCAGCGCTGACTCGTCAATGAACTGTCCAGTGGTGGTCTGGACAAAGTAGTAGTAGGTGGCAAGCAGCCCGGCCACGCAGGCCAGGGTGGCCAGCACGAACAGGAAACCCGAGCCCGGAGCTGGTCGGGATGCTGTCCTGGTGCCTGCCTGCCGTGAAATTGTCATCGGCTTAAGGGTGTCACAGAAAGCTGGGAGAGTGCTTGGGCTTCCGGGCGTGCCGCCGCGCTGGAGCAGGCCCGCTCCTCTGTCGCCGACGGGGCAGCCGGGATCAGTCGGAAGCCGCTGCCAGCTTCTCGATGATCTCGAACTGTTCGCGGACGCCGCCCTCCATGCCGGACTGGGCAATCATGTCGCGGATCTCCCTGCTGCCCGCATTGGTGCGGATGCTGACCGTGGTGCCGCCGCCGTCGGCCTCCTCGAAGGTGACCGTGTTCACCACGGCGCCCTCCTCGCCGTCCGGCGACGTCTCCGGCATCTCCATCACCTCGGTGTGCACAATCCGCTCGTTCGGGACGATCTCCCGGTACGTGCCGTGGAAGGCGACCTCGAAGCCGCCGTGGGCCACCATGACATACCGCCAGGTGCCGCCCACCCGGAAGTCCATGTCCGCCACCGTCATCTCGCCCCGGCGGCCCGGCCACCACTTCCTGACCAGCTCGGGCGTGGTCCAGGCGCGGTAGACCAGGTGCCTGGGTGCGTTGACCTTGCGGGTGATCAGGATTTCCTCGTCGCTGGGGAACGTGACGTCCATGGTGCTGCTGCCTGTCTGTGCCACTGCCCTGCTCCTTTTCTAGCTGTCCTGGTGTTTCATTTCGTCGAGCACGTCCTCGAGCAGGTCGAACCGCTCCGCCCAGAGGTGCTCATAGCCGGCCACCCACGCGTAGATGGGCTTCAGGGCCTCTGCGTTGAGCGAGTAGATGCGCTGCCTGCCTTCGTCCCGCACGTGTACGGCGCCCACTTCGCGGAGGACCCGGAGGTGCCGGGAAACGTGCGGCTGGGCAAGGTCAAGCCGGTCCACGAGTTCGCCCACCGTGTGCTCGCCGGCAGCCAGGGCGTCAAGGATTTCGCGGCGCCGGGGTTCGGCCACCGCATTGAAGGCGTCCTCTGTGGTAGCTGCGCGTGCCATGAAGCAATCGTATATCCATATTGATATGTTTTGAAGACCTCTCACCTGGCCGCCGTCCTGCGTCAGGGTCCGCAGCGCCGGTAGGGTAAATGCCATGCCTGCCACCGCCGCGCCCCTGCCGGACCTGCCCCCGCTGGAGGACCTTGTGGCCGGCGCACACGTGGTCAGCCTGCCCATGCGGGTGAAGTTCCGGGGCATCCTGGAGCGTGAATCGCTGCTGCTGCAGGGCCCGGCCGGGTGGGGTGAGTTCTGTCCGTTCCCCGAGTACGGCGACGCCGAGGCCTCCCGCTGGCTTGCCTCCGCCGTCGAAGCCGCCTGGCTCGGGTTCCCCGCGCCGCTGCGGACGTCCATCCCGGTGAACGCCACCGTACCTGCTGTTCCGGCGGACCGGGTGCCGGAGGTGCTGGCCCGGTTCGGGCGGGTGGACGCCGTCAAGGTCAAGGTGGCCGAGCAGGGCCATACCCTCGACGACGACGTTGCCCGCCTCGCCGCCGTCCGGGCCGCCCTGCCGGATGCGGCCCTGCGCGTGGACGCCAACGGCGGATGGGACGTGCCCACGGCCGTCGAGGCACTCACCCGGCTGTCCGCCGTCGGGCTCGAATACGCGGAACAGCCGGTGCCCACCATCGAGGGCCTCGCGGAAGTGCGCGCGCAGTTGCGGGCCGCCGGCACCCCTGTGCTGATCGCCGCCGACGAAAGCGTCCGCAAGGAGGACGACCCGCTCCGCGTGGCCCGTGCCGGCGCCGCCGACCTCGTGGTGGTCAAAGTGGCGCCGCTCGGGGGAGTGCGGCGCGCCCTGGACATCGTGGCGCAGGCCGGCCTGCCCGCCGTCGTCAGCTCCGCACTGGACACCTCGGTGGGCATCCGCGCCGGCCTCGCTCTGGCCGCCGCACTGCCCGAACTGCCGTATGCGTGCGGACTCGGGACGGTGTCCCTGTTCGAGTCCGACGTCACCCTTGGACCCCCTGACGGCCGACGACGGCGCCATCCGCGTGCGCGACGTTGCGGCCGATCCCGGGCTGCTGGAGCGGTACGCGGCCTCCGCGGAGCGGCGGGAGTGGTGGCTGGCCCGGCTGCGCCGGGTCCACGCCGTCCTCGCCGCCTGAGACGCTCTCCACTACCCGCGGCTTCCCCCGGGACGCTCTCCCACTCGAGCAACATTCCTGCAGGTCACATGCGGTTAACCCTGGCTTCACCTGTCTGACGTTTCCCCGTAGAAAGCACCTGACAGGGTGGCACGGACCCCAGAGGAACATTTTGGAAGGCACCCTCATGTCTGAAACGCCCACCCGCAAATTCACGCTGCTGCCGATGCTCGGCCATACCAAGGGCAAGCGTAGTGCCGTCACCTGCGCCCTGAAGTGCGACAACGCCTGCGCCGGCGACGTCTGCAACACCAGCTCCAACAGCTACTTCCGCGACATTGCCTCCGCCACCATGTCCCGCCGCGCCGCCCTGGGCTTCGGCGCCGCCGGTGCGCTCGCCGTCGTCCTCGGTTCAGCGGTGAGCTCCGCCGATTCCGCCTCCGCGGCCGGACTGTCCAAGGCAGCCAAGGAAGGCTTCGGCAAGTCCAAGCTCCAGTTCACCGCCATCCCGTCCATCGACGCGATGGTTGACGCCGTCACCGTTCCGGACGGCTTCACGTGGCAGCCGATCATCCGCTGGGGCGACCCGATGTTCAAGGACGCGCCGGAGTTCGACCTGGCCAACCAGACGGCGGCGGCGCAGGAGAGGCAGTTCGGCTACAACAACGACTACACGGACATTCTGGAGATCCCGGGCAGCAAGGGCCGCCGCGCGGTGCTGTTCTCGAACCACGAGTACACCAACGACGCCATCATGTTCCCGCCCACCATGCCGGCAGACCAGGTGCGCGCTGTGGGGGCAGCCGCACACGGCCTGTCCGTGGTGGAGCTGGAGCGCCAGAACAAGAACAAGCCGTGGACCTACGTCAAGGGTGCGGAACTGAATCGCCGCTTCCTGAACTCGACGGTGTACGAGCTCACGGGTCCCGCCGCCGGCTCCGCCCTGGTCAAGACTGTTGAAGACCCCGCTGGCCGCTTCATCAAGGGCACCCTGGGCAACTGCGCCGGCGGCACCACCCCGTGGGGCACCATCCTGTCCGGTGAGGAAAACTTCCAGGGCTACTTCGTGGGCAACGGCACGTCCGCCGGCGACAAGCGCTACGGCATCACGTCCAAGCCCACCGCCCGCCAGTGGGAACTGGACGAACCGCGCTGGGACACCCGCAACCCCGGCTACGAGAACGAAGCCAACCGCTTCGGCTGGATCGTGGAGGTGGACCCGTTCGACCCCACCTCCACCCCGAAGAAGCACTCCATGCTGGGCCGGTTCAAGCACGAGGGCGCCAACGTCATCATCGCCAAGTCCGGGCACGTGGTGGCCTACTCCGGCGATGACGAGCGCTTCGACTACCTGTACAAGTTCGTGTCCAAGGACAAGTACCGCGAGGGCGACCGCAAGCACAACATGACCCTCCTGTCCGCCGGCAGCCTCTACGTGGCGAAGTTCACCGGTAACTCGCCCGCCGCCGAAATCACCGGCACCGGCGCAGTCCCTTCCGACGGCGCCTTCGACGGCACCGGCGAGTGGCTCCCGCTGGTGCTTGACGGCAAGTCCGCCGTGCCGGGCATGTCCGTGGAAGAGGTCCTGGTGTACACCCGCCTGGCCGCCGACAAGGTGGGCCCCACCAAGATGGACCGCGCCGAGGACGTGCAGCCGAGCCTGCACACGGGCAAGGTCTACGTGGCCTGCACCAACAACTCCAACCGCGGAACCGGCACGAACGAGGGCGCCAACGAGGTCAACCCGCGCAACCAGAACCGCGACGGCCACATTGTGGAGATCACCGAAACCGGCGACCAGACCTCCACAGCCTTTACCTGGAACCTGCTGATGGTCTGCGGCGATCCGGCCCAGGGCGACGTCACCTACTTCTCCGGCTTCCCGGTGGACAAGGTCTCGCCCATCTCCTGCCCGGACAACCTGGCGTTCGACTCCGTCGGCAACCTCTGGATCTCGACCGACGGCGCCCCCTCCGGCATCGGCCGGGCGGACGGCCTGTTCAAGGTCACGCTGGAGGGCGCCGAGCGCGGCAAGGTCGAGCAGTTCCTCGCCGTCCCGCGCGACGCCGAGACCTGCGGCCCCATCATCCATGACGAGGAGCGCAGCGTGTTCGTCGCCGTGCAGCACCCGGGCGAGGACGGCACCTTCGAGAACCAGGTGTCCTTCTTCCCGGACTACGTTGCGGCAGGCACGACGCCGGCTCCCGGCCAGGCGCGCGCCCCGCGTCCGTCCGTGATCCAGGTCTTCCCCATCCGCGCCTAGCCCACCCGTTGCCCTATCACTATTGGTCCCTAAAAGCTCTGTTTGGGAACCATAAGTGATAGGGCAACGCAGGGAGGGAGGGGTGGCAGACTGGTTTGGTGACTTCGCTGAACGACTCTGCCCAGACGCTGCCCCCGACGCTACGGACACCGCCCCTGAGCTCACCGCCCTCGCGGCGGCGCGGATCGCCGTCGGAATCCTGCTCGACGGCGGGGTGCGGCACGTGGTGGTTTCGCCCGGTTCCCGGTCGGCCCCCATGGCGTATGCGCTGGCCGAGGCGTCCGCGGCCGGCCGGGTGGAATTGCTGGTCAGGATCGACGAGCGCGCCGCCGGGTTCACGGCCCTGGGCCTTGCCCTGTCCACCGGTTCCCCGGCCGCCGTCCTGACCACGTCCGGGACCGCCGTCGGAAACCTGCTGCCTGCGGTGATGGAAGCCAACCACGCCGCCGTCCCGCTGATCGTCCTGTCCGCTGACAGGCCGGACGAACTCCGTGGAACGGGCGCCAACCAGACCACCGTCCAGCCGGACCTCTTCGGCGAACAGGTCCGGTTCGCGGCGGACGTCCCCGCGGGCAGCGACCCCGAACGTGCCATCCAGACCGGGCTTTCCGCGGCCACCGGCGCCTTCGCCGAGATCCCGCCCGGGCCGGTGCAGCTTAACCTCGCGTTCCGGGATCCGCTGGTGCCATCCCCGGACGAAGGGCTCCCGACGGCGGTGGAGCGGCAGCGCTACCGGATCGGGACAGAGCCGCTGGTCATGAACCTGCCCCCGGTGGCTGATGAGTTGCCGGAACGGCGCACAGTGGTCCTGGCCGGGCACGACGCCGGTCCCGTGGCCGAAGCCTTCGCCCGCGCCCACAACCTCCCGCTGCTCGCCGAGCCATCGTCCAACTCCCGGTTTGGCCCGAATGCCGTGGGCCCGTACCGGCTGCTGCTGGAACATTTCGGGCCGGATTCCGGGCAGCCCATTGAACGCGTGGTGCTGTTCGGCCGGCCCACCCTCTCCCGCCCGGTCGCTGCCCTGCTGGCCCGGCCCGACGTCCAGTCCGCCCTGTACCAGCCCGTCCCGGTGGCCTGGTACGAGCCCGGCCGGCGCACCGAACTGCCGCTGGAGAACCTGTCCGACCTCGCCGACTTCGCCGGCCGCGGCACCTCCGCCTGGCTGGATGCCTGGCTGCTCGCCGGATCCGCCGCGCAGCACGCCCTGGACGGTGTCCTGGCGGCGGAGGCAGCAGCCACCGGTCCTTCGGTCGGTGCGCTGGTGTGGCGGCACGCGCGCGGGCAGTTGCTGCTGGGCTCGTCGAACGGCATCCGCGACGTGGACCTCGCCGGCCTGCCCGCGCCGGAGCCGTCCGCCACCGTGTACGCCAACCGGGGCCTTGCCGGGATCGACGGCACCATCTCCACCGCCACGGGCATTGCACTGGGCGGGCGGCAGGAAACCACTGTCCTGCTCGGCGACGTCACCTTCCTGCACGACGCCGGCGGCCTCCTCCTCGGGGCCGGGGAGGAGCAGCCGGATCTGCGGATGGTGGTGCTCAACGATGCCGGCGGCGCCATCTTCGGGCTGCTCGAGCACGGCGCGGTGGAGGAAGGCGGAAAGTACGGAGACGCCGTCGAACGCCTCTTCGGCACCCCGCACTCGGTGGACATCGCGGCACTCGCCGCCGCGTACGGCGTCCGCCATTCGGCGGTGGGCACGACGGCGGGACTCGCCGAGGCGCTCGCCCGGCCGGTGTCCGGACGCACCATCGTGGAAGTCCGCACCGACCGTCATTCCCTGCGGCAGCTGCACGCGCGGATCAAGGAGGCCGTGGCCGCCGCTGTGGTCGGAGTACTGGTCCCGTAGGTTTTCCTGCCGGGCCGGTCAGCCCGTTGGCGGCGTGAACTGGCTTGCGGTGAAGACAGCCCCCTGCGGGTCCCGGATCAGGGCCTCGCGCGTCCACCCCGTATCGTCCTGCCGGAGAACCTGGGCGCCGAGCCGTTCGGCGTCGAGGGCCGTCCGGTCCCGGTCGGCCACAGCGAACGTGACGTGCCAGTGCGGTGTCCGGTCGGCTGCAATGGGCACGATCCAGGCGACGGCGTCCGCGAAGCCGGGTGGAGCCGCGAATTCGGACTGCCGTGCCCTGATCTCCGGATCGACTGTCCTTTCAAGGAGCTCGCCGTATCCGGGCACGCGGACCATCAGCCCGAAGTCGGCGTCGTCCGCCCCGAAGCCCACCTTGTCCACCTGCCAGCCGAACGCGCCCTGGTAGAAGCCGATAGCCGCCTCCGGGTTGCATGTGTGGAGGTCACTGAAGTTCCACGTCCCGGGCTGGTTGACGGACTGCGCCCCGCCCTGCCGCTTCGGCTGCCAGAGGCGGAATTCCACGCCCTCCGGGTCTGCCAGCGCCGCACTGCGGCCGTCCTCGCCCGCATCCGTTACCGGCGACCGCAGCACGGCGCCGGCAGCGACCAGCCGGTCCACCTCGGCGTCCGCGTCCCCGACCGCGATGTAGGTGCTCCACGCCGTTGGATCTTCGCGGCCGCTGGCGATCCCTGCCACGTCCGCGCCGTCCAGCTGGGCCACCAGGTAGCGGTCCGTCCCGCCGCCCGGGGCTGCCTCCCTGAACGTCCAGCCGAAGAGTCCGGCATAGAAGGTTGCTGCCGCGTCGATTTCCGGCTGGGTGGTGTCGATCCAGCACGGGACCCCCGGAGGGTACGTCCGTCCGCTCATGTTCCGCTCCTGCTTTCCTTGATCGCTGCTTCGAATGTGGGCAGGCTCCGCTCGACCATGTCCTCGTTGGCTGTCAGTGATATCCGGAAGAACCCGGGCGTCTCGAACAGCGTGCCCGGGAAAACGAAGACGTCGCGGCGGGCGAGGGACTCGGTGAAGGCTTCGTCATCCGGACCTGGGGAATTGACGAACAGGTAGAACGTGCCCTCCGGCGGCTGCATGCGGTAGCCCATGCTGCCGAGCGCGTCCACCAGGCGGTTCCTGCGCCGCTCCAGCTGGCCGACGTCGATGGAGAACTTCTCCAGCTCGGGAAGCGCGTGCTGCAGCAGCGCGTTGGGGTAGACCCAGCCCATCGCCACCTGCAGGCCGCTGATGGCCGGTGCCATCTCCTCCCGATGCGGCATGGCCGGCGGCAGGGCCAGGTAGCCCACCCGCTGGCCCGGGGAGAGGTGGGTCTTGCCGTAGGAGTAGGCCAGCAGCGTGTACGGGTAGTATTCCGCGGGGCTGTGGAAGCGCGCGCCGTCGAACACAATGCGGTTGTAGGCCTCGTCCGAGATCAGGTAGATGCGCCGCCCGATCCTTGCCGACACATTCTCAAGCAGGTCGGCGAGCCGGCGCAGCAGCTCGGGGGGATAGATCCGGCCGGTGGGATTGTTGGGCGAATTGACGATGACCACCCGCGTCCGCTCCGTGATGGCCGCTTCGACGGCGGCGAGATCCAGGTCGAACGTGGCGGTGCTGACCTTCACCTTCACCGGCACCAGGCCGGCTTCGAGGATCAGCGGCTCGTACAGGAACCATGGCGGCAGGCTGTAGACCACCTCGTCGCCGGGATCCGCCACGGTCTTCAAGGCAAGGGCGATCGCGGCGAACCCGCCGGTGGTGAGGAAAATGTCCTCTGTCCTGAAGGGCACGTCCAGCAGCCGCCCAAGTGACTGCGCGGCCGCCTCCTGCGCCGACTCCACGTTCGTTTTGTAGGCGAACCACTGGTCATCGCGGGGAACGAGGGCGTCCCGCAGGGTGTTGACGTAGCGGTCCGGCGGCATTTGGTGGGGGTTACCAAACGTGAAGTCGCAGACGGTGCGCTGGTCCTTCCCCGGGTTGAGGTACCGCCGGATGAAGGAGTCGACCCGCTGGAACGAAGGCACCGATGCCAGCCGCGCGGCGCGTTCGGAGACTGCCGCCGGAGGTCGTGGGGACTGGAAATTCATGTCTGCGCTCCTGGATGCGCCGCCGGGTGGGGACGGCGGCCGGACGGGCAGCGCGCTGCTGAGCCAGGGCTGTGGTGGGACCTATTGTGTGCCCGGGCACCGCGGAAGTAAATGGCCCCACGAAAGGCGCGTGCCGCCGTCGTACGCTCCGCCCGGAAGCGAAGCGCAGATTGCCCCGTGACGCACAAAATCCCCGGCGCTGCGGAAATCCGTAGCGCCGGGGACTGTGCGTGGCGAAAAGCGGGGAGGGCCTACTCTTCGATTTCGATGTGCGTGGGATCGAGCACGCGGCGCAGGAACTCCTTGGTGCGCGGCTGGGTGGGGGCGCTGATGACCTGCTCGGCCGCACCTTCCTCCACCACCACGCCGCCGTCCATGAAGACCACGCGGTCGGCCACTTCGCGGGCAAAGCCCATCTCGTGCGTGACCACCAGCATGGTCATGCCCTCCTTGGCCAGGTTCCGCATGACGGAGAGGACATCGCCCACCGTCTCGGGGTCCAGGGCGGACGTGGGCTCGTCGAAGAGCATCAGCTCGGGGTTCATGCTCAGCGCACGGGCGATCGCCACGCGCTGCTGCTGGCCGCCGGAGAGCTGGTCCGGGAAACGGTCAGCCAGGTGCCCCAGGCCCACGCGCTCCAGGTTGTGCATGGACACCTTGTCCGCCTCCGCCTGGGAGCGCTTGAGGACCTTGGTCTGGGCGATGGAGCAGTTTTTCTTGGCGTCCAGGTGCGGGAACAGGTTGAACTGCTGGAACACCATGCCCACCTTGCGGCGCATCTTGTCGATGTCCACGTCCGGATCGGTGGCTTCGAAGCCGCCCACGTGGATGCTGCCCTGGTTGGGCTGCTCCAGCAGGTTGACGCAGCGGAGCAGGGTGGACTTGCCGGACCCCGAGGGGCCGATCAGGCACACCACCTCGCCCGGTGCCACGTCCAGGCTGATCCCCTTGAGGACCTCGTTGGAGCCGTAGGCCTTGCGCAGGTCCTTGATGGATACGCCTGCCGCGTGGATGGTGCCGGTGCTGCCGGCGGGATGTACGACGTCGTTCATGGCTTCCCTGCCTATCGCTTGGTCCGCGCGGAGCGGCTTTCGAACTTCCGGGCCAGGAGGCTCAGGGGGATGGTGATGACCAGGTAGAAGGCGCCTGCGACCAGGAGCGGCGTCAGGCCGGCGCCCAGGCTGGAGATGCCGTCGCGGCCGAACTTGGTGAGCTCGTACTGCGAGGCGGTCAGGCCCAGGACGTAGATCAGCGAGGAGTCCTTTGTCAGCAGGATGATTTCGTTGGTCAGCGGCGGCAGGACGATCTTGAACGCCTGTGGAATCACGATGGTCACCATGGCCCGCCACTGCGGCATGCCCAGCGACCGGGCGGCTTCCATCTGTCCCTTGGGCACAGCCTGCAGGCCGGCGCGCAGGGTCTCGGCGATGTAGGCCGAGGCCACCATGCCCAGCGAGATCATCACGATCACGGTGACGTTCCACGAGACGCCGAAGGCCAGGGGGACGCCGTAGCCGAAGGCGATGAACACCAGCAGGGCCGGGATGCCGCGGAAGAATTCGATGTAGCCGGTGGCGATCCAGCGGTAGAGGGGAAGCTGGATAGCTTCATCAGGGCCAGCAGCAAGCCGCCGGACAGGCCCACGATGAAGCCCAGGAACGTATAGATCAGGGTGTTGACCAGGCCGGTGACGAAGATGCCCGGGAACATCGGGCCGATTTTGGCGAAGTTGAAGACGCTGTTGCCGATGGTTTCCCAGTCGGTGGCCAGGATCAGGGCGGCGATGGCCACTACAAAGATTCCGGCCTGGACGTACAGGCTTACTCTGGCGCGTTGACGTGCGGTCATTGCCATGGGGTGCTCACATTCATTATGCGTGGCTGGGGCCCCGGACTGCAGAACAGCGTGTCCGGGGCCCCAACTGCGTGGTTCTCAGGGCCGCGAGGGCGTAGAGGCCAGGGATGCCCCAGGCCCGCGCTCTGGCTACTTGGCGGTTTCGCCGAACCAGGTGGTCTTGAACTTCTCCAGCGAGCCGTCCTCTTCCAGGCGCTCAAGCGTGCCGTTGACCTTCTCCAGCATCGCGGTGTTGCCCTTCTTCACGGAGATGCCCAGCTGCTCGCCGGTGGCAAAATCCTCAACGCTCTTGAACTTGGGGTCGTCCTTGATGGCGTAGCCAAGGACTGACTGGTTGCCCAGGGCAGCATCGATGGTGCCGGCCTGGAGGGCCTGGACCAGGAGGCCGGTGTCCTCGAACTGCTGCGCCTCAAGGCCCTGTTCCTGCGCGTAGTCGGCGCCGGTGGTGGCCTGCTGCACGCCCACCTTCTTGCCCTTGGCGTCGTCCAGGCTGCTGATGCCCGAGTCCTCGCTGGCAACAGGGCCAGGTCGTCGTCGAGGTACGGGGTGGAGAAGTCCATGACGGACTTGCGGGTGTCCGTGATGGAGATCGAGGAGATGCCCAGGTCGCACTGGGTCAGGGCGGTGCCGGTTTCGATTGCTTCGAAGGAGCTGTCCACGATGCTGAGTTCTGCGCCGAGGTCCTTGGCAACTTCCTTGGCGATGTCGATGTCGTAGCCGACCGTCTGGCCGTCCTTTTCGAACTCGAACGGCTCGTAGGGGATGTCGGAGCAGACCGTGAGCTTGCCTGCGTTGATCAGCTGGATGCCGCCTTCGGACGCGGCTGGCGTGGAACTGCCGCCACCGCACGCCGTGAGGGTAAGGGCGCCGACGGCGAAGACTGCTGCTGCCTTGGCGGTGATCTTGGCCGTGGCCAGGGACTTGAGCTGCATGTTTCTTTACCTTTTGTTGCAGGGGTATGCGGTTCTAAATCGGTTCATAGTGTAGCGCCGATTATGAGATGTGCATCACAGGAAACTTAGTTTCACTATTGGATAACTAAACCACACAAGAAATCAAGCGTATCGGGCACGAAGTTGTCTGCTATTCCAGACTCGGGCTCGGATGGGCAGCTCAGCTGCTGATGCCGAGCGACTCCAGCATCGGGCGGAACTTGGCCCACGTTTCAGCCAGCTCCGCCTCGGGCTGGGATCCGTCCACGATGCCGCAGCCGGCGTACAGCCGGACTGTCTCCGGCCCCTCGATCACAGCCCCGCGGAGGGCAATGCCCCACTCGCCGTTCCCTGCCGCATCCAGCCAGCCCACCGGACCTGCGTACGGGCCGCGGTCCAGGTGCTCCAGCTTGCGGATCAGCGCGCCGGCCACCTGCGTGGGTGTTCCACACACGGCCGCGGTGGGGTGCAGTGCGTTGATCAGCGCCAGGCAGGTAGGGACGTGGCCTTCCACCTCGGTGAGTTCGGCCTTGACGTCGGAGGCCAGGTGCCAGACGTTGGGCAGCTCAAGGATGAAGGGCTCATCGTGCGCGTTCATGGCCTCCGAGAACGGCGCCAGCTGTGTGGTGAGTGACTGGATGGCAATCTCGTGCTCGTGCCGCTGCTTCTCGGATCCGGCCAGCACCCGCGTGGCGTAGTCCATCGGGAGGCCGTCCTCGCCGTGCGCGTCGCGCCGGTCCAGCGTTCCGGCCAGCACGCGCGCCTGGGCTGTCCGGCCCTCCACCTGGATGAGCATCTCCGGTGTGGCGCCCACCAGTCCGTCCACCCCATAGGTCCAGCATTCGCGGTACCGCGCGGCCAGTTCGCGCAGCACCTTTGCCGCGTTCACGCCGGTGGGGATGGTGGCCACCACGTCGCGGGCAAGCACCAGTTTCTCCAGCGCCCCGGTGCGGATTTCGGCAACCCCTGCGGTTACCGCCTCCATCCAGGCTTCCTCGCTGAGGGACCCGGTGTGGAGTGTTGCGCCTGCTGCCAGGGGGAGGGGACGGACGACGGCGGCGCCCGCCCGGCCGGGAACGGCGCCCTGCTGCGCTTCCGTGGCGGAGTCCGCTGCCGCCGTCGTGACGGTAGCGAAGGCTGCCGGGGTGTCCGCGGAGTCGCTGCCGAGCCAGCGGTCCAGGGCGGCGAGGGCGCTCTGTTCGGTGAGCTCGCCGTCGCCGAGCGTCAGCTGGGTGACCCAGACCTGGCTGTCCCGGACGCCCACCACGACTTCCGGCACGATCAGCCGGGACTCGTGCGCGGAGGTCTTGGAGAAGGCGAAGGACCCGAAGGCCACCGGGCCGGTGCCGGGCAACTCCACGTGGTCGGTGACGTCGGCTTCAATCACCAGGTGCCGCCACCAGATGTCGGCCTCGAGGAACCGTTCCGGGCCGGTGGCCGTGAAGCGGGCAATCTCGCCGAAGCCCGCCAGGCCGGCCTCGCGGCGGGTCCAGCAAAGGACATCGTCCCGCACCAGAAACGAAGGCAGCCCCCCGGGGAATGCGGTGCCATCCAGGGGGACTGTCAGGGTGCGGATCGTGCTCGTCATGATGAGACAACACTACTCCCGACCGCAAAGCCGGCTTCGGGGGACAGATCATAGGGCATCGGGGGAAGAGGCCGGGAGTCACAGGGCCGGTGGTCCGGGGCCAGCCGAACATTTGAGACAATGACATGGTGAACCGAGCATCCTTGGATAAGCGTCCGGACGAAGTAGCCACCATGTTTGACGACGTCGCACCGAAGTACGACGTTGTCAACGATGTCCTGTCCATGGGGCAGACCCGCCGCTGGCGCAAGGTTGTGGTGGAAGCGATGGAAGTGTCCAAGGGCCAGCGCGTCCTGGACCTGGCCGCCGGAACCGGCACATCCAGCGAGCCATATGCCGATGCAGGCATAGACGTCGTCGCTTGTGACTTCTCCCTCGGAATGCTCAAGGTGGGCAAGCGCCGCCGCCCGGACATCAACTTCATCGCCGGCGACGCCACCAACCTGCCGTTCGCTGACAACACGTTTGACGCCACCACCATTTCGTTTGGTCTCCGCAACGTGAACGAACCCAAGAAGGCACTGCAGGAGATGCTCCGCGTCACCAAGCCCGGCGGCCGCCTGGTCATCGCCGAGTTCTCCCAGCCCGTGGTTCCGCTCTGGCGCACCATGTACACCGAGTACCTCATGCGCGCGCTTCCGGCCATTGCGGTGAAGGTTGCCTCCAACCCTGACGCCTACGTCTACCTTGCCGAGTCCATCCGCGCCTGGCCGGACCAGGACCACCTGGCAGCGTGGCTGCAGGACGCCGGCTGGGAAAACGTCACCTACCGCAACCTCACGGGCGGGATCGTGGCGGTGCACCGCGCCTTCAAGGCGGCCGACAGGACGCCCGACGGCGCTGCTGCCGCCATCGCCGCGCACAAGGGCCCGGTGGCCAAGCTCCGCCGCAACATCACCCGCTGACCGGCGTGAAGGTACTGATTGTCGGTGCGGGTCCGGCCGGATCCACCGCTGCGTATTACCTCGCCAGGGCCGGGCTCGAGGTCACGGTCCTGGAAAAGACGTCGTTTCCACGGGAGAAGGTCTGCGGTGACGGGCTGACCCCGCGCGCCGTCCGGGAGATCCAAAAGCTTGGCCTGTCGCACCCAGAGAACGACGGCTGGCGCCGGAACAAGGGCCTGCGGTTGATCGCCGGCGGCCGGACCATCGAGCTGCCGTGGCCGGAGGTGTCCGACTTCCCGCAGTACGGCCTGATCCGCACCCGGCTGGGCTTCGACGAGGAACTGGCCCGCCACGCCCAGGCCGCGGGTGCCACCATCCTCGAGCGGCACAGCGTCACTGATGCCCTGCATGCGGAAGACGGCCGCGTGACCGGTGTCCGCGCAGCGCTTTTGGACGAGTCCGGACGCAAGACGGGGGAGACGCGCGACTTTCCTGCCGACGTCGTACTCGCTGCGGACGGCAACTCCACGCGCACCGCTGTGTCCCTCGGCATCCGGAAGCGTGACGACCGGCCGCTTGGCGTGGCGGTCCGCACCTACTTCACCTCCCCGCGCACGGACGACGACTGGATGGAAGGCTGGCTGGAGCTTCCCGGCCGGGACGGCAAGCTGCTGCCCGGCTACGGCTGGGTGTTCGGCGTCGGCGACGGGACCTCCAACGTGGGCCTCGGCATCCTGAACTCCTCGAAGGAATTCGGCAAGCTCGACTACAAGCAGGTCCTGCGCGAATGGACCGCCGGCATGCCCGCCGACTGGGGCTTCACGCCCGAAAACCAGGTGGGCGAGATCCGCGGCGCCGCCCTGCCCATGGGCTTCAACCGCACCCCGCATTACTCACCCGGCCTGCTCCTCCTGGGTGACGCCGGCGGCATGGTCTCGCCGTTCAACGGCGAGGGCATCTCCTACGCGATGGAGTCCGCACGCTTCGCCGCCGAGTTCATCATCGACGCCTCCGCCCGCCTTGCCTCCTCGGGCGGAACGTACGACGCCGACGCGCACCTGGCGCGCTACGCGGACTATGTGAGGGGCCAGTGGGGCTCCCACTTCACCCTGGGCCGGGTGTTCGCCGCGCTGATCGGCAAGCCTGCGGTCATGACGCTCGCACTGCGCACCGGCATGCCCATCCCGGTGCTGATGCGGTTCGTGGTGCGGCTGCTGGCCAACCTGACGGACCCGTCCGCGAAGGGCTTCGAGGACCGGGTGATCCGGGTCCTCGAGTCGCTTGTCCCGGCCACATCCAATACATCGCCCACCCCGGCAGCATCCAATCAGCGGTATCCGCAACAAAAAGTTAGGGTTAACCCGTGACCAAACCCGCAGAGCACAGCTGGACCCACGCCGGACACGGCATGACCGACGCTGAACCAAGCCTCAACACCAGCGCCATTGCCACCGGACTCCAGCTCCCCGCGGGATTCGCCGCCATCGCCGAAGATGCAGAACTGGGCCCGGCCATCACCAACAACCTGGCCAAGGTGGAGAAGAAGCTCCGCGAGGCCATCGCCAACTCGGACCCGCTGGCTGACGCGACGTCGCGCCACCTGGTGGAGGCGGGCGGCAAGCGCATCCGGCCGCTGCTCACCCTGCTGTGCGCCCACCTGGGCGACGCGTCCCTGCCTGCGGTGGTGCAGGCCGCCGTCGTGGTGGAACTGACCCACCTGGCAACGCTGTACCACGACGACGTCATGGACTCCGCGCCGTTCCGCCGCGGTGCCCCCACGGCCCACGAGGTATGGGGCAACTCCGTGGCGGTCCTCACCGGCGACCTGATCTTCGCCCGCGCCTCCATCCTGGTGTCCGAGCTGGGCTCGCGAGCACTGGGCATCCAGGCCCGCACCTTCGAGCGGCTCTGCCTGGGGCAGCTGCATGAAACCGTGGGCCCGCGGCCGGACGAGGACCCGGTGGAGCACTACCTATCGGTGATCGCTGACAAGACCGGCTCGCTGGTAGCGGCGTCCGGCCAGCTCGGCGCCATCTTTGCCCAGGCCGATCCCGCGTACGAAGCCGTGCTGGTGGAATACGGCGAGAAGGTGGGCGTGGCCTTCCAGCTCGCCGACGATGTCATCGACGTCACCGGGGTCAAGGTCAAGTCCGGCAAATCGCCCGGAACGGACCTCCGCGAAGGTGTTCCCACCCTGCCCGTGCTGCTCCTGCGCAAGGCTGCCGAGGACGGCGACCAGTCCGCCGTCGAACTTCTGAAGCTGGTGGACGGGGACCTGAGCTCGGACGAGGCGCTGGCCGAGGCCGTTGCCGGGCTGCGCGCGCACCCCGTGACGGCCGAGTCCTGGGTGGTGGCCCGGAAATGGGCGAACGAGGCGATCGCCGCGCTGGCGCCGCTGCCCGAGGGCGTGGTCAAGGAGTCGCTGAGCAACTTTGCGCTGGCCGTGGTGGACCGCGCCAGCTAGGTCCCGCACCAGCCAGTTTCGATGGCAGAAGCCCGGCTCCCCCAGGCGCCGGGCTTCTGCTTTTCCGGCGCTGCCGACCCACAATCCGGTAGCGCCGGTTAAACGGGATAGCCCGGTCCGCGGCAACTTGCATTGCTGTGAACCGGGACTATCTCTCCGTTCGCATCAGACCCGCCGGAGGCGTTTAGCGGATCCGGAAACAGTCTATGACAGATCTGTCACAAAAGGCAAGCGATAATTTACGGCCGGTGTCACAGTGTTTTCGGCGCTCCTGCCGCCCGTCATGGGGCACATTCAGCCCGTGATTTGGACCCGGGATCCAATATCCCGGTGTGTCCGTGTCAATGTGCCCCTTGACCGGTGCTTGTCCACTTACGGCAGCTCCGGACTGCCCGCGAACCGGTGGTCCGGCCACCGTGGATTCATGGACATTGACACTTTCCTCCGCCACCGGAGTGGCGCCGCCCGCACAGCCGCCCTCGCGACGGCCGGATATTCCAGAACACGGCTGGCGAAAGCACTCGAGGCCAACCAGATCACCCGGGTCCGCCGCGGCGTCTACAGCCTGCCGGATGAAGGAGGAGTACTCGGGCTGGCGCTGCGGCACAATGCACGGCTGACCTGCCTGTCGGCGGCGCCGATTTATGGGCTGTGGGCCCTGCGGGAGGCTGAGGTGGCGCATCTGAGTCCGGGCCACAAGAAGACAATTCCGGGAACACTGACCCACGGCCGCCTCCTTCACCGGGTCCACCCGCTGCTGCCGGTTGCGGGTTTGGCCGATGTCCTGATCCATGCCCTGCACTGCTTGCCTGAGATCGAGGCGCTGGTCTTGGTGCAAACCCCACTTCAGCAGGGCGATGTCACCCTGGACTTCCTGCGGCGCAAGCTTCCCGGCAACCGCAACGCGCGCGCCAGGGCCGTCCTGGATTACGTGATTCCACGCGCGGACTCGCTCCTGGAGGTGCTGGCCAACTACCACTTCCGGAGGGCTGGCCTGCATGTCCGGCGGCATGTCCAGGTTCCCGGCGTGGGCGAAGTGGACTTCCTGATTGAGGAGTGCCTGGTGGTGGAGACGGACGGCGTCACGCACCTGGAGCCCAAGCAGGTCAAGAAAGACCGGGCACGCAACAATGCCACCGTTATCGGTGGACTCCTCTGCCTTCGGTTCGGGTACGCCGACGTCGTCCATCACCCCGAGCGCATGGTGGCCCAGGTACTGGCCGTGCTGGAGCAGAGCCGGCGGGGAGCCTTCAATCCCTGCTGAGTGCCGCCGTCGTGGGGCACTTTGGCAGGCACAAACGGGGAACCAGGCCGGAGCACGGCGTGTCCGTGTCAAAGTGCCCCAGCATCGCCGCGGGGAGTGGGCGCCAAAAGAGTTGAAAGCCCTAGTCCTCGTGCTCGTCGTCCTCGAAGGCCCACTCGAACATGTCGAACACGAACTCCGAGAACGTGCCCTCTTCGGACTTCCACTGGCCGCGGGCATTGTTCCGGCGGTAGACGATGGGATCCGGGACGCTGAGGTCGCCCACGCGGAAGCCCCAGGTGTACTCCTCGTCCTCATCCTCGAGGAACATGAGGAATCCCTCGTCGTCCACTTCGAGCTCGTCCGGGTCCCAGAAGTAGTGGTAGGCCTCCATGAGGTCCTCGCAGCCGCCCAGCGCCAGGTAGAACTCGCGCAGCACCAGCGGGATCTGGAACTGGTGCTCGGCCAGGGCCTTGTCCAGCTCCTCCTCGGACAGCCCGTCCGCTTCCTGCCATTCATCCTCGAGATACTTCGGAACAAGCGCGCGGAACTTCTCGAGGAACATGTCAGTCATGCTCATATCCTAGCTAATCGCCGCCCCGTGATTCGCCGCCGTCGGAGCCGTTGCGGTGCCACCCCCGGACAGCCAGCGGAACATACCAGTACCGGCGCCACGCCACCACCCGGAAGGCAAAAACCACAGCCGCCACAAGGACGGCGGTCCCGTGTTGAACAAGCCCGAGACCCACAGCAGGGAGGTCAGGGCCGCCCCGCTGAACGCCGGCAGCGCGTACAGTTCCCGGGCGTTGAACAGCTGGGGCACCTCGTTCGCGGTGATGTCCCGCAGCAGCCCGCCGCCCACAGCGGTGGCCACGCCAAGCAGGACTGCCGCGTACGGGTTCATGCCGAAGGAGAGCGCCTTCAGCGTCCCCGTGATGCAGAACAGCGCCAGCCCGCCGGCATCGAACAGGACCAGCAGCGAGGTGAAGCGCTGGACGCTCGAGAAGAGGAAATACACGAGGACCGTGGCCAGCAGCGGCGGGACCAGGTAGGCGGGGTTGGTGAAGGCCGCCGGAACGGTGTTGAGGATGATGTCGCGGATGACGCCGCCGCCCAGGGCCACGAGCGAGGCCAGGAGGAGCGAGCCCAGGATGTCGAACCGCTTCCGCGCCGCCAGCAGGGACCCCGAGACCGCAAAGAAAAAGACACCCGCCAGGTCCAGCCAGACCAGGGCGATGTCAAAAGCGAATGTCATGGAGCGTCCCGGCAATTCAAAGAGGTTCGGACAGGGCGGCTCCAACGTTACGCTAGCCCCTATGAACAGCCCCATCATGATCGCCTGCGCCCATGGGACGTCCAACGCACAGGGAGCGGCCGAGGTCAACGCGCTGCGTGCCGCCATTGCCGAACTCCGCCCCGGCCTGGACGTTCGGGAAGCGTACGTGGACGTCCAGCAGCCCGACCTGGTGGATGTGGTGGCGGGGCTTCCGGCGGGGGAGTCCGCCGTCGTAGTGCCCCTGCTGCTCAGTGTGGGCTATCACGTGAAGGTAGACATTGCGCGGGCCGTGAAGAGCCGGCCCGGAAGTGCGGCCGCCGCACCCCTGGGGCCGGATCCGCGCCTCGCCGCGCTGCTTGACCAGCGGCTGCGCGAGGCTGGCGTCACGGACAACGACGTGGTGGTCCTCGCCGCAGCCGGCTCGTCCAACCCGAACGCGGCCAAGAGCGTGGAAGAGCTGCTGGGGCAGTTGCGGCAGCTGCGGTCCAACCGCATGGTGGCCGCCTATGGTGCCTCCGCCAAGCCGTCCGTGCCCGACGCCGTCGCCATGCTTCGCGAGGAGCTGGCAGGAGGTGCCGGGGCGGGGGAGTCCGCGGGAGGAGTCGACGTCGGCGGGCGGGTGGTGATTGCCTCCTACCTCCTGGCACCTGGCTTCTTCCACGACCAGCTGGCCAAGGCCGGGGCCGACCTGGTGACCGAGCCGCTGCTGCCGTCCCCCGTGCTCGCCGAGATCGCCCTGGAACGGTACGACGCCGCCGTCGCGAAAGCCCTGGAAGCAGCCGCCGCGGCACCTGCCGGCGTGCCCGCGGAAGAGCCCGTTGACCGCCAGGAAACGGCGCCGGCCGATGCACAGCAGGATGGCTTCTTCAAGGCCGTCCGGCGTTTCGTGACGAAATATTTCCCTAGGTGACTTAGCGTTTCCGGGCCTTTGTGACGCCATTCCGGCGGGACCTACAGTCGATGCATGACTGATACAGCTCTAGCCGGAGCGTCCGCGGACTCCGCTGCCACCAAGCGCCCCGCCCGCCCTGCCCGTCCCGCTGCAAAGCCGCACGGGCAGTGGAAAGTTGACGGCAAAACGCCCCTGAACGCCAACGAAACCTGGAAACAGGAAGACGACGGCCTCAACGTGCGCGAGCGTATCGAGACCATCTACGCCAAGGAAGGCTTCGACGCCATCCCCGGCCAGGACCTGCACGGCCGCTTCCGCTGGTGGGGCCTCTACACCCAGCGCAAGCCCGGGATCGACGGCGGCAAGACCGCAACCCTTGAACCGCACGAGCTCGAAGACAAGTACTTCATGCTTCGTGTGAGGATCGACGGCGGCGCGCTCACCACCGAGCAGCTCCGCGTCATCGGCCAGATCTCCGTGGACTTCGCCCGCGATTCCGCCGACCTCACCGACCGCCAGAACATCCAGCTGCACTGGATCCGCGTGGAGGACATCCCCGAGATCTGGAACCGGCTGGAGGCTGTTGGCCTGTCCACCACCGAGGCCTGCGGCGACGTGCCCCGCGTCATCCTCGGTTCGCCCGTGGCCGGCATCGCCAAGGACGAGATCATCGACCCACGCCGCTGATCGAGGAGCTGGGGGAGCGGTTCATCGGCAACCCGCTGCTGTCCAACCTGCCGCGCAAGTACAAGTCCGCCATCACGGGCCATCCCAGCCAGGACGTGGTCCACGAGATCAACGACTTCGCGCTGGTGGGCGTCCGCCACCCCGAGCTGGGCGTCGGCTACGACCTGTGGGCCGGCGGCGCGCTGTCCACCAACCCGATGCTCGGCAAGCGCCTGGGCGCCTTCGTGAAGCCCGAGCAGGCCGCCGACGTGTGGCTCGGCGTCACCAGCATCTTCCGTGACTACGGCTACCGGCGCATGCGCACCAAGGCCCGCCTGAAGTTCCTGATGGCCGACTGGGGTCCGGAGAAGTTCCGCCAGATCCTGGAGGACGAATACCTCGGCTACAAGCTGGCTGACGGTCCGGCCGCGCCCAAGCCCACCACACCCGGCGACCACGTGGGCGTGCACGAGCAGAAGGACGGCAAGTTCTTCATCGGCGCCACCCCCGTGGCCGGCCGCCTGTCCGGCGCTGCGCTGGTCAAGCTCGCGGACACCCTCGAGGCCCGCGGTTCCTACCGGCTGCGCACCACCCCGCACCAGAAGCTCGTTGTCCTGGACGTCGAGAAGGACCATGTGGAGCCGCTGGTGGCCGAGCTGGACGCCCTGGGCCTGTCCGCCCGCCCGTCCGTGTTCCGCCGCGGCACCATCGCCTGCACCGGCATCGAGTACTGCAAGCTGGCCATCGTGGAGACCAAGCACACCGCCGCCACCGCGGTTGCCGAGCTGGAGCGCCGCCTGGCGGACCTCGCCGAGTCCGGTGAACTGCCGCAGGCACTGTCCCTGCACATCAACGGCTGCCCCAATTCCTGCGCCCGCATCCAGACGGCGGACATCGGCCTCAAGGGCATGATGCTTCCCACGCCCGACGGCGATCCTTCCCCGGGCTTCCAGGTCCACCTGGGCGGCGGGCTGGCCAACAACAACCGCGAGGAAGCCGGCCTGGGCCGGACCGTCCGCGGCCTGAAGGTGTACGTCGACGACCTGCCGGACTACGTGGAGCGCGTTGTCCGTACGTTCGTGGCCCAGCGCTCCGAAGGCCAGACCTTCGCAGAGTGGGCCCACGCAGCAGACGAGGAGGCACTTCAGTAATGAGTAAGCATGCACTTGGTGTAGATCCGGTGGCCGCACCGGCCGAAGCGGAAGCGGCGGTGGTTGACCTTGTCGAAACCAAGGCCGCCGAAACCCCGAAGCTCCGTTCCAAGGAAGAGCTGAAGGCCATCGCCGAAGCCGGTGCCGCCGAGCTCGGCTGGGACGCCCCCGCCCGCGACGTGATCGCCTGGGTGGAGCGCAACTTCGACCTGCCCGCCGTCGCCGTAGCCTGCTCCATGGCCGACGCCGTCCTGCCCGCCCTCGTCGCGGACCAGATGCCCGGCGTCGACGTCCTGTTCCTGGAGACCGGCTACCACTTCCCGGAAACCTACGCCACGCGTGACGAGGTGGCAGCGAACCTCCGCGTCAACGTGGTGGACGTCCTCCCGGAGAACACCGTGGAGCAGCAGGACCGCCTCCTGGGCAAGGACCTGTTCGCCCGCGACGCGGCCCAGTGCTGCGCGCTCCGCAAGGTGGCCCCGCTGCAGCGCACCCTGGCCAAGTACGAACTCTGGTTCACCGGTGTCCGCCGCGACGAGGCCCCCACCCGCACCAACACCCCGCTGGTGACCTGGGATGAGAAGAACGGCCTGGTCAAGGTCAACCCGATGGCCGCCTGGACGTTCGACCAGCTGGTCCAGTACTCCGACGACAACCTCCTGCCCGTCAACCCGCTCCTGTCCCAGGGCTACCCGTCCATCGGATGCCAGCCCTGCACCCGCAAGGTGGCTCCCGGCGAGGACCCCCGCGCCGGCCGCTGGGCAGGAACCAACAAGACAGAATGCGGACTACACGTATGAGCACTTCACTGACCGAGGAGACCACCCAGGTGACTGACGCCGCCGTTTCCACGCGCCTCTCCAGCCTGGACACCCTCGAATCCGAGGCCATCCACATCATCCGCGAGGTTGTTGCCGAGTTCGAGAAGCCCGCGCTGCTGTTCTCCGGCGGCAAGGACTCCGTGGTGATGCTGCACCTGGCCACCAAGGCATTCTGGCCCGGCAAGGTTCCGTTCCCCGTGCTGCACGTGGACACCGGGCACAACTTCCCCGAGGTCATCGATTTCCGCGACCGCACCGTGGAGCGCCTGGGCCTGAAGCTCGTTGTGGGCTCCGTCCAGGAGTTCATTGACCGCGGCGAGCTCGCTGAGCGCGCCGACGGCACCCGCAACCCGCTGCAGACCGTTCCGCTGCTGGACGCGATCCAGCAGAACAAGTTCGACGCCGTCTTCGGCGGCGGCCGCCGTGACGAGGACAAGGCCCGCGCCAAGGAGCGCATCCTGAGCCTCCGTGATGAGTTCGGCCAGTGGGACCCCCGCAACCAGCGCCCCGAGCTGTGGAACCTGTACAACGGCCGCCACACCGTGGGCCAGCACGTCCGTGCGTTCCCCATCAGCAACTGGACCGAGCTGGACATCTGGCGCTACATCGAGCGTGAGAACATTGAGCTTCCCGGCCTGTACTACGCCCACGAGCGCGAGGTCTTCGCCCGCGACGGCATGTGGCGCGCAGTGGGCGAGGTCTCCCAGCCGCTGCCGCACGAGGAAGTCATCACCAAGACCGTCCGCTACCGCACGGTGGGCGACATGTCCTGCACTGGCGCCGTCGAGTCCAACGCCTTCACCGTGGCCGACGTCGTGGTCGAAGTCGCCGCCTCCACCCTGACCGAACGTGGCGCCACCCGCGCAGATGACCGCATCTCCGAGGCAGCCATGGAAGACCGCAAGAAGGACGGGTACTTCTAAATGAGCACCGACACCCTGGCCGCCGACCTCGAAACGGCCCTGCCCACCACGCTTTTCCGGTTCGCCACCGCGGGATCGGTCGACGACGGCAAGTCCACCCTGGTGGGCCGCCTGCTGCATGACTCCAAGGCCATCCTGGCTGACCAGCTCGACGCCGTTGCCCGCACTTCAGCGGACCGCGGCTTCGGCGGGGACAAGGGCGGGATCGACCTCGCCCTGCTGACCGACGGCCTGCGCGCCGAGCGCGAGCAGGGCATCACCATCGACGTGGCCTACCGCTACTTCGCCACCGACCGCCGCAGCTTCATCCTGGCCGACTGCCCCGGGCACGTGCAGTACACCAAGAACACGGTGACGGGCGCATCCACCGCGGATGCCGTCGTCGTACTCATCGACGCCCGGAAGGGCGTCCTGGAGCAGACCCGCCGGCACCTGTCCGTGCTGCAGCTGCTGCGCGTGGCACACGTGATCGTGGCCGTGAACAAGATCGACCTGGTGGACTTCAGCGAGTCCGTGTTCCGCGACATTGAAGCGGACGTGCAGCAGGTTGGCCGCGAACTCGGCCTCGGCTCCGACGGAATCAGCGACCTGCTGGTCATCCCCGTGTCCGCCCTCGACGGCGACAATGTGGTGGACCGGTCCGAGCGCACCCCCTGGTACACCGGCCCGGCGCTGCTGGAGGTCCTGGAGACCCTGCCCGCTGCGGACGAACTGGAAAGCCACCTGGAGAGCTTCCGCTTCCCGGTGCAGCTGGTCATCCGGCCGCAGGGCGCCCTGGCTCCGACGCCGTTGCCGCCGGCCTGGACGTCGAGGCTTACCGCGACTACCGCGCCTACGCGGGCCAGATCACCGAGGGCTCGGTCAAGGTGGGGGACAAGGTTTCCGTGCTGACACCCGGCCAGGACCCGCGCACCACCACCGTGGTGGGCATCGACTTCGCCGGCTCCTCGCTGGAGGAAGCCGCCGCCCCGCAGTCCGTCGCCATCCGCCTGGCGGAGGAGTTCGACGTCGCCCGCGGTGACACCATCGCTGCCGCCGGCACCGTCCGCGAAGCGTCCGCAGACCTCTACGCAGCGCTGTGCTGGCTGTCCCCGAAGCCGCTACGCGAGGGCCAGAAGGTGCTGGTCAAGCACGGCACCCGCACGGTGCAGGCACTGGTCCGCAACGTCTCCGGAAAGCTGGACCTCGCGTCCTTCAAGCTGGAGCCGGCATCCACCCTGGAACTGAACGACATCGGCCACGCCCAGCTCCGGCTCGCCGCGCCGCTGCCGCTCGAGAACTACCTGCACCACCGCCGCACCGGTGCGTTCCTGGTGATCGACCCGCTGGACGGCAATACACTTGCCGCCGGCCTGGTCAAGGACCACCCGGGCGACCACGAGGACGAGCGCTACAGCATCTAAGTTTGCGCATGAAGGCCCCGCGCTGGAGTTATCCGGAACGGGGCCTTCGTGTTGTTCGTATAACCGGCCACTGCCCGCATAACCGGTGCTGCCCAGCAACGGTTATGCGGTGCCGGGCCGGTTATGCGGATTGCCCCTCGAGGATCGACTTGAGCCGTTCCAGGTCCTTCCGGGTCTCGCGGCGGATCATCGGCTCCATGACCAGCCCGGCCAGCTTGGAAAACCCGGAGGGCTTGCCGGTGTTGCCGAGCGTCATCCGGGTCCCGCCGGCGTGGTCCGTCCATGTGTAGGTGGTCTGCATCGGGAAGGGCCCCTGCGCGGTCCGCATCACCAGCTTCTCGCCGGGGACGTACTCCACGAACTCGTAGGTGTAGTTCAGCTCCCGCCCCAGGAACTTGGCGGTGAACGCCACCCTGGAGCCCGTGCCGATGGGGCCCGCGGTCAGCCGCTGCGACTTATGGATGTTCACGTACCAGCTCGGCGCGTTGTCCGGGTTGGCCGCGTATTCGGCAACTTCGGCGCGTGGCCGGTTGATGACAATCTCGGTCTGGACGTCCACCATGCTGCATCTCCTTCTAACGTGCGGGTTAGCCTAGGACTTACGTTAGTCCTGGGCCGTGCAGTGGGAGGCGGAGCATGGAAACCATCAGCCCGAAGCTTCTGAACTGGGCCTCCATCCTGGACAGCCAAACCCGCGAGCAGGCCGTGAAGACAGCCGGCCTGCCGTTCATCTACCCGCACCTGGCGCTGATGCCCGACGCGCACCTGGGCAAGGGCGCCACCGTTGGTTCGGTCATTCCCACGCTGCGCGCGATCATTCCGGCTGCGGTAGGGGTGGATATCGGCTGCGGCATGATTGCCGTCCGCACCCAGTACTCGGTCAAGGACCTTCCGAAGGACCTCAAGCGGATCCGGGAGGACATCGAGCGCGTCATCCCGCTCTCCGCCGGGCACAACAACAAGAAGGTGCTTCCCACTGCGGAACCCCGGATTGCCGAGCTCAAGGGACTGGCTGCGAAGGCCGGCTTCAACCCGGCGCAGTACGTCGAGAAGTGGGAGCTGCAGCTGGGTTCCCTGGGCTCCGGGAACCACTTCATCGAAATCTGTGCCGATGAAAACCAGGACGTCTGGCTGTTCCTTCACTCTGGTTCCCGCGGCATCGGCAACAAGATCGCCCAGCACCACATCGGCGTGGCACAGCATGTCAGCCGGAAGAAGCAGGTCTACCTGCCGGACCCGGACCTCGCGTACCTTGACGAGGGGACGCCCCAGTTCGACAGGTACATAGCCGAACTGCGCTGGGCCCAGCACTTCGCACTCCTGAACCGCGAGGAAATGATGGACCGCGTGAGTGCGCAGTTCGGCCACTGGGTGGGCGGCCGGGTGCAGGAGCGCGAGCGGATCAACTGCCACCACAACTTCACCCAGCAGGAGACGCATTACGGCAAGCCGGTCTGGGTCTCCCGGAAGGGCGCCATCAAAGCCGAGCCCGGCGATCCCGGACTCATTCCCGGATCCATGGGCACGGCGTCGTACGTGGTGGAAGGCCTGGGCAACCCGGCGTCCCTGAACTCGTCCCCGCACGGGGCGGGCCGGGAGTACTCGCGCAACGCCGCCCGCAAGGCATTCACCCTGGCGGAACTCAAGCGGGCCATGCGCGGCATCGAATTCCGCGCGTCGGAGGCATTCATCGATGAAATTCCCGCCGCGTACAAGCCGATCGACCAAGTGATGCAGGACGCCGCGGACCTCGTGACGGTGCGGCACAAGCTGCGGCAGCTGGTCAACGTGAAGGGCAACTGAACCGCGCAATCCCGGTGCCACCGCGTCCGAATGTGACGCTAGATGAACGTGCGTGACCCCCCGTTTAGGCTTCATTGAACGCGAATATGTCACTCCCTATGGTGAAACAATGACTAGTTCCAAGCCCGGGATGACCCGCATCGTGGCAGGCGAAAGCGCGGTACCCAAGCGCAAGCGTGCCATCGAGGCCGCCCTGGCCATCGGACTGGTCCTGCTCATCGCCGTCGGAGCCGTGGTCGCGTCCACCGTTTCGCGCAACACCGAGGCGCAAGCCGTTGCCCCCACCCCCGCAGCCGAACTGAAGCTCGGGTACTTCGGCAACGTCACCCACGCCCCGGCGCTGGTGGGGATCAAAGAAGGCTTCCTCGCCGACTCGCTGGGCAGCACCACCCTGAACACCGAGACTTTCAACGCGGGCCCGGCGGCCATCGAGGCGCTGAACGCCGGTGCCATCGACGCCGCCTACATCGGCCCCAACCCCGCCATCAACTCGTTCGTCAAGAGCCAGGGCGAATCCGTCCGGGTCATCGCCGGGGCCGCGGCAGGCGGCGCCCAGCTGGTGGTCAAGCCGGAGATCACCTCGGCCACCGACCTCAAGGGCAGGACCATCGCGTCCCCGCAGCTTGGCGGCACCCAGGACGTGGCCCTCCGCGCCTGGCTCACCTCCCAAGGCTACAAGACCAACGTGGACGGCAGCGGCGACGTGGCCATCAACCCCACGGACAACGCCCAGACGCTCAAGCTGTTCCAGGACGGAAAGCTCGACGGCGCGTGGCTGCCCGAGCCGTGGGCGTCACGCCTGGTGCTCCAGGCCGGAGCCAAGGTGCTGGTGGACGAGAAGGACCTGTGGGACGGCACCGGGACCGGCAAACCGGGCGAGTTCCCCACCACCATCCTGATCGTGAACCAGAAGTTCGCGGCCGAGCACCCGGACACCGTGAAGGCCCTCCTCGCAGGCCACGCGAAGTCGGTGGCGTGGCTGAACGAAGCCCCCGCGGACCAGAAAGCAGCGGTTATCAACTCAGCGCTGGAGGAATCCGCCGGCGCCGCGCTGGCCGACGACGTCCTGGCCCGGTCCCTGGCCAACATCACCTTCACGCTTGACCCGCTGGCGGGTGCCTACCCCCGGCTCCTGCAGGACGGCGTGGACGCCGGCACCACCAGACAGGCAGAGATCAGCGGGCTTTTCGACCTCCAGGCACTCAATGAAGTCGCCGGCACCAGCAAGATTTCCGCGGCCGGCCTCGGCCAGGACTGACTAACCCACTACCTAAGGACGGCACCATGCCAGTCGTACTGGAACACCTGGGCAAGCGCTTCGGCGACGGCGCCCCGGTACTGGACGACGTCAACGCCAACATCGAAAAGGGCGAGTTCGTTGCCCTCCTCGGTGCCTCCGGCTGCGGCAAGTCCACCCTGCTGAACATCATCGCGGGACTGGAGGCGCCGTCGTCGGGAGCCCTGGAAGTACCCAGCGACGGTGCCGCCTTCATGTTCCAGGACGCAGCACTCTTTCCCTGGCTCACGGCCCGGGAGAACATCGAGCTGGCGCTGAAGCTGCGCGGCGTAGGCAAGGCCGAGCGGCGTGCCAAGGCCCAGGAACTCCTGGAGCTGGTGCACCTCGGCGCCGCGGGCGACAAGCGCCCGCACGAACTGTCCGGCGGCATGCGCCAGCGCGTGTCCCTGGCCCGCTCGCTCGCCCAGGACCGGCAGTTGCTGCTCATGGATGAGCCGTTCGCCGCCCTCGATGCGATCACCCGCGACCTCCTCCATGACGAACTGGAACGCATCTGGAAGGAAACCGGGCGGACCATCGTCTTCGTCACCCACAACGTCCGTGAAGCCGTGCGGCTGGGCCAGCGCGTACTGCTGCTGTCCTCCCGCCCCGGCCGCGTGGTCCAGGAATGGGCCGTCACCGAGGAACACCGAACCGACGCCGGGCTCGCCGGCCAGCTGACCGGGGTCATCACCGCCCGGCTGCGGGAGGAGATTCGCCGCCATGCCAAGTAACCCCACGCCTCTTGCTGAGTCAGAACCGGTGGTTGAGCCTGTCGAAACCCGCGAGCACGTGCATGCCGCTTTGACCCGGACTTCCACCGGGAATGAGGACCTGCGGGAGCTTGAGTCCGGGCTGGACTCGCTGCAGTCCGACGCCGAGCGCAAGCACCGGATCGACTGGAGCCGGATCCTGCTGCCCGTCGCTGCCCTGGTGGTCCTGGTGCTCATCTGGCAGTTCTATGTGTCCCTTGGGGTCAAGCGCCGCGACCTGGTCCCCGGGCCGCTGGACGTTATGGGGCAGATGGGCCTTCTGTGGAATGAAGGCAAGCTGCAGGAGGCCATGTGGACCTCGCTGCAGCGCGGCGTGGTGGGCTTCATCATCTCCGTCGCCATTGCCACACCAGTGGGCCTGCTGCTGGCCCAGGTCGCTCCGCTGCGCCGGGCTTTCGGTCCGCTGATCTCCGGCCTGCAGGTGCTGCCGTCCGTGGCCTGGGTGCCTGCGGCCATCATCTGGTTCGGCCTGACGGACGCCACCGTCTACTTCGTGGTGTTCATGGGCGCCATCCCGTCCATCATCAACGGTCTCATCTCCGGGGTGGACCAGATCCCGCCGCAGTACCGCCGCGTCGGCACCGTCCTGGGAGCGTCACGGCTGCAGATGGCACTGCAGGTCATCCTCCCGGCCGCCCTTCCCGGATACCTCGGCGGGCTGAAACAGGGCTGGGCCTTCTCGTGGCGATCACTCATGGCCGCTGAAATCATCGCCGTGGGCGGCACCATCGGCTTCGGCCTGGGCTCGCTGCTGGACCAGGGCCGCGTGCTGTCCGACATGTCAGTGGTGATGTCCGCGATCCTGCTGATCCTCGGCGTCGGAATCCTCATCGAACTGCTGGTGTTCGCCCCCATCGAGAAGCGGCTCCTGCGCAGCCGCGGCCTCCTCGCCGGCAGCACCCGCTAGTTCTTCCACGCTCCCGCGCGGGGTCAGGTCCTATCCCATTACCGGGGAGGGACCTGACCCCGCATTTTTTATAAGGGGGCAGCCGGGGGACCTTAGTCACTTCTTTATGCAGTGGCCGGGTACCAGCCTGTAGATGTGGGCAGGAACTCCAAGAGCGTGGACCAGGCGACAGCCGCCACTTCGGCCGGCCACGTCATCGCCGTCGTGATCAACGCTGCCCTGCTGTGGGCCATCCACATGTGGCCGGGCTGGCAGACCGTGCCGTTCCTGACTCCCGACACGTCCCGCGTCCTCAGTGCGGTGACCCTGGTGCTGGTCGCAACCATGCTGGCGCACCTGGTCTTCCTCCTGGTCCCGTCCCGCATGGTCAACGCCCTGGGCAACCTGGCCGTCCTGGCCCTCGGCGTGCCCGCGATGGTCCAGCTGTGGGAAGTCTTTCCCTTCGACTTCAGCGGCACCTGGTCCGGCTGGCCCGTCGTCGTACGGACCCTGCTGGTGCTGGGCATCGTGGGCCAGGTCATCGGCTTCATCGTCGGGCTGGTGGCCCTGTTCCGGGCCGTGGCCGGCTTTGGTGCCGAACGCCGCGCGGACTGACCGGTGTCAAGGGTCAAACAGGGGCACTTTGACACGGACACGCCCGGGATTGAGCTGCGGACAAGGGCGGGTGCGTGCCAATGTGCCCCACGGCCGTCGAGGGGAGGCCGACGGCGGCCGGCCGGGTTTGTGACGCAGCGTTACCTTGCGTGAACTGGTGTTGCTCGGCCTTTGTGGGCGATTGTGACGCGGCCCTACCGTTGATTCATGGCAATTCAGGATATCTACCCCACAGCGCTGCGGCTCCTCGGCCGTCCCGTGCTGGTGGTGGGCGGCGGCCCCGTTGCTGCCCGCCGCGCCAAGGGCCTGCTCGACGCCGGCGCCGTGGTCACGGTGGTGGCTCCCGTTGCCTCACCCGCGCTCCAGGACATGGCCGACGCCGGCCTGCTCACCTGGGCGGCGCGCCCGTATGACTCCAAAGACGTCGACGGCGCCTGGTTCGTCCAGACGGCGACCGGCGATTCCGCCGTGGACGCCTTGGTATCTGCCGACGCCGAGGCGCAGCGCATCTGGTGCGTCAACGCCTCCGACCATGAAGCTTCCGCCGCCTGGACGCCCGCCGTAGCCGAAGTGGATGACGTCAAGATCGCCGTGAACGCCGGGGGAGACCCGCGCCGGGCCATGGCCGTCCGCGACGCCGTGGCCACGGCCCTTGAAACCGGTGACCTTCCGCTGCGCCGCCGCCGTCCCGCCGCCACCGGCTGGGTAGCCCTCGTGGGCGGCGGCCCCGGCGACACCGGCCTCATCACCGTCCGCGGCCGCCGCCTCCTGGGCCAGGCCGATGTAGTGGTTGCCGACCGCCTCGGCCCCCGCGAACTCCTCAACGAACTGGCCCCCGACGTCCGCGTCATCGAGGTCGGCAAGACGCCCGGCCACCACCCTGTGCCGCAGGCCGAGATCAACCGGATCCTCGTGGACGAGGCCCTGCAGGGCCACCGCGTGGTCCGGCTCAAGGGCGGTGACCCGTACGTCCTGGGCCGCGGCGGCGAGGAAGCCGAGTACTGCCGGCAGCACGGCGTCGAGGTGGAGGTCGTTTCCGGCGTCACCTCCGCGATCTCGGTTCCGGCTGCCGCAGGCATCCCGGTCACGCACCGGGGCCTCGCCAAGGGCTTCAGCGTGGTCACCGGCCACGAGGAACTGTCAGAGGTTCCGGCCCGCGCAGACCACACCATCGTCCTGCTCATGGGCGTCGGCCAGCTCCGCGAATCGGCGTCCGCGCTGGGCGAAGCCGGCCTGCCCGCCGGCACCCCGGTTGGTATTGTGGAGAACGGATACCTGCCGGACCAGCGCGTGACGATTGGCACGCTTGGTTCCATCGCTGACCAGGCCGAGGCCGCCGGCGTCGCGAATCCCGCAGTGATTGTCATCGGTGACGTGGTGCGCGTGAGCCCGTTCGCGCCGTCGCACTTCAAAACCGCTGACTACAGCACCACCACCCCGAACAAGCCCCGAGTCCTCACCTCCTAGCCGAACAAAAGGAACACAGCCGTGTCATCAAGCACCTCCGTAGGTTCTGCCGAACGTCCGCTGCGCGTTGCCGTCGTGGGCTCCGGCCCCGCCGGCGTCTACGCCGCGGACATCCTCACCAAGAGCGAAGCCATCAAGAGCGGCGAGCTGACCGTGAGCATCGACCTCTTTGACCGCTACCCGGCACCCTACGGCCTGATCCGCTACGGCGTTGCCCCGGACCACCCCCGCATCAAGGGCATCGTCAACGCCCTGCACAAGGTCCTGGACCGCGGCGACATCCGCTTCTTCGGCAACGTGGACTACGGCACGGACCTCACCATCGAGGACCTGCGCACCCACTACGACGCCGTCATCTTCGCCACCGGCGCCATCAAGGACGCGGACCTGAACATCCCCGGCATCGAGCTGGACGGCTCCTACGGCGGCGCCGACTTCGTCTCCTGGTACGACGGCCACCCGGACGTCCCGCGCGAATGGCCGCTGGACGCCAAGGAGATCGCCGTCATCGGCAACGGCAACGTGGCCCTGGACGTTGCACGAGTCCTGTCCAAGCACGCTGACGACCTGCTCAGCACCGAGATCCCGGACAACGTCTACGCCGGCCTGAAGTCCTCGCCCGTCACCGACGTGCACGTCTTCGGCCGCCGCGGCCCGGCCCAGGTCAAGTTCACCCCGCTGGAGCTGCGCGAGCTGTCCACTCCAAGGACGTGGACATCATCCTGTACCCGGAGGACTTCGAGTTCGACGAGGAATCGGACCGCCAGATCCAGACCAACAACCAGACCAAGACCATGGTGGGCACGCTCACCAACTGGATCGCCGAGCAGCCCGAGGACCTCTCCGAGCTCAAGGCTTCCCGCCGCCTGCACCTGCACTTCCTGCACAGCCCGGTGGAGATCTACGACGACCCCGAGACGCCGGGCAAGGTTGCCGGCATCAAGTTCGAGCGCACCGAACTGGACGGCACGGGCAACGCCCGCGGCACCGGCGAGTTCGTCGACTACCCGGTCCAGGCCGTGTACCGCGCCATCGGCTACTTCGGTTCCGCCCTGCCGGAGATCGAGTTCGACCACAAGAAGGGCGTCATCCCGAACGACGGCGGCCGCGTCCTGGACGCCTCCGGCAGCCACGTGCCTGGCGTCTACGCCACCGGCTGGATCAAGCGCGGCCCGGTGGGCCTGATCGGCCACACCAAGGGCGATGCCCTGGAGACCGTGACCTACCTGCTCGAGGACCGCGAGAACCTTCCGGTTGCCAGCGTTCCCGCCGAGGACGCCGTCGTGGACCTCCTGGACGCCCGCGGCGTGAAGTTCACCAGCTGGGAAGGCTGGCTGGCGCTCGACGCCCACGAGCTCGCCCTGGGCGCCGCTGCCACCGAGGCCGGCGGCTCGCACGGCGTCGAGGTAAAGCGCGAGCGCATCAAGGTGGTGCCGCGCGAGGACATGGTGGACATCTCCCGCGACGGCGTTGCCGCCCAGGTCTGACACACCACTGAAGCGGGGTCATCCCGCGCCCGGCCCGGAAGGGTTCCGGGCGCGGGATGACCTCGTTTGTTAAGCCCTTACCGCCCGGCGCCGCCGGCCGCCATCAGCTCAAGGCGGCGGAGGGTTTCGCGGTTCCGGACGCCGATCATGGCGTCTCGCAGGAACTTGGGCATCAGCCTGCCGGGTCCCTTGATGGCGTCCTCGACGAGGGTCACCTGGCACTGCGCACCCCGGTCCTCAAGGGTGATTACCACCTTGGCCTCACCCATCGGCCAGCCGCGCGCCACCAGTTCCAGCAGCCGGCTGGGCTCGGAGTTCACCACCTTGCTGCTGTCGTTGATCACGAACGGCCAGGCGCCCACGGAGTGGTGGAGCCGCGCGCCGGTCCGGGGCCACGCGTCATCCACGGCCCGGATCCTGGACGCTCCCACCACCCAGCCGGAATACAGCCAGCCGTCGGAGAGGACGCGCCACACGTCGGCTGCGGGGGAGTTAAACAGCTGGGACACGGTGGACATGGTCTTCCTTCCTGTAGCGGAGCCGGGTTCGGGGGCGTCCGACGGCGGCCGGCGCCTTCCGCTGCGCGGCGCGGTAGGAATGCTCCCGCAGCCGCCTGGTCCAGGCGTAGGTCTGCGCCCCGGGCGGCACGTTTTCCAGCGGGTTGAAGCGCAGTCCGGTGTCGCCGGGCCGGGTCCCCGCATGGAGCCGGAGCTCGCCGCACTGCCGCCAGCGCCTCAGGGGCCGAGCCCAGAACAGGCCAAGTACCCATTCGCCCGAGGACAGCGACCCGGCGGAAGGCTGATGGTCCGCAGGCCGAGCAGCACCGGCCCTTTCCGTCCCCGGTACGGCATAAGCGTGGTCATGGTGGCGCCGTCCACATCCAGCCGGGGCTGCAGGAGGAACCGGCCTGGTAGGCGCCAGCCGGTGGAGGCGAACAGGAGATCAGCACTGCCGCTGCCCGGAAACCCGCCAGGCTCTCCACCAGCGGAAGGGCTGGCCCGAACCGCCAGCCCCAGGATGTCCGGCAGTGCCTGGGGAAGGCCGACTGACCGGGAGAACCTCGCCTCCACGGTGTCCGTACCCGGCGAATCCAGCCAGTCCAGGCCGCTGGGTTCGATGGGATTCCCGGTCCGGGCCAGTTCGCCGGTGAGGCCCAGTCCCTTCGGGTGGATCGGGCGGTCCGGGCGGACCACCTTGAGCAGCCGGAACAGGCCGGCGAAGGACTGGCCGGCCACGTCGGTGACGGCGCCGCCCAGGCCGCGGGCGCCGTCGTCGGCCGTCTGGTCCGTTGTCAGGTGCGTCATGCTTCCTTCCTACCCAAAACCGGGGAAACTACATGCGCCCAAAGCGGGAGCGGATCAGCGCGAAGATGCCGTAGGCGATGAAGCCGGCCCCGATGGCAACAGGAGGGACGGTCCGAAAGGGTGGTCGCGGAGGGCCTTCAGGCCGCCGTCCAGCCCGGTGGATTCCTCGGGACGGTGCTTGGCGGCGGCAATCACGAACAGGAGCCCGGTGAGGTTCAGGGCGATGCCTTTGGCGATGTGTCCAATCACGCCAAGGCTGTCGATCAGTCGGCCGCGGCGCGTCCCGTCAAAGTGGAAGAGCTCCTCCTTGAACCCGCGCCGCGCGCCCTTGAACACGAAGTAGATGCCGATCCCGATGATCGTCAGGCCCAGGGCAACCAGTACCCACAGTCCCAGCGGGATTGCCATCAGTGAGGCGCTGAAATCCCTGGCGCTGTCCCCGGAATCACCGCGCATGCCCACGGCGAAGCCGGCAAAGCTCAGCCCCACGCTGCCGTAAGCGATGGCCAGGAAGCCGGAGGAGATCAATTTGGCAAGCCGTTCCTTGCGCGGCTTGCCCCGCATCCGCAGCGTGGCCTCGCTGGCCTGCCACAGGGACAGGCCAGCGCAGGCGGCAACGCAGGCCCACATCACCGCCGGGCCCCAGGGGTTCGCGGCGAGCTGCTCGATGGCGCCGGTGGCGTCCGGCTCGCCCGGCTGCCCGAACGCCACGGCGACGGCGATGGCCCCGACAATGACATGGAGCACCGCCATGACAGCGAACCCGGCGCGCGCCAGGACATCCAGGGCTTTGTGGTTGGAAGCCTCCTCGACGGCGTCCGCCGCCTGGCTCAGCGTGGATTCCCCGTCCGACATGGGTCAGCCGTTCATGGGCCCTTCGGCACGCAGCTTCTCCGCACCCGGTCCCTCCACGTGGATGGTGCAGCGGACCACCAGCCGGCCGGGGGCGTTGTCCAGCTCCACCAGTGAATCGTCGCCGCTCAACACAGTGAACACTTCCGAACCTGCCACGGCGCTGACGCCCTTGGCTTCCGCCGTCTCGCGGGCGTTGCGCAGCGCCTCGCGCTGGAGCCCGTCCACGTAGGTGCCGTCGTCTTCCCGCGCCGGGTCCCCGAAGGCCCAGCCGAACAATGTTCCTGTGATTCCCATGGCCACGATATTACGCGTTCCTCCGGCTGAAAGACGGGCTTTCGTAACATTAGTAAGTGTGCTTACCATAGGCGGACCATGACCTTGAGGGGACACGGAAATCGAAGTCCGCAACAGCGGCATCCCGAAGCCAGTTCTACGTTAGGAATGCACATCATGGCAGGAAATCTCATTGCCCGGTCGGTACACGATCTGACGGCAGCGGCGTGGTTCGGCGGTTCCCTGATGGGCGCCATCGGCCTGAACGGTGCAGCGGCGGAAGCCAGGGACCCCTCGGAGCGCACCCGGCTCTCCAGCGCCGGCTGGATGAAGTGGGCGCCCATCCAGACGGTGGCGTTCACCTCGCACCTGGTGGCTGACCTTGCCATCGCCTGGGAGAACAAGGGCCGGATCGCCAAGCAGGAAGGCGTTGCACGGGACACCGTCGTCAAGACTGCCGTGACCCTTGTGGGCGCGGCCGTGACCCTGTACTCGGGCATGCTGGGCAAGAAAGTTGAGAAGCTCGCCGACGAGGGGTCCGAGGGTGCAACGGAGCCCCGCCCGGGTGCTTCGGATGAACTGAAGGCGGCCCAGCAGCAGCTCAAGGCGCTCCAGTGGGTCATCCCCGCTTTCGCCGGCCTGGTGGTGGTCCTCGGCGCCAAGCACGGCGAGATGCAGCGTCCCAAGAACGTGTTCGCGGGTCTTCGCTCTTAGCACGCTTTGGCCGCCCGGGCGGCGGCAAGGCGGCACGTACGACGGCGGTCCGGCACCTGGGTGCCGGACCGCCGTCGTGCGTCTGCCTGCCGGAGTTTTTGTCCAGATACGGCGGCCAAAACGCACGCAAAGTCAAGTGGTGGGAGCAACGTGGGGTGGTTAGGCCGCGTGCAGCAGCTGGTTTAGCCGGTTGGCTGGGGTGTCGAGGTTCAGGGTTGGCCGGGGGCGGCGGTTGAGCTTGGCTGCGATGCGGTCAAGGTCGTCGGGGGTGTGGGCGGAGAGGTCGGAGCCTTTCTCGAACCAGAACCGCAGGAGCCGGTTGGTGTTCTCGTTTGTGCCTCGCTGCCAGGGCGAGTGGGGGTCGCAGAAGTAGAGCGTGGTCTCGAGGGCGGTCTGGATCTTGGCGTAGTCGGCGAGCTCGGTGCCGCGGTCCCAGGTGATCGAGCGGCGCAGGTGCTCCGGGAGCTTTCCCATCTCCTGGATCATCGCCGCGGCGACCGTCTCGGCGGTGTGGTCCCCGGGCAGGTGGAGCAGGATCGTGAACCGGGTGGAGCGTTCGACCAGGGTGCCGATCGCGGTCCCGTTGCATCCGATGATCAGGTCTCCTTCCCAGTGTCCCGGGACGGCCCGGTCCTGGGCTTCGGCGGGGCGTTCGCTGATCTTGAAAGCCTCCTTGTAGGGGCTGTTCTTGAGCCGGTCGCTGGTGTGGGGAACGCGTTGTTTGCGTTTGAGGCTGAGATTTTCGGCCAGGTCTGCCCGCAGTTTCCCGCGGGTCTGGACGTACAGGGCCTGGTAAATCGTCTCGTGGCTCACCTGCATAGTCTGGTCATCGGCAAAGTAAAACGCCAGCATCGAAGAGATCAGCTTCGGGCTCCACCCGTCATCCATCCACACTCCGATCAGCCGGCACAGATCCTCGTCTTCGATGAGCTTGAAGGGCTTGGGCCGGCGCCGGGCCTGATGGGCTCTGGTATGCGCGACTTGAGCGTTGTACCTGCCCTCGGCATCACAGTTGCGGTTGACCTCACGCCAGATTACGGACTTGTCCCGCCCGATCGCCTCACCGATCTTCGCGTAGCTCATCCCGGCCTGCCGGCCCATCTGGATCATCCCCCGCTCCGCCTCGGTTAGTGCCCGCCCGCAGGGAAGCTCCGCGGACGGGCCAGGATCTGCCAGGCCACCATGGGCCGAAATGCTCAGCGTCATCTGACCAGACTCGGCCCACCACTTCTTCGCCGTGCCGCGCGAGGCCCCGACACGCCGGGCAGCAGCACTGACCGACAAACCGGCACACACCAGATCGAGAAAATCATCACGGACATGGACAGGAAACAACTTCGGCATCAAACGCTCCATCAATCAAAGCGTTGCAACCACCATATGAATCCGCCGCACTTCAAGCCGCCATATCTGCCCGAAAACTCGAGGGTTGCTAGATGGGTTTGGTGCCCGCCGCCGGCAGGTCGGGGTTCATGTCCTGCAGGTTCGGGTCCTCGGCCGTCCACACCTGGATGATGGCCCAGATGACGGCGGCCAGCGGGACGGACAGCACCGCACCGACGATGCCGGCCAGGATGGTTCCGGCGGTCAGCGCCATCAGGATGACCAGCGCGTGCAGCTGCAGCGCGTTGCCCATAACGATGGGCTGCAGCAGGTCGCCCTCCAGCTGGTTGACCGCGACCACCACTGCCACCACGATCAGCGCCACCACGGGCCCGTTCGCCACGAGGGCCACCAGGGCGGCCAGGATCCCGGCCACCGTTGCGCCCACCAGGGGAATGAACGCGGTGATGAACACGATAATGGCCAGCGGGAAAGCCAGCGGAACCTGCAGGATCAGCAGTGCGGCGCCGATGGCCACGGCGTCCACGAGGGCCACGATGGCGGTGCCCCGGACGTAGCCGCCCAGGACCTCGAGGGTGCGGCTGCCCACCCGGCGCAGCTTGGCTTCGCGCTGGCCGGTGAAGGGGCGGAGCAGGAAGTTCCAGATCTTGGCGCCGTCCTTGAGGAAGAAGAACAGGATAACCACCATCAGGAGGGTGCCGGCGATGAATTCCGTGACCACGGAAAGCCCGGTGATCGCTCCGGAGCGGACCTGGCTGCTGGTGGCAAACTCGATGAGCCCCTGCCGCGCCTGCTCCAGCTGCGCCTGGTCGATGGGAATGGGGCCGGTGCGGAGGAAGTTCTCCAGTTCGTCCAGCCCGGAGGAAGCCTGGGCCGCCAGTTCACCCCACTGGTTCCGGATTGAGAAGTAGATCACGGTGAAGACCCCGCCCAGCACCAGGAGGAGCCCGATGAACGCGATGCCGGTGGCCAGCCCGCCCCGCATTCCACGGCGCCGGAGCATGTTGACGAACGGGCCGATGGCCGCGGCCAGGATCAGTGCGATCAGCACCGGAATCACCAGGAGCTTGATCTGCATGAGTGCGTAGACGGACACCACTGCCACGGTCAGGATCAGCAGGATCTGGGCGGAGCGGATGCCCACCCGTCCCAGGCCGTCAGCCCAGAGGGCGCCCGCCGGCTTGGTCTCGCGCTGTTTCGCACCGCGCTGCAGGGCGGCTTTTCCAAGGGCCTGGCCCTGCCGTGGTGCACCTTCGGCTGCGGGCACGGCCTCCGTGCCCGGTTTCTGCTGCGGGGGCTCGTTGCCCAGCTCGTGTTCGGTCAGGCGTGTTGATCGCGCCATGGGAACTCCTCATCATCGGCGGCGCCAGCCCGCGGGTGCAGGGCAGGCTTACTACCTACGTCAGATAGTAAGCCTACTGACCGACTAGGCGCCGAGCCACTCTGCGCAGGAGTTCAGGTTTCTGTTCACGGTGGCGACGGCGGCCTCTTCGTCGTGCCGCTCGATGGCCTGCAGCAGGACTTCGTGGCCCTCCAGCGGCAGCCCCTCGAACCCGGGCCGGCCCTGCTGGGTCAGGAGGTCACGGTGGAGCGCGGGCCCGAAACTGATGTAGAGCTCATGCAGCAGGGGATTGCCGGAGGCCTGCGCCACCCGTTCATGGAAGCCCCAGTCGGCCCGCGCCCAGGTGTCATAGTCTCCCGCGTGCCAGGCCTGGTCCCGGGTGGCGAGCAGCCCGCGCAGGGCCCTGACATCGTCGGCGGTGGCGTTCCGGGCCGCGAGCCGCGCCGCCTGGGTGTCCAGCCCCAGCCGGACCTCCAGGATGTGCTGCTCGGTGTGGTCCTGGTACATCCGGCGCGCGGCACCGGAGATCTCGCTGGTGGCGCGGACGTAGGTGCCGTCGCCGCGGCGCACTTCCAGCATGCCGCTGTGGGCCAGGGCCTTGATGGCCTCGCGCAGCGTCCCGCGGGAAACGCCCAGCCCGGCGATCAGCTCGGTTTCGGACGGGATGCGCTGGTTCAGCGGCCACTCGCCGGAGTGCACCATGGACCGCAGTTTGGCGGTCACTTCATCGGCCAGCGGCGCGCGGGTGGAGGGGCTCAGTGCCATGGCGTCCTACTTTATCCTTTGCTTGCCGGTCATTGCCGGACCGGTGATCAGGTGCGCCACCACAACCTGGACCAGCGCCAGGGCCAGGAGCAGTGAGAGGGGCAAGGTCCAGCTGCCGGTGGCGCCGTGCAGCAGCCCCATGCCGAAGGGGCCCACGGTCGCCAGCAGGTAGCCGGTGGACTGGGCCAGGGTGGACAGGGCGGTGGTCTCGGCAGTGCTCGAGCCGCTGCGGCTGATCATCACCATCACCAGCGGGAAGATCCCCAGGCCGAAGCCGACCAGGATGGCTGAGACGAAGGCAAGCTGCACCGGCAGCGCGAGGAGGGCCACCAGGCCCAGGACCATGACGATGCTGACCAGGTAGAACGCCGGGCGCAGCATCCTGGGCCGGGATCCGATGGCGATCAGGACCATGCCCGCCGGCACCGAGACGAGCTGCATCAGCCCGAACATCAGGCCGCTGTCCGAGGCGCTGAGGCCCAGCGTGGTGAGCATGTACGGGTACCAGCTCATCAGGGCGTAGGCGAGCAGGGCCTGGAGGGTGAAGATCGCAGTCAGGAGCAGGCCCTTGCGGGTGCGCAGCAGCGGCCACGGTGCCACCCGTCCGCCGGTGGCGCGCCGGCTGTTGCGGTGGGCGTGCAGCGCCACCGGCAGGAAGCCCAGGAAAGCGGCGACGGCGGTGAACCCGATTGCTCCGACGGCGGCGGACGGTGAACCCAGGGACTGGGCCAGCGGGACCACCGCCACGGAGGTCACGGTTGCCCCGGTGGTCATGGTCACCGTGTACAGGCCGGTCATCAGTGAGGTCCGGGAAGCGAAGTGTTCCCGGATGAAGGACGGCATGGCCACGTTGCAGACCGCCAGCCCGGACATGCCGAGCACGCTGCCGGCCAGCAGCATCCCGGTGGCCGGAATGCCCCGCAACAGGAGTCCGCCGGCGAGCATGGCCAGGGCCAGGAGGATGGCCTTCTCCACCCCCAGCCGCCCGGTCAGCCAGGACGTCCCGGCGCCGGCCAGGGCAAAACAGAGCGTGGGGATGGAGGGAATGACGGCCGCCACCAGTGCGCCATATCCGAGTACTGCCTGCAGGTCGTGCAGCAGTGCCGACGCCCCGGTGATGCCCGCGCGCAGGTTCAGTCCGATCAGCACCAGCGCGATGACACCGAAGACGACGGCGGAGCGGGGCCGGGCCTGTTCCGCTGGCGCCGGCGATGCCACGGCTGCCGCGGAAACCGCCGTGACCCCTGTGGAAGCAGCAGGCCGGGCAGGGGCTTGCGGGGCGGGAGCGGGGCAGGGGGTGGAGGCAACGGCGGAAGCGGGTGGAGTGGCGGACATATACCCAGCCTAAAGGTTAGACGTTTGATGTCTAGGGTTTTGTGGGCAAGCTCTCCCGGGCTTCCGCCGGCAGGCCATAGACTGCCTAAGCCGGGTGCGGAACCACCCGGACTACGCAATGCAGCGGACGTGGAAGGACGGCTGTGGAGGCTTCCCAGGGACTCGAGGTTGAGAAGAAATACGACGTCGGCAGCGACGCCACGGTGCCGCCGCTGGATGGCCTGCCGGGTGTCGCACGCGTGGGCGAGCCGCAGACGGCCAAGCTGGAAGCCGTGTATTTCGATACCGCAGACCATGCGCTCGCCGCCCGCCGCATCACCCTCCGCCGGCGGACCGGCGGCGGCGATGCGGGCTGGCACCTGAAGCTGCCGCCCGAAGAAGCGGCCGGGACCGGGGATGCCGAACCCCAGCAGCGCCGCGAGGTGCACGCCCCGTTGGGCCAGGCCGGCGTGGTGCCGGACACCCTCCTCGCCCGTGTCCAGGCATACCTGCGCGGAGCGGAGGTGGTCCCGGTGGCCAAGCTGCGCACCAGGCGGACAACCCACGCCCTCTATGGCGAGGACGGTGTCCATCTTGCCGACCTTGCGGACGACCGGGTCACGGCGGAACGTCTGCCAGGCCCGGACGGCGGCGGGGGCGGGAACAAGCAGCAGTGGCGGGAATGGGAGCTGGAACTCGTCAACGGCGACGCCAGCCTTTTCGCCCCCGCCGAGCAGCTGCTTGTGGGGGCCGGAGCCCGCCCGGCGGGCCACGCCTCGAAGCTGGCCAAGGCGCTTGGCGCGCCGGCGCATGGCACACCGGACGGGGACCAGGACGCCGATGCCGCCCCCGACGAAGCCATCCCCGCCCTGCCGGCCGGCAAGAAGTCGCCGGCTGCCGCCGTCGTTACCGTTTATGCCGCCGCCCAGATCAAGGAACTCCTGGACCAGGACGCTGCCATCAGGCTTGAAGAGCCGGAGGCAGTCCATGACATGCGCTCGGCTACCCGCCGGCTCCGCTCCGTCCTGGCCGCCTACCGCAAGCTGTACAGGGCCGTGCCGGTGCGCCGGTTGCGGGACGAGCTCAAATGGCTGGGCCAGCTCCTCGGCGAGCCGCGGGACGCCGAGGTACTGCTGGCCCGGCTCCGCGGACACCTTGACGACCTGGACAGGGGCCGGGCCCGGACGCCGCCCGGGACCGGTTGGAGCGCCAAGCCGGCGCCACGTACGACGCCGGCTACCGGCGGCTCCAGGAGGCCATGCGGACCGAGCGCTACTTCCGGCTGCTGGACAGCCTGGAGGAGTTCCGCGACAACCCGCCCGTCCGCACGGAAACCGTGCCGCCGGGACGCCGCGTGGCGGCCAAGGCGGTGGACAAGGCGGCGAAAAGGCTCCGGCGCTCGCACCGCGCGGCCTCCCACGCCCGCCGCGGCATTGACCATGAAAACGCCCTCCACCGGGTGCGCAAGGATGCCAAGAAGCTCCGGCACGTGGCGGAGTCGGCCGCCCTCATCAAAGGGAAGCGGGCCAACAAGGTGGCGAAGGCGGCCCACCGGCAACAGAAGATCCTGGGCGATTACCACGACGCCGTGATGGCCCGCGACCTGCTGGCGGGCATGGCCTCGGACCGGGACCGGGCAGCCGTCAGCGAGGCCTACGCAGCTCTGCTGCAGCGGCAGGAGAAGCTCATGTCCGCCGCCCAGGCCAAGTACCGGAAGGCCCGCAAGAAGTCCCGGGACCTGCTCCGCCGCGGGGTTATCTGAGGCTCGCGGCGGGGCCTACTTGCCCTGCCGCGCGGACAGCCGGGCCACTGCCAGCGCCAGCCACAGCTGCACCCGGTCCGGGGTCACCGCGGGGTCGTATCCGGTCAGCTCGGTGATCTGCGCCAGCCGGTACCGGACCGTGTTGCGGTGCAGCGTCAACTGCTCGGCCACGGCGGCCACCGAACCGTTGTTGTTCAGGTAGCTTTCCAGCGTGGTCATCAGCTCCGCGCCGTGGGCGGCGTCGAACGCCCGGAGCGGGTTCAGGGACTCATGCGCCATGTCCGCCAGCGGCACATCCTCGCTGGCCAGGAGCAGCGACGTCAGGCTCAGCCGTTCCGGCTCATTGACCGGCAGGCCGTGGCTTGCCGCGTCCCGCGCCTCGAAATAGCTCCAGCGCAGTCCGTTGGGTTTCGTGTAAGCCCCGCCGATGCCGATGGTGGCGTGGATGCCCGCCTCCGCCAGGTGGTCGCTGAGCTTCCGCGCCAAAGCGGGCGCCGCCCCGCCGTCGTCATTCACTACCAGCACCAAATCCTTGCCCACGACGGCGGCAACCGAGTTTTCGAGCTCGCGCGGCACTGCGGTGCTGCCCAGGGCTTTGTTGTGCGCGGCGGAGACGGCCAGCAGCACCACGTTCTTCCGGGTGCTGTTGATGCCCACGCCGGCCAGGCGGCGCTGGGCTTCGCTTGTCTCCAGGGCGCCGTGGATGACGTCCTCGAGCACCTGGCCGCACAGGGCGCGCTGGGCCTGGCGCTGCTTGACCATGTTGTTCAGCTCCACGCTGATCAGGTTCTGGGCGTAGCCGATGATGCCGGAGTCCTCGAACGGCTGCCGGACCCAGAGGGTGCAGGCATCCCGCCGGCCGGTGGGGATCGGATAAGTGGACCAGGAATCCGCGGACGGGGCTGCGCTGCTGCTGTTGTACAGCTGCGCCGTGAACTGGGTCAGCGCGATGTCGGTGCGCAGCATGCTGCCGAGCTGCTTGAGGAGTTCGGCCAGCCCGCCGCCGGTCAGCAGGGCGCGGGCCAGGACCTGGTGGCCCGCGATCAGGCGCTCCAGCTTGGCGTAGTGGTCCGCCGACTGGGCATCGGCCACGAGTTTGGTGATGGCGATGAAGGGCGTCTCGTAGGGGACTTCCACCACGGGCAGGGCCCACCGGTTGGCCTCGGCCAGCAACGCAGGCGGCACCGCCTCATGCGACAGCCCGACGCCGAACCCGATCCCCACTGCGCCCGCCCGCTGCACCTGGCGGACAAAACGCCGCTGCTCAGGCGCGGACTTCAGCCGCAGGCCCGTGGTCAGGATCAGCTCGCCGCCGTTGAGGAACCGCTGCGGATCCTCCAGCTCCGTGACGGCCACCCAGTTGATGTCCTGATGCCAGGTGGTCTCGGCGACCCCCACCTTGGACAGCTTGAGGGAGTTCACGCCCAGCAGGGCAGCGAGGGAAATGGCCATGGATCAAGGATAAACGGGCGCTGGACAACCGCACTAAACACCGCGCGGAAGGGTGTGCAGGTGGCTATTCACTGCAATGGGGCGCTGGCATAGGCTCAAACCAGTTCCATCCATCCGCCTGCCGCTGATGGCCGCTCAGAGAAGAGGTTGCACACCGTGGTCCAAACCTTGCAGAACTTCATCAACGGGGAGTTCGTCACGCCTGCCGGCACCGGCCGGCTGGACATCATCAACCCCACCAACGGGGAAGTGGTGGCGCAATCACCCATCTCGGTGCAGGCCGACGTGGATGCCGCCATGACCGCGGCACAGAATGCCTTCAAGACCTGGAAGCACGTCACCCCGGGCCAGCGCCAGCTCATGCTGCTCAAGCTCGCCGACGCCGTGGAGGCCAACAGCGATGAACTGGTTGAAGCCCAGCACCGCAACACCGGCCAGGTGCGCTCCCTGATCGCCTCCGAGGAAGTGGCGGCCGGCGCCGACCAGCTTCGCTTCTTCGCCGGGGCTGCCCGCATCCTTGAGGGCAAGTCCGCCGGCGAGTACTTCGAGGGCCACACCTCCTACGTCCGCCGCGAGCCCATCGGCGTGGTGGCGCAGGTGGCACCGTGGAACTACCCGTTCCTGATGGCCATCTGGAAGATCGGGCCCGCGCTCGCCGCCGGCAACACCGTTGTCCTCAAGCCGTCGGACACCACCCCGGAGTCCACCCTCGTCCTGGCCCGCCTCGCCAAGGACATCTTCCCCGCCGGCGTCCTGAACGTCATCCTGGGCACTGGTGAAACCGGCGCCATGATGGTGGAGCACAAGGTCCCCGGCCTGGTCTCCATCACCGGTTCCGTCCGGGCCGGCATCGCCGTGGCATCCGGTGCCGCAAAGGGCCTCAAGCGCGCCCACCTGGAACTGGGCGGCAAGGCTCCCGCAATCGTCTTCAAGGACGCCGACATCAAGAAGAGCGCCGCGGCAATCGCCGAGTTCGCCTTCTTCAATGCCGGCCAGGACTGCACCGCCATCACCCGCGTGCTGGTGGAGGACTCGGTGCACGACGACGTCGTGGCCGCCATGGTGGAGCACACCCGGACCCTGCACACCGGTTCGCAGAACGACGAGGACAACTACTTCGGCCCGCTGAACAACGTCAACCACTTCAACGCCGTGACGTCCGTGGTGGAAAACCTTCCGGCCAACTGCCGGATCGAAACCGGCGGCCACCGGGCGGGGAGAAGGGCTACTTCTTCGAGCCCACCATCATCACCGGTGCGAAGCAGACCGACGACGTGGTCCAGAAGGAGACCTTCGGCCCCGTCATCACCGTGCAGAAGTTCAGCACCGAGGAAGAAGCCGTTGAACTGGCCAACGACGTGGAATACGCCCTGGCCTCCAGCGTCTGGACCAGCAACCACGGCACCGCCATGCGCCTCAGCCGCGACCTGGACTTCGGCGCCGTCTGGATCAACACGCACATCCTCCTCACCGCCGAAATGCCCCACGGCGGCTTCAAGCAGTCCGGCTACGGCAAGGACCTCTCCATGTACGGCGTGGAGGACTACACCCGCATCAAGCACGTCATGAGTGCTCTCGACGCCTAGCCACATTCCCGTTGGTTGAGCTTGTCGCAGCCCCGGGGTTTCGACAAGCTCAACCACCAGTAAAGAAAGAACTCCAATGACCGCAACAGCATCAGAAATCACCTACCGGCTGGAGCAGAAGCGCCGCGTCCAGGCTGACTTCCCCGGACCCAAGTCCGCAGCCCTGACCGAACGCCGCAAGTCCGTCGTCGCAGCGGGCGTCGCCTCCAGCGTGCCCGTCTACGTGGCGGACGCGGACGGCGGCATCATCCACGACGTGGACGGCAACTCCTTCATTGACCTCGGCTCGGGCATCGCGGTCACCAGCGTGGGCGCGTCCGATCCCGCCGTCGTCGGTGCCGTCAAGGAAGCCGTGGAACACTTCACCCACACCTGCTTCATGGTGACCCCCTACGAGGGCTACGTGGCCGTCGCCGAGCAGCTGAACCGGCTTACCCAGGCGACCACGAAAAGCGCACCGTGCTCTTCAACTCCGGTGCCGAAGCCGTGGAGAACGCCATCAAGGTGGCACGCCTCGCCACCGGGCGCGACGCCGTCGTGGCCTTCGACCACGCCTACCACGGCCGCACCAACCTCACCATGGCGCTGACCGCCAAGGCCATGCCGTACAAGACCAACTTCGGCCCGTTCGCGCCCGAGGTCTACCGCATGCCCATGAGCTACCCGTACCGCGAGGAAAACCCCGCCATCACGGGTGCCGAGGCAGCCAAGCGCGCCATCACCATGATCGAGAAGCAGATCGGCGGGGACCAGGTTGCCGCGATCATCATCGAGCCCATCCAGGGTGAAGGCGGCTTCATCGTCCCGGCCGAAGGCTTCCTGCCGGCGCTGGCCGCCTGGGCCAAGGAAAAGGGCATCGTCTTCATCGCTGACGAGGTCCAGTCCGGATTCTGCCGCACCGGCGAATGGTTCGCCGTCAACCACGAGGGCATCGTCCCGGACATCATGACCATGGCCAAGGGCATCGCCGGCGGCATGCCGCTGTCCGCCATCACCGGCCGCGCCGACCTGCTCGACGCCGTCCACCCCGGCGGCCTGGGCGGCACCTACGGCGGCAACCCGGTGGCCTGTGCCGCAGCGCTGGCATCCATCGGTTCCATGGAGGAATACGACCTGGCCGGCCGCGCCCGCCACATCGAAGCCCTCGCCACCGGCCGCCTCCGCGAGCTGCAGGCTGAACTCGCCGACGCCGGAACAGCCGTGATCGGCGACGTCCGCGGTCGCGGCGCCATGCTGGCCATCGAACTGGTCCAGGCCGGCTCGAAGGAACCGAACCCGGAGCTGACCAAGGCTGTTGCCGCCGCCTGCCTGAAGGAAGGCGTCATCATCCTCACCTGCGGCACCTACGGCAACGTCATCCGGCTGCTCCCGCCGCTGGTCATCACCGACGAGCTCCTGAACGACGGCCTGGACGTCCTGGCCGCCGCCATCAAGGCGAACGCTTAACCGGAACGACTCCTCCGGCAACGCCGGGAAGGCGGGCCCAGTTCTTGCGAACCGGGCCCGCCTTCCTCGGTTAAACGATGGGCCTACGCGGCGGTGCGGAGGGCTGCCTTGCGGGCCGCGGAATTCCTGCGGGCGTTGCGCAGCATGTCCACCGTCAGCACCAGGAGGGCCAGCCACACCACACCGAAACCGATCCAGCTTTCCACGGTCATGGCCTCGCGGAACACGAGCAGTGCCACCAAGAACTGCAGCACGGGGGCGAAATATTGCAGCAGGCCGATGGTGGTCATCGGCAGCCGGCGGGCGGAGGCGCCGAAGAAGAGCAGCGGAACGGCGGTGATCACGCCGGAGGCCAGCAGCAGCCAGAAATGGCCGGGGCCCTCGGTTGTGAGGGTGGCGGCCCCGGCCACGCCGAGGTAAACCATCGTGGCCGCCGCGAAAGGAGCCAGCACCATGGTTTCCACGCTGAGGCTGGTGACAGCGTCCACCCTGGAGCCCACACGGTTCTTCACGAAGCCGTAGAGGCCGAAGCTGAAGGCCAGCGTCAGCGCAATCCACGGCAGCTTGCCGTAGGAGTAGGTGAGCACGCCCACCGCCACGAAACCGATGCCGACGGCGGCCCACTGCAGCGGGCGCAGCCTCTCCTTGAGGACCAGCACGCCGAGGAGGACCGAGACGAGCGGGTTGATGAAGTACCCCAGCGAGGTTTCCACGGCCTGGTTGGTGGTCACGCCGTAGGTGTAGGTCAGCCAGTTCACGGCGATCAGGAGGGCCGCGACGGCGAGGCTGCCGAACACTGCACGGTTCCGGAAGGCCGCCACCAGGGCCGGCCACGCCCGCGTCACGGTGATCAGCAGGGCGCAGAACAGCAGGGACCACACCACCCGGTTGGCAACGATTTCGACGGCGCCGGCCGGCTGGAGCACGAAGAAGTACAGGGGGAGCAGCCCCCACAGGCCGTAGGCGCCGATGCCGAAGAGGATTCCCGCCGTCGTGTCCTTATCCACTGCCTTTGGTGCTCCCGGGCGGTCGCGCCCTCCCGGGCCCGCCGAGGACGGCCGGGCCGGGGCTGTGGCGGCGGGGGCCGGAAGGCTTGTGGACGGGACTCCATCGGGGATTGGCACGACACCCATAACATCAGCCTCCGGCAAGGTATTCCAAGCGCCCGGCCCGGAAAAGCCAAAATAGTCAGTAGGCTTGCTTTCATGACTTGTGCCGAACTGCCGGAGGCCGCCCCATGAGGCTCCGGCGCAGCAACGCCTCGGGCCGCGGGTACCGGCGGATCCCGGCAGGAAAAGGCTTCAGCTACCGGGACCTGCACGGGTCCACCGTTCCGCCGGGCCCGGTCCGGGAACGGCTGGAGAGTATCGGAATACCCCCGGCCTGGACCGACGTCTGCGATTGCCCCGTTCGAGAACGGGCACATCCAGGCCACCGGGGTGGACGCCGTGGGCAGGCGCCAGTACATCTACCATCCGGAGTGGCGTGCGCGGAAAGACCGGCTGAAGTTTGACCGGTCCCTGCAGCTGGCGGAGTCCCTGCCGGCCGCACGCCGGCGGGTGACCATGGACCTGCGCAGTGAAGGATTCACTCCTGACCGCGTCCTCGCCGGGGCGTTCCGGATGCTGGACAGCGGCTCGTTGCGCGTGGGGTCCGAGCGGTACACGAACGAAAACGGCAGCCGCGGCCTGGCGACCCTTTTGTGCGCCCACGTCCAGGTGCGGAAGGACAAGATCCTGCTCCGGTTCCCCGCTAAGAGCGGCAAGGACTGGGAATCGGAAATCCGGGACCCCGACCTCGCCGTCCTGCTGCGGCTGCTCAAGCGCCGGGGACCCAATGCCCGGCTCCTGGCCTACAAGAACGGCCGGACCTGGCATCCGGTGACGAGCGCCGAGATCAACGCGTACGTGAAGGAGCGGACGGGATCGGACTTCACGGCCAAGGACTTCCGGACCCTGCGCGGTACGGTGGCGGCAGCCGTGAGCCTGGCCCGCACCGGCCCCCAACGCACCGTGGCCAAACGGAAGCGGGCCGTCAGCCGCGCCATGATGGACGCTGCCGAGGTACTGGGGAACACGCCGTCGATCGCCCGGAAGAGCTATGTGGACCCGCGTGTGGTGGACCACTACAACGACGGCGAAACCATTGATCCCAAGCGGACGGACTCCGCGGAGGCGGAGCTGCGGGCGCTGCTTTACCGCGAAGGCAACGTGGTCCCGCTGGCGAAGAGCGGCTGAGGCCTAGAATAGGGGACTGTGCGCTACTTCAACCGGCGCATCCCCATTGTGCAGTGACGGACCAGTTCAGAAGGGCTCCAGGTGTCCAACTCCAGCGAATCAGCTTCCACCCGTCCACTCCGCGTCGCCATTGTGGGCGCAGGGCCGGCAGGAGTCTACGCTGCGGACATCCTCACCAAGTCCAGCGGGGTCAAGGACGGCGACTTCGAGGTGAGCATCGACCTTTTCGAGGCCTACCCGGCACCCTACGGCCTGATCCGGTACGGCGTCGCCCCGGACCATCCCCGGATTAAAGGCATCGTCAACGCCCTGCACAAGGTCCTGGACCGCGGCGACATCCGCTTCCTGGGCAACGTCACGTACGGCCGGGACCTCACCCTGCACGATTTCCGGGCCTTCGATGACGCCGTAATCTTCTCCACCGGCGCGGTCAAGGACGCGGACCTGAACATCCCGGGGATTGAACTGCAGGGCTCCTTCGGCGGCGCGGACTTCGTCTCCTGGTACGACGGGCACCCGGACGTTCCCCGCGAATGGCCGCTGGACGCCCGGGAGATCGCCGTGATCGGCAACGGGAACGTGGCCCTGGACGTGGCCCGCATGCTGGTCAAGCATCCGGAGGAACTGCTCAGCACCGAGATCCCGGACAACGTCTACCGGGGGCTGAAGTCCTCTCCGGTCACCGACGTCCACGTGTTCGGCCGCCGCGGCCCCGCCCAGGTCAAGTTCACCCCGCTGGAACTGCGCGAGCTCAGCCACATGAACGACGTGGACATTGTGCTCTACCCGGAGGATTTCGAATTCGACGACGCCTCCGACGAAGCCATCCGCAGCAACAACCAGATCAAGACCATGGTGAACACCCTCACCAACTGGCTGGTGGAAGAGCACGCGGAGTCCGAGAATCCGTCCTCCCGGCGCCTTCACCTGCACTTCCTGCACAGCCCGGTGGAGGTGCTCGACGACGGCACGGGCAAGGTGGGCGGCATCAAGTTCGAGCGGATGCAGCTTGACGGCACGGGCAATGCCAAGGGCACCGGCGAGTACATCGAATACCCGGTCCAGGCCGTCTACCGGGCCATCGGCTACCACGGTTCGGCCCTGGACGAGCTGGAGTACGACGCCAAACGCGGCGTCATCCCCAACGAAGGCGGCCGCGTCCTGGACGGGACGGCAACCCGGTTCCGGGCATCTACGCCACCGGCTGGATCAAACGCGGGCCGGTGGGCCTTATCGGCCACACCAAGGGCGACGCCCTGGAGACCATCGGTTTCCTCCTGGAGGACCGGCTCAGTCTTCCGCCGGCCGAAAACCCGGACCCGCAGGCCATCATCGATCTGCTCGAAGAGCGCGGCATCGAGTACACCACGTGGGAGGGCTGGAACAAGCTTGATGCCCACGAGGCCGGACTGGGTGCCGCATGGACCGGGCCGGAGGGCCTCGACCATGTGGTCCGCGAACGGATCAAGGTGGTCCCGCGCGAGGAGATGATCCGCATCTCCCGCGCCTAACTCCTGACCCGGGGAGGGGCCGCGGGGTTAGAATTGCGACCACCCCTTGGCCGGCACCGTGACGCCGCGCCTGCAGGCAGTACAGGAGTTCGATGAAGAACCTGATTCAGCCCGGCCCGCTGCAGCTCAGCGCTTTGGCCGCCCATGAACAGCTCGACGGCGGCGCCCTCCAGGATCCGGCCGGCCTGCGCAGCCTGATCCGTGAGTCCTGGCAGCGGTCCGCTGGCTTCAAGGCGAACCCGGACAATCCTGCGGCCCCGCTGGCGATGGACCGCGAGGAGCTGGAGGACTACCGGAACCAGCACCCGCTGGCGGCCATCATGCCGGTGATCAACAAACTCCTCGTCCAGCCCAGCCATGACAGCGGCCTGCTGGTGGCGGTGGGTGACGAGGTGGGCCGGCTGCTCTGGGTGGAGGGCGACCCTGTCCTGCAGCGCCGCGCCGAGGGGATGATGTTCGTGGCCGGCGCCGACTGGTCCGAGGCCACGGTGGGCACCAGCGCACCGGGTACCGCGCTTGCGCTGGGCCGGGGGATCCAGATCGCCGGGGCCGAGCACTACCAGCGGGCGGTCCACCCGTGGAGCTGCACCGCCGTCCCCTTCCACGATCCGGATTCCGGCGCCGTGCTGGGCGTCGTGGATATCACCGGGACAGACACGGCCGTGGCGCCGCACACCCTGTCCCTCGTGGAGGCAACGGTTGCCGCCGCCCAGGCGCAGTTGCGCGTCGAGCGGCTGCAGCTTGCCGCGGATCTTGCGAGCAGGCCGGCACGACGGCGCACTGCAGCTTCCGCGTCCCGCGCACCGCGGGCGGGAGGCAAGGAAGGCAGCCTGTACAGGAACAGCCTGCAGCTGCTGGGCCGCGACCAGGCGCTGCTCAGCCTCGAGGGCAGGACGGTGGTGCTGTCCGCCCGGCACAGCGAGATTCTTGCGTTGCTCAGCACCCACCCGGACGGGCTCTCCGCGGAGGAACTGAGCGCCCTGCTCTATCCGGGTGACGGCTCCACCATTACGCTCCGCGCCGAGATGGTCCGCCTGCGCAAGGTCCTCCAGCAGCTCCATCCGGATGCCGTCCCCGGTTCCCGGCCCTACCGCCTTCCGCTGGATCTGGTGCCGGACAGCGGCCAGGTGTTGAGCTGCCTCCAGCGCGGCGCCCACCGCATCGCGCTGGAGATCTATCGCGGCGCCGTCCTTCCGCGGTCGGAGGCGCCCGGCATCATCGAGCTCCGGAACCGGGTCTCGTCGCTGCTGCGGGAAGCGGTCCTTACCGACGGCAGCGCCGAGTCCCTCCTGAAGTACGCGGACCTTCCCGAGGCGAGGGACGACGTCGGCGTCCGCCGTGCCGCGCTCCGCCTCCTTCCCGCCCGCTCACCCAAGCGGGCCGCCGTCGTCGCGGACCTGGAGAGGCTGGAAGCCGAACTCCGCGCCTGAGCAGGGAAAGGGCAGTGCCCCCGCCTTCCAGGCGGGGGCACTGCTCGTCTTATGCTGTTGAGCCTCAGCCGATAAGGGTGGTGATGAGTCGGATGGAGGAGGCGATGATGGCGATGAGGCCGATGGCTCCGAAGAGGTTCTGCCACCACTTGTTGCGAAGGTCTCCCATGACCGCGGTCTTGTTGGCCATGACGACGATCAGGACGCCGAGCAGGGGTGCGATGAGGACTGTCAGGGACTGGGCGATGACGATCAGTCCCACGGGAGAGGACTGGAACGACAACGTGATGATCAGTCCGAAAGCCAGGATGATGCCGGTGACGATGCGCGCGGCGGGTGATCCGGCTTTGGCGCCGCGGCCCATGGCGTCCGAGAGCATCGTTCCGCCGGCGGTTGCGTTGGCGATCATGGATGAGAAGGCTGCGCCGGAAAGGCCCAGGGCGAAGAGCATGGCTCCGACGGGACCGGCCAGCGGGGTGAAGATGGAGGCGAGGGCGTTGATGGTTCCGGCTTCGGCACCGGTTTTTCCGAGCACGGCGGCGGCCACCATGATGACCAGGGCGGTCATGATGCCGGGTGCAACGATGCCGGGGATGGTGTCCACGAGGGTGATGTCGCGGTAGTCGGCGCGGGTGCGGCGGTGTTCCTTGATGCCGTAGGAGGTGTAGAACGCGGCGTTGATGGAGAAGTTGGTGCCCACGAGCGCCACAATCAGGATTTCGCTGCCGGCGGGCAGTTGTGGAGCCATGCCTTCCATGGCCCGGTACCAGTCGGGCTGGGCGACGACGGTGCTGGCGATGAAGGCGATGCCCATGAGGACGACGATGGCGAGGAGTGCTTTTTCGACGATGCCGTAGACGTTCCTGAAGGCCAGGACGAAGCCGACGGCTGCGGTGCAGACGACAGTCCACAGGACCGGGGAGCCGCCGAAGATCAGCGACAGGCCAAGGCCGGACCCGACGGCGTTGCCGACGGAGAACATGAGGGTGATCCCGAAGACGCCGAAGCCGGCGAGGACGCCCACCCATTTGCCGAGGTGTTCCTTGATGGACGTGATCAGGGAGGTGGGGGTTGTGATGCCGAGCCGGACGCTCATGTCGGTGAAGAAGATCATCAGGACCGTTGAGACCGCGATGACCCAGACCAGGCTGTAGTCGAAGCGGCTGCCGGCCTGTACGGCGGTGGTGAGGTTACCCGGTCCGAACTGCCAGGCGCCCACTACGAAGGCAGGGCCCATGAGGGCCAGGTACTGCAGGAAGGTGCGGTGCGTTCTGGTTGTTTCGGGGGCCTGGTTCCTTGCGGGGCTGCCATCTGTTCTTCCCTGGTTGCGGGATGGGTGATGGTCTTATTCTGCTGCTCGCGCATCGGCGAGTCCTCCTTATACAGCGACATTGCTGGGGGTCGTCCTTGACCGGGATGGAGAGTGGAAAGCTGGGGCACGGGTGGCGGGCCAATGGTCCGCCACCCGTGAGGACCCGTAAAGGGTGTGGTCAGGCGCTGACGGTGACCTTGCCGAGGTTTGCGGCGGCGAATGCTTCCGCAATTTCGATATCGGCGCCCTCAGGCAGGGGCAGGAGCGGGGTGCGCACTGTGGCGTGGTCCAGGATGCCGCGGTTCACGAGGCCCCACTTCAAGGCGACGGTGCCTTCCATGTGGGACCCGCGGTGGTAAACGTTCTTGGTCACCGGGAGCAGCCGCTCATGAATGGCGTGGGCACGCTTGTAGTCCTGTGCCTTGCCGGCCTCGATCAGTTCGACGAGGAGTTCGGGGGCAATGTTGCCGTAGCCGACGAGCAGGCCGTCGACGTCGAACATTGTCGGCAGCAGGTACTCGTCGTGGCAGGACAGGATTTGCAGTTCGGGGTGTGCGGCGCGCAGGGCGGGGATCTCGGTGTACCACCGGCGCATGTTCCGGACGCCGTTCTTTGTGGCAAAGACGCCCTCCTGGCCGGCGATCTCCAGTTGTGTGTCGAGGTTGTAGCTCGCCTTGGTGTTGTCGGGGTACTGGAACAGGATCAGCGGCAGGCCGGACTCTTCATAAATTTCCTTGTAGCGCGACTGGGGCGCTCCGTCCTGGTACCGAAGCGCAGCCAGCCGTGCGAGGGGTAGACGAGACCGGCGGACGCGCCGGCTTCGACGGCCTTCTTCGCCTCGAGGGCCGCGGTCTTGTTGCCCTCCTTCGTGATGCCCGCGACGACCGGCACCCGGCCGTCAGTCGACGCCACGAACGCCCGGATAACGTCCAGCTGCTCCTCTTCGGTAAGGAACGTGCCTTCACCGGCGTGGCCCAGGACGACGAGGCTCTTCACGCCGTCAATCGATCCGAGCCACGAACCCAGGCGCTGAATCGCAGCGAAGTCGACAGCGCCATCTTCGGTGAACGGGGTGACAGGTGCGGGGCTGAGTCCGCGGAGATCGAGTGTCATTACAGCTACCTCTTGTCTTCGTTGATGGTCGGTAGTCCCACGAGGATGGGAACGTTTGCGGGAACGTTTTCAATATTGCATCGTGTCGCACGTCACTGTCAAGGGAACGTTTGCAAAAAGGAGGAATAGAGTGTTTCTTACGCCCCCGCTGAAGAGGAGAACTGCCATGGAACGGGCCGCCCCCGGTGCGATCGTCACGCTGAAGGATGTCGCCGCCGCCAGTGGTGTCAGCATCTCTACGGCCAGTCGGGCGTTGGATGAACGGTCGGCGTCCCGGTCCGCTGCAGCAGCACACGTCCGGAAGGTCGCCGAGGAACTCGGCTACCGGAGGAACTCATTTGCCTCCAGCCTCCGGCGCGGTGAAACGCGGACCCTGGGTGTGCTCGTTCCCCGTCTGAGCGACACAGTCATGGCGCTCATGTTCGAGGAACTGGAGCGGGCAGCCTCCTCCCGGGGCTATTTCGCGATGGTGGCCACCAGCGGCGACGACCCCGGCGACGAACGGCGGGCAGCCGAGACGCTGCTCGACCGGAACGTGGACGGACTGATCCTCGCCACCGCCCGGTTGGATGACGAGCTTCCACGCCTCCTTCGGGAGCGCAACGTTGTCCATGCGCTGGTCCTCCGCACCGACGGCGTCAGCCCCTCCGCGCTCGGAGATGACGAAGTGGGCGGCTACCTCGCGGTCCGCCACCTCATCGACCTCGGGCACCGGGACATCGCCGTCGTTACGGGCCCGTCCTTCACCTCCACCGGCACCGCCCGCCTCGCAGGTGCACGGAAAGCCCTGGGCGAAGCAGGAATCACCCCCCGGGATGGATGGCTCATCGCTGCCGGTTACGGTATCGAGGACGGGTTTTCTGCAGGGGAATCCCTCCTGGGCCCGGATTCCCGGCCCTCGGCCGTGTTCGCCGCAAACGACAACATCGCCATGGGAATCATGGCCTCCGCCCATCGCAGGAATGTGCGGATCGGGGAGGACCTGGCTCTCGTGGGTTACAACGACACCCCGCTGGCTTCCCGGCTTCCCACCCCCCTGACGTCCGTCCACGTCCACCTGGACCAGATTGCACGAACGGCTATCGACCTGATCATCGACCCGGGCAGGAGCCCCGGGTCAGGAAGTCGATGCCCACACTCATTCCGCGGGAATCAAGCGGTCCGCCCAAGGCGCGCGACTGACGGCGGCACTGCTTCACCGCCGGGTGAGCTGCATCACGCCCGCTGCAACCTGACTGCAACCTGCACACTCCTACGCTGGCACCAACGGCAAGCGCCCGAACCGGGCCGCCTTCTGCACAGCAAAGGAGCTAGCACAATGACCGTTTACGCACAGCCCGGAACCGAGGGATCGAAGGTCACCTTCAAGGACCGCTACGAGAACTGGATTGGCGGCGAGTGGGTTGCCCCTGTCAAGGGCCAGTACTTCGAGAACATCACCCCGGTGACGGGAAAGGCCTTCTGTGAAGTGGCCCGCGGTACCTCCGAGGACATCGACCTCGCCCTCGATGCGGCCCACAAGGCGGCCCCGTCCTGGGGCAGGACCTCCGTGGCGGAGCGCGCCGCGATCCTGAACAAGATCGCGGACCGGATCGACGAGAACCTGGAGATGCTCGCCGTCGCCGAAACGTGGGACAACGGCAAACCCGTCCGCGAGACCCTCAACGCCGATCTTCCGCTCGCCGCCGACCACTTCCGCTACTTCGCGTCCGCCGTCCGCGCCCAGGAGGGCACGCTTTCCCAGCTCGACGACGACACCACCGCCTACCACTTCCACGAGCCGCTCGGCGTCGTCGGCCAGATCATCCCCTGGAACTTCCCCATCCTGATGGCCGTCTGGAAGCTGGCCCCGGCACTTGCGGCCGGCAACGCCGTCGTGCTCAAGCCCGCCGAGCAGACGCCGTCGTCCATCCTGGTGCTGATGGAACTCATCGGCGACCTGCTGCCTGCCGGCGTGGTCAACGTGGTCAACGGCTTCGGCGTCGAGGCCGGCAAGCCGCTGGCCTCCAGCCCCCGCATCCGCAAGATCGCCTTCACCGGCGAAACCACCACGGGCCGGCTGATCAGCCAGTACGCCAGCCAGAACCTGATCCCCGTCACGCTCGAACTCGGCGGCAAGAGCCCCAACATCTTCTTCAATGACGTCGCACAGGACAACGACGCCTTCTACGACAAGGCCCAGGAAGGCTTCGCGCTGTTTGCCTTCAACCAGGGCGAGGTGTGCACCTGCCCGTCCCGTGCCCTGGTCCAGGAGGACATCTACGACTCCTTCATGGCCGACGCCGTGGCCCGGGTGGAGAAGATGGTGCAGGGCAACCCGCTGGACACGGACACGCAGGTGGGCGCCCAGGCCTCCAATGACCAGCTGGAGAAGATCCTCTCCTACATCGACATCGGAAAGCAGGAGGGCGCCAAAGTGCTCACCGGCGGCGGGCGTGCCGAACTGCCCGGTGACCTGGCCGGCGGCTACTACGTCCAGCCCACCGTGTTCGAGGGCCACAACCGGATGCGGATCTTCCAGGAGGAAATCTTCGGGCCCGTTGTCTCGGTGACGAAGTTCAGCGACTACAACGACGCCATGGGCATCGCCAACGACACCCTCTACGGACTCGGCGCCGGCGTCTGGTCCCGCAACGGCAACATTGCCTACCGGGCGGGCCGCGAAATCCAGGCCGGCCGCGTCTGGGTCAACAACTACCACGCCTACCCGGCGGGCGCCGCGTTCGGCGGCTACAAGTCCTCGGGCATCGGACGCGAAAACCACGCCATGATGCTGGACCACTACCAGCAGACCAAGAACCTGCTGGTCAGCTACAACGAGAACAAGCTCGGCTTCTTCTAGACACCACTTCCGCTACAACGACGCAAGGATTTCGCCAATGACGACGACAATGCAGGCAGCAGTAGTAAACGAATTCGGCAAGGACCTCCAGGTCCAGGACATCGCTGTACCCACCCCCGGCCCGGGAGAAGCCCTGGTCAAGGTGCTCACCACCGGCGTCTGCCACACGGACCTCCACGCGGCCGAGGGGGACTGGCCGGTCAAGCCCGCGCCGCCCTTCGTTCCCGGCCACGAGGGCGTGGGCGAAGTCGTGGCCCTCGGCGAGGGCGTCACCGACCTCGCCGTGGGCGACCTGGTGGGCAACGCCTGGCTGTGGTCCGCCTGCGGCGACTGCCAGTACTGCCGTACCGGCTGGGAAACCCTGTGCGAGGCGCAGAAGAACGGCGGCTACAGCGTGGACGGCTCCTTCGGCGAGTACATGCTGGTGGACTCGCGCTTTGCCGCCCGCATACCGGCGGGATCCGACCCCGTCGAGGTGGCGCCGGTGCTCTGCGCCGGTGTCACGGTCTACAAGGGCCTGAAAATGACCGAAGCCAAACCGGGCCAGTGGGTGACCATCTCGGGCATCGGCGGCCTGGGCCACATTGCGGTCCAGTACGCCGTGGCGATGGGACTGCGGGTGGCCGCCGTCGACATCGCCGACGACAAGCTGGCCCTCGCCAAGGCCCACGGTGCCGAACTGGCCGTCAACGCCCTGCACGAGGATCCGGTTGAAGTGATCCAGCGCGAAACCGGAGGTTGCCATGGAGTCCTGGTCACTGCGGTGCACCCGTCGGCGTTCGGCCAGGCCATCGGCATGGCCCGCCGCGGCGGAACCATCGTGTTCAACGGCCTGCCGCCGGGAGACTTTCCGGCACCGATCTTCGAGATTGTGCTCAAGGGACTCACCGTGCGCGGCTCCATAGTGGGCACGCGGCAGGACCTGGAGGAGGCTCTGGACTTCTACGCCCAGGGCAAGATCCATCCCACGGTTTCAGTCCGGGAGCTTTCCGAGGTCAACGCGGTGTTCGACGAGATGAAGCACGCCAAGATCGACGGCCGCGTGGTCCTGAGGTTCTGATGGCACCGGACCGGCTCCACGCCGCCGTGACGCTGCCCGGGGAGGACTTCTCCCGGGTGGCGCTCACGCCGGAGGCCGCGGACCTGCTCCGCTCGCTGTGGCTCCGGCACGGGCCGCTCATGTTCCACCAGTCCGGCGGATGCTGCGACGGATCCTCGCCCATGTGCTATCCCGCGGGCGACTTCCTGACCGGCGACTCCGACGTCCTGCTCGGGCTGTTCGACCTGTCCGCCGGGCTGGAGCCGCAGCCGCTGGAGTTCTGGATGTCCCGGGAGCAGTTCAACTACTGGAGCCACACCCACCTGACCGTGGACGTGGTCAACGGCAGGGGGAGCGGCTTCTCGGTGGAGGCGCCCGAGGGCAAACGCTTCCTGATCCGGTCCACGCTGATGGACTGGCCCACCTGAGCGGTTCGGTTCAAAAGCACTTGGGGCTCTTCATCCGAAGGGCCCCAGTGCTTTCCCGGAATAAAGTTCGGTAAAACCGGCGTCTCACCATTCGGAACAATTGGGACCGTCCAGTGGATGGACACTATCGTGGATAAGTCTGTTTCCATCCGAAATCAGGATTGTGATCCCCTATGAACCTTCTCCGGACCAAATCCATCGAGCAGTCGATAGCCGACGCCGATGAGCCCGGACGCAAGCTCAAGCGCTCCCTCAGCACCTGGGACCTCATGATCATGGGCGTCGCCGTTGCTGTCGGCGCCGGTATCTTCTCGGTGGGCGCCAAGGCCGCAGCCAACTTCTCCGGCCCCGCCGTCACCGTGTCCTTCGCCGTCGCCGCCATCACCTGCGCGCTGGCGATCATGTGCTACGCCGAATTCGCCACCGCCATCCCCGTGGCGGGTTCCGCCTACGTTTTCACCTACGCCACCATGGGCGAACTCCTTGCCTGGATCATCGGCTGGAACCTGATCCTGGAGCTCTTCACCGCCGCTGCCGTGATCGCCAAATACTGGGGCATCTACCTCAGCAAGGTGTTCGCCCTCATGGGCGCCGACATCCCGCCGGCCGTCTCGCTGGGCGGCGTCGACCTGTACTGGGGCGCGTTCCTCATTGTTGCCGTCTTCACGGTGCTGCTGGTGCTGGGCACCAAGCTGTCCGCCCGGGTGGGAAACATCTTCACGCTCATTAAGATCGGCGTCGTCCTGTTCGTGATCGTGGTGGGCTTCACCTACGTGAAGTTCGAAAACTACGCCCCGTTCATCCCCGCGGCCGAGCCCACGGGCGGCACCGGTGCCGCGGACGTCCTGAAGCAGTCGTTCTTCGGCTTCCTCACGGGCGCGGCCCCGGCCCAGTACGGCACCCTGGGAATCTTCGCCGGCGCGGCCCTGGTGTTCTTTGCCTTCATCGGTTTTGACGTGGTGGCCACCTCGGCCGAGGAAGTAAAGAACCCGCAGAAGACCCTTCCGCGCGGAATCTTCGGCGGACTGGCCCTGGTGACCCTGCTCTACATCCTGGTGTCGCTGGCACTGACCGGCATGGTGTCCTATACCCAGCTGGCCGAGGCGGAGAACCCCACCCTTACCACCGCGTTCGAAGCCGTGGGCGACACCTCCGCCGCGAAGATCATCGCGTTCGGTTCCCTGGTGGGCCTGACCACCGTGATCATGGTGCTGCTGATGGGCCTGTCCCGCGTGGTCCTGGCCATGAGCCGCGACGGCCTCCTGCCCGGGCCCTGTCCAAGACCAGCGAGAAGCGTGCGACGCCGGTCCGGCTCCAGATCATCTGCGGCGCCGCGGTTGCCTTGGTGGCCGGGCTGACCAATGTGGACCTGCTCGAGGAAATGATCAACATCGGCACGCTCTCAGCCTTCGTTGTGGTCAGCCTGGGCATCCTGGTGCTGCGCAAGAAGCGGCCGGACCTGAAGCCCGCCTTCCGCGTCCCGTTCGGGAAGGTCCTGCCGGTCGTTTCGGCGGTGCTCTGCCTCTACCTGATGACCAACCTGGCTGTGGAGACCTGGATCTTCTTCGCCATCTGGCTGGCCATCGGGCTGGCGATCTACTTTGCCTACGGCCAGCGCCACTCGCGCCTCAACGAACGCTTCGGCGCGGCCAGCAGCGCTGTCAACGGCACCGCGGCTGCCGACAGTGATGCGGACCGGCGCGATTCCGATAGCGAAGACGAGTACTCGCGGGCCTGACAGCCCTGCTGATGCCCGCCCGGGCCTGACCCGGGCGGGCATTTCCATGCCCGGCACCGGAGCGGCGCCGGCTCGTAGGATGGATTTATGGCACGCCCGACACGAACCGAACGAAAAGCCGAGCTGCTGGGCGCCATCCTCGACTACCTGATGGACAAGACCCTGGCGGAGCTGACCTTCCGGAGCCTCGCGGAAGGGCTGGGCATGAGTGCCTACGTGCTGGTCTACCACTTTGGAAACCGGGAGCAGCTGATCAATGACATCGTGGTGTCCATCGAGTCCCGCCTGGACCGGATGCGGAACACCGATGTCCGCGACATTGACCGGGCAGCCTGGCGCGAATTCCTGCTTGAGTCCTGGCAGTGGACCATGGCCCAGCGGAACCGCCACCTGACCCGGCTCGAATTCGAGGCCACTGCCCAGGACATCGTGGCGGCAGAACCCCGCGGCACCTCGCAGGAACACTTCCGGATGCTCCATCACAAGACGCGTGACTGGCTGGTGGTGCAGGGCATCCCGGAGGAATATGCGGACACCGACGCTCGGCTCTTCACCTCAACCTTTTACGGGCTGCAGTTCGACTTTGTGGTCATGAATGAACCGGAGGCGGCCACCAAGGCGTTCGAACTGATGCTCTCGGTCTTCTTCAACAACCTCGAAACACGCCTGGCCGCAGTTCAGGAAGCCTGACCGGGCCTGCCCGGGCCCGTCCGGCAAAAGCCGGAACGCGACCGGCTGCTAGGGCGCGGCGTGGCGGCCCACCCAGTCAACCAAGGGGCGCAGCTGGTCCCACAGCCCGGAGATTTCGCCGACGGCGGCAGGGGTACCCAGCCAGGCGGGCCGGCCGAGGTCCACGCTCGCCGCGAGTGATTTGTGCTTGAGGAGTTCGGCCCGCGGATGGTCGCGGTCATAGCCCCGGGGCACCGTCTTGAGTTTCTCCCCTTCCACCGCAAAGCCCGCAGCGGCGACGCCGTCCACTATGTGCCGCAGCGACTCTCCGGTGCCTGACGCGTCCACGGCGTTCCGGTACCTCGCCAGCTGGGCGGGAGAGTGGGAGTGGTAGCCGCCGCCCACCAGCAGGCCCTCCGCGCTGACCTGGAGGTAATCGCCCACGCCTTCCTGCACGGAGGCGAATGCGCCCTGGGCTGTTTTGTAGGGGGACTTGTCCAATGAAAACCGGATGTCCCGGTTGGGACGGAACAGGCGGCCCGGCCCGAAGCGGGGCTCGAGCTCAGCCAGGAGCGAGGCGAGCGGGTCCCGGACCAGCGAGTGGTAGCTGTCCTTGTGCTCCAGCCACCACTCCCGGTTGTTGTTCTCCTGCAGTTCGGCATAGAAGCCGAAAGCGGCGGCAGGTATGCCCTGGAAAGTTGTCATAGAGCGATCCTCAGGGAGCGCCCAGGCCGGCGGCCAGAGACCCCTTCGGCTATGTGGACAGCGCAAAAAACCACCCCGCCGCGGACATCCGCGACGGGGTGGTTTCAATGCTCAGCGAGCGGTGGATCAGCCGATCTTGTTGGCTGCCTCAGCGTCGGAGAGGGGTGCTGCGCCGAGGTTGGCGCGCAGCTTGGCGCCGAGTTCGGCGTCAACGTTGGTCCAGTACTGGATGGCGCGTTCCTTGATGTCGGAGCGCTTGACGCCGCCCACGGCACCGGTGATGGTCTCGAGGAAGCGGGCCTTTGCGGCTTCGTCGTAGACCTCGCGGTACAGGGTGCCGGCCTGGACGAAGTCGCTGTCCTCGGAGTGCAGGGAGTGCGCGGCGAGGGTCAGTTCGCCATCGTTCTCCCAGCCGCCTGCCGGGTTCTGCGGCTCAACGGCAGCCGGGCCACCGAACGTGTTCGGGGCGTAGACCGGAACGGACGGGGCGTTGAACAGGTAGCGACCGGCGCCGTCCTGGCTGTAGTTGTTGACCTGGCTCTTGGGCTGGTTCACCGGGATCTGGGCGTGGTTGGTGCCCACGCGGTAGCGGTGTGCGTCCGCGTAGGAGAAGATGCGGGCCTGCAGCATCTTGTCCGGGGAAGCGGCGATGCCCGGCACGAAGTTCGACGGCGCGAAGGTGGCCTGCTCGATCTGCGCGAAGTAGTTCTCCGGGTTCCGGTTCAGCTCCATGGTGCCCACCTTGATCAGCGGGTAGTCGGCGTGCGGCCAGACCTTGGTCAGGTCGAACGGGTTGAAGCGGTAGGTCTTGGCGTCCTCGTAGGGCATGACCTGGACGTGGAGGTCCCAGGACGGCAGGTTGCCGGCTTCGATGTTCTCGTGCAGGTCGCGGATGTAGAAGTCGGCGTCGGAGCCGGCCAGTGCTTCGGCCTGCTCGGACGTCATGTTCTTCACGCCCTGGTTGGAGTGGAAGTGGTACTTGACCCAGAACCGCTCGCCTTCAGCGTTGATCCACTGGTAGGTGTGCGAGCCGTAGCCCTGCATCTCGCGCCATGAGGCGGGCAGGCCGCGGTCACCCATCAGCCAGGTGACCTGGTGGGCGGACTCGGGGACAGGGTCCAGAAGTCCCACTGCATGTCGGCGTCGCGCAGGTGGGTGCCGGGCAGGCGCTTCTGGGAGTGGATGAAGTCCGGGAACTTGATGCCGTCGCGGATGAAGAACACCGGGGTGTTGTTGCCCACGAGGTCGTAGTTGCCCTCGGAGGTGTAGAACTTCACGGCGAAACCGCGGGGGTCGCGCCAGGTGTCCGGGGAGCCGTTCTCGCCGGCAACGGAGGAGAAGCGGATCAGCATCTCGGTCTCGACGCCCGGCTGCAGGAACGCGGCCTTGGTGTACTTCGAGACATCCTCGGTGGTCTTGAACGTGCCGAATGCACCGCCGCCCTTGGCGTGCACCACACGCTCCGGAACCCGCTCGCGGTTGAACTGGGCGAGCTTTTCCACCAGGTAGTGGTCAGTCAGGATGATGGCACCATCGGCACCAACTGACTTGGAGTGCGCGTCGGATGTGACGGGGGCACCAGACTGGGTTGTCGAAACGACAGTCATTATTCTCCTATTTCTCTGTTACTTGCGAGGGACGATTGGAAGGAAGCTGTTGGGACTGCTGGCAGTCCTGGCAGATGCCCTGGTACATGACGTCTGCGATCTGGATGGTCATCGGCTTGGCGTTCTCATCCCAGTGGGGCGTGAGGCACGGCGCATGTCCGACGGCGCAATCCACGTCCTCCACGCGGCCGCAGCTGATGCAGATGGCGTGGTGGTGGTTGTCGCCCACACGGGTTTCATACAGTGCGGGGGAGTGCGGGGGTTCGAAACGCCGGAGCATGTGCAGGTCCGTGAGGTCCCCGAGCACCACGTATACCGACTGCGCGGTCAGCTCGGGGAGCTCCGCCCGGGCAGCGGCAAGGATGCTTTCGGCAGGGGAGTGAGGGTGGCGTTCGACGGCGGCCAGGACGGCAAGCCGCTGCTTGGTCACCCGGCGGCCGTGGGCGCGCAGGGCTCCAGCCCAGTCCTCGTGGCCGTCGTGGTGTTCCGTCATGGCTCCATTGAAGCACTTATTATGAATATCTCACAATAAGGGTTGGCTAACCTCGGAGAAGAAGACTGGAACTATAGGGACGGCCGTCCAGTTCTTAGCTGTAACGGCCAAAAAATCGAAGGGGAATGGACGTGCATCGGCATCACAACGGGCTCAAGACTGCGGCGCTGTTCGGAGTGCTCTGGGCCGTGCTGCTCGGGCTGGGCGCCCTGATCGGCACAAGCATGCGCAGTTCGGCGCCCATCTGGATCATGGCGCTCGTCGGTGTCGGCACTACGGCTTACGGCTACTGGAACAGCGACAAGATTGCCATCCGGTCCATGCAGGCATACCCCGCCAGCGAAGCGCAGGCCCCGCAGCTGTACCAGATCGTCCGGGATCTCTCCGCGCGGGCCAACCAGCCCATGCCACGCATCTACATTTCACCCACCATGAACCCGAACGCCTTCGCCACCGGCCGCAACCCCCAGAACGCGGCGGTCTGCTGCACAGAGGGGATCCTGCAGCTCCTGGACGCCCGCGAGCTCCGCGGCGTCCTGGGCCACGAACTTATGCACGTCTACAACCGGGACATCCTCACCTCATCGGTGGCGGCCGCCGTCGCCGGTGTCATCACCTCGGTGGGCCAGATGCTGCTGTTCTTCGGCGGCGGCGACCGTCGCAACGCCAACCCGCTGGCCATGATCGCTATGGCACTGCTGGCACCGTTCGCGGCGTCGCTGATCCAGATGGCCATCTCGCGCACCAGGGAGTACGACGCCGACGAGGACGGCTCGCAGCTGACCGGCGATCCACTGGCGCTCGCCTCGGCCCTGGCCAAGATCGAGCGCGGGGTCAGCATCGCACCGCTGCCGCAGGACCAGCGGCTGGTCAACGCATCCCACCTGATGATTGCCAACCCGTTCCGGGGCGGCGCGATCACCAGGATGTTCGCGACGCACCCGCCCATGCGCGACCGGATTGCCCGGCTGGAGCGGATGGCCGGCGGCCCGCTGCGGTAGCCCGGTGCCGCCGTCGGGCTGTGACGCGGTGATCCCTCCTCGACACGCAAAGAGGCCGGCGCACCCCGTCTTCCGGGTGCGCCGGCCTCTTTCCGTAGCGGCAAATCCTTTGCGCGTCGAAGAACGACGCCGAACGGCCGTCAGCTGCGGAAGTTCACGAACTGCAGGTCGGCTTCGTCAAAGTCCTTCAGCAGTGCCATGGTGGCCTGCAGGTCGTCACGGGACTTGGAGGAGACGCGGAGTTCGTCGCCCTGGATCTGGGACTTGACCGACTTGGGGCCTTCGTCGCGGATCAGCTTGTTGATCTTCTTCGCCAGGTCCTGGGCGATGCCTTCCTTGATGGAGGCTTCCAGGCGGTATTCCTTGCCGGAGGCGTAGGGCTCGCCGCTGTCCAGGGACTTCAGCGAGATGCCGCGCTTGATCAGCTTCGACTGGAAAACATCCAAGACAGCCTTGACGCGTTCTTCCGAGTTGGCCTTCATGAGGATCTTTTCGCCGCTGAAGTCGATTTCGGCGCCAACACCTTTGAAGTCGTAGCGCTGGGCAATTTCCTTCTGGGACTGGTTGAGGGCGTTGGCGACCTCCTGCTTGTCCACCTTGCTTACGACGTCGAACGTTGACTCGCCTGCCATGACTCTCCTTCTAGGGGTGGGGGCCCTGCGCACAAACAGGGCTTGGGATCACTGCATTCAAGCCTAATACGGATGCGGCGCCAGGCGGGCGGCACGATTCACAGTTCCCTCTCAGCGGACGTCAGGAGGGAACCAAGGAGTGCCGGAAAAAGTTGTACGTGTTGGACAGCAGTTCGAAAGGGAAACACCAATGCACCGCAAGGCCGCCACCTACGTCACCAGAACAACTACAGCCGCGGCCGGGGCGGTGGCGACGGCGGCAACATCGGTAGCAGCGGCCGCCGTGGCAGCGTCAGTCATCTTCAGCCCGGTGGCCGATGCGTCCTCCCGGCTGGAAGGAGTCCACGCGGACCTGCAGCGCGCGGTCCAGCTGAACCAGATCACCGAGGAGCAGGCCTTGAAGTTCGAGGCCAAGCTTGCCGGGAGGATCCTGGGCGAGGCGTGATTGCCTCGAATTTCCGCGTGATTCCGGGGATCGAGGACCTTGCCGTGGCCCGATTCGATTCTTGGGCAGAAGTTCTGTAAAGTTGTCTTGCCCGCGGTTACTGGAAGCGGAACGGCCCGGAAACGGACGTTCTGAAGACTGCATCCCGGGTCTTCTTTTGAGAAGTTCGGCAGATTACCCGAGCGGCCAAAGGGGGCTGACTGTAAATCAGCTGGCAACGCCTACGGGGGTTCGAATCCCTCATCTGCCACAACGGACCCGCCCGGATCTTGTACAAGATCCGGGCGGGTCTTTTTTTGTTCTCGGGCCCCGGGAGTCAGGACGCCGGTGCGGCCTCCACTTCAACGTCCATGCCGAACGGCTGTACTATCACTCGAACGAACCCGGCAGGCAGCCGGGCGTCGTAAGACGCCAGGACGACCCGGGTTTGCCCGGCCACATCCACGGTGGTGTTTACGTTGGCGCTGTGCAGCCCGGTAGCCTCGCGCTTGAGTGTGCCGGCCGCAGCCTCGTCAACGGCACTGCCATCGCCCATTCGCCAGCCGAAATCGTAGCTGTACGTTGGTCCCCAGCTGTGGATGGCATCCGCCACGCTGGAGAACGTGAACCGGTGTCCCCCTGCATCGAAGACGCTGACCGAGTAGAGGTTCACGGGGACAGTCCCGTTGCTGTTGTCCACCTCCGCCACAAGATATGACACGGGGGCAGCTCCAGCCTTCACCCGGTACGCCTCGATTGCCGCGACCGCGGGGTCAGCGGCAGAAGTGGGGAGCAAGAAGCTGATCTCGGCACCCGTTCCGGTCGTCGCCCGGTAGGGAAGGGGTGCCCGGGCTTCCTGGGATGACGGCGCGGCTACTGTTCCGCTGGCAGGTCCCAAGGAGGGACCATCCCGCGCCGGTACGGGCGCCGTGCAGGAAGCAAGCACCAGGACGAGGACCGGCAGCAGGCTATGAGGCTTCATCGTTTCCCCAATGAAAATGGTAGCCACACTCTATGCCACACCTTGCTGCCAGGCCACGGTTCCAGGACGGTCCGCCCCTTGAATCCTGGCGGCGTGAAGGATGGGTCCGGGAGGCTGTTCCAGGGGCTCCTGCCGCCAAAAAATAGGGGGGGTTACGTAGCCGCGATTAGGGCTTGCTTTCCACTTTCCAGCGGCAGACACTGGACGAACTTGAGGATAATTGTGCTATTCCGGGGAGCAATCGAGATGTACACTACGCCCTTTCCCATGAGCGGCCTCGATGGCGGCCGCAGGACATTTCGGCTCCACGGATTCCTGACAGCCTTGCTGCTCGCCCTTGCTGCCCTGGTGGTGCCGCTTCCGGCATCGGCGGCGACCGGTGATGTCGGAGTGGAAGGCCCCTCCCATTCGGGGACGGGAACGCCGACGGGGACGAAGCGGTCGACAAGCAATTTGTGGTTCCACGACGGGATCTGGTGGGGAAACTTGTGGGATACCGCCAGCCAAGACTTCGAGATCTTCCAGTTCAACGCCTCCACCAGCCAATGGACCAGTAAAAACGTGACTACGGATACGCGTGCGAGCACCCATCACGACGTGCTCTGGGACGGAACCACCCTCTATGTGGCGAGCTACCGCTTCGTCAACGACGGCGTGGCCGCCCAGCCGAACTACCCGACCACGCTTCACCGTTTCAGCTACAACCCGAGCACGAAGACGTACACACGCCTGGGCTCCTCACAGATCAACAACTACCGCGTCGAGGCCCTGACCATCGACAAGGAGCAATCGTCTGGCAGGCTCTGGGCCACCTGGCAGCAGGGCAACCGGATCTACATGAACGTCACTGGCACGGATGGAAAGACGTGGGGCACGCCTTTCCCTCATCCTGCGTCACTGAGCAACGTGTCCATCGACGACACCTCGTCGGTCATTGCCTTCGGCGGAAACAAGGTCGGCGTGATGTGGAGCCGCCAGGTTGGTGACGCTACCGACGGTATGTACTGGAGTGTCCACGCCGATGGGGCGGCTAACACGACCTGGTCCAATCCGGTGGCGGCCGTTGACGGGGTACGCAGCGGTGACGACCATATGAACCTTAAATGGCTGGACTCTTCGTCCGATAAAGTCTTCGCCGCCATTAAGACCTCGTTTACATCGTCGTCCCAGCCGCTCATCCAACTCCTGGCCCTGGATCCTGCAACATCAGCCTGGAGCAAGCACACGATCGCGACGGTGGCGGAATGCCCGAACCGGGTGATCGTTCTGATCGACGAGGCCTCGGAGAGAATCCGGACATTTGCCACTTATCCAAAGCCAAGCGGAACCACCAACGCCGGAGTCTGCACGAGTTCCGGTGGCGCGATATATGAGAAGTCCACGCCGTTGAGCGATATCAGCAGCATTGGAACCGCGCAGAAGATTCCCCGCATCGTGGACGCGGACCAGTACGTTCACAACGTAACCTCGACCAAGCAGAACCTCAACAGTTCGGCACGCGGCACGGCCAACAGTGGGGTATTGCTGCTCGCCGATGTGAGTTCCACCAGCCGGTACTGGCACTACTACGACCCTACGGGCGGAAGCGGCGGCAGTGATACCACGGCTCCGACCCTGACGAGTACTTCTCCGGCTGACGGCGCGACCGGTGTAGCAGCGACGGCGAACGTCACGGGAACGTTTTCGGAAGCGATGGATTCATCAACGTTGACGTCCTCCACGTTCACATTGAAAAATGGCACGACCGTGGTGCCGGGCGCTGTATCTTTGGACGGCACAAGCAAAGTTGCCACCCTCGATCCGGCCGGGAACCTGACGGCCGGGACAATCTACACTGCGACAATTTCCACCGGAGCGAAGGATCTTGCCGGCAATGCTTTAGCATCAGCCAAGACCTGGACGTTTACTGCTGATGCGACTCCTCCGACCGTCACGGCTACTACTCCGGGCGATGGTGCGACCGGCGTGGCAGTGGCGACGAACGTGACCGCGACGTTCTCGGAAGCGATGAATGGATCGACGGTTACGCCCTCATTCACGTTGAAGAATGGCACCAATGCGGTGTCGGCCAGTGTGGTTTTGGATAGCACGGGCAACGTTGCAACCCTGAATCCGGCCGCCGATCTGGCAGCCGCCACGACTTACACCGCGACGATCTCCACTGGAGCGAAGGACCTTGCCGGCAACGCGCTGGCATCGGCCAAGACCTGGACCTTCACCACGGCTCCGGCGGGTGGCAGCACATCCCAGACCACCACCCTCACGGCCACGGCTGACACCTACGTTTCCAGCGGGGCGCCGACAACGAACTTCGGCGCGGGCGCGATGCTGGGCTCCGACAACAGCCCCGTGGAGGTTGCGTACTTCAAGTTTGACCTGACAGGGCTTGCCGGGAAGACGTTGGAGAGCGCCACGCTTCAGCTGCGCAGCGCCGGCAGTGGGTCCACGGGTACGCAGAACGTCAAGCTCATCGCTGACGACAGCTGGACGGAAACGGGGATCACGTATAGCGCCCGTCCGACTCTCGGTTCCGGCATTGGCACGCTCGGCCCCACAACAACCAACACGAACTACAGCATTGCCCTGACGGCCAGCGCTATAGCCAGCGAGCTCGGCCAACAGCTTTCGCTAGGGATGGACGCCAACAGCAGTGACGGCCTTGACCTCAACTCGAGGGAAACCGCATATGCACCCAAGCTGGTGCTCACGTACCACTAGCCTAAGTCGCTGTTCCGGAGGCTTCTCCGTGCCCGCGAAATCCCCCGAATGACGGTCAACTCCCCCTGAAACGATGAGGGGAGTGGCCCGTCCGAGGGGGACAACCAAGTGGCTGTCAAGAGACAAAATCCGCCATCGACACCTGCACCGGCCCGGCGTAGGCTGGCGATATCGGCGCTGGTGCCCCGATGCCTTGCGTCGATAAATCCATCGATGAAGGAGGATTCAATGAGTGCTGTACGTGAATTCATGACCACGGATGCACGATGTATTACCGAAAACCAGACCCTGGTGGACGCGGCCCGGATGATGATGGACCTTGACTGCGGCTCGCTGCCGATCTGCGGTGATGACGGCAGGTTGAAGGGCATGATCACCGATCGCGACATTGTGCTAAAGTGCGTCGCCGCCGGGCGCAACCCGGCTGACATGATGGCCCGCGAACTGGAAACCGGAACGCCCTACTGGGTAGATGCCGACGCCAACGTGGACGAAGCCATTGACATGATGGAACGGCACCAGGTCCGGCGCCTGCCGGTGATCTCCGACCACAGGATGGTCGGCATCATCAGCCAGGGCGACATCGCCCGCAATTACTCCGAACAGCGGGTTGGCGAACTGGTGGAGCACATTTCAGAGCGGCATCACGTGTAGCGCCAAACGCTGCAGCAACCTGCCCTTGTCCGCGGATCCAGCCTTTGAAGGCTCGGACCCGCGGACAAGCTTATGAAAAGGTCAGTTCAGCGCGATCAGGAGCATCTGGCTGGTGCCCGGGATACAGGTCTGCAGGATGGCCCGGGGGAAGCCGCCGAAGACGTTCAGCACGTCGTTAGTGGTGCCCGGGTTCGGAACCTGGCCCTGGCCGTCACCGTGTAGGTGCCGTAGCCGGGGATGCTCACGGTCTCGCCGACCCCGATCCCGGAGAAGCGGGCCCAGCCGCCGCAGAAATCATGCTCTGTGATGAACAGCGAGTACGCATCGCCGGGGGTGTAGTGGATGGGGCCGATGCAGGCATCCACCATGGCCTGGCCACCGGCGCCGGCCACGTAGATGGTCCGGACTGCGGGTGCTGCGGGAACCAGGGCGGAGCGGGTGCCGCAACCGGAGCGGGTGCAGGAGCCGGTGCCGCGACAGCGACGGCCGCGGGTGCGGCGGCCGCCGGGGCTGCCACTGGCGGGCCGGTCAGCACGAGCGTCTGACCCGGGACGATGATGCTGTAAGGGCCCAGCCCGTTGGCGGCGAGCATGGCATTGGTGTCCACGCCATGCCTGGCTGCGATGCTGCCCACCGTGTCGCCGGCAACCACCGTGTAGAGGTTTTGGTCGGCAGGGGCGGGCGCAGGTTCCGGTGCGGGTGGTGGTGCCGGTTCGGCAGGTGCAGGTTCCACGGGTGCTGGTGCTGAAGCCGCCGGGGCTTCCTCTGCCGGGACGGCAACAGCAGGCTCCTGGCTGGCCGTATCCACTGCCGGGGCAGCAGCCTCGGCAGGTGAGGCCGCGCCGGCAACCTGGCCGGCCGCCGTCGTACTTTGGGTCACGGAGGCGGGCGGCGCTGCCAGGGCTCCGACGCCGACGGCCGCAACCACGGCGGCTGTTGCCATGCCCGCCCACAACCTGTTGCTGATGGCCGGGCGTACGGCAGTGAGGTCGGTTCGGGGTTCGTCAGTGGCGAAGCTTCTGCTCTCGGCTTCGGGGGTGGTGAGGTATGGCTGGTTCATGGGTGGCCCATCCGGGGTCGGTCCGGCCAGGCACGCAGGAACAGCGGCAGGCGGGACGGATCGAGGTGCAGCGCTCCAACGGCTCCGGCGTGTCACCGGGCCGCAGGCGGCGCAGGATGGAGGCGTCCGCATACCCAGAAAATACGGAGGCTCCGAGAGGAGGCGGACACCCCGGGAAGCCAACCCGGGGGGACCCGCCAGCGCGTGTTCGGTCCTAGGAATCCCGAGTCTAGGAAGTGCGTACAGGGCCGGGCACCAGTAGGAAATACCCGAATTTTCGGTGCTGGTACTTGGCGTTGTCCGAGCTGCTACTCGCAGCAGCGGGTGCCCGCTACTTGCTCCCGAAGCGCCTAGAGCGCGCGGTGCTCCTTGAGTTCCGCAATCTCCCGCCGGAGCGCGGCAATCTCTGCCACCAGCTCCGCCACTTCAATGCGGACCGGCTCCTCCACGGCCTCGGCCACCGTCTCGGCGGTATCCTCCACGCGCTGGACCAGCCACGAGGCGATGGAGGCGGTCACCACGCCAAGGACTGCGATGCCGCTCATCATGAGGGCGGCTGCCACCAGCCGGCCGATCGGGGTGACCGGATACATGTCCCCGTAGCCCACCGTGGTGATGGTGGTGATTCCCCACCACAGCGCATCGCCAAAGGTGACGATCTTGGCGTCCGGAGCGGACTGCTCCACGTCCAGGACCGCGAGTGCACCGACGAAAATCAGCAGGGCGGCAGAACCGGCAACGTACGTGACCACGCGGCCCCGCAGGGTCTCGCCGATGGTCCGGTGCAGGACGGACAACAGCGTCACCAGCCGCAGCAGGCGCAACGGCCGGAAGATCGGCAGCGCTACGATCAGGAGCTCATGCAGGTTGCGGATGAACCAGTTCCACCGGTCCTTCGCGAGCCACAGGTTCGCCGCATAGTCCACGGCGAAGATGCCCAGGTCGCCCACATGACCGCCTCCAGCCACATCGCCCCGCTGCCTTCGACCCGCCCGATGACCTGCCAGGCGTAGGCCGCCAGGAACAGGAGTGCGGTTGCCATCAGCGGCCACTCCGCCAGGTCCCGGTAGCGTTGTTGGGTCATGGACGAAATCCTAGCGGGCCTGTGCGGCCCGGTCCCGGCACCCTATGTTACTCACGGGTAGCATAGGGTAATGCACCTGCTCCTGAGAACCCTCCTCCTGCTGTTCACCTCCGCCCGCCGGCAGCCGCTCACCGTGTGGGACAGCGCCTCGCTGCAGCTGCGGGTGCTGCCGACGGACATCGATATCGCCATGCACGTCAACAACGGCATGTACCTGTCACTGATGGACCTGGGCCGGTTCGACCTGATGGTCCGCAGCGGGGTGTGGAGGCATATGCGCCGCCGCGGCTGGGGTCCCGTGGTGGCCGCCGAGACCATCAGCTTCCGGAAGTCGCTGCAGCTGTGGCAGCAGTACACCATCGAGACACGCATCATCGGGCTGGACGCCAAGGCCATCTACTTTGAGCAGCGCATGGTTGCCGACGGCGAGATTTACGCGCGTGCCTACATCGCCACCCGCCTGGTCACCAAGGCCGGGCCGGTGGGACTGGAGGAGATCCTGCGCGAATTCGGCGAACCCCCGGCTGACCTGGTCCTGCCGGACTGGATCCACGACTGGCGTGCGGCCAGCGCGCTGCCGGGGAGCCGCACACCGGCCCCGCATCTCTGGGGCAGGGGCTGATCCCCACAATTTCGAACCGCGCGCGTACGGCCTACGCGCCGACGTCGCGTTGTTCAAGCGCGACGGCGGCCAGCGCCACCAGCGCCGCCGAGAGGCCCCACAGCCAGCCGGCCGCAGCCCAGTCCGCGCCGTTCACCACGGGGGAATTGCCGTACGCCCAGTGGTACGGGCTGAGGTTCAGCAGCCACTCCACGTCCGGGCTTTGCCGTCCGACGGCGTTGAACACGTAACCGAGGACCGCCACTGCAGCGCCCGCGGCGAGGCCGTATGTCTTCCGTCCCGTGACGGCACCGACGCAGAGGGCGGCCGTGCCGCTGAGCAGGGCCAGGCCCGCGAAGAGGACGGCTGCGCCGAACAGGTTGGCCGGTTCGATCCCCAGCTGGGACGGTTCGTTCAGCACCAGCACCAGGACGAAGACCAGCCCGGACAGCAGCACCACCCGCAGGAACAATGCCAATGCCCGTTCCAGGACCACCTGGACCCGCCGGACGCCATGGGCAAGCGTCAGCTCCAGCTGCCCCGACTCCTCGTCCCCGCCAACGGCCGCGGCACCCCACGCCACCGACGCGATGGTCATCAGCAGGAACCCCAGCAGCCCGAACAGGGTGGCCTGGGCGTAACCCGGCCCGGTGGCGATCTGGTCGTAGTTCAGGGCTTTGGTCATCTCGGCCGGCAGGGCGTTGACCATGTCCTGCATCTGGGCGCTGCCGCCGATGGACGGGTACAGCGGAAGGTACAGGAACGCCGCGGCGGCCAGCCCGGCTGCCCAGCCCAGGGTGGAGCGCCAGGTGTCGAAGAATGCCCGCCGGAACAGGGGCAAGGTGGCATTCATCGGGCATCCTCCCGCGGCACGGCGTACATCTTAAGCACTGCTTCCTCCAGGTCCGGCTCGTCGAGGACCAGGTCGGTCAGCTCCAGCGAGCCCAGCATCCTGATCAGCGGCTGGATGGCGCCCTCCAGCACAGCCGAGAGCGTGACGGCACCGTCCGCCTCCAGCACCTGCACCTGCCCGACGCCGGGTACCCCGGACAGCAGCGCAACGGCGTCGTGCGCTGCAATGCCGTGGGTGGTGAGGCGGACGCGGCGGACAGCCCCTTCACGCAGCCCTTCGACCGATTCGACCGTGATGATCCGTCCGTCGCGGAGAATTGCCACGGTGTCTGCAGTCTGCTGGACCTCGCTGAGGACGTGCGAGCTGAGGAAGATGGTCTGCCCGCGGTGTTTCGCCTCGCGGACCATTGCGTGGAACTCCTGCTGGACCAGGGGGTCCAGTCCGCCGGTGGGCTGATCCAGGACCAGGAGTTCAGGCTCATGCATGAAGGCCTGCACCAGCCCCAGTTTCTGCTTGTTGCCCTTGGACAGCTTCCGGGTGTGGCGGTCCAGGTCCAGGCCCAGCCGGTCGGCCAGCTCATTGATCCGGCCACGGGGAACCGGGCCGCTGATGGCCTGGTAGTGGGCCAGCAGTTTGCGCCCGGTCACCCGGCCCTCCAGGAACAGTTCACCCGGAAGATACCCTATCCGGCGGCGCAGCTCCGGCCCGCCCGCGCGGGGATCGGTGCCCAGCACCCGGACCTCGCCCGCCGTGGGCCGGATGATGTCCAGCAGGCAGCGCATGGTGGTGGTCTTGCCGGCCCCATTGGGACCGATCACGCCGAAGACGGTACCGGCCTCCACCTCGAAATCAACGCCGTGCAGCACTTCCCTCCGGCCGAATCTCTTCACGAGTGACCTGGCAGAAACAGCGGTGGCCATGAGCCCTCCTGGGTGCCGCGCAGTGGCTGATGACCCCCAGACTAGGTGCCCGCGCGCCGCATGTATATGACGGCCTGCGGGTTATTCCCGATGACGCGGGGAGCGAACAAGGATCTCCGGGCCGCGACTTTGGCGGCCATCCCGCGTAGCGTGGACACATGGCTACCCTTGACATCACAGGTGAACAGTTCGCGTCAACCATTGAGGGCAACGATATTGTCCTGGTCGATTTCTGGGCTGAATGGTGCGGGCCCTGCAAGCAGTTCGGCCCCACGTACTCGGCTGTTTCCGAGAAGCACCCGGATGTCCTCTTCACGAAGGTGGACACGGAGGCCGAGCAGCAGCTGGCCGCCGAGGCCGGCATTACGTCCATCCCCACCCTGATGGCCTTCCGCGAAAAGGTGCTGGTGTTCTCGCAGCCCGGCGCCCTGAACGCCCAGCAGCTCGAACAGGTGGTGGACGCGGTGAAGGCCCTGGACATGGAGGAAGTCCATGCCCACGTGGCACGCCAGCGGGAAGAGGCTTCAGCCGCCGCCAGCAAGCCGGCGGGCCCCCAGGACGGCTCCCAGATCCCGGACCTCTAAGTCTTTAACAGCGAAGCGGGACCCCTCCGGAGGGGTCCCGCTTCGCTGTTTAAGGCTGCGCTAGATGCGCTCCACCTTGACGGGTTCGGCGAGCAGTGCGCTCAACGATTCGTTCAGGTCCTGCACGGCGATGCCCTTGGAGTGCTTCTCCAGGTCCTCCTCAGAGGCCCACTGTTCGGTCAGGACCAGCTTCTCCTCGGTGGCTTCCGTCAGTTCGTAGCGGATGCAGCCCGGCTCGTTCACCACCTCGTCGATGGCGATTTCCAGCGCGAGCTTGACGCGGAAGAATTCGCCTTCATTGGGGATGAACGTTGCCTGCAGGTCGATCGGTGCACTCATGGATTTCACAATACCGGCCCGCGCCCCAGCTCCCGTTCTGTTGCGCGGGCGGGGATGCTTCATTTGCACCGAACCTGTTGGTAGCGTGCCAGCATGCGTGCTTATACAGCCGGGGACACTGACGTTCCGCTGCTCGGGGAGACCATCGGCGCCAACTTCGAGCGGGTGGTGGCGAGGTTTCCCTACCACGACGCCCTGATCGAGGCGGGCCCGGTTCCCGGCGCGGACGCCCGGCGGTGGAGCTACACGAAGCTCAACGACGACGTCGACCGGCTGGCCCGGGGTCTCCTCGCCCTGGGCATAGGCAAGGGCGAGCGGGTGGGGATCTGGAGCCCCAACTGCGCGGAGTGGACGCTGCTGCAGTATGCCACCGCCAAGGCGGGTGCCATCCTGGTCAACGTCAATCCGGCGTACCGCAGCCACGAACTGGAATTCGTGGTGAAGCAGAGCGGAATGCGGATGCTGGTGACGGCACCGTCGGACCGGAACAGCGACTACGTGGGCATGGCGCGCCAGGCGCTCGCCGGATGTCCGGACCTGCGTGAACTGGTCTTCCTTCCCGCGCCCGGCGGTGAGGGGCCCGACGGCGGCGTGGCCCCGCTGGGTGCGGCGGAACTGACGTACGCCGAGCTGCTGAAGGGGGCGGACGCCGTCGCGCATTCCGCCCTGACGGCCCGGATGGCGGAACTGGACCCGCACGATCCCATCAACCTGCAGTACACGTCCGGCACCACCGGCTTCCCCAAGGGTGCCACCCTGACGCACCACAACATCCTGAACAACGGCTATGCCATCGGGGAACTGCTGGGTTACACCGAGCACGACCGGGTGGTGATTCCGGTGCCGTTCTACCACTGCTTCGGCATGGTCATCGGGAACCTGAACGCCCTCAGCCACGGCGCCGCCACCATCATCCCGGGCCGCGGATTCTCGCCGGCGGCAGCCCTGGAGGCCGTGCAGGATTTCGGCGGGACTTCGCTGTACGGCGTCCCCACCATGTTCATCGCCGAGCTGGCCCTGCCGGACTTCGCCACCTATGACCTGTCCACGCTGCGCACCGGCGTCATGGCCGGTTCGCCGTGCCCGGTGGAGGTCATGAAACGGGTCATCTCGGACATGCACATGAAGGATGTGGCCATCTGCTACGGCATGACCGAAACCTCGCCGGTGTCCACCATGACCCGGCAGGGGGACACGCTGCAGCACCGGACGGAGACGGTGGGTAGGACCATGCCGCGGCTGGAAAGCCAGGTGATCGATCCTGCCTCGGGCGATGTGCTGGAGCGGGGTGAAATCGGGGAGCTGTGCACGCGCGGCTATGCGGTGATGGCGGGGTACTGGAACCAGCCGGAGAAGACAGCGGAGGTCATCGACGCGGACGGCTGGATGCACACCGGGGACCTGGCGCTGATGGACGACGACGGGTATGTGGTCATCGAGGGGCGGATCAAGGACATGGTGATCCGCGGGGGCGAGAACATCTACCCCCGCGAGATCGAGGAGTTCCTCTACACCCACCCCGCGATCCAGGATGTCCAGGTGATCGGGGTGCCGGACGAAAAGTACGGCGAGGAACTCATGGCCTGCATCATTCTCAAACCCGGCGAGGAACCGCTCGACGCGGATGCCGTCGCCGGATTCTGCCGCGGGAACCTGGCCACTACAAGATCCCGCGCTACGTGGAGGTGCGGGACAGCTTCCCCATGACGGTTTCCGGGAAGATCCGGAAGGTCCAGATGCGGAAGGAGGCCGTGGAGCGGCTGGGACTCTGACGGCCACACGGGGTCACTTTCGGCCGCAAAATGACCCCGCGTACGGGCCTCGTCCATTACGCCTGTGGGATAACTCCTCGGCCCGCCGATTAGGGGCGCAGACTTGATGCCATGGCTCGTGCCCAGCCGCTCCCCGAGAGCCTCCTTAAGCTGCCCTTTACCGTCTACGAGGCCTGGGTCACTTCCTGCCCAATAGCAGCGGTTTTTGGGCAGAATGTGACCCCGCGTCGGGGCCTAGCGGATGTCGCGGCTGATGGTCCTGATTCCCACGGCCAGGCCGACGGCGGCTGTCACCGCCGCTGCCACGAGTCCCCACAGCGTATGCCCGCCGATGGTCCCGGCGAACAGTTCCCGCTCGGCGTTCACCAGGTAGGTCAGCGGGTTGAAAAGGCTGGCGGTCTTCATCCAGGCGGGACCGGCTTCGATGGGCAGCATGATGCCGGACAGGATCATCAGCGGGAAGAGCAGGGTCTGCTGCACGCCCCAGAAGATCCATTCCTTGTTCTGCGACACCAGCGCCAGCGAGTAGGAGAGCGCGCCCAGGCCGATGCCGAAAATCCCCAGGATCACCAGGCCCAGCAGCACGTGCAGGGGGTGGAACACGAACCCGAACGGGATGCAGACCAGGGCGATGAGCAGACCCTGGAGCACCAGCGGAGCCCACTCCTTCAACGCCCGGCCGATCATCAGCGATGAGCGGGACAGGGGAGTGGCGAGGATCCGCTCGTAGGAACCGGTCATCAGCTCATACTGCAGGTTGGAGCCGGTCATCGAGGTGCCGAACAGGGCGATCATCACCACCACGCCGGGCAGGAACCACTGCAGGGTGGATTGGCCGCCGAAGGCCGGGGCTCCCACGGAAGCACCGAGCAGCGGGCCGAACAGGCCGAGGAACACCAGCGGCTGGATCAGGGAGAAGATCAGGGAAAACGGGTCGCGAAGCGGCAGCAGCATCTCCCGCCAGAAGACGTACCTGGTATCCCGCAGGACCCGCCCCAGGCCCGGCGTCCTCATGGCGTCGCCGGCGCCGACGGTGCCCCGGAGTGATTGGGTGCTCACTGGTTGGCTCCTTCCCTGAGGTTGCGGCCGGTCAGTTCAAGGAAAACGTCGTCCAGGGTGGGCGGCTTCAGCTCGATCGACTGGGCGGGAGCGCCGGCGTCGTTCATGTCCTTCAGGAGGGACGGCGCGATCCGCGCACCTTCCGGCAGGCGCAGCCGGAACGTCACCACACCGTCGAGCCGATTTTCCTGCACTTCGCCGCCCGCCGCCGCCCGGCCCAGGAGCCCCCGCACGCCCGGGGCGGATTCGGCCGCCACTTCGACGGCCAGCAGGTCACCGGCGAGGTTGGCCTTCAGGCGCGCCGCCGTGTCGTCGGCGATGATCCGGCCGTGGTCGATGACAATCACCCGTTCCGACATCGAGTCCGCCTCGTCCATGTAGTGCGTGGTGAGGACGATCGTGGTGCCGTGTTCCTGGCGCAACCGCATGATGTGGTCCCAGAGGTTGGCCCGGTTCTGCGGATCCATCCCGGTGGACGGTTCGTCCAGGAACAGCAGCCTGGGGAATGCATCAGGCCGAGTGCCACGTCCATCCGGCGGCGCTGGCCTCCGGAGAGCTTGATGACCGTGCGTTTGGCCAGGTCTGCGAGGTCCAGGGAGTGCAGCAGTTCCTGTGCGCGGGCGGTGGCGTCACTGGTGTTCATGCCGTAAAAGCGGCCCTGCATCACCAGTTCGTCGATCACGCGGAAGCTGTGCCCGCCGCCGTTGCCCTGGCCGATGTAGCCGATCCGTGCCCGCACGCCGGCGGGATCGGCGGCCACGTCCACGCCGGCGACGGTGGCGGAGCCGGAAGTGGGCCGGAGCAGGGTGGTGAGCATCCGCAGCGTGGTGGACTTGCCCGCGCCGTTCGGACCCAGGAATGCTACCAGCTCGCCGGGCGCAACATCGATGTCCACGCCCTTGACGGCTTCGACAGTTTCCTTTTTGACCTGGAAGGTCTTGGTGAGTTTTTCCGTATGGATCATCGCCGGCTCCAAAGGATGCATGCGGGGCTCAGGTACGGGTCCCTTGCGCCACGCTATACCCGCCGGACGTGCCAGTCCACGGGCCTTTCGCCCGGGGGCAGGCCCAACTTCCGGGTCAGTGCCGGCGGTGGTCCTGGATGGTCATGCGAGGGCCGAAGGTGGGTTTGCGGAAGCCGCTGCTTTGGATCATGCGGACCACCCGCTGCCGGTGCCCGGTCCATGGTTCCAGCAGCCGGAGCATCCCGGCGTCGTCGGTGCGCCGGCCGGTCAGCGCAGCACCAACGTATGCCGCCAGGTGGTAGTCGCCCACTGCGATGGAATCGGGGCACCCGTGGGTCCGCTGTACCACCTCGGCTGCGGACCAGATGCCGATACCCGGGATGGTCTGCAGCTTCGCCCCGGCTTCGGCGGCCGGCAGGGCTGCCAGCCGTTCCAGCGCCACGGCGGACCGCAGCGCGCGCATGACAGTCGCCGAACGTTGCGGCCCCACGCCCGCCCTGTGCCACTCCCAGCTGGGAACCTGCAGCCATTGGGAAGCGGTGGGCCCTACCACCAGGCCCGCCGGTGTGGAGGAGCCAGCCGCCGGCGCCGGCGTTCCGTACCGGTGCACCAGGTACCGGTACGCCCGCCGCGCCTCGATCACCGTCACCTTCTGCTCCAGGATGATGGGCACCAACTGGTCCACCATCCGGCCACTGGCGGGAAGGCGCAGCCCCAGGCTCCGGCGCCGTGCTTCACGGACCATGCGCGGCAGGGTGGCGGCGAATCCGGCCTCGTCAAAGCCCTGCCAGTCGTCGTCGGCCCCCAGGAGCCGGGGCGCCGCCTTCACGGCAGCGGCGGCACCGGAACCCCGGCCTGGACATCCACGAAGGGGTCCACACCGTTGGCCGCGCCGGGTCTGCCTGCCGTACCCTCCACGGAGGTGAGCCGCAGCGTCACGGGGCCCTCCGGCGTCGTGAACGCATTCCAGACGGCACCGCCCTGGACGCTGAAGGACGGATCGCTGTTGCCGCGCAGGAGCGGCCCGAGCGTCCTGGCCATGCTGTAAGGACCGCCCGGATACCACCGGAGTGAGGCGTCCGCGGCGGCTGCCAGCCGGGGAGGTGCCTCTGCAATGGTCATGTCCTCATCGTCCCACGCCCCTGCGACATCCGCCTGCCTCCAGCCCGCGGGGAGGCATCACAGGGGCAGGAAATTGGCCCTTAACCAGTACTGACACCAGGACTAGACTCCAGCGTGTGGTGCGGAAGACACCGCCCACGGAAGCCCGAAAGACCAGGAGGAAACAATGGGTGGAGTAGTGCATTTCGAAATCCCCGCGGACGACCAGGAACGGGCCAAGAAGTTCTACCAGGAGGCCCTTGGCTGGCGGATCGACCCCGTCCCGGGCATGGACTACAACATGGTGCTCACAACGCCGATGGACGAATCAACCGGCGCGCCCCTGGAACCCGGTGCCATCAACGGCGGCATGTTCGCCAGGGATCCTGACCTGAAGACGCCGGTGATCACCGTGGACGTGGCGGACATCAACGCCACCCTGAAGACCGTGGAGTCGCTGGGCGGTGCCGTTGTGAAGCCGCGGGAGACCATCCCCGGGATGGGTTCCTTCGCCTACTTCAAGGACACCGAGGGCAATGTGATGGGCCTTTGGGAGAACCTTCCGGCCGACGGGGCGGGCCAGGCGCCGGACGCCACTGGCGACGCCGCTCCCGCCTAGCTGCACGGCACGCAGCAGGAAAGGCGTCGCCATGAGTATCCCCGTGCAGGTGCTGGCTGTCATTACCGGGCTGGTCCTGATCACCGTCGGACTGCTGGAAGCCTTCCGGTACAAGGACCAGCGCCTCCACCCCATCTTCCTGATCAAGCCGGAGGACACCGCCGCCGTCCGGCTCTGGACGGTCAACGTCGGGTTCTACAACATCGTCTGGGGCCTGTTCGGCATTGCCGGCGTGGTGCTCGCCAACCTCGGCGAGGTGACCGCGGGCTGTACCACGGTGACCCTGATGTGCATCGCGCACTTCATTCTGGGCATCGTGCTGATCGTCAGCGAACCCCGGCTGTGGATCAGCGGCATCGGACAGTCGCTTTTTCCCGCGGTGATCCTCGTGCTGATGTTCGCGGCCTGAAAGCGGCCGGGCAGGAAGCGGTAGCTTTGTACCTATGAAGTACGCCCAGTCCATCCTGGACCTCATCGGCAATACCCCGCTCATCAAACTCAACCACGTGACCGAGGGCATCAAAGCCACAGTCCTGGTGAAGCTGGAGTACCTGAACCCGGGCGGATCCATCAAGGACCGCATCGCCGCCCAGATGGTGGAGGACGCCGAGCGGGACGGCAAGATCCAGCCCGGCGGGACCATCGTGGAGCCCACCTCGGGAAACACCGGCGTCGGCCTGGCGCTGGTGGCCCAGCAGAAGGGCTACAAGTGCGTATTCGTGGTGCCGGACAAGGTGGGGGAGGACAAACGCGCAGTGCTCCAGGCCTACGGCGCTGAGGTCGTGGTGACGCCCACCGCCGTGCCCCCGGACAGTCCGCAAAGCTATTACGGTGTCTCGGACCGGATCGTCCGGGAAACCCCCGGGCGTACAAGCCGGACCAGTTCTCGAATCCCGCAGCCCCCGAAAGCCACTACCGGACCACCGGCCCGGAAATCTGGCGGGACACCGACGGCAGGGTCACGCACTGCGTTATCGGTGCCGGCACCGGCGGGACCATCACCGGCACCGGCCGCTACCTGAAGGAGGTTTCGGCCAGCCGGCCGGAGTCCGACGGCGGCGTCGTCCGGATCATCGGCGCCGACCCGGAAGGCTCGGTCTACTCGGGCGGCACCGGACGCCCGTACTTCGTCGAGGGCGTTGGCGAGGACATGTGGCCGGCGAACTACGACAAGTCCGTCCCTGACCAGGTAATCGCCGTCAGCGACGCCGATTCCTTCGCCATGACCCGGCGCCTGGCCCGCGAGGAAGGCCTCCTGGTGGGCGGATCCTCGGGCATGGCCGTGGTGGCCGCGCTGCAGGCGGCGCGGGACCTGCCCGAAAGCGCGGTCGTCGTCGTAATCCTGCCGGACTCGGGCCGCGGCTACCTTGCCAAGATCTTCAACGACCAATGGATGCGCTCCTACGGCTTCCTGTCCGGCGGCGAGGAGACGTCCGTGGGCGAGGTCATCAAGTCCAAGAACGGCGAACTGCCGGACCTGGTGCACATCCACCCGAACGAGTCCGTGCGAGACGTCATCAACATCATGAACGAGTTCGGCGTCAGCCACATCCCGGTCCTGTCACAGGAACCGCCGGTGGTCATGGGCGAGGTCCTGGGCGCCGTGGACGAGCGAACCCTGACCGCCAAGCTCTTCCGCGGCGAAGCCAGGCTGACGGACAAGATCTCCGAGCACATGGGCCCCAAGCTCCCCGTGATCGGCTCGCTGGAAACCATCAGCGCCGCCCGCGAGCTGCTGTCGGATGTGGACACTGTCATGGTCACGTTCGTCGGCGCCCCGATCGGCATCCTGACCCGCCACGACCTCCTCGCCTACCTCAGCAACTAAAGGAGCACCATGTCAGCCTCTGCAAACCAAGGTTTCAACACCCGCGCCGTCCACGCCGGGCAGGATTTCGAGCCCCGCACCGGTGCCGTGGTGCCGCCCGTGCACTTCGCCACCACGTATGCGCAGGACGGCATCGGCGGCCTCCGCGACGGCTACGAGTACGGCCGCGGCGGCAATCCCACCCGCGACTCCCTGCAGGAGCAGCTGGCCGCGCTGGAGCTTGGCACCCACGCCTACAGCTTCGGGTCAGGCCTCGCCGCGGAGGACGCACTCATCCGTGCGCTGACCCGCCCGGGGGACCACATCGTGCTCGGCAACGACGCCTACGGCGGGACCTACCGGCTCATCAGCCGCGTGCTGGGCGAGTGGGGGATCGGCAACACCCCCGTGGACATGGCCAACCTGGACGCCGTCCGGCAGGCCGTCGCCGCGAACAAGACCCGCCTGCTGTGGGTGGAGACGCCGTCCAACCCGCTGATGAAAATCACGGACATCGCCACGCTCGCCGGGATAGCGCACGACGCCGGCGCCCTCCTCGTCGTCGACAACACCTTCGCGTCCCCGTACCTGCAGACCCCGCTCGCCCTGGGCGCTGATATCGTGATCCACTCCACCACCAAGTACATCGGCGGGCACTCGGACGTGGTGGGTGGCGCCGTCGTCGTCAAGGATGCGGAGCTGGCCGAAAAGATCGGCTTCATCCAGTTCGCCGTCGGAGCGGTGTCCGGGCCCATGGACGCCTTCCTCACCACGCGCGGCCTGAAGACCCTGGGCGTGCGGATGGACCGGCACAGCCTCAACGGCCAGGCCGTCGCCGAGTGGCTGCAGGAACGCCCCGAGGTGGAGGCCGTTCTGTACCCGGGCCTGCCCACACACCCCGGCCACGAGCTGGCCAAACGGCAGATGCGCAGCTTCGGCGGCATGGTGTCCGTCCAGTTCAAGGGCGGTGAGGCCGCGGCCCGGAAGGTGGCCGAATCCACCAAGGTGTTCATCCTGGCGGAGTCGCTGGGCGGCATCGAGTCGCTGATGAACTACCCGTCGGAGATGACCCATGCCTCGGTCAAGGGCACCGAACTGGCCGTTCCGGTGAACCTGCTCCGGCTCTCCTGCGGCATCGAGGACGTGGAGGACCTGATCGCGGACCTGGAGCAGGCCTTCACCGCCATCCCGTAGCGGTGTGCAACGAGGCAGGTAGCTGGCTTTCTTCAAGAAAGCCAGCTACGCTCCTTCCATGGCACTCCGATCCGACTGGTCCGGCCACAACTGCAGCATTGCGCGCGGCGTGGACATCCTGGGCGACCCCTGGACCATCCTCGTCCTCCGCGAGCTCTTCTTCGGCAACGGCCGCTTTGACGCCATCCGTGCGCGCCTGAAGGTGGCGGACTCGGTGCTCACCAAGCGCCTGGCCGGCCTGGTGGAGGCCGGGCTGCTGGAGAAAAGGGCCTACGACGACGGCAGCCGCACCCGCCAGGAGTACGTCCTGACCGCCATGGGCGAGGACGTCCTGCCGGTCCTGAACGCGGTGACGCTGTGGTCGGAGAAACACCTTGCGGCCCCGTCCGAGCAGGCCCACCTCCACGTCATCCACTCCGGCTGCGGCCAGCGCACCACGTCCGCCGATACCTGCACCGCCTGCGGGGAGCGGCTGGCTGCCGCCAACACCAGCTGGCACAGCGAGGCCAGGTCCGGGCACCCGATCAAACTCGCCACCGCAATGCCCGGTGCAGGAGCCGCCGCGTGAGCACACGATCCGATGAAGCCGCCGTTCCTGGTGAACGTGAAGCGGCGGCTGTTCCGCCGCCCGCGTCCCGGCGCCGGCTGCACCCCGCCTGGATCGTCGCCGCCGTAGCATTCCTGGCACTGGTGGGGGCGGCAGGATTCCGGGCTGCCCCGGGCGTGCTGATGGTGCCGCTGCAACAGGAATTCGGCTGGTCCACCACGGTGCTGTCGGCGGCCGTCAGCATCAACCTGGTCCTGTTTGGCCTGACCGCACCGTTCGCCGCCGCCCTGATGGAACGCTTCGGCATCCGGAAGGTCACTGCCCTGGCACTGGTCCTGATCGGCATGGGCAGCGCGCTGACCGTCCTGGTCAACCAGTCCTGGCAGATCCTGCTGACCTGGGGCCTGCTCATCGGGCTGGGCACGGGATCCATGGCCCTGGTGTTCGCCGCCACCATCGCCAACACCTGGTTCGTCAAGAGCCGGGGCCTGGTCATCGGCATCCTGACCGCCGGCAGCGCTGCCGGACAGCTGGTCTTCCTGCCGTTCATCGCCGTGCTCGCGCAGGATCCCGGCTGGCGGCAGGCCTCGCTCCTGATCGCGGCCGGCGCCCTGGCGGTGGTCCCGCTCGTGCTGAAGTTCCTCAAGAACTTCCCGGCCGACGCCGGGGTCCTGCCGTACGGTGCGGAAGCCGGCAGCGCCGCCCAGGCCCCTGCAGCCACGGGCCCGCGGGCGAATGCCGCCGTCCGGGCACTCCAGGTGCTCCGCCGGGCGAGCCGGGTCAGGACGTTCTGGGCGCTCGTGGCCGGATTCGCTATCTGCGGTGCCACCACCAACGGGCTCATCGGCACCCACTTCATTCCCTCCGCCCATGACCACGGCATGCCGGAAACCACCGCCGCGGGCCTGCTCGCCGTCGTCGGCATCTTCGACATCGTGGGGACCATCGCCTCCGGCTGGCTCACGGACCGCTTCAACCCGCGCATCCTGCTGGCCGTCTACTACCAGTTCCGGGGCATCGGCCTGCTGGTGCTGCCCCTTCTCCTGAGCGCCGAGGTGCAGCCGAGCATGATCGTGTTCGTGGTGATCTACGGCCTGGACTGGGTGGCCACCGTTCCGCCCACCGCCGCCATCTGCCGGGAAACCTTCGGCGCGGACGGCAGCGTGGTGTTCGGCTGGGTCTTTGCGGCGCACCAGCTGGGCGCTGCCGCTGCAGCCCTCGCCGCCGGCGCCGTGCGCGACGCCACCGGCCATTACACCTACGCCTGGCTGGGGGCTGCCGCAATGTGCACTGTTGCCGCGGTCATCAGCGCAACCATCCGCCGGAACAGCGGGGCGCGGGACGCGGCGCCGTCCGCCGCCTAGCAGGGCCGCCTACTAGGCTGGCTGCATGCAGACCCCACAGCAAAGCGCCGCCCGCAGCACTGCCCTGGTCACGGGTGCCGGCCGGCTGGCCTCAATTGGTGCCGGCATCGCCCGCCAGCTCGCCGCCGACGGCTGGGACCTGGTCCTGTCCCACTGGCAGGACTACGACGAGCGGATGCCGTGGGGGAGTGAGCCTGAGGACGTCGTCCGCCTGACCGCCGAACTCGAGGCCATCGGCGCGCGCGTCCACGTCCTGTCCGCCGACCTGCAGGATCCGGGCGTGCCGGATCGGCTCATGGCCGAGGCCGTGCAGCTGGCGGGGCCCTTGCAGGGGCTCGTGCTCAGCCACGCGGAGTCCGTCGACTCCGGAATCCTGGACACCAGCCTGGAATCCTTCGAACGGCACTTCGCCGTTAACACGCGGGCCAGCTGGCAGCTGATTGCCGCGTTCGCCCGGCAGGCCACGGACGACGGCGGCGCGATCGTTGCGCTGACCAGCGACCACACAGCGTTCAACCTGCCCTACGGTGCCTCGAAGGGGGCGCTGGACCGGATCGTCATTGCCGCCGCCCGCGAGCTGGGCCCCCGGAACATCTCCGCAAACGTCCTCAACCCCGGGCCTGTGGACACAGGCTGGATGGATGATGCCATCCGGGAAGAGGTTCTCCGGCGCCAGCCCACCGGCCGGCTCGGGACCCCGGCGGACGTCGCGGGGACCGTGGCGTTCCTGCTCTCGCCCGCAGGCCGCTGGGTGTCCGGCCAGCTCATCAAGGCCGACGGCGGCTTCTCGGCCTAGCTGCCCAACTGGGTAGCAGTTCTTGCCGTTTTGGGCCCCCAAAACGGCATCTACTGCCAGCCAGTTGGGGGAGGAGTTAGCGGAAGGCGCCGAGACCGGTGATGTGCTGGCCAAGGACCAGGGTGTGGACTTCGTCGGTGCCCTCGTAGGTGCGGACGGACTCCAGGTTCGCGGCATGCCGCAGCGGCGGGTAGTCCAGGGTGATCCCGTTGCCGCCCAGCACGGAGCGGGCCTCGCGGGCGATGGCCAGTGCTTCCCGGACGTTGTTCAGTTTCCCCAGCGAAACCTGCTCGGGCTTCAGCATCCCCGCATCCTTGAGCCGGCCCAGGTGCAGGGCCAGCATGGTGCCCTTCTGGATCTCCACCAGCATGTTCACCAGCTTCTCCTGCGTGAGCTGGTATCCGGCCAGCGGCTTCCCGAACTGCAGCCGCTCCTGCGAGTACGCCAGGGCCGCCTGGTACGAATCCCGGGCAGCCCCCATCGCGCCCCAGGCGATGCCGTACCGCGCCTCGTTCAGGCAGGTGAGCGGGGCGCGCAGCCCGCGCGCAGCCGGCAGCAGGGCCTCCGGTCCCAGCCTGACGCCGTCGAACACCACATCGCACTGGATGGAGGCCCGCATGGACAATTTCTGCGTAATGGGGGTGGCCGTCACGCCCGGGGTGCCGGCAGGCACCAGGAAACCGTGGACGCCGTCGTCGGTCATGGCCCACACCACCATGACGTCCGCCACCGAGGCCAGCCCGATCCAGCGCTTCGTGCCGTCCAGCACCCAGCCCGCCTGGTCGCCGGTGCCGTCACGGCGGGCGGAGGTGGTCATGGACGAAGGATCCGAACCCGCCGCCGGTTCGGTCAGGGCGAAGCACCCGATCACCTCGCCTGCCGCCATCCGGGGCAGCCATTCCTGTTTCTGTTCCTCGGAACCCCATTTATGGATGGCCGTCATGGCCAGCGACCCCTGCACCGACACGAACGTCCGGATCCCGGAATCGCCGGCCTCCAGCTCCATCGCCGCCAGGCCATACTCGACGGCGGACCGGCCGGGGCAGCCATAGCCCTCCAGGTGCATCCCCAGGACGCCCAGCTCGCCGAGTTCGGGGGCAAGCTCCAGCGGGAACACCGCGGCGTCGTACCAGGCGGCGATGCCCGGCCTGATCCGCTGGTCCGTGAAGTCCCGGATCCGCTGGCGAAGGGCAAGCTCGTCCGCGGACAGGAGCCCGTCGAGGGCCAGCACATCGGAGGGATCGGGGCCCGGCACCTCTGCGGCGTCGCTCATCGCGGACCTATGCCCGGTTCCGTGCGGGGGCCACGGCAGCCGGGTTGCCGGTGAAGTAGCCGCGGGTCGAGGGCAGGAAACGGCACACGACGGCCAGGACCACGCCCAGGGCGAGCAGCACCACGCCGCTGATGAAAGCGCCGCCGACGCCGAAGATCTCCGTATCGCCGTAGGCCGGGTCCCACATCTGCACCGCTGAGATGAAGAACGCGGCGGTCAGGAGCAGTGCCCCGGTCAGGGGCAGGATCCCGCGGAACCACAGGTTGCGGGCCGATGTCCGCAGCGTGCCCCGGAAGTACCAGAAGCAGGCGAACCCGGTGAGGGCGTAGTAGAAGGCGATGAACAGGCTGATGGCGCTGATGGAGTCCGAGAGCAGGTTCTCGCTGAGGAAGCTCATCGCCACGTAATAGGCGATCGCCGCCGCGCCCATCACCTGCGTGGAGAACCCGGGGGTCTGGTTCCGCGGGTGCACCTCGCCGAACTTCGCCGGCAGGGCCCCGTGGACACCCATGGACAGCGTTCCCCGGGCGGTGGGCAGGATGGTGGTCTGCGTGGAGGACAGCACCGAGGCAAGGACCGCGACGACGATCAGCCAGCCCCATGGCCCCAGCACCACGTCCTTCATGGCCACGAACACGTCGTCCTGGTTGGCCTCGTTCCCCAGGCCGATGCCCTCGCTGCCCACGGTGGCGTACATCATCACGAGCAGCGCGACGGAGACATAGATCGCCACCAGGACGAACGCGGAGATGACGGCGCCGCGGCCCGGCGTGGTCCTCGGGTTTTCGGTTTCCTCGTTCACCGCCAGGCAGGTGTCCCAGCCCCAGTAGATGAACAGCGCCAGGAGCACGCCGTGGACCACGGCCCCGGGATCGGCGAAGGCGCCCACCGGGTTGAACCACTCGAAATCAAACGCCTGGCCCTCCGGCGGACCCCCGACAATCCGGACAATGATCGCCAGCGCGAAGATGCCCAGCGCAATGTACTGCACATAGGTCAGGACCCGCTGGACGTGTTCGCCCAGCCGGATGCCGCGGTAATTGACCAGGGTCATCACGGCGATGAACAGCACCCCGGTAGCGGTGACCAACACCTTGTTCTCCGCCAGCGAGCCGTCACCGGCCAGCAGCCACAGGTACTGGCCGGCCACCTGCGCCAGGTTGGCCAGGACCACGATGCCGGCGAGCGCCACGCCCAGCCGCCCAGCCAGCCCGCCCAGGGTCCGAAGGCGCGGCGGGACCAGGTGAACGTGGTGCCGCAGTCCGGGATGGCACTGTTGAGCTCGCGGAAGGCGTAGGCGATGAACAGGACCGGGATGAAACCCAACAACAGGATCAGGGGAGTGTAGTTCCCGTTCACTGCCACGATCAGCCCGAGTGTTGCCGCCAGCGAATATACCGGCGCCGTCGAGGCCAGGCCGAGCATCACGGAGTCGCCAAGGTCGAGGATCCCGGCGCGGAGGCCCTTGGCCGGGACCGGGGTGCCGGGCGCGCCCGCCGGGCCTCCCGCCGTCGTCATGTCTGTGCTCATGCTGTCACCGGATTCATAGTGCGATACCTGCTTTGCTGGAGGAGGCCACGGCCGAAAGCGGCGCCGGCGCGTCGATGGTGTTGGGCACGAAGCGGCAGAAGTAGTCCGTGACGGGGCCGTCCGATTCGCGGATGCCGCAGCCCACGGACTCGCCGTCCACCACCCACAGGCCGAGGACCGGGTGGTTGCCGTCGAAGTCGGGCAGCTGGTGGTACTGCTGGTAGCACCAGCCCTCACGGCCGTACCCGCCGGGCTGTTCCAGGCTGACGCCGTCGGCATGGATCCGGATGTTGTCTCCTTCACGCCCGTGCAGCGGCTTGGCCACCCATTCCTTCAGCGGCCCCGGCCCGTCCAGGTAGGCCGGGAGCAGGTTGGGATGCTCCGGGTACAGGTGCCAGAGCGCGGCGAGCAGGGCCTTGTTGGAGAGCAGCATCTTCCAGGCCGGCTCCACCCAGCGCGGATTGTGGGCGCGTTCCAGCAGGCGGGGACCGAACGGCTCCTTCATCATCAGCTCCCAGGGGTAGAGCTTGAAGATGGTGCTGATCATGAAGTTGTCCAGGTCCACGAAGCGGTTGAGGTTGGGGTCCCAGCCGATATCGGACATGTTGATGCCGATGGTGGTCCACCCGGCCTGGCCGGCCACGTCCCGCATGTAGGCGGCGGTCATCCAGTCCTCGCCGGACTCCTCCACCTCAGAGTGGGCCACGTGCAGGGTGCTCATACCGGTGCGGTACTGGAACTTCTTCCACTGCCGGATCAGCGCCTCGTGGATGCCGTTCCACTGGTCCTTCCCCGGGAAGACGTCCTGCAGCCAGAACCACTGGGCCACGGCTGCCTCGATCAGCCCGGTGGGGGTGTCGGCGTTGTATTCGAGCATCTTGGCCGGGCCGCCCTGCCCGTCATAGATGAAGTCGAACCGGCCGTAGACGTCCACGTCGCCCGCCTGCAGGGATTCGGCGGCGAGTTCCAGCGCCTGCGGTCCGATCCCGATGGTGCCCATGGCCCCGGTGGCAAGGAACTTGGCCGCCTCCAGGCACATGCGGTGCATTTCCTCTGCGGTCTCCTCCAGGGTTTCCACTTCGTCCATGCTGAACTCGTAGTAGGCGGACTCGTTCCAGTATTCGATCGTCCGGCCGTCATCCATGGTGGTGGTGGAAAGACGCAGGCCCTGTTCCTCGATCTTCTGCTTCCAGCCGGGACGGGGTTCACTCAACAGCCGCTTCACTTCAGCCCCCCGAAACCTTGCCGCCGCCACCGCTCGTTCCGCTCTTGGCGCTGGTACCGAAGCCGCCGCGGCTGACGGTGCCGCCCTGGGTGCTGTACCCGGTGGAGGCCTTCGCGCCGCTGGGCACCGTCCGGGTGTAGTTGGGGGCGGTGGACCGGTTCTGCCCCAAGGGCGGCACATAGGCTCCGCGGGAAAAGAAGTACCAGGCGTAGACCCCGCCGGCCCGCCCGGCAGAGCTTTCGCAGTTGCGGTCCTCCACGCGCTCGCCGGTTTCGTCGTTGAAGCACACCTGGGCGTATTCGGGCTCGTCCCGTTGCTGGCCACCACGGCCGTGATGGTGCCGGCCAGCAGCGCTGTCACGCCCAGTCCGACGACGACGGTGCGCCGCTGTGAGCGCTTCTTCCGGGCGGCTGCCTCGTCCAGCTGTCTTTCCCGGTCGCGGGCGAACGGATCCACCGGCGTGACGGGTTCATTGAGCAGCTCGGGGCGGAGCTCAGGCTTGGGCACCTGCCAGGGCGGCGGCTTCGGACTGTCCCCGCCTGGCTCGGCGCCGCCGCTGGGCCGGCGCTCCGGATCCGGCCTGTTCGGGTCCTGCTTGTCTGGGTCCACGGCGTCCCCCTCAGTTATCCACGTGAATTGGGCACAGCGCTGCACCCCCAACATGCAATCCTCGAATCAGCGTAGTCCCTGCCGGCCCGGGCGGCGAGCATGCCGCAGGGGAGAACTGCCCATCCCTTCCGCGCGCGGAACGTGACCCTACACTGGAGCCATGGAAACCGCGTCCCTGCTGGCTGTCTGCCGTGTTCACCAATTGCTTCCCAATGCCTCGAGCGTGGGAGTGACCGCCATTGACAAGCGCCCGGTGGAGGGTCCGGTCAAGGTGCACCGGCTGGGCCTGCAGGGCGACATCCAGGCGAACCGGGTCCACCATGGCGGCCCGGACCAGGCCGTCTACGCGTACTCGCAGGCTGACGCCGACTACTGGGCCGCTCAGCTGCAGCAGGACCTGCCGCCCGGCTCGTTCGGCGAAAACCTCCGCGTGGCCGGGATCGATGCCACGGCCGCCGTGATCGGGGAGCGCTGGAAGATCGGGCTCGACGTCGAACTCGAAGTCACGTCGCCGCGGACACCGTGTGCCACGTTCCAGCGGCGGCTGGGGGAGCGCCAGTGGGTTAAGCGCTTCACGGAAGAGGGCCGGGTGGGGGCGTACCTGAGGGTCATCAAGACGGGCAGCATCCAGGCCGGAGACCACATCCACCGGACCTACGTTCCAACGCACGGCATCACGGTGGGCCAGTGGTTCAGCGAGCCCAGTGTTGAGCTGATGGAGGCGCTTAAGGATGCGGATGCCGATGGCGAGATCCGGTTGCAGCAGCCCGAATTCAACAACAAGTTCGAGGCCCTGCAGCGCCAGCTGCGCGGCTGACTGACGGGAAATTACGACGGCGGAGGTGCCGCATGTGCCCAAGCTCACCGCCGCCGTCGGGCACCTGATTTCGGGGACACCGCCCCGGTGCCGTACACTTGAAACATCCCCCACTCCGGAAATCCCTTATTCCTGCCCAATTTTTGAGGCAGGACTGGCAAGTGTTGGGGCCCGCAACTGTGATGCGGGCAGTTTCATAGGGAGAGCCGGCTGAAGAAAACGCTGTACAGACTGCTGGGATAGCAGCCAAGAGATGCAGCGCGAAGTCCTGCCATGGGATTGCGAAAGCGCCGGACTTCTGTGACCGGCCGGTCAATGTTTGCCCGGCATCCACGGCACATGTACTGCGGCTCCGCTCACCCTGGGTAGTGCCGCCTGGCCCCCTATGGATGAGGAATCTTTCCCTATGCCCGAAAACCAGAACGACACCATTGAAACTGCCGCCGCCGTGATCGACGCGGAGGCAGCTGCCGCCGCCGAAGCCCCGGCCGCAAGCCCTGAAGCCGAGTCCGAGGACAACAGCGTCAAGTTCGCCGACCTCGGCATCGACGGCCGCGTCCTCGCCGCGCTGCAGGATGTCGGCTACGAAAAGCCGTCCCCATCCAGGCAGCCACCATCCCGCTGCTGCTCGAAGGCCGCGACGTCGTCGGCCTGGCGCAGACCGGTACCGGCAAGACTGCAGCATTCGCAGTGCCGGCACTGTCCCGCCTGGCCGAACTCCACGACCTGAACGGCCCGTCCCGCAAGACGCAGGCCCTGGTCCTCGCCCCGACCCGTGAGCTGGCGCTCCAGGTTGCAGAGGCCTTCACCTCCTACGCCAAGCACATCGACGACTTCACCGTCCTCCCGGTCTACGGCGGCTCCGCCTACGGACCCCAGCTCGCCGGCCTGCGCCGCGGTGCCCAGGTCGTCGTCGGAACCCCCGGCCGTGTGATCGACCACATCTCCAAGGGCTCGCTGGACCTCTCCGAACTCCAGTACCTGGTGCTGGACGAGGCTGACGAGATGCTGCGCATGGGCTTCGCCGAGGACGTGGAGCAGATCTTCCAGCAGACCCCGTCGGACCGCCAGGTGGCCCTGTTCTCGGCAACCATGCCCAGCCAGATCCGCCGCATGTCCAAGCAGTACCTGAACGACCCCGCCGAGATCTCGGTCAAGACCAAGACCTCCACGGGCACCAACATCCGCCAGCGCTACCTGCAGGTCATGGGCCCGCACAAGCTGGACGCGATGACCCGCATCCTCGAGGTTGAAGAGTTCGACGGCGTCATCGCCTTCGTGCGCACCAAGATGGCCACCGAGGACCTGGCGGACAAGCTGAAGTCCCGCGGCTTCCAGGCTGCCGCCATCAACGGTGACATCCCGCAGCAGCAGCGCGAGCGCACTGTTGACGCGCTGAAGGAAGGCCGCATCGACATCCTGGTGGCCACCGACGTCGCCGCCCGTGGCCTGGACGTGGAGCGCATCAGCCACGTCATCAACTACGACATCCCGCACGACACCGAGTCCTACGTGCACCGCATCGGCCGCACGGGCCGTGCAGGCCGCAACGGCGACGCGATCCTCTTCATGACGCCGCGGGAGAAGTACCTGCTGCGCGCCATCGAGAAGGCCACCCGCCAGCCGGTGGAGCAGATGCACCTGCCCACCGCCGAGACCGTGAACTCGCTGCGCCTGGGCAAGTTCGCCGAGCGCATCACCGAGACCCTGGAGTCCGAGGACGTTGCGGTGTTCCGCGACCTCATCGCTTCCTACGAGGAAGAGCACAAGGTCCCGGCGGCCGAGATCGCTGCTGCACTGGCAGTCATGGCCCAGGGCGGTCAGCCGCTGCTGGTCAAGGAGCTGCCTGCAGCCCCTGAGTTCCAGAAGCGCGAGCGCTCCAAGGACGGTTTCGGCTCCCGTGGGCCGACCCGCGCCCTGACCGAGGGCAACGCCACCTACCGGATCGCGGTGGGGCGCCGCCAGCGCGTCATGCCCGGCTCCATCGTGGGCGCCATCGCCAACGAGGGCGGCATCTCCTCCTCGCAGATCGGCGGCATCGACATCCGTTCGGACCACTCCCTGGTGGAGCTGCCCGCGGACCTGAGCGCCGAGCAGCTGCGTGCCCTGTCCCGCACCCGGATCGGCGGCGAGCTGATCCACCTGGAGCTGGACAACGGCCGCCGGCCCTCCGGTGACCGCCCCAGCTACCAGGGCAACCGTGGCGGCAACTTCAAGGGCAACGGCGGGTTCAAAAAGGAGTTCCGGAAGAACGACGGCGAGCGCAGCTCCGCCGACCGCGGCGGCCGCTCCTACAGCGAGCGCTCGGAGCGCAGCTTCAGCGACCGCGGACAGGCCAGCGACTCCCGCTTCGGCGGCCACGGCGACGGCTCCCGCAAGCCCCGCCACGGCACCGACGGCGGACACCGCGACTTCAACCGCAAGGGCAAGTGGTAAACCCTTCGGGTAGACACGCATCCCTCCGATGGGCCGGCTTTCGAGCCGGCCCATCGGCATTAACCCCCGATTTTTTGTCCACATATGGCGACTTCCGGGCCGTCCAGGCCGCCATATCTGGACAAAAACTTCTACTGGTGTGGGGCTTGCCACATTTCCACGCCGCTGCGGTGGCGGAGCGGGTCTGAAGCTCCCGGTTTTGCGTCGTGCGGGTGCCCGCGGATCCCAGTATTGGCGCGGGAACCGGAGGTAAAGGGGCGGCGAATTGCAAGTGTTTCACGGCTTCCTGAGCCCTCCTCGCGCCGATTTGTTGGGAGCAAAATCTTCCGGTAGAGTATTTACTCGTTGCCCCCCTAGCTCAGTGGTAGAGCGCGTTCTTGGTAAGAACGAGGTCACCGGATCGATTCCGGTGGGGGGCTCTGAATCAGGGCCTGTGTCAAGGCGGTTTTGACCGGCTTGACACAGGTTTTTCTCATTCGTGGCGGTGTAGCTCAGTTGGTTAGAGCGCACGACTCATAATCGTGAGGTCGGGAGATCGAGCCTCCCCACCGCTACAGGACAAGCCCCCGGAATCCCCGAGATTCCGGGGGTTTTTTGGTTAAGTGCTTCGTGCACTTGGGCGGTGGAGTCTCCTAAAATCCTCCCCGTGGACCAGCAGTCTCCACCTGGTGGCGACAAAATGGCTACTGCTGCTGTTGGCTGGACGCGCCTCGTTCAACCGTGCCGGTCCGGGCCTCTGGGCCTCTGGGCCTCTGGCATGAGTAAGATCAGATGCACGTGCGCCCACCGTTGGCGCCACAGATTCCAACCAATGAGATGCCCGAACCCCTATTTGGTGAAAGGGGCATCCCAGTCCACCAGGGGACCTTTGCCAGAGTTGCTTGAAGACCTGACCGCGCGGATCGCTAGGAGGGATTCCGGCCGTTCTGAGGCAACCCTCCAGGCGGACATTCGGGCATTCATTCTCGCGGCGGCCCTGAACGTCGATGCCAATGACATCACTGAGGAATCCATCAGCGTCACTATGGAAGCCCAGCTAGGCGACGGCACTCGTCGTCGCATTGACGTGGAGTCTGGAACCACAGTCATTGAGGTGAAAAAGAACCTACGTTTGGGCAGTGTTCTTGAGAATGCTGAAGCTCAGCTGGGACAGTACGTCAGGGCTCGCTGCGAGCAGACGGGAGCGCGCTACCTGGGCGTCCTCACGGACGGTCGGGAGTGGATACTCTACGTGCCCGACCCTGACCAGCCGGGAGGGATTAGGCAGGCAGCAGAGCCACTGGTAGTCAGCAATGCAACTGACACAGAACGACTCCGCTCCTGGCTAGGAGCAGTTCTTTCGACTGTAGAGCAGATCAAACCCACCCCGGAGGAGATAGAGGGGAGGCTGGGCGCTGAGTCACCAGCCCATCATGCCGACCACGCTTCTCTGCAAGCCCTCTTTGATGCCAACCGCAACAACCCTACGGTTGTGTTGAAGAGGGAACTCTGGGGAAGCTTCTAAAGACTGCATTCGGTTCTAGCTTCGAGAACGTTGAGCACCTATTTCTAGATCACACGTTGCTTGTGCTCACAGCGGAGGCCATTGCTCATGCGGTGATAGGTTTTGAGCTCAGTGGCCCCAACGCTGTAGGGCCACGGGAGCTAGCGGAAGGCAGCCGGTTCGCGTCCTCGCAGATTCACGGAGTCGTTGAAGCCGACTTCTTCGATTGGGTGCTGGAGGTGGACGGCGGCGAACAGTTCGTACGTTCACTGGCCGCGAGGATTGGCAAGTTTCGTTGGGACCAGGTTGAGCACGACGTTCTGAAGCACCTTTATGAAAGCGTCATCACTCAGCAAACGCGCGAAGCCCTTGGTGAGTACTACACGCCCGATTGGCTTGCAGATCGGGTCCTGTCCAAAGAGTATGACAACCCGTTGGACACCAAGGTCCTGGACGCGTCCTGCGGTTCGGGAACGTTCATATTTCATGCCGTGAGGTCCTATCTAGACGCGGCATCAGCTAAGGGCTTGCCGGTTGGAGAGGCCGTTGACGGTGTCGTACGGCACGTCTTCGGTATGGACATTCATCCTGTTGCAGTGACGTTGGCGCGAGTGACTTACCTGCTCGCCATCGGTTCAGATAAGCTGCGTCATCCTTCGCGGGGAAAAATTACGATTCCGGTGTATTTGGGCGACTCTCTCCAGTGGGAGCAGCAAACTAATCTCCTCTCGTCTGAGGACGCTATAACCGTGGAGACCACTGGTGAGGACATCATGTCCGCTGGTGGTGGTCTTCTCTTCGACGACAACCTTGTGTTTCCACTGTCCATCCTGAACGATGCCCAAAACTTTGACAGCCTGGTATCAGCAATGGCTGACAAGGTTCTGTCGTCTGCGGATGAAGAAGCTCGCTCCCGCCCGGATGACGCCTCAAGTTCAGGGCAGGAAGCGAAACGCCACCCCGTCAAGCAAGGTTCGGGACCTCGTCGATCCCATCCTCAACGCTCATAACGTTCCGGACGAGGATAAGGACGTGCTCAGAACCACGTTCTCCACACTCCGTCAGCTGCACCTGAACGGCAGAAACCACATCTGGGGATACTACGTGCGCAACCTCGTGCGTCCCCTGTGGCTTTCGATGCCTGAAAACAGGGTGGACGTCCTTGTCGGCAATCCTCCGTGGCTTAGGTACTCCAAAATGCCCGGCGCTATGCAGGACCGATACAAGAGATTGGCAAAAGAACGTAACCTCTTGTCGGGCACCCTCGGTGCCAGCGCCAGGGACCTCTCCACGCTCTTCGTAACTCGCGCCGTTGAGCTCTATTTGAAGCCTGAAGGGCGTTTCGGTTTCGTGATGCCCCACGGAACGCTGACACGCAAGCCACATCATGGCTTCCGAACTGGACGCTGGAACACCAACAGTCAAACAGTCTCCGGTCTTGCTGCTAGCTTCGAAGAGTCGTGGGAATTCGTAAGAATTCGTACCGGGTTTCCGATGGTTTCTTGTGTCATATTTGGCCGCAAGGTAGCCAGTACCTCGGCATCGTCTATGCCGTCCGTGACCAAGAATTGGAAGGGGACATTTTCAAATCACGCGCAGACTTGGGAGAAGGTTCAGGATCGCGTGACCATTACGCCGGGCAGGGTGACGCAACATGACCCAAGCGAGCCAGCCCCCGTGTCTCCTTACGCCAAACGATTCCGCCAGGGCGCTCTGATTCTTCCGCGTATGTTGGTTTGCGTGGAGCGGGTGGATGCAGGTCCGCTTGGGGCTGGTGCGGGTCGGGTGAAACTAACTTCACGACGCTCCACACAGGACAAGGAACCGTGGAAGTTCCTTGATTCACTTACTGCGACAGTATCGGAGTCATTCGTCTTCCCGCTCCTACTCGGAGAAACGGTGCTGCCCTACAGAATGCAAAAGCCGCTGGAATGCGTAGTGCCGATCCGCGACCGGAAGATCCTCTCGGCCTCCGCCATCCGCGCGACGCCTGATCTTGATTCCTGGTGGTCATTGGCGGAAGCCGGTTGGGCGGCCAATCGGTCTAAATCGGACAGCACGCCCCTGAATGACCGCATCGACTACCACGGTCAGCTGAGTGCCCAGCTCGCAGCGGACGCTCCATACCGTGTGTGTTACACCAGCTCCGGTAGTCGGTTAGCAGCAGCGATCACGACAGACGAGCGCGCCATCGTGGAGCACAAGCTTTACTGGGCGCCCGCCCACACGATGTCCGAAGCCCGATACCTTGAAGCCATCCTGAACAGCCCCGTCCTTCTGGAGCGGGTCAAGCCCCTGCAAAATTTGGGACTGTTCGGAGAAAGGGACTTCGACAAATACGTGTTCTTGGTCCCGTTCCCCGCTTGGGACGCCGGGAACGACGACCACGCGGTTATCGCCAGGCTGGCACAGCGGGCGGAAACAGTGGCAGCAACGGTCGAAGTCGGGGGAGCCAAGACCTTCCAACAGGCGCGCAGGCTTGTCGACGCTGCACTGGCCGCAGACGGGGTAGCTGCGGAGTTGGCTCGGGCCATCGACGCAGTGATTCCTAGCGTGGACCCTGACGCTGCCGAGTAATTGACCGATGGCAAAAGGAAGGGCAGGCACCGAAGTGCCTGCCCTTCACTCATCTGATCTACTTTGCGAGGTATCTATAGAGGGTGGCAACCGAGACTCCTACCGCATCTGCAATCTCCCTGGGCGACATGACCCCAGCAGCGTGAAGTTCCTTGGCTCTGGCGACTTTCGGCCCGTTCAGCAGCTGGGGACGGCCACCAACGCGTCCACGTGCCCGGGCCGCCGCAAGCCCTATGTTCGTTCGCTCCCGCAGCAGGTCCCGTTCGTACTCCGCAAAGGCCCCGTAGATGCCGAGCATTAGCTTTGACTGGGCTTTGTTGCCATCCGTGCTCAACACGGGGTTATCGAGCACCCGAACCCCGACCCCTTGGTCTCCAAGCTCTTGGAAGAGCTGGACGAGATTGCCGAGGGACCGTCCCAACCGGTCCAGCTTCGCAACCACGAGAGTGTCCCCCTCTCGAAGCGACGACAGGCACTTGTCGAACCCTGGGCGGCTGGCTTTGGCGCCGCTCACGCCATGATCCTGGAATAGATGCCGGGGGTCGTCTTTGACCCCGGCAGCGATCAGCGCGTCACGTTGGCCATCGGTATTCTGGTCCGCCGTGGAAACTCTCATATAGCCAACAAGCGCCATTGCGGTTTCCTTTCTCAAATACTCATCGAAGTTGGAGGTTACAAGAAATAGATTATGAGAAGACTTTTGATGCCACAAGGGCTGAGTTTTGTTCGTGAAACCGGGGCTGATGGTTCCACTTCTCGCCGCCTCAAGTAACGATCGTTTTTGAGAACCTGGTAGTCAGTCGAAAAAGTAGGGGGAAGCGCAGTGGACCAACCGACAATGCAGTTGCTAACCGCAGCAGCGGGATTTGCTGCCACTCTTGGCGCTGTTTTCATCACCCAGCGTTACAACCGTCTTAGTGAGTCCGCGAGACGCAGCTACGAGGCCGAGTCGCGTTGGCATGACGAGAACTACCGCGTGAGTGCGGCTATTGTCACCAAGGCTGCTGCCATCGAGCGGAAACTCTACAACGCGGCAGCTCTGCTTGACGACGAGGAGCGGGAGCCGCGAATGCCAGGAATCAAGTCGGTGCTGCTCGCGCCTGAAGGGGGTATTGAAGGGGTGATCGACGAGCTCAAACGAGAGATTCTGGTGGAAGCCGTTGAGGAAGGTTTCGCCGCTGTTGAAGAACTGGAGAACCTTATGGGGGAGCTTGCAATTATTGGTTCGCATGCCCAGGAAGCAGCGTGTCGGCGTCTGACAGATGAGCTGATTGAGGCGGTGGGAACCTTGGAAATGTTTTCGCGGGCGTCCGACTGCTATGCGCAGATCGCTGCACTGGTTGATGCGCGCTTCGCCTTTGCTGATGCCTCTCGCGACAACCTCGTCAGTTTCCAGGACACAAAGTCCCCTGCAAAGAAGTCTGAAGGGGGAGGGGGGTAGCCCCTTCCTTCTGAGTCACGCCGCCCGGCCGTCATAGCGCCCGGCGTCGCGTACGGGTTTAGAAGCTGGGAAGCGGGTGGATTGTGAGGCCCACCCGCTCCCGTGCTCAGTTAGTGGCGGTTGCGCTTATGTTCATGCCAGAGTTCGGCACCCGTCTTGGTTTCCGGCAGGTAAGCTGCCCTGATCTCGGCTGAGACGGCCCAAGCTTCCGGCGTGATGCCTTCGCTCATGGCCGCAGCCCGGCCGGCCTCGTAGGCCTCGTTGACCTCCTGACCAACTGACTTGATCTCAGGCGGAAGCGCATTCACGTAGTTGGCGTACTCGCGCCGGGCGTTTGCCGCAGCTGTGATGCCTTCCCGCCGGGCTTCCGTATAAGTGCGGAAGAAGCGGTTGGGGTTGGTTTCCGTGGGAAGCTGCCACATCCCCGGGCTCACCTCCACCGGATCGAAGTCCAGAGCAGCTGGGTCAGGCGGCGGCGCGGTATCGCCGACTGAGGCGGCCGCATCGGCGAGATGCTCGGCCACAGACTTGCGGTAACCGAAGTGGTCGTAGTTATGATCAGTCATCGTTGTTGGCTTCCTCATAGTTGTAAATGGCATCTTCATAGTTGTAAATGCCGTTGGTCTTGTTAGCTTCAGCCCGGGCAGCGCCAGCTTCGGCCAGCGAGTAGTACAGCTTCCAGTCGAACTGCCACACTCCTGGCCAGGGCTCTAAAATCTCCTGGCTGTATGGCAGGGTGTTGGTCGTCCTTTTGGGCATTGTTATTCCTTTCCTTTTGTCATATGCCGGGGCCGTCATTAGTGGACTGCCCCGTGCTACGCCTCGCCTGAGTCCCAGTGGCTCGGAGTTGCAGGAAGCCCGTATCTCCCGGCCCACATGAGCAGGGAAAGCGTTGTAGTGCATAGGTAGTCGTCAGTCCAAAAAGGGGCATCGGGGCTCTTCGCCCTGCGGGCGCGCCGGGCCGCGTTGACCCTGTGTGTCACTGGCTGAAGGTGATTCGGCCGCATGCAAAGGGTCGTATTGCAGACGTGGTCCAGTTCTCGTCGCGGACCGTGCCCGCCGACAAACCACACGTACATCAGTCTGTGGCCGAGCCATTCCCGGTCGCCCACAATCACCGAGGCATAATCCCCGTTCCGGGGGCCATTCCAAATCCAGCACCCTGTGACTTCGTCCACAAGAAGAAACCGCGCCAAGCGGTCCAACTCAGAGTCCATCACGGGACTGCCCATTGTGCCTTTGTCGAGTTTTTCGAGCGCGCGGCGCTCGTGACGGCGGCAATAGGACAACTTCTCGGCTTTTGTTGGGCACCCCGGTTCGGCGCAAGGAGTGCGGCGGCGCCGCTCCTGTTCGTAATGCATTTTGCAGTGGCCGAAGGCGTAGGCGGGTCGCGTGCAAGATAGTGCGTTGCAGGACCGGGTTCGCGTAAGCGGCAGTAACGAGCCTCCTTTCATCGGTGAGGTGTTTTTCGTGCATTTGTGAAGCTGCCGAGACCGTCGCGGCCCTTACTGCTGACTGGAAAGGGGGCCGTTGGAAACAGTCGGGCCATCCAGGAGTCATTACTGTTGGATGGGTTGTTGGAGGTCGTCGGCTCCGGTCTACTGGGCGCATCTCCCGAAGAGATGCGCCTCCCTGATCCGGACACTGTGGGCGGGGCAATGGGGCGCACAGCTTAGAGCCCGTTTGCGGGTGGTGCTGACCACCCGGGTGCAACAGGACCACCTTGTTGTCGCTCCACCCTCAAATCCGCAGCCAGGGCGTCTGATGGCATCCCTACATGGAGAGGGGCCGACCGTGCCTCCGACTCAAGCTCCGCCACTGCCCTGGCTGGGCGGTGGGAAAGGCTGCGACCAACTCCATGCAGCCTGGGCAGGGAGGCCTACAGCGGGAGAAACCGATTTGGTGGCCGTATGCGGCCTGGGCTGCACATACGCAGCAGAGGCCGTGCCGAACGTAGTGATTCTTGGTTTTGTGAAACTCAATAGCCTGACTGATCGTCTCGGGCTGGTCCTGCAAAGGTGAGTGGTCCTTCCTCAAAATTTGGCGCCTACTTCAACGAGTTGGGTGATCTGCTTGAAAACGAGGGCGGTGGCCCGCCGCTGCGTTACGGGTCGGTCAACCTACCGACTGACCTCCTGATGCTTCATCCATGCTTCGACATCCGACAGGCGGTACAGGACCTTGGTCCCGACCTTCAGGCGCTTGGGTCCGTCCAGCAAATGAGTGGCAAGGAACTTTTCACTCACGCCCATGTATTCCGCCGTTTCCCGGCGGCTCATGTAGACCGAGTTCGAGAGACCCTGAGCCGTGCGGACGGTGGAATTACGCTCATCGTGATTTTCGGACAGAGCTATCTCCTAACAATTGTTGTTTGGGGAACATGGGAGGTCCCTGGGCTTTGAGCAGGACCTTTGGGGAACTGCCTTGATTAAAATTGTCGTCGGGTATCCACCGTTATCTCACAGGCGTATTTCGAGACTTATTGAAGGTGAGGGCTGTAATTTTCGGGGCCTCTCCCGAATTTGCGACTTACTGGCTACTGTTGAGGCTATGGCCATCAACAAGTTGGAAAACGGAAAGTGGCGCCACGACTACCGCGTGAATGGAATTCGTCGCTACAGGCAGTTCAGGACCAAAGCCGAGGCTTTGGCGCATGAGTTGCAAATCAATACTGCGAAGTCTGGCGGCACGCTGGTTGACACCCGGAAGGGTGGCAAGATCAGGTTCCACGATCTGTACCTGGAGTGGCTGGACCGTGTTGAGCGGGTGGGAGCCAAAGGTCAACGGCCCGCTTCTCCGGTGACCGTGGCCGGATACCGCCGAATCTACGAGCGGCACATGCAAGAACACTTTGAAAACCGCACATTGGCGGGTGTGACCCTCAGTGTGATCAACGAGTGGTTGGTTACATTTGCAACCGATGATGCACGGCGCCGGGCGTATCGACAGTTGGGGAGGATGTTGCAGTATGCGGTGGATAGTGGCTACCTGGCAGCAAACCCCGCACGTAATGCCACCATCAATAATGTGCCGACTCCCGCTCCCGTTCGTGAGCCTGCCGCTCTTACTGCTGGGCAACTGATGATGCTGGCGGAGCGTGCGGCGGAGGGTGGGCGTTATGCGGGGCAGTCGCACGAGGCCTACAGGCTCCTTATTTTGTTTGCAGGAACTACTGGGCTGAGGTGGTCGGAGGTCTCCGGCCTGAAGGCAGGTGCCCTGAGCTTTGGCGAGAACCCCCAGGTTGTCGTCCGGTCGACCCTTGTGCCGGTGGATGGACGTCTGGAGCTGAGGGAGACAACCAAGGGCCGCAAGCCGCGCACGGTGCCTATCCCGGCCTCGATTGCAGCTGAGCTTGAGGTGCACGCAAAGGGTCTAACGTCCGGGGGTTTGGTCTTTACCTCCCCGTCCGGGACCGAACTGCGAGCATCAAACTTTGCGCGCCGGGTGTTTCACCCAGCGGTTGCGCGTTGTCGTGAGGCGGACTCAACCTTTCCTGAAATCGTGTTTCATGATTTGCGCCGCACTGCGGTTACGTTGGCTGTCAGCGCCGGGGCCAACGTCAAGCTGGTGCAGCAGATCGCGGGGCACAGCTCCGCTGTCACCACGCTTGACGTGTACGCGCAACTCTTTGCCCACGATGCCCAGTCCTCCGCCAGGGCTGTGGATGCGTTGTTGAACGGACAGCGCGTGTAAACCGGGAACGCTGGCGTGGAGAAAAAATGAAATGGCTACTAAGTGGATACTAAATGCGCGAAGGGCTCGTAACAGCCAGGGATAACTGCACGACTCATAATCGTGAGGTCGGGAGATCGAGCCTCCCCACCGCTACAGGACAAGCCCCCGGAATCCATGGGATTCCGGGGGCTCTTTGTTGTCTGCGGGGATACGTCCTCACGCCCTGCGTTCCGGATCCCACCCCAGCCTGCGGCTGAGCTCCAGAGCTGCGCGCTCCAGGGCTGTAAGGATCACGTCTTCCGGAATGCCTGCAGTAGCGGCCGGAACGCGGGCGGACTGCGTGTCGTAGGGGCGGGTCACGGCAATAGACGCCACCACCCGCCCATTCCTATCGCGGACAGCTTTGGCGACTGACGTCAGCCCTTCTGTCACCTCCCCAAACTCGCGCGCAAACCCCTGCCTGCGTGTGGCTGCCAGCTGCTGGGTGAGTTCGGCGTATGTCCGCGGGCCCCGCCCGGTCCGTTGGATGAAAGCAAAATTGGGCGGGAACAGGGCCCTCAGCTGGTCATGATTCATGCCGGCAAGAATTGCTCGTCCAGACGCCGTTAAGTGCGCTGGCAGGCGGACGTCCTTAGCGGTGACCAACGGCGCCCGCAGGGGCGCGGTCTCTTCGTGGATATAGAGCGTTTCATTGCCATGGAGGACAGCCAGGTGGGCCGTTTCACCTACGCTGGCAACTAGGCGGGCCACGACTGGACGGCCGTAACGTGCCAACGGCGCCTGGATGGCAAAGGCCTGGCCAATTTCCAGGGCAGCGACGCCCAAGGCATATGCATGCTCTTCAGGAATGTGGGCTACGTAGCCGAGCGTTTGCATTCCGCGGAGAAGCCGGAAGGTGGATGACCTCGGCGACCCCACTGCCTCAGCAATTCTGGCCGCGGGAACAGGGTTTGCCTGCGTAGCAAGGTAACTCAGGATCTGGAGCGATCTCAGGGTATTGTCCTGTTCACCCCTCAAAACGCCTCCCGTGACCTGAATCTCATATGTGAGACTGCTTTGCCGTCTATTCCATTGTCCTTGCCCTGGATTCACGGTGCGATGGTTCCAGTCAGAAAAATGACCCGCCCGCACAGGCTGGCAAGAATGTCAGGAGACAGACCCATGGCCATCACCTCTCAGGCCCCGCGCACTGCATCGCGCCATATCTGGAAGCTATTCGTATACAGCGGCATAGGTGCGTTCATGTTTTTCGTGCCAGTAACTATTGCCGGAAAAAACACGATCATGCTGGACCACATCGTTTCCTTTCTCCAGGCGAGTATCGGCCCGGTTCTTCCCTTCTATGCGCTGGCCGTCATCGTTGCCGGCGCGGGCTATCCGTTTATTGCCGGAACGTGGAAGAGGTCCCCGGTGGAGGTGGTCTTCTCGCTGCTGAAAGTGGTGGGGATGGTAGTGGGTTTCATGATGGTCTTCCGGGTGGGGCCGGCGTGGCTTTTCGAACCCGGCATGGGGCCCTTCCTGTTCGAAAAGCTCGTGATTCCGGTCGGGCTCCTTGTCCCGATCGGCGCCGTGTTCCTTGCATTGCTGGTTAGCTATGGCCTGCTGGAGTTCATCGGTGTCCTTGTCCAGCGCGTCATGCGCCCTATCTGGCGGACGCCGGGGCGGTCCGCCATCGATGCTGTTGCATCCTTCGTGGGCAGCTATTCGCTCGGACTCCTGATCACCAACCGGGTCTACAAAGAGGGCAAGTACACGGCCCGTGAGTCTGCGATCATCGCCACAGGGTTCTCCACGGTTTCAGCAACGTTTATGGTGATTGTGGCCAAGACACTGGACCTGATGGGCCAGTGGACGGCCTACTTCTGGATCACTTTCCTGGTCACCTTTGCGGTTACCGCCATCACCGTCAGGATCTGGCCGCTTAACAGCATCCCGGACGAATACCACCCTGATGCAGTGCCGCAGCCTGAGGAGGAAGTTTCCGGGCGCCGCCTCTCGGTCGCTTGGCATGAGGCCCGCCAAACGGTGGAAGCAGCACCCTCGCTCGCGGTCAACGTCTGGACCAACGTCAGGGACGGCCTGCTAATGGCGATGGCCATACTCCCTTCAATCCTTTCCATCGGCCTGCTGGGACTGGTCCTTGCGACCTACACTCCTGTCTTCGATTGGCTGGGCTTCCTGTTTATCCCTTCACGTGGGCGCTCCAGCTGCCCGAACCCATGCTGGTGGCAAAAGCCAGCGCTGTTGGTGTTGCAGAGATGTTCCTTCCCGCACTCCTTGCAGCGGAAGCGGTTCCGGTGGTCAAGTTCGTGGTGGGTGTTGTGTCCGTGTCCGGAATCATCTTCTTCTCCGCCCTGGTCCCCTGCATCATGGCTACGGATATTCCCGTCCCGGTCTGGAAGCTGGTGGTGATCTGGTTCCAGCGGGTGGCGCTGACGCTGATCCTTGTGACCCCCATAGCGTTCCTGATGTTTCCGTCCTAGAACACGACCCCCGCGACCAACCGTGACAACTTCCCCGTTTCGCCGTAAGTTGTGCAGCAGGCGGCGGACGGGGGAATGTGGTGGACTTCTTCAATGAGGTGATGGCGCCCTTCCAGTGGCTCGTCTCCGTCATCATGCTGGCGTTCCATGGCGGCCTGACCGCCATCGGAATGCCGGCCGGGAGCGGCTGGACGTGGACGCTGTCCATCATCGGTCTGGTACTGGTCATCCGCGCGGCCCTGATCCCGGTGTTCCTGGCGCAGGTCCGGGCCCAGCGCCGCATGCGGCTCCTGCAGCCGGACCTGAAGGAACTCCAGGAGAAGTACAAGGGTAAAACGGACCAGCTGTCCCGGCAGGCGATGGCCCAGGAACAGATGGCCCTCTACAAGAAGCACGGCACCAACCCCTTCTCTGCATGCCTTCCGCTGCTGATCCAGGCGCCGTTCTTCCTCGCCCTGTTCCAGGTCCTCTCCGGCATTTCCGGCGCTGCGGCACGGGGCGAGGGCATCGGAACCCTCACCTCCGCCCAGGCGGCCCAGTTTGACGCCTCCAGCATCTTCGGCGCACCGTTGTCAGCGTCCCTGCTGCACGGCGGCGGCGGCAACCAGGCCGCCGTGGCCATCCTCGCCGTCGTCATGATCCTGGCCATGACGGCCTGCCAGTTCGTCACGCAGAAGCTCGTCATGGCGCGCAGCCTCGTCGGCGAGGACCCGGAGAACCCACTCCTCCGCCAGCAAAAAATCCTCCTCTACATCCTGCCGGTCATCTTTGGCGCCGGCGGGATCATCTTCCCCATTGGTGTCCTCATCTACTGGACCGTCTCCAACCTGTGGACCCTGGTGCAGCAGTACCTGGTGACCCGCAAAGCGTGACCGGGCCGCCCGAGTCCTGTCTTCTGCCGGGTATCGCGGGCAGAATGACCCCATGGCCAAGCTGATCTATTCCGGCATCACCTCCCTGGACGGCTACGTCGCTGACCGGAACGGCAGGTTTGACTGGAGCGCACCCGACGAGGAGGTCCACGCCTTCGTGAACGACCTCGAGCGCGACGTCGGAACATACCTCCTCGGCCGCAGGATCTACGAGGTCATGTCCGTCTGGGAAACCATGGGCACCGCCGGCGACCCGCCGGTGATCCAGGATTACGCCCGTATCTGGCAGGGGCAGACAAGGTTGTCTACTCCACCTCCCTGGCCGGGGTGTCCGCGGCCCGGACCCGGGTGGAACGGGCGTTCAGCCCCGACGCCGTCCGTATCCTGAAAGCAAACACGGACCGGAACATTGGCATCGGCGGCCCCACCCTGGCGGCCCAGGCACTGGAAGCCGGGCTGGTGGACGAGTGCCAGCTCTTCCTCAACCCCATTGCCGTGGGCGGCGGCCTCGGTTTCTTTCCGGACGGCCTGGAGACAAGGCTCGAGCTCCTGGATGAGCGGCGGTTCGGCAACGGCGTGGTCTATTTGCGCTACCGCTGCCTGGCCTGAGGGGCAGAATGGGTCCATGACCCGAATCGCAATCATCGGCGGCCACGGCAAAGTGGCCCTCCGCCTGTCAGCCCTCCTCACGGACGAGGGGCACAGCGTCACCTCGTTCATCCGCAACCCGGACCACGCCGCGGACGTGGCGGAGACGGGGGCTACGCCGTCGGTCCTGGACGTGGAAAATGCGACGACGGCGGAACTCGCCGGGGCGCTGCAGGGCCATGACGCTGTGGTCTGGTCCGCCGGTGCCGGCGGCGGCAACCCGGTGCGCACCTATGCGGTGGACCGGGACGCCGCCATCCGTTCCATGGATGCCGCGGCCCAGGCCGGTGTGGACCGGTACGTCATGGTGTCCTACCTGGGGGCCGGCAAGGACCATGGAGTGCCCGAAAGCAACAGCTTCTTCGCCTACGCGGAAGCCAAGGCGGCAGCTGACGACTACCTCCGGGGCACGGGGCTGGCGTGGACCATCCTTGGACCGGGCTCGCTGACGGACAAGCCGGGCACCGGCCGTATCGACGTGGATCCGCCCCGGGACGGCAATGGGGCGACGTCCCGTGACAACACGGCCAGCGTGGCCGCAGCCGTGATTGAAATGCCGGAAACGGCCGGCCGCACCATCGAGTTCCGCGACGGCTCGCTTCCGGTTGCCGCCGCCCTGGGTTCTTCCTAACCGGCGGCCGTGAGCTCCAAATCCAGGGAATTCTGCTCCACGTAGTCGAGGGCCCGCCGCACGGCGCCGGCCGTGACGATGGAGTCGCCCAGGGGTGACACGGCCACCCGCGGGGGAGTGGCGGTGAACTGGGCCAGGCGTTCGGTGATGGCCCCGAGCAGCATGTCCGCCGAATTGGCCACGGCGCCGCCGATCACCACCAACTCCGGGTTCAACAGCGTGGCCACGGCACCCACCACGCGGGCCATCCGGACGGCGACGCGGTCGAGGATCTGCCGCGCAACGGCGTCGCCGGCAGCGGCTGCGGCGAATACGTGCTCCGCCTCTACGCCGTCCGCGGCGTACTTCCGCAGTGTTGTCCCCGCTGTGCCCGCAAGCGCCTCCGCGGCCCAGTTCCGGGCGAGGAAGGCGATGCCGTAGGTGTCGCCCACGCCTTCCACCCACTCCAGGAAGGCAAGTTCGCCGGCGCCCCCGTCGCGCCCGTGCAGCAGCCGCCCGTTGTCGATGAGGCCCGCACCCAGGCGCTCGCTGGCCAGGATCACCACCACGTCATCCACTCCGGCTGCCGCTCCCTGCCAGCGGTCGCCAAGTGCCGGCCAGGTTGGCGTCGTTTTCCAGCAGCACGGTCCAGCCCCGCATCTCCAGCAGCGCTGTCTTCAGGCCGACGTCGAACAGTTCCCAGAAGTGCTGCCTCACCAGGACGTCCCCGTGGCGGTCCACCGGCGCGGCGATGCCGGCGCAGACGGCAAGGACTGCATCCGGGGAGGCGCCGCTGCCCGCCAGTGCCAGCAGGGCGGTCCGGTCGACGACGGCGACGCGTTCTTCGGCGGGGATGTCCGCCCGGGCAAATGCCTGCGTTGACCTGCCCAGCGTCCTGCCCCGTAGATCCGCGACCACCACCGTGGCCTTGGAGACCCCCACATCCATGCCCAGCACATAGCCCGCGCGCTCGTTGAGCTCGAAGCGTCGGGCGGGGCGGCCCTTCTGGTATCCGCCGAAGGCCCGCTGGTTCTCCAGCTCGCGGATCCAGCCCCGTGCCATCAGATCCTCGCAGACGGAGATGGCGGTGGCCCGCGTCAGTCCGGTGGCCTCCATGACCTCCGTCACGGTCACTGCCTGGGACGCGCGCAGGAATTCGAGGACTGCTCCGGCGCTGACCCGACGGAGCAGCTGGGGCGTGGCCGGCGGGGATTCCGTCACTGGTGTTGACCTCTCTCTGCGCTGCCCTCCATAATACTTGAGGCACTAAATTTAGAATCAATATAAAGATGCCCCCTGAAGGGGTGCCTTCTGGCCCTTGGCACCCGAATTGGTGGTTTACATCCTGGCGCGACGGTGGGTACTGTCCGAAGTAATGCGCGGGGCCGCCAAGTAGACCCACATGACCTTGACCAGCAACAAACCCAACGCACAGAAAAGGAAGATCCCTTTGTCCACCACCGCCACGCTGGCAACCCTCTCCGATTCCGACCGCCTCGCTGATCCCAACTGGTGGCGCCAGGCAGCGGTTTACCAGATCTATCCGCGCAGCTTCGCCGATTCCAACGGCGACGGCATCGGTGACCTGAAGGGCATCACCGCCAAGGTCTCCTACCTGAAGGCGCTGGGCATCGACGCCGTGTGGCTGAGCCCCTTCTACCCGTCGGCACTCGCCGACGGCGGCTACGACGTGGATGACTACCGCGACGTCGACCCCAAGCTGGGCACGCTGGCGGACTTTGACGAGATGGCCAAGGCCCTGCACGGCGCCGGGATCAAGCTGATTGCGGACATCGTCCCCAACCACTCCTCCGACCGGCACGAATGGTTCAAGGAGGCCCTGGCATCGCCCAAGGGTTCACCCGCCCGGGACCGGTACATCTTCCGTGACGGCAAGGGCCCCAACGGCGAGTTCCCGCCGTCGGACTGGGACTCTGTGTTCGGCGGCCCTGCATGGGAGCGCATCACCGAGCCGGACGGCACCCCCGGCCAGTGGTACATGCACATCTTCGCCAAGGAACAGCCGGACCTGAACTGGTCCAACCGGGAAATCCGCGAGGACTTCCTCAAGACCCTGCGCTTCTGGTCCGACCGCGGCGTGGACGGCTTCCGCGTGGACGTGGCGCACGCGCTCACCAAGGACCTCACCGAGCCGCTGCTGTCCAAGCTGGAACTGAGCGCGGCCAACACTGGCGTGGACGGGTTCGACGACGGCACGCACCCCTTCTGGGACCGCGACGAAGTGCATGAGATCTACGCCGAATGGCGCGAGGTGTTCAACGAATACAACCCGCCGCGCACCGCCGTCGCCGAAGCTTGGGTGCACGCCACCCGCCGCGCCCGGTACGCCAGCCCGCAGGGCCTGGGCCAGGCCTTCAACTTCGACCTGCTGCAGGCCGATTTCGATGCCGCCGAGTACAAGGAGATCATCACCCGCAACCTGGCAGAGGCAGCCGCCACCGGAGCCTCCTCCACCTGGGTGTTCTCCAACCACGACGTGGTCCGGCACGCCACCCGCTACGGCCTGCCCCAGGTGTCCAAGGACAAAGCCGGCACTAAGGGCCAGGACGGCAAGGACTGGCTGCTCGCCGGCGGTCCCAAGGAACAGCTGGATGTGGAGCTCGGTCAGCGCCGCGCCCGCGCAGCCACACTGCTGATGCTCGCAGTTCCCGGGTCCGCCTACCTGTACCAGGGTGAGGAACTGGGGCTCCAGGAAGTGGCAGAGATCCCCGAATCCGAACGCCAGGACCCGTCCTTCTTCCGCAACAAGGGCGTGGAGATCGGCCGTGACGGCTGCCGCGTGCCCCTGCCGTGGAAGGTGGAGGGAACGTCCTTCGGCTTCGGCGAGGGCGGCTCGCACCTGCCGCAGCCGGACTGGTTCAGCAAGTACGCCGTGGAAGCCCAGGACGGGACCGAAGGCTCCACCCTGGAGCTGTACCGTGCAGCCTTGAAGCTGCGCCACGAGCTGCAGACGGACGAGGAACTCGAGTGGGTGGAGTCCGGCAACCCTGAGATCCTGCACTTCCGCCGCCCCAACGGGTGGCAGTCGGTGACCAACTTCGGCGGCACCGCCGTCGAGCTGCCCGCGGGGAAGGTGCTGCTCACCAGCGCGCCGCTGGAAGACGGCAAGCTGCCCGCCAACACCACCGCATGGCTGCGCTGATGCCCGCACCCGGCGGAAGCCAGGAATCCTGATGCAGGAGCTCATCTACGGCTGCATGGGACTCGGCGGCAGCTGGTCCGACGAACCGCATGGCAGCGCCCATGTGGACGAGGCCGCTGCCGCCGTCCAGGCTGCCCTGGACGCCGGCATCACCCTGTTCGACCACGCGGACATCTACCGCCGCGGCAAGTCCGAGGCCGTCTTCGGCGAGGTCCTGGCCGCCACGCCGGGGCTGCGTGACCGCATCCGGCTGCAGACCAAGTGCGGGATCAGGCTGAACGAACGCGGCCTGCAGACACATTACGACCTGAGTCGGGACGCCATCCTGGAACGGGTCAACGGGAGCCTGAAACGGCTGCGCACCGACTACGTGGACATCCTCCTGCTGCACCGCCCGGACCCGCTGGCAGACCCGGCAGAGGTGGCGTCCGCCGTCGGGCAGCTGATGGCGGAAGGAAAGGTCCGGCAGCTGGGTGTGTCCAACATGTCCGGGGCGCAGATCGAGGTGCTGCAGGACCGGCTGGAAACCCCCGTGGTGGCCAACCAGCTGGAAATGAGCCTGCTGAAGCGGGCGTGGCTGGAAAGCCAGGTACTGGTGAACCATCCGGAGCACCTGGACTATAGCTTTCCGCACGGCACCGTGGAGTACTGCACCCGCCACTCCATCACCCTGCAGGCCTACGGCTCCCTGGCCGGGGCGTCTACACCGGCGCGGAATTGGAAAGCCCCACCTCCGCGGATGATTCCACCGCGGAGCTCGTGGCGCAGCTGGCGGGGGACTACGGGGCATCCGGGGAGGCCGTCCTGCTCGGCTGGCTGATGAAGCACCCGGCCGGCATCGCGCCGGTGATCGGCACGGTGAATACCGGCCGGATCCGCGCCTGCGCCGACGCCGCGAAGGTTGCCGCCGCGATGTCCCGTGCCGACTGGTACAGGCTCTGGGTGACAGCGCGCGGCAGCAACATTCCCTGACCGCCAAGCGCACTGCAGCACGTGCCGTCCCGGCCGCCGGAACGGCACGTGCTGCTGCGTCTTTTCCACCCGCCGCGGGTCACATCCCGTTTAGTTCGTATTGATCCTCACAAGCTGGCCATTTTCGTCGCCGCGCCGCTTGCAGGGCGGATACTGTAGAAAGCATGACGTCTACCATCGCCACCGAGACCGTAAGGCCGGAACGCAATATCCCCGCAGAGATCGCCCGCTCCTGGCTGCTGGTCAATGCCATGAAGACCGAGCTTTTTGACCAGTCGGCCGTGTCCCGCGCCGACTCGATCATCCTGGATATTGAAGATGCAGTGGACCCCTCGCAAAAGGACCAGGCGCGCGGCAACGTCATTGACTGGCTGACCGCCGGCGGCAAGGCATGGGTCCGCATCAATGACGCCACCAGCCCCTTCTGGGCCGACGACCTCGCCGGCCTCCGCGGCACCCCGGGCCTCCTGGGCGTCATGCTCGCCAAGACCGAATCCGCGGACCAGGTCACCGAGAGCTTCCACCGGATGGACGGCAAGACGCCCGTCATCCCGCTCGTGGAATCCGCCGTCGGCATTGAGGAAGCCAACAACATTGCCAAGGCCCAGGGCGCGTTCCGCCTGGCCTTCGGTTCCGGCGACTTCCGCCGCGACACGGGCATGGCCGCCACCCCGGAGGCCATGGCCTACCCCCGGGCCAAGCTCGTGGTCGCCAGCCGCGTGGGCAACCTCCCGGGCCCCATCGACGGCCCCACGGTGGGCACCAACCACCCCATCCTGCGCGAGCAGACCGGCATCACGGTGATGATGGGCATGACCGGCAAGCTGTGCCTGGCCATCGACCAGACTCCGGTCATCAACGAGGTCATCAGCCCCACGCCGTCCGACGTCGCGTGGGCCACCGACTTCATGACCGATTTCGAAGCCAACGGCCGCGTCATCCGCGACGGCTCCGATCTTCCCCGCCTGGGCCGCGCCGAAAAGATCATGAAGCTCGCAGTGGCCTTCGGAGTCCAGCCGGCGCTCTGATGCCCCACCCGCTTTCCTCCGGGACCCCGTTGGCCGATACCCGTTATCTGGTCCACGGGGTCTCTTGGGATGGGCCGCCGGCCATCACGGCAGCGGACGACGGCGGCGCGCCGGTCCTGCGCCTCCAGGCACCGTCCGGGGACTTCCGGCACGTCAGCCTCCACCCGGGTGCCAGGCTCGGCTTTCGCGTCGCGGACCCGGCAAAATCCTGCCTGGGGCACCTTCTCGTCCACTCATCCACCAGGCGCGACCACATCCTGTGCGCAGCCGGCGCCCGGGCGGTGCGGGGCAAGCAGTGCGAGCGCTGCTTCATGCTGGACGAGTCGCGGCTTATCCACGACTTCCACCGCGGCGGCCGCGTCACCCCCGGCCTGCGCGAGTACCTGATGCAGGAACACTGGCTGTATGTGGCCACCTTCGCGGGCGGGGCCAGCAAGGTGGGAACAGCCTCGGGACCGCGGAAGTGGAACCGGCTGGCGGAGCAGGGGGCTGCGGCGGCCCGGTATGTGGCCCGCGCCCGGGACGGCCGGGTGGTCCGCATCCTTGAGGACCTTGTCACGGCCGAAGCCGGGCTGCCCCAGCAGGTCAGGTCGGCCGCCAAGGCCGAGGCGCTGCTCCGCCCGCTGCCCGCCCCCGAACTGGATGCCATCAACGCCCGCCTCGCCGCGGAAGCCCGTGCGCTGCTGGCAGATACCGCCGTCGAAGGGTTCACCGTGGTGGACGAACCCTGGATCCGGCCCCGGCAGGCGTCCCTCCTGCACGGCCCGGGCGCCCGCCACCCCTACCCGCATCCCCTGGACAGCGACGGGCACGGCTTCACTGTCACGGGTCTGGGCGGGCACAATGCCCTGGCACGGCTGGACGGCGCGGACGCCGCGTTCGTGGTGAACCTTGGCCAGCTGGCAGCCCGCACCGTCATCCTGGGCGACTTCGCGTCAGAGGTCCCGGCCCTGCAGGAAGCCCTGTTCTGAACCGCAGCACCGAGGCCCGGTAAACTGGCTGGGTGCTGAACGAATTCTGGGCCACCGCGCCAACCCGCTACAAAGTCCTGGTCTTCGGCGCGATGGGGCTCATCGCCGTCGGCATCATCCTGAACCTGGTGGGCAACACCAGCGGCAACCAGGGGCTGGCCATGGCCTCCCTCCCGCTGATCGGGCTGGGCCTGGTCCTGCACGTCGCCGGAATGGTGGTCCGCGGCCAGGCCATCCGCAAGCGGTTGCGCCGGTAACCCTGCCGCCCTGGCCGGAGCCGCTTTTCTGCCCTCCAGCAGGCGGGCGATAGGCTGGAGGCCATGACTATCAATCCGGACCTGCAGGGCCGCAGCTACCCTGCCGCAGAGGTGTACGACGTCGGCCGCGAGAAAATCCGCGAGTTCGCCCGCGCCGTGAAGGCCACCCATCCTGCGCACTTCGACGTCGACGCCGCCAAGGCCCTGGGCCACGATGACCTGGTGGCCCCGCCCACCTTCGCGATCATCATCGCCCAGCGCGCCGACGCCCAGCTCATCGAGGATCCGGAAGCCGGCATCGACTTCTCCCGCGTGGTCCATGCCGACCAGCGCTTCACCCACCACCGCCCCATCGTCGCCGGCGACCGGCTGGTGGCCGAGCTCCACGTCGACGGCGTCCGTGCGATGGGCGGCGGCGCCATGGTCACCACCCGCTCCGAGATCTTCGCCCTCGGTTCCGGCGATTCACGGGAGCCCGTCACCACCACCACGTCATCCATCCTGGTCCGCGGGGAGGGACAGTAGCCATGAGCCCCAGCACCCACGAACTCAGCGCCGGCCAGGAAATCGGCAGCCGCACCGTCGAGGTCACCCGCACCGACCTGGTCAAGTACGCCGGCGCCTCCGGCGACTTCAATCCCATCCACTGGAACGAGGCCTTCGCCACCGGGGTGGAACTGCCCGGCGTCATCGCCCACGGCATGTTCACCATGGGCTCGGCCGTCCAGCTGGTGACCGACTGGGCCGGCGACCCGGCCGCCGTCGTCGACTTCCAGACCCGCTTCACCAAGCCGGTCCTGGTCACGGACACCACCGGCACGGACCAGCCCGGCGCCACCATCGAGGTGAGCGGCACCATTGGAAAGCTCGACGCCGAGGCCGGCACCGCACGCGTCGACCTCACTGTTGTCTCGGCCGGCCAAAAAGTCCTGATGAAGGCCCAGGCCGTCGTCAAGCTTTCCTGAGCGGGCACGTTGACACCCAGCGCAGGCACGGGGACAACCGTCACCGCCGGTGAAGTCACCCGCTGGCGCAACGCCGTGGTGGTGGCCTACGCCGCCAGCGGGCTGGCCTTCGCCTCCTGGGTGTCCCGGCTCCCTGCCATCAGGGACGCGCTGGACCTCACCCCGGGCAACGTGGGGGTACTCCTGCTCTGCATGACCCTTGGTTCCTTCGCCTCCGTTTCCGCCTCCGGGCTGATCGTGCTCCGGCTGGGATCGAAGCGGACCATCCGGACCGGCAGCATCATGGTGGGCGCAGGCCTGCTGCTGACCGGTTTCGGCACCTCGGTCCTGTCCAGTCCGGTCGCCACCGCTCTGGGTCTGGCCGTCATCGGGCTTGGCACCGGCAGCTGGAACACCGCCTCCAATGTTGAGGGCGCGGCGGTTGAGCGGGCCGTTCGGGCGGCACATCATGCCGCGGCTTCATGGCGCCTTCAGCCTGGGGACTGTGGCCGGCGCAGGGCTGGGTGCGGCAGCGGCCGCCGTGTCCCTGCCGGTGGCGTGGCATCTGGCCGCGGCCGGCGCGGTGGTGGCCGTTTCCGTGGCGACGGCGGCGTCCTGGTTCCGCGCGGACACCACCCCCGTTGCCGGCGAGCGTACCTACACGCCGGACAACTTCGAGGACCCCAGCACCGGTCCCATTCCCGTCATCCCGGCGGGGACGCCGGAGTCCGCCTCCGAGCCCCTGGACAACAAGCGCAAGATCGCGCAGGCCTGGCGGGACCGGCGCACCCTCCTCCTGGGGGTGCTGGTGCTGGGGCTCGCCCTGGCCGAAGGCGCGGCGGGGGACTGGGTGGCGCTGGCGCTGGCGGACGGCCACGGCCAGACGGACGCTGCGGGTGCTGCCGGCTACGGGCTTTTTGTCACCTTCATGACCATTGGCCGGTTCGCCGGAACCCTTGTCCTGGACCGGTTCGGCCGGGTGCCGGTGATGCGCTGGTGCGCGGCGATGGCGGTTGCCGGACTGGGGCTGTTTGTCTTTGCACCGGCGCCGTGGCTGGCATTCGCCGGCCTAGCGGTCTGGGGCCTGGGTGCATCCCTGGGGTTCCCGGTGGGCATGTCCGCCGCGGCCGACGACCCCGCCAAGGCCGCCGCCAGGGTTTCCGTGGTGTCCACCATCGGCTACGGGGCCTTCCTCTGCGGACCGCCCCTGCTGGGGCTTCTAGCCGAGCACGTTGGCATTCTGCACTCGCTGCTCGCCGTCATGGTGATGCTGGCGGTGAGCTTCCTGCTCTCGCCGGTGGCCCGGAAGCTTGCCTGACTTTCCCTAGTATTGTGGACGGGTGACTCCCACGCTGCTTTCCTCCCTGACCACCTCCGCCGTCGGCGGCCCTGCGGGCACCTTCATCGAGGGGCGGACCGAGGCCGACATCATCGACGCCATCCGCACAGCGGACGCGGCCGGCGAGCAAGTGCTGATCATCAGCGGCGGGTCCAACCTCTTGATCTCCGACGACGGGTTCCCCGGCACGGTGGTCAGGATCGCCTCCGAGGGATTCACCGTGAATGCCGAGGATTCCTGCGGCGGCGTGGCCGTTGTGGTGCAGGCAGGCCACAACTGGGACCAGCTGGTGGAGCACGCCGTCCGGCACGCCTGGTCCGGCATCGAAGCACTCTCCGGCATCCCCGGGTCCACAGGGGCCACTCCCGTCCAGAACGTGGGTGCCTATGGTGCCGACGTCTCACAGACCATCGCCGCGGTGCGCACGTGGGACCGCGAACGGAACGCCGTCAGGACCTTCACCAACTCCGAGCTGCAGTTCGGCTACCGGGATTCCATCCTCAAGCGGACCACCGTCAACGGGTCGCCCCGCTACATCGTGCTGACCGTCGAATTCCAGCTTCCGATCGGCCGGATGAGCGCACCCATCCGATATGCCGAACTGGCCCGCGCCCTGGGAGTCGAGCCCGGCAAGCGCGCCTACGCCACGGATGTGCGCCGAGAGGTGCTCCGGCTGCGCGCCTCCAAGGGCATGGTGTGGGACGCCGCCGACCGGGACACCTATTCCACTGGCTCCTTCTTTACCAATCCCATTGTTCCCGCGGAGGTGGCGGAGGCGCTGCCGGAGTCCGCGCCGCGGTACCCGGCGGGGGCCGACGGGCTGGTGAAGCTGTCCGCCGCATGGCTCATCGACCAGGCAGGTTTCGGGAAAGGGTTTGGCCTGGAGCAGGACAGTGTGTCAGGCGGCCGGGCGTCGCTGTCCACCAAGCACACGCTGGCCATCACCAACCGCGGTGCAGCCCGGGCGGCAGACGTGGTGGCCGTGGCCCGTGAGGTGCGGGCCGGCGTCGAACGCCGCTTCGGCATTGAACTGCACCCGGAGCCGCTGCTTATCGGGCTGGAGCTGTAGCCCGCCCAGCGTCCGGCGCGCCCTGCCGGAGCACTTCCGCGGCGCCCATGAGGGCTGATGCCCAGCCGGTGAGGGCCAGGTAGATCCCCATGAACAGCCAGACCAGCAGGCCCGGTGCCTGCGGATTTGCCGCCCCCGCGGCGATGCAGGTGGCCAGTCCGGCGCCCGCCACCCCGAGTGACAGGATCCAGAGGAGCCGGGCCGCCCGGGGGTGCTGCCGCCAGTCCCGGTGGATGCGGACGCCGTTGCGGCTGACAGCGATTGCGGGGAACAGGACGGCATAGCCGCCGCCCAAGCTCAGGGCGAGGGAGGGGAGGAGCAACAGGGGGTTTGACCTGCCCGCGCTGAGGAACGCGGAGAGGGAAACGAGCCCCAGCGCCGTTCCTGCCAGGACGCCCAGCGTTCCGCCGATCATCCATCTCCTGGTTTTACGCGCAGGCAACCGCCACAAACTCCCCAAAGTCATGGTCCTACCCTAGCCGCCGTGTTGCGGGTTCCGCCGCGACCGTAGGATGAGGGCATGGCTGCACTGGTGCGAAACCGTGGTGACCGCAGGGTGCTGGGCCGGCTGCGGCTGGTGTCCCAGGGGCTGCTTGGCGTGGGGGAGCGGCCCGATTCACCGGCGGACCTGGTCCGCCGGATGACGGCCATGCAGGCGCAGGACCTGCAGGCGGCGCTGTGGGCGGTGGGCGTCCGGCTTCCCGGTTCCGGCGTCAGCAGCGTGCGGGCAGCCCTCGACGCGGGAACCATAGTGCGGTCCTGGCCGATGCGGGGAACGCTCCACCTGGTGGCGCCGGAGGACCTGGGCTGGATGCTGGAGCTCACCGCGGACCGGCTGACCAAGGGCATCGCCGCCCGGCACCGGGAACTGGGCATCACATGGGCCGACGTCGAAAAGTGCCGGGATCTCGCCCTTGACCATCTTTCGTCCGCAGGGCCGGCCAGCCGCACTGATCTGTTCGGCGTTTTCGATGCCGCAGGGCAGCCCACGCAGGGGCAGCGAGGCGTCCACATCCTCGGGACGCTGTGCCGGCACGGCTGGCTGGTGCAGGGGCCGCTGGCCGGGAACCAGCAGCTGCTGGTGGCGTTTGATCAGTGGATCCCCGAGTCCCGCCGCCTGGACCGTAAGGAGGCGGTTGCCGAGTGGCTGCTCCGCTACTTCCGCAGCCATGGCCCCGCCACCGTCCGCGACTTTGCCTGGTGGACCCAGATTCCCCTGACCGAGGTCCGGTCCGCCCTGGCGGAGATCCGGACCGAGCTGGTGGAGCTCGAGGTTGACGGCACAGGCTACTGGATGTCCCCGGAGACGGCGGCGCTCCTGGACGGCAGGGTCCCGGGCGGCCGGTCCGTCCTGCTGCTGCCCGGCTTCGACGAGTTTCTGCTCGGCTACACGGACCGGAGCCTTGTTCTTCCGCCAGAGCATGCCAACCTGGTTGTTCCCGGCGGCAACGGGGTCTTCAAGAAGACAGTTGTTGCGGCGGGCGAGGTGATCGGCACCTGGGCTGTTGCGGGCAAAGGCCAGCGCGCCGCCGTCGTACCCGAACTCTTTGACGATGACCGCCCGCTCGGTCCCGGAGCTCATGCAGCCTTCGATAAGGCCTCCCGGCGGTACCTGGAGTTCCTCGCCACCTGACCTGGCCCGAAACCCAAAAGCGGCCCTTGCCTGCATAACCGGTGTGGGGCAGCAACGGTTATGCAGGCCAGGGCCGGTCAAGCCGCTGCAGTGTCCACATAGAGGAGGAGCCGGCTGCCAGCCAGCCCGCGGATTCGGCATGCTGGCACGATGAAGTCCAGCAAAATCCGTGACCTGGTGGAGCAACGTTGGCCGCAATACCCCGTGGCTTCTGCTGGGCAATTAGGCGGCGCCGGCCTGGAAAGCCGTGTGGTTGGGGCAGCTGTACAGCAGGGGATACTTCTCCGGCTTCGCCGCGGTGCATATGTCCGGCGAACCTACTGGAATACTCTAAAACCCTGGGATCAAGACCGGCTCCTTGTCATCGCGCACTATGAATCCACCGGCGGTTCAGCCCGCTACACGCATGTAAGCGCAGCCATGCTGCACGGCTGCGATGTATGGGATGCCGGACCCTTGGTGCACGTCACAACGCAGTATTCCAATTCGCGGACCAGTGCGGGCAAGGACGTCCGGACCCATCGGCTTCCGCTCCCCGACAATGACCTGGCGTCCTTGTGGACTCCGGACGGCCGCGAGATCCAAACCACCACAATCGAGAGAACGGTTCTGGACTGCGCACGGATCCTGCCCGTCGACAAGGCTGCCGTCATCGGCGACCATGCACTCCGCAAAGGCGCGTCCATGGACACCATGTGGCAGTTGTTGGCTGAAAGCCCTGTGAAGCGTGGGAGCCGGCGGGCATCGGACCTGCTCAACGTTCTGGACGGGCGTTCGGAGTCAGCAGGGGAGACGCGGACCAGGCTGCTGCTCTCCTTATTCGGCGTGAACACTTTTACACCGCAGGTCGAAATCCAGACTGCCGAAGGCCTGTTCCGCGCTGACTTCGCCGATACTGCGGCCCGGGTGATCATCGAGTTCGACGGCACTGCCAAGTACGTGGACTACAAACCCACGGAGGCAGTGCTGATCGCGGAGCGCCTGCGGGAAACTTCCCTGATGGAAACCGGATGGCGAGTCTTCAGGGTCCGCTGGAAGCATCTGGACCGTCCGACCGAGCTCCACCGGCGGCTGATGGCGTTCCTCGGACGGCATCCCGGAACGCAAAAGCGGCCCTGGCCCGCATAACCGGTGCTGGGCAGCAACGGTTATGCGCGTCAGGGCCGCCTATGAAGCAGCTGTAGGGTCTACAGGTTGCCCGTGGCGATGTTAAGCATGCGGCGCAGCGGCTCGGCGGCGCCCCAGAGGAGCTGGTCGCCCACGGTGAAGGCGCTGATGTACTGCGGTCCCATCTCCATCTTGCGGATGCGGCCCACCGGGATGTCCAGGGTGCCGGAAGCTGCCACGGGGGTGAGCTCGGCCATGGAGGCTTCCTTGGTGTTCGGGACCACCTTGGCCCACTCGTTGTCCTCGGCCAGGAGCTTCTCGATCTCGGCGACGGACAGGTCCTCGCGGAGCTTGAGGGTCAGGGCCTGCGAGTGGGAGCGCATGGCGCCGATCCGGACGCACAGGCCGTCCATGATGACGCGATTTTCCTCGGAGGTGCCCAGGATCTTGTTGGTTTCGACCCCGGCCTTCCACTCTTCCTTGGACTGCCCGTTGCCCAGGTCGGCGTCGATCCAAGGGATCAGGGAGCCGGCCAGCGGCACCCCGAACTGGGTGGCGTCGATGTCGGTGCGCTGGTGGGCCAGGACCTTGCGGTCAATGTCCAGGATGGCCGACGCCGGGTCGTCCAGTTCCGTGCTGACCTCGGCGTTGAGCGTGCCGAACTGGCTGAGGAGCTCGCGCATGTGCCGGGCGCCGCCGCCGGAGGCTGCCTGGTAGGTCATGGAGGTGCCCCACTCGACCAGCCCGTTCTTGAACAGGCCACCGAGGCCCATCAGCATGCAGGAGACGGTGCAGTTGCCGCCGATGAAGTCCTTGGTACCGTTGACCAGGCCCTTGTCGATGACGTCGCGGTTGATGGGGTCCAGCACGATGATGGAATCGTCGTTCATCCGCAGGGTGGAGGCGGCGTCGATCCAGAGGCCGTCCCAGCCGCGGCTGCGCAGTTCGCCGTGGACCTGCTTGGTGTAGTCCCCGCCCTGCGCGGTGACAATAATGGGCAGCTTCGCCAGGGTGTCGAGATCAAACGCGTTCTCGAGCTTGCCGGCGCCCTCAGCGAACGACGGGGCGGCACCTCCCGCGTTGGAGGTGGAGAAGAACACCGGGTTGATGTTGGCGAAGTCGCCCTCGTCCTGCATGCGCTGCATGAGGACGGAACCGACCATGCCGCGCCATCCGACCAGGCCGACGGAAGGGGTAGCTGCTGTAGTCATTCGTCCAGTTTAGACTTCGGAGCCGGCGGGGCGCAGTCGGTTACGTCACGTCGGCGCGCGGCTAACAAGGCAGGCCCCTTTAGTAGGAGGGGTGCCCCTTACCGGTCAAACTGCCTGGCTGTCGGTTCCGGGATGCCCCGTTCCGCCCTCAGCCGTTTGGCCTTGGCGGCGACGCCCGCCATCCGTGCTGCGTAGAGGACGCCGGAGGCCCCGGCGACAGTGAGTATCAGGGCTCCCCACATCGGATCCTGGCCCTGCTGGTGGGCCCGGCCACCAACATGATCGAGAAAACCGCCAAGGCAGCAAAGAACACAGCCATCGTGAGGAACCCTCCGGCGGAGCGCACCTGCGGGTGCGAACTGGCGGTGACCACACCGAGTTCGTCCTTCTGATAGCTGTGGAGCGCGCCCTCGACTGTGCGGAGCAGGACGCGCTTTTCCCCGCGTGCCAGGGCCTGCTCGTGAAACGTACGGACCTGGTCGTCGGGTGTGGGTGCGCTGCCGGGAGTATTGCCCGGATTGCCGTTCTGCATGCTAGTCCTGTCGGATCGATCGGATGTGGTCCAACACCTGGCCCTCGCTGAGGCCCGAGATTTCCCGGATCGGTTCGGAAGGGGCATCAAGATGGCCGTAGCCCACCGTCCAGCCCTCCCCGCTGCGTTTGACCAGCAGTTGCTTGCCGTCGGAACCGTCGAGCAGGCGGACGGTGGCTCCGCCGTCGGGGTTGTCTTCAAGATGCTTGCGCACGATAAAGAAGTTGGCTTCTGCCGGCGTGGTATCCGGCCGCTGCGCCATCGCGAACCAGCTGAGGTAGGCCCGGGGCTGCAGCAGGATCCGGTATTCGGGTGACTCGACGGACAGGACGTTGTCCACGGAGCCGGCCGTAAGGAGGTTGATCTGCACCAGCTTCCCGGTCTCCGTCAGGGCATGGGTAACGGCTGCCACCGGACCCTCCACGGAAAGCTCCTTGTCCGCACCTACAGTGGCTGCACCGCGGGCCACCAGGGAGGATGCTCCCGCCGAGAGCAGGGAGGCGTCGTCGAGTTCGCCTTCCAGCCGGAGCGCCCTGGCGGAGGCTTCGGCGGCCGGTCCGCGCCGCAGGTTCAGGAGCACCAGGAGCTCGGCGAAGCCAAAACCGATCGCGTCCGGAAACCCTTGGCCGGCGCTCGAGGACCTGGCTGTGGTTGTTTCAGTCACTGGTTGTTCTCCTCAGTTCTCAGAAGCCAAAAAAAGTCGCCGACGGCGTCCACGCCATCACTGATAGCGCCGCCAACGGCCTCGGCCCCATCGGCGATCTTATCCCCGACGTAGTTCACGGAATCATGGATGACGGGGACGTTGTCGTAGAGGGCAAGGGCCCCGCTGGCCACCATGCACGCAGTGCCGGCCGGCGGCGGAAGGAACGAGCCGGCGCCCAACAGGGCCTTGGTGGTGGAGTAGGCGGCGGAGCCGTAATCGCCCTCCTGGAAGTTGTTGAAGGCGTCCAGGCTGTCCAGGCCAACGCCCACAACGCCCAAACCCTTGCTGAAGCCGTCGAGGTACTTGAAGGCGTTGGATCCCTCGGCGAGGTTGAGGACCTCGTGGAACTTGCCCTCGAACAGGCTGTTGGACATGTTGAAGAACTTGCTGAACTCGTTGGAGTTCTGGAAGGCCCGCCAGGCTGCCGGATCCAGGAAATCAGAGATGCGGGACTTGTGCAGCATGGCGGCGATGTCGAACAGGCCCGCCCGAAGATTCGGGAAGGCCTTGGTGAGGCCGTAGATGTCCCAGCCGTCACGGAACGGAGAATCCGGGTCTGCCAGCCAGTCCGGCCCCCAGGGGTTGTCGCTGTCCCGTCCGGGGACGTTTCCGCCCGGTGTCCCGGTGCCGGGCCCGGAATTGCCGGCACCCCCCGTGGCAGACGCCTTCTCCTGCTCGTCCGCGTGCGTGAGGAGCAGCTTCGACTCCTGCTGGAGCCGCGCCGCCGTCTTCTGCAGCAGCGCACGGTGGTTGCCGTTCCAGTCGGACCGGAAGCGGGACGCGTCCTGGCCTTTCCACGCGGGGCTGTTGTTGATATGGCCGCTCAGCTGCTGCGACTGCTGCTGCAGCATGTCGGCCGTCTTGCTGAACTGCCGCGCCAAGGTGCGCAGCTGCTCGACGTCGGCGCCCCACAAAGTTCCTGCCACCCGGTATCCCCCCAATAGTGTCCAAACCAGCAGTCCGTCAGGCTGCAGGCTTCAGCTTAGGCGAGCCCCCGCCAAGTCGCGATGGGGTGAGCTCCCCATGCAGCTGCCCACAGCGACTAGCTCCGCCTGGACTCCTCGGCCACGGCTGCCTTCCGGGCCCGCAGCGCAAAGAAGGCGCCGAACGCGAAGACCTGCGTAACAACCACCAGCACGATAGCCCCGGCGATCTTGTTGCTGCCCAGGATCATGGTCAGCCCCACGATGGCGGACAGCAGCGCAAGCAGCGGCAGCAGCATGTACCCCAGGACAAAGAGGGTTTCCGGTTTCTTCAGCATGTTCCTAGCCCTCGGTCCTTGACCATTTGGTGAATCGGTAGCGTGTGCCGTTGGCACCGGTCAGCCAGCCGTCCGGAGGAACGGACGCGGTGGCCTCCCAACTGGTGCCGAGTTCGGGGGCAAACGTGTCGCCGTCGGCCTTCACATCGATGGTGGTGATCACCGCAACATTGGCCAGGTCCGTGGATTGGCGGAAGATCTCGCCGCCGCCCAGGATCCAGACGGTGTCGCCGCCGTCGACGAACTGCGACTCCAGCAGCGCGTCATCCAGCGAAGGAACCACAATGGCGCCCTTCGCCTCAGGCGTGTCTGCCCAGTCCTTCTGCCGGGTGATGACGATGTTGGTCCGCCCGGGCAGGGGACGGTACTTGTCCGGGAAGGACAGCCAGGTCTTGCGCCCCATGATGACCGGGTGCCCGGTGGTCAGGCGGGTGAAATGCTTGAGGTCCTCGGGCAGGTGCCAGGGCATGTCCCCGTCCTTGCCGATGACGCCGTCGGGGGTCTGCGCCCAGACCAGTCCGACGCCGGTGATCGAGGCGGCCAGCTCCTCCGTAAAGGACTGCGGATCGGTGAAGTTCTCGGTGCTCATACGGCGATCGGTGCCTTAATCGTCGGGTGGTGCTTGTAACCCACCACTTCGAAATCCTCCAGCGTGTAGTCGAAGATCGACGCCGGCTTCCGGTTGATCTTCAGCTGCGGGTACTCGTACGGCTCCCGCTCCAGCTGCTTGAGGACCTGGTCCATGTGGTTCTCGTAAATATGCACGTCGCCGCCGGTCCAGATGAACTCGCCGGGCTCAAGCCCCACCTGCTGGGCAAGCATGCACGTCAGCAGGGCGTAGGAGGCGATGTTGAACGGCACGCCCAGGAACATGTCCGCCGAGCGCTGGTACAACTGGCAGGACAACCTGCCGTTGGCTACGTAGAACTGGAAGAACGCGTGGCACGGCGGCAGGGCCATGTCGCTCAGCTCGGAGACATTCCACGCCGAGACGATGTGCCGGCGCGAGTCCGGGTTGGACTTCAGGCCCTCCACGAGCTCGGCGATCTGGTCGATGTGGCCGCCGTCCGGGGTGGGCCAGCTGCGCCACTGGACACCGTAGACCGGCCCAGGTCGCCATCTGCGTCTGCCCATTCGTCCCAGATGGTGACGCCCTGGTCCTGCATCCACTTCACGTTGGTTTCACCGCGCAGGAACCACAGCAGCTCCACGGCGACGGACTTGAAGTGCACCCGCTTGGTGGTGATCAGCGGGAAGCTCTTCGACAGGTCGAAACGCAGCTGCCGCCCGAAAACGCTGGTGGTTCCGGTTCCGGTCCGGTCGGATTTGTGCGTGCCGGAAGCCAGGACATCGCGCAGGAGGTCTTCATAAGGCGTTGGGATGCTCACGCACCAAGTCTATCGGGGTTGCTTGTCCGCTTCCTGAATCCCGGCCGGGTCAGTCGTCGAACGGCTTGAACTGCTCGACGGCGACCACCCGGTTCTTCGCCCCGGGCGCCACATGGCAGACCACCAGTTCGCCGGGGGAGAGATATGGCTCCTCCGAGGGCAGCAGGCTGCCCAGCCGGCCGGGCATGTGCTTCGCCAGCTGCGCGAAGACCGTCGGCAGCGCGGGGCGGTGGGTGCAGACCACCACCGGCCGCTGCTTATCGAAGAGGGCCTCGACGACGGCCGCGGTCTTCTTCGGGCTGCGGTGGTGGCGGTGTTCCGTGAGGGCTTCCGCCATCCGAACCTTTGCGCCTGCCACTTTCGCATAGGGTGCAACAGTCGCCACGCACCTGAGCCAGGGACTGGTGACCACGCGCGGGGGCTGCCATACCTGCAGCAGCCGTCCCACCGCCTGTGCCTGCCGGGTGCCGGTGGCGGCCAGCGGGCGTTCACCTTCGGCTTTGGTCCAGGACGAGCGTGGCTTCGCTTTGGCATGCCTGAGGACCACGAGCGGCCAGGTGTTCAGCTCGCCTTCCTCGTGGGCTTTGCGCAGGTACTCCAGCGGTACGACGTCGGTGGGGTTGGACAGCAGCTTGGCCGCCTTCTCCGGGGCGCACCACATGACGCTGTCCACCTCCTTGCCGTCCGGGACCAGCCTGGTCCCGTTGGCCTTGACCGCCCAGTAGAAAACCACCTTGAGGCCGGAAGCGACGCGGTAGTGGATGGCGGGCAGCGGCCGGCCCAGGGGCGCGTCCAGCCCGATCTCCTCCCGCACCTCACGGAGGGCGCATTCAGGGATGGTCTCGCCGTCGTCGATCTTCCCTTTGGGCCATGACCAGTCGTCATAGCGGGGCCGGTGGATCAGCAGGACTTCAAGCCTGTCATTGGTGACCCGCCACGGGAGGGCGCCGGCAGCGGTTACTGCAACTGGTTCCCCCGGATGGTCTGTCTGGTCAGCTACGAGTGCATCGCTCGACAAAACGGCTGCCCTTACCGCCGGCTCAGGCTGCGCTGGCGGGGCCGAGAGGCGAGCAGCCAGGACTGCACGTCCTCAAGCGGCTTTCCGTCCTCAGCCAGGTGGTGCCGGGTCCAGTCGCCCTCGTTGTCCAGGTGCCAGCTGGCGGTTTCGGGTGCCATGTACCGCTTGAGCAGGTCCAGGACGTAGTTGATGTCGTCGGCGCTTGCCAGCTGGACCAGGGCCTCCACGCGGCGGTCCAGGTTGCGGTGCATCATGTCTGCGGAGCCGATGTACACCACGGGGTCGCCGCCATTGGCAAACGCGAACACCCGGGAGTGCTCAAGGAACCTGCCCAGGATGGACCGGACGGTGATGTTCTCGCTCAGGCCCGGAACCCCCGGCCGGAGCGAGCAGATGCCGCGGACCACCACGTCCACCTTCACACCGGCCTGGGAAGCCCGGTACAGGGAATCGATGATGGCCTCGTCCACCATTGAGTTCACCTTGATCTGGACCCGGCCGGGTACCCCGGCGCGGGCATTGCGGATCTCGGTTTCGATCCGGTCGATGAGCCCTGACCGCACCGAGCGCGGCGCAACGAGCAGGCGCTTGAAGGTGGACTTCGGGGCGTAGCCGGAGAGCTGGTTGAACAGCTTGGACAGGTCCTCGCCCACCTGCTCGTTGGCGGTCAGAAGGCCCAGGTCCTCGTAGTACCGTGCGGTCCGCGGGTGGTAGTTGCCGGTGCCGATGTGGCAGTACCGGCGCAGCCCGTCCACTTCCTGCCGTACCACCAGGGACAGCTTGCAGTGCGTCTTCAGGCCCACGATGCCGTAGACCACGTGCACGCCGGCCTGCTCGAGCTTGCGGGCCCATGAGATGTTGGCCTGCTCGTCGAAGCGGGCCTTGATTTCCACCAGTGCCAGGACCTGCTTGCCGGCCTCGGCAGCGTCGATCAGGGCGTCCACGATGGGGGAGTCGCCCGAGGTGCGGTAGAGGGTTTGCTTGATGGCCTGGACCTTGGGGTCCGCAGCCGCCTGCTCCAGGAACGCCTGGACGGAGGTGGAGAACGAGTCGTACGGGTGGTGCAGCAGGATGTCCCGGCGGCGCATGGCCGCGAACACGTTCGCCGCTTTTGAGGTCTCGGACTCGTTCAGGTACCGGGACGTGTGCGGAACGTGCTTGGGGTAGTGGAGATCGGCGCGGTCAATGCCTGCAATGACGGACAGGCCACGGAGGTCCAGCGGAGCCGGCACCGAGTACACCTCGGATTCCTCCACCCCCAGTTCGCGGATCAGCAGAGCGCGGATGTTGGGGTTGATGTCGTTGGTGACTTCCAGCCGCACGGGAGGGCCGAAGCGGCGGCGCAGCAGTTCCTTCTCCAGCGCCTGCAGGAGGTTTTCGGCGTCGTCCTCCTCCACCTCCACGTCCTCGTTGCGGGTGACCCGGAAGGTGTGGTGTTCCAGGACCTCCATGCCGGGGAAGAGCTTGTCCAGGTGGACGGCGATGACTTCTTCCAGGGCGATGAACCGGGCCACCCGGCCGGCGACTGCGCCGGCACGGGGACCGTCGATGGAGATCAGGCGCGGCAGCTGGTCCGGCACCTTCACGCGGGCGAACAGCTCCTTGTCGCTGACCGGGTTCCGCACCACCACGGCCAGGTTCAGGGAAAGCCCGGAAATGTACGGGAACGGGTGGGCCGGATCAACCGCCAGGGGGGTGAGGATGGGGAAGACCTTCTCGGCGAACATCACGCTCAGCTGCTGCTTGGCGGCGTCGTCCAGTTCGTCCCAGTGCATCAGGTGGATGTGCTCATAGGCCAGGGCCGGGCGGATCTGGTCCGCGTACACCTGCGCGTGCCGCTGCTGCAGCCGGTGCGCTTCCTCGCTGATCCGTTCCAGGACCTCTACCGGGCTCAGCCCGGCAGGGGACGGGACGGCCAGGCCGGTGGCGATGCGGCGCTTCAGGCCGGCCACCCGGACCATGAAGAACTCATCCAGGTTCGACGCGAAAATCGAGAGGAAGCTGACGCGTTCCAGCAGGTGCAGCGAGGGATCCTCGGCAAGTTCCAGGACCCTGGAGTTGAAGGCCAGCCAGCTCAGTTCACGGTCCAGGAAGCGGTCCGGGCGGATGTCGCCTTCGGGCTGCAGGTTCGGCGCAAATTCCGGAATGTCGATGCGGTCCTGGGTGGCGCGGGAAGCCGGTACTTCGGAGGAACCGAAGCGGGCGCGTACAGGAACCGCAACATCCTGGGACGTGGCTGTTCCGGAAGGTTCCGGGTTCATGGCATCTCCTTTACCTGGCGCTTGGTGCTGGTGCTTCCGGCCCGCGCGGTCTTGTTTCAACCTTACAAGCATTCATTGCCGCGAAACCCTAGATTTCCGGGTACTCCGGCGGACATGTCAGTCGACTGGACTAACCGGCCGCCACCGGCCCGTACATCACGTCCATGTCCCAGCGGGTGAACCCCAGCCGGCGGTACAGGGAAACGGCGGGGGCGTTCTCCGCATCGGTGTACAGCATCACGGCGTGCAGGCCCTGTTCCTGCAGGTGCCGGATCCCCGCGACGGTGAGTGCCTTGCCGAGCCCCATGCCCTGCGCTTCCGGCGCCACGCCCACCACATAGACCTCGCCGATGGCAGGGTGTGGTCCGTGCTGCGGGTGCACCTTGGTCCAGTGGAAGCCCAGCAACCGCCCGCCGGCATCCTCGGCCAGCAGGAAACCTGCGGGGTCGAACCAGTCCTCGGCCATGCGCGCCTCAAGGTCCGCCCGTGTGAGGTTGCCCTGCTCGGGATGGTCAGCGAAGGCCGCCCTGTTGACCGCCAGCCACGCCTCCTCATCCTGCCCCGGAACGAAAGCGCGGAGCGTAACCCCGTCCGGGAGGCCGGCGTCGGGCAGGTCGGCGCCCGCCGTCGTCATCCGCATCTTCCACAGTTCCCGCACCGGGGCGTACCCGTACCGGGCCGCAAGATCCGCGGCGGCCTCGTGGTTGCCGTGGGACCAGGCCTTCAACCCGTCCAGCCCGCGGGTTTCCACCAGGGCACCCACCAGGCGGTCGGCCACGCCCTGGTTGCGGTAGGAGGGGTGGACGGCGATCTCCAGGATGCCGCTGCCGTCCGGTTCCTCGACCACGACGGCGAACCCCGCCAGGTCCTGCCCCGTGGCGGGATCCGAATCCTCGTCAGGGGCGTACAGCGCCAGGGTAAGCAGCGAGTGCGCGGCGGAATCGCCGGCGCGCAGGGTCACCAGGGTCTGCTCCGAGATGGAGGGATTGCCGTCGGACTCTTCGGCCGCGGCAAGCAGGTCGCGGCAGTCTTTCAGGAGCTGCTGGTCAACGCCGCCTCGGACAACATGGACGGGCCACTTCTCAGGGTGCGCAGGAGTCATGAAGCAAGGCTATACGGGTTGGCGCCCGGCCACTCAGGCCTCGGTGAGCTCGTCTTCCTGCTGCCGCACCAGTGTGAGGCGGTACCCCACATTGCGGACGGTGCTGATCAGGTTCTCGTGGTCGGCGCCCAGCTTGGCGCGCAGCCGCCGGACATGGACGTCCACGGTGCGGGTGCCGCCGTAGTAGTCATAGCCCCACACCTCGGTGAGGAGCTGCTGGCGGGTAAATACCCTGCCGGGGTGCTGGGCGAGGTATTTCAGGAGCTCGAACTCCTTGAAGGTCAGGTTCAGCGGTGCGCCGTTCACGCGGGCCGTGTAGCTGGCTTCGTCGATGACCACGCCGGCGGCGCGGATTTCGCTGGGCGCGTCTTCCTGCTCAGGAACGGCCCGGGCCACCGACAGCCTGATGCGCGCTTCCACTTCGGCCGGCCCTGCCGAGTCCAGGACGATATCGTCCACAGCCCAGGCTGAGGAAACGGCGGCCATGCCGCCTTCGGTGAGGATCAGCACCAGCGGGGCACTGAGTCCGGTGGCTTTAAGGAGCTGGGTGAGCGAGCGGGCGCCCACCAGGTCCTTCCGCGCGTCCAGCAGGACAATGTCGCAGGGGTCTGTTTCGAGCAGGGCCGTGGGCTCGGCGGGGAGGATGTGGACGCGGTGGTTCAGCAATTCAAGGGCAGGCAGGATGTCGACTGAAGAGCCGGTGCTGTTCGTCAGTAACAGGATGTGCGACATTGTTCCTCCAAGGGCCGTCCGCGCATCATTGGGCGACTGAACCGGATTTCCACCGGCCGGTACTGGCTCCCGCAAGGGTTTCCGGCCGGCGCCACAGGGGGCCGGCCAGCCACCCCGGCTGGGAGCTTAGCTGAACCTTGAGTATACCCGGCACCCCCTGCGGAGCCAGAGATCCACGCGCTGCAACAGGACGTTTTGCGACATAACCCGTTCACATAAGGCAGGATTGAGCCAGGGCGGCACGCCCTGCCAGGAAGGGGCTTTGTCCCCGGTCGACGCCAGGATGGGATTGCAGCGCAGTGAGTGCAGACGCTAAGCAGAGGCAGGGTCCCGCATGACGGCGGATCTGCAGGCACCCGTTCGTTCCCTCGGCTCCTGGACCATCGGCCTGGTGGGAATCGCGGGCCTCGCGGCGATCATCGCCGGCGTCTACACCACCCGGGAAGCCCTGGTGGTGGTGGCCGTCCTGATCGCCGCCGCGGTGGGCATCGGCTGGCCCCACTTCCTGCGGATACCGGCAAAGAAAACTCTCGCCGCGGTCATCGCCCTGCCGGGCGCGGCTGCCGCGATCGCCGCCGCCACGGTACCCGGGCCCGGTTTCCTCGACTGGACCCCGGCGTTTATCGCCCTGGGAATGATGGCGGTCTTCGTGGTGCAGCTCATCAGGGGAACCGGGCAGGCGCAGCGGCTTGAATCAACGCTCGGCTGCTGTGTGGGTGTCCTGCTGTCCTGCCTCGGCTCGGGATGGGTTGCCGGGGCCAGGTTCAACGGCGTGCGCGAGATGCTCCTGGTGGCGGCCATCAGTGCCGCAGTGGCGTTGCTCACAGGACTCATCCGCTGGCCCGACAGTGTGGTCGCGCCGCTCGGCATGGTGCTGGCCGGGCTCGCCGGGCCGCTCGCCGGACTGGTCTTCTCCGACATAGCGGTCCTTCCTGCCGCCATTTTCGGCGTCGTGGTGGGTGCCGTGCTGGCCAGTTTCCGCCGGATGGCCACCCTTCGCGGCGCGCCCCTGAACGTTCCCGCGGCCCTCAGCATGGGGCTGGCGCCCGTCTCCGCGGTGGGTTCACTCGCCTACTTCATAGACAAACTACTCATCTACTAACGCGTTAGGATGGCATCATGTCCGTACTTGCTTTTGAAATCTTCTTCCTTGTCCTGCTCGGCATCGCCAGCATTTCCATGGCCTGGTTCGCCGGTTTTGTGGTCTACCGCCTCTTCAAGGGCCAGAAGTAGACCACACTTTTTCGGAGCTAGCTGTATCTCGAGGTAATTGCCGTGCCCATTGAGATTCCTACAGATCTGACCCCTGAACTCGTTCCACTTTCCTGGCTCATTGGTGAGTGGGAAGGCCGCGGCCGGCTTGGCAGCGGGGACGAGGACTCGGAGCATTTCCTGCAGCACGTTTCCTTCACCCACAACGGCCTGCCGTACCTCCAGTACCGCGCGGAGAGCTGGCTGACCGACGACGACGGCACGCGCCTGCGGCCGCTCACGGTCGAGACCGGCTTCTGGGCGCTGGAGCGCAAGCAGCTGGATGCCGATGGCGGTCCGGGCCTGATCCCGGCGGACATCGTGCCCGCCCTGAAGAGCGCCGATGAGGTGGAGGCCCTGCGCAACAGTGAGGGCGGCTTCGACATCTCGGTGTCCATCTCCCATCCCGGCGGCATTTCGGAGCTGTACTACGGGCAGATCAAGGGCCCCCAGATCCAGCTGACCACCGACATGGTGATGCGGGGCAGCCATTCCAAGGACTACAGCGCCGCCACCCGCATCTTCGGCCTGGTGGACGGCAACCTGCTGTGGCGCTGGGACGTGGCAACCGGGGGAGAAGGCGGCAAGGGCCTGGAAGCCCACGCCTCGGCTTTCCTGAAACGGGTTTCATAACCAAAGGAGCGGTGCCGTGGGAACAGTTGAAAGCCCGAAGGACTACAGCGACCTGAAGGCCGTCTTCTTCAACGGCACGCTCAAGAAATCCCCGCAAACGTCCAACACTGACGGTCTGATCACCATCAGCCGGCGGATCATGGAAAAGCAGGGTGTCACCACCCGGGTGATCCGCACGGTGGACCACGATATTGCCAGCGGCGTCTACCCGGACATGAGGCAGTACGGCTGGCAGGCCGACGAGTGGCCTGAGCTCTACCCCGCGGTCCAGGCGGCGGACATCGTGATCGTGGCCGGCCCCATCTGGCTTGGGGACAACTCCTCGCAGACCAAGAAGCTGATTGAGCGCCTCTACGCCCATTCCGGCGAACTCAACAGCAAGGGCCAGTGGGCGTTCTACCCGAAGGTGGGCGGCTGCCTGATCACCGGCAACGAGGACGGCATCAAGCACTGCTCCATGAACATCCTCTACAGCATGCAGCACATCGGCTTCAGCATCCCGCCGCAGGCCGACGCCGGCTGGATCGGGCCCGTGGGGCCGGGCCCCAGCTACCTGGATGAGGGTTCGGGCGGCCCCGAAAGCGACTTCACCAACCGGAACACGACGTTCATGACCTGGAACCTCCTGCACCTGGCCCGGATCCTCAAGGACGCCGGCGGCCTGCCCGCCTACGGCAACCTGCCGCAGGAATGGTCCGCCGGAACCCGGTTCGATTTTGAAAACCCGGAATACCGTTGACTGCTGCCCGGTGGTTGAGCCTGTCGAAACTGGAATATCGATAGAACCCTTGCCGGTGGTTGAGCCTGTCGAAACCGGAATACCTGCTGACATAAGGACGTTGCCCCAAGTATGACTATTCCCAGCCCTCTGTTGTCGCGCCCTGCCGCCGTCGAGGCGGCCGGCGCGGACGCCGGCGTCGCGGCCCACTACGGCGAGCCGCTGCGCGAGCAGCGCGCCCTGGCCGCCGGAGCCGCCGTCGTCGACCTCTCCCACCGCGGCGTAGTGACCGTCACCGGTCCGGACCGGCTGAGCTGGCTCAACACCCTCTCCTCCCAGCAGGTCACCGGCCTGGCTCCGGGCGAGTCCAGCGAGCTGCTGCTCCTCAGCGTGCAGGGGCGGATTGAGTTTGATGCGCGGGTGGTTGACGACGGCGGGACCACCTGGCTGATTGTCGAGGGCGCCGAGGCAGCGCCGCTGGCGGAGTTCCTCAACAGGATGAAGTTCATGCTCCGGGTCGAGGTGGCCGACGTCTCCACCGACTGGGCAGTTGTGGGCAGCACCAAAGCCATTCCAGAATGGTCCGGCCTGCTGGCCTGGCAGGACCCGTGGCCGCATGTCAGCGCCGGCGGCTTTTCCTATGCCACGGTGACCGAAGCCAACCATCCCGGACTGGAACGTCCCTGGTTTGAATACCTTGTCCCCGCGGCAGCCCTGGAGGAGACGGTTGCAGGCCGCCCCCTCGCCGGCACCCTCGCGGCCGAAGCCCTGCGCGTGGCCGCCTGGCGGCCCCGGATCGGCGCCGAAACGGATGACAAGACCATCCCGCACGAGCTTGACCTCCTCCGGACCGCAGTGCACCTGGCCAAGGGCTGCTACAAGGGACAGGAGACCATTGCCCGCGTACACAACCTGGGCCATCCGCCGCGGCGCCTCGTGTTCCTGCAGCTGGACGGATCGCAGCACACCCTGCCCGCCGCCGGCAGCCCGGTGCTGGTGGGCGACCGGAAGGTGGGGACGGTGACCTCGGTGGCCCAGCACTACGAAATGGGCCCGGTTGCGCTGGCAGTCATAAAACGTTCGGTGGCTCCGGATGAGATACTGACGGTTCTGGACGGGGATGAGCCGTACCCCGCCAGCCAAGAACTCATCGTCGCCCCCGATGCCGGCCAGGTGGTGGGGCGCCAGACCGGATTCCTCAGGGGGCCACGCTGATGACTGACAACGCCGCACCAACGGCCGGGACCGACGACGACGCCGTCGCCCTCGCCCACACGCTTTTCGAGGCGGCCAGGGAGGGCAACACCGACCTGTTGCGGGCCTATCTTGAGGCAGGCGCCCCGGCCAACCTGACCAATTCCGCCGGGGACTCCCTCCTGATGCTGGCGGCGTACCACGGCCACGCGGATGCGGTGCGGCTGGTCCTCCAGCACGGCGCGGACGCCAACACGCCCAATGACCGCGGCCAGACACCCCTGGCCGGGGCGGCCTTCAAGGGTTACGCGGACGTGGCCCGCGTGCTGCTGGATGCCGGCGCGGATCCTGACGCCGGTTCCCCGTCTGCCCGCGCAGCGGCACAGATGTTCGCGCGCCAGGAGATCCTGGACCTCCTCGGCTAGCCACTGCTTCCCGGTGGTTGACAGGCTCAACCACCGGCCCTGAGAAAGATGAGCGAGTGGAAAACGTAGCAAAACCGTGGCCGGCCCTGTGGTCCCTGGTGATCGGGTTCTTCATGATCCTGATCGACAGCACCATCGTCTCCGTGGCCAACCCCGTGATCATGGAGGGCCTGGGCGCGGACATCAACTCGGTGATCTGGGTGACCAGCGCCTACCTGCTGGCGTACGCGGTGCCGCTGCTGATCACCGGCAGGCTCGGCGACCGGTTCGGACCCAAGAAGCTCTACCTCCTGGGCCTGGTGGTGTTCACCCTCGCCTCGCTGTGGTGCGGACTGGCCGGGAACGTGGAGACCCTGATTGCCGCACGCGTGCTGCAGGGCCTCGGCGCCGCGATCATGACGCCGCAGACCATGGCCGTGATCACCCGGATCTTCCCGCCAGACCGGCGCGGGGCGGCCATGTCGGTGTGGGGAGCCACTGCCGGGATGGCCACCCTGGCGGGACCCATTCTGGGCGGCGTCCTGGTGGACGGACTGGGCTGGCAGTGGATCTTCTTCATCAACCTGCCCGTCGGTGTCGTCGGCTTCATCCTGGCGCTGCGGAACGTTCCCGCCCTCAGCACCCACCGGCACAGGTTCGACATCCCCGGCGTGGTGCTCAGCGCCGTCGGGCTCTTCCTGCTGGTCTTTGGCATCCAGGAAGGCGAGACGTACAACTGGGGCACCATCATCGGACCCGTCAGCGTGTGGAGCCTGATCATTGCCGGCCTGGTTGTGCTGGCGGGCTTTGTGGTGTGGCAGCGGTACAACAAGGGTGAGCCGTTGCTGCCGCTGGGGCTGTTCCGGGACCGGAACTTCTCGCTCGCCAACCTTGGCATCACCATGGTGGGCTTCACCGTGACGGCCTTCGGCCTGCCGCTGATTTTCTACTACCAGATGGTCCGCGGCCTGACTCCCACACAGTCAGCCCTGCTGATGGTGCCCATGGCCCTGATTTCAGGCGGACTGGCGCCCGTGGTGGGGAAGCTGGTGGACCGGATCAACCCCAAGTACCTGGCCGCCGGCGGCCTGACCCTGATGGCTGTTGCCCTGGCCTGGAACGCCTTGCTCATGCAGCCCGGAACGCCCATCCTGCTGTTCCTGCTGCCCAGCGCCGTCCTGGGGTTCGCAAACGCCGGGATCTGGGCGCCGCTCAGCACCACCGCAACCCGCAACCTTCCGCCCCGCCAGGCAGGGGCAGGCTCAGGCGTCTACAACACCACCCGCCAGTTCGGGGCGGTGCTGGGAAGTGCAGCCATCGCCGTGCTGATCCAGGCACGGCTCGCCGCTGAGCTGCCCGCCGGCGGGCCAGCCGGTGCGACAGGCGAAGGGATGGCCCTCACCGGCATTTTGCCGGAAGCCCTCCACAGCGGATTCTCGACGGCGATGGCCCAGTCCATCCTGCTGCCCGCCGCGGTGGTCCTGGCTGGCGCTGCGGTGGCGCTGTTCTTCGCCAAACCCCAGCCGGTTCAGCACTGGGGCGCGGGAGCGCCCGCATCAGCCAAGGTGGACGCTGGTCTGGATTCCGCCGGCTGAAAAGCCAAGTTTGCGGGCCAGCGCCAGCGCCCCGGTGTTGCTGACGTCCGTCCGCCACTGGAGGGTCAGCCCGGCGGCCAGTGCTTCATGGGCCGCGATGGAGGCGGCCAGCGTCCCGAGCCCCTGCCGTCGCCATTCCGGGTCCACCAGGACACCGAGGTGCGCCAGCAGGCCCTCCCACTCCGCGTAGGCCCCGCAGGCCAGGGGAACCCGCCGTCCCTCTAGCTCGTGGACGATGGTGTAGCGGTTTTCCAGGTCGGAAAGGCCCACCTCGTTGACGTCATCCGGCGGGCACCGGCCCTCAAGTTCGATGGCCTCGGGGTTGCCGTGCGAAACGGTCATTTCCCCTGCCGGCTGCTTGAGCGGCAGGTCGTCCGCAAAGAACAGTGCCGCGGCGCCCAGGCCATGCCCGCCACGGGAGCGGGTCAGGGTCAGGAGGGTCACGTGCTGTGCCATCTCTTCGTCCGGAATGCCCGCCGCGGCGTCGATGACCCACTGCGGGCCCACCAGGGCGGAACTGCCGAAGAGGCGGAGGAACTCCACGGTCCGGGCTGAATCGTCAGCCCGGACCACGCGTTCACCGGATGCAAGGGCTGCCCCGAAGGCGTCGTCATCCAGCCCAAGGCGCCGTGCCCACGCAAGCTGGATGATGGCGGCGGAACCGGGGTCGAGTGTCATGTTCCCAGACTAGGGCGGCCAGGCCGCTCAACCGAGCAGGCCGCTCAGCCGAAGAGGACCGCGGCTTCGTCGTAGCGCTTCTGCGGCACGGTCTTGAGCTGGCCCAGGGCGTCCTGGAAGCCGACGTGTTCGATGTCCGTACCCTTCAGGGCCACCATGGTGCCCCAGTAGCCTTCCACCACGGAGTCGATGGCGGCCATGCCGAGCCGGGTGGCGAGGACCCGGTCGAAGGCTGAGGGGACGCCGCCGCGCTGGATGTGGCCGAGGATGGTGGCGCGGGTTTCGATGCCGGTACGGGCTTCCAGTTCCGGTGCCAGCTGGTCGGCGATGCCGCCCAGGCGGGGACGGCCGAAGGTGTCCAGGCCGCGTTCGGAGTGCGGGGTTTCCATGTGCTCCGGGACGAAGCCCTCGGCCACCACCACCAGCGGCGCGCGGCCGCGGGCGTGGGCTTCGTTCACCCATTCGGTGATCTGCTCGATGCTGACCTTCTGCTCCGGGATGAGGATGGCGTGGGCACCTGCGGCCATGCCGGCGTGCAGCGCGATCCAGCCCACGTGCCGGCCCATGACCTCGGCGATCATGCAGCGGTGGTGGGATTCGCCGGTGGTGCGGAGCCGGTCGATGGCTTCGGTGGCGATTTGCACGGCGGTGTCGAAACCGAAGGTGTAGTCGGTGGCGTCAAGGTCGTTGTCCACGGTCTTGGGGACGCCGACGATCTTGAGGCCGGCGTCGGTGAGGCGCTTGGCGGCGGCCAGCGTTCCCTCACCGCCGATGGCGATGATCGCGTCGATTCCCAGCCGGTCCATGTGGGCCTTGATGACCTCGGGGCCGCCGCCGTTGTCGAACGGGTTGGTGCGGGAGGTGCCGAGGATGGTGCCGCCCTGCTTGGCGATGCCGCGGACCATGGTGCGGGGGATGTCGATGATGTCGCCCTCCACCACGCCGCGCCAGCCGTCGAGGAATCCGACGAACTCGTGGCCGTGGATGGCGATGCCTTTCAGTACGGCGCCGCGGATCACCGCGTTCAATCCGGGGCAGTCGCCACCGCTGGTGAGGATTCCAATTTTCATGTTTGGCTCAAATCCTGGGAGAGGGTTTACAGGCAGAGCGCCACGCTGAGCTCATCTAGAAGTGTAGTGGGAGGTGTGGGGTACGACACAAACTGGTTACAAACGCCGCGGCCGCCGGCAACGCAGCAGCCCCTGCCCGGTGGGGGCAGGGGCTGCTGGGAGAGTTGTCAGGGACGGTTCAGCGAGCGCCGGTCCAGGAAGGTCTGGAGCGGGATCACGTTGCGCTGGTCCGGCAGGACCGCCCACGCCAAGAGGTAGAAGACGACGGCGGGTCCCGGCAGCAGGCAAAACACCAGGAAGGCGATCCGGACGTAGGCCACATCCACGTTCAGCTTGGCCGCGATGCCGCCCAGGACGCCGCCGAGCCAGCGCTGCGGGCCGCGTTTCAGGCCGAGGCCCCTGACGATGCTGAAAAACTTGTCCATGGTTCAAGACTTCCCTGTTGTTGGTTCATTGTCACGTTTGCGGGCCGACAGCAGTCCGCCCACCACCAGCGCGGCGCCGGCTCCGATCATGAGCCCGATCAGGACGTAGGTGCCGTTGAGGGTCACGATGCCCAGCTGGGCCACGATGATCAGGGCCGCCAGTGCCAGGACAATCAGTCCCCATACCACCGTGCCCACCCGGGCCGGTGCCGTTCCTGCATCGGTGCTTGCCGCCGTCGGGACGCCCGCGGAGTAGGAGCCAGTGGTCCGGGGTTCGGGGTCCGGGGCCCGGGGGCCTGGTTGCTGTTGCTCATTTCAGTTGCCTTCCTCGATGGTGACGTTGCTGAACGTGCCGTCGATCTGGACCACCAGGCGGCTGCCGGGCTCGTCGGTGTTGTAGCTGCTTTCGCGGGTGGTGGTGCCGCCGCGCTGTCCGGTCACCTCATTGAGGTTTCCCATGGTCATGTCCGCCTTGATGTCCACGGGCACGTTGTCCGGGATGACCACAGTCACGTTGCTGGCGGTGATGTCCAGCGGGATGACGACGTCGGAGCTCAGCGGGGCGTCGTCAGCCAGGTTGGTGAGGTCCACAGTTCCCCGTCCGGCCGTGACGTCGTACCCGTCCTGGGCCTCCGCTATGGTGGCCGGGCTCCAATTGACCTGCTGGAACCGGACCCTGTCGCCGTCGCCCACCACGTTGTACACACCCCCGGCGACCAACGCGATGACGGCGAACAGGCTCAGGACGCCTGCAGTCCTGCCGCGGATGCCGGCCACCAGGATGCCCAGGCCCAGTACTGCGGCTGCGCTTGCCCAGACGATCGCATTGGCTGCATCGCCCAGGTCAATCACGTTGGTGACGTCCAGGGCCTTGAGCCCGCCACCCACCAGCAGCGCCGCACCCGTCGCGATGGCCACAGCGGGGGCGCCCGGACCCGCAGGCCGGGGCTTCGGCGGCCTCGGTGGCGTGGAGGTGACGTATGCAGGCGCCCCGGTGCCGCCGCCATAGGTTCCATCCCCATAGGAGCCGGTGCCCGGGCTGCCGCCGTAGGACGGCATGGAACCGGAACCGGGGGCGGTGCCGTAGGTTGTGCCGGTGGCGGAGAAGGAGGAGGTGGTGGCACTTCCGGAGTGCCCGGCGTCGTACGTGCCGCTGTAGGGACCCGGCTGCTGTCCGGCCATCGCCGGCCTGGCGCCCTTGTTGCGCTGGGACAGGTAGTAGATCAGGTAGATGGCGCCGCCCACCCAGAAGACGGTCCAGAGGAAGCCGCCGAAGCCGTTATGGGTCCAGCCCCAGAAGCCGCCGCCCAGGCCCGTCAGGCCCACGATGGTGGCGATCAGGGCGCCGGTCATCCCTGTGGTCCAGCGGCCCGCCCCGGCTTCCTGCACGTGGATCCGGCCGTCCGGTTCGGGGAGGAACGCCCAGGCCAGGCCGTACAGCAGCACGCCGATGCCGGCGAAGAGCGTGAGGACGATGAAGACGCCGCGGATGATCAGCGGGTCCACGCCCAGTCGGTTGGCGATGCCGCTGGAGACGCCGCCCACCCAGCGGTCGGTGCCGCGGTGGATGCCGTGGCCCCGGACCCAGGTGAAGAAGTCCGTGGACTGCGAGGGGGCAGTGGAAGCGTACTGCGGGCCGGGAAGCCCGCCGGACGCCGCCTCATGGCTGCCGGAAGGAATGCTGCCTCCGGGCTGGTAGCCGGAGGCGTTCCGGCCGTCAGCGGGACCGGCGTTATTCCTGTCCGCGTCCTGCGGGGCGGTAGGGCCCGCGGACGGGGCCGGAGTTGGTGGCACGGAGGACGGCAGGGGCTCGGTGGGCCGCTGGCTGCCGGGACCCGGAAGGGGCTCGGTGGGCTGGCCGTCGTCGGGGGAGGGGGTCTGCGAGTTCATACCTAAATCCTCGCGTTTGCGCAGGTCGGCGCTCTACTGGGGGATACCCTGAACCGCCCCTGAGTCACCCCCGGTTGCCGCCGGAATCCGGTCCGGGGAACCCTGATCCGTGCTTGGATTGTTCCATGACAACCCTCCCGGCAAGGCCGCCCCTGGCCCGCAGCAGCGACCGCGTGATCGCGGGCGTGTGTTCGGGCCTTGCGGTCCACCTGGGCTGGCCGGTCAAGAATGTCCGGGTGGCCATGGCACTCGCCTCCCTCGCCGGCGGTGCCGGACTGGCCTTTTACGCCTGGCTGTGGATCATGGTTCCCACCGCGGACGAGGCCGCCCGGCGCAATGCCCGCCGCCCGGCGTCGCCCATTGCGCCTGCGGTGAGCCAGCCGGCAAATTCCCCGTCAGGGGTGCCGGCTCCTGTTCCGGACCTTTCCGACCGGGGCGCGGGCGCTGGCATAGCGGCCTCACCGGGCGGTGCTGCCGCCCGGGCCGCAACGCCTTTCGACGACGGCGGCCGGCCCAGCGGAGCCCCAGGCTCCGTTCAGCCCCGCCCTGGTTCCGCTTCCGCACCATGAAGTACGGCAAGGAAATCCTGCTGGGCTCCGGCCTGCTGCTGGTGGCCGGCATCATGATCGCGCAGCTGCTGGGGGTGGACGTTCCGCTCGGAACGCTGATCCCGGCCGCGGCGGTCCTGGGCGGCGCCTCCATCGCCTGGATGCAGCTGGATGAAACGCGGCGCGCCGGCCTGGTGGACAAGACGAAGGCCGACCAGGCCGGCGGCTGGGCGCGCCTGGCCGCCGGTCTTGCCCTGGTGGTTGCCGGGGTGCTGGTGATGGTGTCCGGCTCCGGTTCCTGGGAGCAGACCTGGCTTGCGCTGCTGGCGTCGGTGGCTGTGCTGGGCGGCGTGGTGCTGGTCCTGCTGCCGTGGGCCCTGAAGTTCTGGCGGGACCTGGAGGCCGAGCGGGCCGGCAGGATCCGCGAAATGGAACGGGCGGAGATCGCCGCCCACCTCCATGATTCCGTCCTGCAGACGCTGGCCCTCATCCAGCGCCGGGCCGGCAACGAGCACGACGTCGTCCGGCTGGCCCGTGCGCAGGAGCGTGAACTTCGCGGCTGGCTGTTCCAGGACCCCGGCCGTGAAGCGGGGCAGTTGTCGGACCGGATCAAGGCGGTCGCCGCGGAGGTGGAGGACCTGCTGGGCAACGCCGTCGACGTCGTCAGCGTGGGGGACACCGCCATGACCGAGGCACACGAAGCCCTGGTCCAGGCCAGCCGCGAGGCGATGCTCAACGCTTCGCGGCACGGCGGCGGCACGGTATCCGTCTACCTCGAGGCTTCGGACGGGCAGGCGGAGGTTTTCATCAAGGACCGGGGCCCCGGCTTTGAACTCTCGGACGTGCCCGAGGACCGGCTGGGCGTGCGGGAATCGATCATCGGCAGGATGAAACGGCACGGCGGCACCGCCACCATCCTCAGCACCGGAGCCGGCACGGAAGTGCGTTTGCGGTTGCAGGCGGCAGGCACGGACAACTCGGAAGGGACATCATGAACACCAGCCAGGGGGCGGCCTCCCGTCCCGTGAACTCCGTCCGCGTGGTCATCGTGGACGACCATGCGATCTTCAGGTCCGGGCTGAAGGCTGACCTTGACGCCAGCATCCAGGTGGTGGGAGAAGCCGCCACCGTGGAACAGGCCATCGCAGTGATCGCCGAGCAGCGCCCGGACGTGGTGCTGCTGGATGTGCACCTGCCCGGCGGGCTGGGCGGCGGCGGGCGCGAGGTGATCGCCGGTTCCGCCCCGCTGCTGGGTTCCACCCGGTTCCTGGCCCTCAGTGTCTCCGACGCCGCCGAGGACGTGGTGGCCGTGATCCGCGCCGGCGCCCGCGGGTACGTCACCAAGACCATCTCCGGCGCCGAGATTACCGACGCGGTGTTCCGCGTGGCCGGCGGCGACGCCGTGTTTTCGCCCCGCCTGGCAGGGTTTGTCCTGGACGCGTTCGGCACCGCCCCGGCCGACATCGCCGACGACGAACTGGACAAGCTCTCGGCCCGGGAACTGGAGGTCATGCGCCTGATCGCCCGCGGCTACAGCTACAAGGAAGTCGCCAAGGAGCTGTTCATCAGCATCAAGACGGTGGAAACCCACGTCTCGGCGGTGCTGCGGAAGCTCCAGCTTTCCAGCCGGCATGAGCTCACCAAGTGGGCCGCCGAACGCCGCCTCCTCTAAACCAAAGTTGCTCCATCACTTTTGGTCCCTAAAAGGGCGGTTTAGGGACCAAAAGTGATGGAGCAACCGGTGTGGGGGGAGTTACTGGGCCTTGCCGAGGAAGTCCTGCAGGCGCTGCACACCGGTGGCCAGGTCCTCGTCGCCCAGGGCGTAGGACAGGCGCAGGTAACCGGAGGGGCCGAACGCCTCGCCGGGAACCACGGCCACCTCAACCTCGTCCAGGATCAGCGAAGCCAGTTCCGCGGAGGTCTGCGGCGTGGCGGTGCCTGACGCCGTCGGGAACTCCTTGCCCAGCAGCGCGCGAACGTCCGCGTAGACGTAGAACGCACCCTTCGGCGTCGGGCATTCGACGCCCTCGATGGCGTTCAGGCCCGCGACGATGGCCTTCCGGCGGCGGTCGAACGCGACCTTCATCTCGTCCACGGCGGTCAGCGGGCCGGAGACAGCGGCAAGCGCGGCGATCTGCATGATGTTGGAGACGTTGGAGGTAGCGTGCGACTGCAGGTTGGTGGCGGCCTTGATGACGTCTGCGGGGCCGATCATCCAGCCCACGCGCCAGCCGGTCATGGCGTAGGTCTTGGCCACGCCGTTGAGGATGACCACCTTGTCGCCCAGCTCGGGAGCGGCGGTGGCGATGGAGGTGAAGGGGACGCCGTCGTAGGTCAGGTGCTCGTAGATCTCGTCGGTGACCACCCAGAGGCCCTTCGCCGCGGCCCACTTGCCGATCTCGGCCACCTGTTCCGGGGAGTAGACCGAGCCCGTGGGGTTCGACGGCGAGACGAACAGCAGGATCTTGGTGCGGTCCGTGACGGCAGCCTCGAGCTGCTCGACGGTCACCAGGTAATCCTGCTCCGGGCCGGCGAAAACCTCGACCGGAACGCCGCCGGCCAGCCGGATGGCCTCCGGGTAGGTGGTCCAGAAGGGGGTGGGAACGATGACCTCGTCACCCGGATCCACCAAGGTGGCGAACGTGTTGTAGACCGCCTGCTTGCCGCCGTTGGTGACCAGCACCTGGGACGGGTCGACGGCGTAGCCCGAGTCGCGGAGAGTCTTCTCGGCGATGGCCTTCTTCAGTTCGGGCAGCCCTCCCGCGGGGGAGTACCGGTGGTACTTCGGCTGGCTTGCGGCGTCGATGGCTGCCTGCACGATGTAGTCCGGGGTGGGGAAGTCGGGTTCGCCCGCCCCGAAGCCAATCACCGGCCGGCCAGCTGCCTTGAGCGCCTTCGCCTTGGCATCGACGGCAAGGGTTGCGGATTCGGCAATAGCGGAAATGCGTTGGGAAACGCGGGCGGCAGACATGGCAGGTCCGTTCTTCGCTTGCAGCCGTGAGGCTGGAATGTGGGATTCGACGAGTTCTACTCTATGCTGTTCACCGGACCCTTCGGGTGGCCCGTTTTGAATTGTGACTGCCCCGGCAGGTGATCTCAGGACGCGCTGGTGAGGGGCCCGAACGGGCCGGTTTTACGAACGTGCAGATGTTGCGTAGACTGGTTCACCGGTGTTGAAAACACGGATGATGGCGTGCGCCCCAGTTCAAGCTGGCGGATCGTCGTCGGAGTGACATTCACTCCATAGGGTAGTGGCGCAATTGGTAGCGCAGCGGTCTCCAAAACCGCAGGTTGCAGGTTCGAGTCCTGTCTGCCCTGCGCAAGCTGCCCCGGGGCAAAATCCAGGGGCAAGCGCAGCAACCATGGTTCTGATCAGGGCCGGGTAATCCAGCATTGCAAAGATGAGCGAGGACCAGGTGACCGAAACAGCTGCCAGCAGCTCCAAGGGCCGCCCAGCTAAGAAGGACGCCAAGGCAAACTTCTTCGCCCGCATTGCGCTCTTCGTCCGCCAGATCATTGGCGAACTGAAGAAGGTTGTTGCACCAACCCGCAAGGAACTGATCAATTACACGCTCGTGGTGCTGGTGTTCGTGGCCATCATGATGGTCATCGTCAGCCTGCTGGATATCGGATTCGGATCCGCTATCGGCTGGATCTTCGGCGGTTCCGGCTCCACGGACAGCTAAGGCTGCAGGGTCCGCAGGCCGCGTGTTTACTCCGGAAAACCGGAGGGAAACAGCGGCGTGCGGAATTGAGCCATTTAAATAGGCATGTTAGGCAATGAGGAAGCAGGAGACCAAGTGTCTGAGCAGGAGCTCGGGGTAACCGAGACTGAGCTGGAAGAGTCCGCGGACATCACGGCAGAAGCCGGTGACGAGTCTGAGGTTGAGTCCGCCGCGCCCGAATCCGACGCCGCCGGCTCCGACGTTGCCGAGACCGAAGGCGGGGAGGGCGACGACGAGCCCGCCGACGCCCTCGCCGCTGCCGCCGCCACCGCGGCCGCCGACCCGGCCGAGGAGTTCAAGGCCAAGCTGCGCCGCCAGGAAGGTGACTGGTACGTCATCCACTCCTACGCCGGTTACGAAAACCGCGTGAAGGCCAACCTCGAGACCCGCATCCAGACACTGGACATGGAAGATTACATCTTCGAAATCCAGGTGCCGATGGAAGAAGTCGTTGAGATCAAGAACGCCCAGCGCAAGATCATCAACCGCGTCCGCATCCCCGGCTACGTCCTGGTCCGCATGGACCTGACCGACGCCTCCTGGGGCGCCGTCCGCCACACCCCCGGCGTGACCGGCTTCGTGGGCAACGCCCACAACCCGGTGCCGCTGCGCCTGGACGAGGTCTTCTCCATGCTGGCCCCGGTCTTCGAGGAAGAGCAGGCCGAGAAGGGCAAGCCGGTCAACAAGCAGAACCAGGCTCCCGTGGCTGTCGACTTCGAAGTCGGCGAGTCGGTCATCGTCAAGGAGGGCCCGTTCGAGACCCTCCCGGCCACCATCTCCGAAATCAAGCCGGAATCCCAGACCCTCGTGGTGCTGGTCTCCATCTTCGAGCGCGAAACGCCGGTCACCCTGGCGTTCAACCAGGTCACCAAGATCTGACAACCCAAGAATTCGTCCCGGCGCTGCCCGCTTAGCGGCACCGGAACGGCCGGCCGCCTTGCCATGGCGGCCAAAAACCTGAGGCACGCTCCTGTGTCCCAGGACGTTATTGAGAGAAGGACCCTGCATCGGCTCCCAAGAAGAAGGTCACCGGCCTCATCAAGCTGCAGATCCAGGCAGGTGCCGCTAACCCGGCTCCGCCGATCGGTCCTGCGCTTGGCCAGCACGGTGTCAACATCATGGAATTCTGCAAGGCGTACAACGCTGCGACGGAAGCCCAGCGCGGAAACGTCATCCCCGTGGAAATCACGGTCTACGAAGACCGTTCCTTCACGTTCATCACCAAGACCCCGCCGGCTGCAGAGCTCATCAAGAAGGCTGCAGGCGTTGCCAAGGGTTCCGCCACCCCGCACACCGTCAAGGTTGCCAAGCTGACCCAGGCCCAGGTCAACGAGATCGCCTCCACCAAGATGGAAGACCTCAACGCCACCAGCCTCGAAGGTGCAGCAAAGATCATCGCCGGCACCGCCCGCTCCATGGGCATCACGGTCGAGGGCTAATACCCCGTCCAGCCTTCCGGACTCGGGCAGTTGACGACGACGGGCGGCACCGCCGGGAAACCGGCACCATCAAAAATTGAAATGTCGGGCATCCGGGCCGAATAACGAGACCGGACCACCGACTGTGGCAGGGCCCAGCGCGGTCCGCAGACCACAACTGCACAAGGAGAAACAAGCAGCATGGCAAAGCGCAGCAAAGCATATGAGGCAGCAGCCGCCAAGATCGACGCGGAGAAGTTCTACGCGCCGTTCGAGGCAGTAACGCTCGCCAAGGACACCAACCCGTCCAAGTTCGACGCCACGGTTGAGGTTGCCTTCCGCCTCGGCGTTGACCCCCGCAAGGCTGACCAGATGGTCCGCGGCACGGTCAACCTGCCCCACGGCACCGGCAAGACCGCCCGCGTCCTCGTGTTCGCTACGGGTGACAAGGCTGAGGCAGCAATCGCCGCCGGCGCCGACTTCGTTGGTTCCGACGACCTGATCGAGAAGATCGCCGCCGGCTGGACCGACTTCGACGCCGCCGTCGCCACCCCTGACCTCATGGGCAAGGTTGGCCGCCTCGGCAAGGTCCTGGGTCCGCGTAACCTGATGCCGAACCCGAAGACGGGCACCGTGACCCCGACGTCACCAAGGCCGTCAACGACATCAAGGGTGGCAAGATCGACTTCCGCGTCGACAAGCACTCCAACCTGCACTTCATCATCGGCAAGGTCTCGTTCGACGCCGTGAAGCTGGCCGAGAACTACGCCGCAGCCCTGGAAGAGGTGCTTCGCCTGAAGCCGTCCGCTGCCAAGGGCCGCTACATCCAGAAGGCCACGGTTGCCACCACGTTCGGTCCCGGCATCTCCGTTGACCCCAACGTCACCAAGGTGCTCATCGAGGCATAGCCTTTAGCAGCATCCCGTGCCATTCCGGCACACAGGAAGGGACCGCCCGGCAGCAGCCGGGCGGTCCCTTCCGCGTTAAGCCCCACCTTTCCCGTCGCCGCACTCGACAGCAGGCCCGGGCTGGCTAGGCTATGGTCATGACGCAGCCGAACGGCCTGGCGATTACCGCCGTCGTGATGCCCGGGTCCCTGGACGAAGCACAGGACGCACGGGACTTCCTTGACTGCCAGGAAATGCGGCAGGCGCACGAGCTGGAGACCTGGGGCAACCTTGACCGCGGGTACACCCTCGCCGAGGAACTGGAACACTGGCGCGGAACCCCCTATGAGGCCCGGCACCTGTTCGTGGGCCGGATCGACGGGAAAACCGTCGGTATGTGCTCGGTGGCTCTGCCACTGCGGGAGAACCTGTGGACGGCCGGCATCAACGTCCTGGTATCACCCGGGTACCGCAGGCGCGGACTGGGCCGCCAGCTCCTGCTGTTTGCCGAGGACGTGGCGCAGCAGCACGGCCGTACCTCGCTGGACGGCTACTTTGAACTGCCGGCACACGTGATGGAAGGCGCAGGTCCGCTGCTGCCCGCAAAATCCGGGGCCGGGGGGCTGCCGGCGGGGGAGCCTTCCACCGCCTTCGCGGCGGCCGGAGGCTACGAGCTTGAACAGGTGGAGACGTCCAGCCGCCTTGTCCTGCCCGTGCCGCCCGAGCGGCTGGCCGCACTGGAGGCTGCCGCGTCCGCCCATGCGGGGGACTACACGCTCGTGGGATGGGCTGATGCCTGCCCCGCCGAACTCGTGGACAGCTACGCGCAGCTGAACGCCCGGATGAGTGTTGATGTGCCCACGGCCGGAATGGACTGGGAGGGCGAACTCTGGGACGCGGACAGGGTTCGCCGGGACGAGGAGATGCTTGCCCGCAGCGGCGTGCAGTCCGTGGTGTCAGCAGCGATGCACAGGCCTACCGGCCAACTGGTGGCCTACACCGTCCTCAACTGGCGGCCGGAGGTCCCCGGAGTCATCCTGCAGCAGGACACCCTGGTGTCCGGCCAGCACCGGGGGCACCGCCTGGGGATGCTGATCAAGATCAGCAACCTGCAGGTGGCCCAGGACAGATGGCCCGCAGCGAAGTCGGTCTTGACATGGAACGCCAACGAAAACCAGCATATGCTGGCGATTAATATTGCGCTTGGATTCACACCTGCAGGCTATGAGGGTGAGTGGCAGAAACGGCTGGGATGATGCCCCATATGGCAAAAGACGTGAAGATCGAGCAGCTCTGGATCCCCGACTCGCTGGACTCTCCGGACGCGGCGGACTTTTTGGCCGCCGTCGAAGTGGGCCGCAAGGTCAGGATGCAGACCTGGGGGAGTGACGACCTCGCCTACGGGCCGCTGGAGAAGCTTCTCGAGTTCGAGGACCCGTACGAGCGCCAGCTCATCCTGGTGGCAAAAGTCGACGGCGAAATCGTGGGCACCGTGGATATCGCCCTGCCCATGACGGACCACCTGGACCTTGCGGAGTTCACCCTCGACATCCTGCCCGAGTTCCAGCGCCAGGGCGTGGGCCGCCGCCTCCTCGAAGCCGCCGAACACCTGGCCCGCGCTGAGGGTCGCACCATGATCCTGGTGGACACGAACCACCCTGGTGCTTCCCTGCACGAGTTTGAGAAGGCATTGCTGGTCCCGGGTTCGGGGCTGGGGTTCGTCCCGCTGGAGAGCCGGGAAGTGGAGTTCGCCCAGAAGACGGGCTACACGCTGCAGCACATCGAGCAGTTCAGTTCGTGTTCACTCCCGCTGGATTCGAAGCTCGTGGCCGACCTGCAGGCCGAGGCGGACGAGGCGAACAACGGCCGGTACCGGCTGCACCACTGGACTGACCGCTGCCCCGACCGGTGGCTGGAAGCCGTCGCCGTCCTGGAGAACCAGGCGGGCGCGGATGTGGACCCCGCACTGGACGTGCCGGTGGAGCAGGACATGGTGTTCGACGGCGGCATCCTCCGTGAAGCGGAGGACGTCGCCATTGCGCAGGGCAGGCGGACGGTGGTCACCGCCGTCGAGCACATCGCCAGCGGTTCGCTGGTGGGGCTGACCACCATTACGGTGCTGGCGCACCGCACGGACGTGGTGTTTCAGGACGACACGCTGGTGCTGCAGGAACACCGGGGCAACAAGCTGGGGCTGCTGATCAAGGTGGCCAACATGGAACGGCTCACAGAGCAGTTTCCTGATGCCCGCGTGATCTACACCTGGAATGCCCCGGAAAACCGGTACCTGCTGACAGTCAACCAGCAGCTGGGCTTCCGCACCGCCGGGGTCACAGGCATCTGGCAGAAGGAACTTCCCAAGCTGCAGAGCCGGAACAGCTGACGGCCTGCCGCGCCCCTGAAGGAGTGGCAGGGGCACGATTTGGCGGTCCGTCATGCCCTCCCGTAGACTGGGATGACCAAAGACCGTCGGTTATTGGAAATCCACTCTCCCGGACATGGCGCAACTCTGCTGTCCTGCGCGGGAGGTGCCGTGGTTTTCCTTACGAAGGCCCCTGAACATAGGGCGGCCGGCGCAGGTGAACGAAGCAAAGCTCCATGGAGAACCGTGTTGAGCCAAGCCCCGTGCATCTGCGCGGGGCGTTTTTAGTTTTAGCTCTCTTGAGCGGGGACCGTCGAATACCCGGCACTATCCCCGGAAGGAGGGTTATGGCAACGCCTACCAAGGTTTCAGCAGTAGCTGAGATCACTAACGATTTCAAGGAATCGAACGCCGCTGTCCTGACCGAATACCGCGGGCTCACCGTTGCACAGCTCAAGCAGCTGCGTGTTTCTCTGGCCAGGACACCAAGTTCGCGGTCGTCAAGAACACCCTGACCGCCATTGCAGCCAAGGAAGCCGGCGTCGAAGCATTCGACGGCCAGCTTGCCGGCCCCACTGCAATCGCGTTCATCAAGGGTGACGCAGTTGCCGCTGCCAAGAGCCTGACGGATTTTGCCAAGGCCAACAAGCAGCTGGTCATCAAGACCGGCTACTTCGAGGGCAAGGCACTGAACGCCAGCGAGGTTGCCGAACTGGCAGCGCTCGAGTCCCGCGAGCTGCAGCTCGCCAAGGTTGCAGGCGTCCTCAAGGCTCCCGCCGCCGCAGCTGCACGCATCATTGACGCACTGCGCCTCAAGCTTGAAGAAGAGAACGGTGCTCCGGCTGCTGCCGAGGCGCCCGCCGCTGAAGAAGCTCCGCCGCCGAAGCCGAAGCACCTGCCGAAGCTCCCGCAGCCGAAGAGAACTAATTCTCTTTACCCCACAAGACTCAGGTGCACGGCCGGGCGATGAGCCTGCCGGACACCACAACAGGAAGGACGCCTACCATGGCGAAGCTCAGCAACGAAGAGCTCATTGAAGCTTTCAAGGAACTGACCATCATCGAGCTCTCCGAGTTCGTCAAGCTCTTCGAAGAGACCTTCGAAGTTACCGCTGCTGCTGTTGCAGTTGCTGGCCCCGCTGCCGGCGGTGCTGCAGAAGAGGCTGAAGAGAAGACCGACTTCGACGTCATCCTCGAAGCTGCTGGCGACAAGAAGATCGCAGTCATCAAGGAAGTTCGCGCCATCACCTCCCTCGGCCTCAAGGAAGCCAAGGACCTGGTTGACGGTGCCCCCAAGGCTGTCCTCGAAGGTGCAAACAAGGAAGCTGCCGAGAAGGCCAAGGAGCAGCTCGAGGCTGCAGGCGCCACCGTTACCCTCAAGTAACAGCGCATACTCCTGGAAAACCCCGTCCACTCCGGTGGGCGGGGTTTTCTGCGTCCTGGACGGGTCCTAGGCGGGATCGGAGATGTCAGCCACCACGGCGTCCAAGGCGGACGTCAGGGCGTCGGCGTCGACGAAGGCGCTGTAGCCGTGGGCGCCGGCACCCATGGAGATCCGCCGGCCGGTAATGGTGGCATCCGCATAGACAGGCCACGGGGTGGTGCTTCCCAGCGGGGTGATGGTGCCGCGTTCGTACCCGGTTGCCTCCAGCGCCATGTCCGCTGGCGGCAGGGACAGCTTGTTGACCCCCACGAGGGTGCGCAGCTTCGGCCAGGAAATTTGCCGGTCGCCCGGAACCAGCGCGAACAGGAAAGTCCCGTCCTTGTGCTTGACCACCAGCGATTTCACGATGTCGGCGGGGCTGATTCCCAGGATGCCCGCCGCTTCCTCGAGGCTCCGGGCGGCCGGGCGTTCCACGATGTCGACCTTCAGGCCGCGGGCGGCGGCGTCGGCCAGGAACCGTTCCTGCCCGGCGCCGTCCGCTCCGTTCGAGGCTGCCCCCGCCATCAGTCGCGGTACAGCAGGAGCGCCTCGCCCTGCCCGCCGCCCCCGCACAGGGACACGGCGGCCTTGCCTGTTCCGCGGCGCTTGAGCTCGTGGGCGGCATGGACCGCCAGACGTGCACCGGAAGCGCCGATGGGATGCCCCAGGGCGATGGCCCCGCCGTGGATATTGCACTTCTCCAGCGGGTAGTCCAGGTCCTTGAGTGACTGCACGGCCACCGATCCGAAGGCCTCGTTGATCTCGATGAAGTCCAGGTCCGCCGTGGTCCACCCGGCCCGGCCCAGCGCGTTCATGATGGCGTTCGAAGGCTGCGAATGCAGGGAATTGTCCGGTCCGGCCACCTGTCCCGGCTTGCCCACCACGGCCAGGTACTCCAGCCCGTGGGCCTCGGCATAAGCCCGCGAGGCCAGCACCAGGGCGGCGGCGCCGTCGGACAGGGGAGACGAGTTGCCGGCGGTGATGGTGCCGTCAGTGACGAAGGCAGCCCGCAGCCCGGCCAGGGACTCGACGGAGGCGTTGGGGCGGACGCCCTCGTCAGTGTCCACCACGAGGGGGTCGCCCTTGCGCTGCTTCACGCTGAGGGGGACGATCTCGTCGTCGAACGTTCCGTTCTTTGCCGCCAGCGCCGCGCGCTGGTGCGACTGCGCAGCCACGTTGTCCTGTGACGTCCGGTCGATGCCCAGGGTGAGGTTCCGGGTTTCCGTGGACAGGCCCATCGACTGGCCGTCAAAGGCGTCGGTCAAGCCGTCGTGGGCGGCGGCGTCCAAAGCCTGGATGGAGCCGTAGGTCCAGCCCTGCCGCGAGCCGGGCAGCAGGTGCGGTGCCCGGGTCATCGACTCCTGGCCGCCGGCCACCACCACGGCGGCCTCGCCTGCGCGGATCATCCGGGCGGCGTCAATGACCGCAGTCAGGCCCAGAGGCACACCTTGTTGACCGTCACCGCCGGAACATTCCAGCCGATGCCGGCGCCGATGGAGCTCTGCCGGGCAGGGTTCTGGCCGGCACCGGCCTGCAGGACCTGGCCCATGATCACCGCCTCGACGTCGCCAGCGTCCACGCCGCTGGCCTCCAGCGCAGCCCTGATCGCGTGGGCTCCCAAATCGACGGCGGTGAAGCTCGCCAGCTGGCCGTTGATCCGGCCTGTTGGAGTGCGTGCTGCCGCGAGGATAACAACGTCGCTGTTGTCTGGAGAGTTGGCCATGGTTATCTCTTCCGCTCTGATCCGATGTAAGCCACCAAGGCTATCGTGACCCTGGTCACCTAACTATTCAAACGCCGGAGCGGCTATGTGCATTCCGCCCTGTGCGCCTGGCGCCAGGGGAGAGGTCCCCATCGTTTCGGGATGCACGACGGCGGCTGCCTGCGTAGGGTGGGCGGCGGACAGTATTGCCGGTGGGGACCCGGACGCCGGGCGGACGGAGAAGTAAAAGTGAAGAAGACTCTGGCCCTCGTGGCCGCTGCCGGCCTGGCGGCGTTGACCGGTTGCTCGGTCTCTGCCCCGGCACCTGCCGGACCGTCGCCGTCGGAATCCGTGGCGCCGGCTTCCGGCGGGACCGAACCGGCGCCGTCAGCGCCGTCCGGCGCCCCAGCCGCAGCCTCAGGCGCGCGGGAGGCATGCGAGCGGTTCAACTCCCTGTTCGCCGAGTATGCAGCCGTTAGGGCGGACGACGCCGGCGGCTATGAGGACATCTACCTTCAGGCCGAGGACGCGAAGGACACCGTGGCGGGGGACTTGCGGGGCCTGTTCGCTGCCCTTAGCCTGCTGGCCATCGACCATTCGTCGACGGCGGAAGCCGGCGGGGCGCCAGCCCAGGAATCGCGGGACGCCGTGCGCGATGCGGTCTTCGCGAACTCCGGAACCTGCACGGCGGAAGGGGTCACCCTCCGGCTCTGAAGGGTTCCGGCAGGGTATCCGGCGCACCTCAAAACAAGTGCTTGCATTCCGGCCGGATGTGGGGTAGACACGTAGGTTATTTTGCCGTATCGTAGATATTTGCGTCTTCCCTGTTTACCTTCAGCCTTCATATAGCGGTGGGCTTTGCCTGGCAGCTGACAATCAACGTGCCGTAACAACGTCACAGCATAGTCGGTGCCGGCCCCGGGTCATATAGCGGAACCGGATGGTAGCGCTGCGGACTCTGTCTGCAGGGTGCACAGCGGGGGAGATCTGAAAACGCCTGAAGGTCTGTGGAAGGATCCCTCTTGGTCGCCTCGAGCACCTCTAATAACGAAACCGCTAACACCGCCGACAGCACTGATGGTGCCACTCGCCGGCTTTCATTCGCAAAGATTCACGAACCTCTTGACGTTCCGAATCTGCTTGCCCTGCAGACGGACAGCTTTGACTGGCTGGTCGGCAACGAACGCTGGCAGGCACGCGTAGCAAAGGCTGTCGAAGAAAACGATCTCAGCGTCGCCACCACGTCCGGCCTCTCGGACATCTTCGAAGAAATCTCCCCGATCGAGGACTTCCAGGGCACCATGTCCCTGAGCTTCTCCGATCCGGAGTTCGCCGACCCCAAGTACACCATGGCCGAGTGCAAGGACCGGGACGCAACCTACTCGGCTCCGCTGTACGTCAAGGCCGAGTTCATGAACAACAACACGGGCGAAATCAAGCAGCAGACCGTGTTCATGGGCGACTTCCCGCTGATGACCGAGAAGGGCACCTTCGTGGTCAACGGCACCGAGCGTGTCGTCGTCTCCCAGCTGGTCCGTTCGCCGGGCGCCTACTTCGAGCGCGCCGCTGACAAGACCAGCGACAAGGACATCTTCACTGCCAAGATCATCCCGTCCCGCGGTGCATGGTTCGAGCTCGAAATCGACAAGCGCGACCAGGTCGGCGTCCGCCTCGACCGCAAGCGCAAGCAGTCCGTCACCGTCCTGCTGAAGGCCCTTGGCTGGACCGAAGGCCAGATCCTCGAAGAGTTCGGCCAGTACGACTCCATGCGCGCCACCCTGGAGAAGGACGCTACCGAGACCCGCGAAGACGCGCTGCTGGACATCTACCGCAAGCTGCGTCCGGGCGAGCCGCCCACCGTCGAGGCTGCCCAGTCCCTGCTGGACAACCTGTACTTCAACTCCAAGCGCTACGATCTGGCCAAGGTCGGCCGCTACAAGATCAACCGCAAGCTCGGCATCGACCGCTCCCTTGGCGACAAGGAAGCCTCGGTCCTGCACGTTGAAGACATCGTTGCCATGATCAAGTTCCTCGTCGCGCTGCACGCCGGCGAGAAGACCATTAAGGGCGTCCGCGACGGCCAGGAAGTGGACCTGCGCGTCGAGATCGACGATATCGACCACTTCGGCAACCGCCGCATCCGCGCGGTCGGCGAGCTCATCGAGAACCAGGTCCGCACCGGCCTGTCCCGCATGGAGCGCGTTGTCCGCGAGCGTATGACCACCCAGGACGTCGAGGCCATCACGCCGCAGACCCTGATCAACATCCGCCCCGTGGTTGCAGCCATCAAGGAGTTCTTCGGAACCTCCCAGCTGTCGCAGTTCATGGACCAGAACAACCCGCTCTCGGGCCTGACCCACAAGCGCCGCCTGTCGGCCCTTGGCCCCGGTGGTCTGTCCCGTGACCGCGCCGGCATGGAAGTCCGTGACGTGCACCCGTCCCACTACGGACGTATGTGCCCCATCGAAACCCCTGAAGGCCCGAACATTGGTCTGATCGGTTCGTTGGCATCCTACGGACGCATCAACCCGTTCGGCTTCATCGAGACCCCGTACCGCAAGGTCAAGGACGGCGTCGTGTCCGACGACGTCCAGTACCTGACGGCCGACGACGAGGCTGAGGTGCTGATCGCCCAGGCCAACGCGCCGCTGGACGAGAACAAGCGCTTCGCGGAAGAGACCGTCCTGGTCCGTGCCCGTGGTGGTGGAGGCGAGCCCGTCCTGGTTCCGGCTGAAGACGTCGAGTTCATGGACGTGTCCCCGCGCCAGATGGTGTCCGTGGCTACGGCCCTGATCCCGTTCCTCGAGCACGACGACGCCAACCGCGCACTCATGGGTGCCAACATGCAGCGCCAGGCCGTGCCGCTGGTCCGTTCCGAGGCCCCGTTCGTGGGCACCGGCATGGAGCGCGCCGCTGCCGTGGACGCCGGTGACGTGGTCATCGCCAAGAAGGCCGGTGTGGTCACCGAGGTCTCCGCCGAACTCGTCATCATGCTCAACGACGACGGCACGGAAACCAACTACCGCATCAACAAGTTCGCCCGCTCCAACCAGGGCAACTGCTACAACCACCGTGTCCTGGTGAACGAAGGCCAGCGCCTCGAGGTCGGCGGCATCATCGCCGACGGCCCGGCAACGGACCAGGGTGAGCTTGCCCTCGGCAAGAACCTGCTCGTGGCATTCATGTCCTGGGAAGGCCACAACTTCGAGGACGCCATCATCCTCTCGCAGCGCATCGTTGCCGAGGACGTCCTTTCCTCCATCCACATCGAGGAGCACGAGATCGATGCCCGCGACACCAAGCTTGGTGCCGAGGAAATCACCCGTGACATCCCCAACGTGTCCGAGGAAGTCCTGGCAGGCCTGGACGAGCGTGGCATCATCCACATCGGTGCCGAGGTCGAAGCCGGCGACATCCTGGTCGGAAAGGTCACCCCGAAGGGTGAAACCGAGCTGACCCCGGAAGAGCGCCTGCTGCGCGCCATCTTCGGCGAGAAGTCCCGCGAAGTGCGCGACACCTCCCTGAAGGTTCCCCACGGCGAGTCCGGCACCGTCATCGGCGTCCGCGTCTTCGACCGCGACAACGATGACGAGCTGCCCCGGGCGTCAACCAGCTGGTCCGCGTCTACGTGGCTGCCAAGCGCAAGATCACCGACGGCGACAAGCTCGCCGGCCGCCACGGCAACAAGGGCGTTATCTCCAAGATCCTCCCGGTCGAGGACATGCCCTTCCTTGCGGACGGTACCCCCGTTGATATCGTCCTGAACCCGCTGGGTGTTCCGGGCCGTATGAACGTCGGCCAGGTGCTCGAGACGCACCTTGGCTGGGTCGCCAAGACCGGCTGGAAGATCGAAGGCGAGCCCGAGTGGGTCAAGCAGCTGCCCAACCTGCCGCGCGAGAGTGGCCCCACCACTGTTGCCACTCCGGTGTTCGACGGCGCCCGCGAAGAGGAAATCACGGGCCTGCTGGACTCCACCAACGTGACCCGCGACGGTGAGCGCCTGATCAACTCCTCCGGCAAGACCCGCCTGTTCGACGGCCGCTCCGGCGAGCCGTTCCCGGATCCGATCTCGGTCGGCTACATGTACATCCTGAAGCTCCACCACCTGGTGGACGACAAGATCCACGCCCGCTCCACCGGCCCGTACTCCATGATCACGCAGCAGCCGCTGGGTGGTAAGGCGCAGTTCGGTGGCCAGCGCTTCGGTGAAATGGAAGTGTGGGCGCTCGAAGCCTACGGCGCCGCCTACACGCTCCAGGAACTCCTCACGATCAAGTCCGATGACATCCACGGCCGCGTGAAGGTCTACGAGGCGATCGTCAAGGGCGAGAACATCCCGGAGCCGGGTGTTCCCGAGTCCTTCAAGGTGTTGATCAAGGAAATGCAGTCGCTGTGCCTGAACGTGGAAGTCCTCTCCACGGACGGAACCACAATTGAAATGCGTGACTCTGATGACGCAGTCTTCACGGCTGCGGAGGAACTGGGCATCGATCTGTCTCGTGCAGAGCCCAGCTCCGTAGAAGAGGTCTAAGGAGTCCGACGACGGCGGGCCGCGTCCGCCGTCGTCCTCCTTCCTTCTCCCGCACCCAAGGTGCCCGGTGGTTGTGTTTCGACAGGCTCAACAACCGAGTCGAAACCCCGGCACCGTAAAGACTTCAGAATTTAGAGAACAAGAGAGAACAGGGACCATATGTCCAGCGAATCCTCCTTCGGCCTCATGCAGATCGGCCTCGCCACCGCGGAAGACATCCGCGGCTGGTCTTACGGCGAGGTTAAAGAAGCCGGAAACCATCAACTACCGCACGCTCAAGCCCGAGAAGGACGGCCTCTTCTGCGAGAAGATCTTCGGCCCGTCCCGCGACTGGGAATGCTACTGCGGCAAGTACAAGCGCGTGCGCTTCAAGGGCATCATCTGTGAGCGCTGTGGCGTCGAAGTCACCCGCGCCAAGGTCCGCCGCGAGCGCATGGGCCACATCGAGCTGGCCGCACCGGTCACGCACATCTGGTACTTCAAGGGTGTTCCGTCCCGCCTGGGCTACCTCCTTGACCTGGCACCGAAGGACCTCGAAAAGGTCATCTACTTCGCTGCCTACATGATCACCAGCGTCGACGAGGCGGCCCGCCACGAGGAACTGCCCAACCTGCAGGTTGAGCACGACATCGAGAAGAAGCAGCTGATCGACAACCGCGATTCCGATATCGCCGCGATTGCCCGCGACCTCGAGGGCGAAATCGCGCGCCTGGAGGCCGAAGGCGCCAAGGCTGCCGACAAGAAGAAGGCACGCGACTCCGCCGACCGCCAGATGGCGAACGTGCGCAAGCGTGCCGACGCCGACATCGAGCGCCTCGAGCAGGTCTGGGACCGCTTCAAGAACCTGAAGGTCGCCGACCTCGAAGGTGACGAGGGCCTGTACCGCGAACTGCGTGACCGCTACGGCATGTACTTCGAAGGCTCCATGGGTGCCGAAGCGATCAAGAAGCGCCTTGAAAGCTTCGACATGCAGGCCGAATCCGACCTGCTCCGCGACGTCATCGCCAACGGCAAGGGCCAGCGCAAGACCCGCGCCCTCAAGCGCCTCAAGGTGGTCAATGCGTTCCTGACCACCAACAACAGCCCGCTTGGCATGGTCCTCGACGCCGTCCCGGTGATCCCGCCGGAACTGCGCCCCATGGTCCAGCTGGACGGTGGCCGCTTCGCGACCTCCGACCTCAACGACCTGTACCGCCGCGTGATCAACCGCAACAACCGCCTCAAGCGCCTGCTTGACCTGGGTGCGCCGGAGATCATCGTCAACAACGAGAAGCGCATGCTTCAGGAAGCTGTTGACAGCCTCTTCGACAACGGCCGCCGCGGCCGTCCCGTCACCGGCCCGGGCAACCGTCCGCTGAAGTCCCTGAGCGACATGCTTAAGGGCAAGCAGGGCCGTTTCCGCCAGAACCTCCTCGGCAAGCGCGTCGATTACTCCGGCCGTTCGGTCATCGTCGTCGGCCCGCAGCTGAAGCTGCACCAGTGCGGCCTGCCCAAGCAGATGGCGCTGGAGCTCTTCAAGCCGTTCGTGATGAAGCGCCTGGTTGACCTCAACCACGCCCAGAACATCAAGTCGGCCAAGCGCATGGTGGAGCGTTACCGTCCGCAGGTCTGGGACGTGCTCGAAGAGATCATCACCGAACACCCGGTGCTGCTCAACCGTGCACCTACCCTGCACCGCCTGGGCATCCAGGCGTTCGAGCCGCAGCTCGTTGAAGGCAAGGCCATCCAGCTTCACCCGCTGGTCTGTGGCGCCTTCAACGCCGACTTCGACGGCGACCAGATGGCAGTCCACCTGCCGCTGAGCCCTGAAGCCCAGGCTGAGGCCCGCATCCTGATGCTGTCCTCGAACAACATCCTGAAGCCCTCGGACGGACGCCCGGTCACCCTGCCGTCGCAGGATATGATCATCGGCCTCTACCACCTGACCACCAAGCGGAAGGGTTCGGCCGGCGAGGGCCGCATCTTCGGCTCGGTCTCCGAGGCCATCATGGCGTTCGACGCCCGCGAGCTGCACCTGAACTCGCAGGTCAAGATCCGCCTCGAAGGCTTCGTGCCGTACGCCGGCTGGGAAGCCCCCGAGGGCTGGGAGCCGGGCCAGCCCGCGCTCGTCCAGACCTCCCTGGGCCAGGTGCTCTTCAACGAGACCCTGCCTGAGGACTACCCGTGGGTTGAGGCTGTTGCCGACAAGGGCGAACTGTCCCGCATCGTCAACGACCTCGCCGAGCGCTACCCGAAGGTCGTCACGGCTGCCACGCTGGACAACCTGAAGGACGCCGGTTTCTACTGGGCCACCCGCTCGGGCGTCACCGTCGCCATCTCCGACATCGAGGTCCCGGCCGCAAAGCCGGAAATCCTTGCCGGGTACGAGGAGCGTGCAGCGAAGATCCAGGGCCAGTACGACAAGGGCCTGATCGACGACGACGAGCGCCGCCAGGAACTGATCGAGATCTGGAACAAGGCAACCAACGAGATCGCTTCGGTGATGCGCGAGAGCCTGTCCCCGATGAACACCATTAACCGCATGGTGTCCTCCGGTGCACGTGGTAACTGGATGCAGGTCCGCCAGATCGCGGGTATCCGTGGCCTGGTGGCCAACCCGAAGGGTGAAATCATCCCGCGCCCCATCAAGTCCTCCTACCGTGAGGGCCTGTCGGTGCTGGAATACTTCATCGCCACGCACGGTGCCCGTAAGGGCCTCGCCGATACTGCTCTGCGTACCGCCAACTCGGGTTACCTGACCCGTCGTCTGGTGGACGTGTCCCAGGACGTCATCGTCCGCGAAGAGGACTGCGGCACCGAGCGCGGCCTGGTCACGCCCATCGCCGTCGCCGACGCCAATGGCGAGCTGGTGCTGGACGAGAACGTCGAGAACAGTGCCTACGCACGTACGCTCGCCGTCGACGTCGTGGACTCCGAGGGCAAGGTCCTCGCAGCCGCCGGCACCGACTGCGGTGACGTGGTGATCGATGAGCTGTTCAAGGCAGGCATCACCGAGGTCAAGGTCCGCTCCGTACTCACCTGTGAGTCCAGCGTCGGAACCTGTGCGCTGTGCTACGGCCGTTCACTGGCCACCGGCAAGACCGTGGACATCGGCGAGGCCGTGGGCATTATCGCCGCACAGTCCATCGGTGAGCCCGGTACCCAGCTGACCATGCGTACGTTCCACACCGGTGGTGCTGTTTCCGCCAGCGGTGGCGACGACATCACCCAGGGTCTGCCCCGTATCCAGGAGCTCTTCGAAGCCCGTACTCCGAAGGGTGTCGCACCGATTGCTGAAGCAGCCGGCCGCATCACCATCGAAGAGTCCGAGCGCCAGATGCGCCTGGTCATCACCCCGGATGACGGAACCGAAGAGATCGCCTACCCGGTCCTTCGCCGTTCACGCCTGCTGATCGAGGATGGCGACCACGTCACCGTCGGCCAGAAGCTGATCAACGGACCGGTGGACCCCAAGCAGGTCCTGCGCATCATGGGTCCGCGTGCTGCACAGAAGTTCCTGGTGGACGAAGTCCAGGGCGTGTACCGCAGCCAGGGCATCGGTATCCACGACAAGCACGTCGAGGTTATCGTCCGCCAGATGCTGCGCCGCGTCACGGTCATCGAGTCCGGCGAATCGGACCTGCTCCCCGGCGAACTCGCCGAGCGGAGCCGCTTCGAGGACGCCAACCGCCGCGTTGTATCCGAGGGCAAGACTCCGGCATCCGGACGTCCCGAGCTCATGGGTATCACCAAGGCATCGCTGGCCACCGAGTCCTGGCTGTCGGCAGCTTCCTTCCAGGAGACCACCCGCGTCCTGACGCAGGCGGCCATGGAAGGCAAGAGCGATCCGCTGCTTGGCCTCAAGGAGAACGTCATCATCGGTAAGCTGATCCCGGCCGGCACGGGCCTCCCGCGCTACACCGAGGTCACCGTCGAGCCCACTGAGGAAGCGAAGGCCAACCTGTTCACAGGCCCCAGCGCATTCAGTGACTTCTCGTACGACACCCTGGGCGGCGACGGAGCTCCTGAGTTCCACGCCATCCCGCTGGATGACTACGACCTGGGCAACGACTTCCGGTAGACGTGCCTGTAAGGGATGGTCCCGCACCGTACGGTGCGGGACCATCCCCGTTAACAGGGCCGATTAAGGCATGGAGGCCGTCCATGCTAGACTTGTTACCAATTGTTATTGTGGCAGTGGATGAGTGCGCCGGCACCAGCTGAAAGGCTGAGCCAGAGCGACGTTTCCGGTTTGCAGGGTTCTTGTGCAACGTATGCCACATTTTCGCATGCCTAGGGACATTTTGACGCGAGTCGGGTCACGGGCATGGGATCCGACTATTAAGGCTTCGCCTTCGCCGCCTCCGGAGATTCCTCCAAGGGCCCGGGCGGCGGGGCAACGCAACAAGAGAGCGGCCGGAAGCGGCTGTTCCGGATAAAACGGAGAACACGAGAGTGCCTACGATTAACCAGCTGGTCCGCAAGGGCCGCACGCCTAAGGTCTCAAAGACCAAGGCTCCCGCGCTTAAGGGCAGCCCGATGCGCCGCGGTGTTTGCACCCGCGTCTACACCACCACCCCCAAGAAGCCGAACTCGGCTCTGCGTAAGGTGGCACGTGTGCGCCTCAACGGCGGCGTGGAAGTAACCGCCTACATCCCCGGTGTTGGCCACAACCTGCAGGAGCACTCCATTGTGCTCGTTCGCGGTGGTCGTGTTAAGGACCTCCCGGGTGTCCGCTACAAGATCGTCCGTGGCGCCCTCGATACCCAGGGCGTGAAGAACCGTAAGCAGGCCCGCAGCCGCTACGGCGCAAAGATGGAGAAGAAGTAATATGCCTCGCAAGGGTCCGGCCCCCAAGCGGCCGCTCGTTTCGGATCCGGTTTACGGCTCCCCGCTGGTAACCCAGCTCATCAACAAGGTGCTCGTTGACGGCAAGAAGTCCACGGCAGAGCGCATCGTCTACGGTGCCCTCGAAGGCGCACGCGCCAAGTCCGGCGGCGACCCCGTAGCAGCCCTGAAGAAGGCCATGGACAACGTCAAGCCTTCCCTCGAGGTCCGCTCCCGCCGTGTCGGTGGCGCCACGTACCAGGTTCCGGTTGAGGTTAAGCCGGGCCGCTCCACCGCACTCGCCCTGCGGTGGCTGGTGGGCTACTCCAAGGCCCGCCGTGAGAAGACCATGACCGAGCGCCTCCAGAACGAAATCCTGGATGCCTCCAACGGTCTCGGTGCCGCTGTGAAGCGTCGCGAAGACACCCACAAGATGGCCGAGTCCAACAAGGCCTTCGCACACTACCGCTGGTAATACTCCCCGGACGCCGCCGGCTCAAAAGAGCCGGCGGCGAACGCGTAGTCCATCCCAAAAGGAGACCCCGTGGCACAGGACGTGCTTACCGACCTTAGTAAGGTCCGCAACATCGGCATCATGGCCCACATTGATGCCGGCAAGACCACCACAACCGAGCGCATCCTGTTCTACACGGGTGTGAACCACAAGATCGGCGAAACGCACGACGGCGCTTCGACCACTGACTGGATGGAACAGGAAAAGGAACGCGGCATCACCATCACGTCTGCCGCCGTGACCTGCTTCTGGGAAAACAACCAGATCAACATCATCGACACCCCCGGCCACGTTGACTTCACCGTTGAGGTAGAGCGCTCCCTGCGCGTCCTCGACGGCGCCGTTGCCGTCTTCGATGGCAAGGAAGGCGTTGAGCCGCAGTCCGAGACCGTGTGGCGCCAGGCTGACAAGTACAACGTCCCGCGTATCTGCTTCGTCAACAAGATGGACAAGCTGGGTGCTGACTTCTACTTCACCGTAGACACCATCATCAGCCGCCTCGGTGCCAAGCCGCTGGTCATGCAGCTGCCCATCGGTGCCGAGAACGACTTCATCGGCGTCGTGGACCTGCTCTACATGCGCGCACTGGTGTGGCCCGGCGATGCCAAGGGTGACGTCACCATGGGTGCGAAGTACGAGATCCAGGAGATCCCGGCTGACCTCCAGGAGAAGGCTGAAGAGTACCGCGCGCAGCTGGTTGAGACCGTTGCCGAGGCCTCCGAGGAACTCATGGAGAAGTACCTCGAAGGCGAAGAGCTCACCATCGACGAGCTCAAGGCCGGCATCCGCAAGATGACCATCAACTCCGAGCTGTACCCGGTCTTCTGTGGCTCCGCCTTCAAGAACCGCGGCGTGCAGCCCATGCTCGACGCAGTGGTGGACTACCTGCCTAACCCGCTCGACGTTCCTCCGATGATCGGTCACGATCCGAAGGACGAAGAGAAGGAACTGACCCGCAAGCCTTCCGCCGACGAGCCGTTCTCGGCCCTGGCGTTCAAGATTGCGGCACACCCGTTCTTCGGCCAGCTCACCTTCATCCGCGTGTACTCCGGCCACGTTGAATCCGGAGCCCAGGTGGTCAACTCCACCAAGGGCAAGAAGGAGCGCATCGGCAAGCTGTTCCAGATGCACGCCAACAAGGAAATGCCCGTTGAGGCAGCCACCGCCGGCCACATCTACGCAGCGATCGGCCTGAAGGACACCACCACGGGCGACACCCTGTGTGATGCCAACAACCAGATCGTCCTCGAGTCCATGAGCTTCCCGGAGCCCGTGATCTCCGTGGCCATCGAGCCGAACACCAAGGGTGACCAGGAGAAGCTCTCCACGGCCATCCAGAAGCTCTCCGCTGAGGACCCCACCTTCCAGGTGTCCCTCAACGAAGACACCGGCCAGACCATCATCGCCGGCATGGGCGAACTCCACCTGGACATCCTGGTGGACCGCATGCGCCGCGAATTCAAGGTCGAGGCCAACGTGGGCAAGCCGCAGGTTGCTTACCGCGAAACCATCAAGCGTGCCGTGGAGCGCCACGACTACACGCACAAGAAGCAGACCGGTGGTTCCGGCCAGTTCGCAAAGGTCCAGATCGCGATCGAGCCGCTGGACACGGCCGAGGGCGAGCTGTACGAGTTCGAGAACAAGGTCACCGGTGGCCGCGTTCCGCGCGAGTACATCCCGTCTGTGGACGCCGGTATCCAGGACGCCCTGAATGACGGTGTGCTGGCCGGTTACCCGGTTGTCGGCATCAAGGCAACGCTGATTGACGGCGCCTACCACGATGTTGACTCCTCGGAAATGGCGTTCAAGATCGCCGGCCGCATGGCTTTCAAGGAAGCTGCGCGGAAGGCAAACCCGGTTCTGCTCGAACCGCTGATGGATGTCGAGGTCCGCACCCCTGAGGAATACATGGGTGACGTTATCGGTGACCTCAACTCCCGTCGTGGCCAGATGCAGTCCATGGAGGACGCAGCAGGCGTCAAGGTTGTTCGTGCACACGTTCCGCTGTCCGGCATGTTCGGTTACATCGGCGACCTGCGTTCGAAGACCCAGGGCCGTGCTGTCTACTCCATGACGTTCAACAGCTACGCCGAGGTCCCGAAGGCAGTTGCCGACGAGATCATCCAGAAGAGCCGCGGCGAGTAGTCCTTCGGACTTTCAAAGCGAACACCTCGGGTGCGCCCGCCGGAAACGGAAAGCGCAGCCAGTACAGGTGGCCGGGCCTGGTCCCGGCCGGATCCGGCCACCTGTACGAACAGGCTCAAGGGACTAGTATTAGTTCCTGAATCTGCAATTTCACCAATCCAAAGCCCCCAAGTAGACTTGCCTGAGTTTCTGCCGCGAGAAGCGCGGTTAGAGGGCAAGCCATTTGAAAACGTTCTAGGAGGAACCTGTGGCAAAGGCAAAGTTCGAGCGGACTAAGCCGCACGTCAACATCGGCACCATCGGTCACGTTGACCACGGTAAGACGACGCTGACGGCCGCCATTTCCAAGGTGCTGTACGACAAGTACCCGGATCTCAACGAGAAGCGCGACTTCGCGTCGATCGACTCTGCTCCCGAAGAGCGTCAGCGCGGTATTACCATCAACATCTCCCACGTGGAGTACCAGACCGAGAAGCGTCACTACGCACACGTTGACGCCCCCGGTCACGCTGACTACATCAAGAACATGATCACCGGTGCTGCCCAGATGGACGGCGCAATCCTCGTGGTTGCTGCTACCGACGGCCCCATGGCACAGACCCGCGAGCACGTTTTGCTCGCCCGCCAGGTTGGTGTTCCCTACCTGCTGGTCGCGCTGAACAAGGCTGACATGGTTGAGGACGAGGAACTCCTCGACCTCGTTGAAATGGAAGTTCGTGAGCTCCTGAGCTCGCAGGGCTTCGATGGCGACGACGCTCCGGTTGTCCGCGTTTCCGGCCTGAAGGCCCTGGAAGGCGACCCCGAGTGGGTCAAGTCCGTTGAGGACCTGATGGCTGCTGTGGACGAGTCCGTTCCGGACCCCGTTCGTGACCGCGACAAGCCGTTCCTGATGCCGATCGAAGACGTCTTTACCATCACCGGTCGTGGCACCGTTGTTACGGGCCGCGCCGAGCGTGGAACCCTCGCCATCAACTCCGAGGTTGAGATCGTCGGCATCCGCCCGGTCCAGAAGACCACGGTTACCGGTATCGAGATGTTCCACAAGCAGCTCGACGAAGCATGGGCCGGCGAGAACTGTGGCCTCCTGCTCCGCGGTCTGAAGCGCGACGACGTCGAGCGTGGCCAGGTTGTCGTCAAGCCGGGTTCCATCACCCCGCACACCGACTTCGAGGCCAACGTCTACATCCTGTCCAAGGACGAAGGCGGACGCCACAACCCGTTCTACTCGAACTACCGCCCGCAGTTCTACTTCCGCACGACGGACGTTACCGGCGTTATCACCCTGCCCGAGGGCACGGAAATGGTTATGCCCGGCGACAACACTGAGATGACCGTTGCGCTCATCCAGCCGATCGCTATGGAAGAGGGCCTCGGCTTCGCTATCCGCGAAGGCGGCCGCACCGTGGGTTCGGGACGCGTTACCAAGATCATCAAGTAGTCCTTGCTGATCACCGGATCATGGGGGAATAGACCCGCATAATCCACAGAAAGCCCCGCTGCCATGTGCAGCGGGGCTTTCTTTTGCTACCGTTAATCCAGTCATTGGATAAATTGCAGTCGTACAGTACTGCCTAGCGAGAGGAAGCGGCATGAGGGATGCATCCTACGAGGCGGGGTACCGGGACGGCCACCTCCAGGGGTGGCTGGACGCGATGGCGAAGGTCGCCCAGGAGCGGCAGCCGAAGTCCATGCCGCCGCTGCAGTCCGTGCCCGGGATAGCCGCGCCTGTTATTGGAAGGACGCCGCCGCCCCAGCCCCCAGCCCGGCCCCCTGCCCGGCAGCAGCCTGCCGCGAAAGTGCTCCCGCCGGCCAGGCAGCAAACGTATCCTGCCAGGCCGGCACGTCTCGCCGAATCCGACGAAGAACGCAAGGCCCGCCGGGAGCGCCGGGACCGGCAGAACATCAACGTCACGCTGTACGTTGCCAGCCTCCTCCTTGTTGCGGCAGCGGCGCTGTTCGTGGGGACCGGGTTGGCGCCGATGTTCCGCTTCGCCGGCGTCTGCGCAGTCGCTGCCCTGTTCTACGCCTCGGGACTGGTCCTTCACCGGAGGGTCCACCGGCTCAGGCCTGCCGCCGTGGCGTTCACCGGTACGGGCCTCGCGCTGATACCGGTGATCGGCCTTGCCCTGTATAACTTCGTGTTGTTCCACGGACCAGCAGTCTGGCTGCTGACGTCCCTCGCCGGAACCTTCGCTTACATCGCCGCCGCCCTTCGGCTCGAGAGCAGGGTCCTGGTGTACCTGTCGTTAACGTTCGTCGTTTCAACAGCATGGTCCGGCGTTGCCGTGCTGGGTGGCGCCCTCGTGTGGTACTTCGTTGCTCTCGCAGGCGTGGCGGTGCTGTTTACGGTGGTGTCCCTGCTGCGGCCGGGATGGCTTCCTCCTGTCTTCACCAGGCCCTTGGCCACCCTCCACCCTCTGGTGGTGCCGGCGGTTGCCTTGGTATCGACCTTCTTCCCGCTGCTGCTGGCCAGGTGGGAGTATGCCCTGGTCCTGGGCATCTGCGGGGTGTACTTCGGCGTGATGACCGCCGTCCGGGGCGCCCCGTTCAGGCTGTTGAATTTCTATGCTGCGCGGCTGGCGCTGACTGTGTCCGGCAGTGTAGCGGTGTGGGAAGTCACGGGCCACGGGGCGGATGCGTTGTTCGCTGCCGGGCTGTTCCTGGCGCTGCAGTCCACCGCAACCGCCTTTGGCGGTCGCGTCCTGGCCGGCTGGTTTCCAGGTGACGCCGCCGCGGCAGGGTGGCTGGCCAGGCAACCACAGGCGCCCGACGGCGGCACTTTGCGGAGTGCCGGGTGGTGGCGCCTTGACGCGCTCCTGACACATGCGGCGCACTTCGCGGTGACGGCGGCGTTGGCCGCCGTCACCGCGCTGCCGGGAACGGCGGTTGCCTCCCTGCAGGGCGACAGCCTGGTACCGCTCTGGCTGCCGGCCTTGATCCTGCTGCTCGCCGGCTTCGTGCTGGCTGCAAGGCTCCAGGGCGGCGCTGAACTGGCACCGTTCGCGGCCTTGGGGCTGGCCTGGTTCTTCAGTCCGGTGCTGGGGGAGTGGGCGTTTGCGGCCTTGCCGCTGCTGGCGTCGCTCATCTGGCTGGCGAGGGCGCTCCGGAAGGGGGAGGAACGGCCGGGGCTGCTGGTGCTGAACGCCCGGGTTGCCGCTACCTTGGCGGTTCCCGCGGCGGCAGCGGCCCTCACGCAGGGGGTTCTGCAGAACCACGCGGTGTGGTTCGGCGTTGTTGCGGTGGCAGTCAGCCAGCAGTTGTTGTCCGCAGCATTGCAGCGCCTGGGGCACGCCGCTCTTGCTTCGCAAGCCACACTGGCCGCTTTTTCAGGCCTTGGTGTTGTGGGAGTCGCCGTCCTGGCGTCAGTCGACGCCACCCGTGGAAATCTCCTGACAATGGTCGCGATCCTGCTGCAGTTGCTGGCAGCTCTGTCCACCGGCCTGATGCTGCTCCGGCGTCCTGCCGATCCAGCACCTGGCGTCCCACCGTTGGCGAACTGCTGCCGCTTGTGGTTTCCGCCGTCATGGTGGAATTCGCCTTTCGGCTGGTTTCCACCGGCGCAGGAAACGTGGCGCTTGTGCTGCTGCTGGCATATGTGGCTGGTGTCGCATTGACGCTGCCTGCCCGCCTCCACCGCTGGAGCTACTGGTGGCTGGCGAGGGTTACGGGAACAATCCTGGTGCTGACGGCGTTCGGGCAGCTTGTGCAGGGTGGGGCCGTGCCCGTCCTGGCCAGGGAGCAGGTCCGGCCGGCCACCATGCTGGCCGTGGCCCTGGGACTCCAGCTGGTCCTTGTCCTGGGTGCGTATCTCCGGCAGCGCACGCCGCGCGGTGTGACAGTTGATATCGGCCTGGTCCTCGTGGTGCAGCTGATCGCCGCCCTGACGGCCCCGCTGGGTGAAGGAAGCTGGCAGGCCGTCTTTGTTCCGGCCGTGGCGGCCGGATCGGCCGTGCTGGCCGGGTACGTACTGCGGCGTGAGGGTGGCGCCGAATGGTTTGCGCCGGGGGCGTTCGTTGTCCTGGTGTACCTCTCGTCCGGCAACCTGCTCCTCGTAGAGGTGCTGCTCGGCATTTTCGCACTGTTCGCCGCAGTCATGGTGCCGGCTGCTTCCTCCTCCCTGCAGAAAGGGTGGTACTTCGTCGCGGCCCGTGTGTTGACGGCTGCACTGGCGGTGGTCCTCAGCTACGACATCACTGCTTCGCCGGCCGCGGTGTCCCTGACGTTCGCCTTGGTCCTTGCGGCCCAGCATGCGGTGCGCTGGTTGCTGCGGTCCAGCCTGCAGTCGGTGCCGTTCCAGCAGGCAGCCGTCTGGATTACGCTGGCCGGACAGGCCCTGCTGCCCCTGGGATACGCCCTCCGCTACGGCCAGGCGGGTGAAAGCGGGGGCCGCGGCGTCCTGTTCCTGGAGCTGGCGCTGCTGCTCGTATCCGCTGTGCTGGCCCGCCGTCTGTTTGTTGCCCGCGGTGCCCTGTACTTCGGCCTCTACGCCGTGTTGTTCGGGGTGCTGGTGCTCGGTCCGTTCGCTACTTTCGGGGCCGGGCCGCTGTTGGGATACACGGAAACCTCAGCGGTCCTCATGCTCCTGGGCCTCCTCGCAGCAGGGGCAGGCGTGCTGGGGAACCGTCGGCACACTACGCCTGCCGGGGTGGAGCGTTGGCTGTGGCTTGTTGCAGCAGTATCTTTCACAGGCACAGCCCTGCTGGTTGCACCGCAGGCGGCGGGCTGGGTTTCCGGCACCGCCGTCCTTGCCCTGGCCGCTGTCCTGTTCATTGCCTCAGACGTTGAACGGATCCCGGCGCTGTACCCGCCCGCGGCGGCAGCACTGCCCACCGGCGCGTTCATGCTCGCAGGCCCAGTATTTGACGGGCTCGGTGGGGACTGGGGCCGCTATCTTCCGTGGCTGGCCGGCCCCGGACTTGCGGCCGCAGCCCTGTATGCGCTGCGCCGGGCCAGGGCCTCCCGCCTGGTCCAGGAGCCGCTGCGCCGCTGGTCACTGGCGGGCGCATCCTTCCTGGGCTTCGGCACAGCTGCGCTGGCCGGGCTTCCGGTCGATTCAACAGCGTGGTGTGCTGCTGCACTGCTGGCTTGTGCTGCCGGAGTCGCCGTGCTTGAAGCCCCTGCAGCACTGCGCCGCGTAGCGGCGGAAATCGGGGCACTGGCAGTGGTTGCGGCGGCCCAGCGGGCGGCCCTCTTCAGATTCGATACAGCGGACCTGCCGGACCCCTTCTGGGCAGTCCAGTGGTACGTGGTGCTGGGAACCTTGCTCGCAGCCTTGCGGTACCTTGCCGGCCAGAACGCGCCTGGCCGGGCTCTTGCAACGGCGTCGGCTGCCCTGCTCACGCTGTCCGGCGCCGGAGTTGTCGCGGGCGGGACTGGCGGCCAGCAGTTGTGGCTCCTGCTCCTTCTGGCCGGGCTGCTGGTGGCGGGCCTGGTACTGGGGACCGGTTCTTTGTTCGTTGGGGCGCCGGCGGGGTTGCTGCCTGCATCCTGTGGGCAATGCGGGAGTACACCTTCGCGCTGCTGGCGATTGTCGCCGTCGGACTGATTGCCTTTGCCGTGTGGCGCCTCAACCGCAGCACGGGCGCTGAAGCTGCCGGCGGGAAGGACGGCCCCGCGCGGAAGCTCCCCTGATACTGTGGCAGCATCGAGAGGAGATCATTATGGGATGGCTTATTTTCCTGATCATCGTGGCCGTGGTGGTGGCAGGCGTGTTCTGGGCCAAGAAGCACTTCCGCCACGAGATCGACCGCGCCAAGCGGATCAACCGGGCCAACAAGAACCAGTAGCTGGCCGCTCTGCCGGCTTCCGCGGATAAGGAATACCTGGGCCCGGCTACTGGCCCGCCCGGTTCTTCCGCGCCCGCGAAAGGGCCCGGTACCAGTAGAAGGACTGTTTCGGGGTCCTGGCCTGCGTCTCGAAGTCAACGTGGACCAACCCGAATCTTTGGGAGTAGCCGGCAGCCCACTCGAAGTTGTCCATCAGCGTCCACACGTAATCGCCCCGCAGGTCGACGCCTGCCGCCATGCCGCCCGGGGATGTGGCGTCCAGCGCTGCGCGCAGGTGCGTGGCCAGGTATTGCACCCGCTCCTCATCCTGCAGGGTGCCTTCAACCTTGTCGGGCTCGGGAAAACTGGCACCGCCTTCGGTGATGTAGACGGGCGGGAGGGCGTCCCGTACCGGTCCTGGAGTTCCTTGAGCAGGATGGCCAAATGTTCGGGGGCCACGGGCCAGCCGAATCCGGTGCTGCTGAGCTCTGGGTACCCCACCTCGTGGAAGGGCAGCCGGGCCACAGCTTTGTGAGTGTTGGCCGGGATGGGGGTGACGCCCCGGCCGACGGCCACCTTCACCGGGAAGTAGTAGTTCAGGCCGTAGAAATCCAGTGGCTGGTGGATGGTGCGCAGGTCTGCGTCGGAGATCCTGCCGATGGAGCGCAGCCACGGCCGGGCGTACACCGGAAGCGTGGGGTACCGGCCCAGCAGGACGGGGTCGGCGTAGATCCGGTTCATCAGCAGGTCATACATCCGGGCCACCATCCGGTCGCCGATGCTCCGGCTGCCGGGCCGGACGGGCGCATGGAGGTTGGTCACGCCCACGCTGCCCGTCACGCCGGCAGCCCGGAGTGCCTGTACGCCCAGCCCGTGCGCCAGCAACTGGTGGTGGATGGAGGGGAGGGCATCGAACATCAGCGCGTGGCCGGGGGCGTGGACGCCCAGGGCATAGCCGTTCAGGGTTACCGAGAGGGGCTCGTTGAGCGTGACCCACTGGGCCACGCGGTCGCCGTAGCGCGCCGCGGCTGCGGCGGCGTACTCGCCAAAGCGTTCGGCGGTCTCGCGGTTCAGCCAGCCGCCGCGGTGCTCGAGGGGCAGGGGCGTGTCCCAGTGGTACAGCGTGGCCATGGGGGAGACGCCGGCCTCCAGCAGCTGGTCGATCAGCCGGTCGTAGAAGTCCAGGCCCTCCGGGTTGAAGCTGCCCCGGCCGTCAGGCTGGATCCGCGGCCACGACAGCGAGAACCGGTAGGAATCCACGCCCAGTTCCTGCAGCAGCGCCACATCCTCCGGCAGCCTGTTGTAGTGGTCGCAGGCAACGGCGGGGGGAGTGGCCGTCCATGATGGCGCCGGGTTTCTCCGCGAACGCGTCCCAGCCCGAGGGGCCGCGACCGCCTTCACCGAGGGCGCCCTCAATCTGGAAGGCGGCGGCCGCCACGCCAAGAGTGAACGACGGCGGCATCCGGCCGGCCAGTTCCGTCACCGATTCAGTGCTTTCCAGCGTCATGTCCTTATCATCCATTCGGAGGCAACCAAGGGCAATGGCCCGGCCAGGCCCGGCCCCACGAGGGACGATTCGCATCTGCCGGGGATTTCCGACATACTAGATGAGTTGTTCAAGCGCTTCTTCGCGTCCCGATCCGGATAATGCCGGATGCAGGGTCCAGGTTGAAGACCAAACATAACCCACCCCAATGGAATTGCGGATTTGTATGCGTGTTGAGCGCGACACGCCCGACCGCGGGGGTCGGTTACGCCGGCAAGGTGAGGAACCCGGATTCATCCGGATTCAGTTTGTGCGGCGGGTGGTAGTTACGACTTCAAATGCTTCGGCAGCCACATACAACAGGAAAGTGAACAGGGCAGCCCTAAACCGGGGAAGCACAGACTGAAAGAGAGTCAGGCGACATGGCGGGACAAAAAAATCCGCATCCGGCTGAAGTCATACGACCACGAGGTCATTGACGTTTCAGCACGGAAGATCGTTGAGACGGTCACGCGCGCAGGCGCAACGGTAGTTGGCCCCGTGCCGCTGCCGACGGAGAAGAACGTTTACTGCGTTATCCGCTCTCCGCACAAGTACAAGGACAGCCGCGAGCACTTCGAAATGCGCACGCACAAGCGTCTTATCGACATCATCGATCCCACGCCGAAGGCTGTTGACTCGCTCATGCGTCTCGACCTGCCGGCTGACGTGAACATCGAAATCAAGCTGTAGGGAGGTGCTGAGAAACTATGACCGCAACCCGTAACGTAAAGGGCCTGCTGGGCACGAAGCTCGGCATGACCCAGGTCTGGGACGAGAACAACAAGCTCATCCCCGTCACTGTGGTCCAGGCAGACTCGAACGTCATCACCCAGCTGCGCAACGCAGAAGCTGATGGCTACGTCGCCGTTCAGATCGGCTACGGCCAGATCGATCCCCGCAAGGTCACCAAGCCGCTGGCTGGTCACTTTGAAAAGGCAGGCGTTACGCCTCGCCGTCACGTCGTCGAACTTCGTACCGCAGATGCTGCCGAGTACAAGCTGGGCCAGGAGCTCTCCGTGGAGCTCTTCGAAGCCGGCCAGAAGATCGACGTCGTTGGCACCACCAAGGGTAAGGGCTTCGCCGGTGTTATGAAGCGTCACGGCTTCCACGGCGTTGGAGCTTCCCACGGTGCCCACAAGAACCACCGTAAGCCCGGTTCCATCGGTGGTGCATCCACCCCGAGCCGCGTCTTCAAGGGCATGAAAATGGCCGGCCGCATGGGCGCCGTTCGTCACACCACGCTGAACCTGACGGTTCACGCGGTTGACGTCGAGAAGTCGCTGCTCCTGATCAAGGGTGCCGTTCCCGGCGCCCGCGGCCAGGTCGTACTCGTACGCACCGCCGTGAAGGGAGCCTAGTTCAATGGCTAACACTGTCCAGGTTGACCTGCCTGCAGAGATCTTCGACGTTCAGACCAACGTGCCGCTGCTGCACCAGGTTGTCGTTGCCCAGCTCGCTGCTGCTCGCCAGGGTACCCACAAGACCAAGACCCGCGCTGAAGTTTCCGGTGCAGGACGCAAGCCGTTCAAGCAGAAGGGTACCGGCCGCGCCCGCCAGGGTTCGATCCGTGCTCCGCACATGACCGGCGGTGGCATTGTCCACGGTCCCACCCCGCGTGACTACAGCCAGCGCACCCCCAAGAAGATGATTGCTGCTGCCCTGCGCGGCGCACTGTCTGACCGGGCCCGCAACGGACGCATCCACGTTGTCTCCGAGCTGGTTGCAGGCGACAAGCCTTCGGCCAAGACCGCACTGGCAACGCTCCGCGGTGTTTCCGACCGCAAGAACCTGCTGGTTGTCATCGAGCGCGCCAACGACGTTGCTGCACTGTCCGTGCGCAACCTTGCCGGTGTTCACGTTCTGTACGCAGACCAGCTGAACACCTACGACGTTCTCGTGTCTGATGACGTTGTCTTCACCAAGGCTGCCTACGACGCATTCGTTGCCGCCAAGGCAGCTAAGAACGAGGAGGATGCCAAGTGAGCGCAGCCACCATCAAGGATCCCCGCGACGTCGTGCTTGCACCCGTCGTGTCGGAAAAGAGCTACGGCCTGATCGACGAGGGCAAGTACACCTTCCTGGTGGACCCCCGGTCGAACAAGACCGAGATCAAGCTGGCCGTGGAGAAGATCTTCTCCGTCAAGGTCGAATCGATCAACACCATCAACCGTGCCGGTAAGCGCAAGCGCACCAAATTCGGATGGGGTACCCGCAAGAACACCAAGCGTGCGATTGTCACCCTCAAAGAAGGCACCATCGACATCTTCGGCGGTCCGCTCTCGTAGCGGAGACCACTTTAACGAGGAAATAAATTATGGGAATCCGTAAATACAAGCCGACTACCCCGGGCCGTCGTGGCTCGAGCGTAGCGGACTTCATCGAAATCACGCGGTCGACGCCGGAAAAGTCGTTGGTACGTCCGCTGCCCAAGAAGGGCGGCCGTAACAACACCGGTAAGATCACCACCCGTCACAAGGGTGGCGGACACAAGCGCCAGTACCGTCTGATCGACTTCCGTCGCCACGACAAGGACGGCGTTGACGCCCGCGTAGCCGAAATTGAGTACGATCCGAACCGTACGGCCCGCATCGCGCTCCTGCACTACGTTGATGGCACCAAGCGTTACATCATCGCCCCGAACAAGCTGTCCAGGGTGACTTCGTGGAAGCAGGTGCCAACGCTGACATCAAGCCTGGCAACAACCTGCCCCTGCGCAACATCCCCGTGGGTACCGTTATCCACGCAGTTGAACTGCGTCCGGGTGGCGGCGCCAAGATGGGCCGCTCCGCCGGTGCATCCATCCAGCTCGTTGCCAAGGAAGGCCGCTTCGCCCAGCTGCGCCTGCCTTCCGGCGAAATCCGCAACGTTGACGTGCGCTGCCGCGCAACCGTCGGCGAGGTCGGCAACGCCGAGCAGTCGAACATCAACTGGGGCAAGGCCGGCCGTATGCGGTGGAAGGGCGTCCGCCCGACCGTCCGTGGTGTCGCCATGAACCCGGTTGACCACCCGCACGGTGGTGGTGAAGGTAAGACCTCCGGTGGTCGTAACCCCGTCAACCCGAACGGTCAGCGGGAAGGCCGCACCCGGCGCCCCAACAAAGAGAGCGACAAGCTTATTGTGCGTCGCCGTCGTACTGGCAAGAACAAGCGATAGGAGCCTGGACACATGCCACGCAGCCTGAAAAAAAGGTCCTTTCGTTGACCAGCACCTCTTTGTGAAGGTAGCCAGGGAAAACGAAAAGGGCACCAAGAACGTCATCAAGACCTGGTCCCGCCGTTCGATGATCATCCCCGACATGCTCGGACACACGATCGCCGTACACGACGGACGCAAGCACATCCCGGTGTTTGTCACTGAGTCGATGGTCGGGCACAAGCTCGGCGAATTCGCTCCCACGCGGACATTCCGCGGCCATGTCAAGGACGACCGTAAGGGCAAGCGCCGCTAGGCGCCTGCGCTTACGTCATAGACGAGAGAAGGAAAGCAATGGAAGCCAAGGCAATTGCGCGCCACATCCGCGTAACGCCTATGAAGGCCCGGCGCGTCGTCAACCTTGTTCGTGGATTGCAAGCGAATGAGGCTCTGGCAATTCTGAAGTTTGCCCCGCAGGCAGCTTCGGAGCCGGTATTCAAGGTAGTACAGTCGGCAATCTCCAACGCCCGGGTCCTCGCGGACCGCGACGGCGTTGCGTTTGACGAAGGTGACCTCATCATCAGCGAAGCGTTTGTTGATGAAGGCCCGACCATGAAGCGGTTCCAGCCGCGCGCCCAGGGTCGTGCATTTCAGATCAAGAAGCGCACCAGCCACATCACCGTGGTAGTCGCTACCCCGGAGAAAGAGGAGGCTCGCTAAGTGGGACAGAAAGTAAACCCGCACGGGTTCCGACTCGGCATCACCACCGATCACGTATCGCACTGGTTCGCTGACAGCACCAAGGCCGGCCAGCGGTACAAGGACTTCGTTCGCGAAGACATCCGCATCCGCCAGCTCATGTCCACGGGCATGGAGCGCGCCGGTATCGCGAAGGTCGAGATCGAGCGCACCCGTGACCGTGTCCGCGTGGACATCCACACGGCCCGTCCCGGCATCGTCATCGGCCGCCGTGGAGCAGAAGCAGACCGCATCCGCGGCGAGCTCGAAAAGCTCACTGGCAAGCAGGTCCAGCTGAACATCCTCGAGGTCAAGAACCCCGAGATGGAAGCCCAGCTTGTTGCCCAGGGCGTTGCTGAGCAGCTGACTTCCCGTGTGGCATTCCGCCGCGCCATGAAGAAGGCCATGCAGTCCGCGCAGCGTGCCGGTGCCAAGGGCATCCGTATCGCCTGCTCGGGTCGACTGGGTGGCGCTGAAATGTCCCGCTCGGAGTTCTACCGCGAAGGCCGTGTGCCCCTGCACACCCTCCGCGCGAACATCGACTACGGCTTCTACGAAGCCAAGACCACCTTCGGCCGCATCGGTGTGAAGGTCTGGATCTACAAGGGTGACGTCACCGCCAAGGAACTGGCCGCCCAGGCCGCTTCCGCCCCGTCCCGCGGCCGCTCCGGCGACCGTCCGGGCCGCCCGGGTGGCGCTGACCGTGGCGATCGCCGCCGTCGCAACGACCGTCCGGCCGCTGACGCAGCTCCTGCTGCCGAAGCGCCGGCAGGTGAGGCTGCACCCGCTGCAGCAGTAGAAGGAGGACAGGCTTAAATGCTTATCCCACGTCGAGTCAAGCACCGTAAGCAGCACCACCCGGGTCGTTCCGGCGCTGCTACGGGCGGCACCAAGGTCTCGTTCGGTGAGTACGGCATCCAGGCCCTGAGCCCGGCATACGTCACCAACCGTCAGATCGAGTCCGCTCGTATCGCGATGACCCGCCACATCAAGCGTGGCGGTAAGGTCTGGATCAACATCTACCCGGACCGTCCCCTGACCAAGAAGCCTGCCGAAACCCGCATGGGTTCCGGTAAGGGTTCGCCGGAATGGTGGGTCGCCAACGTCAAGCCGGGCCGGGTTCTCTTCGAACTCGCCGGTGTCAATGAAGAGGTAGCTCGCGAGGCCCTGCGCCTGGCAATCCACAAGCTGCCGTTGAAGGCACGCATCGTGCGTCGCGAGGGTGGTGAATAGAAATGGCAGTAGGATCCAAGGATCTGGCTCCCGCAAAGCTGGACGGTTTCGACAACGAGCGTCTCGTTGAAGAACTCCGCAAGGCCAAGGAAGAGCTGTTCAACCTGCGTTTCCAGTCCGCCACCGGTCAGCTGGAGAACCACGGTCGCCTGCGCGCGGTAAAGAAGGACATCGCCCGCATCTACACCGTTCTCCGTGAGCGCGAGCTGGGCATCCGTGCCGAGGTTGCCGCACCGGTTGTGGAAGCCAAGGAAGAGAAGAAGTCCAAGAAGGCTGCAACCAAGAAGGCCGAAAAGGCTGAAACGGTTGAGACCGAGGAGGATGCCAAGTGAGTGAAAAGGACCAGAACGTGACGGAAACTGCTACCGCAGCCACGGCTGAGCAGCGCGGTTACCGCAAGACGCGTCGCGGCTACGTGGTCTCGGACAAGATGGAAAAGACCATCGTTGTCCAGGTTGAGGACCGCGTGAAGCACGCACTGTACGGCAAGGTCATCCGCCGTACCTCCAAGGTCAAGGCCCACGACGAGAACAACACCGCCGGCATCGGCGACCTGGTTGTCATCGCCGAGACCCGTCCGCTGTCCGCCACCAAGAACTGGCGGCTCGTGGAAATCCTCGAGAAGGCCAAGTAGCACCTGCTGCTTCGCTGTTGTAGCCCCTGCTCCCATCGGGAGCGGGGGCTGTCCGTTTAACTCAACCCTGCGTCACGCGGTGCACGCTTCCGGTGGGCTTACGACGGCGGTGCCGCGGCTTTCCGGGGGAGCGGCACCTTCGGCGGCCCGAAAGGCTGCCGGGCGTGACGCCGTCGTACCCCGACGCCCGCTGACTAACGGCGCCTAGAACCCGTTGGAAGAGGGCGCGCTGTAAGTGGGGGAGCGTTGGTGGCGCCGTGTTGCTTGCGGGGGAGCGGCCTGTGGTGATATGGGGAACCGGCCGATCTGTGCTAAGATTTTGAGTTTGTATGGCGCCTTTCGTGCGCCGTTCACCAAACTCGTAAACAAGCGTGCCACAGCATAGTGCTCCTGTGCGCCCGGGATCCGTCCCGGACAGATGGGAGCAACTGCTTCTGGCACGGGCGTTTAGGCCTGGTCTGGCAAAATCCAGGCAGGTCAAGAGACACCCCGATCAACCGTTCCGCAAGGCTCATTCCGTAGGAAGATTTTCGGTCTGAGAACCGGCGCGACGCAAGGAGTAAATAGTGATTCAGCAGGAGTCGCGACTCAAGGTCGCCGACAACACGGGTGCTAAGGAAATCCTTACCATTCGCGTTCTCGGTGGATCCGGCCGTCGCTACGCAGGCATCGGTGACGTCATTGTCGCCACCGTCAAGGACGCAATCCCGGGCGGCAACGTAAAGAAGGGCGATGTTGTCAAGGCAGTCATCGTCCGTACCAAGAAGGAACGCCGCCGTGCGGATGGTTCCTACATCAAGTTTGACGAGAACGCAGCTGTGATCCTGAAGGGCGACGGTGACCCCCGCGGTACCCGTATCTTCGGACCGGTTGGTCGTGAACTCCGTGACAAGAAGTTCATGAAGATCGTTTCTCTGGCTCCGGAGGTGCTCTAGTCCATGGCTGCAAAGATCAAGAAGGGTGACCTGGTCCAGGTCATCACTGGCGCCAAGGCTGAGCGCGGCGGCGACCGCGGCAAGCAGGGCAAGGTCCTGCGCGTGTTCACCGACACCAACCGCGTGTTGGTTGAAGGCATCAACCGCGTCACCAAGCACACCAAGGTCGGTCAGTCGCAGCGCGGCACCAAGACCGGTGGCATCGAGGTTGTTGAAGCCCCGATCCACATCTCCAACGTGGCGCTGGTTGACCCGTCGACCAAGAAGCCGACCCGCGTGGGCTTCCGCCTCGACACCGTAGAGAAGGACGGCGTCAAGAAGACCGTCCGCATCCGCGTGTCCAAGAGCACCGGGAAGGACATCTAATGACTGAGACTCTCGAGACTCCGGCAACGAAGATCGTTCCTCGTCTGAAGACCAAGTACGCAGAATCCATCAAGGCCCAGCTCCAGGATGAATTCAAGTACGCGAACGTGAACCAGGTTCCCCGCCTCGTCAAGGTTGTTGTGAACATGGGTGTTGGAGATGCCGCCAAGGACTCCAAGCTGATCGACGGCGCTGTCCGCGACCTCACCCAGATCACCGGCCAGAAGCCGCAGGTTACCAAGGCCCGCAAGTCGATCGCACAGTTCAAGCTGCGCGAAGGCATGCCCATCGGCGCACACGCTACCCTGCGTGGCGACCGCATGTGGGAATTCGTGGACCGTCTGGTCACCCTGGCCCTGCCCCGTATCCGCGACTTCCGCGGCCTCAGCGGCAAGCAGTTCGATGGCAACGGCAACTACACCTTCGGTCTGACCGAGCAGGTTATGTTCCACGAAATCGACCAGGACAAGATCGACCGCGTCCGCGGTATGGACATCACGGTTGTGACCACTGCCAAGACCGACGACGAAGGCCGCGCGCTGCTCAAGGCGCTTGGTTTCCCGTTCAAGACCGAAGCTTAATTACTACGTAAAAGGTCCGGCCGCCGGCTTCATCGGAAGCAGACGGCGGAAACCGTTACGAGGAAGGGCAAGAGCCCACCATGACAATGACAGATCCTGTCGCAGACATGCTTACGCGCCTGCGTAACGCAAACTCGGCATACCACGACACCGTGTCTATGCCTTACAGCAAGCTCAAGGCTCGCGTTGCCGACATCCTCAAGGCCGAAGGCTTCATCGCCGGCTGGAAGGAAGAGGACGCAGAGGTCGGCAAGAAGCTGACCCTCGAGCTCAAGTTCGGTCCGAACCGCGAGCGTTCCATCGCCGGTGTTCGCCGCATCTCCAAGCCGGGTCTCCGCGTTTACGCGAAGTCCACCAACCTGCCGCACGTGCTGGGTGGCCTGGGTATCGCAATCCTGTCCACCTCTTCCGGCCTCCTGACTGACAAGCAGGCCGGCAAGAAGGGCGTGGGCGGCGAAGTCCTCGCGTACGTCTGGTAACGGGAAAGGAAGAGAATAATGTCACGTATTGGACGTCTCCCCATCACCGTTCCTGCCGGCGTTGAGGTCAAGGTTGACGGCTCTGTCGTCAGCGTCAAGGGTTCCAAGGGCGAACTGAGCCACACTGTGGCCAGCCCCATCGAGGTTGCCCTGGAAGACAACACCCTGACCGTCACCCGCCCGAACGACGAGCGCGCCTCCCGTTCGCTCCACGGCCTGACCCGCACCCTGATCGCCAACATGATCCAGGGCGTCACCGCAGGCTACGAGAAGAAGCTTGAAATCGTCGGTACCGGTTACCGTGTTCAGGCCAAGGGATCTGACCTGGAGTTCGCTCTGGGCTTCAGCCACCCGGTCAACGTGTCGGCTCCTGCCGGCATCACCTTTGCAGTAGAGGGACCGACCAAGCTCTCTGTCTCAGGCATCAACAAGCAGCAGGTCGGCGAAGTTGCTGCCAACATCCGCAAGCTGCGGAAGCCTGACCCGTATAAGGGCAAGGGCATCCGTTACGCCGGCGAAGTTATCCGCCGCAAGGTCGGAAAGGCTGGTAAGTAACCATGGCCATCGCCATTAACAAGAAGCGCACGAACAAGAGCAAGGCTGCTGCCCGCAGCCGCCGCCAGCTTCGTATCCGCAAGCGCATTGCAGGAACGGCCGTTCGCCCCCGCCTGGTGGTTAACCGGTCCGCCCGCCACGTATTTGTCCAGGTTGTCGATGACAGCATTGGCCAGACCGTAGCAAGCGCGTCCACTCTGGAAGCCGACCTCCGTGCATTCGACGGTGACAAGACCGCCAAGGCCAAGCGCGTTGGCGAGCTCGTTGCCGAGCGTGCCAAGGCTGCCGGTGTCGAGGCAGTTGTCTTCGACCGCGGTGGTAACAGTACCACGGCCGGATTGCCGCCGTCGCTGACGGTGCACGCGAAGGTGGGCTGTCACTGTGACCGAAGCAAACAAGGAAAAGGACACTGTGTCTGCAGATCAGAAGGCTCCCGAAGCCGCAGCTGCTGAGACCACTGCCCCCGCTGCCGACGACCGCCGTGGTGGCGCCCGTCGTGGCGAGCGTGGCGACCGCGGCCAGGGCCGCGGCGACCGCGGTGGCCGTGGCGGCCGCGACGGTGGCCGTGAAGCCGAAAAGAACCAGTTCGTAGAGCGCGTTGTCACCATCAACCGCGTTTCCAAGGTGGTCAAGGGTGGTCGTCGCTTCAGCTTCACCGCACTGGTCGTCGTTGGTGACGGTAACGGCATGGTCGGCGTGGGCTACGGCAAGGCCAAGGAAGTTCCCGCTGCTATCGCCAAGGGCGTTGAAGAGGCCAAGAAGTCCTTCTTCCGCGTTCCCCGCGTTGGCAACACCATCCCGCACCGCGTTCAGGGTGAAGCCGCTGCCGGCGTCGTAATGCTGCGTCCGGCTTCCGCCGGTACCGGTGTTATCGCCGGTGGTCCGGTCCGTGCAGTACTGGAGTGCGTGGGCATCCACGACATCCTCTCCAAGTCGCTCGGTTCCTCCAACGCCATCAACATCGTCCACGCGACCGTTGATGCCCTGAAGCGCCTCGAAGAGCCGGCATCCGTGGCAGCACGCCGCGGCCTGCCGCTGGACGAGATCGCTCCGCAGGCACTGGTGAAGGCCCTCCTGGCTCCGAAGGCAGGTGTTTAGTCATGGCTAAGAACCTGGTCCCCTCCGACGCACAGTTGGAAATCACTCAGATCAAGTCCGCCATTGGCGGCAAGCAGAACCAGCGCGACACCCTGCGGTCCCTCGGCCTGAAGCGGATCGGACACACCGTTGTCCGCACCGCCGATGCCGTGACCGTCGGGATGCTCAACACGGTTCCGCACCTGGTAAAGGTAGAGGAGGCGAAGTAAATGGCAGAGAACGAAAAGGCTCAGGCTGAAAAGCAGAACGCCCTGAAGGTTCACCACCTGCGTCCCGCCCCGGGTGCAAAGACCGCCAAGACCCGTGTTGGTCGTGGTGAGGCATCCAAGGGTAAGACCGCCGGTCGCGGTACCAAGGGTACGGCAGCCCGCTACCAGGTGAAGGCTGGCTTTGCCGGCGGCCAGCTGCCGCTGCACATGCGCCTGCCCAAGCTGCGCGGCTTCAAGAACCCGTTCCGGGTTGAGTTCCAGGTTGTGAACCTGGACAAGCTCAACGAGCTGTTCCCCGAAGGTGGCACCGTCACCGTGGAGAACCTGGTCGAAAAGGGTGCCGTTCGCAAGAACCAGCCCGTCAAGGTGCTGGGCACCGGCGACATCACCGTCAAGGTTGACGTCACCGCCCACGCATTCTCGGCCAGCGCCGCTGAAAAGATCGCAGCAGCAGGCGGAAGCACCACCGCTCTCTAGAGCCGGTGGGCGACAGCCCGTTGTTCAACTCCCGATGACCGGGGCCAACGCCCCGGTCATCGGGAGTTTTTCACATCCGCACGCCGTATTTTTCCCGCCATCCGGCGCAGCAGCGCTTCCGCGGATTGTTCGCATGGCGCATCCAACCGTTAGACTCGGTTGTTGGGATTTATTGGGCCCCATCACACCACTCTTATAAACACCACAGGAGGACGCTTGCTTAGCGCATTTGGCCGGGCCTTTCGCACGCCTGATCTGCGACGCAAGTTGTTGTTCACGCTGGGAATCATCACCATCTTCCGCTTGGGTGCTTTCATTCCCTCGCCTGGTGTGGACTACCAGAATGTCCAGCAATGTTTGCAGAACGGTCAGACGGCCGGCGGGCTGTACCAGCTCGTCAACCTGTTCAGCGGCGGCGCGTTGCTCCAGGTGTCCATCTTCGCCCTGGGCATCATGCCGTACATCACGGCCAGCATCATCGTCCAGCTGCTCCGGGTGGTCATTCCCCGCTTCCAGCAGCTGTACGAAGAGGGCGCGTCGGGCCAGTCCAAGCTGACCCAGTACACGCGGTACCTCACCATCGCCCTGGGCCTGCTCAACGCCACCACCCTGGTGTCCCTGGCCCGGTCGGGCCAGCTGCTTCCCGGTTGTGCGCTGCCCATCATCCCCGATGACAGCATCATCACCACCATCCTGATCATCATCACCCTGACCGCCGGTACGGGCCTGATCATGTGGATGGGCGAGCTCGTCACCGAGAAGGGTGTGGGCAACGGCATGTCCCTGCTCATCTTCACCTCGATCGCAGCGACGTTCCCCACCTCCCTGGGTGCCATCTGGACCTCGCAGGGACCGGCCACGTTCTTCACCGTCCTGGCCGTGGGCCTGCTGACCGTGGCGCTGGTGGTCTTCGTGGAGCAGTCACAGCGCCGGGTCCCGGTGCAGTACGCCAAGCGGATGATCGGACGCCGCACCGTGGGCGGCACCAGCACCTACATTCCCATCAAGGTGAACATGGCCGGTGTTATCCCGGTCATCTTCGCTTCCTCCATGCTCTACCTGCCCGGCCTGATTGCACAGTTCAACCAGCCGCAGCAGGGCGAGCAGCTCCAGCCGTGGGTCGAATGGATCAACAACAACCTGGTCCGCGGCGACCAGCCGATCTATATGGTTCTGTACTTCGCCATGATCGTCTTCTTTACCTACTTCTATGTCGCGATCACCTTCAACCCTGAAGAAGTGTCCGACAACATGAAGAAGTACGGCGGCTTCATTCCAGGTATCCGCGCCGGCAAGCCGACCGCTGATTACCTGCAGTACGTGCTTTCCCGGATCACGCTCCCCGGCGCCCTGTACTTGGGCTTCGTGGCACTGATTCCGCTGGTGGCACTGGTACTGATCAACGCGAACCAGAACTTCCCGTTCGGTGGCACCTCGATCCTGATCATGGTGGGCGTTGGCCTGGAGACCGTAAAGCAAATTGATGCGCAGCTACAACAACGTCACTACGAAGGGCTTTTGCGATGACGAGAATGCTGATTATTGGACCTCCCGGTTCCGGAAAAGGAACGCAGGCGGAGCGGATTTCAGAGCGCCTCGGCGTTGTGGCGATCTCCACCGGCGACATCTTCCGCGCCAATGTAAAGGGCGAAACGCCCCTTGGCATCGAGGCCAAGAAGTACATGGACAACGGGGACTTCGTTCCGGACAGCGTGACCAACAAGATGGTCCGTGACCGCCTCAGCGAGGCCGACGTCGAAAGCGGCTTCCTGCTGGATGGCTACCCGCGCACCACTGCGCAGGTGGACTACCTCGACGAGATCCTCGCCAAGGGCGACGAGAAGCTCGACGTCGTCCTGCAGCTCACTGCCGACGATGAGGAACTGGTGCACCGCCTGCTGGGCCGGGCCAAGGAAACTGGCCGGAGCGACGACAACGAAGCCGTCATCCGCCACCGCCTTGACCTCTACCACGAGCAGACCGAAGCGGTCGTGGCCAAGTACGCCGAGCGCGGCATCCTCACCCAGGTTGACGGCATCGGCCCCATCGATGACGTGACCGACCGCGTGATGCAGGCCATCAAGGCGGCACAGGCAGCCTGATCCAGGCACCGTTTTCTGAGGCTCCTCCCGGAACAGGGGAGGAGCCTCAGCCATTTGAAAGGACACACCATGGGCTTCCGCCAGCCCCGCATCGAACTCAAGAACAACGCCCAGATGCGCACCATGCACGAGGCAGGACTGGTCCTGAGCCGCGCCCTGGACGCAGCCGTTGCCGCCGCCGTCCCGGGCGTCACCACCAAGCACCTCGACGATGTCTTCGCTGCCGTGCTCAACGAGGCCGGCGCCAAGTCCAACTTCCTCGGCTACCACGGCTTCCCCGCCACCGTCTGCACTTCCGTGAACGAGGAAGTGGTCCACGGCATCCCGGGCAGCCGCGTGCTGCAGGACGGCGACATCATCTCCATCGACGGCGGTGCCATCGTGGACGGCTGGCACTCCGATTCGGCCCGGACCGTCATCGTGGGGACCGCCGACCCGGAGGACCAGCGGCTCTCCGACGTCACCCGCGCCGCCATGTGGCGGGGGATCGCGGCCCTGGCCACCGGGACGCACGTGGGTGATATCGGCGCCGCCATCGACGACTACGTCTCGTCGGTTCCCGGCAAGCCGCTGGGCATCCTGGAGGACTACGTGGGGCACGGCATCGGCTCCGAGATGCACATGGCGCCGGACGTCCTGAACTACCGCACCACCCACCGCGGCCCTAGGATCAAGCCGGGCCTGTGCCTTGCCATCGAGCCGATGCTGGTCCGCGGCGGCATTGAAACCGCCGTGCTGGAGGACGACTGGACGGTGGTCACCACCGACGGCAAGCGTTCCTGCCAGTGGGAGCATTCCGTTGCGGTGCACGAGAAGGGCATCTGGGTCCTGTCAGCGCCCGACGGCGGCGCGGAGGACCTTGTCCCCCTCGGCGTCACCCCTGTGCCGATCCCCTAGGACCCGTTGATTGAGCCTGTCGAAATCGAAGCGGGGTTTCGACAGGCTCAACCACCGACGTTGATTGAGCCTGTCGAAATCGAAGCGGGGTTTCGACAGGCTCAACCACCAGTCCCAGCGCCGTCCGGTTCCCACCGGAGCAGGTCGCCGGGCTGGCACTCGAGCACCTCGCACAGCGCCTCAAGCGTTGTGAAGCGAACGGCCTTGGCGCGTCCGTTCTTGAGCACCGCCAGGTTGGCCGGCGTGATGCCCACTTTTTCTGCCAGCACCCCCACTGGCATTTTGCGCTTCGCCAGCAGAACGTCGATGTCCACGATGATGGCCATCAGATCACCTCGTCGAGTTCATCGCGCAGGTGCTTGGCCTCCGCATCACGCGCCACTGCCTGGGCCAGGAGGGTCCGGAGCACCAGCACGATCAGGGCCACGCCGCCGATCATCAGGGCGGCGCCGCAGATCAGCAGCACGATGCCCGGCGCGACGTCCCCAGGGGCCAGCAGCACGGCGATTCCAAAAACGAGGACTGCCGCCGCGGCGATGGCCCAGAAGATGATGTCCACGTAGCGGAAGGCCCCGTGGGAGAACACGGTTCCCCGCCGCACCATGGTCAGCAGCTGCCAGACGCACACCGCCGTGACCTGAACGCAGACGATGCCCAGGACCACGATGGCCAGGAACGCGATCCGCAGCCCGTCCGGGGCCGCGGCTTCCTGGAGGTCGATGGACACCAGGGGCACCATCCATACCTGGACGAACAGTGAACCAGCCAAAACCAGCGCGATGACGATGCGCAGCGCGAGGACTGCCAGCTTTCCCATGAACTCTCCTTTATCGAACAACAACATGATTCTATCGATATTCAATAGGTTAAGTAAACGCATCTCAGTTACGCCGCCGATGACCCATGCGGGGGCAGAATGGGCGCATGGGTTCTCTGACTGATGTGCCGGGTGTCCGGGTGGGGCAGGTCCACAAAATCGGGGCCGGCTGGTTGACTGGCGTGACCGTGGTCCTGCCGCCGCCCGGCACGGTGGGTTCAGTGGACGTCCAGGGTGGCGGACCTGCAACCCATGAGACGGATGCGCTGGACCCCACCAGCCTCGTCAGCCAGGTGGACGCTGTGGTCCTCACCGGCGGAAGCGCCTACGGCCTCGCCTCCGCTGCCGGCGTGCAGCGCTGGTGCGAGGAAAACGGCCGCGGGTTCGCCGTGCCGGGGGGAGTGGTGCCCATCGTTCCGGCCGCCGCGATTTTCGACCTTGGCAGGGGCGGCGACTTTTCCGCCCGCCCGACGCCCGAGATGGGCTACGCGGCAGCGGTTGCCGCGGCCGCTGAAATGGAAGGGCACGACGTCGAACGCGGCAACGTGGGTGCCGGCACGGGAGCACTCATCGGCAGGACGTTCAAGGGCGGGGTGGGCACCGCCTCCGCAACGTTGGAAGGCGGGGTGGTGGTTGGCGCCCTCGCTGTGGTCAACGCCCTGGGCCTGCCGCTGGTGGAGCATTCGGTGGTTGAGGAGGCGGTGGTTGAGCCTGTCGAAACCCGCGGCCGGGATTTCGGCAAGCTCAATCACCAGGGGTTGAACACCACCCTCGTTGTGGTGGCCACCAATGCCGTGCTCGATGTGGCCGAATGCAAGCGGACCGCCGCCGCATCGCATGCCGGGATCGCCCGGGCGCTGAACCCCAGCCACACCCTCGCGGACGGGGATACCGTCTTCTGCCTCGCCACTGGCGGTGTGGCGCTGGACCGGAGCGATGAAACCGCCCGGCAAATCAGCCTGGTAACCCTGCAGAGTGCGGCAGCCGACGTCGTACGCCTGGCGATCCTGGACGGTGTTGCCAGCGCGGAGCCGGTCAGCACTCCGGCCGGTGACTATGGTGCGTACGGCGGGTAGATGCGCTAGCATGGCTGGATTTAACTTTCTTGGCCCGATGGCGTAGTGTTGTTTGTTGGTTGTCTGGACTGCCGCGCCCTTTTGGGCCTGGGGCAGGCAACTGATCCAACAAAAACGTTCGTGGCAATGCCTGGTGCAATCCGGCAGGGCTGCGGCAACAACAGTTAGCGGAGGGTATGGCCAAGAAGGACGGGGTCATTGAGATCGAAGGCGTTGTGACCGAGGCGCTGCCTAACGCGATGTTTCGCGTTGAGCTCACCAACAAGCACATCGTCCTGGCACACATCTCTGGAAAGATGCGTCAGCACTACATCCGGATCCTCCCCGAGGATCGCGTAGTGGTGGAGCTGAGCCCGTACGACCTCACCCGTGGTCGTATCGTCTACCGCTACAAGTAAATTGCTGGGCGGCGTCAGTATGAACTGCTGCTGCTCCAGTTGACCACTGTTACACGCAAAGGAATGCCATGAAGGTCAAGCCGAGCGTCAAGCAGATCTGCGAAAAGTGCAAAGTGATCCGCCGTAATGGCCGGGTCATGGTGATCTGCGAGAACCCGCGCCACAAGCAGCGCCAGGGCTAATTCCCTTTCCTGGGAAACCCTGGGTTGCTAACCCACGCAAGTAAATAAAGGCAGCACAAGCTGATCTGGAACATTGAGCTCGACAGAGTCCGGACAGCTAACCCCCGGTCGGAGGCTGGGGCCGTACAGAAGTGCGGGTGTACTGCCTACGACCTCCGGTTTATTCAAGGAGTACTGCCACTATGGCTCGTCTCGCTGGCGTAGACATTCCCCGCGAAAAGCGGCTGGAAATTGCGCTTACTTACATCTACGGCGTGGGCAAGACCCGTGCACACGAAACCCTGGCTGCCACTGGCATCAGCGCTGACGTCCGCGTTAAGGACCTCACCGACGCCCAGCTGGTTGAACTGCGTGACTACATTGAAGGCAACTACAAGGTTGAGGGTGACCTTCGCCGCGAAGTAGCAGCCGACATCCGCCGCAAGGTTGAAATCGGCAGCTACGAAGGCCTGCGCCACCGCAAGGGCCTGCCCGTACGCGGTCAGCGTACGAAGACCAACGCACGTACCCGCAAGGGCCGAAGCGTACCGTCGCCGGCAAGAAGAAGGCCCGTTAAAGTCCCGGCCGGGATTAACGGAGCTTTCCCCAATAACTTTCTGTAGGAGAAAAAATGCCCCCGAAGACTCGTGGCGCGGTACGCAAGCCGCGTAAGAAGGACAAGAAGAATATCGCGCTGGGCCAGGCGCACATCAAGAGCAACCTTTAACAACACCATCGTTTCCATCACGGATCCGACCGGCGCTGTTATTTCCTGGGCTTCCTCTGGTGAGGTCGGCTTCAAGGGCTCGCGTAAGTCCACCCCGTTCGCTGCCCAGATGGCTGCCGAAGCCGCTGCAAAGCGTGCGCAGGAGCACGGCATGCGCAAGGTAGACGTTTTCGTCAAGGGACCGGGTTCCGGACGCGAAACCGCAATCCGTTCGCTGCAGGCCGCAGGCCTCGAGGTCGGCTCCATCCAGGACGTCACCCCCGCAGCCCACAACGGCTGCCGCCCCCCGAAGCGCCGCCGCGTCTAATTCTTTTCCGCAGCAGGAGCTTGCCCGGACCAGCAATGGTCCGGGCAAGCCCAGCGCGTTAAGTCTCAGACCGAATTTCCACCACCTGTGTTGCGTCATATAGCGGATGCTCGCCGAAAGGAAACCTAAGTGCTCATTGCACAGCGCCCCACCCTCTCCGAAGAGGTAGTCTCCGAAAACCGTTCCCGGTTCGTCATCGAACCGCTGGAACCGGGCTTCGGCTACACCCTCGGAAACTCCCTCCGCCGTACCCTGCTCTCCTCCATCCCCGGTGCTGCCGTAACCAGCATCCGGATCGATGGCGTGCTGCATGAGTTCACCACGGTTCCGGGTGTCAAGGAAGATGTCACCGAGATCATCCTGAACATCAAGAACCTGTCGGTTTCCTCCGAGCACGACGAGCCTGTTGTGGCTTACCTGCGCAAGCAGGGTCCCGGAGTCGTCACCGCCGCGGACATCGCTCCGCCGGCCGGCGTCGAATTCCACAACCCGGATCTGCACATCGCCACGCTGAACTCGAAGGGCAAGTTCGAGCTCGAACTGACCATCGAGCGCGGCCGCGGCTACGTTTCGGCAGCTCAGAACAAGTCCGGCGACGCAGAGATCGGCCGTATCCCGGTCGACTCCATCTACTCGCCGGTGCTGAAGGTTACTTTCCGCGTGGAAGCAACCCGTGTTGAGCAGCGCACCGACTTCGACAAGCTGATTGTCGACGTCGAGACCAAGCAGGCCATCGCCCCGCGCGATGCCGTTGCTTCCGCAGGCACCACCCTGGTGGAACTGTTCGGTCTGGCCCGTGAGCTGAACACCGCAGCTGAAGGTATCGAGATCGGCCCGTCGCCCACCGACGCTGCCCTGGCAGCCGACATGGCACTGCCGATCGAGGATCTGGACCTCACCGTCCGTTCCTACAACTGCCTCAAGCGTGAGGGCATCCACACCGTGGGTGAACTCGTTGCCCGCTCCGAGGCCGACCTGATGGACATCCGCAACTTCGGTGCCAAGTCCATCGACGAGGTCAAGGCAAAGCTGGTTGAACTGGGCCTGTCCCTCAAGGACTCGCCTCCCGGTTTTGACCTCGCAGCACGCGCCGCAGCAATCGAAGAGGACGACGCCGCCTTCGGCGACGACGAACTCTAAACCAGACCTTGGCCGTCGGGCAGCACCACGGGGTGCCGCCCACGGCTTCCACATGAGGAGAAACAATTATGCCTACCCCCACTAAGGGTCCGCGCCTCGGAGGCGGCCCGGCTCACGAGCGCCTCATGCTCGCGAACCTGGCATCTTCCCTGTTCGAGCACAAGCGGATCACCACCACGGTGACCAAGGCCAAGCGCCTGAAGCCGTACGCAGAGCGCCTGGTGACCTTCGCCAAGCGTGGCGACCTGGCTTCCCGCCGCCGCGTCCTGGGCCTGATCAGCAACAAGGGCGTTGTCCACGAGCTGTTCACCGACATTGCCCAGGCAGTGGAGAACCGCGACGGCGGCTACACCCGCATCACCAAGATCGGCAACCGCAAGGGCGACAACGCTCCCATGGCTGTCATCGAGCTGGTTCTTGAGCCGGTTTCCGCCAAGCAGGCCGTCGTTGCCGAGGCAACGAACGCTGCCAAGCGCGACGCTGACAAGAAGGAAGCCGCCGCTGCTGCTCCGGCTGCCGAGGAAGCTCCCGAAGCTGAGGAGACCACCGAGGCTCCCGCCGCTGAAGAAGCTGCAACCGAAGAGGCTCCGGCCGCTGAGGAAGCTCCTGCAGAAGAGGCTGAGGCCCCCGCTGCCGAGGAGAAGGACGCGAAGTAATTCGCTGACCGGCTTCGCATAGACTTGGGTCTATGAACGACCAAAAACCCGCGGCCCCCGCTTTAGGGGGCGGCGGGTTTTTGCGTATCCGGCTTGATCTTTCATACGACGGCGGCCCGTTCAACGGGTGGGCCGTGCAGCCGGGCCTGCGCACGGTCCAGGGCGTCCTCGAGGAGGCCCTGGAGCTGCTGATCCGGCGTCCCGTCCGGGTGACCGTGGCCGGCCGGACCGACGCAGGGGTGCACGCCCGCGGGCAGGTGGTCCACCTGGACCTTTCCGAAGCCGAGTGGCTGGGACTTGCCCGCGGCCACGAACTGGATCCCGCCGTCGCCATGATGCGGCGGATCCGCGGGGCGCTGAACCGCGTGCTGGGCGACCTGCACGGCGCCGTGGAGGTGCACCGCGCGGCTCCCGCGCCGGAAGGGTTCGACGCCCGCTTCTCCGCCCTTTGGCGGCGCTACAGCTACCGTATTGCGGACGGCCCCGCGCTCTGGGACCCGCTGGGCCGGTACTCCACGCTCTGGCACAAGAACCCGCTGGACGTCGGCCTGCTGAACGAGGGCGCCGCCCAGCTGCTGGGGCTGCAGAACTTCCTGGCCTTCTGCAAGCCGCGGGAAGGCGCCACCACCATCCGCGACCTGCAGCGGTTCGAGTTCGCACGCGGTGAGAACGGCGTCATCGTTGCCACCGTCCAGGCCGACGCGTTCTGCCACAACATGGTCCGTGCCCTGGTGGGGTCGGCGCTGTATGTGGGCGAAGGCGTGGTGGAACCCGGCTGGCTTTATGAGCGGCTGCTCGCCAAGAAACGGGACGCCAAATCCGTGCTGGCCGCGCCGCACCCCCTGGTCCTGGAGGAAGTGGCCTACCCGTCCGACGGCGAACTGCTGGCACGCGCCGAGCTCACCCGGGCGCTGCGGGAGTAAGGCACTTGGTTTCGACAGGCTCAACCACCGGTGGTTGAGCCTGTGGAAACCCTAGAACGACGGCGGGGGTCCGTCCGCGGGCAGGGTGAGCGTGAAGGTGCTCCCTTGGCCCTGGCCGCTGACGCAGGTGATGCTGCCGCCGTGGCGTTCCACGATCATCTTGGTGATGGACAGCCCCAGCCCGGCGCCGGGGATGGCAGCCTCGCGTGCCGCGTCGGTGCGGAAGAAGCGCCGGAAGACCTGGCCGGCGTCGTCGTTGCTCATGCCCATCCCCGTATCGCTGACGCTCAGCTGAACCCAGTCGCTGCCGGCGCTGGCGCTGATCAGGACGCGGCCGCCGTCGGGGGAGTACTTGATGGCGTTGGAAACGAGGTTGTCCAGCGCCTGGCCGATCCGGATGGGGTCAGCATAGGCCCAGAGCGGCGACGGAACGTCCGCCGTGAGCTTGATGTGTGCCTGCTCTGCCTGGGCCTGCGCGGAGCCCACGCTGGTTTCCACGAGGCTTGCCAGATCGGTGCGCTTCGGGTGCACGTTCAGGGCCGTGGACGCGGAGGCGGTGAGGTCTGAGACGAGGGCCAGCATCCGCTCCGCATTGCGCTGCACCACGGTGAGCCGCCGTTCCACCTGCGGCGGCAGGCCGGTCACGTCGTCCAGCACCAAGTCCACGTTGCCGATGATGGAGTTCAGGGGCGTCTTGAACTCGTGCGAGACGTTGGAGATCAGCTCTTGGTGGGCTGCCAGGGCTTCCACCCAGCCGGTGACGTCGCTGTAGACCACCACGGCGCCGGTGAGGGTGCCGTCCTCGGCCACCAGCGGGCGGGCAGCAGTGGACATCGCCCGCTGTTCCGGTCCATCTCCGGCCCACACCAGGTAATCCGCGAAGGATTCACCGGCCATTGCGCGGCTGACCGGCCGCCTTTCGGGCGGGAGCAGGGTCCGCCTGTCTGGCCCGAAGATCAGCTGGTGCCCCTGCCCGGGGGCGGCGTCGTCGGCCCCCGTTGCCCGGCGGAAGTTCCGCTGCCGGTCGTTCGAAACGAGGAAGCGCCCGGAACGGTCGACGGCGGCAATGCCGACGTCGGTGGCCTCGAGCACAGTCTCCAGCAGCTTCTCCCGTTCCCGGCTTTCGTGCAGCAGTTGCCGGAGTTCGCGGTCCTTCTCTGCCAGTTCGCGCTGCTGCAGCCGGAGGTTCATGCTCGCGAACCGGATAGCCAGCGAGACGGCCAGCATCATCAGCGGAAAGAGGAACACGGTGGTCACGTCCGAGGCAGTGAGGTTGGGGAATCGTCCCACTGCACCGGGCAGCATGATCAGCAGGGTACCGGCGAAGCTGAGCAACCAGCTGCTCCGCACCAGCATCCCTGAGGCGGAGAGCCAGATCACCGGGAAGACCACCAGCACGGCGAGGCCCGGAAGGAGCGGCGCGGCGCCGTTGCGCAGCAGTCCGATGGCCAGGAAGTCCAGGACGGGGATCAGCAGGTAGGGCCGGTGCGGCAGGCGCTCCCAGGGAACCAGGAGGCAGGCTGCGAACAGGAAGGCATGCAGGACGATGCCGGACATGTAGAACGGATTTTGCAGCAAAGTGGGCCAGGCGAGCGGCGTGGCCACGGCAAGCGCAGCCACCACCAGTGTCAGCGGCAACTGGCACAGTGCGACTTGTGAGCGGGTTCCCAATTCCCGGAAAAGGCGCAGCGGACCGCGCCGGAACAGGGGTTCAGCCATGAAAGCCTTTGAGCCCTCCCGCCCCGATAATCCAGGCAAAGTTCCCTTGTGGTGCCGAATTCCTGCAGGTCACCGTCATGCACATCCTTTCCCAGCCGATAATGCACATGTTCTGTCATGATAATTGACTTTTCACAATGAAAGTCGAAACAGATGTAATCAGCCTGGCTTACTTGTAGCGTATAAATGGTTGGAGCGGGTATGGCATTGGCGCTGGGCCGATGGGGGGTCGTATCCGCCTGGCATGGGGATAGCAATGGACGACGATCTTGGTGTAGCTGTGGTCATCGAAGACGATGCCGACGTTCGGAACCTCCTGGAAGGGGTCCTGAGCCAGGCCGGCTTCGAAGTCCATACAGCATGTGACGGGCGGGCCGGGGTTGAGGTGGTCCGCAGCAAGCAGGCCAACGTGGTGACGCTGGACATCGGCCTGCCCGATATTGACGGGTTTGAGGTCCTCCGGAGGATCCGCCATTTCAGCAACGCCTATGTGGTAATGCTGACGGGCAGGACCGAGGAGCCGGACCTGCTCTCCGCGCTGAACGCGGGGGCGGACGACTACATCGCCAAACCCTTCCGCCCCAGGGAATTGCGGGCGCGTGTTGCCGCCATGATGCGGCGGCCGCGGCACGAAATCAACGCCCAAAAGCCCGCGCCCACCGCGTGGGCGTCCGCGCCCGCTGCCGCTGCAACCCGGACCCATGACGTGGCCGTCCTGCAGCACAACGGCCTGGTCCTGAACCACCGGACCAGGACCGTGGAGGTAAACGGTGCGCCTCTGGCGCTGACCCGCAGCGAGTTCGACCTTCTCCATGTGCTGCTGAAGGGCGGCGGCGCGGTGTGTACCAGGGCGGACCTGGTGAAGGCGGTCCGTGGCGACTTCTACGACGAGGACACGTACATCAGCGAGGCGGACGAGCGGGCCGTCGAAGTCCACATCGGCAACCTGCGGCGCAAGCTCAAGGAGGACCAGCTGCAGCCGCGCTGGCTGCAGACCGTGCGTGGCGTGGGCTACCGGCTGGCACCGGCAAGGCCCGTGGGAAAGACCTAGTCCGTTCCCAGGATGTAGGTGGACTGGAGCTCGGTGATGGTCAGGCCGCCGTCCATGGCTACGCGCTCCATCAGGACCTTGCCCTGGCCAGAGTCACCCAGGCGGATCAGTGTTTCCAGCAGCTCCGCCAGTTTGGCAAGGCGAACGCCGCCCACCATGGCGGAGCTGATCTTCAGGCTGATGGCTGCATCCAGTGCCGACTCGCTGTCCTGGCTGTGGACCGCTGCGGCGAGGCGCGAATAGCGCTGGTCCCACATGGCCGCATAGTCGCGTGCGAAGCGTTTGGCCAGCCCGGTTCCGGCCAGTTCGTCTTCCAGTTCGTCCAGGACGGCGGCGTCAATGAGCGGCAAGAGCCCGGCCGCTTCCTGTGAGGGCGCGGAAAGGCTGGGCGCTGTGATCCCGGCCGGCAAGGGGCCGGCAGAAAGGCCCTCGCTGCTGGAGCCGGAATCTGGACTGTGCATTGTTCAAGGCTACTTCCTGGAATTCTTTCGTTGGCCTATTTTGGGCGAATCTGTGTAAACCTTGACCGACTCTTCAGCGGCCCTTGCGGCTGTCATTGGCCGCTGAACGTCATCACGGTATTAACCACGGCAGGGCCCAGGATGGCAATGAAGAGGACGGGGAAAATGAAGAACAGCAGCGGAAAGAGGATCATCACCGGAAGTTTCATGGCTTTTTCCTCTGCCCGTTGCCGGCGCTTCACGCGCATCACCTTGGCCTGGACCCGCAGGACCCGGCTGATGGCGATCCCGTAGGTGTCCGCCTGGACCACGGCCTGGACAAAGCTCCGCAGCTCCGGGATGTTGGTCCGTTCCGCCAGGGCGATGTAGGACTCGCGGCGGCTGCGGCCCACCTGCATGTCCTGCAGCGTGCGGACCAGCTCCTCCGCCAGCGGCCCCTTCCCGTTCTCCCGGCCCGGGCCATGGCGCCCTCGAACCCGAGGCCGGCCTCCACGGAGATCAGCATCTGGTCCAGGGTGTTGGCGAGCTCCAGCTGGATGACCTTCTGCCGCTCCTGCCCCTTGCTGTACAGCAGCAGGTCAGGAATGAAGTAGCCCAGGAACAGGACGAAAAGGCCTGACAGCTTCATGAGCGGAGTACTGCCGATGGCGGTCAGGTAGATGCCGACGGCGATGCCTGCCAGGCCGATGGCGAGTTTGGACCCAGCACCTTGCCCAGCGGCATGGAGACCGGGCGGCCGGCCAGGGACAGTAGCCGGTCAAGGAACGCCACGTAGGCGGGGGGAGTGAGGCGGCGGCCGATGCCTTCGAGCAGCCCGGGCCTCGTTTCCGGCGCCGCGGCGACGGGCGGGGCGCCGCGGCCGAGGAGTTCGCCGACGGCCAGCCGGCCCTGCTTGTCGACTGTCAGGGCGGACCAGGCGAGGACCGCCAGCGGGACACAGACCAGCAGGACGGAGAGGAGGATGATGACGTTCACGGGGTCCTCAGAACTTCAGGTTGATGATCTTGCGCATCCACAGCGCGCCGATGGTCATGAGGACAAAGGACGCGCCGATCATGGCCCAGCCCAGTGGGTGGGTGAACATTGAGTCCATGTAGGTGGGACTCACGGTGAGCAGCATGGCCACGATGCCGAACGGCATGGCGATCAGGATGTAGGCGGAGAACTTGCCTTCCGCCGCCAGTGCCTTGATGTGGCCCTTGATCTCCGCGCGCTCGCGGATGGTTTCGTTGACCTGGTCCAGGACGTCGGCGAGGTTGCCGCCCACTTCCCGGTTGATCTGGATGGCCTGCGAAATCCAGACGAAATCCTCGTTCTTCATCCGGTCGGCCGTGTCATTGAGCGCGGCCAGCAGGTCGCGGCCCAGGCTGGTTTCGGTGATCACCCGCCGCATCTCCTCCGAGGTCGGCTTCTGCGACTCGGCCGCGGCCGCGTCGATGGCGCGCAGGATGCTGTGCCCGGCACGGAGTCCTCCGGAGAGGAGCTGCAGGGTGTCCCCGAGCTGGCCGTCGAAGGCCGCCCGGCGCTTTCCGGCCAGGAACCCGAGGACGAGCTTGCCGATCATGGGTGCCAGCAGGGCAAGGAGGAGCCCCACCAGCGGGCCCACGGTGACAGTTCCCACCAGCATGCCGATGCAGGCGCCGATCCCCACCAGGAGGAAGAATTCCGCCTGGCTGAGGCGGAGCCCGGCGTTCTCAAGCTGGGGGCGGGAGAACAGGGCGAGGTTCCGCCCGGCCAGGAGCCGTTCGAAGGACCGGACGGCCGTCAGCGAGAAGCGTGCCAGGGAGGACGGCGGGTCGGCGTCGAACGGACGACGGCGGTCCAGCGGCACCGAGGGGGCGCCGGGCAGGATCACGGCCACGCCCAGCAGGCAGACGGCGGTGAGCAGGATGACGGCTCCGGTTGCGAGGATCACGGTGGCGCCTATCGTCCGGGAGTGGTGGTGCCGGCGGGGTTCAGGGGTGATGCAAAGACCGACGGGGACACATGGATGCCCAGGTCCTCGAACCGGTCGATGAAGCGGGGCCGGATTCCCGTGGCCACGGGCTTGCCCAGGAACCGTCCCTGCGCGTCCACTCCGGCGGAGTAGTCGAAGACGAAGGCGTCCTGGAGCGTGACGATGTCCCCTTCCATACCCTGCACTTCGGTGACGTGCGTAATGCGCCGGGACCCGTCCCGGAGGCGGGAAATCTGCACAATGAGGTTGACGGCGGAGGCGATCTGTTCCCGGATGGCCCGCAGCGGCAGGTCCATCCCGGCCATGAGCACCAGGGTTTCGAGCCTGGCCACGGCGTCGCGCGGGGAGTTGGAGTGCACGGTGGACAGCGAGCCGTCGTGGCCGGTGTTCATTGCCTGCAGCATGTCCAGCGATTCGCCGCCGCGGACCTCACCCACCACGATCCGGTCCGGGCGCATACGCAGCGAGTTCCGCAGCAGTTCGCGGATGGTCACCTCACCCTTGCCTTCGGTGTTGGGCGGGCGGCTTTCGAGCCGGACCACGTGTTCCTGCTGGATCTGGAGTTCCACGGCGTCCTCGATGGTGACGATCCGTTCGTCCGCCGGAAGGAAGGACGAGAGGACGTTGAGGAGGGTGGTCTTACCGGTGCCCGTGCCGCCGGAGACGATGATGTTCAGCTTTGCCTTGACGCAGGCATTGAGCAGTTCGGCCATCTCCGGGGTCAGGGTGCCGAAGTCGATCAGGTTGCGGACGGTCAGGGGCGTCTTGCTGAACTTACGGATGGTGAGCGAGGATCCGCCCACCGCCAGCGGCGGGATGACGGCGTTCACGCGGGAGCCGTCCTCGAGCCGGGCGTCCACCAGGGGGACGACTCGTCGATGCGGCGGCCTACCTTGGACACGATCCGCTCGATGACCTTGCGCAGGTGCTCCTCGGAGCTGAACCGGGACTCGGACAGCGTCAGTTTGCCTTTGCGTTCCACATAGATCTGGTCCATCCGGTTGACCATGATTTCACTGACGTCCGGATCGTCGAGAAGGCGCTGGAGGGGGCCGTAGCCCAGGACGTCGTCGGCAACGTCGCGGACCAGGCGGGTGCGTTCCTCGGACGTGAGCGGAACCTGCTCGGCGTCGATGATGCGGGAGAGTTCCTCCTTGGCGGTGCTCCGGAGTTCCTGCTCGGTGACCGCTGCGTCGTTGAACCGGGCGCCCATCCGTTCGAAAAGGGCGTTGGCCGCACGCAGCTTCATGGCGGCGAAGACATCCACCTTGGGTGCCGTGGGCACCTGCTGGGTGCCGGCGTCGGGCGCTGGCACCACGACGGCGGGGCGCGCGGGAAGGTGCCCTTCCGCCGTCGTGCCCGGAAAAGTGTCCGGGGCGGCGGAGACGGGACGCTCCAGCACGGCGGTGGCCGCGCCGGATGCCTGGCCGCGGTCCTGGGCCGCGCTGATCCGTTCGGAGAGTTTCATCAGATGACCACCCTTCGGTGAAGCTTCCGCTGTGTCTGGGTACGCCACGCCGGGTTGAACCGCTCTACCAGCTGGCGGAGGCTCTTCACGGCGGGGTCTTTCCTGGATTCCTGGAGGACGGGGATGCCCCGGTTGGTGGACAGGGCCACGGCGCGGGACCGGGGGACGCTAACATCCACGGGCGCGCCGATGGTGGACTCGACGTCCTGGACGTTGAGGCCGGCCTTGGCGTCGGCCATGTTCAGGACCACGTGCCGGGACTCGGGCATGATGTCCAGCTGGCGGAGGACTTCCAGGCCGGAGCGCAGGCCGCGGAGGCTGGGGACGTCCATCGCGCTGACCCACACCACGTCGGTGCACTGTTCCATGGCGGCGAGGCCGATTTCCGGCATGCCGGGCGCGGTATCGATGACCACGTACTGGAACTCCTGCGCCAGCTGCTCAAGAAGGCGGGTGACCTGCTCGGGCGTGATGTGGTCCGCGTCCACCGGGTTCGGCGGGGCGCAGAGCGCATAGATGCCTGCCGGGTGCACGGTGAGGAAGGCCTTGAGGACCAGGGGGTCCTGCGCGGCCGCCGGGGTGACGGCGTCAGTGACGGTGTGCTCCGGGGTCAGGTACAGGCCGGAGGCGACGTCGCCGAACTGCAGGTCCAGGTCCACGATCACCACGCTCATGGGCGCGATCTGGCCCAGGCCGATGGCGATGTTGGTGGCGAGGGTGGTCTTGCCGACCCCGCCCTTGGGGGAGAAGACGCCGATGACCAGGCCCTTGCCGCCGTTTTCCGTGGGCGGTGCCTCGTGGTTGCGGTGCCGAGTGGCGAAGGACTGGCAGGCGCGTTCCAGGAGGACGCGGATTTCCGCCGCGTCCGCCTGGGGGCTGAGGATGTCCCTGATGCCGGCGCGCATGGCGTGCAGGAGGAAGTCCGGCTCGATGTCGCTGACCAGGACCAGGCTGAGGCCGGGGAGCTGGACGTCGAAGACCTTGGCGAACCGGAGTGCTTCTTCATAGGGCACGTCCGGGCCGATGATCAGGACCTCCGGCTGCTCCTGGTCGAGCAGGGAGAACAGCTCGGCGGGGCCGGCCGGGAGGATGTCCGAGGCGATGGTCTGCACGGTGCCGCGCAGGCCGTGGGCGACGGCGGCGCGCAGCTTCTGGTCGAACTCGCCGTTGGGGGAGAGGAGGACGAAGCGGCTCACTTGTACACCACTTCCTTGCGTTCGACCCGGGGGCCGTTGTCTTCGGCGTCCAGGGGTTCCTTGGTGAGCCAGAGGCTGCCGTTGATGGATGTGAAGATGATCTTGGCGGCGTCCACGTCGGTGACGGCGACGGTGAGCATAAGTGAGCCTTCGGGAAGGGTGGTGTCCTGCGGGTTGGTGCCGTCTTCAGAGGTTTCGGCGCCCGCGGCCTGCGGGGCGCGCTGGACCGCGGTGACCAAAGCCTTGCGGACCGTGAGCTGGGTGCTGGCGTCTTCCGCTTTTGCCTTGTAGGCGCCGTTTTCGAAGTTGAGGGCGATGCCCACATGGTCGCCCACGTTGATCCGCCCGCCTGCGACGCGTTGCGGTTCCAGCTGGAAGGAGACTTCCTGCAGCCCTGCGGGAACTTCCACGGCACCGCTCTTCTTGGCGTCTTCCGCCGCGACCAGGCGCTCGGCAAGGAGTTGTTCGCCGGGGACCAGGTCCACTGCGGCCACCGTGCCGGCCTTGCCGTCCAGAGCGCTGAGGGCGGTGTCGGATACACCGGCGGCGGGTACCTTTTCGATGACCAGGCTGGCGGCCATGTCATTGACCGGGGTGCCGGCGGGGATGGCTTCCTTCACCACGAGGACGTTGCGGGGCTCTGTGGAGGCCAGGGCTCGCTGGTCGGCGCCGTTGGCGTAGAAGATGATGAGGATTGCCCCCACGAGCGCCAGGGCGACGGCGGCCGTTCCGGCGAGCAGGCGAGACTTCACTGTGTTACTCCGTGGGTTCGTGGGGCGTGTTCAAAGGGTGAGGCGCGCGATGGTGGCGCCGTACTGGTCCACCGGGCCGAGCGTGTAGCCGTCCGCGAGGGAGACGTACTTGACGAATTTGCCGATGATGCCGCGGCATTCACCGCGGCATTCGGTGGCGGAGGTGACGCCGGTGGTGGTTGAGGCACGGTTCTGGAAGGTGTACGGGAGGGTGCTGTCGCCGCTGAATTTCCATCCCGTGACCTTGAAGGCAGCGAAGGACACCATTCCGTAGATGGCGCCTGCACCGGTTCCGGTGACCTTGTCGAACACGGGAAGCAGGACGATGACGTCCCTGCCGGCCGCCATTTCGCTGGCCCAGCGGTTGAGCTCCGTGGAGCAGTTGCCCGGGGCGTTGTTGCCGGGGTCGCTGCCGCCCTCGCTGACGGCGAGGTCGATGGTGCCGCCGCACTTGCCGGCGTCCTGGACCAGCCAGCCGAAGCCGCCCTGGACCGCGGCGCCGGACGGGCCGTAGTTGCAGTCGGCGTTGGCGTTCTTGCCGTGTTCCTGGAGGAGCTGGAGCGCGCCGCCGATGTTGTCCTTGACCTGGCAGATGGAGAACGCCAGCGGGAACGCGGTGCGGCCCGCCTTGGGGCTGCCCCACGCTGCCGAGGATCGGGCGCCCACCTCCTTGGAGGGGATGCCGATCGCGTTGGCGAAGAAGAGCGAGACAGAGTTGTCTTTCCCGCCGATTTCCTTGGCGCTGGTGGTGACGCTGACCGTCCGGGCGGTCTTGTCCAGCTGGATGCTGTGGACCTTGCTCATGCCGTCCAAGGCGTTCTGGTTGGCGAGGCTCCCGGCGAGGGTGGACGTCGTCGAACATTGTGCGTCCGTGGCGTCCCTGGCGCATTTCTGTGCGAGGGCGATGGCGGAGGCGTCCGCGCCGCTTTGCAGCTGTGCGCGTTCCGAGTAGATGACCCCGACGTCGACGGCGATGGCCGTGAAGCCGAGGAGCGTCACCAGGAGGAGGGCGACGATGACGCTGACGGCGCCTTTCTCCGCGTGGTCCCGGCCGCTTACCCGCCGCACAGCATGACTCCTTTGCCCGTCATCGGAAACGGTCCGGCGATGCCGGTGATGGTGGACAAGTTGTATTTGATGGTGAGGGTCACCTGTTCCCGGTGCTGCAGGCCGTGGTGCTGAGGCTGATGTCTGAAGCGGGGATGCTGCTGACCGAGGCCGCAGCGTTTATTGCTGCAGTTTTGGCGCCGGCCGGATCGTTGGCGATGGCCATGACCCGGACGCCGTCGCGCGCTGCGTTGGTGAGCGTGATCTGGGCGTTGTAGGCGCGGCCGAACTCGATGGTGCCCAGAACCAGCATCAGGAGGAGGGGCAACAGGATCGCGAATTCGACGGCGGCTGCTCCGCGCTCCGAATCGTGTGCCACCTGCTGCACCTCCTCCTGGAATTGCTGGTTCTTCTTGGGCCTTGTTGGGGGTGCGGTTCCGATATGGGGGGCCGGAACCGCGCTCGGGGGAAAGGGCTACGGGGTGGCGGTGGGGACGGCGGTGGTCTGCGGGTTGGCGATATCGGTAGATACGCCGCTGAACATGGTGCCCAGCTGGCCGCCGAGGGTGCTGACAGCAACGATGATGACGACGGCGATGAGGGCGACCATGATGCCGTATTCGACGGCGGTGGCGCCCTTCTCTTCGGTGCGGAGGCGGGCCATGAGGTTGGTGTAGAGAGAAAGCATTTGAGACTCCTGTGCGAGACGGATTGGCTGGTCCTGCACCAGCACTGAAACGAAGTTAGCAACCGGAATTGGCTCAAAAGCCGGATCTTGGAGCATCCTGCGCAAACGCTTTCACTCCCGCACTTTTCCTGCGCTTTTGCTGGGTTTTCGCTGCGCTGATGCTGGGAATCCCTGTGGTGTCGGCACACAAACGGACCCCCTCGGTTCTGGGTGCCGAGGGGGTCCGGTCTATGGGGCGCCGGGTGGCGCGCTGGAGGTGAAGCTGGAGCTAGGGGATACCCAGTGCAGCGCTGAGAGAGGCTGCCAAACCTTGGTAGTGAAGGTTCAGAGCTTGTCCAAAAGCTGTCACCCCAAAGACCAGTGCCATTGCCAGGAACGAAACCAGGATTCCGTATTCCGTCGCCGTAGCTCCGCGTTGGTCGTTCAGGAAGGTCTTGAGTGCCTGTGAGCTGCGGAACAAGATCGGTATCAGATGGGTGAGCATTGTGGCTCCTATGAGAACACGGACATGATCTGCAGCACTGCGGGACCCAGCAGCACGATGAACAATGTGGGCAGGATGAAGAAGATGAGTGGAAACAGCATCTTTACGGGCATCTTCATGGCATGCTCCTCTGCCATCTGCCGGCGCTTGATGCGCATGTCCTTCGCCTGTGTCTTCAGGACTCCGGCGATAGCGATGCCGTAAGTGTCGGCCTGTACCACAGCCCGAACGAAGGTTCGCACCGCGGGAACATCCACCCGTTCTGAAAGGGCCAGGTAGGCTTCCTTCCGTGAACGGCCCACCTGGATGTCCTGCAGGGTGCGGATCAGTTCATCGGCCAGGGGTTCGCGGCCGTTCTCTCCAGCGCGTCCCATTGCAGTTTCGAAGCCAAGCCCCGCTTGCACCGAGATCAGCATTTGGTCCAATGCGTTGGGCAGTTCCAGCCTGATTGCTTCCCGCCGCTTCTGTGCGAAGTTCCGCAGGAGGAGGTCAGGGATGAAGTAGGCCAGGGCAACGATAAAGACCGCGACCACGAACCTTCCGCCGGACGGTGCGCCCATGAAGATCAGCAGGCCCAGAAGTGCACCCGCGAAAGCGAGCATGGGTTTCACCATGATTATCCTGGCCAGAGGCCATTGTTTTGGCCGGCCTGCCCCTGACAGCTGTTTGTCGAGCCATGCTTCATACCCCCGTGGCATGACCCGCTTGGAGAGGTCGGACAGTTGTTGAGTGACATTCAGTGATTGCATGGCCTGGCTCGGGCGACCACCGAGATTGGCCTTGATGCGCCGTAACCCTGCCCGGTCTCCGGTGAAGGAAAGCCAGACCATGCCGGAGATGGGCACGATGATGGCCAATATGGCAGCTAAGGCTATTGGTTGCATGTTGTCTCCCCCTAGTACTTCGGCTTGATAATGCGGCTGAGCCAAAGCCCGCCGACGGAGAGGAGTGCGATGGCAGCCCCAATCATGACGAACCCAACAAAGGTGGTGGTAAAGACCCGCGCGTAAGTCGGGTTGAACACCACCAGACCGATGAACATCAGGATTGGCAAGGCCATGAGAACCAGTGCTGAGATGCGTCCTTCCGCACTCAGTGCCCTGACCTGCCCCTTCACCTGGTTTCGATCGCGGATTGTCTCACCCACGTGGTCCAGAACCTCAGCGAGGTCACCGCCCACTTCGCGGTGGATCTCGATGGCCTGGGCTATCCAATAAAAGTCCTCGCTTGCAGTCCTCCGCGACACATCCGCCATCGATTCGCCCAGGTCCCGGCCGATCCTTGTCTCATTAACGATGCGGCTGAGTTCCTCGGCCATCGGCCCCTCGTTCTCCTGTGCGGCGGCGTCGATAGCCCTGAGGAGGCTGTGGCCGGCCCGGAGGCCGCCGGAGAACATCTGCAGGGTATCGGGCACCTGGGAGTCGAAGGTCTTGCGGCGTCTGGAAATGAGGAAGTTGAGAACGAGGATCAGGAGGAAAGGCGTTCCGATGAGGGCCAGGATGCTGATGCCGAGACCGCCCAGGAAGAAAGCCATTACGGTCGACACCAACGTGATCGCCCCGGCCATCAGAAGGTAGTCGCCCGGTTCCTTGTTGAGGCCCGCCTGTTCCAGCTTTTCCCGGCTGAAGATGCCGGTGGGGCGGTTCTTCAGCCTCCGGTTCAAGACCCCTACCGCCTGGTTGGTCAGTCGGGTAAGGCTGGATGAGTGCTGGACGACGTCGGGACGCCTCCGGGTAAGCGGGACGCCCGCCTTGCCCTTCCAAACAAACACAAAGAAGAGGGCAAGCGACAAGTAGACGAGGAACAGGCCGCCCATAAAAAAGGGTGGGAGCGTCGGCAGCCATCGTTACCGGCCCCTGGCAGGGTCAGCCCCGAAGATATGGGGTGAGACGCGGATGCCAAGCTCATGGAAGCGGTCGGTGAACCGGGGCCGCACACCTGTAGGAATCGGCTTGCCAAGGAACCGTCCGTTTGCGTCAACACCGGCCGCATAGTCGAATACGAAGGCGTCCTGGAGCGTGACGATGTCGCCTTCCATGCCCTGCACTTCCGTGATGTGGGTGACGCGGCGGGTCCCGTCCCGAAGCCTTGAAATATGGACGATCAGATTTACAGCTGAGGCGACTTGCTCCCTTACGGCGCGAAGGGGAAGGTCCATTCCGGCCATCAGAACCAGCGTTTCCAGACGGGCAATGGCGTCACGGGGTGAGTTGGCGTGGACGGTGGAGAGCGATCCGTCATGGCCGGTGTTCATGGCCTGCAGCATGTCCAAGCACTCGCCGCCGCGGACTTCGCCGACTACTATGCGGTCAGGACGCATACGGAGGGAGTTTCGCACGAGGTCCCGGATTGCGACCTCGCCCTTGCCCTCAATGTTTGCCGGCCGGCTTTCGAGCCGCACCACGTGGTCCTGCTGCAGCTGGAGTTCAACTGCATCCTCGATGGTGACGATCCTGTCGGAGGCAGGAATGAAGGACGAAAGTGCATTGAGCAGTGTCGTTTTACCTGTACCGGTGCCGCCGGACACGATGATGTTCATTCGCGCAAAGACGCAGGCCTGGAGGAGTTCCGCCATCTCCGGAGACAGGCTGCCAAAAGCGATGAGCTTGTCGACGGTCAGTGCGTCACCGCCAAATTTGCGGATTGTCAGGGCCGGGCCATTAACTGCGAGCGGTGGGATGATGGCATTGACACGTGAACCGTCGGCCAGGCGGGCGTCCACCAGCGGCGATGACTCGTCGATGCGGCGTCCGACCTTCGAGACGATCCGTTCGATGACCCGCCGCAGTGCTTCGTCGGACGCAAACTTGGTGTCCGTTAGCGTGAGCTTGCCGGCCCTTTCCACGTAAACCTGGTCAAACCGGTTCACCATGACTTCCGTAATGGAGGGGTCGTCGAGGAAGCGCTGGATGGGTCCATGCCCCAGGACATCGTCGATAATTTCCCGGATCAGCCGCTGCCGCTCGGCGGATGTCAGGGGAACCTGTTCTTCATCGACCACAATCTTCAGTTCGTCTTTGACGTACTGATGGAGCTCGGCCTCCTCAAGTGAGGAATCGGTGATCCTTGCCCCCAGACGCTCATAAAGGGCCTGGCTGGCGCGTTCCTTGAGCGCGCTGAGGGCGCCGCTGGCCACCGCGGCTGTCGGCGCCAGTTCAATGACTTCCGCGGCGTGAACCGACTCTGCCGTCTTTGCCTCATGGATGCGGCCAAGAGTTGCAGGTTCGGCAGGGGAGTTCAGCGGCATGAACGGGCTCTGCTGCTCCGCTGTTTCGGTGAACGGCGTGGATGCTTCGGTGCCCCGCACCTTTTCGAGCCTTCTGGAGAGATTCACTGGACAACCGCCCTTCGATGCAACTTCTTATGTGGTCTTGCTTCCCAGTTGGGCTTGAAGCGCTCAACAAGCTGGCGCAAGCCCTTCGTAGCAGGATCCCGGCTGCCATCCTGAAGAAGCGGGACGCCCTTGTTGGTTGAGAAGGGCAGGGTGCGTGAACGTGGAAGAACAATGTCCACTGGTGCCCCGATGGTGGCCTCCACGTCCTGAACCGATAGGCCGCTGCGGCGGTCTGCCATGTTGAGCACCACATGCCGGGTTTCAGGAAGCAAATTCAGCTCTGACAGAACCTGGTTGCCGGTCCGCAGCCCCCGGATGCTGGGAACGTCCATGCCGCAGATCCACACCGCGTCAGAAGCCAGGTCCAGAGTGGCGAGAACATGTTCTCCAAGCCCCGGAGCCGTGTCGACGACGATGTACTGGAACTCTTGGCGGAGCTGGGACAGGAGGTGGGTGACGTGCTCGCCGCTGATCTTGTCCATCTCAACCGGATTCTTCGGCGCGCATAATGCATAGATGCCGCCGGGGTGGACGGTGAGGTAGGTCTTCAGGACCATGGAATCCTGACTTGCAGCGCCTACTACCGCATCCGTGATGGTGTGTTCCGGCTCCAGCATGAGCCCGCTCGCAACATCGCCGAACTGCAGGTCCAGGTCCACAATCACCACACCCATGGGCGCAATTTTCCCGAGCCCCACCGCGATGTTGGTGGCCACAGTGGTCTTGCCGACGCCTCCCTTAGGGGAAATGACGGCGATAATGCGGCCGCCGGCAGCATGTTCGTGATGTTCCGAGCTGCTCGGGGCCAGGCCGCGGCGTCGCCCCGCTGACGCGAGGCTGGCCCGCTCCGCAATGATCCGGATGTGATCCACATCGGCAGCGGGATCCAGAAGGTCACGAATACCAGCCCTCATCGCCTGAACCGCAACTTCCGATGATTCGCCGGCTACGAGGATCATGCTGATCTCGGGGTACTGCAGATCCATGACTGCTGCAAACTTCAATGCGTCATCAGCGGGAAGGCCGGGGCCGAGAATGAATACCTCAGGTGGTTCACCAAGGAGCTGCTTCAGCACCTCCTCCGGCCCCTGGGGCAGGTAGTCCGCCTGGAAGAACTGGAGGGAACCTGCCATGCCGGCCGTAGCCATGCGGACGCGGCGCTCAAATTCTGTATTTGGCGTGATCAGTACGAAGCGGCTCATCGGAATACCTTTGTCTTGTCCACTACACCGGTGTTACCCTCGGTAGCTTCGCTGGGTTCCTTGGAAAGATAGATCCGGCCAAATTCCGCGGCGTAAACCAGTCGCTCTGCCTCTACGGAATTCCGCGCCAGGGTGATGAGATAGGTCCCGTCGCTCTGGCCTTCACCGGAGCTAAGGGCGCCGTCGGACTCGCCTTCCTTGGGGGCATCTGTTTGTGCCGGGCTGCCGTTGCTGAACTGGGCAGCAGTCACAAGTACCTTGTGGAAGGTGAGCTGCGTGCCTGCGGACTGCGTGGCATTTTCTCCAGAGCCATTGGTTTCAGTGAGCGAGATGAAAACGCCCACAGTGTCGCCGGCGGCGATCTTGCCGCCGACTACTCGTTCGATGGGCAGCTTGAGCGAAATCTCCTGCATGCCGTCGGGCACAGCGACTCGGGAGGGCCCAAGGAAGGAAGCTGGTTCCACCAAGCGGCTGGAGAGGAGTTGTTCCCCGGGAACCAGAGATACGGCGGTTACCTTGTCACCGAGATCCGCCAGATCCGTGACGCTGTCACTACTGATTGTCGATTTCGGCAGCGGCTTCTTGGCGACGGAAGCTCCTATTTCACCAACCGGAGTTCCCGCGGCTATCGCGGTCTGCACCACGAAGACTTCGGCCGTTTCCGTGCCTGCCATAGCTCGGGCATCGGCGCTTTGTACGTAAGTGATCAGAAGGACAGTGCCGGTTATTGCAATAACGAGCGCGGCGATGCCTCCCAGTAGGCGTGCTTTCACTATCTTCCCCTTAGATGATGCTTATTTGATCAGCCCAAGGACAACGACGTTGCCGGTGGGTGTGGTGGAGCCTCCTGTGAAGAGGCTGGGATCTGCGGAGTAACCTACGAAGGTGCCGTAGAGGCCCTTCTCACTGCCGCCGAAAACGTTGGTTGGGTCGTACTTGGCCTGACCAGACAAGTTCCAGGCCTTGATTTCAAAGCCGGCCCATTTCTCGATGTAGTACTGGACTGAGCTTCCGAGGCATGTCCCGAATTCTGAAGCAGGCATCCCGCTGCAGGTGTACTTGTAGACGGGCAGGGCTACGGTTGAGTTCGCCAGCGATGGGTTGATGGACGGATTGAAGAGGTCAATACAGCCGTTCGGTACAGCGGCACCGGCGCTGGTTTCGCTCCATTCCCCGACCTCAGCCGTCACATTGCACCCTGTGGAGCTGTCGGGATTCAGCCAGGCGAAGCCACCAGGGATGATCTGATTTGAAGGATTTAGTCCGTTGCAGTCCAGGGCCCCGCCCTGAATAAGAATCTTGTGGGGCAACCCGTCATCCTTGAATTCACATGGAGCAAACGTGAGCGGCAGGACCGTAATGCCCTTGGTTGGGTACAGCCATTTGGCTGTGGCAGTCGCCCCGACCGTGGCCGGGGGAGCATTCAAGGCGCTCGCGAACATCTTGCTCAGGAAGCCGGCACTAGTGGTCCCATCCTTTGTAGAAGTGGTTACAGAGACCTCTCCAGGGACGGAAAGATCCACGGACTGGACAGTAGAGCTGTTGTCATTCGAGTTGCTGTTGGCCAGGGCAGCGGCAACGGCATCCGCTTGGGCCTGTGTACACCCTGCGGAAACCGAGCAAAGGTCTGCCCCCGCGAGTGCCCCCGCGTCGGCGGCATTCTGCAGCTGGGCTCGCTCGGCGTAGATTTGACCGGTATCAACGGCGAGGGCGCCGGCCCCAATCAGGACGACCATCATGACGGCAACCAGGACGCCTGCAGCTCCTCGCTCATTCTCGCTGGCCTTGGTTGCTAGCCGTTGCATCGCATTGCTCCTACTCCGGTGAGGGTGACAGAACTGCCGAAAAGCCCGGTCAATGTTGAGGCCGGGTAGGTGATGGTCACCTTTGCAGTTGTGTCGGCTGCGCAGGTTGCGGGGCTAAATGCATAGGAAAAAGCTCCTGAGTTAACCCCGGAGCGCCAGCAACGGCCGCCGCTTTGGCGTCCGTTTGACTGTTCTTCACTGCCATCGTCCTGGCCGCTTCACGGGCCGCTTGGGTCACCGAAATTTGAGCGTTGTAGGCGTTGGCGAATTCGACGATGCCGATGACAAGTGCCAGCAACACGGGAGCAACTAGTGCGAACTCCACAGCTATGGCGCCACGGCTTTTTTCGTCCGTGTTTTCTTTGCGGGTCTTCTTCAACGGATCCCCCGAGATCGATGGAGACCGGATGTGCCGTACGGTGCCGCACGGCACATCCGGAGGGTTGGTGGCTTACCAGGTGCCGACGGTGGAACCGAGGGTTGAGAACCAGTTGTTCAACGCGGTTCCAAAGGCGGTGACGCCGATAATGATGAGAAGTGCAATGAAGGCAACTAGGAGCGAGTACTCCGTTGCCGTTGCACCCTTCTCTGATGCGATGCGGTCCTTGACGCCGGCAACGAAGGCAAGCACGGAGACCATGAATGGTGTCATTTCTTGAGTCCTTTTCTGAAAGCTGCCGACGCGGTTGCGGCGGCTGAGCGCACTACGGGGTCTTTGGTCGAAGCTTCGGCGGCGGAGACGCGTGGCATATCCGCCGCCTAGTTGAAAGGTGCGCCGCGAACCCAACTTCATCTAGAGGCGGCGCACCTCCCGGCCATGGGGACTTACCAAGTGCCGACGCGGGAACCGAGAGTGGAGAACCAGTTGTTCAGTGCAGTTCCGAAGGCGGTGACGCCGATGATGATGAGGAGCGCGATGAAGGCGACCAGAAGTGAATATTCTGTCGCCGTGGCGCCCTTCTCGGAAGTGAAGCGATCCTTGACGCCGGCAACAAAAGCCATCATCGAGACCATGAGAGAAGTCATTGTAATTTCCTTTAATTCGGTGAAATGGACTGATATTTATTTCAACGAATTTCCAGCTGCCCCATAAATCTTTAGCGGCTGGACTTCGCTAAGACGAGATTGTCATTTAGGGGCGAGGAGCAACAATGCGTAGTGGTACTCGACTTTTTCAGGACATAACAAAAGTACGTACTCGAAGAGTTCGTGCAGTACTCAGAAAGTGATGTGAGTAGTGGTGGCTACTACTTATGGCGGCGGCGGAGTGGGCCGGGGGAAGGGCAAGGGACTCTTCCGCGGTGCTTACGAAAGAAGGAGCGTGACAGCAGCCAGAGCGCCCAGCATGGCGGGTCCATGTGCCACTTCTGTCGCCTTTTTCGGGCCTTTTCTACTTAGAATGAGAACAGTGCCTATGCCATTGAGGATGAACCCCAGCAGGCCGCCGTATAGCAGTTGGCTCCAACCTAGGTACCCGAGGTAGAGGCCTACGGGTGCGGCGAGCTTCACGTCGCCCATTCCTATGCCGCCCGGCGAGATCAGGCCCAAAATGAGGTAGCCGGCAAATAGGATGACGGCTCCGAGTACCCCGCGCAGGAGGTCGTTCGTCTGTTGCGCAGATAAGGCGGATAATAGAAATAGGAGTAAACCACCTGTCAGTAGCGTCAAGACAAGCGGGTTGGGCAGCAAATGGTGCGCGACGTCAATCCTGGCGAGTTGCACCCCTAAAACAGCAAGGAATATAAACGCTGGCAAGCCCGGTCCAATTTCAAACCGTATAGCAAAGGCTGCGCACGCAATCCCGGTGAGTGACGCCGTCGTGATTCGCATGGGAAGGGTAGGTAGGCCGCCCAGCCGAGGTAGTCGTTTTGCTATCAGCACCTCGGCGGCGGGGGAGAGGGCGATGCCCAGGAGCCCGATACCTACGACGACCAGCCAGTCGGCGAAACCGTCATAACCTGTATCCAGCACCGCGACCCCCTGCGTTCGTCAGTCCGACGGACCTGGTGTGCCGTCCGGCTAACCCATTTTGACCCTGAACCCCCTGACGCGCTAATCTTGGTAGTCGTTGTGCGTGTCCTATTCCGATGGTGCGTGCCCGCTTGAGAATCCGGTTGCAGGATGACTACTCAACGGTCACATTCGGAACCACAGGATGACTGGTTACATGGAGCCCTCACCTCTGTTCCGGTAGCGCGCAGACAGTAGGTGCACGAGCTAGTGACACCTAAACAAGAACGCCAGAACAAGAACGAGGCAAACACCGTGCGTACGTACACCCCGAAGCCCGGCGATATCAACCGCCAGTGGCACGTCATTGACGCCACAGACGTTGTCCTTGGTCGTCTTGCAAGCCAGACCGCAATCCTGCTGCGCGGCAAGCACAAGGCCACCTATGCATCCCACATGGACATGGGCGACTTCGTCATCATCATCAACGCTGAAAAGGTAGCCCTGACCGGCGCCAAGCTGGAGCAGAAGCGTGCTTACCGCCACTCCGGCTACCCGGGCGGCCTGACCTCCGTCAACTACGCGGAACTGCTGGAATCCAACCCGGTCCGCGCCGTGGAGAAGGCCATCAAGGGCATGCTCCCGAAGAACTCCCTGGCTGCCCAGCAGCTCGGCAAGCTGAAGGTGTACCGCGGTGCTGAGCACCCGCACGCCGCCCAGCAGCCCAAGACTTTCGAAATCACCCAGGTCGCCCAGTAGTCCTGGCCACCAAACAACTTACTTAATACAAGGAGAATCGTGGCTCAGAACGAAGAACTGACCACCGAGGCCGTTGAGGCCGAGGAAAACCTGACCAGCTACACCTCTGAGAGCTCGGCTGCCGAAGCCGCTCCCAAGAAGGAGCGCCCGGCCCTGACCGTTGCCGGCGCAGCTGTTGGCCGCCGCAAGGAAGCCGTTGCACGCGTCCGCGTTGTGCCCGGTACCGGCAAGTGGACCATCAACGGCCGCGAGCTGGCGAACTACTTCCCGAACAAGCTGCACCAGCAGGACGTCAACGAGCCCTTCAAGATCCTTGATCTCGAAGGCGCCTACGATGTTATCGCCCGCATCCACGGCGGCGGCATCTCCGGCCAGGCCGGTGCCCTGCGCCTCGGCATCGCCCGTTCGCTGAACGAGATCGACGTCGAGAACAACCGCGCCACGCTGAAGAAGGCCGGTTACCTCTCCCGCGACGCCCGTGTCATCGAGCGTAAGAAGGCCGGTCTCAAGAAGGCCCGCAAGGCCCAGCAGTACTCCAAGCGCTAATCCCGCTTGCACAGAAGCCCGTCCCGCCATTGGCGGGGCGGGCTTCTTTTTGCTTACGGCCCAGCGAGGACAAAAGCTGCGTTCAAACGTCGCATTGTGACTATACCGCGCTATACGGCAGTGTCCTGGATCGTCCTCTAAACAGGTAATGCCGCCATCGGCCCGGTCTCAGGGCCGTGCCGATGAGAGCAATACCTGTCGACTTCCTGACACTCATGGGTACCTTTTCATACTCGGCACAGGTTCTATGTTCGTTTTCTGATTGCAGTCGTCTCTAAGGTCCCGGACATGGTGAAACGAGAAAAGACCTTCCTTGCTGGGTCCGCAAGAAGGCTCGAGAATTAGGGGTTCGCATGAGAGGCGCATCCAGCAGCGTCACTCGTGATGCCGTCTTCGCTATGTTTAGGCCCTTCTACTTCGGCAACATCCTCATGATCTTGTCGATCCTTCTCCTTGTGATCATTAGGCCCAACGCAGACAATCCCGGAATATATCGGGCCATCGGCCTGGTTGGTTTACTCATGTTCACGGCACTGCCTTCATCGTTGTGCCCGGAGGAAGACGGTTGTCGAGACTGGGGGAGTCGGAGAGGGAGGACCGTAGGCGAATCCAGGCAGGTCCTCCTCTTGAGCGGGAGGAGCTTCAGTTCCCAGAACCACCCCCGGGCAACGGGGTATAGATGACGGGTGGGGCGTTTCATTTACCTATGAGCAGTGCAAGTCACAACCTCCCTAATGCCTCGACGAGAGATTACTACGGCCTGGGGGTGAGTTCGATGCGTCAGGCTTGCCGGAGCATCGACGACGAAGTTCTCGCGCACATCTCCTTGGCGAACTACCGCCACCTGTATGCAAAAGCAGCAGGCCAACGACCACCCGTTTCGTGTGGCGACCTGCCATGAGCAGGGCAGTCGATCATAAACGCTTGTTGAGCTCCTTGCCCGAAGGCCAGGTCGTGTACCCGAGGCGCCGTTCCTTCCTGTACGGCCGCGCCGCGATAATAGAGAGGACAACACCGGCGGCACATTGAACCAATAACGCCGTGAGTACTGGTGGCACCAACTGCGCTATAGACCTGTCAGCCAAGGACGCAAATGCCACAGTAACGAGAATTCCCATCGCAATGAAAACGCCAATGATGAGGCGTCGGGTCATGCGCCACCAATAACCCGCTGCGGGCTGTACGGGCAGGGTGGACCACTCGTCGGGTGGGACAACCCTGATTGGCCCAGGATTGACTGCTTTCCCTATCTGCATCGCAACTCACCCACGTCCTTTCCGTGCCCGTCTCCGTAGGGCCGCAGAACATTTAAGGCGCTATTCAACAAACAGGGTTTTTTCTGTAGGTCGTAAACGATACTGCTGTCAACTATTTCCTCCTCGAAATTTGTATGTACCCACTGTTGGATCGCAAGAAGTTGCGAACTATTTCCCGGAACCTTTAGTTGTTCAGGTTGAACGACTAGAAAGCAAATCTTTCCTTTCGATACCCACTCCTGAAAGCGTTCGAGGGTTGGACTGGGATCGGTGGCGGCGAACCCGCCTAGGGGCATGACTGGCCTGCCAGCCCCCAACTGAAACCTGGCGGCTGTCTGGCCGGGATAGGTAGCAGCAGCCCAGGTGCACGAAGGGCTGGACTCTTTGAGAAGTTGTTCCATTGCCGGACTGGGGGTCTTGCCGATGGCTAGACCCGTAGCCCATGCCGGATCAAGAGACTTCGCGCCAGTCAAGAATCGACTCAAGGTATTGGGGTTGGTGGCGATGCCTCCCGACAACGGGTTGGAGCCAAACTGGGGAGTGTTTATGGTCAGAGTGGAGCAGAATATGGGCCCGACAGTCAGGCTGCCCACCGCCAACCATGTCGCCGCGGGGCGGACCCAGTCCCGCGGTGCAGGAATTAGAATCAAGGCCCCTGCTAGAAGTTCCGCATAAAGCAGTGTTTGCCCCAGCCACTCCGGGTACGCATCGCTGATTTGCCACATAGCGCGGGAGAATATTGCGCTTAGAAGCAGCGAGGAAAAGATCGCGATCCGGAACAGTTTTGATTTGCCGGGTGCCAAGGCAAGCTCCAAGCCGAGGCCGAGACACAGCGCCACCGGGGCAGCCAAGGCGGCCGTGTAGTAGGAGTGAAAACTGCTACCCATGAAACTGAGTACGAGATAGGTAATTACCAGCCAAGAGGCAACGGCAAGGGCGAAGACGGATTTTGCGCGCGTGTACCGTTTCCTTGCCACGGCGCCTAGTACGGCAAAGCCCGACAGCAAGGCTGGTAACAGGAGCCAGCCTATTTCCTGACCGTAGTTGGCATTGAATAGCCGGAAGACTCCTGCATCGGTTTCGACACTCCTCATGCCTTCAGGGAGCAGTGCCGTCCACGGGTCATTCTCCCTCTTAAGTACTCGATCGAGACCGTTATATCCCAATGTGAGCTCTAGCATGCTGTTGGTGGAGGACCCGCCGACATAAGGGCGTGAGTTCGGCTTTATTGCGTCAATTATCAATGGCCATGCAAGTGAACCCAACGTGAGGAGCATCCCGGCAGCACCTAGAGTCATGAGTCGCCGACGCCATGTTACGAGCGAGAAAATGCAGAACGACGCGATGAGTGAAGGGAGAATAAGAAAGGCTTGCAGTTGTTTAGTCAGAAATCCGAGGGATAGAAACACTGCCGCAAGGTATAGAAAGCGCGCCTTACCCGATTCGGTAGCCTTAATTCCAGCTAGAAGTGCCGCGAGCATCAGAAGCACCATTAGTGGGTCTGGGTTGTTATAGCGAGCCAGTAGGACGGTGATCGGCGTAAAGGCAAACAGTGCGGTGGAAAATAACGCAATAGGAGCCGGTAGGTAGCGTCTAGACAAAAGGTAAGTAAGGAAAGCGCCCACCAACGTGGCTGCTGCTTGAGGAAGCAGGACACTCCAGGTGCTCAACCCAAATAGTCGGACGGATAGCCCCATGAGCCAAAGACTAAGAGGCGGTTTATCGACGGTGATTGAATTTCCTGCATCGGCGGATCCGAAGAAGAAGGCAGCCGGATCTTGAAGCCCTGACTGCACCGCGGCTGAATAGTAAGCATTTGCCCAGCCGTTGGCATCGAGAGCCCATGTGTAGAACATGGCAGCAGTCGACAGAATCCCCGCCAGACACCATTTCTCCCAGCGTGAAATACTCATTGTTGCACCGTGATTCAGTGCTTCTGCCTTGCTACTTCCTAAGGTTGTAGATCCTGACCCCATCCACCATCTCCCCCTCGAAGTTTTCGTGGACCCAGACCGTGATCGCACGAGTATTGTCGCCCAGCGGTACACCGTCTACGACCGGCTGTTGCCAAATGAAGTAGGCAATGCGGTTCTTATGTACAAGGGCTTTGAACTGCTCCAGACTAGGTGCCGGGTCGTCGCCCAGCCAACCTCCCAGCGCAATGACTGGTCGGCCAGACGCAAGCTGGTATTGAGCGGCGTTTTGGGCTGTATAGGTTGCTGCTGCCCATGTCGCCGCAGACGTATCCTGAAGAAGTGACGTAACGACCGGAGAAGGTTCTACGCCGAAACCCAGGTGTCTGGCCAGCGGCGGATCACCCTGTCTGGCCGCAGTCAAGTGCGCAGACAGCGTTTGTGGATTGTTCCCAACCGGGCCGGACAGTGGATTCGTGCCCGCGTGATTCATGGACAGCGTGACTGCATCTGCGCCCAAGGGGCCCAGCATCAAAGCAAAGGACACCAGGGCCAGAGTAGCGACGCTTTGTTGTCGTGTTCTGGCCAGCATCCAGCCAACCACCGCCAATGCGCCCACACATGTCGTTACTAAAGGCCAAACACCCCAAGCGTTGCTGTATTGAAAGATCCTGGCGGCTACGTATATGGTTCCGGCGATCAGAATGGCACCAATTAATCTCGGGACAAGCCGCTGCCTCTCCGACCACAGCAGGTGAATCCCCATAGCCACGACGGCGGCAATGGGTGCTGCCAGCGAGAAGACGTAGTACGTGTGCGTCATCGTCCCCATGAAGCTGAGAACTGCATAGGCGGTGAGGAGCCAGGTGACGCCCACGACCAGTAATGCGTTGGCTTTTCGCGTTTGTGCTGATCTGCCAGCAAGTGATATAAGCGCAAGTGAGCACAGCAACCCCGTGAAAAGAAGCCAAGCGCCTTCGGGTGCGAAGTTCGCGTTGAACAGCCTGCCGAAGCCCCCGTCATAGTCAACGGCAGGGTCCTGTATTGCAGTTGCCTTTCCAGTTTGCGGGTCAGCCGTGAAACGCAGGAACCGGGCGAGTCCGTTGTAGTCGAGGGTGAGTTCGAGGATGCTGTTTGTTGCTGATCCGCCGATGTAGGGGCGGTTTGCCGGTGGGGTGAGTTCGACGATTGCCATCCACCAGCCGCCGCTGATGATGAGGGCGGTGAGTGAGCCCAGGAGGCGAAGGAGCCTGGATGCCAGTGTCCCTGCGCCCAGGAGCAGGACGGCGAGGATGAGGGCTGGGATGGGGATGAAGGCTTGGATTTGTTTGGCCATGAAGGCTAGGCCGAGGGCGGTGCCGCTGAGCAGGTACCAGGTCCAGCGGTTGTCTTCGATGGCCCGGACGACGAAGTAGACGGCGGTGACGGTCAGCAGCCCCATGAGCGGTTCGGGGTTGTTGTAGCGGGACATGAGGACTACGACGGGAGTGGTTGCGTAGATGAGTCCGCCGAGGAGTGCCGGCGCGGCGGGGTGGCTGCGCCGGATGATTTTGTAGATCAGCCAGGTGGTGGCCACGCCCATGAGGGCTTGGGGAACGAGGATGGCCCAGGAGTTCAACCCGAAAAGCCGGACTGAGAGGGACATGATCCAGATGCTCAGTGGCGGCTTGTCGACTGTGATGAGGTTTCCGGCGTCGAGGGAGCCGTAGAAGAACGCTTTCCAGTCCTGTGATCCGGCCTGTGCGGCGGCTGAGTAGTAGGGGTTTGCCCAGCCGTTGCGGTCCAGCCCCACCAGGAATGATGCTGCTGTTGCTGTGAGCAGGACGGCTAAACCGATCTTTTCCCAAGGAACTGCCCGGCCGGCAGAGGGCTGGTGGGCAGGAGCCGCCGCCCGGCTAGCCTCGGCAACACTCACCGCACAGACTCCCCAGCGGGGCGCAGCGCGCGAACCGCAGCCCGCTCACCACTACGCCGTACCCGGAAGACCCAGAGGCGCAGGAGAATGAACCTCATCAACGTGGCGAGGATGTTGGCAGCTGTCAGCGTCAGCAGTTCCATGTTTGGCGCGGCGTCGGGGTTGGCAGCGTGCAGGACCACCAACGAAGAAGACGTAATGCACCACGCCAGCATGAATACTATGAGTCCCTGGAACTGCTGGGTGAAAAGTTTCTCCGGGCCGCTGATGCCAAAGGTGAACCGCCGGTTGGCGGCAGTATTGCCAACAGCAGTCATGAGCAGTGCGAGGAAGTTGGCCTCCTGGGCTCCGAAGGGCCCCTGAAGTACCAGGTACAGCAGCGCGAAGGCCAATGTGGAGAAGACCCCCACCACGCCAAAGCGCAGAACCTGCCCGAAGAAGCTCGGCCGGTCGACGGGCACTATTGGCCGCCGTCCGAGTTCGGCATAAATGGCCTGGACCGGGATCACGCCTTTTACTAAAGATCCGGCCACCCGGACCATGCCGCGCAGGTCATCAATTGCGGTTTGTTTGATATTGACCCGGCTATCGGGGTCATCAATCCAATCCACGGGAATTTCATGAATTCGGAGTCCGGACCGTTCGGCGATAATCAGGAGCTCCGTGTCGAAAAACCAGCCATCGTCCTCCACGTGCGGGAGAAGCCGTTTGGCTACGTCCGCCCGAATTGCTTTGAAGCCGCACTGGGCGTCGGAAAAACGCACCTGCATGGTCCGGCGGAGCAGGAAATTGTAGGACCGTGAGATGAACTCGCGCTTTGGACCGCGGCTTACCCTCGAGTTCTGGCCTAGCCGGGTGCCAATGGAAATGTCGGAATGCCCCGAAAGCAAAGGTGCAACCAACGGCGGCAGGGCAGCCAGATCCGTGGACAGGTCAACGTCCAGGTAGGCCAGGACTTTTGCCTCCGAAGCGCCCCACGCATCTCTCAGGGCGAGCCCGCGGCCCTTGACCTCAAGCCGGCGGTAATTGACGTTCGGCATGTGCTCGCTAAGTCGAGCGGCAATCACCGGAGTCCGATCGGTGCTTGCATTATCGGCGATGGTGATTCTCCACGTCGACGGCATTTCGTGCGTGAGATATTCGGCGAGCCTTGTGATGCTTCTTTCGAGTACCGCTTCTTCGTTGTAGACCGGTACTACAATTTCGAGCGCCAAGCCCCCATAGCTAGGTGTCATGCATGGATCGTAGGGGTGGCGAAATAGGCATGGCGAGGCTTTCCAGCAAAGACAGGTACTCGAGGACAGAATCCAAGTAGTCCTGTATCTGGGGCCACTCGAAAGGTAGTAAGTGTCGCTGTTTACGGGTGTAGTACTTGTCGCCGCCATGTGTATGTTTGGCGAAGTCGCCGCAGCCATCGTTCGGCTGGCTTCTCTACGAACTCGTGGAGCAGTCCTGACAAGGAAATAGACATGAGGATGACAAAAGCAGCGAGGACAGTTGCTTCACCCGTGAAATCGGCATAGGGTCGTGCGACTCTGATCACAAGTTCATGGATTAGATATAGGGCATAGGACCATTGACCGAGCCGGACCAATACTTGGGAACCAAGGAGTCCGGACCTACCCGCGAGGTCAGCCTTTGTGCAAGCGTAGATGAGTGCAAGGAAACCCGGGACCATGATTAGGTTGGCAAACAGGACCCCTACAGGCCCGTTGAGGCCAGTCCAAACAAGGAGTCCGACGTGCGAGATGCCTACAAGGATCGCTGCTTGCAGGGAGCCGAAAGGGAGATGACAGCCAGTCTTAATGAGTCTGGCGAGAGATATCCCGAGTACGAATTCGCCAAGCCGGTACAGTGGCGCAGTTCCTAGAAGATAGTCTGCCGTAGTCATTGATGAAACGGACGTCAGGCTTATTGCTAGTAGGAGCATCGCTGTTGGGACGACGATGATTGTTCGGGCGGCCAGACCGGAGGTTGCAAGCCGCTTGTGCAACAGCGGAAACACCAGGTAGAAAAACGCCTCGCAAGACAAAGACCACGAAACGCCATTGAAGGCGTTCAAGAAGGGACTGGCCGGAACCCACGCCTGAGTCAACGACAGAACAAAGGCGGCGGTCCACCATTCATGTGCCGAAGATCTTGGAAGAGTCGGAGTGAAAACAGCTAGAACTGTTGTTAGCAGGTGAAGAGGCCAGATTCGGGCTATCCGATGCCAGTAGAAGGTACCCGGGGAAGCGTCGTCCCGGTGAGACCAAGAAAGCACAAAACCTGAGAGAATAAAAAAAGAAGCTGACACCTGTGTAGCCGTAGGCGAAGAGATTCAAGTTCTCGGCAATTGGCGTGAAGTACAGATGTAAGTGATACATGACTACCGCCAAGGCTGCAAAGAAACGGAGCCCCGTAAGGCTTGCTAATTGCCTGCCGGAAGCTGGCATGAAACCCCCAAATTAGTCATGAATCAGCTTTTGCTGGCGTGAGCATATCCGGAAACCCTCAGACCACGCTCAAGATAAGCTCAGTTCGTGCGGACGAGGCTTCAGATGCAGCCCCGGCACCCCCATCCTCTAGACTTGACCGGTGTCTAGATTATTTGGAACTGACGGTGTCCGGGGGCTGGCCAACGGCCTGCTGACAGCAGAGCTGGCCATGCAGCTGGCCCAGGCGGCCGCGGTCGTGCTCGGCCATGACCGCAACTCCAACGGCTCCCGGCCCCGGGCCGTGGTGGCCCGTGACCCCCGTGCCAGCGGAGAATTCATCGCCGCAGCGGTGGAGGCCGGCCTCTCCAGCTCCGGCGTCGACGTCTATGACGCCGGGGTCCTCCCCACCCCGGCTGCGGCCTATCTGGTGGCGGACCTGAATGCCGACTTCGGCGTCATGATCTCCGCTTCGCACAACCCCGCACCGGACAACGGCATCAAGTTCTTCGCCCGCGGCGGCCAGAAACTCCCCGACGACGTGGAGGACGCCATCGAGGCGCAGATGGCCAACGAGGCCGTCCGTCCCACCGGCGCCGACGTGGGACGCATCCAGCGCTTCTCCGACGCCGAGGACCGCTACATCGTCCACCTCCTGGGCACGCTGCCGCACAACCTCAACGGACTCACCGTGGTCCTGGACTGCGCTCACGGCGCCGCCAGCGGCTGCTCCCCGCAGGTCTTCAAGGACGCCGGCGCCAACGTCATCGTCATCGGCGCGGAGCCGGACGGGCTGAACATCAACGACGGCGTCGGCTCCACCCACCTCGGCCCGCTCAAGGAAGCCGTAGTGAAGCACGGCGCCGACCTCGGCATCGCCCACGACGGCGACGCCGACCGCTGCCTCGCCGTGGACCATGAGGGCAACGAGGTGGACGGCGACCAGATTATGGCCATCCTCGCCGTCGCGTTGAAAGACTCAGGCAAGCTGAAGGACGACGTCCTGGTGGCCACCGTCATGAGCAACCTAGGTCTCAAAATTGCACTGCGGGAGGCCGGCATCCGCATCCGCGAAACGGCTGTGGGGGACCGCTACGTCCTCGAAGGCATGCGCGAGGGTGGCTTCAACCTCGGCGGCGAACAGTCCGGCCACGTCATCTTCTCCGACTACGCCACCACCGGCGACGGACTCCTCACCGGCCTGCAGCTGGCCGCCCAAGTTGCCCTGACCAAAAAGCCGCTCAAGGAGCTGGCCACCGTGATGACCAAGCTTCCGCAGGTCCTCATCAATGTCAGGGGCGTGGACCGCACCCGCGTAGGCAGCAGCGAGGTCCTCGCGCAGGCCGTCGCCACCGCGGAGGCCACCCTCGGCGACACCGGCCGCGTCCTGCTCCGCCCCTCCGGCACCGAGCCCGTGGTCCGCGTCATGGTGGAAGCCGGCGACGAGGAAACCGCCCAGTCCATCGCCGAGCACCTGGCCCAGGTTGTCCGCACCGAACTGGCGCTGGAACTCGTCAGCGAGTAAACGGCAGCAAACAAAACGTGGCCCGCCTCCGCAAGGAGACGGGCCACTTTTGTTTGGCAGCTCAGGAGGCCCGGCTCTTCAGCGCATCACGGATCTCGGTCAGCAGGGCAATCTGCGGGTCCTCCGCCGACTCCTTCTTCACGTCCTGGCCGATCCCCAGCCGCCGGTTGCGGCGCTCGATCATCAGGTTCATCGGCATGACCACCACGAAGTAGATGGCGGCCGAGATCAGCAGGAAATTGACGATGGCCGTCAGCAGGACGCCGAACTCGATGGCGTTGCCGTTGAGGTCAACCCTTGCGAAGCTGTCAAAGTTCGGCGAACCGACCACCGCGGCGACAAAGGGCATCAGCACCTTGTTCACCAGCGCCGTCACAACCGACCCGAAGGCGGTGCCGATGACAACGGCGACGGCAAGGTCAACCACGTTGCCCTTCATGATGAAATTCTTGAATCCAGTCAGCATGGCTTCCACGCTAGTGCATGGACTTACAGGTACCCCGGCGCCGCCTCCACGCCGAAGTACTCCTCCACCGTGAAGATGCCCTTGGAAGCCATATCAGTGGCCGCCTCGACGCCGATGTACCGCAGGTGCCACGGCTCGTAGTAGTACCCCGTGATGGGGTGGAACATCCACGGGTAGCGCACCACGAACCCGAACCGGTGCCCGTTCGCCTTGGCCCACACGGCCGCGGGCTGGTCCGCGAAGCAAGGCTGGAACCCGCAGGCCCCGGTGCCGTCCGCAATGTCGAACGCCCACCCCGTCTGGTGCTCCGAATAGCCCGGGCGCGCGCTGGCGGTGTCGGCGTCCGCCTGGCCCCGCGCCGCCACATAGCTGTTGTACGTGGCCACCTGCGTGGCGTACGACCGATAGCCGCTCGCCAGCACCATGGCCACGCCGTCCCGCGCGGCAGCCGCGAACATCGCCTCGGCGGCGGCCGCCGTCGTACTGTTCAGCAGCGACGCCTCACCGGACGCGGTCATCGCGACGGCGGGGCTCACCAGATCAGCCGGCGCATAGTCTGCAGGGACCAGCGGACGGTACTTGTTCACGATCAGCCACGGGCTCGCCGGGTCCGTCAGCGAGAACTGCCGCGGCAACGCTGCCGAGGGCGATGGCGCGGGAGGCACCGTGGCGGCCTCCGCCGTCGTAATGGGCGCTGCGGTGGCGGCCACCGGCGAAGGTGACACAGGGGAGGAGGAGGCGGAAGGAGCAGTCGACGACGGCGCCGCCGCCTTGGGTGCCTCCGGCGAGCAGGCTGCCAGGACAGTCAGCCCGGCCCCCGCTGCGAGGAAGCGGGCAAAGCTCCGCCGGCTCGACACCGGTGCGGAGCAGTCGTGGCACACCTGTGCTACACCTTCCGGAGCAGCATGCGGCGGACCGTATGGTCGGCCTCTTTGGTGAGCACCAGCTGCGCCCGGCCTCGGGTGGGAAGGACGTTCTCCTCCAGGTTGGGCTCGTTGATCCGCTTCCAGATGTCCCGGGCCGTGCTCTCCGCCTCGTCGTCGGACAGGCTGGCGTACCGGTGGAAGTAGGATTCCGGCTGCGCGAACGCGGTGCTCCGCAGCTTCCGGAACCGGTCCACGTACCATTCCTCGATGTGGGACGTCTTGGCATCCACATAGATGGAGAAGTCAAAGAAGTCACTCAGCGCCAGGCCCTGCCGGCCGTCATGCCGCGGCCGCGCCGGGGCCAGCACGTTCAGGCCCTCCACGATCAGCACATCCGGCCGGCGGACCACCACTTCCTTGTCCGGCACAATGTCGTACGTGACGTGCGAGTACCAGGGCGCCCGGACCTCCTCGGCCCCGCCCTTGATCTCGCTCACGAACCGCAGCAGCGCGCGCCGGTCATAGGACTCCGGGAAGCCCTTCCGGTCCAGCAGCTGCCGGCGCTTCAGCTCGGCCAGCGGATACAGGAACCCGTCCGTGGTGATCAGCTCAACGTTGGGGGTGCCGGGCCAGCGGCGCAGCATCTCCCGCAGCACACGGGCAATAGTGGACTTGCCTACCGCCACCGACCCCGCCACACCGATCACAAACGGGGTCCGCTGGGTCTGCTCGCCCAGGAACGTGGTGGTGGCCGCGTGCAATTGCCCCGCCGCCTCCACATACAGGTGCAGCAGCCGGGACAGGGGCAGGTAGACCTCGCGGATCTCGGTCATGTCCAGGGGATCGCCGAGGCCGCGCAGGCGGACAATATCCTCCTCGTTAAGAGGCTGTTCCATCTGGGCTGCCAGCCTGGACCAGGTCTGCCGGTCCAGCTCCACGAACGGGGAGACACCCTCTCCATTCGCCTCGTTGCGTTGCAAAGTCACGCTAGTGATTCTGCCCCGCCCCCGGCACATAGCGAAATGCAGGCACATGTACGGAGCGCCGCCCGCCCGCAACATAGGAGTCCTTGGCGGCCTGGCCTCGCGTTTTAAAGCTACGGCTCCCAGCCGATAGTCTTTAGCGTATGTGTGGAATCGTGGGATATGTGGGCCGTCGGGTTGACGGCGTAATTGCCGGTCACAGCGCGTTGGATGTTGTCCTGGAGGGGCTGCGCCGCCTGGAGTACCGGGGCTACGACTCCGCCGGGGTGGCGGTGGTGTCCCAGGGCAGCATCGAGTTCCGGAAGAAGTCCGGGAAGCTGAGCAACCTGATCGCGGAGCTGGAGGCCCGGCCGCTGCCGGAGACCGTGACCGGGATCGGCCACACCCGCTGGGCCACGCACGGCGGCCCGACCGACCGGAACGCGCACCCGCACCTGGCCGACGGCGGCAAGCTCGCCGTGATCCACAACGGCATCATCGAGAACTTCGCCGAGCTCAAGCTCGAGCTGCTGGACAAGGGTGTGGAGTTCCTCTCCGAGACCGACACCGAGGTGGCGGCCGCGCTGCTGGGGGACATCTTCCGCAACAAGCTGGGCGGTAATACGTCCGACGGCGGCCTGACCCGGGCCATGGAGCTCGCCTGCCAGCGCCTTGAGGGGGCCTTCACCCTCCTGGCCGTGCACGCTGACCAGCCCGACGTGGTGGTGGCCGCGCGCCGCAACTCACCGCTGGTGGTCGGCCTGGGCGAGGGCGAGAACTTCCTGGGCTCGGACGTGTCCGGGTTCATCGACTACACCCGCCGCGCGGTGGAGCTGGGCCAGGACCAGATTGTCACGATCACCGCGGACACGGTGGAGATCACGGACTTTTACGGCAACCCGGCCGCGGGCAAGGAATACCACGTGGACTGGGACCCGGCCTCTGCTGAAAAGGGCGGTTTCAGCTCGTTCATGGAGAAGGAAATCCATGACCAGCCCGACGCCGTGGCGCAGACCCTGCTGGGCCGCTCGGACATCAACGGCAAGCTGACCCTTGACGAGCTGCGGATCGATGTTGAACGCCTGAAGCAGGTCAACAAGATCATCGTGCTGGCCTGCGGCACCGCCGCGTATGCGGGCACGGTGGCGAAGTACGCGATCGAGAACTGGTGCCGGATCCCCACCGAGGTGGAGCTGGCGCATGAGTTCCGCTACCGCGACCCGATCCTGGACGAGAACACCCTGGTGGTGTCCATCAGCCAGTCCGGCGAGACCATGGACACGCTGATGGCCGTCCGCTACGCCCGGGAACAGGGTGCGAAGACCATTTCCATCTGCAACACCAACGGCTCCACCATCCCGCGCGAGTCCGACGCCGTGCTGTACACGCACGCCGGCCCGGAGATCGCCGTCGCCTCCACCAAGGCGTTCCTGGCCCAGATCACGGCCGCGTACCTGCTGGGCCTGTACCTGGCCCAGCTGCGCGGCAACATCTTCTCGGGCCAGATCAAGGACGTCCTCGCAGACCTGAACAAGATCCCCGCGAAGATCCAGAAGATCCTGGACAACGCCGGACCCCTGCGTGAACTTGCCGGAGCATGGCCAACGAGAAGTCCGTGCTGTTCCTCGGCCGGCACGTGGGCTACCCGGTGGCGCTCGAGGGTGCGTTGAAGCTGAAGGAAATCGCCTACATCCACGCCGAGGGCTTCGCCGCCGGCGAGCTCAAGCACGGCCCCATCGCCCTGATCGACGAGGGCCAGCCGGTGTTCGTGGTGGTCCCGTCCCCGCGCGGCCGCGACTCGCTGCACGCCAAGGTGGTCTCCAACATCCAGGAAGTCCGCGCCCGCGGCGCCCGCACCCTGGTCATCGCCGAGGAAGGCGACGAGGCAGTCAAGGCCTACGCCGAGCACGTCTTCTACGTTCCGGAGACGCCCACCCTGCTGATGCCGCTGCTGACCACCGTCCCGCTGCAGATCTTCGCCGCGGAACTCGCCGCGGCCAAGGGCTACGACGTGGACCAGCCTCGCAACCTGGCCAAGAGCGTCACCGTAGAGTAGTGCCATGATCGTAGGCATTGGGGTAGACGTCGTTGACATCGAGCGGTTCGGCCGCCAGCTGGAGCGCACACCGGCACTCCGGGACCGATTGTTCGTCCCCGCGGAGCGGGAACTGAACATCCGGTCCCTGGCCGCCCGGTTCGCCGCCAAGGAAGCCGTGGCCAAGGTCCTGGGTGCGCCCGCCGGCATGAACTGGCAGGACTGCTGGATCGGCCTGGACCACAACGGGCCCACCGTCCAGGTCAAGGGCACCGTGCTGGCCGTCGCCGAGGCCAAGGGCGTCAAGCGCTGGCACCTCTCCATCAGCCACGACGGCGGGATAGCCACCGCCACTGTCCTGGCCGAGGGCTGATCCTGCCCCGCGCCCGGCCCCAGGTGACCGGATGATCAGCGCCTTCACCGGAACGCAGGTCCGGGCCGCCGAGGAACCCCTCCTGGCGGCCGGGCTGGGCGACGTCCTGATGCAGCGCGCCGCCCACGGGCTTGCCAACGCCATCATCACCGAACTCCGTGCCCGCGGCCGCCGCATTTACGGCGCGCGCCTGGTGGTGCTCGCCGGCAAGGGCAACAACGGCGGTGACGGGCTGTACGCCGCCGCCTTCCTCGCGGCCCGAGGGATGCGTACGACGGCGGTCCTCACGTCAGGGGCCGGACACCCGCAGGCCCTGGCCGCCTTTGAACGCGCCGGCGGACGTACCCATGACCTCGCCGGCGCGGCACCCGGCGAACTGGCGGCGGAAACCGCACGTGCCGACGTCGTGATTGACGCCATCCTGGGAACGGGCGCCAAAGGCGGGCTGCGGGGGGAGTGCTGCCGGCCTGGTAAAGGCCCTTGTGGAGGCACGCCGGCAGGCCGGGCACGGATTCGTGGTGGCCTGCGACCTGCCCAGCGGCGTGGACGCCGATACCGGCGCGGCTGTGGAACCCGTGCTGACGGCCGACCTGACCGTCACGTTCGGAGCCGCCAAGACCGGGCTGCTGGCCGACCCCGGGGCGGACTATGCCGGCCGGCTCCACGTGGTGCCCATCGGCATCGAAGACAACTTTCCCCGCCCCTCCGTGCGCCGGCTGGAAGCGGCGGACATCGCCGGACTCCTGCCCCGCCCCGCCCGGCGGGCCCACAAATACTCGCGCGGCGTCCTGGGTGTCGTGGCGGGATCCGCGACCTACCCCGGAGCCGCCGTGCTGGCCTGCCGTGGCGCGCTTGCCGCGGGCGTGGGGATGGTGCGGTACCTGGGCCCGCCCGAGGTGGCGGACCTGGTGCGCCAGGCCTGCCCTGAAGTGGTGTGCAGCACCGGCTCGGTGGCCGAGAACCGGGTGCAGGCGTGGCTGGTCGGTTCCGGGCTGGGCCCCGACGACCACGATCAGCTGGCGCGGGCCCGGGATGCCCTTGACTCCGGACTCCCCACCGTGGCCGACGCCGGCGCCCTGCCGGCCCTTCCGGACCGGCTCGCCCCGCACGTGGTCCTCACCCCGCACGCCGGCGAGCTCGCCACGCTGCTGCAGCGCCTTGGCGGAACCGAAGACCGCGCCGCCATCGAAGCGGCAACACTGGAAGCCGCCCGGAACGCAGCCGCCCGCACCGGCGCCACCGTCCTGCTCAAAGGCGCCTCCACCCTGGTGGCCGCACCCTCCGGCGACGCCTACAGCCAGGCGGACGGCACACCCTGGCTCGCCACCGCCGGCAGCGGCGACGTCCTCGCCGGCGTCATCGGTGCGCTGCTCGCCCAGGCGGGTCCCGGCGTCGAACATTTGAACGAACTCGCCGTTGACGGTGACGGCCGGTGGGCTGCCCTTGCCGCGCTGGGAGCCGCCCTGCACGGCAAAGCAGGGAGGGCGGCGTCGGACGCCAACTCGGGAGGCCCGATCACTGCTGGCGTAATCGCCAGCGCGATTCCCGGCGTCTGGGGTAAAGTCAGCATGCTTAGCAATCCGGGTGGCCCGAAACGTAAAAGTCACAGCCACCCGCTACGGTAGGCATAGTTCGCACCGGCAGCTGGGGGCGGTTGGTACCGCTGCCGACCTACGATGAGGAGCATTATGGAAGTCTGGCCTGGATCGGCTTATCCGCTTGGCGCCACCTACAACGGCACCGGCACCAACTTCGCCCTGTTCAGCGAACGAGCAGAAAAAGTGGAACTGTGCCTCTTCGACGACGACGGCAAGGAAACCCGCATCACGCTGGACGAAGTGGACGGCTACGTCTGGCACTGCTACATCCCGCAGGTCCAGCCCGGCCAGAAGTACGGCTACCGCGTGCACGGAACCTACGACCCCGCCTCGGGCAACCGGTTCAACCCGAACAAGCTCCTGCTGGACCCCTACGCCAAGGCCATCCACGGCCAGATCGACTGGGACCCGGCGCTGTTCACATACAACCTGGGCGAGCCTGACTCCATCAATAACGCGGATTCCGCCAAGCACATGATGATGGGCGTCGTCATCAACCCGTTCTTCGACTGGGAGGGCGACCAGCAGCTGCGCATCCCCTACCACCAGTCCGTCATCTACGAGGCCCATGTCAAGGGCCTCACCCAGCTGCACCCGGACGTGCCCGAGGAACAGCGCGGAACCTACGCCGGCGTGGCGCATCCCGCCGTCATCTCCCACCTGCAGAAGCTCGGCGTGACCGCCATCGAGCTCATGCCGGTCCACCAGTTCGTCAATGACGGCACCCTTGAGGACAAGGGCCTGAACAACTACTGGGGCTACAACACCATCGGCTTCTTCGCGCCCCAGAACACCTACAGCTCCACCGGCGATACCGGCATGCAGGTCCAGGACTTCAAGGCCATGGTCCGCTCGCTGCACAAGGCGGGCATCGAAGTCATCCTTGACGTGGTCTACAACCACACCGCCGAAGGCAACCACCTGGGCCCCGCGCTGTCCTTCAAGGGCATCGACAACGCCGCCTACTACCGGTTGATGGAGGGCGACGAAAAGCACTACATGGACTACACCGGAACCGGCAACTCGCTGAACGTCCGGCACCCGCACTCCCTGCAGCTGATCATGGACTCGCTGCGCTACTGGGTCACCGAGATGCACGTTGACGGCTTCCGCTTCGACCTCGCTTCCACCCTGGCCCGCGAATTCTATGACGTGGACAAGCTGTCCACCTTCTTCGAACTCATCCAGCAGGACCCGGTAGTTTCCCAGGTCAAGCTCATCGCCGAGCCCTGGGACGTTGGACCCGGCGGCTACCAGGTGGGCAACTTCCCGCCACAGTGGACTGAATGGAACGGGAAGTACCGCGACACCGTCCGCGACTTCTGGCGCGGCGAGCCCGCCACGCTTGGCGAGTTCGCCTCCCGCATCACCGGGTCGGCGGACCTCTACGAGCACTCCGGCCGCCGCCCTGTCGCCTCCATTAACTTCGTCACGGCCCACGACGGCTTCACGCTCGCGGACCTGGTGTCCTACAACGAGAAGCACAACGAGGCCAACGGCGAGGGCAACAACGACGGCGAGTCCCACAACCGGTCCTGGAACTGCGGTGCCGAAGGTCCCACGGACGATCCGAAGGTGCTGGCGCTGCGTGCGCGCCAGCAACGGAACTTCATCGCCTCGCTGCTCCTGTCCCAGGGCGTGCCCATGCTCCTGCACGGTGACGAGCTGGGCCGCACCCAGAAGGGCAACAACAACGGCTACTGCCAGGACTCCGAGCTGACCTGGATCAACTGGGACAGCATCGACCAGCCGCTGATCGAGTTCACTGCCGCAGTGAACGCGCTCCGCGCCAAGCATCCCACCTTCCGCCGCAGCCGGTTCTTCGACGGACGGCCCGTCCTGCGGGGAGAAGGCGAACGGCTGCCGGACATCGTATGGCTGGACCCCTCCGGCGAAACGATGAAACCCGAGGCCTGGGACAGCGGGTTCGGCCGCTCCGTGGGCGTCTTCCTGAACGGGGACGGCATCCAGGGCAAGGACACCCGTGGACGCAGGATCACCGACGTGAGCTTCCTGCTGTTCTTCAACGCCCACGATGACACTGTTAAGTTCACGCTGCCGTCCGACGAGTACGCGCCGGCCTGGGACATCATCATTGACACTGCCGGGCAGAACGCCGACACTGAACCGGTTCCGGCCGGGCAGCCGCTGCCGGTTGAAGCCAAGTCCCTGGTTGTCCTGCGCGCCCACACCGTTGAGGAAGTCGAGCCGGACCACTCCGTAGCCGCATCCCTGGCCGCGCTGACCCAGACGTCCAGCAGCGAGACGGAAACCATCAGCACCCCCGCCGTGGCGGAACCCGGAAAGACCACCAAGGTGGGGGAGCGGAAGGCTGCGACAAAGTGAGGGCCCCCGCATCCACGTACCGGCTGCAGATCCGCAGCAGTTTCACGCTGTTTGATGCCGCCGAGCAGGTTCCGTACCTGAAATCGCTGGGTGTGGACTGGGTGTACCTTTCACCCATCCTCACCGCGGAGCAGGGCTCGGACCACGGCTACGACGTGACCGACCCGTCCGCCGTCGACCCCGCCCGCGGCGGCCCGGAGGGACTGCTGGCACTGTCCACGGCGGCCCGCGAGCACGGCATGGGCGTCCTGGTGGACATCGTGCCCAACCACGTGGGGGTTGCCTCACCGCCGCAGAACCCCTGGTGGTGGTCGCTGCTCCGGGAGGGCCGCGGCTCACCGTACGCGGAAGCGTTCGACGTCGACTGGGACCTCGGCGGCGGCAAGATCCGGCTGCCCATGCTCGGTTCTGATGAGGACCTGGACGAGCTGGAAGTGGTGGACGGCGAGCTCCGCTACTACGACCACCGCTTCCCGCTTGCTCCGGGCACCTACACGGAGGGCGACTCCCCGCAGGAGGTCCACAGCCGGCAGCACTACGAGCTGATGGGCTGGCGCCGCGCGGATGCCGAGCTCAACTACCGCCGCTTCTTCGCCGTCACCACCCTGGCGGGCATCCGGGTCGAGGACCCCAAGGTCTTCGAGGAAGCCCATGCCGAGGTGGGCCGCTGGTTCCGTGAGGGACTGGTGGACGGACTCCGGGTGGACCACCCGGACGGGCTGGCCGATCCGGCCGGGTACCTCCGCTGGCTCAAGGACCTGACCGGTGGGGCTTATGTCCTGGTGGAGAAAATCCTTGAGCCGGGCGAGGTCCTGCCCGGCGACTTCGCCTGCGAAGGCACCACCGGCTACGACGCCCTGGCTGACGTGGACCGCGTGTTTGTGGACCCCGCCGGGCAATCTGCGCTGGACCGGCTGGACGCGGACCTGCGCGGGGCACCGGAACCGGCAGACTATGCCCGGATGATCCGCGGAACCAAGCGCATGATCGCCGACGGCATCCTGCGTTCCGAGGTGCTGCGCCTGGCCCGGCTGGTGCCGGAATCCTACGGCCTGCCCAGGACCAGGCGGCGGATGCCATCGCGGAGATCATCGCCTCCTTCCCGGTCTACCGCACCTACCTGCCCACCGGCGCCGAGGTCCTCAAGGAAGCGTGCGAGTCCGCGGCCGAACACCGGCCGGATCTCGCCGTTGCCGTGGGAACCCTCCTGCCGCTGCTGCTGGACCCCTCAAACCCGATTGCGGTCCGGTTCCAGCAGACCTCCGGCATGGTGATGGCCAAGGGCGTGGAGGACACCGCGTTCTACCGCTACACCCGTTTGGGAACCCTGACCGAGGTGGGTGCCGAACCCACCGAGTTCGCGGTTACGCCGGACGAATTCCACCACCGGATGCGCCGTCGGCAGCAGGACCTGCCGCTGTCGATGACCACCATGTCCACGCACGACACCAAGCGCAGCGAGGACGCGCGGGCCCGGATCTCCGTGATCGCCGAGCTGCCGCAGGAGTGGACCGCCACGCTGGACACCCTGCGCGAGCTGGCGCCGGTGCCGGACGGCCCGTACGAGAACCTGCTCTGGCAGGCCATCGTCGGCGCCTGGCCCGCCAGCCGGGAACGGCTCCAGGGGTACGCCGAAAAGGCCGCCCGCGAGGCCGGCAACTCCACCACGTGGACGGAGCCCAACGAGGACTTTGAGTCCGCGGTGAAGGCGGCCGTGGACGCGGCGTTCGATAACCCCCGGGTCAACCAGGCCGTGGCGGAGTTCGTGGCGCGGATCGACGCCTATGCCGCCTCCAACTCACTGTCGGCAAAACTCGTCCAGCTCACCATGCCCGGCGTGCCGGACGTCTACCAGGGCAGCGAGTTCTGGGAGCGGTCCTTGACGGACCCGGACAACCGGCGGCCCGTCGACTTTGCGCTCCGCCGCGAAGAACTGGCAAGGATCGACGGCGGGACGTTGCCGGACGCCGGGACGGAAGCCAGCAAGCTCCTGGCCACCGCGCGGGCACTCCGCCTGCGCAGGGACCGGCCGGAACTGTTCCAGGGCTACACCCCGGTGACTGCCTCCGGCGCCGCAGCCCGCCATCTGCTGGCGTTTTCCCGCGGCACGTCGGAAACGTCGCCCGGAGCGGTGACCCTGGCCACCCGGCTTCCCGCCGGACTGGAAGCCGGCGGCGGCTGGCGGGACACCGCCGTCGAACTTCGCGCTCCGATGCGTGACGAACTCACCGGCACCGCCTTCGGGCCCGGACCCGTTTTGGTGGCGGATGTCCTGGGTACCTACCCCGTGGCTTTGCTGGTTCCGGTGGATGGAGAGAAGGCATGACCCTCGTCAATGACGGTCCCGAACGCTTCGATGTGTGGGCGCCGGAGGCCGGGTCCGTGGTCCTGCTGGCCGATGGCCGGGAGTACGCGATGCAGAAAAAGGAGACGGCGCCCGGCTCCGGAGGGTGGTGGACCGCCCCCGGCGCCCCGCCCAGGGCGAGGTGGACTACGGCTACCTGCTGGACGGGGACAGCAAGCCCCTGCCCGACCCCCGGTCCCGCCGGCTGCCGTCGGGCGTCCATGAGCTGTCCAGGACATCGATCCCGCCTCCTACGCCTGGCAGGACTCCGGCTGGCGCGGCAAGGACCTGACAGGCTCGGTAATCTACGAGCTCCACGTGGGCACCTTCACGCCTGCCGGGACCCTGGACGCCGCGGCGGAAAAGCTGGGCTACCTGGCCGGGCTGGGCATCGACTTCGTGGAACTGCTGCCCGTCAACGGGTTCAACGGAACCCACAACTGGGGCTACGACGGCGTGCAGTGGTACTCCGTCCACGAGGGCTACGGCGGGCCGGCCGCGTACCAGCGGTTCGTGGACGCCGCCCACGCGGCCGGGCTGGGCGTCATCCAGGACGTGGTCTACAACCACCTCGGACCCAGCGGCAACTACCTGCCCAAGTTCGGCCCCTACCTGAAGCAGGGGGACGCCAACACCTGGGGCGATTCCCTGAACCTGGACGGTGCCGGCTCGGACGTGGTGCGCGAATACATTTTGGAGAACGCCGCCCTGTGGCTGCGGGACTACCACGTGGACGGGCTCCGACTGGACGCCGTGCACGCCTTCCGGGACGAGCGCGCCGTGCACCTCCTCGAGGAACTCGGCGCCCTGGGCGATGCCGTGGCCGCGGAAACGGGGCTGCCCAAGACGCTCATCGCCGAATCGGACCTGAACAACCCGCGCCTGCTCTACCCGCGGGATGCCAACGGCTACGGGCTGGCGGGGCAGTGGAGCGACGACTTCCACCACGCCGTCCACGTGAACGTCAGCGGCGAAACCACCGGGTACTACTCCGACTTCGACTCCCTGGCCGTGCTCGCCAAGGTGCTGAAGGACGGGTTCCTGCACGACGGCAGCTACTCCAGCTTCCGCGGCCGGCACCACGGCAGGCCCATCAACACCGCACTGGTGCACCCCGCGGCGCTGGTGGTCTGCAACCAGAACCACGACCAGATCGGCAACCGGGCCACGGGGGACAGGCTCTCGCAGTCGCTGTCCTACGGGCAGCTGGCTGTGGCCGCCGTGCTCACGCTCACCTCGCCGTTCACCCCCATGCTGTTCATGGGGGAGGAATGGGGTGCCTCCACGCCGTGGCAGTTCTTCACGTCGCACCCGGAACCCGAGCTCGGCAAGGCCACCGCGGAAGGGCGCATCAGGGAGTTCGAGCGCATGGGTGGGATCCCGCCGTCGTGCCCGATCCCCAGGATCCGGAAACCTTCCGCCGGTCCAGGCTGGACTGGGACGAGGCCGCCACCGGCGACCACTCGCGGCTGCTGGACCTGTACCGGCAGCTGACCGCCCTGCGGCGCCAGCATACCGAGCTGGCCGGGCTGGGGTTCACGGAAACGGATGTGGCGTTCGACGACGACGAGCGCTGGCTGCGGTTCCGCCGCGGCAGCGTCGAGGTGCTGATCAACTTCTCCGACGCCAAGATCCGGCTGGACGGCGCCGCCGGGTCCGTCCTGCTGGCCACGGATGAGGCGACCGGCCTGGAGGGCGAGGCTCTGGCCCTGGCGCCGTGGAGCGCAGCAATCCTGAAGTCCTGAGTGATGGACTGAAGTGGCGCCGCGGGCCGGCTGTTGTCAGCCCGCGGCGTAACTTTCCATCGTTGTCCTGTTACCGGGGTCACAGCTGGCAGGATGGAATGTATGACTTTTTCTGCAGCGGGGGACCGCTACGATTCCATGCCCTACCGACGCGTCGGCCGCAGCGGCCTGAAGCTTCCAGCCATCTCGCTGGGCCTGTGGCACAACTTCGTTGACGACAAGCGCTTTGACGAACAGCGCGCCATCCTCCGCCGCGCGTTCGACCTCGGCGTCAACCACTTCGACCTTGCCAACAACTACGGCCCGCCGGACGGCTCCGCCGAGACCAACTTCGGCCGGCACCTGCAGGACGACTTCAAGCCCTACCGTGACGAGCTGGTCATCTCCACCAAGGCCGGGTACTACATGTGGCCCGGGCCCTACGGCGAATGGGGGTCCCGCAAATACCTCATCTCCAGCCTGGACCAGTCCCTGCAGCGGATGGGCCTGGACTACGTGGACATCTTCTACAGCCACCGGCCCGATCCGGAAACCCCGATGGAGGAGACCATGGGGGCCCTGGACCACGCCGTCCGCTCCGGAAAGGCCCTCTACGCCGGTATCTCCTCCTACACGCCGGAGCAGACCATCGAGGCCGCACGGATCCTGAAGGAACTGGGGACGCCGCTGCTGATCCATCAGCCCAGCTACTCCATGCTGAACCGCTGGACCGAGGACGGTTCGCCCAACCTGTACGAGGTCCTCGACCAGGTGGGCGCCGGGTCCATTGCCTTCTCGCCCCTGGCCCAGGGCATGCTGACCAACCGGTACCTCAACGGCATTCCCGCCGACTCCCGCGCAGCCAAGGCCCGCTTCCTGTCGGAGGATGCCATCACTGACGAGAAACTGGACCGGATCCGCGGGCTCCACGCCATCGCCGAAGGCCGGGGACAGTCCCTGGCGCAGATGGCCATCGCCTGGATCCTGCGCGACCAGCCCAAGGGCTCCCCGGTCACGTCTGCGCTCATCGGCGCGTCCAGCGTCCGCCAGCTGGAGGACTCACTGGCCGCCATCGACGACCTGGACTTTACGTCCGAGGAGCTGACAGCGATCGACGAATTTGCCGTCGAATCGGACATCAACCTGTGGAAGCAGCCGGTTTCCTGATTGTTGAAGCGCGGGACGGGGGAACAATGCCCCGTCCCGCGCTGTTGGGTACTATGAAAAGGCGCCGCGCGGCGCCGTACCAGCCGGCCGCCGTCGCGATCCTCCCCGACGCACCCCGGCCGGCTGACGTTTTGTCCTCAAAGGAGTTCCGTGTCTTCACATCCGATCCGTGTTGCCATCGTCGGCGTAGGCAACTGCGCCGCTTCGCTGGTCCAGGGCGTCCAGTACTACAAGGATGCCGACCCCAACACCACCATCCCGGGCCTGATGCACGTTGAGTTCGGCCAGTACCACGTGGGTGATGTTGAATTCGTCGCCGCGTTCGACGTCGACGGCAAGAAGGTCGGGCACGACCTGGCCGACGCCATCCTGGCCAGCGAAAACAACACCATCAAGATCGCCGACGTGCCGCCCACCGGCGTTACCGTCCAGCGCGGCCACACCCTGGACGGCCTGGGCAAGTACTACCTCGAGACCATTGAGGAGTCCACCGAAGAGCCCGTGGACGTGGTCCAGGCCCTCAAGGACGCCAAGGTTGACGTCCTGGTCTGCTACCTGCCCGTCGGTTCCCAGGATGCTGCCGAGTTCTACGCCCAGGCTGCCATCGACGCCGGCGTCGCCTTCGTCAACGCCCTGCCCGTCTTCATCGCCGGCACCAAGGAGTGGGCTGACAAGTTCACCGCTGCCGGTGTGCCGATCGTGGGTGACGACATCAAGAGCCAGATCGGTGCCACCATCACGCACCGCGTCATGGCCAAGCTGTTCGAGGACCGCGGCGTCACCCTGGACCGCACGTACCAGCTGAACGTCGGCGGCAACATGGACTTCAAGAACATGCTGGAACGCGACCGCCTGGAGTCCAAGAAGATCTCGAAGACCCAGGCCGTCACCTCCAACGTCGAGGCCGAGCTGGCAGCGAAGGACGTCCACATCGGACCGTCCGACTACGTCCAGTGGCTCGACGACCGCAAGTGGGCTTTCGTCCGCCTCGAGGGCCGCAACTTCGGTGACGCCCCCGTCTCGCTGGAGTACAAGCTGGAGGTCTGGGACTCGCCCAACTCCGCCGGCGTGATCATCGACGCCATCCGCGCCGCCAAGATCGGCCTGGACCGCGGCATCGGCGGTCCGCTGCTCTCCGCCTCGAGCTACTTCATGAAGTCGCCGCCGGAGCAGTTCAACGACGACCTCGCCCGCGAAAAGGTGGAAGCCTTCATCCGCGGCGACCTGGAGCGCTAACCCCTTCCGTTGCTCTATCACTTTTGGTCCCTAAAACCCCGGTTTGGGGACCAAGAGTGATAGAGCAACGCTGTTTAAGGCTCGCGGAGGGCGGCGCGGACCTGCCCTACGGCACGGCGGAAGTTCTGGGCCAGGTCGTCGGCATTGAACTTGAAGTACTTCCACCCGGCTGAGTGAAAATATGCATCCCGCCGATTGTCGCGTGACTGCTGTTCCCGTGTCAGGTGATGGCCGCCGTCGTACTGTATGGCAACGCGCTGCCGGCGGTAACCCATATCGGCGGCAGGTGAATAGGGGTCATCCTGCACGATACGCATCTGCAATTCGGGCTCCGGCAGTCCCGCCTCCGTCAGAGCCAGCCGCAAAAACGTCTCAGGGGCAGAGTCCGCGCCAGCGCGAATAAGGTGGACGGCGGCGCGTGCCTTGACGATGCCCTGCAGCTTCGGGTGCCGGGTCAGCATCCGCTGCAGCTCCGGAAGACTGGACCAAGGCTCCGCCCGTACTTCCAATCCGGGCCGCGGCTGGCGAACCAATTGGTCACCGACAGCAACAAGGTCCTCAAGCGGAACAAGCCGGGCCAGGTCAAGCCACGTTCGCGCTGGAGTGGAAATCCAAGTGCCCTCCCAGAACACCACCTCGTCCGCGAAAGCAAGTACGGTATGGCCCACCACGCCCTCACGGCGCACTGGTGGCAGTGCTCTGGGCTTGCTCAGGTGCAGCTCACGGCAGTCCTGAAACCAGGCAGGAAGCCACAAACCGAAAAGGACAGCTGCGGTGAGGTGGGAAATCCAGGCACCGGGGGTCGCAGCCGACAGGGCCCGCGCCATGGCAGGCAACTCAAACTCCCAACCCGACGGCATATACAGCAGACGTCCACCGGATGCGAGGTCCGATGAGCGGAGCCTCCCTGGGCTCAGGCTCGCCGCACGCGCCTCGAGGACAGTGAACGGAGCAGACCTGAGGTGAACGGGTAACGGTTGCACGGGGCGCATGCGAAACATTCTTACCCGGGGCGGCCAACCCTCGCAGAACTTATCCACACCCCCTGTTGCTCTATCAGTTGTGGTCCCCAAACCCCTGCTTTAGGGACCACAACTGATAGAGCAACGGGGGAGGCGGGGTTAGGTGAGGCCGACCGGGTTGCCGGCGTCGTCCACGTCCATGCGCAGGGCCGCGGGGACGGCCGGGAGGCCGGGCATGGTCATCACCGCACCCGTGAGCGCCACAATGAAACCCGCGCCGGTCTTGGGCAGCAGGTCACGCACGTGGATGGTGAAACCCTTCGGGGCGCCGAGCCGGGAGGCGTCGTCGGTGAAGGAGTACTGGGTCTTCGCCATGCACACCGGCAGCCCGGACCAGCCGTTCCGCTCGATGTCGGCCAGCCGCTTCAGGGCCGGCACGGAAAAGTCGACGCCGTCCGCCCCGTAGATCTCCTGCACGATGGTCCGGATCTTGTCCTCCACAGACAGCTCCAGCGGGTACAGGTGCCGGAAATTGTTCGGCCCCGCCACCACGCGTGCGACGAGGGCCGCGAGCTCGTCCCCGCCGTCCCCGCCACCGCCGCGCCCCCACACATCAGCGACAGCAGCGTGCACCCCCTCGGCAGCGCACCACGCCAGCAGCCAGTCCAGCTCCTCCTGTGAATCAAGGCCGAATTTGTTGATGGCCACGATGGGAGTAACGCCGAACTTCTCCACGTTCCGCAGATGCCGGCGCAGGTTGGGCACTCCGGCCTCGAGCGCTGCGAGGTCCAAACGGGTCAGCTGGTCCTTGGCCATCCCGTCCTGCATCTTCAGCGCCCGCACTGTGGCCACCACCACGACGGCGGACGGTGCCAAACCAGCGGTCCGCGCCTTGATGTCCATGAACTTCTCGGCGCCCAGGTCGGCGCCGAAGCCGGCCTCGGTCACCACGATGTCCGCCAGCCGCCGGGCAGTCTGGGTGGCGATGAGCGAGTTGCAGCCGTGCGCAATGTTGGCAAACGGACCACCGTGGACCAGGGCCGGCGTGCCGGCGATGGTCTGCACCAGGTTGGGCTTGATGGCTTCCTTCAGGAGCAGTGTGAGTGCCCCCTGCACGCCGAGGTCGGCCACGGTCACGGGAGCGCGGTCGTAGGTATAGCCGAACGTGATCCTGCCCAGGCGCCCGCGGAGGTCGGTGAGGTCCGAGGCCAGGCAGAAGACGGCCATGATCTCGGACGCCACGGTGATGTCGAAACCGTCCTGCCGGGGAACCCCCTGGAGGGCCCGCCGAGTCCGATCACCACTTCACGCAAAGCCCGGTCGTTCATGTCCAGGACCCGTTTGAAGGTCATCCGCCGGGGATCGATGTTCAAGGCGTTGCCCTGGTAGATGTGGTTGTCCACCAGCGCCATCAGGGCGTTGTTGGCCGACGTGATCGCGTGGAAGTCGCCAGTGAAGTGCAGGTTGATCTCATCCATGGGCAGGACCTGGGACAGCCCGCCGCCGGTGGCGCCGCCCTTCATGCCCAGGACGGGTCCCAGCGACGGTTCCCGGAGCGCGATCATCACTTTGTGCCCGGCCCGGGCCAACGAGTCGGCGAGGCCGACAGTGGTGGTGGATTTCCCCTCGCCCGCGGGGGTGGGGGACATGGCCGAAACCAGCACCACCTTCCCGGCCGGCGGCGGGGCGTCCAGCCGGGCGGGGTCGATCTTCGCTTTGAACCGGCCGTAGAGCTCCACCGCGTCGGCGTTGATCCCCGCGGCGGCAGCTATTTCCGGAATCGGCCGGATCCGCGCGGCGCGTGCTATTTCAAGGTCGGAGGGGAAGCCAGACATCATCGTCCTTTCCTGTGCGTCACAGGTAACGTACCCCGGGAACGCCGGCCCAAGCCCCGGCCGCGCCGGGGTCCCTCAGGACGCCGGGCCCCTTACGACGCCAGGTCCCTCAGGACGCCGGGCCCGTCAGGACGCCGTGCCCGCGAGGACGCCGGGGTAGCTCAGGACGCCGGGACGGCCGGCGCCAGCCGGTGCCCCACGTGATGCTCGACGGCGGCGTGGTAGCTTTCGAGCGTGATGGCGGCGGTGCGGGACCAGCCGGAGTTCTGGGCGCGGATGGCGGCGGCCCGCCCCATGTCCTCCCGGGTGGCGGGATCGTCGTAGAGGGTCTCCAGGGCGTCGGCCCAGTCCGCGGCATGGTGCCCGTCAACGAGCAGCCCGGTGCGGCCGTGGAAGATTGCCCGGGAGAGCCCGCCCACCCGGGTGGCCACCACCGGAGTGCCGCAGGCCTGGGCTTCCAGCGCCACCAGGCCGAAGGATTCGCTGAAGGACGGCATCACCACAACGTCCGCCGCCCGGAACCATTCAGCAAGCTCCGGTGCCTTGACCGGCGGAAGCTGCGTGACGACGTCGTCCATTCCCGCTTCGGAGATCCACCGGCGCAGGTTGAACTCCTTGTTCCCGCTCAGGGAGCCCAGGATGGTGAGCCGCAGGTCGATGTCCGGGCGCCGGTGCCGCAGCAAGGCCGCGGCCTTGACCAGGACATGGGGGCCCTTCAGCCGCTGGATGCGGCCGGCGAACAGGAGGTGGAAGGTGCCGGGACCGATGCCCCGGTTGGCCCGGGACCGGGCCCGGAACGCCGGCGTGAAGGTGCCCAGATCAACGCCGGGCGGGGCGATGTCGATCCGGTCGTACGTGGCGCCGTAGTGGGACACCAGTTCCGCGGCCTCGGAACTGGTGTTGGCGATCAGCCGCGCCGCCCCGTCCACAATCCGGTGCTCGCCCAGCTCGCGCCGCCGCGGCTCGGGCTGCTCGCCGGACTCCAGCAGCAGGTTCTTCACCTTGGCCATGGTGTGCATGGTGTGGACCAGCGGAACGCCCCACAGCTCGGACAGCTCCAGGCCGGCGATCCCGGACACCCAGTAGTGGGAGTGGATGACGTCATACCGGCCGTGCGGCTGCCGGCGGCGGATCTGTTCGATCTCGGCCACCATCTGGTGCAGGAGTCCGGGAAGTTCCTCCTTGGGAATCTTCCGGGGCGGCCCGGCCAGGACGTTGTGCACGCAGACACCGGGATCGGGGTGCTCGACGGCGGGCTGGCCTGCGGAGGTGGCTCGGGTGAAGATCTCCACCTCAACGCCTGCCTCGGCGAGGGCGGACGCGAGTTCGCGGATGTAGACGTTCATGCCGCCCGCGTCACCGGACCCCGGCTGCTCCATGGGGGAGGTGTGGAGGGAGAGTAAAGCGACCCTGCGGATCAATGCCACGGGACCTCCTTCCGGCCGCCGGCTCGTACTGTGCGCGCCGGATCATTGGGCGTTCGATAAAACACTACTCCCTACCCTTAACGCCCGCCGTTGTGTGTCAGGCGGCGCCCCCGCCCCACAATTTCCGCAGCGCAGGAAAGGCGTGTTCGTACCCGGCGAGCAGATCCGAGGCCAGGTCCGGCGAATCAACCAGGGGATGACGCGCGAACGCCGCCAGGGCAGCGTCCCGGGTGCCCTCCGTTGCCGCCAGGACCGTGAGCCGTTCCACCTCCTTGACCCGGCGGAGCAGCCCCAGCTGCTCTTTCCCCGGTTCCGCCTGGGCCAGCGGCAGCGCGCCGTCGGGGGTCACCGTGCAGGGAAGTTCGACGACGGCGTCCGCCGGCAGCCCGGAAATGGCGGCACGGGCAGCGGGTGCTTCAGCCGTAGCGGCGTTGGAAGCGGCGGGCACGGAGTTGCGCGTGTTCAGGATCAGCTGGGTGTCCCCGGCGCCGGACAGGGCGCGCATTGCTGCCAGCGCAACGCGCTCATAGCCGCCGCCGGCCAGGTCATCCTCGTCCCGCTGTTCGCCATTAGCCCGGGCCTCGGCCAGGTAGCCCTCCTCGCGCGAGCGGCGCGCCTCTTCCCACAGCCGGTACGCATCAGTGCCGGCGGCAGCCAGCCGCGGATACAGCTCCTGCTGCTGCAGGTGGATGGACTCCCCGCGCGTGACGGGCATGGCCCGCATCGCCCGCCGCGCGTCGTCCAGCCGGTAATAGTAGTAGAGGTACTCGTTGGGAAGCGCGCCCAGCCCGGCCAGGAAGGGCTGCGGAAAAAGCCGGCCCTCCTCGAAGGACTGCAGCGCCCGGGGATCAGCGAGCAGGCCAGGCAGGACGTCGCGGCCGCCGGACTCCAGCCGGTACAGCCAGCCCAGGTGGTTCAGCCCGTAGTAGCCCACGCCGTCGAGCCGGCCATCCGGCAGCGCCACGCCAGCAGCCCGCGCCGCCCGCTGCACCAGCCCGCCCGCCGAATCGCAGATTCCGATGACCCTGGAACCGAGCACCGGAACCAGCGCTTCGGTGACCATGCCGGCCGGGTTGGTGAAGTTGATCAGCCAGGCCTCCGGGCTGTGTTCCCTCATCTGCCGGGCCAGCCCGAGCATGTGCGGAATGGTGCGCAGGGCGTAGGAGATGCCGCCGGCGCCCGTGGTCTCCTGGCCCAGCAGCCCGAGGTCCTGGGCCACCTTCTCATCCGCCACCCGGCCCGCGGTGCCGCCCGGCCGGACCGCCGCGAACACCATCTGCGTTCCGGCCAACGCGTCCGGCAGGCTGGTGGTGGCACGGACCGGAGGGCCTGCCCCGGTCCGGGCATGCTGCGGAGCACGGCGGTGACGGCGGCCAGGCGGGAGGGGTCGACGTCGTAGAGAACCAGTTCGCTGACCAGCCCGGCGAAACGGCCGGAAGCCAGTGCCCGGTAGATCAGCGGCACCCGGAACCCGCCGCCGCCGACAATGAGGAGCCGCATACCCAGCAGTCTAGGCCTGCGCCCTCCCGCATCACCGCAGAAAGCCGGGCATCCCCTACCGGATGTCGGCGGCAGGGCGTATCGTGCCGGGCATGGACGCCATTCCTGCCCGCCCGTTCGACCCCCTGGCTGCCGTCCGGTCGCCCGATGAGCCGGGGTTCGACGTCCTCCTGGCCGGGACCGTCTTCCAGGACATCATCTTCACCGGGCTGCCGCACGGCCCGGAACCGGGCACCGAAATCTGGAGCGACGGCATGGGCAGCTGCCCCGGGGGCGTTGCCAACCAGGCCATCGCCGCGGCCCGGCTGGGACTCCGGACAGGCCTCGCGGCGGCCTTCGGCGACGACGGGTACGGGGACTTCAACTGGAAGATCCTCTCCAGCCAGGAACACGTGGACCTCAGCCTGTCCCGGCGCGTCCCCGGCTGGCATTCGCCGGTGACGGTCTCCCTGTGCGTGGAAAAGGACCGGTCCATGGTGACGCACGGCCACGCCGCCCCGGTAACGTCCTCCGAACTGATCGGCACGCCGCCGCCGGCGCTCGCCGGCATCGCGGAGGTGGGCGTGGAGGTGGAGCCCTGGGCCAAGGCCGCGCACCAGGCGGGCGTCAAGCTCTTCGGTGACGTCGGCTGGGACCCCACTGGGGAATGGGCGCCGGTCCGGCTGGAGAACCTGCAGTATTTCCACGCGTTCCTGCCCAACCAGCGGGAGGCCATGGCTTTCACCGGCAAGGACGATCCGTGGACGGCGCTGTACGCGCTGGCGGACCGGGTCCCGGTTGCCGTGGTGACGCTCGGCCCGCAGGGTGCGATGGCGGTGGACTCGGAAACGGGGGAGGAGGAGTGGGTGCCGTCCCTCCCCGTCAAGGCCTACGATCCCACCGGCGCCGGTGACTGCTTTGACGCCGCGTTCATCGTGGGCAGCCTCGCCGGCTGGCCGCTGGGGAACCGGCTACGGTTTGCGAACCTGTGCGCCTCGCTGGCGGTGCAGGAAGTGGGCGGCTCGCTCGCCGCCCCCGGCTGGGGGGACATCGCCGACTGGTGGAAGCGTGCCAACGCGCGGCCGGAGCGGCAGATGAGCCAGTGGCTGCGCCGCTTCGGGTTCCTGGCGGAGATCGTCCAGGACGTCCCGCTCGCTGCCCAGCGCCGGGCGGCGGCCACCATCGCACACCTCTCGGACGCTTAGCGCCCGACGGCGGCGCACCGGCAGGTGCCCCGGCGCGCCAACGCGTTCCGGAAACCCTCGCGGTCCGCGTGATTATTCGGCCGGAACCGCCCGCACTAGAATCACTAAGGTGACTTACCCCGCAACAACCGGTGAATTCAGCGGTGCCCCCGGACCGGACCCGCACCACGAGCGGTCCGCCGTGATCGATCTGGACGCCATCCGGCACAACGTCCGCCGGCTCGCTGCCGCCGCCTCCCCCGCGAAGGTCATGGCAGTCGTCAAAGCCGACGCGTACGGCCACGGCGCCGTTCCCGTGGCCCGCGCAGCCATCGAAGCCGGCGCCTCCTGGCTGGGGGTGGCGCACATCTCCGAGGCCCTGGCGCTGCGGGCCGCCGGCATCGACGCCCCGCTGCTTGCCTGGCTGCACACGGTGGACAGCAACTTCGGCGCGGCGGTGGCCGCCGGCGTCGATATCGGCTGCTCCGGCTGGGAACTGGACCGCATTGTGGCGGCCGCCCGGGAGCAGGAACGCCCGGCCCGGGTGCATCTGAAAGTCGATACGGGCCTGGGCCGCAACGGCGCCACGCTCGACACCTGGGACCAGCTGGTGGGCGAGGCCATGGACTACCAGGACCAGGGCCTGCTGCGGGTGGTGGGCATCTTCTCCACCTGGCCGTGGCCGATGAACCCGACCGGCCCGAAACGGACCAGCAACTGGCAGCCTTCCGCGAGGCACTGGCCGTTGCCGAGGACGCCGGGGTGGACCCGGAGGTCCGCCACCTTGCCAACACCCCCGCCACGCTGTCCCGGCCGGACACCCACTTCGACCTGGTCCGCACCGGCCTGGGTATTTACGGGCTCTCACCCTTTGAAGGCCAGACCTCCGCGGAACTCGGGCTCCGGCCGGCCATGACATTCCGGACCCGCGTGTCCCAGTGCAAGGAGGTACCGGACGGCCAGGGCGTCTCCTACGGCCTCCGCTACCACACCACCGGCCGCAGCACCCTGGCTCTGATTCCGGTGGGCTATGCCGACGGCATTCCCCGCATCGCCACCGGCGGCCCCGTCCGCGTGGCCGGCCATACCTACCCCGTGGTGGGCAGGATCGCGATGGACCAGATGGTGATCGACCTTGGCGACACCGGTCCCGCCGGTGCCGCGCTGCTGGGCGCGGAAGCCGTCCTGTTCGGCAGCGGTGACGACGGCGGCCCCACCGCCGACGACTGGGCCCGCGCCGCCGGAACCATCAACTACGAGATCGTGACCCGGATCAGCCCCCGGGTGCCGCGGCGCTTCATCAACGAACAGGACACGTCCGGGGGCCGGCACGCGGCCGCCCTGCAGACCGGGGGAGCCGCGTGACCGCCGTCGAACAGGGCACTCTGCCCAACTGGGAGAAGACCTTCACCGCGGCGACGGCGGACCAGACCCACGAGCTAGGCGCCCGCCTTGCCGGGCTGCTGGAGGCCGGGGACCTGCTGGTGCTTTCCGGCGAGCTGGGTGCCGGCAAGACCACCTTCACGCAGGGCCTGGGAGAGGGGCTGGGCGTCCGCGCCGGCATCATCTCGCCCACGTTCGTCCTGGTCCGCATCCACCCCAACCTGCCCGAAGGCCCCCGGCCCGGCGGCCCGGACCTGGTCCACGTGGACGCCTACCGCCTCGGCTCGGCCGCGGAGATTGACGACATCGACCTGGAGAACACCATGGACTCGTCCGTGACGGTGGTGGAATGGGGGCACGACCGGGTGGAGCACCTGAGCGAAAGCCGGCTGGAAATCGACCTGCACCGCGCCATCGGGCTGGCTGCCGCGGGACCCTCCACCGCGGAGGGCCTGGACTTCGACACAGACGACACGGACGAGCCGCGCACCATCGTCATGCGCGGATACGGCCCGCGCTGGCCGGCCCCGCCCGGGCTGGGCACCGCCGAAGGGAACAATTGATGCTGATCCTTGCAATCGATACCTCCGCCGTGGCCAGCGCCGCGCTCGTCTCCGATGACGCGCTGGAGGGCGTGGTGGCCAGCTTCTCCACCGAGGACACCCGCAGCCACGCCGAGGTGCTGGCGCCGGGCATCGAGGACATGCTTGCCGCAGCCGGCGTCACGGGACAGGACATCGACGCCCTGGTAGTGGGTGTCGGGCCCGGTCCCTTCACCGGCCTCAGGTCCGGCATCGCGACGGCGCGCACACTCGCGTTCGTCTGGGCAAGCCGCTGCACGGGCTGATGAGCCTGGACGCCGTGGCCCTGGAGGTGGCGGAATCCACAGCTGCCCCGGCCGATTCCTGGTGGTGACGGACGCCCGCCGCAAGGAGGTCTACTGGGCCCGCTACACCCTGGCTGAGGGGCAGCTGCCGCGGCTCGAGGACGGCCCGCACGTGGGCATCGCCGCGGACCTGCCGGACCTGCCGGCCTTCGGCGCCGGGGCCGGACTCTACGCGGACACCCTGCAGGCGGACCCGGATTTCGTGCAGGAACAGCCGGACGCCCTGTACCTGGGCCAGTTCGCGCTGGCCCGGCTGGCCGCCGGCAACGGCCTCCTGGACTCCACGCCGCTGTACCTCCGGGAATCCGATGCCCAGGTCCCCGGACCCGAAAGAGGGCCCTGTGAGCGCAGCCTCGGATCCCCGCTTGGACGGCATCATCGTGCGTGACATGACGGTAGACGACGTGATCGCCGTCAGCGTCCTGGAACAGCGCCTCTTCCCGGTGGATGCGTGGCCGCTGCAGATGTTCTATGACGAGCTGGCCCAGCCGGAGACCCGCCGGTACTTCGTGGCCGAAAGCGAAGAGGGCATCGTGGGCTACGCCGGGCTCATGTGCATCGAGCCCATCGCGGACGTCCAGACCATCGCCGTCGTACCCGGCTACGAGGGGCGCGGCATCGGCAGCACACTGCTGACCGGCCTCATCGACGAGGCACGCCGCCGCAACGCGGCGGACGTCCTCCTGGAGGTGCGCGCGGACAATCCGCGGGCGCAGCGCCTGTACCTGCGCTTCGGATTCGAGCAGATCCACGTCCGCCCCCGCTACTACCGCGACGGCGTCGACGCCCTGATCATGCGGCTCCAGCTCATGGGCGACGAGGAAACACACGAAGGAAACCAGCCATGAACCGCACCCAGCCACTGGTCCTGGGCATCGAGTCGTCCTGCGACGAGACCGGCGTCGGCGTCGTCCGGGGCACCACCCTCCTGACCAACACCGTCTCCTCGTCCATGGACGAGCACGTCCGCTTCGGCGGCGTCATCCCCGAGATCGCCTCCCGGGCGCACCTGGACGCTTTCGTTCCGACGCTGGAACAGGCGCTGTCCGACGCCGGAGTCACCCTGCACGAGGTGGACGCCATCGCCGTCACCTCCGGGCCCGGCCTCGCCGGCGCCCTGATGGTGGGGGTCTGCGCCGCCAAGGCCCTGGCCGTGGCCACGGGCAAACCGCTGTACGCCATCAACCACCTGGTGGCGCACGTGGGTGTGGGACTGCTGGACGGCAAGGACGGCAAGGCGCCGCAGCTGCCGGAGAACCTTGGCGCGCTGCTGGTGTCCGGCGGCCACACCGAGATCCTGAAAATCAACAGCATCACCGACGACGTGGTCCTGCTGGGCTCCACCATCGATGACGCAGCGGGGGAGGCCTACGACAAGGTGGCCCGCATCCTGGGCCTGGGCTACCCCGGCGGCCCGGTCATCGACAAGGTGGCCCGCACCGGCAACCCCAAGGCGATCCGCTTCCCCCGCGGCCTCAGCCAGCCCAAGTACATGGGCACCGCGGACGAGCCGGGCCCGCACCGCTACGACTGGTCCTTCAGCGGCCTGAAAACCGCCGTGGCCCGCTGCGTCGAGCAGTTCGAGGCCCGCGGCGGGGAGATCCCGGTGGCGGACATCGCCGCAGCGTTCCAGGAAGCCGTGGTGGACATCATCTCGTCCAAGGCCGTGCTGGCCTGCCGGGAACACGGCATCAAGGACGTCCTGCTGGGCGGCGGGGTGGCGGCCAACTCACGGCTCCGGGAGCTGACCGGGCAGCGCTGTGCCTCGGCCGGCATCAGGCTCCACGTGCCGCCGCTGGATCTTTGCACGGACAACGGGGCCATGGTGGCCGCCCTTGGCGCGCAGCTAGTGATGGCGGGGATCGCCCCCAGCGGGATCGGCTTCGCCCCGGACTCGTCCCTGCCGGTGACCTCGGTGTCCCTCCCGGCCTAAAAGCATCACTTGCTCTATCAGTTGTGGTCCCTAAACCCGGGTTTTAGGGACCACAACTGATAGAGCAAGGGGTTTTGCCTGGGGCATCGGGTCAGGCGGTGGGGCCGTTCCGCATCTGCTTGACCAGGTCCAGGACAACGGCCTGGAGATCCCCGCCGTGTTCGGCTGCCACCCGGCGCTGGCGCTGGTAGCCGGCCCCGCGGCGGATGATCTTTTCAACGTCCGCCAGTTCATCCGAGCAGCGCAGCTTCGCTGCCACCGGTTCCAGCCGGTTCAGGGTTTCCAGCAGATGGTCGGTCACCAGCTGCTCCTTGCCGGCGGCGTCCAGGATGATGATGGCGTCCATGCCGTAGCGGGCGGCCCGCCACTTGTTCTCCTGGACATGCCACGGCGGCATGGTGGGAATGCTGCCGCCGTTGTCCAGAATGGTGGAAACTCGTCCACCAGGCACTGGGTGAGCGCGGCGATGGCGCCCACTTCCTCCAGGGTTGCCAGGCCGTCGCAGATGCGCATTTCGATGGTGCCCAGGTTCGGCACGGGCCGGATATCCCAGCGGATCTCGGAGAGGGTGTCGATCACGCCCGTGGTGAACATGTCCTGGACGTACGACTCGTATTCCTCCCAGGACGGGAACTGGAACGGCAGGCCCGCCGTGGGCAGCTGCTGGAACATCAGGGCACGCTGGGACGCATACCCGGTGTCCTCGCCGCCCCAGAACGGGCTGGACGCGGACAGTGCCTGGAAGTGCGGGAAGTAGTTGACCAGCCCGTCCAGCACCGGCAGGACTTTGCTCCGCCGGTCCAGCCCCACGTGCACATGCACGCCGTAAATCACCATTTGCCGGCCCCACCACTGGGTGCGGTCGATCAGCTTGGCGTAGCGGGCCTTGTCGGTCACCGGCTGCAGCTGCGGCGGGCTGAACGGGTGGCTGCCGGCGCAGAACAGTTCCACGCCCATGGGTCGGTGATCTCCCGGACGGCGGCAAGGGACCGGCTCAGGTCCTCTTTCGCCTCGGCGGCCGTCTCGCAGATTCCGGTGACGAGTTCCACCGTGTTCAGCAGCAGTTCCTGCTTGATGTGCGGGTGCTCGTCGTCCTCGTTCAGTTCCGGATGGCGGTCCACCACACCGCGCAGCACCTCATTGGCGACGGATGCGAGCTCACCGGTTTTGCCGTCCACCAGCGCGAGTTCCCATTCGACACCGAGGGTTGACTGCCTCGATGAAGCGAAGTCAATCTTCACGCGTGTCCTTACTGTCCGGTGCGGGCGGGCGCCGCTCACGGCAGGCGAACGGGTGTTTCAAGTCTATAGCTCAGGGGTAGCCTAGTAATGATGTCCCCGTTTCAACGCCTGCGTGACAGTCCACACAAAATCCTCCCACTCTTAGCCGCAGTTTCTGTCGTAGCACTGGCCTCCTGCACCGCCGCACCCGGCCCTGTACCGTCGTCGGCACCTTCCACCTCGGCACCGTCCGCCACCGTGTCACCGTCGGCGCCAGCGGGTCCGACGACGGCGCCCGCCACGGCGTCCCCCGCACCCGACCCCGGTTCCCGGCCCCTGGGCTGGGGCCCGGAACAGCGCGACCAGGACGCCGCCGCCGCGGCTGTGGCGGGCATGACGCCTGAGGAAAAGGCCGGCCAGGTACTGATGCCGTTCTTCCAGGGCACCAATGCGGAGGCGCATGCCGGCACCATTGAGCGGCTGCACCTGGGCGGATCCATCATCATGGGTGACAACGTTCCCCGCGACCCGCAGGGGAAGGTGGACCTGGCCCGCATGGGCGCCATCAACCAGCGGCTGGCCCAGGCCACAGCGGCCGACGGCGACCCCTGGCCCGGGATGATCGGGGTAGACCAGGAAGGTGGCCTGGTGGCGCGGCTCGGCCCTCCCTTGACCGAGTGGCCCGCACCCATGAGCTACGGTGCCGCGGGCAGCGAAGGGCTGACCCGCGAGGCTGGGCAGGGACTGGCCGGGGAACTGGCGGGGCTGGGCTTCAACGTTGACTTCGCGCCGGACACGGATGTGACCATGGGGCCGACGGACCCCACCATCGGGGCGAGGTCCATGTCCGCGGACCCGGCGGCCGCCGCCGTGCACGGGACGGCGTTCTCGCAGGGCATGCTCGCCGCCGGAGTCCTGCCCGCGGTGAAGCACTTCCCCGGGCACGGATCCGTGACCGCGGACTCGCACCTGAGCCTGCCGGTCCAGCCCGCCGGCCTGGAGGAGCTCCGCGCGCGGGACTGGAAGCCCTTCCAGGCTGCCATCGCCGCCGGAACCCCGATGGTGATGACCGGGCACATTGCCGTGCCGGCGCTGGAACCGGGCGTCCCGGCGTCGCTCTCTGCCCCACCTACGCAGCCCTGCGGGGGCTGGGCTTCGAGGGTGTGGCGGTGACGGACGCGCTGAACATGGGTGCGGTGACCAAACAGTATCCCGGCGGCAAAGCCGCCGTGATGGCGCTGGCCGCCGGCGCCGACCTGCTGCTGATGCCCGCCGACGTCGGACAGGCCCACGCCGCCATCGTCGAGGCCGTGAAGTCCGGGTCCCTTCCCGCGGAGCGGCTGGATGAGGCCGCCCGGCGCGTGGCCACCATGATGACCTGGCAGGGCCGGCGGGGTTCACCCGCAGCCGCGCCGGCGGGCAGCGCTGCACCGGTTTCGGCCCGGGTCTCGGCCTCGGCCGTAACAGTGGTGTCCGGTCCGTGCGGCGGGCCGCTTGTTCCGGGGGCTGTCCGGGTGGCCGGCGGAGGACCGGGGACAAGGAACGGTTCGAGGCCGCCGCCGCCCGGGCAGGACTCAGCGTGGGAACCGGGCCGCTGGTCAACCTCATCGGGTACGGCGGGAAGCCCGCCGGCGGAGACATCGAGGTGGCGCTGGACGCCCCGTGGACGCTGCAGGCCTCCCCGGCGCCGGTCCGGCTGGCGCTCTACGGCCGCAGTGACGCCGCCTTCGACGCCCTCGCCGCCGTGCTGGCAGGAAGGCGCCGGCACCCGGAAAGCTGCCCGCCGCCGTCGGGAATGTCCCTGCCGGAACCGGCTGCCCCGCCTGAGCGCGTTTAATAGTCAGGTGCCCATTCTGAATAAAGACATGACTCTCTGCATCTCGCTCTCGGCCCGTCCCAGCAACAACGGGACCAGGTTCCACAACCACCTGTATGACCAGCTCGAGCTCAATTGGATCTACAAGGCGTTCGCCCCCACCAACCTGGAGCAGGCCATCGCCGGGTCCGCGGGCTGGGCATCCGCGGCTGCGCCATCTCCATGCCGTACAAGGAGGACGTCATCGCCCTTGTTGACGAGATGGACCCCTCCGCGAAGGCCATCGATTCGGTGAACACCATCGTGAACACGGACGGCCACCTCAAGGCCTACAACACCGACTACACCGCCATCGAGCAGCTGCTCGCCAGCAATTCCGTGCCCACAAAGTACTCCGTCCTGGTTCAGGGCGCCGGCGGCATGGCCAAGGCCACCGTGGCGGCACTCCGGGACGCCGGCTTCAAGGACGTCACGGTGATCGCGCGGAACGAGGCCACCGGGCGCGCGCTCGCCGGCCAGTACGGCTTCCAATGGCGGGCAGCGCTCGACGGCGGCACGGCGGACCTGATCATCAACGTCACCCCCCTTGGCATGGCCGGCGGGGCGGACGCCGAAACGCTGGCGTTCCCCGCCGAAGCCATCGACAGCGCCAGGATCGTCTTCGACGTGGTGGCGCTGCCCGCCGAAACCCCGCTGATCCGGGCGGCCCGCGCCGCAGGCAAGCCGGTGATCACCGGGGCGGAGGTGGCCACCATCCAGGCGCTGGAACAGTTCGTGCTCTATACGGGCGTGCGGCCCACCCCGGAACAAGTGCGGGCCGCCGAGGAGTTCATGCGGGCCCAGTAGCCCGCAGTGCTTGATAGCCGGCCGGCTCAGGTGCCGGTTGCCACCGGCTCCACCACGATGGCCACCCGGTCCTCCCCGATGCGGGTCAGGACCAGGGTGGCTGTTTTTCCGGCGCCCTTCTTACCGGCATTCCTGCCGCCGGGCAGCAGCTGCTTCCGCAGTTCCTCCGGGGTGACGGCAGTGCCGCGCTTCTTGATGTCCAGCACCGTGATGCCTTCCTGCTTGACCCAGGCCTTGAGCGCCTTGACGTTGTAGGGCATGACATCCAGCACTTTGTAGGCACGCGCGAACGGGGTGTCCGCCAGTGCGGGGGCGCAGATGTACGCGATGTGCTCGTCCACCAGGTGGCCGCCGAGCTCCTGCGCGACGTCGGCCACGAGGCCCGCCCGGATCACGGCGCCGTCCGGTTCGTAAAGGTAGCCCGCCACGGGACCCACCGGTGCCGCCGGTCCGGCACCGAAATCCGCGGCGCTGGCCAGCTCGGCTGCTCCGTTTGGCCCCAGCACCAGTGCTGAGCGGCGGACGTCGGCGCGGCGCACGGCATTGAACCACAGCGCCACCTCGGTGACGTCCCCGTTCACGGACACCCACTGGGCTTCGCAGCCCTGCGGCACGGATTCATGCGGCATGCCCGGGCCCATCTTCACGCCCACGGCCATGCCCGACTCCGCAAGGGACTCCACGAAGGACAGCGGCGGCGAAAAGGCCTCGGGGTCCCAGATGCGCGTGGTGCCGGAGGTGGAGGTGACCCGGCGGGCGGGGTCCAGCCACACGCCGTCGATCCCGTCCAGCGGGACGGCGGTGGCGTCCGCGTGGACCACGGTGGCGTTCGGGAAGGGGATGAGGTTTACGGTGGCGCAGGCGGCAGTTGTCTCGTCCTGTTCCACCGCGGTGACCGTGAGGTCAAGCGACGCCAGTGCAAGGGAATCAGCGCCGAGCCCGCAGCCCAGGTCTGCCACGTGGCTGACGCCCGCTTCGGCGAACCGCTGCGCGTGGCGGGCTGCAACGTTCAGGCGGGTGGCCTGCTCCAGCCCGGCCTGGGTGAACAGCATCTGGCTGGCAAACTCGCCGAACTTGGCCTCGGCCCTGGTGCGGAGCCGCGACTGGGTTAGGACGGCGGACACCAGCTCGGGGGAGTGCCCCGCCTTGCGCAGCGCGGAATTCAGCTCGAACGACGCGTCCTCCCGGTATGGACCCAGTGAGGCCAGCAGGTCCCAGCCTTCCGGGGTGAGCAGCGGCGCGATCTGGTCCTGGGGAGCGTTGGGCATGCGTTCCAGCCTAGTGGAGGAGCGTCCTGCGGGATGCCGATAGGGTTGAAAGCATGGAAGACAGCGCAGGCCCCCAGCAGTCCGGAGAACAGCAGCCCACGGACCGGGGTCCTGCAGGTACGCCCGCCCGGCGCTGATCGCGGCGTCGGTGGTGGCCGTTGTTTGCCTGGCGCTGCTGGTGATCATCTTTTTCCTGGACTCGTTCAACGCCACCGTCTACTCGGTAGGCGGCAACAACATCGAGGACGATACCCAGGAGGCCCGAGATATCCGCGGGCTGTATACCGGGGCACGGACCGGAAGCATCGTGTTCCTGGTCGCCTCGCTGTTGGCCGCGGCCGGCGCTGCCGCGGTGCTGTACCGGGGCAGGAATCAGGGGACGCGGGATTCCGACGGCGGCGAGGAAGTGGATTTCGAGGACCTGGGCCGCTGAGGCTGCTGCCCGGCGCTGGTGAGCAGTACGCCTGATATCACCAGGATGCCGCCCGTTACCTGCGCGAGGGTGATGGGCTGGCCCAGCAGCACCGTGATGACCGCGGTGAAGACGGCGATCAGGTTCAGGTAGTTGCCCGCGTTCGCGGCGGTGGTCCGTTTCAGGGCCAGGTTCCACAGCAGGTAGGAGCCCAGCGACGGGAACACCGCGATGAACGCCAGCGACCAGCTTTCCGCGGGAGTGGACGGCAGCCCCGCGCCTGCCACCGCGGCCACGGGGGCGAGGACCACGGCGGCCAGTGCAACCTGCACCGCGGTGGACGTGATGGCCGGCAGGGACAGCCTGCGGGCGATGATCGTGTAGAAGCCCCAGACCGTGATGGCAGCCAGGATCAGCAGTTCCCCGGTGTTGATGGAGAAGGTCAGCAACCGCTGCAGGTCACCGCCGGTGAGCACCAGGACGACCCCCGCCAGGCCCAGGCCGATGCCCAGCCAGCTCACCGGGCGGGGCCGGTCGCGAAGGAAGACGACAGCCAGCACCATGATCAGTGCCGGGTTGGCGGCGGTGACCAGGGACGCGTTCAGGGCCGAGGTGTGCTGCAGCGCGCTGTACAGCAGCAGGGTGTAGCCGCTCATCCCCAGCACGCTCAGCAGCAGCAGGACCGGCCAGCGGCGCAGCACCCCTTTCCAGTCCGGCCTGTCCACGAAGTGCGCCAGGAGGAGCAGCGGTGCGGCGGCCAGGACCCAGCGCCAGAACGTCAGCTGGAGCGGGTCCATCGTCTTCATGGCCGACTGCCCCACGACGAAGTTTCCGGCCCAGAACAGGTTCGCAAGGATCAGGTACACGGCGGCTCGCACCGCTTCAATGTACAGGGCGGATGTGTCCGCTGAAGACGAAACGCTGGCACTCGCCTTGACCGAGTGCTAACCCGGACATAGAGTCTTCATTAGCACTCTCCCTAGGAGGGTGCTAATACATGAAGAGCTGCCAGCCAGGCTGCTGCCGGCACCGCGACGACGGTTGCCAGCCAGGGCGGAAAGCTTTCCAAGTCCACGAATTTGCTGACGAAAAGGAGAGGTCCGAGTGTCGGTCTCGATTAAGCCTCTTGAGGATCGTATTGTTGTCCGCCCGCTCGAAGCCGAGCAGACCACGGCTTCCGGCCTGGTGATCCCGGACTCCGCACAGGAGAAGCCGCAGGAAGGCGAAGTTGTTGCAGTAGGCCCCGGCCGCTTCGAAGACGGCAACCGCGTACCGGTCGACGTAGCCGTGGGCGACGTCGTGATCTACTCCAAGTACGGTGGAACCGAAGTCAAGACCGGCGGCACCGAGTACCTCGTGCTGTCCGCCCGCGACGTCCTGGCGATCGTCGTAAAGTAACTTCCCGGATCCCCGTGCCGCTGGTCATGCCTTCTGCTGGCCAGCTGCGCGGGGTTCTGTCTTGAAAGGACAAAACCATGGCAAAGCAGCTTGCGTTTAACGACGCTGCCCGCCGGTCTCTTGAAGCCGGCATCGATAAGCTCGCCAACACCGTCAAGGTAACGCTCGGCCCCCGCGGCCGCAACGTTGTCCTGGACAAGAAGTGGGGAGCGCCCACCATCACGAACGACGGCGTCACCATCGCCCGCGAAGTGGAACTGGACGACCCGTACGAGAACCTTGGTGCCCAGCTGGCCAAGGAAGTCGCCACCAAGACCAACGACGTTGCCGGCGACGGCACCACCACCGCAACGGTCCTGGCCCAGGCACTGGTCAAGGAAGGCCTGCGCAACGTAGCTGCCGGCGCTGCTCCCGGCCAGATCAAGCGCGGCATCGAGGTTTCGGTTGAAGCCGTCGCCGCCCGCCTGCTGGAGAACGCTCGCCCCGTCGAGGGCACCCAGGTCGCCAGCGTCGCCGCCATCTCGGCACAGAGCGAAGAAATCGGCGAGCTCCTGGCTGAGGCCTTCGGCAAGGTGGGCAAGGATGGTGTGATCACCATCGAGGAATCCTCCACCACGCAGACCGAACTGGTCCTGACCGAGGGCATGCAGTTCGACAAGGGTTACCTGTCCCCGTACTTCATCACGGACGCGGACCGCCAGGAAGCCGTCCTCGAGGACGCCCTCATCCTGATTAACCAGGGCAAGATCTCCTCGCTGCAGGACTTCCTGCCGCTGCTGGAGAAGGCGCTGCAGGCTTCCAAGCCGCTGTTCATCATCGCCGAGGACGTCGACGGCGAGGCCCTGTCCACGCTGATCGTCAACCGCATCCGCGGCACCCTGAACGTCGTTGCCGTCAAGGCTCCGGGCTTCGGTGACCGCCGCAAGGCCATGCTGCAGGACATCGCCACCCTCACCGGTGCACAGGTTGTCTCCCCGGAGCTGGGCCTGAGCCTGGACACGGTTGGCCTGGAGGTGCTGGGTACTGCCCGTCGCATCACGGTCACCAAGGACAACACCACCATCGTGGACGGCGCAGGTTCAGCCGAGGACGTGTCCGCACGCGTTGCGCAGCTGCGTGCCGAGCTGGCCCGCACCGACTCCGACTGGGACCGTGAAAAGCTCCAGGAGCGCCTGGCCAAGCTGGCCGGCGGCATCGGCGTCATCAAGGTGGGTGCTGCCACCGAGGTTGAGCTGAAGGAAAAGAAGCACCGCATCGAAGATGCCGTGTCCTCCACCCGCGCTGCCCTCGAAGAAGGCATCGTGGCCGGTGGCGGTTCCGCCCTGATCCACGCCCTCAAGGCACTGGATGAGGACCCCGCCGTGAAGGCGCTGGAAGGCGACGCCGCCGCTGCTGTGGGCATCGTCCGCCGCGCACTGGTGCAGCCGCTGCGCTGGATCGCCCAGAACGCCGGCTTCGACGGCTACGTCATCACCTCCAAGGTCGCCGAGCTCGAAACCAACAGCGGCTTCAACGCCAAGTCGGGCGAGTACGAGGACCTGATCGCTGCCGGAGTCATCGACCCCGTCAAGGTCACCCGCGCCGCCCTGCGCAACGCAGCCTCCATCGCTGCCCTGGTCCTCACCACCGAGACCCTGGTTGTGGAGAAGGCCGCTGAGGAAGACGAGCACGCAGGTCACAGCCACTAAATCCCCACCGGCTCCCAAATCCCGCTTCGCTCGACTTGGGTCCCTCGCCCGTGTGGGCCCTTGGCCCGCGCACACAAAAACCGGCCCGGCATCTGCTGGGCCGGTTTTTGTCGCCTATTTCCGTACCGCGTAGCGCACGTGCGTGGCGAATGGCGAGCTGACGGTCTGCAGGATCTCAAGATTGACGTCCCGGTCGAAGCCGTCGAACAGCCGCTTTCCCGCGCCGAGGAGCACCGGGGCGGTGGAGAGCACCAGCTCATCCACCCGGCCGGCTGCCAGAGCCTGCCGGATCACGTCAGCGCCGCCGCCAACAGAGACGTCCTTGCCTCCGGACGCAGCGGCCGCCCGCTCCAGTGCCTCGTCCAGCCCCGCAACGAACGTGAACCCGGACTCCGGTGGAGGTTGGTCCGCCAGGCGGTGCGTGAGCACGACGAGCGGCCCCGGGAAGGGGTTGGTCCCGCCCAGGCGCCTGCGGCGTCGTTCATGCCCCTGCCAACGATTCCCGCTCCGGTGCCTGCCACGAGTTCGTCGTAGAACTCCTTGTCCGGCCCGTGCATGGCAAACTCGTGCCCGCCGTCGTAGGTCCAGGGGCCGCCCATCACCCAGTAGTGCAGGCGTTCGCCGCCCCTGCCCAGGCCGTAGCGCGGCCCGTCGTCAGGACCGGTGATGAAGCCGTCCACTGAGGTGGTGATGGATGCGATAACCCTTCCCATCAGGTTCCCGGCATGTCCTGGGTCTCGACTCCGCCCGCACGCTCGTAGACCAGCGACACCGCCCCTTTCGGAAAGGAGCGTGCCGGTTCGGCGAGGCGGAAGGTGGCGGGAATGGTCCCGGCGTCGAAGAGCCGCTTGCCCTGCCCGAGGGTGAGCGGATAGAGCCAGATGCGGAGTCGGTCCAGCACGTCCGCCTGCAGCAGGGAACGGATGAGGACGCCGCTGCCGAACATGTGCACTTCCCCGTACTCCTCGCGGAGCCTGCCCGCTGCCTCGGCGTCCGGCAGTACGGTGGTGCCGGCCCAGCCGGGGTCGGTCAGCGATCCGGAGACCACGAATTTGGGCACCCGGTTCAGCGCGCCGCCGATGTCGCCTGACTGGTGCGGCCAGTACGCGGCAAAGATGTCGTAGGTCTTCCGGCCAAGCAGGAGGGCGTCCATGCGGCCGATCCCGGCCTCGATGTCCGCTTCAGACTCGTCATCGGACACCGGCAACTGCCAGCCGCCGAAGGCGAAACCGGCCTCGGTGTCCTCCTCGCGGCCGCCGGGAGCCTGGTAGACGCCGTCGAGGGTCATGAACAGGTTTGCGACGATGATGCCCACCCGCCCATTGTGGAACTCCGCCCGGACCCTGTCCAGAGCCGGGACTGCACCCTGTCCGGAACCGGGACGGCGCCTCGGCGGACAGCCGCCGGACGCCCTGCCTGCCCATGGCAGACTGGTGCCATGCTGCTCGACGAGCTCGTGAAAACCACTGATGCTGTCGCATCCACACGCTCCCGGCTCGCCAAGGTCGAGGCACTCGCCGGCCTGCTGCGCCGGCTTGAACCCGGGGAGATTGCCACTGCAGTCGGCCTGCTCATCGCAAAACCGCGGCAGGGACGGGTGGGAGTGGGCTGGAGCGGGATGCGGTCGGCCATGGGGGACCCGGCCGACGAACCCACCCTGACGGTCGCCGACGTCGACGCCGCCCTGGACCGCCTCCTCGGCACGGCCGGCACCGGGTCCGCAGCGGAGCGTGCCGCCACCCTCCGCACACTTCTGTCCACCGCCACCGAACGGGAGCAGGCGTTCATCGCCGGAGTCCTCCTGGGTGAGTTGCGCACCGGCGCCCTGGAAGGCGTCCTGACTGACGCCGTCGCCCGCGCCGGCGGGCGGCCGGTGGAGTCCGTCCGGCGGGCGGCGATGCTCTCCGGCGACCTCGGCGGCACCGCCCTGGTGGCGATCACCGGGACGGAGGAAGAGTTGGACGCGGTGGGCCTCGTCGTCGGCCGCCCCGTGCAGCCCATGCTCGCGGCAACGGCGTCCAGTGTTAGTGCGGCGCTGGAGACCACGGGGGAGGCCTCAGTGGAATACAAGCTCGACGGCGCCCGCATCCAGGTGCACCGCTCCGGCGAGCAGGTGCGCATCTACACGCGGACGCTGGCCGAGGTGACACACCGGCTCCCCGAGGTGGTGGATCTGGTGCGCACCCTCCCGGTACGCGACGTGATCCTCGACGGCGAGACCCTCGCCCTGGGCGAGGACGGCGCCCCGCGGCCGTTCCAGGAGACCATGTCACGGTTCGGGGCCGACCAGGCGCGCTCCACGCTGCTGCATCCGTGGTTCTTTGACGTGCTGCACCTTGACGGCCGCGACCTGCTGGATGAGCCGCTGGCCACGCGCCTCGGCGTGCTCGAACGCATCGCGCCCGACCACCGAATCCCCGGCGAGATCACCGCGGATCCGGCGGTTGCCGAGAACGTCTCGCGGCAGGCGCTCGCCGCCGGGCATGAGGGTGTGGTGGTGAAGGCGGTGGGCTCGCTCTACGCTGCCGGCCGGCGCGGGTCCAACTGGATCAAGGTCAAGCCGGTGCTGACGTACGACCTGGTGGTGCTCGCGTGCGAATGGGGGTCCGGGCGGCGGACGGGGATGTTGTCGAACCTGCACCTCGGAGCCCGGGACCCGGCCGGCGAGTTCGGCGAACCCGGCAACTACGTGATGGTCGGGAAGACTTTCAAGGGCCTCACGGACGAACTTCTGCGCTGGCAGACGGAGCGGTTCCAGGAGATCGAAGTGCGGCGGACGGCAAACACGGTCTGGGTGGAGCCTGTCACGGTCGTGGAAATTGCGATCGACGGCGTGCAGCAGTCTTCGCGCTATCCCGGCGGCATCGCCCTCCGGTTCGCCCGCGTCAAGCGCTACCGGGACGACAAAACGCCCGCCGAAGCCGACACCATCCAGACGCTGCGCGCCCTGCTGCGTTCCTGACGAAGGCCGCTTGTGCCCGTGCCCCGGCGGGCGTACGGTGACGCTTAGGGACCGCCACTGCAGAAGCACGACGACGGCGGGCCGGCTGGGCGGGGTATCCGAAAGGAGGCCAGGTGTCCACTGAAGCAGGTATTGACCAGGGCCGGGCTGCCTTCCGCGAGCACCGCTGGACAGATGCCTTTGAGAACTTCCTCGATGCCGACCGGCGGGGCGGACTTCCGGCCGCGGACCTGGAAAGGCTTGCCACCGCGGAGATCCTCACGGGCAACACCACCGCAGGCCTTGAGACGCTCACCAGGGCGCACGAGGAGTTCCTGGAAGTTGGAGACGTGGCCGGCGCAGCCCGCTGCGCCGGCTGGATGGGCATCCAGCTGAGCAACCTCGGTGAGATGGCGCGTGCGGGCGGCTGGCTGGCGCGCGGGCAGCGGCTGGCGACGGAGCTTGACGAACTCCATGCGGTACAAGGGCTCCTGCTCATGCCCCAGGGGCTGGGAAAGCTCTATGGCGGTGACCCCGCGGGAGCCCTGGAGGTATTTACCCGGGCCGCCGAGATTGCCCGCCTGGCGCAGGACAGGGACGTGGCAGCCCTGGCACTCCTTGGCACCGGGCAAGCCAACCTCATGCTCGGCCGGCCAAACGAGGGCCTGAAGATCCTCGACGAGGTCATGGTGGCTGTCACCTCGGGCGAGCTGTCGCCGATACCCTCCGGCATCGGCTACTGCGCCGTCATCGGCAACTGCCATCTGGCCTATGACCTGGCGAGGGCCATGGAATGGACTATCGCGCTGGACCGCTGGTGCCAGGCCAGGCCCGACATGGTGGCGTTCAGCGGGCAGTGCCAGTCCCACCGGGCAGAGCTCTTCCGGCTGCACGGCGCCTGGGCGGAGGCTCTGAAAGCGGCCGCCGCTGCCCAGGACAGGTCAACCAGGGGTGATCCCCAGGCGCTGTTCGGCGGCTGGTACGAGCAGGGCGAAGTGCACCGTCAGGCGGGCAACATCGCCGCCGCGGAGGAGTCCTACCGGAAAGCGGCAGAAAGCGGCTATGAACCCCAGCCCGGTCTGGCGCTGCTGACACTGGCACGCGGAGACGCTGTCCAGGCGCAGTCGATGATCCGCAGGGCAGCAGGTGTTGCCGACACTGCCACCCGGCGGCACCTGCTGCCTGCCCTGGTGGAAATCGAGCTGGCCGCCGGGGACCTGGCAGCGGCACGCGGGGGAGCCGATGAGTTGGACGCCTTCGCCGGTGAATGCCCCATGCCCATGGTCACAGCCGTGGCCCGCCAGGCAAGGGGGACCGTCAATCTGGCAGAGGGCGAAGCGGCGGCGGCGTCACGGTTGCTGCGGCAGGCCTGGCGCCTCTGGTTCGAACTCGGGGTGCCGCACGAGGCCGCGCGCTGCCGGGTGCTGATCGCGTGCGCCTGCCGCGAACTGGGGGATGAGTCGTCCGCCGCGATGGACTTGGAGGCCGCCCACGCCGAATTCCTTGAACTTGGCGCAGCCCCCGCAGCGGCCTGGGCAGCGTCCTTAATGCAGCACCCGGCCAGTACTCAGGAGGGTCCCCTGACGGCGCGGGAGCGCGAGGTGCTCCGGCTCGTGGCGTCCGGAAAGGGAAACCGTGCCATTGCCGCCGAGCTGTACCTGAGCGAGAAGACGGTAGCCCGGCACCTGAGCAATATCTTCCTCAAGCTCGGCGTGACCTCCAGGGCGGCGGCCACCAGCTACGCCTACGAACACGGCCTGGCGGGATAAGCCCGCACCCCGGTATGGGCAAAAAGACCCATGCCGGCGGGCGTGAAGGTTGCATGATTTGGCCGACGCGCAGCCCCCGGGCGCGCCAATAGCCTCAGGACATGAACCTTCCCATGCTTGCCGGCACCCTCTCCACGGTGCTGTTTGCCGTTGGCATGCTGCCAATGCTGGTCAAGGCTGCCCGCACCCGGGACCTGGCGTCCTGACAGCCCGGGCAACCTGGTGCTGAGCAACGTGGCGAATGCCGTCCATTCCGTCTACGTCTTCAACCTTCCCGCCGGTCCCATCTGGGTACTCCACCTGGCCTACGTCCTCGCGTCAGCGCTGATGCTCGTCTGGTGGATCCGCTACGGCCACGGCGGTCCGGTGACAGGACAGGCGCACATGGGCGGAGCTGGGGGAGGTTCAGTCCAGGAAACCGCAACCAAGCAGGGAGTGAAACAGCCATGAACAACGAAGACAGCAGCACGAACGGGACCGGCACAGTGCTGGACACGCTGGTGATCGGGGGAGGGCAGGCAGGCCTCGCGATGGGCTATTTCTTGAAAGCGCAGAAGCGGAAGTTCCTGATTCTGGATGCAAGCCAGAGGACCGGCGAGGCCTGGCGGCAACGATGGGACTCACTCCGGGTGTTCACCCCTGCCAAATATGACGGGCTGCCCGGCGCACCGTTCCCGGCGGACCGGCTGTCCTTCCCCACCAAAGACGAACTGGCGGACTACCTCGAATGGTATGCCGCGGAATTTGAACTGCCCGTGAACCACGGCGTCCGCGTGGAGCGCCTCTGGCGGGAAGCGGACCGCTACGTCGCCACCGCCAACGGCCACCGATGGGAAGCACGCAACGTGGTGGTGGCCACAGGCTCCACGCAGACACCCGAGGTGCCGGCCTTCGCAGCGGGACTGGCACCTTCCGTGAAGCAACTGCATTCCAGCCAGTACCGGAACCCGCAACAGCTCCAGGCGGGACCGGTCCTGGTTGTGGGGCTGGGGAACTCGGGGGCGGAGATCGGCCTCGAAGTTTCCAGGACCCGGCCGTCCCTGGTGGCGGGCAAGCCGACAGGCGAGATGCCGGTGAAGCATGGCAAAACCGCGGCACGCTACGCTTTCCCGATTGTGCGCTTCCTTGGCCTGCACGTACTCACGCTTGGCACACCGATAGGCCGCAAAGTGGCGCCGGCGCTTAAGGCGCACGCCGAACCTCTGATCCGGACGAAGACGAAGGACCTCGCCGCAGCCGGCGTGCGCGTCGTGCCGAGGGTCGCCGGAGTGGTTGACGGGATGCCTGTACTGGCGGACGGAACGCGCCTTGAGGTCTCGAGCGTGATCTGGTGCACCGGTTTCCGGGAGGATTTCAGCTGGATCGATCCGGCCCTGCTCGACGGCGGTGCTATGCCCAGGCAGTGGCGCGGTGTGGCTTTGGATTGCCGCGGGCTGTTCTTCCTGGGGCAACGGTTCCTGTACGCGGAAGCTTCGGACACCCTTCCGGGCCTCAGCCGCGACGCGCGCTACCTGGCCGCCAAAATTCCGGCTCCCGCCGTTCTCGGATCCGCTGTGGCTGCGGCCTGAACTGACCCAACGCTTCGCCGAGAGGGCCGTGATGCCTGTTACCTTTCCCGGAAAATCCCCCGCGCCTCGGTAGAATTGATGCTTTGTCCGCCGCCGGAAGGTCTTTTTGTGTCGATAGCGAGAACTGCGGCTGCCTCCGGCCCGGAGCCGAAAGCAGCCGCCAGGAGCCGGAAACCGACGTTCCGTCCCGAAGTCCAGGGCCTGCGCGCACTGGCCGTCCTGATGGTGGTGGCCTACCACGTGTGGCTTGGCCGGGTGTCCGGCGGCGTGGACATCTTCCTGCTGATCTCCGCGTTCCTGCTGACGCTCTCCTTCGTACGGAAGGCCGAATCGGGCAGGCCCTTCGGGCTGTTGGGGCACTGGCTGCACCTGTTCAAGCGGCTGCTGCCTGCCGCCGTCGTGGTCATCCTCGGCGTCCTGGCCGGCACCTGGCTCATCCTCCCGCAGGGCCGGTGGCCACAGGTGCTGGACCAGGCGTGGGCATCACTGCTCTACAGCCAGAACTGGCTGCTCGCCGACACCGCCGTGGACTACTACGCGCAGGACCACGCTGGCGCCAGCCCCCTCCAGCACTTCTGGTCCCTGTCCATCCAGGGGCAGGTCTTCATCCTGTGGCCCCTCATCTTTGCCGGAAGCGCGGCACTGCTGGCGCTGCTGCACCGCATCACCGCGCTCCATGGATTGACCTACCGCGGACTGCTTGCCCTGGTGTTCGGTGCGGTGTTCGCCATCTCGCTGGCGTTCTCGGTGGAACAGACCGCCACCAACCAGGCGTACGCCTACTTCGACACCAGGGCCCGGCTCTGGGAATTCGCCCTGGGGTCCCTGCTCGCCCTTGCCCTGCCCTACCTCAAACCCCGCCGGGCCCTGCGCCTGGTGCTGGGCTGGGCAGGCCTGGCGGGCATGGTTTCCGTAGGCCTGCTGCTGACGGTGGACCGGTCCTTTCCCGGCTTCGTCGCCCTGTGGCCCACGCTTTCCGCCGCAGCCATCATCGTGGCCGGGCAGACCGGGAGCCGGTTCGGGGTGGACCGTTTCCTGAGCAGCAAGCCCGCCGTGGCCCTGGGTGACAATTCCTACGCCCTCTACCTGTGGCACTGGCCCGTGCTGGTGCTGGCGCTCGCCGCCACCGGCGTGGAGGAGCCCAACCTTGTCCAGGGCCTTGCCATTGTGGGCGCCTCGATCGTGCTCGCCGTCCTCACCACCCGCTTCGTGGAAAAACCGCTGCGCGACTGGCACTGGCCGAAGCTGCGGGCCTGGCGCACCGCCGTCGTGATTGCCGCCTGCGGTGCGGTGCTTGCCGGTCCGGTGGCCATCTGGCAGACCACGCTCACAGCCGAGGAAGCCGCGACGGCGGCGCAGCCGCGGGAACTTACACCCGGGGCCGCGGCGCTCAGCCCGGAAAATGCCGGGGTGCCGGCACCCGAGGCCAAATTCATTCCCGGCCCTTCCGCCCTGGACCAGGACTGGGCTGGCATCCACGCCCCCTGCACCGGAGCAAACGCCACGGAGGACCCCATCCTGGAAGGGTGCCGGCAGGCCGTTCCCGCCGAGGGTGCCAGCAAGCGGATCGTGGTGCTGGGCGACTCGCACTCCCAGCAGTACCTCGGGGCGCTGGCACCGATCGCCGAGGCGAGAGGCTGGGAACTGGTCACCCTGCTGATGCCGGCCTGCCGGTTCGGCGCCGCGTCGGACACCCGCAACGCGGAATGCAATGCGTACAACAGCGCAGCCTCCGCCTACGTCCTGGAGCACCGCCCGGACGCCGTCTTCACTGTCGCATCACTGACGCACGAGGAGGCCCCCTTCGAGACCGAAGTGCCGGGCTACCTGGACGGCGTGCGCCCGTTTACCGAGGCCGGCATCGAAGTGGTGGGCATCCGGGACAACCCGCGCTTCACGTTCAACATGCCCGAGTGCGTGCAGCGGCACGGCGCCGAGGCCCCGGAATGCAACCCGTCGCTCAGCGAATCACTCGTTGATCCCTCACCCCTGGAGGGTTACCGGGGCAAGCTGGACGGGCTGCACCTGATGGACATGAGCGATTTCATCTGTGCCCGCGGGGTCTGCCCCGCCGTGGTGGGCAACGTCTACGTGTACAAGGACGACAACCACCTGACCAGGACCTATGTGGGGAGCATGATCCCCATGTTCGAACAACGGCTGCTGGCCGCCACCGGCTGGCGCTGACTCGGGCCGGGGGCAGTTCGTGCAGTTGCTCACATTGCACGCGTGGAATAGGGGGATCGGCGCAGAGGTTCTAATATTTACTCAATACTTCCTGCCCCCGGAACGCCGCATGCGGCGGTCCTGATCCCCTGCACAGGCCAGACCCGTAATGACGGGCTGGTCATCGGCTGCAACCCCTACCCGCCCAGCAACCAAGGTAAGAGGCGCACTCATGACCGAGCCCGAACACAACCCCTTTGGCTTCATCGGCCTGACCTACGACGACGTCCTGCTCCTGCCCGGACACACCGACGTCATCCCGTCCGACGCCGACACCTCCTCCCGGATCTCCAAGCGGATCACCGTCCACACGCCGCTGCTGTCCGCAGCGATGGACACGGTCACCGAATCCCGGATGGCCATTGCGATGGCGCGCCAGGGCGGCCTGGGTGTCATCCACCGCAACCTGTCCATCGCCGACCAGGCTGACCAGGTGGACCGGGTGAAGCGCAGCGAATCCGGCATGATCACCAACCCGCTGACCATCCGGCCGGAAGCGACGCTGCTTGAGCTGGACAACCTGTGCGCCCAGTACAGGGTCTCCGGCCTGCCCGTGGTGGACGAGGAAAACCGCCTCCTGGGCATCGTCACCAACCGCGACACCCGCTTCGTGCCGGAGTCCGATTACCCCATCCGGCTGGTCAGCGACGTCATGACCAAGATGCCGCTGGTCACCGGGCACGTGGGCATCAGCCGCGAGGAGGCCTCGCACAAGCTGGCCACCAACAAGATCGAAAAGCTTCCCCTCGTGGACGAGCAGGGCCGCCTCAAGGGCCTCATCACCACCAAGGACTTCACCAAGGCGGAGCAGTACCCGTTGGCCACCAAGGATGACGAAGGCCGCCTGCGCGTTGGCGCCGCCATCGGCTTCTTCGGGGACGGCTGGGAGCGGGCCATGGCACTCATTGATGCCGGCGTCGACGCCCTGTTCGTGGACACCGCCAACGGCCACTCCCAGGGCGTGCTGGACATGATCCGCCGGCTCAAGTCCGATCCGGTTGCTGCGCATGTGGATGTCATTGGCGGCCAGGCTGCCACCCGCGAAGGTGCCCAGGCCCTCATCGACGCCGGCGCCGACGGCATCAAGGTGGGCGTGGGTCCCGGCTCCATCTGCACCACCCGCGTGGTGGCAGGCGTGGGTGTCCCGCAGATCACCGCGATCTACGAATCGGCGAAGGCTGCGATCCCGGCCGGCGTGCCGCTGATCGCCGACGGCGGCCTGCAGTACTCCGGCGACATCGGCAAGGCACTGGTTGCCGGTGCCGACACCGTGATGCTGGGCTCGCTGCTGGCCGGCTGTGACGAGTCCCCAGGTGAGCTGATCTTCGTCAACGGCAAGCAGTTCAAGTCCTACCGCGGCATGGGTTCCCTCGGTGCCATGCAGTCCCGCGGCAAGAACACGTCCTACTCGAAGGACCGCTACTTCCAGGCTGACGTCTCCGGTGACGACAAGCTGATTCCGGAGGGCATTGAGGGCCGGGTGGCCTACCGCGGCCCGCTGGCCTCCGTGGCCTACCAGCTGGTGGGCGGCCTGCGCCAGACCATGTTCTACACCGGAGCGCCGACCATCCCCGAGCTCAAGGCCCGCGGCAAGTTCGTCCGCATCACCCCGGCCGGGCTGAAGGAATCGCACCCGCACGACATCCAGATGACGGTCGAGGCACCGAACTACGGTTCCCGCTAAGGCACATAAAGCCGGGATGGGCACATCTGCCCATCCCGGCTTTTTGCTCCCATAAGTACACTTGTTTTACAAATTAGTTTTCCACGCTTTATGGGGGCCATGACGTTGGGCGATTTCTATGGTGCGGACGTGGCCCAGCTTCGGCAGCTTGCCTCGAGTCTGCGGTCAGCAGGACGGAATCTTGACGGGCAGCGGCAGGCCTTGAGCGCAGGCGTTGCGGGTACCCGTTGGCCCGGGCCGGACGCCCAAAGGTTTCGCCAGGCGTGGGACGCGAACCACAGCCGCTCACTGTCCGCCGCTGTGTCGTTCCTTGATGTTGCTGCCAAAGCCATCCTCCGCCATGCAGAGGAACAGGAGGCTGCGAGTTCGGCCGCCGCCACCCCCGGTTCACTATCCAGGCAGCACCCTCCCTCCCGCGGCGGGAGGCCGCACCCGGCTGACGTTGCCGGAAGGACCCCGGAAGAGATCCGGACCTGGTGGCTGGGCCTTACCGGCGCCCAGCAGCAAGACTTCATCCGCGAGCATCCGGGATTTGCCGGAAATACCAACGGGATTCCTTTCGGCGCGCGGATCGAGGCAAACCGGATCAACGCCCAGGCCCGGATTGACTGGCTGCGCACCAGCGACCCGGAACCCCAGTTGAATCCGTGGATCCTGGATTCGGGTTATCCCGCCCGCCACGCCGCCGAGCATGAGGCATGGCGAACGCGTCAGGACGGGCTGAAATACCTTCAGAAGGTTGTTGAGGGGAGGGTGCAGTTGGCAGCCTACGACCCCGCCGGACATTCCATCGTGGAGCTTCTTGGAACCTATGACGTGAACACCGCAACTGTCATCACCTACGTTCCCGGAACCACCACTAATGAGGCATCGTTCTATCAAGGCGGTCCGCAGGCTGTGGCGAGCCGCCTTGTCCAGGCGGACACATCGGGAAGCACAGCTGCTTTCGTCTACAAGGGTTCGGAGTTCCCGGATGGCGACTTCGTGGAGGCGTTCCTTGTCGAAGCCAAGAGCGATGAATTCGTAGCCGGCTCGGCCCCTGTTCTGGCCGGATTCCAGGCTGCGGTCGATCTCGAACGGTCCCGCGATACCCAGTCAGTTGGAATCGGCCACAGCTGGGGACTGCGAAATCTGACCGGAGCCGAAATAGAAGGTGCCCGGTTCAACAAGCTGATCGCACTCTCGGGTGCTGCCATGCCGCCGGGATGGCAGCCCTCGCCGGCGACTGACTACACGAGCTACACCTATCCGGATATCCTGCTGACGGCCGAGGCCAACGGGCTGGTGGGGAGAACTATCCCATGCGGGAACCTGCGTTTGACAGGCATGTCTATGAACCGCCCGGCGGAATCTCACTTCCGGACCTGTACAGCATCGACAACCACACATTGATTGCCACCACGACCCCGGAGAACGAGAGAGCTCTTGAAGACATCCAATCGGAAATTCTTGAACGATAAACCCAGGCATCCGCAGGCCCTGCGCTTAGCGGCGATAGCAGCACTTACGGCAATGGTGGCCGCCTGCGGGCAGGCCGGAGAAGGAACGCATATGGACGGCAGCCTGGAATCAGCCAAGGACAAGGTCATGTCCATAGAGCAGGAGATCATTGGGCTGCTGCCTGCAGACAAAATAGTCTCCCGTTTCGCCCATGACACCTCTCCGCTGATGCTCTGCTCCGGCGAGCAGCGGAAATGGACCGGTGACGCCGAAGCTGAACTGGAGCCGGGCGTTGACCGTGATGCCTTCCTGGATGCCGTGGTGAAGTCCATGCAGTCCAAGGATGGTTGGCAGATTAAAGACGGCACGGCTGCGGGCGGCGAGCGGAGAGTGGATCTGCTGCACGGCGACGGCACCCACCTGCTGGTGTCTTTCCAGTCGGGTTCGGAGACCCTCCGGGTAGCCGGGTACAGTGCTTGCTTTGATTTCCCCGAGTACGAGTACGGTGAGGAATACTAGCTCCGCCCCTTCCGCCGGGCGGTAATAGGCTGGGGGCATGCCTCCGACTGGCCATCCGGCCGAACTGCAACCCAAACGCGATCCGCAGCGCCGGCTGGCCCTGCGCCCCTACGCCCGGGCTGTAGCCCAGGTCCTGCGGGTCAGCTTCCGCGCCTCTCCGGGCGCGGTCATCATGAAGGTGCTCGGCTCGCTGATCTCAGCGGTGCTGCCCCTGGTCACCACGTACTTCGCGGCCCTGACGACCACCGCTCTCGCGGCCGCCTACACGGGTGACGCCGGTGCCGGCCAGATGGCCATCGTCTACGTCATCATCACCGCCGCGCTGGGCCTCTTCTGGGGCGCCTTCACCAGCGTCGACCGCTACATCCAGCAGCTCATGAGCTTCAAAGTAGGCGCCATCGTGGGCGACCAGATGTACGAACGCTTCCTGGCCCTTGAGTTCTGGCGGTACGACGACAAAGAGACCGTTGACCTCTATGACCGTGCCAAGCGGTTCTCCGATTCCCATGCCCGGGTCCTTGACCGCATCGCCGGCATCTTCACCCAGCTCGTCTCGGTGATCCTGGCCGTAGGAGCCCTGCTGCTGGTCAGCTGGTGGATCGCGGTCATCGTTCTGGTGGCGATCGTGCCCAGCGTTTATTTGCAGTTCAAGCTCTCCCGCGAACAGATCGCGCACTGGAACACGCAGGTGGACTCCCGGCGGCAGCGCCGGATGATCGAGACCAACCTCCTGCGGCCCCAGCACATCGCGGAAATGCGGCTGTACGGAATCGTCGGTTTCCTAATGGATCTCCGGTCGAGGCTACGGGACGCGGACGAGCGCCGCCGGCTCGATTTCCAGCGGCGGTACATCCCCAAGCAACTGGCTGCCGACGCCCTCCAGTACGGCGCCGAGGTGGTATCGCTGATCTGGGTGGTGGGGCAAATCATCGCCCGCGCCCAGCCCGTCGGCCAGTTCCTCTACGTCCAGCAGATCGTCAGCCGGGCCCTGTCCACCGCGAACAACCTGGTCTCCTCCCTCAGTTCCATCGATGAGGACCTGGCAAACCTCAAGGACTACGAGCTGTTCATGGCCCTTCCCGTGCACTCCGAGCACGCGCCGCCGCTGCTGGCCGCGCCCCGCGAAGTGGAGCTCAGGGACATCCGCTTCACCTACACCGGCAGCGACATCGAAGTCATCCGCGGGATCAGCATGACCATCCGTGAGGGCCAGCACATCGCCATTGTGGGGGAGAACGGGGCCGGAAAGTCCACCCTGATCCGGATCCTTGCCGGCCTCTACCGGCCGGACTCCGGGCAGGTAATGCTCGACGGCGTGGACCTCGCCGCCGTCGACGTCACCTCCTGGCACCGGCACCTGGCGGTGCTGAGCCAGGAGTTCCTCAAGTACGAGTTCGCCACTGCCGCCGAGAACATCTGGTTCGGCGACGTCGACTCACCCAGGGACGACGCCAGGATCCGCCGGGCCGCTGCCGACGCTGAGGCGCTCGACTTCATCAACAAGCTGCCCAACGGCCTGGACAACCACGTCAGCAACTGGATGGAGGACCCCCGAGGCCGCAAAGGCAGCGGACTGTCCGGCGGCCAGTGGCAGCGCCTCGCGATGGCACGCAACTTCTACCGCGACGCCTCGTTCATGGTCATGGACGAACCCACGTCAGCCATCGACGCGCTCGCCGAACACCGGATTTTCACCCGGCTTTTTGCGGACCGCAGCAGCACAATCATTGCCATCAGCCACCGGCTGGCCACCATCGAGAATGCGGACATCGTCTACATGCTCGAGGACGGCCGGATCGTGGAGCAGGGCACCCACCGCGAACTGGTGGCTCTCCGCGGCCGCTACTTCCGCATGTTCGAATCCCAACTCTCCGTTGAGGAGGCAGGCGGAATCTAGGACTCCACCACCGTGGTCCGCACCGCGCCAGGCTGGGCCGCGGCGGTACGCTGCTGAACCCGAACGTCACCGGCGGCTTGATGTCAGCCAGCGCCCCGGCGTCGTGCCCTTCCCAGCGCACGACGGCGGAGGTGACGTGGTGCAGGTCGCTCACCCCGTAGTACTCAAGGCGGCCGTTGCCCGCCGTGCCGAACGTCCGGGCGCCCGGCGCGGCGAAGGACGCCAGCGGGCTCACCGCACTCAGCCAGCGGGGATGCACCGCAAGCGGCCGGGGAACGGCCCGCAGCCCCTTCCCAAGCAGTGTCCGGGCACCGATACGGGCGCGCAGGTGGAGGGGCCCGGCGTCAACGGCCAGGGCCCGGCGGGCAAGCACAACGGACACGTCCTGGACGCGGACCTCGTCAAAGCTGTAGGTGTCGGAGATGAAGCCGGCCACCTCGTCACTGGGAGCGAGCAGCAGCCGGTGGCCGGACTTTTGCTGGACCATGACATCCGCAAATGGCCCGAAAGGGGAGTGCTGCCAGACCCCCACGACTGCCCGCAGGCCGGAGGCGGTGCCAATACCGGCAATATGCCCGTCAAAAATCCACCGCCTGCCCATAAGGCCACTCTAGCCAAGGGCGGCACGCGGGCTGGGATAACCTAGAGCAGTGACTTATGAGATCGAGATCGGCCGTGGCAAGCGTGGGCGTCGTGCCTACTCCCTGGATGACATAGCAATCGTCCCCAACCGTCGCACCCGCGACCCCAAGGACGTCTCCGTCTCCTGGCAGATCGATGCCTACCAGTTCAGCATGCCCGTCATCGCAGCGCCCATGGATTCGGCCATGTCCCCGGCAACGGCCATCACCCTGGGCCAGCTCGGCGGCCTTGGCGTGCTCGACCTTGAAGGCCTCTGGACCCGCTACGAGGACCCGCAGGCCATCCTGGACGAGATCGGCGCCCTGCAGGACGAGACCAACAGCCCCGCCGTGACGCGGCGGATGCAGGAGCTGTACCAGGCACCTATCCAGCCCGAACTCATCACCACCCGCCTGGCCGAAATGCGCGACGCCGGCGTCACTGTTGCCGGCTCCCTGACCCCGCAGCGCACGCAGGAACACTACAAGACCGTGGTGGCCGCGGGCGTCGACATCTTCGTCATCCGCGGAACCACCGTATCGGCAGAGCACGTGTCCAAGGACCACGAGCCGCTGAACCTGAAGCAGTTCATCTACGAGCTTGACGTCCCCGTCATCGTGGGCGGTGCGGCCGGCTATACCCCCGCCCTGCACCTCATGCGCACCGGCGCGGCCGGCGTCCTGGTCGGCTTCGGCGGCGGCGCCACCACCACCACGCGCCGCGCACTGGGCATCCACTCGCCCATGGCCTCCGCCATCTCCGACGTCGCCGCAGCCCGCCGCGACTACATGGATGAGTCCGGCGGCCGGTACGTGCACGTGATCGCCGACGGCGGCATGGGAACCTCCGGCGACATCGTCAAGGCCATTGCCATGGGCGCCGACGCCGTCATGCTGGGCAGCGCGCTGGCACGTGCCGAGGAGGCACCCGGCAAGGGCTGGCACTGGGGCAGGAAGCGCACCACCTGGAGCTCCCGCGCGGCGACCGGGTCAACGTGGGAACGGTCGGCCCCCTGGAGGAAGTCCTCTTCGGACCGGGCCACCACACCAACGGGACGTCCAACCTTATCGGGGCCCTCCGCCGTTCGATGGCAACCACGGGCTACTCGGACCTCAAGGAATTCCAGCGCGTCGACGTCGTCGTTTCACCCTACGAAGGGAACTGACCCATCGGGGAAGGCCGGGGGCGGCGTCCGCCCCTGGCCTTCCTGCCAAGTGGGCGTCCAGCAAGTAGGGTGGTTCTACTACCGGCACTAGCGGCACTGGAGGCGTTCGATGAAGACTGTTCCTGCTCATGGCGGGGCACTCGGTCCGGCAGCCAGGGAAGCAGCCATCCAGCGGCTTCGTGACACCTCACGGCCAGGCCAGGAACTGGACATCCTCATTGTTGGCGGCGGCATCGTCGGCACCGGAGCAGCCCTCGACGCCGTCACCCGGGGATTGAGCGTCGGCATCGTCGAAGCCAGTGACTGGGCGGCCGGGACCTCGTCCCGGTCCTCCAAGCTCATCCACGGCGGCCTGCGGTATCTCGAGATGCTCGACTTCGCGCTGGTAAAGGAAGCCCTGCAGGAACGCGGGCTGTTGCTCTCCGAGCTGGCCCCGCACCTGGCCCGGCCGGTGCCCTTCCTCTACCCGCTCACCAAACCCTTCATCGAGCGCCCCTATGTGGGCGCCGGCATCGCACTGTACGATGCCATGTCCATCTCCAGCGGACACAGCCGCGGTGTCCCGTTCCACAAGCACCTGTCGAAGCGGGGCACCCTGCGGGCCGCCCCGAGCCTCAAGAATGACGCGTTCGTCGGTTCCATCAGGTACTACGACGGGCAGGTGGATGACGCCAAATACGTCGCCAACCTTGTCCGCACCGCCGCCTACTACGGCGCCCATGCCGTCAACCAGATGGCTGTGGTGGACTTCCTCCGCGAAGGCGAACGCGTGGTGGGCGCCAAGGTGGTCAACCGTGAGGACGGCACGCAGTTCAACGTCCGCGCCAAGCAGGTCATCAACGCCACTGGTGTCTGGACCGACGAAACCCAGGCGATGGTGACCGAACGCGGCCAGCTGAAGGTGCGCGCCTCGAAGGGGATCCATCTGGTGGTGCCCCGGGACCGCTTCCAGTCCACCGTGGGACTGATCCTGCGCACCGAGAAATCTGTGCTGTTCGTCATCCCGTGGGGCCGGCACTGGATCATCGGCACCACTGACACTGAATGGAACCTGGACAAGGCCCATCCGGCGGCCTCCAGCAAGGACATCGACTACATCCTTGAGCAGGTCAACAGGGTCCTCAAGCGGCCGTTGACCCGCGAAGACGTTGAAGGCGTATACGCCGGGCTGCGGCCCCTCCTTGCCGGCGAAAACGACTCCACGGCCAAGCTGTCCCGCGAACACGTGGTGGCGCACCCGGTTCCCGGCCTTGTCGTCGTCGCGGGTGGAAAATGGACCACCTACCGGGTGATGGCCAAGGACGCCGTGGACGAGGCCACCCGGACCATGGACGAGCGGGTCCCGCCCAGCTGCACGGAAACCATCCCGCTGCTCGGGGCCAACGGTTTCCGTGCGGCCTGGAACCGGAGGAACCGGACCGCCGAGGAATCCGGCGTGCACGTGGCCCGGATCGAACACCTGCTCAACCGGTACGGGTCCCTGACCCCGGAGGTGCTGGCGCTCATTGAAGAGAACCCGGCGCTGGCCGAGCCGATCCCCGGCGCCGACGACTACCTCCAGGCCGAAGCCGTCTATGCGGCAACACATGAGGGGGCGCGGCACGTGCACGATGTACTCACCCGGCGGACGCGGATCTCGATCGAAGCGTGGGACCGCGGTGTGTCCGCGGTCCCGGTTGTCGCTAAACTGATGGGTGACGTCCTCGGCTGGAGCGACGCGCAGCGCGAAAATGAGGTGCGGCACTACATTGCGCGCGTGGAGGCCGAACGCCTCAGCCAGCAACAGCCGGACGACAAATCCGCAGACGCCGCCCGCCTGGGCGTGGAAGACATCGTGCCCTTGCGCTGAGGGGCCGGATGCCCCGTACTGCCGACTGAAGGGAAATGCCTTGGCGGAAGCACTTGACCCGTATGATGCCGACCTCACCACCCCAGAGATGGTCATCCTCGAAATGGAGGCATCGGACAAGGCCGACGCCGCAACCCAGCTTGCGGAACGGCTCTACGCCGCCGGACGCGTCTCGAACCTTGAAGGGTTCCTGCAGCACGTCAACGCCCGCGAGCACCAGCTGGCCACCGGGCTTCCGGGCGGAATCGGGCTGCCGCACGCGCGCAGCGAGTACGTGACCCGCACGTCCATCGCGGTGGGCGTCGCCAAGTACGGCCACGCCCTGGACTTCGGCGCCGCCGACGGGCCCGCCACGCTGATCCTTCTGATCGCCACCCCCGCCAGTTCCTTCTCCGACCACCTTGAAGTCCTGGCGACCCTGGCCAGGTCTCTGTCCAAGGAATCGTTCCGCGAATCGCTGCGGCGCGCCTACGACGCCGACATCATTGCCGAACTGATCAACTCCAGCCTGGTCTTCTTCGACCACTGATCCGGCGCACTCCGCAGAGGCCGCCGGCGTCCGCGTTTAGTTGTTCTACAAAGGTACGAAGTACGGTTAAGACGTGCTGGAAAACTGCCCTTAAACCCCGCTGGATCGCTGGATTTGTTTTTGCGATCGCCATTTCCGGGGTCTTCGTGCTGCTCAGCCAGTGGCAGTTCGGGCGCTCCACGCAGCCCGAAGCACCGGTCAACCCCGCCACCGAAAAGGTCCAGCCGCTGACCGGCACCCTCCAGCCGGGCGAGTTCTTCCACGGTACCGACGCCGACCAGATGGTCAGTGCCCGGGGCACCTATGATCCGGAGAAGCAGGTCCTGGTCCCGGACCGCCTGCATGACGGCAAACCCGGCTACTGGGTGGTTTCCGCCTTCGCCGTCGACGGCGCCCCGGCGCTGGCCGGCGCCGCGGCCTCGCCGCAAACCTGGATCCCCGTGGCCCGCGGATGGGTTGCCAACCCCGAAGACGCGCCGGCGCCGCCGTCTGGCGCTGTTGAACTGACCGGGCGGCTGCTGCCGTCCGAAGCCCCGCTCCCCAAAACTGCACCGCAACCGGCCAGGCCACCGCCGTTTCCGTGGCCGAGCTCATCAACTACTGGGAAGTCAGCAGCTACCCCGGCTTCGTGGCTGCCACCGCCGAAGTGGCAGGGGGAGCTGATGTCAGCCGTGCGGCCGTGCCCGGCGACCTGCTGCCCCTGGAAATCGGGCCGCAGCCGCCCGGTCAGCAGATCAACTGGCTCAACCTCTTCTACTCGCTCGAATGGGTGGTCTTCGCCGGGTTCGCCCTGTTCATCTGGTGGCGGCTGGTGAAGGACGACTACCACCGCGACCTGGAAGAGGCCCTAGACGACGAACACCACGAGGCCGCTCCGGACCCGGACAGCGGCCCGACCAGAACCAGCACCCGGAACCGAACCAGCAAAAGGTACAGCCATGATTGAACCGAAACCCGCCACCTCCGCAGCAGGCGGCAACACAGCCGGCAAGGCCGCAGGCAAGAAGCGGCGCTTCGGCGGCACCGAGGCGCAGATCCGCTCGGCCCTGAAGTTCTACAAGGTGCTGGCCTACCTCACCGGCGCCATGCTGCTGCTGCTCTGCGCCGAACTGATCGCCCGGTACGGCTTCGGGCAGTACCTGTTCGCCGGCGGCACCAATGCCGTCACGGGGCAGCCGTTCGGCTTCGGGTTCGCCGACGCCGAGCCTCCGGGAGTGCTGGACGGGGTCAACCTGTCCGTCACCGTCCTGATCGTGCACGGCTGGATGTACGTGGTGTACCTGATGTCCAACTTCCGGCTCTGGTCGCTCATGCGCTGGCCGTTCCTCAAGCTGATCCTGCTCGCCCTCGGCGGCGTCATCCCGTTCCTGTCCTTCATTGTGGAGAAGAAGTTCCACGCCGAGGTGGAGGCCGAGCTGGCCGCCAACCCGCAGGCGCCGCAGCGGTACTGACGTCCATGTTCGACGGCGGGCGGCACCCGGCCGCCGCCCGCCGTCGGACGTCTGCTCCGTCACAGCACCCCTTCTCAAGGTGCGCCGGTGCAACGGCGCAAAGTAGGCTATTACGGTGACTACTCCCACTGCATCCCAGACTTCCCAGAAGCCGGTGCTGGTAGTTGACTACGGTGCCCAGTACGCGCAGCTGATTGCCCGCCGCGTCCGGGAAGCGAATGTGTATTCGGAAGTGGTTCCGCATACCTACTCCACCGAGCAGCTCCTCGCCAAAAATCCGGCCGCCATCATCCTGTCCGGCGGACCCTCCAGCGTCTACGCGGACGGTGCCCCGACCGTCGGTGCCGACCTCTTCGAGGCCGGTGTTCCGGTCTTCGGCATTTGCTACGGCTTCCAGGCCATGGCGAACGCCCTGGGCGGCAAGGTGGACAAGACCGGGCTGCGGGAGTACGGCTCCACGGAAACCACCATCCTGGGCGAAGGGCGCTCCGTCCTGGAGGGCATGCCCCAGCACCAGAAGACCTGGATGAGCCACGGCGACTCCGTCCACCGGGCCCCGGAGGGCTTCGAGGTCCTGGCGACGACGGCGGGCGCCGAAGTGGCTGCCTTCGCCAACGAGGAAAAGGGCCTCTTCGGCGTGCAGTGGCACCCCGAAGTCAAGCACTCCGCCTACGGCCAGCAGGTGCTGGAGAACTTCCTGTTCAACTGCGCCAAGATCGAGCCCAACTGGACCACCGGCAACATCCTGGAAGAGCAGGTGGAGCGCATCCGCCAGCAGGTGGGGGACGCACGCGTGATCTGCGGCCTCTCCGGCGGCGTGGACTCAGCCGTCGCCGCTGCCCTGGTCCAGCGCGCGGTGGGCGACCAGCTTACCTGTGTCTTCGTGGACCACGGCCTGCTGCGTGAAGGCGAAGCCGAACAGGTGGAGCGGGACTTTGTGGCGGCCACCGGCGTGAAGCTCTACGTCGCCAACGAGCAGGAGCGCTTCCTGTCCGCCCTCGCCGGCGTCAGCGATCCCGAGACCAAGCGCAAGATCATTGGCCGCGAGTTCATCCGTGCTTTCGAAGAGGCCGAGCTGGCCATCATCGCCGAGGCCGCCGCGCACGGCGAGAAGATCAAGTTCCTGGTCCAGGGCACCCTGTACCCGGACGTCGTCGAATCCGGCGGCGGCGAAGGCGCAGCGAACATCAAGAGCCACCACAACGTGGGCGGGCTCCCCGAGGACCTGCAGTTCGAACTCGTCGAACCGCTGCGTGCACTGTTCAAGGACGAGGTCCGCGCCGTCGGCGCCCAGCTGGGGCTGCCGCAGGAGATCGTGGGCCGCCAGCCGTTCCCCGGGCCCGGCCTGGGCATCCGGATCGTCGGCGAAGTCACCAGGGAACGCCTGGACCTGCTGCGCAAGGCCGACGCCATCGCCCGCGCCGAGCTGACCGCCGCCGGGCTGGACAACGACGTATGGCAGATGCCCGTGGTGCTGCTGGCCGATGTCCGCAGCGTGGGCGTCATGGGTGACGGCCGCACCTACGGCCACCCCATCGTGCTCCGCCCGGTCTCGTCCGAGGACGCCATGACCGCCGACTGGTCGCGGCTTCCGTACGACCTCCTGGCCAGGATTTCCAACCGGATCACCAACGAGGTGGACGGCGTTAACCGCGTGGTGCTGGACGTCACCAGCAAGCCGCCAGGAACCATCGAGTGGGAATAGCATCCTGAGTGGCCGGCCTCCGTCAACGGAGGCCGGCCACTCCTGTTTCCGGATCAAATCTCCGCAAATTCGGGCTCTCCAGTGTTGCGGTCTCTCGAGTCCGGCGCCGGAGCGGCTACGCTCGAACGTATGCCGGTATGGTCCAGGGCGTCACGCGCAAGCGCAGAAAAGAAGGCAGTAGTGTCAGTTGGTCAAGGCCACCCGGAAGGCTCGGAAGAGCTTCGCAAATGGCTGTCCGGGCTCAAACCCGTCACGGGTGCAGACACGATGCTGCGCTTCACCAAGACCCCTGAAGGCTCCATCGACCTGACCCACGCGCATCCGTCCGGCCTTGCCCAGCTCATGGCCGGGCGCCGCACGCGCCTCTCCACCCTGATCCGGGACCGGCAGCAGTACCTCGTGGCGGCACGGGCCTCGCGCAACATCCGCTCCAAGATCTTCGAGCTCGCTAACGACCGCGGGATCGACGCCGGCTACCTCTCGGCCGGCACCGTGGTGTGGACATCCGCCGTCGGGGGCAAGCCGCAGCGCATCTCTGCGCCAGTCATGCTCACCGCGATTTCCCTGACCGTGCGGCCTGGCGAAGACGACTACGAGCTTCAGCTGACCGAGCAGGCGCACATCAACCCGGCGCTGGTCCGGCACCTGAAAAACATCCACGGCATTGTGTTCGACGTCAATGCCGTCACCCGGCTGGCCTACAGCACCGCCCGCTTCGACCCGCAGCCTGTACTGGACCGGCTGGGCACCCTGATCCGGCCCATCCATGGCGCCGAGGCCCAGCACAACCTGTTGGTGTCCACCTTCGCTGACCTGTCCGGAAACCTGGACGACCCCTGGATCAACGATTCCAATCCCATCGTCTCTGCCCTGGCTACCGCGGCCGGGGGAGAAGTGGTGGACGTGGAGGAGCCGGATCCGTCCCGTTTCCCGCCGCTGGACAGCCGGCACCCCAAGGACGAACTGCTCCTGCTGGATGCGGACACGGACCAGCAGTACGTCATCGATGCTGCGCGCGCCGGCGATTCCCTGGTGGTCAGCAGCCCGCCCGGCACCGGACAGACGCAGACGGCCATCAACACCATCGGCGCCCTGGTGGATGCCGGCAAGACCGTCCTGGTGGTGGGGGACCGCCGCGCCAGCCTCAACGAGGTGTCCGGCCAGCTGGAGTCCCTGGGCCTTGAATCCATCCTGTTCCAGCTCTCCGGGAACGTGACGGCCCAGCAGCTCAAAGGCCAGCTGGTCCGGGCCATCGTCCGCAACGAGAAGTCGCTGGAACCGCAGCTCGGCAACCTCTACACCACCCTGACCGAACACCGCCACGCGCTGATGGACCACGTGGCCTCGCTGCACAACGTCCGGCAGCGGTGGGGATGCTCGCCCTACCAGGCCATGCAGTCGCTGGCGGAACTGACCTCCATCCACCCCGCTCCGGCCACCACCGTGCGGCTCAAGCGGAGCGTCCTGGACAGCATCCGCGACCGCGATGAACTGGCCGGAAGGCTCCGCCGTGCGGCCGAGCTGGGCAGCTTCAGCAAGGCCGCCACCACCAGCCCCTGGCACGGCGCGCGGCTCCTCACCCGGAAGGAAACCGAGGAAGCCCAGGAACTGGTCCGCTCCGTGGCGAAGAGCCTGCCTGCCCTGCGGGAGCGCATGAACGCCGTGGCCGAGCACGCGGAGATCCGCCTCGGTGCATCCTTCGCCGAATGGGGCGAGCAGCTGGAACTGCTGGTGGCTGTGCGCGGCAGCCTGGACAGTTCACCCGGACATCTTCGACCGGCCGGTCACCGACCTCATTTCCGCCACCGCCCCTTCCTCCTGGCGGCGGGAACGCGGCATCGAGATGACCTCCATGCAGCGGTCCCGGCTGCGCAGGGTGGCCAAGGAATACGTCCGGCCCGGCGTCCACATCGCCGACCTGCACAGCTCGCTGGTACTGGTCCAGGAACAGCGGGCCTTGTGGGCCGGCTACGCCACCACCCAGCGGCACCCTGCTGTTCCGTCCGGGCTTGCCGAGATGAACGCCATGTACCGGGAACTGGACCGTGAGCTCACCCAGCTGGGCGAGGCCCTGAGGCATACCGCGGCGGGCGGCGCGCTCTCCACCGTCCGGTACGAGGAGCTCATGGAGCGCCTTGAGCGGCTGGTGGCGGATACGGACACGCTGAAGACCCTGCCGGAACGGACGCTGCTGGTGGAGAACATGCGCGAGCACGGGCTGGGGGAGCTTCTGGCGGACCTGGCCGAGCGGGAAGTACCCGCCGCCTCCGTGGCCGCCGAGCTGGAACTCGCCTGGTGGCAGTCGGCGCTTGAGGCGATGATCAGCGGCGACGACTATCTGGCAATGTCCGACGGCGACGCCCTGCGGCAGCTCGAAGCCGAGTACCGGCTCGCGGACAACGCGCACATCGCCAGCGGCGCGGCCCGGCTCCGCTGGGACCTTGCCGAACGCTGGCGCGCCGCGATCGCTGACCAGCCGCGCCAGGCCGACCTCCTCCGCAGCCTGCTCAAGGACGGCCGTGTGTCCCTGCCGGCGCTGACCGCCCAGGCCCCGGACCTGATCGGGACCCTGGTGCCGGTGTGGTCCGTGAGCCCCTACCTGATGACCGGGCTGCTGCCCGCGGAGCAGCACTTCGACGCCGTGGTCGTCCTCGACGCCGAAGCCACCTCGCTGCAGGCAGTACTGCCCTCCATCGCGCGGGCGCGGCAGGTCATTGCCTTCGGTGACGCCCGCATCGCCAGCCCGCGCACCTTCACCGTGGGGGTGGAGCGGCTGGCGCCCGGTGAGTCGGCACACCAGCGGGTGGAGAGTGCCTTCACCGCCCTGTCCGCCGTGCTGCCGGTGTGGCGGCTGAACTTCGTCTACCGCGCCGTGGACGAAGACCTGGTCCTGCAACTGAGCAAGAACTTTTACGACGGCGGGCTCCAACGCCTGCCGGAAGGCCAGTCGGCCACGGGGCTGGACCGGTCCCTGCTGGTGGAGTACCTGCCGGATGGAACCGGGCTGCCCAGCGCCGACCACGAAGGCGTTGAATCCGTGGTGGCCGAGGTCAACCGGGTGGTGGAACTTGTCTTCGAACACGCCCGCCTCCGCCCGCGCACCTCCCTTGCCGTGGTCACGGCAAGCCTGCGTCACGCTGCCCGGATCGGGGAGGCCATCAGGCTCCAGCTGCCCAACCATCCCGGACTCGCCGGGTTCTTCGGTGCGGGCCCGGAATCGTTCCGGGTGGTGGACCTGGAACGGGCCCAGGGCCTGGTACGCGACCATGTCATTTTCTCGCCGGGCTTCGGCCGCACCCCGCATGGGCGCGCCCTGCACAGCTTCGGGCCGCTTTCGGCAGAAGGCGGGCGGGAAAAGTCCGCCCTCGCCATGACCCGCGCCCGGCGCTCGATGCACGTGCTGACGTGCTTCCGGCCCGAGGACCTGGACCACACGCGGCTGACGCACGGGGCAGTGGACCTGTATGCCCTTCTGGACCGGGAAATTTCGGGCAACACGGATCTCGGTACGCCGGCGTCCCGCGCTGCCGCCAGCGAACAGGCGCTCGGCGCCGACCCGCTCGTCGCCGACCTGGGCGACCGGCTGCGGGCGCGCGGGGCACGGGTGTGGCACCAGTACGACGGTGCCATCGACGTCGTGGCCGCCGCCGATCCACTGAACACCATGGGCCAGGACGACGCCGATCTTCCGTGGCCTGTGGCTATCGAATCCGACGGCACTGAACAGTACCGGACGATGAGCGTCCGGGAACGGAGCAGGCTGCGTCCCCAGCTGCTTGAGCGCCTCGGGTGGCGGTACATGCCGCTGTGGACCATCGAGGTTTTCACCGACCCGTCTGCCTGCGCAGACCGGATCGCCAAGTACCTCGGACTGGAAAAGGTTGTCCTTCCGGGACGGGTGGCTTCCCCCGGATTCCTTGACGACGACGTCGATCAGGCGCTGAATGATATCGACGCCGCCGCGGACTCCGCCCCGGCATCGAACGTTACGCATTTCCCGGGCCCGGCCTCCGGACGCCGGGCCGGCATCGCCGGAGCCCGGGCCGGTCAGCAGGCAGTACCCGCCGCGGACCGGCAGGACAGCAAGGAGGCGGCCCAGGTGGGCAGCGACGAAAAGACCAACAGCACCAACAGCGAAGCGCGGCCCACGGACGGTGGCGAGGCGGCGGAAGCGCCTGCTCCTGCCACGCGTGCAGGCCAGAAACCGGCGGAGGGCATCCTTCCCGCCCGGGCCGCCGAGGATGATCCGCGGGCGTGGGGCGACCGCGAGGACGACCATGATGCATGGCTTAAGGAACAGAAGCCGCCGCACTGGGGCTGACATCCTGGCGGGCACCGGCGCCGCCTGAGGAAGGCAGCTGGTCACGGCGTCCCCACCAGGACAAAGAACAGTTTGCCCTGCGTGGATGCCCCGGCCAGCCGGGCCGCCTGTTCCGGAGTGGCGGCTACGACGATCAGGCCGTCAGTCTCCTGCGTGCCAAGCCATTGCCCGCCCTGGCCGCCGGTTGCGGAGGTCCACAGCACGGGCACCGCCGTGGCCAGGACTTCGGACGGAGCGTGCTGGTCGAATCCGTTCGCCGCCGTCAGCACCACGTTGACCAGCTGCCCGGGGGAGACCAGCTGGACGGACGAGGGGTCCGCCATCCGAAGGGGCACAGCAGCCGAGCCGGCGGGACTGCCCGTGAGGAGGCCGGGCCCCAGCAGCTGGGCGTCCGCCAGCAGCTGGCCTTTGCGCAGCGGGGCCGCGAGCTGCCTGCCTGACGCTTCGCCGGGTTCGCGCAGGACCCCGTGTGCGAGCATGCCGGGCGGAACCTGGATGGGGGATATGTCTGTGGCTCCGAGGGCAGACCCGGCAGGAAGGTCCCGGGCGGCTGCAAGCGCTGTGACGGTGTGGACCGGTGCCGGCGTGAGCTGGTGGACGGTGAGTGCCGCCGCCGCGCACAGCAACAGGGCAACGGCAAGCCGCCTGTTTCGGATCAGCCAGGCGCCGAGCCTGGCACCGGGACGTGCCGCTGCCGAACGGCCGGCGGGAACCGGAGGGCGGGGACGTCGAAAGAATCCGGAAGCTTCCCGGCGGGCACGGAAGGAATGAGCAGGCATGCCGCCACGCTAAGCGCCCCGGATATGCAAAAGACAGCGGCCCCGCGCCTATGTGGACAACGTCCCATCGGCTGCAGGGCCGCCGTCGTAACGGCGAACGCCGGAAATCAGCTGGCGGCGGCCGCAGCTGCCGGAGCGGGAGCGGAAGGCGCCGCCGGAGCGGGCGTGGAGGACGCCGGCGCTGCGGAGACGGTGCTGCCCTTGGAGTCCCGGGAATCGGTCCGGTAGAAGCCGGAACCCTTGAACACGACACCCACGCTGTTGAACTTCTTGCGCAGCGCGCCCTGGCATTCAGGGCACGACGTCAGTGGGCTGTCCGAGAACGACTGGACGATGTCGAAGGCGTGGCCGCAATCCTTGCAGGCGTAAGCATATGTTGGCACTGGTGCTCCTCCTCTTGGGCAAACGAGAGGTCCCGTGCTGCCACCTGGTAATCCATTAGCAGTCGCAGGGCCTGAGTGCTAATTCTATCATCCCGCTGCGGCCACCCCGCCTGACCCTAGGCGATCTTGCCCAGCGGCCTTAGCCCGGAGGGAACAAGGACGGCGGGAACGGGACGGTCGAACTCCTCGGCAGGAATCCGGCCCGCCGGGAGAAGTTCATCGTCGTAGATAACAGCGGCCAGCGGAATTTCCTTCCCGGCGGTGGCGAGGTGGCCCAGGAACTTGTCGTAGTAGCCGCCACCCTGGCCCACCCTGTTGCCGTCGAGATCCACGGCGGTGGCCGGGATGAACAGTGCGGTGGCTTCCCCCGCGACATCGGGTCCATGGCGGGTCCCTGCCGGTTCCATGATGGGTGCGAACCTGCTGCGTTCAAGCGGGCTGTCCGGACTCCAGAAAACCCAGCTCAGCTCGCGGCCCGGCTCGCAGACGGGGAGCAGGACTTTGTGGCCGTTGCCGTGGAGGGCCGCGATGAGGGGCAGCGTGGGCGGCTCCACGCCGGTACCGAGATACACGCAGAACGTGGCCTGCCTTCCACCGGACATGGATTCGGCCCAGGCCGCACCGTGCATCGCCAGGGCGGCGCCGGCGGCTTCCAGTTCGGCAGGGGTCAGGGCGGCCCGCCGCCGGCGGTGGGCAGTCCGGATGTCGTCCTTCACGGTGGCTTGCTGCTGGGCCATTGTGTCTCCTTGTTACCCGCGTTGTGGCGGTTGATGGGCCGGTTCCGGGCGGCTTCCCGCCGGTCCGTTGATTACTGAATGCTTGACGCTGACGTTAGATTAGTCCGGTGAGTACCAGTAACCCGAGAGTTCGCAAAGCCGTCATCCCCGCTGCCGGACTGGGCACCAGGTTCCTTCCTGCCACCAAGGCTATGCCCAAGGAAATGCTGCCCGTGGTGGACAAGCCTGCCATCCAGTATGTGGTGGAGGAGGCCGTGCAGGTGGGCCTAAACGATCTCCTGATGATCACGGGACGGAACAAGCGGGCTCTTGAGGACCACTTTGACCGGGTCCCGGCGCTGGAGTCCATGCTCGCGGACAAGGGGGACACCGAGAAGCTGGAATCCATCCAGGCGGCCAGCAACCTCGGGGACATCCACTACGTGCGCCAGGGCGACCCCTACGGGCTGGGCCACGCCGTCCTCCGGGCCAAGCAGCATGTGGGCGATGAAGCTTTCGCCGTGCTGCTGGGAGACGACCTCATTGATGCCCGCGACGAACTGCTCAGCACCATGATCGATGTCCAGGCCAAGACCGGCGGGTCAGTGGTCGCCCTCATCGAGGTGGAACCGTCCCAGATCAGCGCCTACGGCTGCGCGGACATCCAGGAGATCGACGGCGAAGGGTACGTGCGCGTCAACGGCCTGGTGGAGAAGCCGTCCGCGGATGAAGCACCGTCAAACCTGGCCATCATCGGCCGCTACGTGCTGCACCCGGCCGTCTTCGAGGTCCTGGAGCGCACCGCCCCCGGCCGCGGCGGCGAGATCCAGCTGACGGACGCCCTGCAGGAGCTCGCCACGGGGGAAGGCGAAGGCTACGGCGTTTATGGCGTCGTGTTCCGGGGACGCCGCTACGATACCGGCGACAAGCTCAGCTACCTCAAGGCATGCGTCCAGCTGGCCATCGACAGCGAGGACCTCGGCCCGGGCCTTCGGGAGTGGCTGCCAGGGTTCACCAGCGGCCTGTCCAAGTAGCGGCCGTGCGATTCGGCCCCATCTGGCCCGTAACCCTGGAGTGCGGTGACCTTGTCCTGCGGCCCATCCGGTACCGGGACAAAAAGGAGTGGACGGAGGTCAGGTCCCGCAACAGCGAGTGGCTTGCGCCGTGGGAGGCGTCCAACCCGGACCCTCGCGGAGGGCTTCCCGACTACCGGCAGATGGTCCGTTCGCTGAACGCGCAGGCTGCGCAGGCTACCGCCCTGCCCTTCGTCATCACGGAGCGCACTGCGGGCCTGCGGAATCCGCCGATCATCGGCCAGTTGACGGTCTCCTCGATCGTGTGGGGTTCGGCCATGATGGCCACGTTGGGGTATTGGGTGGACCAGGCCAGGGCAGGGCGGGGGATCGCCCCCACTGCGGTGGCCCTGGTGACGGACCATTGCTTCCAGACCCTCGGGCTGCACCGGATGGAAATCAACATCCGGCCTGAAAACGGGCCGAGCCTGCGGGTGGTGGAGAAGCTGGGCTTCCGGGACGAGGGCTACCGGCCCCGTTACCTGCACATCAACGGAGAATGGGCGGACCACCGGTCGTTCGCCCTCACGTCGGAAGAGGTTCCGGAAGGCCTGCTGACGCGCTGGCTTGCCGCCAGGCCGTCATAAATCCACTCATTTGCTGTCCGGGCTGCGACACACCGCGGCTAATGCGGCGGCAGGAGGCGTGATGCTCATACGGTTTTGAGTGTGGACTTCCCCCTTAGCAGCTCAGTGATCCTTGTGGTTGCCGTCGTGCTCTGGATTGTGTGGGTTGCCCCCTACGTCCTCCGGAACCGCCGGCACCAGTTCCAGCCCGCCGGCGATTTTCGGTCGGACGGCCCAGCCGAGGAAAAACCGGATCAGCCAGCCGGTCTGCTACTGAACGTCGCCGCCCAGCAGGAGAAGCCCATGGAAGCCAGGAAGAGCGCCGGACCCTCCGCAATGTCTGCCGGCCCGGCCCCCGCAGGCCGCCTCCGGATCCGTTACGGACGTACCGCACTGGCGCTTGCCGGACTCCTGTCTTAATGACGGCGCTGGTTTCCGCACTTCTGCTGCCCTTTGGCCTCGGCTCGCCCTTCCTGCCGCCGGCCTGCGCGGCCCTGACGGCGGTGTCCGTCGCCATCCTGCGCTGGCTGGCCGTCCGCGACCGCAAGGCCAAGGTGGACGCGGCCTTTCGCTCGGCCATGAGTGCACCGCCGGTTAAGCAGGTGTCCGAGCGGATTCCGCCGAAGCCGGAATCCGCCCCCGCCCGACGGGAAAGCCCGCTCTTTGACGCCGAGGCCCACCAGCCGAAAGTCCAGCAGCTGACAGCCCAGGAACTTCGCGAGGCAGCCCTGGCCGTGGCGGTGGCCGCGGGCGATCCGAGCGCAGCAGCGGCGGCGCAGGGAACTCCCGCCGGCACCCCTTGGGAGCCTGTAGAGGTTCCCAAGCCTGTCTACGTTGACGCCGCCAAGGCCGAACGCCCCGAGCCTGAGCCGCTTGAGCTGCCGGCTGCCCCGAAAGCAGTGGGCAAGCCCTCGCTGAAGCAGGGTGCAGCAGGGGCGCCCGCGGCCGCACCGGCTGCGGAAGCCCAGCAGCTCAGCAAGGCACAGAGCGCGCTGAGCAACCTCGACGACGTCCTGCAGCGCCGCCGCGCATAAAGCCTTACCGGCGTACGACGGCGGCGCCCGCCTGCTGAGGACCCTCACCAGGGTGCCGATTGGCATTGGGGCGGGAAAATTTGTAGCCTAGGGTCACCGGTCCAGCACCTGCACCAGGCGGCCGTTCCGGGGCTATAGCTCAGATGGTAGAGCGCTTCGTTCGCATCGAAGAGGTCAGGGGTTCAAATCCCCTTAGCTCCACAATTGTGGCGAGTTTAGATTCGTGAATGATTCAGGTCATCGTCAACACCCCGGTCTTCGGACCGGGGTGTTGTTCTTTCCGGGAAGCCAGGCCTACAGCCAGCCCTTCTTCTTGAAAATGCCGTACATCCCTGCGCCCACTGCCGCCATGAGGCCGATCGCCATCGGGTAGCCAAAGGCCCAGTGCAGTTCGGGCATGTGGTCAAAGTTCATGCCGTAGATCCCGGCCACGAATGAGGGCGCAAACAAGATTGCTGCCCACGACGAGATCTTCTTGACCTGCTCGTTCTGTGCGGCGCTGGCCTCATTCTGCCGGTTTGCGGTCAGCGTGCCGTCAAGCGTCAGGGCATTCTGGAGCAGGTCCCGGAAGGAGTCTGCCCGGGAGATCACCCGTTCAACATGGTCCTCCACGTCGCGCAGGCTGTGCTGGAGCTCGCTTTCCACGCCGTACTTCGCGAAGCCCCGCTTGAGCTGGTGCATCATGTCCGGCAGGGGGTGGATGGCGCGCTGGAACTGGATCACTTCCCGGGCCAGTTCGTAGATCCGGCGCGAGACGGTGGAATCGCCGCTGAAGAGCTGGTCCTCAATCTCGTCGATGTCGTTCTCGAGCCCCGCCACCACGGGTGCGTAGTCGTCCACCACTGCGTCCAGGAGGGCGTACAGCACCGCCTCCGGGCCGTGCCTGAGAAGGTCGGGCCTGCCTTCAAGCCGTTTCCTGACGCGGGCCACACCGGCCGTCTCGGCATGCCGCACGGTGACCACGAAGTTCTTTCCGGTGAAGATATGGAGTTCCCCGAACTCCACTGTCTCACTGGCGTCCAGGTAGCGTGCCGGCCGGAGGACGGTAAAGAGGTTGTCCTCGTAGCGCTCCAGCTTGGGGCGTTGGTGGGCAGAGATGGCATCCTCAACCGCGAGGGCGTGGAGCCCGAACTCCGCGGCCACTGCGGCCATCTCCTCCGCGGTGGGACGGTACAGCCCGATCCACGCCATCCCGCCGTGGTGCGCCAGCGTCTCGAAGGTCTGCTCCAGGTTTTCCGGCTCGGCATGGCGGACACCGTCAACGTAGACGGCATTGTCGATGATGGTCATGGGCGGGCGCCTTCGCTGTACGTGCTCACGATGGTCAGGACATCGCTCCAATAATGGCGCCGGACACGGCCATTGCCACCAGGTCGTGACCGGCGTCGATCACTGTCACCGCAGCCGGACGGCCTGCAAAGCCGTTGTGGATCACGTGGCCTCCGGCACGGAAGACAAGTCCCAGCACCAGCGCGAACCAGGCTCCTGCGAGGGCATTGTCAAGCCCCAGCTTGCTGATGAGGACGGCCAGGAGGATGGCGGTCAGGGCAGAGGCCAGCATCATGGGAAGCCAGATCCCCGCTCCGCCTCCGATGTTCTTCAGGTCCTCCTCGGTCTTGCCGATGGCGGCCATCCACCGGTTGCCAAGCACTGCCGGCATGTACCACACGAAGCCGATGGCCATGCTGGCCACGAAAGCCAGCAGGACCGCGAGCCAGTTGATCTGTGAGACGTAAGAGAGCCAATCCATTCAAGAAATCCTAGCCGTCCGGGCCCGGCAGGCAGGGGAGGCCGGCCCCGGGACTCCGGGAGGAAATCCGGGGTCAGCCGGCGGTCGCCTTCGTGAGGCCGCTGATGAGGGGCTCGGTCCGGTAGGGAATGTGGGTGTGCAGCGCCAGCACTGTTTCGGTCCGGATGACGCCCTTGATGCGGAGGACCTGCCGGAGCGATGCCTGCAGGTTGTGGGTGTCTGTGGCCACCACCCGGCACCAGACATCGCCGCGTCCCGAAATTTCATGGACTTCCAGGACCTGGGGGATCAGCCGCAGCGCGGCGATCACACCGTCCAGTTCCCGGTGCGTGACCTCGATGGTCACAAACGCCACCACGTCGTAACCCACGGCCTCAAGGTCCACTTCCCGGCCGCCCGGGCGCAACACCCCCGCCCGGATGAGCCGCCGGACCCGGGACTGGGCGGTATTGCGGGCCACGCCAACCGCATCGCTGAGATCGCCGATCTGGATCCGGGGGTCGCGGATCAGCGCCAGGAGGATCTTGAGGTCGGTAGGGTCCAGATTATTCAAATGAGCACTCTCCATCACATGGGCAGGAAACTTTTGATGATCCTGCTCAATTCTTTCACTGATTTCGCATCAAACGATCAGCCATGCCCCACTCTGGAACCATCGCACATCCACGCCGCGCCGGGCTCCCACAAGGACCACCTGCCGTGGCAGAACCAAAGGCGGCACCATGACGGTCTTCAGCGAGCTCCGGATGCGCCCGGCCCCTGCATCATCTGCCGGGTGGGACGCATCCACCACGGCGCGGCTTGTGATGGCCGGCGCAGTCATTTTCGTCCTGCTGGTAGGGGCCAATCTCGCTACGCCGCTGTATCCGCTCCTGCAGGCGGAGCTGGGACTCACGCCGCTGGATGTGTCCGCCGCGTTTGCCAGCTACGTCCTCTCGCTGGTTGCCACCCTGATGCTGGCCGGGCACTGGTCGGACCACATCGGACGCCGCGCCGCGCTGCTGCTTGCCGTGCTGACCGGACTGGCGGGCGGCTGGGTGTTCGCCGGTGCGGACTCTCTCGCCGCGCTCTGCACTGGGCGGGCGCTGCAGGGCGTTGCCGTGGCACTCGCCACGGGTGCCAGTGCTGCCGCCCTGCGGGAACTGCTGCCCTCGCGGCCGGAGTGGGCATCACGGTTCACGCTGCTGGCCTCCGCCGGCGGAGTAGCGGCCGGCCCTGTTCTGGGCGGGCTGCTGTCCCTGCTGCCGGGCGCCACCAGCGCCCCCTACACCGTGTACTCCGTGGTCCTCGCGGCGCTCCTGGTGCCGCTCTACCTGATCCGGGCGCGGCCGGCCATCATGCTTCCGGCCGTGTCCCGGCCGCTGCAGGTGCTGGCGCCGCGGCCCCTCGCCGTGCCGGGGAACGCCAGGGGCGCTTTTTGGCTGGCATCGGCCGTGGGTTTCCTCAGTTTCGCTGTGTTCGGCTTCTGCCTGTCCCTGGCGCCCGGCGACTTTGCCCAGGTCCTGGAGACGCAATCCCGGCCGTTGATCGGCCTGCTGGCCGCCCTGCCGCTCGGAGCCTCCGCACTGAGCCAGCTGGTGACCCTCCGCGGGCGCTACACGGTCCCCGCTGGGCTGGCAGTGCTGGGCGGGTCCGTCATCCTGCTGGGGGCCGCCGGCGCCTGGCACAGTCCACTGCTGCTCGTGGTGGCCGCCGTCGCTGCCGGTGCCGGGCAGGGGCTGGCCTTCAGGACCACGTTCAACGAGGTCGCCGCCGTGGTGGAACCCCTCCGCCACGCCCAGACTGTCAGCACGGTCTACGTCATCACCTATCTGGGCAGCGCCGTCCCGGTCCTTGGCCTCGGCTGGCTGGCCGGGCTGGCCGGACAGGAGGCTGCGGTGGCCGGCTTTGTCCTTGCCTGCGGTACCGCCGCGCTCGCACTGTCCGTCCTGACGCTGGTCCGGGCGGTGCGCCGGCACGGCCGGTCTTGATAAATCCGGTACGCCGCCTTACTCCGGGAGCGGCCCGTGGTTGCCCTGGATGTGTTCGAATACGAGGGTGGTTTCGGTGTGCCCCACCACCGGGTCCGTGGCGAGGTTGTCCAGCACCCAGTCCCGTAGGTCCTCCGTGCTTCCGACGGCGATATGCAGCAGGTAGTCCACGGAACCCGAGGTGTGGAACGTGGACAGCACCGCCGGCAGGTGCGGAACGCGGGAAGTGAACCGGTCGATCTGGTCACGGTCGTGGGCGCGGAGCCGCACCGCAACAAGTGCCTGGACTGACCGGCCGATGGCGGACAGGTTGAGCTTCGCCTCGTAGCCCTGCACGATGCCCCGTTCGGACAAGGCGCGGGTCCGCATCAGGGCGGTGGATGGGGCGATCCCCACCAGTTCGGCGAGCTGCTTGTTGGAGATCCTGGCGTCGTTCACCAGGGCTTCGAGCAGCCGCTCGTCAATGGCATCCAGCGGCTCCAGGTGCGCTCCCGGCCTGATGTTCCTGGGATTGGTGGTCACTGCTGTTCCTTCCAACGGTCCTGCATTCATCCTAGACCGCTGAATCTGCGCCAAGATGCCCTTTCCTGCGGGTCCCGCCGAATATCAGCATCCGTAGCACGGCCGTCCCGAGCGGTTAATTCGCTGCCCCTTGAACCGGGCGCCGCGCATCCCGGCCGGTCAGCCGCCTGCACCTTGCGCGCGGGGATGTACGACGGCGACGGCGGCCGCGGTCAGGCAGGCAAGGACCATGACCCCTGCCGCGAGGGCCTGCCAGCCCAAGGACTGGAAAACGAGCCCGCCGGCCCACCCGATGACGCTTGACCCCAGGTAATAGGCCAGGTTGTACAGGGACGCCGCCTGCGCACGGCCGCTGCTGGCGATGGCTCCGGTCCAGCCGGCCCCGATGCTGTGCGCGGCGAAGAAGCCGCCCGTGAACACCACCAGCCCGGCGAGGATGAGCGGAAGGTAGGGAACAAGCGTCAGGGCGAGTCCCGCCGTCGAAAGGGCCAGCCCGGCCAGCAGGACGTTCCGCCGCCCAAAGCGTGTGGTCAGCCCGGCGACCCAGCGTGAAGACACGGTTCCAGACAGGTAGGCCAGGAAGATGAGGCTGATCAGTGTGGCTGGCAGGCTGAAGGGGGCACCGGACAGCCGGAAGCCGAGGTAGTTGTAGACGGCCACGAAACCGCCCATCATCAGGAACGCCTGGACGTACAGGGCTAGCAGCCTGATGTTGCCAAGGTGCCCGCCGAGGGTCCTGAACGCACTGCCCAGTCCTGCCGCCGGTGACGAGACGAAGCCCCGGGCCCTTGGCACCAGGATCAGGAAGGCAACGGCGGCAAGGGTGGCCAGGATGGAAACGGCCAGCGCCGCGGCACGCCAGCCCCACAGCTCACCGGCCGGTCCCGCCACCAGGCGGCCGGCGAGGCCGCCGAGGGTGGTGCCGGCGACGTAGCTGCCCGCAGCCAGGGCGGCGTGTGCCTTGGTCACTTCCTCGTTGAGGTAGGCGATGGCGATGGCAGGGATCCCGCCCAAGGCCATTCCTTCCAGCAGCCGCAGTGCAAGGAGCATTCCGAAGCTCGTGGACAGCGGCACCAGCAGGCCAAGAACCGTGGCGATCGAGATGCCCCAGGTCATGGCCTTGACCCGTCCGATCCGGTCGGCGAGGAAGGACCAGGGGATCACGGTGACGGCGAGGCCCACGGTGGCCAGCGAGATGGTGAGCGCGGCCTCGGCCGCGGTGATGCGCAGGTCGGCCGCCAGCAGGGGAAGGACGGCCTGGGTGGAGTAGAGCTGTGCGAAGGTCGCCACTCCGGCGAAGGACAATCCGGCCAGGATCCGGCCGTAGGCCCGGGACCCCTTGGCGTGCCCGTCCCAGCAGGGGAGTGGTGGGTTGCCGCTCACGCGTGCTTCACAGGCCATTTCCTAAGCCTAGGCCCGGCCCCACACATGCCTCCAATGCATAAGTCGTGGAAAACTGATAGCAGAAGCGGATTGAAATACGATACGCAGCGAGGGAGCAGGGGACATGCAGGCAGACCACAGGCAGCTGGCGCAGCTGCTTCCCCTCCTGCCCGTGCTCGCCGAGCTGGGCCGGACGGAGCACGTGACTGAAACGGCTGAACTTCTCGGAGTGCCCCAGTCCACGGTGAGCAGGGCACTGGCACGGGCCAGCGCCGCCGTCGGCACGGAACTGTTGGTGCGGGACGGCAGGGGAGTCCGGCTCACCCCTGCTGCCCGGACGCTCCTGCCTTATATCGAACAGGCACTCACCGAATTCCAGACGGGACTGGATCTGGTGCGTGAGGAATCGTCGGTAGTCCGGGGCAGGATCTCCGTAGCGTTCCAGCACACTTTCGGCGAGGCCACGCTGCCGCTGCTTATCAGCGCCTTCCGGAGCCGGCATCCCGGCGCTGTGTTCACCTTGAGCCAGGGTTCACGGAACGCTTGCCTTGAGGAGCTGGCGGCCGGGGAGGCAGACCTGGCCCTCACGGCCCCGGTGGGTGCCGACGGCACGCACCTGGAGTCCGCGCCGCTGTATCGGGAACCGCTGCGCCTCGTGGTGCATCACAGCCATCCGCTCACGGGCCGGCAGTCGGCGGCGTTGGCGGATATCAGGACGGAACCCTTTGTGGCACTCGAGCCCGGTTACGGCTTGCGGTCGCTGACGGATGCACTGTTCCGGGAGGCGGGGTACCGGCCGCGCATTGCCTTTGAAAGCCAGGATTCGCACACGGTCCGTGGCCTCGTGTCCGCCGGGCTCGGCGTGAGCATCCTGCCGCCCGGAGGGGATGCGCCGGGCAGGACCGTCAGCCGGGAGACCGGAAACCTTGGCTGGGCGGAGGTTCCCCTCGATTCACCCCTGGCCTTCCGGGAAGTGGGCTTGAGCTGGCGCCGCAGGAAGACCGGCGCCGAACCGGTGCCGGTGCGGCTTTTCCGGGACATGGTGGTCGGCGAGGGACCCCAGCTGCTGGCAGGACTGGTCAGGCAGCGCACCGGCTGAGCCGGAGGGAGCGGGCACGCACCACGACGCCCGGGCCAGTCCCGGCAGGTTGGCAGCCGCGCCGGCCAGTAACCTTGTGACGTGACCAACACCGAAAACCCCTCCGCACTGCCCACCGACAAGACTGTGGCGTCCGCACCCAACCCGCTCGCCGGCGTCGTGATTGGCCTGGATATCGGTGGAACCAAGACCCACGGCATCCGGTTCGAGGACGGGGTGCCTGTTGCGGACGAGTCTGCAGGCAGCTCGAACGTGCAGAACGTCAGCCGGGAGGAGGCCGCCCGCAACATCGCAGACCTCTTCGGCCGGATTGGCGGCGGAACCGTCTCGCGGGTGTATGCCGGATCAGGCGGGATCGACACGGAAGAGGATGCGGCTGCCCTGGCATCGCTGATCCAGCCGCACGTCCCGGATGCCCTGGTCACAGTGGTGCACGACTCGCGGCTCCTGCTCGCAGCAGGCCATGCCAGCACCGGGGTGGCAGTGATCGCCGGGACCGGTTCGGCAGCCTGGGGAAGGAACGCCGACGGCGGCGAGGCCCGGGCAGGAGGCTGGGGCTACCTGCTGGGTGATGAAGGCAGCGGGTACTGGCTGGGCCGCGAAGCCGTGCGGCACAGCCTCCGGCGGATGAACCAGGGACTCCCCGCGGACGAACTCACCACCGCCCTGCTGCAGTCCTGCGGAGTGGATCATCCCAACCGGCTCATCGCGCTGTTCCACTCCCCGGACACCGGACGCCGCTTTTGGGCCCAGCAGGCAGGGCACGTGGTGGCGGCAGCAGCCGCCGGGCACCCGGGCAGCCAGGCCATGCTGGACCAGGCCGGCCGGGACCTCGCGGACCTGGCCCTGCAGGTGCTCCGTCAGATAGGACTCGACGGCCCGGTCATCCTGGGCGGCGGGCTGGGAATGAACGTGGAACCACTGCAGGATTCCTTCCGCCGGCACCTTTCCAGTGCCGGCGCCACAGATGTACGGGTCCTGGACCAGGAACCCGTATTCGGGGTGCTGCAGCTGCTGGCGGAGCCGGTCTGAGGCGGCTCGGCCGAATCAGACGGCCCGCTTCCGGGGAGTGAGCCGCACCGCCGGCAGCGGGGGTGCGGGGATGCGCCCCGCTTCGGCGCCCGCACCGGGTCCGTGGCCGGGCACCAGGCCGTACCTGGCGGACTGCGCGTCAGCTACGGACAATTCGGCCTGGGCTTCCCAGTCCTCACGTGCCTGTTCCACCTCGTCGTGTGTCCGGCCCACGAAGTTCCACCACATCAGCAGTTCCTCCTCGAACGGCTCGCCGCCGATGAGCAGGAAGCGGGTGCCCGGCAGAGCCTGCAGCCGCAGTTCCTCCCGGCCAGTGCCCAGGTAGCCCAGCGGCCCGGGACGAAGTTCCTGCCCGTCCAGCGTCAGCCCGCCGTCGAGCACCAGGATGCCATGCTCAAAGTCCGTATTCAGCGGGAGCACCGCGGCACCTTCACAGGACACGTCGGCTCCCACGATGGGCGAGTACATGGTGGCGGGGGAGGCCACGCCGGCCAGTTCTCCCACCATGACCGTTGCGGTAAAGCCGGCGCCGCTGGCCTTGGGCAGTTCCCGGTGCTGCTCGAACGCAGGCCCGCGGTGGCGCTCGCCGTCGGGCAGCGCCACCCAGAGCTGGAGGCCGCGCTGCGGCGGCAATTCCCCGCCGGCAGGCGGGAGCACGGCAAACTCCGAGTGCGAGACACCGTGCCCTGCCGTCATGATGTTCAACTCGCCGGGCCGGACCACAACATCGCTGCCCACGCTGTCCCGGTGCCGGATATGCCCGGCCAGCGGCCAGGTGACCGTCTGCAGCCCGATGTGCGGATGCGGCAGGACGGACATCGCCGTCCGGTCAGGGCCGAAACTGTCCAGGAAGCACCACGCCCCGATGGTGGGAAGGCCGCGCTGGGGCAGGGTCCGCTGGACATTCATGGCGCGCACCCCGCCCAGCGGGACTTCACGCTCCGGCCACAGCTGCAGGCAGGGTCCTGGACTCCCCTCGGCGCTCGCGGGCGGACAGACTTCCTGCTGGGGTGAAATCTCCAAGTTGGTCACCCTCCAACTCTAGGCCGGTGCAGGCGGGCCGTTCAGTGCTTCCCCAACGCCGCGTGATCGGGATCTGCGCCAGTCCGCAACACGTGCGGCTCCGAATGGTCACAGTAGGGAATCCTTTGCGCGGATTAGGTGCCGCCACCGGTGATGCCGGCCCCGGATTGGGTTACCGTAACTATCAGCGTGCTGATGACAATGTCGCGTGCATTCAGATGCCGTCCAACAGAACAGGTAAGTCCGCACCATGGACCAGGCGATGATCGAGTTCCAGAGCGTTACCAAGCAGTACCAGGGCGGGCAGCCGGCCGTCGACAACCTTTCGCTGTCCATCGCCAAAGGCACCATCACGGTCTTCGTCGGCCCATCAGGCTGCGGCAAGACCACCTCGCTGCGCTTGATCAACCGGATGGTGGAACCCACCAGCGGCACCATCACGGTGGGCGGCCGGGATGTCACCTCCGTGCCGGCCGCCGAGCTGCGGCGCTCCATGGGGTACGTCATGCAGTCCGCCGGCCTGCTGCCGCACCGCACGGTGCTGGACAACATCGCCACCGTGCCCCGGCTGAACGGGGTGCCCAAGGCGGACGCCCGCAGGCGCGCCGAGGAACTCCTGGACGTGGTGGGCCTGGCCCGCCCCCTGGCCAAGCGGTACCCCTCCCAGCTTTCCGGCGGCCAGCAGCAGCGCGTCGGCGTGGCCCGCGCCCTCGCCGCGGATCCGCCGGTCCTGCTCATGGATGAACCCTTCAGCGCCGTGGACCCGGTGGTCCGCGACGAACTGCAGCAGGAGCTGCTGCGGCTGCAGAAGGACCTGGCCAAGACCATCGTCTTCGTCACCCACGATATTGACGAGGCCACCACGCTGGGGGACAGGGTGGCGGTCTTCGCCGTGGGCGGCAGGCTCGCCCAGTACGCCACGCCGGAGGAGATCCTGCGGGCGCCGGCCAACGATTTCGTGGCCTCCTTCGTGGGCCGGGACCGGGGCTTCCGGCACTTGGGCTTTACCTCGTCCGACGGCGTCACGCTCCACCCGGTGCCCACCATCGTCAGCGGCCCGTCCGGCCCGGAGTCCGACCCGGCAGCAGCCGGCGGCTGGCAGCTGGTGGTGGACCAGGACATGCGCCCGCTCGGCTGGTCGACCCCCGGCACCGATACCGGACTGATTCCCGGCGGTTCCCTGTTCCGGCCCGGCGAAAGCCTGCGGAAGGCGCTCGACGCGGCCCTGTCGTCGCCGTCGGGCCTGGGTGTGGCAGTGGATTCGGAAGGCAAGGTGCTGGGCGCCGTCCGGGGCGGCGAAGTCCTGGCGCTGATCGAGGAAGCACGCCAGCTGCGGCAGGCCGCACTCTGATGGAGTGGTTCCTCGCCAACAGCGGCATGGTCTTTGAACGCGCAGGCCAGCACATGGTGCTGGCTATTGTGCCCATGGTCCTGGGCCTGCTGATTTCCATCCCGCTGGCCCAGCTCGCCCGGCAGCACCGCGCACTCCGCTCCGTGGTGCTGACCGCATCCTCGCTGCTTTACACCATTCCGTCGCTGGCCCTTTTCATCATCCTGCCCACCATCCTGGGCACGCGGATCCTGGATCCGCTCAACGTGGTGGTGGCCCTGACCATCTACGCCATTGCGCTGCTGGTCCGCGCCGCCCTGGACGCCTTCGATTCCGTGGACGCCGAGATCAGCCAGGCCGCCGTGGCCATGGGCTACAAGCCGCTGGCACGGTTCCTTCAGGTTGACCTGCCGCTGTCCCTTCCGGTCCTGTTCGCCGGCCTGCGGGTGGTCTCCGTCAGCAACATCTCCCTGGTCAGCGTCGCCGCCCTGCTGGGCATCGGAAACCTGGGCATGCTGTTCACCTCAGGCCTGCAGCGGGACTTCGTGACCGAGGTGGTGGTGGGAATCATCGCCATCCTGGTGCTGGCGCTGGTCATGGACGCGCTGCTGGTCCTGCTGGAGCGCATCCTGACCCCGTGGGAGCGCGCCGGGAAGGGACGTGGCCCGCAGCCCCTGGCCGCAGGCAGGCTCGAGCCTGCATCCGCGGAGGCAAGGCTCGCCGCTCCGAGGACCGGAGGTGGAAACGCGTGAGCGTCTTCAGCGATACCTTTGCCTGGCTGGCCGACCCGGAAAACTGGACCGGCGCCGCCGGCATCCCGGCGAGGCTGGGTGAGCACCTCCAGTACACGGGCCTGGTCATGCTGATTGCCGTGGCCATCGCGGTCCCCGTGGGCATGTATGTCGGACATACCGGCAGGGGCCGGGTGGCGATCGTGGCGCTGGCAGGGGCCTTGCGGGCCCTGCCCACACTCGGCCTGCTGACGCTCTTCGTCCTGCTCGCCGGGATCGGCCTCATGCCGCCGGTCTGGGCGCTGGTGATCCTGACCGTGCCGCCGCTCCTGGCCGGGACCTATGCAGGGATTTCCAGCGTGGACCGGAACGTGGTGGACGCCGCCCGCGCCATGGGGATGACCGAGCTCCAGGTCCTGTTCCGCGCGGAGCTCCCCAACGCCCTGACGGTAATGTTCGGAGGTTTCCGGACCGGTGTGCTGCAGGTGATCGCCACCGTCTCTGTGGTTGCATACATCAACCTCGGCGGCCTGGGCCGGTACCTCTTCGACGGGCTGGTCCTCAGCGACTTCCCGCAGATGCTGGGAGGGTCACTGCTCATCGCAGCGCTGGCCATCGCCGTCGACCTTGTTTTGTCCCTGTTCCAGCGGCTGTTCCTGACACCAGGGGCAGCAGGGCAGTCCCGCCGCAGCCAGCAGGCTGCGGCCGATCTCACAGACCCCGTAGCCACGGAGCCTGTTGTCCAAGGAGGTAAACCATGAAACAAAGCCGTCACCCACGCCTGGGCAGGCGGACATTTGGCGGGCTGGCCGCAGGACTCGGCCTGGCAATGGCGCTGTCCGCATGCGGCGGTTCGTCAGACCCCCTGAGCGAGGCTCCGGAAACCACGGGCGGAGCATCCGGCGAAGCAACCTCCCTGGTGGTCGGCTCCGCTGACTTCCCGGAGAGCCAGATCATCGCCGAACTGTACGCGGGGGCACTGAACGCCGCCGGCGTCACCGCCACCACCAAGCCGAACATCGGCTCCCGTGAGGTCTACTTCAAGGCCGTCCAGGACGGTTCCGTTGACGTTGTCCCGGACTACACCGGCAACCTGCTGCTGCACGTCGACAAGGCAGCCACGGAGGAGTCGGCCGAGGACATCGCCAAGGCCCTTCCGGACAAGCTGCCGGACGGCCTGGCCGTGCTGGACGCGTCCAAGGCGGAAAACAAGGACGCCATGGTGGTCACCAAGGCAACGGCCGAGAAGTACCAGCTGAAGTCCATCGAGGACCTCGCAAAGGTCTGCAGCGAGATCACTGTCGGGGCCCCGGCCACTTTCGCCGAGCGTGCCTACGGGCTGCCCGGCCTGAAGGAGAACTACAACTGCGAGCCGAAGAAGCTGGAGCCCTTCAGCGACGGCGGCGGGCCGCTGACCCTGAAGGCGCTGCTGGAGGACCAGGTCCAGGTGGCCGACATCTACACCACCACCCCGTCCATCGCCGACAACGACCTGGTGGTCCTGGAGGACCCGAAGAACAACTTCATCGCCCAGCAGGTCATCCCGCTGTACAACGAGGCCAAGATGACGGACAAGGCCAAGGAAGCGCTGAACAACGTGTCCAGCCAGCTGACCACCGAGGACCTGATCAACCTCAACCGTGCTGTCAGCGGCAGCCAGAAGCAGGGTGCCAAGGAAGCAGCCGAAGCCTGGCTGAAGGATAAGGGCATCCTCAAGTAGGGGCCTTTCACGCGCCCGCCGGGCCTTCCGCACGGTCATAACGACGGCGGCTGCCGGACTTTCCGAAGTCCGGCAGCCGCCGTCGTGCGTGTGGGCGAGGTCTCAACAGCCGTGCATCCTTCCTGTGGCATATTTGAGGGATGGCAGAATTCAGGCAGTCCACGAAGCTCAACAACGTCCTTTACGACATCCGTGGACCGATCCTGCAAGCCGCCCAGCAGATGGAAGCGGAGGGCCACCGGATCCTCAAGCTGAACATCGGCAACCCCGCACCGTTCGGCTTCGAGGCCCCCGACGCCATCCTGGTGGACATGATCCGCCACCTGCCCCACGCCCAGGGCTACAGCGACTCCCGCGGCATCTTCTCCGCACGGACGGCCGTCTCGCAGTACTACCAGACCCGCGGCATCCAGAACATCCACGTGGACGACATCTACCTGGGCAACGGCGTCAGCGAACTCATCACCATGTCCCTGATGGCGCTGCTGGACGACGGCGACGAAGTCCTCATCCCCACCCCGGACTACCCGCTCTGGACCGCCTCCGTCGCGCTGGCCAGCGGAAAACCCGTGCACTACCTCTGCGACGAGGAATCCGGCTGGCAGCCCGACCTGGAGGACCTGGAAGCCAAGATCACGCCCCGGACCAAGGGCATCGTGGTGATCAACCCGAACAACCCCACCGGCGCCGTGTACCCGGAGGAGACGCTCAAGCGCATCGTTGCCCTGGCTGAGAAGCACGGGTTGGTGATCTTCGCCGACGAGATCTACGAAAAGATCCTGTACGAGGACGCCGTCCACATCAACCTCGCCGGCCTCACCGGCGACCACGTCCTGTGCCTGACCTTCAGCGGGCTGTCCAAGGCGTACCGGGTGTGCGGCTACCGCGCGGGCTGGATGGCCATCTCCGGCCCCAAGAAGGACGCCGCCGACTACCTTGAAGGCATCAGCCTGCTGGCCAACATGCGGCTGTGCGCCAACGTCCCGGCGCAGCACGCCATCCAGACGGCGCTGGGCGGATACCAGAGCATCAACGACCTGATCCTGCCCGGCGGCCGCCTGCTGGAGCAGCGCAACAAGGCCTACGACATGCTGAACGCCATCCCCGGCGTGAGCACGCAGCAGGCCCGCGGCGCCCTGTACCTCTTCCCGAAGCTTGACCCCGAGGTCTACCACATCCGGGACGACGAGAAGTTTGTCCTGGACCTCCTCAAGGAGCAGAAGATCCTGGTGTCCCACGGCCGCGCGTTCAACTGGGTGCGTCCGGACCATTTCCGCATGGTCACGCTCCCCAACGTCAAGGACATCGAGGAAGCTGTTGGCCGGATGGGGGACTTCCTGAGCAGGTACCAGGGGAACTAGCCTGTGCACACGGGCTTTGAGTCCCGTGGCACCTCGCGGAAAGGATCCCCCCATGGCCGGCGTCATTCGCTTCGATCAGCATCCTTCTGAAACCCTTCGGGTAGGGGACGGGTTTTCCCTCTCCGACGTCGATCCGGACTCCACTCCCGGCTACAGCGGCACCAAGGAGGACGGCCGGCTCCTGCTGGCAGACATGGACGACGAGCTCACCGAGTTGCAGGAAAAGCTGTTCGCCGAGTCCCGTTTCGGCGGCCGGAAGCGGATCCTGCTGATCCTCCAGGCCATGGACACCGCCGGCAAGGGCGGGATCGTCAAGCACGTCATGGCGGCCATGGATCCCCAGGGTGTCCAGTTCAAGGCCTTCAAGGCACCCACTGACGAGGAGAAGTCCTACGATTTCCTCTGGCGGATCGAGAAGGAAGTGCCGGCCGCCGGCATGGTGGGCGTCTTCGACCGGTCCCACTACGAGGACGTCCTGATCCACCGGGTGCACGGCTGGGCCAGCCCCGACGAGATCAAACGCCGCTACGCGGCGATCAGGGAATTCGAGGACCGGCTGACCGACTCCGGTACCAAGGTGGTGAAGGTGATGCTCCACATCAGCGGCAAGGAGCAGAAAGAGAGGCTGCTGGCCCGGCTGGACAACCCGGAAAAGCACTGGAAATACAACCGGGGGGACCTCGACGAACGCGCGTTCTGGGAGGACTACATGAACGCGTACCAGTCGGCCATCGAGGAGACAAGCACTCCGGACGCTCCCTGGCACGTGGTTCCGGCCAACAAGAAGTGGTACGCCCGGATCGCCGTGCAACAACTGCTCCTGGGCGCCCTGGAAGACCTGCACCTTGAGTGGCCCAAAGCCGAGTTCGACGTTCCCACCGAGCGGGAACTGATCCTCCGCTCCTGAGCGTGCCTGTTAGAGCGGCTGGTCGCGGGCAGCGGCCAGCCGCTTCCTTGCCCCTTCCAGCCATTCCTCGCATCGGGTGGCCAGGGCTTCGCCCCGCTCCCACAGCGCCAGCGACTCTTCGAGGCTGGCGCCTCCGGCCTCGAGCCGGCCCACGACGGCGATGAGCTGCTCGCGTGCCTCCTCGTAGCTCAGGCCCGCGATCCCGGCGTCTGTTGTCTGCTCACTCATGAGCGTCTCCTTCCTGAAGTTCGTCCGTGTCCGCAGCAGGGCTGCCCGTTCCGGTGGAGGTGGCGCCGAAGCGCCCTTCCGCCACCCGGATGGAAAGCGGTGAGCCTGCCGGTGCATCCGCCGGGCGGCGGACCACAGCGTGGCCGGCAACCGCAGTGGGCGCCGCCTGTCCACCTGAGAGTTCGACGACGGCGTACCCGCGGTCGAGTGTCTTCTGCGGCGACAATGCCCGCACCTGCGCCTTGAGGTGTTCCAGCTGGTCCGCAGCCCGGACCACGGTGGAGTTCACGGCCGCCGACGACCGCCTCAGCAGCCGCTCGATCTCCTCCGCCCTGACAGTGACCAGCCCTTCCGGAGACGCCAGGACGGGGCGGGAGCGCAACGAGGCAAGCCTGTCCGCTTCCCGGTCCACCAGGCGGTCTATGCAGCGGCGTAGCTGTTCCCGCGCCTGCCGGACGCCGGCCAGTTCCTCGGACACCTCCGGGACAATCCGTTTGGCTGCATCCGTGGGCGTGGACGCCCGCAGGTCGGCGACGTCGTCCAGCAGCGGCCGGTCCGCCTCGTGCCCGATGGCACTTACCACCGGGGTGGCCGCCGCCGCCACGGCCCGGATCAGTTCCTCGCTGTTGAACGGGAGCAGGTCCTCGAGTGCGCCGCCGCCGCGGGCGATCACAATGACGTCCACCACGGGGTGGGCATCCAGCTCGCGGAGGGCCCGGACTACCTGCGACACCGCAGCGTTGCCCTGGACGGCCACTTCCCTGATTTCAAACTCCACCGCTGGCCACCGCAGCGCGGCGTTCCGCAGGACGTCCTTCTTGGCGTCCGAGTCCCGGCCGGTGATCAGGCCGATCCGGTGCGGCAGCAGGGGGAGCGGTTTCTTGCGTGAATCGGCGAAGAGCCCTTCAGCGGAGAGGGCCTGCCGGAGCCGTTCAATCCGCGCCAGCAAATCACCCAGGCCCACCGGCCGGATGTCGCGGACCAGCATATTGAGCCGGCCTGTCTTCATCCAGAATTCGGGTTTCAGCAGGGCCACCACGCGCGATCCGCGTTCAAGGGGCAGGTTCTGCCGCTCCAGTACCTTGGTCCAGACCGAGGCGGGCAGGGAAACTTCGGCATCAACATCCCGCAGCGTCAGGTAGGCGTTGCTTCCGCGCCGGTTCAGCTCGATGACCTGGCCTTCAACCCACGCGGAGGGCGTCCTGTCGATGTGGGCCTTGAGCTTCTGCGAGAGCAACTGCAGCGGCCAGGGGTTGTCCGGGGTGGTTTCAGCGGCCGTCGCAGGCAGCGTGGAGGGTGCGGTGCCGGGAAGGGAAGCCTGGTCAGACATGCAAACGCCCTTGCGGGACTGGAGCTGCGGGCATGGGGTCCTTCGTCTGTTGTACGGCGGCCATTCAACCTTATCCATAAGCTGTAGCATGCGGGACTGACAGAATCCCGCCAGGATCCTTTGCCTAGGATGGGTCTACCGCCAACAACGACGAAGGACCTGCTGTGCGCACTTTTGTTTCCGCCGTGGCCACCGTGCTGGGTGTCCTGCTGGCAGCCGTGGCCGTCCCGGCCATCTGGCTCGACCGCAACCTCGTCCAGGAGGACGGGTTCGTGGAACTGGCGGCCCCGCTGGGAAAGAACCCGGAGTTCCAGCAGCAGCTCGCCACGGCGGCTGTAGGAACCATTGACACCAGCGCAGTCCCCGGCTTCCTCGAGGACCTTGTCCAACCGGTGCTGGAGGACGCCGCCACGTCACTGGCCGGCCTGCCGGGGTATCCGGCGGCCTGGGAAGAGACCCTCCGCAAGAGCCACCGGCTGAGTTTCCCGCAGGCCCCAGCAGATCCGGGCGCCACCGGATCCGTGTCCTCCCTCACCCTGGACGTGGCGCCGCTGGTGGCAATGGGTGTTGAGGAGATCTCGCGGGCCACCAGGCTTCCGCTGGATCCGCCGGGGGAGACTCTGATCAACGTCGGCCAGCCCGAACAGCGGGAGTGGACGGAGCGGCTGGCGACCTACGCCCCCATGGGCTACATGCTTGCTGCAGGGTCCGGCATCGCCTTCCTCCTGGCCCTTGTTGCGGCCCGCCGGCGCTGGACGGTACTGATGGCCGCCGGGCTGGGCGGGTTGGCCCTCGCCGGGCTGTGGGCCCTCGGTGCGCAGATAGGTTCGGCGCGGGCGCTGGCCACGGACACCGGCAACGAGGTGGCCAACTTGTTCCGGAACGAATTCGTGGCCGCGGCCACCGCCGACTTCACGCGCTGGACCGTTGCTGCAGCCATCGCCGGTGGCGTGCTGGTGGTGTTGGGCACTGTGGCCGGGATCGCATCGCGGAGGCGGCCGGGGCAACCCGGTAGCATGGAGAAATGACCTCCTCTGTTTCCCTTTCGATGCCCACCATCCCGCGTCGGCGCCGCTCCCCGGAGGAAGTAGCAGCTGCAGCCCCCGTCCTGGGAACGAAGAAGGTGCTGCTGGCCGCGCCCCGCGGTTACTGTGCCGGCGTGGACCGCGCGGTCATCGCCGTCGAAAAGGCCCTGGAACACTACGGCCCGCCGGTCTACGTGCGTAAGCAGATTGTGCACAACGTCCACGTGGTCAGCTCCCTGGAGGAAAAGGGCGCCATCTTCGTGGATGAAACCGATGAGGTGCCCGAGGGCGCCCTGGTCATCTTCTCTGCGCACGGTGTCTCTCCCGCGGTGGTCGAATCAGCCGAGGAACGCGGGCTGCGCACCATCGATGCAACCTGCCCCTTGGTGACCAAGGTGCATAAGGAAGCCGTCCGGTTCGCCAAGGATGATTTCGACATCCTCCTGATCGGCCACGACGGCCACGAGGAAGTCGAAGGCACGGCGGGCGAAGCGCCCGAGCACATCCAGATCATCAATGGCCCGCACGAGGTGGACAAGGTCACCGTGCGGGACCCGGAAAAAGTCATCTGGCTCTCGCAGACCACCCTCAGTGTCGACGAGACCATGGAAACGGTCCGGCTGCTGAAGGAACGCTTCCCCACGCTCCAGGACCCGCCCAGCGACGACATCTGCTACGCCACCACCAACCGGCAGGTGGCCATCAAGAAGATCTCGCCGCAGGCGGACTTGGTGATCGTGGTCGGCTCGGCCAACTCCTCCAACTCTGTCCGCCTCGTGGAGGTGGCCCTCGAATACGGTGCCAAGGCTTCCTACCGGGTGGATTTCGCCAACGAGGTGGACGAGCCTGTTCGAGGGTGTGGCCACCGTGGGCGTGACGTCCGGTGCTTCCGTTCCCGAAGTCCTGGTGCAGGATGTGCTGCGGCTGCTAGCCGAGTACGGCTACGGCACCGTGGAGGAAGTAGTCACCGCTGAAGAGGACCTCCTGTTCTCGCTGCCCAAGGAACTCCGCGCAACACTCAAGCAGGCTGGCGACGTCAGCCGTGCACTGGGCGGGCGCAGGCCGCGCAGCTGAAACAACGCTTCAACAAACGGGGCGGGCCCGCAGTTAGCAGCTGCAGGGCCCGCCCCGTTTCTTTTGCCCTGGCCCGGGCTGCTTTGCCCTTCCTAGGCCGCAGCCTCATCGTGCTGGAGCTCAGGAGCCGAAAGGGCGCGGGGTGTGGCCTCCACTGCCGGTGGCGCCGCCAGGCCCGATTCCTCCAGGGAGTTCAGCTTCCGTGCCGTAGGCAGCACCCGCGCCTCGAGTGTGCCCACCATCGCGTTGTAGCGGTCCACGGACGACTTCAGCGATGAGCCCAGCTTGCTGACGTTCTCGCCGAGTGTTCCCATCCGGTCGTAGAGCTGCCGGGCAAGGTCGAACAGTTCCCGGGCGCTGTCCGTGAGCACATCCTGCCGCCACGTGAAGGCCACTGACTTCAGGACAGCCAGCAGGGTGCTGGGGGAGGCCAGGACCACGTTGCGGGACAAGGCATGGTCCAGGAGTTCCGCGTCCGCCGAGAGGGCAGCTGCCAGGATGGATTCCGCCGGGATAAAGCAGATCACCAGTTCGGGTGAGTTGCCCGGGATGTCCCAGTACTTCTTGTTGCTGAGGGCATCCACGTGCGCACGGAGGGCCTTCGCGTGGGCGGCCAGCAGCGCCTGCTGCGACCGGCCGTCCGCCTGGACAGTCCGCCCCTGCTGCCCGGGCCGGGAGTCCGCTGCGCCAAGCTGCTGGGCCTCCAGGTAGGACGACAACGGAACCTTGGCGTCCACCACCAGCTGCTTTTCGCCCGGAAGCTGGACCACAAGGTCAGGGCGGACAGACGAATCACTGCCGGCGCTGTGAAGCTGCTCCACGAAGTCCACATGGCGGAGCATCCCCGAGGCCTCCACCACCCGCCGCAGCTGCACCTCGCCCCACTGTCCGCGGGCGCTGTTTGAGCGCAATGCCGATTCCAGTGCGTGGGTGGACCGGATCAGCTGCTCATCCGAGTGCCGGGCCTCCTGCAGCTGCTGCGCGAGCTGGCCATACTGCTCCACCCGGTCGCGCTCCAGCAGGGCCACCTGCTGCTGCACCGCCGAGAGCTTCTCCGCCACCGGGGCAAGCGCGCGCAGCACGCTGCCGTCCTGCGTCCGTGCCTCGCCAAGTTCCCGGTTCTGTGCCGCCAAAAGCCGCCGCTCGGCGTCGGCCGCTGCGAACTGTGCGCTGACCTCTGAAAGCCGGGACGAGACAGCGTCGAAGTCCGCCTCCAGGGCATGCGAGTTCTTCCGCAGCACAAAGTAGGTGGCAGCTGCACCGGCAAGGGCGCCGAGCAGCAGCATGAACAAGGCCAGAATCAACGCAAAAACATCCATGCCCTCACTGTTGCATGGGGGGCGGACAATCGGGGGCAGTGACATCCACGGGTACAGGCGGGGGACGCCCTGCGGGTAGAATCAATGCTCGTGGCTCTTACTATTGGCATCGTCGGACTGCCCAACGTCGGCAAATCAACCCTCTTCAACGCGCTTACCCGCAACCAGGTCCTGGCCGCGAACTATCCGTTCGCCACCATCGAACCGAACGTCGGCGTCGTGAACCTGCCCGACCCCCGCCTCGACAAGCTGGCCGGGATCTTCGGTTCGCAGCGCATCCTGCCGCAGCGGTCTCCTTCGTGGACATCGCCGGCATCGTCAAGGGCGCATCCGAAGGCGAAGGGCTCGGCAACCAGTTCCTTGCCAACATCCGTGAAGCCGAAGCCATCGCCGAAGTGGTCCGCGTCTTCGACGATCCCGACGTCGTCCACGTCGACGGCAAGGTGGATCCGCGCTCGGACATGGAAACCATCAACACCGAGCTCATCCTCGCCGACCTGCAGACCATCGAGAAGGCCATCCCCCGGATCGAAAAAGAGGTCAAGATCAAGAAGCGCGAGGCCGCAGAGCTGGCAGCCATCAAGGCAGCGCAGGCGGTCCTTGAACGCGGCGACACCATCTACTCCTCGATCAAGAGCGACAAGCTGGAGATGGAACACCTCAAGGAGCTCGGCCTGCTGACGGCCAAGCCCTTCATCTACGTCTTCAACGCGGACGAGGCAATCCTGGGCAGCCCGGAAAAGCAGGAGGAGCTCCGCGCCCTGGTTGCCCCCGCAGACTGCATCTTCCTGGATGCCAAGCTTGAGGCCGACCTCGTGGAACTGGACGAGGAAGAAGCCCGCGAAATGCTGGAAATGAACGGACAGGACGAGTCCGGCCTCGACCAGCTGGCGCGGGTCGGCTTCCACACCCTGGGCCTGCAGACCTACCTCACGGCAGGCCCCAAGGAAGCACGCGCCTGGACCATCAAGCAGGGGGACACCGCGCCACAGGCGGCGGGCGTCATCCATTCGGACTTCCAGCGCGGGTTCATCAAGGCCGAAGTGGTCTCCTTCGACGACCTCGTCGATGCGGGCTCCATGGCGGAAGCCAAGTCCCGCGGCAAGGTGCGGATCGAAGGCAAGGAATATGTCATGGCCGACGGCGATGTGGTGGAGTTCCGCTTCAACGTCTGAGCCGGTCCAGCGTCTGCCTGCGCGGACACCTTATCCTGACTATGTAGGGCGTGATCCTGGCAGCTCCAGGTCCCCTTTCCCCGAAGGGAAAACACAAGGAGGCGGCATGCCGGTCGGGCGTCTGATGCGTTATGTCACCGCGGCCCTTGCGGCTGTGGTGGTGCTTTCGGGCTGCTCCGGCGGCGGCACCGCGCCTGTGATCGTAGGGGAGGCGAAGCGGGGCGGGACTGCCACGGTCGCCGAAGTCAACGCGTTCTCATCCTTCAATCCGTACAGCGCCGACGGCAACACGGACATCAATTCCAAGATCGGTTACATCACCCACTCCGGGTTCTACTACCTGGACGACAAGGCGGCGGTGGTCCGCAATGACAAGTTCGGCCGGTTCGAGAAGGTGTCCGACGAGCCCCTCAAGGTGAAGTACACCGTCAACGAAGGCGTCAAATGGTCCGACGGCGAGGCCATCGACGCCGGCGACCTCCTCCTCAGCTGGGCGGCAGGGTCAGGCTACTTCGACGACGCCGACCCCATGGCGGGAACCGGCACCAGATACTTTTCCACGGCATCGGACACCAGCGGGCTGGCCGGCACGGTCTTTCCCGAAGTGGGGGGAGACGGGCGTTCGATCACCCTCGAATACGCCACTCCGTACGCTGACTGGGAAGTAGCCTTCGACGTCGGCCTCCCGGCGCACGTCGTCGCGGCCAAGAGCGGGCTGAACGATGAAGAGGACCTGGTTGAACTGCTTCGCGACTCACCGCGGGGCGACCCAGAGAAGCCCGCGGTCAACACGGAGCTGAAGGCGGTCAGCGATTTCTGGAACTCGGGCTTCGATACGAAGGCCCTCCCGGACGACCCCGCCCTGTACCTTTCCAGCGGCCCGTACATCGTGGTGGACATCGTTCCCGAAGTCTCGATGAGGCTTGTCCGGAACCGGGATTACGTCTGGGGGTCCGAACCGTGGCTGGATGAAATCAACGTCCGGTTCACGGGGGCCCTTTCGGGGGCCGTCGACGCCCTGCGGAACGGGCAGGCGGACATCATCGCCCCCCAGCCCTCGGCCGGAACCGAAGACGTGTTCGCGGGCCTGGCGGAGCAGGGCAATACCCTCGAACGGTACAACCAGTCCGGCTATGACCACCTGGACCTCAACTTCTCCGGCCCGTTCGCCAGCCGGGATGTCCGAGAGGCATTCCTCAAGACCGTCCCGCGCCAGGCCATCGTCGACGCCGTGGTAGGGGACTTGCAACCGGACGCAAAACCGCTGGACTCCCACGTCTTCCTGCCGGCACAGCCCAAGTATGCGGACACCGCCAGGAACAACGGCTCAACAGAATTCGCCGAGGTGGATATCGAAGCTGCAAAAGAGCTCCTTGACGGGGAGACACCCACGGTCAGGATCCTCTACAACCGGGACAACCCCAACCGTGCAGAGGCCTTCGCCCTGATCCGGGACTCGGCGGCACTTGCGGGATTCCGGGTGGAGGACGGCGGGCAAAGCAGCGCCGACTGGGCCAGGTCACTAGGCGAGGAAGGCCACGACGCTGCGCTGCTGGGCTGGATTGGCAGCAGCGCCGGGGTGAGCCGCGTGCCGCAGATTTTCCGGACGGGCGCTGGCAGCAACTTCAACGGCTTCTCGGACACCGACGCGGATAAAGCCATGGAAGAGCTCGCACGGACCACGGACCTGGGCAAACAGGACGAGCTGCTCGCGGAAATCGACAAACAGATCTGGGAAAACGCCTACGGGCTCCCGCTCTACCAGACCATCGGCACCACCGCCTTCGGCCCGCGGATCACCGGCGTGAAATCAAGCTCCGGGCCCCTGGGCGTCTGGTGGAATGTGTGGGACTGGCGCCTGGCCTAACCCTTCGCTTCCAGCGGGACCTCCTTCCAGCGGCGCATCCTTGTGAGCGCTCACGCATCCGATTAGCGGCGCGGGCTACTCGCGAGTAGCATGTGACTTGCACAACTTCCGTTCACCGGGTATCGCACTGGAGCATCTCGGTCACGGTTTGGCAACGGAGTACCAGTATTTGGACTCCGTGCGGTTAGGCTAATCGTCATATGTAGGCTGCGTCACAGTGTGAAAGCTGCGTCCGGCCTGCGGGGAAGCACAAGAATTCCCTCGATATCTCCCACAACTCATAGGAGGCGGAATGCGTTTCACGCGCACTTCCAAAGCACTGGGCATCGTGGCAATCGCCGCGCTTGCCCTGACCGGGTGCGGCGCTGGAGGCGGCACCACTGAAGGGGGCGGCGAATCAACCGGCGACCCCAACAAGGTCATCAGCGCCTACAGCAACGAACCACAGAACCCGTTGCTGCCGGCAAACACCAACGAAGTGTATGGCGGCCGCGTTGTCGAGCTGCTCTTCGAAGGCCTGCGGACCTACGACGCCGACGGCAAGCCGGTCAATGCCCTCGCGGAATCCATTGAATCCGATGACGCCCAGAACTGGACCATCAAGGTCAAGCAGGGCACGAAGTTCACCAACGGCGAGGAAATCACCGCCAAGACGTTCGTGGACTCCTGGAACTACGCCGCCAACTCGAAGAACCTGCAGAACAACGGCTTCTTCTTCGAGTCCATCGAGGGCTACGAGGAAGTTTCCGCCGTCACCCAGGAAACCAGCGCGGACGGCAAGACCAAAACCACCCCGGCTCCCACCGCGGAGACCATGTCCGGGCTGGTGGCCAAGGACGACTCCACCATCACTGTGAAGCTGGCCCAGCCGGAGGCTGACTGGTCGTTGCGGCTTGGTTACTCGGCATTCTTCCCGCTTCCCTCTGCCGCCCTGGCCGACCCGAAGGCCTTCGGTGAAAACCCGGTGGGCAACGGTCCGTACAAGATGGAAAAGGAAGGCGCCTGGGTTCACGACCAGTCCATCTCGCTCGTGAAGAACCCTGACTACAGCGGTCCCCGCGAAGCCAAGAACGGCGGCGTCACCTTCAAGTTCTACACGGATCCGGGCCCGGCTTACACGGACCTGCAGTCCGACAACCTGGATGTCACCGACGTGCTTCCGTCCAACGCGCTGAAGACCTACGTCACCGACTTCCCGGACCGCAACGCCACCAAGCCGGTGGCAACCAACTCCACGCTGAACATCCCGCCGTACAACCCGAACTTCCAGGGTGAAGCCGGCAAGCTCCGCCGCCAGGCACTGTCCTACGCCATCAACCGCGAGGAAATTGCCAAGGTCATCTTCAACGGCACCCGTACCCCGGCCAAGGCCTTTGTTCCGCCGGTGATCGAAGGTTTTGAAGAAGGAATCAAGGGCAGCGAAGTTCTGAAGTTCGACGCCGCCAAGGCCAAGGACCTGTGGGCACAGGCGGAGAAGATCCAGCCGTACGACGATTCCAAGCCGCTCCAGATTGCCTCCAACACCGATGGCGGCAACAAGGAATGGATCGACGCTGTAGCCAACGGCTTCAAGAACAACCTGGGCATCCAGGCTGAAATCCAGCCCTTCGCGAAGTTCGCAGAGGTGCTGAACCTGCGCAAGTCCCAGCAGCTTCCGGGCCTGACCCGCGCCGGCTGGCAGGGCGACTACCCCTCGCTCTACAACTTCCTGGGACCCGTCTGGGCAACGAACGCCTCCTCCAACTACGAGAAGTACACGAACCCCCGAGTTCGACAAGCTGCTCAAGGAGGGCCTCGCCGCCAAGACCACGGAAGAGGCAAACGCCAAGTTCAACAGGCACAGGAGATCCTCTTTGAAGATCTTCCGGGCCTGCCGCTCTGGGACCAGGCACGGCCGATCGTATGGAGTAACAACGTTGTGAAGGCCGAGACAGGCTGGAACGGCGGCATCCGCTACTTCGATATCACGGCTAAGTAGTTCCAGAACTCACTTGCCGCCAGGCAGATGGGGGTCCGGTCACAGCCGGGCCCCCATTGGCTTGCACGGCAGGAAGGCACCCATGAACCTGTTTACTTCCCTGCCGGAAGGCTGGTGATCCAGTGGTCCGCTTTATCCTGCGCCGACTGCTCCAGGTGATCCCGGTCTTCCTCGGCACCACGCTTCTCGTTTACTACATGGTGTTCGCACTGCCCGGCGACCCCATCGCGGCGCTCTTCGGCGACCGCCAGCCGCCGCAGGCAGTCATTGATACCCTGCGCAGCCAGTACCACCTGGACGAACCGTTCTGGGTCCAGTACGGCCTCTTCCTGAAGAACCTCTTCACGTTCAACCTGGGCAACGACTTCACCGGCCAGCCCATCGCGGCAAGTCTCGCCAGGGTCTTCCCTGTGACGGCGATGCTCGCCATCGAGGCCCTGGCGATCCAGGCGATCTTCGGCGTAGCCTTTGGCGTTTTCGCAGGCCTGCGCCGCGGCGGCTGGTTTGATTCCACGGTCCTTGTGGCGTCCCTGGTGGTCATTGCAGTTCCCACCTTCGTGCTGGGCTTCGTCTTCCAGTTGGTATTCGGCGTCCAGTTGGGCTGGGCCAAACCAACAGTCGGGGCGAATGCGGACTGGGGCAGCCTGCTGCTGCCCGCCGTCGTCCTGGGCCTCGTGTCCTTTGCGTACGTCCTCCGCCTGACCCGCGCCTCCGTCAGCGAAAACATGAACGCGGACTATGTCCGGACCGCGACCGCCAAAGGCCTTTCCCGGCCGCGGGTGGTCATGGCCCACATCCTGCGCAACTCGCTGATCCCTGTCGTCACCTACCTCGGCGCCAACCTCGGCGGCCTGATGGGCGGCGCCATTGTCACCGAAGGCATCTTCAACGTTCCGGGCGTCGGCAACAAGCTGTACCAGGCAGTCCTGCGCAGTGAAGGGCCCACCATCGTCTCCATTGTCAGCGTGCTGGTGCTGGTGTTCGTGGTGGCCAACCTGCTCGTCGACCTCCTGTACGCCTGGCTTGACCCGAGGATCCGCTATGACCAGTAACAACAGCCACTTCGTGGCTCCCATCGATGAAACGCCGCTGCTGGCAACGGACGCCGTCAAGACTGACCAGGCACCGCTCAGCCTATGGTCGGATGCGTGGCGCAAGCTCCGCCGTCGTCCGCTCTTCATCATTTCGGCGCTGCTCATTTTGGCACTGACCGTGGTGGCCCTGTTCCCCGGCCTGTTCACTTCAGTGCCGCCAAACGAGGGCTGCGAGCTGGCCAACTCGGAAGGCGGTCCCACTGCCGGGCACCCGTTCGGATTTACCTTCCAGGGCTGCGACGTCTACTCGCGCGTCATCCACGGAACCCAGGCATCGCTGTCCGTTGGCATCCTCTCGGTGCTGTGCGTGCTGGTCATCGGGGTCACCATCGGTGCGCTGGCCGGCTACTACGGCGGCTGGCTGGATTCTGTCCTTGCCCGCCTGGGTGACATCTTCTTTGCGTTGCCCCTGATTCTGGGCGCGCTGGTGATCACCCAGCTGCCCTTCTTCCGCGAGAACAAGAGCGTCTGGACGGTGGTGTTCGTCATCTCCCTCCTGGCGTGGCCGCAGATGGCCCGCATCACCCGGGGCGCCGTCATCGAGGTGCGCAACGCCGACTTCGTCACGGCCGCCCAGGCCTTGGGGGTCTCCAAGTTCGGGGCGCTGGTGCGGCACGTGCTGCCCAACGCACTCGCTCCCATCATCGTGCTGGCAACGCTTGAGCTGGGTGTCTTTATCGTGGCCGAGGCAACCCTGTCCTTCCTGGGCATCGGCCTGCCGCAGAGCATCATGTCCTGGGGTAATGACATCGCCGGGGCGCAGGCGTCCATCCGGACCAGCCCGGAGATCATGCTGTATCCGGCTGCGGCCCTGTCCATCACGGTACTCAGCTTCATCATGCTCGGTGACGCCGTCCGTGACGCCCTCGATCCCAAGAGCCGCCAGCGATGAGAGATAAAGAGATGACAACTCCAGACGTCCGCATCGAAGAAGCCGGGACCACGGGCACCAGGCCGCTGCTGGAAATCCGCGACCTCGCCATCACGTTCAAGACCAGCGGCGGTGAAGTCCAGGCTGTCCGCGACGCGCACCTGACCATCATGCCGGGCGAGACGGTGGCAATCGTGGGGGAGTCCGGCTCCGGCAAGTCGACCACCGCGCTGGCGGCGATTGGACTGCTGCCCAACAACGGGCGGGTCTCCGGCGGCCAGATCCTGCTCGACGGCGAGGACATTGCCCATGCCAGCGAGCAGCGCATGATCGAGTTGCGCGGCAACACCATCGGCATGGTTCCGCAGGACCCCATGTCCAACCTGAACCCCGTATGGAAGATCGGCTACCAGGTCCGCGAGACGCTCCGTGCGAACGGACGGCCCAGCGGACCTGATGACATCGCCAAGGTGCTGGCCGAGGCCGGCCTGCCGGACGCCAAGCGGCGTGCGAACCAGTACCCGCACGAGTTCTCCGGCGGCATGCGGCAGCGCGCCCTGATTGCCATCGGACTCTCGTGCCAGCCGCGCCTGCTGATCGCCGACGAGCCGACGTCCGCCCTGGACGTCACCGTGCAGCGCCAGATCCTGGACCACCTTGAAACCATGACCAGCGAACTGGGCACCTCGGTGCTGCTCATCACCCATGACCTGGGGTTGGCAGCCGAACGGGCCGACAAGGTCGTGGTGATGTACCAGGGCCGGGTGGTGGAGGCAGGTCCGTCGCTGGAGCTGCTGCGCAACCCGCGGCACCCCTACACCAAGAGGCTGGTGGAGTCCGCTCCGTCGCTGGCCAGCCGCCGCATCCAGGCGGCCAAGGAACAGGGCGTGGAGACGGCGGACCTGCTGGCTCCGGCTGCAGAACCGGCGGCTGCGGACAACGTTCTGGAGATCCAGGACCTGCGGAAGGTCTATAAGCTCCGGCAGGGGCTGGGGAAGTCAACGGACTTCGCGGCCGTTGACGGCGTCAGCTTCAACGTCCAGCGCGGAACCACGACGGCGATCGTGGGGGAGTCCGGGTCGGGGAAGTCCACGGTGGCGAAGATGGTGTTGCAGCTGGAAAAGCCCACGGACGGCCGGATCCTGTTCGACGGCGTGGACACCTCGAAGCTTAAGGCAGCAGAGCTGTTCAAGTTCCGTCGCCGGGTTCAGCCGATCTTCCAGGACCCCTATGGCTCCCTGGACCCGATGTACAACATCTTCCGCACCATCGAGGAGCCGTTGCGGGTCCACAAGATTGGCAACAGTGCGAGCCGGGAGAAGAAGGTCCGGGAGCTGCTGGACCAGGTGGCACTGCCACAGTCCGCCATGCAGCGGTACCCGAACGAGCTCTCTGGCGGGCAGCGGCAGCGTGTTGCCATTGCCCGTGCCCTGGCGCTGGACCCCGAAGTCATCATCTGTGACGAAGCGGTGTCCGCCCTGGACGTGCTGGTCCAGGCGCAGGTCCTGAACCTGCTGGCGGACCTGCAGTCGAACCTGGGGCTGACCTACCTGTTCATCACCCATGACCTCGCCGTGGTCCGCCAGATCGCGGACCACGTGTGCGTCATGGAAAAGGGACGCCTGGTGGAAACCGGCTCCACAGATGAGGTCTTCGAATCGCCGCGGGAGGACTACACCAAGGCCCTCCTCAATGCCATCCCGGGCGCGAAGCTGATGCTGCCGCCTGAAGCGGCGTAGCCGCGGCATCACCTACAACGGTTGGAGCCGGTGCCTTCCAGGCGCCGGCTCCAGCCGTTTTGCATGCCTTGAGCTGTCAGTCCTGTGATTCGCCTGGGGCTCCGGCGGCCAGTACTGCGCCCGTATCCGGGGCCTGCGTCCTTTCGAGCCCCAGGTCGCGCAGCCGCTGCTCCAGCAGGGAGCCCAGCGCCCTGCGCCCGGACGGGTTCATGTGGACGGCGTCCGCGAGGTCCTTGGCCAGGCCGTACCGGGTCAGCCAGTCGCCCACCGACACAAACGGCAGCCCGCGCTCTGCCGCCACCGACCCCAGCAGGGTGTCCACGTCCGTGCGGCGCCCTCCGCCGTCGTCCTTGCTGCGCGCCAGCGTACCGATCATTGCCATCCGGGTGCCGGGATAGCGGGCCTGCAGTTCCCCGATCAGGCTTTCCGCATTGGTGGTGATCTGCCGGTCGGTGGCGCCGCTGGCGGCGTCATTGCCGCCACCTTGGATGACGATCAGGGCAGGTGTCCCGGAAGGAAGCAGCCAGTCACCGTCGCGGAGGGCCTCAATGTAGTTGCCGGTGCTGCCGTTGGCGGAGACGAACCCGGTGCCGCCGCGTCCGCAGAAGTAGACCTTGTACCCGGCTGCCGTCAGAGCCTGGCGGGGCCATCCGTCGAGGGGTTCCGACTGGGAGTCGCCGATCAGGAGTGCCGTCCGGCTGATGTCCGGGACCACCGCCTCGAGCCGGCCGTTGGCAGGATTCCGGACCCTGGAGCCCGTAGCCGGTGCTTCGGCGGCTGCCGCGTGGCCTGGGGCGGCCGCGGCCTGGACGGCAGGCGCTGCCGGGGAAGGGGCCGGCAAGGTGCATCCCGCTAAGGAAACCAAGGCGCACAGTGCAACGACGGCGGCGGCTCCGAAGGTGCCAAGGCTGCCGCCTGCCAAGGCTCTATTCATATGAAGTCTCCGGGCCTGCTCAGTGCGTCGTTGCGTGGTGTCAGAGTAATCATGTGGCATGCCGGAACGGTTGGCCAGTGATTTTGCTCACTTTTTTTCCGGCGTGGCGGAGATGCGGCTGCAGGGCAAGCCATCGGAACCCCTGATTTTTAGGCCAATAAATGCCAGTGCCGGTAAGATGGGGGAAGGCGCCCTGTGCAAAGGGCCTGATCCGTCGTGCGTTCCGGTTAGGAATTGGCGCGATACAACAGCTGACTCCACTGAATCGAGCCATTACGCATGTCTGAAACCACCACCAACACCGCGGTAGCCACTGCATCGCGCAGTGACCTGCGCAACGTCGCGATCGTGGCCCACGTTGACCACGGCAAGACCACCCTGGTCGACGCCATGCTCAAGCAGACCAACTCCTTCGCCGAGCACAACCACCTCGAAGACCGCGTGATGGACTCCGGTGACCTTGAGCGCGAAAAGGGCATCACCATCCTGGCTAAGAACACCACGGTGGCCTACAACGGTCCGTCCTCCAACGGCGAGACCATCACCATCAACGTGATCGACACCCCGGGCCACGCCGACTTCGGCGGCGAGGTGGAGCGCGGCCTGTCCATGGTTGACGGCGTGGTGCTGCTGGTGGACTCCTCGGAAGGACCCCTGCCGCAGACCCGCTTCGTGCTGCGCAAGGCACTGGCCGCGCACCTGCCGGTCATCCTGCTGGTCAACAAGACCGACCGGCCCGACGCCCGCATCGACGAAGTGGTCCACGAGTCCATGGACCTGCTCCTGGGCCTCGCCTCCGACCTCGCCGACGAGGTGCCGGACCTGGACCTGGACAAGGTCCTCGAAGTGCCGGTCGTCTACGCCGCCGCAAAGGTTGGCCGGGCTTCCTTGGAGCAGCCCGCCAACGGCTCCGCTCCGGACAACGAGGACCTGGAACCGCTGTTCAAGGCCATCATTGAGCACATTCCTGCACCCACGTACAACCCTGAAGGTGTGCTGCAGGCGCACGTCACCAATCTGGACGCCTCCCCGTTCCTGGGCCGCCTCGCCCTGCTCCGCATTTACAACGGAACGCTCCGCAAGGGCCAGCAGGTTGCCTGGGCCCGCCAGAACGGCGAGCTGAAGACCGTGAAGATCACGGAACTCCTGGCCACCAAGGCCCTGGAGCGCGTTCCTGCCGAATCCGCAGGCCCCGGTGAGATCGTCGCCGTCGCCGGCATCGAGGACATCACCATCGGTGAGACCCTGACCGACGTCGAAAACCCGCAGCCGCTGCCGCTGATCACCGTCGACGATCCCGCGATCTCCATGACCATCGGTATCAACACCTCGCCGCTCGCCGGCAAGGTCAAGGGCGCCAAGGTGACTGCCCGCCAGGTGAAGGACCGCCTGGACAAGGAGCTGATCGGTAACGTCTCCATCAAGGTGCTCCCCACCGAGCGTCCGGATGCCTGGGAAGTGCAGGGCCGTGGTGAGCTCGCCCTCGCCATCCTGGTGGAGCAGATGCGCCGTGAAGGTTTCGAGCTGACTGTCGGCAAGCCGCAGGTTGTCACCAAGACCATCGACGGCAAGATCCACGAGCCGATGGAACACATGACCATCGACGTGCCGGAAGAGTACCTCGGCGCGGTGACGCAGCTGATGGCAGCCCGGAAGGGCCGCATGACCAACATGGCCAACCACGGCACCGGCTGGTGCCGCATGGAGTTCATCGTTCCGGCCCGTGGCCTGATCGGTTTCCGCACCAGTTCCTCACCGATACCCGCGGTGCCGGAATTGCGGCTTCCATTTCCGAAGGCTACGAGCCGTGGGCCGGCCCCATCGAGTACCGCACCAACGGTTCCATGGTTGCCGACCGCGCAGGTGTTGTGACCCCGTTCGCCATGATCAACCTGCAGGAACGCGGCTCGTTCTTCGTCAAGCCCACCTCCGAGGTGTACGAGGGCATGATTGTTGGCGAGAACTCCCGCGCCGATGACATGGACGTGAACATCACCAAGGAAAAGAAGCTCACCAACATGCGTGCCGCTTCTTCCGATACCTTCGAGAACCTGACGCCGCCGCGCGAGCTCACCCTCGAAGAGTCGCTGGAATTCGCCCGCGAGGACGAGTGCGTGGAGGTGACCCCGGAAGCCATCCGCATCCGCAAGGTCATCCTGGACACCAACGAGCGTGCCAAGGCAAACCGCGCCCGCGCCAAGGCGTAGCAAGACCGCAGTTCCCGAAGAAAGCCACCGGCAACTTGCCGGTGGCTTTCTTCATACCGCTGTGCGGAGTGAAACGGGCCCTTGGGCCGCAGCGGAAGTCCCGGCGCATCGAGCTTCGCCGGCCCTGCGCCCTGCCGCTTTCCACATAGGCGTGGCTCCCGCTGCGTCCGGGAGGCCGGAACCGGCAGCATGCACCCATGAGAACTGTTACCGATGTCTTGGCGGCGATGGGCGGAGTGGGCAGCACCAGCAACCTCAGGCAAGCCGGTGTCCCGCGCGGGAGCATTGAAGCGGGCGTGCTGGATGCTTCCGTTCAGAGGATCGCGCGCGGTGTTTACGCGCTGCCCGATGCCGACCCGCTGCTCGTCCATGCCGCCCGCCATCACGCCGTGCCGGCGTGCGTCACCGCTGCTGCGGCGGCGGGTTTGTGGGTGGTCAGCACGCCCGACGTGCCGCATCTTGCCGCGCGGCACGGACGTAGGATCCCCGGCTGCGTGGTTAATGGGGCAGTGTTCCGCCTACGTACCTGGACGTTGTGTGCCAGGCGCTGCGCTGCCTGCCGCCGCTGGACGGACTGGTCGTTGCAGAATCCGCCGTCAAGAAGGGGCTGATTCAGCTGCCGGTCCTGCGGGAACGCTTCCCGGCCCTGCGGGAAAAGTCAATCCTCAGCCTGGTGGCCAGAATCAGGCCCCAATCCGGCTCCATTATCGAGACGATGGCCCGCTATCTGTTGGAAGAGGCGGGCCTGACGGTCGAGATGCAGGTAAAGATTCCCGGTATGGGCCACCTGGACCTCCTGGTCGATGGCCTCCTGGGGATCGAAACCGACGGCTTTGACCACCACAGCAGCCGGTCTGCATACCGCGAGGACAGGAGGCGGTGGAACGTCACTGTCGTCCGCGGCGTCCCCACGCTGCGTGTGACCTTTGAGATGCTTGCCGGCAAGCCGCAGGAGTTCGTGCTGATGGTGCAGCGGGCACTTGCCACCTACCGCAGTGCGCAGTGACAGCGGGCATCGGCGCGCAGTGGACGTCCCGGCGCAGTGAGAGATACCCTAGCCGCGCGGCCGGCGGCGTTCGGGCGCCGGGGGAACCTGCTTGGCCGCCACCACAAGGCCAAGGGGAATTACGACGTCGGCCTGCCGGGTTCGGATGGTGCAGGCACCGGCGTCGCAGGAGACGCAGGTGGCCCAGGGCGTCCGTGAGGCCGTCCTCGAACCGGTAGCGGACCACCACCCGTGTTCCGGGTTTGGCTGCGGCAAGGAACCCTGCGGGGGTAGGCGGCTGACTCACCAGTTCATACTAGGGGTGCCGGCTAGGTTCGCGGGAACGGGCTGGGAGATAATCGGCTCAGATGTCAAGAGTCCGGCCGCAGCTGCCGGATGCAAGAACCGGCGGGTCGCCGGAACCAACGTGGAGAGGCCAGGGACGTGACGTACGTAATCGCGCAGCCGTGTGTGGATGTCAAGGACAAGGCATGTATCGAAGAATGCCCCGTCGACTGCATCTATGAAGGTGAGCGTTCGCTGTACATCCATCCGGACGAATGCGTCGACTGCGGCGCCTGCGAGCCCGTATGCCCGGTTGAGGCGATCTACTACGAGGATGACACTCCGGACGAGTGGGCAGACTACTACAAGGCCAACGTCGAGTTCTTCGACGACCTCGGTTCACCGGGTGGTGCCGCCAAGATCGGCAACACCGGCAAGGACCACCCGATGATCGCCGCCCTGCCGCCGCAGAACCAAGACCACTGACGCCCGCGGGAAGATGACTGCAGCAGTGAATTCGTTCGGCCTTGACCTGCCCGATTACCCGTGGGAGGCCATGGCGCCGTACCTCGCGAAGGCCTCGGAGCATCCTGGCGGAGTGGTGAACCTGTCCATCGGGACACCGGTGGATCCCACCCCGGCACTGATCCAGGATGCGCTGAAGGCCGCTGCTGACGCACCGGGATACCCCACCGTGCACGGCACACCCGCACTCCGCGAGGCCATCGCGGGCTGGTTCGAGCGCCGACGGGGAGTGGCCGGGCTGGACCCCGCAACATCATGCCCACGGTCGGTTCCAAGGAACTGGTCGCGTGGCTGCCGCTGCTGCTGGGCCTGAAGCCGGGGGACGTCGTCGTACGCCCCAAGGTGGCGTATCCGACGTACGATATCGGCGCAACGCTGGCAGGGGCCACCTCTGTTGCGACGGACAACCTGGACGAGCTCGACGACGCCACGCGCTCCCGGGTGCGCCTGATCTGGGTCAATTCCCAGGAAACCCCACCGGCAGCGTCCGCGACGCCGACTCCCTGAAAGCCCTCGTTGTGCAGGCCCGGGAACTGGGTGCGGTGGTGGCGTCCGATGAATGCTACGCCGAACTGGGCTGGGGAACCTGGGACGTCCAGCGCGGCGGCCAGCGCGTCCCCAGTATCCTGGATCCGCGGGTTGCCGGCGGATCGCACCAGGGCCTGCTCGCCGTTTATTCGCTCAGCAAGCAGTCCAACCTCGCAGGCTACCGCGCCGCCTTCGTGGCCGGCGATCAGGACCTGATGCCCAACCTCGTCAACAGCCGCAAGCACGCCGGCATGATCGTTCCCTATCCCGTGCAGGAGGCCATGCGCGTGGCGCTGGGAGACGACACGCACGTCGAGGCGCAGAAGGACCTTTACCGCGGACGCCGGGAGCGACTGGTTCCTGCGCTCCTGGACTTCGGCCTGGAGATCAAGGATTCCGACGCCGGCCTGTACCTCTGGTCCACGGCGGGGGAGAACACCTGGGACACCGTGGCCCGGCTGGCGGAGCGCGGCATCGTGGTGGGCCCCGGGGTCTTCTACGGCGAGTCCGGCAACGGCTATGTCCGGGTTGCCCTGACGGGAACCGACGAGCGGATCGACGCTGCGGTGGACCGCCTCCGCTAAGCCGGAGGCGCACGCACCCCCGTAACAATCGTGTGACTCGCGCCACATCGCGGGCATTTCAGGGGGAATCAGGCTGTCTCGAATTAGTGACACCCGCCAAGGGGCGGTCTTTTTAACTGATCAATGGTGGCTTTCTACAAGAAGGCAGCCCGGGTGTTGGAACCTGTGTCCTCAGGGTCAGTGCGCGGCTCACCTGATATTGGATCAAGCTTTCGACAGAGGCCCAGACGCCTCATGAAGGGGACTCCATGACTGAGACCAACAACGCTGCGACCCTGCTGCACGCAGGTGGGGAGCTCAAGCTCCCGCGCATCCCGGTTATTGAAGGAAACGAAGGCTACGACGTTTCCAAGCTGCTGAAGCAGACGGGCGCAGTCACCTTTGACCCCGGCTTCATGAACACCGCGGCAACCACCTCGGCCATCACCTACATCGATGGCGATGCGGGCATCCTGCGCTACCGCGGGTACCCCATCGAGCAGCTGGCACAGCACTCCAGCTTCCTTGAGGTGTCCTACCTGCTGATCTACGGCAACCTGCCTACGCCCACGGAACTGGATGAGTTCGACCAGAAGATCCGGCGCCATACCCTGCTCCACGAGGAGCTGAAGGGCTTCTTCGGCGGCTTCCCCCGCGATGCGCACCCGATGCCCGTCCTGTCCTCCGCAGTGTCCGCGCTGTCCACGTTCTACCAGGACTCGCTGGACCCGTTCAACGCCGAGCAGGTGGAAGTTTCCACCATCCGGCTCATGGCCAAGCTGCCGGTCATCGCCGCCTATGCGCACAAGAAGTCCATCGGCCAGCCCATGCTGTACCCGGACAACTCCCACAACCTCGTGGAGAACTTCCTGCGCCTGAGCTTCGGCCTGCCGGCCGAGCACTACGAAGTCGATCCGATCGTGGCCAAGGCCCTGGACCTGCTGCTCATCCTGCACGCGGACCACGAGCAGAACTGCTCCACCTCCACCGTGCGCCTGGTGGGCTCCTCCAACGCCAACCTCTTCGCCTCTGTCTCCGCAGGCATCAACGCCCTCTTCGGCCCGGCCCACGGCGGCGCCAACGAAGCTGTGCTGAAAATGCTCCGGCAGATCCAGGCCGAGGGCCTCAAGCCCGAGGACTACATGGAGAAGGTCAAGAACAAGGAGGACGGCGTCCGCCTCATGGGCTTCGGGCACCGTGTCTACAAGAACTACGATCCGCGCGCCAAGATCGTCAAGGCCACCGCGCACGAGATCCTCGAGAAGCTCGGCGGCAACGACGAACTGCTGGACATCGCCCTCCGCCTGGAAGAGAAGGCGCTCAACGATGACTACTTCATCCAGCGCAAGCTCTACCCGAACGTGGACTTCTACACCGGCCTGATCTACAAGGCCATGGGCTTCCCGGAGAAGATGTTCACCGTGCTGTTCGCAATCGGACGCCTCCCCGGCTGGATCGCCCAGTGGCGTGAAATGATCAGCGACCCCAACACGAAGATCGGCCGTCCGCGCCAGCTCTACATCGGCGAACCGGCCGGGACTACCCGGCACGCTAACGCACCGGCCAGGTCCGGATAGTACGACGGCGGCCGCCCACCTTTCCAAGGTGGGCGGCCGTTTGCGTGGTGCCATCGGTGATCGGGCTTGTCGAGATGCAGGGTTTCGACAGGCTCAACCACCGGTCCGATCAGTTGTTGTAGCCGTTGGGGTTGTTTTTTTTGCCAGCGCCAGTGGTCTTCGCACATTTCGTCGATGGTTTTGGTGGTGGACCAGCTGAGGTCGGCGAGGGCGGAGGTGGCGTCTGCCCAGAAGGCGGGCAGGTCTCCGGCGCGGCGGGCGGTGATTTCGTAGGGGATGGGTTTGCCGACTGCTTTTTCGAAGGAGTGCAGGACTTCCAGGACGGAGGAGCCTTTGCCGGAGCCGAGGTTCCAGCGGAAGACGCCGGCGCGGGCTGTGACGTGGTCCAGGGCTGCGACGTGGCCTTGGGCGAGGTCGACGACGTGGATGTAGTCGCGCAGGCAGGTCCCGTCGGGGGTGTCGTAGTCGCCGCCGAAGACCAGAAGTTTTTCGCGTCGGCCGACGGCGACCTGGGCGATGAACGGGACGAGGTTGTTGGGGATGCCCTGGGGGTCTTCGCCGATCCGGCCGGAGGGGTGGGCGCCGACGGGGTTGAAGTAGCGCAGCAGTGCTATGTGCCAGCGGGGGTCTGCGGCGCCGAGGTCGGAGAGGATGTCTTCGATTTGTTCTTTGGTGCGGCCGTAGGGGTTGTTGGCGCCGATTTCCATTTTTTCGACGTAGGGGATGGGGTTGTGTTCGCCGTAGACGGTGGCGGAGGAGCTGAAGACGATGGAGCGGACGTCGTGCCGGTCCATGACGCGGATCAGGTTCAGGGTGCCGACCAGGTTGTTGTAGTAGTACTTCAGCGGTTCCTGGACTGATTCGCCGACGGCTTTGAGGCCGGCGAAGTGGATGACGGCGTCGATGGCGCTGGCGGCGAAGACGCGTTCGACGGCGGTTTCGTCCACCAGGTCCACGTGGTGGAACTCGGTGGCCTTGCCGCTGAGTTCGGCCACCCGGCGCAGGGACTCTTCGCTGGAGTTGGCCAGGTTGTCGAGGACCACCACGTCATGGCCGGCTTCCTGCAGGGAAAGAACAGTGTGGGAACCGATGTAACCGGTGCCCCCGGTAACCAGAATCTTCATGCCTCCACGCTATCCCACGGGGCACGCTGCCACCGTCGCGTTCCGGATGCCGGGCAGGCCACGCGCGGCCGTGATGGAAGCACAAGTGTGCTAAATAAGAGGGGTGCCTAAAATTGTTGACGCCCATGCCCGCCGCCAGGAAGTAGTGGAAGCGGTCCTGCGCATCATCGCAGTGGACGGGCTGGAACGGGCGTCGCTGCGCGAAGTCGCGGACGAGGCCGGCCTGGCAGTCGGCTCCGTCCGGCACTACTTCGCGAACAGTGACGAACTGCTGGCCTACTCCTTCGCCACGGTGGTGGACCGCATCGTGGCGCGGCTGCGGGACGGCATGCACCACCTCGCGGCTGCGGCGCATGGCAGCAGCGGGCAGCGTGCGGCGGTACTGGCCCTGCTGGGTGGCGCCCTGCCCCTGGACGAGGCGCGGGCACTCGACGTTTGTGCCTGGCTGGCCTTCCGCAACGCCGCCAGGATCCGGCCCTTCCTCGCGCCGGTCGCGGACCGGAGCCACCGGGAAGTGGCCGCCATCATTGGCCAAGTGGTGGCCACCCTGGTGCCGGCGGAGGAAGCGGAGGACAACGTGGTGCTGGAAGCCGAACGGCTGCTGGCCACCCTCGACGGGCTGTGCCTGCACGCCCTGCTCCACCCCGGGTGGATCACCTCGGAGATGGTCGACGGCGTTTTGGAGCGGCACCTTAACGGGTTGGGAGCCCGGGGGCGTTAACGTGGGCAGGGAGCGGGAATAGACTGATAGCCGGGGGAGGGCGCAGAACCGGATCACCAGACCCGGCAGAGGCGCGTCAGGGAAGGGATTAGGGATGCATCAGGCAACGGGTACAGGCTGGCAGATCACCACGGACACGTCCGGGCCTATGATGATCGCCCTGTACGTCCGCGACACCGCTGGACTGAACGGCGCCGGCCACCCGGCACTGTCCCATGCCTCACCCAAGATTCGCCCCGCCGACCACACACACCTTACGGCCGACGTCGGCGGCCTCAGCGCGCTCAAGACAGAGTGGGAGGCGTGGTGGGAGCAGCTCCTCAAGGCCCACCCCCAGACCTCGCCCGAACTCACGCCACCCGACTTCGCTGCGTTCGGCAACTCACCGGCACTCCAGCGCGTCCTGCAGGCCCACTTCGGCGCAGCCCTCACCTGGGCCCGTGAACGGCGGAGCGAATACGCGGAGCTGGAGGCGGAGCGGGTTGCCAGCGGAACCAACCAGCTGCTGGAGGACATGGTGGATGACCGGCTCCTGGAGGTGGGCCGGGATTCGCGTGATTTCACGCTGACCATCATTGAACTGCCGCTCAACGAGGACCGCGCGTGGTACCTGGAACCGGACAAGATCATCATGAGCCGTAAACTCATGAGCCAGCCGGAGCTCTTCCGCAGCTACGTGCAGCCCGTCGTCGAAATCCTCGTCTAGCCGGTGCGGCCGGAGTTCAGCCAGCCCAGGGCCGAAGCTCAGGCGTCCTGCGCCGCCACCGTAATCCGGACCTGGCCTTCCGGGGCCGCAGATCCTGCCAACCGTTGCGTTCGGTACGGTCCCAGCTGCGGCCTGCCACCTCCACCTGGGTCACGTCCAGGCCCTTGGCGTTGGCCACCGCCCAGTGCGCCACAGACCAGGCCTGGCTGCCGCTGGCTTCCACCACCACGGTCTGCCCCTCAACCGTGCTGCCCAAACCGTAGGCGCGGTCAAGTTCGGCCGAGACAGCGGTAGCGTCACCGGCTGATTCGCTGGAACGCAGCGTGCAGTGCACCGCCTCCGGTGCCTGGCCGGACAGGCCCGAGGCGAAGAACCTGCCCATGTCCTCGTGCTGGGCGTAGGCAGTGGGGTAGGCGGAGCGCTGGACCTGCTGCGCGGCGTCGGTGATCTCCATGGTTTCGTAGCCCGGAATCCGGACCAGCGCGTCATAGAAGGCGTTGACGGCGTAGTAGGGGTCCATGACCTGTTCCTCGGTGCCCCAGCCCTGCGACGGCCGCTGCTGGAAGAGTCCCCGCGAGTCCGGCCCGGCCTGGTCGCCGTGGCCGATGTTCCGCAGCTTGGACTCCTGCATGGCGGTAGCCAGGGCGATACTGGCCGCCCGCGGCGGCAGCCCCCGCTGGACCGCGACGGCGGTAATCAGGGAGGCGTTTACGGCCTGGTCGGGAGCCAGTTCGGCCGTCCGTTCACCGACCACGGCGGTGCAGCGCTCCGAGACAAGGGTCTCGGAGCGCTGCACGAAGAACACTGCTGCATAGATGCCGCCTGCTACCAGGGCGAGGGCCAGCAGGAGTACCGCGAGGCGGTGCAGGCCGCGTCTGCGTGCCACCGGGAATCAGTTGGCGTGCAGTGCGTCGTTCAGTTCCACGGTCTGGCCCTTACGGGGAAGAACCTCCACGGCACCGGTGGTGGAGTTGCGGCGGAACAGCAGGTTGGGGACCCCGGAGAGTTCCGCGGCCTTCACGATCTTGGTGGTGTCCTCGCCCACCTCGTCCTCGGGCCAGGCACCCGGACACGGGTGCCTGCCGTCACGTACAGTCCGGCCTCCACCACGGAGTCGTCGCCAATGCTGATTCCGACGCCGGAGTTGGCGCCCAGCAGCACACGCTCGCCAATGGTGATCTTTTCCTTGCCGCCGCCCGAGAGGGTGCCCATGATGGAGGCGCCGCCGCCCACATCGCTGCCGTCACCGGTGACGACGCCAGCCGAAATGCGGCCTTCCACCATGGAGGTGCCGAGGGTTCCGGCGTTGAAGTTCACGAAGCCCTCGTGCATGACCGTGGTGCCGGCGGCGAGGTGTGCGCCGAGGCGGACGCGGTCGGCGTCGGCGATGCGGACACCGGCGGGGACCACGTAGTCCACCATCCGCGGGAACTTGTCGATGCCGTAGACGGTGACGGGGCCGCGGCGGCGCAGCCGGGCGCGGGTCAGTTCGAAGCCTTCGACGGCGGCGGGGCCGAAGTTGGTCCAGACGACGTTGGGCAGCTTGCCGAAGATGCCGTCCAGGTTGATCGTGTTGGGCCGGACCAGGCGGTGCGAGAGCAGGTGGAGCCGGAGGTAGGCGTCGGCGGTGTCGGCGGGAGCCTCGTCGAGGTTGACCTGGACGAAGACCACCTTCTGCTCCGTGCCGCGGTCCTCGTCGGTGCCGTTTTCCGCGATCTGCGTCAGGGCCTCGTCGGCGTTCTCCACTGAACGCAGGTTTTCGGCGGCAACACCGAGGGCCGGTGCAGGGAACCAGACGTCCAGCACCGTTGCCTCGCCGTTGGCGGTGGCGACGGTGGCCACGCCGAAGCCATAGGCGGAGCGTTCGTCGGTGGAGGAGTTCAAGGTTTCGGGCACGGCAGAAGAAGCGGTCTCAGTCATGTGCTCCAGTCTATCGAGGGCCGGGCGCCGGGTTCGAACTAGACTGGCTTCGTGACTGCCGAAACCGCTCCGGACCCCGCCACAGCCCTCTCCACCCAGGACCCAGCCGGCACGCCGCGCCGGCCCGGCTGGATCTCCGGCAGGACGTGGCGCTGCTGACTGCGGCCATCATGGACATAGACAGCGTCTCCGGAAACGAGAAAGAACTCGCGGACGCTGTCGAAGCGGCCCTCCTGCAGATCCCCCAGCTCACCGTTGTCCGCGACGGTGATGCCATCATCGCCCGCACCGAGCTGGGGCATTCCGAGCGGGTCATCCTGGCCGGGCACCTGGACACCGTCCCGCTGCCGCTTGCCGAGAACGCGAAGGGCACTGTGCCTTCCAGCTGGGAGTCCGGCATCCGGGGGGAGGGGGTCCTCTACGGCCGCGGCGCCACCGACATGAAGGGCGGGGTGGCGGTGCAGCTTGCCCTGGCGGCAACAATGTTCGACGGCGGCGCGCAGCCCGGGCGGGACGTCACCTTCGTCTTCTACGACAACGAGGAAGTGGAAGCGGTGAAGAGCGGCCTCGGCCGCCTGGTCCGCAACCACGGAGAATTGCTGCACGGCGACTTCGCCATCCTCCTGGAACCCACAGACGGCACCGTAGAGGGTGGCTGCAACGGCACCAGCCGCTTCGAAGCGACAACCGTGGGGGAAGCGGCACACTCGGCCGGGCCTGGATGGGCAGCAACGCCATCCATGCCGCGGCGCCCATCCTCGCCCGGCTGGCAGCCTACGAGCCACAGACCATCACCGTCGACGGCCTTGACTACCGCGAAAGCCTCAACGCCGTGAGGATCAACGGCGGAACCGCCGGCAACGTCATTCCGGACCGCTGCGTGGTGGAGATCAACTACCGGTTTGCCCCGGACAAGACGCCCGACCAGGCGGAAGCGGTGGTGCGCGGACTGCTGGACGGCTTCAATGTGGTCCGTACCGATGCCGCGGCAGGCGCCCGGCCGGGCCTCCAGCACCCGGCCGCCGCGTCCTTCATTGCCGCCGTGGGAGGCGAGCCCAAGCCGAAATACGGCTGGACCGACGTCGCACGCTTCAGTGAGCTGGGCGTCCCGGCCGTGAACTTCGGTCCCGGGGACGCGCTGCTGGCGCACAAGGACAACGAACATGTCCACGCCGACGCCATCCGCAAATGCCTCGCGGCCCTGCAGGACTGGCTGGCGGGGACAAACGGACGATAAAACTCTCTGGATTAACTGGGAATGGCCCGGACCTGCCGGTCCGGGCCATTCCGTTTGGAACTGTTAGGGAACCGGGGCCTCGGCCTTTTCGGGTTCAGCCTTGGCCACACCTCCGGCGGCCTTCTTGGAACCGCGGCGCTCGATCCAGACGGCAAGCCGGGAGACGAGGATGTTGATGGCGATGTAGATCGCCGCCGCCACGAAGAAGATCGGGAACAGGAACTGCGTGCCCAGGAAGTCCGCCATGACCTGGACGGCACGCAGCAGCTCGCCGTAGGCCACGATGTAGCCGAGCGAGGTGTCCTTCAGGAGCACCACCATCTGTGCCACCAGGGACGGCATCATCCGGCGGATGGCCTGCGGAAGCTCAATGAGCATGCGCGACTTGAAGCTGGTCAGGCCGATAGCCAGGCCCGCTTCCCGCTGCCCGCGGGGCAGGGACTGCACGCCGGCGCGGATGATTTCGGCAAAGACCGCTGCGTTGTACAGCACCAGGCCGGTGACCACCGCGATGAACGGTGACGTGCCGAAGCCCAGCAGGACAAACAGCATCATCAGGACCACGGGCATGCCGCGGAGGAACTCCAGCACCACCCGGGTGGGGATCCGGATGATGGCCGCATCCGAAATCCTCAGCAGGCACAGCAGCAGGCCCAGGGGGAAGGCGATGACGGCCGCCAGGGCTGCCGCACTGAGTGTCGCGCCCAGGCCGTTGGCCAGGAGCGTCCAGACGTCGGCGCGGGTGAAGATCTGCCAGCGCCGGCCTTCGAAGATGCCCTGCTGGGCCAGGGTCATGATGATCCACGCAAGCAGGCCAAGGATCAGCAGCGAGCCCACGATGGAACCGATCAGGGAAACACGGCGGGCCTTGGGACCCGGAACGTCGTAAAGGACGGAGCTCATCGGGCGATCGCCACCTTTCGTTCCACCGTGCTGGCCAGGATGCCCAGCGGAACGGTGAGGAGCAGATAGAAGAATGCAGTGCCCAGCAGGACGGCGATGACGGCGTCACCGTTGGCGTTGGCCAGCTGGCGTCCGTAGCCGAACAGTTCGAGGACGAAGAACGCGCCGGCCACCGAGGAGTTCTTGACCAGGGCGATCAGGATGTTGATCAGCGGCGGGACCACCGTCCTCAGCGCCTGCGGAAGGATGATCAGGTTCAGGACCTGGCCGAACTTCATCCCGATGCTGCGGGCGGCCTCGGCCTGCCCCACCGGGACGCTGTTGACACCTGAGCGGACAGCTTCGGCGATGAACGCTGCGGTGTAGGTACTGAGGGCAATGATTGCTGCGACTTCGAACTGTTCGAACTTGACCCCGAGCCGGGGGAGGACGATCGCTGCGAAGAAGAAGGCGATGGTCAGCGGAGTGTTGCGGAGTACCTCCACGTAAACCGTGCTGAAGCCGCGGAGCGCAGCCACCGGGGAAACCCTGGCTGCCGCGAGCAGGGTGCCGAGCACCAGCGCGATGACCCCGGAAACGGCGGAAAGGAAAAGTGTGCGGAGAAAACCGTTCCAATACAGGGGGAGGTTTTCAAGAATGACGTCCATTGGATCCTTCGGCTGTGGGCGTGGACGGGGAAGCGGACGTTGCCGGGGCCGTCAGGCGGCCCCGGCAACGTGCGGCTGGTTTAGTAGCGGTCAATCTCGGGCAGGTCGGGAGCCGTCTTGATGACTGAACCTGCGGTTGCTTCCCAGGCCTTCTCGTAGGAGCCGTTCTCCTCGAACTTCTCCAGCTGGTCGTTGATCCAGTTGCGGAACTCGGTGTCACCCTTCTTCAGGCCGATGCCGTACGGTTCCTTGGTGAAGGTCTCGTCGGAAGCGAGCTTGAAGGCGTCCGGCTCCTTGTCCACGAAACCGGCCAGGATCACGTTGTCCGTGGTGATGGCTTCCACCTGCTTGTTGCGCAGCGGTTCAAGGCAGGCCGAGTAGGTAGCCGCCGGAACGAGTTCAGCCCCGTACTTGTCCACGATGGTGGCAGCGGGGGGTGGAACCGGTCACCGAGCAGACCTTCTTGCCCTTGACGTCTTCGGGGGTCTTGATGGTGTCGTTGTCCTTGTTGACCATCAGTGCCTGGCCGGCTTCGTAGTAAGGGCCGGCGAAGTCGACAACCTGCTTGCGCTTGTCGTTGATGGTGTAGGTAGCGATCACCAGGTCAACCTTGCCCTGCTCGATGAACGGTTCGCGGTTGGCGGATACGGTCTCGGACCATTCAATCTTGTCCGCGGGGATGCCCAGCTCAGCGGCGATAAGCTTTCCGATTTCGACGTCGAAACCAACAGGCTTGCCGTCAAGGCCCACCTGGCCGAACAGCGGCTGGTCGAACTTGGTGCCGATCTTGATGGTGCCGGCCGATGACAGCTTCTCCATGGTGGTGCCTGCCGCGAACGTGGGCTTTTCCGCCACAGTGGGATCATCCGTGGTCCCGGTGCCGCCGCCGCCACAGGCGCTCAGGGACAGGGCGAGGGCAGCGGTAGCCGCCACGAAGAATGACTTCCGCCTGGTAAATGCCTTCATGACATTCCTTTCATTGATGGCCGTGGGTCACGGCCTGGGTGCGAACTTGAGTGTGGTGGGTTCGGGTGTTGGGTGGCGCGGGTTTCAGTGCGTGAGGAGCTTGGAAAGGAAATCCTTGGCCCGGTCGCTCTTGGGGTTGGTAAAGAACTCCTCCGGGGTGTCGTCCTCGACGATCTGGCCGTCGGCCATGAAGACAACGCGGTCCGCGGCTTTGCGGGCGAAGCCCATCTCATGGGTGACGACGATCATGGTCATGCCCTCCTTGGCGAGCTGGATCATGACGTCCAGGACCTCATTGATCATCTCGGGGTCCAGCGCCGACGTGGGCTCGTCGAAGAGCATCACCTTGGGTTTCATGGCCAGGGCACGGGCGATGGCAACACGCTGCTGCTGGCCGCCTGAAAGCTGTGCCGGAAGCTTGGGCGCCTGGTGCCAACGCCCACGCGTTCCAGGAGCGCCATGGCGTCCTTGTCCGCGGTGCCCTTGGGAACACCCTTGACCTTGATGGGACCAAGCGTGACGTTCTCAAGGATGGTCTTGTGGGCAAAGAGGTTGAACGACTGGAAAACCATTCCGACGTCGGCACGGAGCTGGGCGAGTTCCTTGCCCTCCTCGGGAAGCACCTTCCCATCAATGCTGATGGTTCCGCTTTCGATGGTTTCCAGGCGGTTGATGGCGCGGCACAGCGTGGACTTACCGGAGCCGGACGGCCCGATGACCACAACCACCTCGCCCTTGCGGACCTGAAGATTAATGTCCTTCAAAACGTGCAGCTGGCCGTAATGCTTATTGACGGCCTGCAGGGAAACGAGGGTATCGCCGGGCACAAGAGTAGTCATAGGAAGAATCTAGCGAACTGCGGGTGGTTATGACGGGAATCACCCCAGGTTCCTGCGGATCGTGATTCAAGAGATACCTGCCACGGGAGGTTAGCCTAGGGGAATGAGCATCAATGCAGATCCGGCCAAGAACTCCCAGCCGCGCCGTAAGGGGCCCCTCGAGCTGCGCCGCAAGCAGGCGGCGGTGGAAATGTCGGACCAGCATCTGCTTGATACCAAGGGCCCCGGGCAGTTCGTCCACACGGATCCGTGGCGGGTCCTGCGAATCCAAAGCGAGTTCGTGGAGGGGTTCGGTGCGCTTGCGGACATCGGCAAGGCGGTCAGCGTCTTCGGTTCGGCACGCACCAAGCCGGGCAGCGCCTACTACGAAATGGGCGTCGAGGTCGGCCGGAAGCTGGCGGAGGCCGGCGTCGCGGTCATCACGGCGGGGGACCCGGGTCCATGGAGGCCGCGAACCGCGGAACGGTTGAAGGCAACGGCGTTTCCGTGGGGCTGGGCATTGAGCTGCCGTTCGAGCAGGGCCTGAACCAGTGGGTGGACCTGGGCATCAACTTCCGGTACTTCTTTGCCCGCAAGACCATGTTCGTCAAGTACGCCCAGGGGTTCATCGTGCTCCCCGGCGGCCTGGGAACCCTCGACGAACTGTTCGAGGCCATGGTGCTGGTGCAGACCCGGAAGGTGACGTCCTTCCCCATCGTCCTGCTCGGCGTCGAATTCTGGGGGCCCATGATCGACTGGATCCGGGGAACCCTGGTGGCCGAAGGAATGGTCTCCGAAAAGGACCTGGACCTGATACAGCTGGTGGACGATCCCGGCGAGGCTGTGAACCGCGTCCTGCAGGCGGGCATTACGCCGTCCCTTAACGGCGAGCAGCGGCCGGAGTAGCTTTACAGGCAGTCCAGGACGGCGGGCCGGGTCTGGCACGATGGAACGGTGAGCTTCTTTCTGGTTTTCCTTGCCATTGTGCTGGTTGGGGCAGTTGCCTGGGCCAGCCTGGGGCGCCGTGCCAGGGGTGCCGGTGACCGGCCGTTGCCGGTGCTGCTGGACGGCGGGTTCGAACAGCCCCCGGCCAATCTTCCCCCGGTGCTTCTGCCTGCCGGTGCCGCCCCCGAGGACGTGGACCGCGTCCGCTTCTCGCTGGGCCTCCGGGGCTACAGGATGGACCAGGTGGACCAGGTCCTCGACGAGCTCCGCGACCAGCTGGCAGCCAGGGAGCAGGAGGTGGAAGAGCTGCGCGCCCGGTTGCAGGCCTGTGAGAAGCAGCCTGCCGCCGGCAGCGGGGGATTGGATGGGGGATCGGACGGCGGCGGGTCCGCCGGAACGCCCGACGGCGGGAAGGCCACCTCAGGCGAGGACGGCCGGTGAGTACCGTGGCCCGGCGCAGGACGGGCATCGCTTCTTCCGCCCAGGCGCTGGCGGACCGGGCCGGAGCAGCGATGCGCAGCTGGCCGTGGTGGGCCCAGGTCTCGGCCATCTACATCAGTGCCAGGCTGGTCAGTGCGTGCATCTTCATGGCGGCCGCACTCCACCAGGGGCCCAACCCCTGCTTCCCGGCGAAGCCGGACTACTGGAACTTCATCAACATCTGGGACGCCCGCTGGTACGGCGAGGTGATCGCCAACGGCTATCCGTCGGTCCTGCCCACAGACGCCTCCGGCACCGTGCAGGAGAACGCCTGGGCTTTCTGACCCCCTGTTTCCCGCGCTCGCAGGAGGGCTGGGACGCCTTACGGGACTGGGCCCCGCGGCCTCACTCACCATCATCGCCATGCTGGCCGGCTGGGGTGCGGCACTGCTGGTCTACACCCTGTTCCGCCACAAGGCACCCCATGCTGCTGCGCTATGGGGGGTCGCCTTCTTCGCCACGTTCCCGGTATCGGCAGTGCTGCAGGTGCCGTACGCGGAGCCGCTGTCCCTGCTGCTCCTGGCGGGCGCCTTGCTGCTGGTGGTGCGCCGGCAGTACCTGTGGGCTGTTCCGGTGGTGGTGCTGCTCTGCCTGTCCCGTCCCGTGGGCGTACCCTTCGCGCTCATGCTCGGGCTCGTCATCGTCTTCCGGTTCCTGCAGCGGTTCCCCCTGTCCGGGGGTCTCCGCGGAGCGGGCTCACGCGTAGATGCAGGGGAAGCGCACTCCATCCGGGACCTTATCTCGCTGGCTGTGCTGACCGCTGTTGCAGGGGTCTCGGCCCTTGCCTGGCCCGCAGCGGCCTGGGCCGCGACGGGCGACTTCCAGGCCTACACCAAGACTGAAACGGCCTGGCGGGGACACGACCTGGTGCCGTTCAAGCCGTGGTTCGATGCCGGCGTCGACCTTTTCGGTCCCGTGCTGGGGCTCCTTGCGCCGTTTGTTTTCGTTGCCCTGTTCGGGCTGATGCTGTTCCTTCCGCCCGTGGTGCGCCTCGGCGTCGAACTCCGGCTGTGGTGCGCCTGCTACATGGGCTACCTCGTGGCATTCCTGCATCCGCAAACCAGTACCTTCCGCATGCTGCTCCCGCTGTTTCCGCTCGCGCTCGGGGCCGTGCTGCTGTCCAGGTCAAGGGCCTATCGGGGAACGGTGGTCACCATGTTCCTGCTGCTCCAGATCGTGTGGATCGTGTGGCTTTGGGCTTGGGCGCAATTGCCGGGCGGCGGAGATTACCCGCCCTAGTTCCGGAAACTCCCCCCGCAGGTCAGCGCGGGAATATAGGCACACCGAAAATCTCCATCGATTAGCTACGTGCGGGTAATTCCGCGATAATGGTAAGTAAGCAAGGACAAAAAGCATTCAGAATACGCGCAGCCTTGGCGGTAAAAGCAGCCCGCCATAGCGGCTTGATCGACATGCGGACACAGCCCGCCCGGGCTGATCAGTCCTGGGACAAAATGGAGGGGAATTCCTCATGGCGGCGATGAAACCACGCACCGGCGACGGCCCAATGGAAGTCACCAAGGAGGGCCGCAGCCTGATCATGCGCGTCCCGCTCGAGGGCGGCGGGCGCCTTGTGGTCGAACTGAACGCTGCCGAGGCGGCAAACCTCAAGGAATGCCTGGTAGGCGTTACCGAATAATCGTGCCGGACAGGGTCCGCAGCTTGCAGCTGCGGACCCTGTCCTTTCTATTGCGCCTGTTACGGACGCTATTTCTTGACGGCCACCAGCAGGCCGTCTCCGGTGGGAAGCATTGCCGACGCCAGCCGTTCGTCGTCGCGGATGGCTTTCCCCACCTGGCGGAGCACCACCGTGGTTGCCTCGCGTCCCGCAGGGTTGGCCACTTTGTCCTTGTCCAGGGCATCGTTGATGATCAGCAGCCCGGACCGCTTCAGGAGCCGGATGGCCTGCTCCACATAACCGGGCAGGCCCGGCTTGTCCGCATCGATGAACACCAGGTCGTACGCTGCGTCCGTCAGCCGCGGCAGCACATCACCGGCGCGGCCGGAGATGGTCCGGGTGCGGTTGGCGGGGCTGCCGGCCTCGGCGAAAGCCTCACGGGCAGCCTTGAGGTGTTCGACGTCGACATCGATAGTGGTCAGGACCGCCTGCTGACCAAGCCCGCGGAGGAGGCATACGCCGGACACCCCGGCGCCGGTGCCGATTTCGACGGCGGTCTGCGCCTTCGAGGCCGCGGCGAGGACGGTGAGGACAGCCCCGACGCCCGGCCCGATGGGCGTGACCCCCAGTTCGAAGGAGCGCTCCCTGGCCCGAAGCATGACCTCATCCTCAGCGGGCAGATCTTCTGCATAGGACCAGCTGATGGACTTGTCGGCGCTCATGAATATTCGCTTTCTGGGCGGAAGGGGGGAGTGTCTCCTACAGCCTACTGTGTTCCGGCGAAACGGCAGCGGAGGCGGGCTGTTGCGCCCACGGCTGAAATGTCCGGCAGTCAGGAAATTCCCAGCCAAGTTTGAAATGATAATTATCCGCTCATCCAAAAGGTGATCGGCGCCGAATCAGAGATGTCAACAGTATCCGGGCGTTAGCATTCCACGAGGGGAGTGGACGATGTCATCTTCAGTTGTGGCACCTGTCCCTGCAACAAATAATCCCGACGCCGATTGGGTCCGTCCTACCTGGGAAGAGGTAGTCACCAACCACTCGGCCAAAGTGTACCGGCTGGCCTACCGCCTGACAGGCAACAAGTTCGACGCCGAAGACCTCACCCAGGAGGTGTTCGTCCGGGTGTTCCGGTCGCTGGACAACTTCAAGCCCGGAACGCTCGACGGCTGGCTCCACCGCATCACCACCAACCTGTTCCTGGACCAGGCGCGGCGCAAGACCCGCATCCGGTTCGATGCGCTGGCCGAGGACGCGGAGTCACGCCTGCCGGGGCGCGAGCCGGGGCCGGAGCAGAGCTTTGAGCTGAACAACCTGGACCTGGACGTCCAGGCTGCGCTGGAAGAACTGCCGCCGGACTTCCGGGCCGCCGTTGTCCTGTGCGACCTGGAGGGACTGTCCTACGACGAGGTGGCGGAGGCGCTGGGCGTGAAGCTGGGCACCGTCCGGTCCCGCATCCACCGCGGCCGCACCATGCTCCGGGAGAAGCTCGCCCACCGGGACCCGCGTCCGCAGCAGACGCGGCGCAAGCTTTCCATGCCGCGCATAGCAGGCATCCTCTGATCGGCGCATGAGGTCCCGTTTCCCCCTCGGCGGCAGGCACCAGAGAACCCCCGGCCATCTTTCGGCGTGCCATGAATGTGCCTCTGCCGTGCGCCGTGAACGCCAGTACCTGGAGCGGCTGAGGCAGGCGCCCATCCCCCCGGCCAGCGACGACCTGACCGCGCGCCTGCTCGCACGCACGTCGGTACTGGCTGCAGAGCCACTGCCAGTGGCCACGCACGCTCCGGCGCCGCGGACTGCAGTCCGGATGCTGGCAGTCACGGCCGGAAGCACTGTTGCGGCCGCCGGCGTCCTGGCCGTAGGCGCCTTCGCTGCCGCCGGCGACCCGGAACCCACGGCCGGCGCAGCCACCTCGGCGGCGCTGTCCCAGGTCTCCTCGCAGACTCCCGCGGACGGCCGGGCGCTGACGGAGGAACAGCTCGGCAGGCTGCGGGCCGAGGGCTGGGCGTGCCCGGAGCTGGAAGCAATGGGCTTCCATCTCGAGTCCGCCAGGGCAGTGGTCGTCGACGGCCAGCCCGCTGTGTCCCTGCGGCTCACCGACGGCTCCCATTACGCCACCGTCACCGAGCAGCACGCCACCGGCGCCCAGGGCCAGGCCGTCTCCGGCCAGCACGGCAGCCCGCTGCAACTGGGCGGGACCTCGCCATGGACGGCCACCTACCGGACACCTGCCCGCACTTTCACCTACGAGTCCAACCTCCCCGCAGACCAGGCGGATGACGCCGTGCCGATCCTGCAGCAGCTGGGCAACCAGTCCACTGCCGGGGTGGCGGCCGCCGCCGGCCAGGAACCGGACGGGTCCGGACACGGGGAGTCCCTCGGCGCACGGATGCAGCGCGGGATCAACAACATCGTTGCCCTTCTTACCCGGTGATACAGGTATGGTCCGTACCCGCGGGACGGAAATCGTCACCGGCAGCCCGGAGAGGGTAATCTTCCTAAAGTGTTTGGAATCAACGGCCCGGAGTTCTTTCTTCTGCTGCTCATCGGCATCCTGGTGATCGGCCCCCAAAGGCTGCCCGAATACACCCAGAAACTGGCGAACCTGGTCAAGGAAGTCCGCCGCATGGCGTCCGGCGCCCGCGAGCAGATCAAGGAAGAAGTGGGCATCGACATCGATGATGTCGACTGGAAGAAGTACGATCCCCGCCAGTACGATCCCCGGCGCATCATCAAGGAAGCGCTTCTCGACGACGATTCCAAACCCGTCAGTGCGGGAGCACCCGCCGCAGTGGCCGCCGTCTCCGGAGCGGCAGCCGTTGCCGCCGTGGATGCGGCTCCGGCACGGCCGCAGCGCGTGGTGCAGTCCCTCCCGCCAGGCGAAGCCGCGCCGTACGATACCGAAGCCACCTAGGAATCCCGCGCTTCACCATCCGCGGCCTCGGACCGGCCCGATTATCAGCGCGGCTGGAGCCCCAGTTTCATGCCCGCCAGGCCCCGCGGCACCGCAGCCAGCCGGCCGGCGATCCCTGACAAGGCAGCAGCCGCAGGCGTTCCCGGCTGGCCAATCACGATCGGAACTCCCGTGTCGCCCCCTTCACGGAGCTGGATGTCCAGGGGAATCTGTCCCAGCAGCGGCACCTCCGCGCCCACGGTGGCCGTCAGCCTTTCGGCGAGGACCGCGCCGCCGCCGCTTCCGAACAATTCCATCCGGCCGCCGTCGGGCATCTCCAGGTAGGACATGTTCTCGATGACGCCTGCCACCTTCTGCCCCGTCTGGGTGGCGATGGCGCCGGCGCGTTCGGCGACGTCCGCTGCCGCGGCCTGGGGAGTGGTCACCACCAGGATCTCGGCCTTGGGCAGCAGCTGGGCCACCGAAATGGCGATGTCCCCGGTGCCGGGCGGAAGGTCGAGGAACAAGGCATCCAGGTCGCCGAAGTAGACGTCCGTAAGGAACTGCTCCAGGGCGCGGTGCAGCATGGGCCCGCGCCAGGCCACGGGCTGGTTGCCCGTGACGAACATGCCGATGGAGATCACCTTCACGCCGTAGGCGACGGGCGGCAGGATCATGTCGTCCACGCGGGTGGGTGACTGGGTGATTCCCATCAGGGCAGGAACGGAAAAGCCATAGACATCCGCGTCCACGATGCCCACCCGCAGGCCCTGGGCGGCCATGGCGCACGCAAGGTTCACGGTGACGGAAGACTTCCCCACGCCGCCCTTTCCGCTGGCCACGGCGAAGACCTTGGTGAGGGATTCGGGCTGGTTGAACGGGATGCCACGCTGGCCGCCGGCGCCGCGGAGCTTTTCCTTGAGGGCGTCCCGCTGCGCCTGGTCCATGACTTTCAGGTCCACGTCGACGGCGGTGACGCCCGGTACAGCCCCCAGCGCCTTTTCGGAGTCGGCGGTGATGGTGTCCCTCAGCGGGCAGCCGGCAATGGTGAGCAGAACGGTCAGGCTGACCCTGCCGTCGTCGGAGACCGTTACCGAGTCCACCATTCCCAGTTCCGTGATGGGACGCCTCAGCTCGGGGTCGATGACGGTGGAAAGCGCAGCCGTGACTGCATCGGCCAACCCGGAGTTGGCGGTACGTTCATTCATTAACGGTCCTGGTTGGAGTGGCCGGGCTTAATCCGGGGGATCTGCTGCGTTCGAGGATTGCGCTGCCGGTCGCGCTGCTCGCGCAGCTTGTCCTTGACCTTGTCCTTGGGGGACTCGTGGCTGCCCGGGCCCGTCTGGTCATGGCTGCGCAGTTCCTCCTGCGCCTCCAAGATGTCTTCGAGCAGTGACCGCAGCTCGGCCCGGACGTAGTCGCGGGTGGCCACCTCACGCAGTGCGATCCGCAGCGACGCCAGTTCCCGGGTGAGGTACTCAGTGTCGGACAGGTTGCGTTCGGCACGCTGACGGTCCTGCTGCAGCGACACCCGGTCCCGGTCGTCCTGCCGGTTCTGGGCCAGCAGCAGCAGGGGCGCAGCGTACGAGGCCTGCAGCGACAGCATCAGGGTCAGCAGGGTGAACCCGAGGTCCTTGGAATCGAACTGCCACTCCAGCGGAGCCCACGTGTTCCAAGCGAGCCAGACGACGACGAACACCGTCATGTAGACCAGGAACTGCGGCGTTCCCATGAAGCGGGCGAAACCTTCGGTGGCATGGCCGAAAGCGTCCGGATCCGGGGAGAACTGGGCAGGATCCGCTGGCGTCCGCTCAGCGGCGTGTCCAGGCTGCCGCCCTTCGCCGTACCCCGGCCGGGACCCTTGGTTCGGGTTCTTTGGAGCGCTGCTGTCAGCCAATGCGTCCACCGAGCTTTCTTATCGGGGCTTCGCCATCATGGGCGCGCCAATCATCCGGCAACAGATGATCAAGGACGTCATCAACAGTCACCGCCCCCACAAGGCGGCCGGTGTGGTTGACCACCGGGAGGGAGTTCAGGTTGTACGTTGCGAGGGTCCGGGCCACCTCGCTGATGTGTGCCTGGTCGGACAAAGGCTCCAGGTTCTTGTCCACCAGGTTTCCCAGGGGCTCGTACGGGGGAAAGCGGAGCAGCTGCTGGATGTGCACCACGCCCAGGAAACGTCCCGTGGGGGTTTCCAGCGGCGGCCGGGCAATGAAGATGGAGGAGGCCAGGGCCGGGGACAGTTCCTCCCGGCGGACATGCGCCAGCGCCTCTGCCACGGTGGCCTCCGGCGGCAGGATGACCGGCACCGGCGTCATCAGGCCGCCCGCGGTGTCCTCGTCATATTCCAGCAGGCGCCGGACGTCCTCGGCGCCCTCCGGCTCCATCAGCTGCAGGAGCTCCTCCGCCTGCGCGGAGGGAAGCTCGCCGAGGAGGTCTGCGGCGTCATCCGGATCCATCTCTTCCAGCACGTCGGCGGCGCGCTGGACGTCCAGGGCGGAGAGGATCTCCACCTGGTCGTCCTCCGGGAGTTCCTGCAGGACGTCGGCCAGTCGCTCGTCCTGGAGCTCGCTGGCCACCTCGAAGCGGCGTTTGTCGCTCATTTCCTGGAGGGCCTCGGCGAAGTCTGCGGGCTTGAGGTCCTCGTGGTTTGCCACGAACTGGGTGGCGGCCTGCGGCTCCGTGCGCGGGCCCTGCGAGGCGTCTGCCCAGTCAATGATCAGGGTCTCGTTGCGGCGCAGCCGGCTGAGGGGGACAGCGAATGTCCGCGCCGGACGAACAGCTTGCTGACGAACCAGTCGCCGGAGCGGCCCTGGTCCATGGCGATGTCTTCGATGGTGGCGTCGCCGCTGCCGTCACGCAGGGTAACGCGGCGGTCGAACATCTCGGCCACCACCAGCGTTTCCGCACCGCGCTGCTCAAAGCGCCGCAGGTTCACCAGGCCGGTACAGATAATCTGGCTCTGGTCGATGGAGGTGATGCGCGTCATCGGAACGAACACACGCTTCTTCCCCGGCACCTCCACCACGATGCCCACCACATGCGGGGCGCCCTGGGTTCCGCGGGACAGCACAACAACATCGCGCAGCCGGCCCAGCCGGTCACCCAGCGGGTCGAAGACGTCGAGTCCCAGCAGGCGCGCAACGAAGACGCGGGTAGGTGTTGTGCTCACTCCTACAGGCTACCGAGTCTGCTCTCTTTTAGCTGAATTCCCAGGCAGCATGCATGCTGATGGGCAAGAATGGGGGTATGGCAAACATTTTTGGTGCTCCCAAGGCAGGTGGCCCCAACGGCATGGACGAAGCCAGGGCCGTTCCCACCGGCGACACCGTCGGCTCCTACAACTCTTACCTGGATGCCCAGAAGGCGGTGGACTACCTCGCGGACCAGCAGTTCCCGGTTCAGATGGTATCCATCGTGGGCAACGAACTGAAGATGGTGGAGCGGGTGACGGGGCGCCTGAGCTACCCCCGGGTGGCTCTTTCGGGAGCGTTGAGCGGCATGTGGTTCGGCCTGTTCGTCGGTGTGCTGCTGTCCTTCTTCGCACCGTCGCCGGGGTACTTCTCCATCCTTACCTCCGTGCTAATGGGCGCTGCGTTCTTCATGCTGTTTGGCATCGTCACCTACGCCATGCAGCGCGGCAAGCGGGACTTCACCTCCACCAGCCAGGTGGTTGCCACCAGCTACGACGTCATCGTGTCGCCGGAGGCCGCCCATGAGGCCCGCCGGCTGCTGCAGCAGCTCCCGATGACCCGTTCCGATGCGGCCGCCGGCAGCGGACCCTACACGCAGCGTGACTACTACAACCAGCCGTACCAGCCGGACCAGCACCACCAGCAGCCGGGGCAGGGACCTGCACGCCCGTCCGGCTGGCAGGACCCGTACGGCCAGTCCACGGGGTCTTCCGCACAGGACGGCGGCCACCCAGGCGGCCAGCAGCAGGGCGGCCAGGATTACGACGGCGGCCCGCGCCAGGAGCAGGCACCCGCGCCGGCGCGTTCGGTCCGTTACCCGGACCTGCCGGATGGCCGGCCGCAGTACGGCGTCCGGCTGCCCAGGCTCCCGCCGCCGGGCCTGCCCAGCCCGGCGCTGCTCCCGTTTCGGGACACCCCGAGGAAACGGCCCAGGGCGAGAACCTGCCGGGTACCGAGGGCGGCCATGGCCCTGAAGGACCGCAGCGGCCGGCGGATCCGCGCCAGTAGGCGCGTCCCGTTCGCAACAAAGCGGGGCCACCCGGGGACTGATCCAGTCCCGGGTGGCCCCGCTTTTGTATATCGGTACTACTGTGCGCTGTCAGCTTCGCGGTAGATCCCGGCCATCCAGTCCTCCACGTCCGCCGGCTTGCGGGGCAGGGCGGCGCTGAGGTTGACCGGTCCGTCGGCCGTCATCAGGATGTCGTCCTCGATCCGGATACCGATGCCGCGGTATTCCTCCGGGATCGCCAGGTCCTCGGCCTTGAAGTACAGGCCGGGTTCGATAGTGAACAGCATGCCTTCGGTGAGGATGCCGTCCAGGGTAGAGTTCCCGCTTGGCCTGGGCACAGTCATGGACGTCCAGACCGAGGTGGTGGCTGGTGCCGTGGGGCATCCACCGCCGGTGCTGCTGGCCGTCGGTGCTGATGGCCTCTTCCACGCTGACAGGCAGAAGGCCCCACTCGGCGAGCCGTTCGGCCAGCACGGTAGTGGCGGCAGTGTGGATGTCGCGGAACTTGGCGCCGGGCCGGGCCGCGGCGAACCCTGCATCCGCGGCGTCCAGCACTGCCTGGTAGACCTTCCGCTGCACGTCGCTGAAGACCCCGCTGGCCGGCAGGGTGCGCGTGATGTCAGCGGTGTACAGGGAGTCCACCTCCACGCCGGCGTCCAGCAGCAGCAGTTCGCCCGCGTGGATCTTCCCGGTATTGCGGGTCCAGTGCAGCACGGTGGCATTGTTGCCGGAGGCCGCGATGGTGTCGTAGCCCAGTTCGTTGCCCACCTCTCGTGCCCGTGCGAAGAAGGCCCCCTCCACTACCCGTTCACCCCGGGCATGGGTCAGGGCGCGGGGCAGTGACTTCACCACTTCCTCGAAGCCTTCAATGGTGGCAGCCACGGCAGTCTTCATCTGTTCAATCTCCCACTCGTCCTTGAGCAGGCGCAGCTCGGAGAGGGCCTCACTGAGCTTTTCGTCCAGGGCGTCGAACACGCCCAGGTCAAGGTTTTCCGGGTCCCTGGCGGTGTTGTACCGGGCGGTGTCCACAAGTGCGTCGATGTTTTCATCCACTTTGCGCACCAGCCGGATGGAGATGCCGCCGATTTCCGGGGCACCAACATCCTTGGTGACGGCTGTTTCCAGCTGGTCGATGTGGGCCGTCGCCAGGCCCAGACGTGCCTCAAACTCGGCCAGCGTGGGCCGGGCGCCGATCCAGAATTCCCCGGACCGCGCGTCGGCGTAGAACTGCTCCGTATCCCGGCCGGCCAGCGGACGGAAGTAGAGCGTGGCACGGTGGTGCCCGCCGTCGTCGCCCTTACCCTCCCCGACGGGATCAAGTATCAGGACCGCGTCCGGCTCGTGGTCCAGGCCCAGGCCGGTCAGGTGGGCGAAACCGGAGAACGGCCGGAACCGGTAGTCGCAGTCGTTGGAGCGGACCTTCAATGGCCCCGCGGGGATCACCAGGCGTTCGCCCTTGAACTTGGCGGAGATGGCTTTGCGCCGGGTTGCGGCGTAGGCAGCAACGGCGTCACGGTCCGGCAGCTCCTCGCTGGACGGTGCCCAGTTGCTGGCCATGAAGGCCTTGAAGGCGTCGGAACTGGGCCGCTGCGAGCGGTTGTTGACACGCTCTTCCAGCGGCTGGGAAGCAGAGTTCAGGGTGTTTTCGGCATCGTTCACGGCACCATCGTCTCACCAGCTCCGCGGCGATGCGAACGGGCTTCCGCCGGGGGCGGGGCCGGTCAACTAGTCTGGACAGGTGAGGATTGACCTGCATGCCCACTCCAATGTCTCCGACGGCACGGAGAAACCCGCCGACGTGATGGCCTCCGCCGCCCGCGCCGGGCTGGACGTGGTGGCACTGACCGACCATGACTCCACGGACGGCTGGGCGGAAGCATCCGCTGCAGCCGTTGAGCACGGAGTGGCCCTGGTGCCCGGGATGGAGGTGTCCTGCCGGACCTCGGAAGGCATCAGCGTGCACCTCCTGAGCTACCTGCACGACCCCGCGCACGAGGGCCTGCTGGAGGAGATCACCAAGGCCAAGGACGCCCGCCTCACGCGTGCAGAGCGGATGGTCACGCTCCTCGCCGAGGACTATCCGCTCACCTGGGACGACGTCATCCACCATGTGGCGCCCGGCGCGACCCTCGGCCGTCCCCACATCGCCGACGCGCTGGTGGCCGCCGGTGTGGTGGAGGACCGCTCCGAAGCCTTCGCCACCATCCTCACCTCACGCTCGCGCTACTTTATCCAGCACTACGCACCCGACCCCGCCACCGCCGTCGAGCTCGTCCGCGCCGCCGGCGGCGTGCCTGTCTTTGCCCATCCGGTGGCGACCGCGCGGGGCAGGACGGTGGGGGAGCGCACCTACCGGGAAATGATCGACGCCGGCCTGGCTGGCCTGGAGATCGACCACCGGGACAACCCGGAGGAAGGGCGGGCCTTCCTCCGGCGGCTCGCCGCGAAGCACGACCTGCTGGTAACGGGTTCCTCCGACTACCACGGCACCGGCAAACCCAACCTGCTGGGCGAGAACCTCACGTCCCGGGAAGCCCTGGCCAGGATCGAGGAACTGGGCACGGGACCGCCGTTGTGCGGGGAAGCTCCGCGCACCTTGACTAATGGTCCCGCCTGAGTAGTCTTTCGCTTGCCGGGGTGGCTTTCGGTGCCAAAAGAGTCTCGTCACCATGCAATATTTCGTACGGTAGACGGAGAAGAATCATGTTCAGGAAATCACTTGCCGCGGCTGGTCTGGCCGTCGTTTTCATGTTTGTCCCCACCGCAGCCAATGCGCTGGACTGTGCCAACGTCAGCCGGTCGGCCTACACGGGCAGCGACTACGTGTTCATACCCGGCCCCGACATCCACGTCCATGTGCAGGGCAACTGGGCTTACGTGCTGGAAGCTGGTGCCTGGGTGTTCCTGCCCCCGGGAACCGTCCCGGAAGGCGCAGGCGACGACGGCAATTTCCAGAACGGCGAGGGCTATGCCCTGTTGGTCAACGCCATCTGCGAATCCAGCGGAGCCGTCCTGGACAACCGCCAGGGGGACCACGGAATCCAGCTGCTGGAAACCTGCTAGCGGAACCGCAGGCGCAAAAAGCCGCAGCAGGTGTCCTTAACGGCCCCCTACAAGGACACCTGCGCGGCAGGGTGCGGTGGGAACGACGCGAGGGTGGCGTGTGCGCCCAGCCGCCTGGCCATGATGTCCACCGCGGGCTGGTTCTGGTCCACGCAGACGAATTTGCGGCCCAGCTTGGCCGCCACCGCGCCGAGGGTGCCGGAGCCGGCGAAGAAGTCCAGGCACCAGTCGCCGGGCCTGCTTGACGCGGCGACGACGCGCCGGACCAGTCCCTCCGGCTTCTGCGTGGGGTAGCCGGTTTTTTCCTTGCCGGTGGGGGAGACGATGGTGTGCCACCAGACGTCCGTGGGCAGCTTGCCGAGTTCCCGCTTGGCGGGAGTGACCAGGCCGGGGGCCATGTAGGGTTCCCTGTCCACTTCGGCGCTGTCGAAGTGGTACTTGGCGGGGTTCTTGACGTAGACGAGGATATTGTCGTGCTTGGTGGGCCAGCGGTTCTTGGCGCGGGCGCCGTAGTCGTAGGCCCAGATGATCTCGTTCAGGAAGCATTCCCGGCCGAAGATGGCATCGAGCATCACCTTGGCGTAGTGGACCTCTCGGTAGTCCAGGTGCAGGTACAGCGTCCCGTCCTCCGCCAGCAGGCGCCACGCCTCGACGAGCCGCGGTTCCAGGAAGGACCAGTAGTCGCTGAACGCGTCATCGTAGCGGTGCAAGGCGCCCTTGATGGTGTCATAGGAGCGGCCCTTGAAGCCGACGCGGTCGCCGCTGCCCTCGGCATTGGCCACCATCCTGGTTTCCTGGCGCCGCTGCGGCCTGCCTGTATTGAAGGGCGGATCCACATAAATCAGTGTGAAGGCGCCGTCCGGCAGCGTGGGGAGGTACTCCGCGTTGTCCGCGTGCACCACCAGGCTGCCGCCGTCCGGCGCCCAAACAGTGTCAGTCATCGGGGCAGTTCGCCCTCGGCGCCCGGCTGTGTGCCCTTGTCAGCGCCGGCAACCACTTCGCCGTTGCGGCGCCGGGTGCGGGTACGGGTGCGGCGCGCACGCGTGGGCTGCTCGCCGTCGTTCTGTCCGGCCTCGCCGGCAGGCGCAGATGCGGCCGCCGGGCCTGACGTACGACGGCGGCGCTCACCGGAGCGGCCTGCGGACTCGCCGCCGCGGCCATCTTCGCGGCTGCCGGAATCCCGGCGTCCACGGCCGGCCCGTTCACGGCCGTCCCCGCGGCCGCCGCGGCTGTTCTTCTTACCGGTTTCGCCCAGGTCTTCGAGGACCTCGGCGTCCACACCGGCAAGGGTGCGCTTGTCCCGCGGGAGGCGGCCCTTGGTGCCCTCAGGAATGTCCAGGTCCGTGAAGAGGTGCGGCGAGGAGGAGTAGGTTTCCACCGGCTCGGGAACGTTGAGGCCCAGGGCCTTGTTGATCAGGGCCCAGCGGGGAACGTCGTCCCAGTCCACGAAGGTGACGGCCGTCCCCTTGTTGCCGGCGCGGCCGGTGCGGCCCACCCGGTGCAGGTAGATCTTTTCGTCTTCGACGCACTGGTAGTTGATGACGTGCGTGACATCCTCCACGTCGATGCCGCGGGCAGCGACGTCGGTGGCCACCAGGACGTCCACCTTGTTGTTGCGGAAGGCGCGCAGGGCCTGCTCGCGGGCACCCTGGCCCAGGTCGCCGTGGATGGCGGCGGCGGCGAACCCGCGGTCCACCAGTTCCTCTGCCACCTTCGCGGCGGTGCGCTTGGTTTTGGTGAAGATGATGGTGCGGCCGCGGCCCCTGGCCTGCAGGATGCGGGCCACCACCTCGGTCTTGTCCATGCTGTGCGCACGGTAGATGAGCTGCCGGATGTCGCGCTTGGTCAGGCCCTCGTCGTCCGGGTCTGCGGCGCGGATATGGGTGGGCTGGGTCATGTAGCGCCGGGCCATGGCGATGACCGGGCCGGGCATGGTGGCGGAGAACAGCAGCGTCTGCCGGACAGCGGGGGTGGCCGCGATCAGGGTCTCGACGTCGGGCAGGAACCCGAGGTCCAGCATTTCGTCGGCCTCGTCCAGGACCACGATCTTGACGTTCTTGAGGCTCAGGTGCTTCTGCTTGTACAGGTCGATGAGGCGCCCCGGGGTGCCCACCACAACTTCGACGCCCTGCTTCAGCGCTTCCACCTGCGGCTCGTAGGCGCGGCCGCCGTAGATGGTGGCGATGCGGGCGTTGCGTTTGCGGGATGCAGTCTGCAGGTCATTGGCCACCTGCACTGCCAGTTCGCGGGTGGGGACGATCACCAGGGCCTGCGGTGCGCCCGGTACGGCGAGCTTCGCGTAGCCGGGGTCGTCCTGGCCGATGACGCGCTGCAGGGCGGGAATGCCGAAGCCGAGGGTCTTGCCGGTGCCGGTCTTGGCCTGTCCGATGATGTCGTGGCCGGACAATGCCACCGGCAGGGTCATGGCCTGGATGGGGAAGGGGTGCGTGATGCCGGCGTCGGCCAGCGATTCCACGATGTCCTCGCGGACGTTGTAGTCGGCGAAGGACTTTTCCGCGATTTCGTGCGGCTTCTCGTCCGAGATGATGGTCTCTTCCGGCTCAATGGTCTCGGTGCCGGTCTCGTCCGTCAGAAGCTGGTGGGTATGCAATTCACTCACAGGGAGTTTCCTTATTCATTTGGGCATTGGCGCTGCCTGCTCAACGGGCCGGCCGGCAGGCCGGTCCGGAGCACGCTCGGGCGCACAAGCAATTCCAGTGGAAGCCGATCGCGGGCTATCTAAATGCTGGCACTGGTGACCAGCGGGCAAATCTCAAGATCGCGTAGGGGCGGGCTTGTTGGTTTCAAATCAAGGAAATCAACGACCGGGCATCCATTTCTACTTCTCCAGTCTAGCCGTACAAGGCCGCAATACCGGCTTTTGCACCCCCGGGGGCGGGTATGCGGGCCCGCAGCGGACCTCAGCCGACCAGTTCGAAGTGGACCTCACGGGTTGCGATGTTGGACGAAAGCAGGCGGACGCGGACCTTGGTGCCGGACTCCAGGTCGCCTGCGCAGCGGGCCGTGACGGCAGGTTCAGCCACCTGGATGATGCCGGAACCGCCATTGCCGTTGCCGTTCTTGCCGTTGCCGTTCTTGCCGTTTCCGTTCCTGCCGTTGTTGCCATTGCCGTTGTCTTTTTGCGGCTTCGACCCGGAGATCACGATGGCATCAAACTCCTGGCCAATGTGGTTGACCAGGAGCGCGGCCTCCACGGTGTCCAGCGCCATCCGCTCCATCCGGGACGCCAGCTGGTCCGATCCCGCCATGATCTCGGGAAGCGACGGAAGGGCCTCACGCGCCCAGCCGGGAACGTTGCCGCCATTGCTGAGGGCCTCGCAGATCACCAGCACGAAGCGGTCCACCAGCCGCCGCAGGGGAGCGGTGGTGTGCGCGTAGGCCGCACCGATGGCGGCCTGGATGGCGGCCTCCGGGACGCTGCCGTCAAAAGCTGTATAGGAGGCGCCGCGGAACAGCATCCCCGCCGAGTGCATGATGGCGAGCTGCCGCGGTTCGGTCGGGTCCAGGCTGCGCAGGTACTCGCCATAGCTGACCTCGCCGTCCCACGGCTTTCCCAGCGCCTCGGTCTGGAGTTTGAAGTGGTTCAGGGAGCGTTCGTCCGGCGCGGGCATGGTCCGGAGGATGCCCACTTGCCCGTCCAGCATGATCTGCGCAGCGGCCATGCCCGTCATCAGCGAGATCTGCGCGTTCCAGTCCTCCACGGGCAGCTGCGGCGCGGCAGCGATGCGGTAGCCACCGTCGGGGAGCTGGACGATCTCCTGCTCCGGCATGTTCAGGCTGGCGCCGTCACGGGCACGTTCCAGCTCCACGCGCTTGAGCCCAACCTCTTTCAGCAGCTGCAGGACTGGGGATGCGCCGCCTGCGTCCAGTTGGGCCTGCGCGCCTTTGTAGCTCAGCTTGGCGCGGCTGCGCATCCGTGCCCGCCTGACGGAGGCCGAGGTGACATCGGCGTTGCCGTCCAGGCGGAAGTCCCAGACGAAGGCCGGGCACTCCTGGCCGGGCAGCAGGCTCCCTGCCCCTTCGCTGATGACCTCCGGATGCAGCGGAATCCGGCCGTCGGGGGCATAGAAGGTCTGCCCGCGGCGGCGCGTTTCCTGGTCCAGCGGTCCGCCCGGCTTCACGAACGCCGGAACGTCGGCGATGGCGTACAGCACGTGGTAGCCGCCGCCGTCGGCCTCTATGAACAGCGCCTGGTCCAAATCCGTGGACGATGCCGGATCGATGGTGACGAAATCGACGCCGGTCAGGTCATGGGGCGGAAGCTCCAGCGCAGCCACGGCCGCCTCGGCGTCACGGACCGCATGCTCGGGGTACGGCCCGGGAAGCTCGAGCTCGCTCCGCAGCGCGCCCAGGGCCTCTTCCAGCGCATTGTTGTGCTCGTGGACGTTGGGAGCCAGCCGATGGTGTGACACGAAAATCAGCCTAGCCCGAAGACCGCCGATTATGCAGGCCATCGGCGGGATGAACGGCAGGGCCGTGTTGCCCCGCCGGCAGTTCAGGACCCGCCAGTTCAGGAGCCGGCAGCATCCAGGGCGGCCAGGAGTGAGGCCGCCGCTGCGGCGGGGTCCGCCGCTTCGGTGATGGCCCGCACCACCACAATCCTCCGGGCTCCCGCTGCCACCACCTCGCTGACGTTGGAGTGGTCGATGCCGCCGATGGCGAACCACGGCACCTCGTTAGCGGCTTTGGCGGTGGCTGCCGCAGCGTATTTCACCAGGTCGGGTCCCACGGCGGCCCGACCCGGTTTGGTGGGGGTGGCCCAGACCGGCCCCACGCAGAAGTAGTCCAGCCCGGCAGGTCCGGCCGTGGCAACGAGGGCCGCATCCACCTGGTCCGGAGTGTGGCTGGAGAGTCCAATGGCGGCGTTGCCGTTCAGCAAGGTGCGGGCCGCGGGCAGGGGGAGGTCCTTTTGGCCGATGTGGAACACCGGAGCGCCGGACAACACGGCGATGTCGGCGCGGTCGTTCACTGCCCACAGCCTGCCATGGCGCTGCGCGGCTTCCTTCAGGACGGCCAGCAGTTCCAGTTCCTCGGCAGCCTCGATGGCCTTGTCGCGGAGCTGGATGATATCCACTCCGCCGGCGAACGCGGCATCCACGAACTCCGCGAAGTCGCCGCGGTCACGGCGGGCGTCAGTACAGAGGTAGAGACGGGCAGTCTTGAGCCCGGCGGTTCCCCCGGCGGTGGTGAAGGCATCGGTTGCGGAGGCGCCGGCAGCGGAAGGGGAGTGGGACACATTCATGGCTGCAAGCCTAGTTCCTCTACACTTGCCTCGTACTGCGGGAGCCTGCGGCAGCTGTCATAAAGCGCCGGGCTGAGAGGGCGTCAGAGCCGACCGCTTGACCTGATCCGGGTAATGCCGGCGTAGGGAAGGAGACACATGGGCACCCCCAACACGGCACCCCCGCAACCCACCAACGGCACCGTCAGGGCCGACGTCGCGGTCATTGGCGGCGGAGTTGTGGGCCACGTGATCGCCTGGGAGGCACTGCGCTCGGGCCGCAGCGTCGCGCTGATCGATGACGCACCCGGCAGCGGCGCCAGCTGGGCCGCCGCAGGGATGCTGGCGCCGGTGAGCGAGCTGCACTACCAGGAAGAGGACCTCCTCGACCTGATGCTCGCATCCTCGGCCCGGTGGCCCGGTTTTATCGCCGACCTGGCCGCTGCGTCCGGCGAAAGGACCGGATACCTGACGACGCCGACCCTCGCCGTGGGTGCCGACGCCGCCGACCGCCGGGCCTTGATGGATTTGCGCGCGGTCCAGCAGGCCAACGGCCTGGCTGTTGAGCCTTTGACCGTCCGCGAGGCGCGGCGGCGGGAACCGTTGCTGAGCCCCGCCATCGCCTGCGCACTTGACACCCCCGCCGACCACCAGGTCGATCCCAGGCGCCTGGTGTCCTGCCTTCGCAACGCCCTGGCGGGGGAAACTGCCAGCAGCGGCCGCGCAGCTGCGGGTGCAGTGGATGGGTATGCCGTGCCGGACAGGGCCGTTGGACTGCTGTGGGCTGATGGCACTGTTGCGGGAGTCCGGCTTGCCGGACGCGGTACAGTCCTGGCCGGAGAAACCGTGGTGGCCAACGGACTGGATGCCGCTGCGCTGGCGGACCTGCCTGAGGGCCTGCACCTGCCGCTGCGGCCGGTGCACGGGGACATCCTCCGGCTCGCCGTACCGCAGCACCTCCAGCCGCTGGTCACGGCCACCGTACGCGGACTGGTCCGCGGTGTACCCGTGTACATCGTCCCCCGGGAGGACGGGACGGTGGTGATCGGAGCCACCCAGCGTGAGGATGCCCCCGCCAGGGGCGTTGCAGCCCCACAAGCTGCCCGGTCCGCTGCCGGAACGGTATCCGCCGGCGGTGTCTACCAGCTCCTCCGGGACGCGCAGGTCCTGGTCCCCGCCGTCGCCGAGCTGGAATTGCTGGAGTGTACGGCGCGGGCCCGGCCGGCGACCCCGGACAACGCCCCGCTCCTGGGCAGGGTGCCCGCCGCTCCAGGCTCCACCCCGGGCGGGCACATCGCGGGCCTGGTCATCGCCACCGGATTCTTCCGGCACGGCGTCCTCCTGTCACCCGCAGCCGGTGCCATCTGCCGGGACCTGATGGACGGCACAACGGACCCCCGCTGGGAGCCGTTCAACCCTGGCCGCTTCTCCGGCCGCGAATCCTCCGCTGCAAGCGTCAACATCAAGGAGACAGCATGAACATCACCCTGAACGGAAACCACCATACGGTGGCTGAGGGGGCGTGCATCACCACGCTCGTCAGCCAGGTCACCGGCCGCACCGTGGGGGCTGACGGCCAGGCCAGCGACGGGAACAGGCTGGGCGTCGCCGTGGCGCACAACGCACAGGTGGTTCCCCGGAGCCAATGGTTCGCGACGGCGCTCGCCGACGGTGACGACGTCGAGCTTGTCACGGCAGTGCAGGGAGGCTGACACCATGACGGAATCCACCACCCTGACCTCCACGGCTGCACCCGGCCTGGATGATGTCCTGGTCATCGACGGCGTGCCCCTTGGCGTCCCGGCTCATCATGGGAACCGGCGGCGCGCCGAGCCTGGACGGGCTTGGCGCGGCGCTCCTCGCCTCCGGCACGTCCCTGACCACCGTGGCGATGCGGCGCTACTCCACTGCGGAAACGGGCTCGCTGTTCCAGCTCCTGGTGGACCACGGCATCCGGGTCCTGCCGAACACCGCCGGATGCTTCACCGCCCGGGACGCCGTCCTCACCGCCGAACTCGCCCGCGAAGCGCTGGAAACGGACTGGGTGAAGCTCGAAGTCATTGCCGACGAACACACGCTCCTTCCCGACGCCGTCGAGCTGGTGGAGGCCACCGAACAGCTGGTCAACCGCGGCTTCAAGGTGTTTGCGTACACCAACGACGACCCGTCCTGGCGCTGCGGCTGGAGAACCTCGGCGCCACCGCCGTGATGCCGCTGGGGGCTCCCATCGGCACGGGGCTGGGAATCCTGAACCCGCACAACATTGAGCTCATCGTCTCCCGCGCCTCGGTCCCGGTGGTCCTGGATGCCGGGATCGGTACGGCCTCCGACGCTGCCCTTGCCATGGAGCTCGGCTGCGACGCCGTGCTGCTGGCCACGGCGGTGACCCGCGCACAGAACCCGGCCCTGATGGGGGAGGCATTCAAACACGCCGTCATCGCCGGTAGGCTGGCGAAAGCGGCGGGCCGCATTCCCCGCCGCGAACACGCGCTGGCATCGTCGGCAATGGAAGGCCGGGCCGAGTTCCTCTAGCCCGGCACACGCCGGTTGATGCCCCTGGACCAAGGAGCAGCAGTGGCCGGCAAAGATGCCCTTCCCCGGGAACAGATCGACCAGGCCCTGGCAGGGCTGCCCGGCTGGCGGTACCACGACGGCGGCCTGGTCACCGTCTTCAAGACGCCGACGGCGGCTGCCGCACTCGAGCTGATTGCCGCCGTCGGACGCCTTGCTGAGGAACAGAACCACCACCCGGACCTGGACTGGCGCTACAACCGCGTCTTCATCCGCTACTCGTCGCACGACGCAGGCGGGCAGGTGACAGAACGGGACCTCGCCGCCGCGGCAGGAGCGAGCGAGGCTGCGGCCGCCGTCGGGGCGAATGCGGAACCCTCGCGCTACCTGTCCGGAAACTCGTCATCCGTTAAGCGAAGGTGGCCGCCGCCCCGGAGGGCGGCGGCCACGCGCGTTTGCGGGTTGTTCCTCTCCTAGCGGCGGAGGATGGCAGTGAGGCGCTGCGTGTCCTGGCGGGCCCGGCTGCGGCCCAGGTAAAGGACGGCGGCCACGGCGGCCGCAGCTCCCAGCACGATGGGCAGTACCCACGGAAGCCACGTCAGGCCCGGGCGGTACCCAAAGCCTGCCGCCATCAGGATGATCCAGGTCAGGGCCCCGGCAACGACGGCAACGCCGGCGGGCAGGGCGGCGCCGTACTTGGCATGCCGCCTGTCATTCGCCCAGACGACGAAGCCTGCGGCAATCGCTGCGAGCACAACGATGGTCAGGGAAAGCATGGATCTCCTAGGAACGTTCGCGGTGCCGGGGCTAGAACTGGCCGAACCCTACGCGGCGGACCTCTTCGGCGCCGATTTCCACATAGCCAAGGGCATTTCCGGGAACAATGATCAGGCGTCCCTTGTCGTCGGTCAGCCGCAGCTCGCTGCCGGCATTGATGGCTTCGCCCACAACCTTGGCCACCGTCTCGGCGTCCTGGGTCGATTCCAGCACAATCTCACGGCCAACGTTCTGAACGCCGATCTTAATTTCCACAGGGGCCTCCCAGCCAGTCAAAGTACTCGTGTTTCTCCACGAGGTGTTGTCTTATTTGTAGTCTAGGACTCTTTGGGGAAGCGAGAGATTCCGCGCCAAGCTAAACGGTAGATGAGGTCGCTGGCCACATCGAGGTCCAGGTTGCCGTCCGTTTCGAGCCAGTACCGCGCGCTGACCTGGGCCATTCCGGCCAGTCCCGGCCCAGGAGCTCGGCTTCGAGATGGGGGAGCTTGGTGTCCTCGGCAATGACACGTGCGATCGCGTCCGCGAAGGTCCGGTTGAATGTTTCCAGCCTGGAGCTGACATCCGGATCGTTGATGAGGTCCGATTCGAAGACCAGCCGGTGGGCCTGGTCGTCATTGGCGATGAAGCGGAAGTAGGCCCGCATCACGGCCTGCACGCGTTCCTTGTTGTCCGTGGTGGAGTTCAGCGCACCCAGCATCAGGTCGGTGAGGGACGCCAGGTGGCTTTCCAGCAGCGCCAGGTACAGTTCCCGCTTGGACGGGAAGTGCTGGTACAGGACGGGTTTGCTGACGTGGGCCGTCTCGGCGATCTCGTCCATGGCGGCACCGTGGTAGCCGTTGGCCACGAAGACTTCCTGCGCTGCGGAAAGGAGTTGGGCGCGGCGCTCGTCGCGCGGCAGCCGGGCGGAGCGCTGGCCTGCCGGACGCGGGGCCGCCTGCTGTTCGGCGGCGGGCGGGCGGTCAGCCCGTGCTTCAGGGACCACGGTTGTCCTTCTTTCCATTGCGGTTAGCTCCACTTTACTGCGGGGTAATATGACCCGGCGGTATCCCGGGGCATACATTGAAGTATGGCTTCGACTTTCACCGCAAATGTTTCATCTGTTTCCCTGGATCCCCTGGTGGAACCGGCGGGTGAGCTGACCCCTGCCGAGGTGGAGCGCTACTCCCGGCACCTCATCATTCCCGAGATCGGGGCCATCGGGCAGCGGCGGCTCAAGAACGCGAAGGTCCTGGTAATCGGCGCGGGGGGCCTGGGATCGCCGGCGCTGCTGTACCTGGCGGCTGCCGGTGTGGGAACCATCGGGATCATCGACGACGACGCCGTTGACCTCAGCAACCTGCAGCGCCAGGTCATCCATGGGGTGGCGGATGTCGGCAGGCCCAAGATCGAGTCCGCCAGGGACGCCATCGCCGCGCTCAACCCGCTGGTGGACGTCCGCCTCCATGATGTCCGCCTGGACGCCTCCAACGCCCTGGACCTGTTTGCCGGCTACGACCTGATCCTGGACGGGGCGGAGCAACTTTGCCACCCGCTACCTGGTCAACGATGCCGCGGCCATCCTGGGCAAACCGTATGTGTGGGGCTCCATCTTCCGGTTCGACGGCCAGGTCAGCGTGTTCTGGGAAAAACACGGACCCACCTACCGCGATCTCTACCCCGAAGCGCCGCCCGCCGGCTCTGTTCCCTCCTGCGGCGAGGGCGGGGTCTTCGGCATGCTGTGCGCGGCTGTGGGGTCCATGATGGTGACTGAGGCAGTGAAGCTGATCACCGGCGTCGGACGTTCCCTCCTGGGCCGGGTGGCGCTGTTCGACGCCCTGGGCGGCAGCTGGCGGGAGATCCGGGTATCCAAGGATCCCGCGGCGGCACCCATTACGGAGCTGACGGACTACGAGGCCTTCTGCGGCATCACACCGGCAGCGCCGTCGGACACCGAACACACCGTCACCGCAACGCAGCTGGCCACCATGCTGGCGTCACGGAAGGCCGGGCTGAAGGATTTCGAGCTCGTGGATGTCCGGGAGCCGGGTGAATTCGAGATCGTCCGGATCGACGGCGCGGTGCTGATCCCGCAGGGCCGGATCCTGGCCGGCGACGCATGGGCGGAGATTCCGCAGGACCGGGACATCGTGTTCCTCTGCAAGGCAGGGACACGGTCAGCCAACGTCCTGGCAGCGGCGCAGAAGGCGGGCTACCAGCGGGTCAGCCATCTCGACGGCGGCATCCTCTCGTGGGTGCGCGAGGTGGAACCCCACAAGCCGGTCTACTGACCCGATGCTCTATCAGATATGGCTCCCAAAACAGTGTTTTGGGAGCCATATCTGATAGAGCAAGTGGGGTTCAGGCGCTTTCGAGACCCCGGTGGTCCACCGGGCATTCAGCCTGGGCGGACGGACGGGCGGCGGGCTGCTCCACGGTGATGCCGTAGAGGGCCTCCAGGGCCGCCACGTACTCGTCCTGCTGGCCGTTGGCCGCCAGTTCCCTGGCGCGGACCGTAGGGACGTGCAGCAGCTGCTTGACCATGCGGCGGAGTGCGAATTCCACTTCCTCGGCAGCGGCGGTGCAGCCGTGCCGGGCCCGGACCTTTTCCATTTCGGCGTCCAGGACGTTCATGGTGTGGCGGCGAAGGGCAACTATGGCGGAATCCACGGACCGGGCCTCGCGTTCCTGTTCAAAAGCCGTGGCGGCACCTTTGACGATGCTGCTTGCCTGCGCCAGGGATCGGCCTGTTCCTGCGGCGCGGCCAGGCGGACGGATTCAAGGGTGAGGAGTTCGACGCCGTCCAGCTCGCCGACGGCGGGGTCGAAGTCGTGGGTGAGCGCCAGGTCGATGGCGATCAGCGGCTGCGGGGAGTTGGCGCGGACCTGGGCGAGCTCGTCCGCTTCCACCCGGCTATCCGAACCGCTGCAGCCGATCATGACGTCCGCGGCGGCCACGGCGGGGTTGAGGGAATCGTCGTCGAGGGCGGTGCCGCCCCGCGTGGCGACGAAGCCTTCGGCCCGGCCGGAGGAGGAGAAGACGGAGATGTCCGTGCAGCCGCGTTCGCGGAGCAGTGCCATGGTGGCGCCGGCGTAGGCTCCGGTCCCAAAGACCACAACCTTCTTGCTGGACCAGTCCGGGTTTTCGGAAAGATCCGTTGCAAGGTCCAGGGCGACGGACACGATGGACAGGCCGCGCGAACCGAGCGCAGTCTGGGCGCCTACGTCCTTTGCCGTTTTGGAGGCGGCCTGGAAGAGCCGGACCAACCCCGCGCTGGCGGTGCCTTCATGCTGGGCGGTGATCAGTGCGCGGCGTACCTGGCCTGCGATTTCCCGTTCCCCAACGACGGCGGAGTCCAGTCCGGCGCTGACGGCGAAGAGGTGCTGGGTTACTTCGGGGCCGGTTCGGGTGCTGAAGGAGCGGGACACGAGCGGCTCACTCAGGCCGCTGGCTTCACTGATCTGGGCGACAAGGGCTGCGCGGGCTGCCTCTACATCATCCGGATGGGGCGCCTCGCCGTAGATCTCATAGCGGTTGCAGGTGGCAAGGACAACCGCGCCCGTCACCGCCGGTGAACCGGTGAGGGCGTTCGTGGCAATCCCGGAGGAACCGTTGCTCAACTGAGCAACGGTCTCAAGATCGATGTCGGCGTGTGTAGCCACCAATGAAAAAAAGAACCACAGCAGACCAATCATAGCTTTTTCGTTCCTCGGTAGAACAACTCCCTCCCCGGTCAGGGAGGTATCCGTGCCTGTGATTCCTGCCACGACGGGAAATCCTGTCCCGGGGATGACAGGCTGTCGTTATCTTTTGGCGCTGATCTTCGGCACAATCAAAGGCATGACTTCTAGCCCTGCCGTCTCCGCTGCCGGCGCCCTTGCCGCTGACCATCCGCTGCTGGACGGCCGCACCGCGGACTCTCCGCTGATCACTGCCTACCGCGGCGGCAAACCCTCCCGCCGTCCTGTCTGGTTCATGCGGCAGGCGGGGCGTTCCCTGCCCGAGTACCTCAAGGTCCGTGAGGGCATTGCGATGCTGGACTCCTGCCTGCGGCCGGAGCTGGCGTCCGAGATCACCCTCCAGCCGGTCCGCCGGCACGACGTTGACGCAGGCATTTTCTTCTCCGATATCGTCATTCCGCTGAAGCTTGCTGGCGTGGGCGTGGACATCGTTCCCGGAGTGGGCCCCGTCCTGGACAAGCCCGTCCGGACGGCAGCCGATGTCGCGGCGCTGCCGCAGCTGACCTGGGAGGCGCTGGAACCGATCCGGGAAGCGGTCCGGCTGACGGTGGCCGAGCTTGGCAAGACCCCGCTGATCGGTTTCGCCGGCGCCCCGTTCACGCTGGCTGCCTACATGGTGGAGGGCAAGCCTTCCCGCGACCACCTCGGGCCGCGCACCATGATGCACGCCGACCCGGAAACCTGGTCTGCCCTGGCCAACTGGGCTGCCGACGCGTCCGGGATGTTCCTCCAGGCACAGCTCGAGGCAGGTGCCTCCGCCGGCCAGCTGTTCGATTCCTGGGCCGGATCCCTGGGCCTGGCCGATTACACCCGGTACGTCGCGCCTGCCTCGACCCGCGCGCTGGACCACGTCCGCCACCTCGGTGCCCCGCTGGTCCACTTCGGCACCGGCACCTCGGAGCTCCTGGTGGCCATGAAGGATGTCGGCGTCGATGTGGTGGGCGTCGACTACCGGCTGCCCCTTGACGAAGCCAACCGCCGCCTGGGCGGAACAGTACCGCTGCAGGGCAACATTGACCCCGCCCTGCTTCCGGCCCCTGGGAAATCCTTGAAGCCCACGTCCGTGAGGTCATCGCGGCAGGCTCGTCGGCACCCGGACACGTCCTCAACCTGGGCCACGGCGTGCCGCCCGAGACGGACCCCGATGTCCTGACCCGGGTGGTGGAACTCATCCACTCCATCTCCCCGGAGTAGTCCGTGGAGAGCGCGCCGGCTTCGGCACAGACCGCGCTGGTGGTGGGCGGCGGGATTTCCGGGCTGCTCTCCGCGCGCGGGCTGGCAGCGGCCGGCTACAGGGTCACCGTCCTTGAAGCCGGCGATGCCTGGGGCGGCTGTGTAGGGAGCCACGTGGTGGCCGGCCTGGTGCTCGACAGCGGCGCAGAGTCCTTCGCCACCCGGTCCGACGCGGTTTCGAAGCTGGCCTCCGAGCTTGGGCTGGCGGCAAAGATTGTGTCGCCCCGGCCGGGAGGCGCCTGGGTCCAGTTGCCGGAGGGTCCACGGGAACTGCCCCGGACCGGCGTGCTGGGCATTCCCGCCAATCCCTGGGACCCGGAAGTACGCCGTTCCCTCGGGCTGCTCGGCTCGCTCCGGGCGTCCCTGGACCGGATCCTGCCGGCCTCGGTGGGTACCGGGCAGGAAGTCACCAGCGTGTCAGCCCTGGTCAAGGCCCGGATGGGCGCCCGCGTCCTGGACCGGCTGGTGGCCCCCGTAGTGGGAGGCGTCCATTCGGCCGATCCCGGGCTGCTGGACGTCGACATGGTGGCCCCCGGCCTCCGCACCCGGCTCCGGCAACACGGGTCCCTCGCCGGAGCCGTCGCCGCCCAGCGGAAGGGATCCGGTGCACCTCCCGCGCAGGGCACGGCAACCGTCAATAGCAGACCCGCCAAGGCAGGATCCGCCGTCGCTGGCCTGGAAGGCGGCATGCACACCCTGGTGGGCGCGCTCCTGGAGGACCTCCGTCAACGGGATGTCACGCTCCTGTCCGGGACAACCGCCGTCGCCGTCCGCCGCACACCGGAAGGCTGGCGCGTTGCGGCCGGCGGTGCTGACTTCGACGCCGCCCTGCTCGTGGTCGCGGTGGACGGTCCGGCCGCCGTCGACCTCCTGGCCGGGCCGGTGCCCGCCGTCGCCGGCAGGAAGCCGGCAGCCGGGCCCGACGTCAAGCTGGTCACACTGGTCCTGGACAATCCCGCCTTGGACCGCCGCCCCCGCGGCACGGGCATCCTGGTGGCGCCGCAGACCCCGGGAATTGAAGCGAAGGCGCTGACGCACGCCACCGGCAAATGGGACTGGCTGGCCGCAGCCGCCGGCCCGGGCCGGCACGTCCTGCGGCTGTCCTACGGCCGGGTGGACGGCGTTGGGGGACTGCCAGCCGGCCCCGGGACGGACGATGAACTCCTGGCTGCCTCACTGCGGGACGCCTCAGCCCTGCTGGGCGTGGACATCAGCCGGGAAAGCATCGTGGATTGGGACGTGGTCCGCTGGCGCGGGGCCCTGCCGTTCGCCGCCGTCGGCCATCGTGCGAGGGTGGCTGCCATCCGCGAGGCCTGCGACAGTGCGGGCGGCCTTGCCGTGGTGGGTGGCTGGGCTGCTGGCAACGGCCTGGCCGCCGTGGTGTCCGACACGCAGCAACAGATCCGGAATCTGGCAGGCTGAACGTCTTCGCTGGTCAGGACGGGGTTGGGTGCCGGCAGCGGTTCCGGCGGGTGTCCCAGCCCCGTTTCACCAGCTTTCAATTCCCTCTGCTCCATGGCTAGGGTCGATGACTATGGTTCAACACAGGTCCGAGCTTTCAATGTCCCGGACTGGTATCCATGGGGGAATCCGGCGCGGCGGTTATGCAGCGGCAATCGGAGCGGTACTGGTTCTAGCCACAGGCGCCACAGCGTCCCAAGCAGACGAAGGGCTGGCTGATCCCGGCAGCCCGACAATTCCGCTGGCGCAGGAAACAGGCTCCCTGCCGACCGAGCCATCCCGGGACAACCCCGGGGATGGCCTGCAGGCGGCGCCCGGGCAGGACCGTGAAGAGCCGGGCAGCAAGGGAACGGGCGCATCCATCCGGGAAACGGCTGGCCCGGTTGCGTCCGCTTCAGCCCCTGCCCTGCTGCTGTCTTTGCCGCCGGCCCTCTTTCCGGCGGTAACGGCCACCCTTTCCCCGACAGCGACGGCGGTACCCACCCCGACGCCGTCAGCTTCCCCTGCTCCGACGGGCAGTACCCCACTTCAGCGGCATCCACCGGCGCCGCACCGGCTCCGGCGCAGACGCCGACGACATATAGTGCCGCATCGCAGACCGGCGCGGCGCCGTCGCCCGCCGCTGCCGCAACCACGGCAGTCCCCACTGCTCCGGCGGTTACGGCTCCGGCAACCGCAGAGGCCCCCGCCGCTGCGGATGCCGGCCAGACGCCCGCAGATTCCGGCGCCGCCGCGTCCGGTGAATCCAGCGAAGTTCCGGCCGCGGAACGGCCCCTTTCCACTACGCCAGCCGCAAGCCCGGCGGCAGCTGCACCAGCGGAAAGCCAGGCCGGCGGCGCGCCGCTGTACAGCGCATACCAGGCCCACCCGGCGTGGACGCCGTACAGCACCGGCACCGGCCTGCGGAGCAGCGCCACGCTCAACTCGCAGCCGGAGCCGCGCAGTGCCATGGTGTGGCTCGGGTCCGGACTGGTGGGCGTCGCAGGTGCGGCCGGCCTGGTGCTCTTCCGGCTGCGCAACCTCTAGCGCCGGAGCACCCGGACCGCCGGGAAACGCCGGTCGGTGTGATCTTGGCGACTTCTACGCGTTGTAGAAGTTGTTGGTTTCGACTTGGCGGGTACTAAAGGGCAAACTTGTAACCATGAGCCACACTTCTGCCGAATCTGTCACTAAAACCGAGGAATCAGCCGAGCAGTTTTTCACCCTCTGGACTGTCTTCAAACGGTCGGAGGCAGTAGTCCGCAGCGCCGATGCTGCCGCCGATTTCGAGGCCCTGCTGCAGCGCCTCGCTGAGGGGCACGTTACCCACCGCGGCAGCTACGACGTCTCCGCAATGCGCGCCGATGCCGACGTCATGGTGTGGCTCCACGGCCCCAAGCCGGAGGCCCTCCAGCAGGCCATCCGCGACATCCGCCGCAGCTCGCTCTTCGCCGGAACCGAAATCGTCTGGTCCGCCATGGGCGTGCACCGCGAGGCGGAGTTCGCCAAGAACCACACGCCTGCGTTCTCGCGCGGCGTCACGCCGGCAGAGTGGCTGTGCGTCTACCCGTTCGTCCGCTCCTACGAGTGGTACATCCTGCCCGAGGAGGAGCGCGGCGCGATGCTCCGCGAGCATGGCCTGCTCGGCCGCGAATTCCCGCAGGTCATCTCCAACACCGTGTCCTCCTTCGCGCTCGGCGACTGGGAATGGATCCTCGGCCTGGAGGCTCCCGAACTCGTTGACCTGGTGGACCTCATGCGCCACCTGCGCGCCACTGAGGCACGCAACCATGTCCGCGAGGAAGTCCCGTTCTACACCGGCCGCCGAATTTCCGCCGACGAGGTAGCCGAGGTGCTGGCATGAGCCCCCGCGATCCCCAAGGCAGCACCGCCGTCAATCCGGTGACGGAGGCGGGCCGGATGGCCCCCAAGAACTACGACGCCGTCCTCCTCGCCTCCTTCGGCGGTCCCGAGGGCCAGGATGATGTGATTCCCTTCCTCCGCAACGTCACCCGCGGCCGCGGAATCCCGGACGAGCGCCTGGAGGAGGTCTCGCACCACTACCGCGCAAACGGCGGCATCAGCCCCATCAACCAGCAGAACCGCGAACTCAAGGCGGCACTGGAAGCTGAACTGGCCGCCCGCGGCATCAGCCTCCCCGTGCTGTGGGGCAACCGCAACTGGGCCCCCTACATCCCGGAGACACTGCAGGACGCGTACGACGCCGGCCACCGCCGCCTGCTGATGATCACCACGAGTGCCTACTCCTGTTACTCCAGCTGCCGCCAGTACCGCGAGGACATCGGCATGGCACTGACAGAGACCGGATTGGACGGACGCCTGGAAGTGGACAAGGTCCGCCAGTACTTCGACCACCCCGGATTCGTGGAGCCGTTCGTTGAAGGCACCGCCGCCGGCCTCGCCGAGGTCCGTGCGAAGCTGGCCGAAGCCGGCACCCCGGACGCTCCCGTCCAGATCCTCTTTGCCACCCACTCCATTCCCACCCGGGACGCCGAGGCCGCCGGCCGCTCGGAGGGCGAGCCCCGCGAATTCGAGGAGGGCTCGGCCTACGTGGCGCAGCACCTCGCCACCGCCGCGGCCGTCATGCAGCGGGTGGAGGAGGAATCCGGCCTCACGGCGCCGTGGTCGCTGGTCTACCAGTCACGCTCCGGCGCCCCGCACGTGCCGTGGCTTGAACCCGACATCAACGACGCCATCGAGGAACTCGCCGGCAAGGGGACCAAGGGCATCGTCATCGTGCCGCTCGGTTTCGTCAGCGACCACATGGAGGTTGTCTGGGACCTCGACACCGAAGCGCTGGAGACGTGCGCCAACCTGGGCCTGGCCGCCACCCGCGTTCCCACGCCCGGCACCCACCGCAAGTTCGTCAACGGCATGGTGGACCTCATCTGCGAACGCACCGAGGCTAACAACATCAGCGACCGTCCGGCAGTGACGGATCTCGGCCCCTGGTACGACGTCTGCCGGCCGGGCTGCTGCGCGAACTTCCGCGGCGAAAAACCCACCATCGCCGGCGCCGACACCACTGTGGGGACGGGCCATGACCCCTACCCCGCGTCGCCGGGGCAGCCGGAAGCACAAGGAGCAGCACAGCAGTGACTGTCCGGATCGGAACCCGCGCCAGCAAACTGGCTTTGACACAAACGCAGCAGACCGCCGACCAGCTGGCCGCCGTCGGGGGCTTCCCCGTCGAACTCGTCCACATCAGGACCGACGGCGACGTCCTCACCGGCTCGCTGTCCCAGATGGGCGGCACCGGTGTCTTCGTGGCAGCGCTGCGGGACGCGCTGCTGCGGAACGAATGCGATGTGGCCGTCCATTCCCTGAAGGACCTTCCCACCGGGGCAGCCGTGGGGCTGGCCTGGCGGCCACCCCGCGCCGCGTTGACGTCCGCGACGTCCTCTGCGCACGGGACGGGCTGAAACTGGCGGATCTCCCGGCCGGCGCCACGGTGGGCACCGGTTCGCCGCGCCGTGCAGCACAGCTCCGGGCTGCCCGGCCCGACCTGGAGATCCTGGACATCCGCGGCAACGTGGACACCCGCCTGGGCCGGGTTCCCGGGCTTCCGGGCAACACCACGGACCAGGTAGTGCCCGGCAAGTCCTGCGACCTCGACGCCGTGGTGCTTGCTGCCGCAGGCCTGGAGCGCATCAACAGGCTGGATGCCGTCAGCGAATTCCTGGAAACCGACGTCATGCTCCCGGCCGCCGGGCAGGGATCCCTGGCCATCGAGTGCCGCACCGCCGACGCTCCGCGGAAGCCCGGCTCAACCGAAGGATCCCAGGCGGTGCTGGCCCAGGCCCTCGCGGCGCTGGACGACCCGGACACCCGGCTCGCAGTCACGGCGGAGCGGGCCATGCTGGCCCGGCTGGAAGCCGGCTGCGCGGCCCCGGTGGGCGCATACGCCTACCGGAAGGGCAGCATGCTGCACCTCGAAGGCGTTGTCTGCGCGGTGGACGGCACCGCATCCGTCCGTGACAAGCGGGCAACTGACGGGCTGACCGAAGTGGGCGCCACCCTTCTGGGCATCGAACTGGCCGAGGTCCTCCTGGCCGCCGGTGCTGCCGACATCGCAGACCTCCAGGCATCCTGACCTTGCCCATGGGAATGCCAACGGGCGCATCGGGGCAGGGCAAGCCGCTGGCAGGGGCCCGGGTCCTGATCACGCGCAGCCCGGAGCGGTCACTGGAACTGGTGGCTGCGCTGGAAAAGGCCGGCGCCACCGCCATGCTCCTGCCGCTCATCGACTTCGAACGGGCACCGGACCAGCATTCCCTGGATGTGGCCTGTGACGCACTGGGAGCCGGGGCGTTCGACTGGCTGGTCCTCACCAGCGCAACCACCGGCCATGTGCTCCTCGGCAAGGCGCGGGACCGCGGGCTTTCCCTGCGCCAGTGGATCCCGGCCGGCATCCGGATCGCCGCCGTGGGACCGGCCACCCGCAGGCTGCTCGAGTCCAACGGCCTCGGCGTGGATCTGACGCCCCGCGGCGAGCAGTCCGCCGCCGGGCTGCTCGAGGTATGGCCCGGCGGCGGACGGGTCCTGCTGCCGCAGGCTGACATTGCGGCGCCCGCGCTTGCAGAGGGGCTCGGGGCCGCAGGCAGCAAAGTCACCGTGGTGGCCGCCTACCGGACGGTCGACTACCCGGCGGCAGCCGAACGCAGGCTCGCCGTTCCGGTGGAGGACGGGGGCCCGGCCAGGTGCCGCCGTCGTACTCCCTGCTCTCGCCGGCCGCGGCCCGGGCAGGCATCGCTGACGGAAGCATCGACGCCGTCCTGGCAGCCTCACCCAGCGCCGTGCGCCGGATCGCCGACCTGGCGCCGCTGCACGGCTGCCGGCTTGTGGCCATCGGGCGTTCGACGGCGGAACAGGCCGCAGCGCTCGGCCTGCAGGTGGCTGCGGTGGCAGCTGAGCCGACGCCCGAGGGCCTCGCGGATGCCGTCGGGGCTGCCCTGGGGACCGCAGGTCCCGCCGGGGCGCCGAACCCGAACCTACCCGGAACAACGTGAAGGACAGGACCATGACTTTCCCAGCCAACGCCCCCGCCGCCTTCGGACCACGCCCGCCATGCGCCGGCTGACCGCCGAAACCCGCCTGGCGCCGGCCGGGCTCATCCTTCCCGCCTTCATCCGGGAAGGGCTCACCGAACCGAACCCCATCACGTCCATGCCGGGCGTGGTGCAGCACACCACGGACACCCTGAAGCGTGCCGCAGCAGAGGCTGCCGAACTGGGGTTGGGCGGCATCATGCTGTTCGGCATCCCGGAAATCCGTGACGCCGAAGGCTCGGCCTCTCTCGACCCCGACGGTGTCCTGAACAAGGCCATCCGCGACGTTCGCGCCGAGGTGGGGGACAGTCTGGTGATCATGAGCGACGTGTGCCTGGACGAGTTCACCGACCACGGCCACTGCGGGGTGCTCGACGACGACGGGTACGTCGACAACGACCGCACCGTGGGAATCTACGCCCGGATGGCCGTGGCACAGGCCGATGCCGGCGCCCACATGCTGGGCCCCTCGGGCATGATGGACGGACAGATCGCCGCCATCAGGACCGCCCTGGATGAAGCCGGCCACACCGGCACGTCAGTCATCGCCTACTCGGCCAAATACGCGTCCGCTTTCTACGGCCCGTTCCGCGAGGCGGTGGATTCCCAGCTGAAGGGCGACCGGCGGACCTACCAGATGGATGCAGGAAACCGCACCGAGGCGCTGCGCGAAGTGGAACTGGACCTGGCCGAGGGCGCCGACATCGTCATGGTCAAACCGGCCATGAGCTACCTGGACATCGTGGCGGACGTCGCCGCCATGAGCCCGGTGCCGGTGGCGGCTTACCAGATCTCCGGCGAGTACGCGATGATCGAGGCCGCTGCAGCCAACGGATGGATCGACCGGAGGGCCGCCATCACCGAGTCCGTGCTGGGCATCCGCCGGGCCGGTGCGGGCATGGTGCTAACCTACTGGGCCGCGGAGCTGGCCGGCTGGCTGAAGGAATCCTGATGACCGAGCTGCCGTTGGGACCCACCGAACCCGTGGGGGAGGACCGCATCCTGCTTGGTCTCAACACCTTCGGTGATGTGGGCGTGAAACCGGACGGCACCCGCAGGCGCATGCCGAAGTCCTGCGGCAGCTGCTGGAACAGGCCCAACTTGCCGACGCCGTCGGACTTCACGCGTTCGGCGTGGGGGAGCACCACCGGAAGGACTATGCGGTGTCCGCCCCTGAAGTCTTCCTGGCTGCAGCGGCGGCCCGCACCACCAGGATCCGCTTGGGCTCGGCCGTCACCGTCCTCAGCTCGGACGATCCGATCAGGGTCTTCCAGCGCTTCTCCACGGTGGACGCCATCTCCAACGGCCGCGCCGAGGTCATGCTGGGCCGCGGCTCGTTCGTGGAATCGTTCCCCCTCTTCGGATTCGACCTGGCCGACTACGAAGTCCTCTTCGAGGAGAAGCTGGAGCTGTTCAGCAAGGTGCGGCTGCAGCAGCCGGTCCACTGGGAAGGGCGAGACCCGGCCGGCCCTGGCCGGACTGAGCGTCTACCCACCCATGGAGCACCACCTGTTGCCCACCTGGATCGGCGTCGGCGGCACTCCCGAATCGGTGCTCCGCTGCGCCCACTACGGCTACCCGATCATCTTCGCCATCATCGGCGGCCAGCCGCGTGCTTTCCGTCCGCTGGCTGACCTGTACCGCGAGGCCATGGCCAAGTACGGGCATCCAATGCAGCAGATGGCGACGCATTCGCCGGGGCACGTCGCTCCCACGGACGAGGAGGCCCGCGAGGAGTTCTATCCGCACTGGCTCACGCTCCGGAACAGACTGGGCGCCGAACGCGGCTGGGGCCCTGCCGGCAGGCCCGAGTTCGATGCGATGTGCGCGCCTGAGGGCGCCCTGTACGTCGGATCGCCGGAGACGGTGGCCCGGAAGATTGCCCTGCTCAAGCAGAACCTGGGGGTGGACCGCTTCGACCTGAAGTACAGCAGCGGGCCCCTGCCGCATTCGGCAATGATGCGCTCGATTGAACTGATGGGAACGGCAGTGGCGCCCAAGGTGGCGGAACTGCTCGGCAGCTGACATGCCGGCCAACTGAGAGAATAGGAACCATGACTTCCAGCAATCCTCGCAACGAGGCATTATTCGACCGCGCCCGCCAGTTGATGCCGGGCGGCGTCAACTCGCCCGTCCGCGCCTTCGGCTCCGTGGGCGGAACGCCCCGCTTCATGGTGGCCGCCAAGGGCGCCTACCTGACGGACGCGGACGGCAAGGAATACGTGGACCTGGTCTGCTCCTGGGGCCCTGCCCTGCTGGGCCATGCACACCCGGCCGTGCTGGATGCGGTCCACGCCGCCGTCGACCGGGGGCTGTCCTTCGGCGCCTCCACCCCTGACGAGGCCAACCTGGCCGAAATCGTCAAGGAACGCGTGCCCGCTGTCGAACGCCTCCGGATGGTGTCTACCGGCACCGAAGCCACCATGACCGCCGTCCGGCTGGCCCGCGGCTTCACGGGGCGCAACCTGATCATCAAGTTCGCGGGCTGCTACCACGGCCACCTGGACGGGCTGCTGGCATCCGCAGGGTCCGGCGTTGCCACCCTCGCCCTGCCCGGTTCCGCCGGCGTCACGGAGGCGACCGCCGCTGAAACCCTGGTCCTGCCCTACAACGACCTCACCGCGGTCAAGGAAGCATTCGCCGCGCACGGCCCCAACATTGCAGCCGTCATTACCGAGGCCGCGCCCGCCAACATGGGCGTGGTGACCCCGGAAGAGGGCTTCAACCTCGGCCTTTCCAGGATCACCCGGGAACACGGTGCCCTGCTCATCGTGGACGAGGTGCTGACGGGCTTCCGCACCGGCTACTCGGGCTACTGGGGCCTGACCGGCGGAGCGCCCGACGCCGCCGACCCCTGGACCCGGACCTGCTTACCTTCGGCAAGGTCATTGGCGGCGGCATGCCGACGGCGGCACTTGGCGGACGTGCCGATGTCATGGACCACCTGGCTCCCACCGGGCCCGTGTACCAGGCCGGAACGCTGTCCGGAAACCCCGTGGCCATGGCCGCCGGAGTTGCCACGCTGACCAACGCCACCCGCGATGTCTACTCCTACATCGACGCCCGCTCCCTGGAGCTGTCCTCGGCCCTGTCCAGCGCCCTGGATGCCGCCGGGGTGGACCACTCCATCCAGTTCGCCGGCAACCTGTTCTCGGTGGCCTTCGGAACCTCCGCGCACGGCGTCCACAACTACGCCGACGCCCAGGCCCAGGAGGCCTTCCGGTACGCGCCGTTCTTCCACTCCATGCTGGAGTCCGGCGTCTACCTGCCGCCGTCGGTGTTCGAGGCCTGGTTCCTCTCCGCCGCGCACGACGACGCCGCCATGAACCGGATCTTCGATGCCCTGCCCGCCGCGGCGCAGGCGGCTGCTGCGGCCCGCCCGTAGTTCCGGCGCCGGCTTAACGACAAATCCCCGCGTCCCGGACCAACCCACCCACCATGTGTGGGAGAAGGCCCGGGACGCGGGGATTTTTTGTCTTTCGGCTAGAGGACGTCCGAGAGGAAGCCCTTGAGCCGGTCAGTGCGCGGTGCCGTGAAGATCTGCTCCGGCGGACCGGACTCCACCACCACGCCCGCGTCCATGAACGTGACGGTGTCCGAGACGTTGCGGGAGAAACCCATCTCGTGGGTCACCACCACCATGGTCATGCCGCCCTTCGCAAGGTCCGTCATGAGGGCCAGGACACCCTTGACCAGTTCGGGGTCAAGGGCGGACGTGGCCTCGTCGAAGAACATGACCTCGGGCTTCATGGCCAGCGCCCGGGCAATCGCCACGCGCTGCTGCTGGCCGCCGGACAGGTTGGCCGGACGGGAATCTGCCTTGTGCTTCAGGCCCACCAGGTCCAGCTGCTCCAGGGCTTCGGCGCGGGCCTGGTCCTTGGGCAGCTTCCGGAGCTTGCGGAGGGCCAGCGACACGTTGTCCACCACGGTCTTGTGCGGGAACAGGTTGAACTGCTGGAACACCATGCCGATCCGCTGCCGGAGCTCGTCCGGGTTGTCCTTCAGGACCGAACGTCCATCCAGCAGGATGTCGCCCTGGTCAGGCTCGATCAGGCGGTTCATGACACGCAGGAGCGTGGACTTGCCGGACCCGGACGGGCCGATCACCGAGGCCGTGGTGCCCTTCTCCACGTGCAGGTCGATGCCGCGGAGGACGTGGTTATGCCCGAAGGACAGGTGCAGGTTCTTGCCGGTCAGGGTTCCGGAAGCGAATTCCGTCATGCCTGTGCCCCCTTGCCGATAGGTGCTGCCAGTTCGTCCGGCTCCTTCTTCTCCGGCTTGCCAGTGCGCAGCCGGTGGTCGATGAAGTTCACGAAGTGGGTGAGCGGAACGGTCAGGATCAGGTACAGGACACCCGCCGCGACCAGCGGTGACAGGTTGCCGGTGTTGGCCATGGCGTCATTTCCGATCCGGAAGATCTCCCGGTCCGAGGCGGCCAGGCCCAGCATGAACACCAGCGAGGAGTCCTTCAGCAGCGAGATGAACTGGTTCACCAGGGCCGGAAGGACCCGGCGGATGCCCTGGGGCACCACCACCAGCCGCATGGAACTGCCGTAGCTGAACCCGAGGGCCCGCGAGGCCTCCAGCTGTCCCTTCTCAACGCTCTGGATGCCCGACCGGAAGATCTCGCCGATGTAGGCGGCGGCGATCAGCGTCAGGGCCAGGATGCCCAGGGGATAGGGGTTCCGCGAACCGGTGATTTCCCTGGCGATCGGGCTCAGGCCGATGCCGATCACCAGGATCACCAGGATGGCCGGCAGGCCGCGGAAGATGTCGGTGTAAATGCGCGCCGCCCACCGTGCCCCCGCGTTGCGGGAGATACCCATCATGGCGAGCAGCAGCCCCAGCAGGGATCCGAAGATGCCTGAGGCGACGGCCAGCATCAGGGTGTTGGGCAGGCCCACCATGAACAGGGCGGGAATGACTTTGGCCATTTCCTCCCAGTTGAAAAAGGTGTCGGCAAGCTGGTCCAGGAGATCCATAAACGTCCCGGCTCAATCAGCTCTGGGGAACCGTGGCGGCCTTGCTGCCCGGCTTCCAGTCAGTCGGCATTTCGCGGTCCGGGTACCACTCCTTGGTCAGCTTGGACCAGGTCCCGTCCTCGATCACGGCGTCCAGGCCCGAGTTCAGCGCGTCGATCAGCGGCTGGTTGTCCTTGGCCACGGCGTAGGCGGTGAAGTTCTCGGTGTTGATTTTGGACTCGACGATGGCGGTGCCGTCGCCTTCCTTGACCTGGCCTTCAGCCTGCTGGGACGGAGCCACCCAGGCGTCCACCTGGCCGTTGCGCACGTTCGCGTAGACGGTGGCGTAATCCGGGAAGCGGATCGGTTCCATCTTCAGCGTGTTGGTGACGTAGTCGTCCTGGACGGTGCCCTGGACCACGCCGATGCGCAGGTCGGAGGTGAGGTCGTCGAAGCTCTTGACGTCGCCGTCGGTCTTGGCGACAACGGCCATGTAGCCGAAGTCGTAACCGTTGGTGAAGCCGACGTTCTCGCGGCGGGCTTCGGTGGTGGAGATCGAGGAGGATCCGACGTCGAACTGCTTGGTCTGCACCTGGGACAGGAGCGCCGAGAAGTCCGTGGCAACAAATTCAACCTCGAGGCCGAGCTTGGCGGCGATGGCACGCAGGAGCTCGTTGTCGTAGCCGGTGAACTTGCCGGAGGGGTCAATGAAGATGTTCGGCGGCGCGTCCGAGAGCGTGCCCACTTCGAGCTTGCCTTCGGTGTTGAGGCCGAGCTTGGTCTTGTCGATCTGGTCGATCGGGGTGACATCGGCAGTGGTGTACTTGTCCAGCGTCTGCTGGTCGCTGCCGGCGAGGGCATCGGTGGGGGTGCCCGCGGGCTCCGAGGCCCCTGAACCGCAGGCGGCCAGGGAAACCGCCAGGGCCAGAGCAACGGGAGCGGTAGTCAGCCACTTCATCGCTTTGATTTTCATCAGGTTGTCACTTTCATTGAGTCATAAGTCAACCGGGCCGCAAGGCTGCGCTGATGGCGCCTGGCACCTGCCCCGTGCTGGTCGAGCATGGCCAGGGCAGGGGTGACCGCAAAACTTTATTGTCTCACTTCATCGAAAATGCGCTGTTAAGGAAATCCAAGGACGGGCAGGCGATGCCATTGCCGCATTTAATTCGGCCAGTTAGCCGTTCTGTGCGCGCGACAGGGAGGGCGCCGGGTAATCCAACGAATTCACGATGCCCCGGCAAGGCCGAAATGCGCGGTGAACGAACTGTGACTTGCCTCGCATTGCGGCGGGGGAGGGCCTGCTGAAGCCTAAAATCCCCCGGCCGTGGCATCCTGCGGAGGCAGGACCGGCCAATCGCCCTCGATCACGGCGGTGGGCTTGGTCTTGCGGAGGTAGCCCTGGAAGTCCGCGGCCTGGCTGACGGCCCAATCTACCTGGAGCTGGTGGAGCTGGCTCGCCGGCATCATGAGCTTGGGAAATTTGCCGGCCATCGCATCCAGTACCTTCAGCGTGGCCAGGGCGTCAGCGGCAGACGTGTGGGCGTTGTCCAGGACCACGCCGTACTCCTCGCACAGGGCCGTAAGGGTCCGCTTGCCCTTCCGGTAGCGGTCCACCTGCTTGTTCATGATGTAGGGATCAAGCACCGGGAACCTCGTCAGCTGCGGGACCCGTACCGGGCCGACTCCGCCGCCAGCACTGTGAAGTCGTAGCTGGCATTGAAGGCAATGACGGGGACGCCGTCGTCGAACAACTCCTGCAGGACCCCCGCAAGTTCCCTGGTGACTTCATGGGCGGGGCGCCCGTCACGCCGGGCCTGTTCCGTGGTGATTCCGTGCACATCGCTGGCTTCAATGGGAATTTCCACCCCCGGATCCGCAAGCCACTCATGCTCCTTGATGACCTCGCCCTGGTGGTCCACGACCGTCACCGACGCTGTGACAATCCGGGCCGCGCGGGAGTTCCGTCCGGTGGTTTCGAGGTCGAAGGCTGCTCGGGGAAGGGTATTCCAGGTGCTCATGCTTCAACGCTAAGGGGAACCCGGACAATTCCGGGGAGCGCCACTGCGGATACATTGGATCAATGCGGATGGAGTATGTGGAGGCGGTGCTGGCCGTTGTTGAGCTGGTACCGGCCGGGTCCGCTGTGTCTTACGGTGACGTTTCCGAACTGCTCGGCTCCGGGGGCCCGCGGCAGGTGGGGGCCGTACTCAGCCATTATGGCAGCGGCGTCCCCTGGTGGCGTGTGCTGAAGGCGAGCGGACATGCTCCCGAGGGGCACGAAGCGGGGGCCCTCCGCCGCTACCTTGATGAGGCAACCCCGCTCCGCGGCGACTACGGGTCCTTCCTCCGCACCGGAGAGGGCCGCTGGCGCGTCGATCTGTCCGCGGCACGCTGGCAGCCGACCGACGGGGAACTGGACAGGGTGGACACCATCGCCGCGGCGCTGGAGCGTCGGCTCCATGGATTGTCGGTGGCTGATGATGGAATGTCGGTGTGACAGTAACTCTTCCCTTCACGGAACCACGCGACGAATACCGGCCTGACCCCCAAGCGGGTCAGGAGCCCGCTTTCGGGCAAGGCGCCGCCACCGCAGGAAGCAGCTCGAACGCCAGTGCAGGAAGGTCTCCGGCTGCCGCTTTGCGGCTGCTCGCGCCGCGCCAGGTACATGCGGCTGCGCCGTCCCTGACCGCCGACCAGCAGTCCGCCGTCAGTGTTCCCCAGGGAACCGGGCCGGTTCTGGTTCCAGGCGCCCCAGGGACCGGCAAAACCACCGTTCTCATTGAGGCTGCCGTGGAACGTGTCCAGCGCGATGGTATCGATCCCGAGCGCATGCTGATCCTTGCCCCGAGCCGCCTCGCCGCTGATTTCCTGCGGGACCGCTTCACAGCCCGGCTGGACCGAAGCCTCAGCACCACCCCAGCGCGCACCTGGGCTTCCTATGCCTTCGACCTCATCAGGCGCGCCAAGGCCGAGGGCGTCATCCCGCTGGCCAGGCCGCCGCGGCTCCTGTCAGGCCCCGAACAGGACCTCATCATCAAGGAGCTCCTCGATGGGCACCGCCTTCCCGGCCTGGAACTGCCGTGGCCTGAGGATCTCAACGGCGCGCTCGAAACGCGCGGGTTCCGCCAGGAGGTGCGGCAGCTCTTCGACCGGATCATCGAGTCCGGCCGTACTGCGGAGGACCTTGAAATGCTTGGCCGCGAGTGCGGCAGGCCCGACTGGATCGCCGCGGCTGCCCTCTACAACGAGTACCGGGACGTCCTGGACCTGAGGATGCCGGAGGCCTTCGACCCCGCCGGAATCATCACGGCGGCACGCCACATCTTCCAGGACGCGCCGGAATTCCTCGCAGCCGAACGGGACCGGCTGCAGCTCGTGGTGGTGGACGACATCCAGGAAGCCAACCCGGCAGTGTTCGAACTCCTGGCGGACATCGCGGCAGGCAAGGACTGCTACGTTGCGTACTCGCCGGATACCGTGGTCCAGGGCTTCCGGGGCGCACGGCCTGATCTCGTGGCCGAGCTGCCGCGGCTGCTGTCGCCGGGCGCGCCACCCGTGGAGCGTCCGCTGTCTTCTTCCCACCGCCTGGTTCCGGCCCTGGCGGACGCCTGGCTGGGTGTCGCCGGCCGGATCTCGCAACGCGCCGGTGGCCAGCTGGCCAGGCAGCTGGAGCGTCCGCAGGCAGACCGGCCGGAGGGGAATATGCAGGAAGGGAGTGTCGAGGCGCACCTGGTCCCGTCACCAGTGCATGAGCTCCGGTATGTCGCCCAGAGGATCCTGGACCAGCACATCAACCATGGCCGGGACCTCGCGGACATTGCCGTCATTGTGCGCAACGGCGGACAGGTCAGCGAGTTGCAGCGTTACCTCTCGGGGCAGGGGATCCCTGTCCGTGTGCCGGTTGCCGAGTCGGCCGTCCGGGACGAGGTAGCGGTGCGTCCCCTGCTGGACGCCTTCGCCATCGCGCTGGACCCAACGCTCCTGACCCCGGAAGCCGCGGTGTCCCTCCTGACCTCCCGGATCGGCGGTGCCACTTCCATCGAACTCCGGCGGCTCCGGCAGTCCCTTCGTCGTGAGGAACTGCTGGGCGGCGGCGGACGGACCAGCGATGCCCTCCTGGTCGAGGCCCTGCTGGAGCCCGGAGCCCTGTCCGCCCTGGGTATCGAAGGCAGGGCGGCCAGGCGCGCGGCGCGGATGATCCAGGCCGGCCGTGAAGCTGCCTTCCAGCCGGGCGCCAACGCCGAATCGGTGCTCTGGGCACTGTGGAGCTCCACGGGGCTGGCAGCATCCTGGACGGAAACAGCACTGGCAGGCGGCCCCCACGGCGCCCGGGCCGACCGGGACCTGGATGCCATGATGGCGCTGTTCCATACGGCTGAACGGTACGTGGACCAGATGCCCGGAGCGGGGCCTGAACAGTTCCTGGAGTACCTGCTCAACCAGGAGCTCCCCATGGACACCCTTGCCGCCCGCGCCCAGGTGGATGATGCCGTGGAGCTGATGACGCCCGCCAGCGCAGCAGGAAGGGAATGGCCGGTGGTGATTGTCGCCGGCCTGCAGGAGGGCGTGTGGCCCAACACCCGGCTCCGGGGGGAACTCCTGGGCAGCACCCTTTACGCGGACGCCGTTGAACACGGTTCCGCCTACGCCATGCAGCGGGATCCCCTAAGCCGGTTGCGCGACATCCGCTATGACGAACTGCGCAGCTTCTCCACAGCCGTCTCACGCGCCCGGGAACTGCTCATATGCACGGCGGTCGCCTCGGAGGACGACCAGCCTTCGTCGTTCCTCGACTACGTCGCACCGCTGGAGCACGGCCAGGAGCACAGGGGCTTCACCCCGGTCGAGCGCCCCATAACCCTGCGGGCCCTCGTTGCCGAACTGCGGCAGCATGCCCAGCTGGACGGGAACCAGTCCGCCGAGGCCCGGGAAGCGGTAAGGGTACTGGCCCGGCTGGCGGCGGCCGAGCCGCCAGTCCCCGGTGCGCATCCTTCCACCTGGTGGGGGCTCGCGCCACTCACGACCGACGCAGCCGTGGTTCCGCCCGGCGGTACCGTTTCCGTGTCGCCGTCGAAGGTCGAAACCGTGCAGAAGTCCCCGCTTGACTGGTTTGTGCAGGCGGCCGGGGGCGAGGCGGCCACAGACTTTGCCCGCAGCCTGGGAACACTGGTCCACGCCATCGCGCAGGAACTGCCGGATGCCTCGGGCGCGGAGTACCTCGCGGAGCTGGTACGGCGCTGGCCCGCCCTGGGCATGAAGGACAACTGGGAGGGCCGCCTCGACTTCCAAAGGGCGGAGTCCATGGTGCGCAAGCTCGCCCAGTACATCCTGGTGATGAGGAGCGAGGGCCGCAGCCTCGCGGGAGTGGAACAGGATTTTGAGGTGCCCCTTGGCGAGGTGGCGGTGGATGAGCTGGCGCCGCGGCAGGCCATCCTGCGCGGCCAGGTGGACCGGCTGGAGATTGACGGCCAGGGAAGGCTGGTCATTGTGGACCTGAAGACGGGAAAGCGGCAGCCCGGCAAGGCGGAGCTGTCCCGTCACCCCCAGCTCGGTGCATACCAGGCAGCGGTCCTCGCGGGAGGATTCGCCGAGGCAACAGGCAGGGAGGGCGGCACCCTGCCCGGCGGGGCTGTGCTTGCCCAGCTCGGAACAAGCACCAGGAATCCTGCCGTCCAGCAACAGGATCCACTCGACCCGCAGGAGAACTGGGCACTCGACATGGTGAAGGATGCAGCGCAAGTGATGGGCGGCAAGGAATTCGAAGCCCGGCATGATCCGGCAAAGGGAAGCCACGGCGGCCACGGCTGCAAGCTGCCCGAGGTATGCCCCCTGTGCGTGCGTGGAAGGCAAGTGACGGAATGACCAACAACCTCGACCTGCTGCCCGGCCGGCAGGGTGCTGATCCGGATGCCGGGCAGTCAGCGGCGGTCGCCGCGCCTGCCCGGCCGACGGAGGCGCGGTTCAGCCCCGAGGAGCTATCGGTGCTCCTGGGTGAAAAGAACATGCCGACCGCCGAACAATCCGCCATCATCTCCTCACCGCTCACCCCGCGGCTGGTCATCGCCGGTGCCGGCTCCGGCAAGACAGCCACCATGGCGGACCGGGTGGTGTGGCTCGTGGCCAACGGCTGGGTGCGGCCCGAGGAAGTCCTCGGCGTGACGTTCACCAGGAAGGCGGCCGGGGAACTCGCATCGCGGATCCGCGCCAAGCTGGTGGCCCTTCAGCGGCTGGTTGCCGGCGACACTGCGCACCAGGTCTTTCCGGAAGGCCTGCTCAGCAGCGACGCCCTGGAACCCAAGGTGTCCACCTACCACTCCTTCGCAAGCGGGATCGTTTCCGACTACGGGCTGCGGCTGGGCGTGGAACGGGACGTGGTCCTGCTGGGCGGGGCCCAGGCGTGGCAGCTGGCCAGCGAAGTGGTGGAAGCGTACGACGGCGAATATGCACACTTCCGTGCCGCCAAGTCCACCCTGGTGAAGGCCGTTATCCAGCTCGCCGGAGAATGCGCCGAACACCTCCAGGAACCGGAAGACGTCGAGGCCTGGCTCATGGCGCGGCTCTCGGACTTCGAGTCGCTCCCCTACCTGGCAGACAAGAAGAAGAACCCTCCGCAGGCCGCGGCAGAGCTGGCCGCGATGCTTCGCACCCGGGCCAGCGTCGCTGACATGGTGGGCAGGTATGCCGAAGCAAAGCGGGCACGTGGCGCCCTCGATTTCGGTGACCTGGTGGCGCTCGCAGCGAAGGTGGCACGGGATGTTCCGATGGCCGCGCACATGGAACGCCAACGGTACAAAGTTGTCCTGCTGGACGAGTTTCAGGACACCTCGCACGCCCAGCTCGTCCTGTTCTCGCGGCTCTTCGGCGGCGGGCACGCCGTCACGGCCGTCGGGGACCCAAACCAGTCCATCTATGGTTTCCGCGGTGCCTCGGCCGGCCAGCTGTTCCACTTCGTCCGCGAGTTTCCTGTCCGCCAGGAATCCGTGAACGGGCAGGCGGGCTGGGCGCCTGCGCCCACGTCCTACCTGACCACCGCCTGGCGGAACGGACGCTCCATCCTGGCGGCAGCGAACGTGATGTCGGAGGCGCTGGTCAAAGCCGAAGCGCAGCGTGGACCTGCAGGCGGCAAGGGAGCGCAGACCGCGCATGTGCCGCCGTTGCAGCCCAGCCCCCATGCTGCCCAGGGGTCGGTGGTGCTTGGCCGGTTCGGCAGCGACGTGGAGGAAGCGGCGGCCCTTGCCGGGGATGTCCTGAGATACCGGGCGACCGACTTCGAACTGAAGCCCGATGGCACACCCGTGCCGCCGGCCATTGCCGTACTGTGCCGGCGGCGTGCGCAAATGGAGGTGGTCCGCCGCCAGCTTGAGGCCAGGAGCATCCCCTACGAGATCGTGGGCCTCGGCGGACTCCTGGACACACCCGAGGTGGTGGACCTCGTGGCCACCCTCCGGGTACTGGCGGACCCTGGCCGGTCAGACTCGCTCATGCGGCTGCTGGCCGGAGCGAGGTGGCGGATTGGACCGGCGGACCTGATGGCCCTGCGGGACTGGTCCAGCCATCTGGCCCGCCGGCGGGGGCAGGCCGCGGAGCGGTCCGACGACGATTCATCCGACGAGGATGCCGCGGTCCTCGAGGGGGACCTGACGGATGGCGCCAGCCTCGTGGAAGCGCTGGACTGGCTGCCACGCGAAGGATGGACATCCTCCAGCGGCCGGTGCCTGAGCGCCGTGGCCCGCGGCCGCCTGCTGCAGCTCTCGGCCGAACTGCGGCAGCTCCGCGGCTACCTGGGTGACGATCTCACCACACTCCTTGGGGAAGTGGAACGGGCCATGCTCCTGGACATCGAAGTCGCGGCACGCCCAGGGGTCAGCATCCACCAGGCGCGCCGCAACCTGGACGCCTTCCAGGACGCCGCCGCGGGCTTTCTTCGCACCTCCCAGCGGGTGGACATACTTGCCTTCCTCGCCTGGCTCGAGGCTGCAGCCGCCGAAGAGAACGGGCTCGAAGCCCCGCCCGGCGATGTCAACCGCGAGGCAGTCCAGCTCCTCACCGTCCACGCGTCCAAGGGCCTGGAATGGGACGTTGTCTTCGTGCCCGGGCTGAACGCCGGGGCTTTTCCCAGCGACAAGGACTCCCGCTGGAGCAGCGGGAGCGCGGCGCTTCCGTGGCCCCTCCGGGGCGACCGTGCGGACCTGCCCCAATGGGACCTGGACCAGCCGGACCAGAAGGGTTGGCTGGACGCGGAAAAGGATTTCAAGGCTGCCGTGCAGGCGCATGGGGAATCAGAGGAGCGCCGCCTGGCCTACGTTGCCTACACCCGGGCCAAGCACGTCCTGTGGGCTTCCAGTGCCGCCTGGGTGGGATCGCGCGCCGCCAGGGCGGAGATGTCCCCGTTCCTGGCCGAACTGGACATCCTCGTGAACCCGGATGGGCAGCCGGACCGGGCCTCGGTCCATCCACTGTCCCTGGCCGAAGACGCCCTGCCCGAAAGCAGCCCACTGTCCACTGAAACCGAAGTGGCAGGGTGGCCTTACGACCCCCTTGAAGGCCCCGTGGATCCCCGGACAGGGGAGCGGCTCCGGCTGGCCGGGGGCCGCAGGGAGGCCATGGACAGGGCTGCTGCCCTCGTTCTGGCCGAACTCGAGGCCGCAGGAAATCACCAGCCGTTATCCGGACCAGCGGATGCTGGAGGCAGCCCCGCAGGCAGCACCGGCCTGGCTGGACCGGCGGCGGGGTGGGCGCGGGAAGCCGCGCTGCTGCTGGAGCGCCGGGCCAAACGGTCCTACGGCCAGGATGTGCACCTGCCCGGCCATATCTCCGCATCCATGCTGGTGGACCTTGGAAACGACCCGTCGGACGTGCTCGCCAGGCTCCGCCGGCCGGTTCCGCGTGAGCCCGGAATGTCGGCACGCAAAGGAACTGCCTTCCACGCCTGGGTGGAGGAATACTTTCGGTACCGCCGGCATGCTCGATCTGGGCGAGGCTCCCGGTTCCGACGACCACATCGACGCCGCGTACGACCTCGACGCCATGGTGGCAACGTTCCGCGCCTCACCCTGGGCCGAGCGATCGCCTGCCTTCGTGGAGGTCCCCGTGGAAACCCGCGTGGGCGAGGTGGTTGTTCGCGGCCGGATCGACGCCGTCTTCCGGGACGCCGACGGCTGCTGGGACCTGGTGGACTGGAAGACCGGACGCCGTCCCTCCGGTGCCCAGTTGCGGGCCCGCTCGGTGCAGCTGGCCGTTTACCGGCTGGCGTGGGCACGCCTGAAGAACGTTCCGCTCGAGGAAGTGCGGGCAGCGTTCTTCTATTTGGCCGACAACGAGGTGGTCCGGCCCCATGACCTCGGAACGGCCGAGGAACTGGAAGCCATCGTCAGCGCAGCCCTGGATTCCAGGTGACCGCGCTGGGCTGGCGGATCAGGGCGGGCGGATCCTGGCTGGCGTCCCCTGCTAGGACTGCCGGGCGTTGATGATCGGAAGCGCGGCGGTGGACGTATCGTCGGCCGCTTCCGGGGAGTGCTGTTTCCCGCCCGCCGCCTGCTCCGGCTCGGCGGGGATGGGTGTCACGTGGACCGCCGGCTGGACGGGGACAGGAACAACCTCAACCGCCGGCTTGACCGGGACGGGAACAACTTCCACCGCCGGCTGTGCCGGGACGGGAAGGACGGTCACGGGCGCCGCACCTGGTCCGGGGCCACCGTCGGACACTCCTGCGCCGGGGGCGGTCCCGGCGGTGGGCTGCGGCTCAACACTGATGGGTTGGCCGCCGTGCTCGGCGATATCGTTCGCGAGGGTTTCCAGCATGCCTTCCGCCTCCGCCACCATGGCCGGATCGCCAGCAGCAATTCCCTTGACCAGGTACTGGGCCAGGGCGAATTCGGCCGAAAGGGCCGCCCTGCGCAGCAGGTGGTTGTCCGGAGTGTCGCGCCGGCTTGCCGTATAGCCGGCGAGGACAGCATCCACGAAGTCCTGCTCGTTGGAGGCCACCAGCCAGGCGAAGTCGTCAGCCGGGTCGCCGATCCTGAGGTCGGTCCATCCGGTCACGGCCGTGACGCGCTGGCCTTCCACCAGGATGTTGTCCTCGTGCAGGTCGCCGTGGACCACGCAGGGATTGAAGCGCCACAGGGAGACATCCTCCATGGCGTGCTCCCACCGCAGCAGGAGCGCCGGCGGAATCTTTCCGGTGGTGGCCGCCTGGTCCAGTTCATTCAGCCTGCGCTGGCGGAATTCGTTGGGCGTGTAGCTGGGCAGGTCGGCGTTGCTGACCAGTGCCCGGGGCAGGTCGTGGATAGCTGCCAGCGCCGCGCCGATTTCGCGGGCCAGGGCTTGCGGGCCTGCGGTCAGCTCCTCAACGCTCCGGGTGCTTCCGGCCAGGTGTGAGTAGACAAACGTGCTCAGGGTGCCAAGCCGTACGCTGCCCGCCACCGTGGGCATCAGGAACGGAAGTTCCGCCCGGATTCCGGGTGCGAAGGCCCGCAGCACCAGAAACTCGGTTTCCAGCCGGGCGCTGGCCTCCGCGTGCCGGGGGGACCGGACACGCCAGCGTTTGCCCTCCGAATCCAGGAGCAGGGCCGAATCGAAGTCTGCGGGATCATCCGGGGCAGAGCTAACGGCCGTTGGGGTCAGTCCAGGGACTGCCGCGGTTGCAACGGCTGCCAGTTCAATCGGTTTTCTTCTCACCGTTCCACGGTAGATTGCCTGCCGTCCAAGTCACCGGTCTGCGGGCGGCGAGTCTTCAGATCGGTGCAAATGGGGGATACCAGCGCAGGGCGGAAGGCCACGGCGGAAATGCGGATTGTCGGTCCATGTCAGTACGGTGGATGCATGAGCCACGCGGAGTCTGTCACACCGGTCCATCAGGGAGCGCCGGCGCTGCTGCCGGCCAACCACCTCCGGGACACCCTGCTTCCTGTCCGGCCGGCGCTGGTGGACAGGGGATCGGCCGTTCGGGCCCGGCCCGGGATGGTGGACGAACTCCTGGCCGCACCAGGCACGCTGGCAGTCGTCCTGTCCGGGCGGCAGGGACTGGTGCAGGACGGGAACCTTTTCATGGCCGGCGCCAAGGGCCTGCTGGACGGTCTGTCAGCTGTCTCGGCCACTCCCGGGCTGATGATCTACCTCGGCGCTGCCCTGCCGGGCTCCGACCTTCCCGCCGGCACGGAGCTGCTGCTTTTCGTCCTGCCAGAGCCGGTGGAGCCGGGCACCGCGGGCATTCCGGGCGGTGCCGCCTGGGCAGGATTCCGTGATGTAGCAGCAGGGCTGACGGAAACCGGCACTGCCTTGTTTGTTGAGGCAAGCGCCATCGCCAACTGGCATGCCGGCCACACGCACTGTCCGCGGTGCGGGACGCCCACCCTGGTGGAGGCCGGCGGCTGGATGCGCCGCTGCCCGGCAGATTCGTCCGAACACTATCCGCGGACTGACCCCGCCATCATCGTCACCGTGGTGGGGCCCGACGGGCGGCTGCTTCTGGGCGGCGGAGGCCCGGTGGACGCGAAGAACTTCTCCACCCTCGCCGGGTTCGTTGAACCCGGCGAATCACTGGAACAGGCAGTCGTGCGGGAAGTGTTTGAGGAAGTGGGAGTACGCGTCACTGCCTGCCAGTATCTCGGCTCGCAGTCCTGGCCCTTCCCGGCCTCCCTTATGCTTGGATTTACCGCCGTCACCGAAGATGCCGAGGCAACGCCCGACGGCGTGGAAGTCACCAGGGCGCGCTGGTTCAGCCGGGAGGAACTGCAGGAAGCCGTGCTCAGGGGTGACATCACCATTTCCAGCAGGCTCTCCATCGCACGGGCGCTCATCGAGCATTGGTACGGCGGGCGGATCGAGGACCGCGCCGGCGCCTAGATCCCTTATCCACCAGACTCCAAGCATGCGGTAGTCGAGACACAAAAGCAGCAGAAGTGACTACAGAAATTTTTGACGGGGCGGCATCGCTTGAGGACCGGATCCTTGGCGGGCTGGACGCTGAACAGCGCGAGGTTGCGAGCACCCTCAACGGGCCCCTGTGCGTGCTCGCCGGCGCCGGGACGGGAAAGACCCGGGCCATCACCCACCGCATCGCCTACGGCGTCCACTCGGGCGTGTATACCCCGCAGCGGCTGCTGGCCGTCACCTTCACTGCCCGGGCCGCGGCCGAGATGCGCAGCAGGCTCCGGGACCTTGGAGCGGGCAACGTCCAGGCCCGCACCTTCCACGCCGCCGCCCTGCGCCAGCTCCAGTTCTTCTGGCCGCAGGCCGTTGGCGGCTCGCTTCCCAACCTCCTGGACCACAAGGCCCAGATGCTCGCGGAGGCGGCCCGGCGGTTACGGCTGAGCACGGACAGGGCCTCCATCCGCGACCTGGCGTCGGAAATCGAATGGGCCAAGGTGTCCATGCTGACTCCTGCCAACTACCTGGAGAACGCCCAGGGGAGGGGTACACCGGGCGGCTTTGACCTCACGGCTGTGGCCCGGGTCTTCCAGGCCTACGAGGATGTCAAGACCGACCGCAACGTCATTGATTTCGAGGACGTCCTGCTGATCACGGTCGGGATCCTGCAGGAAGACGAGCGGGTTGCCGCCACCGTCCGGGAGCAGTACCGGCATTTCGTGGTTGACGAGTACCAGGACGTGTCACCGCTGCAGCAGCGGCTCCTGGATCTGTGGCTGGGCGGGCGCGACGAACTGTGCGTCGTGGGTGACGCCAGCCAGACCATCTACTCCTTCACGGGCGCATCGCCCCGGCATCTCCTGGACTTCAAGGCGCGCTATCCCCAGGCCAGTGTGGTCAAACTGATCAGGGACTACCGCTCCACCCCGCAGGTGGTGAAGCTGGCCAACGACCTCCTCGCGGCGCGGCGCAGCGGGGGACCGGCAGCGGATGCCGCATGGGCTACGCCCCTGCAGCTCGTGGCGCAGCGGCCGGCAGGCCCGGTGCCCACGTTCACGGAATGCGCTGACGACGAAGCCGAGGCCGCCACCGTGGCGCAGAAGATCAAGGCCCTCATCGACGCCGGCACTCCCGCCAGCGAGGTGGCCATCCTGTTCCGGACCAACGGCCAGTCCGAGGCCTACGAGCAGGCGCTGGCCGCCGCCGGCATCGGCTACCAGCTCCGCGGCGGCGAGCGGTTCTTCGCGCGCAAGGAAGTCCGTGACGCCATCCTCCAGCTCCGGGCTGCCACCAGGGCAGCCAGCGAAGCCGATGCGCCGGAGCCGCTGGGGCAGCTGGTCCGGGACATCGTCGCCTCCCTCGGCTACACAGACTCCGCGCCACACAGCGGCGGCGCGCTCCGGGAGCGCTGGGAATCGCTGGCGGCGCTGGTGGCGCTGGCCGACGAACTCGTCCAGAACCGGGGACCGCAGTTCGGCCTGGTGGACTTCGTCAATGAACTCCAGGAACGCTCGCTGGCCCAGCACGCGCCCACAGTCCAGGGGGTGACGCTGGCATCCCTCCACGCCGCCAAGGGCCTGGAATGGGATGCCGTGTTCCTCGTGGGGCTCAGCGAGGGCCTGATGCCCATCTCCTTCGCCGACTCGCCGGAATCCGTGGACGAGGAGCGCCGGCTCCTCTACGTCGGGATCACCCGCGCCCGCGAACATCTTGCTCTGTCCTGGAGTACGGCCAGGACGCCCGGCGGCCGCGCCAACCGCAAGCCGTCCAGGTTCCTTGACGGGCTCCGGCCCGCATCGGTGGCGAGCTCGAGCACCCGCGGAAAGGGTCCGGCTCCCCGCCGGAAGGCAGCCGCTCCCGCTGTCTGCAGGGTGTGCGGAAGCATGCTTGCCACCGGCGCCGAGCGCAAGGTGGGACGCTGCAACGCCTGCCCGCCGGGCTACGAGGAACAGACCTTCGACGCCCTCCGGAACTGGCGCCGGTCAGTGGCAGTGTCCGCGGACATCCCCGCCTTCGTGGTCTTCACCGACGCCACCCTGACAGCCATCGCCGAGGCCCGCCCGGCGTCGCTGGAGGAACTGGCCGGACTTGCCGGGGTGGGCCCTTCGAAGCTGGAGAAATACGGGGAAGACGTGCTCCGGGTCCTGGCCGAAAGCACCGCCCTGTGAGCCCCGGAGCCGCGGCAGGGAGCCGGCGGGCAGTTGCGCCCCTGACCACCACCGCGGAGGGCGCGCCGGTGGAGGTACGCCGTTCCGCCCGCCGTACCCGCACCGTGGCGGCTTTCTGGGAGAACGGGACAGCCGTCGTCGCCATTCCGGCCCGGTTCACGGCAGCCCAGGAGTCCGAGTGGGTCCGGCGCATGCTGGCCAAGCTGCAGCGGCAGGGGGAGCGCCGCGCGGCTTCCGGCCGGAGGCGACCCGCCTCGGACGCCGCACTTGCCGCCCACGCCACCCACCTCTCGGGACGCTACCTGGGCGGGCGCGCCGTCCCAACGTCCGTAAGGTGGGTGAGCAACCAGAACTCGCGGTGGGGTTCAGCAACACCCGCGGACGGAACCATCCGGCTCTCGGACAAACTCCGTCCCATGCCGCAGTGGGTCATCGACTATGTCCTGCTGCACGAGCTTGCCCATCTGCTGGTGGCCGGGCACAATGCAGCGTTCTGGAAGCTGCTTGAGGCATACCCGGAAACCCAGCGCGCCAAGGCATTCCTGGAAGGCGTTTCGTTTGCCACCGCCCGCGGCCTGGCCGCCGCCGGGGGAGCTGGTGGCAGCGGAGGGCTGGAGCCGGAGGGCTGGCCGGAGCAGGACGGCTGGCCGGGGGACGCCGACTAGCAGCGGCCCACCCGGCCACGAAGGAACTCAGCCTTTCGGCTGGGTGTCGCCTCCGTCGTCGTCCTTGGTTTCTTTATCGCCGGCCGGTTCTTCCCCGCCCGCTGCTTCTCCCTTGCCGGCGTCCGGCGCCGGGGTGTCGAAACCGCCGTTGAGCAGTTTCTGCAGGGCATCGTCCACTTCGCTGTCGCTGGCCTCGGCCAGTTTGCGCCGGCCGCTGAAGCCCTTGGGATCGTCCAGGTCCTCGGCCGTGGGCAGCAGGTCCGGGTGGTGCCAGATGGCGTCGCGCCCTTCGATGCCGCGCTCTTCCTTCAGGGTGGCCCACAGGGTGGCGGCGTCACGCAGCCGGCGCGGGCGCAGTTCCAGCCCCACCAGCGAGGCGAAGGCGTGCTCGGCCGGACCACCGGTGGCGCGGCGTCGGCGCACGGTCTCCCGCAATGCCGAAGCGGAGGGCAGCATCTTCTCGGTCGCGGCGGCAGTCAGTTCGTCCACCCACCCCTCCACGAGGGCGAGCGCTGTTTCCAACTTCTCCAGGGCCTGCTCCTGGGCAGGGGTGCGCTGCGGCATGAAGACGCCCTGGGACAGGGCCTCCTGGATGCCTTCCGGGTTGCTGGGATCGAGGTCCCGTGCCAGTTCCTCGATGCGGGACGTGTCGATGTGGATGCCCCGGGCGTACGCCTCGATGGCGCCGAGCAGGTGCCCGCGCAGCCAGGGAACCTGGACAAAGAGGCGGGCATGGGCGGCCTCGCGCACTGCGAGGAAGAGCCGGATGTCGTTCTCGGGGAGGGACAGGCCCTCACCGAAGGCGGCAACATTCGCAGGCAGGAGCGCCATCTCAAGGTCGACCAGGGGCACGCCGATATCGGTGGAGCTGACCACGTCCGCGGAGAGGGCGCCGATTGCCTGGCCCAGCTGCATGCCGAAGATGGCTCCGCCCATGTTCTGGAGCATGGACGAGGCCCCGCCCATCATGGCCTTCATTTCCTCGGGCATCTGTTCTGTCATGGCGGTGGAGAGCGCGTTGGCGATGCTGTTGGCCACCGGCTCCGTCAGCCGCTTCCAGGTGCCAAGCGTCGCCTCGACCCACTCCGCCCGCGACCAGGCGTGGCCGATCAGGCCGGTGGCGGGCAGGTCCGTGACGGGATCCAGCCACAGCTCCGCCAGGCGCAGGGCTTCGTCAACATCGCGGGACTGCTGGGACGTCACCGACGGGTCGGAGCTGCTTGCGGCCACCCGGCGGGCGTTGTCGTGTGCGAGCGTCCAGTTCACGGGCCCCTCGGACGGGGCACTCATCATGGCCTGGACCTGGGAGAACATCTGGGCCAGCAGGTTGGGGTCATTGGGCAGCCCGGCAGCCTTGGCCAGCTCGGCGGGGTCGAAGTTCTCCATCCCCTTGCCGCCCATGAGGTTCTGCAGCATTTCGGTCAACGGGTCCTTGGGGGTGTCGTCGCCGTTGGACGGATTAAGTGGATTGGAGGTCATGATCCCGCCGATCGTCGGTGTGACTGTTAATCAACCTTCACGGTACCCCGGCTGTCCCCGGCTGTCTGCCGCGCTCCGGTACCGTTCGCTGTAGGCAAAGAGCTGTACCCGGCCGCCACCGCGTAGTGTTGGGAGGGTGACGACAACCCGTGGCAGCCACCCCTCCGAGGACCACGCCCCAGACCTCCAGCAGGACGCCTTCCAGTGGGAGAAGGACGGCGGCGCAGCGGACGACGGCGGCCCTGAACCTTTCGGGGCGGGCGCGGCACCCCGGCACCCAAGGGTGTCCGCCATGATGCTGGCGGGGATGGCCGCGCTGGGCCTTGGCATCGGCGTCGCCACGCTTCCGGTGCCCTACGTTATCGAGACGCCGGGGCCCACGTACAACACCCTGGGACAGAGCCAAGGCACGCCGGTCATCAAGGTGACCGGCCGTGAATCGTATCCCGCGGCAGGCAACCTCGACCTCACCACCGTCTACGTCGACGGCGGCCCCAACGGTCCTGTCAGCATCATCCGTGCATTTTCGGCATGGCTCGATCCCACCCACGCGGTCCAGCCTGTCGAGCTGATCTACCCCACCGGCACCACCAGGCAGGAAGCCGAGGAACAAAGCGCCGTGGCCATGACCACGTCGCAGGAGAACGCGGTGGCCTCCGCGCTCAATGAGCTGGACATCCCGTACGGCCAGCAGCTCCAGGCGGCGGGGCTTTCCGAGGACTCCGCCTCTGCCGGAAAGATCCAGGCCGGGGACATCCTCAAGACCATCAACGGCAAGGACATCACCGCGCTGTCCGTCGTCCAGGAGGAACTGGCGGCCGGAAACGGCGCCCCTGCCGCCGTCGTCGTGGAACGGGACGGGCAGCAGGTCACTGAAACGATCACGCCGAAGCGCAACAGTGAGGGCAGGTTCATCCTCGGCGTCATGCTCAAGTACCTGTTCACCTTCCCGTTCGACGTCGAGATTTCCCTCGAGAAGGTGGGCGGCCCCTCGGCAGGGCTGATGTTCTCACTGGGCATCATCGACACGGTCACTCCCGGGGACCTGACCGGCGGGAAGCATGTGGCCGGGACCGGCACCATCACCCCGGACGGCGCGGTGGGGCCAATCGGCGGCATCGAGCAGAAGCTGCACGGGGCCCGGGCCGGGGGAGCCACGCTGTTCCTTGCACCAGCCGCCAACTGCGGGGAGGTCGTCGGGAACATCCCCGACGGGCTGCAGGTGGTGCGGGTGGAGACCCTCGCGGAGGCGAGGGCCGCCGTCGAACGTGCTGCCAGCGGCCAGGACACATCCGGCCTGCCCACCTGCACAAACAACTAGACTGGGCGCAACTAGACTCAAGAGGAACTAAGCTTTACCGCCACTCGTGGCAAATATATGGCGGACAAAACCAGCCGTTGGCCGGCGGAGTCCACCGCCCGCTCGCACGCTCCAAATATCTGACGACCAGCTATGAGGTACCCAGTTTGTCCCGTCCCGCCAGCACCATGTCCACAGGCAGACCCCCTTCCCGGCGCGGCGCACTGACGCCCACCCTGATTGTTGTTGCCCTCGTGGTTGTGGGCTTCATTTTCTTCGCGAACGTCTGGACCGACGTCCTCTGGTACCAGCAGCTGGGGTTCATTGAAGTCTTCGTCACGGAGAACCTCGTCCGGATCGCCATCTTCGCGGCCGGCTTCGCCATCATGTTCGCGGCGGTATTCTTCGCCATCCGCATCGCCTACCACGCCAGGCCGGTATACGCTCCGGACTCCGACATCCGGGACAACCTCAACCGCTACCAGGCGCAGCTGGAACCCGTCCGCCGGGTGGTGATGGTGGGCCTGCCCGTTCTCTTCGGCCTCTTCGCCGGCAGCGCCGCCGCGAGCCAGTGGCAGAAGGTCCTGCTGTTCTTCAACCAGGAGGGCTTCGGCCAGACCGATCCGCAGTTCAACCTGGACATCAGCTTCTACCTGATGGTGCTGCCCTTCCTCGGCTTCGTCACCGGCTTCCTGATCAGCGTGGTGGTCATCGCCGGCATCGCGGGCATCCTCACGCACTACCTGTACGGCAGCATCCGCCTGATGGAACGCGGAGTTTTCACCAGCCGGGCGGCCCAGATCCACATCGCCGTCACCGGTGCCGCATTCCTGGTGCTGCTGGGCGTGAACTTCTGGCTGGACCGCTACTCGGCCGTGCAGAGCAACAACGGGCGGTGGGCGGGTGCCCTCTACACCGACGTCAACGCCGTCATTCCCACCAAGGCCATCCTGGCCGTCGCCGCGGTGCTGGTGGCCATCCTCTTCGTCGTCGCTGCGGTCATCGGACGCTGGCGACTGCCCGTCATCGGTACGGCGATGCTGATCATCACCTCCATCCTGGCCGGGGGCGTCTACCCCTGGGTCATCCAGCAGTTCCAGGTGCGGCCTTCGGAGGAAACGCTGGAAAAGGAATTCATCCAGCGCAACATCGACAACACCCGCAGGGCATACGGCCTTGATGCCATCCAGGTCAGCCGCTATGACGCCACCAACACGGCCACTACCGGCGCCCTCGCGCCGGATGCCCAGACCACCGCCAATATCCGGCTCCTGGACCCGAACCTGATTTCGGACGCCTTCGCGCAGCTTGAGCAGTACCGGCCCTACTACCGGTTCCCGGAATCGCTGAACGTTGACCGCTACGAGGTGGACGGTCAGATCCAGGACACCGTGATCGCCGTCCGTGAGCTCAACCCCACCAACGTCTCCACCAACCAGCAGGGCTGGCTGAACCAGCACGTTGTCTACACCCACGGCTACGGCGTGGTGGCGGCCAAGGGCAACAAATTCACGGTGGACGGAAAGCCGGAGTTCCTGCAGTCGGGCATCCCGTCAACCGGCGTCCTGGGCGACGACTCCTCCTACGAGCCGCGCATCTACTTCGGTGAGTACTCGCCCGACTACTCCATCGTGGGTGCCCCGGATGGTGCGCAGCCGCGTGAGCAGGACCGGCCGTCCGGCGAAGGCGAGACCCAGTACACGTTCGAGGGCAACGGCGGGCCCAACGTGGGCAGCTTCTTCAACAAGGTGCTGTACGCGATCAAGTTCCAGTCCTCCGACCTGCTGCTCTCCGACGGCGTCAACCCGGAATCGCAGATCCTCTACGACCGCAACCCTCGTGAACGGGTCGAGAAGGTGGCCCCTACCTGACGGTTGACGGCAACGCCTACCCCGCAGTGGTCGATGGCCGCGTCAAGTGGATCGTGGACGGCTACACCACCAGCCAGTACTACCCGTACTCGCAGCAGGAACAGCTCTCGGACGCCACCGCGGACTCCCAGACGACGTCCGGCCGTGCCGTTGCACTGCCGAACAGCACGGTCAACTACATCCGCAACTCGGTGAAGGCCACGGTGGATGCGTACGACGGTTCCGTCACCCTGTACGCGTGGGATGACAAGGATCCGCTGCTGAAGGCATGGCAGAAGGTGTTCCCCACCTCGCTGAAGCCGTACTCGGAAATGTCCGGCGACGTCATGAGCCACGTCCGGTACCCGGAGGACCTGTTCAAGGTCCAGCGCCAGCTCCTCGGTGAATACCACGTGACCAACCCGTCCACGTTCTACCAGACCAAGGACGTCTGGAGCGTGCCAAACGATCCCACTGTGGACTCCAGCACCGAGGTGAAGCAGCCTCCGTTCTACATGTCCCTGCAGATGCCGGACCAGGAGAAGCCCGCCTTCCAGCTGACCTCCTCCTTCATTCCGCAGATCGTCAACGGAAACGCCCGCAACGTCCTCTATGGCTTCCTGGCGGCGGACTCCGACGCCGGCAACCAGGCAGGCGTCAAGGCGGAAAGCTACGGCAAGCTCAGGCTGCTGCAGATCCCGCCGGAAATCCAGGTGCCCGGCCCCGGCCAGGCGCAGAACAAGTTCAACTCCGACCCCACCGTGTCGCAGGCCCTGAACCTGCTGCGCCAGGGTGCCTCGGACGTCCTGAACGGCAACCTGCTGACCCTGCCCGTGGGTGGCGGCATCCTGTACGTGCAGCCGGTCTACCTCAAGTCCACCGGTGAGACGTCCTACCCGACGCTGCAGCGCGTGCTGGTGGCGTTCGGTGACAAGGTCGGCTTCGCTCCGACCCTGGACGAGGCGCTGAAGCAACTCTTCGGTGGTGATTCCGGCGCCGCCGCCGGCGACTCGGACAACAACGGCCAGACACCGGCCGATCCGGCAGCACCGGCTGCTCCCGGGGGAGCGGACGCCAAAGCCGAGCTGAAGGCGGCGCTGGATGAGGCCAACGCCGCGATCCAGGCCGGCCAGGCTGCGCTGGCAGCGGGCGACTTCGCGGCCTACGGCGAGGCGCAGAAGCGGATCGCGGCAGCGCTCCAGAAGGCTGTGGATGCCGAGGCCAAGATCCCGGTCGCGGCCCCCGAGGCCACGCCCGCCCCGGCCTCGACGGCAACGCCTGAAGCGTCGCCGTCGCCTTCGCCCAGCAACTAGCCCGACGACGCCGGCCCGGCCTTCCTGCCCCTTGCGGGCGGAGGTGCCGGGCCGGCGTAACGGAGATCACGCCGCCTCGATTTGGCTGCCTGTTCACCTCCCGGTAAAGTAGTTCTTGCGACGCGGGGTGGAGCAGTTCGGTAGCTCGCTGGGCTCATAACCCAGAGGTCACAGGTTCAAATCCTGTCCCCGCAACTGACGGAAGGTCCGGACACTGGAAACAGTGTCCGGACCTTCTTGCTTTAAGCCGGCCGCCAGGTGCGCAAACCGGGCTGGTAAATGGAGGCGCGAAAATAGGGTAGTGTTGATTCAGCGACGCGGGGTGGAGCAGTTCGGTAGCTCGCTGGGCTCATAACCCAGAGGTCACAGGTTCAAATCCTGTCCCCGCAACTATGGAGAGACCCGACCGGCAGACCAGCCGGCCGGGGTCTTCTTTTTCCTTCATCACGGGTAGTTCCTAGTATTCTCTTTCGCAGAGCCTCACAGCAGTGAGCAGTTGGCCAGTCATTCTCGAGAGGAATGTTGCTCGATGTCCACACCCACGAAGAAGCCCGGCACCGCCGCGGGCAAGCGGACCCGCCTCTACTGGGGCGTGCCGGCTGTCCTCGCCGCGCTTGTCCTGGTGGTCCTGGCCGCCAAGGGGCTGATGGGGCTTCCTGCCGTCGCCTCCTTCGTGGCGGACTATCCCGGCCACTCGGAACTTCCGGAGAATGCCCCGGTCGGCTTTCCCGCCTGGCTGGCGTGGCAGCATTTCCTCAACGCCTTCTTCCTGCTGCTGATCATCCGCACCGGCTGGCAGGTGCGCACCACCACCCGTCCAAGCGGGTACTGGACCCGCAACAACAAAGGCCTGATCAAGACCCGGAACGCCCCCACCAAGATCAGCCTGGAGCTGTGGTTCCACCTGACGCTGGACGCCCTGTGGATCCTCAACGGCGTGGTGTTCGCGGTGCTGCTGTTCGCCACCGGACAGTGGATGCGGATCGTCCCCACCAGCTGGGACGTGTTCCCGAACGCCCTCTCGGCGGCGCTGCAGTACGCGTCACTGGACTGGCCCACGGAAAACGGCTGGATCAACTACAACGCCCTCCAGCTCCTGACCTACTTCATCACCGTGTTCATCGCGGCGCCGCTGGCCTTTATCACGGGCCTGCGGATGTCCTCCGCCTGGCCCAAAAAGGCGGCAGGGCTCAACAAGGCCTACCCCATCGAATGGGCCCGTGCGGTGCACTTCCCGGTGATGATCTACTTCGTTGCCTTCATCGTGGTCCACGTCTTCCTGGTGCTGGCCACGGGTGCGCTGCGGAACCTGAACCACATGTACGGCGTCCGGGACGACGACGGCTGGTTCGGTTTCTGGGTGTTCGTCGCCTCGGTGGCGGTCATGGTTGCCGCCTGGTTCCTGGCACGCCCGCTTTTCCTGCGGCCCATTGCTTCGCTGATGGGCAAGGTCAGCAACCGCTAACCTGCGTTATTCGTCCTTGAGCTTCTGGTAGGCGTCCAGGGCCCGTTCCCGGGACTCCGCCAGATCGACCAGCGGGGCAGGATAGCCGTCCGCTCCCCCCGTCCAAGGCTCGTGGATCTGCTTGCCTTCGAGGCCCTGGAGCTCGGGAATGAAGGCGCGCAGGTAGCTGCCATCCGCGTCGAACTTCTTGCTCTGCGTGACCGGATTGAAGATCCGGTAATAGGGGGAGGCGTCCGCACCCGATCCGGCCACCCACTGCCAGTTGGCGGGGTTGTTGGCGGCATCGGCGTCCACCAGGGTGTCCCAGAACCATTCCTCCCCGATGCGCCAGTCGGTGAGGAGGTTCTTCACCAGGAAAGATGCGGCTGCCATCCGTACGCGGTTGTGCATCCAGCCTGTCTGCCAGAGCTGCCGCATCCCGGCGTCCACCAGCGGATAGCCGGTTTTCCCCTGCTGCCACGCGGCTAGTTCGCTGCGGCTCACCCGGCCCCACTGGAAGTTGTCGAATGCGGGCCGGAAGTTGCGGGTGGCCAGATCCGGGTTGTGGTACAGCAGGTGCCAGTTGAATTCCCGCCAGCCGAGCTCTGAACGGAAGATCCCGACGTCGGCCGGAATTTTTCCGGAATGGCGGCGGCGGATCTCGCGCCAGACGCGGAACGGGCTGACCTCGCCGAAGCGCAGGTGCGGCGAGAGCCGGCTGGTTCCCTCCGTGCCGGGGATATTCCTGCCGGTGCCGTAGTCCTCGACCGGTCCGTCCAGGAAGTCCGCCAGGCGGTCCGCTGCCCCCTTCTCGCCGGGCTCCCAGGTTTCGGCGAGCCCCGTGCTCCAGTCGGGGGAGGTGGGGAGCAGCTTCCAGCTGGCCAGTGTGTCGCTCGTGGGAACGCCGGGTCCGGAGGCGGCAGGTTCCGGCAGTGCGGCGGGAGCGTCGAGGGGGTCCCTGATGTCGGCGGAGGCCATGCAGGCCCGCCAGAACGGCGAGTAGACCTTGTACGGCCCGCCGGCCCCGGTGCGGATGGTCCAGGGCTCGAATAAGAGGTTGGCCTGGAAACTGGAGGCGTGGATGCCGTTTTCGCCTGCCCAGTCCTTGAGGCCTGCGTCGATGGTGCGCTCCGGCTGGCTGTACCGGCGGTTCCAGAAGATGTGGCCGGCCTTCGTCTGCCCGGCAAGTTTCCGGACGATGGCATCTGACTTTCCGCGGCGCAGCACCAGGCGCGATCCTTTGGACTCAAGATCCGCGGCGAGGGCGGCGAGGGAATGGTGCAGCCACCAGCGGGCAGCGCCGCCCAGGGGACGGATGCCCTCGCTCTCCTCGTCCAGGATGTACAGCACTGTCATCGGCAGGCCCAGGCCGGCGGCCTCGGCCAGGGCCGGGTTGTCATCCAGCCGCAGATCATCGCGCAGCCAGACCAGGGATGTCTCGTCGGAAGAAGCCATGCCACCACGCTACACACCGGGGCACGGAATAGGGCCAGGACTGTATGGTCCTGGCCCTATTCCGCACTACCGGACGGCGTGCTTTCCGGTGTCTGTCAGAGCTTGTCGAAGTCCGCCTCTTCCACGGTGGAGGAGGCCGCGGCTGAATTGTTTCCGGAACCGAGCGCGGGCTTGGCGCCACCCGACTTCAAGGCTGCCAGACGGGCCTCGATTTCAACCTGTTCCCCGAGGTCCTCAAGCTGGTTGAACTGGGCGTCCAGGCTGGAAGCAGCGAGTTCCTGCTGGCCACGGACCTTGGCTTCCTCGCGGCGGATCTTTTCTTCGAACCGGCCCACCTCGCTGGTGGGGTCCATGATGTCGATGCTCTTGATCGCGTCATGGACCTGCGACTGGGCAGCGGCGGTCTTGGACCGGGCCACCAGTTCGTTGCGCTTGCTGGTGAGCTGGTTGAGTTTGCCCTTCATCTGTTCCAGGCCGGTCTTGAGCTTGTCCACCACTTCGCGCTGCGACATGATGGCCGGCTCCGCACCCTTGGCTTCGTTCTCGGCCGCGATCTGGCGCTGCAGGGCCACCTTGGCGAGGTTGTCGAACTTCTCGGCGTCAACAGCGTCGCCGCTGGCCCTGAACTCATCGGCCTTGCGTGAGGCAGCCAGGGCCTTGTTGCCCCAGTCACGGGCGTTCTTGATGTCCTCGTTGTAGTCGTCTTCGAGCATCCGGAGGTTGCCGATGGTCTGGGCGACGGCGGACTCGGCCTCGGCGATGTTGTTGGTGTAGTCCCGGACCATCTGGTCCAGCATCTTCTGCGGATCCTCAGCGTTGTCCAGCAAGGAGTTGATGTTCGCCTTTGCCAACTGCGCGATACGGCCGAAAATGGACTGCTTAACCATGGTGTTACCTTTCGTCCTGCTCTGTGATGGCCACTGAAATCCGTAAACAGTGGTGTACTGCTTCCGGGCGCCTGCCGGGGTGTCCGGCAGGCGCCAAGGTCCGTGCCGGTACTAGAAGTCGCCTCCGCCGCCGGAGTCGCCGCCCCAGCCGCCCATGTCGCCGCCGCCGAAGTCTCCGCCGCCCCAGCCGCCGCCGTCGCTGTGGCCGCCGCCCCAGCCGGCGCCACCTCCGCCGTTGAGGATGGAGTTGATCAGGATGCCGCCCAGGATGGCGCCGCCCAGGCCGCCGCCTCCGCCTCCGCCGAACATGCCGCCCCGGCCGTAGCCCTGGTTGGCGTAGCCGCCGAAGTGGTCCACGTCCGCCTGTGCCAGCTGGGCTGCCTGCGCCGCCAGGGCGTGGGCCTGCTGGGCGTAGGTCAGGGCCGTGACGGGATCGGTCCGCGAGATGGAGAGGGCGTAGTCCAGATTGCGCTGCGACTCGGCCAGCCGGGTCCGGGCCTCTGTCCCCACGCCGCCGCGGCGGGCCGTGATGTAGTCCGAGGTGGCGCTGATCTGGGCCTGTGCGGACATGATGGTCTGCTGGAGCGAGGCCTGCGCACGGCGGGACTGTTCCTGCTGGTCCCGGATGCCGGTCAGGGCCTGGTCCAGGGACTGGTGGGCTGTTTCCACGCGCTGGAGCGTGGCGATCGGATCGATCTTGCCGCCCTGGATCTCCGACTTCACCTGTGCCAGCGCAGCTTCCACGCCGGCCACCGGCCCTGCCAGTTCGGGGTGGGCCCCGGACTGAATCATGGCCCGGGCCTGGGCGAGGTCCTGGGATGTGTCCACGACCGACGCTTCGAGCCTGTTCCGTGCCTCGTCGAGGTTGGACGAGACCTTGGAGATTGCGTCCAGCAGGACATTGGTCTGGTGCAGGCTCTCTTCGGCGGCACGGACAGCGACGGCCGCCAGGCTGCCCTCCCCTTCACTGAGCTTTTGCTCCGCGGTGGCCGTGGCATTCTGGACGAAGGCCAGGCGTTCCTTGGCCTGCAGGATGTTGTCGGCGACCTGCGTCAGGGCACTTTCGGCATACTTTTCACGCAGGCCGGCCAGGGACTGCTCCGCGCTGGCAATCTTGGCATCGGCCTCGCGCGCTCCGGCGTTGACGGTGGCGAGGGCCTGCGGGGCGTTCTTCTCAAGCTCGCGCAGGGAATCGAAGTCCGCCTTCTGCTCCTGGAGCGACGCCAACGCGGCCTCGGAACGGCGGATGATTTCGCCGTACCACGTGCGCTGCTGCTCCTCGGTGTCCGGGATATGGTCGTCCAGTTGCTGCTGGAGCTTGAAGGACTCGCTCATGTGGCCCTTGGCTTCATCCAGCGCCTTGGTGAAGTTCCCGACGGCGGCGTCCCCGTACTGCGCCTGGGCGAACATGAGCTCCTGCTCGCTGGACTTGATGGCGTCGTCGGCCTCGATCAACAGCGAACCGCTCTTGCGCCGCAGCTCCTCGAGGCTCAGCGACGCCAGCGGGTCCACATGCTCGCCCTGGGGCCCATAGCTGGCACTGGACGCCTGGCCGGCGGCCTTCCTGCGCTTGTTGCGGAAGTACAAGTAGGCGCCCGCACCGCCTGCGGCCACAACGCCTGCCCCTACGAGAACAGCCGCACCGGCACCGTCACCCGGGACGTTGCCGCTTCCGCCGCCTGCTGCATCACCGATTGCGGCTGCAGCATTGATTGCGGCTTGGGCGTAATTGTCATTGGCAAGTTGCGGACCGATGGCCTTGCTCTTAATGTTTTCGAGCTGGGCATTGGTGATCTTGCTGCCGCCCTTGTTCAGGGTGTACTGGCGGGTTTCGGTGGCAATCGCGAAAATCAGGGCGTTGGACCCGAGGCCTGCCTTTCCGCCACTGCATCCGTCCAAGCCTCCCGGTCACTGGGGTTCTCGAACCTCTTGACGGTGACGACGTGGAGCACGGTGGAATGCTCGGCCCCAAGCTTTTTGATGGCGTCCTGGACCTCACCCTTTTGAGACCCAGGACGCCGGCGGAGTCCACAATCTTTGTTGCCGGATCCAGGGTGACCGGGTCCTCGGCCCAGGCCGCGCCGGCCGGCACCGAAAACAGGCCCGCAAGGCCGATCACGGCGAATGTACGTATGAACTTTGACCGCATGTGCAACCCTTCAGCACGCCTGACACCGATTCGGGACGAATCAGTCGTCTCAGAATCCAGCAGCGCCCCCACGCTTGGTGTGAAGCCGCAGGTCGCTGTGGCAATTCATCTTGATTCTATGGTGCACCCCACACCCCGTCCATTGGGGTGAATATGCCACCAGCGAAACGGTGAGGGGGCGGTCCTGAAGGGCCGCATGGACCCTTCAGGAAGCTCTCAGCAAACATCCGAGATTGATCCAGCGAAGGGGGGCCATAGTTAATGCAGACGAGGATGAAAGGAAGTCCCATGACTGAGAACCAAACTCCCGGACCGGCTCCGGACGGCCGCGCCGGCCGCCAGAACCCCTGGGAGCAGCACTCCGCCCGCCAGGAGGAACGGAGCCCGGAGGCTCGGCATGAGGACAATGCGGGGGCGGCGAACGGGACAGCTCCGGCTGCCGGCGGACCGGGCACTCCGCCGTCGCAGCACCCCACCGAAAACCTGGGCCAGTACGGCACGAACCCCACCCAGGAGCTTCCCGGCGCGTCCCGCCCGGACTACCCGCAGCGCCAGCCGTTCTATGGGCAGCAAAACTACGACCAAGGCCAGTGGTCCGGCCAGCAGTACCAGCAGCACGGCCCACAGCAGCCCGGGAGCTATACCCCCAACCCCAAGGATGCGCCGCGCCGGAAGGCAAGTTTCGGCGTCGGAACCCTGGTGGCCAGCATCCTCGCTGCCGGCCTGGTGGGCGGCGGCGTGGCGACGGTCGGGTCGGCGGAGTTCTTCGGCAACACCGGGTCCTCGACGGTCGCGGGCAGCAACAGCCAGCCCGGCACCGTCATCGTCAACAACCAGGATTCCGTGAACGAGATCACCGCAGCGGCGGTGAAGGCATCCCCGAGCGTCGTGACCATCAGTGCATCCAGCGGCAGCGCGGGCGGAACCGGCTCGGGCATCGTGCTGGACGACGATGGCCACATCCTGACCAACACGCATGTCGTCACCCTCGACGGCCAGACTGCGAATGCTGCCCTTGAGGTCCGCGCCAGTGACGGCCGGGTCATCCCCGCCAAGCTGGTGGGTACCGACCCGCTCTCGGACCTCGCCGTCATTAAGGTGGACGCCGGCTCGGGCCTGACGCCCGCCACCCTGGGAGATTCCGGGAAGCTCAACGTGGGTGACACCGCGATCGCCATCGGTTCCCCCCTCGGCCTCACCGGAACCGTCACGGACGGCATTGTTTCCACCCTCAACAGGACCATCAGCGTGGCCTCCGCAGCAGCCCCCGAAGAGGGTGACAACGCCGAGGGCGACGACGAGGGCGGCTTCCAGTTCGCGCCTCCGGGCGGCGGCCAGAGCCAGCAGACGGCGGACCAGGGCGAGATTTCCATCAACGTGATCCAGACAGACGCGGCCATCAACCCCGGCAACTCCGGCGGCGCCCTGGTCAACACCAGCGGCGAGGTCATCGGCGTCAACGTGGCCATCGCCTCCGCGGGCTCCAGCGCCTCGTCCACGAGCGGCAACATCGGCGTCGGCTTCAGCATCCCGATCAACCACGCCAAGCGGGTGGCCCAGGAGATCATCGACACCGGCAAGGCTTCCCACGGGCAGCTGGGTGTCAGTGTCAAGCCGAAGGCCGCCTCCAGCACGTCGTCCGAATTCTCGGTGGGCGCGGAGGTGGCCACCGTTGAGCCGGACTCGGCAGCCGCCAAGGCCGGGATCAAGGTGGGCGACGTGATCACCAGGTTCAACGACCTCACCGTCGGTGAACCCGAGCAGCTGACCGCGGCGGTCCGCGAACAGCCCGCCGGGTCCAAGGTCAGCATCACGGTCCTGCGCAACGGCCAGGAACAGGCCCTGGACGTCACGCTGGGCGCCGCGGCCAGCTAGGCACCATAAGGCAGGACCAGCAGGCAGTGCGACGGCGGCGTCCCCACCTTGGGCGTGGACGCCGCCGTCGCACGTTCTTGATGGGTGGTGCTGACACAGGCGTTAACGGAAGAGGGCACAGGGGCGCGCCTTTGTGGTTAGCTAGGAGCTACCCGTATGCCGGGCATCCCGCGGCCATGACCTCACCCGGCTGGCTGTCCACAAGCATGGAAGGCTGCTGTCACTACAGTGGAAGATACATTGAAGATCATCGTCCTGGTCAAGCATGTACCGGACGCCCAGTTCGACCGTCACCTCAACGGGGAGGGCTTCACGACGGACCGCGATGAGAGCATCCTGTCCGAACTTGACGAATACGCGCTGGAGGCGGCACTGCAGCTGGCCGAGGCGCGCGGCGGAAGCAAGGCCGGCAACCAGGTCATTGCACTCACCATGGGCCCGGCGGGCGCGGCCAACGCCGTCAAGAAGACCCTGCAGATGGGCGCCACCGAGGGCGTCCACCTTTCCGACGATGCCTTGGCAGGTTCGGATGCCGCTGCAACCTCCCTGGCGCTGGCCGCTGCAGTCCGCCACGTGGGCCAGGCGGACCTGATCATTACCGGCATGGCCTCCACGGACGGGGAAACCTCGCTGGTGCCGGCACAGCTGGCGGAACGCCTCGGCCTGCCGCAGGTCACGTTCGCCTCGTCACTTGAGGTGTCCGGCGGGCGACTGACCGCACGCCGGGATGCGGATACCTCCTCGGAGACCGTGGAAGCGCCGCTGCCCGCCGTCGTGTCCGTCACGGACCAGATCAACGAGCCCCGCTACCCCAACTTCAAGGGCATCATTGCCGCCAAGCGCAAGAGCATCACCACCCTGTCGCTGTCGGACATCGGCGTGGACCCCTCCCAGGTGGGACACAGCGGTTCCTGGACCAGTGTGGTCAACGCCGAGGAACGGCCGCCGCGGACCGCAGGCACCATCATCACTGACGAAGGCGACGCCGGCATCAAGCTGGTCGACTTCCTGGCCGCACAGAAGCTGCTCTAAGAGGGATCACAGACATGGCAAAAGTACTCGTATTTCTTGACAACCCCGGCGCTGAACTGAAGAAGAGCAGCCTGGAGCTGCTGACGCTTGCCCGTTCCCTGGGGGAAAGCGCTGTCGCCGTGAACGGCGAGGTCTCTGACGCTGCCGCGGCAACGCTCGCCGAATACGGCGTCAGCACGGTGGTCCGGCCTTCCGCCCAGGACCTCAACGACTACCTGGTCGCTCCCAAGGCGGCCTACGTGGCAGCCGCCGCTGAGGCAACGGGTGCCGGCGTCGTCCTGCTGGACAACTCACCCGAGGGCAAGGAGATTGCCGCCCGCGTCGGGATCCGCCTGAACGCCGGCGTGATCACCGACGCCGTGGGCGTGGACGCGGACGGAACAGCGCACAAGTCCGTCCTGGCCGGTTCGTACAACACGTCCTGCAAGGCAAAGACCGCTGTGTCCGTTGTGACCCTGAAGGCCAACAACGTAACCCCCGAGCCCGCCGCCGCTCCGTCCGCACCGGAATCCCTGACCGTGGAAGTGCCCGCAACGGCAGCGGTTGCCCGCATCACCGCCCGCGAGCAGAAGGTCGCCAGCGGCCGGCCGGACCTCACCGACGCCCGAATCGTGGTGGCCGGCGGACGCGGCCTGGACGGCGACTTCGGACCAGTCGAGGAGCTCGCCGACGCCCTGGGTGCAGCAGTGGGGGCGTCACGCGCCGCCACCGACGCCGGCTGGATCAGCCACGATGCGCAGGTTGGCCAGACAGGCAAGACAGTCTCGCCGCAGCTGTACATCTCCGCGGGCATCTCGGGTGCCATCCAGCAGAAGGCCGGCATGCAGACCTCCAAGGTCATCGTCGCCGTCAACAAGGACGCAGAGTCGCCGGTGTTCGAAATCGCCGACTTTGGCATCATCGGTGACGTCTTCGACGTGCTGCCGCAGGCCACCGCGGAGATCAAGAAGCGTAAAGGCTGAGTCTTTGACTGCACTGGACCAGCAGGCACAGAGCCCGTTCAACCCGGCCACGGACCGGGTTGGGCGGGTCCTCTGTTTTGCGGCGCACCCTGACGACATCGACTTCGGCGCCGCCGGCACCATCGCCGCCTGGACGGCAGCGGGCGTCGAGGTGAGCTACTGCATCATGACCGACGGCGATGCAGGCGGCTTCGACCCCGCCCACCGCGCGGACATTATCGCCCTGCGGGACGCGGAGCAGCGCCGTGCCGCCAAACTGGTGGGTGTCACCGATATCCATTACCTCCACCAGCGGGACGGGTACCTGGAGCCCTCGCACGAGGTGATGAAGGAAGTGGTGCGGCTGATCCGGAAGATCCGGCCCGACGTCGTGCTGTCCATGCACCCCGAGCGGAACTGGCGGCGCATCCAGAAGAGCCACCCCGACCATCTGGCGGTGGGCGAAGCGGTGACCCGCGCCGTCTACCCGGCCCTGGAAAACCCGTTCGCCTACCCGGAACTTGCCGAATCCGGACTGGAGGCTTTCAAGCTGCCGTGGCTCTGGCTGTACGCCGGTCCGGAGGAGCGGGAAAACCACTTCGTGGACGTCACCGGCCAGGTGGAGGCAAAGCTGGCCGCCATCCACGTCCACGTCAGCCAGCACCCGGACGTGGAAGCCATGGAAGCAACCGTCCGCCACGGCATGCGGGCCAATGCGGCCCGCGCGGGACTCCCTGAGGGCAACAGCGCGGAAGCCTTCCATGTGGTGGCCATCAACGGACCCGGCACCATCGCCGGGTTCTAGCCTGCAACAGGAAACGCCCCGTCCCCTTCCAGCGAAGGGGACGGGGCGTTTGCCTTTTGTCGTTCGGTCCTAGGCGCCGAGGGGTGCTGCGGCGACTGTGGGCAGGGTGGGGACTGGGACCCGCCCACCGGTTCCACCGTGATGCCCAGGGCGGACGCGGACGAGATGCCCTGGACAACGGCCGGCTTGGACAGCGCGTCCTCGTCCATCAGGCCCTGCGAGACGGGGGCCGAGCCGTCCTTGGGGATCAGCCACATCTGGTAGACCTTGCCCTCCGGCGGAGCGGGGACATCGTTCATCTTGACCACCGCGGCGTCTTCGGACGCCGAGATGAGCAGTGTGGCGGTGCCGCCTGCGGACACGTCCACGGACGCCTCGCGAAGGTCGCCGGCCCGGATCACCTGGTTCACGGGATCGTTCTGGTCCGCAAGGTAGGAACCCACGCCCACGCCGCCCAGCGCAATGGCTGCGGCAGCCGCAACCCCGGCAAGCCAGCGGCGCGCTCCACCGGGCCGTCGCCGTTCCTCCCGCCGCTGCCGTGCGGCGGCGAGTTCATCCACGCCGGCCGTTCCCGCAGCCGTGGCCGGCGGCGCCGAGATGGTTCCGGCGTTGGGCTGCCGGTCGTTCCGCTGGGTGGTGGCGTCAGGCAGTTGGGCAACGATGCGGTTGAAGAGGTCGGCCGGCGGCTCCTCCTCGAACCGGAATGTCGTGGCGAGGGTCTCGCGGGCCTGGCGGACACGCTCCAGGAAAGCAAGGCGCTCCGCGTCCGGGGCGGCCGAGATGTAGTCCTCAATAGCCTGGCGCTCGTGGTCCGCCACGGCGTCCAGGGCGTAGAGTTCTGCAAGGTCCACGGCACGGCCGGAGGCAAGGTCCATGGCAACGGTGTCGCCGAAAGCTCCGGAGCGGCCGTTAGGTCCTTGGTTCATTTCTGTCATCTCAACTCACCCCCAAACAGGTCTTCAGTCGGATCAGTCCGTCGCGGATGCGGGACTTGATGGTTGGTACTGCTGCGTTCAGCCGCTCTGCCACCTCGCGGTAGGTGAGGCCGCCGTAGTAGGCCAGGCGTACGGATTCCTGCTGTGTTTCGGTCAGGGTTCCCAGGCAGCGGACCACCGCTTCGGCCTCGAGCCTGCTGCCTACTTCATCGGAAACCGTGTCATGGTCAATGTCCTGCGTGCTTGCCCCGTACTTCGCCTCGCGGTCCGTAGAGGACTGCGAGGACCTGACCTTGTCCACCGCGCGCCGGTGCGAAATGGTCATCAGCCAGGACAGCGGGCTGCCGGCGGCGGGATCGAACTTCGCCGCGCTCTGCCACACCTGCAGGAAGACCTCCTGCGTGGTGTCCTCGCTGAGCTCGGGGTCGATCAGCACCCTGCGCGCCATGCCGAACACCCTGCGGGACGTCAGCTGGTAAAACTCCGCGAAGGCCGCCTGGTCCCCCTGGGCAATGCCCGCCAGGAGAAGCGCAAGGCGGTGGCTAAGGTCAGCCGGCGGATCTGTCACCGCGGCAGAAGCCTCGGCATTTGGCGCATTGGGAGTTTCCATTACTACCAAGCATAAGTCTCCCGGCGGTGAATCCTTAGCAGTTCCGCTCCGGCTGGTGGGGTTAGCCCGAGAGCCTGCTTCCAGTAGTGTCACCTGCCGCTCCTTGATCAGCGCCGGAAATGTTTCCAGGAGTCATTCGGGGCAGAACGGGAAATGGATGGGTGGTGCAGAAGAATCTTTTGGACCGGGGGCGCGCCCGGGGTTTCAGATGCGCGCGCCCGCAAATCCCTGTTGCCGCCAGGCCTCGTAGACGGCGATGGAGGCGGCGTTGGCAAGGTTGAGCGAGCGCAGGGCAGGCAGCATGGGCAGCCGCACGGTGGCAGTGACGTGGGGGTCCTTCTTCAGCTCTTCCGGAAGCCCCACGGATTCCCTGCCGAACATCAGCACGTCGCCGGGCTGGTAGGAGATGTCCGTGTAGCTTGCCGTTCCGTCCGACGTGAAGGCATACACGCGTTCCGGCTGCAGGTGCTGCCAGGCGTCCTCGAGGGTCTTGTGGACCGTGACGACGGCGAGGTCATGGTAGTCGAGGCCGGCGCGGCGGAGTTTGGCGTCGGAGAAATCGAAGCCCAGCGGTTCCACAAGGTGCAGTTCAGCCCCCGTAATGGCGGCAAGCCGGATGGCGTTGCCGGTATTGCCGGGGATTTCAGGGGCGTGGAAGAGAATGCGGAACACGGTTCCATCCTAGCGACAGCCCGCTGGCCATGGCGTTTCAGTGCATGCCGCGCAGCAGCCGGGCCAGGACGGGGACGTTGACGGTGTTCGGCGCCGGTCCGGAGGCCAGGAACTCCTTGATGCCCCGGACCATGCCGGCCGCGTTGACGATCTGGACGGTTTCCAGGGCTCCGGACGGGCGCCGGTGGTGGTCGATGACGGGCTCGTGCAGGTTGCCGGTGGGACTGAGGACCACGGTCCAGCCGGTTACATTCAGTTCCGGAAAGATGTCCTGCATCGCCCGGACCAGGTGGGCCAGCTGCGGTGGGGCTATGGTGCGGGCGCCATGATTGAGGGTCCTGCCGTCCCAGGCATACGCGCCTTTGGGGAGGAGCATGGAATTGACCAGGGCCAACCGGTATCCGGAGAGGACCGCGTGGTCGATGTGGCTGTTGTCTGCCGGCGACTGGAGGCCGTTGACAAGCCGGGCGGCCGGAATCGCCGGCAGGACCTGGCGGGTCAGGAGCTGCACCGTGCGCATCTCCCGCTGGATCCGGGCCTCGGCGCCGAAGATGCCGCGCTTGCGTGGCATGCCGTGTACCTGCTGGCTGGCCTGTGCCAGGGGGATGAGTGGGACGCTGCCCGGCGTCACGCCGTCGTAGGCAGGTACGTAGATGGGCGGGTCTCCGGCAGTGTTCCGGGCGCTCCCCGGCCGGTGGACGGTGGCTGACGCGCGGCTGCCCGCTGGAGGGGCGTCGAAGTGGGCTTCATCGTTGGCGGTATCGCGGACAGTACCTGCCGCGTAGGACCGGTCATAGGCCTTGCGGCGTTGCGGATCGATGAGGGTCTCGTAGGCGGCAGTCACCCGGCGGAAGGCAGCAGCGTCACCCCCGTGGTCCGGATGGGCGGTGCGGGCGGCACGGCGGTACGCCACCTTGATCTCCTTGTCAGTGGCAGTGACCGCGACCTGGAGGACCTGGTAGTGGGAGCTGTTGCGCTCGCTCAAGCACACATCCTTTTCCTTGTGGACCGGCCCGTGAATGGAGCCGGGCCAGCCCAGTTTAGCCAGCATTGCTGCCGGCCCTGATGTGACAACGAGCGCCCGGGTTCCGCAGGTTCCCGCGTACCCGCAGTCTAGACTCGCGGGGGCACGGCCGGGCGGCCGATGGGGAAGGCAGTGGGTGGAGATGGAAACACCGACGGCGGGACGGCCTGCCGGAGACGGCCGGCGGAGGGCGGTGCTGGCGGCCGCGCTCGTCACGGTCCTGCTCAGCGGGTGCAGCCTGGACGTGCGGGATCCCGCCGCACCGGAAGCCGCGGAGAGTCCAACGGTACCCGCCACCCCCACCATCACCCCGGGGCATGATGCCGAAGCCGTGGCCGCGCAGGACCTGCCCTTCAGCGCCGGCGGCATCCTTGCCCGCGGCGTGCCCGTCGGGATTTCCGACGGGTTGAGGGAGGCGCCGGGCTGGCAGGTCGTCAAGGAAAACGTGGCGGGGGAAAGCCAGTACCTGAAGGCGGACGGTTGCCTGGTTCTGCCAGGGTCCGCGGCAACAGGAAGCCCTTGCCCGGGCGGACGACCGTGAATCGACTGTTGCGCTGTTCCAGTACCTGGACCCCACTGTCCTGCCGGGCTACCTGAAGACAGACTCGTTGCGGTGGGGTGAAGATCTGGAAGCACCGGAGCGCCGGGTGGAGGTCCTGCTTCTCGAGCAGGCCGCGCCCGGCGGCAGGGCGACAGCTGTCATGGCGCGGCTGTTCGCAACGGCAGGCTCTTCGGTCTACGTCTCCGTTTCCTGTCCCGATGCCCCCTCCCTCGCGGGAGCCCGTGCGGACGTGGCCACCCGGCTCCAGGTCCTGCCGCCGTCGAACTAGGCTGCGAGGTAAACGTGGGCCATGCTGCCCGGCATGTTTTGCCGGGAAGCCGCCGCACCCGAAACGGCTAGAATTGCAGGGTGCCCGCCTACCTCGATCATGCCGCAACCACCCCGCTTTCCGCTGAGGCTTTGGCTGCCCTGACCCGCGAACTGGCCCGCACCGGCAACCCGTCGTCGCTGCACGGCTCGGGCCGGCGGGCGCGCCGGACGGTGGAGGACGCCCGGGAAACAATAGCCGCTGCCGCCGGGGCGCACCCGTCCGAAGTGATCTTCACGTCCGGCGGCACCGAATCGGACAACCTTGCCGTCAAGGGCCTCTACTGGGCCCGCCGGGCCGAAGACCCTGCGCGGCGGCGCATCCTGTGTTCCGCCGTCGAACACCATGCAGTGCTGGACACCGTGGAGTGGCTGGAGCGCCATGAAGGCGCGGAGGTGACGTGGCTGCCCGTTGACGGCGAAGGTGTGGTGGACCTGCCGTTCCTTGAGGCCGAACTCGCCCGTGATCCGGCCGGCGTCGCGCTGGTGACCGTGATGTGGGCCAACAATGAGGTGGGTACCATCCAGCCGGTCCACCGCGTGGTGGAACTTGCCCATGCCGCGGGCGTTCCGGTGCATTCGGACGCCGTGCAGGCGTTTGGTTCCCTGCCCGTGCATTTCAGGGACTCCGGCCTGGACGCCATGTCCATCAGTGGCCACAAGATCGGGGGACCGGTGGGCGTGGGTGCCCTCCTGCTCGGCCGTGCGGTCAAACTGACGCCTGTCCAGCACGGCGGCGGCCAGGAACGCGACGTCCGGTCCGGCACCCTGGACACCGCCTCCATAGCCGCCTTCGCCGCTGCCGCTGCCGGGGTAACCGCAAATCCCGCCGACGAAGCCGCGCGCATCGCTGCCCTGCGGGACCGCCTGATCGAGGGCGTCCTCGAACGGATTCCGGAAGCCGTCCTTCGAGGCGCCCCGGGAGCCGGGCGGCTCCCGGGCAATGCGCACTTCACCTTCCCGGGCTGCGAAGGTGACTCACTGTTGTTCCTTCTGGACCTCGCAGGGGTGGAGTCATCAACGGGATCCGCGTGCACCGCCGGAGTGCCGCGCCCCTCCCACGTCCTGCTGGCCATGGGGCTTGACGAGGAGACCGCCCGGGGTGCCCAGCGCTTCACGCTGGGCCACGCTTCCACGGACGCCGATGTCGACGCCCTCCTGGCTGCCCTGCCGGATGCGTATGCACGTGCCCGCCAGGCCGGTATGGCCGGTCACGAGTCCTCGATCCAGACAGCCGGGACCATTGCCCGCCAGGTGCCGGGCAGCCGCTGACCCGGCACCCGCGGCGGACGACTTTACACGAGGCCGTAGAATAGATAGGCAAGGATCGTCTCCGGGAGCCTGCCTGGTCGATTTGCGCAGTCCATTTGCGCAGCCGATCCGGGCAGCCGATTTTCACAGCCGGTCCGCGCCACCGGGCGCCGGCCAAAAACCTTCCCCTACAGAAAGCCAGCATGCGAGTTCTAGCAGCCATGAGCGGTGGAGTTGACTCCGCCGTTGCCGCCGCCCGCGCCGTCGAGGCCGGGCACGACGTCGTCGGCGTCCACCTGGCGCTGTCACGGATGCCGGGCACCCTGCGGACGGGCAGCCGCGGCTGCTGCACCATCGAGGACTCGCGCGACGCGTGGCGGGCCTGCGACGTGCTGGGCATTCCGTACTACGTGTGGGACTTCTCGGAGCGCTTCAAGGAAGACGTGGTCCAGGACTTCATTGACGAGTACGCTGCCGGCCGCACTCCCAACCCCTGCATGCGCTGCAACGAGCGCATCAAGTTCGCGGCGTTGCTGGAGAAGGCGATCGCCCTGGGCTTCGACGCCGTCTGCACCGGCCATTACGCCAAGGTCATCGAGGACGCCGACGGAAACCGCGAACTGCACCGCGCCGCGGACTGGGCGAAGGACCAAAGCTATGTCCTGGGCGTCCTGACCCACGAACAGCTCAAGCACTCCATGTTTCCGCTGGCCGATACACCGTCCAAGGCGGAAGTCCGGGCAGAGGCCGAACGCCGCGGGCTGTCGGTGGCCAACAAGCCGGACAGCCATGACATCTGCTTCATTCCCGACGGCGACACGGCTGGGTGGCTCGCCGAGAAGATCGAGATGACCCGCGGCGACATCGTCGACGAGACCGGAGCCAAGGTGGGCGAGCACCCGGGCGCCAACGCGTTCACCGTCGGCCAGCGCCGGGGCCTGAAACTGGGTACCCCTGCCGCCGACGGGAAGCCGCGCTTCGTGCTCGAGATCAGGCCCAAGGAGAACAAGGTGGTCGTCGGCCCCCAGGCATTGCTGGCCATCGACGAGATCCGCGGCATCAAGGTGTCCTGGGCGGGCCTGCCCATCCGGGAAGTCGAAACCGGCGAGGAGTTCGATTGCTACGCCCAGGTGCGTGCCCACGGCGACCCGGTGCCCGCCGCCGCCCGCATGGAGACGGCCGGGGACTCAGCTGGGCAGCTGGTGGTCCGGCTGGCAGACCCCCTCCGCGGGGTGGCGCCCGGGCAGACCGTTGTCCTTTACCAGGGCAGCCGGGTCCTTGGCCAGGCCACCATCGACGCCGCCCGGTCCCTGCAGCGGGCCGTGCTGTAGCCCACGAATCCCACTAACGCCGCCCCGGTCCCCGGGGCGGCGTTTTTGTTGTGGAAGCACATTTCTGCGGACCGGACGGGGCGGATCGGGCCGGCACTTAAATTTTGTGGCGCGACTCACACAAATGGTCCGAGCTGAGTGTTGACTCTCTGATTGAATCTTTCCCATCCGTACAGCGTCCCCCGCCTAAGCAGACGAACCCCATGTGGTCGGCGGGCGCGCACTCATCGAACAGAAAGTTCACTGATGACGAAGAGCACCAAAACCCTGCACGGCGCCATCGCGCTCGCAGGCATCTCTGCCCTGGCCCTGACTGCCTGCACGGGCCCCTCGGGCGGCGGCGGAACCTCGACCGGCAGCGCCGGGGGCGGCGCCATCACTTACGGGACGACGGACAAAGTGGTCACGCTGGACCCCGCAGGCTCCTATGACGGCGGCTCATTCATGGTGATGAACCAGATCTATCCCTTCCTGCTGAACTACGCCCCGGAACCGCCGACGCCGCTCCGGACATCGCGGAATCAGCCTCCTTCACCAGCCCCACCGAATTCACGGTGAAGCTGAAGCCCGGCCTGAAGTTCGCCAACGGCCACACCCTTGACTCCTCCGACGTCGTCTTCTCGTTCAACCGGGTCATGAGCATCAACGACCCCAACGGCCCGGCCTCCCTGCTGGCGAACATGGAAAAGATCGAGGCGACCGACCCGGACACGGTGGTCTTCACCCTCAAGGCCGGCAACGACCAGGTGTTCCCGGGTGTCCTCGCCTCCAACCCCGGCCCCATTGTGGACGAGGAAGTCTTCCCGGCCGACAAGATCATGGACGATGACGCCATCGTCGCGGCAAAGCCCTTCGCCGGGCAGTACACCATCGACAGCTACAAGAAGAACGAGCTGGTCAACTTCAAGCCCAATCCCGACTATCAGGGCCTGCTGGGCGCGGCGGCGAACGACGGCGCCACGCTCAAGCACTACGCGGACCCTAACAACCTGAAGCTGGACGTGCAGCAGGGCAACATCGACGTCGCGGGCAGGATCCTGACAGCCACCGACGTGGCCGACCTCGAGTCGGACAGCAACGTAAAGGTCCACAAGGGCCCCGGCGGCGAGCTGCGCTACATGGTCTTCAACTTCGACACCATGCCGTTCGGAGCCAAGACCCCCGAAGCCGACCCTGCCAAGGCCCTGGCAGTGCGGCAGGCAATCGCGCACCTGGTGGACCGGGATGTGATCGCATCCCAGGTTTTCAAGAACACCTACACCCCGGTCTACTCCTACGTGCCCAAGGAATTCGAGGGAGCAACCGAACCCCTGAAGAGCCTCTACGGGGACGGCAGCGGTAAGCCCAGCCTGGAAAAGGCCAAGCAGGTGCTTACTGATGCCGGCATCACCTCCGTGGTGGACGTCAAGCTGCAGTACACCGACAGGTACGGCACGTCCGCCGCGGACGAATACGCCCTGGTGAAGGAACAGCTGGAGAAATCGGGGCTCTTCACGGTGGACCTCAAGTCCACTGAGTGGACCACCTACACCAAGGAACGGCGGGCAGATGCCTACCCCGTCTACCAGCTCGGCTGGGTTCCCGGATTACTCCGACGCCGACAACTACCTCACGCCGTTCTTCATCCCCGGCAACTTCCTGGGCAACCACTACGAGAACCCGGCCGTGACCGACGTCGTCAACAAGCAGCTGGTCACCACCGACAAGGCCGAACGGAGCGAGCTGCTTGGCCAGGCCCAGGAAGCCATCGCCAAGGACCTCTCCACCCTGCCCCTGCTCCAGGGTGCCCAGGTGATGGTCGCCGGAACTGATGTCAAGGGCGTGGAAAAGACCCTCGATCCGTCCTTCAAGACCCGCCTTGGCGTGATGTCCAAGTAGGTCCAGCCGGCAAGCCGCACCACGGGGCGGGGCGCCCGCACGGCGTCCCGCCCCCGGTGCTGGCTGATGGCGCTGGCAGGACCAGCGCCCAGACGATCCGAAGGTTCCCATGACCACATTGATTGACGCGCCGCCCGGCGACACGGGCGGAATTCTTCCTGCCGCCAGGAAGTCCTCCGGCGGAGGACTGGGGCAGTACATCCTGGTCCGCTTCCTGCTGATTTTCCCCACTATCTTCATCCTCGTGACCATGGTCTTCTTCCTGATGCGGATTACCGGCGACCCCATCACGGCAGCCATGGGCGGACGGCTGCCCGCCGACCAGCTCCAGGAACGCATCGAGGCTGCAGGCTACGACCGGCCCATCCTCGTCCAGTACTTTGAGTACCTCGGCCAGCTGGCCACCGGCAACTTCGGCCGTACCCTGACCGACAATCGTGCCGTCGTCGAGATGCTCACCACATACGGTTCGGCCACCCTGGAACTCAGCCTCAACGCGCTCGTCGTGGCCCTGCTCGTGGGCATTCCCCTGGGAATGCTCGCAGCCCACCGCCGCGACAAGGCGCCGGACGCCGTCCTGCGGGTTTTCGCCATCCTGTGCTACGCCACCCCGGTGTTCTTCGCGGGAATGCTGCTGAAGCTCACCTTCTCGGTGTGGCTGGGCTGGCTGCCCGTGGCCGGCAGGGCAAAGACCTCCAGCGAACTTGCCCTGACCTCGCTCGAGGCCCCGACCGGCATCTACTGGCTGGATGCCCTGCGCAGCGGCAACATGGCCGCGTTCGCCGACGTCGTGGCCCACGCCGTCCTTCCGGCCGTGGCGCTCGGGCTGCTGACGGCTGGCATCTTCCTCCGCCTGGTCCGGACCAACGTCATCGGTACCCTGGGCCGTGACTACATCGAAGCCGGACGGTCCCGCGGCATCAGCGAGTACCGGCTGGTGACCAAGCACGCCTACAAGCCGGCCCTGATTCCCATCATCACCGTGATGGGCCTGCAGATTGCCGTGATGCTCGGCGGAGCAGTGCTGACAGAAAAAACGTTCGAGTGGAAGGGGCTCGGATTCCAGCTGGCCAACTACCTGACCGCACGCGACTTCGTGGCGGTGCAGGGCATCGTGGTGCTGTTGGCGATCATCGTGGCCCTGACCAACTTCATCGTGGACATCATCGCCGCGCTGATCGACCCCCGCGTGAGGTACTGACATGGCCAATCCCGACGTGCCCCTTCCCGCGGCAAACCCCAGGGCAGCGCTCCTCCGCCGCCTTCCGGTCATCTCCCATTACACCCGGAGCATGGGACTCCAGCGCGGCATGCTGGTGGCCGGGCTGGTCCTGACCGGCGCGTTCGTGCTGACGGCGCTCTTCGCCCCGCTCCTTGCGCCGTACGGCTACTCGCAACTGTCCGACGGCGACGGCAACTTCCCCACGCAGCAGGCCCCGGGCGGCAAACACCTCCTGGGCACCACCGTAGGAGGGTACGACGTCCTGTCGCGGGTGATCTGGGGTGCGCAGACTGCGATCCTGGTGATCGTCGTCGCCGTCGCCATGTCAATCGTCATTGGCGTGGTCCTGGGCCTGGTCAGCGGATACCTGGGCGGCTGGCTGGACAGGATCCTCGTGGTGGTTGCCGACGCCGTCCACGCGTTTCCATCGCTCCTGGTAGCCATTGTGATGGCCATCGTCATCAGCGGCGGCCAGTCCAGCCTGGCGGGCGGCATCTTCGCCGCCGGGACCGCCATCACCCTGGTTTTCATTCCACAGTATTTCCGGGTCATCCGGGCGGAGACGGTCCGGCTGAAAGCGGAACCCTTCGTTGAATCCGCCAAGGTGGTGGGGGCGTCCAACATCCGGATCATGGGCAGGCACATCTACCGCAACGCCACCAGGACCCTGCCGCTGATCTTCACCCTCAACGCCTCGGAGGCAATCCTCACCCTGGCCGGCCTGGGCTTCCTCGGTTTCGGCATCGAGCCAAGCTCGGCCGCGGAATGGGGCTTCGACCTGAACAAGGCGCTCGCCGACACCACGTCGGGAATCTGGTGGACAGGCCTGTTCCCCGGGATGGCCATCGTGCTCACGGTGGTGGGCCTGACGCTGGTGGAGAAAGCATCAACGACCTGAACGATCCCCGCCTGCGGGGCCGGAAATCCGCAGCAGGCAAAGTGACACCGGGTCCTGCTGCCGCGGGTCCAGGCAGTACGGCGCAGGCCGCCATTGAAACGGAAGTGAGGGGATCATGAGCGCCAACGCTGCTGCAGCCACCGCGAGCGCGGACCAGCCGGATATCCGGGTCCTGGACATCGGGCATCTGAGCGTCACCTTCGCTACGGACGGCGGCGACGTCCGGGCCGTCAAGGACGTCAGCCTGGACGTCAGGGCGGGGGAGGTGCTGGCCATTGTGGGGGAGTCCGGTTCCGGGAAGACGGTGACCGCCAAGACCATCCTGGGATTGCTGCCGGAAACTGCCAGCAGCTCCGGCACTGTCCTCATCAACGGGGCGGACGTGATCAGCGTCAGTGCCGAACGGCTGCGCCAGATCCGCGGGCGCGACGTGGCAATGGTCTTCCAGGAGCCGTCCACGGCGCTGAACCCGGTGTTCACTGTCGGCTGGCAGATCGCCGAGGGCATCCGTGCCCACTCCGGCCGGAACGGCGGGAAGCGTGTCTCAGCCCAGGAGGCCAAGGCCAGGGCCGTGGAGGCGCTGCGCAAGGTGGGCATCCCGGATCCCGACCACCGCGTCAATTACTATCCGCACCAGTTTTCCGGCGGCCAGAAGCAGCGGGTTGTCATCGCCGCGGCCCTGGCACTCAATCCGGGCCTGATCGTTGCGGACGAGCCCACCACCGCACTGGACGTCACGGTGCAGGCCGAAATCCTGGAACTGCTCCGCGACCTGCGGGACAAGTACGGCACCTCCATAGTGCTGATAACCCACAACATGGGCGTGGTGGCGGACCTCGCCGACCGCGTCGTGGTCATGTACCAGGGCAACGTGGTTGAGGAGGCGCCGGCGCGCAAACTCTTTGCCGAGCCCAGGCAGGACTACACCCGGAAACTGCTGGCCGCCGTGCCGCACCTTGGACACAACTCGGCTTCGGAGGGCCAGACCGTGCGTCCGCACCAGGATGCGGAAGTCCTGGTGGCTGCCCACAACCTGACCATCGAATACCCCGGCCGCCTCGGTACCCCTGCTTTCACCGCCGTGGACCGGGTCAGCTTCACCGTCTCCAGGGGTGAGGTCTTTGGGCTGGTGGGGGAATCCGGGTCCGGCAAAACCACCATCGGGCGGGCCATCGCCGGACTCAACCGGACCACGGGCGGCAGCCTCAAAGTGCTGGGCTACGAGATGCTGGACTTCCGGGAGCGGACATTCAAGCCCCTCCGCAAGGACATCGGCTTCGTGTTCCAGGATCCCGCGGCGTCCTTCAACCCGCAGCTGACCATCGGGGAGTGCATCGCCGAACCTATGGTCATCCACACAAAGCCCGGCCCCGCCCAGGCCCGCAAACGCGTCGGTGAACTGCTCGAATCAGTCCAGCTGCCGGCGTCGTACGCCGGCCGCTACCCGCACGAACTCTCCGGCGGGCAGCGGCAGCGGGCGTCCCTGGCCCGCGCCCTGAGCCTGAATCCCCGGCTGCTGATTGCCGACGAACCGACGTCGGCCCTGGACGTTTCGGTCCAGGCGAAGGTCCTGGACCTGTTCAAGGACATCCAGCAGGAGTTCGGGTTCGCCTGCCTGTTCATCAGCCACGACCTGGCGGTGGTGGACATCCTCTCGTCCTGGGTGGGGGTTCTGTACAAGGGCAGGCTGGTGGAGCAGGGAGTCGGGAGCCAGGTCATGGGCAATCCCCGGCATGACTACACCAAACGGCTCATTGCCTCCCTTCCCGTGCCGGATCCGGAGGAACAGGCGCGACGCCGGGAACAGCACCGGGCGCTGCTGGGCATCTGAGCGCAGTGCCGCCAAGCGCCGGTGCCGGGGCGGCACCCGGCACCGGCGCTTAACACCCGGCCCATCAGGCCGGCTGCCCATAGACTGGGATCATGACGCAGCACAACCTCCCCTCACCCGACTCAGACGAATACGATCCCTCCGCCAGCTCATTGGCCGGCCAGGTGGACAGTTCGGTGATGGCTGAACTGCTGTCCATCCGCTCCAGCATCGACAACATCGACGCCACGCTGGTGTACCTCCTGGCGGAGCGTTTCAAGGCCACGCAGAAGGTGGGTTTCCTGAAGGCCGCCCACCGGCTTCCCGCGGGTGACCCGGGTCGCGAGACAGCGCAGATCGCACGGCTCCGCAGGCTCGCCGAGGATGCCCACCTGGACCCGCCTTTGCCGAGAAGTTCCTGAACTTCATCATCGGCGAGGTCATCCGCCACCACGAGGCCATCGCCGAGGACCACCAGGCCGCCGCCGGCCAGCACCCGCAGGCATCAGCACTCGCGTGACCGTGGTTGAACGGCACGAACCCGCCGCCGCGCCGGAGAAAGCCCCGCCGGCGGAAGTAACGGCAACCGGGCTGGGACCATGGCCCGGCGAGGACCCCCTGGAAGCTGCCAGGATCATCCGCGGAGAGCTCGGCAGCCCGCACCTGCCGTTCCTGGCCGAACTGCCGGCCCGCGGCGTCGGTTCCGATTCCCTGGGCCGCACCGCATCCCTGCTCGAGGAGCTGGCCGTTGATGTGCAGCCCTACGGGTGGCGGCTCGTGGACCGTCCGGGCAAGGATGTGCGCCGGGCAGCCTCGGCGCTTGCCACCGACATCAACGTCCTGGCCGATGTGGCGGGGACCGAGGAGGCGTCCGCCGAGGAAATCAAGGTCCAGCTGGTGGGCCCCCTCAGCCTGGCCGCCGGCCTGCACCTGCACAACGGCGAACGCGCGCTGATCGATTACGGTGCACGGCGGGACCTGGCTGAGTCGCTGGCTGCCGGCGTCGGTCGCTACCTTAGCCGGGTGGCCGCAGCCGTGCCCGGTGCACGCCTGGTGGTCCAGCTGGATGAACCTGATATCGCCGCCGTGCTCGCCGGCACCATCCCCACGGCCAGTGGCTACCGCACGCTGCGGGCTGTTGCCACGGCGGAAGCCCGCGAAGCGTGGCGGCTGGTGATTGAAGCCCTTCGGGCCGCGGGAGCCGTTGAAGTGGTGGTGTCCGTTCCCGCCGTCGAAGCCCCTTTCGAGCCGATCCTCGCTTCCGGTGCGGACGGTGTCGCGGTGCCCCTGAAGGCCCTGACCACCCGCCAATGGGAGCACCTTGCCGGGGCCGTGGAGGCAGGCAAGCGGCTGTGGGCCGGGGCGCTGGATGTGGACGGGGACACCCTTCCCAAGGTTGCGGACTGCGTGGAATCCGTGTGGCGGCCGTGGCGGCAGCTCGGTTTGCCGGCGTCGTCCCTGCGGACCCTCCGCGTCACGCCTTCGGCTGGCCTGGCGGACCGCACCCCTGCGCAGGCCACCGCGGTGCTGGGCAGGCTGACGCAGCTGGCGGACGGGCTGAACCAGCTCGCCCTCGGCTGACCGGCGGAACCGGTCAACTCCCGTCGTCCTAGACCCGGTTCTCCCAGCGGTCCGGCTGCGCGTAGCGGGGAAGGAAGCTCTGGGCCGCGCTGCGTCCGGTGTAGGGCCGCAACCTGTAGTCGAAGCTTCCGGCGTAGACCAGGACCAGACCGATTTGCGGCTGGATGACCTTGACCTGGATGCGGTGCTTGCCGTTGGTGCCGCCCGCGGGATCCCACCACTGCTCGGCGTACGCCTTGGCATCCACCGGCGCCGGCAAGGGCACCCGGAGCGGGCCCAGGAACAGGCGGGAGGCTTCAGAGACGCCTCGCAGCCGTCCCTCCGGGGTGACACTCAGGTTCAGGTCGGTCACCATGCGGCGGTAGCGGCCCACGTAGTCAACCAGCTGCGGTGACCCGTTGCGGATGGTGGCGCTGGTGGTGTCCTGGAAGATCCGGGTCCTTCCGGGAAAGCGGATCTCCCGGCGGGCGGTAAGGCTGGAGCGGCCAAACGGGTCCTGGTGGGCGTGGTTCTCGATCCGGAATGGAATGTTCTCGCCATATTCGGGGAAGAAGGCCTCCTCGCTGCTGGTCAGCCGCAGTAGCGGCCGCAGCCATTCCTGCCGGCAGCCCACTACATCGAATGTCCCTTCACCGATGCCGTAGCGGCCCGAACCGGGCACCAGGGAGAAGTACTCCTGCAGTTCCGGCTGCAGCCTGGCAAAGTCCGTTCCAAGGACCTGCTGGTAAATCGGTACGTTCACGAAGCTCCTCCTGCGGGCAACACATTACTGGTCTCACAATTTACCGGCAGCCTTGAGCCGGATGTACATGTCCGCGACGCGCGGCGGCAGCTGGTGCGGTTCGGCGTCCACCACTTCCACACCGTACCGGCGAAGCTCGGCGCTGACGGCGGCGCGCTGCAGGAGTGCCCGTTCCGCAGCGGCGGCCCGGAATACCCGGCAGCATCGCCGCGCTCCCGGACCATGGCGCCCAGCTGCGGATCCCGGACAGCTGCCACCACCACCACATGGTCCTGGGCCAGCCGGGCGGCGGCCGGCAGGAGCCCTTCCTCCGGCGCGCCGCCGTCGAGGGAAGTCAGCAGCACTACCAGGGAGCGATGGGCCGTGACGGCACGGACCTGGGCAGGGACGGCCGGCCAGTCCATCTCGATGAGCTCCGGATCCAGCGGTGCCATGGCCTGGACCAGCTGTCCCAGCAGATTGCCCTGGATGGCGGTTCCTGCCCGGGCCCGTGCCCTGCGGTCAAACGCCAGGAAGTCCACCCGGTCGCCGCCGCGCTCGGCAAGCACACCGAGGAGGAGCGCCGCTTCCATCCCGGTGTCGAGGCGGGTCTCGTCGTCGATCCTCGCTGCCGCTGTCCGTGACGTGTCGAGGACCATCACCACCCGGCGGTCACGTTCGGGCCGCCAGGTGCGGACCACGACGGCGGACCTGCGGGCGGTTGCGCGCCAGTCGATGGACCGGACGTCGTCGCCCCGGACATAGTCCCGCAGGGAATCGAATTCGGTGCCGGCCCCGCGGATCTGGACGGCCGCTTTCCCGTCCAGTTCCCGCAGTTTCCGCAGTTTGGAGGGCAGGTGCCGGCGCGAATGGAACGGCGGCAGGACACGCAGCGCCCCGGGGCAGTCAATGGTGCGCTGGCGTGCTGCCAGGCGCAGGGGGCCAAAGGAGCGCAGCGTCACGTGCGGGGCCTTGAGGTCGCCGCGACGCACTGGCCGGAGCCGCACAGTGATGCGCCGGCTTTCGTGCGCGGGAACATCGATACCCTGGACCGGGTCCTGTGCTCCGGCTGATGGCTGCCAGCCGTCCCGCAGCATGCCGTGCAGCCGCCGGCTCCCGTCATTGCGGACAATGAGCCTGGCCTCCGCCGTCCCGTTCAGCGTGACGTTGCCGGGATCGGAGCGCAGCACCTGGACCGGTTTCAGCGCGCCGGCGAGGAGCAGGTCGGTGCCGCACAGGACGGCGAGGACGGCCAGCACGGCACATACTGTTCCCCATCCGGGCAGCAGCAGGACCGGAACAGGCCCAGCAGCACCAGCAGGACAAAGCGCCCGGAAATGGCCATCAGCGCGGAACGGGAACGGACGCCAGGATGCTGCCCAGCACGTCATCCACCCGGACCCCGTCCATCTGGGCCTCGGGCTGCAGCGCCACCCGGTGCCGGAGGCAGGGCAGGGCCAGCGCCTTGACGTCGTCGGGGGTGACGAAGCTCCTGCCGGACAGCCAGGCCCAGGACCGGGAGGTGTCAGGAGGGCTGTGGCTCCACGCGGCGAAACGCCCAGCAGGAAGGACGGTGCCGTGCGGGTGGCCCGCACCAGGTCCACGATATAGCCGATGATTTCCTGTTCGACGGCGACGCCCGTGACGGCCTGCCGGGCCCGCTCCAGGTCTGCGGCGCCCGCGACGGCACGGACCCGGCCGCTGCCAGGTCGCGCGGGTCGAACCCGGCCGCATGGCGGCGGATGACTTCCATCTCCGCCGAACGCTCTGGCAGGGGCATGGTGAGCTTGAGCAGGAAGCGGTCCAACTGGGCTTCCGGTAGGGGATAGGTGCCCTCGTACTCCACCGGGTTCTGCGTGGCGGCCACCAGGAACGGGGCGGGCAGCGGGCGGGACACTCCGTCCACCGAGACCTGCCGTTCCTCCATCGCCTCCAGCAGCGAAGCCTGGGTCTTGGGCGGCGTCCGGTTGATTTCGTCCGCCAGCAGGAGGTTGGTGAAAACCGGCCCTTCCCGGAACGTGAACTCGGCGGTGTGCGAGTCGTAGACCAGGGACCCGGTGACATCGCCGGGCATCAGGTCCGGGGTGAACTGCACCCGCTTGGTGTCCAGGTCCAGTGCCGCGGACAGGGCCCGCACCAGCAGGGTCTTTGCCACGCCCGGCACACCCTCCAGCAGCACATGCCCCTGGGACAGCAGGGCGATCAGCATGCCGGTCACCGTAGCGTCCTGTCCCACCACCGCCTTCGATACCTCGTGGCGCACATCCAGCAGGGCCTGCCGGGCGGAATCGTGCTCCATCGGGTCCAGGACCCGCTGGCCGCTGCCGTATTCACTCATCGGCTGTTGACCTCTTTCTCTAGGTTGTCCAGTTCCTGTGCCCAGGCGACCAGCCGGGACTCGCTGCCGGGATGGTGGTTGAGGAGGTCCCGTATATCGGCTGCCGGCCGGCCCAGCAACCGTGCCGCCGCCTCAATGACGGTGTCAGCAGAGGCTCCCGGTCCGGGCCGGAGCCTGGCGGCCAGCCGTACCAGGATCCCGGCGCGGAGGTTGTCACGTGCCTGGTCCACCGCGTGGGCGTCGTGGTACATCCGGGCGCGGCCCTCTGCGGTTTCCACTGCCTTCACCACCACTGGCAGCGGCTCGAACACCAGCGGGCCGAGCCGCCGGCCGCGCCACGCGATCGCGGCCAGGGCAACCACCAGCAGCCACGGGCCCAGGAAACGGACCCACTCCGGTGCGAGCTCGTCCAGGGTCTGGCCTGACCCGGACGCGGCCACATCCTCCAGTGACGGCAGGTACCAGACCAGGTCCGGAGACTTGCCCAGGGTACGGAGCGCAAGGGCAGCATGGCCCCGCTCATCCAGCTGCTCATTGCCCAGGACCACCGTGCTGCCCAACACCGTCAGCTGCCCGTCGCCGCTGACAGCCAGCAGCCCGGCGGCACTACCGGCAGGCCGGTAACAGGACACCCCGCCGTCGTACACGAATCCCTGGCTGCCCGAGATCTCCCCCGCGGCCAGGGCGTCCGGGAGCGGACAGCCGGGCGCCAGCGGGGGAGCATCGTCGGGTACCACTCCCGCCTGCCTGATACCGCTGCCCAGTGCGGTGAGTGTTTCCAGCCGCGGCGTGACCACTACAACCTCCCCGGCGGCGGCCGCCAGATCACGGAGCCGGGGTTCGTCGAGGATCCCGTTGCGGTCATACAGCAGGAGGGTTGCTGCGGAACTTCCCCCAGCGCGGCCATCGCCCCCTCGAACGTTCCGGCTGTGTGCACGTCCACTCCGTGGCGCCCCAGGATCTGGGTGACGGCCCGTGCGCCGTCCGGACCTGCGTTGCCGGGGGACAGCGGAACGGCGTCACCCCGGGGAGCCAGCTGGCCCCAGACAACCAGGCCCAGGGCGACGGCCACCACCGCGCAGAGGGCCGTCAACGCACGGTGCTTGCGGAGCCACGGCAGTGGTGTCCGCCCGGGAGCGGGAGAAGGAGCTGCCCCGCGGACACCGGCGGGAAGGGTGTCCGTCATCCGAGGGCCGCCGGGGATTGCAGTGCCGACTCCGGTTTCGCCGCCTCGAGATCCGCGTCCAGGCCGGCCAGCTCCTGGTAGTCGCCCCGGCCTGCCGGCCGGTTCCCGTACCGCACAGCGTCGAAGACGCCTGCCGCGCGCTCCAGGCGCCCTGCTTCCCTGGGGAACGGCACGGCCAGCTCCCGGGCCACCTCGTCCGCCGTGCGCCCGGGCTGCGGTTCGAGGATGGTCCGGTCTTCAGCCGCGCGGACCAGTGCACGGAAGCGTTCGACGACGGCGTCCCCCCATTCACCAGACGCGGCCGACGCCTCGGCGCGCTGCCTGTATTCAGCGGCGGAAAGGACGCTGTCCGCCTCGAAAACATCCCTGGTCCGGCGTGGCGCTGCGTTCAGGCGCGGCCTGGCCAGGATCACGGCGGCCGCGATGACGAGGGCAATGACGATCCCGATCACGGGACCCGGCAGGGGACCGGCGGACTGCGTCGGATCCGTCCAGGGACGAAAACCATTCAAGGAAGTTCTCCCAGACTGTTTCGATCCACGACGGTGCAGCCTCACGGTATTCCGCCTTGGCGAGTTCTTCCTCAGCCCACCGCCGGGCTTCCCCTGCCCCGGGGAGCACGGGGGGGTCAGCGGCCATGCGCCCACGGGCCGGAGGAAGGCCCGTTGTCCGGTCCCCGGACGTTGTCAGCCCCGCGGCCCGGAACGCCGTCGGGATCGGCGCCCGATTCGGCAAGGCGCAGGAGGCTGATGTCCAGGCCGTCTTTCCGCATCCGCAGGTCCATGTAGAGCAGCGCCATCACGGACGTCTGGAACGCATACCCGAGGGCGCCAACCAGGGCGCCGAGGACAGCAGTAACCACGCCGAGTGCCACGGCGGTGGCTGCCGCGTCGCCGCCCCCGCCAAGTGGATCGGTGAATGTGGTGAGGAAACCTGCCAGAAGGCTGACCGGGATCATCACCACCTGGCTGATGACCCCCACCAAAATGCTGACCACCAGCGTGATGCCGAGGATCCGCCACCAGTTGGCGCGGGTCAGCTCCCAGGACCGCCGGAGCCCGGCCAAGGCTCCCAGTTCCTCAATCACGACTGCGGCGGGAGCCACCATCAGTTTGACGGCGATCCAGATGAACAGCGCGATAAAAGCAAGGACAAGCGGAATGAGCAGGAGCGCCCCGGTTCCTTCCATGCTGGACACCAGGGCTACCGCAAGCGCCGCGAGGAGACCGAAAGCCAGGATCCCGGCGGCCACCAGCAGCAGCGCCAGGCGGACCAGCGCCCCGGCCCGCGACCGGGAGAGTGCCCACATCTGGCGGAACCCTGTCCGCCGGTTCAGGATGGCGCGCGCCACCGGGACCACCATCGCACCCTGGAGAACTGCGGAAATCAGCAGCGTGAGCAGGCCGACCACGAGGAAGGCGGAAAAGAAACCGATGCCCAGTGACGCCGCTTCCGCCGGGCTGGCACTCTCCGCCCAGGCTTCGATGGATCCCATGGAGGTGGCGGTGACGGCGGTGATGACGGCCGCAAGGATGGCTGTCAGGGACTGGGCAAGCACGGCGGCCCCCAGCATGGCTTTCGGATTCCGCCGGATGGCCTGGAAGGAGCCGTCCATGATCTCCCCGAACATCAGGGGGCGGAGCGGGACGATGCCGGGCTTGGGCGGTGCCATGTAGCGGGGCTGGCCGTAGGGGCCGCCGTTCTGCATTCCCGGCTGCGGAGCCCCGGCGTAGGGGGAGCCGGGTGCGGGCGGCGGTCCCCACGGTGGCTGCTGGCCGGCAGGCTGCTGCCAGTCCGGCGGTCCCCAGGGCTGCTGCCCGGGAGGCTGTTGCTGGCCGGGCCACTGCGAACCTGGCGGCTTTGTCCCGGCCAAGGTTGCTGCCCCGGCCACGGCGCATCAGAGGGCCACTGTGGGCCTGAATCCTGTGGTGACACCCTGTTCCTTCCCCCGTACCAGGCCGTCGGCTGCCCGCCGCGCCCGGCGCACTGCGCGGAGGGCGCCGGGAAGGTCCGGCATGCCCCCAGCCTATAGTTCCGGCGTCGGCCGTCCTAGCGTTCCGCCATGCCGGGGGCCGCTGAACAGGACAAAGACTGCCTGATAAGGGAATATATAACTATGAAGGCACGCATTCTGGTGGTTGATGATGACGAAGCGCTGGCCGAAATGATTGGAATTGTTCTCCGCAATGACGGCTTTGAGCCGGTCTTCTGCGCCGACGGCGCCCAGGCGCTGGACGTATTCCGGTCATCCAGGCCGGACCTTGTACTGCTGGACCTCATGCTTCCGGGCGTGGACGGCATCGAGGTCTGCCGGCAGATCCGTGCCGAATCGGACGTGCCCATCGTCATGCTGACCGCCAAGTCGGACACATCCGACGTCGTCCGCGGCCTGGAATCCGGCGCTGACGACTACGTGCCCAAGCCGTTCAAGCCCGCCGAACTGGTGGCGCGCGTCAGGGCACGCCTCCGTCCCGGCGACCAGAAAGCACCGGAAACCCTGCGGATCGCCGACATCACCATAGACGTCGCAGGCCACACCGTCAGCCGGGGCAACGAACGGATCTCGCTCACGCCGCTCGAATTCGACCTCCTGGTGGCACTGGCCCGCAAACCGTGGCAGGTGTTCACCCGCGAACTGCTGCTCGAACAGGTCTGGGGCTACCGTCATGCTGCGGACACGCGCCTGGTCAACGTCCATGTCCAGCGCCTGCGGTCCAAGATTGAACGCGACCCGGAGGCCCCGGAAGTTGTAATGACGGTGCGTGGTGTCGGCTACAAAGCAGGGGCCTGACCCCGCTGCTTCCGGTGAGGGACGCAAAGCCGGCGAAACGCCGCCCGCGCCCCACTCATCCGGAGGCCCCCCCAGGCGTTCAGGGGCAGACGGGCAGCACCCGGCCCCGGAACATACAGAGTCCCTGACCCCCGGATTCCGCGAACTGGCCTTCCGGGGGCGGATCTGGCAGCGCCGGGCCCTGATTGTCAGTCTTCGCGTGGCGCGGCTCGTCGGGACGGGCTTCCGCCGCTTCCTTCCCGCACTGCGCCACATCGGCCGCGCCCTCCAGCGCCGGTGGCGCCGGTCCCTTCAGTTCCGCACCGTCCTCACCACGCTCCTCCTGGCCGTGACCTCCTTCGCGGCGGTGGGGGCATACCTCTCCCACCAGATCGCCAACAACCTGTTCCAGGAGCGACTGACACAGGCGGAGTCGGAGACCCGCTACAACGTCAAGCAGGTCCAGGACACGTTCGACGGCGCCCAGGTCACCGACCAGTCCAGCGTCATCACCCTGGTCTATGACACCCTGAACGCCGTGGAAGGCAGGGGTTCCGTCATCCAGCGCCGCTACGTGTTCGAGGCGATGCCCGAGCAGACCAAGCCCAGGAACCGGTGGGTTGAGTCGCGCGCGTCGGACCAGTTGACGGTGAGCGTCATCCCGCCCGAACTGCGGAAGGCAGTCCAGGAATCCGGGAAGGACCAGTACTGGGCATCCACTGTCATTCCCGTGGGCACCGAGGACAGGCCCGGCATTGCCGTCGGCAACAAGGTGACATTTAACGGCACCGTGTACGAGCTGTACCTGATCTATGACCTGAACACCGCCCAGCAGACCCTGGATGAGATCCAGCGCGTGCTCTGGGCCGGCGGCGCGGTGCTGGTGCTGCTGATCGGCGCCGTGGCCTGGTACGTCACCCGCAACGTGGTCAGCCCGGTCAGCCATGCCGCCATGGTGTCCGAAAAACTAGCCGCCGGGCAGTTGCAGGAACGCATGGTGGTCCGCGGCGAGGACGAGGTGGCGCGCCTTGGTGCTTCCTTAACCACATGGCTGCCAGCCTCCAGGAACAGATCACCCAGCTGGCCACCCTGTCCCAGATGCAGCAGCGCTTCGTCTCCGACGTCTCGCACGAGCTCCGGACACCGCTGACAACCGTTCGGATGGCAGCCGAGGTCCTGTACGACGCCCGCGACGATTTCGACCCCATTAATAAGCGGTCGGCGGAACTGCTCTACAACCAGGTGGAGCGCTTCCAGTCCCTGCTGTCGGACCTGCTGGAGATCTCGCGCTTCGACGCCGGCGTGGCCGTCCTGGATGCTGAGCCGGAGGACATCCTGCAGGTTGTTGCGCATGTCATCGAAGGGGCTGCGCCCGTGGCGGCGGAGTACGGTTCCGAAATTGTCCTCAGCGCACCCGCCCAGCCCATCATCGTGGAGATGGACGCGCGTCGTATCGACAGGATCCTGCGGAACCTGATCCTCAATGCCGTTGAACACGGTGAGGGGAAACCCGTCACCGTCACCGTCGCAGCCAACCAGGCCGCCGTCGGAATTGCCGTCCGTGACCGCGGCATCGGCATGGAGCCTTCCGAGGCTGCCCGCGTCTTCGACAGGTTCTGGCGTGCCGACCCTGCCCGCGCCCGCACCACCGGCGGCAGCGGATTGGGCCTGTCGATCGCCATGGAGGACACCAAACTGCATAACGGCTGGCTGCAGGCCTGGGCAGGAAAGGCTCCGGCGCCAACTTCCGGCTCACGCTGCCGCTCCACCAGGGGAAGACATCGATACGTCGCCCGTCCAGCTTGAACCCGACGACGTCATGGCACCGGGCGAACCGCGCAACATCCCGAGGGAAGCGGACAACCGCAACATGCTGGTCCTCGAAACCGGCGCAGCACGCCTGGCCCCGGTGCCGACGTCGAAGGAAACTCCATGATGCCCCGCCGCCTGCGCCTGGTGAAGGGCGCCGCGTTCCTGCTGGCCCTCGTGTTCGTCCTCGCCGGTTGTGCGCGGATCCCCACTTCGGGGCCCGTGGGGAAGAGCAGCGAGGGTAGCGCGGGCAACCTCAGCGCGCCCGTCTTCCTCCCGGCAGCACCGCAGCCGGGCGCCTCGCCCGAGACGATCATCGACTACTTCTACCGGGCCGGAAGCGGCTATGAGGACGACTACGCCGTCGCCCGCCAATACCTGACGCAGGCTTCCTCCGTGTCCTGGAAGCCGGACCAGCGTGCGCTCGTCTACCGGGATGCCCGGGTGGTGGCTACAGACACCGAAAACGTCTACAACTATGAGCTCGACGTCGCCTACACAATCGACGCGGACGGGATCGCCACGCAATCACCCGAAGGAACAGTGGAGAAGATCCCCGTGACCGTCACCCAGGTGGACGGTGAGTGGCGCATCTCGGCAATTCCCGACGGCACTGCCATCGCCGAGGAGACCTTCAAGGTGATCTACGGCGCGTATCCCATCTACTTCTACGATCCCACTTTCACCTTTGCTGTCCCGGATGTGCGCTGGTTCATCAGGAACAAGACGGTGAAGTCGATGACCAGTGCCCTGCTTGCCGGGCCCGCCCCGTACCTGCGGGGCGCGGTAGCCAGTGCCTTCCCCTCCGGCATCAAGCTGGCCCGCGAATCCGTCCCGGTGGTGTCCGGGGCAGCGCAGGTTGACCTGACGGCCAAGGAACTGATGGAGACTTCGCCGGCGGACCGGCTCCGCATGCAGATGCAGCTGACGCTGACGTTCCGCAGCCAGCCCGATGTGGTCAATGTGGAACTGCGGGCGAACCAGGACCTGGTCCGGGTGGAGGATGACGGGTCCGTGCTGCCGCCGGTGCAGGACAAGAGCGTGCCGTCGCGCCAGATCGCCATCAGCGGCAACGAACTGGTGAGGTACGAGAACAACAGGGTCTCCCCGCTGCCGGACATGCAGCCGGTCTCCGCCCTGAATCCGCGGTTCCCGGCCGAATCCCCGGTATCGCAGACAGCAGCGTTCCTCAACGACGGCAGGACCACCCTCTACGGCATCAACCCGGGCCAGCCGGCACGGTCCCTTACCACCCGAAGCACGCTGAGCCGCCCCTCCTTCGACCTCAACGACTGGGTGTGGACCGCCGGGCCGGGAGGGAACGGCGCCACTGAAGTGGTTGCCTACCGCCCCGGCGGGGTGGCCGAGGGGGCGTCCGTCCCCGCGGTCACGCTGGCGCCCGCCTGGCTCGCCGGGCGGACCGTCAAGGAACTCCGGATCTCGCGGGAGGGGGTCCGGGCCCTGGTCATCTCCGAACAGAACGGCAGGACGCGGGTGCAGGTGGCAGGCATCATCCGTGGCGGTGACGGAACACCCCGGGAACTGACGGCACCGGTCACCCTCGCCACCGACAGCAACCCTGACCAGGGGGCGTGGGTCAGTGACACAACGGTGGCGGTAATGAAGGGGGCGGCGGCGTCCAACGTCACCCCGGAACTGCTGTCCCTCACGTCCGGCCAGCCGCAGCAGCTGGCTCCGTGGCCCGGGCTTGTGGCACTCAGCGCGGGAAATGGCGCCGAGGAGGTCTACGGGCAGTCAGCCGAGGGTATTTTCCAGCGGCTGGGCAACGGCTGGTCACCGCAGATCAAGGGCCCTATCGACCCGTCGTTCCCCGGCTGACAGGCAGGAGCTGCGGCGCATCCTGCCGCCGCTCCACCGGCATTGTCCACATGCGACGACGGAGCATTGTCCTTCGATGCCCGCGGCGTGGAACGTGGAGCCATGACCCGTCCAGCGCTGCTGCCTCCTCCCGGCCGCCGGCCCCGGGCTGATCCGGATCTCTTTCCCCGCCGCCGCGGTCAGCCCGGCACCGGTCAAGGCGCGGCAGCCGGCTGCTCCGCCTTGGGGATGAGCTGTCCGGCGCCGCCGCCGACCTCCTGGCATTGGCCGTTCCGGTGGATTGCGTGTGCTGCGGCGCTGAAGACTTTGAACTCTGCGCCGCCTGCGACCGCCACCTCAGACGCCTGACCAGGGATCCGTTCCGCGCGGAGACCGGGGCGCCTGCGCTGATGGACATTGGCGGCAGGGTGCTGCTGCCCGTCGTAGCCGCCGGCGTTTACCGGGAGGAGCTTGCGCAGGCGCTCCTCTCGTTCAAACGGCACGGCCAACGTCAGCTCAGGAGCAGCCTTGGCCGGGCACTGGCCCGTGCTGTCCTGGCGGCGGCGGGGGAAGATCGGGCGGTATGTCTTGTCCCCGTCCCAACCAGTTCCGCGGCCTACCTGAAGAGGGGTTTCAGCCCCGTCCACCTGCTCCTGGCAGAGGTGGCGCGGGCGACGCCGGGAGTCCCTGTGGCGGACGTCCTCGGCAAGGCAGGCAGGGCGGGACTCCGGCTGGCCGGAGGGCAGAAGGGGCTCGGCCGCGGGGCCCGGGCCAAGCGTGTTCGGGGCTCTATGAAGGTCTGCCGCCGCGCCCGGGCACGGATTGCCGGACGCCGCTGCATCATCGTCGACGACGTCCTCACCACCGGTGCCACCCTCGCCGAAGCGGCCCGGGCCTTGCACCAGGCGGGGGCCATCGTCACCGGCGCGGTGGTCCTGGCTGCGACACGCCCGCCCGACGCAGGTGCCGCCGGGGCGGATGCCTCCGGTGCCGCGGAAGCAACCATGACTTAGAAAAAAATAAACCGGGAAAGGATGAATAACGGATGGCTATGAACTAACGTCGGTGGTGGGTACCAAGAACAGAATGTACCTGTCGATGGCGGCTCGGAGAGGGGCTTGACTGTCAAACAGCTCGGCCCAGCGAAGTGCCGCCGTCGTGTCACCGAAGTCATTTGGAGGGCACCATGGAGTTTATGATCAGCGGACGAAATCTGACAGTTTCAGACCGGTTCCGCGAATATGCCGGGAGAAGATCTCAAAGATCGAGTCGCTTGGAGACAAAGTCCAGCGCGTCGATGCCAAGGTCTCCAAGGAGACGAACGCCCGGCAGACCGGCGACCAGCTGACCGTTGAGGTGACAGTGTTGGGCCGTGGACCTGTGATCCGTGCCGAAGCCAGTGCCGCCGACAAGTTCGCAGCGTTCGATCTTGCTTACAACAAACTGCTTGAGCGTCTCCGCCGCGCCAAGGACCGCAAGAAGGTCCACCACGGGCGGCACACTCCGAAGGCCGTCCGTGAAGCGACCGCCACACTCGAACCTGCCAGTGCCCATGAACCGCTTTATGTCGAGGCGAGCCACCGGAATGACGCCGCGGCAGCCCCTGCTGACAAGTCCCCGTATGACGTGGACAACGACATCCCGGCCGGCGATTCCCCCGTGCTGATCCGCCGCAAGGTCTTTCCGGCCGCATCCCTTTCGCTGGATGACGCCGTCGACAATATGGAGCTTGTGGGCCACGATTTCTACCTCTTCGTGGACAAGGCAACCAACACGCCGTCGGTGGTCTACCGGCGCCGCGGCTGGACGTACGGTGTCATCACGCTTGACCACGAATGCGAGCCCGGGGACACGGTTATCGAGGAGAAAATCCTTGCCTACCGCTCGGATGACGCTGCAGCCAACGCCTAGGGTGGCCGCAGCCACCGGGGAGGACTGATGTGCCGCCGCTGAGCCTGGAGCAGGCACGGCGGATCGCTTTGGCAGCGCAGGGACTCCACAAAGGACGGCCCGCCGGCCCCGTGACTTCACGGACGGTGGGCCGGACCTTTGCCCAGATACAGCTGGTACAGATCGACTCCGTCAATGTGCTTTCACGCAGCCATTTCCTTCCCTTCTTTTCGCGGCTCGGCAATTACGACCGCACCATCCTGCAGCGGATGTCCGGCGTCCATCCACGCCGCATGGTGGAGTACTGGGCCCACGAGGCGAGCTACATACGTCCCGAGCACTACCATGACCTCCTGCTCTGGCAGCGGCGCGCCTGGGTTGGAGCAGGACGGATGGATCCTGGCCAACGAGCCGCCATTGCCGCCAAAATACTCGACACCCTCGCGAACAGCCGCCCCCTGACTGCTTCGGAACTGACCGCCAGGATTGGCCATATCGAGGAAAGACAGGAACTGAACTGGGGCTGGAACTGGAATGCGGTTAAGCGGGTGCTGGAGCATCTGTTCGAGGAGGGCCTGGTCTCCGCGGCCGCACGGACAGAACAGTTCGAGCGCAAGTACACACTGACTCCCAGAGTGCTGCCCCACCTGGACCGGAACGGGGACCCGGATCCGGCAGGCGCGCTGCACCGCCTTACGGAGGCGGCAGCCCAGGCGCACGGTATTGGAAGCATCCGGCGTTTCGCCGACTACTTCCGCACGCCGGTCAAGGCAACGGCCCAGTCCGTTGAGCATCTGGTGCGCACGGGCAGGCTTGAGCCGGTAAAAGTGGCCGGCTGGAACCGAGACGTCTACCGGCACGTGGAAGCCGTGCTGCCGCGGCGGGCCGTGGGGCGCGCCCTGCTCAGCCCGTTCGACTCGCTGGTCTTCGAGCGCCGCCGGCTCGAGGAATTGTTCGGGTTCCACTACAGGATCGAGATCTACACGCCGGAACATAAAAGGCGGTTTGGCTACTACGTCCTTCCGTTCCTCCTCCGCGACAGGATCGTCGCCCGCGTGGACCTGAAGGCCGACCGCGCCGGCGGGAAGCTGCTGGCGAGATCCGCCTTTGCCGAGCCGGAAGCCCCGGCGGACACCGCCGTCGAACTCGCCGCGGAACTGGCCCTCATGGCCCAGTGGCTGGGGCTGGGGAAGGTGGAGGTGCAGCCCACGGGTGACCTGGCGCCGGACCTCGCCAAAGCCGTGGCGCTCGGATAGACGAGTATCAGCTCTGAGGGAAACCGGCGTCTGCCGGTGGTCTCTCCCGTAGACTAAAAACGCCAGAATTCGGCGGCATGAGACTGGGAGCATTTTCACGTGGCATCACTTATCGAAAAACTACTCCGCACGGGTGACAAAAAAAACCCTGCGGCAACTGCGGAACTATGCCGACTCCATCAATGCACTCGAAGACTCGTTCAAGACCTTCACCGACGCTGAACTCCGCGAGGAAACGGACCGTCTGCGCGAACGGCACCAGGACGGCGAGAAACTGGACGACCTGCTTCCGGAGGCCTTCGCCGCGGTCAGGGAAGCCTCGTCCCGGACCCTGGGCATGCGGCACTTCGACGTCCAGCTGATGGGTGGCGCCGCCCTGCACCTTGGCAACATCGCCGAAATGAAGACCGGTGAAGGCAAGACCCTGGTGGCAACCGCTCCTGCCTACCTGAACGCCCTCGCCGGCAAGGGTGTTCACGTGGTCACCGTGAACGACTACCTGGCCGAATACCAGTCCGACCTGATGGGCCGCGTCTACCGGTTCCTGGGCCTGACCAGCGGATGCATCCTGTCCAACCAGGATCCTTCGGTGCGGCGCCAGCAGTATGCAGCCGACATCACGTACGGCACCAACAATGAGTTCGGGTTCGACTACCTGCGGGACAACATGGCCTGGGACCGGAACGAACTTGTCCAGCGCGGGCACCACTTCGCGATCGTGGACGAGGTGGACTCCATCCTGATTGACGAAGCACGTACGCCACTGATCATCTCCGGCCCTGCCCAGGGCGACACCAACCGGTGGTACAGCGAGTTCGCAAAGGTTGTTCTCCGGCTCCAGCCCGAGAAGGACTACGAGGTCGATGAGAAAAAGCGGACCGTCGGCGTGCTGGAGAGCGGCATCGAGAAAGTCGAGGACTACCTCGGTATTTCCAACCTCTACGAATCGGCAAACACTCCGCTGATTGGTTTCCTCAACAACGCCATTAAGGCGAAGGAACTGTTCAAGCGGGACAAGGACTACGTCATCCTCGACGGCGAGGTCCTGATCGTTGATGAGCACACGGGCCGCATCCTGGCCGGGCGCCGCTACAACGAGGGCATGCACCAGGCGATCGAGGCCAAGGAAGGCGTCGAGATCAAGGCCGAGAACCAGACGCTGGCCACCGTGACCCTGCAGAACTACTTCCGCATGTACGCCAAGCTTTCCGGCATGACCGGTACCGCGGAAACCGAGGCCGCCGAGTTCATGAGCACCTACAAGCTCGGCGTCGTGCCCATTCCCACGAACCGGGATATGCAGCGCATCGACCAGCCGGACCTGGTCTTCAAGAACGAGACCGTCAAGTTCGACGCCGTGGTGCGTGACATCGCCGAACGCCACGAAAAGGGCCAGCCCGTCCTGGTGGGCACCACCAGCGTCGAAAAGAGCGAATACCTGTCCCGGCTCCTTGCCAAGGAAGGCATCCGGCACGAGGTCCTCAACGCCAAGAACCATGCCCGCGAGGCTGCCATCGTTGCCCAGGCCGGCCGCAAGGGCGCCGTCACCGTGGCTACCAACATGGCAGGCCGCGGTACGGACATCATGCTGGGCGGCAACGCAGAATTCACCGCCGTTGCAGAACTCGCAAAGCGGGGTCTGGACCCGGAGGAAAATTCGGAGGAGTACGAGTCCGCGTGGCCTGACGCCCTCGAATCAGCCAAGCAGTCGGTCAAGGACGAACATGAGGAAGTGCTGAACCTCGGCGGCCTCTACGTCCTGGGCACGGAGCGGCACGAGTCCCGCCGCATCGACAACCAGCTCCGCGGCCGGTCCGGCCGCCAGGGAGACCCGGGCGAGTCCCGCTTCTACCTGTCCCTGACGGATGACCTGATGCGGCTGTTCAACTCCGGTGCTGCCGAACGCCTCATGAACAGCTCGGTACCGGACGACGTCGCGCTCGAATCCAAGCTTGTCTCGCGCGCCATCGCCTCTGCCCAGGGACAGGTGGAAGGCCGCAACGCCGAGCAGCGCAAGAACGTGCTGAAGTACGACGACGTCCTGAACCGCCAGCGCGAGGCCATCTACAGCGACCGACGCCGCATCCTGGAAGGCGACGACCTGCACGAGAAGGTGCAGTTCTTCGTCGAGGACACCATCACGGCCCTGATCAACGACGCAACGGCAGAAGGGAACGGCGACGACTGGGACTTCCAGCAGCTCTGGACCAACCTGAAGACGCTCTACCCTGTCACCGTCACTGCCGAGGACATCATCGAAGAGGCCGGTGGCAAGTCAAGGGTCACTGTCGAGATGCTGAAGGAAGAGCTGCTGTCCGACGCCCGCCTGGTGTACCAGGAGCGGGAGGAAGCCCTCGGCTCCGAGAGCATGCGGGAGCTGGAGCGCCGCGTGGTCCTGTCCGTCATCGGGCGCAAGTGGCAGGAACACCTCTACGAGATGGATTACCTCAAGGAAGGCATCGGCCTGCGCGCCATGGCGCAGCGCGACCCGCTCGTTGAGTACCAGCGTGAAGGTTTTGTCCTGTTCCAGAGCATGATGGAGGCCATCCGCGAGGAAAGCGTGGGGTTCCTGTTCAACCTGGAAGTGGAAGTCACCCCAGCCCAGGACGTCGTGGTGCCGGACGCGGCCGGCGGCCATACCGAGCACGTCGAGCCTCAGGTGAAAGCGGCCGGCCTGGAAGCGCCGGAAAAGCCTGCGCAGCTGCAGTACACGGCACCGAGCGAAAGCGGCGGAACCCAGACCCGCGTCGAGACCCGCTCGTCCGGCCGTTCCGGAAATCCCGCCAAGGCAGCGGCACAGGATGCGGCCCGGCGTTCCACGGGCAAGAAGAAGCGCCGCTGAACCAGCAATTGTTGATGTAGCGCTGCCGGATGGCACGCAGCACAGGAGGCAGGTCCGCAAGTTCCGGACCTGCCTCTTGTCTGCGCATCAGCCGATGACAAGTTCGGTCACCCTCCACACTTGCTTGCTGCGCTCCAGCCGGACGGCGACGGCGCGGGCACGGACGTCATCCACCACCACCGCGCTTGCTTCGAAAACACCTTCGGCGACTTCGCAGACGCGGACCGAGCGGACGATGGAATTCCGGTGGAGGCGGGCCAGCGCGGGGTTTCCGGTGCGGGTTATCTCCCGCCTGATGAGGGAAGCCCGATGCTGCAGATTTCCCAGGCATCGCGGATCCAGCCGACGGGCCAGTTGGTGGACGGGCCGGATCCCCGCCAGTACTTCCATCGCGGCCTGGACTGTGCCACGGGCTATGGCCCGTACCTCTGCTGTTTCGTCCACCGCCCGAAGCTCCGGTGCATTGGGAGGCCGCGGCGTCCTGCTGCGGCCGTGGTCCATCTGAGCTCCCGCTGTTCTGGGGGCGCGTCCTGTTCCCGGTTTGCTGGCTGTTGGTCCCTGGACGGCACGGATTGGCGTGACGGCAGACATGGGTTCCCCTTTGGTATTGGTTTCGTTTTTTGGATTCGTGCCTCTGGTGCCGCCGGGCCGCGTTCCTGCAGGGTGACGGCTGGTTACGCAGGTGCCGGCGGCAGCAGGATCTGTCCCGGCAGAAGGACATCCGGGTTCTGGCCAATGAGTTCCTTGTTGGCTTCGTACCAGCGCGGCCATTCGAGGGCTATGTCCACGTCCGACGCCCCGTGCCCCAGATGATTCGCCACAATCGTCCACAGACTGTCGCCGGCAAGGACGGTGACGCCTCCGGCAGGCCAACCCGTTGCGCGTGAGGAGAACCCGCCCCGCACGGGGGACGCGGCCAGCGGCCCAGGTTCGACGACGGGTTCCCGCGGCTGCCACCCGGGTTCAACCGTTGACGGGGGAGCGGGGCTGGAAGGGGCCTTAGAGGCCTTTGCAGCAGAGGGTCGGGCGGCTTGTGGCTGAGCCAGGGAGTCTTTCCCGGCGGCAGATGAGGTGCTTTCCTGACCTTGGCTTGTGGGTAAGCATTCAGGCCCCGGTACTGCCGCGTTGGCAGCAGCGCCCGACAAGAGCTGGAACGACACTGTGGCAATGACCAGCCGCCGCATAAAAGCCGGAGACATCCTGCCTGCCGCTGCTGCGGCACGCCCCCTGCCACGTCTCTCAAACATCACACTGGCTGTCGCACAGGCGAGGGAAGCGAACCACCAGAGGAGGAGGACAGTACCGAAGGCTGCTGCGCCCGCCCCCAGAATCTGGTCCAGAGTGAACTGATGGTTCCGTGCTATGGATTCCTGCCATTGGCCGAGAAGTCCCGCTCCGATGGCGAGAAGCAGCCCGCCCAGGAGCAGCAGGGTGGCGGCCATCACAGCGTCCGCGCCGAGGGTGGTGCCCGGTCGTCCCATCTAAGTCCCCTTTAATGCACTTTGATGCGTTTTGATGCTGACTGAATCAGTTTGCTCGCATATTTGCGTGTTTGTCCAGACGCTGGAGCATGGAAATTGTTTTGTTGACCGGCCGGGGATGCGGCCCTACTCTGGCCGGATGCGCTGGGATGCACTCTTCAATGACATGGAAAGCCAGATGGCGGAATCGGACCGGCTGTCACTCGACGCCGAGGTCAATGAACGCGCCAAGGTGGAGGAGGTGGAGCTAGGGCTGGCCGACAGATTGCGATCGGCACTCGGCTGCCTGGTCACTGTGCACCTGTCCGGCGGGGAAACGCTGCACGGCACACTGGCGCACGCCGGAGCGGACGCCCTGGTGCTCCATGACGATCCACACCAGATCCTGGTTCCCTACGCCGCGGCGGCCCGATATGTTGGCCTGGGCAGGTTCTCGCGTTCAGAGCCGTCGAAGGTGCGCCGCGGGTTAGGTCTCGCGCACTCTTTGCGTGCCCTCGCGAGGGACCGGGCGGTTCTTACCGTTACCTTGGGGTACGGCGCCGGCCCCGTCCGCCTGGAAGGGGTCATTGACAGGGTGGGAAGGGACTACTTCGACCTCGCGGCAGTGGTTCCCGGGGAACCGCGGCGAAGCGTTCACGTCACGGGCGTTTCGAGCATTCCGTTCGCGGCGCTGGCAGCCATCAGGTCGCCCCTTGTGCGGGACACGTGACAGGCCCGGCCGGAAGGCCTGTGGTTGCGCGTGCCTGTTAGACAGACCGGGACTTGGACTCCTGGATCATGCGGCTGGCCTCGGCGTAGCGCTCCTCGATGTACTGCTCGAGCATTTTCTCTTCGACGCGCCATTGGCCCCGGCCGCCCACCTGGATAGCCTTCAGTTCTCCGCTTCGCACCAGTGCGTACGCGGCAGGCGAATTGATCTGGAGCTGCTCAGCGACATCCGCGAGCGTCAGGAACCTGGGCATGCCTCCATTTTGCCATCACTTGGCTCACTTTGCGTCCGTTATCCACAGATTGGCATTGTTTGCGCCAATGACTTTCGTTTGGCAGCCCTTGCCGCAACAATGAGGTGTCCGGCCGCAACGGGGGTGCCGGCGCTACCAGGGGGAGAAGCGGCATGGTTCCAGAATCGACGGCCACGGCCACGGCTGCGCGCCTGAGGCGCCCCTCCTGGAAAGATCCCCGCCTGCTGGTGGGCATACTGCTGGTCCTCGTGTCCGTGGCAGGCGTGGTCTTCCTGGTCAACGGTGCGGACCGGACGACGGAGGTTTACGCAGCCCGTGACGGCATCGCCGTGGGAGAGCAGCTCACCCCCGAAAACGTTGTCCGGGCCAAGGTCCGGCTGGGTGAAACCGAGCAGCACTACATCCCCGTCGAATCCGGTTTGCCGGAGGGGATGGTGGCCGTGCAGCGGATCGGCAAGGACCAGTTGGTTCCCCGGGCAAGCCTGGGTGAAGTAGATGACCTTGACCGCAAACCGGTGGCCATCAGCGTCGAGGGGACCCTGCCGTCGCAGGCTGTGGCAGGTGCAAGGGTTGACGTGTGGGTTGCCCAGCCTGATGCGAAGAACGGCTTCAGCGAGCCAAAGCTCCTTCTTCCCGGAGCTGAGATTGCTGAGGTGGCAGAAGGTTCTTCTGCCCTCGGCTCCACTAAAACAACCGTGCTCATGGTCCTCGTGGAGGACGGCCAGATGCCGGCTCTGCTCGGCGCACAGGCCAACGACGCGAAGATCTCGGTTGTCTGGAATCCGGGCGGCGGAACGCGATGAGCATCCCGGTGGTCACCGTAGGCCAGAGCCGGGAGGATCTGGTGGGCGGACTTGAACGGCTGCACGGGCCTGTCACGGTTGTCAGAAGATGCGCGGAGCTCGCGGAACTGCTGGCCGCATGCCAAAGCGGAATGGCGCGGGCGGCCGTAGTTGCGGATGGCAGCGAGGGATTGACGGCTTCGCTCGTGGACAGGCTTGAAGCCGTGGGAGTCGCCATCATTGCGCTGACGGACAATGCCGAAGAAGCCGCAAGGCTGCGAAAGATCGGCGTCTCCTGTGCATTGTCCGCGGTTGAATCAGCTGAGTTGTCCCAACGGATCTCGGAGGCAGTGGAGCAACTAACAGCTGGCGGCCGGGGATCAACAGGCCGGGGATCCTCCCTGGCGGACACCGGTGCAGCCCTTCAAGCGAAGCTGGCGGACACACCCGCAACTTCTCCCGACGTCCCCGGGGCCGGACGCGTTATTGCCGTGTGGGGTCCGGCAGGGTCTCCGGGGCGCACCACCCTCGCGGCGAACATCGCCGGCGAACTGGCCGCGGACGGGCAGCAGGTTCTCCTCATTGATGCCGACAGTTATGGCGCAAGCATTGCCGCCGTGCTGGGTCTGCTGGATGAATCGGCAGGCCTGGCGCAGGCCTGCAGGCTGGCTGACCAGGGGAGGCTGGATGATGCTGCCCTTGAACGGATTGCCACCCCGGTTGCCACTGTTTCCGGGACGTTCAGGGTGTTGACCGGCATTACCCGCGCGGACCGGTGGACCGAGCTTCGGGCGCCCGCCCTTGCGCTGGTCCTGGAGCGGGCGCGCCGGAATGCCGACGTCGTGATTGTTGATACCGGTTTTTGCCTCGAAGCAGATGAGGAGCTCAGCTTCGACACTTTGGCCCCGCGCCGAAATGCCGCCACGCTGCGTCCGCTGGAGCTGGCCGACACAATTTACGCCGTCGGCGCCGCCGATCCCGTAGGAGTGCCGCGCCTCGTGCGTGGGCTTGCAGAACTTGAGGCCGCAGTGCCGCAGGCCTCTCCCGTTGTGGTGATGAACAAGGTACGTGCCTCGTCCGTGGGCAGGAATCCCGAACGGCAGCTGCGGGAAGCATGGGAAAGGTTCGGTCCGGCGTTCGCCCTCAACGAGTTCCTTCCCTATGATGCGGCAGCTGCTGATGCAGCCCTGCTGTCAGGGTCACTGCTGCTTGAGGCAGCACCCGAGTCGATGCTGCGCCGCGCTGTGCGGAGGCTCGCTTGTGCACCTGACCAGCAAAAATCTCAATCCTCTGTCTTTTCTTCCACAGCAAGGCGTCGGGCAAAGGACTAGGCTCGCCATAAGAGCTGCAATGGAGCGGCAAAAACTTGTGATGGAGGCGTGTGTCGATGTCGTCGGGATCCAGCGTGGAGGATCAGCCCCTTTCCATTGAAGGCGCGGAAGGCTTCATTGGGACTACTACCAGCATCTGGCCGAGGAGGACGCGCGGAGCTATCCCCGCGAAGTACTCGTTGCCCGGGCAGAGAACCACCGTGAGGTTGCGGCTGTGCGGCGGCCCGGCCAGGCGAAAACCGCCATTATTGACGAGGAAGACAGCAGTGTTGTCTTCGTGGTCACGGACGACATGCCGTTCCTGGTCGACTCGGTCAATGCCGAGCTCGTCCGCCAGCACGCCGCCATCAAGCTGGTGGTCCACCCCCTGATTGTCGCCACCCGCGACAGGGACAACGGAAACCTGGTCAAGTGAACAGGGTCCCGTCCCACATCGGAATCTCCAGCGGTGACACGGCAGCAATGCCCAGCCTGTCCCACCTCATCGCGCAGGGTGAAAATGCCTCGCACATGGAGTCCTGGATCGCCGTCGAAATCAACCGCGTGTCCGACGAAACCAAGGCGTCCTTGCTGGAGGGCCTGAACCGGGTCCTTAATGATGTCCGGGCTGCCGTGGAGGACTGGCCCAAAATGCGCCAGAAGGCGCGGCAGATCTCCGAAAGCCTGGACCAGGTGGCAAACCCGGCACAGATCGCGGAGCTGCGGCAGGCGAAGGACCTGCTCCGCTGGCTGGACGACGGCAACTTCACCTTCCTGGGGTACAGGGAGTACGACCTCATCAATGTGGAGGGCGAGGACGTCCTTGAACTGCGCGAGGACAGCGGGCTGGGGCTTCTGCGGGCGGCTGCAGACTCGCCGCACATCCAGCACCTCACCGACACCGGGCGGAAGAAGGCCCGGGAAAAGCGGGCACTCGTCATCACCAAGGCCAACTCCCGCTCTACCGTCCACCGCTCCGCGTACCTGGACTACATCGGGGTCAAGAGCTTTGACGCCGCGGGCAACGTCAACGGCGAACGGCGCTTCATCGGACTCTTTGCCACCAGCGCCTACACCGGCTCGGTCCGGAACATCCCGATTGTCCGCGAGAAAGTCGATGCCGTCCTGCGCAGTGCCGGCTTCCCGCCTGACTCCCACTCCGGCAAGGACCTGCTGGGAATCCTGGAAACCTACCCCCGTGACGAACTTTTCCAGATTGAAGTCCCGGACCTGGCAGCAACCGCCCTGGGCATCCAAAAACTGCAGGAACGCCGCAGGACGCGGCTGTTCCTGAGGCCGGACATCTACGGACGGTTCATGTCCGCCGTCGTCTACCTTCCGCGCGACCGGTACACCACCAACGTCCGGCTCCGCATTGAGCAGGAACTGCGCGAAACCTTCCAGGCCGTGTCCATCGACTATGAGGCACGCATGACCGAATCGGCACTCGCGCGCCTGTTCTTCCGCATCCGCCTGCCCAAGAACGCCGACGTCAGCCACGTGAACACCGCGGAACTTGAAAAGCGGCTGGTCCGCGCGGCCCGCTCCTGGAGCGAAGGGATTGCCGAGGTCCTGCGCGAGGGCCGGGACGCCGAGGAAGCCAAGGAGCTCGCCGCCATCTGGGCTGAAGCCTTCCCCGCGGGCTACCGGGTGGACTACGAGGTGGAGGACGCCCTCGAGGACATCGCCCGCTTCGAAAGATACGGTGCGGCCGCGGAACGTGCGGTGGGGGCCCGCCAGGAACGGCCCGGTGTGCACGTCTACCTTCCCGAAGGGGCAGGGGCGACGCTCGAAGAGGACGCCCGCGTCAAGCTCTATATGCTTGAGCCCAAGAGTCTGAGCCAGATCCTGCCCTACTTCCACAACCTGGGGCTTGAGGTGCTCGACGAGCGCCCGTTCGAGATCGAAACCGCGGACCGCCGTGACTTTTTCCTCTACGACCTGGGGCTGAAGTACCCGGCCGGTGTGGATCCCGTGTCCACCGGGGAGCTGCTGGCCGATTCCTTTGGTGCCGCCGTGACAGGCGCCGCCGAGTCCGATGCGTTTGACCGGCTGGTCCTGCGCGAGGGCATGCACTGGCGGCAGGTCACCGTGCTCCGCGCGTACGCCCGGTACATGCGGCAGATGGGCAACAGCAACTCCTTCGGCTTCATGGCGGACACCCTGCTGGCCAACGCTGACGTCGCCAGGGGCCTAAGTGCGCTGTTTGCCGCGCGCTTTGACCCGGAGCTCAACGACGCCGAGCGGCTGGAAGCCCAGGAGACCGTGCGGCAGGAGCTCGCTGCCTCCATTGAGAAGGTGGCCACGCTCGACGCCGACAGGGTCCTGCGCACGTTCGCCAACCTGATCGAAGCCACGCTGCGGACCAACTACTACCAGGACAAGCGGCACCTGAGCTTTAAGCTCGATCCCTCCCGGATCGACGGGCTGCCCTTCCCCCGGCCAATGTTCGAAATCTGGGTATACGCACCCCGCGTGGAGGGCGTCCACCTCCGCTTCGGCAAGGTCGCCCGCGGCGGGCTCCGCTGGTCGGACCGCCGCGAGGACTTCCGCACGGAGGTCCTGGGCCTGGTGAAGGCACAAACCGTCAAGAACGCCGTCATCGTGCCCACCGGCGCAAAGGGCGGGTTCTTCGCCAAGCAGCTCCCGGACCCCGCCGTTGACCGGGCCGCGTGGATGGCTGAGGGGGTCGAGAGCTACAAGACGTTCATCAGCGGCCTGCTGGACCTCACCGACAACCTCGTGACGGAAGGCGACGGCGAAAGGCTCGTGCCGCCGTCGAACGTTGTCCGGCACGACGATGACGACTCCTACCTCGTGGTGGCGGCCGACAAGGGAACCGCCACGTTCTCCGACATCGCGAACGGGCTCGCCGCCGAGTACGGGTTCTGGCTGGGCGACGCCTTCGCCTCCGGCGGATCCGTGGGATACGACCACAAGGCCATGGGTATAACCGCCCGCGGTGCCTGGGAGTCCGTGAAGCGTCACTTCAGCGAACTCGACCTGGACACCCAAACCCAGCCGTTCACGGTTGTGGGCGTCGGGGACATGTCCGGTGACGTCTTCGGCAACGGGATGCTGCTTTCACGGCATATCCGCCTGGTGGCGGCCTTCGACCACCGCCACATCTTCCTGGACCCGAATCCGGACGAGGAGGCCTCGTTCGTGGAACGGCAGCGGCTGTTCGAGCTGCCGAGGTCGTCCTGGGACGACTATGACAAGTCGCTGATCAGCGAAGGCGGCGGTGTCTTCCCCGGCAGGCCAAATCCATTCCAGTGTCGCCGCGGGTCCGTGCCGCGCTCGGGCTTCCGGCCGAGACAACGGAACTCAGTCCGCCGGAACTCCTGCGGGCTATCCTGCTCGCCCCCGCCGACCTGCTGTACAACGGCGGCATCGGAACATACGTCAAGGCCAGCACCGAATCCAACGCATCGGTGGGGGACAAGGCGAACGACGCCATCCGGGTTGACGGCCGGGACCTGCGCGTCAAAGTCGTGGGTGAAGGTGGAAACCTCGGCATGACGCAGCGCGGCCGGATCGAAGCCGCCCTGCAGGGAGTAATCCTCAATACCGACGCCATCGACAACTCTGCCGGCGTGGACTGCTCCGACCATGAGGTCAACATCAAGATCTTCGTCGACCGGATGGTCGCGGCGGGCAAGCTCTCCCCGGAAGAACGGCCCGGGTTCCTCGCCTCGATGACCGATGAAGTCGCCCGCCTCGTGCTGGAAGACAACATCGACCAGAACATCCTGCTGCTGAACGACCGGACCAAGGTGGCCGAGTGGAGCCCGAGTTACGAGAGGCTGATGGACTGGCTGGAGAAGTCGGCCGACCTGAAGCGGGACCTTGAAGCGCTGCCCAGCACGGAGTCGCTGCGCGAGCGGCTGCAGCAGGGACAGGGGCTGACGTCCCCCGAGCTGTCGGTCCTCGCGGCGTACGCGAAGATCGAACTGACGTCCGCGCTCCGGGACAGCAAGCTTGCGGACGACCCATGGTTCCGGCAGACGCTGCGGGACGACTTCCCCCTGCAGCTGCGCGAGCGGTTTGACGAGGAACTGGACACCCATCCGCTGCGCCGCGAAATCATCGCAACGGTCGTGGCCAACGACATCATCAACCTCGGCGGCATCACCTTCGCCTTCCGGGTCATGGAAGAGACTTCAGCCAGTGAAGTGGCCGTCGCCAAAGCGTTTGTGGCGCTGCGGGAAATCTACGAGCTGGACTCGATGGTTGGGGAGCTCAACAGCCTGCCTGCATCCTTCCCGACCGAGCACTGGAGCGCCGTCCACCTCGACATCCGGCGGCTGCTGGACCGCGCGGTCAGGTGGCTCCTCACCCAGGAACCATTTCCCAGCCGATCGCGGATGTGGTGGCCGAGTTCAAGCCGCTGATGGATCCGATGCGTGCCCGCCTCCTGGACTACCTGCGCGGCGATGACCGCGAACGGGTTGCCGGCTGGCTCGAAACAGCGCGTGAATGGGAACTTCCGGAGGGGCTGGCACTGCGCTGGGCCGAGCTCTTCGAGAGCTTTGTGCTGCTGGATATCGCCAAGATTGCCCGGGCCCGGAAGGAACCGGTGGAGGAGATCGCCGCCGTCTACTACACGGTGTTCAACCGGTTCCATGCAGACTCGCTGCTGGAACGGATCAGCAGCCTTCCACGGCAGGACCGGTGGCAGGCCCTGGCCCGGGCGGCGCTCCGGGACGATCTGTATTCCACAGTTTCGGATATGACGACGGCGGTGCTGGACGCAACCGAGCCGGCTGACTCGCCGGAGGCGCGGCTAAAGGAATGGGAGGCCCGGAACGCCGAGCAGCTGGGACGGGCGAAGAGCATGTTCGACGAGGTGAACGCCCTCGAGTCAGACGATATGGCTTCACTGTCGGTAGCATTGAGGCTCTTGAGGTCAATCGTCCGACGCTAGCAATCCGGCGTCGCAAATGGAGGTGCAGTGGCAATCTTTACGGACCCGATCAGGGAACACGCTGATTTCGGGCCGGGCGATGCCGAATGGCTGCACCTGCTGGTGGGGACTGGCAGATGGTCGCGGACCTGGCGTTCGCCGACCTGGCGCTCTGGTCTCCCCACCCGGAGCATGGGTATATCGCACTGGCGCACGTCCGGCCATCCACCACGCACACGGTATTCCACGGGGACTTTGTGGGTGAGGGGATCCGGTCGGACCTGCAGCCGCTCGTGGACAAGGCATGGAACAGCCGGGCTATAGAGCGCTCGAGCGAAACAAACTGGAGCAGCGAGATGGCACTCCGGGTGGAGGCCGTGCCCATGGTCCGTAACGGCCGGACGCTGGCAGTGGTCACCACCCACATGGACCTGTCCAGTTCGCGGATGCCGTCCCGCCTTGAACTGACATACCGCCAGTGCGCCTATGACCTGCTTCGCATGGGCACGCTGGGTCTGTGGCCCGACTTTGCTTCGCCCACCGGGTCCCGGCGCGGTGCTCCGCGTGTGGGGGATGGACTGATCCGGCTCGATGCGGAGGGCGTGGTGCAGTACGCCAGTCCCAACGGGGTCTCGGCTTTCCGGCGCCTTGGCGACGGCGAGTCCCTGGAAGGCCGCTCACTCGCCGAAGTCACGGCCAGCCTGCTCAAGGACCGGCGGATGGTGGACGAGACGCTGCCGCTGGTGGTCACGGGCAGGATGCCGTGGCGGAGCGAGATCGAGTCGCGGGGTGTCAGCCTGTCCCTCCGGGCCATCCCGCTCCGTGACGAACAGCAGCGCTTCGGTGCGCTGGTCTTGTGCCGGGATGTGTCCGAGCTGCGGCGGCGCGAGATGGAACTGGTGACCAAGGATGCAACCATCCGCGAGATCCACCACCGCGTGAAAAACAACCTCCAGACGGTCGCGGCGCTTTTGCGGATGCAGTCCCGGCGGATGGTCAGCGAAGAGGCGAAGCAGGGGCTGGAACAGGCGATGCGCCGGGTCGCCACGATTGCACTCGTGCACGAAACGCTGTCGCAGGGACTGACCCAAAGTGTCGATTTTGACGAGCTGATCGGACGCCAGTTCAGGCTGTCCGCCGAAGTTGCCTCGCCTTCCCAGCAGGTCAGGACCGAGAGGTCCGGCACCTTCGGTGAGCTTCCCAGCGACCTGGCCACGCCATTGGCTCTTGTCATCAATGAACTCGTAACCAACGCAGTGGAGCACGGCCTGGAGGGCAGGGCGGGAACCGTGTGGCTCATTGCCGACCGTTCTGAAGGGGAAGACGGCGAAGAACTTACCGTAACGATCGCCGACGACGGGGTGGGATTGCCGGATACGCCCCACGTTGAAGGACTTGGCCTGCAGATTGTGCGCACGCTGGTGACCAGCGAGCTCGGGGGCACTATCCAGTGGCGGCCGCGCGAGGGCGGCGGCACGGCCGTGCAGATCCGCCTCAGCCTGTCGGGCAAGTAGCTCCGCAAGGGCGCCAGTCGCCGCCTTTGCCTTAAACGGAAAGAGCCCCTGCCGCAGTTTGCGGGAGGGGCTCTTGCGTTGTTGTTAGGAAGCGCGGCGTGCGCGGGCTGCGCGGCGCTTGAGGGCGCGGCGTTCGTCTTCGCTCATGCCACCCCAGACGCCGGCGTCCTGGCCGGATTCAAGTGCCCACTGCAGGCAGGTGTCCACCACTTCGCACCGGCGGCAGACGCTCTTGGCTTCCTCGATCTGCAGCAGGGCCGGGCCCGTGTTCCCCACGGGGAAGAAGAGTTCCGGGTCCTTATCCAGGCACGCTGCGCGGTTACGCCAATCCATGCTGATCAGTTGCTCCATTTCTGGGAAGTGCTATTTGTGAAATAATTCACTAGTAGCTACAAAGGAAAAGGGCCCGGCAGGGCCCCCCTTGGTCATCTGAATCAAGCCTGTCATGTTAACGCTGTGTAAACAAGGGGTAATAACGCCTGATATCCCCGTAACGCTGAGCGATACATCACACTGCCCATGCTGGCCCTCACCAATGTCCGACTATGTCCGGTAGGGTGCCAGTGTGTCAAGACCCCCTGAAAACCCCGAACCTGGGTCCCCTCCAAGCGTCCCGCAGCCTGTCCCTGGCCGCGGGAGTGCCGGTCCGGATGGAAGCGCGCCGCCGGCGGTCATCATTGTGGCGCTCATCGTGGCTGCCGAGGCGACAGCCCTCCTGGTGGCGGCAGGCTGGTACGGCTATCAGCTGCTGGCCGGAAGCCCTGTCCTGTCCTTGTGGGGGGGCGGTTTTCACCCTGGTGCTCCTGCTTGCGTTCGCTGCTTGGCTGTACGCCGTGGCGGTCTTCCTCTACCGGGGGTACCGCTGGACCCGTGCTGCTGCCCTTGTGGCCCAGCTGTTCGTCCTCACCATCGGGTTCCCCACCCTCACCGGTGGCCTTGTCGCGGCCGGGCTGGCGATGCTCGTACCAGCGGTCACTGCCATCCTGCTCCTGTTCCACAACAACGTCATCAGCTATGCATCCCGCACCGGAAGCGCTCCGCCCGCGCTGTAGCGGGAAGCAGCTGCCTGTTCCGGGCCTGCTCCTTCAATTCTGCCTCCGAGGCCCGGGCCACTTGGATGGCCTGGGCCCGTCCTGCGGAGATGAGCACCGCCCTGCCCGGGGGCGGAGCCGGTTCCACTTCGAAACGGACCCAAACGCGTCTCCGTCCGCAAAGGATGCCGGTCCGAGCAGCAGGGCCGTTCCGGCAGCACGGGCACCCATGGCGGGCGGAACACGCTGCAGGAGCAGCGGGCTGTAGCTGGCAGTCAACACCAATGGGTGGCCGAGCGCCTGCAGTTCCGAGAGGTCGCGCATGGCGGCCGGCGACAGGAGGTCTGCGTCGTCCGCGAGAAGCACAGCATCGCTGGGCAGATCGCCGGCGCGGGCAGCCGACAGGATCCTGGTCCAAGGGTTGGCCGCCGGCGTTGGGGAGTTCGGGCTGAGCCAGTGATGAGCGGGGTTCAGTTCCTGCAACGACTTCAAGGTGTTGGTCTTGCCGCTCCCGGACCTTCCGAGGACGGCGACGGTGCCCGCGGCGGCCAGCCGAAGGTAAACAGGGAAAGCTCGTCTCCGCCCACTCCAATCAGCATGTCCTGCGTGGACCGTGTTAGTGCAGCATTTGCCGATACCCCCTCACGCTCATGGATGCCGCGGACCTCTGGCGCCGTGACCCGGAGGGGCAGCGGCTCCACCCGGAATGGCAGTGGTTCAGCGGGGTCGCCGACGCCCAACGGACCTTCGGGCCACTGCCGGCCGGGCGCCAGCCGGAACACCTGGCAAACTGCAGAGTCACCATTTGCTACCGGACCGAAAGCCACCGCCCTGCTTTTGATTGCCGTCGTGGACGGCAGCCGGGGCCAGCGCCACCCTGCTGTCCTGTTGGACCCGGCAGGAAAATACAGCCGGCTGGACAACGCCCCACAGAACCTGGCGCTGACCAGCTCCCGGTCACCCGAGATAACCACGGTGACGCCCGCCCGGACGCCGTCCCTGACCACATCGTGCATGAGTTCCTCGGCCCACGCCAGCGGACCTGATCTGAAGGCCGACACCCACGCGCCCCAGCCGGAGACCAGCACCACTAGGGGAACGGCGGCCTCCGCGGGCCTGCTGAGCCGGCGGGTCATCTCCAGGGCTATACGCTCAAGGATCCGCACCGCACGGCGAAGCTCGTGAAGACCCGTGGCAGCCCCCACACGCGGGTGCCTGGCCGCAGAACTGAAAGACCCGGTGCCGTCGAGGATGTAGCAGTGCGCCGGCTCGCGGTGGAGCAGCAGGCCCCGAAGCACCAGTTGCGCCGCTTCGTCTGCGCCGGATTCGGGGGCACCTATCAACGCCAGGTGACTGTCGGCGCCCGGTCTCCAAACGAGCGGATGAACGGACTGCTCCTTCGGCAGGTCCATCGCTCCAAGTGTGAGGGCCCAGGCCGGGTCGCCGGGAAAGGGATCGGGCCCGCTGCAACCCATCGATGGCTCCACGATGTCATCGGGCAGGGGAGGGGCGACCGGAACACGTGGCGCTGCCCCCTCCCTGGAGGTCCACGCATCGCGAATCATGGCAATCAGGGGTGCCGCGGCCTGCGCTGGAGTCTGCGGTTCCGCGTGCCCAGGCTCAGGCGCCCCTGCAGTAAGGTGCTCGGTGGTGAGCTGCACGGTGATGGCCGTGAGAGGGGCTGACTGTGTCCGGACCAGGTTTGTTGTTGCGGCCTGGAACTCCCGGGCTGGTTCCGTACCGCGCGTCATGAATGCCCGCCCCGGGGCGTCAAGCCGGATGGCAGCTGCCTCCTTGGAGCCGATGATGTCAACGGATTCCATGTCCGACTGCACCCGCAGGGCGATGCTGGAGGTAACGTTTGCCCGGATATCAGCCGTCAGGGCTCCCTGCGGCCGCTGGGTCGCCATGACGAGGTGGATCCCGAGGGACCTGCCGATGGATGCTATCCGCATCAGCTCGCGGAGTACCTCCGGTGCGTCGTCGACGAGCATCCGGAATTCGTCGATGATGATCACCAGGTGGGGGATGGGGAATCCTTCGGCTTCCGCGGTGGACCGGTATCCGGCAAGGTCCGGAACGCGCGCGGCCGCGAGCGCTTCCTCACGCAGCCGGATTTCCGCCCGCAGCGAGGTCAGTGTGCGTTCCAGTTCATCCCTGGTCAGGTCGGTCAACAGCCCCACGCAGTGCACAAGCCCGGTCAGGGGGCCGAGCCCGGAACCACCCTTGAAATCCAGGAACAGGAAGTTGATGCGGCTGGGCGGATGGGTGAGCGCCAGGGCCAGGGTGAGGCTGCGCAGCAGCTCGGATTTCCCGGCCCCTGTGGTCCCGGCCACGAGCACATGGGGTCCATCGGCCTGCAGATCAATCACCAGGGCCCCGTCCGCATCGAGTCCCAGCGGCGCGGCAAGGCCCGCTTCCCCGATGCTCGAATCCCAGCGTGCGGCCAGGTGGGCGGGTGACAAAGGCAGGACATCCTCCAGCGCGCAAGTGCGCGCGATTGGGTGTTTCCCCATGTTCGGCCGGGGTGGCGCAGCGGCCAGCTGCCGGCAGAATCCGTCGAAGACGTCGTTTTGTGCCAGGTCGGCCACGAAGGTGATGTCTTCGCCCTGTCCTCGCAGCGTTGAGCCGTGGTGGTGCAGGACGACATCGACGGCGGGTGTGCCGGCCGCTGCCCTGGAACGGAATTCAAGGACCTGCCAGCCGTGCCGGTGCGCTTCTTCCATGAGCATGGCTGCCGTCCTGCCGTCAGCTGTGGCGTCCGCGAGCAGGAGGACACCGTGCTCATAGCCGGGTGGGAATCCCTCTTTTAGGGAATCACGGCAGGCCTCCGCTGCCACCATCAGGACCACATCAGGAAGATATCGAGCGGCAAGGGGAAGACTTGTTGCCGGTCCGAAGATAATGATCCGGGTGCTCCTGCACCTGGGATATCCCGAGAGCTGCATGACAATGGCCCTGATCATTCCATCCCGGAGTGGCTTTGTCCCCACGAAGACTGTCCGGGGTTGCAGCAGGTCAAAGGTCACCGGAACCGAATCAACAGATGGGACCTCGAGGGCGGCGGCCGGCACGGTTGTGACGTTCGCGTCCTGCTCCGCCTCGCCCAGCCGCAGCCAGATGCCACCGGTATCCGGCACGGAAGCAGCTGACCTTGCCCCCTTCCGCGTGGCCAGGGCAGTAACCGCAAGCGAAGGTCCCGAGGCCAGGCGCCTTTCCCGGTCCTGGGCCGCCGCCTTCCTGACTGCCCTGGCGGCATCCCGCCGCTGGCGCCGTCCGGAAACAACGGGAACCAGGAGGGCAACCGCCGAGGTGGCCGCGAAAGCCAGGAACATCCACATGCCCGTGAAGAGGGCCAGGCCGATGCCTATGGCCAGTGGGAGCGCTGCTGTCACAAGAAGGGCAGCCCGGTTTCCCGGATCGCCCCGTCCAGGCACAGTGATCGGTTCCTGTGCTGAAACTCCGGCCATGGCCAGGGACTTGATCGGGACGTCGGCGAACATCAGCGACATGGTTGAATTACCGCACCTGATGGTTGACCCCGCAGTGACGGCAGAGTGGCGGATTCTCTCGCCGTCCACGTAGGTGCCGTTGGCACTATCCAGATCCTCAATGAAGATGTCTTTGTCGGTCAACGTCAGGCGGGCATGCTCCCGGGACAGCTCAGCATCGGGAAGGACGATGCGTGCATTGCTCCTGCCCACGGTGTATTGGCCACGCTGCAGCGGTACGACTGTTCCGGCGCCGGCGCCGGTGTGGACGGCAAGGACGAGCCCGGCAGGATGGCCGCCACAAGGACTGCGCCGTTGCTTCCGGCGCCTTGGTTCCGGGCCGCCGTCGACAAGTATTGCGCCTGGGATGAGGGGCGGGATCCCCAACCGTGCCGACTGGAGATCCTCGCCTGCGACGGTGACCATCCCTGTTCCGAATTGTTCCGCGAGCTGCCGGCAAAGTGCGGCGCCTGGAGCGCCTTCCGGGGCGTCGATTGTCAGCTCAAGCGGGTGGGAAGCCAGGCCGGACCCGGGTCCACCCACCAGTGTGCAGTGCAGCCTCATAAGCACTGATCCTTCTTGCCGTTGACCCCACGCTAGCCATACTTGGCTGGTCCTGGCGCCGCCGAAGGAGGCTATGTGGACAACCATGCGTGCCCTGGGCGGGCGGCGCCAGTGGCCGCTGATTCGACGGGCGCCGTGATGCCTCGGGTAGGCTAGAACAGCAGACAATGCGCATCATTGCGCTGCCCGCATTCAAACCAGGAGATTTTGTGACCGCTGACCTTGTCATCGTTGGGTCTGGCTTTTTTTGGCCTGACAATCGCAGAACAGGCCGCTACCGAGCTCGGCCTTAAGGTCGTCGTCATCGACCGCCGCCACCATATTGGCGGCAATGCCTACAGCGAGAAAGAAGAGCAGACCGGCATCGAGGTGCACCGCTACGGGGCGCACCTGTTCCACACTTCCAATGAGCGGGTGTGGGAGTACGTCAACCGATTCACCACCTTCACGAACTACGTCCACAAGGTTTACGGCGTGCACAAAGGCGAGGTCTACTCGCTGCCGATCAATCTCGCCACGATCAACCAGTTCTTCCGCGCAAACATGACCCCCGGCCAGGCGCGTGAGCTCATCCAGGAGCAGGCCGGTGAACTGGCGGGTACGGATCCGCAGAACCTGAACGACAAGGGCATCCAGCTGATTGGCCGTCCGCTGTACGAGGCCTTTATCAAGCACTACACGGGCAAGCAGTGGCAGACGGATCCGAAGGACCTCCCCGCCGGGATCATTTCGCGGCTTCCAGTGCGCTACAACTATGACAACCGGTACTTCAACGACAAGTACGAAGGCCTGCCCACCAACGGCTACACCGCGTGGATCGAGAAGATGGCCGAGCACCCGAACATCGAGGTGCGCCTGAACACGGACTTCTTTGACGAGTCGCACGAGTACAGCAAGACCAAGGTTGTGGGCAAGATCCCGGTCGTTTACACCGGACCCGTCGACCGCTACTTCGACTACGCCGAAGGTGACCTTTCCTGGCGCACCATCGATTTCGAGGAGGAAGTGCTCGACATGGAGGACTTCCAGGGCACCTCCGTCGTCAACTACAACGACGCCGACGTTCCCTACACCCGCGTCATCGAACCCCGGCACTTCCACCCCGAGCGCGAATACCAGACGGAAAAGACCGTTATTATGCGCGAGTTCTCGCGCTTCGCGGAAAAGGGCGACGAGCCGTACTACCCGGTGAATACGACGGCGGACCGCGAGCGGCTGCTGAAGTACCGCGACCTTGCGGCTGCTGAAAAGGACGTCCTGTTCGGCGGACGCCTCGGAACCTACAAGTACCTTGACATGCACATGGCCATCGGGTCGGCGCTGAGCATGTTCGACAACAAGATCCGCCCGCACTTCGAAAGCGGCGTCAAGCTGGAAAGCGGAGGCGTCGACGCATGAGTGCCGCGCCGGGCTGGTCAACACTTCAGAGGGTAATTTTCCCGCCGGAGTCCGGGGTGGACACTATGTCCCTCTATGCAGATGCCGGCCCGGCAACCGGGGTTCGCTTCAAGGAAAGCGATGAATTCGCCAGGAACCCCAAACCTGTTGAACAAAAACTGCACCTCGTCGGCTCCAATACCCGCGAAGTGCACGTGGACGATTTGCTGTCGCGGCAATCCGTCCGGGTACGGTCCGGGGAGCAACTTTCCCTGGGGACGTACTTCAACGCCTTTCCCGCCAGTTACTGGCGCCGCTGGACCCACCTTCGGGACATCCGCCTGGTCGTGGAGACTTCCGGGCGGGGATCCGTTACCGTCTACAAGTCAAATGCCCGCGGCACCATCCAGCGTGTGGATGGCGCCAGGGTTGAGGATGACGCGCGCACCGAATTTGAGTTGTCCATCAAGCCGTTCGGCGACGGCGGGTGGTATTGGTTCGATCTGGCCTCCAGCGGGGGAGACCTCGTCCTCAAGGAGGCACGGTGGGAGGGCCCGCCGCCGGTGAGGACCGGGGAGACGGTAACGATCCAGATCACCACCATGGACAAGCCGGACTTCTGCCTGGCGAATGTCCGGACCCTCGCCGGCCATCCGGAAGCCTTGGAACTCGCCAGGGAAGTGCTCATTGTCGACCAGGGGTCCCGGAAGGTGGCAGACCAGCCGGGGTTCGCGGAAGTAGCGGCCCTGCTCGGTCCAAAACTCCGCGTCATTGACCAGGCTAACCTCGGCGGCTCCGGAGGGTTCGCCCGCGGCATGTACGAAAGCGTGGAAAACGGCAGCGACTACGTTCTCCTGCTGGATGATGATGTGGTCATGGAACCGGAAAGCATCATGCGGATGATGGCATTTTCGGGAAGCTGCAAGAGCCCAACGATCGTTGGCGGACACATGTTCGACCTTTACAGCCGCAGCACCCTGTACTCGATGGGTGAAACCATTGACTCCCGACGGTTCTCCCCGGGCCAGCCGCATCGTGATATGCAGATGCGGCACGATTTCAGCGTGTCCAACCTTCGGCAGACTCCCTGGCTGCACAGGCGATTCGACGTCGACTACAACGGGTGGTGGATGTGCATGATCCCCACCTCCGTCATCCGGCAGGTGGGGCTTCCCCTGCCGCTGTTCATCAAGTGGGATGACTCAGAGTACGGACTGCGTGCACGGGCAGCAGGATTCCGTACTGTTTCCCTGCCTGGAGCGGCGCTCTGGCATATCTCCTGATCGACAAAGATGATCTTGTCGGATGGCAGGCGTATTTCCACAACCGCAACAGGCTCATCACCGCGCTGCTGCACAGCCCCACCCAAAGGGTGGCAACGTTCTTCGCGAGTCCTTCCAGGAAGACGTCAAGCACCTCGTATCCCTCCAGTACTTCACGGTCCACAACCGGCTGAGCGCCCGGGAGGACCTGCTGGCAGGCCCCGCGCATCTCCATCCCGCACTGCACGGCAAGCTGGCCGAGATCCTGGCCCGCCGCGGCGCCTACTCGGATGCGCAGATGCTCGAGGACGTGGACGAATTCCCTCCTCCCGCGTTGGGCGCCGGGCTGTCCACCTCTGCGGACATCCAAATGCCGGCGAAGAAGGATATGGTGCAGTGGGGAGTCGCCACAGTGGCGCGGCAATTGCTGAAGCGGCCCTCTCGGGAAGCGCTGGAACGCCCGCAGGCCTACCTTGCCCATATCGATAACCGCTGGTTCCGGATCGCGCACTACGACTCTGTGGTCGTGTCCAATGCCGAGGGAACCGCGGCGTCCTGGTACAAGCGTGACCCCCGGAAACTCAGGGAAATGCTCAAGCAGTCGGCCAGCCAGCATGCCCGGCTGTACAAAGAATGGGACGACCTCGCCGAGGCCTACAAATCCGCCTTGCCGGAACTGGTGTCAACGGACTCCTGGCGCAGGACCTTCCAGGCAGCTGCCCCCGGGCAGGACCACGCCGGTGGCCCTGCCGCCAGGAGCGCTGCGGCTTCCAGCTGACTAGCCGCTGTGCGAGTGCTCGGCCGGCCGGGCAGCAGGTGCCGGGGCTGCCAGCCTGGACTGCCATGCAGGCGCGGTCAACAGGCGGTAAAGCAGGGTTCCGCTGACCGCCAGCAGCACGAGGTAGGCGACGGCGAGCACCTGCCAGGTGCCCGGCGGCTGCCACTCCGGCTGGAACATCTCCGTCCAGTTGACGTGGTCCATGACGCCGATCGTGTAGCGCCGGAGTCCTTCCATGAACACGTAAAAGTGGGCCAGGGCTCCCAGCACCAAACCCCACCGCACCATGGACTTTGTCCACGGCGTGATCCTGAAGCGGCGGAAACGGGTGGTCACACCGGCAGCCAGGATCAGCGTCACCACCATGGCCAACGTATACCGTCCCTGCCAGATCCAACCCAGGGTCTCGCTTGAACTTGCCTGCAGGGCGGCCGGTACAACGATGACGGTCAGGGCCAGGAGGGCCATGACCCACCGTCCCCGGACCGGGCGTGCCGTAAAAGCCAGGAAGAGCATGGCACCGAATCCAAGGACCCACGCGTAAACTGCAGCAGGAGGAGGCAGGGTGTCGATCCACCCAAGAACCCCAACGTACTCGACCATGAAGAACACGGTCTTGTCCAGCATCGCAACGGCGGCTTCCTCGGCCGGTAGCGGAGCACCAGCGAGCAGGCTGTCAAAGCTCTTGGCGGACAGCACCCACCACAGGGCAAACAGGCTGGACAGGCCGACAGCGAGGACGGCCAGTTGGAAGCCACGGACCGCAAAAGTGCGAATAAACGTCTTGAATCCGAAGCAGAGAATAGCGGACACGGCGGCGATCGCAAGCCATAGCAGGGAAAGCGGCCGGGTATGGGCCAGCAGGCTGCCGGACAGCGCTGCAATGACAAAGAGCAACCTGCTGCCGGGCATTCCGGCCGCGGTCCGCTCGAAGATCGCACACAGGCTCATGAAGACAGCACCTGCCGCAGCGATCTCAAGGCCGTTGGGATTAACGGAGCCGGACAGGAAGAAGACGGCAGGCGTCAGCGCGATGGCGCAGGCTATGACCGGTCGATGGTAGTGACGCAACGACGATGCAGCGCACATTATGGCCGCGAGGAAAAACGCAACCAGCCATGCGCTGATAAGCCGCATCGCATACAGCGCCGGCTCACCACTGAGACCACGGCTTCCGATTCCCACGATGCCGTAGTACACCGGATTGTAATTTCCGGCGGAAGTCTGTGCGGGTACCCAGCCGCGGTCTGTCGAATCGATGGGTGGCGCGCACGCCGGAGTCAGGTAGGGGTGGTGGGCGAAGCACTTGTAGGCGTCGAGGCTGGCCACATAGCCTGGAACGTTTACAGTCAGCCGTTCCCCCTGGACACCGGTACTGGCGCCGCTGAACTGTCCCCGGGCAACGGCCGCGGCCTTGATGGCGTGCGCCGGCTCATCGGGTATGGACATCAGGGGAGAGGCGAAGCTCCAGAGGGTGCCAATGCAGCCGAACAGAAGCCAGGAAACCAACAAAACGCGCAGCGGCGAAGGGCGTTTTTTTGTCGGGCAGGGGTGAGTTGAGCGGACGCGGCAGCGTCGGCCTGAGGGAATTTTGCATGATAGGTTTAACCATACTTTGGACGTACGGGGTTTATATCTGTGCGCTCCAGCTTCCGGGGAGGATAACAACGATGCGCAGTTCTATTTCTGGTGCATCGTCGTCTCCACAATCACCTGCCCAAGCGCCCCCGTCAGTCCCGGGGCTTGCCCTTGGCCTTTACCAGAACGCTGTTGTCCGGTTCCTGTTTGTCGGCGGTCTTTCCTTCGCCCTTGACCTGGGGCTCCTTGCACTGCTGCATGAAGTCTTCGGAGTGGAACTGTGGCTTGCGACACCTATTGCATTCGTCGTCAGCCTGGTGTTCAACTTCCTGTTGCAGAGAATGTTCACCTTCCGCGCCACCAACAAGGGCAGCGTTTCCGCCGTTAAGTACATCCTGCTGGTGATTGTGAACATCGCGGTCAGCGACCTCGTGGTGACAGGGTTTGACGCCCTCGGCTGGTCCTACCTGATCGGTAAGGCATGTGCCACGGTCATGACCACGGTCTGGAATTACTTCCTGTACCGCCACTGGATCTTCAAGCGGGACGCGGGAGAATAGCGCTGGCGCTCACTGTCGGGTTCTCCTGAACACGCCAGGACTCCGCCTCCCGCTCCAGCCGCCGGGTACCGCATCCTAAGTGGTCAGGCGGATACAGCTTCACCCATAGCCGGCAGGTCACGCGCCGGTGAATCCGACGGCAGCGCCGTCCGGGCGACACAACGTAAGCCCCACGGCCTTTGACGGGCTGAAACCGTCTCCCCGGGCGGCGGGAGATGACGCCTTTGTCCCCTCCCGCCCCTTGGAACGGAACCTAGGACTGGCCGGGACCTGTCTTTACCTCGGACCCGGAGGTAACAGGGTCTCCGGTATTCGGCATTGTAGAGGCCGTTTCCCCCACGTGCGGCTGCTCATGCTGCCTGCCCGCCCTGGCCAGACCCTTACCCTTGCCGCCAGAAGCGGCAGCCCGGACAATCAGCGGCTGGCCCGGGTGCAGGTAGCGGAACAGGAGCAGGACCCCGGCTGCGGTCACCAGCAGATAGGCCGCCGTTAGAGTGAACCAGCCGAGCGGCGGCTGCCAGTCGGGTGAAGAGAAAAGTGTTTGCCAGTTGGCAATCTCACTGATTCCCACCACATAACGGCGGAGGACGTAAACGAACGTCAGGGTGTGGCAAAACACAATCAGCCAGAACATCACCCGCGAAATGTGCACTGCAACCGGGGAGGTCGGGAACCGGAGCTTCCGGAGCCCCAGGCCAACACTGACGAACAGCACGACGACGAGAGGCAGCGTATACCGTCCCTGCCAGATGAATCCCATGCCGCGCCAGAGCGCCGTCTGCAGGAGTGCAGGGACAAGGTAGAGCATGGCGAGGGCCACCCAGTAGCCCGTCCAGTTGCGCAGGGGGCGGACGCAGAAGGGAACAACCAGTGCGGCGATCATCAGGCCGCCCCACACAAGTGTCACCAGCTCAGGCGCCGGTGTGTCCAGCCATCCCATGGTGCCGATGTACTGCGGGAAGAAATCGTAGGTCCGGTCGAGCATGATCATGAAGCCGCGGTAGAGAGGGGCGTCCGGGTGCGGATTCGCTATCCCCTCCGGTGCCACGCCGACATTCGCAGGCCCGTTGGCGGCAACGTACATCCACAGGAATCCCAGCAGCGCGCCCGGGACAGCCACCGCGACGGCGGTCAATACACGCTTGTCGGTGAAGACGGCGAGCGTGCGGCGCAGCCGGAACGAACATACGCCGACGATCAGGGCACACAGCAGCCACACCAAGGAAATCTGGCGTGCATTTGCCAGGACCACTGTCGCTGCCACGACCGTTGCGAGCGCTGGCAGGACCCGTCGTGTGTTGCGCCAGTTGTCCAGCACCACGACGAAACCGGCAAAGGCTGCCATGGTGGCTGCGATTTCGAGGGAGTTCGGGTTGATGCCTCCGCCGAGGAACAGGATCATCGGAGTCATGGTGAGGGCCGCGACGAGGACGGGGTATTTGGGGCGCCGCAGTTCGGTCAGGGCGGTGAACCCGGCGGCAAAGAACAATGCGCAGAGAGCTGCACTGACAAGCCTCATCGCATAGATGGCCGGAGCGCCGGACATGAACAGGGTGGGGAGCCCGACCACCCAGTAGTACATCGGGTTGTAGGAGCCGGCGGAGGTCACACCGATATTCGTGAAAGTGTCGTCCGCATAGACCGGCGCTGCGCAATCGGCTGCTTGTGCGCGGTTGAATTTATAGCAGCTTTGGGCGTGAAGGCTTGCGATGTAGTTGGGGACCCGGACATGAACACCGTGACCGAAGGAAGTGCCCTCCTCCACGAGGACCTGGCCGCGGACCACGGCTGCGGCCTTGATCGTGTGTGCGGGCTCGTCGGGTGCACCCATGAGCGGGGTGGCAACCGCCCACAGCCCGAACAAGAGGGCGAAAATTGTGGCCAGGAGCCCGAATGTCGGCAGGGGACGTGGAAGTCCGCGTCGGACGTTGCTGAGGAAAAGGGTCATTGTCCGTCTCCGTTGGTGCCAATCAATGCACGGGCTTCGCTTACTGCCGTCTTGCTGGGTGACATGACAAAGGCGAATGCGTTGGCGTTCTTCTGCGCGTCTTCGCTGAGGAGGCTCTGGCCCAGGGACCGGCTCAGCCGGGTCAAGGCGGGCTCGGAGTATTCCCGGCACATATGAACGTAAAGCACGGTGCCCAACGCATAGCCGGAGGCCCCGTCCAGTTTCTGAACCACGCCGCGCGGGGACGAATCCACTTCCCCTGTGGTGACGGCGTCGACGACAGAGGAGGCCTGCAGCCGCCTCGGCTTGCCGTCAAAGACGAGCTGCGCTGCAGTGAAACGGTTGCCGATGATGCTTCCGTCGAGAATGGAAAGCCCGCCGTTGGTGTCATCCAGCTTGTCTGCGAGGTCCAGCGGCGGCGAAGATACCTGTCCTATGACCGTGGACGGCCAGCTGTCCGGGGAATCGGGGTCCCAGGCAACACCGGCCTCCCCGTTGAGGTAATCGTTTACCGGACGTACCGTATCCGAGGGGCCTTCCGGCGCGATGACGGTGATTTCAAGGTCGGGGAGCTCGGTTCCGGTATTCAGGCCGGTGATGCGGGGATCATTCCAGCGCGTGATCTCACCCTGCAGGATCGCGGCGAGGGTGGGGGCGTCCAGCACCACATCGTTGACACCCTTGATTTTGATGGCAACGCCCACAGGCAAAACCCCGGCCGCCACCGATACGGCGCCGTCAGATGTGCACATGCCGCGAACGGATATGGCTTCCTGCTGGGTAAGGGGGGCGGAACTCACCGCGAAATGTGCCTGCCCGTCCTGGAAGGCCTTGAGCCCGGCTGCGGAGCCGTCGGGGGAGTAGCTCACCGAGGTGCCTTTGACGGCACCGCCCCATGCCAGCCCCCACGCGCTGACCGCGCCCTGGGCAGCGTTGCTGCCGATTCCTGTGAGGGCACCCTGAACAGTGCCCGGGGGAGTGGTGGCACATGCAGACAGGGACAAGAGCCCCGTCAACAAGGCGGCAGCCCTTATTTTTGCTCGGAGAGAAACGGGAATCACCCTTCCAGCCTAGTGCCCGTGCCACGGATGTTGAGGCAGGGCAACGTTCGATGGTGCAGGGGGTTTGTCATGCGCACGCCGAAATTTCGTACAGCCGGGCAGATGGGCCCTGGGAATCGACCAGCTTAAAGCCGGGGGCATCCCCGATGTCGGTGACGCCTGGATACTCTCCGGATCCGGGGAGATCTATCAGGTACCGGCTGCCGAAGTCCAGCACGTACCGTACGTTTTTGCTTTTCAGTGCTTCGCACATCCGGGCATCATCCGGTGTGTCCTTCAGGTGTTCGTCAATCAGGACTGCGTCCTGGTCCTTTTCCGCGAACAGGTGGGCGGTCAGAACAGGCCGGTCGCTGTAGGCGTAGGCGAGGGAACTGCCGTTCCAGGGGTTGTCTGCAATGACCGCATCGGCGGGAACATGATGTGGGAGACGCTTCAACAGCGCGAGCTCATCCGGGGTCAGCAGCTCTGAGGCTGCATCGAACCGGTAAACAGTGGACGCACCACCGATATAGTGCGTGACAGGGCCGGCGAATGTCGCCAGCAGTGCGAACACAGCAGTAGCAAGAGCCGCCCCGGCAACCGGTCCCCGGTCTGCCAGCCAGCGGAACCGCCGCTCCAGGGTGCCGTGCAGGCGGCGGGCAGCAGCGGAGTTCCGCCATGAATCCCAGAGCCGCAGGCCGCCCACGACCGCAAGCGGGGTTGCGAACAGCGGCAGCAGGGCAGCAAGCCGGTACGTGTCCTGGTACCACGTGCCTATGAGGGCATCGCGCAGGGCACCCTTGGGAAACGACGCAGCCACCACGTACAGTGCACCGACGACGCCATAACAGGCTGCCAGCCAGCGCAACCTTCGGGTTTGGAAGACCGTGAGCAGACCGGCAACCGAAAGGATGGCGACAACCAGCGCCGGTATGGCTGATTGCATGGGGCTTACAGTCAGGATTTCCCCGACGGCGGCGCCAGGTTTCACCGTCGGCCCCCAGTTGTCGTAGGGTGCAGGGCGCAATTTCAACCAAAGTGCGGCAGCCAGCACAAGGGAGAGCAGGGTCCCGCCGATGAAGAGCCATGCCCGCAGCACGCTGGCTTGGAACTTGGTGTTCCTCGCGAGGTGCCACCAGAGCAGTCCGAGAATGGGAAAACTTACGGCGATGGTGGTGTTGATCGAACTGGTATGTGCAAAGGCAAGTCCCGCAAGTGCGAGCAGCAGTGCCGGGACCCAGCTGCGCAGCGGGTCTGTCCGTGTACGGCCCAGCCGGGCGACAGCCGCGAGGCAGGCTATGACCGCCGGCATCATGCTGAGCGCCAGCGCATACGGAAACAGCGGACCCAGACGATCATGAGGAACGGGAAGGCGACCTGGGCGGCAGCGATCACTGAAGCGACCACGAGGGCGGCCGGCCGGCGCGAGATGGTCTTGGCCACCAGGAACAGGCACGACGCCGGCCAGAGGACAGCCGCGAGGACCAGGTTGAGCACGTTTTGCGACGTAGGGATGTCGACGGCGGCCACCTGGACCAGGAGCGCCGCGAACGAATGCCACGCGGCAGGATACACAGCATCGAAACCGGAGACCCCCTGGAGCGACGCGAGATTCAGCGACGAGGCGTTGCCGGTGTCCAGGATGTACCGGATGGCGTTCAGGTGGAAGACGTTGTCGAAAACCTGGGAGGGGTGCTCGGGGGAGCCGACCAGCTGGATGAAGCGTACGGAGATAGGGACAGTGGCAAAGGCCATGGCAGCGAAAGGCAGCCACTGCCGCCAGGGCGGCGCGCCCGCAATCCGATGGCGGAGGCCGCGCGTGACCAGCAGGGCGGCCCCGGCAAGCAGAGCCGTCACTGCGGCAAACGGCAGGACGCTCCAAGGGACGCCAAGGATACCGGCGAGCACTCCGGCCAGTCCTGCCGCTGCCGTCGACAGAAGGGGGGGCAAGGCCGAGGATGCCGCCCAGACGGAATTTCAGGCATGCCGCCACCACAGCACCGGGAACGTAGAGCAGGAGGATGGCGGTCACCACCGCGGGAAGAATACCAATCCAGCTCACGAAGGTACTTCCTCGGTCCTGTCCTCCGGCGCCTTGTCCTGGAGAAGCTGCAGGACAGCGCGCAACTGGATGGCTGTGACTGCGATTTCACCGATCGCCAGGCCAAGCGCGCCTCCTGCGCCACCCATCAGGCCGGAAAGGATGATCATGGCGGGCAGGCCCACCACGGCGCCGGTAATGGTGCTGGAGAACACAACACGCATCCGCTTCGCCGGCACAAGCCAATGGGCGCCGGTGGATGTTGTTACGCAGACAAGCAGGAACGACAGGCCAAACCAGAAGCACGTCCAGAAGTCGGCGGCCAATGCTGCACCGAAGAGCACCGCACTGGCCCAAGGTCCCACCAGGGTCATGATCAACCAGCCGGCAAGGCCCAGGCCGGTGAGCGCCATGAGCGAGAACTTCCGGCGGTGCTTATGGTCAGCACCGAATTCGCTGACCCAGCCCTGGAGGCTGTTGCCCAGCGCTGCCGTGGCAAGCTGCCCGATGCGGTAGAGCTTCTCGGCAGAGACGAAGGCGGCCAAACCGGCAGCTGAAGCGGCAAATTGCACCACCAGAACAGGCGTGGAGGCGTAGGCCCCGGCGGCTACAGTGATGCCTGCGCCGGCCCGAAGTCCCAGATTTCTCTCAGGACGACGGGCAGGGTGAGTCCTTTGAAATCCTCGCGCTCCGAATGGTCCTTGTTGAACCACAATGTTCCTGCCAGGCCCAGTACCAGCAGGATCAGGGGGTAGAGGTAGATCTCACCCGTTGCGAACAGCAACGGAATGACACCAAGGGTGGCAATCATCCGCGGGACGACGTCGTACTTCGCGATCCGCCCCGCATGTCCTGTCGCGATGCAGTACCAGGCCGGGGTCAGGCCGGCCGCAGCCTGGGCGCACGCCATCAGGAAAGCGACCCAAAACTGGTTGGTGCCACTGGTGAACACCAGCGCAACCGCCATGAGGGGCACAGTGCAAAGGAACATGAACGAGCGGGTGACGAAGCTGACGGCGTAGTGACGCCGTCGTACTGCCTCTTCCGGCGCGGACGCCACGGCAGCCGGTCCCGTGAGCGGCCATCCCAGTGCTATGACAATGGCGGCGATGGCGCCCACCGCCTGGCCGACGGCAAGGGAGTTCCAAGCCGGGGCTCCGCCTACCCGCGCGATGATCGGCAGAAGGATGAACGACGCCAGCGAGGCCAGCAGCGGCAGCCCGGCGAACGCTGCAATCCTTTTGATCATGCCTGTCCCCCTGGCCTGGGGCGCGCACTACAGGTAGTCATAGGCGTCCTTGCCAAGCCGGCCCCGCACAAATACGTCTTCGACTTCGCTCTTGAACCTGGAGCGCTCGTTGAGGATGGCGGACCGGTAGGTGTCCTGCTTTGCCACCTCGGCGTCAAAGTTTTCGATGAGTCGGGGAAGCATGGCTGCAGCCGTCGGCACTTCATCGCGGCCCGGCGTGACCTTGTGTTCCCAGGGAACGGGAACGTCGGCGTAGAAGGCCCCCGAACCCCTCCGGGCGACCACGGTGAGTGCACCGGACAGGGCCGCCTCGCGGGGCATCCGGTCCTTGCCCGGGTGGTGCCCCAGGTCCAGGTAGATGCCGCATCCCTGCAGTGTCGCTACAACCTCGGACCGAGTCATCCCCGCGATAGGGCGCCACTCGATAGACGGCGGGCACTGGGCCCTGACCGCGTCAATCAGGTGCCCACCCTTGGCAGGGTTGTAGGTGACCAGTTGCCGGTTGCGCGGTGACTCGGGCGTGCCCTGGAACTCAGCGTTTGGCGTGTAGTCGGAAAGGAGCGAGGGCACCACGTCCAGGCGGGTGGCAATGAAGGCCCAGGCGTAGGACGACTGGACCAGGTGGACTACGTCCCGGTCTTTCCGGAGCATGCCGGGATTCACCCGGTTCTTCCACATCCGCGCGAACGGAACAGCGCCTTCTTTCGCCTTGTCCACCAGCCCTGCGGTGTTGCGCTGCCACATCCTCTCCGCCATGAACGTAAGCGAGTTGTCGATGCTCAACCACCAGCACATGCGCCGGGCGAGCTTCACCTTCGGCATTTCGTAAATGTAGGTTTCCGGGAAGACAACCACGTTCTCGGGCGAATCCACAATCTCAGGAGCTTCGGGCGCGTTGTAGACGTTGTACTGCTCCACCCGCGAATTGTGGGCTGTGTGGGGGTGCGGAACCAGGTAGGCATCCTGCCCAAGCTCCCGGAGCATATCCACGAGCTGGTGCAGGGCTTCGGGGCCGCCGGTCCTTAATCCCTTGTGGTAGAGGACAAAGATTGTTCCTGAAGTGGTGGTCATGACTGGTCTTTCGGTCTCGGCCGGGCCAGGGCACTGCTGGATGATGGGTTTTGCTACCGCAGCCGGGCGGCGAGGGAGTCGTCGATCTTGCCCATCTTCTGGCGTAGGGCATCACGAACGCCCGCCAGCGCGGCGACGAGGTGCTTTTTCCGGTTGGGGCCAAATCCGAACCTGACAACGTGGCTCTGGATCTCCATGTAGATCCGGCGAAGGACCCACGTCGGCTGTTTCAGGGCGTAACGCCGGGCGAGAATCAATGAGTTGCGCGTGATGTAGTACACACGGAACGGTGCGTGGTAGTAGACATACAGTTTCTTGGAGCCCACCCGTGCATGCCAGCCAAGGATCTTCATGGGACGTGCATTGCCCAGGCTGTGCTCCAGGTTGCAGCCCCTCCCGGCCAGGGCGCGCAGTCCACGTTCACGCAGCCGGGCGTTGAATTCGGAGTCCACGCAGTCAATGAAGAAGCCCTCGTCGAAGAAACCAACGGCCTTGAATGAGCTTGTGCGTACCAGGGTGCCGCTGGTCATCGGATCGAAGATCTGGGGTTCGTCCGGGTTGCCCAGGTCGGCAGGGGAATGTTGTTGTGTGATTCAGCGCAGACCATGCCTACCGTTTCCGGTTCATGGGAGTTGCGCGCCGTTGCCAACGCCGAAACCACATAGTCGCCGGTAAACCGCGAATCCTGGTCCATGGTCACCACCCACTCGGGATTCCAGCGGGAAATGGCTTCCTTGATGCCGACGTTCAGCGCGCGGGCAATCCCGGAATTCGTGGCCAGCCTTATAACGACGGCGCCCGCCCGCTCCATCTCTTCCAGTGCCGGGGAGACGTCGTTGGGTGACCCGTCGTCAACCACCACAACGTGCTCAACAAAGCGCAGGAGCCAGGTGACGTTGGCCACGTTCTCCGGGCCGGGGTTGAAAGCCGAAACGACTCCGCACACGTCCCGGGCCGGCTGGGCTCCTGCCAACTCTTCGGGAACCATCACGCTGCCCTGGCCCGCCGCGCGCGCCGGACGGCCTCATAGACGTTGCGGAGGAAGACGATCCGTGCCTTCAGGATCTTGGATGCGGAACGGATGCCGTGTGGGGTCAGGTTTTCACCGTGTAAACGATGCAGGATGGTGTCTTCTTCCAGGTAAACGATGGAACGGTTAACGTTGCCCACTGTGGCCAGCCACTGGTCGTGGGACTCTTTCATGTAGGTCGGGAAAGGCAGTACCTGCTCGAGGAGCCTGTGCCGCACAGCCATGGCGCATCCCCAATGCAGCCGGTACCCGACCACGATGCCGAGGATGTTGCGGACGGCGTGCGAGGAATCTTCGGGCCGGAGGCGGATCTCATGGAATGGTCCAAGGGGCCCATCGAAGTGTTTGCAGTTGCTGACCACCATGTCCTTGCCGTCCATGGCCGAGATCATGCGTTCCACCCGGCCAGGCAGCCACACGTCGTCCTGGTCCGAAAGGAACACGAACTCGCCGCGGGCCTCACTGAGGGCCCACTCGAACGTACGGACGTAGCCGTTATTGCGCTGGCCTGGATCAGCCGGATCCGCGGGTCGTTCATTCCGGCGACAACCGCCGGCGTTTCGTCGGTGGAACAGTCGTTGACAACAATCAACTCGTCCCCTGGGCCGATTTCCGCCAGGATCGAGTCAATTTGTTCCTTGATGTGGCGGGCGCCATTATATGCCGCCATGCATACGCTGACGCGCGGCTTCGGGGCGGATGCGGGCTCCAGTAAGCTTCTCCTCGTGCCTCCGGGCGGTGCCAGCGGGGCGGGCAGGTCCCAAGCAGTCTAGCAAGCTGCGCCTGCCGGGAAGGACGCGGGTGCCGGTCAACTATACTCGAGGGGACGCAGCCGCCGAGCTCTTCGAGCGGAAACCACGGAAGGAACCTCAGGTCCATGACCGTTGACGTAATGTTGCCGTACTACGGCGATGTCCATCAAATGAAGCTCGCCGCCCGCAGCGTGATGAATCAGGAGAACCAGGACTGGCGGCTTGTTGTCATCGACGACGGGTACCCCGATCCAGAACCCGAGCGCTGGTTTTCAACCATCACGGATCCCCGCGTCACCTACATGAAGAACGAGCAGAATCTCGGTGCCAACGGTAACTACCGCAAGGCACTGACGCTGGTCGAAGCGCCCTATGTGGTCATCATGGGTGCCGACGACATCATGCTCCCCAACTACCTGGACGTTGTTGTCAGCGCCTTTGAGGAATACCCCAAGGCCGACGTCGTCCAGCCGGGTGTCCAGGTGATTGACGAACAGGGCATTGCGTGCACCCCCCTGGTGGATGCCGTGAAGAAGGTCTACGCCCCGAAGACCAGTGAGCGCATCGAACTGAAGGGCGAGGCAATGGCAACCAGCCTCGTCCGCGCCGACTGGGCCTATTTCCCCTCGCTGGCGTGGCGTTCCGAGACGGTGAAGCGTATCGGCTTCACGGAGGGCCTGGACGTGGTCCAGGACCTCGCACTCCTGCTGGATATCGCAGCAGAGCACGGCTCCATGATTGTGGATCCCGTCCTGGCATTCCTGTACCGCCGGCATTCTGCATCTGATTCATCCGTGCGTGCATTGGACGGCAGGCGTTTTGACGAGGAGCGGCGGTTCTTCCAGCAGCAGGCCGAGCGTTTCGGCAAGCTGGGCTGGAAAGGGGCAGCGCGGGCCGCAAGCTTCCACACGACATCCCGGCTGAACGCCGCTTCCCTGATCCTGAAGTCGGTCCAGAAGGGCAAGTTCGATTCGCTGCCCCGCCTCGCCAAACACATTGTGAGCTAAAGGCTGCAAAGAAAGGGACGCCCGGCCGGGCGTCCCTTTTCTTGTTTTCGCTTCTTTAGTTGTGCGGCCTTTTGCCGTGCCGCCCAGGAGGGAGCTAGTGCCCGTGCGGCTCCGAACCGTTGACGGGCCCGCGCCCCACTTCAATCTGGTTCCGGACATCAGCCAGTTCTGCGCGGAGCAAAGCCACTTCCTCGCAGAGGATCCTTACCTCGTCTTCAGCCTGCGACTGCTCCCGGGAGAGATGGAGGCAGACGCCTACCAGCAGAATGAGCGTCATGATGAACAGAAGGTTCGCCGGCACCTGGATGCCGATGAGTCCGCTGGCTTTTTCGAGGAGTGACGGAAAAGCGGAAAGGAGGAGGGTGCCTATGCCGATGACAATCCACAGAACGGCATACTTCTCCCGAAGTTTCTGCCGGCGGAGCATCTCGAAGACAAAGAAGAGGATCGCCACGACGACGATGGAGCCCATAAGGAGCGACATATTGGAATCCTAGTTAGTGGATGGCTCGGTTTTCTTCCGCGTCAGGGCAAACAGCAAGGCCATTCCTGAGCGTCCGAGGTATATGGCGGCCTTTATTGGGTCGTGGCTGGGCGTGCCGCCCTGGCGGGCACGCATCGAGACCGCGACTTGCCTGACGGTACATCCGGAGCGGATCGCAACAACCAGCGAATCGATGGTGTCGCCAAGATACTCCGCCGGATAGTGGTCAACATACTGGCGGATCGCTTTCATGTTTGCTGCCCGGAATCCGGAGGTAACGTCGGTCAGCGTTGTTCCGGCGACCCTGGAGATCGTCCACGCCAGTACCTTCATGGCCCATTTCCGCGGGCCGCGCACCGTGTAGTTGCCTTTGTCGGCGAACCGGGCACCAATGGCGATGTCGGCGTGCTGGAGGCCGTCGAGCACAGCCTTGATGTCGCGGGGATCATGCTGGCCGTCCGCGTCGACCTGGATGACCTGGCTGTAGCCGTGGCTTTTCGCGTACTTGAAGCCGGTCCGCATCGCGCCGCCCACGCCCATGTTGAACGGCAGTTGCAGGACAGTGGCTCCTGCCGCCCGGGCAACCTGGGCTGTATTGTCGCGGGAGCCGTCATCGACGACCAGGACATCGCAGGGAGGGCCGAATTCGAAGACTTCCCGGATGGTGTTTCCGATGGACTCGGACTCGTTCCACGCGGGCATGATGACGAGTGTGTCGGGGGTGCGGGCGGGCACGGTCACTGTTTAATCAGTCCGTTCTTGACGTAGGACTCCAGGCGGGTGCTCGACAGGGCCGGCTCGTACCCGGCTGCCTTGATCTTGGTCAGGTCCAGCACGCTGTTGAGGGGACGGGGCGCCGCTTCCTTCCCCTTGAAGTACTCGGCAGTGCTGACGCCGGTCACAGCGGCACGGTCCTTGCCGGACAATTCGTACACGTCGGCCGCGAGGTCTGCCCAGGATTGCGGCTCGCCGTCACTGGTGAGATTGTAGGTCCCATACTCCGCACCCGAATCAAGCAGGTGGCGGATGCCGGCGGCAATGTCCTCCGTGAAGCTGAGGCGGCCGATTTGGTCATTGACCACGGAGGGCTCGATGCCCCGGTCAGCCAGGGATGCCATGGTGCGGACGAAATTGTTTCCGTCGCCGATGACCCAGCTGGTGCGGACGATGTAGTGGCGGGGCACCACCTGGACAATCGCATCGCCGGCGGCTTTCGTCTGGCCGTAGACGCCAAGCGGGGTAAAGGGCTCGTCTTCGCCATGGCGGACCTGGGTGCCATCGAAAACGTAGTCGGAGGAAACATGGACCAGCGTGAGGTCATGCTCGACGGCGGTCCTGGCCAGCGCGGACACGGCCGCGACGTTGACGGACCAGGCTTCGCCGCGTCCCTCCGGGGATTCTGCAGCGTCAACTGCCGTGTAGGCGGCCGCGTTGATGATGGTGGAGTAGTTCTTCCAGTTCCGGCCGGCGAAGGATTCCCGGTTGCCCAGATCGAATTCGGAGCGGCCGGCGAACTCGACCGACGAATCTCGTTCGTAGAGATTACGGAGGGCTTTGCCCAGTTGTCCGTTCGCACCCACAACCAGGGTCTTCTTCGGCGGCATCGGCACGACGTCGGCCAGGCGGGGATGCGCCTTGTCCTTGTCGGACAGCTCGGCCTGGCTCAACGGGATGGGCCAGGGACCGAGACCGTCTCGTCTGCAAGGTTCAGGAACGTGTACTGGCTTTGCGCATCAGCTGACCAGTGGTCGTTCACAAGATAGGTGTAAGCCGTGTTGTCCTCGAGCGTCTGGAACGCGTTGCCCACGCCGCGGGGAATGAAAATAGCCTGGCTCGGGTCCAGTTCAGCAGTGAAAACAGTGCCAAACGACGGCCCTTGGCGAAGGTCGACCCAGGCACCGAAGATCTTGCCGGTGGCTACCGAAATGAACTTGTCCCACGGCTCCGCGTGGATGCCGCGGGTGGTTCCAGCCTTCTCGTTGAACGAGATGTTGTTTTGGACCGGGCGGAAATCCGGAAGTCCAAGGGCGACCATTTTCTCCCGCTGCCAGTTTTCCTTGAACCAGCCCCGGTTGTCTCCGTGCACCGGGAGGTCGTACAGGACGACTCCGGGGATAGGGGTCTCGCGGGCAGCAAGCTTTTTCGAGAATTCCAAAGGCATGGACTACTGGCCCTGTTCCTTGTACTTGGCTTCGGTGGCTGCTTTCTGCGGCCGCCACCAGTCCTCGTTGTCGCGGTACCAGGCGATGGTGTCCTCGATGCCGGCGTCGAAGTTGGAGAACCGGGGTTCCCAGCCGAGTTCATCGCGGAGTTTGGTGGAGTCGATGGCGTAGCGCAGGTCGTGTCCGGGCCGGTCCACCACGTGGTCGTAGGCGTCCGGGGACTGGCCCATGTGCTTGAGGATCAGCTCGACGACGTCCTTGTTGTTCTTCTCGCCGTCGGCGCCGATCAGGTAGGTTTCGCCGATCCTGCCCTTGGCGATGATGGCAAGCACGGCCGAGGAGTGGTCGTTGGCGTGGATCCAGTCGCGGACGTTTTCGCCCTTGCCGTAGAGCTTGGGCCGGACGCCGTCGATGACATTGGTGATCTGCCGGGGGATGAACTTTTCCACGTGCTGGTACGGGCCGTAGTTGTTGGAGCAGTTGCTGATGGTCGCCTGCAGCCCGAAGGACCGCACCCAGGCCCGGACCAGCAGATCAGAGCCCGCCTTGGTGGAGGAGTACGGGCTGGAGGGGTTGTACGGGGTCTGCTCGGTGAACCGCTCCGGGTCATCCAGCTCCAGGTCGCCGTACACCTCGTCGGTGGAGATGTGGTGGAAGCGCTTGTTGTGCTTCCGGGCCGCCTCGATCAGCGTGTAGGTGCCGATGATGTTGGTGTCCAGGAACGGGCGCGGGTCATGCAGCGAGTTGTCGTTGTGCGATTCGGCCGCGTAGTGGACCACCACGTCTGTCGCGGCGACCAGCCCGTCCACCAGCCCGGCGTCGGCGATATCACCCTGGACAAAGGTGAAACGGTCCTCGGGAAGGCCGCGGAGTGATTCCAGGTTGCCTGCGTAGGTCAGCTTGTCCAGCACGGTCACGTGGTCATCGGTGTTATCAAGTACGTAATGGACGAAGTTGGAACCGATGAACCCGGCACCGCCGGTAACAAGAAGTCGCTGCATAATTCCCAAGGGTACCGGATTTGCCGCGGCAGTTAGCGAAAGGAAAGATGGGGGACATGCGCGGAATAATACTTGCCGGCGGTACCGGCTCCAGGCTTCACCCCATCACGCTGGGCGTCAGCAAGCAGTTGGTCCCGGTCTACGACAAGCCAATGATCTACTACCCGCTGTCCACACTGATCCTTGCGGGCATCCGGGACATCCTGATCATCACTACCCCGCATGACGCGGACCAGTTCGAACGGCTGCTGGGGGACGGCTCGCGTTTCGGCGTTTCCATCACCTACAAGCAGCAGCCCTCCCCGGACGGCCTGGCACAGGCCTTCATCCTGGGCGCAGAGCACATTGGCGATGACAATGTTGCCCTTGTCCTGGGTGACAACATTTTCTACGGCCAGGGCATGGGCACGCAGCTGCGCCGCTTCGAGAACATCGACGGCGGCGCGGTCTTCGGTTATTGGGTAGCCGATCCCAAGGCATACGGAGTGGTTGAATTCGATTCCGAAGGCCGGGCCATTTCGCTTGAAGAGAAGCCCGACAAGCCGAAAAGCCACTATGCGGTTCCCGGTCTCTACTTCTACGACAACGACGTCGTGGAAATTGCCCGGAACCTCAAGCCCTCTGCGCGGGGGAACTTGAGATCACGGACGTCAACCGGACGTACCTGGACAGGGGAAAGCTGCAGGTGGAGATCCTTCCCCGCGGAACTGCGTGGCTGGACACCGGAACCTTCAATGACCTCAATGACGCGTCCAACTTTGTCCGCACCACTGAGAACCGGCAGGGCCTGAAGATCGGGGCACCCGAAGAAATTGCCTGGCGGCTTGGCTTCCTCACGGACGACGAACTGCGGGAGCGGGCGGAGCCGTTGGTCAAGAGCGGATATGGCTCCTACCTGATCGACTTGCTGGAGTACGGCCACTAGCCAGTAGTCCAAATAGAAAGGGAGGCGGAACCCGCTGTGCGGGTTCCGCCTCCCTTTTCTTTAATCAGCGCAGGGTGATCCTTGCGCCGCCTGCCGCTGTCCAGGTGATGGTGCCGCCCTGGAAAGACTGGCTGCAGGAAGTCCTGTCTGCTGTGCAGGTCTGGCTGCTGGTGGGATACCCCAGGGCCCCGGCTTCGAATCCCTGGCTGGCCCAGCTCTGCTGGATCGGCCCTGGCGTTATCAGGTGGGCGCCGCTGGTGGATGACCACATGATGGTGCCTTTTTCGAAGTTCTGGAAGCAGCCGCCGTTGCGAAGGCCGCAGATGGTTCCGCTCGTGGGGTAGCCCAGTGAGCCGGATTCGTACCCTGTGGCGGCCCACCGTTCCCTGATGGGAGTTGACGTGAGAGCCTGTGCCCCGGTGGCAGGGGAGTACATGACCGTGCCCTTGGAGAAGTTCTGGAAACAGCCACTGTTGCGCAGCCCGCAGATCTGCCCGCTGACCGGATAACCGAGCTTGCCGGCCTCGAATCCGGAGCTGACCCATGCGTCCCGCACGGGGCCGAACATGACCGCATTGGCTCCGCTGGCCGGCGACCACAGCACCGTTCCCGAGGAGTAGTTCTGGAAGCATCCGCCGTCTACCAAACCGCAGATCACAGCGGATGCCGGGTAGCTGAGGGAGCCGTTTTCAAAACCCGTCTTTTGCCACAGGTCACGGATCGGTCCCAGGATGCTCGGCTGGGCGCCGGTGGCCGGCGAGTACATCAACGCACCCTTGGTGAACATCTGGAAGCAGCCACCGTCCTTCAGTCCGCAGTACTGGCCTGAGGTTGGATAACCCAGGCTGCCCGCACCCCAGCCTGTGCGTTCCCAGCCGGCCGCCATTGCTCCTGCCGCCACAGTTTCGGGCGGCGTGGTGGCGGAATAGGCTGCCACGCCTTTCTCAAATGACTGACGGCATTCGGTCTGGACGGCCCCGCAGCTCGCGGGGCCGGTCGGGTAGCCGAGCCGGCCGTTCTCGAATCCGGATTTTTGCCAGTAATCAAGGATCCGGCCAGTGAGTGTGGACGCTCCGGTGGTGGGGGAGAACAGCAGGACACCGCCCTGGAACAGCTGGTAGCAGCCTCCCCCGCGGAGCCCGCACACTTCTCCCGCAACCGGGAAGCCAATCGGCTCGCCCTTTGTCCGGGCGTCCTTCCACGTCTCACCCATGCCCATGAACACCGGCCAGGCGCCTGAGGTGGAGGTCCAGGCTACAACGCCGCCGGCGAAGTTCTGGGTGCAGGAGGTGCTGGTGCAGACGGCATCCGCGCTCGGGTAGCCGAGCAACCCGTTCTCGAAGCCCGCCCGTCCCCACGCATCCAGCACCGGGCCGGTCTTGACCAGGCGTGCACCCGTCGCCGGGCTCCACAGGACGGAACCGGCCTGGAAAAGCTGGAAGCATCCGCCGTTCTTAAGGCCACAGACCTGGTCGCTCAACGGGTACCCAAGGGCTCCGTTTTCGTAGCCCTGCGCCGCCCAGTACTCACGGATAGCTCCGAACGGCACCAGGGCCGCTCCTGTTGCCGGCGACCACATGATTGATCCGCCCTGGTAATTCTGGAAGCAGCCGCCGTTCTTCAATCCGCAAATGACTCCGGATACCGGATACCCCATCTGGCCGTTTTCGTATCCCTTGCGGGCCCAGGCATCGCGGATGGGTCCGGCGAGGCTGGGTTGCGCTCCCGCAGTGGGCGACCACATGACGATTCCGGTCTCGTATCCGCGGAAGCATCCGCCGTCTCGAAGCCCGCACACTGTGGATGAAATGGCAGCGCCCAGGGACGGCATGGACGCCCGAAGTGCGTCGATGGCCCGGGTGGCAGCCGGCGGCACCCCACTTGAGGCGAACGCCTTCAGTCCCGCATAGTCGCCATTCCAGACATTCGAGTCACCGGCAAAGGGGCCTGTGCTGCTGTACTGCCAGATGCTGTATGTACCCCAGCTGGCCGAGGGGACCGGTCCTGCGTTGTTGGTGGGGGAGCTGGGGTAGGCAGCGACCCAGAGCGGGTAGTCACCGAAGCCTGCCGGGTTGCCGAGGCACTGGTTCCACCAGTTTGTGTTGGTATAGATGACCGGCAGCCTGCCGGTCAGCGACTGCATTGTGGTGCCGAAGTCCCGCACCCAGGTTTGCAGCTGGGCGGGAGACATGTTGTAGCAGGTGTTGCCGAAGTAGAAGCCGTTGATAGTCCGGCCTTCGTAAGGGTTGAACTCAAAGTCCAGCACCGGCGGCATGGTGTATCCGTCGCTTGACCAACCACCGCCGTTCTGCACAAAGTACCGTGCCTGGTCCGCACCCGAGGACCAGTTGGGAATCGCGAAGTGGTAGGCGCCGCGGATCATGCCGACATTCCGCGAGCCCTGGAACTGGGAGCCGTAGTAGGGGTTCGTGTAGTAGTTGCCCTCCGTGGCCTTGACGTAGGCGAAACGCGCCCCCATGTTCCACTGGTGCTGCCAGTCCACGCTTGGCTGGTGCCCGCTGACGTCCAGTCCCTGCACACCGAATGTCGGCATCCAGGTGCCTTCGCTGGCCAGCGGTTCCGTGCTGAGTTTCTTCAGCGAGTCCGAGCGGCCAGAGGTTACCCGGGCGGACCGCTGCCCCATTTCCGCCCCGCCCACGCCGACCGCATCTGCCATCGACTGCGCCGTCTCGGGTGATGGAGCCGGGGCCGGAGGTTCGCTGGCTTGCGGGCTGGCTGCAGCCGGGGATGTGGCGCTTGCCTCCGGGGTCGACGTCGGAACCGGCGCCGGTGCCGAAGGCTCGGCCGTGCCCGGCGCAGGCGAAGACGTGGCAGGGGCCGGAGCGGGTTCCACCGCCAAGGCAACACCTGAGACGCCTGGGCCGGTGACCAGGGCGGCCAACAGCAGTGCTATGCCCAGCGGTCTTCTGGCGGGGTGACGGGACTGAGACAGGTTCCGTTTCATTATGGCTCCGGAGACAATGAGGCGCTCCACGAGCCCTCATGCGGGTTGCTGTTCCGGCCGATCCCCCAGGAACAAACCGGACAGGTTTCTGATAATTAACGCGCTCACCATAGCACCGTGTTGCTGGTGTAAACAGTGGTGCGGATGATGCATTTGATGATCTTGTGACTATCCTGCGCTTATCCACAGCTGATACTGCACACTTGTTGCAATGCTTTGGGCTCCTTAGGCTTTACCCAATCGCACTGCCGTCCGCTGGGGGAGGCAGTCGTCTGGGGGAACACTTATGGATGCTCTGGCAATTGTCGAGGATGAAGTCCGCGAGCTCATCCGGCGCAGGGGCCTCGATCCGTTGAGGCAGGCAGGCGAGGTCCGCAGGCTGGTAGAGGCCGTCGTCGTTGACTACGACGAGCGGGCGCTCACGGGACCACTGCCGCCACTTGGCCCCCTGGACACGGCCCGCCGGTTCCTCTTCGATGCAGTGGCCGGCTTTGGAATCCTGCAGCCACTCCTCGACGATCCCTCCATTGAAGAGATATGGCTCAACGCCCCCAACGAAATCTTTGTCGCCAGGAACGGCGAGTCCGAACTGACGTCCCTGAGCCTGTCCGACCAGCAAGTGCGGGACCTGGTGGAACGGATGCTCAAGAGCTCCGGCCGCCGCCTGGACATGTCCTCCCCGTTCGTTGACGCGGCTTTGCCGGACGGCTCCCGGCTGCATGTGGTGATTCCCGATGTCACGCGCCGGCACTGGGCCGTGAACATCAGGAAATTCGTCGTCAAAGCCAGCCGGCTCGAACATCTCGTCGAACTGGGCACCCTGACTCCGCAATCAGCGCGGTTCCTTGGCGCTGCTGTTTCAAGCGGGCTCAACATCCTGGTGTCCGGGGCCACGCAGGCGGGCAAAACCACCATGCTGAATTGCCTTGCCGCGAATATTGGCAGCAGGGAGCGGGTTATCACGGTTGAGGAGATCTTCGAACTGCAGCTCCCCCTGCGCGACGTTGTGGGGCTTCAGTGCCGGCAGCCGAACCTCGAAGGAGAAGGCGAGATTCCACTCCGCCGCTTGGTGAAGGAAGCCCTGCGCATGCGGCCGGACCGCCTGGTTGTTGGAGAAGTCCGCGAAGCGGAGAGCCTGGACATGCTCATCGCGCTCAACTCCGGCCTCCCTGGTATGTGCACCGTGCACGCCAACTCCGCCCACGACGCCGTGACAAAGATCTGCACCCTTCCCCTCCTGGCGGGGAAAACATCTCGTCAGCCTTCGTTGTGCCCACGGTCGCCTCGTGCATCGACCTTGTGGTGCACTGCAGCCGGCAGCCAAACGGACGCCGGGAGGTTACCGAAATACTGTCCCTGGGCCGCCGGGTGGAAAACGGCATCATCGAGTCATCACTTGTTTTCGCCAAGGCGGACGGGGTCCTGCAGCCCCGTGCAAACAGCATGCCGGCCGCGGAGAAATTCTCGCGTGCCGGCTTCGACGTCGCTGCACTATTGGATCCGCGATGATTTCCGCCTTACTGGGGGTAACAACAGGAACGGGCCTGTTCCTGATCTGGTGGTCGTTGTGGGAATCCCCGCAGGTGGGGCGCCGAAACCGTAAACCAAGCCGGGTCGCCGATCTCCTGGTTGCAGCCGGGGTGGACAAGGTATCCGTCAGCGGGCTGCTGGGCACCTGCGCGGGCCTTGGACTGTTTGTGGTCCTGGTCTTCTTCGCGGTCAGCCGCTCCTGGCCAATCGCGGCCTGCTTCGGGCTGTTTGCAGGGTGGCTTCCCGTCACTATCCTGCGCTGGCGTGCCAAAAAGAGGACGGCCATGCTCCGTCAGCTGTGGCCCGACGTTGTGGACCACCTGCGGTCCGCCATTCGGGCGGGGCTGCCGCTGCCCGAGGCGCTGATCCAGCTTGGCGACAAGGGCCCCGAAGAACTGCGGCCGGTATTCCGTGAATTCGGCGCCGACTACCGTGCCGGCGGACAGTTCGACGGATCGCTCAACAAGCTCAAGCACAGGCTTGCCGATCCTGTCGCGGACCGGATTGTCGAAGCCCTGCGCCTGACACGGGAAGTGGGTGGCTCAGACCTCGGCAAACTGCTGGGCACCCTGGGCGAGTTCCTGCGCGAAAGCGCCCGCACCCGCAGCGAACTGGAAGCACGGCAGTCCTGGACCATCAACGCGGCCCGGCTGGCTGTAGCGGCGCCATGGATCGTCATGATCCTGCTGGCTACCCGGCCGGAGGCGGTGCAAGCGTACAACACGCCCGCAGGAGCCGGGGTACTGCTCGGCGGCCTCGTCGTCTCCCTGGTCTGCTACTCCATCATGCTGAAAATAGGAGCCCTTCCCCAGGAAGAGCGGGTGCTCCGGTGACTGCTCCCTCTCCTGCCGCCATCATCTGCGGAGCACTCCTGGGCATTGGCCTGTGGCTCGTCATCTTCAGGTCGCCGTATATGCGGGCAACGACGTTCGCCGAAAGGATCGAGCCCCAGCTCAAGTCCCAGAACCTGGAGTCGCGGCTGCTGCATACCGGAGAGCACACAGTTACTCCCTTCGGCCCGCTGGAAAGAATTCTGCGCCCCGTCATACGCGACTTGCTGACCGCGCTCGGAAGATTGAATCCCTCCCCGGGGGCCACGGTCCGGCGGCTTGCGCAAGCAGGACTCAGCAAGTCGCCCATCGATTTCAGGGCAGAACAACTTCTTTGGGCAGCAGCCGGTTTTGCCGCGGCCCTGGGCTTGACGTTTGTCGGTGCTGCCGCAGGCCGGTTCAACCCGCTGTTCGCAGCGGTGGCCGTCCTCGGGAGTGCCATCGGCGGTTTCATGCTGCGTGACTATTGGCTGGGGGTCCAGGTCCGGCGCCGGGAGGCCAGGATGATGGCTGAATTTCCCAGCCTGGCAGAACTCATGGCGCTGGCAGTGGGTGCGGGGGAGAGTGCGACCGGTGCACTGGACAGGGTCTCCCGGAGCGCACAGGGCGAACTGGCAAAGGAGTTTTCCAGGATCCTCGCAGAGACGAGGGCCGGCAAGCCACTCGTCCTCGCGCTGCAGGAGTTCTCGGCACGAACCGACCTGGCCGCACTGGTCAGATTCGTGGACGGCATCGTTGTTGCGGTTGAACGCGGCACGCCCTTGGCCGATGTGCTTCGTGCCCAGGCGCAGGACGTGCGCGATACAGCCAAACGCGACTTGATGGAAACTGCCGGCAAAAAGGAAATCGCCATGATGGTGCCGCTCGTCTTCGGCGTGCTTCCGCTGACAGTGGTCTTCGCCGTCTTTCCTGGCATCGCGGCCATCAGCCTGGGCTTCTAGCGCGCGGAGAAACGCGGTTCCCTGGCAAATCCAGAGACATTGAAAAATCGGACTATCAAACAAGGAAGAGGAAGAAGGATGAAGAACCTGGGAATGCGCTGCGGGATGCTGCTTCTGGCGCTCGCCGCCGCGCGCCGCCCTGCCACCGACCACCCCGAGCGGGGCGACGTACCTGGCTGGGTGATGATCACACTGATGTCCGCCGTCCTTGTTGCCGCCCTCCTGGCGCTCGCGGGACCGGCCCTGGAAACGATGTTCAACCAGGCGATGGACAAGGTGGGCAGCTAAAGCTCATGAGGAAGTCCGGCCGCCGGCGCCTGACGGCCCACCACGTACCTGCGCCGAGGGAACAGGGCTCGGCCGTGGTGGACTTTGTCCTGGTGGGCGGACTGCTCACGATGTTTTTCCTCGCGGTCATTCAGCTGGCATTGGTGCTGCACGTCCGCAACACCCTCATTGATGCCGCAGCCTCCGGGGCCCGCTACGGGACCCTTGCTGACCGCACCGCCGCCGACGCTGAAGAGCGCAGCCGCGCCCTCATTGCCACGGCGCTGAACCCGGGCTTTGCCGAACAGGTCAGCACCAGCGAAGTGACCGTCCAAGGTATGCGGACACTGGAAGTGACAGTGCGGGCACCCATGCCGGTCATTGGCCTGATAGGTCCGCGGGACCTGCTGGAGGTGAAAGGCCATGCGGCCCTGCAGCCCTGACGCGATGCACCGTGTCCGAGGTCGTCTCCGGGACGCACTGTGCCTGGGCCAAAGAAGGACAGGAGCGAGCAGGGGAGTGCCGTGGTTGAGTTCACTTTCCTTGCCCTTCTGCTGATGGTCCCGCTGGTGTACTTCATCATCACCGTGGGGCAGATCCAGGGCGGTTCGTTTGCCGTCGTCGGCGCGGCGGACCAGGCCGCCAAAGTCTACGTAGCCCAGCCCGACGCATCCACCGCCCAAACCGCCGCGGAACAGGCCGCGGCCCTGGCACTTGCCGACTTTGGGCACGGCACGGAACAGGCCCAGGTTGCCATCAGCTGCAGCCCCGACGATTGCCAGGCCCCGGGAACCGCGGTCACCACAACCGTCAGTCTCTCCATCCCCCTGCCGTTCATCCCCTTCGGCGACGGCCTCCGGCTGTCCGCCACTGAGGTGGAAGCATCGGCGACCCAACTGGTGGGCAGGTTCCGGTGAGACCAGGCAAGCACAATGAAGACGGCCAGATGATGGTGATGATCCTTGGATTCGTTGCGGTGGCCCTGCTGGTCGCAACGGTCATGATCGGCATCACCGCGGTCTACCTGGAACACAAACGGCTGCTCTCACTCGCGGATGGTGCCTCCCTTGCGGCAGCGGACAGCTTTACGCTCGGCGAAGTCGAGTCCCACGGGGGAAGCCCGTCTGCCGTCCTCAATCCTGCCCGCGTCCGGAACGTGGCTGCTGACTTTGTTGCCGAGAGCCCGGCAGCGGAACGTTTTGATGCCCTTGCGGTAGCCGGGGCGACGGGATCGCCCGACGGTTCCACCGCCGTCGTGGTTCTCACTGCCGCTGTGCACCCGCCCGTGGTGAACTTCCTGGTCCCGACGGCATTCCAATCGAAGCGACGTCGACGGCGCGTTCCCGGCTGACTCGATGACCCCTACCAGGGCAGAACCACGTGGCAGAGGGGCGGTACCACCATAGGACAAGGGCAAAGGGACGGATAGCGTAGGCTTAAACGACCATGGCCAATATTGATTTTTCCGCTGAAATCCGCGCGCTCCGCGCCACTTACGCTTCCATCGAACGCGTCACTGACGTTGAGGCACTCAAGGAAGACATCGCCGAACTGAGCGAGCGGGCAGGGGAGCCGGACCTGTGGGACGACCCTGCGGCGGCGCAGAAAATCACCTCGAGGCTGTCCCACCGGCAGTCGGAGCTGGAGCGACTGACCAGCCTGGAGTCCCGTATCGACGACCTCGAGGTGCTGGTGGAACTGGGCCAGGACGAGGATGACGCCGACTCCATGGGAGAAGCGGCCACGGAACTGGAGTCCATCCGCAAGGCCCTTAAGGAACTCGAAGTCGTGACACTGCTGTCCGGCGAGTATGACGAGCGGGAAGCTGTCGTTTCAATCCGCGCGGGAGCCGGTGGCGTGGACGCCGCCGACTTCGCCGAGATGCTAATGCGCATGTACCTCCGCTGGGCCGAACGCCACGGATACCCCACCACGGTCATGGACACGTCCTACGCCGAAGAAGCCGGACTGAAGTCGGCCACCTTCGAAGTAAAGGCGCCCTATGCCTACGGCACACTCAGCGTCGAGGCCGGAACGCACCGCCTGGTCCGGATCAGCCCGTTCGACAACCAGGGCCGGCGGCAGACCTCGTTTGCCGCCGTGGAGGTCATCCCGCTGATCGAGCAGACCGACTCCATCGAGATCCCGGACAACGAAATCCGCGTTGACGTCTTCCGGTCATCCGGCCCGGGCGGCCAGTCCGTGAACACCACGGATTCGGCGGTGCGCCTCACGCACATCCCCACGGGCACAGTGGTGTCCATGCAGAACGAAAAGTCGCAGCTTCAGAACCGTGCTGCGGCCATGCGCGTCCTGCAGTCCAGGCTCCTCCTCCTCAAGAAGGAACAGGAAGACGCCGAAAAGAAAGCGCTCGCCGGCGACGTCAAGGCCTCCTGGGGTGACCAGATGCGCTCCTACGTCCTCAACCCGTACCAGATGGTCAAGGATCTGCGGACCGAGCACGAAGTCGGCAACACATCGGCTGTGTTCGACGGTGAGATCGATGACTTCATCGACGCCGGAATCCGCTGGCGGACGGACAACCGCAACGCCGAAAAGTAGGTCCCTTGCGGGCCCCGGCCCGCGGATCCGGCGACACGCCCCCTGAAAACGATGTAATGCGCGGGCCTTCCTGCGTATAGTCGAGGGGCCGGGGCCCTATTTCCCCAACAGAAACCCGTGCACCGGCTGCAGAACTGGGCTGCATTCGCAAGGATCGGCCATGCCCTGCAGGGTACTTAGGGCCATGATCCGATTCGAAAATGTCACCAAGGTCTACGACCAGAAAGCCCGGCCTGCGCTGGACTCGGTCACCCTTGAGATTGACCGCGGCGAGTTCGCCTTCCTGGTCGGCGCATCAGGCTCCGGCAAATCCACGTTCCTCCGCCTGGTGCTGAAGGAAGACCGTGCCACGTCCGGCGCCGTCTACGTCGCCGGACAAAACGTTGCCAGGATTTCCAGTTGGCGGGTACCGCGGCTGCGGCGAGGCATCGGCGTCGTCTTCCAGGACTTCCGGCTGCTGCCCCAAAAGAACGTGTTCGCCAACGTGGCGTTTGCCATGCAGGTTATCGGCAAGAGCCGCAGCGTCATCCGGGACACCGTTCCCGAGGTGCTCAAGACCGTTGGGCTGGAGGGCAAGGAACACCGCATGCCGCACGAGCTCTCCGGCGGCGAGCAGCAGCGCGTGGCCATTGCCCGCGCCGTCGTCAACCGGCCCGGGATCCTCCTTGCCGACGAGCCCACCGGAAACCTCGACCCCACCACGTCCATGGGCATCATGGGCATCCTGGACAAGATCAACCAGAACGGCACCACCGTGGTGATGGCCACGCACGATGACGACATCGTCAACGAGATGCGCAAACGCGTGGTTGAACTGAAGAACGGGGTGGTCATCCGTGATGAGGCCAAGGCCCTGTACACCTCAATGATCCCCGTGGTGGGACAGTCCCGCAGGCTCAAGGACGCCAGCGGCAGGGAAGAACCCGCCACCGGCCTGCCGGGCGACGGGCGCGAAGGCGGGGCACAACGATGAGGCTGGCGTTCATCCTCTCCGAGATCGGCAGCGGCCTGCGCCGCAACCTGTCCATGGTGGTCTCCGTCATCCTGGTCACCTTCGTGTCGCTGACCTTCGTGGGCGCTGCCGGCATGCTGCAGATGCAGATCAACCAGATGAAGGGCTACTGGTACGACAAAGTCCAGGTGGCCATCTTCCTGTGCAGTGAAGGGTCGACGGCGGCCGGTTGCGCGGGCGGGCCCGTCACCCCGGAACAGCAGGAGAGCCTGAACGGCCTCCTGGAGTCACCCGCGGTTGCGCAATACATCAACGACTTCCAGTACGAGTCCAAGGAAGAGGCCTACAAGCACTTCAAGGACCAGTTCTCCAACTCTCCCATCGTGGATTCCGTGACCCGGACCAGCTGCCGGCATCGTTCCGGATCAACCTGAAGGACCCGGAGAAGTACCAGATCATCAGCGAAACCTTCTCGTCCCAGCCAGGCGTGGAAACGGTCATTGACCAGCGCCAGCTCCTGGAGCGCCTCTTCTCGGTCATGAACGGCGCCTCCCTGGTGGCTGTCAGCATCGCCGGTGTCATGATCGTCTGTGCCATCCTCCTGATCGCCACCACCATCCGGCTCTCCGCATTCAGCCGGCGCCGCGAGACCGGCATCATGCGCCTGGTGGGCGCTTCGAAGACGGTCATCCAGTTGCCCTTCATTTTGGAGGGCGTCATCGCCGCCGTGATCGGGGCGGCACTGGCCTCCGGAACGTTGTGGGCTGTTGCCCACTTCTTCCTCGGCGAGTACATGTCCCGGCAATATCCGGACACCGCTTTCATCTCGTCGGGGCAAACCCTGATCCTCGCGCCTGCCCTGCTAATCCTTGGCGGATCCTTGGCTGGAATTTCGTCTCTCTTGACCTTGCGCCGATACCTTCGCGTCTAGGTATGCAAACCAAACAAGGAATGCCCATGAACTTCACTCAGCAGACGTCCCACCGCCCCCTCCAAAGGGGCCGCGGCAGGGCGCGCCGGACAGGTGTCCTCAGCGGCGTACTTGCCGTGGTCCTCGCTGCAGGCCTGGCAGCATCAACCCCTGCAGCGTTCGCTGACGAGCTTGAGGACCGCCAGAAAGCCCTCGAGGCGGAAGCTTCGCGGGTCCAGCAATCGCTGGAGTTCGTGGATTCGCGCATTGCCAAGGCGGCGAGCGACCTGGTCATCTACCAGGGCCAGCTGCCGGGCGCGCAGCAGGCGCTCCTTGAGGCGCAGGGCCGTGTTGCCAGTGCTGTCAAAGAGGTGGAGGCCCTCTCGGCGCGCGTCGATATGGCGCAGCAGAACAAGGCGAAGATCACCCAGCAGCTGGAAACGGACAAGCAGAAGATCGCCGATACCAAGAAGCTCATTGGGCAGATTGCCACGCAGGCCTACAAGTCCGGCGGAGTGCCCTCCAACCTTTCCCTGTTCTTTGGCTCCAACAACGGCGGCAGCCTGACCGAGACCATGGACCTCGCGGACCAGGCCATGCGCAGCCAGAACGCCGCCATGGACAAGCTCTCCCAGCAGAGTGCCTCGAACGTCAACTCGGAAGCCCGGCTGCAGGCCGTAGAGGCGGAGATCAAGGACCTCAAGGCCAAGGCTGACGCGGCCCTTGAGCGGGAAAAGGCGGCGCGCGACGAGGCGGAGGCCAAGAAGGCGCAGGTGGACCAGCTCATTGCCGATACTGTCCGCCTCGACGCTGAACTCCAGGCCGCCAAGCCGGGCATCCAGTCGCAGCTGGCGAACGTGCAGGCGAGCCAGAACGCCGTCGCCGCCGAAATCCAGGAACGTGACCGGAGGCTCCGCGAGGCGTGGGAAGCCGAGCAGCGCAGGCTTGCGGAAGCTGCAGCCGCCGCGGCTGCGGCAGCTGCCGCAGCAAAGGGCCAGGCGCCCCCGCCCGCGCAGCCGTTCGTGCCGCCGGTGGGGTCGCCGTCGGCCTTCGGACTCCGCCACCCCTTCAATGGCGGCGTCCCCATCACCTCGGGCTTTGGTTGGCGGGCCACACCTCCCGGAACCATCGACTTCTATGGCCAGGGCGGCTATATGCACACCGGAATCGACTTCGGCGCAGCCTGCGGTACGCCGGTTTATGCGGCAGCGGCCGGCGAAGTTTTCGGCTCAGGCTGGAGCTCCGCGGACGGCGGCGGATGGCGGGTGAAGATCTCCCACGGACTGGTGGAGGGCAACACCCTGAACACCATCTACTACCACAACGCCAGCATCGTGGTGTCGAACGGCCAGCGGGTTTCCCAGGGACAGCTGATTGCCTACTCCGGCAACACCGGCAACTCGACCGGCTGCCACTCCCACTTCGAGACGTGGCTTAATGGCAGTGCTGTGGACCCGATGGGACTGCTGTAGCTGCGTTACGGCGCTGCCGTAAACTGGTATGACTCCGGACCGGGCCGGCCTGGAGGACATCGCAACCTGAAAACTGAGGAGCTTTCCCGTGCCTAAAGAAAGTGGCCGTAAAGTGGTGGCCACCAACCGGAAGGCCCGGCATGACTACCACGTGCTGGACACCTACGAGGCTGGCATCGCGCTCATGGGAACTGAAGTGAAGTCCCTGCGCGAAGGACATGCATCGATGGTGGACGGTTTCTGTACCTTCTACAACGACGAGCTGTGGATGGAAGCCATCCATATCCCCGAATACAACCAGGGAAGCTGGACCAACCATGCCGCACGGCGGCGCCGGAAGCTGCTGCTGCACCGCGAGGAGCTCATCAAAATTTCCCACAAGGTGCGCGAATCGGGGTACACCATTGTGCCGCTGCAGCTGTACTTCGTGGACGGCAAGGCCAAGGTGGAGATCGGCGTCGCCCGGGGCAAGCGCGAGTACGACAAGCGGCAGACCCTGCGCGAACAGCAGGACAACCGGGAAGCGCAGCGGGAGATGCGGGAACGCAACCGGCGCAGGTAGGAATGAATCCCGGAGGACATGCGTTACTATTGATAGTCCGGAGGGCATGCCCACCGGTTTGGTAACAAAATATGGGGATGATCGGTTTCGACGGTGTTTGTCGCGACAGGTGAAGCGGGCCGAGGATGCAGAATTATCTCGTTAACGCTTTCTGCAAAACAATAAGTGCCAAACAAACGCGCACTGACTTCGCTCTTGCTGCCTAAGCAGTAAGACAGTCCGTCAGCCCGGGGTTGCTATCGCCCCGGTTCCTGGCGTCATTTAGATAGCCACTGCTGTTTGCTCCCGTCATCGGAGTAAACGGGACTTTTAGATGACTGGGCCCGGATCAGCCAGCTGTTTGCAGCATGGCTGGGGCCGAGAAAATCCGACGCAAACTGCGCCCGGAGAAGCCCTGACAACACGACATCGGACGGGGGTTCAATTCCCCCCATCTCCACCAAAAAAAGCCCCGGATTTCCGGGGCTTTTTTCAGTGCCCTCCCGCGGGAGGAGGACAGGGCGGGCGCCACAGTACCCCGGCCCGCGGTCCGGGTGCCTTTCCTTTCCCGGGCCGGCGCTGCCCGTTCACCCACGGCGTAGCCTGCACGGGACTAGGAGGCCGCCGCCGCTCGTTGTGATCGGTAAGGCCCGGTACAAGCAAGGGCGGTCCGGGCGGGCACAACCAGGAGGTGCGCCGTGGACCAGGCGCGGGAACCGGCTTTCGTCCAGGACGACGGCGAGGTGCTGGATTCGTATTCACAGACAGTCATGCGCGTGGCGGCGGCCGTCACCCCGCACGTGGCGGCGATCGAGATGACGGCGCGGCGGCGCAACGGCAGGATGCGCATGGGAGCCGGCTCCGCAGTTCTCTTCACCCAGGATGGCTATCTCCTGACCAACTCCCACGTGGTGGCCGGGACGGAGAGGGGCCATGCGGTCTTCGCCGACGGCAGCCGGATGGAACTCGAACTGGTGGGCAGCGATCCCTTGTCCGATCTCGCCGTCGTCCATGGCAGGCGCCCGAAAGTTCCGCCCGCTGAATTCGGAGCCGCGGAAACCCTGCGCGTGGGACAACTTGTTGTGGCGGTGGGAAACCCGCTGGGCCTTGCCGGCTCTGTCACAGCGGGCGTCGTGAGCGGCCTTGGCCGTGCCATCCCTGTGTGGTCGGGCAACAACCGTAGGGTCATCGAAGATGTTATCCAGACCGATGCGGCGTTGAACCCCGGTAACTCCGGGGGTGCCCTCGCCGACACGCACAGCAGGATCGTGGGCATCAATACTGCAGTGGCCGGCGCTGGGCTGGGACTGGCGGTTCCGATTAATGCGACCACGCGGCGGATCATCTCCGCCCTGCTGTCCGACGGGCGGGTCCGGCGTGCCTACCTGGGCCTGGTCAGCACCCCGATCCGGCTGAACCCCAGCACAGTGATCAGGACAGGCCAGCGGGAAGGGCTGCGGATCGTGGAGGTGCTGCCCGGCTCACCGGCTGACAGGGCGGGCCTGGCAGCGGGAGACATCCTCCTGACGGCGGGCGGTCGGCCCGTCAGCAACGCCGAAAGCCTGCAGCGGCTGCTCTTTGCGGACGCAATCGGCCAGCCGCTGGATCTCGCGGTACTGCGGGATGGTGCCGAGAACCACGTGGTGGCCGTGCCGGACGAGATGACCAGCAACGGCAGCTAAACGCGCCGGAACAGCCAGGGAATAGCCGCGTCAGCGCCCTGTGTCAGGCGCCGCAACGTCGGCGATGCCCACGAAACGCGTCCCGACGCCGTCGAACTCGCTGCGGACGAACCCCGGCGCGGCGGGCGGCACGTCCGCGGGTGCATGATGATGGCAGACAACGTACGTGAAGTCCGGCCACCATTTCTTTGGGCGAGCCGCCTCCTCGTAGCCGCAGACCGCGCACTCAAGGTGGACCCAGACCGGCCGCTTGCCCGTCCGGTTGGCGCGGGACTGGACCAGCCAGGGCGGCGGGTTATCCAGGATCGCACCCAGTTCGGCCTCGGTCATCCATTTGGGAAGGCCGTGGCGCTGGGCCATTTCCAGCGGCACATCCAGGGCAATTGCCGCGTCACGTCTGCTAATCATCACTGTCCACCATACGGGAGCCCGCCAAATCAGCGCCGGGCCCCGGCGGGGCGGACCGGCTAACCGGGCCGCATGACTAGCCTGTCAGCGCGATACCAGCAGCAGCCGCGGCGAAGCCGAGCACCAGGTTGGCGGCGATATTGACGACAGCCGCGCCGATGCGCGACTCCGCGAAGAGGCGCACTGTGGCCGTGGTCCAGGAACTGAAGGTGGTCAGCCCGCCCGCCAGGCCGGCCGACAGCCCGGCCTGCCAGTCAGGGCCCAGGCCGAGCCCCGCTGCCGCGCCATGGGACAGCCCGATGATGAAGCATCCCGCCACGTTCACCAGCAAGGTTGCCCACGGCCAGTGCAGCTTCTGCTTTCCCCTGCCGGTCCGGATGCTGCGGGTGGAGCTGTGGTGCGCGAACCAGCTGTCGACGCCAAAGCGCAGGAGTGCCCCCAGCACGCCGAAGACGCCCACCAGGACGGCGCCGATCATGGCCGGCCGCCGGAAACAGTGTCCACCGGCTGGCGGGTGAGCCGCTTGCCCAGCCGCCACCCCGCGGCTGCGGCAGCCAGGCCCAGAAGCAGCGATAGTGCCAGGTAGGCGATCCACACCGTGTGCTGGCCCGCCCGGGCCAGCTGGTCCACCGCGAACACCACGGCGGAGAACGTAGTGAAGGAGCCAAGCAGTCCGGGTCCCAGCCCGGCGCGAAGCCAGAACGCAGTCCGGGGCCGGGACATCCACGCCGTGGTCAGCGCGGCCAGGACGAAGCTGCCGGCAACGTTGATCCACAGCGTTGCCCAGGGCAGCGACCCGGGCTGGTCGGGGAACGCCAGCGCCAAGCCGTACCGGAGTTCGCTGCCCACCAGGCCACCGGCGGTTACGGCAAGCCAGGCCCGCCAGGCGGGCGCCGGCCCCACGTCAGCTGTCTCCCAGCAGGCAGCCGGGATGGGGATGGTCGCTGTGTACCCAGAGGGCGGAGGTGACCTCATCCGCCAGGTCGTAGTCCCTGGTGTGGCCGGAGTTCCGGATCCGCACCATCAGGGCCCCGCCGAACGGCCGGCGCCCCACCACCTCGACCTCGGCGTCAAGGTCGATCTCTTCAGCCGACAGATAGCGGAGCAGGTCCGGGTTGTCGTCGCTGATGCGGGTGATCCTGCCGGTGTGCCCCTGATCCAGCTCGCCCATCAGGTGGGCCCGGGGCATCAGGACCTTGCCGTCCGCGGTGGGGATGGGATCCCCGTGCGGATCCCTGCTGGGATCGCCGAGTTTCGCGGCGACACGCTCAATGAAAGTGTCCGACACCGCGTGCTCGAGCAGTTCGGCTTCGTCGTGGACCTCATCCCAGCTGTAGCCGAGCTGCTGGACAAGGTAGGTTTCGATCAGCCGGTGGCGCCGCACCATGGACAAGGCAAGCCGCAGGCCTGCATCCGTGAGGGTGATGGCACTGTACGGCTTGTGGTCAACAAGGCCCTGGTCCTTGAGCTTGCGGACCATTTCCGACACCGACGAATTCGCCACGCCCAGCCGTTGGGCCAGCTGCGAGGACGTGATGGGCTTGTCCTGCCATTCGGTAAAAGAGTAGATGACCTTGACGTAGTCCTCGATGGAGGAGGAGGGCGCGCTGGTCTTCACAGGACCAAGCCTACCGAATGGCCAGGGAGCGCGGCGGAACCGCTCATACTTTGACTGCCCGCCAACACAAGGTCAGGTACGGCAGCCCGATGGCTTCGTCCGCGGCATGCCCCAGGTGTTCATGCAGGTACCAGTCGAGGTTGGCGAGGACCTTGGCGCGGGTGGCATCGCCGGCACGGAGGTAATAGCTGCGCGATTTGGTCAGTTCGATCAGGTCTTCGGTGCTGACGGTGTCCTGCCAGTGCGTCACGTGGCCCTCCAGCTGGCCGAATTCCGGACCCACCACTGGCCGGTGGCCGGGCTTGTAGACGTCCCCGGCGTGCATGATCCGCGAGAGCCGGTGTACCCACGGGACTGTGGTGTCCAGTTGGTTCCAGACAAGCCCGAGGATGCCGTGCGGACGGAGGACGCGTGCCAGTTCAGTGCTCGAGGCAAGGGGATCACACCAGTGCCAGGCCTGGGCAACGGTGACGACGTCGAAGGCGGACGCCGGGAGGCCGGTGGCCTCGGCGGTTCCCAGGACCGCGGTGGCGCCGGGATAGTGTGCCTTCAGCTGGTCCAGCATGTCCGCTGACGGGTCGACGGCGGTGACAGACAGGCCGCGTTCCAGCAGCAGTTCGGTGAACTTGCCGGTTCCTGCGCCGGCATCGAGCGCATCCCGCGCACCGGCCGGAATCAGCCAGTCCGCAGACTCCGCGGGATAACCGGGCCGGACCCGCTGGTAGTGCCGGCCGCCCTGCTCGAAGCTCTTTCCCAGCTCCCTGCGCCGCCCATGATCCAGCCTGGGGCCACCCCGAACCACCTGCGGCCTCCTTCAGTCAATGCCTTGCGGTACCTTCCGAATTTACCGCATCAGCCGGACCGGTCAGTCGTCGGTGCAGGGAGCAGCGCCGGCGGTGCCCGGCGTGTTCGGGGCCCAGTGCGGGTAGGTGCGGGTGTCGTTGGCAGGAACCCAGCGTCCCGCGTCCACCACGTAGTCCCAGCCGAGCCCGTCACGGCGCAGCTTGGCGATCCCGGCCAGGAGCCTCTGGGCATCTTCCAGCCGGGAACCCACGCCGAAGCTGGCGCGGAGCGAACCGGAAGGCAGGCCCAGCCGCTTCAGCAGGGGGTGTGCGCAGAAGCGCCCGTCCCGGAGGCCCACGCCGTGCTCGGCCGAGAGGTACGCAGCCACCAGGCCGGCGTCGTAGCCCTCAACGGAGAAGTTGACTACACCGATGGTGTCCGTGTCCGGGTTGCTGTCCTTGAAGATCTGGTGCACCGTGACGCCGTCGATCTCCTGCAGGCCCTCCACCAGGAAGGAACGGATGGCGGACTCGTGCGCGTGCCAGCGTTCCTGGTCGAGGCCCGCGATGACCTGGGTGGCCTTGGCCAGCGTGGCGGCACCCAGGACGTTGGGGGAGCCGCCCTCGTGGCGGGCCGGTCCGGTCGCCCAGCTGACGCCGTCGAGCCTGGCTTCCTTGACGGCGCCGCCGCCGGCAAGGTGGGGGGTACCGGCGTCGAGCCAGTCCGGCCGTCCACCAGGACGCCGGCGCCGAAGGGCGCGTACAGCTTGTGGCCGGAGAAGGCGACGTAATCGACGTCGTCCGCGCTGATGTTGATGCGCCGGTGCGGCGCCAGCTGGGCCGCGTCCACCACGATGCGGGCCCCGTGCTGGTGGGCCAGGGCAGCAAGGGCGCGGACCGGGAGGATCTCGCCCGTGACGTTGGAGGCACCCGTGATGGCCAGCAGGCTGACGCCACCCTGTTCCAGCTCGGCGCGCACAGCGTCGATGGTGCCGGCGATGGTGTCGGCAGCAACGATGCTCCGGTGGGGAACGCCCTGCCACGGCAGGAGGTTGGCGTGGTGCTCGATGTCCAGGTACAGGACGTCGCCGGCGGGCCGGCCATCGGTGAGGGGCAGGCAGCCGGCCAGCAGGTTGAGCGAGTCCGTGGTGTTCCGCGTGAAGATCACGGAGTCGTCCGGGCGGCCGCCCACGAATTCGCGGACGATGCTGCGGGCGTTTTCGTAGACCGAGGTGCTGATCTGGGACGCGTAGCCGGCACCGCGGTGGACGCTGGCATAGAAGGGCAGGATCTCGTTCAGGTAGGCGGAGACCACCGAGAGGGCGGGGGCCGAAGCGCCATAGTCGAGGTTCGCGTAGCGGATGTGGCCGCCCGAAATCAGAGGTGCCTGGATTTCCGCTCCGGTGACGGCTGCAAGCGGACGGCCGGCCAGCGCCTGGCGCTCGTCGAAGACGGAATCGGCGGTAATAGCGGCGTTGGGGGAGACGGTGGCAGTTGTCACAGAGACCTCACTTCAAAACAGGACTCCGGTATCAAGGGAATCCGCGCTTGCCGCATCCGCTCCGGACCGGCCTGGTCGTCACCCGGGGCACCCCACCGCGAATGGAGGGTTGCCGGCCAGCAAACCGGGGTTTTGCGCTGGCACTCGTGACCTGGTTAAGAGCGTAGAACATGGGGCGGCCAGGACTGAAGCCGGCGCAATCGTTAAGGCTTTTGTTACGCGCGGATGGAAATCGCGCCTTTCGGCGAAGAACACGACGGCGGACACCTCCTTCCGGAGGTATCCGCCGTCGTTTGTTCGGTTGCCGGGGTCTTTAGAGCAGGTCGTCCAAACCCGGGTTCAGCCGCTGCAGCACTTCCGAGTGCAGGATGGAGTTGGTGGCCAGGGCGTTACCGCCGAAGGGGCCGTCCTCACCCTCCAGCGAGGTGAAGCGTCCGCCGGCCTCCACCACGATCGGCACCAGGGCTGCCATGTCGTACAGGTTCAGCTCCGGCTCGCAGGCGATATCCACCGAGCCCTCGGCCACCATGCAGTAGGACCAGAAGTCGCCGTAGGCGCGGGTCCGCCACACCGATTCGGTGAGCCCCAGGAACTCGTCCAGGTTTCCCCGCTCCTTCCAGCCGGAGAGGCTTGAGTAGGACAGCGAGGCGTCGGAAAGGTTGGAAACGTTGGAGACCCGGAGCCTGGTGGCCGCGGCGAGCGAACGCCCCATGTAGGCGCCCATGCCCTTGGCGGCCCACCACCGCTTGCCGAGGGCCGGGGCGCTGACGACGCCGACCACCGGCTCGCCCTCGTCGACGAGGGCGATCAGGGTGGCCCACACGGGGACGCCGCGGACGAAGTTCTTGGTCCCGTCGATGGGGTCGATGATCCAGCGGCGCGAGCCGTGGCCGGTACTGCCGAACTCCTCACCCAGGACCGCGTCGCGCGGGCGGGAGCGGGAGAGCTGGCCGCGGATGGCTTCCTCGGCGGCCTTGTCCGCGTCGGTGACCGGCGTCAGGTCGGGCTTGGTCTCCACGTGGAGGTCCAGTGCCTTGAAGCGGCTCATGGTCTGGTCATCCACGGAGTCGGCCAGGACATGGGCCAGGCGCAGGTCATCGTTGTAGCTCGAAGCGGGTTGGATCATGGTTCCAAACTACCGTCTGCAGGCAGTTCTGCTGGGAGATCGGCGTTGTCAGTTGACGCTGCCGAGCTCCTTTGCCTCCTGCGCTTCCTCCCGTGGATCCGCTCCGAGCAACCGGCGCAGCGAGGCCAGCCGCGCTTCTCCGGTGGGTCCGGCATGGCCCGCGGCGACCCATTCATCCAGGCCGCAGTTAACGGCACTTGCCGTGTGCTTGCAGCCGCGTTCGCAGGCGTCGGTGCCGGGTGAGAGGTCGGGGAAGGACCGCAGGATCCGGTCCGGGTCCACATGCGCCAGGCCGAACGAACGGATGCCGGGGGTGTCGATGATCCAGCTGCCCGGCGGGGCGTCCACCAGCCGCAGGGCCAGGGCGGACGACGACGTGTGCCGGCCCCTGCCGGTGACCGCGTTGACGCCGCCGGTGGCACGCTCGGCTCCCGTGAGCGCGTTGACCATTGTTGACTTGCCGACGCCGGAGTGTCCGAGCATGACGGTGACCTTGCCGTCCAGGTAGGACCGGAGCGCGGCAACTGCCGCGCTGTCCAGCCGGGCGGACAGGCCGTCGTCGGAGCGCGCGTCGATGCCGGACGCCTGGGTGTCGGCGGTCCGGCTGATGATCACGGGAAGGTCGAGGTGCGTGTAGTTGGACAGGAGCTCCGCTGGATCCTTGACGTCCGCCTTGGTGACGAGCAGGACCGGCTCGATGCCGGCGTCGTAGGCCGCCACCAGCGCGCGGTCGATGAAGCCCGTGCGGGGTTCCGGGTTGGCGGCGGCCACCACGATCACCAGCTGGTCGGCATTGGCCACCACGGCCCGCTCCACCGGATCCGTGTCGTCGGCGCTGCGCCGCAGGAGGGTTTTGCGGTCCTGGATCCGTACCAGCCGGGCCAGGGTATCGGGGTCGCCGGAGACGTCCCCCACGAGGGAAACGAAGTCGCCCGCCACCACGGGGGAGCGGCGCAGTTCCCGGGCCCGGGCGGCGATAACCGTACGCTCGTTCGCGGAGTCCTCGCCCACCACGGCCGTGTATCGCCCCCGGTCAACGGTGATGATCCGACCGGTCACGGCGTCGTCGTGGCTGGGACGGTCCTTGGTGCGGGGCCTGGAACCCTTCTTGTTGGGCCGGATCCGGACGTCCGATTCGTCCCAGGAGTCAGTGCGCCTGGCCACCGCTAGCCTTCCGCCCCGGTGCGGGCCTCCTGCTGCGGGGCACCGCCCTGGGCGAGCATGTCCGCCCAGATCCGGGGAACTCGGGCATGGTTTTCGCCGTGGTGGCGATGTCCTCCACCTGCACTCCTTCCACCGCCAGGCCCAGGATTGCACCTGCAGTGGCCATGCGGTGGTCAGCGTAGCTGTGCACGACGCCGGCATGCAGCGGGGCGGGCCGGATCACCAGGCCGTCGCTGGTTTCCTCGGCGTCACCGCCAAGGCGGTTGATTTCCGTGACCAGCGCGGCCAGCCGGTCCGTTTCGTGCCCGCGCAGGTGGGCGATCCCGGTGAGCCGGGACGGGCCCGACGCCAGCGCGCACAGCGCCGCTACCGTGGGTGCCAGTTCGCTGGTGTCGGCGAAGTGGGCGCCCTTGATTTCCGGGCCGCCCGTGACCGTGAGGACGCCATCCTCCAGTGTCACTGTGGCGCCCATCTCGGCCAGGATGCTGCGCCACAGGTCACCCACCTGCTGGGTCTCCTCCGGCCAGCCGGGAATCCGGACAGTCCCGCCAGAAGCCAGCGCTGCCGCGAGGAAGGGACCGGCGTTGGAGAGGTCCTGCTCAATCCGCTGGTCGAAAGCGCGGATGGGACCAGGTTGGACAACCCAGTGGTTGGGCACCGAGTCGTCAACCTGGACCCCGCCCCGCGGAGGACGGCGACCGTCATGTTGATGTGGTCCAGGCTGGGTACCGGCTTGCCCACGTGCTCAAGATGCAGGCCTTCCGTGAACCGTGCCCCCACCAGGAGGAGCGCCGAGACGAACTGGGAGGACGCGCTGGCATCGATCACCAGGTGCCCGCCACGGACCTCTCCGCTGCCTTCCACCACGAACGGAAGCGACGACGGCGTGCCCCCATCCTCGGCGGATACCGCCACCCCCAGTGCCCTCAGCGCCTCGATGATGGTTCCCATCGGACGCTTGCGTGCGTGCGGGTCGCCGTCGAACACGCTGGCGCCGTTGCGAAGCGCCGCGATGGGCGGAACGAAGCGCATGACCGTGCCGGCCAGGCCGCAGTCGATCCTGGTGAGCGGCTGCTCCGCGTCCTGCCCCAGCGGGATTACTTCGAGGTCCGGCCCGAATGCGCCGTCGCCCGGCACTTCCGTGATGGTGGCGCCCAGCTGGCGGAGCGCCTCGATCATCAGGGCCGAGTCGCGGGAGTGCAGGGGTGCACGCAGGCGTGACGGTCCGTCGGCCAGCGCCGCGAGGACGAGGTACCTGTTGGTCAGGGACTTCGAGCCGGGGACCGTGACGGTGGCGTCAACGGGCCGCGAGGCGAAGGGTGCGGGCCAGTGGGGACAGGAGTTCCGGAATTGCCCCGGGTGGCGGCTGCAGCGGTCATGCGTGCTTATGCCCCCGTGGCCTGTTCAACGGCGCGGCGGACGGCCTTGTCCGCCTTGGCCAGCTTCTTGTTGGTGGTCCTCCGGGCGTCGGAGGCAAGGTGCGATGCGCCCTTGCGGGCATCGGCTGCCAGGTGCTCGGCGCGCCAGGCCAGGCCCGGCTTGCCGGCCGTGTCCACCGAGGCGAGCAGTGCCCCGCCGCTCAGGGACAGGTTCTTCAGCAGCTGGTTGCGGCGCGTCTCGCGGCCCTCCTTGCTGCTGATGTCTGCGCTGCGCCACTCCACGAAGGTGTTCAGCAGGGAGATGACGGTGAGCAGGGTGGCCGAAAGCCTGGAGAATTTGCCCAGCCCGAAAAGTACACCAGCGCCCACCTGGGTCCCGCCGATCACACGGGCCAGCATCTTCTCATCCGCCTGGAACGGCAGCGACGCTGCAGCCTTGCGCAGCAGGGGGAGAGCTGCTGCGCCGTGTCGTCAGTGTTCTTGAGCTTATCCACTCCGGCAAGGACAAAGCTGGAGGCCAGCATGGGGCGGGCGAGCGTGCGTACAAAGGGCATGGATTTCCTCCTGGATGGACGAACCGCGTCTTCGGCGGGGAGTCCGTTCTAGTCTTGCACTTTTGGGGAATATTTGCCTGCGGCCGGGGGTTATGGAAAAGGCGGGTCGGCCAGGCCGGCTGCCATTCGAAACCATGGAACCGATGTACCACGACATACAGAGCGGAGCTGGGCCTTGAGGCAGGTGTTGGACGGAGTGCAAGCAGTTGGCCCAGTGGGTGTTGGCCTGGTGGACGCGGATGCCTCCGGGTACGGCTCGCCGCGTGCGCGGAGCCTGACAGTAGACTTGAAGGCAATGAGCACCCTGGATCCGGCCGTCTCGGCCATGTATGAGGCTTCGAACAGCGAAGTGAAGGGCGCGCCCGGCGCGACGCCCCAGCCCGAAGCGGCCGGCGGCCCCAGCCAGGGCCCGGGACCACGGAAACGCTGGTGGACGTCTCGACGGAAACCGCGGAACAGCGCCGCGTCCGCTTCGAGCGTGACGCCATGCAGTACGTGGACCAACTGTATTCGGCTGCGATGCGGATGGCCCGGAATCCCTCGGATGCCGAGGACCTCGTCCAGGAGGCCTACACGAAGGCCTTTTCGGCGTTCCATCAGTACAAGCCGGGAACCAACCTCAAGGCCTGGCTGTACCGCATCCTGACCAACACGTACATCAACCTGTACCGCAAGCGGCAGCGCGAACCGCTCCAGTCCAACTCGGACACGATCGAGGACTGGCAGTTGGCGCGCGCCGAATCACACACCTCAAGCGGGCTCCGCTCCGCCGAGGCAGAGGCGTTGGACCACCTCCCGGATTCCGACGTCAAGCGCGCGCTCCAGGACATTCCGGAAGAATTCCGCCTTGCGGTGTACTTCGCGGACGTCGAAGGCTTCGCGTACAAGGAAATCTCAGACATCATGAACACGCCCATCGGCACGGTGATGTCCCGGCTCCACCGCGGCCGGCGAATGTTGCGGGACATGCTGGCGGAATACGCCGCCGAGCGCGGATTCAAACCGGCCGCGGATGCACAGGACACGGCTGCAAGCACACAACAGGAGAGCAGGAAATGAGCGACTGCCAGGGATTGGGCGATTGCGACGACACCCGGATGCAACGCATCTACGAATACCTCGACGGAGCCTTGACCCGTGAGGACATCACGGAGATCAAAAACCACCTGGATGACTGCCCGGAGTGCACGGAGCAGTACGACCTTGAGTGTGTCATCCGGAACATGGTCAAACGCTCCTGCACCGAAGCTGCACCGGACAACCTGAAGAACGCCATCCTGGACCGGATCCACTCCATCCGTACAGTGGAGGCATAGGGCCCGCGCGCCGCGGCCGGACAGCTGCAAGTGAAAAGCGAAGGACCCCGGAAGCCGTTTGGCTTCCGGGTCCTTCGCTTGAACCGTAGTCCCTGGCATTTGCCTAGGTGTTGGGGCGCTTCCCGTGGTTCGCGCCGCCACGCTTACGGTCACGACGCTTGCGTGCACGCTTGCTCATAGCTGGCCTCCTTACTGTCGGTACTCAAAAGAGCTGCCCTCAAGTCTCCCACAACATCAGACCGCCCGCGAACCGGGAACGCCTGCATGACCTGCGGCGGGGCACTGCATGCCGGCGTCTCAGGGCTTCAGGGAGTTCCGGACGGCGATGCGCGCCTGTTCCAGCACTGTCCGCATGGTCTCCAGGGTGACAGGGCCCAGGGGCTGGCTCCGGGCATGCAGCCGGAGTTCGGTGCGGAGATCGTCGCGGAACTCCTGGAGCATCAGCTCGGCCTCCTTCAGTGACCGTGATCCTTCCGGCGGCACCCTGCCGCCGGGAACCCGGAAGTCAGCTGCGTGCGCGGCTGTCCGCGCGGCCTCCGCCGTGGCAGCCAGGTCCGCCCGCAGGCCGCGCATATTGCTGCGGATGTCCTCCCGCAGCCCGTCGGCCAGCCTGCGCACAGAAGCCGAGATGTCGTTCTCCACCCCGGCGAGCTCGTCCCGCCGCCGGTTCAGCTCGGCGAGTCCTGCAGCGGTGATGTGGTAGTTGGTGCGGCGGCCGGCCGATTCCGTGGCCACGAGGCCCTCTTCCTCCAGCTTTCCCAACCGGGGATAGATGGTGCCGGCGCTGGGGAATAGGTGCCGCCAAACCTGTCCTTCAGGGCCTTAATGAGTTCGTAGCCGTGTTCGGGGCCGGATTCAAGGAGCGCCAGCAGGTAGAGGCGCAGTGCACCATGCGCGAATACCGGGGGCATCAGTGCCCCGTTTCCGCATTTCCGGCGTTCGAACCGTGGAAGATGGACGTCTTCCCGGAAACGGAGTTAGTCCGGACCAGCATCAGTTGTTCGTCCGGCCCTGCAATGGTCTCCACTTTTCCGCCCACGGACGTGTAGCGCCGGTTGCCGATGACCACGGCTCCGCTGGCGGACTTGGCGACGATGTCCACTCCGACGTCGTGCGGCAACCGGATGGTGACGTCGCCGGAGACTGAGTTGGCCACGAAATCGTTGGTGAAGCCGTGCAGGTCGAACGTCAGGTCGCCGCTGACGGTGTTGGCGCGGATGTTCGTGAAGCGGCCGGACGCGGTCACCTCCCCGGAAACGCTCCTGGCGGTGAGGACGCCGGTATGGCGGCGGGCAGTCACCTCGCCGCTGACGGTGTTGACGTGGAGTTCCCCGCTTGTTCCGTCCGCCATGACAGATCCGGAGACCGTGTTGAGCCGGGTGTGCCCGGCTACTCCGGACACCAGGCCGTCGCCGCTGACAATGCCTGCCTCGACCTCCACGTTTCCGGGAACGGCAATGCTGACCACCGCCGAGTTTTCGCTGTTATGGTTGACCGCTCCCATGAGGTTCTTGAACCACCCCTGGGGGCCATGCAGTTGGTGGCGCACTTCAAGGCGGCCGTTGCTAACGGAGACATCCACCGGGTCACCGTGGACGTCGGATATTTCGATCCGGGTGACGGGCTCCTGGTGGACAACGACATCAAACCTGCCATGGACCATGCCCAGCTTGAGGGACGTTACGCCGTCCACATCAATGGTCTGCGGGCTGGTGACGGTCCAGTTCTGCTCAGACATGGGAACCTCCAAAGGCGATATATCGTGTAACGGTCACGCTACTCCTGGGTAGGGAGGGCGTCAAGATATATCGCGAACTGCTAGGCGGGGGCGTCCAGTCCCAGCCACTGGAACCAGCCGCGGTGCAGCACCAGCCACGCCATGAGGCCATACCCGGCCTGGCCCGGCGTTCCGGCGTTGGCCGCCAGGTCCTGCCGCCACTGCTCGTGATTCAGCAGTGGGGAGAACGTATCGACGTAGAGGTGCTTGCGCCGCGTGGTGACGTCGGCGAATGCCGTGTTCAGCTCGTCCAGCCGGCGGTTCTGGGCAGGATCGAGGGTGGGCGGCGGACCCACGACGAATACCTCGATCCGGTTCTGTGAGGCCGAGTCCAGGATGTTTGCCAGATTCAGCCTGCTGCGCGCGGTGGAGAGGCCGAATTCGATATCGCGGCCGGAGAGGCCGATCACCAGGCGGTTCTCGGCGTTGGTGCTGAACCTCCGCCCGGCCTCCTCCAGCCACCGGGCGGCCAGGCCCTCGGTGCCTTCCTGCGGGCAGGGGAGGGCGTAGCTTTCCAGGAGCAAGCCGTCCTGGGGAGTGCGGGCCAGGACACGGCCCAGCCAGCCGAGCGCCCGGGGATCTCCGAGTCCGGCCAGCAGTTCATCTCCTACAGCCGCAATGCGCAGCTTCCTGTCTTCCACACGATCCTCTTTACTTCGTTCCCTGGCCGCTGCCACCGTTGGTGCAAAGGGGCGGCGCTGTCCATCCATTAACAGAACTGCCCGGCCGGAGTCTGGGATTTCGACGTCCGGCCGGGCAGCCTCACTGCTTACTTCCGTGCAAATGCCTGCTTCAGGAGCACGTCCTGCTCCGCGGCGTGCCGCTTCATGGAGCCGGCTGCCGTGGAGGCCGACGCAGGCCGCGAGACGAGCCGGATGCGGCGGTCCAGGGCGTCCGGCAGGTTCAGGCCGATGAACGGCCACGGACCCTGATTGGCGGGCTCGTCCTGTGCCCAGACAACCTCGGCGTTCGGGTACTTGGCAAGCTCGGCCGCGATCTCGGCATGCGGCAGCGGGTAGAGCTGCTCGACGCGCACGATGGCCGTGGTCTTGTCGCCGGTCTTCTGCCGGGTGGACAGCAGATCGTAGTACAGGCGGCCGGAGACCAGCAGCACGCGCTCGACGCCGTTGGCGTCCAGCTGCTCATGCTCACCGATGACCGGGCGGAACGTGCCGCTGGTGAAGTCCTCGACGGACGACGCGGCAGCCTTCAGGCGGAGGAGCTGCTTGGGCGTGAAGATGATCAGCGGCTTCCGCGGCCGGCTGTACGCCTGGCGGCGCAGCAGGTGGAAGTGCGAGGCGGCCGTGGTGGGGTTGGCCACGATCATGTTCTCTTCGGCGCACAGCTGCAGGAACCGCTCGATCCTGGCGGAGGAGTGGTCCGGGCCCTGGCCTTCGTAGCCGTGCGGAAGCATCAGTACCAGCGAGGACCGCTGGCCCCACTTCTGCTCGGCAGAGGAGATGAACTCGTCGATGATGGTCTGGGCGCCGTTGACGAAGTCGCCGAACTGGGCCTCCCAAAGGACCAGTGCGTCGGGCCGTTCCACCGAGTAGCCGTATTCGAAGCCCATGGCAGCGTATTCGGACAGCAGGGAATCGTAGATCCACAGCTTGGCCTGGTTGTCGGAGAGGTTGCCCAGGGGCAGCCATTCCTGGCCATTGGCGCGGTCGTGGAATACGGCGTGCCGCTGGACGAAGGTGCCGCGGCGGGAGTCCTGGCCGGCGAGGCGTACGGGCACGCCTTCCATGATCAGGGAGCCAAACGCAGCGATCTCGCCGAAGCCCCAGTCGATGCCGCCTTCACGGGACATCTGCTCACGCTTTTCGAGCAGCTGCTTGAGCTTGGCGTGGACCGTGAAGCCCTCGGGGATCTCGATGTGGGCCTTGCCGATGCGGGCCAGGGTGTCTGCCGAAATCGCCGTGGCGACCGGTGCGTTGGCGCCGGAGTCGGACTGCTGGGCAATGGGCCGCTCGATATCGGAAACTGCGGCGGAATCCGCCGTCACGATCGGGATCGGGGAGGTCTGGGCTGCGTGGGTCTCCGCGAAGACGCGCTCCAGCCGCTCCTGGTAGTCGCGGAGCAGCTGCTCTGCTTCTTCCTCGGTGATGTCGCCACGGCCGATCAGCGACTCGGTGTACAGCTTACGGACGGAGCGCTTTGCCTCGATGAGGTTGTACATCAGCGGCTGGGTCATCGAGGGGTCGTCGCCCTCGTTGTGCCCGCGGCGGCGGTAGCAGACCATGTCGATGACGACGTCCTTGTGGAAGCGCTGGCGGAACTCGTAGGCGAGCTGGCCGATGCGGACCACGGCTTCGGGATCGTCACCGTTCACATGGAACACGGGTGCCTGGATCATCTTCGCGACGTCGGTGGAGTACGTGGACGAGCGTGAGGAGGACGGGGCGGTGGTGAAGCCCACCTGGTTGTTGACCACGATGTGGATGGTTCCACCGGTGCGGTAGCCGCGCAGCTGGGACAGGTTGAGGGTTTCAGCAACCACGCCCTGGCCGGCGAAGGCGGCGTCGCCGTGCACCACGATGGGCAGCACGGGGAAGGATTCGCCCTGGTCCAGCCGGTCCTGCTTGGCGCGGACGATGCCCTCGAGCACGGGGTCCACGGCCTCAAGGTGGGACGGGTTGGCGGCCAGGTAGACCTTGGTCTCCTTGCCGGTGTCCGAGGTGAACGTGCCTTCGGTGCCCAAGTGGTACTTCACGTCACCGGAGCCCTGGACCGAGCGGGGATCCTGGGTGCCCTCGAACTCGCGGAACACCTGTGCGTACGTCTTGCCGGCAATGTTGGTCAGCACGTTCAGGCGGCCGCGGTGGGCCATGCCGATGGCAACTTCGTCCAGGCCGTCGTCGGCGGCGTCGGACATGATGGCGTCCAGGAGCGGAATCAGCGACTCGCCGCCTTCGAGGGAGAAGCGCTTCTGGCCCACGAACTTGGTCTGCAGGAACGTTTCGAAAGCCTCGGCAGCGTTCAGCTTGGAGACGATGCGCAGCTGCTCTTCACGACTCGGCTTGGAGTAGGGGTGCTCCAGCTGGTCCTGGAACCACTTGCGCTCGGCCGGTTCCTGGATGTGCATGTATTCGATGCCCGTGGTGCGGCAGTAGGCATCGCGAAGGACGCCCAGGATGTCGCGGAACTTCAGCTGCGGCTTGCCGCCGAAGCCGCCGGTGGGCCACTCGCGGTCCAGGTCCCACAGGGTCAGCCCGTAGGTCAGGACGTCGAGGTCAGGGTGCTTGCGCTGCACGTATTCAAGCGGATCGGTGTCCGCCATCAGGTGGCCGCGGACGCGGTAGGAGTGGATCAGCTGCTGGATCCGGGCAACCTTGTTGATTTCGTCGGCCGGGTCCACCTGCTTGTCGGCGCTCCAGCGGACGGGCTCGTATGGGATGCGCAGGGCTTCGAAGATCTCGTCGTAGAAGTTCTGGGCACCCAGCAGGAGCTGGTGGACAAGCTTGAGGAACTCGCCGCTGCCGGCACCCTGGATGACGCGGTGGTCGTACGTCGAGGTAAGGGTGAGGACCTTGCTGATGGCGTTCTGGGCGATGATCTTTTCGCTGGCACCCTGGAACTCGGCAGGGTAGTCGAGGGCGCCGACGCCGATGATGGCGGCCTGGCCCTTGGAGAGGCGGGGCACGGAGTGGACGGTGCCGATGCCGCCGGGGTTGGTCAGCGAAACCGTGGTGCCCTGGTGGTCCTCGGCGGTGAGCTTGCCGTTGCGGGCGCGCTTGATGAGGTCCTCGTAGGTGTGCCAGAACTCGGCGAAGTTGAGCGTCTCAGCCTTTTTGATGTTCGGAACCATCAGCAGGCGGGTACCGTCCGGCTTGGGCATGTCGATGGCGATGCCGAAGTTGACGTGGGCCGGCTGGACAGCGGAGGGCTTGCCGTCCACCTCGTCGTAGTACACGTTCATGGACGGGAACTGCGACAGGGCGCGGATCACTGCGTAACCGATGAGGTGCGTGAAGGAGACCTTGCCGCCGCGGGCGCGGGCGAGGTTGGAGTTGATGACAACACGGTTATCGATCAGCAGCTTGGCCGGAATGGCCCGGACGCTGGTGGCCGTGGGTACCTCGAGGCTGGTGACCATGTTGGTGGCGATGGCCTTGGCCGGTCCGCGGAGGACGGAAACAACGTCTTCTTCGGGGGCGGTGGGCGCCTTGACGTTCTTGGGCAGCTGGGCCGGGATCGGCTGTGATCCGGTTGTGCCCTCGGTCTTCTTGCCGCCGTCGCGGGCGACGGTGGCGGGAGCCTTCTTGACCGGCGCGGGCGCCGGTGCGGCAGCCGGCGCGGCCGGGGGAGTGGCAGACGCTGCCGCCGGCGACGGTGCCGGAGCCGCAGGAGCCGCATTCACAACAGGCATTTCCCGGGTAGGAGGATGGGCAGTGGCCTGCCCCGAATTACCGTTGGAAGAAGAACTGCTGCCCGAGTCGAACGATTCAAACAGCGGCCACCACTTGGCATCCACAGCGTTCTTGTCCTGCTGGTACTGCTCGTACAGTTCGTCAACGAGCCACTCGTTTCCGCCAAATTCCTCTGGTAGACGGTGGCTTGGCTGCTCTGGCACTTGAAATACGCCTCTTCCATGAGTTTGATTTCTCTCCGGCCCCACGGTGCGTCAGCACTACGTTCGAACCAGTCTCTGCGTCCTCTGAACCCAGACCTTTGCAAGTCTAGTAACCATGTTGTGCTAACTGCCAATAAGGGTGACCCAAATCATGAAGTGACGCGGGAACCGCCAAATATGGCGGCCGGAAGCGTGTGAAGAAGGGGTTTTGGGGGTATCTCATTACGGCGCTTCCGGGCCGCCTTCGGAGCGCAGGGAGGCCCGGGGCGTACCTGTAGACTGAAGTTCTTATGGACAGTAAATCTAGGTGCCGGCCTGGGGGCTGTCAGCGGAGCACGAAGAACAGCGCCGCACAGTCCACCCGCAGAGCCGGCAAACCCCGAACACGCGCCCATCACCCGCCGGCGGCCCCTTCGGCCGCGGCCCGCCAGGAAGAGGCTCGGCCTCCGCCGACCATCCTCCGCCGGGCAGACATACCGGTTATCCCGCTTCACGCCCGTGCGCAGTACAGGCGGGATGCTGAATGGAATGGCTCTTCCTTGCCGCAGGCCTGCTGCTGATTGCAGGCACCGGCTTCTTCGTAGCCGTTGAGTTTTCCCTCATTGCACTTGACCAGCCGACCGTCCAGCGTGCCGTGGACGACGGCGATGCGGGCGCGGTCCCGCTGCTCGCCTGCCTCAAGTCCCTGTCAACGCAGCTCTCCAGCTGCCAATTGGGCATTACGCTCACCACGCTCCTCACCGGTTACGTGATGGAACCTTCGGTTGGGCAGCTCCTGGAAGCCCCGCTGGCCGCCCTCGGACTGCCCGACGTCGCTGTGGCCTCCATCTCGCTGGTCCTGGCCATGGTGATCGCCACCCTGCTCTCCATGCTGCTGGGGGAGCTGGTCCCCAAGAACATGGCCATTGCCCTGTCCTTCCGGGTGGGCAAGGCCCTTGCCCGGCCGCAGCTGGTCTTCACCGCGGTTTTCAAGCCGGCCATCGTGCTGCTGAACGGCTTCTCCAACCGGGTGCTCCATGTCTTCGGCCTGGAAGCGAAAGAAGAAATCTCCGGGGCGCGCACCCCGGCGGAGCTTGCCTCGTTGGTCCGCCGTTCGGCGGCAATGGGAACGCTCGACGCCGGAACGGCGAACTTCATCGCCCGCACCCTCAATTTCTCCACCAGGACGGCCGCGGACGTCATGACGCCGCGCATCCGCGTGGAGACGATCGACGCCGACCAGCCCGTCGCCGACATCGTCGCCGCTGCCCGCAGGACCGGCTACTCCCGGTTCCCGGTGATCGGCGACTCGGCGGACGACATCCGTGGCCTGGTCCACGTCAAGAAAGCCGTGGCCGTTCCGTGGGAGCGCCGGCAGAACCTTGAAGCCGGTGCCATCATGACGGAGGTGCTGCGGGTCCCGGAGACCATCCACCTGGATGCCCTGCTGGCCGAACTCCGTGAAGGAAACCTGCAACTCGCCGTCGTCCTGGATGAATACGGAGGAACTGCCGGCATCGCCACCCTTGAGGACTTGGTGGAAGAAATTGTCGGCGAGGTGGCGGACGAGCATGACAAGGTCCGCCCCGGCCTGCTGCAAAGCGCCTCCGGCGACTGGTATTTCCCGGGCCTGCTGCGCCCGGACGAGCTGTCCGAACAAATCCCCGGACTAACCGTGCCCGACGAGGCTGCCTACGAGACTGTGGGCGGCTATGTCATGAGCAAGCTCGGCCGGATCGGTGCGGTGGGAGACACCGTGCCCGTGGGCGGTGGAACGCTGAGCGTCACGCGTATGGACGGCCGCCGGATCGACCGGATCTGCTTCCGGCCGGTCCCGCCGGATGACCTGTCCGGGAACACGAACGACAGGAACGGCCGATGAGCGACTGGGCAGGAATCGTATGGCTCGGGGTCCTGCTGCTTGGCAACGCCTTCTTCGTGGGCGCGGAGTTCGCCGTCATGTCGGCCCGCCGCAGCCAGATTGAGCCACTGGCAGAGGCCGGCTCCAAGCGCGCACAGACAACGCTGAAGGCGATGGAGAACGTCTCGCTGATGCTGGCGTGCGCCCAGCTGGGCATCACCGTGTGTTCGCTCCTGATCCTCCTGGTGGCCGAACCCGCCATCCACCACCTGCTGGCTGTCCCGCTGGAAACCTTGGGCCTGCCGATCGAGGTGGCCGACGTGGCCGCGTTCGCGGTGGCGCTGATGCTCGTCACGTTCCTGCACGTGACCTTCGGTGAGATGGTCCCGAAGAACATCTCCGTGTCCGTCGCGGACAAGGCCGCACTGCTCCTCGCACCGCCGCTGGTGTTCATCTCCCGGCTCGTCAACCCGGTAATTTCGGTCCTCAACTGGTCGGCAAACCACATCCTCAAGCTGCTGCGGATCGAGCCCAAGGATGAGGTCAACTCCTCGTTCACGCTGGAGGAAGTCCAGTCGATCGTCCAGGAATCCACCCGTCATGGCCTGGTGGACGACGACGCCGGCCTGATCACCGGCGCGCTTGAGTTCTCGGAGCACACCGCCGGGGACATCATGGTGCCGCTGGAAAAGCTGGTCATGCTCAGGGCTGCCACCACGCCCGTGGAATTTGAAAAGGCCGTCAGCCGTACAGGCTTTTCCCGCTTCCCGATGCTGGACGACGAGGACATGCTCTACGGCTACCTCCATGTGAAGGACGTCCTGTCCATCCCGGAACCGGCGTATGGGCTTCCGATCGCCGAGAGCCGGATCCGGTCGCTGGCCAACCTGGCATTGGACGACGAGATTGAAAAGGCGATGTCAGTCATGCAGCGGACGGGCTCGCACCTGGCCCGCGTTATTGGACCTGACGGCAAGACCCAGGGTGTGCTGTTCCTCGAGGATGTCATCGAGCAGCTCGTGGGCGAGATCCGGGACGCCACCCAGGCCACCGGGATCCGCCGTCTCGGCCACCCGAACGGAGGCTGAGCGCCCGCGCCCTCCCGCCCTCCGGGGGGGTGGGAGGGCCGCGGCGCTGGGCTCTAGATAGGAATGATTCCTATTTAGGTATAGACTTGGAGGGTTGTTTCTTCCCTCCCCAGTGAACCGAGGTCTTTCCGTGCGCCGTTCCGCAGCCGCCCGTTCGTCAGTTGCCGCCCTCGCCGGGCTCGGACTCCTGCTGACCGCCTGCAGCCCCCAGGCAGAGCCCTCGTCAGAAGCCGCCGACGGCATCAACATCGTGGCATCGACCAACGTTTACGGCGACATCGCCAAGACCATCGGCGGAGACAAGGTCAGCGTCACCGCCATCATCAGCAAAACCAGCCAGGATCCGCACTCCTACGAGGCGACCGCGCAGGACCGTCTGGCGGTGTCCAAAGCGGACCTCGTTATCGAGAACGGTGGGGGCTACGACGATTTCCTCCACACCCTTGCCGAGGACAGCAACCTCGACGGCGGCAAGGTGCTTAACGCCGTCGAACTCTCCGGGCTGGCCCATCCCGAAGGGGAGGAAGCTTCTGCCGGGACCTCCGCACCGGAATCCGAACCTGCCGATGAGCACGACCATGGCGAATTCAACGAGCACGTCTGGTACAGCCTGCACGCAATGGAGGAGCTGGCCGGCGACATCTCCGCCAAACTCTCGGAACTGGACCCGGCTTCGGCGCAGACGTTCGAGACCAATGCCGAAAACTTCACCTCCACCCTCGAAGGCCTGCACGGAAAGCTTGATTCCCTCAAGGGCGCAGCTGCAGGGGCGCCGGTGGCAGTGACGGAGCCGGTTCCGCTTTACCTGCTGGAGGACGCCGGGCTGGTTAACGCAACGCCTGAGGACTACACTGCTGCGATCGAGGAAGGCTCAGACGTGCCGCCCGCAGTGCTCAAGGCCGCAACCGACCTCGTCGCCTCCAAGTCGGTCCGGTTCCTCGCCTACAACCAGCAGACCGAGGGCCCGCAGACGGAAGCGTTGAAGAAAGCAGCCGAGACGGCAGGAGTTCCCGTGGTGGATTTCAACGAAACCCTGCCTGAGGGCAAGACGTACCTGCAGTGGATGACGGACAATGTGGACAACATCGGCAAAGTTCTGGAGAGCAAATAGTTGAAACCCGTCGTCAGCCTCACCGGAGCGTCCCTTAAGTTTGGCAAGCGGGCGCTCTGGGAGGATTTGGACCTGGACATCAAGCCCGGCGAATTCTTCGCCGTGCTGGGTCCGAACGGAAGCGGCAAGACCAGCTTCCTCAAGGTCCTGCTCGGCCTGCAGGATTTGCACCAGGGGCGGGCTGCACTCGGTGGCCGTCCGGTTGAGCGCGGCAGCCGCCTGATCGGGTACATTCCGCAGCAGAAGTCCTTTGCCCAGGACACCCCGATGCGCGCCAGGGACCTGGTGGGGCTCGGAGTGGACGGCCACCGCTGGGGGCTGCGCCTGTCCCCGGCCAAGGCAAACCGCCGGATCGACGAGCTCCTCGAGCTGGTGGGCGCCAGCGATTACGCCAAGGTGCCCGTGGGACAGCTGTCCGGCGGCGAGCAGCAGCGGCTCCGGGTTGCCCAGGCACTGGCAACTGATCCCAAGGTCCTTCTCTGCGACGAACCGCTGCTGTCCCTGGACCTGCACCACCAGCAGGCCGTGAGTGCCCTGATCAACAGGCAGTGCCGCGAGCGGAACAGCGCCGTCGTATTCGTGACCCATGAGATCAACCCCATCATCGACTACGTGGACCGCGTGCTGTACCTGGCCGGCGGCCGCTTCAAGGTGGGCACTCCGGAGGAAGTCATGACCACCGAAGTCCTCTCCGATCTCTATGGCAGCCACGTGGAGGTGATCCACGCCAACGGCCGGATCGTGGTGGTGGGGCTTCCGGATGCCACCACCCATCACCACGCCGAGTCGCATGCCCTGGCGGGGGAGGCTGCCTGATGGACGCAGACAGTATCCTCGCGGCAATCTTCAACTTCGAGAACTACGGCGAGCTGCTGGTCCTGGTCGAGAACTCCATCTGGGCCGGGGCCGTCCTGGGCCTGCTGGGCGGCCTGGTGGGCACCTTCGTTATGAAGCGGGACCTGGCGTTCGCCGTCCACGGCATTTCTGAACTCTCCTTCGCCGGGGCGGCCTTCGCCCTTCTGGTCGGCGCCGACATCGTGTTCGGGTCGCTCGTAGGGTCTGTGGCGGCGGCACTCCTCCTCGGCCTGATGGGCGTCAAGGCCCGGGACAAGAACTCCACCATCGGCGTCATCATGCCGTTCGGACTCGGCCTGGGCATCCTGTTCCTGTCCCTGTACGAGGGCCGCGCAGCCAACAAGTTCGGCCTGCTCACCGGCCAGATCGTCTCGGTGGATACGGTCCAGCTCACGGCCCTCGCCGGAACGGCGCTGGCTGTGATCGTGGCGCTGGTGGCCGTCTGGCGCCCGCTGAACTTCGCCAGCCTGGACCCGAACTGGCCGAGGCCCGTGGTGTCCCCGTCCGCCGGCTGGGCATCGTCTTCATGGTCCTGCTGGGTATCAGCGTTGCCCTGTCCATCCAGGTGGTGGGAGCCCTCCTGGTCCTTGCCCTGCTGATTACCCCGGCGGCAGCGGCCCTGCGGGTGACATCGTCGCCGGTGGCTGTGGTGGTCCTGAGCGTCGTGTTTGCCGTCACCGCCACGGTGGGCGGCATCCTGCTGGCATTGGGCGGGCGTATCCCCATCAGCCCCTACGTCACCACGTTGTCCTTCATTATCTACGTGGTATGCCGCGCCATCGGTTCCGTCAGGGCCGGCAAAGGCATCAACGGCAGGGTCCTGCAGGCGCAGTAGCCGCTGCCGGCATGGCCTGCTACAGCTTGCCTGCAGCCTTCAGGGCCGTGCAGTCCGGGCAGAGGCCGAAGATTTCCACCGTGTGGGCAACCTCGCTGAACCCATGTTCCGCGGCGGTGTGCGCTGCCCAGGTTTCGACGGCGGGCGCCTCCACCTCAACGGCTTTGCCGCAGTTCCGGCACAGCAGGTGGTGATGATGGCCGGTCACGGCGCAGCGCCGGTAGACCGCTTCGCCCTCACCGTTGCGCAGAACGTCCACCAGGCCTTCATCGGCAAGCGACTGGAGGATCCGGTAGGCCGTGGCGAGTGAAACGGACACGCCCTGGTTCTGCAGGATCCGGTACAGCTCCTGGGTGCTGACGAAGTCGTCCAGCTCATCCAGGGCGGCACTGACGGCCCGGCGCTGCTTGGTGACGCGCTGTTCCTTGCCGCCCGTTGCCGGGGATGGCGTAGTGGAATCAGCCTTGGCGCCGAGCGGCATGGATGGACTCGCTTCCGTGGGGATCATGGCAAAGATCCAGATTACCAGCCAAGCCCTCGTGGACACCGTTCCGGACAGGACCCTAGGCTGGCGCTATGAAGCTGACGAAATTCACCCACGCCTGCGTGCGCCTTGAAAAGGACGGCCGGGTTCTGGTCCTGGATCCCGGTAACTTCTCCGAAACCGGAGAGGCGCTGGCAGGCGCCGAAGCCGTGCTGATCACCCACGAGCACGCCGACCACATCGACGTTCCGGCTGTTGCCGGGGCGCTCCGAAGCGCCACGGACCTGGTGCTTTACGCCCCCGCGGGTGTGGCGGACCAGATGCGGACCGAAGTTCCGGAAGCAACGGCGCGGATCAACGCGGTGGACCCCGGAACGTCGCTGGATGTGGCGGGCTTCGCGGTGCGCAGCTTCGGGGGCCAGCACGCCCTGATCCATCCACAGATCCCGGTGGTGGCCAATATCGGCTACCTCATTGATGACAACGTCTACCATCCGGGCGACTCGTTCATCGTTCCGGACGGCATCAGCGTCAAGACCCTGCTGGTTCCGTTGCACGCGCCCTGGAGCAAGTCGGCCGAAGTAGTGGATTTCGTCGTCAGCGTCCGGGCGCCGCGGGCATTCCAGATCCACGACGGGCTCCTCAACGACAATGGCCTGAAGGTCGTCGAGGGCCACGTGAAAAGGATCGGTGCCAAGTACGGCACCGAGTACAACCACCTGCGCGCCGGGGAGTCCGTGGAGGTCTAGGCGACGCCCGGGTCCCACCGTCCGGTATCGAAGAATCTCCGGATCACCGCTTCGTACGGGGCGGGGTCCAGGCCCTGCACTGCCAGCCAGTCCTGGTTGTAGTAGTTGCCCGCATAGCGTTCCCCGCCGTCGCACATCAGCGTCACAATGCTGCCCTTGCGGCCTTCGGCGACCATCCCGGCGATGGTCTGCCATACACCCCACAGATTGGTGCCGGTGGAGGGGCCGGCGTGGAGCCCGGCAAGGTCGGACAAGTGGCGCATGGCTGCCACGGATGCGGCGTCGGGAACCTGGACCATCCGGTCGATCACGGACGGCACAAAACTTGGCTCCAGCCGCGGCCGGCCAATTCCCTCGATCCGGGACGGCAGACCCGCCGGCCCGCCGTCCGTCCCGCCTCGCCACCCCGGGTAGAACGCCGAGTTTTCGGGATCCACCACCAGCAGCCGGGTGGGATGGCTGTGGTAGCGCAGGTAGCGGCCAATCGTTGCACTGGTCCCGCCCGTCCCCGCACCCACCACGATCCAGTCCGGAACGGGATGCTCCTCCAGCTGGAGCTGGCCAAAAATCGACTCCGCAATATTGTTGTTGCCGCGCCAGTCCGTGGCCCGCTCCGCGTAGGTGAACTGGTCCATGTAATGCCCGTTGCAGGTGGCGGCCACCTCTTCCGCTGCGGCATACACATCCGACGCGTGTTCCACCAGCAGGCACGAGCCGCCGAACTGCTCGATCAGGTCAATCTTCTCCTGGCTGGTGGTCCGGGCCATGACGGCAATGAACGGCAGTCCCAGCAGCTGGGCAAAGTATGCCTCGGAGACGGCGGTGCTGCCGCTGGACGCCTCCACGATGGTGGTGTCCGCCCGGATCCAGCCGTTGACCAGGCCGAAGAGGAACAGCGACCGCGCCAGCCGGTGCTTCAGGCTGCCGGAGCGGTGGGTGGATTCGTCCTTCAGGTACAGCTGCACGCCCCAGTGTTCGGGCAGCGGCACCGAGTAGAGGTGCGTGTCCGCCGAACGGTTGTTTTCGGCCCGGATGGTGCGGATGGCCTGGTCCGCCCAGTCACGGTCGGACCACCCGCGGCCTGCCCAGTCCGTGTCCCTGCTGTTTCCGCCGTCGCCGTTGCCGCCGTCCTCAATCTTCACCAATCCAGCCTACCCGCGGGCGGACCTGTGGCGGCCTAAAGTGGAACCGACAGTATGACCACCCCGAAGGAGCCCGATGAACCCCCTGATGGACGTGACCACGCTGAGGAACCGCCTTGGCCGCGGACAGCGCACGGTGCTGCTGGATGTCCGCTGGGCGCTGGGCGATCCGCACGGCCATGAGCACTACCTCGGCGGGCACCTGCCGGGGGCAGTCTTTGTGGACCTTGCCTCCGAGCTCGCGGCGCCGCCTGTTCCCGCGCGGGGACGGCACCCGCTGCCGGCGCCGGAGGACTTCCAGGCCGCCGCGCGCGGCTGGGGTATCAACAATGGCGACGTCGTGGTCGCCTACGACGACACCGCCAACATGGCTGCCGCGAGGGCCTGGTGGATGTTAAGGAACGCGGGGCTCCGTGAGGTCTACCTGCTCGACGGCGGCCTGGCCGCCTGGCGCGCGGAAGGCCTTGCGGTGGAGCAGGGCCCGGTGGCGGCGGAGCCCGGAAACGTGGTGCTGGCGGACGGCGGAATGCCCCGGCTCGACGCCGGTGCTGCCGCCGCCTGGCCGGTCAGGGGCGTGCTGCTCGACGCACGGGCGGGGGAGCGGTACCGCGGCGAAGTGGAGCCCGTCGACCCCCGGGCAGGCCACATACCAGGGGCGGTGAGCGCCCCAACGTCGGACAACGTGGACGCAACCGGACGCTTCCTTCCCGCTGATGAGCTGCGAAGCAGGTTCGAGGCGCTGGGCGTCCGGGACGGGAGGCCGGTTGCCGTCTATTGCGGCTCAGGGGTGACCGCTGCGCACGAGGTGGCGGCCCTGGAAGTGGCAGGGTTCAGCGCTGCGCTGTACGCGGGCTCGTTCTCGGAGTGGTCCAACAACCCGCAGCTTCCCGTGGCCACCGGCGCTGACCCCGGCGGATCTTTCCCGGCTGGAAAGTTGGCTGGCCGCAACGGTAGCGTCTGACTATGACCCAGGACGTCCCGTACCGCCGCCCCTTGCCACCCCGATCCTGCCCGACGCCGGCACCCTTGCCGCCGCGTACGGTGCTGTGTCCCCTGACAGCGGACTGGTCCCGCTGACCGTGGCCCGCCGCGCGCCCAAACCCGACGACGTCGAAATTGCCATCGAGTTCTGCGGCCTGTGCCACTCCGATGTGCACGCGGCCCGCGGGGAATGGGGCGGGCAAACCTATCCGCTGGTGCCCGGACACGAGATCGTGGGAACCGTCACCCGGGTGGGCTCAGCCGTCACCGGTTTTGCGGTGGGCGAGCGGGTGGGCGTCGGCTGCATCGTGGACTCGTGCCGCGAGTGCGAAAGCTGCCTGGACGGCCTGGAGCAGTACTGCGAAAAAGGAATGACCGGCACCTACGGGGCCGTCGACCGGCGGAACGGTGACACGCTCACCCAGGGCGGCTACGCGTCCTCCATCGTGGTGGACCACCGCTACGTGGTCCGGGTGCCCGCATCGCTGGACCCGGCCGCCGTCGCGCCTTTGCTGTGCGCCGGGATCACCACGTTCTCCCCGCTGCGGCACTTCGACGTCGAAGAGGGCGATGTTGTGGGCGTGGTGGGCCTGGGCGGGCTGGGGCACATGGCGGTCAAGCTGGCCAAAGCCATGGGTGCCCGGGTGGTGGTGTTCACGACGTCGGAATCCAAGGTGCCCGCCGCGCTGGAACTGGGAGCCGATGAGGTTGTCCTGTCCCGGGACGAGGATGCGATGGCCGCCGCGAACCGCACCATTGACGTCATCATCGACACAGTTGCCGCTCCGCACGATCTCAACCCCCTGTTCCGCACCCTGCGCGTGGACGGTGCGCTGTTCCAGCTGGGCCTGCCGTCCGAGGCCATGCCGCCGGTGAATCCGCGCGCCCTCATCCGGCGCCGCATCGCCTACGCGGGCTCGCTGATCGGCGGGATCGCCGAAACGCAGGAGATGCTGGACTTCTGCGCAGAGCACGGCGTGGTTGCCGACATCGAGATGGTCGACGCCGGCCAGCTCAACGAAGCCTATGACCGCATGGTTGCAGGAGACGTGAAGTACCGGTTCGTGCTGGACACCAGCACCTTGCAGGCACCCGCCAAGGAGGCAGACGCATGAGCACACTTTTTACCAGGATCCTCAACGGCGAGATTCCCGGCCGGTTCGTCTGGCGTGAGGACGATGTGTCCGCCTTCCTCACCACCGGGCCACTGGCCGACGGGCATACCCTTGTGGTTCCCACCGAGGAAGTGGACCGCTGGACCGACGCGTCCCCCGAGACCCTGGCACGGGTGATGGAGGTGGCCCGCCGGATCGGCGCCGTCCAGGTGGACCTCTTCGACGCACCGCGGGCAGGGCTTATCGTGGCGGGATACGAGATCAACCACCTGCACGTCCATGTATGGCCGTCGCGCAGCATGGCGGACTTCAACTTCGCCTCAGCGGACCAGAATCCCGATCCCGCCGTCCTGGACGCGAACGCGGAGAAACTGCGCCGAGGGCTGCGTGACGCCGGCTGGGCGAGTTCGTTCCCGCCGGTTAGCGCCTCAATGATGTCCCGGCCCGTGCCGGGACATCACCGTTTAAGGTCTTCAGGCCGGCGCCAGGGCCTTGTTGAGTACCGTGCGGATGCGCTTTTCGGACACCGAGTACGCCGTTCCAAGCTCGACGGCGAAAAGGCTCACCCGCAGCTCCTCGATCATCCAGCGCACCTGGGTTAACTCCCGGCCGGCGCGCCGTCCGGGGAGCAGGGCCGCCGCGGCATCGTCGTAGTCGTCCTCCAGCCGCTGCACCACTGCCATGTTCAGTCCGTCCCGCTGCACGTTGCCCGGCAGTCGCTCGAGGCGCTTTTCGATGGCAGTGAGGTACCGCGGCAGCTGGCTGAGCTGGGCGTAGCCCGTGCGTGCCACAAAACCGGGGTACACCAGCTGCTCCAGCTGGCTCCTGATGTCATTGAGCGCACTGATCAGGGCCAGGCTGGTGGTTCCCTTCAGCTGCTTTTCGATGCGCCGGGTGGCGGCCAGGATCCGTTCCACCACGGCGGTCACGCTGAATACGGTGTCAATCAGTTCCGCCCGCACCACTTCGTAGAGGGCGTCGAAGGCCTGCCGGTCCCAGGGCAGCTCCGCCGGGGTGAGCTTGTCGATGGCCGCGAGGGCGCAATCGGCAATCAGTGCCGACACCGAGCCGTGCGGGTTCTGGCTGAAGGTCAGTTTCTCCGTGTTGCTCAAGTGCTCCAGCACGTAGCGGTCCGGCGACGGAACCCGCAGGGCCAGCATCCTGATGACGCCGCCGCGCATGGCGTCGAGCTGTTCCTCCGGTGTCTGGAAAACCCGGAGCGAGACGGAGGTGCCCTGGTCCACGAGTGCGGGGTACCCGGTGACGGTGTGTCCCTTCACCATGCTGCTGACTTCCCGAGGGACGGTACCGAAGCTCCACTCCGTCAGGCCGTCCTGCTCCCGGAATCCGGCAGGGGCGGAGGCCGTGCCTCCCGTGCCGGGTGCGGGCACCTGGGACGTGCCGCCGTCGTCCGCCTTGCCTCTGCCCTCTCCCTTACCTTTGCCTGGGCCCTTGGCTTTGCCCGGCCCCTCGCCCCGGCCATTGCATTCCTGGGACCCGTCGTTGCAGGGGTGGCGCCGAGCGACTCGGCAATCGCGCGCCGGGTTGCGGGTGCGAGCCGTTCCTGGAGCGCGGCGAGGTCCTTGCCCTCGTCCAGGACCTTGCCCTTGCTGTCCACCACCTTGAAGCTGACGCGCAGGTGCGGGGGCACGGCGTCCCAGTTCCAGGACCCGGGCGGGATGATGGCGCCGCGGATCCGGCGAAGGGCCAGCTCCAGTGACGGTTCCAGCTCGTCTGTGGCGGGATCGAAGTCCGATTCCAGGACGGCCACGGCCTGCCGGGCAACGTCCGGTGCCGGAACGAAATTCTTCCGGATCTGCTTGGGCAGCGACTTGATCAGCGCCGTCACCAGTTCCACGCGCTGGCCCGGAATCAGCCAGCGGAACGGGGCGTCGTCCAGCTGGTTGAGGAACAGGACGGGCACTTCCGCCGTGACGCCGTCGGACGGATTGGGCGGGGACCCGGGGCCACCGGATGGAACTCGTAGCTCAGCGGCAGCTCAAAGCCCTTGTGCAGCCAGGTCTTGGGGAAGGCGGCCTCGTCCAGGTCATCCGCATCATCGCTCAGCAGGAGCGATTTATCGTAGTCCAGCAGGTCCGGGTTCGCTCTCCGGGCCTCTTTCCACCATTTGTCGAAGTGACGCTCCGACACCACGTCCGGGCCAATCCGGGCATCGTAGAACTCGAACAGGGTCTCGTCATCCACCAGCAGGTCCCGGCGGCGCATCCTGGCCTCGAGCTCCTCCACCTCCTGCAGGAGCGCCCGGTTGCGGTGGAAGAACTTGTGGTGCGTGCGCCAATCGCCTTCCACCAAGGCGTGCCGGATGAAGAGCTCACGGGCAACCACCGGATCCACCCGGCCGTAATTGATGCGCCGCTGGGCGATGATGGGCACGCCGTAGAGCGTGACCTTCTCGTAGGCCATCACCGCACCCTGGCGGGTGGACCAGTGCGGCTCACTGTAGCTGCGCTTCACCAGGTCCGGGGCCACCTGCTCCGCCCAGACGGGATCGAACTTGGCTGCCACGCGCGCCCAGAGGCGGCTCGTCTCCACCAGTTCGGCGGCCATGACGAACGTGGGGACTTCTTGAACAGGGCGGACCCGGGAAGATCGCGAACCGGCTGCCGCGGGCTCCGGCGTACTCGCGCTTGCGCTCATCGAGGATGCCGATGTGGCTCAGGAGCCCGGACAGCAGGCTGATGTGGATCCCGTCGTGGTTGCCCACCGGGTCCGCCAGGCGTTTGTTGTCCAGGCTGATGCCGAGCGGACGGGCCAGCTGGCGCAGCTGGGCGAAGAGGTCCTGCCACTCCCGCACCCGCAGGTAGTTGATGAACTCGCTGCGGCACAGGCGGCGGAACGCGGACGAGGACAACTCCTGCTGCTTCTCCTGCAGGTAGTTCCAGAGATTCAGGTAGCCGGTGAAGTCCGAGTTCTCGTCCTTGAACCGGTTGTGCTTCTCGGCCGCCAGCTGCTGCTTGTCCGTGGGACGCTCGCGCGGATCCTGGATGGTGAGCGCCGCGGCCAGGATCATGACTTCCCGGACGCAGTTGCGCTTCCCGGCTTCCACGATCATCCGGCCCAGCCGGGGGTCCACGGGCAGCTGGGCAAGTTTCTGCCCGACGGCGGTGAGGCCGCTGCCGCTCCTGCCGTTACCTTCGGCGTTTTGCGGCTTCGGGGCAGCCAGGGCGCCGAGTTCGCGGAGCAGCGTGACGCCGTCGTTGATTGCCCGGGTTTCGGGGGGCTCGACGAACGGGAAGTCCTCCACGTCCTTGGGGCCGCGGGCCACGCCCATGGCGGTCATCTGCAGGATGACCGCGGCGAGGTTGGTCCGCAGGATCTCCGGATCCGTGAACTGCGGCCGGGACTCAAAGTCCTCCTCCGAATACAGGCGGATCGCGATGCCGTCCGAAACACGGCCGCAGCGCCCGGAGCGCTGGTTCGCCGATGCCTGCGAGACGCGTTCGATGGGTAGCCGCTGGACCTTGGTGCGGTGCGAATACCGGGAGATGCGGGCCGTTCCGGTGTCAATGACGTACTTGATGCCCGGCACGGTGAGCGACGTCTCCGCCACGTTGGTGGCCAGCACAATCCGGCGCCTGCTGCCAGGGTGGAAGACCTTGTGCTGTTCCTGCAGGCTCAGGCGCGCGAAGAGCGGAAGCACTTCGGTGCCTGCAAGCCGGCGGTTGGACTGGATACGGGCCTGGAGGGCGTCCGCCGCATCCCGGATCTCGCGCTCGCCGGAGAAGAAGACCAGGATGTCCCCGGGCGCCTCGCGGGCCAGTTCGTCGACGGCGTCGCACACGGCGTCCAGCGGGTCCCGGTCCTCCTCGAGTTCGTCGTCGGAGGCTTCTTCGTCATCGGCCCTGGGCTGGGTCAGGGGGCGGTAGCGGATTTCAACGGGGTAGGTCCGGCCCGAGACCTCGATGATGGGCGCGGGTTCTTCCGGGGTACCGAAGTGCTTGGCGAAGCGTTCCGGATCGATGGTGGCCGAGGTGATGATGACCTTCAGGTCCGGGCGCTGCGGCAGGATCCGCTTAAGGTACCCGAGGATGAAGTCGATGTTGAGGCTGCGCTCATGGGCCTCGTCAATAATGATGGCGTTGTACCTGCGCAGCAGTTTGTCCCGCTGGATTTCGGCCAGCAGGATGCCGTCCGTCATCAGCTTCACCTTGGTGGCCTTGCTGACCTCGCCGGTGAAGCGGACCTGGAAGCCGACTTCCTGGCCGATCTCGACGCCCAGTTCCTCGGCGATGCGCTCGGCAACCGTGCGCGCTGCCAGCCGGCGCGGCTGGGTGTGGCCGATCAGCCCGTTCTCGCCGAGGCCGAGTTCCAGGCACATCTTGGGAATCTGGGTGGTCTTTCCGGAACCGGTCTCGCCGGCAATGATGGTCACCTGGTTGGCGGCAATGGCCGCCATCAGGTCCTCGCGGCGCTCGGAGACCGGCAGCTCAGCGGGATAGGAGATATGCAAAGTCATGGCTGCAGACAGTCTACTGCGGCGGGGCCGGCACCCCCGGTTCGACTGCCTGCGGCGTTCTTATGTGGTGCGGGGCCTGCTAGAAGATCCGGAGGGTGTAGCTGGTGCTGGGCAGGTCCAGGGCGGACCATTCCTCATGCGAGCTGACGGGAGGGGTGTGGCCCCGTCCGTCACGGAGGAGCGCTGCGATGGTGGCGGCAGCGAGGAGAAGGAGCAGGATGACGGTGATCGTTGCGAAGATTTCCATGGCTCCATGCTGCTCTTCAGGATTTCCACTCAACAGTGGCAGAAATGCCCAAAAAGCTAAAATTCCTGCCACAATGGAAGCATGCTGAAATCGGTAGCCGTCATAGTGGTTCCCAACTTTTCGATCTTCGAGTTCGGGACGGCCTGCGAGGTGTTCGGGATCGACAGGTCAGGCCGGGGCGCCGGGGTCCCCGCCTTTGATTTCCGGGTCTGCACCCCGGAGCCGGGCAACGTTCCCATGAAGTCCGGGTTGTCCATGAACGTGAGCCATGGGCTGGAAGCCACTGAAGATGCGGACCTGGTGATCATGGCTCCCTTTGGACGGGACCAGGAGATGCCGGAGCCTGTGCTCGCTGCCCTCCGGGCCGCTGACGCCAGGGGGGCCTGGGTCATGTCGATCTGCTCGGGAGCATTCGCGCTGGCACGCGCGGGCCTGCTGGACGGCCGTCGCTGCACCACGCACTGGCATTTTTCCCGTGACCTGGCCGAGGCCTACCCGGACGTCCAGGTGGATGAAAACGTCCTCTACGTGCAGGACGGCAATATTATTTCCTCTGCCGGAACCGCTGCAGGAATCGACGCGTGCCTGCACCTGGTACGGCTGGAGCTGGGCGCGAACGTTGCTGCCTCGATTGCCCGGGACATGGTGGTCCCGCCGCACCGCGACGGCGGCCAGGCCCAGTTCATCGACCGGCCCATGCCCACCTGCGGCTCGGCGCCCATGGAAGAACTGCTGCGGTGGATGGTGCAGAGCCTCGACCGTGAACACACGGTCAACGAGTTGGCAGCGCGGGTCCACATGTCACCGAGGACCTTTGCCAGGAAGTTCCGTTCGGAAACGGGCGCCACACCAGCGGCCTGGCTCAACTCGCAGCGGGTGATCCGGGCACAGGAGTTGCTGGAATCGACCGATTTGAACATCGACGAGATCGCCCGGGAAGCCGGGTTGGCCATCCGGTCCTGCTGCGGCACCACTTCGCCAAGGTCCTCGACACCAGCCCCCAGTCCTACCGCCGGGCATTCCGGGGGCAGCTGGCCGAAGTGGGCTAGCTACCGCCTTCGACGTGACAGGTCGTTGCGGGGAGCGCAGCCTGGGCAGCCTATTCCCTGCTGTCCAGGGCAGGAGTGCCCTGTCCGGCCCCGGACTCCTGGGCTGCTGCCCGGGTCCGGTCCACCAGCACACGCCAAGGTCCGGTCACTGCCCGCTCAGGCAGGGCCGCCCGCCTGTCCCGGCCCGGATTGAATAGATGAACCGGTCAGGCTGGCTCCCCGCGAAGTGTTCGGCTGCGGCCCTCGGCGTGCGGGGAACGGCATCCCACGGACAGGCTTCGACGATGGGCTCCCACTGGTTGATTGCCGTTTTAGAGCGCGCATCCACCGTCCACACCCGCGTCATCGCGGCAATCCCGCCGGTACGTTCCACGCTGATTTTCATGGCCTGGTTCCTGGGCTTCCACGCAGCCTGGCGGCTGAAAGTCCGGCAACCAGGCATCCCTTAAAGCTTGACCTTCACAGTTTCCCACGCCTGCCGCACGGCGTCATGCTCTTGTGACCCGGAACCGAAAAGCTCCACAGCGGCAGCGGCGGTGGCCCGCGCGAAGACGCTGAAGGTCGCAGTAGTTGGCAGGGATCCGCCCGTCAGCGTTTCGTACCAGATGCGGCCGGGGGAGTCCCAGGCGTTCCCACCCAGGGACTCCGCCATCAGGTAGAAGGCGCGGTTGGGAATGCCCGAGTTGATGTGGACCCCGCCGTTGTCCGCGCTGGTCCTGACGTAGGAGTCCATGGAGTCCGGCTGCGGGTCCTTACCCAGCACATCGTCGTCGTACGCGGTTCCCGGTGCCTTCAAGGAACGCAAGGCACTTCCTTCCACCCGGGGGTGAAAAGCCCCTCGCCGATCAGCCAGCTGGCCTCGGCAGCGGACTGGTTCTTCACATACTGCTCCACGAGGGCGCCGAAAACGTCCGACATGGATTCGTTCAGGGCGCCGGCCTGGTTCCGGTAAGCCAGGGCGGCGGAGTGCTGGGTCACCCCATGGGCGAGTTCGTGGCCAATGACGCTCAAGGATGCCGTGAAGCGCCCGAAGACTTCACCATCGCCGTCGCCGAAGACCATCTGGGTGCCGTCCCAGAAGGCGTTGTCGTAGAGCTTGCCGAAGTGCACGGTGGCATCCAGCCGCAGTCCCTGCCCATCGATGGAGTTGCGGCCGAAAACGTCGGCATAGAGGCGGTGGGTGTGTCCCAGACCCTCGTACGCTTCGTCGGTGGCGGCATCCCCCGTTCCGGGTTCGCCTTCCTTGCGTACCAGCCGTCCCGGGAGGGTTTCCGAACCTTCGGCGTCATAGATGGTCCGGTTGGACGGACCCGGCTTGGCATGGCGCAGTCCGGAAGGAACATCCGGCATGGCCTGGGTCCGGGACGCCTGGAATGAACCGACGTGGCCAAGGGCCTCCCTGGCAGCCCGGGCGGCCGCAGAATACTCCGGAGCATCCTGCCGGGCCAGGCGCCGCAGCAGGTAAGGCGGGACGATGGAACAAAACGGAACGTGCATGGCGTACCCCCTCAACTAGGTGATTTCAGACTACGAGGGGGCTCTGACAATCGGTGCCAGCACACGCGGCATGGGGAGCTTCGCGCGGGGGGCCGGCAGCAGACAGAAGTACGACGACGGCCGGCCGCTTTGTTGGTTACCGCCGCCTTGGGCGGGATACACGAAGAATGTCACACCCTCCCGCGATGATTCTGGTATGGGAAACGGCGTCAGCGGGAAGTCGGTCATTTCAGAGCTCTTTCCTGCCCCCGCCAGCACGTCCCTTGCCCATGGAACGACCGCAGCGCCGAATGTCAGTCCCGTGGTGGATTCTGCTGGTACGCGGAAAGGCAGCCGAAGGGTCGGGGAATTGGCACTGCCGCCCGATGTCCCAGCCGCATCTCCGTCTTCAGAAGCGGCGCCAGCGCCAGCGCAAAATGTCACACCCTCCCGCGATGATTCTGGTATGGGAAACGGCGTGTTGACGGCAGCGGAGGTGGCGGGCATTCATGCCTCTGTCACGGCCCTCAACGCGTTGTTCCGTGATGACGCGCAGTTGCGAAATGTCGTCGACGGCACAGGGCCAGACGTCTTGCAGCGTGCTTACGAACTCCGCCTGGAACGGCTGGGTGTGGTGGCGCGGCTTGAAGCCCAGATCGCCGCATTGAAAGCCCGGGACGCGGCCGAAGCCGTCGAGCTTCAGAATGCGATGACTCCTCCGGACGCCAGGCTGCAAGAACGGACCTTCCGCGAGATCTCGGTTGTCGAGGAGATCGCCGGAGTCCTGACCATCAGCTCCGGCGCCGCGGGGGCGTTCATCACCCAGGCCCGGCGGGTCTGTTCCCTCCCCTCCGTGTACGAGGCACTGTCCTGTGGAGCGTTGTCCTGGCAGGGCGCCAGGATCATCGCCGACGAAACCGAGGCCCTGGACCATCCCGCCGCCGTGGCCCTCGCGGACCATTTCCTGGACCCGACGCGCCCAACCCTGCCCGCGGCTGCCCCGCCACAAACCTTGTACCGTCCAGGTTGCGTGCCAAGGTCCGGGCCTGGCGCGAACGCCGCCACCCCGACTCCATCGAAAAACGCCACACCAAATCCGCAGCCGACCGGCGGGTCGAATTCACCCCCGACCGCGACGGCATGGCCTGGTTCGCGATCTATATGCGGGCAGACTGCGCGTTGGCGGCCTGGAACAAAACCACGGCCATCGCCCGCGGCCTCCAGGGCCCCAACGAAACCCGCACCCTCACCCAAATCAGGGCCGACGAAGTCGCCCGCCGCCTCCTCGCCCCTGCCCAAGCCATCACCACCGCCACAGACGCCGTCGCCGGCAGCACGCCCAGCCGCAGCACCCTCGCAGGCGGCGGGGACACGGAAGGCGCCGGTAGACAACGCGGCAGCCAACCCGGCACCAGCAACGCTGCAGTCGGCGACGGCAGCGGCCGTCCTGACACCGGCGATGAGGTTCAACGCGTTGCCGGGGACCAGATCACCGATGAATTCCTCGGGCTCGCCACGCTCTTCGGGTCCGACGAGCTAACTGCAGACCTCGGAATCCCGGACGCCCTGGCAGCGGTGTCCCTGGAGGCGAGCAGCGCCGGCACCCAGGACAACAGCACCGGCCAAGCGGGAACCTGCACTACCACCGCGTTTCCTGACGCCATCCCCGAAGCCGGGAAAGTCCCAGACCCCGCGCCGACGTGCTGGTCACCGTCCCCGTGTTCGCCCTGCTCGGCCTGACCGACGAACCCGCCATCCTGGACGGCTACGGCCCAATCCCCGCGTCCATGGCCCGCAAACTCCTCGCCGACGGAGCAGAGTCCTTCACCCGAGTCCTCATCGACCCGCGCGACGGCGCCCCGCTGGAAATCGGCCGCACCAGCTACCGGCTCACCAAAGCCATGCGACAAGCCCTGACCCTTCGGGACGGCAAATGCACCTTCCCCGGTTGCAACAACAACGCCCTCGACAACGAAGCCGACCACCTCACCGCCTGGCAACACGGCGGCACCACCGGGATCAGCAACCTGGCGCAACTCTGCCGAAGCACCACCGGCTCAAACACAACAGCGGCTGGACACCCACCCAAGCAACGAAAACAGCACCACCCGGCTGGACCTCACCCACCGGCCGGCAGTACGCCAGCGAACATGCAGGCTGGGAACCACCACAGCTGCCGCCCGCCCTGGCTGCCCTGCTGACTGACGGCGCAGCACCTGGTAACCCCGGGTCGGGCTGGTCTGCCGCTCGAAAGCGCGGCTCGCCAGCTGCTGCCACTGATGAACAGCAGGTGGTTCTGGCTGCCGCTTCGGAGGAGCGCTATCCCGCAGCAACTGCGGCCGGTACGCCTGAAGCAGGCGAAGACCTGGTCTGTCCGCCGTGGTTGGAATGGGGTGACATGGAAATTACAGACGCGGACGTGCCGGACCCGGACAACTCTGATGACGCTGGCTTCCCGGATGATCCTGAGTTGCTCGAATACGATCCAGCCAAAGATCCGTTCCCGGACTGGCTCCTATGGCTGGAGGCTGAAGAAGCAGCATTGAGCCACCCGTAATAGCCACGGGCGGCAAACAACGTTATGTACTGACCCGGGCAAACGACGAGGCCCCCGATGCCGGACTGCCCGGAAAAACAAACCGGAAAACAAATTCGTAAAACAAACCCGGGAAAACAAGCCGGGAAAACGAAAGCGGCCCGGTCAGTGACCGGGCCGCTTTCGGCTGGTGCCCTCGGTAGGATTCGAACCTACGGCCTTCTGCTCCGGAGGCAGACGCTCTATCCCCTGAGCTACGAGGGCAATCCGGATTTCCTGCCGTTCCCGGCGGGACGTCCTAGAGCTTAGCAGGAAGGTGGGCTCCAAGGGAAAACCGATCCTGATCCGGCGTTGCCAACGGGTCGGGAGCACACGGAACCGAGTCATCAGTACCCGGAGAACGAGTCCACATGCACCCGCCGGGCCCCTGCTTTCCGGGCGGCACGGCGGAGCGCGGCAACGCTGGCGGGCGAACCCGAGACATACACTTCACGGCTGCGAATATCCGGAACAAGGGCCTTCAATCCATCGTGGTCCAGCCGGGAAGCTCCGGCCGGAACAGCGCCGAAATCCACCGGGGGGTTAGAACCGTCCGCCAGCCGTACGAGGACCCGGATGCCCGCAGCCCGAAGTTCGTCAGCGTAGGCGATCTCGTCGGCGCTCCTGGCAAGAAGGAGTAGGACGGCGTCGCGTTCCCGTAGCCCTCCCGAGCCCAGGTGTGAGAGGAAAGGCGTGATACCGATGCCGGCGGCAATGAGCAGCACGGGTTTGCGGGGGTCGCGGGGGAGGACAAAGTCACCGCCCACCGAGGTGGCGGTCAGCTCATCGCCGGGCTTCAGCGCCAGCAGCACCCTTTTGGCCGCGGACAATGGCTCGGCGGTCCGCACGCCGAATTTCACCAGGCGTTCCGCAGGTGAACCTGTCAGGCTGAACACCCGGCGTCGTCCCTTACCGTCGGACTTGGCGTGCGGCAGGTCAAGCTCCATGTACTGCCCCGGAAGGAAACGCACCGGCCGGGCAGGCTCGAACGAGAACTCCGTGGTGCTCGGAGTCAGCCTCCGGCTTCCTGTGAACCGCAGCCTGACGCCGCCCCGCTGGCCCAGCAGGAAGGCAAGGAGGTTGCCGAGCAGCAACGCGGCTTCGGGAGAATTGGCGATAAATCCGAGGTTGTAGGGGACCGCGAACACAACGCCGACGACGGCGGCCAGCGCCAGCTGCTGCCACCGCCGTGGCGGCAGTGTCAGGGGCTCGGTCAGCATGAAGCCGACGAAGAAGAGCACCGGCCGCTGCGCTAGTGCCTGGTAGATGCCCATCCCTGCAGTCATGCCGGCGCGGAGCAGCTCAAAGGTGATGATGCTCGTCGCTACGAGGGTGAATACTGTGGCCATCAGGACTTTCCTGGTCCGGTAAAGGACCAGCAGCACTCCGGGGACCAGCAGCCACAGCATGGCTGGCGTCGCCGCCCACCACGTGGCGATATTGAGCCCGGTAAGGCCGGTGACGAAGGCTCCGGCGGCCGCGGGGTTGAAGATGTGCCGGCCGCGCCAGGCAAGGGCGTACTTCGACGCGGATGCCAGCACGCAGGCCACGGCAACCCCCGCCACGTCCAAAGTCTGGAAGGACGGCCAGAAAAGGAAGTAGAGCAGCAGCCCGGTAATCAGCGACGATTCCGAGTGCGGCCGTACCCGGAACAGCGCCGCCAGGGCCCGGTTGGAGGCGTAGTTCAGGGCCAGGCACAAAGCCAGGTGGGCCAGCATCTCCGGGATGCCGAAGGTCAGCCAGCCCAGGACCTCAAGCAGCAGGCTGTACACGGCAAGGGCTGCCAATACCAGGAGGATGAGCCGGTACATGGTGAACCGGCCAAGCAGGGTATCCATGCGCCCCGTGGCAGATGCGGAAGAACCGGCCTGGGGGGTCCCGACGGGGCTCATGTGAACAGTGTCCCTTCAAATTCTTCGGAATAGCCCGCGCTGCCGTCGGAATACACCGTCAGCCAGGAGAAATCGAACGATTCCTGGAGCTGTGCGCCGGGAACAAAAAGAGCGCCGTGGCCAGCGCGTCGGCAAGGACGGCCGTCTCCGCCAGGGCCCAGGTCGCGACGGCGGTCTGCACCGGCCTGCCGGTTGTTCCGTCCAGCACGTGGTGCAGCCCATCACCCCAGGCCCGCCGGTTGGCGGCGGAAGCGCACAGTGCACGCCCAGCCAGCCGGACCACACCAATCGCCTGGACCGGATTGTACGGATGCTCCAAGGCCACCGGTACGGCGGACGGGCCCCGTGCCAGGAGATCACCGCTGCCATCGATGACGTAGGCGTCAACCCCCGCCGCTTCCAGTTCGGCGGCCAGCAGATCCACCAGCAGCCCCTTCCCGGCGGCGCCTATATCCAGCACCACCGGAGCGCTGGTGGTGATGGACGTTCCATTCCAGTCCAGGACGTCGTCCCAGGCCGGAGCGGGCAGCGGGGAGCCGGCCGGCTGCAGCGAGTACGCAGCGTCATATCCCAGCCGCTCCAGGCTGGCGCCGATCAGGGGAGTCATGGTCCCGGCCGAGATTCCGTAGAGGGTCCGGTACAGCTTCCCGAGTTGTCCGGCCTCGTCCGGAAAGTCGTAGCGGCCAGGTGTCCGTGCCATTGCACTTACCAGGGAATCGCCACGGAAACGGGACCAGTCGGCGTCGAACTTTTCAACCCTGGCAAGGATGCGCTCCGTCAGGGACGGCGCAAGCGGAAGGGGCGAAGAAATTTCCCACTGAGTCCCGATGCCTTCGAACGATATGCCCTCCACGTCCCCTCCCGGCACCGGCTACCGGGCTTCCGACTTGATCTGCTCCACTGCCTGGTTGAAGCCGCCGCTGGTGAGTGAGGAGCCTGCCACCTTCGAAACATTGAGCTCGTCGATGTTCTTGCCCACTACCTGCGCCGCGATGCCGCCGGCAAACTCGCCCTGGAACTTGCGCGTATTGGGGTTGGAAGGGTGTTGGGTGATCTGGACATCCGTCACCGTGCCCGAAGCGAGGGACAGCTGGACGCCCACTGTCTCGGTACCGTTGGGCGAGACGTAGTTTCCGTCCGCGCTGTAGGTGCCGTCCTTGTAGGTGGAGCCGCTGCCGGCCAGGGAGGACGTGTTGGGCGATGGTGCGGCGGTGGTTCCGGCGGCGTTCCCGCCGGTGGTGGCCGGAGCCGTTTCGGTAGCGGACGGCGCACAGCCTGCCACGGTTCCCGCAAGGGACAGGCCGGCAATACCGGCGTAAACGCTCCTGCGTACGGAGGGTCTCATCAAGGCTCTCGTTTCGTCATAGGGATCACGGAGTTCAAGCGGTGGTTACGCTGATGTCAACGCTGGATCCAGCCTATTGGTTCAACCCTGTGCCACATTTGGGTTTTCCTTGTGACGGTCCTGTGTAAGGCCGACCCCTGGAGGGCGCGCAAAATTCTTTGCTGTCACTGGCCCCCGGTAGGCTAGAGGGGTGACTCCCGAAGAACTCTCCCTCGCCATATCCGCCTGCCTGAAAGACGCCGTTGCCGCCGGTGATATTGCCCTTTCAGCATCAGCTGTGCCGGATGAGGTGCGCGTGGAGCGACCCAAGAACCGGGAACACGGCGACTGGGCAACCAACATCGCCCTGCAGTTGGCCAAACAGGCAGGCACGAACCCGCGGGAATTCGCCACGATCCTCAGTGCCCGGCTGAAGTCGATCGAGGGCGTCTCGGCCGTGGACATCGCCGGACCCGGGTTCCTGAACATCACCGTTGACGCTGCCACCGCCGGCGCCCTTGCCAAGGTGATTGTCGAAGCGGGCACGCAGTATGGGACCAACTCCGCGCTCGCCGGCCGCACCGTGAACATGGAATTCGTTTCCGCGAACCCCACCGGCCCCCTGCACATCGGCCACACCCGCTGGGCCGCCCTGGGCGATTCCATCGCGCGCGTGCTCCGTGCGTCGGGCGCCGACGTCACGGCGGAGTACTACATCAACGACGCCGGTTCGCAGATGAACACCTTCGCCAAGTCTGTCTACTCCCGGCTTCACGGCCTCCCCGTGCCCGAAGGCGGGTACCCGGGCCAGTACATCGCCGACCTCGGCCACGAGGTCCTCACCGCGCATCCGGACATCCGCGAACTCACGGAAGTTGCCGCGCTTCCCGTCATCCGCGCCGCCGCGTACGAGGCACAGATGAAGGACATCAAGGCCACGCTCGCGGACTTCGGCGTCGAGTTCGACGTGTTCTTTTCGGAGCAGGAACTGCACGACGCCGGCGCTATCGAAAGTGCCGTGGCGCGCCTTCGCGAGCAGGGCCACGTGTTCGACGACGGCGGTGCCGTCTGGCTGCGGACCACGGACTTCGGCGACGACAAGGACCGGGTGATGATCCGCGCCAACGGCGAGCCCACCTACTTTGCCGCGGACGCCGCGTACTACCTCTCGAAGAAGGACCGCGGCTTCACCGAGAAGATCTACCTGCTCGGCGCCGACCACCACGGCTACGTCAACCGGCTGAAGGCGATCGCCGCGGCGGCCGGCGACGACCCCGAGAAGAACATCGAGGTGCTGATCGGGCAGCTGGTGTCCGTTAACGGCGCCAAGCTCTCCAAGCGTGCCGGCAACATCATCGAGCTCAAGGACCTGATCGACTGGCTGGGCAAGGACGCCGTGCGGTACTCGCTGGCCCGCTTCCCGGCAGACTCGCCGCTGACCCTGGACCCGAGCTGCTGAAGAAGCACAGCAACGAGAACCCGGTGTTCTACGTCCAGTACGCCCACGCACGCTCGCGCGGCGCGGCACGGAACGCCGTGGCAGCGGGAGTGGAGCGCACGGTGGACGGCGAAGACCGCTTCGACGCCTCGCTGCTGGACCACCCCACCGAAAACGAGCTGCTCTGGTACCTGGGCAGCTACCCTTCCGTGGTGGCCAAGGCTGCGGAACTGCGTGAACCGCACCGTGTGGCGCGGCACCTTGAGATCATCGCCGGCGCCTACCACCGCTGGTACGATGCCTGCCGCATGGCGCCCATGGGCGACGACCCCGTGACCGATGTCAACCGCACCCGGCTGTGGCTCAACGATGCCACCAGCCAGGTGCTGGCCAACGGCCTTGACCTGCTTGGCGTTTCCGCGCCGGAACGGATGTGAGCACCATGAGCGTGAAAGCTGAAACAACCGCGCACACCGGAAACGCCGCATCCCCCCTGGCACCCGGCTGGCTGGCCGTTCCGGCCGACCTCAACGCCCTGCAGGAACCAATGTGGGCGGGCAGCGTGGAACGGAACGACGCCGGGTCCCTCACCGTTGGTGGCGTCACCGTCCAGGAACTGAAAGAACAGTTCGGCACGCCCCTGTTCGTAATGGACGAGGCGGACTTCCGTGCCCGGGCGCGTGCTTTCAAGGACTCCTTTGATGCCGCCTTCGCGGAGATCTGCGGCGGCGTGGATGTCTACTACGCCGGAAAGTCCTTCCTCTGCACCGCCGTGGTGAAGTGGGTTGAGGAAGAAGGCCTGCGGCTGGATACCGCTTCAGGCGGCGAACTGGCTGTCGCTGCCCGCGCGGGCATCGCGGGGGAGCGTGTGGCCCTGCACGGCAACAACAAGTCCGACGCCGAGATCAACCGTGCCCTGGACATGGGACTGGGGCGCATCGTGGTGGACAGCCTGGACGAACTGGTGCGGGTGGGCGATATCGCCCGGGTCCGCGGGGAACAGGCAAAGGTGATGCTGCGGCTCACGCCGGGTGTCCACGCCCACACCCATGAATTCATCGCCACCGCCCATGAGGACCAGAAGTTCGGCCTCTCCATGGCGGCGGACACCACCGACCAGGCCGGCCTGTCCGCGGCGGAGGAAGCGGTGGCTGCCGCTTCGGCCCACCCCGGCATCGAACTCCTGGGCCTGCACTGCCACATTGGCTCGCAGATTTTCGAGCCGGACGGCTTCGCCCTGGCAGCGGAGAAGCTGCTGCGCTTCCTGGCAGCCATGCAGGAAAAGTACTCCATCGTTATGCCCGAGCTTGACCTCGGCGGCGGCTACGGCATCGCCTACACCCCGGTGGACACCCCCCGCCCCGCAGCCGAGATCGCGGAGGCGATGGCCGCCGTCGTGCGTTCCACCTGCGCGGAACTTGGCATCGCCTCGCCGCGCATCTCGATCGAACCCGGCCGCGCCATCGTGGGCAGCACCACCTTCACGCTTTATGAAGTGGGGACGCTGAAGACGGTGCGCGTCGACGCGCCGGCCGGCTCCGGCGCAGGTGAGGACGGTAACAACGTTACGTATCCGCGCCGCTATGTGTCGGTGGACGGCGGCATGAGCGACAACGCCCGTCCGGTGCTCTACGACGCGGATTACTCGGCGATTCTGGCCTCGCGCACTTCCACGGCGGCGCCGCAGCTGTCCCGCGTAGTGGGCAAACATTGCGAGAGCGGCGACATAGTTGTTAGAGATGTATATCTGCCCGAGGACGTGGCAGCCGGTGATCTGCTTGCTGTACCGGGAACCGGCGCCTACTGCTGGGCCCTCTCAAGCAACTACAACTATCTGGCCCGGCCGGGCGTAGTCGCGGTGCGCGACGGATCTGCCCGGCTGATTGTCCGCGGGGAAACCGAAGAAGATCTGCTGAACCGCGACATGGGAGCCTGAAGTGACGGAAATGCGAACCCTGAAAGTGGCCCTGCTGGGCTGTGGCAACGTTGGGGCCCAGGTTGCGCGGATCCTGATTGAGGACGCCGACGCCCTTGCTGCCCGCACCGGAGCGCGCCTTGAGCTCAGCGGCATTGCCGTGCGCAACCTGGGCACCAAGCGCGACGTCGAGCTGCCGCAGGAACTGTTCACCACGGATGCCGAAACCCTGGTCAAGGACGCCGACCTGGTGATCGAGCTGATGGGCGGGATTGAGCCTGCCCGCACGCTGATCCTCTCCGCGCTGAGCAACGGCGCCTGCGTGGTCACCGGCAACAAGGCACTGCTGGCCCAGGACGGCCCCACCCTGTACGAGGAAGCGGACAAGGCCGGCGTGCAGCTGTCCTACGAGGCCGCCGTCGCCGGAGCCATCCCCATCCTGCGGCCCATCCGCGACAGCCTCTCCGGCGACCGGATCACCCGCGTGCTGGGCATCGTGAACGGCACCACCAACTTCATCCTTGACCAGATGGACTCCACGGGCGCCCAGTTCGCCGACGCCCTCGCCGAAGCCCAGCGCCTCGGCTACGCCGAAGCGGACCCCACCGCCGACGTCGAAGGCCACGACGCCGCGGCCAAGGCCGCCATCCTGGCCACGCTGTCCTTCCACACCCGGTTCGCCCTGGAAAACGTCCACTGCGAAGGCATCACCAAGGTCAGCGCCGCGGACATCGCCGCGGCCAAGGACGCCGGCTTCGTCATCAAGCTCCTGGCCATTGCCGAGAAGCTCACGGATGCCGACGGCGGCGAGGGCATCTCCGTCCGGGTCCACCCCACGCTCCTGCCCCGCGAACACCCGCTGGCCGCCGTCCGCGGCGCCTTCAACGCCGTCTTCATCGAGGCCGAGAACGCGGGCGAGCTGATGTTCTACGGCCAGGGCGCAGGCGGCACCCCCACCGCGTCCGCCGTGCTGGGCGACCTCGTCTCCGCGGCGCGCCGCCTGGTCCTCGGCGGACCGCAGCGCACCGAAACCACCACCGGCCATGTTCCGGCCCTGCCCATCGACGCCGCCGTGACCAGCTACTACATCGGCCTCGATGTTGCCGACCAGCCCGGCGTCCTGGCCAAGATCGCCCAGATCTTTGCCGAAAACGGCGTCTCCATCGAAATCATGCGGCAGACCATCCACCGCGACGCTGAGTCCAACGTGGAGTCCGCCGAACTGCGGATCGTCACCCACCGCGCGTCAGAGGCCGCCCTCGCGGCCACCGTCGAGGCCGTGAAGGGCCTTGACGTGATCAATTCAGTTACATCCGTTCTGCGGGTAGAAGGAGTCTAAGTGGCTCACCAATGGCGCGGCGTAATCCGCGAATACGCTGACCGTTTGCCCGTGACGGAGTCCACCAGGGTCATCACCCTCGGCGAGGGCGGCACCCCGCTGGTGCACGCGCAGAAGCTGTCCGAACTCACCGGTTCCGAGGTCTACCTCAAGGTGGAGGGCATGAACCCCACCGGCTCCTTCAAGGACCGCGGCATGACCATGGCCATGACGGCCGCCGTGGAAGCCGGTGCCCAGGCTGTTGTCTGCGCCTCGACGGGCAACACCTCTGCCTCCGCTGCCGCATACGCCACCGCAGCGGGCCTGAAGTGCGCCGTGCTGGTGCCCGAAGGCAAGATCTCCATGGGCAAGCTCAGCCAGGCCATCGCCCACGGTGCCACGCTGCTCCAGGTGGACGGCAACTTCGACAACTGCCTCGATATTGCCCGCAAACTGGGGGAGTCCTACCCGGTGTTCCTGGTGAACTCCGTCAACCCCGCCCGCATCCAGGGCCAGAAGACCGGCGCCTTCGAAATCGTCGACGCGCTCGGCGACGCCCCGGACATCCACGTGCTTCCCGTGGGCAACGCCGGCAACATCACCGCCTACTGGAAGGGCTACAAGGAGTACTCGGCTCCGTTCGAGTCGAAGACCGCCGGTACGCTTCCCGCCGTCGCCACCAAAACCCCTGCCATGTGGGGTTTCCAGGCCGCCGGTGCCGCGCCGTTCGTTGCCGGCCATCCCATCACCGAGCCGGACACCATTGCCACCGCCATCCGGATCGGCAACCCCGCCTCCTGGGACGGCGCCATCGGCGCCCGTGACGAGTCCGGCGGGCTCATCGGCGCTGTCACCGACGAGGAAATCCTGAACGCCCACCGCTGGCTGTCCTCCCGCGAGGGCGTGTTCGTGGAACCCGGCTCCGCTGCCGGCGTCGCAGGCCTGCTCAAGAAGCACGCCGCCGGCGAGGTTCCCGCAGGAAAGACCATCGTCATCACCGTCACCGGGCACGGCCTCAAGGACCCGCAGTGGGCCCTGCGCACCGAAGACGGCAGCGACGTGCAGCCGGTCAAGGTACCCAACGACGTCGTGACCGTTGCTGCTGAACTGGGACTGGAAGAAAAATAACCTTGGACACCACCTCGCAGGCCGCCGTCGGACTGCAACTCATCGAGGCCGGCCAGCGCGTCACCGTCAGGGTCCCCGCCACTTCGGCGAACCTCGGTCCCGGCTATGACAGCCTGGGCCTCGCGCTGGCGCTGCACGACACGCTGACCGTGGAAAGCCTCGACACGGACGAACTCGTGTTCGAACTTCGCGGCGAAGGCGCCGACACCCTGCCGCGCGATGCCAGCCACTTGGTGATCCGCGCCATGGACGCTGCCTTCGAACGGCTGGGCTTCCGCCACGGCGGCCTCAAGGTGACGGCGGAGAACGTCAACCCGCACGGGCGCGGCCTCGGCTCGTCCGCCTCCGCTGTGGTGGCTGCCGTCTCCGCGGCCAACGCCATGGTTCCGGCCGGCAGGCAGCGCGGACAGGACTGGATCCTCCAGCTCACCAGCGAGCTGGAAGGCCACCCGGACAACGTCGCTCCCGCGATATTCGGCGGACTGGCGCTGTCGTGGCAGGACAGTGACCAGTACAGCAGCACCAACGCCACCGTGGCCGGATCGGTGATCCCCATCGTGGCGGTTCCGGACTTCGAACTGTCCACCGAGGCGGCCCGCGCCTTGCTCCCGGCCAGTGTGGGACACCACGCCGCAGCCATGAACTCCGGCCGGGCGGCACTGCTGATCCATGCCCTCACGCAAAAGCCGGAATTCCTGCTGGCAGGCACCGAGGACTACCTGCACCAGAGCTACCGGGCGGAAGCCATGCGGCCAAGCGCGGCGCTGATCGCAGCGCTCCGCGCGGCCGGCCATGCAGCGGTGGTTTCCGGTGCGGGGCCCACCGTCCTGGTCCTGGCAAACGGTGAAGCTGAAGCCGCCCAAGCCCTCGCTTTCATCGAGACCTTCACTGCGGCCAACACGCCGGATGTAGGCTGGCGCGTTCTGAAGCTGGCAGTGGACGTTGAAGGTGCTAAGGTGGACATGCACCGGCGGTAATTCCGCCTATCTGATCTGCTCCTGCATTCAGTTGCTATTTGATCTCCTACTGCGAATGCATTCCGGTGCCACCTGCTTGGTCTGACGCAGGAACCTGCAGCATCCAACTGCCCCTGAAAGCGTCAGCCCGGCGTTCCGCCATGGGCGGAGCGCAAGGTGAATCAGTATCCGGCCCTGCTGGCCGAAATCCAACCGGCAAGGCCGAAATCCCGGCTGCAGATCTGAACTGCAGCCCAGATCAAATCATCGCGTCCAGCTCCCAGTCTGGACGCCGTCGAGGGGAAGGATCCTTCGTGACCGAAACCACTGAGCTGTCACCAGCTGTGGAACTATCTTCAGCAGCCGAATCGCCGGCAGCACCCGCCAAGAGCAGCGGCCTTGCCGGCCTGAAGCTCGCCCAGCTGCAGGCCCTCGCCAGCCAGCTTGGTATCTCCGGCGGTTCCCGCATGCGCAAGGGGGACCTGGTGACGGCGATTTCCGCCCATCGCGCCGGCACCCCCACCACCAAGGCACCGGCCAGGGCTGCTGAAAAGGCCACGGCCACGGCTGCTCCTGTTGCCGCCGCGCCTGCTGCCGCACCGGAAGCTGCGGAGGCCCCTGCCGCTGAAGCCCCGCGGACCCGCGGCCGCGGCCGCAGCCGCCGGGCTGTCAGCGACGGCGTGGTTGCCCCGGCAGCAACCGAAGCAGCTGCTGAGGCGCCGGCAGCGCCCGCTCCGGTGGAGGCCCCTGCCGCACCGGAAGCCGCCGAAGCGGAAGCCGCACCCGAGCGCCGCCAGCCGCGCACCCGCAACCGCCGCCGCGGCGAAGCAGCCGCTGCCGTGCAGGAAGCCCCGGCCGAGGCTCCGGCCGAGCAGGCCGCACCGGAACAGGCTCCCGCGGAGCAGCGCACCGCTGAGCGCGCCGAAGCGCCCGCCGCAGACTCCGCCGAAGCCGGCCAGCGCACCGACCGCCGCGAAGGCCGCACCCGCGGCGGGCGGGACACCGCAGGACGCGATTCCGACGGTGGCCGCGACAACGCAGGCAGCCGCGAGGCCGGCCAGCGCGAAGGCACCCGCGACAACCGCCGCGACGACAACGACGATACCGACGGCGGCAGCCGCAGGAACCGCCGCAACCGCCGCGACCGGAACGACCGCAATGACCGCTCCGGCGGCCAGGACCGCGACAGCTCCCGCAACGAGCGCTTCCGCGACCGCAACGACCGCCGCCGCGGACGCGCCCAGGGACCCGACGTCGACGACGTCGAGATCACCGAGGACGACGTCCTGCTGCCCGTCGCCGGCATCCTGGACGTCCTGGAAAACTACGCGTTCATCCGTACCTCCGGCTACCTGCCCGGCCCGAACGACGTCTACGTCTCACTGGCCCAGGTCAAGAAGTACAACCTGCGCAAGGGCGACGCCGTCGTCGGCGCCATCCGCGCACCCCGCGACGGCGAGGACCGCAGCCAGCAGTCCAACCGCCAGAAGTTCAACGCCCTGGTCCGCGTCACGTCCGTGAACGGCAAGACCGCCGAAGAGCTCAAGGACCGCGTCGAATTCGCGAAGCTGGTTCCCCTGTACCCGTCCGAGCGGCTGCGCCTCGAGACCGATCCCAAGAAGATCGGCCCCCGCGTCATCGACCTCGTGGCACCCATCGGCAAGGGCCAGCGTGGCCTGATCGTCTCCCCGCCCAAGGCCGGAAAGACGCTCATCCTGCAGTCCATCGCGAACGCCATCACCACCAACAACCCTGAGGTCCACCTCATGATGGTGCTGGTTGACGAACGCCCCGAAGAAGTCACGGACATGCAGCGCACCGTCAAGGGCGAGGTCATTGCCTCCACCTTCGACCGCCCCGCCGATGACCACACCACCGTGGCCGAACTCTCCATCGAACGCGCCAAGCGCCTGGTGGAAATGGGCATGGACGTGGTGGTCCTGCTGGACTCCATGACCCGCCTGGGCCGTGCCTACAACCTGGCAGCGCCGGCCTCCGGCCGTATCCTGTCCGGTGGTGTGGACTCTGCAGCCCTGTACCCGCCCAAGCGCTTCTTCGGTGCCGCCCGCAACATCGAAAACGGCGGTTCGCTCACCATCCTGGCCACCGCCCTCGTGGAGACCGGATCCAAGATGGACGAGGTCATCTTCGAAGAGTTCAAGGGGACCGGCAACATGGAGCTCCGCCTGTCCCGCCAGCTGGCCGACAAGCGTATCTTCCCCGCCGTGGACGTCAACGCGTCCGGTACCCGCCGTGAGGAGAACCTGCTCTCGCCGGAAGAAGTCAAGATCATGTGGAAGCTGCGCCGCGTCCTCTCCGGACTCGAGACCCAGCAGAGCCTTGAACTGCTCACCAACAAGATCCGCGAAACCCAGAGCAACGTCGAGTTCCTCATGCAGGTCCAGAAGACGACGCTTGGCGCGAAGTCGGATAACGACAAATAGCTGAGTTGAGGGGTGGGGTCGTCGCATTTTTTGCCGGCCCCGCCCCTTCGCGTTGCGGCTGACGTACTGCGTACGTCAGCCGCAACGCTCCGACAGGCCCGATGCCACTCCCTGGCCGGCAAAAAATGCGACGACGACCGCACGTCACCTGCCACACCCGGGGCGGCAAAACCGAACGCCTACCAGCAAGGCCACCATCCCCGTTTGTCTACCTTCGCCCTCGGGTTACTAGACTTGTACAAGTCGAAAGAGGTTTTGAAAAATGTTTGAGTCCGTACAGGGCCTGCTTGATGAGCATGATTCCATCCAGGCGCAGCTGGGGGATCCTGCTGTTTATGCTGACCAGCGGCTTGCCCGGAAGCTGGGGCGGCGGTCGGCTCAGCTGAATGGCATTGTTGAGGCCTACCACCGGTGGGAGGCGCTCCGCGACGACCTCGCTGCCGCCAAGGAGATGGCTTCCGAGGACCCCGAGTTCGCTGCCGAGGTGCCCGAGCTTGAGGCTTCGCTGGAGGCTGCTGCTGCGAAACTCCGCCGCCTGCTTATTCCGCGCGATCCCGACGACGCCCGCAACGTGATCCTTGAGGTCAAGGGCGGTGAAGGCGGCGATGAGGCCGCACTGTTCGCCGGCGACCTCCTGCGCATGTACACCCGGTACGCGGAGTCCCGCGGCTGGAAGACCGAAATCATCTCCGCCACCGAGTCGGACCTCGGCGGATACAAGGACGTCCAGGTGGCCGTCAAGGGCAACTCGAACGACCCCGCCGAGGGTGTGTATGCCCGGCTCAAGTTCGAAGGCGGCGTGCACCGGGTGCAGCGTGTTCCCGTCACGGAATCCCAGGGCCGTATCCACACGTCCGCGGCCGGCGTCCTGGTCCTGCCGGAAGTCGATGAGCCCGAAGAGCTCGAGATCAACCAGAACGACCTGAAGATCGACGTGTACCGCTCGTCCGGCCCCGGCGGCCAGTCCGTGAACACCACGGACTCCGCCGTCCGCATCACCCACCTGCCCACGGGCATCGTCGTTGCCATGCAGAACGAGAAGTCGCAGCTGCAGAACCGCGAAGCCGGCATGCGTGTCCTCCGCGCCCGCATCCTGGCCCACCAGCAGGAGCAGATCGACGCCGCCAACTCCGAACAGCGGAAGTCGCAGATCCGCACCATGGACCGCTCGGAGCGCATCCGCACCTACAACTATCCGGAGAACCGCATCGCGGACCACCGGACAGGCTACAAGGCCTACAACCTGGACCAGGTCATGAACGGCGACCTGGAGCCCGTCATCCAGTCCGCCATCGAGATGGACGAGCAGGCGCGCCTGGACGCCCTGAACGATTAATTCCTGCCGGGTATGACCAACGGGCCGGGCCAGTCCCTTGCTGCAGCAGTCAGCGAGGCCACTGCCATCCTTCGCGACGCCGGTGTCCCCAGCCCGCGCGTCGATGCCGAACTGCTGGCCGACCACCTCCTGAAGGTGGGTCTTGGCCGGCTGCGAGCCATGATGCTGGGTGATACGCCCGCTCCCGAGGGCTACGCGGAGCTGGTGGCGGAGCGGGCCGGCCGGGTCCCCCTGCAGCACATCACCGGGGTGGCGCATTTCCGCTACCTCGAACTGGCCGTGGGTCCCGGGGTGTTCATTCCGCGGCCGGAGACGGAGTCCGTGGCCCAGCTCGTTATCGACCACGTCAAGGGGATGCCCTCGCCCCGCATCGTGGACCTCGGCACCGGATCCGGGGCCATCGCCGGTTCCATCGCCCATGAGGTGCCCGGCGCGGAGGTCCACGCCGTCGAATACAGCCCCCTGGCGCATGCCTGGGCGGCCAAGAACCTCGCGCCCCTGGGTGTCCACCTGGTGCTGGGGGACCTGCGGACCGCACTGCCGGAGCTCAACGGAACCTTCGACGTCGTGGTTTCAAACCCGCCCTACATCCCCGCAGAAGCCATCCCCAACGAGCCCGAGGTCGCGCTGCACGACCCTCCGGAAGCACTGTACGGCGGGGGAGCGGACGGCATGGAACTTCCGACGGCGGCAGCGGCCTCGGCCGCCCGGCTGCTGCGGCCCGGCGGCTTCTTTGTCATGGAGCACGCAGAGGTCCAGGCCGGCTGGATAGCCGCGATGATGGGCCGCGCGGGGATATGGCGCAACATCACCACGCACATGGACCTGAACCACAAGGAGCGCGCCACCAGCGCCGTGCTCGCGGACCAGCACCATCCGGAATGAAAGAATAGGCCAGTGACCACAACCTATGACTGCACCGTTGACGACCAGCGCGCCCAGGGGCTGGAGCATGCCCAGCGCGCCATCAGCGAAAAAAGGTGCGTGGTGTTTCCCACCGACACTGTGTACGGCATTGCCGCCGACGCCTTCTCGCCGCAGGCCGTCACCATGCTACTGGTGTCCAAGGGACGCAGCCGCACCATGCCGCCGCCCGTCCTGATTCCGCGCATCAATGCCCTGGACGGCCTGGCCACGGATGTTTCCGCTGATGCCCGGAAGCTCGCCGAGGCGTTCTGGCCCGGCGGCCTGACCCTGATCCTGCACGCGCAGCCGTCCCTGGACTGGGACCTCGGCGAAACCAAGGGAACTGTTGCACTGCGGATGCCTGCGGACGACATCGCCCAGGAGCTCCTGACCCTCACCGGGCCGCTTGCCGTTTCCTCCGCCAACCGCACCGGGCACGCGCCGGCACAGACCGCCGCGGCCGCCCGCGAGCAGCTGGCCGACTCTGTGGAGGTTTACCTGGAAGGCGGCTTCCGTCCCGCCGAGGGCGAAGCGGCGGTGGCCTCGACCATCGTGGATGCCACCGGGCCGCGGCTCCGGGTAGTCCGCAATGGCGCCATCAGCCTGGACCAGCTCCGCGAACACGTGCCGGGCGTTCTTGGACTCGGCGAAATTCCCATGGCGGAGGAGGAGCCGGCTGCTGAGGAGCCACACGTAACCCCGGCTGCCCCTGCCGCTGCCGGAGGCTCCTCCGTTGTAACGCCCGGCGACGGTGCTTCCGGGACGCACGATGCAGCCGTCGCCGGCCCGGACACGCAGCCTTGACGACCCTGGAACGCCAGCAGATCCCGTTCCTGGAGGTTGATGCAACCCCGCTGCGGGTACCCGAGCTGGTGGAGGCGCTCAGCCGCTACATCCAGGACGGATCCACCCGGACGGTCCTCGGCCACAACCTGCACAGCGTCACCCTGACGCTGTCCGACGACGGCTTCCGCACCCTGTACGAGCGCAGCGACGTGGTGCTCCTTGACGGTGCGCCGGTGCTGTGGCTGTGGGGGAGGACCGGCAACGCCGAGGGCCCGGTCATGGACTACCGCCTGGGATCAACGGACTGGCTACCCGCCCTGGACCAGGTGCAGGGACTGGAACGCATCGCCGTCGTGGGAGCCGGTGCCGAGGCGAATGCGGGTGCGGTAGCCAGGCTGAAGGCCATTGTTCCCGGCGCCAACGTGTCCGGCTTCCCGGGGGAGAACTGGAACCCCGGCCTGGAGGATGCGGCCGTTCAGTGGCTGCACCGCCAGCGGCCGCAGCTTGTCCTGCTGGGGCTTGGCATGCCGCTGCAGGAAGAAGTCCTCCAGCGCCGGCTGGAAGCGCTGCCTCCCGCCGTTTACTGTGCCGTGGGCGGCGCCATCGAACAGCTGGCGGGTGTCCAGAAGCTGGCTCCCCGCTGGCTTGGGCGCCTTGGCCTCGAATGGGCCTGGCGCCTGCTCCTGCATCCCCGTCGTGTCGCCTACCGGGTCTTTGGTGAGCCGTGGGTGCTGCTGTGGCTGCTGGCCGGCCGGCGGTTGCGCAGGAGGTAAGGCCGCAGGAACTGCAGGCCGTGGCCTAGAACTTCTGGTCCTCCAGCGGAGCAAAGCCCTTGCCCCGCAGGCCCTTGCTGAACGACGAGGCCCAGCCCAGGAATCCTGCCAGGTCCCGCCGCTGCAGGAAATAGCCCGCGTAACCGCCCACATCGGCCACCAGCGAACGGACACGGAAGTAGCGCCGGATCAGGTACCCGCGGTTGCGGTAGTAGTAGTACCTCTTGAACGCATTCTCGGGAACGATGACGTGCCAGCGGGCGCCGTAGACGTGCTGGGTCTCGGAAAAGGCATGCGGATGCGTAATGGCCGTGGTGGTCACCGTCCCGAAGCGGATGCCGGCTTTCCGGAGCCGGATGGTGAAGTCCACTTCGTCGCCGCGGATGAACAGGCGCATGTCGGGCAGGCCCACCTTGAAGAAGACGTCGGAACGGATCAGCGCGCCGTTGAAGAAGTGCCCGTCGTTGGGCAGGAACCCCAGCTTCTCAACCTCGGCCCTGCTGTGGGTGACTTTTCCGTCCAGGCGGAAGAAGAAGGACAGCCGGTCGGGATGGCCGGGGGCCGTCACCAGTGGGACGACCGCCTCAAGGTCGCGCGCCTCCGCCTCCCGCAGCAGGGTTGCGAGGCATTCGGGATCCGTTGGTTCGGCGTCGTCATCCATCATCCAGATCCACCTGGCACCGCTGGCCACCGCCTTGAGCGCGGCCAGCGCGAAACCGCCTGCTCCGCCCAGGTTGGCCTCCGACCTGACGTAGTCGACATTGTCATGCCGGCCGGCAACCTCCCGCGACGGCTCCGTTCCGCTGTCCACCAGGCAGATGGTGTCCACCGCAGCCGTCTGCGCGTTGATCGAATCCAGCAGCACAGCCAGTTCCCGCGGGCGGTTGAAGGTGACGGCGGCAACTGCAATGCGGGGGGGTCATGACGGGTCCTTTCAGCATGGCTGTCAGGGAGTTCCCCGCTCGTAATGCGCCGTGTGGCGCGGAGCCATGAAGCCGGTGGCGCTAGTATCTTTGACTAGAGTCCACTGTAATACAGCCCTGTAAGGCACTGCGTACCAGCCATTGCACACTGCCTGCTGCGCGCTCGGCGACGGAGAAGTTTCATTTATCGAAGAACAGAATCCCTGCCAGTGAGCCCACCCGCCGGGGTACAGCCGCCAACGCTGCTCCGCTGCATGTCCACTCCAGTTGAAACGGCCACCACCCCATGATCATGTACCTGCTCATGGGGCTGACGGCTGCCGTCGTGTCCTATGCCGCCACCTGGGGTGCCCGCGTGGTGGGCCACCGGCTCGAATTGCACCTGCCCATCCGCAGCCGCGACATGCATTCAACACCCGTCACGAGGCTCGGGGGAGTCGCGATCTTCCTGGGCGTGATGGTGGCGCTGATCGTTGCCAGCCAGTCCTTCTTCGTCAAGGACATCTACCGGAACAACTTTTCGCCGTGGGGCGTCCTCGCCGGCGCTGCCGTGATTGTCCTCGTGGGCGTGGCGGACGACCTGCTGGACATCCGGTGGTGGGTGAAGCTCATCGGCCAGAGTGCCGCCGCCCTGACCGTGGCGGTGTGGGGCGTCCAGATGACCATCGTGCCCTGGGTGCCGGAACCCATCTACCTGGAAAACGAAACCATCCGGGTGGTGCTCACTGCGGGCCTGATCGTCACCACCATGAACGCTTTCAACTTCATTGACGGCCTGGACGGACTTGCCGCCGGCGTGGCCATCATCGGCGGCACGGCGTTCTTCTTCACGGCGTACTGGGTGCACCGCAACGCTGTCCTCCTGGATTACTCGGACCTCGCCACCCTCATCACCGCAGTCCTTGTGGGCAGCTGCCTGGGTTTCCTGCCGCACAACTGGTTTCCATCGAAAATCTTCATGGGGGACTCCGGCGCCATGCTGATCGGGCTGCTCATGGCCTCCGCCGGTGTGGTCTCCACCGGCCAGATCACCAGCGGGCTCTATGACCGGGCCAACGGTATTTCCACCGTGATTCCCATCCTGCTGCCGTTTGCCGTCCTGTTCCTGCCGCTGCTTGACCTGGGCCTTGCGGTGGTCCGCAGGACCGCGCGCGGCCGGTCGCCGTGGTCAGCCGACCGCGGCCACCTGCACCACAAGCTCATGGACATCGGCTACTCGCACCGCACTGCCGTAGTCCTGATGTACCTCTGGACCGTGGTGCTGTCGTTCGGGGGACTGGCCTTTGCCATCTTCCCGTGGCAGATCGTCCTTGCCGTGGACCTCTTCGCCACCCTGGTGATGGGCCTTGTCACGGCATGGCCCTACCTCGCGCGCCGTAACGAGGAAACTCCGGCGTAACCCCGGTGCGGAATCATTTCTATCTCATGTAGAATTTAGGGGCAGCCAAAGCTGACCCTCCACCCCGCCTTGTGGTTTACAGCCTTGAGGTACCGACGATTGGGATCGCATGACCTCCAACGCCGAGTCCGGACCTGCGTCCGGCAAAGGACCCGTTGGTGCTTCCGGTCCCACCCGGTCCCTGTGGCTGCATCTCCTGAAGCTCAGCTCCGCGGCCGCGGCGGCGGGACTGGTGCTGTGCGCCGGGGCTGCCGCAATACTGGACGGCTCCGCCGGGGCGGTCTCCGCCTTGCTGGGCGGCCTGCTGGTGATGCTGTTCTTCGGAATAAGCCTCCTGGTGGGCCACTTCGTGGGGCGCAGCAATCCCTCCGGGGCCATCGGCGTGTTCGTTGCCACCTACTTCATCAAGGTGGTGGGGTTCGCCGCGGTTCTGTTCGTGGTGGGAGCCCCGCAATGGCTGCACGGCCGCTGGTTTGTTGCAGGTGCCGTGGCCGCCGTCGTTCTGTGGCAGGCCGCTGAGCTCTATGGTTTCAGCAAAGCCCGCCTGCAGATCTACAACGATCCAGAAACCAAGGAAGCCTCCGATGCGTGACCCCAAAAAGTCCGGAAAAGCCTCCGCCGGCAAGCCCGTATCCGGCCGCTCCGCCCCTGGTGTCTCCAGCGACAACTCCGACGGCGGATACAACGCCGGGATGGCCGTCTTCAGCTACATCATTGGCGGAATCATCGTCTGGAGTTTGATAGGGTGGGGACTGGATTATCTGTGGGGAACGCGCTGGATTGTGCTCGCAGGCGCTCTGCTTGGAGCCGTCGGAGGTTTTTACCTTTCCCACATGCATGGCCTCACCAGTTCTCGTAAAAATGCTGGTGAGCGTCCTGCTGCCAGCGGACCGTCCACGGACGGCGACACTAATGCCAAATAATTTCACAGGGGGAACAGCAGGCCGTCAGGCTGCCGGTCCCCGCCCAACGCCCAATGATGGACACTGCAGAGAGGAAACGCGTTGATCGCGCTTGCGCTCCCGGCCCAAGATTCAGGAGAGTTCGCTCCTCCTGGTATTAACGAAATGCATTTGCCGGCAATCCTGCCGTGGGGTGCCGCAGAAGGATTCTCCAAGCAGATGCTGCTGGTCCTCCTCTCTGTCGCCATTATCGCCACCTTCTTCGTGCTGGCCGCACGCAAGCAGCAGCTGGTACCCGGCAAGCTCCAGTTCGCCGGCGAGGCCGCATACGGCTTCGTCCGCAACGGAATCGCCAAGGACATCATCGGCGGCAGGGACTTCATCAAGTACGTCCCGCTGCTGTTCAGCCTGTTCTTCTTCATCCTGGTGAACAACATCTATGGCGCCATCCCGCTGATCCAGCTCCCCACCTTCTCCCACGTTGGTGGCGCTTACGTGCTGGCCGGTCTCGTCTACTTCACCTGGATCGCCATCGGCGTCAAGAAGAACGGCCTGCGCTACTTCAAGCTGGCCACCGTCCCCTCGGGTGTTCCGTGGTTCATCCTTCCGATCGTCATCCCGATCGAGATCATCTCCAACTTCCTGGTCCGGCCCGTCACGCACAGCCTCCGTCTGTTCGCCACGATGCTCGCAGGCCACCTCATCGTGATGATCGCCGGCTCCGGCATCGAATACCTGGTCATGCAGGAGAACATCCTGCTCAAGGGAACCTCGGTCCTGGTCCTGGCAGGTGCCATCGCGATGTACATGCTCGAGGCGCTGATCATGGTCCTGCAGGCGTACGTCTTTACCCTGCTGACCGCGATCTACATCGAAGGCGCACTGCACGCCGACAGCCACTAGGCACTGCCGCCGGATCCAATTCCGGCCGGCACACAGACTTCCCCTTCGCGGGGGATGAAGCAACCCAAACAACCTGCCACTGAAGTGGCATCTTGAAAGGAAGAAAAATGGAAGGCAATCTCAACCTCGTAGGTTACGGTCTGTCCGCAATCGGCGGTGGTATCGGTGTTGGCCTCGTATTCGCTGCTTACATCAACGGCGTTGCCCGTCAGCCTGAAGCTCAGCGCGTGCTGCAGCCGATCGCATTCCTCGGCCTTGCGCTGACTGAAGCCCTCGCCATCCTCGGCTTGGTCTTCGCCTTCGTTCTCTAGTCCTGGAACGAAGCGAACTTACAGAACCGAGTAGAAAAGGACGGGTGAAAAAATGGCTCAGCTGATCATCTCAGCCGCCACTGAGGGCGAAGTCAATCCCCTGATGCCCAACATCTGGGAAATGGGCGTTGTCCTCGTGGGCTTTGCCATCCTCATGTTCATCGTGGTCAAGTTCGTTGTCCCGATGTTCGAAAAGACCTTCGCCGAGCGTGCCGAGGCTATTGAAGGCGGCATTGCAAAGGCTGAAAAGGCCCAGGCTGAGGCGTCTGCTGCACTCGAAGAGTACAAGCAGCAGCTGACCGACGCCCGCACCGAAGCCAACCGCATCCGTGAGGAAGCCCGCGCGGAGGGTGCCCAGATCCTTGCGGATCTCAAGGAGAAGGCAGCTGCAGAGTCTGCCCGCATCACCGCGCAGGCCCACGCACAGATCGAATCAGAGCGCCAGGCGGCCGTTGTGTCCCTGCGTTCAGAGGTAGGCACCCTGGCCACCACCCTTGCCGGCCGCATCGTGGGCGAATCGCTCAACGACGATGAGCGCGCAGCACGGGTAGTTGACCGTTTCCTGGCAGATCTGGAGACCCAGAACGCAGGTGCAGCTAAGTAATGGCAGGCGTATCGAGCGAATCGCTGGCAACAGCGCTGGTCGCGCTGGAAGCCAAGCTTCCCACCGCGTCGCTGCAGCTGGCAAAGGAACTCTTCGGAATTCTGGAAATGGTGGACAGCTCGGCTGGCTTGCGCCGCGCCCTGACTGACCCGTCGCGTTCCGGTGACGAAAAGTCGGCGCTGGTCAGGCAGCTGGTTGGCGGGAAAGTCTCCGCTGATGCTGCAGAGATCGCATCCGGACTGGCCAGTTCACGCTGGGCATCGGCGCGCGATATCGGCGATGCACTCGAGACTCTTGCCGCAACGGTGGTCATTTCCGTTGCTGAAAACAAGTCGGCCGTTTCTGCCTCCGGAATCACTGGCCTGGAAGAGCTGGAGAACGAACTGTTCTCCTTCAACCAGGCTGTTGCCTCCAGCCACGAGGTACAACGTGCTCTGTCCGAGCCGCAGGCCAGTGCAGCCGCCAAGGCTACCCTGGCCGCGAAGCTGGTGCCCGGGGTGGGTGAGGAAGCAAAAGTCCTCATCACCCAGGCAGTTTCCCAGCCCCGGGGCATCAAGCCCACCCGGCTCGTTGAACGGTTCGCCGAACTGGCGGCCAAGCGGCAGCAGCGCTGGATCGCAACGGTCAGCGTGACCCGTCCCCTGACGCAGACGCAGCTGGCACGCCTCCAGGCGGGCCTGAATGCCATGTACGGACGGGAACTGAAGATCAACGTCAACGTTGATCCAGCACTCATTGGCGGAATCCGCGTCCAGGTCGGTGACGAAGTGCTCGACGCTTCGGTCATCACCAGGCTGGGCGAGCTGCAACGCCAGCTGGCCGGCTAGCCGGACAAGCACCAACAAACTGATAGAAACCCCGGTCACCTTCACGGTGATCACAAAACAGGAGAGCAGGGACTGCAGATGGCCGAATTGACCATCAACGCCGACGACGTCCGTAATGCGCTGAACGAGTTCGCGGCGTCCTACGAACCCGGAAACGCAGAGCGCGTAGAGGTCGGCCGCGTAACCACCGCTAGTGACGGCATCGCCCGTGTTGAGGGCCTCCCCTCGGTCATGGCGAACGAGCTGCTGCGCTTCGAGGACGGCACCCTGGGCCTGGCCCAGAACCTCGACGTCCGCGAAATCGGCGTTATCGTCCTCGGCGACTTCACCGGCATCGAAGAAGGCCAGGAAGTCCACCGCACCGGACAGGTTCTGTCCGTGCCCGTGGGCGACGCCTTCCTTGGCCGCGTAGTTGACCCGCTGGGCGTGCCCATCGACGACCTCGGCGAGATCAAGGCTGAGACCACCCGCGCACTGGAGCTGCAGGCTCCCGGCGTGACCCAGCGCAAGTCTGTCCACGAACCGATGCAGACCGGACTCAAGGCCATCGACGCCATGATCCCGATCGGCCGCGGCCAGCGCCAGCTCATCATTGGTGACCGCCAGACCGGCAAGTCCGCGATCGCGATCGACACCATCATCAACCAGAAGGCCAACTGGGCTTCGGGCGACGTAACCAAGCAGGTCCGCTGCATTTACGTGGCGATCGGCCAGAAGGCGTCCACCATCGCCGCCATCCGCCAGACCCTCGAGGACAACGGCGCGCTGGAGTACACCACCATCGTGGCGTCCCCTGCCTCCGATCCCGCAGGCTTCAAGTACCTGGCACCGTACGCCGGCTCGGCCATCGGCCAGCACTGGATGTACGGCGGCAAGCACGTCCTCATCGTGTTCGATGACCTGTCCAAGCAGGCTGAGGCCTACCGTGCAGTGTCGCTGCTCCTCCGCCGTCCGCCGGGACGCGAAGCCTACCCGGGCGACGTCTTCTACCTGCACTCCCGCCTGCTGGAGCGTTGCGCGAAGCTCTCCGACGAACTGGGTGCCGGTTCCATGACGGGCCTGCCGCTGATCGAGACCAAGGCGAACGACGTTTCCGCCTACATCCCGACCAACGTCATCTCCATCACCGACGGCCAGATCTTCCTCCAGTCGGACCTCTTCAACGCCAACCAGCGCCCCGCCGTTGACGTGGGTGTCTCTGTGTCCCGCGTTGGTGGTGCCGCGCAGGTCAAGTCCATGAAGAAGGTCTCCGGCACGTTGAAGCTGGATCTGGCCCAGTACCGCGACATGCAGGCATTCGCCATGTTCGCTTCGGACCTGGACGCCGCATCCCGCCAGCAGCTGACCCGTGGCGCCCGCCTGATGGAACTGCTGAAGCAGGGCCAGTACTCACCATTCCCGGTTGAGAACCAGGTTGTCTCCATCTGGGCCGGTACCAACGGCTACCTGGACGACGTTCCGGTTGAGGACATCAGCCGCTTCGAGCGCGAGTTCCTGGACCACCTGGGCCGCAAGTCCTCGATCCTCACCACGCTGGCCCAGACCAACGTGCTGGACGACGACACCGTAGCCGCTTTGAAGTCCGCCATCGTCGACTTCAAGAAGGGCTTCTTCGGTGAAGGCGACAACCACCTGGTAGGTGCCGGCCACGAGGAGTATGAGTCCATCTCCGAGGGCGACGTTGACCAGGAAAAGATCGTCAAGCAGAAGCGCTAGTTCCGCTCACCGGGTGTGCCGGGCCGCAGGGTCCGGCACACCCGGTTTACGGAATGTTAGGAAAGGATAAGTATGGGAGCCCAGATTCGGGTCTACCGCCAGAAGATCAGCTCGACCACGTCGATGCGCAAGATCTTCAAGGCGATGGAACTGATCGCTACCTCGCGCATCGGTAAAGCCCGTGCGCGCGTAGCAGCTTCACTGCCTTACGCGAACGCGATCACGCGTGCCGTTTCTGCTGTCGCAAGCCAAAGCGAAATCGACCACCCGCTGACCACCGAGCCCGAGCAGATCCGCCGTGCCGCAGTCCTGGTAATCACCTCGGACCGTGGCCTGGCAGGTTCCTACTCGGCCAGTGTCCTCAAGCAGGCGGAAGGTCTCAACGAGCTTCTCCACGCTGAAGGCAAGGAAGTCAAAACCTACCTCGTGGGCCGCAAGGCGCAGGCCTACTTCGATTTCCGGAACCGCGAGTACGCGCGGGTCTGGACCGGAGGAACCGACGCGCCCGAGTTCAGTACTGCCCGGGAAATCGGGGAGGCTCTGCTGGCCGACTTCGCCACGGACTACGAAGACGGTGGCGTGGACGAGATCCACGTTGTCTACACGCGCTTCAAGTCGATGGTTACCCAGGAGCCCACGGTCATCCGCCTGCTGCCCCTGGAGGTAGTGGAAGAGGAAGCCGCCTCCGAGTCGGACCTGCTGCCGCTGTACGAGTTCGAGCCGGAAACCGAGCAGGTTCTTGATGCCCTGTTGCCGCGCTACATCGAATCGCGGCTGTTCGCAGCCATGCTGCAGGCCGCTGCATCCGAACTGGCCGCGCGCCAGCGCGCGATGAAGTCGGCAGGGACAACGCCACGGACCTGATCAAGAAGTACACGCGTCTGCGCAACACGGCCCGCCAGGCCGAGATTACGCAGGAGCTCTCCGAGATTGTTGCCGGCGCCGACGCCCTCGCGTCATAGGCCTGGCCGCGGTTCCGTTGAACCTGCACCACACAGATAAACTTAACCCCACGCCATCTACTGAGTGAAGTGAGAGAGATGACTGCCACTGCTACCGAAAACGTAGCCGCAACGACCGGTGCCACCGGCCGTATTGCGCGCGTCATCGGCCCGGTTGTCGACGTCGAATTCCCGGCTGACGCAATCCCGTCGATCTACAACGCACTCACCACCGAGATTACTCTCAACGGTGAGACCAAGACCATCACGTTCGAGACCTCCCAGCACCTGGGTGACAACCTCGTCCGCGCCATCTCCCTGCAGGCAACCGACGGACTTGTCCGCGGCACGTCCGTGGTGGACAGCGGTGCCCCGATCTCCGTGCCCGTCGGCGACGGCGTCAAGGGCCACATCTTCAACGTCCTGGGCCAGCCCCTGGACGTTGCCGAGTCGGAACTGCAGATCAGCGAACGCTGGCCCATCCACCGCAAGGCACCGAGCTTCGCTTCCCTCGAAGGTTCCACCGAGATGCTGGAAACCGGCATCAAGGTCATCGACCTCCTCACCCCGTACATCAAGGGTGGAAAGATCGGCCTTTTCGGCGGCGCCGGCGTGGGCAAGACCGTTCTGATCCAGGAAATGATCACCCGTGTTGCCCGCAACTTCGGTGGTACCTCGGTATTCGCCGGTGTTGGCGAGCGTACCCGTGAAGGCAACGACCTCTGGGTTGAAATGGAAGAGGCAGGCGTCCTCAAGGACACCGCCCTTGTGTTCGGCCAGATGGACGAGCCGCCGGGAACGCGTCTGCGCGTGGCCCTGTCCGCGCTGACCATGGCGGAGTACTTCCGCGATGTGCAGAACCAGGACGTGCTGCTCTTCATCGACAACATCTTCCGCTTCACGCAGGCAGGTTCCGAGGTTTCGACCCTTCTCGGCCGTATGCCTTCCGCCGTGGGCTACCAGCCGAACCTGGCTGACGAAATGGGCCTCCTCCAGGAGCGCATCACGTCCACCAAGGGCCACTCCATCACCTCGATGCAGGCCATCTACGTTCCCGCAGATGACTACACCGACCCGGCACCGGCAACCACCTTCGCACACCTCGACGCGACCACGGAACTTTCCCGTGAAATCGCCTCCCGTGGTCTGTACCCGGCCGTTGACCCGCTGACGTCCACCTCCCGAATCCTGGACCCCCAGTACATCGGCCAGGACCACTACAACACGGCTGTCCGTGTGAAGCAGATCCTGCAGAAGAACAAGGAACTCCAGGACATCATCGCCATCCTCGGCGTTGACGAACTGTCGGAAGAGGACAAGATCGTCGTGTCCCGTGCACGCCGCATCCAGCAGTTCCTGTCCCAGAACACCTACACCGCCAAGCAGTTCACCGGCGTTGAAGGCTCCACGGTTTCCATCAAGGACACCGTCGAAGGCTTCGCTGCCATCTGCGACGGCGACCTCGACCACATCGCAGAGCAGGCGTTCTTCAACGTCGGCGGCCTGGATGACGTTGAGCGCCAGTGGGCCAAGATCCAGGAACAGACCAAGTAATATGGCTGAGCTTGAGGTTGAGATTGTCGCAGCGGACCACTTCGTGTGGTCCGGAGCGGCCAAGATGGTCAAGGCCCGCACCAGCGATGGTGAAATCGGAATCCTGCCCGGCCACTCGCCCCTGCTGGCGATCCTGGCCGAAGGTGAGCTGGCTATCCAGCCGGTGTCCGGTGACCGTATTGCAGTAGCTGTCGACGGCGGATTCTTCTCCGTTGACAACAACCGCGTGGTTATCGTGGCTGACAACGCCCACCTGGGTGAGTCGGCCACCGCTGGGATCCGCTAGCATCACCTTGATGGACGCATCTAGTCTTCCGTTCATCGCACTGGCAACCGCCTTTGGTTTGCTGATTTTTGCACTGTGCCTTTCGGGGGGTGCGCCGCTTCAACCTGCGGCGTGCCCTCGGCACGGTGGACGCCTCCATCTGCATGGCTGGAAACAGTTGGCAGATGGGGGTTTGTCGTTATCAGGACAACGACCTGGAGTGGTTCCGGCTGCTCTCGCTCAGTGTCCGCCCCAAACACCGGTTCAAGCGCCACTCGCTTGAACTCCTTGGCCGCCGCAAGCCCACGGATGCCGAGGCCGTCAAGGTCCAGCCCGACGTCGTGATCGTTGAACTGCGTTATGAAGGCCAGGACCTCCGGCTCGCCATGAAGTTCGACGCCTACACCGGCCTGTCCTCATGGCTGGAGGCCGGCCCGGTCATCGGCGTAGGGACCTGGCGCTAGCCGGCGTGGACTGGTTATACGACGTCAGGCTGATTGACGGCCCCCTGTACTGGGCAGCCCTCATCCTGGGTTTGGCCGGCGCCGGCTACCTCCTGCTGCCGCCCCCTGCGTCCCCCAACGTCCGCCGCTGGATCTTCCGCATCATCGCGGCCGCGGCTGCCGCCTTTGCCCTGGTCGCCACCGTCCACTGGGCCCTCATCAACGTTTTCACAGTCTTCCCCGAGAACATTCCGGACACCGTCCTGCTCTGGGTGGTCCCCGCCGTCGCCGCCATGCTCCTGGGCCTGATGCGCCTTCCGCACGCGAGCTGGCCGCGGCGTGGGACCGCCGTCCTGGCCGCGCTCCTGGTGGTCGCGTTGTCCTCAGTGCAGATCAACGCCTACTTCGGGCTGAACAGGACCGTCAGCGACCTCCTGGGAACAGCCCTGTCCCGGATTCCCGCCCTCGAAGCCGGACTGATGCGCCAGCCCGGCCAGCCCGACGGCGCTTCCTTGGACAGCTGGAGCCCGCAGGGCGAACTTCCGGCCGGGGGAGCCCTCCGCAGGGCCTCCATACCCGGCACGCTGTCCGGGATGGACACGCGGGAAGCCTACATCTACCTGCCGCCCGCGTACTTTGCCGCCAACCGTCCGGCCCTTCCGGTGCTGGTGCTGATTGCAGGGCAGCCGGGCGGCCCGGCGGACTGGCTCACGGGCGGGACCATCCAGGCCCACATGGACTCCTACGCCGCAGCACATGGCGGGGTGGCTCCGGTAGTGGTGATTCCCGACCCCAACGGTTCCCAGTCGGCCAACACCATGTGCATGGACAGCCGGATTGCCCGTGCCGATACCTACCTCATCAAGGATGTCACCGGCTGGATCAGCTCCACGCTGGTGGTGGACACCAACCACAGCCGGTGGGCGACGGGCGGTTTCTCCTTTGGCGGCACCTGCGCGGTGCAGCTGGCCACGAGGCACCCGGAGCTTTTCCCTGCAGCGCTGGCATTCTCGGCTGAAGCGGAACCGGCCATCGCCAAGGAACGGCAGAAAACCATCGACGCCGCCTTCCCCGGGGATCCGGAGGCCTTCAACCGGCAGACCCCCCTGGCCATCATGAAGCAGCAAAGGTTCGAAGGCAGCGGCCTCTACCTGACGGCCGGACAGAACGATCCAGAGTTCGTGGGGTACCTCCGGACACTGGCGACCGCAGCGGAAAGCGCAGGATTCACCGTTCGGGCGTATGAAGTGGAGAACACCGGCCATTCCTGGGATACGTCTTCGCGGCGGATTGCCGATGCCCTGGATTTCCTCATGGACAGATGGGGGCTTCGGCGGTGAGCCCCGAAAGGGAGGTCCGCACCACGGCACTGGCCTGGGACACCGTGCTCCGGCCCGCACTGGCCCGTGCCGCCGTCGAGCTGCGGTCCGTGCCGTTCAGCCTGGCCGTCCTTGCGGTGTTCGTGCTGGCCGGCGCGGTAACAGGCAGCTACCTGGCAGGGCCGCCGGAGCACCTCCTGGAGCTGGCCGGCGTCAGCGGGCAGGGTCTCCGTGACGGCAACTGGTGGCAGCTCTTCACCAGCCTCTTTTTCGCGACCAACCCCCTGGCGTACCTGGCAGCGTCACTCATGATCATCGTGTTCCTGGGGCTTGCGGAGCGGAACTCGGGTCCCGGGCGGCGGCCGCCCTGCTGTTTGGCGGCCAGTTCGCCGCGGTGACGCTGTTCCTGCTCATAACCCAGCTGGCGGAGTACGCCGGCGACGGGTGGCTGGACCAGATGGTGGACGACATCCTGATCGGGCCCTATGGACCGGTCCTGGCAGCAGGACTGGCCGGCAGTGCACGGCTGCCGGTGCTGTGGCAGCGGCGGCTGCGGACGGCAGTGATCTCCGTTTCGCTGCTGCTGGTCCTGTACGTGGGACACGCGGAAACGGTCATCGGCCTGCTCGGCGCACTCCTGGGCCTGCTGGCGGGCTGGTGGATCCAGGGCGACCAGGGCCACCTGCACCGGCACCGGTCCACGGGCCGGGAGACGAGGAACCTCCTTGCGCTGACCGTTGCCGTTTTCGCTGTGGGGCCCATCCTCACCGGCATCGCGCGGTCACCCACCGGGCCGCTGGCACTGCTGCGCGACGTGGTTCTGAACCCGATGCCCACGCTCAGCCAGCTTGCCCTGAACTGCGGGGCAACCGTTGAAGCCTCCTGCCTGGAAGCCGGACGCGCAGGGTTTGCCGGCCCGTTCGGGCTGGCGCTGGCCGTTGTCCCGGTTCTCCTGCTGCTGATCTGTGCCGACGGCATGCGCCGCGGCCGGAGGCTTGCACTGAACATCGCAATCGCCATCCAGCTGGCCGTCACGGCACTGGCCGCCGTCTACCTCGCGCTCTTTGCGCTGGTCCCCTCGCGCCCGCAGGGGCCGCAGGCCGCACCCATGGGATCGGCCTTCGCCCACGTGCTGCCGCTCGTCGTCGTGCCCCTCCTGCTCGCCGTGGTCCTGTGGCTCAACCGGCGGCAGTTCCGGGTGCAGACGCTCCCTGCTGCCCGCCGGACGCTGGCCCTGGTGGCCGGCGGCACGTGGGGGGTCCTGGCCACCGCCTATGCCGGCGCATGGTTCTGGTCAGGCGGCCTGGAACGCGACGGCGGGCTGCTGGGACTTTTCGCCGAGCTCGCCAGGCAGTACGTCCCGGTTCCCATCCCGCAGCACTACCACCGGGTCTTTGCCGACCGCAACAGCGTGGAGGCGGTCCTGTTTGCCTACTCGGGTCCCGTGTTCTGGGTGGTGGCGCTGGTGGCGGTGTGGTGGGTGCTGATCGGACACCATGGCCACGACTCCGGATGGCAGGACCGCGCCAGGGCCCGGGAGCTGCTGCACCAGGGCGGCGGCCCGCTGTCCTGGATGGCACTGTGGGAGCCCAACACCTACTGGTTCAGCCCCGACGGGCAGGGTGCGGTTGCCTACCAGCGGCACGGCAGCGTGGCATTGACGTTGGGCGGGGCAATCGGGCCGCGGCAGTCACAGCAGGCGGTCACGGAGGGGTTCCTGGCCTTCTGCGGCAGCCAGGCCCTGATTCCTGCGCTGTACTCCTGCGACGACTCCATGTGGCCGGCGTTGCAGGAGCGCGGGTTCGCCCGGGTGCCGGTCGCGCAGGAGACCAGGCTCGCAATCCGGGAGCTGGAGTTCAAGGGCAAGGAATGGCAGAACGTGCGGACAGCGCTGAACCGGGCGGCAAAGCTGGGGGTTGAGGCGGTGTGGGGTCCATACCACTCGCTGCCGGCTGCTTTGCGGTCAAAGCTCAACGAGGTCTCGGAGGAGTGGGCGGCCAACAAGTCCGTCCCTGAAATGGGCTTCACCCTGGGCGGGGTGGACGAGCTGGACGACGACGAGGTCCTGTGCTGCCTTGCCGTCGACGGCAACGGTACAGTCCACGGCGTGACCAGCTGGCTTCCCGTGTACGACGGCGGGCGGCTGGTCAGCAGGACGCTGGACGTCATGCGGCGGAGTACGGAAGGTTTTCCGGGCGTCATGGAATTCCTCATTGCCTCGGCCGTGTTGGAGCTGCGCGGATCGGTGGAGGTGATCTCCCTGTCCGGCTCGCCGCTGGCCAACCACGGCGGCGCCAACGACAGCAGCGGGAACCGGGACGGGGCCGAAAACCTGGTCCGCATCCTCGATCTCGTGGGGCATGCGCTGGAGCCGGTGTACGGCTTCCGTTCCCTGGCCGCGTTCAAGTCGCGGTTCAAGCCGGAGTACCGCGCGCTGTACCTCTACTACCAGGACCCGCTGCACCTGCCGGCCATCGGCCGCGCCCTGACCCGCGCGTACCTGCCCGGGCTTTCCCTGCCGCAGGGTGCACGGCTGGTCAGCAAACTGGTCAAGTAAAGGCAATTGGCAATAGACATAAAACTTGCGGATTAAATGCCGGAAAAGCATTGTGAGACGCACAAGCAATAAAATGATCCCCGGCAGTAATTGCCGGGGATCATTTTATTGCTGCATACCGCCGAAGCGGGTTTGCGGCGGGGACTAGACCAGCGTCACGCCGGTAGCCTGGGGGCCCTTGGCGCCCTGGCCGATCTCGAACTGAACGCGCTGGTTCTCGTCGAGGGTCTTGAAGCCGTTGGTCTGGATCTCCGAGTAGTGAACGAAGACATCACCGTCGGAGTCATCCGGGGTAATGAAGCCGAAGCCCTTTTCAGCGTTGAACCACTTGACGGTTCCCTGTGCCATTTATTTCTCCTCATTGTGGAACTTTTTTAAGATCGGCACACCTCGTACCGGCCTTGGTCACTCCGCGAGAAGAATCCTGAATTCCGGGCCCTATTCAGGGGTCCGGGTTGCAGGAGCTTCGCGCTCGCAACATGTCTTGCGAGCATGAAAAACACCTACACAAAGACTGAGACAAGAATTTCATGCCTCTCCGCGCCGGTCAACGGTTTTGGCGGTGAAACGGCCAAAATTTAGGTTAAACCCGGTTAAATGCCTTGTCAGGCGGCTTTGGCGTTGCCCGGGCGTTAATGCGGCAGGTCAGAAAAGGCGTGATTCGCTGTCATCGACGCCGCGCATTGCGTCATAGTCCAGGGTGATGCAGTCGATGCCGCGGTCCGTTGCCAGCACCTTTGCCTGCGGCTTGATCTGCTGGGCAGCAAAGATCCCCCGCACGGGCGCGAGCAGCGGATCGCGGTTGAGCAGTTCCAGGTAGCGCGTCAGCTGCTCCACGCCGTCGATGTCGCCCCGGCGCTTGAGCTCGATGGCCACGGTACCGCCGTCCGCGTCCCGCGCCAGGATGTCCACCGGTCCAATGGCGGTGAAGTACTCGCGGCGGATCAGCGAGTAGCCGGTGCCGAGGGTTTCGATCTGTTCGGCGAGGAGCCGCTGGAGGTCGGCCTCGACGCCGTCCTTGATGAGGCCGGGGTCCACGCCGAGGTCGTGGGACGACTCGCTCAGCTTTTCGTGGATGTTGATGATGAGCCGGTCGTCGGTTTTCGCCGACTGCACGGTCCACTGCTCCACCACGCCCAGCTCCAGGTCCACGTCCTCCGGGGAGGAGACCCGCAGGGTGGCGGGCGGGCTCATCCAGTTGAGCGGCTTATAGGATCCGCCGTCCGAGTGGACCAGGACGGAGCCGTCCGCCTTGACCAGGAGGAGCCTGGTGGCGAGGGGGAGATGGGCTTTGAGCCGGCCAACATAATCAACGGAGCATCGGGCTATGACAAGTCGCACGCCGTACAGACTACCGCCTGCAGCCTTGCGGCCCGGTCCCGACGCCGGCTCGCACGGCGGTTGCGCGGGTGCGGGAGCCGTGCCGGGCTGGGGCAGAATGGATGCATGCCGCGTTCCAACCGTCCCCGCCGTCCTGTCTCCGGAAAAGGTGCAGGCCCGGGAAAGCGGGGTGCCGGCAAAAAGGGCGGCGGGAACGTTCCCGAGCTGGACCTGGAACGCGCCCGGGCCGGCATCGCCCGGCGTGAAAGCGCGCCGGACGGCGAATGGATGGTCCGCACCATGACCGCCAAAAACGCCGAAAAGACCTACATCTGCCCTGAGTGCTCCACGGCCGTCCTGCCCGGCGTCGCGCACCTGGTGGTCTGGAAGGACGACCATCTCTTCGGGGCAGCCGCCGGCCTGGCGGAGCGGCGCCACTGGCATACAAACTGCTGGATGTCGCGCAGTTACCGCTACCGCTGACATCCGCGGGCGGCAGAACCCCTGCTGTCGCTAAGCTGGCAGGCATGACTTTTCATCCGTCGTCGTACGAATTCACGCCCTCCGGGGGACCTGTTCCCATCCGTGCCTCCACCGTCCTGCCCGCCCGGCGCGAAAACGTGGAGCTGCAGACGGACGACGGCCACACCCTGGTGGGTGAACTCGCGCTGCCGGAATCGGGGCCCGTCCACGCTACGCTCATCACCCTGCACCCCCTGCCCACGCACGGCGGGTTCATGGATTCGCACGTCTACCGCAAGGCCTCCTACCGCCTGCCGGCGCTGGCAGGTGTCGCGGTGCTCCGCTTCAACACCCGGGGCACGGCATCCCCGCGCGGCACCAGCACGGGCGCCTTCGAGGAAGGCATCGGCGAGCGGTACGACGTCGAGGCGGCGGTGCGGTTCGCGGTGGAACGCGGCCTGCCCAACCGGTGGCTGGTGGGCTGGTCCTTCGGCACGGAACTGGCGCTGATGTACGGCGCGGTGGAGCCGGTGGCATCGCAGGTGGAAGGCGCCGTGCTGCTGTCGCCGCCGCTGCACCGTGCCACGGACAAGCACCTCCAGCAGTGGGCGGAATCGGGCAAGCCGCTCACCGTCCTGGTCCCCGAGCACGACGACTTCCTCCAGCCCGCCGAGGCGGCCGCACGGTTCAGCCTGGTGCCGCAGGCGCGGGTGGTGGGCGTCGACGGCGCCAAGCACCTGTGGGTGGGGAGAGGTCCGCGGCCCGGGTCCTGAACGAAATCGTGGATGACGTCACCGGGGCCGGCTCCGGCCCTGCCGGGCTGCCGACGGAATGGGACGGCCCGTCGGCCACCGCTCCGGCCTAGGCCGCCGGGGGAGCGGCGCGGACCAGGGCTGGTCCTGTCAGTGCTGGTCCTGCCGCACGATGTAGATCTCCCGGATCAGCAGCAGGACGGCCGCTGCGGTGGGAATGGCGATCAGCGCGCCAAGAATCCCCAGCAGGCTGCCGCCCGCGATGACTGAAATGACTGCCACCGCTCCCGGCACTGCAACCGCCTTTTGCATGATGCGCGGCGAGATGAAATAGGCCTCGAACTGCAGGTAGGCGAAGTAGCAGATGGCGTAGATGGCGGCCGTCTGCCAGCCCTCCGTCAGGGAGACGAGCAGCACCACCACGGCGGCGATCATTCCCCCACCAGCGGGATGAACGCGAGCAGGGCGACGACGAAGGCCAGCAGCAGGGCGAACGGGATGCCCAGGATGGACATCACGATGAAGGCGAAGGTGGCATTGAGGAGCGCCACGCAGGCCTGGCCGATCACGTAGTTGCCCACAGACCGGGTGATCTCCTCGGACAGGGCTTCCACGCGGTGGCGGCGGGAGCGGGGCGCCAGCCGGTAGCCCCACTTCTTCATCGCCGGCAGGGCGGCCAGGAAGTACAGGCTCAGCACCAGCACGATCAGGGCCCCGAACAGGCCGTTGGCCACGGTGGAACCAAAGCCCACCACGCCGCCGAAGATACCGCCCACCGCGGCGGGGTCGTTCACGAACTTGTCCAGTTCCTCCGCCACCCGGTCACGGACGCCGAACTGGTCGTCGAGGCTGCGGAAGAACTCCGAATCGATGAAGTCCCGGATCCACACCGGCGCCTGCTCCACGATTTCCGTCACCTGCTCCACGATGGTGGGGATCAGGGTGGCGAAGAAGCCGACGACGGCGCTCACCAGGACAGTCACGGACACCAGGATCCTGCCGGCCGCGGGATCTTGCGGTTCTCCAGCCAGCCCACCACCGGTTCCAGGCCCAGGGCGATGAACAGGGCCGCCACGATCCACAGCAGCAGCTGCGTGGTGTTCGAGCCGATCCAGTAGACCAGCAGCGCAAGCCCCACGCCGACGGTTCCCATGAAGCCCATATAGAGGGGATGCTGCGGCGACATCCGGGGACCGGGCCGGCCGAACTGCGGCCTTACCTCGCCGTCCGGGTCAGTGGTCAAAACCTCTTGCTCCTGGACGTACTCCGGCGGCATCTCGAACCGCAGCCTGGGCTGGGCGCCTGGCAGCGGCTGGCGAAGCCGGCGGGCCACAAAACCGAGCGCCGCCGCGGCGGTGCCCTTCCTGCGGGCGTGCGGGGCCCCCTCGGGTGCGGCTGCCGGTGGCTCCTGGCCTCCGGAATTGTTGGCTGCCGAGGAAGACTCGTCCGTCTTGTCAGTCACTGGTTTTGAGGGCCTGTTCCGTACGTGGCGCCGCGTCAACGGGCCAATGTGATGATCATCGCAAACACTATCAGCAGCCTTGTCAACAGCTGCGGACGGGGGTGGTCCGGGGCATTTTCCCGGGGCGGCAGCCCACCCAATCCGGGGCCCTGGTAACAAAACGGTTACTATGGAAGGCAAACCCCCGCTGATGATAGGTGTTCCCTTGCGTTTAAAGACTGCAGTCGCACTCGTGCTGCTCGGCCTCCTGACACTTTTGGCCGGCATCGGCCAGAGAACCATCTGGGCCCCTTCCGAGACCTTCACGGCAGCCGCGCCGGCCGACACGGCGGAAGCGCCGCTGACCGTCATTGACCAGAACCTGCGCACCCTGCACGGCGGTACCGTCAAGATCAGCATCGAGGGCGACGGCAACTTCCTGCTCGCCGCCGGCCGTCCGGACGACGTCGACGCCTGGGTTGGACAGGCCGCGCACAACACCATCAGCGGTGTTTCTGAGGACGGCAAGTCCCTGCAGGTCGAGCACACCGACGGCGAGGCCACCACCCCCAACCCGGCCGGCTCCGACCTTTGGGTTTCCAGCGAAAACGCCAGCGGTGAACTGGAATACTCCTGGACGCCTCCGGCAGACGGCGACTGGAGCCTCCTGCTCGCCTCCGACGGAACCAAGGCCGCGCCGGCCTCCGTCTCCATGACATTCCCCAACGACACATCCACACCGTGGGCCATTCCCCTCATCGTGCTTGGCTCCCTCCTGATCCTTGGCGGCATCGCGCTGGCACTGATCTCCGCGCGCAAGCGGAACGGTGAAGGCGATGGGCAGGGCAGCGGCTTTGCGCAGCGGGCCCGTGCCCGGAGCCAGTCGGGAGCCGGATCTTCCAAGGCATCCTCGCGTGCCGGCATGGTGGCTGCGGGCATCACTGCAGCAGTCCTCGCGGGGTCCGGCACGGCTGCGTACGCTGCCACGCCCGCTCCGGAAGCCACCGGTTCGCCGTCGGCACCGGCTGCCCCGGAGGCCGGATCGCCGGTCCTGCTTGATGCCCAGTTCCGCAGGATCCTGGAGCAGGTTTCCAGCGCCGTCGACGCCGGTGATGCCGCCAAGGACGCGGGCCAGCTGGCCGAGCGTGTGGGCGGCACCGAGCTGGAAGTGCGCACCCAGAACTACAAGATCCGTTCCCAGGTGGGTTCCTACGAAGCCAGGATGCCCGTCCGCTCCACCAAGCTGCTCACCACCGTGGTCACCAGTGACCGCGACTGGCCCCGCTCCGTCCTTGCCGTCACCCAGGGCGACGGCAACGTGGTGCCCCAGCTGCTGACCCTGGTCCAGCCCTCCCCGCGCGAGAACTACAAGCTGGTGGAAACCACCCCGCTCCAGCCCGGCGCCACGTTCCCCACCATCAGCCGCGGCGGCACGGACACGCTCGCCGCCGGCGACAAGACCGGCCTGCTGTACAGCGGGGAAGAGGCCCTCTCGGGCCTCGCCGACCGCCTGACCACTCCCGATTCCGCCTTCAAGGACAAGCTTGTTGAGGGCGAGTCCTCGCCGTACATCGCCGACACGCTGTCCTACCAGGCAGAGGTGGTCAAGGCCGGGGAGAACGGCAACTTCGCCTTCACCCACAAGGTGGTTCCGGAAAGCACGGTGGTCTTCCGCACCGACGACGGCGGGGCCCTGGTCCTGGGCCGGATCAACTTCGGTTTTGAAGGCACGCCGAAGGCTGCCGGCGACAAGCTGACCATCGGTGATGACGCAGCAGCCCTGGCCGGCGGCAAGGAAACCACCACCGGCATGGTGCTCAACTTCGCCGAGTCGATGGCAGTGTACATACCGCCTGCCGGCTCCAGCGACCCCATGAAGCTCGTCGCCGCAACCCGCGGCCTGGTCGGCGCCAGCTTCAAGTAGCCCCGGCACCGTATTACTTCCGGCAGCGGCCGGAGTGGCTAAAGTGGAAAGCATGAGTTCGCCTGCTTCCCGCCCAGTCCCTCCAGCCGCTGCCAGCCTGCTTAACCTGCGCGGCGCCGTCGACCTTTCAACCCTGAAGCAGCGCCCGGCCGCGCCTGCCGGAACCGGCGCCGCCGGTGGTGCCGTCGCACCGGACGGGTCGCAGTCCGGCGGAACTGCAGGCGGACCGGACCTGCGGGTCAACGTCACCGAGGCCAATTTCCAGCAACTGGTGGAACTGTCCGCGCAGGTCCCCGTGGTGTTCGCCCTGTGGGCCCCGTACTCGCCGGAGTCCACCGGGATGCTGCAGACGCTGGACAGCGTGGTGAAGAGCTACGGGGGCCGGCTTGTCCTAGGGGCCGCCGATATCGAGGCGTTTCCGCAGCTGGCCCAGGCGTTCCAGGTGCAGGCAGTGCCCACCGCTGTGGCCGTCCTCAAGGGTCAGCCCGTACCGCTCTTCCAGGGCAGCGCGGACGAGCAGCAAGTGCGCGCCCTGTTCGACGAGCTGCTGAAGGTGGCTGCGGCGAACGGCGTGACCGGCAGCCTGAACGCGGGCGCCGGTGAGGAATCCGAGCCCGCGCCGCTGCCGCCACTTCACCAGGCCGCCTACGATGCCATCGAGGCGGGCGACTTCGACGCTGCCGCGGATGCCTACCGCCAAGCGCTCAAGGAGATGCCCTCGGACCACGAGGCCAAGGCAGGGCTTGCCCAGGTGGAGCTGATGGCACGCCTGCAGCCGCTCTCGGCCCAGGACGCCGAGTCCGTCCGCACGCTCGCCGCCAACGAGCCGGACAACCTGGAAGCCCAGCTTGCTGTCGCGGACCTGGACATCGCCGGCGGACACGTTGACGACGGCCTGAACCGGCTGGTGGCGTTCATTGGCAGGAACTTCGGTCCGGAGCGTGAGACCGCCCGCGTCCGCCTGCTGGAACTCTTCGACGTGGTGGGCGCATCCGACGAACGCGTTTCTAAGGCGCGCCAGGCACTGGCGAGGGTCCTCTTCTAGTGCCGGGCCTCTTCGATCCGCTGAAGCTCCGTTCCCTGGAGCTCCAGCACCGCGGCTGGCTGTCGCCCATGTGCCAGTACAGCTGCGATCCCGACGCCGCGCCAGGGGTTCCCAACGACTGGCACCTCATGCATCTGGGTTCCTTTGCCGCCGGCGGGGCCGCGCTGCTGCTCACCGAGGCGGCCGCGGTGGCTGCCGAGGGCCGCATCAGCCCCCGCGACGCCGGGCTCTACAACGATGACCAGGCCGAGGCGTGGCAGCGGATCACCACCTTTGTGCACCGCCATGGAGCGGCCGGCGCGAAGATCGGAGTGCAGCTGGCGCATGCCGGCCGGAAGGCCTCCACGTGGTGGCCGTTCTCCGGCAGGCATGGCAGTGTGGCAGCCGCCGACGGCGGTTGGGGCACAGCGGGTCCTTCAGCCGTGGCCTACGACGGCTACGAGGTTCCCGCCGAGATGACAGCCGGGCAGATCCGGGCGGTGATCTCGGACTTCGCGGCAGCGGCGCAGCGCGCGGTGGACGCAGGCTTTGACACCGTGGAGATCCATGGCGCACACGGCTACCTGCTGCATCAGTTCCAGAGCCCGCTGACGAACCTGCGCACCGACGAATGGGGCGGGGACGAGGCCGGCCGCAACCGCCTGATGCTTGCCGTCGTCGATGCCGTGCGCAGCGCCATCCCCGACTCGATGCCGCTGCTGCTGAGGATTTCCGCCACCGACTGGGCCGAGGGCGGCGTTGACCTGCCGGCTTCCATCCGCCTGGCACGGCAGGCAGCGGAACGCGGCGTGGACCTGGTTGACGTGTCCAGCGGGGGAGCAGTGGCCCACCAAAGGATTACGCCCGGCCCCGGATACCAGACCGGTTTTTCCGCGGCCATCCGCAAAGAGGCCGGCATTCCCACCGGGACAGTGGGCCTGCTGACCTCCGCCGGGCAGGCCGGACACGCCATCGCCAGCGGACAGGCCGATGCCGTGCTGATTGCCAGGGCCGCGCTCCGCGACCCGCACTGGTGGCTCCGTGCAGCGTTCGAACTGGGCCACGAAATCGGCTGGGCTCCCCAGTACGAGCGGGCGATGCCGCGGCGCAGCTTCTGAGTACGGGAGCAGCAATGACGCCCCGTGATTCCGCCGGCATCGACCAGCAGCTGGAAGCCACAATCCTTGGGCTCCTGGCTGCCAGGGCCGCCACGTCCACCATCTGTCCGTCCGACGCGGCACGGGCCGTCGGCGGCGAACACTGGCGCGATCTTATGGAGCCGGCCCGGCGTGCGGCGCGGCGGCTCGTCGACGCCGGCGAGGTTGTGATTACCCAAGGTGGTTCGGTGGTTGATCCGGCCACTGCGAAGGGGCCCATCCGCATCCGCAAGGCCACTTAGGAAGGGCGGGCAGTCTGGCGGGGCGGACAGCAGCCGTACGCCTTTATTTCTACTCCTCCCGGAGGACCCCGCAGCCGTGTTCCGGGGGCTAGTCTGGCTTCATGACCGCCCAGCATCCCGATCCCGCGGGCGTGCCGCTGCATCCCGCCGAGGCCGCCGCACCCCCTTCCCCTGCCGCCGCCGGCGCAGTTCCGGCCCTGGCCATCCGCGGCCTGGCCAAGCGGTTCGGCCAGAAAATCGCGGTGGACGGCATCAGCCTGGACGTGCCTGCCGGCTCCTTCTACGGCATCGTGGGCCCCAACGGCGCAGGCAAGACCACCACGCTGTCCATGGCCACCGGACTGCTGCGGCCGGACTTCGGGACAGCGTTTGTCCACGGCATCGATGTCTGGGCGCACCCCCTCGAAGCCAAGAAACTCATGGGCGTCCTGCCCGACGGCGTCAGGCTGTTCGACAGGCTGACCGGTGAACAACTGATCACCTACGCCGGACTGCTGCGCGGCATGGACAGGGCCGTGGTGGCCTCCCGCGTGGGCGACCTGCTGGAAGCCATGGACCTGACGCAGGATGCGGGAACGCTGGTGGTGGACTACTCCGCCGGCATGACCAAGAAAATCGCGCTCGCCTCCGCCCTGATCCATGCCCCCCGGTTGCTGGTCCTCGACGAACCCTTCGAGGCCGTGGACCCGGTCTCGGCGGCGAACATCCACTCCATCCTGGACGGCTACGTGGCGTCGGGCGGTACGGTCATCATGTCCAGCCATGTCATGGACCTGGTCCAGCGCATGTGCGATCACGTGGCTGTGGTGGCGGGCGGCCGGCTCCTGGCTGCCGGCACTGTTGACGAGGTCCGCGCCGGTGCATCCCTCGAAGACCGGTTCGTCCAGTTGGTCGGCGGACGCAGCCGCACGGAAGGGCTGGAATGGTTGCGCACCTTCTAAGGCTGAAACTGACCCTGCTCCGCAACGGCCTCCGCCGCAGTCCCTGGCAGCTCGTGGGCCTGGCTTTCGCCGGACTCTACGCGCTGGGCCTGGTCTTCACCCTGGTGTTGGCTCTGGTCCTGCTGCGCTCCGCGGACGCTGAAATCGCGCAGACCGCGGTGGTGCTCGGCGGCTCCGCTGCCGTCCTGGGGTGGGAATCATCCCGGTAGTGGCCTCAGCCACGGACATGACCCTGGACCCGTCCCGTTTCACCACCTTCGCCATCCCGATGCGGCAGATGCTGGCCGGCCTGGCGCTCGGCGGGCTGATCGGCATCCCGGGCCTTGCCACTGCCCTGGTGGCGCTGTCCACGGTGGTGACCTGTTCCGTGGGGTGCTGCCCGTGCTCGGCGCACTGCTGGGGGCGGCGCTGGGCGTGATGACGTGCATCGTGCTTTCAAAGGTGGTGACCACGGCCACCGCCAGCCTTGCAGCCTCCCGGCGGTTCAAGGACATCAGCGCCATTGCCTTCATGGTTCCGCTCGTCCTCCTCGGACCCATCATCGCGGGCGTCGGCCAGGGCATCTCGAACTCGACCGCTTTCCTGCCGGACTTCGCAAGGGTGCTCTCCTGGACCCCGCTCGGGCCGCCTGGTCCTGGGCGGCGAGCTCCACGCAGGGCAGTTTGGTCCGGCCGCGGTCAAGCTCCTGGTGGCGGTGGCCTCGCTTGCTGCGCTGGCCTGGTGCTGGAAGGTGCTCCTGGAAAGGGCGCTCGTCACGCCGCCGTACGCCGGCAGCGGCAAGCGCAAGGGAAGCAGGCTTGGGCTCCTGGGGATCCTGCCGCCCGTACCGGCGGGCGCCGTCATGGCGAGGTCGCTCACCTACTGGGTCCGGGACCCCCGCTACTCGGGATCGCTGGTGGTCATCCCTCTGCTGCCCGTTGTCCTGGTCTTCCAGGGCGCCCAGACCGGAGAGTACTCCAGCCTTGCCTTCCTGGCGCCGATCTCCGCGTTCATCATCGCGTGGTCCATTTCGGCCGACGTGTCCTATGACAACACCGCGTTCGCCCTGCACCTGGCAACAGGGGTGTCCGGCGTGGCGGACCGGCTGGGCCGCGCCCTGGCCTGCCTGTCCTTCGCCCTTCCGGTGGTGGTCATCTTTGCCGTGGGCTCCGCGGCGTTCACCGGCGAATGGTCCGGACTGCCCGGCCAGCTCGGGCTGGGACTGGGTATCCTCTTCACCTGCCTGGGGCTGGCGTCCGTAGTTTCTGCCCGCTACACCGTGGCGGTTCCGCTCCCCGGGGACAGCCCGTTCAAGAAGCCGCCGGGCAACGTGGGGCAGACCCTCGCAGTGCAGTTCGGCGGGATGCTGGTCCTGGTGGTGCTGGTCCTGCCCGAGGCGGCGCTGATGGTCGCGCAGCTGGTGACCGGCAACAGCCTCTTTGGCTGGCTCAACCTCGCGGTGGGAACGGTGCTGGGCCTCGTCCTGTTCGTGCTTGGTGTGCGGCTGGGCGGGAAATGGCTCGATGCCCGCGGGCCGGAACTCCTGGCCCAGGTGGCTGTTAATAAGTAACGGCGATACGGCGGAAGGAAACAGCATGGAAGTAGTCATCCTGGGCGGACGCAGGCAGATCGGCAAGCTGGCGGCGGATGCCATCGAGGAACTGCTCAGGCGGAAGCCGGACGCGGTGCTTGGCCTTGCCACGGGGTCCTCGCCGCTGCCGGTCTACGACGAGCTGGCGGAACGGAACAGCCGGGGCCTGGACTTCAGCCGGGCCACGGCGTTCACGCTGGACGAATATGTTGGCCTGCCCGCCGGGCATCCGGAGTCGTACCGGGAAGTCATCCGGCGGGAGTTCACGGACCGGGTGAACATCGCGCCGGAGAAGGTCCATGGCCCCGACGGGTCAGCCGGCGACATCCCGGCAGCCTGCCAGGCCTATGAGGATGCCATCGCCGCAGCCGGCGGCGTGGACCTGCAGCTCCTGGGGGTGGGTACCGACGGGCATATCGCGTTCAATGAGCCAGGGTCCTCCTTTGCCTCGCGCACGCGGATCAAGAGCCTGATTGAACAGACACGCCGGGACAACGCCCGTTTTTTCAAGAGCCTGGCCGAGGTCCCGCACCACGTCCTGACGCAGGGCCTCGGCACCCTCATGGAGGCCCGGCATGTGATCCTGATCGCCACCGGGGCGCAGAAGGCACAGGCTGTGCGCGAGTTCGTCGAGGGGCCGGTCTCCGCCATCTGCCCGGCGTCGATCCTGCAGTTCCACCCGCACGCCACCGTCCTGCTGGACGAAGCGGCGGCTTCGGCGCTCAAGCTCGCGGATTTCTACCGGCACACCTACGACAACAAGCCCGCCTGGCAGGGGCTCTGACCCGCTGCACGGGAGGCGGGACGGCAGAAAAAGGCACGACGGCGGTGGGCGCCGCACAGCCGCATCCGGCCGCACGCGCCCGGCCCGCCGTCGGACTCCCGGCCACCGGAACGGCTAAGATGGTTGGCATGACTAGCATGACGGACCCCCTCGACAACGACCCGATGCGCGAGCTTTCCGGGGCTGGATCGTCCACAGCCACCATTGAGCGCGAGGAACTGCGCCAGGAAGTGGAACCCGGGGACCGGGAGCGCTTTTCGCACTATGTGCGCAAGGAAAAAATCATGGAGTCCGCGCTGACCGGTGAGCCTGTCATCGCCCTGTGCGGCAAAGTCTGGACGCCGGGCCGGGATCCGCAGAAGTTCCCGGTATGCCCCACGTGCAAAGAGGTCTATGACGGCCTCCGCCCCGGCAACGACGGCGGCAAGGGTCCCGGAGGGGACTCGGGCAACAACAAGTAGTGACGGAGACGCTCTTTGGCGGCCCCACCCTGCCTCCGGCTTATCCGGAACGCGCAGCCTGGGAACCGCCCCGAAACTCCGTGCCTGGCAGCAGGAAGCCCTCGACCTTTATCTCCGGAACAGCCCCCGCGACTTCCTCGCGGTGGCGACCCCCGGCGCCGGTAAGACCACCTTCGCCCTGCGGATCGCGTCGACGCTGATCGATTCCGGCGCCGTGAACCGGGTGACCATCGTGGCGCCCACGGACCACCTCAAGCGGCAGTGGGCCGACGCTGCCGCGCGGGTGGGCATCGCCATCGACCCCAACTTCAAGAACTCGGACGGCCAGCACGGCCGCGGGTTCATCGGAGTTGCCGTCACGTACGCCCAGGTGGCCAGCAAACCGCTGCTGCACCGGGCCAAGACGGAGGCCGCACGCACGCTGGTGATCCTGGACGAAATCCACCACGGTGGCGAGGCCCTCTCCTGGGGCGACGGCCTCCGCGAAGCCTTCGATCCGGCGGTGCGCCGGCTGTCCCTGACCGGTACCCCGTTCCGCTCCGACACCTCGCCCATCCCGTTCGTTGAGTACGCGGAGGACAGGGACGGCATCCGCCGTTCCAAGGCCGACTACACCTACGGCTACGGCAACGCCCTGCGGGACCATGTGGTCCGGCCGGTGATCTTCATGGCCTACTCCGGCCAGATGCGCTGGCGCACCAGCGCCGGTGAGGAAATGGCGGCGTCGCTGGGCGAGGCCGCCGTCACCAAGGACATCACGTCCCAGGCCTGGCGGACTGCCCTGAACCCGGCAGGCGAGTGGATTCCTGCCGTGCTGGCCGGGGCTGACAAGCGCCTGACCGAGGTCCGGCGCACCGTCCCCGACGCCGGCGGCCTGGTCATTGCCACGGACCACGAGGACGCCCGGGCCTACGCCGGCCAGCTGAAGAGGATCACGGGGGAGTCACCCACCGTCATCCTCTCCGACGACGCCAAGGCCTCGAGCAAGATCGAGGAGTTCTCGGCGGGCGAGACCCGCTGGATGGTGGCGGTCCGCATGGTGTCCGAAGGCGTGGACGTTCCCAGGCTGTCCGTCGGCGTCTACGCCACCTCAACCTCCACGCCGCTGTTCTTCGCCCAGGCCGTGGGCCGCTTCGTGCGCGCACGGAAACGGGGTGAAACGGCGTCAGTCTTCCTGCCTTCGGTGCCACAGCTGATGGCACTGGCCAACTCCATGGAGGCGGAACGGGACCATGCCCTGGACCGTCCGGAGAAGGAGGACGGGGACGGCCTGTTCAACCCCGAGGACTCGCTGATGGCGGAGGCCAACCGCGAGGACAAGGCCTCGGACAGCCTCACCAAGGGCAAGTTCGAGGCGCTGGACTCGCAGGCCTCCTTTGACCGCGTGCTCTTCGACGGCGGCGAGTTTGGCACGGGCGGCGAGGTGGGGTCCGACGACGAGCTGGACTTCCTGGGCATCCCCGGCCTGCTGGACGCGGAGCAGGTGGGCACGCTCCTGCGCCAGCGCCAGCATGAGCAGCTCAACCGGAAGAACCGGAAGGCACCCGCGGCCGAAGCCGCCGCACCTGCCGTCCCGGACCACCGGATGCTCATGGACCTGCGGAACGAGCTCGCCAAGAACGTGGCGGCCTGGTCCGCGCGGACCGGCACGCCGCACGGTGTCATCCACACCAAGCTCCGGACCGTGTGCGGCGGCCCCGCCGTGGCGCAGGCCAACGAGGAGCAGCTGCAGGCGCGGCTGAGGAAGCTCAGGACTGGTTCATCGGCCGCAAGTAGCGGTGATTTGAGACACGAGTGGCCCGGCGCAGCGCACCGGGCCACTCCTGCGTTCAGCTTCAGGAAACGTCGACGCCGCCGAGTTCCATCTCGGCAACAGCCTCTTCAAGGTCCTCGGCAATGCCGGCGGTCAGGGACCGGATCACCGTGACGGAGTAGCCCGCCTGGACGGCGTCCAGTGACGTGGCCCGGACGCAGTAGTCGGTGGCGATGCCCACCACCACAACGTCCTCGACGTCGTGGCTCTGCAGCCAGTCATCCAGGCCGATCGCGTCCTCGTCGGGGGCGAACCGGCTGGTGTCGCCGCCGCCGGGCTGGCGTTCGCCGGTGGGGACAGCATCCTCAGGCGCCAGGAGCCCTTCGAAGCCCGAATAGGCAGCCGCGTACTGGCCCTTCTGGAAGTACGCCTGGATGTACTCCGTGTCCAGGTCCGGATGCAGTTCGGCGCCCCGGGTGCCCGCGACGCAGTGCGGCGGCCAGCTGTCCTTGAAATCGGGGGGTGTCCGAGAAGTGGCTGCCCGGATCGATGTGCCAGTCCTGGGTGGCAACGATGTGGTCGAACTCGTTGTGGTGGGCGTCCACGTATTCGCTGATGGCCCCCGCCACGGCAGCGCCGCCCTGGACAGCCAGGGAACCGCCCTCGCAGAAGTCGTTCTGGACATCGACGATGATCAGCGCACGCGACATCAGTTCTCCTCGTAGATGGTGGGAATGGCGGCCTCGCCGCGCTGGAGGCGGTTGACCACGGGCGGCAGTTCGGCCATCGAGTCGGCGTGCCGCTGGCGCGCCCGGAGGACGCCTTCATGGCCGGTCCACCCGGGGACGAGTTCACCGTTCTTCATGAACTGCTGCAGCAGCGGCCGGTCGTTGCCGTCATCATCCGGCCGGCGGCCGACGCCCACAATCTCGGCGGTGGCAATGCCGTGTTCGTTCATTTTCCGCAGCGCGTACTTGCGTCCGCCTACGCTGGCCTTGTTCTTGGCGGCCTTGGCCACCGAGACGAAGTTGCCGTCGTCGTCCGTGCGGCTCACGAGCTTGTAGACCATGCTGGCTGTGGGCGCACCGGAGCCTGTCACGAGGGACGTTCCCACGCCGTAGGAGTCCACCGGCGCGGACTGCAGCGCGGCGATGGCGTACTCGTCCAGGTCCGAGGTGACCACGATCTTGGTGTCCTCGTTGCCGAGGTCGTCCAGGAGCCGGCGCACCCACTGCGCCTGGTCCACGAGGTCGCCAGAGTCCAGCCGGACGGCGCCCAGCCGGTGACCCGCCAGGTCCACGGCCGTGCGGACGGCCGCCTCGACGTCGTACGTGTCCACAAGGAGGGACGTGCCCTCGCCGAGCGCCGCGATCTGGGCCTCGAAGGCGTCCCGCTCGGTGTCGTGCAGCAGGGTGAAGGAGTGGGCGGCGGTGCCGACGGTCTTGATGCCGTACCGGGCGCCCGCCTCGAGGTTGGACGTGCTGTCGAACCCGGCGATGACGGCGGCGCGGGCGGCGGACGCCGCAGCTTCCTCGTGGGTGCGGCGGGAGCCCATCTCGATGCAGGGGCGGCCGTGTGCGGCGCTGACCATCCGCGAGGCAGCAGAGGCGATCGCGCTGTCATGGTTGAGGACGGACAGGATGTAGGTCTCCAGCATGCACGCCTCGGCGAAGGTGCCCTCCACGATCAGGATGGGGGAGTTGGGGAAGTACGCTTCACCCTCGGCGTAGCCCCAGATGTCGCCGGAAAAGCGGTAGGACGCCAGGTATTCCAGGGTCTGGTCATTGACCACTCCGGTGCGGGCCAGGAAGTCCAGTTCCGTCGCGCCGAACCGGAAGTTGGCGATGCCCTCCAGGAGCCGGCCCGTACCGGCCACGATCCCGTAGCGCCGGCCGTCCGGCAGCCGGCGGGCGAACGCCTCGAACACCGACTTGCGGTGCGCAGCTCCGGAATGGAGCGACGCCTGCAGCATGGTCAGCTCGTAGTGGTCGGTGTAAAAAGACGTGCGGGGATGGTCCCAGCCGACAGTGGTACTCACGAAAGTCACTCTAGTCCCCACTGGCTCCCACGTCTCGCTCCGCTTCGCCGCGGGTCCCTCGCCAGTGTGGGCCCACCCAGTGGCTCCCACGTCTCGCTCCGCTAGGCTCCCACGTCTCGCTCCGCCGGCTCCCACGCGCTTCGCGGGCGGGGCCCTCGGCGGCGTGGAGCCCGCATCCCCATAGAATGGACAGATGACCTTAAGCGTTGCGCTCGGCCCTGACACGCAGGAGGGCACCCGGACCGGAACAGCGGAGGCCACAGACTCCCTGACCGCCCCGGACATCCCTTGGAACCTGGTGATCTGGAACGATCCCGTCAACCTCATGAGCTATGTCAGCTACGTTTTCCAAAGCTACTTCGGCTACTCGGAGAGCAAGGCGAACAAGCTCATGATGGAGGTCCACAGGAAGGGCCGCTCGATCGTCGCGCACGGCAGCAAGGAACAGGTGGAACGGCACGCTGTGGCCATGCACGGGTTCGGCCTGTGGGCCACGGTGGAGAAAGCGAGCGGCGGCCCCGGCGGCAACTCCGGGAAGTCCGGCGGACCGGGCCAGGGCAAGGGGAAACGTGGCTAAGGCATTCAAGTACGGGCTCAAGGGCATCACCGGCTACCTCGAACCCGCCGAACGCGAGCTCCTGCGCAGCCTGATCGACGACGTCATCTCCATGCTCCAGCCGGAGGAGCGCGCAGGCCAGGATCCGCTGGCAGCGCTCATCGGGCTGGACATGGACGTTGCCGAACCGACGGACCGGGCCGTCAAGCGCCTGCTCCCCAACGTGGTGAAGGACGACGGCGCCGCCTCCCTCGAGTTCCGCCAGCTCACCGAGCGCTCGCTCCGGGAAACGAAGATCGGCGCGCTGCGCGCGGCCGCGCTGGACCTGGACAAAGACGAAATCGTGCTGACTCCCGAGGGGGCGAAGCACTGGTCCATGGCACTGAACGATGTCCGCCTGGTCCTGGCCGAGCGCCTGGACATCCGGGACGAGGAGGACGCCGAACATGTCCACCTGATGCAGGACTGGTCCCAGGCCGAGGACGTGGAGAGCTATCTGGCCCTGGTCTACAACTTCGCCACCTGGCTGCAGGAATCACTGGTGCAGGCGATGCTGCAGTCGCTGGAAACGCGGCGTTGAGGAATCTGGGCCGCCCGGTCCCGGCGCCGTGTGACAAATTAGACATGAGTCACAGGCCACAAGATGATGGCTGAGGCATCGGGGAGCACCTATCCTCGAATAATCATGACAACAGCCTCGAGCATGGATCCGCCGGCAGCCGGGCAGGCATCCGAAGCGGACGACCTACAGGCCGCCGCCCTGGAAGCGCGCCCCATCGGTGTATTCGATTCCGGTGTAGGGGGCCTCACCGTGGCCCGTTCCATCATCGACCAGCTTCCCAACGAGTCCATCCTGTACGTGGGGGACACCGCCAACGGGCCCTACGGTCCCCTGCCCATCGCGGAAGTCCGGGCCAACGCCCTGGGCGTGATGGACGAACTGGTGGACTCCGGCGTCAAGCTGCTGACCATCGCCTGCAACTCGGCGTCGGCCGCGGTGCTCCGGGACGCCCGCGAACGGTACACGGCCAAGTACGGCATCCCGGTCATCGAAGTGATCCAGCCGGCGGTCCGCCGCGCCGTTGCCGCCACCCGCACCGGACGCGTGGGCGTCATCGGGACGTCCGCAACCATTGGATCGCGGGCGTACGAGGATACTTTCGCTGCCGCCCCGGACCTCTCCATCACGTCCGTGGCCTGCCCGGAGTTCGTCAGCTACGTGGAGGCCGGCATCACCACCGGGCCCGCCCTGCTGGCAGTCGCCGAGGAATACCTGGCGCCGCTGAAGGCCGCGGAGGTGGACACCGTGGTGCTGGGCTGCACCCACTACCCCCTGCTCACCGGCGTCATCTCCTACGTCATGGGGGCCGACGTCACGCTGGTCTCCAGTGCCGAGGAAACCGCCAAGGACGTGTACCGTGCTCTGGCGACGCACAACCTCCAGCGCAGCGCCGGAACACCGCCGGAGCACCACTTCGTGGCAACGGGCGACGCCGGCCAGTTCGAGTCCCTGGCCCGCAGGTTCCTCGGCCCCGAGGTGCTGTCCGTCCGCCACGTGGACCATGTGGCGGCGCAGTACCCCACGGGCAGCCTGGCGCGCATCACGCCGGAAATGATCGCCGCAGCCCGGAGCGCCGCCAGCAGGCCCCGGATCTCCAACTTCGTGGGAGGCCTCGCGGACGCAGGCCGCGCCGGGGGTCCGGCGCTGTGAAACTGACCATCGTGGGCTGTACCGGCTCGTTCCCGGGGCCCGGTTCGCCGGCGTCGTGCTACCTCCTGACCGCCACGGACGGGGAGCGGACGTGGAAGGTGGTGATGGACCTCGGCAGCGGCGCGCTGGGGGCCATCCAGCGCTACACGGACCTCGAAGACATTGACGCCATCTTCCTCACCCACCTGCACCCGGACCACTGCATGGACCTGTGCGGCCTGCACGTCGCCATCCGCTGGAAGCCCGGCGGCTGGGGACGCGGGCGGATTCCCGTCTGGGGGCCTGCCGCCACTGCCGACCGGATGGCCACGGCCTACGGCCTGGACCTTGACCCCGGCATGCACGAGGAATTCGACTTCACCAACTGGACCGAGCGCGAACCGGTGACCGTGGGCCCGTTCACCGTGACGCCCTTCGCCGTGAACCATCCCATCGAGGAGGCCTATGCCCTCCGGGTGGAGGTGGTGGAACCGGACAAGGACGGCACCATGGTCTCCCGCACGCTGACCTATTCCGGTGACACCGATTCGTGTGCCGGGCTGGAGGAGGCAGCCAAGGACGCGGACCTGTTCCTGTGCGAGGCCGCCTTCGAGGAGGGCCGGGACAACGGCATCAAGGATGTCCACCTGACCGGCAAGCGCGCCGGGGAGGCCGCCACGGCGGCCGGTGCCCGCCGCCTCCTGCTGACGCACATCCCGGTATGGACTTCCCAGACCACCGTGATGGCGGAGGCGCGTCCGGTGTTCGCAGGAGACGTGGCCGTGGCGGTCGCCGGAGTGCATTACACCATCTGAGGCCCCCGCCTGCCGGGCTGCCCTGCGGGAACTGCCGGTGCAGGCAGCAGTGGATAAGCTAAAGGCATGACTTCTGAAGCAACTGCAGTGCCCATCGTGCGTGCCGACGGCCGCGCCCCGGACCAGCTCCGGCCCATCAGCATCACGCGCGGATGGTCCAACCAGGCTGAGGGTTCGGCGCTGATCGAATTCGGCAACACCAGGGTCCTGTGCACCGCCTCCCTGACCGCCGGCGTCCCCCGCTGGCTGAAGGGCGAGGGCCGGGGCTGGGTCACGGCCGAGTACGCCATGCTGCCGCGGGCAACGAACACCCGCTCCGACCGGGAGTCCGTCAAGGGCAAGATCGGTGGCCGCACGCACGAAATCTCGCGGCTCATCGGCCGGTCCCTGCGGTCCATCATCGACACAAAAGCCCTCGGCGAAAACACCATCGTGCTGGACTGCGATGTCCTGCAGGCTGACGGCGGAACCCGTACGGCCGCCATCACCGGCGCCTACGTGGCCCTTGCCGATGCCATCCGCTTCGCCCGCGACAACAAGCTCATCGCCAAGAGCGCGCAGCCGCTGATCGACACCATCGCAGCCGTCTCCGTGGGCATCATCGACGGCGTGCCCATGCTGGACCTGCCGTACGTCGAGGACGTCCGTGCGGAGACCGACATGAACGTGGTGGTCACCGGCTCCGGCAAGTTCGTTGAGGTGCAGGGCACTGCCGAGGGCGCGCCGTTCGACCGCGAGGAGCTGGACAAGCTCCTGGACCTGGCCCTGCTGGGCACCACCCAGCTTGCGGCCATCCAGCGTGAGACCCTGGCAGACACCCTGTGAGCGCGGCCGGCGCCGGCCCCCGGCTGGTCCTCGCCACGCACAACAAGGGCAAACTCCGGGAGCTGCGTGAGCTGCTGCGCGGCCAGGTTCCGGGGCTCGACGTCGACACGCAGGTGGTGGACGCGGCGGCGGCAGGTGCCCCCGACGTCGTCGAAACCGGCGTGACGTTCGCCGAGAACTCGCTGCTGAAGGCACGGGCCGTTGCCGATGCCACCGGCCTGGTGGCCATCGCGGACGATTCCGGGCTCGCCGTCGACGTCATGGGAGGGGCTCCGGGCATCTTTTCCGCGCGGTGGTCCGGCAGCCACGGCGACGACGCCGCGAACCTTGCGCTCCTGCTCAACCAGCTTTCGGACGTTCCGGACCGGCACCGCGGTGCGGCGTTCGTGTGCGCGGCCGCCCTTGCGGTGCCGGCAACGGACGGCAACCCGGGGCGGGAAGTGGTGGAGGTACGGGCAGCTCGAAGGCATCCTGCTCCGCGAGCCGCGGGGCGGGGGAGGCTTCGGCTACGATCCCGTGCTCCAGCCGGCGGGGGAGCAGCGCAGCTGCGCGGAGCTCTCCGCAGAGGAGAAGAACGCCATCAGCCACCGCGGCAAGGCCTTCCGGGCGCTCCTGCCGTCGATCGTGGAGGCCCTGCAGGCCGCGGATTCCTGACCCGGCCATGCCTTAGACGCTGAATTAAAAAGCAGAGGGTGCGTTTCCCCGGCCGGGGAAACGCGCCTCTGCTTTGGACTGGCCCGCTTAGGGAAGGCGCCGCGTCTTTTGCTCGTCCTCGGGAGCGTGCTCCTCGATGAATTCGTCCAAGGGGTCGGTGCCGTAGGCTGCTGCCTGGCGCTTGGCTGACAGGCCGCGGAGAACCTCGATGCCGATCGGCAGGACCGAAACCAGCACGATGGCGATAAAGATGATGTCCAGGTTGTCCCGGATCCACGGGATGCGGTCGCCCAGGATGTAGCCCAGCAGGGTGACGCCGCCGCCCCAGAGCAGGGCACCAATGACGTTGTAGAGGAAGAACTTCTTGCGGCTCATCTGGGCCACACCCACGATGACCGGGACGAACGTACGGATGATGGGAACGAACCGGGCAAGGATCAGCGCTTTTCCGCCGTGCTTCTCGAAGAAGGCGTGTGCGTTCTCAACGTTCTCGCGCTTGAAGAGCCTGGAGTTGGGCTTGTTGAAGATGGCCGGGCCCGCTTTGGAACCGATGAAGTAGCCGGTCTGGTTGCCGATGATGGCGGAAATCACAATCAGCAGTGCGAACAGCCAGATGTTGAACTTGATGGTGTCGGTGGCCACCAGCAGGCCGGCGGTGAACAGCATGGAGTCGCCGGGCAGGAAGAACCCCACCAGCAGGCCGGTTTCCGCGAAGACGATGCCGCAGACCAATAGGACCACCCACGGGGCAAGGGCTGGATCGGCCAGGAAGACTTGGGGGTTCAGCCAGTCGGGCAGGAAGGAGGCCAGCTGCGGCTGGACCGGTCCTGCCCCGCCCAGCATGGACACGGCGAGGTCGTTCATCACAGGAAAGTTCACCCTTCAAGGGTACTTGACGGGCCTGTGCCTGCAGGGCCCCGGGGGCAGGCGGCGGTAAGGTGGGGGCCGTGGGTTTGGACTTTACTGCGATCGACTTCGAGACGGCGAACGGCTTCAGGGGCTCTCCCTGCGCAGTGGGGCTCACCAAGGTGCGGGGCGGCCGGATCGTGGACGAGGCCTCGTGGCTGATGCGCCCGCCGCGGAACCACGACCATTTCGATTTCCACAACGTCCGGATCCACGGCATCAGTGCCGCGGACGTCGCGGACCGGCCGCGGTTCGGGGACGTGTTCGCCGAAATTGGTGCCTTTATCGGCGACGACGTGCTGGCGGCCCACAACGCGGCGTTCGACCTGGGCGTGATCCGCTCCGCCCTGGAGGTCTCCGGCCTTCCCGGCCCTGCCTACGATTACGTCTGCACCGTGATGCTCTCGCGGCGGTGTTATTCACTGGTGTCCAACTCGCTGCCGTTCGCCGCGGAAGAAGCCGGCGTGCCGCTGGTCAAGCACCACGACGCTGCGGAGGACGCCCGGGCCTGCGCCGGCATCCTTATCGACATCGCCCGTCGGAACAACGCCAACAGCATCGCCGAACTTTACCTCTCCCTGGGCCTCGCGGTGCCGCGCCAGCAGGCCTTTGACCCCGCAGTGGATCCGCTCTCCAAACCCAGCCTTGCCGCCGTCGCCGGCATGTCCCTGCCGGGAGCAACCGGCAACGGTGCGGCGCTGGCCCGCCCGTTCCGCGCCGGCTGGCCCGAGGAAGGCATCAACCCCGAACCCAACCCCGACGCCGGGCCGGGCCATCCGCTGTTCGGCCAGACCGTCGTCTTCACGGGCCAGCTGTCCATCGGGCGCCCGGAGGCCAAGGTCATGAGCGCCGAAGTGGGGGCACGGACCGAAAGCCGGGTGACCGGGCGTACCACCGTCCTGGTGGTCGGTGACGGCTTCGTGGCCTCGGACCTCCGCTCGGGCAGGCTGACCGGCAAAGCGCGCCGCGTCCTGGAGCTCCATGAGCGGGGCCAGGCGATTGAGGTGCTGTCCGAGGGCGAGTTCCTGCAGATGGTGGCCGGCGCAGAACCAGCCACCGTCTAGGTGGCGCGTGCGGCTGGTCCGGCGGCCGCCGGCATCAGCCTTCGCCGGTGGTGACGCGCACCAGGAGGTCGGCCATCCCGCGGATAACGTCAGGGGCCTCCAGCGCTTCAAGCCAGTCGCCGGGCAGGCAGTCCTCGCCGTAGTAGGCGCCGAGGATGTTGCCGGCCACGGAGGCGGTGGAGTCGCTGTCGCCGCCATGGTTGACGGCCAGGGTTATGGCGTCCCGGAAGTGCCGGACCGCCGGTGTGTCCGGCCCGTCAGAGTCACCCGGCGTGGTGGCCAGCACGGCGTACAGTGCGACGGCGAGCGCCTCCTCGGCCACCCAGCCTCCGCCCAGCACCTGCGTCAGTTCCTCCGGCCGGACGATGCCTTTGTCCGCAAGCTGGAGCGCCGCCTGCAGCCGTTCCGGCAGTTCGGGGGCCACGCCGGTGATGGTTGCGGCATGGGCCGTGACGCCGGCCGCCGCCTCCGCCAGGCCTTCGCCCGAGACCAGCTTGTGGACCAGGAGGCTGAAGATCCCGGCGCTCTGCCGGGCGGACGGATGGCCGTGCGTAAGGGAAGCGGCATCGGCACTTAGCTTGTACACGGCGTCGGGCGTGATGTGCGGGACCAGCCCGAACGGTGCCGACCGCATCACCGTGCCGCACCCCTTCGACTCCGGATTGACGGGGCGCACCGCGGTACCCATCTCGCCGGTCGCCAGCCCTGAAATGCAGGCCCTGCCCGGGTTCCGGCGCTGGTGCAGCACGGTGTGTCCATCGATCCAGCGGGGCTGGGGCACGGGAGCCGAGGCGGGGGCTGGTTCGCCCTGTGTGGCCAGCCACCGCAGGTAGGCGAGCCAGAGGCACGCATTGACGTCCGCCCCCACGCCCGAGTTGGCCCATTCCAGCGCCTCCACCAGCCCGTCCACGGTGTAGAGCGTCAGTTGGGTATCGTCGGAGAAGTGGCTGCCGCCGGACAGTGCTTCGAAACCGGTGAGCCCGTCAGCGCCGAAGCGGCGCCGGATCTCGTCCATGCCGTCGAACTCCACCGCGTAACCCAGCGCGTCACCCAGCGCGCCGCCCAGCAGGGAACCGTGGATGCGTGACTTCAAAGTGGGCGCGGGTGCCCCGGTGTGGATGCTCATGCAGTAAATTTACCGTGGCGCCCGGGCCGGTCCCGCCGGCGTCTTGTTCGCTCCGGGGCCCCCAGCAAACCTCCAGCCTGGGCTGGAATAATGCTCAGGTTGCCTGGCGGCAGCACCCGCATGAACACCGACCTGAAGGTTCCACGATGAGCACCCCCGTTCCAGCCCGACCCGACGCCCTGACCGGCAGCCCGGACGCTTCCCGGCCCGGCCTGTTCCCCAGGCTCGCCGCCGAGGGATTCGGCAGCCTGATCCTGGCCGTCACCGGCCTGGGGGTGCCGCTGTTCAGTATCCCGCAGTCCAGCCCGATGCCTGCAGCCCTCGCCGCCGGCCTGGCCGTGACCGCCGCAATGCTGGCGTTCGGACACGTCTCGGGCGGCCACTTCAATCCGGCCATCACCCTGGGCCACCTCCTGGCGGGACGCATCCGCGCCGGGGCTGCGGCCGCCTACGTGGCGGCCCAGCTTGCCGGGGCGTCACTCGGAGCGCTGGCGCTTTACGCGGTCCTGCGGACCCTTCCCGGGATCGCGGACAGCCGCACGGCGTTCGACACAGTCACCGCCGGCTTCGGCGAGCACTCCATCGTCCAGGCGCCACTGGCCGCCGTGCTGCTGCTGGAGGTCATCGGCGCCGCCATCACCGTCTCCGTGTTCCTCGGCGCGGCCGCCCGCGGCCGGGCCAACAGCGCCGCCGCGCCGGTCGCCGTGGGTTTGACGTTTGCGGCCCTGCTGCAGCTGGGACAGGCGGTGGGCAATCTCCCGTTCAACCCGGCACGTGCCGCGGCATCCGCGTTCTTCAGCTCCGGCTGGGCGCTGGAACAGCTGTGGGTTTTCCTTGCCGCGCCGCTGGCCGGTGCCGCCGTCGCCGGCCTGGTGTTCCGCACTTTCCGGGCGGGTGAGCAGGCAGGCGAACACGCAGTCCCGGCTTCGGGGCCGGGTGCAGAATCCGGCGGGTCCACCGGGTCCGACGTGTCCGACGTGTCCGACGTGTCCGACGACGAAGGCGACGCGGCGCCCGTGGCTGCCCCGGCGGGGGGCGTGGCAGTGTCCCGGAAGGACAGCGACGGCGGCGCCAGCGAGGCGCAGGAATTCTTCGAGGGCAAGAGGGGCTGAACGCGGGCAGCTGCGGCGGTGACGCAAACTGTCAGTGGCTCCGGATAGCTTGGGAATATGCGGTTACTACACACATCGGACTGGCACCTGGGCCGCTCCTTCCACGGCGTGGGCATGCTGGAGTCCCAGCGCGCCTTCATCAACCAGCTCGTGGAGGCGGTGGCCGGGCACCAGGTGGATGTCGTCCTGATCGCCGGTGATGTCTACGACCGCGCACTGCCGGGCGTGGACGTGGTCCACCTGCTGGACGAGGCCCTGGTCCGGCTGACGTCGGCCGGCGCCAAGGTGGTCCTCACCAGTGGAAACCACGACTCCGCCATCCGCCTTGGCTTTGCCGCCCGGCTGCTGGAACGCGGGGGAGTGCACCTCCGGACCCGCGTGGAGAACCTGGACGAGCCGTTGCTGCTTCCACTCGGCGCGGACCGGGCAGGGAAGGAAGCCACCCTGGCCATCTACGGCATCCCCTGGCTTGAACCCCGGCTTGTCGCGGGGCAGCTTGGCGTGCAGACGGCCAGCCACTTCGAGGTCACCCGGGCTGCCACAAGCCTGATCCGTGAAGACATCGCGCGCCGTGCGGCCAGTGCCCCCATCCAGTCGGTGGTATTGGCCCACACGTTTGCCAGTGGCGGCATCAGCTCGGACAGTGAACGCGACCTCAGCATCGGGGGAGTGGGTGCCGTACCCCTGGACCTCTTCGAGGGCTTCAGCTACACCGCCCTCGGCCACCTGCACGGCCGCCAGGCGTTGTCCCCTGAAGTGCGGTATTCCGGATCCCCGCTGGCCTATTCGTTTTCGGAGGCGCGGCACCGGAAAGGGGCCTGGCTGGTGGACATCGGACCGGACGGGGTCGAGGCAGTGGAGGAAGTGCTGTTCGAAGCGGCACGCTCCCTGGCCGTCCTGCGGGGTCCGCTGCAGGACCTCCTGGAGTCGCCGGAACACGCGTGGGCCGAAACCGCCTACTGCCAGATCACCCTCACGGACGCGCAGCGGCCTGTCCGGGCAATGGACCGGCTTCGGGAGCGGTTTCCGGACGCCCTGGTCCTGGGCTTCGAGCCTCAGGGCGGGACTGCCGCCAGTGCCGCCACCTACAGCAGCAGGCTGGCCGAGGCGCCGGACGATCTCGCCGTGTGCTGCGGGTTCCTCGAGCACGTGCGCGGCCGCGTCCCGGACGCGGCTGAGGAAGCGGCCCTCGCCGCCGCCCTTGAGAACGTGCGCTTGCTGGAGGGCTTGCGATGAGGATCCACCACCTGAGCATTTCCGGATTCGGCCCCTTCGCCGGCACGGAAGACGTCGACTTTGACCGGCTGAGCGGCCACGGGCTGTTCCTCCTCAACGGGCCCACCGGCGCCGGAAAGACCAGCGTCCTGGACGCCATCTGCTTTGCCCTGTACGGGTCCGTTCCCGGGGCCCGCCAGGACGGCAAGCGCCTGCGCAGCGACCATGCTGAACCGGGCCGGGAGCCGGCCGTCACCTGTGGATTCTCCGCACAGGGGCGGCGGTTCGAAGTGACGCGCTCGCCGGCTTGGGACAAGCCCAGTGCGCGGGGCAGGAACGGGTTCACCACCCAGCAGGCCAAGACCCTCCTTCGGGAATTCGTGGATGGCGCATGGGTGGAGAAATCGGCGCGGAATGACGAGGCCGGGGCCGAAATCCTGGCCCTGCTCGGCATGGACCGGGAACAGTTCACCCGGGTGGTGATGCTCCCGCAGGGGGACTTTGCCGCATTCCTGCGGTCAAAGGCCGCAGAGCGGCTGGAACTGCTGCAAAAGCTGTTCGGCACCCAGCGTTTTGAGGCCCTGGAACAGGAACTTTCCCGCCAGGCGGTTGAGGCAAGGGAGAAGTCTCCGCCCTGGCCGGACAACTCGAAGTCCTCGCTGCACGCGCTGAATCCGAAGCAGCCGCCGTGGAACTGGACGCGGCAGACGCTCCACCCGCCGAGAATATGGCTGCCCGGCTGGAATGGCTGCGCCATGCGGCGGGGCAACGTCTGGGCCACCTGAGGGACGTGGCAAAGGCGGCCGAAACGGAAAGTAGCGCACAAGCCCGTGCCGTTGATGAGGAAAGCGCCAGGATAGGGCGGTGCCGCCGGCTTGACGCCGCCGGATCCCGCCGGGCGGCCGTCCAGGAAGCCGCGCCCCGGCTGGAAAGCCTGGCCCTCCGCCTGGCGCGCCACCGGCAGGCAGCCGTCCTCGACGGGCACCTGAAGGGTGTTGATGCAGCGGAGGCCAGGGTGCGGAGCGCCGCCGGCGCCGCCGAGTCTGCCAATACCCTGCTCCGCCTCGCCGTGGAAGACAGCACTGAAATTTCCCGGCTGGAACTGGGCTGGGCCGAAGCACCTGGCCGGGACAGTGCTGGTGTGCAGGATACGGGACTGGCCGGCGCAGGCGCTGCGGCTGCAGCCGGGGAGCTGGGCCGTCTGCGCTCGCTTCTGGCCGTCGTCGAGGCAAGGTTGCCGGACGAGGACAGGCTGCAGGCCCTCCGCGGGCAGCAGAACCGGCTGTCCGGGAAGCAACAGGAACTGGACTGTGGGATCTCGGGACTGGACGGCCGGATGGCGGCGCTCCAGGAAGACGCGACCGGCTCGCCGGGGGCCTGGACCAGCTGGTCCAGCACGCTGGCACTGCCGCGCTGCGCACCAAGGAAGCCGCTGCCGCCACCGAATTGCTGGACGTTGTCCGCCGGCATGCGGCGGCTGCCGCAGCCCGTGACGCCGTAAAGCTGCGGTATGACGCCTGCCGCGAGAACCAGCTGGAAGCCAAACGCCGCTGGCTGGATCTTCGGGAAGAGCGGCTGGCGAACGCAGCTGCCGAGCTGGCCGCGCAGCTGGCCGAGGGAGCGCCGTGCCCGGTCTGCGGCAGTGAAGACCATCCCGCCCCCGCCGCCGCCGGGCCCGGAGGTCCGGGCCTCGCCCAGGAGGAGGACGCAGCCCACGCCGGGTATGAAGCCGCAGAAGCCGCCTTCACCCTGGTCAGTGCCGAACTGGCTGAAGCAAACCAGCACGTGGCAGTCCTCGCGGGCCAGGGCGGGGACACCCCCGAAGCCGACGCCCTTGGAAGCGCGGACGTGGCCCGTGCCGCGGCCGCCGAAGCCGACGCGGCAGTCAAGGAGCTTGCGGCAGTCCGGGCCCGCCTGGATGCCCTGGACGCAGACCTTGCAACGGCCCAGGCGTCAAGGGCCGGGATGGACGCGGAACTGCACCAGGTGAAGGCCTCGCTGGCAGACCTGTCCGGGCAGGCTTCCTCCCTGGACCATGCCCTCTCGGAGCTGCGCGGCGGGCACCGCACCTTGTCCCGCCGGCTGCGGTCCTTGGAGGACGCGGTGGCTGTCCTGGACAAGGCAGTGGAGGCCGGGGCGCAGCTGGATCATGCCCGGGCGCAGGCTGCCGAGGCCCGGGCACAGCTGGAGCTGGCATTGCCGGAGGCCGGCTTCGCCACTGCCGGCGAAGCCAGGGAGCAGCTGCTTCCGTCCGCCCAGGCAGCCGCCCTGGAGGATGAGGTCCGTGCCGTCCGGGATGAGGCAGCCAGGGTTGACGAGCTCTTTGCCTCGGAGGACATCGTGCTGGCCCTTGAGGAACAGGCCGCCGGATTCAGCGTTGACGAGCAACGTTTTGCCGCCTTGCGTGACGCCGCGGACGCTGCCCGCCAGGAGGCGCGGGATGCCCAGCTCGCAGCCGGCATGGCGGGCCGCTGCCAGGAATCACTGGCCGCGATCAGCGTGGAGTATGAGACATTGACGGAATCTGTCCGCGGACCGGCGGAGCATGCGCAGATGCTCGCGGGCCTGGCCGATGCCGCGGCCGGCCGGGGGAGAACACGTACAGGATGAGCCTGAACAGCTACGTGCTGGCGGCGCGGCTTGAGCAGGTGGCCCTCGCGGCGTCAGAGCGCCTGGTGGCAATGAGTGATGGCCGCTACCTGCTGCAGCACACTGATGCCAAGGCCGCCAGGGTGCCAGGTCCGGGCTGGGCCTGGAAGTGGTGGACCAGTGGACCGGCTGCCGCCGCGATACCTCCACCCTCTCCGGCGGCGAGTCGTTCATGGCATCCCTGTCCCTGGCGCTTGGCCTCGCCGACGTCGTGCAGCAGGAAGCGGGCGGCGTCGAGATTGAGACACTTTTTGTGGACGAGGGATTCGGAAGCCTGGACGAGCAGTCGCTGGAGCAAGTCATGGACGCGCTGGAGGGCCTGCGCGACGGCGGGCGCGTGGTGGGGCTCGTCAGCCACGTCGGCGAAATGAAGCAGCGTATCGGCACCCAGCTGCAGGTGCTGAAAGGCCGGAACGGGTCCACGCTGCGGATTTCCGAGGCTGCGGATCTGGGAGCCTGATCCGCCAGTCCCGCCTGAAGCGGGTGCCCGGCGGCATTCGGGGGCGCACTATGACTTCCACGCTATAATTTTCCAGTTACCGGGTTGCGCGCATCGGGAGGAGGGACGATGCGCATGAACTGAACGAGCCCGCAATGACATCACCAACCTCCCCGTCCACAGACACCTCCAGCACCCGCGGCCAGGTTTCCCCTTCAGGCACTGAACGTACACGAACTGCACCGCAGGGGCGCTTCGCCAGGCTCTCCCACCTGGCCGGCCGCAGCTTCATCCCCATCGGCCTCTTCGCCCGGCTGCCGCTGGCCATGCTCACCGTCGGCACGCTCACCATGGTCACCTCCGTCAGCGGCTCCTACGCCGCGGGCGGGACGGCCGCCGGAGCGGTCGGCATCGGCTCAGCCCTTGGTGCCCCCGTGCTTGGTGCCCTGGCCGACAGGCGGGGGCAGCGTCCCGTCCTGATGGTCTCTGCGCTCATCAACACCGCAGCAGTGGTGGCTTTGATCCTCACGGCAACGGGCCTGGGCAGCTCCGGGGGCTTCCACCCGGCAATCCTTGCCGCCGCGTTCGCCGCCGGCGCCAGCTGCCCGCAGGTGGGCCCGCTCGCGCGGGTCCGCTGGATGGCCCTGACACTGCACGGGCCCGCAACGGCCAACAAGCGGGACCTGGATACCGCATTGTCCTACGAAAGCACCGCGGATGAGGTGACTTTTGTCCTGGGGCCGGCACTGGTGGGCATCCTCGCCAGCCTCGTGGCTCCATGGCTCCCGCTGGCGCTCGCTGCGGCGATGACCATCATCCTGGTTCCGCCTTCGCCGCCCATCCCACCCACCGGTCGGTCCGGCCAGGCCAGGGACGGACCAAGGGCGACAACGGGAACAAGGGCAACCAGGGCGCCGGCAGGATCCCCGCGGCAGTAGCCCTGCCCGTGGCGGCCATGGTCTGCATGGGAACCTTCTTCGGCTCCACGCAGGCTGCCTTGAGCTCCTTTTCGGCCGGCCAGGCAGGATCCGAACTCGCCGGACTGCTGTATGCCGTCATGGGCCTGAGCTCCGCCGCTGCTGCCCTCTCGGTTGCCTACTGGCCCCAGCGGTTCGGGCTCTCCCGGCGGTGGACCCTGTCTGCGGCGCTGATGGCGCTGCTGGCGCTGCTGCTGCTGGTTCCGTCCTCGCTCGCCGGCATGGTGGCCGTCCTGCTCATCCTCGGCCTGCCGGTGGGCCCGGTCATGGTCACGGTGTTCGCAGCCGGCGGCGTGCTGGCACCTGCGGGCCGGCTGGGAACCGTCATGACTGCCCTGGCCAGCGGGATTGTGGCGGGAACAGCGCTTGGCTCCTCCATCGGCGGCTACCTGGCAGAAGCCGGCGGCCACCATGCGGCCTTCGTGGTTCCTGTCGGCGCTGCCGTGGTGCTGGCGTTGCTCGGGGCCGCGGCCGCCCGGGTCCTGCGGACCCGGCAGGCCGCCAACTGACAGCTGCCGTCAGGCCAGCTGGCGCTCGATCCGGGCGGCACTTTCGGCAAGGGCGGCCCCCACGGTCTCCGGATCATGGGCGGAACGGATATAGACGACGGCGAGTGCGGCCGGTCGTCCGCCAGGTACCCGGACCGGGGCTGCCAGCGAGGAGACGCCCGCAATGACTTCGTCATGGCTGGCCGAGTAGCCTTTCCGGCGTGCCTCGCCCGCCTCCGGGCGGTCGGGGATCCCCGTGTCCAGCCGGTCCCATTCGGCTTCCGTGAGTGCCGACTGGATGGCGATGCCCGGGGCGCCGGCGTTGATCGGGTGCCGGGTGCCCGGATGCTGGGCCACTGTAGCGCCTGAATGCCTGGGCTCGACGGTCACAAGGGTGATGCAGTCGTGGTGGTCCCACACAGCGACGAAGGCCGTCATGTCCAGGGTGTTGGCCAAATGGGTCAGCTCGGGAAGCGCCGCCGCCTGGAGGTTCCGCGAAACCCCACGCGCCAGGACGGCCAGCCCGGGCCCCGGCTGGACTTTGCCGGCGTCGTCCCGCACCAGCAGCGAATGGTCCTCAAGGGTGCGCAGGATCCGGTAGGCAACCGATCGGTGCACGCCCATGGCGTCGGCCAGTTCCGCGATGGTCAACGGCCCGGGGGCGGCGGCGAGGATTTCCAGGGCGCGGATGCCCCTGGACAGCGTCTGGGACGCGGAAGCCTGCGCCGGCGCGGCTCCTGAAGGGGCTGCAGCGGGGGGAGTCATGGGTTCCATCCTAGGTGGCCGGCTGATTGCGTTCCGTAGCTCCTATTGTGACCCAGTCCCCGCACTTTTCCGGAATGTGAACCCGGGATTCCCATATGGAACGCCGCAGCCATAGGCCTCCCCTCAACGAAAGTTCACGCAGGGCGTGTCTTGTCTCACAATTTCGTAGTACCCTACTAACTAACTGACCGTTCTGTCGGTAATCCTGAAGGCGTCCCGGCGGCACTGCTGCCAATGAACAATGGAGTTTCAATGACCACACCGTCCAAGGTGGACACCCTTGCCGGCCCCAGCACCCGCCGGGAGGAACGCAAGGTCCTCGCCGGAACCCTCGTAGGCACCACCATCGAGTGGTACGACTTCTTCATCTTTGCCCAGCTGACCGCAACGCTGCTGTCACCGCTGTTCCTTGCGCCGCTGAACGCATCGAATCCCGGCCTGGCCCAGATCCTCTCCTTTGCCCTGATCGGCATCAGCTTCCTGTTCCGGCCGCTTGGCGCCGTCGTCGCGGGACACCTGGGCGACCGGCTGGGACGCAAGGCCATGCTCGTCTTCACGCTGGTGATGATGGGCGCGGCAACGGCGCTGATCGGCATGCTGCCCACCTACGCGCAGATTGGCGCCTGGGCCCCCATCCTGCTGATCCTCCTTCGGATTGTCCAGGGCTTCTCGGCCGGCGGTGAATGGGGCGGTGCGGCGCTGATGGCCGTGGAGCACGCACCCCTGAACAAGCGTGGCCTGTTCGGCGCCTATCCGCAGATCGGCGTTCCCGTGGGCATGATCCTGGCCACGGGCCTGCTGTTCTTCCTGAACAGCAGCATGTCCAAGGAAGACTTCGCCGCCTGGGGCTGGCGGGTGCCGTTCCTGCTGTCCATCGTGCTGATCGTGGTGGGTTACCTCATCCGCCGCGCCGTGGCGGAAAGCCCGGTCTTCCAGGAGATGGCTGCCCGCAAGGCGGAGAGCAAGGCGCCGCTGGGTGAACTGGTCCGCAGCCACAAGAAGCCGGTCCTGTACTCCACCATGATCTTCATCGCCAACAACGCCGCCGGCTACCTGCTGATCGCGTTCTTCATCGCCTACGCAACCCGCACGCTGCAGATGCCTGCCCCGCCGGTCCTGCTGGCCACTACCCTGGCCTCCTTCGGCTGGCTGATCTTTACGCTGGTAGGCGGGTGGCTCTCGGACCGCATCGGCCGCGTCAAGACCTTCCTCACCGGCTATGCCATCGTCTTCGCCTGGATGATTCCGATGTTCGCCCTGATCGACACGAAGAACATCTGGCTCTACGGCGTGGCGCTGTTCGTCCTCACGATCGGCCTCGGCCTCTCCTATGGCCCCATGTCCGCGATGTACGCGGAAATGTTCCCGGCGAATGTCCGCTATTCGGGTATTTCCATTGGGTATGCCTTCGGCGCCATCCTGGGCGGCGCGTTCGCGGCCACCATCGCCGAGTTCCTGCTGCAGACCACCAAGTGGGCCGGTTCCATCGGTATCTACATCATGGTGCTCTGCGTCATCTCCGCCATTGGCGTGGTGCTCGCAAAGGAAACCAAGGGCAGGCCGCTGGGAGTCAGCCACCACTAGCGACCAGGGCAGCCAAAAGCGCCGCAATAATCAATAGGCCGCAGCGGGCCCGGACCAGGTGGTCCGGGCCCGCTGCCGTGCGCGGCTGGAAGTGCTACTGACTCAGGAAGCTGATGGCGTCGTCGTCGGTGAGCTGTTCGAAATGCCGGTAGAAGCTGCCCACCGCACGGAACTTGCCCGGCAGGTGCAGGCAGATCACGGCGTCGCAAACGCGCTCCACGGAGGCCTCGGCATCGATGGAGGCCACCGGAGCGGCGGCCACCACGGTAGCGGCCCCACCTTCGCGGACTGCCTCGACGGCGGCCCGCATGGTGGCGCCGGTGGCCAGGCCGTCGTCCACCAGCACCACGGTCTTCCCGCTGAGGTCATGTTCGGTGCCGGGGTAGAGGTCCACGCGGCGGAGCAGTTCGGCACGCTCGCGCTCCTCCACTTCATCGAGCCACTCGCGGCGAACCCCGTGCTCCAGGACGCGGTCCAGCAGGGGCTTGTTGATGAGCCGGACAGTGCGGCCGCGTGCCCACGCCAGCGCTCCGTAGGCGGTCTCCTCATGTCCGGGGATGCCCAGTTTCCGCACCAGCACCGTTCCCACGGGAAGGTAGAGGGCCTTGGCGGCCGCAGCGGCCACCGGAATCCCGCCGCGTGCCAGGCCGAGGACCAGGGTGTCCGGCCGCTCCCGGAACTGCGGAAGTACCGCGGCCAGGCGCTCGCCGGCCTCCGTGCGGTCTTCGAAACGGGTAACCATCTGCTCCTCCAGGCTTTCCTGCACCTGGTTTCAGCCTACCGCCAGCCCGGGCAGCCTGTGCCCGGGCACTGCGGCAGAGATGCCGGACCTATATGGCCAGGAACGCGATGGCGGCCTGTTTGAAGGCCCGGCTGGTGACGGCGTTGGTGTGGTTGCGTCCCGGCAGGACCAGCTGTTCGGCCATGGAACCGGCGCTTGCCGCCAGCTCTGCGAGTTTCGGCAGGCTGCCCACCCGTTCGTCCTGGTCGCCCGAGACCAGGAGCATCGGAACGTGGGGGACGGCCTCGGAAGGGTCGTACGGTTCTGCCTTGATGGCCTCCACCAGGGACAGGAGGGCGAAGATGTTGTTGCTGGGCAGCAGCAGGGCCATCTTCAGGAGGCGGGCAGTGGATTCGTCGGCGATCGGGGTGCCGTCGGCAAGGTAGTCCTGGGCGGCCACCAGGTCGAACTCCGCCAGTGGATCTGCGGTGTTCGCTCCGCCCAGGACCAGTCGGTGGACGATCTCCGGCTGGGTTGCGCCGAACTCCAGGGCGAGCCGGGAACCCAGCGAATAGCCCACAACGTCCAGTCCGCTGGAAGGGTCGCCTGGCTGCAGGGGCCGAACGCCGGCGTCGAACGCTGCCTGCAGCAGGTCGGCACGGATCCTGCTGGGGGAGTCGGAATCACGGTCCTCGGGCGCGCCGCTGCGGCCGTGCCCCGGCAGGTCCACGGTGATCACCCGGCGTCCCGCCTGCAGCAGCGCCTGCACCCAGCCGGTGTCCTCCCAGTTGAGCTTGGAGGAGGAGGAAAAGCCGTGCAGCAGCAGCACCGGCCGGAGCCCGGCATCCTCCTCCGGTTCGTGGACCCCCACGTACAGCTGGGGGTCCGTGCCCTCCACAGTGTGGGTTTGCTGTTGGCCGGTGTGCCTGCCGCTCATGCTGTCAGTCCTCATCAACTCATGCGTCCGGGCGGGCCCGGCGCGTCGGTGCCTGGCATCACTCTACCTGCCGTGCTGGCGCCGGGCGGCGCCGGAGGACCGGCGTGTAAACCGGGCTCCCAGCGCGCAGGCCAGGGCGATGCCGGCGATCAGGGCAAAGGTGCTGAAAAGCTGCACCCGGCTGGCGTCGGCGCTGAAGCCGACGGCAAAGATCAGTGCCAGCAGGACCAGGCCAACAATTGTGAGGCCGGGGAAGCCCTTCATCCGCAGGGGGAGGCGGATGCCCTCCCGGTCCGCGTGGCGGCGCAGCACCAGCTGGGACACCAGCGCGCTGCCCACACCACCAGGCAGGTGGACCCCACCAGCTGGAAGAGTGCCGGCAGGATGCGCTCCGGGAAGAGCAGTTCCAGGACGGTGGCAATGAAGCCGAAGGCCACGGAGACCGCGACCGCGAGCATGGGGACGCTCTGCCCGGCCAGCCGGGAGAGGAAAGCCGGCGCCTCCCCCCGCTCTGCCAGTGAATAGACCATCCGCGAGGCGCCGTACAGGTTGGCATTCAGCGCGGAAAGGAGCGCGACGACGGCCACCAGGGTTATGGCGGTGGCGGCACCGGGATGCCTGCGGCGTCGAGGACGCCGGCGAAGGGCGACGCCAGTGCGCCGGACGTGGCGGGAAGGACTGCGGCGATGACGAACACCGAGCCGATGTAGAACACCAGGATCCGCCACACCACGGTGCGGATGGCCTTTCCCACGCTGTGCTCGGGATCTTCCGTCTCCGCTGCCGCCACCGAGACGATTTCGGTTCCACCGAAGGCGAAGATCACCACGAAGAGCGCCGAGGCGATGCCTCCCAGTCCCTCCGGGGCGAAATCCGTGGTGAGGTTTGCCAGGCCGGGCGAGGCAACGTCCGGCAGGAGTCCCAGCAGAAGGGCTGCGCCCACCACCAGGAACAGTACGATCGCGGCCACCTTGAGGATGGCAAACCAAAATTCGAACTCCCCGAAGTTCCGGACGCCGGCCAGGTTGATCCCGGTGAAGACCACCATGAAGACCAGTGCAAGTGCCCAGACCGGGATGACGGGCCATACCGAAAACAGCAGCCCTGCGGCGCCGAGTGCTTCGGCGGCGATCACCACCACCAGCTGCAGCCACCACAGCCACCCGATGGTGGCCCCGGCAGTCTTGCCCAAGGCCCTTTCCGCATAGACGGAAAAGGCCCCGCTGGTCGGATTCGCCGCCGCCATCTCGCCCAGTGCCCACATCACCAGGATGATGAGTGTCCCTGCCACAAGGTAGGAGACCAGCACCGCGGGGCCCGCCGCCTGGATGCCGGCGCCGGAACCGAGGAACAGGCCGGCGCCGATGGCGGATCCCAGCCCCATCATGGTGAGCTGCCGGGGCTTCATGCTGTGGCCGAGGTGGTGCTGCGGGCGGGCGGGGCGGACTTCGTCGTCATGGAAGTGAACCTTCTTGGGGTCTTGGGTTTTCGTCCTCTTGGGACCACTCGAATTTACCGCCTGGCGGGCGCCTTGCCGAACCGCCCCGGCCGGGCCTCCGGGCGCATCCGGCCCGGGGCGCGTTTCAGTCGCGTCGGACACATTTCCGGTTTAGGGCCCGACGGCCTTAGAATCAGTTATGGTCACGTTGACTATAACTGTCGGAGCCGGCAGCCGGACCGTAATTACGAAGGAGGTGGATGCATGTACTACAGCTCAGCGAATGTCTCTGAGCGCCGTGCCGCGCCCCCCTTCGCTCGCCATTTCCACGGTCATTTTCGCCCTGCGGCCCAGCGAAACATCTGGCCGGCCCACCCTGTGGCTGCCGCTGGTGCGCCGCATCCGCGAACCCTTCAAGGGACTGTGGGCCCTGCCCGGCGGACCCCTCAGCCATGATGAGTCCCTCCAGGACGCCGCATCACGGAACCTTCGGGAAACGACCGGCCTGGCCCCCAACTACCTGGAGCAGCTGTACGCCTTCGGCGGCCTGCACCGGTCACCCACCCAGCGGGTGGTCTCCATTGTCTATTGGGCCCTGGTCCAGCCGACGGAGGCGGCCCTTGCCGACGTTTCCGAGAATGTGCGGTGGTTCCGGGCGGACCGGCTGGGCGACCTGGCGTTCGACCATAAAGCGATTGTGGACTACGCACTCTGGCGCCTCCGGAACAAGCTGGCCTACGGCTCGGTGGCCTACCACCTCCTGGGCGAGTACTTCACCCTCGCCCAGGTCCGCGAGGTCTACGAAGCGGTCCTGGACCGCCAACTGGACCCGGCCAACTTCCGGCGCCAGCTCAGATCCACCCCGGAAATCGAAGAAACAGACCAATTCCTCCAGGGCGGTAAACACCGCCCGCCCCGCCTCTACCGCTTTACCGGCCGTCCCGGCCTTGATCCAGACAACAGGAGCACACCATGAGCAGCGTCAACACAGCAATCCAGCTCATCACGCGTGAACAGGCCGAAAAGGGCGCAGCCGCCAAAGGCAGCACCTGCAGCCCCGCCCTCGCCAAGGGCCCGTGGGACTACGATCTGGCCGAGGCGCTCGCCGGTGTCCCCGCCTACGGTCCGGGAGCCTCGAGCGCCGACGTGGCACCGGCGGCTACCCCCCGGCAGGGGCAGCTGCCCGAGGAATACAAGCTCGCCAGCGACGCCGAGCTTGCCGAACGCATCACCGCCGCCAAAGCTGCACTGGGGGACCGTGCCGTCATCCTGGGGCACTTCTACCAGCGGGACGAGGTTGTCCAGTACGCGGACTTCGTGGGCGACTCCTTCCAGCTGGCCAACGCCGCACTCACCCGGCCGGACGCAGAAGCCATCATTTTCTGCGGGGTGCACTTCATGGCCGAAACCGCGGATATCCTCTCCAAGCCCGACCAGGCTGTCATCCTGCCCAACCTCGCCGCCGGCTGCTCCATGGCGGACATGGCCGACGCAGACTCCGTCGCCGAGTGCTGGGAACAGCTGGAGGAAATCTTCGGCACCGAGCCCGACGCCGACGGCCGGGTTCCGGTGATTCCCGTCACCTACATGAATTCCTCCGCAGCCCTCAAGGCATTCTGCGGCGAGCACGGGGGCATCGTGTGCACCTCGTCCAACGCTAAGACAGTCCTTGAATGGGCCTTCCAGCGGGCACAGCGCGTGCTGTTCTTCCCGGACCAGCACCTGGGCCGCAACACCGCAAAGGCGCTGGGCGTGCCGCTGGAGCAGATGCCCATGTGGAACCCGCGCAAGGAACTCGGCGGCAACGGTGAGCAGGCGCTCCTGGATTCACGGGTCATCCTGTGGCACGGGTTCTGCTCCGTCCACAAGCGCTTCACCACCGCCCAGATCGACAAGGCACGGGCCGACTACCCCGGCGTCCAGGTGATCGTCCACCCGGAGTGCCCCATGGAAGTCGTTGACGCCGCCGATTCCGCCGGTTCGACGGACTTCATCAAGAAAGCCATCGCCGGCGCCACGGAGCCCACAACCTTCGCGATCGGCACCGAGATCAACATGGTTAACCGGCTCGCCGCCGAGTACCCGCAGCACGCCATCTTCTGCCTTGACCCCGTCATCTGCCCCTGCTCAACCATGTACCGGATCCACCCGGGCTACCTCGCCTGGGTGCTCGAGGAACTGGTTGCCGGCCGGGTGGTGAACAGGATCACCGTGGACGATGCCGTGCAGGCCAACGCCCGGACCGCCCTTGAGCGCATGCTCGCGGCCAGGCCGTAGCGAAGGCCCCACCATGTTCGAGCGAGGGACGGTCCCGTCCGGGACCAGCTCAGCAGCGCCCGCCCGGCAGCGGCTCGTCGTCGTCGGAAGCGGCATCGCCGGCCTGTACGCCGCCCTGCTGGCGGCCGACGCCGGTGCCGATACCGTCCTGCTGACCAAGGGCCGGCTGGGCGAAAGCAACACCTGGTACGCCCAGGGCGGGATTTCAGCCGTGCTCCAGGTCCCCGCGCCCGGCGACACCGTGGCCGCGCACATCGCCGACACACTCCGGGCCGGTGCCGGGCACTGCGATGAAGTGGCCGTCCGGCTCATGTGCACCGAAGCGCGGCTGGACATTGAGGGCCTCCGGCGGTTCGGCGTGCGCTTTGACATGGGGAACGGCGGCGGCCCGGCCCTTGGCCTGGAAGCGGCGCACAGCGCGCCCCGCATCCTCCACGCCGGCGGCGATGCCACCGGCGCCAGGGTTGCCGAGGCCCTGATCCGTGCCGTGCTGGCAGCGCAGGCGGAAGGCAAACTGCGGGTCCTGACCAGGGCCTACGCAACCGCCCTGCTGAAGGACGGCGGCCGGGTCACCGGCGTCGGGTATCTTCAGGACGGCCGGACAGCCGGCATCGAGGCCGACGCCGTCCTGCTGGCCACGGGCGGCGCCGGCCAACTGTTCGCCCAGACCACCAACCCCGGCGTTGCCACCGCCGACGGCCTCGCGCTCGCCGTCCGCGCCGGCGCAGCCACCGCGGACCTGGAGTTCTTCCAGTTCCACCCGACCTGCATGGTGGACACGGCCGCTGACCGGTCTGCCGCCCCGGCCGGGCCGCTGCTGATCTCCGAAGCGGTCCGCGGGGAAGGCGCCATCCTGGTTGACGCCGGCGGGCGCCGCTTCATGCGCGCCTACCACCCCGACGCCGAACTCGCCCCGCGCGACGTCGTATCACGCAGCATCGCCCTCCACCTGGCCAAACTCGGCGACCCGAACGGCCACGTCTACCTGGACGCACGCGTCATCGAGGAGGCGCGCGGCGCAGGGTTCCTCGAGCGCCGGTTCCCCACCCTCACCCGGAAGACCCGCGAGGCCGGCATCGACTGGACCCGCGAACTTGTCCCGGTGGCGCCGGCGGCCCACTACTGGATGGGCGGCATCGCCACCGACCACTCCGCCCGCACCAGCATCCCCGGGCTCTACGCCGCCGGCGAAGTCGCCCGCACCGGTGTCCACGGCGCAAACCGGCTGGCCAGCAACTCGCTCCTCGAAGGACTCGTCTTCGGCCGCCGCGCTGTTGAGGACTTCCTCGCCTCGCCCGACGGCGCTTCTTGGGGGGCGCCTGCCGGCGCTCCTCCGCGGACTGTCTCGGCCGCTGCCGGCCTCCCCTTGACGTCCGCTTCCGGAGCACCGGCAGGCGCCGAGCCACGCTGCACCTTGGGAGACGCGAGGGTTGGTTCAGCTGGCGGGGCCGGTTTCTCGTTTAGTGGGGGAGGGGATGCTCGTTTTTCGCGGGAGGCTCTTCGCCGGTTGATGACTTCGCATGCTGGTGTTTTGCGGTCGGGGGAGCTGTTGGGGGAGGCCGCCGGCACCCTGGAGCGGTGGGCCGGCGTCGTTCCAACCGGTGCTGCTGATGCCGTCGCTGCGCATGAGGACCGGAACCTGCTGCTGGCGGCCCGGCTGCTGGTTGCTGCAGCGCTGGAACGCTCCGAATCCCTTGGTGCCCACTACCGCAGCGACGAACCCGTCGAAACCATGTCACTTCCGAAAGCGAGCCTTGTCCATGACTGAGCACTCCGTAATCGACCAGGCCGTCCGTCCCGGGCGGGCTCCCGGCCTGACCCTTCCCGCAGGCCCCGTCCGGGAAATCCTGGAACGGGCGTACGCCGAGGACGCCCCAGCCGGGGACATCACCTCGCAGCTGCTGATCCCGGCCGCCGCCCGAGCCACGGCCGTCCTGAACGCCCGTGTGCCAGGTGTCCTCAGCGGGGCCACCGTGTTCCGCGATGCGATGCAGCTGGTGGATCCGGGCATCAGCGTCGAACTGCTGGTGGCGGACGGGGAAACGTTCGACGCCGGCACCCACCTCGCCCGGGTCAGCGGCCCCGCCAGGTCCGTGCTGCTCGCCGAGCGGGTTGCACTCAACCTGGTCCAGCGGATGTCCGCCATCGCCACCCGGACCGCCGAGTTCGTGCAGCTGACCCGGGGCACGCGGGCGCGGATCACCGACACCCGGAAAACCACCCCGGGCCTGCGGATCCTGGAGCGCTTTGCCGTGCGCTGCGGCGGCGGGGCCAACCACCGCTACAGCCTCTCCGACGCAGTGCTGGCCAAGGACAACCACCTGGCGGTGATGACCGGCGGGGACCCGGCCAGGCTCACGGAACTGCTGCTCGAAGCCAGGGCGCAGCTGGGGCACACCACGCACTTCGAAGTGGAAGTGGACCGGATGGACCAGATTGAACCGGTCCTGGCGGCAGGCGTGGACACCATCATGCTGGACAACTTCAGCACCGAAGAGCTGGCCGCAGGGGTTGCCCTGGTGGCGGGACGGGCCCGGGTGGAAGCGAGCGGGAACGTCAACATCCACACGGTTGCGGAAATCGCCGCCACCGGCGTGGATGTCATCTCCGTCGGCGCCCTGACGCACACAGTGGCTGCCCTCGACCTCGGCCTGGACGTGGAACTGACCGTCGGGTGAGCACACTGTGATTTTCCTGGATGCCGCCGCCACCACCCCCGTCCGCCGTGAGGTGCTCGAGGCCATGTGGCCCTACCTCACCGGAGAATTCGGAAACCCCTCCAGCCACCACACGCTGGGGGAGTCCGCCGCGCGGGCACTGGCTGACGCCCGGGCCTCCGTGGCCGCCGCACTGGGCTGCCGGCCGGGCGAAGTGACCTTCACGTCGGGAGGGACCGAAGCTGACAACCTGGCCGTGAAGGGCATCGCCCTGGCCCGGCAGGCCGCGGACCCTGCCGTGAACCGGGTGGTGATCAGCGCCGTCGAACACCCGGCGGTGGAGGAATCCGCCCGCTACCTGGAACGCTTCCACGGCTTCAGTGTGGACGTGGTGCCGGTGGACAGCTATGGACAGGTGACGCCCAAGTCGCTCGGGGACGTCCTCCGGCCGGAGACGGCGCTGGTCAGCGTGATGTACGCCAACAATGAGGTGGGCACCGTCCAGCCGATCACGGAGCTGGACGCCCTGGCCAGGGAGCGCGGAATCCCCTTCCACACCGACGCCGTGCAGGCGGCAGGCTGGCTGGCCCTGGACACCAAGGCCCTCGGCGTGGACGCACTGAGCATCTCCGGCCACAAACTGGGGGCGCCCAAAGGCTGTGGCGTGCTCTATGTCCGGAGCCGGACAAGGATGGAACCGCTCATCCACGGGGGCGGGCAGGAACGGGGCCGGCGGTCCGGCACCGAGAACGTTGCCGGCGCCGTCGGCCTGGCCACCGCGCTGGCACTCTCCCAGGCACGCCAGCAGGACCAGCAGGCGAGGGTCACGGCGCTACGGGACAACTTCGTCAGTGCAGTGTTGTCGGCCGTCCCGGAGCCGTCCTCACCGGCCACCCCACGGACCGCCTCCCGTCCGTGGCGTCCTTCTGCTTCCCCGGCACCAGCGGCGAGTCCGTGCTGCTGGAACTGGAACGCCAGGGCGTGGTGTGTTCCAGCGGATCGGCGTGTGCAGCCGGATCGGATGCGCCGTCGCCGGTGCTGACGGCCCTGGGGATTCCCGCCGAGGTTGCCCAGACGGCGGTCCGGTTCAGCTTCGATTCCTCCGTCACCGCGGAGGACCTGGCCGCTGCGGCCGCCGCCGTGGGTTCCGCCGTCACCAGCGTCAGGGCCCTGGGCGCAGGCTGACGGCGCCGGCTGAACGCACGGGCTGACGGCGCTGGTCGCTGATCGCTGGCCATGGGCGCCGGCAGCATTGTTTGACGGCGCGACGACGCCACGGCTTAGGCGGGCGTCAGTACAGCTCGCCCACCGGGATATCCACGGCCAGACGGTTGGCCGGGCCCGGCAGGGGGCACGCCCACGCCTCGTTGTAGGCGCAGGACGGGTTGTAGGCAAAGTTGAAGTCCAGGACGAACGTGGCATCGGCGCCGGTGCCCTGGACACCGTGGAAGGCGCCCTTGATGGTGTCCAGGAGGTACCGTCCGCCACCGTAGCTGCCGCCCGGCTGGCCCGCCGTCGCATCCCTGAACGGCACGAAGATGCCGCCGCCGTACCCATGCAGTTTCCACACGGCAAGCTGCCCCATCTCCGGCAGGTCAAAGGTGCCCAGCCGGATGAAGTGGACCACGCCGTCGGTCCCGGTGTCCACCGCCATCTCCCGGCCGGCACCCTCCTTGGTCAGCGGCACGTGGAAGCGGTAGATGGGGTCATAGTCGGCCGTTTTGAGGCCGGAGAACAGCGCCTTGCCCTCGGCAGTGAGTGCCGAGGCCGGGTGCGTGGCAAACATCAGGTCCCGCTGGTGCCGCCAGTAGGAATGCGCCTCCGCCGGACTTTCGGCGGAGATCTTCCGGACGTTTTCGTACAGGGCAAAGGTCCGGAGCCGCCAGTCCGCGATGTCGACGGCGGAGATGTCCGCGGGGTTTTCTTCGGCCGTGCCGTGCTGTTCCGCCATAGTCCCCAGCCTAGCCCCCGTGACAGGTATGCAGGTTCGACGGCGACACGCCCACCGGGCACGCCCGGTCCGGCGGCTGGGATCCGGACGGGAGGGGCCGGCAGGAAACACCCCGTCGCCCGCCGTGGCAAGCAGGGAAGCGCGGCTAGGCTGGCTCCATGAGAGGCAAGGCACCGGTTCCCGTCCTGTCCGCCGTTTTCCTGCTGGCTGCTGCGTTGGCCGTGCCTGGATGCTCCGGGCCGCAGGACAGCGGTCCCGGTTGGACGGCGCAGCCTGACGCGACGCCGTCACCTGCCGGCCCAAGTGCCGGTTCCGGCGCGTCACCGGCCCCGGCCACGGACGGGGCTTCCGCCATTGCCACCGCCGGACCGTCACCTGCCGCCACGGCCGCCGCCTGGAAGACGTTCTCCGATCCCGCGAAGACCGTGAGTTTCGAACTGCCGCAGGAGTGGATCGCCCAGTCCGTAACTCCTGATGAGGGGACCCTGCCCGGTGCGCTGAAGATTGAGGTCAAGAAGCCCGACGGTACGTTCATGGCAGCCCTGCGGACCGGACTGCCGCCGTCGGCCGCTGACTGCCCCGAAAGCGTCCGCAAACCGTACACCGTGATCAGCAGCCTGCCGGTGGACGTGGCGGCCGCGGGCGGCGAGGGGACCATCCCGCCGCGGATGGTGTTCCGGGTGATCCAGGGGTACAGGTTCTTCGGGTCCTACGGCATCACCAACGTGGTGGGCGGCGCCGGCAACAGGCGTGCGAACTCCGGAACGTGGTCCGCGGACCGGCGGGCAAGGGGACTGGTCCTTCGGCGACCTGGTGTCCCTGAAGGCGTTCGCGCCGGACGAGAGGGTAGCCCCCGCCAAGGCGTTCGACACCCTCGGCCAGGCGGCTGAGTATGTGGAGGGAAGCGCGGACTTCGCCAACGTGCAGCGGATGCTAATGTCTCTGGAGATCAAAAACTAGTCCCGCTGCCGGCTCCCACAGGAGCGGGTATGGCGGGGGCTTTCCTTCCGACGCCGACACCCCCCGGAGATTCATGGAACGCTCTGTTTCCGCACGCGTGGCCTTCCGCACCGCAGCCAACACCAAGGTGGCCATGGCCATCGCAGTGGCGCGGAACAGCGGCTACTCCTCCTTCAAGGAGTCCCTGTCCGTCAAGGCCGGCGGCGAGGAGGTGGCGCTGACCGAAATCGGCGACCACCACGGCGGCAGGTTCCACTACATGGAGTTCAGCGAACCCTCCGACGTCACGGTGGAGTATGCGGCCACCGTGGCCGGGCGGGGGGAGCCGGAGGACACCGGCCTCGCCGACCGCATCCGCTACGTCCGTCCCAGCCGGTATGCGGAGTCGGACCGGCTGCTGCCCACCGCCTATGCCGAGTTCGACAGCGTCTCCGGAACCGGGCTGCTGCACGCGGTGCGCAATTGGGTCCACGGCGAGCTCCGCTACCTCAGCGGCTCATCCCGCGGCACCGACGGCGCCGTGGAAACGCTGCTCAGCAGGCGCGGCGTGTGCCGGGACTTCGCGCACCTCGCCATCGCCCTGCTGCGGTCCAAGGACATTCCGGCCCGCCTGGCGGCGGTCTATGCCCCCGGGCTCAACCCCATGGACTTCCACGCCGTGGCGGAGGCCTACGTGGACGGCGCCTGGCACGTCATCGACCCCACGGGGCTCGCCCCGCGCGAGTCGATGCTGCGCATCACCGCCGGGCGGGACTCCTCAGATACCGCCTTCCTCTCCACGGTGGGCGGCAGCCTGGTCCTCAACCAGCTGAAGGTCACCGCCGTCGTCAACGGGGACCTGCCGGTTGAGGACGCCGACCGGCTGGTGCAGCTGGGCTAGCGTTTCCCCAGGGAATCCCGGAGCTTCTCCGTCAGCCGGCGGAGCTCCTTCTGCTCCGCGGGCGTCAGGGCCGGGCCCACCAGCGCGGAAATGTCGCGGACGTGCTCACGGCCAATCTCCTTTTGGAGCTCCCGGCCTTCATCGGTGAGCTGGATCAGGATGCCGCGGCCGTCCTCCGGGGCCGGCATCCGTGCCACCAGCCCGCGCTTCTCCAGCCGCTCCACCAGCCGGCTCAGGCTGGACTGGCTCAGCAGGACGTTGTCATTGAGCTCGTTGAGCCGCAGCCAGCCGGAAGGGCAGCGGGACAGCGTGAACAGGACGTCGTACTCGTTTACCGCCAGCTTCCGGAAAGCCGGGCCCGACTGCAGTTTCCGCATCACAGCCACCTGGGCCCGGAACAGCGACTCCCAGGTCTCCGCCGCGAGGCGGACGGGCGATTCCGGTCCTCCGGCAGCCATTACGCCTCCGCCGGGGTCTTTGCAGCGTCCTGGGCAGCCAGCAGCGTGGCCACGCGGCCTGCATGGGTGGGCGGCTCTGGAACGTGGGCGGGTTTGCGCGCGGCGTACTCCTTGCGCAGCACCGGAAGGACTTCCTCGCCGAACAGGTCCAGCTGCTCCAGCACCGTCTTCAGCGGAAGGCCGGCGTGGTCAATGAGGAACAGCTGCCGCTGGTAGTCGCCGAAGTGCTCGCGGAAGGTCAGGGTCTTTTCAATGACTTCCTGCGGGCTGCCCACCGTAAGGGGCGTTTGCGCGGTGAAATCCTCCAGCGACGGCCCGTGCCCGTAGACGGGGGCGTTGTCGAAGTAGGGCCGGAATTCCCGGACGGCGTCCTGGGAGTTCTTCCGCATGAAGAACTGGCCGCCCAGGCCAACGATCGCCTGGTCCGCCTTGCCGTGGCCGTAGTGCTCGTAGCGCTCGCGGTAGAGGCCGATCAGCTGCTGGTAGTGCTCCTTGGGCCAGAAGATGTTGTTGGCGAAGAAGCCGTCACCGTAGTACGCGGCCACTTCGGCGATCTGCGGCGTGCGGATGGAGCCGTGCCAGACGAAGGGGGCGACGCCGTCGAGCGGGCGGGGCGTGGAGGTGAAGTTCTGCAGCGGGGTGCGGAACTTTCCGGACCAGTTCACGGTGTCCTCGTCCCACAGCCGGCGCAGCAGGCTGTAGTTCTCAATGGCCAGCTCCACGCCGTCCTGGATGTTCTTGCCGAACCAGGGGTACACCGGTGCGGTGTTGCCGCGGCCAAGGACCAGGTCCACGCGCCCGTCGGCAAGATGCTGGAGCATCGCGAAGTCCTCGGCGATCTTCACGGGGTCGTTCGTGGTGATCAGCGTGGTGGCCGTTGACAGGATGATCCGCTCGGTCTGAGCCGCGATGTAGGCGAGCGTGGTGGTGGGGGAGGAGGAGAAGAACGGCCGGTTATGGTGCTCGCCCAGCGCATAGACGTCCATCCCGATCTCTTCGACCTTTTTGGCGATGGCAACAGAGGCCTTGATCCGCTCGTTCTCGGTGGGAGTGCGGCCCGTGGTGGGATCCGTGGTGATGTCGCTGACGCTGAAGACGCCGATCTGCATGATGTGCCCTTTCCTCTGGAGTTGCGAGCTTGGTTCAAGTGTAAACCAATTTAGATGCATTTGCATCTATCGTCGGGTACAACGCAGCCGGGCGGCGAATATTCCCTGTTTTACTCCGGGCTTCCCTGGGCGGCACGGCGGCCGCTGACCTTGGGCACCATGCCCGTGGTCCAGTCGTCGAATTCCTCATCCACGTCGGTGGCGGCAGCGAACTCGGGGCGTTCCTGGAGTTCCCGGAGCAGCGCCTTCTTCTCGCGCCGGCCCTCCACCAGCCGGTACAGCACCGGGACCAGGACGAGCGTCAGGGCCGTTGAGGAGACGAGCCCGCCGATCACCACCACGGCCAGCGGCTGCGAAATGAATCCCCCGCCGCCCGTGAGCCCCATTGCCATGGGGGTAAGGGCGAAGACCGTTGCCAGTGCCGTCATCAGGATGGGCCGGAGCCGCTGGCGGGCCCCGTGCGTGATGGCGTCCGCAACGTTCATCCCCGGCCGTCCGTCACGTGGCTGCCGGTACTGGTTGATGAGGTCGATCAGCACGATGGCGTTGGTGACCACGATGCCCACCAGCATGAGCATGCCGATCAGGGACGGGAGGCCAAGCGGGACGCCTGTCACCAGCAGCAGGGCCACGGCCCCGGTGGCCGCGAACGGAACGGAGACCAGCAGGATCAGCGGCTGGACCAGGGATTTGAAGGTGGCCACCATGATCACGTAGACGATGGCGATGGCCGCCAGCAGGGCCAGGCCAAGCTGCCGGAACGATTCCGCCTGCTGCGTGGTTGCGCCGCCGATTTCTGCGGTCACCCCCGGCGGGAGCTGCACGTCAGCCAGCCGCTTCTGGACTTCGGCGCTGACCGCACCAAGGTTGGAGCCCGACGGCGTGACGGAGACCCGTGCGGTCCGCTGCCCGTTGATGGCAGTGATGGAGACCGGAACGTCTACCTGTTCCACGGAGGCGATGGTGCCCAGCGTCACCGGGCCGGCGGCTGCGGGCAGCGGGATGTTCCGCACGGCGTCGATGCTGGTGAACCGGGTTCCCTTGCCGATCTGCACCGGGAAGTCGTCGGTGTCGATCCGGACTTCGCCTGCCGGGATGGGGCTGATGGTGGATGCGAGGACCCCGGCAACCTGTTCCTCGTTGAGGCCCGCCGCCACAGCCTTGGCCCGGTCCACCTTCACCTGCACGACGGGCTGGGTGGCTGCCAGGTTGGTTTCCACCTCACTGCTGCCCGGGACACCGGCCATGGCCGCAACCATTGTGTCGCTCGCTTCCTGCAGGTCGGCGGTGCTGGCAGCCTTGAGGGTGATGTCCACGGTGGAGGATGTGCCGAAGCCGCCCTGCTGCGTTCCCACCGATACCTTCCCGGAATCCGGCACTTTGGCCAGTTCGGAACGCACGGTGTCCTGCAGTTCCACCTGGTCCGCCTTTTCGTCGGTGACCACGGTGAAGGTGGAATTCGAGGAGCCGGTGGAGACGAGGGCGGCGAACCCGGCCTGTGCGTTGCCTGATGTCACCTGGACGTCCTTGATGCCGTCGATGCCGCGGAGCACCTCCTCCAGCCGGACGGCAGCCGCGCTGGTGTCCGCCAGGCTGGTTCCGGCGGGGAGCACCTGGCGGACGGTCATGCTGTTCTGGCCGGAATTGCCCAGGAGGTTGGTGGCCAGCAGGGGAGCCATGGCGGCGGTCGCGCCCAGCACCAGTACTGCTGCCACCAACGTGATGACGGGGTGCTTCTGCGTCGAGGTCAGGATGGGCAGGTAGCCCCGCTGCAGCCGGCTGCGCTGCTCGGCTTCCAGCGCCTTCGCCCGGGCCTCGGCGGCGAAGGCCCGCGCCGCGGCGGAATCCGCCTGCAGTCCGCCGGGCACCGCGCCCTTGTTCCGGAGGAACCAGTAGGCCAGCACCGGAACGATTGTCAGTGAGACCAGCAGCGAGGCCAGCAACGCCATGGTGACAGTCAGGGCGAAGGGCCGGAACAGCTCGCCCGCCAGTTCACCAACGAAGGCAATGGGCAGGAACACGGCAACCGTGGTCAGGGTGGAAGCGGTGATGGCACCGGCAACCTCCCGGATGGCGGTGAGGATGGCGGTGACCTTCTCCTCCCCGTACGTGAGGTGCCGCTTGATGTTTTCGATGACGACGATCGAGTCATCCACTACCCGGCCGATGGCGATGGTCAGCGCGCCGAGCGTCAGGATGTTCAGCGAGTAGTTGGTGGCCGAGAGCCCGATGAAGGTGATCAGCAGGGACAGCGGGATGGAAACGGCGGTCACCAGGGTGGAACGGGTGGACATCAGGAAGACCAGGATGACGGCCACGGCGAAGCCCAGTCCCAGCAGGCCCTCCGTGGTCAGGTCCTTGATGGACTTTTCGATGAAGGGTGCCTGGTCGAAGACCGGCGTGAACTTCGCGCCGGAACCCAGTTCGGTTTCCAGGTCGCCCAGCATGTCCCGCACGGCGTGGGAGATGGCCACAGTGTCACCCTCGGGCTTCTTGGTGACGGACACCGCAAGGGTTTCCTCCCCGTTGGTGCGGGTGATCGACGTGCGTTCATCGTCCTGCAGCGACACGTCCGCCACGGAGCCGACGGTGGCGGGCATTCTTTGCCCCGGACAGCGGGAGGGCCTTGATGGCGTCGAGCGAGTCCACCGGGCTGCCGATCTGCAAGGACAGCGTCTTGCCCTCTTCCTCCAGGGTTCCGGCCGGCACCAGTGCACCGTTGTTTGCGAGCGCGTCCCGGATGGAGGTGATGCTGGACCCGCGGCCGCCATGGCCTCAGGGCGCGGAAGGATCTCGATGTGCTGGGTGGCCCCGCCGGTGACGTCGGCTCCCCGGACGCCGTCGATCTTCTGCAGCCTCGGCACGCTCAGGCGCTGAAGGTCGGCATTGAGTTCGCTGAGCGGCTTGTCCGAGGACACGGCCAGGAAGACGATCGGGAAGTCGCTGATGCTGCCGGCGATGGCCTGCGGCTGGACGTCCTCCGGCAGCGTCCTCTTGGCGTTGGAGATGGCGCGGTCAATCTGGGCGCGGGCGCGGTCCAGGTTGGAGCCATAAGTGAAGACCAGGGTGATCTGCGAAACCCCGTTCCGCGAGGTGGAGGAGGTGGACTCAAGCCCCTCCACCCCGTTGAGCGCCGTCTCCAGCGGCCCGCTCACCTGCTTGTCCACGACCTCCGGAGAGGCTCCGGGCATGGCGGTGAGCACCGTGATCCGCGGGAACTCAATGGAAGGAATGAGCTCCTGCTTCAGCGAGGTCATGGTGATCACGCCGAAGACGGACGCAAAGACGGTGATCAGTGCGATCAGCGCCCGGTTCGCCAGGGAGAGGTGGGCCAGCCGGAACATCGCATGCACTCCTGGAGGGTAGGGGAACTGGTGCGTTCCGGCTGGTGCCGGCCGGTGGCCCCGGCCGGGTCAGCGGCCGGCGGAAACGCTCTCCAGCTGCAGTGACTTGGCGGTCGCCTGCTCCAGCTCGACGGCGAGGTCCGGATTCTCATCCAGCTTCACCCCGTAGCCGGGCATCATGTCCTTGAGCTTCGACTGCCAGCCCTTGAAGTTCTTCGGGAACGTCTTCTGCAGCAGTTCGATCATGATGGGAACGGCGGTCGAAGCTCCGGGGGACGCGCCGAGGAGCGCGCCGATGGAGCCATCACGGCCGGCGATCACTTCAGTACCGAATTGCAGGACACCGCCCTTGTTGGGGTCTTTCTTGATGATCTGTACACGCTGGCCGGCGGTAATCAGTTCCCAGTCGCCATCCTTGGCCTCGGGGTAGTACTCACGCAGCGCCTCCACCTTGTCCCCGTGCCGCTTGGCCACTTCCTTGATCAGGTAGGCGGTGAGGTCCATGTTGTCCTTGGCCACGGCAAGCATCGGAATGATGTTGGACGGGCGGATGGACAGCGGCAGGTCCAGGTAGGAGCCGTTCTTGAGGAAGTTGGTGGAGAACCCGGCGTAGGGGCCGAACAGCAGTGAACGCTTGCCGTCCACGTAGCGGGTGTCCAGGTGCGGGACGGACATGGGCGGAGCGCCCACCGACGCCTGGCCGTACACCTTGGCGCTGTGCTGGGCCGCGATGGTTTCGTCGGTGCAGCGGAAGAACTGGCCGGACACGGGGAACCCGCCGTAGCCCTTGCTTTCCGGGATGCCGGAAGCCTGGAGCAGGTGGAGGGCGCCGCCCCCGGCACCGACGAAGACGAACTTGGCATGGATCTTGCCGTGTTCGCCGGACTTCGGGTACTTCAGCGAGAGGTCCCAGCCGCCGTCGGACGCGCGGGAAATCCCCGTGACGTCGTGGCCGTAGTTGATTTCGACGCCGTTGTTCCCCAGGTACGTTGTCAGCTCGCGGGTCAGTGCCCCGAAGTCGACGTCGGTGCCTTCGGCGGCACGCGTGGCGGCAACACGCTGCTTCGGGTCGCGTCCCTTGACGATCAGCGGAGCCCACTTGGCGATCTGCGCCTGGTCCTCCGAGTACTCCATGCTCCGGAACAGGGTGTGCGGCTTCAGTGCCTCATACCGGGTCTTCAGGAAGCGGGTGTGGTCCTCGCCGATCACGAAGCTCATGTGCGGCACGGTGTTGATGAAGCCCTTGGGCGAACCGATGAGGTTCCGGTCCACCAGGTGGGACCAGAACTGCCGGGAGAGCTGGAACTGCTCGTTGATGAGCAGTGCCTTGGCGGGGTTTACTGAGCCGTCTTTGGCTGCAGGGGAGTAGTTGAGTTCGCAGAGGGCGGCATGGCCGGTTCCTGCGTTGTTCCACGGGCCCGAGCTTTCAAGCCCGGGCTGGTCCAGCCGCTCGAACAGGGAGATGGTCCAGTTCGGCTCCAGCTGCTTGAGAAATGCCCCCAGCGTGGCGCTCATGATGCCGCCGCCAATCAGGACGACGTCGGCATGCGGGGTCTTGGAAATGAAGGTCACGATCAGTCTCCGATTGCAGCGGCTCTGGCTGTCACAGAATATCCCCGGGCAGCCGACATACTGAAATTGGCTCCGCCCGTCAAGGCTTTAGTTGCACCTTCGTGAAAACTTCATTAAGACTGGCGAGGCCGGGTAGCCCACCACCCGGTCGGAGAGGGCCAGTGCAGAGATGGGGAAGGCGATCGGAACGGCCGGTACGGTGGCAGCGATCTGGGCGTTGATGGTGTGATATTGCTCATCCCGCTCCTGTCCTTCCGGCAGGCCACGGGCGCGGTTGATCTTGGAGAAGACCTGCGGATCCTGGTAGCCGAACTCGCCGTTCTTCTCCCCGAACAGGGGACCCACGAAGTTGTCGGCATCGGAGTAGGAGCCGTTCCAGCCGAGGAGGTGGAGCGCGTGGTCGCCAGGTGACTGGACCTTCTGGAGGTAGCCTTCGGACCATTCCACCGGGACCGGCCGGACATTGAAGCCCGCCGCGGTGAGCTGCCGGCTGAGCTCGGCGTACACCTTCTCAGGGGTGGGCAGGTACGGCCGCGTGACGTTCAGCGGGTAGTAGAACTTCAGTTCCTCGCCCGCGTAACCGGCTTCCTTGAGGTACTCCTTGGCTTTTGCCAGGTCATGGCCCAGTTCCGGGGCATCGTTGTTGAAGCCGCTGATCTTCGGCGGGACAAACTGGGTTGCCTTTGCCGTGTTGTCGATGAAGAACTTCCGGATCAGGGTTTCCTTGTCGATCGCCATCTCGATGGCCTGCCGGACCTTCAAATTCTGCAGGACCGGCACCTCCTGGTTGATGCCCACGTACATCACCGAGAACGGGTCCCGCTGGACGATCTGCTTTCCACGCTTGACCAGTTGGTCGAAGTTGCCGACGGTCACGGCATCGTAGCCGTCGATTTTGCCGTCGAGCAGGGCCTGGAGCCGGAGCTGCGGATGGTTGTAGGCCAGGAAATTGATGGTGGCAATCTGGCCCCGCTCGCCCCAGTACGCCTTGTTGGTCACCAGGGTGACACTTTCCGCGTCCCAGGACGCGAGGCTGAAAGGACCTGTACCCACGGGACTGGTGGCAAAGGCGGACAGCGGGGGACCACCGCGGTCCTGGTCCAGGACGTCTGCGGTGCCGGCAGCGAGTGCGGCAGGTGACGCCATGGCGAACGCGGGAAGGGTGAGCGCCTGGAGGAACGCGGTGAACCGCTGGGTCAGGTCGATCCGTACCGTGTGCTCGGACAGGGCCGTGCAGCTCTTGAAGATGGACAGGTCCGGCTCATCCGAGTGTGCCTTGAAGACTCCCTTGAACGAGCTTCCCGGGGCCTGCCGGCGCAGCTCCGCGGAGAAGGCGAACCACCGGTTGAAGTTCACGCAGACGGCGTCCGCGTTGAAGGGTGTGCCGTCCTGGAAGACCACTCCCTTGCGCAGCGTGAAGGTATAGGAGCGGCCCTCGTTGGACTCGCTCCATTCCGTGGCCAGCAACGGTGTGGGCTTGCCCGTGGTCTGGTCCACGCCCACCAGCCCCTCAAGGATCTGCCGGGTGATCCGCTGTGACTCGACGTCGCTGGACAGTGCCGGGTCAAGTCCCAGGGGCTGTGCCGCGGTGCCGAAGTTGAAGGTGGCCGTGGGTTCGGGTGGGGTGGTGGCGCTGGGTGAACCGGACGACGGCGAAGGGGCCGGAGCTGCCGTGCACGAGGTTGCACCCAGTGCCAGGAGGGCGGCGCCGGCCGTCAGGACCGTCCGCCGCGATGGACTGCTGGGCACTCGTGGATCACCTCTGGATATTGCCGGCTCCGCTACCTGCGGGCCGGAAAGGCCAGTCTAATTGACGGTGCTGCCGGTGCCGGCACCGCTGTTGTCCCCCACATGCCGCCGCCGTTTAAGCGCCGGCGCCGGGCTCCGCGGTTGGCGGGGCCCGGCGTCCGGATGGTTCGCAGTGCGGTAGTGCCTGCTGCCTACTTGGGCATCAGCACAGAGTCGATGAGGTAGACGGTGGCGTTCTTGGTCTTGACGCCGCCGCAGATCACGTTGGCGTCATCAACCTTGAGCGCGTCGCCGCTGCCGCTCACGGTGACGGAGCCGCCCTGGACAGTTGCGTGGGTGCCGGCGATCATGTCGGGCGTGATCTGGCCGGGGACAACGTGGTAGGTGAGGATCTTGCTCAGGAGTGCGTCGTCGGTCTTCAGCGTTTCGATGGTGGCCGGGTCGATCTTGGCGAAGGCCTCGTCCACCGGGGCGAAGACCGTGAACTCGCCGCCGTTAAGCGTCTCCACCAGGTCAACCTTGGGGTTCAGCTTCCCGGAAACGGCCGCGGTCAGGGTGGTCAGGATGGGGTTGTTCGAGGCGGCAACTGCCACGGGATCGAGGGCCATGCCTTCAACCGAGCCGGCGCCGGTGGGAACCTGCTCGGCGTAGCCGGCGCAACCCGGGCCCACCAGGTTTGCTGCGGGATCCATGGCAGCGGCGGACGGGCTTGCCGACGGGGAGGCGGCCATGCTGGAGGCTGCCGCGGACGGGCTTTCAGCCGCGGCGGAAGACCCCGAGGTGCTGCCGGTCCCGCCACAGGCGGTCAGGCCCAGCAATGCTGCAGCGGCAACGCCTGCGACGCTGAAGGTTGTGCGCGTGATTGTCTGCATTTCAGTTCTCCTTGGATCATGGCTTCTGCTCGCCGCAGACGGACTGTCCGCGGCGTCTATCAGGTCTGGCTTTGTAAGCACCTGCCCAGGCTGGTGTCTCATTGGCTATTCGGCCGGTGGACAGGACCGGATGGGTGGATCCAGGAAGTTTTTTCGGCGGCGGAAGAAATCCGGCCGCAGCGAACGCGCAGGTGAAGGGGGTGTTGGCCCTGTTAAGGCAGAAGATCCCCGCTGCCGGATGAACTGCACCCCGGCCGGGGGATCTCCTGATGTGATGTGCGCAAGGGGGGACTTGAACCCCCACGCCCGAAGGCACAGGAACCTAAATCCTGCGTGTCTGCCAATTTCACCACTCGCGCGTGGCGTCATGCCGAGGTGCGTAAAACCGGTACCTCAAAGCAGTACCGGCAATGCGTACGACGGCGGATGCCAGTTTTCATTGTAGCGTCGCCCGCGGCGTGGCCATGCCAGGCCGCGACAGGTCAGGCGTCCAGCTTCAGGTCGCGGCGCAGTTTGGCGACGTGGCCGGTTGCGCGGACGTTGTACTGGGCAAGCAGAACCTGGCCGTCGGGGTCCACCACGATGGTGGAGCGGATCAGGCCCTCGTACGTCTTTCCATAGTTCTTCTTTTCGCCCCAGGCGCCGTAGGCCTCGGCCACCGCGTGGTCCTCATCGGCGAGCAAAGGAAAAGTCAGTTCCTCCTTGGCGGCGAACTTGGCCAGCTTTTCCACCGGGTCCGGCGAAATTCCCACAACGTCGTACCCGGCCGACTGCAGGGACGACAGGCTGTCACGGAAGTCGCAGGCCTCCTTGGTGCAGCCCGGCGTGGAAGCGGCCGGGTAGAAGTAGACGATGGTGTGCCGGCCGTTGCCCGGGGACAGGCTGACGTCCTGGCCGGATGAGTCCTTGAGGGTAAATGCGGGGGCTTTGTCGCCAATCACGAGTCTGTCAGCCATTGTTTTTCTCCTAGTTGCAGGCGGGACACAACAGCCTAGTAAGGGGGAGGGGCCGGTGCTAATCGGCACTTGGCTATACTTGCTGCTATGCCTGATATGGAGCACTGGCCCACGGGACGCCTCTTGTCCACTGCTGCGCGCCTCGTAGAACACTCATGGAACGAAAAACTTGGTGCCATCGGTCTCACGCATGCCGGAGTCATAGCCATTGAGGTTTTGGCTGCCCAGGGACCCATGACCCAGGCACAGCTTGCCCAGTTTGTGCGTGTACAGGCACAAACCATGGGCAAAACCCTCAGCCGGCTTGAGTCGCACGGGCACATCGTGCGGGTTCGCAGCACGTCGGACCGCAGGAGCCACGTGGTGTCACTCACCGAACGGGGCAAGGAAGCGGTTGCGGCTGCCGTCGAGATGGAGCGTTCCGTCCTTGCCTCCGCGTCGATCGACCCTGAAGTACTACGGCAGGAGCTCAAGGCCGTGGTCCGGGAACTCGCCAGCCAGTTCGGCACCGTGCCCAGCAACGCCGCGGCCCTCGTGGAGAACCGCCCTAGGCAGTTCCTGCCGCCGGCCGGTCCGGACAAACGGGGCGTGACCGCAGTTTCAGCAGAAGCTGCAGTCACGCCTTTTTTGTGGGCGCTGTAACCACCGTTGCCGGGCGGGTACGGCGCGGCGCTGCCACCCCGTATCCGCGGCATAAAAACAAACGCGGCATAAAAACAAAACAGCCCCCGGCCCGCGTTTCCGCAAGCCGGAGGCTGTTTTCCCAGTGGTGCACCCCCCCGGGACTTGAACCCGGAACCCATTGATTAAGAGTCAATTGCTCTGCCAATTGAGCTAGAGGTGCATCTTGTTTGTTTCAGTCATTCGGGCTTTTTCTTTCCCGTTGACCTCCGCAACGACATGAAACTCTACACGAACTTTTGGTGCATGTGAAATCGGGCCCCGCTTCGAGGGGCGGGTCGCGTTCGGGCTGGCAAAACCCCCGGAAAATCAAGGGTTTCCGGGGGTTTTGCGCGTCACTGCCTGCCGGAAAAGACGTCCTGATCCTGCAGAGCCGGCCGGCGGGTTCCTGTGAGTTGGGCCACAGCCGGCCGGGGTGGCTGCTAAAGGCGCTTGCGGCGGGGCGCCCGGAAACCCGCGGCTTCCGCATGCGCCGCCGATTCAAACCAGACGTCAGCCCTGGTTTCCGCGAAGTCCGGGTGCCCTTCCTCGTAATAGACCATCGCGCCGGCGTCGCCCTTGACCTCGAACCCGGCAGGTCCGGCGCCGTCCGGCCCTGCTGCGGCGGAGCCGGCACCGTAGGGTTCGGCTGCGGCGAGGTGCCCGGCGGCTTCCGGCTGGTATCCGGCCCCGGTGTCTTCCCCGGGACCCCGGTCCTGCACGTCGTGGTCGGCCCCTGTTTCCACCAAGGCAGAGGACTGTGCCCGGTCCAGGGTCTCGGCTTCCGCCGCACCGGCCGGAACGGCGGGGCCTGTTGCCGCGGGGGTCGTCCCTGCCGCCGCGGTTCCCTGTGTGGCAGTTCCCTGCGTGGCGGGGGAGGGGGTTCCGCTGGCGCCTGTCCGGGCTGCTGCCGGGGTGCCGGCGTCGTCCGCTTCTTCAACTGCGGCGGTTTCGGCGCCCGGAAGGGTCGGCGCATGCGGTTCCGTGTACTCGGGATGGTGGACGGGCCGGGCAGGTTCCGCGGCGGACTGTTCCGTCGCGCCGTGAGGCGCTGCCGGAGCCACTGCTTCGGGGGTGGTATGCGATGCCGCTGCTGAACCGGCGCGGGCGGAGGTGGACCCGCCTGCTTCGGACCACTGGGTTTCCCATTCGGCCTGGTCCTGGTGCCGCCGCTCGTCGTGGGATGTCCCGCCGGCGCTGCCATGAGAGGCATCCGCACCGGCCGGCGTTGCCGCGCTGGACCCGGCCCCCGACCGCTCCCGCCGCGGCGTTTCTTCCACCGGTGCCGGGGCCGGTTCGTCAGCGGTAGTGGGTGCCGCGGGCTCGGCAGGCCGGCCGAAGCCGGCCGCAGTGGCGATCCCCGTGGTGCCTGCCGCCTCAGCGGAAGGAGCGGCCCCGCCTGAGGACAGTGCGCCGTCGCTGCGGGGAGCATTCGTCACGGTCGGCTCGTGCTGCGACTTCGTCGAATTGCTGCGGTTCAGCAACCACCACACGATGCCGACGGCCACAACAATCAGAATGACCCAGAAAAACGTATCCATGGCTAACCCTTCAGTCAGGAGGCAAGGTGTCCTGCCCCCGACGCTACGTCGGGTGCCTAACGCTGTCTAGGTTTTCGCACGCCGGAAGCGGGGCAGCGGTACAGGCAGGGGTGAGGCGGGCCACACCTGGAATACCCCGGAAGGTGTTTGCGTCTCAAAATATGAGATTCCAGTCCACTATCTGGCAGAAATAATCCGGATTTTCGGCTTTGCCCGCCTTGCGCGGTCCTTCCGGCCTCCGTCAGAGCCATAGACTTTCCCCTATGAGTGAGACCACCATCGCAACCGACAACAAGCCTGACATCAAACCCCGTAGCCGGGTCGTAACCGACGGAATCCACGCTGCACCGGCACGTGGCATGTTCCGGGCGGTCGGCATGGGGGACGACGACTTCGCGAAGCCCCAGGTCGGTGTCGCGAGCTCGTGGAACGAAATCACTCCCTGCAACCTCTCCCTTAACCGGCTTGCCCAGGGCGCCAAGGAAGGCGTCCACGCCGGCGGCGGTTTCCCCATGCAGTTCGGCACCATCTCGGTCTCGGACGGCATCTCCATGGGACATGAGGGCATGCACTTCTCCCTCGTGTCCCGCGAGGTCATCGCAGACTCCGTGGAAACCGTCATGCAGGCCGAGCGCATCGATGGATCCGTGCTGCTGGCAGGCTGCGACAAATCCCTTCCCGGCATGCTCATGGCCGCCGCCCGCCTGGACTTGTCCAGCGTGTTCCTCTACGCCGGCTCCATCATGCCCGGCTGGGTCAAGCTTGAGGACGGCTCCGAAAAGGAAGTCACCCTCATCGACGCCTTCGAGGCTGTTGGCGCCTGCGCGGCCGGCAAGATGAGCATGGAGGACCTGACCCGGATCGAAAAGGCCATCTGCCCCGGCGAAGGTGCCTGCGGCGGCATGTACACGGCCAACACCATGGCCTGCATCGGTGAGGCCCTGGGCATGTCCCTGCCCGGCTCCGCAGCCCCGCCGTCGGCGGACCGCCGTCGCGATGAGTTCGCCCGCAAGTCCGGCGAAGCTGTGGTCAACCTGCTGCGCCAGGGCATCACCGCCCGCGACATCATGACCAAGAAGGCCTTCGAGAACGCCATCGCCGTGACCATGGCGTTCGGCGGCTCCACCAACGCCGTCCTGCACCTGCTGGCCATCGCCCGTGAGGCGGAGGTCGAGCTGACCCTGGACGACTTCAACCGCATCGGCGACAAGATCCCGCACCTTGGCGACCTCAAGCCCTTCGGCCGCTACGTGATGACGGACGTCGACAAGATCGGCGGCGTCCCGGTCATCATGAAGGCGCTGCTCGACGCCGGCCTGCTGCACGGGGACTGCCTCACCGTGACCGGCAAGACCGTCGCGGAAAACCTCGAGGCCATCAACCCGCCGGACGTGGACGGCAAGATCCTGCGTGCGCTGGACAACCCCATCCACAAGACGGGCGGCATCACCATCCTGCACGGCACCATGGCCCCCGAAGGCGCCGTCGTGAAGAGCGCCGGCTTCGACGCTGACGTCTTTGAAGGCACTGCCCGCGTGTTCGAGCGTGAACAGGGAGCCCTGGACGCGCTGGACAACGGCCAGATCAAGGCCGGCGACGTTGTCGTGATCCGTTACGAAGGCCCCAAGGGCGGTCCCGGTATGCGCGAGATGCTCGCCATCACCGGCGCCATCAAGGGCGCCGGCCTGGGCAAGGACGTCCTGCTCCTGACCGACGGCCGGTTCTCCGGCGGCACCACCGGCCTGTGCATCGGCCACGTTGCGCCTGAAGCGGTCGACGGCGGCCCCATCGCCTTCGTCAAGGACGGCGACCGGATCCGCGTCGACATCGCCGCCCGCAGCTTCGACCTGCTGGTTGACGAAGGCGAACTCGAAGCCCGCAGGGTGGGCTGGGAGCCGCTGCCGGCCCGTTACACCAAGGGTGTCCTGGCCAAGTACGCCAAGCTGGTGCACAGCGCCAGCACCGGCGCATACTGCGGCTAGGAGGTCTCGACAGGCTCAACCACCGGCCGTTGGTTGAGCCCGTCGATACCGTTGGTCCTGCATCGCGGGATCAAAAGGTGGACAATGTTGTCCACATGGTGAGATAGGGTGGTGCTTCGTTGACACCCATCCCACCAGAGGGAAAACTGAACGCATGACTTTCGTTACCGCCGGCACCGTCGTCGTCCTTACCAAGCGCGTGGCACTATAGCCTCCTCTGGTAACGAACCGTCACGCGCAAACCCCTCGAAGAGCCGCCAGGCTGAGGGGTTTTTTTATTTCCTGCAGTTTCCATGAACCACAGATGATCCACAAGGAAGAGTCCGATGAGCAAAGGATCGCCGATCAGCCCCTCGCTGTTGGCTACCAAGTCCACTGGAGCCACCAAGGCTCCGGAACGCGCCGACCGGACGGCTGACAATGCCGCCGTCGTCGCCGACCTTGCTGCCGCCTCTCCTGTCCTTGGGCCGAACAGCGTTGTACCCCCAACGGTGATGACCGGCTCGCAAGCTATTGTCCGCTCGCTCGAAGAACTCGGCGTCGACGATATTTTCGGTTTGCCTGGTGGCGCGATCCTGCCCACCTACGACCCCTTGATGGCCTCCACCATGAATCACGTGCTGGTCCGTCACGAACAGGGAGCCGGCCACGCCGCGCAAGGCTACGCCATGGTCACCGGACGGGTTGGCGTCTGCATCGCCACCTCGGGCCCGGGTGCCACCAACCTCGTTACCGCCATCATGGATGCCCACATGGACTCCGTGCCGCTGGTGGCCATCACCGGCCAGGTGTCCAGTGGAGTGATCGGCACCGACGCTTTCCAGGAAGCGGACATCGTGGGCATCACCATGCCCATCACCAAGCACTCGTTCCTGGTCACCGACCCCAACGACATCCCGCACGTCATGGCGGAGGCGTTCCACCTCGCCTCCACCGGCCGTCCCGGCCCGGTGCTGGTGGATGTTGCCAAGGACGCCCAGGTGGGCCAGATGACGTTCTCCTGGCCGCCGAAGATCGACCTGCCCGGATACCGCCCCGTCACCCGGGGCCACAACAAGCAGGTGCGCGAAGCCGCGAAACTCATCGCCGCTTCCACCAAGCCTGTCCTGTACGTGGGCGGCGGTGTGGTCAAGGCACACGCAAGCGCCGAACTGCTGGCCCTCGCCGAGGCCACGGGCGCCCCGGTGGTGACCACGCTGATGGCCAAGGGCGTGTTCCCGGACTCGCACCCGCAGCATGTGGGCATGCCCGGCATGCACGGCAGTGTTTCCGCCGTTACGGCGCTGCAGCAGGCCGACCTCCTGATCACCCTGGGCGCACGGTTCGACGACCGCGTTACCGGCGTGCTCAAGACGTTCGCGCCGATGGCCAAGGTCATCCACGCCGACATCGACCCCGCGGAAATCTCCAAGAACCGCACCGCCGATGTCCCCATCGTCGGTTCGGTCAAGGAAATCATTCCCGAACTGACCGACGCCGTGCATGCGCAGTTCGGCAGCACCGGAACCCCGGACCTCACCACGTGGTGGGCTTTCCTGAACAACCTCAAGGAAACCTACCCGCTGGGCTGGACCGAACCGGACGACGGCCTCACCGCTCCGCAGAAGGTCATCGAACGCATCGGCGCCCTCACCGGCCCCGAAGGCGTGTACGTGGCAGGCGTGGGCCAGCACCAGATGTGGGCAGCGCAGTTCATCAAGTACGAGCGCCCGCACGCCTGGCTGAACTCGGGCGGTGCCGGAACCATGGGTTACGCCGTACCGGCCGCCATGGGCGCCAAGGTGGGGGAGCCGGACCGGGTGGTCTGGGCCATCGACGGCGACGGCTGCTTCCAGATGACCAACCAGGAACTGGCCACCTGCGCCATCAACAACATTCCCATCAAGGTTGCGGTCATCAACAACTCCTCACTGGGCATGGTGCGCCAGTGGCAGACCCTCTTCTACGAAGGCCGCTACTCCAACACCGACCTCAACACGGGCCACGACACCGTCCGCATCCCGGACTTCGTCAAGCTGGGGGAGGCCTACGGCTGCGCGTCGTTCCGCTGCGAACGCGACGAGGACATCGACGCCACCATCCAGAAGGCCCTCGAGATCAACGACCGGCCCGTTGTCATCGACTTCGTGGTCAGCCCCAACTCGATGGTGTGGCCGATGGTGCCCGCCGGCGTGAGTAACGACCAGATCCAGGTCGCCCGCAACATGACCCCGGAATGGGAAGAAGAGGACTGAGCATGAGCCGCCACACCCTGTCCGTCCTTGTCGAAGACAAGCCGGGCGTCCTGACCCGCGTCGCGAGCCTCTTTGCCCGCCGCGCCTTCAACATCAACTCCCTGGCCGTCGGCCCCACCGAAGTACCGGGCATCTCCCGGATGACGGTGGTTGTCGACGCCGACGGCGACCTGATCGAACAGGTCACCAAGCAGCTCAACAAGCTGATCAATGTCATCAAGATCGTTGAGCTGACCTCCGAATCTTCCGTACAGCGCGACCACATCCTGGTCAAGGTACGTGCGGATGCCGCAACACGCCTGCAGGTTACCCAGGCTGCAGACCTGTTCCGTGCCGCCGTCGTCGACGTGTCTACAGACTCGTTGGTGATCGAGGCAACCGGTACCCCGGAGAAGCTTGCAGCGCTGCTTTCAGTGCTGGAGCCCTTCGGCATCCGCGAAATCGTGCAGTCCGGCACCCTGGCCGTTGGACGGGGATCCCGCTCCATGAGTGACCGGGCGCTGCGTTCCGCCTAGGCCTGCCCAGGCGGAACTCCGCCCGGAACCGCAAGCACCACACCACCTATCTACCAAAACACTCAAGAGGAGTTACGCAAGTGACTGAAATGTTCTACGACGACGACGCCGACCTGTCGATCATCCAGGGCCGCAAGGTTGCCATCGTTGGCTACGGCTCGCAGGGCCACGCCCACGCGCTCAACCTGCGCGATTCCGGCGTCGACGTCGTTATCGCCCTGCAGGAAGGCTCCAAGTCCAGGGCCAAGGCCGAGGATGCGGGCTTCACCGTCAAGAACGTGGCCGACGCCGCCGAGTGGGCCGACGTCATCATGATCCTGGCGCCGGACCAGCACCAGCGCTCTATCTTCAACGACTCCATCAAGGACAAGCTGACTCCGGGCAAGGCACTGGCCTTCGCCCACGGCTTCAACATCCGCTTCGGCTACATCCAGGCACCGGAGGGCGTAGACGTCATCCTGGTCGCCCCGAAGGCACCCGGCCACACCGTCCGCCGCGAGTTCGAGGCCGGCCGCGGCATCCCGGACATCATCGCCGTCGAGCAGGACGCCTCCGGTTCCGCCTGGGATCTGGCAAAGTCCTACGCCAAGGCCATCGGCGGCACCCGCGCCGGCGTCATCAAGACCACTTTCACCGAAGAGACCGAAACGGACCTCTTCGGCGAGCAGGCCGTCCTGTGCGGCGGCGTCTCCCAGCTGATCCAGTACGGCTTCGAGACCCTGACCGAAGCCGGCTACCAGCCGCAGATCGCCTACTTCGAGGTGCTCCACGAGCTCAAGCTCATCGTTGACCTCATGTGGGAAGGCGGCATCGCCAAGCAGCGCTGGAGCGTCTCCGACACCGCAGAGTACGGCGACTACGTCTCCGGCCCGCGCGTCATCACCCCCGAGGTGAAGGAAAACATGAAGGCTGTCCTGGCCGACGTCCAGTCCGGTGCCTTCGCCAAGCGCTTCATCGAGGACCAGGACAACGGCGGCGTGGAGTTCAAGGAACTGCGCGCCAAGGCTGAGCAGCACCCGATCGAGGCCGTGGGCCGCGAGCTGCGCTCCCTGTTCTCCTGGCAGCAGCAGGACGTGGACTACGTGGAAGGCTCCGCAGCCCGCTAAGGCTGCCGGAAACCCGCCCTAACCAGGGCCGCGGTGAGGCCGGGTTCACACTTAACAATGTGAGCCCGGCCTTTCCGTCGGCCTAGACTTGTTCCATCCCCAGGACTGCAACGCAGAGGATCAGCCGTGTCAAAACCCGTAGTACTGCTCGCCGAAGAACTTTCCCCCGCCACCGTCGAGGCCCTTGGCCCGGACTTCGAAATCCGCCAGACCGACGGCGCCGACCGTTCCCAGCTGCTCTCGGCGATCAGTGACGTTGACGCCATCCTGGTCCGCTCCGCGACCCAGGTGGATGCTGAAGCCATCGCCGCCGCAAAGAACCTGAAGGTCATCGCCCGCGCCGGCGTGGGACTGGACAACGTGGACATCAAGGCCGCCACGCAGGCAGGCGTGATGGTGGTCAACGCCCCCACGTCCAACATCGTCTCCGCTGCGGAACTCACCGTGGGCCACATCCTCAGCCTCGCCCGCCATATCCCGCAGGCCAGCGCCGCCCTCAAGGACGGCGAATGGAAGCGCTCCAAGTACACGGGCATCGAACTGTTCGAGAAGAAAATCGGCATCATCGGCCTCGGCCGGATCGGCGCCCTCGTCGCAGCCCGGCTCAAAGGCTTCGACACCAAAATCCTCGCGTACGACCCCTACATCACCTCCGCCCGCGCGGCCCAGCTCGGCGTGCAGCTGGTCACCCTGGACGAGCTCCTGGCCCAGGCCGACTTCATCACCATCCACATGCCCAAGACCCCTGAAACCGTGGGCATGCTGGGCGCGGACGCCTTCAAGAAGATGAAGAACACCGCCTACGTCGTCAACGTGGCCCGCGGCGGCCTGGTGGACGAGGAAGCCCTCTTCACGGCGCTTCAGGACGGCGAAATTGCCGGCGCCGGCGTCGACGTCTTCGCCAAGGAGCCCAGCACCGACCTGCCGTTCTTCAAGCTCGACAACGTGGTGGTCACCCCGCACCTGGGCGCCTCCACCGACGAAGCCCAGGAAAAGGCCGGCGTTTCGGTGGCAAAGTCGGTCCGCCTGGCCCTCGCCGGTGAGCTGGTCCCGGATGCCGTCAACGTCGCCGGCGGCGTCATCGCCCCCGACGTCCGCCCCGGCATCCCGCTGATCGAAAAGCTGGGCCGCATCTTCACCGCCCTGACCCACGATTCCCTGACCCAGTTCGACGTCGAGGTTGCCGGCGAAATCTCGTCGCTGGACGTCAAGGTCCTGGAACTGGCAGCCCTGAAGGGCATCTTCGCGGACGTCGTGACCGAGCAGGTCTCCTACGTCAACGCCCCGGTCATCGCGGAGCAGCGCGGCATCAACGTCCGCCTGATCACCACTGCGGAGACCGAGTCCTACCGCAACGTCCTAACCCTGCGCGGCGCGCTGAGCGACGGCAGCCAGATCTCCGTGGCGGGAACCCTGACCGGTCCCAAGCAGATCCAGAAGCTCGTAGGCATCAACGGCTTCGAGGTGGAAATCCCGATCAGCGAGCACGTGGTGGTTGTTGGCTACACCGACCGCCCCGGCGTCATCGGCACCATCGGCCACATCCTGGGCATGAACAACATCAACATCGCCGGCATGCAGGTGGCCCGCCACGACCAGGGCGGCCAGGTCCTCGCCCTGCTCACCGTGGACAGCTCCGTGCCGCAGCAGGTGCTGGACGCCATCAAGGCCGGCATCGGCGCCGACATGGTCCGGGAAGTGGACTTGGAAGACTAAACACCCCGGCAGTGGCCGGGAAACGCCGTACCAACGGCCCCCGCCGGGCGTGTCCCGGCGGGGCCACATATGATTGGCCGGTCTGCTTACAATGGCTTGGTCCTGGTTCAGGACCGGGCCGGCAGGCCGGCCATCACCTTTTGCACATCCGTCCGTAGTCGTCCATGTCCGCCGGGGGGCACGGTGTGCGCACGCAATCCAGGTTTCAGGGAGTTCCATGAACGCCGTCCAGAGGTTCATCAGAAGCAAAGTGCTGCTGTTGACCGCTGCTATCTTGATCGCAGCCATGTGCTTGTCGGTCCTCGTCCAAAGCCAGTCCCAGGCCGCGCTCAACCGGACCGTGGATGAAAATTCCCGGGGCCTCTACGACGTCCTCGTCCAGGCCAAGGCGCCCGCCGGTGCCCTGCTGCAGCCGGAAATCGCCAACGGTACCGGCGGCATCAGCTTCGAGCAGCTGGAATCCATCAAGAAGCTGTCCGGGACCTCCGTGGCCGCACCCATCAGCCTGGTTTCCCGCGTGACCCAGAACCTCGAAGCGCCGCGCCTGGATGCCATGGACTACCTCGGCTACAACGCCGGCCTCGCCGGCACCGCGACGGCGGACCAGGCCGCCGGTGCCACGGCGCCGGACAAGTGGCCTGCCGCGGAGTCCGTCCTGAGTGACGAGAGCAAGAAATACCGGCTCACCGCCAGCGCGGTAAGCTCCGACGGCGTCTCCGAGCAGACCCTCTTCAAGTCCACGGCCGAGGGCACCCTGGGCAAGGCGAAACTTGTTGAGGAACAGGCCGCCGGCGGCAGCAGCATCCGGATCGCGGCCCCCGAGGGCGAAACGGGCATCAAGTTCCCCGCGCCCGCCGGAGGCTCCGAGCACAACCTGTTCAACCTGTCCGTGTCCCTGCCCTGGCGCCCGAAGTCACGGAATCCGTGGTGGCAGTCGACCCCGCCGCGGAGCGCGCCCTGCTGGGCTCCGCCGGTGACTTCCTGGCGCCGCTGGAAAAGGCCCCGCCGGCCGACGCCCGCAACGCCGGTGCCATCGGCCGCTACTTCGAAGGCCTGTTCACCACCGGAATCGGCCTCGACCAGCTGGAGGAAGGACCGGACTTCCTGGGCGTCAAGCTCAAGTACTGGGCGCCGCTGATGACCCAGTACCAGCAGGCGAAGCGCAACGGCCAGCTCACCGCAGACTCCCAGGCGATTCCGCTGATCGTGCGCTCCGGCACCTCGCTGGACCTTAAGTACAACGTCAAGATCGAAGAGATCGACGAGTCCGGCAAGGTGGTCAAGGACGTCGGAACCGTCTCCCGGTCGCTGGACAAGGACTACCTGCCGTTCGTCTCCAAGGACCCGTTCGTCCTGTCCTGGCCGGGCTCCACCGACCACTCGTCGCTCCTGGGTGCCACCGGCAACTTCAACCAGGGTCTTTACACTCCGCCACCTGGAGCACGGACTTTGCCGCCGCGCCGAAGTACACCGACGGCGAGGAGGCGGCCAACGGCGCCGTGGACAAGACCGCCGTTCCCGGCGAATGGGTCACCATCAACCGCCTGCCCGAAAAGAGCGCCAACGGCACGCCCGTGGACCAGACCCAGCGCGAGCCGGTGGACGAGCGGTCCTACCGCGAGAACCTGGCAACGGGTGAAAAGACGGCAGCCCCGCTGGCCATGGTCTACGGCACCTTCGACCCCGCAGCCGTGGCCGAGGCCGCCGGCGACGTCAACAAGCTTCCCCTGGGCGGCTACGATCCCACCCCCTTCACCCTGGTCAAGGACGCCGAGGGCAAGGACGTTCCTGCCACCGAGCTTGAGCCCTCGCTGAGCGCCACCGGTCTCGCCAGCCAGTCGGCGGGCGCGATCACCGACTACTACGGGCTCGCCGCTGCCCGCGGCTACACGGACAACGCCGACGTGATCGACGCCGTGCGCGTCCGCGCCAAGGCACCGGGAAGCTGGAAGGAAGCGCAGCCGGAGGTGGAGAAGCTCGCCGCCGAGATCCGGGACATGGGCCTGGAAGCCACCATCGTGGCCGGCTCCGCCCGTGAGGACGCCAGCATCTTCGTGCCCGGCTATTCCAAGGACGACGCCGGCAAGGAGTCCGCGCTGGGCACTGTCCAGCAGTCGTGGGTGCGGCAGAACGCGGCCGAGGCCGTGACGGGATCGCTCTCCGGAACCAACGTGACCCTGCTCTTCCTGACCCTGTGCGGCGCGGCCCTGCTGACAGGGGCGTCCACCGTGAGCTACATCCGGAAGCGGCGCAGCGAAGCCGGAACCCTCCGGGCCATGGGCTGGACCCAGCGGCGGATCCGCAACTGGGTGCTGGAGGAATTCGGCGTGGGCGCAGTGCTGCTGGCCGTGGCCGGCCTCGTCCTGAGCCTGGTTAGCTGGAGCCTCGCCACTGCCCTGGTGTGCGTGGCTGTCCTGCTGCTGTATATCGGCGCCGCGTTCTTCGCAGCGCAGCAGCTGCGCCACCGCGACGTGATCGACCAGGAGCCGCAGCACGACGAGCGGCTTATTCCGGTGGATTCGCCGCTGACGTTTGCCAACCGCCAGCTGGGCACCAACAAGTTCAACACACTGGCCCTGGCCGTGGCCGTCGGTGTTTTCGGCGCCGCCGTGGGCGGCCTGATCGCCCTGCTGATCGACATTCCCCGGGCAGCCGGGGCGAGCGCCCTGAGCGGGTTGGCCGCCGCCAGCGTGGCCCTGCCCAGCATCCTCCTGGCGCTGGCCGGCGTGGTGGTCGGCCTGGTGCTGACCCTGGTGACCGGAAGGTTCGAGCTGAATGCCAAGCGGCAGTACCTGAGCATCCTCGAGGCCATGGGCTGGAACCCGGACATGCTCCGCCAGGTCCGCCTGTTCGAAAACGCGCTGGTGGGAACCGTGGCCCTGCCCCTGGGCGTGCTGGGCGCCCTGGGCATCGGCCTCCTGCTGGCACCCTATGCCGCACTGTGGGCAGGCGTCGCCGGCCTCGTGGCTGTACTTTGCTGGATACCTATTGCAACGAAAGTGGTCCAATGACAAACCCGACCAATGTCCAGCGGAGCCGCAGGAGCGGCTCCGGCGAGGTTCCCCTGCAGACCCGCGCGAACACCATCGTCAAGGCGGCTGACCACGCCACCCCGCTGGAATTGAGCGACATCACCATCCGCTACGGCGGCGGCAAGGGCGGTGCCGAGGCCGTCAGTGTGGTGGAGGGCTTCGACCTGACGCTGCACGCCGGCGAGATGCACTGCGTGGCCGGCCGAAGCGGCTCCGGCAAGACAAGCATCCTCACCGTCGGCGCAGGACTGACGCTGCCGACGTCGGGCCGCGTCTTTTGGGAAGGCGATTCCCTGGAGAGCATGGGCGACGACGAAATCGCCGACCGCCGTCGTGCCCTCATCGGCTATGTCGACCAGGGCGGCGCCCTGATCGACGGCATGAGCGCCCTCGAGAACGTCCTCCTGCCTGCCGTTCCCGACGGCGAAGTGGACCAGCGGCGGGACATGGCCAAGGACCTCCTGGACCTGGTGGGCCTCGGCCGCCGCATGCGCCACCGGCCGGCGCAGCTGTCCGGCGGTGAACGCCAGCGCGTCGCCATCGCCCGCGCGCTGATCCTGGGAACCCGGGTCCTGGTGGTGGACGAACCCACCGCAAGCCTGGACCGCGCCTCGGCCAACCGCATCATCAGCATCCTGAAAGACACCACTAACGACGGCATTGCCGTGCTGGTTGCGTCACACGACCACGAACTGGTCCGGCTCAGCGATACCCTGACTGAACTGATCTAGCCTGTCCCTCCGCACCGAAGGTAACCGTCCGCACGTGACTGCTTCAGAGAAGACGCCGTTCTACATCACCACGGCCATCACCTACCCCAACGGCGTGCCGCACATCGGCCACGCCTACGAGTACATCGCCACCGACGCCATGGCCCGGTTCAAGCGGCTGGACGGCTATGACGTGATGTTCCTGACCGGTACGGACGAGCACGGCATGAAGATCGCCCAGACGGCCGAAAAGGAAGGCATCACCCCCAAGGAGCTGGTGGACCGCAACGCCGAGGTGTACAAGGCGGCGCACGCCGCCCTCGGCATCACCTACGACCGCTTCATCCGGACCACGGATGCCGACCACTACGCGGCCTCGCAGGCGATCTGGAAAAAGATGGAAGCCAAGGGCGACATCTACCTGTCCAAGTACGAGGGCTGGTACTCCGTGCGGGACGAGGCCTTCTACGGCGAGGACGACACCGTGGTCAAGGACGACGGCGTGCGCTACTCGAAGGAAACGGACACCGAGGTGACCTGGACGGCGGAGGAGAGCTACTTCTTCCGGCTGTCCGCCTACCAGGACAAGCTGCTGGCACTCTACGAATCCCACCCGGAGTTCGGTGCGCCGCAGTACCGGTTCAACGAAGTGATCAGCTTCGTCCGGCGCGGCCTGGAGGACCTGTCCATCAGCCGCACCACGTTCGACTGGGGCGTTCCGGTTCCCGGCAACGACAAGCACGTCATGTACGTCTGGGTGGACGCGCTGACGAACTACCTGACGGGCGTGGGCTACCCGGATGTCGAGTCGGAGAAGTTCCGCAGGTTCTGGCCTGCGGACGTCCACATCATCGGCAAGGACATCTCCCGTTTCCACGCCATCTACTGGCCGGCCTTCCTCATGAGCGCCGGCCTGGAACTGCCCAAGCGGGTGATGATCCACGGCTTCCTGCACAACAACGGCGTGAAGATGTCCAAGTCGCTGGGCAACGTCGTGGCTCCGGCCGACTTCGTGGCGCAGTACGGCCTGGACCAGGTGCGGTTCTTCTTCCTCCGCGAAGTCCCTTTCGGCGCCGACGGAAGCTACAACCACGAGGCCATCGTGGGCAGGATGAACTCGGACCTCGCCAACAACTTCGGCAACCTTGCGCAGCGGTCGCTCTCCATGGTGGCCAAGAACTGCGGCGGCGACGTTCCCGTACCGGGGGAGTTCACTGCAGCCGATACGGCCATCCTCGCGCAGGCGGGAGGGCTCCTGGAGACTGCCCGGGCCGCATTCGAAAAGCAGGAATTCAGCCGGGCCCTCGAAGCCATCTGGGCGGTCCTGGGTGACACCAATGCGTACTTCGCCGAGCAGGCGCCCTGGGTCCTCCGGAAGACCGACGTCGGACGCATGAACACCGTGCTCTACGTGACGCTTGAGGTGCTCCGGATCGTGGCCATCCTGGCCCAGCCGGTGATGCCTGGAGCGACGGGGAAGCTCCTGGAAAGCCTGGGCCAGCCCAACGGCGAGGCCCGGCAGTTCTCGGCGATCTCCACTCCGATAACCCCCGGGACTGCCCTCCCGGCGCCGTCACCGGTATTCCCCAAGTACGAGGAACCCGCCGGGGCCTGACAGCTGCTTCCCGGGCCGGCCTGGCCGGCCCGGGGACCCTGCCACGAAACAAGTAGTGGCCCGTTTTTATATGAGTACCGGCTACTGGAGATTCGCCGGAGTACTCAACATAGCCTTTTCCTGTTAGCAAACTGATGATTCGCATCTGGGAGAACCGTCGCCTCGATGCCGTCTGTTTGCCTTTTTTATGTCGTCACCCGGGGCGCCGTTTTTCCTGCACGTTCGTCAGTTTGAAGCAGACGAAGGACGGAGACGGAAATGAAACGGATCCTTGCCGCGCTGGGGGTCACAAGCCTCGCACTGTTTGGTGCATCAGCCACGGCCAACGCCACAGGCGGAGCATCGGGTGACAACGAAAAAATCACCATTTGCCACGCCACAGGCTCGGAAACAAACCCGTACGTGCCAATCACCATCGACCTCAACGGGCTGAACGGCCACGTGGGCCACCAGCATGACGAGGACATTATTCCCGCCAACAACGGGAAGGTCCTCCCCGGCGGCCAGAACCTGGACAAGGTGGACTGGTGGAACGCCGGCTGCACCAAGCCCGGAGGGGCGGTAACGCCCACGCCAAAACCCACCCACCCGCACGATGACAATGGCAAGAAGATCACCATCTGCCATGCCACGGGATCGGAAACCAACCCCTACGTGGTGATCACCATTGCCCTCCAAGGCCTCAACGGACACGCAGGCGCCCACCACCAGCACGCTGAGGACATCATCCCGCCGAATGACGGAAAAGTGATGCCCGCAGGCCAGAACTGGACCGCCGAGGGCCAGGCAACCTGGAACAACGACTGCGTCCCCGTAAAGGTGCCGCCGACTACACCGCCGACGACCCCGCCGACAGTGCCGCCAACAGTCACGCCGACAACCCCGCCCACCGGAGCGGTTGTCCCGCACCGAAGCCCAGTGGCGCAGCAGTTGGTAAGCCAGCAGGCGGAGCAGGCGCAGTGGCCGCCAACAACCAGGGCTTCAATGTGCAGACCGCCGTGGCCGGGAACCAGGAACCCGGAATTGCCCCGTGGCTCGGGGGCGCGGCAGCACTGCTGCTGGCCGGCGCAGCCATTGCGGCCCGGAAGTCGCTGGCAGGCGGCGGAACCCAGGGCAGGCATCACCAGTAAGTCCCCGGCTGCCGCTTCCGCGGCAACCGGCTGAACAAGCGCAGGGCGCCGTGCCGTCACGTGGGCACGGCGCCCTCCGCGCGGGGAGCCGTATGCACGAACCATCCTCGACAGAACCGGAAGCAGACAGCGCCGCCCACCGCCACCGGACGGACGGGCAGCTGAGGCGCCTGCGCCTCCTCGCCGGTGCGCTCCTGCTGGCCGGGCTGGCATGCCTGGTGCTGTTCCTGCCCTCCCTGGCCGGACGGGATGGAAAGACTTCCCTTCCGGAGGTTTCCGCTCCTGCGGCCACAACCGCGGCGGTGGCCACGGCCCCGGCACCTTCCAGGGCCGCACCAGCACCTGCCACCAGCCTGACTCCCGAGGGGCCGGCGGCTGCAGCACCCCAACACCTGGCCTACCCGGCGGCGGGGATCGATGTGGTGGTCCACCCCCTCGACCCGAGTGCTGAGGACCAGGAACGCCGGACCATCATTCCGCCGTCCACGAAGGACGGCTACTGGCTCACGCCCTACGGCACCCCCGGTGCCGGCTCCGCAAACACCACCTACATCGTGGGCCACAGCTGGCAGGACCAGGACGCGCCCTTCAACCACCTCAGCACCAGGGCCGCTGCCGGAGACCTGCTGACGGTCACCACCTCAACCGGCCAGCTGGCCTATCGGGTGGAATCTGTCACCACCTACGAAAAGTCCAGCCTGAAGGACAGCCCCATCTGGGCCGTCGCACCCAACACGGTGGTGCTCATTTCCTGTTATACGGACGACCTGTGGGGGACGAACGTGGTGGTCGTGGCAACGCCCGCATAATGAGACGGCTTGACCACGATATGGATCGCTTGGCTACCCTGAAACTATGAGCGCATCCTCCATCGATCTGGCAGTTATCCCCGGCGACGGCATTGGCCCCGAGGTCATTGCCGAGGCAGTCAAAGTCCTGGAAAAAGCTGTTGCAGCCGAAGGGGTGGAGCTTAAGCAGACGCACTACAAGCTGGGCGCTGAGCACTGGCTGGAAACGGGGGAGACCCTTCCGGACGAGGTCCTCGCGGACCTGCGGACCCGGGACGCCATCCTCTTCGGCGCCGTGGGTGCAGCCCCCGGCGATACCCGGATCCCGTCGGGCATCATCGAGCGCGAAATGCTGCTGAAGCTCCGCTTCAGCCTGGACCACTACGTCAACCTGCGGCCGTCACGGCTGTACGGCACGGTGGGCAGCCCGCTCGCCAATCCGGGCACCATCGACTTCATCGTTGTCCGTGAAGGTACCGAGGGCCCTTACGTGGGCAACGGCGGAAGCCTCCGGGCGGGCACCCCCCATGAGGTGGCAACCGAAGTTTCACTGAACACCGCCCACGGCGTGGAGCGCGTGGTGCGGGACGCCTTCCGGCGCGCAAGTGCCCGGGAGCGCAAGCACGTCACCCTGGTCCACAAGCACAATGTCCTGGTCTACGCAGGCCACCTCTGGAAGCGGACCGTCGAGGCCGTGGCCGCGGAGTTCCCGGAGGTCACGCACGACTACCTGCACGTGGATGCAGCCACCATTTTCATGGTCACGGACCCGTCCCGCTTTGACGTGATCGTCACGGACAACCTCTTCGGCGACATCCTGACCGACCTGGCTGCCGCCATCACCGGGGGCATCGGGCTGGCGGCATCCGGCAATATCAACATGGACCGCACCGCCCCGTCCATGTTCGAGCCGGTCCACGGCTCCGCGCCGGACATCGCCGGCCAGGGCAAAGCGGACCCCACCGCCGCCATCCTGTCCGCCGCCCTGCTCCTGGACCACCTCGGCTTCACTGCGGCGTCACGCAGGATCGAAGCGGCAGTGGTTGCCGACGTCGAAAAGCGCGACGGCGGTGCCCGCAGCACCAGTGCGATCGGCGACGCGATCGCGGCCGGACTCTGACCCCGCGCCGGGGCCTCCGGCATCGGGCGTAAGCTTGTCTCGAATCACCAAATGCCGCCCTCGCGTTCAGCGCTGAACCCGGGCGGCCGATCGTGGAGGAACCATGACCCAGACTGCCCACGGCGTCGAATTCAGCCGGCAGCTATCGGCCAACCCGAAGTCTGCTGAAGAGCGTGCAGCCATCCTGGCGAACCCGGGATTCGGCAACCACTTCACCGACCACACCGCCATCGTGGACTACAGCGTCGACGAGAACGGTAAAGGCGGCTGGCACAACCCCCGGGTGGAGGCCTATGGGCCCATCTCCCTCGACCCGTCCGCGGCCGTGCTGCATTACGGGCAGGAAATTTTCGAAGGGCTCAAGGCCTACCGCCACGCCGACGGTTCGGTGTGGACCTTCCGTCCGGAAGCCAACGCCGCCCGCCTCAACAAGTCGGCCCGCAGGCTGGCGCTGCCTGAATTGCCTGCCGAATACTTCCTCGGCGCCATCCGCGAACTGGTGACCGTCGACAAGGAATGGGTTCCGGACGGTGACGGCGAGTCCCTGTACCTGCGGCCGTTCATGATCGCCACCGAGGCATTCCTGGGCGTCCGGGCTGCGCGCGAAGTCTCTTTCCGGGTTATTGCCTCACCGGCAGGCAACTACTTCGGCGGCGAGCTCAAGCCGGTGTCCATCTGGATTTCCAGGGAGTACGCGCGGGCCGGCCGCGGCGGCACCGGTGCGGCCAAGTGCGGCGGCAACTACGCTGCTTCGCTCATTGCGCAGCAGGAAGCCGAAGCGAACGGCTGCAAGCAGGTCCTGTTCCTCGACCAGTTCAATGACAACGCGGTGGAAGAGCTGGGCGGCATGAATGTGTTCTTCGTCATGAAGGACGGCTCACTGGCCACCCCCGCGCTCACCGGCACCATCCTGGAAGGCGTCACCCGCATGTCCGTCATCCAGGTGGCCAAGGACATGGGCCGGGAAGTCGCCGAGCGCAAGATCACCCTGGATGAGTGGCGCGACGGCGTTGCCTCCGGCGAGATCACCGAGGTTTTCGCCTGCGGTACTGCCGCCGTCATCACCCCGATCGGTGTCCTCAAGGACGCCACGGAATTCATTGGATCCGAGGACGCCAAGGCGGGGGAGACCACCATGGCCATCCGCGAACGGCTGCTCGGCATCCAGACCGGCACGTCCCCGGACACCCACGGCTGGCTGACCCGCCTGGCTTGAGCCGGGGCTTATCGCCAAACAACGACGGCGCCTGCGGGGCTTCTGCCCGGCAGGCGCCGTTTTGCGGGTGGACAGGTCAGCGGCGGGCGGCTTTCCTGGCGGCGTTCTTCAGCGCCTTCCGCGAAACCGGCTTCAGGGCCTTCCGGGCCGCTTCTTCCGCGATGGCCTGGTTGCGGCGGGCATCAATGATGTCGTTCCACAGTGTTGTCGCAAAGACCCCGCCGTCCTGGGCGTAGACGTCGTAGGGGTAGTCGGCAAATATGGACGGCGTAGTGGTGCCGGTGGGCAGGTCCTGCCCCTTGGCTTTCGCGACGGCGTCGCCAACAGCCCAGGTCCGCGTCAGGTGCTGAACAGGTTCTCCTGCACAAAGATGTTGGCGTCACCGGAAGCAGCGGCCCTAGTCAGCAGCAGGTCAAGGTCCTGGGCCAGGAGCGCGGAAGCGGATTCCTCCGCTGGTGCCGTCCCTGAGCTGAAATCCCCGGCGAGGCCGTCCACGGCTACGCTCCAGTCGGCCGTTTCGCGGTACTTCTTCCACGTGGGAAACCAGACAATGCTGCCCGTCGCGTGGTTGTGGATGTGTTGGAGTCCACTGTTCTTCTCGGTCGCAGCATGGTCATGGCCGGCAGCGTCAGCCCCGGCGAGGAGGTCAGCAAGGGTGGTTGTGCTCATGGTGTCCGGTTCCGGCTTTCTGGTGGGGAACGTGTGGTCTTCGTTAAATGGTCAACCCGGGCCGCGGGCTGTTCTATTCCGGCGGCCAAAACTCACCTCGCTCCGGATGCAGTGCAAAGATGGGATGGTGACGTCAGCCTCCGGTTCCATCCTGCAGCGCAGCTCCGCCCTGACCCAATACATCCTGGCCCCGAATCCCGGCCCCATGAGCCTGGAGGGGACCAACTCCTATATCCTGCGGGCCACCGGCTGTCCCGGTGCAGTTGTGGTGGACCCAGGCCCCCTCGATGACGGCCACCTGCGCGCGCTGGCCGCCGCCGGCCCGGTGGAACTCATTCTCGTCACCCACCGCCATGCGGACCACACGGCAGGATCTGCACGCCTGCATGAACTGACGGGCGCCCCCGTCCGGGCGGCGGACCCGGCACACTGCCACGGCGGCGGTGAACCCCTGCACGGCGGGGTGATCCGCACTGCGGGGCTGGAAATCCACGTGCTGCCCACGCCCGGCCATACGTCCGATTCGCTGTGTTTCCACCTTCCGGAGGACGGCCCCGGCGGTTCGGTCCTGACCGGCGACACCATCCTGGGCAGGGGCACCACCATGCTGGACTTCCCGGACGGCACGCTGGGGACTACCTCGGAACTTTGGACAGGCTCGAGGCCCTGGGCCCGGCCACTGTCCTCCCGGCACACGGGCCCGTGCTGCCCTCCGTGGAGTCGATCGCGCGCGACTACCGGCTGCACCGGCAGGAGAGGCTCGGCCAGATCCGCGCGGCGCTGAAACAACTCGGCCGGGACGCCTCCGTGGGTGAGGTGGCAGACGCCGTCTATGCCGACGTCGTGCCCTCTGTCCGGCGGGCAGCCGAAATGTCCGTCGCCGCCCAGCTGCATTACCTGCGGAAGAAGCCGGACGGCTTTAAGCCTGGCCCAGGGCCGGCAGCCCGGCACGGACCGCCCGGCGCGGAACGGTAGGGTAGGACCCATGCGTATTGCCAGGTTTGTTGTCGATTCTGATCCCCTTTACGGTGTTGTTGAAGGCGGGCCGGGCAGTGAGGAAGTCACTGTCATCCATGGAGACCCCTTCTTCAACGGCGTGGAGCGCACGTCCGTCCGCCACAAGCTGGAGGATGTCCGGCTGCTGGCCCCCATCATCCCCCGCAGCAAGGTCATCGGTGTGGGGCGCAACTACGTGGAGCATGCGCGCGAGCTTGGCAATGAGGTTCCGGCGCAGCCGCTCCTTTTCCTGAAGCCCAACACGGCCGTCGTGGGTCCCAACGATCCCGTGGTCCTTCCGGAGTTCTCTGAGGAAGTCTCCTTCGAGGCCGAACTGTGCGTGGTCATAGGCCGGATCTGCAAGGACGTTCCCGAGGACCGCGTGGATGATGTCATCTTCGGCTACACCTGCGGCAACGACCTCACGGCCCGTGACGTCCAGAAGACCGACCTGCAGTGGACCCGGGCCAAGGGCTTTGACACCTCGGCGCCGCTCGGCCCGTGGATCGAGACAGACCTCGATCCCGAGGACCTGCAAATCCAGGGGCGGCTGAACGGCGAGGTGCGCCAGGACGGCAGCACCAGCCAGATGATCCGGGGCGTGCGCGAACTGGTCTCCGTGGTGTCACAGGCCTTCACCCTCCTGCCGGGCGATGTCATCATGACGGGAACCCCCGCCGGCGTGGGCCTGGTGAATGCAGGCGACCGGTTCGAGGTGGAGATCGAAGGAATCGGGCGCCTGTCCAATCCGATCGTCCGCCGCTGACTCCAGCGGACGGCCGCCGCCGGCATCCGGTGCCGCCCGCGCCGGGTGGCGGCGGCAGACGGTAAAGTTGGAGCCACTATGACTACTCCTTCTGCGTCCCCTGCTGCCTCCCTCCCATCCGTTTCAGCCGATACACCCGTGCGCGTCCGGTTCTGTCCCTCGCCCACCGGCACCCCGCACGTCGGCCTGATCCGGACGGCGCTCTTCAACTGGGCCCATGCCAAGCACACCAAGGGAACGTTTGTCTTCCGCATCGAGGACACCGACGCCGCACGCGACTCGGAGGAAAGCTACCAGCAGCTGCTGGAGGCGCTGAAGTGGCTGGGCATCACCTGGGAAGAAGGCGTGGAAGTCGGCGGACCGCACGAACCCTACCGGCAGTCGCAGCGCCTGGACCTCTACAAGGACGTCGTCGCCAAGCTGATCGCGGGCGGTTACGCCTACGAGTGCTACTCGTCCCCTGAGGAAGTGGAGGCACGCCACCGGGCTGCGGGACGCGATCCCAAGCTCGGCTACGACAACTTCGACCGGGAGCTCACCGAGGAGCAGGTGGCGGCGTTCAAGGCGGAAGGCCGCCAGCCCGTGCTGCGGGTCCGGATGCCCGACGAGGACGTCACCTTCACCGACCTGGTACGCGGCGAAATCACTTTCAAGGCCGGCAGCATCCCGGACTATGTGATCGTGCGCGCCGACGGCTCACCCCTGTACACCCTGGTGAATCCAGTCGACGACGCACTTATGGGCATCACGCACGTGCTGCGCGGGGAGGACCTGCTCTCGTCCACCCCCCCGGCAGGTAGTCCTCATCCGGGCCCTGATGGATCTGGGCGTGGCCAGCTACATGCCCGAATTCGGCCACCTGCCGTACGTCATGGGTGAAGGCAACAAGAAGCTGTCCAAGCGGGACCCGCAGTCCAACCTGTTCCTCCTGCGTGACCGCGGCTTCATCCCCGAAGGCCTCCTCAACTACCTCTCGCTGCTGGGCTGGAGCCTGTCCGCGGACGAGGACATTTTCACCGTGGACCAGCTCATCGAGCACTTCGACGTGCATGACGTCCTGGCCAACCCGGCACGCTTCGACATCAAGAAGGCCGAAGCCATCAACGGCACCCACATCCGGATGCTCGCACCGGAAGACTTCCGGGACCGGCTGGTGCCCTACCTGCGGAACGCGGGATACCTGGGGAACAGCTCACGGAACGGCAGGAGCAGATCCTTACCGACGCGGCGCCCCTGATCCAGGAACGCATTGCCCTGCTGGGCGAGGCGCCGGACATGCTCGGGTTCCTCTTCAAGGCCGATGACGCCATCGACATCGCCGATGACGCCCGCAAGGGACTGCCGCAGAACCTCGAGGAAGTCCTCGACGCAGCCATCGCCGCTCTCGAACCCGTGGAGGAATGGACGCCGGACACTATCCAGGCTGCACTCAAGCAGGCACTCGTGGAGGACCTCGGCATCAAGCCGCGGCTGGCCTTTGGCCCGGTACGCACGGCCGTGTCCGGCCGCCGGATCTCGCCCCCTCTGTTCGAATCCATGGTGATCCTGGGCAAGGAATCCTCCCTGCGCCGGCTCCGGACCTTCCGCGGCTGATGACTGCTCCCGGCAAGGCGCGCAGCGGCGTCCTGGAGACACCCTTCGGGGCGGTCCGCGGTGTCCTCTTCGATATCGACGACACCCTGGTGGACCTCGAATACTCGATGACCACTGCCTTGCGGGAGGTCAGCGAACACCTCCTGCCCGGCCTGGACCAGGCCGGGTGGGAGCGGTTCGGGCGCATCTTCACGCACGAGACCACGCACTACTACGACCAGTACCTCGCCGGCGAAGTGACGTTCAACGAACAGCGCCTGCTCCGCGGCCGCGCTGCCTTGGGGCACTTCGGGGTTGAATTGGCCGACGGCGAGGAATCGCACCGGTGGCTCAGCGCCTACATGGAGCGCCAGCCTGCCTACGTCAAGCCTTTCCCGGACGTCCTGCCGCTGCTGGATGTCCTGGACGGCGCAGGCATCCCCTACGGCGCGGTCAGCAACAACGTCCACGACTACCAGCGGGCCAAGCTGGACAGCGCCGGACTGGAACGCGTCACGCACCTGGTGGGCACCGACACGCTCGGCGTCGCCAAACCCAATCCAGCCATGTACCTCGAGGGCGTTCGGCTGCTGGGCACCGCCACCTCCGAAACGCTCTACGTGGGCGACAACCGGCTGCTGGACGCCGAGGGTTCCACCGCAGCCGGGCTGCTGGGCGTGTGGCTGAACCGGACGGGTGAGCCGGTGACAGGGTTCGACGGCCACATGGTTGCCTCGCTCGATGGGCTGGTAAGGCACGTCACACCCGGCCGATTTGTGCGGGCTGAAAGTCTCGGGTAGAGTATTTTCTCGTGCTGAGGCGCACGGAGCGGGGTGAAAGCCCTGACAACCGGCCCGAAAGTGCCATTGGGATATGGTGTAATTGGCAACACTACGGTTTCTGGTACCGTCATTCTAGGTTCGAGTCCTGGTATCCCAGCTCTGGTTTGAGCACCGGTTTTCCGGTCTCGGGACAGAAAAGTTCCAAACGGTCCGCCGATTTGGAACACGAGCGAAGTGTATGAAACAATCACTGAGCTTGACCAGCGGAAACGCTGGCAGGAAGTACGCGGCCCCATCGTATAGCGGCCTAGTACGCCGCCCTCTCACGGCGGTAACGCGGGTTCGAATCCCGCTGGGGTCACCAACGAAATGGTCCCGGGCAGAAGCCCGGACCATTTTCTTTGTCCTGTTAGAAGTCCCCGCCGGCCGGACAATTCCGCCGGTCATGCCCGGCGGAAAGGCCCGTCTGCAGGGGAGCCCCGCCGTCGTTTGCCGCTGACTGGGCGGCGTGAGCTGGCATGATGTTGCTGTGACCTCCCGGAACGAGCACGATGATGCAGCCCAGCCGGCGCAGACCGCCGAAGCGGTGGCCCTGCTGGAAGATGTGCGGAGCGCCCTTGCGGAGGTCAGCCTGCCGCTGGCGCTTCCAGGTGCTGACCAGGCCCGGCGTGAAGCTGCCGGCGCCGCGAGCCAGCTGGAGGACTACATCCTTCCCCGGTACCGGAGCCTGGACGCGCCGCTGCTGGCCGTTGTTGGGGGTTCCACCGGCGCCGGGAAGTCGACCCTTGTGAATGCGCTCGTGGGCCATCCGGTGACCCGTGCCGGCGCCATCCGGCCCACCACGCGCCAGCCCATCCTGCTGCACAATCCGGCGGAGGCGGCGTGGTTCGAAGGCCAGCGTGTCCTACCCGGCCTCAGCCGGATCCGCGGCGCCCTTACCGGCCAAGCCGCCGCCGGGCAGGCACCGGAACGCCCGGGGACGGCGCCGTCGTCGTCGCTCGTCCTGCTGGCGGACCCCGCCGTTCCCGCCGGGATCGCCCTGCTGGACGCCCCGGACGTCGATTCCATCGCCGATGAGAACAGGAGGCTGGCAGGACAGCTGCTGGCGGCGGCAGACCTCTGGGTTTTCGTCACCACCGCCAACCGCTACGCCGACGCCGTTCCGTGGAAGCTGCTGCTGGATGCGGCCGGCCGGGACATCATGGTGGCCGTGGTGCTGGACCGGGTTCCGCCGGGGGCGGAGGCTGAAGTCAGTGGGGACCTCCGGGCGCTCCTCGACAAGGAGGGCCTGGGCGCTGCACAGCTGTTCATCATTCCGGAGACCACACTGGATGCAAAAGGAATGCTGCCCGCTGCAGCTGTCCGTCCGCTGGCCACATGGCTGCAGGACCTCGCGGCGGACGCTGCCGGCCGCTCGGACGTCGCCCGGCGGACCCTCAACGGGGCAGTCCGGGCATTGGCCGGCAAGGTCTCCGCCATCGCCCTGGCTGCGGCAGAGCAGCGGCGCGCAGCGGGCAGCCTGGAGTCCGATGCCGTGTCGGTTTACCGGGACGCGGCGGAGCGCATCATGGATGCCACCCGCGACGGTGCGCTCCTGCGTGGTGAAGTACTCGCCCGGTGGCAGGACTTCGTCGGTACCGGTGAGTTCTTCCGCGCCCTGGAGCAGAACGTTGGACGGTTCCGGGACCGGCTGGGTGCCTTCTTCCGGGGTGAACCGCCGCCCGCCGTGCGGGTGGAGGCCGCCATCGAGACAGGCCTGCAGGCCGTCATCCTGGACGAGGCAGCCACCGCGGCCGAGGAGACCGACCAGCGCTGGCGGTCCGATCCGGCCGGGCGCCAGCTGCTGGGAACGGACGATCTTTCAGGTACTGCTCCGGGCTTCGCCGACCGGGCCGCCGCGGAAATACGTGCGTGGCAGGAGGCCCTCATGGAGCTCATCCGGACAGAGGGCCAGGGCAAGCGGACCCAGGCGCGCTGGCTTTCCTTCGGAATCAACGGCCTCGGTGCCGCGCTGATGATCGTGGTCTTTTCGATGACCGCCGGACTGACAGGCCTGGAAGTCGGTGTTGCCGGCGGGACTGCCGTGGTGGGCCAGCGGCTGCTGGAGGCGGTGTTCGGCGAGGATGCCGTCCGCCGGATGGCCGAAAAGGCACGGGAGGACCTCGCGCTCCGGTGCCGGCGGCTGCTGGATGAGGAGCAGCAGAAATTCCTGGACCGGCTGCCGGACAGCGTCGAGGGCACCGAAGCCGTCCTCACGGCACAGTCAAGTGCCCTGGTCCGGCTGGCAGGCAGCGCGTGAGCCGCCACAGTGCCGCCAGGGAGGCTTCCGCCTGGACAGCAGGCTCCAGGCACTCGACGACGCCCGCGGTCTTGGCGAAGGCGTCCTGCCCGACCAGGCGCTGGAGGAAGTCCTGGCTGTCCTGGACAGGGCAAGTTCCCGCCGGTCGCTGTCCGCGGACCACACCGTGGTGGGCTTCTTCGGTGCCACGGGCAGCGGCAAATCCTCCTTGTTCAATGCGGTCAGCGGCGCGGAAATTGCGACGGCGGCGGCCCGCCGCCCCACAACATCGGAACCTTTGGCAGGGGTCTGGGGCGCCGACGGCAGCGGGCCGCTCCTTGACTGGCTCGAAGTCCGCAACCGGCACCACGCGGCCGCCGTGGACGGCTTCGCCGACGAGGAGACGGGGCTGATCCTGCTGGATCTGCCCGATTTCGACTCCACCCGGGAAGCCAACCGTGAAGTGGTGGAACGGATGGTAGGCCTGGTTGACGTTCTGGTGTGGGTCTTGGACCCGCAAAAATATGCCGATGCGGCGGTCCATCACGGCTTCCTCGCCCGGCTCGCCTCCCACGGCGCGGTGACCCTCGTGGTGTTGAACCAGGTTGACCGGCTGCCGGTGCCGGACGTGGAACCGGTGCTGGAATCCCTCCGCGCCATCCTGGCCCGCGACGGCCTCGGGCAGGTGAGGGTGCTTCCGACGTCCGCGGTGACAGGCGCCGGCGTCGATACCCTGCGGGCGGCCATCCGGTCCGTTGCCGTCCAGCGCCGGGCCCAGTCGCAGAGGCTGGCCGCCGATGTTTCCAAGGCAGGCCGGGACCTGCGGGCAGCCTCGGGGGACGGGGAAGCGGCCGGGGTTGCGCCGGCGGCAAAAGCCAGGCTGGCTGAAGAACTGGCAGTGGCCGCGAATGTGCCGGTTGTGGTCAGCGCCGTTGCCCGGTCCTACCGGCTGGAATCAGTGCGGCGGACCGGCTGGCCCGTCACCAGGTGGCTTGCAAGGTTCCGTCCGGACCCCTGCGCCGGCTCAATCTCCGCAGCACCACACCGGCCGAACTGAACCGGACGTCACTGCCGGCCGCGGGTGCCCCCGAGCGCGCCCGGACGGACGCAGCCGTGCGGGCATTCGCCGATGCCGCCAGCGCCGGTGCGCCCGGACCGTGGCGGGCCGCCATCAGGAGCGCCGCCCGGGAAGGCCGTGAAAGGCTGCCTGATGCCCTGGACCAGGCGATTGCCGGCACGGACATCGGCGCCAACCGCAAGGCATGGTGGTGGGGCCTCTTCAATGTGGTGCAGTGGCTGGCGCTCCTGACCGTGCTGGGCGGGCTTGGCTGGCTCGGCGTGCTCGCCGGCCTGGGCTACTTCCAGATGCCGGTGCCGGAGGTGCCGCGGGTGGAAGGCTGGCCCATACCCACCCTGATGGCCGCGTCCGGCGTGGTGCTGGGGGTCTTCCTTGCCGTCACCGGCCGGGTCATTGCCGCCGGCGCCGCAAACGCCCGGGCCAGCAGGGCACGGAAGCGGCTGAATAAAGCCGTGGCAGCTGTGGCCCACAAGCTGATCGTGGAGCCGGTGGAGGTGGAGGTGGGCAGGCTTGCCGCCTTCAACGCCGCCTTGAGGCGTGCCGGGGAGAGCTAGGAACCGGCCCGCAGGCCGTCCGCTACCGCTGACCGCCGGACGCCTCCAGCGCGGCCGCGGCGTCACGGACCTTGATGAGCGTCCGCAGGTTGCGTGTTGTGGTGGCCGACTTGAACTTTGCCTTTGCCGAGAGCTTGCTGAAGGGGCTGTCCAGCGTTCCGCCGGCCGGTGCCAGCCAGGCGAGGGCTTCCGGACCGAGCCGCTGCTGTTGGGTGCCTTCGAGGGCGGCACCCGCGGCATCCAGATGGTCGAGCACCTTGGTGTCCGACGACAGCGTGATGTAGGTATGGGTGGATTTGTCGTCCGCCGGCCAGGGGCAGGCATCCACCAGTGCGGCCACCCGGGATGCATCCAGGACCACAACCCAGGCCTCGTAGCCAAAGGCCGCGCGGAGGCAGTCTTCGCATTCCCGCTTGACGGCACGGGCATCACGGCTGCTGGTGAGCACCACGTTTCCGCTGGCCAGGAGGGTCTTTGCGTCGGCAAAGCCGCAGCCCTTCAGGGCCTCCCGCAGGTCCGCCATTTTGATATTGATCCCGCCCACGTTGATGCCGCGGAGGAACACCGCATAGCTGCCCATGGCCACAGCCTAGCGCCCGGTGCCCGCGGACGGTCGGGACTTGTCAGTCGTTGTTCTTGCGCAGGGCTTCGGTGAGGATGCGCCCGGCGTTGCACACCACTTCCGCGTGCAGCCGGCCGGGCTGGCGGGTGAGCCGCTCGATGGGGCCGGAGATGGACACGGCCGCGATCACCCGGCCGGACGGCCCGCGCACGGGTGCAGAAACGGAGGCAACCCCCGGCTCACGTTCGCCGAGGCTCTGGCCCCAGCCCCGGCGTCGTACGCCCGCCAGCACGGTGGGCGTGAACCGGGCGGACTGCAGGCCTTCCAGCAGTCGGTCGTGGTCCTCCCATGCCAGGAGCACCTGCGCAGCGGATCCGGCCTTCATGGACAGCTGGGTGCCCACCGGAATGGTGTCGCGAAGGCCGATGGGGCGTTCCGCCGACGCCACGCATACCCGCCAGTCACCCTGGCGGCGGAAGATCTGTGCACTCTCGCCGGTGGCGTCCCGCAACTGCATCAGGACTGGTCCTGCGGAGGCGATCAGGCGGTCCTCGCCGGCGGCGGACGCCAGTTCAACGAGCCTGCTGCCCAGGACGAAGCGGCCCTGGATATCCCGGCTGACCAGCCGGTGGTGGACCAGTGCAAGTGCCAGCCGGTGGACAGTGGGCCGGGCCAGGCCGGTGGCAGCTACCAGCTGTGCCAGCGTGGTGGGGCCGGCCTCCAGTGCATCAAGCACCTGGGCAGCTTTATCAATGACACCGACTCCACTAGAATTGTCCATGTAATGATATTGCCGTCTCAATATCTGAGATGCAAATCTTTCGGCTGGCGCACGGTGAAGCCGTCCTGCTTCAGTTGGAACAATCAATCACAACAGCAGTGAAGGGAGCTGGCCATGGCAAAGACATTGGCCGAGAAAGTCTGGGACGCGCACGTGGTGCGCAAAGGTGACGGCGACGGAGCCAACGCCCAGCCCGACCTTCTCTTCATCGACCTTCACCTGGTCCACGAGGTCACCTCGCCGCAGGCCTTCGAAGGCCTCCGCCTGGCCGGACGCAAGCTGCGCCGGCCTGACTTGACCATTGCCACGGAGGACCACAACACTCCGACGCTGGACATCGACAAGCCTATCGCCGACCTCACCAGCCGAACCCAGATCCAGACGCTGCGCAACAACTGCGCCGAGTTCGGTGTCCGGCTGCACAGCCTGGGCGACGCCGAACAGGGCATTGTGCACGTGGTTGGCCCGCAGCTGGGCCTGACCCAGCCCGGCATGACGGTGGTCTGCGGCGACTCCCACACGTCCACCCATGGTGCCTTCGGTGCACTTGCCATGGGCATTGGCACCTCGGAGGTGGAGCATGTCATGGCCACCCAGACGCTCTCCCTTAAGCCGTTCAAGACCATGGCCATCAACGTTGAGGGCACCCTCCGTCCCGGCGTCACCGCCAAGGACATCATCCTCGCCGTCATCGCGAAGATCGGCACCGGCGGCGGCCAGGGCTACGTCCTGGAATACCGCGGCTCAGCCATCCGCGCCCTGTCCATGGACGCCCGGATGACCATCTGCAACATGTCCATCGAGGCGGGCGCCCGCGCCGGCATGGTGGCCCCGGATGAAACAACCTACGCCTACATGAAGGGCCGCCCGCACGCGCCGGAGGGCGCTGACTGGGACGCTGCAGTCGAGTACTGGAACACGTTGAAGACCGACGACGACGCCGTCTTCGACGCGCAGGTGGACCTGGATGCCAACACGCTGGAGCCCTTCGTCACCTGGGGCACCAACCCCGGCCAGGGCGTTTCGCTGTCCGACTCCGTGCCGTCGCCGGAGGACTTCGGCGACGAGAACGCCAAGGCAGCCGCGGAGCGCGCCCTGCAATACATGGGGCTTGAAGCCGGCACCCGCATGAAGGACATCCGCGTCGACACCGTCTTCCTGGGTTCCTGCACCAACTCCCGCATCGAGGACCTCCGTGCGGCGGCGGACATCATCCGCGGCCGGGAAAAGGACCCCAAGGTCCGCATGCTGGTGGTTCCCGGTTCCGCCCGGGTCCGCCTGGAAGCCGAGGCCGAGGGCCTGGACCGCGTGTTCAAGGACTTCGGTGCCGAATGGCGCTTTGCCGGCTGCTCCATGTGCCTGGGCATGAACCCGGACCAGCTGGAGCCGGGGGAGCGCTGCGCCTCCACCTCGAACCGCAACTTCGAAGGACGCCAGGGCAAGGGCGGCCGCACCCACTTGGTGTCCCCGGTGGTGGCCGCAGCCACAGCCGTCCGCGGCACGCTCAGCTCGCCGTCGGACCTTGGCCCGGCCCCTGAACCGGCGGCCAAGCCCGCCGGAACCGCCATCCGCACCGACGCAGCCTAGGAGCCAGCCATGGAAAAGTTCACCAAGCACACCGGCGTCGGCGTTCCGCTGCGCCAGAGCAACGTCGATACCGACCAGATCATCCCCGCGGTCTACCTCAAGCGGATCACCCGCACCGGCTTCGAGGATGCCCTGTTCTCCGCCTGGCGCAAGGATCCATCCTTCATCCTGAACCAGGAGCCGTTCAACGCCGGCTCGGTCCTGGTGGCCGGCCCGGACTTCGGTACCGGGTCCTCGCGTGAACATGCGGTCTGGGCCCTGAAGGACTACGGCTTCAAGGCGGTCCTTTCCTCCCGGTTCGCCGACATCTTCCGCGGCAATTCCGGCAAGCAGGGACTGCTCGCCGCGCAGGTGGCCCAGGACGATATCGAACTGATCTGGAAAGAGCTGGAAAACGCTCCGGGCACCGAGGTCACCGTGGACCTCGAGTCCAAGACAGTGGTGTGCGGCAACATCGTGGCACCGTTCGACATCGACGACTACACCCGCTGGCGCCTGCTGGAGGGCCTGGACGATATCGGGCTGACCCTGCAGCACGAGGCGGACATCACGGCGTACGAGGCCACGCGTCCGGCCTTCAAGCCGAAAACCCTGCCGGCCAAGCTTTCCTGACCGCTCCACAGCTTCCGTCCGCAGTACCCGGGCCCCGCCACACCACGTCGGCGGGGCCCGCGTATTTCGGTTCGGTAACACGACCTCCTATGCTTGGGTGGAGCCTTTGCAAGGATTTGGGGGCGAGTAATCGTGAGGAAACCGGTATATGAGTAGTGTTCTGACAATCCGCGGCGGAGTCCCGCTTACAGGCCGCGTCAGCGTCCGGGGGGCAAAGAATCTGGTTCCCAAGGCCATGGTGGCCGCATTGCTGGGCAATGAACCGTCGGTGTTGCGGAACGTCCCGGAAATCAAGGACGTGGAGGTAGTCACCTCCCTGCTGCAGCTGCACGGCGTCACGGTGGTCAAGGACCCTGTCAACGGCGATCTCACCCTTGATCCCAAGGATGCGAAGACTGCGCCGAGCACGGCCATCGACGCCCACGCCGGCGATTCCAGGATTCCCATCCTGCTCTGCGGTCCCCTGATCCACGCGATCGGCGAAGCCTTCATCCCGGACCTGGGCGGCTGCAAGATTGGTGACCGCCCCATCGACTACCACCTGGATGTCCTGCGCCAGTTCGGTGCCGTGGTAGAGAAGCGTCCCGGCGGCATCCACATCTCCGCGCCCAAGGGACTCCACGGCGCCAAGATTTCCCTGCCGTATCCCTCCGTCGGGTGCCACGGAGCAGGTGCTCCTGAGCGCCACCCGCGCCGAAGGCATCACCGAGTTGTCCGGTGCAGCAACCGAGCCGGAGATCATCGACCTCATCGCCGTGCTGCAGAAAATGGGCGCCATCATCAGCGTCCAGACGGACCGGACCATCCGCATCGAGGGTGTCCGCGACCTGGGCGGCTACAACCACCGGGCCCTGTCAGACCGGAACGAGTCGGCATCCTGGGCCTCCGCCGCCCTGGTCACCCGCGGCGACATCTTCGTTGAGGGGGCATCCCAGCGGGACATGATGACTTTCCTGAACACCTACCGCAAGGTGGGCGGGGGAATGGACATCGGCGAGGACGGCATCCGCTTCTACCACCCGGGCGGAAAGCTCAACCCGCTGGTCCTGGAAACGGACGTCCACCCGGGGTTCATGACCGACTGGCAGCAGCCGCTGGTGGTGGCCCTCACCCAGGCTGAGGGCGTATCCATCGTCCACGAGACGGTCTACGAGAACCGGTTCGGCTTCACCGACGCCCTGATCAGGATGGGCGCCAGCATCCAGGTGCACCGCGAATGCCTGGGCAGCGTTCCCTGCCGATTCGGGCAGCGGAACTTCCTGCACTCGGCAGTGATTTCGGGACCCACCCAGCTCAAGGGAACAGACATCGACGTGCCGGACCTCCGTGGCGGCTTCAGCCACCTGATTGCCGCCCTGGCGGCCACGGGCACCTCACGGGTCACCGGCATCGACATCATCAACCGCGGCTACGAGCGCTTCACTGAAAAGCTCGCCGGACTCGGTGCCGATTTCGACATCACCACCAAGAAGTAGCGGGGGACCGTGAAGGAATCGGCCAAGAGCAGGGCCACGTTCATTTTCATTGCCGGCGTTGCGCGCCCGCTGCTGAACCTCATGATGGGGAAGAAGTGGGAGGGAACCGACAAGCTTCCCGCCGGCGGGTTCATTGCCGCCCCGAACCACTGCACCGAAATTGACCCGCTGGTGGTGGGCCACATGCTGTACAACAACAACAGGGCGCCGCACTTCCTGGCAAAGGCGGCCCTCTTCAAGGTGCCCGGCCTCGGCTGGCTGCTGCGCGCCACCAAACAGGTCCCCGTGGAGCGTTCGACGGCGGGAGCCAACCGCTCGCTGCAGGTCGCCCAGGAGATCGTCGCCGAGGGCGGGGCCATCATCATCTACCCCGAAGGCACCCTGACCCGGGATCCGGACCTGTGGCCCATGAAGGGCCATACCGGGGCGGCCAGGCTCGCGCTCGAGGGCGGAATCCCGGTGGTCCCCATCGCGCACTGGGGAGCCCACGAGGTCTTTCCCCGCTACGGCAAAAGCTTCCACCTGTTCCCCGCAAGCAGTCCCGCGTGGTGGTGGGGGACCCCGTGGACCTCAGCGCGTTCGCCGGCAAGCCCCTGGACAAGGCCACGCTCACGGCGGCCACTGACGCAATCATGGACGCCATCACCGGCCTCCTGGCTGACCTGCGCGGTGAACAGCCCCCGGCCGAGCGCTGGGACCCGGCGCGGCAGCAGCAGGCCAAGCACGGGCGGTTCGTTGAACGCGGACAGCAGCAGTCCGGCGACGGGGCGGATGCCCAGTGACGCTTGACGCGGACATGACCGGTTCTGCGCGGTCCGTGGCCGTGCTCGGCGCCGGATCCTGGGGACTACCTTCGCAAAGATCCTGGCCGATGCCGCCATCGCCGCGGACTCCCCGCGCGCCATCAGGGTCTGGGGCCGGCGGCCCGAAGTGGTGGAACAGATCAACGCCAGCCATCGCAATGAACAGTATTTGAAGGACATCGCCCTTCCCCCAGCATCACAGCGTCCACCGACGTCCGTGAGGTGCTCCACGGGGCCGACCTCGTGGTCCTTGCGGTCCCGGCCCAGTCGCTGCGGCCGCAACTGCGGGAATGGAAGGGCCTGATCTCGCCGGGGGCCATCGTGGTCTCCCTCATGAAGGGCCTTGAGCTCGGGACCGACTCGCGCATGAGCCAGGTCATCCAGGAGGAGCTGGACCTTCCCGCGGACCGGATCGCCGTCGTCTCCGGCCCAACCTGGCCATGGAAATTGCCCGCGAGGAACCCACCGCCTCCGTGGTGGCCTGCGCGGAACCGGCAGTCGCCGGCTGGCTGGCCAGAAGCTGCACCGCGCCGTACTTCCGGCCCTACACCACCTCGGACGTGGTGGGCGTCGAAATCGGCGGGATCGTCAAGAACGTCATCGCACTGGCAGTGGGCATCTGCGAGGGCAAGCAGATGGGGGACAACACCAAGGCCTCGGTCATCACCCGGGGACTTGCGGAAACTTCACGGCTGGCCCTGGCCCTGGGCGGTGAAGCGAAAACCATGGCGGGCCTCGCCGGCCTGGGTGACCTGGTGGCCACCTGTTCGTCGCCGCTGTCCCGGAACCATACCGCCGGACGGCTTCTTGGCCAGGGCCTCACCCTCGAGGAAGTGGGCCAGAAGATGACCCAAACAGCCGAGGGCATCAAATCGGGCCAGGCCGTGCACGAACTGGCCGGCAAGCTGGGCGTGGACATGCCCATCACGGCCGCCGTCGTGGCAGTGCTTGCCGGCAAGCTGTCCGTTAACCAACTGGGGACTGTCCTGCTGTCCCGGGAACTGAAACCTGAAGGCGATTACTGACCATGTCCCATGACAACCTGACCGCAGGTAAACCGGCCAAACCCCGGGTCGCGGTACTTTTCGGCGGCCGCTCGAGCGAGCATGCCGTCAGTTGCGTCACCGCTGCCGGCGTCCTCGGTGCCATTAATAAGGACAAGTACGAGGTGATTCCGATCGGAATCGCCAAGTCCGGGCAGTGGGTACTGGCCTCCGCCGACACCGCCCAATGGTCCCTTTCCTCATCATCGCTGCCCGAGGTTGTGCCGTCGGCGGAGACCGTAACGCTCGCGGAGATCGGCGGCGAGCACCAGTTGATCGTGGCGGCACCCAACGAAGTCCCCAAGGAGCTGGGAACCGTCGACGTGGTGTTCCCGCTGCTGCACGGCCCGTTCGGCGAGGACGGCACCATCCAGGGGCTGCTGGAGCTTTCAGACACCCGGTACGTGGGCGCTGGGGTCCTGGCTTCCGCCGTGGGCATGGACAAGCACTTCATGAAAGTGGTCTTCGAGGCAGCCGGACTGCAGGTGGGCCCGTACATCGCGGTCACGGACCGGCAGTGGCGCAAGGACCCCGAAGCCGTCCGCAAGCAGGTGGACCGCCTCGGTTTCCCTGTTTTCGTCAAGCCCGCCCGGGCCGGTTCCTCCATGGGGATCTCCAAGGTGGACTCCATGGAGCACGTGGACTCCGCCATCGAGGAGGCACGCCGGCACGATCTCAAGCTGGTCATTGAGGCAGGAATTGCGGGCCGCGAGATCGAGTGCGCCGTACTGGAAGGCAGGGGCACTGACGCTCCGCGGACCTCGATGCCCGGTGAGATTTCCGTGGCCGGCGGCGGCCACGAGTTCTATGACTTCGAGGCAAAGTACGTGGAGGACAATGCCGCAGCGCTGAGTTGTCCCGCCGACATGCCGGAGGAAGCCATCGCCCGGGTCCGTGAGCTTGCCGCGGCAGCGTTTGACGCGGTTGGCGCCGAAGGGCTGAGCCGGGTGGATTTCTTCTACACTCCTGAGGGCGAACTGGTGATCAACGAGATCAACACCATGCCGGGCTTCACGCCCAAGAGCATGTACCCGCAGATGTGGGCCGCGTCCGGGCTCAGCTATCCGGACCTGATCGACGAGCTCATCTACCTGGCATTGAACCGCAGGACCGGCCTGCGCTGACGGGCCGCGGAGGGCCCTGTCCGGGGCAACCCGGAAGGGCCTTCCTACTGGCTCTGCGGCAGGTCCTGCAACTCTTCCTGGCCCACGCAGTTCCGGGTCGCCGGGATCTTGCCGGCCGAGGTGGCAAGGTCAGCGAGGACCGTGGCCGAACTGATCTTGTCCGGATCCATGAGAATTTCGGTGGCTGGCTCACGGCCGTAGGTGGTCAGTGTCCACACCGGGTCACCCTCCTTGATCACCCAGTCAATGCCGTTCACGGTCACGCACCGGTCCGTCGTGGGCCCGGGCACGTTGACGCCGCAGCGCAGGATGACGAGGGACGGGTCGCCCCAGGCGGCCGTTGCCTGGCTGTTCGTCTTCCGCAACTGCGCCTCTCCAATCGCATCAGGCAGTGACACCATCATGGGGGCGCAGGCCGGATTGGCAGCATCCTTGGCAGCCGTGACGTCCACTGCGGGGGAACACCCGGCCAGGGAGAAAGCGGCAAGGGCTCCAACCAGTGCAATCCTGGCGGTACGGACGAAGAAGGAAGGCATGGGGTGGTGCGATTTTTCCATCATCCCGGCTTGCGCGTGGCAAGACCAATCGCCCGGCTGTTTCCCCTTGTCAGCGCCGCCGGCGCCGAAGTGCAGCGTTGCTGACGCACCCTTATAAGCTGGCTTCATCATGAAAATCACCGCTGTTGCTGCGCCATCCCACCGGCTGGATCCAGAAGCAAAGACCTCCCGGCCCATCCGCGCGCACAGCATCAGGGCGGCGGGTGTTCTTGCCGCCGTCGCGGTCCTGGGCTTCCTCTCATGGTTCCGGCTTCCGGAAGTGACCCGTGGCACGCTCTGGGCGGAGGACGCGGCAGTCTTCCTGGCCGACACCATGTCCATCGGAGCATGGCAAAGCATCGCTGACCCCTACGCCGGCTACCTTCACACAATCCCGCGGCTTGTTTCCGGCATCGCGTATACGGTTGCCCCGATCGACGCCTATGCCACGCTTGTTTCCTTCCTGAGCTGCGTGGTGGTGGCCGCGGTTTCCGTGGGTACCTACTTTTTGTCCGCGCAGATTTTCCCCACCGGAGCTACCGCCTGATGCTGGCACTGATCCCGGTCCTGGTTCCGGTGGGCCCCCTGGAGGTCCTGGGCAACGTTGCCAACCTCCACTGGTACCTGCTCTGGCTCTGCCCTGGCTGCTCGTTTATGAGCCGCGGGGATGGACTGGGCGTGCCGGGCTCGTTGTTGCCACCCTGGCCGCCGCCACCACCGAGATCATCGTGGGCATCTTCCTGCCCCTGGCACTGTGGTCACTGGTGAAGAGGCGGAACTATGCAGCGCCGCTGGCCCTGGTTGCCGGCATCGGCCTCCAGCTGTTGGCCACGGTCGCGGATCCCCGCTACGCAGAAACGCCCCGCCTGGACTCCATGCAGCCTTTGTCGGTCATCTACGGATTCATCCTGCAGGCAGTCGGCTCGATCTGGGAGCCGGACGCCCGCACCATGGCGCTGAACATCGTGACTTTCGGCGGCTTTGCCGTGGTTGTCCCCTCCATCATTGTCCTCGGGTTGCTCGCCTACATCACCATTTACGGGCGCGCCCCTTTGAAGGTTGCTGCCTTGTATGCAGCGGGCGCTGCCGCGGCCTGCTGGGCGGCTGCGACAGTGCTTAATCCCTCACCCGAATTCGATTTCGCGAATTTCTCGAGGGACGACTGGCTGTCCGGCTTCACGTTCTTCCGCTATGCGGTCACGCCTTCCATGTTCCTGCTTGCCCTGGTTCCCATGGCCTGCGCTGTGGCTGAGGACAGAGGGATCATCGGACGCAACCGGGCCAGGTACCTGGCTCCGGTCCTGATGGCGGTCTTCCTGTCCACGAGCTATTTCGAGGCCACGCCTGCCAGGCAGACCGGGCCCGAATGGACGACCGGGGTCCGGGCGGCCGCCGCGCAGTGCGCGGCGGACCCGTCCCTGACCGAGGCAGTCATTGCCGTGACACCCGCCACGTGGCAGGTGGCTGTTCCCTGCCGGGTGCTCTCCGGCCGTTAATTGGACAGCGGTAGTTGGACAGCGGGCAGGCACCCAATGTCAGGGGCGCGCTGTAGCGTAGTGCCGTGCCTGAAAAGCCCTTGAGCAACAGTGAATCCATCCGACCCGGCGCGGGCAGCGCCGGCCCTGCGCCCCAGGACTCCTTGCCCCTGGGCTCCTTGACCCTGGAGTCCGGCAGCCGGGAGCGGCAGCCGGCCGTGGCCGGATTGTCCGAAGCCGAACTGCTGGCCAGGATCTTTCCCGGCTTGCCATGGGCAGCGCGCATACCGAGGCCACGCTGCTCGGCCCCGGGGATGACGCCGCGGTGCTTGCCGTACCGGACGGGCGAACCGTCATCAGCATCGACACCCAGGTCGAGGACCAGGACTTCCGCCTTGCCTGGGCCAACGGCTACCGCACCACCGGCTACGACGTCGGCTGGAAGGCAGCTGCACAGAACCTCAGCGACATCAACGCCATGGGGGCCAGCGCAACATCCATGGTGGTAAGCCTCACGCTGCCGCCGGATACCCCGGTCAGCTGGGTTGAGGACCTGGCAGACGGACTCACCGCAGGAATCCGGGAACTGGGTGCCGGCCGCTGCTCGGTTGCCGGCGGCGACCTTGGCCGGGGGCGGGAAATCTCCGTTACCGTCGCCGTCCTTGGAACGCTCGACGGCGGCGCTGCCGTCCTGCGTTCCGGTGCGCAGCCAGGCGATGTGCTGGCGCTGGCGGGCACGGCGGGGCACGCCGCTGCGGGCCTCGCGCTGCTCGAATCAGATGTGCCTGTGGACCGCCTCAACCCGGAGCAACGTGTGTTCCTGGAACTGCAGTGCCGGCCGCGGCCGCCACTGTCAGCTGGTCCAGCCGCCAGGGCTGCCGGGGCCAGCGCCATGCTGGATATCTCGGACGGCCTGGTCCGCGATGGCCGCCGGCTGGCGGTTGCCAGCCGCGTGGCCGTGGACCTCGACCCGGAACAGCTGGCGCGCCTGGCGTCCGTCCTCCAGCCGGCCGCAGAGCTGCTCCGGGCCGATGCGCGGGAATGGGTCCTCAGCGGCGGGGAGGACCACGGACTGCTCGCCACATTCCCGCCCGGCATTCAGCTGCCTCCCGGATTCACTGCGATAGGCTCGGTACAAGCACTGGGAATCAACGAGGTTCCGGGCGTCAGGATTGCGGGCCGGTCCGCGGACACCGGGGGATGGGATCACTTTGCACACTAAGGTTGCCGCCAACGCGCAAGCGATGAAGAGATGGCTGGGCAAGGCCGAAACTGCCCTGGGCAACCACAGCGACCGTCTGAACGCCATCAATATCTTCCCCGTTGCAGACGGGGACACCGGCACCAACCTGTACCTGACCGTCCGGGCCGCAGCGCGCTCCCTCGCCGCGGGCACGGACCAGCCGGCACAGGTGGACGTTGGCGCAGTCCTGTCCACCGCAGGGCAGGCTGCCCTCGAAGAGGCAAGGGGCAATTCCGGGACGTTGTTCTCCGTTTTCCTTTGCGCCGCCGCAGAGCCGCTTGAAGGCCATACCCGGCTGACCTCCACCCTGCTTGCCGCGGCCCTGAACCGGGCCCAGATCCGTGCCTGGTCCGCATTCGAGCGACCCGTACCGGGCACCATGCTCTCCGTTATGGAAGCCGCAGCGCGCGCGGCAGCCGCAGTGGATGCCGGGCAGAACGGAGATGACAGCAACCATGCCCTGGGCCTGGCGCTGGATGCCGCCGTTGAGGGGGCGCTGGCAGCTGTCATCCAGACGGAGGACCAGCTCGATGCCCTGACCACCGCCCACGTTGTGGACGCCGGCGGCGTCGGCATGCTGCTGATCCTTGACTGCCTCCGCTCCGCGGTCATGGGGGTTGAGCTCCAGAGCGAACTTCTTGACGGACTCCACGGCTACGACGTCGCGGACCCGCACATCCATGCCGACATGCCGGACGACGACGGCGTGGAGGTCATGTGCACCATCAACCTGTCCCCGCTGAACGCCGCCACCCTCCGGCAGCGCCTGGACGAAATCGGCGAGTCCGTCATCATGAGCCAGGTGGGCAGCGGCGCTGACGCGGGCGGGAACTACCGGTGGCGGGTCCACGTCCACGTTCCGGATCCGGAGCCTGCCGTCGCCATCATCCGGTCCCTTGGCGAACCCTCCCAGATCAGCATCAGTGAACTCGCGCTGCCGCGGGAACCTGATGCCAGCGCAGTCAACACCGCCGGGCATGAACGCTGAGCTGGACCTGGCCCTGGAACGGCGCATCGGCAAACGTTCCGCCGCCGTCATCGAAAAACACCTGGGCATCACCACGGTCGAGGAGCTGCTGAACTACTTTCCCCGCCGCTACCTCACCCGCGGCGAACTGACGCCCATCAGCGACATTCCGCTCGATGAGGACGTCACCCTGATCGCCCGGGTGCTCTCCAGCAGTACCCGGACCATGCGCGCACGGAAGGGAACCATCACCGACGTCGTCATCTCGGACGACGACGGCCAGGCCGGGCTGCGGCTCGTGGGCGGCACCGATTACCGCGGGAAAGCCCCGGGTACGCTCAAGATCAGCTTCTTCAACGGTTACCGGGCCAAGGCTGAATTGCTGCCCGGCAGGCGGGCGCTGTTCTCCGGCAAGGTCACCAGCTTCAAAGGTTCGCTTGGCCTGACAAACCCCGATTACCACGTCCTGGACGAGGAGCCCTTCTCCGCGGGCGGGCAGGATGCCGGCAAGCTGGCCGCCATGCCCATTCCCGTCTATCCGGCAACGGCAAAGCTCCCGAGCTGGAAAATCCAGAAGGTGGTCGCCGCCCTGCTGGAGACGGCGGACCTCGCCTCGCTGCCGGACCCCGTTCCAGCGGCCGTTGCTGAACGCGAAGGCTTCCTGCCCCTCCACCAGGCGTACCGGCTGATCCATGCGCCAGAAACGGCGGCGGACTGGAAGCAGGCGCGCGAGCGGCTCCGGTACCCAGGAAGCGCTGGTCCTGCAGTCGGCGCTCGCCCGGCGCAGGGCCCAGTTGGCTTCAGAGGAGGCCACCGCGCGGCGGCCACGACCGGACGGGGTGCGGGCCGCGTTCGACCGCAGCCTCCCCTTCACGCTGACCGACGGCCAGGCCGCTGTGGGCAAGACCCTTGCCGGGGAGCTGGCGCGCGATTTCCCGATGAACCGGTTGCTCCAGGGCGAGGTGGGCTCCGGCAAGACGGTGGTGGCGCTGCGTGCCATGCTGCAGGTAGTCGACGCCGGAGGGCAGGCGGCCCTGCTGGCCCCCACCGAAGTGCTGGCCGCACAGCACTATGATTCCATCCGCCGCACCCTCGGCCCGCTCTCCAGGGATGGGCTGCTGGGCGGCCTGGGCGCCGGGGACGACGCATCCGTCCAGGTCACCCTGCTCACGGGGTCCATGCCGACGGCGGCCCGCAGGCAGGCAATGCTGGACGCCGCGTCCGGAACGGCCGGCATCGTCATCGGCACCCACGCCTTGCTCAGTGACAACGTGTCCTTCTACGACCTCGGCCTGATCGTGGTGGACGAGCAGCATCGGTTCGGTGTGGAGCAGCGTGATGCCCTCCGCGCCAAAGCCCGGAAACCGCCCCACCTGCTGGTCATGACAGCTACTCCGATTCCCCGCACGGTGGCCATGACCGTCTTCGGCGACCTTGAAACATCCACTCTTGACGAACTGCCCAAGGGCCGTGCGCCCATCACCACGCACCTGGTGGGCCTCGCGGAAAACCCTGCGTGGGCCGGCCGGATCTGGGCCCGCGCGCGCGAGGAGATCGACGCCGGCCACCAGGTGTACGTCGTCTGTCCCAAGATCGGCACCGACGACGACGGCGACTTCAGCCCCGGCGAAGCGGAGCCGCCCGGCCTTGATGCCGAGGAAAGCCAGCGGGAACTGGCGTCGGTGACAGCCGTCGTCGAACATCTGCAGGGTGAACCTTCCCTGTCAGGCGTGCCGCTGGCTCCGCTGCACGGACGCCAGGACCCCGAGCTGAAGTCGGCCACGATGGCCGGGTTCGTGGACAACACCGTCAAACTGCTGGTCTCGACCACCGTGATCGAGGTGGGCGTGGACGTCCACAACGCAACACTGATGGTCATCCTAGACGCCGACCGGTTCGGCATCTCCCAGCTGCACCAGCTCCGCGGCCGCGTGGGACGTGGAGGACTGCCCGGCACCTGCCTGCTGGTCACGGCACTCGAACCGGGCCATCCCAGCCGGCGGAGGCTGGAAGCAGTGGCCGCGACCACCGACGGCTTCGTCCTGTCGCAGGAGGACCTGAAGCTCCGCCGCGAGGGCGACATCCTGGGAGCCTCCCAGTCCGGCGGGCGCTCCACCTTGAAGCTGCTGCGGGTCCTGGAGCACGAGGATGTCATTGCCCGGGCCAGGGAGGACGCGCAGGACATTGTGGCCGCGGACCCGTTCCTGTCCCGCCACGAGGAACTGGCGGACGCCATCGAGAAGTACCTTAACCCGGAAAAGGAGGCGTTCCTTGAACGCGGATAACAGGGGAGCTGCCGGATACGCCGGCGCTGCCAGGAGGCCAGAATGAGCCGGATCATAGCCGGTGCCGCCGGCGGCACCCCGCTGTCAGCGGTTCCGGGCTCCTTGACCCGCCCCACCACCGACCGCGTCAAGGAGGCACTGTTTTCCCGCCTTGACGCTTTCGACGTCATCTCCGGCGCCCGGGTGCTGGATCTTTATGCCGGCTCCGGCTCGCTGGGAATCGAAAGTGGCAGCCGCGGCGCACAGTCCGTGGAGCTGGTGGAATCCGATGCCAAGGCCAGCGCTGTCTGCCAGCGGAACGCGGACCTCCTCAACGGGGTCCTGGGCGCAAGGCGGTAACGGTGCACCGGTCCAGGGTTGAGCCGTTCCTGGAGCGTGCCGCACCGGCCACAACCTGGACCTGGTCTTCCTGGACCCGCCATATCCCCTTGAGGAGCTGGCAGTGTCCGCTGTGCTGGCGAAACTGGCCCCGCATCTCGCTCCGTCGGCGGTCGTCGTGGTGGAACGCTCATCCCGTTCGCCGGAGCCGGAATGGCCCGGAAGCCTGGCACGGTTCGCGGAAAAGAAATACGGCGAAACAGGCTGTGGTTTGCCGAGCCGAATGTGCCGGACGCAATTGCCGGCGATGATATCCCGGAGGCGGCAGAGGCGGAGGGGCAAAGCCAATAGGCGTCAGCCCGCCAGGGGATCGAGATCCACTCCGGCGAGCACCCTGGCGGGGTGCGGGCCGCGGGCCGTGAGTTCCACGGACCACTCCCTTGGCCATGGCACCTGTGTGCCCGCCAGTATGATGTTGCCGGGGTACCGGCCCTCGAACATGCCCGCTTCTGCGATGGCGGCCACATCGGCCATCGCCTGCCGCATCGCGGTCACCTGGCTGCGCACCAGCGTCAGGCCCGGCTCGTCGCCCACGTTGACCACCAGCACGCCCTCCGGGCCCAGCTTCTCCCGCGCTTCCCGGTAGAAGCCGGCGCAGGCAAGATGGGCTGGTGCTTCAGGCCCCGAAAAAATATCGAGGATGATGACGTCGAAGCTGAGCTCCGGGTCCAGTTCATCCAGTGCATCCCTGGCATCCCCGGTAATGGTGTGGAGATCCGTTCCCTCCGGGAGAGGAAGCTGGCGCAGGACAAAATCGAGCAGTTCACGCTCCAGTTCCACTGCATACTGCAGTGACCCCGGCCGGGTGGCCTGGATGTAACGGGCCAGCGTCAGTGCTCCGGCGCCCAGGTGCAGCGCCCGGATCGGTTCTCCCGGCGGGGCTGCAAGGTCTACCAGGTGCCCGATCCTGCGGAGGTACTCGTAGAAAATCTCTTCCGGGTGGCCCAGGTTGACGTGGGACTGTTCGGCGCCGCCGATACTCAACACATAGCTGCCCTCCGTGAAGCTGTCAGGATCAATAGCTGCGTGCTGGCCCGTGCTGCGCAGGAACCTGGTGGCATGGCCCGCATTCCCGGCGGACATCAGAGCTTTTCGCTGAGGGTGGCCAGCCTTCCGGCTGCTTCCTCAAGGACGGCGGCCTTCTTGCAGAACGCAAACCGGAGCAGGCTGCGCGTCCGTTCCGCTCCTTCCGGGTGGCAGAACACCGGGACCGGTATTGCCGCCACGCCCACCAGGGCAGGCAGGCGCCTGGCAAGGTCCACCGAGTCCGTGATGCCCAGGGGGGCCGTGTCCACGTTGACGAAATAGGTGCCCTGCGGGGAGAAGACATCAAAGCCGGCGGCGCGCAGGCCGGCACTGAGGATGTCCCGCTTGCGCTCCAGGTCAGCGGCGATGCCCTTGAAGAAGTCATCCGGCAGGGCCAGTCCGGCTGCAATCGCCGCCTGGAAGGGCGTCCCGGAGCTGTACGTGAGGAACTGCTTCACGGTCCGCGCCGCCGCCACCAGTTCCGCCGGGCCGGAGAGCCAGCCCACTTTCCAGCCGGTGAGCGAAAAGGTCTTTCCGGCCGAGGAGATGGTGATGGTCCGCTCTGCTGCCCCGGGAAGGCCGGCCACCGGGGTGTGGCTGACGCCGAACGTCAGGTGCTCATAAACCTCGTCCGTGATGATGATGCTGTCGTACTTCCGGGCCAGCTCCACGATCCGTTGCAGGACGCTGCGCGGGAAGACGGCCCCGGTGGGATTGTGGGGATTGTTGAGCAGCACAACCCGGGTCCGTTGGCTGAAGGCAGCTTCGAGGGCGGCCATGTCCGGGAGGAAGTCCGGCGCCGCAAGCGGTGCCGTCACATGGGTGGCACCAGCGAGGCCGATCACCGCCCCATAGGAATCGTAAAAGGGCTCGAAGGTGAGCACTTCGTCGCCGGGGCGGGCGAAGGCAAGGAGGGACGCGGCGATGCCTTCGGTGGCTCCGGTGGTGATGACCACCTCTGTTTCGGGGTCCGGGGCCAGGCCATAGAAGCGCTCCTGGTGCGCCGCCACCGCCTCCCGCAGCAGCGGGAGGCCCTTGCCCGGGGCGTACTGGTTCGCCCCTGAGCTGATGGCGGCGCGGGCCGCCTCACGGATTTCCAGCGGACCGTCCTCATCCGGGAAGCCCTGGCCCAGGTTGATCGCTCCGGTACGGACGGCCAGCCCGGTCATTTCCTCGAAGATCGTCACGCCCAGTCCGCCGTCGGGCGCCAGGAGATCGGCGCCGAGCGCCGTGCGCTGCCAGGGGGCAGGAGCTGGGGAAGGTTCCGGTCGAGGATGCATCAAGTCATGTTATCCCGGGCTTTTAATGGGTAGGTTCGGAGCATGAGACGAGCTGTCTGCCCAGGATCCTTCGACCCCATCCACAACGGCCATCTTGAGGTTATTGCGCGGGCGGCCGGCCTTTTTGATGAAGTCATTGTGGCCATCTCCACGAATTACGCCAAGAAGTACAGGTTCACCCTGGACGAGAGGCTGGAGATGGCCCGGGAAACCCTGGCCTCGCTCAAGGGAATCGTTGTTGAGCCCGTGGGGGAGGGCCTGCTTGCGGAGTACTGCCGCCAGCGCGGTGTGTCCGCAATCGTGAAGGGGCTCAGGTCCTCTTCGGATTTCGACTACGAACTGCCCATGGCAACCATGAACCGCCAGCTCAGCGGCGTGGAGACCGTGTTCCTGCCCGCAGAGGCCCACTATGTCCACCTGTCGTCCACCCTCATCAAGGAAGTGGCCGGCCTGGGCGGCAGCGTGTCCGACTATGTGCCCAGGTCTGTGCAGCGGCGGATGCTTGCTGGCGAGCCTGCGCAGGATCAGCAGCCCAGGCGGTAGGCTTGTCCGGTACTTCGAGCCCGCCGGCACCCCGGTTTGAGTCCCCGGGATTCTTCAGGCTAAAATAGTACGTCGGTCATATGTTCAACAGGAGTTCTCATTAAAAGAGATGCTGGTTCGCCCTTGGTGTTCGATGTCAAGGATCTCGGTCGAAGCCCGGGAAGCATGCGGACGCTGAAGGAACATGTACCCGCACCAAGTGATCTTGGTGTGCCGCTCATTGGTGTTCAGGAAGGCTCGGATGTCGAGCTGGATCTGAGGCTTGAGGCCGTACACGAAGGAATTCTGGTATCAGGAACCGCCCTCACCGAAGTAACCGGTGAATGCGGCCGATGCCTGGATCCCCTTGCGTATGACCTGGAGGTCAATGTGCAAGAACTTTTCTTCTACGAAGGCGCTGAGCTTTCGGACGGAGAAGATGATGAAGAGCAACGTCGAGTCGAGCACGATCTAATCGATCTTGAACCGGTGTTGCGGGACGCGGTTGTTACCATGCTGCCGTTCCAGCCGGTGTGCCGGGAAGACTGCCAGGGCCTTTGCTCCGAATGCGGAGCTCGCCTGGAAGACGAGCCGGGGCACCACCACGAGGTCATTGATCCTCGCTGGGCTGCCCTAGCTGATATGGCTAAGCCTGACCGGCAAAATTGATTTGTACGTGTTTGTCTAGAGAGAAATGAGTTAGCCGTGGCTGTTCCCAAGCGGAAAATGTCTCGCTCGAATACCCGCGCCCGCCGCTCGCAGTGGAAGGCGACCGCCCCCCACCTGGTGAAGACCGTTGAGAACGGCCAGGTTACATACAGCCTGCCGCACCAGGCGAAGGTCGTTACCGACTCTGCTGGCACTGCGCTGTTCCTTGAGTACAAGGGCCGCAAGGTCGCTGACGTCTAATCGGCCACTCAGGCTGACCAGATGTCTTCAACTGAAGAGCTTCTGAAGCGTCTCGGTGTCACTATTGACGCCGGGACGCTTCGTCTTGCGCTGACACACCGTTCCTACGCCTACGAGAACGGCGGCATTCCCACCAACGAACGGCTCGATTCCTGGGCGACTCCATCCTGGGGTTCTCGGTGACGGATGCCCTCTACCGGGACAATCCGGACCTTCCCGAAGGGGACCTGGCAAAGCGGCGGTCCGCAGTGGTCAGTACCCGTGCCCTGGCCAACATCGGGCGCAGCCTCGGCATCGGCGAGTACATCTACCTTGGACAGGGCGAAAAGCTCACCGAAGGCAAGAACAAGGCGTCGATCCTGGCCGACACCATGGAGGCGCTGATCGGTGCCACCTACGTGTCCAATGACATCGAGACCGCCCGCCAGCTGGTCATGCGGCTGATTGGTCCGCTGCTGAAGGACGCTGCCGTGCTGGGCGCCGGTACCGACTGGAAGACCAGCATCCAGGAGCTTGCGGCCAGCCGGCAGCTGGGCACCATCCACTACGCGGTGGACGGCGCCGGCCCGGACCATGCCCGGACGTTCACGGCGGTCCTGAACATTGGCGGGACGGCCTACGGCAAGGGCTCCGGCCACTCCAAGAAGGAAGCGGAGCAGGAAGCCGCCGCCGACGCCTGGCGTGTCCTGTCCGGAGCCAAATCCACCGACGCATCCGGCACGTCGGCTGGTTCCGTAGCAGCGAAGTAGCGCATGCCCGAACTGCCCGAGGTGGAAGTGGTGCGCCGCGGCCTGGTGAGCTGGGTCCGTGGCCGCACCATCGAAGCCGTCGACGTCCTGGACCCGCGTTCCATCCGGCGCCATGCCCTGGGAACCGAAGATTTCATCGGCAATCTTGAGGGTGCGGTGGTGGCGGACGTCGTGCGCCGGGGCAAGTTCCTGTGGATGCCGCTGCTGGACCGCGCCGGCCTGCAAGGCCGGCAAATGAACGGAAGCGGCGACGTCCCGGCGGTGGCGCTGATGGCGCATCTTGGAATGAGCGGCCAGCTCCTGATGCAGGACCGGGACGTTCCCGACGAAAAGCACCTCAAGGTGCGGTTCCGGCTCAGCCGCAGTGACGGCATGCCGGAACAGCTGCGGTTCGTGGACCAGCGGATCTTCGGCGGACTGTTCGTCACGGCGATGGTCCCCACGGACGACGGCGGTCCGGGCGGCCTTGCCGAGTCCCCCCTCGCACTGATTGCGGAAGAGGCTGCGCACATCGCCCGGGACCCGCTGGACCCGGCCTTCTCCTTCGACCTCTTCTTCCGCCGCCTCCGCAAGCGCAAAACCGGACTCAAGCGCGCATTGCTGGACCAGGGACTGGTCTCAGGAATCGGTAACATCTACGCCGACGAAGCCCTGTGGGCTGCCAAACTGCACTATGCCCGGCCCACCGACACCCTGCGCAGGGCCGAGGCCGAAGAGTCCTGGAAAGCGCCCGCCAGGTCATGCTTGACGCCCTTGCCGCGGGTGGAACCAGCTTCGATTCCCTCTACGTCAACGTGAACGGTGCCTCCGGCTACTTCGACCGGTCACTGAATGCCTACGGCCGCGAAGGTGAGCCCTGCAAGCGGTGCGCCGCAGCAGGAATCCACGCCACCATCCGCCGGGAGCAGTTCATGAACCGCTCATCCCACACCTGCCCGGTCTGCCAGCCGCGGCCGCGCAACGGACGCTGGTAACCGCCTGCAACCGGGACCACTTGCGGGGGACAACCGCGGGAATCCGGGACTTTGGCCGCGAACCCAGTAAATTTGGGAGTTCCAAGCAGCAGCTGCAGCCACCGAGGAGATCCGAAACGCCTTGCACCTCAAAAGCCTCACCGTCCGGGGGTTCAAGTCCTTTGCGTCGGCAACCACCTTCGACTTCGAGCCGGGGGTCACCGCGGTAGTCGGCCCCAACGGTTCCGGCAAGTCCAACGTGGTGGACGCGCTGGCCTGGGTCATGGGGGAGCAGGGCGCCAAGACCCTTCGCGGGGGCAAGATGGAGGACGTCATCTTCGCGGGCACCTCGGGCCGGCCTCCGCTGGGCCGGGCGCACGTGTCCCTCACCATCGACAATTCCGACGGCGCCCTGCCCATCGAATACAGCGAAGTCACCATCTCCCGCACCCTCTTCAGGACCGGCGGGTCTGAGTACGCCATCAACGGGGCATCGTGCCGCCTGCTGGACATCCAGGAGCTGCTGTCCGATTCAGGACTTGGCCGGGAAATGCATGTGATCGTGGGCCAGGGGCAGCTGGACCGGGTCCTGCACGCCACACCGGAGGACCGGCGCGGTTTCATCGAGGAGGCCGCCGGCATCCTCAAGCACCGGCGCCGCAAGGAACGGACCGTCCGCAAGCTCGAGGCGATGCAGGCGAACCTCCAGCGCCTCACCGACCTCACCGGCGAACTCCGGCGCCAGCTCACGCCGCTCGGCAAGCAGGCCGAGGTTGCCCGGCGTGCGCAGCGGGTCCAGTTCGATGTCCGCGACGCACGCGCCCGCCTTCTGGCCGACGACCTGGTCCAGTTGCAGCTCGCCCTGGAACAGGACGTCGCGGACGAAGCCGCCCTCAAGGCACGGCGCGGCGTCGTTGAACATGAGTTGGAAACCGGCCGGCGGCAGCAGGCAGCACTGGAGCAGATGGCGGCAGAGGCCACGCCCAGGCTCAACGCAGCCCGGGACACCTGGTACCAGTTGTCCGCCGCCCGGGAGCGGCTCCGGTCCCTCGGATCGCTTGCCCGCGAACGCAGCCGCCTGCTCGGCTCGGCTGACGCCGCGCCCGCCTCCGGCCGGGACCCGGAACAGCTGGAACGGCAGGCTGCCCGGGTGCGCGAGGAACTGGCCGAACTCGAGCGGACGATTCTGGACCGGCGGAGTGCACTGGAAGCGGCCACGTCGGCAAAAGCCGGGGCCGAGCAGGCCGCGACCGCCGAAGACCAGCGGCTCACGGCCCAGCTTCGCGCCGCTGCTGACCGGCGGGAGGGCCTGGCAAGGCTGGCCGGGCAGGTGGCGGCAGCCAGGTCGCGGGTGGAATCCGCACAGGCTGAACTCGGCAGGTTGCGGGAATCGCTTGCGGCCGGGGTGGAACGCCGTGCCCGCGCCCAGGAAGAGTTCACGGCGCTGGAAAACCAGGTGGCGGGAGTTGAAGAGGGCGAGGAATCGCTCGACGCCGACTATGAGGACGCCAGTGCTGCGCTGGAGGCAGTCCTTGACGACATTGCGCGCCTCAAGTCCGAAGTCAACGAGGGCATCCGCAAGCGTGATGCCCTGGCGGCGCGCAGGGACGCACTCAAGCTCGGCCTGGACCGCAAGGACGGTGCACGGCACGTCCTGCAGTCCGGCGTCGCAGGCATCGAAGGCAGCGTCGCAGGGGAACTGGCGGTGGAACCTGGATACGAGACCGCCATCGCCGCGGCGCTGGGGGAGGCCTCCGATGCTGTGCTGGTGCGGGACGCCGAAACGGCGGCCACTGTCCTGCAGCTGCTCAAGGACGACGACGCCGGCCGCGCCACGCTGCTGCTCCGGTCCGCCGCCGAAGCCGGGCAGGGCAGGAACGCGGACAGCCTGCCGGCCGGAGCCCAGTGGGCCGGCGACCTGATTGGCGGCAGCGGCCCCGGCCCGGACGTGGCCAGGCACCTGCTGTTCGGGACCGCCATCGTCGAAGATATTGCAGCGGCAATTGCACTGGCATCCAGCCGGCCCAGGATCAGCGCCGTGACCCGTGCCGGTGACATCCTCACCGCCGTCTCTGCCACGGGAGGCTCCGCCAAGGCGCCGTCGCTGCTGGAGGTCCAGGCCGCCGTCGACGACGCCGCACAGCAGCTTGCAGTCGTCACTGCGGCCATCGAGCAGAACAGGTTCGCCCTGGCCGGCGCCGAAGCACGCCGCGCCGAAGCGCAGGAACGGGCGGACGCCGCCCTCGACCGGCTGCACGAGTCGGATGCCCGCCTTGCCGCCGTCGCGGAACGGCTGGGCCACCTCAACTCCGTCCTCCGCAGCGCCGCCGGCGAGAGCGACCGGCTTGCCGCCTCCCTCGCCAAAGCCGAAGCCAACGTGGCGTCGGAACAGGAAGCACTCGCGGCCGTCGCCGCCCGCCTTGCCGCGGCGCAGGAGGCACCGGTGGAGCAGGAACCGTCCACTGGGCACCGGGACGCGCTCGCCATGGCGGCGTCCTCCGCCCGGGCCGCCGAGGTGGAGGCGAGGCTGGCGCTGCGCAGCGCCGAAGAGCAGCTGGCCGCCACCCGCAACCGCGTTGCTTCCCTGGAACGTGCGGCCGCCACAGAGCGCCGTGCCCGGGAGGAAGCAGCCGAACGGGCCAGGCGCCGGCGCATCCAGGCCCGGCGTGCCGCGGCAGTCGTGGCCGCGGTCGAGGCCGCGCTCCGCCACGTGGATGTTTCCGTCGCGATCGCCGCAACTGAACGGGACCGCGCCGAAGAGAACCGTGAGCTGCGCGAGCAGGGCCTGAAAGACGTCAGGAGTACCAATGATGCGCTGGCCCGGGAACTCGCCGAGCTGACAGACAACGTGCATCGCGACGAGCTGGCCCGCGCGAGGCAGCGTGCGCAGATCGAGGCGTTGGAAACCCGGTCGGTGGACGAACTCGGCATCACTCCGGACGCCCTGGTCAGCGACTACGGGCCGCACGTGCCGGTGCCGGTCCCGGCAGAGGAAAGTGGGGACAAATGGGCCGCCCTGCGGGCCCCCGTGGACGCCGGCGGGGAAGAAATCCTGAAGGAAAACCCTTCAACCGGTCAGAGCAGGAAAAGCGGCTCCGGAAAGCCGAACGCGACCTCGCCAGCCTGGGCAGGGTAAACCCGCTGGCACTCGAGGAATTCGCGGCACTGGAGGAACGCCACCAGTTCCTCAGCACCCAGCTTGAGGACCTTAAGGCTAGCCGCAAGGACCTGCTGGACATCATCAAGGAAGTGGACCTTCGCGTCCAGCGCGTCTTCACCGAGGCGTTCGAGGACACCCAGGCGCAGTTCGTCAGGGTCTTCGAACGGCTCTTTCCCGGCGGCGAGGGACGGCTGGTCCTCACCGACCCTTCCGACATGCTTACCACCGGCATCGACGTCGAGGCGCGCCCGGCAGGCAAGAAGATCAAGCGGCTCTCACTGCTCTCCGGCGGCGAACGGTCCCTGACCGCCGTTGCCCTGCTGGTGGCGATCTTCAAGGCCCGTCCCTCACCCTTCTACGTGATGGACGAGGTGGAGGCCGCCCTTGACGACACCAACCTGGGCAGGCTCATCACCATCTTCGAGGAACTGCGGGAGTCAAGCCAGCTCATTGTCATCACCCACCAGAAACGCACCATGGAAGTCGCTGACGCCCTGTACGGCGTCACGATGCGGGGCGACGGCGTCTCCACGGTGATCAGCCAGCGCCTGGGGGCCGACGCGTAGCGCCGCGGTCCGGGCCCCGTTGCGGCGGGGCGGGCGCCGCGGAGCCGCCAAAGGCGCCTGCTTCGTTGTGAGAAGCTAGGGGAGTGAATGACATCCTTCCCATTATTCTGTCCATTGTTGCTGCCCTGGCGGTTATCGGCGGGCTGATTCCTGTCCTGCTGAAGACTCGGAAGAACATCACCCAGTACCCGGGCACGCGTGATGCAAACGACCCCGAAGTGCAGTCCGGCGGCAGCACGCTCGTCGATGAACGCCCGGTCCCGGCGGCGGACCGGAAGGCGCCGGCCGGCGTCGACGTCGCGGACCTGGACACCACCACGGTCCCGGACGATGCGGCCGGGCTGGAAGTCATCCCGGTGGAAACCCCGCTGCCCGTCGCAGGGCGCCTGGTCCGCCTGCGGGAGCGGCTTGTCCGCTCCAACAACATCATGGGCAAGGGCCTGCTGGCCCTGCTCTCCAGCGACAAGATCGACGAGAACGTCTGGGACGAAGTCGAGGAAACGCTGCTGCTGGCAGACCTTGGGACCGAACCCACCATGCAGCTGGTGGACGCCCTGCGCGAGCGGGTCAAGGTGCTGGGCACCCGGACACCCGAGCAGGTCAAGGCACTGCTGCGGGAAGAACTCATCAAGCTTGTGGACCCGACGATGGATCGCAGCCTCAACGTCCAACGGCACGCCGACAAGCCGGCCGTCATGATGGTGGTGGGTGTCAACGGCGTGGGCAAGACCACCACGGTGGGCAAGCTCGCCCGAGTGCTGGTCGCCGAGGATAAGGACGTCCTGCTGGGAGCCGCGGACACCTTCCGCGCCGCTGCCGCCGAACAGCTGGCAACCTGGGGCCAGCGGGTGGGGGTTCCTACGGTGAAGTCGGACATCGACGGCGCCGATCCGGCCTCCGTTGCCTATGAGGCCGTCAAGGCGGGCATCAACCAGGAAGTCGATGTGGTCATGATCGACACCGCGGGCCGCCTTCAGAACAAGGTGGGCCTCATGGACGAGCTCGGCAAGGTCAAACGCGTCATCGAAAAGCTCGCCGAGGTGGACGAGGTCCTGCTGGTCCTGGATGCAACCACCGGCCAGAACGGCCTGAACCAGGCCCGGGTCTTCTCGGAAGTGGTCAATATCACCGGCATCGTCCTGACCAAGCTGGACGGAACGGCCAAGGGCGGCATCGTCGTCGCCATCCAGAAGAGCCTGGGCGTCCCCGTGAAGCTCATCGGGCTGGGTGAAGGGGCGGACGACCTCGCCCCGTTCGAAGCCGAAGGCTTTGTTGACGCGCTGCTGAACTAGATGCAATTCAACTAGCGGTGTCCGGAGCCGGTACCCGGGCCTTGACCAGGCCGGGTGCCGGCTCCCGGCTTTAAGGCTTCGCCTGGCGCAGGGTTTCGCGCGTGGCCAGCCACGTGCAGGCCGCCACCAGCATGATGCCGCCGGTTACGCCGAAAGCCCAGCCGAAGCCGAGCCGGTCAGCCAGGACGCCGGCCAGGACCGGCCCCGCGATCGCGCCGACGTCGGACACCATCTGGTAGACCGCAAGTACCTTGCCGCCGGACCGTCCGTTGCCGATCACGTCCGCAACGGCAGCCTGCTGCGCGGGGCCGAACAGCCCCGACCCGATTCCGGCCAGCGCCGAGGCGGCCAGGAACCACCACAGGTCCTGGGTGAAGCCGATGCCCGCAGTAGCCAGCCCCGCCACCAGCAGGCCCCAGATCATCATCGGCTTCCGTCCCAGCGTGTCGGCCAGCCGCCCCGAGACGGTCAGGGCCAGCGCATTTCCACCGGCGAAGACTGCCAGGGCAATGCCCGCAGCTTCCGGTCCGGAACCAAAGGCAGCAGCCGCAAAGAGTGGAACCGTGGCCATCCGGACTCCAAACGTCGCCCATCCGTTGGCGAAGCTGGAGAACAGCGCCGACCGGTAGGCCCCGGTTGCCAGGGCTTCGCCGAACGGCATGTCGGGGGCCTTCGTCCGCCCCTCAGTTGACCCGCGGCGCTGGTGGCTCAGCTGGGTTTGGACCACGACGGCGGCCACCACCAGGGCGGCGGCATAGGCCAGGAACGGAATGCGGAGGCCGAACCCGGCCAGCAGGCCGCCCACGATGGGTCCGCACACATTGCCGACCAGGAACGCGGACGCGTAGGCCCCGGATACCCGGCCCCGGCTCTCCGGCGGGGCCAAGCGCACCACCAGCGCCATGGAGGCGACGGTGAACATCACCGACCCGGCACCGCCCAGCCCGCGGAAGAGCAGCAACTGCCAATAGTTCCCGGCGAAGGCGCAGGCTGCCGTGGAGGCCGCCACGATCAGCAGCCCCGCGACATAGACCGGCCGCTCACCCAGCCGGCCGATCAGCGTGCCGCCCGCCGGCGCAAAGATCAGCCGCATGAAGGCGAAGATGGCAACGATCACCGCAGCCTCGGTGTTTCCTACCCCGAAGGTTGTGGCGAATTGCGGCAATACGGGCGCAACAAGCCCGAATCCGAGGGCAATCAGGAACGCCGCAACCAGCATCACCTTGATATCGCGCGGGAGCTTGTCCCGCCGTGGCCGAAGGCGGGCCAAAATCCTTGATGTGGCGCCGCTCACGCGGGGTGCTGCAGTCATGAAGCGAAGTTCCTTGCACAGTGGGTTGCGGGGGTGCGGCTGGGTAGTGAAACACAACCGTAACAACCCGGATATGCACCATTTACTTCCTAGAGGTTCTTGTAACAGACCGGCAATCTAAATCCTCTCCGGGCGAAACACGCCGCCGACACACTTTTTACAGGACGCAAAAGGCGTTGGCAGGCGGAAGACTCCGCAACATTCGGATGAGAGAGGACGTGCACCATGGAACTTACCGCAGGTCACGTATGGCTCATGGTGGCGGCAGCGCTCGTGCTGCTCATGACACCAGGTCTGGCATTTTTCTACGGCGGCATGACCCGTGCCAAGGCAGCACTGAACATGATGATGATGAGCTTCATCTCCATCGGCATCGTGAGTGTTGTGTGGGTACTGTGGGGCTACTCCATGACGGGCGGTGACGGCTTCCTGCAGATCGTCGGGAACCCGTTCGCGAGCTTCGGCCTCGAGGGAGTCAACACGGCGGATTCGCCGGACGGCCTCATCCTGGTGGGCTACGGGGCAACCTTCGCCATTATCACCGTGGCCCTGATCAGCGGCGCAATCGCCGACCGCGCCAAGTTCGGCGCATGGAGCGTCTTCGTGCCCGTCTGGGTCACCCTGGTGTACTGCCCCCTTGCCTACATGGTGTGGGGCGGCGGCCTCTTCGGTGAGGAAGGCGCCATCGGCCAGGCGCTCGGCCCGGCCATCGACTTCGCAGGCGGCACTGTCGTCCACATCAACGCCGGCGTGGCGGCCCTGATCCTGGTCCTCATCATCGGCAACCGCAAGGGCTTCGGCAAGGACCCCAACCACCGCCCGCACAACATCCCGTTCGTCATGCTCGGCGCTGCCATCCTGTGGTTCGGCTGGTTCGGCTTCAACGGCGGCCTCGCCTCTTCCGCAGAACAGGGCGGCCTCATCTGGGTCAACACCCTCGCCGCTCCCGCCGCCGCGATGCTCGGCTGGCTTGTTACCGAGCGCATCCGCGACGGACACCCCACGTCACTCGGTGCCGCCTCCGGCGTGGTTGCCGGCCTGGTTGCCATCACCCCGGCCTGCGCCAACGTCAGCCCGGTGGGTGCCCTCGGCCTCGGCGTCGTGGCAGGTGTGGCTTCCGCCCTCGCAGTCGGCCTCAAGTTCCGCTGGGGCTTCGATGACTCGCTCGACGTCGTCGGCGTGCACCTTGTGTCCGGCATCATCGGCACGGTGGCCCTGGGCTTCATCGCCCTCCCCACCGACGGCGTGGGCGGCGGCCTCTTCTACGGCGGCGGCATGGCCCAGATGTGGGCCCAGCTCGCAGCGGCCGGCATCGCCATCGCCTACTCGGCAATCCTGACGCTCATCATCGCCCTTGCCATCCACAAGACCATGGGCTTCCGGGTCTCCCAGGAACAGGAAACCGTGGGCGTGGACCTGAGCCTGCACGCCGAAACGGCATACGAGTTCGGTGTGGGCGGCCACGGCGGCTCCTTCCAGCCGCTGCACGACATGATTACGGGCAAGGGCCAGCAGGACTCCGCTGCGCAGCCGGCGAAGGCTGCACAGCAGAACGAATCAGCAACAGGTAAGGAAAGCGTGGGGGCATGAAACTGATCACTGCAATCGTCAGGCCGGAAAAGCTCGAAACAATCCGGGAAGGACTGGAAGCCTACGGCGTACAGGGCCTGACGGTCAGCGCGGCCAGCGGTTACGGCCGGCAGCGCGGCTACACGGAGGTCTACCGCGGAGCGGAATACAACGTGGATCTCCTGCCCAAGATCCGGGTGGAGGTGCTGGCCACGGATGAGCAGGCGGACGACATCCTGGACGTGATCATCGCCAGCTCCAACACCGGCCGCGCCGGGGACGGCAAGGTCTGGACAGTGGACGTCTTTGAAGCCGTCCGGGTCCGGACCGGCGAACGCGGAGTAGCCGCAATCTAGGCAGGGCAGTCAGCAGGCAGAGAAAAACGGGCGGGATACCGGAAGGTATCCCGCCCGCTTTTGCTGTCCCGGAAAGCTGCTGTACCCCGTAAGCCGCTGCGCCGGTGCCGGTGCCGGGAAGCAGGCAGGGGCAGGCCCAGGACGGCGTGCGGCCTACCCGCGCCGTCCGGTGGTGGGCCACGCTGCGGGACCGGCCGAGCCGGCGTCGTACTCCTCAAGCAGCACCGCGTCCTGCTGCCACGCCGTGAGCACAGGCTCAACGATCCGCCAGCATTCCTCTGCCGTGTCGCCCCGGACCGAGAGCAGCGGATCGCCCGCCAGCACCCCTTCGAGGACTTCCCCATAGGGAAGCAGGTCCGACGCACTGAGTTCGGTTTCGAGGGTCGCGCGGCTGAGGCTGAAAATATCGCCCGGACCGTTCACGTCCACGTCGAACTGCAGGGTGTCGGGACCGAAACCGATCCGCAGCTGGTTGGGGGAGTCAACACCCGTGAAGCCCGCGGGAAGGTGCGGCACCGGCCGGAACGTGACAATTGCCTCCTTGCGTTTGGCGCCGAGGGCCTTGCCCGAACGGAGGATGAAGGGGACGCCCTTCCACCGCCAGTTGTCGATTCCGACCTCGATCTCGGCGAGGGTCTCGGTTCCGCGCTTCGGGTCCACGCCGTCTTCCCTGGCATAGTCGGGGACATTCTTCCCCGCTGCCGTCCCGGCCGTGTAGCGTGCCCGCCGGGTGCAGGCGGCCAGCGGGGTGTTGACGCTGCTGGCGCGCAGTACGGCGGAGATGGCGTCCCGCAGGTCGCGCTCGCGGATGGTGGCGGGAGGTTCGATGGCCAGCAGCGCCATGATCTGCAGGAGGTGGCTCTGGATCATGTCCCGGAGGGCGCCGGCGCCGTCGTAATAGCGGGCGCGTCCTTCCAGGGCGAGGTCCTCGTCGAAGATGATTTCCACCTTTTCGACGTGGTGCCGGTTCCAGACCGGCTCCAGGAAGTTGTTCGCGAAGCGCAGCCCCAGGATGTTTAGCACGGTGGCCTTGCCGAGGAAATGGTCCACCCGGTGGACGTGGTCCTCGGGGACGAGCCGCACCAGCGTCCGGTTGAGGGAGCGCGCTGATTCCTCGCTTGAACCGAACGGCTTCTCCATCACCAGCCGGGTCCCGGGCGGGACATCCTCCGGCCGCAGTGCTTCGCAGGCAAGCTGGCTGATCTTCGGGGGGAGCGCGAAGTACACTGCCACCGGTCCCTCAAGGCTGTTCAGCAGCGACGCCAGGGACCCTGCGCCGGTGACATCCAGCTGGTGGTAGACGGTCTCCTTCTCCAGCGCCTTCAGCGCATCCCTGCCGTCCGCGCCGGCAGCCTCGGCGGCTGCCGTGAATGAGGACTGCACGCGTTCCCGCCACTGCTCCGGGTCCAGGGGTCCGACCCCGCCCCGACGAGCCGGAGCCCGCCCGCGCGTCCCCGTGCCACCAGGCGCGCCAGGCCGGGAAGGAGCAGCCGGCCGGTCAGATCCCCAGAAGCGCCGAGGATGAGCAGGGTTTTTACAGTTGTTTGGCTCGTCATTTTGCCAGCATGCCATCTGGCGGGCCCGACTTGGTACCCTAGATAGTCGAGTCCCGATCATCTCCTGAAAGAAGTGCGCGGCGCGTGTTCAATTCTCTGTCTGACCGGTTGACAGCAACCTTCAAAAATCTCCGCGGCAAGGGCCGCCTCACTGAGGCCGACGTCGATGCCACAGTCCGTGAGATCCGCCGTGCCCTCCTGGACGCGGACGTTGCCGTTCCCGTGGTGCGTGAATTCACCGGCAGGGTCCGCGAACGCGCACTCGGCGCCGAGGTGTCGGCAGCGCTGAACCCGAGCCAGCAGATCGTCAAGATCGTCAACGAGGAACTTGTCGAAATCCTCGGCGGCGAAACCCGGCGCATCCGCCTCGCCAAGAGCGGCCCCACCGTCATCATGCTGGCGGGCCTCCAGGGTGCCGGTAAGACCACACTCGCGGGCAAGCTCTCCAAGTGGCTCAAGGCCCAGGGGCACAGCCCCATGCTGGTGGCCTGCGACCTCCAGCGCCCCAACGCCGTCACCCAGCTCCAGGTGGTGGGCGAGCGGGCCAAGGTGCCCGTCTTCGCTCCGCACCCGGGCGCCACCTCCACTGAGCTCGACCAGCCCGCGGGCGATCCCGTGGCCGTGGCCCGCGCCGGCGTCGAGGAAGCCCGCCAGAAGCTGCACGACGTCGTCATCGTGGACACCGCCGGCCGGCTGGGCGTCGACGCCGACATGATGGAGCAGGCGCGCCAGATCCGCCGGGCCATCGTGCCGAACGAAGTGCTGTTCGTCATCGACTCCATGATCGGCCAGGACGCCGTGAACACGGCACTGGCCTTCGATGAGGGCGTGAACTTCACCGGCATCGTCCTGTCCAAGCTCGACGGCGACGCCCGCGGCGGTGCCGCGCTTTCCGTCGCGTCGGTCACCGGCAAGCCGGTCATGTTCGCCTCCACGGGTGAAGGTCTGGACGACTTCGAGCTGTTCCACCCGGACCGGATGGCCTCGCGCATCCTGGACATGGGCGATGTCCTCACGCTCATCGAGCAGGCCGAGAAGTCCTGGGACAAGGAAGAAGCCGCCCGGATGGCGAAGAAATTCGCTGACCAGGAGGACTTCACCCTGGAGGACTTCCTCGCCCAGATGCAGCAGATCCGCAACATGGGATCGATGAAGAAAATGCTCATGATGATGCCGGGTGCCCAGAACATCCGCCAGCAGCTGGAGCAGTTCGACGAGCGCGAGATCGACCGCGTGGAAGCGATCGTCCGCTCCATGACGCCGCATGAGCGCCTGGCTCCCAAGATCATCAACGGCTCGCGCCGCGCCCGCATCGCCCGCGGTTCCGGTGTCCACGTCTCCGAGGTCAACGGCCTGCTGGAGCGCTTTGCCCAGGCCCAGAAGATGATGAAGAAAATGGCGCAGGGCGGCATGCCGGGAATGCCGGGCATGCCGGGCCTTCCCGGTGCCGGCGGCGGGGCGCGGAAGAACGCCAAGAACGCACCTAAGAAGAAGGCAAAGTCCGGCAACCCGGCCAAGGCAGCCCAGGAGCGGAAGGACGCCGAGGCCCGCCGGGCCAACGCCGCCAAGGCGCTCCCGACCGGTGCAGCCTTCGGCCAGCAGTCCGGCGACTTCGACCCGTCCCAGCTGAACCTGCCCAAGGGCTTTGACAAGTTCCTCGGCAAGTAGCAGCCTCCACCGGCTGGCCGGCAGGGGATGCTTCCGCGGCACGCCCGCCGGGCATCGGCTGTTGGCCGCCCCGGGCGGCTCCCGGGGAAGTCGGTGCCGTGGAATAGGGTTGGGACATGTTCAAGCAGAGGGTAGTGTTCGTGCACGGCGCCGGAAGTTACGGTGCCGCAGCATGGCCGCGCCAGCACGGCATGGCGCTGTCCTACGATGCCCTGTTCCTGCGCCGCCACGGCTTCGATCCCGTCGCCGAACCTGTGGAATCCTCGTTCGCCGCGGATACCGCCATCGTGTTGAGGTCGCTGGCAGATGACGGGCGCGGCGCCGCCGGCGGCCACATCGTTGCTCACGCCCAAGGCGCCATCGCCGCCATGATGGCTGCCGTGGAACGGCCGGATCTCGTCTATTCCCTGACCCTCGTGGAACCGGCATGCCTGTCGCTGACGGCGGAACTGCCGGCCACGGCGGCGCACATCAGCCTCATGAAGCCGTTGTTCGAGGTGCGGCACCAGCTCAGCGACGAAGACTTCCAGCGCGAATTCGTGCGGCGGGTCTATGCCACAGACCTGCAGGAACCGGCCACCGCGGAGGAGAAGCGGTCCGCCCGGCGCCTGCGGCTGCAGGCGCCCTCCTGGGAGGCGCCGCTGCACATCGTTCCCGGGTCCCTACCCTGGTCCTGACCGGTGGATGGGAACCGCTGTACGAGGAAATTGCCGGCTACCTCCGCGAAACCGGAGCCGTGCACCGCACTGCTGCCGGCGGGCACCGGCCGCATGATTCCCCGACGGGGACCGGGCCGTCCGCTCCTTTATCAGCGACGTCGGCAGGGCCCGGTCCGCCCGCGCCTCCTGACGGAGCGCCCGGGCTTCCCCTCCGTCCGGCCGGCCCCCAATTGCCAGCCGGACGAAGGGGAAGGTTTCTACGGGGAGACCGCCTCGGGCAGCCGCGGCTCCGGCAGGTAGACCTTGCCGCCCGACGCCAGGATTCCTGGCTCTTCTCCCGCATGCCGGTTGCCCGGTCCGCCAGGGCTGCCTGCGCCTCCGCGGACCCGTATTCGTCCCGGATGTCCTGGCTGATCCGCATGGAGCAGAACTTGGGCCCGCACATGGAGCAGAAGTGTGCCGTTTTGGCCGGCTCCGCGGGAAGCGTCTCGTCATGGAAGGCCTCGGCGGTCACCGGATCCAGTGACAGGGCGAACTGGTCGCGCCACCGGAATTCGAAGCGCGCCTTGGACAGGGCGTCATCGCGTTCGTGCGCGCCGGGGTGGCCCTTCGCCAGGTCCGCAGCGTGCGCTGCAATCTTGTAGGTGATGACCCCCGTCTTGACGTCGTCCTTGTTGGGCAGGCCCAGGTGTTCCTTCGGTGTCACGTAGCAGAGCATCGCGGTGCCGTAACGGGCGATTTCCGTGGCGCCGATGGCTGAGGTGATGTGGTCGTAGCCGGGTGCCACGTCGGTAACCAGGGACCGAGGGTGTAGAAGGGCGCACCCTTGCACAGCTCCTGCTGGCGCTCCACGTTTTCACGGACCAGGTGGAAGGGGATGTGCCCGGGACCTTCCACCATCACCTGGACGTCGTACTCCCAGGCGCGCAGGGTGAGCTCGGCCAGCGTGTCCAGTTCGGCAAACTGGGCGGCGTCGTTCGCGTCGGCCGTGGCACCCGGCCGCAGACCGTCGCCAAGCGAAAACGCGACGTCGTACCTGGCGAAGATCTCACACAGCTCATCGAAGTGTGTGTACAGGAAATTCTCCTGGTGGTGCGCCAGGCACCAGCCGGCCATGATGGAGCCGCCGCGCGACACGATGCCCGTGACCCGGTTTGCAGTCAGCGGCACGTAGCGCAGGAGGACGCCGGCGTGCACCGTCATGTAGTCCACGCCCTGTTCGCACTGCTCAATGACGGTGTCGCGGAAGATCTCCCAGGTCAGCTTGTTGGCTTCGCCGTTGACCTTCTCCAGCGCCTGGTAGATGGGCACGGTACCGATCGGTACGGGGGGAGTTGCGGATGATCCATTCGCGCGTGGTGTGGATGTCATCACCGGTGGAGAGGTCCATCACGGTGTCCGCGCCCCACTGCGTGGCCCACTGCAGCTTGTCCACCTCTTCCGCGATGGAACTGGTGACCGCGGAGTTGCCGATGTTGGCGTTGATCTTCACCAGGAACGCCTTGCCGATGATCATCGGCTCCGACTCAGGGTGGTTGATGTTGCTGGGAATGATGGCGCGGCCCGCCGCCAGTTCACTGCGGACCAGCTCCACGTCGCAGTTTTCGCGCAGTGCCACGAAGCGCATTTCGGGGGTGATGATGCCCTGCCGGGCGTAGTGCATCTGGGTTACCGTCCGGCCCCCGACGGCGCGGCGGGGCACCGGCTGCGCGCCCTTCCACTCGGCTGACGCGGCGCCGCGGCGGACGGCCGAGCGGCCGTCGTCGAGCAGGTTCCTGCCCCTGCCGCTGTACGCCTCGGTATCTCCCCGCCCGGCGATCCATGCTGCCCGGAAGGGCGGCAGCCCCCTCACCGGATCACTGCCTGGCCCGGCAGTCCGGTAGGTGCGGAAAGGCGGGTTCGCGTCTCCGTTGGGGGACGGTTCCAGGGAGATTTCCGTTACGGGAACCCGGATGCCCGATCCATCGTCGATGAAGGCCAGCGCATGCGACGCCAGGGACCGGGTGGCAGTTGCTGGTTTCCCCTCCGGCAGCACGTTCCCGGACTGGTTTTGGGCAGGGCTCAGCTGTTCATTTGGTGTACTCAAGGAATACTCACTTCCTTCGCCGGCATTACCCGGACAGGTTCGACGGTCGCAGGCTGCCTCAGCCCGATCTCAGCCCCTGCAGGGGCACCCGTGTGGTCAGGAACGAAGCTACCACAGCCGGTCCGCCGATCCTTGTCACAACTGCCGGTGTTAGCCTGACTGGCGACGAAAAGGGGATCCGATGCCGGAAATCATAGAATTCAGCGGCCCTGTGCTGACCGGGCCGGCCAGCGAACACCGCGGCCTGTGGTCCGTGGACGGGGCGCTGACATCTGTCCGCCCGCAGCAGGCTCCGGGCCGGGTGCTGGACGGCTGGGTGCTGCCCGGCCTGGTGGATGCGCACTGCCACATCGGGCTGGGGCCGGAGGGTCCGGTGGACTCCGCTGCCGCGGCGGACCAGGCCCGTGCGGACCTGGCTGCCGGCACGCTGCTGGTGCGTGACGCCGGCTCGCCGGCTGACACCCGGTGGATGCAGGGCGGCCGGGACTTCCCGGTGCTGATCCGGGCCGGGCGCCATGTGGCCCGCACACGCCGCTACCTCCGCGGCTTCGCTGACGAGGTGGAACCGGAGCACCTCGTGGAGGCCGTGCGCAAACAGGCCCGCGACGGCGACGGCTGGGTCAAGCTCGTCGGGGACTGGATCGACCGCGGGGCCGGGGACCTGGCACCCTCGTTTCCTGCCGCCGTCGTCCGGGATGCTGTCCGGGCCGCCCATGACGAAGGCGCCCGGGTGACTGCCCATTGCTTCGCCGAAGACACCCTCGACCAGATGCTGGATGCGGGCATCGACTGCATCGAGCACGCCACCGGCCTCCTGCCCGGCATCTTCCCCGGTTTGCGGAACAGGGCGTGCCGATCGTCCCCACCCTGGTCAACATCGCCACGTTCCCCGATATCGCTGCGCAGGCACGGCACAAATTCCCGCGCTACGCGGCGCACATGATGGCCCTGTGGGAGCGGCGCCTGGAGCGCGTGGGTGAGGCCTACGACGCCGGCGTGAGGATTTTCGCAGGGACGGACGCCGGCAGCGTCATCAGGCACGGGCGGATCGCCGACGAGATCCTTGCCCTGCACCAGGCAGGCCTGCCCATGGCGGCTGCGCTGGACGCCGCCTGCTGGTCGGCACGGGAGTGGCTCGGAGCGGACGGCGTGGCTGAGGGGGCGCGTGCCGACGTGGTTGTCTGCCGAAAGGATCCGCGTACCCGCCCGGAGGCCGTCCGGGACCTTTCCCACGTGGTGCTGGGAGGCCGCATCATCTCAGGGCCATAAGAAGGCTCTTGGAATAAATTGAAGCTTCAAGGAATTTTAACTGTGACAGGCCGTGTCCTCCGTGCGGCCGCCAGTACAGGGAGCATTCAATGACCGCAGAAGCCACCAGCCAGGACCTTCTTCCTGCCGACCTCACCATGGGCACCGTGATGCTCAAGGTCGGTGACATGAAGGTCATGACCGACTACTACCAGCGCGCCCTCGGCCTCGACGTTGTTGCCGAGCAGGACGGCGGCCTCTACCTCGGCCGCCTCCGGAAGCCGCTTGTCCACCTGGCGCCCGCGCCGGGGCTGAACCTTCCGGGCAGGGGGGAGGCGGGCCTCTTCCACACTGCGCTGCTGTTCGAGGACCAGGCCTCCCTCGCCGCAACCGTCGCCACCGCCGCACGCTTCAACCCGCACTCGTTCACCGGCAGCGCGGACCACCTTGTCAGCGAGGCCTTCGATTTCACCGACCCCGAAGGCAACGGCATCGAGCTGTACTGGGACCGGCCGCGCAGCAACTGGTCCTGGAACGGGACGGACGTGGTGATGGACAGCCTGGCGCTGCCGCCGCAGCGCTACCTTGAGCAGCACCTCACGGAGGAATCCCTGGAAGGACAGCACACCACCGCGGCCGGCGTGGGCCACGTCCACCTCCAGGTGGGCGACGTGCAGTCCGCCCGCGACTTCTACGTTGGCATCCTCGGCTTCGAGAAGACCGCGGGGTGGCACGGGCAGGCCCTCTTCGTCTCAGCGGGCCGGTACCACCACCACATGGCCATGAACGTCTGGAACAGCCGCGGCGCCGGCCCCCGGAAGGACACGCTGGGCCTTGGCGAGGTCCTCATCGAAGTGCCCGCGGGTGACGACGTCGGCGCGCTGGCTGACCGCCTGAAGGTCTCCGGAATACCGTCCAGCCACACCGGGGCGGAGTTGCTGTTCGAGGACCCGTGGCGCAACAACATCCGGGTGGCAGTACGCTGACCCCGGCGCCCCCGTACTAGGCTGAAACCGAAAGGCCGGTGCGGGTGACCGCCCCGTCCGCCGCACTTTCGACGGAAGGTTACCCCAATGGGCTTCACCGAGATCTTTGTCGCCACCCATGATGCAGCTCTCAAGCGCGCCGGTCTCCTGGACGCAGGCGGGGGAGCCCCCGCCGGCCAGGGCGTCCGCATTCCGGACATCACGGACTATGAGGTGGAACAGCTCGGCGACCTGGCCGGCACGGCCGTGCACGCCGGGGGAGCCGACTACGAGCTGACGATGGTCGATGTCACCAGCGATTCGCTGCTTGCCGTACCCCCTGCCATGGTCCGGGCGCTGGCCGACCTGCTGACCTACGAAACCGAGGGCGAAGGCAATGTCCTGGACGACGTCGCCGAACAGTGGGCGGCGCAGGAGGACATGCCATTCGGCGCTGCCCAGGCCCGTGTGTACGTCCAGCAGCTGGCCGAACTGGCCGGTGACGTGGACGATTCAGAACGGACAGGGCTGTACGTCTGGTCCGCGTAAGCGTTTGGCGCAACCTGTCCTGGAGCGCGCTTAATGCCGGCCCTTCCGCGGCCTGCGCCGCGCCAAGTCGAAATCGCGGCGCTCATCTGGCACAATAAACAGGTACTCGATCTGCGTGGCCCCTCTCTCCGCGTCCGGATCCTGTCCTTCGAACCCGCAAGTACGGCCCGCCCCACGGGTGCAGAAAACCGGGCTCACCCCCTTTTTCTGAAACAGGAGTGACCACAAAAGTGGCCGTAAAGATTCGCCTTAAGCGCCTCGGCAAGATGCGCGCCCCGTACTACCGCATCGTCGTCGCGGACTCACGCACCAAGCGTGACGGCCGCGCCATCGAGGAAATCGGCAAGTACCACCCCACCGAAGAGCCCTCGTACATCGAGGTCAACTCCGAGCGTGCGCAGTACTGGCTGTCCGTCGGCGCCCAGCCGTCCGAGCAGGTTGCCGCGATCCTGAAGATCACCGGTGACTGGCAGAAGTTCAAGGGCCTGCCGGGCCAGGAAGGCACCCTCAAGACCAAGTCTGAGAAGGAAGCCTTCGTTGCCCCGGAAAAGGGTTCCGTGATCATCCCGGAAGCCATCACCAAGAAGGCCTCCAAGTCTGACGCAGCAGAAGCCCCGGCCGAAGCCGAAGCAGAGACCACCGAGGCTGAGTAAATTGCTGGCAGACGCGCTGGAGCACCTGGTCCGCGGGATCGTTGATTCCCCGGACGACGTCAAGGTCAGCTCGAAGAGCAACCGCCGCGGGGACACCCTCGAGGTGCGTGTTCACCAGGATGACCTCGGACGGGTGATCGGCCGCCAGGGCCGCACGGCACGCGCACTGCGCACCGTCGTCGCAGCACTGGCCGGCGGCGAACCGGTCAGGGTCGACGTCGTCGACACCGACCGCCGCCGCTGAGCGCACGGCAACACCAGTTTTTGCTCCGGCCCCTCCACCAGCAGGTGGAGGGGCCGGAGTCTTTTCCAGAACACCCGCTTTACCGACCCGAACAGAGGAAGACATGCAGCTTCAGGTGGCCCGCATCGGCAAACCCCACGGCATCCGCGGGGAAGTCACGGTCCAGGTCCTGACAGACGCTCCTGAGGACCGCTTTATCCCCGGCACCGAATTCGTGGTTGAGCCCGCGTCCTCCGGCCCGCTGACGGTGAGCAGCGCACGCTGGAACAAGGACATCCTCCTGTTGGGATTCGAAGAGGTTGCCGACCGCAACATGGCGGAGACATTGCGTGGTGCCAAGCTCTTCATTGAGACAGCGGACCTGGACGAGGATGACGACGAGGGCTGGTACGAGCATGAACTCGTGGGCCTCGAAGCCCGCGTGGGCGACCAGGTGGTGGGCAAAGTCACCGCCCTCAACACGGGCCCGGCCCAGGACCTGCTGATGGTCACCACCCCGGAAGGCGGGGAAATCCTGGTCCCGTTCGTGGAGCAGATCGTCCCGGAAGTGAACATCGGGGAGGGGTACATCCTCCTCACCCCGCCTGACGGCCTCTTCGAACTTAATTCGGAAGACGCCGCCGCACCCGGTGAGGAAGGCAAAGCGTAGATGCGGATCGACGTCGTCACGATTTTTCCGGAGTACCTGGCACCGCTGGAACTCTCGCTGATCGGAAAGGCCCGGCAGGACGGCCTGCTGGATCTTCGGGTCCATGACCTGCGCGCTTTCACCACCGACAGGCACCGGACGGTGGATGACACTCCCTACGGGGGCGGTGCCGGCATGGTGATGAAGCCCGAACCCTGGGCGCAGGCCCTTGCGGCCATCGCCGGAGACCGCCCGGAGGGTGCCGGCAAACCGGTCCTCATCGTCCCGTCGCCGGCCGGGGAGCGGTTTACGCAGGCGCTTGCCTACGAACTGGCCGAGGAAAAGCATTTGGCCTTCGCGTGCGGGCGGTATGAGGGCATCGACGAACGCGTCATTGACTGGTCCCGGGAACACTTCGACGTCCGGCCCGTCAGCCTCGGAGACTATGTCCTGAACGGCGGGGAGGTGGCTGTCCTGGCGATGGTCGAGGCCATCGGCCGGCTGCTGCCCGGCGTGGTGGGCAACCCGGAATCCCTGGTGGAGGAGTCCCACTCGGACGGTCTCCTGGAATACCCCGTGTACACCAAGCCCTCAGTCTGGCGGGACCGGGAAGTGCCGGCGGTGCTGCTGAGCGGCAACCACGGCAGGATCGCGCAGTGGCGGCGGCACGAACAGTTCCGCCGGACTGCCCAGCGCCGCCCTGACCTCCTCGAAGGGTTCGACGCCGGCAAGCTGCCACGTGCCGACCGCACCGAACTGCAGGACCTGGGGTACGACGTCGTCGACGGGAAGCTGGTCCGGCGCGCCGGGGCGCCGGAAGAAGCACGCGACTGACGGTGCCGCCCTGTCCGCCCGGACTGAGGCGGATTGGCTGTAACGGCGCTGCTGTGGCAAAATTAGTCCTTGTGTCTGCTGGGCCAGCGCCTGCCACAGGGGGAGCGAAGCCAACAGCCTGACAACCGGCCCCGTCAACAATTGGGGTGGCCGGACTACTTAGCTTTCGGCAGCATTTCCGGCGCTACCTGCGCCGTGCCCTGCTGCCGTGACCCAAAGTGAATGACCTGTGGCGTTCACCAGGAGTGCAATCATGCATATTCTCGATTCCGTAGACGCAGCTTCGCTGCGCACCGATGTTCCCGAATTCCGCGCGGGTGACACCCTCAAGGTTCACGTGAACATCATCGAAGGCAAGAACTCCCGCGTCCAGGTGTTCCAGGGCTTCGTCCTGGGCCGCCAGGGTGACGGCGTCCGCGAGACCTTCACTGTCCGCAAGGTCTCCTTCGGTGTCGGCGTTGAGCGTACCTTCCCGGTACACTCCCCGATCATCGAAAAGATCGAGGTTGTCACCAAGGGCGACGTTCGCCGCGCCAAGCTTTACTACATGCGTGCACTGCGCGGTAAGGCTGCGAAGATCAAGGAAAAGCGCGACTTCAGCACCGCCAAGTAAGTCCTTTTCGGACATACGCAGGCTGGGCCGCAGCCGTATCCGGCCAGCGCCGGAGCCAATCAGCACCAGCGCCAGGATACGGACCATGGACCAGACAAAACGCCAGCCCACAAGAATGGGCTGGCGTTTTGCGTTCCTGGCACTGCTCCTTGCCGTGGCCGTCAGCGGGGTGGTCCGGTCACTGTGGCTCGACGTCTACTTCATTCCGTCCGAGTCCATGGAACCCCTGCTGGAAGGCGGGGACCGGATCCTGGTGTCCCGGACCGACTTCCAGGCAGAACCCATCCGCCGGGGCGACATCGTGGTGTTCGACGGCAGGGGTACGTTCGCACCGCTCAACAGCGGCAGGGGCCCCGTCGTGGATGCGGCCGCAGGCGTCACCCAGTGGCTTGGACTCACCGGCAGCGACACCACCTATGTCAAACGCGTCATCGGTCTCCCCGGCGACACCGTGGCCTGCTGCGACGCGGCGGGAAAGATTACTGTTAATGGCGGGGCGCTGGACGAGCCCTACCTCTTCAGCGGCGACGCCCCCAGCACGCAGAAGTTCACAGCGGTGATCCCGGACGGGCGGCTGTGGCTTATGGGTGACCACCGCTCGCAGTCCGCCGATTCCCGGAGCCTGCTGGGCGCCCCCGGCGGCGGCATGGTGCCGATGGAACGCGTCATCGGGCGCCCCGTCCAGATCATCTGGCCCCTTGATAGATTTGCTCCAGTACCCCGCCCGTACGCGGCGGAACCAATAACAGAGAACGGACAGTAGATGCCCGAGAATCACGCGCGGACACCGGAACCGCGCCCCGACGGCGCCTCTGAGACTCCGGCAGGCCAGACCGCCGGCGGGCCCGTCCCCGGTCCGGAAGCGCCTGACCCTGCGCCGGCGGAAAGCCGGTCCGCCGCGAAGGCAGCCGCAAAGCCCGCCGGCAGCCCGGTGTTCGCATGGCTGAAGGAGGTCGCCACGGTGGTGGTGATCGCCGTCGTGCTGTCCTTCCTCATCAAGACTTTCCTCTTCCGGGCGTTCTTTATCCCGTCCGAGTCCATGGTGAACACCCTGGACGTCGACGACCGCATCTTCGTCAACCTGCTGGTGCCGGAGCCCTTCTCGCTCAGCCGCGGAGACATTGTGGTCTTCCGCGATACCAAGGGCTGGCTCCCGCCGGTCGAAGAGAAGGCGGATGGCCCTTTCACCTGGGTGCAGGACGGGCTGACGTTCGTTGGGCTGCTCCCGGACAACTCCGAGCAGCACCTGGTCAAAAGGGTCATTGGGCTGCCCGGCGACCACGTGGTCTGCTGCGATGCCGGCGGTAAACTGACCATTAACGGCTCAGCCGTGGACGAGCCCTACGTCAACCCCGCCGAGGTCCCGCAGGTCCGGAACTTCGACGTGGTGGTTCCCGAAGGAAAGGTGTGGGTGATGGGCGACAACCGGAACCATTCCGCCGATTCGAGGGCGCACATGGACTCCGACGGGGGTTTCATCGACCTTGACGACCTCGAAGGCAAGGCGGCAGTCATTGCGTGGCCGCTGAACCGGATAACAACGCTCGACAACTATCCGGACGTGTTCCGGAACGTACCCGCCGCTTCCTGACATGTCCCCGGCAGTCAAAGACCACCCGGGAGAGACCGCTCCGGCCCGTCGCCGGTCCGGTTCCACGAAAGCGCCCGCCGGCACCAGGGCATCCGCCGGCCGCGCCAAGGCGCCGACCTTGCGGCACGAGCGGTCCTTCAAGGCCCAGGGGTCCGTTTCCTTGCCGGGATGGACGAGGTGGGCCGCGGCGCACTGGCCGGGCCGGTCAGCGTCGGCATCGCCGTCGTCGACCTTGAACGCCAGCGCAGCCTTGCCGGGGTGCGGGACAGCAAGCTCCTGCCGCCCGCTGAACGGGAACGCCTGGATCCACTGGTCCGCCGCTGGAGCGTGGCCTCGGCGGTCGGGCACGCCAGCGCCCGGGAAATTGATGACTTCGGCATCATGGCCGCCCTGCGCCTGGCGGGAACCAGGGCCTGGAACGCCGTCCTGGCGGCCGGGGTCACACCGGACCTCGTGCTCCTGGACGGCAACCACAACTGGCTTTCCCCGGCGGAGCAGCCGTCCCTCTTCGAACCGGTTGCCCTCGACGCTGCCTGCCAGGCCCCGGTGCACACCAAAATCAAGGCCGACATGCAATGTTTGAGCGTTGCGGCGGCGAGCGTTATCGCCAAGGTGGAACGGGACAGGGCCATGCGGGAACTGCACGCCGAGTACCCGGACTTTGGCTGGGACATCAACAAGGGCTATGCCACGGCGCTGCACCGCGACGTGCTGCGCGCTGCCGGACCAAGCCCCTACCACCGCGTGAGCTGGAACCTGCTCGGCGGGGAACTCCGGGACGGGGAAGTGGCGGACGGTGAGGTGCCGGACGACGAATGTGCTTTGGACGAACTTTCCCTCGATGAACGGTCCGGCCTGGCGGAATCCGCCGCGGACTGATCCCCACTCCCGTCCGGGCGCCCGCGGCGGCGGACATGGTGCAAGATGGAAGCATGAGTGCTGAGGATCTTGAAAACTACGAAACCGACATGGAGCTCCAGCTCTACCGTGAATACCGCGACGTCGTCGGACTGTTCAGCTATGTAGTCGAGACCGAACGGCGCTTCTACCTGGCAAACCACGTGGACCTGCAGGCCCGCAGCGCAGACGGCGAGGTCTACTTCGACCTGACGCTGCAGGATGCCTGGGTGTGGGACGTGTACCGCTCCGCCCGGTTCGTCAAGAGCGTCCGGGTCCTCACCTTCAAGGACGTCAACGTGGAAGAGCTTCCGCGCAATGAAGAACTGGCCATGCCCAAGGACGTGGACCTGGGCAACTAGCTCCGGGGCCGCCGCGCCACTTTCCCTTCACAGCCCGCCGTATGCACATACGGCGGGCTGTGCTGTCCGCCGCTACTTCCGCAGGCCCAGGCTGGTTAACGGAGGTAGAAACATGAGATCGAAAGACCTGCTGGGCCGGCACGGCGAGGAACTCGCCGCCGGCTACCTGGAGTCGCTGGGCATGCTGGTGGTGGAACGCAACTGGCGCTGCCCCGAGGGTGAAATCGACATCGTCGCCCTGGACGGCGACGCCCTGGTGATCGCCGAAGTCAAAACACGGCGTTCCCTGGACTACGGCCACCCGTTCGAAGCGGTAGGGCCCGAAAAGCTTGCCCGGCTGCACCGCCTCGGCTCGGCATGGTGCCGCGACCGGGAATTGCGGATGCCCCTGCGGCGGGTGGACGTCATTGCCGTCGTTGATGACGGGGGAGGCCAGCCCACCGTGGAACACCTCAAGGGGGTCGGGTGATGGCACTGGGCCGCACATATTCCATCGCGCTGGTGGGCCTGAACGGGTACATGGTTGAGGTCGAGGCCGACATCGGACAGACCCTGCCGGCCTTCATCATCCTTGGGCTGCCGGATGCTTCCCTCAACGAAGCACGGGAGCGGATCAGGTCCGCGGCCAGGAACTCTGGAATTCCGCTCAGCCGCAGGAAAATCACTGCCAACCTGATTCCGGCATCGCTTCCCAAGCGCGGTTCCGGCTTCGACCTCGCCGTGACCATGGCCGTGCTCCGCGCCGCCAATGACATCCGGCCCACTGGCCGGACGGTCTTCATCGCCGAGCTTGGGCTTGACGGCCGGCTCCGGCCGGTCCGTGGAATCCTGCCCGCGGTCATGGCCTCGGTGCAGGCAGGATTCCCTGACATTGTGGTGGCGCACGCCAACCTCGCCGAGGCCGCCCTGGTTCCGGGAGCACATGTGCGGGGCTACCGCACCCTTGCGCGGCTGGCACTGGACTTCGGAGCGGATCCGCAGGAGCTCGCCCTTGACTTTGAACCCGAGGACCAGGACGGTGGCGATGACCTTTCCGCCACGGACGGGCCCTGCCCCGACATGGCTGACGTGTCCGGGCAGGCCGATGCCCGCCGTGCCCTGGAGGTCGCAGCTGCCGGCGCCCACCATCTGCTGCTGACCGGCCCGCCCGGCGCCGGCAAAACCATGCTGGCGGAACGGCTGCCCGGCCTGCTGCCAGACCTTGGCGACCATGAATCCATGGAGGTCACCGCCATCCACTCGCTCTGCGGGCTTCCCTCCTCCACGGTCCAGCTGCTTCGGCGGCCGCCCTTCGAAAGCCCACACCATTCGGCAACAGCCGCAGCCATCATCGGCGGGGGTTCGGGGCTGCCGCGGCCCGGGGCAGCCTCGCGGGCGCACCGCGGTGTGCTGTTCCTGGACGAGGCACCCGAATACGAGCGGCGGGTCCTGGACGCGCTGCGGCAGCCGCTGGAAAGCGGGGAACTGGTGATCCACAGGTCGGCCGGGACAGCGGCGTATCCTGCACGCTTCCAGCTGGTGCTCGCAGCCAACCCCTGCCCCTGCGGCAAGGCTTCCGGGAAGGGGCTCGAGTGCACCTGCACACCCATGATGCGGCGCCGCTACCTGGCCAGGATGTCCGGGCCGCTGCTGGACCGGGTGGACATCCAGCTGCAGGTCGAACGGGTATCGCTCGCCGAGTTTGGCCAGTCCGGAGCTGAGGAGGATTCAGCGGCCGTAGCCGGACGGGTGCGGGAAGCCCGACTCCGCCAGTCGGAGCGGCTGCAGCCCTTCGGTCTGGAGACCAACTCCCAGGTGCCCGGCCGCATCCTGCGCGGAGAACTGCGGCTGGCGCCGGCGGCAACCCGGATCCTGGACCATTCCCTGGAGCGGGGCATTTTGACTGCACGCGGCTATGACCGCGTGCTTCGCCTGGCCTGGACACTCGCCGACCTGGGCCACCGGGACAAGCCGGACACCGACGATATCGGACAGGCACTCGGACTGCGGCAGGCCGCGGCGGTGTCGGCATGAGGGAAACATCAATGGACCCGACCGCCTGGCCCGCGCCGCGCTGTCACGCCTGATGGAGCCGCAGGACGCCGCCGGACTTGCCCTCGTACAGGTGGCGGGAGCCGTGGATGCCCTCGGTATCGCTACCGGGGAGTTGAAGGCAGGGCCGGAACTGGAACGCGAAATCACGGCACTCCTCGCGGACAGCGGAGCCGCCACCAGCTGGGCCAGCATGGCGGCTGCGCTCAAGCGGTGGCAGCCCAGGATCCCTGACCTGGCGCCGAGCGGGACCTCGCCACCATGGCCCGCCTGGGCGGACGGCTCATCATCCCCTCCGACGAGCTGTGGCCCGCCCAGTTGGCAGATCTCGGGATCCAGGAGCCGCTCTGCCTCTGGTGGCGCGGCCAGGAGCAGCCCCTGCCGGCGGTGGACACCAGCATCGCACTGGTGGGTTCCCGGGACAGCACCAGCTACGGGGCCTCGGTGACGGGGGATCTCGCCTACTCGCTGGCCCAGCGCGGCTTTACCGTGGTGTCCGGCGGCGCCTACGGGATCGACGCCCATGCACACCGGGCAGCGCTCGCCGGCGGTGCAGGTGCTGTTCCCACCATCGCGGTCATGGCAGGCGGCGTGGACAGGTTCTATCCGTCCGGCAACGAGGACCTCCTGCGGGCTGTCTGCAACCAGGGTGCTGTCCTCGCGGAGGTGCCGCCGGGATCAGCCCCCACGCGCTACCGGTTCCTGCAGCGCAACCGGCTGATTGCGGCATTGTCCGCCGTCACCGTCGTCGTGGAGGCGCGCTGGCGGTCCGGAGCCCTGAACACGGCCCATCACGCTGAATCCCTCGGCCGTGCGGTCGGTGCAGTGCCGGGGTCGGTGCACAGTGCGAATTCGGCAGGATGCCACCGGCTGCTGCGCGACGGGGGAGCCGTGTGTGTTACCGATGCCGCAGAAATTGCCGAACTCGCCTCGCCGAGCGGCAGCGCGCTGCCCGAACAGCGGCAGGCCAGCGCCCAGGTGCAGGACGGATTGACCCTCGAGGACCTGATCCTGCTCGATGCGCTGCCGCTGCGCTCCACCACCTCCGTCGAGAAGCTCGCGGCCGTGGCCGGGCTGGGGCAGGAATCGGTGCGTGCCGGCCTGGGCAGGCTCGGGCTGCTCGGCCTGGCCGTTTCCGAACGGGGCGGCTGGAAGAGAGGCAAGGCTTCCGTCTGATGTACCGCCCTGATGGAGACAAAGTGGTGGCCGGCGCCGTGTCAGCCCACAGGTACGGCTCCAGGAACTGAGACAGTAAGGGAGTGGAAAATGAGGAACTGCCACCAGGACTCAGCGACGCCCTGGACGCGTTCGCCGGCTACCTGTCCGGAGAGCGTGCGGTGTCGGCCCACACGCGGCGTGCCTACCTCGGCGACGTCCGCAGCCTCCTGGCGCATGCCGCCTCGGAAGGTGCCTCCGTGCTTGGGGACCTCGAACTGGGCATGCTCCGCCGCTGGCTGGGTGTCCAGAGCCAGTCCGGCGCCGCCCGGGCAACCCTGGCCAGGAGGTCGGCCACGGTAAGGTCATTCACCGCATGGGCTTTGCGCGAGGAACGGATCGCCGTGGATCCTGCCCTGCGGCTGAAGGCGCCCAAGCGTGAACGGTCCCTGCCCGGTGTCCTGCAGAGTTCGCAGTTGACCCGGCTGCTGGGCCAGTTGGAGCACAGTGCAGCCGACGGCGAGCCCCTGGCCGTCCGCAACCGCGCAATAGTTGAACTTCTCTACGCCACCGGCGTGCGGGTGGGGGAACTTGCGGGGCTGGACATCGATGACCTGGACCCGGACCGGCGAACGCTGCGTGTCCTGGGCAAAGGCAACAAGGAGCGTACCGTTCCCTACGGCGTTCCCGCCGCGGTGGCGGTGGATGACTGGCTGCGCCGTGGACGGCCGCTGCTGGCGCGGGAGAACAGCGGCCCCGCCCTGTTCCTCGGCGCCCGCGGGCGCCGGGTGGACCAGCGGCAGGTGCGCGAATTGGTCAACCGGCTCCTGGAAGCGCTGGGGGATACCTCGGCTTCGGGACCCCACGCCCTGCGCCATTCCGCCGCTACACACCTGCTGGACGGCGGCGCGGACCTGCGGGCGGTGCAGGAAATCCTGGGCACAGCAGCCTGGCCACGACGCAAATCTACACGCATGTTTCGGTGGACCGGCTGCGCAAAAGCTACCAGCAGGCCCACCCGCGGGCCTAAGTTCCGGAAAGCTAATCGCACTGGCGTAATTCTGCGGCGTACGGCACAATAAGAGTCACGTCCGGCAACTTTCAAGTACCGCTTGAAGCCCTTGGGCTGCAGGCGGTGCGGCAAGTCCGGACGCAGCATTCATATTTGAATAACCAGGCAGGGAGTCCCGCAGGCAGGGCACAGCGGTTCCATCCAGGCAGAGGTCGTTGGGGAAGACGTACCTAGAGCTATGGAGGATGGAATGTCTGTTGCAATGACCCGCGGTGTGCTTTTCGTTCACTCGGCCCCTACGGCCCTGTGCCCTCATGTTGAGTGGGCCATAGGTTCCGTCGTTGACAAGCGCACGGACCTTGAGTGGACCCCTCAGCCTGCCGCGCCCGGAATGTTCCGTGCCGAGTTGTCCTGGACCGGGACGCCCGGCACCGGGGCTGAAGTTGGCGTCCTCACTGCGCGGCTGGGCGCACCTCCGCTTCGAAGTGACGGAGGAGCCAAGCCAGGGAGTGGACGGCGGGCGGTGGTCGCACACCCCTGAGCTGGGTATTTTCCACGCGGTGACGGACGTGCACGGCAACATCATGGTGTCCGAGGACCGCATCCGCTACGCCTACGAGTCCGGAGCAGGGGACCCCGCTGCCGTCTACCATGAACTGTCCCTGGCACTCGGTGAAGCCTGGGACGAGGAGCTCGAACCCTTCCGGCACGCCGCGGAAGGCGCGCCCGTGCGCTGGCTCCACCAGGTGGGCTGACCGCCGTCGTACCCCAGCCCGGATTCCCGGACCGAAACACCACTCCATAGCAATGAAGGAGGCCCCGCCAGCCGGCGGGGCCTCCTTCTTGTTCCGGGTATGTCCCGGTGATGTCAGACGCTTCGGACGGCGACGACGGCGTTGTGGCCGCCGAAACCGAACGAGTTGCTGAGCGCCACGATGTTCCCGGCAGGCAGGTCGCGAGCGGAGGTCACCACATCCAGCGGGATCTCCGGGTCCTGGTTTTCGAGGTTGATGGTCACCGGCGCCTTGCGGTCGTATACCGCAAGGACGGTGAGGACTGCCTCGACGGCACCCGATGCGCCCAGCAGGTGGCCCATCTGCGACTTCGTGGCGGAGACCGCCACGTTGTCCACGTGGTTGCCCAGGGCGGCGCGCAGGGCGGTGTACTCGGGCTTGTCACCAACAGGGGTGGAGGTGGCGTGCGCGTTGACGTGGACCACGTCCTCCGCCTGGATCCGGCCGTCGAACATAGCGGCCTTCAGTGCGCGGGTGGCGCCCAGGCCCTCCGGGTCCGGCGCGGTGATGTGGTAGGCGTCGGCGGTGACGGAGGTGCCGGCGAGTTCGCCGTAGATCCGCGCGCCGCGGGCCAGGGCGTGCTCCTCGGCTTCAAGGACGAGGGCGCCTGCACCCTCGCCCATGACGAACCCGTCACGGCCGGTGTCGTAGGGCCGGGAAGCACCCTGCGGGTCATCATTGCGCCGGGAGAGCGCCTGCATGGAGGCGAACGCGGCCAGGGGCATCGGATGGATGGCTGCCTCGGCGCCGCCGCACATGACCACGTCAGCCTTGCCGGAGCGGATCAGTTCCAGGCCAAGGTGCATGGCTTCGGTACCGGAGGCGCAGGCGGACACCGGGGTGTGGGCGCCGGCCCGGGCGCCGAGGTCCAGGCTGACGGCCGCGGCAACACCGTTGGGCATCAACATGGGCACGGTCATGGGCAGGACCCGGCGGGGGCCCTTTTCCTTCAGGGTGTCCCAGGCGTCCAGCAGCGTCCAGACGCCGCCGATACCGGTAGCGAAGGCGACAGCCAGGCGGTCCTTGTCGAATTCGGTGATGCCGGAGTCTGCCCACGCCTCCCGGGCGGCAATGACGCCGAACTGGGTGGAGGGGTCCATCCGCTTGGCCTCGACGCGGCTGAGCACGTCAAGGGCAGGGGTGCTGCAGCGGGCAGCGAAATGGACGGGAAGCTCGTACTTGGCGACCCAGTCATCCTCCAGGGTGCGGGCACCGGAGACCCCCTTGAGCGCGTTGCTCCACATTGTGGGAACGTCGCCGCCGATGGGCGTGGTGGCGCCCAGACCGGTAATGACTACTTTGCGTGTCATGGGATCACTCTTTCGTCGGTGGGAATCCGTCTCCGTCTTCCGGAGGGTCCCGCGTGTTGATGGCCGGCCTCGGCCGGGTGGAGAAATGCAGCAGGGCTGCCGGTCCGGTCATCCGGACCGGCAGCCCCGCCAAGCCAGACGGCGAAGGCCTGGACTAGGCCTGGGCTCCGGCGATAAAGCTGACAGCGTCACCAACGGTCTTGAGGTTCTTGACCTCTTCATCCGGAATGCGCACGCCGAACTTCTCCTCGGCGTTCACCACGATGGTCATCATGGAGATGGAGTCGATGTCCAGGTCCTCGGTGAAGGACTTGTCCAGCTCCACAGCCTCGGGGGCCAGGCCGGTTTCCTCGTTGACGATTTCAGCCAGGCCGGCCAGGATCTCTTCGTTGCTAGCCATTGATGGCTCCTTTTCTTGTATTGCCGGCAGGGGCTGCCGGAAATGGTTCAGGCCGCGGATGCGAACCCTTGGGGACGTTCCTAGGGAAGGACAACTACCTGCGCGCCGAAGACCAGCCCGGCGCCGAAGCCGATCTGCAGGGCCAGCCCGCCGCTGAGCTCCGGGTTTTCCTGCAGCAGCCGGTGCGTCGCCAGCGGAATGGATGCAGCGGACGTGTTGCCGGCGTCGGCAATGTCCCGTGCCACTGTAACCGTCTCCGGCAGCTTCAGCTTCTTCACCATCTCGTCGATGATGCGCATGTTGGCCTGGTGCGGGATGAAGGCCACCAGGTCTTCGGCCTCGACGCCTGCGGCTTCAAGCGCCTGCTGCGCCACCTTGGCCATTTCCCAGACAGCCCAGCGGAAGACGGTCTGGCCGTCCTGGCGAAGCGTGGGGTACAGCTCCTGGGCCTCCTCGAGGAGGGCCAGGTCCCTGTGGAGTCCGACTGGCGGGCAGCCAGGCCGAGGTCCCGGACATCCAGCATGGAGCGCGTCATGCCGATCGCGTCCCACTTGCTGCCGTCCGAGCCCCATACCGAGGGCGCGATGCCCGGGGTTTCGGAAGGACCGATCACGACGGCGCCTGCACCGTCGCCGAGCAGGAAGGAGATGGTGCGTTCACGGTTGTCGATGACGTCGGAGAGCTTCTCCGCGCCGACCACCAGGACGTACTTGGCGGTTCCGGACCGGACCAGGGCGTCACCCTGGGCGATGCCGTAGCAGTAGCCGGCGCATGCGGCGGAAATATCGAAGGCCGGTGCCGGCGTGGCTCCCAGGCGGTCAGCCAGGCTGGCTGCGGCGGAAGGGGTGGCGTAGGGGTGGGTCACCGTCGAAACGATCACGGCGCCGAGGTCCGAAGCCTGGATGCCGGCCTTTTCCATCGCTTCGCGGGCAGCGCCCTCGGCCATGTCAATGACGCTTACATCCGCCTTGGCGCGGTGGCGCGTGACGATTCCTGTCCGCTGGCGGATCCACTCGTCGGAGGAGTCGATCCACTGGCAGACGTCCTCGTTGGTCACGATGACGTCCGGCCGGTAGGCGCCCAGGCCGAGGATGCGGGTGTGCTCCTGGATGGGAGCCTGTTTCAACGTGGGAACGCTCATGCGTTGCCCTCCAGTTCTGCAAAGAGCGCCAGGGCGGCAGAGAGGTCGTCGGGGGTCTTGACCGCGACGGTCTTGACGCCGGGCATGCCGCGCTTTGCCAGGCCTGCAAGGGTGCCGGCGGGAGCGAGTTCGATGACTCCGGTCACTCCGCGCTGGACCAGGGTCTCCATGCACAGGTCCCAGCGCACGGGGCGCGACACCTGCGCGATCAGGCTGTCGACGGCGGCACGGCCGTCGGTGACTTCGCCGCCGTCGTAGTTGGACAGCAGGGGAACGGCCGGCGCCTGCGGCTTCAGCTGCGGCTCAAGAGCCTTCAGGGCGCTCACGGCAGGGGACATGTGGCTGGTGTGGAAGGCACCCGCAACCTTGAGCGGAATGACCCGGGCCTTGGCGGGCGGGTTGTCCGCAAGGGCCTTGAGCTGCTCGAAGGTTCCGGCCGCCACGGTCTGGCCCGCGCCGTTGACGTTGGCCGGAGTGGCGCCTGAAGCCTCGATGGCTGCCAGGACTTCGGCAGGATCGCCGCCCACCACGGCACTCATTCCGGTGGGGGTGACGGAGGCTGCGGCCGCCATGCTGTTGGCACGTTCGCGGACGAACGTCATGGCTTCCTGTTCGGTCAGGACGCCGGCAAGGGCGGAGGCGGTGATTTCACCTACCGAGTGGCCGGCCAGGATGACGGGCAGCGAGTTGAGTTCGACGTCGAAAAGGGACGCCGCGGCCACGAGGCCGGCGGCAACGATCAGGGGCTGCGCAACAGCAGTGTCCTTGATGGTTTCCTCGTCGGAGGTGGTCCCGTGAGCGATCAGGTCGATTCCGGCGATGTCGCTCAAGGTGGCCAGTTGGCCTGCCACCGGGGGCAGTTCCAGCGGGGGCCAGAAAACCCGGGGTTTGTGAGCCCTGTCCAGGGCAGACTATTGCAAGCACGTAACCAGCTTTCCAAATTACTTCGTGATCCAGCGGTGTTTGTCCGCACCAAGCTCACGGGGTCAGGTTGTAGGAAGTCTACAACGGTTCAGGGCTGAGTCCGCGACGGCTGACGTTCCGTGGCGGCTTTGGGAGGGGCCGAAAGCCGGCCCACCACCAGTGCTGCCTGCAGGACGAAAGCTTCCCGCGGGAGGAGCGGGTCCCAGCCCGTGACGTCACAGACACGCTTGAGCCGGTACCTGACCGTGTTGGCATGGACGAAGAGTTCCCGGGCCGTGGCTTCCAGCGAATGGCCCAGCTCCAGGTAGGTGCCGAGGGTTTCCACGAGGCCGTTGGATGCCGCCAGCAGGGGCCGGTAGATGTTCTTGACCAGGGAGCGGCGTGCGGCGTCGTCGCCGGAGATGACCCGCTCTGGAAGCAGGTCGTCCGCGGCCACCGGCCGCGGCGCGGAAGGCCATGCCTTGGCGGCGGTGAGGCCGGCAAAGGCGGACTGCGCGGAGCCGCTGGCTTCGAGCAGCGATCCCGCCTCGGGACCGTACACAACAGGGCCGGGGGCGAACATGTCGCTGAGTTTGATGTAGGCGGTTTCCCGGTCCTGGACGCCCCCGAGGATGAGGATCAGCCGGTCGCCCTGGATGCCCACCAGTGCGTCCTCGGCATACCGGCCGGCCATGCGCCGCAGCTCGCTGACGTAGCTGGCGCTCGGCTCGGAGGGGGAATTGCCCACCATGACCGTGAAGCGCTCCTGCGCTTTCCAGCCCAGCGCAGCGATCCTTGACCGAAGCGCGTCGGTGTTTTCACCCCGCAGGATGGCATCCACGATCAGGGCTTCGAGCCGGGTATCCCACGACCCGCGGGACTCGGCGGCGCGGGCGTAGACGTCCGCGGCGGCAAACGCCACCTCCCGCGAATAGCGCAGCACGGCTTCGCGAAGGGACGGCTGGTCAGCCTCGGGCGCGATGACGGGGACCTGGTCCTCCACCACCTCCACCACGATCCTGATCAGCTGCAGCGCTTTCTGCAGACTGATGGAGCGCGTGAGTTCGGTGGGAGCGGTGCCGAAAACGTCGGTGAGAATCCACGACGGCGAGCTCGGCCGCTCGTACCACGTGACGAACGCCGCAATGCCGTTCTGGGCCACCATTCCCAGCGCCGACCGTTCGTCCGAGCTCAGCCGGCTGTACCAGGGCAGCGACTTTTCCAGTTCCCGCATGGTGGTGGTGGACAGCTGCCCCACGTTGGCACGCAGTTTCTTGAGGGTTTCCGACTTCTCCGGGGTGACCGCAGGCTGGGCCGGTTTACGCTTCGCGGACGGGGTGGCAGGTGCTGGCATGCTTTGAGCATACGGGCAGCGGGCGGCAACCTCCATTTGTGCGAAGGCTACAATCCGCTTTGTCATGCATCACACGTTCGGGACAGTCGCCCGGGCAACGGACGACGGCGGCCCCCGCCTTTCGGTGGGAGCCGCCGTCGCTCATTGCTTGGGAGTTTTGTCCAGATACGGCGGGCTCCCGGCCACGGAAGTCGCCATATCTGGACAAAAATTCAAAGGGGAGAGGTTACGCCTCGCCTCCGGCGTTGCCGGTGGTTCCGGCATTCACGTTGTGCAGGCGGTACTTCTCGATGGCCTTGACCGGAGCCTGGGCGTCCACTTCACCGCGGCGCGCCAGCATCTCAAGGGCGCGCACCACAATGGAGTGGGTGTCGTTCTTGAAGAAGCGGCGGGCTGCGGCGCGGGTGTCCGAGAAGCCGAAGCCGTCGGCGCCGAGGGTGGCGTATTCATTCGGGATGAACTGCCGGATCTGGTCCGGAACGGCCTTCATGTAGTCCGAGACTGCGACGACAGGCCCGGTGGCACCCTCAAGCTGACGGGTGACGAAGGGGACCCGGGCGGGCTGTTCGGGGTTGAGGAAGGCTTCCTCTTCGGCGGCGAGGCCGTCGCGGCGGAGTTCGTTCCAGGAGGTGACGGACCAGACGTCGGCGGAGACTGACCAGTCTTCGGCGAGGATCCGCTGGGCTTCGAGGGCCCAGGGGACGGAGACGCCGGAGGCCAGGAGCTGGGTCCGGGGGCCGTCGATCTTGGCGGGCTGGAGCAGGTAGATGCCCTTGATGACGCCCTCGACGTCGAGTTCCTCGGGTTCGGCGGGCTGGACGATGGGCTCGTTGTACACGGTGAGGTAGTACATGAGGTTCTTGTCCGTGCTGTCCGGGCCGTACATCCGCTCGAGGCCGTCACGGATGATGTGGCCCATTTCGTAGCCGTAGGCGGGGTCGTAGGTGACCACGGCCGGGTTGGTGGAGGCGAGCAGGGGGGAGTGGCCGTCGGCGTGCTGGAGGCCTTCGCCGGTGAGGGTGGTCCGGCCTGCGGTGGCGCCGATGATGAAGCCTCGGGTCATCTGGTCCGCGGCTGCCCAGAAGGCGTCGCCGGTGCGCTGGAAGCCGAACATGGAGTAGAACACGTAGACCGGGACCAGGGGTACGCCGTGGGTGGCGTAGGCGGTGCCGGCGGCGGTGAAGGCTGCCACGGCGCCGGCTTCGTTGATGCCGGGGTGGATCAGCTGGCCGGCGGGGGATTCCTTGTAGGCCAGGACCAGGTCACGGTCCACGGACAGGTAGTTCTGGCCCTTGGGGTTATAAATCTTCGCCGTCGGGAAGAACGCATCCATGCCGAAGGTCCGTGCCTCGTCCGGGATGATCGGGGCGATGTGCTTGCCGAAGTTCTTGTCCCGCATCAGGTCCTTGAGCAGGCGGACGAATGCCATGGTGGTGGCTGCCTGCTGCTTGCCAGAGCCGCGCTTGGCCACCTCGTAGGACTTCGCCTCGGGCAGCGTGATCTCGGCGTGCTTGGACCGGCGCTCCGGCACGGAGCCGCCCAGGGCGGCCCGGCGCTCCATCATGTACTGGATTTCCGGCGCATCGGTGCCCGGGTGGTAGTACGGCGGCCGGTACGGATCCTTCTCCAGCTGCTCGTCGCTGACCGGGATCCGCAGGTGGTCGCGGAACTTCTTCAGGTCATCCAGCGTGAGTTTTTTCATCTGGTGGGTGGCGTTGCGGCCTTCGAAGTGGGGTCCGAGTCCGTAGCCCTTGACGGTTTTGGCGAGGATGACGGTGGGTTTGCCCTTGAATTCGGTGGCTGCCTTGTACGCGGCGTAGACCTTGCGGTAGTCGTGGCCGCCGCGTTTGAGGTTCCAGATCTGGTCGTCGGTGAGGTCCGCGACGAGGTCCTTGGTGCGGGGGTCCTTGCCGAAGAAGTGTTCGCGGACGAACCCGCCGGACTCGGCCTTGTAGGTCTGGTAGTCCCCGTCGGGGGTTTCGTTCATGATCTTCACGAGCGACCCGTCGGTGTCGCGGGTGAGCAGGTCGTCCCATTCCCGGCCCCAGACGACCTTGATCACGTTCCAGCCCGCGCCGCGGAAGAACGCTTCGAGTTCCTGCATGATCTTGCCGTTGCCGCGCACCGGCCCGTCCAGGCGCTGGAGGTTGCGAGTTAATGACGAAGTTCAGGTTGTCTAGGTTCTCGTTCGCGGCGAGCTGGAGCAGGCCGCGGGATTCGGGCTCGTCCATTTCGCCGTCGCCCAGGAACGCCCAGACCTGCTGGTCGGAGGTGTCTTTCAGGCCCCGGTTGTGCAGGTACCGGTTGGACTGGGCCTGGTAGATCGCGTTCATCGGCCCGATGCCCATGGACACGGTGGGGAATTCCCAGAACTGCGGCATCAACCGCGGGTGCGGGTAGGAGGACAGGGCGTGGCCCTCGCGGGACTTTTCCTGCCGGAACCCGTCCAGGTCCTCCTCGGAGAGCCGGCCTTCCATGAACGCGCGGGCGTACATGCCCGGGGACGCGTGGCCCTGGAAGAAGACCTGGTCCCCGCCGCCGGGGTGGTCCTTGCCGCGGAAGAAGTGGTTGAACCCGACCTCGTACAGGGTCGCCGCGCCGGCGTAGGTGGAAATGTGCCCGCCCACGGCGATGTCCGGCCGCTGCGCCCGGTGCACCATGACCGCTGCGTTCCAGCGCATGTACGCCCGGTACCGGCGCTCGTATTCCTCGTTGCCCGGGAACGGTGCTTCCTGGTCCACCGGGATGGTGTTCACGTAATCGGTGGTGGTCACCATCGGCACCCCGACGCTCTGCGCGCCCGCGCGCTGCAGCAGGCTCCGCATGATGTATTGGGCACGCTCGGTACCCTGTTCCCTGATCAGCGCGTCCAGGGACTCAACCCACTCGGCAGTCTCTTCCGGATCACGATCAGGCAGCTGGTTAGTCAACCCGCTGAGGATATGGGAGGTATCTTCTCCTGCAGCCACGTCCAACCTCTCTTTGCGCGCATGAATCGGCGCACTCAGGCCAGGCAGGGTGACTGCCCGGCGTATATACGCCGTGTGCGACGTATCGGTTACAACAGCCCGGTCATGTGTGCCGGGCAGGGTCCTAGAGCTCCTATGTCTGCACGGAGTTACAAGGTTGTTGTCCCGCAGGCATAGTTGTCATCAGCCACTCTAGCCCTCACCGCAAGGCGATGCGTAGCCGCAGCCCGGGCACTCCAGTTGTATTTCGCCGTCATACTGGTTCTGTGACGAAAAGCCGCTGCACAGCGGGCCGGCCGCACCCGATGTGACGCAGAATATGCTGCACGGCGGGGGCGGCAGCTTGAAGCGCAGGCACAAAGGGTGTTGGCTTGGGGAGTAATGGAAATCACTATGTGCACTGCATATCTAAGGCATTGGAGGAACACGTGAGCGAGGCCGACGCCGCCACTTCGGTAAATGTGGCGGAAAAATTGGGTTTCAAGAATGGGGATCTGATTCAGGAGTTCGGTTACGACGACGATGTCGATTTCGACTTGCGTGACGATATAGAGGACCTCACCGGTTCGGAGTTGCTGGACGAGGACGACCACGAAGTTGCGGACGCCGTCATCTTCTGGTGGCGCGACGGCGACGGCGACCTGGTGGACAGCCTCATGGATTCGCTGACGACGCTGGGGGAGAACGGCGTCGTCTGGCTGCTGACCCCCAAGTCCGGCCGCGACGGCTACGTCTCGCCGGCGGACATCCAGGAGGCCGCGCCCACCGCCGGCCTGCACGTCACCACGTCCGCAGGTGTGTCCAAGGACTGGAGCGCCAGCCGCCTGGTGAGCAGGAAGAACAAGTGACGGCAGCGCTTGCCGCTGCCTCTGCTGCTGTCCCTGCGGTCGGCGTGACGGCCCCCGACTTCGAGCTTTCCAACCAATACGGCGAGCCGGTCCGGCTTTCGTCGTTCCGCGGCCAGAACGTGGTCCTGGTTTTCTACCCCTTCGCGTTCTCGGGAATCTGCACCGGTGAACTGTGCGAAATCCGGGACAACCTGGCTGTGTTCGAGAACGCGGACGCCACGGTCCTTGCCATCTCGGTCGACAGCAAGTTCAGCCTCCGCGCCTACGCTGAGCAGGAAGGGTACGGATTCGACCTGCTGGCAGACTTCTGGCCCCATGGCGGCGTCGCTTCCTCCTACGGTGTTTTCGACGAAGAGACCGGGATGGCCAGGCGCGGCACGTTCATCATCGATGCGGCGGGAACAATCCGGTACACGGTGGTGAACCCGAGGGGCCAGGCGGGGACTTCGAGGAGTACCGCGCGGCACTTGCCGGGCTGGCGGAGGCCTGAGCGGGCATGGAAGGGCAGCGGCACGGGGTAGGCCTGACGGGCTTTGCCAGCATGCCGCCGGCACCCGCCGCCGCCCCCTCCAGCCAGGACCTTGAGGTGCTCCGCAGGATCCGGGACCTCCTGGGCGGAATGCGCTTCGCGCTGCTGACGGGCGCCGGGCTCAGCACTGATTCAGGCATCCCCGACTACCGGGGCCCGGGCTCGCCGCCCCGTACCCCAATGACCTACCAGGAGTTCGTCCGCGAAGCAGCGAACCGGCAACGGTACTGGGCACGAACCATATCGGCTGGTCACACCTTCGGCACGCGGATCCGAATCCAGGGCACTTTGCGGCCGCCCACCTCGAACGGCGGGGCTACCTCACGGGCCTGATTACGCAGAACGTGGACCGCCTCCATGAGGATGCCGGCAGTTCGAACGTCATCGACCTCCACGGCAGGTTCGACCAGGTGGTCTGCCTCGACTGCACCCGCACCTATTCCCGGAAGCTCCTGGCCGGCATGCTGGCCGAACTCAATCCGGATTTCCTTGAACGGGCTGCGGCCACCGGTCTCGTGGAGATGGCGCCCGACGCAGATGCCACCGTGGAGGACCGGGCGCTGATCAGCAGTTTCGTCGTCGCTGCCTGCCCGGCATGCGGCGGAACCCTGAAGCCGGACTTTGTCTATTTTGGCGAGAACGTTCCCAAAGACCGGGTGGAGAAGGCCTACGCGATGGTGGACGCGGCTGCCGCCGTGGTGGTGGCCGGTTCCTCGCTGACCGTGATGAGCGGTTTGCGGTTTGTGCGGCACGCCGCCAAGGACGGCAAACCTGTGGTGATCATCAACCGGGGCGAAACCCGCGGGGATGACAAAGCCACCATCAAGCTGGAAGCGGGCGTTTCGGAGTCGCTTACCTGGCTTGCCGGGAACCTGCCGCCGCTCTGACATGCTGGTCCGTGCAGCAGCCCCTGCGCCGATTCGCGTTTGGGGCTCCGCGTCAGGTAGAGTCTATGTTCGTTGGTTGCGGCGGAAACGCCGGATTCAGCGCCTTGGGTCTTTAGCTCAGCTGGTAGAGCGCCACGTTTACACCGTGGATGTCATCGGTTCGATCCCGGTAGGACCCACTGATTTGTCTAAGCCCGTCATTCTGGAAACTTCCCCGGAATGGCGGGCTTTTTCGTGCCATTCCGCGCTTCGGCGCCTAGGGATTTCGCTGGGGAAATGCTTAGACAAGGCTGGTGAAAGCTGGCCAAGTTACAGTGGGTAAAAGTCGAGTGCTGGAGCGCACCCTCCCAAATTCCTCCCAAAGGTAGCCGGGCCTAGTCGAGAGATTCGCCGCGCCAGTCCTCGGCCGCCACCCGCTCCACCTGCCACTTCTCATCCCACCGGCAGTGATATTGCCCATACCGGACCCACTCGTGCAGCACATGTGTCGGGGTCGCAGCGATGGCCCGGCCGTAGACGGCGCGGACGCGGACCAGCGGGCGGGGTCCAGCTTCTCAGCCTGCCCGCCGGGTGCGCGGGCCAGTGCTGCCTGGATGGCACCGGCCCGCCGCATCTGCTCTAGCTCGTTGTCCACGCCACCATGCTAGGCGGCGCCGGCGAGGAACGCGGCCACGACGTGGGAGGCGTGCCGGTCGTGGTTGTGCCTGGCGCGGTCATAGCGGGCGGTGATCCTCGGATCCGAGTGCCGGGCCGCGACCTGAACGTCGCGCAGCGGCACACCAGCGTCCAGGGCCGCGGTGACAAAGCTGTGCCGGAGCCCGTGCGGGGTGACGTTCTTCTTGATCCCTGCCTGCTTGCAAAGCCGCTGCACGGTGAGAGCAGCAGACTTCCGGTTCACCGGCTGCCCGCCTTTGTTGCGGAGCAGCAGCGGGCCGCTGGTACGGTCGCCAGCGGCGGCGTCCAGAGCGCGCAGGACGGGCACCGGGAGCGGGATCGTGGCCGGTTTCCCGCCCTTGCCCACCAGGCGCAGCACGCGGTGACCACGCTCGATGTCCTGGTAGTCCTCGATCTTCACAGCGCACGCCTCGGAGACCCGCAGGCCAAGCATTCCCATCAGCGTGATCAGGGCGGCGTCGGACGGTGACGAGGCGCGGGCGCACTGGATCAGGGCGCCTAGCTCCATCCGGTCCAGCCCCATCGTGCGGGACTCGTCCTGAAAGACCCTGGGCATGCGGAGGTGTGCGGCGGGGGAGCGGTCGATGTAGCCGTCGATCTCCGCGAAGCTGTAGAAGCCCCGGATGATGGACAGATGATGGGCGACGGTGGCCGGCGAGTTCTTCCGTTCGTCCTCGAGGTAGCGGGCGAAGAGTTCCAGCACGGGGCGGCGCATGCCATCCAGGACGTCGACGCCGAGGCCGCCGCACCAGTCGAACAGGAGCTTGAGCGAGACGCGGTACGTCTCGCGGGTGGAGCCCCGGTAGCGGGCGAGGTATCCGGCGGCGGCCAGCTCGGCGGGGGTGGTGATGCGTGCGCTGGGCAGCCCAACGAGAGTAGTGTTCTCCATGTCGTCTCCATGAGTCTTTGATCGGGTGAATGGATGGCGGCATAGGCCCTGTCAGTGTTGGCGCACTGGCGGGGCCGCCGTCGTTTTGGGAGTGAGCTATCACCATACGACGAAAAGCCCCACCCTCACGAGGAGGATGGGGCGTTCGTAATTAATTCGTTAGGGAACTTAACCGGTCTTATCGGCCCCCTACAATGGGGGCATCTACTTGTTGGGGGAGAGTATGAACTCGGTTCACATCACCATGATTGTCGTTGCCGTCTGCGTCGTAATCGTGGCCTGCCTGATCGTGCGGGAGAGCCGCCAGGAGCAGCCCGCAGATGGACACCTGTGCCCTACGTGCGGCCACGAGTACAGCGGGGACGATGCGGGCGTCAATGGCGTGGGCGACCTCGTCCGCCGTGCCCTGAAACTCGCCCCACTCCCGGAATACCGTTGTACCGAGGTATCCCGGGAGTGGGAGGCAACCGCGCAGGGCAACATGGATTGCGACTGCACGGACCCGTTCCACAAGCCCCGGTACTCGCTGGCAGCCTAGAACGAGTCCGCCGGGTAGCGTCCGAGCACGAGTGCGGCGCGGTCAACGTAGATCGTCTCAAGGCTTCCCGTCGCGCTGGGGTCTACCTGGATGTTGCAGGTCAACGCCGTCATGTTCGAGCGGCACCGGATGGTGACGATCTTCCAGAACCAGGTGTCGTTGATGACCTTCGTCTGGTCCGACACGAGCAGGGTTGCGCCGTCGCTGATGGAGATCTGGGCGGCCGTCTGCGGCGTCCCTGCTGGGATGTGCATACGCACGGCGAACGTCACTTCCCGGCCCGCCAGCAGCTTGGCCTGCGCGGAAATGGACTGGTCAAGCTTTGCCGACGAGCCAGCGGCCGTCTTGGTGAGCTTCGCGGAATAGGACTTCGTTTCCAGGAGCGCCGCCGTACCGGCCTGCTGCGACACCGTCAGGTTGGTCTGGTTCCAGCTCGTGAGCGTGCTCGACGTGGGCCAGTCCGTGAAGTTCGAGTTCACCAGGAAGTTCCGACGCTCCTCGAAGAACGCGGGCGGGGACGGACGGAGCGGCTGGGCCGCGGCGTTCCGGGCCGCAAGGGGTTTCATCATGGCGTTCAGCCAGACAACAGCCCCGGCGTTTGCCGGGTGCAGCCCGTCCGTCTGGATCAAAACATCCGCGATGCTGCGCCCGTCCGCGTAGAACGCCGCGCACACGTCCACGAACCCGTAACCGCGTTCTGCCGCGTAGCTGCGGTAGATGTCCGCCCGGCGCTCGGAGAACCCAGCGAGGGCCGGCGCCGGGTTCTGGGAAGTGATGACGGTCGGCGCGTTACCGGTGTAGGTACGGATCTGCTCCACGTTAGCCACGTACCGGTCCCGGAGCTTCGCGTCCGTGGCGGTGTTGCCGCCGCTGGTGACGTTGTTCTCGTTGTGCCCGTGCGCGATCACCAGCAGGTCCACGCCCGCCGCCGCCGGGGTGGCCAGCAGCGAGGATGCGCGGGCGATGGGGTAGCCCGTTTCCTTGCCGGGGACAGCACCCATCCACAAGTGAATCGTGCGGGCGCCGCTGCCTGCGATGGTTGTGGCGGCGTCGTAGGTTGAGGTTCCATCGTTGTACCAGCGCGTGGAAATGGTGTGCGTGGGGTACTCGGCGGCGAGTGCAGCGGGCAGACGTTCGCCCCAAGTGTCGACCTGCGTACCGGTCTGGTCCGTCGCTGCTGTCTTCGCGGTGGTTGAGTCGCCCACGATGAGCAGGTTGACATCGTTGGTGCCAGCAGCGATCTTCTGCAATGCCGGGGCGAACGCCGAAGTGGAAACCGCCCGCTCATCGATAGCCGCCGCGATAGGCCCGTCCGGGTCATTCGCAACTGCGGTGATCTGGGTCAGATTCGTGGCAGAAAGTGCCGTGGCTGTCTCGCTGCCCGGGGTCGTGACGAGATCCGCCACTGATGCATCGTCAGCCACCCCCGCGGGGCCCTGCGGCCCGGCCGAAGCGTAGGGCAGGACCGTCCATGCCGCGACGCCATTCCCGAACTTCTGCTTGCCCGTGTCCGTCTCAACGCCCGGCTCGCCGTTGGCCAGCACAGGGTTCGCTGCGGTCCACTCCGCTGCCGTGCCGCGCCGCAACTGAATACGCTGTGCCATCAGACACCGCCTCCATCCATGAATTGTTCAGTGGCGTACACCGTGAAAGGGGTGCCGCCGTCGTAATGTGCTGGGAGCCGCTCCTGCAGGGCGGCGATGTGCTCTTGCGCCTTGAGCGCGTTGACGGCGATCACGTTGTCGCCGTCCTTGACGCGCTCGTTGCCGTCCGGGACCAGGAACCCCAGATCGGTTTCTTCGACAGCCACAAGGGCCTCCTGTGCCTAGTTCTGTTCGGGGGTGAACCAGCGGGCGATGCGGTGCTCGCGCAGCCAGTCATTCACGCCGGGGACCGCGAGGACGCGGGTCGCCAGCGCGGCGAGGATCGTGGCGGCCAGCAGCGTGCCGTTCAGCACCACGAACACCCACGCGGGCAGGTGCACCTCGTAGGGCTTGAGCGCGTCGATCGCGGCCACCAGTACACCGTTCAGCAGCGGGAAGAACGCGACGACGGCCAGGACGGTCCGGCGGACAGCCGCCCAAGGGTTGCGTTCCTGCGTGGACTTTGCGACGTGGTCAGCCATCAGTTCTCTCCTGTCGTGACGGTGATCTTCAGATTGCTCAGGCGCTCGGCCACCTCGGCGTAGATCTTCTCGGCGGCTTCGACGGCGCCAGCATCAGCCGAGGGCTTGAGCAGGTCGATGGTTGCCCGGAAGTTCGCCAGCAGCCCGTCCCGCACGCCGTTGACATGCTCCCGGGTGGCCACGTGGTGCGCGGTGTTGAGTACATCCAGCCGGTCGATGACCAGGGGCTCGCGGTCCAGGATCCGCTTGGTCGTGCCATTCACGTGTTCGCGGGTGGCGACGTGGTGGGCGCCGTTCAGTTCGTCCAGCCGGCCGACGATGTCTTCGCTGATGCGCTTGTACAGGTGATCGATTGCCGCCTGGGTAGCTTCGGCGCCCGCGGTTACGATCCGGTCGATCTGCTCTGGTGTGGTCACGTCATCCTCCTCGGATGCTGGGGTGGTGCTCTGGTAGTTGATGGAGCCGCCGGCGCGGGGACGCAGGAAGCCGAGGAGGCCCCGGCGTGGGAGGTATTGGATGGTGGCCGGGCCGGAGCTCCACTTCGGGTACGGGTTGTCCATCCGCGAGGATGTGCTGTTCTGTGAGGCGCACAGCAGCTGCAGATTGGCGTCCCGGATCAGGACCGCGACGTGCGTGGCCGGGTAATACTCCTTGTACGAGTCGCCCCACACCGCAATGTCCCCGGGGAAGCCCGGCTGATCCGGCGGGATGAGTTCATAGGCGGCGCCGATGGCGGGCGTTTGCGGGTAGGCGTCCACCATGTTCCCCGCCCAGCCAACCCACTTGCCCGGGTAGCCAGTGTTGATCACCGGCAGTCCGAGGTACTTTGACCAATTCGCGGCGAGGTCCCAGCACTGCGCGCCAAAGCCCTCGTTCGTCGGGTTCCAGTCCTCGTTGATGTATTTGCCCTGGACCTGGGTGACCCAGACGCCAAGCTTGTCCTGCACAGCCTGAAGGGTGAGCGTCATGGGAGCGGTCCTTCCGCGGTGCAGGTGTAGGTGGTGGATCCTGGCGGGTCCGGTACGCATGTGTGTTTCCGGCCGGTCTGATCCGTGAACGAGAACTGCGAGGGTGGAGGGCCTGCCTCCCCCTGGGGGCCGGGCACGGTGGAGTCAGCGCCCGGGCTGCCTTGGGCGCCCTGGGGGCCAGTGCATGCCCCGGTCCCGCAATAGGCGGCGACAGCAGCGAACACGCTGTCAGCGGTCGGCCCATCGCCCTGGTCGCCCTTCGGGCCGATGCAACGCCCGTCCGCGCAGTACGTTGTGACGGCAGCCAGCATCATCTCCGGTGTCGGCGCCGCCGCGTTCACTCCGTCCGTGCCGGGCTCGCCAGCCGGGCCCGTGCAGCGCCCATCCGCGCAGAACTCAGCGAAAGCACGGGCGATGTCCTCTGGTGTCGGGTCTGCGCCGTCGCGGCCGCGGCAGTTGCCGTCCGCGCAATACTCTCGGAAAGCCTGCACGAGCTCGGCCTGTGTCGGACCGTTGTCCACGGCTGGAGGGGCGGACGGGGTTACCACCGGCTCCTGCGCGGCGTCGGCCCACTTCTCGCAGAGTTGCTGGTCGTAGATCTCCATCTCGCCGGACCCGCACAGGGCCTGTCGGGCTTCGCGAGCGATTTCCTTCTTCTCGCCCTGCTGGGCGGCCGCGAACTCCGCGTTCTCACCAGCGAGGCGCCCGTTCGCCAGAGCCAGGGAACCGGCGACGATGGTCACAGCCGCCAGCAGCAGGGACAAGACGGCGAGCATCAGCTTCCACCGCTTGTCCGATTTTCGGGAACGTGCGGCGGCTCTGGCCGCAGCGGCCAGCTCGGGATCGTTGTACTCAGTCATGCGTCTGGGCCTCCTCTTCCGGCCACTCTGCGGGGACCGGATCAATACCGGCCGCGATCAGTTGCTCGCGCCACTTCCCGGCGGCGGCCTTGACCCGGGACGAGTACCGGCGCAAGGCCGCCAGCTCAGCCTCCCGCGCTGCCTTCTCTGCCTCTTTCTCGGCTTCCAAGTTGGCAACACGGGTCTTTAGGAGTTCTTCCACTTTGACCTCCCGCCGTTCGCGCTTCTTGTCCTGCCGGTCGATGAGCTTCCAAACCCCGGCGCTGAGGGCAGTGAACGCGCCAACGATGGCGGTGATGGTTCCTGCGTCCACACGTGTGGTCCTCCTGCGTCAGACGGCGCTCGTCTGGTAGTTCATGGCGATCTCGATGTAGTTGTTCTGCGCACCTGTGAGGCCGGCCTGCCCAGGGGTTTTGACCGGTGTCCCGGGCGCCCAGACCGAGGCCGTGGTGGAGTTGGAGGCGAACACTACGAGGGAGCTGATGATGCCGCCGGCGGTGACATGGAACCCGGTGCCGAGGGTGACGTTCTCTGCACCGGCGATCGGGTAGCCGGGCGGGAGGGGGCAGAACACCGCGCCGGTTCCCATGGCATCAGCGTCGGACAGGACCGAGTCACCGAACTTGGCCTTGGCGCGGACGGTGACCTGGTCACCCTTGACCCAGTAGGTGCCGGTCAGGGCGCCACCGGAGCCGAAGTCAGCGACACCGGACCACAGCGGGGTGTACGCCACGCCGCGCTCGGACTCCCAGTTATCCGCGGCGCCGCCCTTCCACCATTCGAGGGTGCCGCGGAAGTCCAGTCGGCGGACCGTCATGCCGATGAACTTGCCGGGTAGGGTGTCGCGCTGCAGCTGGGAGTTGACGTTGATGATGACGTTGGAGGTCCGCCCGAAGGTTTCCATGTCGTCGGCGAGGTTGTAGTCATCGCCGTTCGTGAAGACCTGGATGCCGTTCTCAAGGGTCTGCATTATGCTGTCCAATCCATGTCGAGCTTGCCTGATTCGGGGTCTTCCAGCCGGGACTGGAACCAGACGTAGTCGCCGCCTGCGATGCTGATGCCGCCGCCGGCGGCGATGATCGGGCCGAAGCTTGTGGGGAGGTTGATGACGTGCGCGTCCTCGTTGGGTTGGACGACGACGGTGTGCGGGCCCGCGACCCTGGCGACGTCGCCGGCTGGCCGGTGGGGGCTGGTGTGGGCGTAGATGTTGACGGTGGCCGGGGCGTTGTAGTTGCCTGCCTTGAGCCGTTTCGGGAGCCGGAAGCGGACGGCTGTGAAGGTCTTGCCGGCGAGCTCCGGCCGGGCCGCGCCGTAGAACCATGCGCCCGTGGTGGTGGTGCCGCTCCAGAACCCGGCGTAGACGTGCTCCCTGCCCTGGGTGGAGAGCGCCCACCGGCCCCAGCCGCCGACCGCGAACGTGTCTGATGCGATCGCGCTCAGTGGTGTGGTGCCGTTGCCGGCGGCGGGTGCCGTGGGTGGCGGGGCAGGTGCCGGGGGCGGGGGTGCGCTGGTCGCGATCTTGCCGAGGATCGTTGGCCGGGTCGCTGTCCAGCGGATCTCCACCGGGTCACCGGGGGAGTAGGAGCCGATGAATCGGTCCGTGGTGTACTCGACGCCGTCCTCGCCGGTGAACACGATCTGCGTGGCCACCCCGGCCGGGATGACCGTGACCACGGTGCCGGTGCTCGGCCGGGGCTGGTCGGTGTACCCGCCGATGACGAGGGCGGCGTACTGGCCGCGGCCCTCGTTGGTGATGTCCACGACGATGTTGCCGCCCTGCAGCGGCGCGATCGGGTCCAGCCACCGGCAGCCGACGAGCTTGCCGTTGATGTTCGCGTACCAGTTGTTCCCGTCGAAGTGCGCGGTCCCATAGGTTCGGCGGGTGGTTCCCTCGCCGATGGCTTCGAGTGTGTGCGTGAAACCATCCACGAGGCGCCTCCTATGGCAGGTCGTTCCAGGGGATATCCGGGAGGGTGCCCCAGTTCGCGGGCATCCGGTCCCACGTGAGTTCGGGTTTCTCACCGGTGATGTGCTGCGCCCATTCGGTGCGGGACAGTGCGACGATGACGTCGGTGTAGGAGCAGGACACCGTGAGGGTCGTTGACCCGGGGACCTTGCCGAAGGCGCGCCGGATGTTGGTGATCGTGCCGAGGAAGTAGGCGACGTGCCCCTCGGGCAGCGGGTAACCAACCTCGATCCGGTCACCGGTCTGCAGCTCCGGGCGGGGGCTGATCTCCACCGTCAGTTCGATCGCCAGGGAGGCGAGGAACTCGTCCCGCATCTGCCGGGCGTACGCTGCTGCCTGATCGTAGGAGGTGATCATTTCGCCGCTGTAGAAGGTCTGCGCCCGGCCGTAGTTCCCGCCGAACTGCAGCGGGCCCGTGTCGATGGACACGACGGCGCGGACGGGCGCGCCGGTGTGCTCGTCCTTGCCGTCGACGATCCACCGGTTCAGCAGCCCGGCGATGTCCTGCTTGCGCTTCACGGACACCATGCAGTTGCCCGGCTCTGTCCGCCAGACAGGGTCCGTGACCCGTGGGTAGACGTGCAGTTCGCCGTCGCCGCCCATACGGTAGCGGGCACCGATGCGGGCGAGGAGATCCTGCGCCGCTTCGAGGCGTTCCCGGTCGAATACGAGCAGCCGGGACACGGGCAGGTCGGTTACGCCTTCGTCGATGACGATGGGGAAGTGCCCTTGGAGGAGCCGCTGGAACTCGGACAGGACCGATGCGAGCGGGCCGGGGATTCCGGTCCTTCGAGTTTGTCGACGTCGGCGTTGTACGTGAGGTCCTGGGCTTGGAGTTGACCACGGACTTCACGCTGGCCGGCACGAGGCGCTTGTGCGGGCCCAGCTGGTTCCCGGCTTCGTCGTAGCCGTACTCGTCGATTTCCCGCCACTCGACGACCTCGTCCGGTTCGTTGGACGTGATCCGGAACCGGCCGTAGTTGACCGCCCCGGCGCCGCCCACCATGTAGATCAGGTGCAGCTCCGTGCCGCCCACGCCCAGCGGGTCGTCAAACCGCCACGCGCCCAGCTCGCCGGTAGGGTCAGCTACAGTCAGGTTGATCTGCTGGCCGATCTTCACGTTGTCCCCGGCGCTGTCCTGCAGGGACGCGTCGATGACTTTCAGCGGCTGGGGGAGGACCAGGGAACCGCCGCGCCACGCCCACACCGTGAGCGTGTCCGCAGGCCGTGACCCCTCCAGCGCCTTGGCTGTCGCTTCGTCGATCAGACGCACGCCTAGCCTCCGATCGGGTTCTTCAGGTCATCCAGGTAGGTCTTGCCGGCCATCAGGTCCTGCTTCTGCTGGTAGGTCGACATGAGGATGTCCACGTCGCCGTAGGTGAAGGTGGAGGTGAGGACCTTGATCGCGGGTGCGTCGACGACGTCGGACACGAGGTCCCACCATGTGACCTTGCCGCCCATCATCACGTTCACCGGGGTCTGCCGTGCCTTCGCGTTCGCGAGGTACAGGGTCCCCTCAAGTTCCAGTTCGCCCCACTCTGGCAGCGGCCGGAACACCAGCTGCGCGGTGTACCTCAGCAGCTTCTTTAGCCGGGCGTTCTGCTCGGCCGAGCGGGTCCCGACGGATGTGTCGAGTCCCATCTCGGCCATGCGTTCACCGAACAGGGCCATGGGTTTCTTGGAGCCCATGATCTTGAAGATGGACACGTCGGCGTTGTACTCCAGCGCCTGGAGCGCTTGGGCGCGGAGGTAGATGTCGCCGTCGTTCCGGCGCTGCCCCACCACGGGGACCGCGTTCTGCGGGACTAGGGCGTCCTGGATCCAGCCGACGACCGAGGGGACCACCACGGTGTTCGACGTGGCGCGGGAGGCGCCCAGCGGGCCGCTGAGCACCTCCAGTTCGTACCGGACGCTTCGGCCCAGCGGGCAGAAGTGGTCCGTCACATACGCCGCGTCGTTCATCGTGGTGCCCTCGAACCCTTGCACCGGGTTCCGGTTCCCGTCCGCGATCTGCCACAACGTGACGACCGAGGTTCCCACACCGAGGCCGGTGATCGTGATCCCGGCGCGGTCGGCAGGGGAGTCCATCAGAGCTACAGCAGAGATGTCTGCCACAGGTCACCCCTTCCTGAGATTGCGTGTGTTCGCATCAAACGTCTGAACCACGTCCGTGGCCTGTTGCCGGGCGGTGGCGGACACCAGGCCGCGGACCTGCTCGCCGGTGAATGGGTTGGTGACCAGCACAGTGAGGCCCTCAAGCGATACCGTCGGTGCCGCCTGCTGCAAGGTCATCAGCTGGGCTGAGGCGGTGCGGGTGCCGATTGCGCCACCTCCGGCGAACCCTTGGAACTGACCCGCTTGGAGCTGAGCGCGGAACTTGTACACCGCCTGCTGACCGCCCATCTTCTGGACATCGCCAGCGTCGAGCACATGCTCACCGTTTGACAGGGCAAACAGTCCTGCTGTGTCGCTGGTTGAAGTACCAGGGCCTGTGACAGCACCGCCGGACGCATATGAGCCGTAGAGGCCACCGCCTTCCGGCTCGTTGCCGCCCGAATCAGCCACACGTTTTTCGTAGTTGATCCGGTGCGTCTCTTCGATTTTGATGTCCCGGGTCGTCACCGTGACAGTGCGGCCATCGATGGCATCCATCGCACCCTTGGTTTCCTCAGCCATACGCTTGGCCCGGTCATCCATCCATGAGTGGATGTCCACACCATCCGGCACGCCGAGGACTTCACGTGCCAGGTCGATGGCGGCCTGACCGGTAATGCCCATGCCGTCCGCCGCGACGAGTAGGTCGTCGTAGGTAGTGGACAGCTTCGCCTGCAGGTCCGGCAGGCCGACGCCTTCCTTCGCTTTGGCTTCCACCTCGGCCATGCCCTTGCGGGCGACGTCCTGGAACGCTGCGTTAGCTCGGGCTCCTGCCTCGGTTGCGAGGTTGAAGTCGGTGCCGTTCTCGTTGAGGATGGCGCCCATCTCGCCACCGGATTCAGCGATCTCCTTCAGCGTGGCCGGGATGTTCCGGAGCGCCTCGTGGTACGCGGCATTGGCATCACGGGCGGACATCGTGATCATGCCCGTGGCGAACAGCTGCTCGAGGAACTTGTCCATATCCTCGATTACGCCGTCCAGCGCCACGCCGGTACCCTGGATGGCCTCGTCGAGGATCGCCTGTGCAGACGCCGCGTTCTGCGCTGCCGGGTCGGCTTGGAGCATGGCCTCGGTCAGGGCCTCCTGTGAAACCTGGGTTTCACCGTTGGCGCTCTTCGCTGCAAGGACTGCGTCCTTGTACTCGGGGAACAGCTCGACAAGTTTCTCGACCGGGACGCCGGTCTTGCCTGCATCCTCCGCGGCCAGCCGGAATGATGCTGCCGCATCCTCCAGGTTCCCGGACGTGGCCATCGATGCGATGGCTTTGTCGAAGTTGCCGATCGCGTCCTTGGCCGCGTTGATCCCGGAAGTGGCGTTTTGCCCGAACAGCGTCGATCCGAAGTCGGCGACGTTGTCCTGCCAGGACGCGTTGAACACTCGGTTCAGTGCGTCTCCGAAGGTGTTGACGGCGGTGGTGCCGCCGCTAATCAGGTCCGGATTCAGGACACCGTTGAACGCTGCGTCGAGGGCTTTCCGTGCTGCCGCCCCGTTCTGGCTGATGCCGGTCAGGGCGTTGTTGAAGTCTTCGACGCTGGTCTTGGTTCGGTTGTCGTCTGTCGCTGCGGCGGCAAAGGCTGCAGCAGTGGCCAGAGCAGTGTATGCCGCTGCTGCGACGCCCGCTGCCTTGCCGATGCCTGCCATGACGCCCGGGACCTTGGACCCGGAGTCGCTCATGGTTTTGAACGCTGCCCGGGTGTCCGCGATCTTCGGGACCACAGTGACGAGGGCGCCGGCCAGCAGCGCGGCACCGCCAGTCACGGCAGCGAAACCAGTCACGGCTCCCTGTACCGGGGCTGGGAGGGAACCAAACGTCTGGGCCAGACCTGCCACGGCCTCCGCTGCGCCCTGGATGATGGGCAGCATGGAAGCGCCTGCATCGATGGCGGCGTCCTTGATGTTATTCCAAGCGATCTTGACCTTGGACTCGGTCGTCTCGTACCGCTTGGCCGCCTCGTTTGCGAGTGCTGTGTTTTCCTTCCACGCCTTCGCGCCGAGGTCGAGCGATTCGGAGAGCAGGTCACCGGCGCCGGCGAGACGGAGGATCACGCCGGTTTCCTCGGTGCCCTTGATGCCAAGATCTGACATCGTCTCCACGACGTTCCCGCCAGACTCCTTGACGCGGGAGAGGCCCTTGACCACCATGTCCATGGCGCGGACAGGGTCGTTCTCGAATGCCGCGGCGAACTGTTCGCTGGACGTGCCAGCGACCTTTGCCAGAGCCTGCAGACCCTCGCCGCCGGTCTTGACGTCCGCGTACATACGCTGGAGCACGCGGGAGGTCACGCCGCCGCCGAGCTCAGCCTCAACACCAACCGATGACAGGGCGTTGGCCAGAGCCAGGACGTCGGCCTCGGACGCGCCGACGAGCTTACCGGCGCCAGAGATCCGCTGCGCCATCATCATGATGTCTTTTTCGGTGGACGCGCCGTCGTTTCCGAGGGCCACAAGGGTCGCGCCGAGGTTGTCGACCTCGTCGCCTGCGGTGCCCATAACGTTCATGAATCGGGCGATGGAAGTTGCCGCGTCGTCCGCCGTGAGGTTGGTTGTCTCGGCGAGGTCGATCATCGTCTTGGTGAACGCTGCGACAGACTCGCGCTGCACACCCAACTGGCCTGCTGCCTCCGCCACGGCAGCGATGTCCTGGTGCGTGGAGGGCAGGGTCTTGGCAAGGTTGCGCAGTTCGCCCTCGAGGGCTGCCATCTGCTCGGGAGAACCGTCTACCGTTTTGGTGACGCCAGCCCAGGCGGACTCCCAGTCCATTGCTGCTTTCGCCGAGGCGCCCAGGGCAGCAACGGATGTGGCGCCGAAACCCGCGAGGGCCGTGCCGGCGGTGTCCATCGCCTGCCGGTTCTCACCGATGGTCTTCTTGGCTTGGGCCGTCTTCTTGACGACGTCCTCGGTTGCCTGCGCGGCCTTCCCCAGGCCAGCTACATAACCGGCGACTTCTGCCTCAAGCCTGACGATTACTGAGCGCACAGACATGGGGCGGCCTCCGATATTGGTTAGACTTCAGCCCATGGGAATTACTGGGCGGGACAGGAAGATTCCGACGTGGCTGGTCGTCGTGGGCGCAGCGATCGCCTTATTCGCGCTCTGCATGGTGTTGCAGTTCGGGCTGGGGCTGTCGCTGCTTTTGCCCGCGCTGCTGCTGGTGGTCGCCGGAGTGGTCGCGCTGGTGCGCGCCCTGCGTGCAGGGCAACGCACTACCACCTGACGGGCAGCATCTCCTGCGGCAGCGGCTTGCTCGCCGGCCGCGTGTATTTGGTGTAGACCTTCTCGCCCGGCATCGGCTTGTACGGATCTTTCCCGTTCCCCTGGGTAGCCTTCTCGCGCTTCGCGCAGGAATGGCACTGGGTTTTGTGGGCGTCGTACCAGCCATCGTTGTCCGGGTGATGAGCCACGGCGATCGGGTGCCCGCAGGAGCAAAGCCCGTCCTCGTAGATCGTGAGGGCGAGGCTGAGAACATAGTCCTTCTCGGTCCACTCTCCGCGGTTCGGACTGAACCAGTGCGACGGTGGCTTGCCGGCGGACCTTGCCGTCTTCAGGACTTGGACTACCCCTGGCCAGTGTCCGTGCCAGAGGGCTTGCGCAAAAAAATCTGCGTCCACGTTGGGGAGGCCGTTCTGTGCCTGCTGCTTCGCGGCGAGGATCAGCTGCATCTGCGTGGCGCCGATGGCCTTCTCCATGGCCTTCACGGCGTCCCTGGTGAACGTGGCCGGAGTCTTCTCGCCACCGGCGGGTTTGACGGCGACGATGGACGCGGCGGTCAGCGTGTACCCGAACTCGGCGTTCGCCTCGGTCGGCGTGAGGTCCTTCGTTGCGGCTTCGCTCTCGGCGCGCAGCTCGGCGATCTGGTCCCTGGTGAGGGCCCGGACATAGACGGTGAGGGCGGAGTCCGAGAAGGTGCGGAGGAGCCGCTCGTACTCTTCTGTCAGGCCCTTCGGGGTTTTGGCCGCGGCGGACTGCTCGACGTCGTTGGCCCGGTTTTCGATGCCGATCCGGCGCTTCAGGTCGGTGAGTTCGGCAACGACGTCGGGGCGCTTGTACACGGTGGCTGACTCTTCGGGCAGGTGCGCGTCCTGCAGCCAGTCCTCAACGTTGAACGTTGCCGGGGAAATGGGTTCAGTCATGGGGTTTCAGGCTCCAAGTTCGTGGGTAACAGGCTCAGTAGGGGAGTGGAGAGTTGGGGAGGGGTGGCTGGGCGGAGCCTGAATTTACGCCCAGCCACCCGGTCTGTTAGGCCCCGGCGAGGACAGCTTCCTCGACGATCATGTTCTGCGGCAGGAACTCGATGCGGCGTTTGAGGTTGCCGTCGTTGTTCACCCGCATCGGAGCGTCGGATACGACTTCGCCGCCGAGGTCGATGATGTCGCCGACAGCCCACGGCTCGGTGGAGTCCTTGTCCGACTCGCGCAGGTAGATCCAGGACGTGGTGCCCTTGACCCGCACCGCCTCGTAACCGGAGTCCTCACCGGTGACGTCGGCGCCGCCAGCCTCTAGGTACTCGCGCAGGAACGTCAGGGCGGTGTCGTAGTTCGACGCGCCCAGCGCCTGGGAGTTGCCCTTCTGGCAGGCTGCCTTTTCGTTGAACCGGTCCGACGCGGTGTTCGTCCAGTTCGCGTCCGAGTCGAGCACGGCGCAGGAGATGTCCTTGCCGGCGTTCAGTTCGGTGACGGTGGGGATCCCCGACGCCGCGGCGGGCGCGGTCGTCAGGAGAGTGAATTTCTTCTTGCCATCAGCAGCGACTTTCATGCGCTTGCCTCCTCAGTGTTCTCCGGCTTGGCCGGTTCCTGTACTTGGGTGGTGGCCGGAGTGGCCGGTTCCCGGACCTTCCGTCGTGCGGAGGGCGGGAGTTCCAGTCCCCGAGGGCGGGGTTGTCGAGGTAGTGCGGGGGCTTGCGGTATTTCTTGCCGTCCGCGCCTACGAGCGTGATCAGCCCGTCAGGGCCGACCAGGTTGGCGATCTTTTCGGGGTCTGCCATGGGGTCCTCCTCTAGTTGGTGATGAGCCGCAGCTGCAGGGGGAGCAGATAGCGGGCCGGGCTGGTCTGGTTGTCGGGGATGGGGGTCTGCTGGTTGAAGCCGTCCGGGTTCCGGCGGACTTTGCCGGTGCCGAGACGGAGGTTGAGAACCCGGGCCAGGACAGCACCGGCCACGTCGCGGCAGAGGTTGGCGCTTGCGGCCACGACTGTCAGTTGAAAGTCCCAGATATTGACGTCGGTGCTTTGCGTGCCGCATGCGGGCGTTTCGTTCGGGTTGTCTCCGATGCCCGCCCACAGGACGACATAGGGATCGATGAACTCCCCGGTGTGGGGCACCTTGTCAGGCACTTGGCCGTCGTAGAAGGTCAGCCCGCCGGCGGCGAGCACAGCGCCGCGGAGGATGTCCGGGAAGGTGCTTAGGTCAGCCATTCAGGGCCTCCGCTCCGAGCTGCGCCATGGCCTGCTCGAAGGACGGGGCGTGGCGGTCAGCGGCGGGGCCCATGAACGGTTGCGGCGCCATCCGTGAGGTTCCCATCTCGAGATAGATGCCGTAGGAAGCAGTCGGACCGATCTCCACGGCAAGAGATCCGGAGCGCCCAACTGTCCGGAGATCTGAATGGCCGATGGAGCCTTTGAGATTTCCCGTGTCTACGGGGGCTATACTCTTCGCCGTCGCCTCTATGTCCAGGGCAGTTTTACGGATGACGACCTGCGCCCGGGCTCCGGTGCTCTTGGCCGCCTTCTTGATGTCTGCTGCGAGCTTCCGGAGTGCGTCGTCCACGGCCGGGCCTCCTAGTCGGGGTTCTGCTGGGTCTGGTTCTCGGTGCAGATGAAAGCGATCTCCCACAGCTCGGTGCCGAACATGATCGAGCTGATCCGGAACCGGCGGCCGATCACGTCGATCACGTCGCCGCGTTCCCCTGCCCGGAAGGCCGGGGTGTCGATGCAGGAGGTCGTGAGGGTGTATTGCCGTTCGGTGGTGGGCTGTTCGCCGGGGGTCCCGCCGCCGTCCCGGTTGAGGGGCTGGACGTTGAAGGCCGCCTCGTGGATCAGTTCCTCCCCGGTCCACCCTTCGGGTTTGGGGTAGGGGGCAGGGCCGTCGCTGATCCGGTAGACCTTGCCCGGGGCGGTTTGGGTGCCGTCAGCGCTGGGCCTGTGGTGCGCCGCCCATCCCTTGTGAATGACGCGGGTGTTGGGCAGAGGCATCAGTACCTCCGCTCCGCGCCTTCGGGCTTGCTGCCACCGCCGAACGGGACCACGTCGAAGAACCCCTCGACGGCTGCGGAGTCGTCGGCGTTGGCCTGCGCGTCGTACTCGGCAGCCAGGGCCCGCAGCTCCGCGGATACCTTCGCGCCGTCGGTGCTGGTGCCGGCCTGCGTGCGGATGACCTTGGAGACGAGGACCTCGGACGCGGCGATCACGCGGAGCGCCTGAGCCGCTGCCCGGTAGACGTTGTCCCCGTTCCGGTTCAGGAACACGGTCAGCTGCTCGTCGGTGAACAGCCGGTTCGCGGGGGTGTCGTCGGTGTCCGTGATGTAGAGGCGGACCTGCCCGGCCGGGGTGGTGTAGTCGATCGCCCCGTCGGTGGTGGAGAACTCACTGTCTGGTGTGCCGCCGTCGTAGATGGGTTCCGACATGCTTGTCCTCCTGTGAAGTTGTGGGGTGGTGCCCGGCTGAGGATGTCAGCCGGGCACCAGGTGGTGCTGTTATGCTCCGGCGGAGGCGTAGACGCCCGGGGTGAAGCCGGGGTCGATGCCGTAGACGTCGCGGCCACGGAACCAGATGGTGTCGTCGTCAAACGAACCGGCGTCCACGGGGACGTCGCCACCCTCGGGGCGTGCGCCCTGGTCGCGCTTGACGCGGATGTCGACGGTTTCCTCGCCCGAGAGCAGGGTGCGGATGATGGACGGCAGGTCCGAGGACTTGCCCTGCACCAGCGCCCACGCGGTGGCCGAGGAAGCGCCGAGGGCGGTTCCCAGTGCGCGGGACTCCAGCGGGTTCACCACGTTGGAGAACGGGTTCTGCACGCGGGTCTTGGTGACCTTCGACCCTTCGGTGACCTGCATCTCCAGCTCTGTGGCCTTCAGGATCCGGTTGACCTGAGAGCGCAGGGCCGGGCCGTGCAGCAGGACCAGGTCGGAGACGTCCACTGCCTCGCCGCGGTGGTTCTCGCGCAAGGCGAGGGCCTTGATCGCGGCGTCGAGGTTCTCCGGGGTCAGGGCGGCGGTTTCGATGGTGCCGAAGAAATCGGTGGACCATGCGTTGCCGTCCGTGAGGAGATCCACGACAGCGTTGTTCTGGCCCTTGATGGAGCCGTTGCCGAGCAGGCGGGGGAAGTTGGCCAGGTCGGAGAACCGGCGGCTGCGGCGCAGCTCCCAGGTCAGGCCGTAGGACTTGCCGTGCTTCGCGGCGCCGTGCTCCAGCTCGGTTTCTTCGAGCGTGCCGCCCTTGTATTCCTCGCCCTGGCGGACGGTTTCGAAGGCGTCACCGGACCACAGGTCCACCAGCTTGTGCCGGTCGAACGTGTCGACGGTGACGTCCACGAGGATCGGTTCGAACTCCTTGACGGCGTTCTGCTGGGCCTGGACGGCCTGCTTGGAGAACGCGTCAGCGAGCAGGACGGGGAAGTCGGAGGTGCTGAAAGCTTCGAGCAGGCGGGCCTGAGCGAAAGCGTCAGCGCCGGACTTGCCCTTGGCGAACAGTGCGGCGGCTTCGTAGACGCGCTCGTCGTAGGACGTGGCGATGCGGAAGCCCTCTTGTGCGAGAGTTTTCATAGTGGTGGTTCTCCTTACGCCAGCGCGGTGGTGTTGGTGATCTTGCCGAAGGGTGCGACCTCGAGGGGCGCGGTCCCGGTGCCCTTGGCGGCGTTGGCGACGCCGAAGGGGAAGTTGCCGGTCGCGGTCGCGGTGAGGGTGTTGTCGGACGCCTTGATGTAGACGATGCCGCCCTGCGCGACGGTGCCGGTGACGGGCACGTCGTAGGAGCCGTCCAGCCAGACGGTGACCTCTTCGCCGACGGCGGCCTTGGTGAGGGCCACGCCGACATACTGGCCGATCTTGACGGGGGCGCCGGATTCGACCGCTTTGTCAGCGGTGAGGGCGATGTGGCGGTTGTGGGTGTAACGCTGGTTCTTCATGGTTACTTGCCTCCTTCAAGGGCAGCGATGATGTCCGCGTCGGTCCGCTTGGGCGCGGACTCGGCGGCCGGTTTGGTGTCGCCGGCGCCGTGCACGTTGCCTTCGCCGCGTTCGGCGCGGATCTCGGCTGCTGCTTCGACGGCGGTTTCCTTCAGGGCGTCGGCGTCGAAGGTTTCGGCGGCCAGGGACGCGGCTACGATCGACCGGCGGGTCACCTTGGCGTCGAGGTCGCCAAACGCTTCGGCGACGATGGCCTCGGCCTGCCGGGTGCGGCCCTCGGTCTTGAGGGTGGTGTTCTCAGCTTCCAGCGCGGTGGCCCGGCTGGCGGCTTCGCGGAGCTGTGCGAGCTCTGCGTCATCAATGGTTGCCATGTTGGCTTCCTCCTGATTTTCGGTAACCGTCGCCGGGTTCGGGACGGAATCTGTGGACTCCTGCGCGGGAGCTGTGACGGGGACGTACTGAGTGACCTTGCGGACCTCGGTGGAGTCCCCGGTGAGTTCGGCGACGTCGTCGGTGACGGTGTATCCGACCTGGTAGGTGGTGGCTTTGGAGGGGTCCTCGATGCTGAACCAGACGTTCGTGTCGTCGTGGTCCTCCAGCCACACGTAGGTTTGCTCGTCGCCGTAGGCGGCCTTGACGAGTTCGCGGAGCTGGGACCGGAGGTCGTTCGCGGTGACCTCGTGGGCGCGGCCGGCGAACGCTTCGATGACCTTGTCGACCTTCCCGCCGCGGCCTGCGACGGTGACGAAATCGACCCGGTTGAGCTTGTGCGGGTACATCGTTTCGATGATCTGCCCGCGCCGTCCCTCGGCTTCACCGGCTTTCATGTCGACGCCGACGGCGATGGACGTGCCGATCCAAGGGGCGAACTCGCTGATCTCGGCCCGGTACTTGGATCCGAGCATGGCCTCGGCGGCGAGGCGGCCCTTGTTCCCGGTTTCCTCGTCCACGTAGTCGGGGTCCCAGTAGGCGTCCTGTTCGAGGACGGCGGCGAGGGTGTTGAGCGTCCCGGCGGGGCGTTCGTACTCGTCGGTGGGGGACATGTGGTCGATGTGCATCTGGGTGCCGGCGGGGAACACCTTGTCCTCGGCGGCCTTCTGCAGCACCTCGGCGGAGTAGTAGCCGGACGAGCCCCAGCCCGGCGTGATGAGGGTGATGAGCAGCTTGCCGGTGGTCCCGGGTGCGGTGAGTGTGCCCGCCTCGGTGATGAGCTTGGCCATTGACAGCCTCCTACAATGGGGGAATGGGTCTGGATGACCGGAACGATGGTGCGGGCGTGCCCGGGGAATGCCCTGGGCATGAGTGGAAGGTCCACGGGGTGTACCTGCGCGGGACGGGCGGGTCGATGTCCGTGGAGTGCAAATGGTGCGGCGCGGTCCAATACGAACCCTCCGCCAGTGATGGGACCTAGAGGAGGTCCTTGACCGGGGTGGCGACGTGGGAGTCGCGCCACCCGTCGGTATGCTTGACCGTGGACAGATCCGCCCACTGGATCTTCCCGGACTGCAGCAGCTCCAACCGGGTCGGGCCCATGATGGCCCGCTGTGACTCCGGTGTGAGGTTGTTGAACTCGGTGAGCGCGTCAGGGGTCAGGGACGGCGGTTCCGTGACGCCCTTGAATCCAAGGTCCGCCCATGACTTGGTAACCGAGACGCGGGTGCAACGGCCGTTCTGGTGGTCGTCCGGGCCGGGCACGTCCAGCGGGTAGCGGGTGCCGTGCTTGACCCAGCAGGACGGGCAGGTCCTCGCGTTGAGGGCGGCGTGCCACTCCCATTCTTCGAGGATGTCCTTGTTGACCTTCTCGCTGGCTTGTGTGGCTGCCCTGTGAGCGTCGAGCATCTCCGTCCGGGAGATCGTCAGCGCCCGGGTCAGGCCGCCGTTGAACCGCTGCTCCGTGGCGTCCAGGATCCGGGCGGCCACCCGGCGAGGGTTCTCCCCGACGGTGATGCCGCGGATCAGCTGCTTCTTCATGGCCTGCTCGACGTCGGCCGGCAGCGGCAGGGTCGCAGAGTGGATCTGGCCGGTGGTGCGTTCCACGATGGCAGCCAGCGCGTCGGGGGAGAGCCGTGTGAAGGACACGCCCGCGGCGGCGGTGTTGGCCGGCAGCTGGGAGCTGATCAGGGCGGAGTGCCCGTCCACAGCGTCCAGCACCGCGGCGCCGACGTCGTTGGACACGACCGTCTCGGTCTGCGCGGCGAGGGTATCCAGCATCTCCCGGGTAGCCTGCAGGGCGTCGCGGAGGCGGATGTTCTTCGCCACCACCGACCGGGATACGGCCCCGTTGGATGCCTGCCCCATGAGTTCGACCAGGGCGGTCTGGAACTCGGGGGCGAGGACGTCCCACGTGTCGACCCATGCCCGGGTGAGGGCGAGGGTTTGGGCGTCGGTCATCCGTTCGAGGCGGGCGCGGAGGTCGGCCACGATCCGCAGTGTTTCGGCCGTGACCGCCATCCGTACGCCTCCTACTTGCCTAGCTCGTCCAGCCTCTTGACCAGCGCGTTGGTGTGCTCCGCGTGCCGGCGTACCGCGGCGGCCCAGGTGCCGTCAGTGTGGTGCCCCTGCATGTGCTCGCGGATGACGCCGTTCTTGTCGTGGGCTGTGATCTCGACGCATCCCTGATCGGTGAGTGCTACAGCGCCCCACGCTTCCGGTTCTGCGTGCCCGTATTCCAGCCTGGCGCCGCAGACAGGGCAGGCGACTTTCACTGTGATGGCCATGAGGTTCTCCTACTTGAGTGCTGCTGATGGGTCTTGCCCATCACGGAATGCCTTGGTGGCGACGTCACCGGCGGACGCGGACGGGGTGATGAAATTCCCGTCGTCATCGACCATGTCGACCAGCAGGTCGTCAATGTCGCGGACCCTCAGGGCGCGGAGGACGAGCTTGAACTTCTCCACCGGTGGCAGGACGTCCATCCCGTCGGCCTTCTCCAGGGCGCCCATGAGGATGTCCAGCGGGATCTCTGCGAGGTCCGGCCAGATGACTTCCACGGTGGCGTCGGTGCCTTCGCCGAGGTCCACGAGCAGCCGGTCCCCGTCCCGCCCCACGGAACCTTTGAGGGGGCCGCGGGGGGCGATGACCGCCTGCTCGATGACGTAGCCGCAGGAGGCGCGGTATGCCTGCGCCCAGACCTCTTGCCGGCCCTGCATTTCGAGGCGCATGGGCAGGTCGAGGGTTTCGGCGGTGGCACGGGCTCCGGTGATGCCGGGGTCGGCGAGGAGGATGGTGACGGTGACGCCGAGCGCGGCGGCTGCCATCGCGGCAAGTGGCCGGCCGGACTCGGAGTCCAGGGTGGCGCCGGTCTTGGGGACGGCCTCCAGTGTCTGGCCTTCGCCGAGGGACACGGACGAACCGGGCCCCATGCTGTTGAGCTGCTGCAGCCCGGCACGCTGCACCTGCGAGGCTTTGGCCTTCGAGGAGGAGGCGCGGAACGCGATGCGGGACAGTGCCCGGCACAGGGTGGCCCAGTCCTCGAGGAACTCCTTGTAGGACCGGCACCACGGCAGCGCGGCGAACGCGTCACCGACGCCCCACAGCTTGGACCCCGCGGGGTTGACCTTGACGTGCAGGACGGGGGCGTCCCAGATGACGTCGACGCCGGCGTACTGCTTCGGCTTCGTCAGCGGCTGGTACTTCAGCGCCGGGTACAGGGCCTCGCGTTCCCGGTCCAGGCTGCCGAAGGTGGAGGTGATGGTCGTTTCGACCCAGCGGCGGCGGTAGAACCAGGGTGTGGTCTTATCCCCGGGCTCGGTGATGACCTCGACCATCTCATCGAACGGCAGCGGCCGGACCTTGACCCGCCCGGTGAGGGGGTTGGTGAAGTGGGCGAGGAACACGTTCCCGTCCGTGCCCAGATCGTTCTCCAGCGACGCGGCGGCCTGGGCGCCGAACACGGCATCCCGGTTACCCTCGTCATCCAGGTACGCCTGCACCACGGCCTCGACGTTCTGTGACCCGTCCTCACCGTTGGCGCGGGCGTTGATCTCCACACCCTGCCCGAACACGTACGAGGCGCGGATGCCGAGGCCACGCTTCAGCAGCGGGTTAGCCACGAACATGACCCGGCACAGCTCGGCGTTGCGGGTCAGCCCGTCGCGGGAGAAGTCGGTGCGGCCCATGCTGGTCACGGACTCCCACCCGGCGTCCTCGTACATCAGCTGGAGCCGGGCGAGGTTCTCCTGCGCGGTTTCCAGCCGGTGCGCGACGTCCTCCAGCCGCAGCCCCTCGGGTGTGCGGGGTTCAGTTTCGGTGGCGGGTTTGCGGAGGCCGAGGGATTCCAGGATGCCAGGCACAGGGCCCCCTCTCAGTAGGGTGTGATCGCGTATCCGCGGAGGTCGTTCTCGATGTACTCGTCCGGTTCAACCGGGTCCGCCAGCGCCTCGGTGAGGGGCAGGAGGAGGAGCCGGTTGACGCCCTGGGACATGGCGTCGATGGTGTCGTCGTGGGCGCTGTTGGGGAAGTTCTTGGCTTCCTCGATCAGTTCCTCGACGTTGGGCAGCAGGTGCGCCTCGGGTAGGACGACGTTCCCGGACTCGGTGAGCGGGCTGATCGCCGAAGCGCGGGCGTACTTGCTGCCTTCGGGCTCGATGGGGATCAACCCCATGACCCGTTTCGCGAGGGCGTTCATCACGGCCGGGCCGTTCGCCTTGTCCTCCACGAACTTCGCCACCGCCTGCGGCCACTTCTTCGACAGATCGAGGATCGCCTGGCAGGTGGCGGTGAAGTTCAGCCGGGCCCGGACCATGTCCAGCAGGTAGGCGGTGTTCCCGATCCGCAGCCACACCTGCCCTACGACGTAGTCGGAGCCGGTGGTGTCCTTGAACGTGAGGTCCCACGACTGGACCAGTTCGTGGTCGTCGCGGCCGATACCGGGGACCATGTGGGTGCCGTCCGGTTGGACCGTCCACAGCGGGGTGCTGTACCGGGTCCAGGTGGAGGGGAACACGCCGCCCTCGTCCGGGGATGGCCGGCCCTGGTACAGGGACGCCCACGTGCGGGCGCCGGAGGCGATCTTCCGCTTGACCCACTGCTTCAGGGTGCGGCGGCGGGCGGACTCCATGAACTCGCCCGGCTCCCTGCCGAGCGGGTCCGTTTCGCCCTTCTCGGGGCGGTGGTCCGCTTCAGCGGGGATGTTGATGACCTTCCAATCCTTACCGTCCTCAGCGGCGAGGAGGCGGCCGGCGAGGTCGTCCTGATGCCAGCGGGTCAGGACGAGGATGACCGGAGCGCCGGGCGCGAGACGGGTCAGGGCGGTGTCGGTCCACCAGTCCCAGGCGCGTTCACGGTAGACGGTGGAGTCGGCCTGTTCGCGGTCCTTGATCGGGTCATCGATGATGAGGAGGTCCACGGGGCGGCCGGTGAGGGCGCCGCCGATACCGGCCGTGTACACGCCACCTTCGGACCCGTCCAACGCCCATTCGTGCTGCGCTGCTAGGTCGTCGCGGATCTTCAGGCCCAGCACTTCGGAGTGGGTTGTGATGTCGTCACGGATGGCCCGGCCCCAGCGCCTCGCGACGTTGGACTCGTAGGAGGCGATCGCGATGCGGAGGTCCCGGTTCTGCGTCAGGCACCAGAGTGGGAAGCGGCGGGATGCCCGCTGGGACTTGCCCTCCTGCGGGGGCATGCTGATGATGAGTCGGGCGTCGGGGGTGTTGAACGCTTCCACCAGGGCGGCGTCGATTAGGTCAAGCGCTGGGGTCTGCACCGTCTTTGGGTCGAGGGTGGCGGCCATCTGCCCGGGTGTGGCCCATTTGGGTGCCGGCTTCTCGAAGCGTTGGGCGGCGGCCTCCCACCACGTGACCGCCGTCATCGCCCCTCCAGAGTCCTTATGCGGCGTCGTCCGCCGGGTAGAAAGCCTTCACACTGAACCCGGCGCCGGTGCCACGGTCGATCGTGGTGCCGCAGCTGCACTTGGTCCAGGAGCATTCCTTGTGCTTGCAGTGGGGGACGGCGGTGAGGGCGCCGAGGGGTTTGCCGCATTCGGGACACTGCATCGTTCCTCCTCGGGGGTGGGTGATCTACTCGCTAGGGCCGCAGGCTCCAGATGGTTGGTCGGCGTGCTTTCGATCAGTGGGGCCGGCATGACTCGAACATGCAACGGCACTGGGGGTATGCCGCCAAACCAGTTCGGCCCCGGGTTGCACGAAACCCCCGGCAGGGGTGGAAGGCACCGGCCGGGGGTTTCGAATGGGGGTTGCGTGATGCTGGGGGAGCAGCCCCTCTTGGAGCCACTAATCACACACTAGGAACAGACTAGGTTACAGAGCCCCATCTTGTCTAGCTTTGGCTAGTTTTGTCTAGGGGGGTAATGAGGACACTTGCCACGGCGCCAGCATTGACGATGGCAAGGACCTCCCTGGTCACGGCGCTGAACTCCTCAGGGTACGTTTCGGTCGTAACTTCGATCAGCCGGGGGAAGTCCAGTCGGAGCGGTGCTTTGCCGAGGTGTGGGAGCGCGGCCTGGAGGGCGGCCTGCGCGTCCCAGCGGTAGCGGTCCTTGGTCCCGGTGGTCTGCAGGTCCCACGTCTCCTGATCCACACCGAGGATGGCCATCGCTGCGGCCTCAATAGCCGCGGCCGGGATCTGTTGCTCGTTCATGCTGCCATCCTTTCAGCCCGTGCCGCGTTCTTCGCCATCTGCCGCTCCCACAAATTCCGCACCTTCCGGATCTGGAACACCGGGGCGCCCTTCTCGTTCGTCCCGACCGGGACCAGCTTCTCCCTCGCCACCCACACCCGGATGGTGTTCTGCCGGAGGATGATGTTCCGGGCCGGGTCGGACAAGATGCGGGACACCTCAGCGGCGGTCCCGGTGCGGTGGCCGGCGGCGTGCAACGCCCGGACCCGCCAGTCCACCACGTCCCAGGAGAACCCGCACGCCTTGCACGTCGCCTCAGCCCTGCCCTCGGGCGTGTAGGTGGGGGTGCCGCACTCCGCCCCGTCGATCAGGATGGGGCAGATCCCGGCGAACACTTTGCGGGGTTTCCGGTCCATGACGGCGTCGCACTGCCACAGGACTTCCCGCAGCTCGCGCTTGAGGTCGGGCGCCCAGTCCGCGGCGCGTACTTCACGGATTCGGGTGAGCAGTACGGCCGCGGCCCGGACGGCGTGCGGTTCGGTGTGGCCGAGGGTGTCGGCCCAGCCGGTGAGGATCACGTTCAGGGTCCGCCCGGCGTCGTACGCCCTGGAGTTGGTCGGGGCTGTGGGGGATGAGTGGCCGGAGGACCCGACCGTGCCGTTTCCGACGTCCATCCTCGCCGCCGAGGCCCAGAGCGCGTCCACGGTGGCCGGCACGTCGCGGAGGTCCCGCTCCAGCTTCTCTGTGCAGGCGTGGCACAGGTAGATCCCGTCCGGCAGGTTATCGCACGCCCCACAGTTTGATCCCATGTGACATTTTAACAGGGGATTCCTTAGATTTCCCTAAGTTTGTCCCATATTCTGGAAGTTTTTGCTACCCCAGCTCAGCCAGTGCCCGGAACTCCCTGGGCACGATGATGGGAACCTGCGCCGCCTGCTCCGGGGTCAGGTTCAGCGCGGCGAGGATGCGGTTCACGACGGCCGCGACCAGGTCGCCCTGCTGTTCGGCGAGCTTCACCCGGCGCTCCTCGATGCCGGCCCGGAGCGCGGCACTGGTGACCTTGACGAGGTGTTCCCGCTCCGTCAGGTACATCTGATACCAGACGTTCGGGCCGGACTTCTCCGTCGTCGTGTCCACCGGCCCCTGCGGCCCGACACCGGCGTCCGTCTGCACCTTCCCCCACACAAGATCCTCGCTGGAGAGTTCCTGCACCTTGGTCCGGAGCCACTGCACATGCCCGTAGGTGTACGCGATCTCATCCAAGAGGGCCTTGGCCGGGTCGATGTCCACCGGCAGCCCCAGGACCTTGACCGCATCGTGCATCTCCTCCTCCGCCAGACGACGGTCCGCCGCCGCCTGCACCTTCGAGGACCCGCCACCGTGGATCTTACACACCGTCCCGCCCTTGATCGGCGCCCGCCGGCAACGCTCCCCGGACTGCTTTGACGTCGCCGTGCACTGCCTACGCTCCATGAGGTCCCTCCGAATCATCAGACTCCATGACATCGTCCACAACGATGGCGGGATCGTAGTCGAGGTTGACGGTCCCTCCGGGGCCGATATAGCTGGGCAGGTATTCGCGCAGCCATTCCACATCTTCCTGGTTCCGGGGCGCGTCCACGACGTTGGCCTGGATGATTGGGCGGCCGGTGATGGCGTCCCCGTAGCAGTAGTGAGTGTGGCCGCGGCCTGTCGCGGGTCGGGCGTGGCTTACCGTCACTGTCCGCCCGGCGGCTTCCCTGGCGCGGATGTCCCGCTCGATGTGGACTTGGAGGCTGCTCATCGTTTGCTGCCTTTCCGGCGGGGGAATGTGTGCTTATGCCAGGGCCGTTTGTTGTCCTCGCGTGGGTCGGGTGCCCGGTATTCGATCTGGGTCTTCCCGTCAGGCTCGCACCTGCACTGCTCGTGCGGTTTCATGCTGCCTCCTGGTGTTGTGGTTGTCCGGTGCATGCGCATCGGTATGCGCCGCCGGTGTCGTTGTGGGCGATGGCCTGGCATTTCCCTGTGTGCCAGTGCCCGCAATCCCTGCAGTAGGTCCGCTCCATCGAGGCCCCTCTCTTTTATTTGGGCTTCCGCCCGTTATGGATCAGTGGCCGCGCTCCCGGGCGCCGCCGCCAGGACTTGCATTCGTAGCAGAAGCGGTAGCGGTCCCGGGAGGTGCCTGGCGCGTAGGCTCCCCAGTGCTTCCCCCGAACCGGTTTGAACCGAGCCAGCGTGATTTCCCAGAAGCTCATGGAGTCACCCCGCATGCTTTGCACCGGGCTGGGTAGTTGTCCTGGTGCGTCCCTGCTCGCTGGCACCGCAGCCGGCGGCGGATCAGGATCCGGTACACCAGGCGGGTGCCACTGGCCATCCACTCGGCATTCCTAGGCATCATGTCCCTCAACCGGCTCCGTACAGTCCTCGCACTCGCTTTCCTTGCCTTGGATCCGGTGGACCTTCAGCCATGCGCTGCCCTCAATGGGTTCGTCGTGCTCGTGGTGCTCCGGTTCGGGGCCGCAGGCGTATGGCTTGATCTGCGCAGGGTCGACTCCGTAGTGCCGGGCCCGCTGGTAGATCCACTCACCGGACTCGTCCATACGCGACTCAGCCCATACCCACGCTTCCTGCCCGGTGAGCCCCTGGTGCATGGCGTCGGCCATGAGTGCGATATGGCGGGCATCAATCAGCTGGTTGGTTCGGTCGGCGGCTGCCCGGCCTCGGTCCTCGAACCAGCTGGTTCCTCGTACATCAAAGCCGATGGCGCGGGCGTACAGGTAGGGGACCTCAACCTCAAGCGAACGGACCTGCCATTCTTCGCCGTGGGGGTAGAGCTCGTGCGCGTACCGGCGCTTGGTCCGGCGTTCCTGGGTTGTGGTCACTGGTCCTCCACCCGCGAGTAGCCGGCCTCTTCCAGCCCTTGGGGGGTGACAACGACGTGCCGGTTCCCAAACACGTCGTCCAGCACGGACGCATCCCAGATCGGGCCGATGATGCCGCGGTCCAGCCGCAGCGCCTCCACACGGACCTGGACACCGAGCTTGTTCTTGTACAGGCCGGGGGAGAGGTCTGCCGGTTTCCGGTATCCGAGGTTGATGAGGTGCTGGGCGAGGGGACCGGAAAGGTCCACGTCATTGCCGCCTCGGACGGGTGCTGTGCGGATGTCGGCGGCGAACTGTTCTACGGTCATGCTGCTGTGTCCTGTTCGGTGAGTGGCTGGTTGGTGATGGGGTCGCGGCGGGTGATCATGGTGTAGAGGCCGGGGTCGGTGGCGCGGAGGATGGCCATCTTCGCGGACAGGACCGGCGGGAGCTCCAACAGGTGGATTGGGCGGGACGCAGTCGGAATCGTCGCACTCATGACGCCTCGTCGTAGTGCGGGAGTTCCATAAACCTCTGCATGATGTCTAATTCGTCGTGCGCGGCCTGCCAGTTGACGCAGACGTGACCCACGGCCTTCATGTCTCTGTTGCCGCTGGAGCAGACCTTGAGCCGGAGCCGCCAGTACTCGGCGGCGAGTTCAGCGTCCGAGAGGCGCTTGCACTGGATCCAGTAATCCACGTTCACCTCGCCAATGCCGTCCAGGTTCGCATAGCAGATCTCGTTGTGTTCGAAGTGCTCGTAGACCTTCAGTTCGAGTGGCTTGCTCATTTGTCTGCTCCTGCGGTGAGTCCGGTGAGGCGGGCTTGGTCGGCCATGCCCTCGGTGAACTTCCGGCGGTCCTCGAGTTCCCGGGCGAGCTCCTGGTACTGGGCCGCGGTCATGACGATTCCTGCAGGTGTTCGGGCAGGACGTGGATGGGTTTGCGGTTGATGTCGAACGCGACCTTGTAGGCGCGAGTGGTGCCGTGGTCCATCCAGCAGCGCGGCTCGTCGTAGCCCTGGTAGGCGGTGCCGCCCTGCTGGAGGGTGGCGCGCTGGACGATGACGCCGAGGCCGGACTCCGGGATGCCGTACACGTAGTCCAGCATGGTCAGGCCGGATTGTAGATGCTCCCTGGCGAAGGACTCAGGCACCCACAGCTTCCAGTCCAGGTCGCGGAACGTCGTGCCGCCGCGGGATCGGGAGATGCCCATCCGGTCCAGCGCCGCCTGCAGCAGCCGCTCCTCCCGCGGGGCGTTGTATCCGCCGTAGGTGTGGATGCGGACCCGGACCAGCCTCTCGCTGAAGCGGACGGGCTGACCGAGCTCGAACTTGCTCACTTGCTTGCCTCCTGCGGCTTCGGCTGAGGACGGATGGGGTGGTGGACTTGGATGTTCCCGGTCCACTCGACACGGGTCTGAGCGCTCATGCCGTGGCCGCCTGTTCGATCCTGCGGAGGCCGGCCTCAAGCTCAGCGGCGGCTTCCTGGTTGGCGGGGGTGGGGTTCCGGTCAGCCCTTGCCCGGGCGACCTCGACACGGCGCCGGGCGGCCTGCAGGCGGCGGGCATACGCCGCGGGGGACAGGTCAACGCTGGGGGAGTACATCGCGGCGCTCATGACGCCACCCGCCGGCTGAGAGCCTGCACAGCGGCGGCGCGGCGTGCAGCTACCTCGGCGCGTTTCCGGCGGGCCGCGAGGAACCCGGTCAGGGCCTGGGCGGCGGCGACTGTCTCCTCGGTCGGTACCGTGACGCCCTTCCCGTCACACGTCCGGCACAGATCCCCGATCCTGCGGCGCGTCCCAGGTGCCTGCCCAGCCAGGGTCTTCTGGTCCCTGGTCGGGTGGCCGCAGGCCGCGCACGGCCGGATTGCCGGCAGCGGCTCCTTCACGGTTTTGAGCTCCTCGCCGCGGGCTTCCCAGCAGACCTGGCAGAACCCGCCGGAGTAGCGCTTCACCGTGCCCGGGTGCTTCTCCTTCGGCATCTTCGAGGACCGGAGCATCCGCCCGCACGTCCCCTCGCACTCGACCACGCCCTTGATGTATTTGCGTTTCACCGGACGCCCCTCTCGGGGCTCATCGTGGTCGGTAGACTTGTAGGCATCGGAACCCTTCTTTCCGGTCACACCCCGGGCTGTTCGCGCAGTCGCGGGGCTTTCTTTTCGCTTACCCCAAGCATACACCAGCTTTCCCTAGTTTTCCCCTTTTTTGTCTAACTAATTCGGGTTCCACTAGGGAAAGCCGGTACTGCTAAGGAATCTCCCGGACCGTGACGACCATGGCCGGCTGCCCCTTCGGGCCCGGGTAGAGGAACGGCCCGGACACGTACTCGTTGGAATCATCCGTGCACATCCCGTGGTCGATGAGCCCGTCCACGATGGCCTTGGCTGTGGGGTAGAAGTTCATCGCGTCGTAGGTGCCGGCGCGTTCCTTCACGATTAGCCCGGTGATCTCCACCCGGCCGAGGCCCTGGGGGAGCCCGGCCTCCTCGGCAGCGGTCTTGGCGTTGGCCCGCCAGTCCGCCCGGATGGGGGACAGGACCCGCCAGTGGTCCCGGTCGTTCGAGTTGAGCCAGGGCTTGCGCTGGAACAGCTTCCCGGTTTTACGCTTCCGGACCGGCTTCACGACCGGAGCCGGGACGGTCACAACCCACTCCCTCACGCCGCGGCCTGCCGGGGGAGGTGGCCCTTCTCCACGGCCATCGAGTAATGCCCGTAGAAATCGAGCTCCGCGTAATTCGTGGACCCGTGCCGGTTCTTCGCCACCAGCATCTTCAGGTCCCCGCGCAGCTCGCCCATGATCTCCCGGTGCAGCAGGATCACGACATCGGCGTCCTGCTCGATCGCCCCGGACTCGCGCAGGTCCGTGAGCTTCGGCTCCTTCTCCTGCCGGCCCTCGCCGGAACGGTTCAGCTGGGACAGGGCAATCACCGGGACCTCCATGTCCATCGCCAGGATCTTCAACTGCCGGGACATGTCGGCGACGAACTCGTGCCTGTTCCGCTGGTCCCCGGGCGGTGGTGCCATGAGCTGCAGGTAGTCCACGACGATCCCGGCGAGGGGTTTGCGGCGGTGCACGGACCGGGCGAACCGCTTCACGTCCGTGACGCTCATCCCGGAGTTGTCATTCACGAACAACGGGACGTGTTCCCATGCCGCCCGCCGGTCGCGGATCTTCCCCCAGTCCGTGGCGGTGAGGTCCCGCTCGATCAGGCGCCGGAGGTTGATGCCGAGGTCCGCGGACACGGCCCGCATCTGCACGTCCGCGTTGGACATCTCCAGGGAGCAGAACGCCACGGACCCGGCCGCTGTCAACGCCTTAGCGAGCTGCAGCGCGATCACCGACTTACCGACCGCGGGGCGGGCGCCCACCACGTACAGGGCCCCGGGCCGGAGGCCGCCGATGATCTCATTCACCGACCCCCACGGCGTGGGAACGTGGTTCGGTTCCTCGTCCAGTGCCCCCAGCATCAGGTCGATGGTTTCGCCGAAGGACTGCACCGTCGATGTCGTGGCCTTGGACGTCGCGTCCACGGCTTTACGGGCCAGCTCCACCAGTTCGTCCTCGTCACCGGGCCGGGCGGCGAGGTCCTTGATCTTCTGCCCGGCCGCCGTCAGCCGGCGCCTGGTCGCGGCCTTCACCACGATGTCCGCGTAGTAGCCGGCCGTCGAAGCCGAGGGGACCAGCTGGACGATCTCGTGCAGGTAGCCGGGACCGCCGACCTTGCCCAGTTCACCCTCGGTGCTCAGTTCCGCGCCGATCGTGACCGGGTCCACCGGTTTCCCGGCTGCGTGGGCGGCCAGGATGGTCCGGTAGATCGTCTCGTGCGCGGGCCGGTAGAAGTCCGACCCGGACAGGAGTTCCGAGACGTCCATGATCGCCTCACGGGACAGGAGCATCGCCCCGAGGACGGACTGCTCGGCCGTGACGTCATGCTGCGGTGATTCGATGCTCATCCGTGGAACTCCTTCGACCAGGGGCTGGCTGAGTGCTGCTGAGGCTGGGCTTTGGAGAGCCACATGCGGAACCCGGCGTCCCAGTCCCGGAGCTTCCGGTCATGGGCTTGGGCGTGGAGGCGGAACCGTTCGGCCTCGGTGTCGAGGTCTAGGTGCTTTGCCTTGGCGTAGTCCCTGTGCGCGTCGTTCGGCTGCCACTTGTCCGGGAGTCGCAGCTCAGGCTTCGAACGGTTCCCCCGCACCCCCTCACCGCTAGGTGAGGTAGCTGTAGTAGTAGCTGTAGCTGTAGGCAGGGCCTGAGCTTGACCGCCCGTTGGCCTAAACAGAGGGGTAACCGCAGGGGTAAAGCTAGGGGTAAACGGAAGGGTAAGTTCAGGGGTAACCCCATCCGTAAACTCACCCATATCCGTACCCTTACCCTTGAGCAGATCCAGGACTTTCGGCTGCCCAAAAGCCGCCCAATCCGGGTGCTCCTGCTGGAGCCGCTGCAGCTCGTACGTGACCACCTCGCGGACTCGCTTCGAGGCGATTGCCCCGAATGCGTTCACCATGGAGATCGACAGCTTCGGCTGCTTCAGGAGCCCGTCGTGGCGGAGGAAGGACCGGACAAGGATCTCCTCCGTCTCGTCATCGATGAACACATACCGCTTCGCCTGCAGCGCCTCAGCGGTGGCCTGTACGCCCTCGGCTGTGGCGTCCGCGGTCATCGCTGCTATCCTTGCCGGCCGCCAGTCCGCCACGCCCGCGTAGGACAGGGTGGGGTGGGTCATGAGGAGCTTGTAGAGGTGCTGCTCGGCCATGTTCAGGTCCCGGAAGTCCTGGTCCGTCCAGATGGCCGTGTTGATGTTTGCTCGGTCCCGTGCCATCAGGCAGCCACCTCCGTTGCGTTGAAAGCCGCCAGCATGTCCTGGAGCGCTGCCATGGCCTGCTGAGGTACGACGCCATTACCAAGGGCCTTGAGTTGGTCGGCTCGGTTCAGACCAATTGCTTGATCAGTTACGTGCCCCTCTGGGAGGCCCATCATCCATTCAACAAACGCCGTGTTGATCGTGCCCTTGTCTTTGCCTGGCACGTAAAACGCCGGGGCGGGGGCCGGGCGAGTTACGCCTTCCCAGCGTCGAACGGCAGGGGAATATTCTCGAAGAACGCGGAAACTGTTGTGATGTTCGGGGACTTCCTCAACCTGTCGGCCGGGTAGTCGTCCCGCTTCCAGTCCGAAGCTGCTGGCGTCGGCAACAGCAGGTGCTCCAGCTCGTCGGCCAGCGTCGGTCCGTGGCCGCCTGCTTTCCGCTTGTCCGGGTGCTGCGAGCCACCGTTCACTCCAAGCTGTGCGGTTGGTGTTTTCAGCAACGAGAAAGACCCGGAATCGGTTGTGGGGAGCGCCGACGTCAGACGCACGGATGCCACGCCATTCCGCATCGAACCCGACATCGGCCAAGTCTCCAAGTACGGCTCCGAGTGCCCGCAAATGAGATTGATCTCCATCTGCTCCCAAACACCACGCGCACTGTTCCACGACGCTATGTGCTGTGCCACTGAGTAGACCCCTTACGTTTTCGGCCACGACATAGCGGGGCTGGATGGTTTCAATAGCTTCGAGCATGTAGGACCACAGACCGGAACGGGTGCCTTTACCCATGCCGAACTGTTTCCCGGCGAGGCTGAGGTCCTGACAGGGGAAGCCCCCGCTGATGATGTCCACGGGTTCTACGGCTGCCCAGTCGATCTCCGTTATGTCACCGTGGTTAGGAACGTGTGGCCAGTGGTGAGCGAGGATCTTCGAGGGCGCCTCTTCCCACTCGGACACCCATGCGAGTTCGGCGCCAAAGACTTCCTCTACGGCCATACCAAGGCCGCCGTAGCCGGCGAAGAGTTCGCCCAGTTTCGGTCGGCTCATGCCGCATCCCGGTTGATCAGCTGGTGAGCTGCGGAACGCGTGGTGCCCATGGCATCAGCGAGTGCCTGGTATGTGTGGTCCTGCTTCGCCAGGTGGGCGGCTTGCCGGCGGATGACGCGGAGGCGTTCGTAGACGTGGGAGACTTCTCGCAGAATGCTGAGGGAATCTTGTGCCTCAACCGTTGCGGGCGCGGGTGTATCCGGTTTATTGTTCATTAGAACCATTTCCCCTAGTGAATGGTTGGGCCCGTCAGGTGGTAGGACACCGGCGGGTCTTTCTTTGTTTAGGTACTTGTACAGTCTACCCCAGAAGTACCTAACTTTCCCTAGGTAGACACGCAGAAGTTAGGGGAAATGTACTCAGTTTCCCTAACCCGGCTACCTACCTCCAGAAACACAAAAAGGGCCGGGCACCAGTTGGTGCCCGGCCCTTTTGAGGCTGTCTAGAATGGCGGTTCGGAGTCGGGGCCGTTGCCCCAGCCGCCCGAGTTCGACACACCCGGGGTGGCCCACGGGTCATCCTGCTGCTGGTAGTTCCCGCCGCCGTACCCTCCGCCCTGCTGGCCGCCGCCGTTGCCCTGGTTACCGGACCGCTGAGTCCGGTTCACCTTGGCATTCGCATACCGCAGGGAGGGGCCGATCTCGTCAACCTCCAGCTCCGTAACAGTCCGCTTCTCGCCGGATTTATCCTCGTAAGAGCGAGACTTCAGACGACCCTGAGCGATCACCCGCATACCCTTGGACAGTGTCTCCGCCACGTTCTCAGCAGCCTCGCGCCAGATGCTCGAACGGAGGAACAGGGTTTCACCATCGACCCATTCATTCTTGTTCTTGTCGAACGTCCGGGGCGTGCTGGCAATGGTGAAGTTTGCCACCGCTGAACCGCTTGGAGTGAACCGCAATTCTGGATCTGCAGTCAGATTCCCGATGACTGTAATCGTTGTTTCGCCGGCCATTATCGTGCCCACTTCCTGTTGTGCTCACCGCAGTTTCCGCGGCGGGCGTTGATTGATCTGGTTACTGCTTCGAGGTGCTTGGGGTTGACGCATTTCCGGTGATCGCATGGCACCTCGTAGCATCCACTGCCGTTGTGGCAGGTGTGGTCTATGTCCGCCCAATCGGGGGCGGGACCTTCGGAGAGTTCGTAGGAGAACCGGTGAGCCTTGACGAGCCTGGTGCCGTCATGAAACTGGCCGTACCCGTTTTCCCCAGCGTGGCTGTCCAGTGCCAACAGCCGTCCGGCCCTGCGGAACGGTCCACCTTGGCCCAGAACCGTTCTTCCCTGGTCGGCTCCGGACGGTCACACGCTGGTGTTTTGCGGAACCAGGCCGAGTAGTGCGGAGAGCAGTATCCCCGCGCCTTGTGCTGTCGTGTGCAGCCGTCGATCGTGCAATTCTTGGTACCATTCAAGGTAGCTACTCCTTACCGAACCTAAGTGAGTGGTCAAGGCCCGGCCGGTGTTTCCGCACTTGCCGGGCCTGTCCTTATTCTACCTTGATTTGGCTAGGATTCCCTAGGTTTACCTAGGCTGGTTGTGCTTCGGCTTGCTGGTCAGGTGGAGGTATTTGCAGAGCGGACAGCGGTACGCCCGAACCCTTCCGGCGTGCTTTGCCATGGCCCGGTCTGCTGCCTGCTGGTTCCGGTACCGGTCCTTGCCCAGGCACATGCTCCCCGGGGTCCGCCGGAAGCTCATCTGCTCCCGGCGCCGTTTCGCCCCGGCGCTCACGCTGCTGCTCGCTGCGTGACCGTCCGGCGATACAGGTTGTCGATCAGGTTCCACGTCCCCGTCGCGAGGTCATAGAACGGTTCGTTCTCCGGCTCCTGCCACCGGGACAGCTTCCAGCCGTACTCACGAGCCACCGCCGCTAACTTGGGGTCAGACTCGATCAGGTTGTTCATGCGCGAGCACATGACCAGGACGTTCGCCGGGCGGTCCAGAACGCGGGAGCCTCCCATGCCTCTCCCTGCACGATGTTGGGGGACGAAAGTGTCCTCCTGCCCAACGCAACCGCAAACGCAATGCATATCGCGTGCAAGGTAAAGGGCGAAGGCGCGGCCGTTCACGCCGCCAGCCCCTGGATGCCCTGCGCCGCCCACTCCGACTTGATCGCAGAGTTCAGGGACCGGCCAATGTCCAGCCGGTCCCGCAACACCTGGATCGCCTGCCGTGCAGCCCGGAGCTTCTGGTCCGCGATCTCCGCGTCCAGCTTCGCGTCCGCCACCGCGAGGATCGCCGTCTGCTTGCGGAGCCCCTCCGCGCCAGTCGCGTTGATGAACGCACGGGCGTGGGCCACCTCGTAGCGGGACTTCGCCCGGACCGCTTCCTCGTCCAGGCGGGCGATTTCCTCCTGCTTCGCGTCCAACTGCCGGCCCAGCTGGGCCAGCATCAGGATCACGTCGTTGGTGGTGGGCGTTGCCATTACGCCTCGATCTGGGGGAGCGCGGAACCAAGATTCAGGTGCGCGAGGTCCCCGTTACGGTACGCCGCGAACAGCTTCTGCTTGGTCCGCTCCTTGTCCACCGCCTTCGCACCCACATAGGTCACCGAGAACTGGGACGGCTCCGGGGCCTTCAGGTGCTCCACGCCGGGGACCTGCTCACCCTCGGCCGTGATGATCATGTCCCCGTCCTGGAGGAACTGCTCCTCCTGCAGGAACCGGTTCAGCGCCGCCGGCTTTACCTGCTCGTACGAGGACGCAGGGATGACCTTCTCCGGGATCTCTATGGTCTCGATCTCCTCCGGGTGGTTCTTCTTCATCCAGAGGAAGAACGCCGTCTCGTCGGAGACCACAGTTGCGTCCTGCGCCTCAGTCAGGGTCACGGACCCGATCTTGGTACCGTCCGGCAGGGAAACACTGAAAGACTTATTCCCGGAGCGGCGCCACTCTTCCACCAGCGGCTTGAGGTGCTCCTCACGGTCCCGTTTGATCTCCGCCGAGAGGGCGTCCACGATGGTCTTCTTGAACACGAACCGCAGGTTCTCGGCCTTGATGTCCACCTGGACGATCTCGTCGGTCTGGGTTTCGTCGGTCTGTGCGCTCATGCTGCCTGCTCCTTAGTTTCGGTCTGCGGTTTGCTGATGCCTGCGATGCGGTCAAGAACTGCCTGCGGTGCGCCCTTGCCCTGTGCGGATTTCCAGAGGGAGCGGAGGATCTCCACGTTGCCCTTCGCCTCGAAGAGCTGGGCCTCGAGCTGGTCGTCCTGCTCTTGCCCCCAGACGGGTGCGGTGTGCCGGTACTGGTTCAGGGCGGTGGCAGCAGCGTCGTCCGGTGCCGCGGCCTGCCGTGGTGGGGCCGTCTGCTGCGGCGCCGCCTCCGGTTGGTCAGCGACGGCGGCCGAAGCCTGCCCGTCCGCGCCGGAGTGCTGCCGCGGCGACGTCGCCCCCTCGACATCCAGGCCAAGCTTGCGCCACAGCCAATCCACCGTGAAGTCCTTGACCTGGTGCTTCTCGCCCACGGGCAGGTCCAGCTTCAGGGAACGGATACCGCTGATGTAGGCCTTGCCGCGCTCCGGCATTTCCACGATCCCGCCAACGTCGAACGGCAGCGACTTCTGGGCCTTGACCTTGGACGTCTTGTCCTTGGTCGGCTGGCCCTTGTCGTCCATGATGGTGACGATGTCCAGGCGGGCCGTGATGATGGACGGGCCGTCATGGTTCCGGAGGATCTCCATGACGTCCTGCCAGCGGCCCGTGGCGCGGTTCCACAGGTCCGGCCCGATGGTCGCCTCCGCCTCCGGGTCGAACGGCTTGTTCCACTTCTGCGCGGCCTTCTTGGCACGCATGTTCGCCCGCTCCTGCGCCTCGTCGGAGAGCATCTCCCACACGCGGGTGCCGGAGTCGACCACCAGCAGGTTCGGTTTCCCGCCGATGCGCGGCTGGGCGGACGCTTCCCGCAATGCGGTGAGGATGGACTGGTGGGTGCCGTCGTGCTTGGCGATGAGGAACCGGGCACCGGGGATCGCGCCGTACTCGTCCGGGTCATCCTCGCCCACGCCGATCCAGTACGTCTGCCCAATCAAGTCAGAGGCCGAGGCCTGCGCGGAAGCGTAAGACTTTCCGGCCTTCTCCCCGCCGGCGATCAGGAGGATCGGCCAGGTGGGCTTACCGGTTGGTTCACGGAATGTTGTGGTCATCGTGTCATCTCCACGTAGTGTGCTGTGATGCCAAGGTCCCGGCCGCCGCAGGAACGGGCGGCTTCCTTGGCGCGGTATTCGTCCTGGCCGTACGTGCCGATCACGGCGCCGATCTCGTCGTAGACGATCCACTCACCGGCGGGGGCATCGTCTTGTGGTTCCCAGCTCACTGGTCTGTCTCCTTGGTCTGGTCGATGTCGTCGCAGGTGCACTGGCCGGTGCAGATGTGTTGCTCGCAATTGCCGCAGGTAGCCATGCCTCGGCAGTAGCAGCCGGTCACAGTCCCACCGCCGACGCGACGACGGCCACGGCGAGGTGCGGCATAACGAACGCCAGAGCCACACCAGTGGTGAGGACGGCGAACCGGACCACCGCCCGGACCCGCAGATACCCGGCGGTCACGCTGCCAGCTCCCAACGGGTCGGGACCGACGCGACCATGAAGTCGATCTCCCCGAACATCGGGACCGTGATCCACGACCGGACCTGCCCCCGGTTGTCCACCGTGTACGCGCCGTTCAGGTCGAGGAGCTCGTGGGTGCCGTTGGCGAGCTGGCGGAGTTCGAGGGCGTAGCCGACGATCACGTCGACGTCGGTCCAGTTGAGGTCCTTGCGGATCTGCCAGGACAGCTTGCGGGTGAGGTCCTGGATCTCGTCCTCGGAGGGTCCGTAGGCGGAGCATTCGCCGGCGAACCGCTGTACCTCGGCGAAGATGATGTGCGCGGCGGTGTCCTTGTCGAACAGGTATCCGTGGGTGGTATCTTGAAGTGCCATTGCTATCTCCTTTGTCGGTGTGAGCTGTGGCGTGGAGCGGCTCCGTGGCATCGGGGCCGCTCCCTTTTTGCTTACCTAGACAGTCTATTAGGGAAACCTAGGGAAAGCAAGGCAAACTTAGGGAACAAGCGGAACGTTCTCCCACACGCCCACCCGGCGCCGCTGGACAAGGTAGGCAACTTTCCCTAAGTTCTCGTCCGCCCACGCCTGCGCCTGGCCCTGCGTATTGAACCCGCCCTCAACCAGCCGGTCACCCTGCCGCAGCGCATACTCCCACCCGGCACCAGGGAAATACCCGACCTCAATCACTGCTGACACGGCGGCCTCGGCCACCAGTTCGATCAGCTCCGACTCGGCCAGCTCAGCCACGGCGGCCCTCACGGCCTGCCGCAGATCCTCGTTCATCACGCCGCCGCCCTCGGCTGCAGCTTCCGGTACCGGTCCACATCCGACCAGGGAATCCGCAGCGGCGAGTTCTGCCGGCCACGCCCAGCCTTGTACGCGTTCGGGAAGTCCCCGGAGCGTGCCATGATCCGGATCGTCTCCGGGTGGTGGCCTAGGTACTCCGCCACTTCCTTGACGGTGGCGTCACCCTGCCGGCTCACGCCGTCATTCCGAAATCAAGAGCTGCGTTCTGCAAGCGTGTCCTGAGTGACAGATCAAGATATTTCGCATTGAGATCGATGCCGACGTACTTACGCCCGTTGTTCTGAGCTACGAGACCAGTTGTCCCGCTACCGTTGAAAGGATCAAGCACAGTGCCGCCGGGTTTGCACCCAGCCACGACGCAACGCCTCGCCAGCTCTTGCGGGAATACGGCGAAGTGTGCGCCGGGGAACGGCTGAGTGTTGATGCTCCAGACATCTCCTGGGTTCGCGCCGGATTCATGCATGGCACGTGTTTTGGCGTTGGGTCGCTGCCCCGGTGCCTCGTAGGGGATACGTGCTCTACTCGCGGCCGCGACAGTAGATTCTGCGTGCTCCGTCCGAATCGGGTCTAGGTTGAACCAGTACTTCTGCTCCTTTGAGAACAGGAATAGGTTCTCGTGCCTTCCGCTCAACCTGTCGGTGACTGATTCAGGCATTGCATTGGGCTTGTGCCAGATGATCGAATTGCGGAGGATCCACCCGTCATCCTGCAGGGCGAAGGCAACCCGCCACGGCATCCCTAGAAGGTTCTTTCCCGGTATGCCGCTGGCAGGACGATCCGCACTGATGCGGCCTGCAGCCTTGCCGGTATTGGCATAACCCTTCCTACTGCCGCCGCTGTAGGAGTCGCCGAGGTTGAGCCATAGCGTTCCGTCGTCTGCGAGCACCCGCCGCAGTTCTGAGAACAGAAGTCGCTGCCCCTCCACGAACTCTGACGGGGTTTCTTCCTGGCCATACTGCCCCGGCTCGTCGTAGTCCCGCAGACCCCAGTAGGGCGGGGACGTGACAATGCAGCTCACCGATGCATCGGGGAGACTCCGGGAAATTTCAAGACTATGCCCGTGGTACAGGGTGATGGTGTCGTCCTGGTAGTAGAGGCTCATGCCGTCACCTCCAGCGGGACGTTCTCCATGACGTACTGAGCCCCCGACTGGAGCGCAGCCATCCGGCTCGTCTCCGTCGCGACCTTCACCCCGTTGTACTCCGCATGCCAAAACCGCTTCGACGGCGGCGAGATCAGGCAGCACGGTTCCTTGCACTGATAAATCCGGATCACCACTTGACCCCTCTCAAAAGGCGCAGCATCTTCAGCTGCTCGGCTTTGTCCTCAATGACGACCCGGTCCTCACCGTCAATGGATGACGCGTGGAGCGCTTCGGTCGTGGTCGTGCAGTAGGCGGTACGGCTTTCGGTTTCGAGGCGGATCATGCGGCCGCCCTCCAGACCCGGCACAGCCCGTTCTTCCGGCCCGGCCGCCGCGACTCAATCACGCCCACCCGGCGGATCACACCGTCCTTCGCCGCCTCACGGAACAGGGCGCCCCAACAGTTCGGGTGCGGCGGATTCCGCAGGTCGGCCTTCTCGGTCAGGTCGTACGCCGTGAAAGGCTGCCCCTCCTTGGCGACCTTCTCCAACGCCTCGCGGGCGTCGGCCTCCCAGTCCAGATCCTCGAGTGCGATTGCCTGGCTCATAGCTTTCCCTCCGCGAGTGGGGTGAGTGCCTTGATCCACTGGGCAGCGACGTCGGGCGAAACCCAGAAAGTGATGGGATCTGCGACCTTGTTGTCCTCTTCGGACAGGTTGACCATCGTTCGGTCACGGATGACATGCGAGGGTGAAACGGTCATGCGGCCCGGGCGGCTGACCGTGACGCTGACGCTCACGCCGCAACCTCCTGTCGGTCAAGGTCGTTGTGGGTATAGAGCTCGTTGCGCTTGGCTCGGGCCGCCTCTCCTGCCGCTTCAGCGGTGCTGAAGTACCCGACGTGCACTGGCTTGCCGTTGTGGCTCACGGTGGCGGCCCACTTCTTTTGGGCTTTGGCCCAGTGGACGCCCCGGTAACCGGACTTGTTCCGGACATCCAGCGGACCCCGGTTCTCCTGGTTCTGCTTGCGCGTGGCAAGACGCAGGTGATGTGGGTTGACGCATGCCCTGTTGTGGCAGGTGTGGTCTACGTCGAGGGCATCCGGGATGGGCCCGGTGTGGAGCAGGTAGGACAGCTTGTGGGTCCGGGCAGTTGTTTTTCTGCCATCAGCTTTCCTCACGTTCATGCAGCCGTATCCGGCTTTGTTCTTCCCAGCGGTCCACTCCCAGCAGGACTCAGTCTTGTTGACTGCCGTCCAGAAGATGTCAGCGTGAAAGATCAAGTCGGAGTGGGGGACTTTGTCCCATACGCCTCGGTCCCATCCATGGCGGCCCATCAGGAGGCCGCCTTTTCGAGAAGTTCCGGGCGGCGAATGGCCAAGGGCCGGATGCCGAGGTAGTCAGCTACCAGCAACAGTTTCTGATCGGTCAGAGGTTTGAGCCCGGCCTCGATCTGAGCAATGGAGGAACCCCGGACGAAACCAACTGCTGTGGCCAGTTCGTCCTGCGTCGCTCCCTTCGCCAGGCGAAGTTCCCGGAGGGTGGCGCCAACGCGCCCCCAGTCGTCGTTGTAGGGGTGTGCTTTTCGTGGGCCTCTGCGGGTCCCTTTTGTCGGTGTAGGCATGTACACAAGCATAGGGAAAGTTAGGGAACTAGACAAGACAAAGCTAGGGAAAGTTATGCAAAAGTGGTGTTTTCGCAGGTGAGAGCGGAATCACGCGCTTGTAATTTCAAGCATTGTTTCCCTCGAAACGGGCAACTTTCCCGATAGATATACGTTGGACATTCCCTAGATTCGGGCACACCATAAACGTGTGAATGAATCCGAAGCCCTGAAGCATCTGGGGCACCTCATACAGATCGCCCGTGTCGAAATCCAAAGATCGCAAAACATGTTTGCGAAGGACATCGGCCTGAACGTCCAGACTCTCCGGGCAATGGAGCGCGGGGATCGGATGGTGCAGGACCTTGCTCAGGCCAAGGTGGAGCGGGGTTTGGGCTGGAAAACCGGCGCAATCCGTGAAGTCATGGAGGATCGGGAGAACCTGGCACCGGACATGGTCACCCTCGAAGAACTGCGCCGGGGCGCGGGGGAGCCGACATTCCAGGAGATGGAGAATGGAGGGGACAAGTCACGCGTAATGAAGGCGTCACATTTGTCTGACGAGGAGTTGCTAGCGGAGCTTTCATATCGATTTCGTAACTACAGAGTCCAGATAAATGGCGAGTCTTAGGCCCTACGACCCCATCCTGTGGCTAAGCACAGACCACTGACAATTAGGGAAATCTAGGGAAAGTCGTATCCTGTTCGTATCGCTCACGGGGGGCGAGACAGACTTGGGGATTTTCTCTTGACGCATCAGCACCAGAAGGCACACCAGAACGGCCACGACTACTACCGGACCACCTGCCCGGACCGCTGCGACCTCGCAGACAAACGAACAGCGAAACTCACGATCACCCCGCGGGCCTTCCTCGGCGCCGCGATCCTGGACCACCGTATCCCGGTGATCGCCGAAACCCTGGGAACCACGCCCGCCGTCGTGCAGGCATTCCTCGACAACCTCCCACCAGAAGAGTTCCGGGCCCTCGCCCGGATAACCGGAAGGATGTAGCGCATGGCCCGGGTCGATGATCGCTGGATGCTCAAGGACGGGACCCGGACAGCCATGTACGGGAAAGGTTCCCGCTGGCAGGCCGTCTGGACCGAGGCCGGCAAGGAACGGAAGAAAGCGTTCCGGACCAAGGACGCGGCCAAGGCGCACCTGACGCACGTGGACCACAACCAGAGATCCGGGACGTACGTGTCCAGGGACCTCGGCCGCGTCCTTATCGGGGAGCTGCTGGACGCATGGCTCGACTCGTGCGTGCACCTCGCACCGTCCACCCTGGCCACAACCAAGTCCGACGTCCGCGCCACCATCCGCCCCTACTGGGGCGACAAGGTCCTCGCCGATGTCACCAAGGCCGACGTGCAGGCATGGGTCACCAGCATGGCCAAGGCGGCCAGGACCGTGGACACCATCTATGGGCGGTTCCGGAACTTCCTCAACTGGTGCATCAGCGAGGGACGGCTGCAGACCAACCCGGCCACCGGCGTCAAGCTCCCCAAAGGCAGGAAACGGGAGCACATCTATCTCACCGTGGACCAGGTCCGCGCCCTCGCCACCTCCATCGGGGAACGGGACGAGGACCTGATCTGGTTCCTGGCGACAACCGGGCTGCGGTTTGGTGAGGCCGCCGAGCTGCGCGGCCGGGACATCGACCTGCGCCGCCGGCGTGTCATCGTCTCCCGCTCCGTTACCGAAGCGGACGGGCGCATGGTCGTCGGGCCACCGAAGAACGGCGAACCCCGCGACGTGCCGCTGACCGCGTTCATGGCCGAACGGCTCCGGGACAGGGTCAAGGGGCTGGGCCGGGACGAGCTCGTGTTCCCCACCAAGCGGGGTAAGTGGATGCGGTCGAACAACTTCAAGAAACGCACCTACGATCCCGCCGTCGCCGCCGCCGGGCTGCCGCTGGATCTCTGGGTCCACGACCTGCGGCACACCGCCGCGTCCCTGGCCGTCCACTCCGGCGCCTCGGTGAAGTCCGTGCAGCGCATGCTCGGGCACGCCTCCGCGGCCCTCACGCTGGACATCTACGCCGGGCTTTTCGACCAGGAACTCTCCGACGTCGCCGCCCGGATGGACAACCTGCTCGCGCCCAAGCTCGTCCCAGCCCTACCAAATTCCTCCCAAACGGCGTGAAAACCCTGTCATTTCAAGGGGAAAGCGCCACGTTTACACCGTGGATGTCATCGGTTCGATCCCGGTAGGACCCACCACAAAAACCCCGCATTTCCTGCCTTCCAGGCTCACGGAACTGCGGGGTTTTTTCGTTGGCGGCACAGCCGAATGTCAGACCCCCGCCATAGCTTTGCAGTCATGGAACACGTGATAGTCCGCAGGGGCGGAGATGGAATGCCGACGGCGGTGGTCTGCCGGGGACGGGAATGGTCCGTGGGTGCCGAGCCGGTGAGATGGTTCGAACGGATTAACTGGTGGGAGACCCACCGGAGGATGCCAAAGGGCAGAAGCCGCGTGGACGTGGAGATCCTGCAGGTCCAGGTGCGGCTGGGAAGCAACCGGAACTCCGCCCTGACCACCATGGTGCTGGAACGTGACGGACTCGGGGGCGGCTGGCGCCTGCGGGAGTCCCTGGCCGGCGCGGCGTAGCACCAGTCCCAAGGGAAGGGCCTGCGTGCGGGCATTGGAAAACCCTCCACCGCGACTATTGGGGGATGCCGCGGTGGAGGGCCTGAGTTGAATATACCGTGAACTGCAGGAAACAAAAAGTTACCGTTGAATGTGTCTGCAGCATTACCCGGGGCCGGAGTCTTGGGTCACGGCCGTCAGCGGCGGACCGGGATGAAGACGCGCGGCTGCTCGGTCCAGGTATCGGCCATCCGGGCCATGGTCCGGCGAAGGATCCGGTCGGAACCTTCCCTCGCCGCCGCGGCGTCGCCCCTGGCGATCGCTTCCGCCACGTCCACGTGCCACTGCAGGGCAGCCTCGTTGGGGTGGTCGGGCATGAGGCCGTGCACCGTTCGGCCGGTCAGCGTCTCCGCCACCTGGCCCATGAGGTTGGCGAACATCTCATTGCCGGAGCCGGAAAGCAGGAGGGAATGGAACTGGATATCCAGGTCCAGGAAGCGCGGCACCTCACCGTTGAGGCCGGCGTCGCGCATGGCATAGGCCACGTCCACCAGCTCGAGCCTCAGCGGGGCCGGCGCGTTCTGGGCGGCCAGCTCGGCCGCGGCAGGTTCAACGGCCGCCCGCAGCTCGGCGAGGGAGCGAAGCTGCGCGCCGCGGGCGTCGCTGGCAAGCCGCCACCGGATGACCTGCGGATCAAAGGGATTCCAGCGGCTGGGCGGCAGGACCCGGATGCCCACCCGCTTCGTGGTCTCCACCAGCCCCAGTGACTGCAGGACGCGGACTGCTTCACGGATGACGGACCGGGAAACCTTGAGTTCGTCTTCAAGCTGCTCTGCGAGCATGACATGGCCAGCAGGCAGCTCGCCTGCGATGATGCGGGTGCCAAGATTTTCGATGGCACGGTGGTGCAGGCTGCTGGTCATGCCGTTAAGCCTAGTGGGAACGGGCCCGGCGGCCAGGCTGGAGGCGGCCGGCGGCGACACAAAGCATTCCAGTATCCGGTTGCCCCTTTCCTCATACCTCCGGAATATATATGCTTTATTCCGACCCTGGTCATGGCGGGCGGCTTCGACGAGGCTGCCGCCATTCGTCCTGAAGCAATGAATTGGAGTTTTGATGTCTGCACACATCGGTGTCACCGGCCTTGCGGTGATGGGTGCCAACCTGGCCCGCAACCTCGCGCGGAACGGCTTCACCGTCGCCCTGCACAACAGGTCCGTGGAGAAGACCGACGCACTGCTGGAGCGGTACGGATCCGAAGGCGACTTCATCCGCACCGAAACCCTGCAGGAACTGGTCGACTCACTGGAGAAGCCCCGGCGCGTGCTGATCATGGTCAAGGCCGGCAAGCCGGTGGACTCGGTCATCGAACAGCTTGAGCCGCTGCTCGAACCGGGCGACATCATCATCGACGCCGGCAACTCCCACTATGAGGACACCCGCCGGCGCGAAGCCGCGCTGGCCAAGAAGGACCTGCATTTCGTGGGCGTGGGTGTCTCCGGCGGCGAGGAGGGCGCGCTGAACGGCCCGTCCATCATGCCGGGCGGCTCCAAGGAGTCCTACAAGGCCCTCGGCCCGCTGCTGGAAAAGATTTCCGCCAAGGTTGACGGCGAGCCCTGCTGCGCCTGGGTGGGCACCGATGGCGCCGGCCACTTCGTCAAAATGGTCCACAACGGCATCGAATACGCGGACATGCAGGTCATCGGCGAGGCGTTTGACCTGCTGCGCTCCGGGGCCGGAATCGAACCCGCCGAGCAGGCCAAAATTTTCTCGGAATGGAACAAGGGCGAGCTCTCCTCCTTCCTGATCGAAATCTCCGCCGAAGTCCTGGGCCACGTTGACGCGAAGACCGGCAAACCGTTCGTCGACGTCGTGGTGGACGCGGCTGGACAGAAGGGCACCGGCCGCTGGACCGTCATCTCCGCCCTGGAGCTCGGTTCCCCGGTGTCGGGCATCGCCGAGTCCGTCTTCGCCCGTGCACTCTCCTCGCAGGCCGGCCAGCGCAAGCTGGGCCAGGAACTGCTGGAAGGCGGGGAAGCCGCCGTCGAGATCCCGGACACCTTCGTCGAGGACGTCCGCCAGGCGCTCTACGCCTCAAAGCTGGTCTCCTACGCGCAGGGACTGGACATGCTGACCTCGGCAGCCAAGGAATACGGCTGGGACCTGAAGCTGGACGAGATTGCTTCCCTGTGGCGTGCGGGCTGCATCATCCGTGCGGAACTGCTCAAGGACATCACCAAGGCCTACGCCGCGGACGAGAAGCCGGCCAACCTGCTGTTCGCCCCGGCCTTCACGAAGGCCATCGCCGATGCCCTGCCGGCATGGCGGCGCGTGGTGGCCACCGCAGTCCAGCTCGGAATTCCTGTCCCCGTATTCTCCTCCTCGCTGGCCTACTACGACGGCCTGCGCCGCAAGCGTGTTGCTGCCGCCCTGATCCAGGGACAGCGCGACCTGTTCGGTGCGCACACCTACGGCCGGATCGACGCCGAAGGCACGTTCCACACCCTGTGGGGCGAGGACAAGTCCGAAATCGAAGCGGTGGACACCCACTAGCCAGTCCAACGGCAAACGGCCGGCAGTTCCTGGAGATCTCCAGGAACTGCCGGCCGTTACTGTTTGCCTTACGGGATGCCAGCAAAATGGCGGCAGGTCAGATCCGGTATTCGATGTCGTACTCGGCCGGGTCCACCGCGGGCTTGGTCTCCCGCTGCGCGTCGCGGTGCCGCCACTTGGCAGGAACACCGGTGACGATTGACTCCGGCGGCGCGTCCTTAACGACGACGGCGTTCGCGCCCACGGCGCTGTCCCGTCCAATGGTGATCGGTCCCAGGATCTTGGCCCCGGCGCCAATGGTGACGCGGTCGCCAATGGTGGGGTGCCGCTTGATGCGCGCCAGGGAGCGGCCGCCGAGGGTCACACCGTGGTACATCATGACGTCCTCGCCAATTTCGGCAGTCTCACCAATGACCACGCCCATGCCGTGGTCGATGAAGAACCGGCGGCCGATGGTGGCGCCCGGATGGATCTCGATGCCGGTCGCGAACCTGCCCAGCTGGGAGATCAGCCGGGCCGGGAACCGGAGGGCAGGATTCTGCCACAGCCGGTGCGTCAGCCGGTGGATCCAGATGGCATGCAGGCCGGAGTAAGCGAAAAAGTTCTCAAAAGAACCTCGAGCCGCCGGGTCATGGGACCGGGCGGCGTCGAGGTCTTCCTTCAGTCTTGCGAAAAAAGCCCACAAAGTTCTTTCTACAGGAAACGGGCGGAAAGCGGCCTGATCAGCCCCGGATGTCGTCATAGAGCACGGTGGAGATGTAACGCTCGCCGAAGTCGCACACGACGGCGACGATCAGCTTGCCCTTGTTCTCGGGCCGCTTGGCCAGCTCCAGCGCGCCCCAGACAATGGCGCCCGAGGAGATGCCGCCCAGGATGCCTTCCTTGACGCCGAGGTCGCGGGCAACGCGCACGGAATCCTCCAGCGTGGCGTCGAGGACCTCGTCGTAGACGTTGGTGTCGAGGATTTCGGGGACAAAGTTGGCGCCGATGCCCTGGATCTTGTGCGGGCCGGGGGCGCCGCCGTTGAGGATGGCCGAGTCCTTGGGTTCGATGGCCACGATCTGGACGCCGGGCTTGCGCTCCTTCAGGACCTGTCCGACGCCGGTGACCGTTCCGCCGGTGCCGACGCCGGCAACGAAGATGTCCACCTCGCCGTCGGTGTCGGCCCAGACCTCTTCGGCCGTGGTGGTGCGGTGGATCTCCGGGTTGGCCTCGTTCGCGAACTGGCGCGCCCAGATGGCGTTCTCCGTGTTGGCAACGATTTCCTGGGCCTTCTCCACGGCACCGCGCATGCCTTCGGAGCCGGGGGTCAGGACGATCTCGGCACCGAAGGCGCGCAGCATGACCCGGCGCTCGGTGGACATGGTCTCGGGCATGGTGAGGATGACCTTGTAGCCGCGTGCAGCACCCACCATGGCCAGGGCGATGCCCGTGTTGCCGGAGGTGCCTTCCACGATGGTTCCGCCGGGCTTCAGGGCACCGGACTTCTCGGCGGCGTCGACGATGGCCACGCCGATACGGTCCTTGACGCTGTTGGCAGGGTTGTAGAACTCCAGCTTCACGGCGACGGTGGCTTCCAGCCCCTCGCTGAGCCGGTTGAGCCTGACCAGCGGAGTGCCGCCGACCAGCTGCGTTACATCGTCATAGATCCGTGCCATGTACATACGCCTATCTCTGAAGGGTGGATACTGAGGTCAGCCTAACGAGGCGGCGTAACCGTGGCTAAGCGTTAGCCATGCAGAGTAATATTTCCTGGCCTTGGCCAGCTTGGGGTTGATGATCACCTGGCAGTACCCCTGCTCCGGATGCTTGGCGTAATAGTTCTGGTGGAACTCCTCTGCCACATAAAAGCGCGGAAGCCGGCTGACTTCGGTGACGATCGGATCCCGCCACAGCTCCTGTTCCGTTCGATCGCCTCCTCGAACAGGATCTTCTCTTCCGTGGTTTCGTAGAACATCGACGAACGGTACTGCGTGCCGACGTCGTACCCCTGGCGGTTCAGGGTGGTGGGGTCATGGAGGGCGAAGAACATGTCAAGGATGACCTCGGCCGGGATGATGTCCTCGTCGAAGGTCACGGCCACAACCTCGGCATGGCCAGTGGTTCCGCTGCAGACGGAGTAATAGTCGGGGTGGGGGTCGTGCCCGCCGGTGTAGCCGGACACCACCGAGGTGACGCCCATGGTCTTCTGGTAGACAGCGTCAAGGCACCAAAAGCAGCCTCCGCCCAGAACAAAAGTTTTCATGACCTCTTCAATGGTTGGCGGGCCCGGATGATTCCCCTGCCGGCTGCGGTACCCGTCACGGTACGGGGCCGACCACGGCGGATGGGGTAAAACTAAGACTATGGAACCTGTGGACACCGACGTTACCGGCCCCGAAGACCACAACGACGGCGACGCCCCCTCGGACCCGGCGGCGGCCGGTACGGCGGAGGCTCCAAGCCTGGGCGACCTGCTGCTGGCGGTGGAGGAACTCTGGCCCGAATCCCTGGCCGAGGACTGGGACGAGGTGGGACTCGTTGCGGGCCACCCGTCCACTCCCGTCACCAAGGTGATGTTCGCGGTGGACCCTACGCTGGAGGTCATCGAGGAAGCCGTGGAGTGGGGCGCCGAACTCCTCATCACCCACCATCCGCTCCTCCTCAAGGGGGTCACCTCGGTTGCCGCCACCACGGCGAAGGGAAGGGCAGTCCACCGGCTCATCGAGTCGGGTACGGCACTCCTGACGGTGCACACCAACGGTGACTCCGCCGTCGGAGGCGTTTCTGACGTGCTGGCAGACGCCCTGGGACTCCGGGACGTGGCACCCCTGACCGTTGCCGCCAACGGGCTGCCGGAAGAGGGCATCGGCCGGGTCGGCGACCTGGCGGATGCCATGACCCTGGGTGAGTTCGCCGCCCGCGTCTTCGGGATCCTGCCGTCCGTGGCCGGCGGCGTCCGGGTGTCCGGCGACAAGGACGGCCTGGTGCGGCGCATCGCCGTCTGCGGCGGCGCGGGCGACTCGCTGCTCAACGAGGTCCGGGCCAGCAACGCGGATGTCTACGTCACGGCCGACCTCCGGCACCACCCCGCATCCGAAGCCCGGGAGTCGGCGCTGAACGGCCGGCCGTACCTCGTGGACGTCTCGCACTTCGCCAGCGAATGGCTCTGGCTGCCGGCTGCGGCAGCCGCCCTGGGCAACGTCCTCGCGGACCAGGGGCACGACGTCGAAATCCAGGGTCAGCACCACCAACAGCGATCCGTGGGACTTCATACTCACTCCGGGCTAAGCCGGGGGAGCAGGCCACGCGCTAGAGTCAAGGAAGCGCCTGCAGGGTGCCCGGCTCCGGCCGGAAGGGATCAAGCGGAGGTAATAGTGGCGAAGGCAGCACCGGCGGAACAGTTGAAGTTGCTCGAACTGCAGGGGCTGGACGCCAGGCTTAAGTCGCTCGCCACCCGCCGCCGGGCGCTGGAGAACGATCCGCGGATCAAGGACCTCGAAGCCGCCCTCTCGGTTGCCAACGGCGAACTTGGCGCAGCCAAGGTGGCCGTCCACGACGCAGAATCCGAGTTGAAGCGTGCCGAGGCGGACGTGGAACAGGTGGCCACCCGCATCGAACGGGACGAGGCACGGCTCAACAGCGGCACCGGCCTGTCCAAGGACCTGGTGGCCCTCCAAAAGGACATTGCGTCGCTGAACAAGCGCCGCTCCGACCTGGAGGACGTGGAGCTGGAAATCCTGGAAAGGCTGGACGCCCTCAGGGCCCGCCAGGCAGCCCAGCAGGTCATCGTGGACGATATCCAAGGTTCTTTCGGCGGTATCCGCGCCGAGCTGGATGAGGCCATCGCCGGGGTCGACGCGGAAGCCGCCGGGGTCCGGGCCAGGCGGGATGAATTCGCGCAGGGACTCGACGCCCCACTGCTTGCCGTCTACGAGAAGACGCTCGCGAAGCGGGGCGTCGGCGCTGCCCGGCTGTTCCACGGAACGTCGGAGGCTTCCGGCATGAAGCTCAGCCCCGGCGACCTCGCCGAGATCAAGGCAGCCTCCGCGGACGACATCGTCTTCTGCCCCGACTCCGGCGCCATCCTGGTGCGTTCGGAGGAGTGGGCCTGACCTGCCGGGCTTTCAGTCCTGCAGGATGATGTTCAGGGCGTGCGGCTTCCGCGCCGATCCCGCAACCAGCTCCGCATCCCATTTCTCCCGTGCCGCGCCCAGAAGCTGTTCGGGGCTGGCAGGAGCCTTCCCGCGACGGACCAGCAGGTGGCGTGCGAGCTCACCACGGGTGTGCTTGGCGAAGTGGCTGACCACCTTGCGCACGCCGCCGGTCTCCGTGAAGACATTGACCGCGACCGTCCGGGCAGGGGCGGGGTCCACGCGGCTGCGTAGGTGCTGGACCTGCAGTCCACCAGCAGGTGGCCCTCCACCGCCCCGCCGAGTGCGTCCGCCAGGAGCGGCTTCCAGAACGGGGCGAGCCGGCCGACGTCGGGCAGTGCAGTCCCCATTGAGAGCCGGTAGGCAGGGACGCTGTCGCCGAAACGCAACGCTCCCCACAGCGCCGAAATGACCAGCACCGATTCGTCTGCCTTGCGGCGCTGGGCCGGGGTGAGGCTCCGGTAGCCGAGGGCGTCGTACAGGACGCCGGAATAGATCGTGTGTGCCGGTGCCGCCGGCTCCGCGTGGAGCCGGGTGTTGCGGCGGACGTCGTCGCTCAGCGATGCTCCCACCCCCAGGAGCGCAAGGGCGTCCTCGTGCGCGCTGACGGTCCCCAGCGCCTCGAGGACTTTGGCGCGGTAGGGGTTGAGGGCGGGGAAGCCCAGGGACTGCCAGTCGACGGCGGCACCGCGGACTGCCGGCGTCTTGCCTTCGGAGGGGGGAAGCAGAATAAGCACCGTCCGATCCTACCGGCGGCGGAAAGGACGCCCCGCGCCGGTAGACTGGTTGAGGATGGGACAGCCAGACGGCCGCGCGCCACGCAAGTGGCTCGAGGAACGTCCGGGCTCCACAGGGCAGGGTGGTGGGTAACGCCCACTCGGGGTAACCCGCAGGCAAGTGCCACAGAGAACAGACCGCCCGCATCCTTTGTCCGTGGACGGGGGAGCGCGGGTAAGGGTGAAACGGTGGTGTAAGAGACCACCAGCTTCCCGGGTGACCGGGAAGGCTAGGTAAACCCCACCCGGAGCAAGGCCAGACAGGACACGTTTGAGGGCTGCCCGCCCGAGTGTCCGGGTAGGCCGCTGGAGGGTACCGGCAACGGTACTCGTAGATGGATGGCCGTCGCTCCACTTCCGGCAACGGAAGCGGGGAACAGAACCCGGCGTATCGGCTGTCCCGTCCATCAACCGGTTTGACCTTGGAAGTTTTGTTGGTGATCCTGAACCGTGCCCGCAAATACTGATCGCCACCCGGACAGCCAACCGGCCCGGGTGCCACTCCCGGCCGCGCCAGGCAGGCGCTTGCCCTGCTGGGCTTCCTGGCCCTTTCCCTGGCCGCGTGGGCGCTGGCCTCGGTTCCCATCATCCTGCATTCGCCCGGCTGGTTCGCGGAGTCAGTCGAGGCGCCCTGGATGCCACCGGGATGGATGTTCCGGTCCATGTGGATCGCGCTCTACATCGGCGTCGCCGTTGCCGCCTGGCTGGTCTGGCGGAAAGGTGCCCTGACCAGGGGGACGCTGGCCTGCTATATCGTCCAGCTGGTGCTTAATGCAGGGTGGCCGCTGACGTTCTTCGGACTGTATCCCGTCCTGGGGACCGCTGCCCTGTGGGTCGCGTTCGCCGTCATCGCCGGCCTGGCAGTGACCCTGGTCTTCCTGATCATGCGGTTCGGACCGGTCAACACAGGTGCCGGGTTACTGGTGCTGCCCTACTTCTCCTGGGTGGTCTTTTCCGCCAGCCTCAACCTCTATTCGGCCCTGCACAATTAGCTTGCCCGGCCGTGTGAGTGATTTCACGCGCCTGCAGCCTGTTGCGGGGCGCGGGCCAATTTAGAATGGATAGCGGACGTAGGGGTTCTTCCGCCGGGAGTTGCGTTCGCAGCCGGCGGTTTTTCTTTGCACACGATCCATGCGCCTGGGGGCCGAACCCTGCAGGCGTGGGTGCCCCTGGACATCATCCGGTGGCCGACATCCGCGTACGAGGACGTATGCGGCTGAACCGAGGAAGGTATTTCTGTGAGCCAGACGTCAGATTCTTGTCTTGATACATGGATGGGCCGGGAGGCCCTCGCCGAGGCCATGATTCCGGTGATCGGCCGGCTTTACCGCGAAAACAACGTGGTGACCAGCATCCATGGCCGGAGCCTGATCAACAAGTCCACCATGAACATCCTCAAGGCGCACCGCTTCGCGCGCCGGATGAGCAAGGACGAATTGCTCCTTGAAGAGACTGCCCCGCTGCTGAACACCCTGGCCGGGCTTGAGCTGGGCGCGGCTGCGATCGACATTGCCCGCCTGAACCAGAAGTTCAAGGAAGAGGGCGACGGCGCCACCCTGGAGGAGTTCCTCCGTGCCGAGCTCGCCGAGATCGTGGGCAAGCGCGGCGCTGACGAGCGCACCAGCACTGACGTGGTGCTGTACGGCTTTGGCCGGATCGGCCGGCTCCTGGCCCGCCTCCTGATCGAAAAGGCCGGTGGCGGCCATGGCCTGCGCCTGCGCGCCATTGTGGTCCGCCGCGGTTCCGACAACGACCTGGCCAAGCGCGCCAGCCTGCTGCGCCGCGACTCCGTGCACGGCTCCTTCGAAGGCACCATCCGCATCGACGAGGAAGCCAACACGATCACGGCCAACGGCGTCCGGATCCAGGTCATCTACTCGAACGATCCGGCAACCATCGACTACACCGCCTACGGCATCAGCAACGCCCTGGTGGTGGACAACACCGGCCGCTGGCGCGACGCCGAAGGCCTGTCCCAGCACCTGCAGAGCAAGGGTGTTGCACGGGTTCTGCTGACCGCGCCGGGCAAGGGCGAGCTGAAGAACATCGTCCACGGCATCAACCACGGAACCATCGAGGACACGGACACCATCGTCTCCGCGGCGTCCTGCACCACCAACGCCATCACCCCGGTCCTGAAGGCCCTCAACGACAAGTTCGGCGTGGTCCACGGCCACGTGGAAACCGTGCACTCCTTCACCAACGACCAGAACCTCATCGACAACTTCCACAAGGGCGACCGGCGCGGCCGCTCCGCCGCGCTGAACATGGTGATCACCGAGACCGGTGCTGCCAAGGCCGTCGCCAAGGCACTGCCGGAACTGCTGGGCAAGCTCACCGGCAGCTCCATCCGCGTTCCCACCCCGGACGTCTCCCTGGCCATCCTGAACCTGACACTCGAGAACGGGACCACCAAGGACGAGGTGAACAACTACCTCCGCGAGATGTCGCTGCACTCGGACCTGCGCAAGCAGATCGACTACATCGATTCCCCCGAGGTGGTCTCCACCGACTTCGTCGGTTCCCGCCGCGCCGGCATCGTGGACGGCCTGGCGACCGTCTCCACCGACAAGAACCTCGTGGTCTACGTCTGGTACGACAACGAATTCGGCTACAGCTGCCAGGTGGTCCGCGTGATGGAAGAGATGGCCGGCGTCAACCCGCCGTCCTACCCCGCCAAGGAAAGCGCCAAGGCGCTGGCGGCCATCGCCGTCTAGCCATTCGCGGGTCACGCTAATTCCCGGCTGGTTCTCTGGAATCAGCCGGGAATCGGGACCACACTAATGGCATGGAAAAAGATTCGACGCTCCAGCACGACACCACCCTGGAACACGCACTCGACGTCGCCAAGGCAAACCACAAGGAAGCCGTCCGGCTCCTTGAGCGGGCACGTGCGGCACACCAGGCAGGCGACGTCGGCGAGGACAGGGTACGCCAGCTCGAGGGCCTCCTGGCCATTGCCGAAGAGGACCTGCGGCGGGTGATGCGGGAGCAGTAACCGCTCCACCCGATCCGTCACCTGCCCTCCACACTGTGGAAAACGGCGAGGTGGAGTTCTCGCTGCCCTAGGCTCGTGGGGTGCAGGACGTCAGCCGCCGGCAGGGAAAGCCGTGACCGTGAGCTGGTCCGCCTACCGGCGGGCCCGCCGCCGCTCGCGCCAAGCGTGGGTCATTCTGGCACTGGCCGCGGTTTCCATCGTTGGGGGCCTTGCCTGGTTCTTTAGCGCGGGCCAGTTCGCCCTCGCGGAACCGGCGCCGGCAGGTCCTTCCGAGGCCCCCGTCTTCGATCCCGCGTGGATGAAGCCGGTGGCAGCCGTCCACCCGGTCCCCGGCGGACGTGCGCTTGACGCTTTGGACACGCTGCCGGTCAAGGGCCGGGCAGCGAAGGGCGGCTACGACCGGGAAGCCTTCGGCCAGGCCTGGTCCGACGTGGACCGGAACGGCTGCGATACCCGCAACGACATCCTCCGCCGCGACCTGGCGGACGTTGTCTTCGCCGAAGGTTCCAGGTGCCGGGTCTCGGCCGGCCGCTTCCATGAGCCCTACACCGGCCAGCACGTCGGTTTCCGCCGCGGCCAGGACAGCAGCAGGGCTGTGCAGGTGGACCACGTTGTTGCCCTGGCGGACGCCTGGCAAAAGGGCGCCCAGCAGTTGACTCCCGGGCAGCGCCAGAGCCTCGCCAATGACCCCTTGAACCTCATCGCCGCGGACGGGCCGGCCAACCAGCAGAAAAGCGCTGGCGACGCCGCCACCTGGCTTCCTGCAAACAAGTCCATCAGGTGCCATTACGTGGCACGGCAGATTTCCGTGAAGGCCGCCTACGGCCTCTGGGTAACCGGCGCGGAGAAGGACGCGATGAAGCGCGTCCTCGGCTCCTGTCCGGACCAGCAGACGGTGCGGGCCCGCTGACAGCCGCTGCGTGCCTGGAGGCAGCGGCCGGCTAGTGTCCGAACGGGTCCGGATCCACTCCCGGCATCCAGGTCAGGCCGGGCACGCCCCAGCCGTTCTTCTTGGCCTGTTTCATCGCCTTGCGGGAGTAGCGGTCCATGAGACGGTTGACGTAGAGCTTTCCGTCCAGGTGGTCGTATTCGTGCTGGATGACCCTGGCGAACCAGCCGGTGGCCTCGAACTTCACCGGCTCCCCGAATCCGTCGAAGCCTTCAACCCGGGCCCATTCGGCACGCTTGAGCGGATACACCTCCCCGGGAAAGGACAGGCAGCCCTCTTCTTCCTCGTCCGGGTCCGGAGCGGCGCCGGAGATTTTGGACAGCGTCAGGACCGGGTTGACCAGGACACCGGTGGGTGGAGCGCCGTCGTCGTTTGCGTACTTGTAGACAAAGATCCGCTTACCGACGCCGATCTGGGGGGCCGCGAGGCCTACGCCGTTGGCTGCATCGTTGGTTTCAAACATGTCGGCGATTAAGGCGCGCAGGTCGTCGTCGAACACCTCAACCTCGGAGGCCCGGCGGTGCAGCACGGGTTCTCCCCAGATGGTGATTGGCAGAACGGTCATGTCAGTGGTCCTTCGGCTTGCGGCCCTGGCCGGGGCCTGGGGCGATGCTGCAACAACAAAGGAGGCCGTACCGGATATCCGGTACGGCCTCCTTCTTGGACGGCTACCTGCCGTCCTGTGAGGGTGAGCGACGGGGGTTGAACCCGCGACCTCCTGGACCACAACCAGGCGCTCTGCCAACTGAGCTACGCCCACCATGTTTCCCGCAGAAAGACCGGCTTCCCGGCCCCTGGAAAGGCAACTCAAATAGCTTACCTGCTCTTCAGGGGTGCTTTGTCCACTTTTGGCCTTTTCGGGAAAAATTCCTGCAAACGTGGCGCAGATTACGCTTCCGGGAGCCTGGCCGTTTCCGCTGCCGTGATGCGGCGGGCAATCTGCTGGGCCGTCACGCTGTCCGGACCCGGGGAGGGGACGAACACGGCCTCGCGGTAGTAACGGAGTTCGTCGATGGAATCCTTGATGTCCCCAGGGCCCGGTGGCCGCCCTTTTTGGCGGGGACTGGAAGTAGGCACGCGCGTACCAGCGGCGGGACAGTTCCTTGATGGTGCTGACGTCGATGACCCGGTAGTGCAGGTGTTCCACCACGGCTGGCATGTCCCGGGAAAGGAACACCCGGTCAGTCCCTACCGAGTTGCCGCCCAGCGGAGCCTTCCGCGGGTCCGGCACCCATTCCGCGATGTACTCCATCACTGCCGCCTCTGCCTCGGCCATGGTCTTTCCGAACGGAAGCTCCTTCAGCAGGCCGGACTTGGTATGCATATCCCGGACGAAATCGTTCATCTGGGCAAGAGCGGCATCGTCCGGCTTAATGACCACATCCACGCCGTCACCAAGGACGTTCAGTTCAGAATCGGTGACCAGGGCCGCCACCTCGATCAGGGCGTCGTTCTTGATGTCCAAACCGGTCATTTCGCAGTCGATCCAGACGATTCGTTCGTTAGAGATAGGCACCGGACCAGCCTACCGTTACACCTCCCGGCATCCGGCCGGTGCTAGGATTTCGGTACGCGGCGGGTCGCCCTGCTGTCGGACGAAAAGCGCCCCCGGACGGCTGTGCTGCCTGCCGGGCACAAGCCGCGCACACGCAAAAAGATTGGACGATCCTGAGATGACGGCGCCTTTGCCCGCGGCGGGGGAGTTGGCGGCCGCCGCCACCGCCGGAGCGGGCACCGCCGGAATGGACGATCCCCGCTTCCCGCTCCTGGCCGGCTTCATCGGTTCCATGTTCCTGCTGGTCGGCTCGCTGGGCGTGGGCTGGCTCGCCCCCGTCTCGGAGCTGCGCCGGATGCCCCTGTTCATCTGGATGCGCGCCGAGGCAGCCGGAGTGGCCCTCTCCATCGTGCTGCTGGCCGTGGGGGCCATGCTGCTGGTGCGGGCCTGGCTGCGGCTGGGGCAGATCGTCCACGTCTGGGGGGCCGAGGCGCGCAGCGCCACCCTGAAGGCTGTGGTGGCGTGGGGGCTGCCCATGATGTTCTGCGTGCCTCTGTTCAGCCGTGACGTCTATGCGTACATCGGCCAGGGCCGGCTCATGGTGGAAGGCTTCAACCCGTACGAGAACGGCATCTCGGCGCTGTCCAACTACTTCCAGCTGGGCGCGGACAAGATGTGGACGGAAGCACCCGTTCCCTACGGCCAGCTGTTCCTGTGGATTGAGCAGCTGGTGGTGTGGTCCACGAACGTCCAGCCGGAAGCCAGCGTGATGCTGTTCCGGCTGGTGGCGGTGGCCGGCGTCATCCTCTGCGTCATCTACGTGCCCAAACTTGCCGAACTGCACGGGATCAACCCGCACCGCGCCCTGTGGCTGACCGCCGCGAACCCGCTCTTCCTGACCAACTTCATCGCCAGCGTCCACAATGATGCGCTGATGATCGGCCTGGCTCTGGCCGGGCTGTACTACTCGGCCACCCGGCGGGCCATCCGGGGCATCGTGCTGGTTACCCTGTCCATCGCGGTCAAACCCATCACCATCGTGTTCCTCCCGTTCATCGGCCTGCTCTGGGCCGGCCGGGAGGCGGGCTGGGCGCGGAAGTTCGTGTTCTGGGCCCTGACCGGCGGGCTGGCCTGGCCCTGCTGACCCTCATGGCCCTGGTCAACGGCTTCGGTTTTGGCTGGATCAGCGGGCTCTCCGCCCCCGGCAGCATCTCCATCTGGTACGCGCCCGTCGGGCTCATCGGAATGGTGGTGGCCTCGCTGGCCAACTCCTTCGGCTTTGACGGATCCGTGCCGGCCGGCTGGGTTTTCAATGCCGGAAAGCTGCTGGCTGTGGCTGTCGTCTGCTGGCAGATTTTCCGGGGCGACTATGACCGTCTCATGCGGCGCCTTACGCTGGCGCTCGCTGCCGTGGTGCTGCTGGCCCCCATCATCCAGGCATGGTACGTGGTGTGGCTCATCCCGCTGTTTGCCGTCACCGGCATCCGCAATGACTGGCAGGTCAAGGCACTCTACTTTGTGGTGTCCTTCTTCATGATCTACGCCATCTCCGACCAGCTGGAGGTCTTCCCCTACCTGCAGACCGAGGACCTCGGTTTCGCGCTCGCCCTGGCCCGGGTTGCCGCGGCGGTGACCGGGCTGCTGTTCGGGCTTTACCTGATCTTCTGGGATCCGCAAACCAAGCGGCTGTTCCGCAAAGCCGGCGGGCCCGTCGTCGAGCGTCCCGTGATCTAGGCCGGACTTTCCTGCCCGATCCGCCGCAGGGCCTCCCTGCGGGACAACGGGCTCATCCGGGACGCGTGTGCGGCAACGAAGGCCGCCACCCATGCCGGCGCCGTCTTCGCGTACTCCCGCAGCGCCCAGCCGATCGCCTTGCGGATGAAGAACTCGGGGTCGGCCAGGTTCGCTTCGATAACCTCCGCGAGCAGTGCGGCGTCGGTGGCGTCCTTGGCCTTGAGCTGGGCAGTGATGGAAGCCCGCCTGATCCAAAAATCGGGGTCCCTGCTCCAGCTGCGGAGCACTGCCGACATCTCCGGCCGGTGTGCCTGCAGCAGCCCGCAGAGCCGTCCGGACACCCCATCCGTGAAATCCCACCACGCCCCGCTCCGGATGATCTCCTCATATACCGGGAGCATCTGCAGGTCCCCGGCCACCAGCCGGCCTCCGGTCAGGTCGATGGCTGCGTACCGCTCCTCCCGGACGCCCGCGGTGCGCCACAACTCCAGTACGGTGGCGCGGAGTTGCCCGGGTGCGGTAAAGGGTGCGGCCGCAACAGCTGACGCCACCACCTTGCGGACCTCCGGCACCCGCACCCCCAGCGCCGGCTCGCTGGACTTCATGTAGGCCTGCATGCCGGCTGCCCGGACGGGATCTGCCCGCTCCCGAAGGGCGTTGTGGATCAGGCGGAGGACAGCCTCGTTTTTCCTTTCCCCGGTGCCCATGTCCGCCACTCTAACGTGCAGGTCACCCGAAGGGTTGCGATAAGCTGGTGAGCGCTAACATCCTATTTTCCGGAGCTCACTTTGGCCGCTACTGAATTCACCATCGCCTCGGGCCCCTACACGGCCCTGATCACCGCACGCGGGGGAGCGCTCCGCAGCTTACGGCACCTCGGGCGGGACCTTGTGGTCGGCTTCGCCGCTGACGGCCCCATTCCCGACTACCGCGGCGTCATCTGTGCACCGTGGCCCAACCGCCTCGAGGATGGAAAGTACACCTACGCCGGACAGGATTACGAGGCGCCAGTGAATGAGCCGGAGAGGGGGTCGGCGCTCCACGGCCTGGCCACGGACCAGGTATGGAAAGTCCTGGCCGCCGGCGGAAGTGAAGTGACCCTGGGTTTCCGCGTGGAACCAGGACCGGCATTCCCTTCTCAACTGGACCTGACGGCAACCTATGCCCTCTCGGCGGCCGGCCTGCACAGCACCGTGAAGGCCGTTAATACGGGCAAGGCCGCCGCGCCCTACGGTGTGTGCCCCCACCCCTACCTGGTGGCCGGGCCTGCGCCGCTAGACGACTGGTCACTCGAAATTCCTGCCGGCGAGTTCCTCGAGGTGACGCCGGACCGGTTGCTGCCCGTGGGGATGCGGAGCGTTGAACGGCATGCGTTCGACTTCCGCACGCCGCGCCGCGTCGGGCCACTGAAGATAGACCATGCCTTCACCGGCATCACCCGGGACAAGGATGGGCAGGCATGTGTACGGGTGACGGACCCGGCGGGAACGGGAGTGGAACTTGCCTGGGGCCCGAGTGGCCGTGGGTCCAGGTCCACACCGCGGACAAGCCCGCGGGTCCGGACCGGCTGGGCCTTGCCGTGGAGCCGATGACCTGCCCGCCGGATGCCTTCAACTCGGGCCGGGATGTGGTGCACCTGCAGCCGGGCGGTTCCCACTCGGCGTCGTGGACCATCCGTGCCACCGGTTGACGGCGGCAGGCCGGCGGGCGTAACCCGCTAGTTTTTGGCGGCGGCTGCTGCCAGTGGCGCCGCTGCGGCCGGCCCCGCCCAGCCTGCCCGTGCCAGCCAGTCCGCGCAGAGGGAGGGCCACTGGGCCGTCCCCGGTTCTTCGCCCGCCAGGCCCAGCCCGTGGCGGCCCTGCGGAAAGACGTGCAGTTCCGCCGGGACGCCGGCTGCCATCAGCGCGCCCGCATAGCGCAGGCTGTGGTTGACCGGCACCGCCGCGTCATCGGCGGTGTGCCAGAGGAACGCCGGCGGCGTCACGCTGCTGACGTGCAGGTCGGCGGACAGTGCTGCGAGGAGGTCCGACGGCGGCGCGCCGCCCAGGAGGTTGTCCACCGAACCCTGGTGCACTTCGTGCGTCAGGGACACGACGGGGTAGCAAAGGACGCTCAGGTCCGGGACGGCCGCGGGGACGTCCAGCCGCCGGCTGCCGGTGGCAGCCCCCGTGGAAAGGGTTGCAGCCAGGTGCCCGCCGGCGGAAAACCCGAGCACGCCCACCCGCTCCGGGTCCACGGCCAGGCCGTGAACACCGCTGCGGATGTACAGCATGGCCTCCTTGGCGTCTTCAAGGGGTGCCGGATGCCGGTCCGGGGCCACCCGGTAGCGCAGCACGAAGGCGTGGACGCCCAGCGAAGCCAGCCACTCCGCCACGGGCTCCGCCTCATGGTCCGCCTGCCTGGCGTACCCGCCGCCCGGAAGCACCAGGAACGCCGGCCTGGCGCCGCCCCCGCTTCCGGCGGCGGCCGGGACTTCCCTCAGGTCAATCGCCACGCTCATGCCGCCTCCGTGCTGCGGCGCAGCGTGACCTCGCCGGTGATGGGCTGCGCGGCGCTGTCGTCGTCGCCCGCCAGGGGCGCCGTGGCCCGGGTGGCGAGCCGGCCGATCTCCTCCAGCGGCAGGCTCACGGTGGATAGTGCGGGACGGAAATCCCGCAGGGTCTCGATATCGTCAAAACCGGCAATGGCTGCGTCCCGCGGTATGCGCAGTCCTTCCGCCCGCAGTGCCGCTGCCGCTCCAATGGCCATGACGTCGTTCACGGCGAAGATGCACATCTTCGGGCCGGCCGGTTCCCCGGTTCCGGTGCTGCCGCCCTTGATCCGCGCTGCCAGCTTCAGGCCCGCCTCGTAGCCGCCGGCCCGGTTGAAGGAACTGCGCAGGATTTCCGCCGGCGCCCGCCCTGCCTTCGCCAGGCCCTCCTGGAAGCCGTGGATCCGGTCGTCAGAGGTCAGCAGCCCCTCCGGTCCGCCGATGATGACAAAGTCCCCGCCCCAGTGCGCGGCCAGTTTGGTGGCCAGCGCGCCGGCAAGTTCCTGGTTGGGTACGGCCACCACGTGGTATCCGTCCTGCGCCGAGGCGCCCACCACCGGATGCCCGACGACGGCCACGCGCCCGCCGTTGCGGCAGTACCTGTCCAGCTCCGCCGCCAGTTCCGCGTTGTCCTCCCGGTCCTCGGTCCGGGACGACCGCGAACCGGCGATCACGATGGAGTCGGCGCGCCGGGCGGCAAAGGCGGCCACGGCTTCCTTCTCCTCGGCGGGTGCGCCGCCGGTGGTGGCCAGCAGGACCATCTTGCGCTGCTCCCGGGCAGCCTCCTGCACCCCGCGGGCGATGGCGGCGAAGTAGGGGTCGGCAATGTCATGGACGATGAGGCCGATAAGGCCGGAGCTGGATTTGGCCAGGCCCTGGGCCTGGGCGTTGGGGATGTAGCCGAGCGAATCGGCCGCCTGGCGGACCCGGTCCGCGATGTCCTTGCCGGGCTTGCGTGCCGAGCCGTTGAGGACGCGCGATGCGGTAGCGGGGGATACCCCGGCGAGCCGGGCCACCTCGGTGAGGGTACTTGCAGCCACAGCATCTCCTGGGTGTCGTGGACCAAATTAAGCGGTTATCACATTATGGCGCAGAAACTTGTTGGCGGAAAGCGCTTGCCAACCAATGGTGCGGCGTGCATCATTGAAGAAGTGGGAATGCGCTTTCCCAATACGACTTGAGTAAAACTGCTCACTCACCGTGGAGGACACATGGGCTTCGAAACGAAAACGATCCGCATCGCCATGAACGGCATCACCGGCCGGATGGGCTACCGCCAGCATTTGCTGCGGTCCATCCTTCCGATCCGTGATGCCGGCGGCTTCACCCTTGAGGACGGCACCCGCATCCAGGTTGAGCCCATCCTGGTGGGCCGTAACGAAGCCAAGATCCGGGAACTGGCCGAAAAGCACAAGGTTGCCGAGTGGAGCACCGACCTCGACGCCGTCATCAACGATCCCACCGTGGATGTTGTCTTCGACGCGTCCATGACCAGCCTTCGCGCCGCAACCCTGAAGAAGGCGATGCAGGCGGGCAAGCACATCTTCACCGAAAAGCCCACCGCGGAAACCCTCGAGGAAGCCATTGAACTGGCCCGCATCGGCAAGGAAGCAGGCGTCACCGCAGGCGTCGTCCACGACAAGCTGTACCTGCCCGGCCTCGTCAAGCTCCGCCGCCTGGTGGACGAAGGCTTCTTCGGCCGAATCCTCTCCATCCGGGGCGAATTCGGCTACTGGGTCTTCGAAGGGGACATCCAGGCCGCGCAGCGCCCGTCCTGGAACTACCGCAAGGAAGACGGCGGCGGAATGACCACGGACATGTTCTGCCACTGGAACTACGTCCTGGAAGGCATCATCGGCAAGGTCAAGAGCGTCAACGCCAAGACCGCCACCCACATCCCCGCCCGCTGGGACGAGGCCGGCAAGGAATACAAGGCCACCGCGGACGACGCCTCCTACGGCATCTTCGAGCTGGAAACCCCGGGCGGCGACGAGGTCATCGGCCAGATCAACTCCTCCTGGGCCGTCCGGGTCTACCGTGACGAACTGGTGGAGTTCCAGGTGGACGGCACGCATGGCTCCGCCGTCGCCGGCCTGAACAAGTGCGTCGCCCAGCAGCGCGCCCACACCCCCAAGCCCGTCTGGAACCCGGACCTGCCCGTCACCGAATCCTTCCGTGACCAGTGGCAGGAAGTCCCGGCCAACGCCGAACTGGACAACGGCTTCAAGCTGCAGTGGGAAGAATTCCTGCGCGACGTCGTCGCCGGCCGCGAACACCGCTTCGGCCTGCTCTCCGCCGCCCGCGGTGTCCAGCTCGCCGAGCTCGGCCTGCAGTCCAACGACGAACGCCGCACCATCGACATCCCGGAGATCACCCTTTAATGACCTCGCTCATCCTTCCCTCCTCCGACGGCGGCACCCGCGAGTACCGCCTCCAGGGTGCCACCACGTGGGCCCGCCCCACCGCCCCGCTGACGGCCCGGCGCGCCTATGCCGCCGCGCACGTCATTCCCGAAGTCCTCGCCGACAACACCCCCGGCACCCGGCCCGGCTCGACTGGGACGCCACCATGTCCTACCGGCACGAGCTGTGGTCCTACGGCCTGGGCGTTGCCGATGCCATGGACACCGCCCAGCGCGGCATGGGCCTGGACTGGGCAGCCACCCAGCAGCTCATCAAGCGCACCGGCGTGGAAGCTGCTTCGGTGGTCTCGGCCGGCCACGCAGCAACCGCCGGCAAGTCCGTGCGCGACCTCGTGGCGTGCGGTGCGGGCACCGACCAGCTGGACATCGACTCCCTTCCCGTCGGTGAAGCCGGCCTCAAGGCAGTCCTTGAGGCCTACCGCGAGCAGATCGCCGTCATCAGCGAGGCCGGGCCCAAGGTCATCCTCATGGCATCCCGCGCCCTGGCCAAGGTGGCCAGCGGCCCCGAGGACTATGTGAACGTGTACTCCACCCTGCTGCAGGAAGTGGACCAGCCCGTCATCCTGCACTGGCTGGGGACCATGTTCGATCCCGCGCTCGCCGGCTACTGGGGCTCTGACGATGTACCCGCCGCAACCGAGACGTTCCTGAACCTCATCAAGGACAACGCGGACAAGGTTGACGGTGTGAAGGTCTCGCTGCTGGACGCCAGCCACGAGGTGGCCCTGCGTGCGGCCCTGCCCGACGGCGTCCGCCTCTACACCGGCGACGACTTCAACTACCCGGAACTCATCGACGGCGACGGCAGCCACCACTCGGACGCGCTGCTGGGCATCTTCGCGGCGATCTATCCGGCCGCCTCGGTGGCCCTGCAGAACTACGACGCCGGAAACGCCGCCAAGGCGCGGGAAATCCTTGACTCCACCCGCGAGCTGGGCAAGCACATTTTCAGCGCCCCCACGTTCTACTACAAAACCGGCATAGCCTTCATGTCCTGGCTCAACGGCAAGCAGCCCGGCTTCCAGATGGTGGGCGGCCTGCACTCCGGACGGTCCGTCTGCCACCTGGCCAAAACCTTCGAGCTGGCCGACCAGGCCGGTCTGCTGAAGGACCCCGCCCTGGCCGCCTTCCGGATGTCCGATTACCTGCGGATCAACGGAGTGGGAGTATGAGCGACTTTTCGCGCCTGTCCATCAACAGCGCCACCACCAAGAAATGGACCCTGGCGCAGGTCGTTGAGGGCTGCGTCAACGCCGGCATCCCCGCCATCGGCCCTGGCGGGACCGCGTGGAGGAGGCCGGGCTGGACAAGGCCGCGCGCCTGATCAAGGACGCCGGGCTGCGGGTTTCCTCCCTCTGCCGGGGCGGCTTCCTCACGGCTGCCGACGCCGAAGGCCAGGCGGCCGCGCTCGCGGACAACCGGGCGGCCATCCTGGAAGCCGTTGCCCTGGACACCCGGGAGCTGTTCCTGGTGGTGGGCGGGCTGGCCCCGGGGGAGAAGGACGTGGTGGCCGCACGCCAGCGTGTGGCGGACCGCCTTGCCGACCTTGTCCCGTTCGCGGAGGAGAACGGTGTCCGCCTGGTGCTTGAGCCGCTGCACCCGATGTACGCCGCGGACCGTGCACTGATCTCCACCCTCGGCCAGGCCCTGGACCTCGCGGCCCCGTTCGACGCCTCTACGGTGGGCGTCGCCGTCGACACCTTCCATGTCTGGTGGGATCCGGAACTGAAGGCACAGATCGAACGCGCCGGCCGCGAAAACCGGATCGCCTCCTACCAGGTGTGCGACTTCAACATGCCCATCGCCGCCGATCCGCTGCTCTCCCGCGGATACATGGGCGACGGCGTGGTGGACTTCGCCACCATCGGCACCTGGGTGCGCGACGCCGGCTACACCGGCGACATCGAAGTGGAAATCTTCAACCAGGACATCTGGGACACGGACGGCAACACCGTCCTGTCCACGGTGAAGGAGCGCTACGCGGAGCTTGTCCTCCCGTTCGCCTGACATCGTCCGGATACCTGGCCAGACCGCGGGCTCCTGCTACGTCACGGCAGGAGCCTGCGCCCACAGAAAAGACCCGGACCGCGCACGCAGCGCGGTCCGGGTCTTCTGTGTGGTGGAGCTGTCTTCTGTGTGGTGGAGCTTAGGCGTACAGCGCCGCGCAGCTCCGGTAACGGGCCAGCACTCCAGCGTCGTCCCTGCCCGCGGAAAGAACGACGGCGTCTGCCGCCCACTCCGGGAAGCGTCCCGTCAGTGCCGCGGCCGCCTGGCGTGCGGCACCGTCAGCCACATATTCGCCCGGCTGCGGCACTGCGACATCAAGTTCCAGCAGCCGCGGTGCAACCTCCTGCACGGCGGCGGACTGGGCGCCGCCGCCCACCAGCAGGATCCGCCGGGCCGAGACCCCCTGGCCCTGCAGCGCGGCAAGCCCGTCGGCCAGTGAGCAGACCACGCCCTCGACGGCCGCACGTGCCATGTTCTCCGGGGTGTAGTTCGCGCGGGTGATGCCGTGCAATGATCCTGTGGCGTCCGGCAGGTTGGGCGTGCGCTCGCCGTCGAAGTACGGGACCAGGGTAAGGCCCCCGCTCCGGGCGCCGCCGACAGTGCCAGCCGGTTGAACTCCGGCAGGTCCACTCCCAGCAGCGCCGCCGTCGCATCGAAAACGCGCGTGGCGTTCAGGGTGCAGACCAGCGGCAGGTAGTGCCCTTCAGCGTCGGCGAAGCCGGCCACCAGTCCGGAGGGGTCCGCCGCCGGCGTTTCCGAGACGGCAAAGACCGTACCGGAGGTTCCCAGCGACATTACGGCGTCACCCAGCCGTGCCCCGGCACCGAGGGCCGCGGCAGCGTTGTCCCCGGCGCCGGCGGCGACGAGGGCACCCTGCGGAGTCCGGCCTGCCGCTTCGAGCGGGCCGAGCACCCTGGGCAGCACCGGCACGTGGCCGAGCGAGGCTGCCAGGACCTCCGGGAGGTACCGGCCCTCCGCCGTCGAGTAGTACCCCGTCCCCGACGCGTCAGAACGGTCCGTGGCGAGGGCCTGCAGCCATTCCCCGCCGCTGCCGGGGCCGTGGCCCATCAGCCGCCAGGAAAGCCAGTCGTGCGGAAGGCAGATGGCAGCCACCCTGGCGGCGTTTTCCGGTTCGTTTTCCGCCAGCCAGTGCAGCTTGGTCAGCGTCAGCGAGGCTACTGGCACTGTGCCGGTCGTTTCTGCCCAGTAGCGGGCGCCGGCGGCAATGTCGCCGTCGCCCGCCGTCTTGATCAGGTCCGCCGCGGCACCTGCGCTGCGGGTGTCGTTCCAGAGCAGGGCGGGCCGGACTACCTCCCCGCCGCTGTCCAGGCAGACCATGCCGTGCTGCTGGCCTCCCACGGAGACCGCGGCAACGTCCTCGAGCCCGCCCGCCCGGGCGATGGCTTCCTGGAGTGCCGTCCACCAGTGCTCCGGGTGGATTTCCGAACCGTCCGGATGGGCGGCCCGTCCCTGCCGTACCAGCGCTCCGGTGTCCGCGTCGCGGATCACCACCTTGCAGGACTGGGTGGAGCTGTCGATGCCTGCTACGAGGGCCATGGCCTAGCGGGAGCCCAGGAGGTGTTCGATGGCGAGCTGGTTCAGCCGGACGAAGGCGAAGGAGCGTTCGGCGGCCTTGTCGGCGTCGAAATCCTCGAACGAGGCTGCGTCCTGGAGCAGGTCCGCGGCGGTTTCGCCCTGGGCAAGGGTGGCTTCGCCGAGTTCGAAGACACCGGAGGCCGCGAGGGCTTCCTGGACCTCGGAGTCTGCGCGGAAGGCGGTGGCACGTTCCTTGAGGAGCAGGTACATCGCCATGTTGGCCTTGGCGGACTCCCAGACGCCGTCGTAGCCGTCGGTGCGGGAGGGCTTGTAGTCGAAGTGCCGGGGGCCGTCGTACTGGGGCCGCCGTTGGGGAAACCATTTTCGAGCAGGTCCACCGTGAAGAAGGCGCTGGTGAGATCGCCGTGGCCGAAGACCAGGTCCTGGTCGTACTTGATGCCGCGCTGGCCGTTGAGGTCGATGTGGAAGAGCTTGCCGGCCCAGAGGGCCTGGGCGATGCCGTGGGTGAAGTTCAGGCCGGCCATCTGTTCGTGTCCGGTCTCGGGGTTCAGGCCTACGATGTCGCCGTGCTCGAGCTGGGCGATGAACGCCAGTCCGTGGCCGACGGTGGGCAGGAAGATGTCGCCGCGGGGCTCGTTGGGCTTGGGCTCGAGCGCGATGCGGAGGTTGTAGCCCTTTTCCTTGATGTAGGCGGCGGCTGTGTCCGCGCCTTCCTTCATGCGGTCAAGGGCGGCGGAAAGGTCCTTGGAGCCGTCATATTCGCTGCCTTCGCGTCCGCCCCACATAACGAATGTTTCGGCGCCGAACTCGGCGGCGAGGTCGATGTTGCGCAGCACTTTGGACAGGGCAAAGCGGCGGACGGAGCGGTCGTTGGAGGTGAAGCCGCCGTCCTTGAACACCGGGTGGCTGAACAGGTTGGTGGTGACCATGGGTACCTTCAGGCCGGTTTCTGCGAGGGCTGCCCGGAAGTTCTTCAGGATCAGGTCCCGCTCCGAAGCGGTGGCTTCGAAGGGGATCAGGTCATTGTCATGGAAGGTGATGCCGTAGGCGCCGAGTTCACTGAGGCGGTGGACGGCTTCAACAGGGTCAAGGGCGGCGCGGGTGGCAACGCCGAACGGATCGGCTCCCGTCCAGCCAACGGTCCAGAGGCCAAAGGTGAACTTGTCTGCGGGGGTGGGGGAGAGGGTCATTGATGCTTCCTTGCATTCGTGCCGCAGCAGTGCGGGCAATTAGTTCATTGCCTGAACTATATGCACCGCCGTAGGCTGGGGTCAAGAGGTCCGGCGCCCCAGCCGGACAAAAGTTCTTTAGGGAGGTTCCATTGGCGACTGCCCCGGCTTTGCCTGCAACTGCGGCCGGCGTGCCCGGAAGCATGGGCGACGTCCGCCGGAGCAATACCGCGCTGGTGCTTGGGGCAGTAGCCAAGGCGCCCGCCGGTATCCACCCCAGCCGGGCGCAGCTGGCCACTGCCACGGGGCTGACCAAGGCGTCCGTGTCCAGCCTGGTCCTGGACCTCCTTGACGCGGGGCTCCTGCGTGAAGCAGGGCAAAGCCAGCAGGGCCGCGGACGGCCCGGCGTCGGCCTTGAGCTCAATCCCGCCCGTGGTGTCCTGGGCATGGAGATCAACGTCGACTACATTGCGGCGGGGCTGGTGGACCTGTCCGGAAACCTCCTGGTCCATGAAGTGCGCGAGCAGGACAACCGGTCCGCGGGCACAGGCCCCGTGCTGGCGGCGCTGGCAGGCCTGGCCGGCACGGTCCGGGCGGCGGCGGGGGAGCGCGGCGTCGAGGTCCTGGGTGGAGGGCTCGCGGTGCCCGGTCTTGTGGATCCCGCGGCGGCACGCATCCTCACCGCGCCAAACCTGGGGTGGGCCAACGTCACGCTGGAGCCCGGCGCGGTGCTGCCGGGCGCACCCCTGGGCGTGGCGCTTTTCAACGAAGCCAACGCAGCAGCCCTGGCCGAGGTTCGGCACCGGCCAAAGGACGGCTCCGACTTCCTGTTCGTTTCGGGCGAAGTGGGTGTCGGCGGCGGGCTGGTCATCGGTTCCGAACTGTTTACGGGCCCGGAGGGGCATGCCGGGGAGGTTGGGCACGTGGTGGTGGAACCCGACGGCACCGGCTGCTCCTGCGGGGGAACCGGGTGCCTGGAAACAGTGGCGGGCCAGGACGCGATCCTTGCCGCCGCCGGTATCGCAGCCGATACCCGGACACGGTCTGCGTCGATGGCCCTGCTGGTGCAGGCGCTGCAGGCGGGCGAACCCGCGGCGCTGGCGGCCGTGGACCGTGCCGGCCGGTATCTCGGTGTGGCACTGGCTTCGACCATGCGGGTGGTAAACATTGGCTCCGTGGTGCTCGGCGGCCACTTCGCCGTCCTCGATCCGTGGCTGCGGGCACCGCTGCTGGCAAGCCTCGGCAGGTACGCCCCCGGCAGGTTTTCCCGGAGCAGGTGACTCTTTCCGTGGTGGGGGAGTCAGGGGCGCTTCTCGGCGCCGCCGGCAGCGTGGTCCGCTCGCTGATCGACGCGCCACACCTGCTGCAGTCCTGACCCGGCGTTAACGCGCGACGCCTCCGGTTCCTCGAACCGAAGGCGTCATCCGGCGTGCCCCAGGAGGGAATCGAACCCCCGACCGGCGGATTAGAAGGCCGCTGCTCTATCCCCTGAGCTACTGAGGCAGGAGCATCCGGAGCTGAACTCCGGCGCCTCGAAAAGTTTACATTGCCGGGACTGCCTGTGGTGCGTGTCCATCCCCGCGTGGCCGACTTCCCCTCTACAGGCGTCGCGAAGGCGATGTTGTCCACATAGGAGCTGCGTGCCCTCGTCCCGTCAACGCTCCGGCGGCAAGCTGGTCTTGCCTGCTAGGGCATCACCATTAACGACAGGACGAAGAGATGAGCGACACCATCACGATCCGGGGCTTTGTTGCCACCGAGATCACGAGCGGCACCACGCCGGGAGGAACCGCCACTGCCTCCTTCCGCATAGCTTCCACCACCCGTCGGCGCGACAGGGAAACCGGCGTCTGGTCCGACAGCCACACAAACTGGTTCCTGGTCCAGGGCTACCGGCACCTTGCGGGCAGCATCGGCTGCAGCATCAGGAAGGGCCAGCCCGTCATCGTGGTAGGAAAGCTCAAGATCCGCAGCTGGGAAAGGGACGGCAGGGTCTACTATTCCCACACCATCGACGCCGACTCCGTGGGCCATGACCTCATGTGGGGCACGGCCAACTTCACCCGTTCTTCCACGAAGCCGGCTCTCTCGCTTGTGGAGCACGGGACCCCTCCCGGCCCGGCACACAGCATCCACCCGGATAGCCCGCTCGACGAACCCGATGATGGCGACGATGACGTGGATGGCGGTGATCGCGCCGCCACCTATGTGGAGGACGGCGACGGCAACCTGGTGCCGCTCAATCTGGAAACAGGGGAGCTCGCCGAATCAGGAGTCTAGCTTTCCCCAATCAACGCGCCCCCGGGTTCCTGGGCGGGCAGGGTGCCGGCACCCCCCCCCCGGCCGCGCCCTGTCCGCCCAGGCTGCAAAACCGGCCAGGTTGCCGTGGCAGAATGACAGCATGCGGCTTACTCCTGACCACCGGCAGATCAACAGGGCCGGCGGCTCACCAGCTGCTCCCTCAGCATCCTTCCGTTTCCGGACGGTGCCGCTTCGCATGGTTGCAAGCGCGGCGCTCCTGGTCCTGATGTCGGCCTGCACTCCGGGCTCCGCCACTGAACCTGCCAGGTCCGCCACAGGCAATGAAGAGCCGGCTGCGCAAACTGCTCCCGCGGGAGACAGCGGAGCGGGCGGCCAGGCGCTCGCGGACACGTCGGCCACGCCCTCAGCCAATCCCGAAGCTGTGGCCACCGAAGCGGTCAGGCAGACGGTCACCACCGTGCTGACCCAGCTCGCGGCGGCGGCGCCCAAGCCGGCCACCGCCCAGGTGACCGACGCCCTTGCCGGCGCCGGCATTGCACCCGGCGTCCTGCAGGTCTCCCAGAGCCGTACCCCCACCGGCCTGGAGGCCGATGCCATCGAAGCGGCCGTGCTGCAGGGCAAGGATTGCGTCATCGGCCAGGTCAGGGAAGGGACAGTGACGGTCACGGTCCTGCCCGTGCTGGCGAACGGCAAGTGCTTCGTCGGCTCCTGAGTCTGCCGCAAATATCAGTTAAGCCCGCCAACCCACTAGATTTGGAACCATGGCGGAATTTATCTACACAATGACCAAGGCCCGAAAAGCCGTTGGCGAAAAGCTCATTCTTGACGACGTAAGCATGTCGTTCTTCCCTGGCGCCAAGATTGGCGTTGTAGGCCCTAACGGTGCCGGTAAGTCCACCATCCTCAAGATCATGGCCGGACTGGACACCCCCTCGAACGGCGAGGCCCGGCTCAGCCCCGGGTACACCGTGGGTATCCTGCTCCAGGAGCCCCCGCTGAACGAAGAGAAGACCGTCCTGGGCAACGTCCAGGAAGGCGTGGGCGAGATCTACGGCAAGATCCAGCGCTTCAACGAGATTTCCGAGGAAATGGCCAGCCCGGACGCTGACTATGACACCCTCCTCGAGGAGATGGGCAAGCTCCAGGAAGCCATCGATGCCGCCGACGCCTGGGACCTGGATTCCCAGCTCGAACAGGCCATGGACGCCCTCCGCTGCCCGCCTGCCGACGCCGACGTCACCAACCTTTCCGGTGGTGAGCGCCGCCGCGTCGCCCTGTGCAAGCTTCTCCTGCAGAAGCCGGACCTGCTGCTCCTCGACGAGCCCACCAACCACCTGGACGCCGAAAGCGTCCTGTGGCTCGAACAGCACCTCTCCAGCTACCCGGGCGCCGTCCTGGCCGTGACCCACGACCGTTACTTCCTCGACCACGTGGCGGAATGGATCGCCGAGGTGGACCGCGGCCACCTGTACCCCTACGAGGGCAACTACTCCACCTACCTGGAGAAGAAGCGCGCCCGCCTGGAGATCCAGGGCAAGAAGGACGCCAAGCAGGCCAAGCGCCTCGCCGAGGAACTCGAGTGGGTCCGCTCCAACGCGAAGGGCCGGCAGACCAAGTCGAAGGCCCGTTTGGCCCGCTACGAGGAAATGGCAGCCGAGGCTGACCGTACCCGCAAGCTTGACTTCGAAGAGATCCAGATTCCGCCGGGACCCCGCCTGGGCGGCCTGGTGCTGGAGGCCAAGAACCTCCAGAAGGGCTTCGAGGACCGGGTGCTCATCGACGGACTGTCCTTCAGCCTGCCGCGCAACGGCATCGTCGGCGTCATCGGACCCAACGGCGTGGGCAAGACCACCCTGTTCAAGACCATCGTCGGCCTGGAGCCGCTGGACGGCGGCGACCTCAAGATCGGTGACTCCGTCAAGATCTCCTACGCGGACCAGAGCCGCGGCGGCATCGACCCCAACAAGACGCTGTGGGAGGTTGTGTCTGACGGCCTCGACTTCATCCAGGTGGGCCAGGTGGAAATGCCGTCCCGCGCCTACGTGGCCGCCTTCGGCTTCAAGGGCCCGGACCAGCAGAAGAAGGCCGGCGTGCTCTCCGGCGGTGAGCGCAACCGCCTGAACCTCGCGCTGACCCTCAAGCAGGGCGGAAACCTGCTGCTCCTCGACGAGCCCACCAACGACCTCGACGTCGAAACCCTCAGCAGCCTGGAGAACGCGCTGCTCGAGTTCCCGGGCTGCGCCGTCGTCGTATCCCACGACCGCTGGTTCCTGGACCGGGTGGCCACGCACATCCTGGCCTACGAAGGTGACGACGAAAACCCCTCCAAGTGGTACTGGTTCGAGGGCAACTTCGAGTCCTACGAGGAGAACAAGGTGGAACGCCTGGGCCCCGATGCTGCCAAGCCGCACCGTGTGACCCACCGCCGCCTGACCCGCGACTAGGAGCAAGCGCCAAGGAGGCCGGCACCCGTTGGGTGCCGGCCTCCTGCGTATCGTCGTGCCTGCTACTCCCGGCCGGCTTTGCGGATCTGGTGTTCCAGGACCTTGGACTGGAAAGCCCCCACCACCTTGCTCTTCACATCCGTGGGAACCCGGACCATGCCCTCCTGCGCCACCGAGGCCACATGCTGGCCGGCCTGTTGAAGATCTTGCCGGTGGCCAGCCCGCGGGCGCCCTGCGCGCTGGGGGACTCCTGGACGTAGAGCAGCCATTCATCAACGCGGGCGGGCCGGTGCCACCACATGGCGTGGTCGAGGCTGGCAACGTTCATTCCCGGCGTCATCCAGCTCAGGCCGTGCCGGCGCAGGATGGACTCGAGGAGCGTGTAGTCGCTGGCGTAGGCGAGGGCCGCCCGGTGCAGGTTGGCGTTGTCCGGCATGGGCCCGAACGTCTTCATCCATACCGCGTTGCGGGCCTCCCGGGTGCCTTTGGCCGAGATGTACAGCGGCGGATCCACGTGCCGGATATCGAAGGGCCGTTCATAGGCGTAGTGCCGCGCCACAGGGTTGTCGAACTTGCCGAGCAGGTCCGCGGTGGAGGGCAGGGACTCGGGGTCCGGGATCCCGGCAGGCATGGCCGACTCGTGCTCGACGCCCTCGTCCTCGCCCTGGAAGGACGCGATCATCGACAGGATGGGCACGCCGTCCTGGTAGGCGTGGACCCGGCGGGCGGAAAAGGAGCGGCCGTCCCGGAGTCGCTGCACCCCGAACGTGATGGGCTTGTTGGCATCGCCCGGCCGCAGGAAGTATCCGTGCATGGAATGGACGAACCGCTCCGGGTCCACGTTGCGGATGGATGCGATCAGCGACTGTGCCAGGACCTGGCCGCCGAACACGCGGTGGTGGGGCTGCTGCTGCGACGGCCCAAGGAAGATGTCCTCGTCCGTCCGGGCTCCCTCCAACTGGCCAAGGTCAAGCAGTTTGATCAGCGACAACGTGGGGTCACCGTTCGGCGGCGCCAGGAGTCCGGCTTCGGCTTCAGTCATGGTTTGACTCTAGACGGCGCCCCGGCACTGCTCAACCGCGGCCCAGCCGGTAGTGTTCTTGGTGTGTCTGATCTCCTCACCTCGTCCTTCCGCTTCGCTGATCCCCGCGATCTTGCCGACCTGAAGACCTATGCCACGCGCGCCAAAGCGATCGACGACGGCGCCATCCGGCTGCAGGCCGCGGGTTCCGTCCTCGCCGCGTACGTGTGCGTGCTGCGGCCCCGCCTGCTGGGTGAATCCACCCCCACCATCCTCGGGCTGCGCACCATGGCCTTGGCAGCGCCGTCGGAAACGGACGTTACGGTGACGCTGTCGGCTGTGCTGGACCGCCTGGCCAGGGCAGGGGAGGACGACGTCGAGTTGCCGGTTCCGCCCACCACCGTCACCGAGTCCTGGACGGGCGTGGGTGCGCCCCGCAGCGGCTGGGAGCTGCTGGGCCCGCGAAGCGACGCGTCCCTGCGGGAAGCAGCCGAAGCCGGAATCGCCGAAGTGGCCTCGATTGTGCCGGATAAGCCGGGCGCGATGATCGTCAACAACGCGAGGGCAGCCGTGTGGGGCAGGGAACTGGACGATTCGGGGCTGCCTGCGGGTGCAGCCTTCGCCGCCCTCGCCCTGGGTTTCCTCGCGGACGGCGACCAGAAGCTGTACCGCGCCGGCCGCTGGTTCCGGCTCTCCGGCCCCCGCGGACACGTCCTTGCCCGGACCGGAAGCGGGTTGCTCTAGGAGCAGGAACCGCCTACTGGCCGGACGGGCTGTTAATCATGGACAGCGCTGCCCGCTCCATGTAGTCCCACAGGGTGCCTTCATAAAGGGGCGGCAGCTCCAGGGCGTCCACGGCCTTGCGCATGTGGAACAGCCAGCGGTCCTTGGCCTCGGGCGTCACCTTGAACGGCATGTGGCGCATCCGGAGACGCGGATGGCCGCGCTCCTCGCCGTAGGTGGTGGGACCGCCCCAGTACTGCTCCAGGAACATCAGGAACCGCCGCTTGGCCGGCCCCAGATCCTCTTCCGGGTACATCGGGCGCAGCAGCGGATCGGTCGCCACGCCGTCGTAAAAGACATCGATGAGCTTGGCGAACGTGTCGTGGCCGCCGACGGCGTCGTAGAAGTTGTCCGTGTAGCCGGGCTGGCTGAAGGGATCGTTCTGCATCAGCTGGCGCGGCCGCTGGGGCTCAACGGGAATCGTCATGGCTACTCTCCGGCTTTCTGGTTTGTCTTCGTGTTCTCGGCACCGTGGTCCGAGCCCTGGTCGGTGGTGCCGTCCGGCCCCTCATGCAGCGGGACGTAGTTTCCCTGCGACCGGTTGCCCACGCGCAGGATTTCACCGTTGCGCAGGTACCAGATGGCGCCGTCGTCGGACCGGACGCGGGTGATGCGCAGGCCCATCGACTCAACCACGCCCACCACCTCGCTGGTCTCGATCACGTCGCCGATCCCGTACTGGTCCTCGATGGTGATGAAAATGCCCGCCAGGAAGTCGCGGATCAGCTGCTGGGCGCCGAAACCGATGGCCACACCCAGGATTCCGACGCTGGTGAGCAGCGGGGCGATGTTGATGTCCAGGTTCTGAAGCACGTACATGCCGGTGATGACCACCACCAGCACGCCCACGACGCTGTTCAGCAGGGACCCGATGGTCTCGGCGCGCTGCACGCGCCGTTCATGGTCCAGCGCACGCAGCGCGGGGGCCACCCACTTGAAAGTGCGGTTCTTGAAGAAGTTGCTGCCGGACGCCACCCGCCGCGTGATGCGGGAAATCACGAACGTCGCCACCAGCCACACGGCAACGCCCACGCCGAGGCTGATCACGATCCCCGTGATACTGACGCCGTCCGGATCGGACGCGGCGGACGGCAGGACTGACAACATATTGACCATAGGTGGGAAAACTCCTTGAAGCGCGGCTCTGTTCTCCTTAACCCTAGCCCCGTAGCGTGGAGCAATGCGCATCCTCATCCTCGGCGGAACCGCCTTCCTGTCAGCAGAAATCGTCCGCCAGGCAGCCGCCGCAGGCCACCGGATTGCCTGCCTGGCGCGGGGAACGGCGGGCCCGCCACCGCCGGGTGCCGAGTGGATCAGGGCAGACCGTTCACTGGGCGCGAAAGCCTATGGCGGCGTGTCGGGGGAGTGGGACGCCGTCATCGACGTCGCCCGGAACCCGGCCTTCGCCCGGGACGCGCTGGCGTGCCTCGCAGACCGGGCGGCGCACTGGACTTTCGTATCCAGCTGCTCCGTCTATGCGGACCACTCGGTCCCCGGGGCAACGGAGGACGCGGCACTCCTGCCGGCACTGGACCGGGGGTGGAATCCACTGCCGAAAACTACGGCGAATCGAAGGCGGCCATTGAGGACGCCACCCTTGCTGCCGCCGGCGGCAGGGCCCACCTTTGCCGGGCAGGCCTGATTGGCGGCCCCGGCGACGGCTCGGACCGCTACGGCTACTGGCCGGCGCGCCTGGCCAGGGACAACAAACCGGTCCTCGTCCCGGACATCGGCGGGTACCCCACGCAGGTCATCGACGTCCACGACCTTGCCGGCTGGATTCTGCTGGCCGCGGAACGAGGCACCACCGGTGCTTTGAACGCGGTGGGGGAGACAGTGCCGTTCGGACAGTTCCTCGAGGCGGCGCAGGCGGCAGCCGGCCATCGTGGGCAGACCGTCGCGGCTGGCGAAGAATGGCTGGCGCAGCAGGGCGTGGAGTACTGGTCCGGCCCGGACTCGCTGCCGCTGTGGCTTCCACCCGGCCATGGCGGCTTCATGGCCCGCAGCAACCAGGCCGCCAGAGCGGCAGGACTGGTCCTGCGGCCCTGGCAGGAAACCCTGGCGGACACCCTGCTCGACGAACGCAGCCGGGGCCTGGACCGGCCACGCAAAGCCGGGCTGGCACCCGCCACGGAAGACCGGCTGGTGGCGAGCCTCGCAGGCTAGGCAACCACCGTGACAGGTTCGTGCTCCACCGGGAAGTTCACGCTCCGGGCAATGAAGCAGACCTGGTTGGCCTCGTGGTGCAGCCGGGCGGCCAACTCCGCCTGGCCGCCGTCGGCAAGCGTGACCCGGGGGCGCAGCGTCACCCGTTCAAACTGGCCGCTGCCGTCCCGGTTCAGCCGGAGCATCCCCGTCGCCTCGTCGCGGTAGTCCGTCACCACCACGCCGTGCTTGACGGCCACATGCAGGTAGGAAAGCATGTGGCACTGCGCCAGCGCGGCCAGGAGCAGCTGTTCCGGGTTGTACCGTTCCCGGTCGCCGTGGAACGTCGGGTCGGCGGAACCCGTGAGGACAGGCAGCCCGGGGATGATGATGTCGTGGTCCCGTGAGTAGGCGCGGTAGGACGTGGTCCCGTCACCCAGGTTGCCGGTCCACTGCACAGCCAGTTCGTAGTGGTGTTCGGAAAGGCCCATCATTCACCTCCGGCCGGCGTGCGGCTACACATCCGCGGCCCTGGCACGAAGGGCGCGCGCGACGCCGTCGCGGTTTTCCAGCATCATCCGCCGCAGCGCCGCGCTTCCGGACGGCAGGGCTGCGAGGAAGCCGTCCGTTCGGTCGATGGTGGCCTGCGTGGTCAGCAGCGCCGGGTAGAGTCCGACGACGATCTGCTGGGCCAGTGCGTGCGTCCGGCTCTCGACGATGCCCGGCACCGCCTCGAAGTACTTCTCCGCGTACGGTTCCAGAAGCGACCGGTCATGGACGCGCATGAAGCCGCTCACCGCGGACCCCTGCAGTGCGTTGGACAGTTCGCCCTTGACCACGATCGACTCCCACGCCGCCGCCTTCGCTTCGGGAGTGGGGATCGCAGCCTTGGCCAGGGCCGCTGCGTTCTGGCCGCTGGAGGTGTTGTCGCGCTGCAGTTCGGCGTCGATCCCGTCCTGCCCCATCCGGCCGCCGGCCACCAGCGACGCCACCAGCTCCCAGCGCAAATCCTGGTCCACGGCCAGTCCCTCCAGCACCGCCGAGCCGTCCAGCAGCCCGGCCACCCTGTCCAGCTGCTCCTGGCTGCTGGTGAGCAGGGCAAAGGACTTCACGAACTGCAGCTGGGCGTCCGAACCGCCGGGGACCCGGACGCCAGCGTCCACAACCGGTCGACCGCTGCCATGGTGGCTGCTGCGCGGTGTTCCTCCGCCACGTAGAAGTTCAGCGTGGTGGCCAGCTGGCGGAGCTGCACCAGGATCACCGAGGAATCGGACTCGGCCGCCACGTTGGCCAGGACCAGCTCCACGTACTTGCGGGCCGGCGTTTCGCCGTCGCGGGCTGCGTCCCACGCGGAATTCCAGACCAGGGTCCGCGGCAGGCTCGCCGCGAAGTCCTTCAGGTGCGCCGTCGCCGTGGCGAGGGACTTCGGGTCCAGCCGCACCTTGGCGTAGGCGAGGTCGTCGTCGTTGACCAGGATCAGGTCCGGCCGGGCCAGGCCCACCAGGCCGGGCACGTCCGTGCGTTCGCCGTCGACGTCCAGCTCCTCACGGTGCACCCGCTCGAGCTTTCCGGCCCCGTTCAGGTTGTAGAACCCCACGGCAAGGCGGTGGGGACGGATGGTGGGCCATTCCTCCACGGCGGACTGCACGATTGCGAAGGACCGCAGGGTGCCCTCGGAATCTGTTTCCAGTTCCGGGCGGAGGGTGTTCACGCCGGCGGTTTCCAGCCACTGCCGGCCCCAGTCGTCAAGGTCGCGGCCGCTGGCCTTCTCCAGCTCCACCATCAAATCGCTCAGTTCGGTGTTCTGCCAGGAATGCTTGGCGAAGTACTCCCGCACGCCCGCCATGAACTGCTCCGGCCCCACCCAGGCCACCAGCTGGCGGAGGACGGACGCGCCCTTGGCGTAGGTGATGCCGTCGAAGTTCACCTCGACGTCCTGCAGGTCGTTGATTTCGGCGAAGATCGGGTGGGTGGTTGGCAGCTGGTCCTGCCGGTACGCCCAGGACTTCTCCACCGAGGCGAACGTGGTCCAGGCGCTTGTGAAGGAGGTGGCTTCCACCGCAGCCAGGTGCGACATGTACTCAGCGAAGGATTCGTTGAGCCACAGGTCGTTCCACCACCGCATGGTCACCAGGTCGCCGAACCACATGTGGGCCAGTTCGTGCAGGACGGTGATGGCGCGGCGCTCAACCTGCGCCTCCGTGACCTTGCTGCGGAAGACGTAGCCCTCCAGGATGGTGACGGCACCCGCGTTCTCCATTGCCCCGGCGTTGAATTCAGGCACGAACAGCTGATCGTACTTTTCGAAGGGGTAGGGGCAGCCGAATTGTTCCTCGAAGAACGCAAACCCCTGCCGGGTCAGCTCGAAGATGTTGTCCGCATCCAGGTACTGCATGAGCGACTTCCGGGCAAAGACACCCAACGGGATGACCCGGCCGTCGGAACTTGTGACTTCGCTGCGGACCGACTGGTAGGGGCCGGCGATCAAGGCTGTGACGTAGGAGGACAGCCGGGGCGTGGGGGCGAACGTCCAGACCGAGCGGGCCCCGCCGTCGTCGCCGGGCGCTGCGGGGGACGGCTGGGGAGTGGGGGAGTTGGAAATGACGTCCCAGTGCGACGGCGCCGTGACGGTAAACGCAAAGGTTGCCTTCAGGTCCGGCTGCTCGAAGACGGCGAACATCCTGCGGGAATCGGGAACCTCGAACTGGGTGTACAGGTAGACCTCGTTGTCCACGGGATCCACGAACCGGTGCAGGCCCTCGCCGGTGTTCATGTAGGGCGCGTCCGCCACAACCGTGAGCTCGTTGTGCTCCTGGAGGTCCGGCAGCTGGATGCGCACCCCGTCGGCCACGGCGGCAGGATCGAGGGCCTGCCCGTTCAGGGTGACACTGTGCACGGTGCGCGTCACGGCGTCGATGAAGGTGGACGATCCGGGCCTTGCCGTGAATTTCACGGCAGTGGTGCTGCCGAAGACCTCCCCGCCCCTCGTCAGGTCCAGGTGGATGTCATAGGAGTCGACCGTGATCAGATCGGCGCGCTCACGGGCTTCGGCGCGGGTCAGGTTCATGCCTGGCAAATGGACCTCCAGAGAAGTTGCGGCTGCGGAGACGGCGGTACCCAGCTCCGGCACTGATCATTCTTGCACTGCCCGGCCCGGTACGTTGCCCGCATCACACCCGCGTGCTGCGCAGGCACGGCAGCGGCCGGTGCGGAGTAGCGTTAAGGCATGGGAAAGTTCCTGGATTCGGTGGATGCCAAGGCCCTGCGCTTTGCCGTCGGGTTTCCGGTTGTCCTGGCCGGCGCGTTCGTCCTCTGCGCGTTCCTGCTGCGGCGTGACCTTCCCGAGCCGCTTGCCATCCGCTGGACCGACGACGGCGGCGCGGCCTTCGCCCCGTTCGGCGCCTACGTCGGGGTGGGCGCCCTGATGATCGTGGTGTTCGGCTGGCTCGTCCTCTGCCAGGCCGTGCCGCTGGGACGGCCCGTGGTGATGCGGCGGATCATGATGGGCGCCGGGCTATTCCTCACGCTGTTCATCACCAGTGCCCTCGCTGCCGGCCTTGTTGGCCAGGCAGGGCTGGCGGACGCGCGCGAATCGCGGGTGGACCTTACCGTCCTTGCCCTTGGCAGCGGAGCCGCCGTGTCCCTGGGCATCATCATGGGCTTCGTCTACAAGGCGGACCAGCAGTGGTCCCCGGATGACGACCGGGCTCTCCAGGCCGCCATCGCCACGGAGCTCGATCCCGACCTGACCCGGGACAGCATGCGCCTGTGGGTCCATGCCAGGAGCTCCGTCTTCGTCATGATCGGCATCGCCTCGCTGTTCCCGGCGGCGCTGATCGCCATCGCCGTGCCGTGGCTTGGCATCCTGCTCGTGGTCCTGGCCTTCTTCGGCGCAGCGTTCCTGTTTGCCCGGGTCAAGGCGGACCGCGGCGGCCTGAAAGTCCTGCTGGCCGGCGTGGTGCCGGTGATGGACATCCCGGCAGGCTCCATTACTGCCGCCAGCGCGGCGGACGTCCGGGCGGCCGACTATGGCGGGTGGGGCTACCGGAAGCACGGCGAAACCGCGGCGATGCTGGTCAGCAGCGGACCCGCCGTCGTCGTGCGCAAGGCTGACGGCCAGCGCCTGGCCGTCAGCAGCGGCAGCCAGGCTTCCGCGGCCCGGCTCGCTGAGGTCCTGACCCGGGTGGCCGCCAGGGCCCGTCGCGCCGGCGGACCCCCGCAGCCCGGTCCGGCGGAGTCCTGAGTATCCTTGTCCGTGTCATTCCACCGGCCGGCTCCTCCCGGCCCGGCCGCCAGCGCCGCCAACTGAACGGATTCTGCTCGTGACCTCTACCCCTGCCTTCCCGCGGGTCCACATCGCCACCGACCACGCGGGCATGGAGCTCAGCGCCCACCTGGTTCCCACCTGACCGCCAAGGGCTACGAAGTGGTGGACCACGGCCCCAAGGTCTACGACGCGCAGGACGACTACCCGTCCTTCTGCATCAACGCGGCACTCGCAGTGGTGGCGGACCAGCAGGCAGGAGTCCACGCGCTGGGCATTGTGCTGGGCGGCTCCGGCAACGGCGAACAGATCGCCGCCAACAAGGTCAAGGGCGTCCGCGCAGCCCTGGCGTGGAACCACTCCACGGCCACCCTGGCCCGCGAGCACAACGACGCCAACGTGGTGGCCGTGGGCGGCCGCCAGCACACCGTGGAGGAAGCCACGGAGCTCATCGAGGCCTTCCTGGCCGAGCCTTTCAGCAATGACGAACGGCACGTCCGCAGGATCGGCAAGATCGCCGCCTACGAGGCCACCGGCGAGGTCATCGAGTAGTGCCTGAAGGGCATTCAGTCCGGCGCCTGGCCCGCCAGTTCGGCGACGTTTTCGCGGGCCGGCGGCTTGCCGTGTCCAGCCCCCAGGGCAGGTTCAGCGGGGGAGCGGCGCTCCTGGACGGCGCCACGCTGCTCACCGCCGAAGCCCACGGGAAGCACCTCTTCCTGGACTTCGACAACTCCCTGGTCCTGCACGTCCACCTGGGCCTCTACGGGGCCTGGAGCTTCGGCGGCGACCGCACCTTCACCGGGGCCTCCAGCATTGGAGCGCCCCGCCGGGTGGGGGAGCAGGAAGCCTTTGCGGACGGGGATGACGACGCCGATGCCGCCTATGCCGGGCCGCCCGCCCCGGTGGGCGCGGTCCGGGTCCGGCTCGCCAGCAGCCACGGCTGGGCGGACCTTCGCGGCGCTACAACCTGTGAAACCATCACAGCGGCGGAAGCGGATGCAGTGCTGGCCAGGCTGGGCCCGGATCCCCTCCGCAACCGGCGTGGCGACGCCGGACGCTTTGCCGCGAACCTGCAGCGCCGCAAGACACCCGTGGCCGCGCTGCTGATGGACCAGAAAATCATTGCCGGCATCGGCAATGTGTACCGGGCCGAGGTGCTGTTCCGCCTGCGCCTGCACCCGTGGCTGCCAGGCTCCGCCGTGCCGGACACTGCCGCGCGCAAGCTGTGGCGCGACGTCGTCGCCCTCATGAACGACGGCGTGGCTGACGGCCGCATCATCACCACGCCGCCAAAATACTGGACCCTCGACGGCACGACGGCCGCCAAAGCCGCCGCGGCCGGCCTGCCGGTCCCGGCCAAAAGCAGCAGCTTCCCCTCCCGGGAGGACGCCCATTTCGTGTACAAGCGGCACGGCCTGCCCTGCCGGGTTTGCCGCACCGTCGTGTTGATGGCCGACCTGGCGGGACGCAATCTCTACTGGTGCCCCACGTGCCAGCAGGAGTAGCGGGGCCTGCCGGCGCCCTTCCCGGGGCACTTTGACACGGACACGCCGGCCGCCGGCGGGAATTTAGGCAGCCGCGCCGCCAAAGTGCCCCAGGACGGCCCTGCAATTTTCGGCTTAACGCAAAAGGACCCCCGGTCGGGGATCCTTTTGGTTTGGAGGGGACGACGGGAATCGAACCCGCGTAATCAGTTTGGAAGACTGAGGCTTTACCATTAAGCTACGTCCCCGAAGGAAGATCCATCTGCAACATTAGCAGTTGGAAACTCCGGGCTGGCTGTCCAAGCCGGATATAACTAAACCTAATCCATGGGCTACGTGTCAAATGTGCAAACACGGCGCGTATCACCGTAGACTTGCCTGTGCACTAACGGGGTGTAGCTCAGCTTGGCTAGAGCGCCTGCTTTGGGAGCAGGAAGTCGCAGGTTCAAATCCTGTCACCCCGACTCTGCGGCCCGGACCACACGGCCTGGACAAAAACATTGCGTTTGCAGAAACCCATCCCACAAACCCAGGAGTACTTAGACCGTGAAGAGCGCTGTCGAGAACCTCACCCCCACGCGGGTCAAGCTCAACGTTGAGGTTCCCTTTGAGGAACTGAAGCCCAGCATCGACTCGGCTTACAAGACTGTTGCTTCGCAGATCCAGGTCCCTGGCTTCCGTAAGGGCAAGGTTCCCGCCAAGCTCATCGACCAGCACGTCGGCCGCGGCTACGTCCTCGAGACCGCCATCAACGAAGGCCTCAACGGCTGGTACCAGGCTGCCGTGCAGGAATCCGGCATCCGCCCGCTGAGCCGTCCCGAGGTTGAAATCACCGAGGTCCCGGACCCCTCCGCCACCGACGGCGGCCTGAAGTTCGCTGCCGAGGTCGACGTCCGTCCCGAGATCGAACTCCCGGACTACGCCGGCATCAAGGTTGAGGTCGCTGCTGCCGAGTCCTCCGAAGAAGACGTGGACAAGGCCCTGGATGAACTGCGCGGCCGCTTCGGCACGCTGAAGTCCGTTGACCGCCCGGCTGCCGACGGTGACTTCCTCACCATCGACATCACCGCCACCATCGACGGCGAAGAGGTTGACTCCGCATCCGGCCTGTCCTACCAGGTTGGCTCCGGCACCATGCTCGAAGGCCTCGATGAGGCAGTCACCGGCCTCAGCGCCGACGAGGACGCCATCTTCAACACCACCCTGGTGGGCGGCGACCACGCCGGCCAGGAGTCCCAGGTCAAGGTTGTGGTCAAGGCCGTCAAGGAGCGCGAGCTGCCTGAGGCCAACGACGACTTCGCCCAGCTGGCGTCCGAGTTCGACACCCTGGCCGAACTCCGCGAGGACCTGGCCAAGCAGGCCGCCGACTCCAAGATCGTTGAGCAGGGCGTCGAGGCCCGCGACAAGGTCCTGGACAAGCTCGTCGAACTCGTCGAGGTGCCGGTTCCGGACTCCGTCGTCGAAGAGCAGCTCGAAGCCCACTTCAAGGAGGGCAACGGCCACGGCGAAGGCGAGCACGACACCGAGGAGCACCGCGAAGAGGTCCGCGCCAACACCGCCCGTGCCTTCCAGAACGAGATCATCCTCGACGCCATCGCCGAGAAGGAAGAAGTCAACGTCAGCCAGAACGAGCTGATCGACTACATCGTCTCCACCGCCAGCCAGTACGGCATGGACCCAACCAGTTCGCCCAGATCATCGATCAGAGCGGCCAGGTCCCCATGATGGTTTCCGAGGTCCGCCGCCGCAAGGCGCTGGCCGTTGTCCTGGGCCAGGCCGAGGTGACCGACACCGACGGCAAGGCCGTTGACCTCAGCGACTTCGTCCGCCCGGGCGGCGAAGAGGCTCCCGCGGCCGAGGCTGCAGACGCCGAGGCTGTGGAGGCGGAAACCGCCGAGACCGCTTCCGAGGACGACAAGGCCGAGGCAAAGGCCTAGCTCTTCCCGACGCATGAACGGCCCTGGATCACCGGATCCGGGGGCCGTTCGCGTTCCGCCCGGGTCCCGGCGCATCAGGTTCGCCCAGCGTGCGCCGTCAGCGAACAGCCGTCGGGGCGCGAACAAAATGTCGGTGAAACCGGTTAGTGTCCAAGTAGTGATTTTCAGTGATGTCACCGTGACCAGCGAGAGGTAAGTAAACATGTCACAGCACCCAGAGGCCCCCCCGGATGGCGACCGTCGATCCCGCGGCCCAGGACAACTACATTTACAACCGCCTGCTGAAGGAGCGGATCATCTGGCTTGGCTCGGAGGTGCGCGATGACAACGCCAACGCAATCTGCTCCCAGCTGCTCCTGCTGTCCGCCGAAAACCCGGACAAGGACATCTACCTGTACATCAACTCCCCGGGCGGCTCCGTGACGGCCGGCATGGCCATCTACGACACCATGCAGTTCATCCCCAACGACGTCGTCACCGTCGCCACCGGCCTGGCTGCCTCCATGGGACAGTTCCTGCTGTCCTCGGGCACCAAGGGCAAGCGCTACGCCACCCCCAACGCCCGCGTCCTGATGCACCAGCCGTCCGGCGGCATCGGCGGCACCGCGTCGGACATCAAGATCCAGGCGGAACTGATCCTCCACATGAAGAAGGTCATGGCGGAACTGACCGCCGAGCAGACCGGCCAGACCGTGGAAACCATCCTCAAGGACAACGACCGCGACAAGTGGTTCACCGCCACCGAAGCGCTCGAGTACGGCTTCTTCGATAAGATCGCCGCCCACGCCGGCTCCGTCTCCGGCGGCGGCGGAACGTCGAACGGCTCCGGCAGCCAGCCGGCATCCGAGAACTAAACCGGCACCACGAACACTCAGATCAGGAGCAACAGAAAATGAACTACAACTTCGGGTGGTCCGCCGGTAATCTTCCGTCCAGCCGCTACGTCCTGCCCCAGTTCGAGGAGCGCACCCCTTACGGCTTCAAGCGCCAGGACCCCTACACCAAGCTGTTCGAGGACCGCATCATCTTCCTGGGCGTGCAGGTGGACGACGCCTCGGCGGACGACATCATGGCCCAGCTACTGGTCCTTGAGTCTACCGACCCGGACCGCGACATCACCCTGTACATCAACTCGCCCGGCGGCTCCTTCACCGCCATGACGGCGATCTACGACACCATGCAGTACATCCGCCCGGAAATCCAGACCGTCTGCCTGGGCAGGCTGCCAGCGCCGCAGCAGTCCTCCTCGCGGCCGGAACCCCGGGTAAGCGCCTGGCCCTCCCCAACGCCCGCGTCCTGATCCACCAGCCCGCCCTTTCCGGCGGCCAGGGCGGACAGGCCTCGGACCTCGAGATCCAGGCCGCTGAAGTCATGCGCATGCGGTCCTGGCTCGAGGACACCCTGGCCCGCCACTCCGGCCGGACGTCCGAGCAGGTCAACAACGATATCGAGCGTGACAAGATCCTCACCGCGGACGAGGCCCAGGCTTACGGCCTGATCGACCAGGTCCTGGACTCACGCAAGATCAAGCCTCAGGCAATTACGAGGTAGCAGTACGTAAAGCGCCGGTGCGGGCCAGTTCATTTGGCCCCACCGGCCTTTTCCTTCCACCCTTGGGAGCCAATGTGACCTAGAGTGGATGTTGTCACAAACCGGTCCTCGCAGGCTGGTGATGATTCCAGCGACCGTGCAAGGCTGCTCGGCAGCAAGATACTAAGGGGTTCACATATGGCTCGGATTGGCGAGAGCACGGATCTGCTGAAGTGCTCTTTCTGCGGAAAGAGCCAGAAGCAGGTGCGCAAGCTCATTGCCGGGCCCGGGGTGTACATCTGCGATGAGTGCATTGAACTGTGCAACGAAATCATCGAAGAGGAACTCGCGGAAGTCGCCGACCTGGGCAGCTTCGAACTGCCCAAGCCCCGCGAAATCTTCGACTTCCTGCAGGAATACGTGATCGGCCAGGAGCCTGCCAAGCGTTCCCTCGCCGTCGCCGTCTACAACCATTACAAGCGCATCCAGGCCGGGCACGCACCCAAGTCCGGAAGTCTGGCCGACGGCGGACACCATGACGACGTCGAGATCGCCAAGTCCAACATCCTGCTCATCGGCCCCACCGGCTGCGGCAAGACCTACCTGGCCCAGACCCTCGCCCGGCGTCTGAACGTGCCGTTCGCCGTGGCCGACGCCACCGCCCTGACCGAGGCCGGCTACGTGGGCGAGGACGTGGAGAACATACTCCTCAAGCTCATCCAAGCGGCGGACTACGATGTCAAGAAGGCCGAACAGGGCATTATCTACATCGACGAGATCGACAAAATCTCCCGCAAGAGCGAAAACCCTTCCATCACCCGCGACGTTTCCGGTGAAGGCGTGCAGCAGGCACTCCTGAAGATCCTCGAGGGCACGGTCGCCTCGGTACCGCCGCAGGGAGGCCGGAAGCACCCGCACCAGGAATTCATCCAGATCGACACCACCAACGTGCTGTTCATCGTGGCCGGCGCGTTCGCAGGCCTGGAAGAGATCATCGGCTCCCGGTCCGGGCGCAAGGGGATCGGGTTCGGTGCACCGCTCAACGAAGCCAGCAAAAAGGTGGACTCCTACGGCGAGGTCATGCCCGAGGACCTGCTCAAGTTCGGCCTGATTCCTGAATTCATCGGCCGCCTCCCCGTGATCACCACGGTGTCCAACCTGGACCGCGAGGCATTGATCCAGATCCTCTCCACGCCGAAGAACGCCCTGGTCAAGCAGTACCAGAAGATGTTCCAGATTGATGGTGTGGAACTCGTCTTTGACGACGCCGCGCTGGACGCCATCGCCGACCAGGCGCTCGAACGCGGCACCGGTGCCCGGGGCCTGCGGGCGATCCTGGAGGAAGTCCTGCTGCCGGTCATGTTCGACCTTCCGAGCCGCGAGGACGTGGCCAGCGTGGTCATCACCGCGGACGTTGTGCTGAAGGGTGCCGAACCCACCATGATTCCGCACGCGGCCAAGCGGCGTAAGTCTGCCTGACGCCCCGCCCGATCCGCAACACCTGCCAGCCGTGGCTGCCGCGCGGGCAGCCGCCACCACCCGAAGGACCTGCTATGCCTGAAACCGTCAAGAACAAGGCCGACTTCTGGTTCGATCCGCTGTGCCCCTTCGCCTGGATCACCTCCCGGTGGATCGGGGAAGTCGAGGGCGTCCGTGACATCGAAACGGTGTGGCACGTCATGAGCCTCGCCGTGCTCAATGAGGGCCGCGACCTGGAGCCGTCCTACCGGGAATCCATGGACAACGCCTGGGGCTTGGTCCGCGTCATCATCGCCGCCCAGCAGGAGCACGGGCAGGAGACCGTTAAGGGCCTGTACGACGCCATGGGCACCCTGATCCACGACGGCGGCGAAAAGGACCGCGGCCTCGTCATCACCAAGGCGCTGGCGGAATGCGGGCTGCCCGCGTCTTTGGCCGAAGCGGCCTCCACCGACGCCTACGACGCGCAGCTCCGCGCCAGCCACGAGGAAGGCATTTCGCTGGTGGGCCAGGACGTGGGAACCCCCGTGGTGGCCTTCAACGGCACCGCATTCTTTGGCCCTGTCCTGACCCGCATTCCACGGGGCGAGGAGGCCGGCAGGCTCTGGGACGCCACCACCGTCCTGGCCGGCTACCCGCACTTCTTCGAGCTCAAGCGCAGCCGCACGGAGCGTCCGGAATTCGACTGAACCGTTGGTCTCCGGCAGCGAAAAGGGCCTCGGGAAAACTACTCGTTTGTAGTTCTCCCGGGGCCCTTGCGCATGCCCCCGGCCGGGACAACAATGGTTCTTACCCACTTCGAAAGAAGCGGGACGCAGGAACCGAAGATTCAGTGATATGTATCTGACGCAGCCATCGGCAAAGCCAGATACAAGCTACCAGTGACGTGGTAGGAAGACCTGAAATTTCCCAGGATCCTGCCAGACCATCAAGTCGTCACCAGATGGCCGAAAAGTCGAAGCCCCACCAACGGCAAAACGCTGATGGGGCTTCCCCTTTGTCCGGAATCCGGACCCAGGCCTTAAAACCCGGCCTTAGGCCTTGGCGGGCTCGTCCGTAACGGCAAGGTCCACGCCGCTGACCGTAAGCTCACCGTCGGCCGCCACCAGGGTGATGTCCCGGGCGTTGGACGCCGCCTTCAGGTCGGACAGGCCGGCCTGCAACTGAGCGGTCAGTGCTTCAGGCGCCGTGATGGTCGCGGACAGCACCTCGGTGCGCTGCTTGACCTTCGCCTCGGACTTGGCCTTGCGGACACCGCTGAGTGCGAGTCCCACCGTGGCCAGCATGGTGGTGTCCCCGCCGGGAACTTCCAGTCCCGCGGGCCATTCGGCGCGGTGGACCGAGCCGCTGCGCCACCAGCTCCACACCTCTTCGGTGGCGAAGGGCAGGAACGGGGCGAACAGCCGCAGCAGGGTGTCCAGGGTGGTGGCCAGGGCCGCCAGCACCGAAGCCTGCTCTGCTTCGCCGGCCGCGCCGTAAGCGCGGTCCTTGATGAGTTCGACGTAGTCGTCCGTGAACTGCCAGAAGAAGCTCTCGGTGATCTGCAGCGCCCGGGCGTAGTCGTAGTTGTTGAACGCCTTGGTGGACTCCCGCACTACCTCGCCGAGCTGGGCCAGCAATGCACGGTCCAGAGGGTTGGTGAGCACGGACAGGTCCGTGCGAAGCACCGAGTTTTCCGTGGCCCCGAGGTTGAGGACGAACTTGGAAGCGTTGAGCAGCTTGATGGCCAGGCGGCGGCCGATCTTCATCTGCGCAATCTCGTACGCGGTGTCCGCACCCAAGCGGGCGGAGGCCGCCCAGTAACGGACGGCATCGGAACCGTACTCGTCCAGGACGTCGGTGGGAACCACCACGTTGCCCTTGGACTTGGACATCTTCTTGCGGTCCGGGTCCAGGATCCAGCCGGAGATCGCCGCGTGCTTCCACGGCGCGTTCTTCTGCAGTGCATCGGCACGCACCACCGAGGAGAAGAGCCAGGTCCGGATGATGTCGTGGCCCTGCGGGCGCAGGTCGAACGGGTAGACCTTGGCAAAGAGCTCCTCGTCGCGGCTCCAGCCGCCCACAATCTGCGGAGTCAGCGAGGACGTGGCCCAGGTGTCGAAGATGTCGGCGTCACCGGTGAAGCCGCCCGGCACGTCGCGCTGGGATTCCTCGTAGCCCGGGGCGGCGTCTGCCATCGGGTCCACCGGGAGCTGCTCATCCGAGGGAACGATGGGTGCGTCATAGTTCGGGTTGCCGTCACTGTCCAGCGGGTACCAGACGGGGATGGGCACGCCGAAGAAGCGCTGCCGGGAGACCAGCCAGTCGCCGTTGAGCCCCGAGATCCAGTTCTCGTAGCGTGAGCGCATGAAGGAGGGGTGGAAGTCGATCTCGTGGCCGCGCGCAATCAGCCGCTCGCGGCGGTCCTCGTCGCGGCCGCCGTTGCGGATGTACCACTGCCGGGAGGTGACAACCTCGAGCGGCTTGTCGCCCTTCTCGTAGAAGTTCACCGGGTGCATGATCTTCTTCGGCTCACCCTCCAGGAGGTCAGCGGCGGCCAGGAGCTCCACCACGCCTTCCTTGGCGCTGAAGACCGTCTTGCCGGCGATCTTCGCAAAGGCCTCACGGCCGGCGTCGGTGGTGATCCACTCCGGGGTTTCCCCGACGATCCGGCCGTCGCGGCCCACGATCGCGCGGGTGGGCAGCTGCAGTTCGCGCCACCAGGTAACGTCCGTCAGGTCGCCGAAGGTGCACACCATGGCGATGCCGGAGCCCTTGTCCGCCTTCGCGAGCGGGTGCGCCTTGACCTCGACCTCGACGCCGAATACGGGGGAGGTCACCTTCTTGCCGAACAGCGGCTGGTACCGTTCGTCGTCGGGGTTGGCCACCAGCGCCGCGCAGGCAGCCAGCAGCTCCGGACGGGTGGTCTCGATGTAGATCTTCTCCCGTCCTCGGTGAAGAAGGGGTAGCGGTAGTAGGCGCCGGGCACTTCGCGGTCTTCGAGTTCGGCCTGCGCCACTGCGGTCCGGAAGGTGATGTCCCACAGTGTGGGCGCCTCGGCCATGTAGGCGTCGCCGGCAGCGAGGTTGGCCAGGAAGGCGCGCTGGGAGGCGGCGCGCGAATTGTCGTCGATGGTCCGGTACGTCAGTTTCCAGTCAACCGACAGGCCGAGTGTCTGGAACAGGTTCTCAAAGACCTTCTCGTCCTCGACTGCCAGCTCTTCACACAGTTCGATGAAGTTCCGGCGGGAGACAACGTCGAAGTCCCGCTGGTTCTTGGCCGGCTGGGCCGGCGGGCGGTAGTCCGGGTTGTAGGGGATGGCGGGGTCGCAACGGACGCCGTAGTAGTTCTGCACCCGGCGTTCGGTGGGCAGGCCGTTGTCGTCCCAGCCCATGGGGTAGAAGACGTTCTTGCCGGTCATGCGCTGGTAGCGTGCCAGCACGTCGGTCTGGGTGTAGGAGAACATGTGCCCCACATGCAGCGACCCCGAAGCGGTGGGCGGGGGAGTGTCGATCGAGTAGACCTGTTCCCGGGTGGTGTCGGGGTCGAACTTGTAGGTTCCCTCGGCCAGCCAGCGCTGCGTCAGGGCAGCTTCGAGGCCCTCGAGGGCCGGCTTGTCCGGAACGTTGATGGGGGCGGTGATGGGCGTGTCTGTACCCTGCGTGTCTTCAGCCATTGGGCAATTCTTTCATGCTCCGTTGCTTCGCACAGAACCGCGGGGGAGTAGCATGCCGCCCATGGGTGCCAAAGGAGCCGGCTTCGCCGTAAAACGGATCTACGATCCGCCGGCGGACGACGACGGATACCGGGTCCTGGTGGCTATCTCGCCTCTGACCCGGACTGACCTGAAGCGGTGTTGCCCCGGGCCAGGTTCGTGGCGGCAGGCGGCTAGGGTGGTGCCATGACTGACGATGTGCACAAGAAAGCAGCTTTGGTGACCGGCGCGAGCAGCGGGATCGGGGAAGCCACGGTGCGCGCCCTGGCATCCGGCGGATGGACAGTCTTCGCCGTGGCCCGCCGGGCGGACCGGCTCGAGGCGCTGGCGGCCGAAACCGGGGCAACCGCCATTCCCGCCGATATTTCCGCGGACGACGACGTGTCCCGCCTGCTGAGCCGGGTCACCGAAGCGGGCGGCATCGACACCCTGGTCAACATTGCCGGTGGCGCCAGGGGCGCCGACCGGATCGCGGACGCCAGCACGGAGGACTGGGACTGGATGTACCGGGTGAACGTCCTGGGCACCATGAAACTGACGCGCTCCTTCCTGCCCATGCTGCGCGCCCACGGGGAAGGAACGGTGCTGAACCTCACCTCCACCGCCGGCCTTGCCGCGTACGAAGGCGGCGGAGGCTACAACGCCGCCAAATACGCCCAGCGTGCCATGACCGAGGCGCTGCGGCTGGAAGAAGCCGAACACAACATCCGCGTCATCGATGTTGCGCCTGGACTGGTCCACACCGAGGAGTTCGCCCTCAACAGGCTCGGGAACCGGCAGGCGGCCGACAAGGTCTACCAGGGAGTGGAGAAGCCCCTGACGGCCGGGGACGTTGCGGACGTCGTCCGGTACGCCGTCAGCGCCCCGCACCACGTCAACCTGGACCAGATCGTCATCCGGCCGGTGGCCCAGGCCTCCAACTACAAGCTCATCCGCAAGGGCTAGCCCGGGGGCCGCAGGACCAGGCCTACGACAGCCGGATCTCCAGCACCGCCAGGACGGCAGCGTGGTCCGTGCCCGCAACCCGGCGGACCGAGTAGCCAGACCCCGTGATGTCCGGGCTCGTGACCAGATGGTCCAGCGTCACCCCGGGAAGGTAGTAGCCGCGCATCGGCCAGGTGGGGACCAGCCGGCTTCCGGCGGCTGCGGAAACATCCACCAGCGGCCTCGTCCGGCTGTCCCCGCCAGCAGGTCCCGGAACTCCCGGTGGTCGAGGGTGGCGTTGAAATCGCCCGCCAGCAGGAGCGGCCCGGCTCCGGCGTCAATCCGGTCCAATGCTGCGAGGTCACTGCGCCATTGAGCGAGGCCGTCATTGACGGGCGCGAGTGTATGGACGGCGACTACCCGCAGGGCCGCTTCCTGCCCGGCAGCCGACAGGTCGACGCTGACCACGGGCATCCTGAACGGGCTGTCGGGCACCATCCCCACCTCCCGGAGCGACAACGAGGAGAAGACGGCAGCGCCGGCGGCCCTGGCCCTGGGATGCGCCACCTGGTGGGGGAGCAGGCGAGGCAAGCCGGCCGCAGACAACCTGTCCGCCAGTTCCTGGGTGTATTCCGCCACCACCAGCAGGTCCACCTGGTGTTCCTGCACCAGGTCCACGATGCCGGCGGCGTCCGCCTGGCCCAGCCCGGCATTGATGGCCATGGCTTTCACCTCCACCACCGGCTGGCCCGCGTGCGCTGTTTCAGGCGAAGCGGCCGCCGGGGGAAAGAGCCACAATACCTGGACACCGAGAAGCGCCGCGGCCACCAGCTGCAGCGGCCTGCTGCGCGCGGCAATGGACAGCAGAAGCGCGACGGCGGCCGGCACCGTGAACCAGGGAACAAAGGCCAGCAGTTGGACGGCCATCACGGGCCAGTCAGCGGGAATGGCGCGCAGCAGGCCAATCAGCGCCACGGGAGCGACGGAGGCTGCCGAGGCCCAGCGGAAGGCCCGGGCGCGACGACGCCGGGTGGGCGGGACCGGGGCCGCGTCAGTCATGCCTCCGATTGTAGGGACTGCCGGCGGGAAGCGGGCGGGCTGAATGGAAACCTGCGCCTGATGGATAGTAGAATCGAAACCGGCTATGACCCGGCAATCACCGGTGAGCTTCCGGAAGAACACGCGGACTGGCTTGTCGAACCTGGCATCCCGGCACGCGCCAGTAGAACCGGACGGGTAAGCCCGTCACAGCAGTAATGAGTGGCCGTCGTCGCGTACGTTCCTTCCGGAGCACGCAACGCGGTAAGTGAGGTGGTACCGCGGTGAGCGTGGAGTCCGGCGGACAACACGGAAACCGTCCTCGCATCCTGAACGGAACAGAAGGCGCAAGCCGGCAGTTCGCCAAGCTCAACCCAGGATGTCGACATGACGTATTACCCCAAGGCCTCGGCCAGTACTTCCACCAGCGCGTCGTCCGGCGGCGGTGCCGCTGTGTCCGCCTCCGTGAAGTTCCCGGAGATCGAAGAGCGCATCCTGAAGTACTGGGACCAGGACGGCACCTTCCAGGCCAGCATCGACCAGCGCAGCGCCGACGCCCCCGGCGGTGAACCCGGCAGCAACGAGTTCGTGTTCTACGACGGCCCGCCCTTCGCCAACGGCCTGCCGCACTACGGCCACCTCCTCACCGGCTACGCCAAGGACCTGGTGGGCCGGTACCAGACCCAGCGCGGCAAGCGCGTTGAGCGCCGCTTCGGCTGGGACACCCACGGGCTGCCCGCCGAACTGGAAGCCATGAAGCAGCTGGGCATGACGGACAAGACCCAGATCGAAGCCATGGGCATCGACAAGTTCAATGACGCCTGCCGGGCATCCGTCATGAAATACGCCGACGAATGGCGCAGCTACGTCACCCGCCAGGCACGCTGGGTTGACTTCGACAACGACTACAAAACGCTCAACGTCGAGTACATGGAGTCCGTCCTCTGGGCTTTCAAGCAGCTGCACGAGAAAGGCCTGACCTACAACGGCTACCGCGTGCTTCCCTACTGCTGGAAGGACGAGACGCCGCTGTCCAACCACGAGCTCCGGATGGACGACGACGTCTACAAGAACCGGCAGGACCAGACCGTCACGGTCACGTTCCCCATCACCGCCGGACAGTCGGAGCTGTCGCAGAAGCTTGCCGGCGTCCAGGCGCTCGCCTGGACCACCACGCCCTGGACCCTGCCGACCAACGCCGCGCTCGCCGTCGGGCCTGCCATCACCTACGCCGTGCTGCCGGCCGGTCCCAACGGCATCAAGGCCGCATCCGCCGACGCGCCCGTCACCGGCAGCTTCCTGCTGGCCGCCGACCTGGTGGGCAGCTATGCCAAGGACCTGGGCTACGACGACTTCGAAGCGGCCCAGGCCGCCGTCGTGTCCACGCACACCGGTGCCGAACTGGAGGGCCTGGCCTACGAGCCGCTGTGGCATGACTTTGCCGACAACGAAAAGTACGGCATGGAGAACGCCTGGCGTTTCCTGGTGGCCGATTACGTCACCACCACCGACGGCACGGGCATCGTGCACCAGGCCCCGCCTACGGCGAGGACGACCAGAAGGTCTGCGAGGAAGCCGGGATCCCGGTCATCCTCTCCGTGGATGAAGGCGCCAAATTCCTGCCTCTGTTCAAGCACGGCGACCTCCACGACATTGTGGGCCTGCAGGTGTTCGAGGCCAACAAACCCATCACCCAGGTCCTGCGCGCCCAGGGCCGGCTCGTCAAGCAGGCAAGCTACGAGCACAGCTACCCGCACTGCTGGCGGTGTCGCAACCCGCTGATCTACCGCGCCGTCTCCTCCTGGTACGTGGAGGTCACCAAGTTCAAGGACCGGATGTCCGAACTGAACCAGGAGATCAACTGGATCCCCGGCAACGTCAAGGACGGCCAGTTCGGCAAGTGGCTGGAAAACGCCCGCGACTGGTCCATCAGCCGGAACCGATACTGGGGCAGCCCCATCCCGGTGTGGCAGTCCAGCGACCCCGAATACCCCCGCACCGACGTCTACGGCTCGCTGGCGGAAATCGAGGCCGACTTCGGCCGGCTGCCGCTGAACCAGGACGGCCAGGTGGACCTGCACCGTCCGTTCATCGACGAACTGACCCGGCCCAACCCGGACGACCCGCGCACGCCCGAAGAAGGCCGGTCCGTGATGCGCCGGGTGGAGGACGTCCTGGACGTCTGGTTCGACTCCGGCTCCATGCCCTACGGCCAGGTGCATTACCCGTTCCAGAACGAAGCCTGGTTCGACACCCACAACCCGGCAGACTTCATCGTGGAGTACATCGGGCAAACCCGCGGCTGGTTCTACATGCTGCACATCCTTTCGACGGCCCTGTTCGACCGGCCGGCGTTCCGCAACGTCATCAGCCACGGCATCGTGCTCGGCTCCGACGGGCAGAAGATGTCCAAGAGTCTGCGCAACTACCCGGACGTGTCCGAAGTGCTGGACCGCGACGGATCCGACGCCATGCGCTGGTTCCTGATGTCCAGCCCCATCCTGCGCGGCGGCAACCTGATCGTCACCGAGCAGGGCATCCGCGACGGCGTCCGGCAGGTCATCCTGCCGCTCTGGAACGTGTACAGCTTCTTCACGCTCTACACCAATGCCGCCAACGGCGGCGCCGGCTATGACGCGCAGCTGCGCTACGACGGGTACACGGACACCCTGGACCAGTACCTGCTCGCCAACACCGGCGAACTGGTGCGGAACATGACCGGGCAGCTGGACACCTACGACATCTCCGGCGCGTGCGACGAGCTCCGCGGCTACCTGGACATGCTGACCAACTGGTACGTCCGCCGCAGCCGCCAGCGCTTCTTCGACGAGGACCGGGACGCCTTCGACGCCCTGTACACCGCCCTGGAGGCTGTCTCACGTGCGGCGGCGTCGCTGCTGCCGCTGGTGACGGAAGAAATCTGGCGGGGTCTCACCGGCGGCCGCTCCGTGCACCTGGCTGACTGGCCCGACGCCGCACAGTTCCCGGCCAACCCGGACCTGGTCGAGGCCATGGACCGGGTGCAGCAGATCTGCTCCACCGGTTCCTCCCTGCGGAAGGCAGCGAACCTGCGTGTCCGCCTGCCACTCCAGGAACTCACCGTGGTGGCACCCGGGGCCGATGCGCTGGAAGGCTTCGCCGCCGTCGTCGCGGACGAACTCAACCTCCGCTCGGTCCGGCTGCTGGACGCCGCCACTGCCTCCCCCGAGGAGTTCGGCATCCAGCAGAAGCTGGTGGTCAACGCCCGCGCTGCCGGCCCCCGCCTGGGCAAGAACGTCCAGGTGGCCATCAAGGGCTCCAAGTCCGGTGACTGGTCCGTGGATGACGCCGGCGTGGTGACCGCGGGCGGGCTCCAGCTGGAACCCCAGGAGTACACGCTGGAAACCGTCGTGGCGGAATCCGACGGCGGATCGGCCTCCGTGGCGGTGCTTCCGGGCGGCGGCTTCGTGGTCCTCAACACTGAGGTCACCCCGGAGCTCGAAGCCGAAGGCCTGGCACGCGACATGGTCCGCGCCATCCAGCAGGCCCGTAAGGACGCCGGACTCAACGTCAGCGACCGGATCCGCACAACGGTGACGGCAGCCCAAAACGTGGTGGACGCCCTGCTGGCGAACGCGGAGCTGGTCAAAGGTGAAACACTGACCGTGGACCTCGCCGCGGAGCCTGCCGACCTGGCCGAGCCCGCCGTCGCCGTCGAAAAAGTGGAGGCCTAGGACATGACCGATCACTTCTCAGTGGAAAGTGTCTACGCCGAACTGCTCGGCCGGGCACCGGAAAACAAGATGGAACCCCGGCTGGCTCCGCTCTTCCGGGCCATGGAGGTGCTGGGTGAGCCCAACAAGGCGTACCCGATCATTCACGTGACGGGCACCAACGGCAAGACCTCCACCTCCCGCATGATCGAAGCCGTCCTCCGCGCCCACGGGCTGAGCACCGGCCGCTACACCAGCCCGCACCTGTCCAAAGTCACCGAGCGGATCAGCATCGACGGCCATCCGGTCCCTGACGAGACGTTCGTCCGGATCTGGGATGAGATCCGTCCCTACCTGCAGATCGTGGACGCGGAACTGGAAGCGGAGGGGCAGCCGCGCCTCACGTACTTCGAGTGCCTCACCATCCTGGGCTTCGCCGTCTTCGCGGACCAGCCGGTCAACGTGGCCATTATCGAGGTGGGCCTTGGCGGCATCACCGACGCCACGAACGTGGGCGACGGCCAGGTCTCGGTCATCACCCCGATTTCGCTGGACCACACCGACCTGCTGGGGGACACCCCCGGGGACATCGCCCTGGAAAAGGCCGGCATCATCAAGCCGGGCGGTTACCTGGTGAGCGCAGCGCAGCCGCTGGACGCCGCGCAGGTGCTCCTCGAGAAAGCCAAGGAAGTGGGCGTGCCGTTCCGCTTCGAGGGCGTGGAGTTCGGCGTCGAGTCCCGGACCGTGGCGGTCGGCGGCCAGATGGTCACCATCCAAGGCATCGCCGGCCGGTACCCGGACCTCCTGGTGCCCCTGCACGGTGCCCACCAGGCCCAGAACGCCGCCGTGGCGGTGGCCGCGCTGGAGGCGTTCTTCGGCGGCGAAAAGGAACTCAACTTCGAAGTGCTGCAGGAGGGCTTCGCCGGGGTGACGTCCCCCGGTCGGCTGGAAGTGGTGCGTACCGCGCCCACCATCATCGTCGACGCCGCCCACAACCCGGACGGCATCAAGGCGTCAGCCGCCGCACTGCAGGAGGCCTTCACGTTCACCCGCCTTGTTCCAGTGGTGGGCGTGCTCAAGGAAAAGGACGCCGAGGAGATCCTGCGCGAGCTCAAGGAATCCCTGGGTGGCATTGCCGAGGAATACTGCTTCACGCAGTCGAACTCGCCGCGCGCCGTTCCGGCCGCCGAACTCGCCGAACTTGCCGTTGACCTCGGCTTCGGCGAGGACAACGTGCACATCGCCGAGAAGCTTGACGACGCCCTTGAATGGGCCGTGGAGCGGGCCGAAGCCAATGACGACCTCTCCGGCGGCGTCTTGGTGACCGGTTCCATCACGCTGGTTGCGGAAGCCCGGATCCTGCTCGGAAAGACGGAGGCATAGGAATGGCCAGGCTCACCAAGGCCCAGCGGGAGTGGCGGCCGGGCATGCCCCGGAAGCGCCGCTCCACCAAGGTCATGTTCGCCTCCACGGTGCTGCTCCTGGAAGCATTCGTGATGTTCTTCGCCACCCTGGCGGTCTTTGGCCTGCGACGCGGCGAGTTTCCGCCGGCGCTGATCCTGGGCGTCGGCATCGGCCTGAGCGTGGTCATGGTCCTGGCCTGCGCTGTCCTGACAAAGCCCTGGGGCGTCGGCCTCGGCTGGATCCTGCAGATCGTGCTGGTCCTGACCGGCATCTTCGAACCCGCCATGTTCCTGGTGGGGGCCCTCTTCGCACTGGCTTGGTGGTACGGAATCAGGACCGGCATCCGGCTGGACCGCGAAGCTGCCCAGCGCGAGCGTGAGCAGGCCGAGTGGGAAGCAGCCCACCCGGACCAGGCCGCCGGTCCCGGCCAGCCGCAAACCCCCTAAACCGGCCGGATCCTGCCGGCGGGTCCCCGTAGACTTGTCCCGAAACCCCACCAACGCATTGGAGCAGTTGTGACCACTGAGCGCACCCTCGTCCTGATCAAGCCCGACGGCGTCGCCCGTAACCTCACCGGTGCCATCCTGGCCCGCGTCGAAGCCAAGGGATACACCCTTGCTGAACTGAAGAAGGTGGAAGCCACCCGCGAACTGCTCGAGCAGCACTACGAGGAGCACATTGGCAAGCCGTTCTACGAGCCGCTGGTGGAGTTCATGCTCAGCGGACCCGTGGTGGCGGCCATCTTCGAGGGCCACCGCGTCATCGAGGGCTTCCGCTCGCTGGCCGGCACCACCGATCCTACGACGGCGGCCCCGGGCACCATCCGCGGCGACTTCGGCCGCGACTGGGGCCTGAAGGTCCAGCAGAACCTGGTGCACGGCTCCGACTCCACAGATTCAGCCGAGCGCGAGATCAAGATCTGGTTCTAGGCGACCTGAACGAAGCAAAAGGGAAGGCCGGTGTTCTGACGAACACCGGCCTTCCCTTTGCCGTTAATGCGCCTAGAATCCTGACGTTCCCGCGAACACCTGGATGAACGCGAAGAAGATGCTGGCGGCGACGGCCACGTAGAGCAGGGCCACGATGATCCAGCCGGAATCAGCCACAACACGTGCTGCGCCGGAGCGGAGCGGGATGATGCCTGCGCTGATATTCCGGATGGTGACCCAGATGAAGAGGGGGATCATGGCGGCCCAGACGATCATGCAGAAGGGGCACAGGATGTGGATGTCGTAGAGCGCCTGCGACCACAGCCACACCACGAAGGCGAAGCCCAGGGTGACGCCCGTCTGTAGGCCCACCCAGAACCACCGGGCAAAGGTGGCGCCGGACAGCAGTGCCATGCCAACGGTGATGATGACGGCGAACGCCACGATCCCGATAAACATGTTGGGGAAGCCGAACAGGGAGCTCTGCCAGGTCTTCATCACATCCCCACAGGAAATCCAGGGATTGACGTCGCACACGGTGGTGTGGTTCGGGTCCTGGAGCACGGCAAGCTTTTCCAGGACCAGGGTCCCGGAGGCCAGCCAGCCGACGGCCCCCGTGATCACCAGCAGCCAGCCGAAAGGCCGGTTGCGGGCCATGAAGGGCACGGCTGCGGAACTGGTGTCCGGGCCGGTGGTCCGGTCCGGGGCTTCGGTGCCGCTGGCGGGGGAGATGCTGGGCATTGGTATGGGTCCTTTTCGTCCGGTGCTCCTTGCCCGATTGTAACGCCGCGGGCTGGATGCCACTCCCAGGAAAAAGGTCCGCAGCCTCCGCCTCCGCCGTGATTTCGTCCGGATGTGAGAGAATGAACCTGGCTGGAAGCCGATCCACATTCGGACTCCGGTCCGGTGGACTGTTCTCAAGACCGCCAATGATGAGCAGGGCAGGCTTCGAAGGCTGACAGCACTCCCGCGACTCCATTGGACGGCACCTGGTTGTGGCGCGTAGAACAACGGGTTTCAGGACGTCCCCCGGCTCCCACGGGCTGCCGCACCCCAATGCCGGTGCGAACCTGGGAGTATCCACTTGACTTCTGTCAACGCCTGCGGGTTTTGACAATATGTGCCCCAATGGGTGCCGGATGTGGCGGTACGTCAGGGGCAGGAGTGTAGCTGCATATGGAAAACGAGCAAGACTTGGCTGTTAACGGCGAAACGACGGCCACAGAGCCCGCCGTTGCACCCAAGAGGACCCGCCGCAAGGCGGCACCGAAAACCGACGACGGCGGCGCCACTGTCCCGGCCGACGCCGCCACCGCGGAGAATGTCGAGGCTGCGGCGGAGGAAACCAAGGCACCGGCCCGCCGGACCCGTGCACGCAAGAAGGTAGACGCCGCGGAGCCCCTCCCCGTGTTCGCCGGCGACGCCGCAGAGACCGCAGCCGCTTCGGCTGATGCCGCCGAGGGCGCGCCTGCCGCGCCGGAAGCGGAAGAGAAGACCGTCCGCCGCCGTCGGGTTGCCACCAGGAAGGCCGCTGCCCCGGCAGCCGGGGCTGCAGCAGCAGAGCCGGCTGCGGAAGCTGCGCCGGCGGAAACTGTTTCCGCGCAGCCGGAGGCGGCTGCCGGCGGAGCGGAAGACACCGTCGCAGCACCTGCCGCGGAGCAAACACCTGAGGCAGCGCCCGAAGAGGCGCCCGCAGCTGCGGACACCGCCCAGGCGCCGTCGGACGCTGCCCAGGCGCCGTCGGACACTGCCGCCGCAAGCGACGCGCCGCAACAGCAAGTGGCCGGGCAAGCAACCGAGACGGAGGAGCCTGCAAAGGAGGCTGCCAGCCCCTTCGCCTCGTTGTTCCTGGAACCGGCTTCCCCTACTTCCGTACTGTTCCAGGCCCCCGACCTGAGCACTGTCGTGCGCCCGGCCCCGGCCGTCCCCGAGGAAGTGGAAGAGGACGACGCCGAGGACGACGACACCGACGATTCAGCCGGCCGCCGCAGGCGCCGCAGCCGTGGCCGCCGCAGCCGCGGCCGTAGCGAAGACCGCGCCGCGGAGGCTGCCACTGACGGCGACGCCGGCGAAGACGCCGAAGCGGAGGGCGACGAAGGGTCCGCACTCCTGGAAGAGGGCGTCACCTCCCGCCGGCGGCGCCGGCGGCGCCGCGGCGACCAGGACCTCGAACTGACCGGCGGCGGGGACGACGATCCGCCCAACACGGTGACCCGCGTCCGTGCGCCCCGCGCGGTGAGCGAAGCGCCCGTGAGCAACCGCGTGACCAGCGTGAAGGGCTCCACCCGCCTTGAAGCGAAGAAGCAGCGCCGGCGTGAGTCCCGCGATACCGGGCGCCGCCGCACGGTGATCACCGAGGCAGAGTTCCTGGCGCGCCGGGAATCCGTGGACCGCCAGATGATCGTCCGCCAGCGCGACGACAGAATCCAGATCGCAGTCCTCGAGGACGGCGTCCTCGCCGAGCACTTCGTCTCCAAGACCCAGCAGGACTCGCTGATCGGCAACGTCTACCTGGGCAAGGTCCAGAACGTGCTGCCCTCCATGGAGGCGGCATTCGTTGACATCGGGCGCGGCCGCAACGCCGTCCTGTACGCCGGTGAAGTCAACTGGGAAGCCGTCAACCTCGAAGGCAAGCAGCGCCGGATCGAGAACGCCCTCAAGTCGGGCGACACCGTCCTGGTCCAGGTGACCAAGGACCCGGTGGGCCACAAGGGCGCACGCCTGACCAGCCAGATCTCGCTGCCCGGCCGCTACCTCGTGTACGTCCCCGGCGGGTCCATGACGGGCATCTCACGCAAACTGCCCGACGTCGAACGCAACCGGCTCAAGCGTATCCTCAAGGACCGCCTCCCGGAGCAGGCCGGCGTCATCGTGCGCACCGCGGCGGAAGGGGCGTCCGAGGAAGAGCTCACGCACGACATCAACCGGCTGCGCGCCCAGTGGGAAGGCATCGAAAGCCAGTCCACCTCCACCAAGGTCCTGGCTCCCGAACTGCTGTACGGCGAACCGGACCTCACCATCAAGGTGGTGCGCGACGTCTTCAACGAGGACTTCTCCAAGCTGATCGTCTCCGGCGAAGAGGCCTGGGACACCATCGAGGCCTATGTCACCTACGTTGCCCCGGACCTGGTGGGCCGCCTCGAGAAGTGGACCAAGGACCAGGACATCTTCGCCGCCTGGCGGATCGACGAGCAGATCCACAAGGCCCTGGAACGGAAGGTCTTCCTCCCGTCCGGCGGTTCCCTGGTAATCGACCGCACCGAAGCCATGACCGTGGTGGACGTCAACACGGGCAAGTTCACGGGCAGCGGCGGCAACCTGGAGGAAACCGTCACCAAGAACAACCTCGAAGCAGCCGAGGAAGTGGTGCGCCAGCTCCGGCTCCGCGACATCGGCGGCATCATCGTCATCGACTTCATCGACATGGTCCTGGAATCCAACCGCGACCTGGTGCTGCGCCGGCTGGTGGAGTGCCTGGGCCGCGACCGTACCAAGCACCAGGTCGCCGAGGTCACGTCCCTGGGCCTGGTCCAGATGACCCGCAAGCGCATGGGCACCGGGCTCCTGGAGGTCTTCGGGGAGCAGTGCGAGGCCTGCGCCGGACGCGGTGTCGTCACCCACGACGACCCCGTGGAGCACCGCCGCGCCAACATCGTTGCCGCCGAACACCATGTCCAGCGCACCGACAACCGGCCTGACGCCCGGGCCGAAGGCCACCGGAACGAGGGCCAGCGGACCGACAGCAGCCAGCCCGGGGGACGCCCTGACCGCAAGCGCCGGCGCGGACGCGGCGGCCAGCAGCCCGAGGCTGCCCCGGCAGCCGCGGTGCATGTCCACACCGTCCATCCGGACCCGGCCGACGCCGAGCGCCACGCCAAGGCTGAAGCCACCCGGCTGGCCCTGGCCAACATCGCGGCGGCCGCGCACGCGGCGCACCTGCATGACGACGAGGTTGCGGCGGCCCGGCAGGCGCAGTCGGCCGCCCAGCCGGTAGCGCCGGCCGTGGAAGAGAAGCACGACGCCGGCACCCCGCCACGTCCTGCGGCTGTCTTGACCTTCGGCGGCGAGAAGGTTGTCCTTCCGTTCGTGGAGCATGCGGAAGAGCAGCAGCCCCGCCCGGCCCTCACCCTGGACAGGCTTGCCGAAGCGTTCGCCCACCTGGGCGAATCGGCACCTGCCGCCGAAACACCGGCGGAAGAGCCGGAAGCCAAGCGGCCCGAGGCCGTTCCGGCGCAGGTGGAGCAGCCGGTTGCCCCCGCGGAAGCTGGGAAGGACTGGTCTGACCACACGGTGGAACAGTCCCGCCAGCGCCGGCCGCGGCGCAACCGCAGCGCCAGCCGCGCCCAGGGTGCCGCCAACGAAACCACCGTGCAGCAGCACGAGAACGTTCCGGCGGCCAGTGCCGGACATACCCATGCTGCAAAGGCCCCGGAACCCGCGGCGTCCTCACCGGAAGGCAAGGAAGGCGCGCCAAAGCCCGCCGAGGCGCCCATTATCCTGGGCGTCGGCGTTCCTGCCTCGGAGCTCTAGCCCGGGCAGGGCCAGCCACCGGGAAGTCCCCGTTTCATGGACGATTCCCCTCCGCATTCCGGGGGGAACGGTCCATGAAGCGGGGACTTCCTGCATGCGGGGGCTGTCACTTTTCCCGGGCTCCCATGTCAGCGGCTAGGCTGGGAAACCGACACGGGGTGCCGCGCGAAGGGCCGGCTGAGATCCAGACCCGTTGAACCTGTCCGGCTAGTACCGGCGAAGGGATGTCTTTTGTCTTCGACGCTCTTAATACCCGCGGAAACTTCCCAGCCAGGCGCTGTCCCGGATGCAACCGTCCAGGCCGCGTCCGCCCGGCCGGCGGCAGGCCGGGACGTGCCGCGCGTCCTGTCCATTGCCGGTTCGGACCCGTCGGGTGGCGCCGGCATCCAGGCGGACCTGAAAAGCATTGCAGCTCACGGCGGCTACGGCATGGCCGCCATCACCGCGCTCACAGCGCAGAACACCCGCGGCGTGGCGGCAGTCCACCTGCCGCCCGCGTCATTCCTCGCCAGCCAGCTGGACGCCATCAGCGACGACATCACCATCGACGCCGTCAAAATCGGCATGCTGGGCGACGCCGGGGTGATCGCCACAGTCCGGACCTGGCTGGAGAAGGTGCGTCCCGCCGTCGTGGTCCTCGATCCGGTGATGGTGGCCACCAGCGGCGACCGGCTGCTCCAGGAATCCGCCGAGGCGGCGCTTCGCGACCTGCTGCCGCTGGCCCACCTCATCACGCCGAACCTGGCCGAACTTGCGATGCTCGTGGGCGAAGAGCCCCAGGATTCCTGGGCCGGGGCCCTGGAACAAGGCCGGAAGCTGGCCGACGCCACCGGAGCAACCGTGCTGGTGAAGGGCGGCCACCTGTCAGGTGCGCAGTGCCCGGACGCCCTGGTCAACACCGCCGGCCTGCTGCGGACCGAAGTCATCGAGGTGCCGGGGGAGCGGGTGGCCACCAGGAACAGCCACGGAACGGGCTGCTCGCTGTCCTCTGCAATGGCCACGGTGCAGGCGCGGCTGGGGACTGGGAATCGGCGCTGCGGGAAGTGAAGCCCTGGCTGGCAGGAGCGCTGGGGGACTCTGCCCGGCTTGAGGTAGGGACCGGGAACGGGCCGGTGCACCACTTCCACCACCTGCGGCCCGTTCCGCAGCCGGGGGGCGTTTGAGGCCCTGCTCCGGGCGGAAGCCGAAGCGGACCTGGATGCCATCTACCGCCTGGACTTCATCCGCGGCCTGGTCTCGGGCAGCCTGCCGGAACGGGAATTTGCCTACTACCTGGCCCAGGACGCCATTTACCTGAACGGCTACTCCCGCGTGCTGGCACGGGCAAGCGCCCTGGCCCCCACGGAGGCGGAGCAGCTGTTCTGGGCCGGATCCGCGCAGCAGTGCCTGGAGGTTGAGTCCGAGCTGCACCGGTCCTGGCTGAGCACGCGTCCCGTCCGGGCCGAACTCGGCCCCGTGACAAAGTCCTACGTCGACCACCTCACCGCGGCCTCGGCGTCGGGCAGCTACGCGGTGCTTGCCGCGGCTGTCCTGCCGTGCTTCTGGCTGTATGCGGAGGTGGGCAAGACCCTCCACGCACAGTTCCTCGCCGCGGGGGAACCGGCCGGCCACCCCTACGCGGAGTGGCTCCGGACCTACGCTGACGAGGACTTTGCCGCAGCGACCCGCAAGGCTATCGCCATCGTGGACGCGACCGGACGGGCCGGCTCGGACGGCGAACGGGCGGCCATGGTCACGGCCTTTAAACAGTCCTGCCGCCTGGAAGTGGACTTTTTCGACGCGCCGCGGCTGCACGCCTGAGCCTCCGGGCCCCGTCCCGCCGGTACCATTGTTGGTGCGCGGTCCCGCCGCCCGGCCGGCCTGTGGTTGCTATCACAGCCGGCGCGCCGGAGCCAGCCTCATTTGCGGCCGAAGACGAAATTAGCGTAGTCTAGTTCTTCGGTGCTTACGCCAACACTTGGGTTATGACCCCACGGCGTTGAGGCACAGCGAGAAGCCAGCCTGTTAGAGCCGGTTCCGCACGCAAATTTAGTTAGAAACGTCGAGAGAAGTGAGTTCCCAAGTGGTGTACGCGATTGTCCGCGCAGGCGGCCGCCAAGAGAAGGTTTCCGTCGGAGACTTCGTTACCCTGAACCGCGTCGCCGGTGGGGCTGGCAGCACCATTCAGCTGCCCGCGCTGCTCCTGGTAGACGGTGACAAGGTCACCTCCGCCGCTGCTGACCTGGCCAAGGTGACTGTTACGGCTGAGATCCTCCAGGACCTCCGCGGTCCCAAGGTTGTCATCCAGAAGTTCAAGAACAAGACCGGTTACAAGAAGCGCCAGGGTCACCGCCAGGAACTGACCAAGGTCAAGATCACCGGCATCAAGTAACCACCGGTTACTGTTCAGGTTTTTCAGCAAATTCCCAGAATTTAGAGGCAGGCATTTCAGATGGCACATAAAAAGGGCGCGAGCTCCACTCGCAACGGCCGCGACTCCAACGCTCAGTACCTCGGCGTCAAGCGCTTCGGCGGCCAGGTAGTTTCCGCCGGCGAGATCATCGTCCGCCAGCGTGGCACCCACTTCCACCCGGGCGCCGGCGTGGGACGTGGCGGCGACGACACCCTGTTCGCACTGACCCCGGGAGCCGTTGAATTCGGTACCCGCCGCGGTCGCCGCGTCGTCAACATCGTTGCTGCTGCAGCTGCAGAGTAACAACCAGCATTAAAGCGGTGGAGCGGGCCTGATGGCCCGCTCCACTGTTCTTTAACCGCATTACAATCGTGATGGCGCTTTTGGCGCCGCGAAAACAGCACTGAGGAGATTTACGTGGCCAGCTTTGTAGACCGGGTAGTACTGCACGTATCCGGCGGTAGCGGCGGCCACGGGTGTGTCTCCGTCCACCGCGAGAAGTTCAAGCCCCTCGGCGGGCCCGACGGCGGTAACGGCGGCAACGGCGGGGACGTCATCCTGCGCGTGGACCACCAGACCACCACCCTCCTTGACTACCACCACGCACCGCACCGCCACGCCACCAACGGCGGTCCCGGCATGGGCGACTGGCGCGGCGGCAAGAATGGCGAGACCCTGGTCCTGCCTGTTCCCGACGGCACCGTGGTGAAGTCCAAGGACGGCACCGTCCTGGCGGACCTCGTGGGCGAAGGTGCCGAATTTGTGGCGGCGGCCGGCGGCATCGGCGGCCTGGGCAACGCGGCCCTGTCCTCCCAGAAGCGCCGGGCTCCGGGCTTCGCGCTCCTCGGCATCGAGGGCGAATCCCGGGACATTGTCCTGGAGCTGAAGTCCATCGCGGACATCGCACTGGTCGGCTTCCCGTCTGCGGGCAAGTCCAGCCTGATCGCCGCCATGTCCGCCGCCCGGCCCAAGATTGCCGATTATCCCTTCACCACCCTCATTCCAAACCTTGGCGTGGTGCAGGCAGGCGATGTCCGTTTCACCATCGCCGACGTGCCCGGACTGATCGAAGGGGCCAGCGAGGGCAAGGGCCTCGGCCACCACTTCCTGCGCCACGTGGAGCGCTGCGCCGCGCTGGTCCATGTCCTTGACTGCGGCACCCTGGAATCGGACCGCGATCCGCTCTCCGACCTCGCCATCATCGAGGCCGAGCTCGAAAAGTACGCCGTGGACATGAGCTACGCCGGACAGGACGGCGAAGTCGTCCCGTTGAACCACCGTCCGCGCCTGGTGGCGCTGAACAAGGTGGACCTGCCGGACGGCAAGGACATGGCCGACTTCGTCCGCCCCGAGCTGGAGTCCCGCGGGTACCGGGTGTTCGAGGTGTCCGCCACCAGCCATGAAGGACTGCGCCAGCTCGGCTTCGCCATGGCGGAGATCGTCCAGGCGGCCCGCGACGCGGTGGCTGCCGCGCCGCCCAAGGTGCAGCCGGCCGTGCTGCGGCCGCGCGCCGTCAACGAAACCGGCTTCCGGATCCGCCGCGAGGAAAAGAACCTGGAGCCGCTGTTCCGGGTCCTGGGCGAGAAGCCCGTGCGCTGGGTCAAGCAGACCGATTTCACCAACGAGGAAGCCATCGGCTACCTCGCCGACCGCCTGGCGAAGCTCGGCGTCGAAACGGAACTGTTCAAGCAGGGCGCCAAGCCCGGCGATACCGTGGTGATCGGCGAGGACGACGGCGTCGTCTTCGACTGGGAGCCCACCATGATGGCGGGTGCCGAGCTCCTGGCGTCCCCGCGCGGAACGGACGTCCGGTTCGCGGACATTGGTGACCGCCCCACCCGCAGCCAGAAGCGCGAAGAGCAGCAGGAGCGCAAGGATGCCAAGGCTGCGGCCCGGGCCGAGCTGGAGGCTGAGCGCAAGGCCGGCATCTGGACCGAGTCCGTGAGCAGCCGCCGCGTGGCCAAGCCCCTCAAGGAAAGCGGACTCGACGCCGATGACTTCTAGGACGGCCGCCGCGGAACCGGAAACCCGGGCCGTGGACAGGAGTGTGCTCGCCAATGCCCGGCGCGTGGTGGTCAAAGTCGGTTCGTCGTCGCTGACCAGCATCAAGGGCGGCATCGCCGAGGAATCGCTCATCGCCCTCGCCGATGCCCTGGCCGCCAAGCGCAACGCGGGCACGGAACTGATCCTGGTGTCCTCCGGCGCCATTGCCGCCGGGCTCGCCCCGCTGGGCCTTGCCAAGCGGCCGCGGGACCTCGCAACCCAGCAGGCCGCGGCCAGCGTGGGGCAGGGGCTGCTGATGGCCCGTTACACCCAGGCCTTCGGGGCGCACGGCGTGACGGTCAGCCAGGTGCTGCTTACCGCCGAAGACCTGATGCGCCGGAGCCAGCACACCAACGCCTTCCGGGCCCTTGACCGGCTCCTGAACCTGGGCGTGGTCCCTGTCGTCAACGAGAATGACACCGTCGCCACGCACGAGATCCGGTTCGGCGACAACGACCGGCTCGCCGCCCTGGTGGCGCACCTGGTCCGGGCCGACGCTCTGGTGCTGCTGTCCGACGTCGACTCCCTTTACGACGGCCCGCCGTCGCATGGGGCCAAGCGGATTCCCCTGGTCGAAGGACCCCACGACCTCGAAGGCGTCACCATCGGCAAAGCCGGCAAGGCCGGCGTCGGCACCGGCGGGATGATGACCAAGGTGGAGGCAGCCACCATGGCCGCCGGCTCCGGCATCCACGCCCTGGTCACCTCCACGCCCAACGCGGCCGCCGCCCTGAACGGCGAAGACGTGGGCACCTGGTTCACTGTCAACGGCTCACGCAAACCCGTCCGTCTCCTCTGGCTGGCACACGTCGCCTCCGTGCAGGGCCGCCTGGTCCTGGACGACGGCGCGGTGCGGGCCGTGCGGCACCACCGCACCTCCCTGCTGCCCGCGGGCATCTGGGCGGTGCACGGGGATTTTGAAGCCGGCGACGCCGTCGAGATCGCGGGTGCCGACGGCACCGTGGTGGCGCGCGGGCTGGTGAACTACTCGTCCGAGGAACTGCCGCGCATGCTCGGACGGTCCACCCGGGACCTCGGGGAGGAACTGGGCACTGGCTACGACCGCGAAGTTGTTCATGTTGACGACCTGGTTCTGGTCTGAGTCCCCGGCTCGCCTAAACTTGGAACATGACTGAGGCCCTGATTTCCAACACTGCTGACAATTCCGTAGACGCTGCCGCTGCCGGTGCGCAGCCGGGCACGCCTGCAGCAGCGCCGGAATCCGCCTCGGTTCCCCTCTCCGAGGCCGAGGTCCAGGCTGCAGTCCACGCCATCGCCGACCGTTCACGCACCGCCGCCCGCCGGATGGCCATGGCCAACCGTGCCTGGAAGGACCGGGCACTGCGGGCAGTGGGCGCCGCCCTGGAGGAAAACACCCGGGCGATCCTGGCCGCGAACGCCACGGACGTTGCCGCCGGCAAGGCCAACGGCACCTCCGTTGCCATGCTTGACCGCCTGACGCTGACCGAGGCCCGCATCGCCGGGCTGGTGGCAGCGCTCGAAAACCTGGCCAACCTGCCCGACCCCGTCGGCAACGTGGTCCGCGGCCAGACCCTGCCCAACGGCCTGCGCCTGCGCCAGGTCAACGTCCCCATGGGCGTGGTGGCAGCCATTTACGAAGCCCGCCCCAACGTCACCGTGGACATCGCGGGCCTGGCCCTCAAGAGCGGCAACGCCGTGATCCTCCGCGGCGGCAGCGCTGCCGAGGCCACCAACGAGGTCCTGGTGCGGGTGCTGCGTGAGGCACTCGAATCCGTCGGCCTGCCCGCCGACGCCGTGCAGACCGTGGACCAGTACGGACGCGCCGGCGCCAACGTGCTCATGCGGGCCCGCGGCAAGGTGGACGTCCTGATTCCCCGCGGCGGCCGTGACCTCATCCAGACGGTGGTCAACAACTCCGCCGTCCCCGTCATCGAGACGGGGGAGGGCAACGTGCATATCTTCATCGACGAATCCGCCGGCGAAGAGATGGCCGTGGAGATCCTGCTCAACGCCAAGACCCAGCGGCCAAGCGTCTGCAACACCGTTGAAACGCTCCTGGTCCACTCCGGGTCCACTGTACTTCCCGCCGTCGCTGCCGCCCTGGGCAAGGCCGGCGTGCGGCTGCACGCGGATGACCGCATCCGTGCCGCCCTGCCTGCCAACATCGAGGCGGAACCGGCCACGGATGAGGACTGGGGCACCGAGTACATGGACCTGGACCTGGCCGTTGCCATGGTGGACAGCCTCGATGAGGCCGTCAGCCACATCCGCACCTGGTCCACCGGCCACACCGAAGCCATCCTCACCAACAACCTCGCCAACGCCGAACGGTTCATTGCCGAAGTCGATTCGGCAGCGGTCATCGTGAACGCGTCCACGCGGTTCACCGACGGCGGTGAACTGGGGCTGGGTGCCGAGGTGGGCATTTCCACGCAGAAACTGCATGCCCGCGGTCCGATGGGCCTGACCGAGCTCACCACCACCAAGTGGATCGTGCAGGGCGAGGGCCAAGTCCGCGGGTAGCAACGCGGTAACATAGACCAGACGCCAGAAAGCAGCGGACCTTTCCGCTGCCACCAACCTTTGAAACCCTAGGGGAGAAAATGCTGCTCCAGCAGATCGCCATGACCGTCGCCGAAGGCGAAGAACACGAACTCGCGCCGTTGTGGGCTGAGCCGTGGGTCTTCGGCGTGGTCATCTTCGCCATCTTCCTGGTGCTGATGTTCATCACCCTCTCCTACAAGAACCTGGGCAACCGCCACGCTGCGACCGAGGAGCACGCGGATCCCCACCGCCAGCACCCGAACAAGCACGATCACGGGCAGGGCCACTAACATTTCCCGCGTTTTGCGCCACAGCGGCCCCGGCCGCAGGCTGCGCCTGGGCGTGATGGGTGGGACGTTCGATCCCATCCATCACGGCCACCTGGTTGCTGCCAGCGAAGTTGCCGCCGAGTTCGACCTGGACGAGGTGGTTTTCGTCCCCACCGGCCAGCCGTGGCAGAAGTCCCACAAACAGGTCAGCGAGCCCGAGCACCGGTACCTCATGACGGTGATTGCCACGGCCTCGAATCCGCGCTTCACCGTGAGCCGGGTGGACATCGAACGTCCGGGCCCCACCTACACCATTGACACCCTTCGTGACCTGCGCGCGCAGCGTCCGGATGCGGATCTCTTCTTCATCACCGGGGCGGACGCCCTGGCCCAGATCCTGTCCTGGAAGGACATCGACGAACTGTGGTCGCTGGCCCATTTCGTCGGCGTCACCCGCCCGGGCCATGTGCTTGACGGCATGGGACGGGACGACGTCAGCCTGCTCGAAGTGCCCGCCATGGCCATCTCCTCCACGGACTGCCGGGCCCGGGTCGCGGCGCACGACCCCGTCTGGTACCTGGTGCCGGACGGTGTGGTGCAGTACATCGCCAAGTACGGTCTCTATGCCCAGGTGCCGGCGGACGGGAACCAGCCATCCTCCGAAGCACGTGAACCAGCCAGTACTGAATGAGTTCTCAATGAGCCAGGAACAGCCCCCCATCCGCAGCCGCCGGGAACTCCGGAAGGCCAGGGATGCCCAGCAGGCGTCCGTGTCCACAGGCCCGGAGCAGCTTGCCCCTGCCACTGACCGGCAGCCTGCGGCGCTGCCGGACGCCAAGCGCCCGGCAGGCCCGGGCGCTGATGTGACCCCTCCTGCCGCCGGCGCGCAGGCGGCCGCCGCCAAGACTGCCGACCCGGTTTCCACCCAGCGGTCGTCCCAGATCCGGGCCCGGGACCGCGCAGCATTGCGCACCATCAAAGAGCTGGAAGAAAAAGAAGGCCAGCTTGCCGCCGGTGGTCCGCCCACCCGCCGCCAGCTCCGCCTGCAGCAGCTCAAGGAACAGGCGCTGACCGCCGCCAACCCCATCGTTCCGCCTGCCGCGGGTCCTTCGGCTGCTCCCGCCGAACCTGCCGCCGGGGCGGGCCACAAGCCGCAGCCGGCACAGGATGGCGCCTCGCCTGCGGCCATGACGCCGCCTGCAGCGAAGAACCCGCCCGCCAAGGGAGGACCGGCCGCCGCTGCCCGCTCCGGGGGACCGGAGGGTATGACGGTTGAGCAGGCCCTTGCTGCCAGGGCACTTATCGCCGAGCAGGCCAGGAACCAGATCGCCAAAATGGAGCACATTGCCTCCATGGATCCGGAAGCGGTGGACCCCGACATTCTGGCGGAGCAGATTGCCCTCGCCGAACGAGCCGCCGTCATGAACCGCCGCGCCCTCGCCAAGCAAAAACTTGCCGAGCAGGCCGGCACGCCACCGGTCCCCGCTAAGGACCCGGCCACCAAAGACGCAGCCTCCCAGGAGCGCCCCGGCCCGTCAACAGCCAGCAACCTGGCCATGGTCACACCGCTTGAGTTTGTGCAGGTTCCCGGCATCGACCGCCCGGTGATGAAGCCGCCGGCCACCTCCCACGTACCCGTTGCCACCCGCCCCGGTACAAAGGTCCCGCCTGCCGGCACAAGCAAGCAGCGGCGTCCCGCCAGCCGGCCCAACCAGGCAGCGGCGGACAGCGCATCCGGCCGTTCCCAGGTCATCGCCCGCGCCGAGGCTGCCGCCCGCGCGGCCACCCGTCCCAAGGCTGTTGTCTTCCCGGAAGACCAGTCCGAGGGACTCGCTGATGAACTGCCCAGGGTCCCGGCCAGTTCAGCCTACGGGCTCGACCCCCTGGACGCGGCCACTGCCGGACTGGCCCGGGCAAAGCGGAACCGGGTACTGCAGCTGTGCATCCTGCTTTTCGGCATCGTGGCGCTCATCTCAGGCATCTTCCTGATTATCAGCGGCATCTCCAGCTGACCGGCGAGCCCCCACATTTTTTCACCAACAAGGAGTCCCGTGACTGCATCAGATTCATCCATCACCATAGCCCGCACCGCCGCAAAGGCGGCCGCGGACAAGATCGCCCAGGACATCGTGGCACTTGACGTCAGTGAGCGGCTGGCGCTGGCGGACGTGTTCCTCATCGCCTCCGCGCCCAGCGAACGCCAGGTCAACGCCATTGTGGACGGTATCGAGGAAGAGCTGGCCAAGCAGGACCTGCGGCCGGTGCGCCGTGAAGGCCGCTCGGGTGGCCGCTGGGTCCTGCTGGACTACTCCGACATCGTCATCCATGTGCAGCATGAAGAGGACCGGGTGTTCTACGCCCTCGAGCGTCTCTGGAAGGACTGCCCCGTGGTGGACCTCCAGCTCGGTGACGACGCCTCCGCGAAGGCAGCGGCAGCTTCCGAAGGCGAGTAGCTGGCGCACCGGCGCGGCGAATATTCCCGATTTGGAATTTTCGGAATTGCTGTTCTAAGATATTTGAGTTGCTTCGGGGGAGACCCGGAGAAAGCTTGGAAGAGCAGCAACAATCCGGGGCTGTGGCGCAGCTGGTAGCGCACCTGCATGGCATGCAGGGGGTCAGGGGTTCGAGTCCCCTCAGCTCCACCGGACAAATCCGCCGGAATCATCTGATTCCGGCGGATTTTTTGTTTCCCGCCAGGAAGTCGACGGCCTCCGGACCCTATCCGCGGGCTGCTCCAGTCGCCCTCCTTATGGGCTGCACGCCGCAGATTTTCCCGATTTGGTGCATCCGCAAAAGTGCATTAAGCTGGTCAGGTTGCTCCGGGGAATTCGACCGGAACGGCAAAAGTACGGGGCTGTGGCGCAGCTGGTAGCGCACCTGCATGGCATGCAGGGGGTCAGGGGTTCGAGTCCCCTCAGCTCCACCCGATTCTCCACCAGGAGAAGGAAAGAGGAACCATCCACCAAGGATGGTTCCTCTTCTGCTTTAAATCCGGACCCCGCGCGTCAGAGCCAGGCTGTCAGGCGCAGCGGAGGTTCCTCTCCGCCTGGCCGCTGCACCAGGACCTGGTTCACTCCGGTCAGGTTGTTCTCAAAGCCCAGCGCGCTGGAAGCCATGTACAGCCGCCAGACCCGGGCCCGGCCCAGGCCGGCCAGCCCGGCCGCCTGGTCCCAGTTCTCCTCCAGCCGCCTGACCCACGCGCGCAGCGTCAAGGCGTAGTGGCGGCGCAGCGCCTCCACGTCCAGGACCTCGAAACCGGCGGACTCCAGGGCCGCAACCATCTCGCCGAGGCTGATCATCTCGCCGTCGGGAAAGACATACCGGGGGATAAACGAATCCGGATCCGGCTTTGTGGGTCCGGCGTTCCAGGAAATGGCGTGGTTGAGCAGCCGGCCGCCGGGCCGCAGCAGCGCAAACAGTGCCGCCGCGTAGCCGGGGGTATGTTCACGCCCCACATGCTCAGACATGCCGATGGAACTGACCGCATCAAACGGCCCGTCCGGTATGTCCCGGTAGTCGCTGGACCCGGATGTCCACTTTGTCCGTCAGCCCGGCATCTGCTGCGCGTTTCCGGGCGAGGAGCGCCTGTTCCGCCGAAAGCGTTACGCCCACCACGGTGGCCCCGTACTTTCCCGCCGCGTGCAGGGCGAAACTGCCCCAGCCGCAGCCCACGTCCAGCACGCGCATGCCGGGTTTCAGGTCCAGCTTCCGGCAGACAAGGTCCAGCTTTGCTTCCTGTGCCGCGTCCAGCCCCTCCACGAGGCGCGCGCCTGCCGTCGGGCCCCGCATACCCTCAGCATCCCCGGGCCAGACGGCGCACGAGTACACCATTGACGGTCCCAGCACCAGGGCGTAGAAGTCGTTGCCGACGTCGTAGTGGTGTGATACGGCGGCCGAGTCCCGGCGGCGCGAATGCAGCCTGCCTTTGCGCTGGATCCGGGCCTCCTCGGGTGGCGGCGCCGGATCGGGGCCCAGGGCTCCCAGCCGGATGGCGGTGCGGACCAGGGACCAGAGTTCGGCGGGCGTGGGCGGCCGGAACGGACCGGGCTCGGTGAATTTTCCCACCGAACTCAACGCCGAGAAGGCTTCGAAGACGTCCCCGGGCGCATCGATCTCGCCGGCGACGTAAGCCCTGCTCATCCCCAACTGCCCGGGCGACCACAGCATCCGGCGCAGGGCCCGCCGGGAACGGATTCAGGACGGGTGCCCCCTCCGGGCCGGCTTCGGAACCGTCCCAGGCCTTCAGGCGCAGTGGTATCTGTTCGGTTCCCAGCACGATGCCCAATGCCTTGGCCAGTTTTGCTGCCGCACCGTGGTCTCTCCTCATGGTGGCTGCCTTCCCGTACAGCCCGGGCCGCCCCGGGTAACCTTGCCGTGCCCTCCCGGGCCGGTTCCTGGGCCAACCCTAAAGCCGGAACCCCCCGCCCGACTATCATGGGGGAGTGAATTCTGCCCGCGTCGACGTCGCCGTGATCGGAGCGGGCCAGGCGGGGCTGTCCGCCGCCTACCATCTGCAGCGCCGCGGGCTCCACTACGTGGTGCTCGACGCCGAAGAAGGGCCGGGCGGTGCGTGGCGGCACCGGTGGCGGAGCCTTCGGATGGCCACCGTCAACGGAATCAGCGACCTTCCGGGCATCGCGAAACCCGCCGTCGACCCCTCCGAACCCAGTTCAGAATTCCTGACCCGCTACTTCCGTGATTATGAGGAAGAACTGGGCCTCGCTGTCCGGCGCCCCGTGAAGGTCCGCTCGGTCAGCCGCGAAGATACCGACCCGGCGGGCAGGCTGGCTATTTCCACCTCCGACGGCGAGTGGGCGGCAAAAGCGGTCATCAACGCCACGGGCACCTGGACCCGGCCGTTCTGGCCCATCTACCCGGGGCAGTCCACCTTCCGGGGCAGGCAGCTGCACGTGGCCGACTACGTTTCCGCCGAAGAGTTCGCCGGCCTGCATGTCATCGTGGTGGGCGGCGGAATTTCCGCCGTCGGACTTCTGGACGAAATCTCGCAGGTGACCTCCACCAGCTGGTTCACCAGGCGGGAACCGGTGTGGCGGGATGCGGAGTTTGACGCCCGGGCGGGACACGACGCGGTGGCGCTCGTGGAGGAGCGGGTCCGCAAGGGTCTGCCGCCGCAGAGCGTGGTGTCGGTGACGGGGCTGATCTGGACGCCCGCACTCCGGGCTGCTTCGGCACGGGGCGCGCTGCACCGGCAACCCATGTTCACGGCCATCGAGCCGGACGGGGTGCGCCTGGCAGGCGGGAGTCTCCTGAGGGCCGACGTCATCCTCTGGGCCACCGGATTCCGTGCCGAGCTCGAGCATCTGGCGCCGCTTCACCTGCGCGGGCCCGGCGGTGGAATCGTCATGGACGGAACACAGGTGGCGGCCGAACCGCGCGTCCACCTGGTGGGCTACGGGCCGTCGTCGTCCACCATCGGAGCCAACCGGGCAGGCCGCGCGGCCGTGGCCGCCATCCTGAAGCTGCCAGGAGTCGCTCCCGCCGCGGAAACGGTAACGTGGGGCTGACCCCGTTTTCCGACGTGAAAGCGCGGTCCGGGCATCGGGAACAGCAGAAAGCAGCAGGCATCAGTGGCAACCAACCGTCTTGAGGACGTCTTCCAAGTGCTCCGGCGGCGGCCCGACGTGGAGGCCCCCAACCTCCAGGCGTGGGATGCCACCGACCGGCTGCTGCTGGAGACGGCCCGGGACCACGTCGCCCCGGGCAGCCGGCTGGCGGTCATCGGCGACCGGTACGGCGCACTGACCCTCGGCGCGCTGGCGGTGCTGGAACCGGCAGCGGTCCGCGTGCACCAGGACCTGATCACGGGGGAGCGGGCGCTGCGCCTCAACGCCGCGGACTGGCTGGCTGCAGGGCACGACGCCGGCACAGCCACCGAGCCGGCCTTTGAACAGGTGCCGCTTGGCCCCGCGCTCCTGGCTGACGCGGACGCCGTGCTCCTGCAGTTGCCGAAGACCCTGGCTGAGCTGGAGGAAATTGTGGCCGCGGTGGCCCGGCACGCGCCCGCCGGTGTGACCCTGCTGGCCGGTGGCCGGGTCAAGCACATGTCCCTGGGCATGAATGCTGTCCTGGAAAGATTCTTCGACTCGGTCCAGCCGCAGCTCGCCCGGCAAAAGTCCCGTGTCATCCTTGCCACCGGCATCAAGGCAACCCGGGAGCCGGACCGCTTCCCCGTCGTCGGCCATCTTGCCGAACTGGACCTGGAGGTCGCCGCGCACGGGGCCGTCTTTGCCGGCCCGAAGCTGGACATCGGCACCCGGTTCCTGCTGACCTTCCTGCCGGCCATGAAACCCGCCCGCCACGCTGTTGACCTCGGCTGCGGCACCGGCATCCTCGCTGCCATGTATGCCAGGCACTCACCCGAATCCACCGTCACCGCCACCGACCAGTCGGCCGCTGCCGCGGCCTCCGCCCTGGCCACTGCCCGTGCGAACGGGCTTCAGGACCGCATCCGCGTCCTGCAGGATGATGCGCTCAGCACCATGGAGACCGGCAGCGCCGACCTGGTGCTGCTCGAATCCGCCGTTCCACGTCGGGGCCGGAGTGCATGCTGGCGCTGGGCTGAAAATGATCGAGGCCGCGGGGCGCGTGCTGGCCCCGGACGGTGAACTGTGGACCGTGTACAACCGGCATCTGCCCTACCTCCCTGCGCTGGAGCGCCAGGTGGGACCAACTGCCGTCATGGGGCAGAACCCCAAGTTCCTGGTGACCCGGAGCATCAAGCGCAAGTTCCCATAAAGGTACGCAAGGTCCGGTAAATGTATGCGCAAAGTAGGCCTCGCCGCCGTCGCGCCCTATGGGTCAGCGCCTACGCGTAACGTACGATTCAAGCAGCACCACAACCACGTGGCCGAAGAAGTTTAGGGGACACCGTGACCGAGATCCGCCAATCCTCTCCGAGGCGCGGAACCAACCTGCCCCGGATGGGCGACTTCAACCTCACGGTGATCCTGGATGCCATCCGCAGGTCCTCCGGCGGGCTGAGCCGCGTTGAGCTCGCACAGATCGTGGGCTTGTCGCCGCAGACCATCTCCAACATCTCCCGCCGCCTCCTGGACCAGAACCTCATTGTCGAAGCCGGCAAGGAAGGCAGCGGGCCTGGAAAGCCCCGCACCATCCTCCGCCTCAACCCCCGCGGCATGTACGCCCTGGGCGTCCACCTCGATCCCGCCGTCACAACCTTCGTGGTCCTTGACCTCGTGGGCGCCGTGGTGCGGCACTCGCGGATCAAGACGCCGGGCGGCAACGATCCGTCCGCCGTGATCAGCACCATCGCGGCCGAAATCGCCCAGCTTGTGGAGGACTCAGGGGTAGACCGGGACCGGATCGCCGGCCTCGGGGTCGCGGCACCGGGTCCCATCGACCTGGACAACGGAACTGTGGTGGACCCGCCGCTGCTGCCGGGCTGGGACCGGGTGGAGCTGCGCAACGCGCTCTCGGACGCCACCGGCTACTCGGTCCTCATGGACAAGGACGTGACCAGTGCCGCTGTCGCCGAAACATGGGCCGGCGGACCCAGCGGCGCGGGCAGCTTCGTGTTCATGTACATGGGTACCGGCATCGGCTGCGGCATCGTGCTCAATGATGAAGTGGTGCGGGGAACGTCCGGCAATGCCGGCGAGATCGGCCACATTGTGGTGGACCCTGACGGGCCCCAGTGCGACTGCGGGCTGCGCGGCTGCGTGAAATCTTCCTGCATCCCCCAGGTCCTCGTTGCGGAAGCCGAGGCTGCCGGCATCCTGGACGGCTCCCGTGCCGGAAACAGCGGCGCGGAGATCCAGCAAAGCTTCGCCCGGCTCTGCGAACTGGCCGACGCCGGCGACCAGCGCGCTGCCGCCATCATCGACAAGTCCGCCGTGCTGGTTGCCCGGGCGGTATCGGTGGTCACCAACACCCTGGACGTCGAACGCGTGGTCTTCGGCGGCCCCTTCTGGAGCGGCATGGCAGAACGTTTCCTGGCGAAGGTTCCGCCGGTGCTGGATGCCAACAGTGCGGCCCGGCTGATCCACCCCATCGAGGTGGTGGGGACTGGCGTGGGGGAGGACGTGGGTGCCATCGGTGCAGCCTCGCTGGTGCTGGAACACACTCTTGCCCCCCGCGCCCAGCGGCTGCTGCTGGAGAGCTGACCCGACGCATTGGACCGGTGCCTTGATTGCGGCATCCCGCCCATCTAGCATGTGCATATTGCCGCGGCTGGGGCCCGCTGACAACGGGGTCCGCAGCTTTAACTGAATGGAGCACCATGCGTCACCGGGCCCTGAAAAACATGTCATTGTTCGCCGCGGCACTGGTTGCGCTGGCGGCCTGCAGTCCCGGTACTCCGGACGAGGGGTCCAAGACCCTGAAAGTGGCGTACCAGAAGACGGATTCCTTCACCGCGCTGGACACGATGTTCCAGTCGGCCAAGGAGGAGTTCGAGGCAGCGAACCAGGGCGTCACCGTTGAGCTGCAGCCCATTCAGGGCAACGACGATGACTACGGCACAAAGCTGGCCCTCGCCCTGCGCTCGCCGTCCACCGCGCCCGACGTGTTCTACGAGGACACGTTCAAGGTTCGCTCGGACGTGGACGCGGGCTACCTCCTGAAGCTTGACTCCCACCTTGAGGGGTGGGAGGACTGGGACAAATACGACGACGCCGCCAAGGCAGCCGGCCGCGCGGACGACGGCGGCACGTACGCGGTGCCGCTGGGCACCGATACCCGGGCCATCTGGTACAACAAGAAAGTCCTCGCGGCCGCCGGCATCAGCGAACCCTGGCAGCCGCGCAGCTGGCAGGACATCCTCGACGCCGCCCGGAAGATCAAAGCCAACGATCCCTCCACCATCCCGTTCAACATGTACGCAGGCAAGGGAACCGGCGAGGGCACCGTCATGCAGGGGTTCTACGAACTGCTCTACGGCACCGGATCCAGCCTCTACGACGAGGAATCCAAGAAATGGGTCGTCGGGTCCGCCGGATTCAAGGACTCGCTGGGCTTCCTCAAGACGCTCTATGACGAACAGCTGGCCGTCACCCCCGCGGAGGCACTTGACGCGAACGTCTGGAAGAAGGTGTTCGGCGAATGGTTCCCGAACGGAAAGCTGGGCGCCACCGTGGAAGGTTCCTACGCGCCGTCGTTCTGGCAAAAGGGCGGCAGCTACGAGTGGCCCGGCTACGAGCAGGACATGGGCGTGGCCCCGTTCCCCACCCAGAACGGTGACGCTCCCGGCGCAGTCAGCATGTCAGGCGGCTGGACCCTGGCAGTGGGCGCCGAAACCAAGGAGCCGGACCTGGCGTTCAAGTTCCTGTCGACGGCGCTGAACCAGAAGAACTCCCTGGCGTTCACCGTGGAGAGCTCGCAGATCGCCGTCCGGACAGACGTGGCTGCCGACCCCGGCTACCAGGACGCCAACCCCTTCGTGAAGGATGTCTCAGACCTGGTGAAGGTCACCCGGTACCGGCCGGCCACGTCCGACTACCCCCGGATCTCCGCCGCTGTCCAGGAGGCAACCGAGGCGGTCATCACCGGCAGCCGGACGCCGGAGCAGGCCGCCGCCGACTACGACGCAGCAGTCACGGATATTGTGGGCGGCGACAAGACCGTCCGGAAGTAACCTGTGCTGCTGAGCCACCGGGCCCGGCAGCTGGTCCGCTACCTGCCGGTCCTTCCTGCCGTCCTGCTCCTGCTGGTCTTCCTCGCCGGCCCCGTTCTCTGGGCCTTCCAGGCGTCGCTGACCAACGCCGGGCTGACCGGCCGCAGCGCCAGGAATCCCGAATGGGTGGGCCTGGAAAATTACCAGCGGCTGCTCACCGACCCCGTCTTCCCGCTCTCCCTCTGGCTCACGGTCGTGTTCGTGGGAGGATCGGCGGTGCTGGGCCAGAACCTGCTTGGCCTGGCCATCGCCGTACTGATGCGCCGGGCACGGCCGGCGGTCGCATCCCTCGTCGGGACGGCCGTGGTGGCCGCATGGGTGCTGCCCGAGATCGTGGCCGCCTTCGCCGCCTACGCGTACTTCAGCAAGGACGGGACGCTTAACCAGCTGCTCGGGGCCCTGGGCTTCGGCAGGCCGGAGTGGCTGTACGCGTTCCCCATGGTGGCCGTGATGCTGGCCAACGTGTGGCGCGGAACGGCCTTCTCCATGCTCGTGTACAAGGCCGCCCTCAACGACGTTCCCACCGAGGTCACGGAGGCTGCCCAAATGGACGGCGCCCGGGGCTGGCAGCGGCTGCTCTTCATCACACTGCCCATGATCCGGGGCAGCATCGCCACCAACCTGATGCTCATCACCCTGCAGACCCTGGCCGTCTTCACCCTGGTCTGGGTGATGACGGCGGGCGGGCCGGCCAACGCCAGCACCACGCTGCCCATCCTGGCCTACCAGGAGGCTTTCAAGTTCGGCGACATCGGGTACGGGACGGCGGTGGCTTCCGTGCTCATCCTGATCGGCGCGGCGTTCGGCGTCGTGTACATCCGGCTGCTGAAGGAGCCGCGGGCATGACCGCCGCGGCGAGGACGCTGCCGCCCCGTGGGGTGCAGGCGCTGGCACCCCAGCGCAGACGCGGCACCACCCCGGCGGACCTGGCCCTGCTGCTGGTGGGCGCGTGTTTCCTGTTGCCGCTCCTGTGGCTGGTCCTGGGCTCCCTGGACCCGCAGGCCGGACACGAAACCAGGGTGCCGCACCAGCCCGGGTTGGAGAACTTCGCCGCCGTCCTGACCCCGGAACTGCTGCTGCGGCCGCTGTGGAACAGCGTGGTGCTGTCCGCCGGGACAGGGGCCGTCACGCTGGTGGCCGCCGTACTGGCGGCCTATCCGCTGTCCCGTTACCGGTCCCGGTTTAACACGCCGTTCCTATACGCGGTCCTGTTCGGCACCTGCCTGCCCATCACGGCCATCATGGTTCCGGTGTACGGCCTGTTCGTCCAGCTGGAACTGCTGGACTCCATGCCGGCCACCATCTTCTTCATGGCCACCACCACGCTGCCCATGGCCATCTGGATGACCAGGAACTTCATGGACGGCGTGCCGGTGTCCCTGGAGGAGGCCGCCTGGGTGGATGGTGCCTCAAGGATGGCGGCGCTGCGCACCATCGTCCTGCCGACTTATGCGCCAGGGCCTCGGCGTCGTCTTTATCTTCGTGTTCATCCAGGCGCGGGGAACTTCTTCGTCCCGTTCGTGCTGCTCCTGTCCGAAGCGCGGCAGCCCGCCGCGGTGTCCATCTACAGCTTCTTCGGACAGCACGGGGCAGTCGCGTACGGCCAGCTGGCCGCATTCTCGATCCTCTATTCACTGCCGGTCCTGGCCCTGTACATCATTGTGGCAAGGTGGTCCGGCAGTTCCTTCGCCCTCTCCGGAGCGGTGCGGGGCTAGGGCCTGCTTAGTCGATGTCCTCGACCACAACCCCGAAGGGAATGCTGTCGTCGAGGTGGGCCTGGTGGCCGGTGGCTCCGGGGTTGTACGTAACCCGGACCCCGTGGAGCTTGTCTGCTGCGGACTGCATCAGGACAGGCCTTACAGTGCTGACGAACATCTCGTTCTTGTCGGCGAGAAATTCCTTATAACTGGCTGGAAGCTCAATCATGGCAAAAGGATAGACCTGCCGGGCCCTGATGGGGAGGGGTCCCCATTGCCGGATCCGCGGTGCGGGTCTTGGATAGGATGGCGGCGAAGTGCATCTGTTCCAGCCAAGGGCGCAGGGCACGGCCACGAACAGCCACCAGGGGGATAGACAGTGCTTCAAACCAGTGCGTCCGCGAGGATCGAACCGGCGGAGCTGGCACGGGCACAGCAGGTGGCCGCCAGTATTTCCCGGAGCTTTGAAGCCAAGGTGGTGGGCCAGTCCCGGCTGCGGGAGTCACTGCTGGTGGGGCTGCTGACGGGCGGCCACATCCTGCTGGAAAGCGTCCCGGGCCTTGCCAAGACCACCGCGGCGCAGACGGTGGCTGAAGCGGTCAGCGCCGAATTCCGCAGGATCCAGTGCACCCCGGACCTGCTGCCCAGCGACATCGTGGGAACGCAGATTTACGACGCCGCCAAAGGAACCTTCATCACTCAGCTCGGCCCCGTCCACGCCAACATCGTCCTGCTCGACGAAATCAACCGCTCCAGCGCCAAGACCCAGAGCGCCATGCTGGAGGCAATGCAGGAGCGCCAGACCTCGATCGGCGGCCAGGACTACCGGCTGCCGTCACCGTTCCTGGTGCTCGCCACCCAGAACCCCATCGAACAGGAAGGCACCTACCAGCTCCCGGAAGCGCAGATGGACCGGTTCATGCTCAAGGATGTGCTGGACTATCCGTCTCCGGCCGAGGAAGCGGAAATCATCCGGCGGATCGACGCCGGCGTCTACACGCTGGAGCAGGCTCCGGCGGCAGCAGCGTCACTGGATTCCGTGGCTGAAGTGCAGGAGATCGTCCGGCGGATCTACATCGATCCCGCCATCGTCAACTACATCGTGGGGCTGGTCTTCGTCACCCGCAACGCCCACCAGTACATCGACCAGCGGCTGGCCGGCTTCATCGAGTTCGGTGCCAGCCCGCGTGCCAGCATCGCCTTCAGCCAGGCGGCCCGGGCCGTCGCGCTGCTGAACGGCAGGGACCATGTCATACCCGAGGACGTCAAGGCGCTGGCCCACCGGGTGCTGCGCCACCGGCTGATCCTGAACTTCGATGCGGTGGCCGAGCAGGTGCCGGTGGAATCGGTGATCGACGCCGTCGTCGCCGCCGTCCAGACCCCCTGAGGCCGGCATGGCCAGCCTCCTCCTGCGGGTGAAGTCGAAGATGGCAATCTTCGCCCACCGCAAAGCACGCGGCCTGCTCGACGGCGAGTACGGTTCAGTGTTCCGCGGCCGCAGCCTGGACTTTGACGATCTCCGCGCCTACGTGCCCGGAGACGAAGTGCGGGACATTGACTGGAAAGCGTCGGCGCGGCACGGGTCGCCGCTGATCAAACGCTACGTGGCGGTCCGCCGCCAGACGCTCCTGCTGCTCACCGATACCGGACGGAACATGGCCGCCATCTCCCGGACGGGGGAGCCGAAGAAGGACATCGCCGTCATGGCGCTCGGCGTGATGGGCTACCTGGCCCACCGTCATGGCGACGTGGTGGGGCTGGTCAGCGGCGACTCCGTCCGCACCCGCTTCATTCCGGCCAAGGGGGGCGAGGCCCACCTGGAGCGGCTCCTCCGGCAGGTGCATGGCGACGCCGGTGCCGGGGTGGCACCCAGCAGGCTCGAAGACCAGCTGGACCACGTGGCCCGGACCGTGAAGGGGCGGAACCTGCTGTTCGTCGTCGCGGACGAAATCGCCGCCACCCCTGCCATGGCAGGGCTGCTCCGCCGCCTTCGCGCGCAGCATGAAATCCTTTGGCTCACGGTGCGCGACGCGGATCTGGCGCCCAGCCAGCCCGGCCCGGGCGGCGCCGTCGCGGACTTCTACAGTGTTGCCGACTACGTCTTTCTTCCCGCGCACCTGGCCCGATCCGACACCGTGGTGGCCGCGTACACGAAGGGCATTGCCGAGCGGGACGCCGCCCGCAAGGCCATGCTGCGGCAGGCAGGCATCACGGAAGGCGACGTGGCAGGCAGCCAGGGCGTTGTCACCGCGCTGTTCGCGCTCCTGGAAAGGCACCGCCGTGCAGGCTGAACCCGGCTTCTACGGTCCGCTCCAGTACAGCCCGGTATGGATGTGGGCAGGCGTGGCACTCCTGGCAGTGGTGGCAGGCTGGTATGTCTTCGTCTTTGCCGTCACCCGGCATCCGCGGACAACGGCACACCGCCCGCGCGCGGCATCCCTCACCGACCTTCCCGCGCTGAAGGCCGCCTACCTGCAACGCATCGACGACGTGGAACGGGCCGCCGCGGCCGGCCAACGCGGCGTGCGTGCCAGCCACCAGGACCTCAGCCGCCTGCTGCGCAGCTTCGTCCGGGACGCCTCAGGCGTGGACGCACTCCGGATGACCCGCCAGGACCTCGAACGACACCCGCTGCCCGCCGCCGCGTCCGCCGTCGGCGCGTTGTATCCGGGCGAATTCGGGCAGGAACCGCTGCCTCCGGTTTCCACCGCCGCCGCCAAGGCACGGGAGACGGTGAGCACATGGGGCTGATGTTCTGGTGGCTGCTGCCGCTGGCGGTGGTTGCCGCCGCTGCCGTCGGCGTTGCTGCCTTCCGCGCCGGCACCAGGGGCAGTGCCCGACGCCGGCCTGCAGCGCACGCCGACCGCCTCACCCTGCTGCCGGAGTACCAGGCTGCGGTCAGGCGCTACCGGCGGTGGCTGGCTATTGCTGGGCTCGCCTGCGCGTCACTGCTGGTGTCGTCAGCGGTGGCGGCGGCCCGTCCAGTTGACGTCACAACGATTCGGCCCGAGCAGCACAACCGGGACATCATGCTGTGCCTGGACGCATCAGGCTCCATGAGCAGCGCCGACGCGGCGGTGGTGGAGGCCTATGCAGAGCTGGCACGGAAGTTCGACGGTGAACGGATCGGACTGGCCATCTTCGACAGCACGGCCATCCAGGTGTTTCCCCTGACTGATGACTATGACTACGTCCAGGAACAGCTGCAGCAGGCCAGGGACGCGTTCGATGGAAAGCCGGGGAGCTCCGGGTTCCTGGACGGGACCTGGAGCGGCCGCGGCTCGTCCCTGATCGGTGACGGGCTGGCATCGTGCCTGAACAGTTTCCCCTCGCCGGACACCGCCGACGGCGGGGCACCAAGCGCTCCCCAGCGTTCGCGGTCGGTGGTGCTCGCCACGGACAACCTGCTGTCCGGCGAGCCCATCATGACGCTGGCTGAAGCTGCGCAGCTGGCGGCAGGCCGCTCCGTGCGGGTATACGCGCTGAACCCGGCGGACCTCGATTACGGCGCCGGTGCCGGCCAGCCGGGGGCCCAGCTCCGGTCGGCTGCTGAATCCACCAGCGGGGCCTATTACGCGCTGGACAATCCGGACGCCATCGCGGGCATCGTGTCGGCGGTGGAGGAAACGGAGACAGCGGCAATCAAGGGTGCTCCGCGCGCGGTGGTCTCGGATGAGCCGGCGGTGCCCCTGGCGGCTGCCCTCGTGTCCGGGCTGGTCCTGTGCACCGCGTTGTGGCGGTTGCGGATATGACCAGGGTGCGGATTCCCCGAAGGATGCCAACACGTGCCTGGCTGCGCCGGGGCCTGCTGGTGGCGCTCCTGCTCCTGGCGCTGGTACGGCCGGGCGTGTCCGGCGGTACAGCCCAGGCTGCGACGTCGGACCTTAACGTGTTCTTCGTGGTGGATACCACCACCAGCATGGTGGCCGAAGACCACGGAAGCGGGACTCCCCGGATGGACGGCGTGCGGCGGGACATCATGGCCATCGCGGCAGAGCTGCCGGGGGCACGTTTTTCCGTGCTGACCTTTGACACCAAGGGACACGTCCGGATGCCGCTGACCACCGACACCCTTGCCCTGGAAACGATCACGTCCGTCCTCGAGCCCCAGGTCACCGCGTACGCCAAGGGGAGCAGCATCAGCGCGGCCCGGCAGGTGCTCGCTGAACGCCTCGCGGCAGCCCGGGACAGCCACCCTCAACGGCCACGGCTCGTCTTCTACCTGGGCGACGGCGAGCAGACCAGCTCCGCTGCGCCCGAACCGCTGGGTATGGGGAACGGCCTGGTATCCGGGGGAGCGGTGCTCGGTTACGGCACCCCGGCCGGCGGGCGGATGAAGGAGAATACAGGCGTGGCGTCCGACGGCGGCGACCGGGAGTCGCGGTATGTCCAGGACATGGAGGGCAGGGACGCAGTCTCGGTCATTGACGAGGGCAGGCTCCGGGAGATTGCCTCGCAGCTGCAGGTGCCGTATGTGCACCGGGCCGCCGGCGATCCTGCTGCACCGATGCTGCAGCAGGCCCGCCCAGGCACAATGGAGTCCGCCGCGAATGACGCCTCGCTGCCGGGAAGGACAGAGCTGTACTGGGTCCTGGCCGCCGGCGCCTTTGCCCTGGCGCTGGTGGAATTCGGTGTGGTCATTCGGAGGGTCCGCGCCCTGCAGCCCGCCAAGGCGCCCGAACCGGAAACATCGGCGCAGAGCCGCAGGGGCGGGCGCTCCGCCAAAGCCAGGGAGGACGCCCGATGATTCCTTCCGTTCCGGCGCCTTCCGCATCCGGGGACAGGCGAAGCCGGATGCGCCGCCGCCAGCTTCTGCTGTTATGGTCCGCCGTACCCGTGCTGGTTCTGCTCGGTGTCGCCGCAAAATTCCTCAGCCTTGGGCTCCTTGCAGGCCAGGCCGCGGAAGCATATGCGGCCAAAGACACCGCAGCTGTCGAGGCTGCAGCTGAAGGGCTGAACCCCGCCAACGTCGTCGAACGGCACAAGGCACCGTTCGCGGCAGGCGACGCCAAAGTCCTGGCGGGAGATTACCCTGCCGCCAGGATCCTCTTCGAGGAAGCGCTGGACGGCGTGCCCGCCGTATCTCCTGACGACTGCGTCATACGGGTGAACCTCAGCCTCGCAATCGAACACATCGGTGACGCCAAGCTGCGGCGGAGGACCCGGCGTCGGCTGCTGCCCTTTACGCAGAAGCCCTGGATGTGGTGGTGGCTGCGCCGCCGGGATGCTTTTCCGGGGCCAGTGCCCAGGACGCAGGGAAACAGCTGACCGAAGCGGAGCGGCGCCTGACCGAAAAACTGGCCGCCGCCGCGGAGTCCACAGAGGCGCCGGGGGAATCGGAGCCGGAGGACAGCGCCGAGGAACAGCCCTCTCCGCAGAAAAGCCAACTGGAACAGCTTGGGGAGAGCGCCCGGCAGGCGGAACGCGAACGCAATGCTGCCCGCGAGCGGGACGACTACCTGAGGGATACCGGGGATGCGGGGCCCGACCGTCCCTGGTAGCGGTGCAGTGGCCGGCGGGAAAAGCAGCAACCAGGCGAACAAAATTCCATTTCAGCAATGAAACAAGGCGTAAGACTGCGTCTTAATTCGGAGGCCAACTTGAATGCTCGGGCCCCCGCTCATAGAGTCTTATACAAGTTACCGCGGTAACGTGTCAGCGATCCTCCGTGCGGGAGGGTGTGGGTGCCCCCATGTGGGCCTGACATTTGCTCACGGACAACTTCATCTCAGGCGTAACAGTCGCGGCTGCGTCCTGTGGAGTTCCCGTGTGTTCCCAAACTCAATTCATTGCCGACTGCCGCCACGTTTATGGCAGCAGGCCTCAATGGCCCAAAGCCAAGGACGCAAATGTCACCACCAAGCCTTATTGAGACACATCCGAATCTATCTGACGCCGCTCCCGTAGCGCTGTCCTATGAGCTGTTCCCGCCCCGTTCGCCGGCGGCCGCAGAGACGCTCTGGACTACCATCCGTGAACTCGAAACCACCGAGCCGGACTATGTCTCCGTCACGTATGGTGCCAGCGGATCCAACCGGGACACCGCCGTCGAGCTCATCAACCGGCTCCTGCTCGAAACCACGCTTCGGCCACTGGCCCACCTGACCTGTGTCGGGAACACCCCGCAGGAACTGGCGGGCATCATCGGCCAGCTGCTGGACACCGGCGTGCGCGGCATCCTTGCCTTGCGCGGCGACCTGCCGGCCGACGGCCAGGTTACCGACGGTTCGCTCCGCTATGCCCAGGACCTGATCGAGCTCATCCGCCGGGTCGAGCAGCGCCGTTCGGCACTGCTGTGTGCCGGGAAGATCGCCGTCGGCGTCGCGGCCTACCCTGCGCGCCACCCCGAATCGCCGAGCGAGGAGCACGACGTCGAGGTGCTGCTGGCCAAGCAGCGTTCCGGTGCCGACTTCGCCATCACCCAGGTGTTCTTCCACGCGGACCAGTACGCCGACCTCCTCACCAGGGCACGCCGGGCCGGGGTCACCATCCCGATCATCCCTGGCGTCATGCCGCTCACCAGCCTCCGGCGCCTCAACCGCCTGGGCGAACTGACCGGCGTGGAACCGGCTCCGGAACTGACGGCCAAGCTGGCCGCGGCCGACACCGACCTGGAACGACTCCACATCGGCGTCGACGCCACCGTCGACCTTTCCAACGCAGCCCTGGATGCCGGGGCGCCCGGCATCCACATCTACACCTTCAACGAGCACCAGAGCGCGCTGGAAGTGCTGGACAAGCTCGCCCTGCCGCGGCGCGGCCGTGCCGGCGTCCGCCCGGCCTCCACGGTCCGCCCCCAGCTCGCCGGCTGACGCAGCACACCCGCCGGCCACGCAGTTTGACGCCGCCCTGGTCCGGCAGCTCCGCGCTGCCCTCTTTTCCCCTGTGCCTTCGATAACCAGTGCCTTTCATGCAGAGCACAACGAATTTTAAGGACTTTGCCATGACTGAAAAGAACACTCCCTTCCCGTCCGCCTCACTCCTTGGCTACCCCCGTATCGGCCGCCGCCGCGAGCTGAAGAAGGCCGTGGAAGCCTACTGGGCCGGCACGATTGACGCCGCCGCCCTCGACGCCGCCGCCAAGGACATCCAGCTGACCATCGCAAAGCGGCTGCAGGAACTCGGCCTGACCGAGGCCGCAGCCGTCCCGGCACCTTCTCCTACTACGACCAGGTCCTGGACACCACCGCACACCTCGGAGCCGTGCCCGCCCGCTTCGGCAAGCTCCTCAACGCCGAGGGCCAGCTGGACCTCGACGGCTACTTCACCCTGGCCCGCGGCAACAAGGAGCAGCAGCCGCTGGAAATGACCAAGTGGTTCGACACCAACTACCACTACCTGGTTCCCGAACTCGGTCCGGAGACCGAGTTCACCCTGGCTTCCACCGCCAAGGTGGACGAGTTTGCCTACGCGCTGGCCAACGGCATTGAGACCCGCCCCTACATCGTCGGCCCGGTCACCTACCTGCTGCTGTCCAAGGCCTCCGACGACGCCCCGGCCGGGTTCGCGCCGCTGTCCCGCCTCGAGGACATCCTGCCCGTCTATGTCCGGCTGCTTGAGAAGCTCGCTGCCGCCGGTGCCGGCTGGGTCCAGCTCGACGAGCCCGCACTGGTGGTCGACCAGCACACCCCCGCCGCTGAAATTGAAGCAGCCGTGGCACGGGCCTACGAGGTCCTCACCGCTGCCGCCACCCGCCCGCAGATCCTCGTGTCCACCCCGTACGGCTCCCTGGACAACCAGCTCGGTACCCTCGCGGCCACCAACATCGACGCCCTGCACATCGACGTCTTCAAGGGCGGCGTTCCGTCCGAGGCAGCCCTGGCGGGCCTGGGCAACAAGACCCTGGTTGCCGGCGTGGTTGACGGACACAACATCTGGCGCAACGACCTCGCCGCGTCGGCCGCGAAACTGGACGCACTGAAGGGCGCTGCCGGCAGGATCGCCGTGTCCACCTCGACCTCGACCCAGCACGTCCCGCACGACGTCGTCGAGGAAACCCAGCTCCCCGAACAGCTCCGCAGCTGGCTCGCGTTCTCCGACCAGAAGGCCGTCGAGGTCAAGACCCTCGCGTCCTACCTGGCGGATCCCGCCTCCGCCAAGGCCGCGATCGACGAGGCAACCGCCGTGATCGCTTCGCGCGCCACCGCCGAAGGCGTGCGCCGTGCCGACGTCCGGGCCCGCACCGAAGCCCTGACCGCCGCCGACTTCACCCGCGCCGAGTACGGGGTCCGGGCCGCGGCCCAGGAGGAAGCGCTGCACCTGCCGCCGCTCCCCACCACCACCATCGGGTCCTTCCCGCAGACGTCCGAGATCCGCTCCGCCCGTGCCCGCAACACCAAGGGCGAGCTGAGCGACGAGCAGTACCAGCAGCTCATGAAGGACGAAATCAAGCGCGTCGTGGACCTGCAGGAAGAACTCGGTTACGACGTCCTGGTGCACGGCGAGCCCGAGCGCAACGACATGGTGCAGTACTTCGCGGAAAACCTCGAAGGCTTCGACGTGACGGTGCACGGCTGGGTCCAGTCCTACGGCTCACGCTGCACCCGCCCGTCCATCCTCTGGGGTGACGTCACCCGCTCGGCCCCGATCACGGTGGAATGGGCGAAGTACGCACAGTCCCTGACCAGCAAGCCGATGAAGGGCATGCTCACCGGCCCGGTCACCGTCCTGGCCTGGTCCTTCGTCCGCGACGACCAGCCGCTGGCCGAGACCGCAAACCAGGTCGGCCTGGCCCTGCGGGACGAGATCGCCGATCTTGAAGCCGCCGGCATCAAGGTCATCCAGGTGGACGAGCCCGCGCTGCGCGAACTCCTGCCTCTGCGCAAGGCCGACCACGCCGACTACCTGAAGTGGTCCGTGGACTCCTTCCGCCTCGCCACCGCGGGCGCCAAAGACGCCACCCAGATCCACACCCACCTCTGCTACTCGGAGTTCGGTGTAATCATCGACGCGATCGACGGCCTCGACGCCGACGTGACCTCCATCGAAGCAGCCCGCTCCCGCATGGAGGTTGTCCACGACCTCGAGTCCCACGGCTTCGGCCGCGGCGTCGGCCCTGGCGTTTACGACATCCACTCGCCCCGCGTGCCGGGAGAGCAGGAAGTCACTGAACTCCTCAGCACCGCCGTCAAGCACGTCCCGTCCCGCCAGCTCTGGGTCAACCCGGACTGCGGCCTGAAGACCCGCGGCTACGCCGAGACCGAAGAGTCCCTGCGCAACCTGGTCAAGGCAACCCGGACGGTCCGCGCGGAACTGCTGGAAGCCGCGAAGTAGCTGAATAAGGTTTCGACAAGCTCACCCGTTGAGCTTGTCGTCGTTTTTGTGTCCGGTGGTTGAGCCTGTCGAAACCCCGTCAGGTTTCGACAGGCTCAACCACCGTCGGTGCTTCAGGACTCCCAGAGGATCTCGTCGTCAACAACGCCGTCCTCATCAGCGGAGGCCACCAGGACTTCGTCCGTGAAATGCTCGCCGAGGGTGAAATCCAGAACGAAGTAGCGTTCAGGCTGGCCGGGGTAGATACCCACATGGCCGAGTTTCAACGCCTTGAGGAACACGTCATTGGTGAGCTGGCTGCGTTCCTCCACGCCGAAGACCTTCTGCAGGTGCTCGTCCTTGAGGGCGTTGCAGTGGAAATGCAGGTACTCCCGCGGGCTGGTGCCTTCCTGCTCCAGCTCCTCGGCGATCATGTCCCGGACTTCGTCCACCAGTTCCGGCAGGAACCGCAGGCGGTAGTCCACCTTGCGCAGTGCGGCTTCGTCGAAGTGGTCGTGGGCGGTGATGTTCAGGTCGAGTTCCAGCGGGTGGCCGCGCAGCTCATGCTTGGCGGCGATGGAGTGGTCCCTGCCGTGGTTGAGCTCTATCTCTCCAAAGTGCTGGCTCGCTACCTTGCTCATAGTCTCAACATAGACCCGAACAGCAGTGCATTCCAGCGTTCACGCCTAATTCACCGACGTCCGCATTCCGGCGAGGGTCTCGGCCAGCAGATCGACGAAGAGCTGCACCCGGGCGGTTTTCCTGTCGTTGATCAGCAGTGCGAAGACGTTGCGGGCCAGCCGGATCTCGGGAACATCCAGGACCACCACACCTGCAGGCTTGTTCCGCAGCGCGAGCTCGGGCACCAGTGCCGCGCCCAGCCCGGCGGCGGCCATCTCCAGGCTGGCGTGGAAGTCGTCGCTGTGTGCCACCACCCGGGGATGGAGGTTGCAGCCGGCAAAGAGCCGCTCGATCACCATGGCGTCGCTGGTCCCGGGATGGTGCATGATCCATGGCATTTCGGACAGATGGTCTGCCGCCACCTTCGCGTCCGGCCGGAAACCCCAGCCGGCGGGCAGGACAACCCGGAAATCGTCGTCGCCGATCCATTGCCGGTTGATGGTTGCCGGCCAGGCCACGCCGGTCTGGCCCACCTGGAACACCACGGCCAGATCCAGGTCGCCGCCGGCGCGCAGCCCCTGGATGGTCTGGCCGGGCTCGGCCACGGACACCCTCAGGTCAATGCCCAGGTTCTTCCATGCCGGATTCTTCAGGATCCGCGGCAGGACGTACGTGGCAAGGCTGGGGAAGATGCCGAGCCGGAGTTCCTGGCTGGCGCTGTCCTGGGTCTTGGCGGCGGCGGCCATCAGCGCTTCGATGTCCGTCAGCACCTTGGCGGCGTGCCGGGTCATGACGACGGCGGCCTCCGTGGGCACGACGCTCCGCGCCGACCGCTGGAACAGGACCACCCCGGTGTCCCGCTCGAGGGCGGACATCTGCTGCGATACGGCGGAGGCCGTGTAGCCAAGGGTTGACGCGGCGGCCGCAAACGAGCCCAGCCGCGTGACCTCCATCAGGGTCTTCAGGTGTACCGGATTTACCACCAGCCCACAGTACTGCGCGCAGCACCTTTCCGCGCGCGGGACCATTCCGGCGTACGCACCCATCCGCGGCGGCGGCGGCACCGAATTGCCCTCTGTATACCCACCCTTGGCAAGTGTTCAGCAGAGGAGCATGAATGTCACCCAACCCAGCAGCGAGTGCAGGCGGACGACGGCGAGTGGCCGTCATCGGCAGCGGCGTCGCCGGACTGACGGCCGCCTACGTCCTGAACAGGCAGGACGACGTGACACTCTTCGAGGCCGATTCGCGGCTGGGCGGGCACGCGCACACGCACGAGATGCCGCAGCCCGACGGCACGTTCCTTGGCGTCGACACCGGGTTCATCGTCCACAACGAACGGACCTACCCCACCCTGCTGCGGCTGTTTGCCGAGCTGGGTGTGGAAACCCAGGATTCCGAGATGAGCATGTCCATCCGCTGCGACGGCTGCGGCCTGGAATATGCCGGTGCCCGCGATGGCGGCCGCGGCATCATCGCCCGCCCCTCCAGCCTGCTCCGCGGCCGCTACCTCCTGATGCTGCTGGAGGTCACCCGCTTCTACCGGAAGGCAAGGGCCCTGCTGAAAACCGCGCCGGTGGCTGCCGTCAGCGGCGGGGACAGCGTTCCCGAACTGACCCTCGGTGAATTCCTTGCCCGCGAGAACTTCAGCCCCTACTTCATTTCCCACTTCATGACCCCTGTGGTCAGCGCTGTCTGGTCCTGCGATCCCACCACCGCGCTGGCGTACCCGGCCCGCTACCTGTTCACCTTCCTCGGGCACCACGGCATGCTGGGCGTCAAAGGCTCGCCGCAGTGGCGGACCGTCACCGGCGGATCCGCCCGGTACGTCGAGAAACTCGCCGCCACTCTTCCGGACGTACGGCTCAACACTCCCGTCAGTGCCATCCGGCGCCGACCCGACGGTGTGGAAATCGCAACGGAAGACGGGCTGGAAGACTTTGACGCCGTCGTGATTGCCACCCACCCGGCCCAGGCGCTCGGGTTCCTGGCCGATGCCACGCCCGAGGAGAAAGAAGCACTGGGCGGTATGCCGTACTCGGTCAACCACACCGTTTTTCACCGGGACCCGGCGGTGCTGCCATCTGCGGACAACGCGAAGGCGTCCTGGAACTACCGGCTCCCGTCCTGCGAGGCCCGGCCGGACAAGGTCCTGGTCAGCTACGACCTCACCCGCCTGCAGCGGCTGGCACCGGCAGACGGACAGCCCTACCTGGTGAGCCTGGGCGAGTCCGAACTGATCGCCGGCGACGCCATACTCGAACGTATGGTCTACGAACATCCTCAGTACACCCCGGAATCGCTGCGTGCACAGGCGGCCATAGCCGCCCTGGGCGACAGCCGGATCGCCTACGCCGGGGCCTACCTGGGCTGGGGCTTCCATGAGGACGGCGCGCTGTCCGGTGTCCGTGCCGCCGAAAAGCTGGGCCGCTCCTGGCCTGTCGCCCGGCCGGCGGATGATGAGACGTCCTCGGGCGACGGCGAGCGGGAGCTTGCCGCGGCAGCGGAACCTGCATGAGTGCCGAGGCAGCCATCTACCGCACGTCCATTTCGCACGTGCGGCGCAGCCCGCTGAAGAACGCCTTCACGTACCGCAGCTACAGCTGGTTTGTCGACGTCGACAGGCTTCCCCGCCTGCCGCGGCTGCTCCGGCCGTTGGCCGTGTTCCGCGCCGGCGACCACCTTGGCGATCCGGATGCGACCATCCGTGCCAACGTTGAGCGCTACCTGCGGACCCAGGGGATGAGCCCGACGGCGGCGCCATCCACATGCTGACAAGCGCCAGGGTGTTCGGTTACGTCTTCAACCCGCTCACCCTGTTCTGGTGCTACCGGTCCAGCGGGGAGCTCGAATGCGTGGTGGCCGAGGTCCACAACACGTACGGGGAGCGGCACTGCTACCTGCTCCGGACGGACCCGGCCGGCCGGGCCTCCGTCCCGAAGGCCTTCTATGTCTCGCCGTTCAATGACCTTGACGGCCAGTACCGGATGAAACTGCCCGCCCCGGGGGAACGCTTGGCGGTGTCGATTGTCCTGGAACGGGAAGGCCACCGGCCGTTCGTTGCGACCATGGACGGCCGGCGGCATCCGGCCACCCTGCGCAATATCCTGGCCGCCGCGCTCGCCGTGCCGGCCGCGCCGCTGCTCGTATCCGCACTCATTCGGGTGCAGGGCATTACACTCTGGGCAAGACGCCTGCCCGTCGTCGCCCGGCCACAACATACTTCCCAGGAGGCAGTTCAATGACAATGACGGACGATAATGGAACCGCCTTCGCCGGTGGCAATGCCGGCAACGCCGGCCGGGATGTTCCGGCGGCCTGGACCAGTACCGGCGTTCCGGCGGCGCCGGCCACCATCGACGCGGACGTGTGGCCGGAAGTCGCCCGGCCGCCGTCGGGCGCCAAGGCCGCGGTGGCCGGAAAGGCCGCCGGACTCCTTTTCAAGGGAGCGGTCAAGCGCCTGCCGCTCCGGGTGGAGTACCCGGACGGCACTGTGCTGGGAACAGGCGGGCCGGACGCGCCGGTGATGATGATGGTGCGGCCGGAAGCCTTCGAGGCGCGGATCGGCGACAACGGCCTGATCGGTCTTGGCGAATCCTTCATGGCAGGGGACTGGGAAGCCAGCGACCTCGCGGCCGTGCTTGAGGTTTTCGCCGCCTCCGTGGACACGCTTATTCCGATGCCGCTGCAGAAACTCCGCGCCCTCTACCTTCCGCGCACCCCGCGGCAGGAACGGAACGCCGAACAGAACACGCGCAGCAACATCTCACGGCACTACGACCTCTCCAACGACCTGTTCTCGAACTTCCTCGACGCCACCATGAGCTACTCGTCAGCACTGTTTCCGCTCGGGGCAGGGCGGCTGGAATCTGTGGGCTGGGAGGAACTGGCAGGAGCCCAGCAGGCCAAGATCGACAGGCTGCTGGACAAGGCCGGCGTAGGGAAAGGCACCAGGCTCCTGGAAATCGGGACCGGCTGGGGCGAACTGGCACTGCGAGCAGCAGCCCGCGGCGCCACCGTCTACAGCGTCACCCTCTCCAGCGAACAGCAGGCCCTTGCCCAGGAACGCATTGCCGCGGCCGGCTACGCGGAGCGGGTGACCGTGGCGCTGCAGGACTACCGGGCAGTGGAGGGCGAGTACGACGCCGTGGTGTCGGTGGAGATGATCGAGGCGGTGGGCTATGAGTACTGGCCCATCTACTTCCAGACCATCGACCGGGTCCTGGCTCCCGGCGGCAAGGTAGCCATCCAGGCCATCACCATGCCGCACGGCCGGATGCTGGCCACCCGCAACGCCTACACCTGGGTGCACAAGTACATCTTCCCCGGCGGCTTCCTGCCTTCCGTGCGTGCCATTGAGGGTGTGACGCAGCAGCACACCACCCTGCGGGTGCGGGAGCGGATGGGCATGGGGACCATTACGCGGCCACCCTCCGCCTCTGGGAAGAGCGGTTCCTGGAGCGTTCACGCGAGGTTGGCGAACTGGGCTTCGATGCGGTCTTCCAGCGGATGTGGCTGTTCTACCTTTGCTACTCAAGGGCCGGTTTCCAGTCCGGATATCTCGATGTGCAGCAGATCGTGCTGGACCGCCGGGAGGCGCAGCTCTAGCCACCGCACCCTGCCACCGCACCACGACGGCGGCCCGGGCACCCGGGCGGGTCCCGGCGTCGTGCCATTAATCACCACGAGGGGTTCCGAAGGTCACTTCGGAACCCCTTTTGGTGTTTTCGCCTTGCTCCCCGGAGGCCGCGACACGCCGTCTTTCGCGCGACACGCTGGGCGTTAAAATGTGCCTAACTACTCCACAGGGTGTGGATTCCGTCCGCGAAAAAGCCGTGATTCCGGACATTTTGAAGGGCCCTGCCTGTGGATTAACGGTGCATTAAATGACATACTTGTAATACATCATCTTGGGGTTCCAAAGAGGCGTCTGCACTACATGTAGTATCGACATACAGCTTGGACGGGGACACCGGGCCAGCGACGATTTCGACAAAAGGGGACAGCGACCATGACCGTAACGGTTTACACCAAGCCTGCTTGTGTTCAGTGCAACGCCACCTACCGTGCGCTCGACAAGAAGGGCATCACCTACCAGAGCGTTGACATCTCCCAGGACGCCGACGCCCTCGAGCGCCTGAAGGCCCTGGGCTACATGCAGGCACCCGTTGTGGTCACGGACCAGGACCACTGGTCAGGCTTCCGCCCGGACAAGATCGAAGAACTGGCCCTCTCGGCCGTTTCCTCCGTGGCCTAGGAGCCCTGCTTTTCCTGCCGGCAACAACCAACCAGCCGAGGTGACTCCCACGGCAGCACCAACAGCACAGCAAGGCCATCCGGCTTCGCAGATCCACGTGGCTCAGCGCGTGGAGGTGTCCCCGCCGGCCCGGCTTCCGGATAATCCGGAACCGGTCCGGACAGACAGCCAGCTCATCTATTTTTCCTCGGCATCCGAGAACACCAGCCGCTTCGTCACGAAGCTCGGCCGCGAGGTGGCCCGGATCCCGCTCTACTCCAGGGACGCACCCCTTCTTGCCACCCGGCCGTTCGTGCTGGTGGTGCCCACGTATGGCGGCACCGGGGAGAGGGGTCCGTTCCGAAGCAGGTCATCCGGTTTTTGAACAACCCGCAGAACAGGCAGCTTCTCCGCGGGGTGATCGGGGCCGGCAACACGAATTTCGGTGACAATTACTGCCTGGCCGGCGACATCATCGCCGCCAAGTGCGGGGTACCGCACCTCTACCGCTTCGAATTAATGGGCACGCCAGACGACGTGTCCCGCGTCAACCATGGATTGGACACGTTTTGGACACGACTGTCGCAGACACAGAAGTAACCAGGGCCCAGAAGCCCGAGATGCCGGCCGCCTACAAGGGCCTGGGCTACCACGAGTTGAACGCCATGCTGAACCTGTACGGTCCCAGCGGCGAGATCCAGTTCGAGGCGGACCGCGAGGCCGCCCACCAGTACTTCCTGCAGCACGTTAACAACAACACCGTGTTCTTCCATGACCTGGAGGAAAAGCTCGACTACCTGGTGAAGAACCAGTACTACGAGCGCGAGACGCTGGACCAGTACACGATGAACTTCATCCGTGACCTGTTCAACCGGGCCTACAAGAAGAAGTTCCGCTTCGAGACCTTCCTGGGCGCGTTCAAGTTCTACACCTCCTACACGTTGAAGACGTTCGACGGCAAGCGCTACCTGGAGCGCTACGAGGACCGCGTCTGCATGGTGGCCATGCACCTTGCCCGCGGCAACGAGGAACTTGCCACCCGCCTGGTGGATGAAATCATTGACGGCCGATTCCAGCCGGCAACACCCACCTTCCTCAACGCCGGCAAGGCGCAGCGTGGCGAACTCGTCTCCTGCTTCCTGCTGCGCATCGAGGACAACATGGAGTCGATCGCCCGCGGCATCAACTCCGCGCTGCAGCTGTCCAAGCGCGGCGGCGGCGTTGCCCTGTCCCTGACCAACATCCGCGAGCACGGCGCGCCGATCAAGCAGATCGAAAACCAGTCCTCCGGTGTCATCCCCGTGATGAAGCTCCTCGAAGACAGCTTCTCCTACGCCAACCAGCTCGGTGCGCGCCAGGGCGCCGGCGCCGTGTACCTGCACGCCCACCACCCGGACATCTACCGGTTCCTGGACACCAAGCGCGAGAACGCGGACGAGAAGATCCGCATCAAGACCCTCTCGCTGGGCGTCGTCATCCCGGACATCACGTTCGAGCTGGCCAAAAAGAACGAGGACATGTACCTGTTCTCGCCGTACGACGTCGAACGCGTCTACGGCATGCCCTTCTCCGACGTCTCGGTCACCGAGAAGTACTACGAGATGGTGGACGATTCCCGGATCAAGAAGACCAAGATCAGCGCCCGCGAGTTCTTCCAGACCCTCGCCGAGATCCAGTTCGAGTCCGGCTACCCGTACATCATGTTCGAGGACACCGTGAACCGGGCCAACCCGATCGCCGGCAAGATCACCATGAGCAACCTCTGCTCGGAGATCCTGCAGGTCTCCACGCCGTCCCTGTACAACGAGGACCTGACGTACCAGACCGTCGGCAAGGACATCTCCTGCAACCTCGGTTCGATGAACATCGCCAAGACCATGGATTCGCCGGACTTCGGTGCCTCCATTGACACGGCCATCCGCGCGCTGAGCGCTGTGTCGGACATGTCCTACATCAACTCGGTGCCGTCCGTGGCCGAGGGCAATGCGAAGTCCCACGCCATCGGCCTGGGCCAGATGAACCTGCATGGCTACCTGGCGCGCGAGCGGATCCACTACGGCTCGGAAGAGGGCCTGGACTTCACCAACATCTACTTCTACACGGTGCTGTTCCACGCCCTGCGTGCGTCCAACAGGCTCGCCATCGAGACCGGCCAGAAGTTCGGCGGCTTCGAGAACTCCAAGTACGCGTCCGGCGAGTTCTTCGACAAGTACACCGAGCAGGAATGGCTCCCGGAGACCGAGCGCGTCCGCGAACTGTTCGCGGGCCACCACATCCCCACCCAGGATGACTGGCGCGAGCTGAAGGCCTCCGTCATGGAGCACGGCATCTACAACCAGAACCTGCAGGCTGTCCCGCCCACGGGCTCGATCTCCTACATCAACAACTCGACGTCCTCCATCCACCCGGTGGCCGCCAAGATCGAGATCCGCAAGGAAGGCAAGATCGGCCGCGTCTACTACCCGGCGCCGTACCTGACGAACGACAACCTGGACTACTACCAGGACGCGTACGAGATCGGCTACGAGAAGATCATCGACACCTATGCCGCTGCCACGCAGCACGTGGACCAGGGCCTGTCCCTGACGCTGTTCTTCAAGGACACCGCCACCACCCGCGACATCAACAAGGCGCAGATCTACGCATGGCGCAAGGGCATCAAGACGCTCTACTACATCCGGCTCCGCCAGCTCGCGCTGGAAGGGACCGAGGTGGACAACTGCGTCAGCTGCATGTTGTGACCCAATCCGATTGATTTCTGCTTAGGGGAGCGATGGAAACGACGACGGCGACGGGCGGCTTGGTCTATGGGATCCGGCTTCGGCGGGAAGTTGAGTACCGCTACGTCGGCATTACCACTAAAACGGCCAGTCGTCGTTTCCATCAGCACCTGCGGGTAGCCGCAGAGGGACGCAAGACGCCATTCTATGACTGGGTCCGCAAGCAGAACCCCGAAGATCTCATAGCGGATGAGCTGGACTGGATTGACGGCCTGCAGTCACTCGGCGAGGCCGAAATGGAATGGATCAGCTACCTGCGGCGCGAAGGGGATCGGCTGCTGAACCTGTCCGACGGAGGCCTTGGGCCTACGGGTGTCGTGTGGACGGAGGAGATGCGGCAAGCTGCAAGCATCCGTGGCACCGGCCGGAAGGGGCTGAGCCGTCCAGGTGCTGCAAATCCGTTCTACGGCAGAAATCACAGTCAAGAGCAGCGCAAGAAGTGGGAAACCAACCGCAAGGGGACGAACGCGGGAGCGGACAACCCGAACTTTGGAAAGTTCGGGGCAGACCACCCAGGATCGGCCATACAATGAGCGAAGAATCCCGTAAAGCTCTATCGGCTGCCAGGAAGGGCGCTGGAAATCCGAACTTCGGCAAGAGCCCAAGCGAGGAGACTCGCGCGAAGTTGTCGGCCGCTCAAAAGGGCAAGCCCAAGCCCGCCAGCCAGCGCAGTGCCCACACCAGACATCACACCAACAAAGGCATCGAGAAAGCCGACTGCAAGTACTGCGTCGAGGACTCAGCCAAACCAAGTCTCTCTTCAGAAAGCGAGTCGGAGTCATGACCGAGAAAGTAAAGCTCCTTAGCCACGTCGAGGCCATTAACTGGAACCGCATCCAGGACGACAAAGACGTGGACGTCTGGAACCGGCTGGTCAACAACTTCTGGTTGCCGGAGAAGGTGCCGCTTTCCAACGACGTCCAGTCCTGGAACACGCTGACACCGGCCGAGCAGCAGCTCACCATGCGCGTCTTCACCGGCCTCACCCTGCTGGACACCATCCAGGGCACCGTCGGCGCCGTCTCCCTCATCCCGGATGCACTGACCCCGCATGAGGAAGCCGTCTACACGAACATCGCGTTCATGGAGTCTGTGCACGCCAAGAGCTACTCCTCCATCTTCTCCACGCTGGCCTCCACCAAGGAGATTGACGAGGCGTTCCGCTGGTCCACCGAGAACGAGAACCTTCAGAAGAAGGCCCAGATCGTCATGGACTACTACCAGGGCGACGATCCCCTGAAGCGCAAGGTGGCCTCCACGCTGCTGGAGAGCTTCCTGTTCTACTCGGGCTTCTACCTGCCCATGTACTGGTCCTCGCGCGCCAAGCTGACGAACACGGCTGACCTGATCCGCCTGATCATCCGCGACGAGGCCGTGCACGGCTACTACATCGGCTACAAGTTCCAGCGCGGGCTGGAGACCGTCTCCGAGGAGCGCCGCCAGGAGATCAAGGACTACACGTTCGAGCTGCTCTTCGAACTGTACGAGAACGAGGTCCAGTACACGCACGATCTCTACGACGGCGTGGGCCTGGCCGAGGACGTCAAGAAGTTCCTGCACTACAACGCCAACAAGGCGCTGATGAACCTGGGCTACGAGGCGATGTTCCCGGCCTCCGTCACGGACGTGAACCCGGCCATCCTTTCGGCCCTGTCCCCGAACGCTGACGAGAACCACGACTTCTTCTCCGGGTCCGGTTCCTCCTACGTGATCGGCAAGGCCGTCAACACCGAAGACGAGGACTGGGACTTCTAGCCGAAGAAGATCGGCGGCCATCCGAGCGCTCAAGACGGTTCATCCCGAGAACCGTTAACGCATACTGGGGCGAGAGCACTCCTTGGCCAGGACCCGCGGCCGCCCAAGGCAATTGCCTTGGGCGGCCGTCCCGGTTAAGGGTGCGGCTCGCCCAGCCGCTGCTGCTTTGACGGGGCAGCAGCTCAAAGGCTTTGACATCGTGATGGACTTGTAGAGTTCGCCGGTAGCCGGAGACTGCTTTTTCTTCCTTACCGGTGGGATGGTGCCTGGTGCTTGCTGGTGGCATGGTGCCTGATGAGCCGTATGTCGCCGGGTTTGGCAGTTTGGATTTTTTTCTGCCTCTGTTGGGTGCGCGGGTGCTGGCGTAGACTTGGAGCGCCTGCAGGTAACCATCAGATGACGCCGGGTTGTTCGGGACATGCGAATGTCCGAGCCTTCTCTTAGCGAGATCGCGAAGGTACCTGCAGGTTCTGCGTTTAAGGGATTTGGGCGGCCTCTCCAGGCGGAACTTCCTGTGCCGGGATGATGTTCCGGTTCCTGTCGGCAATGCGTGAATGTACTGGACTTTGGCTCTTGCGGCGCCCCGCCAGCCCCACACGACACTCGTTCAGGCCTTCATCGCGGCACAGTCTCCGAAGCCCGCAACCCCGTTTGTCCTCAGAACAACGGCCAGGGGACCGCAGGCATCTCAACTCTCGGCGCCGGGAAACGTCCCGCGGACCGCAACCGGGCACAGCGCGCTGCGAGTGAGGCGACTTCTTGGGCGCTGAGCAGGTTCTCCAGGCTTCGGCCCAGCTCACCGCGCACTCCTTCGATGATGCGATCGATGCCGTCGCGTTCCTCGGCGGTCAACCTTTCTCCCAGCCACCCCCACAGCACCGTGCGCAGCTTGTAGTCCTGGTGGAAGGTGAGCCCGTGGTCCACGCCGTGCCGGTGGCCGTCCGCCATGGCAAGGATATGGTCGCCTTTGCGGTCGGCGTTGTTCACGACGACGTCGAACACCGCCATGCGTCGAAGCGCCGGCGTGTCCTCGTGGACGAGGGCGACTCTCCGTCCGCTCCCATCCTGGCCCTCAAGGACCTGTTTCCACCCGTTGCCGGGTGCACCGTCGTCCGCCGCGACAAGATCCACCGCAGTCTGGCCGGGGTCTGGCTCCTGCCACAGCTGCACCATTCCTTCGCCCAATGGACCGTCGCGGAGCCAGGTGAACGGCACCACGTTCCAGCCAAGGACCTCGGAAACCAGGTACGCTGCGACCTCCCGGTGGGCCAGGAAGCCGTCGGGAAAATCCCACAGCGGTTTCTCCCCGGCTATCGGCTTGTAGACGACCGAGGTGCCGCCGATGCTGCCCAGAAAGGTGGCGTTCGACGCCGTCGCGATGCGACCGGTGAGGGTCAACTCGGCAGTCAGCAGGTCGGGCGCCGGCATCAGGCCTCGGGCAGTGTGCAGACGTGCCCGTCGGGGTCCACGGGGTAACCGCAGAGCGGGCATGCGGGACGCCCGGCACCCACCACTTCCCGGGTCCGCTTGGCAAAAGCGCGGGCGGTGCCAACGGGCATCCGGACGAGCAGCATCTCGGGTACCTCGCCGCCGTTCCCATCAGCCGGTTCGTCGTCGTCATCAGGATCGCCATCCATGATGGGGTAGGCCTCTATGACCACCTGAGCCGTCGTCGGGTCCCAGCCCAGGGTCATGGCCCCGGCACGGAACTGCTCCTCGACCGCTTCGAGCTGGTCATTGTCCACGAGTTCGATGGGCGTGCCCGTGGGAACGCTGAAGGGGTTGCCCTCAAGCGTGATGAGCTGATCGAGGATTTCGTCGATCTTCTCGGCGAGCTGGGCCGACTGCTGCTTCTCCAGGGCGATACTCACAATTTGCTTCCCCGTGCGCACCTGCAGGTAGAACGTGCGTGCCCCCGGAAGGCCGATGGTGCCAATGACGACCCGGTCAGGCCAGGCAAACTCGTGAACAAGTGTGGGCATGTCAGTATCTTAGGCACATGAGGTCTACTGCGCCGTGTGCCCTGCACCGCCGCCCACCGGCGCATCGCCGGTTTTGACGCCCTTCGACAGCCACGAAAGATCTCCGGCGTCGGTGTTCGTCGCAAGGACGCTGGGCCGAAGGGCACCATAGTGCACGATCGATACGGAAGCGGGACCCACGTTAATGCGCTGGAACAGATCGAGGTGCATTCCGAGCGCGTCCGCCAGGATCGATTTGATGACGTCGCCGTGACTCACTGCCGCCCACACCGCTCCCGGCCCATGCTCGGCTTCGAAGGCTGCATTGTGGCGTCGGATCGCCGCTACCGACCGGGCCTGCATCGCCGCCATGGATTCACCGCCGGGAAAAACGACGGCGGACGGTTGCGACTGCACAGCCGCCCACAGCTCTTCGGTTGCGAGATCACTGAGCATCCGGCCCTGCCACTGGCCGTAATCGCATTCGGTGAGATCGGGCTCGGCCAGCGCGGCAGGATCACCAGCCTGGCGCTCCAGGATGAACTGTGCGGTTTGCTGGCAGCGTTCGAGCGGGCTCGAGACCACGCCGGCCAAGGGCAGCACCGCGAGCCGGTCTCCGGCCGAAGCTGCCTGCTCGCACCCGGTCTGGTCCAAACTGACGCCAGCCGCCCGGCCCGCCAGCAGTCCCGCGGCATTGGCTGTGGTGCGGCCGTGCCGCACGAGGATAACTGTCGCCATCCCTCCAGCCTAACCAGCCTCGTTCGCCGGATGCTGCCTGCGCGGTTGATTCGGCGCGGTTGTTTCGGCCCGGCGGTTACCGGTGGATGCGCTCCCGCCAGTCTGCCGGCACCTTGCCTGCCGGCCCGGGGGACGGCTGCTCCTGCGGTCTGGACTGGGGGTCCGGAAGCCGCGGGCCGCGGAAGAACTTCTTCGTGGGAAGTTCGTAGAACCAGTCCTCCCCGGGTTCAAAGGACCTTATGACGGGGTGCCCGGCGGCGCGTGCGTGGGCACTGGCATGCTGGGAGGGGGATGAGTCGCAGCATCCGATGTGGCCGCATTGGGCGCACCGGCGCAGATGCAACCACCAGCCCGGGCCGTCACCGCTGAGGCACTCCGCACACCCTGTCCCACTGGGCGCGGCGGCGAGGCTGATCCCGGGAATTTGGCGGTCTTCCATGGCGCCTCATTCTGGCAGAATCTCCGCACCTTGTCCCCGCTGTCCCGGCGGGAGTATCGTGATCGCCACCGAACCCCCTTGATCCGGAAAGACGGCGGCCATGGACGACTCGGTTCCGATCATGCTGATTGCCACCCCGGACCCGGCCTCCCGGCGCATCCTCGAAGATGAGCTACGCCGACGGTACGGCGCCGACTATGAAGTGGTGGCCTGCGCCGGCCACGCCCACGGGCGGGCAGTGCTTGAAGGGCTCCGGCACTGGAACCGCCAGGTGGCCCTCATCCTCGGATGCTATGGCCCGGCTGACCGTGGCGGACTCGATTTCCTGCGCCGTGCCTACGGCTTCCATCCGGCCGCCAAACGAGGTGTGGTGGTGACATGGGGTGACTTCGAAAGCGCCCCCACTGTCTTCCAGGCGATCGCGCAGGGATACGCCGAACTACTGATCATTCGTCCCGAACGGCCGCGCGACGAAGAGTTCCACGGGGCCATCACCGACGCTCTCGATGACTGGCACCTGGCCCAGGGTGTCGGGTTCGAGGCGGTCCGGCTGATCGGCCAGGTAGGCGACGAAAGGACCCACGTGCTGCGCGACTCCCTGAGCCGGAACCACATCCCCGTGGGCTTCCACCCGGTCGGATCAGAGACGGCGCAACGGACGCTGGAGAACCTGGGCCTGCGCGACCCGGTGCTGCCGGTCATGGTGCTGCAGTTCACCGCTGCCCCCATTGTCCTGGAGAACCCCAGCGACCTTGAGATCGCCGAAGCCTTTGGGGTGACGCGGCCACCACCGGCGGACAAGATCTTTGATGTTGTGGTGGTGGGCGCCGGTCCGTCCGGTCTCGCCACCGCCGTCTACGCCTCCTCGGAGGGCCTCTCCACCATGGTGGTGGAGGGGGAGGCCGTGGGCGGCCAGGCCGGCACCAGTTCGTTGATCCGCAACTACCCCGGCTTCTCCCGCGGCGTCAGCGGAGCCCACCTGGCCTTCCGCTCATTCCACCAGGCCTGGACCCTGGGCACGGACTTCCTCTTCCTGCGGAAAGTGGAGAAGCTCAGTGTTGATGGAGCCCTGTACCGGGTGTCGATTTCCGACGGCACCGTCGTACGGTGCCGCACAGTGGTGGTGGCCACCGGCGTGGACTACCGCCGCCTCGGCATACCCCAGCTTGAAAACCTGGTGGGGAGGGGAGTCTTCTACGGGGCAACCGTCTCCGAGGCGCCGTCGATGACCGGCAAACACGTCTGCGTTGTGGGCGGCGGCAACTCGGCCGGCCAGGCCGTCCTGCACCTTGCGAAGTACGCGAAGAAGGTGACGCTGCTGGTGCGCGGGCCCACCTTGTCGGCCAGCATGTCCGAGTACCTCATTTCCCAGCTTGAGGCCACCCGGAACGTGGCAATCCGGTACGGTACGTCGATCGTGGGGGCCCGCGACCAGGACGGATTCCTTGCCAGCCTCAAAGTGGCCGCGACCGGTGCCGGCGGCGCAACGTCAACCGAGGAGACTGAAGCGGCCGGCTTGTTCGTGCTGATCGGATCGATGCCACGTACCTCCTGGTTGCCCGACACCGTGGAGCGGGACCAGGCCGGCTTTCTCCGGACGGGCACCAGCCTGGATAACAGCAAGGCTGGGGCCACCACGCCGGACCGGCAGCCCTTGGCCCTGGAAACGAGCATGCCCGGCGTTTTCGCGATCGGTGACGTCAGGGCCGGTTCTATCAAAAGGGTGGCTACTGCAGTGGGGGATGGGGCCACCGTGGTCTCGATGCTCCATGCCTACCTGGCCGGGCACCCCCTGCCCGCCCCGCCCGCCGCCCCAAGTGTGGCAGCCGCACCCGAGGAGCACTCCGGTGACGTCCGCTACAACTGACGCCGCACCGGTGATTGCGCCGATGCGGTGGCTGCTCTACATCGCCGCATTCCTCGTGTTTCTTGCCGGCCTGGTGCTGTTCGTGTTTCCGCTCCGGACTGCGGAATGGTTCGCATGGACAGTCAATCCGCCCATGACCGCTGTATTCCTCGGTGCGGCATACTGGTCGGCCGCCGGCCTGGAGGTGGCGGGCGCCCGCGCAGCAAGCTGGGAGTCGGCGAGGCTGGCAGTCTGGCCCGTATTCGTCTTCACCACGCTGACCCTGGGAGTCACGCTGATCCATCTCGACCGCTTCCACCTCTCGCCCGGCGCTGGCCCTCTCGCCCAGGTCGCCACCTGGGCGTGGCTGGCCATCTACGCCATCGTGCCCGTGGCGATGCTGGTGATCAGCTGGGTGCAGATCAGGTCCCGGCGCCCGGCCCCGGCATCGGTGGCGGCGGCACGGCCGGTGCTGCCCCCTGCGCTGCGGCTGCTCCTGGTGGTCATCGCCGGAGTGCTGGTGCTCTATGGCGTGGCGCTCCTGGCAGTACCCGCTGCCGCTTCGACGTGGTGGCCGTGGACATTATCCGAGCTCACCGCGAGGGCCGTCGGAGCGTGGCTGGTGGGCCTGGGCTGGTCCGCCGCGCAGGGCCAGTTCAGCAGCGATGTCCGCACCGTCCGCCCCGTGGCCCTCACCTCCGTCGTTTTCGTCATCCTGCAGGCGCTCGCCCTGCTGCGGCATGGCGACGCCCTCACATGGACCGGCGCGCCGGCCGTCGGCTTCGTCACCGTCCTGGTCGCCATCGGAGTAGCCGGTGCATGGGCGCTTGCCTTATCCCTGTGGCCGGCAGCCCGGGCCGGAAGCGCATGAGGACCGGAGCCTAGAAACTGGTCACCAGTTCGCCGAGCACCTCCTCGAGCCGGTTCGGATCCGTCGCGTCGTAGTAGTGGGCGCCGCTTGCCTTCGCGATCTGGAGGAGGGTGGGGACATCGGCGTCGGGCCCGTAGGCAAGGGTGAAGACGAGCACCGGCGTCGAATGGTTCTGGTGGCTTAGCTGCTCGCTCACCCCGCCCAGGTCGCCCGGATGCCTGGTGTCATTCTTGCCGTCGCTCAGGAGCACGATGGTGTTGATGAAATCATCCTTGTATCCCTTGGCCTGCTCTCCAGCGAAGCGGCTCACAGCCTCGAAAAGTGGCGTGGCATCCACGGCCTTCAGCTCATTGAGCTTGGCGATGAGGTCCGCTTTGTTGGACTTTAACGGGGCCACGGGGGTCACGATGCCCGGCTGCAGCGGTCCGTCGCCCTCATGGGAGAAAGCGGCCAGTCCAATCTCATCCTCGCCCGTGAAGTGGTCCAGCGCTTTGACCACCGCATCCTTGGCCCGCTGCAGCTTGTTCGCCCCCGGATCCTGCACCATGGACTCCGAGACGTCCACCAGGAACAATGCCCTGGCCCGCTTGCGGACGTCGGGGAAGCTGCCTTGCATGGCCGCCAGGGTCTCCGCCTTTGGCAGCGGCAGCGGCTGGAGCGTCTGGGCGTAGCGACCGGTGCCTGCCACCTCCGGATCAAGCTCGCCCTGGATGGACCGGTAACCGGACGCCTTGACAACGTTCTGGCCCTGTTCCGTCACTGCAAAGGCGAGGAAGTCCTGGGCCGCGGACCGTTGCAGGCTGTCCACCCAGTCTCCACCGAGGACCACAGCCGGATTGTCCGCCACGTGCACTCCGTCGCTGGGGTAGATGGCGCGGAGCGGCTCCTTGGGGGCGGGTCCCGCGTGCTTCGTTGTCCCGTCCTCGCTGACCACGCCGCGGTTGTAGTCCCAGACGGATTTTTCATCGACAATCACCGCGGAGAGGAATTCCGCGACGTTCCCGGCGTCGTCCGCCTCCCTGGCGTGCCACAGGAAATGTTCCGGGGTAGCCATGTAATGGCTGGTGCCCAGTTCCACGGCACGCACCTTGTCCACCAGGGAGGATGCCTTGAGGTCCATGGCGTCAAGGCCACCCACGCTGCCGCCGGCCGCGCCGTAGGAAGCAGCAAGGGCCATCAGGCCCGCCGTCGAGACCAGCGGACTGGCCTTGCCGAACTTGAACTTCCCCCAGTCGCCGTGGCCCAGGCGCTCCCAGATGTCCTGCTCCCCGGCCATCTTGAAGACGTCGGACCACGACGGCGGCTGGTCGTCCCAGCCGAGGGCGGAGGCCATCGCCTCCGGCATGGCCACGACGATGGCGCTGCGGGCAATGCTGGTTCCCTCGTCAGGGACAGTATTACCGCCGCCTTGCCTGGCGATCCGCAGCCAGGCGGAGGAGTCCGGCAGCCAGACGGCGGGCCTGTCGCCGGCCGGAACACCGGGGAACTGTGCAGCCACCTTGCCGGCAGCGGCCCCCGATTTTTCCTGGGTCACTTCCGGCGTCACGCACTTGCCGTCCACATTGCGCGGATTTGCCGTGTACTCGGCCGCCAAGGCACGCGCCATGTCGGCGTTCTCAAGCGACGTCAGGATGTTCAGCGCGATGCAGGGTGAGGACCCGGCGACGGCGGGAGGACTGTCCTGCGCGAGCGGCTCGTTGGTTGAGGGCGGGCTGCCATTCCCCGCGGAGGGGCCGTCCGCTGAATCCGGGAAGATCAGCGCCCGCAGCACGAACGCGCCGCCAACAATGAGAAGCGCCACGGTGGCCGCCGCGGCGATCCACACCCAGCGGGGATAGCTCGGGTCAGTTGCTGCGCGTCGACGGCCCATGCTCGTTTCCTTTGAAATCCACCGGGTTTCCCCGGCGTGAATGCAAATTATGAAACTTGCCCGCGGCACTTCCACCGCGGCGCGCCTAGCCCCCTGCACCTGGATACGCCCTTTGAGGATAACCCCCGCCGGCGCTAACTGAGTGTCCGGATCCACATTTTTGAATCAATCTTGCGGGTTGCGCACTCATCCAGGGCCCAAACGTCAGTGCCCGACGACGTCGAGCGCCACGAGCTCGGCGCCCTCACCTTCCGCGAAGATCGCCATCCCGGTGCTCGCCTCGGCGGGGAACACAAGGTCCGTGATGGTGGCAAGCCCGTCCTGGGCGAAGACTTCCACGGAGCACCGGTCCAGGTACACGCGCAGGCGCACCCGGCCGTCCTGCAGCGGCACGGCCACGGCCTCCACCGACGGGAAGGCTTCATGGAACCCGGTGTTCCCTGACTCCCGCCGGTCCAGGCGCAGCACGCCCTGCGTGGTGTCGTAGGTGAGGACAGTCCGCCCGGCGCCGCCCGCGTGGAGGACCAGGCCCACTGCCGTGGCACTGCCCGGACGGAATTCGGCGTCGATGCGCGCTGCCGCCGCGGAGACGGGAAGCTCCACCGTCCCCGGCGGCAAAGCCCGCGGACCCAGCCGGAAGCCCTGGGCGTCCGGCCCGTCGGAGTAACCTATGGCTTCCTGCCGGAGCACCACCCTGCCGTCCACCCGGGTGAGCGTGACCTCCCGCGGCAGCGACATGGCACTGCGCCAGTCTCCGGTGGGCGTGGAGCCGGCGTAGTCCCAGTTGTTCATCCAGCCGATCATGATCCGGCGGCCGTCCGGCATGTTGCTGAACGAGACCGCTGCGTAGTAGTCCCGTCCCCAGTCCAGCCAGCCGTACTCGCGCATGCGCGAGCCATCCTCCTGGAGCCCTTCGGTGACGGTCGATCGGGACCGGAACGCCACGCCGTCGAACTCTCCCACGAAGTACTGTCCCGCCGAACCGCCGGCGATGCCTCCCGGGTTGATGTTCACCACGAGGACCCACCGGGTGTCCCGGAGATTCCCGTCCACCGGCAGCTCGAACAGGTCCGGGCATTCCCACACTCCGCCGGTGGCGTTGGCCGGGCCGAAGGTGCTCAGGTACTCCCAGGACTTCAGGTCCGCGGACTTATAGAGAACCACCTGCCGCTGCACCGCTTCGACGGCGACCATCACCCAGTAGCTTTCGCCGCCGCCGTCGTACCAAAAGACCTTGGGGTCGCGGAAGTCCGGCGACGCGCGGTCCAGGACGGGATTGCCCCGGTGCTTGGTCCAGGTCCGGCCCTCGTCCAGGCTGTAGGCCAGGGACTGCGCCTGCCGGCCGGCCAGCGGGGAGTCCCCGCCGTACGCGCTGGTATAGATGGCAACCAGCGGAGGTGTGTCCGCCGTGCCGAAGCCGCTGGTGTTGCGCTCGTCGAACACGGCCGAGCCGGAAAAGATAGCTTCCTGGTCATCGCACGGGATGGCGACCGGCTGCTCGTCCCAGTGGAGCAGGTCCCGGGACGTGGCATCGCCCCAGGACATGTTGCCCAGTCCGGGCCGAAGGGGTTGTGCTGGTAGAAGAGGTGGTAGGTGCCGTTGAGGTACACGAGCCCGTTGGGATCGTTGAGCCAGTTGCGCGCGGCGGAGTAGTGCCACTGGGGCCGGAACGGGTCGGTGAGGGACGCTGCCGGTGCGCCGGCCGCCGTCGAAAGTGTTGCCATGGTTCAGCCCTTCACGCCGCTGGAGGCGATGCTGTTGACGAATGAACGCTGGAAGGCGATGAAGAGCACCACCACCGGAACGGTGATCAGTGAGGCGTACGCCATCACCTCGCCCAGGAGACGTTCAGCTGGAAAAAGTACTGGATGCCGATCATCACGGGCCGCAGCTCCTCGGACTGGACCACCATCAGCGGCCAGAGGTAGGATTCCACGCCGGCAGGAAGGTCAGGATCGCCACCGTGGCCGTTGCCGGTCCGGACAACGGCATGACCACCTGGCGGTAGATCTTGAACCACCGGCCCCGTCGATCCGTGCGGCTTCGTCCAGTTCCTTGGGGATGGACTCGAAGTACTGGTGGAACAGGTAGATGGAGAAGGCGTTGGCGATGAACGGGATGATCTGGACCTGGTAGGTGTCCAGCCAGCCCTTGGAGAACTCGAGGCCGAAGCCGTTCAGATCGAAGTAGGGGAGCTGGTTGACCCACCACACCAGCGGCAGCGCCAGGGTCTGGAACGGGACAATCAGGGTGGCCAGGATCGCGGTGAACACGATCTTCTTCCCGCGGACCTGCATGCGGGACAGGGCGAAGGCGCAGAGGCTGTTGACGAAGATGCCCAGGATCACGGTGACGGCGGAGACGCCCACCGAGTTGAGCAGGAAGCGCGCCGCGGGGACACGGTCGAAGACCGCGGCGTAGTTGTCGAAGGAGATGTTGCCCACCGGAAGGAACGCTGCCAGCGAGGACATGTCACCGAAGATCTGCTGGTCCGGCTTGAGCGAGGACACCAGCATGAAGACGATGGGGAACGCGGCCACGACGGCGAAGAGGATCCGCACCAGCATGGTGCCGGCGCTTTTGAGGAGCAGTTGGTTTTTCATGTCAGTCTTTCTCCCGGGTGAGGTGGCGCTGCACCGCGGAGACGATCAGCACGAGGACGAAGAACACCAGCGAGATGGCGGAGGCGTAGGAGGTCTCCTGCTGCCGGTAACCGGACTGGACGGCCTCATAAATGATGGTGGTGGTTGAATCCATGGGCCCGCCCTGGGTCATCACGCTGATCTGGTCGAAGAGGCCGAGGGCCTGGATGGTGATGGTGACCAGGACCAGGCTGCGGGTGTGGAACAGGCCCGGCCAGGTGACGTAGCGGAACTGCTGCCACCGGCTGGTGCCGTCCAGCTGTGATGCCTCGTACAGCTCCCCGGAGATACCCTGCAGCCCGGCCAGCCAGATGATCATGTGGAAGCCGGCGGCCTGCCAGATGGACAGGATGATGATGGCGGGCATCGCGGTGTTCGGATCCCCGAGCCAGTCCGGCCCGTTGATCAGGCCGAAGCTGACGGCGGAGAGGATCTCGTTGATCAGGCCGTCCTTGCGGTACATGAACAGCCACAGCAGCGAGACCACCACCATGGAGGTGACCACGGGCAGGAAGTACACGGTGCGGAAAAAGTTCACGCCGCGGAACTTCTTGTTGATCAGCAGCGCCATCACCAGGGCCAGGCCGGACTGCACCGGAACGATGACCACGGTGAAGTAAGCGACGTTGAGCAGGGCACGGTAGAACGTGGGGTCCGAAAAGAGCCTGGCGAAGTTGTCCAGGCCCACGAATTCGACCGGACGCGGCGAGATGAGCCGGGCGTTCGTGAAGGCCAGCCCGAATCCGAGGATGGCCGGGATGAAGATGAAGGCCAGGAGCAGCAGCGCCGCCGGGGCGATCATGCCCAGCCGCTGAGCTGCTCGCGGCGGAAGCCTGGCCGGCGGTGGGCCTTGCGGGCCTTTCCGTCAGTGTTCGACGGCGGCAGTGCGGCTTCAGGGGCGGCAGGACGCGGGCGGGTGGGAAGGTCAGTTGCCATGGGGGTCTCCGTAGGTCCGGCTGCCGGCGGGCTGGGGCGCAGATATGGCGCCACAGCCCGCCGGACATGCTCCGGCTAGTTCTTGTAGCCGCCGTTGGACTTGATGTTGGCGTCGATCGCCTTCACGGCGTTGTCCAGCGTGGACTTGGCGTCGGCCCCGTTCAGGATGTCCTGGACGGCCTTGCCGTATTCGGTGGCAATGAAGGGGTAGGCGGGCGTCTCCGGACGCATCACGGCGTACTCGCGGGAGAAGTCCATGAAGATCCGGTTTGCGCCGCCCTCGGCAAAGCTGGGGATCTGTGCGGCCGCCTCTTCGCTGGCCGGGATGGCGCCGGTGGCCTTCGCCACCGCGGCGATGTTCTCCGGCTTCAGCGAGTAGGAGAGGTAGTCCATGGCGGCCTCGGCGTTGCTGCAGCCGCTGGTCACGCCCCACTGCCAGGAGGCGCCGCCGATCTTGGGGCCCTCGCCCAGGTCCACCGGCGGCATGACCACCAGGTCGTCGCCGAGTGCGGCCTTGGCTTTGTCAGCGGCCCACGAACCCGTGTACACGATGGCACTCTTGTTGTTCAGGAAGTCCTGGGTGGAATCCTTGCCGCTCTTCTTGGCCATGAAGCCCTGGTCGGCCAGCCCACGGAACCACTCGGCCCACTGCACGGCCTTGTCGCCGTTGAGCTCGCCCTCGGCGCTCTGGAAGCCGTCCCTGTTGACGAGGTCGCCACCGAAGGACTGCAGGAAGGGGGAGTAGGCGTAGGGGAGCCATTCACCGGTGCCGGCGGTGCCCAGGTCCAGCGGGTGTTCCCACTTGCCCAGCGCCTTGAGCTTGGTCAGGGCTTCCTGGAACTCTTCCTTGGTCCAGGGCTGCTCCATGGTGGCCACGCGGACGCCGGCAGCCTTCAGGTCCGAGGCCCGGGCCATCATGGCGAGGGCGACGTCGTAGTAGCCCACGGCGTAGGGCTTTCCGTCCCACTCGGCCACGGTGCTGGGAAGCTGGCTCGAAAGGTCCGCGTCCAGTTCCAGGGGTGCCAGGTAGCCGGCCCAGGCCCAGTTGGGCACGTTGGGGCCGTCGATGTCCACGATGCAGGGCAGGTTGCCCGCTGCTGCCGCGGAAACCACGGAATCGTTGTAGGAGTCCTGCGGGAACGCCTGGACCTTGATCTTTACCTTGTCCTGGCTGCTGTTGTAGGAGTCGACGATCTTCTGGACCGCGGCCAGTTCGTCCGGATTGCCGGCGTTGTGGGTCCACAGGGCAATCTCGCCGGAACCCTCGGACGAGGAGGAGGCACTGCCCTTGCCGCAGCCGGCGAGGGTGGCGGTGAGGGCTGCGGCAGCTATGCTGGTCGCCAGGATCTTGGTGAACTTCGTGTTCATGGGTCAGTCTTTCTGCTTGGACAGCGGGGATTGATGAGGGTCCTGCAGGGAACGCGGCCGCTGCAACGGCTGCGTTCCCGTTTTGTTGGGGATTGTTTTGGTGCGGCCGCCGCTTTGGCGGCCCGGGGAGGGTCAGCCCCGGGGAGGGGCGACAGAATCCCGCACCACGAGCGGGCAGCTGCTGGACTCGTGGGCGCGGGGAGTTCGGGGATTCTCAAGTTCGGCAAGCAGCTGGAGGACAGCCCACCGGCCCATCTCGTAGTGGGGGAGCGCCACGGTGGACAGCCCCGGCCACAGGCCGTCGGCGATGAGTTCAAGGTTGTCGACGCCGACCACCGACAGGTCGGCAGGGATTGTCAGGCCCAGGTGGCCGGCGGCCTGGTAGGCGCCCATCGCCATCTGGTCGTTGAAGCAGAACAGCGCTGTGGGCCGGTCCGCTCGGGACAGCAGGCGGAACGCAGCCTCCCGGCCTCCTGCTGTACTGGGATGGGCGGACACCAGTTGGCCGGGCCCCAGCCCGAGTCCATGGCGTTCCAGCCCGGCCCGGAAGCCGGCCAGCCGTCCATGGGCGGCGGGAATATCGTCCTCGTTGTTGATCATGCCGATCCTGCGGTGGCCTGCCTCCACCAGGAGTCCGGCGGCCGATTCACCGGCACCGAACTCGTCCGGCACCACCGAGGAAAGCTCCGGATTGTCCGTGGTGGCATCCAGGACGATGGTGGGCATGCCCTGGAGCTCTTCGGGGACGGACACCAGCTGGTTGTACATGCGGGCGTAGATGATCCCGTCCACCTGGTGCTGTTTCAGGGCCCGTATCTCGTGCTTTTCAAGTTCATTGTCGAGTCCGGAGTTCACCACCATCAGCAGGTGCCCGTGCTCCGAGGCGGCATCCTGGGCGCCCTGGATCATGGCGCCTGCGAAAGGAGTGGTGGTGATCTCGTCGCTGACCAGGCCGAGGATCTGGGAGCGCTGGTTCCGCAGCCCGCTGGCCAGGCGGTTGGGGGCGTAGCCGAGGTCGCCGGCTACGGCCTTGATGTGCTCCACTGTGCGGGCGTTGACCCGGGAGCTGTGCGTTTCGCTCAGGGCATGGGACACCGTGGTCACAGAGACGCCGGCTGCCTTCGCCACGTCCCGGATGTTCACCTTCGTCGCCATCGACTATTCCTTTGCAAAACGTTTTGTATGTTGCCTGCATCACTATATGCAAAACGTTTTGCATCCGTCAAGGGGCAAGTTTCAGATGATCCGCGGGTACGCTCCCGCTATGGAGGTACACACGGTCTCGGTAGTCATCCCTACCCGCAACGATGGTGCACAGCTGAGGACCTGCCTTGCCCTGCTCGCCAGGCAGACCAGGCCTGCTGACGAGATCATCGTGGTGGACAATGCGAGCAGCGACGACACTGCTGCGATCTGCGCGGCAGCGGGGGTGAAGCGGATAACCGTGGACCTTCCGGGCATTCCGGCTACGGCTGCCGCCGGTTTTGATGCGGCCACAGGATCAATCATTGCCCGGCTGGACACCGACTCCCGTCCGCCGCGGGACTGGCTGGAACACGCGGAGCGGATCCTCCGGGCGGCCGCACCGCTCACCGCCGTCACGGGACCCGGCGATTTCTACGGCGGGAATGCACTGGTCCGCTGGGCCGGCCGGCACGTATTCCTCGGCGCATACTTCACGGTGATCGGCTTCCTCCTGGGACATCCGCCGGTATACGGGTCAAATTTCGCCCTGCGCCGGGAGCTTTGGGAAGGAATCAGCTCCTCGGTTGTCCGGGACAATGCCCTGGTCCACGACGACCTGGACATCTCCTACCGGCTGCGGCCGGCCATGGGCGTCCTGTACGACCCCACCCTGAAAGTTGGCGTGTCAGCACGCCCTTTTGCCAGCTGGGCATCATTCCGGCGCCGCATCGTCATGTCTGTGGTGACCTTCCGCGTTGAATTCCGGCATGAGCCGCCACTGCGCCGCCGCCTCGACAGGTTCCGGAGGCGCCGCGGGCACCGTAGTCCTGCTACGCCGGCTCGTCCGCCTTGGCATAGAGGGCGATAAGGTCGCGGCTGAACTGGTGCGGGGACGTTTCGCACGGGCTGTGCCCTCCGCGGTAGACGCCGATCCGGGCTCTGATTGCCTGGGCAAACAGGCGGTGCAGCCGGAGCGGCCAGAGGTCATGTTCGCCGACGGCGACGAACTTGGGCAGGGACGCCTCCGCCAGCGTCTCGCGGAGGTCCGGCGCATCCTGCATCAGTGTGTAGATATCCCGCACCGACTGCCGGCGGGTGAAACGGAACCGGAAGTTGACGAACCTTCGCCGCCCCTTCGGTACATGGACAAACCTGCCGCTGCGGATACTCCAGATCAGCAGCGCGGCGCCGATCCTGCCATTCACCCAGCTGCTGAAACGGCCGATGCGGCTGACGCCCCGGAAGCTCTGGCCGGGTTCAGGCGGGCAACTCTGCAGCGTGAGGGACCTGAACAGCTCCGGCCGCTGTGCGTAGGCCAACTGGGCAATGATGGCAGCGAAGGAATACGCCACAACGTGGGCCGGGCTGGCTGCTGCGGTTTCCAGGACGGCCACCAGGTCATCAACGAACAGCTGGTAGTCGTAGTGCTTCCTGGGCGGCATGAAGATTTTCCGGGCCGGCGGCCGCCGACTCATACTGCCCGGCCAGGTCGTAGCTCAACACGAAGTAGCCGGCGTCGGCGAGGTCGGGCATCATGAGCAGGAAATCTTCTTTGGAACCCGTCGCGCCCGGAACCATCACAATGGCCGGATTGTCCGGATTCCCCATGGTCAATGCCGCCAGGCTGCCGCTGGGGACTTTGATGGTGCGGCTCACGGAGCCTTTGGGGGGTATCGACCAATCAACGTCACCCAGTTCCGCATCCCTGAGGGCTGCAGCATCCACCCGGGCTGAGCCGAACTCCCCGGGATCAACCCCGTCCTGTCCCTTGCCCGGATCCGCCATGTTCCCACGATAGCCCCGGCTGCTCCGCTTGGTCAGTGCCCGGCTGCGGCGACCAGGCAACCCGCCGGACAAATGCATGGAGGCGCCGGTAGACCTCCTGGGATTCCGGATAGCGGTAATCCTGCTGCCAGGTGTGCTCTGTATTTGCGCTGGACCAGGCGTAAATGAGCGTTTCCACCGGCACGGCGTGGTGCTGAAGCCGTTCGATGAAATTGAGGTTTGCGCGGTAGAAGAAGTCACGCTCCGAAGTTGTGACAAACACGGGCGGGTGGCCCGGGCCGAGCCACTCGATCGGCGACACAACGGCGGCCGCGTCCTGGAGGTGTTCAATGGCCCGGCGGGATCCGGGGAATCGTCGGGACCGGCCGGCGGGAGGACCCGCCGCGGGCAGGAGCATCCGGACAAAGTTGAGGCTGAGGACAAAACTGCGCTCGAAGAACACGGAGAAGTCCACCGCGCTGCAGTGCTGCACCAGGCCCTTGAGCTGCGTGCCGGAAAAAGCCGGCTCCAGGGCGTAGTGGGCAGCCAGCTCGGGCCGAAGGCTTACTGCCGTGAGCAGGGCTGAGATGTGCCCGCCGGCGGAGTCGCCGCCCAGGATGAGGCGCTCCGGGTCCCCGCCGTAGTCCCGGATATGTGCGGCCACCCATGCCAGCGCCGCATTCGCGTCCTCAAGCACGTGCCCCATATGGAAGCGGGGTGCCTGGCGGTAGTTGACGTTAACCACCACCATCCCGCCCAGCACCTGGCTGGCGCAGTATTTGGTAACCGCTGCCTTGTCCCCGGACGTCCATCCTCCACCATGGAAATAGACGTAGACGGGAAGCAGTTCCCCATTGGCGGCCGGCCGCTGAAGGGCCGGGGGAGTCCCCCCAGGGGGGTCAGGACATCGAGTCGGTGGCTGGGCAGGCCGTCGCCGGCATAGTCGATGTCGTGGGCGTACGCGACTTCGGTGATGGGGTCGGTGTTGAACCATGCCCGCTCGCGTTCACTCACGGCCCGCATCAGAAGCCGCCATGTCCACACAGGCACGCGGCGCAAGACTCCCCGCGCGCTTCTGGCGAAGGAAAATGCGCTGCCGGACTGGGCGGCCACCGCGGTCATCCTCCCATTTTACCGGCACGCGCGGAGTCCGTGTGTTGTCAGTCCTGGCGCCCTTCGAGGAGGCGCCGGGCGTTCTCCTGGGCCTCCAGGGCCTGCTCGGTCACCACTTCGCCCCGCAGATGCCCGGCTGCGGAGAGGATGGTCCGAAGTTCCTGGACGGTGCGCGGTGTGCTGACGCCCCGGTGCGCCATGGCGTGGCAGTTGGCGCATAGCGGAACAAGGTCCGTTATGGGATCCAGTTCGTAGCTGGCCTCGAGTTGGGCTGCCGGCACCGTATGGTGCACGTGGATGAAGCCGTTTCCAATCTCGCCGTAGGACGCTTCAAAGGAGAAGCCGCACGCTGCGCAGGCCGTTCCATGGAACGCCAGGCAGACGCGGCGGGCATCGGCGTCGCGCTCGTAGCGGTTCGCGCCAACAGTGGCGGCTGCCTCAGGCGGATAGGCGCCCGGAACGACGTCGAAAGGGTCCACTGCCGCCGGCCCCTGCTGCCGCCAGAGCCGCCGAAGACCGGACTCCGCCGGCGGTGGGACGGACAGGAGCGTGGAATCTGCGGCGTCCCCCCAAGGGATGTCCGGGACTTCCGCGGCCAAGGTGTCCGAAGGAATCTGCTCCCCCAGGGGCAGCAGGACGTCGAAGGCCACGCCCACCGCCCCGCCAGGGGCGGCGCCTTCCGTGCCACCTCCTGCCTCAGCGGTTCCGCAGACCACAACGCCGTGCCCGATCAGGCCGCTGCCCGCGCCGCTGCTTCCGTGGAAAAGCAGCCACGCCTCGGTACCGGGCCGGAGTATCCGGCCCGGGCCGACATCCCAGCGGTCAAGGATGCGTCCTGATGTGAGGACCTGTTCGACGGCGGCACGGTAGTTCCAGCGGTTCCAGTGGCTGGCGCTCCACACCAGGACGACCGCAGCCGGGCCCATGCCGCGCTCACGTCCCGCCATGCGCGCTCACTCCGCCCGTCCGCGGCGGGAAATGAGGACCGGGCCCCGTGCGTGGTGCAGCACCGCGTGTGCAGTTGAGCCGATCGTCTCCCGAAAGAAACCGCGCCCCTCCGTTCCCACCACCAGCATCCTGGCCTGCGCAGAGGCCATCAGGATGGCATGCGGTATTGACGTGTCAGCCAGGACCGCGCCGTCCACCGGGACACCGGGTGCCAGCGCCCGTGCGCGGGCCAGGGCGCTTTGAAGGACTTTGTCGGCCGCCGCCTCCGCGACAACAGCCTCGGACGGATCCGGCTGCCGGTACCCCGCCGGCATGTGCCGGACATGGACCACCATGAGCCCCGCGCGTGACACCGACGCCATGGCACAGGCATCTTCAAGGGCCGCGGGGGACCCTGAACCGTCGACTGCCACCACCACCGGCCCCGCAGGGTGGATATCGGACCTGATGACGGCAACGGGGCAGCTGGCTGTGGCGGCGAGTTCCAGGCTCACCGATCCCACCAGCAGGCCGAGGAAACCGCCCAGGCCCCGGCTGCCGACGGCAACCATTGCCTGGCCTTCAGAGATTTGGGCCAAGTACGATGCCGGCAGCCCGTGCAGCAGCGTTCCCTTAACGTCCAGTCCGGGTACGGCCGCCCCCGCTTCGGCTACACCTTCCTCAAGGATTGCCTCTGACGAGCGCTCCAGCCCGCTGTCAGCAACACCGGGGACCGGGCCAAGGTTCCTGGTCAGCAGGGGCCAGATGGAGCAGTGCACCACGTGCAGGGGACAGCCGCGCAGGTCCGCCTGGTGCGCTGCCCAGTGGACCGCTGCGACAGCTTCAGGCGAGCCGTCGTAACCGGCAACGATGGACCCGTTCTCCTGCATCGCTCCCTCATTCCTGGTCCGGGGGACCTTCGGCACTGGAAGGGCCTCCAGGGAAGTTCCATCCTGATGTGGTGGGGCACTGCCTACCCGCCTATCTAAGCAAGCACCACAAGCCGGGGGAAGCAACAACGCTGACGATCCGAGGAGCATCTCATGTCCGTGTGGCAGGAAAACATCACCCCTGGCAGGTTCGAGGGCCAGACCGTCATCGTGACCGGGGCTGCCTCCGGCATCGGACTGGCGACTGCGCTGCGGGTTGCACGGGAAGGCGGCCGGGTCATCGCCAGTGACCTCAGCAGCGAAGGCCTGGACAAGCTCACAGCCGGTCATGGCGACCTTGCCCTTGTGCCGGTACCGGGAGACATCAGCTTGGAGGACGTGGTCCAGCGTGTGGTGGCGGCCGCCGGCGGACGGGTGGACGCACTCGCCAACGTGGCAGGCATCATGGACAGCTTCCAGCCGGTGCATGAGCTCGACGACGAAACATGGCACCGGGTCCTGGACGTCAACCTGACCTCCATGATGCGCCTGATGCGGGCAGTGGTGCCGTTGATGCTTGATGCGGGCTCCGGGTCCATCGTCAACGTCTCGTCCGAAGCCGGTTTACGGGGATCCGCGGCAGGTGCCGCGTACACCGTGAGCAAGCATGCCGTCATCGGGCTCACCCGGAGTTCCGCCGTCATGTACGGGCGCCGTGGAATCCGGGTAAACGCGGTGGCGCCCGGCGGCACCAGGACGGACATCCACGCCGAATTCAAGTCCCAGCTTGCCGCCGAAGTCCTGGGACCCTTCATGCAGGTGAACGTCCCGCCTATCGCTGAGGCCGGGGAACTGGCTGCCGGGATCACATTCCTGCTCAGCCGGGACGGTTCAAACATCAACGGCGTAGTGCTCGCCTCGGACAACGGGTGGAACGCCATTTAGGCCGCCTCCCGTGGAAACCGCTCTTTACGGGAGCCGGAAGGCAGGAGGTCCGGTGCGAAGGATCATAGGCATGGCTTTCGCCCTGGTCGCACTGCTGCTGGGCTTCACTGCCGCTGCTGCGGCTGGTCCGCCGGTGTCCGTCCAGGTTGAGGACAGGGCAGGGGTCCTGGACCGGAGCACGCTGCTTCCGGCCTTGGAGGGTATTGAGTTCCATGAGCCCACCCGCGTGGTGGTTTACACCTACAACGGCAGGGCAGAGGACAACCTGAACGAGGAAGTCCTGAGGTTCGCCCGGACCGAACACCCGGAGTGGATCAGCGCTGACGGGCAGAAGTGGGCCGACGGACTGTTTATCTTCGCCCTGGATCCGGTGGGCCGCCATGTTGGCACCTACATGGGTGAAGACCGCAAAGTGTCCCTCGAGCAGCGCAGCGACATCCAGGACGCGGCCAGGGATCTCCTGCGTGACGCCCAGTGGACGGACGAACCATTGCCGGGGTCCGGCGCGCGGCAGAACTCATCAACCAGCCGTGGTACCAGTCCATGGCCTTCCTGGTTACCGCGTGGGTGACGGCGGGAACGGCGGCGCTGGGGGCGGGTGCCTGGCTCATTGTGCGTGCAGTCACCAGGTCCGCCAGCCGGAAGGAAATAGAACGCGGGGACCAAAGCTACGCCAACGTCAGCATGGACCTTGAGGTGACGGAACTGAACGCGGCCACCATCCCGGCGTCGTCCCGGTACGGAAGCCAGGTGCTGGAGAAGCACCGCACCTTCCTCAACCGCTACAACCTGGCCAGCGGACTCGCCAACAGGGTGCATGCCTTGTCCAACGGGGCGCTGGGCATACGCAGGAATCTCAAGCTCGCCCGTGAATACGCGGACGCGGCCTCGGAACTGGATGCCCTGGACGACGTCATTGCGGACAGCAATGCGCTCCTGAACCGCGGCAGCACGTGGCAGACGGCCTGGGACCGGCAGCTGGCACCCTTCCGCAGCGACCTGGCGGGGCTGGAGCAACTCCTCACCAGGCGGCACGCGCAGGGGGAGTCGGCAACGGCAGCCGCGCTCCGGTCCTTCCGCGACCAGAGCCTGCGGGACATTGAACGGTGGACCGCGGACCTGGCAGAGGAAAGGATCAGCCCGGAAAAGCGCTGGACCGCCTCTATGAGGCCCGGACCAGGCTCGCCGGCCTGCTGGAGAACCACGCTGCGACCGTCATCGACGGCTATGCGAAAAACGGACGCGAAGCCGAGCTGATGCGCAAGGAGATGGCGGCGGCACAGGAGGGCCTCGACCACAAACGGCGGAGCTATGAGCCGAGCATCCTGGGCACTGTCTACCCGTCATACCAGTTCTTCTCCGTTGCCACCTTCAACTCTGGGTTCAACACGGGAGTCAGCAGCGTCAGCTCGGCCCGCGGCGGGGACGGCAGCACCACCGGGTACGGGGGCAGCGGCGGGAGCTTCTCCGGGTCCGGCAGCTCGTCCAGCTTCTGAGGGCCGCGCGGCGCATGGGACTGCGGCTACAGGGCCCGGCCCAGGCTCCGCTGCAGAAGGTAGGACCCGAGGGCCAACAGCCCCAGCGCCATGGCCGCGAGAACGCCCAGCTGCGGAAGGATGTCCGCCAGGGAGCCGTTATGCCGCTGGATGTCCGCGAAAGCGTCATAGGCCCAGCGGTGCGGCGTCAGCCGGGACACTGCCTGCAGAGTCTCCGAAAAGAACTCCGGCGGCACCATGGAACCGCCCAGGCCTGCCAGCACCAAACCTGCCCCTACCCCTACGCCTGCCGCGGCGGCGTCGTTATCCATCACGGAACCGATCACCATTGCCGCCGCTGCCGATACGGCGCAGAAGACAACCAGGACCAGTCCGGCGGGCAGCGGGTTGCCCCAGTCGACGCCGAACAGCAACGCCGTCCCGGCCATGATGTAGCCGCCCTGGACCGCAGCGATTCCGAAGCGTCCCAGGGCCTGGCCGGCGAGCGCCTGCCAGCTTGCGACGGGCGCTGCCATGACGCGCGCAACGACTCCCAGGCGCCTGGATTTGATGAGGGTGGCGGCACCCGTGAGGGAACTCAGGAAGACAAACAGCAGGAGCTGCTGTGCGGCTCCAAGGTCGAACCGGCCCAGGCCCTGGAACTCCCGCGAGACGTCGCCGGTGTCAACCAGTTCAACCCGCGGCTGTTCCACCGTTTCCCGCGCCTGGGCGAGCGCCGCTGCAGCTTCTGCGGTTCCAACCCCCGCGGACTCCAGGAGGGATTGCTGCCGCCGCTCCGTGCTGACGGCCTGGATGGAAGCCCGGACCTCCTGGAGGACGGCCTGGGCGGCCGACTGCGAGGCGGTCACCACTTCGAGGTCCGCCGGGCGGCCGGCCGCGAAGTCGGCGGCATCGCCGTCGCTGATGAAGATCCCGACGTCGGTCCTGCCGCGGCTCAGCTGGTCCCGCACCGTCGCGGCTCCTGCAGCGGACACCTGGACGCCGTCCTCCGCCAGTTGCTCCGACAGGGCCTTCGCCAGTTCCGTGTCCGCCCCGCCGGACAGCGCCACCCGCGACTGGCCGCTGTTGGCGCCAAACTGCGAGCCGAGCAGCAGGATCAGGAGGAGGGGAAAGATGAAGACAAAGAAAATATTGGACCTGTCCCGCAGGAAGAGTCGCACCTCCACGGCAGCAATCCCAAGGATGCTCCTCATGCCCGCACCCCCCCGGTCCGGTACCAGCCGGGAGGCCAGGGTTGCCGCGGCGGCGAACCCCAGCATGATGGTGACGGGGACGGCAACTTCCGCCACCCCGCCGCCGCCGGCCGTGATGCCCAGCCCGCGGATGAAGGCGGCAATGGGGTTCAGGTCCATCAGGGTGGCAAGGAAGCCGGAGGCCTCGATGGGGAAGAAGGCCCCGCCGGCTATCCCCAGCAGCATGGCGAGGATGGACTGGACGATGTTCGCCTGCTCCGCGGTCCGCACCAGGCGGGCAACAATGAAGGTGAGGCTCGTCGCGGCTGCCCCCACCGCCAGGACGAGGAGTGCCACCGCCGCCGGCGAGCCGAAGGAGACGCCGAAGAGCGCGCTGCCCGCAGTCAGCAGGATGGTGGTGGCCACGACACCGAGAATGAAGCCCACCAGGGCCTTGGCGGTGATGATGGTCCCCGGGGCAACAGGGGTGGACTGCAGCCTGGCCAGCGTGCCTTCCTCCCGCTCGGCAAGCAGTCCCAGGACACCGAAGCCAACGGTGAACAGCAGGAACAGCCCGGTCTGCCCCGCCACCAGCGTTCCCTTGAGGGAGAGCTGTTCGGCGGATGCCTTGCCTTCGGACAGCGTCAGGGCCGGAATGCCGGCGGCGGCCTGCTGCGCGAGTCCGCCGAGGGCTTCGTGGGGGAGCCCGGCGATGCCCCCTGCTTCAGCGGTCACGGTTCCCGCCGTGAACTGTTCCAGGAGTCCGTCCACGACAGAGATCAGGACGTTGGTTTCGAGCCCGGCCGAGTCCCCTTCAATGACCTGGACGGTGACGGCCTGCCCGGACGTCACTGCGGCAGTGAAATTGGCCGGGAGGATGACGCCGAGGTCCGCTCCCGTGTCCTTGGTCTCGCGGCTGACATCGGCGGCGGCGACCCTGCGGACGGTGACGTCCATGACGGGCAGTGAGCCGACGGCGTCCAGCAGCGCGCCTCCAAGCTGGCCGCTGTCCTCGGAGCTTGCGACGACGACGGCCGGCTTCAGTTCCACGCTTTCGGTGTCGAAGCCGCCGAAGGACAGGTTCAGTACAGCCATCAGGGCCAGGGTACCAGGAGGGAGAATATGAAAACGGATTTGTCCCGGACCCGCTGCCGGAGGTCGTTGCCGACCATTGTCCACAATCCGCGCACGTCAGTCCCGGAGGGCTCTGCCCGTGAGGTGGAGGAACACGGATTCCAGGTCGGGGCGGACGATCTCCACAGAGGTCAGCGTCATTCCCGCCCGGCCCGCTGCCGCCACGATGGGGGCCAGGAGGCCGGGGCCATTGTGGACGGTCAGGATCAGACCGGATGCTCCGCCGTCGACCTGCTGCACCCCCGGCAGCAGGCGAAGGGCGGCTGCAGCGGCACTGGTGTTGCCGCTGCCATGCAGGTCGATGCGGTCGGCGCCGCCCGTCAGTTCCACCAGCTGGCCCCTGGTGCCTTCGGCCTGGATCCTGCCTTCGTCAATGATCGCGATCCTGTCGCAGAGGCGCTCCGCCTCTTCCATGTAGTGCGTGGTGTAGAGGACGGCCATCCCCTCCGTGGCAAGCCCCTCCACCGATTCCAGGATGGAATTCCGTGACTGCGGGTCCACCCCCACGGTGGGCTCATCAGGATCAACAGGGTGGGCCGGTGCAGCAGGCCGATCCCGATATTCAGCCGGCGCTTCATTCCGCCGGAGAACTTCTTGGTCTGCTCGCCGGCCCGGTCGGCAAGCCCGATGAGGTTCAGGACCTCCGCGATCCGATCCTTCAGCCCCTGCCCGCGCAGGCCCTGAAGCCGTCCAAAGAACAGCAGGTTTTCCGTAGCCGTCAGGTCCGGATAGATCGCAAGTTCCTGGGCACCAGGCCGATGTTTCCCTTGGCGCGGGTGTTCGCGGGGGTCATGGCCGACCCGGCCAGTTCGATGGCTCCGGACTCTGCAGGGATGAGCCCGGCCACCATGGAAATGATGGTGGTCTTGCCGGCACCGTTGGGGCCGAGGAGTCCGTAGGTTTCGCCGGCCTGGATGTGGAAGGAGACGTCATCCACAACTGTGCGGCCGCCATAACGCTTGACCAGGCCCTTGACACCCAGGACCTGGGCCTTTTGTGTTTGAACGTCAGCCGTCATGGCGTCACTGCCTCTCCCGGACTCCTAGGCGGCACCGAGGGAACCTGCCTTGCCGGTACCGAGCGGACGGACGTGGGGGCCCCGCCGCGGCGGCCTGGCCAGGGCAAGGCCGGCAGGAGCGAGGTCGGTGATCAAACCGGTGCCGGCGCATTCACGGACATCCTTGATGGCAGCAGCGGCGTGGTACTTGTCCGGGTACTGTCCAGATACCGCCAGGACGCTGCCGTCCGGCGCCACCAGCCTGAACCTGATGCGCGAATCCTCATCGGCAAACAGTTCGAACGTTCCCGCCATAAGCTTTCTCCCTCAGTAGTCCTGTCTCCAGCCGCTGCGGAGCACGTGGGCAACCGGCATCCCGGTGCAGCCCGGACACAGCACCCCAGCCATGGTGCGTCTTTGGGCCTCCCCCTACCGTGCCAGAGGGCGGGACTGTGCATTAGGGACCAAAGTCCCGTATTGACCATTCACTGGGGTAACCGGGAGCGCCTGCTGCCGGACGCCACATACTCTGGGTTCATGAGCGAGCGTAAGAGCACTTGGCATGTGCGGCACAAGGAGAGCTTGAGCCGGGGTGAGCGGGCGGCGGACATCCTTCGCAACGGGATGGGCAGCTGGACGTTTGTGGGATTCTTCGTCGCGTTCATGGTCGCGTGGGCCGTCATCAACTCCTATGCCCTTGCGGCGGACGCCTGGGACCCTTATCCCTACATCCTCCTCAACCTCTTCCTCTCCATGCTGGCCGGGCTCCAGGGCGCCATCCTGCTGATCGCTGCCAAACGGCAGGATGCGATCGCCGCGGCAATGGCCCGCCACGATTACGAAACGGACGTGCAGTCCGAGTCTGAAATCGAACGGCTGACGGCCATCAACAATGAGCAACTGGAGTTGCTGAACGAGCTGCGGTCCATGCTGCTGCGCGCCGAAGCCCTCGCGGGCAGGGACGACGGCGGCCCCGGCCGCGCCACGGGCGCCGGAACATAGAACACGGCTGCTGCCGCTGGACGTGGCTGGCGGCTACGCTGTCGGCCAGACCACCTTCGTCTGCCATTTGGCAGGATCCGGTTCCTGCTCCGGATCACTCAGGTAGTACTCCCACATGCTGTCGGACGGCGTGAGGCCCTCGGCCTGCATCTGTTGCTGGATGGCGCCGTAGGTTTCGCCGAGGGTGTCGTAGGGTCCGGTGTGGATGGCTTCGAAGGCGTCGCCCCCGGGCAGCACCGACGTCTGCACTCCATCTGTTCCGGTGAAGTGGCCGGCGATGGGGAAACCCGCTTCGACATCGACAGTGTCGCTGGGCATGCCGTGGTACCTGGCGAAAGGAGGGCCGGCGGGGAAGACACCCTGTTTCTGCGTCGCTGCCATGATGGCGCCGAAGGCACGGCCGAAAAACTCGGTCAGCGAGGTCATGGGGACCCGTTCACGGATGACAGCGACCGGCTGTTCCGTGGCATGGATTTTCCTGGGCTGTGGATCGTTCATGGCACCAGCGTCCGCTTCCGGAGCCTGGCGGGACAGGGCATAAAGCCCTAAACCGCAACCGGCCTTATGCGGCCGAGGCGTAGGCCTCGCGCATCCACTCCTGCACCTCGCCGTCGAGGACGCTGGTGTCCGGAAGCTCCAGGTGGTGCATCCAGACAGCGGGGGAGGGATGGGCCACCTTCTTGAAGCGTGGCGATCCGTCCTCCCGCGGCAGGGGAAGCGAAAGGACCAGCGGAATATTCGAGGTGACATACATGCCCGGGCGCCACAGGTACGCGAAGCTGCGGCGCCGGCGGAACGCGATCTGGCTCTTGCTGACACGGATATCCATCGGCCCAGGCTGGCGGCCATCCGTTCCGCCGCCTCGTAGATTGCCTGGGCTGCGGGTGACCCTTCCAGGAAGCGGGCAACGGTCCAGGCATTGCCGTCCGGGTCCGTGTGCCCGGAGCCTTTGCCCCTATTTCGCGGCGTCGGCAAGGTCATCCGCCCATTTGGCCGCCCGGCTTTCCTCTCCCGTAAGTAGTGGCCCTTCCGTGCCCTTGACATAGAACGCCATGGGGCCGCCGATAATGCTGGCGCCGGCCTCCTCGAGGGCGCGGGTAATCTTCCTGCCCGCGTCCCCGTGGATGAACAGCTTGAGCCGGGTATCGAATGCAGCCGCCTTCACCCCGGCCAGTCCGCGGGCGGCCAGGTCTCCGAGTGCCCGGACGATCGCCGGCGTGGGCCGCCAGCCGTTGATCGGACTACCCACGACGAGCAGATCGCCAGCCTGGATGCTCCCGGGCTCGAACCCGTCGACGGGAACAGCCCGGGCACCGGTGCCGAGTCCGGAAGCAACGGCCTCGGCAATCGCCTTGGTGTTTCCGTAGCCGGAGTCGTACAGGATGACAGCCTTCATATCATCGTGTCCTTTGCGCTGGTGCCGAAGATCGGGATTGTCTCCCAAGAAACGTACAAAGGACGCAGGCGGTGGGGCAGGGCCGAAAGTCACAAGGGGCATCGGGAAATTCAGCCCGGAGCTCAGGCCTAAATGCCCTAGTTCGCCTGCGGGGGGCCGGGTACTTTCGGCGTATGCATAACGACCCTCCGCAGCCTGCCACCGAAGTCCTCCGCCCGGGCGACTGCTGGGACCTCCTGCGCGGTGTTTCGGTGGGCCACCTGGCAGTGACGGTGGACGACCATCCGGAAATCTTTCCGGTGAACTATAAGGTGGACGACGAATCGCTCGTGTTCCGGACCGGCGAGGGGACTAAGCTCCGAAGCGCCGGTGGCCATTCCGCCGTCGCACTGGAAGCCGATGGATTCGACGCCTCCACCCGGACGGCCTGGAGCGTCCTGGTCAAAGGCGACGCCGTTGTCCTGGAGCCATCCCCGGAGCTGCTGACCGGCGTCGGGCTGACGCTTTTCCCGTGGCAGGCCGGGCAGAAAGACCATTTCGTCCGCGTCGTTCCGGCATCCGTCACGGGACGCCGGTTTGGCGTAACGTCGCCACTGACCTGGTGGAACCAGCTCGATGTTGCCCCGCGGGCGGCCGGTGGATGAAGCGGCCGGCAGGTCCGGTTGACGCCTCGGCCGCTACCCGGCTGACCGGGCACATGGATGCCGGCACTGACCGGGGAAGCCGTGCCGGCAGACTTCTCCGGCAATATCCCCTGGTGGCGCTGACCTCAAGCATCATCCTGGTCACCCTGCTCCTGCCCCAGTTCGGCCTCGAAGGCCCGGCCCGGCTGCTCGCTTCGGTCTATGCCGCCGCCGTTGTGCTCGTCAGGTCCGTGTCCATGATCCGGACGCTGCGGAAAGGCCGCTGGGGCATTGACGTACTGGCACTGATGGCCGTGGCCAGTACTGTCGCCGTGGGCGAGTACCTCGCCGCGCTGGTGGTGATCCTCATGCTTGCCAGCGGTGAAGGGCTTGAAGACTTCGCCCACGGCAGGGCAGTACGGGAGCTGAGGTCGCTGCTGGACCGCGCGCCCCGGTTTGCGCACCGTGAGATTGCCGGACCAGTCCTGGACGACGTACCTGTCGACGCGGTGGTGCCGGGGGATGTGCTGGTGGTGCGTCCCTCCGAGCTGGTCCCGGTGGACGGCGGGCTCCTTTCGGACTCGGCCAGCATGGACGAATCGTCGCTGACGGGGGAGAGCCTGCCGGTGGAGCGGCACCGAGGGGAACTGCTGCTCAGCGGGTCAGTCAATGGCGAGGCGGCCATCAGGATGCGCGCGACCGCCACTGCTGCCGATTCCCAGTACAGCCGGATCATCGCCCTGGTGGAGGAAGCATCCGCCAGCAGGGCACCGGTGGTCCGGCTGGCGGACCGTTATGCGGTGCCCTTCACCGTCCTCGCCCTCGCCATGGCCGGAACCGCCTGGCTGCTGTCCGGGACCCGTCCGGTTCGCCCAGGTCCTGGTGGTGGCGACACCCTGCCCGCTCCTCATAGCCGCACCGGTGGCATTCCTCGCGGGCACCAGCCAAGCTGCCCGCAAGGGCATCATCATCAAGAACACCAGCACCCTGGAACAGCTGGCCAGGGCGCGGACCGCCGTCTTTGACAAGACCGGAACCCTCACGTCCGGCCGGCCGGTGCTGGACAGAGTGGCGCTGGCTTCCGGACCTGGGCAGGGCAACGGCGAAGGTTCCGCCGCCGGGCGGCTGCTCCAACTGGCTGCATCTGCCGAACAGTTCTCGTCCCACGTCCTGGCCTCATCCGTCATCGAAGCCGCTGCCGCGCGGAACCTTCGGCTCCTCCCGGTGACGCAGGCAACGGAACATGCCACGCAGGGTGTGGAAGCAGTGTGCGGGGGCGAAAGGGTAGTGGTAGGCAAGGCAGGCCTCGTCGGCGCTTCGGCAGGCGGGTTCAGGGCGGCCGCCCTGCAAAGCGGCCAACTGGCCGTCTATGTCGCCGTCAATGGAACCTATGCAGGCGCCCTCATCATGAAGGACCCGCTGCGCGCCGACGCAATGGACACGCTCGCCACGCTCCACCGGCTGGGCATCCGGCACACCATGCTGCTTACCGGCGACGCCCACGCGACTGCGGCCCATATCGCCAGGGAAGCAGGCATCCGGGACGTCAAAGCTGAATGCCTGCCTGCTGACAAGGTGAGCGAGGTGGCTGCGATCGCCGAGCGCCCGGTGCTCATGGTGGGCGACGGCGTCAACGACGCCCCCGTCCTGGCCGCTGCCGATGTCGGCGTCGCCATGGGAGCAAAAGGTGCGACGGCGGCGAGCGAGTCCGCCGACGTCGTGGTCATGCTGGACGACCTCTCCAAGGTGGCCCTGGCAGTAGCCATCGGCAAGCGCACCCTCGCTGTGGCGCTGACCAGCATCTGGACCGGAATAGGTGCCAGCATCGCGTTGATGGCGGTGGCCATGACGGGTTACATCCCCGCGGTCACCGGGGCCCTTCTCCAGGAACTCGTCGACCTGGCCACGATCGTGAACGGCTTGCGGGCGCTTCACGGGGCAGACCGCCTTCCGGGCATGACCTCCAGCCCTGCCGGGGCCACCAGCCGGGAGGCGGAGTACATGTGAGGACGGCGGAGGGCCTGACCTCCAGGCAGGCGGCGGAGCTTCTCCAGCGGACAGGACCCAACCTCCTTCCGGCGGAAAAGCCCGTTCCCCAATGGCGGAAACTCTGGGCGAGATGACCCATTTCTTTGCCCTGATGCTGTGGTGCGCCGCTGTCCTTGCCTACGTCGCCGACATGCCGCAGCTGGCAGTGGCGATTGTCGTCGTCGTCATCGTCAACGGCGTCTTCGCCCACATCCAGCAGGAACGTGCCCAGCATGCAGCCGCCAGGCTCCGCGGGCTGCTGCCCGCGGACGTGGTGGTGCGGCGGGACGGACGGGTCCGCACGGTCCACGCGAGCGAACTCGTGGCCGGCGACGTGGTGCTCCTGGCCGCAGGCGACCGCGTTCCGGCCGACGCCGTCCTGGCCACGGCATCAGCCTGCGCGGTGGACGAGTCCATGCTGACCGGCGAGAGCGAGCTGGTGCCCAAGAAGGCGGGCGATGCCGCATGGGCGGAACCTTCCTGGTCAACGGGGAGGGCGAAGCGGTTGTGACGGCAACCGGTGCCCGGACCCGCCTGGCCGGGATCGCTGCGCTCACAAGCCAGGCCGCGCCTCCCCCCACCCCGCTGTCCCTCGAGCTGCGCCGGATAGTCCGGGTCATCGCCCGTGTGGCCCTGGCGATTGCCGCACTCTTCTTCATCACCTCGCTGCTGGTGGGCTTCCAGTGGCGGGACGCCTTCCTCTTCGCCATCGGCGTGGCCGTGGCCCTCGTCCCCGAAGGGCTGCTGCCCACTGTCACCCTTTCCCTGGCCATGGGTGCGCAGCGCATGGCATCCCGCAAGGCGCTGGTGCGCAACCTGGAGGCCGTGGAGACCCTGGGATCCACCACCTTCATCTGCACCGACAAAACCGGCACGCTGACGCAAAACAGGATGAACGCCGTGGAAGTCCTCACGACGGCGGGCCGCGTGCAGGTGGCGGGAGAGGGGTATCAGCCTGAAGCGGCGGTGCAGGGGGAAGGGATCGGCCGGGCGGCTGAGGCAGCGCTCGCGGCGCTCGCCGCATCGCAGGGCGGCGCAGAGTTCCGCGACGGGCAATGGCGGGCACAGGGGGATCCGATGGAAGCAGCCATCGATGCACTTGCCCGCAGGCTGACCGGTAGGACGGCGGAGCGGCAAACACCCCTGCGCCGCATTGCCTTTGACCCCGCGCGCCGCCGGGAAACGGCGGTTGTCGGAACGGACGCGTACTGCAAGGGCGCCCCGGAAGCCGTGTTTCCCTTGTGCCGCGACGTGCCGGCGCTCCTGCTGGACGAGGTGCAGGACATGGCATCAAGGGGCCTGCGGGTGATCGCGGTGGCACGACGCCGGCTGGACGCCGATGATCCTGCTGCCGCGGCCGGCAGGTGGCAGTCGTGCCCCGCGGAGCTCATCGAGCGGCGCATGGAGCTGCTGGGACTGATCGGCCTCCATGATCCGCCCAGGCCCGACGTGGCCGAAGTGATCCGGACGGCGCGCCGGGCAGGACTCAAACTGGCCATGATCACTGGCGACCATCCTGAGACTGCCGCCGCCATCGCCCGCGAAATCGGCCTGATCGGGACTCCGGAGGTTGTGGTGGAGGGCGCCGGCCTCCCGGATGACGAACAGATGCTCGGTGCACTGCTGGACCGGGACGGGGTGGTGGTGAGCAGGGTGTCCCCGGAGCAGAAACTCCGTGTGGCCCGGGCCCTGCAGTCCAGGGGCCACGTGGTGGCCATGACGGGAGACGGCGTCAACGACGGGCCGGCGCTCCGCGAAGCCGATATCGGCGTCGCCATGGGCCTGACCGGCACCGATGTGGCCCGCGAAGCCGCAGACCTGGTCCTCCTAGACGACCATTTCGGCACCATCGTGGCGGCCATCGAGCAAGGCCGCGCCACCTATTCCAACATCCACCGCTTCCTCACGTACCACCTCACGGACAACGTGGCCGAGCTGACCCCTTTCGTCATCTGGGCGCTCTCCGGCGGACAGTTTCCGCTTGCCCTCGGCGTGCTCCAGATCCTGGCCCTGGACATCGGCACCGACCTGCTTCCCGCGCTGGCACTGGGGGCCGAGCCTCCGGGCAAGCATGTCCTGGCCCGGCCGCCGGAGCGGCGGCACCTGATGGACAGGCAGCTCATGATCCGGGTTTTCTGCGTGCTGGGGCCCGTGGAAGCGGCGGTGGAAATGGCGGCGTTCTCCGCCGTGCTGTTTGGCGGCGGCTGGATCCGCGGCGAAGCCCCGGAGGCGGGGCTCCTGATGGCAGCCTCCGGGGCAGCCTTCACCGCCGTCGTCCTTGGCCAGCTCGCCAACGCCTATGCGTGCCGGAGCGCGACGGCGGCGCCGTGGCGCCTGGGCTGGGTACCAATAGGCTCCTGGCCTGGGCCGTCCTGGCCGAACTGGCCGTCCTCGCCGCGTGCCTGTACATTCCCCAGGCCGCTGCGCTGCTGGGGCACGCCCCGCCGCCGCCTGCCGGCCTCCTTCTTGCTGCCGTGGCAATTCCTGCGGTCCTTGCCGCCGACTGGGCCTACAAGGCCATCCGGGGCCGGATGCGGGCGGCATAGCCGTGGCCGCCTGTGACCGCCCGCCCGTGCCCGCAGGACCAAAGCCTCTGCCCGCACTCTTCAGCCAGGCACAAAATCGAGGAATGAAAGCTGCCGCGGCACCATCCGTCAACAATGCCCGTGTGATGTGGATCGGGGAGACGGGCATCGGGGATATCGCCTCCGTTGGGGGGAAGAATGCCTCGCTCGGGGAGCTCAGCCGGTCCCTGCGGTCGGCCGGCGTCAGCGTTCCGGAAGGGTTTGCGACCACTGCTTCGGCGTACCGGGCGTTCCTGGAAGCCAACGCCCTGGTGCCGCGGATCAAGGAACTCGTTGCGGACTACCGCAGCGGACAGTCAACGCTCCGGCAGGCAGGCGCCGCCATTCGGGAGCTTTTCCTGGCAGCGACCTTCCCCGAGGACACGGCGGCCGATATCCGCGAACACTACCGGGCGCTCTGCCGCCGGGCGGGGGAGCAGCAGGTGCCGGTGGCCGTCCGCAGCAGCGCCACGGCTGAAGACTTGCCCGATGCCAGTTTCGCCGGCCAGCAGGAGACGTTCCTGAACGTGGCGGGGGAGCGGGCGGTCCTGGACGCCTGCCGCCGCTGCTACGCCTCGCTGTTCACCGACAGGGCCATCACCTACCGCGAGATCAAGGGGTTTGACCACCTCGATGTTGCCCTGTCCGTGGGCGTCCAGCGGATGGTGCGGTCCGACGTCGGTGCTTCAGGAGTGATGTTCTCGATCGACACCGAGTCGGGGTTTCCCGGCGCCGTCCTCATCAGTGCCGCGTGGGGACTCGGGGAAACCGTGGTGCAGGGAACCGTCAACCCGGACAAGTACCAGGTGTTCAAGCCCCTGCTCGCCAATGCTTCGCTGAACCCCGTCATTGAACGGCACGTGGGGGCAAAAGAACGGAAAATGGTTTACAGCCATGGCGGCGACGCCCGCACGAAAATGGTGGAAACCACCCCGCATGAACGCAGGTCCCTGGTGTTGTCGGACCCTGAAGTTGTCCTCCTTGCACGGTGGGCCGCGGCCGTTGAGGACCACTACGGGCGCCCGATGGACATGGAGTGGGCAAAGGACGGCATCACCGGCGAACTGTTCATGGTGCAGGCGCGGCCGGAAACCGTGCAGGCCCAAAAGACGGGCTCAACCTTCCGGACGTACCGTCTTCGGCAGCAGGGCAGGCTCCTGACCGCCGGGGCCGCAATCGGGGACTCCATTGCCCGGGGTCCTGCCTGCGTCATCCGTGATGCGAAGGACATTGAAGACTTCGTGGACGGTTCGGTCCTGGTGACCCGGATGACCGATCCGGACTGGGTGCCGGTGATGAAGCAGGCGGCAGGAATCGTCACCGACCATGGAGGACCCACCAGCCACGCCGCGATCGTCAGCCGCGAACTGGGGGTGCCGGCCGTCGTCGGCACACGGAACGCAACGGACGTCCTTGCCAACGGCGCAGCGGTGACCTTGTCCTGTGCCGAAGGCGAAGAAGGGCACGTCTATGAAGGGCTGCTGGACTTCGCCGTGGAGGAAGTGGACATGGCCACCCTTCCCGCCACCCGGACGGCTGTGATGGTCAATATTGGCAGCCCTGCCGCCGCATTCAAGTGGTGGCGGCTGCCGGCCGCGGGCGTCGGCCTCGCGCGGATGGAATTCATCATCAACAACCTGATCCGCATCCACCCCATGGCACTGGTCCATCCCGAGCGTGTCGCCGATCCGGAGGCCGCCGCGCTGATCGAAGACCTGACCCGGGGCTACCCGGACCGCCGGGAGTATTTCATCGATGTCCTGGCCACCGGGATCGCGAAAATCGCGGCGCCCTTCTACCCCAAGCCCGTTATCGTCCGCCTCAGCGACTTCAAAACCAACGAATACAGCCACCTCATCGGAGGCGGGGCCTTCGAACAACCCGAAGAGAACCCGATGCTCGGCTTCCGCGGAGCCTCTCGCTACTACAGCGAACACTACCGGGAGGGGTTCGCGCTGGAATGCGAAGCCCTCAAGCGGGTCCGGGAACACATCGGCTTTTCCAACGTGATCGTCATGGTCCCGTTCTGCCGGACGGTGGGGAAGGTGACCTCGTGATCAAGGCCATGGCGGACCATGGGCTGGTCCGCGGCGAAGCGGGGCTCGAGCTGTACATGATGTGTGAAATACCGGCCAACGTGGTGCTGGCCAGCGACTTCGCGCGGCGTTTCGACGGCTTCTCCATTGGTTCGAACGACCTTACGCAGCTGGTCCTGGAGTGGACCGTGATTCCGAGCAGCTGGCCGCGCTCTTCGACGAGCGGGATCCGGCGGTCACCACCATGATTGCCGAGGCCATCGGCAAGGCCCACGCCGCCGGGATCAAAATCGGCATCTGCGGCCAAGGCCCCAGCAACCACCCCGACCTCGCCGAATTCCTGGTGGACCAGGGCATCGACTCCATCTCGCTGAACCCCGACACGTACCTGCGCACCATCCCCATCATCGCGGCTGCCGAACAGCGGCCGGGCAAACAGGCCTAAAGGCACTGGAAGCGGCGGCGCCTTCACTGGTACTGATGAAGCCATGACCACGTCGCCGACCGCTGCTGCTGCGAAGCCGCCCTTCGACGCCGTGATCTTCGACCTGGACGGCGTGGTCACGAACACCGCATCCATGCACCGCGCCGCCTGGAAGGACGCATTCGACCAGATCCTGCAGGACCCCCGGATCCCGCCGACTGCAAACCGGGCCCCGATGACCAAGGCCGACTACCTGAACTTCATCGACGGCCTTCCCCGCGAGGATGGCGTCCTGAAGTTCCTCGCCGCCAGGGGGGTGGAGATAGACCGCGGGACGCAGGCCGACGAGCCGGGGGCATGGACAGCGGTTGGCCTTGGTGCCCTGAAGAACCGCCTGTTCCTGGAACGCCTGAAACGCGGCGGGATCCAGGCCTACCCGGGAACGCTGCAGCTCCTGCAGCGGCTCTCCGGCGCCGGGGTGCCGGCCGCCCTTGTCACGTCCAGCCGCAACGCCTCAGCGATCCTGGAGTCAGCAGGACTTACCCGCTATTTCAGCGTGGTGGTGGACGGCAACCTGGCCGCAAGCCTGGAGCTGCAGGGAAAGCCCGCCCCGGACACCTTCCTCGCGGCAGCGTCCCGGCTCGGAGTCCTCCCGTCCCGCTCCGTCGTTGTCGAGGATGCCGGCGCGGGCGTGCAGGCTGCCCGCCGCGGCGGGTTCGGGCTGGTGGTGGGAATTGACCGCAACGGAACCCGGCGCGAACTCGAGGCGGCGGGCGCCGCCGTCGTGCTCAACGACGTCGCTGAACTGGACCTGGGACTGGTTGCCGGTGATCCCTGGCAGCTTGTCTATGAGGGGTCCGATCCGGGACACGAAGGGCACCGGGAGGCGCTCACGACCTTGGGGAACGGCTATCTGGCAGTCCGGGGCGCGGCCCCCGAGGGCGGGCCCTTTAGCTACCCGGGCATGTACCTGGCAGGGGTCTATAACCGGGTCTCGGCCATGGTGGCAGGCGAAGAGCTGCTGGAAGAGCACATGGTGAACGGGCCCAACTGCCTTCCCCTGGACCTGCGCCCGGCCGGCGGAACCTGGTGGTCCGAAGGAGGGCTGGTTGTCCTCCGGGAGCGCAGGACACTGGACCTCCGCGCTGCCGTCCTGGAGCGGCGGCTCCTGCTCGAAGCGGCGGACCGGCGCCGCCTGGAGGTGGTCCAAACCCGGTTCGTGTCCATGGCCGACCCGCACCTGCTGGGCCTCGCCACGAGCATCACCCCGCTGGGCTGGAGCGGAACCCTTGATGTGCGTACCGGCATCAACACCGCAGTGAGGAATGCGAACATCAGGGACCCCTCGTCCGGACAGGGGATCCACCTCAGGGACAGGACCTGCCCCGGACCGGAGCGCAGGGATCCGGCGGACAGCACGGCTGTGGTGCAGGTGGAGACCACACAAAGCCTGGTCCGGGTCGCGGCTGCCTTCCGCGTCGTTGCCTCCGGCGAGGCCGGGGCAGGCGGACGCGGCCGGAAGGGAGGCCTGCACTTCCAGTCCTTCACGCTTGCCCTCAAGGAGGGAACGACGGCGGAGGTCGCCAAGACGGTGGCGGTGGTGACGTCGCGCGACCACGCGATTTCCAGTCCCGAGTCGGAGGCAAGGGCGGTGCTGGAGCGGGCCGGCAGTGATTTCGATGCCCTGCTGTCCGCCCACCGGGAGGCGTGGCGGCGGGAACTGCGTCCCTTCCTGGTGGAGATCGACGCCCCCGTACAGGTCCGGCTGGTCCTCAACCTCCATATCTTCCACGTCCTGCAGACACTGACCCACCACACCGCCGAGCTGGACGCCGGAGTCACCGCCCGCGGGCTTCATGGCGAGGGATACCGCGGGCATGTCTTCTGGGACGAGCTGTTCGTGCTGCCCCTGCTGACGTCGCGGACGCCCCACGTGGCCCGTGCCCTGATCGATTACCGGTGGCGCAGGCTTCCAGCAGCCCGCCAGGCCGCCCGCGCCCTGGGGCTCCGGGGCGCCAAGTTCCCCTGGCAGAGCGGCAGCGACGGGAAGGAGGAAACGCCAAAGTGGCTGTACAACGAAAAGTCCGGGCGGTGGGTGAAGGACCACTCCCACATGCAGCTGCATGCGGGCCTCGCCGTCGCCTTCAACGCCTGGCAGTACTACCAGGCAACCGGTGACACCGCATGGCTCTTCGAACGGGGCGCCGAGTTGCTGATCGAAGTGGCCCGGTTTTTCGTGTCCCTGGCGCAAGACGACCAGGACACGGCCGGTACCACCTGCGGGGCGTAGTGGGGCCGGACGAGTACCACACCGGCTACCCGGGAAACCCCGGGCCCGGCCTGGACGACAACGCCTACACCAATGTCATGGCGGCCTGGGTCTGCGTGCAGGCTTCCGAGCTTGTGGCCTCGGCGCACGGAAACGACCTTGCCGAGCTCCTGGAGCGGCTCGATGTGGCGGACGGGGAACCTGACGTCTGGGCCCGTGTGGGCAGGGCCATGTACGTTCCGTTAGGCCCCGACGGCGTGATCAGCCAGTTCGAAGGCTACGAACAGCTGCAGGAACTCGACTGGGAACACTACCGGGAGGCGTACGACAGCATAGAGCGGCTCGACCTCATACTCGAGGCAGAAGGCGACGAAACCAACCGGTACAAGCTCGCAAAGCAGGCCGACGTCCTGATGCTGCCGTACCTGCTGGGGCATGAGGGCCTTGTCACGTTCCTCAACGAGCTCGGCTACGCGTACTCGATGGAACAGCTGCACCGGACCATCGAGTACTACCTGGCCAGGACTGCGCACGGTTCAACACTGAGCCGCGTTGCCCACGCATCCGTCCTTGCCGGCCTGGACGCCGACCGCGCCTGGGACAGCTACCGTGAGGCGCTGGACGCCGACCTTGACGACACGCAGCACGGCACCACCCGGGCCGGCATCCATCTGGGAGCCATGGCCGGCACCATCGACGTCATCCAGCGCAGCTTTGCCGGTTTGCGCATGAGCGGCGACACCATGGTGTTCGCCCCCAACCTGCCCGCAGGGCTCAACGCGGTTGCCTTCCAGGTCCGGTACCGGGGACATCTCCTGACCGTGCGCCTCGGGGACGGCCGCATCAGCGTCGCCTCCGCGCCCGGGAACGCCATGCCCATCAAAGTGCGGGTTGCCGGAAGGGACATGACGCTTGCCGCCGGCCAGGCGAGGGACTTCGCCGCACCCCGGCAAATCAAGGGACCGGCCGGCCCATGAACCTTCCACAACGGCTGGGTGTCCTGACCAGCGGAGGTGACTGCCCGGGGGTGAACGCGGTGATCCGGGGCGCTGTGCTGGGCGGCACCGTTGCGCACGGTTACGAATTCGTGGGCTTCCGGGACGGCTGGCGGGGAGTCCTGGAAGACGACCTGCTGCCGCTGCCCCGGCGGGCGGTGCGCGGCATCTCGGGGCTGGGCGGAACCATCCTGGGAACATCACGCACCAACCCGCTGTCGGAGGGCGGGGTGGAAGCGGTCCGTAGCAGCATGCGCCGCCACCGGCTGGAGGGGCTGATCGCCATCGGTGGCGAGGGTACGCTGGCGGCCGGCAAGGCCCTCTCCGACCAGGGCGTCAACGTCGTCGGCGTGCCGAAGACGATTGACAATGATCTGGGCGCCACGGACTACACGTTCGGGTTCGATTCGGCCGTGCAGACGGCCACCGAGGCAATCGACAGGCTGCGGACCACCGGTGAATCACACCACCGCTGCATGATCGCCGAGGTCATGGGCCGGAACGCCGGCTGGATTGCACTGCACGCCGGGATGGCGTCCGGCGCCCATGCCATCCTGATCCCTGAACACCGGGTGGCATTGAAGCAGGTGGCCGCCTGGGTCACCTCCGCCCGTGACCGCGGGCGGGCTCCGCTGGTGGTGGTGGCCGAGGCATTTACGCCGGAGGGGCAGGATGCGCCGTACGCGCCCCGCGGCCTGGATACATTTGGACGGCCGCGGCTCGGCGGGATCGGGCTTGCCCTTGAACGGGAGCTGCAACAGCTGACGGGGATTGAAACCCGCGCCACCGTCCTCGGCCACATCCAGCGCGGCGGCGAACCGACAGCCTTCGACCGCGTCCTGGCAACCCGGCTTGGAATGGCCGCGGTGGGGGCAGCAGCTGCGGGTCGCTGGGGGACGATGGTGTCCCTGCGCGGCACGGAGATCGTCAACGTGGGGCTGGAGCAGGCCCTGGGAGCGTTGAAGGTGGTTCCCGAGGCGCGCTACCAGGAGGCGGCCGTGCTGTTCGGCTGACTGGCTCCGCCTTGCTTGCTTCGGCCGGGTGTGCCCAGCTAACCGTGGGCGGCGACGTATTCCACCAGGCCCCCAACGGTGGCCACGGCGGGATAGTCCCGCTCGGGGATGTCCACTCCCGTGGATCCGGCGATGGTTTCCACCAGGCGGAGGAAATCGAGGGAATCCAGCTCCAGGTCCTGGCGCAGCCTTGCGCCGTCGGCCAGGTCCCCGGGTTCGACGTCGGGCGCCACCTGGCCGATGGCCGCCTGCACTGCCGTTCGGGCGTCCTGCTGGTTCATAGCTCCTCCGGGGTTTGCAACAGTTCGTCGATTCGGGACAGGAAACGGCCGCCGCGCAGCCCGTTGCTGACCCTGTGGTCCGCGGACAGGGTTGCAGTGGCGGCGTGGCGGATGCCGAGCATGCCGTGATGGGCCCAGGGCTGCTCCATGACCCTGCCGAAGCCAACCATGGCCACCTGCGGCGGATAGATCGACCCCGTAGACGCTCTCCACGCCGAGGTCCCCCAGGTTTGTGACGGTGATGGTCGGATCTGCCATCTCGGCCCGCTGCAGCCGGCCGGCCCGGGCCCGGTCAACGAGGTCCCGCAGCTGCTCCATGAGTTCGTCGAGCGTCAGGGCGTCCGCATCATGCAGGGCAGGCGCCACGAGCCCGCCATGGCGCAGGGCCACCGCAACTCCCAGGTGCACGGCAGTGCCGGGGTGGAATGAGCCGTCCGTGAAGAAGCCATTCATTTCCGGCACCTCCTTCGCCGCCAGCGCGGTGGCCTTGAGCAGCAATGCTGACGAACCAGGCGCGAGGCGACAGGCCGCCCGCCGTTGGCCGACGCCATCCATGCCATCGCAGCTTCCAGGTCCAGGGTCGTGGCGAGGTAGTAGTGCGGGATTTCCTTCTTGGAACGGGACATCAGCGCGCCCACCGCCTGCCGGAGGCTTTCCGCCTTCCCGCCCGCGGCCTCCTTCCGGCCCCTCCGTGCGCCCGTCCCGGCGCCGGCAGGTGCCGCCGCCACTGGAGGTTCCGGCGTCGGGCCCGGCGGCTCAACCCGGGATCCGGCGGCTGCTTCGCGGCGCACATCCGCCTCGGTCACCGCTCCCTCCGGCCCGGTTCCGGACAGGCCCTGCAGGTTCACGCCAAACTGTTCCGCCAGCCGGCGCGCCAGCGGCGAGGAGCGCACCCGGCCGCCCGGCCCGCGCCGGAGGAAGCCGCGTCCGGCACCCGGTCCGGGGCCGGTGCTGGAGGAACGGGCTTCCTGGTGGGGGACGCTGCGGCGGCGCGTTCCACGTCGGCACGCGTCACCGCACCATTCCTGCCGCTCCCGTGGAGCGAGCCGACGTCGACCCCCAGCGAGTGCGCCAGGTGCCGTACGGGGGGCGGAAGCTTTGCATCCCGGTCAGCGGGAGCCCGGCCACTGGGAGCCTCGTCAGCGGAAGTCCGGTCACTGGCGGGTCGTCCGGAGGGCAGCTGCGCGGGCGTGGCGGTGATCCGGGCGATGGGCGTCCCCACATCCACCGTGTCGCCGATCTCCACGAGGAACTCGGCAACGACGCCTTCCTCAAAGGACTCAATGTCCATCACGGTCTTGTCCGTGTCCACCGCGGCAATGAGATCGCCTTTGCGGACATAGTCGCCGGGCCTGACCAGCCACTCCACCACCTTGCCGTGCTCCATGTCAGCGCCCAGGGACGGCATCCGGAACTCAGCCACGGGTACCCGCAGCTGCCCTTGCTGCAGCCACCACCCGTTCCACCGACGGCAGCGCGGCGAGCTCCATGTGCTTGGCATACGGTACGGGCACCTCCTCGCTGCAGACCCGCTGTACCGGGGCGTCCAGGTCGAAGAACGCGTGTTCGCTGATCCGGGCTGCTATCTCAGCCGAGATGCTGCCGCTGCGCCAGCCCTCGTCCACCACCACTGCCCGGTGCGTCCTGCCGACGCTGCCAAGGATGGTTGCGTCGTCGAGCGGCCGCAGGGTCCGCAGGTCGATGACCTCCGCGTCGATGCCTTCCCCTGCCAGCTGGTCAGCGGCTTCAAGCACGGCCGGAAGGGTGCCGCCGTACGTGATGAGCGTGACGCCGGTGCCCGGGCGCCGGATGGCGGCCGTGCCGATGTCCACCGGACCGGCGTCGTCCGCCAGCTCCCCGGCCACGTTGTACAGGGATCCGTGCTCAAAAATCAGGACCGGGTCCGGGTCTTCCAGCGCGGTCCAGAGCATGCCGCGGGCGTCGGCCAGCGTGGCGGGGGTGAGGATCCGCAGGCCGGGGATATGCGCATACCAGCCTTCCAGGCTGTGTGAGTGCTGCGCGCCGAGCTGGCGTCCGGCTCCGGTGGTCATCCGGATGACGAGCGGCACGTTGAACTGTCCGCCGGACATGTGCAGGAGCGTCGCTGCGTTGTTGACGATCTGGTCCAGCGCCAGGAGGCTGAAATTGACCGTCATGATTTCGACGACGGGCCGCATCCCGCCCAGCGCGGCCCCGATGCCGGCGCCCACGAAACCCGACTCGGACAGCGGCGTATCGCGGATGCGTTCCGGCCCGAATTCCTCCAGCAGGCCAAGGCTGACGGCGAAGCCCCCGCCGTAGCGGCCCACATCCTCGCCCATCAGGAAGACCCGCCCGTCGCGTTCCAGGGCGTCGCGGAGGGCCGCGCGCAGGGCCTCCCGATACGTGGTCTTCATCCTGCTGCCCTGCCTGCCTGGTCCGCGCCGGGCGTCCTTTCGCTGTACACGAACCGGGTCAGCTCCTCCACCGGTTCCAGGGTTCCTGCCTCGGCGAACTCGACGCCGGCTGCCATTTCCGCGTCAACGTCCGCCTGCAGCGTTTCCCAGGTTTCCGCCGGCAGTTGGCCCGCAGCGTCCATGGAATCCCGGAGCAAACGGATGGGATCGCGTTCCATCCAGCGGGCCACCTCGGCTTTCTCCCGGTAGAGCTCCGGATCGAACATTGAGTGCGCGCGGAACCGGTAGGTGCGGAGCTCGAGGAAATGCGGCCCGCCGCCGGACCGGACGGCGTCAACGGCGCGCCGGGCAGCCTCCTCGACGGCGAGGACGTCCATCCCGTCCACGGCCCAGGCGGGGATCTCGTAGCCGGCGGCTTTGAGCGCGATGTCCGTTTGCGACTCCGAGCGGGCCAACGCTGTACCCATGGCATAGAGGTTGTTCTCGCAGCAGAACAGGACGGGCAGCTGCCACAGGGCTGCCAGGTTCAGGCTTTCGTGGAATTCGCCCTCGGCCACCGCACCTTCGCCGAAGAAGCAGGCTGTCACCCGGTGCCGGCCACTCATTTTGTCAGCCAGCGCCAGTCCGACGGCGAGGGGCAGCCCGCCGGCGACGATCGCATTTCCGCCGTAGAACCGGGTAGCGGCATCAAAGAGGTGCATCGAGCCGCCCCGGCCGCGGCAGCATCCTTCAAGCCGGCCGTACATCTCGGCAAGGATGGCCCCGGCGGAGACCCCCCGGAGGAGCGCGTGGCCGTGTTCCCGGTAGGTGGCCACCACGCAGTCCTCCGCTGCCAGCGGTTCAAGGACGCCGGCGGCCACGGCCTCCTCTCCGATGTACACATGCAGGAACCCGCGGATCCTCGCGGCACTGTACAGTTCCACGCACTTTTCCTCGAGCCGGCGGATACGCAGCATCTGGCGCAGGAGGTGGCGGGCGTGGTCGGCGTCGGCGGGGCCCTGGCTGCCGCGCACTGCGGTCATGGCCGTTGCTCCGGGGCCTGCTCCAGGGTGGAGAGATCGCCCTCGGGCAGCCCGAGCTCGCGGGATTTGAGGAGCCGGCGGAGGATTTTTCCGCTGCGTGTCCTGGGCAGGGACGGGGTGAAATCGAGCAGCCGGGGAGCGACGGCGGCGCCCAGCCTCTTGCGGGCAAACCCAATAATGTCCAGGCGAAGTTCCTCTGACTGTCCATACCCCTGCCGGAGCTCCACGAATGCCTTGACCAGTTGGCCGGCCACCGGGTCAGGAACGCCAATGACCCCTGCCTCCGCCACGGCGGGGTGCTCCATCAGGCAGCTTTCCACCTCGAAGGGCCCGATCAGGTGGCCTGAAGACTTGATGACGTCGTCCCCGCGGCCCACGAACCAGGTAGTAGCCGTCGGCGTCACGCCGGGCGAGGTCTCCGGTCAGGTACCAGCCCCCGGCGAAACAGCGACGGTAGCGTTCTTCCTCATTCAGGTACCCCCTGAACATCGACGGCCAGCCGGGGCGCAGCGCCAGTTCACCGATGGAGTCCGGGTCGTTGACCAGCAAGGCCTCACCGTCACGGAGCAGCGGTTTTCCGTCGGCGTCCCGCGCCACGAGTCCTGCCTCGATTCCGGGCAGGGGCCGGCCCATGGAGCCGGGGCGGATCGGCATCGCCGGGTAGTTGGCGATCATGATTCCGCCTGTCTCGGTTTGCCACCAGTTGTCGTGGACCGGCAGGCCCAGGACGTCCTGGCCCCACATGACAACCTCCGGATTCAGCGGCTCGCCCACGCTTGCCACGAACCGAAGTGCAGAAAGGTCATGCCCGGCCGCCTTGTCCGGACCCGCCTTCATCAGCATGCGCAGGGCGGTGGGGGCCGTGTACCAGACGGTCACCCGTTGTTCGGCAAGGATCCGGTACCAGCGTTCCGCGTCCAGTTCTTCCTCATCCACGACGACGGTGACACCGTGCACCAGCGGGGCGATGATGCCGTAGGACATGCCGGTCACCCAGCCCGGATCCGCAGTGCACCAGTAGATGTCATCCGGATGGAGGTCAAGGGCAAAGCGGCCGGTGGCGTAGTGGGCAGTGACGGCGTCATGGACGTGGACGGCGCCTTTGGGCGTGCCGGTCGTGCCGCTCGTGAAATGCAGGAGGGCCATGTCGTCCGGCCGGGTCACTTCGATGTCCCGCAGAGGGACGGCAGCCGCCATGAGTTCTGCAAGGTCCAGGGTTTCCGGTTCCGGCGTCCCGTCCGCGTCAACCAGGAGGACCACGTGGAGGTCGGGGAGGCTGTCCCTGAGTGGTGCCACCTTTTTGCGGTAAAGCGCCCTGGTGGTCACCAGGACGCGTGCTGCTCCAAGGTGGAGCCGCTGCCGCACCGGCTCGGGGCCGAAGGCGGAGAACAGCGGGCAGAAGACGCTGCCGTTCTTGAAGGTCCCCAGCACTGCCGCATAGAGGTCGGGGCACCTGCCCAGCAGGGAGAAGACGCGCTCGCCGCGCCGGATGCCAAGCTCCCGGAGGACGGTGGCAAATTTACCTGACTGGCCGGCGAGTTCCAGGTAGGTCAGCGACTGCACGCCGCCGTCGGCCCGGATGAAGCGGAGCGCTTCCCGTCCGCCCTGTCCACGGACCACATGGCGGTCAACGGCTTCATACGCCATGTTCAGCCCCCGGCCCCCGGGCAGCCCGGACAGCTCATTCCGGCCTGGTCCGATGAAAAGGTTCGTCGGGTTGCCTCGTAGTCGGCGAGGTTTGGCCGCACTGCGAAGGATCCGGTGTCCTTGGTGATCGTGGGCCAGCGGGTGGGACCTGCGGTTCCAGTCCTCATCGTCCCATCAGACTCCTTGTGTGAGCGCGGAGGATAGGGTCATAGGTCCCTGCGCTTCCCTGCCCGTCCCGGGGGACAGGCCGGATAATAGTGGCCCGGCGAGGGGCGCCGTTTGTGGCCACCGGGATCACGATACCGCGGGCGACGAGTCCTGCCAGAGGCCGATGATATTCCCCTCCGTGTCCTGGAAATAGGCGTTCCAGCCAAGACCAGGCACCTCAAGCTTGCCGCGCACCGTCTTGCCGCCCGACTGCACTATGTGCTCCAGCGCCGCGTCAATGTTGTCCACCGCGATGGTGATCAGCGGAAACTTGAGCACGTCCCCGCGCCGGAAGATTAGTACTCTGGACCAGGGCCGAATGGTCTTCCGCGGCTTAGCCTGCCTCGGGAGGGGTGACCGTACCCGCAGTGTCGCCACCGTCGACGACGAACTCGGCTCCGGTGACAAACGAAGACTCGTTGGACGCGAGGTAGAGAACCAGGCTGGCGACTTCACCCGGATGCCCCATCCTGCCGATCGCAACGCGGCTCATATCCGTCTCCACCCCGGCCGTCATTGGTGTGGAAATGACCCCGGGATGAACGGAATTGGCCCTGATCCCGTAGCGACCAAGATCGAGGGCGACACTCTTTGTCAATCCCCGCACTCCGAACTTCGACGCGGTGTAACCAGGAATCTGCTCATACCCCCGCAGGCCGGCAATCGAGGAGATGTTGATGATTGATCCTCCCTTTGATTGCTTAAGGGCCGGTATCGATGCCTTGATCCCATTGAAGGTTCCGGTGAGGTTGACGGCGATGACCGCGTTCCATTGATCCAGGGTGTAGTCCTCGATGGACGCGAAATTTACGATCCCTGCATTGTTCACAAGGATGTTCAGGCCGCCAAAAGCCTCGACGGCGGCTTTCACCGCGGCCTCCCACTCCTGCGGGCTTGTCACGTCCAGATGGACGTAGAGGGCGCCGGAGCCCAGGCGTACAGCGGTTTCCTTTCCTTCACCGTCCAGGACGTCGGCTATGACCACCCGGGCTCCTTCGCCGTGCAGCCTGGCGGCCACGGCGGCCCCAATACCGCGGGCGCCCCCGGTGACGAGGGCTACTTTGTCGATGACTCGTTCCATTGAGTGGTTCCTCCTTGTGATTGCAGCTTCAGACCTGGTGTGGGCCGCTTGGCGAGCCCGGTGTGGACAGGACCTTGTCCTCTCGCGGAAAGCTAGAAAGCTGCTTAGCGTGGATGGGGGAACCAAGCTGCCGCCAGGGAAGGAGACGCCTTGCGTTGGGATCTGGGGTTGACGGGGATTGCGCTCCTTGCGGCCATGTCTTTGGCATTCGGCGGTGTGGCCCATCTCATCGTCGGGAAGAGGGCGTGGCGCTGGACGTGGCTGCTCGGCGCAGCCGGCTACTTCCTTGGCGGCGTGCTGGTCAGCGAAGTGTGGTTTGGGTGGGCCACGGAAGTGGAACTGCAGCCCAACATTGACGGCCTGTCCTTCGACGAGGTCCAGCTCGTGACCTTGTTCGGAATTGTTGTTGCCGTAGTGCTCAGGTTCGTGGTGCGCCGGAAAGCCCCTCCTCCGCCACCGCCGTATTAGATGGTTGTTTTCCGGGGCGACAGGTCCTGCAAGGGCTTATGGCCTGGACCCGGCCAGGCCATAAAGGCCCTTCAGCTAGGCCCGGCTGATGGGGATCTTCGACGAGGTGGACTGTTTGGCCTGGTCGGGCATGGGGGCGCGGACCTCGAGAACGCCGTCCTTGTAGGACGCAGTCACGTCACTTTCCTGGACACCGTCGGGCAGCGGGATCCGCCGGACAAAGGACCCGTAACGGAACTCCGAACGATACGTGTCCTTTTCCTTCTGTTCCTTCTTTTCCTCCCGCTTGGCCTTGATCACCAGGGCACCCTGGGACACCGTCACGTCGACGTCCTTGTCCGGGTCGATGCCTGGCAACTCAGCCCTGACCACCACTGTGTTGCCCTCCACTATCTCCTCCACGCGAATCGCCGAGGCACCCATCTCGCTGTCAAAGAGCCGCTCGAACATGTCGAGGGGGGAGCGGCGGGTATCGAACCGACTTCATCAGGTCAGTCATGTCTGCCTCCTGTTGGGTTGAGCCGGACCGTGGAATGGCCGGCACCTCCACCATCCGCCGGGTGCGCGCCGGGTTCCAGAGCCAAAAGTCCTGACTCCGGCAACGGCGTCAGGACGGGCCGATTTTCAGGACCGCGGAGCCTGTCACCCTGTCCGCGGCAAGATCCGCCAGCGCCCTGTCCGCTGCGTCGAACGGGTAGACCGTCACGGTGGGTGCCAGCGGGATCCGGGCCGCCAGCGCGAGGAATTCCCGGCCGTCTGCGCGGGTATTGGCGGTCACGCTGCGGATTTGCCGTTCATAAAAGAGTTCGGACGCGTAATCCAGAGCGGGTATGGCGCTGAGGTGGATGCCCGCGATAGCGAGGGTTCCTCCACGGTCCAGGGCGCGGAGTGCCACCGGCACCAGGTCACCCACAGGGGCAAACAGGATCGCGGCGTCAAGAGGCTCTGGCGGGACATCATAGGCATCGCCCACGAAGACCGCCCAAGGTCCCGGGCAAGCGAACGGGCCTCCTGTGAGCGGGTCATGACGTATACGCGCGTGCCCTGGAACATTGCCAGCTGTGCGGTCAGGTGGGCCGAACTGCCAAAGCCGTAAATGCCCAGCCGGCCCCCAGGCGGAACGCTGGCCCGCTTCAGCGCGCGATAGCCGATAATGCCTGAACAGAGCAGCGGGGCCGCCTGTTCATCGGTAAAGACGGGCGGAATCGGGTAGGCAAAACTTTGGGATACTGCAAGCTGCTCGGCGTAGCCGCCATCCTTGTCCCAGCCAGTAAAGACGGGGGTGGAGCACAGGTTCTCGTCGCCGCGGAGGCAGTAGGCGCATTCGCCGCAGACCCCGCCAAGCCACGCAACCCCCACCCTGTCGCCGGTCCGGTATGCCGAATTGGCCGCCGCCTCGACGACGAAGCCCACGGCCTCGTGCCCGGGCACAACGTGGGGGTGGCGGGGTGCGAGGTCTCCTTCGGCGAGGTGCAGGTCGGTCCGGCAGATACCGCAGACGTTGACCTGGACAGCGATTTCATCAGCTCCGGGAGCCGGGCTGCTCCGATCGCCCAGCACCAGGGGATGGTTGGTCACCGGACCTGGCCGGTCCACCCACCATGCGCGCATGTTCTCCTCCTTCCGGATGCCCACTCCACCCTCGCACCACCGGCGGCGCGCAACCAGAGCCGAAGGTCACTCCCGATGCGTCCGCACGGACGGTATGCGCCCCCGCTGGTGGTGTTTCACCCCTTCGACGGCAAGGCTTCCCGCGGCTGCCGCCAGGAGGCTGGCCGCCAGGAGGTCCGGGGCGGGCCAGTCAAGCCTGAAGAACTCCACCGCAAGCGGCACGGTGAACAACAGGGCAAGGCCGCCGTACATGCCGGCCAGAATGAGGAACTTCGGCCGGTTGAGCGGGCGGGAAACGGAGACCAGGATCCAGGCTGCAATGAGGCTGAGGGTGAGAGTGGAGGCGGTTTGGACGGCCGCCGTACTGTGTCCGCCGGTTGCGGAAGCGTAGATACTGACGCCCATCACACTGGCGGCGACGCCGACTCCGGCGGGGACAGCAAAGGCCAGGGAACGCTTGAGGAATCCAGGCTCATAACGCTGGCCGGACGGCTGCAGGGCGAGGAAGAACGCGGGCAGGCCTATGGTCAGCCCGTCGATGGCGGAGAGCTGGCGTGGCAGGAACGGGAACGGCAACAGCATGATCCCGGTCGTCAGCGCAATGAGTGTTGAATATATGGTCTTGCTCAGGAAGACCATGGACACCCGTTCGATGTTGCTGATGGCCCTGCGGCCCTCGGCAACAATGGCGGGCAGCCTGTCGAAACGGCCATCGAGCAGCACCAGCCTGGCCACCGCCTTGGTGGCGGGGGAGGCCGAGTCCATGGCGATACCCAGGTCGGCTTCCTTCAGTGCCAGGACGTCGTTGACCCCGTCGCCCGTCATGGCCACCGTATGTGCCCGTCGCTTCAGGGCCCGGATCATGTCCTGCTTCTGGGCCGGGGTGACGCTGCCGAAGACGTGGTGGGCCTCCACAACCTGCTCGAGCAGGTCCGGATCCGCGGGCAGTTTCCGTGCGTCGTAGGCCGCGCCCGTTCCGAATCCCACCTTGCCCGCGAGGACGCCCACGGTCCGGGGATCGTCACCGGAGATGATCTTCACGGTGACCCCCTGCTGCCGGAAGAAGTCCAGTGTCCTGGGTGCGTCCTCCCGCAGGTTTTCATGAAAGGTCAGCAGCAGTGCCGGCGTCGTGTGGCCGGGCACCCCGGCCGTCCCGGTGCCGGCAGCTGGAAGGCACCAGGGATTATGGACAAGTGCCAGGGTCCGCAAACCGGAAGATGCCAGCGCGGCTGCCCGGCGGTGCGCTTCCCTGCAACCGGCTGATGGACCACCCAGGAGTGCATCGGGTGCCCCCAGGATCCACGTCCCGGCGGCGCCGGACGCCGGTCCGAAGGTCACCGAACTCCACTTTTGTGCGGCAGTAAAAAGGGACAGCGGACACCTCCGGCAGGGCATTCGACGCCGGAAAGGCTTCACCGATGGCGGCGGCCGTGCTGCTGGTGCCGGCGTTGGCGCCGAACCATTCCAGGGCCGCCCTCCATCCCTCCGCCGGTCCGGCACCCGCGTCATGGACGGCGTCGAAGGCAACGGAACCGGACGACAGCGTCCCGGTTTTATCAACGCACAGGACGTCCACCCTTGCCAGCACCTCCACCGCGGCGAGTTCCTGGACCAGCACCTTCTGGCGCGCAAGCCGCAGCCCGCCAACGGCAAAGGCCACGCTGGTGAGCAGCAGCAGGCCCAGGGGGATCATGGCCAGGACGCCGGCAACAGCCGCCACGGCCGTCACGGTCCACCGTCCCGGGTCCTGCATCCCCGCCCAGCCCCCGTGGGTCTGCACCTGCGCATTGATGACGAGCAGCGCCGTGGGGAGCAACAGCCACGAGACGACGGTGAAGACCCGCTCGAGCCCCCTCCGGATCTCCGACGTCACCAGGGAGAAGCGCCTTGCTTCGGAAGTAAGCCGGTAGGCGAACGTTTCCTCTCCCACTTTGACGACACGGGCCACGCCACCGCCGGCCAGTATCAGGGTCCCGGCCAGCAGCCTGTCGCCGGGATGTTTCCCCACGGGCTCGGATTCTCCGGTCAGGAAGGACTCGTCCACCTCAAGGTAGTCATCGTCAACGAGCTGCAGGTCTGCGGTGACCTGGTCCCGGCGCCCAGCACAACAAGATCGTCGGGAACAGGCCTGCCGCCGGAATCTCCTGCCTGACCCCGTCCCGCAGGACCCGGCTCCTCGCGGCATGCAGGACAGCCAGCTGGTCCAGCGAGCGCTTCGCACGGTACTCCTGCACGATACCGATGACGGAATTGCCCACTGCCGACAAGCCAAACAACGCATCGCGCCATTGATCCAGGACGAACAGGAGCAGGAAACTGCACGCCACGATGCCGTTGAACAGCGTCAGGACATTGGCCCGGATAATCTGCCAGACTGTGCGGCTGGCGGCAAACGGCACGCTGTTGACACGGCCCGCCCTGGTCCGCTCCAGGACCTCGGCAGAGGAAAGCCCCCCCGGGTCCGGGGTGGGAACCCCGGGCAGGGCCGGCAGCCAGCGGGCGCTTGCCTCCAGCGTCGGACATGGCCTCCTACTGGATCTACTGCTTGTGTTCGGATTTCCGCAGGTGCGTGATGATGGTGGCGCAGGGCGGCCGGGTCAGCACGGCATGGGCGGTGGATCCCAGAAGGAGCCGTCCAACGCTGCCCCTGCCCCGGCTGCCCAGCACCAGGAGCCTGGCGTTCGAGCCGGCCTGGATCAGCGCATCCGCCGGTTCCAGGAGGGTCTCCAAAACCCCGTGCACCACGATGTCCGGGTACTCCTGCCTGAGCCCTGCCACAGTTTCGGACAGGACAACCTGTTCCTCCTCCAGCACATGGGCGGCAAACCTGCTGGACGGAAGCCCAGCCTTGATCCAGCGGTTGGGGCCGGTAAATGCGTAGAGGACTGTCAGTTCCTCGCCCAACGCATCCGCCTCGGCCGCGGCGAATGCCACCGCCTGGGTGGACTCCTGGGATCCGTCGACGCCGACCACGACGCCGCGCCCGCCTTCCTGCCCCGGCCCGATCACCGCGACCGGCGACTCCGCCACGGCAGCGGCCTGCAGTGCCCTGTCCGTCAGTGCGCCGCGTGCGTGGCCGCTGGATCCCAGGACCAGCATGGCCGCGTTCTTCGAATAATCGCCCAGTGAAGCTCCAATCGCCCCCTCAAGCAGTTCGAGCGAAACCTGCAGCCCCGGCTGCATTTCGTGCACGCGTTCCCCGACTTCCTTGAGCATGTCAAGGCCCGACTGTCGCAGGACGTCAACGTAGGGGAGGGCTTCCCCTACCATCCACCGGTCATCCAGGACATGCAGTACAACCAGGGAACTTTGTGCTTCTTTGCCCGGGCAGCCGCCCAGGCCACGGCAGCGTTGGAGGCCGAAGATTCGGTGATGCCGACGGCGATCGGCTTGCCTGTTTCCATGATGGATCACACTTTCTGGCGTTGATTGTGGCGGCGGATGGGGGAATCAGGCAGTTTCGCCAGTTGCTGCGTCGAGGGGCGGCCACCAGTGCGTGGGTGGTGCGATCACAAACCGCCGGCCGCTGATGTCCGCGGGAGTTATGCGGATGAGGATGTTCTTCTGACCCGGCTGCCATGGGGACAGGCCGGCGTCCATGGCGTCCAGGACTTCTTCGGTGTCCGTGACAATGGCAGCCTGTCCCTTCACCACAACGCTCCAGGCGATGGTGCCGTACTGGTTCATGCCGTCAGTTTCCACGGCCACCACTGTCCGGCCGGGAAGCGAACCGAGTTTGGATCCTTCGCCGGTACGGATCAGGAGGGTTCCGTTGGTGGGGACGTAGTTGGCCGGGAAGATTTCCACCGTTTGGCCGCTGGTGAATGCGACCCGGCAGAGGGAAGTGGAGCGGAGGTACCTCCAGCAGTCGTGGACTCCCAGGTTCTCGATTTCAGGTTTGGCTGCAGCTGTATCCATGGCCGTAGCCTAGGTCGCGGAACCGGTCCGGGATAGGGAAAAAGGTCCTGCCGAATCAACCGGCCTGTCAGCACCTTCCGGCGGCGGCCCGGCGGGCTGTATCGGGCCGCCACCTGATCTTCTACACTGGTCCCATATATCCATTCTTGACACAGGAGGGACTGTTCTTCCCGGCGGCGCTGCGCGCTCTACCGGTCTTTTCGATGGGCAAGGGCTGCGACGAGGCAGCCGTTCGCCGCAGGAGGTAAGGGACATGAGCAATGACCGGCCCTGGCAGTCCCCGATCAAGGAAAGAGCGGAGGACCTTCTCCGCGAGTTCGTTGCCCGCGCTGACGAGCTGCTGGATACCCAGGAACGGATCAACGGCCTGCTCGGGGCGGTGGTGGCGCTTGCGGAGGACCTCAGCCTGGAAGCTGTGCTGGACCGCGTGGTGCAGTCCGCCTGCGTTCTGGTTCGGGCAAGGTACGGCGCCCTGGGAGTCATCGGGGAAGACCGCAAGCTGAGCCACTTCATCACGGTGGGGATCGATGAGGAGGGCATCAGGTCCATCGGGGACCTGCCCACGGGCCACGGCGTCCTGGGGCTGCTGATCCGCGAGCCAACGCCGCTGCGGCTGCATGACCTCGGCCAGCATCCGATAGCATCAGGCTTTCCCTCGAACCACCCTCCCATGAAGACTTTCCTGGGGTCCCGGTGCGGGTCAGGGACGAGGTCTTTGGCAACCTCTACCTCACGGAGAAGAACGGCGGCCAGGATTTCACGCCCGAGGATGAAGACCTTGCGGTCGCGTTGGCCGCAGCCGCCGGGGTGGCGATCCAGAACGCACGCCTCTTCGAAGACAGCAAGCGCCGCCAGAAGTGGCTGGAGGCAGGGATGGAGCTCAGCACCCGCCTCATCATGGCCTCCCATGCGGCCGATGAAGCTGCCTTGGACCTCGTCCTGGAAACCGCTTTGGAAGTTTCCGATTCCTCCCTTGCGGTGGTGGTGGCGGGCCCGGCCGGTGAGGGGGTCCTGAGGTGCAGGGCGTCGCTTGGGGCCCAGAGCCTCCAGGCGGGCCAGGAGCTCAAGGCGTCCGAAGTGGTTGCCAAAGTCCTCGAAACGGGTGAGTCCCTGGTGGCCCGGGACCCGCACGAGGTCTTCGACGAAGAGGTCACGGAAAAACTGGGACCGGTCCTGGTCTGTGCCCTCGGCCATCCAGGCAGTGCCAACGGCGCCCTGCTGCTTGCCCGTCCCAGGGGATCAACGGTCTACGCCCAATCGGACATCGACTCCAGCGCGCTCTTCGGGAGCAGAATCGGCCTGGCACTTGACCTGGCGCGGGTCAACGCACTCCGCGAACAGAACCTGCTGTTCACTGACCGGGAACGCATCGCCCGGGACCTGCATGACCTCGTGATCCAGCGCCTCTTCGCAGCCGGCCTGAGCATCCAGAGTCTGCGGCGCTACACCCTCGATCCCGTCGCCAACGACCGCATTGCAGCTGTCACCTCGGAACTGGATGACACCATCCGGAAATTGCGGGACACCATCTACTCCCTCCGGACGGGCGAGGAGGAGCGGGAGCCCCTCACCGGCCGGATCCTGCGGATCATCCGGGACAATTCGCTCAGCTACCCTGTGGACCCCGCAGTGTCCCTCATCGGGCCGGTGGATTCGGTGCGGGAGGATCTTGCCGCGCACCTGCTGCCCGTCCTTACCGAAGGCCTGAGCAACGCGTTGAGGCATTCCGGGGCCGGCACGATTGATGTTGCGGTGACCGTCACGCCGGACCAGGTCCAGCTGGTCATCAGCGACAACGGCCAGGGTTTCGAGGAGCCGGACAAGACGAGCGGACTGGCGAACATGCGGCGCCGGGCCGGGCTGCTGGGCGGCACCTGTTCCATTGAGAGCGCCCCCGGCGAGGGCACACGGGTGACGTGGTGTGTCTCCCGCACCTGACCGCAGATTGCCACAGTACTAGCGCTCAGGACGCGTCCGAAATGTTCCGGGTGACATAGACCGCGGCCTGGGTTCGCCGTTCAAACCCCAGCTTCGCGAGGATTGAGGAGACGTAGTTCTTCACGGTCTTTTCCGCCAGGAACAGGTCATCCCCTATTTGCCGGTTCGTCAGGCCCTGCCCGATCAGGGCCAGGACTTCTTCTCCTGCGCGCTGAGGGCCTCCAGGCGGGGGTCTGTCGGCGCATTGGACAGGCCTGCCATGACCCGCTGCTCCACCCCCGGTTCAAAGAGTGACTCACCGGCTGCAGCCCTGCGGATTCCGCTGAGGAGGTCATCGCTCCTGATCTGCTTGAGGATGTAGCCCGATGCCCCGGCGAGGACCGCGCCGCGAAGTGCCTGCTCGTCGTCGTAGCTTGTCAGGATCAGGCAGCGCAGGCGGGGATCAAGGGAACGCACGTCGCGGCATACCTCAATGCCGGTGCCGTCCGGAAGGCGCCCGTCCAGGATGGCGATGTCCGGGTGCAGGGCGGGTATCCGGCGCGTGGCCTCGGCCGCCGACCCGCTTTCGCCCACCACAAGGAAGCCCTCCCCTTCGAGCAGATCCTTGAGTCCCTGCCTGACGAGTTCGTGGTCATCGAGGATGAACACCCGGACAGGTCCTTGGGGTTCCGGACTGTTTCCCGGCCCCGTCTCTTCCCTTTGCACGCTGCACTCCCAATTGTTCCGGCCCCCAGCCTGCACCTTCTGTGCGGGGCAGCCCTCCCGGAAGGGGGCTGATCCCATTCTTTCCTGTACCGGCCACCTCTGGAAGGGACCAAAGTCCAGTCCTATCCCGCGGCGCCTGACAATGGCCGCACCCTGGTCAGCATGACGTCCATGAAGACGTCCTGGTTGTCGGCGCTGCCCAGGCCGTGTCCGCCGTCGAGCCAGACCAGCTCCTTGTGTGGCGCTGCCAGCATGGTGTAATACTCCTCGACCAGGGGTGCCATCGCGTTGACGTCATACCGGCCGACGAAGAAGAACACCGGTATGTCCAGGACCGGAGCGTCTTTGACGAAGTCCAGCTGCTCCAGTTGGGGATATACGGCGTTGAAGGAGTTGACCAGTCCGCGGGTGTGGTTGATCTTGTCGATGTAGCCGTACTCCGGGACAAAGAACGGGATGACCGGCACGATGAGGGAGTAGCGGGGCGTCCCCATGATGTCGTTGAGCACGTCGAGGTAGTCGACGTAAGGGGCCACTATGTTGTCCCCGCCATAAGGGGGCGGACCGTTGCGGCGCAGCTTCTCCGCGCTTCCGGTATCGCCCTGCTCCTCAAGGTGCTGCAGGGCGCGTTCGTAACCCAGGCGATCGTTTTCGACGGTGTTCACCATCTGGCCGCTGCTGATAAACGCGTGATAGAGCCCTGGATGCTCCTGGACCAGCCAGATGCCGACGATGCTGGACCACGAGACCCCGTAGAGGTAGATCCTTTCCTGGTTGAACCGGTTGCGCAGCAGTTCCGTGAGGGCAGCGGCGTCCGCCACGAACCGCTCCCTGTCCAGCTCCTCAAACGGCACGGCGCCGTAGGACTTGCCCGTCCCGGCTCGTCCCAGCTGACCACGGTGAAGTGCTCCTCCAGAGGCCGGAACTCCATCGCGTTGAAGAACCCGCCGCCGCCCGGGCCTCCCATCCCCAGGTTGAGGAGCACGGGGTTGGCCGTGTCGTGTCCGCGGATGGTGACCCACTGCCGCGTGCCGTTCAGCTCAACTTCCTCCATGCTGGCTATGCTGCCGGGCAGTGGCCGTCCGTCCCGGTCCAGGATGGGAGGCGTCGCAGCGAAGGCCTGCGACGCGGCCACGGCCGCTGCCGCGAGCAGCGCCGTGGCTGCGAGGCCATAGAGCTTGTCCTTCGCCTTCTGCCGGCGGAGGAGGATCCAGGCGACGGCGGCCAGGCAGGCCAGGAGCAGCGCAAGCCACAGCGGGAGCGGCACCGCCGTGGTCAGCGGCAGGAGCAGTACCGGCAAAGACAGGACGACGGCGGCCACCAGCGCCAGGGCCGTGGTCAAGGTGGCAGACCGGCGGGATGCCGGGCCAACCCGTTGAGCATCCATGCTTACTCCTCGAAGAGAACGTTGATCTCCTCAGCCTGCGGCCGGGAGCAGCGCGGCTGTAGGGGCGAAAGTCATCCTGTACGGGTATGCGGGCCAGGTCGGGGCGGTGACCTTCGGCCCTACCCGGGCAAGCCTGGCTTGCGCCAGTCTGGGGGAGAAGCGTCATAAAGGATGGGAAGCTGATGACTGCAACCGAGGGACCCAGGATCATTGCCGGGGTGGATGGATCCGAGGCGTCCGTTGAGGCGCTGCGCGTTGCGGCCACACTGGCGGAACCACTCGGAGCCACAGTGGAAGCGTGGGCCTGCTGGGATGTCCCGGCCGGCTACGGGGTGTACTTGGCGGTAAGTATTGAAGGTTTCAAATATGCCGCCGAACAGGTGTTGCAGCAGGCGCTCACTGATGCTTTTGGTGACGAGCGGCCCTCCCGGGTCCGCCCGCGGCTGGTGCGTGGCAAACCCGGCCACCTGCTGATTGACGGGAGCCGGAGCGCTCTGCTCCTCGTTGTCGGACGTTGCGGGCACGGAGGCTTCGTACCCGGGTCGGTGAGCTCCGCGTGCGTGAGCCATGCACACTGTCCCGTCCTGGTGGTGCACACACCGGAGACGACGACTGCCCAGGGGGCGGAAAAGCAAGCTGCAGCCGATGCCCCTCAGTGATGGCCGGCGTCGTGCCCGTGCGCGTGCCCGTGTCCGTGGCGGACGGCGGACTCTCCCGTCAGCTCGTGGAGTCCCTCCACCGACCCGGCAAGCGACAGCCCCGGTGATTCAGCGATGAACGGCAGCAGAAGGCGGTTCTCCTTGTCCAGGTGGAGGGCGAAGATCCGCTGGATGAGGCTTCCGGCAATGGCGGCCTGAACGCCGGTGGCTGTCCGCAGTTCGTCCACCAGTTCCACGATGACGCGGTGCTCCGCGAGCATCCCTTCCACCAGGAGCTTTCCCTCCGGCCGCGCTCGCGGCCCCTCATACAGCAGGCCCTCCTCCGCAAGGGCGTGGGGCACCAGGTCGCTGTCGCACCAGTCGAGCAGCGCGGCCTGTGCCCTTTCCCCGGCGGGGGAGTCACCCGCCTCGAGGGCCTCCACCAGGAGGCCAACCAGCCCGTTGAGCTGTTTCAGCATGTCAGCGTGGTGGGTTTCGACATCCTGGAGTGCCCTGGCTTCGACGGCGGCATCCTTGGCTGTATTCATTGCTCGGCGTTCCGTTCCTCGTGATCTTTACGGTGGCCTGGACGTCTGCTGACCCAACGGATGTTCCGGCTGGTCCAGTAGCCGGCGGCACACATGATGCCGAATCCGATGATGCCCAGGAGCGGAACCTGCAACAGCTGGCCGGTCACCAGGATGAGCAGCCCGGCCAGGATCGCTGCCGCTCCGCTGCGAAGGTGCCTCCTGCCGGGAGCGGTAAACGCATCGCTGCCCAGCAGCAGGGCAAGTTTCGGATCGTCCAGCTCCAGCCGGCTGCTGATCCTGTCGAGTTCCCGTTTCTCGAATTCCGAGAGTGCCACGGCGGTCTCCAAGCTTGTGCGTTGTCATCCGAACACGGCCTGGCGTGCAGGCCGGTTCCCTTCCATCATCCGGCCGGAGGGCAAGGGGCGGCAGAGCCATTGGTCCCAACTTGGCCGTAAGGTATCCGGCGCCGGCCGGGGCTTTTGGCACTTGTTGGGCCGGGCGGATGGGGCAACCCTTGGAGAACCGGAAGCACGAGCTCCGGCTGGCGACGTACGCCTTCCGAGGAGGAGGTTCCGTGAAGTCCCGCGTGAACGCGTTCCTGGTCCGCTGGGTGGGATGGGTGACGTTGGGTGAGAGCCTGGGTTTTCTTGGCCCGGTAGGTGCCCAGCTCACCGCGGCCGCGTTCCTGCCGGACGGAATGCTGCTGCTGGTGCTTGGCGGGGTTGTGGAAGGTGCCGTCCTGGGCTGGTTCCAGGCGCACGTGCTCCGCGGCCGGCTTCCGGCCGTTTCCGTCCGCCGGTGGGTGGGCCTCACTGCGCTGGCAGCTGCGATTGCCTGGACACTGGGGCTGTTCCCGGCCGCCACCGATGCCTGGCAGGAATGGCCCGCGGCCGCACAGATCGGCGGCGCGTCCGTGGCAGGAGTCCTCCTGCTGGGGTCAATCGGGTTTGCCCAGTGGATTGAGTTGCGCAGGCACGTGGCGGGAGCCTGGCGGTGGATAGCCGGAAGTGCTGCAGCCTGGGCTGCGGGCCTGGCAGTTTTCTTTGCCGTGTCCACCCCGCTCTGGCAGCCGGGGCAGGAACAGTGGCTTGTGGCGGCGATCGGTGTTGTGGCGGCAGTCCTGATGGCGTTCACCATGGCCGTGATCAGCGGGGTGGTCCTGGTGCGGATCCTTCCGGACCGGCCGTGATGGCATCCCGGATAAAGATTGTCCGGCGGCCGGAAGCTGCGGCGTTTACTCGAATCCGGCCCGCGTGACGTCGTCCAGCGTGGTGTGCCACATCATGGGCGCTGTCAAGGAAAAACGCCGGCCGGTCACGGACTGGGCACTATCCGGACGAGGTGTTCCTGCCCTACGCCCTGCCAAGGAAACAGCCCGCGCCGGATCTCGTCCAGCGCCGCCCCGGTCGGCTGGGTTTCAACCGCTTTCCCCTTGACCACCACGCTCCAGGCCAGGCCGAACTGCGCGCTCACCGCATCCGCCTCCAGGGCAACGGTGGAATCGGACTGGATAGCCTGTTGCTTGGTTCCACCGCCAGTCCTGAAGATCAATGTCTGATCCTCCACTTTGAAGTTGACGGGGAAGACATCAGGGTGGCCGTCCACGATGACGGCCAGCCTGCCCACCGTCGTCTCCGCCAGGAGTGTCCAGCACTCTTCGGGATCGAGTATCTCTGCCTCGGGCACGTTGTTCTTGTCGCTCATGTGGCCCAGCGTAGGCCGCTTTCCCGGCCGCAGACAGGGCCCAAAGGCCCGGAGGCTGCGTCGCCACGGCTTCGTCTAGAAGCCTGTTCGCCGGAAGCGCTTGTCCACGGCAACAACCAGGGAGGCAAGCAGCGCGATGCCGAGGATCCGCAGCCAGGTTTCAGGGTTGATGGGGGCGGTATGGAAGAGCCCGTTCATCAGCGGAGAGTAGGTGATGGCAAGCTGGCCCGCCATCTGGAGAACCACGCCCAGCACGATCCACGGATTGGCAAAAACCCCCACCCGCCACGCCGGCCTTGTCAGGGAACGGCAGCTGAACAGGTAGAACAGCTCCACCGCAACGAAGAGGTTGACCGCCGCCGTCCTGGCTTCTGCCAGGGACGCGCCGCCGGAGAGCTCGAGCTCGAAAATCCACCACGTACCGGCAACCAGGAGGACCGAAACAGGATGATGCGCACGGTCAGCGCCCAGGTGAGAAGCGGCCGGTCGGGCTTCCTGGGCGGGCGGGACATGATGCCGGGTTCTTTCGGCTCGAACGCGAGCATCAGGCCCAGTGCCACGGCGGTGGTCATGTTGATCCAGAGGATCTGCGTGGGCAGGATGGGAAGCGTTCCGCCGATCAGGATGGCTACCAGGATCACCAGGCCCTCGCCCATGTTCGTGGGCAATGTCCAGACGATGAACTTGGTCAGGTTGTCAAAGACGTTCCGGCCTTCTTCGACAGCGGCTTCGATCGTGGCGAAGTCGTCGTCCGTGAGGACGATGTCCGCGGCTTCCTTGGCAACCTCCGTTCCCGAACGGCCCATGGAGACGCCGACGTCGGCCTGGCGCAAGGCGGGCGCGTCATTGACGCCGTCGCCGGTCATCGCCACCACATGGCCCCTGGACTGGAGCGCCCCAATCAGGCGCAGTTTCTGCTCAGGAGACACGCGTGCGAAGACGTTCGTCTGCTCCACCGCGTCCGGCAGCTGGTGTTCCGGAATGGCGTCCAGCAAGGAACCGGTCAGGGCCCGGCTGCCTTCCCCGCTGGTCCGCAGGCCGACGGCGCTGGCAATGGAGAGCGCCGTGCCCACATGATCGCCGGTGATCATCTTCACCCCCACCCCTGCGTCATGGCAGGCCCGCACGGACGCCGCCGCCGCGTTCCTCGGCGGATCAAGCATTGCCTGGAGCCCGGTGAGGGTAAGGCGGCCCTCCAGGACTTCTTCCGCGAGCGGACCGGCGTCAGCCGGGAGGTGCATCACTGCGGTGGCAAGCACGCGCAGGCCGGTACGGGTCAGGCCATGCACCGCCTCCAGGACTTCCTGCCGGCGGATTGGAGCCGGCCTGCCGCTGCGGTCCAGCTGGGTGCCGCAAAGCTCCAGCACCCGCTCCACGGCCCCCTTGACCAATACTGTCCCGCCCTGGCCCGGAAGGGCGGGGGAGTGGAGGGTCGCCATGTATTGCCGTTCGGAGGTGAACGGCAGGGTTCCGCGGCGGGGGTTTGCCGCGAGGAATTCCGCGACGTCGATGCCGCCCTTGCCGGCCACCACCAGCATCGCCGCCTCGGTGGGGTCGCCCTGGGCCTGCCACAGTTGCCCCTCAAGGACGATTTTGGCGTCGTTGCAGGCGCCTCCAGCCAGGAGGGACCAGTAGAGTGCTGCGTCCTGCGGTGACTCCGGCTCCACGGCGGCCCCTTCGGACGCGCCTTTCTCCGCTGCGGAGATCCGGCCTGCAGGACCGTAGCCGGAACCGGAGACGTCGTAGCTGGCGGAGGGGGTCCACAGCGCCCGTACCGTCATCTGGTTCTCCGTGAATGTACCGGTCTTGTCGGAGCAGATCACCGTGGTGCTGCCGAGGGTTTCCACCACGGGCAGGCGGCGCACTACCGCCCGCCGCCTGGCCATCCGGCGGACACCAATGGCAAGCGTTACCGTAACGGCGGCCGGCAAGCCTTCGGGGATGGCCCCCACTGCGAGCGCGACGGCGGCCGTGAAGGTTTCCGCCGGCTGCTGGCCGCGCACCACCCCTGCCGCGAACGCCAGCGCGGCGAGGGCCAGAATGGCAACCGTGAGCGTCGAACTGAACCGGGCAAGCTTCCTGGTCAGCGGGGTGGCCACGGTCTGTACCGCCCCCATGAGCCGGTGGATTTCGCCGAGCTCAGTTTCACCGCCGATGGCGACGACGATGCCCGCGCCGGTGCCTGCGGTCACCAGGGTCCCGCTGTAGACCATGTTCCGCCGGTCGGCCACGGGGGTGCCTACCGGCAGCACCACCTCGTCCTTGGACACCGCTTCGGATTCCCCGGTGAGGGCGGACTCATCAACCCGCAGGCCGGAGAGGCGGACAAGGCGCAGGTCCGCCGGCACTTTGTCCCCCGCTTCGAGGAGTACCAGGTCCCCCGGGACGAGGTCCTCGGACGGTATCTCCTGCCTCTGCCCGTCCCGCAACACCACCGCGGCGGTCCGTACCAGCGAATGAAGGGCATCAAGCGCCGCTTCCGCGCGGGTTTCCTGGACAAAGCCGATGAGCGTATTGACGAGCACCACGGCGAGGATCACGCCGGAATCCAGGTACTCGCCCAGGACACCCGTGACGGCGGCTGCGGCCAGCAGCACGTAGACCAGGGGATTGTTGAACTGGCGCAGCAGCTTGCGCCACATCCCTCCCCGTTTGGACCGGGGAAGCATGTTGGCGCCAAACTGCGAGCGCCGCCGCGACACCTGGCCGGGGCCGAGGCCCTTGGTGATATCCGTTTCAAGGAGGAGCACCACTTCGTGCACGGGCAGGGTGTGGTGGTCCGAAACCGGAGCGGCCTTCCTGCCCGCAGAGTTGGCCTGCCTGGCTCTTTCCATGGTTCCCTTCTCCGGGGTCCCGCCGGGTCTTTGGACTTACTGCGCAAGCAACGCGTCGAGGGTGGCAAAGCCGTAACCGGCCGCGCTGATGCGGTCGATCACCTGCGGCAAGGCGTCGGCATCGAGGGTGCTGCGGTCGTCGGGGTTGGAGCCAGATCTGCATGAGGACAATTTCGCCCGGCTGCAGGGCAGCCATGACCCGGTCGGAGACGATCTGGGCGCTGATGCCCCCGCTGGTGCCCTTCCAGCCAAGCGTGTCCACCGACCATCGGACGGCTGCATAGCCCAGATCGTTGACCGCCTCGATGGTCCGGGCATCCCGTTCACCGAAAGGAAAGCGGAACAACGGCCTCGGGTCGGCGCCGGCGGCCAGGATTGCTTCCTCGGCCCCGCGCACCTGCTGCACGATCTGTGCGTCACTGAGTCCGGTGAAACCGGGATGGGTCATGGAGTGGTTGCCCACGCGGTGCCCTGCGGAGACGATCTGCCGGACGCCGTCCGGATTGTTCGCGGCCCAGTTCCCAGTGAGGAAGAATGTTCCGGCCACTCCTTTGGCTGACAGCGCCGACAGGATCTTCGGCAGGCCTGCCGCGTTGGCCCCGGCGTCAAACGTCAGCGCCACGGTGTTCCCGGCGCCGGGAACAGCTGTCAGGTCCTGGTTGCGCAGCCCTGCAGGGAACGGGTCCTGCGGCGGAACGGTGCCCGGGGCAGGTGGTGTAGTAGCAGGTACGGGAGGCACGGTCACCGGCGGTTGCACCGGAGTCTGTCCTGCCTCCGGGGTCTCGGTCCCGGCTGGCGCAGGGGGCGGCGGCGTGGCAGAAGGGCTGGACGGCGTGGGGGAGGCGGCGCTGCTGGTGGCCGCGCTCGTGCCCGGGGACGGCCCGGCCGCGGGCTCGGGGCTCTCCGCGGGGCGCTGCAGCAGGACGGCCAGGACGACGGCGACGAGCACCAGGGCGGCTACGAGTGCAATGGCTGCCGTCCGGCGTCGTCCATTTCCCGGCAGCGGATCCGTCGGCCCGCTGCCGGTCGCATCCGGCCTGCTCACGGCATTCCCCTTCAGGACTTGTTGTGGTCTGTTTCAGGCGTGTGGACCACCAGGACCGGGCAGTGGGCATGGGACACGAGGGCCGAACTGACGGATCCGAGCAGCATGCCCCCGAAACCTCCGTGGCCCCGCCGTCCGACCACCACCATGTCCGCGTCCCTGCTGGCTTCGATCAGTGACTCGCGCGGGTGCCCCCGGACGAGGCCCACCACGACGTTCGACGGCGTCTCCGGGCCGAAGGCTTTTGTCACCGCCTCGTCAAGGATCTGCCCGGCGCGTTCCTCGAAGCCTTCGATGCCCACCATGACGTAGCCGGCGTACACCTGGGGGTAGTCCCAGTAGGCGGTGGCGAGGACCTTGGCGCCAAGGGGCAGCGCCAGGCGCTGGGCCTGCCGGAGCGCCTCCACGGAGGGCTCTGACCCGTCCACGCCCACGAGAATCCGGGCAAATGGTGTTTCCGCTGTGCTCATTTCAGCTCCTCATGTGGCGGCGGTGGTCCCTCGTATCTTGTCGCGGCCGTTGCCGGAGGGGTAGGGCCGAAGGTCCGCCTGGCGTTCCCTGGTTCCTGGTCAAGGGGTCCCTGGTCGAGCCGGAAGGGCGGGTATTCATCACGCATCAAGGCCGTGTAGGCCATGACGCGGTAGATCCAGCGGTTGATCCCGAGTATCAGGTCGAACAGCGGGCGCTGGTAGCGGCCGGTAAAGAGCAGCGCCACCACTGCCACCAGGACCAGGATTCCCAGCAGGGACAGGCCGGTACCCCGTTCATACGTGGTTCCGAGGTCTTCGGTGTCTGCCGGCCAGGTCCAGGTGGTGCCGGCCAGGGCGGCAACGATCAGCAGGTGCGGAATGGACAGGAGCCACCACTTGACGAGGACGAGGCCGCGGGAAAGGCGTTCAGGGTAGTCCACCTCGAAGTCCGCCGGATAGGCCGTGCGTGCCAGGGTGAAGGGCGGGTAGAGGTCGGTGCCTGCTGCGGCGTAGGCGTAGAAGGCCACCCTCCAGTTCCAGCGCATGACCCCGACGTTGAAGTCGAACAGGGCCCGCGGATAGCGGCCGGTGAACAGGATGGCGAACCCGGCCACGACGGTGGTCACGAGGAACGCGAACCACAGGAAGACCAGGACGATGAAGTGCGGGATGGCCAGGAACCACTTCACCAGCCACATAGCCCGTGACAAGGCGGGATCCAGCTCCCCAATGAGCCGAGCGGGATACGGGGCGCTGTCCCGTGCCTCCGGATTCATAGGCGCTTGTGGTGGAAGTACCGCTGCGCCCGGAGGACCGGCGTGCCGCCCGAGTCCCACCGCCCCCAGGATCAGCAGGGGGATGCCGATGGCGAGTGCGACTGCGCCTCCCACCAGCAGGCCGGTGGCCGCAGGCCGGATCAGATCTGAACGGAAGCCGGCCTGCACCTGCGCGTCGACGCCGGTGCTGCCGTCGGCATTCATGATGACTATCGCCCAGCTTCCCGCAGCCAAGTCCCAAGTCAGCTCCTGTTCGCCGGCACCCGCAACGGATGCGCTCCAGAACTGTTGCTCCCGGGGAGGTGCCGGCGAGCCGGTGCCGGGAACGTCACGGTACTCCGCCGGAAGGGCCGGCTGTCCACCTCGAGGAGCTCGGAGTGGTGCACGCCGGAAAGATATCGCTCAACATCTTCCTGGGGAGCAATCCCCAGGAAGATTTCCCTGCCGGGTCAACGGAGGATGCGCGCAACCTGAGTGTGCCGACGTCGAAAGGCAGCCGGGGTGGGACGCCCTCGCCCACGGCATCGATTCTTGGCGAGGTCAGGGCGTGGGAGCCCACCGAGAGCCGGGCGGTGCCGGAGGTGAGGTATCCGTCGCCCTGGACGGACCCCACCACTGAGGCCACCACCCCCGCAGCCAGGACGGTGGCCCCGACGATCGAGGCAAGGATGCCGAGAATGAGCAGAATGACTGCGGGGGTCTTCTTCATGGTGCCGGTCCAGGCCTAGGCCTTGTTCCTGGCGGCCTGGATCCTGGTGATGACCGTGGGGCACGGCAGGTGCTTCAGGACGCCGTGGGCTGTGGATCCGAGAAGAAGGCGCTTGATCCCGCCCCTGCCGCGGCTGCCCACCACCAGCATCCTGGCTCCGGCGGCGGCATCCACCAGGGCGTCCACGGGGGTCTTTTCCGTCTCGAGGATCTGATGGACCTTCAGGTCGGGGTAGTTTTCCTCCAGCCCGGCTACTGTTTCGGAAAGGACTACCCGTTCTTCCTGCACGATCAGTTCCGCCAGGGTGGTGGATGACAGTCCGGCATCCACGATTGGATCGGGCGTTCGCACCGCGTAGACCACCGTGAGCTCCTCACCCTCCCGATCGGCCTCTGCGGCCGCAAAGCTCACGGCCAGGGTCGCTTCCTTGGAACCGTCAACGCCCACCACCACGCCGGAGCGGCCGTTGAGATCCTGTGTCCCCACCACGGCAACCGGGACTTTGGCGGTGGCAGCAACCTGGAGTGCCCGGTCAGCCAGGACGCCGCCAAGGTGCCCGGTGCCCGAGCCCACGACCAGCATTGATGCCTTGCCGGAGTACTTGGCGAGCGCTCCGCCAACGCTTCCGTTGAGGAGCCGGGTGGTGACCGGAACCTGGAAGGTTCCCCGGATCCGTCCGGCGGCCGTCTGCAGGAGCTTGTCGCCGGCCTCTTCCAGCACCCCAAACAGGGGTAGGGATCTGCCACCCAGCGGTCATCAACGACGTGGAGGATCACCAGCGGGACATTCGCCCGCTGGGCGCGGCGGGCTGCCCACAGGACGGCCGCCTGGCTTTGGGCCGAGTCGTTGGTGCCGACGGCGATTGGTTTATGGATTGTCATGGCCGTGCTTCCTCGTCTTCTGCGGTGCTGGACACGCTAACGCTCCCGCCCGGGGGCAGCGGATTGTAGGGCCAAAGGTCACAGGCGCGGAGGCGGCCGGCCGGGGATATGGAGGGGACCTAAGGCCCTTGGGGGACCCCAGGTTCCAGTGCGAGCCTGTGGAATAAGCCGCGGACAAAGAGGCGCCCACGCGTTCCCGGGGAAGGCACAGATGCTCCACCACATCAGGCTCCACAGGACGCTCTGGGCAGTGACTGCCGTTCTCACCCTGCCGGTTGCGGCGGCAGGCGCCGCGCGTCCGGAAATCTATGCCGGGATTGTCAGCAGTAACATCCTGCCCGGGGCATTTTCCCAGGACTTGCTCTCAGTGGCAGCCGGGCTTGGCCTCGGCTATCTTGCCGTCGCGGCCGGACCCGGGAAGACCAGGCACCACATCGCAGCACTGGGGATCCTGGGCTACCTTTTCTACGCGTACGGGATTTATGTGATTGAACGGGCCTACAACGGCCTCTACCTGGCCTACATGGGCATCTTCGCCTTGGCCTTCTGGTGCATGGTCCTGGCGGGCGCGCACTTCAGGCGCGATCTGACCCCACCGGCCCTCCCGAAGGGTATCCGCTTGCTCTCGGCCTCGGGCGCGATCCTCCAGCCGCTGATCTTCTACCCACTGTGGATCGCGATGCTCCTGCCCCTGATGAACAGCGGAGAGCAGATCGATTCCCTCTACTCGATCTTCATCCTGGATCTGTGCTTCATCATGCCCGGCTTCCTGATCCTGTCCGTCCTGACCTTCAGGAACCGCGCCGTGGGGCTTCTGCTTTTACCCGCACTCCACGTGCTGGGTTTCACCCTGATCTTTTCCCTCGCAATCGGAGAACTGGCCAAGCCGCTTTTCGGTGTCCCGCTCAGCCCGCCGGCGCTGTGGCCCCCGCTGGCTCTGTCGCTGCTGTTCCTGGTGCTCGGGATCCTGCATCTGGCCAAGCTCAGGCCGGGCTCGGCCGCACCGGGGGATGCTTCCACCCCGGGAGGCAGGCGCGTACTCTGGGATGACCGTTAGGAAGTAAGCGGCCCGGATGCATTGGGTGATTTTCCCAGCCCCTCGGAGGAATGCCTGGCAGCCGCTCGAACCCGCACCACCTCTCGGATCCACGAATCACGCGCGGCCCTTCCCGTCTGGCGTTTTCCCATTTAAACGGCTCACGCCTCCCTGACTTTCGACAACTTAAGATGAGGAGTTCCCATGGACCCTGGGGCGCTTCTGGCGCTGGTTGGAGGCTATATCACTGCCGCCATCGGCGTTTTCCTGCTGTACTCGCCGGTCCTTGTCCTGGTGGTCTGGCTGCTCCTCCTCGCAGGGCTGCTGCAGCTGCTGGCGTGGCCCTTTATCATCCTGTTCCGCAAACTGCGCAGGAAGCCGGAACCCCCTTCGGACGGATCCTGGTTGCTGCACTGATCCATGGGGAAAGACCCGGTTCACATCCCGCCCTTTTCATCAGTATGCTTACTATTGTTCGCCCGGAGTTCAAGAGAAAGGCATCACCATGACTGAACAGAACCTCCCCGATGACAACCTCGAGGTGGTCGAGGAAAATGATGTGCTCCTGGATGAAACCCCCGGCGCCGCTGCGTCCTTTGAGCTGGATCCCGTCAAGGGGGAGCCGGACAGCTACCCGGGCGCCGCGGAGAACAATCCGGACCGCTGGCAGGAGGATCCGCTTCTCCAAGGAGAGACTGTTTCGGGTGAAGAAGAGGATTTCCTGAGTGACCAGACGCTCCGCGACGAGACGGCGGACGCCCGGTACAACGCAGGCGATGAGCAAGTGCCGCCGGATGCGCCCACCCTCGGTGAAGCCGTGGCGGACGTCGACTTCGGCGAAAACCCGGCCGGGCCCGAGGCCGAGGCGAGTGACGACACGGAGAACTTCGGCGGGTCACCGCTCAGCGAGTTCGACCCCGAGGACCTGGAGCGCTGACAGCAGGCGGGGGCCAGCACGCCCTGGCCGAAAACGGGATCACGGCTAGACTAATAAGCAGGCTGATGAATATCAGTTGGTAGATCAGGACTTAGGGAGTTTCACATGAACTTGGGAAGCATGATCAGGAATGCCGCTGGACGATTCACGGGCAGGACCGGCACCAGCGGAACAGTCCGCGGTACCGGGATGAACGCCGCCAGGCGGACGCCGCACGCAACGGGCGGCAGGACCGGCGGCATGGCCCACAAAATCATGGGAATGCTCCGGCGGCACTAAAACCACGAAACCAGGAAGCAGGTCCCGGATACGTCCGGAACCTGCTTTTTGGTCCTTCAGAGCATGCGTGAACTCGTCATCCTCGGCACCGCGTCCCAGGTGCCCACCCGCGCCAGGAACCACAATGGGTACCTGCTGCGCTGGGATGGCGAGGGCCTGCTGTTCGATCCGGGCGAAGGAACGCAGCGGCAAATGATCCACGCGGGTGTTCCGGCAACCCACATCACGCGTATCTGCCTCACCCACGTCCACGGCGACCACTGTTACGGCCTTCCCGGCGTGCTGTCCAGGATGGCCCTCGACGGCGTGCGGCATCCCGTCCACCTGCACTATCCGGCCGCAGGCGAGGATGTGGTCCGTGCCCTGGTCTCAATCAGTTCGCCCGGCATCGATCTGCGCCTGCACCCCCACGGCGAAGCGGGAATCATCGCCGACGGCCTTGAGGTCCGGCCGCTGAAGCACCGCATCGATACCTTTGGCTACCGGCTTGTGGAACCGGACGGCCGGACCCTGCTGCCCGACCGGCTGGCGGAGGCGGGCATCGCAGGACCCGACGTCGGCCGCCTGCAGCGGGAGGGCACGCTCAACGGCGGCAGCCTTGAGGCCGTGAGCATCCACCGGCCCGGCCAGCGTTTCGCATTCGTCATGGACACCGCGCCGTGCGCCGGTGCTGAGGAACTGGCCGACGGCGCCGACCTCCTGGTTGCCGAATCAACCTTCAGCGATGACGACGCCGGCCTGGCGCAGCAATACCGCCACCTCACCGCCGGGCAGGCGGGGGAGCTGGCTTCGCGCGCCGGTGCCCGTACTTTGGTACTGACGCATTTTTCAGCCCGCTATGGCGACGACGCCACCATGCTTGCTGCCCAGGCATCCGCACGCGCCGGCACCGCCGCCGTCATGGCCGCTTCAGACCTGCAGCGCATTCCCTTTCCGCAGCGGCGCGGCCCCCGCGCCGACCTGGCACACCAGGCAATCCACCACCTGACCCGGCAAGGAGGCCGACAGTGAGCGCCACGTCCGAGGAAGTCCACGGCGTCACACCTGCGGGCGGGAGCCCGAGCTGAAACGGGTCCTGGGCCGAAACTCCTCCTGCTCTTCATCGTGGGGGACATTCTGGCGCCGGTGTCTACGCCGTCACCGGCACCATGGCCGGAACGGTGGGCGGCATCGTCTGGCTGCCGTTCCTCCTGGCTTTCGTGGTGGCGACGCTGACGGCGTTTTCCTACCTTGAACTGGTCACGCAGTATCCCCAGGCGGCGGGCGCTGCCCTGTACACGCACAAAGCCTTCGGCATTCACTTCGTCACGTTCCTGGTGGCCTTCGCAGTGGTCTGCTCCGGCATCACCAGCGCCTCCACCTCAGCCAACGTCCTGGCACAGAATTTCTTCGGCGGGCTGGAAATCAACGGAGTCATGGGTGATCCCGGCCAGGGCGTCATTACGGCCGTCGCCCTGGCATTCATGCTCCTGCTGGCCGCCATCAACCTGCGGGGCGTGGGGGAGAGCGTCAAGTTCAACGTGGTGCTCACCCTGGTGGAAATGGTGGCGCTAAGCATCGTGATCGGCGTCGGGTTCTTCGTCATGGCCCAGGGCACGGGCAACCCCGGCGAGATCTTCGTCTTCAACGACTACCAGGACAAAGGCCTGTTCCTCGCCGTCACCGCCGCCACCTCCATCGCATTCTTCGCCATGGTGGGTTTTGAGGACTCGGTGAACATGGTGGAGGAAACCCGCCATCCCGAAAAGATCTTCCCCGGACCATGCTGACCGGCCTCGGCATCGCCGTGCTGCTGTACATGCTGGTTGCCGTGTCCGTGGTCAGTGTCCTCTCGCCCACCGAACTGGAGGGCATCCGCGAAGCCGAAGGCGCCGCACTGCTCGAGGTGGTGCACAAGGGCTCACCGGACTTTCCCATCGACCGGATCTTCCCGTTCCTGGCCGTCTTCGCCGTGGCCAACACGGCACTGATCAACATGCTCATGGCCAGCCGGCTGATCTACGGCCTGGCCCGCCAGCAGGTCCTGCCGCATCCCCTGGGCAAGGTCCTGCCGGTCCGCCGCACCCCGTGGGCGGGCATTGCCTTCTCCACCGTCCTTGCCCTGGGGCTCATCCTCTACGTGACCAGCGATCCGGAAAGCAACATTGTCGCCAACCTTTCCGGCACAACGGCGTTCCTGCTGCTGTGCGTCTTCACCGTCGTCAACGTGGCGTGCCTGGTGCTGCGGAGGAAACGGGATCCGAACCGGAAAGTCTTCTTCACCTCGCCCGGCCCCCTGCCCTGGTCGCTGCCATCCTTTGCGCCTTCCTGGCCGGGCCGTGGGTGGGACGGAACGTGATCCAGTACGAGATAGCCGGCGGACTGATGGCCATCGGCGTGGTCCTCTGGCTCGCCACCTGGCTGATCAACCGCCGGACCAACCGCGGGGATAGGGTTAACCCATGACTGCCGCTGCAGAATCAACCGTCACTTTCGACAGCCGCTTCGCCAGCGAACTGGCAGATATGGCAGTTCCCTGGCAGGCGGAGGAAGCCCCGGAGCCCCGGCTCCTGGTCTTCAACGACGCCCTCGCGGAAGAACTCGGGCTGGATGCCCGCTACCTGCGCAGCCCGGAAGGCGTGCGGTTGCTGCTGGGCAACCACGTGCCGGAAGGGGCCGCTCCGGTGGCCCAGGCCTACGCCGGCCACCAGTTCGGCGGCTACTCACCCCTCCTCGGGGACGGACGCGCCCTCCTGCTCGGCGAAATCGTGGACGCCAACGGCCGCCTGCGCGATATCCACCTCAAAGGCTCGGGCCGCACACCGTTCGCGCGGGCAGGGGACGGCCGTGCCGTCGTCGGGCCCATGCTCCGTGAATACCTCGTCAGTGAGGCAATGCACGCGCTGGGCATTCCCACCACCAGGTCGCTCGCCGTCGTCGGCACCGGACGCATGGTGCGCCGGGACGACATGCTGCCCGGGGCGGTCCTGGCCAGGGTGGCCGGCAGCCACCTGCGGGTGGGAAGTTTCCAGTACGCGCGGGCCACGGACAACCTCGAGCTGCTGCGCCGCCTTGCGGACCACGCCATCAGCCGGCATTACCCTGCCGCCGCCGAGGCAGACAATCCCTATCTTGCGCTGTTCCGGGCGGTGGTGTCGGCCCAGGCCGCGCTCGTGGCGCAGTGGATGCTGGTGGGCTTCGTCCACGGCGTGATGAACACGGACAACATGACCATTTCCGGGGAGACCATCGACTACGGCCCCTGCGCATTCATGGACGACTTCAACCCGGCCGCCGTTTACAGTTCCATTGATGTGGGCGGGCGGTACGCCTATGCCAACCAGCCGGTCATCGCCGAATGGAACCTGGCCCGCCTCGCCGAGTCGATCCTCCCGCTGATCGACGAGGACCAGGAGCAGGCTGTCGCTCCCGCCGTGGAGGCGCTGGGCGAATTCCGCAGGCAGTACAGCGATGCGTGGTTCAACGGAATGCAGGCCAAGCTGGGCCTGCCGGCCGTCCCCGCGGGAAGCCCTGAAGCCGAAGCGGCGTCCGAACTGGTGGACGGCGTGGTAGCGATCCTGAAGGACGGCCCCGTGGACTACACCCGGTTCTTCCGCAACCTGGGCGAAGCGGCGCGCGGAAATGAACGGCCGGTCCGCGGCATGGTCATGGACCTCGCGGCATTCGATTCCTGGGCCGGCCGCTGGCGGTCCATGAAGCCGGACGCGGACCGGATGGACCGGGTAAACCCCGTGTACATTCCGCGGAACCACCTGGTGGAAGAGGCCCTGGCTGCAGCCACCGGGGGCGACCTGGAGCCACTGAACAGGCTCCTGGAAGCAGTGCGTGCCCCCTATGAAGAGCGCCCCGGCCTGGAACGCTACGCCGAAGGGGCCCCGGAAGACTTCGGCAAGTACATGACGTTCTGCGGTACGTGACAGAAAGAGCCGGACTCTGCCGGAAGCACATTAACGGGCAAGGGCGGCGGCCGGGAATTCCCGGCCGCCGCCCTTGTCTCTGTACTGCGTTGTTGCGGCTGCCTCAGCTGCGCCGGGTGACGAGGCTACCCGGACGAAGGAAGCTCCACTGAGCCAGCTGATGGAGTGGACTTCGGTCTTGTAGCCGTCCACGCCGCCGCTGACAACCTGGCCGTCGCCGGCGTAGACGCCCACGTGGCCGGCAGTGATCACCAGGTCGCCGGGGGCGGGGGTGCCCACGGTGGTGCCGTACTGGTAGAACTGGCCGGAGCCAGGTCACCGACGGACAGGCCAACGGAGCGCAGTGCCTTCTCCACCATGGCGGTGCAGTCCTGCTGCACGCCCAGCTGGCTGTAGGCGGAAGCCAGGATGGCTGCGCCGGTGCCGGTGCCGGTAGCGGCCGGGGCGGGGGCCGGGGCAACGGCGGCGGAGGCGTAGTTCACGGTGGTTCCGGTGCTCGCCAGGGCCGGTGCGGCCGGAGCAGGCGCAGCAGCAGGTGCCACGTAGCCGGCGCCCGGAATGGTGATCTGGTCACCGGGGTAGATGATGGTGGAAATATCCAGGCCGTTGGCGGCCAGCACGTCGTTCAGGCTGACGCCATGTGCAGCCGAGATGGCACCCAGGGTATCGCCGGAGACCACGGTGTAGACGTTGCCGGCGGCGGGGGCTGCGGCAGCAGGAGCAGCCACGGCAGCGGCCGGAGCGCTGTACGCCTGGACGCTAGCGGTTTCGGTGGTGTCCGGGCCGGTCACGCCAGCGTGGGCGGGAGCTCCAACACCGAACGCAATGCCGGACGCAGCGGCAACTGCGAGCACCGGACGGCTGAGCGTCCGGGCCTGGGACTTTGCGGAAGCAGCCAAGCCCTGGAGCGCGATTGAGCGGGCCGGAGTCGCGCGGTGACGGGCGGTAGGAAAATTTTTTTGACACGTGTGATCGCCTCTCCCATGCCTGCGGGGTGAGCTGTCGGGTTCGGGTTGGAGATACCCGGCCGAAGGGCGACCGCCCGTAATGGACGAAGGCGCTGTCGACTTAACCCCAAGGCCACAAATGGCCGTGGAAACTTGGTTCCCCGTCCCTGCCAGCTGGAAAGCGGTTGAATCCCGTATCAGTGGCAGGGCTCGGCATACTGATGGGAATGTCCCGTTTTGGGAGGGACACCTGAAGACCATAACCCGGCCCCGGAGCAATTGTCACGTTTGGGTAACATCCGAGGCGCTTCTATCATATTAAGCAAATGTCTGGAGTTTCATACCACATCCGGTTGACCTCGGGTGATATCGAGCGTCCGGCGCGGCCTGTTATTTGTGTCACAAAGTCATAAAGACAAAGCAGGCTAGCGGTCTTAACCCTCAACCTCGCATTGAAACCCGATAGGCTTCGGAACTATGCGCCTGATCGGAAGCATGCTGATGCCCCCGCTGCTGGGAGGGGTGCTGGCCCTCGCCCTGGCCGGCCCGTCCGCCCTGCTTCCGGCGTCCGCGGACGACGCCCCGCCGGGCGGGTATCCCTCGTGGGAGGACGTGCAGAAAGCGCAGCAGTCGGAAGCCGGCAAGGCGGCCGAAATCGAGAAGATCACAGGCCTGCTGCAAGGCCTGCAATCCGAATCCGAAACGCTCGGGGCAGCCGCCGTCGTATCTGCGGCCGATTATGCACTGGCCGACGCCGCCCTGCAGTCCGCAACAGCCAGGGTGGATGCCCTTGCCGGCCAGGCTGCCGAGGCAAATGCGGAGTTGCAGCGGCATCAGCAGGCGATTGGTGCGCTGGCCGCCAGGTCGTACAAAACCGGCGGAACCACCATGGGACTCTTTGTGGCACTGGAAGCCCTTGAGAACAACAGCATCCACGGTCTCAACGTGGTTGAAGTCGTGGAAGCCAAGACCGCGGACCTGGTCAGCCGGGCGGAGGCCGCCGGAAAGGCCACCGCTGCCCTGGCGGAGCAGGAAAAGGCCGCCCGGGCGGAGCGTGAACGCCTGTCCGGAGAGGCGAAGGCCAAACTGGACGCTGCCCGTTCCGCCCAGGACGCGGTGGCCCGCCAGGTCGCCGAAGAGCAGCGGCGCAGTGGAGAGTTGACCGCCCAGTTGGCATCCCTCAAGGGCACGACGGCGGCGCTTGAGGGCGAATACCGGCAAGGCCGGGTGGCGCTTGCGGCCTATGAGGCGGCGCAGGCAGCCAAACGCGCCGCTGCCGAGGAGCAGGCCCGCCGGCAGGCAGCTGCAGATGCCGCCCTTGCCGCTGCGCAAAAACCTCCCGCTCCGCCAAACCCGGCCCCGGCGGCACCGGTGCCAGTAAACCCCCCGCCGGTAAATCCGGCACCGTTCAACCCCAACCCGGCCCCGGCGAACCCCGTCCCCGTTGCCCCTGCGCCGGCAAGCCCCGCCCCGCCTGCCGTCGTCGTACCCTCCGTGCCGGGCGGCGCCGTCAACGATCCCGCCGCGGCCAAGAGCTATGCCTCCGGCCGCCTCGCGGCCTATGGATGGGGGCAGGACCAGTTCCTCTGCCTCGCCCAGCTCTGGACGAAGGAATCCAACTGGCTGACCACCGCCACCAACCCCTACTCCGGAGCCTATGGGATTCCGCAGGCCCTGCCGCCGGGCAAGCTGGGAAGCGCCGGCAGCGACTGGCTCACCAGCTACCGCACCCAGATCGAGTGGGGGCTGGGGTATATCCGGGACCGCTACCGGACACCCTGCGCGGCGTGGGACCACTCCGTGGCCAGGAACTGGTACTGAGGGGCGCGCTAGGCTTTCTCCATGCCAGATTTTGAGCGGTTCCGGGTGCTGCTTGAGGAGGAGCGGAAGCGGAAGGCTGCGCTGCTTCCGGACCTCCGCGCGGACATCGCCTCGGCCAGTTCGGCCCGGCTCGATTCAAATGTCGACGACGAGCACGATCCCGAGGGTGCCACAATCGCCTTCGAACTGTCCCAGGCGTCCGCACTCCTGAAGCAGAGCGCCGCCGGCCTGGACCAGGTGGAGGCCGCCCTCGCCCGGCTGGACGCCGGAACCTACGGCACGTGCGCCGTATGCGGCGAAGCCATCGCCGAGGGCAGGCTGGAAGCCCGGCCGTGGACCCCGTTCTGCATCACCCACGCCGGGGCGGGCCGGCGATGAGCGCAGGGCCGGACGTCGTTGACGCGGCAGCGGAGTTCATCGACCGTACCCTGCAGAATGAGGGCTCCTGGTATCGCGCGGACGACGCCGCCGCCCGGCTGGGCGGGATCCTCGCCTCCTACGGTTCCTCCGTGGGCGCTGTCCGGGGAACCGTCCGTGATGCGCTCCGGAAATTCAAGGTTTTGGACCATGATGACGTCGTCCAGCTGGCCTCCGCCCTCTGGGGCCGGCCCAGGCCAGGCGCCAGGCCGGTCTTCGAGCGGCGGCTGGCAGCCGTGGTGCTGCTCCAGGCCAAGGCCGCCTGGCTGCGCCACTCGGACCTGACCCGGATCGAGGGGTTCCTCCGCTCCGCCTCCACGGCGGAACTCGAGGGACCCCTGGTGGCCGATGTCGTGGCGCCGCTGCTTGCCGGGCTGCCGGAGCGGGACCGGCAGCGCGCCGGCGTGGTGCTGGCCCGCTGGGCCGAGGATCCGCACGGCAGCCTGCGGCAGGCGGCGGCAGTGCTTGGGCAGCCGCCAAGCGCCGGCTTCCCGCCCGGGCGCAAGACCCCACAAGAAGGAGACATCCATGAACGATCCCTATGACCTTGGACGCTTCGTCGCTGCACAGGACAGTGGCGGGACGTATGAGCGGGCCCTGGCCGAACTTCAACTCGGTGGCAAGCGGGGCCACTGGATGTGGTTCATCTTTCCGCAGATCGCAGGGCTGGGACAGAGTGCCACCTCCCGGAAGTATGCGATCAGGTCACTGGACGAAGCCCGGGGATACCTTGAGCACGACGTACTGGGCCCGCGCCTGCTGGAGTGCGCACAGGCCCTCACCAACCATGCCGGGCGCGCCGCAGAGGACATCCTGGGCGGCATTGACGCCCGCAAGCTGCAGTCGTCCATGACGCTGTTCCTCCGCGCCGCACCCGGCGAAACAGTGTTCAAAACCGTTCTTGCACAGTTTTTCGACGGCCAGCCCGACCAGGCCACCGATGAATTGCTCGCCGGGCAGGACCAGGCCTAGGACCTATGGGGTGGGGCTGCCGCCGTTGACGTTCAGCGTCTCGCCCAGCACGAAGCTGGACTCGGGCGAGGCCAGGAACACGTAGGCCGGCGCGAGTTCTGCGGGCTGGCCGGCGCGGCCCAGGGGAGTGGACTGCCCGAATTCCGGCAGGTCCTCCTTGGGCTGGCCACTGCTGACCTGCAGCGGTGTCCAGATGGGGCCCGGCGCAACGGCGTTGACACGGATCCCCTTGGGAGCGAGCTGCTGGGCCAGGCCCTTGGTGAAGTTGTTGATGCTGGCCTTGGTGGTGGCGTAGTCCACCAGCGTCGGTGAGGGGTTGTAGGCCTGCACCGACGTGGTGTTGATGATGGTGGACCCTGCAGGCATGTGCGGAAGGGCTGCCTTGGTCAGCCAGAACATGGCGTAGACATTGGTCTTCAGCGTGTGGTCAAACTGCTCGTCGGTGATGTCCGCGAGGTCCTCCTGGGCCACCTGCTTTCCGGCGTTGTTGACCAGGATGTCCACACCGCCCAGGACTGCCACGGCGGTGTCCACCACGTCACGGCAGGCTGACGGGTCCTTGAGGTCCCCGGGCACCTTCACGGCCTTCCTGCCTGCGGCTTCGATAATGCCTGCGATCCTGGCAGCGTCCTCCTCCTCCTGCGGCAGGTAGGACATGACGACGTCGGCCCCCTCCCGGGCGAACGCGATGGCCGCGGCGGCACCGATGCCCGAGTCCGCGCCGGTGACGATTGCCTTCCGGCCTTCGAGCCGCCCCGTGCCGCGGTAGGTTTCCTCGCCGAGGTCCGCCTTGGGCATCAGCTCCGCGTCCAGCCCCGGTTCGGGCTGGTGCTGCTTCGGCGGGGAAATGTGCTCGTAGGCGGTGACCGGGTTCCGGAAGGTGTACTGGTCTGTCATGGTGGTCCTCCTGCTGGTGGAACGATTCCAGGAAAGCTAAGCATGCTTACCGTTCCAGCCTAGGCAACCGGAGGCCGGCTGCCAACCCGGAACTACTCCCGCGTGACCTCGACCAGGCGCACCTCCGCCAGCCGGCCGGCGTCGATATTTGCCGTCATGTACGTGCAGGCGGGCTGGCGCCGGCGGTCCGTGGGCGAGCCGGGGTTGAGCAGCCGCAGGCCAGCAGGGGAGGTGGTGTCCCAGGGGATATGGCTGTGCCCGAAGATTAGGACGTCCGCGTCCGGATAGAGCGCCTCGCACCGCAGCTCGCGCCCCTTTGCCTGCCCGGTCTCGTGGACCATGGCAAACCGGACGCCATCCAGGGTGATGCGCGCGGTTTCAGGGAGCCGGGCGCGCAGGTCCGGCCCGTCATTGTTCCCGTAGACGCCCACCAGCGAACGGCTGCGTTGCTGGAATTCGTCCAGGACCTCCGCCTGCACCCAGTCCCCGGCGTGGAAGACCACATCCGCGCTTTCGACGGCGGCCCATACCTTGGCGGGCAGGTCCTTGGCCCGCTTGGGAATGTGCGTATCAGCAACAGGACGATGTTCAGCGGCATAGGGAAATCCTGCCACGCGGGGCCTGTTCCGGTTCCCGGGAGAGTCGTAATCTGGGGGCTGGAGGTGATTGCCATGGAGGCAGCGCAGGGCGACCGCATTATCGTCCACGGCCGGCATGTTGGATCCACGGACCGACACGGGGTGATCCTGGAAGTGCGGGGACAGGACGGAACCCCGCCTTACCTGGTCCGCTTTGATGACGGGCACGAGACCATCATGTATCCCGGCGGTGATTTCGCCGTCGAACGCGCGCACGGCAACTGACGTCCGCGGATACTGGGCCCGGGCTTGATGCACCTGTCAGACTGGGCTGATGGATCATTCTCTGGCTTCCGCAGCGTCCGCCACCCCGCCCGTCCGCACCGGTCCCCGGGATCCGGGCGACGCCTGGGTGGAAGGGGACCGCGGGCGCTTCTGGGGCCGGTTCGGCGCTGCCGGCGTGTTGGCCTACGATCCGGCGAAGGGTGTGCTGCTGCAGCACCGGGCGGTCTGGAGCCATAACGGCGGAACGTGGGGGCTCCCGGGCGGTGCCCTCCACCAGGGCGAGGAGCCCGTGGCCGGCGCGCTCCGGGAGGCCTGGGAAGAGGCGGCGGTCCCGCCGGAGGGTGTGGACGTGCTGTTCACCTCCGTCCTGGACCTGGGCTACTGGTCCTACACCACGGTGGTGGTGCTGGTGCGCGAGCCCTTCGACCCGGTCATCAGCGATCCCGAGAGCATCGAATTGCTGTGGATCCCGCTCGATGCGGTGGAGCAGAAGGAACTGCATCCCGGTTTCGCGGCCGCCTGGCCCGGCCTGAGGCGGCGGCTCGCTGCCGCCGGCCCCGATCGCGGCGGCGCTTCCTAGTAGTCCGGACCGTATTCCGCCGTGACCAGGATGGGCAGGTGGTCCGAGTTGCCGCGCGGCAGCGTCTCCACGCTCTGGATGTCCAGGCCAGGGATGTGGCAAAGTCGAAGTGGCCCTTGAAGACCTTGTACCGGGTGTAGGTGCGCCGGTTGCTGAGGGAGAGGGCATACCCGGAGTTCTTCATGTGGATGTCCAGGTTCTTCGTGAAGAACGGGTAGTTGAAGTCACCCACCATCAGCGTCATCAGGCCCCTGCCCATGCTGAGGAGTTCGGCATGGGCGGCGTGGATCTGCTTGCGCCGGAGCGAGTTGGAGGCGGTGAGCGGCGCGGCGTGGAACGAGCCGATGACCAGTTCGTGCTGGGTGTCGTTGTCCATCACCCGCACGCCGATCAGCCGTTCGTGCGCCGGGGCCAGGACCCTGTCATGCATCGACTTCTTCAGGGCAAAGGATTGGGTGTCCAGTGCGGTGAAGCGGCTGGTGCGGTAGTAGACGGCAAGGCCCAGCCGGTTTCCCTTGGTGACGTGCGCCAGGTGGAGCGGGCCCAGGGTTTCAGGGAGGTCGCTGGCATCCACCTCCTGGAGGCAGAGGGCATCGACGTCATGGTTCCTGGCCAGGGCGAGAAGCTCGCCGCTGGCCTTGTGTTTGCGGAGGTTGTAGCTGATGACGCGCATGGAATACCTCGTTTCGAGGTCGCTGACAGGACCAGTTCCTGAGTCTAGTCCGCTGGCTTCATCCAGACTCAATCATTTCGCCGGCACAGCATTTCGCGCCGGACCGCTGCTGCGGTGTTGCGCCAGCCGTTAGAGTTAGTGGCAATTCACTGAAGTTCTTTGCGAAAGGCCAGCGTTGACTGACGAGTTCCCCGGGCTTGCCGAAGGCAACGCCTATTACCAGGTCCTGGGCGGCGGCCACTTCCGATCCACCATCCATGCGCAGGGGGCATGGAACGCCCACGAACAGCACATGGCGCCCGCCTCCGGGCTCCTGGCCGAAGCCCTTGAACGCCACCAGCCGCGGGCGGACATGCGGATGGCCCGGCTCAGCTACGAGATCCTGGGCCTGATCCCGGGCGGGAATTCCAGATCGAGACCTCCACGCTGAGGCCGGGGAAGACCATCGAACTGCTGCAGGCGGAGTTGGTGGCTGCGGGGCGGACAGCAATCCGGGCAACAGCCTGGCGGATGATCACCAGCGACACTGCTGAAGTCGCCGCCGTCGAGGATTCCGCCATCCCGGGTCCGGACGACTGCAAGCCCTACGACGGTTCGGCCGTCTGGCCAGGCGGCTACATCAGGTCCCTGGAAATGCGTGTTGCCGAAGGGCACCGGCCGGGCGCCGGCAAAGTGTGGCTCCGCACCGACCACCCGCTCACGGACCGGGAGGACAGCAGCGACCTGGCCCGCCTGATGGGCCTGGTGGACACCGCCAACGGCATCGCTGCCCGGGTTCCGCCGGGCAAGGACAGCTTCGCCTTTCCCAACCTGGACCTGCAGATCCACATGTACCGGCGGCCCGAAGGCGAGTGGCTGGGGCTGGACAACGCGGTGTCCTTCGGCCGGGACGGGATCGGTTTGACGTCCACGGTCCTGCATGACCGGCAGGGCCCGTTCGGGCGCGCCGAACAGATCCTGACGCTGCGCCGGACGTGACCTGCTGATGATGGTCCTTTAGGAGGCCCCGGACGTATCGTTAAGTATCGTTGTATATCGTTCGCATGCTCCAGAGGAGACCAGCATGAATGGATCGTTCCCGGCTTACGGATTCGGCGGCAGCAGCAATATCGACGGGCTGTGGCAGGCCGTGGAGGAACTGCGCTCACGGTTCGAAAAACGCGCCGGCACCCGTGCCGGCAAGGGCGAGGTACGCGCGGCGGTGCTGGCCCTGCTCGCAGAGCGTCCCATGCACGGCTACCAGATCATCCGCGAAATCGAGGAGCGCAGCGGCGGCAACTGGAAGCCGAGCGCAGGCTCCGTGTACCCCACACTCCAGCTGCTGGCCGACGAGGGCGTGATCAGGGCCGAGGAATCGAACGGCCGGAAAATCTACACCCTCACGGAAGCCGGCCGGGAAGAGGTGGCCCGCGACCACCTGTCGGAGCCGTGGAGCGCCGGCGGGCCTGCCGCCGGGGCGGGTTTCGCCTCCCTGCCCCGGGCAGGCGTTGAGCTCGCCCAGGCGGCCGCGCAGGTGGGGCGGACAGGATCACCGGAACAGGTGAAACAGGCCGTGGCCGTACTGGACGAGGCACGGCGCCGGATGTACTCCATCCTCGCCCAGGACTGACGCAGGTGCCCCCGCTCCGCCGCGACCTGCTCAACCCTGTACCCGGCGCGGGAAGCACCCGTGCCCGGTACCGGCGGATCCTCCGGTTCGCCGCGTGGAACCTGGCGTCGATCTGGTGGTTCGAGCTCTTCCTGCCCCGGATCGGGATGGCGCGGGCCGCGGAGCGGACCCGCTCCCGGCGGATGCAGCGTTTTGCCCGCCGCTTCCACCTGCTCGCGGTGGACCTCGGCGGCCTGATGATCAAGGTGGGCCAGTTCCTGTCGTCCCGGCTGGACGTGCTGCCCCCGGAAATCACCGACGAGCTCGAGGGCCTGCAGGACGAGGTCCCGCCGGTTCCGTTCCCCGCCCTGCGCACGCTTGCTGAATCCGAACTCGGCTGCCCGCTGGAGCGGGTATTCGCCGTGTTCGAGGAGACTCCGATTGCGGCAGCATCACTGGGCCAGGCGCACCGCGCACGGCTCCTTCCGGAGTTCGCCGAGGAGGCCGGGCTGAAGGACGTGGTGGTGAAGGTGCAGCGTCCGGGCATCGACGTGATTGTCGCCGTCGACCTTGCCGCGCTGCGCAGGGTGGGCGGGTGGCTCAGCCGCTTCCGCCTCATTTCGGACCGGGCGGACGTCCCGGCCCTGGTGGAGGAATTCGCGCAGACCAGCCACGAGGAGATCGACTATCTTCACGAGGCCGCCAATTCGGAGCGGTTCGCGTCTGATTTCGACGGCGACGCCCGCGTCCAGGTGCCCCAGCCCGTCTGGGAACACAGCACCCGCCGTGTCCTCACCCTGGAGGACGTCACGGCCATCAAGGTCACCGACGTCGCTGCGCTCCGGGCGGCCGGGATCGATCCGGCGGAAGTGGCTCCGGTCTTCGCCGCGGTCATGTTCGACCAGCTGTTCACCAACGGCTTCTTCCACGCCGACCCGCATCCGGGAAACATATTCGTCACCCCCGTGCATGGCGGCAGCGGTGAAAAACCGTGGAAACTGACGTTCATCGATTTCGGCATGATGGGCGAGGTCACGGCTTCCACCCGCAGCGGCCTGCGCAAGCTCCTGATCGCCGCCGCAGCGCGTGACGGCAAGGGACTGGTGGCGGCCATCAGGGACGTGGGCGTCCTGATACCGGCGGCCGACACGGTGGAGCTGGAGAGGGCCATGACGCAACTCTTCGCCAGGTTCGGGGGCATGGGATTCGCCGAGCTCCGGGAAGTGGATCCCCGTGAATTCCGTGACTTTGCAGTGGAGTTCGGCGACCTCGTCCGGTCGCTGCCGTTCCAGCTGCCCGAGAACTTCCTGCTGATCATCCGCGCCATGTCACTGACCTCGGGGGTGTGCAGTTCCCTGGATCCGAAGTTCAATCTGTGGGACTCGGTGGAACCCTATGCCGCACGCTTGCTGCGGGACGAGCGCGGCAACCTGGTGCAGGACGCTGCCCGGCAGGCGCTGGACGCCGCCGGCCTGGTACTTCGGCTGCCCGGGCGGCTGGACGGTTTCCTGACCCGGGCCGAAGAGGGGAGCCTCTCCGTTGCCAACCCCCGCCTTGAACGCCAGGTTGCCCGGCTGGAGCGTACGGCCCGGCGGACGGCCTCGGTCCTCGTGTTTGCCGCCCTGCTGGTTGCGGGCGCCGTGGTCCGTACTGACGATGCCTGGCTGGGGAATGCCCTGATGCTTGCCTCGGCGGTCCCGCTGCTGGCCGGCCTGTGGGCCGGCCGCCGCGGGCTGTGAACAATGTGGCAGGCGACGGCGTAACCTAGGGTTGGCCTGTCCGCCGGCAGTCCAACAGGAACTGCGGAATGACCATAAGGGAGCCCGGCACCATGCACCACCCCGTTCAGGAAACGCGCACACTGACTGTGGTGCGGCAGGAAGTTTCGCTAGGAGCGGGGCGGGACCTGGAATTCGGGCTGGAGCTCCTGGCAAAGGCCAGGTCGGGACAGATCGGCCCCACCCTTCGGCTCTACCGTCCCGCCCCCACCGTGGCGTTCGGCCAGCGGGACACCCGCCTGCCGGGGTTCGAAGCAGCGGCCCGTGCCTGCCGTGACAACGGCTTTGAACCGCTGGTCCGCCGGGCCGGCGGACGCGCAGCCGCCTACCATCAGGGCACCCTGGTGGTGGACCACATCGAGCCGGATGCCGATGCGATTGCCGGCTCCAAAACCCGCTTCGGGTACTTCGGGAATTGTTCGCCCAGGCCCTGCAGTCCGTCGGTGTCCACGCCGCCGTGGGGGAATTCCGGGGAAATACTGCCCGGGCGAGTTCAGCGTCCACGGGTCATACCCGGCCGATTCCTCCCACCGGATCAAGCTCGTGGGCACCGCCCAGCGGGTCGTGGCGGGCGGCTGGCTGTTCAGCTCGGTAATCGTGGTGGAAAACTCCGCCCGATCCGGAAAGTCCTGACGGACAGTTACGCGGCCCTGGGGCTTGAGCGGGATCCGGCCACAGCGGGCGCCGTCGAAGATCTGGTGCCCGGTACCACCGTCCAGGCCGTTGAGGACGCGCTGCTGCAAACGTATGCGGGCCATGCCGCCCTGGAGTCTGCTTCCTTCAGCAGCCTGGGGGCATGACCCGCATCGAAAATGTGTGTGCGGCCGGCCGTGCCTATGCCGCCAGGCGCGCCTTGACCTCGGCTGCCGACGGGTTGGTTGCCGCCGAACCGTCCGGGAACAGGACCGTGGGAACGGTGCGGTTGCCGCCGTTCAGCTGCTCCACGAGTTCGGCGGTGCCATCCACTTCCTCGATGTTGATCTCCGTGTAGCCGATGCCCTGCGCATCCAGCTGCTTCTTCAGCCGGTTGCAGTAGCCGCACCAGGTGGTGGAGAACATGGTGATGGTGCCGGATTCGGGAGTGAAATCCACAGGGGTCTCCTCTGTGTCGATGTAGGGTTCCGTTCCTGTCAACGGTAGCGTGCCTGCGCCTATTCCCGTGCGTCCGCAGCTGCCGGACGGCCCGGATGACAGCAGATGTCGCCGATGGCATGCTGGAGCCATGTGTGGACGCTATGTGATGGCACGCGCCGTGGGGGACCTCCTGGCGGAATTCGACGCCGAGCTGGAGGATGAGGTGAGCATTCCGCCGTCGTGGAATGTGGCGCCCACCGACGACGTCCCCATTGTCCTGGAACGGCTGGTGGATGACGGGCCGGAGCGCAGGCAGGTCCGGCAGCTGCATGTGGCCCGCTGGGGCCTTGTCCCTTCGTGGCGAAAGACCCGGGAATCGGCTCGCGGATGATCAATGCCAGGAGCGAATCCGTGCTGGAGAAGCCCGCGTTCCGGAAGGCCGTCCAGTCGCGCCGCTGTGCAGTCCCGGCTTATCTGTAGTTGTCTGTGTGTCGTCCCCGGCGGGTAAGCGTTGGAACTGTTGAAGACGCGTCTTTAATCCACCGACCTCCGCTGACGATATGGACCCCCTCACCGGACAGATCACTGGACTGACACTACGGGACGCTCTTCGGACCGGGGCTACAACGTCGCAGGCAAAACCGGCGTCCGTCCGGCAGACGACCGCCTTGCGGGGACGCTTGTGGACGTCTATATGGGAGACCCCTTGCGGCCAGCGACGGGCGCTTGGTGATCGATAATTGGGACCAGACGAAGGGGCAAGATGGGCAAGCGGAAAAAGCTGAAACAGCAACAGTGGGGCATCGTCGTTCGCAAGAACGATGGCGAGATTCTTTACTACTGCTTGCCCACCGGACACCAAGGGCCAGAGTGGTGGAGCTATCGAGAAAACGAGGCTTTGCGGTTTGGATCCCAGGAAACGGCGTATTCACTGTGCCAAACGTGCCACGAATGCTGTCGCCTTGGAATATCGGATCGTCCCTCTGACCTCGTTGAAGGCATAATCCACCGAGCGGCGCTGCGGCCGAAAAAATGCAATGGAGCGAACGGAGACCGCAGCTAATTCGATGGCCCTGGCGGCCAAGGCCGACGAAAAAGTCCCCCGGTCACAAAAAACCCCTCGCACAGCATACACACTCTACGAACTGCCCACTCAGGGTTGGTGGGTGACATCATTGAGCGTTATCTTGCCTTCCACGGGGTAGCGGATTTCGCTTCTCGGCAACCTGCACTTGGAGGCCACTGATGGACAACGCGACGAGGCTCCTCGTGCTCGCGGCTGAGGACTTCACTGGCCTCTGGGATATGGCGCTGGAGTTCTCGGGTAACGACCGAAACGGGAGAGAACTAGCGAGCGAAGCCCTTACCCAACTCGTGATCGACGGGCTCGTCGAGATCTATATCGGCGGACCGCTGTTCAGTTCAAACCCCGATCCAGTGGCACCAGACCTTGTGGATGTCCTCCTTGCGCCTGGGCCGCAGTGGGCTGACCCCGAGCCGGGTGCACATGGTCCCTTCGTCTACGTTGCAGCCACAGATGCCGGCCGGACCCATCTGACAGCGATCAATTGGGGCGAATGAGAGAATTTCTTGACGGGGACCACTGCCGCGCAAAGTACGCACGGTTTCCACGAGACTCCTCACCCCGCGGAAGGATTTGCATTGATTATCTCGGCAGAGGAGTTTTTGACTTTGCGGACGAGTGATGATCCCGCGGAGCAGAAGCGGGCCAGCTATGAGGCGGCGGACGTCGCGGTGTGGCTCGATGTCATCGAAATGTACCCAGAGATGCGGGAGTGGGTGGCTTACAACAAGAGTGTTCCGCTTGAGGTTCTTGAAGTGCTCGCCTCAGACCCGGAGCCGAGAGTTCGCCGGGGAGTGGCCATCAAACGGAAGATCGGCACCGGGCTCCTGCAGAGGCTTGCTTCGGACGTTGATGACGGCGTGCGGGCCAGGGTTGCCCGCCACCACCGCGCAAGCCCGGAGATGCTCAAAGCGATGCTGGAGGATGAGTCGTGGGTCGTGAGGGAGGCGGCTGAAGAGGCTCTCGCGTCGAGGCCGGACACCCAAGGCGAGGCCTGAGTTGACTGGTGCAAAGGCGCATCGGTGGCACTTCGCTCTATCGCATCTAACCTCATATTGAGTCCCGATACTGCAGCCTTGCACGATGGGCGCGAAATGCCCAGCTGTGTCCCCCTGACCGTTCCCCAATCGGAATAGGAACCGCCGTAACAAGCTGCTGCGGGGCCCGCAAAATGGGGTGTCAGCTTTCGGCGACGGCCGGTTCTATGAGATCTGGCCCGTCATTCCGGACGTTGTTGACACGGTCGCTGACCACACGTGGGACCAGGTGCGGTTCGGGCATGGAATCCAGCAAGGCCCGGACGTCTGCCTCGGAGGTCGTGTCCGGGTCGAGCCAGTCCGAATACATCTCCGGAGGCACGATCAGCGGGGTGCGGTCGTGGATGTGGCCGAGGGCATCGGAGGCATTAGTGGTGATGATCGTGGCTGTCCGCAGCCATTTGTCCGGGTGGTCGTTGGGCAGGGAAGGATCGGGCCAGTTTTCAAAGAGGGCGGCGAAGGCAAGAATCTGATTGTCCTGCCCGTAGAGGTATGTCGGGATCTTCCCGCCCTCAGGGGTTTTCTCCCACTCGAAGTATCCGTCGCCTACGAGTAATCCCCGTCTTGCGGATGCAGCTTTCCTGAAGGAGGGTTTTTCGGTGACGGTTTCCATTCTGGCGTTGATGAGTCTCGCGCCGCCCTTAGGGTCCTTGGCCCAGGACGGAACAAGGCCCCAGCGGGCGGTGACTAACTTTCGTGTCACTGGTGCCCCGTCTCCCGAACTCCGGTCCAAAATCAGGGGGACCGTGTCGGTGGGGGCGACGTTGTAGGAAGGCTGGAGCTCATCGACGTAGGATTCCTCGACGTCGAAAGCCGCGAGGAGATCACCGACAGCTCTGCTCATGACGTATCTGCCGCACATAGGGCCATTATGCCCCGCTGCCAGTCGGCCGATCCTGTCCCCTCGCAGCAGACGTCGTCCGTTCATTGATGGAACGGGGATCCGTTGGCTAATCGGCCTTGGGCAAACCGGGGTGGCGCCGCAGCCGGAGAAGTTCGCCATGGGCGGCTTCCAGAGCCGCCTTGAGTCCGGAGATCTCCGCCCGATGCCGGGCCCGTTCGTCTCGGAGGGCGATGGTGAGTGTGCGGACGATGTTGCTTGTGGAGGTTGCCGCGGCGGGCTCGCTGGGCGGCACTGCCGCCCGCATGCCGGCAGTGCGGCTGCGAAGGTCTTGGATGCGGTTACGCAGATCAGGCGTGCGGTAGAGAAAGTCCTTGGAAACGTGGCCCGCCGTCGCGACCGCCTCAAAGGTGATGGGTGTACCGGCTTTCAGTAGCGCGCGTATGCCGGCGTCAGCGCGGTCCCGTGCTGCTTGGCGCTTTCGTGACGCGGCTTGGGCGAGTAGTTCCGGGTTGCCGCGGGTCATTGCGACTCCTGCGGATCGTGTCGGTCGGCGTTGATTCGGGTTTGCTCTCCTGCACCGCGGATTGGCTCGTGAGCATTATCCGTTTGTGTAGTGAGCGTTTCAACGATGGTCTTGAGTGCGCGCTGCTCGCGGCGGCGGAGGGTGAGCCATACGTGGTTTTCGCTCATCGGTTGTCCTGTGCGTTGCTGGTGCGCAGCCTGCCGGTTGTCGATGAGCTGGTCGAGAGCGACTGCCTCGCCTTCGTGGACGCCAAGGAATCGTTCGTCGGTGACGAACAGGTTGCAGGTGAGGCAGGCGTTGCCTTTGTCGCAGCTCTTGGCCGGGGGCAGTGTGCACCAGCCGTTTGGCAGCACGCGGTCGGTGCGTGAGTCCAGCGCCGTCAGCTCATAGAGGTCCTCGCCTTCGATCGCTGATGCGGAGCCCGAGGTTGTGATCTTGCGGTAGCGGAGGAACTCGGCCTTCGCTGTCGCGTCGAGGGTCTGCGCGTAGTGCATCGTCATTTCGGGGCTCAGGTGGCCCATGTAGCGCTGGACGACGTGCAGGGGTACGCCTGCGTTGATCAGGCTTGTCGCTTTCGTGTGCCGGAACCGGTGCGTTTTGCCCAGGTCCAGCGGTGTCCCATCGGCTTCAGTCAACCCTGCGAGGGCAACGAGGTGATGCAGTTGTTGTCGGAAACGTCCGTCCTTGTAGGGGTGCTGGCCGCGAAGGTTGCCCTGAGCCTTCACAAACAAGTACTTCGGTGTCACCCCGGCTTCGAAGTTTTCGGTGAGCCAGCGGCGCTGCTCTGCAATGATGGCGGTGACTTCCTGGTCGACGAAGATCGTGTCCGGCGCGTCCACGATTTTCGTCTGCTGGTAGCGCAGCTTCGCGATCTTCCCGCCTTCAGGGGTGGGGCCCTCGACCGGGATGATCGGATCCAGGTCCAGCATGCATATCTCATTGATCCGACGTCCGGTAGCCATCATCAGCAGCAGAATCCGCATCCCCTGCTCGTCCCCTAATCCACCGAGCGGGCGAGGGACGCCAAGCAGGTGAGCGTGTGACGCCAGCGCCGACATGACTGTGTCGGTAAACAGGTGCCGTTCGTCGTAGCGGTTCTTGTGAACCCGCGGAATGTCTCCTGGCCGCCAGAACCTCAGATACTCAGGACCAATACCGGTCCACCGCTCATCACCGACCGCGGCCGCAGCCTCGGGTCCGAAATCGTTCATGAATGCGTAGAGGCCCCGGACTGCCGCGGTAATCTGCGCAACGCTCCCGATCGAGCGCGGTTTGCCGGTGTTCTTCCCGTGGCGTGTTTTCGTCTGACGGGTTTCGCTCAGGAACTCCAGCATCAACGGGCGCAGCCGGGCGGGGTCCGGCGTGAGTCGCGGACCGGGGAGATTTCGGGCTGCAGCAAATTCTCCGAAGGGAAGGAGCGCGTTATGCCGGCCGTGCACGCTTGCCCAGGTCAGCTGGCCCGCCTCGAGTTGCGTCTTGACGTAGAACATCGCGCCCTGACGGAGCCATGTGGGTTGAAGTCTGTGCCAGTGGACCGCGACCTGCGAGAGCATCTCTTGGGGGCGCCGGGGGATCCGCTGGTCCATGGTCAGGTCCCAGATCTCTCGTTGCCACCATGGCCTTGTGTCGTAGGCGAACCAGAGAAGCTTGCTGACGCGGTCCAGCGGTGAGAGGAATGTGCGCAGGGTGTTCGGATTGGGCAGCTGCTTGGTGCGTCTGACCCAGGTCGTAGCCAGTTCAGTGCGCCATCCGGCCGGCGTGTAGTCCATCAGGCTCTCGAACGGCTGGCCGGCGCGCTGCAGCCGTTTCGATGTCGCGGCGAGCTCCCGAAGGAGTAATCCCAGCGGCGCGCAGGGCACTCGGCCGCCGAGCTCGACGATGCGCCAGATCGCGAACATCAGTTCGTTCTGCATGGTCGTGGTCAGGCCGTCGAGGTGAATGTTGCCGATCTTGTCATGGTAAAAACCGAATGAGCTCAGATGCTCGGCAGGGATCGAGTCGCGCGTGTAGTGCAGCAGCCGAAGGTCCTCGGGGACTGCGCTGAGCAGTTCCTCGTTCCGTGCCGCAGTGAAGCCTGGCGCTCCGCTGGCACTCAGGATCCCGACCATTTCTGCGTCAGATGTCCGCATGCCCGTCCCTCCACTGTTTTGTCACGGCGGCCCAATCGGCCAGTGCCCGTAGCTCTTCGTCCTCAGTCACCCAGGCGTAGGTGTTCAGGGTCGTCTGGACATCGGCGTGACCGAGTCGCCGACTGACCACATGAATCGGTCGGCCAGAGAGAAGCAGGGCCGTGGCATGCGTGTGACGGAACCAGTGCGGGGACCAACGCGCCGGCACATTGTCGCCAAGTACGCGCTTTATCCGGGTGATCAGCTTGTAAATCGTCTCTGGGCGGATCGGGGCGAAGCGCTCTCCGCCGGCGACGTTCACGAAGACGTATGACGCGTCGATGTCCTCCACCACCAGGTCCAGGCCCGCCTCGCAGAGGTGCCAGACGTACTCGGCGTAGAGGCGGTCCAGCTCGTCAGAAATGTAGAGTTTGCGGTAATTTCCGCCCTTCACCCGCGCCCCGTGGGGATGGGGCCGTGGGACGACCTCGATGTACGGATTCTCGCCGCCGCCAGAATGCCAGTCGCGGTGCTGCAACGACAGCGCCTCGCCAAGCCGCAGGCCTGTCTCCTCAAGCAAGGCGAAGAACAGGCGGTCCCTGATCGACCCCGACCACGAGCGCGTGCGGGGGTCCCAGTGCGCGCAGGCTTGTTTGATGGAATCGATCTGGGCGGGCGTCAAGGTCGGTGCCGCACGCCGTCGCCGGTGGACCTTCACAGACACCGACGCCGCACGAGAACCGCGTCGGATGTGAGTCAGGAACGGCAGGTACGACGAACTAGATTTCCGACCCAGGAACAGCGGCGGAATTCCCTCGATGCCGTGCCACTGCTGAAACACATAGAACGAGCGAACCGCCTGCAGCCTTTGGGCCGCCGTTGCCTCCGCGATCCGCGCCGGCACAGAGGCCAGGGATTCAACTCCCGGCGGAAGCCCCGACCGCATCCAGCCGAGGAACCCAGTAAAATCCTCAACACCGAAAACGTCCCAGCTCCGGCCGCGAAGCTCGAGGAACTCCCACCACAACGCCAACCCCCGCGCGTAAGCCTTCACTGTGTTCGGAGACGCGCCCGTCTGACGCAAGAACTCAAGATACGACTCGATCTCCCTGGCTGGCAGCAGGTCAGCGCCCAGGACAGTCCAAGTGGGCTCCTCGCCCTCCAACCGTATGCTTTGCACCCTCATCGCTCGGCTCCTTTGCCATGCCCATAGTCCACCCGGCCGGCTCGCCCGCCACGCAACGACACGAAAGATGGCCGCAGCGTCAAAGACGGGTACCGGGTAATGCCGACTTCAACACTTTCCAGAGGGCAAATTCTGACTGTTGAAGACGTAAAAGACGGGGACCTGGGAGTACCGGATAACCCGGCGGACGGCTACTACGAATGGAAGCAGGGCCCGGGGAAGGCGAAGCAGCCCTACTACGTGCATCCCGGGGAAAACCGGGGGCTGGTCTTCGCAGGCCTCTACGAATGGTGGCGGGATCCCGCCGTGCCGGCCGGCGAGCCGGGGCAGTGGATGCTTTCCACTTCCATCCTGACAACTGACACACCGCCGCCGGGATCAGAGTCGACAGTGTTCGGGAAGCTGACTGCGCTGCACGACCGGGTTCCGCTGCCCATGGACAAGGCCACCATGCAGGCCTGGCTGGACCCGGAAGCTGATGATGCGGCCGGGCTGGTGGATCTGGTGCGGTCCGGCGTCAAGGATGTTGCTGCGGACTGGCGCGTGGAGTCCGTGGGCAAGGAAGTGGGCAACGTGCGCAACAACGGCCCGGATCTGATCCGGCCCGTGGAGGCACTGTTCTAGCAGGCCCGCCCTGCCGGGGGACCGGTCAAACGGTGACTGTGCCGGCGTCGTCCACTGCCCAGGTGGGGTTGTACGCCACTTCCCAGCGGAATCCGTCCGGGTCGGCAAAATAGCCGCTGTAGCCGCCCCACGGCTGGGTCACCGGTTCGGCGACGACGGCGGCGCCCGCTGCTGCCGCCTCGGCCATCACCTGGTCCACTTCCTCCGTGCTGCCAAGGTTATGGCTCAGGGTGATGCAGGGGACCGGGCCGGGGGCGCTGACGCCGGCTTCCGCCTGCATCTGGCCCGCGTCCCAGAGTGAGAGCACCAGGCCATGGTTGACCTGGATGAACACCACGTCCCCGGGAACCTCCTTGTGGACCGGCCAGCCCAGGCCATCCACGTAGAACGCCCTGGACGCTGGAACGCTGCGGACGCCCAATGAAATGAAGTCGACTCTTGGCTGCATGCTTCGATACTGTCAGACGATGGCAACTATTCAAGGAAACGATCGGGACGCTTTGGCCGATAAGGAACAGCTCGCTGCCGTCCGGGTTGCTGTGGATGAGGTGGATGACCAGATTGTCACCCTCATCGCCCGCCGCGAACGGCTGATCCGCATCGCCGGCACCCTGAAGGGCGACGACGCGGAGGTCCGTGCGCCCGACCGCGTGGAACGGATCATCGAACACGTCCGCTCGGCGGCTGAGAAGAAGGACATTGACCCGGACATCGTGGAATCCACGTACCGGGCCATGATCTCCGGCTTCATTGAGCTTGAGATGCGGGTCCACAAAGAATCCAGCTGACCGCCCGCGCCAGGGCAAGAAAAGTCCGGGCAAGAAAAACCCCGGGCAACAAAAAGAGGAAGCCTACAGGGCTTCCTCTACCGGGACGCCGTGCTGGAACTCCCGGCCGTCCGCCTCGCTGAAGGCGGAGATGACATGCCCCTGGCCGAGTCCATTGATGGCGGCCTTGGGGAAATGCCCGGTGATGGTGCTGTCGGAGTGGGTTACGCCGGACAGGTCGTAGTTCTCCTCGACCCCCTGTTCGCGGTTGAACGAGTAGAAGGCAATGGCCTCCCCGTTCATGAACTCGATGCACAGCCGCCGCTGCGACGAATAATCCGGGGTGGCACCGACCAGTCCCACCACATATGCGCCGGATCCGGGAATAGTGCCGTCGATATCGAAGGTGGCCACGAGGGTGGAGTCCTGTGCTTTGAGGCTTGCCTGCTTGAGGAGTGCGTCTTGGGTATCCATGGCTCCATCCTGCTCCCTGCTTTACGCTCAGTCCACCCCCTTGTCCGGTAACGGCGGGGAAGCCCTGCTGCCCATTTCTATGCATCAGGCTGAACCCGGCGTAGACTTGAACTGCTCGAACACATATTCGAATCGGGTCGGGTTATTCCGGGAGGCGGCATGGGCATGTTCAGCGAATCCGTTGATGTCCTGTGCTCGCCGGAAGGCCAGCCTGTAAGCCTTACCTGGGGCGGCCGGTCCTACGATGTCTGCGCCGAACCAATGCGCTGGTATGAGCGGCGGCAGTGGTGGGCAGAGGACAGCAGGGCACCCTGGGGAGCGGCCCCGGGATAGTGGACCATGAAATCTGGCGGGTGCAGGTATTGCCTGCCCCGGACGGCGCCGCCGGCAGCAATGCCACCGGAGAACCGCTGACCCTTGACCTTTCCCGCCATATCCGCAGTGGCCGCTGGCGGCTCCTGCGGATCCATGATGCCCTCCGGCCCAGAACAGCATGAGCTTCACGCACCTTCACGTCTCCACCGCCTTCAGCGCCCACTATGGAGTTTCCTGGCCGGAAGAACTGGCGCAGGCCGCCGCAGCGGACGGTGCCACTGCCCTTGCCTGCACTGACCGCGACGGCCTGTACGGAACCATCAAGCACCTCAAGGCCTGTATGGCTGCGGGTCTTGATCCCATCGTTGGAGTAGACCTTGCGGTCCTTGACGACGACGGCGACCACCGCACCCGGGTGGCAGGCAGGGTGGTTGTCCTTGCCCGCGGGCACAACAACGGCGCGGGCTACCGGGCCTTGTGCCGGCTGATCTCAGACGCCCATGCCCGGACAACGGGAAAGGCCGGGGGAGCGGTGCCCGTGGCCGTGACACGTGCTGAGCTTGCCTCCCGGACACTTGATCCGCACACCCTCAAGCCGGTACTGACTGTCCTGATCGGCCCGGATTCGGATGTCGGCCGGGCGATGGGAGGCCGGCGCTATCTCCGCCCGCGCACCCTCTTCAAACAATGGCTGGATGCCATGCCGGGCGGGACTGTGGTGGCTGAGATCGTCTCCCAGCTCAGCGCCCCGGGCTCACCATTGAGCACTGCCCACGCAGTCCGCATGCTCCGGCTCGCCGAGGAGCACCACGTGCCGGCGATCCTGACCAACGCTGTCCGGTACTGCGCTGCGGACGGCGCCCCCACGGCTGACGTTCTGGATTCGGCAAGGACCCTGAAATCGCTGCCGGAGCTCGCCAGCGAACCGCTGCTCCAACCCACCGGTCAGGGCTGGCTGAAGTCGGCTGACCAGATGCTCCTGCTCGGCAAGGAAATCATCGCTGCGGCAGGATACGGTGCCGCTGACCTGAAACAGCTGATGACGCAGACCGAGGCGCTCGCGGACCTGTGCCGGATTGATCCCGCCTCAGACATGGGGTGGAAACAGCCCGTGGTGCCGGAGGCCGCCGTGCTGGGGATCAGCCAGGACCCGCACCAGGAACTGGTGGAGCGATGCAACGCAGGGATAGGCAGGCGCTTTCCAGGAATTAGCGGGACTGCAGAAAAATCCATGGTGTCCCGGCTGGAGCATGAACTGGGCATCATCCGGAACCTCGGATTTTCCTCCTACTTCCTGACAGTGGCCGAAGTGTCCAGGATGATCCAGGACATGGGCGTCCGGGCTGCGGCCCGCGGATCCGGCGCTTCCAGCCTTGTGAATTACCTCATCGACGTCAGCCACGTGAACCCCCTCCAGCATGACCTGATCTTCGAGCGCTTCCTCTCCCGGGACCGGGCCACCCTTCCGGACATCGACATCGACGTCGAAAGTGCCGAGCGCCACAACGTCTACCGGCGGATTTTCGAGCGGTTCGGTTCCGAGCGCGTCACGCTGATGAGCATGCAGAACGGCTACCGGGCCAGGGGAGCGGTACGCGACGCCGGCATGGCCCTGGGCATGGATGACGGCGAAGTGGGGGAGATCGCCAAGCAGCTGTGGCGCTTCTCAGCCCGCAAGTTCCGTGAAGCGCTGCAGGAAAAACCCGAACTCCGGGAGTTTGCCGGAAGGGTTGAGCAGCGCGACGCCGACGGCAACCAACAGCTGGATCTGCTGGTGGACCTGACCGAACGCCTTGACCGGCTGCCCCGCCATATCTCCATGCATCCCTGTGGCGTGATCCTCGGCGACGCAACCCTCCTGGACCGCACCCCGGTCCAGCCGAGCGGGCTGGGGCTGCCCATGAGCCAGTTCGACAAGCACGACATGGACCCCATGGGCATGCTTAAGCTCGATGTCCTGGGGGTCCGGATGCAAAGCGCCATGGCCTTTGCGGTCCGGGAAATCATCCGGATCCATCCGTCAAAGGATGAGGTTGTTGCTGCCGGCCGGCATCCGGCCGGGTCGGATGGTTCGGGGCCGGACTATATTGCGGACAACGGCCATATCGACCTCAATGCGGTGCCGCTCGATGACGAGCCCACCTATGAACTGATCCGCAGCACCCACACCCTGGGTTGCTTCCAGATCGAATCACCGGGCCAGCGCGAGCTGATCGGAAAGATGGCCCCGCGGGAGTTCAACGACCTCATCATCGATATTTCGCTGTTCCGCCCAGGGCCCATGAAATCGGATATGGTGCGGCCCTTCCTTGAACACCGGCACGGGTTCGCCCCGGAGGTCTACCCCCACCCCGACCTGAAACCGGTGCTGGCGGAAACCCACGGTGTGACCGTGTTCCACGAGCAGATCCTGAGGACGTTCGACGTCATGACCGGTTGCGGCCTAGCCAAAGCGGACGAGTTCCGCAGGGCCCTGAGCAGCGAAGAGGGCGAAGCCGGCGTTGAAGAGTATTTCCGGAGGAAGGCAAAAGCGAAGGGGTATTCGGCCGACGTCGTGGACAAGGTTTGGGACACCCTGAAGTCCTTTGCCAGTTTCGGTTTCTGCAAAGCCCACGGTGCTGCCTTCGCTGTGCCCACTTACCAGTCAGCCTGGCTCAAAACCCACCACCCCGAGGCATTCCTCGCCGGGCTGTGGGAGCACGATCCCGGCATGTACCCCAAACGGCTGCTGGTTGCCGAGGCCAGAAGGCTGGGTATCCCGATCCTTCCGCTGGATATCAACCTCAGCAAAGCCGAGTATCGGGTGGAACGGATCCAGTCCGGCCCTGACGCCGGAAAACTCGGCATTCGTCTGAGCCTTAACGGTATCTACGGGCTCTCCACAACAGAGTTGAAGAGAATCATTGCCGGACAGCCCTACGAATCGCTGGCCGACCTCCGCGCAAGGTCGAAAATCAGCAAACCAAACATCAAACGGCTCGCTCAGCTGGGGGCCTTCGATTCGCTGCACCGGGAGGCGGGAGGTACAGCCAACCGGGCCGACCTGGTGCACCATCTGCAGAAGCTCCAGGCGTCCGGCGGCAGCAGGAAAGGCGTCGAAGTCCTGGAGGGACAGTTATCACTTCCCCTGGGGATGTTGAACTGCGGAATATAACCCCGGAACTGCCGGCCCCAACCCTGGTGGAAAACGTCCGGGCAGAGCTTGACCTGATGGCAGTGGACGTCAGCACCCACCTGATGGACAGCCACCGGCCCCTGCTGGACAGGCTGGGCGTCACCACCGCAGACAAACTGCTGGGACTGCGGAACGGCACCGAGGTCCTGGTGGCCGGGGTGCGGGTGGCCACCCAGACCCCACCCATGCGGGGCGGCAAGCGGGTGGTGTTCATCAGCATCGACGACGGCACGGGCTGTGTCGACTCTGTTTCTTCCACGAGGCCCAGGAAAAAGCCGGGATGCTCCTGTTCGGCACCAGGCTGCTCCTCATTAGGGGCACCACCCGGCGGACCGGTCCCCGGGGAATCAGCCTGAGTGCCAGCATGGCCTGGGACCTCAGCCGGACCGAAACCCTGCCGTTCCCGGATCCGGCAGCCCGGGAGCAGGACGTGCCTCATCCGCTGGACGGGATCAGCAGAAGCCTTGCCATTACCGGATTCAACGGCTGACCCTGCCGTGCGCCGCGTTGGTCGGCCTATCACCGAACAGATAGCATTGACGATGGCTGGCTGTGGTCCCCGTACGCCACAAGCTATGAAGCCTGAACTTTGAATAGGAGACACCCGTGTCAGATGCCCAGCAGATCACCCTCGTCGTCGATGGCGAAGAGACCAAGGTGACTACCGGGACAACCGGTGCGGAACTCTTCTTTGAGCGCCGCGATGTAGTTGTGGCCCGCGTCAACGGCGAACTGAAGGACCTGGACCAGGAACTTCCCGAGGGCGCCGACGTCGAAGGCGTCACCATTGATTCCCCCGACGGCCTGAACGTGCTCCGCCACTCCACCGCCCACGTCATGGCGCAGGCAGTGCAGCAGCTGCGGCCGGACGCCAAGCTGGGAATCGGTCCCTACATCACCGACGGCTTCTACTTCGATTTCGATGTCGCAGAGCCGTTCACCCCCGAGGACCTCAAGACCCTCGAGAAGATGATGCAGAAAATCATCAACCAGAACCAGAAGTTCGTCCGCCGCGTGGTCAGCGAGGACGAGGCCCGCGAGGCCATGAAGAACGAGCCCTACAAACTTGAGCTGCTGGGCAAGAAGAACGACGCCGCCGAGGCCGGTGAAGGCGTCAACGTCGAGGTGGGCGCCGGTGACATCACCATCTACGACAACGTGGAGCGCAAGGACGGCACCACCGTCTGGTGCGACCTCTGCCGCGGGCCGCACCTGCCCAACACCAAGCTCATCTCCAACGCCTTTGCCCTGACCCGGTCCTCTTCCGCCTACTGGCTGGGCAACCAGAAGAACCAGCAGCTGCAGCGCATCTACGGCACTGCATGGCCCACCAAGGACGCGCTCAAGGCGTACCAGGAGCGGCTCGCCGAGGCGGAACGCCGCGACCACCGCAAGCTCGGCTCGGAACTGGACCTCTTCTCCTTCCCGGACGAACTGGGCTCCGGCCTGCCTGTCTTCCACCCCAAGGGCGGCATCATCCGCAAGGAAATGGAGGACTACTCACGCCAGCGCCACGTCGAGGCAGGCTACGAGTTCGTCTACACGCCGCACATCACCAAGGGCCACCTCTATGAGGTTTCCGGCCACCTCGACTGGTACAAGGACGGCATGTTCCCGGCCATACAGGTGGACGCCGAACTGAACGAGGACGGCACCGTGCGCAAGCCGGCCCAGGACTACTACCTGAAGCCGATGAACTGCCCCATGCACAACCTGATCTTCAGGTCCCGCGGCCGCTCCTACCGGGAACTGCCCCTGCGCCTGTTCGAATTCGGTTCGGTCTACCGCTACGAGAAGTCCGGTGTGGTGCACGGCCTCACCCGCGTCCGTGGCATGACACAGGACGACGCCCACATCTACTGCACCCGCGAGCAGATGAAGGACGAGCTCACCAAGACCCTGACGTTCGTCCTGGACCTGCTCAAGGACTACGGCCTGAACGACTTTTACCTGGAGCTCTCCACCAAGGACCCGGAAAAGTACGTCGGTGAAGACGCCGCCTGGGAGGAAGCCACCAGGACCCTCGCCGAGGTTGCGCAGGAGTCGGGGCTGGAACTCGTTCCGGATCCGGGCGGAGCAGCCTTCTACGGTCCCAAGATTTCCGTGCAGGCGAAGGATGCCCTGGGGCGCACCTGGCAGATGTCCACCATCCAGCTGGACTTCAACCTGCCCGAACGCTTCGAACTGGAGTTCCAGGCAGCGGACGGCAGCCGGCAGCGGCCCGTGATGATCCACCGCGCCCTCTTCGGCTCCGTGGAGCGGTTCATGGGCGTGCTCACCGAACACTACGCCGGCGCGTTCCCGGCTTGGCTGGCGCCCGTCCAGGTGGTGGGCATTCCGGTTGCGGAAGCCTTCAACGAGTACATGTTCGACGTCGTCGACCAGCTTAAGGCGGCGGGCATCCGCGCCGAGGTGGACACGTCGTCGGACCGCTTCCCGAAGAAGATCCGCACGGCCAGCAAGGACAAGATCCCGTTCGTGCTGATTGCCGGCGGGGACGATGCCGAGGCAGGTGCCGTGTCCTTCCGCTTCCGCGACGGAAGCCAGGACAACGGCGTTCCGGTGGCCGAGGCGGTCAAGCGGATCACGGAAGCCGTCCGTAACCGGACCAGCTAGCGGAACGGAACCAGCAGCGTGCAGGAGAACACAGGCGCAGGGTATCCAGGGGATGCCGGCGTTACCGACGACTTTGACCTCGCCGGTGTCCCGGACGCCTTCCAGCGCCTGTGGACTCCGCACCGCATGGCCTACATCAAGGGCGGCCAGCACCAGTTCAAGAACGAAAACGACTGCCCGTTCTGCCTGGGCCGGGACGCACCGACGAGGACGCCCTCATCGTCCACCGCGGCAGGACCTGCTACGTGGTCTTGAACCTCTTCCCCTACAATCCCGGGCACCTGCTGGTGTGCCCCTACCGCCATATTCCGGATTACACGGACCTGACGCTGGAGGAAACCGCTGAGTTTGCCGACCTGACGCAGACCGCCATGCGGGTGCTGCGGAAGGTGGCGAACCCCGGCGGGTTCAACCTGGGCATGAACCAGGGCGTGGTGGGCGGCGCAGGCATCGCCGCCCACCTGCACCAGCACGTGGTTCCACGCTGGGGCGGGGACGGGAACTTCTTCCCGATCATCGCCCAGACCAAGGCCATCACGCAGACCCTCGACGAGGTCCGCCAACAGGTGGCCGACGCCTGGCCCGGGGAGACGGATGCTGAATAGGCACGCGCGCGGATTCTTTACCGCGCTCTTCACCCCCCTGGCCCGCTGGCTCCTCCGGATGGGCGTCTCGCCTGACGCCGTCACTGTCATCGGAACCGCCGGCGTCGTGGTTGGCGCCTTGGTGTTCTTTCCGCTGGGGCAGCTGTTCTGGGGAACGCTCTTCATCACGGCCTTCATCTTCTCCGACGTCCTGGACGGCATCATGGCCAGGATGCAGGATGTGAAAAGCCGGTGGGGAAACTTCCTCGACTCCACCCTGGACCGCATCGCCGACGGCGCGCTTTTTGCCGGCCTGGCCATCTGGTTCTTCACCGGCGGGGCGGATACCCCCATAGCAGTTGCTGCGATGCTTTGCCTGGTGCTGGGCATGGTGGTGTCCTATGCCAGGGCCAAAGCGGAGTCCCTGGGGTTCACCGCGAACGTGGGAATCGCCGAGCGTGCCGAACGCCTGGTTTCCGTGCTGGTGGTCACCGGCCTGACCGGCCTGGGCCTGCCCCCGGTGGTGCTCCTGGCCACCCTCGTGCTGCTCGCCCTGGCCAGCTTCATCACCGTTGTGCAGCGCGTGCTGTCCGTCCGCCGGCAGGCACAGGCGGAGCCGTCGCCTGCTGATTAAGCGCAATTAAGCCGCCCGGCCCCGGTGGGACTAGTATTAGGACTGCCCGGTCAATGGATCCGGCACTATCCGTGTGTGCACAGTCCGGCTCTTGCCGCCTGCACGCCCGGCGAAGGTCATCTATCTACCCATAGGGGTTTTTGTGTCTACACCTGATGTAAGCAGCGAGGCCAGTTCCTCCGCGAACAGCGTCACGGGCAGCAGCCGCGTGAAGCGCGGCATGGCCGAGATGCTCAAGGGCGGCGTCATCATGGACGTCGTCAACGTCGAACAGGCCCGCATCGCCGAAGACGCCGGTGCCGTTGCTGTCATGGCGCTTGAACGCGTCCCGGCCGACATCCGCGCCCAGGGCGGCGTGTCCCGCATGTCCGATCCCGACATGATCGACCAGATCATCGACGCCGTGTCCATCCCGGTCATGGCCAAGGCCCGGATCGGCCACTTCGTCGAAGCCCAGGTCCTGCAGTCCCTCGGCGTCGACTACATCGACGAGTCCGAGGTCCTCACCCCGGCCGACTACACCAACCACATCGACAAGTGGAACTTCACCGTTCCCTTCGTCTGCGGTGCCACCAACCTCGGTGAGGCGCTGCGCCGCATCAACGAGGGCGCGGCGATGATCCGCTCCAAGGGCGAAGCCGGCACCGGCGACGTCTCCAACGCCACCACCCACATGCGCCAGATCCGCGCCGAGCTGCTCAAGCTCGCCGCCCTGCCCGAGGACGAGCTCTACGTCGCGGCCAAGGAACTGCAGGCACCGTACGAACTGGTCAAGGAAGTCGCCTCCACCGGCAAGCTTCCCGTGGTGCTGTTCACCGCCGGCGGCATCGCCACCCCGGCCGACGCCGCGATGATGATGCAGCTCGGCGCCGACGGCGTTTTCGTCGGATCCGGCATCTTCAAGTCCGGCAACCCCGCCCAGCGCGCCGCCGCCGTCGTGAAGGCCACCACCTTCTTCGACGACCCGGACGTCATCGCCAAGGCCTCCCGCGGCCTGGGCGAAGCCATGGTGGGCATCAACGTCGACGAGATCCCCAGCCGCACCGCCTCGCCGAGCGCGGCTGGTAGTCCTCTGCCTTACGGCAGGCCCTGATCCTCTGCACGCTATTCCCCACGTCCCGCTAAGGCCGCTTCGCGGCGAGCGGGGACGCGGGGCCCCTTTTACGCGTGCTGCCGGACCAGTCCCTGCCTCCCAGTAGTAACGACGCCGGTTCCTCACCCTTTGCGGTGGGGGACCGGCGTCGTACTTCTTTAACTGGGGTGGGGCGGGGTGGGGTGGGGTGCTTGGCTATTCGAGGCCGCGGCGCTTCAGCAGGGGCTCGAGCCTTGCCTCGCGGCCGCGCAGTGTCCGGAAGGAGTCCAGGGGGTCGCGGCTGTTTCCGCGCGAGAGCAGCTCCTGGCGGAACCGTTCACCGTTGGCCCGGGTGAGGCCGCCGTTTCCGGTGAACCAATCCACGGTTTCAGCGTCCAGCACTTCACTCCAGATGTAGGAGTAGTAGCCGGCGGCGTACCCTGCCCCGGCGAAGATGTGCTGGAAGTAGCCCGTCCGGTACCGCGGCGGAATCAGCGGGTGGGCGATCCCCGCCGCTGCGAGGGCCTTCGCCTCGATCTCGAGCGCGTCGTCCGGGACGTCGCCCGGCTCCAGTGTGTGCCAGGCGAGGTCCAGCAGGGCCGCGGCAAGGTACTCGGTGGTGGCAAAGCCTTCGCCCCAGAGCCGGGATTCTTCGAGGCGGTCCACGATGTCCTGCGGCAGCGGCTCCCCCGTGACATGGTGCCGGGCGTAGTTGGACAGTACTTCCGGCCACATAATCCACATCTCGTTGGCCTGCGAGGGATACTCCACGAAGTCACGGGGCACGGACGTCCCCGAGAACCGGGGATACGTGACGCTGGACAGGAGCCCGTGCAGGGCGTGGCCGAATTCGTGGAACGCCGTGCGGAGCTCGTCCAGGGTCAGCAGCGTGGGTTCGCCCGCCGGCGGCTTGGAGATGTTCAGGTTGTTGATCACCACGGGGCGGGTTCCCAGCAGCGCTGACTGGTCCACGAGGGAATTCATCCACGCCCCGCCGCGCTTGGACTCCCGGCTGTAGTAGTCGCCCAGGAACAGTCCCAGGCCGCTGCCGTCCTCGTTGCGGACCTCCCAGATCCGGACGTCGGGGTGGTAGCCGGCAAGGTCCGTCCGTTCGTGGAAGGTGATGCCGTACAAGGCGGTGGCGGCATGGAACACGCCATCGGCCAGCACGGTGTCAAGCTCGAAATACGGCCGGAGCGCCTGTTCGTCGACGTCGTACCTTTCCTTCCGGACCTTCGCGGAATAGTAGGCCCAGTCCCAGGCTTCCAGCGGATGGCCCGCGACGCCGGCCAGTGCCTTGGCCTCCGCGTCAGCGTTCCGGACGGCGGCCGGTGCCAGCCGGCCAAGCATGGACTGGACGGCCCCGAAGTCCGGAGCGGTCTGCCGGTCCACCACCAGTTCTGCGTAGTTGGCGTATCCAGGAGGGACGCCTTCTCGGCCCGCAGGCCGGCCATCCGGCGTGCCAGATCCAGGACATCCAGTTCGCCGCCGCCGCTGCCGCGTGCCACCGACGCCTCGAACAGCCGGCGCCGAACGTTCCGGTCAGCCAGCGAGGCAAGGGCGGGCTGGTTTCCCGGCTGGACGAGGGTCAGCAGGTACTTGCCATCGTGCCCCGCTTCGCGGGCCGCCTCCGCAGCACTGGCCACATCATCGGCCGGCAGGCCCGCAAGCTCATCCGGACTGTCCAGCAGGAGGGCAGCTGACTTCATGCCTTCCTTGACCCGCTGGCCGAACTCCGTGCCGAGCCGGGCCAACTCGGCGTTGATGGCCCGGAGCCGCTCCTGCCCGGGCCCGTCCAGCTGGATGCCTGACTGGCGGAACTCCTTCAGGTACTCCTCGAGGAGGCGCACAGACTCGGGATCGCGGCCCGACGCGTCAACGGCCGCAAATCTGTCGAACAGCGCGCGGTTCAGGAACACCTCGTCCTGGTGCGCGGAAAACCGGGGCGAAAATTCGGTTTCCAACTGCCGGATCCGCTCTGATGCGTCGGCTGACACCAGGGTGAAGAACGGCGCCGCGGCGCGCTCCAGCAACCGCCCGGACCGTTCCATCGCCACCACGGTGTTCTCGAAATCGGCAGGCTCAGGGTTATCCACGATTGCCTGGATCTCGGCCAGGTGCTCGGCCAGTCCGGCGTCGATGGCTTCGGCGTAGTGCGAATCCTCGATCGATGTGAACGGAGGGAGTCCGTAGGGGAGGGGGCTGGGGGTCAGGAGGGGGTTCGTCATGGGCAAACCTTTCACAGCAGGGCACGCTTCTCAATGTGGCAACAATGACCGATGCCGGTGGCAGCCATCCCTACAATGACGGGTATGGGGACCATAGCCGCCAGGGCGGCCGGGCGTTGGCGCGCCCATGCCGTGGCATTGTCGTTGGCCGGAGCGCTGGGCTTGACGGGTGCGTTGGCGGGCTGCGGCCTGCTTGCCGAACAGAACGGGACGCCGCCACAGACAGCCTCGCAGCCCGCCACTGCCCGGCCTGGTACGGCCCAACCAACCGGGGCCGGGACACCGTCCCCTGGCGCCACACCCACGCCTGTTCCCACTCCCGGGAAGGGGCCGGCGTGCCCGGTGCTCCGGTGCACCTCTGTCCTGGTCACCGGCGACATGCTGGTCCACACCCAGCTGTGGCAGCAGGCGCAGCAGGATGCCGCCGCCGCCGGAAGTCCCGGCCTCGATTTTGTGCCGCTGCTGGAGGGCCAGCGCCGCTACATCAGCAGGAGCGATCTTGCCATCTGCCACCAGGAGACGCCGGTGGCCGGGCCGGAGGGGCCCTTCTCCGCCTATCCCTCCTTCAATGTCCCGCCGCAGATCATTTCGGCGTCAAAGGCGGTGGGCTACCAGGCATGTACGACGGCGAGCAACCATACCATCGACCGTGGCACCGACGGGCTGCTGCGCACCCTCGACGCCCTGGATGCGGCGGGGCTCAAGCACACCGGCTCATACCGCACGGAAAACGAGTCCCACAGGATCCTCATCGTGCAGACTCCGGCCGCCAAAGTGGCTGTCATCCAGGCTACGTACGGACTCAACGGACTGATCCCCGAGTACCCCTGGCAGGTGGACATGCTGGACGCACCGGCCATGATTGCCAAGGCGGAGAAGGCCAGGGCACTGGGCGCGGACATCGTCCTGGGCGCCATGCACGCAGGCGACGAATACGCCAGCGCACCGAATGCCCAGCAGCAGGAGATTGCCCACGCCCTGGCTGACAGCGGCCAGTTCAACCTGGTGTACGGGCACCACACGCACTCGGTCCTGCCGATCGAAAACTACAACGGAACCTGGATCGTCTACGGGCTGGGCAACGGGGTCACGGAACTCTCGCCCTGGTATGTCGTGAACAACGAGGGCCTGCTGGTCCGGGCACAGTTTGGGCAGGACGGTTCCGGTAAGTGGAGCGTCACGGACCTCGCCTGGGCGCCGTCGGTCATTGTCCGTGATCCCTACCGCTGGTGTTCGGTGGCTTCGGACGCGCCGCAGGGTCCCTGCGCCGGGCAGGAAGCTGACGCCGCCACCCGGCAGCGGACGCAGTCAGTGGTGGAGTCGATGGGGGCTGCGGCTGCCGGAGCCCATGAACTCCTCATCAGCCGCGAGCCGTAAGCCTTGTCAGCGGGGACGCCGGGCTGCGTGTTCCCTCGCCAGCACGGCATACCTGTCGTCCGGGTGGCCCGGCTCGAAGGTTCCATACCTGCGCTCCGCCGCCGTACGGATCAGGAAATCCGCGATGGCCGGGTTTTTCGGCAGCAGCGAACCATGCAGGTAGCTGGCAACAATGTTCCGGTAGCGGGCCCCTTCATGTCCGTCGCTGCTGTTGTTGCCCGTCCCCTTGGCGGTGGTGCCCAGGGGGCGGACACCCTCTCCCAGGGTGGTCTGGCCGCTATGGTTTTCGTACCCGAGGACTTCGCCGAACTCGGGCGTGGAGACTTTGACGTTACCGATCAGCCGCTCATCGGTGCCGTGGGTCTCAACGTCCAGGACGCCGATGCCGGGGATGACGGCGCCGGTGCGGGTCTTGAAGAACCGCCCGAAGAGCTGGTACAGGCCGCAGATCAGCAGCATGGGCGCGCCGTCCTCCGCCAGGCCCTTCAGCTCCGCGGCCCGTGCCTGGAGGTCGTCCTGGATGACGAGCTGCCCGCTGTCCTGGCCGCCGCCGCCCACAATGATGTCCACGTTGGCCGGGAACGGGTCGCCCACGTTGTACTCAAGCAGCTCGGGCGTGTAGCCGTGCCAGCTGATCCTGCGCTGCAGGACAAGGGCGTTGCCCCAGTCGCCGTAGATGTTCATGTCCCGCGGGTAGAGCTGGACAACGCGGAGCGCACCCTTGCTTCGGTCTCCAGCCGCTTCTGCGGAGGGTGTTACCAGACTCACGAGACAACCTCCACGGTGGTGATCTTGGACAGTTCGCGGCGGATGGCCAGCATGGCGGTGTACGTGCAGAAGATCCGCTTGGGCTTGCCCGAAGCTTCCCGGATGAAGGCGGCCAGCGCCGGCGCGATCTCGGGCTGGACTGATCCGAAGGGGACCTCGTCATACTGCAGCCGCAATGCCATGTCGTAGGCACGGGATCCGGTGAGCTGGTCCACGCCTTCCGCCCGCAGGGAATCGAACTCCACGTCCCACAGCCAGGACATGTCCCGGCCGTCGGCGTAGTTGTCATTGATGGCTATCATCGTGGCGTAGCCGCCCGCCGGGAACGACTTCAGGCCGAGCCGGAAACCGCTGGGGTTCTTGACCAGCACCAGGTCCAGGGGCTGGCCGTCCACGGTCAGGCTTTCGCCGCGGCCGAACGCCGGTGCCACCTGGGACAGGGCCGCCAGCAGCGTTTCGTGGTCCGCGGTAGCGGCGCCTCCGCCGCAAATGCTCCTGGCCAGGGTCAGGGCGGCCGCTGCATTAAGATGTTGTACACGCCGCGGAGCTTCATCGCCGTGGTGACAGTGCCGCCGTCGTACTCGAATTCGGCGGTGTCGGCACCCACCTTGCGGAGTACGACGTCGGCCGCCGGCTTCTCCGGAAGGCCGGCCGGGGCGGGACTTCCGGGAGCGGCGCGCATGTCGTCGTCGTTGGGGAACGTACCCAGCAGCGACTCGTCCAGCCCGAAGTACTTCACGTCCTGCCCGGTAAGGGTGTCGGCGATCCTTGCGACCCTTGGGTCCTCGCGGTTCAGGACCACCGTGCCGGTGGTCTTGGCTGCGATCTGCTGGAGCAGCTGGGCTGTCTTGTCGATCTCACCGAACCGGTCCAGCTGGTCCCGCAGGACATTCAGGAGCAGGCAGTAGCGGGGCGGGACGCTGTTGACGAAGTGGACGGCATGGGCTTCATCGAGTTCCAGGACAGCGATATCGGCATCGAGCCTGCCGCGCCAGTCCACCTCACCCAGCAGGGCGGCTGCGACGCCGCGGGTGAAATTGCTGCCGGTGCGGTTGGTGAAAACCTTGAGCCCCTGGCTCTCCAGCAGTTCCACCACCATCTTGGTGGTGGTGGTCTTTCCGTTGGTGCCGCTTACCACCGCAACGCCATGGGGGAGGGTGCTGAGCGTCCGCCGCATGAAGCCGGGATCGATTTTTTCGACCACCAGGCCGGCAGGGCGGAGCCGCCGCCCCGGAGCCGGGTGGCCCGGCGGACCAGCTTGCCGAGCGGAACACTAAGGGAAAACATGTTTCGAATATATCCCAGCAACGGCATGCAACCGCCGCGGGGTGTTCCCCGCGGAGCGGGCGGCAGGGCCCGGGCCCGTATGCTGGATGGATGACAAATTCCCCTTCCGCCGATTCCGCGCGCGTTGGTGCAGGCCTGCGGATCGGCGTCCTGGCGCTCCAGGGTGACTTCCGCGAGCACCTTCGCGCCGCCGAGGCCACCGGCGCCGAAGCCGTAGGCATCCGCCGGCCCAAGGAGCTGGACGGCCTGGACGGGCTCATCATTCCCGGCGGCGAGTCAACCGCAATCGACAAGCTCGCGCGGGCCTTCGACCTGGCCGAACCGCTGCGGGAGCGCATTGCCGAAGGACTGCCGGTCTACGGCTCCTGCGCCGGCATGATCCTGCTGGCCTCGGACATCGCCGACCCCGCCACCGACCTCTCCGGCGCCCCGCAACAGACCTTCGGTGGCCTGGACATGACGGTCCGCCGCAACGCCTTCGGCCGGCAGCGGGACTCGTTCGAAACGGACCTGGATTTCAAGGGCCTGGACTTCAGCGCCACGGATGCGGGCGTTCCGCCCGTCCACGCCGTGTTCATCCGGGGCCCCTGGGTGGAGCGGGTGGGCCCGGACGTTGAAGTGCTGGCGCAGGTGGAACCCGCGGAGCCGGAGCATGCGTCCCACGCTGTCCCCCTGCCCGGGACGGCTAGAATTGTTGCAGTGCGTTCGGGCCAGCTGCTGGCCACCTCCTTCCACCCGGAAGTGACTGGGGAAAAACGCGTACACGAACTCTTTATCCGGATGATCAGAGGAGAAGCGTAAAGCATGTCAGGCCACTCCAAATGGGCGACGACCAAGCACAAGAAGGCGATCATTGACAGCCGCCGCGCAAAGTCGTTCGCCAAGCTGATCAAGAACATCGAAGTCGCAGCCCGCATGGGCGGGCCGGACCTCGCCGGCAACCCCGGCCTGGAACTGGCAGTCACCAAGGCGAAGAAGACCTCGGTCCCCAACGACAACATCGACCGCGCCATCAAGCGCGGTGCAGGCCTCACCGGTGAAGTGGTGGACTACACCGAGATCATGTACGAGGCCCGCGGACCCCAGGGCTCGGCGCTGCTGATCGAGTGCCTCACGGACAACAAGAACCGTGCCGCCTCCGAGGTGCGCCTGGCCATCTCCCGCAACGGCGGCACCATCGCCGATCCCGGCTCCGTCAGCTACCTCTTCACCCGGAAGGGCGTGGTGACGCTGCCCAAGAACGGCCTCTCCGAGGACGACGTCCTGATGGCGGTGCTCGATGCCGGCGCCGAGGAAGTCAAGGACAACGGCGACAGCTTCGAAATCCACTCGGAGCCCGGCGACCTGCCCGCCATCCGCGAGGCCCTGAAGGAAGCCGGCATCGAATACGACACCGACGAAGTCGAGTTCGTGCCCTCCATGCAGGTGGACCTGGACCTCGACGGTGCCCGCAAGTTCCTGAAGCTCTCCGACGCGCTCGAGGACCTCGACGACGTCCAGAACGTCTACACCAACGCCGACCTCAGCGACGAAGTCCAGGCCGCCCTGGAATCAGAGTGACGTCCGGCCTTGCCTGCTGAACAGGGCCCTGCCGCCCGCGTCCGGCACGCGTGACCCTGCGCGTGCTGGGGGTGGACCCCGGCCTCACCCGCTGCGGGATCGGCGTCGTTGACGTCGAGCGGAACCGGCGGGCCACCATGGTGGCCGTCGGCGTGGTCGGGACCTCCCCGGAGGAGACCCTGGACCAGCGGCTGCTGGTGATCGCCACGGCCATCGACGAATGGCTTGACCGCTACGAGCCCCAGGTCCTCGCCGTCGAACGTGTCTTCTCGCAACTGAATGTCAGTACCGTGATGGGCGTGGCGCAGGCGTCCGGTGTGGTGATCGCGGCGGCAGCCCGCCGGGGCATCCCCGTGGCCCTGCACACGCCGTCGGAAGTCAAAGCCGCGGTGACGGGCAGCGGCTCGTCCAACAAGGACGCCGTGACCAAGCTGGTCACCAAGATCCTTCGCCTGGACGCGCCGCCACGACCCGCCGACGCTGCCGACGCCCTGGCCCTCGCCATCACCCACGCCTGGCGGGCCGGAAGCGGCGCGGCGTCCGCCACCACCGGTCCCGGCAGCTCCTCGCTGACACCGGCCCAGCAGGCCTGGGCAGCGGCCGAGGCAAAGGCGCGGCGTGCCCGCTGAATGTCCTGGCCCCTTGCTAGGGTATTCGTAGATATGTTCGGATAGCCGGTCCCTGCAGGGGAGCCGGCCTACACCAGGAGCCCCGGCCTTGATCAGTTTCCTCCGCGGAACCGTAGCGCACGTAGGCCTGTCCACGGCCGTCATCGACCTCAACGGCGCCGGCATGAGCGTATTCGCCACCCCGCAGACCCTCAGCGGACTGCGCACCGGGGAGGAAGGGAAGCTGTTCACGTCCCTGATTGTCCGGGAAGACTCCCTGACCCTCTTCGGATTCGCCACCGATGACGAACGGGAAGTGTTCGACGTGCTCCTCAGCGTCAGCGGCGTCGGGCCACGGCTGGCCCTTGCCGTCCTGGCGGTCCACGATCCCGAGGCCATCCGGGTTGCCGCGCACACCGGCGACAGCAAGACCTTCACCAAGGTCCCCGGCATCGGACCCAAGGTGGCGGGCCGGATCGTCCTGGAGCTGGCCGGGAAACTCGTTCCGCACGGCACCGCCGGTTCCGCAGCCGCCCCCACTGCCGCCGAGGCAGCATGGAAGCCCCAGGTGGTGGCGGCGATGACCAGCCTCGGCTGGTCTGAAAAGGACGCCTCATCCAGCATCGACAAAGCCCTGGCGGATGAGCCGGAAGTATCCTTCCGCGGCAACGTCCCCGAAATCCTTCGGACCACGCTGCGCTGGCTGGGCCAGGACGGCGCCCGGGCGGGCAACCGCGTAGGCAGCCGTGGCTGAACCGTCACTGGTGGCGGCAGGGGAGGAGCCGGAAGAGCGTGCCATCGAAGCCGCCCTCCGGCCCAAGAACCTGGACGACTTCGTGGGCCAGCACCGGGTGCGCAAGCAGCTGTCCCTGGTGCTGAAAGCCTCCCGGATGCGCGGCCGCAGCGCGGACCATGTGCTCTTTTCCGGCCCGCCCGGCCTTGGCAAAACCACCCTCGCCATGATTGTCGCGTCCGAGATGAACGCCCCGCTGCGCATCAGCAGCGGCCCGGCCATCCAGCACGCAGGCGACCTCGCAGCCATCCTGTCCTCGCTGTCCGAAGGCGAGGTGCTCTTCCTCGACGAAATCCACCGCATGTCCCGTCCGGCCGAAGAAATGCTGTACATGGCCATGGAGGACTTCCGGGTGGACATCGTGGTGGGCAAGGGGGCCGGGGCCACGGCCATTCCGCTGGAACTGCCGCCCTTCACCCTGGTGGGTGCCACCACCCGGGCCGGCCTGCTTCCCGGACCACTGCGCGACCGGTTCGGCTTCACCGGGCACCTGGAGTTCTACTCCGTCCAGGAGCTGGAACTGGTCCTCCGCCGTTCAGCCGGACTGCTGGACCTCAAGGTGAACTCCGCCGGCTTCACGGAGATTGCCGGGCGTTCGCGCGGCACCCCCCCGGATCGCCAACCGCCTGCTGCGGCGGGTCCGGGACTGGGCCCTGGTCCACGAAATCGAGCAGATTGACGCCCGTGCAGCCTCCGCCGCGCTGGACATGTACGAGGTGGACAAGAAGGGGCTGGATCGCCTGGACCGGTCAGTCCTCGAGGCCCTCATCACCAAGTTCGGCGGCGGGCCGGTAGGGCTGTCCACCCTGGCCATCGCCGTCGGCGAGGAAACTGAAACTGTCGAAACGGTGGCAGAGCCTTTCCTGGTCAGGGAGGGCCTGCTGGGCCGCACGCCCCGGGGCAGGATTGCCATGGCACCGGCGTGGACGCACCTGGGCTACGCCATCCCGTCCGGCGTGTTTGCCCAGGAGCAGCTGGAGCTCTTCGATCCCGACTCCGACGCCGCCGCAGCATCCGACGGCTGGGCCCCGGAAAGCCAATAACAGGCTCCCTTCAGTTTTTCCCCTTAGACTGGTATGACGCTCGGCACGTCCGGGCCCGTGTTTCGCCGGCGCCATTCAACTGGCCGCCTCGGTGGGAAAGGGATTCCGTCAGGCATTTGCCTGGCAGTCCGGCCACCGGCGGAACGGGGCGGACGTTGCCGGAAAAATCGGTTCGGCACTTAAGGAACGGAATTCCCCTTGGATCCAATGTCAATTCTCCTGTTCGTCATGCTCGGAGTTTTCATCTTCATGATGTTCCGGCGCAATAAGAAGACGCAGCAGCAGCAGGCGGAGCTCCAGTCGAAGTTCGGCCCGGGCGTCGACGTGATGACCAGCTTCGGCCTTTTCGGCCGGATCGTCGCCGTTGACGAAGCCGAGAACAAAGTCACCCTTGAACTTTCCCCGGGCAACCTCGCCACGGTCCACCGGCAGGCTGTCACCAAGATCGTCGAACCCGTGGCCGTTGAGCCCATGACCGTTGAGCCGGAGCCCGCTGCGCCGGCCGTACCGGACGATGCCTCCTCCCTGACCGGCCGTGAGGGCGGCAGCACCGCCACCACGCCGGTGGAGACGCCCGACGAAACCCTCAAGCGCCTCAACGACGAGGGCAAGAAGGACAGTTAGTCCCGCTGAACGCATAACCCTCTACCGCTGCGGAATGCCGCCGGTGCTGGCCACAGCAGGCACCGGCGGTTCTTCCGTGATCAAGAGAAAGATCGACAATGGCACGAACTGGCCCCAAGAAACCAGGCCTCAGGGTCCTGGTCTGGCTCGGCGTAATCATCGCCGCGCTGACCGCTGTCCTGGCCGGCGGCACCCTCAGCGGGCAGGCAAGCTGGGCGCCCAAGCTCGCTCTGGACCTTGAAGGCGGAACCCAGATGATCCTGGCGCCGAAGGTCGAGGGCGGCTCGGACATCAACGAGGAACAGCTCAACCAGGCCGTGGCGATCATCCGCCAGCGCGTTGACGGCTCCGGTGTTGCCGAAGCCGAAATCAGTACCCAGTCCGGCCGGAATGTGGTGGTCAGCCTTCCGGGAACCCCTCCAGCCAGACACGCGACCTCATCCAGGCCTCCGCGGACATGAACTTCCGTCCGGTCCTTCTCAACGGTGCCGGCGCACCTGTTCCCGAGGAATCACGGGCGCCCGAGGACCAGCTGCCCAAGCCCACCGCGGAGCCGGCCAACAGCAGCGACATCAACTGGATCACCCCGGAAATCTACCGGCAGTTCGAGTCCCTGGACTGTGACAACCCGGCCCAGGATGAACAGGAACGCTCGGATCCGGCCAAGCCGCTGGTCACCTGCGAGCCTGCCACGGACACCACCCCGGCCATCAAGTACATCCTGGGTCCGGTGGAGGTCAAGGGCAGCAACATCGTCACCTCGTCCTTCCAGCTGCAGCAGGGCGCCCAGGGCGCCGTCACCAACGACTGGGCCGTGAACATCCAGTTCGACGACGAGGGCACCGCCAAGTTCAAAGAGGTCACCGAGCGCCTCAACCAGTTCTATGTGGCCGCCGGCGGCGAATCAGGCACCGACCCCAAAGCCCAGTTCGCCATCGTCCTGGACGACCAGGTGATCTCGGCGCCCCGGTCGCTGGCCGTCATCACCGACGGACGCCCGCAGATCACCGGCGGCTTTACGGAGCAGACGGCCAAGACGCTGTCCGACCAGCTCCGTTTCGGCGCCCTGCCCATCAGCTTCGAAATCCAGAGCGAGCAGCAGATTTCCGCCACCCTCGGCGGCGAGCAGCTGCGAATGGGCCTCCTCGCCGGCCTGATCGGCCTGCTGCTGGTGGTGGTCTATTCGCTCTTCCAGTACCGGGCCCTGGGCTTCGTCACCATCGCCTCGCTGGTGGTCGCGGGTATCCTCACCTACCTGGCCATCGCCATCCTCGGCTGGACGGAAAACTACCGGCTCTCCCTCGCCGGCGTCGCGGGCATCATCGTGGCGATCGGCCAGACGGCCGACTCGTTCATCGTCTACTTCGAGCGCATCCGCGATGAACTCCGCGAGGGCCGCGGCCTGGTGTCCGCCGTCGAAAACGGCTGGAAGCGCGCCAAGCGCACGGTCCTGGCCTCCAAGGCCGTGAACCTCCTGGCCGCCCTGGTCCTGTACTTCGTGGCCGTCGGCAACGTCCGCGGCTTCGCCTTCACCCTGGGCCTCACCGCCATCGCGGACCTCATCGTGGTGTTCATGTTCACGCATCCCACGCTGCAGCTGCTGGCCCGCACCAGGTTCTTCGGCGAGGGCCACCCGCTGTCCGGGCTCGATCCCAAGCGGCTGGGCGCCGTGCCGCTGTACCGCGGTGCCGGACGCGTCCGCACCCCGGAGGACAGGCCGGCGGCGGTCCGCGCCAAGAACGCGGGCGCGGCTGCCGAAGCCGAACGCAGGATGACCATTGCCGAACGCCGCCTGGCGGAGAAGCAGGAGCAGCTTGCCGGTTCCTCCAAGACGGCAGCGAAGGAGAACAAGTAATGTCAGGCTTCGCCAACTTCGGCAACGAGCTCTACACCGGAAAGCGCTCCTACGATTTCGTGGGCTCCAAGAAAATCTGGTTCCTCATCGCCGCCGTGGCGGTGGCCCTGTCCATCGTCATCCCGGCGGTCAAGGGCGGCTTCAACCTGGGCATCGAATTCCGCGGCGGCTCCGAGTTCACGGTCTCCAACGTTCAAACGACGGACGCTGCCCTGGGCGAGAAAGCCGTCACGGACGTCGTCGCGGGCAGTGTTCCGCGCGTCGCCAACGTGGCCGGGACCACCATGCGGATCCAGACCGACAAGCTCACGGACGATGAGACCCTCCGCATCAAGGAGGGCCTGACCGCGGCCTACGGCGTCACGGAAAACGAGGTGACGTCAACCTTCGTAGGTCCCACGTGGGGCGCGGACGTCACCAAGCAGGCGCTGATCGGCCTGGTGATCTTTGTCCTGCTGGCGGCGGTCCTAATGGCGCTGTACTTCCGCACGTGGAAGATGTCGCTCTCGGCCATCGCGGGCATGGCGGTGACCATGTTCATCACCGCAGGCGTCTATGCGCTGAGCGATTTCGAGGTCACCCCGTCAGCCATCATCGGCTTCCTGACCGTCCTGAGCTACTCGCTGTACGACACCGTGGTGGTGTTCGACAAGATCCGTGAGAACACCGCGGAGATCGACGCCTCCACGCGGCGCACCTTTGCCGAGGAGGTCAACCTCGCCGTGAACCAGACCCTGGTCCGTTCCATCAACACCATGATGGTGGCCATCCTTCCCGTGGGCGCCATCCTGTTCATCGGTGCCGGACTGCTGGGCGCAGGTACGCTCCGTGACCTGTCACTGGCCTTGTTCGTGGGCATCCTCATCGGCACGGCCGCCACCATTTTCGTGGGGGCACCCATGTACGCCTGGCTGCGGCAGAACGAGCCGGACCTGGTCAGGCAGGCCAAGCGCGTGGAGCACCGCCGTGCCGGCGCGGCCGGCCGGACGGCCTCCACCGAACCGGCCCAGGCCTGACCGCCGCATCATCCCAGTCGAGGGCCTGAAGACGGCCCCGGGCCGGACAGCGCAACCATCGCGCTGTCCGGCCCGGCACATTCAAGGGCCGGTTATAAAACTGCAGGGCGTGGGGAATAGACTGAAGTAATTAAAGCGGTGGTGAGGAGTGCTTCATTGGAAGAACGTTCGGCGTCGGCGCCAACGGCACAGGGAGACAAGAATCCTGCCGGTGTGCAAACAGGGCTGGCGGCATCGGCGCGCCCTGGTTCCTTGGTGCCCGTCGACAACTCCGGGTCCCGTGCCACGTTTCCGGGGCGCCGCGAACGTACCCGCTCCCGGCTTGCCCGCCTGACCGGGCGCAGCACAGCCACGTACTCGCCCATCCTCGAGCCGCTGCTGAGGACAGTCCGGGCCAACAATCCGAAAGAGGATTTTGACCTCATCCAGCGCGCGTTCGACGTGGCGGAGCGGAGCCACCGGGGCCAGAAGCGCAAGAGCGGCGACCCGTACATCACCCACCCGGTGGCTGTGGCCACCATCCTGGCCGAGCTCGGCCTGAGCGGCACCACGTTGGCGGCAGCCCTCCTGCACGATACCGTGGAGGACACGCCGTACACCCTCGATGACCTGAAGCGGGATTTCGGCCCGGAAGTGGCGATGCTGGTCGACGGCGTCACCAAACTGGACAAGGTGAGCTTCGGCGAGGCTGCGCAGTCCGAAACCGTCCGCAAGATGGTCGTGGCCATGGCCAAGGACATCCGCGTGCTGATGATCAAACTGGCCGACCGGCTCCACAACGCCCGCACCTGGCGGTTCGTATCCGCAGAGTCCTCCGCCCGCAAGGCACGCGAAACGCTGGAGATCTTCGCCCCGCTGGCCCACCGCCTGGGCATGAACACCATCAAATGGGAGCTCGAGGACCTTTCCTTCGCGGCACTCTATCCCAAGGTGTACGAGGAAATCGTGAGGATGGTGGGGGACCGCACCCCTGAGCGCGAGAAGAGCCTCAGCGTCATCCGCGACCAGATCACCGAGGACCTGCGCACCGCACGGATCAAGGCCACCATCACGGGCCGGCCCAAGCACTACTACTCGATCTACCAGAAGATGATTGTCCGGGACAAGGACTTCGACGACATCAACGACCTCATGGGGGTCCGGGTCCTGGTGGACTCCGTCCGGGACTGCTATGCAGCCCTTGGCACCATGCATTCGCGCTGGAACCCGCTGCCGGGCCGGTTCAAGGACTACATCGCGATGCCCAAGTTCAACATGTACCAGTCGCTGCACACCACAGTGATCGGCCCGGGCGGCAAGCCCGTGGAAATCCAGATCAGGACCCACGAGATGCACCGCCGCGCGGAATACGGTGTGGCGGCGCACTGGAAGTACAAGGACCAGCCCAACCGCACCGCCGTCGGCCCCGGCAGCCCCCGCGACGGCGACATGGGGTGGCTGCGGTCCCTGGTGGACTGGCAGCAGGAGACGTCAGATCCCGGTGAGTTCCTCGATTCGCTCCGGTTCGAGATCAACGCCCGCGAAGTGTTCGTCTTCACCCCCAAGGGTGAGGTCATGGCACTGCCGGCAGGCTCCACTCCCGTCGATTTCGCGTACGCCGTGCACACCGAGGTGGGGCACCGGACAATTGGCGCCCGCGTCAACGGCAAGCTGGTGCCGCTCAACAGCGAGCTGAACCACGGCGACTGGGTGGAGATCTTCACCTCCAAGGCCGAGGGCGCCGGTCCCAGCCAGGACTGGCAGCACTTCGTCAAGAGTGCCCGGGCCCGGAACAAGATCCGGCAGTGGTTCAGCAAGGAGCGCCGCGAGGAAGCGATCGACCGCGGCAAGGAACTGCTGACCCGGGCAATGCGCAAGCAGAACCTTCCGCTGCAGCGCCTGATGACCCACGAGGCATTGGCGGCCGTGGCCGAAGAGTTCAAGTACGTGGACATCTCCGGGCTCTACGCCGGTGTCGGCGACGGCCACACCTCCGCGCAGGCGGTCATGGAGAAACTCGTCGAAAGCCTCGGGGGGAAGGAAAGCGCCGACGACGACATCACCGAAGTCAGCATCCCCACCCAGGTCACCAAGGCACGTTTCTCGGACTCGGGCGTCGTGGTCCGCGGCGTCGGCGACGTCTGGGTGAAGCTGGCGCGCTGCTGCACCCCCGTTCCGCCCGACCCCATCCTGGGCTTCGTCACGCGCGGATCCGGGGTATCCGTGCACCGCACGGACTGCACCAACATCTCCGACCTCAAGGACCAGCCGGACAGGATCGTGGACGTGGACTGGGCGCCCACCCAGTCCAGCGTGTTCCTCGTGGAGATCCAGGTGGAGGCCCTGGACCGCAAGTCGCTGCTGTCCGACGTGACCCGGGTGTTGTCGGAGAACCACGTGAACATCCTGGCCGCCAGCGTCCACACGTCCACGGACCGGGTGGCCATCTCAAAGTTCGCCTTCGAGATGGGCGACCCCAAGTACCTGAGCCACGTCCTGAGTGCCGTCCGCCGGATCGACGGCGTCTTCGACGTCTACCGCACCACCGGAAACAAGCGCAGGAGCTAGGGAAGCGAGCTTCTCCAGCGCAGCCCTCTTGTGCGGAACCCGCGGCGAGGCCTCTATCGCAAGGACCAGCAGCCGCAGCCGCACGTCCTGCTGGGGGCGTGCCAGCAGCGCCGCAAGCGCAGGAATGGCGCGCTCCGCCTCCACGTGCAGTGCCACGTCCAACGCCGTGCGGAGCGGGCTGGAGACCATCAGCCCGCCCAGGCTGACGACGTCGAAGGGGCCCAGCCTGACCTCATGCAGCGTGCAGCCGCGCGTGTTGCGCAGGCTTGAGACACGCCGTTTGGCATCCACCAACAACGCAAGCCGGTCCGGCTCCGCCGCGCACCCGTAGATCCAGGCCGCCGTCATCCGGCCTGCCACGACGCGCTGCCTGACCGCCTGGGGAACACCGCCCGCGGCGGCCCGCGCCCGCAGCTGGGGCGAGCCCTGCACTTCCGGCAGGGTGTAGCCGTTGTGGTGGAGCCGGGCGAGCAGGCCGTCCGCGGCGAGGGACTGCAGTTCCGGACCGGCGAAGGGCATCCCCGGCGCATACAGTTCGGGGAAGCGGGGCGCCTGGCTCCCCGCTGGGTGGTCAAGGCCTGGGCAGCAGGGGAAGCCGGTGATGTCGCCATCCATCCATCCTGCCCCTTGGCGTTAACGGCCGCAGGCCCGGTTCCGGTTATGTGGATAACCGGGACCGGGCCTGCGCGTTGCGGGTGGCGCGGGGTCAGGAAAGCTCGCTGGCCGACCGCTGGATCTGGTCGAGCCAGGCCTGGCGCGCCTCGAGGGCTTCCCGGGCAGCCTTGATCTTGCGCTGGTCGCCGCTCTTCTCGGCTGCCGCCAGGTCCTCCTGCAGACCGGCGATGGCCGATTCAAGCTGGGACAGCGCGCTGTTGGTGCGTGCCTTCCGCTCCGGGTTGGACCGCTGCCACTGCTCTTCCTCGGCCTGGCGGACAGCGTCCTCCACCTTGCGAAGCCCGGCTTCGATACGGCCCATGTCCGCACGCGGAACCTTGCCGGCTTCCTCCCAGCGGTCGCGGATGGACTGCAGGGCCTTCTTGGCGGCTCCGAGGTCCTTCACCGGGAGGATGCCGTTGGCTTCCTCCAGAAGGGCTTCCTTGACGGTGAGATTGGCGGCGTATTCCTGGTCGATCTCGTCGTTCGCGGCCTGCCGGTTGGTGAAGAAGACATCCTGGGCAGCACGGAACCGCGCCCACAGGGCGTCGTCGTCCTTGCGGCTGGCCCGCGGGGACGCCTTCCACTGGTCCATGAGGCGCCGGTATTCACCGGCGGCGAAGCCCCAGTCGGTGGACGTTGACAGTGCCTCGGCTTCGGCAATCAGCTTTTCCTTCGCAGCCTTGGCTGCGGAGTTGTTGCTGTCCAGCTGCGAGAAGTAGGCGCGGCGGTGCCGGTCGAAGACGGTGCGGGCTGCCCGGAACCTCTTCCACAGGGCGTCCTCGTTGCTGCGGCCCAGCCGGACACCGCTCTTCTGCGCGGCTTTCCAGCTCTCGAACAGTTCGTTCATCCGTGCGCTGGACGTCTTCCACTGCGTCTGGGCCGGGTCCTGGCCGGAAATCTGTTCCGCTTCGGCAACGATGGCCTCACGGGCGGCCAGTTCGGACGCACGGACGGCCTCGTGCTCGGCCTTCTCCGCCTTTTCGAGTTCGGTGATCTGCGTGGTGAGTGTGTCCAGCCGTGCCTCGGCCGCACGGAGGTCTCCCACCATGTTGCGCTCGGCGAGCTGCTCCCGCAGGTGGGTCACGGTCTTTTGCATGTCGGTGCTGGGGGCCTTCGAGCTGACGCGCTGTTCCAGCAGGACGATCTGGGCCACGACGTCGTCGTATTTCCGTGCGAAGTACGCCAGCGCCTCGTCATCGCTGACGCCCGGGTACTGGCCCACGGGGTGCTCGGCGCCGTCGATGGTGAGGAAGACATGTCCGTCGCCTTCCACCCGGCCCCACTTCGAAGCCTCGGCCAGGGATGTGGCGGGCGGAGCCTGGACGGGCGCCGCTGCGGGAGCGGCAGCCGCCGGCTTGGGGCGGGATGCGAAAGCCGCGGGCGACGGAGCAGAGGGGCGGGGCCCCGGGGCGGGTGCAGGGGCTGGAGCAGCTGAGGCAGCGGGAGCGGGCGGCGCATCCACCGCGGGAGCGGTGCCGGTTGCTTCGTCCTCAGCCACCGCTGCGGGCGCGCCGGCCGGTTCCTGGCCGTTCTCTGCCGCGGGGGCTTCCGTTTCCGGAGTGCCCACTGCCGGGGCTGCGCCGTCCGTGGTGGCCTGGGCCGTCCCGGTCAGTTCTGCTGCTGTTTCGTCGGATTTCTGACTGTCTGTCACCGCTAAAAGTCTTTCGCTTGGAGGGAATACTTCCGTACTGCACCGCGGCCGCGGGCCGGGCTCCTACTTCAGAGAAAACGAGTCTATCGTGACTGGTTGCACAGGTGCGCCGTCCGTGTCACTGGTGACGGGAGTAATCCCGGCGGCGGCAATGGTGGATACCACGTCCAGTCCGGAGGTCACCTTGCCCACCACCGTGTAGCCGCCGGCGCTGTCCGCGGGGATGGTGGTGTCCTTGTAGACGATGAAGAACTGGGTCCCGTTGCCGTAGGCGTTGTTGCCTGTCCGGGCCACAGCGATGGTCCCGGCAGGGTAGGTGTTGTCCGCGGGGGTGTTTTCCAGGGACCCCAGGTGTAGTTGGGATCGCCCTTGCCGTCGCCGGTGGGGGAGCCGCACTGCATAACGCCGAAAGCGTCGCCGGTGGTCAGGCGGTGGCAGGTTTTTCCGCTGTAGTAGCCCTCGTCGCTGAGGGACTTGAAGACGGCGGCGGCCTGCGGTGCGCTGGTGCCGTCCAGCTCTACGCCCAGGGGGCTCCCGTTCAGCACCAGCTCGCCGGTAAACGTCTTTCCGGCGGCGGTATCGGCCGCCGGAATGTTGGGGCCGTTGGTGGCCTGCGCAGACGGAGTGGCGGAAGCCGACGGGCTGGTGAGGCCGGCCTCGGCCGCAGCGAATTCATCCTCTGTGGGGTTGCCGGCAAAGGCAGTGAGCTGGAGCACGACGGCGAGGACAACGGCGGCGGTTCCGGCGCCGGCGGCCACGAGGTTGTCGCGCTTGCGCCGCTTCTCCTGGTCCCGCCGCAGCTCGCGCTTGGCCTCCATCTGCTGGATGCGCCGTTTGGCTTCGCGGGCACTGCGTGAACTGGCCGGCAAGGGTCCTCCTCATAGTCGGGCTGCTGCACTGCGGCCAACAGGGCCGGCAGCACAGGTTTTTTGGCGGCCGGGCCCTGCCGCCCGTGCGCATTAGAGATGCACACCGATGACGCATAAACTGACTGCCGCACATAGTTTATGCATGACTGGCTGGACTGCCGCCGATCGGCGCCCGCAACGGGCGGAAAGCGGCCAGCATCCGGCGCTTTAAGAGGAGAACTTCCATGGCACGCACCGCCTCCCTGTCCGGATTCCCCGAGTGGCTTCCCGAGGAGCGGCTGGTGGAACTTCATGTCCTGGACACGCTGCGGCGGGTTTTCGAGCTTCACGGCTTCGCCTCGATCGAGACCCGTGCCGTGGAGACCGTGGGGCAGCTGCTGCGCAAGGGCGAGATCGACAAGGAAGTGTACGGCCTCAGCCGCCTCCAGGAGGATGACAGCGACAACCCGGTCAAAGGGGGCAAGGCCGACCCGCACGCGCTGGCCCTGCACTTCGACCTCACCGTCCCGTTTGCCCGCTACGTGGTGGAAAACGCCGGCTACCTGGCCTTCCCGTTCCGGCGGTACCAGATCCAGAAGGTGTGGCGCGGCGAGCGTCCGCAGGAGGGGCGTGCCCGCGAGTTCACCCAGGCTGACATCGACGTGGTGGGCGACGGCGAACTGCCGTTCCGGTACGACGTCGAGATCGCCCTGGTGATCGCCGAAGCGTTGAGCGCGCTGCCCATCCCTGACTTCCGGCTGCGGATCAACAACCGGAAGCTGGCCGAAGGCTTCTACCGCGGCATCGGCCTGGATGACACCGCCGGTGTGCTCCGCAGCATCGACAAGCTCGAGAAGATCGGGCCTGAGAAGGTGGCCGAGCTGCTCAAGTCCGAGCTGGGTGCCACGGATGAGCAGGCGCGGAAGGCACTGCAGCTGGCCGCCATCCGGACGGAGGACACTTCCTTCGTGGCCCAGGTGCGTGCGCTCGGCGTGTCCAACGAGCTGCTTGATGAGGGGCTGGATGAGCTGGAGCAGGTCATCGACGCCGCCGTCCAGCGTGCCCCGGGCAAGGTACTGGCAGACCTGAGCATCGCCCGCGGCCTGGACTACTACACCGGCACCGTGGTGGAGACCGTCCTGGTGGGCCACGAGCAGCTGGGTTCCATCTGCTCCGGCGGCCGGTACGACGCCCTCGCCTCGAAGGGCAACCGGAAGTTCCCCGGCGTCGGCCTGTCCATCGGTGTCACCCGGCTGGTGTCCCGCATCCTCAGCCAGGACCTGGCCAGGGCTTCACGCTCGGTCCCCACCGCTGTCCTGGTGGCCCTCACCCATGACGACAGCTGGGGTGCCGCGCAGGATGTTGCGGCCCAGCTGCGCAGCCGCGGCATCCCCACCGAGGTGGCGGCCAAGGCGGAGAAGTTCGGCAAGCAGATCAAGTTCGCCGACCGGCGCGGCATCCCGTTCGTGTGGTTCACGGACGACGACGGCACCCACCAGGTGAAGGACATCCGAACCGGCGAGCAGGTGGTGGCAGCCCCCGAAACCTGGATGCCGCCGTCGGAGGACCTTTCGGTGCAGGTGGCCAGCGCGGAGCCCGCCGCCGTTTAGCCGGATTGCCCGCAGCAGGGGCCGCCATGGGGCGGCGGTCCCTGTCCAGCGGGTAAACTCGGACAGGACTGTTCCTGCAACGGTCCTTTTATATCTCCCACAGTTTCCCCCTGATCTCTCTAGAAAGGCGTGCTGTGCTGCGCACACATGACCTCGGATCCCTTCGTTCCGAGCACATTGGACAAACCGTAACCCTGGCCGGCTGGGTGGGCCGCCGCCGTGATCACGGTGGTGTGGCATTCGTGGACCTGCGCGACGCTTCCGGCGTGGCCCAGGTGGTGGTCCGCGAGGAAGAGGTCTTCCACGGGTTGCGCAACGAGTACGTCCTGCAGGTCACCGGCACTGTGTCCAAGCGCCCCGAGGGCAACGAAAACCCGGCCCTGGCCACCGGCGACATCGAGGTCATGGCGGACAAGGTGGTCATCCTGAACACCTCCGACCCCCTGCCGTTCCAGATCGACGAGCACGTGGAGGTTGGCGAGGAAGCCCGGCTGAAGCACCGCTACCTGGACCTCCGCCGCCCCGGCCCCAGCCGCAACCTCCGGCTGCGCTCCGAGGCAAACCGGGTGGCACGCGAACTCCTCCACAAGGACGGCTTCGTGGAGATCGAGACGCCCACGCTGACCCGCTCCACCCCCGAAGGCGCGCGCGACTTCCTGTTCCGGCCCGCCTGGCGCCCGGTTCCTGGTACGCGCTGCCGCAGTCCCCGCAGCTGTTCAAGCAGCTGCTGCAGGTGGGCGGCTTCGAGAAGTACTACCAGATTGCCCGCTGCTACCGGGACGAGGACTTCCGCGCCGACCGCCAGCCGGAGTTCACCCAGCTGGACATCGAGGCGAGCTTCGTTGACCAGGACGACATCATCACCCTCGGCGAGAACATCGTCCAGGCCGTGTGGCGCCTCATCGACGTCGAGATCCCCACGCCCATCCAGCGGATTACCTACGCGGACGCCATGGCCCGCTATGGCTCGGACAAGCCGGACCTGCGTTTCGGCCAGGAACTGACCGAGCTGACGGAGTTCTTCAAGGACACCAACTTTGGCGTGTTCAAGGCACCGTACGTCGGTGCCGTCGTCATGCCCGGCGGCGCCTCGCAGGCCCGCCGCGCCCTGGACGCCTGGCAGGAATGGGCCAAGCAGCGCGGCGCCAAGGGCCTGGCCTACGTCCTGTACAAGGAAGACGGCGAGCTGGCAGGTCCCGTTGCCAAGAACCTGACGGACGCCGAGCGCGCTGGCCTGGCCGACGCCGTCGGTGCCAAGCCGGGCGACTGCATCTTCTTCGCCGCCGGCGAGAAGACTCCGTCCCGCGCCCTCCTCGGTGCGGCACGGGTGGAGATCGGCCACCGCACCGGCCTGATCAACCCCAGCGACTGGGCTTTCTGCTGGGTTGTCGACGCCCCGATGTTCGAACCGGCAGCCGCCGCGGTTGCTTCCGGCGACGTCGCGGTCGGCGCCGGGCAGTGGACCGCCGTGCACCACGCGTTCACCTCGCCCAAGCCCGAGTTCCTGGACACCTTCGACAAGGATCCCGAGTCTGCACTGTCCTACGCGTACGACATCGTCTGCAACGGCAACGAGATCGGCGGCGGCTCCATCCGTATCCACCAGCGCGACGTGCAGGAACGCGTCTTTGAACTGATGGGCCTGGACAAGGAGGACGCGCAGACCAAGTTCGGCTTCCTGCTTGAGGGCTTCAAGTACGGCGCCCCTCCGCATGGCGGCATTGCCTTCGGCTGGGACCGCGTTGTCTCCCTGCTGGCCGGCGTGGATTCGATCCGCGACGTCATCGCCTTCCCGAAGTCCGGCGGCGGCCATGATCCGCTGACCGACGCGCCGGCCCCGATCACGCCGCAGCAGCGCAAGGAAGCCGGCGTCGATTTCAAGCCTGAGGCAGTCAAGCCGGCCGAGGCCAAGAAGGCTGAAGCAATCGCGAAGTAAGCACGCACCAGCTGCATGACAGGAGGCTTCCCGGCCGCGCCGGGGAGCCTCCTGCCATTAATGAAGGAGGTCCTGTGGCCACAGGTGTGACCGGCATACATGCGGGCCCGGCCGGCGGCGCTGCTGCCTGGGATGTTGAGGCAGCAATGGACGCCGCCTGGCCAGCTATGGAACGGCACTCGGCCGGCGGCTGGGTGTTCCGTGCCGCCGGCGGGGTCACCCAGCGGGCCAACTCGATCTGGCCACGGCATCCCGGCGGTACTGAAGTGCCGCCGGCGCTGCTGCGGGACGCGCGCGCCTGGTACAGGGCGCGCCGGCTGCCGGTGATCTTCCAGGTGCCCGCCGGCGCCCGGACAGCCGCGCTCGACGAGTTCCTCGACGCCGAAGGGTTCACCCGGCAGTCCGAGACGCTGATCATGACCCGAGGCCCCCTGCCCGATGCTCACACGCCGGAAGCTTCGGTGGAGATCCGCACCGACCCGTCGGCCGACTGGCTCAACGTGTGGTGGACAGTGGACGGACGGGGCGGCGCGGACGCCCTCGCCACCGCCACGGACATCCTCAAGGGCTGCCCGTCCCTGTACGCGCTGGTGAGGGACGACGCCGGCCGGCCGGCCGCCGTCGGACGCCTCGCCATTCCCGCTGGGGACACAGCCCCGCGGGGTGGGGACACGGCCCAGCGCGGCGGCATCTACTGCATGGCCACGCTGCCTGACGCACGCGGCCGCGGCTATGGCACTGCTGTCCTGCGCGCGCTGCTCCACGCCGGTTCCGTGCAGGGGCTGGACGGCTATTGGCTGCTGGTAACCGTCGCGAACCGGTCCGCCCAGGAGCTGTATGCCCGGGCCGGGTTCCGGGAAACCGGCCGCTACCTGTACCGGCAGGAACGGCCGCGGCACGCACTGACCGGCTGCTAGCGCTCACCGTTTCGACGGTTCCCTGCGCACTCGATGCTCCGAACCATCGAAACGGCAAGGAACCGTCGAATCGGCGGCGGAACTGGCCTACGGCGGGGCGTCCGTCACCTGCACCTTTACGGAGCAGGCGTCCGCGGCCGCCTTCCTCAGCACGGCCAGCCGCGGGTCGGAGACGTCGAGGTAGGGCAGCCGGGGCAGGCGCGCGTAGTCCCTCAAGGCAGGGTGCCCGAGGACCAGGTCAGCCAGGGCCCGGTCGCCGCCGGGGACCACATACTCGAAGGCTTCCGGGCCGAACACCTCCGCGGCCTGCTGCGCCACCGCTTCCACCAGCGCATCCGCCTCGTTGGACCTGCGCCGGGCAAACCTCTGCTGCGACTGGCCCCCTGCGGCTGTCCTGCCCTGGACGTACCGGGTTCCGGCCTTGGAAGCCAGCAAATCCCCTTCCGCCGCGACGCCGATGCCGTACCCGCCGCGCCTGACCAGGAGCAGGCCAAGCCGCCGCGGCTGCGCCGCGAGGCTGGCCAGCCGTTCCAAAGCGTCGGCGCCGCGGCCCGGCCGCCCGTCCGCCGGCCAGGGTGCCTGGAGCAGTGCGGAGGCGCCGTCGCCCGCCACCAGCCGCAGCCCGTCGTCGTCGTCCGAGAGACGGTACCCGCCATGGGACGCACCGAACCGCTCAGCCCAGCCGGCAACGCGGTTCCCCGGCACGAAGGCGGTCCGGACGGACAGGGGCCTGACGCCGGGGGAGTTCTGTGCTGTCATGGCGGCATCCTTCGGGAGATGGCTGGCGGCGGGAAAGCCGGGCGGGTCCAAGTAGCCTATCTATGTGGAAGATCTCTTCGGGCACGGGCCGGGCAACGACGACGACGGCGACGACGGTGCGCCTGCCGCACGCCGGAGTGCCGGGGGAGCGGGCAGTGCCTCCCCGCGCGGTCCGCTCGCCGTCCGGATGCGTCCCCGCACCCTCGATGAAGTAGTCGGCCAGCAGCACCTCCTGGGCCAGGGCTCGCCCCTGCGCCAGCTCGCTGCCGGGGCCGGAGCGGACACGTCCGGCCCTGCAGGACCCAGTTCACTGATCCTCTGGGGGCCGCCGGGCACCGGAAAAACCACCCTGGCGCATGTCATCGCCCGCGGTCCGGGCCGGAAGTTCGTGGAGCTCTCAGCCATCACCGCCGGGGTCAAGGACGTCCGCCGGGTGATGGACGAGGCCCTCACCGCCCGCGACCTCTACAAGACCACCACCGTCCTGTTCCTGGACGAGATCCACCGCTTCAACAAGGCCCAGCAGGACGCGCTGCTTCCCGGCGTCGAGAACCGCTGGGTGGTCCTGGTGGCCGCCACCACGGAAAACCCGTCGTTCTCGGTGGTCTCCCCGCTGCTGTCACGCTCGCTGCTGCTGACCCTCAAGCCGCTCACCGACGCCGACATCGAAGGGCTCCTGGTCCGGGCGGTGCAGGATCCTCGCGGCCTGGACGGCAAGGCCGAGCTCGATGAAGAGGCGCTGGCCCACCTGGTCCGGCTGTCCGGCGGCGACGCCCGGCGCGCACTGACCGCCCTGGAGGCGGCTGCGGGCGTGGCCTTCGGCGATGCCGATGACGCCGCCGGCGACGGCCCGGTGAAGGTGGAACTCAAGCACACCGAGCGGGCGCTGGACGTGGCAGCCGTCCGCTACGACCGTGCCGGCGACCAGCACTACGACGTCGCCAGCGCCTTCATCAAATCCATCAGGGGATCCGACGTCGACGCCGCGCTGCACTACCTGGCCCGGATGCTCGAGGCGGGGGAGGACCCGCGCTTCGTCGCCCGGCGGATCGTGATCTCCGCCGCGGAGGACGTGGGCATGGCCGATCCCACCGCGCTGCAGACAGCCGTTGCCGCGGCGCAGGCGGTCCAGCTCATCGGCATGCCCGAAGGCAGGATTATCCTTGCGGAGGCGGTGGTCCACCTTGCCACGGCGCCGAAGTCCAATGCCGCCTACATGGGCATCAACCAGGCCATCGCCGACGTCCGTGCAGGCATGGGCAACGGCATCCCGGCGCATTTGCGCGACTCGCACTACCCCGGTTCCAAGCAGCTGGGCCACGGCCTGGGCTACAAGTACGCCCATGACGCACCGCACGCGGTGGCCACCCAGCAATACCCGCCGGATGACCTGGTGGGGAAGGACTACTACCGGCCGACGGGCAACGGTGCCGAGCGGGACATCGCGGTGCGGCTGGAGCGCCTGCGGCGGATTGTCCGGGGGAAGTCGCCCATGGTAGGATGGATGTTTGTCTGGCAAGGCACGGACGCACAATCCCCTTGAATTTCCTTCGAGTAGGTTATGCCCTGTGCCCAGTAGCAAAAGGCAGCGGTTGGCCGATGCTCTCCATCGTGGAGGCCAGTAACACTGACACACCGCAGATATTGGAAGGACACAAGTGGCTAACAACACTCGTGCTCGCCGTCAGGCCCGCCTCTCGCGGTCCCTCGGCATCGCTCTGACCCCCAAGGCCGCCAAGTACATGGAGCGCCGCCCGTACGGCCCCGGTGAGCATGGCCGTGCCCGCAAGAAGCAGGACTCCGACTACGCCGTACGTCTGCGCGAAAAGCAGCGCCTGCGCGCCCAGTACGGCATCCGCGAAGCACAGATGACCCGTGCCTTCGAAGAGGCCCGCCGCACCAAGGGCCTGACCGGTGAGAACCTCATCGAACTGCTCGAAATGCGCCTTGACGCCCTGGTCCTGCGTGCCGGCTTCGCCCGCACCATCGCCCAGGCCCGCCAGCTGGTTGTGCACCGCCACATCATGGTTGACGGCGTCCGCGTTGACCGTCCGTCGTTCCGCGTCGGCGAGGGCCAGCTGGTCCACGTCCACAGCCGCAGCGAAACCATGGTTCCGCTCCAGGTCGCAGCAGCCGGCGCCCACCGCGACGTCCTGCCTGCCGTCCCCGCTTACCTGGACGTCAAGCTCGAGGCACTGCAGGCCCGCCTGGTCCGCCGCCCCAAGCGCTCCGAAATCCCGGTGACCTGCGAAGAGCAGCTCGTCGTCGAATTCTACGCACGCTAATCCCAAGCAGCGTATCCAAAGAAGCCCGTGGCAAGCGCCGCGGGCTTCTTTGTATGTAAGGTACTTGGGGGACATCTGCAAGAACGCGCTTCCTGGGCGCGCGCAAGATGGACCAAACCACAGAATTCGAGGAGATGAACGTCTATGTCTGGTGGCGATATCGCCGGCCTGATCGCTGCCGGGGTATTTGCGCTCCTGGTGCTGCTGCTTGCCGTGCCCATCCTGAAACTTGGGAAGGTGTTTGACGAGGTGCGGACGGCCATCAGGTCCATCAGCGACGGCGCCACGCCCCTGATGGATGAGGTCACCGCCACGGTCTCCACCACCAACCAGCAGCTCAAGAAGGTGGACGGCATCTCGTCCAACGTCTCCGACGCGTCCGCGAACCTCTCCGCGCTGTCCTCCCTGGTTGCCGCCACGGTAGGGTCGCCGCTCATCAAGGTGGCGGCGTTCAGCTACGGTGTGCGCACCGCGCTGTCCAACCGCAAGAAGCCCGCTGCCGGCCGCCGCAGCCGCTAGATCCAGAAAGAACCGGAAATGAAACGACTTGTCTGGATGGGAATCGGCGTCGCGATCGGGATCATCGCCTTCCGCAAAGTAAGTGAAGCGCAGTCCAGCCTGGGCCGGAAGGCCTCGACCGCGCGGTCGGCCGGCTGGCTGACGGCGTGTACGAATTCGCCGACGCCGTCCGCGACGGCATGCGCGAACGGGAAACGGACCTTCGCGCCGCCCTGGGCGTCGAGGCCGAAGCCGCCCGCCACTGACCGGCAGGCAACCGGCCGTCGCCGGCCGGAACAACACCGGCAGGGTCCGTCCCCGGACTCCTGCCAACTGAACGAACTATCCGCGCCGGTGCGCGGACCAAGAAGGGTAAGTAAACAGCTCATGAAGTCGCAGGAGATCACAAAGCGCTGGGTGGACTTTTTTGTCAGCAAGGGCCACACGGCGGTTCCCTCCGCGTCGCTGGTCTCCAGCGACCCCTCGCTGCTGTTCACGGTTGCCGGCATGGTGCCGTTCATTCCTTACCTCACCGCCCGGGAAGAAGCCCCCTACTCCCGCGCCACCAGCGTGCAGAAGTGCATCCGCACCGGCGATATCGAGGAAGTGGGCAAGACCGCCCGGCACGGCACGTTCTTCCAGATGTGCGGCAACTTCTCCTTTGGCGACTACTTCAAGGAAGACGCCATCAAGTACGCCTGGGAGCTGCTTACCAGCAGCGTTGACGACGGCGGGTACGGCCTTGAGCCCGAGCGCCTTTGGGTCACGGTCTACGAGGAGGACGACGAGGCGAAGGACCTGTGGCTGAAGAACACGGGCGTCCCCGCAGAGCGCATCCAGAAGATGGGCAAGTCGGACAACTACTGGCACACCGGCCAGCCCGGCCCGGCAGGTCCCTGCTCGGAGATCTACTACGACCGCGGCCCCGCCTACGGCGTGGAGGGCGGCCCCGAAGCGGACGACAACCGCTACGTCGAGATCTGGAACCTTGTGTTCATGCAGTACCAGATCGACAACGTCCGCTCGAAGGTGGACTTCGACATCGTCGCCGACCTGCCCAAGAAGAACATCGACACCGGCCTGGGCATGGAACGCCTGGCAATGATCCTGCAGGGCGTCGAGAACATGTACGAGACCGACCAGGTCCGTCCCGTCATCGACAAGGCAGCCGAACTGTCCGGCAAGGAGTACACCTCCGCCGAGTCCGATGACGATCCGCACCACACGGACGACGTCCGCATGCGCGTGGTGGCCGACCACATCCGGTCCGCCCTCATGCTGATCGCCGACGGCGTGGTCCCGTCCAACGAGGGACGCGGCTACGTCCTGCGCCGGCTCATCCGCCGCGCCGTCCGCGCCATGCGGCTCCTCGGCGTCGAGCAGGCCTGCCTGCCCGAACTCCTGCCCGCGTCCCGCGACGCCATGAAGGGCGTGTACCCGGTGGTGGAGACCGACTTCGACCGGATCAGCCGGATCGCCTACGCCGAAGAAAAGGCCTTCCTGCGCACCATCGCCTCCGGCACCGCACGGCTGGAAGAAGCCGTCGTTGCGTCCAAGGCCGCCGGCAAGCCGCTCTCCGGCGAGGACGCCTTCACCCTGCACGACACCTACGGCTTCCCGATCGACCTGACGCTGGAAATGGCCGAGGAGGCCGGGCTGAAGGTTGACGAGGCCGAATTCCGCAGCCTCATGCAGGAACAGCGCAAGCGTGCCCAGGCGGACGCCAAGGCCAAGAAGGGCGGGCACGCGGACATCTCCGCGTTCCAGGAACTGCTCGGCGAAGGCGAAACGGTCTTCACCGGCTACACCGAGCTCGACGGCGAGTCACGGGTCCGTGGCATCATCCACGGCGGGCAGCGGGTGGCTCACGCGGCCACCGGCGATGAGATCGAGCTCGTGCTCAGCGAGACGCCGTTCTACGCCGAGGCAGGCGGCCAGGCGGCAGACACCGGCCTGATCACCGGTGACGGCTTCGTCGTTGAGGTCCTGGACGTCCAGCGCCCCGTCAAGGGACTGAGCGTGCACAAGGCGATCGTCCGCGAGGGCGAAATCCCGGCCGACGCCTTGGTGCGCGCCGCCGTCGACCGTGAACGCCGCCACGCCGCTGAGCAGGCGCACACGGCCACGCACATCGTGCACGCCGCCCTGCACCAGATCCTGGGGCCGAAGCCACCCAGCGCGGTTCCTTCAACAAGGCCGGCTACCTGCGCTTCGACTTCGCCTGGGCGAGGGCCTGAGCACTGCCACCCGCTCCGAAATCGAGGAAGTCTCCAACCTCGCCATCCGCAACAACTACGCGGTGGAAACCAAGGTGATGGCGCTGGCTGAAGCCAAGGCCATGGGCGCCATGGCGCTCTTCGGCGAGAACTACGGCAGCGAAGTCCGCGTTGTGGAGATCGACGGCGCCTGGTCCCGCGAGCTCTGCGGCGGCACCCACGTCGCCAACACGTCCCTTATCGGCAGCCTTTCCCTGCTTGGCGAACAGTCCGTCGGCTCGGGAAACCGCCGTGTTGAGGCCTTCGTTGGCATGGACGCCTTCCGGCACCTGGCCGCGGAGCGGGCCCTGGTGACGGAACTCACCGAGATGCTGAAGGTTCCGTCAGGGCAGCTGGCTGACCGGATCGCCACCACCCTTGCCAAGCTCAAGGCGACCGAGAAGGAACTCGAGCGCCTGCGCAAGGAGCAGCTGGCGGCAGCGGCCGCCCAGCTGGTCAACACCGTCCGGGACGCCGCCGGTGTCAGCGTGATCGCCCACGACGCCGGCATGGTCAGCGGCGCCGACGACCTGCGCGGCCTGGCCCTGGACCTGCGGAACAGGCTCGGCTCCGCCCCGGCCACCGTGGCCGTGGCCGGTGTGGCCAACGACCGTCCCGTTATCCTGGTGGCCACCAACGAGGCAGCGCGCGGCGCCGGCGTGAAGGCAGGTGCCCTGGTGCGCGTGGCTGCCGGGATCCTCGGCGGTGGCGGTGGCGGCAAGGACGACGTCGCCCAGGGCGGCGGAACCGACGCCGGCAAGGTGGGCGCCGCCCTGGCAGCCGTCGTCGACGCCGTCGAACGGCGCTAACACTGCCATGACCAATCCTGCAGCTGCCGGCGGCTACCCCCAGGGCGTGAAACTGGGGGTGGACGTCGGCACCGTCCGGGTCGGGGTGGCCATCTGCGACCGGGACTCGATCCTCGCCACGCCCTACAAGACGCTGGACCGGAACGCGAAAAAGAACTCCGACGTCAAGCTCATTGCGAGGCTGGTGGAGGAGCTCGGTGCCGTCCAGGTTTTTGTCGGGCTCCCCAGGACGATGAAAGGCGAGGAACACTCGTCTGCGCGGATGGCCGGCGACTACGCGGAACTGCTGGTTGCCGAGCTGGCTGGCCGCAATCAGGACGTGCCGGTCAACCTCGTGGACGAGCGGCTCAGCAGCGTCACGGCCCACCGCAACCTCCACGAAGCTGGCATGAGCAGCAGGAATCACCGTAAAGTAGTGGATCAGGTCGCGGCGGCAGGGATTCTCCAGCACGCCATCGACATGCAGAAAGCCAGGGGAGCGGATGTCGGCTCACGCGTGACAGCGCCATCCCCGTCCGTGGACCAGGGTGCCGGCGGGGTGGACGCGTCCGTCCCCGGCACTTCGGGGGACACGACCCGATTTTCAGATAATGGAAGGCAACAGTGAGCCCTGCCAACATTGACGACGCTTCCGGCCCGCTTGACGGCGGGACGGCGAGGCCGCTGACCCGCAAGGAAATCCGGGCACGGGAAAAAAAGCCTCAACACCGGCGGCCAGGGCACTGTTCCCGAGCAGGCGTATGAGACCGGGCATGACGTGCCGCCGCCGCCCGCCGAACCTCCCGCTGTTTCGGCCCCGCCCGCTGTTCCTGCGCCGCCGGCTGTTCCTGCGCCGGCCGCTCCGGTGCAGGCGGCGGGACCTGCCCAGGTTGAAGAGCCGGTGCCGGCTCCTCCCGCGATGCCTCCGTCCATCCAGGACGCCTCTCCCGCAGAACACCACGGCGACGCCGTGCATGAGGACGATGTGCATGAGGACGACGTGCACGCCGTCCATGACGAGCCTGCGCTGGTGGGCCGGCAGCATGCACCCGCCACCCAACACCTGAACCAGGTCCATGTTCCCGCGCACGGCTACCGGGAAGACCAGGGCTACCGGGACGACCTGGACCACGGGCAGGCCTACCACGACGAGGCTTACCACCATGACGTCCACCCCGACGACGCCCACCACGGCATCCACCATGACGCCGGGCACCATGACGCCGGGCACCACGATGACGAGCACCATGACGACGGCGGCCACCACGGCCTGCTGGCCGGCTCCACGGCGGCGCAGGTAGTGCCCAGGCCCTCCAAGAAGGTCCGGCGCCGGCGCCGGCTGCTGGCACTCTTCCTGACCCTTGCCGTTTTCGTCACTGCCGTGGCCGTCGGCGCACAGTTCCTCAAGCCCCTCCTCGGCAGCGACAAGCCCAGCGACTTCCCGGGCCCGGGAACGGGGGAAGTCCAGGTAACCGTGGACAACGGCGAAGGCACCCGCTCCGTCGCTGTCGACCTTGAGAGCAAGGGCGTGGTGGCCAACGCGGACACTTTCCTGCAGGCGTTCGCGGCTTCGGGGGGGACCCTGTCGCCCGGCGACTACACCTTCCGGTCCGAAATGAAGAATAGCGACGCCGTGGATGTCCTCCTTGGCCAGGACAAGGCAAAGGTCATCTACTTCGCCCTGAGCGCCGGCCTGCGCGTCAACGAATCCCTGGAGGCGATCGCCGAGGGGTCCGGGATCTCGATCCAGGACCTGCAGGCACTCAGCAACCAGCCCGCACAGTTCGGGCTGCCCGCCAACGCGAAGAACCTGGAAGGCTACCTGGCGCCGGGGGAGCACCGCTTCCCCCTCGGGACCCCGGCAAAGGAGATCCTCCAGTCGCTCGTCAAGATCACAACTGACGAACTTGTGTCGCAGGGAATCACCGATCCGGCCAAGCAGTACGAGGCCGTGATCGTGGCCAGCATCGTGCAGGCCGAGGGCGGCCAGGCCGAGTACGGCGATGTGGCCGGTGCCATCTACAACCGGCTGAAGCCCAACGATCAGACCAACGGCTTCCTCCAAGTGGACTCCGCCGTGACCTACGGCCTGGGCACCAAGAGCTACAACTTCACCGACGAACAGCGCCAGGACAAGTCCAACCCGTACAACACCTACGCCAATCCGGGACTGCCGCCAGGTCCCATTGGATCGCCCGGCAAGACAGCCATCGACGCCGCCGCGAGGCCCAAGACCAATGACTACCTGTACTGGGTGACCATCAACCTGGACACCAAGGAGACCAAGTTCTCCCGCACCCTGGCGGAGCACAACGTCTACGTTGAGCAGTACAACGCGTGGTGCATGGCCAACGCGGGCCGCTGCGCATGAGCCTGCGGGCTGCCGTCCTCGGCCACCCGATCAGCCACTCGAAGTCACCGGCACTGCACCACGCGGCCTACACGCGGCTGGGGATCGGGATCAGCTACACGGCCATCGACGTCACAGAAGAGCTGCTGCCATCGCTGATGCGGCAGATCCGCGACCAGCCCGGCTGGCGCGGACTGTCGGTCACCATGCCGCTGAAAACGGCCATGCTTAACGAGGTGGACGAGGTGCGCGGCGTGGCCCGGACGCTGGGCGTGGTCAACACGGTGTCCTTCGAAGACCACGACGGCGGCCGGAAGATCGTGGGATCCAACACCGATGTTGCCGGGATCGTTAACGCCCTCCGGCATGCAGGGACGGGAACAGCTCCTGCCGCCGTCATCCTTGGCGGCGGCGGAACAGCCGCCTCTGCCATCGCCGCGCTGAAGGAACTTGGGACGGACCACGTCCAGGTCTTCGTCCGGGACACCTCCAGGACGGGCGAGGTACGCTCCGCCGCCGCAAGCCTGGGGATGGACCTGGACATCCGCCGCCTGGCGGACGCCGCGCACCCCACGGCAGCCGCCGACGTCGTCATCTCCACCCTGCCGCCGCGGGCCGCGGATGGCCTCGCGTCCGAAATCGCGGAGCTGAAGACCGCAACCCCCGGTGTACTGCTGGATGTTGCCTACGATCCCTGGCCCAGCCTGGTTGCCTCGGTGTGGCAGACGGGCGGCGGCACCGTGGTCCCGGCCTCGAGATGCTGCTGTACCAGGCAGTGGAACAGGTACGCCTATTTACCCGCCGCGGCGATGACGTCAATGCGGCCGTCATAGATGTGATGTGCGCCTCAGTCGGCCTTCCCCGACGGGCTTTGTAACCGCCCCTCGTGGCAGGATGGAAGATATGTTGCGTTGGTTGACTGCCGGTGAATCCCATGGTCCGGCTCTGATGGGAATTATTGAAGGCGTCCCCGCCGGTGTGGAAATCACCAGCGGGCACATCGCAGACTCCTTGGCACGCCGCCGGCTGGGCTACGGCCGTGGCGCGCGCATGAAGTTCGAGCAGGACGTTGTCACCATCCTCGGTGGCGTCCGCCACGGCATCACCCAGGGCGGCCCCGTGGCCATCCAGGTGGGCAATACCGAATGGCCCAAGTGGGAGCAGATCATGTCCGCGGACCCCGTGGACCCCGCACTGCTCGCCGACCAGGCCCGCAACGCCCCGCTCACCCGCCCCCGCCCGGGGCACGCCGACTTCACCGGCATGCAGAAGTACGGCTTCGACGAGGCACGTCCCGTGCTGGAACGAGCAAGCGCCCGCGAAACCGCCACGCGCGTGGCCATGGGCACCGTCGCGGCGCGGTTCCTCAAGCACCTCGGGATCGAACTGGTCAGCCACACTGTGTCCATCGCCAGCGTGACGGTTCCGGAAGGCCGTCCGCTGCCTGTACCCGCCGACGTCATCGCTCTCGACGCCGATCCGCTGCGCTGCTTCGACCGCGAAACCTCCGACGCCATGGTGGCCGAAGTGGATGCCGCCCACAAGGAAGGCGAAACCCTTGGTGGCGTGGTGGAAGTCCTTGCCTACGGCCTTCCCCCGGGACTGGGCAGCTACGTGCACTGGGACCGCCGCCTCGACTCCCGGCTCGCCGCGGCCCTCATGGGCATCCAGGCCATCAAGGGAGTGGAGGTCGGTGACGGCTTCCGCACCGCCGCGCGCCGCGGTTCAGCCGCCCACGACGAAATTGTCCGCGACGACGCCGGCCGCATCGTCCGCGCCAGCAACCGCGCCGGCGGCATCGAAGGCGGCATGAGCATCGGCGACGTCCTGCGCGTCCGTGCTGCCATGAAGCCGATCGCCACCGTGCCCCGCGCCCTGAAGACCATCGACGTCAGCACCGGCGAGCCCGCGAAGGCGCACCACCAGCGCTCGGACGTCTGTGCCGTCCCCGCCGCAGGGGTCGTGGCCGAAGCCATGGTGGCCCTGGTCCTGGCCGAAGCCGTCGCCGAGAAGTTCGGCGGCGACTCCGTGGCCGAGACCGCCCGCAACATCAAGGGTTACCTGGACAGCATTCCGGCGTCCCTGGACTCGATCGGCCAGTAGTGCCGCACCGCAGCAATACAGGTCCAGTCGGCGACCGGCCGATTGTCCTGATCGGTCCCATGGCCGTGGGCAAATCGGCCATCGGGCAGCAGCTGGCCCAGCAGCTCCATGCCCCCTTCGTTGACACCGACGCCGTCATTGTCGCCGGGCACGGCTCCATCGCCGAGATCTTCGCCGGCCGCGGCGAGCATGCCTTCCGGGAAATCGAAGCCCGGACAGTCGCCGCCGCCGTCGAAGCTGCGCAGGGAACCGCGACGGTCATCTCACTCGGCGGCGGTGCAGTCCTCGACTCCGGAACCCAGCAGCTGATCAGCCGCTGCACCGTGGTGTACCTGGAATGCGATGCCGAAACTGTCGCCAGCCGCATCGCCCGCAACTCCGGGCGTCCGCTGCTGGCCGGGGACGCCATGGGCCGCTGGACGGCCATGTTCGCCACCCGCAAGCCCGTCTACGAACGGCTTGCAGATATCACCCTGGACGTTCGCCACGGTTCGGTTGCCGAACTGGGCGAACGGCTCGAAGCAGCACTGCGGACCTACGCAGCTGCCAAACAGGAAGTTGAACAGTGAACACTTCATCAACAGTGATCAAAGTCACCGGTGAATCCGCCGCCGACAATTACGACGTCGTCGTAGGGCGGGGCCTGCTCGGTGAACTTCCCGGGCGGCTGGGTGAGCGTGTCCGGCGCGTGCTCGTCATCCACCCGCGCGCCCTGCGCCTCACCGGGGACACGGTCCGCGACGAACTGGCCGAGGCCGGTTTCACCGCCCTGACAGCCGAAATCCCGGACGCGGAAGAGGGCAAGCACATCCAGGTTGCCGCCTTCTGCTGGCAGGTCCTTGGCCAGAACGATTTCACCCGTTCCGACGCCATTGTGGCCGTCGGTGGCGGTGCCGTGACTGACCTGGCTGGCTTTGTGGCTGCCACCTGGCTGCGCGGGGTAAAGGTCATCCACATGCCCACCAGCCTGCTCGGCATGGTGGACGCCTCCGTGGGTGGGAAGACCGGCATCAATACCGCCGAGGGCAAGAACCTGGTGGGCGCCTTCCACCCGCCGGCGGCGGTCCTGGCCGACCTGGACACCCTGGACACGCTGCCCAGGAACGAAATCATTTCCGGCATGGCTGAGGTCATCAAGTGCGGCTTCATCGCCGATCGCGCCATCCTGGACCTGGTGGAGCGGGACACCGCGGCTGTTGTTGACCCGCACTCCGAGGCCATCCGGGAACTGATCGAGCGGGCCATCGCCGTCAAGGCAAAGGTAGTCTCCGAGGACCTGAAGGAGTCCGGTCTGCGGGAGATCCTCAACTACGGGCACACCCTTGGCCACGCCATCGAACTGGTGGAACGCTACTCCTGGCGGCACGGCGCGGCCGTGTCCGTGGGCATGATGTTCGCCGCCGAACTGGCGCGCAGCGTGGGACGGCTCAGTGACGCCGACGCAGACCGGCACCGCACCATCCTGGAAGGGCTGGGCCTGCCCGTCACGTACCGCCGCGACCGGTGGCAGGGCCTGCTGGACGGTATGCGCCGGGACAAGAAATCGCGCGGTGACCTGCTGCGGTTCGTCGTGCTCGACGGAGTGGCGAAGCCGGGAATCCTGGACGTTCCGGATACCTCGCTCCTGTTCGCCGCCTACCAGGAGATTGCCTCCTGATGGCGGGCGGCATGACGGGAACAGCAGACTGGCCGGAGGCCGGCTTCCCCGGGATCAGGATCAATCCGGAAACACTGCTGCCGGCAATCGTGAACGAGGATGCCTGCCGCGAAGCACTGGCCGCGTCCACCGACCCCGCGGACCATATCTTTGTCCTGCTGGTGGAAGGCCACGCCTCCGAAGCCGCCGAGCTTCTCGCTGAAGCACGGTTCCGGGATCCGGAGTCCTTCCGGCTGCGCGCCTTCGAAGCCGAAGTGCTCCGGGTCTCCAACCGCCCGGACCGCGCGGTTGAGCTCTTCCGCCAGCTCCTCAGCGAGGTGCAGGGAACACCCCGCGAAGCACTCGTGCTGCAGTTCCTGGGCAAGACCCAGTACAGCGCAGGCCAGACGTCCGCGGCGGTGGAATCCTTCACCCGCGCACTCGACCTGCGGGTGGCGGAATCGGCTGACGCGGCCCTGATCTACTCGTCCACGGTGGCCCTCCAGCGGGCGCGGGACGTCCTGGAACTGGCCTGCTGAACTGCCCCCGCCCCGCTCCGGGGAAACCTGCCGGCGGATTACCGGTAGAATGGTTCTTGGATTTTTTCCGAACCGCGCGATTTTTGACAAACACGCGCCGGCGGGCCGTCTGGCCTGCCCGGCCGGCATAGAACGTCTGACCAACCTGCCAGACAGAGAAACCAGAGGAAACCAGTGGCAACCACTAACGACATCAAGAACGGAACGGTCCTTAAGCTCGAGGGCCAGCTCTGGAACGTCATCGAATTCCAGCACGTCAAGCCGGGTAAGGGTGGCGCCTTCGTGCGGACCAAGATGCGGAACGTGATGTCCGGCAAGGTTGTGGACAAGACGTTCAACGCCGGCCTCAAGATCGAGACCGCCACCGTGGACCGCCGCGACTACCAGTACCTCTACCAGGATGGTGCCGACTTCGTGTTCATGGACACCTCCGACTACGACCAGATCACGGTCTCCGGAGCCACCGTTGGCGACGCCACCAACTTCATGCTCGAGAACCAGATGGTCAACATCGCCATCCACGACGGCACCCCGCTGTACATCGAACTGCCGCCGAGCGTCGTGCTGGAAATCACCTACACCGAGCCGGGCCTGCAGGGCGACCGCTCCTCGGCAGGCACCAAGCCGGCCACCCTGGAAACCGGCTACGAGATCCAGGTCCCGCTCTTCATCGAGAACAACACCAAGGTCAAGGTGGACACCCGCGACGGCAGCTACCTCGGCCGGGTCTCTGAGTAGTGAGCGCACGCGGAAAGCCCGCAGCAGGGCACTGGATGTTCTTTTCGAGGCCGAGCAGCGCTCGGTCTCACCCTTCGACGTCCTGCGGGCGCGCCGGGAAAAGACTGACCAGATCGTCAATCCGTACACCGTGGAAATTGTCGAGGGCGTGGTGTCGCAGCAGGCCGCGATCGACGAGTTCCTGGAGACCTATTCCCAGGGCTGGAGCCTGGAGCGGATGCCTTCCGTGGACCGGGCCATCCTGCGCATCGGCACCTGGGAACTGCTCTACAACGACGACGTCCCGGACGGTGTGGCGGTCAGCGAGGCCGTGGCGCTGGCCAAGACGCTGTCCACCGATGAGTCGCCCCAGTTCATCAACGGGCTCCTGGGCCGCCTGCAGCAGCTGAAGCCGTCGCTGCTCGCCTAGCAGCCGCGCCAGGCTCAACATGCCTTACGGGCCGGCCCCCACGAACAGCGTGAACTGCTCCCCGAAAGTTGGACTGAAAATTCAGTTCCGGCTGACGGGGAGCAGTTTCCTGTTTAAGGGCAATTCGTTGCCTCGGAGGCAGCGCTGAACCGCGGCCGGGAATCGCGTACTACAGTGGATGCATGGCTCCCAGCCGCCATCCGCTCGACGACCTGCGCGAAACCATCGGCCATCTGGCCGATCAGCTCAAGCTGCCCGGTTCGGAGCGCGTCGACGACCTCGTCGGTGATCTCATCGGCCCGAAGCCCGGGCCCGCCCGTCCGTTGTCCGAGGTGCAGGCCGAGCTCGACGCGCTGGTCGGACTGGAGACCGTGAAGGAACAGGTCCGGGCCCTCGTCGCACTGCTCCAGGTCCAGGCCCGCCGTAAGGCGCACGGCCTGCCGGAGGTGGCCACATCACAGCACCTGGTGTTCCTGGGAAACCCGGGCACGGGCAAGACCACCGTGGCGCGGCTCCTGGCCGAGATGTACCGCGCGGTCGGACTGCTGCAGAAGGGCCACCTGGTCGAGGTGGACCGTTCGGGCCTGGTGGGGCAGTATGTCGGCGCGACCGCCATCAAGACAGACCGGGTGATCCGGCGTGCGCTGGACGGCGTTTTGTTCATCGATGAGGCCTACGCGCTGGCCCCGGAGGACGGCCGGATGGATTTCGGGCCCGAGGCGATCGAGGTCCTGCTCAAGCGGATGGAGGACCACCGCCACCGCCTGGTGGTGATCGTGGCGGGGTATCCGCGGCTGATGGAGTCCTTCCTGCTCTCGAACCCCGGCCTGCGCTCCCGGTTCGCCCGCGAGATCACGTTTCCCGATTACTCTGTCGAGGCACTCCAGACGATCTTCCACCAGATGCTGGCCCAGCATGAGTACACGCTGGAGCCGGGGGCGGACGAGATGCTGCGCCGCATCTTCACCGGCCTGCACGCGAGCGAGGACTCCGGCAACGCACGGTTCGCCCGCACACTGTTCGAGCAGGCGCTCAACCGCCAAGCGCTGAGGCTCTCGCGCGACAAGGAACTAAGTCTCGACGAGCTCGATCGTGAGGCCGTCATGACGCTCACTGCGGATGACATCGTCGAGGCCGCACTGGCCCTGGGCGAAGCGCCGGAACCGGAACCGGTGCCGGACCCGGGCCGTCACGCTGGTGGCGCTGGCTGGCCTGACAGCCTGCCCGCTGGCCCTGGGCGCCGTGTTCGTACCGGCCTTTACGACGCCACCGCTGCGCGGAGGGCCAGGATGTGCTGCAGCTGCTGCCGCTCTTCAGCCTGGTGCAGCGGGACGTCACGGCCGCTGAGGATCCGCTGGCGGGTGTTGGCCAGCCGGGTGGCCGCCTTCAGGAATTCCTTCATCTGCCGTTTCCGGCCATAGCTGCCGGCCCAGTTCAGCACGGTGCGGCGGCCCCCGAGCGTGGCCAGGAGTTCCACCTCGGCCGGGGTGAACCAGCCGGCAGCGGAGTATTCCAGCAGCCGCTGCCGCGTCAGCCTCTTCTCGGCAACGCGCAGCAGGACGATCCCCGCCACAGCCAGGAAGAAGATGGGCACCTGGACAAAGACATAGTCCAGCAGGAAACCCTGGCCCATGCTGTTCCAGCGGTTATGCAGGAACATGGCAGGCAGCAGCCCCACAATGAACGCCGCCACGGAAGCCCCCGCATGCCAGCGCCGGGCAGCGAAACCCATGATCAGCCCTGTCGTGCCAGTGAAGATGGCATGGGCAAAGGGCGACATCACGCCCCGCAGGAAGAACACCTCGGCGAACTCGCTGGCCGGGCTGGCCGATTCGGCGATGGCCCGGCCGAAATCGAGGATGTTCTCGGTGAATGCGAACCCGCCGGCGATCGTGAACGCGAACACCACCCCGTCCACCGGCCCGTCGAAATGCCGCCGGGCAAGGAGGAGCAGCAGGAGCAGGCCCAGGGACTTGGCGAATTCCTCCACGATGGGCGCCTGGACGGTGGCCATGTAGGTCTGCAGGTCCGGGATGTCGGAAAACTGGAAGGCCAGGACGAAGAAGGGCTGGATCAGGAGGGTGGCGGCGATGGACACCGCGGCGCCCCACGTGAAGGCGAAGAAGAGCAGCCGCTTCGGCTCGGGCTCCCACTTGTCGATGACATAGACGGCCAGCAGCACCACCGAGAGCGGCAGCAGCGAGGCCAGGAACCCGATCAGGAAGCCGGCTGTGCCCGTATTGGACAGCAGGAAGGGCACCACCAGGAACAGGCTGAGGAACGCGAGGGCGCCGCCGGCTACCGTCAGCCCAAGCAGTCCGCCGCTGGTCCGTGCCGCCCGCAGCGCGGTTCCCTGCACCTGCGGCGGCAGTACCGCCTCCACCGGCCCGCCGTAGTGTCCCGGCGCCGGCCGGTAGTTCTCCGGCTGCACGTGTCCCATCCAGCTCGGATTTGCCTGGCGGGGGAGCGGGGAGGCAGGGCCGGAGTAGGGATCTTCAGGGCGCCCGGGCGATGGCTGGCGGGGATGCGTCGACATACCCGAAAGCCTAGGTGTGCCGTGCCGCCCGTCCAAGGATCCTTACCCCGCGGCGGCCCCGGATGTGACCATCGCCGCGTTCCGCCGGCACCGGTCCGCGGAACGCTGTGTGGTAATTTTGGAACCGCACATGATCCTTTTTTAATTCCGTCCTGTGAGGCGGGGAAAGGGGAGACGAGCGTTGACTTCTGTCACCAGCGCACCGGTTCCAGCCAGGACAGTCCTGAATTCGGCTGACATTGACCGTGCGCTCACTCGTATCGCCCATGAGATCCTTGAGGCCAACAAGGGGTCCAAGGACCTGGTCCTGCTGGGCATCCCGCGCCGGGGCTACCCGCTGGCAGTCCGGCTCGCCGAAAAAAATCGCGGCCGCGGACAGCTCTGTTGATGCCGCGGCAATCGTCGGCCAGCTCGACGTCACCATGTTCCGTGACGACCTCTCCCACCAGGGAACCCGGCCGCCCTATCCCACCAAACTGCCACGCACCGGCATCGACAACAAAGTCGTGGTCCTGATCGACGACGTCCTCGATTCGGGCCGCACCATCCGCGCCGCCCTGGACGCACTCATCGACCTGGGCCGTCCCCGCATCGTCCGGCTGGCCGTGCTGATCGACCGCGGCCACCGTGAACTGCCCATCCGCGCCGACCACGTGGGCAAGAACCTTCCCACATCCTCCTCCGAGAAGGTCCGGGTCCGGCTCGAAGAAACGGACACGCCCCCCGGCGGCGCCCCCACCAACGAAGTAGTGATCGAAGGCGGCTCGTGAAGCACCTGCTCTCCACCCAGGACCTTAGCCGTTCCAACGCCATCAGCATCCTGGACACCGCCGAAGAGATGGCGGCCGTGGGCGACCGCGAAGTCAAGAAGCTGCCCGCGCTGCGCGGCCGCACCGTGGTGAACCTCTTCTTCGAAGACTCCACCCGCACCCGCATCTCGTTCGAAGCCGCCGCCAAGCGCCTCTCCGCGGATGTCATCAACTTCGCGGCCAAGGGATCATCAGTGTCCAAGGGCGAGTCCCTGAAGGACACGGCCCAGACCCTGTCCGCGATGGGCGCGGACGCCGTCGTCATCCGCCACTGGGCCTCCGGCGCCCCCCATCGCCTGGCCGCGACGGACTGGATCGACGCCGCCGTCATCAACGCCGGCGACGGCACCCACGAGCACCCCACCCAGGCGCTGCTTGACGCGTTCACCATGCGCCGGCACTGGGCGCGGCTGTCCGGCACCGGCTCCGAGGGCGCCGACTTGAAAGGGATGCGCGTGGCCATCGCCGGCGACGTCCTGCATTCCCGGGTGGCCCGCTCCAACGTCTGGCTCCTGCGCACGCTCGGCGCCGACGTCACGCTGGTGGCGCCGCCCACACTGCTGCCCATCGGCGTCGAAAAATGGCCCTGCAAGGTCAGCTACAACCTGGACGACACGCTGGCGCAGGGCGTGGACGCCGTCATGATGCTCCGGGTCCAGGGTGAACGGATGAACGCCTCGTTCTTCCCCAGCACCCGGGAATACTCGAGGCGCTGGGGCTTCGACGACAACCGCCTGCGCGCGCTGGACCGGCTCGGCATGAAGGACACCATCATCATGCACCCGGGCCCCATGAACCGCGGGCTGGAGATTTCCGCGGCTGCCGCCGATTCGCCCCGGTCCACTGTCCTGGCCCAGGTCCGCAACGGCGTGTCCGTGCGGATGGCCGCCCTGTACCTGCTGCTCTCCGGGGACACCCGTGAACCAGCCCAACCGGTCCTGGCCACGGCCGGCACCGCCCAGACCAAGGAGAGCAACTGATGGCAGGCAACACCGGAACCTATCTGATCCGCGGAGCCTCGATCCTGGGCGGCGAACCGGCAGATCTGCTGATCCGGGACGGCATCATTGCCGAAACCGGAAAGGGGCTGTCCGCTGACGGGGCCACCGTGATTGACGCCAACGGCCTGGTGGCCCTGCCCGGCATGGTTGATGTGCACACGCACCTCCGTGAGCCGGGCCGGGAGGACGCGGAGACCGTGGAAACGGGAACCCGCGCCGCGGCACTGGGCGGCTACACCGCCGTGCACGCAATGGCGAACAGCACTCCCGTTGCGGACACCGCCGGCGTGGTGGAGCAGGTCTACACCCTCGGCCGGACCGCCGGCTGGGTGGATGTGCGACCCGTCGGTGCCGTCACCGTGGGCCTCGCCGGCGAGCAGCTCGCCGAACTCGGTGCCATGGCAGACTCCCGTGCCCGGGTCCGGATGTTTTCCGACGACGGCATCTGCGTCCACGACCCCGTGCTGATGCGCCGCGCACTGGAATACGTCAAGGCGTTCGACGGCGTGGTGGCCCAGCACGCGCAGGAGCCCCGCCTCACCGCCGGCGCCCAGATGAACGAAGGCGAAGTCTCAGCCGTCCTGGGCCTGACCGGATGGCCCGCGGTCGCCGAGGAAAGCATCATCGCCCGCGACGTCCTGCTGGCCCAGCACGTCGGCTCGCGCCTGCACGTCTGCCACGTGTCCACCGCCGGATCGGTGGAAATCATCCGCTGGGCCAAGGAACGCGGGATCGACGTCACCGCCGAGGTCACGCCGCACCACCTGCTGCTTACGGACGACCTGGTCCGCAGCTACGATCCCGTGTTCAAGGTCAACCCGCCGCTGCGCACCGACGCGGACGTTCAGGCCTTGCGTGCCGGGCTGGCCGACGGGACCATCGACGTCGTGGGTACCGACCACGCGCCGCACCCCAGCGAGCACAAGGAATGCGAGTGGGCGCAGGCAGCCATGGGCATGACCGGACTGGAAACAGCCCTGTCCGTGGTGCAGCACACCATGATCGAAACCGGCCTAATGGGCTGGGCCGACTTCGCCCGGGTCACCTCCACCACACCTGCCAGGATCGGCCGCCTCGGTGACCAGGGCCGTCCGCTGGAGGCAGGGGAGCCCGCCAACGTCATCCTGGTGGACCCCGCGGCACGCTGGACTGTGGACCCGTACCGGATGGCCACCATGGGACGGAACTCGCCGTTCAAGGGGCGCGAACTGCCCGGCAAGGTGGTGGCCACGTTCTTCAAGGGGCACCCCACCGTCCTGGACGGCGAACTGAACACCCCCTACCCGTACGCAGCCGCTCCGGCAGGCGCCGCCTGATGGACAAAATCCTCCCCGGACTGGCGATGCTGGCGGTCATCGCCGTCGTCTTCGTCCTGCTCGCCATCGGCTGGCGGAACCGCCTGAAGCGCCAGTCCGACGTCGAACAGCTGCCTCCCGTGCCCCCGGCACCCGGCGAGCCGATCACCGCGGCCGAGGGCCAGTACGTTGCTACCACCACCGGCGGCGACTGGCTGGACCGGATCGCCGTGCACGGCCTTGGCATCCGCACCAACGCAACCCTCTCGGTGTACACCCACGGCGTCCTCTTCGACCGTTCCGGCGCCCCGGCGCTGTACATTCCCGCCGCCGCGCTTGGCGGCGTCCGGCAGGACAACGGGATGGCCGGAAAGTTCGTCGAGAAGGACGGCCTGCTGGTGCTGACCTGGCTGCACGGCTCCCACGAGCTGGACACCGGGTTCCGCACCCGCCGCGCCGCGGACAAGGACACGCTCTACGCGGCACTCCAGGAATTGATCTCCTCAGCCCCGGCCGCAGGCGCCAACAGTGGAAAGTAAGACAGTGACGGATATGCCCGCAGCAAACACACCAGCAGCCACAGACCCAGCAGTGAAAGCGAATACAGTGACAGCAACTACCTCCGCTCCGGCAGCCCTCGTCCTCGAAGACGGCCGCATCTTCCGCGGAACCAGCTACGGCGCCACCGGAACGGCGCTGGGCGAAGCAGTCTTCGCCACCGGCATGACCGGGTACCAGGAAACCATCACGGACCCCTCCTACGCCCGGCAGCTGGTTGTCCAGACCGCCCCGCACATCGGCAACACCGGCGTCAACAGCGAGGACGCCGAGTCCCGCCGCATCTGGGTGGCGGGCTACATCGTCAGGGACGCCGCACGCCGGCCGTCCAACTGGCGGTCCGAACGCTCCCTCGACGAGGAACTGGTGGAGCAGGGGATCGTGGGCATCCAGGGCGTGGACACCCGCGCCATCACCCGCCACCTGCGGGAGCACAAAACCATGCGGGCCGGCGTCTTCTCCGGCGAGGCAGCCCAGGCAACCGACAAGGAACTCCTTGACGCCGTCCTGGCCAGCGCGCCCATGGAAGGCGCCCGCCTGGCCGAGGAGGTCAGCGTGGATGAGGCGTACGTCGTGGAACCCAAGGACCACGGCTGGGACGGCGACCCCCGTTTCACCATCGCCGCGATCGACCTCGGCATCAAGGCCATGACCCCGGTCCGCTTCGCCGAACGCGGCGTCCGCGTCCACGTCCTGCCCGCCACCGCCACCCTTGAGGACGTCAAGGCCGTAAACCCGGACGGCTTCTTCATGTCCAACGGCCCCGGAGATCCCGCCACCGCCGAAACCCAGGTCAAGCTGCTCCGCTCAGTACTGGACGAAAAGCTGCCCTACTTCGGTATCTGCTTCGGCAACCAGATCCTGGGCCGGGCGCTCGGCTTCGGCACCTACAAGCTCCGCTACGGCCACCGCGGCATCAACCAGCCTGTCATGGACCGCCGCACCGGCAAGGTGGAGATCACCTCCCAGAACCACGGCTTTGCCGTGGACGCACCGCTCGACGGCGCCACCCAGGCTCCGGAGGAGCGCTACGGGCGCGTCGAGGTCAGCCACGTCAGCCTCAACGACGACGTCGTCGAAGGCCTCGCCTGCCTGGACATCCCCGCGTTCTCCGTGCAGTACCACCCCGAAGCCGCAGCCGGCCCGCACGACGCCGCCTACCTCTTCGACCGCTTCATCGAACTGATGGCGGGCACCCGTGACGGCCGCACCGCCAACCTGTCCAAGGAACCCGTGGACTCCGTGCATAACCCGATCGACCGCGACGCCGCCCAGCAGGGCACCGACAAGACTGAGGACAAGAAGTAATGCCCAAGAGAACAGACCTGAAGAGCGTCCTGGTCATCGGATCCGGACCCATCGTCATCGGCCAGGCCGCCGAATTCGATTACTCCGGCACGCAGGCGCTGCGCGTCCTCAAGGAGGAGGGCCTGCGGGTCATCCTGGTGAACTCCAACCCGGCCACCATCATGACCGACCCCGAGTTCGCGGACGCCACCTACATCGAGCCCATCACCCCCGAGGTGGTGGAGAAGATCATCGCCAAGGAGCGTCCGGACGCCGTCCTGCCCACCCTGGGCGGCCAGACTGCGCTGAACACCGCTATCGCGCTGGACAAGAACGGCGTGCTCGAGAAGTACAACGTGGAACTCATCGGCGCCAACATCGCCGCCATCGAGCTCGGCGAGGACCGCGAAAAGTTCAAGGGCGTGGTGGAGCGCTGCGGCGCTGAGTCCGCCCGCAGCCACATCATCCACACCATGGACGAGGCGCTCGAGGCCGCCGGCGACCTCGGCTACCCGATGGTTGTCCGCCCCTCCTTCACGATGGGCGGCCTGGGCTCCGGCCTGGCCTACAACGAGGACGACCTGCGCCGCATTGTCGGCCAGGGTCTGCAGTACAGCCCCACCAGCGAGGTCCTGCTCGAAGAGAGCATCCTCGGCTGGAAGGAATACGAGCTCGAGATGATGCGGGACAAGAACGACAACGTGGTTGTCGTCTGCTCCATCGAGAACTTCGATCCCGTCGGCGTCCACACCGGCGACTCCATCACCGTGGCCCCCGCGCTGACCCTGACCGACCGCGAGTACCAGAAGCTGCGCGACGTCGCCATCGCCGTCATCCGCGAAGTGGGCGTGGACACCGGCGGCTGCAACATCCAGTTCGCCATCGACCCCGCCACGGGCCGCGTGGTGGTCATCGAAATGAACCCCCGGGTTTCCCGGTCCTCCGCCCTGGCGTCCAAGGCCACCGGCTTCGCCATCGCCAAGATCGCCACCAAGCTCTCGCTCGGCTACACCCTGGACGAGATCCCGAACGACATCACCCAGAAGACGCCCGCGTCCTTCGAGCCCACCCTCGACTACGTCGTGGTCAAGGTGCCCCGGTTCGCGTTCGAGAAGTTCCCGGCAGCGGACAACACGCTGACCACCACCATGAAGTCGGTGGGCGAAGCGATGGCCATGGGCCGCAACTTCACCGAGGCCCTGCAGAAGGCCCTGCGTTCCCTGGAGCAGAAGGGCTCGCAGCTGGACTTCAGCAGCGTCCCCGAATGGGAAGTCGCCGAGCTCATCGAAAAGGCCAAGCGCCCCACCACGGAGCGCCTGCACCAGGTCCAGCGCGCCCTCCTGGGCGGTGCCACCGTGGAGCAGCTGTTCGAAGCCACCAAGATCGACCCGTGGTTCCTCGACCAGCTCCAGCTGCTGAACGAGATCTCCCGCGAGATCCGCCAGGCCGGCGCCCTCACCAAGGAGATGCTGCAGCGTGCCAAGCGCCACGGCTTCTCGGACGAGCAGATCGGATCGCTCACGCACAACTCCGAGGCCGTGGTCCGCGGCGTCCGCCAGGCCCTCGGCATCCGCCCGGTCTACAAGACGGTGGACACCTGCGCCGCCGAATTCGCCGCCTACACCCCGTACCACTACTCGGCGTACGACGAAGAGGACGAGGTGGCCCTGCACTCCAAGCCGTCCATCCTCATCCTGGGCTCCGGGCCCAACCGGATCGGCCAGGGCATCGAGTTCGACTATTCCTGCGTGCACGCCTCCATGGCACTGCGCAAGGCCGGCTACGAGACCGTCATGGTCAACTGCAACCCGGAAACCGTCTCCACCGACTACGACATCTCCACCCGCCTGTACTTCGAGCCGCTGACGCTCGAGGACGTGCTGGAGGTCATCGCGGCTGAGGAGCGGACCGGCGGCGTCATGGGCGTGTTTGTCCAGCTCGGCGGCCAGACCCCGCTGAAGCTCGCACAGCAGCTCGCCGACGCCGGGGTTCCGATCCTCGGCACCTCCCCGGAAGCCATCGACCTGGCAGAGCACCGCGGAGCGTTCGCGCGGGTCCTGGACAAGGCAGGCCTCGTCTCCCCGAAGAACGGCACCGCCGTGTCCTTCGAGGACGCCAAGAAGATCGCCGACGAAATCGGCTACCCCGTGCTGGTCCGCCCGTCCTACGTCCTGGGCGGCCGCGGCATGGAAATCGTCTACGACGAAGCCAACCTCTCCCGCTACATCGCCAACGCCACCGAGATCACCCCGGACCACCCGGTCCTGATCGACCGCTTCCTCGAGGACGCCGTCGAGATCGACGTCGACGCCCTCTTCGACGGCACCGACATGTACCTCGGCGGCATAATGGAGCACATCGAGGAAGCCGGCATCCACTCCGGCGACTCCGCCTGCGTCCTGCCGCCCATCACGCTGGGCAGCAACGTCATCGAGCGCGTGCGCACCGCCACCCGCGCCATCGCGGAAGGCGTGGGCGTGCGGGGGCTGATCAACATCCAGTTCGCGCTGGCCTCGGACGTCCTGTACGTCCTCGAAGCCAACCCCCGCGCATCCCGCACGGTTCCGTTCGTGTCCAAGGCAACGGGCGTCCAGATGGCCAAGGCCGCGGCCCTGATCGGCACCGGCGTGACCATCAACCAGCTCCGCAGCGCCTACAAGATGCTGCCCGAGTCCGGCGACGGATCCACGCTGCCGCTGGACGCGCCGGTGGCCGTCAAGGAAGCAGTCCTGCCCTTCAGCCGCTTCCGGACCCTCGAAGGCAAGGTCGTGGATTCCCTCCTCGGCCCGGAAATGCGTTCCACCGGCGAGGTCATGGGCATCGACAAGCACTTCGACACCGCCTTCGCCAAGAGCCAGGCCGGCGCCAACAACGCGCTGCCCACCGAGGGCAAGGTCTTCGTCTCCGTGGCCAACCGCGACAAGCGCTCCGTCATAATGGGCGTCAAGCGGCTCTCGGACCTCGGTTTCGAAATCGTCTCGACCGGCGGCACCGCCGATGTCCTGCGCCGCAACGGCATCCAGGCCACGCCGGTCCGCAAGGTCGCCGAAGGCAGCAGCGCCGAAGGCGAGGGCACCATCGCCGACCTGGTGGTTGCCGGCGAGATCGACATGGTCTTCAACACGCCGTCCGGCGGCGAGGCCCGCAGCGACGGCTACGAGCTGCGCGCCGCGGCCACGTCCATCGGCATTCCCTGCATCACCACGGTGGCCGAGTTCAACGCCGCGGTCCAGGCCATCGAGGCCATGCGCACCTACGAATGGTCGGTCACCAGCCTGCAGGAGCACGCCGCCGCCCTGGCTGAATCGCAGAAGGCGGCCCTGCAGAATGCCTGAGCAGGTATCCGCCGCCGGGCAGGTATCCGGCACCGGCCGGGAGTCATTCGGCTCCCGGCTGGGTGCCGCCATGGCCGCCCGTGGCCCCCTCTGCGTCGGAATTGATCCGCACCCCGCACTGCTGAAGAGCTGGGGACTGGACGACGACGCCGCCGGGCTGAGGAGTTTTTCGCTCACCGTTTTGGAGGCGGTGGCTTCCCTCGCTGCCGCGGTCAAGCCTCAGGTGGCGCTCTTCGAGCGGCACGGCTCGGCGGGCATGGCTGTGCTGGAAGAGCTCCTGGCCGCCGCCCGCGACGAGTCGGTACTGACGATTGCCGACGCCAAGCGCGGGGACATCGGATCCACCATGGCCGCCTACGCGGACGCCTGGCTGCGCGACGGCTCACCCCTGGCGGCCGACTCGGTGACGCTCAGCCCCTACCTGGGTTTTGAATCGCTCCGCCCGGCGCTGGACCTTGCGGCGGAAACCGGACGCGGCGTTTTCGTCCTCGCCCTCACCTCCAACCCGGAGGGCCCGTCCGTCCAGCATGTAGGGGGAGCGGAGTCCGTGGCCCGCCGGATTGCCTCGGCCGCTGCTGCCGAGAACACCCGCTACCCCGGTGCGCTCGGATCCGTCGGACTGGTGGTCGGCGCGACAGTGGGCAGCGCCCTGGCCGACCTCGGGATGGATCTTGCGGCAGTGCGGGGTCCCATCCTCGCCCCCGGGCTGGGGGCCCAGGGGGCCACCCCGGCAGATCTCCGGGCAACGTTCGGAACGGCCTACCCCCAGGTGCTGGGGACCTCAAGCCGGGACATCCTGGCTGCGGGCCCGGGGCTCGGCGGCCTCCGGGAGGCGGCCCTGCGGACGCTGGACGGGCTGCGCGGCGAATAACGTTCCGTTTGCCCGGATGCATTGATTCAGGCCGCACCAAAGGGTAGTTTCAGGGACAGGTTCAAGGGCGGCCGCCCTTGAACGAATCCGCCGAATCCGGGGGTGTCCGCCATGGTGCTGCGACCTTTGACCGCATCGGAACGGGCTGACGCCCTGAACAAGGCGGCTGCCGCCCGGGCCACCCGTGCGGCGGCCAAGGAAAGCCTGAAGAACGGGAAGAGGTCCGCGGCGGACATCATCAACTCCGCCATGGAAGACGACGCCCTGGCGCGGATGCGGGTCTCCGAGCTTCTCGAGGCGCTGCCCGGGATCGGCAAGGTCCGGGCCGCGGCCATCATGGAGCAGCTGGGCATCGCCACCTCCCGCAGGGTCCGTGGGCTGGGCGTCCACCAGCGCCGGGCGCTGGTAGATTTTATAGACGAGCATTAGGGCGGCACGCACCCGCCCATCCCCGAACTTCGGCAAAGGAATACGTGAGCAAGAAACCTGGACTGACAGTCCTCGCTGGTCCGACGGCTGTTGGCAAAGGCACCGTGTCCACCTACATCCGCGACAACTACCCCGAGGTCTGGCTGTCCGTCTCGGCCACCACCAGGGCTCCACGGCCCGGCGAAGTGGATGGCGTCCACTACTTCTTCAAGTCCAAGGAGGAGTTCGAGCAGCTCATCGCGGACGGCGAGCTGCTGGAATGGGCAGTGGTCCACGGCCAGAACACCTACGGCACGCTCAAGAGCACGGTGGACAAGGCCATCGCCGAGGGCCGTTCCGTGCTCCTGGAAATCGACCTGCAGGGTGCGCGGCAGGTCAAGGCGGCCGTCCCGGACGCCCAGTTTGTCTTCCTGGCCCCGCCCACCTGGGACGAAATGGTCCGCCGGCTGGTGGGCCGCGGCACCGAAACGCCGGAGGAACAGCAGCGACGCCTGGAAACCGCTAAACTGGAACTTGCTGCTGAACCGGAGTTCGACCACACCGTCATCAATGATGACGTCCGCCGGGCAGCGGACGAGCTAGTTTCACTCATGGGGCTGACCCCGCATCCGCACCTGCCGGAACCGTCAGCCCGCTAGGAATTTGGAGAATTCGTGTCCACGAACCTTGAAGGCATCATCAACCCGCCGATCGACTCGCTGCTTGAGGCAGCCGATTCCAAGTACGGCCTGGTGATCTTCGGTGCCAAGCGTGCTCGTCAGATCAACGCTTACTACGCCCAGCTGCACGAGGGCCTCTTCGAGTACGTCGGCCCCCTGGTCGACACCAAGCTGAACGAGAAGTCGCTCTCGATCGCCCTGCGTGAGATCAACGAAGGCAAGCTGGTGTCCACGCCGATCGAAGCCGCAGAGTAATTTGCCGCTGAACTGACTTGCTGTTGACGGAGGTCACGTGCGCATAGTCCTCGGAGTCGGGGGAGGGATTGCCGCCTACAAGGTGGCATCGCTCCTCCGGCTTTTTACTGAAGCCGGCCACCATGTGACCGTCATTCCCACGGAGGCGTCCACCCGCTTCGTGGGAACAGCCACCTGGGAGGCGCTGTCCGGGAACCCGGTCAGCAACAGCGTTTTCGACGACGTCCACCAGGTCAACCACGTCCGCCTTGGCCACGAGGCCGACCTTGTGGTGGTTGCTCCGGCCACGGCCGACCTCCTGGCCAAGGCCGCGACAGGACAGGCCGGCGACCTCCTCACCAACACGCTCCTTATGGCCCGCGGCCCGGTCCTGTTCGCCCCGGCCATGCACACCGAGATGTGGCAGCATGCCGCCACCCGCGCAAACGTGGAAACCCTCCGCGGCCGCGGCGCGGCCGTCCTGGAGCCTGCCACCGGGCGGTTGACCGGTGCCGACTCGGGCCCCGGGCGGCTGCCGGAGCCGCAGGTGATCTTCGACGCCGCCATGGCACTCGTGCAGGGCCAAACCGACTTCCAGCTGCCGCTGGCGGGCCGGACCGTCACCATCAGCGCCGGCGGCACCCGCGAACCCCTGGACCCGTGCGCTTCCTCGGCAACCGGTCCTCCGGCAAGCAGGGCGTGGCCCTGGCCGTGGCCGCCCGCAATGCCGGGGCGACCGTGCGCCTGCTGGCAGCCCACATGGAAGTCCCGCCGCCCGCCGGCGTTGAAGTAGTGACGGTCGAGACGGCACTCCAGCTGCGCGAAGCCGCCCTGGCGGCGGCCGCGGACTCCGACGTCGTCATCATGTCTGCCGCCGTCGCCGACTTCCGGCCGGCCGTGGTCTCCGACACGAAAATCAAGAAACGTGATGACAGCGCCGATCCCGTCATCACCCTCGTCCGCAACCCGGACATCCTGCATGAACTGGTTGAAGTCCGGAACGCCGCGGGGGATGAAGCGCGCCAGCGCCTGATCGTCGGATTTGCCGCCGAGACCGGCGACAGCCATGGAGACGTCCTGGCCTACGCCGAGGCAAAGCTGCAGCGCAAGGGCTGCGACCTCCTGGTGGTCAACCACGTCGGCTCGGACAAGGTGTTCGGCCAGGACACCAACTCCGTGGTCATCCTGGCCCGTTCCGGCTCCGAACCACAGGAGGCGTCGGGGACCAAGGCAGAGGTTTCCGAGGCCATCATCAACCGCATCGGCTTTGAACTGAACTCTGTTTCACCCCGGGCCTGAGTGTTCCGCGCCACGTTTGCTTCGCGGGAAGACATCTCCCGCGGGGCCAACGTGCTCCAACCAGTAAGGTAGTTGAGTGACTTTACCCCTGCACCTTCCCCAGACCTCCGCGGCCACGCCCACGGCGCTCCGGCTCTTCACGTCCGAGTCGGTCACCGAAGGCCACCCGGACAAGATCTGCGACCAGATCAGTGACGCCATCCTTGACGCCCTGCTGGCGGCAGACCCGGAATCCAGGGTAGCCGTGGAAACCATGGCCACCACGGGCCTGGTGCATGTGGCAGGCGAAGTCACCACCGACGCCTACGTGGAGATCCCGCAGATCGTCCGGGAGACCATCCTCGGCATCGGCTACGACTCGTCCGCCAACGGCTTCGACGGCGCCCGCTGCGGCGTCTCGGTGTCCATCGGCCAGCAGTCCAACGACATCGCCGGCGGCGTCTTCAATTCCCTGGAAGCCCGCGAGGGGCGCCAGGAGGACGATTACGACCTGCAGGGCGCAGGCGACCAGGGCCTGATGTTCGGCTACGCCAGCGACGAAACGCCCTCCTACATGCCCACGCCGATCTGGCTTGCGCACCGCCTGTCCGAGCGGCTCACCGAGGTCCGGAAGTCCGGCGAACTGCCGTACCTTCGGCCGGACGGAAAACCCAGGTCACCGTGGGATACGACCGCGACCTTCCCGTCTCGGTGGAAACCGTGGTCATCTCCAGCCAGCATGCTGAAGGCGCAAGCCTGGACCAGCTCCGCGCCGACCTCGCGGCCGTGGTCATCGAGCCCGTTCTTGCCGGGGCCAACCTGGACATCTCCCGCGCCAGGAACATCCTGAACCCGGCCGGGGAATTCGTTATCGGCGGCCCGGTGGGCGATGCCGGCCTGACCGGCCGCAAGATTATCGTGGACACCTATGGCGGCATGGCCCGGCACGGCGGCGGCGCCTTCTCGGGCAAGGACCCGTCCAAGGTGGACCGCTCCGCCGCCTATGCCATGCGCTGGGTCGCCAAGAACGTGGTGGCCGCCGGACTTGCCAAGCGCGCGGAAATACAGATCGCGTACGCCATCGGCCAGGCCCGCCCGGTGGGCACGTACGTGGAGACCTTCGGCACCGAAACAGTTGACCCCGCCCGGATCAGCGCCGCGATCGCCGAAATCTTCGACCTGCGCCCCCGCGCCATCATCGACGCCCTTGACCTGAAGCGGCCCATCTACGCCAAGACCGCGGCCCACGGGCACTTTGGCCGTGACGAGCCCGATTTCACCTGGGAACGGCTGGACCGCGTGGACGAGCTGAAAGCGTTCTTCAACGCCTAGGCCACTTCCGGCAGCCCGAATGTCAGTGGCCGGTGCTTGGCTTGCCATGTCCGGACGAAGGCTGAATGGAGGGGGCCGCAGTGGTTGGTGACAGATCCTCCCAGCCGGGACCCGGCTTTTCCAGTGCGGGGGGAGAGGCCGTCCAGCCCTCCCTGCTCCAGGGCTTTCCATCGCGGAAGCTGCCCGGCGGCGCAGCTATGGCTGCCGCGCTTCCCGTGGCCCGTGTGCTGGTGGAATCCTCGCTGCCGCACGTGGACCGGCCGTTCGATTACGCGGTTCCGGCCAGCATGGACGATGAAGCACGGCCGGGTGTCCGGGTGAAGGTCAGCTTCAACGGCCAGGACCTGGCCGGTTTCCTGCTGGAACGGCTCGCCGAATCCGACGCCGGCACCACCCTGTTGCCGCTGGCCAAGGTGGTTTCACCAGTTCCGGTGCTGACCCCCGCTGTCCGGGACCTTGCCGCCGCGGTGGCCGCCCGGTACGCGGGCACGCTCAGCGATGTGCTCCGCCTTGCCGTGCCGCCCAGGGTGGCCCGCCTGGATAAGGAGTTTCCCGCCGCCGCTGTGCAGGATGGCGGGGAACCGGCACCGGCCGATCCGGGCACAGTCTCGGGCGGGGAGGCCGCGCCGGCTGTGACCGGCGTGCCGGGCACCTCCGCCTGGTCGGCCTACCGCAACGGACCGGCATTCCTGCGCCACCTTGGCAGCGGCGGATCCCCGCGCGCCGTCATCAATCCGCTGCAGGGGTACGGCCCGGGAGGCTGGCCCCGGCTGCTGGCCGAGGCGGCCGCCGCTGCCCACGCCGCCGGCCGGGGCGCAGTCCTGGTGGTTCCCGACAACCGCGACCTGGACCGGCTGGAAAACGCCCTGCATGCCGTGCTGCCGGAGGCCGCCGTCGCCCGGCTTACCGCGGAGGACGGGCCGACGCCCCGCTACCGCAACTTCCTGCGCCTCCTGGCCGGGCAGGCCCGCGTGGCCATCGGCACCAGGTCTGCGGCGTTCGCCCCCGTCCGGAACCTTGGCCTGGTGGTTTGCTGGGACGACGGCGACGACCTCCACATAGAGCAACGTGCACCGTACGCCCATGCCAGGGAGGTCCTGCTGCTGCGCGCTGAACAGGAAGGCGCGGCCTGCCTCCTTGCCGGGCACGCCCGCAGCACCGAGGTGCAGCGCCTGGTGGAAGCCGGCTGGGTGCTTCCCGTGGAGGCGGACCGGCCGGATGTCCGCCGCACCGTGCCCCGGGTGGTCAACACCGCAGACAGCTTCGAGCAGGAACGTGATCCGTTGGCCACGGTGGCCCGGCTGCCCGGCGCCGCCTGGCGCGCTGCCAAGGAGGGCCTGGAACGCGGCCCGGTCCTGGTCCAGGTTGCGCGCGCAGGCTATGCCCCGTCCCTTGCCTGTGAAACCTGCCGTGAACCCGCCCGCTGCGGGACCTGCCGGGGGCCGCTGGCGCTGGCCGGCACCGCCGCCCTGCCCCAATGCCGCTGGTGCTCCACGCCCGCTCCGGACTGGAGGTGCGGCCACTGCGGCGGGCGGCGGCTGCGCAAAGGTGCCACCGGCGTGCTGCGCACCGCGGAGGAACTTGGCCGTGCGTTCCCCGGCACCACCGTGGTGACCTCCTCCGGCGACCAGGTGAAGGCGTCCGTCGGTGACGGCAAGGCCCTCGTCGTGGCGACGGTCGGGGCGGAACCCGTGGCGGACGGCGGTTATGCGGCAGCGCTGCTGCTGGACGGCGACTCCCTGCTGCGCCGGGAAACGTTGCGCGCCGGTGAGGACACTGTCCGGCGCTGGTTCAATGCCGCCGCGCTGGTCCGTCCGGCGGCAGCCGGGGGGCTGGTGGTGGTGACGGCGTCGGATACCGCCGCCACGGGTGCGCTCCTCCGCTGGGACCCGGCCGGCTATGCCCAACGGGAACTCTCCCTCCGGGCCGAACTCCAGCTGCCTCCCGCCGTACGGATCGCGTCCGTCACGGGACCCAGGGCCGCCGTCGAGCATTACACCGGGGCGGTGGAAGCCGAGCTTGAGACGGCCGGGATCACGCTCCGCACGGCCGGGCCGGCGCCCCTGCTGCTGAACGGTCCGCCCTCGCCGCGCCGCGCTGCCGAGGACGTCCGGACGCTCCTGTTCTTTCCCTACAGCCAGGCGGCCGCCGTGGTTCGGGTGCTCCGGGTGACGCGGGCCGCTGCAGCCGCCAAGCGCACCATGGATCCCGTCCAGCTCCGGCTGGACGGCGTGGACGTGCTCTAGCGCGTCCTGCCGCGGCGCCGCTTGACGATCTCGGCGGCCACCTCCACCAGCTGCCGTGCCGATTCATCCCAGCTGAACTCGCGGGCACGGGCCAGGGACCTGCGGGACACCGCCTGCCAGGTGGCCGGGTCCTGGAGCCTGGCCACGGCCTCGGCAAACTGCCCCGGGGAGGCGGGGTCCACGTACGTTGCCGCGTCGCCGCCCACTTCCCGGAAGATGGGAATGTCGCTGGCGATGACTGGAGTGCCGAGCGACATGGCCTCGACCAGGGGGAGCCCGTAGCCTTCGGCGCGGGAGAGGCTGACCAGGGCCGTGGCGGTCCGCAGCAGCGTGGCGTATTCCTCGTCGGTCACCCCGTTGTGGAAGACCACGGAGGCATCCGGTGCCACCAGGGCTTCCAGCTCCGCCCGCCGCTGCGGGGTGATCCTGCTGAGCAGGTGGAGGGTGTAGCCGGGAAGCTGCGCCATGCCGGCCACCATGGTCTCTACATTCTTGTAGGGCATGAAGGAGCCCATGTAGACAATCGACTTCTCCGCCCCGGCCTCGGCGGGCCTGGGGTCCAGTTCGGGCTGCGGGGCGTTGCTGATGATCCGCACCGGGCGGCGGGTCAGGCGGTACTTGGCGATGAGTGCTTCCGTGGTCCGGCTGACCGTGGCCACCGTATCGGCGCGGTCGAGGAGCACCCGCTGCGGCCAGAATGCCTTGTGGTAGAGCCGCCACAGCAGGCGCACGGGTGCGGGCAGGAAGCCGGGGGGATCCGGGTGCTCGTAGTAGATGAGGTCGTGCAGGGTCAGGACCAGGCCGGATTCCGGCCCAGGTTCCCATGGTCTGCATGGGGCACACCACCACGTCGGCGCCCAGCGCGTTGACCGTGCGCGCCACGAACAGCTCCCGGGGGGACAGCGGGCTGCTGATCAGGGTGTAGGGGACATCCGGAAGCAGGGCGAGCTGCCGGACATCGGAAATGAGCATGGACACATCGGCGATTTTCGCCGTCGCGGCAATCAGGCTCGCGCCGTAGCGGCTGATGCCGTCGTGGTGGTCGGTCCTGGTGAAACGGGCATCGATGATGATCTTCACGCGGGGTGGTCCTCCAGGAAGCTGCGGATGGAGCGGGCGGCGGGTTCGGGCGTCTCGTAGTGGATCAGGTGCCCGACGCCGGGAATCACCGTGAGCTGCCCGTCCGGAAGGAGTGCCGCCAGGCGGTGCTGGTCCGGAAGCATGGCGATCTCGTCTTTCTCGCCGGCAACCAGCAGCACGGGAAGGTTCAGGCTTCCGGCCACCTCAGCCACGTGGCTGCTGACGGACGCGGTGAAGGCTTCGAGCAGGCTGTCCCGGTTCGCGAACGCACTGAAGTAGGCGTGGTGCTGGCCGTGGATGAAGTTGCGGAGGCTGCTGTCCTTCGTCTTGGCCATGGCTTCGCTCATCACGCGGACGATCAGCGGGCTGCGCAGCAGCGCGAGCCCCAGGGGCCGGGGGAGGCGGGCACCCAGGCGGTAGTAGAGCACTGCCAGCCGGGTCATGATCCCTTTCGGCCCCTCAAGAGCGGGGGCGGCGATGGGGTTGATGAGGATGAGCGGGCTGACGGCGTCCGGATTGGCTGCCACGAAGTGCGCGGCGATGATGGACCCGAACGAATGGCCCAGCAGGACAGTGTCAGGGCCCAGGCCAAGTGCCGCCATGAAGTCCGCAATGAACCGGCCGTAGCGTTCCACCGAGTGGGCGCCGGACCGGAAGGCCCCGGAACTGCCGAATCCGGGAAGGTCGGGCATGACCAGGCGCATGTCCGGAAGCTGGTCGGCCACCCGCAGCAGGCCGTGGTGGTCGCCGCGGAAACCGTGGATGACCAGGATGGTGCGGGTGTCCGGGGTGGCGTGCAGGGGTGCACAGGTCCAGTAGGCAACCGTGGCACCGTCCACCTCCACGGTGGCGGCGGTGGTGCGGGCGGCGAGGTCCGGGCTGATGTAGGCGGGCGCGGTGGACTGTCCCGGGCTGGTTGTTTTCATTGTCACCGGCTCCTAGTTGACGTTGTCGGGATGGGAGCCGGTGCGGTGTCCCCGCTCCAGCCCAGCGATCGCTGCCATGTCCCGCTCGGAAAGATCGAAGCCAAAGACATCCATGTTTTCGCGGATGCGTGCTTCGGAGCTCGCCTTGGGAATGGCCACATGGCCAAGCTGCATGTGCCAGCGCAGGATCACCTGGGCAGGGGTCCTGCGGTGTTCCGCCGCGCAGGCCCCGATCACGGGATCGGCGAGCACCTGGCCCCTGCCGAGGGGACTCCAGGCTTCGGTCATGATGCCCAGCTCCTTGTGCTTGCTGCGCAGTTCCTCCTGCTGCAGCCAGGGATGGAGCTCAATCTGGTTGACGGCGGGAACCACCTCGGCCGTCTGCAGCAGCCGGTCAAGGTGTGCGGGCTGGAAGTTGCTGACGCCGATGGCGCGGACCCTGCCTTCCCGGTACAGCGTTTCCAGTGCCCGGTAGGTCTCCGGGTACAGCCCCTGCCGCGGGCAGGGCCAGTGGATGAGGTACATGTCCACGTAGTCCAGCCCCAGGTTGACCATCGAGTCATCGAAAGCCCGGAGCGTGGCGTCGTAGCCGTGATGGTCGTTCCAGACCTTGGTGGTGATGAAGATATCCTCCCTGGAGAGGGCCGGAAAGAGCTCACCTGACCCTCCGCTGCCCGCCTGCGCGCTGAGCTGGGGGCTGATGCCGCGCGCCACGCCCAGCTCGTTGCCGTACATCGCTGCCGTGTCGAAGTGGCGGTAACCCGCCGCGAGGGCCATGGCAACGAGCCCTTCGGCTTCGGCAGCGGGCACCTTGTACAGCCCGAAGCCGAGCTGGTTGATCAGCACGCCGTTGTTCAGGCTGAGCCGGGGTGAGGTTCTCATGGCATCGACTCTACCCACTCGCGGTGGCGAGGCCTTCGAAATCCACCAGCCGCCGCGCGGTTGCTTCATCCAGGATCAGGTCGGTGGCAAGGATTGCTGCCAGGGCTCCCCGCAGGCTGTCGATCTTGGAGGCGCCGGAGACCACGCAGATCCTCCGCCGCACCTGCCGGAGCTGTGAAAGGGCCGGGCCGGTGGAGCGTTCGTTCAGGACAATGCCGTCGGAGGACCCGTCGCCGCGGAAGAAGACCGTGGCAACGTCACCCACCACATCCGAGGTGGCCAGCGCGTGGAGGTCGTCCTCGTCCAGGTAGCCGCCGGAGTAGACGTGGCTCGGGTAATCGGCATCCACCGAGCCGACGCCGAAGATGGCGATGCTCATCTTCGCCTGCAGTGCCAGGATGCGCTGCACGCTGCGTTCATTCCACATGGCGGTCTTGGTGGCGGCATGGTCGAAAAAAGCGGGCACCGGGAACTGCTCCACGCGGGCTCCGTACGCACTGCCGAAGCGGCGCATGATGTCGCTGGCGTAGGTAATGCCGGTGGTGTGCATGTTGCCCGCACCGTTCAGCTGGACGATGACGCTGTCATGGGTGATCTTCCTTGTCAGGTGCCGGCTGACGGCACTGATGGTCGATCCCCAGGCCACCCCGATGATGGTGTTCGAGTCCACCAGCGGCCCGATGGTCCGGGCTGCCTGGATGGCCACCCGGTCCAGGGTTTCGGCCTCGTTGAGCGTCTCGAGGACGGGGACCACGTGCACGTCCACGCTGTAGCGCTGCCGGATCATGCCCTCCAGTTCGGGCCCGGTGTCCAGGGGGTTGCGGATCTGGACCTGGACCAGGCCGGATTCGCGGGCAGCGGAAAGAAGCCGGGAAACGGTGGACCGGGAGGTCCGGAGTTCCCGTGCGATGGCATCCATGGTGAGATCCTGCAGATAGTACATCTGTGCAGCGCGGAGGGCATCCGCGTGCCGGGAGGGGTTCATCGGCATTCCGTTCTGCACGTTTGTGCATTGAGCTTGACTCCATTTTCCATCAGTTCAACCATGGTTTGGGAACGGCGGCGAAAGCGCCGCGCATCGGGAGAAATCACCAGGAGTAGTTGTGGGAGCCACAGAGCCAACCGTCCATCCATCCGCGCCCCGGCAGTCCGCCGAAGCGCCGAAGCCGGGGTCGGTGCGAAGCCCGGTGGGCAACCTGAAGCGGCGTCCGCATGCCAAAGTGCTGGTGGTGGGCGGCGGCATCAACGGTGTGGGCACGTTCCGCGACCTTGCCCTGCAGGGTGTCGACGTCGCACTCGTGGAACGCGGCGACTACTGCCAGGGTGCAAGCGGTGCGTCATCGCACATGATCCACGGCGGCATCCGCTACCTGGAAAACGGCGAGTTCCGGCTGGTCCGGGAGTCGGTGGTGGAGCGCAACAGGCTGCTCCGGATCGCGCCGCACTACGTCAAGCCGCTGCAGACCACCATTCCAATCTTCAGCACCTTCTCCGGCGTACTGGCCGCGCCCCTGCGCTTCCTCACGCACAAGCAGCAGGGCAAACCGAAGGAGCGCGGCGCGTTCCTGATCAAGCTCGGCCTGAGCCTGTACGACTCCTTTCCCGGGCCGGCGGAACAGTGCCCCGGCACCGGTTCCTTGACCACAAGCGGGCATTGGCGGAGCTGCCTGCGCTGCGGCCCGACGTCAAATACACGGCCACCTACTTCGATGCCTCCGTGCACAACCCCGAGCGGCTTACCCTCGACGTGCTGCAGGACGGCGAACTGGCCGGCCGGACGGGCGCCGCCCCGGGGCAGGGAGACACTGCCCGTGCCAGCAATTACGTGTCACTGCAGTCCATGACGTCCCGGCCCAACCCTGGAACCGGGCGGGGAAGCACTGTCCGGCTCCGGGACGAACTGACGGGGGAGGAATTCGACTTCACCGCCGACGTCATCGTCAATACCACCGGCGCCTGGGTTGACCTCACCAACCAGGCGATGGGCTCCTCCTCGTCCTTCATGGGCGGCACCAAGGGCTCGCACATCGTGCTGGACAATCCCGCCCTGCTTGAGGCCTGCCGGGGCCGGGAGATCTTCTTCGAGCACACGGATGGCCGGATCGTCCTGATCTACCCGATGGGTGACCGCGTGCTGGTGGGCACCACCGACGTGGATGCCGACATGGCCCAGGACGCCGTCTGCACCGACGAGGAAATCTCGTACTTCTTCGACCTCATCGGGCATGTGTTCCCCGCGGTCCCGGTGACCCGCGAACAGATCGTCTACACCTTTTCGGGCGTACGTCCCCTGCCCCGGCATGACGCCACCCAGCCGGGCTTCGTCTCCCGCGACTACCGCATCGAGCGCCGCGGTCCGGCAGCTGGCGGGACGGGCGCCATCGTCCTGAGCCTGGTTGGCGGCAAATGGACCACCTTCCGTGCCCTCGCCGAGCACCTGGCCGACGACGTCCTGGCCGTGCTGGGCAAGGAGCGCCAGGTGAGCACCGCACAGCTGCCCATCGGCGGCGGCGCCGGTTTCCCCGCCGACGAGGCAGGCGTCCAGCAGTGGATCAAGGCGCATATGGCCCCCGGCCGGGACGCGGACCGCACCGCCGGGCTCCTGACGCGCTACGGCACCCGTGCGGAGGCGGTCATGGAATACCTCGACGCCGGCGAGGACCGGCCGCTGCACTCCACCCGCGAGCTGAGCGTGCGTGAACTCGAGTTCATGGCAGCCAACGAGCAGGTGGGCCACCTGGTGGACGTCCTCATCCGGCGGACCTCCCTGGCCTTCCGCGGGCTCGTCACGGGGGAACTGCTCAATGAGGTGGCAGAAGTGCTGGCTGTTCCGCTTGGATGGGATGCAGCAGCCCGGAAAGCGGAGATCCTCCACGCCCAGGACGTGCTGAAGCGCTTCCACCGGGTGGAAACGCCCAGCCTGGTGGCGTAGCGGTACCCCGCCGCCATCCACCGCCACCAAACCGACAAGGACGTCATCCATGAACCAGTACATTCTCGCCATCGACCAGGGCACCACCAGCACCCGCGCCATCATCTTCGACCACTCCGGCGGCATTGTCTCCTCGGGGCAGATGGAGCACGCGCAGATCTTCCCGCAGGCAGGCTGGGTGGAACATGACCCAGCGGAAATCTGGAACAACACCCGCGAAGTCATTGCCTCCGCCCTGTCCAAGGCGAACCTGACGCGGCACGACATTGCCGCCGTCGGAATCACCAACCAGCGCGAAACCGCCGTCGTGTGGGACAAAACCACCGGTGAGGCGGTGTACAACGCGATCGTGTGGCAGGACACCCGGACGCAGGACATCGTGGACGAACTGTCGCGGGACGGCGGAAGTGACCGCTTCAAGCAGAAGGTCGGACTGCCGCTGGCCACCTACTTCTCGGGCACCAAGATCAAGTGGATCCTGGACAACGTCGCGGGGGCCCGGGAACGTGCCGAAGCGGGCGACCTGCTGTTCGGCAACACTGACGCGTGGGTGCTGTGGAACCTGACGGGCGGCGTGGACGGTGGCGTCCACGCCACGGACGTCACCAACGCGTCCCGTACGCTGTTCATGGACCTGGAGACCCTGCAGTGGGACGAGGACATCCTGAAGGTCTTCGGCGTGCCGCGCAGCATGATGCCGGCCATCAGGTCGTCCTCGGAGGTGTACGGCCACGTCCACACCTCCCAGCTGCTCCGGGAAACGCCGGTGGCCGGAATCCTCGGCGACCAGCAGGCGGCCACGTTCGGGCAGGCGGCCTTCGAAACCGGCGGGGCCAAGAACACGTACGGGACGGGCTGCTTCCTGATCTTCAATACCGGCGGGGAGATTGTCCACTCCAGGAACGGACTCCTCACCACGGTCGGCTACAAACTGGGGGACGCCGCCCCGCACTACGCCCTCGAAGGATCCATCGCCGTCGCGGGCTCACTCATCCAGTGGCTGCGGGACAACCTGGGCATGATCAGCAGCGCGCCAGAGGTGGAAACCCTGGCGGCGTCCGTCAAGGACAACGGCGGCGTCTACATCGTTCCGGCGTTCTCGGGCCTGTTCGCCCCGCACTGGCGCCCGGATGCCCGCGGCGCCATCGTCGGCCTCACCCGTTTTGTCAACAAGAACCACATAGCCCGTGCCGCGCTGGAAGCCACCGCCTTCCAGACCCGCGAGGTGCTGGACGCCGTCAACGCCGACTCCGGCGTGCCCCTCAGCGAGCTTAAGGTCGACGGCGGGATGGTGGCCAACGACGCACTGATGCAGTTCCAGGCGGACATCCTGGGTGTCCCCGTCATCCGTCCCAGGGTCATCGAGACCACAGCGCTTGGGGCGGCCTACGCGGCCGGGCTGGCGGTCGGGTTCTGGAAGGACCTGGGCGAGCTGTCAGCCAACTGGTCGGAGGACAAACGGTGGGAGCCGCAGCTCGACGCGGCCGAGCGGGACCGGCAGATGCGCCTCTGGCGGAAAGCCGTCACCAAGTCCATGGACTGGGTGGACGGGGATGTGAAGTAGCCCTTCGGAGCCAGGGCCGGCCCCGGACTCAGACTGTGCCGGTTTCCACGATCCCTTTACTGCCATCCACTGTGACCCATTGGCCGGTGTGCAGGACCCTCGTGGCGTTGCCGGTGCCCACCACGGCCGGAATCCCGTATTCCCGCGCCACCAGGGAGGCATGCGCGGCGAGGTTACCCGTATCCGTGACGACGGCGGCGGCGCTGGCGAAGAGCGGGGTCCAGGCAGGTGCCGTCGCCCTGGCCACGAGGACTTCGCCCGGCCGGAAGCCCGCGAAGTCGGCCGGACCGCCGACCAGCCGGACCTGCCCGCGGGCGCGGCCGGGGCTTGCCGGGTGCCCGCTGAGTGCCCCTGCGGGAAGGGCGCGTTCTGAACGGGCCTTGTTGGCTATCCGGTCAAAGGAGTTGCCCAGCAGGGGCAGAGTGCCCAGGGTGAGCGGCGCGTCGAGTTTCCGCTGCCGCAGCCAATCATCCCGGCGCCGGGACACCTCAGCGTGCCGGGGTGGTCCGTTGGTTCGGAGCTCCCGCCGGGTAAGGAAGTAGATGTCCTCCGGATCGCTGATGGTTCCGGCCTGCTGCAGGATCGTTCCAATTCGCGCAGCGCACCGGCGCAGCAGCGGCCAGCCCAGCGTGAAGTCGCGGGCCTGTTCCTCCCGCAACAGCGCGTAGTGCTGGGCAACGGCCAGGAGGGTGTCGAAGCGGCGCAGCCGGCGGGTTCCGCGCAGGGTCCGACGGCAGGCAGCCTCGGCCGCCCGGCGCCGGTCCGCGGCATTGGAGGGAGCATGGCGCCTGGCGTCGGCCGGTGCCGGTGACACTGCCGGCTCCTCGCCCGCTGTCCTGTGGTACCAGTCAAGGCTGTACACGGCATGGGGCACCTGGGCGGGGCGGACGGGAGCAGCCCGCCGAGCAGTACCTGGTAGCCCTCAGCCCCGGATGCCGCCGGGACCCCGGATGCCACAGCGGCCGCCAGGTGCCGCCGCCAGAAGCGGGCAAGGGCCATCTCCATCTTCCAGGCGGCACCGCCGGTGACCGAGAAGTACCAAAGGTAGGCTCCTGCCGCGCCCACCACGTCCTCCACCTGGCCGATGATGTCCGGAAGGCCGGCCGCATCGCCGCCCGCCGGCTGTCCCTCCGCCAGGCGGCGGTAGGCCGGGAGGCACTCCGTCCGCCATTCGTCCTCCAGGCTCCGCAGGACAGCGCGGTCGGCACCGCGCGGGTCCAGCATGGGACGGACCACGCAGTTGAAGATGTAGCGCAGCGACCCGCCAAACAGCAGGTGGGGGAGCGCCCTCGGCGTCGGCGGAGCCACGTAGTACCAGCCGTTGACCGCGGCGTGTTCCATCGGCACCTGGACGCCGGTGGAGTGCGCCACAGCCCGGTTGTAGGCGGAGTCCAGGGTTGGCACCAGCCAGTCCATGAAGAGCGGGGTGACCGGTTCGGGCAGCCATTCGCCCAGCCGGAAGTTGCGGATCCACACGCCCTTCCCCGGCCGCTGCCAGGCCACCGGTTCAGGGACGGCGGTCATTGGCCGCGCCTGCACAAGCTGGACCTGGCCGGACCTGTCCAGCGCCCATTCGACATCCTGGGGAGCACCGAAATGCCCGGCGACCCGCTGGGCCGCGGCCGCCACCGCCGTCGCGACTTCCGCCGTCAGGAGGTCCCCGCCGCGGGTGCACGTGGCGCTGCCGTTCCGGACTGTCCATTCTTCTCCGCCCTCGGAGCCGGAGACGAGCCCTTCAGCGAGCCCCGGCACAGCGGAAATAACAGTTTCGTCCCGGGCCCCGGTCAGCGGGTTGGCGGAGAATGCGACACCCGCCGCCGTGGGCTCCACCATCTGCTGGACCAGCACGGCCATGGCTCCGCTGCCGGCCTGGCCGAGGGACTCCTGATAGGCGCGCACCCTGCCGGCCTCCGCCGACTGGAAGCAGCGGGCAACCGCAGCGGCCAGGCCTGCCGGCTCGACGTTGAGGTAGCTTTCGTACATGCCGGCGTAGGACGCACCCGGCAGGTCTTCAGCGGCGGCGGAGGAGCGGACGGCATAGGGGCCGGGGCCCGCAGCGAGGGCAGCGTCCTGCAACAGGCGCAACCAGTCGCCGCGTCCCGAGGCGTCGTCGTAGGCGGCACGGGTGACCACGTATCCGGGCGGAACCCGGAACCCTGCCATCCGCAGCCGGGACAGGGCGGCGGCCTTGCCGCCAACAGCGTCCCGCTGCAGTGCGGCGGCTCCGCCAAGCCGGGGAAAGCGGCCTTCCGCGCCCGCGGCGTTCTCCGCATCATGCATGGCGTCACCTGCCGGATCGGGGCCCGGACGGCCCGGTTCCAGTCTAGTGACGGGCAACCTGCCGGGTACAGCCCCGTTCGTCCCCGCCTCCCGCAGGTGCGCTAAAGTAGTTCCATGCGTGCGATTCTTCTGCTTAGCTAGCCGCCGGGTGTCCGAGACAACGGACAGCTGAGCGGCAGCCCCTCCATGGCGAGGGGCTTTTGTGTGTCCGGGAGGATTTCCCGGGCCGCTGCGGGAGGATCAGGCCGTTATGGCAGCACAAGTGCCGTAACAGAACAGAAGAGGGCAGCAGTGGGCGTTCAGCCGGAGACAGAGACCGGAGCAGCAGTGGCAGCGGAAGCACCCGAGGAGGGCACGTACAGCTTTCCGGCCATGGAGGCCAAGTGGCCGCAGGTGTGGGAGGACCTGAAGGTCTTCACCCCTGTCGACGACGGATCACGGGAGCGGCGGTACGTGCTGGACATGTTCCCGTACCCGTCCGGGGACCTGCACATGGGCCACGCCGAAGCGTTCGCGATGGGCGACGTCGTGGCCCGCTACCTCCGCCAGCAGGGCTATGACGTGCTGCATCCGATCGGCTGGGACTCCTTTGGCCTGCCGGCGGAGAACGCCGCGATCAAGCGGAACGCCCACCCCAGCGAGTGGACGTACGCGAACATCGACACCCAGGCCGCGTCCTTCAAGCGTTATGCCATCTCCGCGGACTGGTCCCGCCGGCTGCACACCTCGGATCCCGAGTACTACCGCTGGACCCAGTGGCTCTTCAAGCGCTTCTACGAGCGCGGCCTGGCGTACCGGAAGAATTCGCCGGTCAACTGGTGCCCCAAGGACCAGACCGTCCTGGCCAACGAGCAGGTTGTCAACGGAGCCTGCGAGCGCTGCGGCACCACTGTCACCAAGAAGTCCCTGAACCAGTGGTACTTCAAGATCACCGACTACGCCGACCGGCTGCTCGACGACATGGAACAGCTCCGCGGCCACTGGCCCGAACGGGTGCTGGCCATGCAGAAGAACTGGATCGGCCGGTCCGAGGGTGCCCACGTCAACTTCGTGATCGAGGCCGACGGCGGCAAGCCCGCCAAGGAGGTCACTGTCTTCACCACGCGCCCGGACACCCTGTACGGCGCCACGTTCTTCGTGGTGGCCGCTGATGCACCGCTCGCCGTCGAACTCGTGACGGAGGAACACGCCGCCGCGCTGGACGAGTACCGTGAACAGGTCAAGGCACTGTCGGAGATCGAACGCCAGTCCACGGAACGCGAAAAGACAGGCGTCTTCACCGGCCGGTACGCCATCAACCCGCTGAACGGGGAAAAGCTGCCCGTCTGGGCCGCCGACTACGTCCTGGCCGACTACGGCACCGGCGCCATCATGGCCGTTCCTGCCCACGACCAGCGCGACCTCGACTTCGCCCGTACCTTCGACCTGCCGGTACGCGCGGTTCTGGACACCGGCGAGGAGGACCCGGCCGTGTCCGGCACCGCCACCGCCGGCGAGGGCACCCTGATCAACTCCGGCGAGCTGGACGGGCTGCCCAAGTCTGAGGCCATCCCCGCCGCCATCGCCATCCTGGAGCGTCAGGGCACGGGCGAGAAGTTCGTGAACTTCCGCCTCCGCGACTGGCTGCTGAGCCGGCAGCGGTTCTGGGGTACCCCCATTCCGATCATCCACTGCCCGTCCTGCGGCGAGGTGCCCGTGCCCGACGAGCAGCTGCCCGTCACGCTGCCCGCGGACCTGCGTGGTGAGGACCTGGCCCCGAAGGGCACCTCGCCACTGGCCGCCGCCGAAGCGTGGGTCAATGTCGAGTGCCCGTCCTGCCACGGTCCTGCCAAGCGCGACACCGACACCATGGACACCTTCGTGGACTCGTCCTGGTACTTCCTGCGGTTCGTGTCGCCGCACTACACCGAGGGCCCGTTCGATCCGCAGAAGATCAACGACTGGATGCCGGTGGGGCAGTACGTCGGCGGCGTGGAGCACGCTATCCTGCACCTGCTGTACGCCCGATTCTTCACCAAGGTCATCAACGACCTCGGAATGATAGAGGCCAACGAACCGTTCAGCGCCCTCCTCAACCAGGGCCAGGTGCTTAACGGCGGCAAGGCCATGAGCAAGTCGCTGGGCAACGGTGTGGACCTGGGTGAGCAGCTGGACAAGTACGGCGTGGACGCCGTCCGCCTCACCATGATCTTCGCCTCCCCGCCCGAGGACGACGTGGACTGGGCCGATGTGTCCCCGTCCGGCTCCGCCAGTTCCTGGCCCGTGCCTGGCGCCTGGCACAGGATGTCGCCAGCGCTCCCGGCACCGACTTCAGTACCGGGGACCGGGCGCTGCGTTCGGTCACGCACCGCACCATCGCGGACGCCGCCGAGCTGCTGGACGCCAACAAGTTCAACGTCGTGGTGGCCAAGCTGATGGAACTGGTCAACGCCACCCGCAAGGCCATCGACTCCGGTGCAGGCGGCGCCGATCCGGCCGTCCGCGAAGCAGCCGAAGCAGTTGCCGTCATCCTCAGCCTGTTTGCGCCCTACACTGCCGAAGACATGTGGAACGTGCTGGGCCACCCCGCATCCGTCGCCAACGCCGGCTGGCCGGTCCACGACCCCGCGCTCCTGGTCCAGGCGACGGTCACCGCCGTCGTCCAGGTCCAGGGGAAGGTGCGGGACCGGCTGGAAGTCTCCCCGGATGTTTCCGAGGACGAACTCCGCGAGCTGGCCCTGGCCTCCGAGAACGTCCAGCGCGCGATGGACGGCCGCGGCATCCGCACGGTCATCGTCCGGGCACCTAAACTGGTCAACATCGTCCCGGCCTAGCAGGCCGGACCCGGCCACCGGACAACTCCGGTGGCCGGCCAGTGACACCAGGAGGCCCCTTGCCCGACAGTTCCGCCACCGGCTGGCCCTGGTTCCGGGCCCGCCTGGCAGGTTTCCGCCCCGCGCCCAAGCCCGGAGCCGGCGTCGTCCGCACCGCGGTGGTGACGGACTCGGCTGCGGCCCTGCCGCAGCCGTGGGCGGACGGGCTCAAGGCAGACGGGCTGCTCACCGTGATCCCCATGCCCGTCATGGTGGGAGCGGACATTTACGGCGAGGGTGAAGACGACATCCTGGAAACCATCGCGCTGGCCCTGGCCGCGGGGACGCCGGTCAAGACGTCCCGCCCCTCGCCCGGGCAATTCGAGCAGGCCTTCCGTGCCGCGCTGCGCCGGGGTACCCGGAGGTCGTCTCCATTCACATCTCCGGTGAGCTCTCCGGCACGGCGGATGCCGCCCGCCTGGCTGCCGCCCGGGTGGGGATCCCGGTGGAAGTGGTTGATTCGCGCACGGTGGGAATGGCGCTGGGCATGGCGGTCCAGGCCGCTGTGGCGGCTGCGGCCGGCGGCGCCGACGCGGTCCGTACTGCCTCCGCCGCGGCGGCCCAGGCCGGGCAGACCAGGGTCTATTTTTACGTCCCGAGCCTCGAGCAGCTCCGGCGCGGCGGCCGGATCGGCCCGGCGGCATCACTGCTGGGCACCATGCTGGCCATCAAACCAATCCTCGCAGTGGAGAACGGCAAGATCGTTCCGCTGGAGAAGGTGCGGTCGGCCGCCAAGGCGGTGGCCCGGCTGGAGGAGCTCGTCGCCGCCGAGGCGCAGGCCCAGCCCGGGCAGGCCGTCCGGCTGGCGGTGCACCATTTCGGAAACAGGACGAAGCCGAGGGCCTCGCGGCCAGGCTGGCAGCGGCCCTTCCGCAGTGCCCGCCGGCGCAGATCAGTTCACTTCCGGCGGTGCTTGCGGCGCATGCCGGGCTGGGTGTCCTGGCCGTCATCGTGGGCCACGACGCTGCGGGCGGCGCACCCGGGCCCAAGGCGCCGAGCCTGTCCACATAGCACCTCGCGGGCCTGTTGCCAGGTGCCCGGATGTCCCTAGCGTGAAGCCATGTCACGCCGGGATGCTGGAGCAGCGGGTCCTTCGGCGCGCCATGCCAGGTCCCGGCTGCAGGCAAGCCTGGGCGGGCGGAAGGGCCTTCTGGCCGACAGCGGCGGGGAGCAGGACTTCGAATACCGGGGGAGTGAAGAACCCCTTCCGGACACGGCGGGCGTTGAAGGCGGGCCTGCCGGGCTCGCACCCGTCCTGCGCTGGCGGCTGGGGCTTCGGGCTGCAGTCCTGCTCGGCGTCCTTGCCATTGCCGCCGGCGCGGTGTTCTGGTGGCAGACCGCGTCCGGCCGCCCGCAGATCCTGCCGCTTGCCGGGATCAGTGCGGGCCCGGCGACGGAAAGCGGGCCCCGGGACGGAGACGGCGGCGGCGCCGGGGAGGACGGTGACGGCCTGCCCGCGGCAACTGAACCTCCGGGATGTTCCGCCTGCCCAGTGGTGGTCCATATCGCCGGGGCGGTGGCCGCGCCCGGCGTGGTGACCCTGCCTGCCGGGAGCCGCGTCCATGACGCCATCGGCGCCGCGGGCGGCGGCACGGCCGACGCCGATCTCAACCGCCTCAACCTGGCGATGGTTATCGAGGACGGACAAAAAATCCATGTTCCCCGGCAGGGCGAAGCCATGCCCCCGGTACCGGAGTCCGCAGGGGCGCCCGATGCCGCGGGCGGCGCAGGTGGCGGGCCGGAATCCGGCGGTGCGAAGGTCAACCTCAACACCGCCGGGGCGGCGGAGCTTGACACCCTGCCGAAGGTGGGGCCGGTGCTGGCCCAGCGGATCGTGGACTGGCGCGCGGCCCACGGTCCCTTCAAGAGCGTGGAGGAGCTGGACGCGGTGGACGGTGTGGGCCCCAAGATGCTGGAAGCCTTGCTGCCACTGGTGACGGTGTGACGTGCCGCGGCTGGTGAACGGGCATCCCGGTGCCTAGCGACGGAAGACGCGGCAGCCGGTGGAGCCGGTTCGTTGAAGCTGCCGTCAGTGGTGGCCCCGGTACTGGCGCCAGCGGGCCGGACGGGGAGGACAGGCGGAAGCCGCCCGTTTCCGGCAAATACTCCGGGCGCATGGACGCAATCCGCGTCAGGCTTGCCCTGCCCAGGCCAAGGGGTGGCGCTGCACCACGCGATAGTGCCGGCAGCGACGGCGGGACCGGGCCGCCGCGCCGTCGTACCGACCTTCGCCTTGCCCTTCCGGCGGCCATGGTCTGGGGCGCCTCCCTTGCCGGGTTGTGGCTGACGCCCGAGGTGCTGGCCGTGCTCTGCCTGGGCCTGGCTGCCCTCGGCGTGCTGCTGCTGGCGCGCCTGCGCGGCCGGACACCCGCCGTCCGCCCGCAGGGCCGGCGCAGCTTTCGGGCCACCTCTGCCATTGCCCTCCTGCTCGCCGCCGCCGCTGCAGCCCATTCTTCCGTTGCCGCCAGCCAGCGTTTTGACGGCCCGCTGGCCGAGGCCATCGCGGGCGGCAAGACTGCGGTTGCCCTGGTGGAGGTGGCCGGTGCGCCGCGCCCGCTCGGCAGGCCCGGACTGGCAGGTCCTCCTGAACGCTGGTCCGTGCCTGTCCTGACCCGGGAAGTCGCCACCGGAGGCGTGGTGCTGCGCACCCGGGCGCTGCTGGTGGTCATGGGTGGTGGCGCTTGGGCAAACCTGGTCCCGGGACAGGCGGTGCGGGCCACCGGGAAACTGCGTCCGGCCGATCCCGGACGGTATGAGGCCGGAACGCTGGCCGCCTCTTCCGCGCCGGGCCCGGCCGACGGCGGCTCCGGACTGGAGAACGCGGCGAAGGACCTGCGGAGCCGCTTTGTCAGTGCCGCCGCTTTCCTGGCCCCTGATGCCGCAGGCCTCCTCCCGGGCATGGTCACCGGGGACACCAGCGCCCTGGACGAAGGGCTGGAGAATGCCATGAAGGCTGTTGGCATGACCCACCTCACCGCTGTTTCCGGGGCCAACTGCAGCCTCGTCCTGGGCGCGCTGCTGCTTGCCTGCCGGCGGATGCGGATGCCACGTGCACCCGCGGCCGCGGCGGCCCTGGCCGGGCTGGGACTGTTCGTGGTGCTCGTCGGCCCGGATGCCAGCGTCCTGCGGGCGGCCGTGATGGGAGCAGTGGCGGTGGCTGCCCTCGCCGGTGGCCGTCGGGGACGCGGACTGAGTTTCCTCTGCCTGGCGGTGATGGGGCTCCTGCTCGTCGACCCGGGGCTGGGCGGGAGCTTCGGGTTCCTGCTTTCGGTCCTGGCGACGCTGGGAATCATCGTTCTGGGCAGACGGATCATTGACTGGACTCCCGCTCCCATTCCCCGGTGGGCGGCCGCAGCCGTGGCGGTTCCGCTGTCGGCGCAGCTGCTGTGCGGGCCCGTCATTGTCCTGCTGCAGCCCCAGTTTTCGACCTACTCACTCCTGGCGAACGTGGCCGCGTCACCCCTGGTGGCGCCGGTGACCCTGCTGGGAACCGCAGCGGTTCCCCTCATCGTCCTGGCCCTGGCCAGCCACGTTCCTCATCGCCGTGTCTGGAACGTTCAGTGCCGGCGTCGCAGGCATCGCCCGGTTCAGCTCTCAGCTTCCGGGGGCTTCGCTTCCCTGGCCGGAAGGCCTGCCCGGGCTGCTGTCCATGCTCCTGCTCTCGGCCCTCACCTTCTCTCTAACATGGGCTGCGGCACGTCCGCGGGCAGTTGTGTGCCTTGTCCGCGCGGCACACCGGATCACGGTCTCGCTTCTTGCGCTGCCGGAGCGCAGGCGCGCAGCCTGGGATCGCCGGCATGGCTTTGACCACGGTGCAGGACATGGCAGGCTGGGATACTCCACAAAATATTCCGGAAGGGATCCCCGATGGCCGCTGCGCAAAAACGAGCAACCCGTCCGGCGGCGTCGAACGCTGCCGCCTGGCGCGAGGCAGCCCCGGCGCCAGTTGTCCTCATCACGGGCCCCGAGGAGTACCTGGGCATCCGGGCCATGGACAACATCCGATCGCAGGTCCGCGCCACCTCTCCCGATGTGGAGGTCAGCCGGGTCGACGCCGCCGCCTACGAGGCCGGAAGCCTTTTGATGCTGGTCAGCCCGTCGCTGTTCGGGGAGAGCAAACTGATTGAGGTCGAAGGCCTCGAATCCATGAATGAGGCTTTCCTGGCCGACGCCCTGGCCTACCTGGGCCATCTGGAACCGGACGCCGTCCTGGTCCTGCGGCATGGCGGGGGACCGCGCGGCAAGAAGCTCCTTGACGCCATCAAAAAAGGCGGCTGGCCCGTGGTGGACTGCCAGCCGCTCAAGAAGGACGCCGACAAGATGGCCTTCGTGTCCGCGGAGTTCAAGGCGGCCGGCCGGCGGATCGAGCAGGACGCGGTCCTTGCCCTGGTCAACGCGGTTGGCGCCAACCTTTCCGAACTGGCCGCTGCCTGCAGCCAGCTGATTTCCGATGCGGGAACCACCGTGACGTCGGAGCTGGTCGACCGGTACTACGGCGGCAGGATCGAGGCGACGGCGTTCAAGGTGGCCGACGCTGCAATGGCCGGAAACGGGCCCCTGGCGCTGTCGACGCTCCGGCATGCCCTTGCCACGGGGGCCGATCCGGTTCCCCTGTTGCGGCCCTGGCAGCCAAACTGCGCACGGTGGCCCGGGTGGCCGGCGCCTCGGGCTCTGCTGCACAGATCGCCGCCGAACTGGGCATGCAGCCGTGGCTGGTGGAGCAGGCGCAGCGTGACGTCCGGCGGTGGACTCCGGAGGGGCTGGTCCGGTCCATCCAGGCCACGGCGGAGGCGGACGCGCAGGTCAAGGGGCTCTCGCGTGACCCGGTGTTCGCCGTCGAGAATGCGGTCCGGATCATCGCAATGTCTGTCCAGGGCCGCTGAGCCCAACCCGCACTTCCACTTAAAGGCGCGTGGCCGGTACCCGAGGGTACCGGCCACGATCATCAGTTCGGGGAACTGGAAACCTTACAGTGCGTTGACCTTCTTGGAGATCGCCGACTTGCGGTTTGCTGCGTTGTTCTTGTGCAGAACACCCTTGCTGACAGCCTTGTCCAGCTTGCGGCTGGCAACAACCAGGGCAGCAGTAGCTGCATCCTTGTCCGTGGACTCAACGGCGGTGTTGACGGCGCGGATGGCCGTCTTCAGCTCGGACTTGACTGCGTTGTTGCGCAGGCGTGCCTTCTCGTTGGTGAGGATGCGCTTCTTCTGGGACTTGATATTCGCCACGTGTGAACTCTTTCTTTAATGCGGAAATGGTCTAGAGGGCTTTCAGGCTGGCCATTGACTGAGCGGCGTGGGGATACCTATGGCGGCCAACCATCAGTGGCCGTCGACCTGCACGGACACACAGCTATAAAGAATAGCAGGTCAGCCGCCCGGCTGGCCATTCACGGCCTACGTCCAGCCGTGTCGCGCGCGGAGCCCTGCGGCCACGGCGTCAAAGCGCTTGCGGTCCAGCACGGCGCCCTCCCGGCGGATGTCCGCCGGCCTGATCTGCAGGACCCGATCCAGCCGGGCCTCGCTGGGTCTTCCCTGGCGGTCCCAGCCCCCAATGCCCAGGTCAACATAGTCGGAGGAGGCGGATGCTGCGGGCACCCGGTCCCTGCTGGTGAGCATCAGTCCCAGCAGGTACTGTCCGCCGCGTCCCACCAGCAGGACCGGGCGGTCCTTCCCGCGGGAGTGGTCCTCCTGGTACGGCACCCAGGCCCACACCACCTCGCCGGGTCCGGATCGCCGTCGGGTCTGGGCGCATAGCTGACGGTGGAACGCCCCCGGAAATCCCCCGGGTAGCGGCTTGTGCCGGCAGGGGCAGCAGGCCCCCGGGCGTGGGAACGGGACGGCGCCCGATTCCGGGACGAAGCGGGGCCGTTCGCCCGCAGCAGGCGAAGACCGCTCCGGACGGCGTTCCCCAGGGAACGGAGACTGAAAGGCATTCCGCCACCTTACCGCCGGGCCCTGCTGCGGACATGACTGCAAACCCCGGCGGGATGCGGTGCCACGCGCCCGGACGTGGGACACTTGAAGTTGACGATGTGCGGCTGGACCGCGGGAACCTTATCAAGGGTGCACCCGGCGGCAGCCGCGGAAATGCCAACAGTAAGGACCCCTGCGTGTCTCCCATGGCCCGCACCGCCCCGGTGCCCGCCGCGACAGATCCGGCCATCATTCGGAATTTCTGCATCATCGCGCACATTGACCACGGCAAGTCCACCCTGGCTGACCGCATGCTGCAGTCCACCGGAGTGGTGCAGGCACGCGACATGAAGGCCCAGTACCTGGACCGCATGGACATCGAGCGTGAACGCGGCATCACCATCAAGTCCCAGGCCGTCCGCATGCCCTGGGAAGTCGACGGCGTCAGTTACGCACTGAACATGATCGACACCCCCGGCCACGTGGACTTCACCTATGAAGTGTCCCGGTCGCTGGCAGCGTGCGAAGGCGCCGTCCTGCTGGTGGACGCCGCGCAGGGCATCGAGGCGCAGACCCTCGCCAACCTGTACCTGGCGATGGAAAACGACCTCACCATCATTCCGGTGCTCAACAAGATCGACCTTCCGGCGGCGCAGCCGGAGAAGTACGCGGCGGAACTGGCGAACCTCATCGGCGGCGATCCGGAGGACGTCCTGCTGGTTTCGGGCAAGACCGGCGTGGGCGTGGAGGCCCTGCTGGACAAGATCGTCACCGACCTCCCGGCGCCCGTGGGTGACGCCAACGCCCCAGCCCGCGCCATGATCTTCGACTCCGTCTACGACACGTACCGCGGCGTGGTCACCTACGTGCGGGTGGTGGACGGCATGCTGCATCCGCGCGAACGCATCCAGATGATGTCCACCAAGGCCTCGCACGAACTCCTGGAGATCGGCGTCAGCTCACCCGAACCCACGCCTTCCAAGGGCCTCGGCGTCGGTGAGGTGGGCTACCTCATCACCGGTGTGAAGGACGTCCGCCAGTCCAAGGTCGGTGACACTGTCACCAACCTGGCCAAACCGGCGTCGGAATCCCTCAGCGGCTACGCGGATCCCAAGCCCATGGTGTTCTCCGGCCTCTACCCGCTGGACGGAACCGATTATCCGGTGCTCCGCGATGCCCTGGACAAGCTCAAGCTCAACGACGCCGCACTGGTCTACGAGCCGGAAACCTCCGCCGCCCTGGGCTTCGGCTTCCGCGTGGGCTTCCTTGGCCTGCTGCACCTCGAGATCGTCCGGGAACGCCTGGAGCGTGAATTCAACCTGGACCTCATTTCCACGGCACCGAACGTGGTGTACGAGGTGACCCTTGAGGACAAGTCCGTCCTGACCGTCACCAACCCCAGCGAGTTCCCGGCGGGCAAGATCCGGGAAGTCCGGGAGCCCATGGTGTCTGCCACCATCCTTGCCCCGAACGAGTTCGTCGGGGCAATCATGGAGCTCTGCCAGGGCCGCCGCGGTCAGATGAAGGGCATGGACTACCTCTCCGAGGACCGCGTGGAACTGCGGTACTGGATCCCGCTGGCCGAGATCGTCTTCGACTTCTTCGACATCCTCAAGTCCAAGACCCGCGGCTACGCGTCGCTGGACTGGAAGGCCGACGGCGAGCAGGTGGCCGACCTGGTCAAGGTGGACATCCTGCTCCAGGGCGAACAGGTGGACGCCTTCAGTGCCATCACGCACAAGGACAAGGCTTATGCGTACGGCGTGATGATGACCGGCAAGCTGCGTGAGCTCATTCCGAGGCAGCAGTTCGAGGTGCCCATCCAGGCGGCCATCGGATCCCGGATCATCGCCCGCGAAAGCATCCGCGCGATCCGCAAGGACGTCCTCGCCAAGTGCTACGGCGGTGACATCTCGCGTAAGCGCAAGCTGCTGGAAAAGCAGAAGGAAGGCAAGAAGCGCATGAAGATGGTGGGCCGCGTGGAGGTTCCGCAGGAGGCCTTCATCGCCGCGCTGACCACCGACGAGTCCAAGGACAAGGCCAAGAAGTAGTGATGACAGTGGCCGCATCCATCCAGCGCCGCAGCGATGCCTAGCGTTCTTCCTTTGGGCGACCCCGCGCCGCCGGACGGCCTGCTGCCCGCACAGTCGGCCCAGGGCGCGGGCAACCGTGCCTTCGGGCTGTATGTCCACATTCCCTTCTGCGCCGTGCGCTGCGGGTACTGCGACTTCAACACCTACACCGCCACCGAGCTCGGCGGCGGTGCGTCGCAGGACGCCTATGCCGGCACGGCCGCTTCCGAGGTGGCGTTTGCCGCCCGGGTGCTCGCCGGATCCGGGGTTCCGGCGCGGAAGCTCAGCACCGTTTTCTTCGGCGGCGGGACGCCCACCCTTCTTCCCGCAGACGATCTCGCCCTGATCCTTCGGGCGGCAGTCGACGAGTGGGGCATCGAGGACGGGGCGGAGGTCACCACCGAAGCCAATCCGGACTCCGTCACTCCCGAGTCCCTCGCTGTGCTCAAGGCAGCGGGTTTCACCCGGGTTTCCTTTGGCATGCAGTCCGCGGTTCCGCACGTCCTGAAGGTCCTGGACCGGACGCATACCCCGAGCAGGGTTCCGCAGGTGGTGCAGTGGGCCCGGGAGGCCGGACTGGCCGTCAGCCTGGACCTGATCTACGGCACGCCGGGCGAATCCCTGGACGACTGGCGGTACTCCCTGGAGACTGCCCTGTCTTACGAGCCCGACCACATCAGCGCCTACGCGCTGATCGTGGAGGACGGCACCAAGCTCGCCGCGCAGATGCGCCGCGGGGAGGTTCCGGGTATCGACGACGACGACCACGCCGACAAGTACGAGCTCGCCGACCAGCTGATCTCTGCGGCCGGGCTGGGCTGGTACGAGGTCAGCAACTGGGCCCGCACCCCGGAACAGGCGTGCCGCCACAACCTCGCCTACTGGCGGGGGACGACTGGTGGGGGATCGGACCGGGTGCGCACTCCCACGTGGGCGGCGTCCGGTGGTGGAACGTCAAGCATCCCACCGCCTACGCCGGCCGCCTTGCCCAGGGAGCCTCACCGGCTGCCGGGCGGGAAACCCTGGACGGGGAAACCCGGACTGTTGAACGCATCATGCTGGAGGCGCGCCTCCAGGCAGGCCTCGAAGTGGCCACCCTGAGCGCTGTTGGACGCCATGAGGTGGCGGGGCTGATCGCCGACGGCCTGGTGGACCCGGCCGCGGCATTCCGCGGGAGGCTGGTCCTCACCCTGAAGGGGCGCCTGCTCGCCGACGCGGTGGTCCGCCGGATCCTCCCGGACTGACAGCTGGCGGGGCCCCGGCGCGAGCTTGCGAGTGCTGGGAGCCGGTGGGGACTACTTGATCCAGCGCAGGTTGTACTGGTACCGGTGCGGCTGGCCCTTGTTCACATGGATGCCGGCCGCCACCGAGAAGCACGTCAGGGCGATCCAGATCAGCGTGGCGATGACGGCGAAGATGTTGCCGATCACGGGGATGAACACCAGGATGTTCGCCACCACGGCCGCGATGGTGGGCGGCAGGCTGAAGTTCAGCGCTTCCTTGGATTCCTGCGCCGTAAACGGACCGCGGTCGCGGAAGATCAGGAAGATCAGGAGCGCAGGGACACAGCCGAGGATCCCGCCGAAGTGCGCCAGCGTGGCCCACTGCCGGTCCTCGCCTGCCGTCAGGGGCAGCGCGTTCGCCGGGACGCCATGATATTCGGAGCGGCCTGCGCCGCCCTGGCTGTCCCTGTGATCACGGGTGTTTTCTGCCACAGTCTGTTTCCTTCGAGAGTGCAAATAGTGCCAAATGCCGGTATTGCCTTGCTGCGGCCGCGAACAGCGCCGCAGGACCCGCAGTACCAAGAATACTGGCTATCCGGGACGTGGCTCCCCAATCAGGGCACCGTGAGGAAGTCGATCACTTCCTCAACCCGGCCCAGCAGCGACGCCTCAAGGTCAGCGTAGCTGCGGACGGCGCCCAGCAGCTTCTGCCACCCCAGCCCGATGTCCTCCTTTGTGGCGTGCGGCCATCCGAAGGCCGCCAGCACGCCGGTCTTCCAGTCCTGGCCGCGGGGCACTACCGGCCACTGCTCGATTCCCAGCACAGCGGGCCTGATGGCCTGCCACACATCCACGTACGGGTGGCCCACGATCAGCACATTCCCTGCAGCCCCGGGCGACGCCATCACGGCGTCGGCGATGCGGGACTCCTTCGAGTCCGGCACCAGGTGGTCCACGAGCACGCCGAGCCGCCGTCCCGGGCCGGGCCGGAAATCCGCCACCGCCCCGGCGAGGTCGTCAATGCCGTGCAGCGGCTCGACGACGATGCCCTCCACCCGTAGGTCGTCGCCCCAGACCTTTTCCACCAGTTCGGCGTCGTGCTTGCCCTCCACCCAGATCCGGCTGGCTTTGGCCACCTGGGCCCGCTGGCCGGTGACCTTGACCGAGCCCGACGCCGTCCTGCCGGCACCGCTGCCGGCGGCGGCGCGTGGTGCCGGCGGCATCAGCCGGATGGCCCGGCCCTCCAGGAGGAAACCGAATCCGAGCCGGAACGTCCGCGACTTTCCCCGCCGGTCCTCCAGCGCCACCACGTGCATGCCGCCGGACTTTTCCACCCGGGTCACGGCGCCGACCCACCCGGACTGGACGTCCTCAAGGACCATGCCGCGTTCAACGGGGATTTCGGGCAGTTGGGTGCGGACGGGGCCGGACATCTCCCGGGGCCCCCAGTTCTGGTAATCCATGGATCGACTCCGCCTAGCGCTAGATCAGTGCCGCCGGAATTTCGCCCGGAGCGGTACCAATGCTAACAACGGGCCAAGGCATAATAGACTGTTAGCACTTGGGCATGTCGAGTGCTAACCCCTGATGGTTTGCCCTGATGTTGTTGCACGGGGCGGCGCTGCCGCCCGACCCTGGATGGAGGTGGAGTGTGAGCGAGCCACGCAGACTGGAAGTGCTGCGGGCAATCGTGGAGGACTACGTCCACTCCCGCGAGCCCGTTGGTTCGAAGGCGTTGGTGGAGAGGCATCATCTCGGCGTATCCAGTGCAACAATCCGCAACGACATGGCAGCGCTTGAAGACGAAGGGCTCATCACCGCTCCGCACACCAGTGCAGGCAGGATACCCACGGACAAGGGTTACCGCCTGTTCGTTGACCAGATCTCGGCCGTGAAGCCCCTTTCCCAGGCTGAACGGCGCGCCATCCAGTCGCTGCTGGAAGGTGCCGACGACCTCGATGATGTCCTGGACCGCACCGTCCGCCTGCTGTCCCAGCTGACCAACCAGGTGGCGGTGGTCCAGTATCCCCACCTGAGCCGCGCCCTGATCCGGCACATCGAATTCGTCCTGCTGGCACCGCGGAAAGTGCTGGTGGTCCTGATCGCCAACAGCGGCAAGGTGGAACAGCGGGTCATCGACGTCGGCCAGGACCTCGGCGACGACGCCCTCGCCGCGCTCCGGACCCAGTTCCTCGGTTCCCTTGCCGGGACCCCGCTGGGCCAGCTGGGGCAGTCCCTGCCCGGCGTCGTCTCCGCTGTCAGCCCGGCACAGCGGCCGGCCGCCCAGGCGCTGGCCCACGGGCTGGAACTCCTGGCACACAGCAGCCGCGAGGAGCGCATGGTCATGGCGGGCACCGCCAACCTTGCCCGGTCCAACGTGGATTTCCCGCTCAGCATCGGACCTGTGCTGGAAGCCCTGGAGGAACAGGTGGTGATGCTGCGCCTGCTGAGCGAAATGGCGCAGGACCACCGTGGCGTGGCAGTCAGCATCGGGCGGGAGAACCCCTATGACGGCCTTGCCGAAGCCTCCGTGGTGGCTACCGGCTACGGTCCGGACAGCGCGGCAAAAATAGGCGTGCTGGGTCCCACCCGCATGGACTATCCCACCACCATGGCCGCCGTCAGGGCTGTTGCCCGCTACCTGTCCCGGATCCTGGGGCCCTGAGCGGGGTGCCGGCTGCCGTGGCAGCCGGTCCGCGGAAGGACACCCCACTGCATGCAGTACAACAAGGAAGAGATACGAACTTTGAGCAGCCACTACGACGTCCTTGGAGTCTCGCCGGAGGCCACCGGAGAAGAAATCAAGAAGGCCTACCGCAAGCTGGCCCGCACCCTGCACCCGGACGTCAACCCGGGCGAGGAGGCTGCTGACCGCTTCAAGGCAGTAACCCACGCGTACGAAGTCCTCTCGGACCCCCAGAAGCGGCGCGTCTACGACACCACCGGCAACGAGAATGGCACGGACAATGGGTTCGGCGGCGGCAGCTACGCCGGCCAGGGCTTCGCTTTCCAGGACATCTTCGACACCTTTTCGGTGCCGGCGGCTCCGCCGGCCCGGCCTCCCGGGTGCGCCGTGGGCAGGACGCCCTTATCAGCGTCCGGATCGACCTCCGCGACGCCGTCTTCGGCGTCAACAAGAAACTCGAGGTGGACACGGCCGTCACCTGCCCCACCTGCGAAGGCTCCTGCTGCCAGCCCGGCTCGCATCCGGAGCGCTGCGACATCTGCGGCGGCAGCGGCCAGGTCCAGCGGGCGGTCCGCTCCATCCTCGGCCAGGTCATGACGGCTGCCCCCTGCGGCAGCTGCGAAGGATTCGGCACCGTCATTAAAGGATCCCTGCAACGAGTGCAGCGGCCAGGGCCGCATCCGCAGCCGCCGTTCACTGACCATCAAGGTTCCTGCCGGCGTCGCCACCGGAACCCGTATCCAGCTGTCCGGGCAGGGCGAGGCGGGACCCGCCGGCGGACCTTCCGGCGACCTCTACGTGGAGATCCGGGTCAACAACGACCCCACCTACGTCCGGGACGGGGACGACCTCCACGCCACACTGAACATTCCCATGACGGCGGCCGCCCTTGGCACCGAGGTGAACCTGGAGACCTTCGACGGGACCCAGGAGATCGACGTCAAGCCCGGTACACAGTCCGGTGAGATCATCACCCTGCGCGGCTTGGGCGTCACCCACCTGCGCGGGTACGGCCGCGGGGACCTCAAAGTGCACCTGCAGGTGGAGACTCCCGCCAAGCTCGATGCCGCCCAGGAAGACCTGCTGCGGCAGTTGGCCAAGCTCCGGGGCGAGCAGATCACCGAGGGAAAGCTGGCTGCCAGCGGCGGCATGTTCGCCAAGCTTCGGGACCGCCTCGGTAACCTGTAGCGGTGAGCAACCCAGTCTTCTTCACCGCCGCCGGGTCCCTCGACGGAATGGCCCCCGGTGGCCTCTTCGTACTGGAAGGGGCCGAGGCCAGGCACGCCGTTGCCGTCAAGCGCCTTGAAGCGGGTGAGCCGGTCGATATCGTCGACGGCGCCGGCACCAGGATGACCGGGCGGGTCGCCGGTGCTGCCCCGGCGGCACTGGAAGTGGAGTGCACGTCCGTAGCCGTCGAACCGCTGCCGGACGTCCGGCTGGTGCTCGTCCAGGCCCTGGCCAAGGGCGACCGGGACGAACTGGCCATCGAAACGGCCACCGAGCTGGGGATCGACGCCGTGGTCCCGTGGCAGTCCGAACGTTCCATCGTGCGGTGGAAGGGTGACCGCGCAGCGAAAGCCCACGCCAAATGGCAGTCGGTGGTCACCGCCGCCGCCAAGCAGGCACGCCGGTCCTGGGTGCCTGAGGTCCGCCCTGCCGTCGACACTGCGGGGCTGTCCGCAGCCGTCGAGGCCGCGGACCTGGCAGTAATCCTGCACGAGGACGCCGTCCGCCCGTTGCGCAGCGTCCTTGAGGGCTGGCAGGCCGGTGGCGGGGGTGCGGAACCCCGCGAGGTGCTCCTGATCGTCGGACCCGAGGGCGGCATCAGCCCCCGCGAAGTCACCAGGCTCTGCGACAAGGGCGCCGTGACGGCGCTGCTGGGGCACCATGTCCTGCGGTCGTCCACGGCCGGGCCCGCCGCCGTCGTGCTGGCCAGCGACATCCTGGGCCGCTGGGCGGCTACCGCACCTTGAAGGCCCTGGTGTCCTCAAACTGGTCCGGACCGCCGCCGGTTCCGGCCTGCGCCGCCCGCAGCTCGTAGTCACCCGCGGGCATGGTCAGGGCCAGGGTGAAACCCCCGCCTGGCCCTGTTCCGGCGAGGCCGTGGTCTCCCCGGTGAGGAAGGGCTCGGTGCTGCCGTCGGCTCCGGACCGCAGGATCTGCCAGCGGAGCTTTCCGCCGGCGGTTGTGCTTCGTCCGGTGATCTTGACGCTGCCCCCGGGCACCTCCACATTTTCCTGCGGATCTATGATCCAGACGGGCGCCACCAGGCCCGTGCTCCGGGTCATGAGTGCGCCGAGCTGGATGTGGTCGAACGCCATGTAGTCCGTGTGCCCGTCCACCAGGATCCGCACCCGGATCTGCTGCCCGGAATCGATCAGGCCTGAGCTGGCTGCGGCGGCGGTTGCCGTGTACACCAGCTGCTGGATGGCCCGGGCCGCCATGTCCGCATCGAGGTTGCTGTTGAAGGCGTCCTCGGAGACGTCCACGGTGATGACGTCCTTGCCCGAAATGGAGGTGGCGAGCTTGTCCGGGTTCTGCCAGGGCGTGAAAAAGTCGGGGTCGAACGGCTTGTCCGACATCATGGAGCGCAGGGCGCGCGTGACCGGATTTTCCTGGTCCGGGACATCACGGAATTCCCGGTACAGGAAAACGTCGCTGCCGCTGCGCCCAATCCAGTAGACCGGCGCCTTGTTGGAGGACTGGGTGGTTTCCAGCGGCGCACTCGTGGGCGGTGCCTGCGCTGTGCCGGTGGCGATGGGATTGGTGGCCAACGTGCCGGTCGGCGCGGGCCCGGCCTCGGCGATGCAGCCTGTCAGGGCCGGGACAGCTGCCAGGACGCTGGCCAGCAAGAGACCGCGCACGCGGCCCATGGCACGGCCGGCCCTCAGGGGCGCAGCGGTTTCCGGCACGTTCGTCCTGTCCTTTCCTGGCATGGAGGGCCGATCCCCGGGCGGCCTGGGCTTCCAGCTGAAGCTGGATTTCCAGCATGGCACACACCTCCGGGCGTTGCCTCCGCCGGCCCGCCCGCCGGCCGAACTGCAACGGGAACGATATGAGGCCGATATGAAGTTGATACCTAATGACGGAATGCGGTCATCGTTCCCTTCGGGCAGCGGCTTCCCGTATCCGGCGCCGGCGGCTGCTGGCGTAATATGGAAAGACATTCTGAACCGACCTCGAGGGGACCACAGGCCAGCGGGCCATCACTATGACTGAATCAGCGAACGGAAAGCGCCGGTCCGCCGGAGAGGGCAGCAACGGGGAGTTCCCCCATTCGCTGCCAGGCATCCGGACCGAGGTGGTCCTTTTCGACAACTCCGATCAGATGGTCCAGTCGCTTGGCAGCCACGATGAGGCGCTGCGGTACATCGAGGAGCAGTTCCCGGACGTTAACTTCCACGTCCGCGGCAACGAGCTCTCCATCAGCGGACCCACCCACGACGTGCCACGGATCATGCGGTTGCTCCACGAGGTCCGCGGACTCGTGGCACGCGGCACGGTCATCAGCCCCACGGTTCTGCAGCAGCTGGTGGCCCTGCTGCGCACCCAGTCACTGCAGAACCCCGTGGACGTGCTGACCCACGACATCCTCTCCAGCCGGGGCCGGACAATACGCCCGAAAACCCTGAACCAGAAGAACTACGTCGACGCCATCGACGACAACACTGTGATCTTCGGTATCGGGCCCGCCGGCACGGGCAAGACCTACCTGGCCATGGCCAAGGCGGTCCAGGCGCTGCAGCAAAAAGAGGTCAACCGCATCATCCTGACGCGTCCGGCAGTGGAAGCCGGGGAGCGCCTCGGCTTCCTGCCCGGAACCCTCAGCGACAAGATCGATCCGTACCTGCGGCCGCTCTATGACGCCCTGCACGACATGATGGACCCGAATCCATCCCGCGGCTCATGGCGGCCGGAACCATCGAAGTGGCGCCCCTCGCCTACATGCGCGGGCGCACCCTCAACGACGCCTTCATCATCCTCGACGAGGCGCAGAACACCACGCCGGAACAGATGAAGATGTTCCTGACCCGGCTGGGCTTCGGATCCAAGATGGTGGTCACCGGTGACATCACCCAGGTTGACCTTCCGTTCGGCACCCGGTCCGGGCTGCGCATCGTGGAGGAGATCCTGCAGGGCATCGAAGGCGTCAATTTCTCCGTCCTGGACGCCGCCGACGTCGTCCGCCACCGCCTCGTGGGCGATATCGTCAATGCCTACAGCCTCTGGGACGACTCCCAGCGGGCGAGGGCCAAACACACAGCCGCAAGAGAAAAACGGGGGAACACGCTTGAGCATCGAGGTGAACAACGAGTCCGGGGTCCAGGTGGACGAAGCCGAACTCGTTGCACTGTCCCGGTACATCTTTGAACAGCTCTACATCCACCCGCAGGCGGAACTGTCCATCCTGCTGGTGGATGAGCCCGCGATGGAAAAACTGCATCTCGAGCTGATGGACGAGCCCGGTTCCACCGACGTCCTGTCCGTGCCCATGGATGAACTCACCCCCGGAACACCTGACCGGCCCACGCCGCAGGGCATGCTGGGTGACATCGCCATTTGCCCGCAGGTGGCAAAAGTGCAGGCCCGGAACGCAGGCCACCAGCTGCAGGATGAGATGCTGCTGCTGACCACCCACGGCATCCTGCACCTGCTGGGCTACGACCATGCGGAACCCGAGGAGAAAGCCGAAATGTTCGGGCTCCAGCGGGAACTCCTGTCCGGCTTCACCGGCAAAGAAGCACCCGCCGAGACCACCCAGTGACGCCTTTGCTCCTGGTCGCGATGGCCCTGCTCTTCCTGGGCGTCGCGGCGGTGCTGACGGCGGCCGAGGCCGCCTTCAATTTCCTTCCGCGCCATGATGCGGAAGAAGCGCTCCTTCGGAGCCGGGGCAATGCGATGCGCCGAATCCTTGCGGAGCCGGTTGCGCACATCCGCGCGCTGCGGTTCTGGCGGATCTGGTTCGAGATGGCCTCCGCGGTGGCTGTTGCCGTCCTGCTCTACAGCCTGCTGGACAACATCTGGCTCGCCGGACTGGCGGCAACAGGCATCATGGCGCTGCTCGGATTCGTCATCGTGGGCGTGTCGCCCCGCCAGCTGGGACGGCTGCATTCCGCTGCCGTGGTCCGGTTCACGGCCCCTACCATCCGGTTCCTGACCTGGGTCCTGGGCCGATCCCCGGCTGGCTCGTGGCCCTGGGCAGCTCGGCTGCTCCCGGCGCGCCCGGCGGCGATGAGGCCTTCTTCAGCGAGCAGGAGTTCCGTGAACTGGTGGAGCGGGCCAGCGAATCGGACATGATCGAGGACACCGAAGCCGAGATGATCCAATCGGTGTTCGATTTCGGCGACACCCTGGTGCGTGCCGTCATGGTCCCCAGGACGGACATCGTCAGCATCGAATCCGGGTCCAGCCTGCACCAGGCCATGTCCCTGTTCCTCCGCTCCGGATATTCAAGGATCCCGGTCATCGGCGAGGACACGGACCACATCCTCGGCATCATCTACCTGAAGGACGTTGCCGCCGCCGTCCATGAACTTGCGCCGGACGCGGAACCGCCCCTGGTGGATTCGCTGGCCCGCGAGGTCCGGTACGTCCCCGAATCCAAGCCCGTGAGCGACCTCCTGCGTGAACTGCAGAAGGAATCCACCCATGTCGCCATCGTCATCGACGAATACGGCGGCACCGCCGGCCTGGTCACCCTCGAGGACCTGATCGAGGAAATCGTGGGCGAAATCGTGGACGAGTACGACACCGAAAGCGCGGAAGCCGTTGAGCTTGGTGACGGTTCCTACCGCGTCAGCGCACGGATGAGCATCGATGACCTGGGCGAGCTCTTCGACATCGAGCTTGACGACGACGAAGTGGACACTGTGGGCGGCCTCCTTGCCAAGGCGCTTGGCCGGGTTCCCATCGTGGGAAGCCACGTTGAAGTCCACGGCGTTTCGCTCCGGGCCGACCGCCTGGAAGGCCGGCGCAACCGCGTCAGCCACATCATTGCGGCTCCGGTGCCAAGAGTAGACACTGACTTTGAAGACCTCCTCGAAGAGGCGGACACAACCCAGCAGGGAGTTCCACGTGAGCAAGAAAAATAAGGCGGCACCGGCGGAAGACTTCGGCGGCTTCCACGCAGGATTCTCGGTCCTGGTGGGCCGGCCCAATGCCGGCAAGTCCACCCTGACGAACGCCCTGGTGGGGAAGAAAGTGGCCATCACCTCCGCGAAGCCGCAAACCACCCGGCACACCATCCGCGGCATCGTCCACCGGGACGACGCCCAGCTGATCCTGGTGGACACCCCGGGCCTGCACCGCCCGCGAACCCTCCTCGGAAAGCGCCTGAACGACCTCGTGGCGGACACCCTCGCAGAGGTTGACGCCATCGGATTCTGCCTGCCGGCCAACGAAAAGATCGGGCCAGGCGACAAATTCATCGCCGCCCAGCTCGCGGCGGTGGGCCGCAAGCCCGTCATCGCCATCGTCACCAAGGCGGACCTGGTGGACCGCCAGGCACTGACCGAGCAGCTCCTCGCGGTGGCGGAGCTGGGCCGGGAAGTCCTGGGGGAGGAGGGCTGGAAGGACATCGTGCCGGTCTCCGCCACGGACGGTTTCCAGGTGGATACGGTTGCCGATGTCCTGATCAACCACATGCCGCCGTCGCCCCCGCTGTATCCCGATGGCGAGCTCACGGACGAACCGGAAGCGGTGATGGTGGCCGAACTCATACGGGAGGCCGCGCTCGAGGGCGTGCGGGACGAGTTGCCGCACTCCCTGGCCGTGGTGGTCGAAGAGATCGTCCCGCGGGAGGACCGGCCTGACGACAACCCGCTCCTGGATGTGCGGGTCAACCTGTATGTGGAGCGCCCTTCCCAGAAGGCCATCATCATCGGCAAGGGCGGCAGCAGGCTTCGCGAGGTGGGCACCAATGCGCGCAAGGGCATCGAGGCCCTGCTCGGCACGCGAATCTACCTTGACCTGCACGTCAAGGTGGCCAAGGACTGGCAGCGCGACCCGAAGCAGCTGGTCAAACTCGGATTCTGATCCGCCTGTGCGGCCGTTGCCGGGCGGGCGCCCGGCATTCTCCCAGACTGGACCACTAAAATGGACCGGATTTTGATTTTAGAGGAAGGTTCACCACGTGGTTCGAGGCCGCGATATACGCGACAACGAAGCTGATGTGCCAGCCGGAACAGGGCCGGTATCCCGGCACGCGCACGACAGCGCCCTGGGGACGGCGCGGCATCTGGGCCCCTTCCGCGGCATGCCCGTCTGGCTCAAGATCGTCACGGGCGTCCTGTCCCTGGCCATTATTGGCGGCCTGGCTTTCGCCGGGTTCTGGTACCTGCGCCTGCAGAACAATATTTCCAAGGCTCCATTGAATGCCGGCGGAGGCAACAGCGAGACGGTCAGCGACGCGACGGGCAGGATGCAGATCCTCATCCTGGGCTCGGACACGCGCGACGGCAAGAACGCCGAGTACGGCACGGCCGACGACTCCAAGGGCTATGGCAAGTCGGACGTCATGATGCTTATGGACATCTCCGAGGACAACAAACGCGTGAGCGTCATCAGTTTCCCCCGCGACCTGCTGGTGGACATTCCCCAGTGCAAGGACGAGAAGACCGGCCAGGAGTACCCTGCCCGCAGCGGCATCATGATCAACGAGGCCATGGCGGAAGCCGGCATCGGCTGTGCCGTGGACACGGTCAACAGGATCACCGGCCTGGAAGTGGACCACTTCATGATGGCCGACTTCAACGCCGTGAAGGAACTGTCCAACGCTGTGGGCGGCGTGGAAGTCTGCATCAGCGACGCCGTGTACGACCCCGATTCACGGCTGCGGCTGCCTGCCGGCACCTCGATGGTCCAGGGCGAGCAGGCACTCGCCTTCCTGCGGACCCGGCATGCCTTCGCCGATGGCGGGGACCTGGGCCGGATCAAGGCGCAACAGGGATTCCTATCGTCGCTGACCCGCAAGATCAAGGACGACGGCACCCTGTCCGATCCAGGCAAGATGCTGAAGATCGCCGACGTCGTCACCCAGAACCTGACGGTGGATGAAGGGCTGGCCTCCGTTCCCACCCTGCTGACCATCGGCAACCGGCTCAAGGACATCGACATCAGCAAGGTGGCGTTCGTCGCCGTCCCCACCACCCCGGCGGACGTTGACCCGAACAGGCTCCAGATCGCCGAGCCTGCCGGCTCCCAGCTCTTCGCGGCCCTCCGGCAGGACGTTGACCTGACCGATCCCACCGCGCCCGCCACCCCCGCGCCCGGGGAAACTGCCCCGCCGTCGCCCGCCCACCGAAACGGTTCCGGCGCCGCCCGCCTACGACAAGGCCCTGCAGCCGGTGACGGTGGCCAACGGCAGCGGCGTGCCCGGCCGTGCGCAGGAAATCGTGCAGGCCCTGGTCTCCGGCGGATTTACCCAGGCCGCCCAGTTCGAAAGCACAGCCGTGGAGCAATCCGTGGTCTACTACGGTTCCGACTTCGCCGATGTTGCCGCCGACGTCGCGGCACTGCTGGGCATCCCCGCGGGCCAGCTGGTTCCCGCCCCCGGCGTCTCAGGAGTGCAGGTCTACCTCGGCACGGACTTCGCCTCGGGCACCACCTACGGGACCGGGGCAGGGGCCGCCCTGCCCGAGGATATCGTGAACCAGACGGCCGGCGACGCCACATGCCAGCAGGCCAACCCGTACCTGATCGTCCAGGAGTAGAGCGTCCGCGAACCGAAAGCGGGGCGCCACCCCAAAGGGTGGCGCCCCGCTTCCAGTTAAGGGCAATGTCCCGGGACAGCTACCAGATGCTGACCCGCTCCGCCGGCGGCATCCACATGCCGTCCTCTTCGGTGACGTCGAAGGCCTCGTGGAAGGCGTCCAGGTTTTTCGCGATCGCGTTCGTCCTGAACTCGTTGGGGGAGTGGGGGTCGGTGGCGAGCCGGCGGACGGCCTCTTCCTGCCGGATCACCTGGCGCCATCCGGCTGCCCACGAGGCGAAGAAGCGCTGCGCGCCGGTGAGCCCGTCCAGGACTTCCGGTTCCTTGCCGTCCAGGCTGATCAGGTACGCCTTGTACGCGATGGCAAGGCCCGCCAGGTCGCCGATGTTCTCGCCCAGGGTGAGCCGTCCGTTGACGAAATGCCCGGGAGCAGCCGACGGCGACAGCGCATCGTACTGGGCCACCAGCTTGGCCGTGAGCTGTTCGAACGCCTGCCGGTCCTCGTCCGTCCACCAGTTCCGGAGGGCGCCGCCGCCGTCGAACTGCGAACCCTGGTCATCGAAGCCGTGCCCGATCTCGTGGCCGATCACGGCACCAATGCCCCCGTAATTGACGGCGTCGTCGGCCTCGGCGGTGAAGAATGGCGGCTGCAGGATCGCGGCCGGGAACACGATCTCGTTCATCATCGGGTGGTAATAGGCATTGACCGTCTGCGGGGTCATCAGCCACTTGTTGCGGTCCACCGGCTTGCCCACCTCATCAAGGTGGCGGTCGACGTCGGCGTTGTGCGCCCGCTCCACGTTGCCCAGCAGGTCGGCAGGATCGATCTCCACGGCGGAATAGTCGATCCATTCATCAGGGAAGCCGATCTTTGCCCGGAAGCCTTCGAGCTTCCGCAGCGCTTCGGCCTTGGTGGCCTCACCCATCCAGCCCACCCCGGTGATGCTGCGGCGGTAGGCCTCGATGAGATTCGCAACGAGCGTCTGCATCCGGGCCTTGTGGGTTTCCGGGAAGTGCCGGGCCACGTAGATCTGGCCCACGGCTTCGCCCAGGGCGGCCTCCACCACGCCCACGCCGCGCTTCCACCGGTCCTTGTTACGGGGCGTGCCGCTGATGGTGGTGCCGTAGAACGCGAAGTTCGCGTCAACGAAGGCTGCTGACAGGTACGGTGCCGCGGCACTGATCACGCGCATGGCAAGCCATTCCTGCCACACGGACAACGGTTCTGATTCCAGTAGCCCGGCTGCGCCTTCGAAGAACGGCGGCGTGCTCACCACGATCTCCTGCCGCTTGTCGCCGTCGATGCCCGCCGCCTCAAACCAGGTGGCAAGGTGCGGGAACAGGGCCGACGCTTCGTCCGCGGTCTTCAGGTTGTAGGTCTTCTGCGGGTTCCGCAGGGTGACGTTGTCCCAGTGGTGCGACGCGAGCTTCGTTTCGAGCTCCACTACCCGCCCGGCCGCGGCTTCCGCGTCCGCCACGCCGGCAAGGCCGAACATGGCCTGCACATGCGACCGGTACGCGGACACCATGGGAGCGAACTTGTCCTCCCGGTAGTAGGACTCGTCCGGAAGCCCCAGGCCGCCCTGGCCGGTGTAGAGCAGGACCCGGTCCGGATTCCCGGCGTCCGGGGCCGGATAGATGTAGAAGAGGCCGCCCACGTCGGCGCGGAACAGCCGCCCCGCCAGTGCTATGAGGTCGGCGGCGGAGGACGTGGCGAAGACGTCCGCAAGCCGCTGGCGGATGGGTTCCATCCCCTTGGCCTCCACGGTCTCCTCATCCATGAAGCTGCTGTAGAGGCCGCCAATCTTGCGCTCGATCCCGCTGGCCGAACCGGCCTTGGCCGCCGCTTCCTCGATGATGTCCCGGACGGCAATTTCGGAACCGTCCCGCAAGGCGGTGAATGTGCCCTCGAGCGGGCGGTCGTCGGGAATTTCCGTGGCCTTCAGCCAGGCGCCGTTGACGTGCTGGTACAGGTCATCCTGCGGCCGGACCGTGTGATCTATGGTGGACAGGTCGATCCCCGAAATGGGCACTGAAACTCCTTTGCTGCAGGCCCTGCATCCGGGCTCCAGCGCCGGAGAGGTCTGCATGGTGGACTTTGCGGACGGTAGTGCCCTTTCATCTTACGCACGCGTGCTAGGCTCAGAATGTGCGTGCAGAGCTCCTTCTCCTTAGCTGCCGCGGCGAGGCCCCAGACGCGATCTAGCGCAAGGCCACCCCTCGCTGCGGAGTTTGTGTTGCCCGGCCACCCTTTCAATGAAGATCTCCAGAAAAGGCCCCACGTAATGCGAAACGCACAAAAGCCCTCCGGAATGCCCGCCCACCGGTACACGCCGTTCCAGGACCTGATCAAGGTCGAACTGCCGGACCGCACCTGGCCGGACAAGGTCATCACCAAGGCTCCCCGCTGGTGCGCTGTCGACCTGCGCGACGGGAACCAGGCCCTGATCGACCCCATGAGCCCGGCCCGCAAGATGAAGATGTTCGACCTGCTGGTCCGTATGGGCTACAAGGAAATCGAGGTCGGCTTCCCGTCCGCATCCCAGACCGACTTCGACTTTGTCCGCCAGCTGATCGAGGGCAACCACATCCCGGACGATGTCACGATCCAGGTGCTGACCCAGGCCCGTGAGCACCTGATCGAGCGCACGTACGAATCCCTGGTCGGCGCCAAGCAGGCGATCGTCCACCTGTACAACTCCACCTCGGTCCTGCAGCGCCGCGTGGTCTTCAACCAGGACGAAGACGGCATCCTGGACATCGCGCTGCAGGGTGCACGGCTGTGCAAGAAGTACGAGGAAACCCTCGGCGATACCCACGTCACCTACGAATACTCGCCGGAATCCTTCACCGGGACAGAGCTCGAGTACGCCGTCCGGGTGTGCAACGCCGTCGCCGACGTCTTCGAGGCGTCCGCCGACGGGCAGGTCATCATCAACCTGCCCGCCACCGTGGAAATGGCCACGCCCAACGTGTACGCGGACTCCATCGAGTGGATGAGCCGCCACCTGCACCCCCGAGAAGGCATCATCCTGTCCCTGCACCCGCACAACGACCGCGGCACCGGCGTCGCCGCCGCCGAACTGGGATACATGGCGGGCGCGGACCGGATCGAGGGCTGCCTCTTCGGCAACGGCGAGCGGACCGGCAACGTGGACCTGGTCACGCTGGGCCTGAACCTGCTCGTCCAGGGCATCGATCCCATGATCGACTTCTCCAACATCGACGACATCCGCCGGACCGTTCGAGTACTGCAACCAGCTGCCCGTCCCGGAACGGTCCCCGTATGGCGGCGACCTTGTCTTCACCGCCTTCTCCGGCTCGCACCAGGACGCCATCAAGAAGGGCTTTGAGGCCCTGGAACGCGACGCTGCCGCCGCCGGAAAGGACGTTGCGGACTTCACCTGGCAGGTTCCGTACCTGCCCATCGACCCCAAGGACCTGGGCCGCAGCTACGAGGCCGTCATCCGCGTGAACTCCCAGTCCGGCAAGGGAGGCGTGGCCTACCTGCTCAAGAACGAGCACAGCCTGGACCTGCCGCGCCGCGCGCAGATCGAGTTCTCCGGCGTCATCCAGCGCCGCACCGACACCGTGGGCGGCGAGGTCAGCGGCGCACAGCTGTGGCAGATCTTCCAGGACGAGTACCTGCCCTCCGGCAAGGCTGATGCGCAGTGGGGCCGCTACGCGCTCGGCGCCGTCAAGACCGAAACGGACGACGACGGCGGCATGACCCTGCACGCCGCCCTCACCATCGACGGTGTGCAGGTCAGCCGCACCGGCACCGGCAACGGGCCCATCGCCGCGCTGCTGGGCATCCTGCATGAGGACGGCGTGGACGTCCGCGTCCTGGACTACAGCGAGCACGCACTCTCCGAGGGCGGCAACGCCCTGGCCGCCGCGTACGTCGAGGCGGCAGTGGGGGAGCGGGTCCTGTGGGGCGTGGGGATCGACGCCAACACCAGCATGTCCGCCCTGAAGGCCGTCATCTCCGCCGTGAACCGCGCCATCAGGGACGCCCAGGCCTGAAAACTGCGAGCCGTGCCGCCGGGACATCCACCCGGCGGCACAGCTGTGTCCGGTGGGATGGGAAGCCAAGAGGATGGGAAGATAAAGCGTGGCCCAACACTCTTTCGCCTCCCGCGCATACCGGGATGACGCCGTCGTGCTCCGCACGCACAAGCTGGGCGAGGCGGACCGCATCATCACCCTCCTGACCAAGCACCACGGCCAGGTGCGCGCGGTGGCCAAGGGTGTGCGGCGCACCAGCAGCCGGTTCGGGGCGAGGCTGGAACCGTTCATGGTGGCAGATCTCCAGCTGGTCTCGGGACGCACCCTGGACATCGTCACCCAGGCCGTGGCCAAGGGCGCCTATGGCGGGAGCATCGCGGCCGATTACGGCCGCTACACGGTTGCCGCGGCCATGACCGAAACCGCCGAAAAGCTGACCGACGTGGACGGTGAATCCGGCACAGCCCAGTACAACCTGCTGGTCGGCGCCCTGGCCGCCCTCAGCCGGGATGAACACGCGCCCGGCCTGATCCTCGATTCCTACCTGCTGCGGGCTCTGGCCACCGGCGGCTGGGCGCCAAGCTTTACCGAGTGTGCCCGCTGCGGACTGCCGGGACCCCACAGCGCTTTCGCGGCCCCCCTGGGCGGGATGGTCTGCAACGGGTGCCGGCCTCCCGGCTCGCCGGCACCGGCCCCCGAAACTGTCGTCCTGCTCGCAGCGCTGCTGACGGGCGACTGGAGCACGGCGGATGTATCCCTGCCGGTGCACCGCAAGGAGGCTGCGGGCCTGGTCGCGGCCTACCTGCAGTGGCACCTCGAACGAGTCCTCAAATCCCTCAAACATGTGGAGCGAAGCTGATAGTGGCCCTGGAAGAAAGAACAACGCAGCCCGCAAGCGGACCCGCCCGGTGGTGGCGCCGTACCCGCACCCTTCCGGGGCCGTGGCGCCGTCCATTCCGGCGGAATTCATCCCCCGCCACGTCGCCATCGTCATGGACGGCAACGGCCGCTGGGCGAACCAGCGCGGACTGCCGCGCATCGAGGGCCACAAGGCCGGCGAACCGGCGCTGCTGGACGTCATGGCCGGCGCCATCGAGCTGGGCATCGAATACGTCAGCGTCTACGCCTTCTCCACCGAGAACTGGCGGCGGTCACCGGAGGAAGTCCGCTTCCTGATGGGATTAACAAGGATGTGCTGCGGCGCCAGCGGAACCAGCTGGACGAGTGGGGGGTGCGGGTCCGCTGGTCCGGGCGGCGGCCCAAACTCTGGGGCTCCGTCATCCGGGAGCTCGAGGAGGCCGAGGAATTCACCGCCGCCAACAGCACGTGCACGTTGACCATGTGTGTTAATTACGGCGGCCGCGCCGAAATCACCGATGCCGTGTCCGCCATCGCGGCCGACGTCGCCGCTGGCAGGTTGAAGCCAGGCGCCATCAGCGAACGGACGATCCAGAAGTACCTGGACGAGCCGGACCTACCGGACGTGGACCTCTTCCTCCGCAGCTCCGGGGAGCAGCGGCTGTCCAACTTCATGCTGTGGCAGTCCGCGTACGCCGAGTTTGTCTTCATGGACACGCTGTGGCCCGACGTGGACCGGCGCACGCTGTGGGCAGCCGTGGAAGAGTACGCGCAGCGGGACCGCCGCTACGGCGGAGCCGTGGACGCGGCGCGGCCGGCGGACGCCATCCGCCAGGACCAGGCCTGAACGCTCAAAGTCCGGGGCTGCCCTCGGCAGGATAGCCGCTGAGCCACGCGGCGAGGTCCCGGTAGGCCTCCTCCCGCACTGCCCGGCGGGACAGCAGGATGTCGTGGATGGCACCCGGGTAGCGGAAGACAGCCACCCGCCGGCCCAGGCCCAGGGCACGCCGGGCTGTCTCCTCGACGTCGATGACCGCATCCGCCGTCATCATCTCCGCAGACCATTCGAGCTGGATGTGGGTACGGTCGGACAGCAGCACAAGCGCGGGCGCCTGGATATCCAGGCGGCGCTCCACTGCGGCGTGGCCGGCAAGCACCGCACGTGCCCACCCTGCCCTGATCGGAAATGAGGCCATGGGCCGCCACACCGGGTCAAGGTTCCATTCCCCGTGTGCTTCCTTGCTCACGCTTTGCCAGTAGCCCGGCATGTCCGGAAGCCGGAACGGGTAGAGCGGGTTGCTCTTGGAGAGCGGGTCCACCAGATAGGTGGCCAGGCTGCGGAGGAAGCTGCTGCCCTGCAGTTCGAGCCACGGGGCATTCAGGATCAGGGTGCCCAAAGCCTTCGGGTTCCGGTCAGCCCACAAGGCCGCGATGAGGCCACCCAGCGAATGGCCCAGCAGGTGGACGGTCGGCGTGACGCCGGGGCCTGCCTTCTCTGCCACGTCGTCCCTGACCGCCTGGATTGCCGCCGCCAGGTCCTCGTCGTACACGGCAAGGTCGCTGGTGTACCCGGGGGTCTGCCAGGAACGGAGGCTGCGCCCAAATTTACGCAGGTCCACGGCGTAGAAGGGGAACCCTGCACGGGTAAGGTATTCGGCCGCTTCCGTCTGCAGGAAGTAGTCCGCCCAGCCGTGCACGTAAAGGACCGCGTCCATCCGGGCAGCCCCGCCCGCGGGGGACGGCCTCACCGCCGGGACCGCGCACCGCACGAGGGTTGCGACGACGTCGCCCTCCTCATCCGGTGCAAGCGGCAACGTTCGCTGCTGGTACGGGGGACCAAGGATGTCCGCGGTCCATTCGCCGCTGCGTTCCCCGACAGCGGAATACTCGGCCGTCATGGATGCGGCCCGGCCGGGGCGGGCGGAAGGGGATCGCCGCCATAGGCGGACAGCCAGCGGGCCAGCCGGGCGTAGGCGTCCGCACGCACCGCGGCAGGCGAGAGGAAGACGTCGTGCAGCGCGCCGTCGATCCGTTCGATCGTCACCGTCCGGCCGAGGGTGAGGGCCCGGGCGCTGATGGTGTTGACATCAAGGACCGCATCCGTGCGCCGCATCTCCTCAGACCAGAACAGCCCGTTCGCGCTGCCGCGGGAGAGCAGGACCAGGATGGGCACCTCGATGTTCAACCCGCGCGCCACCTTGGCGTGCCCCGCCAGCACTGCGCTGAGCCAGCCGGCGCGGACCGGAAAGGCCATGGGCGGCCGGTACCGCTCATCGAGCGGCCACTCTCCTTCAGCCGCGCTGCTGATCGTGCGCCAGTAGAAGCCGCGCTCGGGCAGCCGCAACACCGCTTCGGGGCGGAGCCGTGCCACCGGGCCCACCATGCCGGAGGCTGCCCGGCGCACCAGGCTGCTGCCGTGCATTTCCAGCCAGGGGCTGTTCAGGACCAGGTGGGACACTGTCCCGGGCCGCCTGCTGGCCCACAGCACGGCCACCAGGCCGCCGGTGGAATGACCCATCAGGGTCACAGGCCCGGCCCCGCCCTCCCGGCTGATCAGCCGGAGGGCCTCTTCGATTTCGGCGTCATAGTCGGCCAGGTCCGATACATATCCGCCCGGATACTCGGGCCGCAGGCTTCGGCCATGGTTGTGCATGTCCAGCGCGTAGAAGTCGTAGCCCGCCTCCTGCCAGAACCGTGCCAGGTCCACGTTGAAGAAGTAGTCGCTCCAGCCGTGGAGGAAGAGGACGGCCCGGCGCGGCGCCCGGGACGGGGCGGAACCGTCCCCTGCAGGGCGGAATCGGACCAGGGTGGCGGTCCGTTCGACGCCGTCGGGGCCTGCCGCAGTGAAGGCAAGGGATTCGAACTCCTCACCCAGGATGTCCTGCTGCCAGCCCATGGATTCATGCTAATGCGCACCGCATCCGCTCCGCGTGATTTTGGAACAGGCAGTCCGAGACGGAAGACTGGAGGCATGCGCGTTTACCCCACTTTTTTTCAGGCTGGCCTTTTCATGGATGGACGCCGAGCGCGCCCACAAAATCGGTTTCAAGGGCATCCGGCTCGCGCATGCTTCCGGCGCCGGAAAAATCCTGCAGAAACTGACGGCTCCGGCGCCGTCGCTGCAGACCACGGCTTTTGGCGTGACCTTCCCGTCGCCGTTCGGGCTCGCCGCGGGTTTCGACAAGGAAGGACTTGGCATCGAGGCCCTCTCCGAGCTGGGGTTCGGCCACGTGGAAGTTGGCACCATCACGGGGCAGGCCCAGCCCGGCAACGAGAAGCCGCGGCTGTTCCGGCTGGTGCAGGACCGCGCCGTGATCAACCGGATGGGATTCAACAATGACGGCGCCGCCGCCGTCGCCCCCCGCCTGAAGGCCGCCCGTGCCGCCCTGCAGCGGACGCACACAGGCGTCCGTCCCGTCATTGGCGTCAACATCGGCAAGACCAAGGTCGTGGAACTCGCCGACGCCGTGGACGACTACCTGGTCAGTGCCCGCAGCCTGGCCCCTGCCGCCGACTACCTGGTGGTCAACGTCAGTTCCCCGAACACGCCCGGACTGCGGCTGCTCCAGGACGTGGAGACCCTCCGCCCGTTGCTCACCGCGGTAGGGGAGGAGGCGGACCGGGCCGCCGGGCGGCACGTGCCCCTGCTGGTGAAGATCGCCCCCGACCTCAGCGACGAGGATATCGACGACGTCGCCCGGCTGGCGCTGGACCTCAAGCTGGACGGCATCATCGCCACCAATACCACCATCGCCCGGACCGGTCTCACCTCCCCGGCCGCCGAGGTCGAAAAATGCGGAGCCGGCGGTCTCTCGGGTGCACCCCTGAAGCAGCGGTCGCTCGAGGTGCTGCGGCGCCTGAAGCTGGCAACCGGGGATGCCCTGACGCTCGTGGCTGTGGGCGGCGTCGAAACAGCACAGGATGTCCAGGACAGGCTCGATGCCGGGGCAACACTCGTCCAGGGCTACACCGCATTCCTCTACGAAGGCCCGTTCTGGGCGGCCCGGATCAACCGCGCTTTGGCCAAGAAACGCCGCCCGTAGCGACCTCCTTAAACCGGCAAACCCCGGCGGGTCATCCCGCCGGGGTTTGCTGTTGCTGCAGTTGGTGCCGCTAACTCAGGCCGGGTACTGGCCGCGCTTGACCTGGGGCTTGGGAAGGCGCAGTTTGCGGAACTGCAGGGAGCGCATGGACCCGTACCAGACGGTGCCGCGCTCCACGTCCCCGAACTTCTCCGTGAGCCGCTTGCGGAGTTTGCGGGACAGGATGAAGACGTCCAGGAACACGGCCAGGAACATGACCCAGAACCCACCCAGGACGTAGATCATCAGGTCGCTGGAAGCAGGCACCACCAGGGACACCAGGACAAAGACCAGCGCACCGAACATGAGGTATTCGCCGAGGCTGAAGCGGGCATCCACGTAATCGCGGGCGAACCGCTTCTGCGGTCCCTTGTCCCGCAGGGGGAGGAACCTCTCGTCACCGGTGTCCAGCGCCTGGCGCATTTTCTGCCGCTGGTCCTGGATCGCCTGCCGCTCTGCGGCCTTGGACGCCTTGCGGTCCTCCGGCACCAGCGGGCGCTTGCGCGCTGCTTCCTGGGCCTTGCGGGTTGGGGTTGGAGCTCCCTTGCCAACAACACTGTTAGGCTGCGCCGCAGCGTCTGCCGCCTGCCGGTCTACTGATTCCTGCGCCGAGGGCGCTTCCTTTTTACGTCCGAACACCAGAACAGAATACCCTTGCAGGCCGGTGCAGGCCGCCCTCCGGGTCCGGGCTGCCGCAGGGCCAGATGTGACGCGGGTAATGTTTTCGCCATGACTTCATCACCCCAGGCTGCTCCTACCAACCCTGCCCGTCCCGCCACCCCGGCGCAGGCAGGCCAGAATGTTACGGAAGAACTCCGCGCGTCAATCGACAGCACCTTTGACCGGACCCTGGCCCGGCTCAAGGAACTCGTCGCCATCCCGGGCATCGCCTGGCCAAGCTTCGAGCGTGCGCCGCTGGAACGCAGCGCCGAAGCAGTCGCTGAACTGCTCCGCGCTGCAGGCCTGGACCCGGTACAGGTCCTCGCTTGCCCGAAGGAGGACGGGACTCCCGGCGGTCCGGCCGTCGTCGCCCGCCGTCCGGCCGCCGAGGGCAAGCCCACCATCCTGCTCTATGCCCACCACGACGTCCAGCCGGCCGGAGACGAAGCGCTCTGGGAGACGCAGCCCTTCACCGCAGTGGAGAAGGACGGGCGCCTCTACGGGCGGGGCGCGGCGGATGACAAGGCCGGCATCATGGCCCACATCGCCGCTTACGCCGCGGTGTCCGAGGTCCTCGGTGACGCGCTGGGCCTCGGTGTGACCTTCTTCTTTGAAGGGGAGGAGGAGGCCGGATCACCCACCTTCCGTCCCTTCCTCGAAGCCCACCGGGAGTTGCTGCGGGCCGACGTCATCGTCGTCGCCGATTCGAGCAACTGGAAAGTGGGCGTTCCCGCCCTCACCACCAGCCTCCGGGGGCTCGTGGACGGCACCGTTGAGGTCCAGGTGCTCGAACACGCGGTGCACTCCGGCATGTACGGCGGCCCCGTGCTGGACGCGCCCACGCTGCTGGCCCGCCTGATCGCGACATTCCACGACGCCGAGGGCAACGTCGCCATCGACGGCCTCGTTGCCACGGACCAGGCAACGGTGGACCTGCCCGAAGCCGACTACCGCGCCGATGCCTCCGTGCTCGACGGCGTCCGGCTCGCCGGTTCGGGCAGCATCGCCTCGCGCCTGTGGACGAAACCGGCCCTGTCGATCATCGGTATCGATGCCCCTGCGGTAGCGGTCGCATCCAACACGCTGCTGCCACGGGCCCGTGCCAAGTTCAGCCTTCGGCTCGCCCCCGGCCAGGATCCCGCGGCCGCCATGGACGCGGTGCGCCGGCACGTCGAGGCCCACGCACCTTTCGGTGCCAGGATCATCTTCACCCCGGGGGAGAGCGGCAACCCCTTCCAGACCGACACCTCCTCACCGGCCGCCAAGGTGGCCATGTGGGCCCTCGGCGAGGCATGGGGTGTCCCGGCCGTCAAAACCGGCATCGGCGGTTCCATCCCCTTCATCGCGGACCTGCTGGAGCTTTATCCGGACGCCCAGATCCTGGTGACGGGCGTGGAGGATCCGGACTCCCGCGCCCACAGCGCCAACGAATCCCTCCACCTCGGCGACTTCCGGAAGGCCATCCTGGCCGAGGCGCTGATGCTCGTGCGGCTGAACAGCCAGGGATGACGGGGCCAACGGGAGTGAAAACGGCGCACAGGGAACAAGCGGCGGCCTTGCATGGTTACGTCAGGAGTTAGAGCTACAGGGCTGTCCCGCGTAGCATGTAGCTATAGCCCATACCCCAATCCGTAGGGGCTGGCACCGCCAAGGCGGAGCCGCCAGGACCCGTCCTAAGAAGGTAGGCCAATGAGCACCGCAACCAATGAGAACAGCACCGAAACCACCAGCGCTGCCGGCGAGCTGCCGGTTCATGAGGTCAACCTGACCGACGTCGCAGCAGGCAAGGTCCGCAGTCTTCTCGAGCAGGAAGGCCGTACGGATCTGCGCCTTCGGGTTGCCGTGCAGCCCGGCGGCTGCTCAGGACTGATCTACCAGCTCTACTTTGACGAGCGCCTCCTCGACGGAGACGCCGTCCGCGACTTCGACGGCGTCGAGGTCGTCGTGGACAAGATGAGCGTCCCGTACCTCAGCGGTGCAAGCATCGACTTCGAGGACACCATTTCAAAGCAGGGCTTCACCATCGATAACCCCAATGCCGGTGGCTCCTGCGCCTGTGGAGATTCCTTCCACTAAGCCGGTTGTTTCGCCTGATGCCGGCGCCGTGCCCCCTGCCATGAACATTGGTTGGAGGCACGGCGCCGACATGTGGCGAAATGCCCGGGGGAGCGGTAAGCTCTACACCGAGTAGTAAAACTTTTAGTGTGCCCGGGGCGCCGATGTGCGCCCGGACAACAGCAACAAGTAGGAAGGGCCGTCTGTGAGTTCGCAGAACCGAACCGGCAGCCGACGCAAAACGATCACTACGATCACTGGCTTGGCTATTGCCGGCGCGTTGGTTTTGACCGGATGTTCGCCAGAGGTAGAGAAGGGGTGGCTGCCCACTGAACGTGGCACCACCAGCAACACCGACCGCATCATGGACCTCTGGGTCAACTCATGGATTGCCGCCCTGGTTGTGGGCATCATTACCTGGGGACTGATCGTTTGGTGCATCGTGGCCTACCGCCGCCGCAAGGGCACTGTCGGGTTCCCGCGGCAGACCAGCTTCAACCTTCCCCTGGAAGTCTTCTACCTCACCATCCCGCTGTTCATGGTCCTGGTGTTCTTCTACTTCACCGACCGCGACCAGCAGGCCATCGATGACCGCTCCCAGCCCGCCGACGTCGTCGTTGACGTCCGCGGCAAGCAGTGGGCGTGGGACTTCAACTACAAGGCCGGCGACGTCATCGAAGAAGACGTCCACGAGGCCGGGTCCAGGCGCACCTGACCGGCAACACGATCGACAAGGAACAGCTCCCCACCCTATACCTGCCGGTGAACAAGTCCGTTGACCTGGAACTGAACGCACGCGACGTCATCCACTCCTTCTGGGTTCCCGCCTTCCTGCAGAAGCGCGACATGATCCCCGGCAAGACCAACTACATCCGGTTTACCCCCACTAAAGAGGGCACCTACGACGGCAAGTGCGCCGAACTCTGCGGCGAGTACCACTCCGAAATGCTGTTCCGCGTGAAGGTGGTGTCCGAGGCTGAATTCCAGGCCCACATGGACAACCTGAAGGCTGCGGGCAACACGGGCCTCCTCGGTGTGGAGTACGACCGCAACCCGAACCTGAACGAAATTAAGTAAGGGGAGCGACGTGGCTACGTACACTCAATCCGCACCCACCGGAGTCCTGCCGGCTCCCGTGGTTCCCAAGTCCAAGGGGCGCATTGTCGTCAACTGGATCACCTCCACCGACCACAAGACCATCGGGTACATGTACCTGATCGCGTCCTTCGTGTTCTTCTGCCTGGGCGGCGTGATGGCGCTGCTCATCCGTGCCGAACTCTTCGAGCCCGGCATGCAGATCCTGCAGACCAAGGAGCAGTACAACCAGCTGTTCACCATGCACGGCACCGTGATGCTCCTGATGTTCGCCACCCCGCTGTTCGCCGGGTTCGCAAACGTCATCATGCCGCTGCAGATCGGTGCACCCGACGTCGCGTTCCCGCGCCTTAACGCCCTGGCGTTCTGGTTCTTCCTGTTCGGCTCCACCATTGCCGTCTCGGGCTTCATCACCCCGCAGGGCGCCGCCTCCTTTGGCTGGTTCGCCTACGCGCCGCTGTCCAACACCACATTCAGCCCCGGCATCGGCGGTGACCTGTGGGTCTTCGGCCTGGCGCTGTCCGGTTTCGGCACCATCCTGGGCGCCGTCAACTTCATCACTACCATCATCTGCATGCGCGCCCCCGGCATGACCATGTGGCGGATGCCGATCTTCACCTGGAACACGCTGGTCACGGCCATCCTGGTCCTCATGGCCTTCCCGCCGCTGGCTGCAGCGCTGTTCGCGCTCGGTGCGGACCGCCGCTTCGGTGCCCACATCTTCGACCCGGAGAACGGCGGCGCCGTCCTGTGGCAGCACCTGTTCTGGTTCTTCGGCCACCCCGAGGTGTACATCATCGCGCTGCCGTTCTTCGGCATCGTTTCGGAGATCTTCCCGGTCTTCAGCCGCAAGCCGATCTTCGGCTACAAGGGCCTCGTCTACGCCACCATCGCCATCGCCGCCCTGTCTGTCACCGTGTGGGCGCACCACATGTACGTCACCGGTTCGGTGCTGCTGCCGTTCTTCGCGTTCATGACCATGCTGATCGCGGTGCCCACCGGCGTGAAGTTCTTCAACTGGATCGGTACCATGTGGCGCGGCTCGCTGACGTTCGAAACGCCCATGCTGTGGAGCGTCGGCTTCCTCATCACCTTCCTCTTCGGCGGCCTGACCGGCATCATCCTGGCCTCCCCGCCGCTGGACTTCCACGTCTCCGACTCCTACTTCGTGGTGGCGCACTTCCACTACGTGGTGTTCGGCACCGTGGTGTTCGCGATGTTCGCCGGGTTCTACTTCTGGTGGCCCAAGTGGACCGGCAAGATGCTGAACGAGCGCCTGGGCAAGATCCACTTCTGGCTCCTCTTCCTCGGCTTCCACGGCACCTTCCTCATCCAGCACTGGCTGGGCGTTGAGGGCATGCCCCGCCGCTACGCCGACTACCTGGTGGAGGACAACTTCACTTGGATGAACCAGTTCTCCACGGTTGCGTCCTTCGTCCTCGGTGCCTCGCTCATCCCGTTCTTCTGGAACGTGTACATCACCTGGCGCAACGCCGAAAAGGTCCAGGTGGATGATCCCTGGGGCTTCGGGGCCTCGCTCGAGTGGGCCACGTCCTGCCCGCCGCCGCGGCACAACTTCACGTCGCTGCCTCGCATCCGCTCCGAGCGTCCTGCCCTGGACCTGCACCACCCGGAACTCCGCCAGGTGCACACCGTTGAGTCCCCCGCTCCTGCAGCCCAGGTCCTGGGCAACGCCGACCAGAAGGACACCGCACAGTGAAAATCGAATCCTGGATCTTTGGCGCCGGAGTCTTCTTCTTCGTCCCCGTAGCCCTGGTATACGGCTTCCTGACCAACTGGGGTGAATGGGTCGGCATCCTGGGTATCCTGCTGGTCGGCGGCCTCGCCGGCATGATCGGCGGATACCTCGGCTTCACCGGCAAGCGCGTCGGACTCCGCCCCGAGGACCGCAGCGATGCTGAGATCCACGAGGGCGCCGGCGAGCAGGGCCACTTCAGCCCTTGGAGCTGGTGGCCGCTGGTCCTCGGCCTCGCTTGCGCAGGCGGATTCCTCGGCCTGGCAGTCGGATGGTGGATCCTCTTCATCGCCGCCGGCCTCGCCGTCGTGGCACTCATCGGCTGGGTATACGAGTACAGCCGCGGAGACCACGCCCACTAGGCAAGCAGCTTCATAAGTACGACGTCGGGCCCCACCTTAGGTGGGGCCTGACGTCGTTTGTGTTACCGGCGCGCGCCGCGGCAGTGCAGGGGGCCTGGCCCCGCGGCTGCTAGGGCGCCCCCTGGGACTCCAGGAGGCCGGCAAGGTCCTTCAGGGCCTCGCGGGCTTCCTGATGGCTTGCAGGCCCGTTCAGGGCCGTTTCATTGACGCCCAGTTCCACTTCGCAGCCGTGGTGGAAATCGGCCGCCATCACCTGGAGCAGCGACCGGGCGTCCACACCGCTGATACCGGCCTTGGCGATGGTCACAGGCAAACCAGTGTCGGTGACGGCCCGGACGAAAACCGCGGCAGGACGGGCGTGCAGCCCGACAGAGGCCGTAACCACGGCCTTGTGTGTTGGCAAAGGGGACTCCTTCGTCGCGACGGCCCCCACCCGTCGGTGCTGATTTTTCCTGACCAAATATATCGGCCGCACACATTCACCGCCCAAACAGAACCTAGGCCGGACCGGGCTGGTCTAGACCTGACCTACCATAGAAGGGGAAATTCGACGGCAGGGAGAGACCATGGCGCCGGGCGCTCAGGGCATCAAAGGCGAAATTGACCGCACCAGCGGAACGTCCATCTACATCCAGCTCCGGGAAATCCTGCGGGCCTACATTGCTGAGTCATGCCCTCCCGGCAGTGCGCTTCCGTCCGAGCGCGACCTCGCCGAGCGCTTTGGGCTCGCGAGAATGACCGTCCGGCAGGCCATTGACGCGCTGGTCGGCGAGGAGGTTATCGAACGGGTGGTAGGGCTGGGCACATTCGTCCGCCGGCCCAAAGTTGACCTGCAGGTCAAGCTGACGTCCTACAGCGAGGAGATGCAGCGCCGTGGCATGGTTCCGGCGGCCAAGGTGCTCAGTTTCGAGCAGATCGGTGCCAGTGCATTCCTTGCCCGCGAACTCCAGCTCGATGAGGGAACCCCGCTGGTCCGCTTCCGCCGGCTGCTCCTGGCGGACGGGGAGCCCATGAGCGTGGATGAAAACTTCATCCCGCCCACCGTGTCCCCGGACTCCTGGACGGCGAACCTCCCACGTCCCTGTACAACGTCCTCAGCGAGCAGTTCGGGCTGGTGATGGAGTGGGGCGAGGACATGATCGAGGCGACGGCCGCATCGCCCTCCACGGCCCGGCTCCTCAATGTTGAGGTGGGGTCGCCGCTGCTGAAAATCCAGCGGCACGCGTTCGTGGCGCGGGCGATGGTGGACTACTCCGTGTCCTACTACCGGGCGGACCGGTACAAGCTCTGGGTGCCCCTGCAACGTCCGGGAGCGCGGCGGGCCCGCAACCATTAGAGCCGCCGCTTCCCAGCCCGCAGCAGCCCCCGGAACGTGCTGCCAGGGGTTAACAGAAGAGGCCCGGTCCATGCGGACCGGGCCTCTTCTGTTGTGGAACCTAGTGGGACAGGCTCTTGGCTTCCTCGGGAGCTTCGACCGCTGCGTGGCCGTGGCCGTGTGCAGCCTCAAGCTCGGCAGGGGTTGCCGGAGCAACGCGGTCCTCAAAGAACCACTTGGAGAGCAGTGCGCGGCGCTTCTCCTTGCGCGTCACCACGCCGTGTTCGTTCGGAATCGCCGGAATAACTTCCGGTGACTCGAAGCCCACCAGCTTGTAGCGCTTGTACTCATCCAGCGGTGCGTGGACCTCGATGAACTCACCGTGGGGGAGACGGACGATGCGGCCGGTCTCACGTCCGTGCAGTGCGATTTCGCGGTCCTTGCGCTGGAGCGCCAGGGCAACGCGCTTGGTGACGATGAACGCAATGATCGGGCCGATGAAGAACAGTGCACGCAGCCAGTACGTGACGTCGTTCAGCGAGACACCGAAGTGCGTCGCGATGAGGTCGGATCCTGCCGCGGCCCACATCACGCAGTACCAGACGAAACCGGCCATGCCGATCGCGGTGCGGGTGGGGGCGTTGCGGGGACGGTCAAGCACGTGGTGCTCGCGGTCGTCCTTGGTAACCCAGCGTTCGATCCACGGGTACATGAACATCACGGTGAACAGGATGCCCGCCGGGACAAGGGCCGGCAGCAGCACGTTGAACGTGAAGACGAAGCCGAACCAGTTCTGCTCCACCTGCCAGTCACCGAAGGTACCCGGCATCAGGCGCAGGGCGCCGTCCACGAAGCCGATGTACCAGTCAGGCTGGGTACCGGCGGAAACGGGGGAGGGATCGTAGGGACCGTAGTTCCAGATCGGGTTGATGGTGAAGAAGCCGGCCATCAGGGCCAGGACACCGAAGACGATGAAGAAGAACCCACCGGCCTTGGCGGCGTACACCGGACCCAGGGGGTAGCCCACAACGTTGTTGTCGTTGCGGCCCGGGCCGGGGTACTGGGTGTGCTTGTGGACGACCACCATGAACAGGTGCAGGACGATCATGAGCAGGATAAGCGCCGGCACCAGCAGGATGTGCAGCATGTACAGGCGGCCGATGATGGCGGTGCCCGGGAACTCGCCACCGAACAGGAAGAACGAGATGTAGGTGCCGATGACCGGGATGGACTTGATGACGCCGTCGATGATGCGCAGGCCGTTGCCGGACAGCAGGTCATCAGGCAGCGAGTATCCGGTGAAGCCGGCAGCCATGGCCAGGATGAGCAGCACCCCGCCGACAACCCAGTTCATTTCGCGCGGCCGGCGGAATGCGCCGGTGAAGAAAACGCGGAGCATGTGCACGGCGATGGAGGCCACGAACAGCAGTGCCGCCCAGTGGTGTACCTGGCGCATGAAGAGCCCGCCGCGGACATCAAAGGAGATATCCAGGGAAGAGTTGTAGGCCACCGACATCTCCACGCCCTTGAGGGGGACGTAGGAGCCGTCGTAGTGGGTCTCCGCCATGGACGGATCAAAGAAGAACGTCAGGAAAGTGCCCGAGAGCAGTAGGATGACGAAGGAGTAGAGGGCAACTTCGCCGAACATGAAGGACCAGTGGTCCGGGAAAACCTTGCGGCCGAATTCCCGAAGGATTCCAGAGCCGCCAACGCGCGAGTCGACGAAGTCGGTAAACCGGCCGGTCTTGGTTTTGGCGACGAAAGCGGGCTCAGCTGTTGATGCTGCGCTCATGCATATCACGCTCCCAGTAACTTGGTCCTACGGGTTCTTTGAAGTCGCTGGTAGCGACCAGGTAGCCCTCGTCGTCAACTGCGATGGGCAGCTGGGGAGAGGCCGGCTGGCGGGGCCGAAGATCACCTTGCACTCCTGCGTGAGGTCAAAGGTGGACTGGTGGCACGGGCACAGCAGGTGGTGCGTCTGCTGCTCGTACAGAGCAACAGGGCAGCCGACGTGGGTGCAGATCTTGGAGTAGGCAACGATGCCGTTGTAACCCCAGTCCTCGCGTCCCTCGGAAGGGTTCAGCGAGGCAGGATCCAGACGCATGAGCAGCACAACGGCCTTGGCCTTTTCGTTGAGCTTGCCCTCGTGGAGTTCGTTCAGCCCTTCGGGAATCACGTGGAAGGCCGAACCGATGGTGACGTCCGCAGCCTTGATGGGGGTGCCATCGGGGTCGCGGGCGAGGCGCTTGAGCTTGCCGTCCTGCGGCGCCCACATGGTGTGCGCCAGCTTGTTGTCCGGGCGCGGCCCAGGTCGCCGAAAATGGCGACGGCGGGGAGCGAGCCAGGGCAACGGCGCCGAGAAGCGTGTTGCGGATCAGCGGGCGGCGCTTGATGCCGGTCTCCTCGACGATGTCGTCGACGATGCGGACAGCTGCCTTCCGGTCCTCTTCGTAGCGGATCGCGTGGCGTTCCTCGGAGACCTCGTGATCGGGCATCAGGGCCTTGGCCCAGTGCACGATGCCGGTACCGATGCCGAGCATCGCGAACGCGGTACCAAGGCCCAGCAGCATGTTCTGGAGCCGGATGGTGCCGATGGTGGACTCGTCGCCACCCAGATCGATGGCAAAGTACGCCACCAGGAAGATCAGGGTTCCAACAACAGAGATGCCAAATAGTAAGGCGACCTGCCGTTCTGCCCGCTTTGCGGCCTTCGGGTCCGTGTCAGCCAGGCGCAAACGGTGCGGGGGAATTCCAGGATCCTGGAACTTCTCCACCTCATTCTGACCAGCCGTAGCTACGGTGCCCGAGTGGTTCGGACTGCCGTCACTATGGTTGCCCATAATTCGCCTCATCCTTCTCTCGTCCCGGCGGGTGCCGGGTTAGTTTCTAATATCAATCTGCTGACGGTGCAGCAGTAATTCTTGGGCTTGGGCCGGACGTCAGGACGTACGGGAGGTCAGCCAGATGGTGAACGCGATGATGACACCGAGGCCGGCGACCCAGACAAACAGGCCTTCTGCGACCGGACCCAGTGAACCGAGGTCGGCGCCACCGGGGGAACCGGTGGTTTCGATCTGCTTCAGGAAGGTGATGATGTCGCGCTTGCCCTCGGGGGTGATGTTTGAGTCACTGAACACCGGCATGTTCTGCGGGCCGGTGACCATGGCCTCGTAGATGTGCTTTCCGGAAACGTCGGCCAGGGCCGGAGCGAACTTGCCCCTTGTCAGGGCACCGCCGGCGGCAGCTGCGTTGTGGCACATGGCGCAGTTGGTGCGGAACAGCTCGCCACCCTCGGCGGCGTCGCCGCCTTCGTCCAGCAGCTCTTCTTCAGGAACTGCCGGGCCGGCTCCCAGGGAAGCAACATACGCTGACAACTGCTGGGTCTGCTCATCGTTGAACTGGACAGGCTTCTTGAGTGCCTGGGGCTGTTCATCTGCATCGGCATGCGGCCGGTGCCAACCTGGAAGTCAACTGCAGCGGCACCTACGCCCACCAGGGAGGGTCCATCCTGGGTTCCACTTGCACCGAAGCCGTGGCACGTGGCGCAGTTGGCGTCAAACAGCTTGCCGCCCTCTTCAACGTCGTTCGCACTGTAGGTGGTGGTGGAAGCCTTGGCCTCGTTGACGGTGGTGGCAACGGCGTACAGCCCACCCGTGAGGAGGAGCCCCATCAGGAGCAGCGCTATTGCTGCAAGTGGGTGACGCCGCTTTTGTGAGAGTGCCTTCACGTGGTGGTTCCTTTAGTCGTTCCTGCGCCGGCTCCGGGAGCCGCTACCTGAAATTCTGCCTCTTGTAGAAAAAAGAATCAAAGCTGGCTACTTGAGTACGTAGATGACCAGGAAGAGGCCGATCCACACGACGTCCACGAAGTGCCAGTAGTAAGAGGTGACGATCGCAGACGTTGCTTCGAAGTGCCCGAACTTCTTCGCGGCAAAAGCACGGCCCATGATGAGCAGGAAGGCGATGAGCCCGCCGATCACGTGCAGGCCGTGGAAGCCGGTGGTCATGTAGAACGCGGAGCCGTAGGCGTTGGAGGAGAGCGATACGTGCTCGGAAACGAGCATGGCGTACTCGGTGGCCTGGCCGGCGACGAAGAACGCACCCATAAGGAACGTCAGGAGGAACCATTCGTTCATTCCCCAGCGGGAGAACTGGAACGCACCCCCGGTCCGGCGCGGCTGGAGCCGCTCAGCGGCGAAGACGCCCATCTGGCAAGTGAAGGAACTGGCCACGAGGACGATCGTGTTGGCGAGCGCGAAGGGGAAGTTGAGCTTGGCTGTCTCGTCCGCCCACATTTGCGCGCTGGTGGAGCGCAGGGTGAAGTACATGGCGAAGAGACCGGCGAAGAACATCAACTCGCTGGACAGCCACACTACGGTTCCAACGGAAACCATATTGGGGCGGTTCAGCGTGGGGTGCGCCGGGGTACTGGGGGCATGGGTCGCAGATGTCACATAGACATTATGTCTGTAAAAGTCCGTGCTGCCCAACGCAAACCGCCTTTTCGGGGGACTTTTTCTACAAAGACGCGAAATCGCTGCGAAAAGTTCCCCGGGCCGTTCATATTGGTCAGCCCGCGGCTTCCCTCGATAGCATCAGGAGGTGACTTCACAGGCTTCTGCAGCGTCCGCCAACTCGTGGCCCCGGCTCATCTCGTCCTTGATCAGCGGCAGGGACCTTCCGGCGGACAACACCTCCTGGGCGATGGACACCATCATGTCCGGGGAGGCCACTCCGGCGCAGATAGCCGGTTTCCTGGTTGCCCTCAGTGCCAAGGGTGAAACCGTTGAGGAGCTTTCGGGCCTCGTGGACGCCATGCTGGCGCACGCCAACCCGGTGACGATTACCGGCGAAAAGCTGGACATCGTCGGCACCGGTGGTGACCAACTTAACACCGTTAATATTTCCACTATGGCGGCCCTCGTCGCTGCCGGTGCCGGTGCGAAGGTGGTCAAGCACGGCAACCGGGCTGCGTCGTCGTCGTCGGGATCAGCGGACGTTCTGGAGGCGCTCGGGGTCCGCCTCGACCTGTCCATCGAGCAGGTGGCACGCAATGCCGAAGAGGCGGGAATCACATTCTGCTTCGCCCAGGTCTTCCACCCGTCGTTCCGCCATACCGCGGTGCCGAGGCGGGAGCTGGCGATTCCCACGGCATTCAACTTCCTGGGCCCTCTCACCAACCCCGCGCAGGTGCAGGCCTCCGCCGTCGGGGTTGCCCATGCCCGGATGGCGCCGCTGGTCGCGGGGGTGCTCGCCCGCCGGGGGAGCCGGGGGCTTGTTTTCCGCGGAAATGACGGACTCGACGAGCTCACCACCACCGGCCCGTCCACGGTGTGGGAAATCCGCGGCGGTGCCGTGAACGAACTGACGTTTGCACCCCAGGACCTCGGAATCAGCCTGGCCACTGTGGAACAGCTGCGCGGCGGGGACGCGCAGGCGAATGCGGCCGTGGTGCGGGAAGTCCTGGCAGGCAAGGAAGGCCCCGCACGGGACGCGGTGCTGCTCAACGCCGCGGCCGGGCTCGTTGCCTTCGACCTTGCCGCGGAGGGACCGTTCCTGGACCGGATGCAAATGGCGTATGCCAGAGCCGCAGAATCCATCGATTCCGGTGCCGCAGCTGCAGTGCTCGACAAATGGGTGGCCCTGACCAGGGCCTAGGCCCCTATTGCTCGAAGCCGAGCGAGAACGCCGCGTCCAGGTCGTGCTGCGAGTAGGCGCGGAACGCGATGTGCGTGGTGGTATGAACCACGGCGGGAACCTTTGAGAGCTTGTCGGCGATGACATCTGCCAGGTCCTCATGCCTGCGGACCCGCGCAACGGCGATCAGATCCCATTCGCCCGTGACCGAATAGACCTCGCTGATCCCGTCGATCGCTGAGATCTCCTCCGCCGTCTCGGGAATACGCGAAGCGTCGGTCTTGATCAGAACGAATGCGGTGATCACGTTGAACCCCTCCGGATCAGTTGCGCCGCGGCAATGCCCGGCAGGCTTGTCAGTGCTGCCAGCCTATTACATCCGCGCGCTGCGCCTGCCCGGCCAGCCAAGTCCAAGGTTACGTTCTCCGGCGGCGGACACCGGCGATGACCAGGCGGTAGCCCACCAGGAGAACGCCAAGGCTCAGCAACGCCACAATAACGAAGGGGAGTACCACCGTCTGGCCGGTGACGGCCCGCAGCAGCATGCCTCCCACGAGGCTGCCCAGCCAGACCGCCAGGCCGCTCCTGCGTACCGACAGGGGATCGCGCCATGCCCGCGCCGCCAGCCATCCAGCTGCCGCCCCTGCCAGGAACGGCCATGCCGTGAGGAGCACGCCGGAGACCACATCCCCGCGCTGGTGGGCGTCACGTCCGACGGCGGCGAAGACCAGGATCAGCACGAGATCGGCTACAGCGGCTGCCGCCGCCACAGCGGTCAACGAAGGCTTGGCTGGCTTCAGATTCCGGGAACTCATGGATTCGACCTTAGCGTCCCGTTCCCGCAAGGGGCGATCCGGATTAGGCTCAAGCCGGAAGGGAGCAAACTATGCCGCGTCGTATCGGGACCTGCCTCTGGTTCGAGAACCAGGCGGAGGAGGCCGCAAAGTTCTACGTCAGCGTCTTCGACGAATCGAAGATCATTGATGTCTCGCGGTTTGGCGAGGGCGGCCCGGGAGCCGCGGGTGAGGCAATCGCCGTCGACTTTGAACTGGAAGGGCGCCCGTTTACGGCATTGAACGGGGCCCGCGGGTCCAGCTTCACCGAAGCCGTGTCCTTCGTGGTGGACTGCGAGGACCAGGCCGTGGTGGACCGGTACTGGACAGCGTTGACCGACGGCGGTTCGGAAAGCATGTGCGGCTGGCTGAAGGATCGGTACGGGGTGTCCTGGCAGGTGGTGCCTTCCGTGCTTCCATCGCTGATTGCCGGACCGGACCCGGAGGGCTCCCAGCGGGCAATGCAGGCCATGCTCGGGATGCGGAAACTGGATATCGCCGAACTGCAAAAGGCCTACGAAGGCTGATAGATCAGGGTTCCCGCCCGCCGCATGCCGTGTATACGTCTGCTGATTGCGCCGGCAGGGGAGGGGGAGGGGCATGGAAGTCCAGGCTACTTTGGAGGTTGCGTGAACAAGCCGCTCTGGATCTGCTGCCTGGTGGGTGCCGCCATTGGCATCACCCTCGGCCTCGCCGTCTTCGACAGCCCGGTTGTCGGTTTCGCCGTCGGCCTGGGACTTGGAGCCATCGTGGGTGCAGGAATCGGCACCAGACAGCCGTAACGGTGATTCGGATTGACCATGTGGCCTGCTGCCCGCAGCCGGGCTGCCTGTGTTCAAGTGGCGGCAGGCCACTGCGGGGCAGCCAGGAGGCGTTCCGGGAGAGCGGTGAATCCACGTTACTGGCATCCCTGCGGATCTAAGCCGGTCGTATTCTCTCGAGAGTCGGATGAGGAACAGAGCTGGGATAAAAGACCACGTGTGCGATAAGCGGTCAGCCGGTATCGTCTCGGAGTAGCAAGGACGGCTACTAGTGGAAGCGATCGACATGCGTGGAGTAGGGCCCTTTTCGCAACGGCAAAAGCTGATAATGACGATCGGGACGTCTAGCTTGACCGCGCTTGCGTTTATTACGTTTGTCGTGCACCTAGTCACAGGTAGCGGCGAATGGCCGTTTTATGGATTGTGTGTTGTAGCTGGAGTAACCATGGTCGTTTGGGTCCGAAAGGCTCCGACTACTGGTGCTCGAGGATGACCGGTCTCGGTTTGAGCCTGTTCGCGATTGGCGCTGTTGGTTTGTTGGCCAGCGTCGTTTATGCGCTCATCGATAAGCTGAAAACTGGGGTCCTGTTTCGGCGGAAGAAACTTCTACTCCCTGTGGCGTTCGGGTCGGGTGCGCTTGGTCTGGTCGGCATGCTGATCGTTTATTTCTCCCAACAGCCTTGAACGGATGAGGCAGGTGGTTCCCAAGCGGTTGCCTCAGGGTCTGGTTCTGAGGTTGACGTAGCGGGACCAGGCGTCGCCTGCCGCGTCTGCGTGGAGAAAGGCTACTTGGTGGCTGTATCCGAGTGCGTCCGCGACCAGTGGCGGTGGTGAGACTAAGAGGTGTTCGTCGAGGGCCGTGTTTCGTGCGCCCCGAAGGTCGATGCCCAAGCTTCGGAGCCTATCCATGATGCCGTTTGGGTGAAGTGGTTGTCCGGCCCGGGTCCCCGGGAAGAGCCAGGGGCTTTGTGCGTCTGATCCTGTTCTGAGATTGGGACGGCCTGCAAGGTGCTCTCGAAGCAAGTCGGCGAAGGGTTCGGGAATGGGCACTGGGTGCGGGCCGAAGGTGATCCGCATGTTCCCGGTGCTTTCATTGGTTTCGATAGCGTCGGTCCGGAGTTTTGCGACCCGAACGAGCGGCTGGGCATAGAGAAGCAGCAGGATGCCGGCGACTCGGTAGGGCAGGGACTCGCTGGTGCCGGTAAGCAGTTCCCGGAGCCAGGCCACGCGCTGGTCCTGGGTGATCGCGGGGCGGGTTTTGGCTGCGTAGTGGCCCATGTCCACTCGGTGGTTTTTGCCGGTGTTCTTGATGAAGACGATGAAGGTGCGGATGGCTTTTCTTGTCGTGGGACCGGTTGCGAGCCAGGTTTCGATGTCTTGCTGGGTGCAGCTCGCAGCCGTCCGCTGGTGGGTTTCCCAGAGCCAGTCCAGAAACTTTACGGTTTCGGTGATCTCTTGCTTGGCCGAGTGGACCGGGGCTTGGGCGCTCTTCTCCGGTGTTGTGATGGACCGGATGCGCCGGAGGTGATGCCAGGTGGCGAACTGTGCGACGGGTTTGGCGACCTCCTCGGGCAGGTGGCGGACCTTGTCGTCAATCCAAGTTTCGAACCGGGCCAGATACGGGTCTTGGTAGGGGAGGAGTCCATGATGAATGAACAGGGCGCGCAGGTGATTGGCTTCGCGGCTGGCTGACTTAGCCGCGGCATCGAGTCCTTCGTGCGTCAAGGGGGTTTCCCCGCTCGATAGAGAGCCGAGGAGTGCTTGGACTATGAGGGAGCGCTTCCACGTGATGATGCTCTCGGGCCGGTCCGCTTTGCAAAGGGCCTCGACGATTTTGCCGGCGGTGTCCGGGTCGACGGGGTGCTTTACCACCGCCACCCGCACCCACGGGACCTGCCCGGACTGCGGCCAGCATCGACTGTTGCCAGGCCCTCCCGCGGCTGCCGGAGGGCCCCGCTGCGCGCCCTGCGCCGGCATCATCCACGACTTCCACTGCACCCGTTGCAATACGGAGGGCGAGTTCTACCGGCGCGGCATATGCGCCCGCTGCGCCCTCCGGGAGGACCTCAACGAACTACTGCTCAAGCATGGGCCGCAGATTTTCCCTTCGGGCCAGGTGGCGCGGGTTTTACCGGCGGCCCGGCCGCAGCGTGCGCAGGTAGCAGTCCCGGTGGTGCGGGGCCGGCCGCGGCTGGTGTTGCGGGGGCTGAGACCTTCGGGTTTGTCAGTGATCATTGTCGATGATGCGTGCGCGCCGTGGTCTGACGGTGCGGTTTAGGTCGACGACGTTGGGGGCGCTGGTGCCGGTTTTGCGTCCGCGGACGTCGGCGGCCGTGACGGTGATGAGGTCCTCGGGTCCGCAGGAGAAGATGTCGCAGATCGCGGCGATGACCTGCAGTGCGACGCGTTCAGGTTTCTGGTTGACGAGCCGGTAGACCTGTGGTCGGGACAAGGTGATCCCGCGCTCGGCCAGCAGTGGGATGAGGTCGGTGGTGTTGTGAAGTCCCCGTGCCGCCATGAGCTCGGAGAGCCGCCACTTGTATTCAACTTCGCGTCTCACCATTGACCTCGCATCTGCACGCCCAGGACTTCATCCAGGGTGCGGTCCAGCGCAGCCCGGAGGGTCGTGTTGCGGAAGTCGTCGCTGACGAACTGGTAGATCCCGGTGGTGGAGGCGTGTTCGTGGCCCATCTGATGTTGCACGAATCTAGGATCCCATCCGTCCTCCAGCAGGTGCGTTGCATAGGAGCGCCGGAGCGAATGCAGGTCCAGGCCATCCATTGGCAGGCCCAGCTCGTCGAGGTAGCGCCGGAGCCGGCGCAGCAGGGTGGATTCACAAATTAGGCCACCGCGTTCGCTGGGGAACAGGTCCAGGGTGTCGAGCGTGCCTCGTCCGTTGGCGAGCCAGTCCTCGAGGACGCCTGCGGTCCAGTCGAAGACCGTCAAGACGCTGCGGGGTTTGTGCGGGGACCCCTTGCGGGATTTGCCGAACCGGACCTTGCAGACGCCTGCCTTGCCGAACCTTCGTGCTTGGGGGTTGGCCGCAAAGTCGATGGTTTGCAGGTGCCGGAGTTCGTTGAACCGCAAGCCGTACGAGTAGGCGACTTTCAGCATGACGGCGTCCCGGTAGGCTGCCTGCCAGCCTTTCTTGCCCGAGGCGGCGATGAGTTCGACCTGGTCGTCGGCGTGATCGAACAGCATCTGCAGTTCCGTCTTGGTGAAGGGCCGCTTGGAGGCGCGTCCTTCGTACTCCTGTGTGTGGGAGGCGGTGTTCCAGTCAAAGAAGACCTGGGACGGGTGTGTGCCGAAGCGCTGTTCGCAGACCTGGTCCCAGCCGTAGTCGGGGTTCGACACGTAGGACGTGAACCGGCGGAGCGTGGACTGGTAACCCCGGATAGTGGAGTGCGTCAGCTGGTGGATTGAGCGGAGGTCACCGAAATACTCCTCGACGTGCTCCGGTGCCCAGTTCCAAGGGAACTCGTTCACATGGTTGACGAACCTGCGGACACTTGCGATTCCCTTGTCGATCGTGTCGAACTGGAGGTTCCTGGAGAGCTGCTGGTTGCGCCACCCGGTCAGCATGTCCTCGAGCGTCTGTTCCTCGGGATGCAGCAGCTGCACCGCGCTCAGCTGCAGCACACGCCCGGACGCGTCGACCGCCATTCTCACCCCGCTTTTCCCTCGAAGTTGTGCTCAAATCCTGAATCAATGATTCATTAAATGCATCATCAGCACAAAACTGCAGGTCAGAGGCTTGTCATGACTGCTTAAAGGTTCAGCCGTGCAGCTGCCGGACAGCACCTGACCAGCTGCACATCAAAGCTTTCGCGTCGAATGTTCCGCGGAATCTCAAGGAAGTTAGAGATCTGCTCGCGCATCCGGGGGATCGGGACGATTGATTCATCTGATGCAATACGCAGAGTACTACTTGACATAATGTAGATTATCGGCGTTAGAGTGGGACGAGTAGAAGTAGATGAGAGAACTGGTCCCGCATAGTTTTTTGGTGTTTACGCAGGTCAAACGGCTCCATTGATGCCTCAGCGGCGACGGGCCTGAACGAGTCGCTACGCGCAATGGCGTGGGATAGCGGCCTAATCTCTCACTAAGTGAGAGATTTTTGCGTACAGTTGGATCAGTGAGCATCGAACCTGGGCGCATTCCGGCCTTTCTGACCAACGTCAATGTCGGGCTGCTGCGGGCCGAGGATCGAGTTTTCGAGGCGATGTTGGATGGCTGGCGTGCGCAGATGTTGGCGCGTGGCCTGTCGACGTCGTACATCAAGAGCTCGTGTGGAACGGTCCAAAAGTTTCAGGAGCACGCCAATGAGTATCCGTGGACGTGGTCGGCGCATCACGTAGATGAGTTCCTGGCTGACAGGCGCAGCTCTGAGAAAGGTCTGGCGTTATCAACCCTGAGGGCTAATTCCGGGGCGATCAGGGCGTTCTGCTCGTACCTGACGGACGGACGCTACGGCTGGGCGTCATTCTGCGAACGGATCTTTGCCGACATTCCGGTACAGGTGGTCTTCGAGTGGAACTCACCCCGACACACGACCGATGATGCCGTGCCGGCACGACGCCGGGCCTTCACGCGGACCGAACTGCAGACCTTCTTCGATGCCGCCGACGATCTGGTCGACACTGAGTTCGCCAAGGGTTCAAAGCGATGGCTTCCGGCGCTGAGGGACTCGACGGCGTTCAAGGTCGCTTACGCCTACGGGCTTCGCCGGCGTGAACTGGTGATGCTTGAGTACGTTGATTTCGGCCCTAACCCGCACGTTGAACAGTTTGGACGCTTCGGGGCGCTCCAAGTGCGCTGGGCAAAGGGCACCAAGGGTTCAGGGCCACGTCGCCGGACCGTGCTCACCGTCCCGGAATTCGACTGGGTGGTGGGGCTCCTTGAGTACTGGCTCTCCCCTGACGGCCGTAAACGATTCCCCACCGCTGACCGGTCAGCCAGCCTCTGGCCATCAGAGCGCTCCGGCTCCACTGTTTACCGCAACTTCGACCGCTCTTTCCAGCGGGTGAGGAAAATCGCCGGGCTCCCGGAAGAACTGACCCTGCACACGCTGAGGCACTCCTACGTGACGCATCTGATCGAGGCCGGTTACGACCCCTTGTTTATCCAGCAGCAGGTCGGGCACAGTTACTCCTCCACCACAGCCCTCTATACTTCCGTGTCGGCGGACTTCAAACAGAAGACCATCCAGAAAATGATCGCCCAGCGGCTGCGCAGCGGCGTCACTGATGAGGGGAACGGCCATGGCTGAACAGCGACGGATTGGCTACCGCTGGAACCTCCGGCAGCTGATGGCCCAACGCAACCTCTGGAAGACCACCGAGCTTCTCCCCCTGCTGAAATCCCGGGGTATCAATCTCTCCAACGCCCAGGTCCACCGGCTCGTCACCGGAACGCCGGAACGCATTCCAGCCCAGACCTTCGCGGCGCTCTGCGACATCCTGGAATGCACGCCCAACGACCTGTTCGAACCCTACGTGCAGATGCGCGCCGCGAAGACCGCCAACGCCCCGAAGAGGCCAGAGGATCTTGGGATCACCCCCGGCGCGCCGAGCGCGCGACGGATCCGCGTGCTGCCACCGGATGAAGATGCCTAGGCCGCGAAAAGCCGGCGACCCCATCAAATGGCCCGAAGCATGCGGGCGCTGCGGCGAACACCATCAAATCGCGGTCCGCTGGCCGGACGGCGGAATCTGCGGCTACTGCTACCAGCAGGCCAAAAGAACCCGAGGCACCTGCGCCTGCGGTCACGAGGGCGTCCTGCCCGGCCGCGTCGACACGCTGCCGGCATGCCGGAGCTGCTCCGGAGTCCAGCTCAACATCGACTGCATCGGATGCGGGAGCGAGGATGAACTCCACTCAGGGAACCGATGCTGGTCATGCATCCTCGCCGCTACCGTCGACAGGCTCCTCAGCCCACTGGACAATCAGACGCCCTCCCCCGCGCTTCAAGCAATCGCCACAGCCTTCAAGTCCATGAAACGGGCCAACAGTGGCCTGACCTGGATCCAGCAACCACACGTCACTGCCTTCCTCCAACAACTGTCGGCCGCGCCTGTGATCACACACGCACGTCTCGACGAACTGCCGGCCTCCCGCACCCGCGAATACGTCCGCGGCCTACTCGTTGAACACAACGCGCTGCCGCGCCGCGATGAGCTCAGCGCAAGGTTCGGTGAATGGTCCGACCAGGCACTCGAGCGGATCACCAGCCAGAACCATCGGGACATCATCCGGCGCTACATCCGCTGGCACCACCAACGCCGGATGAACCAGATGGACGAGGTCACCCAAGGCACCTTCCTGAGGGCCAAACAGTCAGTCACCGTGGCTATCGAACTGCTGAACTGGCTCACCGAACGCGACACTGAACTCGCAGAAGTGACCCAGGCGCACCTGGACCGATGGCAAGCAGAAGGCCCGACGACACGAGGCATTGCCTCATGCTTCCTCGACTGGGCAACCAGAACCAGCCTTATCGATCCCTCAGTGAAGCTGCAGCCCCACCGGCGCGGCACCAGCCCACGACTCGACGCCACCGCTCAGACCGAGCTCGTTGCCACCGTCAGCCACACGATCGACATGAACCCGAGGGACCGCGCCGCAGCCATCCTCATCCTGGTCTTCGGCCAGCAGGTCACCAACATCGTCCGACTGACCTGGGACAACGTCACCGTGACAGAGGACCTCGTCAGCATCACCTTCGGAACCGTCGAAATCGCACTCACATCACCGCTCGATGAGCCATGGCGCGAACTCGCAGCCACGCCAACCCACCACCAGACAGCAGCGCACCCCAACAGCAACTGGGTATTTCGCGGCGGCTCACCCGGCCAGCACATCCAAGCCTCAACCCTCACTCAACGGCTGAGCACTGACTTCAGCACCCGAGCGGCCAGGCTCGGAACCCTCCACGAACTCACCAAACTCGCCCCCGTTGCAATCATCGCCGAAGCCCTCGGCTACTCCCCGGCCACGATCGATCGCCACGCCATCGACTCATCAGCCAACTACGCCCAATACATCGCCTCGGCAGCGGCGACCAGGAAGGCACCGAGATGATCCGAATCTCCAAGCGATTCCAGGAAGCTGCGCAGAGAATCCTGGACGGTGACGAATCCAAGATCGCTGCTGCGGCGTTAGAAGGCGTCCTGCTCGATGAATATCTAGGCGAAGAAGACATGGAAAATCTACTCTTCGCTCTTTCCCTTTACGCCCCGGGCGACGGCCCTGAGTATTTTGACGGCCCTCAACTTCGTAGGACCCTTCAGGAAACACTCAGCAACGTCCACTTCCCCAGACCCAAAGAGCAGCCTTAACAGACAACGTGCCGAGAAAACGTCCGCATGAACGGGCCAACTCGTCCCACATCAACACGTCCCGCTGCCAGTCCGCGAATTGTCCCGGGATGGGTCTGGGCCTCTCGATCCTTAGTGCGCTGGAGCCGTGTAGCCACAAGCAATTCCGCAGGTCAGCGGCGCATGCCATTGTCTTAATGTGGGCCCTGGTTAAGAATGGGTCAATGACGGTCTATGTGCGATCACTTGAAACTGCGGTTCCCAAAACCATGCTGGTCCAGTCTGAAGCCCGTGACGTCTTCGCCGCCCAGCCAGGCCTCACGAGGCTGGGTTCGCGGCTGGTCAATACCTGCTTCGACTCGGCTGCCATCGATACCCGGTTCACAGCTGTTGAGGAACTGACCAACGACTTCCGCTCGGACGACCCGCAGTTCTACGACCCGTCCTCTGGCCTTCTCCTGAATCCGAGCACCAAGGTCCGCAACGAAATCTTCGCCCGTGAGGCCACCAAACTGTTCGTGGCAGCCGCCCGTGCAGCACTGGACGCCGCCTCGGAATTCGATTTAGTTGACATAACTCACCTCGTGACCGTCTCCTGTACGGGTTTCTTCAACCCCGGACCGGACTACAAGATCGTCCGTGAGCTTGGCCTGGATCCGGCGGTCCAGCGTTACCACCTCGGTTTCATGGGTTGTTATGCCGCCTTTCCCGCACTCCGCGCCGCGAAGCTCTTCTGTGAGGCTGACCCGAACGCCGTGGTCCTGGTGGTGTGCGCCGAACTGTGCTCGCTGCACGTGCGGACCTCGAACGACCCCGACACCATCATGGGCTCCGCATTGTTTGCTGACGGTGCGGCCGCCGCCGTGGTCACGGCCCGGCCGGATGCGGCGGAAAAGGCACTCCTGCGACTGGACCACTTCGAAACTGTGCTCACGCCGGTTGGCGAGGACTCCATGGCCTGGAACATCGGCGACAATGGCTTTGAAATGGTGCTCGGCAACTACGTCCCGCACATCATCGACGACCACATTGTGGGGGCACTGCAGCCCCTCCTGGCGCAGGAGCCTGAACTGGCAGCACTCCCCTACACGTCCATCCAGCACTGGGGCATCCATCCGGGCGGGCGCAGCATCCTGGACAAGGTCCAGTCCCGGCTCGGCCTGACCGACCCGCAACTGGTGCCGGCCCGCGAAGTCCTGCGGAACTACGGCAACATGAGCAGCGCCACCGTGCTCTTCGTCCTCAAACACATCTTGGAACAGGACGTTCAGCCCCAGGACGGTGCCGGCGGCGGGCGGATCTGCTCCATGGCATTCGGGCCCGGCCTCACCGTGGAGACGGCCCTGTTCACGAAACTGCGGCAGGCGCCGGCGGACACTGCGGCAGTCTCCGGCGGCCGGGCAGCGGAGATCCGGCAGCCGCTGGCGGCGGAAGCCCCGGTGGCCTGACCGGCGTGGATCTGCCGATGCGGAAACGTGACGCCACGGCTGTGGAGCTGATGGACCTGCCTGACTGCGACGCCCGCCGGCTGGACAACACCTACCGCCAGTTCGGCGTCGTGAACCGGGTCCTCGGCGGCTGGCGGCGGCTCTACCGGCGGGAGCTCCGTCCCTTGCTGGCGGTACAGCCGGTCCGGGTCCTGGATATTGGCTCCGGCGGCGGCGACCTTGCCGTCATGCTGGCCCGCTGGGCCCGGCGCGACGGCCTCAGCCTCTCCATCACGGGAATTGATCCCGACCCCCGTGCAGCATCCTTCGCGCAGAAGCGGCCTCCCGTACAGGGCGTCGAGTTCCGGCAGGCACACAGTGCGGACGAGGTGGTAGCCGGCCGGACATATGACGTGGTGATCTCCAACCACGTCCTCCATCACCTCCCCGCGGAGGAACTGCGAACCCTGCTGGCGCATTCGGAGGTCCTCGCCGGGACGAAGGTCCTGCACAACGACCTCCGCCGAAGCCCCGCAGCCTTCACCCTGTTCGGGATGGCAGCCCTCCCCTTTCGCGGCTCCTACATCCGCGTGGACGGGCTGACCTCCATCCGCCGGAGCTACACTCCTGCCGAACTTTCCGCGCTCGCTCCCCCGGGCTGGACAGTGGAACGCAGCGCCGCTTTCCACCAGGTCCTCACCTACCGCCAGGGGTAACCATGAAAGTGGATGTAGATGTGGTGGTGGTGGGCGGCGGTCCGGTAGGCCTGTACCTCGCGGCGGCGCTTCTCCAGCAGGGCATCAGCGTCCGGGTGCTTGAGCGCCGGCAGTCCCGTGACCTCCACTCGCGCGCCATCGGCATCCATCCCCCGGCGCTCGATGCCCTGGACGGCATCGGTGTTGCTTCCGCCCTGGTGCGCGAAGGCGTTCCGATCCGGACCGGAATGGCGGTCAGCCGCGGAAAAACACTGGGCGTCATGGCGTTCGACGGCGTTTCGGACACCTTCCCGTTCGTGCTGGCACTGCCCCAGTTCCGGACCGAGCAACTTCTGGAGACCCGCCTTCGCGCATTGGACAGCGGGGCGCTGGTACGGGGCGTGGAAGCCACCGGAGTGAACGACGACGGCGACCACGTCACCATCGAGGTGCAGCGGCCGCCGGGCACGCCGGCAGGAGCCACGTCCTTCAGCGCCTCGATGGTGGTGGCCGCAGACGGCGCCCGGTCCAGGTGGCGCGGCCTCCTGGGCGTTCCAGTACACAGGAAGACGTATCCGGACCACTACCTGATGGGGGATTTCGCCGATTCCGGCCGCCACGGGGACATGGCGGTCCTCTTCCTGGAGCGCGACGGAATTGTCGAGTCCTTTCCCCTGCCGGGCGGAATCCGGCGCTGGGTGGTCCGTCTCGGCCGACCGGCAGAAGATGCACGGGCCGTGGACCTCGCCGGGATCGTCGCGCAGCGCACCGGTATCCTGCCCGACGCCGGGACCAACAGCATGCTCAGCGCGTTCAGCGTGCGCTCCACCCTCGCGCTGAGAACGGCGGTGGGAAGGGTGGTGCTGCTGGGCGATGCCGCCCATGAAATCAGTCCCATCGGGGGCCAGGGCATGAATCTCGGCTGGCTGGACGCCCGGGCCCTGGTTCGCTCCTCCTGGAATCCCTGGCAGGAAGGCGCACGGACACCGAATTCACGCGGTTCGAGGCGGACCGGCGCCGGGCTGCGCAGCTGGCCCGCCGGCAGTCGGAAATCAACATGCTGCTGGGACGCCCGCTGCCGTCGCCCCTGGTGCGCTTGCGGAATGCGGCCATCGGCGCCGCCGCCGCAACGCCGGCCGTGAACGCCTGGGTGGCGCGGCGGTTCACCATGCAGGAGGAGCGGCTCCACTCCGGCAACTCGTGCAGGCTTACCGGAAGTAGCAGTCGTAACTGTCCTGGCTGACGATCAGGCCGTCGCTGACTTCGAACACCGAGGACGTCCTCGCCCGAATGGTTTCCCCAGCATCCCAGTACCGGAGGTCCATCAGGACAGTGGCGGACCAGTCCGCTTCCACGGCCACCCTGCCCTCCTCGCACGTGGTGCGGCGGATGGTGAACTTCTGGTCCCGCACCACCGTGGAACTCTGGTCGGCGCCGGCGAGGACATCTGCCAGGGTCCGGGTGGCGCCCTCGGGAGCGAGCAAGTGCGGAGCCTCCACCAGAATGAATGACTCGGCAAGGAATGGCTTGATGCCCGCCGCTCCCCCGCCCGCTTCCAGCACCTTGAGGAAACCCAGGACGCAATCGAGCGGCGACGCGCCGGGCAGAGACGAAATGGCCATGACATCGACAGTAGCCCAGCCCCGCTGCCCAGTAGGCTTTCGTCATGACGCCAAGCACGCCCGGAACGGCCATGACCGACGACCAGATCCGCGAACTGGTGGAGCAGATCCTCTCTGCCGGGATGTTGCCGCCGATCGTCCAGGCCGGCCACCCGGCGCTGCGCCAGCGCGCGGCGGCCTACAACGGACAACTGCCCGCGGACCAGTTGGCCCGGCTGATTGAGCTGATGCGCCAGGTCATGCACGAGGCACCCGGGGTGGGGCTGGCGGCGCCGCAGCTTGGCATACCGCTTCAAATTGCGGTCCTTGAGGACCAGTACGACGTCGATCCGGAGGCAGCCGCCTTGCGCAACCGGATCCCGCTGGAGTTCCTGGCCATCCTCGATCCCCGGTACACGCCGCAGGGCAGCGGAACCGCCGCTTTTTACGAAGGATGCCTCTCCCTGAACGGGCTCCAGGCCGTGGTGGCCCGCCCGGAGAACGTGCTCCTTGAGTATGAAACGCCCGACGGCGCGGCGGTGCAGCGCCAGTTTTCCGGCTGGCAGGCCCGGATCGTGCAGCACGAAACCGACCACCTCAACGGGATCCTCTACATCGACAGGGCCCAGCTGCGGTCCTTGAGCAGCAACAGCGAGTACGCGGCGCATTGGGCTGCGCCCGGAATCGGCAGGGCCCGGGAGGGCCTCGGCTTTGACGACCAGCCGGCGGGCATCAGCGTCAGCTGACGTCCGGGCCGGAGGGGCCGGCCGCCTAAGATGGTGCAATGCCCCCAACAACGGACCTTCCCCTGCTGTGCCCGGTCTGCTCGGCGCCGTTGACCTACACCGCCGCCGAGCCGCCGAAACCGGGAAGGCTTGCCTGCGCCGCACGGCACAGTTTCGACGCCGCACGGCAGGGCTACTTCAACCTGCTGGTCGGTAAGGGCACCGCCTTCAAGGCCGATTCCGCCGCGATGGTGGATGCCCGCTTCAACTTCCTTAGCCGGGGCCACTACCGGCCGCTGGCACAAGCCGTGGCAGCCGCCGTCGTACCCGTCCTGTCCGGCGACCGGCCGGCCGTGCTGGACTCGGGCACCGGAACCGGGCACTACCTGCGCGAACTGCTGGACACAGCCGCCGCACACGGCCGGACAGTGTCCGCCGCAGGGCTTGACATTTCCAAATTCGCGCTGCGCCGTGCCGCCCGGCTCAACCCCGAAGCCATGAACCTGGTGTGGGATATCTGGCAGCCGCTGCCGCTGGCAGCTAACTCTGTTGATGTGGTCACGGTGATTTTTGCGCCCCGCAACGCTGCCGAGTTCGCCCGTGTTCTCCGGCCCGGCGGGCGCCTGGTGGTGGTCACCCCGCGCGAGGGCCATCTTGCCGGCATCGCAGCCCTGGCGGGCATGCTCGCCATTGAGGAAGGCAAGGACGCCCGGCTGGCCGCCGCGATGGCCCGGCACTTCGAGGTGGAGGAAAGCTCCGACGTCGACATTCCACTGGCGCTCAACCGCGAGGATGCGGCAGCCCTGGCATTCATGGGGCCGGCAGGCCACCACACGGACCGCGACGCCATCGTCGCCCGGCTTAGCGGCATTCCGGAGCCGCTGCGGGTCGAGGCGAAGTTCCGGCTGACGGTGTTCCGGCCCCGGCTGCCGGACGGCACGTAACGACTTGGCCACTATCGCCACTGCCGGTTGCGTGACCCGGCCCACAGCCCCGGCCCCGGACTAGGATAAGAAAACAGGTACCAAAGGGCCCGCGACGGTGCCCGGGTGACCAAGGGGGCGGCAGTGTTCGAATGGTTGGGGAAAACTGGTGGGCCCTGTGGCTCACGGCTTTCCTGGCATTTGCGGTGATCGAGATGATCACGCTTGACCTGTTTTTCATCATGCTCGGCGGCGGTGCCCTGGCTGCCCTGGTAGCAGACTTTGCCGGCGCTGACGGCTGGCTGCAGATCGTCGTTTTCTGCGTGGTGTCCCTGCTGATGATCGCTTTCGTCCGTCCGGTGGCGCTGTCCCACCTGAAGAAGGGCCCCGCCGAGCAGCGCACCAACGTTGACCGGCTGATCGGCGAGCAGGCAGTGGTGATGGAGGCCGTCACCTCGGACGGCGGCCTGGTAAAGATCGGCGGCGACATCTGGAGCGCCCGTTCCGAGGCCGGGGTGCTTCCCGCCGGACAAAAAGTGGTGGTGGCGGCGATCGACGGCGCCACGGCAGTAGTTTCGGCGCCACCCGCCAGCGGCACGTCCTGACACAGCAGTATCAATTGGGGAACAAGGGAGACGCATGGAAAACGCAGGAGGAGCGGCTTTGGCCGTCGTGCTGGTAGTCCTGATCGTGTTTGTGATCATCGTTCTGGTGCGCTCGGTCCGGATCATTCCGCAGGCCAGGGCCGGCGTGGTGGAGCGGCTCGGCAAATACCAGCGCACCCTGAATCCGGGGCTGACCATCCTCATTCCCTTCGTGGACCGGCTCCTTCCGCTGCTGGACCTCCGCGAGCAGGTGGTCTCCTTCCCGCCGCAGCCGGTGATCACCGAGGACAACCTGGTGGTCTCGATCGACACCGTGGTCTACTTCCAGGTCACCGACCCCCGCGCAGCCACCTACGAGATCGCCAACTATATCCAGGCGGTGGAGCAGCTCACCACCACCACGCTCCGTAACGTGGTGGGCGGACTGAACCTCGAAGAAGCGCTCACCTCGCGTGACCAGATCAACGGCCAGCTCCGCGGCGTCCTGGATGAGGCCACCGGCCGCTGGGGAATCCGCGTTTCCCGTGTTGAGCTGAAGGCGATCGATCCGCCGCACTCCATCCAGGACTCGATGGAAAAGCAGATGCGCGCCGAGCGTGACCGGCGGGCGGCCATCCTGACGGCAGAAGGTACCAAGCAGTCGGCCATCCTGACGGCGGAGGGCCAGCGGCAGGCTTCCATCCTTGCTGCGGAGGGCGATGCCAAGGCCGCTATCCTCCGCGCCGACGGTGAGGCCCAGGCCATCCAGAAGGTGTTCGACGCCATCCACCGCGGCAACCCGGACCAGAAACTGCTGGCCTACCAGTACCTGCAGACCCTGCCGAAGCTTGCTGAAGGCTCATCCAACAAGCTGTGGATCATCCCCAGCGAAGTCGGCGAAGCACTGAAGGGAATCGGGAACGCGCTGGGCGGAACCAACCCGGATCCGGCGGCAGCGGGCGGCCTCTTTGATGAGGTGGGAGCGAAGTCCACCGAACCATAAGCAGCATTGCTGACGGGAAGGGATCCGCGTTCCGCGGGTCCCTTCCCTGTTTTGGTTCCGGCGGCATGACCCACGTATAATTGGGTATTTGTCCGGCAGGAGCAATCCGCTGGAACAACAAAGCTTCGCAATGCGTTGAATCCTATGATGCAGCGCAGAGCAAACAGTAGCCCGGTGGTGCTTCATCGCCACCGGCTGGCGCGGGGTCCTGCTCCGCGAACCGAGAAGAGGGAGAAATCATGAGCGATCGCAGCCTGCGGGGTATGCGCCTTGGTGCGCAGAGCATGGAGACCGAGTCCGGGGTTGAGCCGGCTCCGCGCCAGCGCGTCGAGTACCGTTGCGAGGACGGCGAACAGGTTTTCGTTACCTTCTCCTCCGAAGCCGAGATTCCGCCGGTATGGGTTTCCAAGACCGGCAAGGAAGCCCTTCTGGTTGACGGCGAACGCCCGGACACCAGCAACGACAAAGCTGTCCGTACCCACTGGGACATGCTGCTGGAACGCCGTTCCCTGCCCGAGCTTGAGCAGATCCTCGAGGACCGCCTGACCATCCTCCGGGAACGCCGCGGAGAACGCCGCTCCGCTTAGGACCACGCAAAAGGAGCCCGTTCCCGCACAGTAGTGCGGGAACGGGCCTTTTCTGTCGTGGGGCCAGCGGTCCTATGCCTGGGTTGAACCTTTTTTCCGGGTGAGCGCGTTCCAGCGGGCAGCGAGCCCCCACTTGGTCACATTGACCATTGCCTCGAGCACGATGTTGCCGCTCATCTTCGATGCGCCGAGTTCACGCTCCACGAAGGTGATGGGACGTTCCTCGATGCGCAGGCCCATGCGGGACACCCGCCAGGCCAGGTCCACCTGGAAGCCGTAACCCACGGAGTCCACCTGGTCCAGGTTGAGCTTTTCCAGGGTTGTCCGGCGGAACGCACGGTAGCCGCCGGTCACATCCTTGATCTTCAGGCCCAGCATGAGGCGGGCGTACGTGCTGCCCACGCGCGAAATAGCCTGGCGGTAGAGCGGCCAGTTCACCACGCGTCCGCCGGGAACCCAGCGCGAACCCATGGCCAGGTCCGCACCGTGGTCGATGGCTTCCAGGAGCTGCGGCAGCTGTTCCGGCTGGTGCGAGCCGTCCGCGTCCATTTCCACCAGCACGTCATAGCCGGCATCCAGGCCCCATTTGAATCCCGCGATGTATGCGGCGCCAAGGCCCTCCTTGCCCTTACGGTGCAGGACATGGACCTGCGCGTCCTCGGCGGCGATGGTGTCCGCAAGCTGGCCGGTGCCGTCGGGGCTGTTGTCATCCACCACCAGGACGTCCGACGCCGGAACAGCCGAGCGGAGCCGCTGAAGGGTCTTGGGCAGCGATTCCAGTTCGTTGTAGGTGGGAATGATCGTAAGGACGCGCACAAAGGGCCTTTCCTGGGAGGAGCGGTCGGTGTGCACCTGACAGCCTGGCTAGCCGCCGGCAGGCGCAACTACCCATTATAGGGCGGAGGGATGCCGGGTCAGGAACGCAGTGCCGGGCTGGAGAACAATTCGACGCCGTCCCGCACCGTCTGCAGGCATACCGGGTCATTGCCGGTATCCAGGGCGGGGAGCAGAGGAGTCCGGGCGCGGGGATCGGTACTCCACGACTGCACGCGCCCGTCGGCCACCTGCACCATCAGTTCCTCCACCTCCCAGACGGCGAAACTGGCGGGGGCGCCGGGCACGAGCTGGCCCGCCATGGGGTTGTGGTACCTGACCGCCCGCCAGCCTGCACGGGTGTGTCCAGGAACGCGGCGCGGGCAGAAATCCGCTCCCCGGGGTTGTGGTGCTCCAGGCACGCCCGGACACTTGACCACGGCCGCAGCGGGGTCACCGGACTGTCGCTGCCGAAGCAGACAGGGACGCCGGCGGCATACAGGGTGGCGAACGGATTCATTCCAGCGCTGCGCTCCCCCAGGCGCTGCTGGTAAAGCCCCCCGGCACCGCCCCAGGCGGCATCGAACGCTGGCTGGGCGCTGACTGTCACAGAATATCGGGACAATTTTTCGACGGCCGCAGCGTCAACCATCTCCACGTGCTCGAAGCGGTGGCCGGCCGCCCGCACGCGCTGCTCCCCACCTGGGCGGCGGCAAGGTCCAGCGCGGACAGGGCAGCGTCCAGGCCTGCGTCCCCGATGACGTGGAAGCCGCCCGGGATGCCCAGCAGGGAGCAGGCGGCGAGGTGGGCCGCGGCCTCGTCGACCCCCAGGTAAAGCGAGCCCTTCTCTTCCGGTGCATCACTGTAGCCGGACCGCAAGGCGGCAGTCCGCGACCCCACCGAACCATCGATGTTCAGGTCGCCGGCCAGGCCCCGGATCCCGAAGCCGAGTCCGTCCAGCACGCTGCGGGCATGGTCTTCCGAGGAGACGAGTTCGCCCCAGTACGCGAGGACTTCAGGGACGGAAGGGGTCTCGGGCCCGGTGCTGTTCCACGCTGCTGCCAGGCGCAGGTCGTCGGCCCCGCCGATGTGCGGGGCGCCCATCTCTGCCACCGCAACATAGCCGTTCGCGGCCGCCTCGGACAGGGCACGTCCCTGGTGGCGGCGGAGGTCGGCTTCCGGCAGCCGGCGGGCCGCTTGCCGCGCCGCAGTGTGCGCGGCACGCCTGACCCGGGGACCGCCGTCGAACCCGTCCTGGTCCTGCAGGCCGGCGGACCGGGCCAGCGACGCCGATACCAGGGCCGAGTGCACGTCCACCCGTGACAGGTAGACGGGCCTGCCGGCTGACGCCCGTTCCAGTTCCTCCGCGGTGGGCAGGGCGGCGTCCGCCCAGGTGGTCTCATCCCAGCCGTGGCCCAGGACCGGTCCGTCACCGGGAGCCGCGGCCACCGCATCCAGCAGCTCCCGCGCGGAGGAGATTCCGCCCAGCTGGAGGGAATCCAGCGCGATCCCTGTCTCGGTCAGGTGCATGTGCGAATCGACGAATCCGGGAGCGACGAGGGCGCCCCGCAGGTCGATGACTTCCATGGAACTGTCGGCTATGGACGTGGCCGCCTGTTCGGACCCCACCCACGCCACGGTGTCGCCGTCCACGAGCATGGCGGTGGCGAAGGGATCGGCAGCGCTGTAGACGGAACCGTTGCGGTAGAGGACAGCTTGCGGACGGGACGGGTTTGCGGGACCGGACTGGGTCATACGGGGCAGGGCTCCTGGAGGTTGCGTGCCGGCGGCTGGGCCGGGGGAAGTTCAGAGGACAGAGGAATATGCCACGACGCCGCGGCGGATCAGGGTGATGGCCTCGGCGCACAGCCGGGCGAGGCGGGGCTCAAGGCCGGGGATCTTGGCCAGCTGGTCCAGCAGGTCCACCACCTGCTTCACCCAGCGGACAAAGTCGCCCGCCGCCAGGTCCGTCCCGCTCAGGACATCCTGGAGATGCCGGCCGCGTGCCCACTTGTAGATGGGCCACACCAGTCCCAGCTCCGGTTCGCCGGTCAGCGGAAGCTTGTTCTCCTCTTCTACGTCCTCCAGCGCGGACCATTCGCGCACCACAATGTCCACCGCGGTTTCCAGGGAGACGCTGGGCATCCGGGGCCGGAGGCCGCGGTCTTCCCGCTTGGCCTGGTACACCAGGGCACTGGCCAGCGCTGCGACTTCCACCGCGTCGAGATCGTCAAAGGCGCCCAACCGCAGCGACTGGGAAATCAGCAGGTCCTTCTCGCCGTAGATCCGGCGCAGGCGCTGGCCGTCCGGGCTGATGAGCAGCCGGCCCTCCCCCGCGTCCTCAAGGTAGCCGTAGGCGGAGAGGACATCGCAGACGCGGTCGAAGGTCTTGGCGATGGTGTTGGTGCGGCCCTGGATCTGCCTGACCAGTCCGTCCGTTTCCCGCCGGAGTTTCCACCAGCGCTCCGACCACCGTGCGTGGTCCTCACGCTCGCTGCACCCGTGGCAGGGGTGGGCGCGCAGGGCCCGCCGGAGGTCCGCGATGCGCTTCTCCTGGTTGGGCATGGCGCTGGCACGGCCGAAATCGTTGTTGCGGTTGTGTCCCGGGGCCGGCGGGCGGTTTTCCCGCAGCGCATTCCGGGCGGAGGATGCGAGGTCGCGGCGCGACTTGGCACCTTGGCGTTGAACGACTTCGGAATCCGGATCCTGGTAACAGGCGAGATGGGGCCTTCCAGATCGTCGGTGCTGATCCGGCGCAGCTGGTTGTCCAGGGTGAGGACGGCGGGCCTGGGCTCACGGCTGCTGTGGTCGGAACTCAGGACGATGGCCGGACCGGGTGCCCTGCCGCCGGGGACGTTGACCACGTCGCCGGGCAGGAGCCGGGCCAGCGAGTCGTCGCTGAGCGACTTCCTGGCCCGGGATTTTGCCCGTGAGGTGGCGTTTTCAGCGTCCGAAAGTTCCCGGCGCAGCCGTGCGTACTCGGTAAAGTCGCCCAGGTGGCACGTCATGGATTTGGCGTAGCCGGCGAGGGATTCCTCGCGGCTGCGCACCTGCCTGGCCAGGCCGACGACGGACCGGTCAGCCTGGAACTGGGCGAACGAGGATTCCAGGATCTCTCGGGCCCGCGCACGCCCAAACTGCGCCAGGAGGTTGATGCTCATGTTGTAGGTGGGCCGGAAACTCGAGTTCAGCGGGTAGGTACGCCGGGAGGCCAGGCCGGCCACAGCCGTGGGGTCCGTGCCGGGCTGCCACAGCACCACCGCATGGCCTTCGACGTCGATGCCGCGCCTTCCCGCGCGGCCGGTCAGCTGCGTGTACTCGCCTGCCGTGATATCCACGTGGGCTTCGCCGTTGAACTTGTCCAGCTTCTCCAGCACCACTGAACGGGCCGGCATGTTGACGCCCAGGGCGAGGGTCTCGGTCGCGAAGACGGCTTTGACCAGGCCATCGGCGAAAAGTTTCTCCACCACTTCCTTGAAAGTGGGCAGCATGCCGGCGTGGTGCGCGGCGAAGCCGCGCAGCAGCCCGTCGCGCCAGGTCCAGAAACCGAGGACGTCCAGGTCGTCCGGCGGAATGTCGTAGCCTGCCTCGTCCACCCGTTGGGCGATGATGCGCTGTTCCTTTTCGGTGGTCAGCCACAGCCCCGAGCCGACGCACTGGGCCACCGCAGCGTCACAGCCGGCACGGGAGAAGATGAAGGTGATGGCCGGCAGCAGGTCCATTTTGTCCAGGCTGGCGATCACCTGGGCCGGCTGGCCCTGCGCACCCCGTTCGGTTCGGCGCCCCGGACAGGGCGGTCGTTGCCGCGGCGGCCGCGCTGGCCCCGGCCGCCGGGGCCTGGCCGGCTCCGGAAGCCTTGCTGGCCCTCGCTGCGGGCCACTGCAGGAGGTCCGGATTAACATCGAACCCCCGCCCTGTGCCGGTGTTGCTTTGCACCAGTGCCTGCCCGGGGTCGTCAGCATCCACCGGTGGGGCGATCTCGTCGAAGGTGGTTTCGCCGGCGAACAGGTCCATGATCTGGCGGCCCACCATGACGTGCTGCCAGAGGGGAACGGGCCGGTGCTCGGACACAATGATGTCCGTATCGCCGCGGACGGTGTCCAGCCAGGCGCCGAACTCTTCCGCGTTGGAGACCGTTGCGCTGAGGGAGACCACCTGGACCTCGCTGGGAAGGTGGATGATCACTTCCTCCCACACTGCACCCCGGAAGCGGTCGGCAAGGTAGTGCACCTCGTCCATCACCACGTAGCCCAGGTCGTCCAGGGTGGCGGAATCCGCGTAGAGCATGTTCCGCAGGACCTCGGTGGTCATCACCACCACCGGGGCGTCGCCGTTGATGCTGGTGTCTCCGGTGAGCAGGCCCACCTTGTCGGCACCGTATTTCCCGGCCAGTTCCGTGAACTTCTGGTTGCTTAGCGCCTTGATGGGGGTGGTGTAGAAAGCCTTGAGGCCCCGCTGCAGGGCCAGGTAGATGGCGAACTCGCCCACGATGGTCTTGCCTGCCCCCGTGGGTGCGGCCACCAGCACGCCCCTGCCGTCCTGGAGGGACCGGCAGGCCTGCTTCTGGAAGTCGTCCAGCTCAAAGTCCAGCGTGCGGATGAACGCCCCGAGGTCCGAGGAGGCCTCGGCCCTGCGCTCGGCGCTGGCCCGGTACCGTTCCGCTGGCGAGAGCTCGTCATCGCCGGGAGCCGTGGAGGATGGTCCGCTGGAAGATGGGCCGGAAGGAAACGGCCCGGTGTTGGTGGACATACACCAAGCCTAATGGGAGCTCAGAGGTTCTTGAGCTCACTGCTCGGGGTGGCGACGTCCGCTGTGGCCTCTGTCTCCGCGGCCCTCTTGGCCTCGCGGCGGGCACGCCGCTTGTCGTTCATGAGGCAGATGCCGATGGCGGCAAAGAAAAGAACCAGCAGCGGGCCCGCCAGCATGAACATGGAGATGGCGTCAGCACCGGGCGCCGCTATTGCGGCCAGCACAAAGACCAGGAAGACGGTTATCCGCCACGCCTTCAGGATGGTGCGGCCGGTGATGACACCGGCCATGTTGATGCCAACCAGCACCACCGGAACGAGGAACGCAACCCCCAGAACCAGGACCATCCGCGTGACGAACTCGATGTACGTCCTGGCGTCGATGACGCTCGACGAACCGTCCGGGGTGAACTGGGTCAGTGCCCGGACCACCTGCGGCACCACCAGCCAGCCGGCCCAGATGCCGGCAAGGAACAGCGGAACCGCGGCCGCCATGTACCCCAGTGTGTACCGGCGTTCCTTGGAGGTAAGCCCCGGGGTGATGAAGGCCCACAGCTGGTAGATCCAGATGGGGCTGGAGATAACCGCCCCGATGAGGAGCGACATCTGCAGCTTGAAGTCGAACGGGGAGGCAATGGTTCCGAAGTTGATTGCCGAGAGTCCCCGGTCTGCTGTGAGATGCGGTTGACCGGGTCAGCCAGCGCCTTCAGCAGCGGATCGTAAAGTATCCAGCCCCCAATGCCGCCAAGGACCACGCCGATTGCAGACTTGATCAGCCGGTTCTTGAGTTCCTTGAGGTGGTCCCAGAGGGACATGCGCCCCTCAGGGTTGGCTTTACGGGCCCGCGACAGTGCCACTGGGGGTCAGGCGCGGTTCGACGGCGGGACGTCCGTGCCGTCTGTCGGCTCACCGGGCTTCGCCTTGGGGTGGTTCACGATGGTGCCTTCCACCGGGCCTGAGGCGTCGGTGGTGTCGGTCTTGCCGTCGTTCTTCATTTCCTTGACCTCGGACTTGATGATCCGCATGGACTGGCCGAGGCTGCGTGCCATGGCCGGAAGCTTGGGCGCGGCAAAGAGAAGCAGCGCGACGACGATGATAATGACGATTGGCCAAGGGCCATCAAAGAGTCTTCCCATGGGAAATCCTTTCCTCTAAATACATCCTACTTCTATGTGAAGTCGAGATCCCCGAGTGCCTGCGGCTGGCCCCGGTCCGCTTTGCGCTGGACCCTCCGGCGGCGGCGTTCTTCCCGCCGCGCTGACGTGGATGCCTCGTAATCATGTCGCATGACGGCAGGCGAGGCAAAAACTGCGGAGCCGGGCAGGGTGGCTGGCGCTGCTGCAGCCTCCTCCTGCTCCTGGAAGGGGCCCAGTTGCCCAGCTTCTCCCCCGCTGCCCCCAAATCCCTGACCGTCGCCATGAACTGGCGGAAGAGGCGGATGCCCAGAAGGACATAGAACAGCAGGGAGAGGGCGACCAGCGCCACCCACAGAAGGATCCAGGACCACCAAGGCATGCTGAGAAGTCTATCCGCCGTACCTGGCCAGCGACGCCGCCAGCCACTCCCGCGCCGCCGCTGCCAGGTCCTCAGGGGCCAGGATCCGCACCGTTCCGCCGTGCTGGGCCACGAACATGGGAAGCCACGCCGTGTTGCCGAACCTGATCTCGGCAACAGGCCGCCGTCGGGAAGCTCTGCCGTCCGCTCGGCGTAATAGTCGTCTGCCAGCCCCCTCCCCTGCCGGGTGAGCTGGACGGTGACGGTGGTGTCGTCGTCGTTCGGCGTGAAGAGTTTGGCGGGGACTCCCGCTGCGGGCGTGATGCCGTCCGCCACGGGCCGTCCGTTGAGACGCACCTCCTGGACGCGGTCAAGCCGGAAGTTCCGCAAACCGTCCACCAAGTGGCAGTAGGCCTCGAAATACCACGTGTTATCGAGGGAGTAGAGCCTTAGCGGATCCACGTCCCGTTCGCTGACCTTGTCGCGCTGCGGGGAAAGGTACGTCAGGTGCAGCTGGGCTCCTGATTCGATGGCATCCCGGACGGTGCCGTGGGTGGCAGCATCGGCAGGCTCCATCTGCGGTCCGGCGAGGGACGCCGCCCGCAGGCCCTCCTCGCCCGCAGCAGCGAGCAGCTTGAGGGTCACGGATTCAAGTGCGCCGCCCTCGGCGATGCCCGGGAGTCCGTTGAGGGTTTCGAGGCCGGTGAGGAGGGCACAGGCCTCTTCCACGGTGAACCGTACGGGCCGCTTCAGGTCCAGGTCCTGGGTGATGAAGACATGGTCGTTTTCCCACTGGATGTCCAGCAGGTCATCCGGATACCCTTCCGGAAGCCCCGAGCAGATGAGGATCCGCAGGTCGTCCTCGAGCTCTTTCCGGCTCACTCCGAAATGGCGTGCCACGTCCTGGATGTGCAGGCCCTGGTTGTGCACCAGGAACGGGACCAGTTGGAGCATCCGCTTGAGCTGGTCCTCCGAGGTCCGGGGACGCGCCTGCCGTGCACGGGCAGGCGGGAAAGCGTACGCCGGCGCCGGCGAGTCGCTGAAGGCGGCGGCAGCGCGCAGCCTCCTGCGGACCGCTTCCACCAGGTCTTCCGGCGCGGCGGCGACGGCGTCCGGGCCGTAGGAGGCGAGTTCCTCGGCGAGGGTTTCCGGGTCTCGGTAGTGCAGGCTGATCCGGTCATAGCCGGCGTCGGCCGGGTCAGCGCCGTCACTGGGAGGGGAAGCCGGCAGTGCGCGGCGCCGCAGGGCGAGCAGCCGGCCTTCCCGGACTTCAACGACGGCGGTGCGGAGCGGCAGTTCGGGGAGGCGGTCCAGTTCTTTCCGGATATTGAAGTCCGCCGGGGGCGAGTACCGCTCGTTGTCCAGCGTGGCCACGGCACTGGTGAAGCGGGACAGGCGGAAGTGCCGGGTGGCCTGGCGTGCCCGGTCATGGCCCACCAGGTACCACTGGCCGAACCGGCTGCCGAGGCCCCACGACTCCACGGTCCGCTCTTCCTCCTTACCGGTGCTGCCGGCGAGGTACCGGAAAGTGACCGGGTGCCGTGCATGCATGGCTGCCACGAGGTCGTCGAAGGCCTGGCCGGCGGGCTTGATACGCGGCTGCAGGCCGGCGGGAAGTTCGACGTCGGCCATCCGGCCGGACGCCTGCAGCTTGCGGAGGGCGCTTTGCGCGGCCGTGCCCAGTGCGGCGCGCTCCCACAGCTGTGAAGCAGGAGGAGCACGGTCCATTCTTCCGGGTCCAGCTGGACGTCGGGCAGGCGGTTGGATTCCTTGCCGATGCGGTAGCGGGTAGTGGCGGGGTCGTCCCCACTCCAGCCGAGGTCCGTCAGTGTTTCCACTTCGAAGCCGAACTGGCGCAGGTCGTTTTTGTCCCGCTCGAACATCCTGCCGAAGGCAACATCATTGCCCGAGGTGTCGTGGTAGACCTTTTCCCGCAGTTCACTGCGGCGCAGGCCGTACCGGGTATTCAGGAGTGCGATCAGCAGATTGAGGAGTCGTTCAGTGCGGGATGCGGACACTCTGGCTACGTTACTAAACTCCGGGCGGAACGCAGAAAGCGCGGCAACTGCCGGGACCTGAACGTCCCGGCAGTTGCCGCGCTCCCGAGGGCGGATCCGCCCGTCAGCTGAAGTGTCAGCGGACGCCGACGAGGTCCACAACGAAGATGAGAGCCTCGTTCGGCTTGATGGCCCCGCCCGCTCCACGGGAGCCGTAGGCCAGCTCGGAGGGGATCTCCAGACGGCGGCGGCCGCCCACCTTCATGCCCAGCAGGCCCTGGTCCCAGCCCTGGATGACCTGGCCAACGCCCACACGGAAGTCCAGCGGCGCGCCGCGGCCCAGGAGGCGTCGAATTCTTCGCCGGTGGACCAGGCCACACCAACATAGTGGGTGGAGACGGTGTCCCCTGCCTTGGCTTCGCGGCCGTCACCTTCGATAAGGTCCTTGATGACGAGTTCGGTGGGAACGTCGCCTTCCGGGAAATCGATCTCGGGCTTTTGGCGGTCGAATTCCCGCTGTCCGAATGACATGGTTGCTCCTTCGTGGGTGCTGATGGTTGGTACCGCGAGCCAAACGGCCGCGGCCTCCTTGTAAGTCTTGCTACTTGGCGCCGAGGATGTCCACTACGAAGACAAGATCGCCCTTTGCTTCGCCCTGGCCGGCGTCGCCGTAGGCCAGGTCCTTCGGGATGACCAGCAGCACGCGGGAGCCGACGGTCTTGCCGGCCAGGCCCTGGGTCCAGCCCTTGATGACGCCGGTCAACGGGAAGCTTGCCGGTTCGCCGCGGTCAAAGCTGGAATCAAACTTGGTGCCGCCCGCCAGGGTCACGCCGACGTAGTTAACGGTCAGGGTGTCGGTTTCCTTGACCACAGCGCCGTTGCCCTTGATGAGGTCCTGCGATACCAGTGCGGTGGGCGCGGCTACGCCTTCGACGTTGATCTCAGGTACGCCGTCCTTCTCGGTCACGGTGGGCAGGCCCGCGGGAGGGGTGACGGTTTCGCCTTCGGGCTTCTCAAGCGCCGGCGTCACGTCGCTGGCCGAGAGGACCTTGATCACGAGCAGTTGGGTGGGCTGGGCCTCCGCACCGGCGGTGGCAGCCTGTCCCGGAACTGCCAGTGCGAGGCTTGAGCCGACCTTGGCGCCCACAAAGGCGTTGTAGATGACGGGGCTGCCGGTTTTCAGTTCCTCATTGAGTTCCAGGGGTTCCGGATCATTGGGGAACGTATCTTCGAGGGTGGCGCCGTCGGTGCCGTTAAGGGCAAGGATGGAGATGTTGGCGACCTGGTCTGCCTTTACCGTTTCCCCGCTGCCTTCGCTGACCACTTTGATGGTGGGTTCGGCTACCTCGAGCGGCTTGCTGAACTCCACGCCGGGGGCCTTCTTGTCACCGTTGTCGGTCAGTTTGAGGGTGTCGAACTTTGCAGTCTCGCCAGCGGACTGGCTGGTGGGTTCCGACTCTGCGGGGGTTGAGCCGCCGCAGGCGGTGAGCAGCAGCAGGCCGGGAAGAAGGATTGCTAGTAGTCGGCGCACGTAAGAGAACTTTCGTCGGGGCAGGATGGATGCGATGCTCCGCGTTGCAGCGGCTGTGATCGCGGCAGGCCCTGATAAAGGGCCTTATCCAGAATAGACCCTGAAGCTGGGTGTCAGCCCATAGAGTCGAGAAGTGCATCCACGCGCTCGTCGACGCTCCTGAACGGGTCCTTGCAGAGGATGGTCTGGTGGGCGCGGTCGTTGAGTTTCAGGTGTACCCAGTCCACGGTGTAGTCGCGGCCCAGTTCCTGGGCGCGCCGGACGAAGTCGCCGCGCAGCTTGGCCCGGGTGGTCTGGGGTGGCGCATCGACGGCGTCCTTGATGACAGTATCGTCCACGATCCGCCGGACCGCGCCGCGGGACTGCAGCAGGTAGTACAGGCCGCGGCCACGGGAAATGTCGTGGTAGGTCAGGTCGAGCTGCGCAATCCTGGGCGCATCGAGGCCAAGCCCGTGGCGTTCGCGGTAGTTGTCCATCAACTTTTTCTTGATTGCCCAGTCGATTTCGGTCTCGATACCGCGGGAATCCCCGCTTTCGATGGCCTTGAGCGTGCGCTCCCAAAGATCAAGGATCAGGGGAACATGCGGGTTGTGAGCGCCGTTTTCCTTCACGAAGGCGGTGACCTTGGTCAGGTATTCCTGCTGGATTTCGAGGGCGGTGAGCTGGCGGCCGTTGGCCAGCCGGACCAGGGCCCTGCCGCTGAGGTCGTGCGAGATCTCGCGGATGCTGCGGATCGGGTTCTCCATCCGCATGTCCCGCATGATCACACCGGCTTCGATCATCCGCAGGACAAGGTCCACCGTGCCCACTTTCATGAGGGCGGTGGCCTCGGACATGTTCGAATCGCCGACAATGACGTGCAACCGGCGGTAGAACTCGGCGTCGGCGTGCGGTTCGTCGCGGGTGTTGATGATGGGCCGGGAACGGGTGGTGGCTGAGGATACACCTTCCCAGATGTGGTCCGCGCGCTGGGAAAACGCGTACGTCGCACCGTGCGGCGTCTTCAGAATCTTGCCCGCGCCGGCGATGAGCTGGCGGGTGACCAGGAACGGAATCAGGATTTCCGCGAGCCGGGAAAATTCGCCGCGGCGCGGGATGAGGTAGTTTTCGTGGCTGCCGTACGAGTTGCCGGCTGAGTCCGTGTTGTTCTTGAACAGGTAGACGGTGCCGTTGAAACCCTCCGCGGCCAGCCGCGCCTGTGCCTCATCCACGAGGTCGTCCAGGATCAGTTCGCCCGCCCGGTCGTGGGCGATCAGTTGGGCAAGGTCGTCGCATTCGGCGGTGGCATATTCGGGGTGCGAACCCACGTCCAGGTACAGCCGGGAACCGTTGGTGAGGAACACATTGGACGAGCGGCCCCAGCTGACCACCTTGCGGAAGAGGTACCGGGCCACCTCCTCCGGGGCAAGAGGCCTTGAATCGGGGCTCGAATAGGAGATCCCGAACTCGGTTTCAATACCGAAGATTCTCTTGTCCATGTTTCCTCCTAGGCCAGCAATGCAGTGATGTCCGCGTCGTTCAGCCGGCGGAAAGCGCGCCGTGAGCCGCGTGTGCTCTCGGACAGCCTGTCCAGGACTGCTACTTCCAGCGCCCTGGCCGGCATCGGCTTGGCTGATTCACCCGAATCGGCTGCCGGCGCCAGGCCGGACAGCGCCAGCCGGACGGCCTCGGAGAAGCTGAGCGTGCTCCGCCAGCCACCTTCAATGGCTGAGGAAACCTTCTCCGCCTGGCCACCCATGACCACGAAGCTGTGTTCGTCGGCGATGGAACCGTCGAAGGTCAGCCGGTAGAGATGGTCCTCCTCCTGGGTGGGGCCCACCTCGGCCACGGCGAGTTCCACTTCGAAAGGTTTCTGCTCCGCGGTGAACACGGCGCCCAGGCTCTGTGCGTAGACGCTGGCCAGGCCGCGCGCCGTGACGTCCTCGCGGTCGTAGGAGTATCCGCGGACGTCGGCGTACCGGACACCGGCCTGCCGGAGGCTTTCAAATTCGTTGTATTTCCCGACGGCGGCGAAGGCGATTTTGTCGTAGATCTCGCCGATTTTGTGCAGGGACGGCGACGGGTTTTCCGCTACGAGAGCTATCCCGTCAGCGCAACTGATCACCACCACAGACCTGCCGCGGGCGATGCCTTTCCGTGCGAAATCCGCACGGTCCTTCATCAGCTGTTCAGGCGATACATAAAACTGCTGCGTCATCTCAGGCCTCCCGTCCGGCGATAGTGCGGGCTTCGATGACGTTGCGCGCCGCGGCCGCAAGTTCGGCCTCGGGAATCCGGCGGGCGCCGGAACTGTCCACCGTGTAGACCACGGGCCACAACTGGCGCACGGTGTCGGGACCACCGGTGGCCGAATCGTCGTCGGCGGCGTCGTACAGGGACTCCACCGCGACGGCAAGCGCTTCCGCCGCCGTAAGGTTGGGCCGCCACAGTTTCTTCAGGGCTCCCCGTGCGAAGACCGAACCGGACCCCACGCTGTGGTGTTCGTGCTCCTCATACCGGCCGCCGGTCACGTCGTAGGAGAAAAGCTTCCCACGCCGGCACTGGTGTCGAAGCCGGCGAACAGGGGGACGACGGCCAGGCCCTGCAGGGCGAGCGGCAGGTTGCCGCGGATCATGGCGCCCAGCCGGTTGGCCTTGCCCTCAAGGCTGAGGAGCGTGCCTTCGATTTTTTTCGTAATGCTCAAGTTCAACCTGGAACAACCGCGTCAGGTCTATGGCAATGCCGGCAGTCCCCGCGATACCCAGGACCGAGAACCGGTCCGCGGGGAACACCTTTTCGATGTGCCTGCTGGCGATGATATTGCCCATGGTGGCCCGCCGGTCCCCCGCCATCAGCACGCCGCCGTCGTAGCTCATGGCGACGATCGTGGTGGCGTGCGGAACCTGCAGCGGGGCAGCTGCGGACGCAGCACCCTGAGGGGACCGGCTAAAGGGCAAAAGCTCCGGCCGGTCCCGCTGCAGATGTTCCGTAAAGGACGAGGTGGCGTTGGCGGCTACCTGTTGGCGGTTGATTCCTGCACTCATGAACTCCTTGAACGTAGTACTAAAAGTCGGTACAGATTCCGTCCGTCCGGGGCTTCCGCCACCTTTCCGGTCCGGGTTACTGGCCGCCTTTTTGGACGAAGGCCCGGACGAATTCTTCGGCGTTGGATTCCAGAACGCCATCAATCTCGTCCAGAAGGTCGTCCACGCCTTCCGTGGATGCCGAAGCCTGGGCTTCCGGCGGTGCGGGTGGCGCCTCAGGAATGTCCTCGTCGACCTGGCTGTCGCGTGATTGCGGCTGCGTTTGCTCCTGGCCTGCCATCGTTATCCCTCCCTTAGTCGGTCATTGGATCCGGCGGATCCTCCGATATGCCAATCCTGCCACGCTGGCGGCCGTCCGGCGCGGTTTACGCCGCAGGCGGAGCGGTATTGTGTCCCAGCAACTCTGCGAGGAACGGACCCGCTTCCCGATAGCGTTCGAACAACGCTCCGGTGAGGGTTTTGGTTCCCCTCAGCGGCTCCCTGGTGGGCACCCGCTGCAGGCGGCCGTACCCGGGTACGTCAAAGATCACCGAGTCCCAGCTCGCGCCCACCACATCCTTGCCGAAGCTGCTGATGCACTTGCCGCGGAAGAACGCACGGGTGTCCGCCGGGGGCTCCCCGACGGCGGAAACGATAGCGGCGTCGTCGACGATCCTTTGCATCCGGTCCCTGGCAAGCAAGCGGTAGTACAGCCCCTTTCGGGCCGGATATCGGACCATTGAAGGTCCACGAGTCCCAGCCGGGCGTCATCCCAGTCCAGGTTGTCCCGCTGGCGGTACCCGTCCAGGAGCGAAAGCTTAGCGAGCCATTCAACGGAACTGGCTGCCGCCGCCCGGTTGCTGTCCAGCTGGGTGAGCACTGTAGCCCACCGCTCCAGGACATCATGCGTGTGTCCATCCCCGTCCACGGCATCGCCGACGCCCGTATCCTGTGCCAGCTTAGCTGCGGCCTCGTGGTACATCCACTGAAGGTCCAGCGCGGTGACCCGCCGTCCGTCCAGCAGCCGCAAAGTGGCCGTCAGAGACGTGTCATGGCTGACCGTCTGCAAGGCCTGGACGGGTTCGTACACCTCGACCTTGGGCGCCAGGCCTGCCTCGATGAGGCTGAGGACCATGGCAGTGGTCCCGAACTTGAGGTAGTTGGATACCTGGCTGAGATTGGCATCGCCAATGATCACGTGCAGGCGCCGGTACTTGTCCGCGGTGGCGTGCGGCTCGTCCCGCGTGTTGATGATGGGCCGGCGGATGGTTGTTTCCAGGCCCACCTCGGCCTCGAAGAAATCAGCCCGCTGGCTGATCTGGTAGCCGGACGCGGACGCGTCCTGGCCGATTCCCAGCCGGCCCGCCCCGCAGAAGATCTGGCGGGTCACGAAAAACGGTGTCAGTCCGCGCACGATGTCCCCGAAGGGCACCGAACGCGGCATGAGGTAGTTCTCGTGGGAGCCGTCAGGACACGGACTTGTTGTCCGTGTTGTTCTTGTAGAGGTTCACCGGCGGAAGGTCAGGGTCCGCGGCCAAACGGCGCACCGCTGCCAGCGCCACCAGGTCTCCTGCCGCGTCCCAGGTGACCGCATCGCGCGGGTTGGTGACCTCGGGGCTCGAATACTCGGGGTGGGCGTGGTCCACGTACAGGCGCGCACCGTTGCCCAGGACCATGTTCATGAGGAGCGTGCCCGACTCGTCCTGCCCGTCGAGTTCGAGTTCCTCACGGCCGTACGCCAGGGCCACCGCTTCGGCGTCCAGGACGGGCGGCTGGTCGGTCAGCTGGCTGGGATGCGCGGCGCCGCGGTCCACGGTCCAGCCGCGGGCGTCGTGCAGCGGCTCCTCGTCCGTGTAGTCCCAGCGGGTTTCGGCGCCGCCCGCGGCGCGCTGCCGGGTGACCTGCGCGTAGGCCTGGACCACCCGGGCACTCATCATAGTGGCATTTGCGGAGGGCGCGGACGGGGCATGGATGCCGTATTCGGTTTCCGCGCCCATCACCCGCATGACCCCGCCGGCCGGGAGTGCTCCCCCGGCGGCGGGCTCCGGTGCAGCCGTCATAGATACTGTCCCGTAGTGGGCATGGTTTCGATCGACTTACCAGGCTCCTGGCCGGCCTTGCCCTGGACAATGGTGCGGATGTAGGTGATCCGCTCGCCCTTCTTGCCGGAGATCCGGGCCCAGTCATCGGGATTGGTGGTGTTGGGCATGTCCTCGTGCTCACGGAACTCGTCCACCACCGCCCGCAGCAGGTGCTCGATCCGGAGCCCCTTCTGTTGGGTGGTCAGGAGGTCCTTGATGGCGTACTTTTTGGCGCGGTCCACAACGTTCTGGACCACGGCGCCGGAGTTGAAGTCCTTGAAGTACAGCATCTCGGTGTCACCGTTGGCGTAGGTGACCTCCAGGAACTCGTTCGACTTGTCCGTGGAGTACATGGCCTCCACCGTCCGCTGGACCATGGCGTCCACGGTTGCCTGGACATCGCCGTTGTGCTCGGCGAGGTCGGATTCGTGGAAGGGCAGGTCGGTGGTGATGTACTTGTTGAAGATGTCCGCCGCCGCCTCGGCGTCCGGGCGGTGGATCTTGACTTTGACGTCCAGACGGCCGGGCCGGAGGATGGCCGGATCGATCATGTCCTCGCGGTTGGAGGCGCCGATGACGATGACATTGTCCAGCCGCTCCACGCCGTCGATTTCGCTGAGCAGCTGCGGCACGATGGTTGTTTCGACGTCGGAGGAAATGCCGGTGCCGCGCGTGCGGAACAGCGAATCCATTTCGTCGAAGAACACCACTACCGGGCTGCCGTCCGAAGCCTTTCCCGCGCCCTGGAGAAGATGAGGCGGATGTGCCGTTCGGTTTCGCCGACATACTTGTCCAGGAGCTCCGGACCTTTGATGTTCAGGAAGTAGCTCTTGAGGTCCACGTTGCCGGAGCGCTCAGCGGCGCGGGCAGCGAGGGAGTTGGCAACGGCCTTGGCGATGAGGGTCTTGCCGCAGCCCGGAGGGCCATAGAGCAGGATGCCCTTGGGAGCCTTCAGCCCGTGTTCCCGGTACAGGTCCGGGTGCAGGAACGGCAGTTCGACAGCGTCGCGGATCTGTTCGATCTGCGGGCCGAGGCCGCCGATGTCCTCGTAGGTGATGTCCGGGACTTCTTCCAGGACGAGGTTTTCCACTTCGGACCGGGGCACCTTTTCCAGCGCATACCCGGTGCGGGAATCTATGGAGAGCGCATCGCCCACACGCAGTTTTTCCGAAAGAAGGGCGCCGGAGAGGCGGACCACGCGTTCCTCGTCGGCGCGGCCGACCACCAGGGCGCGGTCGGCGCCGAGCATTTCCTTGAGCGTGGCCAGTTCGCCGGCCCGCTCGTAGCCGAGCCCGGCCACGATGAGGAGTGCTTCATTCAGCAGGACTTCCTGGCCCACGGCGAGCTGGTTGATGTTGACCAGCGGGCTGATGCCGACACGCATTTTCCGGCCGGCGTTGAAGATGTCCACGGATTCCTCCGTGGCAGCCTGCCCGCTGCTGCCGGGCGCCGGCGGGCGCTTCGGGTTCAGCTGGAGGATGGTGCCGAAGCTGTAGGGCGGCTGTCCTTCCTGGTCCAACGCGTTCTTCAGCCGGAGGATCTCGGCTTTCGCGGTCTCAAGCATGCTGACCAGCTTGGTGTTGTTCTGCGTTGCCGCAGCCAACTGGCGGTCGATGTGCCTGAGCTTGTCCCGGAGGATGTTGACCTGGCGGTCGGCAACCGAGAGGTCATTGGCGGCAGACTGCTCTGCCGGTGTACGTCCGGAGTCCTGTTTGGAGTCTCCATATGTATCAGCCCCTTCCTGCGCTTCTATTAAGACATTCAGCCCCAAGATGGCAGGTAGGGATGGAGACTCCCGAAATGTGGACTAGTTCGTGACCTCGGGACCGTCCTTGACGTTGGTCCCGGCAATCGCGTCCCGGGCGGCGCGGCGCAGCTTCTTGTCGGAGACCAGGCGCTCCCCCACCGCACCGGGCGTCCAAGCGTTGACGTCCTCTTCGTTGAACTCGGTCTTTGACGGACGGCGCTTGACCGAGATGCCGGTGACGCCGTCGGCCAGCCTGCGGGTCACCAGCAGGAAGCCTGTGTGGGCCACCATCCGGTGGTCCGGGCGGACAGCAAGTCCCTCCAGGTGCCAGCCGCGGACCAGGGACTCCCAGGCGTCCGGTTCAGTAAAGCGGCCGTCTGCACGGATGGCCTCGGCCGTACGGGACAGCTGCGTGACCGTGGCGACGTAGTTGATCCAGACGCCGCCGGGGGCCAGGACGGTGGCGACGGCGTCGAGGCACTCCCAGGGTGCCAGCATGTCCAGGACCACGCGGTCCACGGAGCCGGGCGCCTCGCTGCGCACCACTTCCTCCTGGAAATCACCCAGGGAGATCTGCCACGCGGGGTGCGGTCCGCCGAAAATGGTTTCGACGTTGCCGCGGGCGATGTCCGCGAATTCCTCGCGCCGCTCGAAGGAGTGCAGGTAGCCCTGGTCGCCTACGGCGCGGAGCAGGGAAATGGAGAGGGCGCCTGAGCCGACACCCGCCTCCACCACGCGGGCGCCGGGAAAGATGTCCGCCATGGTAACGATCTGCCCGGCGTCCTTGGGATAGACGACTGCCGCGCCGCGGGGCATGGAGAGCACGAAGTCGGAGAGCAGCGGGCGCAGGGTCTGGTACTGCTGGCCCACATTGTTGACCACCACGGAGCCGTCCACCTTGCCGATGATGTCGTCATGGTTGAGGAAGCCACGGTGGGTGTGGAACGCGCCGCCGCGCTCGAGGGTGATGGTGTTCATGCGTCCGCGCTCGTCGGTGAGCTGGACGCGTTCACCTTCCCGGAACGGTCCCCGGCGCCTGGCGGCTCCCACCGGCTGCGAGCTGCCGGCGGCGGCGCCGGACCCGGCTGCTGCTGTGGCGTCGTTGACGGCGGTCTCGCTGCTCATGATGTTCCTCGCTCCTGTAAACCTTTGGGGCCGCGCAGAGATGTCCGTGGGAGACGTGGTGGCTTCTGCGGCGGCAATGCACACCGGCAGGTAACTCTACCGGTTCTGGCCCTGCGGGCGCCTATCGGGCCGCTGCCGCTTCCCGGTGATGGCCGCCAGCACCGCCTCCTGCGAGAGCAGGCCGGTGACCCTGCCGTTATGGTCGATCACGGCGTAGTGGCGTCCCGCCACCTGCGAAAGGAAGGTGATGAGCTCCTGTCCTTTCGCCCATTCAGGGACGTAGGCGCCCGGGGCCAGGGCAAAGGAGACGGCTGTGATGGCGGTGGACGGGGCGGCGGCGGGCGGCACGGCTGCGAGTGCCGTGGCGTCCACCACGGCCTGCGGCCGGCCGTCAGGCCCGTAAACCACCACGGAATTCTGTCCCGCGGCCCCGTAACGCACCGCGTCCTGGACCGTCGCGGTGGCGGGAAGCCCGACGGCGGGGCTCGCCAGTGCCTGCGCGCTGACAAGCGGGAGCCTGCTGCGGAGCGTGCCCTGCCGGATCGAAGCGGAGGCGCCCATCCACAGGAACCCTCCGACGAGGACGGTGATCATTACCAGGCTGAACTCGGGCTCTTCGCCGGCGAGCAGGGGGCGGAGAAGGAACCAGTAGGCAAGGGCGATCACGATGATGCGGCCGCCCCAGCCCGCGGCAATGGTTCCCTTGGCCTGGCTTCCGGTCGCCTTCCAGACGGCGGACTCCACCAGCCGGCCGCCGTCGAGCGGCAGTCCCGGCAGCACGTTGAAGACGGCGATCAGGAAGTTTGCCCACATGAAAATGTTGATGAGGATATCCGCCACACTGCCCAGCGGTACCGAGGTGAGCAGCAGCCACGCGCCGCCGGCCAGGACAAAGTTGGCTGCGGGCCCGGCCAGTGCCACCAGGACTGACCTCCCCGGCGAGGCGGTGAAGCTTTCGAACTGGGTGTGGCCGCCCCAGAGATTAAGGACGATCTTTTGTGTTGGCCAGCCGTAGATCCTGGCCGTCAGGGCGTGGGCCAGTTCGTGGACCAGCACGGAAATCAGGAGCAGGACGGCGTAGGCGAACGCGATGATGTAGGCGGTGGTGCCGAGCGCGGGATTGCTGCGGCCAAGGACCGGACCGTAAACGATCACCGTGAAGGCGGCGATGATGAACCACGAGTAGGCGAGCACCACGGGGACGCCGGCGATCCGGCCGAGCGGGATGCCTTCGCGGCGAACTGGCGTGGGGGTCTCAGCCACGGCCATGTCCGACGGCGGAGGCCGGCTCCCCTGCACTGCCCGCGGCAAGGGCCGGGCTTGCTGCCAGGAGGTCCTCCAGGTCAGGCAGGGACCGGCCGGAGAGGGAGTTCCACAGCGTGTAGCGGCTGTCCTCCGGCAGGGGAACAATGTGGGGTATTGCCACCGTGGGCACCCCGGAGGCAACGGCCGCTGCCACGCCCGGCGCCGAGTCTTCGAGCGCCACGCAATGGTGGATGCCCAGGTCCGGGTCGCGTTCCTGCAGCAGCTCCACGGCGGTGAGGTAGGCCTCCGGGTGCGGCTTGCCCTGCGTGACGGTATCCCCGGTCACGAGGATTTCGAAGTACGGGCGGGGCAGGCTGTCCACCACCTGCCGCGCGAGCGGGCCTTCGGACATGGTGACCAGGGCGCACCGGACCCGGCCTGGTGCAGGTCCTCAAGGAGTTCCCGCGCACCCGGCCGCCATGGGACCTGCCGCTGCACGCTGCTGATGACCGTCGCGGTAAGGCTGTCGATGATCTCGCGGATCTCCATCCGCACGCCCGCTTCCTGAAGGAGCCCCGCCGAAAACGTGAGGGACTGGCCCACCAGCTGCATGGCCTGCTCATGGGACCATGTGCCGCCATGGGCTTCCACGAGGGCGTGCTCCGCTGCGATCCAGTAGGGCTCGGTATCCACGATGGTCCCGTCCATATCCCAGAGGACAGCTTTGAGCGGGGAACTGGAGGCAGGCGATCGCATGTGCCCAGTCTACGGGGACTTGCTGGGCGGACCCTGTGGGCTTACGCCCTTGGCCGAATCCGGGATGGTTCCCGGCCGCCGGACGCGTATCCGGTGATTTGCGGCGCTTCAGTCATGCGCGGGGAAGCACCTTGGACGTAGGGTGAAGAAATGAATAGCTTCGAGGGAGACACCGACGCACCGGGTGCCGGACCCGAGCGGGAACGGTTCCTGCAGCCCGTGGCTGACGGGAAACGCGTAACCGTGATGCTTGCCGCCTTTGAAGGCTGGAACGACGCCGGGGAAGCGGCAAGCGATTCGCTGCGCTACCTGAACAAACTGTGGGGCGGCAAGAAGGTGGCGTCCATAGACGCCGATGAGTACTACGACTTCCAGTTCACCCGCCCCACGGTCCGCAGGAATGCCGCCGGCGAACGCAAGATTAAGTGGCCCTCCACCCGCATCTACAAGGCCAGCGCACCCAACTCCAATGTGGACGTTATCTTCGTCCAGGGTACGGAGCCGTCCTATAAGTGGCGCGCCTACACGGCCGAGTTGCTGGTGCATGCGGAAGCGCTGAATGTGGACTATGTGGTTCTGGTGGGGGCACTGCTGGCGGACGTCCCGCACAGCCGGCCCATCCCGGTCAGCACGTCCTCGGACGATGCGCCGCTGCGGGAACGCATGAACCTTGAAGCCTCGCAGTACGAAGGCCCGGTGGGCATTGTGGGCGTCCTGGCCGAGGTGGCTCTCCTGGCAGGCATTCCTACCGTTTCGCTGTGGGCCGCCGTACCGCACTACGTGGCCCAGGCGCCGTCACCCAAGGCACAGCTGGCCCTCCTGCACCGGATCGAGGAGCTGCTTCAGGTGCCGCTGGACACGCACGAGCTGGCAGAGGAAGCGGATGCCTGGGAGCGGGGCGTGGACGAACTTGCCACCGAAGACCCCGAGATCGCAGCATATGTCCGTCAGCTGGAGGAAGCGAAGGACACGGCGGACCTGCCGGAAGCAACCGGGGAATCCATTGCCCGCGAGTTCGAGCGCTACTTAAAGAGGCGGGGCCAGGACCGGCCCTGACCCCCTAAAAACCGATACAGCAAAGGGCCTGACGGGAAATCTTCCCCTCAGGTCCCTTTGCTGTGAGCGCAGGACAGCGCGCGCAGTCTAGAGGCGGATCCCCAGGAGGGCGTCCACCGCATCCTTCACCAGGTCCCGGTCGGCGGGGCTGGCGGCAGCACCGCCGTCGTTCGCCTCGCGGGCCCACCGGGAGACCGCGGCAACGGCCGCCGGCGCGTCAAGGTCAGACGCCAGCGCAGCCCGCATGTCGGCGATGAGGGGTTCGGCGGAACCTGCCGGGGCGTGTCCAAGGGCGCGGCGCCAGGCGGCGAGGTCGGCTTTCGCAGCGGCGAAGCCTTCGTCAGTCCAGGACCAGTCGGAGCGGTAGTGGTGGGCAAGGATGGCGAGCCGGATGGCGGCGGGGTCCTCCCCGGCGGCCCGCAGCCTGGAAACCAGCACCAGGTTGCCCTTGGACTTGCTCATTTTTTCGCCGTCGAGCCCCACCATGCCTGCGTGCGCGAAATGCCGGGCCAGCGGCACGCCTGCGAGCGAGAACGCGTGCCCGGCACCCATTTCATGGTGCGGGAAGATAAGGTCGGAACCGCCGCCCTGGACGGTGAACGGGGACGGCAGGTACTTCTGCGCGATGACGGTGCATTCAATGTGCCAGCCGGGCCGGCCGGCGCCGAGGCTTCCACCGGGCCAGCTCGGCTCACCGTCGCGCGCCACGCGCCACAGCAGCGGGTCAAGCGCCTGGCGCTTGCCTGCGCGGCCGGGATCACCGCCGCGCTCCGCGAAGAGCTCCAGCATTTCGCTTTCCGGCCGCCCGGAGATGCTGCCCAGGCTCCATGCTCCCGGTGCCACGGACTGCTTGCCCGCCGCTTCGACGTCGTAATAGACGTCGCCGTCCGGCTCCCCGTTGGTGCCCTCAACCGTGTAGGCCAGGCCGAGGCTCACAAGCCGCTCCACCTCAGGCACGATCAGCCCGATGGATTCGACCGCACCGACGTAATGGTCCGGGGAGAGGACGTTGAGGGCCTCCATGTCCGTCTGGAACAGCTCGATCTGGCTGGCTGCCAGGTCCTGCCAGTCCACTCCGGTGGCCGTGGCCCGCTCCAGCAGCGGATCATCGACGTCGGTCACGTTCTGGACGTACGAGACGTTTTTGCCGGCGTCGCGCCATGCCCTGTTGAGCAGGTCGAAGGCCACGTAGCTGGCGGCATGGCCCATGTGCGTGGCGTCGTAAGGGGTGATGCCGCAGACGTACATGGACGGCCTGGCCTCAGGCTCAAGCTCCACCTCGCGGCCTGCCGCGGTATCGAACAACCGGATGGCAGGCATGCTTCCGGGCAGGGCAGGAACGGGGCGGAGGACCAGGATTTCACACACCAAGCCTAGTGCTAGGCGCTGATGACTCCGAAACCGAGCAGCAGGTAGAGGCCCAGACCCAGCAATATGCGGTACCAGACGAACAGGCGGTAGCTGCGGGTGGAGACGAATTTCAGGAACCAGCCGATGATGATGTAGCCCACCACGAAGGCGATAACCGTTGCCAGGGCCGTTTCAGGCAGGCCGTAGGGTCCGGTGATGCCGTCCTTGGAGACCACCTTGTACAGCTGGTAGAGCCCGCTCCCGAAGACCGCGGGGATGGCGAGCAGGAAGGAGTAGCGTGCCGCGGCCTCACGCGTGTACCCCATGAGCAGGCCGGCCGTGATCGTTCCGCCGGAGCGGGAGACGCCGGGAATCAGTGCCATGGCCTGCGCGAACCCGTAAAGGATGCCGTGCTTGTACGTGAGGTGGTTGAGGTCGCGCTTCTGCTTGCCAACCGCGTCGGCGACGGCCAGGAAGAGGCCGAAGACGATAAGCATCGTGGCTACGATCCACATGCTGCGCAGCACCGACTCGATCTGGTCCTGGAACAGCAGGCCGAGCACGATGATCGGAAGGCTGCCCAGGATGACCAGCCAGCCCATCCGGGCGTCGGGGTCCTGCCGCGACACTTTTCCGCTGAGGGAACCGGCCCAGGCCTTGACGATCCGGACGATGTCCCGCCAGAAATACACCAGCACGGCCGTTTCGGTGCCCAGCTGGGTGATGGCGGTAAAAGCTGCCCGGGGTCAGCGGCGTTGGGAAGGAATTGCCCCACGATCCGCAGATGCGCACTAGAAGAAATTGGTAGAAATTCGGTCAGTCCCTGCACTAGGCCCAGCAGGGCCACCTCAAACCAGTTCACGCTAAGACCCTACGGCATGGGTACGGGTGGTTCTGCCCGTAAGCTTGCTGCTATGCAGCAGCGTTACGTCGGCAACAGTGGATTGCGTGTTTCAGCCCTCTCGCTCGGCACCATGGACTGGGCCGGCGAAACCGACGAACAGGACGCCACCGAGCTGCTGCGCACGTTCCTTAACGCCGGCGGGCGGCACGTGGATACGGCAGCTTCCTACTCCGAGGGGCGCGCCGAAGCCATGCTGGGTTCGCTGCTAGGCGACGTGGTGGCCCGCACCGAGGTCACCATCTCCACCAAGGCGGGAATGACGACGCCGGATGGCCGGCGCGCCGTCGACACGTCCCGTAACGCGATGCTCACCGGCCTGGAGGCCAGCCTGGCCAGGCTCGGCACCGATTATGTGGACATCTGGTTCGCCCAGGCCTGGGACGGAAACGTCCCGCTCGAGGAAACCCTGTCCGCCCTGGAGTTTGCGGTCCGCACAGGCAGGGCCCGGTACGTCGGTGTGTCCAATTTCACCGGCTGGCAGGCGGCCAAGGCAGCGGCTGTTGCAGGGTTCCCGCTGGTGGCGGTGCAGGCAGAGTACTCGTTCGTCCAGCGGAAACCGGAAGCCGAGCTCATTCCCGCCGTCGAGGACGCCGGCCTGGGCCTGATGGCCTGGGCTCCGCTGGGCCGCGGCGTCCTGACCGGAAAGTACCGCGGCAGCATTCCGTCAGGGTCCCGGGGGGCTACCGCCTCCGGGGCGGCGTATGTGGAGCCCTACCTTGCGGAGAAGCCGTCCAGGACGGTTGAAGCGGTCTGCATGGCGGCAAAAGGCCTGGGCAGGTCACCCCAGGATGTGGCGCTCAGCTGGCTGCTGTCGCAGCACGGGGTGTCCACCGCGATCGTGGGTGCGCGGACACCCGTGCAGCTGAAGGAAATACTTGAGTCGCAGCTGGCGCCGCTGCCGCCCGAAATCGCCCTGGCCCTGGAGGACGTGTCCGCGGCGCGGTAGCTTCCGTTCTATGCGCTGCCCTGGGCCTTACTCCTCGACGATCTCCAGATCCTCGTCGTCCACGTCGCTGTCCTCGTCCTCTTCGTCCTCGTCATCAAAGACCTGCAGCGGGGTTACTTCGTTGTAGGCCTCGTACAGTGCGTCTTCATAAACTTCGAAGGCATCTGCCACTGCAAAAAATGCTGCCTCCACGGAGGGGTCACCATCTCCGCGGCGGTTGGATGCTGCTATAAGGTGTTCTTCCAAAGCGGTGGTCAGGGACGAAAGCGCGACACGCGGATCGATGCTCATGACTTCACGTTAGCCGGAAAAGGACGAAAATGGAGAGCAATGAAGGAACAATTTCTCACCAGCTCGGTCCAGCGGGAACGGGACTATTTGAGGCAGTACGAGTACCTCGTACTGACGGTGAGCCCCGACGATTCGCTTCATGAGGCACGGCGCCGGCTCGTGGAACACTCCGAGTACGGCAAGTGGGAACTGGAACGCAGCAAGCTGTATGTGGGCGGCGGCCGGCGGTTCTGGCTCCGCCGCAGGGTGTTGCAGGTCCAGCGGACCGTCTAGTTCTCGAGTGGTCCCAGCCAGGCGTTCGCCACCGTGTTGTGGGCCGATTCGTCGTCGGACGGGTGGAACATGCCGGCGAGGACATCCCGGTAGAGTCGCTCAAGTTCGGAACCGCGGAAATAGCTTGATCCGCCGCTGACCCGGATTGCCAGGTCCACTACCCGGCGGGCAGTCTCGGTCGCATTGACTTTGAGCCCCACCAGCTTGGGGAACCATTGGGCGCCATGGTCCGCCTGGGCGTCAACGTCGGCCGCCACCGTTGTTAGGTGCGGGTACAGGCTGTCCATGGCCATGGCTGCCTCGGCGACCTTCCAGCGGATGTCCGGATCCTGGGCGTAGCTCCTGCCGCCGTTCTTGAATGACGTGCGGCGTTTGGCGGTTTCGACGCCCACAGCCAGCGCCCGCTCCCCCAGTCCTGTGTAGACGGCGGCCAGCAGTGTTTCGAAGCAGGCGAAGATGGCGAAGATCAGCGGATCGGGGTTGGGCCCCACGGGGAGTTTGCGGAAGATCCGCTCCGCCGGGACCCGCACGCCCTCCAGGACAGTGGTGGCGGACTGGCTGGCACGCATGCCCAGGGTGTCCCAGTCGTCGAGGATGCGGTAGCCGGCCGTCTCGCGGGTGATGAACCCGTGGACGAGTTCGCCGTCGCCGTCCCCGGCCTCCGCGTCCTTCCCGAAAATCCCCAGCCGCGTCCAGGCCGGTGACAGGCTGGTGAAGATCTTCGTGCCCGTGAAGGCGTACCCGCCGTCCGGCAGCGGGACAGCTTCAGTACGGGAGTCAACGAGGACGGCGTCATTGCCTGCCTCGGAATTGCCGAAGGCAAAGATCTCGCCCTCTGCCGCTTCCCTGAGGACGAACTCCAGCGAGCTGTCCCGCGGCTCTTCAGGACATGGGCGACGCCGGTCCACACCAGGTGCATATTCACCGCAAGGGCGGTGGCCGGGGCAGCCGTTGCGAGCCTGCGCTGGCACTGCGCCGCCGTTTCGAGGCCAAAGCCCATGCCGCCGTCGGACGCGGGGACAAACAACTTCAGGTAGCCGGCGGCAGCAAGCTCTGCCAGGTCCTCGTGGAAGAAGGTGTTGTTCCGGTCGTAGCCGGCTGCCCTGCCGCGGATCCGCTCCAGGAGGGAGTCCGGGAGCACGTCTTCAGGCGTCATGGCATTCATTGGTCAGTAGTTGGTGAGCAGGGTGTTGAGGACCCTGGCGCCGAACTTGAGCGAGTCCGCGGGAACGCGCTCGTCAACCCCGTGGAACATGCCGGTGAAGTCCAGCTCGTCCGGCAGCATCAGGGGCGCGAAGCCGTAGCCCGTGATGCCGAGCCTGCTCAGCGATTTGTTGTCCGTGCCGCCGGAGAGGGTGTAGGGCAGGACCTTGGCGCCGGGGTCTTCGGAGTGCAGGGCGTCGATCATGGAGTCCACCAGGTTGCCTGCGAAGGGCACCTCCAGGGAGACATCCTTGTGGACGTAGCTGACATCGACGCCGGTTCCGGCCAGTTCGCGGACGATCTCCAGGACGTGCTCCTGCTGGCCGGGCAGGGTGCGGCAGTCGATCAGCGCCTCCGCGGACTCCGGGATGACGTTGTGCTTGTAGCCGCCTTTGAGCAGCGTGGGGTTGGTGGTGTTCTGGAGTGTTGCGCCCACGAACCGGGCCACGGTCCCCAGCTGGCTGAGCAGCACGTCCGGGTTGTCGGCGTCGAACTCCACACCCGTGAGTTCCGTCACGCCGTCCAGGAACTGGCGGGTGGTGGGGGTCAGCTCAATGGGCCACTTGTACTCGCCGATGCGCGTCACGGCTCCGGCCAGGCGCGTCACGGCGTTGTCCGTGCTGATCTGCGAGCCGTGTCCCGCCCTGCCGTGCGCCACGAGGCGGAGCCATGAGATGCCCTTCTCCGCAGTCTGCAGGAGGTAGGTGCGCTGGCCGCCGATAGTGGCAGAGAACCCGCCCACTTCGGAGATGGCTTCTGTGGCCCCCTCGAAGAGTTCGGGGCGCTTGTCCACGGCGTAGCGGGCCCCCATGGCCCCGCCGGCTTCCTCATCGGCGAAGAAGGCGAAGATGATGTCCCGCTTGGGCTTCTTTCCGGTCCGCGCGAAGCCGCGCAGCACGGAAAGGATCATGGCGTCCATGTCCTTCATGTCCACGGCGCCGCGTCCCCAGATCAGCCCGTCCTTCAGTTCTGCGCCGAACGGGTCCACGGACCACTGGTCACGGAGGGCGGGGACAACGTCCAGGTGGCCGTGCACCACCAGCGCGCTGGCGGACGGATCCTCGCCGGCCATCCGGGTGACCACATTCGCCCGGCCCGGGCGGACTCGAAGATCTCTGCCTCCAGCCCAACCTCCTCGATCAGCCCGGCGGCGTATTCAGCGGCCGCCCGCTCCCCCGGCCCGGACCCATCGCCATAGTTCGAGGTATCGATCCGGATGAGTTCCTGGCAGATCCGGACAACTTCATCCTCGGGCAGGACGTCAGGCATTGAGAGCTCCTCGTTAGGGAATGACTGGCTGGCACGGGCGGAAACCGCTGCCCTCAGCCTACCCATGTCGCCCGATTCGTTGTTCCTGAAAAGTCGTGTTAGAGTTTTTCTCGCTGCTTCGGAGAGGCGCGAAACACTGAAAGGTGTGAACGGCTCCCGAAATACCACCTGCGCGGGTGGCGGAATGGCAGACGCGCTAGCTTGAGGTGCTAGTCCTCGAAAGGGGGTGGGGGTTCAAGTCCCCTCCGCGCACAAAGGGAAGCCCCGGAAAATCGTTGATTTTCCGGGGCTTTTTTCATGCCCGCATCCACTCGTGGCTCTTCGTTCTATCGGGTGTGTTGAATCTGACAATGCGAATCGCCGGTCCGCGGAGGGCACTGGCCGCCCGGGTCGGGAAGCGACGGGCGACTGACCGCGGCGCGGGCGCTGGAACACCGGGATCCGCCCATGCCACACCTAAGCTGGTCCAGTGGATCCGACGCCCTCCCCCAGCCCCGTCCAAGTCATTGTGGACACCGGCCCGGCCGAGTGGTGGCAGATTCTTGCCGCCCTGGGTCCGTTGGCCGTGCTCCTTGGTGCCCTGCTTGCCGCTTTCATCGGGTGGAACACCCTCCGGCAGCGGACCACCGCCGATGAGAAGTCCCTCGCGCAGAAACGGGAGGCTGACAACCGGGCCGAATGGTGGAAGCGCACCCAGTGGGCGATCGACAGTTCGATGTCCGACGAGCCCGACCGGGCAAAGCTGGGGCTTCGGGTGATGTCGGTTCTCGCCGAGAGCACCCTGGCCGGGCCGGAGGAACTGCAGATCATCACGTCCGCGTGGGTGGACCCGCTGGAAGTAGCCGAGCAAACCCGGACAGAATTGGGTCAGCAGGCACGTCCGGGCAGAGTGGACGAGGGGCCGGAACCGGGCGACAATGAATCAACAACCAAGGATGAGGTGAGGAGGCGATGAGCATGATGACCGCCCCGGAATCAGACCGCGACCACGACTCAAGTGGCGCTGCGGCGAAGGAACCGAAGCATGCCGCTGGCTCTCCGAAACTCTCCCACCGGCCCGCCTCCTATGACCGCGGTGTGCAGATTGCAGCTGCCCAGTTGAGGCTGGTGACTGACCGCCGGCTCGGGCGGACCACCCCGGAGTGGATCAAGGAACTCGCGCGGGAAGAACCGCAGGCGTCCTGACACGAACTTTTCACACGGAAGAGCCAGCTCCACCGCGAACGGGGGCTGGCTCTTCTTGTAGTGCCTGATGCAACATCCGGTGTCCTTGGGACTCAAAGCGTTCGTCGCCGATGAGGTATGCCCAAACAGCTGTACCTACAGCTTCACGGAGCAGGTCGATCCGCCAGACATCCTTGTTCCGGGTGTCGTCACCGTATCCGGCCAGGAAAGCTGCTTCGAGGCCCGGCCGTTGTTGCCACTGCTGAACCGCCAACCTGCAAAAGTCCGTGGCTGCAGGACGGAAACCGAAGCGGCCGAAGTCTATTGCCCTGACCGCCGTTCCATCGCTGAGCCAGTTCCGGGGCTGCCAGTCCCCATGCGTCGGCACCACTTCCCTGGGGCGTGGCCGATATTCCGCCAGGCGCCGCCGGACTTCGCCCTCGACCTCCTGATCAATACGGTGTTCCCGGTCCAGCCAACTCAACGCCTTCGCCGTAGCCGCCGCCTCATATTCGTCGTCAACCCGCAGTTCCTGGCTATGGAGTGTCTTCAGGATTTTGCCGGCCTGTGCGTGCGTATCCTCGTCCAGTTCAAGGCGGGTGTCCTCAACCAGAGTCCCGTCCAGGTAATCGAAAACCAGAAGGTTCAACTCCCGCCTGGAGTACATCAGCCGCGCCGCCCGGCCCTGGCTCACCAGGGGTCGAGTCCAAGAGGAGTGGGCAGTGATTTCCCGGCCAATGTGATGATTCTCCGGTCCGGCAGCTTTGACGATGACATGCGTGCCGCCGTCACGAACGTGCAGGACTTTGGTGTCCATCTGGCCCCACGACAGATCAGCGATGAGCTCGGGCGCGCCGAACAGGGAGCTGACCAATTCTGCCTGCTGCTGCGACAACCGCCCAGCATCCCAACGCGCCATGTGCCGGAGCCTACCAGCAGCAAACGGCACGGGGCCTGTGGCAGAAGCAGGGCTAGACGGGTCCGGGTAAGGACGGATTGGGGGATCCATGGCAGCGGTGCCGTCGTTCCGCTGGTCGGTCGCAGCCAGCGCACCGAAGGATAGCCTTGACCCTCTTCAAAGATTTCCCCGTGCCTCCGTTGCCGCCCCAGCCAAAGGCGACAAGATACGTCCCGCCGCCCTGGGCAGCCGCACCGGCATACGAGCTGCCTTCCGTAGTCCACATCGGCCAGTTCCTGCATCGGAGTCCCACCATGGTGGTGGCTGTCAAAAGTGCGGACGTGTATTCCACCGGCTGCTCCTTCAACCTGTCCTGGCTCATCCGCCGGGGTGTACAGACCGACGAGGACTGGGCCGACCTGCCGCATCTGTTCTTTCAGCTAGGCATGGGCATCCGCCGGGGCAAGAGACTGGCGACGGGCCTGCTGTTCGGTGTGCAGTTTCCGGACGGGGCAAAGGCAAGTACCGGCAACCAGGGTCCGCACGGCCTGATGGAAACCGGCGGCCAGCAGCCTGAGCCGCCGACCCTCGTTCTCAACAACAGCGGAGGCAGCGGCGCCGATGATGAGTTCGCCGGATCAGGCCTGCTTTGGCTCTGGCCGCTTCCGCCAGCCGAAGGGCTTCGCCTGCTGGTCCAGTGGCTCGACTTTGGACTGGAGGAGACCTCACTGGTGCTCGACGGCGGCCGGCTGCGGGATGCCGCCGCAGGCGCCCGGCAGTTCTGGCCCGAGGCCGGGCTTGCCTGACTTGCATGGGAGGTTGGGAAGGGCATCCGTTGTTTTGAACAACGGACGTGCCCACCATTGGAAGCGTGGGAAGGAAGAACAGTCGGCATGGAACTGCGCTTGCGGTGTGCCTGCTGGGCTTGCTTTGCGGCGCCTCGGGCTGCGTTTATGACTACTCCGAACCCCTGCAGTCAACGACTGCTCCCGCGCCGCCCACGCCGACAGTCGGCCGCCCGTCTCACACAGGGACCCTCCAGCCCTACAGCGATCCGCAGATCCGGGAGCAGGAAGCAAAGAATTATGCTGAACTGTACCGGCTCTTAAGGGCGTCGCCCGGTCCGTCCATCCTCTTTGAAGTAGGCCCACTGGACGGACCCGTCAGGGGCTTCGGCGGGACGGCTGGTGTGCCTGCCTCCGGGCTGTACACCGTCACGGCAGCCTGCGTTGGAGCCATCGGGGCGAAGGTCTCGGTTGGCCAGGAGCATCCCGGAGCCCCTTTCCGGCCTATGGAACTCGCTCTGGATTGCACCGGGACCACCTCGGAAGTTGTGGCTCTTGAGCAGGGGTACGTGTTTGCTTATCTGGTACTGCCGGGCCCGGGAGATACGCCATGGACAGGGGCCGTGGGCGGCGTCCGTGTGATCGCGGCCGGTTGAGGCGCTTGGACTCGGACCGGTATCGGGGACCCGTGGGAGCGCGAAAATCATGATCGGATAACGCCCGCCAAGCTGTCATCACGTGTCCGTAGCCCTTGGATTCGGAACAGCTTTCAGCGGCACCCCTGCTCCTACACTGAGCCATGGATACGATCACCGGCGTGGCCCTGATTATCGGAGCCGCCGTGGCTTGGATGGGCATGACGGTTTTCGTGATACTGAGGCTGCGGCGCCGCCGGAAAGGGTCGACGGTCGTGGCCACCGCTCCCCCGCCTGCTGACAGCGGGAGTTTGCACTACCGGCCCTGGCGGCGCGACCGTCCACCGGCGACGCGGATTCCCCCGCGTCGCCAGCACAGGCTGCGCCTGAAAAGAGTCCGGGGATAACTCCTCCGAACGCCTTAGGCGCACCCAGGCAATCGGCTCCGCCTACGTGTTGCGGTTCCAGCTGCTTGCCGGCAGCAAAAAAGCCCGCCTCCAAGGAAGCGGGCTTCTTGCTGCTCAGGCGAGCGGCTGCTAGCCAAGTGGCCGGTCGAAGCGCTGCCCGGCAGGGTTGGATGGCAGGATTGCCATAACGATCAGGGCCAGTGCGCCGAGAAAAGGTACCAGGATCAGCAGGGCAAGCCAGCCGCTGAGGTTCGCGTCATGCAGGCGACGGACCAGCAGGGCGAAGGACGGAACAATGACGGCCAGCCCCCATATGATCAAAAGGATGCTGCCGACCAGCGCTCCGGGGCCGGGGACCGGTGTGCCGTCAGCGGTGACCGTTGACCCAGCAGTGCCGGCCACGGAAGTGATGATGTTGAGGACGACGCCTACCGCAAAGGCAACAAGCGCCCACCACCAGTATTCGCTCCGGCTGGCCCGGCCGGAGAAGGTGGCGTACTTCTTGAAGAAGCGTTGGACGGCGACTGGCAGGGTGGCCCCGTAGTAGGGCGCCCACAGCGGCGGTTCGCCGGCCGTGGCCGGCTGGTAGGACTGTTGCTGCTGGCTCGGATATTGCGGATAGCTCATGGATTCCCCCCGGAACTTTTCGAGTGACGAGACCAGCCCATCCTAGGACCACTCCGCAGCAAAAGTCCTTTCGATGGACAAACTTAACCGAAAATTTGCCGGGCTCCGCCGCTGGATGTACCCGTGCCTTCGGCCCCGACGTTGTTACCCGGGTGGGGCAGGAACTGCTCGCCCTGCGGTGCTCGCTGATGCTGGGGCAGCCGCACCACCGGTACCCGCTGCACTAATGCGGCCTCAACCTCCGCGGCTGCCTGCCCTGTTTCCCCGGCTCCGGACCGGATACTGCCGGACGGTACTGAACGCGGCGGTGCCCTGAGCGCTCCGCGCGCTTCTGCTGCCGGCGCGCCTTGCGTTCCGGACGGTCAATGGCCGAAAGGATGCTGAGCGTCACCGTGACCCACAGCAACGCTGCCAAAAACACCAAGGCAATTTCCATCTCAGTGCCCATGCTTAATTTTCAGGCTGCCGGGCTCCCGCCGGCGGGGCAGTCCCAGAATTTATGAGCCTTCCTGCCGCTCGAGCCGTCACGCCCTAGAACAAGCCCAATTGCCGCACGGCAGCCAGAACGTCCGGGACTTTAACCGCCAGCAAAGCAGGGTCCGGCTCTGCCGAGAACGTGTCACCCCGCCGAAGATCGGCCTTTGTCAGGACGATGTGCGGCCCCGGCGGAGGGCCCCAGAGTTCAGGAGGCGCAGGCCCGAACAACACCACCGACGGCGTCCCGTACGCCGAAGCCAGGTGCGCGGCCCCGGTATCCGCGGAGATCACCAGGCGTGCCGCGGCGATCGTGGCCGCGAATTCCCCAGCGACAGCCCGCCAGCCAGGACGGCCCCGGGCGGAAGGCCGGCCCGGCGGCACACGTCCACCGCCCTGTCCTTCTCCCCGCTGCCCCCGTAAAAACGACATTGTGTCCCGCTTCCACAAGGTTGGCGGCAACTGCAGCGAACCTGTCGGCCGGCCACAGCCGGCTGCCGTAGGCTGCCCCGACGTGCAGGACTGTGGCACCGGGAACCGGGCTGGGGACGTGCGGCAGGTGCAGTCCTACATCCAGCGGGTCCGCGTCAATGCCATGCCACTCCAGGAGCCGGACCCAGCGTTCCCGTTCGTGCAGTTCCGCGCGCCACGGCGGTCCATCCCGGTCCGGGCCTCGATGTCCTATGGTCCGCCGGGCCTTCAAAGCATCGATCCGCCCCTGGCTCTCCGGGCCGCTTCCGTGCAGGTTGACGGCTACATCCACCACTCCCGCTTCCATGGCCAGCGGCTCGTCAAGACCGTGGGTGGGCAGGAGTTCATAACCGCCCACCAATCCCAAGGCTTCCGAAAGCCACCCCTGGGCGGCATACCGGAGCCTGTGCTCCGGGAACGCCCGCCGGAGCGCCTTCAGCGCAGGGACTGCAACCAGGAGGTCGCCCAGCTTAAGGGCACGCAGGACCAGGAGCTCCGGTTTTCCATCGATGACGTCACTGCCGCGTTCAAGGTGCCGCACGCCGCTCATGCGCCCTGCCTCACTGCTGCGGTTGCCATCAGGCTCCGCACATCCTCGTACACATCGCGCACCGGGACGCCTGCAACGATGGAGTCGTTGTGCACGCAGCGCGGTGCGGTCCAGCCCACCTGCGTGACATCGATGCCACAGCTGGGGCACGTAGTCACCCAGGACGCGTGAATCCGGTGAAGGCTTCTGCCCAGCGCTCCTGCATTAATGATGTTCCCCGCCCAGAAGATCCCCACCGTGGGCACGCCGAGGGCCTGGGCAAGATGGCGCGGGCCGCTGTCATTTCCGACCACCACAGCGGCCTCCGCCAGCAGGGATACCAATTCGGCCATGTCCAGTGCCCCGGCCACCGAGGTGACGGCTGCCGATGCAGCCTGTTCCGCAATCCGCTCTGCCAGCTCCTGCTCGCTCTTGTCCCCGACGAGCACCACCCGGCAGCCGTCGGCCCCGCAGGCAGCGGCAAGTTCAGCAAATTGCCCAACCGGCCAACGACGGCGGGGATCTGTTGCGCCGGGATGGATCACCACGAGGGGCTGGCCGCCGTCGTCATCTGTTCCGTCACATGCACCGCGGAACTTTGTAAGCGGCTCGAGGCGGGCCTCAAGGTCAAGCGGGAACGCCCCGGCGAATCCCGCGACCTCCACCGCCCGCAGGGGTTCGTGCTGGTAATAAAGGTATGGAACGGTCCGTTCCAGGCTGGCGGCGTCAGGCGTCCGGGTGCCCACCGTGTGGCGCGCACCGAGCCGGAGCAGGAAAGGGTTCGAATATCTGCCGCCGCCGTGCACCTGGACGGCGAGGTCGAAGTTCCGGGACCGCATGTCCGCAAAAAAAAGCTTCCAGTGCTTCCGGGTCTTCATCACCGGGACGGACCCCCTCTGCAAACGGAAGTATGCAGACCTCGTCCACCGGGCCCTTCACAGCCGCGAGCAGCGACTTGTGGATTGGCGACCCCAAAAGGGTCAAGGTGGCGTCCGGATAGGCCGCCTTCAGGGCGGCCATGGCAGGAATGGCGAAGATCAGGTCGCCCAGGCCGCCGCCCCGCAACACGGCGATCCTGGACACAGAATCGAACTTTTCCAGCACCGGGCCGACTCCTGTGCCAACCTGCCCGGCACCACCGAACTCTGCAGTGAGCTGCTCCACATACGCCCCTTCGATCCGGGCGGAGATCGCGCCGCTTGCCGCGGCCCCTCCGCTGCCTGCGCGGCCATGCCACCCGCCAGGTGTGATGGCCGCCTCCCCTGAACCCGTACCCAGGCGGGCGCAAATATACTCCGCCTATTGGGGAATAGCCGTCCGATGCTGTACGTTTCATACGCGACAGGCGAACCAAAGAAAAGAGAAGCACCCAAAGTGGCAACCGATTACGATGAACTGCGTTCCGACGTCAAGGAATCGCAGGACAACTCCCTCGAGCAGCTCCAGTCAGCAAATGCTCCCGACGCGCGCAGCGTTGTCCTTGAGCTGGATGAAGCTGACGGGCTCGACGGCGCCGGCGTCCCCGGTGGCGAATTCGTCGCCGAGGAGCTCGTGGTACAGGTCATTCCGCAGGCTGACGACGAGTTCACCTGCTACTCCTGCTTCCTTGTCCGCCACCGGTCGCAGATTGCCCGCCAGAAGGACGGGCACAGCTACTGCACCGAGTGCGAGGGCTAGGAAAACAGGCCTGACGCGGCGCTGCGGATAAGTCCGCGGCTCCGCCAGCTTGAATGGCACGCTGCCCGGCAGCGTGCCTTTCCGCGTTAAGGCGGTTCCAAGGCAGCGTCCAGCAGCCGCTAGTACTGTGGGCGGCTATGGATCTGTGGCAAACCCTGGTCGAATCGCTCCGCCGTACGGAGGTTCCGGCCATTACCTTCCAGGAGCTCCTGCTGGTGCTCCTCGTGGCAACGGCGCTCTCCATTCCCCGCCGCTCCTGGCGGTACTTCGGACTGCTGGCAACCGCGGTCCATGAGCTGGGGCACGCCCTTGCCGCGGTCACCAGCGGGCAGCGGCTGTCCGGCATCAGGCTGCGGCTCGACCATTCGGGAACCACCACCACGTACAGCCGGAGCAGGGCCGCCGCGGCCTGGTCGTGTTTCTGGGGTTACCCCGTCCCCGCAGTCGTCGGCGCGGGATTCGTGACTGCCGGTTTCAGCGGCTGGGGACCTGCAGCGATCGCGGCCAGCATCCTTGTGCTGGTCGCATCCATGCTCTTCCTCCGGAACCTGGCAGGATTCCTTGTCACCGCCGTTGCCATTGCTTGTGCCCTCGCCCTCATCCTGCTCGTGCCCCATGCTTTCGTGGGCCATGTCGCCGTTGTCCTGGGCCTGGCGATGCTGGTGGCAGCCGTCAGGGACCTTTTCAAGCTGGCAAACGTCCACCTCCGCCGCAGGGACCGGCTGGCGACGTCCGACGCCTACCTCCTGTACCGCGCCACGGCCGTGCCGTCCGGTGTATGGATCTTCCTGTTTGCCGTTCTCGTTGCAGGTTCCTGGGTGGCTGCCTGGCAGCCGATCTCCCTGATCCTTGGCCGGGGCGCTTAGGCTAATGCCATGAGCCAGGAAACGGACAGCATCCAGCAGGCCGCCAGCGGCGCGACGGCGGACCACAGCACCCGCGGCGCTTACGTAACCGGCGGTGCCGAATTCACCAGGGACACCAACTACATCGAGGACCGCATCACCCGCGATGCCAGGCCGGGCGACAACGGCGAGCCGGGCTGGCCGGTGGAAGCAGGGCGGTACCGCCTCATCGCAGCCCGGGCCTGTCCCTGGGCCAACAGGACGGTCATCGTCCGGAGGCTCCTGGGCCTGGAGGACGCCATTTCCCTGGGGCAGCCCGGGCCCACCCACGACGCGCGCTCCTGGACGTTCGACCTCGACCCGGGCGGCGTGGATCCGGTCCTGGGGATCGAACGGCTGCAGGAGGCATATTTCAAGCGGTTCCCGGGATATCCCCGCGGCATTACCGTCCCCGCCATCGTCGACGTCGCGACCGGAGAAGTCGTCACCAACAATTTCCCGCAGATCACCCTTGACTTATCGACGGAATGGACCCAATTCCACCGGCCCGGCGCGCCAAAGCTGTACCCGGAACATTTGCGCGAAGAGATCGACCAGGTCAACAGGAGGGTGTTTACCGAGGTTAACAACGGGGTGTACCGGTGTGGCTTTGCCGGGTCCCAGGAGGCGTACGACTCAGCCTACGAGCGTTTGTGGGCGGCCCTGGACTGGCTGGAGGACCGGTTATCCCGCCAGCGCTACCTGGTGGGAGACACCATCACGGAAGCAGACGTCCGGCTTTTCACCACGCTGGCGCGCTTCGACGCCGTCTATCACGGCCACTTCAAATGCAACCGCCAGAAGCTCACCGAAATGCCCGCCCTCTGGGCCTACGCAAGGGATCTTTTCCAGACGCCCGGTTTCGGGGACACCACCGACTTCGTGCAGATCAAGCAGCACTATTACATCGTCCATGAAGACATCAACCCCACCGGGATCGTCCCCGCCGGCCCCGACCTTGGCGGATGGCTCGAAGAGCACGGCCGCGAGGCACTGGGCGGCCGGCCTTTCGGGGACGGGACTCCCCCGGGCCCGGTCAGGAAGGGCGAGGAAGTAGCAGCAGGACACGGAGCCGGTCACTAGAAGGAAAGCGTTTTCTGGATAAACTGTCCGGGTGCAGACATCCCACGGTTTCGCAGCGCCCGGTTTTGACAATGTCCTGGAACTGTTTGAGTCCTTCCTCGTCGAGGATTCCGGCTACAGCGCCCAGGTAGCGGCCTATCATCACGGGACGCGCGTTGTGGACCTTACCGGTGGCCCGGACATGAGCCCGGACACCCTCACCGGCGCATACTCCTGTTCCAAAGGCGTGGCAGCGATGGTGGTGGCCCTGCTGGTCCAGGACGGGCTCCTTAATCTGGACGGCACCGTGGCCAGCTACTGGCCGGAGTTCGGCGCCCATGGAAAGGACCGGCTGCTGGTCCGCGAGGCCCTGTCCCACCAGGCGGGGCTGCTGGGCCTTGAGGGCGGCTTCGGCCTTGATGAATTCACCACCCCTGCTGCCGCCGAGCGGCTGGCCGCGGCCAAACCCACGTGGCAGCCGGGACGCCAGTTCGGCTACCACGCCCTGACCATCGGGATCCTCATGGAGGAGCTCTGCCGGCGCGCGGCGGGCGAATCGCTGCAAAGCCTCTATGAGCGCCGGATCCGCAAGCCGGAGAACGTCGACTTCTTCCTGGGCCTGCCGGCAGACCTGGAACCGCGCTACCGTGACGTCCTCTACCAGGACCCGGCCGGGCAACCCTGGCTCGATCCACTCAGCCTGGACGGCCTGAACAGCAACGCTCCGGTCAGCACCATTATGGAGCTTCCCAACATCCGCAGTGTCCGCGCGGCAGGAATGTCAGCAGCCGGCGGCGTCGGATCGGCCGAAGGCCTCGCCAGGCTGTACGCTGCCGCCACCACCGGCGCCGAGGGCGAACCGCCGTTCCTCACACCCGGAACAATTGACCTGATGGCCGCGGAACAGGTGTGGGGGCTTGATCGGTCCTCAGGGCTGGACAACGCGTTCGCCGTCGTCTTTATGAAGCCGCATCCCTCGAGGAACTTCGGCAGCCACCGCGCGTTCGGCCATGAAGGGGCCAACGCGGCACTAGGTTTCGCCGACCCCGCCTACTCCCTGGCCTTCGGCTACATCCCCCGCCGTCAAGAGGACGGACGTACGCCAGGCAGAGCCCATCGGCTTGCCTCCGAGGTGCGCCGTTCGGCGGCGGCCCTCTCCCGGTAGCCGCTCCTGCAGCCGTTTCGGCCGCTGCTCCGGGGCCCTGACCAGCAGCTTTGGACGCCCACGCAAAGCGCCATACTGTGGACCGGATGGCTAACACTCAAGTACGGCAGCAAGCCCGGTGGGCCATGGGAACCCGCCTCCTGAAGAATGCCCTGGCAGAACTGTCGGAGGCATTCGCCGCCCAGCGGCTCCAGCTGGCAGCGAAAGCGGCCGTAGCCGCAGGAGTGGCATTCCTCATCGCACCCCACATGCCCGGTGCCGCGGCCAACTATCCGTACTACGCACCCTGGGTGCCTTGGTGGCGATGTACCACAACGTTGCCGGCTCCGTGAAGCAGGGGCTTCAGGCCCTCACCGGCCTCGCCCTGGGCATCGGGCTTGCCGTTGTCCTGGTCAGCGTCACCGATCCTTCCCCGCTGACCGTGGCGGTGTTCATGGGCATCGGCGTCCTGCTCGGCGGACTGCCGCGCATCGGCTCCGGAAGCGACTGGATTCCGACGGCGGCCCTGCTTGTCCTGCTGGTGGGCGGCAGCAATCCGGACGACTTTTCGTTCGGCTACCTCCTGCAAATGGGCGTGGGCGTTGCGGTAGGCATCGCCGTGAACTTCCTGCTGTGGCCACCGCTGCACCTGAAGGCAGCAGCGGCCAGCCTGGACGACCTCCGGCGCGCCCTCGGCCAGCAACTGACCGACATGGGGAAGGCGTTGAAGGAGGAATCGCCTCCGGAGCACGAAGCCTGGTCCAAACGGTCCGACGAACTCGCTGAGGCTGCGCGTTCCGTTCGGCACCTGGTGAAGGAAGCGGACGCAAGCCGCCGCGCGAACCCCCGCCGGAAGCTCCACCCGAGGGACGTTGACCTCGACTACCGGAACCTGCGCGAGCTCGAACGCGTGACGTTCCATATCCAGGACATGACCGATGTGCTGTCGGACGTGATCTGGGTCAGCGACGCGCCCTACGCCGTCCCGGTGCAGGACAGCGAACCGCTGGCTGATGCCATGACGGCGACCGGTGAGCTGCTGCGCTCCTTCAGCGACAGCGACGAACCGACGCAGCGAGAGCGGTTCCGGGCGGCCCGGGAAGCGGTGGAAGCCTGCATGGCTGCCACCGCCTCCCGGGAACCAACGGGCGATGCCGTACCCGCGTCGGAATCGATCCTGCTGAGCCTCCACCGCATCCTGCGGGCGGTCCGCCCGGCCGATTAAAGCGCGGTGACGGAACCGCTGAAGTGGCGCCGGCCGGACCGGGGGTTCCAGGCGACAAAGCCCGACCGCCGCCAGGCCCCCCGATTCGTCCTGCTCGCTTCCGATCTCCAGCGCCACCCGGCTGGGAAGGAAAACCGGAGCGTCGAAATCGACGTCCCAGATGAAGGCATCACCGCGCACTGAACCGACGTCGGCGAGCGCCCGCGACGCGAGGTACATGCCATGGGCGATGGAACGCCGCATGCCCAGGGCTTTCGCTGACAGCACGCTGAGGTGGATCGGGTTGAAGTCGCCGGACACGGCGGCGTAGGCCCGTCCCGCGTCCACGCCCAGTTGCCACAGCGCCGTCGGATCCGGGGCCTTGAAGTCGCCCTTTGGCGGTGCCGCCGAGGGCTTATCGATGCCGGGCAGGAACACCCCTTTGGCCAGGTAAGTGGAGGTTCCATGCCAGGAGATGTCATCTTTCCCTGCGAGGCGCACCTCCGCGATGACGTCCACCTGCGTACCTGCGCGGTGGCCCCGGAGGTTCTCCACCCGGGCCGTGATGTCCAGGGCGTCGGTGAACAGGACGGGCGAGCGCTGTTCCACCCGGTTGCGCAGGTGGATCATGCCGAGCAGGGGCAGCGGGAAGTCATCCCGGTTCATCACGCTCATGGCCACGGGGAAGGACAGGGCGTGGATGAACCCGGCGGGCAGGACGTCGCTGGCTGTCTCGCCCAGCAGGTGCTGGTAGGCGGTCAGGTTGGCCACGTCCACGGTCACACCGCGAACCTCGTGGGTCTCGGACGGCAGGTCTGCCTGGTCGTGGGTCCCCAGCAGCCGGCGCCTGGCCGCCTGGGCGGCCGCGTTGACGTAGAGCTTGGACAGCGAGGGCATGTCGCCGAGGATGACCGGCTGGGCGGGCGTCATGCCCCCACCATGTTCTGCCCGCAGACCCGCAGTACCTCGCCGTTGATGCCCCCGGCGGCATCGCTGGCAAGGAACGCTATGGTTTCGGCGACGTCGGCCGGCTTGCCGCCCTGCTGCAGGGAGTTGGCCCGGCGGGCGACTTCCCGCAGGGCGAACGGAATCCGCTCGGTCATTTCGGTTTCGATGAACCCCGGCGCGACGGCGTTGATGGTGCCTCCGGCAGCCGCCACCAAGGATGACGTTGCGCGGACCATCCCCATCACTCCACCCTTTGACGCGGCGTAGTTGGTTTGCCCCCGGTTGCCGGCTATGCCGCTGGTGGAGGCAACAGAGACAATTCGTGGCGCCGGCCCGAAGTGTTCGGAAGCGAGCAGGGCCTCGTTGATCCGCAGCTGGGCGGAGATGTTGATGTTGATCACCGAGCTCCAGCGTCCGTGGTCCATGTTGGCCAGCAGCTTGTCCCGCGTGATGCCTGCGTTATGGACCATGATGTCCAGCCGCCCGTGCCGTTGCACGGCATGTTCCAGGATCCGTTGGCCGGCGTCTTCCCGGGTGATGTCGAGCTGAAGGGCAGTCCCCTTCACCGCGTTGGCCACAGCAGCCAAATGGTCTCCTGCCGCGGGCAGGTCCACAAGCACCAGCGTGGCGCCGTCGCGGTGCAGGGTACGCGCGATCTGGGCGCCGATTCCCCGGGCTGCCCCCGTCACCACGGCCACCTTGCCTGCCAGGGGCCGCTCGACGTCGTCGGGCAGGCTTCCGGCCGCGCTGGAAACGGTCAGGAACTGTCCATCCACGTAGGCCGAACGGCCAGAGAGGAAGAACCGCAGCGCAGCCAGGACCGAAGGACTTGCTGCCTCCACTCCCCCGTCCAGGAGGATACCGTTCCCGGTTGCACCTGCACGGAGTTCCTTCGCCAGGGAGCGGAGGAACCCGTCCACGCCCTGCCGGGCAGCGGCCGCCGCCGGTGTGTCTGTTTCCCCGGACGGCCGTGAAACGGTCACCACGCGGGCGCAGGGTCCGAGGTCCCGGAGGGAGCCCGCTGCGGCAAGAACCGGTTTCTCAAGATCCCGGGGGTGCGCCACCTCGTCCAGAACCAGAATGATGGCGCCGAGCTTTTCCCGCGGCACCGCATGCCTCCGGACATCGAGGTCCCATGACAAGAGCTCTGCGGCCAGTTTGTCTGCTGCTGCCGTTTCACCCAGGACCACAACAGGTCCGGTAACCAGCGGCTGCCCGGGTTCGTACCTGCGCAGGACTGCCGGCTGCGGCAGACCCAGCTTTTTGGCCACATTCTTACCGAGCCCCTGGTTCACCAGCTGGGCGTACTTGTCCGTCATCCGGTCCCCCTACAGCGATTCGAGGAGAGCGACGACGCCCTGACCGCCGGCCGCGCAGACAGAGACCAGGCCCCGGGCCGGACGTCCGTCAACGCTGCCCTTTTCGTGGAGCAGTTTGGCGAGCGAGGCCACAATCCGGCCGCCGGTAGCGGCGAACGGGTGGCCGGCCGCCAGCGACGATCCGTTGACGTTGAGGCGTGCCCGGTCGATTTTGCCGTATGCGCCGTCCAGGCCGAGCCGTGTCCGGCCGAATTCCTCGTCCTCCACGCGGCAAGCGTGCTCAGAACCGTCGCTGCAAAGGCTTCATGGATCTCGAAGTAGTCGATGTCCGCCAGGGTGAGGTTGTGCCGGCCCAGCAGCCGGGGCACGGCGAAGACCGGCGCCATCAGCAGCCCGTCCTTGCCATGCACAAAGTCCACCGCGGCGGCCTCGGCGTCCACCACAGCTGCGAGCTTGGGAAGGTCGCGGGCGTCGGCCCACTCGTCCGAGGCCAGCAGGACCGTGGAGGCGCCGTCCGTCAACGGGGTGGAGTTGCCGGCGGTCATGGTCGCGTCGGCGCCCAGGCTCCTGCCGAAGACCGGCTTCAGGGACGCCAGCTTTTCCATGGAGGTGTCAGCCCGAAGGTTGCCATCCCGCGTCAGCCCGCGGTAGGGCGTGACGAGGTCGTCGAAGAATCCGGAATCGTAGGCCGCGGCAAGGTTCCGGTGGCTGTTCAGGGCCACCTCGTCCTGCGCCTCACGGGAGATCTTCCACTGCGCCGTGGTAAGCGCCTGGTGTTCCCCCATTGAAAGCCCCGTCCGCGGTTCAGCGGTTCCCGGCGCCAGCGGGGCCAGGTCCTTGGGCCGAAGGCGGCTGAGGATCTGGAGCCGCTGCGGAAGGGTCTTCGCGCGGTTGAGGTCCAGGATCACTTCCCGAAGCCCCTCGCTCACCACCACGGGCGCGTCAGAAGCGGAGTCGACGCCGCCGGCAATTGCCGAGTCGATCTGGCCCAGCTTGATCTTGTTCGAAAGCCCCACCACGGTTTCCAGTCCAGTGGCGCATGCCTGCTGCAGGTCGTAGGCGGGCGTCTCCGGGGACAGGGCCGAACCCAGGACTGCCTCGCGGGTGAGGTTGAAGTCCCTGGAGTGCTTCAGGACCGCGCCGGCGGCCACTTCACCGAGGCGCTCATCCTGGAGCCCGAAGCGTGCGATCAGGCCGTCCAGGGCTGCCGTCAGCATGTCCTGTTGGAGGACTTGGCGTAGGCGGCACCGGAGCGGGCAAACGGAATCCTGTTGCCTCCCACAACGACAGCCCTGCGGAGGGCAGGGTTGGAACTGGCTGCGGCGCCTGGTGTTGCGGGGCCGTTGATGGACTGTCCGTCAATGGACATGGCTGTCTCCTCTGGTCACAAGCGATTACCGATACCCAGCGTACCTGATACGCTGGGTATCGTGAATATTTCGGACTCCTCCCTTGACGCGTCACCTGCCGGGGCAAGTGCTGACGGCAGATCGGCACGCTGGCAGACCCACCGGGAGGAGCGGCGGCGCCAGCTGATCAAGCAGGCGCGTCGTGCGGTGCACGCGCTGGGCAGCGACGCCTCCATGGAAGACATCGCCGCGGCCGCGGGCACATCCAAGTCGGTCTTCTACCGGTACTTCGGAGACAAGGCCGGTCTGCAGCAGGCCGTGGGCGAAGTAGTGCTCGACCAGATGCAGCGCCGTATCCGGGAGGCCGCCCAAAGCGCCCTGACGCCCCGGGAAGGGCTGCTGGCCATGGTGTCGGCCTACCTGCAGATGGCCGACACGAGCCAGAACGTCTACACCTTCGTCACCCGTTCCGCGGCTGCGGAGTCTGCGGACAATGCCGCGGGAGGCCCTGTCTCCGGCGCCCTGGGACACTTCTTCGACGCCGTGGCGGAGATGATCGCCACGCCCATGCGCTCGCATCTGGGCGATGGCAAGGAATCCGTCATCGGTTACTGGCCCAAGGCGGCAATCGGCCTGGTCCGCAATGCGGGCGAACAATGGCTGAGCACGCCCGACTCCCCCCGCAAAGCCGGGCCAGGAAGCCATTGCACGGCAGATCACCGCCTGGCTGTGCGTCGGCATAGCCCCCGAACTGACCCCTTCAAGCACCACCAAACCGCCTGTCAGCACCAGCAAAGGATATTGACATGACCGAAGTAGTGGACCGCCCCGCCGGCAAGGGCCACAAGCCTGCCACCACGGCCCACCCCGTAACCGACCACGCCCAGCCTGCGGTCAACGTAGACGCACTGGGCCGGCAGCTCCTCGGCAAGTGGGCGGCTGTCCGGCTGCAGTCAAGGGACCTGGCAGGACGCCCCGAACTGCACAAGATCGAGGGGATGCCGCACACCGAGCACCGCGCCCGGGTGTCCGGGCAGCTGAAGTACCTGGTGGACAACAGCGCCGTCCACCGTGCCTTCCCGTCCGCCCTGGGCGGCTCGGACGACCATGGCGGAAACATCGCCGGCTTTGAGGAACTCGTGGTCGCCGACCCGTCCCTGCAGATCAAGGCAGGCGTGCAGTGGGGCCTCTTCGGTTCGGCCGTCATGCACCTGGGCACCGAGGAGCACCACGCCACATGGCTTCCCGGCATCATGAGCCTGGAAATCCCGGGCTGCTTCGCCATGACCGAAACGGGGCACGGCTCCGATGTGGCCAGCATTGCCACCACCGCCACGTACCACCCGGAAACCGAAGAGTTTGTGGTGCACACCCCCTTCCGCGCCGCCTGGAAGGACTACATCGGAAACGCTGCCATCGACGGGCTGGGAGCAGTGGTGTTTGCCCAGCTCATTACCCGGGGCGTCAACCATGGCGTCCATGCCTTCTACGTTGACCTTCGCGACCCCCGGACGAAGGAATTCCTTCCAGGCATCGGCGGTGAGGATGACGGCGTCAAGGGCGGGCTTAACGGCATCGACAACGGCCGGCTGCACTTCACGAACGTCCGCATCCCCCGCACCAACCTGCTGAACCGCTACGGTGACGTGGCCCCCGACGGCACCTACTCGTCCCCCATTGCGAGCCCGGGCCGCCGGTTCTTCACCATGCTCGGCACCCTGGTCCAGGGGCGGGTCTCCCTGGACGGGGCGGCAGTGGCGGCCTCCAAGGTCGCCCTCAAGGCAGCCGTCCACTACGCCGCCGAGCGCCGCCAGTTCAACGCGTCCAGCCACACGGACGAGGAAGTCCTGCTTGACTACCAGCGCCACCAGCGGCGGCTGTTCACCCGGCTCGCCACCACGTACGCCGCCGGTTTCGCCCACGAACAGCTCCTGCAGAAGTTCGACGACGTCTTCTCCGGCGCCACCGACACCGACGCAGACCGCCAGGACCTGGAGACCCTCGCCGCGGCACTGAAACCGCTCAGTACCTGGCATGCCCTCGACACCCTGCAGGAATGCCGCGAAGCCTGCGGCGGTGCCGGTTTCCTGATCGAGAACCGGTTCGCCTCGCTGCGGGCGGACCTGGACGTCTACGCCACCTTCGAGGGGACAACACCGTCCTGCTGCAGCTGGTGGCGAAACGGCTCCTGGCCGACTACGCGAAGGAATTCCGCAGCGTGGACTTCGGTGTCCTGGCCCGGTACGTGGTGGGCCAGGCGACCGGCACTGCCATCCACCGCACGGGGCTGCGCCAGGTGGCCCAGTTCATGGCGGATACCGGGTCGGTGCAGAAAGCGGCGATCGCCCTGCGTGACGAGGAAGGCCAGCGTGCCCTCCTCACCGACCGGGTACAGACCATGGTGGCCGAGGCGGCATCCGCGCTGAAAGGCAGCAACAGGCTCTCCCAGGAAAAGGGGGCCGCCCTGTTCAACCGGCACCAGAACGAACTGATCGACGCAGCCCAGGCCCATGCCGAACTGCTCCAGTGGGAGGCCTTCACCGAGGCGCTCCGCGACGTCACGGATCCCGGCACCAAAACGGTGCTGACCTGGCTGCGGGACCTCTTCGGCCTCAGCCTGATCGAGAAGAACCTGTCCTGGTACCTCATGAACGGCCGCCTCTCCATGCAGCGCGCCCGCACGGTGGGCGAGTACATCAACCGGCTGCTGGTGAAGATCCGCCCGCACGCGCTGGACCTGGTGGATGCCTTCGGCTACGGCGATGAGCATGTCCGGGCAGCAGTCGCAACCGGCGCCGAGAAGCTCCGCCAGGACGAAGCCCGGGCGCATTTCAGGGCCCAGCGGGCGAGCGGCAAGGCGGCCGTGGACGAAAAAGTGCTGCTGGCCAGGACCGCGGCCGGGCGCCACAGCTGACGCAGGCCACGGCTGCTGACCGGAGAAACGACGGCGGCGCCGCTCCCCAGCGGGGAAGCGGCGCCGCCGTCGTGCTGTCGAAGGAAGGGTCAGTGCGCGGCGGGCAGCACCGAGCGGTACACCTCAAGGGTGGTTTCGGTGATGGATTCCCAGGAGAAGTGCTTCTCGGCACGGAGCCGGCCAGCCTGGCCCATGGCGCGGGCGCGTTCAGGGTCCGACACGACTTCGGTGAGGGCCGCGGCGAACTCGCTGACGAACTTGTCCGGGTCCAGCGGCGTGCCGGTGCCGTCCGTCACCTGCTCCAGGTCCACCAGCAGGCCGGTCTGGCCGTGCTCAACCACTTCGGGGATGCCGCCCGTGGCGCTGGCCACCACGGCAGCGCCGCAGGCCATCGCCTCGAGGTTCACGATGCCGAGCGGCTCGTAGATGGAGGGGCAGGCGAAGGCGGTGGCGTGGCTGAGCACCTGGATCAGTTCGTGCCGGGGCAGCATGCGTTCAATGAGCACGACGCCGGTCCGCTGGCTTTGCAGGTCCTCGATCAGCCGCGCGGTCTCGGCGGCCAGCTCCGGGGTGTCTGCCGCGCCGAGGCACAGGACCAGCTGTACGTCGTCAGGCAGCTTTGCTGCGGCCCGGAGGAGGTAGGGCACACCCTTCTGGCGGGTGTTCCTGCCCACAAACACGACGCTCGGCTTGGCGGGGTCGATGCCCAGGGCGCGGATGGCGTCGTCGTTCTCGTCCCGGTTCCACAGTTCAACGTCGATGCCGTTGTGGACCACGCGGACCTTCTCCGGGTCCACGCTGGGGTAGCTGCGCAGGATGTCCTGGCGCATGCCCTCGGACACGGCGATGATTGCCGCCGCTGCCTCGTAGGCGGTCTTCTCGACCCAGGATGAGAGGGCGTAGCCGCCGCCGAGCTGTTCGGCCTTCCACGGACGGAGCGGCTCCAGGCTGTGGGCGCTCAGGACGTGCGGGATGCCGTGCAGCAGTGAGGCCAGGTGCCCTGCCATGTTGGCGTACCAGGTGTGCGAATGGACCAGGTCCGCGCCCTCGACGTCCGGAACGATCCGCAGGTCAACGCCGAGTGTCTGGACGGCGGCGTTGGCCGAGCCAAGATCCTCCGGCACGGAGTAGGACGTCACATGGGCGCCATGGTAATCGGCGTCGCGGGGAGCCCCAAAAGCACGAACCTGCAGGTCAACGTGCTTACTAAGCACCCTGCTCAATTCGGCCACATGCACCCCGGCGCCGCCGTAGATCTCCGGCGGGAACTCTTTAGTCACAATGTCTATTCGCACAAGACCCAAGGTAGTCCTTCACGCATAACTGTTCTAGTGTGAAGGAGTCCGGGCATGCCGGACTGTTTGGGGAGATACGAAGGCGTACAGGAGCGACCACTATGCCGTTGAACAAAAAAGTCCTGGCCATTGTCCTCGCAGGCGGTGAGGGAAACAGACTGATGCCACTGACGGCAGACCGCGCGAAACCGGCGGTGCCCTTTGCGGGCAGCTACCGCCTTATCGACTTCGCCCTGTCCAACCTGGTGAATTCCCGCTACCTCCAGATCGTCGTCCTGACCCAGTACAAGTCGCACAGCCTCGACCGGCATATCTCCGAGACCTGGCGGATGTCCACCCAGCTGGGCAACTACGTTGCCTCGGTGCCGGCGCAGCAGCGCGTCGGCAAGAGCTGGTTCCTGGGCAGCGCCAACGCCATCTACCAGTCCCTGAACCTCATCCACGACGCCAACCCGGACATTGTGGTGGTGGTCGGCGCCGACCACGTATACCGCATGGACTTCGCCCAGATGGTTGCCCAGCACGTCAACAGCGGCGCCAAGGCGACCGTGGCCGCCGTCCGGCAGCCCCTCAACATGGCCAACCAGTTCGGCGTCATCGAGGTGGACCAGAACGACCCCCAGAAGATCGCCGCATTCGTCGAGAAGCCCGCCTCCACGCCCGGCCTTGCAGCCGACCCCTCCCAGTTCCTGGCCTCCATGGGCAACTACGTCTTCGACGCCGACGCACTGGTGGACGCCCTGCACGTGGACGCCGAACGGCTGGACACCAAGCACGACATGGGCGGGGACATCATCCCCTACTTCGTCAACCAGGGCGAGGCGGGCGTCTACGACTTCACGCTCAACGAGATTCCGGGATCCACCGAGCGGGACCGCACCTACTGGCGCGACGTGGGAACCATCGACTCCTTCTACGACGCGCACATGGACCTGATCTCCCCGCTGCCGGTCTTCAACCTCTACAACTCCGAATGGCCCATCTACACCCGGCAGAGCATCTCCCCGCCCGCCAAGTTTGTCCGCGGCCAGAACAACACCGTGGGCACGGCGCTCGACTCCATCGTCTCCAGCGGCGTGGTCATCTCCGGCGGCGTGGTGGAGGGATCCGTCCTGTCCAACGACGTCTACGTGGCAACGAGCAGCCGCGTGATCGACTCGGTCCTGATGGACAAGGTGCAGGTGGGTGAGGGCGCGGTCATCAACAGGGCCATCATCGACAAGAACGTCAAGGTTCCCGCCGGTGCAGCCATCGGACTCGACGCCGACCTGGACCGGGCGCGCGGCTTCAAGGTCACCGAGTCCGGCATCACCGTCCTGGCCAAGGGCCAGAAAGTTCCCGAGCCCGGCGAAGAGGAGAGGCAGCTGGCAGCCAGGAACCTGCACCTCGTCCCCAACGCGGTCAAGGCCGCCGCGGCACAGTACCCGGATGTCCAGGAGTCCGTGGATAAGGTGGCCCAGACCCATGCAGCTGCGGCAGCCGACGCCGGTCCCCGCGCCCGGCTCTCCTAGACTGGCTGTTCCGCGGCCGGCGGCACCCCAAGGGGGCGCCGCCGGCGGCGTTTAAGGTGCCGCTCCGGGCTGTAAAATTAGCCTAATGAGCTCCCCCGACCTGACCCCTGAGGAAATCCAGGCCTGCCTCAAGGTCCTGAACACCATCCACGCCTATGACGAGGAGCACCCGGACTACATCTCGGTGCGCCGCGCCACCGGGAAGATGTTCAAGGCCGTCAAGCGGCACCGCCGGGTCACCAAGCGGGACCTCATCGCCGAAGCCGACCGGGCCGTCCTTGCCCAGACGGCAACCGCCGCGCCGGACAGGATCGACGACGAAACGCGCGGCAACAAGCTTGCCCCTTCCGCCACGGGGAAAGTGGCCGGACATCTCATCCGGTCCCGGCCCTGCTACATCTGCAAACAGCACTACACGCAGGTGGACGCCTTCTACCACCAGCTGTGCCCGGAGTGCGCTGCCTTCAGCCACAGCAAGCGCGATGCCCGGACCGACCTGACCGGGCGCCGGGCGCTGCTCACCGGAGGCCGGGCGAAGATCGGGATGTACATTGCGCTGCGGCTGCTGCGCGACGGCGCCCACACCACCATCACCACGCGCTTCCCCAAGGACGCCGCGCGACGCTTCGCCGCCATGGAGGACAGCGGGGAATGGCTGCACCGGCTCCGCATTGTGGGCATCGACCTCCGGGACCCCGCGCAGGTCATGGCGCTCACCGACTCCCTCAATGAGGCAGGGCCGCTGGACATCATCATTAACAACGCCGCCCAGACCGTCCGCCGCTCAGGCAACGCCTACAAGCCGCTGGTGGATGCCGAGGACGAGCCGCTGCCCGCTGCCCTGGAGCGGTCCAACGGCGGTCCGGAGCTGCTGACCTTCGGCCACGCACACGACAAGCACCCGCTTGCCCTGGCCGGCAGCGTCACGGAGCATCCCGTGCTGGCCGGTGACGCCATCACATCCCTTGCACTGTCCACCGGCTCCGCTTCACTGGAACGCATCGCGTCCGGGACGGCGATCGACGCCGGCGGGCTGGTGCCGGACCTCGCCACGATCAACAGCTGGACCCAGGTGGTGGACGAGGTGGACCCGCTGGAAATGCTGGAAGTGCAGCTCTGCAACGTCACCGCGCCGTTCCTGCTGGTCAGCCGGCTGCGGGAAGCCATGAAACGGTCCACCGCCCGGCGCAAGTACATTGTCAACGTCTCCGCCATGGAAGGCCAGTTCTCCCGCGCCTACAAAGGCCCGGGGCACCCGCACACCAACATGGCCAAGGCTGCGCTGAACATGATGACACGCACCAGTGCGCAGGAAATGCTGGAGACGGACGGGATCCTGATGACCGCCGTCGATACCGGATGGATCACCGACGAACGCCCGCATTTCACCAAGGTCCGGCTCATGGAGGAGGGTTTCCATGCCCCCCTGGACCTGGTGGACGGCGCTGCCCGCGTCTACGATCCCATTGTCATGGGCGAGAACGGCGAGGACCAGTACGGCGTGTTCCTGAAGGACTACAAACCCAGCCCCTGGTAGAGGTAAGCTCGCGGCATGAACGCCGAGCCAGCTTCCACTGAAGAGCCATCGTCCGCCGTGCAGAACCTTGAACACCATGAATGCTGGGCCATGCTCCGGACGGTATCCGTCGGCAGGCTCGCCATCGTGGTCGACGGGCGCCCGGACATCTTCCCCATCAACTACACCGTGGACGGCGGCACAGTGGTGTTCCGTACCGGCGAAGGCACCAAGCTGTCCGGCGCGTCGGGCGACTCTGCCGTGGCGCTTGAAGCCGACGGCGTGGATCCCTCGACCGGGATGGCGTGGAGCGTGGTGCTCAAGGGCACCTCCGCCGTGGTCAGGGGCACCGAGGAAGTCCTGGACACCGCCCGGCTGTACCTCTTCCCCTGGCAGGCCGGGCACAAGGATGCCTTCGTCCGGATCACCCCGGACAGCGTGACCGGACGCCGGTTCAAGGTGACAGATCCCCTGACCTGGTGGACCCAGCACAGCAGCGCCGCGAAGTCCTGGCCGGAATAAGCCCGCCAGGAATCCCGAGCGCGGAACAGGAGCCCGGAGCCGGGCCCGGTCAGGCGAGCTGGGTGATCTCCACGCTCACGCTCAGGGCCGACCCGCCGCCGCCGGACAGGATGCCCTTGAGCGGGGAGACGTCGCGGTAGTCACGCCCCCGTGCCACGGTGACGTGGAAGTCGCCGGCGGGCTTGTGGTTGGTGGGGTCCCAGCTCCGCCATTCGCCGTCCCACCACTCCAGCCAGGCGTGGGACTGTCCGGCGACAGTCTCCCCGATGCCGGCGCTGGAGCGCGGGTGCAGGTAGCCGGAGACGTAGCGGGCCGGTATGCCGCAGCTGCGCAGCGCACCGATCGCAAGGTGGGCCAGGTCCTGGCAGACGCCCTGGCGCTGGCCCCACGCCTCTTCGGCGTTGGTGGTGACGCCGGTGGAACCGGACATGTACGTCATCTCGCCGCGCATCCACGCGAAGATGGCCATGGCGGCCTCGTGCGGGTTCTTCCCGGCAACCACCTGCGGGATGATTCCCAGGACCTCCTCGCCGGGGCCGCTGAGCCGGGACTGCGGCAGCCAGTCGCTGAACGTGTTCAGCGTGTCCGGCGACGCCAGGACGTCCCAGTCCACGATGTCCGCCTCGGACGGGATCTTCTCGGCCCGGTGGACCTCGACGGTGATGTTGGAGACCACCTCCAGGTGCTCATGCGGCATCTGCATGTCGAAGGCCGTGACCCGGGTGCCCCAGTAGTCGCGGTAGGTGCTGACGGCAGCCTGCGACGGCGAGACCTTCACCACCGACTCCAGCACCACCTGCTGGGAGTCCGTCAGCGGCGTCATCCTGGCCTCGTTGTAGGACAGGGTGACGCGCTTGTTGTACTTGTACGCCGTCTTGTGGGCGATGCTCAGCCGGGTCATGAAACTTCTCCCACCCAGGCCAGTTCATCCGCCTGATTGAAGTACTTACGGGAAATGGCGTCCGATGCCTGCGACACTGCCTTCTGCACGCGCTCCATGTGTTCCGGCAGCTCGGACATGAGGTCGTCGGTGCGGTGGAACTCAAGGAACGTGCGGGCCTGGCCCACGATCCGGCGGGCGTCGTTGATGAAGCCCACCCGCTGCGCGGAGGGGTCGAGTTGGCCAGGCATTCGTCGGCGTCGCGCAGGGCGTAGACGATGGAGCGGGGAACAGCCGGTCCAGCAGGAGGAACTCGGCCGCATGCTGGTCGCCGAAGGCCGCCCGGCGGGTCCGGAGGAAGGACTCGTAGGCGCCGGCGCAGCGGAGCATGTTCACCCAGGACATGCCCGCGGACAGCACGTCCCGGGTGGACAGCATGCGGGCGGTCATGTCCGCGCGTTCCAGGGAGCGGCCCAGCACCAGGAACAGCCAGCTCTCGTCATGGCTCACCGTGGTGTCCGCCAGGCCGCTGACCATGGCGGTACGTTCCAACGTCCAGTTGCAGAACCGGTAGGTGCCCACCACGTCCTTGCGGTGCTGGCTCAGCCCGTAGTACGTGGTGTTGAGGCTCTCCCAGAGACCGGAGGACACTGTTTCGCGGGCACGCCGTGCGTTCTCGCGGGCAGCTCCGAGGGAGCCGGCGATGGACGTGGCACTGGTCTTGTCGTACGCCAGGGCGTGCAGCAGTTCCGGGAGCCCGAAGTCCTCGTTCTGCGGCCGGGCGCCCATGACGGCCAGGAGTTCCTGGGCCACGCTCTTGCGTTCTTCCATGGGCAGGTGGTTCAACCGCTCCAGGTGGACGTCCAGGATGCGTGCGGTGCCGTCCGCCCGCTCCACGTAGCGGCCGATCCAGAACAGGGATTCGGCAATTCGGCTAAGCATTCGCGGCTACCTCCTGCGGGCCCGAAAGGGAAAAGACGTCTGCCGGGTTGCATCCCGGCTCACTGCTGCTGCTCCGACTGGCGGTCGCGCCAGTTGCTCTCCACCGGCCAGACGGAGACCCGCTCGCGCACCGAGATGGAGGGCCGGGGAACGGTTTCCACGGGCATCTGCGGCGAATCGGCAAGGACCCAGGTGTCCTTGGAGCCGCCGCCCTGGCTGGAATTCACGATCAGCGACCCTTCCTTCAGCGCCACGCGGGTCAGGCCGCCGGGCAGCACCCAGACGTTGTCGCCGTCGTTCACCGCAAAGGGGCGCAGGTCCACGTGGCGGGGACCGAACTTGTCGCCGCTGAGGGTGGGCACGGTGGACAGCTGGAGCACCGGCTGGGCGATCCAGCCGCGGGGGTCACTGATGATCCGCTGGCGGAGCGCGTCCAGCTCGTCGTTGGAGGCGTCCGGGCCGATCACGAGGCCCTTGCCGCCGGAGCCGTCCACCGGCTTGACCACCAGCTCGGCCAGGTTGTCCAGGGTGTACTCCCGGGCTTCCTTCTCCTCGAGGCGGAACGTGTCCACGTTCGCGATGATGGGCTCCTCGCCGAGGTAGTAGCGGATCAGGTCAGGAACGTAACTGTAGACCAGTTTGTCGTCCGCGACGCCGTTGCCCACGGCGTTGGCGATGGTGACCCCGCCGGCGCGGGCGGCGTTGACCAGGCCCGGGCAGCCGAGCATGGAATCGGCGCGGAACTGCAGGGGGTCCAGGAAGTCGTCATCGATCCGCTTGTAGATGACGTCCACGCGCTGCTCACCGGCGGTGGTGCGCATGTACACGCGGTTTCCGCGGCAGATCAGGTCACGGCCCTCCACCAGCTCCACGCCCATCAGGCCCGCGAGCAGCGTGTGCTCAAAGTAGGCGCTGTTGAACACACCGGGGGTCAGGACCACCACGGTGGGGTCGTCGACGCCGGCCGGCGCGGTCTTGCGCAGGGCCGACAGGAGCCGGCGGGGGTACTCCTCCACCGGGCGGATGAGCTGCTGGCCGAACGCTTCGGGCAGGCCCTTGGCCATGGCGCGGCGGTTCTCCAGGACGTAGCTGACGCCCGAGGGGACGCGCACGTTGTCCTCCAGGACCCGGAACGTCCCGGCAGCGTCACGCACCACGTCGATGCCCGAGATGTGCACGCGGACGCCGCCCGCCGGTTCGAAGCCGTGGACCTGCCGGTGGAAGTGCGCGCTGGTGGTTACCAGCTGGCGGGGGATCACGCCGTCGGACACCACGGTCATTTTGTCGTACACGTCGTTGAGGAACGCTTCCAGCGCGCGCACGCGCTGCGCGACGCCGCGCTCCAGGACATCCCACTCGGCGGCGGGGATGACCCGCGGCACGATGTCCAGCGGGAAGGGGCGCTCCTCCCCCGCGAAGTCGAAGGTGACGCCACGGTCCAGGAAGGTGCGGGCCATCGAGTCGGCGCGGGCACTGACGTCAGCCAGGGAGAGCTTGCGGAGTGCGTCTGCCACCTGCCCGTACGAGTCCCGTGCCTGCTGGCCTGGGGCGAACATCTCATCGTAGGCTCCGGTCCGGGCTGCGGCCTCGGAGTAGTCCTGGAATAGGTCTGGCATGCCCAATAGCCAACCATCTTTTTGTTTCGAACTCATAAACCGGCCCTCAATTGGCGTGTTGGCCGGGGCCGCCGGTTCGCTGATTCCACGCCGCATCCGGCACAGTAGGGAGGTGCCAGTCAGCAGAAGCCATCCAGCGTCCGGTGAGGGACAGCCCCGCCGCGCTGACCGGCTGCTTCCCGGACTGGCCACCGCCGCGGTGGCCCTGGTGGCCGCATTCCTGGTCCACGCCGTGGTTCCGGTCCTGCCGGCGATGACCATGGCCGTGGTGCTGGGGGTCCTGGCGGCGAACCTGCCACTGGCGGGCGTGTGGACTGCCGGGCGGGCCAGGCCCGGCCTCGACTTCGCCGGGAAACACCTGATGCGCGGCGGGATCGTCCTGCTGGGGCTGAAGGTCAGCGTCATGGATGTCCTGGGGCTGGGCTGGCTTTCGCTGGTCCTGATCACCGGGGTGGTGGCGGCGAGTTTCGGCGGCACGTACCTGATCTCCCGGCTCTTCCGGCTGCCCCCGGTGACGGCGCTCCTGGTGGCCACCGGGTTCTCGATCTGCGGCGCCTCAGCCATCGGCGCCATCGCCGCCGTGCGGCGCATCCGGCACGTGGACACGGTCCTTCCGGTGGCCCTGGTGACGCTGTGCGGGACGCTCGCCATCGGCGTCCTGCCCCTGCTCGTGCATCCGCTCCAGCTCACCGCACCCGTCTTCGGCGCGTGGATTGGCGCGTCCGTGCACGACGTCGGCCAGGTGGTGGCCACGGCGCAAACCGCAGGCACGGCGGCGCTGGGCATCGCCGTCGTCGTCAAGCTCACCCGGGTCCTGCTGCTGGCACCGGTGGCCGCCATGGCCGGCACACACCAGCGCCTCGCGGTCCGCCCGGACAGCGACGGGACGGACGCCAAGCTGCCGCCGGTGGTGCCGCTGTTCGTGCTCGGCTTCGTGGCGATGGTGGGACTCCGGTCCACCGGCTGGGTCTCCGGAGAGTGGCTGGAAGCGGGGGCGGTGCTGCAGGACGTCCTGCTGGGCGCGGCGCTGTTCGGACTGGGCTCGGCCGTGCGGATCCGCACCCTGCTCCTGACCGGCGGGCGTGCCCTCCTGGCGGCCCTTGCGTCCTGGCTCCTGATTGCCGCCCTGGGACTCGCCGCCGCCCTGCTGATCGCCCGCTGATCCCCCTCCGGCACCGTGATTAGATAGCTGGGTGTCGAATCAGAATCTGCAGCGCGACGAGGCTGCCGGACGGTCAGCCCTCATCACCACCACCAGCTACGACGTCTCGCTGGACGTGCGGCAGGCAGCGGATCCGGACGTCCCCGGCTACACCAGTCGGAGCGTCATCACCTTCTCCGCCGCCGAGGCCGGCACATCAACCTTCCTGGACTTCATCGGCGGCGGGGTGCACAGCGTGTTCCTCAACGGCAAGGGCCTGCGCGTGGAGGACGTGGTGGACGGGGCACGGATCCGGCTGGACAACCTGCAGCTCGAGAACCAGGTCACCGTCACGGGCACCGCCCTGTACAGCCGCTCCGGCGAGGGGATGCACCGCTTCGTGGATCCCGCTGACGGCCAGTGCTACCTGTACACGCAGTACGAACCAGCCGACGCCCGGCGGGTCTTCGCCAACTTCGAGCAACCCGACCTCAAGGCCACCTTCACCTTCCACGTCATGGCGCCGGCGGACTGGCAGGTGGCATCCAACGGGGTGGAAACGGCACGCACGCTGCTCACCAGCGACCCCGCCACCGCCCGCTGGGACTTCGCCACCACGGAGCCCATGTCCACATACATCACCACCGTGCTGGCCGGCCCTTACTTCAAGGCCGAGGACCGCTGGCAGGCAACGCTCGACGACGGGACCTCCCTGGACATCCCGCTGGCCCTGTACTGCCGGGCGTCCATGGCGGACTCCTTTGATACGGAGGAACTGTTCCGGCTGACCCGGAACGGGCTGGACTTCTTCAACCGGCTCTTCGCCTACCCCTACCCGTGGGGCAAGTACGACCAGGCGTTCGTGCCGGAGTACAACCTGGGCGCCATGGAAAACCCCGGCCTGGTCACGTTCACCGACAGCTACGTGTTCACGTCCCGCGCCACCGACGCGCAGTACCAGGGAAGGGCCAACACCCTTCTGCACGAGATGGCGCACATGTGGTTCGGCGACCTGGTGACCATGCAGTGGTGGGACGACCTCTGGCTCAAGGAATCCTTCGCCGATTACATGGGCACCCTGGGCGTTGACCGGGCCACCGGCTGGGACTCCGCGTGGGTGAGCTTTGCCAACAAGCGGAAGGCGTGGGCCTACGTCCAGGACCAGCTGCCCACCACGCACCCCATCGTGGCGGACATCCCCGACCTTGAAGCGGCCAAGCAGAATTTCGACGGCATCACCTACGCCAAGGGCGCCTCGGTGCTCAAACAGCTGGTGGCGTATGTGGGCTTTGTCGCGTTCATTGCGGGCTCGCGGGAGTACTTCCGCAAGCACGCCTACTCCAACACCACCCTGGGGGACCTCCTGGCGGCACTGAGTGCCGCCTCCGGCCGGGACCTGTCCGGCTGGGCACGGCAGTGGCTCCAGACCGCGGGCATCTCCACCCTCGCCCTGGAGATCACGCCGGACGCAACGGACGACGGCGCCATCGGGAGTGTGGCGATCGTCCAGGAGGCCGCGGATCCGGTCACGGGACGGGAGGAGCCCCGGCCGCACCGGCTCCGGGTGGGGCTGTACGAATTCGACGCCTCCGGCGCCCTGGTCCGCACCGGAAGCGTGGAAACCGACGTCGACGGCTCCGCCACGCCCGTTCCGGACCTGGCGGGCAAGCCGCGGCCAGCGCTGCTGCTCCTCAACGACGACGACCTGACCTACGCCAAGGTCCGGCTTGATCCGGTCTCCCTGGACACCGTCCTGGAGTCACTGGACAGGATCACCGACCCCATGGCGCGGGCCCTGTGCTGGACGGCGCTGTGGAACTCGGCCCGGGACGGGGAAAGCCCGGCGGCACGCTACGTGGACGCGGTGGCAGCGTTCAGTCCGGCGGAAACCGGGATCGGGGTCCTGCTGAACATCCTCGAGAACGCCTGCACCGCCGTCGAACGCTACACCCCGGCTGCGGGACGGGACGGGTGCGGTCCTCGTTCCTGGCGGCCGTCGCTGCCGAGCTGGACCGTGCCGCCCCCGGGTCCGACCACCAGCTGGCGTGGGCCAGGACGGTGGGCACACTCAGCAGGCATGACGCCGCCCTGCTCCCGCGCCTGCGCGGACTGCTGGACGGTTCGGCACCCGTCGAGGGCCTGGCCGTGGATGCGGAACTCCGCTGGCACATCTGGCACGCACTTGCCGCGAACGGCCAGGCAACCCTTGCCGAACTCGATGCCGAACTGGCGCGCGACACCACCGCATCCGGGCGCGCCGGCCACGCCACAGCCGTTGCGGCGCGGCCGGACCCCGCGGTCAAGGCCGCCGCGTGGCAGGAAGCGGTCCACGGCACTGCACTCTCCAACCAGCAGCTCAGCGCCACCATCAGCGGCTTCACCACTGCCCCGGCCGGCCTCCTGGATCCGTACGTGGAACCCTGACTTTGAGTGCCTACGGGACGTGTGGGACGGGCGGAGCATCGAAATCGCCAGCAGGATTGTCCGCGGGCTGTTCCCCTAAACCAGGACCTCGCGGAAGGCACGGCACCTGCGGACCACCCTGTACTCCGCAGGACCGATGACTGGCTGGCAGCATCCGCCGACGCCCCCCGCGCGCTGCGCCGCATCATCGTGGAGCAGCGCAGCCACCTGCTGCGGGCACTCACGGCCCAGGACGCCGTCGTGGTTTCATCAGCGCCGTAGCCTTGTGCCTCCGTGCGCAGCGACCATCCGGCCCGCTGCGCACGGGCAGTCCCTGCGCGCCCATCCCGGCGGTCAGCGCGGGGTGCGGTGCTAGGGAACCCGGTGGAGCCATTCCTCAGTACCGAACTTCATGGCCACGCGTTCACGGGCCAGGGACAGTTCACTCTCGGTGAGGGCTGAGGTTGTGGCCCCGTACCGCCCGGTAAAAACCTCCGCCATGGCCTCGATGATCGCCGTCCGGGCCAGGCCGGTCTGCCGGCGGAGCGGGTCCACGCGCTTCTTGGCGCTGCGGGTCCCCTTGTCCGAGAGCTTCTCCTTGCCGATCCGGAGGACCTCCACCATCTTGTCCGCGTCGATGTCGTAGCTCATGGTGACGTGGTGCAGCATGCCGCCGTTGGCGAGCCGTTTCTGTGCAGCGCCGCCGATCTTCCCCTGGTCCGTGGCGATGTCGTTGAGCGGCACGTAGAAGGCCGTGATGCCAAGCTTCTCCAGGGCTGCCATCACCCAGGCGTCCAGGAAGGGGTAGGAATCGGCGAAGCTGAGCCCGTCAACGAGGGTCTGCGGCAGGTACAGCGAGTAGGTGATGCAGTTGCCGGCCTCCATGAACATCGCTCCCCCGCCGCTGATCCGGCGGACCACGCTGATGCCGTGCTTTGCCACGCCGGCGGGGTCCACCTCATTCCGGACGGACTGGAAGCTGCCGATGACCACGGACGGTTCCTGCCAGTCCCAGAACCGCAGGGTGGGGTTGCGCCGGCCGGCACCGACTTCTTCGGTCAGGACCTCGTCCAGTGCCACGTTGATTTCGGTGGGCAGGACCGCGGGCGGGATGACGTTCCAGTGGTGGTCGGTCCACGAGGTTGCCTTGGCCAGTGCCCGGCGCACCGTGACGGCCACGGCGTCGGCGGAGAAGCCGAACAGGCCGGCGTGCGCCGGAAGCGCTGCCGTGATAGCCGCCGCTAGGTCGGCGGCGGGCGTGGATTCGGGCAGGCCGGTCAGTGCCCGGTTGATGTCCAGGAGGGCCTCGTCCGGTTCGAGGAAGAAGTCGCCGCTGATGGAGACGTCCGCCAGGTGCCCGTCGGTCACGGACAGGTCCGCCACCACCAGTTTCCCGCCCGGGACCTTGTACTCGCCGTGCAGGCGGTTGCTGGACTCATTGTGCGGCAGGAGGTGGTGGCTCATGTCGTCCATCCTGCCGCAAATGGGTCCACGGTGTTAAGCAGGAAGGCCCGCACCGTTGCCGGTGCGGGCCTTCCGATGAAGCTTGGAGGAAGAATTACTTCTTGCCGCCGAAGCCCTTGAAGCGAGCGTTGAAGCGCTCGACGCGGCCTGCAGAGTCCATGATGCGCTGCTTGCCCGTGTAGAACGGGTGGGACTCGGAGGAGATTTCGACGTCGATGACCGGGTAGGTGTTGCCGTCTTCCCACTCGATGGTCTTCGAGGAAGACACGGTGGACTTGGTCAGGAACTTGACGCCGGAAGCCAGGTCGTTGAAAACAACAGCTTCGTACTTCGGGTGGATATCAGACTTCATAATGGGACCTTTGTTCACGCAGCTGGATTTTGCCAGCTGCCAGGTATGAATGGGATGGAATGTTCTGCTGCGCCGAAGCGGAATCAGCAGGACAACCAGCTATCAATCATAGCGGACACCGGTGGTGCTGACGAACCGGCTAGGCCCGTGCCCGCAGCTCCCAGAACGCCACGGCCGACGCCGCCGCCACATTGAGCGAGTCCACGCCGTTCCGCATGGGGATCTTCACGGCGAGGTCGACGGCGGCAAGCGTCTCCGCGCTCATGCCGGCGCCTTCGGTGCCGAGCACCAGGGCGAGTTTGTCGGGGTTCCGTGCCGCGACGACGTCCACATCCTGCGCGTCCGCCGTGAGCTCCAGGGCTGCCACCTCGAAGCCGTGGTCCTTGAGGACCTGGAGATCCTGCGGCCAGCTATCCAGCCGGGCCCAGGGAACCTGGAACACCGTTCCCATGCTGACCCGGACACTCCGGCGGTAGAGCGGGTCTCCGCACCGCGGCGAGACCAGGACGGCGTCGATGTCCAGGGCGGCGGCGGACCGGAAGATGGCGCCCACGTTGGTGTGGTCCACGATATCCTCCAGCACGGCCACCCGCCGGGCGCCGGCCAGGAGTTCAGGCAGCGGGACGGGGGCCGGACGGTGCATGGCTGCCATGGCGCCCCGGTGCAGGTGGAACCCGGTGATTTCCTCGAGCAGCGCCGCCTTGCCGATGAAGGCCGGGACGTCGGGATGCTCGTCAAGGACGTCCCGCAGGTCTTCGAGCCATTTCTCGGCCAGGAAGAACGACCGGGGCTGGTGGCCGGCTGCGAGGGCACGGCGGAGCACTCGGGAGGATTCGGCGATGTACATGCCCTCCGCCGGCTCGCGGAGCTTGCGCAGGTGGACGTCGGTGAGCCGGGTGTAGTCGGACACGCGCGGATCGTCCGCGGACTCAAGATAGTGGATTGTCACCGGGCGATTATTTCAGCAGATTGGCGGTCATGAATCCCAGGGCCACCAGCCCCAGCACGAAGATCACGGCACGCAGCACCGTCGGCGAGAGCCGGCGGCCCACCTTGGCGCCCAGCAGGCCGCCGATGCTCGAACTGACCGCGATGAGCAGTACCACCAGCCAGTTGATCCGGTCGAAGGCGAACAGCAGGTAGGATACGGCAGCCACCAGGTTCACGCCAAGCACCAGGATGTTCTTCATGGCGTTGGCGTTCTGCATGGTGCCGGTCAGGAAGACTCCCAGGATCCCGACCAGCAGGATCCCCTGTGCTGCCACGAAGTAGCCCCCGTAGACGCCGGCGAGGTAGACCAGCACCACCAGGAGCACGCCGTGCCGCTTGTCGCGCACCGCGTGTTCGGGGTTTTCCTCGCGGTTCCGGACCCACGCCTGGAGCCTGGGCTGGAAGACCACCATGAGCAGCGCCACCACCAGCAGCACAGGTGCCACATAGTGGAAGACTTCCTCCGGCAGGTGCAGGAGGAGCCAGGCACCGGAGATGCCGCCCAGGAGCGACGCCGGGAGCAGGCGCAGCAGCTGGCGGCCGCGGCCCTTGAGTTCCCGCCGGTATCCGAAGGCCCCCGCGGCACCGCCGGCCACCAGCCCCATGGCGTTGCTCATGGAGGCGACCACCGGTGTGATGCCCAGGGCAATGAGCACCGGGAACGTCACCAGCGTGCCGGAGCCCACCACCGCGTTGATGGTGCCGGCCCAGAGGCCGGCGATGGACACAAGGATGCTGCTGAGCAGGTCCATCGTGTTGCTTGCCGCTTAGCGGCGCGCGGTGGCGGTGTAACGGCCGGCGCTCTCCGTGACATCGAGGTCAAGGCCGAACGTGGTGCTGAGGTGCTCGTCGGTGAGGACTTCGGTGATCGGGCCTGCGGCGACCACGCCGCCGTCGCGCAGGAGCATGGCATGCGTGAATCCGGGCGGGACTTCCTCCAGGTGGTGGGTCACCAGGACCATCGCCGGAGCCGCCTCGTCGCTGGCGAGTTCGCCGAGCTTGTGCACCAGCTCCTCGCGGCCGCCGAGGTCCAGGCCTGCGGCAGGCTCGTCGAGCAGCAGCAGTTCCGGGTCCGTCATGAGGGCGCGGGCAATCTGGACGCGCTTGCGTTCGCCTTCGGACAGGGTGGCGAAGGTCCGGTTCAGCAGCGGGCCCATCCCCACTCGTTCAGCAGGCGGAAGGCGCGGCGTTCGTCGTTGCGCTCGTAGCCTTCCCGCCAGCGCCCGGTGACTCCGTAAGCTGCCGTCACCACAACGTTGAGGACATTCTCGTGTTCGGGGATCTGGGTGGCGAGGGCTGCCGAGGAGAGGCCGATGCGGGGGCGGAGCTCGAACACGTCGGTGCGGCCCAGGGTCTCGTCCAGGATGCCGGCGGTGCCGCTGCTGGGGTGGAGCCGAGCGGCTGCGATCTGCAGGAGGGTGGTCTTGCCTGCACCGTTGGGGCCCAGCGATGACCCAACGTTCTCCTTCATTGACTTCCCAGTCAATCTTGTCCAGCAGGGTTTTCTTACCTCGGACAACACTGACGGAAGACAATTCCAGAACATCACTCATAGGAGTAGACACTAGGACATAAAAGAGGCCGACTGATAACCGGTGGCCGGGCACCGAAACACGGCCTCCACCGGCGGGATTGCGCAGATGCGGGGCCATGCGCAATGAATTCAAAGGACCCGGCGGCGGCTCGATAAGATTGCAGGCATGACTTCGAACGTGACTGCGGTCAGCTATGGCCAAAATATGACTCCAAACGGGCTGGAGCAGCTGCGTTCCGTCCTGGCCGCCGCCGGCGCCCAGGTGCTGCGGGAAGACTCCCTGGGTGACGAACGTTACCGCGTTCAGGTGGCGGAACTCGCCCTTCCGGACGCCACCGCCGCCGGCCTCGCCGCCCTCCGCCGGGCCGTGGCCGAAGCCGGCATCGACGGCCAGGACACCGCCCTTGTTCCCGGCAGCCTCCGGTCGGCCCCGCGCAAGCTCCTGATCATGGATGTGGATTCCACCCTGATCCAGCAGGAGGTCATCGAACTCCTCGCGGCCTATGCGGGCAAGTTCGAAGAGGTGGCCGCCGTCACCGAAGCCGCCATGCGGGGCGAGCTGGACTTCACCCAAAGCCTGCACGCCCGGGTGGCGGTCCTGGCGGGGCTGCCGGCCGACGTCGTCCATTCCGTCCGGCAGGAAGTGAAGCTCAGCGAAGGGGCCGCCGAGCTCGTGGCCGCGTTCAAGGCGGCAGGCCATGTGGTGGCCGTGGTGTCAGGCGGCTTCAACCAGATCCTGCAGCCGATCGCCGAGGAACTGGGCCTGGACTACTGGCAGGCGAACGAGCTGGAAATCGTCGACGGCGTGCTGACCGGCAAGGTCCTGGGCGCAGTGGTGGACCGGGCTGCCAAGGAGAAGTACCTGCGCGAATGGGCGGCCGCCGAGGGCATCGCGCTGGAACACACGGTGGCCGTGGGCGACGGCGCCAACGACCTGGACATGCTGGGGGCGGCCGGAATCGGCGTCGCTTTCAACGCCAAGCCCGCCGTCCGGGCAGTGGCGGACGCCGCTGTCAACATGCCCTACCTGGACGCCGTCCGATACGTCGCCGGCGTCTGAACGTCTTCGAATAAGCCAAGAAGAAGGAGTCCGGTGCACGCACCGGACTCCTTCTTCTTGGCAGGTTGGGCTACTGCTGCGCGCCCTTGCCGAAGTAGTCTGCGCCGCCGGCGTATTCGGTGTGGCCGGATTCGACGTCGGCGGTCGCCATTCCTGCCACCACCTGTGCAAACTCCTCCACGGAGTACAGCTTGCCGGCCTCTGCGCGGCGGGCCTCAATGGCGCCGGGCGTGGAGCGGTCCAGCAGCGTGGCGGTGACGGTGCCCTCAATCATGTCGCCGGACACTACCACCAGGGAGATCCCCTTCTCGGCCAGGCTGGGGATGAGCTCGCGCAGGGCGTCCTCGCCGGCACGCTTGCTGCGGGCCACGGGCTCGTAGGCGGGCATGGTGGGGACGGTGTTGATGAAGTGCGCCTGGTGGCTAGTCACAAAGACCACGCGGGAGCCTTCCTTCATCAGCGGCACCGCGGCGTTGAGCATGTTCAGCTGGGCGTCGCGGTTCAGCTTAAGCGCGTAGTCCTCGCCCATGCCGGTTTCCATGCCGCCGGAGGCGTTGAGGACCAGGATGTCCAGGGAACCGAAGTTCTCCATCGCCGCGGAGGCCAGGGCCTGGACGCCTTCCTGGGTGGTGAGGTCCGCACCCACGGCCACGGCACGGCCGCCGTCGGCCTCGATCCCCTGGACCACCTTGTTGGCGCGGGGCGCCTTCTGGCGGTAGTTCACGACGACGGCGGCGCCCTCGCCGGCAAGGATCTTGGCTACGTCAGCGCCGATGCCGCGCGATGATCCGGTGACGATGGCGGTCTTGTTGTCCAGCAGTCCCATAGGGGCTCCTTTTGTTCGATACGTCTAAATCCATGAAGGCCTGCTGTCCATCATGCCAGCGGCCGGTGCCGATTCCGTTGTCCGGGTCCCACAAAGAAGCCCCGCGGGGCTAGTTTGGCGGAAGGGGTCAGTGGCCCATGCCCAGGCCACCGTCTACAGGGATGACCGCGCCGGAGATGTAGGCGGCCTCGTCGCTGGAGATCCAGCGGACCACGTTGGCCACCTCGGACGCCTCGGCGAACCGGCCCGCCGGGATGCTGGCCAGGTAGTCCTTCTGGGTGGCTTCGGGGAGCTCGGCGGTCATGTCCGTGTTGATGAAGCCGGGGGCCACCACGTTGGCGGTGATGCCGCGGGACCCGAGCTCGCGGGTCAGGGAGCGGGCGATGCCCACCAGGCCGGCCTTGGAGGCGGAGTAGTTGATCTGGCCGGGGGCGCCGTAGAGGCCGGAGACGGACGAGATGAGGACAACACGGCCCTTGCGGAGGCGGATCATGCCCTTGGAGGCCCGCTTGATAACGCGGAAAGCACCGGTGAGGTTGGTGTCGATGACGGACGTGAAGTCGTCCTCGCTCATGCGCAGCAGCAGCGTGTCCTTGGTGATCCCGGCGTTGGCAACAGGACCTCAACGGGGCCGTGGGCGGCTTCGACCTCCTTGAAGGCTGCGTCCACGGATGCCTCGTCGGTGACGTCCGCCTTGACGCCGAGGATTCCGTCCGGCAGCTGTGATTCGCTGCGGTAGGTCACGGCCACCTTGTCCCCGTTGGCCAGGAATGCCTCGGCGATGGCCAGGCCGATGCCGCGGTTGCCGCCGGTGATGAGGACGCTGCGGGGGGCGGAAACTGCTTCAGTCATTAAGACGCTCCGGAATTCTGCGGCACGCTGCCGCGGTAGCAAGGGTGGGATGGGCTGCCTGACGATCTTATCGCCAGCTCCGGCACGGGTTTGGGTGGCACTGCCGATGGTGAGAGAATTGATGCAAGCCTTTGGAGCGTGATAAACCACCGTGACCCTTGAAAACCATGCGGGACAGACCGCGGCCGGAGAACCCGGGCGGTTCTCCGGTGACTCGGAGGTCCACAGCATTACGGATGCCGCGGGTGCGCACTCCGAGGACATGCGCAAACGCATGATCCAGTACGCCCTGGCGATGGGCATCCGCATGGTGTGCCTGATCCTGATCTTTGTGGTGGACGGCTGGTTCAAGATCGTCATGGTTGCCGGCGCCGTGTTCCTGCCGTGGATCGCGGTGGTCATCGCGAACGGGAACGACAAAGCCGAGGCGCACAGCGATTCGCTGCTGGACTCCGCTCCCCTGGCCGAATCGAAAGCCCGCTGCAGCCCGCCCGCGACGACGGTCCCGGCAGTGAGGTGCTGCAGGGTGAGTTGATCGACGACGACGGGACCGATCCCGGGGAGGAGCGGCAGGCATCATGAGCATCTTCGACTTTGCTGCAGGGACCGATCCTGCACTGGCCGAACCAGGGGCAGTCTGCTCCCGCAAGGCCTGCCGGTCCGGCGCCTCCTGGCAGCTCCTCTGGAACAACCCCAAGATCCATGCCCCCGAGCGGCGCAAGATCTGGCTGGCCTGCGGTGAGCACCGGGACTGGCTGGAGGACTACCTGCAGACGCGCGGGCTGTGGAAGGAAACGCTCCCGCTCGACGCCGGCTCCCCGGACAGCGCCCCGGAGCAGGACAGCTGAATGTACCGTTTCCTGTTCTCCAGCAAGTGGCTGGGCTATCTCCTGCTGGCCGCGATCTTTGCCACCGCCTGTGTGTTCCTCGGCCGCTGGCAGATGGACCGCCGGGCGGAGACGCTCGCCGAGATCAACCGCGTGGTGACCAACTACTCCGCAGCGCCCATTCCCTTTGACCAGGCACGCGACCAGTTCAGCCGCCTGGATCCGGCCAAGGAGTGGACCCAGGTGGAGCTGAAGGGCACCTATGACGTGGCAGGCCAGCGCATTGTGCGGAACCGTCCGCTGAACGGGCAGCCCGGCTACGAGGTTGTGGTCCCGTTCCGGCTGGAGTCCGGCGAAACAGTGGTGGTGGACCGCGGCTGGCTCCCCATCGGCAACAAGAACCCGGGCAGCCCGGACTCGGTGCCGGCGCCGCCCGCCGGTGACGTCACCGCCGTCGTGCGTTTGAAGCATCCGGAACCCGAACTGCAGCGCGGGGCACCGGAAGGCCAGCTGGCATCCATCGACCTTGCCGCCTATTCCAAGGAACTCGGCTATCCCCTGCTGACCGGCGCGTACGGACAGCTCGCGTCCGAGACGCCGCCGGCAGCGGACATGCCGGCCGCCTTCCCGAAGCCGTCCACCGAGGAGGGCACGCACCTGTCCTACTCGCTGCAGTGGTTCGCCTTCGGCATCCTGATGTTCGTGGGCTTCGGCTACGCCGCCCGGCAGCAGGCGCGCAACGCGGCCATCGACGCCGAGGATGACGCCCTGGATGACGGAACCGTCCATTCCGCCGCGTCAGCCCGCCGTCGGCCGTCCCCGCCGCGGAAGCGGAAGAAGGCGACGTCCGAGGAAGAGGAAGACGCGCTCCTGGACGCGCAGGGGTACTGACCCGGCGGAGCACGACGACGGCCCGGTTGGCCGCTTGCTCAGTTTCCGTCTCCGTCGTGGTTGCGTCCGCGCTGCAGCGTGCGTAATTTCCCGCGTGCTGCTCGTTCCTCGCTTTGACGCACGCTACAGAAATCACCCACGCCGCCTCGCTTGTGCCAACAGCAACTTTAAGTCGGCTATACGCGGCTACGGCAGCAGCGCACGCCTCCCCGCCGATCGGCTCACTTGCACGGTGGAGATTCTCGAGTACGCAGGCGGCTCTAAACGGCGCAATCCGGAGAACCGTCCGGTCGGGGACGCGGACGCAACCAGCCGTTGTCGGAAGAGTCAGGCCAGCGTGATCAGGTCCAGGTAGTCCTCGTTCCACAGGTCCTCGACGCCGTCCGGCAGCAGCACCACACGCTCCGGGTTGAGGGCTTCCACAGCACCTTCGTCGTGGCTGACCAGGACGACGGCGCCCGTGTAGTTCCGCAGTGCGCCGAGGATTTCGGCGCGGCTGGCGGGTCCAGGTTGTTGGTGGGCTCGTCGAGGAGGAGTACGTTGGCGCTGGAGGCCACGATGGTGGCCAGGGCCAGGCGCGTCTTCTCACCGCCGGAGAGCACGCCGGCGGGCTTGTCCACGTCGTCCCCGGAGAACAGGAACGAGCCCAGGATGCCGCGGACCTCGGCGTCCTTCATGTCCGGTGCGGCCGAGCGCATGTTCTCCAGGACCGTGCGGTCGTGGTCCAGGGTCTCGTGTTCCTGGGCGTAGTAGCCCACCTTGAGGCCGTGGCCGGGAACGATGTCCCCGGTGTCGGGCTGGTCCACGCCGGCGAGCATCCGCAGCAGCGTGGTCTTGCCGGCGCCGTTGAGGCCCAGGATGACCACCTTGGACCCGCGGTCAATGGCGAGGTCAACGTCGGTGAAGATTTCCAGCGATCCGTAGGACTTGCTGAGCCCTTCGGCCGTGAGCGGGGTCTTGCCGCACGGCGAGGGATCCGGGAACCGGAGCGCTGCCACGCGGTCATGCTCGCGGACCGCCTCCAGGCCGCTGAGGAGCCGCTCGGCACGCTTGGCCATGTTCTGCGCGGCCACGGCCTTGGTGGCCTTGGCACGCATCTTGTTGGCCTGGTCCATCAGGACCTGGGCCTTCTTTTCGGCGTTGGCGCGTTCGCGCTTGCGGGCGCGCTCGTCCGTTTCGCGCTGCTGCAGGTAGCGCTTCCAGCCCATGTTGTAGAAATCGATCTGGGCGCGGTTGGCGTCCAGGTGGTACACCTTGTTGACCGTGGCCTCAAGCAGTTCGACGTCGTGGCTGATCACGATCAGGCCGCCCTGGTGGTTCTTGAGGAAGTCGCGGAGCCAGGAGATGGAGTCCGCATCCAGGTGGTTCGTGGGCTCGTCGAGGAGCATGGTTTCGGCACCGGAGTACAGGATCCGGGCCAGTTCCACGCGGCGCCGCTGGCCGCCGGAGAGGGTCTTCAGCGGCTGGTTCAGAATCCGCTCGGGCAGCGCGAGGTTGGAGGAAATGGCCGCCGCTTCCGCTTCCGCGGCGTAGCCGCCGCCGGAAAGGAACTCGGCCTCCAGCCGGTCATAGCGTGCCATGGCTTTGCGCTGGACCTCCGCGTCCTCGCTCGCCATGTCGGTCTGCGCCTTCTTGAGCTTCCCGACGACGACGTCCAGGCCTCGTGCGGACAGGATGCGGTCCCGCGCGAGCTGCTCCATGTCAGGGGTCCGCGGGTCCTGCGGCAGGTACCCGATCTCGCCGCTGCGGGTGACCTTGCCGGCCGCCGGCAGGCCCTCCCCCGCCAGGACGCGGGTCAGGGTGGTTTTCCCGGCGCCGTTACGGCCCACCAGGCCGATTTTGTCGCCCTTGTCGATGCGGAAGCTCACCTGATCCATGAGGAGCCGGGCGCCGGCACGCAGTTCGAGGTCCTGGACGGTAATCACAGCAGGTAAGGCCTTTCACAACAGGGAACGCCCCAGCCTCAGGAGGATCAGGAGGACGCGGGGCAGAATGGCCGGAGAACGGCCCGTACAAGTCTACCGCCCGGTTCAACCCGTTCGGGACCTTGCCTTGGTTGGTTGTCCTTTCCGTGTCTTGCCGGGCACTGGCTCAAGTGTTGCCGCAATGTCCTCGACTGCCTGCGTAAGGGCGGCCATCGACGTCGGCCCGCCGTGCCCTTTGTCTTCGACGATGATGAGCCGGCTTGTTGCCCATTGGCGGTGCAGCCGCCAGGCGGTGACGGCGGGGCCGCTGATGTCCCGCCGGCCGTGGATCAGATGGCCGGGGATGCCGTTGAGCCGGTGCGCGCGGGCCAGGATCTCCTGGCCGTCCGCGAGGAAGCCGTCGTTGGCCCAGTAATGGGTGACCAGGAGCGCGAACGTCATCCGCTCCCCCTCGTCGTCGAACCGCTGGCCGGGGAGCCAGTTCGGGTCGAGCGAAATGTGGGTCGATTCCCAGCGGTCCCAGGAGGCGGCGGCCAGCCGCGCGTCGTCGCGGTCCCGGCCCGCCAGCCGGCGGGCGTAGGCCTCGACGAGGCGTTCACCCGGCGCCGCGTGCGCGGCCGCGGCGAAATCCGCCCACGCTTCGGGAAAGATCCGCCCCACGTCTTCCGTGATCCAGGTGATCTCTTCCCGGCTGGTTGTCGTCACCGCCACCAGGGCGATGCCGAGGACGCGTCCGGGGTGCTCCAGCGCGTAGGCAAGGGCCAGCGTGCTGCCCCAGGATGCGCCGGTGACAATCCACTGTTCGATGCCCAGGTGTTTCCGGACCGCCTCGATGTCCTCGATCACGGACTGGGTGGTGTTGTTGTGCAGATGGTCAAGGTCTTCATAGGCTGCCGGAGTGCTGCGGCCGCACCCCCGCTGGTCCAGTCCTACCGTGCGGAATCGGCGCGGGTCGTGGCGTTTCCGGTAGCCGCCCTGGCCGAGTGAAGAACCCGGCCCGCCATGCAGGTACAGAACAGGAAGGCCATCAGGATTTCCCGTGGCTTCCCAGTAGATCCGGGCGTGGGGCACGTCCACCCAGCCGCTTTCTGTCTGCATCGTTCTGCCCTGTTCCTGTCGTTCCCTCTGCCCCACACTGGGGAGATGAAGCCGTCATTCCGCCCAGCCCTTCCGGCGGGACTGCGTTCCGTCTTGGTTGCCACGGTACTGGGCGGCGCCGTGATGGGGTACGCGGGCGCGTGCGGGCCCTTCACCACCGGCGAGCCTCCGTGTTTTCCGCCGACCTACACGGTTTCTCCCGACAGCGCGCAGCCGGGAGCCGCCGTGACCGTCTCCGCACCCGCAGCAAAGTGTAATCCGCGGTATGGAACTGATGCCCGGATCCAGGTAATCGTCACCGACGCCAAGGGGGTGGAAGTCGTCAATACAACGGCTCCGATGGGCGACGCCGGAGAGTTCTCTTATGCTTTCACGGTTCCTGCGGACATGCCCGTTGGCGAGGCGACGGTGACCGCCATGCCCTACGCGATCGACTGGTGCGACGACACAGGAAAGAACAACAGGGTGGGCGGGGCTGCAGATGTCATACGCGCCTCCTGCGTCATGCCCGTGGAAACTCTGACGATCACGCCCTAACTCGGCAATATTCCGCGTTTCCCACTCGACTGCCTTTTATGCTTCTCAAATGGGGAAAAGCATAATGCGGGAAGGCTCGGGGAAGCACAGGCCAATCTATGTTGAAATTGGCATTCGATCCTCAATGGAACGGGTGTGGAGTTAAGCCAAGATCCGGCACTCCATCCCCGGTGGGACCTGCGTTTTTCCCGGATTGTTCCGATGGCCAGCGACAAAGACGGGCCTGTTCATTTTCGCTACGAGTTCCGGTTGCCGTTGCACACCATCCGCGGGACCGGAACATCTTTGGGACACCGCTATCGCAAGGATGGACAGGCAACGTCGGTGCTCAAGTTTGATACGTCGGACGCCTTGTCGCCCATCGGGGCAGGATCGGGGTACTGGCGCTACATCCCCACAGATGCTGGGGTGCGGTTTATCACCGGCTACAACTACCGGCCGGGGATGGGAATCCTCGGCAAGGCCCTCGATGCCGGGCTGATCAGACCCGCTTTGGGATGGGCCACTGCCGTCAGCTTTGACCGCCTGCGGCTCTGGGCGGAATCGGAGCTTGACCCCGGCGATGCCCGGAACCGCTGGATCATGGACGCCGCGGCGAGAGCCGCAAGTGTCTTGGGCGCCGGAGTGCTGCTCCGAAAAGCCCTTCTCGGCAGGAATGCAGACTGGGCCTTTATGGGTGCTGCAGTGCTGTTGAACCTCTCCGTTCTCCCGGCGCACCGAACAGTACCTCGGGCGCGGCGTTGCCGCCGGGAGGCTCCGGATACCCGCTCTGGACGCGCCCCAGCGGCCCTGAGCGGGCTGCCGGCACCCTCGTCACAGGACATCTCCGGCGGATCAGAAAGGAGGGAGGAATAGCTGTGACCTCGATTTTTCAGCTGGCACTGGGCCAGGACTTTCAAAAATTGCATCCCATGTTGCAAAAGCGCTTCGGCGTGGACGTCGACAGCGGATATGCCTGCGTAGGGCGTGGGGTTTTCTCTGAAGTCCGCCGTGGCGCATGGTGGACAATTCCCTTCCTCAGACTGGGCGCCTATCGCAACATCCTCTTTCCCGACCAAGGCCGCGACATCCCCTTCACAATCGAGAACTATCCCTTTATTGACGGTTTCGGCAGGCCGACCGTTACGTTCGTGAGGACCCTCGAACTGTCCCTGTCCAAGAGACGCCGCTTCGATGCCACCATGATTTACAGCCCCCAGCGCTCCTCCATTGTGGATTACCTCGGAACGCACCAGCATCTCGCCACCGACCTCAACCTGGAGGTTATGGCTGACGGCTCTTTGCATCTGCAGTCCACGGCCCAGCGGTTCTACGAAGGCTGGGTGGGCTTCACGTTTCCTGCGGTCCTCACGGGTACCGCAGACCTCTATGAAGGCTTTGATGATGAGCGTGGCGTCTACACCATTCAAATGCAGGTGCGGAACCCCGTAGCAGGTTTCCTGTTCGGGTACCGGGGCGAGTTCACCTGCAGGTTCCCCAGCTTGGCGCATGCAGAGATCCCACGGCATTTGAAGCCGCTCAGGGAAGAAGCCGCCAATAGAGCCGGCTAGCAGCTAGTCCATGAAAGCCGCGGTGCGCAAGTACGACGGTACCGTTACCGCGACACTGAAAGCTTTAGCGGTGTTCCAGCGAATCGGCCTCACAAGCGGTGTGACCGCTTTCGGCTTGCCTGGCGGCAATAATGCCATCTCGGGTCGCCGCCCGGATAACTCCATAGAGAACGTAAAAAAAATATGGCCGCAAATACGACCGTCAGAATGATGTCCATCGTTACCCCCAATGGTTTAGCCGTCCAGCTTGGACTTTGCCAGCCTACTTCAGCCGTACAGCTCGCGATCTCGTTAGTGTCGCGAGTGGAACCGTCTTTAGACAATGAGTGTTAGCTGAGGACCACTTGTACTGGCTTGAATTTGAAAGGCCCACCACACTCGCGTCCGAAGGGGTATTCGCCGGTGGATTCTGTTTCTATTGGCAGGGTCCTCGTTAGGCGATTTCCAGAGGTAGTGCTGGCGTCCACATATATCGAGGTAACGCTGACCGGCGGAGTCAGGTAGGGCGGGGATTGCGGCACTAGCCATTTACCGTCCGCGCTTTTCGTAACCTGCTCAGGAGTGCAGCCCTCACCAAAACAAGCTGACACCGATTCCGGCGGGGTGGAGAAGGATAGTTCTACGTCACCCACAAACGCCCAGCCCATTGCTGGACATGCTCGGTCTGCGCCTGCAATGCTGCCGACCACGAGGGCACATCCCAGCACGGCGGCACCTGCGGTTACTGCAAGCAGAAGTACTGCCCGATGCTTCATAGTGGGAGCCTACGCCGTCGATCAGTCACAGTCTCGCTCTTGGACTCTTTCAAAAGCCGGCTAGGACCTTCCATTGTGCCCGCCTTATAGCTCGACTTCGGCTCGATCTCTTCGAACGCGGCTGGTCTGGGGGACAGTTCCTGTCTGCCGCCAACGCATCTGGTCGTTTTGCTTCCATTGTTCGCTGGTCTTTTGCCTCCACCCCGTGAGCTGACCCTCGCCAAAATAACCCAACGTCACCGTGTCGACTCCCTCTAGGGAATCCGCGAAGGAACTGCGACGTGCCACTGAAGCGTGTCGTAGAGCGGTGGATGAACTCAGCAAAGTCATTCGTGCAGCAAGCGAAGCAGGCTACGGGACGAACTGGCTACTGGAGATACGGGTCCTAACAGCGCAGATCTGGCCAGAGTACTTCAGGGTGAAAACCTCTTTTGAAACATCCCGGGAGCCCCTGTCTATAACCCCTTACGGGGCGTTATTGAGGTCGTGACCGATCAGCCAAATGAGTCCACGCCGTCCATGTTTATCGGAAGCAACAAGTGCAATTGAGTAGCTGCTGTCGCCTGCCTCGTCATACGCCCAAGCCTTAGTTTCTGCAAAGGTTGCATCCGCTATATCGAATGTACTGACGGAGTAGCCTTGACCTGGCCCCGCAAAAAAAGTACACGCGGAAAGTGTTCCGGTGTCGTTCCCATTGGCTGTCGCGTTCGTCCGACGTTGCAACATGCATGAAAAGATCCTACGTGCGGGAGCAATAAGGCGGCTTAGAGTCACAGCACTGATCACATAGCCGATGCTGGGTGCACGCTTGACTCCACGCGTTCGTGTTCAGGAACGACTGCAGGGACGGTTGCTACCTTGAGGTGAACCCGAATCGTTCGCTGGGAGGCTACTTTGCGCAAATCTTAGGGGCTTGTCCCCAGCCACACGTTTCAAACCAATATCAGATAGGGAAATGAGATAGACGCCGAATTCAACCTCTCCACCGACTACCACCAATTCACCGTATCGGACTCGACCGCGGACTTCTCGGATCTTTGGGCGAAATGGACGGACGAAACGATCGAATCCATGTTCGTCCAGGGCGACCGCTATATCGCCGTGGGCACAGCGCGCGATTTCAACGCGCCCGTTCTTATCCGCATGGACTCCGAGCGATCGTTCACCGGCAGCGTGGACAGGGTTATGACGGGAACCCTCGAGGTCCCCAGCGGAGTGGTGAAGGTATCGGGACCCACGGACAACGGCATGAGCGGCGGGAAGGTGAAGGTGCCACCGGGGACCTACCGGGTCGAGGTGCAGTACTTCAACTTGGAATTGATCGGTGACGAGGGCATCGAAGGAGACGACCGATACATGGTCACTCTGACCAGGGTGGAGGATTGACCACTTCCACCGCCGGCCACAGGCGGTTGCCGCCCTGCTCCTCGTCTTCCCCAGAGAAGGCGCATCGTTTCTTGCGAACAAACAGCAGGTAGGCGAGATAGATCGCTGTGACCATCAAAAGTCCCAAAGCCAGGAAGAAGGATGGAAGGTCCCAAGGGCTCCGCATTCAGAGCGAACAGGACAACGACGGTTTGGCTTGCTTAGATGCACAACGTAAACGGGAAAGGGCCGCGAGTCATCCGAGGCTCCAACCGTGCGCCCCTCCCCCGCCCTCATGTTGAGAGCGTACAACTGACGGTTCAGTTTGGCCCCTGTCCTATTTCCTTCGGAGGCGGTCTTTGCGGCCGGCCTGTGAGGAGAGCTGTCCAGTTTGGGAACCTTCCGCGGGACACTGCTGGAGCAAGGAATGAAGCGGCGCGAGCAGCTTTTCGGCACTAATAGTGCACGGTTAGGGCCTAACGGGTTCGTCCGCTTTCAACTCGAGGCCGAGAGATGCGCACACTTCTTGATCCCCGGGGATGACTGCGGCGCGGCCGTCTTGGAGTACGCATACAGTCAAAGGGCTAGGAACCGGATGCGAGAAGCTTCGGTCATAGAGGCTAGGGTGGGCCGTGCCGCCTGGACTCTTCGAGTTGAGCACGTTTTGAGCCCAGAGGTCCTTGCAGAGAGCCAACGCGTCCTCGATAGGTATTGGGTTGCGTCGGGTTGATGGTTCTCCAACCCTGGTGCCTTCCCCCAACGTAGCTGTGGTACCCGGAAACTGGCTGCCGTTGAGCTCGGCCCGGGCGAGACAGGCCACCGAGCTTTTGTCTGTAACCGGTTGTTGCAGCGCTATGGCGGCCCCGCTGACTGCGACTGCGGCCACGAGCCCGGAGAGGAGAATCCGTGTGCCCCTCGTGTTCTGAAAATGTCGGTTTTCAGGGGTTCCGTCTTGGGCTACCTTGCCGAGGAGTTGCTCGATCGCTTTGCTGCGTTCCTCGTTGAATCGGGGCCGTTTGTCGTTCATGGTGTTCCCTCTTCAGAGGCGAGTGGGGAAGCCGGCCGTAGTCCGGTTTGTGGATTTAGCAGCTGTGACAGTTTCTGTTTCGCTCGGGAGAGCCGTGACTTCACGGTGCCGACCGGTATGTCTAACAGCTGACTCACTTCAGCTGTGCTCATGTCTTCGAGAACGCAAAGGGCGATGATCTCCTGATCTCGCCGGCCAAGCGAACGGTAGGCCTTGTGCAGGAGCTGCGAACGCCGGTCCTGGTCAACAGATTCCGCGACGAAGTCGCCATGATCAGGGGCCACTTCGGCGCACGGTAGTTTGCGAATGAGTCGCTCGTACCGCAGGTTGGATCTGATACGGTTCCTGGCCACATTGGTGGTGGTGACGAGCAACCACCCTATTAGCGAATCGTTGACCAACCGAACACTCGATCTGCAACGCCAGGCCTCAAGGAAAACCATCGCCGTAATGTCTTCTGCCTGATGAGAGGTCCTAACGAGGCGAAGGCTGTGACCAAAAACCCGGTCACGGTGACGAACGAAGAGCTCAGCAAAAGCGGAACCGTCGCCATCCAACACCCGCGACCACAGTTCGCAATCCCTGTTTGCTGCGCCTTGGTTCCCCATACCCATAAGTGTCCGGCAACCCCTCGCCGGTTCCATGCAGAAGCAAAAACATTCTCAAGATGGGCTAAACCGTTGCTGAGCCATCCCGTTCAAACGTCTAGTTGAGTGAACCCTGACCGGGACAGGCAGGTGCGGGCATCCCGGCTTGCTCGTGCCCGGTGACAGATGAGGCATACGGTTATAGGCTCCCCACATGTCGGAGCCCCAGGGCCAGCGCCAACGGATGCAGCCGCGAATGGGGCGAGGTTCCTGGCGCGCACAGATGTTGCTTTACGGGTTGCTGACCCTAATTGCCGCCATCCTTGCCCTTGGCAAGTTGGGGATGAACAACACTTTGGACGTCGTGTCCTTCTGCCTTTACGCGGTTTGGTTCCTAATCAACGTCGGTTACTTCGTTCATCTGATTCGGGTGAGCCACAATGACAAGCCGTTCTGGGACGAAGAGGAGGCACTCCGCGAGGATTGGGAGCGCCGAGGTCGGCAACTGTAGACCGCGCCGCCATAAAGGCCACAAAGTCGACGACCCTCGACCAAAACCACCTGGTAATTTCGTCTACGCGTAGCTCCACGCCCGCAACCATCGCGACCGAGCTTTCCACCCTGCGAACCCTAAACGGCATCAATGAAAGCGCATCTTGCCTGTGCAAAATGTTCTGTTTCTCCTCAGGCAAGTAGGCCAGCATGCCCAGCGAAGAAGATGCCGTGAGGAAGCCGATGCATCGAGTTCCTCCCGTCCAAAGGTGGCATTATCCAGGACTAACCACTCTCATGGCTCTCGTTGGTGTGATCGAACTTGTACTTGCCATTGCGTCCGCCAGAGACGGTGACTTCAACGTTTGGGCTCTCTTGGCGGCGATCACAGGATTCTTCACCAGTGCTGTTTGCGCCTGGATGTGGCGTCAGCAAGTCCTGGACGCGCGTGACCATCAGGACGGACAGGACTAGGTACGCGCTGCGGAGGACTGCGATGGACCGGACGGCCGGCGATGAAGCATCCCGGAAGCGGCTCATCACCCTTCGTCTTGTAAGCCGGTCCACCCGCGAGGAACCATCGGACTGCAGCGCGTCATTCGATCTCAGATAACAGGACCATGACAACTGCTGGTGCTCCTACATAGAGATCTTGGGTATTTAGAGCCGGACATGAGATTGTTCCCAAGTGACAGTTCAGGAAGCGCTCAAGGTTGCGCTGCGAGAGATGCTAGGTCCCTCCGCTCGGATCCACGGCTTCAAGGGCACCGCTCCGACCTGGCGGAAGTCGACGGTGTCTGACGATTGGGCCGTAGTAAACGTGCAGTCGTCATCTTTTAGTTCGGCAGAGCACCTGAAGTGCGTAATCAATCTGGCAGTCGCCCCTGAGCCTTGGCTTCGCTGGAACCGGGTGAAGTTAGGCCCCGGCATGCCGAAGGCGGTTACAGAATCCTTGGGGCTCTATCGCGAGCGGCTTCATCCGGAAGGGACCGTGTCGGGCCAGGATGTCTGGTGGGAGATAACTGATGCTGCTTCCGCCACATCTGCAGTCGCCGACATGATCGTCCAGCTAGACGTCGCGGGCTGGCCAGTTCTCGACCGGTTGCTCAGACCGGAGAGCATGCTCAAGCAGCTTCGAACCGGGAGTCTTGGAAATTGGAAGCGGTCGAGTTCGGAGGTTTTCTTCGCCCGAGCTGAGGCCCTACTGCTGATGGATGGCGGCCCGAGCCCCGAGTTGGACGAGTGCTTGCAGTTTGCGCTCGAAAACTGCATGCCGCAGCAGAGGGAGAATGCCCTCGAATTCAATGCCTGGGTGCGGCAACAGGCGAATCAGGCCAAGTAAACCGCCTCCTAGCGAACCCGAGTGGAGCATATTGCGGCATCATCAGATTCCCCTCAGATGTTCAACAGGACTCGTCAAACCAGACATCTTCGTGGCCGGGCGCTAGGACGAAACGCCACCCTGCAGGCAAAGCTACGTAGGGAACCTTCTGTGGGACGGGCTGTGCCAAGTCCAATTCGGCTGGTTAGCTCCTACTTCGCGATCCGCAGCATGTCTCACAACCTAGCTTTTGAGACATAGAGGTTTCGTACACCGAGTCAGGAGGAAGCGTTCTGTGGCGCGACGTGCTGCTGACCCACGACTGTAAGGCGGGCGAGCTTGGCCGTGGTAAGTCCTAGGGCAGTCAGCGAGGCACGGATTTGGTAAGTGGCGGGCGTGAGTCCATCAAGTTCGGGGTTGTTTAGAAAGGTTGGAAGGACGGTTTGCTGGCCCGGTTCTAGGGGAGGCAGTTGGGCTACTTTGCCGTGCGCGTACCAGCCGTTTCCGATTCTGCTTCCATTAGCGTCGAGGACGATTCCCTGGACGTGGCCGTGGTCTTCTTCGCTCGGATTCCACGGGCTGGAGGAGTCGTTGATTAGGACGACGGCAATTTCAGGTGGTGAACTCTTTGTCATGGTGAAGTTTGGTCTTGACCATTCCAGGCGTAGTTCCTGTCGCCGCACTTCCTGGACGGGGATTGGTAGATAGCTCGCGGGGCTTGCAAATTGCCATCCGTTCCTGTCGCCATGCATTTGCACGAGAACCCATCGACCCGGGTTTGTTTGATCGGGTGCGCCCAGTACAAGCACTTCCTGTGCCCAAGAAGGGTGGGAAGTGTGCAGGTGTCTCCAACCTTTCAGAGGGAAATCGTCCGCTGCTCGGGGTGGGAGCATGTTCTGATCCGAGAACCAGTGCGAGACAATCTCACCCCAGGGAATTCCAACTTGATGGAGGGCGGAACGCTCAACCTCCCATGGTCCGAGCTGGGCCAGCAGCAGTTCTGAATTCTTGTTCCCCATAGCTCTCATTCTGCCCCAGCACATCTAATGTGGCGTTGAGCTTGTGAGGAACCTCCATCGGGACAAGGGATGCCAGTATTGAATCGGAGACACTCGAAAGGTTCTCGGCGTCCTGACGTGAGACTTCCGGCTGGATCAGCACTACCCGGGAAGCCAATTTGGGGGCTGCCGAAAGGGAGGCGGAGATAGTTTCCGATCCTTCCGCGCTGGGATAGTGCTGGTGCGTCATGCCAGTGCAACTGGCATGCTGGGTCTGTGGTGATATGCAGAAGCGGGAGTTGGATCTACGCGGGAGAAGCAACAATGCCGGTAGACATAGTGGGTCTGCCGTATGACTTTTGGTTTGAGCTGTCTCGGGTTGATGAGCAGTTGGAGCCTGGTGAGACACCTAAGCCGCTTGGCGACGACGGGTTGCTCTACTACGTGCGATTTCGCCATGCCGGCGACACCGAGGATCCGACATGGCCAGACTCCGAAGGCCACGACACGATCGATGCCGCGATCCGAAGTGCTGAGGAGCGTGCCCCAAGTCAGATCGTCTGGGCCTAGAAACCGGGACCCGGCCTTCCGCAGTGCACCTGACCCTTATTGACCAGCCTTACCTTCTAGCGAGCCAAGCGCTCCTCGCCCCGTCCTGGAGTGAGAACGGTGTCCACGGAAGTAAACACGACAGTAGGTGGGCTCAGCAAGCATCGGCCCTGCTATCAGATCTCTCTCCGCACCGAACCCAGCGAAATCTAAAGCGATCGCCCGGGAGGCATCAGGCGTCGAGCGATGGATCCTGCCGGCCACCGCTAGCCCGTTCACCAGTTCCGGTCGTCTTCAACTCCGGAGAGAAGTGCCGAACGCTCTGCTGCGAGAGAGCGGCCCAGCTCTGCTTCCAGCCCAGCCATCACAGTGTTGAGGGCGGCAAACAACTCCTCTCGCTCCTCAGTCTCGATGAACGGGACCGCCCGTCGAGACGATTGAACGCAAGCGCGTATTCCCGTCCGAGGTCAGATAAACGGGCCAAGGTGGACTCATCCGGCTGAGAGTCGAGAGTAGAGCGAATGTCCCGCTTCGTCTTCGTGAACTGTCCGACAGCTTTCTTATAGCGGGCTGCGGTGATGTGCTCGCGCCCGTCCCAATCTTGAAGCGGATTTTCAAGGTTCTCCTGTACCCACTCGGGTTTGCGTGCCTTTGAGATGTCGACGCTCGTGCCGTGACGCACCTCGGAGCGCCACCGGGCCCGCATCGCATGGGCGTACTCGGCCGGCACGCTGTGTAGGTCGAGGTATTCAAGATGGGGAACTTCGGCTGGCAGCAGGCAGTCGGCCTTTGTCATGCCGAATAAGTCAGAGATGAAAAGGCTCTTGAGCTGGCTGAGCCGGTTTAGTTTGCCTGAGTTCAGGAACTCCCCGAGGTTTCCATCGAGCGTCAGGCTTCGCAGGTTGGGAAAGACAGCGGTGAGCCGGTCGCCGTCCACTTCGGCCAGGCCGGTGGCTTTGAGGCTGCGTACTGTTTTCTGGGATGGTGCAGCGTCGTCGAGGACCTGTCCAAGTTCCTCCGGGGTCAGTTCGAGCGCACCCGGTGCCTGCCAGTCATGTTCGCCCCGAACCCACGCACGTTGTCGGGCAAGCTGGTCTCCCAGTCGCCAGCAGCTGGTGTACCTATTCGATCTCTGATCGTGCAGCAGAGGTAACCGGCCGAGGACTCTGTAACTACGAGGAAGGACCCAGTCGAAGTTGGCGTGGGCCAAGTCCCCGTTCCAGGAGTGGTGGGTCAGCCGGAGCGGCTCAACGTGGCCCAACTCATCCGTTGTAGACGGCTCGCGACCGGACCAATCGAGTTCGAGCACCCCGACCTTCTTCCACGAAGGGTCCACGTTCGTGATCTGGGCAGCCACCCACTCACCAAGAAGGTCGTTTGGGCCGATGACAATGTCCCCGACGCTCAGGGGGCGCGGCGGACTATCCGAAGTTATTGGTGACACGACGGCAATCCTACGGACCACACGTAGATACTCAAACGCCTTCCGTCCGCGTCACGGATCCGCCAGGAACGTTCCGCGGGACACTGCCTGTCCGCCAGCAGGGGCGTTCCTCCGCTGACCGGGACAAAGCAGGTATGCGGCAGTCCCTTGGGACATCCCTCTGCTGTGCCCCGCGTGCTGAGTAGGAAGGCTAGGATCAGAGCAATTTAGACGTGATATCCGCGCAGGTATTCATGGGAGTCGCGAAATGAAGCTGAAAGTAGTTGTTGCAATCGCGATCTTCCTGGCGTGCCTTGCGGTGGCGGTTTGGATATTGTCCGGCTCGGGCGATCTCTTGACTGGCATCATCGTGGTGGTTGGAACCGCAATTGCTGCTCATTTTGCCGTCCGCTGGGGTAGTAATCGTGCCCAGGAAAATGAGAAGAACATGCAGGAATTGCTCTTGAAGAGAAAACCTCGCAACCCCAATCGAGACGAGAAGGCATAGCTCCCCCAATTCAGCTTGCTCTCCATGGTTGGCGCCTGAAGTGCATGCCCCATCATTGATGATGCCCGCGTCCAAGATCACTCCTTGTCGGTGCTGGACAACGAAGGTCTGGGGGATTTCTGACATGGTCGAGGAAACACAGGCCGAGCAGTTCTTGCCGCTCCCCCTGACAAGCTGGCCCTTGTCCCGTTTGCCGGTCCTGCCTCGGATCACTGGTGATATAAGACAACCTCTGGCTCAACGGGTTGGCCGGTGCAGACGGCTTTGGACATTGGTGCAGACGACTTCTGAAACTGACAAGTTTTCCGCAGCGTTTGAGCAAAAGCCCTGCAAATACCCCGCCCAAAAAACTGCCCGCTGAAGGTCGCCCAAGCGCTACAGTTCGCGCCATGACAGCACTACATATCGGCTACGCCCGCGTATCAACGGCCGAACAGGAACTCACCGCGCAAATCAACGCTCTCCGCGCCCTTGGCGTCGAGGACGAGCAGATCTTCGTCGGTCACGGATACACCGGCACCAACAGGGCCCGCCCCGGACTGCGGGAAGCCCTGGCGGCATGCAGGAAAGGAGACACCTTCGTCATTACCAAGCTTGACCGGCTCGCGCGCTCGCTTCCTGATGCGCGCGACATCGTGGAGGAACTCACTCGGCGCCAGGTAAAGCTGAGCATCGGCGGCAGCATCCACGATCCCAATGACCCTGTTGGCCGGCTGCTCTTCAACATGCTGGCCATGGTGGCCGAATTCGAATCGGACCTGATCAGGGCTCGGACCAGGGAAGGAATGCAGATCGCCAAAGCCAAAGGGCGCCTGCGGGGCAGGAAGCCCAAGCTCTCCCCGCCCAGGAAAAGCTCCTTGTCGACACTTACCGGCGCGGCCAGCACACGACGGCTGAAATCGCGGCGCTGTTCAATGTTGCCCGGTCCACCGTGTACCGCACTATCCAGCGCACGCCAGTAGAACCTGAACCGCCGGAAACCAGGCGTATCAGGCGGTTCCCGGCTCCCGGCCAGGAGACGGGAACCAAGAGAAAGGGCACGACTGCACCTGGAATGGGTTAACTCTGCGTTGGCAGCACCAGCATGTAGCCCGCCGGCAGGTCGGTGCTCCAGCGCCGCGGCTCGCGGATCACGAACTGCGTGGCCAGCTGTTCTGGCGTGAGCAGACTGTTGGGGACCGGCGACGGACCCCACCGCTCGCTGCCGTGCGGGTACAGCGGATCCAGGACCCGGACACCGGTGACCGTGAACTCCGGGAACACCGCCGGGTCGCCCACCGCTTCAAACCCGCTCATCACCCACGCGTGCCGGCCGCTCCACATCACAAGCCCCACCGGGCGGCCGGTTTCCGCGATGGCCCGCGCAGCTGTCCGCAGCGCGTCCTGATAGCCAGGCACGCTGACCACTGAATATGACCCCATGCCTACCTCGGTCAGCACCTGCGCCCATCCCCGCGGGTTCGCCCCGTTGTACGAGTTGGACGAACGTGCCCGCGCCATCTCCCACAGCTCCCCCTGGTGGGCCGAATCGCTCCACGTGCCGCCGCCCGTATCGTCGATGAGGTTGTGCGCCATCTGGATGCTCGCCGCAACGCACCAGTCAAAGGTGTACTGCGGCACGAAGTCCCCCTCCTGGTACAGGTTGAGGGCGAACGGCTGCGGCACCGGGGCCGGTGCGGGAGCCTGCGTGGGCGTAGGAACCTGCGCTGGCGCAGGAGTCGGGGCAGCTGCCGGCGCGGCGGCGGGTTCCGGCGTGGCGGGAGGGGCAGAAGTAGCTTGCGCCGTTTGCGGCGGAGAATTTTCGTTAAGGCCGACGGCGGGCGCACAGCCAGCGAGGACGGTCACCAGGGCAACCAGCCAGGCAAACAGACGGTATCGGGCACCAGTCATGGTCGAACAAGTCTAGCGCGGCCGGGCCGGCTTCAGACCTCAGAACGCATAGCGGACCCGGCAGTAGGGCGCGATCTTCTGGATCAGCGCGGTCAGCTGCCGGACGTACCCGGCCTTGGCTCCTGTACGGTAGCGCACGTTGCTGAAGCCGTTGGAGGACACCTTCGATTCCTGCAGGTTCGGGCGCCACAGCACCCTCTCAGCCTGCGGATGCCACCCCAGATTGACCTCATGGAGCCGCTCGTTGTGCGTGAGGAAAATGACCTCCGCAGCGAGCTGCTCCTTCGCGGCATCCGTCAGTGTGGCGTCGAGTTGGAGCAGCAGCTCCTCCCAGTCGCTGACCCAGGTGTCCGTGACGATAACGGGCGAGAAATTCACGTGCACCTCGTAGCCGGCGGCCACAAAGTCGTTGATGGCCGCCATGCGCTCGGCCACCGGCGAGGTCCGTACGTCCACTGACCTGGCCAGGTCCGCCGGCATCAGGGAAAAGCGGACCCGGGTGTGCCCGCCATGGTCCCAGCCAAGCATCGCCGGGTTCACGTACTTGGTGGCAAAGGATAGTTTGGCGGTGGGCAGGTCCCGGAACAGCGAGACGAGGTCCTCCACGTTGTCGCTGATGAGCGCGTCCACGGAGCAGTCGCTGTTCTCCCCGATGTCATAGACCCAGAGCTCGGGATCGCACTGGTTGGGCTCCAGCTTGATGCCCTGACGGAGGACATGCCGCTCCAGCGCGCCGGCGATCTGGTCGATGTTGGCAAACACGGTGACCGGGTTGCTGTACCCCTTATGCCGGGGCACGTCGCAGTAGGCACACGCCATGGCGCAGCCGTTCGCGGTGGAGGGTGCGATGAAATCGGCGGACCGACCGTTGGGCTTCACGGTCAGCGCCTTCTTGACCCCCAGCACCAGCGCCTCGGTTTTGATCCGGGACCAGCGCGGGACGTTTGTTTCGTCGCCGTGCAGTTCGGGAATGTTCCAGTGGTTTTCCACCGGCACGACGTCGGCTCCCGGCCATCGCGCGACGATCTCCTTGCCGCGTGGCAGCTCCAGCGCCGCCGGCTGGGCAAAGATTCGCCGGATCTGCAGCAGCCGGTTGAAGTCCATGACTCCATTCTCCCAAGGCATCCCCTGCCAGCCGGGCCGTTAAGCCCAGGGCATCACCCCTTACGGGCCGAGCCGGACGTCCTCTCCGCGGAGGCTGACACGAAAGCCATCGTCGTGCACCGCGACGTCCCGGAGCACGAGTCCCTCCGGCAGCCCCTCAACATCGTGCTCAATGGTCACGAGGCTGCGGACGACGGCGGCAGTGGCGTCCGAGAAAAAGCCAGGCCCGCCGAAGTCGATCGAGCGCGGCTCGACCACAAGCCGTCCGGCCTCCACCTCGACAGTGCCGGTGGCTGTGACGCACAGTTCCCGGCCGAAAGCCTCAACGGTGCGGACTACCCTGGCCTCGCCGCCAGCTGCTGCCCCGACCACTGCCCCGTCACCAAGTTCCCCGGCGACGACGTCGAACGGCACGGTGGCCTCAACGGCAAGCCGTGCGGCGGCCAGCCCGTCCGGGCCCGACACCACGTCCTGCCCGGTGGCCCGGACGTCGCGGAGCAGTAAGCTTCCCGCAGCCACCGAGCCCGCATCAAACGACACTTCGGAGAACCAGGCCCACCGTCAGGCAGATCCTCGGGAGGCACTGTCCCCACCGGACTTTCCGCGCCCGGGACCGGTAAAGGTCCGTCCCCGTTTCTTCCGGCGGGGTCGCTGGCCGCCCACCAGAGAACCGCGGCAGCGATGCCCAGGACAACCAGCATGCCGGCAGCACCAATCAGCCACTCCCTTATCCGCGTCCACCCCATGAAGCCATTGTGGCAGTTGGATAAGTTCCTCAGCCTCCGCCCGCCCGTTTCGTCGGGCCCCTACAAAATGGCCCCGGTTCCATCCCGGTAGCGTCGGCAGTACATTAGATTCCGCTTGTACAACCCCGACAGGAACCCCATGAGCAACACCGAAACCGCCGCCACAAAGACCCCCCAGGCTGGCCGCCTCCGCTGGAACGCCACGGACCTCGGCCTGATCGCCGTCTTCGCCGCCCTGGTGGCCGCCTCGGCGCTGGTCCCCGGCCTTGCCGTCAACGGCTTCGGCGTCCCCATCACCTTCCAGACGCTCGCCGTCATGCTGACGGGCCTGGTGCTCGGCCCCGGACGGGGCTTCGCCGCCGTCGGACTCTATGTCCTGCTGGGCCTCGCGGGCCTGCCCATCTTCAGCCAGGGACGCAGTGGCCTGGGCATCCTCGCCGGGCCGTCCGCCGGCTACATCATCGCTTTCCCCATCGCCGCTGGCATCGTGGGATGGCTGGCCACGGTGGTCATCCGCCGGACCATCAAGGCCCGCGCACTGTGGCTGTTCCTCTCCGCCACGGTCACCAGCGTGGTGGTTGTGCACTCGCTGGGCATCGCCGGCATCGTGCTGAACACCAAGGCCACCTGGGCCAGGCCTTCCTGAGCGATGTTGTGTTCTACCCCGGCGACATCATCAAGAACGTCCTGGCTGCGCTTATCGCCGTCGCCCTGCACCGTGCCTTCCCGGACATCCTGGTCCGCCGGATCAAGCGGACCGCCCCGCAGCCCGCGCAAGCCTAGGACTCTGCCCATGCCCAACGTGACCTTTGACCAGGCAGCCGTAACCGTTCCGGTGGACCATCTCCCGGAACCCAAGGTCCTCCTGGACGGCGTGAACCTGCAGCTGACGGAGCGGCGGGTGGGCGTCATCGGTGCCAATGGTTCCGGAAAATCCACCTTCCTGCGCCTGGTCAACGGGCTGGTCCAGCCCAGTTCCGGCCGCGTGCTGGTGGACGGCGCGGACACGGTCCGCTCCGTCCGGGCCGTGCGCCGCACCGTTGGGTTCGTCTTCACCGATCCCCTCTCCCAGCTGGTCATGCCCACCGGCAGGGAGGACGTGGAGCTGTCCCTGCGCCGGTCCGTGAAGAACGGTGCCGAGCGGCGCAGGCAGGCGGAAAACGCCCTGGAGCGGCTGGGCCTGCTGCACCTGGCGGACCAGAGCATCTACGAACTGTCCGGCGGCGAGCGGCAGCTGATGGCCCTCGCCGCCGTCCTCGCCGTCGAACCCGCCGTGCTGGTCCTGGACGAACCGTCCACCCTGCTGGACCTGCGCAACCGCGAACTGCTGCGCCGGACCCTGGCTGGCCTGGACCAGCAGATCATCATGTCCACCCATGACCTGGATATGGCCCAGGACATGGACCGCGTCCTGGTCATCGACCAGGGCAAGGTGGTGTTCGACGGCGCCGCCGCCCCCGCCGTGGCCGCCTACCGGGCGCTGTGCCTGGCAAGCCTGGACGCACAGGAAGCGCAGCCGTGAGGGGCCACGGCTTCCTGCTCGCCAACTACGTCCCGGGGGACTCGCTGGTCCACCGGGCGCCGCTGGCATTGAAGTTCCTCCTGGTGTTCGCCTGCGGCCTGGCATCGTTCGTGACCGTGGACTGGCGGATGTCGCTGGCGATGCTCGGCGCACTCTGCGGCCTTTTCCTGCTGACCGGTGCGGGCCCGAAGCGGCTGTGGGGTGCCGTCCGCCCGCTCGCTGCCGTCCTGCTGGTCATCGGACTCTTCCAGTGGTGGCAGCTGGGCGCCCCGACAGCGGGCAGGATTGTCCTGAACATCCTGGTCTGCGTGGTGGCCGCATCCCTGCTCACCGCCACCACCCCGGTCCACAAACTCCTGGACGGCGTGGTCAGGGCGGCGGGTCCCTTCAAAAGGCTCGGGGCCGATCCGGAACGCTTCGCCCTGACCATCGGGATCATGCTGCGGAGCATCCCCTACATTGCCGGGACCTTCGCCGACGTCCGGGACTCCGCCCGGGCCCGGGGCCTGGAACGCAATCCGCGGGCCCTGGTCCTGCCGGTGTTCATTACCTCGGTGGCGTTCGCGCGCCAGACGGGCGAGGCTCTGGCGGCCCGCGGACTGGGCGAAGCCGACGACGAGGCCGAAGACTGAAGCTCCCTCCCAGGTGCCCGGGGCCTAGCCGTCCTGGACCTGCCGGTACTCCAGCAGGGCGGCCGTGCCCATCCCGCCGGCGCTGCTGATCATGGCCATGGCCAGGCTGCCCGGAGCGCCCGCCCGGCGGGCCTGCGCCAGGAGGCGTGTCACCAGGACGGCGCCCGACGCCCCGTAGGCATGGCCCAGCGCCAGCGCACCGCCGTCGATGTTCGCCCGTTCCGGCGCGATGCCCAGCTGGTCCAGGCAGGCCAGGGTCTGCGATGCAAATGCCTCGTTGAATTCCACGAAGTCCAGCTCATCGGCGGTCCGGCCGGCCCCGGCAAGGGCATCGCGGGCGGCCGTGGCGGCCCCCACGCCCAGGATCTCGGGATGCACACCAGCGGTTCCGGTGCCTAGGACTACCAGGCCGTCGGCGGCACCCATTGCCCGTGCCCGTTCAAGGGACGTCATGACGACGGCGGACGCGGCGTCGGCGTCGAAGCAGGAGTTTCCGGCGGTGACGGTTCCGCCTTCCACAAACACGGCCGGGAACCGCGCCATCACCGCGGGAGTGAGGCCGCGGCGCGGACCGTCATCCGCCGCCACAGTTCCGGAAGTGGTGGGCACGGCGACCAGTTCGCCGTCGAAGTGCCCTGCATCGGCGGCGGAAAGGGCCCGCCGGTGGCTTGCCAGCGCGAAGGAATCCTGGCGCTCCCGGTTGATCCCGAAACGTTGGGCCACTGTTTCGGCAGCCGGGCCCATGTCCGGATCACCGAAGTCCGCCGGCACAAACTGGGCCCGCCGGTAAAAGTCAGCGCCGCCGTCGTCCGTCCGGTGGGCGCGCAGGGGTGCCGTGCTGGTGCTTTCCACTCCCCCGGCGAGGAAAAGGGGGCTGCCGCCGGCTGCCACCAAACGGGCAGCGAGGACGATGGCGTCCAGGCCCGAACCGCACTGGCGGTCAACGGTGATGCCCGGAACACTGACCGGCAGGCCAGCCTCCAGCAGTGCCAGGCGGGCCACGTTCCCGCCGCCGCCCACGGCGTTGCCGATCACCACATCATCGACGGCTGCCGGTTCCGTTCCGGTGTCGGCCAGCAGTTCCCGGAGCACGGGTGCCAGCAGCTGGTGGGCCCGCAGCCTGCCAAGGGCCCCGTTGGTGCGGCATACCGGGGTCCGCCTGGCGGCGACGATCACCGGCTGCCGGTCCGCCGGCAACACTTCAGGCGCCAAGGTTCCGCACCCGCCGGTCATGATGGTGAATCCAATCGAGAAGCATGGTGCGGCTGATCTTGCCGGCGCCGGTCACAGGAAGTTCCGAGAGGACGAAGTACTGCAGCGGCCGCTTGTCCCGGGGCAGGATCCCCTCCAGGCCCGCCCGCAGCTGCGCCGCAGTGATCCCGCCGGCAGACGGAACGATGCCCGCCACCACGCGCTGGCCGCGGAGATCGTCCGGTATTCCGGCAGCCACCGCGGCGGCAACCCCGGGCACCGCGGCGAGGGCAAGCTCCACCTCGTGCGGATACACATTCTTGCCGGAGGTGAGGATCATGTCCGCGCGGCGGCCCAGGATGTGGAGTTCCCCTGCCTCCAGGGTAGCCCTGGTCCCCCACCGTGAACCATTCGCCGAAGGACCGCAGGGCCTGCCCGTCGTCCCCCACAGGTAGCCGTTGCTGACCATCCCGCTCCGCACGCAGATGTTGCCGGACGCGCCGCCGGGCACCGGCCTCCCGTCATCGTCGAGGATGGCAACGTCTACTCCGGGGAAGGGATGTCCGATGCCGGTTCCGCCGACGGCCGCGGGCTGGCCGGCAGGCAGCCCGGCTCCGGAGACGAAGCTCAGTTCCGAGGCGCCGTAGTACTCATAGATGGTGGCGTGCGGCGCCCAGCGCCGGGCAGCCTCCAGGGTCCGGGCGTCCAGTTTCGAACCGGCGCAGATGATGGTGCGCACCCCGGAGGCGTCCACGCAGCCGGTGAGGCCGCGTTCGCTGAGCATCCGCAGCATGGTGGGCACCAGGACCAGCCGGGTGACGCGGTCGTGGGTGATCGCGGAGTGGACGTCCCCGACGTCGAAATGCTCGAGCGTCTGGAATTCCGAGCCGGCGTAGAGGCACTCGCTCAGCGCGTACAGGTTCAGGCTGGCCGCCAGCGGTCCGGGCGCCAGCGTGACGTCATCCTGCCGCAGGCCGAAAAACTCGATGGAGGCGTCGAAGGACTGCTGCCAGGAACGCCGGGACCTGGTGAACGCCTTGGGTACGGACGTGGTGCCGGAGGTCAGCCCAATCAGGAAGGTGCTATCCCCCGGCCCGTCGTGAAGTTCGTCGTCCGGCGAGACCGCCGCGGGCAGAGCGGATGAATCGATGCGACGGATGATGTCGTCCTGCAGGTGCTTGTGCCAGGCGGGATCCAGGACGGCGCACTGGCGCCCGCCTGCCACGGCGGCCGCGTAGTTGACGGCGAAATCGACGGAATTGGCCTCACACAGTGCGGTAACCGCCTTCGTCTCCGCAACCTGGCCGGCCGCGGCGTCCCGGAGCTCTGCCCAGGACAGGCTGCGGCCCGCGATCACGACGGCGGTGTCGTTGGGCCGTTCGGCGGCCCATCGCTGGATTCTGTTGAGGAAAGGCATCGGATCAACTTTACCGGCCTGCCCGGATTGACTTCCGGCCCAGGGGTAATGTGACTTTATGAGTTTCAATGACAATGTGCAGCTGGACCCCTCGCAGGTCCAGGACCGCCGCGGCATGGGGCGGGGCGTCAAGGTGGGCGGCGGCATCGGCGGCGGGCTCATCCTGCTGATCGCGGCGCTCTTCGGCATCAATCCCCAGCTCCTCGAAGGCCTGGCCGGCGGCGCGGCCCCTGCCCCGCAAAGCGAGGGTACGGCGCCAGCCTGCGAAACCGGGGCCGACGCCGACGCGCGCGTGGACTGCCGCATCACCGGCACCGTCAACAGCCTCAACGCGTTCTGGCCCGCCTACCTGGAGCAGTACAGCGTCCAGTATCCGCAGCCCGAGACCGTGATCTTCGACGAGGCGGTGAGCACCGGCTGCGGAACGGCCTCCAGTGCCGTGGGACCGTTCTACTGCCCCACGGACACCACTGCCTACTTCGATCCCGGGTTCTTCACGGAACTGGTGAACCGCTTCGGTTCCTCCGGCGGGCCGCTGGCCCAGGAGTACGTGGTGGCGCACGAGTTCGGCCACCACATCCAGAACGTCCTGGGCTACCTGGACCGCGCGCAGCAGGATCCGCAGGGCCCTGAGTCCGGCGCCGTCCGGGTTGAACTGCAGGCCGACTGCTACGCCGGGCTCTGGGCCAAGCATGCCTCCACCCAGCCGGGTCCGGACGGCCAGCCGTTCCTTGAGCCCCTCACCCAGCAGGACCTGAATGACGCACTGTCCGCGGCTTCGGCGGTGGGCGATGACCGGATCCAGGAAGCGGCCACCGGACGGGTGACACCGGAAGCCTGGACGCATGGTTCCAGCGAGCAGCGGCAGCGCTGGTTCTACCGCGGCTTCGAAACCGGCGACATCAACCAGTGCGACACGTTCTCCGCCCCGAGCCTGTAACCCATCGATTGCTCCGTAACCGCCGTTTTCGGCCTTCATAAGGGCGGTTACGGAGCAATCGATAAGGGGACGACGACGGAGGGTCACCTTCCCCGGGAAGGTGACCCTCCGTCGTCGTACTTTGTTCAGATGTTGAAGCCGAGGGCCCTCATCTGGTCCTTGCCGTCGTCGGTGATCCGTTCCGGACCCCATGGCGGCATCCACACCCAGTTCAGGCGCCAGTCGTCAACAACACCGTCCAGGGCCTTGCCTACCTGCTCCTCGAGCACGTCGGTGAGGGGACAGGCGGCGGTGGTGAGGGTCATGTCGATCAGCAGCGCGCCGTCGTCATCGGAGTACTTCAGCCCGTAAAGCAGGCCAAGGTCCACCACGTTGACCCCGAGCTCGGGGTCAATGACGTCCTTCAGCGCCTCTTCGACATCCTCCAGGGCCGTGCGGCCCGGCGTGATTTCGGTCATGGCAGAGTCCTAACTAGGCCTGTACCGCTGCGGGGGCGGCGACGGCGGGGCCGGCGCCCTTGGCGTAGCGGTCGTAGCCTTCTTCTTCCAGGCGGTCGGCCAGCTCGGGGCCGCCCTCCTCGACAACCTGGCCGTCGACGAACACATGCACGAAGTCCGGCTTGATGTAGCGCAGGATACGGGTGTAGTGCGTGATGAGCAGGGTGCCCATGTTGCCCTCTGCGTGGGCGCGGTTGACGCCCTCGGACACAACCTTCAGCGCGTCAACGTCCAGGCCGGAATCGGTCTCGTCCAGCACGGCGAACTTCGGCTTGAAGAGTTCCAGCTGCAGGATCTCCACGCGCTTCTTCTCACCGCCGGAGAAGCCCTCATTGACGTTGCGCTGGGCGAAGTCGGCGTCGATGCGCAGCTTCTCCATGGCATCCTTGACGTCCTTGGTCCAGGTGCGCAGCTTGGGAGCTTCGCCGTCAATTGCGGTCTTGGCGGTGCGCAGGAAGTTGGTCATGGTCACGCCGGGAACCTCCACCGGGTACTGCATGGCCAGGAAGACGCCGGCGCGGGCACGCTCGTCAACGCTCATCTCCAGGACGTCTTCGCCGTCGAGGGTGATGGAGCCGCTGGTGACGGTGTAGCGCGGGTGGCCTGCGATGGTGGAGGCCAGCGTGGACTTGCCGGAGCCGTTGGGGCCCATGATGGCGTGGGTCTCACCGGTGCGGATGGTCAGGCTGACGCCCTTCAGGATCTCCTTGGTGCCCTGCTCCGTCTCAATGCTGACGTGCAGGTCCTTGATCTCAAGAGTTGACATGCTCTTCTTTCTTGTTCGTTCGTAAGTCTTGTGCTGCAGGGCGCTCAGTAGTTGTCTACTGCCGCGCCGTTCAAAACGTTGGTGACATCCACGTAGACGTCGTCGCCGTCGAGTTCGACGGCGAACACGGGAACGGGATCGTAGGCGGGGAGTTGGAGGGGCTGGCCGCTGCGCAGGTCGAACTGTGAGCCGTGCCCCCAGCACTCAATCGCGCAGCCTTCCACGTCCCCTTCGGAGAGCGAGATGTCGGCGTGCGAGCAGGTGTCCCCGATGGCGTGGATATCACCCATCGAATCCCGCACCACGGCTACCGGGTAGTCGTCGATCAGGATGCGCAGCGCCTGCTTGACCTGGATGTCATTGGCGTTGCAAACCAGCTCGCCCTTGGGCTTCCCACTCATGCGTCCCTGCCTGTCCCTCGTCAGTTGTCAGTTGCCGCGAGTTCGCGTTCCACGGCCTCGGTCAGTCGGTCTTCAAGCGCCGGAACGTTGATCTTCTGGATGATCTCGTTCAGGAACCCGCGGACCACCAGGCGGCGGGCAACGTCTTCCGGAATGCCGCGTGCCATCAGATAGAACAGGTGCTCGTCGTCGAAGCGGCCGGTGGCGCTGGCGTGGCCTGCGCCTTCGATCAGGCCGGTCTCGATCTCGAGGTTCGGCACGGAGTCCGCGCGGCAGCCGTCGGTCAGGACCAGGTTCTGGTTCTTTTCGTAGGAGTCGGTGCCTTCGGCCTGCTTCTGGATGAGGACGTCGCCAACCCAGACGGTGTGCGCACCCTTGCCCTGCAGCGCGCCCTTGTACAGGACGTTGGACTTGCAGTTGGGCATGTTGTGGTCCACGAACGAGCGGTGCTCCAGGTGCTGCCCTGCGTCGGCAAAGTACAGGCCGAGGAGCTCAGCTTCGGCCCCTTCGCCGGAGAACCGGACGTTGGAGTTCAGCCGGACGATCTTGCCGCCGAGGGTCACGGCGATGTGCTTGTAGACGGCGTCCTTGGCCACCTCGGCGTCGTGCTGGGCCAGGTGCTTCGCGTCGTCTTCCACAGCTGGACGGACACCACGGTCAGCTGGGCACCGCCGCGGACGAAGACCTCAACGTTGCCGTTGTGGTCGGCTGAGCCGTCGTGCTCCAAGATGACCACGGCGCGGCTGTTCTCGCCGGCCTCGATCACGTGGTGTGAGTTGGAGCGGCGGCCTGCACCGTTGCCGGACAGGACCACGCGGACAGGCTCGTCCAGTTCGGCGTTGGCCGGGATCTGGATCTGCAGTGCGTCGTCCGTGTTGGCGGAAGCCACGACGGCGGCACGGTCGGCGGGGACCAGGGTGGCGCCGCGGGGGGCCTCGCCGGCGTGCAGCGTGCGCTGGACGACGGCGGCAGGCGCCTCGATGGCGACGTTCAGGACGCCGGCGTCGCTGGGTGCGTCGGAGAGGAGGTTGGCCAGTTCACGCACGGGGGTGAAGCGCCATTCCTCTTCCCGGCCGTTGGGCAGGGCGAAGTCGGCGACGTCGTGGCTGGTCAGGCGCTCCGCGCGGGAGGCCATGACCTGCACGCCGTGGCTGTGGTGGCGGTCAACCTTGGCGGGAACGAGCTGTTCGCCTTCCTCGGTGAAACCTTCGATCGACGGTGCGCCGATGCGCGCCTTTTCGGTTGTAGCTTCGGCAGTCATTAACCGACGGATCCTTCCATCTGGAGTTCGATGAGGCGGTTCAGCTCGAGGGCGTATTCCATGGGGAGCTCACGGGCGATCGGCTCAATGAAGCCGCGCACGATCATGGCCATGGCCTCGTCCTCGGGCATGCCGCGGGACATGAGGTAGAACAGCTGCTCCTCGCTGACGCGGGAGACGGTTGCCTCGTGTCCCAGCTGCACATCGTCCTCGCGGATGTCGATGTACGGGTAGGTGTCAGAGCGTGAAATGGTGTCCACGAGCAGGGCATCACAGCGCACGGTGTTGGCCGAGTGCTCGGCGCCTTCGCGGACCTGCACCAGGCCGCGGTAGGCTGCACGGCCGCCGCCGCGGGCCACCGACTTGGAGATGATGGAGCTCTTGGTGTTCGGCGCGATGTGGACCATCTTGGAGCCGGTGTCCTGGTGCTGGCCTTCACCGGCAAACGCGATGGAGAGGGTCTCGCCCTTGGCGTGCTCGCCCACCAGGTAGACAGCCGGGTACTTCATGGTGACCTTGGAGCCGATGTTGCCGTCGACCCATTCCATGGTGGCGCCCTCTTCGCAGACGGCGCGCTTGGTCACCAGGTTGTACACGTTGTTGGACCAGTTCTGGATGGTGGTGTACCGGACGCGGGCGCCCTTCTTGACGATGATTTCCACCACGGCGGAGTGCAGCGAGTCCGAGGTGTAGATCGGCGCGGTGCAGCCTTCGATGTAGTGGACGTAGGAGTCCTCGTCGGCGATGATCAGGGTCCGCTCGAACTGGCCCATGTTCTCGGTGTTGATGCGGAAGTACGCCTGCAGCGGGATGTCCACGTGGACGCCCTTGGGGACGTAGACGAAGGACCCGCCCGACCATACGGCGGTGTTCAGTGACGCGAACTTGTTGTCACCCACCGGGATCACGGTGCCGAAGTATTCCTGGAAGATCTCCGGGTGTTCCTTCAGGGCGGTGTCGGTGTCCAGGAAGATGACGCCCTGGGCCTCGAGGTCCTCGCGGATCTGGTGGTAGACAACCTCGGACTCGTACTGTGCGGCAACACCGGACACGAGGCGGCTGCGCTCCGCTTCCGGGATACCCAGCTTCTCGTACGTGTTCCGGATGTCCTCGGGCAGGTCTTCCCAGGTGGCTGCCTGCTTCTCCGTGGACCGGACGAAGTACTTGATGTTGTCGAAGTCGATGCCGGAGAGGTCCGCACCCCAGGTGGGCATGGGCTTGCGGTCGAAGTACTTCAGGCCCTTGAGGCGCAGGTCGAGCATCCAGTCCGGTTCGCTCTTCTTGGCCGAAATGTCCCGGACTACTTCTTCGTCAAGCCCACGGCGTGCGTTGGCGCCGACGTCGTTCTTGTCAGCCCAGCCGTACTCGTAGTTGCCGATACCGTGGAGCTCGGGATTCTTTTCCAGAATTTCCGAGATCACAGTGTTTTCGGCTACCGCTTTCTCTGATAGTTGGTCCGTCATCACGGCCTTTCTTGCTGATGGTTGATTTCTTCGTTCAGGCGGGCGGGGGCTGCCGGAGGCCTTGTGGGCTCCTGGACAGACGGCCTGCCTGTAGGAATGTGGGTGGTGCAGACGTGCCCCCCGCGGGAGAGCGTGGAGAGCCTGCGCACGTCGACGCCCACCAGCCGCGAAAACACTTCCGTTTCCACGTCGCAGAACACGGGGAACCGGGCGGCGAGCTGCTGGATGGGGCAGTGGCCCTGGCACAGCTGCACGCTGGACAGCGCAGCCGGGAGGGGCGCCTTGGCCTCGATGGTTGCGGTGGAGGAGACGAAGTTGTCACGGGTCAGGGCGTCCGAGAGGGCCTTGGCGCGGGCGCTGATGTCCGGACCGGCCTTTTCGATCTCCGGCGCGTACCGCCGTTCCATATCCGAGAAACGCTCGACGGCGAACGCCCGGACGGCGTCGGGTCCGGCAACCTTCTGCAGCTGCTGGAGGGCGAGGGCGGCGATATCCAGGTAGTCATTGCCGAGGCTCGACTGGCCCTGGGAGCTGAGGACGTACCGCCTGGCGGGCCGGCCTGCGCCGGCGCCGGACTTGGCAACCCTCTTGACTTCAATGACGCCCTCGCGGGATAAATGGTCCAGGTGGCGGCGCACTGCCGCCGGGGTGAATCCGAGCAGGTCGCCGAGTTCGGCGGCGCTGACAGGTCCGTGTTCGAGGACCGCCGCAAGCACGCGGTCGCGGGTACGCTCATCCGCATCAGCCACCGGACCGGTAGCCATCCGGCTCCGGTCTGCGGGAGCCTGGGAGGCTCCGTGCCCGGCAAAAGGCACAGCAGTAGCATTGCTCATGGAATACACAACACAATCATGGCGTAATTTAGTCCCCCGCTCCAGTAAGGACAGGCTGACCTCAGCCCGGGCCCCGGCAGGGCGGCAGTCAGTACTACTTCCCGTAGAATACTGGGGTGCGTTCCCCCCAATCCCCGGTTCTGTCCATCAGCGGGCTCGTTAAGGATGTTGGTCCGCTGCCCAGCCTGGACGGAAAAATGCTCCGGGTGGTCAGCGGCGTTTCACTGCTCGCCGAACGGGGACAGGTCACCGCACTGCTCGGCGCCAACGGGGCAGGAAAAACCACCACCCTTGAATGCGCCCAGGGCCTGCAGAAGCGCAGCGGCGGCAGCATCTCTCTGCTCGGGCACGATCCCGCCACGGCCGGCGCGGCACTGCGGTCCCGCGTTGGTGTGATGCTCCAGGATGGCGGGCTCCCGCCATCGGCACGCCCGATCCCCCTGCTGCGCCACATCGCCGGACTGTACGCCCGGCCCTGGCCCGTGGATGAGCTGGTGCAGCGCCTTGGCATCGATACGTTCAGCCGCACGACGGTCCGCAGGCTGTCCGGTGGGCAAAAGCAGCGCCTGGCCCTCGCGGCCGCCCTCATCGGCAGGCCCGAAGTCCTCTTCCTCGACGAGCCCAGCGCGGGCCTGGACCCGCAGTCCAGGCAGCTGGTGTTCGACCTCATCTCTGAGCTTCGCGACGCGGGCATGGGAATCATCCTCACCACACACCTGATGGATGACGCCCAGCGCCTTGCCGACTACGTCTACATCATCGACGGCGGCAGGAACGTCGCCGAGGGGACCGTGCAGGAACTGCTGCAGCGCGCCCCGGGGGTGGAGGCAGGCACCGAGCACATCCGGACCCTGGTTTTGAAGCACCTCCCGGGCTTGACCTTTCCGCTGTCCTGCCGGCCGGCATCGACGTGACGGAGGCCCGGGCCGGAAGCTACTGCGTCACGGGCGCATTGGCACCTCAGCATCTCGCCGCCCTCGCCGCGTGGTGGGAAGCGCATGACATCATGCCGGGTTCGATGAGCCTGCAGGCGCGTAGCCTTGAAGACGTCTTTCTGGATATTTCGGGAAAGGACATCCGATGACCCGGAACCCCGCCGAGGCAGTCCTGACGGACCCGCCGGCCGGCAGGAGCCGGCCAGCCTGCTGCGGCGCGTCCTGCTGCAGGGCAAGTACGAGTCGCTGGCCATGCTCCGGAACGGGGAACAGCTGATCCTTGCCGTAGTGCTGCCGCTGCTGGCCCTCGTCGGCCTGACCGTGACGCCGTTTCTGGACGGCATGGGCTTCAGCCGGATCAACGTGGCTGTTCCAGGCATCCTGGCCCTGTGCGCCATGTCCACGGCCTTCACCGGGCAGGGCATCGCCACCGGCTTCGACCGCCGCTATGGCGTCCTCCGCTTCCTGTCCACCACTCCCCTGGGCCGCGGTGGACTCATTGCCGGGAAGGCACTTTCCGTTCTGGCGGTACTGTGCCTGCAGGTTGCAGTGGTCAGTGCCGTGGCGCTGGCGCTTGGCTGGCAGCCGCCGGCCGCGGGCTGGCTTCCCGGGCTGGCGCTGCTGGCACTGGGCGCGGCCGCCTTCACTGCCCTGGGCCTGCTGGTGGCGGGAACCGTCCGGCCGGAGGCCACGCTTGCCATCACCAACCTGCTGTGGATCCTCCTCGGCGCGCTGGGCGGCATCGTCCTGCCGGCAGAAAAGCTCCCGGCAGGCGGCCAATCGCTGGTCGGGTTCCTTCCGTCGGGCGCTCTGGGCGAATCCCTGCGCCAGGCATTCCTTGGCGGCGGGCTGAACGCCGGCGCCGCCCTCATACTGTTGCTATGGACGCTTGTCGCCGGAGCAGCAGCCATCCGTTGGTTCAAGTGGAATTGAGAGAATCGTGAGCACGGCTTCACGCCTACCCCAACTGGCCGGCCGCCTGGCATCGAGGCTGCCCCGCACCGTGGACGCCCGGGTGCGCCGCCTCGCCGTCGCCTCCCTGATCGGGCAGACACTGCTGGTGGTCACAGGCGGTGCCGTCCGGCTGACAGCTTCCGGCCTGGGATGCCCGACGTGGCCGCGCTGCACGGAGACGTCGCTGGTCAACACCCCGGAAATGGGCATCCACGGCTTCATCGAGTTCGGCAACCGCCTCCTCACCTTTGCGCTGGCCGCCGTCGCCGCCCTCATGCTCGTGTATCTGTGGAACCTTCGCAAGGAACGCAGGGACCTCTTCCTCCTCGCCCTCGGCCTCCTGGCCAGCATCCCGGCCCAGGCAGTGATCGGCGGGATCACCGTCCTGACCAACCTCAACCCCTGGGTGGTGGGCCTGCACTTCCTGGTGTCGATGGCCCTGGTGGTGTTTGCCACCCTGCTGGTGAACCGGGCGTTTGGCAGGACCGGCAGGTTCATGGCCTACCGGCACCGCGCCCTGCCGGGCATCATGCGCCCGGTGACGTCCGCCGTCGCGCTTTTTTCCGCCCTCGCCGTGATGCTCGGCGTGGTGGTGACCGGCGCCGGTCCGCATGCCGGCGACGCCGACGCCCCGCGGAACGGCCTTGACTGGGACTTGTTCTCCCATATCCACGCCGTTCCCGCGTACCTCATTACCGCCGGCACCGTTGTGGCCCTGGCGCTGGTGTTCATGCGCGGCATCACCGGTCCGTTCCGGACTGCCGTGCTGGGACTCCTGGGCGTGACGGTCCTGCAGGCGGTCATCGGCTTCACCCAGTACTACAACGGCATTCCGGTGCTGCTGGTGGCTGCACACATGCTCGGGGCCGCATTGCTCATGGCCGCAGCCACGAACGCCTGGGATATCGCCCGGTCCAGCCCGGTGGAGTAGGACTTCAGGCCAAAGTCAGCGAAGCGCCCCGGTTCCGAGGAACCGGGGCGCTTCGCGTCATGGACCGGCTAATTCACCTGGGTCAACGCATCGGCCCGGCGTTTGCCAGCTCCGCTGCACGGGCAGCATCCAGGTATTCGATCCCGGCTGTGGTGACCAGCAGGACCCGTGCTGTCGCAATGTCGTAGAATAGGCCTGTTGCCTGCACGGCGCCCCGTGCAAGGGCGGGACCGATCACCGGGTGGGTTTCCAGCTTGGCAAGCTGCACCGCCACGTTGACCATCCCCAGCTGGTCCACCTCGCCGTAGCCGGCCTCGGCCGCAGCCGCCGCCACCGGGTGGACTGCCCGCAGCTCCTGGTAGCTTGGCCGCGCATGTTCCAGCCAGGCGTCAAACCCGGCTCCGAGGGACGTGGCCGCGTTGCCGCCGGCGTCTGCGATGACGGCCTTCATGGCCCCGCAGTTCGAATGCCCGCAGACCACGATTGACTCCACGCCCAGGCCTTTGACGGCGAAGGCCAGGGCGGAATCGATCGAGGCATCCTGGCCTTCGTGGCACACCACGTTGCCAATGTTCCGCAGCGTCAGCAGGTCGCCCGGGCCGCTGCTGGTAATCAGGTTGGGGTTCACGCGCGAATCAACGCAGGCGATGAACAGCGCGTCCGGGTTTTGGCCGTCCGCAAGGTCCTGCACCATGGGCCGGACCTTGTCCGCAAAGCGGCGGTGGTACTTGTTGATCCCCATCAGCAGCGAACGCCGCGGGTCCCGTCCGGCGTCCTGTGCCGGCCCGCCCGCCTGCCAGGAGTTCCTGGGCGGCAGCGGGAGTTCGCTGGCTTCCTGGCGCTTGGGGGCCTGGTCTGCCGCGTCGCGGAAGAGGCTGTTGCCGTGTTCCTCCACCTGGACGGTGCCCCCGGCTGCCTCGTACTGGCGGCGCCAGGCTAGAACTGCCTCACGGAAGGCATGGTCCAGGTAGTCGGCGTTCAGTTCCACCATGACGTCCTTGCGCTCCGGAACCGAATGCAGCACCCGGTTCAGCCGCGGCAGGGCGAAGAAGCTGCACGACCCGTTGATGGTGATCCGCCACAGGACCGACGGCGGCACGGGCTGGTGCGCCTGGACGGACGCGCGCAGCACCCGCCACAGCACGCTGGCCGCGGCCAGCGCCAGTCCAATGAGGACGCCCTCCAGCAGGTTGAGGAAGACGACGCAGAGCAGCGTGACGGAGTAGATCAGGAAATCCCCGGTGCGGAGGCTGGTGCGGATATCCGCCACCTTGATCAGCCGGGCTCCGATCACCACAAGCAGTCCGGCGAGGACAGCCATCGGTATGAGCTGGATAAGGCCAGCGAAGAGGGCCGAGAAGGTCAGGACCCAAACACCGTGCAGGACCGCCGAGGTCCGTGTGGCGGCACCGGCCTCCACGTTGGTGGCGCTGCGGACGATGACGCCCGTGACGGGAAGTCCGCCCAGGGAACCGGAGACAATGTTGGCGGCGCCCTGTCCCATCAGTTCCCGGTTCAGGTTGGTGCGCGGTCCTGTCTGCATCTTGTCGACGGCGACGGCGGACAGCAGCGATTCGATGCTGGCGATCAGGGCCATCGAGAGCACGGCAAACGCGACGGCACGCCAGTTGCCGTCCGGCAGCTGCGGCAGCGCAACGGCGTCGATAATCGAACCGGACAAGGAGATGCGCTCAACGGCGGGCGCAAACGCAACGGACAGGGCGGTTCCGGCGGCGACGGCGGCCAGCGGTCCAGGAATCCGCCGCACTGCCGGCGGCAGGTGCTTCCAGACCAGCAGGATGGCCACGACGGCGAGGCCCAGCAATGCGGCATGGAGTTCAAGATTGGTGATGGCCGCCGGAAGGGCAGTCAGGTTCTCCAGGGCCGAACCGGCCGCCCGGGAGCCGAGCAGGACGTGGATCTGCTGCAGGATGATGGTGATGCCGATTCCGGCGAGCATCGCCTTCACCACCACCGGCGAGACGGCAAGGGCGGCCCTGCCGACGCGGCTGATGCCCAGCAGGAGTTGGAGGACGCCTGCCGCGGCCGTGATGGCGCAGGTTACCTGCCAGCCGAATTCCTGGACCAGCCCCGCCACGATGACGGTCAGTCCGGCGGCGGGCCCGACTCACCTGGAGGGGCGAGCCGCCCAGGCTGCCGGCCACGATGCCGCCCACGGCGGCTGCGATGAGGCCAGCCATGATTGGGGCGCCGGACGCGGCAGCAATGCCGAGGCTAAGCGGAAGGGCCACGAGGAACACCACCAGCGACGCCGGTACGTCGGCGCGCAGGTGTGCCAGGAAAGCCGGTTTTCGAAATCTTCGGGACGCGCCTGGTCCGGGCGGACTGTGGCTCGGAACGGTTGATGGATCGGATGCCTGTGCCATGGATCTTCCTTTGCTCGCGGGCAGGATCGATCCCAGCGTAAGCAGACTGTCACGCTTGCTGACTCGAAAAGTGATCAACATGACAGATCTGTCAACAACCCGGGCAGCGCCAAGCGCAAGCGGTAACGGATTGCCTGGATGTCCCGGGACGCTCGCTCACTTTTGGTGCCCAAACCCGAAACGCCAGCTCGGATGATGCTGCTTTAAACGGAACGCCCGCTCATCTATTTGCCTATTCGGCATGACGAGTGAGCGGGCGTTGGCGTTGGGGCCGCCATAAGTGCGCGGGCGTTGGAAGCGGGAGGTGCTTAGCCGGCTGCCATGACGGCGGGGCCTACGAACGGATCCACGGCCAGGGCGATGAACAGCAGGGTGAGGTAGCTGATGGAACCGTGGAAGACCTTCATGGCACGCTTGCCGGAGATCTCTTCGCGCTGGGCCTGGCTGTACAGGGAGTGCGATTCGTACAGGAACCACGCGCCGGCCAGGGTGGCTGTTGCGGTGTAGACCCACCCGGCGCCGCCGGCCGGGACCAGGAGGAGCGAGCAGGCCACCATGGCCCATGCGTAGAGGACCACCTGGACGGAGACCACCTTGGCACCTGCGATGGCACCCAGCATGGGCACGTTGGCGTTACGGTAGTCCTCGCCGTACTTCATGGACAGCGGCCAGTAGTGCGGCGGCGTCCACAGGAAGATCACCATGAAGAGGATGATGGCGGGCCATTCCACCGTGTTGGTCACTGCCGCCCAAGCAATCAGCACGGGGAAGCAGCCTGCGGCCCCGCCCCAGACAATGTTCTGGGCGGTGCGGCGCTTGAGGATGATGGTGTAGATCACCACGTAGAAGAAGATAGCGCCCAGGCCCAGCCAGGCGGACAGCGGGTTGGCACCGAACCAGAGGATGGCGATGGCCGCCGCTCCCAGGATCCACGAAAACACGAGTGCCTCGCGCGGCGTGACCTCGCCGGTCACGAGCGGACGTTTTTCGGTGCGGTGCATCAGTTTGTCGATGTCCCGGTCGATGTAGCAGTTGAACGCGCCGGCGCTGCCTGCCGCGAACGCGCCGCCCACCAAAGTGGCCAGGATCAGCCCGATGGAGGGGAAGCCGCGCTCCGCATAGATCATGGTGGGCAGCGTGCTGACCAGCAGCAGTTCGATAACCCGGGGTTTGGTGAGGGCGAGATACGCCTTGGCTTTACGGGCAAACCCGGCACCTGATGCCCGGGATGCGTTCAGCGGCGTATCTGTTGTGCTCACGGTGGCAGTCACCCGTTCTGTGTGGCAGTTGTGTCTGGCGGTGCAGCTACGGACGGCTGGAAAGGTCCGCTGCCCGGCATTGGCCTCCAAATATCATACCGTGCCGCCACCCTCCCACCTGCCCCCTGATATGCGCACTTGATCGCTCGGGTGCCAATTCGAGCAGATTAACTCAAGCTCACTTAAGGCTGATTCATAAAAGGGGAAATTGCGTCCAAATCCTGAGATTTGCGCCGCCCGGAGTATGGAATAGAGCTAAGCTGTCACCAGATCAGCACGCAGCAGGAAAGCGGTGGAAAACGCATTCCCATAGCTGGCCAGTGGCTGAGTGAGAGATCAACGTTTCGATGGTGAACGGCTGGTACACACCGCAGCGGGCGCCACACAGCGTGCCTTTATTCGGACCCGGTGTGCCGCCTGCCATCAGCACAGAGAGGGGCCCGGTTTCGTGCCACATTTGGAAGAGCAAGAACTGACTTGGACCGACCTGGACCAGCGCGCGGTGGACACTGTCCGCGTGCTGGCCGCCGATGCCGTGGAGAAGGTTGGCAACGGCCACCCTGGCACTGCGATGAGCCTGGCTCCGGCCGCTTACCTGCTGTTCCAGAAGCTGATGCGCCACGACCCCCGGGATCCGGACTGGATCGGCCGTGACCGGTTCATCCTCTCCCCCGGCCACACGTCGCTGACGCTGTACATCCAGCTGTTCCTGAACGGGTACGGGCTGGAGCTCGATGACCTGAAGGCCCTACGGACCTGGGGCTCGCTGACCCCGGGCCACCCGGAGTACAAGCACACCGCCGGCGTGGAAATCACCACCGGCCCGCTGGGCCAGGGCCTGGCCTCCTCGGTGGGCTTCGCCTACTCACAGCGCCGCCAGCGCGGCCTGTTCGACGCCGACGCCGCCCCGGGCACCAGCCCGTTCGACCACACCATCTGGGTCATCGCGTCCGACGGCGACCTCCAGGAAGGCGTCACGGCCGAGGCTTCCTCGCTGGCCGGCCACCAGGAACTGGGCAACCTCGTTGTCATCTACGACGAGAACCACATTTCCATCGAGGACGACACCGACATCGCGTTTACCGAGGACGTCCTGAAGCGCTACGAGGCCTACGGCTGGCACGTCCAGCGCGTCGACTGGACCAAGACCGGCGAGTACAAGGAAGACGTCCAGGAGCTCTACTCCGCACTGCTTGCTGCGAAGGCCGAGACCTCCAAGCCGTCCATCGTCTCGCTGCGCACCATCATCGGCTACCCCGCGCCGAAGAAGCAGAACACCGGCAAGATCCACGGTTCCGCCCTGGGTGCCGAGGAAGTCGCAGCACTCAAGTCGGTGCTGGGCTTCGACCCCGCCAAGTCCTTCGAGGTTGACCAGGAAGTCCTGGCCCACGCCCGTTCCGTGGTGGACCGCGGCGCCGCAGCCCGCAAGGAATGGGAAGAGTCCTTCAACGCCTGGCAGGCCGCCAACACCGAGGCCGCCGCGCTGCTGCAGCGCATCGAGGCCAAGGAACTTCCGGCCGGAGTGGACGAGGCCCTGCCGGTCTTCCCTGCAGGCAAGGACGTCTCCACCCGCGCCGCGTCAGGCAAGGTCCTGAACGCGCTCGGCCCGGTCCTGCCTGAACTCTGGGGTGGCTCCGCCGACCTCGCCGAGTCCAACAACACCACCATTGAAGGGTCGCCGTCGTTCGTCCCGGCGTCCAAGCAGACGGACGCCTGGTCCGGCAACCCGTACGGCCGGGTCCTGCACTTCGGCATCCGCGAGCACGCCGCCGCGTCGATCGTGAACGGCATCAGCCTGCACGGCCGAACCCGCGCCTTCTCCGGCACCTTCCTGATCTTCAGCGACTACCAGCGGCCGGCCATCCGCCTCGGCGCCCTGATGGGGGTCCCGTCCCTGTACGTGTGGACGCACGACTCCATCGGCCTGGGCGAGGACGGACCCACACACCAGCCGGTGGAACAGCTCGCCTCCCTTCGCGCCATCGTGGGCCTGGACGTCGTCCGCCCCGGTGACGCCAACGAAGTGGCAGCGGCGTGGAAGACCATGCTGGAAAACCACGACAACCCGGCCGGCATCGTCCTGACCCGCCAGAACATCCCCACCTGGGAACGCGGCGAGGGCGTAGCTGACGGTGACACCTTCGGCTCCACCGCCGGTGTTGCGAAGGGCGGCTACGTCCTGGCCGAAGCGTCCAAGGACGGCGCCACCGTCCCGGCCGACGTGATCCTGATCGCCACCGGCTCCGAGGTGCAGCTTGCCGTCAAGGCCCGCGAGACCCTGCAGGCAGAAGGCATCGCCGCCCGCGTTGTCTCCATGCCGTGCGTTGAATGGTTCAACAAGCAGGACGCCGCCTACCGCGAATCCGTCCTGCCCGCCGCCGTCAAGGCCCGCGTGTCCGTTGAAGCAGGACTTGCCCTGGGCTGGAAGGAATTCGTCGGCGACGCCGGCCGCTCCATCAGCCTCGAACACTACGGCGCTTCCGCCGACTACAAGCGCCTCTTCCAGGAGTTCGGCATCACCGCGGAGGCAGTCGCCGCCGCTGCCAAGGACTCCCTCGCCGGCCTCCAGGCCTAAACCCAGAACACTTGAGGAGATAAACCATCATGACTACTCCCACCCAGCAGCTCTCCGACGCCGGAGTTTCCATCTGGCTTGACGACCTGTCCCGCGGACGCCTGGAAACGGGCAGCCCTGGCCAAGCTCATCGAAGAGAAGAACGTGGTTGGCGTGACCACCAACCCGTCCATCTTCCACGCCGCCATCACCTCCGGCACCGACTACGACGCGACCATCGCCGAGCAGGCCGCCGCCGGCGCCAGCATCGAAGACACCATCTTCGAAATCACCACCACCGACGTCGCCGACGCCTGCGACCTCTTCGCCCCCGTGGCAGCAGCCACCAACGGCGTGGACGGCCGCGTCTCCATCGAGGTGGACCCCCGCCTGGCCTGGGACACCGCGGGCACCATCGCTGAGGCGAAGCACCTGTTCAAGAAGGTCAACAAGGACAACGTCCTGATCAAGATCCCCGCCACCCTGGAAGGCCTCGAGGCGATCACCGCCACCCTGGCCGAGGGCATCAGCGTTAACGTGACCCTGATCTTCTCCCTGGAGCGCTACCGCGCCGTCATCAACGCCTTCCAGTCAGGCCTGGAACAGGCCAAGGAGAACGGCCACGACCTCTCCAAGATCCACTCCGTGGCCTCCTTCTTCGTCTCCCGCGTGGACACCGAGATCGACAAGCGCCTGACCGCCATCGGCACCGAGGAAGCCCTCGCCCTCAAGGGCAAGGCCGGGGTCGCCAACGCCCGACTCGCCTACCAGGTCTACGAAGAGCTCTTCGCCACCGAACGCTGGGCCCTGCTGGCAGAGTCCGGCGCCCGCCCGCAGCGGCCGCTGTGGGCCTCCACCGGCGTGAAGGACCCGGCCTACCCGGACACCCTCTACGTCACCGAACTCGTCGCCCCCGGCGTGGTCAACACCATGCCCGAGAAGACCCTGGACGCCACCTTCGACCACGGCGTGGTCACCGGGAACACCATCAGCGGCACCTACGCCGAAGCCAACGCCACCCTCGATGCCCTGGAGAACCTCGGCGTGTCCTACAACGACGTCGTCGCAATCCTGGAATCCGAAGGCCTGGACAAGTTCGTGGCCAGCTGGAAGGAACTCCTGGCCGACGTCGAAGGTGCCCTCGCCTCAGCACGGAAGGCTTCCTAGTCCCACATGAGCACTCTCAGCTACGACGCCACCGGCGCAGCACAGCAGGCACTCGAGCAGCACATTCCCGCCCTGGTGGCGGACCGGATTGCCACCCGGATCTTCGCCAAGGACCACACCCTGTGGGGTGCGGACGCCGAGTCGGAGTCGGCGATCCGGCTTGGCTGGGTGGAGGCGGCCACCGTCTCCCAGCCCTTGGTGAAGGACATCCTGGAACTCCGCGACGCCCTTCGGTCCGAGGGTGTAACCCGCATCGTACTGTGCGGTATGGGCGGATCCTCGCTGGCACCCGAGGTCATTGCCGGTACCGCCGGCGTCGAGCTGACAGTGCTGGACAGCACGGACCCGGACCAGGTCCGTGCTGCCCTGGCAGACCGGCTGGCCGAGACCGCGATTGTGGTCTCGTCCAAGTCGGGCTCCACCGTGGAAACGGATTCCCAGCGCCGCGTGTTCGAGAAGGCGTTCAACGACGCCGGCATCGACGCCGCGAGCCGGATCATCATCGTCACCGATCCGGGTTCCCCGCTGGACAAGGCTTCCCGTGAGGCCGGCTACCGCGCCGTGTTCAACGCCGACCCCAACGTGGGCGGCCGTTTCTCGGCGCTGACCGCCTTCGGCCTGGTGCCTTCGGGCCTGGCCGGCGTGGACATCCAGGCCTTCCTTGATGAAGCCGAGGAGGCTGCGGAAATCCTCAACGAGGACGCACCGGAGAACATCGGACTGGCGCTCGGCGCCGCGCTGGGCGGCACCACCCCGCTGCGCAACAAGATCGTGATTGCCGAGGACGGATCCGGCATCGTCGGATTCGCCGACTGGGCCGAGCAGCTCATCGCGGAATCGACGGGCAAGCTGGGCACGGGTGTCCTGCCGGTTGTTGCGGGCCCCGCCTCCCCCGAGGTCAGCCACGGCGCGCCGGACGTCCTGGTGGTGCGCCTGGTGAACGCGGACGCCGACGTCGAACTCGGCGAAAACCAGGTGGCCATCGCAGGCGGCCTGGCCACGCAGATGATGGTGTGGGAGTTCGCCACGGCCGTCGCCGGCCGTCTTCTCGGCATCAACCCGTTCGACCAGCCGGACGTGGAGGCAGCCAAGGTCGCTGCCCGCGGCCTGCTGGACGCACAGCCCGAACCCACGCCCGCGGCGTTTGTCGACGGCGCCATCGAGGTCCGCGGCGGCGACTGGCTCGGTGACGCGGCCACCGCCGAAGGTGCCGTGAAGGCTTTGCTGGGCACGCTGTCCCCGGACAGCTACCTCAGCGTCCAGGCCTACTTCGACCGCCTGGCCTTCGCGGAACTGGAAGGCATCCGCGACGAGCTCGCGGCAGCCACCGGCCGGCCCGTGACCTTCGGCTGGGGACCGCGCTTCCTGCACTCCACCGGGCAGTTCCACAAGGGCGGTCCCGCCATCGGTGTGTTCCTCCAGGTGACGGCGTCCCCGGCTGAAGACCTGTCCATCCCGGACCGGCCCTTCACGTTCGGCGAGCTGATCTCCGCGCAGGCTGCGGGCGATGCGCAGGTCCTGGAAGGACACGGCCGCCCCGTCCTCCGCCTGCACCTGACCAACCGTGCCGCCGGCGTGGCGCAGCTGCAAGACATCATCGCAGCGCTCTCCGCCCGCGCATCCGCAACCGAAAGCTAAAGGCGCACAAGCACTATGCCAGAAACTGAATACGGCAGGAAGGCCGCGGGCCGGGGGCGGAATCCGCTTCGCGATCCGCGTGACCGCCGTTTGAACCGGATTGCCGGTCCGTCGTCGTTGGTGCTCTTCGGGGTCACCGGTGACTTGGCGCGGAAGAAGTTGATGCCGGCGGTGTATGACCTCGCCAACCGCGGGTTGCTGCCGCCGAGCTTCGCGCTGGTGGGCTTCGGGCGCCGTGAATGGAGCGATGAGGATTTCGCCGCCCAGGTGAAGTCCTCGGTGCAGTCGTACGCACGCACGCCGTTCGACGAGGCGGTGTGGAACCAGCTTGCCGAGGGCATCCGGTTCGTGCAGGGCGAGTTCGACGACGACGCCGCGTTCCAGCGGCTCGGCGACACGGTCAAGGAACTCGATGATGTCCGCGGCACACGGGGGAACCACGCGTTCTACCTCTCGATCCCGCCGAAGGCGTTCGAGCAGGTCTGCCGGCAGCTGTCCAAGCACGGGCTGGCGCAGGCCGACGGGGACAAGTGGCGCCGCGTGGTGATCGAGAAGCCGTTCGGGCACGACCTGGAATCGGCCCGGAAGCTCAACGACATCGTGGAGTCCGTGTTCCCAGCAGATGCTGTGTTCCGGATCGACCACTACCTTGGCAAGGAGACGGTCCAGAACATCCTCGCGCTGCGCTTCGCCAACCAGCTGTTCGAGCCATTGTGGAACGCCAACTTCGTGGACCATGTCCAGATCACGATGGCCGAGGACATCGGCACCGGCGGCCGGGCAGGGTATTACGACGGCGTGGGCGCTGCCCGGGACGTCATCCAGAACCACCTGCTGCAGCTGTTGGCGCTGACGGCGATGGAGGAGCCCATCTCCTTCAACGCCGATGACCTGCGCGCGGAGAAGGAAAAAGTCCTCGCCGCGGTCAAACTCCCCGAGGACTTGTCCACGCACTCGGCGCGGGGCCAGTCCACCGGCGGCTGGCAGGGCGGGGAACAGGTCCAGGGCTACCTGGAGGAAGAAGGCATCCCCGCGGATTCGACCACGGAAACCTACGCGGCGATCCGAGTGGACATCCACACCAGGCGCTGGGCCGGGGTTCCCTTCTACCTGCGCGCCGGAAAGCGCCTGGGCGGAGGGTCACGGAGATCGCAGTCGTATTCAAACGCGCACCCAACCTGCTGTTCCGGGACCACACGGACGATGACTTCGGGCAGAACGCCGTCGTGATCCGGGTCCAGCCCGACGAAGGCGCCACCATCCGGCTCGGGTCCAAGGTCCCCGGCACCCAGATGGAAGTCCGGGACGTGACCATGGACTTCGGGTACGGGCACTCCTTCACCGAGTCCTCCCCCGAAGCCTACGAACGGCTCATCCTGGATGTGCTGCTCGGCGAGCCGCCGCTGTTCCCGCGGCACGAGGAAGTGGAGCTCTCCTGGAAGATCCTCGACCCGTTCGAGGACTATTGGGCATCCCTCAAAGAGCAGCCCGAACCCTATGCCCCCGGCAGCTGGGGCCCCGCGTCCGCGGATGAATTGCTGGCCCGTGACGGACGAACCTGGAGAAGGCCATGATCGTTGACCTGCCCGATACCACCACCTCGAAGGTCTCCAAGAAGATTATGGCCCTGCGCGAGCAGGGTGGCGTGATCGCCCTGGGCCGGGTCCTGACCCTTGTCGTGGTCACGAAGTCCGGACTCGAAGAGGAAGCGATCGAGGCCGCGAACGAGGCCAGCCGGGAACACCCCTGCCGGATCATCGTGCTCGCCGACGCCGGAAAGGAACACGCGGACCGGCTGGACGCGCAAATCCGCGTCGGCGGAGACGCCGGCGCCTCAGAGGTGATCGTGCTGCGCGGCTACGGCCAGCTCGCACACGAGTCCGAGTCGCTGGTGGCCGCACTGCTGCTCCCTGACGCCCCGATCGTGGCCTGGTGGCCGCACGGTGCGCCGGAGAACGCGTGCGAAACCTCCATCGGCCGGATCGCGCACCGCCGGATCACCGACTCGGCAAACGAACCCGACCCCCAGGCCGCGCTGGAGAACATCCGTTCCACCTACAAGGCAGGCGACACCGACCTCGCCTGGACCCGCCTGACCAACTGGCGGATCCAGCTCGCTGCAGCCCTGGACGAGGTGGACACCTCCCCGGTAACCGCGGTCGCCGTCGAAGGTGCCTCGGATTCACCCAGCACCATCCTGCTGGCCGCCTGGCTCACCCTCACACTGGATGCCCCGGTCACCATCGTGGCCGACCCCGCGGGAACCGGGATCCGCCGGGTGCGCCTCAGCCGCCCCGGCGGCGACGTGCAGCTGTTCCGCCCCGGGCTTTCGGTCGCCGAGCTCACCCAGCCAGGCCAGCCCGCCCAACGGATCTCCCTGCCACGCCGCAGCCTCCGCGACTGCCTCGCCGAAGAACTCCGCCGGCTCGACCCCGACGAAGTGTTTGGCGAAGTGATTACTATTGGACTGCCACGTACCAATCTAAGGAGCGTCCGTCCCAGTGAGCGTTGAGCCCAGAGTAAGCGTCCATCCTGATTCATCCGTCCTGATGGCGGCCATTGCGGCCCGGCTCATCACCAAGCTCGTGGATGTGCAGGACAAATACGGTGAGGCCACCGTGGTGCTCACCGGAGGCACGGTGGGCATCGGCACGCTGAAGGCTGTAGCTGACTCTCCGGCGGCGCCCGCCGTCGACTGGTCCAGGGTGAACTTCTGGTGGGGCGACGAACGTTTCGTCGGTTCAGCGGATCCCGACCGGAACACGAAGCAGGCGTTTGACGCCCTGCTCTCGCGTATCCCGGTCGACCCGCAGCGCGTCCACCAGCCCGGTTCCTCCGACGACTTCGAGACACCCGAGGAGGCCGCAGAGGACTACGCACGGCGGCTGCGGGAGGCTGCGGCAGCCGAACATGCGGCTGACATGTCCGATGACCGGCCCGAACACCCGGCGGCGCTGCCCCGGCTCGACGTGGTTCTGCTCGGCGTGGGGCCTGACGCCCATGTAGCTTCGCTCTTCCCCGAGCAGGCAGGGATCCGGGAAAAGCAACGGACGGTTGTCGGAGTCCGCAACTCCCCCAAACCGCCGCCCCTGCGCGTGTCACTGACACTGCCGGCCATTAACACGGCAGCGGAGGTGTGGATGGTGGTCGCAGGCGAGGACAAGGCGGGTGCGGTTGGCCTGGCCCTCGCCGGGGCCAACCCCGTGCAGGTTCCCGCCGCAGGGCCGCGGGGAAGGTCCCGGACCCTCTGGCTTATCGACGAGAACGCCGCGTCACGTGTCCCGCAGCAGCTCGTCCGAAAGGATGCCGCGGGCGCGTAGCTTTCCAGCGCTCCGGCCAGGACGTCTTCGGCGTCCTGGCCGGAGCGTCTTCTTTAACGTACTCAAGATGGCTCTTGTAGCCATCGTCCAGCGCATCGGCCGCTGCCTCCGCATGGCCGTCCCGGGTGGCGGGCGCCCCGCACCTCCGGCAGTCCCACACCACCGGGATCTGGTCTTCCGGCAGCTTAAGGAAGACGGGCTGCGTTTCGTGGCCCTTAGCGCACCAGTAGGACACTTTGATCCGCGGCAGGGGGGCGCCATGGTCCTCGCCGGACTGGAGGCTGGAACCGGATCCTGCGGTGACGCCTGCACGGGTACCGCGGAAGCCTGATGCTGGATGGACCACCGGAACTCCTGCCTCGAAATGCCTGGCTTAAACAAAAACTGTGGCTGTCGGGAACCGACAGCCACAGTTTAGTAGGCAGATCCGCCGGACGGGAGTGCCCGCCGGTGCGCCTCAGCCGAAGAGAATCAGGAGTCGCCGCCGCTGAACCGCATGATCAGGCCCAGGGCGATGATGACGATGCCCAGGTGACACCCAGGATCACGGTGAACCTGTTCAGGTTCCGCTCGGCCACGCCGGAGGAGCTCAGGCCCGAACTCATTCCGCCGCCGAACATGTCCGACAGACCGCCGCCCCGTCCCTTGTGGAGGAGGATGAGCAGCGTCAGCAGGAGGCTGGTGATGCCCAGGAGGATCTGCAGGATGACATGAAGAACGTCCACGACGGCCTTTCAGGAAGTTGGGATTGCGGGAGCGTGCGCTGCGGGACGGACTAGTCCGCCACCAGGTGACTCTCGAACCTGACAATATTAGCAAACTCGGCAGGATCGAGGCTTGCGCCACCCACCAGCAGGCCGTCGACGTCGCGCTCCTTCAGGATGGCGGCGGCGTTGTTGGCCTTGACCGATCCGCCGTAGAGCAGGCGGGTCTTGGCAGCGACATCGGCATCGAACAGCGAGGCGAGCTCGGCGCGGATGGCGGCGCACATCTCCTGTGCGTCCTCCGGTCCGGCAACTTCACCGGTGCCAATGGCCCAGACGGGCTCGTAGGCAACGACGAGCTCTGCTGCCTGCTCGCTGGTCAGGCCCGCGACGCCGGCGCGCAGCTGCTCCAGGGTGTGGTTCACGTGCGTGCCGGCCTGGCGGACCTCCAGGCCCTCTCCGACGCACAGGACGGGCGTGACGCCATGCTTGAAGGCGGCCTTGACCTTGGCGTTGAGGACGTCGTCGGATTCGTTGTGGATGGTGCGCCGTTCGCTGTGGCCCACCAGCACGTACTTGCACCCGAGCTTGTTGAGGAACTGGCCGGAGATGTCCCCGGTGTAGGCGCCGGAATCGAACTGCGACAGGTCCTGGCCGCCGTAGGCGATGTCCAGGTCGTCGCCCTGGACCAGCGTCTGGACACCGCGGAGGTCGGTGAACGGCGGGAAAACAGCTACCTCGACGCGGCTGTAGTCGTGCTTGGCATCTGAAAGGGTCCAGGCCAGCTTCTGCAGGAGGGTAATGCCCTGCACGTGGTCCATGTTCATTTTCCAGTTGCCCGCGATGAAGGGCTTGCGGTCGAAAGCGCCATTCGTAGACGAAGTCACGTAATCTCCAAAAAGTCTTGATAAGTGATCGGCCGGCAGGCTGCCGCGCGGGCAACCTGCCGGCCTGAGGACTGGAAGGTGGGGTACTGCCTAGCGGTCCAGGACGCTGAGGCCGGGGAGTTCCTTGCCTTCGAGGTATTCCAGGCTGGCGCCGCCACCGGTTGAGATGTGGCCGAACTGGTCATCTGCGAACCCAAGGGTGCGGACGGCAGCCGCGGAGTCGCCGCCGCCCACCACCGTGAACGCTTCGGTTTCGGTGAGGGCCTGGGCAATGGCGCGGGTTCCGGCGGAGAACGCTTCGAATTCGAAGACCCCCATCGGGCCGTTCCAGAAGACCGTCTTGGCTCCCTTGATCCGGCTGGCGAAGGCAGCGGCCGAGTCCGGGCCAATGTCCAGGCCGATGCCCTGGGCGCCGAAGCTGCTGTCCTCGATGGCGTCCGCGGCCACGGTCTCGTGCGCAGCGTCAGCCGCGAACTTCTCCGCCACCACGACGTCGGTGGGCACCACGAATTGGGTGCCGGCGTCCGAGGCGCGCTTCAGGTAGTCCTGGACCACGGGAATCTGGTCCTCCTCGAGCAGGCTGGAAGCCACCTTGTGGCCTGCCGCTGCGAGGAAGGTGAACAGCATGCCGCCACCCACCAGGATGGTGTCAGCCTTGCCGATCAGGTTGTCGATGACCGCCAGCTTGTCCGAAACCTTGGATCCGCCGAGCACTACAACGTAGGGACGCTGGGTATCGGCCGTGAGCTTGCGCAGGACCTCCACCTCGGTGTGCACCAGGTCGCCCAGGTACGACGGAAGCCGGGTGGCGACGTCGTACACGCTGGCGTGCTTGCGGTGCACGGCTCCAAAAGCGTCGTCCACGTAGGCGCCGTTGTCACCGGTCAGCGCCACCAGCTCGTCAGCGAAGGCGCCGCGCTCGGCGTCGTCCTTGCTGGTTTCGCGGGCGTCGAACCGGACGTTCTCCAGAACCAGGGCTTCGCCGTCCTGCAGCGACGCCGCGGCTTCCTTGGCGGAACTGCCAACGGTGTCCCCGCCAGGGTGACCTTGAAGCCGGCAAGTTCGGCCAGCCGGTCCACTGCGGGGCGGAGGGAGTGCTTCTCCTCGGGGGGCGCCCTTGGGGCGGCCAAGGTGGGCTGTTACCAGCACGCGGGCACCGGCGTCCGTGAGCTTTGACAGCACTGGAAGTGAGGCCTTGATGCGGCCGTCGTCAGTGACTGTAGAGCCGTCGAGCGGCACATTCAGGTCACTACGAACCAGAATGTACCGCCCGCGGACACCTTCAGCGAGAAGTTCGTTGAGGGTGTGTGATGTCATGTGTCTAACCCTAGCCCAGCTTGGACGCGACAAGCTCCGTAAGGTCGACGAGGCGGTTCGAGTAGCCCCATTCGTTGTCATACCAGGAAACAACCTTGACCTGGTTGCCGATGACCTTGGTCAGTCCGGCGTCGAAGATGGACGATGCGGGGTCTCCGACGATGTCGGAAGACACGATGGGCTCCTCCGTGTAGGTCAGGAAGCCCTGCAGTTCCTCGGACTCCGCAGCGCGCTTGAGGGCGGCGTTGACTTCTTCCACGGTGGTCTCGCGGGAGACGGTGACGGTGAGGTCGGTGGCGGAACCGGTGGGCACGGGAACGCGGATGGCGTAGCCGTCCAGCTTGCCCTTCAGCTCCGGCAGGACCAGGCCGATGGCCTTGGCGGCACCGGTGGAGGTGGGCACCATGTTGATGGCGGCGGCGCGGGCACGGCGCAGGTCCTTGTGCGGGCCGTCCTGCAGGTTCTGGTCGGCGGTGTAGGCGTGGACCGTGGTCATGAGGCCCCGCTCGATGCCGAATTCATCGTTGACCACCTTGGCCAGCGGGCCCAGGCAGTTGGTGGTGCAGGACGCGTTGGAAATGATGTTGTGGGTGGCGTTGTCGTACAGGTTGTGGTTGACACCCATAACAATGGTGATGTCCTCGTCCGAAGCCGGAGCGGAGATCAGGACCTTCTTGGCGCCGGCGTCGATGTGCTTCTGCGCGTCGGCGGCCTTGGTGAAGAAGCCGGTGGATTCGATGACGATGTCCACGCCCAGCTCGCCCCAGGGAAGCTTGGCGGGATCGCGCTCTGCCAGGACCTTGACGACGTTGCCGTTGACGACGATGTTGCCGTCCTTGACCTCGATGGTTTCCTTCAGGCGGCCGCCCACGGAATCGTACTTGAACAGGTGCGCCAGGGCCTCGGGGCTGGTGAGGTCGTTGACGGCTACGATCTCGAGGTCCGCGCCCTGTGCCAGTGCTGCGCGGAAGTAGTTGCGGCCGATGCGGCCAAAGCCGTTAATACCAATACGGGTCGTCACTTTTTCAGTCTCCTTGGTGCTTTTAGAAGCACTACTAGTTGAGCGGGCGTTCAAGCCAACTAACAGATCCCGCACGCCATTGGGCAGAGATGATTTACATACGGAGGGCGACCAGCCTCATTGCTGAAGGCTAACCGCCTTCCGTGACCTATCTTACGTTTAACTGGGTCCGCCCCCGCAAGTGCGGGGGCGGACGGTCCACATCGCAGCCCATTTAAGTCCGAATGTGAAGTTTGTAACAAGCGCGTGTAGCGCGGGTCACTACGGGAGGGTGATGAGTCCGGTGGCGTTGGTGCGTGCTGCCTCGAAGCGCTTGGCGACGTCGGCCCAGTTCACGATGTTCCAGAACGCCTTGACGTAGTCGGCCTTGACGTTGACGTAGTCCAGGTAGAAGGCGTGCTCCCACATGTCGAGCATCAGCAGCGGGGTGGTGCCCAGTGCCGTGTTGCCCTGCTGGTCGTAGAGCTGCTCGATGACCAGGTTGCCGCCGATGGGCTCGTAGGCCAGGAAGCCCCAGCCCGATCCCTGCAGGCCGAGTGCGGCGGCGGAGAACTGGGCGCGGAAGGCGTCGAAGGAGCCGAAGGCGTCGTCGATGGCGGCAGCCAGCTCACCCTCGGGCTTGTCGCCGCCGTCCGGGGACAGGTTGTTCCAGAAGACGGAGTGGTTGATGTGCCCGCCGGTGTGGAACGCGAGGTCCTTGGAGAGCCTGTTGATGTTGGCGAAGTCGCCCTTCTCGCGGGCTTCGGCCAGCTGGGCCAGGGCGTTGTTGGCGCCAGCAACGTAGGCGGCGTGGTGCTTGCTGTGGTGCAGCTCCATGATCCGCGCGGAGATGTGCGGTTCAAGGGCGGCGTAGTCGTAGCTGAGTTCAGGCAATACGTACTCGGTCACAAAATCCTCCAATATCGTGGACGCTCGGTCCGGTTGGTAACTCTCGGATTATGCATCCGGGCGGCTGGCGCCCGGAATCTTTTTGATTCTATGGGTCGGTCACTCGTCCAGCATTTCGGGCGTCACATTGGCGTCCGTACCGGGAATGCCGAGGTCAGCGGCGCGCTTGTCCGCCATGGCCAGGAGGCGGCGGATGCGTCCGGCGATCGCGTCCTTGGTCATGACCGGGTCGGCCAGGCGGCCCAGTTCGTCCAGGCTGGCCTGTTTGTGGGCCACGCGCAGCTCACCGGCGTACTTCAGGTGCTCGGGGACGTCGTCGCCCAGGATCTCGAGGGCACGCTCCACACGGGCACCGGCGGCCACCGCAGCCTGGGCCGAGCGGCGCAGGTTGGCGTCGTCGAAGTTGGCAAGGCGGTTGGCGGTGGCGCGGACTTCCTTGCGCATGCGCCGCTCCTCCCAGACCATCAGCGCATCGTGGGCGCCCATGCGGGTGAGGAGGGCGGCGATGGTATCGCCGTCGCGGATGACCACGCGGTCCACGCCGCGGACTTCCCGCGCCTTGGCCTGGATGTCCAGCCGGCGCGCGGCCCCCACCAGTGCCAGGGCGGATTCCGGGCCGGGGCAGGTGACCTCCAGCGAGGAGGACCGGCCGGGCTCGGTGAGCGAGCCGTGGGCAAGGAACGCGCCCCGCCACACCGCTTCGGCATCCGCGGCGGACCCGTTGACGACGGCGGAGGGCAGCCCGCGCACAGGCCGGCCGCGGCCGTCCAGGAGGCCGGTCTGCCGGGCCAGCGCTTCGCCGTCGCGCACCACGCGGACCACGTAGCGGCTGGCGCGGCGCAGTCCCCCGGCGGATACGACGATGATTTCGCTCTGGTGCCCGTAGACCTCGGCGATAGCGGCGCGCAGGCGCCGGGCCGTGGATGCCAGGTCCACTTCGGCTTCGATGACGATCCGGCCGGAGATGATGTGCAGCCCGCCGGCGAAACGAAGCATTGCTGAGACTTCGGCCTTGCGCACCGATGACTTTTTGATGTCCAGACGGGACAGTTCTTCCTTGACCGATGCTGTCAGTGCCATGGCACCTTCCTAACTGTTCCCAAAAATGTCCTGGTACGCCGTCGCCAGACGCAGGGGATCGTGGACGGGCCGGCGTCCCGACGCCCCTACTTTACCCAAGACAACCTCGGCCCCGATCATTGCGGCGGCCCACTCGAACTCCTGCCGGTCCGGCACCGACGCGGGATCGGCCAGGACAACGTCCACCGTGAACTCCGGGGCGTAGCGCCGCAGCACGTCGAGATGGTCTGCGGCCGTCATGCCCGACGTCTCCTTGGTGTCCGTGGCGAGGTTCATGGTGAGGCAGCGTTTGGCCGGGGTGCTGCAGAGCGCCTGGCGCATTTCCGGCAGCAGCAGGTGCGGCAGCACTGAGGTGTACCAGGAGCCCGGGCCCAGGATGACCCAGTCGGCCAGTTCGATCGCCGTGAGCGCTTCGGTGCAGGCAGGGGCAGCCTCAGGCAGGAGCCGGACGTGTTCCAGCGAGCCCGCCACGGCGCAGCGCGCCTGCCCGCGGATGGTCTGCAGGGCGGAGGCGCCGTCCGGCGCGGTGACCCGGACGTCCCCTTCGATGGTCAGTGGCTCGGTGGACATGGGAAGGACCTGGCCGCGTGCGCCCAGCAGCGCACCGGCCCACTTCAGCCCGGCCACCGTGTCCCCCAGCAGTTCCCACAGGGTGACGATCAGCAGGTTCCCCATGGCGTGCTCGTCCAGCGAACCGCCCGGGCCCTTGCCGGGACGGAAGCGGTGCTGCATCACGTCGCGCCAGGTCCGGCCCCAGTCCGTGTCGTCGCAGAGCGCGGACAGGGCCATCCGCAGGTCCCCGGGCGGGAGGACGCCGTACTCTTCGCGCAGGCGCCCTGACGATCCGCCGTCGTCCGCCACCGTCACGACGGCGGTCAGTTCGGACGTGAGGAGGCGCAGCGCCGAAAGGGAGGCGGAGAGGCCGTGGCCGCCGCCGAGCGCGACAACGTTGGGACCTTTGTCGTGCTGGCTGGCTCCGGTTCCGGACGCAGGCGGAACCAGCGGCAGCGCGCCGGTGAACAGCGCCATTATTCGCGGCCCAGATCCCGGTGCGTGGTGGTCACGGTGACCCGGGGGTATTGGGCGAGTTTCTTGGACAGTTCGACGGCGACCGCAACCGAGCGGTGTTTTCCGCCGGTGCAGCCCACGGCAATGGTGGCGTAGTGCTTGTTTTCGCGCCGGTATCCGTCCAGGACGGGCTCCAGGGCCATGACGTACCGGTCGACGAAGTTCTTGACGCCTTCCGCCTCCAGCACATAGTCGCTGACGTCCTTGTCCAGCCCGGTGTGCGGGCGCAGCTGCGGAACCCAGTGCGGGTTGGGGATGAACCGGACGTCTGCCACGTAGTTGGCGTCGACGGGCAGGCCGTACTTGAAGCCGAAGCTCATGATATTCAGCCGGAGCGCCACCGGGCCGGTTTCGCTGAAGAGTTCCGTGATGGCTGTGGCCAGCCCGTGGACGTTGTACCCGGACGTGTCCAGGACGACGTCGGAGCTGTCGCGCAGTTCCTGCAGCAGCTCGCGTTCGGCGGCGATGCCGTCCAGGATGCGGCCGCCGCCCTGCAGCGGATGCGGCCGGCGTCCCTGTTCGAAGCGACGGACCAGGACGTTGTCGCTGGCGTCCAGGAACAGGACCCGGAAGGTGACGCCGCTGGCGGCGAGGGCACCGAGGGCGGCGCGGATATCAGCGAAGAGCCCCTTGCTGCGGACGTCGATCACGACGGCGAGCCGCGGGATGGACTGCGGGGCGTGGGAGACGAGCTCGGCCAGGGTGCCCAGCATCTGCGGCGGCAGGTTCTCCACTACGTACCAGCCGTGGTCCTCCAGCGCGTCGGCGGCGGTGCTCCGGCCGGCTCCGGACATTCCGGTGACCACCAGCAGCTCCGCTTCGAGCGGCTTGACGGGCTGCATCCCGTCCTGCCCGGCTCCGGATTCCGCCGTCGTGTCTGCCATTAAGTCCGCCCCGTTTCTGTTGTTGCCATCCAGGGGCGCACCCGGCGCAAACCCCGCCCCTTACCCTAGCTAAGTTTCGATGATTTCGCCGGTGGACATGTTGATGGCGGGCACCGTTGCCGCAGCCCGGTCGCCCGTGGCGAAGTGGTTCACAATGGCGCTGGCCAGCGCAGGGCCAATGCCCTTGGCCTGCGAGAGCTCTTCGGCGGAGGCGGCCTTGACCCCCTTGACGGACCCGAAGTGGGCCAGCAGCGCCTTGCGCTTGGACGCGCCCAGCCCGGGAACTCCGTCCAGCGCCGATACCGTCATCGCCTTGCCGCGCTTCTGCCGGTGGAACGTGATGGCGAAGCGGTGGGCTTCGTCGCGGATGCGCTGCAGCAGGTACAGCCCCTGTGACGTCCGGGGAAGGATCACGGGGAAGTCGCTGTCCGGCAGCCAGACCTCTTCGAGGCGCTTGGCAAGGCCCACCACGTACACATCGTCGATGCCGAGGTCCGCGAGGGCCCGGGCGGCGGCGTTGACCTGCGGCTTGCCGCCGTCGACCACCACCAGGTTGGGCGGATAGGCGAACTTCGCCCGCGGGGCGGGCGTGGTGGTGTCCTGCAAGGCACTGTCCTGGAGCGTGCTGTCCTGCACGGTGCTGTCCAGGGGCGCCGCCTGCTGCCCGGGCACCGGCTGTTCCGCCTCTCCCGGATCGGGGGCCAGCAATGATTCGTCCACCTGGGCCGACTTGTCCTGCAGGTAGTGGCGGAACCGCCGGGTGAGGACGTCGTGCATGGCGGCCGTGTCATCGGCGGCCGCGGGCCCGGTGACGGAAAACTTCCGGTAGTCGGATTTCTTTGGCAGGCCGTCCTCCACCACCACCATGGAGGCCACCACATTGGTTCCCTGGACGTGGGAGACGTCGAAGCACTCGATCCGCAGCAGCGGCACCGGCAGGTCCAGCGCTTCCTGGAGTTCCTGGAGGGCCTGCGAGCGGACCGTGAGGTCCCCCGCCCTGCGCGTCTTGTGCAGCTTCAGTGCATGTTCGGCGTTTTCACGGACGGTGGTCATGAGGGCGGCCTTGTCGCCACGCTGCGGTACCCGGATGTCCACTTTGGCGCCCCGGATTCCGCCGAGCCATCGGCCAGTTCCCCCGCGTTGCTGGGCTCCACGGGTACCAGCACCTCGCGGGGCAGCCTGCCGTGGCTGTCGCCGTCGTTGCCGTAGACCTGCTGCAGGAGGTGCTCCACGAGGTCAGGTGTGGTGAAGTCCTCCACTTTCTCGACCACCCAGCCGCGCTGGCCACGGATCCTGCCGCCGCGGACGTGGAACACCTGCACCGCGGCCTCGAGCTCGTCTTCGTGGAGCGCGAAGATGTCCGCGTCCGTGTCCTCCGAGAGCACCACGGCATTGCGTTCGAAGACTTTACGGAGCGCGGCAATGTCGTCCCGGATCCTGGCGGCGTGCTCGTAGTCAAGCTCGGCCACGGCGTCCGCCATCTGCTTTTCCAGCTTGGCGATAAAGCGCTTGGCCTCGCCGCCCATGAAGGCGCAAAAGTCCTCGGCCAGGGAGCGGTGGTCCTCGGGCGAAATGCGGCTTACGCACGGGGCCGAGCATTTGTCGATGTAGCCCAAAAGGCAGGGCCGGCCGGTGGCTTCGGCGCGCTTGAACACCCCTGCGCTGCAGCTGCGGACCGGGAACACCCGGAGCAGGGTGTCCATGGTTTCCCTGATGGCCCCCGCGGTGTACGGACCGAAGTAGCGGGTGCCCTTCTTCTTGTCGCCCCGCATGACCTGGACCCGCGGGTACTTCTCCCCCATGGTCACGGCAAGGTACGGGTACGTCTTGTCATCCCGGAACACCACGTTGAACCGGGGCTTGAATTCCTTGATCCAGGTGTATTCCAGCTGCAGCGACTCCAGCTCGCTGCCCACCACCGTCCACTCCACGCTGCTGGCCGCATGGACCATGGCGTAAGTCTTGGGCAGCAGCCCTGCCGGGTTGGCGAAGTAGGAGTTCAGCCGGGAACGGAGGCTTTTGGCCTTGCCGACGTAGATGACCCGGCCGTGGGGGTCGCGGAACCGGTAGACCCCCGGGTTGGTGGGGATTTCACCCGTCCTGGGCCGGTAACTTGCTGGATTTGCCACTTATCCATTCTACTGAGCCGTACCCGCTGGCTTTGCCAGCCGGGCAGAACCCACTGCCGTACCGCCGGACTAGTCGACCGCTTTGCTTTGGTTGTAGCTGGTGGACCGCTCCTGGCCGCTGAGTTCCGCGATGGCATCCATGATCCGGTCTGTCACCTCGCGCCGGGCCGGCAGCGAGTGGTCCGGGCCGGTCTTGTCGAAGTACAGCGGCTCCCCCACCTTCATGGTGAAGTGCTGGGGCCGCACGCCTTTCTCGCCGGCGCGCTGCAGGTTCTCCGTGCCAACCAGGCCCACGGGGATTACCGGCGCCCCGGTGGTCAGCGCAAGCCAACCCACCCCGGTGCGTCCGCGGTAAAGGATGCCGTCCCGGGAGCGCGTGCCCTCGGGGTAGATGCCGATGCCGCGGCCGGACTCGAGGATATCCAGGAGGGTCTTGAGTGCCTGGACACTCGCTGCCTGCTCGCCGCGCTCCACGGGAATGGAGCCCACGGACTCGAAGAAGGCCTTCATGACCTTGCCTTTGATCCCGCCGGTGGTGAAGTACTCGGCCTTGGCGAAGAAAGCCACCGGCCGCGGCATCAGGGCCTGGACGATGACGCTGTCGAAGAAGGACAGGTGGTTGGGTGCCACGATGAAGGGGCCGTCGGTGGGGACGTTTTCAATGCCGACGACGGTGGGCCGGCAGGTGCCGGCGATCAGGCTCCGCGTGGTCCAGCGGACCGCTTCAAACATTTCCATCGTTTGTCACCTCGCTCATGGCTGCACTGTGGATGGCCTGCAGCCGGTCGATGACGTTCACCAGTTCTTCGGCCGTGTGCACGACCGCCACGGAACCGGCATTCTCCAGTTCGCCGTCGGGAGCGAATCCCCAGGCAACGCCGATGCAGTCGAGTCCGTTGGCAATGGCTCCGGAGACGTCCTGGGCGCGGTCCCCCACCATCAGGGCGTGCCGGGTGTCCAGGTCCTCGAGGGCGGCGGCGATGATTTCCGTCTTTCCCATCGGCACGCCTTCGATGGCCGTCTCGTCGTCGGCCGAGCCGCGGATGCTGAGGAACAGCCCGTCAATGCCGTGGTGCGCCAGGACCTTTCGGGCAAGGTTCTGCGGTTTCTGCGTGGCCACGGCCACCGGCTTCCCGGCGGCCGCGAAGGATTCCAAAACTTCGCGGACGCCCGGGTACAGCCGGCTTTGGGCGATGCCGGTGGCCACGTAGTGCTCGCGGTACCGGCGGATAACCTCGTCCAGATGGCGGGCGGGCACCTGTGCCACGTTGAGCAGCGAATCGCTGAGCTTGGGGCCGATCATGGCTTCGAGCAGGTCCTGGCCGGGAACGGGAAGCCCTACCGCGGTGAGGGCCGCCGCAATTCCGTCTGTTATTCCACCGGCCGGATCGACAAGAGTGCCGTCCAGGTCAAAGATCACGGGCACTGTTGTTGAAGTCACCGGGTTAGTTTCTCACGTCAGCAGCAGTGCCTGAAACTCGCATGCCCGCAGTGGAATATTTCTCCTGCCCTAGCCCAGGATTTCGGCCAGGAACGTGGCCGTATGGCTGGTGGTGGACGTCGCCACCTGCTCTGGCGTGCCTGTGGCGACAATCTGCCCGCCGCCGGAGCCGCCGTCCGGGCCAAGGTCCACGATCCAGTCCGCGCTCTTGATGACGTCCAGGTTGTGCTCGATGGTGATGACGGTGTTGCCCTTGTCCACCAGGCCCTGCAGGACCAGCAGCAGCTTGCGGATGTCCTCGAAGTGCAGGCCGGTGGTGGGTTCATCCAGCACGTATACGCTCCGGCCGTTGGACCGCTTCTGCAGCTCTGCCGCCAGCTTGACGCGCTGCGCCTCACCACCGGAGAGGGTGGTGGCCGGCTGGCCGAGCCTGACGTAGCCCAGGCCCACGTCCACCAGGGTGTTCAGGTGCCGCGCGATGGGCGAGAACGCAGCGAAGAATTCCGCGGCCTCCTCGATGGGCATATTGAGGACCTCGGCGATGGTCTTGCCCTTGTAGTGCACCTCCAGGGTTTCCCGGTTGTACCGGGCCCCGTGGCAGACCTCGCAGGGGACGTAGACGTCCGGCAGGAAGTTCATCTCGATCTTGAGCGTGCCGTCGCCGGAGCAGGCCTCGCAGCGCCCGCCCTTGACGTTGAAGGAGAACCGACCGGGAAGGTCGCCGCGGACCTTGGCTTCAGAGGTCTCGGCGAAGAGCTTGCGGATGTTGTCGAAAACGCCCGTGTAGGTGGCGGGGTTGGAGCGCGGCGTGCGCCCGATGGGGCTCTGGTCCACGTGGACCACCTTGTCCAGGTGCTCAAGGCCCTGGACGGTCTTGTGGCGCCCTGCCACCTGCTTGGCGCCGTTGAGCTTGTTGGCCAGCACCTTGTACAGGATCTCGTTCACCAGGGTGGATTTGCCGGAGCCGCTCACCCCGGTCACCGCCGTAAAGAGCCCGAGCGGGAAAGCAGCGTCAACGTTGTTGAGGTTGTTCTCGCGGGCACCCACCACCTTGAGCTCGCGCTTCTTGTCGTACTTGCGCCGCTTCTTGGGAACATCGATGCTCTTGCGCCCGGACAGGTAGTCGCCGGTCAGGGACGCGGTGTTCTCCAGGAGCTCCTTGTAGGAACCGGAGTGCACCACCTGGCCGCCGTGCTCACCGGCGCCGGGTCCGATGTCGACGATCCAGTCGGCGACGTGGATGGTGTCCTCGTCGTGCTCCACCACGATCAGGGTGTTGCCCATGTCGCGGAGCCGGGTGAGGGTGTCGATGAGCCGCCGGTTGTCGCGCTGGTGCAGGCCGATGGACGGCTCGTCCAGGACATAGAGCACGCCCACCAGGCCGGAACCGATCTGGGTGGCCAGCCGGATGCGCTGCGCCTCGCCGCCCGACAGCGTGGCAGACGGGCGCTCAAGGTTCAGGTACTCCAGCCCAACGTCCAGGAGGAACGTCAGGCGCGCCTGGATTTCCTTGAGGACCTGGTGCGCGATCTGGGCTTCGCGGCCGGTCAGGACGAGGTTGTCCAGGAACGCGGCGCAATCACGCATGGGAAGGGCAGCAACTTCGGCAATGGACTTGCCGTTGATGAGCACCGACAGGGACGCAGGATTCAGGCGCGCACCGTTGCAGGCAGGGCAGGGAATCTGCCGCATGTACTCCTCATACCGGTCGCGTGCCCAGTCGGAGTCGGTTTCGCCGTGCTTGCGGTGAACGTACTGGATGGCACCTTCGAATCCGGTGCTGTACTTGCGTTCCCGGCCGAAGCGGTTGCGGTACTGCACCACCACTTTGTGGTCCTTGCCGTGCAGGACGGTCTGGCGGACGTCCTTGCCCAGTTTCTCCCACGGGGTGTCCATCGAGAATCCGAGTTCCTTCGCCAGGCCCTCGAGGAGCCGGTTCCAGTATTCGGTGGTGGCAGTTCCCATCGACCAGGGGGCGATGGCGCCCTCGGACAGCGAGAGCTCCGGGTTCGGAACGATCAGTTCCTCGTCCACTTCGAGCTTGGTGCCGATGCCGCTGCAGGCCGCGCACGCGCCGAAGGGGTTGTTGAAGGAGAAGGACCGGGGCTCGATCTCGTCGATGGCCAGCGGATGCTCATTTGGGCAGGCGAGGTTCTCGGAGAACGCGCGGATGCGTCCGGGATCATCCGCTTCAAGGTCCACGAACTCCGCCAGGACGCGGCCCTCAGCCAGCCCCAGCGCGGTTTCGATGGAGTCCGTGAGCCGCTGGCTGATGCCTTCCTTGACCACCAGCCGGTCCACCACCACCTCGATGGTGTGCTTGAACTGCTTGCCCAGCTTGGGCGGATCGCTCAGCTGGACGAGGTCGCCGTCCACCCGCGCCCGGGAGTAGCCCTTGGCGCTGAGTTCCTTGAAGAGGTCCACGAACTCGCCCTTGCGCCCGCGCACCACCGGGGCAAGGACCTGGAAGCGGGTGCCTTCGTCCAGCTCGAGCAGCTGGTCGACGATCTGCTGCGGTGTCTGCTTGGCAACGGGCTCGCCGCAGACGGGGCAGTGCGGCCGGCCCACGCGTGCCCAAAGAAGGCGCATGTAGTCGTAGATCTCGGTGATGGTGCCAACGGTGGAGCGCGGGTTCTTGCTGGTGGACTTCTGGTCGATGGAAACGGCCGGTGACAGGCCTTCGATGAAGTCGACGTCCGGCTTGTCCACCTGGCCGAGGAACTGGCGGGCGTACGCGGAGAGCGATTCGACGTAGCGGCGCTGGCCTTCGGCGAAGATCGTGTCGAACGCCAGCGAGGACTTGCCCGAGCCTGACAGGCCGGTGAAGACGATCATCGCATCGCGCGGCAGGTCCAGGTCCACGTTCCGCAGGTTGTGTTCGCGGGCGCCCTTCACCACCAGCCGTGACAGGTCGTGGCGCTGCACAATGCCGGTGGAGGGCTCGGTGACGGAGGTGGGTTCGATGGCGGTTTCTTCAGCTAAGGCTTTAGGCACCCAATAATGCTAATCGAAAACTTCTTCGAAACCGCCACCCGCCAGGGCCCTAGCCGGCGTCGTAGGCTGCCGCCAGCAGCTTCACGGCTTCGGCAAACGTTGCCCCCTGCGACTTGGCGGCTTCGGCGTAGGCCGCGGCGGCCGCGGAGAGCCCGCTGAGACGTTCATCACGTGCGCTGACCACGGTCCCGTTCCGGCCGCGGGTTGCCACGACGCCGGCCGCCTCCAGCTCCTTGTACGCCCGCGCCACCGTGTGCGGGGCCACGTCGAGGCTTTCGGCCAGGACCCGGACGGCAGGGAGCCTCGTGCCCGGGGGCAGCGCACCGCTGTCGGCCAGGTGGATGATGCGGAGCCTTAGTTGCTCGTACAGCGCTACCGTGCTGGCGGTGTTGGGCTTCCAGGTCCCGGGGAAGTCGGGGACAGACCTCACCGGCCCGCCTCGAGGACCCCGGCGCGGCCTGGACGGGCAGCAAACTGGGCGTAGTCAGAGCCGGGCGTAGTAGCTGTTGGCCGCCAGGAGGTTCTGGTGCGTGCCGTGCTCGACGATGCGTCCGTGGTCCATGACCAAAATTAGATCAGCGTTCCGTACGGTGGCCAAACGGTGGGCAATCACGAAACTGGTCCGGCCCTGCCTCAGCTGCTGTGTGGCCTGCCGGATCATCAGTTCGGTCCTGGAGTCCACGGAGCTCGTTGCCTCGTCCAGGACCAGGACGGCGCGGCCTGCCAGCTGCGCCCGGGCAATGGTGACGAGCTGGCGCTGGCCCCGGCTGAGGGGTTCACCCCCGTCCTCGAGCACGGTGTCGTATCCGTCCGGCAGTGCCCGGACAAAACGGTCAACATGGCTGGCCTCTGCCGCGGCGAGGATGCCGGCCTCGGTGGCGCCCGGCAGGCCGTAGGCGATGTTCTCGCGGATGGTGCCCCCGAACAGCCAGGCGTCCTGGAGCACCACGCCGAACTGTGCACGCAGCCGGTCCCGGTCCATCAAGGCGGTATCGGTTCCGCCGATGGTGATCCGGCCCGAGGTTGGGTCATAGAAACGCATCAGGAGGTTCACCACCGTGGTTTTCCCTGCTCCGGTGTGGCCCACGACGGCCACCGTCTGCCCGGGCTCCACCCTGAACGAAAGGTTGCGGACGGCCGGGGACGAGCCCGGGTAGCCGAACGTCACGTCGTCGAACTCGATCGGTCCGCCGGGCGCCGGCAGTCCTGCGGCGGCGTCAGGGGCGGCAGCCTCCTCCGCTGCGTCCAGCAGGTCAAAAACGCGGGCGGCGGACGCGGCGCAGGACTGCATGACATTAAGCAGGCCGCCGATCTGTCCCACCGGCTGGGTGAAGAGCCGGCTGAACTGGATGAATGCCTGGATTCCGCCGATGGTCATGGCACCCGCTATGACCTGGAGGGCCCCGATGACGGCCACCGCGATGTAGTTCAGGTTGGACATCAGCACCATGAGCGGCTGGACGATGCCGGCTGAAAACTGGGCTTTGGTGGACGCCCGGGCCAGCCGCGAGTTGCTGCCCGCAAAAACGCCGGCTGCCCGGGACTGGTATCCGAAAGCTTTGATGACTTCATGGCCCGTGATGAATTCCTCGGCGTGCGCATTGAGCTCACCGGTTTCCGTCCATTGCCGCGCGTAATGCATCTGGGACCTGCGGGCCATGAGAACGGTGATGCAGGTGGACAGCGGCACGGTGGCGAGGGCGATGGCAGCCAGCAGCGGAGAGATCCAGAGCATCATGGCGAGCGAACCGGACAGCATCAGGACGGACATGATCAGCTGTGTCAGGAGCTGGTTCAGCGCCTGGGCGATGTTGTCGATGTCGTTGGTGGCCCTGCTCAGGAGGTCCCCGCGGGAGCTGTCGCGGTAGTAGGCGGCGGGCAGCCGGTGCAGTTTGTCCTCCACGGCAGCCCTCATGTTGTACATCAGCCCCTGGACGGAACGTGCTGTCAATGCGCCCTGGATCCAGTTGAACAGCGACGCGAAGACGTACATCACCGCCACTGCCGCGAGCAGCAGGACCAGGCGGTCCTGGTCCATGCCGCCGCCGGAGACACCATCAACCACCACATCCGTGGCGTCGCCCAGGTACTTGGGCGCGGCCACGTTCAGGCCGGCGAACGCGCAGGTGGCAGCCACGGCGCCGAACATCAGCCGCCGGAACGGCCGCAGCAGCCCAGGAGCCGCCGGGCTGTGGGCCGGAAACCTGCGTCTGCCGCCCCGGCGCCGGCAGGGACTGTCACCGCGGGCCGTCCAGGGCCAGCTGCGATTCCGCGATTTCCCGGTACGTGGACGACGTCTCCAGCAGCTCCCGGTGCGTGCCCTGCGCAACCACCTGGCCGCCGTCGAGCACCAGGATCAACTCCGCACACTCGACGGTGGAGACGCGTTCGGCCACGACAAGGATGCTGGCGGCCGCCAGTTCGGCGTCCAGCACCTGCCGCAGCCGCGTGTCCGTGTCGTAGTCGAGGGCCGAGAAGCTGTCGTCGAAAAGGTACAGGGATGATTTGCGGAGCAGTGCACGGGCTATGCAGAGCCGTTGGCGCTGGCCCCCGGACAGCTTGGTTCCGCCCTGCCCCACGGGCGTTTCGAGGCCAAGGGGCAATTCGCTCATGAAACGCATGGTCTGCGCCTTTTCAAGGACCTCCCACAGTTCCTCGTCCGAGGCGCCGGGTGCTGCCATCCGGAGGTTCGCTGCGATGCTGCCGGAAAACAGGTGTGAGTGCTGCGGCACTATGGACATGGCGCCGCGCAGCACTTCCAGGGGCAGGTCCTTGATGTTGACGCCGTCGAGTGTAATGGCGCCTTCGGTGGTGTCGAGGAAGCGCGGGACCAGGTTCAGCAGGGTGGTCTTTCCGCTGCCCGTGGATCCCACGATGGCCGTGGTGGTGCCGGGCAGCGCTGTGAAGGTGACACCGGCGAGGACAGGTGCCTCGGCCCCGGGATAGGAAAAGCCGACGCCGGTGAACTCCACGGTGCCGCCCGGCGGGACGGACCTGCCGGGCCCGTCCTGGGCAGCGCCGGAAGGACGCGGCCGGCACGTTCCCCGGGATCCGTCACCGAAGGCTCGGTGTCCAGCACCGCGCCGATCCGTTCGGCGCACACAGCTGCCCGCGGCGCCGTCATCAGGACGTACATCGACATCATGATGGCCAGCAGGATCTGCATGATGTAGGCGATGAACGCGGTGAGCGCACCGATGTTCATCTGGCCGGCCTGGATGCGCTGCCCGCCGAACCACACGATTGCCACCGAGGACAGGTTCACCACCAGCATGATCATCGGCAGCATGGCGGCCACGAGCAGGGCCGACTGGAGGTTGTTGGCAGTGAGGCCGCCGTTGACGCGGGCGAAGCGGTCCTTCTCATGCTGCTGGCGCACGAAGGCCCGGATGGTGGTTACTCCCATGATCTGCTCCCGCAGGATGCCGCCGGCATGGTCCAGCAGGTCCTGCCCCTCGCGGTACAGCGGGATGAGGCGCCGCACGATGGCGGACATGATCAGCACGAGCAGCGGCACGATGACGATGATGACGCCGGACAGTCCCACGTCCTGCTGGAGGGCAAGGATGACCCCGCCCAGGCCCATGGCAGGCCCGGCGACCAGCATGGTGAGCACCAGGAGCGCGAACGCCTGGATTTGCTGGCTGTCATTCGTTGCCCGGGTGGTGAGGCTCTGGGTACCAAAGCGGGCCACCTCGCGCGAGGACAGGGATTGTATCTTCAGGAAGATCTCCGCCCGCAGTTGCTGGCCAAGCTTCATGGCAGTGGCTGCACCGAAGTAGCCTGCTCCGATGGCCGCGGCCGCCTGCACCGCGGCAATTCCCGCCATGACAAGGCCAAGGCGGTGGATGACCGGGGTGTTGCCTGGCACGATGCCATCGTCGATGATCGCCGCATTAATGGTGGGGAGCAGGAGGTTGGCGGCGGCCTGCACCAGTTGCAGGAGGACGACGGCGGCAACGGAACCTTTGTGCGCCATGAGCAGCCGCCCCATGAGTCGGATCAGCAACGCACCTCCAGAAGGTCGGGAAACCTGCGGGGTGGCGGCAACCGTCCCCCACCAGCCACAACGCTCATTGTAAGGCAGATCACTTACTATTCTTGTCAAACGCGTGACCGCTTCAGTAGAGCTTGTCCTGCGAGTGGACGTGCTGGTTCTGCGCCCCACCGCGAAGATCCGGCGGAAGGGGAAGACCGTGCCGTGCCGTCCCGGCGGGTAGGCGGTGCGGAGCGCCGCGGCATACTCTGCTTCGAATTCCCTGCCCCGTCCGGTGACAAGACGGCAAGCACGGGGCGCAGGGCCGTGCCGCGGACCCACTCAAGGACGGGGTCATCGCCCGGCAGGACCTGCTGGTACGTGGTTTCCCAGGCATCTGCGGTGCAGCCCGCGTCGAGCAGGATGTTAAGGTCAGTCCGCCGGCTCCCCCACCGATTCCCCGCCCCGCAGCACGCCGTCGAGTTCCGGTGCCCAGCGGGCCGAGGCTGCAAGGTCCCGCAGCAATGTGTGGGAGGGCGCCCCGAAGTTCCCCGGCACCTGCATGCCGAACCAGGCGCCGGGACGCAGGGCGGCCAGCCACTCCCGCATCAGGTCCTGGTGCCGGGCACCCATTGGAGGGCGGCGTTACTGACCACCACATCGGTTTCCGCCGACGGCATCCAGCCCGCGATGTCGATCCGCTCGAACCTCAGGCGCGGATGCCGGGCGGCCACAGTGCCTGCCTTGTCCAGCATTTCCGCCGACGAGTCCACGCCCACCACCTCGGCTTCCGGCCACCGCCCGGCCAGCGTGGCTGTCAGGTTTCCCGGGCCGCAGCCCAGGTCCACCACCTTTTCCGGCCGGTCCGCGATGATCCTGCCGGTGAGGTCGAAAAACGGCCGGTTCCGGTAGTCACCAAACTGGACGTAGATCGCCGGATCCCATTTCATAAGCTTCCCCGCTGCCTGGTTGTGTCACAGATACCGCGAAGCCTAGCCGGGCATGCGGCGGATTTCCGGGAGCACCCTGGCACTAAGCTGGAAATCAATGAAACTCGTTGACCAGATGACCGATCTGCCCCGGAACTCCTCCGCCGCCGTCGATCCCGATGACCTGTACACCCGATTTGTCGAATGGACGGAAAGCCGCGGCCTGGCGCTGTACCCGGCGCAGGACGAGGCCATCATGGAACTGGCCACGGGCGCCAACGTCATCCTGGCCACCCCCACCGGGTCCGGGAAATCGCTGGTTGCCATCGCCGCGCATTTCCAGGCCATGGCCCAGGGCCGGCGCAGCTACTACACGGCACCCATCAAGGCGCTGGTGTCAGAGAAGTTCTTTGCCCTGTGCGACATCTTCGGTGCCGAGAACGTCGGCATGATCACCGGCGACTCCGGAGTCAAGCAGGACGCACCCATCATCTGCTGCACCGCCGAGATCCTGGCAAACACGGCCCTGCGTGAGGGCGCGGCAGCCGAGCTGGGCGCCGTCATCATGGACGAGTTCCATTTCTACTCTGATCCCCAGCGCGGCTGGGCCTGGCAGGTGCCGCTGCTGGAACTGCCGCAGGCCCAGTTCCTGCTCATGTCCGCCACCCTGGGCGACGTTACCCGGTTCGAGAAAGGCCTGACCGACCTCACCGGCCGCCCCACCACCACGGTGAGTTCGGCCGAGCGGCCCATCCCGCTGCACTTCTACTACCACGAGACCCCCGTGCACGAGACGCTCGAAGAGCTTCTCACCACCAAACAGGTCCCCGTCTATGTGGTCCATTTCAGCCAGATCGAGGCGATAGACCGGGCCCAGACGCTGATGAGCATCAACGTCTGCACCCGTGAGGAAAAGGACAGGATCGCGGAGCTGATCGCGAACTTCCGGTTCGCCGCCGGCTTTGGCAAGACACTTAACCGGCTGGTCCGGCACGGCATTGGCGTGCACCACGCGGGCATGCTGCCCAAGTACCGGCGCCTGGTGGAACAGCTCGCCCAGGCCGGCCTGCTCAAGGTCATCTGCGGCACCGACACCCTGGGCGTGGGGATCAACGTTCCCATCCGCACCGTGCTGCTCACCGCTTTGAGCAAGTACGACGGCGTCCGCACCCGGCTGCTCAACTCACGCGAGTTCCACCAGATCGCGGGACGTGCCGGCCGCGCGGGCTACGACACCGCCGGGACCGTGGTGGTCCAGGCCCCCGAGCACGTGACGGAAAACGTCAAGGCGATGGCGAAGGCCGTGGCAAAGTTCGGCGACGACCAGAAGAAGCTGCGCCAGGTGGTGAAGAAGAAGCCCCCCGAAGGCTTCGTGTCCTGGGGCGAACCCACCTACAAGCGCCTGGTCGAATCCGTGCCGGATCCGCTCACGTCCAGTTTCACCGTCACCCACGCCATGCTCATGAACCTCATGGAGCGGCCCGGCGATCCCTTCGCGGCGGCGCGGCGGCTCCTGACCGAGAACCACGAGCCCCGCTCCTCGCAGCTGCAGCTGATGAAGAAGGCCCTCGGCATCTACCGCGAGCTGCTGGCTGCGGAGGTGGTGGAACGGATCCCGGCGGACCAGCAGGAAGCGGACGGCCGCAGCGTCCGCCTCACCGTCCACCTGCAGCCGAACTTCGCGCTCAACCAGCCGCTCTCCCCCTTCGCACTTGCTGCGCTGGAGCTCCTTGACCCGGAGTCGCCGTCGTACGCCCTGGACGTTGTGTCCGTGATCGAGGCGACGCTGGAAAAGCCACGCCAGATCCTTTCCGCGCAGCAGAAGAAGGCGCGGGGCGAAGCCGTGGCTGCCATGAAGGCGGACGGCATCGACTACGACCAGCGGATGGCGATGCTGGAGGAGGTCACCTATCCGCAGCCGCTCGCGGACATCCTCGGGGAAGCCTTCGAGGTCTACCGGAAGGCGGCCCCCTGGGTGGGCGACTTTGAACTGGCGCCCAAGTCCGTGGTGCGGGACATGTACGAACGCGCCATGAACTTTGGTGAGTTCGTGCAGTTCTACGGGCTGGCCCGCTCGGAAGGCATCGTGCTGCGGTACCTTGCGGACGCCTTCAAGGCACTCCGGCAGACCGTGCCGCAGGACATGCTGCGGGAGGACCTCGAAGACCTCACCGCCTGGCTCGGCGAAATGGTGCGCCAGGTGGACTCGAGCCTCCTGGATGAATGGGAGGAACTGGCGTCCGGGGCCATGCCCACCCCGCACGACGCACCGCCGCCTCCCCCGCCGTCGCTCACCTCGAACATCCGGGCCTTCCGCGTGATGGTCCGCAACGAGATGTTCCGCCGCGTTGAACTGTTCGCTGACGAGGACGCGGCGGCCCTGGGAGAACTGGATGCTGGTTCGGGCTGGGACCGGGACCGGTGGGAAGACGCCCTGGACGACTACTTCGACGAGCATGACGACATCGGGACCGGTCCCGATGCCCGTGGCCCGGGGCTGCTCATCATCACGGAGGAAGCCGGCCTGTGGAAGGTGCGGCAAATCTTCGACGATCCTTCCCGGAACCATGACTGGGGCATCTCCGCCGAGGTGGACCTGGCGGCGTCGGACGAAACCGGAACCGCCGTGGTGCGGGTCATGGACGTCAACCGGCTCTGACGCAGGCCTTGCCTGCAGCAGGCAGAACGGGCCCGGCGGTAAGCTCGAACAATGAGTGTTATCCGCCCCGCAACCGAACACGACGTGCCCGCGATCCTTCGCATGATCCACGAACTGGCCCACTACGAGAAGGAACCGGACGCCGTCCGCAACACTCCGGAGATGCTGCGGCAGGTCCTCTTCGGTGAGAACCCGCGCGTCTTTGCCGCCATGGCCGAGAACGAGGCCGGAGACGTCCAGGGCTTCGCGCTCTGGTTCCTCAACTACTCCACCTGGGAAGGCGTGCACGGCATCTACCTGGAAGACCTGTACGTGAGCCCGGAGGCGCGCGGCGAGGGCCACGGCAAGGCCCTCCTGCAGCACCTTGCCGCCATGGCGGTGGAGAACGGCTACGCCCGGGTGGAGTGGAGCGTCCTGGACTGGAACGAGCCGTCCATCAACTTCTACCGCCGCCTGGGGGCCCGCCCGATGGACGGGTGGTCCACTTTCAGGCTCACCGGTGACGCCCTCGAAAAGTTCGGCAGCGCCACATCCGCCACCGCCGTCCCTGCAGCGGCCCATGGCTGAAGCAGGCCACGAAGTCCGTGCCCGGCACGAATTCCGGGGCATGCGCACGGTGGAGCACTGCTTCACCGTGCCGCTTGACCACTCCGCACCGGACGGCGAGGCCATCACGGTCTTCGCCCGGGAGTATGTCTCGGCATCCCACAGCGCGGATGCGGCGCAGAACCTGCCCTGGCTGCTGTTCCTGCAGGGCGGCCCGGGCGGCCGCGGCAACAGGTTCGGCTCCCTCGGCGGCTGGGCAAGGCTGCCGCGAAGGAGTTCCGGATCCTGATGCTGGACCAGCGCGGCACCGGGCTCTCCACCCCGGTGGACCGCAACACCCTGCCGCTGCGCGGCACGGCGGCGGAGCAGGCTGCCTACCTGGAGCACTTCCGGGCGGATGCCATCATTGCCGACGCTGAACTGATCAGGAAGGCACTCGGTTCGGGACCCTGGACAGTGTTCGGCCAGAGTTACGGCGGTTTCTGTGCGCTGACCTACCTGTCCCTTGCCCCCGGCGGACTGAAGGAGGTCCTCATCACCGGCGGACTGGCGCCCCTGACCGGCCCCGCCGACGACGTCTACCGGGCCACCTTCCAGCGGGTGGCGGCGCGCAACGCCGAGTACTTCAGCTGGTACCCGGAAGACCGCACCATGCTGGAGCGGATCGCAGGCCACCTGCGGACCACGCCGGAGTTCCTGCCCGACGGCGGCCCCCTCACCGTGGAGCGCCTCCAGATGCTGGGCGCCTTCCTGGGCGGCAACACCAGGGTGGACAGCCTGCACTACCTGCTGGAGGACGCCTTCACCGAAACCCCCGCGGGGCCGAGGCTCTCCGACCCGTTCCTTGACCAGATGCAGGGCATCGTCGCGCCGGTCCAACCCGCTCTATGCCCTGATGCATGAATCCATTTACGCGCAGGGCCAGGCAACCGACTGGTCGGCATGGCGCGTACTGGCGGAGTACCCGGAATTCCGCCCGACGCGGAGCCGCTGCTGCTCACCGGCGAGATGGTCTACCCCTGGTACTTCGAGCAGGATCCTGCCCTCCAGCCCCTCCACGAGGTGGCCGGGCTGCTCGCCGCGAAACAGGACTGGCGCCCGCTCTACGATGTCCGGCAGCTTGCCGCCAACCGGGTGCCGGTGGCGGCGGCCGTCTATTCCGAGGACATCTACGTGGACCGGAAGCTGTCCCTGGAAACGGCCGCCGCGGTCCGCGGGCTCGAGGTCTGGGAGACCGGTGATTTCCACCACGACGGCATCGCCGATGACGGTGAAGGGATTTTCAGCCGCCTGCTGGGAATGGCGAGATCAGGCCGCCGCTGAGGCCCGGCGCCCCGCCAAGCGGGTCACGAAGGCTGCGGCCAGGACGAGGGCGCCCACCACGCCGCCCAGCATGTTCAGCCCCAGGTAGCCGGTCCAGCCGAGCACCAGGCCGGAGACCGCGCCCCCTACTGCCCCCGCCGCGCCCATCAGCATGTCCGAGACGCCCTGCACCACCACACGGGATTCCTGTCCGACGCTCTCGGCCAGCAGGGTGGACCCGGAGACGGTCGCGGCGGACCAGCCCATGCCCAGCAGCACCAGGCCGACCGCGACGGCTGCGGTGGATCCCTGCCCGAATCCCGCCACAAGGACAGCGGTGATCAGCAGCATGCAGCCGATCATCACGGTCTCGGTCCGGCCCGCCTTGTCCGTCAGCCAGCCCATGACCGCAGACAGTGCGAACATGCCGGCGATGTGCAGGGAAATAGTGAAGCCGATGATGACCAGCACATCGCCGGACGCCGTATGGCCGGCGTGGGATGCCGCGGGTCCTTCCACGAGGTGCTGCAGGTGCAGCGGAGTCATGGACATAACGCCCACCATGACGGCGTGGGCCCCGACGACGGCGGCGACAGCCAGGAGGGCCATGCGGGAGCCGCGGATTGCCTGCAGTCCGCGCTTGAGCGATCCCGGCGGCCTCGAGGTGCCAGGGTGCGCAGGCTGCTGCCCTGGCTGCCGGGACGTCCCGGGTCCCGGTGCCGTCTCAGCGGCGGAGGCGAGGTCACGGGCAAGCAGGAGCGGGTCCGGCCGGAGCCCGGCAAGCACCAGTGCGCAGGCGATCAGGAGCCCGGCCCCTGAAATCACGAACGGCCCGGCTATCGGCGGCAGGCCTACGGCCTGGCCCACAACGGTGCCGGGCTGGATGAGGTTAGGCCCGGCAACGGCTCCTACGGTCACTGCCCAGACGACGGTGGACAGGGCCCTGCCCCGATGTTCGGCATCTGCGAGGTCTACGGCGGCGAACCTGGCCTGCAGGTTCGCGGCGGTCCCCACTCCAATGCCCGCGGCGCCCAGCACGAGCAGGACAAAGATCCCGGTGACCACGGCCAGGACCATCAGTACAGTGCCGGCCAGGGCGGCGGAGAGGCCGGCCACCTGGCCCATCCGCCGGCCCCTGCGGTCCGCCAGCGAGGCGAGCGGCAGGGCGGCCAGCGCCGCCCCGAGGGTCATGACCGTCGCCACGGCGCCCGCCCACGCGCTGGAGCCGGACAGTTCAACAGCGAGGATCGAACCAATGGACACTGTTGCCCCCGTGCCGATTCCGCCAAAGACCTGGGCGGCTGCCAGCAGGGCGACGGTGCGCCGCTGCACCCGCCGCACATCGTCGTCGGTCATCACCGTGGGGGCCATGGACAGAGCATAGTCCCCGGCGGCGGCCTCCCAAAGGGGTAATTAAAGAGCAGCAGTCCCGGCCGCTCGCGTGGCCGGGACTGCTGCTGATATCGGGCTGGGAGACGTTAGTCGACGTCGCTGTGGCTCTTGCGGGCGTCTTCTTCCAGGCGCGGATCCAGGTGCGCCACCTTGGCCTTGGAGCTGACCAGGCTGGCGATCACCGCGATGATGATGGTGCCGACAATGACGGCCAGGGACACGAACGTGGGGATCTCGGGAGCCCATTCGATGTGCTGGCCGCCGTTGATGAACGGCAGCTCGTTGACGTGCATGGCGTGCAGCACGAGCTTGACGCCGATGAACGCCAGGATGAAGGACAGCGCGTGCTTCAGGTAGATCAGGCGGTTCATCAGGCCGCCCAGCAGGAAGTACAGCTGGCGAAGGCCCATGAGGGCGAACAGGTTGGCGGTGAACACGATGAACGGGCTCTGCGTCAGGCCGAAGATGGCCGGGATGGAGTCCACCGCGAACAGCAGGTCCGTGAGGCCGATGGTGATGAACACGATCAGCATGGGGGTGAAGACCTTCTTGCCGTTCACCGTGGTGCGGAGCTTGCCGCCGTCGAACTTCTCCGACATCGGGATGACCTTGCGGATCTTGGCAATGAGCGGGTTTTCCCGGTCTTCCTCGTCTTCGCCCTCGTCCTGGGCCTGCTTCCATGCGGTCCACAGCAGGAACGCGCCGAAGATGTAGAACACCCAGCTGAACTGCTCGATGACGATGGCGCCGAGCAGGATGAAGATGCCACGCAGGATGAGCGCGATGATGATGCCCACCATCAGCACTTCCTGCTGGTACTTCCGGGGCACCGAGAACCTGGCCATGATGATGATGAACACGAACAGGTTGTCGATGCTGAGGCTGTACTCCGTCACCCAGCCGGCAACGAACTGGCCGCCGTATTCAGGGCCGGTGAAGGCGAACATGGCCCCGGCGAAGACCAGGGCGAGGGTGACGTAGAAGGCCACCCACAATCCGGCTTCCTTCATGGAGGGCTCGTGGGGACGGCGGACCACCAGCAGGAGGTCGATGAGGAGGATCAGGCCGAGGACGACAAAGGAGCCGACCTCGAACCACACGGGCAATTCGAGCACAGGGTAGCCTTTCGCAGGGTACAGAGATGCAGTGTAAGTCTCTCCGGCCTGCCAGTGCACTTGGTGCTGATGCGGCGGCCCGCTACGCCCGGCGGGGCAACCATGCCCTGCGTGTTGACGATCGTAGCGCTCGGGATACTCCCCTACGTGACCTTAACTGTACATGAGCCGGGAGCGTTGCCGCTCCCGGCTTACGTTGGGTGTCGCCCGGGCGACGGGTCAGGCGTGCCCCGCCGCCTGCATCTGGCGCAGTTCCTTCTTCAGTTCGCTGACCTCGTCGCGGATCCGGGCGGCCACCTCGAACTGCAGTTCCGCAGCGGCCCCGTGCATCTGCTCGGTGAGCTGCTCGATGAGCCCCACCAGGTCCTCAGCAGGCGCAGCAGCCAGTCCGTCGGCGCGGACCTGCGCTGATGCCTTGGCTCCGGACTTGCTGCGCTTGGCACCCTTGGCCAGCCTGTTATTGTTCAGGAGTTCCTGGGTGTCGGCGTCTTCCCGGGCCAGTTGGTCGGTGATGTCCGCGATCTTCTTCCGCAGCGGCTGGGGGTCCACGCCGTGCTCGGTGTTGTAGGCCACCTGGATGGCGCGGCGCCGGTTGGTTTCATCGATGGCGCTGGCCATGGAATCGGTAATCCGGTCCGCGTACATGTGGACCTGGCCGGACACGTTACGCGCTGCGCGGCCGATGGTCTGGATCAGGGACGTGGAGGACCGCAGGAAGCCTTCCTTGTCCGCGTCCAGGATGCTCACCAGGGACACCTCCGGAAGGTCCAGGCCTTCCCGGAGCAGGTTGATGCCCACCAGGACATCGAAGCTGCCCAGCCGGAGCTCGCGCAGCAGCTCGACGCGCCGGAGCGTATCGACGTCGGAGTGCAGGTACTCCACCTTCACACCGTGGCTCAGGAGGTAATCCGTGAGGTCTTCCGCCATGCGCTTGGTCAGCGTGGTGACCAGGACGCGCTCGTCCTTCTCCACGCGTGTCCTGATCTCGCCCAGGAGGTCGTCGATCTGGCCCTTGGTGGGCTTGACGATGACCTCCGGATCCACCAAGCCGGTGGGCCGGATGATCTGCTGGACGAAGCCGTCCGCCTTGCCGAGCTCGTATTTACCGGGCGTGGCGGACAGGTAGACGGTCTGGCCGATCCGCTCCAGGAACTCGTCCCATTTCAGCGGCCGGTTGTCCATGGCGGAAGGCAACCGGAATCCGTGGTCCACCAGGGTCCGCTTGCGGGACATGTCGCCTTCGTACATAGCACCGATCTGCGGGATGGTCACGTGGGATTCGTCCACCACCAGCAGGAAGTCGTCCGGGAAGTAGTCCAGGAGGCAGTGCGGGGCGGATCCTCCGGCGCGGCCGTCGATGTGGCGGAGTAGTTCTCGATGCCGTTGCAGAAGCCCATCTGCTGCATCATTTCGAGGTCGTAGGCTGTGCGCATCCGCAGGCGCTGCGCTTCCACCAGCTTGTTCTGCCCCTCCAGGACGGCCAGCCGTTCGGCCAGCTCGTCCTCGATGGACTTGATGGCGCGGCTCATGCGTTCCGGACCGGCCACATAGTGCGACGCCGGAAAGACGTACATTTCCGTTTCCTCGCGGATGACTTCGCCGGTGACGGGGTGCAGGGTGTAGATGTTCTCCACTTCGTCCCCGAAGAACTCGATCCGGAGCGCGAGTTCCTCGTACATCGGGATGATTTCGACCGTGTCGCCGCGCACCCGGAACGTGCCGCGGTGGAAGTCCATGTCATTGCGCGCATACTGCATGGAGACGAACTTGCGCAGCAGCACATCCCGGTTCATCTCCTGTCCCTTGCGGAGCGTGACCATGCCGGCGATGTACTCTTCCGGCGTGCCCAGGCCGTAGATGCAGGAGACCGTGGCCACCACCACAACGTCCCGGCGGGTCAGCAGCGCATTGGTGGCGGAGTGCCGGAGGCGCTCCACTTCCTCATTGATGGACGAGTCCTTCTCGATGAAGGTGTCCGTCTGGGGAACGTACGCCTCAGGCTGGTAGTAGTCGTAGTAGGAGACGAAGTACTCCACCGCATTGTTGGGCAGCAGCTCCCGGAACTCGTTGGCCAGCTGCGCGGCGAGGGTCTTGTTCTGGACCATCACCAGGGTGGGGCGCTGGACCTGCTCGATGAGCCAGGCGGTGGTGGCGCTCTTGCCGGTGCCGGTGGCGCCGAGCAGCACCACGTCCTTCTCGCCGTTGTTGATGCGCTCCGTCAGCTCCGCGATGGCGGCCGGCTGGTCACCCGCAGGCTTGAACTCGCTGATGACCTCAAACGGCGCTACAACACGGTTAATATCCTGCGCAAGGCTCATGGATCTAATCTACAACCGGGCACCGACAGAACGGGCCGAGTCCGTTACGGGCGAACAGGGCAGCGGGTCACCGGGTCACCGCAGGTTTCAGGACGCGTACGACGGCGGCTGCCACCCTGCGCGTTCGGCCCACCGTTCCATGGGTTCTTCGGCATTCCGGAACCACTCCTCCTCGGCCTCCGCGTAGCCTTCGGTGGTTGGGTCGCCTGCATGCTCGTCGGCCAGCCGCCGCTTGAGTGCCAGGTAACCGGCGGCGGCGTCCGGATCGGTGCGCAGCCAGTCCCGGAAGCACAGGGCGAACCGCCATCCGGGCGACCCCGCAGCCCGCACATGCAGGTTGACGTCGCGGCCGGGGTCGGCGCTTGCATGGAACCGCTTGTACCAGTCCTCCGGCCGCGGATGGCCCGGCTTGGGGGCATCTGCGGAACTGCCCGGAACGAAGGGGAACCCGGCGGCGGACACGATCGGGGCCAGGGTGTCTGCTGCGGCAAGGTCAGGGACGGCGAGCTGGAGGTCGATGACGTCCTTGGCCTCGAGGCCCGGGACGGACGTGGAACCGATGTGCTCCAGGCTGAGGCCGTTGACGTCCACCGCCTCCTGGCGGGCAAGGGCGGCACGGATCCGGGCCATGATGCGGTGTGCCTCCCGCTGCCATTCCGGGCGGGACGGGAGCAGGACGGGTCCGCCTTGCCGGGCGGCGCGGACCCCTTGGGCGATGTTCAGCGCAAAGGGCTGCAGGCGTCCCTTCCAGAGCCGGTCCACCTGCTCCAGCAGTTCCGCGACGCTGCCCGAATTGTCCAGGACCACGTCCGCGGCGGCCAGCCTGTCATCCCGGGACGCCTGGGCCTGGATGCGGGAGCGGGCGGCCTCCGCGGTCATCCCCCGGTGCTCAAGCATGCGCTGCACCCGCACGTCTTCCGGGGCGTCCACCACCACGACCAGATGGAAGTCGCTCCCCTGCCCGGTCTCCACCAGCAACGGGATGTCCTGCACCACCACGGCGTCGTCCGCGGCGGCTGCCACGATGGCCGCGGCGCGGGACCGGACAAGCGGGTGGACAATCCCGTTGAGGGCCGCAAGCCGTTCCGGCTGCCCGAAGACCAGCGCGCCGAGACGGGCACGGTCCAGCCGTCCGCCGTCGTCGAGCATCTCCGCGCCGAACTCGGCCACGATCCTGGCCAGCCCCTCGGTACCGGGCTCCACGACTTCACGGGCCAGCGCGTCCGCGTCCACCAGGACGGCGCCCAGCTCCTCCAGCCGCGCGGCCACCATTGATTTCCCTGAGGCGATTCCGCCGGTCAACCCGATCTTCAGCACGGCTCCCACCCTATCCCCCACCGCAGCCCTACCCTCGCTGCGCTCGGCCATGGATTCCGGGCGGCGTGGGCCCACCCACCATGGCTAGACTGGGCCGGGTGCATGAGCAAGAGAGCAGGGCGGCGTCCTGACACCACCCTGGCCGCGGGTCCGGACTTCCGCCACGAGCTGGAGATCAAGCGTTCGCGGTTCATCACCGTCCTCCGGCGGGCCGGCAACGAAGAGGATGCCCGGGACCTGGTGTCAGGCCTCCGCCGGGAGTTCCACGACGCCCGGCACCATTGCTCCGCGTTCATCATCGGACCGGACCGGGACATCCAGCGGTCAAATGACGACGGCGAGCCTTCCGGGACGGCCGGAATACCGATGCTGGAAGCCCTGGCCAAGAGGGAAACCGCGCCCGGGGTGGCGGATCTCAGCGACGTCAGCGCCGTTGTCGTGCGCTATTTCGGCGGCGTGCTGCTGGGAGCGGGAGGCCTGGTCCGCGCCTACTCGGAATCGGTCTCCTCAGCGCTGTCGCTGGTGCCCCTGGTGCGGCGCAGCCGGCTGCGCATTTGTTCCGCGGCGGTATCCCACGCCGCAGCAGGCAGGCTGGAAAACGACCTCCGGGCCGCCGGTTTCGTAATGGCCGGGACCAGCTACGGCGCCCGGGACACGGTCCTGCGCCTGGCTGTTGCCGATAACGCCGACGCGATCGCCGCTGCAGCGGAACGGCTGCAGGTGCTGACCGCCGGCAGCGTTGAGCTGGCCCCGGAGGGAACGGAGTGGGTGGATGCGGCACTTGCCTGACGTGTCCCTGGTGGACGTGGACGACGCCGTCATGGAGTCGCTCCTGGCCCTCGCGAAGCGGGACGCGTCACCGGACGAGGTGGCTCCCCCGCTGGGCGGGCCCGGCTGGAAGCCGGAACGCACCGCATGGTTCCGCAGCTACCACCGGGCCGCGGCTGAGGGCCTGGACGGGAAGGCCGGCGAAAAATCCTGGGCCATCCTCAGCGGTGCTGACCTTGCCGGATCCATCCGGCTTCGCCGTGTTGAGCCGGGCTACGGCGTGGCGGGCCCTCAAGACGGTGCCGTGGCTGAGACGGGGATCTGGCTGGGCAGGAGCTTCCGGTCCCGGGGCATCGGGAGTGCCGCGCTGCTCCTGGTCCTGGCCGAGGCCCGCAGGGCGGGACTGGCGCGGGTGGTCGCCCGCACCCTGGCAGGCAACGGAGCGGCGCAGCATCTGCTTGCGTCGGCGGGCGGGCACCTGCAGCCCCAGGCCGACGGAACTGTCCTCGCCGTCGTCGAACTTTAGTCCGGCAGTTAAACGCACGATGGGCCCCTGCTTCCGCAGGGGCCCATTGTGTCAGCCCGGAAATCCGGGTTGGCGGCGATTAGTTGCCGGTCAGCTTCTCGCGCAGGGCGGCAAGAGCCTCATCCGAAGCCAGGGTGCCGGCGCCGGTGTCGGCGGCAGCAGGCTCGGAGGAGTAGCTGGTGGCGCCGGAGTCGCTGTCACCGGACGTTGCAGCTGCAGCGTCGTCGGCAGCGTGCTGGGCAACCTGCTTCTTGTGTGCTTCCCAGCGGGTCTGGGCGTCAGCGTACTGCTGCTCCCAGGCGGCGCGCTGGTTCTCGTAGCCCTCGAGCCATTCGTTCGACTCGGGGTCGAAGCCCTCGGGGTACTTGTAGTTGCCCTCTTCGTCGTACTCTGCGGCCATGCCGTACAGAGCGGGATCGAATTCGGTGCTGTCGGCGTCGACGCCCTCGTTGGCCTGCTTGAGGGACAGCGAGATGCGGCGGCGCTCGAGGTCGATGTCGATGACCTTGACGAACAGCTCGTCGCCAACGGAGACAACCTGCTCGGCCAGCTCCACGTGGCGGACGGCCAGCTCGGAGATGTGGACCAGGCCTTCGATGCCGTCTTCGACGCGGACGAACGCACCGAACGGAACGAGCTTGGTGACCTTACCCGGAACAACCTGGCCCAGGGCGTGGGTGCGGGCGAAGGTCTGCCACGGGTCTTCCTGCGTAGCCTTGAGCGACAGGGAGACGCGCTCGCGGTCCAGGTCGACCTCGAGAACCTCGACGGTGACTTCCTGGCCAACCTCGACAACCTCGGACGGGTGGTCGATGTGCTTCCAGGACAGCTCGGAAACGTGAACCAGGCCGTCTACGCCGCCCAGGTCCACGAAGGCACCGAAGTTGACGATGGAGGAAACGACGCCGGGACGGACCTGGCCCTTTTCCAGTTTGTTGAGGAAGGTGGAGCGGACCTCGGACTGGGTCTGCTCGAGCCAGGCGCGGCGGGACAGCACAACGTTGTTGCGGTTCTTGTCCAGCTCGATGATCTTGGCTTCGATCTGCTGGCCGATGTACGAGCCAGGTCGCGCACGCGGCGCATCTCGACGAGGGATGCGGGCAGGAAGCCGCGCAGGCCGATGTCGAGGATAAGACCACCCTTGACAACCTCGATGACGGTACCGGTGACAACACCGTCTTCTTCCTTGACCTTCTCGATGTCGCCCCAGGCACGCTCGTACTGAGCACGCTTCTTGGAGAGGATCAGACGGCCTTCTTTGTCTTCCTTGGTGAGCACCAGGGCTTCGACCTGATCGCCGACGGAGACAACTTCTCCGGGATCAACGTCGTGCTTGATGGACAGCTCGCGGGAGGGGATGACACCTTCGGTCTTGTAACCGATGTCGAGCAGGACTTCATCGCGGTCGACCTTGACGACGGTACCTTCGACGAGGTCTCCGTCGTTGAAGTACTTGATGGTGGCGTCGACTGCTGCGAGGAAGTCCTCAGCGGTACCGATGTCGTTAATCGCGACTACGGGGGTACCGGGCTTCTCGGTGGAGGTGATGGTCATGTAGTAGGGGCTCCGTTGTGGATAGTTAGTCGGTCAGGCAAACCGGCGCGCCCGCGTTATGGAACGCAGGCGCGATTCGCGGTGAATCCGACGGATCCTCCGGGTCATCCTGATTTTGTGGATTTTACAGAACGTGCACGTGGTACACGCCCGTTTATTCTAGTCGCAGCCGCCAACAAGGGCAAAAGCGGGCAGGTGCCCCTCCCCCTCAGAAGTGGGTAAGGCAGTGCGTGGCCCGCTCCACCGCGAACATCTGGCGGGCCTGCAGCGCCGCGCCGGCAGTGCTTTCGCGGATTTTCCCTGCCGCCGCCAAAGTCACCGGGCAGACACCGCCGAGGTAGATGGAGGAAAGCGCTGAGACATCCAGTGCCAGGTCCGCAGGGGTGCCTTCCGGGAGTTGTTCGACGGCGGCCCGGCCGCCCTCCACTGCCAGGGCCCAGGTTCCCGCCGTGAGCCCGAGCGGGTCGCGGAGGTCCAGTACCAGCCTGCCGTCCGCCGGGTAGTGCCGGGCCTCAAGGGCCGCGGCGGCGTCCAGGATCCGGAGCCAGAGCATGTCCCTGCTGTCCGAGGAGCCGATGCAGCGCGGGTCGGTGAGGGCCCAGGGCAGGGGGTCGTCCAGTGGAGCTTCGCCCCAGGTGATGCGTTCCACCAGGTCGATGGCCGCCAGGAACTGCCAGAGTTCGAGGTAGGCGTCATTCGTGGCGGCAAGCAGGTCCACCACTTCCACCGTGTAGGGCTTGGTGTCCCAGCCGAGGAACTTGTACGAGACGTAGCCGTCCACGTCGCCGCCGGGGCCGTAGTGGAGCGCCACCTTGACGGCGGGGTCCTCTTTGCCTTCGTGTCCGAGTGACCCGGATGCCAGCTGCCGGTACCACTCCTGCCGTCCGATGGATCCCGGGGTAAGCCGGTGCACACGGTCGAACACCACCGGGGCCAGCTCCAGCAGGGCCTTGGGGTCGGCAACCTCCACGGAGCCGGTGGGCTGGTGCTGCAGGGTGAACCGGGTGGTGGTGTCAACCTTCACGGAGCGCTCGAAGCTCGCCACCCCGTAGCCGAACCGTCCGTAGATGGACCCCTCGGAGGCCGTAAGCGCCGCCATCGCCACGCCGTCCTCCTTCGCGAGCCTGAGGTCCTCGCTCATCATCCGCCGCAGCAGGCCCCGCCTGCGGTGCGAGGTGCGCACCGTCACCGACGTGACCAGCTGCGTCTCCAGTGTCCTTCCGAAGCCGATGTTCAGGGTCTTCCGGAGAGTCGCGAACGTGGCCACGGGAACCTCGGCGGGCAGCGATCCGGGAGCCACGCTTCCGGTCTGGTAGGCGCCCGTCAGGACCCGGCCATCCACCGCGTAGGTGGCAAGGGCCTTTTCCACGTGCTCGGGCGTGCGGGTGGATTCGTGGAATCCGAAGGACACCGCCCGGGACCACGTGGCGGCTTCCTCGTAGCCGTCGTTACCTTTCGGGACCGCGCCGAAGCGCCGGATTTCATAGTTGCCGCTCAGATCGCCCATTCGTCCGAGCCTCAGCCAATCCATCCGGCGTCTGACCAGCGCAAACAAAGGGCAGCCAGGGTCAGAGGAGGCGTACGGGCTGGCGCAGGATGGTCCGGAGTTTCTCCGGCGCCACCTTCCGGGGGTCGCTGAGGTAGATCTCATGGTGCGGCCCGGCGAATCCGTACCCGTGGGCGGGCATGAATTCACTGTGCAGCCGGTGCAGCACCGGCCCTTCGTCGTCATAGCTGCCGAGGTGCAGGATTTGGACCGACAGCCCCTCGTCCAGGGTCTCCAGCCGCAGCGCATCCAGCCCGGGAATCCCCTTGGCAGCCGCCTTGGCCACGCCGGCCTGCATTTCGTTGGAGCCGATCCAGCCGGGCTGCGGAACCATCATGGTCCACTTCCAGCTGTCCTTGTCGCGGGCGGTGAAGGCCCGGGGATCGTCAGCGGTCCACAGGCCTTCCAGCGGGCCCACCGCGTAGTCCCTGCCGGCGTTCTTGCTGGCGAACTTGACGGCGTAGGACACCGAGTACAGCGCTTCGAGCGCGGCGGCGTAGGCGGGGGCGGTGCCCGGGTTTCCCTGCCCGTCCACCATCAGGTACTGGAACGGCGGGACGGTGACCACCTCGAAGTCACGGGTGCGGGGCGCGTACAGCTCCTTGAACTGCTTCCGGACGTCGTATTTGTCCATCGCCCCGCCCCCGTTCGATTCGCGCTGCCGGTCAGTGCCCGGCGTCGTACCAGCTGGGACCGACGCCGATCTGGACTTCCAGGGGCACGCTGAGGTCCGCGGCGGCGGCCATCTGCTCCGTGACCAGCTGCTCCACGGCCTCGCGTTCCCCGGTGGCGACTTCCAGGACCAGTTCGTCGTGGACCTGCAGCAGCATGCGGGATTTCAGTCCCTGGGACTGCAGCCCGGCGTGGACTCCCAGCATGGCGCGCTTGATGATGTCCGCGGCCGAGCCCTGGATGGGGCTGTTGAGGGCGATGCGTTCAGCGTTTTCCCGCAGCTGCCGGTCGGTGCTGGTGAGGTCCGGCAGGTAGCGGCGGCGGCCTTCGATCGTGGCGGTGTACCCGTCCACGCGTGCCTGGTCCACCACGCCGCGGAGGTAGTCGCGGACCGCGCCGAACCGGTCGAAGTAGTCCTTCATCAGGGTGCGGGCCTCGTCCACGGAGATCTCCAGCTGCTTGGACAGGCCGAAGGAGGTCAGCCCGTACGCGAGCCCGTAGGACATGGCCTTGACCTTCGAGCGCATAGCGCTGGTGACCTCGCTGGTGGGCACATGGAAGATATTCGAACCCACGAACCGGTGCAGGTCCTCGCCGTCGCGGTACGCCTGGATCAGGCCCTCGTCGCCGGACAGGTGCGCCATGATCCGCATCTCGATCTGCGAGTAGTCTGCGGACAGCAGGCATTCATAGCCCTCGCTCACCACGAAGATCCCGCGGACCCGGCGGCCCTCCTCGCTGCGGATGGGGATGTTCTGCAGGTTGGGGTTGTTCGAAGAGATGCGGCCGGTGGCGGCCACGTTCTGGGCGTAGGTGGTGTGGATGCGCCCGTCCTCGGCCACCGACTTCTTCAGCGACTCGAGCATCTGCCGGAGCTTGGCCGCCTCCCGGTGCGCCATGAGCTGGACCAGGAATTCGTGCCCGGTCTTCTCCAGCAGGTTCTTCAGCGACGCGGCGTCGGTGGTGTACCCGGACTTGATCTTCTTCGTCTTGGGCAGCTGCAGTTCGTCGAACAGGACCGTCTGCAGCTGTTTGGGCGAACCGAGGTTGACCTCGTGTCCGATCGCCGCGAACGCCTGCTCCTGGGCCTGGTCGATGACCCGGGCGAGGTCCGCGAGCTGTTCGTCCATGCGGTCCATGTCGATCCGGATTCCGGCAAGCTCCATGTCCGCCAGGACACGGCTGACGGGCAGCTCCAGGGTGGACAGCAGCTCCTCCGCCTTGCGCTCCTTGAGTTCGGTTTCGAAGTACCGGCTCAGGGAAAGTACGACGGCGGCTGCCTGGACGAGTGCGTCGGCGGCGGCGGTATCGTCCCCGTCAAACGACAGTTCCAGCTGGCCGGCTTTGGCAGTCGCCGCGGGAATTCCGACGTTCAGGTGGTGCTGGGCGAGTTCGTCCAGCTCGTAGGAGCGGCGGTCCGGCTGGATGAGGTAACCGGAAATCGAGGTGTCGTCCACCACGCCCTCCAGCTCCAGCCCGCGGGCCGTCAGGGCCTTCAGGGCGGCCTTGAAGCCGTGCATCACCTTGGGCGCTTCGGGGTCGCGCAGCCAGCCGGCCAGCACGTTCTCCGTCTCGGCGTCCTGGCCTGAGAGGTCAATGTAGGCGGCCGCGCCGTCGCGGACGATCGCCACGGCTGCGGCGTCTTCGCCGATCCGTCCCGGGACCAGGTCCACGGCGAGGGCGGAACGCTGCCCTGCCCCGGCGGCCAGGAACGCCTCCAGCTCGGTGGCGGTTGCGGGGGTGGTGTATTCCGGGGCGTCGATGCTTTCGCGCTCCGCGGCGGGCGTGTCCTCTTCGCTGTAGAGGGCGAAGAGCCGGCTGCGGATGGTCTTGAACTCGAGCTGGTCGAACAGGTCTTCCAGGGCTGCCTGGTCCGGGCGGGGCTGGTACAGGTCGTCAAGCGTGACGGGCAGCTCCAGGTCCGTGTGGAGCTGGTTGAGCATGCGGTTGCGCTTCACGTTTTCGACGTTCTCGCGAAGGGCGTCGCCCACCTTCCCGCCGATGGAGTCCAGGTGTTCCAGGACACCTTCCAGTCCGCCGTAGAGGTTGATCCACTTGGCTGCGGTCTTCGGGCCGACGCCGGGCACGCCGGGAAGGTTGTCCGCCGTCTCCCCCACCAGCGCTGCAAGGTCGGAATAGCGGGACGGGCTGACGAAGTATTTGGCCTCGATGGCAGCGGCGTCCATCCGGGGGATGTCGCTGACGCCCTTCTTGGGGTAGAGGACGAACACGTTGTCTGTGATGAGCTGGAACGCGTCCCGGTCGCCGGAGACCAGCAGCACCTCGAAGCCTGCCTTCTCCCCCATGGCGGCGAGGGTGGCCAGGATGTCGTCCGCCTCGTAGCCGGGCAGTTTGATGGTCTTGATCCCCCACGCCTCCACCACCTGCGCGATCAGGTCGATCTGGCCGCTCATTTCGCGGGGGGGTCTCGTTCCGGCCGCCCTTGTATTCGCTGTACTGGGCCTTGCGGTGGGTGGTCTCGTCGGAGACGTCGAAGGCCACGGCGATGTGCGTGGGCTGCTGCTCCTTGATCAGGTTGATCAGCATGGAGGTAAAGCCGTGGATGGCGTTGGTGTGCTGCCCGTTCATGGTGGAGAACTTGTCCGCGGGCAGGGCGAAGAAGGCACGGAAAGCCATGGAGTGGCCGTCCAGGACCAGGAGCCGCGGCTGGCCTGTCATGGGCACCACGGGGGCTGCGGCAGCTGAAACCGACTCACCGGCGGGAGCAGGAACCTTGTCCTTGACGGCGGTGCCGCCCAGGGCACTTCCGCCTTCGAGGGCAGGGTCCTGCGGAAGAACTTCAGACGGGAAAGGGGCCGGTTTGGTTGTTTCACTCACAGGTGCCAGCCTAGTTGGCATGATGGACAATTTCACGCCCGGTCCCTTCGCGGAGGAGCTGGCGGCCGCCGGCGTTCCGGACCACTTGCACGCCTGGCTGGGCCGGTACGGGATCGGCGCCCTGGTGGTGAAGATGGGCATTCGGTTCCTTGAGATGAGTCCCGAGAGAACCGTGGCCACCATGCCGGTGGCGGGCAATACCCAGGTGGCCGGCATCCTGCACGGTGGCGCTCATGTTGTGCTGGCCGAGACGCTGGGCTCGTTTGCAGCGTCCATGCATGCCGGGGAGAGCCGGCATGCTGTGGGCATTGAAGTCAGTGCCGCCCATCACCGTTCCATCGCAGCGGGCATGGTGACCGGGACATGCACCGCCATCCACCTGGGCGGAACCCTGGCAACGCACGAAATCGTCATGACGGACGATCAGGGCCGGCGCCTTTCGACCGCCCGGATCACGAACCTGATCAGGAAGAACGCGCCGGGAGGGCAATAGCCGGCGCCAAGCCGGTTCCGGCACCCGGGCGCCGCTAGGTACTATTGCGGCTGAAAAGGTAGCGCAACTCAACCACGCCCCTGCCCAGGGTGCGCGAGGCAGTCAACTCAAGGGGCGGCGTCGGGCCAGCCAGCGGCAACAGGCGCTTGCCCTCGCCAAGGACCACCGGGATGACCGAAAGGATGATTTCGTCCAGCAGCCCGGCGTCGGCGAACTGGGCGGCCAGGTTTCCGCCGCCCACCACCCAGACGTTCCTGCCGGCAGCCGCGCGCCGGAAATCCTCCACGAACTCGCCCACGTCGCCCCGCACGAAAGTGATGTCCGCCCCTGCGGGCGCGGAATACTCGTGCCTGGTGAACACGTAGCTCGGCGTCCCGGAACAGGGCCACTTGTCCGGCTCGTGCGCCATCAGCCAGGCGTAGGTTTCTCCGCCCATGACGATGCAGCCCACCTCGGCCATGAACGCGTCGTAGCTTTCGGATCCGCCCTCGAAGCCGTCAAACTGCAGGAGCCAGCCGAGGTCGTCGGTGGAGGTGGCGATGAAGCCGTCCAGCGAGGCAGCGACGAAGTACTGGAAGCGTGGCATGCGCCCAGCCTAGCCAAAGCCGCCGGGCGTGGACAGTGGTCCGAACCGCAGTCCTGGCTAGCCGGAGAAGTACGGGATGATCAGGTACAGCCCGAAGAGCACGGCCAGGCCGCACAGGCCGAAGCACACGTAGGCGAACGACTTCTTGATGCCCGGCGAGGCCTGCTGGGAATCTGCAGCGATGGCGGTGAGCCGGACACCCAGCGAGTACAGGGTGACCACGGTAACGGCCGCAATCAGGGTGGCACCGGCCACGGTCACGAGTTCCAGCCACTTCATCGCCGGGGCTCCTTCGGGTTGGTCGCGTCGGCGTCGGTCTGTGCCTGGGCCTCTTGCTGTGCTTTATGTGCCTGCGCCCTGGCGCGGGCCATGGCCTTCTTCTTCCTGAAGCGGACAGCCTGGCCGGCCTCCTCCACTTCAATGGCGTTGTGGTGGCCAACAGCCGATTTGCGGGAGTAGAAGAACATGAAGAGTACGGCGGCTGTGCCGGCGACGGCCGCGATCAGGACGCCCACCACGCCGGTCTTGACCAGCAGGGCAGTGAGGGCACCCACGATGCCCGCGGCGGGCAGAGTGAAGAGCCAGCCGAGGGCGATCTTCCCCACCATGCTCCAGCGGACGCTGGTTCCCTTGCGGCCCATTCCGGAGCCGATCACGGAACCGGAGGCCACCTGGGTGGTGGACAGGGCGAAGCCCAGGTGGAGGACGCCAGGATGGCGGACGCGGTGCTGGTTTCGGCGGCGAAGCCCTGGGCGGGTTTGACCTCGGTCAGCCCGGCGCCCATGGTCCGGATGATGCGCCAGCCGCCGGCATAGGTGCCGATGGCGATGGCGAACGCGCAGGCAGCGATGACCCAGAAAGCGGGGCCGGAACCGGGCTCCTGGGTGCCGGCCGCAATCAGGACAAGCGTGATGATGCCCATGGTCTTCTGGGCGTCGTTGGTGCCGTGGGCCAGGGCCACCAGGCTGGAGGTGAAGATCTGTCCCGTCCGGAAGCCGCCGCGCTTCTGGGTGAGCTTGCTGCCCGTTTCCGGATCGTGGCGGGACGTGAGGGCATAGGCGAGGCGGGTGCACACATACGCCACGATGCCGGCGATGAGGGGTGCGAAAATCGCGGGGAGGATGACCTTCTGCAGGAGGCCCTCAAGGTTGATGGAGTGGATCCCGATGCCGGCTATCGCAGCGCCGATCAGGCCGCCGAACAGTGCGTGGGATGAACTGGACGGCAGGCCTTTGAGCCACGTGATCATGTTCCAGAGGATGGCGCCCATCAGGCCGGCAAAAATAATGTCCGGCGTGATCTGGATGCCGTCCGAACCCTCACGGATGATGCCGCCGGAAACCGTCTTGGCCACCTCGGTGGACAGGAAGGCGCCCACCAGGTTCAGGATGGCAGCCAGGGTTACCGCGGTCTTCGGCTTGATGGCACCGGTCGCAATGGGGGTGGCCATGGCGTTTGCGGTGTCGTGGAAGCCGTTCGTGAAGTCGAAAAATAGTGCCAGCGCAATGACCAGCGCCACCATGAAGGTGATATCCACCTGTTGCCCAATCTGCAGAGACGACGTTCGGCAGTTTCTATCCCCCGGCTGCTGCCGTGGACAGCATAATTCACCGACTGTTCGTGTGGAATGACTTGCGGCGTTTGCAAAACCGGCGGGAAACCTTATCGATCGTACGCGTCCGGGCCATCAGGTCAAAACATCGGTTGGGTCAGGAACGTGCGGACCGCCGCCAGTTCAGCCGGGGAAATCCCCCGGCGCGGATGGGGCGAAACAAGGCGGATCCGGCGGCCCAGCAGCCGCGCCCACGCTTGTGCCTCCGCCTCGAAATCCAGCTGGTCGTCGATCCAGGCCACGGCGTCCGGGCCCGTCGTTTCCACATCGTCCTGGATGGCGCGGAGTTTCCACCATCCGGTGCCGCCGGGCGGCCCCGTCGAGGAGAGATAAGGCCAGGTGCCGCCGTCGAGGCCGATGGCCGGGCACAAGTACTGCGGGGCAAGTTCCTCCCAGCTGGTGAGCCAGACACAGCGGAGCCCGTCGGCCCGTGCCAGCGAATTCAGCCCGTCCACCAGTTCCCTTGCATAGGCAACGGGCAGGAGGCCGGCATCCACGTGGCACCACGCTGAACCCCAACCGGTGGTTCCCTCCGGGCCAAAAGGGCAGATGACGCCGTCGACGTCGATATAAAGCGTGCGGCCCACGCTGCCCTGCCTTTCAGTTCCGGCGGAACTCCGAAGGCTCCCGTCCCGATTCCAGCCCGGGAGCAATGCGCTCCTCCAGTGCGGCGACAGTCACGTCCGGCAGGACGATAAGGCCGTCCAGTTCCCGCCGAGCCCGTTTGTATGCTGCCTGGCGCTCGGCGGGGGTGGCGGCATGGTTTTCGGCGATCATCAGCAGCTTCCTGGCAGTGGCCAGCCGTTCACGCTCGGGTCCGGTGAACTTGCTGTCCCTGATGCGCCGGGCTTCCCGCTCCGCCACATCCAGCGCGACGGCGAAACTGTTGACGGCCTGCCGGTAGGCCTCCAGCCGGGCTGGAGACGTGATGTCCGCAGCAGTGTTGGGCCGCTGGCCATCGGCCTCCCGCTTCGCGCGGAGGAATGCCACGGTCAAGGGTTCCCGGACGTCCGTCATCAGCGGAAATTCGATGAGTTTGCCGACGTCCAGTTCATAGTCCAGCCAGCGCCGGTTGGTGGCGTCATGGGTCGCCATCAGGGCTTCCACTTCCGCCGTTGACGCCTGCTCCGCTGCCAGGTGCTGGTTACGCAGTTTGTACAGTTCCACCCTGCGCTGGTGCCGGCGCTCGCTGGCCTTGCGCCAGCTGTTGGCCCAGTGTCCGGTAAAGGCGGCAAGCGGGAAGACCAGCCACCATTTGTCGGACAGGAACTCGAAAAGGGATTCCACCCGTCCATCGTCGCAGGCGGTGAGGCGCGCCTCAAGGAGGATTTCGGGCGGATGTGCTTCCCCGGGGGATGTTCCCCCGGGGAGGCAGTCAGGCCAGGATCAGGGTGCGCCCGTGGTGCCTTGGGCGGCGTTGACGTTAACCAGCCAGCCGATGCCGTAACGGTCTTTGCACATGCCGAAGACATCTCCCCACGGGGACTTCTCCATCGGCACGGTGACTGAACCGCCGTCGCCGCTGAGCTTGTCGTAGTAGCCCCGAAGCTCTGCCTCGTCCTCGCCGCTGAGCGAGATGGAGATGGCTGACCCCTCACGGTATTCCATGCTGTTCGGGGTGTCGGCGCCCATGAGGACCAGGCCCTGGGGGGTGGTCAGCATGCCATGCATGATCTTGTCCGCCTCCGCGGGATCTTCGCTGGCCTGGTAATCACCGAACGTACTGACGCGGAGGTCGCCGCCGAACACGGACTGGTAGAAGTTCAGGGCCTCGCGGGCGTTGTCACGGAAGTTGAGGTAGGGGTTGAGGATGGTCGGCATGGCTGAATCTCCTTAGTGGGGACTGACACGGTGAAACCAGACAACATCCTGCCCCAAAGAAGGGAGCGCTGGTAGGGGGTTTGGGAACGTTCGTGCAGGCGGGGCCGGGTGCCACTAGGCTCGGGACATGGCCAGATACTTCGATGTTCATCCACAGGATCCCCAGCCCCGGGCCATCACCCAGGCTGTCCGCATCATCCTCGACGGCGGGCTGATCGCCTACCCCACCGACTCCTGCTATGCGCTGGGCGCGCAGATGGGCAACAGGGAGGCCCTGGACCGGATCCGCAGCATCCGGCAGCTGGATGACAAGCACCATTTCACCCTCGTCTGCCGCGACTTCGCGCAGCTGGGGCAGTTCGTGAACATCGGCAACGACGTGTTCCGGAGCATCAAGTCCGTCACGCCGGGAAGCTACACCTTCATCCTGCCTGCCACCCGGGAGGTTCCCAAGCGGCTGCTGCATCCCAAAAAGAAGACTGTAGGCGTCAGGATCCCGGACAACCGGGTGGTCCAGGCGCTTCTGGCCGAGCTGGGTGAGCCCCTGCTGTCCAGCACCCTCCTGCTGCCGGATGAGGAAGAGCCGCTGACCCAGGGCTGGGACATCAAGGAGCGGCTGGACCATCAGGTGGATGCGGTGATCGATGCCGGCGACTGCGGGGCCGAGCCCACCACTGTCATTGACTTCTCCAGCGGCGTCGCGGAGGTCGTCCGGCACGGCGCAGGAGACGCGTCACGGTTCGAGTAGGTTCCGGTCCGGGTTCGGGTGGCGTACGACGGCGGCCCGGCAGCTGTGCCGGGCGGCACGCCTGCGGGTGTGACCACGTGCCTCTCGATGGAGCAGCGCCGGATCGAAGTGGTGACGCCGTCAGGGACAGCGATCTTCAGGGGTACCGTGAGTACTCGGATGCCACGACTTACCCTGGGGGCTCGTGGTCAAGTGAGGGTGCACGCAGATACGTTGCGGTTTTCGGATCGTCGATAGTCGTTCCGGACGGAACCATTTACTTCGACCCGAAGGTGACCAGGATCGATGGTTGGGACGTTCTGTCTTACTCGGATGGCCTGACGTGTGTACTGGACACAAATTACGTCGAAGCCAACGGCACAAACGGCCACAACCACAGCAGCGGGACTTGCACCACCAGCTAGTCCCGGTTTCCTGAAGGCCCGGTCCGCTCGGAGCGGGCCTTCAGCGTGCTGCCATAACAAGCAACGTGGCGGTCACGGCTGGTTTTCCACATAGGCGCTGGTCATGGCGGGAATTGTCAGACCGTGCTGGAAGACTCTGTTCATGGAAGCAGTTGGGACGGCGGCAGACCCAGGGTACGGGACGGTTGCGGGGCTTTATGGTGTCCCGACTGTTTCGGACGTGCTTGCCCTGCTCGCCCGCGTGCCCGTCGCTTCTGATGGTGCGGGGATGATTGACCAGTTGCGGCAGCTGGAGGATGTGAAGTCCCTGGCCGGTGCCCGGCAGGCCGACATCACTGTCGCCTTTGATGGGTTCCAGCGGCGGGTTCAGGCCGCGGCCGGTGTCCCGGCCGAGGAGCAGGGCGCCGGTGTGGCTGCCCAGATTGCGCTGGCACGCCGGGAATCCCCCGCCAAGGGCGGACGGCTCCTGGGTTTGGCGAAAGCGCTGACGGGGATGCCGCGGACGCTGGCCGCGTTCCGGTCCGGGCAGCTGAACGAGTGGCGCACCACTTTGGTCGTGAAGGAGACAGCCTGCCTGACTGTGGAGGACCGCATGGCGGTGGACGAGGAACTCGCCGCGGACACCGGCGCCCTGGACGGGGCCGGGGACCGCGCCATCGTTAGCGCCGTCCGCACCGCCGCGTACCGGCGCGACCCGCGGTCTGTCGCACGCAGGGCGGCGCATGCGGTGACGGAGCGGACGGTGTCGTTGCGGCCGGCGCCGGATGCGATGACGTACCTGACCGCGCTGATGCCCGTCGCCCAGGGTGTGGCCGCCTACGCCGTGCTGGTCCGGGAGGCCGATGGCGCCCGGGCGGGAGGGGATGAGCGGACCAGGGGCAGGTCATGGCCGACACCCTGGTCGAACGCGTCACCGGCACCCGGGCCGGGATCACGGGTATCGACCTCCAGGTCGTGATGACGGACCGGGCCCTGTTCCAGGGCGACAGCGAGCCGGCCAGGATCCCCGGCTACGGCATCATCCCCGCCGAAACCGCCCGCACCCTCCTCCTCAACACCAAACGTGCCAGCGCCGAAGCCCATGACAGGCAGGACCTGGCCCTCTGGATCCGCCGGCTCTACACCACACCCGCCACAGGCGAGCTTGTCGCGATGGACTCCCGGGCGCGGCTCTTCCCGGCCGGGCTCAAACGGTTCCTCCAGGTCCGGGACGACACCTGCCGCACGCCCTACTGCGACGCGCCGATCCGCCACCACGACCACATCACCGCCTGGCACAATGGCGGAACTACCACCGCAGGCAACGGCCAAGGACTTTGCGAAGCCTGCAACCACACGAAAGAAACCCCCGGCTGGTCGGCAAAACCACTCATGCTTCCCGGCCTCCGGCACACCGTCCAGACCCGCATCCCCACAGGCCACACCTACCACTCCACCGCACCCCCACTTCCGGGCAACTGGCTGGCAGCAGCCGCCGCTCCCGTGAGCGGCCGATTGCGTGACATCGCTGCCAAACGTGGCACTACTGCCCGGTCAGGAGCACCGCTCCTGGAACATGCTGCTGTGACAAATCAGGTCCGGGTGTTGGGCAGGGCAGGTCCCGCGGGGTAGTGCGGATTGGGCTGCCGCAAGCCCTGAACGGGAGAGGAACGGCTTCCGGATTAGTCCTGCTTCTTGGCCCGGCTGGGCTGTACCCGGGGCGGCTCGCCAGGCATCTTTGGGTAGTCCGGCGGGAAGGGCAGCTCACCGAGGCCGTCTTTGACGTCGCGCTCCCACCACTCCAACAAGGTGTCAATGCTGCCGGGATTCCGGTGGAAATCGGCCCAGGGGTCGCCGGTGGTCCGCAGGCGCTCCGGAACGGTAAGGATGGTGAAGTTCTTCGGATCCGCGTTCCCCAACTCATCCCACGTGATGGGGCAGGAGACCGGGGCATGCGGCAAAGCACGCGGGCTGTAGGCGCCGGCAATGGTGCGGTCCCGGTTGGCCTGGTTGAAATCGAGGAAAATACGCTGGCCCCGCTCCTCCTTCCACCAGGCCGTCGTGACCTTGTCCGGCATCCGGCGCTCCACTTCCCGGGCCGCGGCGATCACGGCGTGCCTGACATCCAGGAACTCGCGGACGGGCGCGATGGGCGCGTAGACGTGGAGGCCCCGGTTTCCCGACGTCTTGATAAAGCAGTCCAGGCCCGCTTCCGCCAGCACTTCCTTGAGGACCAGCGCGGCCGGGACGGCATCGTCGAAGTCCGTTCCCGGTTGCGGGTCGAGGTCGATCCGCAACTGGTCCGGGTTGTCGGTGTTTTCCGTCCGCGACGGCCAGGGATGGAACACCACCGTGTTCATCTGGACTGCCCAGACAGCCGCCGCAGGCTCATCCAGCACCAGTTGCGGATGGGAGCGTGCGCTGGGGTAAACCACCTTGACCGAGCGGACGAAGTCCGGGGTCCCTTTCGGCGGGTTTTTGGAGAAGAACATTTCCCCGTTGATGTTGTCCGAGTATCTCTGCAGGGACACAGGCCGGTCGCCGTTCGCGGCAATGAAGGCCTCCCCCACGTCGCAGATATAGCGGGCCAGGTCCAGTTTGGTCAGTCCCAGGTCCGGCCACAGCACCCGGCTGGGGCTGGAAATGCGCATCTCGCGTTCGCCGTGGGGACCCTGGACCGTAATGGTGGTCTGTTCGCTCGCCATGGGGACAACGTACACCCCGCCGTCCTGAAGCCGGCACATTTCACCCACCGCGGTCAGGCATGATGGAGTCATGCCCGATGCCGAAACACAGCTCTCCCTTGACGTGGACGGGACCAAAGTCTCCGCAGCCTATGCCCGCCCCGAAGCGCCCTGGGCTACGGTGGTTGTCGCCCACGGTGCCGGAGCCGGCATGGAGCATCCCTTCCTGCGGGGCTTCACCCAGGCCCTCAACGCCCTCGGACTGGCTACCCTGCGTTTCAACTTCCCGTACCGTGAAGCCGGCCGACGGTTCCCTGACCGGCCTCCTGCGGCCATCGCCACCTGGCGGGCCGCCATGGCGGAGGCCGCCGGACAGGCTGCCGAGCATGGTGGATCGGGTCCGGTCTGGGCTGCCGGGAAGTCTTTTGGCGGCCGGATGGCCTCAATGGCCGTAGCGGACGGAATGCCGGCCGACGGGCTCATCTACCTGGGGTATCCCCTGCACCCGCCGGGAAAACCGGAGAAGCTTCGCGACGAGCACCTCTACGGGCTCACCACCCCCATGCTGTTCCTGCAGGGCACCCGCGACACCTTCGCCACACCCGAAATTCTTGAGGGCGTCATCTCCCGCATTGGGCCCTCAGCTGTCCTTCAGTGGATGGAGGGCGGCGACCATTCCTTCGCCGTCGCCGGCCAGAAACGCCAGGCCGACGAGGTAGGGGCCTCGCTGGCAGCCCCCGTGGCCGAATTCATCCGCGCCAGCAGCAACCAGGCGCCCGGCATCCGCTAGGCGGCTTCCTCGTGCCACCAGCCCTCCCAGGCGGTGGAGGTGAGCCGGCCCTCGGGAAACTCCGTCTTTCCGTTGCTCCCGCTGGAAGACCAGGCATCGTCGCCGCGCCGGCCGTCGAGCAAAAGGTTAAGGCTGTTCAAGAGAAACATCTTTACGTCCTTCCATAAGTTGAATGGACCACGCTGTCCATGTACCTGAGAGCCTAGCCACAGCATGTTTCAGCACGTCGACGCAACGTTTCGATCTTGTATCGGAGTTATCACCCGGCCTCACCAGCGCCGACAGGAAGCACCCGGAAGCGGCTTACCTGCGCTGCTTGGTCCGGGCCGTGGCAGGGGCGCTCCAGGGGTCCTCCGGCCATGGATGCTTGGGGTAGCGGCCCCTCATCTCCGCCCGGACCTGGGCGTAGGGGCCGGACCAGAAGGAAGTGAGGTCGTCAGTCACTGCCAGCGGACGGCGGGCCGGGGACAGCAGGTGGAAAAGCACAGGCACGGTACCGTCGAGCAGCCGCGGTGACTCGGCGAGGCCGAAGCATTCCTGCAGCTTCACGGCCACCACCGGCCGGGCGCTCTCGTCATCGTGGCCCGGATAGTCGATGCTGATCCGTGAACCGCTGGGAACCTCCAGCCATTCCTGGGCAAGCTCGTCGAGCCTGGCGGCCTCGGGCCAAGGCAGCAGCCGGCGCAGCGGCTGGGTGAGGTCCACGGACCCGACGGCGGCGCCTGCGGCAAGCCGTTCGAGTTCAGGTCCCAGCCACTCGTCGAGGCGCAGCAGGAGGGCCGGGTCCGAGACGTCCGGCCACGGTTCCCCCAGTTCCCGCCTCAGGAAGGCAAGACGGCGGCGCAGGGCCGCGGCCGCCGTCGACCATTCCAGGACAGCCAGCCCCTCCGTGCGCAGCGCTCCGGTCACCGCGGCCCTGCCCTCCTCCGGTCCGGGGCGGATGGGAGTGTCGGCAAGCACGATCGCGCCGAGGCGGCGGACCTTCCGTGCCGTTACCCGGCCCTGGCTGAACTGTGCCTCGACAGTCTCGGTGATAAGGCCGGACGCGGCTGCCTGGGCGAGTTCGACCGTCAGCGGTGCCGCCGCCCGGATGACGGCGCCGGTGCCGGCTGAGTCCCGTCCGTCGGCCCGGGCCACCTCGGCCACGGCCAGCCACTCCTGCCCGGACAGGGCGCTCCCGGCGGGCAGTCCCGCCCGCGTCCCGGACGAAAGCAGGTAGCGGGCTGGCCCGTCGCCGGGTACCAGGCGGGCCACCCGGTCGGGAAAGGCGAGTGCGACGACGGCCCCCACCGCGGTGCCGCCCGCGCCGTCGATGGAAAGGGCCGGTTGCGGGGCGGAGGACGCATTCCGGGTCAGACGTTCCAGCCAGCGGGCTTCCTCGGCCCAGCGCCGCCCGGCGGGGCCGGAGTCACCGCGGAGCCTGGACATAAGGCCGGGCAGGTCGGCGCCCGGGGCCCGCTGGTCGCCTGCCACAGCCGCCACCACCTCGGCGGCTTCCCGAGCTCCGAGGGCCGCAGCGCCGTCAAGGAGGGCACGGGCGAGCCGCGGGTCAGCCGGAATCCCCGCCAGGATCCTGCCCGCGGATGTGGCGTGGCCGTCGGCGGAGACGGCGCTGAGTTCCCGCAGCACCTCCACGGCATCGTCCAGGGCCTGCCGCGGCGGACTGTCGGGCAGGGCCAGTCCCTCGCCGCCGGGGGATCCCCAGCAGGCAAGCATCAATGCGGCGCCCGTTAAGTCCGCAACCTTGATCTCAGGCGTCACATGTGCCGGCGACGCCCCGTACGCCTGCTGGCTGTAGCAGCGCACCACTCTTCCCGGGCCCTGGCGGGCGGCCCGGCCGGCGCGCTGGTCTGCGGATGCGCGGGAGCAGGAGACCGTCACCAGGCCACTCATCCCGCGGCCGGAGTCCCTGCGCGGCTCACGCGCCAGGCCGGAATCGACCACCAGCCGCACTCCCGGCACGGTCAGGGAAGACTCGGCCAGGTCGGTCGAAACAATGATCCGCGGGCTCTCGCCCGGCCCGCGTCCGGACACTGCACGGTCCTGCTCGGCGGCGCCCACCTGGCCGTGCAGCTCCAGCACGTCCACGGCCGGCCCCAGCCTCCGCCGCAGCCCTGCCGCCACCTCCGAGACTTCCCTGGCGCCGGGAACGAAGACCAGCGCGTCCACGGTGCTGTCCCCGGCCAGTGCTTCCAAGTGCGCCCGCGCCGCCGTTACCGCCAGGTGGTCCAGGAAACCCTGTGTCACTCCCCTGCCGTCCAGCCGCGGGCCGCCGCCCGTAACCCACTCCACCGCCAGGGGATGGAGCACGGAGGGGCAGTCGACCAGGGGAGCCGCGGATCCGCCGTCGGGATCTCCGAGCAGGGAAGCGAAACGCGGCGCATCCAGGGTCGCGGACATGGCGACGACGGTAAGGTCACCGCGGAGCTGCCGGACTTCGGCCAGCATGCCGACCAGCAGGTCCGTCTCCAGGCCGCGCTCATGCACTTCGTCCAGGACGACGGCGGCGGTGTCCTCAAGGCCGGGGTCGGCCAGCAGGCGGCGCAAGAGGATGCCGGGGGTTACGAATTCAACGAGCGTTTCTGCTCCCGCGTGCCGTTCCCCGCGGACGGTGTAGCCCACCCGGCTGCCAAGCCGGGTTCCGTCCAGGGAGGCGAGCCGCCGTGCCGCGGCACGCGCGGCCACCCGCCGCGGCTGGGTCACCACCACCCGTCCGGCGGGGTGCACATGGTTGGCAAGCAGGGGCGGAACAAGTGTGGTCTTGCCGGTGCCCGGCGGCGCCTGCACGACCGCCGCGCCGTTGCCAAGCGCGGCATTCAGCGCGTCAAGTGACGCTGCGAATGCCAGCCCGGTACCGATCGCGTCGAGGTCGAACGCCCCCGGATCAAGGGGCCGCTCCTGCCGGCTGGGAAAGTCATCCGTCCATTGTGCCCCGCCGCCGGGCCGTCTATTGCTTGCCCGGCGCTTTGCCCTTCCCCTTGCCCTCCTTGGCCGCATCCGGGACCGCTGCGGGCGGCTCGCCCTGGCCGGGCGGCGGCAGCGGGGCGGTGACAGGCTCTTCCGGCATCTGCTGGAGCGGTTGGGGCTGCGTGTTCGGTGTCTCGGACGGGACGGTTTCCGCGGTACCCGGTACTGCCGCTGCGCCCGCCAGGGAAGATTGGGAAGCCAGATGCCCGGCGATGTCCGCGCGGACGGTCTCCAATGCCGTTTCAATGCTCCGGAGCCGCGGCGCGGAAATGCGTCCGTCCCGGGCCGCTGCGTCCAGGTCGCTTTCGAGTGCCTGGAGGGCTGCCAGGGCTCCGTCCATCCTGTTCTCGGCCGCGGCCTGGCTGATGCTCAGGACCCTGATTTGGAAGCCCCGTAGCGTTGCCGTGTCCGAATCCGAGGTCCGGATCCCGGTGGTGGCAGCGAAGACAATGGCGGCCAGGGCCAGCGCGGCCGCCAGCGCCGCCGCTGCTGTCCGCATCCGCCGCGCAGGAACCGGCTGTACTGTTACTGACCGGCTCTTTGCTGGCCTGGCTTTGACTGGCCGCGCCGTTGCCTGCAGAACATGCTGCCCGGCCGGCTGGAGGTCAGGCGGCATGCCGGCCCCGGAGGGGTGAAACGGCTGCGGGCCTGGCCGGCAGGACTGAGACAGTGGCGAGCCGAACGCCGGCGGCCTCGGGTGCCTGGACTGTGGAAGCGGGAATCGTCTCGGCCGGGACCGAAGCGGCGCGGGCGCGGACCCGGCGGACAAGCCTGCGGAGGCCGGAGCGCACCAGCATCGCCGCCAGGTGGCCGAGCCCCACGCCCAGCAGGACGTGCCCGGCCAGGTACTGGCCGCCCAGGCCTGCTGCGCCGCCGAAAGGGGCGCCCGCTGCCACCGCGGCTCCCCCGGCCGTCAGCGTGATTGACAAGGCAACCGCAAACACTGTGCCCATTACTCCTGCTTCCGTCATCCGATTCATCAGCAAGCTTACTAGTAATGCTCAGCAAGCTTACTACCTGATGCGGGAGGTGCAAGAAGGGCCAGGCAGCTTCTTTCCCTCCGGGAACTTCAGCCGGCAGCCTCGAGGAGCTGCCCTGCCGGCACCAGTCCCGCATACCGCCCCTTGAAGAACAGCAGCGGCTCGGCATCCTGGCGGGCGCTGAGGTGCCGCACGGCGGCCACGACGATGGTGTGGTCGCCGCCGTCGTATTCGGCGTGCAGCTCGCAGTCGATCCACGCCAGGGCGTCATCGAGGACAGGGTTGCCCAGCGGCGAGGTGGTGTGGCTGACTCCGGCGAATTTGTCTGAGCCGGACCGGGCGAACTGCCCGGCCAGGTGCTGGTGCTCCGCGGGAAGGATATTGACGGTGAAGGAGCCGGCCTCCCGCAGCACCGGCCAGGTGCTCGATGTCCTCGCGGGGCTGAACGTCACCAAAGCAGGTTCCAGGGACAGGGAGGCGAAGGACTGGCAGGTGAACCCGGCAGGCCCATTCCCCGTGGAGCCTGTGATGACCGTCAGTCCTGTGGCAAAGGTGCCAAAAATGTCGCGCAGCCGGCGGGGTGCCAGGTCGGAGGTGAATGTCATGGGCGTGCCCTCTCACTTGGATCGTCACCTCACCAAACCAAAGGCCCGGCGCCCTGATCAAGCGCCCCCGCAATGCTCCGACGCCTCCCGCAACGCGCCGTCACGGCGGGTCATTGCACGACACCGGCCGTCACACGCCGGCCAGTGTTACACCCCGAATGTGGCGCTTTTACGCCCTCCGGTCCAGCGCATCGAGGAGGCGCCGCACCGAACCGCCCAGGTTCCAGTCCGTCGCCAGCCGCTCGAGTTCCGCACGCTGGTTCCCGGTCACCGGCCGCAGGCGCGCGCCGGTCTCCTCAAGGCCTGGCAGTTCCAGGTTCCGAACCAGCCTTACGACGGCGGGGCTACTTTGAGGTAGTCGGCGGCAGCGGCGAGCTTGGCCCGGACCGGGCCGGCCAGTCCGCTGGCATCGTCCTCCGCCGCCTCCAGCAGCCCCTCGAGGGTGCCGTACTTCAGGAGCAGGGACGCCGCCGTCTTCTCCCCGATTCCGGCGACGCCAGGCAACCCGTCGGAAGCGTCACCGCGCAGGGTGGCGTAGTCGGCGTACTGCTGCGGCAGCACCCGGTATTTGGCCACCACCGTTTCCTCGGTGACCACCTCGAGGTTCCGCATCCCGCGGGCGGTGTAGATGACGCGGACCTGCCGCCCGTCGTCGCACACCTGGAAGAGGTCGCGGTCGCCGGTGACGACGTCCACCGGGAAGGCTGCATGGCTCGCGTACGTCCCCACCACGTCATCGGCCTCATGCCCGGCGGCACCCACGATCGCGAGGCCGGCAAGGCCGAGCACGTCGCGGATCAAGGGCAGCTGGGCCTCGAGCGCGTCCGGGACCACTTCGATGTCCGGGGCGTCAGCCATGACCTCGGCCACCCGGTGCGACTTGTAGGTCGGGATGAGGTCCACGCGCCACTGGGGACGCCAGTCGTCATCCCAGCAGGCCACAAGGTGGGTGGGCCGGTAGTCGGTGGCCAGCCTGGAGATCATGTCGAGCAACCCGCGGACAGCGTTGACAGGTGTTCCGTCGGGCCGGCGGACCGTGTCCGGCATGCCGAAGAAGGCACGGAAATACAGGGAGGCAGTGTCCAGCAGCATGAGACGGTCCGGCATACCTGCATCCTGCCACGGATCTGCCGGGGATTGCAGTTGCCTGCGCCGGTCTGCTGTTGGCAGGCATAGGATGCAAGCAAGGTGGGTACGGGACCTGATGCGAGCGCAACGGAGGGTGGCATGAATCTCGACGACCTGGTGTTCCATCCCTGGGCAATGCAGGGGCCGCGTGACGTGCCGACGCTGGTCGGGGGTTCCGGAAGCCACGTCGTCGACGACGGCGGACGGCGGTACCTGGACTTCGGCTCGCAGCTGGTGTTCACCAACCTCGGCCACCAGCATCCGCGCATCGTAGCGGCGATCAGGGAGCAGGCGGACCGGCTCTGCACGCTGGCACCCGGCTGGGCGTCCGATGTCCGGGGCGAAGCGGCGCGCCTGATCGTGGAGGTGGCCCCGGAGGGCCTGGGCCATGTCCTTTTCACCAGCAGCGGCACGGAGGCCATCGAGCACGCGGTGCGGATGGCGCGGCTCTTCACCGGGCGGCCCAAAGTGCTCGCCGCCTACCGCTCGTACCACGGCTCGACGACAACCTCGATCCACCTTACGGGCGACCCCCGCCGCTGGGCCTCGGATACCGGGGCGGCCGGCGCTGTGCACTTCTTTGGACCATTCCTGTACCGGTCGGCCTTTGGATCGGCGACGCAGGAGGAAGAATGTGAGCGCGCCCTGGCCCATCTGGAACAGGTGATCCTCCTCGAGGGCCCGGGCACCATCGCCGCACTGGTCCTGGAATCGGTGACGGGCAGCTCTGGCGTCATCGTGCCCCCGCCCGGATACCTGCGCGGGCTCCGCGAGCTCTGTGACCGGCACGGCATTATCTACATTGCGGACGAGGTGATGGCCGGTTTCGGCCGCACGGGAGCCTGGTTCGGCGTGGATCATGCCGGCGTGGCGCCGGACCTGATGGCGTTCGCGAAGGGAGTCAACTCCGGATACGTGCCCTTGGGCGGCGTCCTGGTCTCCGATGCCGTTTACGAGCTGTTCACCACCCGCCCCTACCCGGCAGGACTGACATACAGCGGACACCCGCTGGCCTGCGCGGCTGCCGTGGGCGCCATCTCCGCGATGCGGGACGAGGACACCATCGCGGCCGCTGCCCGCCTCGGTTCCGAGGTGCTGGGGCCCGGCCTAGGGGAGCTCGCCGACAGGCACCGGGTTGTCGGGGACGTGCGCGGCATCGGCGGGCTCTGGAGCCTGGAGCTGGTGCGTGACCGGGTGACCCGGGAACCGCTGGTGCCGCCGGGCGCCACCGGCGCGGCGACTGCGCCGATGGCCGCCGTGGTGAAGGCGTGCCTGGAGCGGGGCCTGCTGCCGCTGGTCCTGGGCAACAGGCTGCACGTCGCTCCCCCGCTGAATATCGACGACGGCGACGCCGCGGCGGGCCTGGCCATCCTGGATGAGGTCCTGTCCGCCGCGGATGCGCACGCAGCCTGATGTTCAGGCAGGCTTGGCGTAGGTGGCTGCGCTCATGAGCTCGTAGCCCACGAACGTCTCGTCGCCCTCCACCCAGGCATCATGGCCGGCAGGGATCGAATAGGCGCCCCCGGCCGTGACAGTGGCCCGGGTGCCGTCCTCCATTTCCACTGTCAGGGTCCCCGCCGTGCAAAAGCCCAGATGGTTGACCTGGCAGCTGTCGGTGTGGACCACCGTCTTTACCGTTTCCGACCAGCGCCAGCCGGGTTCGAAGGTCATCCTCGCCAGAGTGGTGTCTCCAAGGGTGACCACATCAACCTGGGTCTTGGGCGGCCGGCGCTTTTCGTCGGGCTCGTCGAAGGACTTTGATTCAAGGGCTTTGACGGTTACTGCGGTCATTTTCTGTTCCTCCTGGCGGAGAGTGTGCTGCTGTTCGTCCGGAAACCGGGGCGGGGTCCGGGTTGCGGGACGCGGCAGGACGGTGCGGCATGGACGCCGCCGCCCGCCGCACCCCATCGACTGCGCTTCCAGCGTGCGCCTGGCAGCATGCCCTGTCAATGCTTCTGACCTGCGGAAACAGACGCATCCCGCCGCGATCGAACGCCGATGATGCCAGCGAGTGGGCAGGCTCCCACGACACCCCCGCCAGCCAACCGGATTGACCGCCGCTCCCGTCACGTCCGGCTGGCGCCCGGCGGGCCGTCCAGAACGGTGGGAATGTATTCGAGAAGCTGGAGCCGGCCGTCGAAGGTCCTGCTGTGCACCAGCTGGAGTGCGACGTCGGGATAGCCGTCGTAGATGCGTTCCCGCCCTGTACGCCCGGTGATCACCGGGAACACCACCAGCCGGAAGCGGTCCACCAGGCCCGCCGCCAGTAGCGACCGGCAGAGGCTGAGGCTGCCCAGCGTGCTCATCGGCCGATCACCTGACAGCTTCATCGTCCGGACCGCCTCAACCGCGTCACCGCGGACCAGTTCGGAGTTCGGCCAGGTCAGCGGCTCCTGGAGCGTGGAGGAAAAGACCACCTTGGGAACCGCGGCAAGCCCTGTCAGCGAGGCACCCTCCTCTTCCGAGAATCCGGAGCCGCCGGCCGCTGCCTCGTCCGACATGCCGGACATCAGCCGGTACGTGTTGGCCCCGAGGAGGAAGGTGTAGTTCCGCTCCGCTTCCTGGTCCAGCCACGCGAGGTACTCCGGGCCCTCCAGCCCCCACCACCCGGGCCACCCCTCTGCCGAGGCATAACCGTCCAGCGAGATAATCAGGTCCACCATCACGCTTGCCTGCGGCGTCTCCGCCGGTGTTCCGCCCATGGCCGCCTCCCCGATCCGATCGGCATCTGCCGTGCGGGGACAGGCTATGCCCGGGCGGGTTGAGGTTCAAGGCCAAACCCCTTTTATCCGGGCCGCGCGAGGCGTAGCGTCATCCCATGGCCGGATGGAATGCGGACACAGCTGCCGGGCCTGTGGGGGCAGGAACCGTCACCCTGGTTGAGGGTTCATCATTTTGTATCTCTTCCGCCAACGGGGATATCCACCCGGAGCATCCCCACGGCGCCTTCCACGAGGACACCCGCATCCTGTCCCGCTGGAACCTGACGGTGAACGGGCAGCCGCTCGAGCCGCTGACGGCCGAGACGAAGGAACCGTACCGCGCCCTCTTCATCGGCCGTGTCCCCCGGTCCGACGGCTATGCGGACAGCCCCCTCATCGTCGAGCGGCTCCGGGAGGTGGCCGCCGGCATCGTCGAGGAAATCACTATCAGGAACTACTCATCGGACCCGTCGGAGTGCAGCGTGTCCGTGGAGGTGGAATCGGACTTCGCGGACCTGTTCGAGGTCAAGGAGGCACGGGTCCAGCGCCGGTGGGAGGAATCCCGCGCCCCGGAGGGAGAATGCCTGACGGTCAGCTCCTCGTGGAACGACGTCCGGAAAACTGTCCTCATCAGCGGGCACGGTGCCGCCGCCACTGCACGGGCCCTCACCTTCACGGCGGTGGTCCCGGCGCGCGGCCAGTGGAACACGCTGCTCAGCGTCACCCCGGCCGGTGCCGACGGCGCGCCCTCGGCCCCGCCCGTCCGCCCCGCCGCGCACGGGATGTCGCCGAGCGACCGCCGGCGCCAGGAATGGGTAGCCAAGATCCCCCGCCTCCACATGACGAACCGCTCCATCGAACGGACCTTGCGGCGCAGCTACGACGATCTCGGAGCCCTGCGGATCGAGGACCCGGCGCATCCGGAACGGATCGTCGTGGCAGCAGGCGCCCCCTGGTTCATGACACTGTTCGGACGGGACTCCCTGTGGGCCTCGGAAATGGCCCTGGCGGTTGACCCGTCCCTGGCGCTTGGCACGCTGCAGACCCTGGCGGACCGCCAGGGCAAGGTGGTGGATCCGATGAGCGAGGAGGAACCCGGGAAGATCCTGCATGAGGTCAGGCTGGGCGTTTCCAGCGGATTGGCACTGGGCGGCAAGTCGGTCTACTACGGCAGCGTCGATGCCACGCCCCAGTTCCTGATGGCGCTCGGCTCCGTCAGCCGCTGGGGCTTCGCCAAGGACACCATCGCCTCACTCCTGCCCAACGCGGACCGGGCGCTGGACTGGATCAGGAACTACGGGGACAAGGACGGCGACGGCTTCGTCGAGTACTCCCGGCTCAATGACCAGGGGTTGATCAACCAGGGCTGGAAGGACTCCTGGACGGGATCAACTTTGCGGACGGCACCATGGCCGAGCCTCCCATCGCCCTCTGCGAAGTCCAGGCGCTGGTTTACACGGCACTGCTCTCCAGGGCCTGGATGGCGTACGACGCCGGGGACGCGCCCCTGGCGGCGGAGCTCACCGCGGAAGCGGCGCGGCTGAAGAAGAAGTTCAACGAGGAGTTCTGGCTTCCGGAGCGGGGCTACTACGCCGTCGCCCTGGATGGGCGGAAGCGGCCCGTGGACGCCTGCGCATCGAACATGGGGCAATGCCTGTGGCACGGCATTATCGACGACGACAAAGCTCCGCTGGTGGCCGAACGGCTGATGTCCCCGGAGATGTTCAGCGGCTGGGGCGTCCGGACCCTGGCCACGGACATGGGCGCCTACAACCCTGCCAGCTACCACAACGGGTCGGTCTGGCCGCACGACAACGCCATCATCGCAGCCGGCCTGATGCGCTACGGCCTCGTGGCGGAGGCCCAGCGGATATCCACGGCGCTGCTGGAAGCGGCGGAGTTTTCGAACGGCCGGCTGCCGGAACTCTTCTGCGGATTCAGCCGCGACCAGGTTGCCGAGCCAGTGCCGTACCCCACGGCCTGCTCACCCAGGCCTGGGCGGCGACCACACCAATCATGCTGATCACCAGCCTCATGCGGTATGACGCGCACGTGTCCCGGGGCGGCTTCTGGATGGACCCGGTCCTGCCGGAGTCCTACGGTAATCTGCACATCACCAATGCGCCCATAGCCGGCGGGAGGATGACCATCGACATCGTCGGGTCCGAGCCCACCGTGCAGGGCCTACCGGAGGGGGTTACGTTCCGCCGCGGGCACCGGCCCTGGCTGACCGAGCTCCTGGCCGGGGCGGGCCTGGGCGCCGAAGGACAGATCTGAAAGATCCCAGTCGGAGCCGCCGTAGGAGCTGCGCACGTGGGCGCGGAGGTACTCTCCCACCACGGCGGCCCCCAGCCCGCCGACGTCGGGTGCCACCACCCGGCCGTCGATCCGGCGTGCCAGGCGCTGGATGAACCGTTCGAGCCCCGGATCGTCGCCGAGGCGGAAGAACGTCGCCTGCACGCCGGCGCGTCCCAGGCGGTCCAGTTCGGTGACCGTGGCGCGGATGGTCTCCCGGTCCGGCGGCCAGTTGAACCAGGAATCGCCGTCGGCCAGCAGGTGCGCGGTGGGCTCACCGTCCGTGACCACCAGGAGGACATGCTGCATGGACGGGTGCTGCCGGAAGAAGCGGCCGGCCAGCAACAGGCCGTGGTGGAGGTTCGTTCCCTGCTCACGCAGCGCCGGCAGGGCGGTGAGCTGGGCAATGTCCATGGACTGCGCGTACCGGCCGAAGGTCACCAGCTGCAGCCGGTCACCGCGGAACCGCGTGGAGACGAGGTGGTGCAGCGCGAGTGCGGTGCGCTTCATCGGCACCCAGCGGCCCTCGGCCGCCATCGAGAAGGACACGTCCACCAGCAGGACGACGGCGGCCTGCGTCCGTGCTTCAGTCTCCGTGACCTCGATGTCCCCCACCCCCAGGCGGAAGCCGCGGCCCGGATCCCGGCCCTCGGCGACCGTGCGCCGGATGGCGTTGGTCATGGTGCGGGTGACGTCCCACGGCCCGGCGTCCCCGAACTCCCACTGCCGGCTGGAGCCGGTCTGGTCGCCGGCCGCGCCCGCGGCACGCGTTTCGCGCCGGCCCTGCCGGCCGGAGAGCTGCTTCGCGGTGTCCCGCAGCAGCGACTTTCCCAGCCTGCGCATTGCCTGCGGCGACAGCCGGAGGTCCCCGTCGGCACCCCGGCGCAGGTAGCCGCCGTCGCGCATTGCCCGCTCGATCTCCGCAAGGGTCCGCGCGGTGACGGCGGCGTCCTGCCCAGCTGGCGGGCCAGGGCGTCCAGGTCCAGGTCATCCAGCGCGGAGCCGTTGTAGGACTGGGAGAGCTGTTCGGCCAGGCTGTCGAGTTCGGCAACGTCCTGCAGCACACCGGTGCCGTCGCCCAGCCCGAGCCCTTCCTGGCCCTCGAAGCGCTCAGACCCGCTCCAGTCCTCGCCCGGCCGGAGGGCCCGCAGGCTGGAGTCCAGCTGGTCCAGCTGTGCCATCAGTTCTGGTGACCCGAACGCCTGGGCGGACAGCCGCATCAGCTCTTCGCGCTGTTCGGGTGACATGGACTGCAGGAGCCGCTGGGCCGCTGCCGCCCTTGTGGCCAGGGCGTCGATCAGTTCCTCGACGGACTGCGGATTCTCCGGGAAGAAGGATCCGTGCCGGGCCATGAACTCCCTGAAGTCCGCGTCGGTATCCTCGCCGCGGCGGTGCTTGTCCAGCAGGCCGTTGAGGTCGCGCAGCATCCCGTTCACTGCCTCGCGGTCCTCGTCGGTGGCGTTCTCAAGCGCCTGCTTCATCCCTGCGAAGCGCTGGTCAAGGACTTCCCGGCCCAGCAGGTCCTTGATCCGTTCGTAGGCTTCCCTGGCGGAACCGGACTGCCAGTCGTAGGACGCCAGTTCATTGACGGCGGCGGCCGTGGAGGCCGGCAGGTTCTGCAGCTGCATTTCGCGGAAGGCGCGGTCCGTGTTGTCCATCAGCGCGTCGCGGGCGAGCTGCTTGCGCTCCTCCAGCACGGCGGTGTCCAGCAGCTTGCGCACCTCGTCGAGCGTGCCGTCCAGCCGGTGCCGCCCCAGCAGGTCCTTCCGGCGCTGCTGGACGCGGGCAGCGAGCTGGTCCAGGCCGTCCCGGTTCCGGCCGCCGCGGCGCAGGAACTCCTCGAGGGCGTGCCGCGGCGAGTACCCGGCCATGACGTCCTCGGCCACCGCCTCCAGGGCCTCCGACAGGTCCACCGGCGGGGCGAGCGGGTCCGGCCCTCCGGCGTACCTGCCGTACCGGGACCGGTGGTGCAGCACCATGATGCCTCCTGTGGCTAGCCGTAGACCGTTGCCTCGTCGTCGGACTCCTTGGAGATCCGGCGGGCAAGGTAGAGCCCCTCCAGGGCGAGTTCGACGGCGGCCGCCCGCTGGCCGTCGTTCTCCGCACCCAGGCGCCGGGTGATTTCGTCGTAGAGGCCCGACCCGTTGAGTGAGGGCAGGTTCTGGAGGAATTCCCGGGCGGTGACCTGGTCGCCCGTGGTCACGGTGGTGTGGCCGTCCAGGGCCGCCACCAGTGGACCCATGTCGATGCCCTGGAAATGGGCGCGCACGGCTTCGGCTGTAGCCGTTCGCAGCAGGTGGTCGAGGACGCCCTGTTCCCGGCCTTCCTCACCCGACTCGAATTCGATCTTTCCGGTGAGGACCTCCGCTGCGGGTTCCAGGTCGATGATCCTGGCCACCGCCTGCTCCTCGCCGCGCACGCTGGCCCGGCGCAGGGCGGCCGCAGCCACGGTCTCGGCACCGGCGATCGCGAACCGGGCGGACACCCCGGACGTCTGGTTGATGGCCGGGGACTGCCGCAGTGCCCGGGTATAGCGGGCCAGGATCTCCAGGATGACGGGCGGGACGTCCGCCACCAGCCGGCCCTCCTGCCGGATGACGGCCACCTCGTCCTCCAGCTCGATCGGGTAATGGGTGCGGATCTCGGCGCCGAAGCGGTCCTTCAACGGGGTGATGATCCGGCCGCGGTTGGTGTAGTCCTCCGGGTTGGCCGAGGCGACCACCAGCACATCCAGGGGCAGGCGCAGCAAGTAACCGCGGATCTGGATATCGCGCTCCTCCATGACGTTGAGCATCGCCACCTGGATCCGCTCGGCAAGGTCGGGCAGCTCATTGATGGCGATGATGCCCCGGTTGGAGCGCGGGACCAGGCCGTAGTGAATGGTCTCCGGGTCCCCGAGCCGGCGCCCCTCGGCAACGCGCATGGGGTCGACGTCGCCGATGAGGTCCGCGACGGAGGTGTCCGGCGTCGCCAGCTTTTCCACGTAGCGTTCAGAGCGGTGGCGCCATGCCACGCGCAGCCGGTCCCCCTCGGTGAGTGCCCGGGCACGGGACTGCTCCGTGATGGGATGGTACGGGTGTTCGTTGAGCTCGGACTCCTCGATGACCGGCGACCACTCATCCAGCAGCCCGGCCAGGGTGCGGAGCAGGCGGGTCTTGCCCTGTCCCCGTTCGCCGAGCAGGACAACATCGTGACCGGCGATCAGGGCCCGCTCCAGCTGGGCAGGACGGTCCGGCTGAATCCGAACAGCCCGGGCCACGGGTCCCGGCCGGCGGCGAGCGCCGCGAGCAGGTTGTCGCGGATTTCATGCCGCAGGTCCTTGTGGACATGGCCGGCGGCGCGCAGCTCACCGACGGTAAAAATATCGGGACGGTCACTCACCCCTCTACGGTAAGCCCGGCCGTGCCGGGAGATCGAGCAAACTCCCATAATTCCTTCCGCCCCGCACCGCCGCTGGCGGAGCAGCCTCGCCAGCGGCGGTGCGCGGTGGGATCATACAGCCATGGCATCCATCCAGCGTCTCCGGCCCGAGGGCCTCGTCTCAAGTCCAGCGTTCAGCCACGTCGCCGTCGTGCCGCCCGGTGCGACCACCATCTATGTTGGCGGCCAGAACGCCGTCGATGCCGCCGGCGCACTAATTGGCGAGGGTGACGTGGCCGCCCAGTCGGAGCAGGCCCTCGAGAACGCCCAAACCGCGCTCGCCGCTGCCGGGGCCACGCTGGCGGACGTCGTGCAGTGGACGGTGCTCTTCGTGGAAGGTGCGGATATCGCCGCCGGGTACGGGGCCATCGCGGCGAAGCTCGCCTCGGCGGAACCTGCCCTGGTGACGGCGGCGTTCGTCAGCGGCCTTGGTGTGCCCGGCGCGCTGGTGGAGATCAGCGCCGTCGCTGCCGTTATGCAGTAGCAGGCGTTCCGGAGGCCAGGCGGTCTGCGGCCCCGCCGCTAGGATGAAACGCGTGCAGCAGTCTACGGAGTGGGATCCGCGTTCACGGGTGTCTGAGCAGGCACCCGGCGTCCATTTCGTGGAAGGACCGGCCTCCAACTGGATAGTGGTCCGCGACCATGCCGGCTTCATCCTTATCGACAGCGGCTACCCGTCCGACCTTCCACTGGTCCTGGCATCAGTCCGCCACCTGGGCCTGGACCCGGCGGACGCCCGCGCCCTCCTGGTCACGCACGGCCATGTGGACCATACGGGCTCCGCCGCCCACTTTTCCGAGGCCTACGGCACCCCCGTCCTGAGCGCGCCGGAGGAACTGGCCCATGTCCAGGGGAAGGAAAAGCACCAGGTCACGGTCGGCCAGGTCCTCCGCCGGGCCTGGCGTCCGCGCGCCTTCCGCTGGATGGTCCACGTCCTGCAATCCGGGGCCCTGGCGGCCACTCCGGCAGCGCAGGCACGGGCATGGGACGCCGCAACGCTCCGGGCACTTCCCGGCTCCCCCGAGCCGGTCCTGCTGCCTGGGCACACGCCGGGCAATGCGGCCATCCTTCTTCGGTCCGCAGGAGCCGTGGCGGTGGGTGATTCATTTGTCAGCGGCCACCCGCTGAGCACCTGGACAGGCCCGCAGATGCTGCACAGGATGTACCACAGTGACCCAGGGGAAGCAGAGGCTGCCGTCCGCGGCCTGGACGGCATCGACGCCTCGGTCATCCTGCCCGGGCACGGCCCGGCACTGCGCATGACCCTGGCCGACGCGCTGGCGGCGCTGCGGAGTCAGACGGGTTGTGCCGGCAGCACCCGGTAGGTCACGTGGGTGACCTGGCTCGCCCCGCGGGACGTCAGCTGTTCCAGGTTCAGGGGCGGGACGCCGTCGAACAGCCTGGTGCCCGCACCCAGTGTCAGCGGCGCGTCTCCCGGCGAGCGCTGTAACGCCCGGATAACGTCCCTGGAACTAGAGTCCGCGGCATGGGTGAGCAGCAGGATGTCCAGAGCCGCGGGTACGATCCAGCGTTTCTGGGCACCGAACTGGAGCCGCCTTCCATCGATGCCGGCCTGCTGGACGACACTGTCGAGCTCAACGGTTCCGCCGTCATCCCCTATACCCACTTCTCCCTGGCTGTCAGTAAGTCCCGCCGGTTTGCCCGCTGGGTTGCCTGGAATATCGACGGCGGCAGCATCAAGAGGTTGAGCCGCCAGGGCAGCGCGTTCATCAAGGACTCCCGGATACCGGAGGAGTTCCAGAACGGCGACGAGCTGTACAACGGCAACCGCCTGGACCGCGGGCACATCGCCCGCCGGGCCGACCTGCTCTGGGGTCCGCTGCCCGAGGCGAAAAGGGCAAACGACGATTCGTTCTTCTTCACCAACATCGCGCCGCAGATGGACGACTTCAACCAAAGCGGCAAGAACGGCATCTGGGGACGGCTGGAGGAGGCCGTCTTTTCCGACGTCGACGTCCAGGACCTTAAGGTCACGGCATTCGGCGGACCCATCTTCCGGGACAACGACCGGGAGTACCGGGGGGTGCCGCTGCCGCGCGAGTACTGGAAAGTCCTCGCCTACCTGGAGCGGGGCGCGCTCCGCAGCGCCGCGTTCCTCCTCACGCAGAACCTGAATCCCCTGGAAGCCCTGGACCTCAACGAGTTCCGCGCCTTCCAGGTGGGGATTTCGGAGTTGGAGGAACGCACCTCCCTGCGCTTTGCGGATCCGCTGCGCGACGATGACGGCCGGACGTCGCTGCGGGCAGCCGGTGACCGGGCGCCACTGGAAAGCCTCGCCGACATCCGGTGGTGACTGCAGCCCGCTAGAGGGGCAGCACCCGCGGGGTCACGCTGATCTGCAGGCCGGCGTTTTCGCCGAGCAGCGGCTTCATCACGTCCGGAACTTCAATGCGGCCGCTCCACCTGTTGGGTGCACCGTCGCGGTCACGCAGCCGGTCCTTCTCCTCGGGGTTCCAGTCGCGCAGGGCAGTGGGGATGGTGCTGTTCCACGCCGCCCAGGCCTTCGGCAGGGGTTGGCCGGCAGACGGTGGTTCGATGTCCACCACCAGCGTGTCCTGCCAGTCTTCCGTCTGCTCCATGTGGTCGTCGAAGAACAGGCGGCCCTGCTTCTCGGCGATGGACAGCAGCCGCAGCTTCAGCGCATGCCGGAGCCTGGGGACCACCCGTCCGCCCACCAGGGGACGGGCGCCTGGGACGAGAGAAACGTGGTGAGCAGCGGCTTGGGCGAATCTATGGGGTCGCCTTCCCGCCAGCGCTCGATCTGCACGGGACAGAAATGCGCGGCGCTCTGCTCATGGACCAGGACGGGCAGCCCGCGGATGGCCACCCCGACATCCAGCTGGAACTCCACCTCGTCCGGCGCGTCCCTGCCGACGGTGAAGCCCACCAGCTCAATCTGGATTTTCAGGTCCCCGAAGAGGAACCGCTGGAGGTTCTGGTAGCCCTCTTCCGAGTTGACGATGCCGTACCGGCCGCTGTGGCTGCGGTGGACAATGGCCAGGGGGGCACCCCGGACGGCGGCATTGTCGATCTGGACCAGCCCGTCGCTGCGGGGGCCCACAGCCCGGGAGGACAGTCCAAGCGCCACGTCGTAGTCCTCGGGGTTCGAACCGACCAGGCAGAAGAGCTCCGAAACCGGGAACCCGTCGTCGGGCATTTCGGTGCCTTTGAAGCTCTCGCGCCGCAGTGTCCGCCGGCGGGCTGCTGGGGTGAGGTAGTCATACATGCGGTCAGGCCCGAAGATGTCAGCGCCGTGGATGCCGGTGGCATCCCTGATCCGCTCCAGCAGTCCGAACCCGACCGCGAAGTTGATGCCGCCATGGGGTGTGGCGTAGGTGAAGACCCTGGCGACATACTTCGCGCCGGCGGCAGGATCAATCGTTCCGTCGGTGGCCGCCAGTTCCTCCGGAATCACACGCTGCAGGAGGGACCTGCACACCAGCCCGCCCATGGAGTGCGCCACCAGGAAGACCTTGGGGGCTCCGGTCCTGTCGAGCACCAGCTTGATGAGCTTGAACAGGTCCCGGGCGGCCGTTTCAAAGGAGAAGCTCTCCGGGTCCTGGTCAAAGGTGTCTGCGGAGTCGTCGTAGAACCGGTGGATCCACACCGAGGCGGGATTGACGGACCTGGTGTCCACGCCCTGCAGGAACGCCCACTGGTCCCCGTGGACCGGAACCTCGTATTTGTGGTCCGAAATGAGCCGCAGCATGGGCGATTCGAACTGGTGGAACTGCGCCCTGCCGCTGCTGTCCGACCGGACATGGACTGATCCCTGGCTGAAGCCGTAGAACGGGTCGTCCACCGCGCTGTTGATGGCGCCCCCGTTCCCGGCGAAGCCGCGGACATAGATGATGGGCAGCCTGCCGTCCCCACCTGGTGTATCCACGTCCTGTCCCCTTTCCGAGGTTCACATCCGCCGCATCATGTCCACGATCCGCACGGCTGCGGGCATTGGAGCACGCGGGCCGTTACGACGGCGTTACCGGCACCGGTGCGCCCAGGCGGTATCCCGGGTGCAGTAATGCGGCAGTAACGGTGCCGCGCTCTACTGGATGGAGACCGTCCCGGTGTCCGTTGCCGGGGGCGGCGGTTCCCCGGGCGTGTCCCGGCCCCAGCAAAGGAGCGCACATCATGACCGCAGAGACTGTCCGGCCGCACTGCGACACCAAGCCGCAAAGCCGTCCCCTGCTTCGTCCCGACCTCGCACCCGGCAGGGAACGCCTCATCCGCCGGTTGCGGGGGAAATGGGTGAACGGGACGGTGCTCCACTACTGGTTCTTGCAGGGACCGGCCCCGCAAAAGGAGGCAGTGCGGAAGGCCTTCCAGGAATGGAAGGCACTGGGCATCGGCCTGGAGTTTACGGAGGTGGCGGACAGGAGCGAGGCCGAGGTCCGGATCGCCTTTGACCAAAGCGACGGGTCCTGGTCCTATGTGGGGCGCGACGTCCTGGAAATCAACGCCACGGAACCAACCATGAACTTCGGCTGGGACCTCACTGACGAGTACGGCCGGACGACGGCGCTGCACGAAATCGGCCACACGCTGGGAATGCCCCACGAGCACCAGAACCCGTTCGCGGGCATTGTCTGGGACGAGCCCCGGGTCTACGAATATTTTGGCGGAGCACCGAACCACTGGCCGCCGGAGCAGACGCTGCACAATGTGCTGCGGAAGATCGACGCCACCGAGGTTGAAGGTTCCTCATGGGACCCCGACTCGGTGATGGAATACTGGTTCCCCGCCGGGCTCATCAAGGAACCGGCCAGGTTCCAGGCGGGCCTGAATCCCCCGGGCGGCCTGTCCGAAGCGGACAAGGAATGGGTGCTCAAGTTCTTTCCTGCCATCAAACCCGAACTCCCCGTCCTCGACCCGTTCAAGTCCGTCCCGCTGTCCCTGAGCCCCGCGGAGCAGGCCGACTTCGCCCTGGAGCCCTCGGCCTCACGGACCTACGAGATTGCCACCTTTGGGACCGCCGATACCGTGCTGGTGCTGTTCGAGAATGTCGACGGCGAGCTCCGCTTTGTCGCCGGGGACGACGACAGCGGCGAGGACCGCAACTCCCGTGTTTCGGCCAAGCTGTTCCAGGGACGGCATTACGTGGTTCGGGTTAGGCTCTACTGGGCAGGTGAGTCCGGGCAGACGGCCCTGATGTATTGGTGAAGCCCACTCCCCACCGCCGGACCGGCCCTTGCACGCCGCCGGCAATTGCCGCGGCGTGTTGCTCAAGTTTGTCCGAATCTTTGCTAAAGGAAGCGGACTACGGGTTGTTCTGGGGGCAGGATGAGAGCTGACCGGCTCAGTGCCCTGCCAATCCAGGCAGCACCGCAGCCGGCGGGACGGGTTGCCGGCAGTCAAACCGTCACCTTGAACGGGCCTGGTCCCGGCGGAGAGTTGGGGGAGACGATGCGATCGGACGATGCGGGGGAAGAACCTGCCGGCGGGCAGGAAGCAATGCACGACGTTTCGGACGCCGGCACCCTGGTGATCCGTACCTGGCACGAACACGGCGGGCAGTCCCCCGCATTCCGGGCAAGGATCACCTACGGTCCTGCCCACAGCCGTGATCAAACCACAGTGTCCGCCGCCGACCCGGACCGGGTCCTACACATTGTGCAGCAGTGGCTGTTGTCCCAGGCCGCTGCCCCAGGCGGGAACTAGATGGTCCTTGGCTCCGTGGGCCTGGGGTTTTACTGCCTCGCTGATCAGGTGCTTCAGCGCCCCGGAGGGTTCAACGCCCATGTCCTGCAGCAGCTGGTCGTGGTACTTCTCGTACGCCACCAGCGCGGATGCGAGGTTGCCCTGGGCGAGTTCCGCCGCCACCAGGAACCGGACCGCGCTCTCGTACAGCGGTTCGATATGGAGTGCGGCGGCCGCCGCTTCCGCAGCCGCCCCGTGGTCACCCCGGCCGGAAAAGCCACCGGCAAGGAGTGTCAGGGCTCGGAGCTGGTCGTGCCGCAGGCGCCCCTGCTCGAACAGTACCCAGTCCTCATACCAGCCGGGCAGGAATTCCAGGTCGCGCAGCTCCTGGAGGTTGGCTGCCACCATGTCCCCGCCGGGAAGGCCTGCTGCCTTCAGGACGGCCCGGATCTTGTGAAGGTCCACCACAACCCCGGAATGCAGGGACAATAAGGCTCCGTCTTTGACGAGCAGGCCGGGCAGTTGCCGTGTGACCAGGTGTACTGTCACCCGAAGGCTTTCCAGGGCCTTGTCATCCGGATATTCGGGCCACAGCATGCCGGCGAGGAGGTTCCGGAGGCTGGCACCGCGGACCGCGAGTGCGGCGATCAGCCGCTGCTGGCGTGCAGCAACGTGAACGACTTCCCCGTCCTGGCGGAGCTGCCAGGAGCGCATGAGGTCCAGCTCAAAAATTCCATAGTCGTCATTGCCCATGGCTACCCGATCAGAACAGGTGATGCTGCAGTCAATTTGTAAGATTGAGCATCCTCATGTTGACAGTGAAAGTCAATCAACAATTCCCCCTAATTGCGTAGCGAGAGGAGGCTCTCAGCGGGTTCCGGGGCGCCATTCGGACGGGTCAGCCGGCGAATCAGTGGCTGTCCGGGCCGGCCTGTGTCAGCCTGCGGCCGCCCGCGGAAGGAAGGCGCTGGGTTCTTGCCTGATGCGTGCCAGTGCGGACTCCACGGCACCCTGGACGACGGCTTCGGCTCCCAGCGTGCTTGCCACAAGCTCCGGGAGCGGGGCGCCGGTATCGGAAGGGAGCAGGCTGCGTGCATGTTCCAGGACGGGGTCAACGGCCCGTGAGATCCCGCCGGCGATGACCACACGCTCGATGTCGAGGAGGCTGGAGAGGACCACCGCAATCTTCGCCAGCCGGGCGCCGAGCCGGGCGATGATGTCCTTTCCCAGCGGATCGCCCTCGCGGGCTGCCTGGAACACGTCCTCCGCCTTGATCTGCTCCTCCGGAATGTCCCGCAGCGTTGTCCGGCCCTCGAATGAGTTGATGCCCGAGCGGGCCCATTTCCGCGCGAGTGCACCGAACCCGTCGGTGCTGCCTTCCTCGGGCAGGGACTTGTCATCGGTGAACGCGTCCAGGAACCGCATCTCGCCCGCGCCGCCCCGCGGCCCGCGCAGCAGGCGGCCATCGACGATCAGGCCGGCACCAAACCGTTCGCCCGTCAACAGGGTTGCCACGTTGGCTGAGGGCTCCAGCGCCAGCTCGGCGATGGCGGCGAGATTGGCGTCATTGTCGACGACGACCCTGCCCTGAAGGTGCCGGGCGAATCCGCAGTTCATCAGCTGCCAGAATTCCCCTTCGGCAGGAGACGCTCCGCCGGCATCCACGGGCGCGGGGACGCCGATCACCGTGAGCAGCACATCATCAGCGGTGAGCCCGGCATCGGCGAGCGTCAGTCCGATCAGCTCCCGGGCCTTTGCGCAGCGGCCGGCACCTCCCAGCGCATGTGAATCAAGGCCCTCGCGGCGGCTGCCCAGTTCCCGTCCGCGCAGATCCGCGACGACGGTTGTGAAGGAGGTTTCGCCGGCATCCAGTCCCACAACCACGCCCACGGCTTCACGCAGCCGGTACCGCCGCGCCGGCCTTCCCTTGAGGACGCGGCCGGCGTCGCCGCCGTCGTCGACCTCCTCCAGCCACCCCGCGTCAACCAGCCCGTCACAAACTCCCAGCACTGTGGCACGCGTCAGGCCTGTTTCAGCCATCGCCTCACCCGCAGTGAACACCTGCTCCTGCAGGGCAAAGCGCAACAGCGCCTCCGAGTTGATCTGGCGTAACAGTTGCGTGGAGTTCGCCGTGGTCGCGTTCATCCCTTGACGATATCCCTTCCGTCCCCCATCCTCGTATAGGTCCTAAATATAAGATCCAAATAAATCTTCCGAGACCCACCAGGAGCCAATGTTGCCACCCTTGACGTCCGCCGGGACGCGCGTCTCCCGACGAACTTTCCTTGCCGCAGCCGGAAGCGCGCTGGCCGCTTACGGCCTGGCGGGATGCAGCGCGGCGGGCACCCCGCCCACCATCACCTTCCACCAGTCAAAGCCGGAAGCGGTGCCCTATTTCCGTGACCTGGCTGCAAAGTTCACCGCATCCCAGGACCAGTTCCGGGTTCTGCATGACATGGCAACGAACCTCTCCGCCGGATTCGTCCGGAGCAGCCCGCCTGACCTCGGCTGCCTCAACTACAACCTTGAAATGGCCCGGTTCATGGAGCGCGGTGCACTGTCGGACCTCTCCGACCTGCCCGAGGCAGCAGCCATCCGTGAGGACGTGCTCGACCTGACGAACTGGTACCCCACGTACGCAGGCCGTACCAGCGTGATCCCCTACTCGGTGATGGCGGCGTCCGTCATCTACAACCGCCGCATTTTCCAGGACAACGGCCTCGCCGTCCCCACAACGTGGGACGAACTGATCGAGGTGTGTGAGCGGCTCAAGGCTGCCGGGATCACACCCATTTACGGGACCTTCCGCGATCCCTGGACCATCGCCCAGGGCCTGTTCGACTACACGGTGGGCGGCATGGTGGACGTGCGCGCGTTCTACAAGTCGATGCACGGGATAGGCGAGAAGGTGGGACCCGATTCCGAAGTCTCGTTCCAGAAGACAATGCTGGAACCGGTGCAGCGCATGGTCCAGCTGACCAAGTACGTCAATCAGGATGCCTCCAGCCGCGGGTACGGTGACGGCAATACTGCCATGGCGCAGGGGCAGGCAGCGATGTACTTCCAGGGGCCGTGGGCCTTCGGGGAAATTGAGAAGGCCGGCACCGACGTCGACCTCGGGACCTTCCCGCTGCCGATGACCGATGACCCGGCGGACCTCAAGGTCCGGGTCAACATCGACCTCTCGCTCTGGGTCCCCGAGGTGGCCAACGGGCAGCAGGGAGCCCGCGCCTTCCTGCGGTACCTCATGCAGCCGGAGATCCAGAATCCTTACAACGCCCAGTTCCTGGGGTTCGGCACGGTCAAGGACGCGCCGGCGGTCACCGACCCCCGCATCGTGGACATGCAGAAGTTCTACGACGAGGGCCGCTTCTACATGGGTGCCTCACAGTTCATCCCCAACACAATTCCCGCCGCGAACTACATCCAGTCGATCGTCTCCGGAGCGGACGCTGAGGGCACCCTCCGCCGCATGGACGCCGACTGGGCACGCCTGGCCTTCCGCGCGTGAGCGCATCCCGAACCCATGCACGAAACGAGGACCACCCCATGTCATCAATGACGAGACCTTCCACCAGGCCGGTGGTGACGGCTGAACCAGCGGCCAAGCCGGCACGTGTGCGCAAAAGCCGGGTCGACCCGCTCTACTATCTTTTCCTGTTGCCGTCGCTGGCGATCTTTACGCTCGCCGTCACACTCCCTGCCGTACTCGGCTTCGTCTACAGTTTCACGAACTCTGTTGGCTTCGGCGACTTCGACTTCATCGGCTTCCGGAACTTCATCGCTGTCTTCCGCGATGAAGGGATCCTCGGGGCCTATGGATTCACGCTCGCCTTTTCGCTCGTGACCGTCGTCGTCGTGAACGTCCTGGCCTTCCTGCTGGCCCTGGGCCTGACGTCCCGCGTCCGCTTCCGCACCGCGCTGCGGACGGTCTTCGTCATCCCGATGGTGATCTCCGGCATCGTGATTGCCTTTGTTTTCCAGTACCTCTTCTCAAACTCACTGCCGCTGGCAGGCCAGAGCCTGGGAATCGAACCGCTCACCACCAGCATCCTCGCCAACCCGGACCTCGCGTGGCTGGCGATCGTCTTCGTCACGGCATGGCAATCGGTTCCGAGTGCGATGCTGATCTACATCGCCGGCCTTCTGACCGTGCCCACCGAGGTGTACGAGGCGAGCTCCATCGACGGTGCAACGCCCTGGCACAACCTGCGGCACATCACCTTGCCGCTCGTGGCCGGGTACGCCGTGATCAATACGGTCCTGGGCTTCAAGAACTACCTCAACGCGTACGACATCATCGTCGGCCTTACCGACGGCGGCCCCGGGGTCGCCACCCGGAGCGTAGCGATGGCGATCTTCCGCGGCTTCGAAGGCGGCGACTACGCCTACCAGATGGCCAATGCCGTGATCTTCTTCCTGATCAGCGTCGCCATCGCACTCATCCAACTCCGCTTCACCCGTGGCAAAGGAGGGATCGCAGCATGAGCAACGCGACCCGCACCATCCCCGCACAACCAGCGGCTTCCGCCAGGCGCCGCATCCGCACCGGCCACGAGCGCACCAACTGGCCCGCCACCGCCGTCCTGATCGTGTGCACCCTCGCCGTGCTTGTGCCGCTGTACGTCACGGTCAGCATGGCCCTCAAGACCACCGGCCAGGCGGTGGACGGCAACGCCTTCTCCCTGCCGAGCCCCCTGACTTTGGACAGTTTCATCCAGGCATGGACGCTCACGAACTTTCCCCGTGGCTTCATGATCTCTGTCTTCATCTCCGTCACCGCTGTCGTCGGCGAGATCGTGGTATCGGCGCTCGCAGCCTATGCGATTGTCCGCAACTGGGACCGCCGGCTGTTCCGCTGGTCGTTCTTCTACCTGCTGGCGGCGATGTTCATTCCGTTCCCGGTGGTGGCACTCCCCCAGATCCAGCTCACCGGCATGGCCGGACTCGACAACCCGCTCGGCGTCGCGATCCTGCACATCGTGTTCGCCCTGGCCTTCAACACGATGCTGTTCACCGCGTTCCTGCGCTCGATCCCGCTTGAGCTGGAGGAAAGCATGCGGATGGACGGCGCCGGGACGTGGCAGGTGTTCTGGCGGCTGATCTTCCCGCTGCTCGGACCCATGAGCGCGACCGTGGGAATCTTCGCCTTCATCGCATCGTGGAACGACTTCATGATGCCCTCGCTGATTATTTCCGACCCTGAACTGCAGACGATTCCCGTACTGCAGAAGATGTTCCAGACGCAGTTCAGCAACAGCTACAACGTCGCGTTCGCCTCGTACCTGATGGCGATGGCACCCGCGATCGTCGTCTACCTGTTCACGCAGCGGTGGGTCATGTCCGGCCTGACCCAGGGCGCCGTCAAGTAATTCTGCAAGGGGGTGCCTTCCGACGCGACGCGCGTGCGGGGGCGCCCCCTCAGGCTGCGGGCATGGCCAGGGACCGGCGGATGCCGATGATCCTGACGGCGACTCCCAGCAGGACCAGGCCAACACCGAACGCCATGAGGATCCAGACGGGCGCGGCCGCGGCGTCGATGTTCCGGTAGCACTCCGGCGCGAGCGCCGTGATGTGCAGCTGGGCATCGGCCATTTCAGCTGCCTGGCTTTCCGGCAGCAGCGGGCTGCCGCAGAGCGGTCCCGCCGGCCTTAAACCGACCACGATGCTCAGGATATGGACGGCCAGCCCCACGGCGATGACCAGTATCCAGCCGCGCCGTTGACTCAGTTCCCGGTTAATGGACCTGGTGGGATTTTCCGCAGAATCTTGAACCGCCATGATCCGAGCATAATGAGGGTCGAAGTGTTTTGCAGTGTTCGTGCCCCTACCGGCAGCCGTTGAGGACACCGGTGATCGCATCATGCTCAGCCTGCGTCACCCACAGTTTGTACTTGGCCTTCACGGCCGTCTGGCGGACGACGTACTCGCACCGGAATGCCCTGTTCGGCGGGAGCCAGGTGGCAGCATCCTTGTCACCCTTGGCGCCATTGGTGGGTCCATCGGCGGCCATCAGGTTCAGCGGGTCGTTGGCGAGGTCCTTGCGCTCTTCAGCAGTGAGTTGCTGGGCGCCCTTCTGCCAGGCGTCGCTGAGTGCTACGAGGTGGTCGATCTGGACGGCGGAGCTGGTGTCCTGCCCGCGCACGAAATCTATGATTGTGCCGGTGTACCTGTCGGCCAGGGTGCCGGTGACGACGACGCAGTTGTTGGTGCCGGGTTTGAAGGTTTCGCCGGTGAGGTCCCGGGCCAGGATGTCGTTGCGGGTGTCGCAGCCGTTCCGGTCAACGTCAGCCCAGGCGGGACCGAACTCCTCACGGGAATAGCCGGTCTTCGGAGCGCGCCCCTTCACCGGAATGGTCTGCAGCTGGTTGAGGGCGTTGCCGGCAGCAGCCGGATCTGCCGGAGCGGGATAACTGGCTGCGCCGCGGGGAGCGGATTCGATGGCCTCCAGCGCGTTCGCCGCAACATCACATCCGGCAAGGGAGCAAGCCAGCAGAACGGCAGTGGCAGCGGCAAGGGATTTGGCGGCAAAGCGGGAGATCTTCATGGTCCTTTTGGGTCAGCGGGGCTTTCAACGCTAGCGTCCGCTGCTGCTTCCGGGCGGAAGGGTGAACTATGGCGCCTGTCACACCGCGCCGCTCCCCCGGTCCCGGCAGGCGTGCAGGTACATCATTTCTCCCGGCTGCCTGCCTTCGCTGCATATGTGGTGGCCTGGTCACGCACTTGGCGGATGTAGGTGTCGGACTGGTTGTAGGCGTAGATGGCGCCGGTCCATCCTTCCGAGGTGGTGAGGTCCCGGCCGTCGGCGCACAAATAGTGCGCCGCGCTCAGGGCGGCGTCATCGATATTGGACGGGTCCGCCACTCCGTCTCCGTTCCCGTCGCGCGCCACCAGGCGCCAGGTGGACGGGATGAATTGCATCGGTCCACGGCCCGGTCCCAGCGGGCGTCCCCGTCCAGGGTCCCAGCGTCTGTGTCGGCGATCGCGGCGAATCCGGCGCCGTCAAGCACGGGGCCCACGATCGGGCGGCTCACTTCCCCGTCGGCTGTGAGGACGCCGCCCCCGTACGTTCCGTGTCCTGTCTCGATGAAACCGACGGCCGCGAGAGTGTTCCACCCGAGCCCGCACGCCGGAACGGTATCCTTGACGGTTACAGCCGCGGCAACGTACGCGCGCAGTGCACGCTCGGGGATGCCGGTCTGCCCGGCTGCCCGGACGAGCCATTCGGCATCCGGGCTCCTGGTGACGTTCACGGCGGTGGCCATCCCAGAAGACAGCGCCTCGAACTCGGCGCCCGCCCGGGGCGGCGGAGCAAAGGCCTGCCGCGCGTCGACACCGGCGTGCGCGCGCAACCAGAACAAGGATGCGGTGGAGACAGAGACCGCAAACACGATAAGAACCACAAGACGCCTAAGACCAAGCACCGACCAATCAAACCATCTGCTGCTGATCTTCCCTGTCGGCTCCCCTAGTGCGCATCATCACCCTTGCGTTTTCTGACTACACTCATAATTGAGTGTAGTCAACAAGAAAGGCGCTTCGAAATGAAAGCGTTTGTCATCAATAAGTACAAGTCCGGCTTGCAGCCGGCCGAGGTCGCGGAGCCGGTGGTCGGTGAGCAGGATGTCCTGGTCCGGGTGGAGGCGGCCGGGCTTAACCAGCTGGACGAAAAGATCCGGCTCGGAGAGTTCAAACAGATCCTCCCCTACGCTTTGCCGCTGGTCCTCGGACATGACCTGGCAGGAACAGTCCTCCAGGTCGGGACGAAGGTGCGTGGCTTCAAGCCCGGCGATGAGGTTTTTGCCAGGCCGGACAAAGCCCGCATCGGCACTTTTGCCGAGCGCATCGCCGTGGCGGAAGCGGATCTGGCGCTGAAGCCCGCGACGATCAGCATGGCCGAGGCAGGGTCCCTTCCGCTGGTGGCCTTGACGGCGTGGCAGGCCCTGGTGGAACGCGGCAAGGTACAGCGGGGGCAGAAGGTCCTGATCCACGCCGGCGCGGGAGGAGTCGGCTCGCTGGCAATCCAGCTGGCGAAGCACCTCGGAGCGGCGGTGGCCACCACCGCCAGCGCCGCCAACGTGGACTTCCTCCGCGGACTGGGCGCCGACGTCGTCATCGACTACCGCAACGAGGACTTCGAACAGGTCCTCAGCGGCTACGACCTGGTCCTCGACAGCCTCGGCGGGCCAAACCTGCAAAAGTCCCTCCGGATCCTCAAGCCCGGCGGCCAGGCAATCGGAATCGCAGGACCGCCGGACCCCGCGTTCGCCCGGGAACTGGGCCTCAACCCGGTACTCCGCTTCGCCATCACCGGCATGAGCCGGAGCATCCGCAGCCAGGCCCGCCGGCTCGGCGTGCACTACGAATTCCTGTTCATGCACTCCAGCGGCGCGCAACTGGGCCACATCGCAAGGCTTGTCGACGACGGCGTGCTGCGTCCCGTCGTCGGACGCGCCACTCCCTTCGCCCAGACTCCGGAAGCCTTGCAGGCACTGGGAAGCGGCGGTTTGCGCGGCAAGGCCGTTGTGGTCAATCCCCCGCGTAATGCCTCCGCCACCGCCCGGCCTGAAGCCGTCGGCCTTCACAGGTCCGGAGAAACGGCATGAGCGCCGCCAGCATCCCTGGTGCATCCACCTATGCGACTGCACCCACCCGCAGCATCACAACCCGCGGCGTCAGCTATGCCTACCGCGAACTGGGGCCGAAGGGCGGGGTTCCCGTGGTCTTCTTCGTCCACCTCGCCGGCAACCTTGACAACTGGGACCCGCAGATCATCGACGCCGTGGCCAAGGAGCACCACGTCGTCACCTTCAACAACCGCGGCATCGGGGCCAGCACCGGCGTGGTGCCGGGCAGCGTTGAGGCCATGGCCGAGGACGCCGCCGACTTCATCCGCGCCCTGGGCTTTGAGAAGGTGGACATCTTCGGATTCTCCCTCGGTGGCATGGTGGCCCAGGCCCTCATCGGAAAGCACCCCGACCTGGTCCGGAAACTCGTCCTCGCCGGCACCGGACCCGGGGCGGTAAAGGCATGGACAAGGTTGCAAGGGGTCACGTACTTCGACGTACTGCGGGCCGCCCTGTTCCGGGCAGATCCGAAGGAGTTCCTCTTCTTCGACCGCAGCGCCGCCGGCAAGCAGGCGGCGAAGGAATTCATCACCCGCATCCGGGAGCGCACCACAGGACGTGACCGGCCGGTCCGGATCCAGGCCTTCCGGACCCAGCTGAAAGCCATCAGGAACTGGGGCCGCGCCGAGCCGGCAGACCTGTCGGCCATCAACCACCCGACACTGATCGCCAACGGCGACCATGACCGCATGGTTCCTTCCATCCTCTCCAAGGACCTGCACCGGCGCATCGCAGGATCAGAGCTGGTCATCTACCCGGACTCCGGCCACGGCGGGATCTTCCAGTTCCACCAACAGTTCATTCCCGAAGCCGTCGAATTCCTCAGACGCTGACGCCCGGCGGGTCCCCATTGACTACACTCGAAACCAGCTGAAGACCTTGACCGCCCCGGAGGAATCCCCGCCATGCACCTTGCCTCCCAGCCCGTCGGCCGGCGGGAACGGAACAAGCAGGCCAAACTTGACCGGATCACGGCGGCAGCCCGCGAACTCTTCGCCGAGCACGGTATCGACGACGTCACCACCCAGCAAATCGCTGACAGGGCGGACATCGGCACCGGCACACTGTTTTTGTATGCCAAGAGCAAAGGTGAGCTGCTGCTGCTCGTCCAGAACTCGGCCTACGCGGATGCCCTCGCCAGGGGAACCGCGGAGGCGGCAGGAATTACGGTGCCCCTCGATGCCGTCATGGCCGTTGTCCGCCCGGTGGTGGAATGCAACCGGACCCAGATCGACAACGGCCGCACCTACCTGCGCGAGATGGTCTTCGGCGACCCGGACGAACCCCATCACCATGCCGCGCTCACCCTCGCGGCGGGGACCGAGGCCGCCATCGCCGCCGTCCTGGAACGGGAAGCCCGCACCACCGCTGATTCCGCAGCCAGGCTCGCGCACGTCATCTCGGCCATCATGTTCCTGAGCATGGCTGCTTCAACCAACGTCTCCCGCACGGAAGAGGAACTGCTTCTGGAGATCCGGAACCAGGTCGCAGCAATCCTTCCTGCCTGAACCGCAGCACCCGCCAGCTGCTCTTCAATAAACAGAAGCACCCTCCACCGCACGAAAAAGCCCGGGCGCCATCCCGCAAGTACTGCGGAATGACGCCCGGGACTGCTCTTGCCGTTGTAACCTGCTAAGCGTCGATCACCATGTCGGTCTGTGCCGTGGAGCAGCAGGGCAGGAACTTGCCTGCGTCGATTTCCCGCTTGCGGATACCGCCCTGGTGGTTCATCTCGATGTCCCCGGAAAGCTTGACGACCTTGCAGGAGCCGCACATGCCTTCCTTGCAGTTGGCGCCGATCCGGACACCCGCGCGCTGCGCCACCTCAAGGATGTGCTGGTCGGGATCAATCCGCACGTTGACGCCGGTGCGCAGGAAGGACAGGGTGAGGCTTCCCGTTCCCACCGTCTCAAAGCTCGAGGCATCGGGGGTGACGGCCTCGGGTTGCGCGTCCGCACTGCCCCCGGCCGCGGGCGCATCCGTGTCGACGGTTTCCAGCGGCAGCCCCGTGGCCTGGAGGGGCCCATCGGCGTCGTAGCCGGGCTCATAGAGTCCGAACGCGCTTGGCTGGCCTTCGTAGTAATCCTCGGCTGACTCGGCGATCTCCTCGGCGATTTCCTCCGCGATGTCCGTTGCCAGCGCGATCTCTGCCTGGTACTCAAGGAGTGTCTGGCGGTCTCCCGAGAAGAACTCCATGTAGATGGACGTGTCGTCGACGCCGACCTTCTTGAGGAGCTCGGTGGCGCTGTTCAGGTAACCCTCGGGGCCGCAGGCGTAGACCTGGCGGCCGTTGGCGTCGGGGGCCACCTGGTCGAGCATGGCCGCCGTCAGCCTTCCGGTGAGCCCTTCCCACCCCTCGGGCTTGCTGCGGTCGCCCAGGGAGTAGAAGACCTTGATGCGCGAGTCCACGGAGGCGATGTAGGCCAGCTCCTGGTGGAAGGCAAAACCTCCGGCTTCCGCCCCGTGGTACAGGACCACAACGTCGGCGTGTCCGGGCAGGGAGTGGATGGTCCGCACCATGGACATGATGGGAGTGATGCCTGCGCCGGCGGCCAGGAGAAGGTAACGCGCCCGCCGGTCGGCGTCGGGCAGGTGGAACGCGCCGACCGGTCCGAGCATGTCCAGAACGGTGCCGGGTTTGACGTTCTCATGCACCCACGGAGAAACCAGGCCCGTGGGGTCGCGCTTGACGCTGATGCTGAACGTCCATGGCTCCGTGGGGGAACTGGATAGCGAGTAGCTGCGGTCCACCGGATCCTGGTCCTCACCGTTTACCGGAAAGGCGACGTTGACATACTGGCCCGCACGGAAGGCCAGGGGCGCACCGTCGGTGCGCCGGAACACGAAGGTCATCAGGCCGCCGGCCTCGACAACGGTCTCCACGCATTCGGCCATAAACTCCTGGCGGTGCCAGGGGCCCAATGCACGGGCAGCGCGGGCTGGCGCCTCGGTGCTGCCCATGACCCTGTTCCACGGCATCTCCAGACCGCGAATGCGCTGTGGTTCCTGGATCACCGTTTCAGTGAGGAGTTCTGTCATGCCAAGTGCTCCTGAACGCGCTGCACGTACCAGTTGATGAATGCTTCGACCTGGTATTCGCTCTTCATGTACGGACCGGGCTCGTAGGCAGGGCTGGCAGCGCCCTGCTGGCACAGTTCCACGAACGCCTTGTCCTGCAGGTTGGTCTGTTTCCAGGTGTAGGTGAGCTTCTCCAGGTCGTAATCGACGCCTTCTTCGGCGTCGTCAGCGACCAGCCAGGTGGTGCGGACCAGCGACTGGTGTTCGTTGATGGGGAAGACGCCGAACGTGATGACGTGGTCGCCGAGGAAGTGGAACCAGCTGTTGGGCTGCAGGTGCATGGAGCAGCGGCCAAGGCGGAAGTCCGGCAGGTCGCCAAGCAGCTTCTTGGAGAGCCGGCGCCCGTCGGCGGAGAAGGACTCGCCTTCGCCGTCCAGGGATTCGCGGGAGATGCGGATTCCGGCGATACGGGTGTCAAGCTCCTCGACCACCTCGTAAGGCAGTCCGTAGCGGCGGCAACGCTCTTCAAGGGAGGACTGCGCTTCCTTGTTGCGGTCCATACTTCCTCAAGATGCGGAGGAATCAGGCCCTCTGTCAGGCCCCAGGTGGGGAAGAGCGAGCATGCGAGTTCCGGGTGTCCATCGCAGTGGTAGCACTCACGGTTGTTCTCCATGACGAGCTTCCAGTTGCCCTCTTCGATGATGTTCTGCTGGTAGGCAATCTTCGTCTTGGACAGGTCGTGCGGGGCCAGGTAGGGCTCGAAGATCTTTGAGGTCTCGTCGAAGTCGGTGGGCGGTTCGTCAGCGATGCAGACGAAGATGAGTCCGGCAACCTCGCGGCTGTGGGCACGCTTGAGCGCGAAGCAGTTCTTGTCGAACTTCGCTTCTCCGGGGGCGGAGGCGTGGATCAGGTTGCCTTCGGGGGAGTAAGTCCAGGAGTGGTAGCCGCAGACGAGGTTTCCGGTGGAGCCGGCAGCTTCGGTCAGGACGCGGGCCCCGCGGTGGCGGCAGACGTTGTGGAGGACGTTGACGTCCCCTTCGTCGGTGCGGAGGACGATCAGGGAGTAGGGACCGTAATCGACCGTAATGTAGTCGCCGGGCTCCGGCAGCTCGGCGACACTTCCGGCAAAGATCCAGTGCTGGCCGAAGATAGCCTCCATGTCGACCTTGAAGATTGCCGGGTCGGTGTAGAAGGGGGCGTCGAGGGAGTAGCCCGTGCGGCGGAACGCAAACAACTCGTTGATCTCAGCCAGCTGCTCGGCAGGCAATGAGGACGCGAGTTTTCCGCGTGAGTTGAGGGGCTGGTGCACTGGAGCAGTCATGGGTTTCCTCCCGGGAGGCGTGGTTACGTGTGATATCTGGGCGACTACGGGTGCGTCGCTGCAGCCGTTGTCAAAAAGCGTTGTTTCAAGAGATTAGGGCGCACGAGCGCCCAATAAAAGCGCAAGAATCCGAAGATAACCGTGCACAATAGGTGCATGATTGATCCCAAACTTATTACGCTCCGAGTATTCGCCCGCTGCGGCACCGTGGGCGCGACCGCGGAGCTCACGGGGTACTCCCCTTCAGCCGTCTCCGCGCAATTACGCGAGCTCCAGCGCGTGCTCGGTTTACAGCTCCTGGCAAAGGACGGCCGCGGTGTGCGGCTGACCGCTACAGGCCGGTTTCTTGTGGCCGGTTCGGACTCCCTCATTGCGGAATGGGAGAGCCTGCGCGCCGCCGCCATGGAGGCCGGCGACCAGGTGCAGTCACATTTCGGCCTCGGTGGATTTTCGACGGCGGCCGCCCAGTTGCTCGCGCCGCTTGCGGCTACTCTCCGCTCAACGCGTCCGCAGTTGGAGGTACAAGTACTTGAGGCCGACCCGGCCCGCTGCTTCGATTTGTTGGTAGCCGAGAGGATTGACCTTGCGGTCATTGTCGCCATGCAGTCGAACACCTACGGCGAGGATGACCTGCGTTTCGAACAGACCGTTCTGCTCGACGATCCCCTGGACGTGATCATTCCGTCTGACCATCCACTGGCATCCCGGGAACGGGTGACGCTTGAAGAATTGGCCTCGGAACCCTGGATCACGGAAGCTGCGGGCTCCACCTACCACTCCCTCTTCACTGCGGCGTTCACGGCAGTTGGTGTGACACCACGGATTGCCCACGAGGCCGTCGAGTGGGAAACCCAGATCGCCTTCGTGGGTGCAGGGCTCGGCGTGGGCTTGCTGCCGCGACTGGCGCCCCTGCGCAATGCAGAGAATGTGGTTCGCCTGCGCCTAACGGGCAAGGGCAGGCCCTCGCGGCGCATTGTCGCGGCCGTACGCAGGGGCAGTATTGCCTCTCCCCTGGTTCAGGAGTCGCTCGACATCCTGCAGAAGAACGCTGAGCGGATCGTCGCCGCCCGGCCGGAGGACGAACTCTGAAAATCGTTTGTCCGAGACCGACATAAAGATGTTGACCTGCGTCACAGTCGAGTATACGCTGGGGTCCAATCTAATATATCAGTTCGGTACTTTTGAATATATCTAAAGGAGGAGGGGCCATGACCCTCATGCAGACAGAGGCAACAGCAGCAGCCCTGGCAGCGCCGGCAACGGAGCAGGCGCAGAAGTTCGTGCTCACGCTCTCGTGCGCCGAGCAGGCCGGGATCGTGCAGGCCGTGACCACCTTCCTGTTCGAGCGCGGCTTCAACATTGACGAGCACCAGCAGTTCGATGACAGCCTGCGCCAGACCCTGCACCTGCGCACCGCGTTCTCCGGCTCCCCGGACCTGACCCCGGAAACCCTCGCGGCCGAATTCGGCCCGATCGCGAACCGGTTCGACATGAAGTTCAGCTTCCACGACCAGACCCAGCAGCGGGTCCTGGTGATGGTCTCCAAGTTCGGGCACTGCCTGAACGACCTGATCTTCCGCTGGCGCGGCGGGACCCTGGGCGGGGAACTCGTGGCAGTGGTCTCCAACCACGAAACCCACCGGGCAATGGCAGAAGCTGCCGGCCTGCCCTTCATCTACCTCCCCGTCACCCCGGACACCAAAGCCGACGCCGAGGCGAAGCTCCTGGACCTCGTGGACGAGTACCAGGCGGACCTGGTGGTCCTGGCCCGCTACATGCAGGTCCTCTCCGACGACCTCTGCCGCAAGCTCGAGGGCCGGGCGATCAACATCCACCACTCCTTCCTGCCCGGCTTCAAGGGCGCCCGCCCCTACCACCAGGCCTACGACCGGGGCGTCAAACTCGTCGGCGCGACCGCGCACTACGTCACCGCCGACCTGGACGAAGGCCCGATCATCGAACAGGAAGTCATCCGCGTGGACCACACCTACGGCCCCGCCCAGCTCTCCACCGTCGGCCAGGACGCCGAAGCCCTCGCCCTCTCCCGCGCCGTCCGCTGGCACTGCCAGCACCGCGTCCTGCTCGACGACACCAGCACCGTCGTCTTCCGCTAACCCCCACCCCGCCACCAGGGCAACCGCACCGCCACCGGGCACACAGTCTTAGAAGAATTTGCAGGAGAACCCTTTTATGGAATCGTCGCCACGTATTGTCATCATCGGAGCCGGGATCGTGGGCACCAACCTCGCCGATGAACTCGTCACCCGGGGCTGGAACAACATCACGGTCCTGGACCAGGGGCCGCTGAACATGCCGGGCGGGTCCACCTCGCACGCCCCCGGCCTGGTGTTCCAGACCAACCCGTCCAAGTCCATGGCCCTGTTCGCCAAATACACGGTCGAGAAACTCCTCTCCCTCACCGAGGACGGCGTCTCCTGCTTCAACCAGGTCGGCGGCCTGGAGGTAGCGACCACCGAAACCCGCCTCGCGGATTTGAAGCGCAAGCTCGGCTACGCCCAATCGTGGGGCATCGAGGGCAGGATCCTCTCCCGCGACGAGTGCAAGGAGCTCTACCCGCTCCTGAACGAAGAGGACATCCTCGGCGGGCTGCACGTGCCCTCCGACGGGCTCGCCAGTGCCGCGCGGGCGGTGCAGCTGCTGATCAAACGCACCGAAGCCGCCGGCGTGAGGTACATCGGCAACACCGAAGTGACCGGCATCGAACAGGAAAACCGCCGCGTCACCGGCGTCCGGACCCCCGACGGTGTGATCGACGCGGACATCGTGGTTTCCTGCGCCGGGTTCTGGGGCGCCAAGGTCGGCGAGCTGATCGGCATGAAAGTGCCGCTGCTGCCGCTGGCACACCAGTACGTCAAAACCACCCCGGTCCCGGCCCAGCAGGGCAAAAACGAGCTCCCGAACGGGGCCCGCCTGCCGATCCTGCGCCACCAGGACCAGGACCTCTACTACCGCGAACACGGCGACCGGTACGGCATCGGCTCCTACGCCCACAAACCCATGCCCGTGGACCTCGACGAACTCGGCAGCTTCAAGCCGAACGAGATCAGCGAACACAACATGCCCTCCCGGCTGGACTTCACCCTCGAGGACTTCCTGCCCGCCTGGGAAGCAACCAAACAGCTGCTGCCCGCCCTGCACGAAAGTGAGATCGAGGACGGCTTCAACGGCATCTTCTCCTTCACCCCCGACGGCGGCTCCCTCGTGGGCGAATCCAAGGAAGTCGACGGCTTCTACGTCGCCGAAGCCGTCTGGGTCACCCACTCCGCAGGGATCGCCCGCGCCGTCGCCGAACTCCTTGTCGAGGGCAAGTCCTCCATCGACCTGGGCGACTGCGACATCCACCGCTTCGAAGACGTCCAGCTCACCAACGAATACGTCAGTGAGACCTCGCAGCAGAACTTCGTCGAAATCTACGACGTCCTGCACCCGCTGCAGCCCAAACTCTCCCCCCGCAACCTGCGCGTCTCCCCCTTCCATGCCCGGCACAAACAGCTCGGCGGGGTCTTCCTCGAAGGCGGCGGCTGGGAACGGCCCTACTGGTTCGAAGCCAATGCAGACCTCCTCAAAGACATGCCCGCCAACTGGCAGCCCCCGGCCCGGGATGCCTGGTCCGGGATGTTCAGCTCCCCGATCGCCGCGACCGAAGCCTGGAAAACCCGCACCGCCGTCGCCATGTATGACATGACCCCGCTCAAACGCCTCGAAGTTTCCGGCCCCGGAGCCCAGAAACTCCTCCAGGAACTGACCACCGCGGACATGACCAAAAAACCCGGCGCCGTCACCTACACCCTGCTGCTGGACCACGCCGGCGGGATCCGCAGCGACATCACCGTCGCCCGCCTCACCGAAGACACCTTCCAGCTCGGCGCCAACGGCAACATCGACACCGCCTACTTCGACCGCGCCGCCCGCCACCAAACCGCTAACGGCGGCCCGGCCGACTGGGTCCAGGTCCGCGACACCACCGGCGGGACCTGCTGCATCGGCCTCTGGGGCCCCCTCGCCCGCGACGTCGTCGCCGCGGTCAGCAACGACGACTTCACCAACGACGGCCTGAAATACTTCCGGTCCAAGCAAGTCGTCATCGGCGGCGTGCCCGTCACCGCGATGCGCCTGTCCTACGTCGGTGAACTCGGCTGGGAACTCTACACCAGCGCCGACAACGGCCAACGCCTCTGGGACACCCTGTGGAAGGCAGGACAACCCCACGGGATCATCGCCGCCGGCCGCGCAGCGTTCAGCTCCCTCCGCCTGGAAAAGGGCTACCGCTCCTGGGGCACCGACATGACCACCGAACACGACCCCTACGAGGCCGGCCTCGGCTTCGCCGTCAAAATGACCAAAGACAACTTCGTCGGCAAAAAAGCCCTCGAAGGCCGCACCGAAGAGAACTCCACACGCCGCCTGCGCTGCCTCACCATCAACGACGGCCGCTCCATCGTCCTCGGCAAAGAACCCGTGTTCTACAAAAACCAGCCCCTCGGCTACATCACCAGCGCCGCCTACGGCTACACCATCCAAAAACCCATCGCCTACGCCTACCTCCCATCCACCGTCAACATCGGCGACGCCGTCGAAATCGAATACTTCGGCCGCCGCATCCCCGCCACCATCACCCAAGACCCCCTCTACGACCCCACCATGACCAGGCTCCGGGGCTAAGCCGCGCCCTGCGGCCAACAAGGCAAGCGGCCCGGACCCTTTCCCTCGCAACGACCGGGTCCGGGCCGCTGTACCCGCCCTCTTCCGCAAGCCGCGCAAGCACCTGCCGACTGCTTCACTTCCAGGATCTGAAAGGGATATCCCCCGTGGCATCCAAAGCCCCCCGCGAAAACATCGACGAGTCAAAGCTGACCGTCACCAAACCCAAGACCAAGGCCGTAGGCATCCCGGCCGTTGCCAATGCGTTGAAAATTTCGCTGGAACAGATGGGGCCACTGCGCAGTGTCCACACGCTCCTGGCAGTGAACCAGCTGGACGGGTTCGACTGCATGGGCTGCGCCTGGCCCGAACACGAAAAGCGCAACGCCGCGGAGTTCTGCGAAAACGGCGCCAAGGCAGTGGCCGAAGAAGCCACCCGTCGCCGTGTCACACCGGAATTCTTTGCCAAGCACTCGGTTGCTGACCTGAAGACCCGCGACGACTACTGGCTGGGCCAGCAAGGCCGGCTCACCCACCCGATGTTCCTCGATGAAGGCGCAACCCATTACAAGCCCATTGAGTGGGATACGGCTTACGACCTCATGGCCGAGGAGCTGCGGGGCATGGACCACCCCGATCAGGCGGTCTTCTACACCTCCGGCCGGACCTCCAATGAAGCAGCATTCGTGTACCAGCTGCTGGTGCGGGGAATCGGCACCAACAACCTTCCTGACTGCTCCAACATGTGCCACGAATCCTCGGGTTCGGCGCTGGTGGAAACCATTGGAATCGGCAAGGGTTCTGTCAGCCTGACGGACCTGGAAACCGCGTCGCTGATCTTCGTAGCGGGCCAGAATCCCGGCACCAACCACCCGCGCATGCTGAGCGCCCTGGAGAAGGCGAAAAAGAACGGCGCGATTATCGTGTCCGTCAACCCGCTTCCCGAGGCCGGACTCCTGCACTTTGAAAACCCGCAGCATGTAGCCGGCATGGTGTCGGGAACCCGGTTGACCGACGACTTCCTGCAGATCCGCGCCGGCGGCGACCAGGGCCCTGTTCCAGGGCCTTGGCAAATACCTGCTTGAAGCCGAAGCTGCCGGCCGGAACACCCCGGCCTGGAAACCGTCCTGGACCACCACTTCATCGAAAACCACACAGTGGGCATTGATGACTACCTGCGCTACCTCGAAAAGGTGGAGTGGGATGACATCGTGGAGGCAACAGGCCTCACCCTGGAGCAAATCAGGGCAACGGGAGAACGGCTGCTTGCGTCGAATGCAACCATCGTGTGCTGGGCCATGGGGCTGACCCAGCACAAGCATTCCGTGCCTACCCTTCGCGACGTGGTCAACGTCCTGCTCCTCCAGGGCAACATCGGCAAGCCCGGCGCCGGCGTCTGCCCGGTGCGCGGCCACTCCAACGTCCAGGGCGACCGCACCATGGGCATCTTCGAAAAAATGCCGGAGACGTTCCATGACCGGCTGGACCAGGAATTCAACTTCCGGTCTCCCCGGGAGCACGGCTTTGACACCGTGGCAGCCATCCGCGCCATGCGGGACGGCAGGGTCCGTTTCTTCATGGGGATGGGCGGCAACTTCGTCCGTGCAGCCCCGGACTCGGAGGTCACCGAGCAGGCCCTGGCCAACACCAGCCTGAGTGTTCAGATCTCCACGAAACTGAATCACTCGCATCTGTCCACAGGCCGCCGGGCGTTGATCCTGCCTACCCTTGGACGCACCGAGAAGGATACCCAGCAGACAGGCGACCAGCGGGTCACAGTGGAAGATTCCATGAGCGCCGTGCACGCATCACGGGGACGGCTCAAGCCCGCAAGCGAACACCTCCACTCCGAGGTAGCCATCGTGTGCAACCTCGCCCACAGGCTGTTTGCAGACGGCCACGGCCGCGTGCCCAACACACCCCAGGCCAGCTGGCTCGCCATGCGGGATGACTACTCGCTGATCCGGAAGCACATCGAAGCGGTGGTTGACGGCTTTGAAGACTTTGAACAGCGGATCCAGCATCCGGGCGGTTTTGTGCTGCCACACCCGCCACGGGATGCCAGGAAGTTCGATACGGCATCCGGGAAAGCCCACTTCACCGGCAACGAGCTGGAATTCATCAAGATCCCTCCCGGCCGGCTGGTCCTGCAAACCCTCCGCTCACACGACCAGTACAACACCACCATCTACGGCAAGGACGACCGTTACCGCGGCATCCACGGCGGCCGGCGCGTGGTGCTCATCAACGCCGAGGATGTCAGTGAGCTGGGCTTTGCCGACGGGGACATGGTCCACCTGATCTCCGAGTTCCAGGGGACGGAGCGGCGGGCCGAAAACTTCCGCATTGTGTCGTATTCGACGCCGAAGGGTTGTGCCGCCGCCTACTACCCGGAGACCGACGTCCTGGTGCCGCTGGACTCCGTGGCGGATACCAGCGGAACGCCTACCTCAAAGTCCGTGATTATCCGGCTGGAAAAGGCCTAGATCCCCCTCAAGTTCCCCATTTCAGTAACACCAACGATTAGGAAGTGACCATGTCAGGAAACAGAGCTGTCGCCTACAAGGAACCCGGTGTCGTCGAAATCATCGACACTGACTACCCGACGTTTGAACTCAAGGACGGCCCCGGCGTCAACCCGGCCAACGTCGGCCGCAAGGTGCCCCATGGCGCGATCCTCCGCACCGTAACCACCAACATCTGCGGATCGGACCAGCACATGGTCCGCGGCCGCACCACGGCTCCGCAGAACCTTGTCCTCGGCCACGAAATCACCGGTGAAGTGGTGGAGGTGGGGCCCGACGTCGAGTTCATCAAGGTCGGCGACATCGTCTCCGTACCCTTCAACATCTCCTGCGGCCGCTGCCGCAACTGCAAGGAGCAAAAGACCGGGATCTGCCTCAACGTCAACCCTGACCGGCCGGGCAGCGCCTACGGCTACGTCGACATGGGGGGCTGGGTCGGCGGACAGGCAGAGTACGTCCTGGTCCCCTACGCCGACTGGAACCTGCTGCGCTTCCCGGACCGCGATCAGGCCCTGGAAAAGATCATGGACCTGACCATGCTCTCGGACATCTTCCCCACCGGCTTCCACGGCGCCGTGACCGCTGGCGTCGGCGTCGGCTCCACAGTCTATGTCGCCGGTGCCGGCCCTGTTGGCATCGCGGCCGCCGTCGGCGCCCAACTGCTGGGTGCCGCCGTCGTCATTGTGGGCGACATGAACGAAGACCGCCTGGCGCAGGCACGCTCGTTTGGCTGTGAAACCGTTAACGTTTCCAAGGGCGACCCGAAGGACCAGATTGAACAGATCCTCGGCGTCCCGGAAGTGGACTGCGGCGTGGACGCCGTCGGCTTCGAAGCCCGCGGCCACGGAAAGGACGCCTCCCACGAGGCACCTGCCACCGTCCTGAATTCCCTCATGGACATCACGGCGGCCGGCGGTTCCCTGGGTATTCCGGGCCTCTACGTGACCGGAGATCCGGGTGCCGTTGATGAGGCTGCCAAGCACGGCTCGCTCTCGCTCTCCCTGGGCACCGGCTGGGCCAAGTCCCTGTCCTTCACTACGGGCCAGTGCCCTGTCATGAAGTACAACCGTCAGCTGATGATGGCCATCCTCCACGACAAGGTCCAGATCGCAAAGGCAGTCAACGCCCAGGCCATCCCGCTCGAGGACGCCCCGCGCGGCTACGCCGAATTCGACGCCGGAGCGGCAACGAAGTTCGTGCTGAACCCCAACGGCTACGTCAAGAACTAGTACGCGACCAACAGAGCCGGGGCCGCAGGGCAAACGCCATTTGGCGGATGTCCTGCGGCCTTCGGTTTCTCCAGCCGGAAACGGGTGACGGCCGCGCGTAAGCTGGGGCCAACGACTATTGGGGGGCCAATGAATATAAGTCCGGCTTTTGGTGTTCTGGGAGTGCTGTACGCGGTGTTCACGATCACCGTCGCCGTCCTGGCGGTCTATGCCCTGGTCCTGGTCATCGTGTTCCTTCGGCTGCGCATCGCAGAACTGAAGCGGACGGCGCCGCCCAGGGACGACCGTCTGCGTAGATGAGACGCCCAGCACTTCGTCCAGTTTCGCTCGGTTACGCTGCTCAAGCCTCAACACTTCAGCAGGCTTCGTTGCGGGTGCTGGCAGTGGCTGAGCAACGACAGTCGATTCGCTTGACGGTTCGCTGGAACCCTCGTGGTATTTACAACCTGCCAGCATGAGGCCGACGGAGACCGCCAGTAAAGCGCCCTTAGAATTTTGGTGCCGCAATCCCCCGGACCTGACATGTCCCTGAGCCTACGCCAACCCATCGATAACGGAGCTGGCATGTAGGCTGACTGGACCATAGGCCTGAGGGGGCAGCGCTATGAAACATCCGCAGATCCTTGCTGCGATACTGGCCGCGGCACTTCTGCTGACCGGCTGCACTTCGAAGCCGACGATCAACGCGCTGGACTCTCCAGCCGAAGCGGAAGACCGGCTTCCTGGCGACGTCACCATCTGGCCGCAAAATGAAATCCCAGCGAACAGTGTGAGGTTCCTGGTCGAGCACAATGACATCAGATATTTCGGAGCGAAAAGCGGCGATAGCCGGCGGGCCGGCGTTGCTGCCTTTCCCAAAGACAGCCAAGCCCGCTGGGTCGCGGGCTGCTCGGACGTGAGGGACGACAGGGAAATTTTCAATGTGAGCGGCACAGGTGTTGTTGAAGTTGTCCTGGTATCTGACGGTTACGACCTGGACAAACTCATTGGCGATGGGTGGAAACCCATCCACAAGAACATCGTGATCGCCACCCCCTAATTCTCCGACCATGGGGCTCCTACCGCTGCCGCTGGCAACTGATTTCGCTGACCCGCCAAGTTTTGGGAGTGGTTTCGGGTCCCCGGACAGCCGATAGGAAACATTGATATATCTTATTCCCATACTTGATATATGAGACTTATACTAGATCGGGGTCCGCTGGAGGATCGATTGTTGGCTCGATGAGGAGTAGAACAAATGCAGCAACTCGCGCACCGTCGCAGAAGGCTGGGCATTGCAACTGCCTTCAGCGGCGCGCAGGACGCGGCCAAGCGGAAAGATCCAGGGGAACCGCGTGCTGACCTTCCATCTGGCGACATTAATGTCCCGACGGCCCCGCTGATTGTCGCGGATTGACACGCGAGCGTGGGCAGGACAACGGAGCATGTCCGCGCCATCGAACTGTGTGAAGAACGACGTTCAGCAGCCAGGTGCGGCAGCCCTCCTCGACCTGCGGCCGAAGCGGACCCATCGAGCAGATCCTGTTCCCCGCACCCAGAAGCACCGGATCGGCCGCGCATCAAGCGGCAGATGCTGTCTCCCTGCATCCGAATTTTCCAGGCACCACATCCTAGAGAAAGAGAATAATGACACGTATTGGCATCGTGGCCGAGTTGGGTCGCGAGACAAGGGTGGCGGCAACGCCTGCCACCGTGAAGCAGTTGTTGGGTTTGGGCTACGACGTTGTGGTCGAGAAGGGGGCTGGTGAGTCCGCGTCGTTCAGGGACGAGGCGTATGCAGCGGCGGGTGCCTTGATTGTTGGTGCTGATGATGCGTGGGGCAGTGACGTGGTGCTGCGGGTCAATCCGCCCACCGAGGAAGAGATCGACCGCCTCGCTGACGGCGCCACCCTGATCGGTATGCTGAGCCCCGGGCTGCGGCCGGAATTGGTAGAGGCGCTGGCGGCGCGTCCAATCACGGCGCTGGCGCTGGACGCTGTGCCGCGCATCTCCCGTGCGCAGTCGATGGATGTCCTCAGTTCGATGGCGAACATCGCGGGGTATCGTGCCGTGGTCGAGGCCGCCCATGAGTTCGGCCGGTTTTTCACCGGTCAGGTCACCGCGGCGGGCAAGGTCCCGCCGGCGAAGGTCCTGGTCGCCGGCGCGGGCGTGGCTGGCCTGGCCGCGATCGGTGCGGCGAGCAGCCTGGGCGCGATCGTTCGCGCTACCGATCCCCGGCCCGAGGTGGCGGATCAGGTGAAGTCCATTGGTGGTACTTACCTCAAGGTTGAGGTCGAGGAAGAGATGAAGTCCTCTGATGGGTACGCCAAGGCGACGTCGGAGGCGTACAACCGGCGTGCAGCCGAGATCTATACCGAGCAGGCCCGTGACGTTGACATCATCATTACCACGGCCCTGATCCCGGGCCGGCCTGCGCCGAAGCTCCTCACGGCCGATGATGTGGCCGGGATGAAGGCTGGCAGCGTGATCGTGGACATGGCTGCCGGGCAGGGCGGCAACGTTGAAGGTTCCGTGGCAGGGGAACGCATTGTCACCGAAAACGGTGTCATCATTCTCGGCTACACTGATCTCCCGGCCCGGCTTCCGGCCCAGACTTCCCAGCTGTACGGGACCAACCTGGTCAACCTCCTTAAGCTCCTCACCAAGAACAAGGATGGCCAGCTGGCCCTTGACTTCGAGGACGTGGTCCAGCGCTCCGTGACGGTCGTACGCGAGGGCGAGAAAACCTGGCCGCCGCCCCCCGTCCAGGTCTCCGCCGCACCCCCTGCCCAGGCGACGGCCACACCCGCCGCTGAGCAATCTGCAGGCAAGGCCGACAAGAAGACGGGGCTGGGCCCCGCCGGTAAAGCCGGTCTGATTGGTGCGGGTATCGCCGCCCTGTTCGGGATCAACGCGGTAGCCCCGGATCCGCTGCCGCAGCACTTCACGGTCCTGATGCTCTCCGTCGTCGTCGGCTTCTATGTCATCGGCAAAGTGCACCACGCGCTGCACACTCCCCTGATGTCCGTGACCAACGCGATTTCCGGAATCATCGTCGTCGGAGCGCTGCTGCAGATCACCTCCAGCAACCTGATCGTGCAGGCCCTCTCCGCTGTCGCTGTACTGCTTGCCAGCATCAACATTTTTGGCGGGTTCGCCGTGACCCGGCGCATGCTCGCGATGTTCTCCAAGGGAAATAAGGCACAAGGATGAGCGCCGTTCGCGAAGCAACAGGAATTCTTACGAGGAGCATCACAGTGACTGATACCGTTTCCGGTCCCTTGACCGCAGAGTCCGTAGCCGGGGCGGCATACATCGTCGCGGCCCTGCTGTTCATCCTCAGTCTGGCCGGACTGAGCAGGCACGAGAAGGCACGCGCCGGGGTCGCCTACGGCATCTCAGGAATGGTGGTTGCCCTGGCAGCGACCATCTGGTTGACCCTCCAAAACGCCTGGGGCTCCTCCCAGGTACTCACCGGCCTCATCCTGCTGGTGGCCGCGGTGCTGGTCGGCGCCGCGATCGGCTTGTGGCGGGCCCGCGTGGTGCAGATGACCGGAATGCCGGAACTTATCGCGCTGCTGCACAGCTTCGTGGGCCTCGCCGCGGTGCTGGTCGGCTGGAACGGGCACCTTGAAAGCCCCGAACTGCCCGACGCACTCAAAGCGATCCATCACGCAGAAGTGTTCATCGGCGTCTTCATCGGCGCCGTCACCTTCACCGGCTCCATCGTCGCGTACCTGAAACTTTCGGCCCGGATGAAGTCCTCACCGCTGATGCTGCCGGGAAAGAACGCAATCAACCTCGGTGCCCTCGCCGCGTTCGTCGTCCTGACCGTCTGGTACGTCAACGACTCCCAGCTGTGGCTCCTGATCGTCGTCACCATCCTGGCCCTGGGCCTGGATGGCACCTTGTAGCCTCCATCGGTGGCGGCGACATGCCCGTCGTCGTCTCCATGCTCAACAGCTACTCCGGCTGGGCAGCCGCAGCCGCCGGCTTCCTGCTCAACAACGACCTGCTCATCATCACCGGCGCGCTCGTCGGCTCCTCCGGCGCGTACTTGTCCTACATCATGTGCAAGGCCATGAACCGGTCCTTCATCTCCGTGATCGCCGGCGGCTTCGGCATCGCAGCACCCGCCAGCAAGGGGGACACGGACCAGGGCGAGCACCGGGAAATCTCGGCCGAAGCGACAGCGGAAATGCTGGCCAACGCATCCAGCGTTGTCATCACCCCCGGCTATGGCATGGCAGTCGCCCAGGCGCAGTACCCCGTCGCCGAACTGGCCCACCAGCTGCGTGAGAAGGGCGTGAATGTCAGGTTCGGGATTCACCCGGTCGCCGGGCGCCTGCCCGGGCACATGAACGTCCTCCTCGCCGAGGCCAAGGTTCCTTATGACATCGTCATGGAAATGGACGAAATCAACGACGACCTGGGCGAAACCTCCGTCGTCCTCGTCATCGGCGCCAACGACACCGTCAACCCCGCAGCGGCCGAGGACCCGGGCAGCCCCATCGCCGGCATGCCCGTCCTCAAAGTCTGGGAAGCGGAGAACGTCGTCGTATTCAAACGCTCCATGGCCGCCGGCTACGCAGGCGTCCAAAACCCCCTGTTCTTTCGGGACAACTCGCAAATGCTCTTCGGCGACGCCAAACAACGCGTCGAAGACATCCTTCGCGCTTTCTGACCGACCGCACCTTCCAAGATGAGGAGAGACCATGCCACGGCATCGAACAGCACTCCCTAGCGTGGTTCAGACAACACTTCCTCCACGTAGGCCGAGCCAGATGATGGGCGCTGAAGAAGCACCGTTTGCCCAGGCCTTTGGCATCGACGACTACGCCGCATCGCCTTGGTTAGGCCTTCACTACCGACACGAACTCCTACTGCACTGCAACCACGAAATGTTGGAGTATCAGCATCGGAAGGACTAGGCCCGAGGCCTCGGCCATTCCCTAGGCTCCGGTTCCAGTGGGCTGGGAGCAGGCAAGTGAGGCGCGCTTCAACCTGCGCAAAGGAGGTGTGGACACGGTCCACACCTCCTTTGCGCAGGACGAACAAGACGTTCAAACTCTTAGACCGTGCGGATCGAAAGGACCTCGTAGACCACGGCCGAGCTCATTGCCGGTGCGCGGCAAGTTAGCCGGCATCGCGGGCCGCGGCCAGTACGCAGTTCGACGTCGATACGCGCCGGGTGAGGAGGGGATCCGATGATGCGGATCCGCCAATGTTCACCGTTGCGGGAGGTCTCGACCACGCGCAAGTCATGACGGCCGGCCGGGCCGAAACGCCTGAGCGCGGCGGCGACGGCGGTCTGCTGTGCCGGGAAGAGATCGGTGTATCCGCGCAAATGCTCCGCGCTGATACGGCCGGCGAGGTGTTCTTCAAACGTGGCCACGGACGAGTCCACATCCAGACTTCCGTAGTAGACACCGTCGGGTGCAACCACAACGTTGGCTGCGAACCTGTCACCGCCTAAATGCGAGCATTCCCATACGAGCTCCGGCCACCGCTCGCTCAGCGCACGTCCCACCGGCCGTCCCCACACAGCACAGCATTGGTCATGTTGACTGTGGGTGCAGACGCAGGACGACGGGCGGATAGCCGAGTATTCCGGGGAGGCTGAGGGCCCTGGCAATCTCCGCCAGATCCTCATCCTTGCCCCACGTGCCCCAGTGCTGGCGATAAGCGCCAGAATCCTCATGCTGCAGGACTGCCCAATGGCTCTGGCCTTCACGGCGGCGGGGACCGGGCCGTCTCACCAGCAGCACCCGCGCCCGCGCCGCCTTCGCGGCGGAGAGCACGAGCGCCTTGGTCCCAGGATCAAGGTCAAGCCCTTCAAAGCCATTGAGGGGCCACCCGCCCCGGTACTCGATGAGGACCCAGACGACGCCATGCGGCGCTGTGCCTGCAACCGGGTCGCCGCGCAACCGGGCCCCTTCAGAGCAGAAGAAGCGCTTTGTGGCCGCTATTGTGGCGAAGTCACGGTCTGGATCACTGTTCAACGGGAACGAGAACCCCCGCGCGCAACAGCCTTTCAACAAGCTCGACGCCGAGATCGCCCGCGGCGTGAATCTCCCCGTCGAGCAGGCGCGTTATCGAAGGCAGATCGGCGGCCGGGAAATCGAGCCAACCCACGCGCGTGGTGAGGCGCAATCCCTCCAGCCGTGCTTCCAGCGCACCGCGAAGCCGGACCACAGACTCGGGGCCCAGGCTGCGGACAGCCGCGAGCTGGGCCAGCGGCCCCAGCGGCGCCGGGCGGCCCTGGCCCCGCCGGGTGCGGTGGAACAAAGAACTGCTGTCAGCCTCAACGACAGCACCGGCGAGGCGCTCACGGACGAGGTCGAGCTCTGCACCAGGCCCTTCCACGCCTAACGGCAACGTGCGGCGCATCTCGGGATCATCGCACAGCGCTGCAAGGGCGGCCTGCGCGAGCTGCTCGGCCAGCGCATAACGGGTCCAACTGTGGATTCCAAGGGTGAGGTGGATGGAAACCTCGCCTTGCGCCTGGGCGGCATGCAACCAGCCCCGCGGCAGGTAAAGGACGTCCCCTGGCCCGAGCACCGTGTCGATATAGGCCTCGCCCTTCGCGGCGTCGGCCACGGCGGAACGGCGGTCGGTCCAGGGCTGGTCACGCAGCGGATCCGTGTGGACCGGCTCATGGATGATCCAGCGCTTGGTCCCCTCAATCTGCAGGACGAAGACGTCGTGGACGTCGTAGTGATCGTCGAACCCTCGGTTCTGGGGCGGCGTGATGTAGGCATTCGCCTGCACCGGATGTCCCAGCTCAGTGCTCAGGCTGCTGCTGAAGTCCGAGACAGGCGCCCACGTGCGGTGCAGTGCCTGCAGCACCAGCGTGGCACCGTCCGCGAACTTGCGCCACAGTGCCGTGTCGTCGAGCTGGTCAGAGATGGTGGCGCCGACGCCGGCGGACGAGGTAAACGACGAGTCGGGAAACGTGGAGCCGCCCTTGGCGACGCGGAGAAAAGGTGTGCGCAGTCCTCGGCGCGAGACCAGTTCGTCGACGGCCCCGGCAGAGAACAGATCGGAGAAGTCGCCGGCACCACGCGTGAGCAGCGCCGCGCGCCCCCAGATGTCGCGGGCGAACCTCTCACGGCCAATGTCAATCAGGCGTGTTTCCAGGACCCCGCCGCCTTCAATTGCGCCGGGGTCCTGAAAGTCAGTGCGGGTTGTGCTCAAAATTTAGATGCCCCGTTCTGCGGCTCCCCCGTCGGCGCCGCCATCGGCACCACCGTCGGCACCACCATCGGCACCGCCGTCGTGCATTCCGGGGACGCCGGACGCGCCGCCGTCCGCGGGGCCTTCGGCACCACCGTCGGCACCACCATCGGCACCGCCGTCGTGCATTCCGGGGACGCCGGACGCGCCGCCGTCCGCGGGGCCTTCGGCACCACCGTCGGCACCGCCGTCAGCACCGCCGTCGTGCATTCCGGGGACGCCGGCCGCGCCACCGTCCGCGGGGCCTTCCTGCTGGTTTGGATCCTGCTCTGGACTGGTCATGCTTCCTCCCGAGAATCGAATCGCCAGGATCAGCTCCGTTGCCGGCACCTGATCATCCAACCGGGCGATCCTCTATAGGCACCGCCCGTGATCACCCTAACCTCACAGGCCAGCCGTGGGAACAACCCTTTTCTACAACTCCTGTCCCGGCGTCTTGATACAAGGATGGAATCTCTGTGCGGGGCTTGCGAGCCTTTGTGCCGGTAATGAATCGGCCGTTATCGCTCGCGGGCATCACGATGGCTCCCGCGACGGCGTTACCCGCCTCGGCTAGGTGGCAATTTCACGGTGCCCACGAGTATCAAATGCGGCGGCTGATTCCCGCAGGAGGCGCGCTACTGTGTCGACAGGCAGGTTTGCCGTCCTGCGTCGGTCGAACCGTCGCAGGACGATACGCCTGGTCCCCAATCCAGGAACGTCCAGGACGTCCACGCCGTCCTGAACGACGCCGGCCAGAGCCAGTGTGGGTACGATCGCGACACCTTCCCCGGCGGCAACCAGCGCGAGGGCGGTCAGGGTTTCCTGGTACTGATGAACGGTCTCCGCCGCGCCGCCCGTTCGGCGGAGTCGATCGAGTACGGAAGCATTGGCCGCGGAAGGCTCGACTCCCAGCCAGGGAAGGGGCAGCCGGCCGAGATTAACGTTCTCGGTAGCGATCAGTGTTCCGGAAGGAACGACGAGTTTCCATGGCTCGTCCAGCAGCGGTTGCTCAATCATTCCGGCGCCCAATGCTTGTTGCCCTGCCGTGGTCGAGTCCAGTTCGACCACGACGGCGTCCAGCTGTTGTTGACGCAGGAGCCGCATCAGGACCGGGAAGTCGTCTTCCACAATCTGGATCTTCAGTTGCGGGTACTGGGAGCGCCATTCGGGAAGCCGTGGGATCACCAGCGTTCGCACAAAGCTCGTGAATGCGCCTACCTTAACGACACCTTCGACGGTAGCTCCACCCTGCATCCTTCCGAGGGCAACGCTCAGTGCCCGTTCGATCTCTTCGCCGGCTTCAGCTATCGCGAGGCCCGCAGGTGTCAGCGATGATCCCTTGGGTGTACGTACCACCAGGGCATGGCCCGTTTCCGCCTCCAATTTATTGAGCTGTTGGGATACTGCAGAGGGTGTGATTCGGAGCTCGTCTGCAGCTGCAAGGATGCCGCCGGTACGTGCAACAGCAAGGAGAACGCGCAACCGGCGCGGGTCGATATCCATGTTAAGCAGTTCTAAACCACACCTTCAGCAGAATGCAATTGAAGTGAAGGTCTTCATCACTCAATATTTGGCGTAGGGGGCACACTTTGCCGCCTGGCAGATGCGGGATAGCGCTGGGGAAAGGACATCATGGAACTGCTGTGGGAAGCTGCCGGCTGGGGCGGCGCAGTTGCAATTCTGAGTGCCTACTTGGCTGTCTCCATGGGCTGGTTGAAGGCCGGCAAGCGCTTCCAATCAGCGAATCTCATCGGAGCCTGTGCCTTCATTGTCAATGGCGTCTTCCATGGGGCATGGCCGTCGGTTGTGACGAACGTTGCCTGGTTCCTCATCTCTGGCGTAGCGCTCTTTCGTATGCGGGCAGTTCATGAGCCGGCCGTTGGCGAAGTTCAACCTACGCAGCTTCCCGGCGTCCCTGACGCTACAGGCCCACTGCCGATTGTTGGAGTGAGTCGAGCGGTCTAAGGAACAGCCCTCGGGAGGGCGACGCGCATGACGCCGCGGAGCAACTGATCGACCGGATGACGGACGCGGAGATCCTCGGACTGCTCGATAGCGACTCCCCTGATTGCTGTCCCCGCTAATCCCGTTGAGGCTCGGCCGGGGACCGTTCGTGACCGGAGCGGTTTCGCCGGTCGGCGTCCCAGTCGTTCAGTTCACCGTGATAGGCGCCTCCACTTTGTCCCTGCGACAGCTCCACGGGCCGCGACTCGAAACTTGTCGCTGGAGGAACGGGTCGAGCTCGCGATTGGTGTGGAGACCAAAGCGCGGGAAGCTAACGATGCTGCCTCTGTCTGCGTTAACCTGCTTCGTCACCCCCACGCGGGCGGCTGTGCTCTGCCCGCCGCCCAGCACAGCCGGTCAGCTGGGGCGGGCGCGGACAGCTTGCCGAGCCGCCCAGGACCGCCCGACGAGGATGCCGTCCCGGACGGCCGGCCAGCCCTGAGCTCGCTGGGGCCGTGTTCCTCCGGCCTCTCGGGAAGGATGGGAGGGGCCGGCGAGGGCCCCTCGACGCGGACGGGCAGCTCGTCGTCCCTCCGCAGAATGGCGCGGAGCAGCCGCCGCTCCTCCCCCCTGAGCGACGTGAACGCTTGGCCGTCCCGCAGCACCAGACCCCCGTTCGGGGTGGCGTACCGCTTCTCAAGATCACCCAGCTCCTCGGCCCGAAGCAGCGCGACTGTGCTCCCCGCAGCCAGGTCGACCAGGCGGACCAGCGAGGAGGGTCCGGGCAGATCACTCGCAACGAGGCGCTGCTCGCTCTCGGCGAGGATTGTCTTCTGCGCTGCGCGTGTCACGACCAGGGGACGGGATGGCCCGTCGAGCAGTCCGGTCAATACGTCCGCCGCAGCTTCAGGGCGGCCCGTTCTGCGTGCGGCCGCCTGCATCCGCTGCAGGCGGCCCGGTTCCCGCAGCACCTCGTCGATCTTCCAGCCGATCGTCGCGGGAGTATTGCAGCGGACCGCCGCCCCCTGTTCCATCAGGTAATCGCCGTTGCGGACCTCCTGCCCCGGAATGGTGTTCACAAGCGCCATGGGCAGCCCTGCAGCCATGCACTCCGACGACGACAGCCCGCCCGGCTTGCCCACAAACAGGTCGGCGCGTTGCAGCAGCTGCGGCATCTCCGCCGTAAAGCCGAGCACGCGGTAGCGGTCGCCAGCGGGCGCCACCAGCTGCTCGATGCGCTGCCGCAGCTCATTGTTGCGGCCGCACAGGACCGTGGCCGTAAAAGACGAGCGCATGTGCAGCGTCTGCCGTACGACCGAGAGGGCATAGTCGCCGCCAGTCGCGCCCGCTGAAATCAGCAGCATCGGTCGCTTGGTTGCATCGCGCGCGGGCGCTGGGGCGGGCGGGGCGGCAATCGGGATGCCCGTGACCGCGACGCGGTCGGGCGGCAAGCCAAGCGCCATCAGTTCAACCCTCCCCTCCTCCCTGGCGAGGAAGAGCGCGTGGAACGCGCCCGTAAGCCATAGGCCCTGGAAGTCGTAGTCCGTCGTGACGACGGCGGTCCTCGCGTCAATCACACCACGAAGGAGCAGCGACGCCAGCAGTTGGGCTGGCAGGAAGTGCGTGCATACGATCGCTGTCGGCCGGAATCGCTTGATGGCGTCAGTTACCGGAAGAGCGTTCACCCGTGTCCAAGGGTCTACTGGGCCCCTGCGCCGGAACGGACGGTCGTTGATGTTGTAGCCCCACTCGACCAGCCAGGGCAAGTCCTCGACCAGGACGAAGTAACCCTTGCCCAGCAGTGTGCGGTAGAGCAAGCTGCTCACCTGCAGCACGTCCAGCACCTGCACCTCATCGATGTCGGCGCGCACGGCACAGGCCTGCTCCAACGCCGCCGCGGCGCTATTGTGCCCCGCTCCTACCCCTGCTGACAGGATAAGTACGCGTTCCCTTCCGGCGGCGTCGGGGCCTCGTGCCGACGCTCTGCGCATAAAGGGAGTCTAGCGGGCCGCATGGCCGCCGCCTGAGCCTAACTTGTACTCGATCAGCACGGGACCGGTTGAACCGTCACGGGTTGATGCCGCTCCCATCTCCCGGCGCACCAGCAGCGACCGTCCCAGCATCCGGGTCATGTCCCGCCAACCCTCTTGTGCAACCAGCGGCTGGCGAAAGAGCACTCCAGTTATTGCCAGGCTGAACTAAACAGTCCAACCTGACGTCAGGTCTGCGACGTTGTTCAGTTCAGGCTTGGAAATTCCGGGGGCGAGGGCCTGCGCCAAATCGCGGGCAGTGATGCCGACGGCTGGGCGGTCGGCGATCAACCGCCCGTCGGAGCAGGGCCGCGGGCCTGGAAAGCTCCGTTTTTTCAAGAAACTAGCCTGCTGAACCCAGAAGCGTGCTTAGTTCCGGCCTCGCTCTAATCCCCTCGAACCGACGCCCGCTCACCTGTCTCATAACCAAGGATGAGTACCAGATTTTAGCTACGAAGTTATGAGACATAAGTTACGAGAATCGCCTTACGCTCGCGCGTCCACCATTCCCTAGAAGTAAGCGATTGTGCAGGTCACACGTCTCTCCGCACGATGAGACATCTCATTTTCCCAGGGATACGAGCCAGGCGAGCAGCAGTCGCAAGCCGACCTGACTGCTTCTCACACCCGCCTCTGACATCCAAGGCGACGTTTAGGTGGGCTGAAGCACCGCCATTCATCGCCCAGACCACACTGTGAACGGCGTGGTGGCGCAAGAACTTAGGATAAATAATTGCCGCCCATGCCGCTTCTTCTGTCAGGCAGCGTCGGGACAGTGTTTGACTTGCGATGCATCATGGCCATACGTAGCCTTGGCCCCACTGCCGCCTCCAAAAATCTGGGCCGGCGGGATCGCAGTCGCAACTGATTTGTGAAATCCGTATTGGGGGATACATGTTTTACAACAAAAAAGCTTGGAAACACTTTTGCCGGTTGGCAGCCACCTTTACTGCCGTCGTAGCGCTCATGGCGGCATCGATTGGACCCGCGGGAGCTGCTGGCGCCAAAACCATAGCCGCGGCCAGCTCGGGCGTCGCCCTGCTTCAACCCAATCCGGCTCAAACGCAGGAAGCTTTGAACCGTCTAAGGCAGGCTAAGTCAGCTGATCCGCTTGGTTTTGCGGTGCGGCTTCAGATTATCGAAGAATCAAAACCGCTTACCGCTTTTCTTTCCTCTGACAGCCGCTTCGACAGCCGGCTTCAGCAAGAATTCTTAGCCGCTTTAATGCCAACTGACGTCCTGACGGCGTTAGTCGAATTAACTGACCTCGGATACCTTTCGCTGGAAGTCAGTGACGGGCCGAACAGCTTGAGAATTGCCCAGATCGTCAAGGCAAAGCCAATCATGGTTGGCGGAGGAAAAGGCAGCATGGGCATGCAGACCGCTTTTCCGCAATGCCCTGCTGCCTGGGCAGCATTCTGGGCGTGGTGGAGCACAAATGCGGCGTTCTGCGGTGCTCTCGGATTCTTCGGACCGATGGCGGCGTTGGGCTGCTCAGCCGCTATGGCCATCGCAGGAACTGTAATCGACATCAACCGAGGATGCTGATGAACAAGAAAATAATCGCAAGGAACTATTGGCTTGCCCTCGCGGCCATGTACGGGCTGACTCTGAGCGTTGTAGCAGTGGCTGAAATGCCTTGGCCCCTGATAATGGGCAGCGCTTTTATCCTCTTCGCCGTCCTCCATAGCATCCGATACCGTCAAGTTGGCAGAAAGATTCAGGGCAAGCTCGCTACCGCCAGCCCTGGTGTGGGGGTGGTTGGAGCGGTATTCGGCGCGGCGGCGGTCCTCATCCACGGCACTCCCATCGCTTTCTGGGCAGGGCCGCTCCTAGGTGCCGTGGTCTTCCTCGGAATGTACCTCTACCTTCACCGCTTTGCACGGTTCTACAGCCAAACGAACGAAACGGCTACCTGACCTGGTCAGGCGGCTATGAGCTGAAATAGTTGTGCACTGGATTATCGAGGGCCCAACTACGTTTAGCGACACTACTCGTGAGAGGGTACGCAGGACAGCAGCTCAAGATCGAATCAGTTAATCCCGAGGATTGCATTTGACCTGGACCTGGGTCGCGGCGACGCGGGAGCGATTGACGAGCTCGTTGCGCTTGGCGGTCAGCTCCCGAGCTTGCCCCGCATCTGGTTCAGGCCCATCCCACGTGTAAACGACCCCGCGGGATACGGTGATCCGGACTGGTTTGAAATCCGGAGACCCGGAATCACCGCGGTCGCCCCGACACTGCATGCACAGGCAGCCCAAGTGCTGCTCGATCTGATGAGCGGTAGGGAGCCGCCACTCACCATCAGCCGGATCCCGGGAGAGATAAGCCGAGGACCGCCTTAGGGATGCATTCGCGCCAATGGGAAGCGTCCAAGCCAAGAAGGAGCCGACGCGATGCTGTATCCATGTGGGATTGCATTGAGGCTGTGACGGCGGCAGGATCACGGGCCTCCAGTGCCCTGTGAATTTCTGTGTGTTCCTTCAGGGCAGCAGCCGCATGTCCCTCATCCGTCAATGCCCGGTCCACCCAAATGCGGAGAAGCGAACGGATGCTTTGCAGGAGCTCCTGCAGTACCTGTTACCGGAGGCTGCCGCGATTTCGCGGTGGAAGGCAGCATCTGCCTCCACAAACGCAGCCAGGTCGTCCAGCGTGGCCGCCATCGTGTCCAGGTTGGCGCGCATCCGCTCAAGGGCCTCGTCGGTTACGCGCTCCGCCGCCAGCTGGGCAGCCTGGACTTCCAAGCCGCTGCGCAGCTCGACGAGTTCGCGGGTCCTCGGCGCACCCAGCATCAACCCCCAGCTCAGCGTCCGCGGCAAAAGTTCGGAAACGCCGTCCCGCAGATAGGTGCCCGAACCGGGCCGGACCACCACGATGCCCAGGATTTCCAGGGCGGCGAGCGCCTCGCGCACGGCTGACCGGCCCACGCCAAGTGAGGCGGCCAGCTGACGCTCCGCCGGCAGCTTGGTCCCCGGGGCAATGTCGCCGCTGGTGAAGAAGGCCAGCAGGCGCTCACGACCGCTGGGTCAAGCGCGTCTCCGGCGGCGTTGTCCGCAATACTAGAAGCACACCGGACACGGTGGCCCTGGTGATCGGCGGCGGTTCAGGCCACTACCCGGCCTTCGCTGGGTTGGTGGGGCCAGGGCCTGGCGCACGGCGCTGCAATGGGCAACCTCTTCGCTTCCCCGTCCGCGCAGCAGATCTACAACGTGGCCAAGACTGCCCACAACGGCGGCGGCGTGCTCCTGGGCTACGGCAACTACGCCGGCGACGTCCTGCACTTTACGCAGGCCCAGGATCGCCTCCGCCGCGAGGGAGTGTGTCGCTTGGCGAAGGAGGGGTCGCCGGGCTATGGAGCGTCGTAGGGGGCCGCGTTAGAGTACTCACCGGTTTTCGCTTCAAAACATTCGGTGCCCCGATGGTGAATATTCGGCGAACTCGTGCTTGCGGTCAGTGGGAGGTGGGGATACTGGAGTACATGCCTTTTGTTACCCGCCAGTACGTTCCTTCACCCACCCGACGCCAGGTACTCCGTTCGGCCGGCCTTGCCGCTGTTGCGACCGGAGCTGCAACTCTTGCCTTCCAGCCGGCTCAGGCGGCTGACCCAATGTTCGCGCATGGGGTGGCCTCCGGTGACCCATATGCGGACAGCGTGGTGCTCTGGACGCGGGTTAACCCAAGTCCGGAAGCCGCACCTGGTTCAGGACTCGGCCCGGCCGCGACCGTGAACTGGGAGGTGGCCTCGGACCCCGACTTCAGCAGGATTGTTTCCAAGGGCTCTGTGAAGACCGGGCCGGAGCGTGACCACACGGTGAAGGTGGTCGCTGGCCGACTGCAGCCGGGCACGCCTTACTGGTACCGCTTCACCTTTGGCCGCGCGGTGTCCGCGGTCGGCCGGACCAAGACTGCCCCGGCGGCCGGAGCGCAGGTGGAGCGCCTCCGCTTCGGCGTCGTCTCCTGCGCCAACTACCAGGCTGGCTACTTCAGCTCCTACCGCCATCTTGCCCAGCGCGGGGACCTCGACGCCGTGCTGCATCTCGGCGATTACCTCTACGAGTACGCACCAGGGGAATACCAGGCGAGGGACGTCGTGGTACGCCCGCACGATCCCGCCGTCGAGATGACCACCCTGTCCCACTACCGGCGCAGGCATGCCCAGTACAAGACCGATCCCAATATGCAGGCGCTCCACTCCGCTGCACCCTTCATCGTCACGTGGGACGACCATGAGGCGGCCAATGACGCCTGGAGCGGAGGGGCAGAGAACCACACCGAGGGCGCGGAAGGCCTGTGGGCCGCACGCCGCGCTGCGGCCAACCAGGCCTATGCGGAATGGATGCCCGTGCGCTACCAGCCCGGCGGTCCGCTGTACCGCCGGCTTGATTTCGGCTCCCTGGCCAGCTTGTCCATGCTGGATCTCCGCTCCTACCGGAGTGAGCAGGCTGCCAACGGGCTCGATCCCGCGGTGGATAGCCCGGACCGGACCATCACAGGCGATGCACAGATGGACTGGTTGCTGGGCAACCTCACCTCCGGCGGTCCTCAGTGGAAGCTGGTGGGCAACCCCGTGATGATTGCCCCTGTCAGGGTTCCATCGACGCTCAGCCTGGCCGAAGTGGCGGGCGTCCAGAAGCTCATGGGTGGCACCACCATCGACGGTGTCCCCTACAACGTGGACCAATGGGACGGCTACGAGGCAGACCGAAGCCGGGTGATCCGGCACCTGCGGGACCAGGGCGTCAAGGACACCGTCTTCCTCACCGGTGACATCCACTCCGGCTGGGCCTGCGACATTCCCGCGGATCCCCTCACTTACCCCACCACCGGCGACTCGGTCGCGGCTGAACTCGTCTGCACGTCGGTGACCAGCGACAACCTCGACGACATAATGAACACTCCGCCACGGACCTCCTCCCTGGCCGTGGAGGCAGCCATCAGGACTGCCAACCCCCACGTGAAGTACCTGGATTTCGACTCCCACGGCTACTCCGTCCTGGACGTCACGCCCGCAGGGGTTCGGATGGACTGGTACGTCCTTGCCGACCGGACGGCCCGGGCCTCGGCAGCCACACTGTCCACCTCGTTCAGGGTCGGTGCCGGCACAGGCAAAGCCGTTCCGGCAACCGGAGGCGCCCTGTGAACCCGGACCGCCGCCAGTTCCTGCGCCTTGCCGGGGCCGGAAGTGCCGCCGTCGTCCTTTCCGCGGCGGCCGGAACCGCGTGGGCCAGCCCGACGACGAATCCCGGCACCGCCCGGACGCGCACCTACGTCCTTGTGGTGGACGGCTGCCGGCCGGACGAGATCACGCCGGGACTGACCCCGCGGCTCGCCGCCCTGCGGGCGGAGGGCACCAACTTCCCTGCCGCGAGGTCGCTGCCGGTGATGGAGACGATCCCGAATCACGTCATGATGATGACCGGCGTGCGGCCCGACAGGTCCGGAGTCCCCGCGAACTCGGTCTTCGATCCCGCCGAAGGGGCAGCGAGGGACATGGACCGCGAAACCGACCTCCGTTTTCCAACGCTGCTTGAACGCCTGCGCGAGTCCGGCCTCACCACTGCCTCCGTCCTGAGCAAGGAGTACCTGTACGGCATCTTCGGCACGCGGGCGAGCTACCGCTGGGAGCCCTATCCGCTGCTGCCGGTCACCGGACACGCCCCGGACGCCGCCACCATGGATGCGCTGCTGGCCATCGTCAGCGGCCCGGATCCGGACTTCGCGTTCACCAACCTCGGCGACGTCGACCGCATGGGCCACTCGGACCTGACCGGGACCACGCTCCAGGCAGCGCGCACAGCCGCCCTCGCCGCCACCGATCTGCAGGTGGGCCGGCTGGTGGATCACCTGGTTGATACCGGAAAGTGGGAGTCCAGCGTCCTTGTCGTGCTTGCAGATCATTCCATGGACTGGTCGCTGCCCACCAACGTCATCTCGGTGGACCTGATCCTCCAGGCACGCCCGGACCTCAGGTCCTCACTCACCATTGCCCAGAACGGCGGCGCGGACCTGCTGTACTGGACCGGCCCTGCGGATCAGAAGGCAAGCGGCCTCCAGGCTGCGCGATCCCTGGTCCAGGCCCACCCCGGTGTGCTGTCAGTACACGCACCTGCCGAGCTGCGACTGGGGCCGGAGGCCGGAGACCTGGCGGCCTTTTGCCGCGCGGGCTGGCGGTTCTCTGACCCGTACATCGTCTCCAATCCGATTCCCGGCAACCACGGGCATCCCGCCACCGAGCCCATCCCGTTCTTTATCTCCGGAGGCAGCCCCAAGGTGGCCCGCGGCCGCACTTCTTCAGACCCGGCACGGACGGTGGACGTGGCCCCGACTGTCGGTGGCCTCTACGGGCTCAAGGCACCTTCCGGCGGCTACGACGGCACGGCAAGGATGACCGGGTTCACGGCATAGGGCAAAAAGCCCGGCCCGACTTGGGCGACGGGCTGCTTGTGGAACCAAAACCACATCCATGGCCGGGCATCAAGAGGACGAATTCGTTGCCATGAGCCGCTATGAATGGTCCAAAAGAGAGAACAAGGTGTGTCCGCCGAAAAAACAGCCGTAGTCATTGAAGATGACCAGGATATTGCTGGCTTGATAAAAGGGGTTTTGGGACTCTGCGGCATTGAGGCGCACACGACGGCCAGCGGCGAAGTCGGTGTCATCTCGGCCAGACAGCAAGTACCTGACATCGTCGTCCTCGACCACGGTCTGCCCGGCTTGAACGGACTAGACGTACTTCGGCGGATCCGCAGCTTCAGCAATATGCCCGTCCTCATGCTTACCGGTTACCCGCACCTCGCAGACGAATTCATGGCAGCCGGCGCAAATGCCGTCATGACCAAGCCATTCCGGCCCCGGTCGCTGATGGAGCATGCACAGGACATGCTCGCACCTCATGAAGGCGGTGCGTAGCCACAGCCGCGTACCCTGTTGAACCTGGCACCCGGCGGCGGGCATCGGTGGGTGCCTGTAAAGCCACAAACAGGGGCAAGCTCCTACCCGCGGTGACAGGCCTGCATCCTGCCGTTTCATCCTTTGGACACCTGTTGTTGTTTCTCCTGCCATCCCCGGCGCCTAAGTTGGTTCGCGCCCTACCGGGCATCCCCATCACTCACCTGGAGCAGACATGAAGATGAAGCGCGTCCTGGCCATCACAGCGATCGCCGCAGCCGCCCTGACAGCGGGCACCTCCGCTGTGGCGACCAACGGCCAAACCCCGAAGGGCCTCACGGCAGAAGCGGAAGCCTTTGCCAAAGTCGACCGCAACACCCAGTGGAACAGGTCCAAAAGCTCAAACTCGACTTCCCGACCTACCATCCCCAGGGCATGTCGCTGGTCGGCGACAAAATCTTCCTCAGCAGCGTCGAAATCATTGAACCAACGGTCCGCTACCCCTCGCCTGTCGACGGCTACGACCGCACCACCGGCAAAGGCCGCGGACACGTCTTCGTCCTCGACCGGCAAGGAAACCTCCTGAAAGACATCGTCCTGGGCGAGGACACCATCTATCACCCCGGCGGCACGGACTTCGATGGCGAAAAGATCTGGGTTCCCGTAGCCGAGTACCGGCCCAACAGCAGCTCAATCGTCTACACCATCGACCCGGACACCTACGAGGTCACGGAACAGTTCCGCCAGGCAGACCATGTCGGCGGGGTCGTCGCCGACCGCAAAACCAACCGAGTCAGCGGCGTCAGCTGGGGTTCCCGCAAGCTGTTCACCTGGAACCGCCAAGGGGCGCTGCTGGGCTCGCAGGCAAACCCCAGCCACTTCATTGACTACCAGGACTGCGAGTACGCCGGCGCCGGACACCAGCTCTGCTCCGGCGTGACCGGCCTCAAGACCGCTGACGGGAACCCCTTCGAGCTCGGCGGCCTGGCCCTGACCGACCTCTCAGACGGAAGGATCGCCCATGAGGTTCCCTTCCAGAAATTCTCCACCGCCGGCCACTCCGTGACACGCAACCCGGTTGCGCTGGAATCTGACGGCGATGTCCTGCGCCTGTTCGCCGCCCCCGACGACGGCGAGGAAAACGCGGGCACCGAACTGATCATCTTCGAAGCCCGCCCCTGATTAACTGGGCAGTCCGCAACCGTACATAGGGCATTCCCTCTGTCCAGGCGCCCCGCCATACACGGTTGCGGGCTGCTCCCCCTCCTGCGCCGCTGCCAGACGGCACCGGTGTACACGCCGTGACACACTTCGCGTTCACCTCTATGTCATGTGTGCGCTGCCTCAGCGTCCCCTGCGGTATGGCGGTTGCAGGAATGCTTGGGCGTGCTTAATCCCCATGACACGATTCGGAGAATCATCGTGAAGTACACCAAGCTGCTGACCGCGGCTGCCCTGACCGCCGGCATGGCCCTGGGAACATCCCTCCCGGCCCACGCAGCGGACACCAACCCCAACGGCACGGCCAACCACTTCGACCTCCAGGCCCACCGCGGCGGGCTCGGCCTCACCGTTGAATCCACGCTCGCATCCTTCGCCAAGGCCCTCGAAACCGGCGTGAGCACCATCGAACTGGACCTGCAGATCACCAAGGACGGCCGTGAAGTCGTCACCCACGACCGGAAGATCAGCGCCCAAAAATGCCGGGACACGGCACCAGTCACGGCCGGCGACCCCCTGTTCCCCTACGCCGGCAAATACATCAAGGACCTGACCTTCGAGCAGGTCCGCAGCCTTGACTGCGGCTCCCAAACCCTGCCCAAGTACCCCGGCCAGCAGGCATCCCCCGGCGCGAAGATGCCGACCCTGGCCGAAGTATTCGAACTGGCCCGCAGCTACCGGGCCAGCCAGGTGAAGTTCAACATCGAAACCAAGGTCGAAGCCGGCGCACCCGAGCAGACCGCACCGCGGGAACAGTTCGTCGACGTCGCACTCCGCGAGATCAAGGAAGCGGATATGCTCCAGCGGGTCTCCATCCAGAGCTTCGACTGGGGCGCGCTGCGCCTGGTGCAGGAGCGTGAGCCCGGCCTGCGCACGGTCGCGCTGACCAACAAGGACTTCCTGCAGGCTGGCCAGCCCGGCGCCTCACCCTGGCTGGGCGGCATCGACTCCGACGACTTCGGCGGGGACCTCGTCCAGGCCGCATCCTTCCTCGGCTTCGACGCCATCTCCCCCGTCCACGGCACACCCCAGGACGGCAAGGTCACCGACGCCGGCTACTCCCCCTACGTGACCGTTGACATGGTGGACCGTGCCCATGCCACGGGCATGCAGGTCATTCCTTGGACCGTCAACGATAAGCCCACCATGCGCGCCCTCATGGACGCCGGCGTCGACGGACTGATCACCGACTACCCGGACCGGCTGCACGAGGTCATGGCCGAACGATCACTGAAGCTGCCCAAGCAGTACACCCTCGTTCCCGGCGCATCTGCGCCGGAAGAAGCTGACCGGTAAGTACGAAGCCAGGAAGCCCCCTGTCCCATCACCGGGAAGGGGTTTCCTGGCATCTCCGGACCAGAGTCCCGCCATGCAGCTACTGTCTTAGCCTGTCCCTGACAGCGTGCTCGACAAGGATCGGAACGTAATCCCGCACCCTGCCGGCGTCGAGCAACCTGTGCTCTTGCTCAACGATGCCTTCGATGTGATGCCGCGGCACGTCCGGGTACTTTTCAGCGAGCCGGTCCACGACATGGCCAAGTGCCCGCATTTCTTCGATGACTCCCATTCGGAGAGTTTCGGGGCAGCCACCCCTAAATTCAAGTCTGGATTTTTTTCGTCCGGCCGGGTCGGCCACCTGCCCATCATTTTGCGGACACCAGCGACCTTCGACGGTCGTCCTTGATGCGTGGGCACCACGGCGGATGTCCCCGACACTTCGATTCGTGGAAGAACCGCACGTCGACACCAACCTGGCCGAAGACAGCCAACTCACAGCGCTCGACAACACCCTGCAGGCATCCAGCCTGGAACACGAGATCATCCAGCACATCGGCCGCGACCCGGCCACGGACATTCTCGACATCGCCACCAGCGGAGAAGCTGCCATGATCGTCCTCGGTTTGCGACGGCCCTCCGCGGTGGGAAAACTCCTCCTCGAAAGCACCGCCCAAAGCATCCTCCTGAACGCCGACTGCCCGGTCCTGACAATCCGAGCGTAAGGAAACGTGAACGCCGATCACGTACCGCAACTCAACCTGCAGATCGGGCGCGGTACGTGTTTCGGCGTTTAAGAATGCGCGACCCGTCACACACGTGAACGTGGCAGACGGGCATTGCATACCTCTCAACACCCCATGCGATGTCTGCCGTCAGCCGGAACGCCACCACAACCTGAGGTCAGCCGGTGGTGTGTCCGGCTGGTCTCGGTCTTTCCATTTTCTGGCGCCTGGACTAGGAAATCATGTGCCCGCACGTGACAGTGGACATATCCCCAGCCCACTCTGAATAAGCAGACGAGGTGTAGACACCATCCTTGAGTTCATCATGTCGTACTCGCAGCCCAAAGCCATGAACAGGTGTTGGCCCACCGGAGACCAACCCGACAGTACCGGAACGAGGAACCACCTGATCCTAGCCCGCAGCAGGCGGAGGACCCACCCGCCAAGGACCTGAACCCGCCACCCACACACCCAAATAGGCCACCGCGGCGGCCAGGCCAAAGACCGCGAACCAAGCGTCAGAGTCAACGGGCCAAAGCTTTGTACACACGCCCACAAAGAAAAACCCCCTCTGACGAGGGGGTTTGCGTGCCCGAGGTGGGACTCGAACCGCATTCCCGCCCTTGCAAACACTGGGAACCCGCGAAAACATGCGGAATCCGGAGCATTCCAAGGGATGTAGGACCCGATCCGAGACGAAAAGTGTGGACAATGTACACACGCCAATTTACGCCGACCCAACCCGCCGTCGTAGACAATGCGAAACTTGCGCGCCGGTAAAAACGAACGGGCATTCAGCTCAGGCCGTTTTCAATTTACGTGCCAGGGCCTCCCGGACGGAGGGATTGTCCTGCCCGATCTCGAGTGCGCCGTGAATGGTGTTGCCTATCCGTTCCATAGCCTCGCCAGCGGTCAGCATATGCACACCTCGGGAGGAAACGCTTCTGTGCCCAACTGAGACTTTGCGGCCGTGAATGAGCACCATGGGAACGATTTCGACGTGTGGACCCAGCAGTCTTTGGTAGCCGTGGGCAGCGACGTGCATCCAGTTTGCCGTGCCTCGCCCATAACCGTCCGAGCGGACGATGAGATCTTTCTCTCCGGTGGTGCTCCATTCGTATTGCCCCCACCGGTAGAGCTTGGAATCCAGCAGGTAGACGATGTTTCGGAAGGCAACAGCGTGGTCCACGTCTGCGTCATCGTTCCCGGGGAACTGCAGGCCGTGGTAAACGGTGACGCCCGGGATGCGCAGCAGCAGCTCCAGAAGCAGAGCTGTGCTGATTTCTCCCCGTGCACCGGCCTCGGCTCTGCCCTGGCCGTACTTTTCAACGGCAGCCAGTACCATCCCCGGTGAACCGAATACTCGGCCAGATAACTCCTCGCGGAGAGCTTCCGCCCCGGCGTGCCGCACACTCTTGATCAATCTGGTCAGAATGACGACGATTAGGACCGTCCCGGTCACCAGAACTGCAAGAGTGACCGGAGCCAGTTGATAAAGGCTTAGACGAGTCACGATAGACAGCAACGTGATCGCGGGCATCGCCACCACCATGGACACAATAACCAGGACTATCCGCAGCAGAGATCCATGTAGGACCCGCCCTACCACAGCCCGATAACGCGGAGTAGCTGTCACTTTCGCCGGCCCATGGGCGCGAAACCAGCGCCAGTCTTCGGGCAAGATGCCATACTGCCGCAAAACGCGTAAGTCAGAACCCACGTTGCCCCCAAAAATCCGCCGCACCGGCCGAACCAGTGCCGCGAGTCTAATCCTCGTGAACTAGGGCTCCAATAACCCGAACCTCAATTTTGAATACGGCGGACGCCCGACCAACCATAGTTTGATTTCTAACCGTCATGCCGTTGAGCCGCGTGCCGCTGATGGACAAGCAGAAGCTCCATCGCTGCTTGTCATTCTGATATGCCCCATGATCGCTGGGCAGGTCCTCCGCGCAACCAGGGCGCTACTGCGCCGGCCCCGGAACCGAAAACTTCTGCTTTCGACGCTGTGGAGCGTTGCCTGGGGATGAAGTTTTCGGTCCCGTTGCCGGTCCCCCAAGTTGCACTCCGGCCCCACCCCAGCGGATGGTCCCTACCAGAACGACGCCCACCACCAACAACCGCAGAAAAGTCACGGAAACACCAAGGGTAAAGGAACAGGGATCATGGAAAAGCTCACCATCAAGACACCCCCGGACGTCCTCAGCTTCATCGGGCACACCCTCGGCTTCTGGCCGAAGGAAAGCCTGGTCTGCATCACCCTGAACGAGAACAGCATCGGCGCGACACTGCGGATCGACCTCCCCCGCCTACCCGGGCAGGAACTCCCCTACGCACGCACCGTCGCCCACTACCTCACCAGCGACACCACAGCCACGTCCCTGCTCTTCGCCGTCTACACCAGCGAACCCTGCCAGCCCGGACAACCCAAACCCCACGCCGCCACTATCGCCGCACTCACCGGAGTCCTCTCAGAACAAGGCATCACCATCCGCGACGGACTCTTCGTCGGCGACGACACCTTCTCCCCCTACGACGGCGAGCCCGGACACGAACTCGCCCTACCCGTCAGCTCCACCCAGACCAGCGCGATCAACGCCGAATTCATCTACCGCGGCAGCACCGTCCAACCCACCAACCGCATCACACTCCCCACCACCAACGAAAGCGCCATCAAGGCGGCCGCCGTCGAACGCCATATGGACACTATCCAAGCCCTCCCGACTACGACCGCGACATCTCGGCCAGGGAACTGTGGGCCGGCATGCTCGACTCCGTGTCCTTCCCCAGCGACGACGACTGTCACGCACTGGTCGCAAACCTTCAATTCCCAGCCATCCGTGACCGGCTCATCGCGGACATCCCCGGACTGGACGAACCTATGAAGCGCATCCTGTTCGCTCAAACCCAGGGTGCCCCGAAATGGTCACGAATCGAGTGGGCACAACAACTACTTCTGCATGCCTACACCCGCACCAGCCCCCAACACCAAGCACCGGTCCTCACCACCATCGGCTACATCAACTGGTGGGAAGGCAGAGGCAGCAAAGCACACCAATTCCTCCAACTCGCCCTCGACACCGACCCCACCTACCGCCTCGCACGCCTCAGCGACCAAATGATCGCCTCCGGCCTCGTCGCAGGCTGGAACATGAACAAAAACACCGCCTACAAAGCCCTGCCCTTCGAAATCCCTGTGTGTCAGGCTGTTGTGCGACAGGTTTGCTGCCGACGCTGCCTGACACACAGGGCGAGGAAAGGTCCGTCATGGATTTTGTTATCCCTCCTCGTGCCTCGAACCGGAAGCACTTCACTCTCGCGCAGAAGCACGAGATTCTTGATGAGTACGACAAGTGCCTTGAGCGTGGGTCCAAGATCGCGTTCAGCCGTGCGGTGGGCATCACCGATGGCACTATCCGGCTTTGGGTCCGGCAGCGTGAATCGGGCGAGCTGAGATCCAGATTCAAGACAGGGAGTGAGGACCAGCGGTTGAGGCAAGGCGATAAGAGGCTGACTTAAACAGGTCTTGAAGGAGAACGAGATCCTCAAGGCCAAGCTGGCCAGGTCCGAGGCTGCGGTGGACATCCTGGGAAAAGCTTCCGCGCTCTTGGACGCCATGGCCAAGAGCGCGGCGGCGACGGACCCCGTGCTGAAGGAAGCGGAGCCGCAGCGGCCGGAGTGGTTGATCCCAAAGTCTGGAAAGACATCGCCCTGACCTTCGTCGGGAAGCTGGTGACGGCCGGCTGGTCAGCGGTGAAGGCCTGCGCATTGGTGGGCCTTCACCGCACTGCCTGGTATCGGCATCTGAGCCCGTCCGTCGCGGCAGGGATCACGGTGCCCCATGCCCAACGGGCCTACCCGAACCGGATCACCCAGACCGAAGCCGAGGAGTTCATGGCGACACTGAACTCCGAAGAATACGGGAATCTCTCCGTTACCCAGGCCTATTACCGGATGCTGGACGCGGGTCTCTGCTCGTTCTCGATCGCCGCCGCCCACCGTATCGTGGCCAGCTACGGGCAGAACGGTGACCGCCGCGCGCAACGCAGCAGCACCGGCCCTAAAAGGATCAAGCCCGTCCTGGAAGCCACGGCTCCCAACCAGCTCTGGAGCTGGGACATCACGATGCTCCACGGGCCTGGCAAACACACCTACCGGCTCTACACCATCCTGGATGTCTTCTCCCGCAAGGTCGTCGGGCATCGCGTCGAAACCACCGAAGCCGCGGCCTTCGCCTCGGCCCTGATCCGCGAGGCCGTGGCCAGGAACAAACAGTGCCCAGCGGTGCTGCATGCCGATAACGGCGCACCAATGCGGGCCGGCACAACGCTGGACCTCGCCCGGGCCCTGGGCATCACACTGTCCTACTCGCGCCCGAGGGTTTCTGATGACAATCCGTACTCAGAGTCACTGTTCAAGACCGTGAAATATGACCTGGATTTCCCGCGACGGTTCCAAGACCTGCAGCACGCCCGGGAATACATGGGCGAGTTTTTCGCAGGCTATAACAGCCATCATCGTCACAGTGGCCTGAACTACTACACGCCCGATACCGTCCATCACGGACTGATCGAGCAGGCGCGCAGGCAACGACAACAAACTCTCGATGCCTGCTACGCCCGCAACCCACACCGATACCGTCGTAAGCCCACCGCACCGGGAATCCCTCCCGTCGCAGGAATCAACCACAAAAAACCCACCCAGCTGTCACAAACAGCTTGATATGTACCGAAATGCCATAGAACGGGGAACGCAAAGTCGACCTCGCTTCCACTGCCCGCCACGCATCGCACCCTCAGGCGCCGTGGGTCCTTGCACACGACAACGGGGCGCAGCTCTCAAGTACCCCATCCGGTACGACTGCTCTGAGGATCAAAACCTGGACGGTGAACACCTCAGTTCTGAACGCGATGCACTTCAGGCCCAACGATTCCGGCGTGACGCCCCGGTCAGGCCAGCCTGCTCGTGATATGCGCCGTCGTCCCCAGAAGGCGCTCGATGCACTGCTGCAGGTCGCCCTTGGGCATGGCAAGCGGGATGTTGTGGACATTAACCATCAGGGCCAGACCGCCGCCGGCGTCGAAGACGGGCGCGCTGACGGACGCGACGGCTTCGGGCGGGTAGCCGTCCAAGCCATCGATGTCCTCCTGGGATCGGATCGAGGCGACGAGGCCCGCCTGCGTCCTGAACAGCCGCGCGAGCTCACGTGCCGATGCCGGCGTATGACCGTGCTCAGCGATGACGTCACTAATTCGATCGATATCAGCCAAGGATCGCCACACCGTCATCGCCCAACCGGTGCTACGAACGGTCGCCATCTCGTCGAGGATGCGCTCACGATCTTCGTTCGGCGTCCTCAACCGGTCAAGCCACTCGTCCTGCTCGCGCTCAGGAAGCCATGCCATGAAGGCTTCGCCCCACGGAGGGACGAGAGGCAGCACCATACCGACACGCGACGGCTGCACCGGCCGCGATGGGGGGTGCACGGAAGCGACGACGACGATATCTTGCCCCTTCAAGACCTGGGCATAGCACTCGAAGCCCACGTCAGCGGCCAGCGCCTCGACATCGTCGCGGGCGCGGTCAGCGACGGCAAGGCTCTCGAGCATGCTTGCGCTCGCGCCCATGGAGAGAGATTTAGTCGCAAAGCCGCCGTAGCCGCCCTGGAAGAAGAGCAACGGAACGGTCGGGACCCCGGTACCGAGGTTCTTTACACGCCCCAGGACGATGTAATGGTCCCCGGCTTCGTCGACTCGTTCGAACTCACAGTCGATCCAAGCGACGACACCGTCAAGCACCGGAGCTCCCGAGGGCGCTGGAGCCCAGTTGATACCGGCGAACTTGTCGCTGCCGCTCACCGCGAACTGGCGGCAGACGTCCTCCTGCTTCGCCGACAGGACGTTAACACAGAAGGTGCTGGCGCCACGAAGATCGGCGAACGAGGAAGACGTCCGGGCCGGCAGGAATGCCACCAGCGGCGGGTCCAATGAGACCGATGTGAACGATCCCACCACCATCCCAACGGGCCTTCCGTCCGAGGCCAGCGCAGTGATCACCACCACGCCCGTGGGCAGGTGGCCGAGAACCTCGCGGAAGCGGTTGTCGTCGAACGTTGTGCCGGTTTGCATCTGCGCTCCTACCAAGAGATTTATGACTAACGCGAGGGGCTTTCGGGCAACCCTCGCTGGTTCCGACGGCGGTCGCGTGATCGTGCGGTAAGGGATCACGCGACCGCCGAGGTCACCGTCCGACAGTGTCCGCCCGGACTCCTGCCGCTTCATGATCATCACTCGGGTCAGGCTGGGGCGAGACGGCCGGTGCACTGGGAACTTCGTCCACCACTTTCGCTCTCCGCTTGCTCTGCTGACGAGTGAACATCACCGCTGCGACGAGGGCAGCACCGTTGAAGAGGGGGGTGATCCAGAATCCTGAGCCCGACGATGACAGCTGGAGGCCCTGGACGCCCAGGGCCAACGTGAAGATCGCCAGAAGGGTGCCCCACACATTTGGCCGCATGTTGAACTGGGTGGCTCCCAGGAAGATGGCCGCGTAGGCCGGAAAGAGAAATGGCATCCCGATCGAGTTCGAGAAGGTTCCCACCTGCGCGATGAAGACGACGCCGGCGAGTCCCGCTATCGCGCCCGCGGCGACGAACGTGCCGATCACCACCCGCTCGGTTCGCACGCCCGAGAGGCGTGCCGCTTCCCGGTTGAACCCGGACGCATAGAGGTGTCGTCCAACCTTCGTCCATTGCAGGACGTACCACAGCAACAGACCCAGAGCCAGCGTCACGAAGAGACTGTTCGGCACACCGAGGAACCGTCCCCGCCCCACCTCAGTAAAGGCCTGTGGCAGCGTGGCGAGCACCTGCTCGTTGTTCGAAATCTTCAAAGCGATGGCAGCCAGGATCTGGCTGGTGCCCAAGGTCGCGATAAAGGAGTTGATCCCGAGCTTTCCGACGAGGATGCCGTTGAAGAACCCCACCAATGTGCACACCAGGACGGCGATCAGACAGATCACCATGATGCCGAGCCCGGGGTAGGCGTTGCTCAGCCAAGCGACAAGAATCACCGACAGCGCGAGATTGGTGCCGAGGCTTATGTCGAACTCACCGGCAACGAACGGCAGGAGCGCAGCCAAGGCGAGGATACCGACGACCGCTTGGCTCCGGGCGATGCTTTGGAACGTGATCTCAGACAAGAACAGGTCCGGGATCGTGATGGCGAACACCAGGGTGATCAGCGCCAGCAAGTAGAGCACGCTTGCCCGTCTGGGGCTCAGCACACTCGCAGCACTCTTCAGGTCAGTCATGCGATATCTCTCATCCTTGCGGGTCGCTGTCGCGTCCCGCGTCATTGGTGGGTCGTACTTCGGTGGGGCGGAGCTGTTCCTCTTCGATGCGCTCTACTGTCACATCGGTGCCGATAAGCTCGGTGCTGGGACTTTTACGACGCAGGACCAGGACACGAGTTGACACCTGGACCAACTCCTCGACGTCGGAGGAGCAGACGAGGACGGCTGCTCCTGCGGCAGCAGCACCAACCACGAGGTCGTGGATGGTGGCCTTAGCACCGACGTCGACGCCCTGAGTGGGCTCATCAAGGACGAGCACCCTGGGCCGGGTCCTCAGGAGTCGGCCCAAGACGACCTTCTGCTGGTTGCCACCAGAGAATTGATCGATGGCCCGCTCCTGCATCGGAGGCCTCACGTCCAGCGCCTCCATCCACTTCTGGGTTTCCTTGCGCTCGAGACGCCGGCTGAGTCGGCGCGCTCTCGAGACGGATCGCAGATCCGCGATCGTGAGGTTCTCTCTGAGTGTCGCGGTGCTGAGCAGTGCATCGCGGCGCCTCTCGGCGGGTGCGTACCCGAGCCCGGAGGCCAACGAAGCGGCGGGGTCGCCAGGTCGAATGGCCTTCCCGTCGATCGTCACCTCCCCCGAGTGACGCGTCTGCCCCGCGACCGCTCCGGCGAGGTCCTCGCGACCAGAGCCGGTCAGCCCGGCCACGCCCAAGACCTCACCTGGACGTACGTCGAGATCTAACGCGCGCAGTCCACCGATACTCACTCCCCGCACGCTGAGCCGCGGCACGACGTCCGAAGTGCCCGGCATCGCAGACGAGTCGGACTCGCTGCGAGGGGTCAGGGCGCGCCCCAGCATGAGCTCAACAAGACGGTCGTGCGACAGGTCTCGAGACATCACCGTCGTCACTTTGCGTCCGTCGCGCACTACGGTGATCGTGTCTGCCAGACCCATCACTTCGTCCAGGTGATGACTGATGAACAGGACTGAACCCCCAGCTGCCGTCAGACGCCGAAGAGCGTCGAACAGCAACTGGGCGTCGGGGCCCGCGAGTGATGCCGTGGGTTCATCGAGGACCAGCAGCGCCGGCCGGTCCTCGCCTGACAGCGCCCGGACGATGGCTACCGCGGTGCGCTGCGCCGCCGTCAGCGATCCCACGAGCGCCCTTGGATCGATCTCGTAGCCGAACTCCTCCAGCGCTCGGCCCGCGCGGGACCACTCATCGGCCTTGGAGATGCGAGAGACCCATGCCTGGTCGGCCATCATGAAGAAGTTCTCCGCGACGCTCAGTTCGTCAATGAGCCCGAGGTCCTGGTGGACGAAGCGCAGGCCGGCCGCGTTTGCCGCCGACGCTGAACCCAGGTCGAACAGCTCGCCCTTTACAGCGGTCTCGCTGCCGGGGTCCGGTGTGTGATATCCGCCGAGCAACTTGACCAAGGTCGATTTGCCGCAGCCGTTTTGGCCCACCACGGCGTGGATCTCGCCCTGATGGATGTCCAGATCCAGTGAGTCGAGAGCGCGCTGGGCGCCAAAGGTCTTGCTGACCCCGCGGAGCGAAAGGACCGGCTCGGCCGCCGAGCTCACGGTAGTACTCATCATCATCCTTCCCAGAACTCCGGCGCCTAGGAGATCTGCCAGAGCTTCTTGTACTGGTCCTGGTAACCCGGCTGGGCCCAACTGGTCTCGCCCTTGGGCATGTTCTCGGTCGTCCACATCTGGAGGCTAACCTTCGCGTGCTCCGCCTGCAGCGTGTCCATGCCGACGCTCATGCGCGCCATCTGGTCGAACGCCAGCCATGGCATGTTCACGTTCGACGTGAGGAGCCCTGCATGGAAGTCCCCGCTCTCGATCTTCTTGACCGCGAGGTTACCGGGCGAGTTGATGTAGATCTTGACGTCATCCAGGCCAGCGGCTGCCAAAGCCTCGGGCAGGCCGTTCGTCAGCGTGTCGAAGCTTGCGACGACGTACTTCGTGTCGGGGTTCTGACGGATGGCGTTGACCACCTGGGACGCGATGTCCCCGCTGAGACCTTCGGCCGAGATGCCCAGCTTGTTCAGGGTGCACCCACCGCAGTTCTTCTCGACGTGCTTGGGCACGATGTCGTCGAGATCTGCCAGATTGGGGAAGTCAGGGGCGTTCAGGTAAAGGATCGTGCCTCTGCCCTCGCTGTCGATGATGGCCTGGTCAGTGACGCCGACGTTGCCGTCTATGGCGGCGTCGGCCTGGGCGTTGCCGAAGATGCCTTCCGCTTCGCCTACTCCCGCTGTCTGGAAGACCGGGATGCCCGCCGACTTCGCCGCTTCGAGGCCCTGCCCCATCACGGTGGGGCTGCCGGCCTGAACGGCAATGTAGTCTGCACCCTCACTGACGGCGCGAATCATCGCGTTGCTCACGGACTGCGGGTCCGCTCCGTCGACGGCGCTGATCGCGACCTTCCACTGCAGGGCTGCCGCGGCTGCCTCGGTAGCCGCGTCGTACTCCGCGGCGGTCGGGTTGTTGTAGCGGATGTACTTCACGACCTTGCCGGCCTCGGGCTTTTTGGTCAGCGGAGTGTCGACGTCGATCTTCTCGACCGGGACCAGGTACGGGGCAATTCGCTCCTTAGCTGCTGCGACATCCGCTTCGGCAGCTGCGACATCCACTTCACCAGACTTGCTGGACGAGCTTGCGTCGGTGCCACACGCCGCCAGGGCGACCAGCAGCAGAGCGGACAGCGCGCCCCCGGCTCCTTGTTTGGCGCGGTGCGGGGAATTTCCGCGGTGAGTTGAGTTGAACATAGCCTGGCCTCCAGGGGTAGGGCAGAGATGGGATGAAAGTGGACGGACGATCTTGGCCGTCTCCGCGGCGGTGTCGTTCACCGATGTGGAGCACGGCAGCCGTCCGTCATCGACCAGGGAGATCTGTCCCGGTGATGGAGGGGCACTGTGAAGGTGGGGAGAACAGTCCGATTTTGACCGCGTTACAGCTCCCCAAAATTTGTGTGCTGGATCACTAAAGCATAGTAATCGTACGTAAGTCAATGGAATCGGCCATGGCACGAAAACTATTTACGGTCAGGTGGCGAGAGTAGGGATCCAGTTGAGAATAGCAAGTGCATCTAGTCACGGCTTGCAGCCCGACTGGACCCTAACGGGCTGCTTGAGCTGCAGCAGAGCGGACTGGGCTCCTCGTTTCCAGCCGCGCCGGGCGGGGTTCCGTTGGGCCCCGGCGAATAATCCGGCCACCCGCAGGAACCGCTACTCGATTCCCTGCCGGGCGAGAGGATTAGTTCGGAGCACACACACCGTACGTAAATCGATCGATTTATGGTGGAAGAGGGCAGCCTGAGGCCTGGGCATCTCGGGCCTTTTCCGTAAAGCGGGGTTAAGACGCGGCGCGGTTCAACGCGATGCAGGGCTCAAATAGCTACGGAACTACTGATTGAGACCCGTAATGCCTGCAGCCAGAAGCCGACTCGATAGGACGTTGACCTATCGGACGGCCGGGCCCCTTTCCAGGAGCTCGGCCGCCCAAGGCTGCTAGGGCATCACAAAGAGGTCAGGACAGAACCTGCCCCCCCCCTTTAAAGGATGCGAAGTTGTCGGGCTGCGGGTGACAGGACGCCACCCGTAATGCCCGTCGAGACATTACTGGGGCCGCATTGAGTGGCCAGGGTTGAGGGCCATTTGACCGCCATCGACAGGAATCGTATGACCCGTTATAAAGGACGCATCCTCGGAAGCCAGGAACAGAATGGCAGCAGCCTGCTCTTCAGCTCGGCCCATCCTCTTCCACGGAACCCTCGCGATGCGTGCCTCGAAGGCCTCAGGTTCGCGCTTCTGCCATTCCAAAGAAGCTGGCGTCTCGCTCATTCCCGGGGAGACTGCATTCACGCGGATACCGTACTTTGCCCACTCCACGCCCAAAGCCTTCGTGAGCCCCACAACCGCGTGCTTGGCAGCGGTGTATCCAACATCGTTGGGCAATGCCGCAAGGCCGGCAAGGGACGACAGATTGACGATGGCTCCCCGGTTGCGCGGGATCATGGAAGCATTGGCGACTGCCTGGGACATGAAGAAGGTTGCCGTGAGGTTCACCCCGATCACGCGGTCCCATGAGGCATACGATTCTGCGGGCTGCATATTCTCGCCTCCCGCGTTATTAACCAGAACATCGATGGACCCATGGTCCTCAACGATCTGCTGAACAGCCTTTGCGGCTACTTCCCTGTCCGTGATATCAAACCCTGCGGCGGCCGCATTGCCGCCCAGCGAATTGATCTCCGCAACGACCGCGTCCACGGACTCCTTGTGCAGGTCATTGATGAGCACAAAGGCACCTTCCTCCGCGAACTTCAGTGCTGTGGCTTTTCCGATGCCGCGGCCTGAACCGGTGATGAGTGCGACTTGGTCTTTGAAACGTGACATTTAAGCTGGGTCCTATCTTCTGCGTTGCGCGTCATCCCTCATTGGATGCGCTGTTAACTGGACGAATATCCGAACGCGGCACCAGCGCGGATTTGTTGGCGCCGGGGAACGCCAGTTCAGCACACGAACCGTACGGAAGTCAACACTTTTGGCGGTTTCCTAGAACATGAATCTAGCAAGCGGGGCTTGTCGTCGAGGCCCTGCTAGGAGTCAGATCAGCTTGGCATTGACTTGAACTAGAACACGGAACTATTCTCCTATTGAACTGGCGCTTTCACCGCTCTCGTTCACGTACTTCGAAACGATGCGCGGTCCCGGGCTCCACGGTGGCCGACGGCAATACGCAACTCGGATCCAAGAGACCAATGTTGGTCTGTCAGGTGACGAACCTGCCGAAATGACCGTGAGGCGACCACTGCAGGTTGCCCGCTGGTCCCGATCATCAAGTTGTAGATGGGTCGCTAATGACAACTTCCTCGTTAGAAAGAAAAAGCGCCATGAATTTCGCACCTAGTACTTACGATTTTGTCGTCCTAGGAACCGGTGCAGCGGGGCTCATCGCTGCCCTGTCAGCAGCAGACCATGGAGCTTCTGTACTGGTTTTGGAAAAGGGCGACAAGATTGGCGGGTCAACTGCGCTGTCGAGTGGTGTCGCCTGGATTCCTGCCAATAAATACGCTGCAGCCGCTGGTTTTCCGGACTCCCAAGAAATGGCCCTGGATTACCTGGCGTCCCTCTCGCACGACCTGGTACGCCCGGAAATGGCGGAAGCGTTCGTCCATTCGGGCCCCGAAATGATCGACTGGCTTGAGGACCGAACCCCGCTCCGTCTGAAGCTCGTACCGGGTTTCCCCGACTATCACCCGGAACATCCCGGCGGAAAGCCCGAGGGGGGGCCGGTCGGTGGAACCAGAACTCTTTTCCTTTGGTGAACTAGGAGAATGGGCAGATCGTGTTGTCGGTCATCCTCGCCACATGTTGATCACTGAAACTGCGATTGGTGGCGGTACCGGCTTCCTGGAGGACGATGTTGATCAAAAACGTCGAACCGAAAAGATAGAAGGACTTGGTCGCGCAATGGTAGGCGCCCTCCTGAAGGGATGCTTGGATAAAGGCGTCGGGGTACGAACACATACGCGTGCGACCGATCTTGTACTTGAAGATGGCAAGGTGCGCGGTGTCATCTGCGAAACTGTTGCTGGGACCGAGACCATCAACGCCCGCGGCGGAGTCATCATAGCTACCGGCGGGTTCGAGCGAGACACCGATCTGGTGAAGGCATTCTTGCGCGGGCCCGTCGAACACCTAACGGGCGTTCCGACCAACACCGGCGACGGGCTACGCATGTCAATGCGCATCGGTGCCATGCTCGGCGCGATGCGTGAAGCGTGGTGGGTCCCAGTCGTGGCGATCCCAGATGAGACGCACCCCGAGGGGAAGCGCGGGCATCTCGTAGAATTCGAGCGCACCATGCCAAGGTCGATCATGGTCAACCGCTATGGCGTTCGGTTCACGAATGAAGCAGCAAGCGACAACGACTTGGGTGGTCCCTTTCATCACCTTGATACCCACTTTAATTGGGTAAATAACCCCTGTTGGCTCATATTTGACCAAGAATACGTAACTCAGTACGGCGGTTTTGGCATCCCGGCCGGTCGAGAGATGCCAGGTTGGGTGACCCGCGCGGACTCGATTGAGGCTTTGGCTTCCGAACTCGACATTCCTGCCGCAGCTTTCCAAGAGACAGTCGCGAAATGGAATGCTGCCGTCCAAGGCGGCCGCGACGAAGAGTTTGGCCGCGGAGATAGTGCCCATGACGTATGGTTCGGTGATAGAACGCACTACCCAACCCGCCAGGCAACCCTGGGACCGATCGATCAAGGTCCCTACTATGCCGTCCAGGTTCACATTAGTACGTTGGGCACCACAGGTGGGCCCCAGACGACAGCAAACTGTGAGGTCATTGATGTACACGGCGACGTTATCCCGGGGCTATGGGCGGCCGGCAACGCCATGGCATCGCCGACACGTATGATCTATGGGGGCGCCGGGGGATCACTGGGTCCAGCTCTGGTGTTTGGCTACCGTGCAGGACGCCATGCTGCATCCACCCGCGCATCGACCGCGGCAACAACAGAACAGGAACACCGCTAGGGTCGGCCGGGCGGGCGCAAAGTGTGTGACGGCGCTTCTGGTCCAATCTCCTATAGGGTCAGATCCGTTTCGCCGGGCGCACTCTTTGCTGCTCCGCGGTTCAGTCGACAAATCGAACGAAAGACACCACAGTTAGTCAGACTTCTGGCCGACGTCAGACTGGACTACAAATGCAGCACCACCACAAGTCGTCACTACTTTTGCTGTTTGGTCAGTGGCCGCTAGGGGCGGGTCCGGCAGGACTGGATCTATGGAACCGGAGCTACCAAGGCTCAGAGCGGTTGCAGACTCCGTTATCGGTGAACGCGACCTTGACGAACACTCCGTGGGTGGCGAAGAACGCGGCCGCGCAGATGCAGAAAGCGGCAGCGATCTCCTGCTTCTCGTCGCCGAGCATTCCTGCGTACGCGAAGCCCAGAGTGGTCGTCGACGGCGTGGTGCTTACGCGTACCGGTCCTGGCTACGGTTCTTCCTGCCTTGCGCCCGGCCTCAGGGCGAGGTGCCCGCCGCCATACAGGATGTGTCCGAGCTTCTTGATGTCGACGCGGATCAGCTCCCCGGGATGGTCGTGTTCATAGTATTGGGGTGCCGGCTTTCGTGGATAGTCCGGTGCCCTGCTCCAGACAGGTCACCGGTGGCATTCGTTGCCTGGGCCAGAACCTTAGCCACGGTCAAGTGGATCATTTAGCGCTGGGCCTCGATGCGGTGCGGTCCCGCACCGGCGGCTAAACCGCAAGGCCATAATCCGCCGCTCGGCGCGCACGGATATGCGGTTTGGAGTGCGACGCGGACGGGAAAACAGAGCAGCCATGCCCTCCTCGCCTAGTCAGTATCGGTGCACCATGTATTGGCGAACCGTGGAGCATTGGTCGCTTTCCGCGCCCGGCGCGGCGTCCAGCCTTGTTCAATGACCAGGCAGGAAAGCTGTTTCCTGGCCTTAGGAGTCAGACCGGCGTTGGCATGGGCAGCGTAGGACACGAGGGCCTCCTAGCGGCAGGAAGAGTGGTAGCCCGAATCGATAGCGGAGGCCTTCGCGTTCCACATGACACCACGCTCATCACGACGTCCGCGGGAAGTATAGCTAGTTCGTGTAGGGGTCGGTGATGCCGATGTATTGGGTGGTGGTGTATTCGGTGATGCCTTCTGTTCCGCCTTCGCGGCCGAGTCCGGATTGTTTGACGCCGCCGAAGGGGGCTGCGGCGTTGGAGATGATGCCGGCGTTGAATCCGATCATGCCGAATTCGATCTGTTCGGCCACCCGCAGGAGGCGGTTGAAGTCGCGGCTGTAGAGGTAGGACGCGAGCCCGTACTCGGTGTTGTTGGCCAGGCGAATGGCTTCTTGCTCGGTGGTGAAAGTGGTGATGGGGGCGACGGGGCCGAAGATTTCCTGGCCGAGGATGGCTGCGTTGTTCGGGACGTTAGCGAGGACGGTGGGCTGGTAGAGTAGCCGGGCCCGTCAAGGGGTGCCCCGCCGGTCACGGCTGTGGCGCCGGCGTCGACGGCGGCGGTGACGAGGGCGTGGACGTCGTCGCGGGCGCCGGCGTCGATGAGCGGGCCGACCTGGGTGGACGGGTCGGTGCCGCGGCCAGTTGACAGTTTGCCCATCGCTTTGGCGAATTTGGTGGTGAATTCGTGGGCGACGGTTTCGTGGACGAGGAAGCGGTTGGCGGCGGTGCAGGCTTCGCCCATGTTCCGCATCTTCGCCGCCATGGCTCCTTCGACGGCGGCGTCCAGGTCGGCGTCTTCGAAGACGATGAAGGGGCGTTCCGCCCAGTTCCATCGAGGTCCGCAGGACGTTCTGCGCGGCGTCGGCCATGAGCCGCTTCCCGACGGGAGTGGAGCCGGTGAAGGAGACTTTCCGCAGCCGGGAGTCCTTCAGCAAGGGCCCGGAGATCCCGGACGCGGAGGAGGAGGCGACGACATTGAGGACTCCGGCGGGAGGCCGGCGTCGAGCATGGTCTGCGCAAAGTACTGCGCCGTCAACGGTGTCAGCTTCGCGGGTTTGAGGACCATGGTGCAGCCGGCCGCGACGGCGGGGGCTACCTTCCGGGTCGCCATCGCCAGGGGGAAGTTCCAGGGAGTGATCAGCAGGCACGGTCCGACGGGTTTGTGCTGGACCAGGATCTTGTTCTTCCCCTCGGGGGTGGTGAGGTAACGGCCGTAGTCGCGGACTGTTTCCTCGGAGAACCAGCGCAGGAACTCCGCCCCGTAGGTCACTTCGCCGCGGGCCTCGGCCAGGGGTTTGCCCATTTCCAGGGTCATCAGCAGGGCGAAGTCCTCGGCGCGTTCGGTGACGAGGTCGAAGGCGCGGCGCAGGATCTCAGCCCGCACCCGGGGTGCGGTGCGCGCCCAGGACGCCTGGACGGCGTCGGCCGCGTCCAACGCCTTGATGGCGTCATCGCTGGTGGCCGAGGCGAGGGTGGCGAGCACTTTCCCGGTAGCGGGGTCGTGAACGTCGAAGGTGCCGCCGTCGGACGCGTCCACCCACTTCCCGCCGATCAATAGTCCGGTAGGCACCGATGCGAGGAGCGCGGCCTCGCGCTCGGGCGAAATGGGTTCGGCTGCGGGAACAGTGGGCAGCACGGAAGTAACTGTCATGGAAAAAATGTCCTCGGGAAGTGGTCAGGAGCTGCGGGCCGGATAGCACCGGCCGCAGGGTTTACAGATCCGGCGTGCTGGGTTGCGAGACACATCCAGGCGTGATGTAAGGCGCCAGGGCAGGCAGGGGCCGCCGGGCACGGGCGGGGGGCCGGGTTAGCTGATGGTTTTGGTTGGGTTGGTGAGTTCGATCAGCCAGTTCGCGGCCCGGTCGAACAGTTTTGCCCCGGTCGGGATCAACCCGGCTGAGGTGAACAGGCCGTGGGAGTGGCGCGGAAGGTGATGGTGCTCCACCATGGCTCCGGCGTGTGCGAGCAGGCCTGCGTAGGCGATGCCTTCATCGGCCAAAGGGTCCAGCCCGACCGTGACCACGAAGGCCGCGGGCACACCGTTGCGGGCGAAATCGGCGCGGCTGCGCAACCCGGGCGAGACGCGCAGGTCACTGGCCGTCTGGCCATCGGGCAGGTAAAGGCTCCGGAACCACCGCATCGAGTCCGCAGTCAGCGGGAAACCCTCAGCGATCCGGGCGTACGACTCCGATTCGTCCAGCAGGTTTGCCACCGGGTAGAGCAACACCTGGCCGATGATGGTGGTTCCGTTCACGACAGAACCGGGTCCGTGGCAAGGACCGTGGCGAGGTTGCCTCCGGCGCTGTCCCCGGCCACGACGATACGGTTCCGGTCCCAGCCGTACTCCGGCGCTTTGTCCCTGACGAATTCGAGAGCGGCGCGGCTGTCCTCGAGCGGGGTGGGGAACGGATGCTCCGGGGCCAGCCGGTACTCAACGGACACCACATCCAGGCCGCTGACCGCGGCCAGACGCCGGCAGAGACGGTCGTGCGTGTCCAGTGAACCGATCACCCAGCCCCCGCCGTGCAGGAACACAACAACGGGACGCGGCGCCCCGCCACTGCCGGTCCCGGTCCCGGGATGGTAGCGGCGCAGGCCGATAGCACCGCCCTTGACCGGGCACTGCAGGGTCTCAACGCGCTCCAGTGACACTACCGGGATCCCGTTCGCGGCGCAGCCGGCCTCGTACGCGGCCCGGGCCTGCTCCAGGGGCACGTCCTGGAAACTGACCCCTCCCCCGTCACGGAACGCCCGGATCAGGGCCACCGCATCTGGCGCGACTTCATCAAGCGGGACAGCCGCCGTCGAGAGCTCAGCTGTCATACTTCCGTCGTTTCCCTCACCGGCAGCGCGGCGCCGGAAACCAGGTAGTCGGCCGGCCTCCACTGCCCGGCCAGGCTGCGGTACTCCTCAACCGTCCCGGACCAGTTGTTAATGACCTTGCCAGCGGCGTTCTTGTACCAGCTCGAGCAGTCAGAAGAAAAAGCCGACCCTTCCATCGCGTCCTGCAAAGCAGTGTTGTACGAGGCCAACACCTGGCCCCGGACCTCCACCGCGGCCTGCGGGACCGGCAGCAGGTGCTCGAGAACTTCAAGAATGTAAGCCTGCTGGATTTCCAACATGGTGATGATCGAGTTGTGGTTCAGGTTCGTGTTCGGACCGTAAATCATGAACATGTTCGGGAACCCGTCCACGCTCATCCCAAGGTAAGCCTCCGCGCCCTCAGCCCACCGGTCCTGCAGGTTCCCACCCGCGGCCCCGATGACCTGCAAATCACCCAGGAACGCCTGGCTGCTGAACCCCGTCCCGTAAATAATCACATCCGCTTCATGGACCCTCCCGTCACGGGTGCGCACACCCTCCGGGACGATAGCCTCGATGCCCTCAGTGACCAGCTCAACGTTCCCACGAGTCAACGCCGGGTAGTAATCGTCACTGCGCAGAATACGCTTGCATCCGAACTCGTAATCAGGGGTCAGCTTGCGCCGCAGCTCCGGGTCCGGAACCTGCGCCTCAAGATGGGCCAACGCCTGATCAACACCGGCCCGCTGCGCGTCGGTATCGTGACGCGTGCGTTCAAAGCCGCTCTCCCGGAAATCATGCAGGGTCCGGCGGCTTTGCTCAAACGTTTCCGGACGCTCCTCGAAAGTATCAAGCTGCTCCGCGCTGAAGACCACCTGGTTGCGGGGCATGATCCAGTTCGCACTGCGCTGAAAGACCTCCAGGCGCCCGGCGACCTTGGCCACTTCCGGAACATACTGGACAGCGCTGGCCGCCGAACCGATGCTGATGACCTTCTTCCCCGCCAAATCCACGCCGTGGTCCCAGCGGGCGGAATGAAAAGCGATCCCCCGGAACTCCTCAATGCCCGGAAAATCCGGCACAAGCGGCGTGTTCAACTGGCCCCACGCCGGGATGAAAACACGTGCCGTGTGTTCGCCCGAACCAGCGACCTGCAAACGCCACAGCACCTTCTCCACATCCCACACCGCCGACGTGACCTCGGCGTTAAAGTTCAGGTGCGGGCCGAGCGCGAACCGGGCAGCCAAACGCTCCGATATAGCCCATCAGCTCATCACGGTCCGCGTACATCCGGCTGACCCGCCGGTGCGGAAAAAAGCTGTAACAGTACAGGTGCGCCTCAGTGTCGCAGGCAGCCCCCGGGTAACTGTTATCACGCCACACCCCACCCAGGCCCGGACCCTTATCAAAAATGGCGAAGTTCTCAATGCCCGCCCGCTTGAGCTGCGCGCCCATGCCCAGGCCACCAAAACCCGCGCCCAGGACCACAACATCGTGATCAGTTCTCTGGATGCCCATCAGTTATTTCCGTTCTGACTCTGTTGATTCAAAAGTAATGACTTGCCGGATCCCGCTGCCCGACGCCAAAGCGTCCATGCCCTCGTTGATCTCGTCAAGGCTGATCTGCCGCGAGACCAGCCGTTCCAGCGGAAGCTTCCCCTCACGCCAAAGTTGTTCAAAAACAGGAATATCCCGCTGCGGCACAGCCGAGCCCAGATAACTTCCCACGATCGACTGCGCCTTCGCAGTCAGCCGCAACGGCTCAATCGAAGACACAGCCCCCGGAGCCGGCAGACCCACGGTAACCAACGTGCCACCCAGGCCCAAAAGCCGGAACGCGGTCTCAAAAGCGCGGGGATGCCCCGCAGCCTCAAGCACCACATCCACAGCCACCGACCGCTCCAACGCCTCTTCCGGCGTGTACGCCGCGGTAGCCCCCCACTGCCGCGCAAGATCCAACTTGGACTCCTGCGCATCCACCGCAATCACACTCCGGCAACCAGTAGCCAAAGCAGCCAACAAACCAGCCATACCCACTCCCCCCAAACCGACAATCGCCACGCTCGACTCGGAAGTGATACGCCCAGCGTTCAGAAGCGCCCCGCCCCCGGTCAAAACCGCACAACCCAGCAGGGCCGCAATCGTCGGCGGCACATCCGCACCCACCGGCACCACCGACCGATGATCCACCACCGCGTACGTGGCAAACCCCGAAACACCCAAATGGTGCGCCACCCTCTCACCGCCACGGGTCAAATGAGACGAACCACCCAGCAAAATCCCCTGCTCATTACTCCTGCTCCCAGCCGAACACGGCAACTTCCCCTCCGTCAGGCACGCCTCGCACTGCCCGCAACGCGGCAAAAAAAGTCATCACCACCCGACGGCCAACAAGCCCAACATCAACCCCAAGGCCCACACCCTCGACAATCCCCGCCGCCTCATGACCCAACAACATCGGAACCGGCCGCGGACGCGGACCATTAACCACCGACAAATCCGAATGGCACAGCCCCGCCGCCTCAATCCGCACCAACACCTCACCCGCCGCCGGACCACTCAAAATAAGCTCATCCACCGTTATAGGCCGGCTCCCCGCATACGGACCCTCAACCCCCAACGAATTCAACACCGCACCACGAATCGTCAACGTCGGCAGCGAGCCCACAACGTCGTCGCAGTGGCGCTCCGCGGCTACGGCGCACATGTCATTCTCCGTCGACCGGTCGCCCCACTTTGAGCGCAATGCGGTTGCTGTTGATTCATGGTGTCCTCTTTTAGCATCCATAAGTTGTACGTTCCTTAACCAATGATTTCGCTAGGCCGATCCAGCTGCCTCTGCTGCCGAGTACGCGCTTGAGCCTGCTTTTCCCTCCCTGCCGTATAGCCAGGAGGGTATTTTCGGTGCGAGCCGCCTATTGCGACCCGGACACACCCCGGCGGCCGACGTTAGCCCGTCCGACAAAACCGTCACTGCGCCCGGCATAAAATTCCTCTAGCGAAGTGCGCGCGCCGATAACGTACAGTTCGCTCAGATCCTCCCCGCCGAACGTGCATGCAACCGCCCACGCACCGTCCATCACGATCCGGTCCGTGATCCGTCCGCCTTCCTCGACGCGATAGAAGCCACTCGTGTCCCCAGCGGCCTGAGCGTTGGCGTACCAGACGCCCCCGTCAGAATCTAGGGCGATTCCATCCGGACGCTGATCATCACCCAACTGCGCCCACACATGTGACCTGATCAGCCTGCCGTCGTTGTCGATCCTAAAAGCGGTAAGTCGATGCCCATAAGTCTCGGCGACGATCAAGGTCTCGCCGTCCACGACCATGCCGTTAGGAAACATCAACTCTCCCTCGACCGGATTCACCCGGCGTTCGGGATCGATATGGGTCAGTCGGGCGGACCTAGGCTCGTCCTTGCCTCGCTCAAATCCGAAGTTGCCGACATAGCAGTGTCCAGCCGAGGTGACGATCATGTCGTTCCCACGGCCACCAGCGATGTGGGCAAAGTCTGCGTAAAACTCCAGTTCTCCATGGGGCCGGCGACGGAGCACGCGCCGATCTTCGCTGGATACCACGAGGATGCTGCCGTCGGGCAGGAAGCCCAGGCCCGCGGGCATGCCGGCGATCTTCATGATGGTGTCGTGCTCGCCGTCCGGTGAGAAGCGGATCACCTCACGTGAGATGAAGTCACTGGCCCAGAGGGAGCCCTCATACCATCGCGGTGCTTCGAGGAACCCGTGCCCTGTCGAGAACGGCTGCCACGTGTGCTCGCGAACGCGTGACTCAGGCATCGCCAATCCGCATGAACGTGTTCGTCGAGGTTTCCTCACGCCCGATGAGTTTCCATCCTCACTACGATGAAGCGCGGGCACGAGCCCGTCGAGTTGAGCTTTGATCATCAGCGCCATCCACGAGGCCGAGCGCCGTCCTTCGACAATCCCGCCGAACGTGAACCAGAGATGCTCCTGGGGGGTTGGCTTGCAGAAGTTGCGCCGCTCTCCGTCCGGGCCCAGCCGCCCCACCGGGCCGACACGCTCGGCCACGTCGGTGCCGAAGTAGCGTTCTACTTCTACCTCAAGTCCTTCATACCCCGTTGCCATGACGACGAGGTCAAATTCGCGCACCGTCCCGTCATCGAGAGCGACGCCCTCGGGCACGAAGCCGTCCACGTGCTCGTACTGCATGACCGAGATCCCGCCCTCGACCACGACGTCGGACGCGCCGACGTTGAGGTAATAGCCACCAGCGTAGCGCGCGAACTTCATCTGCCAGCCGGTCTCGTCTTCGCCGATGTCGAGTTTCATGCCGGCGTTTGCGAGTCCCTCGAGAAGCTCGGCATCGACTTCTAGGTTCCGTTGAGCGTTCCTCTTGCTCGCCTCGACCATCAACGGGTACACGTAACCTGCGTAGTAACGGTGGTCCGCCTCGCTCTGGTCCATATCCGTCATGTAGCTGCCGTAGACGGTGTTGGCCTCTTCGAGGCTCACGACTGTGATCGGCCCGCGCTGCAGCATCGCCACGTCGGCACCGTGCCGGTAGAGGTCGAGCGCGATGTCGTGTGCGCTCGTTCCCACTCCCACGACGAGCGCTTTACTGGAGCGGTAGTCGCGTCCGCTGGTGAACTGCGAGGAGTGGACGACGGTACCGCGAAACGTGTCGATTCCCTTCATGGCTGGCATGAGGGGACGCCCGCCTGAGCCGCCCACTGACATAACGATATGTGCGGGCCTGAGAACACGCATGCTGCCGTCGCCGCGCTCTATCCGGGCAGTCCAGCGTTGTGTGGAGTCGTCGTAAACGGCGTCGACGAACGTGCTGCTCGTCCAATAGTTGAGATCAAGCAACTTCACGTACGCCTCGACCCAGTCGGCGTGCTTGTCTCGCGGCAGGTACTTGGGGAATGTCTTAGGGTAGGGGATGAACGGGAAATCGGACAATGTCGTCGGCGAATGCAGGTTCAGCGCCTCGTAGCGCGTTCGCCAACTGTCCCCCGCGCGCTCGAACTTGTCGATGACGAGTGTGTCCACGCCGAGGTTGTCCAGCAATGCGGCGGTGCATATGCCCGCCTGGCCGCCGCCGACCACGAGGACCTCCGGCTCGCGGTCTTCGTACGCGACCTGCCGCGCGCGGTACTGGGTCCACGTCTGGCCGGGCCATTCCGGAGTAAAACCGTAGCCGGGATCGGGTTCGCCCGTGTGCTTCTCTACTACATTGTGCAGAGAACGGAGCACCGTCGACAGAACGTACGCCCGTAGCCCGTGGCTGGCACGGGCGTCCTCCTCCACAAAGTAGGCCAGCCCAGCGCATCGGCCGAACTGCGTCTCAAAGGTGAAAAAGGCCTCGACGACCTCGTGATCGTTGAAACGGCTCACGCCAGGGGCGGGACGATCAGCATCAAGCGCGAAGTTCACCGGGACGACTGCCGCGGCCGATCGCTGCAACTCAGTCGCGACCCGATCAAGGCCGGAGAACTGGACGACATCCCACGTGAACGCGGCGATGTCGCGCCAGTGCGAGTCATCCGCGAAGAGTTCATGCAGCGCCCCCGGATCCGGTTTCGTCAGGGCGTTTTCGAAGTCTTGCAACCAAGCGGCGGCCCGCTCCTGGTAGGTCGTGGCGACAGATGTAAGCTGCGTCACTGTCATTGAAATTCCTTTCCTCTTGATGGATCGGGCTTTACACGTGTTGATGCATTCGAGTGCGTTTTTAGGTCGTGGCGAAAGGAAGTTCTGCGTAGAATCCCCAGGGGATACCGATCGCTGTCGAAGGGTCTGCCACCACTGCCGTGTCGGATCGGTAGATCGTCCCAACCTCATTGCGTTCAAGAGTCCGCACGACCTTGTCGATGTCGGCCACGTGGAAACCGATCGAGTAATATGCGTCAAGCGGGCTCCGTTTAGCGAGCGCTTCCCCGGCTGGCGAACCTGCCTCAATCGGAACGGCCAACTCGTGGACGTCATCGGCAAGTCGAATGAACGTGCTCCGAGTGTTCCAAACCGGATTCACACGTTCGTCCAAGATCTCGCCCCCAAGAATATCCACGAAGAACTTCTTGGCCCGCGGCATATCGTGGGTGAGCACCGTGTGGTGGGACGTGCGGATGATGGAGACCGGGTCGAAGTCACGGACTGACGGCAGTGTCCACCCCGGGACGCTGCGGTGGTCGTAGTTCGAGATGCTCGTCGTGGGGTAGAACTCGTAGCGCAGGCCCGTGTCGTCTTCGAGCGTCCAAAACAGGGGGGTTGACTTGAACGACGCGGTCGCCATCACCGGCCCCTCGACGACATTGTTCCACTGGTCGGTGAGCCGGATCCCGTTTGCCTGGCAGGCGTCCCAGATCTGCTGCATTCCTTCGTCTACCGCCCAGCCATATCCGTCCAGGTAAGGTTGCGCGACGCTGGCGTACGGCTGCTTCCCATCCCAGACATATTTTTCCGGCACTATCGAGTCGAAAAACAGATCAGCAACGGGCGTGAAGAGGCAGTAGTCCTCCGGGTACTCCGGCGCCTGCTTGACTAACCCAGCCATGACGAGGCTGCTTCGTGAAAGACTGTGCCGACCGAAGACCTCCCGGAAGAACCGTTCGACAGGTTCAAGATCCGGGGTCCGGTGGCTCGGGTGATAGATGCGTCCAAGTCGGACCGTCATATGGAGGTTTCCTCACGTGTCTAAGAGTTGTTTTTGTTGTCGCCCTGTCCGCCTGCCACCTTGGCTGACTTGCCCCATGTTCACTGCGTCCATCTCCGACGCGGGCGCTTCGCCGCCCTAGGCATCCTTCACGGCGTGCGCGCCCAGTGGAAAAGCAGCGATCCTAAGCGAGTGACCCGTTGTTCTTTGCAAACGGGGTGCGGGCACCGCTGATGATGACCCCGCTGTGGCGGCAAGTGCTCATCGGACAGCGCTTTTGTGTTTGCGGGACGCGCGGCGATTGGCGCGTCCGCTGACAACAGTAGATTCGGGATCTATTTTCTGTCAAGTAGTCCCGATTAATCAAGTGCTCAAACGAAAGATGCCAATAGAATAGCATTCTAAGGTCGGCCGGACTTATGATGGTTTATCATGCAACCGGATAGCCCGATCAACGCCGAAGCCCCCCTTCACGACCTGACTGAGACACAGCGCGCAAAGCGTGAACTGATCTTCCGATCCGTCATTCACCTCGTCAGCGAACGCGGTGTCGCCAGCGTGAGCGTGAAAGACGTCGCGGCAGATTCGGGCGTAGCACTCGGGACGATCTATCGGTTCTTCGCTTCGAAGGAGCACATGTTCGCAGCGGCGCTTGTCCGATGGTCCGAGCCCCTCGCTGGGCGCGTTTCTCCTGTGGTCGAAGACATGAGCGAACACCTCATCGCCACTGTCCGACGCGGCACGCGTGCATATCAGCGCGAGAAGAATCTCCTGGCCATCAATGTGCAGTCGAGCGCTTCATCCGACCCGTACGTGAGCGAAGTGATCACCGAGTTCCGTCGGTCCATTCGCGAAACGTTTTCGATAAGTCTCAAGGGAGTTCCGACGGATGACGCCAACAAGCTGACAGACCTCGTCATGGCGATTTGGCAAGACCTCCTGACTCACTGGTACGCAGGTCGGCGCAGCATGACCGACGGTCTCGCCCTTGCCGAATCGCAAATCCGGTGGGCAGTCGCCGGCATGCAGGCTGACCAGGCCCGCAGGAGTGAAACAGGCGGACAGTGAATCCTCGACCCGGCAACTAGCGCTCTGCGGGCGGACCTACACCGGCCTCGCCCGGGGTCAACCCGGAGACTAGTTCCGTGTTCTAGTTGATTCCATGTCAATTCAGGGATGTGCGCTTAACAGAGCAGGGACGGCGCAGGGCGCTCGCGTTGCTCCACTAGATTTGCATTCTAGTTTGTGTCAAAATCAGAGTATTATGGATTGCAGGTCAGCAGGCGCCCGTTGATTCGCCTCACGCTCGATTCACGTTCTTTCAGAGGAGCACAACGATGTCCTTCCCGCACGCGAAGCGGCCTGCCCTGGACGGTTTGTTCAAACCGACCTCGATCGCCATCATGGGCGCAAGCAGTCGCTCCGCCTGGGCGAAGACGGTCCTTGGTAACCTTCGTGCGGGCGGATACGGTGGCGAGGTTAGGCTCGTGGGTCGACGGGTTGAGACGGTCTTCGGCCTGCCCACGGTCGCGGCGATGGCAGACCTGGACATCGTTCCTGACGTCGCGTTCATCCTCGTTCGGGCCGAGTTCGTGCTCGGCGCGCTGAAGGAGGCTGCAGATTTCGGAGTCACGCGGTTCGTGGTACTAGCGGCGGGATTCGGTGAAGCAGGAACTGAGGGCAAGACGCTCGAACACGAGATTTCGGAGTACTGCCGCGAGCGAGGTCTCGTCCTCCTTGGCCCCAACAACATGGGGTTCGTCAACTTCAGCGGCCGCGTGTTCGGCTTCGGGCTGTCAGTTCCTGAAACCCCCGTAGGCGGGATCAGTCTCGTTTCTCAGAGCGGCGCCCTCGCGTATCAGATGATCGCCCACATGCCCACGAGGTTGGTTGGGCTCGATCATGTGATCACCGTTGGCAACGAGGCGGTGCTCGACGTGGCTGCCTGCATCGACTATTTGATTGACCAGGACAGCACGAAGGTCATCTGCCTCTACGTTCATGCCATCAGATCACCTCTCGAATTCGCCACCGCCTGTCGTCGTGCGGCACTCGCCGGCAAGCCGGTGATCGTGTTTAAGGCCGGCTTCGGTGAGCAGTCGGCCCGGGCCGCCGTCGCCCATACGGGCGGACTGGTGGGCGACGACCGCATCATTGAGGCGGTACTGCAGCAGGTTGGCGCAGTCCGCTGCACATCGCTCGAAGACCTCGTGACGACCGCGGCCCTCTTCGAGGGCTATGGTGAACTTCCGGGGGTCAGGGCAGCCGTCGTGACTGGCGCGGGATCTGCGTGCGAAGTGTTCACAGACCGGGCAGACCGACTCGGCCTCGATCTGCCGACGATCAACGAGGAAACGGCTGACGCGCTGAGGGCGGCAGGGCTCCCGATATTCGCGACCGCGCAGAACCCTCTCGATGTCACGGCCGCGGTGACCATCGATGCCAAGGAAATTCTGCCGGAGCTCGCGCGCATCCTCGCCGATGATCCATCGGTTGATATCCTCATCACGCAAGGCATCGGGCTGGCCACGCCCACCTACTTGAACCCGGATCGGCGCGGGCTCGCCGAGGCGCATCTTCGGCTGGCCGCTAGCACGTCGAAGCCGGTTCTTGCATTCGCTGACATGGCGATGAATGCGGATCCAGCCGACATGGAACTGCGCCTGGAGCTGGGCACCCCACCGGTCATCGAGTCGATAGATCGTGGCCTCGAAGCGCTTCACGCACTCGACCGATGGTCACAACGACGGCGTCAGCTTCTCAACGAAGGTGAGCTTTCAACAGACACTCCAGAGATCACGATCCCCGACGACCGGCGTTGGTCGGAAGCAACCGCGCGTCAGGTGCTGTCTCAGTTCGGCGTTCCCATCGCGCCCTCGACCCTCGTGACCTCGGTGGACGACATCGGCAAGGTGTCCGCCGCCTACGGCTTCCCGCTGGTCGCAAAAATCTGCTCGCCCGAGATCGTGCACAAGTCCGACATCGGCGGAGTCATCCTCAACATCCGCGATGAGGAAGAGGCACGAGCCGCTTTTAAGACACTCACCGAACGAGCTCGCGAACATCATCCTGATGCACGGATCGAGGGCGTGCTGCTCGGACCAATGAGGCCTCCCGGCGTCGAGCTGATCATGGGTGTGACACGTGATTCGGAGTGGGGGCTCGTCCTTGCCCTCGGGTTGGGAGGCGTCTGGGTGGAGGTACTCGAGGACGTCGCCCTTCGTCCGTTGCCGGTGTCGCGCCACGACGTCTCCGAGATGTTGAGTGAGCTGCGGGCCGCACCGCTCCTTGACGGAGCGCGAGGAACCGAACCGGCCGACCGCGAGGCGATCGCTGACGCGGTGCTCTCCTTCGCCGGGGCGGCATGGGCCCTGCGCGAGGCTGGCCTCGAGGCGATGGAGTCAAATCCAGTCGTTGTTCGCGGAGCTGATGTTGAAGCGCTCGACGTGTTGGTGATTTTCGCGCAACCGCCACCGATGGTCGCGTAGACCCATTATCTTCATCCAGCCGGTGAGTGCAGCCCATCAGGACTGAATGCTTGGCTGAAAAACGCTGGCTACTCCGCCAATAATTCAGCGGCTAACCACATGGTGTCCGTGTCCACGTAGTGCACCCCGTTTCGGCACTCGCAATGACAAGCACGCGCAAATCCCTCGAGCAGATTGCGATGAAGCGTACGGGAAGTACCGGTGCGATTTCCGAAGTCGCGCTCATTTAGCACGTTATTACCACGCTGACGCAGCGGCCCCTGTTCCACAGTCTTTTTCGCTGTGCCGTCCCCTGTTTGTGTTTGATTCCGCCCATTCCCTGTTTATGGAGGAAAAATGCCCAACTTAATTAACACGAAAATCAGCGCAGTTGAGAAGGTAACGATGCGCAAGGTTTCATGGAGGATCCTTCCGCTGGCACTGACTCTTTATGTCGTGTCGTCTCTGGATCGGATCAGCCTTGGATATGCCCAGCTTGATATGGGTACCGAGCTCGGTATTGATCCCGCAGCCTTCGGGTTCGCTGCCGGTATCTTCTTTGCCGGCTATATTCTCCTCGAAATGCCGAGTAACGCGATAATGTACCGGATCGGCGCTCGGATATGGCTCGCGCGCATAGCTATTACCTGGGGCTTGGTAACAATTGCGAGTGGTTTCGTCCAAAATGAAACGCAATTGATCGTCTCTCGCATACTCCTGGGCGTTGCTGAGGCGGGTCTGGCGCCGGGCGTCATCTTTTATTTTGCGAGTTTTTTTTCCTGCTGCGTACAAAGCCCGTTCAGCCGCGATTTTCCTGCTAGGCTCATCGCTCGCCGGCATAATTGGCGGCACTCTCTCCGGATTGATCCTCGACTCGTCGGACTGGTTCGGACTGTCTTCGTGGCGCTGGATCTTCATCCTCTTCGGAATTCCGGCGTTCCTCTTGGGACTCCTCCTTTACATCGCCATATCGGACTCGCCGAGTCAAGCCAAGTGGCTGAGCGAAGGAGAGAAGGCCTGGCTCGTGAACAGGCTCACCATGGAACGGGACGCGGTCAGCGGCTCCGTTGGTCACACGGGCGGATTTCGCCAAACCCTGACCGACCCTAAGGTTCTGATGCTGTCGCTCATCCAATTTTTCCTGGCCTGCGGATTTTTCGGAATTGCATTTTGGCTGCCGCAAATTATCCGAGGCCTGGCCGAAGGCTCATCCAATACTATTGTCGGCTTCCTTAGCGCGGTGCCCTATGTTATCGGTGGCACATCATTGATCGTCGTGGGAAGACTGTCGGACCGGAAGAAGGAACGAATCTGGCACACAGTAATACCTTTGACCCTCGGTGGAGCCATCTTCGTGGTCGTGCCTCTGGTGTCTGGATCACTCGTCGTCTCGATGCTGCTGTTGTGCGTTGCTGCCGCCGGACTGTACGGTTCCACTGGTGGATTCTGGGCAATTATTCAACAGCAGTTTTCTGGCTATCGAGCCGCCCTAAGCATAGCTGCAGTAAACTCGCTGGGCATGACCGGCGGACTCGTCGCCCCGTACGTCTTCGGACTCCTCACGAAGTACACCGGCTCTACCAATGCGGGTATCACCTACTTAGGCATCGGAATTCTGACAGCAGCCTTGATCCTGGTGTTGACACGTAAACGGTGGGTGGATGCCGCCCAAGCAGTCACGGAGTCGAATTCGGAGGGTTCGATCCTGCCCGCAGCTACGCGACCAACTCGGTGACCTCGCAATCCGCCTGCCGTTCGAAAGCCCTAGCGATCGCATTCCCCGCCGCTTGGTGCTACCGGATTGATATAGAGCTGGCCGAAGGAATGGTTCTTCGTAAACGTCCGACTTCGGCCAAGTAGTTCAAGCCCTACCGTTCCGCCCCCCGTCGTGCTTAGGTATATCCATGGCGGCACCGATAGAGGACTATGCGCTACTTTCAAACCTCGCAACCGGGCTGCTCGTTTCCCGTACCGGGAGCGCGGACTGGCTCTGCTTCCCTCGTTTTGATTCCCCTTCGGTGTTCAGTGCCCTTTTGGGCACTGAACAGCACGGGAGGTGGTTAATTGCCCCTGCGGAGACGCCTGCTGTGGTCCTGGATCGTCATTATTTGGAATCAACTTTTGTCCTTGAGACGACGTGGCAGACTACAACGGGACAGATCGTGGTCACAGACTTCATGCCAGCCAGACGAGGCCGCTCCTCGCTCCTGCGACGGATTACCGGGCTCCGGGGAACAGTTTCCCTCCGTCATGAATTTCTTCTCCGGCCCCGTTATGGGGCGATCACGCCGTGGACGAGCCGGGCGCGCCGTAGTCCCGGTGGGGAAACCCTCCTGGCCATGGCTGGGCCTGATGCCTGGGCCCTCCACGGAAAGCACCTACCTGAAGCCCATGATCAAGGACATATCGGTGAATTCGCAGTCGCTGCCGGCGAAAAGGTGGACTTCGAGTTGACATGGTTTCCGTCGTATCGGGAGACCCCGCCGACGCTGGATTTCGATGCAGCTCTCAAGGACACGATCGACTATTGGACGCGCTGGGGCGGCCACTGCAGACAGGACGGTGCCTACGCCGCTCACGTCAAGCGATCCCTGCTCGTTCTGCGCGCACTAACCCACTATGAGACCGGCGGGATCGTCGCCGCACCCACGACCTCCCTGCCTGAGGATTTCGGTGGCTCGCGTAACTGGGACTACCGCTATTGCTGGCTTCGCGATGCCGCACTAACCCTTGAAGCGATGTTGACGCATGGATATGAATCGGAGGCGCTGAAGTGGCGCAATTGGCTGCTTCGCGCCCTTGCCGGCGACCCCGAGGACATTCAGGTCATGTACGGGGTAGCCGGTGAACGAGATCTTCCGGAGAGCGAACTGGATCACCTCCCCGGATACCAGGACGCAAGACCGGTAAGGATCGGAAACGCTGCCGTCGGCCAATACCAGGCGGATGTTATCGGCGAAGTCATGGTTTCCCTTGAGCGACTGCGCCTCGCCGGCGGCAAAGAAGACACCTTCTCTTGGGCGCTTCAGCGGGCACTGCTGGGCTATGTAGAGAAACACTTCGAAGACAAAGACTGCGGCCTGTGGGAAATTCGAGGACCAGCCGAGTACTTCACGCATTCGAGGGTCATGATGTGGGCGGCCTTCGACTGCGGCGTAAGGGCCGTTCGGGACCACGGCCTCCCGGGCCCGGCCGACCGATGGGACGAACTGCGGCTGCGTCTACGGACAGAAATCATGGAGAAGGGTTTCAACCGGGAGCTGAACTCCTTCACCCAAACGTATGGCGGCCGACAAACAGACGCAGCCCTGTTGACCCTGCCGCAGGTCGGCTTCCTGGCATACGACGACGAACATATGCTTGGCACCGTCGCGCAACTGGAAAGGGAACTCACCACAGAGCAAGGTCTTCTGATGCGCTATCGGACCGAGACGGGCATCGACGGGCTTGAACCGGGCGAGCACCCGTTTCTCGCATGCTCCTTTTGGCTCGTGGAACAGTACGCCCGCACCAACCGCAAAGCAGAAGCAACGGCGCTCATGGACACGCTCGTCGGGTTTGCTAACGAGTTAGGCCTGCTCAGCGAAGAGTACGCCCCGGAACAACAACGGATGGCAGGCAACTACCCCCAGGCCTTCTCCCATCTAGCGCTAGTGCGCGCCGCTGATGCGATGCACGGCGTCGACCGGCTGAGCCTGGCCGTCACACCTGCTCCGTAAGGACCGGAAAAGGGGCGGTTGCGGTGCGGCCGCGTGTTCGCGTAGCTGTGTCAGCTCGTTAAGGACGAGGCTGACGCCCGCCCCCGCCGGTAAAGACGGTCGGGACTGTCCAGCCCCGCCACGTTCCTGGGTACATTCACCATGCCTGGTGTTCGCGGGTCAGACCAAATGGAACATCATGGCTGAGGTCGACGGTAAAGGAGCTGCCGTCGTGTTGAGTCACTAGTATCCCTCGGCGCCCTTCACGCAGTGCCTTTGCCTGGGCAGCCGCCACTGCTTCCTCCAGCTGGGACTCCATGCTCGCGCGGTTGGTTGCGGTGACCACGATTGGAAGGTCTTCAATGGTTTGCATCTAGGGTGTTGCTCTTTCATATATCGGTTTATGTCGTTTTCAGGACTCTTTATGCACAGCCGTGGACAGTTCGCCAAATAGTGCTTTGTAAGCCGTTAAATCTTCCACGACAGGGCCCAAATCATTCGCCGGCCAGACCGTTCCGGACTTGAATCGTCGAGCGCGGTGGGAAGTTCTATCCAAACAGGGGCGTTCCACCAAGGTGGCAGTCGAAGAAATACGGTTGCTCCACCGGGGCAAACGGCACAACCAGCCATTCGTTGCCGTAGCGCTCTACGTAAGAGTCTGACGGGCAACGGGAATACGCTTCTTCACGTGACATCTCGAGGCTCCAATCTCCTGCTTGACTATGAAAATCGCCTCCCTCCTTCATGAGTTGTATCAATAGGGAAGCCACACACCACGCTACAGATATGCGGCTTTACCTAAGAGCCGGAGTCCCGCCAATCAATTGTGATTTCGCGCCACGTCTGGTAACCGCTGCTGGATGCGCAACCTGCTACCGCGTTCTCGGAAGTTTTTCGCATAGACCGTTATGCATCGGCCTCGTCAAAACTGTTCCTCACCGCTGAGATCAGATTGAACACTGAGTGGGTCAGATTGAGTGATTTGGTATGGCACGCGCCGTCCCGCGGTCCCCTTGGACTGCCTCTTGATGAATGAGGATGTGTTCCTTTCGAGAACAGATGGGACCACTGGGGCACGCCGCCGTTGTGCTCTTGCCCGCTTGGCCATTAGGCGCGCGCCTGAGACTCGACGGCGAAGACCGGGGCGGTCCAGTGCATCTGCTCGATCGCAGTCAACCGCACCGGGAAGATTCGGGATGCGTCGATTACCGTGGCCGTGGCCAGCAGTCGGAGTTCACGAGGTTAACCGGACGCTGCAATTCTTTCCGATCCCGCTTGAGCACCGCGGCCGCCTTCGTCGAATCCAGCGGACGGTATAAAATCGAAGCGCATTTACCGCGTGCGGTGCCAGCAGGCGGACCCCGCCGAGGAGTTAACCGACCAAAGGAGTAATCCGTGCGTCGTTCCTCGTATCGCCATGTGCGAGTTCCAAGTTTCAGCATCAGGATCCTGCGAGATGTGCTCATAGGAGCTGGGCTGGATCATCTGGCAGCTTTCCAAGCGGCCGGACTGCATCCAGATGTAGCCGAGACTCCTGGCTCCTTCGTCACGGGCGAGCAGGAGCTGGCGTTCGAGTTGAAGTTCGTGGAGTTGACGGCGGGGCGGACTGATCTGTGGGTGAAGGCAGGGTACGGCTATTTCCTTGCTTCCTTTGGTACACAGGGCCTGGCGCTTACAACGTCCCCTACCCTGGAGCATTTTGTAAGGGCCTCAACCGCGACCGATTTGGCATACGCGATGATCGAGTCCACACCTATCATCAACAGCCAGGGAGTGATTACAGGCCTTCGGCTAGAGCACACCGGTGCACCGCCGGAGCTGGTCGCCTTCAGCGTTTATCGTGATGTCATTGGCACTTTGCGAAGTCTCATGATGATTAGCATGAAGGATCCATTCCCTCTGACAGTGGCACAGCTTCCGCTGAACGAGGTGTCTCCGGAACTGGCAAAGATACTCGCTGCGCCCGTCGTCTTGGGGGCGTCGGCGGTCGGTTTGGAATGGGACGAGGGCCTCTCGACCGAGCCGCTGCCCTTCGGGGACTCGTTCCAGCACGAGACTTACCTCCGTGAGGCAAAGGAGAAGCTCCGGCAATTTCGGCTGGAGCAGGACTGGGCTCGTAGTGTGGTTGATGCAATGAAGACCACGGTGGACAAGGGGGTACTCGCGACGGATGTCGCAGCTGCGTTGAACACTTCTGCCCGCACGTTGCAGCGGCGTTTGGAGGAGAACGGTACGACTTTTCGCCAACTGCGGGATCAAGCCCGTTTTGAGTTGGCAACGGATATGTTGGCAACGACGAATGCCTCCGTCTCCGAGATTTCGCGTCGGCTCGGCTATGAGGAGGCTTCCAGCTTCACCCTGGCCTTCAAACGCTGGTCCGGACGCACTCCCTCGCAGTACCGCTCTTCGCCGCCTGCGCGAAACTAGTTGCTGTGCCAGACGAGTGAACCCGCCATTCCGGGCGCTGCATTCGCGACCCGGGGACGCAGGTATTCGAAGTCATTCAAATTGACGTACTAGACAGCTCATTGCCGGATACTAAAAACCGTCACCGGCCTGGGTGAAAGCTCAGACTTTATGCCTGTCCAGAAGACTTACCTGTGCTCTTTCCTCACCCACGCCGCAGCGCTGATTTCAACAGCTGGTTCCAGCCTGATGCTGTATCGGCCTAGCCTGTTGACCTTTAGGTTTAATTTCTGTCCTGAGAATCGATGTGTGTCCAAAACTGCAGAGCAACCTCGCGGCACCGCGCTCATCGGACCAACGCCATCCAAATCTGTCGCGACAGAACATGCAAAGCGTATTGGTTATCGGAGGTCGAGATACTGCTGCGAGTCGCTGAGTTCACGGAACTTCGCATCATGCCAAATCAGTGGCTCATTCTCGCCAATGCCTAGTTTTTGCACCTCAAGAAGGGCCATCCAATGGTCACCCGCCTCGGAAACATCGTAGATCGAGCACTCGAGCCACAGGGCTGCGTCTTCAATAAAGATGGCACCGGTCTCGCTGATTTCGATCGCGCTCTGGTCGAAGCGCGCAGCGCGGTCCTTACTAGCGAGTTTGCGGGCCAGGTGACCCTGTCCTTTGCCGAAGATTGATACGCCAAGCGAGCCGGCATCCTTGATCATCTCCCACGTCTCGGAGGACTTCTGCACAGCGACGGCAACGAGGCATGGTTCCAGAGATACGCCGACCATGAACGACGACGCGACGAGCGCGTGCTTGTCACCCTCGATATCGACCGCAAGCACCGACACACCCGAGGGGAACTGCGCGAAGGCGCTCCGGACGACCAGATCGTCACCGAATGAATTCACTTTGGGTCGGCTCATCAGCGTCTGAATCATGAGTGTCATCCTTCCTTGAAGCGATGTGCACTGTCGCTTGCCATCGCCACTGAATTATTGAGTGGAAGTCGAAGTCGCGCCCATCGACTTTGAAAGGCGCTGCTGCTCTTTTGCGTGTTGCGGGTCATACGGACCGGGTCTACAGACACCATAGGATCGATCCATCTGCGTCTAAAGACATACTCGCGCCAAGCAGTTCGTATTTCACGCCATTCTTCTTTGGAGAAACACGACTAAGGCTGTAGTTGATGCTGGACGTAGATGCCGCGAAGTGGCTGGTACCCGTCGAATCGACCAAATGGCAGGGCGGTCAGAGACGCTGGCGGCGTCAAACTGAATCACACCCCGACCTGACAACTGGCGGAGCGATCTTGACTTCCTGTAGGACAGTCCAAGAACACGTACCTCGCAGGCCAGGTTGGACGTTACGGTGATCGGACAGCGGCTCAGGTATGTGCGGATTAGGCCTCTGGACTAGAACGCGAAGCGCCCACTGGCCGAACTGCCGCGTACGGACGGCAGTGGGGCCATCTGGTGGCGCATAGCACGGGCCGGCTCGCCCCGAACCTTGACGATCTCCGTGTGCTCGTCCAAAGCTTGACCCAAAGTAGCGCGCGTCGTGTTCGTTGAGAAAGCTTCTTATTCACTGGCGTGGACTCCCCCGTGGGCATCGTTATGCTCTCCGCCATGGGTGCCTTTGCCGAATTCGCACGCCCGCTCATCCAGAATGTAAGCGGGAAGGAATTGCCCCTGCCATGCGGCGCGGAGATTACAAGGCGGGAAGAAAAAAACTCACACCAGCTCCATGCCAAGGTCGCGTGAAGGTCCTCCCCCGGACCCTCATCACCACCTGCCTGAGCGGAACCCATTAGCTATACAGAATCACAGTTATTGGCGTCCATTAACGGGATTAGGAGTAGCTGAGGGCAATTATCGGCGACGATCGACTGCCCCGACGTCAGCGCCGGCCATTCCCCAAACGTCCAAGTGGGGAATGGCCGACGCTGTACGGACACTCACATCTTCGGGATGAATGCGAGGTGAGCGACAATCTGTGGGATCTATTTGACAGCGCCCGAAGGGACGCTGCCAGCGGGTGGTACTACGCCGGTTTCCAAGCCGTCAGTCAGGTCGCCAAGTGCGCTGACAGCGTGACGGTCCGTCAGTTCACGCGGGGCAAGCAGCCGCATTACAACTGCCACGGCCACCAGGAGGACGGAAAGTCCGACCCAGAGCCCGGTCCAGGACGACTCTGGGGTGAAACCGTCCGGTCCGGGTGCAATAACGATGAACACGATCGCGGTGGCAACCGCAACTGAGAGGTACTGGATGACGGCAAGGACGCCGAACACAGATGACGTGTTGTCCTGACGAGTTGACGCCGCCACGAGCATGTAGCCCGACACGTAAATGGTCATGACCAGTGCCCCATACAGGAAGCTCCAGAGGAAGAACAACCAGTAGCTGTCGTGCGCGAAAGCGATGCCCAAGGTGACAACAAGCGAGGATACCGCGGCCAACGGCAGAAAAGCCTTCGGGCCAATCCGCGGCATAAGGGACTTGACCAGCTGGCCTGCGACCAGTGTCCCCGGGAACACCATCAGGAGAGGATAGGAGGAGGTAAGCGGATCAAGGCCCAAGCCCCAGCTCGGGTTCTGCATCATGTTCGGAAGTGCGACGAAAAACGAAAGCCCAAGGAACGCGATGACCATCATCGCCAGGTAGCCCGACGCAGTCTGGCGCAGATCCATATTCTCAAACGACATAACAGGCGACGTGGCTCGCCGCTGTTGGAAAAGCCATGCCACAAATAGCACAGCAGCGGCCGCAAAGTAGGCGAGAACTATCGGGGAAGTCCACCCGTTCTCGGCTCCGGCATTGACGCCTAGTAGGATCGCGGTAACCCAGAGGCCAAGGCCAATGGCTCCGGCCCAGTCCAAGTTATTGGTAGTCTTCGTCGTACTGCGGGGTTGGATAGGCGCAGGTCGGGATGCCAAGGCGAAGAAAAGTTGCACAGCAAACAGTCCGAAAATGAACCACGTCACTGAGCGCCATGAGAGCCCTACTGTTGCGGATAGGCCGGCCAACACTAGTGCAATCGGAGTGAAGAGCGAGCATACGGTGCCGAGCCAAACGGAAATGCGTTGCGTCTGAGTTGCGTCCGCCCTGGGGCGCACTATTCCCCAGCTCAGTGGAAGACCGGCCGAGAAGCCGATGAGGAATCGTCCGATGACTAGTGGCCAGAAGTCGGACATCAGGCCTACGACCAGGGACCCCAGCAAAGCCACGATGGAAACGGCGATAAGGACCTTCCGCGAACCGTATATATCTCCCATGCGGGAACTGAGCGCGACCGAAACAGCGGTACCAAGGGTTGTCGCGTTGAAGAACCATCCGACCTCTGCGGCCGTGAAATTCGTTTCAGCCATGATAGACGTGACCAAGGGCCCGTACATCGACCCATAGATGGTGTCCGTGATCAACCCGGCGGTGAGGAGTGCACCTACGCCTGCCCAAAGACCTCCTCTCTTGGGCCGTGAGCTCGTACTTGCGATGGAATCTATTGGTGTAGCCATGGGTTTACCTGTCTGATGGGTGGACTCGAAAGCCGCATTACGGGCTAGCTAGGAAGCGGTCGGTCCCGGAGTTAGCATTTGGTTGTGCGGTTCGGCCCCTGCTGCCCCACCCCGGCGCAGGAAACAGTCAGGGTGGGCTGTAGCCGCAATTAGCGTGGAAGAAGTGCGGTCCGCGCGTCCTATGCCTGTTGTTCTGCCGCGTCAGAGTGTGCTGCTGCGTGGGGGGTTAGCGGCTGGGCAGAGGCCTCCGTCGATTCCCCAGATCTGGGAGGTGACGAATTTCGCGGCGTCCGAGAGCAGGAACTGCAGGGCCGGTGCCAGTTCGGTTTCGACGTCGCCCATGTGTCCGAGCGGGATGCTCTCGTGGATCTGGCGCCGGAACCTCTCCCGCTCCTCCGGGGTCATGAGCGCCTGGATCTGATCATCTTTAGGGGTGGCCACGACTGGGTTCACGCAGTTGGCGCGGATCTTGTACGGGGCCCACTCCAATGCGATGGACCGGGTGTAGCTCAGGACTGCTCCCTTAGAGGCCGAGTACGAGGAGGTCTTGATCGGCCCGTCCTTCAGGGCACCGCCGGCGGCGATGTTCACGATCGAGCCGCCACCGTTATCCTTCAGGTGGGGAAAGACTGCCTGGCAGATCGTGCCGACGGCCTTGGCGTTAACCATCAGCTGCCAGTCCCAGTCAGATTCGGGGGTTTCAGCAGCCCAGGACAAGATCGGTCCACCATGGGCGGTCAGGATACCGTCCAGGCCGCCGAGGTGGTCAACGGCCCATTCGATGCTCTCGCGGATATCGATTGTGCTCGAGGCATCCATACGCCGGTAAGTTACCTGGCCCGGCCCGGCCTCCGTCGCTTCCTTCGCCAGAAGCATTCCTTCCTCATCCCGGATATCGAGGGCAACGATATTTGCGCCTTCCCGGGCAAAGTGCCGAACGGAGCCGCCACCGACACCGCCAACACCGCCGGTTACCAGAATTCTCTTACCCGCAATTGAAAAGGACATCGATACTGCTCCCTCTGAGACGACTATGTCTCTGTCAGTGAAAGTGGTGATCCACACGGCGCGCGGGCAACGAAGAGTTCACTTGCCCTTCGGTACACCCGTGACCACTCCGGCCATCTGCAGGAACTGGAACCCTGCAGCCATGCCCCGTGGCATCTGAGATCTTAATTACACACACTTACCGTACGTAAGTCAACGAGTCCGCGGTTATGTGTCCTGATTTGCGACATAACTGCACCAAGCGGGCGCTTCTGCCGTGCTTCATATACGTACGCTCTGTGCATGTAAGCGGCCTTGGGTCCATAGAATGAACTATGCAAGGGTGTGCTGCTTGCTGCCGCGGTAGAGCAGCACCCGCCCTTCGCCTGGTGCACCTTAGCCTCCGGAACAGACACTCACACCGCCGCCGGCCTTTGGACGCACAAGATGTCCTCGGGATCTTCCATTCACCTAGGCATGTCATCGAGTGTTCTCTGGGGCTCTTGCCTGCCAGCTCTCATAGACTCGACCGGCTCTACCTTGCCCAGCAATCCCAGCGGTGGGGTGACCAACAACAAATGTGGTCCAGCTACACCGCAACTGACGGACTGCAGGGTTTAGAGGCCGACTGCGGCGGGCCGCGTGGCCTCCGGGACGGTCACAACGGTGGAATGACAGTACGGTGCCCGGATGCCAGCACGCGTACTGGCGGCACGACATGTTCGTCGGCGCCGCCTGCTGTAGGGGGTGGACTCCGGACCCCCCTGGCCCCGGGTATGAATGCCGCGGCAAGCATCGACGCTGCCGAGGCCGCGGCCGCCAACCAGAAGATGATCCTGAATGCATCAAATGTAGGAAATGAAATGTCGCCCAGCCTCATGGTGAGCGAGGCGAAGACTCCAGCGACTACAGCACTTGAGGTTGACTGGCCGATCGCGCGGACCAGAATGTTCAGGCCGTTGGCAGATGCCGTTTCCGTGATCGGGACTGCACCCATGATTACGGTGGGGACAGCCGTGTAGGCTATCGTCGTCCCCAATCCGACCACGGTTGAACCGATGATCACCCAAGCGATGGAGTCGTAGAAGAACGCACGACCCACATAGCCCCCCAGCATCACCAAGGCCCCGGCCATGAACGCCGCTGTACCCCCGAACCTTCGAATGATGCATCCGGACGCCGGGGCGAACACCAGCATCACCAGCCCGGAGGGAACCATGCATAGCCCAGCGGTGATCACACTCAGCCCAAGACCGTAACCAGTGAGGGTGGGAAGCTGAAGCTGCTGCGCCGTGACGAGCATGTTGATGAACATGGAAAAGCCAATGAGCAACGAAGCTATATTGGTCATGAGTACGGGGCGTCGGGCAGATGTTCGCAGGTCAACCATAGGTTGCCTGACTTTCAATTCATAGGGAACCCAGACGGCCAGCAGAACGGCCGTGGTAAGCAACAGCAGCAAGACCGGACCGGATCCCCAGCCCCAGGCGCCACCCTTGGTGATCGCCAGCAGGAGGGCCGCCAACGCCCCGGACAGCACCGCGGCTCCCACGAAATCGAAGAGTCCGGGCGTGCGGACCATGGATCGGGGAACTACCAGCGCCACGGCAAGTAGCAACAGAGTCCCGGCACCAGCGGAGACCCAGAAGATCGAGGCCCACCCCAGGCTTTCGTACAGCACTCCTGCCAGGGGCAGGCCCAAGGCGCTGCCAATGCCAACAGTCCCACTCATGAAGGCGACCGCTGAGCCGAGCTTCTCCTTGGGGAGTTCGTCGCGCAGGATGCTGATGCCCACTGGGATCAGGGCTGACGCCAACCCCTGAAGGGCCCGGCCGATGACCAGCCACAGAAAGGAACCGCCGACGGCTGCCACGACCGACCCCGCCACCATGACGGCCAGGCACAGAACCATCATCTTGCGCTTGCCGTACATGTCTGCGCTGCGGGAAACGATGGGTGTTGCCACGGCACTGGAAAGCAGTGTGGCCGTCACCAACCAGGAGGCGTCATCGGCAGTCACACCCAGGATCACGGGGAAGTCGGGAAGAAGGGGGATCACGAGTGTATGCATCAACGCCGTTAGGGTACCGCTGAGCGCAAGCACAGCTGTGATGGCCATCGGCGACGGGCGCCGTCGCGAACGGGAAGGGAGGGAACGCGGCATAGGCTGCTTTCGGGAGGGATAGTGAAAGGCATGCTTTGCTGCTTGCAAAGCCTTTTCAGCAGCATTAAGCGGGTGGACCGGGTCGCCAGCCACACGGCTGAAGCCGTTGTCGCCTGCGCCCGGCTGGTGTCCCTTATGGGATGTTGCTGGGCGGGGGTTAGCAGCTGGGGCAAAGGCTTTCGTCGATTCCCCAGATCCGTGCCGCAGCCACCCACGACGCGCGGACGAGCCGACCATCGGAAAGAGAACGCAACATTGCTCCCCTATATGTCGGCCCTGAAGACCTACTTCAGCACATAATTCGTACGTAAGTCAACGGCACCAAGCGGACCTCAGTGCGGCCGAGCACGTCCGGTCTCCAGGCAATGCCCACCTTGGCGCGATCAGAATGTGGAAATAAGGGGTAGACAGTGATGACTACAGCCCAGGGGCCGCAAGCAAGGCTTGCGGGAACCAGTCGAAGGATAGAAGCGGAAGCTTCTGGCCGCTTGTGATTGTTTTCGGCTGAGCCTCGGCCGGCAAGCGGGGCTTGAGGAACCGGATGCATCCCATCGATGCGCGCGTGCGTCCTGATGCGGCTTATGTCTCTACTGGGGCAGCCCAGGGTGCCCCAGTCGCTGGCGAGCCGTTATCACGGGAGTTTCAAGTATAGATGCAGGGGGTATGCACGTTGGCAAAATGGCCTACGCGGGGCCAGGTATTTTCCCGGTAGCGCAGGCCGCATGTTCAACGAGGTCGGTTCCCTCGATCGCCCTTGTTCTTTGTTATTCGCGAAGACCTAGACAGGATCGCCGGTGGCTTCTGCAGTGCCCCGGTCCACGGGATTGTTGCCCAGACCTCTCAGGAGCATGTCGACCGTTTTCGCAACGATGCCGCGGACCTGATACGGGCCCGGGGCGTAGAGCGCGTCAAGCATCAAAGCCCCGACCAGCAGTTCAGTGGCTACCTGAAGGTCCGCATCACTGCGGACCTCGCCCCGGGACTGTCCCCGCTTGAGCGTCTCCACGATCAGCGAGTTCCGATAAGCCGAAATCTCGGCAGCAACCGCGTGAAACACATCAGCGGTGGCTTCCTGTTCTATGAACAACCGCACACCTGCGCGCCCGCGGGCTCCCAGCATGACCCGCCGGTACTCCATGGCTACCTCGGTCAAGTCCTCACGGACATTGCCATGGTCCGGAGCGGCCGGCAGCGCCGGAGTCAACTCGCGAAAGGCATCAATGAGCAACTCTTCACGATTGGACCAACGACGGTACAGGGCAGGCCTGCCAACCTTGGCCCTGACACTGACCGCTTCGAAATTGAAACCGCTCCAGCCCAACTCCTCATAGCACTCAATGGCTGCGTCGATGACCTTCCTGCGGATCGAGCCATCGCGGGGCCTGCCCATCCGCGCCTTCTGCTCAACCTTCTCGCTTCTTGTTTTGGTCATAGACCAGACTGCTCCTCAATCCCATCGACCCGTACGCTCGACGCTCGAAATAGACCGCGCTGAATTCGCAGGGCGCACCCTGCGCACTCCCACCTAACTCCCTTACCCCTACACTTTAAGCCGTCCCGGCCACCCCCCGCCCTCTAAACCCCGTCGTGACGCCCGTGCAAACAAGGAAATCCACCAAGCCAGCAGGGCCTCTCCCGTCAGCGCCCGCCACAACCGCCCCACCTGCCGCCACCCGCGCAAGTAAAACGCGGTGGTCATGAGCGAAACCACCCAACGTGACCGAACCAGAAAAAGGATTGACTTACGTACGGCGAGTGTGTGTAATTGAGATCTCACAGGCCGTAGGGCAAGGACGCAAAGATGCAGTCCCTGCAGACCGTCGACTCACGAAGACCGTCCAGCCCGATGGCCCGCCGCCCACGGCCCGGTCCCGTCCGGTCCATGACCTCGACGACCCCCCACATTGAACAACCTTTCTGATGCGCCGCGAGGCGCAGCGCCGGGCGCATCGACGCGGCCAGCGCAGATCTTCACCACACCTTCGAGCAATGGAGCACCAATGACCTTCCCTGAAGTCCGTAACTGGAACCTCGTCGTAGCCAAACCCAACGAAGCCGGCGAGCCGGACTTCTTCATCGGCGACAAGCCCGAAGCCGTCGTCGACCAGCCCGGCATTGTCGAAGGCGCCTGGTACTGGCGCGTAGACAACGGCCACTCCGCACAAACCCCGGGTTCAATCGCAACGACCATGAATAACGCCACCCGCAACGGATCCACCTTCGGTATCGTGCGGTTCCCGGCCAACTCAGCCGGTAAATTGGACGCCGCATCCACCGGCGCGCACAAAGAGACCGGACACCAAGGCGACGCCGCGATGCACGCAACCGACACCATCGACTACGAAGTCGTCCTCTCCGGCAAAATCGACCTCGAACTACCCGGCGGCAAAAAAGCACACACTTGTCCCGGGCGACCTCCTCGTCCTGGCAGGCGTTCCGCACGCCTGGAAAAACCCCTACGACGAAGACTGCACCTTCCTCGCCGTAACCGTCGGCTACAACTCCTAACCACCACCTCCCCCAGGGGGCGGCGCAATGTCCGCCGCCCCCCTCCCCTCGCCGTCGCCCTCGCCACGGCACTGGGGTTAACATCTGTTGGTGGACACCTGAAGTAGCGGGATCCTGGGATCCTGCGGGAAGGTGTTCGTGTGAGCACGACACGACGTACATTCACTCCGGAGTACCGGCGGGAGGCCGCGCGACTGGGTATCGATACCGGCAGGCCGATCGCGCAGGTGGCCAGGGAACTCGGGCTCGGAGAGCAGTTGCTGGGCCGCTGGGTTGGGCAGGAGCGCCCGCGCTCGGCCGCTCCGGAGGAGTTCGCTGCGGCGGAGTCGGAGAAGTCTGAGCTGGAGCGTCTGCGGCGCGAGAACATTCAGTTGAAGATAGATAACGAGTTCCTGGGAAAAGCTGCGGGCTTCTTCGCCTCCAAGAAGCAGAATCGGAATGCTTCGAACTAATGGAGGCCGAGAAGGCCAACTACCCGATCCAGCGCATGGCCAGGCTTCTGGGAGTATCCGGGTTTTACGCCTGGCGCACGCGCATCCAGTCCGAGGTTTCGGTACGTGCGGTGGAGCGGGTGGCCCTGGACGAGAAAGTGGGAAAGGCCCACACCAAGTCGTACTGGACCTATGGTTCACCGCGGGTCCATGCGAGCTGGCCAGGAACGGGACCTGTGTTGACCGGAAGACAGTGGCCGCGTCCATGCGCCGGCAGGTTTTGGAAGGGGTCTCCCCGCGCCTCTTCCGGCCGGTGACCCCGATCGGTGACACCCGGATGCGTTCCACCCCGGATTTGGTCGCAAGGAGATGGGACACGGGTGTTCTGGACGCGGTCTGGATCTCGGACATCACCTACCTGCGCACCGGCGAGGGCTGGGTGTACTTGTGTGCCGTCCGGGACGCCTGCTCGAGGCCCGTGATCGGCTGGGCCCTGAACTCGTCCCAGACCAGCAGCCTAGTCGAACGGGCCTTGCGCTTGGCCTACATCCTGCGCGGCGGCGGACCCGCCGGAGTCGTCTTCCATGCCGACTGCGGCACCCAGTACACCTCCGCCCAACTCAACGACGTCTGCACCAGAGTGGGCGTTCAGCAGTCCGTCGGCCGGACAGGCGTCTGCCGGGATAACGCGATGCAGGAATCCTTCTGGTCAACCCTGAAGACCGAGTTCTACGACCGCCGGCACTGGGCCACCAGGCACGAAGCGATCAGGGCGACCGGCCGCTGGATCGAGGAGTTTTACAACCGAGCCCGGCTGCACTCAGCCCTGGGCTTACACCACACCAGTGGAACACAAACAATTCCTCACCACGAGAAACCATCAGACGACAAAAGCCGCCTGATCAACTGTCCACGACTTGCGGGCAACCCCAGGCACCGAATAGTCCCGGCCTACCAGCAACAAACAAACCTGAACCACTCAGGCAGAAGTCCATCGCACGACGAGGTCCAAAGCCAGCCAGGCCACAACGCAATCTCCCCCCTACTCGTGGACACCCTGCCACTCGACGCACTTGGCTGCTTTGACTTATCAGAATGCAGTACCGGTGCCCGGACGGGTGAAGCCGGATATTGAGGAGCCGCAGCCGGACACCGGTACCGCGCAACAGGGCGGTCTCTGTTCCCAGGACGACGATTACCGACCAAGAGAGAAACTCCCTGTGGACGCCAGCCACGATAATGCCCTGACTCGTCCCTTTTATGAATGAGTGGGAGGAAGGCGTGTCTGGGGTTGGGTAAGAAAAGACCGGTCCACTGCTCCTCATATACACCTTCAAAGGAGCAGTCCTGAGTTCCGCCATGCGGGTCGGACAAAGTGAACTCCGAACGGCATCCGTGAAGCGCATGTCGACCCGGTCGGGAAGTCCACGACAAACAGTCTTTCAACCAACTGGATACCTGTGCGACGTTGCGGCCGTTATGGACCTCGCTTCTCGAGCGCTGACGGACGCCCGCCAGCGGAGCCCTTCCGATGGCTGCCTAGTCGGACTTCTCCGGGAGAGCGGCCTTGATGCCCCGGCCGCCCGGTCAAATTCGATTGTGCCTTAGCTTCTCCGGCCTAATGGGAAAGGGCCACGTCATGCTGGTGTACGCGCACAATGGTGAAATCCGATTGGGGCGACCCAGTCGAGATCGCGAAAGGGATTCAGGGTGGTTGCGAACGTGGTCGCGCGCCTCGTCAGCGTGCCGTCCTTGACCCCTCGGTAAAAATTCTTGAGCCAAAGATGGCGACCCGATTTCGGCGCGCACCCGGAGAAAGCCAAGAAGCGGTGGTGACATCAATGACCTTCCCGTAGGTCAAGCTGTTGAGTATTTGAAGGCTTGGAGGCCAGTCGATCTTGCCGTAGGGGGCCAGTGATATTGCCGGTGGGGGCCAGCGGCCGCATGCATGGAGGCCACCGGCCCCCACCGGCGTTTTCTTATTGCGTCATGGTGGCGTGTTCACGCATGTTGTGGTTGCCGGTATCGACCCAGATGGTGTTGTGCACGATGCGGTCCATGATCGCATCGGCGTGGACCCCGGAGCCGAGCCGCTGGTGCCAGTCCTTCTTGGCGTATTGGGTGCAGAACACGGTGGAAGCTGTGTCGTATCGCCGTTCGAGCAGTTCCAGCAGCATGCTGCGCATGCCCTCGTCGGGGTGGTCGAGAAGCCACTCGTCGATCACCAGCAAAGTGAAGGCCGCGTACTTCTTCAGGAACTTCGTGGCCCCCAAGGGCTTGTCCTTCGCCAGCGCCCAGGCTTCCTCGAGGTCGGGCATGCGGACGTAGTGGGCCCGGATCCGGTGCAGACAGGCCTGCTTGGCCAGAGCGCACCCGAGGTAGGACTTCCCGGACCCGGTGAATCCCTGAAACACGACGTTCTGTTGCCGTTCAATGAAGGAGCACGTGCCGAGCTGGGCGATCAGGCTCCGGTCGAGGCCGCGCTCGTCCACGAGGTCGAGCCGGCGTAGGTCCGCGCCCGGGTAGCGGAGCCCGGCCCGTCGGATCAGCCCCTCGACCTTGGCGTGATTGAACCCGGAGTGGGCCTCGTCCACGACCAGGCGGAGCCGTTCCTCGAAGGCCATGCCGAGCACGAGTGCCTCGTCCTGGGCCTCGAGCGCTTCCAGCATCGGGACGGCACCCATCTCGCGGAGCTTGCGTTTGGTTTCAGTATCGATCCCGCTCATTTGGCGCCACCTGCGTAGTACTCGGCGCCGCGCACGTATCCGCCGTGTTCGACTCCTTCATCCCGTGGAGGCCTGAGCCCGGCGGCTTTGTCCTGCTCCGTGGCAAGGATCGGTTGCAGATGCGCATACCTCGGGGATCTCACGCGGCCTGCCAACGCAAGCCGGCAGGCCGCCTCCACCCGTTCGGCCGAATAGCGCCGGGAAAGCCGCAACACGGCAAGGGCCGCGTCCAGGCCCTGCTCGTCGACCGGGACGGACTCGAAGATCCGATTGACCACCGTCACCGCCGCCGGGCCGATCCGTCCGGCCCATTCCCGCACCCGCTCCGGATCCCACTGCCGGTACTGCTCGCCGGCCGGCAGGTCGGCATCATTGGTGCGGTACTCGTTCGCCGCGCTCTCGGGCAGCAGCAGGTGGCTGGTCAACCGTTCGTGGCCCCGGTACGCCTGAAGCACCCGGTCGGTGATCCGCAGGTCCACCGTGGTGCCGATATGGGCGAAGGGTACCGAGTAATAGTTCCTCTCCCAGACCACGTGCCCGTTCCGGCCCACCCGGCGCCCGTAGACCCACCGGCTGATCTCATAGGCCGCCGCCGGCAACCCCGTCAGCAGGGGCTGCTCCTCGGCCGCGAACACGCTGGCTCTGGACCCCGGCCGCTTCTGGAACGGCTCCGCGTTATACGCAGCTACCCGATCGGTGATGGCGGCCCTGAGCTCCGGCAACGCGGTGAATTGCTGCTGGCGCAGCCCGGCAATGACCCAAGTAGCCACGTGGGCGACCGTGTTCTCCACGCTCGCCTTGTCCTTTGGTGCCCTGATACGGCCGGGCAGCACCGCCGCCGAATAGTGCGCCGCCATCTCCCGGTAAGCGTCATTGAGCACGACCTCGCCCTCGCGGGGATGCTTAATGACACCGGTCTTCAGGTTGTCCGGAACGATCCGCGGCACCGAACCGCCAAAGGCCTCGAACATCGCCACGTGGGCCCGCAACAGGTGTCCTGCTTCATGTCCAGGGCGGGTTCAACGAACGCGTACCGGCTGAAAGGCAGGCAAGCCACAAACAAATACACCGTCCTCGGCTTGCCCGTCACCGGATCTGTCAGCTGCATCGTCGGGCCCGACCAGTCGACCTCCACCGTCTGCGCCGCCTTGTGCCCGACCCGGGACGCCACCCCAGTGACCAGCACATGCCGCTGATAGGTCCTGCAGAACCGGTCATAACCCATCACCGGCTCACCGCCAGCGGCGCGTGAATCCGCGTACTCGCCATGCAGCAGCTTCAGCGTCACCCCGACCCGGGCCATCTCCCTATGCACCTGGTCCCAGTCCGGCTGCGCGAACACACTCTGATGCTCACCGCGCCCAGGAAACAGCCGGGTATAGACCTCGCCCTCCGAACTGTCGGCGATATCGTCCCACGCCACGCCGGCCGCGTCGGCAGCCTCCAGCACCGCCGTGATGCTCTTACGGGACATGCCCTGCGACGCAGCGATCGCCCGGCCTGACAGGCCCTCGGCGCGCAGCTGCAACACGAGCTTCGCTCTGATCTTCCGTACCATTGATGATTACTCCTTCCGCCGTGCGCCCTATACACACGACGGAAGGAGCCTAAATCGGGCTGGCCCCCAAGCACGCCACTACCGGCACCCAGGACCGCTACTGCGCGCTCTGGCCGTTGGCCCCCGAACACACGACGGATGGACCCCAAAAGCGCGAATATTCACTGTCGCACTACCTTCCCAGGTGAGCTCCCATTCCGCCTTCCTGTTCTCTGCACTAATCACCAACCAGATCGCTCCCGATGTGTCGTCTGGGAGTGTTATTGACAGCCGGTCCGAGACTGGCTGGCAGGCTGGTGCTGTGACTTCGGACGGACGTGGCCCTTGTGTCGTTTTGCCCTTTGGTTTGATCGAAAGGTGCGTTAGCAGGGATCTGCCCGTTCATCTGGAGTCCAGCATCGGTTCTGTCTACTGCGATGGCTTGATTAGAAGCCTGCCCAGCCTCAGAGGTTGTGGCTCATCCCAGACTTGCCTCGCTGTATTCCGCTGATACCCGTAATGATCCGAAGGAACTGCAGGAGGTACAAATGGCAGTAGTGGCGCAGTCTTATGACTTTGTTGTTGGCATCGATACGCATTCAAGAACGCATACTTTGGCCATCATTTCCGCGGTAACTGGAGCTGAGGTTGCCAACGAAACGTTCCCGTCAACGAACGCTGGGATGAATCGGGCACTGCGCTGGATATCTCGTCGCAGCACCTGCGATAAGTCGCGAGTACTGGTCTCCATGGAAGGAACTGGATCATACGGTGCCAAACTTCGGCAGCTGGCAACGGAGTCGGACTTCCGAGTTATCGAGGCGCCGTTTCCGGAACGTCGAGTTGGTCGAAAAAGGGGCAAGTCAGACAGTATCGACGCAGCTCGGGCCGCGAGGGCTGTCCTAGAAATCGAGACGGATGAGCTTCGGGAACCACGTGCTGGCCAACACCACACGGCATTACGGGTTCTCACCGTAGCCAGAACTTCAATGGTCCGCGAACGAACCGCGGCTATCAATTCGTTGATCGCGCTGCTGCGAGTCGTCGACCTAGGAATTGATTTACGTAAGTCGTTGACTCCCAAAACAATCGAAACCATCGCAGCATGGAGGACGCGGGATGAAGGTGTCGGCACGCGGGTGAGTCGCTCGGAAGCCACTCGCTTGGCTAAACAAATCCTCGCGCTTGACGACCAGCTCGAACAGAATCGCGCTGATATGGCTCTGTTGGTCCAGCAAACCAGCCACGCACTCCTGGACATGCCAGGTGTGGGCCCGATTAGCGCCGCAGCGATTCTTACCGCTTGGTCACATCCAGGCCGCGTCCGCTCCGAGGCCGCCTTGGCAGCCCTTGCTGGCACCTGCCCAATCCCAGCCTCATCAGGGGGAACGACCAGGTACAGGCTAAATCGAGGCGGGGATCGTCAACTGAACAAGGCCATCCACACGATTGCTGTCGTCAGAATGCGCTGGCACCAGGAGACTAGGGAATATGTGGTCCGCCGAACGCGTGAAGGGCGGAACAAGAAGGAAATCATCCGGAGCTTGAAGCGCTACATCACGCGACAGATCTTTCGAACCCTCAGTACAGCTGGCGAGGTTCTCAGCGGTCACGCGCCCTCTTACTAGACCTTTAGGGTTCGAGTGGGGCAGCCCGTCCGGGTCTACGTGGTTACCGCCACCGGGCGCTATCACAGCAGTGCATGCTTCCCGCCAGAGAGAACTAACCTCAAGTGAGGGATACCCGTAAGACCATGCGATTAAGAACCCTCGACGACTCCCAGAAGCCTACGGAATTCCTCAAGCGCGACGGTGCTCTGGCGATCAACGTCGAACTCATCTTCAACTGTCGCTGTGTTTAGTTCCGCATCGAGCAACACATTGAAGGCGTTGTACGTGAAGTATCGACGCCCAGTCCGCAACTGATCGATCGCTGTGAGGAGCTGAACCCGGACGAATTCGTCGAGCTCCCCGGTCAGAAACTCGTCAAGGGGTGGTCGCAACTTCTCAGCCATGATCAGGCATGGTTTTCAGTGTCAGGATCACGCGTTGATTCAACCACGGACAGTCGAGGAAATTTAACAGGTGCCTGATCCCACCGCGGTCAAAACCGTCACTCAAGAAGCTAATCTGCGCCTGGTAAAAGATCATGTACGCGCGCGCCGGATCGAATAACTCCTGCATAAATGACGGGATGGGGGAACAGTCAGACTCACATGCGCGGCCACGAGTGCGCACCGAAACACAGGCGGCGGCGCGGGGCGTCTGGGTGCGACCACAACACGCGCTTGACATGGCCCCGATCAGCCAACTGGCGATCGCGTATCCATTCCTTACCGTTCTGTGGTTTGTCTGCATAATGTTGGTCAGCCCTATATATGAGTTCTTGGGCGCCGTCATCTTGCTCGTGGTCGGTCCTATTTTCGTCATGGGGGTAGGGGTTGCGCTTGGCCTTCCTGTTCGCCTGAACCGCCGGTTGAGCCGGTGGTGGCTGGGAAACTGGCGACTGTACATTTGCATTGCGGCAGCGGGAGCAGGGCTCTTGATTTCGGGCTTCAACATATCGGAGCGCCAAGTTGGCACAGTCGACGGCATTCCCTTTGACGTGACGACGCCCCATTCAGGGCTAGTAACGGCCGGCTGTTTCGTCCTTACTTTTCTCGCGGTGAACGCGTCGTTCCGATTTAGCGGCCGGAGCAATACCGAATCGGCATGACGATGTTCAGGCGTCCTCGACCAAACCAGGATAAAGCGCGCGCCTCAAGAGAAGCGGCCGTTAGGCGTTCGCCGATCGAACAAGATCGGCTTGACGTATATAGAAGCATCCCGGCTGCCGCGGGCATACGCCCGGGCTTCGACTGAACGGCTCCCCGAAAGACGGACTGTTTCAATTGTCTGCCTTTCGGGGAGCTGCCTACGAGGCCGCCCTCTTCTCCCTACGCAAAGGACATGTGTGGGGCAGCATCGTCACTGCCGATCGAAGCTCAAGCCAAGGAATGCGGCTTCTTGTAGATCGCATCGTCTGGGTGCCAGCGACCGGGGACGAAGGATTCCACCCCCGGGAACCGCTCGTCCGAGCGCCAGACCGTGCTCCAGTCAATGGCGACGACCCGATCGAGGATTTTCCACTCGCCGTCACGTCGTTCGAGTAGGTCGACATAGCGGCCCGCGAGTGCAGTGACGACGTTCGGGAGCGGCGACCGCCCCCGCTCTGCGTAGTGCACAAAGTAAGTCTCGGCAGATGCCCGGTCGCCGTCGACTGCGATGACGGACTGACCGAGGACATGTTGGTGGCCAGAGTACTCCTTGGCGAGTCCCAGCCCCCAGGTCAAAAACTCTTGAGCGTTGCCATCAAACAAGCCGTGGTTGTCACGCCCGTCATCCCAGTACGCTGCGCGTGCACTGGCCTCATCACAACGATCCATGCCTCGTACATAGCCCTCAACAACCCGCCTGATCGCGTCGCGCTCGAGGATGCCACGTAGCTGAGTGAGCTCCTCTGTCGTCAACGGAGCAGCCTCAATTTTTACATTTTCCAAAATTACGTCCCTTCATGATGAATACTGCGAGTTGAGCACGGAGATCGTACGTAAAGCAATGGTTTCGCGAAAATTATTCAGACCATTACGCCAATTTTCGAATCAAATCGAACGATAAATGTATGTAAATGAGTCAGTTCGAAGGTAGTTCTTGGCGAAGTAGTCCATAAATTCCTCTGCAGAGAGGAACGTTGAGTAAAGGTGAACAGCCGGATAGCAGGCACGTGACGGGATGGCCGCGCATCTCACAGACTGGTGAATTCTCGTACGATCGAAGAATCGACGTGCGCGCGCATCTGATACGGCCGCTGTCGGAGCTTCGCCTGCTCGGAGACCAGGTTGTCAGGCGGATCTTCGGGGATCAGATACCTCTGGGAGAACCCGTCAGACCGCAGCTCACGGAGCTCTTTTCTTTCGCCCTTCGTGCACGTAGCGGGTTGTGTTGCACAACAGGAACAGTGAAGGGGGCTAGCAGCAGTTTAGGACTCCGTAATAGTGGAGTTGATCTCCCGACTGCGATCCACACCCTCAATGGTGGCCTGCCCCTCGCGATATGCGTGTCGGTACCGCCATCAGTGCTGGATGCTCCGCTTCAAAGCGATCCTCCATCAGTTCATCAGGATGCGAGTCAATCGTCAGATGAAGCACTCCCCGACCGGGATTCAGGAAAACGTTGCGGGCAATGCAGCACGACTTCCTTGCCGCCCAATTCAAGAACCATATGTCTGCATAATTCCCCGCCTCTAACCCCATAGCGACTCCTATCGCCAAACGGTTGACCCATCGCCCTTTGAAATCAGCACTCGTCCTCTAGCCTGATCAAGCCACACCCAAAAATAGGATGCGTCCTCGGCGACGTCGTCCACACGCGCAGAGTGCACCTGTCCGCCTGGGCGCCTCACCCGGACCCTGTCGCCTTGGTTCAATTCGACCCAGTCGTCATACGGCACTTCCTTCCAGACGTATCCCGCTAAGGACGTCATATCCCGATACGTACCGGGCAGATCCCCGCCAGGCCTGCCCCACCGTTGGCTACCGCTATCTTCGTTCCGGCAGTGGAAAAGGACATACGCAGAGCCTCCTTCTAAGACGACTGTGTCTCAGTCATTAATGTGGAATCGATGTGTAGTAACCCCACGCTGCGGGCGGTTATTTGGCGATCCCGAATCCTTTATCCGCGCGCGGGAGGTCGAGCGGGCCTGGTATAAAGGCCGCAACTGCGCATCCTTGCTTTAGTGAGTTGCATTACTATTTCAGCACGGCCACCGTTCGTAAGTCAACGGTAATGTTAGGCGGGCTGGCACACGCGCGAAGGATGCTGAGGCAGGTATCGAATGCTTACTATACGTAAGGCGGCGGGCAACGCATCCCGATGCCACATACAACAGACTGCTGACCCGGACGATTACGCGGTCAACTGCTCCCACGGCGGAATGAGCGCGGATGCACAACCTTCCGGACCAACTCAAACTGTTACTTGTGGTCTGGGCCGGCACCCACCCGCCCCGACCGTGTCCGCAATTACGAGGCTAACTCGTCTGCAGCCATCGGATACCGCCCTCCGTAACCGCGGTACCACTGCTGTCATTCAGTGAGGCGCTGGCCGCTTGCGCCAGTTGCGTCAGCATGACGGGCTTGCTGCAACCATTGAGGTGACAGTCCAGCCTAGCGCGCCGACCGCGTTCGGTGGCCTTTGGACCAGCGGCAGGGGAAGTCGTCGTCAGGAGACCTAGCTTGTATTGCAAGGCCCGAAGTGCAGGCACCGCGGGAACGAATGTGCACAAATTGCCCCCAGACTCGCATCAGGATGTCCTGAACGTCGCCGGGGCTTATTCTCCCAGACCGAACGAATTGTTGGACTATCAGGGACTGCGGCACCATAAAATGGCCGTTGCGGTTCCTTGCGAACGGTCATGCAGCGGCAATTTTCGAGTGCCACCACTGAGGTCACTCCCAGAACAAGCCTAGAGCTCCTTCCACCACCTCATCGCACCAGCAGTCTGCCAGCAGGGGCGGCCATCGCCGCCGGATCAGCGCACCCAGTTCTGGACCGTCGGTGTTGGGACGACGTTCTTGATCGAAGCCGTGCCCCTCGTTGATCTGACCCTGCGCCTGGTTCTCAGGGAACTCCAGTAACCCGCACACTCACCTCAGCAAGTGCCGCCGCGATCCGGTGCTGGTCCAACGTTCCTCCCAGAGGATGTCCCTCCACCCAGGCCTCAGCGACACCCATCGCCAACGACATGTACGTCCTGGACGCCAACCGTTCCACCGCAAAATCCAGCGGCGTGGATCCCCCAACACGACGCATACGCCGCCGCGCCCGCCGCACGTAAAACTCCTCAAACCGGTGACGAACCGCCTTGGCCTCAGGAGGACCGGCAACAGCCCACACATACAAAAGCCTGGCCTCCTCACGGTGATGCTCAGCCCAGGTCCACACCAGATTCACCGCCTCCCGGGTCTGCAAAAGCTTCTCCGGAGGCTCCTGCGAACTCGTCGCATTCATGATCCTGCGACTGACCTCAGACACACACGCAGTGAACAACTCAGGCTTGCCCTTGAAGTGATAATAAATCGACGCCAGACTCATCGACGTCTCCTGCGCCACCTCGGCAATAGAAGCCGATATCCCCTTCCGGGCAAAAACAACAATCGCAGCTTCGATAATCTCCTGCCGCCGCGACGGCCGATGAGCAGCACGACGCGGACGCGCCTCCACCGTCATAAACCAACCACAACCAACAAACTAATCATCTCCACCAACACAACGCTACCCACCTTCTGCCCGAGAGCACACACCAACACCAACATCTAACTTGAACTTCGATGCGGTGAGGATACGACATAATGCTGGTGCCGACTGTGGCCAGGGGTTCTTGACTCCCACTCCGAGCGATAGCTGTTATCTTTTCACGATGTATCAGTCCCGGAGGACTACCGGTGGAGCGCTACGCCACGCCGCCGCTGTTGCATATGAAGTACCTGCGCCAGAGTCTCTTCATAGGTTGGTCGGCATCTCATGCGGGGCCTCGCCCTTGCAGCCCGCGGGGACCGGAGGAAAACGACATGACCAGAACTCCAACATCCAGCGACTCGGACTACTTTTGACGCCGGATAACAATGTTGGGCACCAAGAGCTTAGCGACACCCGCACCGGATACCGGGCGGTGCTCACCTGGATCGGAAAGTCTGGTGACCTGGGTGGATCGGCGCATCCAGGGCGCCGGGTCCGGCGGCGCTGGCCTGCTCAGCTCCTCGCCAAAGCCGGCGTCAGGCTGCTGGAGGTCGAACGGCCCGGCCCCATTATTGCCTACCAGGTCCCGCTAAAGTCGTGGGCCGCCGCTATTTGGGATCGATGACGAGATGACGGATGAGCCCAGTAACCGCATCGTCGAAGAGTGCTCACACCCCAACTCCTCGAATGTCTCCGTATTGACATCGACGTCGCCGGACAATTTCTGGTAGCGCCCTAGGACACGCCATCCGGACACGGCGGAATTCGCGTTCGCGATGTTCTTCGGCGTTTCACCGCTGCCTGCCTCCTCGGGAACTACATGGGAAGAAGCATATTTATAGGGCTTATGTTCGGTTCTGACACCGCACGGAACTCGGCAGAACGCGAGGGCGGGAGCCCGTGAACATACCGCCCTCAGGCCGTGCCGCTTACGCTAGGTGGCCAATCCGACCTAGGATCCGGTTCACCTGTGCGCGCTGGGCCGCTTTCCATGCTGCACAACGAAGCCCAGATTCACTGTTCGCGATCAGAACTCCCAGAAAGCGCCTGCCGGCGGGTTTCTCAAAACACTCAAATATCGGCTTCGTCGTTGATGAGGGCTGATTCGCCCAGGAACGCGCGTACTACGGAAGCATGGGATGTTGCCAGGTCCGCTGTTCCCTGGAACGCAGTCTCACCACGCTCTATCACTACGACCTCGTCGGCCACTTGGAGTCCGGCGTCGGCGTTCTGTTCGACCATGAGGATGGATATGCCCGTATCGGCGATGTGGCGGGCGCTTTCGAGGATTTGATCCACTACTGCTGGCGCGAGGCCCATGGAGGGCTCGTCCATTAGCATGACTTTGGGCTGTGACATCAGGGCACGTCCGAAGGCGAGCATCTGCTGCTCGCCGCCCGAGAGCAGCCCGGCGGCTCCTTTCCTGCGCTTAGCCAGGATCGGAAACATAGTCAAAACGGAGTTCATCGTTTCCGCCGCGTCTGCCTTTGATGCAGTATAGCCACCGATTTTCAAGTTTTCCTCGACCGTGAGTGGAGCGAAGATACGCCTTCCTTCCGGCACCATGACGAGGCCTCTCTTGACGACTTGATGCGCCCGGAGACCAGTGATCGGGCGTCCGTCCAGGCTGATGGTTCCTGATTTCGGCTGTACCAGGCCGCAGACGGCCCGCAGGATGGTTGTTTTGCCTGCCCCGTTCGGACCAAGGACCAAGGTGATTCGGCCCGGGGTTGCGGTAAGGGTGACGCCTCGGACAGCTTCGACGTGTCCGTAGCTGACGTGCAGACCTTGTATTTCAAGCATGCTTTTTTGCTCCCCCGGGTTCCGAGATACGCTTCCTGGACGGCGGCGTCCTTAATGACCGACTCCGGTTCGCCTTCGGCAATCAGAACACCGAAGTTCATGGCGTAGAGGTAGTCACAGGTATCGACCATCATCTGCACATCGTGCTCAATGAGGAGTTGGGTAAGACCGTCCTGGCGCAGCTTCACCATTAGTTCGGAAATCTGGTTGCGCTCTTGCCTGTTCATTCCTGCGGTGGGCTCGTCAAGGAGCAGGACTGTGGGGTTGTTGGCGATGGCCCGGGCAATTTCAACTTTGCGTTGCACCCCGTAGGAGACCTCATCCGGCCTGCGCTTTTGGAGGCTGCCCAGCCCCGTCCGCTCGATGGCGACATCGATCTGTTCCTCTAGCTGCTTTCTGGTGGGCGGTTTGTCCACGCGCCGCACGTCAGTTGCAAGGGCGATATTTTCGCGGATAGTCCGGTCCGCGAGCAGCCGGACTGTCTGGAACGTGCGGCTAACGCCGTGACGGGCAACCACATGCGGTGCTTTATGGTGGTAGGGCCGGCCCCCGAGGATCAATTCCCCGCGCGTCAAGGGAACCAACCGGGTCAGCGCTGCGAGTAGGGTGCTCTTCCCCGACCCGTTCGGTCCGACAATGCCGGCAATTTTTCCCGCGGGCAAACTGATGTTCAGCCCGTCTACTGCCTTGATGCCGCCATAATGGACGGCCACGTCCCGGGCCTCAAGAACCGTTTGCCCGCCCAGTGATCCGCTGTTCGAAGTCGTCATTGGGGTTTGCTCCCTGTAGTAGCCGATGTTCCGGCCGGTTCCGACGCCTGCAGCAGCGCGGGTACCTTATTCACCTCGTCCTGCCGCGGACGCGTCTGTGGTTTTTCCCGATATCTCCGGAAAAGATCCTTGAGCACGCTGTAGATTCCACCAGGCAGGTAAATCGCAGCGACGACAACGATGACTCCATAGACCACGTTGCGCCATTCCCCGACGGCTGCCAGCAGCAGCGGCAGCCACACGAAGATTACTGTCCCTATCAGGGCCCCGATCCACGAACCCGATCCGCCGATAATGATGATGGTCAGCGCTGTCACTACAAGGTGGAACCCGACTGCCTCAGGCTGGATAGTGGTCGCCACCAGCACCTGCATGCCGCCGGCGCAGCCGCCCAGGGCGCCGCTGACCAGGAACGCCATACGGCGATACCGTGCCACGTGGATGCCCATTGAAGAAGCAAGTTCAGGATCGTTAGCTACCGCCTCGACCCGGCGTCCCATCGCGCCGGACTCGGACCAGGCTATGAGGGCCACAACGAGAACCGTTATGAGGACGATATGCAGCAGATTCAGGGTGCCCACGACCCCATACAAGCCCGTGTGCCCGCCGGTGAACTCACCGCCGTTGCCGGCAAGCACACCGATAATCAACACGAAAGCGACTGTGGCCATGGCAAGATACAGGCCGGTCAGCCGCTGAACCATCAGTCCGAGCAGGTATCCGACGACGGCCGAGACCGCAATGCCCAGCAGCAGTCCGGGCCAGGTGGTCCAGCCGAACCGGGCGATGGCGATGCCGCAGACGTAGCCCCCGATTCCAAAGCTGCCGACGCCGGCGAAGGACAAAACGCCCATCCGCATCGGGAATTGGATGCTGAGTACCGTAAGCAACGTGATGAACGTGCCCTGGATCAGAACGAAATTGGACGCAAACCACTGACTCATGTGCGGCGCACCTCGAGCTTTCCAAGAATGCCCTGCGGGCGAACAAGCAGGAACAAGAAAATCAATCCAAAGGACACCGCGCTGGCCCACGATCCAGACCCATAGAGGATGACGAAGGTTTCCGAAAAGGCGAGGACAAAGCTGCCCAAGACAACGCCGGTCATGCTTCCCAGCCCTCCCAGGACGATGATGGCAAAAGCCTTGATGAGAAACCCGTCGCCGGATTGGGGTGAAAGTGCCACCAGATGCAGGGTCAACATCGCCCCGGCGAGGCCCGCGAGGGCTCCCCCGACCGCCATGGTGCCCACGGCAAGCCGGGACTGATTGACGCCCATGAGCGAGGCGGTTTCCGGATTCACTCCGATCGCCCGCAGGGCCAGGCCGCGTCGGGACTTCTTCATCCACCAGATGAGCCCAGCGCCCAGGATCAAAGCCAAGGCCAGGACGGTGGCCACGGTGCTCCCGATCCTCAGCCCGGCCACCTCCACGGTGCCCGGGCCCAAGGACGCGGCCTCACCAAAGCTGAAGGCGCTGTTCCGGGTAGCGATCTCGACGATACTGACCAAAATCGCCGCAACTCCGATTCCACCGATCAGGATCTGGATCTCTGCAGCCCGATGGTTCTTCGCTCGCTTGGAGATCGGAGCGAAGACGAGTTTTTGAATGAGAACTGACAATAAGGCGCCGGTCACCGCCGCGAGCCCGATGAGCACCGCTCCGGGAAGCGGCAATAACTTCAGCATCAGGTGCGCAACGAACGCCGAAAACATAAACACTGCGCCGTGGGCAAAATTCAAGATCCCAATGGTTCCCCAGGTCAACGCCATTCCCATCGAGAACAGCAAATAGATCGAACCTAGAACCGTGGCATTCAACAGGTCCTGTAGCAACATGGCGTACATCCTTCAAAGTTGTAGACGGCCGATAACCCGGCGCCGAAGCTAATCGACGACCAGAGATTCCCCGGCGCCGTTCCACTCCACAAGGACTCCTTCGACCCGAACATCGTGCCCCGCCTCAAAGGTGAGCTGTCCCTGGGCGCCCAGGAAGCCCTGTTGCCAACCTTGGTGAGTCCCTCAGCGATGCCCTGCCTGGTTGCTGAGCCAGATTCCTTGATCGCCCTGCCGATCCACCACACCTGGTCGTAGGCCTCAGCCGCGAAAAGGTTGGGCTCGTGACCGAATTTCTGCTTGAACGCCTCAACGAATGCCTTCACATTTTCGGTCGGCTGGGCGACGCTGAAGGTAGTGGCATAGATCACGCCTTCACCGTCTTTACCGGCAGGAACGAGGGCGTTCGGCACCACTGCGGACAGGGTGTAAATCGCTCCCTTATAGCCGGACTTCCGCAGCTGCACCGTCGCAGTTGCCACCTGCGGTCCGATCAGCGTCAGGACCACAGCATCGGGGTTTTCCTGAACCACCTTGCTTACGGACGCTTGGAAATCACTGACATTGGCCTCGAACTCGAAAGACTGGGTGACTTCCACGCCAGCTGGTTTGAGAAGATCGGGAAGTACCTTTTTGCCGAGCTCATTGAACGTAGGGTTTGAAGAGGAATTCAGCACATTAACAGTTTTGGCGCCCGAGGCAGCGATGTGATCGGTCAGCAGATGGAAGTAAGAGGATGTCGGAGCTGAGGCACGGAAGTGCATATTCCCGGTCAGGAGCCCCGAGACACCGGACTGGGTGAAGACGATCGGAATGCCCGCGTTCTGTGCGATCGGGGCGACCGCCAGCGCTTCACTGGAAATCATTGGCCCCAGGATGGCGGCTGTCGCCGGGTCGGCAAGAGCCGCCGTCACTTCACTTGCAGCCAGCTGGGGATTGAATGCGGCGTCGCGTTCAGTGATTTCAAGCGTCACTCCCTCGCCGAGGAACTTCTGTTGGTTAATCTGCTCTGCTGCCAGCGCTGCTCCTTCAGCAGCGCCGATCCCAGAGTAGGCAACCGGGCCGGTCTGGTCCCGGACGCCGACCAGCTTGATCACCCCGGGAAGCGAGCCATCTGCGGAGGATCCCCCGCCTGCCGCTCCCTGGTCCGCGCACGATGTAAGCGCCAAGGCTGCAACCGCCGCGAAGGTGGTAACGGCCAGCAATCGCCGTTGATTGTTCTTCATGTTTTTTCCTAATCTTTGCCATGAAATTGTTGGTGCGTCCCCGCCCCACTTGCGAGGATGAGCTGCCCGGGACGAGCGGCTCCGGGGGCAATCAACCCGACCAGGCGTGTTTTCCGGTCCTTGCCATCAGGCGAAAACGAGTGACGGGGTGGTCTGCCGGTAACTTCAGCCCATCTTGCGCAGGGTGAAAGAGATTCTTATACCTGAGCGCTTGTCGGGCCTTCCTCACCATTGAGTTTCCATACCTCGCTGGTTCAGGCAGCCAGCATGGGATTGTGTCCGCCCGTGCTCCAGACTTTCTTGATGCTCTCACAAGTTAGTATCAGTGAGCCGGCGCACAAAGTCAACGGGGAAATGGCAGTTATTGGAAAGAGGGTTTAGTAACGCCAAGACGAAGTTAGTAGATATAACCTGGAGTAAGTAGTGGTTCGCCGGAGCATGTTACGGGTCGTCGATCAAAACGCCGCACGCGCTGATAATCCACGGCCGCAGGGTCATGTGAGTTGGGGCATGTCGCTTCAGACCATCGTCCGTTATAGAGCGCGGGCCTCGGCAGGGCGTCGCAAGGCACCCTTGTTTCGAGCCGGGGCCTACGGCATGAAGGTAGTGCCACCTGCCCACCAGCGAAGCCCTCTGCGGTATCCCGCAGAGGGCTTGCTTATTGGTGAGCCTGCAAGGCCGCTGACGCTACTGCAGGATTGCGTGTCGTCCTTCCGCGCCCACACTTGTGCGGTGCGTTCGCAGCAACTTCTCAGCGCCCGCCCCTCAGCCGCCTCTAGAAGGCCTTGAGGATGTCTTCGACGCGTTGTTTGGCGTCACCGAAGAGCATTTGGGAGTTGTCGCGGTAGAACAGGGGGTTCTGGACGCCGGCGTAGCCGGCGGCCATGGAGCGTTTGAACACGACGACGTTTTCGGCTTCCCAGACGCGGAGGACAGGCATGCCGGCGATGGGGCTACCCGGGTCTTCGGCCGCCGCGGGGTTGACGGTGTCGTTCGCGCCGATGACGAGGACCACGGAGGTGTCGCCCAGGTCGTCGTTGATTTCGTCCATTTCCATGACGATGTCGTACGGGACCTTGGCTTCGGCGAGCAGTACGTTCATGTGACCCGGGAGGCGCCCGGCGACGGGATGGATGCCGAACCGGACGTTCACGCCCTTCTCGCGGAGCTGGTGCGCGAGTTCGGCGACGGGGTACTGGGCCTGCGCCACTGCCATGCCGTAACCGGGTGTGATGACGACGGACGAGGCGTTGGCCAGCATTTCCGCTGTCGCTTCGGCCGTGATTTCACGGTGCTCCCCCTGGTCCGTGTCCCCCTTGCTGGCGGGTGCTGCGATGCCGAAGCCGCCGGCGATCACGGAGATGAACGAGCGGTTCATGGCCTTGCACATGATGTAGGACAGGTACGCACCCGAGGACCCGACCAGGGCGCCGGTGATGATGAGCAGGTCGTTGTTCAGCAGGAAGCCCGCGGCGGCTGCTGCCCAGCCGGAGTAGCTGTTGAGCATGGAGACGACGACGGGCATGTCACCCCCGCCGATGGAGGCCACCAGGTGCCAGCCCAACCCCAGGGCGAGTACAGTCACGACGATCAGGAGCCACAGCTGGGAGTCGTTGACGTACCACACAGTCAAAGCGACAAACACGACGAGGGCGCCAAGGTTGATCGCGTTCTTTCCCGGCAGCATCAGCGGTGAGGACTTCATCCGGGCCGAGAGCTTCAGGAAGGCCACGATGGAGCCGGTAAACGTCACGGCGCCGATGAACACGCCAATGAACACCTCGGCGTGGTGGACGGCCATGAGGTCAGCGGACAGGGCCGGGGCTTCAAGGTGCCCGTTCCAGCCCACGAGGACCGCAGCAAGGCCGACGAAGCTGTGCAGCAGCGCGATAAGTTCGGGCATGCCGGTCATTTCCACCACCCGGGCCCGCCAGAGACCGATCGCACCGCCGACGACAACGGCGGCCAGGAGAAGGACCAGACCGGTGATGCCATGCCCGGAACCCCAGGCACCCTGGACGGTCAGCCAGACGGTCGCAGCGAGGGCGATAACCATGCCTGTGATGCCGTAGACCACCCCGGCCCGGGCATTTTCGTGTTTGCTCAGCCCGGCAAGGCTCAGGATGAACAGCAGGGCCGCGACGATGTACGCAGCTCCGGCAATGGTGTCGGCGGTCAGCGGACCGGAGACAGTGTCGGACACGGTAAGGCTCCTCGTAAGTGTTGCTGCTGCTTCGGTGACGGCGCTCATTTACGGGCCCCGTCTCCGCGGGAAAACATTGCGAGCATGCGGCGGGTGACGGCGAAACCGCCAAAGATATTGATGCTGGCCAGCAGCACCGCGACGGCGGCGAGAACCTGCATCACCGGGTTTTCCGAGGTGACCTGCAGCAGGGCGCCGACAACGATGATCCCGGAGATCGCGTTCGTGACGGACATCAGCGGGGTATGCAGGGCGTGGTGTACCTTCCCGATCACGTAGAAGCCGACCACGACGGAGAGCATCAATACCGTGAAGTGCTGCGGCAGCGGCGCCGGGGCAACCGCGCTGACCAGGAACAGCGCGGCGATACCCGCGGCAAAGAGCCCGGCCTTGCCAGCGGTGCCAAGGCCCTGCTTTTCCTTCCGTTCAGAGCTTCCGGCAGCCGCCGACGCGTCCGGCTTCACCACCGGCGCGGCAGAGACCTGGACCGGGGGCGGCGGCCACGTCAGCTCCCCCTCCCGGACCACAGTCACCGAGCGCTGCACCACGTCATCAAAATCGATCCGGAGCTGGCCGTCCTTGCCCGGGGTCAGGAGCTTGAGCAGGTTCACCATGTTCGTCCCGTACAGCTGGGAAGCTTGGGCCGGCAAACGGGCCGGAAGATCCGTGTAGCCCAGGATCACCACTCCGTTATCAGTGACGACGCGTTTCCCGGCAACGGAGCCTTCGACGTTCCCGCCCTGCCCTGCGGCCATGTCCACAATGACACTGCCGGCCTTCATGCTTGCCACATCATCGGCGGTGAGCAGCTTCGGCGCGGGCCGGCCCGGGATCAGGGCTGTGGTGATGATAATGTCCACATCCGCTGCCTGCTCGGTGTACATTTCCGCAGCGCGGGCGTTGTACGCCTCGGACGTTGCCTTCGCGTACCCGTCAGTGGATTTCATCTCCTCCCCCACCTCAACCTTGAGGTAGGTCCCGCCGATCGACTTCACCTGATCCGCCACCTCGGGACGCGGATCCGTAGCCCGGACAATCGCGCCCAGGCTCGACGCGGCACCGATCGCCGCCAACCCGGCGACGCCGGCACCAGCCACCAGGACCTTCGCCGGCGGAACCTTGCCCGCCGCTGTCACCTGCCCAGTGAAGAACCTGCCGAACTCATGCGCCGCTTCAACCACAGCACGGTACCCGGCGATGTTCGCCATCGAACTCAGCACGTCCATGGACTGCGCCCGCGAGATCCGCGGAACCGCATCCAACGCCAGCGCCGTGATCGGACGCGAAGCCAAAGCCTCCACCAGTTCCGGGCGCAGGCCCGGGCTCAACGAGCCGATCAGCGTGGAACCAGGAGCCAGGCGGCCGATTTCCTCTTCAGTAGGCGGATTGATGCGCAGTACCACGTCGGAGCCCCATGCCTCATCAGCACCAACAATCAGCGCCCCGGCCTCGGCATATGCTTCGTCGCGGAACGACGAGGACTCTCCCGCTCCTTTCTCAACCACAACGTCGTAACCTAACCCCAGCAACTGCTTGACGGTGGTTGGTGTCGCAGCCACCCGTGTCTCCTGGCCCAACTCGGCCACAATTCCAATTCGTGTCACGTTTCTCCTTTAAAGTGTTCTCCAGTTATAAATTTCGGCCGGCCTAGCTCGTGTGGGGGTCGGTGATGCCGATGTATTGGGTGGTGGTGTATTCGGTGATGCCTTCGGTTCCGCCTTCGCGGCCGAGTCCGGATTGTTTGACGCCGCCGAAGGGTGCTGCGGCGTTGGAGATGATGCCGGCGTTGAATCCGATCATGCCGAATTCGATCTGCTCTGCCACCCGCAACAGCTTGTTGAAGTCGCGGCTGTAGAGGTAGGAGGCGAGCCCGTACTCGGTGCTGTTGGCGAGTGTGATGGCTTCTTGTTCGGTGGTGAAGGTCGTGACGGGGGCGACGGGACCGAAGATTTCCTGGCCGAGGATCGCTGCGTCGTTGGGGACGTTGGCCAGGACGGTGGGCTGGTAGAAGTACCCGGGGCCGTCCACGAGGGCGCCGCCGGTCACGGCGGTGGCTCCGGCGTCGACGGCGGCGGTGACGAGGGCGTGGACGTCGTCGCGGGCGCCGGCGTCGATGAGCGGGCCGACCTGGGTGGACGGGTCGGTGCCGCGGCCAGTTGACAGTTTGCCCATCGCTTTGGCGAATTTGGTGGTGAATTCGTGGGCTACGGTTTCGTGGACGAGGAAGCGGTTGGCGGCGGTGCAGGCTTCGCCCATGTTCCGCATCTTCGCTGCCAGGGCTCCTTCGACGGCGGCGTCGAGGTCGGCGTCTTCGAAGACGATGAAGGGGGCGTTCCCGCCCAGTTCCATCGAGGTCCGCAGGACGTTCTGCGCGGCGTCGGCCATGAGCCGCTTCCCGACGGGAGTGGAGCCGGTGAAGGAGACTTTCCGCAGCCGGGAGTCCTTCAGCAAGGGCCCGGAGATCCCGGACGCGGAGGAGGAGGCGACGACATTGAGGACTCCGGCGGGAGGCCGGCGTCGAGCATGGTCTGCGCAAAGTACTGCGCCGTCAACGGTGTCAGCTTCGCGGGTTTGAGGACCATGGTGCAGCCGGCCGCGACGGCCGGGGCTACCTTCCGGGTCGCCATCGCCAGGGGGAAGTTCCAGGGAGTGATCAGCAGGCACGGTCCGACGGGTTTGTGCTGGACCAGGATCTTGTTCTTCCCCTCGGGGGTGGTGAGGTAACGGCCGTAGTCGCGGACTGTTTCCTCGGAGAACCAGCGCAGGAACTCCGCCCCGTAGGTCACTTCGCCGCGGGCCTCGGCCAGGGGTTTGCCCATTTCCAGGGTCATCAGCAGCGCGAAGTCCTCGGCCCGTTCGGTGACGAGGTCGAAGGCGCGGCGCAGGATCTCAGCCCGCACCCGGGGTGCGGTGCGCGCCCAGGACGCCTGGACGGCGTCGGCCGCGTCCAACGCCTTGATGGCGTCGTCGCTGGTGGCCGAGGCGAGGGTGGCGAGCACTTTCCCGGTAGCGGGGTCGTGAACGTCGAAGGTGCCGCCGTCGGACGCGTCCACCCACTTCCCGCCGATCAATAGTCCGGTAGGCACCGATGCGAGGAGCGCGGCCTCGCGCTCGGGGGAAATGGGTTCGGCTGCGGGAACAGTGGGCAGCACGGAAGTAACTGTCATGGAAAAAATGTCCTCGGGAAGTGGTCAGGAGCTGCGGGCCGGATAGCACCGGCCGCAGGGTTTACAGATCCGGCGTGCTGGGTTGCGAGACACATCCAGGCGTGATGTAAGGCGCCAGGGCAGGCAGGGGCCGCCGGGCACGGGCGGGGGGGCCGGGTTAGCTGATGGTTTTGGTTGGGTTGGTGAGTTCGATCAGCCAGTTCGCGGCCCGGTCGAACAGTTTTGCCCCGGTCGGGATCAGCCCGGCTGAGGTGAACAGGCCGTGGGAGTGGCGCGGAAGGTGATGGTGCTCCACCATGGCTCCGGCGTGTGCGAGCAGGCCTGCGTAGGCGATGCCTTCATCGGCCAACGGGTCCAGCCCGACCGTGACCACGAAGGCCGCGGGCACACCGTTGCGGGCGAAATCGGCGCGGCTGCGCAACCCGGGCGAGACGCGCAGGTCACTGGCCGTCTGGCCATCGGGCAGGTAAAGGCTCCGGAACCACCGCATCGAGTCCGCAGTCAGCGGGAAACCCTCAGCGATCCGGGCGTACGACTCCGATTCGTCCAGCAGGTTTGCCACCGGGTAGAGCAACACCTGGCCGATGATGGTGGTTCCGTTCACGACAGAACCGGGGTCCGTGGCAAGGACCGTGGCGAGGTTGCCTCCGGCGCTGTCCCCGGCCACGACGATACGGTTCCGGTCCCAGCCGTACTCCGGCGCTTTGTCCCTGACGAATTCGAGGGCGGCGCGGCTGTCCTCGAGCGGGGTGGGGAACGGATGCTCCGGGGCCAGCCGGTACTCAACGGACACCACATCCAGGCCGCTGACCGCGGCCAGACGCCGGCAGAGACGGTCGTGCGTGTCCAGTGAACCGATCACCCAGCCCCCGCCGTGCAGGAACACAACAACGGGACGCGGCGCCCCGCCACTGCCGGTCCCGGGATGGTAGCGGCGCAGGCCGATAGCACCGCCCTTGACCGGGCACTGCAGGGTCTCAACGCGCTCCAGTGACACTACCGGGATCCCGTTCGCGGCGCAGCCGGCCTCGTACGCGGCCCGGGCCTGCTCCAGAGGAACGTCCTGGAAACTGACCCCTCCCCCGTCACGGAACGCCCGGATCAGGGCCACCGCATCTGGCGCGACTTCATCAAGCGGGACAGCCGCCGTCGAGAGCTCAGCTGTCATACTTCCGTCGTTTCCCTCACCGGCAGCGCGGCGCCGGAAACCAGGTAGTCGGCCGGCCTCCACTGCCCGGCCAGGCTGCGGTACTCCTCAACCGTCCCGGACCAGTTGTTAATGACCTTGCCAGCGGCGTTCTTGTACCAGCTCGAGCAGTCAGAAGAAAAAGCCGACCCTTCCATCGCGTCCTGCAAAGCAGTGTTGTACGAGGCCAAGACCTGGCCCCGGACCTCCACCGCGGCCTGCGGGACCGGCAGCAGGTGCTCGAGAACTTCAAGAATGTAAGCCTGCTGGATTTCCAACATGGTGATGATCGAGTTGTGGTTCAGGTTCGTGTTCGGACCGTAAATCATGAACATGTTCGGGAACCCGTCCACGCTCATCCCAAGGTAAGCCTCCGCGCCCTCAGCCCACCGGTCCTGCAGGTTCCCACCCGCGGCCCCGATGACCTGCAAATCACCCTGGAACGCCTGGCTGCTGAACCCCGTCCCGTAAATAATCACATCCGCTTCATGGACCCTCCCGTCACGGGTGCGCACACCCTCCGGGACGATAGCCTCGATGCCCTCAGTGACCAGCTCAACGTTCCCACGAGTCAACGCCGGGTAGTAATCGTCACTGCGCAGAATACGCTTGCATCCGAACTCGTAATCAGGGGTCAGCTTGCGCCGCAGCTCCGGGTCCGGAACCTGCGCCTCAAGATGGGCCAACGCCTGATCAACACCGGCCCGCTGCGCGTCGGTATCGTGACGCGTGCGTTCAAAGCCGCTCTCCCGGAAATCATGCAGGGTCCGGCGGCTTTGCTCAAACGTTTCCGGACGCTCCTCGAAAGTATCAAGCTGCTCCGCGCTGAAGACCACCTGGTTGCGGGGGCATGATCCAGTTCGCACTGCGCTGAAAGACCTCCAGGCGCCCGGCGACCTTGGCCACTTCCGGAACATACTGGACAGCGCTGGCCGCCGAACCGATGCTGATGACCTTCTTCCCCGCCAAATCCACGCCGTGGTCCCAGCGGGCGGAATGAAAAGCGATCCCCCGGAACTCCTCAATGCCCGGAAAATCCGGCACAAGCGGCGTGTTCAACTGGCCCCACGCCGGGATGAAAACACGTGCCGTGTGTTCGCCCGAACCAGCGACCTGCAAACGCCACAGCACCTTCTCCACATCCCACACCGCCGACGTGACCTCGGCGTTAAAGTTCAGGTGCGGGCCGAGCGCGAACCGGGCAGCCAAACGCTCCATATAGCCCATCAGCTCATCACGGTCCGCGTACATCCGGCTGACCCGCCGGTGCGGAAAAAAAGCTGTAACAGTACAGGTGCGCCTCAGTGTCGCAGGCAGCCCCCGGGTAACTGTTATCACGCCACACCCCACCCAGGCCCGGACCCTTATCAAAAATGGCGAAGTTCTCAATGCCCGCCCGCTTGAGCTGCGCGCCCATGCCCAGGCCACCAAAACCCGCGCCCAGGACCACAACATCGTGATCAGTTCTCTGGATGCCCATCAGTTATTTCCGTTCTGACTCTGTTGATTCAAAAGTAATGACTTGCCGGATCCCGCTGCCCGACGCCAAAGCGTCCATGCCCTCGTTGATCTCGTCAAGGCTGATCTGCCGCGAGACCAGCCGTTCCAGCGGAAGCTTCCCCTCACGCCAAAGTTGTTCAAAAACAGGAATATCCCGCTGCGGCACAGCCGAGCCCAGATAACTTCCCACGATCGACTGCGCCTTCGCAGTCAGCCGCAACGGCTCAATCGAAGACACAGCCCCCGGAGCCGGCAGACCCACGGTAACCAACGTGCCACCCAGGCCCAAAAGCCGGAACGCGGTCTCAAAAGCGCGGGGATGCCCCGCAGCCTCAAGCACCACATCCACAGCCACCGACCGCTCCAACGCCTCTTCCGGCGTGTACGCCGCGGTAGCCCCCCACTGCCGCGCAAGATCCAACTTGGACTCCTGCGCATCCACCGCAATCACACTCCGGCAACCAGTAGCCAAAGCAGCCAACAAACCAGCCATACCCACTCCCCCCAAACCGACAATCGCCACGCTCGACTCGGAAGTGATACGCCCAGCGTTCAGAAGCGCCCCGCCCCCGGTCAAAACCGCACAACCCAGCAGGGCCGCAATCGTCGGCGGCACATCCGCACCCACCGGCACCACCGACCGATGATCCACCACCGCGTACGTGGCAAACCCCGAAACACCCAAATGGTGCGCCACCCTCTCACCGCCACGGGTCAAATGAGACGAACCACCCAGCAAAATCCCCTGCTCATTACTCCTGCTCCCAGCCGAACACGGCAACTTCCCCTCCGTCAGGCACGCCTCGCACTGCCCGCAGCGCGGCAAAAAAAGTCATCACCACCCGACGGCCAACAAGCCCAGCATCAACCCCAAGGCCCACACCCTCGACAATCCCCGCCGCCTCATGACCCAACAACATCGGAACCGGCCGCGGACGCGAACCATTAACCACCGACAAATCCGAATGGCACAGTCCCGCCGCCTCAATCCGCACCAACACCTCACCCGCCGCCGGACCACTCAACGTAAGCTCATCCACCGTTATAGGCCGGCTCCCCGCATACGGACCCTCAACCCCCAACGAATTCAACACCGCACCACGAATCGTCAACGTCGGCAGCGAGCCCACAACGTCGTCGCAGTGGCGCTCCGCGGCTACGGCGCACATAACGCCCTCCACATTTTCAATTGACATAGAAGCCACCATTAACGCTGACGTTCTCCCCGTGGATGAAGGAGGCGGAGGGGCTGCACAGGAAATCGATGACCGCGGCCACTTCTTCCGGAGTTCCATACCGGCCCAGCGGCGTGCTGCTGAGGATCGTGCCACCCGCGCCTTCGCGCAGTGATTGCGTCATGGGGTTCTCGATAATGCCTGGAGATACTGTGTTGATGCGCCGCTGGTCGCCCAGCTCCCACATGACGGATCGCATGAGACCAAGCAGTCCTGCTTTGCTCGTCGCATAATGGGCATGGCCCTTGCTTCCCCGCAGCCCGGCAATGGAGCTGACCAAAACAATGGAGGCATCCGCCGTCAGCCGCGGCAACGCCGCACGGATCATCCGGTAAACGGCGGTGAGGTTGATGTCGAGGCACTCCTGCCAGGCATCCTCGCTGATGCCGGCGAAGTCACTTTCCGGATAGATGCCGGCAGCCAGGACAAGGTGCTGAATCGTCGCGCCCGCTGGGAGTGACTCCAGCAGCTTTTGCGCGCCATTTTTGTCGCCGGCTTCGTAATGCACCTGTAGGTCGTTGTCCGACGATGCGGACTCCTGGACCGCGGGCTGGCGATCGGCCGAGGCAACGCGCAGCCCTCTACCCAGGAAGAGATCGCCAACGGCACGGCCGATCGATCCGCGCCCTCCGGTCACCACCGCAATCGGGCTGTCCAATCCCATCACGGGGGTGCTCACCTGAAGCTGTTCGCTAATACTCATGGTCGGTCTTCCTTTGAATACGGGTTTGGACGCCGTGGATCACCTGATTGCCCAGGCTGTTCATAGGTGCTCCAGGAACCACGTGCCGGCAGCAGCCCGCGTTTCTCGCAGGTGCTTCGTGTACGACTCAAAGTGACCGTCGGCAACGACTACAAGACGCTTCGGGTCAAGGGCACGCTCATAGGCTTCCAGCGCCAGATCGGCGGGGGTTGTCTCGTCGTGGGAAGCGACAACCATCAGCAGCGGCGTCGGCGATACCCGGCTTACAAACTGGCCCGGATCGTACATGGCCGCCCGCCGAGAGGACCGAACGGTGATAGTTTCCGCTGCCTCGACGCCTTCGGGGAGCGGAAAAAGCTCGTGGTACGCGATCAGCTTTGCAGATCGGTAAGCTGCAGGAACTTCCGGGTCCAGACTGACTACCGCACGCCGGGCCGGCGGCTCCCCAGCCAGTTGGGCACGCTCGTCGGCGTCGTAAACGGCTTCCACAGAAGCCCGATCTTCCGGCTTAATGCGCCGAAGGCTCTGTTCGTATCCGCTGATTGTCGGTACCTGGACGGTAACGGCCTTGAGCCGGCGGTCGGTGGCGCCCAGCACCAGGCCATGGCCGCCCGCATAACTGGTCCCCCAAAGCCCGATACGGTTGGGGTCGACTTCGGGACGGGACTCCACGTAGGAAATCACGCGACGCCAATCGGCAATCTGCTGCCAGGGATCGATATCTCCCCGGATTTCGCCGCCGCTGAGCCCGAAGTTCCGGTGATCATGCACAAGAACAACAAAACCCAGGGAACAGAAGTATTCGGCGTAGTCCGACAATGCGCGGTACTTCAGACCGGCAAACCCGTGCGCCATGGTAATCGCCGGGAAGGGCCCCTGACCGCTGACGGGGATGTAGAGCCACGCGTGGAGACTAATTCCCCCTTCGACAGGAATTTCCACATCGATGCGATCAGTCACAGGAAATTCCTGCAGCTGAGTACTGGTGTTCATGGTTGTTTCACTTTCCCTGAATGGTTTGCTGCGGCGCGGCTCTATTTCGCACGCCAAGCAAGCTAGAGATTCTTCGCTTGTTAGACCTTCTGTTCGGCCAAGGACCGTACTTCATAAGCTTCGGGGCGGAACACGCCATTCGAATCACGGAAGCGGCTCATGAAGTCGGGCCAAATCGTCGAAAGTCGTCCGTTTCGCTCATCCACGTACCAGCTCTTGCAGCCGCCCTCAAGCCAGACCGTTCCTTGTGCGTTGCGGTCAATCATCGCCGCGAAATCCATCTCGGCATCCTGCGTTACCTCCATCCGCGTGTAACCGTTCTGGTGAAGGTAATCGAGGGCGCCGAGGATGTAGTCAATCTGGGACTCAATCACGAAGATGATGGACCCAGCGCCGAGACCTGAGTTGGGACCGTTCATAATGAAGAGGTTGGGGAATCCGTTGACCGTGCTGCAGGCGTATGCTTGCTCGCCCCGTGCCCAGTGGTCAGCCAGCAGTAGCCCATCCGTCCCATGAATGCGGTGCGAAATGGGGAGGTCACTGGTCTCGAAACCGGTGCTGACGATCAGCGCGTCCAAGTCATGTTTGCTGCCATCTTTCATGACAACAGCATTCTCAGTGATCCGTTCGATGCCCTGCGTCTCGAGCTCAACGTTCTCACGCAGGTAGGTTGGGTAGTACTCATTCGAGATAAGAACCCGTTTACACCCGATTGCATAGTCCGGCGTTAGCTTGGCCCTGAGGTCCGGGTCCTTAATCTGATCAGCCAGGTGATCAAGCGCAAGTCCTTCGACCCTGCTAATGAAGCTCTCGATACCACGGCGTTGCGGGAATCGCGCCTCACCTGCCCAGAAAAGATCGCGGCGAAGTTTCTCGGCCGTATGGGGCAAGCGGGCAAACATGTTCTTCTCAGCTGTGCTGTATTCACGGTCCATGCGCGGGACAACGTAGGGTGCTGAACGCTGAAAGACAGTGAGCTTCCCGGCGACCTTGGCCACCTCGGGAATGATCTGAATCGCCGAGGCGCCGGTGCCGATCACGCCGACGCGCTTGCCCTCAAGACTGGTGTCGTGATCCCAACGTGCCGAATGGAATTTTGCACCTTTGAAGTCGTCGATTCCTGGAATGTTGGGATATTTGGGGTCTGAGAGGTGGCCCGAGGCAGTAACCAGTACGCGTGCCAAATAGCTACCGTTTGCGGTGCTAATGAGCCACTCGTTTGATTCTTCGATCCACGCCGCACCCAGCACTTCGCTGTCGAACCGCATGTGCCGGTCAACACCCTCACTCGTTGCGCAATCGCGCAGATACTCGAGGATTTCAGGCTGCCGGGCGTAGACGCGCGACCATTCAGGCTTGGGCTTGAACGAGTATGAGTAGAGGTGCGACTGAACGTCGCAGGCGGCCCCGGGGTAGTGGTTGTCGCGCCACGTTCCCCCGAGTGAATGCTCTCGCTCTAGTACGACGAAGGACTCTTCGCCGGAGCGCTTGAGCTGGATTGCCAGCCCGGTCCCCGAGAAGCCGGAGCCGATAATCGCGACGTTGACCCGCTCGGCTTCCTTCTGTAACTGTTCGTTGTCAGCCAGGACATTTTGACTGTTCATCATGTGCTTTCTTCGTAGTCAGATGCATTAGGGGGTGGAGGTGGCGTAAACATCGCCTGGAGATGTGGCGTGAGGTGCCGCAACAAAGTTGTCGATAAGCATGAAGAGTTCAGCAGGACGTTCCTGCACTACCGCATGCCCCGCCTCTATCTCGACGTAGCGTGAATCCCGAATCGCTCCGAACAGTTCACGGCTGTGGCTTACGTCCACAATTTGGTCGTGTATGCAGCCAACGACGAGCGTGGGAGCGCTGATTGTCTGCACTTCCGCTCCAATGTCGATGTTGTCGCTGAGTTTTATGACAACTGGCGAAATCGAGGAACGCCTTGATTTCTCGACGATTTCCTGAAAGTCACGCTCGGTCCGGGCGCATAGATAATGCGCGCTGTAGCTCGAGTAGAGGTTGAAGTCAGAGAGCGCAGATGACCCGGATTGGGCGAGTTCGCGCCAGATGCCGTTTCGCACCAGCTGATGCCGGTCAGTCTTCATCCAGCCGGCAATGAGCACCAGGGATGCGACGAGGTCAGGTTTCCGTGCTGCTGTGGCTTCCGCTACGACAGCGCCGAACGAATATCCCACCAGTGCAACGGGGCTACCTGGTGCGAGCTTTTCAATAACGGCCTGGGCCTGGGCCACGCAGTGTTCAAGTGTAAGGTCCTGCCCATCTTTGGGTAGGCCGAAGTCAAAAGTGATCACTCGACGTGTGAAGGCCAGCATCGGAAACAGTGCCCAGAAATCCTTCTCGGCGGACCCCTCCATGCCATGGAGGAGCACTACAGGCGGCTCACCATTGCCGCGCTGACTGTCGTAGAAGCGGACGTCGATACCATCAACAACGACCGTCCCTTCTTTAAGATCCGGGTAAAGAGACACCGTACTCCTTCGGTTTGACGCTGCTTGTTCGTTCTAGGGGGCTGACTTTTTCGGGTCGGTTGACCGCTCGTTGAGAACCAGCGGATCGAGTTGGGCGCTCAGCCGGGCATTGACCCTCTGCCAAATTGTCGTGGGCTCAAAGCCGCGCACGGGCGTGCGATCAACTTCATGGATAAAAATTCCCTGGCAGTTTTGTGCCACGGCCAGCGGATCCACGTCGGCATAGATTTGGCCGGTAGCCTGACCGTCGGCAAGAATCCGCCGTGCCCGTGCAATGAGCCTGTCGCCCTGCTGGATGGCGCGTTCGCGGCCAGGGCTCGTCATGTCGAATCCTTGCCGCAGATAGAGTGCCGCGTTAGTAGGGTCTTGCAGATAAAACTCAGCGCGAGCCTTGTAGAGGTTGCGAATGCGGTCGCAGTACCATCGGCCGCCTGTATCGTTGCCCGCCGCTTCAATGAGGTCGTCCTCATGCTCGAGTTCGTCCAGCACAGAGTCCATCCGGTCGCCATAAGCCAGTGTGAGCAATTCGTCCTTTGACGAGACGTAGCGGAAAAAGGTTGCGTCGCCAATTCCTGCGCGAGTTGCGACCTCTTTAGTTGTGATCGAGGCGTAGGGCTTGGTCGCCAAAAGATCGACGGCCGCTGCGCGAATGCGCCGCATGACCTCCAGCTTCGCTTGCTCTCGTAGCCCCATTGGTGCGGCATGCAGAGCCGGCTGTTCTCTAGTCAATGCTTCTCCTTGTGGGATTCGATGTGCGACGCCCTCGACGCTGAGGCATTTGCGAGAGTGCCCTCTAATGAAGAGAGTACACTATCTCAATGAGGGTGAACAGTCATTACCCGAAATTTATGGAATCAAGGCTGCGGCACTTCGTGGCCAACAGCCTGACTATGCCCGCTATAGTGCGGTGCCCAGCTTCAAACAGTCATTAGGACCGGCTGCACAACATCGAGGAGCCGCCGCACCGAATGGGCAATACGCGTCGTGCACGTGAATTGCCGTGCCCGTTGTTCAGCAGAACCTGCGCGTGGTTCTCAGGGAACTCCGGTAAGCCGCACACTGACCTCTGCAAGTGCCGCCGCGATCCTGTGCTGGTCCAACGTTCCTCCCAGAGGATGTTCCTCCACCCATGCCTCAGCGACACCCATCGCCAACGACATGTACGTCCTGGACGCCAACCGTTCCACCGCAAAATCCAGCGGCGTGGAGCCCCCAACACGACGCATGCGCCGCCGCGCCCGGCGCACGTAATACTCCTCAAACCGGTGACGAACCGCCTTCGCTTCAGGAGGACCGGCAACAGCCCACACATACAAAAGCCTGGCCTCCTCACGGTGATGCTCAGCCCAGGTCCACACCAGATTCACCGCCTCCCGGGTCTGCAAAAGCTTCTCCGAGGGCTCCTGCGAACTCGTCGCATTCATAATCCTGTGACTGACCTCAAACACACACGCAGTGAACAACTCGGGCTTGCCCTGGAAGTGATAATAAATCGACGCCAGACTCATCGACGTCTCATGCGCCACCTCAGCAATAGAAGCCGATATCCCCTTCCGGGCAAAAACAACAATCGCAGCCTCGATAATCTCCTGCCGCCGCGACGGCCGATGCGCAGCACGACGCGGACGCGCCTCCACTGTCATAAACCAACCACAACCAACAAAACCCACATCTCCACCAACACAATGCCGCCCACCTTCTGCCCGAGACCCACACCACAACGAACCACAACCAGAACCGCCGTCACCTCAGCACGTGACCCCAACCCTGCGGCGGCCCCACCATCCGCATGCATGCTTAACGGGAGGAACTCCTGTGACCCCGCGACAGAAGGCCGGGTCACAGGAGTTCCTCGTGTTAACTTGCAATGCCTAAAGAAAGACCATGCGGAGAATACAAACCACTTCCGCCGTCATGCTTCATCCAGGCCTCCCGCGGCCAACGGCTGTGGGCGCGGTCTGCTACTTCGTCGAAAGCGGGACGCGGCAAAGCTGCCGGGCGGCGTCCTTGATCGTTTCCGGGGTGGGAAAATGTTCAGTGAAGTCGAGAATGGCACCGGAACGGAGGGCGCCCCGATACGAACAACGGGAGCTTCCAGGTCGCTGAACAGCTCCTCTGTGATACGCGAGGCGATCTCGGCACCCGGTCCTACGGACGTAGTGGCCTGATGGGTCACGATGGCCCGCCGCGTACGCGAGACCGATTCCAGCACGGTCTGCATATCGAGCGGAACCAGCGTACGCAGGTCAATTACCTCAAGCTCGATGCCCTCCGCGCTCAGTTCTTCAGCTGCAGCAAGAGCAATCGCCACCTGGGGTCCGTATGTGACCACCGTAACGTCACTTCCGTGTCGCTTGATGTCGGCCACTCCGAACGGAATGCGCACATCACCGTCCGGAACGGGACCCTTCACACTGAAGAGCATTTCGCTGTGTTCAATGAACAGTGTCGGGTCGTCGCCGAAGATACTGGTCAGCATCAGCCCCCGCGCATCTGCAGGAGTGGACGGGACGACGACGTTGATGCCAGGCGTGTGCATGAACCAGCTCTCAAGCGACTGGGCATGCTGCGCGCCGAACCGCGAACTGCCGACCGTGGTGCGGATCGTAAGCGGAACCGGAGTATGGCCCCCGCTCATGTAGCGGAGTTTGGCGGCGTGGTTGACAATCTGGTCGAGTCCAACAGTGATGAAGTCGAAGAACATGATTTCGGCGATGGGCCGGTAGCCTCCCAGAGAAAGACCGATGGCAGAGCCGACGATTGCGGCCTCGGCAATGGGAGTGGCCCTCACCCGGTCCGTGCCGTACTTTTCAGACAAGCCTTTCGTGACCTTGAAGACGCCGCCTGCCGGGTCGGCTACATCCTCGCCCAGCAGCACGACTCGTTCATCGAGTCCAAACGCTACGTCCATGCCCTCGTTGAGGGCTTTGGACATGTTTACGATCCGGGAGGATTCGTTGGTGGCTGCACCGGTGGTCATGCTGAAATCTCCATCGTCTTGGTTGAAAACACGTCGGTAAATGCCTCCCGGGGATCCGGGTAATCACTGGCGTAGGCAAAGGCAAAGGCATCCTCGACGTCGGCGAGTGCCTGGCCGTCAATCTCTTCCAGTCGTTCTTTGCTGAGTACCGCCGAGCTTTCCAGTAGCTCACGCAGTTTGCCCACTGGCTCGGCACCCCGGGCGGCATCCAGGTTTTCCTTGGGCATATAGGAGTAGTCTGCCGTCGACGTATGTCCGCTGAGCCGATAGGTCACGGCTTCGACAAAGAAGGGACCGCCGCCGTTCCGGATCGACTCCGTCGCCCGCCGCAGGACTTCGAGGGTCGCCACCGGGTCGAAACCATCGGTTGTCGCCGACTCCATGCCGTAGCCCTTGGCCTTGGAGGCAATTTCGGTGATGACCATGTGATCGCCCGTGGGAGTGTGCTCGGCCCACTGGTTGTTCTGGCAAACAAACAGAATGGGCAGCTTCCAGACAGCCGCCAAATTCATCGCCTCATGGAACGCACCGATGGAAGTGGCGCCGTCGCCGAAGGTCACAGCGGTAATCTTGCCGTCCCCCGCTAGCAGCGACGACAATGCCAAGCCGGCTGCAATGGGCAACCCAGAGCCGACAATCCCCGTCGTTGTCATAAGCCCGTATGCGGAATCAGCAATATGCATCGCCCCGCCTTTGCCCTTAGCGACACCTGTGGCGCGCCCGGCAATCTCAGCGATAACGGGACTCAGCGGCACACCCTTGGCGATAACATCACCGAGGTTTCTGTAGGTCGAGACCAGGTAGTCGTCAGGGTTCAGGGCCAGAGCGAGCCCCGCGCACACCGCTTCCAATCCTGCCACCGGATAGGTCGCGGCTTTCAGGGTGCCGGCTTTGACATCTTTCTGAATTTTTTGGTCGCAGACCTGAATCGTCTTTGCCACCGTGTAAAGACGCTCAAGATCCTCTTCCGGGGCAGGTTCTCCGCCGTCTGCGGTGACTCGTGATCGTGAATTTGGGTCATCGTTCGTTCTCCTACTTAGAGCTTTGGACTGGTTCCTGCAGATACCGGTTGAGCACGGTGTGGAAGTGGGCAACCCTGACCTCCGAGGAACCGAATGTGACATGCTTCAGGCTGCTGTTGTGCAGGCCCTTTTGGACTTTCCAGAGATTGTCAAAGTCCTGGTCGAGGACTGTGCCCATGCTCTGCTGTGTGATATCGATCTCGAGAAGAGGCGCCGGCTCGGGAGGCGCGGCGTTCTCGTCCGGCCAGACGAGGGTGTAGACGTCGAAGAAGCATTTGTTCGGATCGGTGGGGTGGGGGCGCGATACGAATCCGAGGGCACCGCCGGCGTGGGAATTGAACTTGAGACTGGGGAAGACATGGTAGTCGTAGTCGTCGATCATTTGTTCCCTGGTCAAGCCGGAATAGTCATGGCCAAGTTTTGCGCCAGTCTCCTGCGCCCGCCGGATGAGGTAGTCGCGCATTGTGCCCTCGCCGATCCACTCTCCGTCCTTATCGAACAGTTCCGGAGGGAGGTCCGAAACCGATTGCCCGGTCGCCTTCGCAGCCTCTGAATGCCTGAATGCCGTCGCTGAGCGGCTGAAATATGCCTCATAGATCTCGGCCTCGTCGACGTGCTCCAAACGCATGCTGGGCACGCCGTAGGGCACGATCATCCTGCTGTGGTCCCCGAAAGTCGTATGCAGGGTGTTGACATCGTCAAGGTACGGCGTGATCTGCGGGTGTGTGGAGGAGACATGGTAGGCCTCCAGGAAGGCCTCCAGCGCCACCTTCCAGTTGCATTCCAGCGGAATTCTGGCGTGCATGGTCGCCCGGTAGCGATCCATGTGGTAGGGCTCAAGGTCAGTCGCCGTCCTGGCAAGGAACTCCCGCAGCGTCGGCGCTCCCTCAGGCTTGGGGTGAATGAAGACCCAACCGCCCCACGTGTCGCAGCCAACCTCCGGCAGTGCATACTCCTCGTCGGTAACCCCAGGGAACAGTTGACGGTCGGGGATGTCCTGAAGCTCGCCCTTCAAGGACCAGCACCAGGCGTGGAAGGAGCATTTGATGTCCTTGGCGTTTCCGATGCCGTGCTTGAGCAGCGTGCCACGGTGCCGGCAAGCGTTCTGGAAGGCCCGAAGCTGACCGTCTTCGCCCCGAACAATGAGGAAGGACTGATCGCCGATAACGTACTCAAGGTAGTCGCCGGGCTTGTCCACCTCTTCCGTCCTGCAAGCCACCTGCCACATGCTGTACCAGATCTGCTTGAACTCCAGGTCAAGCTGAGCTTCTGACGTATAGACCTCAACGGGGATATGTGATTCCTGAGGAGTCAGGACAATGGACTCGGGGTACTCGGCGTCCGCCGGGTACTTCAGTCCATATACCTCCACATTCGAGTGATATGCCTTGATGTCATCGCTGATTGTCATGGTTCTTTCCTTTTGTCCGCATCCTCGCGAACGCGGACGCTCCGCCGCCTCACGAGAATATCTCCGTTGATTTTTGCGCAGCAGGCCAATCGCTCCTGCCCTGGCGGACCGCCCTGCCACCGGACCCGGTCCAAAGCCTTCCGTTCCGTCTCGTCCATCGGCGAGACGAATTCTTCCCCCTCTAGAACTTCCATGTAGCAACGCGTGCATTCAACTGACCCGTTACAGAGTGTTGGCCACCAAATCCCGTTCGTCTCTGCCGCCTGGAACACCGTCATCCCAGGCTGGACGTTGAAAGATATATCGCTTGGAAGGACACGAACGCTTGGTACTTCCGAGTCTTCCGTCATCGGCAGATCCCTACTTACTCAAGAGTGTCTCTACTAACTACCTGAAAACGTTACTAGAGGCACCTTCCAATTACAAGCCTTCGAGGCATTGACTTTGGAGCAGCGGAACGCATCTACTAACTACAATCCGTTTCGAATAAGTTGGACGGCGCTGGGAAGGATTCACTGCCGGCTGCACTGGGACCAGCAGGGTCCCGATTCCCGATGTTGAGGAAGGCCTGACGAACACCACATGGATGAAAATTTCTTCGAGCCCCTACAACATGGCTCGGTGACCTCTCCTGAGCGCATCCCGCGGGAATCACGGCAGGAAAAGAGGACTTCGTCGAGCCTGGCCATCCGGCGTCGGGTGACCTTCGGTGAGCCGCGAATTTGTCGACAGCGGCTCGCCCTATACTTCTGGAAACATCACGCCACGACTGAAAGTACATTTTGAAGCAGCAGCCAGCCAGGTCCGCGCATCGGCCGTCTCGACGATCATCACTCTTGGCAGCCGCCTTGGAACTTTTCGCTACCGACGATCCGTCGGATGTTTCCATGGCTGTCGTAGCAACTCATGCCAAAATGACGCCATCTGCGGTCTATTACCACTTCTCGTCAAAAACGAAGATTATCGAAACCCTCATGGCAGGAGTTACGGACAAACTGGCAAGCTTCTTCGAGTTGACCTCTGGCATTACAGACCTCCATGGATGGGGCGTCCAATCAATGCGCCATGCCTTGGAGTGGATGCGCACGGATCCGCTGGAGGCCAAGTTCTATTTTGTTCGCTTGGCGACAACCCGGGACGGGGCTGAGACCTTGGTTCAGTTCCGCCGTGATAGCGAAAAGCTGGTTGAGTCCATATCGGACTCAATTTTGTTACTCGACAACTCGATTGACCCATTGGAGGCGGCCATTATGGCCCGCGGCCTGTTGACGCTCGTATCCGAAACCGCCAGGACCACGTTGACAGGCAGGGATGCTGTACCGCGGAATTTCCGGACTTACCATGAGGCGGCTTCCATTATCACCTTGCGTATCTTGGGCGGTAACCCGCGCGAATAGCGGGTTTCCGTACCCGTTATGGTGTGCCTGGATGCGACACCAGAAATAAGCAAGACCACATCGCATCCGAATCACGGGAGGCAGCGACTTTGCCGCCTCGTCAGTTAATGGCCTCATGCACCAAGCGGACGCGAGCAATAAGCGCGCGTCCGCTTGGTAAGCCACGGGCTCCCGTCCGCATCACAGGGCCGCAAGTCTGTCACCGGCACTGAATCAGTCGTCGAGCTTACTCAGCCATTGAGTGATGATCTCGTGTGTCAGCTCCGGCAGATCATGGTGAATCCAGTGGCCGACCGGAAGTTCGAGCGAATGGTCCGCAGGGTGAACGAAGATCTCCTGCGTCTCGCTCGACGGCGCCGACTTGGGCTTTACCGTGCAGGACCAGGAGCGGGGCTCGCCTCTGCCGGAGCGCCTCCGTATCCGACATGAGTACTCCCGGAGCCACTAAGCACTCATGCCAGACCTTCGTCAAAACCGAAATGTCGGTGACCAGGGCTCCATACTGGTGGGCCTCACGGGAGTGAGGTGGCGTCAACTGGCTCTCTGAGCGCTCGAAGATCGATGCCAATCCACCCGGTTGGGCGACCAGTGGCGCTAACGACTTGTACACGTTCTGCGCGTCCGGCAGCCCCCCTGACGGGTCGATTGCCACTACGGCTGAGACGCGTTCGGGGTGCGTGATTGCTAGAGCCTTGGCCAGCAAACCTCCCAATGAATGTCCGACGGCGACTACGGACGAGACGCCGAGGGCGTCCAGTACCGAGATGAAATCCGCCACAAAGGACGCCGTTCCATATCCTTCCGTGGGAACGGAGGAACGGCCGTGGCCGCGGAGGTCCAAGGCAATGACCCGGTGAGTCCGTCGAAAATATGCGATCTGCGTAAACCAATCGCTGGTATTGCAGGCGAGGCCATGGATAAGCAGGATCGCAGGCCCCTCCCCCACATCGGTCACTTTCAAGGTGACTCCATCGGGTGTTTGTACATTTTGAACTGGCATCGATTTCCTCCAGAGATTGTGGGGCAGGCTCACGGCATTAGACGGGCGCCAGTGTTTGCCGTTGGGAGCGGCGGGTCATAGCGGGCCTGGTAGCTACTGGTTTTCTGCATGCCTGTGGCCCCTCCAGGGGTGGGTGGAGGGGCCGGGCGTTTTTCGTGGTTGTTCGGCGGGTTAGCGCCTGAACAGTTTGTCGCGGAGGGTTCCGTTGCGGTACTCGCGCTGCATGAGGCCGCGCTGCTGCAGGACGGGTACTGCGTGTTCGAGGAAGGTGTAGGTGTTCTCAACGTCCTGGGTGTTGATGTTGATGCCGTCCACGCCGGCGTCGCTCCATTTCTGCAGTTCGTCGGCGATATGCTCCGGGGTGCCGACGATCCGGTCCGAGCCGATTTTGCGGACCATGTCGCGGAATGTCCATGACTTGTCTTCCGCGGACTCAGCGAATCCTTTGAGTATTCCCTGCATGGAGTCGGTATTATGTTCCGCCAGCGGCTTGTCGAGGTCGATCTGTGACAGGTCGGTGCCCATGGTAGAGCTGGCGAATGCGATAGCGGCTTCGGAACCTGCTTGTTCGTCGAGCTCCTCATGCTTACGCTTGGCTTCTTCTTCGGTGCTCACCACATGAACGGCCATGTATTGCAGGAACACGATGTCTTCTCTGCTGCGGCCGTTCGCCGAGAGCCTCCCGGTCATGTCGCTTATCAGTGTTTGAGCATCCTGTGGGGAGTTGGTACCGATGAACATCGCCTCAGCGTTACGCGCCGAGAACTCACGGCCGTCGTTGGAACTGCCTGCCTGGAACGTGACCGGCATGCGCTGCGGGGAAGGCTCTGTCAGTCCGATTCCTGGCACACGATAGAACTCCCCGTCATGTGCGATGGGATGCACGCGCGCCGGGTCCGCGTAGATTCCCCGGTCGATATCGCGGACAACCGCCCCGTCTTCCCAGGAATCAACGAGGAGTTTCCTGAGCACATCGACGTACTCCTGCGCACGCACATATCGTTTTGCGTGCCCTTCCATGTCATCAAAGCCGGAGTTGCGCCAGGCGGAGGGCTGGTATGAGGTAACGATGTTCCACGCCACCCTCCCCCGCGTCAGGTGATCAAGTGTCGCGACCCGTCGAGCGAACGAGTAGGGATGCTGCTGGGTCATGTTCGCGCTGAACGCGAACCCGAGGTTCTCTGTGGCACCTGCCAGGGCAGCGGTCAGAACAAGCGGGTCACCGAGCGGAAACGCCACCGCGTCGCGGATCGCTGTAGCGGGCGAGGACTTGTACGTGTCATGCACGCCGCTGAAGTCCGCCCAGAAAATCGCGTCAAAACGCGCCGCCTCCAAGGCCTGCGCAAGCTTTGTCTGATGATCGAGATTCAGGTAATCAAATCCCTTATTCCCGGGGTGGTTCCACGGCGTGCCCAGTGGTCCGCCCGGGGCGAAGCACGTGTAAAGGCAAAACCTCAAGTCACCTCGTTGTGTCTCAGTCATGGTGCAACGATCCTTAATCCGTCAGTCAATATCTGGCTTGTTCTTTCTCGCGCCGCGCCAGGGACACCGGCCGTACTGCGGCATCCCCGGGCGCGGCTGCCGGCCGAAAATCGGCAGGCCACAGCCTAGCTCTGCGGGAGCAGGCCCAGCCTGTGCGCCGTGGCCTTGTACTCTTCTGCTCCCAGGAAGGCGTCGAAGGCATCGTAGTCTTCGACGATATCCACCGTGGAGCCCTCACGTGCGAGAAGTTCGAGCGCCTGACGCATGGCCGACTCCGCAACAAAATTCGTCAGCGTGGGGTAAAGAACAATATCCGCGCCCTGCTCACCCATCTCCTTGGCGCTGTAACCCAGACCATTGGTCATCAGGATAGGCACCCGGGCTTCCTCGCGGAGCCGCTTATTCAGAACATCGCCCGGCTTCGGGGCCCTGGCAAGGAACAACACATCCGCACCAGCCTCCTGGAACGCAAGCAACCGGTCGATGGTGGCTTCTTCCCCTTCGCTCAGGAGCGCATCCGAACGGCCGATAATCAAGAAGTCCTCAGACTTCCGGGCATCCACCGCCGCCTTAATCTTGTCAACGGCCTGCCCGAGCGGGATCACCTGCGGGGTTCCCAGGTGCTTACCAAACACATGATCCTCAATATGGGTCGCACTCGCACCCGCCCGCTCCAACACCTGAACACTGCGGGCGACATGAATCGGGTTCCCAAACCCGCCCTCACCATCAACAATGAGCGGAACATCCACGATCGGGGCAATCCGGCGCACCATATCGGCAATGTCCTCAAGCCCGACAAAACCAATATCCGCCACACCATACTTCGAAGCAGAAGCCGCGTAACTACCGATATACGCGGCCTGGAACTTCAGATCCCGAACAAGACGGGCCGAAATCCCGTCATAAGCAAGCGGGGCAACCAGCGGAGAATTTTCACTGATCACTTCTTTGAGCGTACGCACCATTGGGTCAAAGCTCTTTCACTAGGGAATACATACCGGACGAATGCCGTAAATACACAAACAAGGCCACACCAACCGCAACCCACACACGGGAAACGAACACCGGGAAAACAGCCAGCACCGCAAAGTCGGTGGGCCGCCCGCCCCGGCACCCCGGACGAACGGCCTTCAGCAAGGAATGCAACACCGCACCCCCGCATCAACTCCTCACTAAACCCGAGTTAAGCACAGAATCCGTACGTAAGTCAACGGTCCCGCCCCACAACCCGCACCCGGCAACACCCGCCACTCGGCACAATCAAACACATGACGTACGCAAAACCTCAGACCCTCGGAACCGCAAACCCCTTACAAAGTCAACGTCAATGCCGTAGGATCTCAGCGATTATCCATCTCGACTTCGAAAGGACACCATGAGCAACGAAGCTTCATGGCAAGAGACCATCACCCCTGGACGCTTCGGGGGTAAGACCGTCATCGTGACTGGCGCCGGCTCGGGTATCGGTCAGGCCACCGCCCTGCGAATCGCTAAAGAGGGTGGGCGAGTCATCGCCGCAGACATCAGCAAGGAGCGGTTGGACGATATGGTCGCGGAAAACGGCGGGCTGGAGCTCATTCCCATCGCCGGGGACATCTCGATGGAGGAAACTGTCGCCGCCATCGTGGCGGCAGCCGGTGGGAGGGTGGACGCGCTGGCAAACGTCGCAGGGATTTTTGATAACTTCCTCCCCGTCCATGAGGTTGACGACGAACTGTGGGAGCGAGTTTTCCGTATCAATGTCACGGCATTGATGCGCCTGACCCGCGCTGTCGTCCCGCTGATGCTGGAATCGGGAACGGGCTCGGTAGTCAACGTGGCATCCGGAGCCGGCCTTCGCGGGTCCGCAGCCGGCGCCGCATACACCGCTTCCAAGCACGCTGTGATGGGCCTGACCAAAAACTCGGCGGTGATCTACGGGCCCAAGGGGCTGCGGTTCAATGCCGTGGCTCCGGGTTCCACGACGACGAACATTGTTGCCAGCTGGGGTTCCCAGTTCGCCGCTGAACGGCTTGGTCCGCTATTGCAGGCAATGGTCCCCGCTCCTGCCAGTGCCGCGCAGCTCGCTGCCTCCATCACCTTCCTGCTCAGCGATGACGGCACCAACATCAACGGCAGCATCCTCTCATCTGACGGCGGCTGGTCAGCTCTGTAGTCCGGACGCCTCTGCTGTGAGGCACTAGTAAAAGGCTTACGACGGCGGGATGTCCCGCCGTCGTAAGCCAAGTATGGTGCCCCTCGGGCATGTGGCCCAGAAGTCCTTTGCGCTTGACGACCTGCGCCCACCCGCTACCGGCAACCGCAGAATCCAGGGCCGTACTATTAGGCAATGCCGAGATTCTGGCGGAGAGTGATCGCCCGCGCACTCCGAATACAGTTGCCGCACTCCTGCAGCAAGCGGACGAAGTCCTCGACGAAGGAGTCTTCGCCTCGTCAGCGGGCATCAGCCAGAGACTGTCGCCGGCTCACGCTTTGAACCGCTCGTGCCTGGGCTGCACGCGCAAGACTCGCGGTTAGGCGTTGGAGACCACGCACTGCCCCGCGTGAGCGGCTGGTCCAACGCGTGACGCACTCGTTGCGGCCGTACTCAGGACGCACGGAGTGGCCGGGTGGTCGTCCGTTAGCTAGCCGCGGGCGAACCGAACCGTTTTCCGGCTCAGCGCCATCACGGCGCACGTGACCGTGGAAACCTGCAACTTCTAGCGTGCCCCAAGTGTTAAACCACAGGTTGGAGGCCGGCGAACGCTGGCCTCCAACCTGCATGGCAAGGCGGTACCCGTATGCGAACCTGGGGTCAGGCGCGATTCCCCGGCGCCTTGACAAGGATTCCGTCGCCGAGTCCGTAGACGAAATCCTCGCTCGATCGCGACGGCTGCGCCCCCGTGCTCCCAGGCGCGCCGGGAGCCTTCGGCGGTGTGGTCCAGTCGGTCTTGGACCATTCGAATGCGACCGTGCGCTTGGCGATCTTCCACACACCATCGCGCTCCTCGAACTCATCGAGGAATCGGCACCCGATCATGGCAGAAGGCGAAGCGCTCAACGTGTACACCTGGTGCTGCTTCAGTTGAGTGACCACGATGGCATACGTCTCTGCGTATGCACGCTTCCCCTCGACCTCAATCGACGGAGTGGCGATGAAGTGCAGGAACATGTCGTAGTTCTCGTGGTGCGGCTCGAGGAACGCGATCGAGTCGTCGATAGTTCCGCTGAAATGACCGTGGTCCTCGACGGCGTCAGGGTGAAAACACGCGCGCCGCATCTCGAAATCTTTACGGTCGGACGCACGCGCTGCGAGAGTAACGACTCTCGCAATGTCGCGTTCCGCTTTCAGTTGGACCAGGAGGTCGTGGTCATCCATGTGTTCTACCGATCTTCACGTCGCGGATCGAGCTCGGGCAGCGCCGTGGCCGGACCGGCCGCCGCGCAGACCCTTCACTCGCCACCCGATTTGCCCTCGGAGATCTTGCCAACGAAGCGCATGGTTTCCCAAGCAATGCCCGGGTGTCCGACCGTGAGCATGTCCTGCTTTGCGTAATTATTGAGAACGTGCTTGGTGAGGCGGAGCGAGCTGTAGTCGAAGGACCGCAGCTTCGCGAGGAGCTTGTCGACCTCGGCGTCCAGCTCGTCGGCCGGGACAGCCTTGTTGATGAGCCCTATCTCCACCGCCTCCTGTGCGGTCGCCACGCGATCCAGCATCAGGAACTCCTTGGCACGGGTCATCCCGACGCGGTTCGGCCACAGCACAAAACCACCGTCCCCCGGCGGAAGACCGAATCCCGAAAGGTGCGGGTCGCTGAATGTGGCGTCGTCGGCCGCGATGATGAAGTCGCACGCCAAGGCGATGGATGCCCCGAGCTGATGCGCACCGGGTGCCCAGACCTTCGCGATCGTGGGCTTATCGAGCGAGATGGAGTGACGAAGCGTGTCTTCGCTCTCACGCAGGATCTGCTCGACGTATCCGTAGGAGTTGATCGTCTTGATCCACTCGTGGTCGTAAGACTCCGGGCTCAGGAACTTACGGTCCTTGCCGGTGATGACCACAAACTTCGCTTCCGACTGGTGAGCGTCACGGAGCGCCATCGGCAATCCGATGTGCGAGCTGGCGTCCATCTTGTCGATCTCGATAGTCAGAACATCATCGTCAAGAGTGACATTGATCTGGTCACCGTACTCTGACATGTTTCCTCTTCTCCTCATTGAGTAACCGCACCTTCATGGTCCGGTAAGCACGACGGCGAAGCTCGATAGCTTCGGTCTAGTTACTTGGTGCTCGTGCAAGTAACTATAGTGAGCGGTGACACAAAGTCAACTGCAAGCTGACACTTACTGAACAGGCACTCTAGATACGCTGAGGAGGGCGTTCGTCCAGTCCATGCGGAACTCGCGTGTAGCGATAGAGGACGTGCCCTGCCGCTGAATCCGAGTCGCGCGCCCACGACCGCGTACTGAGCAGCAGTCGCCAACGCGTGAAGCTTTCGCCGTGGTGCGTGCGGTGAGCCGCTGCCCGGACCAGCAGAATTGCCACACATCCACAGCGTCCCCCGGGAGCACAGCCCGTTGCGCCTGATCTGTCTAGGCTATTGACTTACGTACGATCCGTGTGCTGAAGTGATCGAGGCCGACACCAATACAATCGCCCTGGTGTCGCGTTTGGAGCATCTGCTCAGATACAGCGCATCCAATGAGGGATGCGCGCCACAGAGAAGGGTAAGGCCAGCATAAATGTCACGTTTTAAGACCAAGTCGCACTCATCACCGGTTCAGGCCGCGGCATCGGACGAGCCACTGCACTGAAGTTCGCGGAGGAAGGTGCCTTCGTACTCATCAATGATCTGCATGAGGAATTCGTGAACTCGGTCGTTGCAGAAATCAACTCGCTGGGCGGCAATGCTGCCGCCGCAGGGTTTGATATCACCGACCGGGAAGTAGCCGCAAAGGCTGTTCAGCAGATCGTTGAGGACCACGGGTCCATCGACGTTCTGGTCAACAATGCAGGCGGCGAGAACATGCAGCCTGCAGAAGCGTATGCCTCATGGGACCGAGTGATTGGCGTGAACCTCACGGCAACATTCTTCATGTCCCAGGCAGTCGCTAACGCTTCCATGATCCCGCGCAACCGGGGAGCCATCGTCAACCTGTCGTCCCTCGCGGGCCTTGCTGCCCTGCCCAACGACGCCGGCTACACCGCCGCCAAGCACGGGGTTGTGGGGCTCACGAAGGCCTTGGGCGTGGAATGGGCGAAGTACGGTATCCGCGTCAACGCCGTTTCCCCGGGAATGACCGAAACGCCGGCTTCCCTGGAATGGCAGAAGCGCGAACCCGAGGCCTTTGAGGCACGCATCGCGAGGGTTCCGTGGAAGCGCATGGGCCGGGATGAAGAACAGGCTGCTGCCATTCTGTTCCTGGCCTCCGAGGACGCGTCCTTCATCACGGGCCACACGATTCCTGTCGATGGCGGCCAAATGGCCCTCAACCCTGGCCACTCGATCCGACCCCAGTAGGGCCTTGACGGGCACCGCGGCAGCGTCCCGTCACCCGCGGACCGGCGTTCACGCGTCCTTCCAAGGGCCGCAGGTTCAGTCCGGCCCGCTACCTACGTGATGCCCTAACGCATCCAGGACGGCCGAGCTCCCAGATATGGGCTCGGCCGTCCTGTTCTTTAAGGCCCGAATGATTCGGCCTCCGGCTGTTCGCGCCCGCCCCAGATATCCTCCGGAGACGATCTCCCAAGCGTTTACCGACGCAGATCGGGTTATCATCCGGAAGCCGTAACAGCGCCCACCGCGCAGTCAATATGATTATTTACGCGGACATTCGAAAGCGGCACTGAGAAAGCCGACAGCGAGGTCAGAAATCAGTGATGCGTTTGATCACGGCCACTTAGCCCCGACCGCAGCCCACGTGAGCGTGCGCTGCGTTGTTGAACAGTGCACACCTCTCATAGTTGCTAGAGCTACTGAAGATTCGTCACCGCGTCAGGACGTCCCATTGAGGCATGGTTGGGGACTTATGCCACTCAATACAATGTCGACCAAGGTCTTAACGGTGCTACGAATCTGCTGAGGCGTCTTGTCGTAGCTGATGGAATCAAGGGTCACGCCGCCAACGAGCAGTCGATGGGATACGTGGATGTCCGCATCGGAACGGACCTGGCCGCGCAACTGGCCCCGCCTCAAGGATTCCAGAATTAACAAGTCTCGCTGCTTTGTTGTTTCGGCGGATACCGTCCGGTATACCTCACCAACAGCCTCCTTCTCCATGGCCAAGCGCCATCCTGCGCGCCCGCGCGGGCTTGCCAGAAGCTGCCGGTGCGCCAACGCGATTTCGATTAGGTCGTCCCGTACATGTCCGTGAGTGCCGACACGCAGCGGACGCGTTGATTCCCGGAAGGCGTCAATGAGCAGTTCCTCGCGACTAGACCATCGCAGGTACAAAGCGCGCCGACCGACCGAGGCTTTTACGCTTACAGCCTCGAAATTGAAGCCGCTCCAGCCCCGCTCCGCATAGCAATGAATGGCGGCATCGATGACCTTCTTATCCAGTGCCCCGTCGCGTGGTCTGCCGAGGCGCACTCCCTCTTCGCCCTTCGCTCTGTGCGTTGTGGTCACGTTCCTTACTCCTGCACGCTCTCGGTTCCAGCTACCGTCCGTGGAACTTGACGGAATGCTTGATGTCATCGGAGCCACAGAACTCTGCATGGCGCAGCTTTAGGGGGCACCCCAACGGAATTTGGAGTCTACTAGGGCATCAATCGCAGTGCCATCGTAGCGGGCGGCTTTCCCCGCCGCGAACCCGCAGCGAAGGCGCCTGCATCAACTCGAATCAGCCGCTGGCCGCGGACCATCTTCTGATCAAGTCATCGACGTGGGCTGCCTGCACCAACTCTGCCAGCCAATCCCACACTAGCCACGCCACTCCGCACACGCATTTTGGAACAGGCGGGAGCCCCTCAGAGGGACTGTTTCGGCGACCGCTCGGGGCGTTCACCGCGCGCCCGATTCGCGGTGCGATTGTATAGGAAGGCAGGTCAAAGGGAGCTCAGAGCCATCTCCTTAAGCCGACCATTCGAAGTGTCCAACCTGGTCAGGACCTGAGGAATCGGCCAGGGCATGGGCGATGTCGCCGCAGACGAGCACCCGCGTTCTGCTCCGTCATAGGCGCCAATCTTGATTGCTCAGAAAGACGGCGTTTAGCCGGTCATGTGTGCTGGAGATGGCGAGCAGGATGTACATCTGGTGCAACACGTAGACCCCGCCGTTGCGGCTACGGCTGTACATCGCTTTTACTTAGGGGTGAACAAGCGTTCACCATCAACTTATATGGAAGCAGCCGATGCCGCGTTCCCTCACTTTCCAATCGCGACGGCGTCCGTCGCCGTCCGCCATCACTGCGGTCCTGGCTCTTAGCGGCACCCTGGTGGCGTTGATGCAGACACTAGTGATTCCGCTTCTTCCCGACTTCCCCGTGATCCTGGGTGTGACTGCCGATGACGCCTCCTGGCTGGTCACCGCCACACTGCTTTCCAGTGCCGTGGCAACACCCATCGTTTCCCGCAGCGCAGACATGTACGGCAAGCGCAAGATGATGGTTCTGTGCCTGGCCGTCATGGTGGCGGGGTCGGTCGTGGCAGCCGTCGGCGGTTCCTTTCTGTGGCTGGTCATCGGCCGGGCCCTTCAGGGGTTTGCGTCAGCCCTGATTCCGGTGGCCATCAGCATCATGCGCGATGAACTGCCCAAGGAGAAGATGGGCTCCGCGGTTGCTTTGATGAGCGCCACGCTGGGGATTGGCAGCGCCTTGGGCCTGCCTCTGGCAGGAGTCCTTTACGAAAGCCTGGGGTGGGCCTCGATCTTCTGGGTCTCCGCTGCTGCAGGCGTCCCGTTGCTCCTTGCGGTGGTGCTGGTGGTCCCGGAGTCAAAGGTCCGCACCCACGGAACTTTCGACTACGCAGGGGCGGCATTGCTCTCTGGCGCGCTGATTGCACTCCTGCTGGCGATCACCAAAGGGGGCACCTGGGGCTGGGGGTCCGAACCAGTCTTACTCCTGTTCCTCGCAACGGTCATACTGCTGGCCGCCTGGATCCCGTATGAACTCAAAGTCCGTCAGCCGATGGTGGACCTGCGGACATCCGCCCGCCGCCCCGTACTCATGACCAACCTCGCCTCGCTGCTCATCGGCTTTTCAATGTTCGCCAATATGCTCGTCACCACGCAGCAGCTCCAGCTTCCCGTCGTTACGGGCTACGGCTTTGAACTTAATGTGATTACTGCCGGCTTGTGTATGGTGCCCTCCGGCTTGGCCATGGTGGTTTTCGCACCGCTGTCCGGACGCATCATCAGGATCTTCGGCGGCAAGACGGCACTCATGACAGGGGCGCTAGTGATGATTGCGGGCTATGTGGGCCGCGTTTTTTTGATGACTCCATCGCCTGGGTAATTGTAGGTTCCACTGTGGTGGGAGTAGGCACGGCCATTGCCTATGCAGCCACGCCCACCCTGATCATGAGTGCCGTTCCCATCACCGAAACGGCCTCCGCGAACGGCCTGAACAACCTGGTCCGCGCCATTGGCACCTCGACATCCAGTGCCGCCATCGCCGCAGTCCTAACCTCCGTCACCATGACAGTCGGCGACACCCGCCTTCCGTCATTCGACGCATTCAAGGACATTTTCTGGCTGGCGGCCGGGGCCTCAGCAGCCTCGATGCTGGCCGCAGTCTTCATACCCCGCGCCGCCGGGGTCCACCGCCCGCCAGCCTCCGACATCGGTGCCGTCGAACTGGTGGTCCAGGGACGCGTCCTGGCACCCGATCACCGCCCCCTCATCCCCGCCGTCGTGACAGTTTTGAAGACCGACGGCGATCCGGTGGACTGGAGCCGCGTAGACACGGAGGGCAACTACTCTGTGGCGCTCCCCGGTGCGGGAAAGTATCTCATGGTGGCTAATGCCGGCGGTTGGGCGCCCATGGCAGAAGTCTTTGACTTCGACGGCCGCACCCTTCAACAAAACTTCATGCTCCGGGAGCGGCTGCAGCTACAGGGGACGGTCAGCGCCGGTGGCACGTCTGTATCCAGGGCGGTGGTGACACTCCTTGAAGCCGGTGGCGGGCATGTAGGCGCCACCCGCACGGATGGCGACGGCGGGTATGCCTTTCCGCTTCCCGTAGCCGGCCGATATGTCCTGACCATGCTTCACCCGGTGACGCAGGAGGCTATGGCACAAAAGGTCACCGTGGACATCCGATCCATCACCGTGGATTTCGAGGCCCCACCCGTGGAGGACACCGCCGGTGAGCGGGTGGGAACGTGAGCGGCCCCAGCCATGACGCGATCATCCATTCCGCCAGCCGGCTTTTCGGGGAACGCGGCTACCGCGCCGTCACCGTGCGCGAGATCGCTGCCGACGCCGGCGTGTCAGCCTCCCTGGTCATGAAGCTGTTCCTTTCCAAGGAAAATCTTTATGCGGCTGTGCAACCGGAAGAGTCATTGCTAGCCGAACCGGACGTCCCGATAGCGGAACTGGGCAGAGCCCTCGTCTTCCGGGTGCTGATGAGACGAGAACGCGGAATGCAGGAGCCATGGGCTAACATCGCCCTGGCCGTGCTGGACTCCCCCGACCCCCACGCTGCACGGGCCGAAATCCGCGAACGTTACCTCGATGCCATCACCCGACTCATCGGGGACCCTACCCAGGACCGCCGCTTTGCCTCCACCGTGATTTGCCTCATGACCGGGTTCGGAGAGGCCATCCGCACTCTAGGCCTCTTCGACGGCCGGGACCTTGACGAACTCGTGGAGTACTACGGAGCAATCGTCCAGACCCACATCGACGCAGCCAAGGCTGCCACGTAGACTGGAACGCCGCCCCCGAATTGGAGGCGACTGGCCGATATGTGCGGATGCAGGGGGTTTTCGCGTTGGTCTGGTGGCCTGACGCGGGGTGGCCAGGTACTTTCGCGGTGGCGCGGTGGACGGGGTCAACGGGGGGCGGTTCCCTCGATCGCCCTTGTTCCTTGTTACCGCGGAAGACCTAGACGGGATCGCCGGTGGCTTCTGTAGTGTCCCGGTCCACGGGATTGTTGCCCAGTCCCCTCAGGAGCATGTCGACCGTTTTCGCAACGATGCCGCGGACCTGATACGGGCCCGGGGCGTAGAGCGCGTCAAGCATCAAAGCCCCGATCAGCAGTTCAGTGGCTACTTGAAGGTCCGCATCGCTGCGGACCTCGCCCCGGGACTGTCCCCGCTTGAGCGTCTCCACGATCAGTGAGTTCCGATAAGCCGAAATCTCGGCAGCAACCGCGTGAAACACATCGGCGGTGGCTTCCTGTTCTATGAACAACCGCACACCTGCGCGCCCGCGGGCTCCCAGCATGACCCGCCGGTACTCCATGGCTACCTCGGTCAAGTCCTCACGGACATTGCCATGGTCCGGAGCGGCCGGCAGCGCCGGAGTCAACTCGCGAAAGGCATCAATGAGCAACTCTTCACGATTGGACCAACGACGGTACAGGGCAGGCCTACCAACCTTGGCCCTGACACTGACCGCCTCGAAATTGAAACCGCTCCAGCCCAACTCCTCATAGCACTCAATGGCTGCGTCGATGACCTTCCTGCGGATCGAGCCGTCACGGGGCCTGCCCATCCGCGCCTTCTGCTCAACCTTCTCGCTTCTTGTTTTGGTCATAGACCAGACTGCTCCTCAATCCCACCAGCCCGTACGCTCGACGTTCAATTCCAGGCCAAACTCCATGTGCGGAGGCCTGCCTGGATACAACACCCTGAGGTCCCCGGACTCAGATGCGCATTCCCACTGAACTCCCTTACCCATACACTTTAGGCCGTTTCCACGCCCCCGCCCGACAGCGCCGCCGTGATCGCCGGGCAAATAGGGGCATGAACCGCAAAGCGCTGTGGTCATGAGCGAAACCGCCCAACGTGACCGAACCAGAAAAAGGATTGACTTACGTACGGTGAGTGTGTGTAATTGAGATCTCACAGGCCATGGGGCTAGGACGCAAAGATGCAGTCCCTGCAGACCGTCGACTCACGAAGACCGTCCAGCCCGATGGCCCGGAGCCCGCGGCCCGGTCCCGTCCGGTCCGTGACCTCGACGAACCACCACATTGAAGCACCTGTCTGATGCGCCGTGAGGCGCAGCGCCGGGCGCATCGACGCGGCCAGCGCAGATCTTCACCACACCTTCGAGCAATGGAGCACCAATGACCTTCCCTGAAGTCCGTAACTGGAACCTCGTCGTAGCCAAACCCAACGAAGCCGGCGAGCCGGACTTCTTCATCGGCGACAAGCCTGAAGCCGTCGTCGACCAGCCCGGCATTGTCGAAGGCGCCTGGTACTGGCGCGTAGACGACGGCCACTCCGCAGAAACCCCGGGTTCAATCGCAACGACCATGAATAACGCCACCCGCAACGGATCCACCTTCGGTATCGTGCGGTTCCCGGCCAACTCAGCCGGTAAATTGGACGCCGCATCCACCGGCGCGCACAAAGAGACCGGACACCAAGGCGACGCCGCGATGCACGCAACCGACACCATCGACTACGAAGTCGTCCTCTCCGGCAAAATCGACCTCGAACTACCCGGCGGCAAAAAAGCACACACTTGTCCCGGGCGACCTCCTCGTCCTGGCAGGCGTTCCGCACGCCTGGAAAAACCCCTACGACGAAGACTGCACCTTCCTCGCCGTAACCGTCGGCTACAACTCCTAACCACCACCTCCCCCAGGGGGCGGGGCGGTACTCGGCTTGCGCGCGGCTCGTGCCGCGCGTCGCATAACTCGTTCATTGCATCCGAATAAGAAAGCCGGGCGCCCCTCCATGCCACACCCCCGAACACAGCGCTCACTCCTGACGTGGCGCTCATCCAGTGCAGTCGCGCACTGGAGAGCTGGCACGCGAAAGCGCGAAGGAGCAAAGCTACCGGCTAAGCATGGTCATAGGGAAACAATATGAGCATCATCGACGTGCCCCCGGTTCTGACGAGTGAACATGACCTCAGGACTGACATCCCTCCTGAGCGCGTCGTAGTCGCGGCCGTTATCGAATGGCGAGGCAGGATTGCGCTGTTCAGGAGAAGCCGGCGGCTCGGTCATGACAGCGGGATGTGGCATTGCATCAGTGGTTTCGTCGAGCCGGGAGTAACACCGGCCCAACAGGCTTTTGATGAGCTCTCCGAAGAAGCCGGCTTGGATGTCAAGGACGTCTTGGAACTCCGGCAAGGGCCAACACTGGTGCTCGTCGACGGCGTCGGAGCGCCGTGGCTTGTGCACACGTTCACAGCTGCGACAAACCGCCGACGGCTTCGCCTCAACTGGGAACACGATTCTTATCGGTGGACAACCGCGCGAAAGGGGAGGCGTTTCATCAACCGCGTGAGTTGGCTGGACGATGTGCTGCAGGCAACAGGCCACCTCTCGACATCGCGAAACAAGGATTGTGTAGCCGAAGAAGACCCAGGGTATACGAGCTCCGAGTTGTTGGAATACAAGACTGCGGTAGAACAGCGGACGTGAAGAGCCACTGGGCGCGGAGAATATCCGCGGTCAGCCCATGGCAGACACTGGCCCGGCCTACGGCAGCACCGCCGTGAACCGATAGACCTCCGTCACCCTCCCCGGTGATTGCACTACGACCCGGGGTGGCCCCGGCCCAGTCCACAACCATCGCCCGGCCCGGCTCGTGGTGGAGCATTCCCACCACTTCGCCTACCTGAGCAGTGCGAATACCCGTTACTTCCCTCCGTTGGCCGTAGTCGAAGCCAAATACCTGCTCCAGGCCCGCTGTAGGGTGAAGTGACGGTTTTCCCGCACCGAGCCGACATCCGATCGAAGCCCGGGTGTCCCTGTGTCACCCTGTCCACCTTCCGGCTCTCGGGAAACAACAGGGCTATCTTCTTCGGCTAATGCCGACACGAGCGACAGAGGCCTGCAGGTAGATCGGGGGGCAGTGCCGATGCTAGGACGATGCGGTACTAACGATCGAAAACAGGAGTACCAACCGGAGCCACCTCCATCCACTGGATTGCGTACGCATAGTGCCTGGATACCGCACAAGTGTTTGCATAATTGCCGCACAAAGAAGACCGAACTCTTGACTTACGTACGATCTTCGTGCTGAAATAATTCATGAGACCCGGATCACTGCAGGGGATTCGATGTCGCGGTCGGTTGCAGATCCGCTGCTCGTTTTGGGTTGCGGGTGTAAACGCTTTAAAGACAAATAGACACAGTCGTCTAAGGAAGAAGCACGAATATGTCATTCCTAATCGCCGGAAAGTAGATCCTGGTTACCGGCGGCGCTGGCTGAGTCGACGATGCTCTGTCCGGCACTTCGGCAGTGAAGACCCCCACACCGCTTTCGTCGGTGTACGAATCAGGACCTCCTTGCCGGTCGCTTCATAAGCCCGGCTCCATGCAGGTAGGAATGGCTGACCTGTAGACAACAACTTTGGCAACCTCGCTCTGCCGCGCCGCCGGCGGCAGGGGCTATGCACGAATTCACTCTCGGTCACCGTGGTGGCCGCCAAGCAGAGGGCATGCCTCTTCTGAAAGGACTAGATTTCATGACACAGGAACTGGCAACCGAACCCAGGGTGAGTGCCTTCAGCGAGGACCCGATGCTGGTGCGAAAGGCTTTTTCTCATTTCCCATCCGGTGTAGCGGTGCTCGCGGTGGACATCGACGACGAGAAACACGCGCTCGTCGCATCGTCGTTCATGGTTGGCGTCTCACTCGAACCGTGCCTCGTTTCGGTCGCGGTGCAAAAGACATCCGAAACCTGGGAGCATATCAAAAGTGCCCCCTCTCTCGGCGTTTCAATCTTCGGCAAGGGCCAGGGAGGGCTAACGCGCAAGCTCGCAAGCAAGGACCGCGCTGCCCGATTCGAGCAGGTCGCGATCGAGGTCAATGAATCCGGTTCGGTCTTCATCGAAGACGCGGCGCTGTGGCTCGAGTGCTCGATCCACGAAGTTACCGGGGCGGGTGACCACTGGATGGTCCTGCTCGAAGTACACAAGCTTGGTGTGGGCGACAACGAGCCGCTTATCTGGCACGGCTCTAAATTCCGCGAACTCGTCGACGCCCAATCGATCGACATCAATTAACCACGAAGGATTACAGGACGTGGAACTTCACTGGCAACCCGACTGGCAGCGCACACTGGGACAACACGTCGAGATAAGGCGAGGCAGGATAACCATCAGGGCAGGAACAGTAGAGGCAGTCACTGCCGACAACAATGTTCTCTGGATTGCCGCCAGCGGTGTGGAGCCGCGACAAATGGTGGAACGAGCCAACGGCAATGAGGTCTACGCTCCGTACACATGAGATCCGTCGCCCCACCGCCTTGTCCAGCGCTTTTTCCACCACCAAACACAACTACCGAGGGCCGGAAGACAGTCTTTGCAGGGCCATCAGAAGAAGGAAACCAATGCCGATCTCCATCGGGCACCGCGCCATCTTTAGGGCATTCCGCCACCGCAGCAACTTTGCCCTGCGCACGGACAGCCCCGCTTGCATTACGGATAAACCGCAGCAGCCAGCAGCGGCCCCGGCGGTAGACGAGTTCCAGTGCTCACCCTGGGAAGGTCTCTACCTAGAACAGACACACCCGGTCACGCCCGTGGACGCGGACAACAGCATCAGCCGGCAATTGGATGTGTTCCTGGCCGAGCTGATGCAGGGCACCCTTGAAAATTAGATCGAGGAACTGGCAATAGCCCTCACGGCCTGCGAGGAAGGGGACGCCGCAGCTCCGTGATCTGATGCACCTCGTCGCCGGCCCAGACCCCAAAATCTCCCGCTCCCCGCTGGTTGTAACGCCCATGACCACGCAGAACGGGGTATTGCGCACCTGCCCGTCACGGACCAAAATCGACGACCGCGTCAACGAACAGCACCGGATATAACGATCCGTCGGCCGGGACGACCATCCGGCCTGCTCCCCCGCGACCTTCTCCTTGATGCGGCTGATGGTGACTTTGGTGACCTTGGCGCCATAAACCTCCTCGCAATGTGCGGGCATTTCGCCCGTGGTCAGTTCCCGAGCGGACAGCCGAGCACGATCTGATCGATCCCGTCCTCTCCCGGTGACGCGCATCAATATAGACCTGCGCGATGCTCGTCCATCGAGCCGAGGCCTGCACGATAATAGGAGCCAGTCGGCACTAACACCCTGAAAGGGATTGACTTACGTACGGTTAGTGTGTGTAATTGAGATCTCAAAGGCCACGGGGCTAAGACGCAAAGATGCAGTCCCTTGAGACCGTCGACTCACGAAGACCGTCCAACCCGACGGTCCGGCGCTCACGGCCCGGTCCGGTCCCTGATCTCGACGGCGCAACTATGGACAACATGGAAAGAGGCGGGGTGGATCCCATTACCAGACTGGAAGCAATCGAAGGCATCAAGCTCGTAAAGGCTCGATACTTCAGGGCAACCGATACCAAGGACTACGACCTGCTTCGCAGTGTCTTTGCGGATGATGTCGTGTTTGATGCCCGTGGTGTTGTAACGGACCCCGTCAGCGGCTTCAATTTGGCGCCGGGGACGGACGAGGTAATCCGCGGGGTTGACAATGTCATCAGCAGTAACCGTGCCGCTCTTGTAGACATAGTATCGGTCCACCACGCCAGTGTCCCCGAGATCGAGATCACCGGTCCGACGAGTGGTAGCGGAATCTGGCCGATGGTCGATCTGCTTCTTTTCAAAGAGGGGTCCCCGTTCAAGGAAATCGTCGGTTACGGCTTCTACCACGACACCTATGAGCGCATCGATGGGCAGTGGAAAATTAAGACGGTCCGCCAGGAACGCACCAGACTGGACTTCATTCCGTGGTAGCAAACGCTTAGGAAACTGCTGCATGGTGGCCGCTAGCGGAAGCTGGAAGACGATGAGCTGGGGCTTTGCTCTTTGGCGGCAGTGGGGGCAGTGACGGAGCCAGGCGGCGATCACTTTTCGGCGTACTTTGAGGAAGGCGTGCAGGCTCAGGCTGCCCCAGTTGCTTTGGGGTTGTGACGCGCGGCAGGGTGATGAGAAGGTGGGCTGCGGTGACGAGGGTGACGGGCCGGTGCCCGCGGGTGAAGGTTCGTCTTTCGAAGCGGGAGAGGTCGAGCGCGCTTTAGAGTTCCCTGTAGTGGTGTTCAATGCGCCACCGCATTTTGACTAGCCGGACCGGCGGGTTTAAGCGGCGTGTCGGCGGGAGGTCCGAAATCCAGTAATCGGTGGGGCCGCCTAGATTGGGCGGCCATACAGCCAGTATCCAGGGCTTCTGGCACGTATCTGGATCGATTCGAGCGCCGCGGCGGGACGTGGCTCATCGTCCACCGCGTCGTTGTCGTCGATACCACGCGAGTCCTTCCTGACGGAGTGTCGGGACCAGGGAACAACGATTCCCCCAAGGCGGGCACCGACTGATTGACTCGTCGTCGGGGTTCTTCATGTGACCACGATGGTCCAGAGCGCAGAAGATGTCAGCGTCGATCCGCGAGCCGGCCCCGTCGCCCACCCTGCCCACCACCCGTGTGGCGACCGGTCCAGTCCGCCGGGCGATATTGGCCCTCGAGAAGTCGCCGACCGATCCAACCTAAACAGCGCTGGGTGAAGCCAACGTCATGAAAGACCCAGCCGAGGTCAGAAACCCACACGAGAGGAATTCATTGTGAGCGCCGAATCTGATGCCCTAGAGGAGCAGTTGCAATTGCTGCTTGCCGAACGAGACATCCTGCGCGTCATTTTCCAGTACGCGCTTGCTATCGACACAGGTGATGAAGACTCTTTCGTAGATTGCTTCACCCCTGACGGCACCTGGGAATCGATTCGTCGAAACGGCGTCAAAAAGTTCGTGTCGGGCAGCGCCGAGCTCAGGCGCTTCGCTGAGGTCCATACGAGAGCTCCCGAGTCCTACCACAAGCACATTGTCACCAACTCCCGTCTGACGGTGTCGGGTGACTCCGCATCCGCCCTAAGTTACTGGATCCGTGTCGATGCTTTTCCGGAATCCTACGACGTGGAAGCCACCCTGCGGGCCCGAACGCCCATTGGTCCAAACCCCTTTGTCCTGGCTATGGGCACCTATACCGATTCTTTTAGGAAATGCCCGGACGGGCGTTGGCGCATCAGCTCCCGGTTCGCTGACAGACAGGAGTAGCCACCCTATGAATCGACGAACTACTCTAGTGACCCGGGCACGCGGTTGGATCTGACTAGGCTTGCACCTCGCAGATGCATCGACACCCGTTGCGCTGACTTGGGGTGATGTTCCTGGGTTGGCGACGGGGACATCGTGGTGGTGCATCGCAGGGATCACCAGCCCGCAACCTTGATGGCCTGCGTGCTCTAGGCAAGGGCTGACCCCGTAAGGCGTGGGTGTGGAAGTCGTGAAAGACAGCTCCGGTTTTCGCCGGAGAGGGCTTCCCCATGGCCAACTTCGTGCTCTCGCCATGGGTAGGCGAGGCACATCATCACTACGTCGTGACCGATGCCGGCCGATGCCGGATTCTTCCCGCAAAAACCCGAACGATCAACCCGCCTGGCGTGCAGCCGCCATGTCGGGGACTAACTCGTGTTCGTCGCCCAAAACAAGGCCGATGATTACACACTCCTTCAGGCGAGCACGGAGGGAGTCAAAGCCGAAGGCCGCGCGGACAAAGTTCCCCCGCTAAACCGCACGGGCGGCGGAGCATGTCGTATCGCTGAACATCTCAGCGTGTGGTGCCAATCACCTACCGGCGCGACGCAGGAAGGAGCCGGCGAGGAGGAAGAAGGCGCCGAGGCCGGCGGCGAATGCGCTGACACCGTAGGCGAGCACGGAGGTCATGAGGGAGGTGCGCAGCGAGGCCGCCGTCGAGAGGGCGACGCTCTGCTTGCGCAGTTCGGCGGCCTCGTCACTGCCGCCGTCTACTCTACGGATAGCGTTGCTGATGTCGGCGAAAGTGCGGCCGCCCGCCCCGCGCTCGGCATGGCGTTTAATGACGAGCGCCTGGACGTAGGCCGTCGCCGGACCCTGCACGCGCTTCCCAGCGAGTACCGGGGCATCGCTTGGCACGTCAATCTTCTCCGCTTGAAGTTGCTTTGTAACCGTGACCCAGGCGCCGGCTCCGGCGGCAACTAACAGTGTCCCGGCAGCGACGGCGAAACCGCCGACACCGCGCAGGGCTGAGGCGGTGGACGAGGGGGTCATGGGTAATCCTTTCGATCGTGTGGAGCACATCCCTCTAAGTGAATGCCTCCACTAAATGTTGCCCCAGTGGTTACTAAAAGCGGATCGAAACCCGGATCTCGTCGGCCTTAGCGGCGAGATCCTGGACGGGCAACGGCTAGGCAGGGGTCATGAGGGGAGCCTCCATGGGGACGGCGGATAGGGCTAGGTGTGCAGGACGATGTTGGTTGGTTCCTGGCCTGCACGCAGGTAGTTGATTTGGGTGTGGAGCAAGCGGGCCATGCGTGGCCCCATGGACGAAGACGCTCCACCGACATGCGGGGTGATGAGCACGTTTGGCAGACTGAGCAGGGCATGGTCATCCGGGAGCGGTTCAGGCTCGGTGACGTCCAAGGCCAACCGCAGGCGACCGAGCTGCGCATGCCGGGTCAACGCAGCGGTGTCAGCCACTTTGCCGCGGGCGACGTTAACCAGGAGAGCATCGTCAGGCATTGCCCTGAGGAAGGCATCATCAATCAGTCCCACGGTAGTGTCGTTCAGCGGCACGCAGACGATGACTATCTCTGCGTCCGGAAGCAGCCGGGGCAGTTCCGCAACCCCATGCACCACACCCCTGCCATCCTCGCGCCGACGGCCCGCAACCCTTGTGAGCTCCACTTCAAAAGGCGCAAGCCTGCTTTCGATGGCACGTCCTACCCCGCCGTAGCCGATCAGCAGCACTGACCGGTCGGCAAGGGAGGGATGCCACCGACGTGCCCGGTTCGGTCCCACGCGAATGATTTCCGGAAGTCCCCGCTGTGATGCAAGGACTAATGCCATGGTGAGCTCGGCGGTAGACGTTTCATGAACGGAACTTGCGTTGGCAACTACCTGTCCCGGTGCCATCGCCGCGCCAAAACCGTCATAGCCAATTGTCTGCGTTTGGATCAGCCGTGGGCGAAGATCGCGCAGGTGAGGCAGAGCCTCCAGTTCCCTCTGGTACGGCAACACTACGATGTCCGGCACGTCATCCCGGCCCAGGCCCCCTGCATCTCCCAAACGGCAACATCCACGCCGGCAGGGAGCGGACCAAGAGATTGCCGGAACGCTTCGTCGGGAACACTGAGCAGAAATGGGGACGCCATGTTGATTCTTTCCTGAATGTTGGCGGGGCAGATAATGTGAAGGCAGTCTTAGTAAAGCCCAGGCTGCCAAGGGTGTTCGGTCGCGGTTTTCCAGCCTTCGCCGACCGAGGCATGCGGCGTCGAAATTGCGTTAGGCGTCCGACCTGAGCTACTAGCCTGGTCGTCCGGGGTGCGTGCCTGTGGCCCCTCCAGGGGTGGGTGGAGGGGCCGGGCGTTTTTCGTGGTTGTTCGGCGGGTTAGCGCCTGAACAGTTTGTCGCGGAGGGTTCCGTTGCGGTACTCGCGCTGCATGAGGCCGCGCTGCTGCAGGACGGGTACTGCGTGTTCGAGGAAGGTGTAGGTGTTCTCAACGTCCTGGGTGTTGATGTTGATGCCGTCCACGCCGGCGTCGCTCCATTTCTGCAGTTCGTCGGCGATATGCTCCGGGGTGCCGACGATCCGGTCCGAGCCGATTTTGCGGACCATGTCGCGGAATGTCCATGACTTGTCTTCCGCGGACTCAGCGAATCCTTTGAGTATTCCCTGCATGGAGTCGGTATTATGTTCCGCCAGCGGCTTGTCGAGGTCGATCTGTGACAGGTCGGTGCCCATGGTAGAGCTGGCGAATGCGATAGCGGCTTCGGAACCTGCTTGTTCGTCGAGCTCCTCATGCTTACGCTTGGCTTCTTCTTCGGTGCTCACCACATGAACGGCCATGTATTGCAGGAACACGATGTCTTCTCTGCTGCGGCCGTTCGCCGAGAGCCTCCCGGTCATGTCGCTTATCAGTGTTTGAGCATCCTGTGGGGAGTTGGTACCGATGAACATCGCCTCAGCGTTACGCGCCGAGAACTCACGGCCGTCGTTGGAACTGCCTGCCTGGAACGTGACCGGCATGCGCTGCGGGGAAGGCTCTGTCAGTCCGATTCCTGGCACACGATAGAACTCCCCGTCATGTGCGATGGGATGCACGCGCGCCGGGTCCGCGTAGATTCCCCGGTCGATATCGCGGACAACCGCCCCGTCTTCCCAGGAATCAACGAGGAGTTTCCTGAGCACATCGACGTACTCCTGCGCACGCACATATCGTTTTGCGTGCCCTTCCATGTCATCAAAGCCGGAGTTGCGCCAGGCGGAGGGCTGGTATGAGGTAACGATGTTCCACGCCACCCTCCCCCGCGTCAGGTGATCAAGTGTCGCGACCCGTCGAGCGAACGAGTAGGGATGCTGCTGGGTCATGTTCGCGCTGAACGCGAACCCGAGGTTCTCTGTGGCACCTGCCAGGGCAGCGGTCAGAACAAGCGGGTCACCGAGCGGAAACGCCACCGCGTCGCGGATCGCTGTAGCGGGCGAGGACTTGTACGTGTCATGCACGCCGCTGAAGTCCGCCCAGAAAATCGCGTCAAAACGCGCCGCCTCCAAGGCCTGCGCAAGCTTTGTCTGATGATCGAGATTCAGGTAATCAAATCCCTTATTCCCGGGGTGGTTCCACGGCGTGCCCAGTGGTCCGCCCGGGGCGAAGCACGTGTAAAGGCAAAACCTCAAGTCACCTCGTTGTGTCTCAGTCATGGTGCAACGATCCTTAATCCGTCAGTCAATATCTGGCTTGTTCTTTCTCGCGCCGCGCCAGGGACACCGGCCGTACTGCGGCATCCCCGGGCGCGGCTGCCGGCCGAAAATCGGCAGGCCACAGCCTAGCTCTGCGGGAGCAGGCCCAGCCTGTGCGCCGTGGCCTTGTACTCTTCTGCTCCCAGGAAGGCGTCGAAGGCATCGTAGTCTTCGACGATATCCACCGTGGAGCCCTCACGTGCGAGAAGTTCGAGCGCCTGACGCATGGCCGACTCCGCAACAAAATTCGTCAGCGTGGGGTAAAGAACAATATCCGCGCCCTGCTCACCCATCTCCTTGGCGCTGTAACCCAGACCATTGGTCATCAGGATAGGCACCCGGGCTTCCTCGCGGAGCCGCTTATTCAGAACATCGCCCGGCTTCGGGGCCCTGGCAAGGAACAACACATCCGCACCAGCCTCCTGGAACGCAAGCAACCGGTCGATGGTGGCTTCTTCCCCTTCGCTCAGGAGCGCATCCGAACGGCCGATAATCAAGAAGTCCTCAGACTTCCGGGCATCCACCGCCGCCTTAATCTTGTCAACGGCCTGCCCGAGCGGGATCACCTGCGGGGTTCCCAGGTGCTTACCAAACACATGATCCTCAATATGGGTCGCACTCGCACCCGCCCGCTCCAACACCTGAACACTGCGGGCGACATGAATCGGGTTCCCAAACCCGCCCTCACCATCAACAATGAGCGGAACATCCACGATCGGGGCAATCCGGCGCACCATATCGGCAATGTCCTCAAGCCCGACAAAACCAATATCCGCCACACCATACTTCGAAGCAGAAGCCGCGTAACTACCGATATACGCGGCCTGGAACTTCAGATCCCGAACAAGACGGGCCGAAATCCCGTCATAAGCAAGCGGGGCAACCAGCGGAGAATTTTCACTGATCACTTCTTTGAGCGTACGCACCATTGGGTCAAAGCTCTTTCACTAGGGAATACATACCGGACGAATGCCGTAAATACACAAACAAGGCCACACCACCGCAACCCACACACGGGAAACGAACACCGGGAAAACAGCCAGCACCGCAAAGTCGGTGGGCCGCCCCGCCCGCCCGCGGCACCCCGGACGAACGGCCTTCAGCAAGGAATGCAACACCGCACCCCCGCATCAACTCCTCACTAAACCCGAGTTAAGCACAGAATCCGTACGTAAGTCAACGGTCCCCGCCCCACAACCCGCAACCCGGCAACACCCGCCACTCTCGGCACAATCAAAAAAAATATGTACGCACGCCCCACAAACCGCAAACCCTTACAACATGACCTTGGATGCTTCCGGGTCAAGAACAGGCGCTCGAGGCTGCGAGCTTCACGGCGCTGGCGGACCGGGATCATGGCCATCACGATGGCGGCCGGCACCCTATTGACTTACGTACGATGCGTGTGCTGAAGTGATCGAGGCCGACACCAACATATTCGCCCCTGGTGTCGCGTTTGGAGCATTTGCTCATTCCAGCGCATCCAATGAGGGATACGCACCACGCAGAAGATAGGGCCAGCTTAAATGTCACGTTTTAAGAGCAGGTCGCACTCATCACCGGTTCAGGCCGCGGCATCGGACGAGCCACCGCACTCAAGTTCGCGGAGGAAGGTGCCCTGGTACTCATCAACGACCTTCACCAGGAATCTGCGGACGCGGTCGTTGCAGAAATCAACTCGCTGGGCGGCAATGCTGCCGCCGCAGGGTTTGATATCACCGACCGGGAAGGAGCCGCAAAGGCTGTTCAGCAGATCGTTGAGGACCACGGGTCCATCGACGTTCTGGTCAACAATGCAGGCGGCGAGAACATGCAGCCTGCAGAAGCGTATGCCTCCTGGGACCGAGTGATTGGCGTCAACCTCACGGCAACCTTCTTCATGTCCCAGGCAGTCGCTAACGCCTCCATGATTCCGCGCAACCGGGGAGCCATCGTCAATCTGGCAGCCCTCGCGGGCCTTGCTGCCCTGCCCAACGACGCCGGCTACACCGCTGCCAAGCACGCGGTCGTAGGGCTCACGAAGGCCTTGGGCGTGGAGTGGGCAAAGTACGGTATCCGCGTCAACGCCGTCGCCCCGGGAATGACCGAAACGCCAGCTTCCTTTGAATGGCAGAAGCGCGAACCCGAGGCCTTTGAGGCGCGCATCGCACGGGTTCCGTGGAAGCGAATGGGCCGGGGTGAGGAGCAGGCTGCTGCCATTCTGTTCCTGGCCTCCGAGGACGCGTCCTTTATTACAGGCCACACGATTCCTGTTGATGGCGGTCAAATGGCCCTCAACCCTGGCCACTCGATCCGACCCCAGTAGGGCCTTGACGGGCACCGCGGCAGCGTCCCGTCACCCGCGGACCGGCGTTCACGCGTCCTTCCAAGGGCCGCAGGTTCAGTCCGGCCCGCTACCTACGTGATGCCCTAACGCATCCAGGACGGCCGAGCTCCCGAATATGGGCTCGGCCGTCCGGGTCTTAACTCCCCGATCAATTCGGCTCCCGTCGAAGAATCAAATGCCGCACCAAGGTGCGCACGAGAGCCTCGAACGATCCAGACGAGGACGTCACGTGCGGCTCCGCTGCGTGTCAGCGCTCTCGCTGGCCCTCGCCGCAAAGACCACCTTCCGTCCAACTGACGTGTCCCTTAGGGCCTAACCTGCCGCCGGCCGTGGAACCAGTCTGACACCGGCCCACCGGGATAGCGCCCAATCCTCCTCCGGGATCATGCACCGGGAGGCCTGTTTTCGCGCGCCTGCTTCTCTGCACCTCTAAGTCAACTCAGCGCCTTATCTTCCGCGTTGCATCATCTTTCCCCTACATGAGCTTGACTTTGGCGGCGCTGGTACGTGGGGCGGCCGGCTACTAGGCCGATGAATTTACTACTCGCTGCGTTGCCCGGCAGTGGAACTGTGGACGAACTGAGGGTTATTTTGTGGGTTGCATCGCCTGGTCCATGGCGGCGATATATCGGCTGAGGGCGTCACGGTTTTGCTTGAGAGATGCGATGCGCTCGATCATAGCGTCGCGCTGATTGACCAGCATGCGCCGCAGTTCGGGGTCTGGATCCCGAACGATGATTTCCTGGGATTGGTTGAGGCAGGGAAGAATGTCACCGATGATGCGGGTGGGCACACCGGAATCAACCAGGCCCCTGATTTTGGTGACCCGGTCGACGAGGTAGCCGTCGTAGTCCCTGTATCCGTTCGCTAAGCGCTGGGGTGTAATGAGTCCCTGTTCCTCGTAGTAGCGCAGCATGCGGGTCGCCACGCCGGTCCTCGCGGAGAGTTCACTGATCTTCATGACCCTCAGCCTAACTTGACATTGACAGGGTGTGAAGGTTCCAAGATGGAGTTATGCACCAAAATTCTTTGTCATCCGGGCCTGTCACCGCACTCGAGATGCGTCACGTCCTTGCTGGATTCCCCACGGGTCTTGTCCTCGTCGCCGCCGAGGTTGAGGGCAAAGTCGTTGGACTCTCGGGGAACTCCTTCGCTTCGGTCTCTCTTGACCCGCCCCTTGTGTCCATATCGTTCGCGCACACATCAACGAGCTGGCCTGCCCTGCGGAAGGCCCCTCGCTGGGGGTGAGCGTCCTGGGTGAGCAGCTGGCGCATGTTCTGCAGGAGTTGCGCCTGCCTTCCGCTGAACGGTTCGCCCGTCTCAATATGCAGGTCGAGTCCGGTGCTGCTTTCGTGGCCGGCGCCCTTGCAAGGCTCACGGTGCAGCTCGACACAGAAATCGAGGCCGGCGATCACGCCTTGACGCTGCTGCGGGTTCTTGAGCTTCAGCGCGACACCGAGCAGCTTCCCCTCATCTTTTTCGGCAGCGGCGCGCACCGCCTCGCCCGCTAACAAGCCCCTACGACTAAGGACCACCCACATGACAGAGAAGAAACTCATCCTAGGCTTGGCGCTCCACGACGGATCCGGGGCGTTAAACAACGCCTGGCGGGCCCCTCAGGTCAACCCGGAAAACTATGCGAACTTTGAAGCGAACATCCGTTATGCGCAAGCGGCCGAACGCGGCAAGTTCGCCTTCCTCTTCATCCCGGATTTCCCCGCGGTGCGCGGAGACATCGAACACGGGGGCGTGCGCAACATCATCGACCCGATGATCGCACTGACTGCCATCTCGCAGGCCACCTCACGCATCGGGTTCGTGGCCACCGGTTCCACCTCTTTCCAGGAGCCGTTCAACCACGCACGTCAGTTCAAGGCGCTGGATGTGCTCAGCCACGGCCGTGCGGGCTGGAACGCCGTCACCACGAGCGACCCCGCGGTGGCCGCGAACTACGGTAAGCCTGTCGCCGAACGCTCGGAACGCTACCAGCGGGCCCACGAGTCCATTCAGATCGTCCAGGCGCTGTGGGGCAGCTGGCAGAAAGAGGCTTGGATCAAGAATCAGGCCTCCGGCCAGTACATCGACAGCTCGAAGCTTCAACCGGTCAACTTGCAGGGTAAGTACGTAGCCTCACGCGGACCCCTGGCAATTCCGCCCTCGGAGCAAGGCCAACCCGTGATCTTCTCCTCCGGGGGTCCGAGTCCTCACTTGCTGGCTCTCGCGGGCCGTTACGCCAGTGGTTTCATCGGTGAGGTTTGGACCATCGAGGACGGAAGGGCGCAGCGTGCGATGGTAAGGCGCGCCGCGGAAGAGGCCGGCCGTGATCCCGATGACATTAAGTTCTTCGCCGGGATCATGCCCACCGTTGCCCGAGTGTTCGCGAGGGCCTCGACCGTCGAATCTCGATCCTTGGAGACACTCTCAAAGCACAGGTACCCCAGCTGGCTAACATGTTGGGAGTACAGATCGACCGCAGACGACTCGATGAGCCTCTCACCACCGAGCAGCTCTCCGGAGCTTACCCGTCACGGGATCCACGCTCCGGTATCGCCCTGGACGTCGCCCGCCAGGGCTGGACTGTCCGCGACATCCTCGCCCACGGCGTCATCGACTACCACCCCACCGTGGTAGGCCCGGCAGCACTGCACGCCGACCACATTCAGGAGTGGTTCGAAGCGGAAGCCGCGGATGGTTTCTGGCTCTCACCTGACATCTTCGAGGACGGCGTCGATGCCTTCGTCGACGAGGTAGTACCCGTGCTCCAACAACGCGGCATCTACCCAAGCGACTACATCGGCACCACCCTTCGCGAGAACCTCGGCGTCGCCGAACAGTACGGCCTCGACCCCCGGGTCGTCGGCACAGAAGACTAGCCCCCGCAACCACCAGCATCGCCTTATCACCCGTTGGTGGCAGCCAGGGAGATGAGTCCTGTCAAGGGCACTCCGGCGGCGGTCCGGCGATCCCACCGATCACATACAGGTGTGCCCCGAATAGGCCACCAATCAGTACGACCATGGAAGAACGTAGATGAATAGCGAACACATGATCCTGGGCGTAGCCCTGACGAACAGTTTTGGTGCGCACCCTGCTGCCTGGCGGTTGCCCCACGTGAACCCAGAGGCCTACACCGACATAGATGTAACGGTTGAGCATGCCCGGACGGCAGAGCGGGGTGGTCTACAGTTCGTTTTCATCGCTGACCGGCTGTTCCTGCACGGAGACCTGGCCGTATCGAATCCGCTGTTCAACATGGACCCGATCGTTACGCTGTCGGCGGTCGCTCAGGCGACCGAACGGATCGGGCTCGCCGGCACGGCCTCCACATCCTTCTTTGAGCCATACCTGTTGGCCCGTCAGCTCAAAACCCTCGACGTGATCAGCAACGGCCGGGTCGGCTGGAACGCGGTACCAAGTTTCGAACCCGATGCATTCGCGAACTTCGGCAAGGAACCCCCTGCACGGGAGAAGAAGTACGAACGACTTCACGAAGTAATGCAGGTCGTCCAGGCGCTGTGGGGCAGCTGGGGGTACGAGGCAGGCAAGCCCGACCAGCAGGGAAGGTACGCCGATCCGGCACATGTGAAACCGGTGAACCTGTATGGCACCCAGGTCGGGACGCGCGGCCCGCTACCGGTTCCTCCGTCCGAGCAGGGACAGCCGGTCATCATCATGCCCGCTAGCAGCGGCTACGGCCTGCAAGCGGCGGTCATGTACGCGGACATCATCATCGCCATGCCGTCCAGCATCGAAGAAGGCCGGGCGCAACGCCAGGCCATCCGACAAGCCGCAGCACAGGCCGGCCGGAATCCCGAGGACATCAAGTATCTCGCCTTCGCCGGCTTCACCACCGGCGACACCGAACGTGACGCCCTCGACACCCGCCTCGCGCTGGACGCCCACACCGACATCCGCGGCCCCTGGCACGCCTGAGCGCTTACCTTGGCCTGCAGCAGCAACTCACCCGTCCCGACGAACCCCTCACCACAGCGCAGCTCACCGCCGTGCAAGCTCACCCCCAGGACGCGCGGTCAATTCGCGCAGTCGAGCTCGCCCACGCGGGATGGTCACCCCGTGACATCCTCGCCCACGCCGTGTTCGACCCTTACCCTTCCGTCGTCGGAACCGCCGGACAAGTCGCCGACCACCTCCAGGAATGGTTCAAAGCCGGCGCTGCGGACGGCTTCATGCTCAACTTCGACGACTTCAGCACCGAAATCGGCAACTTCGTCGAACAGGTCATCCCGGTCTTACGCGAACGTGGCATCTTCCACAACACTTACGAGGGTAAAACCCTCCGCGACCACGTGGGAGTGCCACCGCAGTACGGAGTCAACCCCCGCATCACGACCGGCCCCCAATGAGGTGTCTTGTCCCAGGAAACCGCTTTTCAGACATGACCTAGAACTTCAAACAGGAAGAACGCTCTGGAGACAAGAAAATCAGGTACCTGGCCGACGCTGGGGACCACGGCATGCTCGCCCTGATGCCCAGCGTGCTTGTCCAGTTGGAAGTACATTCCCCAGTATTGAGCAGGTTTTTCCGCACCAGGCCTAAAGACGGCGTGTCAGACCGTCATTCCCACAATCCCGTCAAAACCAGCACACCTAGCCTAGCTATCCGCGATGCCGGACAGGTAGGACTCTTCCAGCTCTTTGACTTGGGCACCGATATGGTCCGAGGGGCCCTGGAGAATGACCTTTCCGTCGCGGAGGACATAGGCTCGGTTGGAGACAGCGAGGGCGAGTTCAACCTTCTGTTCGACGAGGATAACGCCGATGCCATGCGTAGAGGCAGCGTCCCTTACCACGTCAAGGAGTCGGTGAACCACGAGCGGGGCTAGTCCGAGGGAAAGTTCGTCGATGAGTAGGAGTTTAGGCTTTCTGCTCAGCGCGCGCGCGATGGTTACCATCTGTTGTTCGCCGCCGGAGAGGAGTCCAGCAGTGCGGTTCATGAGGGGTTCGAGTTCGGGGAACATTTGTAGGCACTCTACTGCGTCCGCTCCACCGACCCGGAAATTTTCCGCAGTCGTAAGTTGCATGAAGACAGAACGTTCTTCGGTGACGAACGCGAGCCCATCTGCAGCCCGTTTATAGAGTGCGTCAGTTCGTTTCCGTCCGAACATCTCCACGGTGCCGCTGAGAGCAGGGAGTTCTCCCGCGATCGCAAGTAGCGTTGTCGTTTTCCCCGCCCCGTTAGGACCGAGCAAAGCTATCACTTCTCCAGGCTCTACAGAGATGTCGAGGTCTGTTACGAAGGCGTGTCCATGGTAGCCGGAGGAAAGTTGGTGTGTTTCAAGCACTGCGGACATAGTCATACCTCCACTCCGCGCCCTGCAGCGTCAGATAGGTTGTGTTCCGTTTCGTCGGTTCGTTGGCCCAGGTAGGCCTCGATGACAGCCGGATCTTCTTGAATTTCCCTTGGCAGGCCCATGGCGATTCGTTTTCCTGTCTCCATGACCACGACTCGGTTGCTGACTCCCATCACTAGTCCCATATCATGTTCAACCAGCAGGATGGCTACTCCCCAGCTCGCTATCTGCCTTATCACGGCTTCGAACTCGCGGGTTTCATCGTCGCCCAACCCGGCGGCGGGTTCGTCAAGTAACAGCACCGAAGGTGAACCAGCCATCGCTCTGGCTACGGCAATGAGTCGTCGCTGCCCGTAGGGCAAGTCATCCACACGCTTGTCAAGTACGTCAATAAGTCCGAACTCCTTGACCACCGCGAGTGCGATGGGGTTCAGGGTCGGGCGTTTGGACCAGAAAAGGTCGCGGACGTAGTGGCGTACGCGTCCGTCATCAGCGGCGATGAGAAGGTTATCGCGCACGGACAGGCTCTCGAAAAGCTCCAGCGACTGGAAGGACCGCGCCATGCCTTTCCGGGATCGGATGTGGACGGGAGCGCGGGAGACGTCCTCCCCGTTGAGCAGGACGCGTCCCGTACTCGGCACGAATCCACTGATCGCGTCAATACACGTACTCTTACCGGCACCGTTGGGCCCGATCAGGGCTACGACTTCGCCTGGATCGACATGGAACGATACGCCATCCACCGCTACGACCTTCTGCCCGAAACGCACACCCAACGAGTCGACCACCAACCGCACCGGAGGGACTGAGATTGCGGCAACCTCGGGGCCGATAACATCCAGAAGGGCGCTTCGGCCATCCTTCCGTTTGGTCTCAGGAGCACCCTGGGCCGATGGGCGGGCTGCTGCGTCGTTCCCTTTGGTTTGCTTACCGCGAAGGCGGCCACGTATTGCCGCGGCGGTCCGTACCCAGTCGCGAGCGAACCCGTCTGGCTGCAGGAGAACAAACAAGATGACCATGAGTCCACTTATGACCTGCAGCCAAGTGCCCGTGGCACCCGGCCAAATTACGTCGATCAGCCAGCTCCCGAAAGAACCCGGAGCGAATTGACCGCCGGCTGGTGCACCGATGATAAATCCGACGCCGCCCAAGAACGCGTAGGCGATGACTGAGATTGATTGCATTGGAGAGAACGTGGCGGGGCTGAAGGCGGGCGACGAGAATGCCAGAATGATGCCACCCAGGCCTGCGATCGCCGCCGACACCCCAAAAACGTAGAACTTCGCACCGATGACGTTTACTCCCAGCGCGGCGGCGGCACGATCGTTTGTCCGAACGGCTAGCAGTCGCCCGCCCGCTGTTCCACGACGAATCGACGCTGCGATTAGGCAACAAGCGAGGAAGACCACAAACGCGAAAATTGCGTAGCCCTGAGGGTTCAGGAACGGGTCCAGGTCCATGCCGAACAATTCAACCTTCGGGATGAACACACTCCCGAAGGGGCCCACAAACAGCTCATTCTTGAAAATGAACTCGGCCGTGATGCTCGCAATCCCGAGCGTCACAATCGCGAGGTTGATACCGTTCGTCCGCAACGCCGGCAATGCAAAGGCCAGCCCAATCAACACCGTCGCTATGACCGCAACCACCATAGCCAGCGGCAGTGAAACACCAAAAGATGCCACTGAATGGGAAGCAATCAACCCGGCGACCCGGCCAAAGCTGCCTGCGCCAATGACAGCTGACCGGAGTACCCGATCAGCATCACCACAGACAACACGATGAGCGACCACCCGAACGTTGCTATCGCGGCCGCGAGGAAGGGGTCATTGAACCAAAACCCTATCCCCGCCGCAATCACGGCGACAATAACCGTAAGGGTTCCCCATCTGATTTGCCCTGTCCCAACCATCGGCAACCGTTCAATAACATGCGAGCGGCCGACCCGTTCCTTGCCCCGGACAACCAACAAAATCAGAATCAGAATGAACGGAAGACTCTGAGACATCCCGGGGATGGGAATGAAGCTGAAGATCAAGGATTGACCTACACCAACCACTACCGACGCCCCGAGCAGCAACGGGAACGACTTGAATGATGCGAGAAGAACCGCAGCGAGCACAGGGATGATCATCAACGGCATCGTGTCCACGCTAATCGTGGTGATAGGGGCGATCAGCGTTCCTGCGAGCCCCGCAAGACCTGCACCAACAGACCAGGTCAACAGTCCCAACTTCACGGGCGACCAACCGAGTGCAGATGTCGCCCGCGCGTTTTCCGCTATCGCCCTCAGTGCCAAGCCCACGGCGGTGTGCTTCGCGGTAAGCCACAAGACCACTGTTACAACAATCGCGATCCCGAAGAGAATCAGTCGATCCCAGCTCCCGACCACGCCCAGCACATCTATAGTGCCCGACGGTAGGAACCGTTCAACATTGAATGGACCCGTGCCCCACACGATCACGACAACGCCTTGGATGAGGATAAGCAAACCCAGCGTCGCGATCGTCCGCGCGGTAGCCGAACTTTGCGCCAAAGGACGCATGATCACCAGGTACACCAGAGCACCAAGGGCCGCTGTGGCTGCGACAGCCAGAATGATCGCAACGCCCCACGGCAGACCCAACTGGCCCCTGAGAGTGAGAAACAACATCGCCGCAACAAGCGCCATTGCACCATGTGCGAAGTTCACCACACCCGAACCGCGATTGATGAGAATCACGCCGCAACCCAACAAGGTGTATGCAGCGGCGGCGCCAAGGCCAAGAACCATGTACTGAAGAACTTCAATCAAAGTGTTTTCCAATCAGCGACGAGAAAGCCAACGTCTAAACGCACAGTGCGAGCAGGACTCGGCGCCATCCTCGCGCCTGGTATCAAGAGACAATGTTGCGGCCGGACCCGGCCCGGGCTGCTGAATCCGAACGATCAGACTCGAAAACAGCCCGGACCGGGCCAGTTACTTGCTGTTTTATTCAGCATCGGAACCAGATCAAAGGGAGCGAGGTCCATGGCAGCGATCTTCCCACCCTTAATTTCGTTGAAGTACGAAACCATTTGTGGCATCCGCTCATAACCGGCAGGGCCCGCCACACCAGGGGTCCACGTTTGGAAACCAAAAAGGTCAATACTCGTATCTGACGCATTCAACGTGTCGGTCAAAGTCTTGGCAGTCACGTCGTCACCGGGGATGAGCTCAACGGCCTTAGCCAGCGCGTAAACGGACAGCCACGCATTAATGTCGTTGTTCCACGACGTATCCAGGACCGCGTCGGCGATCCATTCCTCACCCGTCACACCAGCGTGGGCGCCCCGATCCTGGATGTACTTCTGCATAATCGGCCAATCCGCATGTGCCCGAGGGGACGGGAATGCCGCGGGAGTGAGGTATCCCTCAAGAAGCTCGCCATTCTGCGCGGCCTCCTTTTCCGTAATTGCCTGAGGATTCCCTGCATACAGTGGCTCGAAGCCGATGTCCCGGGCAGCCTTGATAAGCGCAATGGACGTTCCCCCTGAGAGGATCTGAACGACGGCTTCAGGGCCAATACCCTTCGTTTTTTTGAACCGCCGGCGAGTAGTCCGGTAAACCCGCGTTAGGCACCTCCAAGGATTCCGGAGCAACGTCCAGTCCAAATTCCGGACCGAAGGTCGAAATCTGCTCTGCGAGGATGCCGCAGGCCGGATATTCACACGCTTGGGACATGACCCGCTTCACCCCCAACTGCTCAAGCACTTGGGGAATCCCAAGGTTTGAAGCAGTCGCACCGGCCGTGATGGGGAAGCTTGCGGGACTGGTGAAGTCCGCCGGATTGGAATAGCTGAAGAGTCCGACTGAGGGGATTCCCGCGGCAGCCAGAAGAGGTAAGGATTGATCCGACTGAATATCATCCTGCCCCACCCACGCGACGATGTCCTTTGCCGATCCTTGCCGCGCGCAAACCAAGGCCTGCTGCGCCTCGAACCGGTTGTCGCACGCGACCAGTTCGATCTGGCGGCCCTTGACTCCGCCGTTCGCGTTAATCGCTTTCACTGCCGCTTCGGCGCCAAGCAGCGTCTGCGGGTGAGAGTTTATGGCGTTCTCCCCGGCGTAGCTGAGAAAAACCTTGATGGTATTTCCCGACCCTTCCTGGGCCGCCTGCCCTGAACATCCCGACAAGACGAGCGCCGAGGCCGTCATAGCGGCAACGGCCAAAGCCGCTTTTCGTAGATAGCCGAAGTTTCGGTTCATACAAAATTCTCCTTAGTGAGTACCTGGGCCGCATTCGGGCATCATTGCCGCGAGTACAAACCGGCGCTTCTGACGGTGGACGTCCATCGCCCAAGACCGCCCGACTAGCTAATTCCTGACGTGGACACTGCAAGGCCAACAAGCCTCCCGACCGGCGTGGCAACTGAGTAACCGAACCGCCATGGTCCGGTAAGCACCACAGCGACCCTTACGGGCCCGGTCGAGTTACTCGGCGCTGATGCAAGTAACTATGAGTGAGCCGTGCCACAAAGTCAACAGGTTTGCGCCACTTACTAGTCAGTACCTCTAGATACGCCAAAGCGAAGTGTCTAAGGCACTGGTTCGAAATCGGTTATTCAACGCCACACGCTGCGCCTTACCGTTCGTCGGAAATGTCCGGGGCCAATCCAAAGCCCCCCCCCCGCCGCAGTAGCTGGACGCGGCAACGCGGGGTAGAACTCGGCTGGTAGACAGATGCACGCACGCCCCCCAGGAGCCGGGGGCTGGCCCTGCATGACGATCGCCACAGCTAGGTCGGATCGGGAGCAAATTCCCTGCTGGTTCGACGAGCAGCCGGCTTGACACGGAGACAGCCCTTCCGACTTACTTAAGGATGATTCCAGTAAGATTGCACGACCCACAGCACGAAGTCCACGGGGCAGGGCTTGTAAGTGGACAATGCCTAAAGTAACGTTTCGAATCACACAGTAGGGGCGCAACTGCGAGGCTCACCGTCGAGTCCGCTCCCATGTGCCCCACGCGGGGTATCTGCGCTCAGACCTTTCATTTGCCAAACTTCTACAGTGGAGAATCCGTGCAGACAGAACAAACCTTGATTAAGTTAATCTGCCACTTCAAGCGCAAGCCCGGCCTGACGCTCGAACAGTTCAGGGACTACTACGAGAACCACCACGTCAAGCTCGTTCTTGAGCTACTCCCTCATCCAATCGACTACCGGCGGAATTATCGGATCGACGACGCAAAGTTCGACCCGTTTGACCAGCATGCGGATGGCGAACCCGATTACGACGTCATCACCGAGAGTTGGTATCGCCGCGAAGACCTCGAGGAGATGGCAGTTATTGCCGCCCGGCCAGAGATCGCTGGCCCCATCGTCGCGGACGAGGAAGAGTTCATGGACCGTTCCGCAACGCAGCTGATGCTGTTCGAAGAGTATGGCACCAAGGGCGGGGTCGGGGGCTTTCGTCGACTCCCCGAGGACGCCCTAGCCACGCGATAGCCCGCGTCCGCGAACGGGAACTGATGCGTCAAAGTCTTTAGCGATTGTGACTGGTGACCCAGAAGTCGTTAGGGGCAGTGCTAGTGACTGGAAAGCGCTTCAGGTAACGCTCCAACTCGTAGCGGAGACACCCTTCACGTAAGTAGGGATCCGCCGGTGTCCGCGACAGGATTCACATTCAATAAAGCAAGATCGGCATTCGTTGTTGAAATTGCCGACTTCGATCACTGCAAGGACGATAGGACTAAAGATGAAGATTGTTGTCGTAGGGGGCACAGGCGCTTTAGGTGCACATGCAGCCTGTTACCTCAAAGGCAAAGGGCATGACATTACAATTGCCTCCCGCAAAGCCCCGCCTAAGAATACACTCATGGCAACATTGCCGTTTCTGCAGGGGGATTATGTCCGAAGGGACTTCACGCCCGACCGGCTGCGCGGCTTCGATGCGGTCGTCTTCGCCGCGGGCAACGATATGCGCCACTTGCCGACGTCGGAAAACGCTGAGGAGCTTTTGATTCGCGCCAACGTTGAGGGTATTCCCCGCTTCGCACGTGCCGCGCGCGAGGCGGGCGTGAAGCGTATGGTCCAGATCGGCTCCGCGTACCCACAAGCCACGCCGGAGTTGGTGAAAGACAGTCCCTACTTGCGCTCACGTCACCTCGCCTGCGAAGGCGCCCGGGCCGAGGGGCAAGCAGGCTTCGACGTGATCAGCGTCAATCCCTCGTTCATGGTCGGAGGCGTTCCCGGCCTGCCCAGTTACTTCCTTGACCCCTATTTTGAGTGGGCACTGGGTCTGGTCGAAGCGCCGTTGTACGCCCCACCGGCGGCACCAACTTCATGAGCTACCGTTCGCTGAGCCAAGCGATCGAAGGCGCCCTGCTCCGCGGCGAACCTGGCAAGGCCTATCTGGTGGGCGATGAAACCCTCAGCGTTGCCGACTATTTGAACCTGTTCTTCGAGGCGGTCGGCAACCCAGTCCGACTGGAAGCACGCGACGAGGAGCACCCCGTGTTCCCCAGCCACACGATGGTCCAGGGACGCGGCAACTGGATCCGCTACGAGCCCGACGCCGAAGAAGCAGCCCTGCTCGGCTACGACCGAAACGACGTTGCAAACGGCGTCGCGGAGGCCCTTGCGGCCTTCAAAACGACCCACGTCAAAGGCAGCCTACTCACGAATGGATGATCCGGGTAAGGCTGGGCGTTCCGTGAGGCGCACAACGTTATAGTCCCAAACGGCACCTACGCCCTAGTGTTCCCCGGCAATGTCGCGACACGGAACGCCTGGCCTTGGCGTCAGACTTCGCCTAGCACGCGCTGCGCCTATTCTTCCTTGCCGTGGTCCGGGAGCAGTTCGTCCTCGACGAAGCGGCCCGAGCACGCCGCAACGTTCTCCGGCCGCCTTGGGCGGTGGGAAGCCCCCGTTGCTGGCCGCAGCCGGCGTGGATGGTCGCGACCCGACCAGATCGGCTTTCGGTGCGTTACCTGGCATGAGGCACGCAGCATACGTCATCGGGAAAATAGATGTAGAGCACCTAACCAGGGTTGTCTCGCCCAGAAAGGGTCGTGGCAAGAGTTGTCGAGGATCCTCTGTTCTTCACCGTAGCCGGCATTTGGGCCTTGCGTCGGATGGAGACGGGATCTGGATTAGGCAGCAGCAACCCACTCGAGCATCTTTGTCGTCTTTTGGCATATGGACGATCCCCAACCCCCGTAAGTATCTCGGCGATCGTGCTTCCCTCTATCTTCCCCGATGTTACTGGGTGTATCGGGCTGCATCTCCTACTGCAGGCCCGCAATCCTGGGTGCGGTTTGTCTGTCTCCCCCAGAGTCCTCGCACTTCTCGTTATAACTCCCCGCTCCGCGCTAAGTATCTCTGGACCCGGCTGGGACCCAATCGCCTCAGTCCGAAACTGGTCCTTGCCTAATGCCGCGAGCGTACCATCCAGCACTTCGTCGACCCAGCAAAATTAACCAGCGAAGGCAGACTCATTGCAATACCCCCGCGAATGCTCCGATATGGAAACGAACGCTGCCCGTCCCGCCCGCTCTGCAGAGCGGGCATGCATAGCTCGGCCACAACTTGAGGTGTCTCGCCATGACTAACACCTGGACTATCGTCGTGCCAGTCAAGGGCACGGCAGCCGCGAAGTCCCGGCTCGGTGGTGATCTTGGTCTTGCGCGGGCGATCGCACTCGATACGGTGGCTGTTGCATTACTGGTGGCCCGCGTCGTTGTCGTCACCTCCGACGCCGCTGCCGCCGGTTTCCGTGCCCTTGGCGCCGAAACCGTGCAGGATCCAGGACAGGGGTTGCACGCAGCTGTGCTCTACGGGATCAAAGTGGCAGGCCCTGGCCCCGTTGCCGTGCTCCAGGGAGACCTGCCAGCAATCACTTCGACTGAGCTCGAGTTCGCACTGCGGCTCGCCTCAGCCATTGAACTAGCGTTCGTCGGAGATGCCGCCGGAACCGGTACGACGCTGATTACCGCGCTCAACCCGGAGCGACATCGTCCTGCGTTCGGCGAGGGTTCTCGTGCTGCCCACCGCGCCGTGAGTTACGTCGAGCTCGATTTTGACGATATGTCGGGGCTGCGTTCGGACGTCGACACCTGGGCGGACGTCGAACGGCTCGAGGGGCGGCTCGGCCTACGGACAGCGGCGGCCCTGGAAACGCTCAGGCAGTCTGCACGTTGAGCAGGTAGTCGGCCGGGTCGAACCGGGCGAGCCGCTCCCGGAACGCCGAGGCGGTGTCCGGCGATAGAAGGGTCAGACGGCGGCTCCGCTCGTCGACGTACCAGCTGCGACAGCCACCAGTGAGCCAGACGGTGGTCTCGGCCATACGGTCGATTTCGGCGACGTAGGTTGCCTGTCGCTCCGGCCGGACGTCGAAAGCCGCCACGTCGTGGCTGCGCAGGTACCGGACGGCCTCGAGAACGTACGCGATCTGCGACTCGATCATGTGCACGGCCGAGTTGTGGCCTAGGCTGGCGTTGGGGCCGTCAATGACGAAGAGGTTCGGGAAGCCAGCCACGGTGGTGGAGTTGTGCGCCACCATACCGTGGGACCAGGCGGAGTCGAGGGTGCGGCCGTCGCAGCCACGGATCCTGTGCGCGATTGGTGGCCGGGTCGAGTGGAAGCCGGTCGCCAAGATGAGCGCGTCGAGTTCATAGGTCGCTCCCGAGGCGGCAGCGACCCGGCTGCCCTCGACGGCAGTGAGTGCCGACTGCTCGAGGCGCACCGACTCGCGAGCTAGGGCCGGGTAGTAATCGTTTGATAGCAGGACGCGCTTGCAACCGACCTCGTAATGGGGTGTCAGCGCCTGGCGGAGCGATGGGTCGGGGATTTGCGCCTCAAGGTGCCGTCGCGCCCGGTCGCGGAGCGCGGTGAGGGGGCCCGCGGCGCCCAGCCTCGCTGCAAAACCTGTTTCGGCGTCCCAGAACATCTGCGCTCGGAGCTTGACCAGGGATTCGGGCTCGTCTCGCCAGGCGGCCTTCTCGCCTTCAGTGTAGGCGCGGTCGTCACGGGGAACGACGTACGCGGCGCTCCGCTGGAAGAGAATTATCTCGTCGGCCACCTCGGCCATGCGAGGCAGGATCTGCACGGCAGAGGCACCGCTTCCGACGAGCCCAACACGTTTGCCTGCCAGGTCGAGGTCACGCGGCCACTCGGACGAGTGGAACACGGGGCCCGCGAACGAGTCGAGCCCCGGCACGTCAGGCATCCGCTTCTCGGAGAGCCGGCCCGTCGCCACGATAACCCAGCGGCAGCGGTATGTTTGGCGCGTAGTAACGACCGTCCAAGACATGGTGGTGCTGTCCCAGGCAAGCTCGAGCACGTCTGACGAGAAGCGGAGGTGCGGAAGGATGCCCTCCTCACGGGCGGCCTCCTGCAGGTAGTCGAGGATCTCGGCCCCGGGAGCATAGAAGGAGTTCCAGCCAGTGCGTGGCCGAAACGAGTAGGAGTAGAGATGTGACGGGATGTCGCAGGCGACGCCCGGGTAGACGTTGTCGCGCCAGGTCCCACCGACGTCGGCCCCGCGCTCTACGACGACGAACGACCGCTCACCCGAACGCGCGAGCTGGATCGCGGCGCCGAGGCCAGCAAAGCCCGCACCGATGATGACGGTGTCAACGGGCTCGGGAGCGGCGGGCTTCTCGCCGACGGCGTCAGCGTCGACCGCTTCAGCGACGAAGGTCTGGTTGTCCTTAGCCTCCATCACGGCCGGGCTCGCGGGATGGTGCTGTGGGCCGGGTATCGCCGCGGCTCGCGCAGGAATGAGTCGATGAGATGCGCCTGCTCGGCGGGATGCCCCGCCTCGGCGAAACGCACTTCCATGGCTGCCGAATCGGCCGCGGGCAACCCTTCCGGGACGATGATGAGGACAGGGCAACGGACGTCCGGGGCCGAGGAGCCCAGCACGATCAGGGCGGAGACCCGCGCGTCAGCAGCGAGGGGAGTCTCGCAGCCCGGCGCGACAAGGAGCGCGAAGCGGTCGGGCAGCTCGCCCGAGGAGACTCGCGCGCCGGCTACGAAGACCTGACGCCGCCGTGATAATTGCGGCAGCGCAGCGTCGAGTTCGGGATCCAGGCCAGCCGGGTCGACTGCAATCACGACTGGCTCGAGGGACTTACCGGGCAGCTGCGCGACTCCGGTTACGATCTCTCGCAGGCCCGTGCCCGTCCCGGCGTCAACAAGCATCATGTGGAGCCCCGTGGGACAAGTGTGTAGCTCGTCGTACGTTCCCGAGCCTCGCGGCCGAGAGGGGTCGCGATCCGCTGGACGTCTTCCGGCGTCGCCTCGCGGTACGCCTCGGCGCCAGCCTCCGGCCAGATCGCTCCGTCGAGCAGCAGACCGCCGAAGTCGTCCGCTCCCCCGGCGAGCACGGCCCTGGCGCCGTGGAAGCCGAGCTTGGTCCATGCGGCCTGTATGTGGTCTATCCGGCCGTGCAGCATAAGGCGCGCGACCGCGTGGAGCGCCCGCGAGGCTTCGAGGCCAGGCCCTTCACCAGCCACCGCCCGCACCCCGGAGGGCACGTCGAACGGCACGTACGGCATGGCGATGAACTCCGAGAAACCGCCAGTCTCATCCTGGATCTGGGTCAGCCGACGCAGGTGAGCAACGATCTGAGGCGGCGTCTCGACGTGACCGTAGACGATCGTCGCCGTCGACCGGAGACCCGCCCGGTGGGCGGCCACGAGCGGCCGGATCCACTCGTCGACCGGCGGATCGGTGCGTTCGCTCAGCAGCGCGCGCACGCCGTCGTCCAAAATTCGCGCCCCGGTACCAGGAACGCTCGTTACGCCCGCCTCACGCAGTCCTTCGAGGAAAGCATCGACACTAACACCCGTCCGGCGCGCCCCGTCGAGCACCTCCGTGGGGCGGTAGGCGTGGAGTGAGAGGTCGGGCCCGGCTGCGCGGATGCCCGCAGCCAGGTCGAGGTAGGCCGTGCCCGGCAGCGCCTGGTCGATCGGACCTTGGACACAGATCTCGGTCGCACCGAGCGTAACGGACTCCTCGACCAGCCGCCGGACCATGTCGTCAGTGAGCCCCTTGCTGTAGAGCGACGAGTCCAGGTTGCGGTTGACGACGTAGGTCAATGTGTTACCGACCGCTGCGGAGCGGACCTCGTCGGCCAGCGCCGTTACCGCATTGAGGTCGTCTCCACGGGCGGTAAGCAGGGAGCAATACTCAGCGTCCGTCAGCGATTCCGGGGCGATCGAGGCTCTGGCGAGCGCGGAGACAACAGTGGGGTCGGCGCGGCGTGGCAGTCCGGCGGCCACGCCGCGATCGACAGGAGGAGCGGTGGCGGCGACAAGAACTGTAACTGGATCCGCCGAGCGGGGTCGCGGGCCGCGCGCCGCGGGGGGCGCGGGCCTCAGGCGTGCGCCCTCGTCAGCGAGTAGGGACACCGGATCGGCGAGAGCGGTAACGGCGGGGACGATGCGCGGATCCAGCCAGGTTTCTGCATCCTGCAGGTAGGCCGGGTGTGCGGTGAGCCGCTCGCGCAGGGTGAATCCGGCCTGCGCCGTCAGCTCGGCAAGCGTCTGGAGTTCGGGCCAGGGTCGTTCGGGATTGACATGGTCGGGCGTGAGCGGGCTGACGCCGCCCCAGTCGTTGATGCCTGCGCGCACCAGCAGCAGAAGTTCAGAAAGTCCGCTGAGGTTCGGCGGGGCCTGGATGGTGTGGTCGGGGCCCATGACAATCCGGGCGACCGCAACCGCGGCGGCGTACTCCTCGAGGCCGAGGTCGGTCTCGTTCTGCATCGCGGTGTGCGGTTTGGCGCGGAAGTTTTGGACGATGGTCTCCTGCACCTGGCCGTACCGCTGGTGCGACGCCCGGATGGCGAAGAGGGCGTCGGCGCGCTCGGCGTCGTTCTCGCCGATGCCGAGGAGGACCCCGGTGGTGAACGGGATCCGGGAGCGGCCGGCGTCGTCGATCACCCGCATCCGCAGAGCAGGATCCTTGTCCGGGGAACCAAAGTGCACTCCCCCGCGCTCGCTCCAGAGCCGCGTGGCCGTGGTCTCGAGCATCAAGCCCATGGACGCGGCGACCGGGCGGAGCCGCTGCAGCTCGGCGAACGACATGACGCCGGGGTTGAGATGCGGCAGGAGGCCGGTCTCGGTGAGCACGAGTTCGGCCATCGCGCCGATGTAGTCGAGGGTCGAGGTGTAGCCGTGGTCCTCGAGCCACTGCCGCGCGACCGGCCAGCGGTTCTCAGGACGGTCGCCGAGGGTGAAGAGCGCCTCCTTGCAGCCGAGCGCTGCCCCCTCGCGAGCGATGCGAAGGATCTCTTCCGGCGGTAGGTAGGTGGGGATCCCTTTCTTCAGCAGGCCGCCCGGCGTCTCGACGAAGACGCAGTAGTGACAGCGGTCCTGGCACAGCTGCGTGACGGGGAGGAACACCTTCTTCGAATACGTGATGATGCCCTCGCGGGAGGCGCGCGCGAGGCCGTCGTCGCGGAGACGCGATGCAACGTTCAGCAACCGGTCGAGGTTGTCGCCTCGAGCTCCGAAGAGCGCCGTCGCTCCAGCGAGGTCCGTCTCACCTGTATCTTCGAGACGAGCGAGAGCATCAGTGAGGGGGGCAGGATTCAGAACGGACTGTTTAGACATAACGGACCTTCATAACAAGGACGGCACGGGTCTCCCTTTTCAAACACCGGAGCCGCCTGCGCCCAGTGCCCGCAGGCGCGGCATAAGGTGTTCAGCGAACTGGACAGGAACCGTCGCTGGTCATGGCCCGGGGCGTGAAGACCAGGTGATTGAACCCTGCCTCCACATAGGGCAGGACCTGGTCCCTGACCTGCTCCGGATCCGAAGCGACGATCCAGCGTTTGGCGACCTGTTCGATGGGCAGCGCGTCAGCCGCGGCGCCCATGGCCGCCGGATCTTCGAGGCCGGCTTTCTGCTCCGGGCTCAAGGACAGCGGCGCCCAGAACCGCGTGTTTTCCAGTGCCAGGGCGTAATCCGTGTCGAACGAGAGCTTGATCTCAATCATCTTCTCCACGCCGGCCTCATCCCGTCCGGCGGCCGCAGCACCCTCGTATACGGCCGGCAGCAACTTCTCCGTATAAAGGTCCATGCCCTTGCCGCTGGTGCAGATGAAGCCATCGCCGGCTGCGCCGGCGTACCGGGCCACCACTGGGCCGCCGGCGGCAATATAGACCGGAACGGGAGTTGCGGGACGGTCATAGACGGTCGCATTGACCGTGCGATAGTACTCGCCGTTGTAACTGACCCTGTCCTCGGTCCACAGCCGGCGCATCAGTTCCAGCGCTTCCCGGGCCCGGCCGAAGCGTTCCTTGAATGCCGGCCAGTCGGCCCCGGTGACGGCAACCTCGTTCAGCGCCTCACCGGTGCCCATGCCCAGGATGACCCGACCCGGATACAGGCAGCCCAAAGTAGCGAAGGCCTGCGCGACGACGGCCGGATTGTAGCGGAATGTGGGTGTGAGCACGCTGGTACCCATCACAATCCGGCTGGTACGTTCCCCCACGGCGGCCATCCAGGCCATCGCGAAGGGGGCATGACCGCCCTCGTGGCGCCACGGCTGGAAATGGTCCGAAACCATCACGGAATCGAGACCGATGTCCTCGGCAAGAACCGAATACTCGACCAAGGTCCTCGGGTCGAATTGTTCCGCGGAGGCTTTATAGCCGATCCTGATGCTCATTTTGACTCCTCGTCGCATGCCTTGAAACGGTCAAATGCAGGAAAGACCTCTGCGTCGGGGAGGGTCTCCCACCTCGCGTCGTGGTGAACGGGCTGGCTAGCGAACCTAGCCACACTCCGGAACCATGTCGCAGGGCAGTCAGAGGCCCTACCACCGCGAACCCGACGAATTCCGCCGAATCCTCACCCCGGCAAAGGCAGAGCCGTTTTCGCAGACTACCGACCTTGCGGTTCATACAAGTTCTCCTCAGTTCGTAACCCAGACCGCAACGCAACATCGTTGCCGCGGATCGCCTCTTCTCACCGTCGAGTCACCGGACCGCCATGGTCCGGCAAGAACCCCGGCGAGGCGCACCAGCTCCGTCCGAGTTACTTGGTGCAAATGCAAGTAACTATGGGTGAGACGTATCACAAAGTCAAAATGTTTCGGCCAGTTACTGGTCGATCTCTATAAATACGCTGTGGCAGGGGTTTTCAGCCCAACGGAACACTTGCTCCGCCGCAAACGACATGCGAGGATGCCCGTGCCGAGTGCGCATCGTCGGCTAAAGCGTGGTTCTGGCTGTTCTTGGTCAACAAACCCCGAATCATGATCGGTGAAGTCCTACGTAACGCTTTTCAGCGGAGGGTAGCTCTGTGGAGGATCTGGAATCCGGGAACACCTTTTGTCGTGACTGTGCTGTTGAGGTGGGGGTATAGGTGACAGGTAAAGCAGCGCGTGAGACATTGGCCGACTTCGCGGTCGGTCCAGCCTCCTTGAGGGGTGTGATATGTGTGGACCCACTGGAGTGCTGGCGGTACCGGCCGCTCACCACGCTTGGATGGTTCATAGGCAACGGACCTTCGGCCGGTTTCGTCAAGAGCCACAACGGCGGGGAGGCGAGGAACGCCACCCCTACCGGCCGTCCCAGCATGGAAAACCCACAGGTTTGTCAAGTTTAGCGGAGAGGTTCCTAGTTCCGGTTCCTGATGGATGGATGCTCATGAGTGACACCTGGACGATTGTCGTGCCAGTCAAGGGCACGGCAGCCGCGAAGTCCCGGCGTGCGAGGGCGGTCGCCCCCGATGCAGTGGCTACCGCACTATAGGGAGGCTGCGTCGTGGTCGTCCGGACGATCGACTATGACCGCTGGTCAGCGGAGTCACGTGCGGTCGGGTAATGGTCAGGACACTCGAAAAATAGACGGCTGCGTCTGAAGGGACACGGAATGAACCAGAATAACTTCGATGGCTTAGAAGTGCGTAAAGCTGAGGAGCCGCCACAGCATGTCGCGGTCATTGGGATCGGTGGCATTGGCGAGATCGTGGCTGGCGATGACCTGGTGACCCTGATTGGGAACGCCGTGGAAGCGGAAATTTCCGCCGGGGATATCGTCGTTGTGACCAGCAAAATAGTCTCAAAGGCAGAAGGACGTTCTTTGCAGGCAGACAGCCGTGAGGATGCCATCACGGCCGAAACAGTACGATTGGTCGCCAGCAAACCACACCCCGGCGGCGTGACCCGAATCGTCCAGAATAAGTGGGGTTTGGTGCTCGCCGCCGCGGGCGTCGACGCGAGCAATACGCCTGACGGCACGGTACTACTTCTTCCGGAGGACCCGGACGCGTCAGCCCGAAAACTCTGCATCGGGCTGCGCCAGTTATTCGGTTTCGACTTGGGGGTGATCATCACTGACACTTTGGGCCGCCCCTGGCGCTTGGGGCAAACCGACCTTGCTATCGGCGCTGCGGGAATGGCTGTCACTCATGATTTGCGCGGTACACGAGACGATTTCGATAGGACCATGGATGTCACAGTTACAGCGGTAGCGGATGAAATAGCAGGGGCAGCTAATCTTGTTCTGGGCAAGACCTCGCGCCGACCGGTCGCAGTCGTCCACGGCATGGGCCACCTCATTCGGCCGATGCAGGAGCCCGGAGCTCAGACCCTAATTCGTCCTGCGGAAGACGACTTGTTCCGCCTCGGATCGGCAGAAGCACATTCAGAAGGATTCCAAGAGGGCTTCGAGGCAGGACGAAGGTCAACTGTTGAATCCTCGACTAACAGAAGGCAGAGCTAGCGCATGAAAGTCACAGTGCTCGCAGGTGGTGTGGGCGGGGCACGCTTCCTAAAAGGGCTGCGCCACCATCTGCGTCAGGCGATGCCGGACGGCGCCGGCGGAACGACGGCAAAAATCACCGCAGTAGTCAACACCGGCGATGACATGTGGTTGACGGGCCTGAGGGTCTGTCCCGACCTGGACTCCGTGATGTATGCCCTCGCCGGCGTCAATGACGAATCGCGGGGCTGGGGTCGGAGCGGTGAAACGGAGCGCGTCAGTGCCGAGCTCACCGCTTATGGCGTTGGCTGGCCGTGGTTTACCCTCGGTGATCTGGATATCGGCACCCACATAACCCGCTCTCATCTGCTGCGCACGGGATTGGCGTTGAGCCACGTTACGCGGCAGCTGGCCTCCAGGTGGGATATCGGTATAGAGCTGCTGCCCATGAGCGATGAGGAAGTTGAAACCCAAGTCGTTTTGGATGGCCCTACTGCCGACGTGCCGGAGGTTGTGCACTTCGAGGAATGGTGGGTCCGATACCGCGCCCAGCGCCCGGCCCGCGAGTTCATACAGGCCGGGCTCACGGAAGCGGCCCCGGCGCCGGGCGTTCTGACAGCGATTTCCGCTGCCGACGTGGTCGTCTTGGCCCCGTCAAATCCCGTTGTGTCCGTCGGCACGATCATGAACGTTCCGGGTATCCGGGAAGGGATCCAAACAACACCGGCCCCGGTCGTGGGAATCTCGCCCATTATCTCCGGAGCTGCCGTGAGGGGCATGGCGGAGGCCTGCTTGGCCGCCGTCGGCGTTAGGACCGGCGCGGATGCCGTGGCCTTGCACTATGGTGCGCGTTCCGAGGGCGGCGTTTTGGATGCTTGGCTCATTGACAGCGCCGACGCGAGGCTTTCTGATCCTATCGCCCGTGCCGGAGTCCATCCGGTTGTCGTGCCGCTGTGGATGAACGATGTCCAGACCAGCGCCAATCTTGCAGCAGCCGTCTTAGATGCTGCTTCCACATTGTCAGCTGCAAAGTCCTAGGTGTGTTGACTTAGAGGTCGGTAACGCGGCTAATCGGAAGCTGATCTCTAAGTGAAGTGCGGTCTCGGTGGTGATTGTCGTGATGGAGCGAGTCGGCGAAAGCGGCAACACGCTCGGTTTCTGATTCATAGGGTTTGGTGTAGGCACATTCATCGAGCATGGAGCTCTTGTGCTTCGACTTTGCCGTTGGTGTGGGGCCAGTAGGGGCGGGAGCGGTAGCAGGAGCCGTTATCGGTCAGCACCCGTCTAAACACGATTCCGCAGGATTCAAAGTAGGCGTTGGCGCGCTCTCAGAATCCGGCCACGGTGTCCGTCTTCTCATCAATCAGGATTTCGCTTAGGCGAGCTGGGAGTGCTGATCTTGGTCCGGTTCGGGTCCGCGCCGGCCTTGTTCCATCTCAGCCGCGGCCCGGCCGGTGACCCGGTGGCCGCCGTATCAGATCGGGCCGAACTTCTTGGAGTCCACGTGGACCAAATCCGCGAGTGGGGCGTGTTCGTCGCCCGGCGTATAACCCTGCCCCTGGCCCGGTCCAGCCAGGAAAGACGGACCACACGAACCAGGACAGCACCCGGTGCACCGTCGAAGGGGTGGATGCCCAGCAGAAAGGCGATCCGTGCCATACCCCACCGGCGGTTGACCTTGATCGCGGCACTGCACAGCGGCCAACCGTCCTCGACTATGCACCAGGCAAGCCCGGAGCATACCCTTCGGCATCTGGAGCGCCTTATCACGGGACACTGAAGACCTCCTTATGAATCGAAGTCTGAGACGAGCTCCACTCCATTCGAGGGCTTCTTGTGTCACTTAGCCACGGCGAGTGTCCCTGACGTCTGTGGACAATACACATGGGCGGCCGGCAGCAGGACTGCACGAGTATGCCGGCCCAGGCCCAGTTCCTTCGTCACCTGCGGTCAGACGTTGTACCTGAACCGCAGCCCCCGGACATCGGCACTAACGATCCGGGGCAGCGTGAACTCACCACCACCGCCTGAACGGTTGCTGACCGATATCACCGGACACCGCACCGTGGAGGGGAGCTCAGTCTCCTGGGCCGTACTCGGACGCCGTTCCAAGTCTGCGATGTCCTGCACTCCTTGACCACCGTCGGCAGGTGGTCAAGGAGCAGTACGGAGAGATGAAACGTGGGCCAACTCATGTCCCGGCGCGCCATCTGCACAGCGGCCGCCCGCGGCGAAACCGCTTGGTGAGTTGCACTTTATCCCGATCGGCTCAACCAGAGTAAGTTCGCCAGAAGGTATCGACGAGCTCCTTCATCGCCACCGCCATCTCCTCGTCGCCGATCACGCGACCCGTGGGGACATCCAGACCTGGCGGCGCCAACACGACATCGGTCACGCCGAGGTCTACCAGGCGCGCAGCCTCCTGTGCCGTGGCGAGCGCGTCGACTCCTCCGTCGGTCGATCGCACCACCTGGGTCCGGACGACAACACCGATGGAGGAAGCATCCCTCCCGGCTTCTTCCACATGACTGCGCATCGCGGGAATTGACGCGCCTAAATTCACTGCTTCGTCTCCCCACGGCAACCACGCCTGCCCATAGCGCGACAGGCGCCTCACTACTGCGGGATTGAGGGTGCCGCTGATCCAGATCGGCAAGGGCTTCTGAATCGGCTTGGGCATCATGTGCAGGTTCTCGAAGGCGAGGCCTTCGCTCTCGAAACTCGTCACGTTCTCGTCCCAAAACCGGCGGCAGATTTCCAGAGATTGGTCAAGCGCACGACCGCGCTTACCGAAGTCGAGCCCACAGGCCTCGTACTCCGCTCGCTGCCAGCCCACACCGACACCTAAATCCAATCGCCCGAGCGACAGGTAGTCTAGGGTCGCGGCGGTCTTGGCCAGGATCGCAGGCCGACGGAGGGGGGGCCAGCAGGATAGTCGTGCCGAGCCGCACCCGAGTCGTTCTGGCAGCGGCCATCGCAAGAACCGTCATCGGCTCCAGCCAGAGCCCGTCAGGACTCGTTGGTTGGCGCCCACCTTCCGTACCACCAGTTGCGGGATTGCCGTACTCGCTGGTGTCGTCACCGTAGACCACGTGCTCTGAGACAACGACCCGATCGAAGCCTGCAGTCTCTGCGGCGTCGATCGCCGCCAGGAGCGATGAGACAGTCGGTGTTCGATCGCCCTCACCCCAAATGGGAAGGGCGATAGAGAGCATGGGAGTTTTCATCAGCTTCCTTTTTCTTGGTGCACGAACTTAGGACGAGGCGTTCCTTCGCCTGGTGACGTGCGTCTCAACGCGACCGATGTTATTGGAGGACCTCTCTACTATCAAGAGTTTCTGTAGAACATGCCTAGTATTAAGCAGTTCCAGGCAGCGAAAGAGCTCCTGGATTCCGACCCTCCTCAGGCCGGGAACGCGTCGATCCCTCGGCAGTGTCGGGCCCAGAGCCGCTAGATGATCGCGGCGACCCTGTGCCGGACGATCCGAATGAATTCGATGATTGCAGCTCCGAGTCCCGCGTGGGCAGCCAAACGACCTGCTGATCAACGCTGGGTGCGTCGCGATCCATTCTCCCTGCGTGGCGAGTCACCAGGCCCGTGGTGGAGCGGGCCATATGGACTGGCGAGGACAACACGGCAGCGCGCAGCTCGACCTTGTAACAAGCCACGATTGCGCCGACAAATGCTCTGCCTCGAACTGCATGGGAGGGGCACCCCCAAGGAAGCATCTCAACCGTTGAGGCCCGCCGTCCGAACGCGGACAAGCAACACCTGCGCACCCGCTGCGCCAACCCGTCTTGGTGGCGCGCGGCTTCGCCGACTGTGCCATCCAGTACACCACAACCTGACGTCCGGCTGTGGTTGCCGGGGCGTCAGCCTCTCAGTCGGTTTCGCCTTTTCCGACATGGACGCAAGGAATCGGGGCCAAACCTGATACTGGACGCGACGCTGCCGACCCCTGCATAAACCGGCCGTAAGTGTGGACACTGTCCACACAACCTTTGGCAGGACGAATGCCGGCGAATGTCTGCGCCTAGCCGCCTTGAAACTGCTTTGCAGGACGCCCTAGATCGAAACGGCCGCAATCATGTCGCTCCCGCTCCCCTGGACCATGGACAGGTGTTGGCCGAACCTGACCAATCAAAGAACCGGAACGAGGAAGCGCAAGAAAGCAGTCATAGCAGGCGGAGGCCCCACCAGCCAGAGTCCTGGACCCGCCACCCACACACCTGAATAGGCCACGGCCTGGCCAAAGCCCGCGACACAACCCGTCAGACGACGCGACCAAGCTTTGCACACACGTCAAAGCAAAAACCCCTCTGACGAGGGGATATGCCGTGCCCGAGGTGGGACTCGAACCCACACACCTTTCGATACCGCATTTTGAGTGCGGCGCGTCTGCCAATTCCGCCACTCGGGCGCGGAATACGTTGAGCAACAAAGTACGCCCACAGCTGACTGTGAGCAACGCGATCGCTTCACGTACGCGGAATTACTCTACATGCAGATAGGCTGAATTCCAGAATCGCGCCGCCGACGCCGCGGATGACCATGCAAGCCAAGTACAGCCGCGGTGGCACCTAAGATAGTGATGTCCCGCCGTACCTTTTCAAGGAGATCCCGTGACTGAACAGACGGAGTCCAAGCCCACGTCCCAGCCGGCGCGCCGCGTCATTGTTGCCGAGGATGAGACCCTCATCCGCCTCGACATCATCGAGATCCTGCGCGGCGAAGGCTACGACGTCGTGGGTGAGGCGGACAACGGCGAGAAGGCCGTCCAGCTCGCTGAGGAACTCAAGCCGGACCTGGTCCTCATGGACGTCAAGATGCCCGTCATGGACGGTATCTCGGCGGCAGAGAAGATCGTGAAGGCCCGCATCGCCCCCGTGGTGCTGCTGACCGCGTTCTCCCAGAAGGAACTCGTGGAGCGCGCGCGCGACGCCGGCGCCATGGCCTACGTGGTGAAGCCCTTCACTCCGGCTGACCTCATCCCGGCACTGGAGATCGCCCTCTCCCGGCATGAGGAAATCAAGGCCCTCGAAAGCGAAGTTTCGGACCTGCAGGAGCAGTTCGCCACCCGCAAGCTCGTGGAGCGCGCCAAGAGCCTCCTCACCACCAAGATGGGCCTCACCGAGCCCGAAGCGTTCCGCTGGATCCAGAAGACCTCCATGGACCGCCGCCTGAGCATGCGCGAGGTCGCCGAAACGATTATCAACCAGGTCAACTGACCCCGGAGTCCCGGCAGGTAACGCACGACGGCGTCCTGCCGGGTTCCAGCCCAGGCACCAAAAAGGACCCCTGCCAGCCGGCAGGGGTCCTTTTCGTGGTCAGAAGGGCTAAGCCTTCTTCTTCTTTTCCGGCCAGGGGCCGAGCTTTTCCTTGTTGCTGAGGACGTCCCCCGCACGGGTGGAGTCGGCAAGGTCGCCCACCTTGTGCACCTTCAGGGAGTTGGTGGAACCGGCCTTTCCGGGAGGGGAACCGGCGGCGATAACCACCAGGTCACCGTCCTGCACCAGGCCCATTTCCTCGAGGCTGCGGTCAACCTGCGCGGTCATGGCATCGGTGTGGTCCACCATCTGCACCAGCACTGGCTGGATGCCCCAGGTCAGCGCCAGCTGGTTCCAGACCTGCTCCACCGGGGTGAACGCGAACACCGGCTTGATCGGGCGGAGGCGGGACAGGCGGCGGGCCGAGTCACCGGACTGCGTGAACGCACAGATGTACTTGGCGTCCAGCTGGTCGGCGATTTCGACGGCGGCACGGGTGATGGCGCCGCCACGGGTTTTGGGCTTGGTCCCCAGCGGGGGAACGCGCTCCAGGCCGTGGACCTCGGTGGACTCGATGATCCGGGCCATGGTCTTGACCGTATCGATCGGGTACTTGCCCACGCTGGTCTCACCGGACAGCATGACGGCGTCGGCACCATCCAGCACGGCGTTGGCGCAGTCGGAGGCCTCCGCACGGGTGGGGCGCGGGTTGTCGATCATGGACTCCAGGACCTGGGTGGCCACGATGACCGGCTTGGCCCAGCGGCGTGCCAGCTCGATGGCGCGCTTCTGCACGATCGGCACCTCCTCCAGCGGAAGCTCCACGCCGAGGTCGCCACGGGCCACCATGATCGCGTCGAACGCGTCGATGATCTCCGGCAGCTGCTCAACAGCCTGCGGCTTCTCGATCTTGGCGATGACCGGCACGCGTCGGCCTTCCTCGTCCATGATCTCGTGCACCCGGGTGATGTCCGAGGCGTCACGGACGAAGGACAGTGCCACCAGGTCCACGCCGCGGCGCATCGCCCAGCGCAGGTCCTCTTCATCCTTTTCGGACAGCGCCGGAACGTTGACGGCCACGCCGGGCAGGTTGATGCCCTTGTTGTTGGACACCATGCCGCCCACGGTCACCTCGGCGACCACCTTGACATCGTCGACGGCCACGGCGCGCAGGGCAACCTTGCCGTCATCGATCAGCAGGGCGTCGCCCACGTTGACGTCCTCGGTGAGGCTCTTCAGCGTGGTGGAGCAGATGTCCTTGGTACCGGGAACATCCTCGGTGGTGATGGTGAACGTGTCACCAACGGCGAGGGCGTGCGGGCCGTCGACGAAACGGCCCAGGCGGATCTCGGGACCCTGGAGGTCGGCCATGATGGCCACGGCCTTGCCCAGGTCCGCTGCAGCCTTGCGGACGTTTTCGTAGGTGTTGTCATGCACGGTGTAGTCGCCGTGGCTCATGTTCATCCGGGCGACGTCAACACCTGCTTCCAGCACCGCGAGGGTGTTTTCATAGCTGGCAATTGCGGGGCCGAAAGTAGCCACAATTTTTGCGCGTCTCATATACCTACCCTATTGGTCACTTGCATTGGTTAAGTTGTCGCGGGGGGTGAACTTCTGCCCGCGGGGTGCAGCGCTAGAGGACGGCGATGGCGCGGTCCGTCGGCGCGACGGGAGCGGGAAGGATGGTGCTTCCCATCAGGTACTTGTCCACGGCGGCAGCCGCCGCACGACCCTCGGCGATGGCCCACACAATCAACGACTGTCCGCGGCCGGCGTCGCCGGCCACGAACACGCCTTCGGTGTTGGTCATGTAGTAGCCGTCGCGTGCCACGTTGCCGCGGCCGTCGAACTCGGCGTTCACCTGTTCGGTGATGCCCGCCGGCTCCGCGCCGGTGAAGCCCAGCGACAGGAACACCAGGTCCGCGGGGATGATGCGTTCCGTGCCGGCCTTCGGCAGGCGCTTGCCGTCAACGAATTCAGTTTCAGCGACCTTGACGCCGGTCAGCTTGCCGTCCTCGCCCACGAATTCAACGGTGGAGGCGAGGTACGTGCGCTCACCGCCTTCCTCGTGGGCGCTGGCCACCTCGAACAGGGTGGGAACGTCGGCCAGGGCTGGTGGCTGGCGCGCTCGGCCGGCGGCTGCTTGCCGATGGCGAGCGTGGTCACGGACGCCGCACCATGCCGGTGCGCAGTGCCGAGGCAGTCGGCGCCGGTGTCGCCGCCGCCGAGGATCACCACGTGCTTGCCCTGCGCGTGGATCTGGTTTTCGATGGTCTCCCCCGCCACCGCGCGGTTGGCCGGTACCAGGTAGTCCATTGCGAAGTGGATGCCGTCCAGGTCGCGGCCCGGGATGGGCAGGTCGCGCGGAACAGTTGCGCCGGTGCACACCACGACGGCGTCGTAGCGGCGCCGCAGCTGCTCCCACGTCACGTCGGTGCCGACGGCGACGCCGGTCCGGAAGCGGGTGCCTTCCGCCTTCATCTGCTCGACGCGGCGGTCCACCTGCTCCTTTTCCATCTTGAAGTCGGGGATGCCGTACCGCAGCAGGCCGCCGATCTTGTCATCGCGTTCGTACACGGCAACGGTGTGGCCCACGCGGGTGAGCTGCTGGGCCACGGCCAGGCCGGCAGGGCCGGAGCCGACGACGGCGACCGTCTTGCCGGTGAGGCGCGCCGGCGGCAGCGGGTGGACCCAGTTGTTGTCCCACGCTTCGTCAATGATGGCGACCTCAACCTGCTTGATGGTCACCGCGGGCTGGTTGATGCCCAGCACACAAGACGCCTCGCAGGGGGCGGGGCACAGCCGGCCGGTGAACTCCGGGAAGTTGTTCGTGGCGTGCAGGCGCTCGATCGCTTCCTCGCCCTTGTCCCGCCACGTGAGGTCGTTCCACTCGGGAATCAGGTTGCCCAGCGGGCAGCCCTGGTGGCAGAACGGAACGCCACAGTCCATGCAGCGGCCGGCCTGGGCCTTAAGGGTGCCCTTTTCCTGCGCTTCGTACACTTCCTTCCAGTCCATGATGCGGACTGGAACGGGACGGCGCGGCTGGGTTTCACGCTGGCGTACTTTCAGAAATCCGCGTGGATCAGCCACCGGTCACCTCCAGGATTCGAGACCATACTTCTTCGCCGTCCGGGTCAAGGCCCTCTTCGATGGCGTCGAGACGGGTTTGCAGCACTGCCGCGTAGTCGCGCGGCAGCACCTTGGTAATGCGGGCGGCGGTGTCATCGAAGTTTGCGAGGAGGCGCGCCGCCAGCTGGGAGTCAGTTTCTTCAACGTGCTTGACCAGCAGGCCGTGCACGATGTCGCGGTCCTCGGCGTCCAGCTCGCGGAGCTGTAGTTCGCCGGACTGCAGGGCGTCCTTGTTGACCTTGGCAGTATCCAGGTCCAGGACGTAGGCGGTGCCGCCGGACATGCCGGCGCCGAAGTTGCGGCCGGTGCGGCCGATGATCAGCGTCTGGCCGCCGGTCATGTACTCGCAGCCGTGGTCGCCGATGCCTTCGACGACGGCGGTGGCACCGGAGTTGCGGACCAGGAACCGTTCGCCCACCTGGCCGCGCAGGAACATCTCGCCGCTGGTGGCGCCGTAACCGATGACGTTGCCGGCGATGACGTTGGTCTCCGCCTTGAACACATTGGTGCGGTCCGGGCGGACGATGATCCGGCCGCCGGAGAGGCCCTTGCCCACGTAGTCGTTCGAGTCGCCGTACAGCCGCAGGGTGATGCCTGCGGGCAGGAAGGCGCCCAGGGACTGGCCGGCGGTGCCGTTCAGCGTGACGTCGATGGTGTCCGTGGCGAGCACGTCGGTACCGAAGGTCTTGGTGACCACGTGGCCGAGCATTGTGCCCACGGAGCGGTCCGTGTTGATGACGTCCACGGTGATCTTCACCGGGCTGCGGTCCGTCAGGGCCTCGGTGGACATGGTGATCAGCCGCTGGTCGAAGTGCTTGTCCAGCTCGTGGTTCTGGCCGGTCATGTTGCGCAGCGGCGCGTCGTCGTCGAACTCGAGCCCGTGCAGGATCGGGTCCAGGTCCAGGCCGTCGGCCTTCCAGTGGTCGATCGCCTCACGGGTGTCCAGGACCTCGGCGTGGCCGATGGCCTCTTCCAGGCTGCGGAAGCCGAGCTCTGCCAGGATCTCGCGGACTTCCTCGGCAAGGAACTCGAAGAAGTTGACCACGAACTCGGGCTTGCCGCTGAACCGGGCACGAAGCTCCGGGTTCTGCGTTGCAACGCCCACCGGGCAGGTGTCCAGGTGGCAGACGCGCATCATGATGCAGCCTTCCACCACCAGCGGGGCCGTGGCGAAGCCAAACTCCTCGCCGCCCAGCAGGGCTGCGATCACAACGTCGCGGCCGGTCTTCAGCTGGCCGTCAACCTGCACCACCACGCGGTCGCGCAGGCCGTTGAGCATCAGGGTCTGCTGCGTCTCGGCGAGACCGAGCTCCCACGGAACACCGGCGTGCTTGAGCGAGTTCAGCGGCGAGGCGCCGGTTCCGCCGTCGTGGCCGGAGACAAGCACGACGTCGGCCTTCGCCTTGGTCACGCCGGACGCCACGGTGCCGATCCCGACTTCCGACACCAGCTTCACGTGCACCCGGGCCGAGGGGTTGGCACGCTTCGCATCGTAGATGAGCTGCGCGAGGTCCTCGATCGAGTAGATGTCGTGGTGCGGGGGCGGCGAAATGAGTCCGACGCCGGGGGTCGAATGGCGGGTCCTGGCCACCCACGGGTAGACCTTCTGCGCCATCAGCTGGCCGCCTTCGCCGGGCTTGGCACCCTGGGCCATCTTGATCTGGATGTCGTCGGCGTTGGTCAGGTAGAGGCTGGTCACGCCGAAACGGCCGGAGGCGATCTGCTTGACGGCGGAGCGGCGCTCCGGATCCATCAGGCGGTCCACGTCTTCGCCGCCCTCACCGGTGTTGGACTTGCCGCCCAGCCGGTTCATGGCGATGGCCAGCGTCTCGTGTGCCTCCTGCGAGATGGAGCCGTAGCTCATCGCGCCGGTGGAGAACCGCTTGACGATGCTGGAGACGGGCTCCACTTCCTCGAGCGGAACCGCGGGCCGGTCGTTCTTGAACTTCAGCAGGCCGCGCAGCGTCATCAGGTTGGTGGACTGGTCGTCCACGCCCTTGGTGTACGCCTTGAAGATGTCGTAGCGGCGTTCGCGGGTGGCGTGCTGCAGCCGGAAGACCGTCTCCGGGTTGAACAGGTGCGGTTCGCCGTCGCGGCGCCACTGGTACTCGCCGCCGCCCAGCAGCGGGCGGTGGGGCTGCTCGATGCCGCCCTCGGGGTAGGCCATCTGGTGGCGTGCCGAGACCTCGGCGGCGATGACGTCCAGGCCGACGCCGCCCAGCTGCGAGTGGGTGCCGGCGAAGAATTCGTCCACCAGCTCCTGGCCGAGGCCAAGTGCTTCGAACGTCTGGGCGCCGGTGTAGGAGGCAACAGTGGAGATGCCCATCTTGGACATGATCTTCAGGACACCCTTGCCAAGGCCCTTGATCAGGTTGTACACGCCGTCCTGCGGGGTGACGCCGGTGACGTCGCCGGCAGCGATCAGCTGCTCCACCGACTCCATGGCCAGGTACGGGTTCACGGCGGAGGCGCCGTAGCCGATGAGCACGGCCACGTGGTGCGTCTCGCGCACGTCGCCGGCCTCGACCACCAGGGCGGTCTTGGTGCGGTTCGCGCTGCGGAGCAGGTGGTGGTGCACGGCGCTGACCAGGAGCAGCGACGGGATGGGTGCCCACTGCGCGTTGGAGTCACGGTCCGAGAGCACGATGTACTGCACGCCGCGGTTGATCGCACCGGAAACCTGCTCGCAGATTTCGGTGAGCCGGGCGCGCAGCGCGTTCTCGCCGCCCTCGGGGCGGTACAGGCCGCGGACCTTCATGGCCACGCGGTTGCCGTCGGCGTCCTCGATGTTGGCGATCTTGGCGAGCTGGTCGTTGTTGATCACGGGGAACGGCAGCTGGACCTGGGGCTGGCGGACCTGCTTGGTGTCCAGCAGGTTGCCGTTGGGGCCGATGGCGCAGGTCAGCGAGGTGACCAGCTCTTCGCGGATGGCGTCCAGGGGCGGGTTGGTGACCTGCGCGAAGGACTGCACGAAGTAGTCGAAGAGCAGCCGGGGGCGCTTGGACAGCACGGCCACGGGGGTGTCGGAGCCCATGGCGCCCAAGGGTTCGGCACCGGTGCGGGCCATCGGGCCCAGCAGGATCTTCAGTTCCTCGGTGGTATAGCCAAAGGTGCGCTGGCGGATGTTCACGGACGCGGCGGTGTGGACCACGTGCTCGCGCTCGGGAAGGTCGTTGAGGTCGATCAGGTTGTCCTTGACCCAGTCCGCCCACGGGTTGGCGGCGGCGACCTCTGCCTTGACCTCTTCGTCGTCGATGATGCGGCCGGCGTCGGTGTCCACCAGGAACATCTTGCCGGGCGAGACGCGGCCCTTCTTGACCACCTTGGAGGGTTCGACGTCGATGACGCCCACCTCGGAGGCGAAGACGATCAGGCCGTCTTCGGTGATCCAGAAACGGCCCGGGCGCAGGCCGTTGCGGTCCAGGGTGGCGCCCACGAGGTTGCCGTCCGTGAAGGAAACGGCGGCGGGGCCGTCCCACGGCTCCATCAGCAGCGAGTGGTACTCGTAGAACGCACGGCGGGCCGGATCCATGGTGGCGTGGTTCTCCCATGCCTCCGGGATCATCATCATGATCGCGTGCGTGATGGGGCGGCCGGAGAGCCACAGGAGTTCCGCCACCTCGTCGAAGGAGGCGGAGTCAGAGGCGCCGGGCGTGCAGATGGGGTACAGCTCTTCGGGCGAGTCGCCGAGCAGCGGGTTGGCCAGCTGGGACTGCCGTGCGCGCATCCAGTTGCGGTTGCCCTTGACCGTGTTGATTTCGCCGTTGTGGGCGATGGTGCGGAAGGGCTGCGCCAGCGGCCAGGACGGGAACGTGTTGGTGGAGAAGCGCGAGTGGACAATCGCCAGCTTGGTCTTGAAGCGCTTGTCCGAGAGGTCCGGGTAGAACGGCTCCAGCTGGGCGGTGGTGAGCATGCCCTTGTACACGATGGTGCGCGAGGACAGCGACGGGAAGTAGACGCCGAACTTGTTCTGGGCGCGCTTGCGGATCCGCCAGGCGCGGGCATCGAGCTCGTTGCGGTCCAGTTCCTCACCCGTGGCGGACGCCAGGAAGGGCTGGGAGAAGTAGGGCATGCAGGCACGGGCCATGGCGCCCACCAGGTCGGCGACGACGGGCACTTCGCGCCAGCCAAGGACCTTCAGGCCCTCGTCCGCGGCGAGGCCCTCGATGCCTGCTTTCGCTGCATCGGCTTCGCGCTGTTCCGCAGGCAGGAACGCGGTGCCGGCAACGTACTGGCCGGGAGCGGGAAGTTCGAACTCGGTGACCGCCCGGAAAAACTCGTCCGGGATCTGCATCAGGAGGCCGGCGCCGTCACCGGTGCCCTCGTCTGCGCCCACGGCACCGCGGTGCTCGAGGTTGCGCAGGGCGGTGAGTGCGGCGTCAACAATGTCGTACCCGGGCTCGCCGCGGAGGGTTGCGATGATCGCAAGGCCGCAGGCGTCTTTCTCCTGCTCGGGGTTGTAGAGCCCGGCGGCCTCCGGCAGGGCTGCGAAGCGCTTGAACGGCGACAAGGCAGCCTCGGGCTGGTCCGGTTCGGACCAGCTGGGAGTGTGCAGAGTTTGGGTCATGGAAGACGTCCTTCCTCCTGATCGTGCGTATGGAAGGGACACCGTTGGCCCCACTCGTCAGGCCCCAGATGATGGGCACAACAAAGTGTTACTTCATGGAAATTGTAGGTCAGCCCGGCCTGCTGAACTAACGGTTACAGAGGCCCCTGCCCAGGGCTCCATCCGGCAGCAGCTCTATGCTGCCCGGCTGAAACCCCATGCCACGACATTGTGGTTTCGGGAGCTCCGAGCGGTGGCTCTGCTGCCCTGCGTGAGGCCGGCGCTCACTTGCTGGTGCCGGCCTCCGATGCGGATCCTGTGGCTGTGCTGCCGGAGTGTCCGGCAGCCGTGGCATCCGTCCCCGGCTTGGAGCCGGAGGGTGCCGCCGTGGCCTTTTCCGTGGGGGCGGAATCAGGCCTGGAACCGTTTTGGTTATCAGGGAGATTATCACGCGATTCACTATCTGAGACAACCGGGTCCGCATCACGGACCCGTCTTCGGTGGCCCCGGCGTCCCCGGTCACGGCCGGTTTTGCCGGTTCCCGCCCCGGAAGATAGACGGTATCGGGCTCCGGGCGGCCCTTCCTGCCCAGCAGGATGAAGACGGCCAGCGCAGTCACAAAGACGAAAATACTGGTCCAGACATTCAGGCGCGTGGTGAGTCCGAAGAGCGAGATCTGTTCCGCGTCATCGATCCGCATGGCCTCGATCCACACCCGTCCCAGGGTGTAGTACATGGCGTACAGCCAGAACAGCCGGCCGCGGCGGAAGTTGAACCGGCGGTCCAGGACGAGCAGGAGCGCGACGCCGGCAAGGTTCCAGAGTGATTCGTACAGGAACGTCGGGTGGAACAGGGTGCCGGCGGGAACGCCCGCGGGGAAGTTCGCGTTGTCGGCGTCGATCTGCAGGCCCCACGGCAGCGTGGTGGGCCCGCCGAAGAGTTCTTGGTTGAACCAGTTGCCCCAGCGGCCGATGGCCTGGGCCAGCAGGAGGCCGGGCACGGCAGCGTCCATGAAGGCGGGAAGCCTGACGCCTGCCCGGCGGCAGCCGATCCAGGCGCCGACGATGCCGAGCACCACGGCACCCCAGATTCCCAGGCCGCCGCGCTGGATCTGCGGGATGAGCGAGAGGTCGCCGGTGCCATCGAAGCCCGGGCCGAAGTAGGCGTCGGGAGATGAGAACACGTGGTACAGGCGGCCACCGATGATGCCGAACGGGATGGCCCACACCACGATGTCCCAGACGCTTCCTTCAGGCGCGCCGCGCTTGGCCCAGCGGACCGAGGTCAGCCAGAGGCCTGCAACGATGCCGGCCAGGATGCAGAGGGCGTAGGCGTGGATGCGCAGCGTCCCCCACGGCAGCGGGATGTCGAATCCGGACCAGTCCGGGCTGGGAATGCTGGCGGGCACCAGGACTGCTGCCTGGAGGAGGCTCTGCATTGGTTAGGCTTCTTCCCTGGCAAGTCCGGAGCTGAGCTCCCTGGTCAGCGATCCGACGGCGTCCACGCCGCCGTTGCCCAGTGCTGACACCAGTGCGGTGCCCACAATGACGCCCTCGGCGTAGGCGGCAATTTCGCGGACCTGCTCGGCGTTGGAGACGCCCAGGCCGACGCAGACGCGTTCCGCGCCGGCGTCGTGCGCCGCGGCCACGACGTTCCGCGCGGCGGTGCTCACCGAGGAACGGGCGCCGGTGACGCCCATGATGGAGACGGCGTACACGAAGCCGCGGCTGGCGTCGACGGTCCGCTGCATGCGCTCGGCAGTGGACGACGGCGCTACGAGGAACACGCGGTCCAGCCCGTATTTGTCAGAGGCGGCCATCCATTCGTCGGCCTCGTCCGGGATGAGGTCCGGCGTGATGAGCCCGGCTCCCCCGGCTTCGGCCAGGCGGCGGGAGAACTCGTCCACGCCCATCCGGACCACGGGGTTCCAGTAAGTCATCACCAGGACGGCGGCGTCAGTCCTGGCGGTGATGCCGGCGACCACGTCGAAGACCTGCCGGACGGAGAAGCCGTTGGCCAGCGCCTGCGTGGTGGCGGCCTGGATGACCTGGCCGTCCATCACGGGATCGGAGTACGGGATGCCGATTTCGATCAGGTCGGCACCGTTCTCCGCCAGGGCGATGCCTGCGGCGATGCTCTCCTCCACGGTCGGATACCCGGCGGGCAGGTAGCCGACGAGCGCGGCACGCCCCTCGGCCCGGGCCTTGTCGATGGCCGCTGCCGACTTGCTGGTCATCTGCGTCTTGCCGGCCGTCTGTGCGCTGCCGTCAATTCCTGCACTGCTCACAGCTGCTCTCCCTCTTTGCCGATTTCCGATTCCGCGGAGTCCTTGTCCAACAGGTTGAACCACTCGGCGGCGGTGGCCACGTCCTTATCGCCACGGCCGGACAGGTTCACGATCACGATCTTGTCCCGGGCGGCAGCGGCGTCTTCCGCGGCGAGCCGCTGGCCCACCTTGATGGCCCCGGCAAGGGCGTGCGAGGACTCGATGGCGGGAATGATGCCCTCGGTGCGGCAGAGGAGGCGGAAGGCCTCCATGGCCTCGCTGTCCGTGATGGGCTCGTAGTTCACCCGCCCGATGTCGGCGAGGTAGGAGTGCTCCGGACCCACACCCGGGTAGTCAAGGCCCGCGGAGATGGAGTGCGACTCGATGGTCTGGCCGTCGTCGTCCTGCATGAGGTAGGAGCGGGCGCCGTGGAGGACGCCCGGCTTGCCCAGGGTGATGGTGGCAGCATGGCGTCCGGTGTCCACGCCGTCGCCGCCTGCTTCGAAGCCGTAGATCTTGACGGACGGATCATCGAGGAAGCCGTGGAAGATGCCGATGGCGTTGGATCCGCCGCCGATGCAGGCGCACACGGCGTCCGGAAGGCGGCCTTCCTGCTCCAGGATCTGGGCACGCGCTTCCTCGCCAATGACCTCGTGGAAGTAGCGGACCATGGCGGGGAACGGGTGCGCCCCGGCGGCGGTGCCCAGCAGGTAGTGGGTGTTGTGCACGTTGGCCACCCAGTCGCGCAGGGCGTCGTTGATGGCGTCCTTAAGGGTCTGCGAACCGCTGGTGACGGGGATGACGGTGGCACCCAGCAGTTCCATCCGGGCAACGTTCAGGGCCTGCCGGCGGCAGTCCTCGGCACCCATGTAGACCACGCACTCCAGCCCCATCAGGGCTGCGGCCGTGGCGCTGGCCACGCCGTGCTGGCCGGCGCCGGTTTCGGCGATGACGCGGGTCTTGCCCATGCGCTTGGCGAGCAGGGCCTGGCCCAGCACGTTGTTGATCTTGTGCGATCCGGTGTGGTTGAGGTCCTCGCGCTTGAGGAACACCCGCACTCCCCCGGCATGTTCGGAGAACCGCTTGGCTTCGGTCAGCAGCGAGGGGCGGCCCGAGTAGTTCTTGTTCAGGTCCGCGATCTGGGCCCGGAAGTCGGGATCGTTCTTCGCCTTCTCGAAGGTCTCCTCGAGTTCGTCCAGGGCTGCGATGAGGGACTCGGGCATCCAGCGTCCGCCGTAGTTGCCGAAGTACGGCCCCGGAGCGTGCCGGAGGGAGCCGCCCGCCAGGAATGCGTCCGCGGCCTTGTTGTCAGCGTTTCCTGAGGGTGCGTCGGCCATCAGTCCCGTCCTGTTCGAAGTTGATCGGTCAAAAAGTATGGTCCGGCCGGGGCCGGAAGGAAGGTGCGGCATCGCTGCCCTCGGACGCGGCCCTGCGGCCGCCTGGCGGGCAGCGCGGCCGGTCAGCCGCGGGCGGCGATGGCGGCCGCGCCGGCGGCCGTGAACTCCGCGATCCGCTCACGCGGGGTGGAGTGGCTTACCAGCGCCTCCCCGACCAGCACCGCGTTGGCGCCGCTGGCGGCGTAGTGCGTGACGTCGTCGGTGTCCCTGACACCCGATTCCGCCACGACCAGCGCACCGGCCGGAATGCGTCCGGCGAGGGATGCGAACAGGGAACGGTCGACGTCGAGCGTCTTCAGGTTCCGCACGTTGACGCCGATGATGCGGGCCTTGGCCGCGGCGGCGCGTTCGATTTCCTCTGCGGTATGCGTTTCCACCAGCACGTTCATGCCGAGCTCGGCGCTGAGGGCGCTGAATTCGTTGAGCTGGGCGTCGGAAAGCGCCGCAACGATGAGCAGGATGAGGTCCGCGCCGTGGGCGCGGGCTTCCCAGATCTGGTACTCGTCCAGCGTGAAGTCCTTGCGGAGCAGGGGGACGTCGACGGCGGCACGGACGGCATCGAGGTCCGCCAGGGACCCGTTGAAACGGCGCTGCTCGGTGAGGACGCTGATGACGGAAGCCCCGCCGTCGGCATACTGCCGGGCGAGCGACGCGGGATCGCCGATGCTGGCGAGGTCGCCCTTGGAGGGGCTGCGCCGCTTGATTTCCGCAATGACCTTGAGCTCGCTGCGGGCCGGCGACGGACCGCCAAGCGCGGCCCAGGCGTCGCGGGCAGGCGCAGCGGCCTGGGCCCGGTCCTTCAGTTCAGCCAGCGAAACGAGCCGCTTCCTGGCCTCCATATCCTCCCGGACACCGGCGTTGATGTCGTCGAGAACTGTTGCCATCAGTGACCGGAGTTCTTGAGCTTGCTGCCTTCGACTCCGTAGCCTGCCTTGCGCATGACGTAACCGAGGATGAGGCCGAGCACCATCACGCCGGCGCCGACGATGAAGATGGGGGTGCTGGCGATGACGAACGCGATCGATGCGATGAGCGCGCCCACCAGCATGGTGATGACACAGGTCCAGGCGGCGGGGCTATTGCCGTGGCCGAGTTCCTGGCTGTGGTCGATGGCGCCGGGGGCTACCGTGCGGGTGCCGGACTTGGAAACGGACGCAGGTGCTTTGCTCATGGAAAATCTCCTCAGGATGAATACTGCTTACATTCTGCCATTTTTTGGGCCGTGACCTGTTATCGGCGGCCGCCCTGCCGTCACCGGCTGCGGGGCTATGCCAGGGTCAGGTGGGATCGTCCCCCCGGGAGAGCCGGTCCCAGCTGTCGATCTCGTCCACCGGCCCCGCCGCGGGAGCACTGCCCGCCGCCGCCGGCGCGTCGTATTTGGTTCGCGTCTTCCAGTGCCGGCCCGCGGGAATGATGAGCAGGGCCGCCAGTGCCAGCAGGCAGCCGGCGGCGACGGCGAGGGTGGGGAAGGCGGTGACGTCCACCTGCGCCTGGCTGCCGCTCACGCCTGTCGCGGCCGCAATGGAACCCTGTGCTGCGGCGAGGGGATCGGCGAGCACGGTGGCAGCGGCGGCTATGATGCCTGCCGAGGCGAGGACGATGATGGCGGTGATGACCCACCGGGCGATCCTGCCTGCGATTGCCGCGGCCAGTCCCCCGGCCAGCGCCACCAGGGCCAGCGCGGTCACCGTGGTGGCGGCATCGCTGCCCTGCACCTTCAGCGGTTCCTGTCCGGTACCTGCCTGGCCCACCTGTTGGGATCCAGGGTGACGGTCATCCAGGTCTGGGTGGTGGTGCCGAAAACCGCCAGCGCCAGGACCGCGATGAGCAGCACCAGCGTTGACTTCCGCGCCCAGGCGGGCGCAGCCCTCTTCCGCTGCCGGCCTGCCCGGACGCCGTTTCCTGCTGGGGCATCAGGCGTCGGTCCCGCCGGGCAGTGACTCCGCGGAAATGTTCTGCAGCGAGCCGGCCGTGTGGACTGCGCGGAGGGGTGCCGCGGCCTTGTTGACGGTTTCGAGCGCCTCCGTGGGATTCACCGAGTCCGCAACGATGCCGCCGCCCGCCTGGACGTAGGCACGGCCGTCCCGGAGCAGCGCCGAGCGGATGGCGATGGCCATGTCCATGTCGCCGGCGAAATCGAGGTAGCCCACCACGCCGCCGTAGATGCCACGGCGGTGCGGTTCCAGTTCGTCAAGCAGGCGCAGCGCCCGGGGTTTAGGGGCGCCCGACAGCGTGCCGGCAGGGAAGGTCGCCTTGAGGACGTCGTAGGCCTTGGCCTGCGGCGCCAGCTGGCCCACCACCGTGGACACCAGGTGCATGATGTGGCTGAAGCGCTCCACCTCCATGAACTGGGTGACGTCCACCGTTCCGGCCACGCAGACCTTGGACAGGTCGTTCCGGGACAGGTCGACCAGCATCAGGTGCTCGGCGCGTTCCTTCTGGTCGGCCAGCAGTTCCTCGGCAAGTGCCTTGTCCGCCTCCACGGTCTTCCCGCGGGGCCGTGATCCGGCGATGGGGTGCGTGATGACTTCCCCGCCCGTGACGGTGACCAGGGCCTCGGGTGACGAGCCCACGATGGAGTACTCCCGGCCGTCGGCGTCCGCCAGGCTGAAGATGTACATGTAGGGGCTGGGGTTGGTGTTGCGCAGCACCCGGTACACGTCCAGCGCTGAGGCCTTGCACTCCATCTCGAACCGCCGCGAGATGACCACCTGGAAGACTTCGCCGTCGACGATGGCTTCCTTGCCCCGGTCCAGGGCGGCCAGGTATTCGTTTTCGTCCCAGCGTTCCTGGACACTGGAGGCAAAGTCCAGGGCAGCCGGAGCGAGCACCGACACGGGCTGGGCCAGGGGGCTGCTGACCTTGGCCAGGAGGGCCTTGACCCGGGCCACGGCGTCATGCCAGGCCTCGTCAACGCGTTCGGAGCTGTTGTCAAAGTTGATGGCGTTGGCGATCAGCAGCACGGTGCCGTCCACATTGTCATGGACCGCCATGTCGGTGACCAGGTTCAAGGCCATTTCGGGCAGGTGCAGGTCATCTTCGGGAGGGCTGACCAGCCGCTCCCAGTGCCGGACGGTTTCCCAGCCCAGGAACCCCACCAGGCCGGAGGTGAACGGCGGGAGCCCCTCGAACCGGTCCGTGCGCAGGGCTTCGATGGTGTCGCGGATGGCGTCCACCGGGCTGCCGTCCACCGGCACTCCGGCGGGCGGCTCGCCCAGCCAGTGCGCGTTGCCGTCCTTGGTGGTCAGCGTGGCCCGCGACCGCGCGCCGATGAACGAATAGCGGGACCAGGCTCCGCCCACGGCCGCGGATTCCATGAGGAACGTCCCGGGCTGGCCCTGGGCCAGCTTGCGGTACAGGCCGATGGGGGTCTCGGCGTCGGCAAGCACTTTGAGCCGGACGGGGATGACGCGGCTGTGGCCGGCGAGTTCCCGGAACTCCTCCAGGCTCGGGCTGATGGTTCCAAGGTCCTGCATGGCTATGTTTCCGCCTGTTCTCGTGAGGGCCGGCAGCGCCGGACGCCTTAATTTTCCTGCAGCGGGCCGCGGCTGCCGCTATCGTACGGACGCCGGCAGGGCCGCCGGTGCGGTTCAGACCGCCTGGGCCGTGGTGACGTTCAGTTCCCTGCCGTCGAAGCAGGTGCGGGTGCCGGTGTGGCAGGCGGCACCCACCTGGTCCACGCGCACCAGCAGTGCGTCGCCGTCGCAATCCACGGCGACGGACTTCACCCACTGGACATGCCCGGACGTGTCCCCCTTGCGCCAGTACTCCTGGCGGGAGCGCGAGTAGAAGGTGACACGGCCCGTGGTCATGGTGCGGTGGAGGGCTTCGTCGTCCATCCAGCCAAGCATCAGGACCTCGTTCGTGTCGTACTGCTGCACCACGGCGGCCACCAGGCCTGCGCTGTCCCGCTTCAGGGCGGCTGCCAGCTCCGCGGGGAGCGGGCCTGCGTCAGCGGCGGCGGGGCTTCCGGGCACGGCGGAACCGGAGGCTTGGACGGTGGTTTGGACAGTGGTTTGTGCGGGGGCGGGCTGCTCAGACATCAGGTCAAGTCTAGTGCCTTCGGCGGAGCCGTTCCGGATGTGAACAACGGCACGCCAGCGGCGCCCGGGAAGCTGCCCAACTTCGCGCCTGTCGTGCTAGTTTTCCAAGTGATGCATTTCGTCGAACCGTCCCGAGAAGTCCTGGCCGAGACCCTGCTTGCGGCCGGTCCTGATGCGCCCACGCTGTGCAAGGGCTGGCGTACCAGGGATCTCGCCGCGCACCTTTACCTGCGGGAGCGCAAAGCCGCCGTGGGGCTGGGCCTGATCATCAAGCGGCTGGCCAAAGCCTCGGACCAGGCCACGGCAGCCCTCGCGGCCAAGTTGACCACTGCCGAGGACTACGCCCGGCTGGTCAACACATTCCGGTCGGGCCCGCCGGCATTCTCGCCGATGAAAATCAAGGCCCTGGACGAAAGCTCCAACCTCATCGAATACTTCGTGCACACGGAGGATGTCCGCCGGGCCGTTGACCGCTGGGCTCCCCGGGCCCTGGACGAGGCCTATTCGGACGCCCTCTGGGATGAACTGGTCAAGCGTGCCGCCATCCTGTACCGCGGCGTGGACCTCGGCATCGTCCTGGTGCGCCCGTCGGGTCCCCGCCACGTCGCCAAGCGCGCGCCGGTGTCCGTGGCCATCGTCGGCGAGCCGGGAGAACTGCTCATGCACGCCCACGGCCGCACGCGCCACGCCCTGGTCACCTTCGAGGGCCAGCCGGACGCCGTCGCGCTCCTCCAGTCCGCCGAAGTGGGGCTGTAACCGAATTCGGTGATTGAGCCTGTCGAAATCCGGTTTCGACAAGCTCAACCAACCGGTTTCGACAAGCTCAACCAAGGGGTTTCGACAAGCTCAACCAACGGTTTTAGCGGACTTCGAAGCCTGCGGCCCTGATGGCGTCCTTGACCTGGTGCATCATGTCGTTCGGGCCCCAGTGGAAGATCGAGGCCGCCAGTACGGCATCGGCACCCGCGGCCACTGCCGGCGGGAAATGTGCAGGCTCGCCGGCCCCGCCGGAGGCGATCAGCGGCACCTTCACAGCGGCGCGCACGGCCCTGATCATCTCCAGGTCGAAGCCGTCCTTGGTGCCGTCGGCGTCGATGGAGTTCAGCAGGATCTCCCCCACGCCCCGGTCCGCCGCTTCCCTTGCCCATTCGATGGCGTCGATCCCGGTGCCGGTGCGGCCGCCGTGGGTGGTCACTTCGAAGCCCGACGGCGTGGGCTGCGACCCCGGGCGGGTGCGCCGGGCGTCGACGGACAGGACAAGGACCTGCGAGCCGAAGTGCCGGGTGATTTCATCGATCACGTCCGGACGCGCCACCGCGGCGGTATTGATGGCAGCCTTGTCCGCGCCGTAGCGCAGCAGCTTGTCCACTTCGGCCACGCCGCGGACGCCGCCGCCCACGCACAGCGGAATGAACACTTCCTCTGCGGTGCGGCGCACCACGTCGAAGGTGGTTTCGCGGTTGCCGGATGAGGCGGTGACGTCAAGGAACGTCAGTTCGTCGGCACCGGCGTTGTCGTAGCGGTGCGCCAGCTCCACGGGGTCGCCGGCGTCGCGGAGGCCCTCGAAGTTGACACCTTTGACGACGCGCCCGGCGTCCACGTCAAGGCAGGGAATGACGCGTACTGCTACTGCCATGGGAAACTCCTGGAAATCTTGGTGGTCCTGCTGCGCTGGGTGGAAGGGCTCAGATGCGGCAGGCGTGGATGCTGCTGACCAGGATGGCACGGGCGCCGAGGTCGTACAGCTCATCCATGATCCGGTTGGTTTCCTTCTTGGGCACCATGGACCGGACGGCCACCCAGTCCGAATCCCGCAGCGGCGACACGGTGGGCGACTCCAGGCCGGGGGTCAGCGCGGCGGCCTTCTCCACGAGTTCCTTGCGGATGTCGTAATCCATGAGGACGTACTGCCGCGCCACCAGGACGCCCTGCAGGCGGCGGATGAGGACGTCGATTTCCCGGGCGGTGCCGTTGGCGGCCCCACCTTCCCCGGTGCGGCGGATCAGGACGGCCTCGGACTTGAGGATGGGTTCGCCGAAGATTTCCATTCCGGCGGCCTTGAGAGTGTTGCCGGTCTCCACGACGTCGGCGATGGCGTCGGCCACGCCCAGGCGGACGGAGGATTCCACCGCGCCGTCCAGGCGGACCACCTTGGCGTTGATGCCGCGCTCGGCCAGGTAGCCGCGGAGGAGTCCGTCGTAGCTGGTGGCCAGGCGCTTGCCCTCGAGTTCCTCGGCGGCGGAGAAGTCGCCCACCGGACCGGCGAAGCGGAAGGTGGACGCGGCAAATCCCAAGGGAAGCAGTTCTTCGGCCTCCACCTCGGCGTCCAGCAGCAGGTCCCGCCCGGTGATGCCGACGTCGAGCGTTCCCTGCCCCACGTACACCGCGATGTCGCGGGGACGGAGGAAGAAGAACTCGATGTCGTTGTCCGGGTCCACCATGACCAGCTCACGGGTATCGCGGCGCTGGCGGTATCCGGCTTCGGACAGCATGGCGGAGGCGGCTTCGGACAGGGATCCCTTGTTCGGGACGGCTACTCGCAGCATTGGGGATGTTCTTTCTGGATTGGAAGGTCTGGGTGTTCAGGCAGTGCAGGCCACAGGGAGCACGGCGGCGGGAGGCGCGCCGGGCCGGTGGCTACAGATGCTTGTAGACGTCTTCCAGGGTCAGGCCTTTGGCGAGCATCAGGACCTGCAGGTGGTACAGCAACTGGGAGATTTCCTCGGCCGCGGCTTCGTCGGATTCATATTCGGCAGCCATCCATACTTCGGCTGCTTCCTCAACGACTTTCTTGCCGATGCCGTGAACACCGGACTCCAACTCAGCGACGGTGCGGGAGCCTTCCGGGCGGGTGGCTGCCTTCTCGCTGAGCTCAGCGAACAGCGTCTCGAAATTCTTCACACCCTCCAGCCTACTTGCTGCGGGCCGGAGGGCGCTTCCCGGGCCGTAGCATGACGGGCGCGATGTGAGGGATCACACACGCGCCCGCCATCCTGCGGTCCGTTTAGTTTTTGTACTGCTTGAGGACGACGGCGGTGGCCAGCGCCGCGGTGACCGCCTCGTGGCCCTTGTCTTCCTTGGAGCCCGGCAGGCCGGCGCGGTCCAGGCCCTGCTGTTCGGTGTCGCAGGTAAGGACACCGAAGCCCACCGGCACGCCGGTGTTCACGCTGACGTCGGTGAGTCCCGACGTCGCGGCCTGGCAGACGTAGTCAAAGTGCGGGGTACCGCCGCGGATGACGACGCCGAGCGCCACCACGGCGTCGAAGTGCGGTGCGAGCCGGGCGGCGGCAACGGGAAGCTCGAAGCTGCCGGGAACGCGCAGGACGGTGGGCTCGCTGATGCCGGCGTCCTTGGCGGCGCGGAGGGCCCCGTCGAGGAGTCCGTCCATGATCTGGGTGTGCCAGCTGGCTGCCACGATGGCCAGCCGCAGCTGGGAAGTTTCGGCCGGGCTCAGGGTGCTGAGGTCGATGTCGGGGGCGCCGTGTCCGCTCATAGGTACGTTGTTTCCGTTCAGTCTTGTTCGTGGATGAGGGTGTTCGGGGTGGTGACGGGCACGGGTGCGACGTGCGTGTCCAGGAGGAGGCGGTGCTCCATCCGGTCCTTCTTGGTCTGCAGGTAGCGGATGTTCTGGTCGCGGGAAGGCACCTCGGTGGGAACCATTTCCACCACCTTCACGCCTGCCCTGGCCAGCCGGTTCTGCTTGTCCGGGTTGTTGCTCAGCAGGCGGACCTCGTGCAGGCCCATTTCGGCGAGGACCTGGGCGGCGGCGTTGTAGGACCGTGCGTCAATGGGCAGTCCCAGCTGCTCGTTGGCTTCGACAGTGTCGAACCCCGCCTCCTGCAGTGCGTAGGCCTTGATCTTGTTGGCCAGGCCGATGCCGCGGCCCTCCTGGCCGCGGAGGTACAGCAGGGTTCCGCCTTGTTCATGGATCAGCTCCAGGGCGTAGGCGAGCTGCTCGCCGCAATCGCAGCGGTAGGAGCCGAAGACGTCGCCGGTGAGGCATTCGGAGTGCAGCCTGACCAGCGGGGCCTTGCCGTCGCCGGGCGGGTTGGGGAACTGACGGCCAGGTGTTCAACACCGGTGGCCAGGTCCGTCCAGGCCTGTGCCACGAAGTCGCCGAAGGCTGTGGGCAGCTGCACGATCGGGCCGCCGCTGACAGGATGGGGCACAACCCCGCTGCCGGTCCGCCCGCTGTGGTGGGCGTCCTGGTGGTGGCCATCCTGGTGGCCGTTGCTGGCCGCAGATGCCGTCATCGTTCCTCCTTCTCCCCGGCCGGTGCAGGCCGTACTCCGTGCTCCGGAGCATCCCCCGCCCCGGTTGCAAGGTACCCCACCAGATCTTCGATGGAAATCAGGGGGCAGCCATGCTCCGCCGCGAACGTCCGAAGGCCGTCCAGGCGCATCATCTCGCCGTCGTCATACACCACTTCCGCGATGACGCCCACGGGCTCCAGGCCTGCGAGGCGGCACAGGTCCACCGCGGCCTCTGTGTGGCCGGGGCGTTCCCGCACACCTCCGTCAACTGCCCGGAGCGGAAAATATGCCCCGGACGGGTGACCGAGGCCGGCCCGGCCTGCGGGTCGGCCAGGACGCGCGCGGTAAGGGCGCGGTCAGTGGCGGAGATTCCCGTGCTGACGCCAACGGCGGCGTCGCAGGAAACTGTGTATGCAGTGCCCTTGGCGTCCTCGTTGACCGCCACCATGGGAGGCAGCGCGAGGGCGTCGGCCCGTTCGCCGGACAGCGGGACGCAGATGACCCCGGAGCTGTACCGGATGGTCCAGCCCATCAGGGCCGGCGTGGCGTGCTGGGCCGCGAAGATGATGTCGCCTTCGTTTTCCCTGTCCTCGTTGTCCACCACGAGGACAGGTTTGCCGGCCGCGATGGCACGGACCGCGGTTTCGATGGAATCCAGGACATGCCCGTGTCCTGCGACGGCTCCGAGGACGGTTTCCGGTGCCACGGCTTCAGGCGCCCCTGTTTCCGGCTTCAGCCGGACGGCGGCGTTCACAGTGCACCGCCGGCGGGTGCGGAGGAACCGCGGAAGGCCAGGAGGCGCTCGGTGTATTTGGCCAGCACATCCACCTCCAGGTTGACGCGGCTGCCGGTCTGCTTGGCGCCCAGGCCTGTCTCGGCCAGGGTGGTGGGGATGAGCCCCACTTCAAACCACGGCTCCGCTTCCGCTGCGTCGCTCACGGCCGTCACGGTGAGGGACACGCCGTCAATGGCAATGGAACCCTTTTCCGCGATGTAGCGGGCAAGGTTTGCCGGCACGCCGAACCGCAGCCGCTCCCAGTTGCCCAGCGGCTCGCGCTCCAGGAGCACACCTACGCCGTCCACGTGTCCCTGGACAACGTGGCCGTCCAGCCGTCCGCCGGCCGGAACGCAGCGTTCCAGGTTGACGGAGTCGCCGGGGGCCAGCTCACCGGTGGTGCTGCGGACCAGGGTTTCCCCCATGACGTCCACGCTGAACTCCTTGCCGTTGATTTCGGTGGCCGTGAGGCAGACGCCGTTGACTGCGATCGAGCCGCCCAGGGCAAGGCCCTCGGTGGTGCCGGGTGCGTGGAGCCGGATAGTGGCGCTGGTATCGCCGTCCCGGTCAACGGACACCACGTGCCCTTGTTCGGCAATAATTCCTGTAAACATCAGTGGCCTCCCTGGGCTTGCTCCGCGCTGTGGCGGGACGGTTGTGGATCAAGGGCAACAGAACGTTGCGGTCGTAAGTGAAGTCGAAGGTCACGGCCCAGCGTGCGCACGGCGCCGCCGTCGGACGGGTCCCATTCCCACTGCTGGGCATCGGGAAGGCTGGTGATGCCCAGGCCGTTGAGGGCGGGCGTGCCCGAGCCCAGCAGCGTGGGGGCCAGGTAGACGACGAGTTCGTCGACGAGACCTGCCGTGAGGAAGGCACTGAGGATGCGGGAACCCCCCTCCACCATGACGTGCCGGGCGCCGGAGGCGTACAGCAGGGACAGCGCATCGTGGGCGTCCCGGGTGGGCAGATGGACGGCGAGGCCGTCTTCCCCGCGGATGGCGGCGTCGGCCGGAATCTCCCGGAGCCCCATGACGGCGCGGACGGGCTGCTTCGCGGCCGGCACCCCCTGCGGGTCCCGGGCGGTCAGCCGGGGGTTGTCCACGAGCACCGTCTGGGTGCCCACCAGGATGGCATCGATGCGGCCGCGGATGGCGTGGTTGTCAGCCAGTGATTCCGGGCTGGAGATCCACTGGCTGGTGCCGTCCTCGGCGGCGATGCGGCCGTCGAGGGTCTGCGCGATATGGAGCGTCACGAAAGGGCGTTTTGCGGCCACTGCCTCAAACCATCGCCGGTTCAGGTCCAATGCTTCCTCGGCCCCAGGCCGCTGCGGACGCGCACGCCGGCGTCACGCAGGGTGGCTGCCCCGCCGGCAGCGGGATCGTGGGGATCATCCACGGCATACACCACGTCCGTGATGCCGGCGGCAATGATCGCCTCAGTGCAGGGTCCGGTGCGGCCCACGTGGTCGCAGGGCTCCAGTGTGACCACCATGGTGCAGCCGGCCAGGTCCAGCCCGGCGGCCTTCGCCTGCGCGATTGCGTCGGCTTCGGCATGGGCCGTTCCGGCGCCGCGGTGGTATCCGGTGACCAGCGGGAGCCCGTCAGGACCAATTACGACGGCGCCCACCAGCGGGTTTGCCCCCCGCGGCCCCTGCAGGGCTGCTTCGAGCGCAGCCTCCATGGCGGAGGTTTCGGCGGGGGTGAAGGCTGTGACGGTCCCGCTGGCCGGCCGGAGGTCCGGGTGTCCTGCCATGTGGCCGGCCACTGGCCGGCCGGAGGTAAAGGGCAGCGCAGACGGCGGGTTGCTGACCGTCATGCGGTGACCGCTGGACTCGTGGTGGCAGCTGCGGAGGCAGCGGCAGTTTCGGCATCATCAAAGAGCCATCGCATGGGGTTCATTCCTGCGTCGTTCCTTCCCTTTCGAACCGCGATGGCTCCGGGGGTATACGACAGCAGAACGCTGCGGGACCGCACGGCCCTGCAGATACAGCTGTACGTGCTTCTCTCATCCAGACTTTAACTGTCGGTACCGGAATTTCACCGGTTCAACCGTCCGCCGGGCCTTCTCCTGGGAGAAGCACCGGCTCGCGGGTCGCGGACTGTCACCGCCGGTTCGGACTTACACCGACCCCGGAGCACGTATGTGTTTTGTTATTGTGCCACAACAGAATGGGGTGCCCTGTTATTCCGTCGCCGAGCGTAACGTCCGCGCGCCCTTTTCCCGCAGCCTGTCGATGGCGGCAGCGGGATCGTCGGCACCGTAGACAGCGGAACCGGCCACGAAGACGTTGGCCCCGGCTTCCGCTGCACGCGTGATGGTCTCCTCGGTGATCCCGCCATCCACCTGGATGGCCACGCCCACTCCCGAACCGTCGATGGCCGCCCTGGCCCGGCGGATCTTGGGCAGGGTGATGTCCAGGAACGCCTGGCCGCCAAAGCCGGGCTCCACGGTCATGATCAGCAGCATGTCCAGTTCGGGCAGCATATCCAGGTAGGGCTCCACCGGCGTGGCGGGCCGCAGGGCCATCCCCGCCTTGGAGCCCCGGCTGCGGAGTTCGCGGGCAAGCTTCACCGGGGCGATCGACGCCTCGGCGTGGAACGTGACCGAGGCCAGGCCGGCGTCGGCGAATCCGGGGGCCCAGCGGTCGGCATCGGCGATCATCAGGTGCGCGTCCAGCGGCACCGGGCTGACGGCCTGGATGCGCTGCACCACGGGGAGCCCGATGGTCAGGTTGGGCACGAAATGGTTGTCCATCACGTCCACGTGCACGGCGTCGGCATTGCTGATGCGCTGCAGTTCAGCCTCGAGGTTGACGAAGTCGGCGGAGAGGATGCTCGGGTTGATGCAGCATTGCGTCACGGGGATGCCTTTCACTAATTCTGGTGGAGGAGTCGGTCAGGGGGCGTGCCCGGCTTGGGGCAGCCACTGCCGCGGTTGCGCCGGGTCAGGCCTTCTTGCGGATCAGGCCTTCTTGCGGATGAGGGCCAGGAACATGGCGTCGGTGCCGTGGATGTGCGGCCAGAGCTGCGCCGTGGATTCGTGGCCGGCGCCCAGGTCTCCGGTCAGGCTGACGGCGTCGAGGGCAGCTCCGGCGTCCAGGAGCTCAAGGTCGTCACGCTTGCGGAGGGCATCCGCCACCACGGCCTTGGTCTCAGCAGGATGGGGCGAGCACGTCACGTATGCCACCACTCCCCCGGGCCGGACGGCGGCCAGTGCCGAGGCAAGGAGTTCGCGCTGCAGGGGTGCGAGGTCCGTCAGGTCCTTCGGTGACCTGCGCCAGCGGGACTCCGGCCGGCGCCGGAGCGCGCCGAGGCCGCTGCAGGGAACGTCCACCAGGACCCGATGGTAGGACTCCGGCTGCTCGGCACCGACCTCGCGGCCGTCGCCGGTGCGCACCTGCCACGTGTCCCCCGGTACTGCGGACAGCGCCTGGCTGACGAGCTTGGCGCGGTGCGGGGCCGGCTCGTTGGCCAGCAGGGTGGCTCCGCGTTCCCGGGCAAGGGCGCCCAGAAGGGCGGCCTTGCCGCCGGGGCCGGCGCAGAGGTCCAGCCATGCTTCGCCGGTACCGGCGCCGCCCGGGCCGAGGTCCAATGCGGCCATGGCCCGGGCCACGAGCTGCGAGCCGACGTCCTGGACGCGGGTGGTGCCGTTGCGGACCGAGGCGAGCCGGCCAAGGTCTCCGCCGCTGGACAGGGCGGATCCCTCCACGAGTTCACCGGGTGTGGCGCCGCTTTCCAGTGCCTCGTCCAGGTTTCCCAGCCCGGGCAGGGCCACGAGGTTGACCACCGGGGCGGCGTTGTCTGCCTCCAGGAGCTTGTCGATTTCCGCCGCCGGACGGCCGTGCGCCACGAGGGACTGCCGCATGGCACGGACGATCCATTCAGGGTGGGCGTGCCGCAGCGCGGCGATCCGGGTCTGGTCGGTTTCGCCCTCCACCAGGAGGTCCAGCCATTCGTCCAGGCTGCGGGCGGCGACTTTACGGAGGACGGCGTTGATCAGGGCCGATGGTCCGGCCCCGATCACTGCCCTGGCGAGCCCTACGGTCTGGTCAAGGGCGGCATGCGCAGGGACCCGCATGGCGAGCAGCTGGTGGGTTCCGATGCGCAGGGCATCAAGGACGGCGGGGTCCAGCTGGTCCAGCGGCCGGTCCACGCACCGCGCCAGGATGGCGTCGTAGGTCCCCTGGCCCCGGAGGGCGCCGTAACTGAGTTCCGTGGCGAAGCCGGCGTCACGCTTGTCCAGCCCGTGGTGCCGGATCCGGGCCGGCAGGACCAGGTTTGCGTAGGCGTCCTCGGCCGCCACCGCGCGCAGGACCTCGAAAGCCACCAGCCGCGCCGGATCGGCCCGCCGGGTGCGCTGGGACGGAGCGCTTTCGGTGAAGTTCCGCTGCGGTCCGCGGTTGCGTTCGCGGCCCTGTGCGTTGCGCCGGCTGTTGTCCCGGGGGCCGCCCTTGCCGCGGCCACCCCGGTGGGCGCCGTGGCCGGAATTGCCGCCTTGACCGCCGGCGTTGCCCCTGCCTCCGGTATTGCCGGGTCCGCCCTGATTTCCGCTGGAACCGCTCATTCGAATACCACGCCTTCCAGTGAAGCCAGGCCGCGTGCCCAATCAGCAGCGGACATCATCTTTTTCCCGGCGGGCTGGATCCGGGTCAGTTCAACGGCATGCGAGCCCGTGCCCACCAGGACGCTCTTGCCGTGCAGGGATACGGCGCCGGGCGCCAGCCCGTCCACGTCGGACCGAAGCCGGACCGGTTCCAGTTTCACGCGCTGGCCGCCCAGGATCGTCCAGGCGCCCGGCTCCGGAGTAACACCGCGGGCCTGCCGGGAGATGGCGAGGGCAGGGTGGGTCCAGTTGAGGCGGCCGTCCTCAAGCGTGAGTTTCGGCGCCAGGGAAACGTCGCCGGACTGAGGGACGGCGGACGCCGTTCCTGCCTGGATGGCCGAAAGGGTTTGCGCCAGGAGGACAGCGCCGCTGCGGGAGAGCCGTTCCAGCAGTTCCCCGGCGGTGTCCTCCTGTCCCACTGTCTCGGTGAGGGTGCCGAAAACGGGACCGGTATCCAGCCCTTCCTCGAGCTGGAACGTGACAGCCCCGGTGATATCGTCCCCGGCCATCACGGCGCGCTGCACGGGCGCTGCGCCGCGCCAGGCGGGCAGCAGGGAGAAATGCAGGTTGACCCAGCCGTGCCGGGGTATGCCGAGGGCGGCAGGCGGAACGAGGCCCCCATAGGCGACGATGGCCGCGACATCCGGTGCGGCTTCCGCGATCCTGGCCGTGGCTTCGGCGTCGACGCGGGACGCCCGGATCACGTCGATACCCAGTTCCGCGGCCCGCGCGGCAACCGGCGACGGCGTCAGCACGCGTTTACGCCCGATGGGGGCGTCCGGGCGGGTCAGCACGGCAACGACGTCGAAGCCGGCCTCCACCAGGGCGTTCAGGGAGGGGACGGCAACGGCGGGAGTGCCCGCGAAAAGGACCCTCACCCGGCGCTGCCGGCGGCGCCGGGTCCGAAGCTGGAGCCGCCAAAGCTCGCGCCGCCGAAGCTTGAGCCGACGGTCTTGGCGCGTTTGGCCGTGGTCCGTTCCGTCACGGCGTCGTAATTGGCGTTGCGGATGGAGCGCAGGGCGGCCTTCCGGTCCTCCCCCTCCAGCCGGTCGGTATAGAGGATGCCGTCCAGGTGGTCGTTTTCATGCTGGAAGCAGCGTGCCAGCATCCCTTCGGCGTCGACGGACACCGGGTTGCCGTGGATGTCCACGCCGGTCACGCGGGTTGCCCGGAACCGCCGCACCGGGAAGCCGAGGCCTGGAATGGAGAGGCAGCCTTCCACCTCGTCCTCCTGGTAGTCGGTGCTGTTTTCCAGCACCGGGTTGACGATATGCCCTTCAACGCCGCCGATACGGTACGTGAAGACGCGCTGGCTGACGCCCACCTGGGGCGCGGCAAGGCCTGCGCCGTCCACGTCCTCCATGGTTTCGGTCATGTCGGCGACAAGTTTGGCAAGCTCGGGTCCGAATTCCGTCACGGGCTCGGCGACTGTGCGCAGCACGGGATCGCCGATGATGCGGATATTCAGGATAGCCATGCGCTGTTTTTCCTCACGGTTGCGGCAAAGGGGACCAATACAGTTTAGGTGCAGTAACCGCCGTCAGGCCGTCCGGGCAGGCACCAGGGGCGGCGGGGCGATGGGCAGCAGCGCTGTTCCGGCGCTGATCGTGTCCGCCGACAGCTCCCATACCCGGCGAAGGGCGCAGAACTTCCACCAGTGGTGCTTGAGGACCTCGGGGTTGGCCCGCACGGGACGGACTTCTGTTTCGCCGATGGCCACTGCCAGCAGCACGGGGTTGTCACCGTACTTCCAGGGCTCCCAGGTTCCCGCGGCCGGATCCACCAGGCTTTCCTCTGCCTTCATCCCCGCCACCAGCTGCATGACCACCTTGTTGTCCAGCGGTTTCACCGTGCCGTCACGGGTTGTGCCCTTGGTCTTGTAGTCGATCAGGCAGACGCGGCCGTTGATGCGGGCAACAAGGTCCAGCGTTCCGGCGTACCCCACGGAGTTGTTCCACACTGTGATTTCCGGGGCGATGGGTTCCACCCGGAAGAGCTCCCACCATTCGTCGAACCGGACGGCGAACGCCTCTTCACCGTTGGCCGCCAGGGCTTCCCGGGCTTCCTTCATGGCGTGGGGGCGGCCGAGTGCCCGGAGGGCAACCTGTTCACAGTAGTAATGCACCCGGTCCCCGCGCCGGGCTGCCTCATCCCGGTAGGTTTCTGCAGCCTTGGCGGCCCGGTTGATGGCCTGCTTGATTTTGGCCGGGCTTCCCAGGCAGTCCGCCAGCAGGGGATCTTTCGCCAGGCTGCTGGCCCCCATGTATCCGAACCACCCGTCCATGCCATGCGGCTGCTGGCTGATGACGGTGGTAATGGACGGCACGGAAAACTCCTCCGACGTGGACCGGGCGTACATCCGGCCGTATTCCGTGGCGTGGGCAAGAAGCGGATCAGTCATGGAAAAGACTCTTTCACAGGGGGCCGACAAAGTCTCCGGGCGATGGTCCGGGCACAAAAAGGTCCGCTTCCCCTGCTCAATGAGCGGAAACGGACCAATCTTTGGTGGGCGATACTGGGTTCGAACCAGTGACCTCTTCGGTGTGAACGAAGCGCGCTACCACTGCGCCAATCGCCCTGATGCATTTGAATGCTAGCCCACGTTTCCGCCATTTCAAAAATCGGCGGCCGGCGGGCATCGGCTTTCCCTGGATGGACACTGGGAAGCCCGCAGGAAGGTGCCCCCTATAGGAGAACCCCGGCCCGCCGCCGTCGGGAATTACACAGCTGTAACTCGGCCACTTCCGCGCCATTGCAGGGAAGCAGGCGCATTGCCGCCGCCCACGGAACCCCCGATTTGGAGATTCCCGGAACCTCCTATATTGTTTTTACTCGTTGGAACGCGAGGAAATGCCGGGAACGGCAGCGAATCACCCTCCAAAATGCGGACGTAGCTCAGCTGGTAGAGCACCACCTTGCCAAGGTGGATGTCGCGAGTTCGAATCTCGTCGTCCGCTCGCAGGACACTGTCACAGCAACGGTTCCCCGGAATCAGCGCTTACACGGTGGGTTGGCCGAGAGGCGAGGCAGCGGCCTGCAAAGCCGTATACACGGGTTCGAATCCCGTACCCACCTCGGTGAAAACCATGGTTTCCGGATCCAATCCGGTGCAATGGGCGATTGGCGCAGCGGTAGCGCGCTTCCCTGACACGGAAGAGGTCACTGGTTCGATCCCAGTATCGCCCACTCGGCAAGGTCACTTGCCACAACGCAGTCCGGTTTCGGCCGGAACGCACATGCGGACGTAGCTCAGCTGGTAGAGCACCACCTTGCCAAGGTGGATGTCGCGAGTTCGAATCTCGTCGTCCGCTCTCTTACCTTTTACACAACCCATATGCCGGTCTTCCGGTTCCGGGCGATTGGCGCAGCGGTAGCGCGCTTCCCTGACACGGAAGAGGTCACTGGTTCGATCCCAGTATCGCCCACACATTGCAGCAGCTCTCCGGAGCTGCTTTTTTGTTGTCCGTGACCCTCATTCCCCGGGATTGCGCTGCCGGCGAACGGCCAAAGCTTCCGATGTCCTTGGCAGGCCATTCCGGCAGGTCTAGGATCGAATGCGCGAGGAGCGACCTGGCTCCGCGATTGAAGGGAGGTGCTCGTGGGACTATTTGACGATCTAAAGGGCAAGGCTCAGGGTCTCATCCGTGGCAACGAGCAGGCTATCAAGAACGGCATCAGCAAGGCCGGTGATTTCGTCGATACCAAGACCGGAGGCAAGTACTCGGGCCACGTCGACAAGATCCAGAATGGCGCTTCCAAGCTCATTGACAAGAACGGAACCCCGGGACAGGCACCTGCCGCCGGGCAGGTTCCTCCGGTGCCTCCCGTCAACCCGGTTCCGCCGGCTGACAGGACTCCGTAAAGGATTTGGCCAGGGCTTTGCCCTAGTACGTCAACGGGGCGCGGGTCCCGCCGGGAGGCGGCACCCGCGCCTTCGGCGTTAACCGGCCCCCCTCCGCGCCCTGATGGGGCCCGGGCTGTCCGAATTCCTGCCACGCCGTCCGGCACCGATAACCTGCGGATATGGCGAAGTCCCCCGCATCCCTCAAACCGCATCCGGCCGGCGCAGCATCCAGGCTGGATTCGCGGCCCATTGTCGCGGGCATCGTCACAGCCCTGGTGGGCTTCACCTCATCGTTCGCCGTTGTCCTGGCCGGCCTGAAGGCCGTGGGCGCCGATCCCGCCCAGGCAGCCTCCGGCCTGCTGGCACTTACGCTGGCCGTGGGCCTCGGTGTTGTGCTGCTGGCCTGGCATTCCAGGGTCCCGGTCACCCTCGCGTGGTCCACACCCGGGGCGGCGCTGCTCGCCGCATCCGGAGCGGCCGACGGCGGGTGGCCGGCCGCGGTCGGGGCGTTCCTTGCCACCGGGGTACTGATCGCCCTGACCGGCCTGGTACCGGCGGTGGGCCGGCTGATGGCGCGGATCCCGACGTCGCTGGCACAGGCAATGCTCGCCGGTGTGCTCCTGCAGCTGTGCCTTGCGCCCTTCAAGGCCCTGGGCACCGTCCCCCTGTTCGTGGGTCCGGTCATCATCTGCTGGCTGCTGCTGATGAGGTTCGCTCCCCGCTGGGCCGTTCCGGGTGCCCTGCTGGTGGCCCTCGGAGTGATTGCCATTGCACTGGCGGCCGACGGGACCGCCCTCCCGCACACAACTTTGCTGCCCACGCTGGCCTGGACCACCCCGTCGTTCAGCCTGCAGGCGATGGTGGGCATAGCCCTGCCGCTGTTCGTGGTGACCATGGCCTCGCAGAACGTGCCCGGTGTGGCAGTCCTGCGCTCCTTCGGATACGACACGCCGTGGCGGCCGGCCATGCTGGTGACCGGCGCGGGAACTGCCCTTGGAGCGTCCTTCGGTGGCCATGCCATCAACCTTGCCGCGCTGAGCGCCGCGCTTGCCGCGGGCGAAGAGGCAGGCCATGACCGGACCCGCCGGTGGGTCGCCGGTTTCACTTCCGGCCTGGCGTACCTGGTCCTGGCTGCCTTCTCGGCGGCCCTCGTGACCCTGGTCAACGCCGCGCCCGTGGGGATGCTGGAAGCCGTGGCCGGACTGGCGCTGCTGGGGACCCTGGCCGCCGCAGTTTCCGCTGCACTGGCGGATCCCGAGGACAGGATTGCCCCGTCCGTCACCTTCCTGGCAGCGGCGTCCGGCCTGGCGTTCCTGGGCATCGGCTCGGCCTTCTGGGCACTGGCTGCCGGCCTGCTGGTCCGCGCCGTCCTGAAGCCCCGCCTCCCCCGGGCTGCCGGCTAGAAGCTAGGAGGGTTCGTGGTTCTGGCCCTCGCGGGCCAGGGCGGTGAGGCGCGATACGGCACGGAAGTACTTCTTCATGTAGCCGCCCGTCATCATTTCCTCGGTGAAGAGCTTGTCGAACGGGACGCCGCTGGCAAGGATGGGGACGTCCTTGTCGTAGAGGCGGTCGGCGAGCACCACGAACCGCAGTGCCACGGCCTGCTCGGTGATGGTGTCCACGTTGCGCCACACCACGCCGTCGATGCCGTCGATCAGCTGCCGGTAACGGCTGGGGTGGACGCCCGCGAGGTGGTGGATCAGCGTGGAGAATCCGATCCTGGGCCACCGTCTTGCCGTCGAACTCCGCCTTCATGTGCGAGGAGAGCTCGCTGTTCTTCAGCGGGGCCGGCGCTGCGGGCAGCCCGCGGTGCCGGAAGTCCTCGCCGTCGATCCGGATGACGTCGAACTGGTCCGCCAGCACCTGGATCTCGCGCTGGAAGTCCACCGCGGCGAACCGACCGTCGCCCAGGGAACCCGGCAGGGTGTTGGACGTGGCCGCAAGCTTGACGCCGGCGTCGGCCAATTCACGCATCAGCCGGGACATCAGGACTGTGTCGCCCGGATCATCCAGTTCGAACTCGTCAATGCAGACCAGCTTGTAGCTGCTGAGCGCATCCACGGTCTTCCGGAAGGACAGGGCGCCCACCAGGTTGGTGTACTCAACGAACGTGCCGAAGGCCTTGGGGCCCGGGGAGGCGTGCCAGAGCGAGGCCAGCAGGTGTGTCTTGCCCACGCCGAAGCCGCCGTCCAGGTAGATCCCGGCGCGGGACTCGTCCTTCTTGCCGAACAGCTTCTTGAACAGGCCGCCGCCGTTGGCCGATCCCACCCCGTCGGCGAAACCCTGGAGTGCCCGGACTGCGGCGGCCTGGCTCGGCTGCTTGGGATCCGGACGGTAGCTGGCGAATGACACCTGGCCGAACCGCGGCGAGGGATAGAAGCCCTGGAGGAGTTCATCCACCGAAACTGCCGGGGTGCGGGCGGCAAGCTGTTCGATCTGTACCAAGGTGGTCCGTTCTGCTGGTAGGAGGTCCCCAGAAAGGATACCGGCAATGCGGTGCCGCGCCTTGTGCCAGGGCCCGCTGCCGGCGCCGCAGTGACGAAGGCAACATTTCGTCCTGTTAACGGAATACGGACAACGCGCGGGGCGCTGGCTAGTGTGGGAGCAGGTCCCGACGCCGGTGCCACTCCAGGTCCAGCGGTCCTCCCGTGTCTCTAATGAAAGGCCATCACCAATGCCCTACCCCGTTGAGCAGAACGAGAAGTTCGCCGCCTACGCCCACCCCGAGCGCCTGGTCTCCACCGAATGGCTGGCCGCAGCCCTCGCGGACGGTGCCGTGGCGAACGGCGGCCTCGTGGTCGTGGAGTCCGACGAGGACGTGCTCCTGTACGAAACAGGCCACATCCCCGGCGCCGTGAAGATCGACTGGCACACGGACCTGAACGACGAAGTGACCCGGGACTACGTGGACGGTGCCGCCTTCGCCAAGCTCGCGGCGTCGAAGGGCATTTCCCGGGACACCACCGTTGTCATCTACGGCGACAAGTCCAACTGGTGGGCCGCGTATGCCCTGTGGGTCTTCACCCTCTTCGGCCACGAGGACGTCCGGCTGCTCGACGGCGGCCGGGACAAGTGGATTGCCGAAGGCCGGGAACTGACCAAGGACAAGCCCGCACCCGCCCCCGGCAACTACCCCGTGGTGGAACGCGATGACGCCCCCATCCGGGCGTTCAAGGAAGATGTCCTGGCGCACCTCGGCACCGGACCGCTGATCGACGTCCGCTCCCCCGAGGAGTACACCGGCCAGCGCACGCACATGCCCGCCTACCCGGAGGAAGGCGCCCTGCGCGGCGGCCACATCCCCACCGCCGCATCCGTCCCCTGGGCCCGCGCCGCGGCAGCTGACGGCACCTACCGCAGCCGCGAGGAACTCGAGGCCATCTACCTGGGCGAAGCAGGCCTCACCGCCGGCGACGACGTCGTGGCCTACTGCCGCATCGGCGAGCGTTCCAGCCACACCTGGTTCGCCCTCAAGTACCTCCTGGGCTTCGAGTCCGTGCGCAACTATGACGGCTCCTGGACCGAGTGGGGCAACGCTGTCCGCGTCCCGATCGTCAAGGGTGCCGAGCGCGGTTCCGTTTCCGTCCCGGCAGGAGTCTGACGCGGGCACCGCCCCGCGTAAACTTGGATTGATGACTACTCAAGCCTTGCCGTCCGCCCTGGCGGCCATCGTCGACGACTTCCAGGCCCTCAGCGAACCCGAGCGGCTGCAGCTGCTGCTGGAGTTCTCCGAGGGACTGCCGGCGCTTCCTGAGCGGCTGAACGACCATCCCGAGCTCCTGGAGCAGGTGGTGGAGTGCCAGTCGCCGCTGTTCCTCACCATTGAGACGGAGAAGTACGACGGCGGGCAGGCGCCTGCCGTGCGCCTGCACTTCAAGGCCCCGGCCGAGGCCCCCACCACGCGCGGGTTCGCCGGCGTCCTGCATGAGGGACTCGACGGGTTGTCGCCCGAAGAAATCCTTCTCGGTGCCGGATGACATGCCCGAACTTCTCGGCCTGACCCGGGCCATCACGCCGCTGCGCATGCGCGGCATGACGGCAATGCTGGGAAGGATCAAGCGCAAGGTCGCCGCTGCCAGCGGCGTCCGCGCCTGATCCGCCGGCACCGGTGGCACGCAAGAGCGCCTCAACGGGAACCCCGGCCACAGCGGCACTGACCGCGGCCGGGTTCCCTTTGTGCTGCACCCCTATGCGCACGATCCCTCGGCGGCCAGCTACGGGGCCGAAGCCGCGGAAGTCCTGGGCGTTGATCCGGCCCGCGTGTTCAAAACGCTGATGGTCGAGGTGGAGGGAAAGCTGGCGGTGGGGATCGTGCCCGTCAGCGGCAGCCTCGACCTGAAGGCCTTCGCCGCCGCCATGGGGGCGAAGAAGGCGGCGATGGCAGACCCGACGGCGGCCCAGCGCCGCACCGGGTATGTCCTGGGCGGCATCTCCCCGCTTGGCCAGCGCCTGCCCTCCCCCACTGTGCTGGACTCCAGCGCCCTCACGCTGGAAACCCTGCTTGTTTCCGGCGGGAAGCGTGGCCTGGATATCGAGCTCGCCCCGGCGGACCTGGTCCGCCTGACCAGCGCCGCCACGGCACCCATCAGTTCCCTGGCCTAGCGGCTCTCCGGCTGTTACTCAATGACGTAGCGCTGCATCATGTCGTTGTCCTCGTGCTCCAGGACATGGCAGTGCCAGACGTATTCGCCCTTGAAGGACTCGCCGATAGCCAGTGGTGCCCCGCCTGCAGCCGCAGCACCGAAGGGGACGCGGATCCGCGTCACTTCGCCCGGCAGCGCCACCACGGTGTCCTTCCATCCTTGCTCGTTGGCGGGGGCGTTCTTCGCACGGCCAATGAGGAAGGGATCCACCGGGACCGCATTCCCCTGGCCCGGCACCACGAGGCCGGACACGGGATCCATATAGCCGGTGGCCGCCAGGTAGGCGCCGGCATCGAACCGCTGCCGGTTGAGGACCTGGAACTGCGTGAAGTGCAGGTGGATGGGATGGGCGTCCACGGTGGTGTTGATGAGCTCCCACTGCTCCAGGGTGTCGCTTTTCACCGCAGTGATGTCCGGGCTGCCGAACATCCTGTTGTTCAGCAGCGCCATGACGGGAATGCCGTTGGCATCCACCACCTCCACCAGGGTCATACTCCTGTTGCGGCCGTCGGTTTGTCGCGCAGGCTGGTGATGGGCTGCTGCGGCCTCAGGCTGGCAGGCAGGGGCACGGTGTAGCCGGTCTGTGAAGCGACGGTGAACTGCATGATGTCCGGAAGGGGGACGCCGCCCCGCCGCACCGATACCGGCCCGTCGGGATACGGAACGGGGGCACTGTTGCGCAGGACAATCCGGGACCCGGCCGGCAGGCCTGCGAAGTCCAGCACGATGTCCGCCCGTTCACCGGGACCGATGACCAGCCTGTTGAGCCGGACGGGGGCGTTGAGGAGCCCGCCGTCGGAGCCGATCTGGTGGAGGACCAGCGCAGACCCGCCGGCGACGAACTTGAGGTCGTAGAACCGGGCGTTGGAGCCGTTGAAGACCCGGAAGCGGTATTTGCCGCGGGCCACCTCCAGGTTGGGCCAGCATCTGCCGTTGACCGTGGCCACGTCGCCAAAGAACTCGGGCGCCCACGGCCGCGGGTTCCCGTCACCCCCCAGGAGGTCGGGATTCGGCGGGTAGGCAAACGAGCCATCAGGATTGAACATGCGGTCCTGGATGATGAGCGGGACTTCGTAGGGCGGCGGCGGCAGGTGCGTGCCGTCCCCGGTGTCGATCCCTGTTCCCCGGGGCCCGGCGTGTCCCGGAGCAGGTAGCCGCCGGCCAGCCCCGCATAGACGTTCAGCCGGGTAATGCCCAGCGCATGGTCGTGGTACCACAGCCCGGCCGCATCCTGATTGTTGCTGTAGTGGTAGGTGTAGGAGGTCCCGGGCCCGAATACCTGTAGCGGGCCGCCGTCGGACCCTGGACTGGTGTTGCCGCCGTGGAGGTGGAGGGACGTCCGCGGGGCATTGGCATCGATGCTTCCGGCCGGCACCAGTTCGCTGTCCACGGCGAAGCCAAGGGGATGCCGCCCGATTCCGTTGTGGACCGTCAGGTCGAAGGGGGTACCTTTCCGGGCGATGATCACGGCCCCAGGTACGTCTGTGATGAGCCGGCCTGCTGGTATGCAAGCGTGGGCGTCCTGCCCATTTGTTGATGGAAAAGGTGGCTGGCGTTGACCATGGACAGGGACGTGCTGCCGCCGCCCTGCATATCGAGGACGCCAAGTTCGGCGAGCGCGGGCAGCTGCTCGGTAAACAGGGTGACCGGCGCCGCAGGGGGCGCCCCGACGGCAACGTGGCGGGGCGACACCAGCAGGCCCGCGCCGGCCACCGCACCGGCCTGAAGCAATTGACGTCTTGTGATGCGCATGTTTGGGGCTCCATTTCTTCGCCGACGGTTCCCCCTTGAACAGCAACGGTAGAAAGATCACGGGCGCCACGGTAGGGCCAAGGGTCCCCTTCGGATAAAGGCGAATGAAGCACGCGGCGCTGGTAAGCGGAACCTAGCGCGGGCGGCCGGTGAAGTGGTCCATGGTCCGGTTGACTCCCAGCACGTCCATGAGCCGGTCAAAGGTGCTGACGGGAAGGATCCGCAGGACCGGAAGCAGGTTCACTATGGGCGGCAGGACCACCTTGCGGCGGCCGGTCTCGATGGCGTCGAGGATCCGGGCAGCCACCTGCTCTTCCTGGAGGATGGGAAGGAGCAGCGGCCACCTGGTTCGGACGCCGTGGAACATGCCGGTATCGATGTAGTAGGGGCAGACCACCAGCGTATTGACGCCCGGATGCGCCGTGCGGAGCTCGGCGCGCAGTGACTCGTTGAAACCGAAGGCGGCGAACTTGCTGGCGGAGTAATCCGTCTGCCGGGCGACGCCCACCAGGCCCGCAGCGCTGGCTACCGTGACTACGGTGCCCCGCCGGCGATGTGCCATTCCGCCCAGGAAGGCCCGGGTAACCCAGTAGAGGGCCATGACGTTGACCTTCATGGTGCGTTCGATGTCCTCGTCCGTGGCCTCAAGGAGTTTCCGGCCACTCACCACGCCGGCGTTGTTGACCAGGATATCCACCTGCCCTGCAGCAGCAGCCGCGGACCGGACCGACTCCCGGTCTGTGACGTCGACGGCGTGCGCTTCGGCCTGCCCGCCGGCAGCCAGGATTTCGTCGCGCACCCCGGAACCCCGGGCGGCGTCCACGTCCCAGATGACTACCCGGCTTCCGCGCCCTGCGGCGCCAAGCGCCACACGGCGGCCCAGCCCGCTGCCCCCTCCCGTGATGAGCAGTGTTGCACCGGAAAGGCGGGTTCCTCTGGCCATGTCAGTTCTCCTGGTAGGTGGGCGGCAGGCAATGGTCCTTACCGGGTGCGGGGCAATCTGCCCATCAGGGTGATGGCCCCTTTCATGATGTGGGCGTAGGTCCTGTTGGACATGCCGGGTGTGGGCGCCACCCTCAGCAGGTGCTGCACGGCGACGGTCTGCGGCTCGGTGTATTTCAGGATGCCCTCCCTGCCATGGCGGCGTCCGGCGCCGGAGTCCTTCATCCCGCCGATCGGGGCGTCGTGGGACGCCCAGGTGGCGGCATAGCCTTCATTGACATTGACTGTGCCCGTGAGGAGCCGCCGGCCCACCACCTCCCCCCGCCGGGCGGACCAGACGCTGGCGTTCAGGCCGAAGTCGGAGTCGTTCGCCAGGGCCACGGCTTCGTCATCGTCCACCGCCCGGTAGACGGCAACCACCGGACCGAACGTCTCCTCCCGGGCCAGGAGCATGTCCTGCGTGACCCGGCCAGGACGGTGGGTTCGTAGAACAACGTTCCCAGGTCCGGCCTGCGGCGTCCGCCCGCGAGCAGCTGCGCGCCTTTTGCCAGGGCATCCTGGACATGCCGGTCCACCCGTTCCACCTGGGCGGCACTGATGAGCGAGCCCATGCCGATGTCCCAGTCCGGTCCGGGGCCCACGCGGATGCCCCTCACCCCGGCGGTGAACGCTGCCAGGAACGGCTGGTACACGTTGGTGTGCACGTAAATCCGCTCAATGCTGACGCAGAGTTGCCCGGAGTTGGAAAAGCAGGCGTGAACGGCGCCGGCGGCGGCCTTGCCAACATCGGCATCAGCGAGCACCAGCATTGGGTTCTTTCCGCCGAGTTCGGCGGAAAAGCCGATCAGCCGCTCACCGCACTGCCGTGCCACGGTCTTGCCGGTCTTCGAGGATCCGGTGAACATCAGGAAGTCCACCTGGTCGATCAGGACGGGGCCGATGTCCGGGCCAGGCCCCGTGACAACCTGGAACAGGTCGGCGGGAAGGCCTGCCTCCCGGAGCAGCCTGAGCATCAGCAGGGCCGTGAAAGGCGTCTGCGCATCCGGCTTCAGGACGATGCCGTTCCCGGCCAGCAGGGCCGGAAGGGCGTCGGAGACAGCGAGGGTCAGGGGGTAGTTCCAGGGACTGATGACCCCCACCACGCCTTTGGGAACGCGGTACTCGGTGGTGCGCGTCAGGACCGGGGCCGCACCCTTCCGGCGGCGCGGCCGCAGGTGCCGTTCAGCGGTCCGCTCGTAGTAGTCCGCTGTCAGGACCACGTCAGCGAACTCTTCGAACGCGCTCAGCCGTGCCTTGCCGCTCTCGGCCTGCACCAGGTCCAGGACGTCCTGTTCCCGATCCAGCAGCAGCCGTCGGAAACGCCGGATGACCGCCCGCCGTTCGGCCACGGATATGGATGTCCAGTGCCGTTGCGCCGCACGCGCGGTGTCGACGGCGGCACGCACGTCGGAAGCGCTGCAGACGGGAACCTCGCCCACCAGGGAGCCGTCGAAAGGGGCGTAGGAAGCCTGCTTTGGCCCGCCCGGTGCTGCCACCACCAGTCCCCAAGTCCCGCTGCCAGTCCGCGGCCGCGGTCCATCACAGTGGCGGACCGTCGTTCCACCACGTCATTCCCCCGCCGGCGCTTGCCGGGCCGGCGAGCGCGGCGCGGCAGCGGACCCGGGATTGAGCCGCGGCGCGAGCTGCTGCCGCAACCAGGCTTTCACGAGCCGCTCCCAGCGCTCCGGGTCCACGTTCCACTCCTTCGTGTGGCGGGCCTGCTGGAACGGCTCGAAGGTGACCATCTCCGGGTTCCGTTCGGCCAGCAGCGTGGACGGCTTGTAGGGCACATATTCGTCGTCAACGCTGTGGATGATCAGCGTGGGCGTCCGCAGTTCCACGGCACGGACCACCCAGTCCATCTCCTTCAGGTCCACGGGCGCGGCGAGCCCGGTCAGCCTGCGCCCGAGCGGATGCCCGAGCATCAGCTGCCCGTACCGGCCCACCAGGGACGGAATCCGGTTGATCTGGGCGTGGTGCGCCAGGACGTTGACCCAGTCGATCACCGGGGCATCGAGCACCATGGCACGGACCAGGTGCCGGTACCGGGACAGGTCGGCGGTCTGCAGGCAGATGGCGCCTCCCATCGACCAGCCGAACAGCACGATCTCCTCGGCGCCGTTGGCCAGTGCGTACTCGATTGCGGCCTCAATGTCCCGCCATTCGGTGGAGCCCAGGCCATACCGCCCGTCACCGGCCGAGGGTGCGAGCCCGTCGTTGCGGTACGAGACCAGCAGGCTGGTCAGGCCAAGTTCCAGCGCCGGCCCCACGGCACGCAGCGCCTCCTGCCGGCTGGCGCCCCGGCCGTGCACCATCACCGCCCACGTCCGGGCATTGCCGCCCGCACGCACCAGCCACGCCGGTGCCTCACCGCGGTCCACCGGGATCAGCACGTCCTCCGCGGGAAGCCCGACGGCGGCCGGGTCCGGGTGGACGGCCCCGCTCCACCAGCCCCAGCGTGCGGTGGAGAGGTCGCCGGCGTACACGGCTTCCACCTCGCGCAGCACCGTCCGTTCCGATGGGGAATAGGACACGATCCGGCCGATCCGCGCGTGCCCCTGGCCGCCGTCGAAGAAGAACCCGTACACACCGTCCACGGTGGTGTCGTCGGTGGCGGCAAGGATCACCTGCTGTTTCTGGCCGTCCCTGATCACAGCCAGCACCTCCTGGTCCGCGGTCCGCTGCCGGGAGGGGGTGATGACCCGCCGGGCGAAGTAGACCGCCAGGGCCGAGGAGCCGGTGGCAAGGAGTCCGGCCAGGGCACCGCCGCCGATCGCGCCGCCGATGGCCCACTTGGTCCGCAGTGACATGCCCCCGGTTTCGCTGGCGGACTGTACGGGGGCCGGGCCGGTGCGCTGGAAAAGAGCCATGCCACTATTCTTACCGCCCGCGGACGGTAGCCCGCATTCCGGGACCGCGGACGCGCCCGCCGGCCGGGTGCGGCTCCCCCGGCACAGGGCTAGGCTAAGGCCATGAGCGAACCCATCGTCATCCTGACCGAAGAACCCCTGGGCGCGGACGACCGCGTGAACATCGAACGGCTCGTGGACGGGGCAGAGACACGCCTCCTTGTCCTGGTACCGGCCAACACCGAACGGCACCTGCTGGTGGATTTCCTCGAGAACCTTTCCCTGCTGGATATTGCCAAGGCCTTCCGGGAACTGACGGCGGGCGCACCTGATCCGGGTACCGAGCGGGCCCATGCGGCGGAGACGCTGGCGGTTTCGGTCGCTGCGCTGGAAGGACTGGGCAGTGGCGTTTCGGGTGAGGTTGTTGAGGGCGGAGCTGTTGACGGCCTGGTGGCCAAGGTCCGCGAGACCGGCGCGTCCCAGGCAGTGGTGATCACCCGGCCCCATGCGGTGGCAGACACCTTCCATACGGACTGGGCCAACAAGGCGCAGGACCGGCTGGGCGTGCCCGTGCTGCACCTGTATGCGGGTTCGGGATTTATCGGCGACTCCTGAGCGTTGGCAACCGTATGAACATCTTCGAGAACAGCATCTTCCGCAACCGGGCCACCCACGCCGTCGCGGATCCTGCGGCAGGACAGGACACCGCCCGGGAGGAGTCCGCCACGGAAGCCAGCGACAGGGCCGGTACCGTCCGGAAAAGCGACGCCGAATGGCGGCAGGAACTGACTCCGGAGGAGTTCTACGTCCTGCGGCAGGCCGGCACCGAGCGTCCCTTCACGGGAGAGTACTGGGACACCCACACCGCGGGCGTCTACCAGTGCCGCGCCTGCGGGGCGGAACTGTTCACCAGCAACGAGAAGTTCGACTCGCACTGCGGATGGCCGTCCTTCTGGGCTCCGCTGGCTGAGGGGAAGGTCCGCTACATCCACGACCGCACCCTCGGCATGGACCGCGTGGAAGTCCGCTGCGGAACCTGCGACTCCCACCTTGGCCACGTCTTCGAGGGTGAGGGCTATGGCACCCCCACAGACCAGCGCTACTGCATCAACTCGGTGTCCCTGAAGCTGGTTCCGCGGGAAGAACCGCAGGTCAGCGGCGGAAGCCCCGAGGCCTGATCCCCCAGCACCGGGAGGCCTCAGGCCCTTCGGTTCAGCCCCGAGCAACAGTGTTTCTTTGGCTGGGCCGCTTTTCAGATTAGTTCTTCTGGTTGCTTGCTACGCTCCCCATAGACAGCAAGCAACCAGAAAGGCAGCCGACGATGACCGAAGTCCTGACCACCGCCCTGACGGGGATCTCCGCCACCAACCCGGACTGGCTCCGGCTCAAGGCCGCGGCCGCAGCACTCCAGCCCCTGCAGGCCCAGGACGGGTCCATCCCGGACCCGGCAGCCCACGCCGCGGCTTCCGCTTCCGTGGACGCGATCATCGACGCAATCCGGGCCCTGGCCCCGCCTTCCCGCACGATGCCGCCTACCTCGACGCCGCCTGCAGCGACTTCGCAGCCTGGCAGGCCGGAGGTTTCGGCGTTCCCGATTTCCTGTCCTCCCTGCTTGCCTTCCAGCCGCAGGAACAGCGCCGGGATGGCCTGCAGCACCTGGTCGTCTTCCCCATGTACACGCAGAACGGCAGCAGCAGCCGCCTGGTGGAAGCAGTCCTGATCGAAGTCATCTGGCCTGAATTCATCGCCGGCCTGGAAAGCGGCGACTACTCCAACAAGCTGTTCGTCCCCATCCGCTTCCTCGACTTCACCGCCGGCTACGACACCAATTCCGCCGTCCTCTTCCCGGAAACCGTCGCGGTCAGCGAAACCCCCACCTTCACCTGGGGCGCGATCTTCGCCGACCGGGAAGCAGCCCGCTTCCGCCGCGTCCTGAAGGCCGCCGCCGGAATCACCTGCCTGAACCTGCCGGAAGGTGCCGCGGACATGCTCGCCGACCAGGACCTCACGGAGGCCACCTTCGTGATGTGGGACCTGATCCACGACCGCACCCACATGCGCGGCGACCTGCCCTTCGACCCGTTCATGATCAAGCAGCGCATGCCGTTCTTCCTGTACTCCCTGGAAGAACTCCGCTGCGACCTGACCGCCTTCCGCGAGTCCGTGCGGATCGAGCAGGACGAGGACGCGGATCCGGAGGCACGCCGGCACGCGAAGCTGGTGCAGTACGCCATCATCTTCGACCGCATCTTCCGGTTCGCGATCACCGGCAGCCGGGTCCGCAACTACGACGGCCTCGGCGGACAGCTCCTCTTCGCCTGGCTGCACCAGCACCATGTCCTCCACTGGACCGACACCCGACTCACCATCGACTGGGATGAAGTCGCCGACGCCGTCATCGCCCTCGGCACCGCCATTGATGAGCTGTACTGGCGCTCCATCGACCGGCCCAAGACCGCCCACTGGCTGGCGGCCTACGAGCTGATCTCCGCAACGGTCACCCCGAATCCGGCATCGGTCTGGGCCAAGGGACCGGACGCACTGCCGCTGTCCGGTCCGCCGCGCGGCCTCACCGACCAAGTGCTGGACGACGAATTCCCGCTGTCCATGTTCTACGAGGCATTGGAGAAGAAAATGCGCCCCGTCATCGAGTCCACGGCCGGTATCACCGGCAGCTCCGCACTGTGAGCAGCCCCCGGGCCGAAGAATCCCCACTGAACGTCCTGGTCACGGGCGGCAGCGGCGCCTCCGGCGTGGCGGTGGCCCGTGCGCTTAACCATGCAGGTTGCCGGGTCTTCACGGTCGGCTCGGACCGGCAGCGGATCGAGTCAGCGGCACAGCAGGCGGGCGACGGCGTCACGCCCCTGGTGTGCGACCTTGCCAGGCTCGACGACGTCCGGCGGCTGCGGGAGGATGTTTCCGCAGCCGCCGGGCCGGTGGACGCGGTGATCCACCTGGTGGGCGGCTGGCGCGGCGCCACCGGCATCCCGGACCAGTCCGACGAAGACTGGGACTTCCTGCATCAGGGCGCGGTCACCACGCTGCGCAATGTCTCCCGTGTGTTCTTCGATGACATCGCCGCCTCCGCCAACGGCAGGTTCGCCATGGTCTCCTCCACGGCCCTCGACCAGCCTGCGGCAGGGGTGGCCAGCTATGTCGCCGCCAAGGCGGCCGCTGAAGCCTGGACCATGGCGATGGCAGACGGCTTCCGCAAGGCGGACGGCGGGCAGGCTGCCGCCGTCGTGCTGGTGGTGAAGGCCCTGGTGGACGAGGGCCTGCGGCGCAGGAACCCGGAACGCTCCTTCCCCGGGGCCACGGACGTGGAGGAGCTGGCAGCCGCCGTCGTCCGGCTCTTCAAGGCGCCCGCGGACGAACTGAACGGCGCGCGACTCCGGCTGGCCGGCCAGCCACCGCAGTGACTGTACCTAGACTGAAAGCGTGAGCAAAAGCATGACAACAACAACGGCAGAAACCGGGCACGCGGCGCGGCTGCACGATCCCGGCGTGCGCGGCTTTGCCTCGGACAACTACTCCGGCGTCCATCCCGAGATCCTCGCGGCCCTTGCCGCCGCGAACGGCGGACACCAGGTCTCCTACGGGGAGGATGACTACACGGCACGGCTGCAGGAATTGATGGCGGAGCACTTCGGGCCCGGCATCGAATGCTTTCCCGTCTTCAACGGGACCGGCGCCAACGTCCTGGCCCTGCAGTCGCTGCTCCCCCGCTGGGGTGCCGTGGTGTGCGCCTCCACCGCGCACATCAACATGGATGAGAACGGCGCCCCCGAGCGGATCGGCGGCATCAAGCTGCTGCAGGTTCCCACCCCGGACGGCAAGCTGACGCCCGAACTGATCGACCGCGAGGCCTGGGGCTGGGGCGACGAACACCGCGCCCAGCCCCTGGCCGTCTCCATCACCCAGACCACCGAGCTTGGCACCTGCTATACCCCGGAGGAAGTCCGCGCCATTGCGGACCACGTCCATGCCCGGGGCATGAAGCTGCACATGGACGGCGCCCGGCTGGCCAACGCCGCCGCCCACCTGCAGGTCCCGCTGCGGGACTTCACCCGCGACGCCGGGGTGGACATCCTCTCCTTCGGGGGCACCAAGAACGGCCTGCTGTTCGGCGAGGTGGTGGTGGCGCTCAACCCGGAGGCCGCGCACGGGCTGGTCTACCTCCGCAAGATGAACATGCAGCTGGCCTCCAAGATGCGGTTCCTGTCCGCCCAGTTCATCGCCCTCCTCGACGGTGGCCTCTGGCTGCGGTCCGCCGCGCACGCCAACGCCATGGCGGCCCGCCTGCGCGCCGCCGTCGACACCATCGACGGTGTCCGGCCCACGCAGAAAACCGAATCCAACGGTGTCTTTGCCATCCTCCCGCCAGGCGTGGCGGACAGGCTGCGCACGTCCTTCCGGTTCTACGACTGGAACGAGGCCGCCGGGGAAGTCCGCTGGATGTGCTCCTTCGACACCACCGAGGAGGATGTTGATGCCTTCGCCGCCGCAATCCGCCACGAACTCCGCGGTTACCGGAGCGGGCAGGGCACCTAGGCCGCCGGTGACGGCGAGCCTTCCCGCCCTGCCGCGGCCTGTTGCGTAATCTGCCAAGGTGAACGCACTTGACCAGGTTCCCCCGGATTTCCTCCACGCCTTGGGAACCCTCAGGAAAGCCCGGTGCCGCAAGGAACTCCGCCTCGCGGAAATCCCTGCGCCCGCGCGCCTGGCACCCTTCGCCGTCGCGCTGGGAGCGGAAGTCATGGCGCCCGGTGCCGCCACTCCTTCCACTCCCCTCCACGGACCCGCCGCCATGGCCCTGGCCGCCGCCCAGGGATCCGGTGACGACTCCGAAACGGAACTGGCAACCGGACGGTTCATCCTGCTGCACGACCCCGAGGGCTCGGACGTCTGGGACGGCGAATTCCGGATCGTGACCTACATCAGGGCAGAGTTGGAGCCGGAGATGGGCAACGACGAAATGCTCGGCACGGTGGCCTGGACCTGGCTGGTGGAGGCGCTGGAGAACCACAAGGCGCCGTACCGGGCGGCGGGCGGCACCGCCACGCGGGTCCTTTCCGAGAGCTTCGGCACCCTGGCTGAACGGCCGGGTCCATCGACATCGAACTCCGGGCATCGTGGACCCCGGCGTCCCCGGACGTCACTGCCCACCTGGAAGCGTGGTCGGACATGGTCTGCACGTTCGCCGGCCTGCCTCCGCTGCCCGACGGCGTGACGCCCCTGCCGCACCGGCGCCGGAACTAGTGCACGGCCACCGGTGCCGGCGCACAGGCAGGCCGCCTTTCCGGGACTGCCCGGTAAACTAAGGGCATCATGACCCCTAACATTCCGGAAAACACCACGGCCGGCGTCCCGGCTGCTGATACCGCACCCCACATCACGGTGGAAGGCTTCGACAGCCCCATCCCCGAAATCATTGAACTGGCAGCGCCCCGGGAGGGCGTGCCGCTGGTCATCGAAACCCAGGCGGGGCTGGAGCGGTGCGCCGCCGCCATTGCCGCCGGCACCGGTCCGGCGGGGGTCGACGCCGAACGCGCTTCCGGTTTCCGTTACGGGCAGCGGGCGTTCCTGGTCCAGATCCGCCGCGAAGGCGCCGGAACCTGGCTGATCGATCCCGAACCCTTCGAGGACCTCAGCATCATCAACGACGCCCTCCGCGGCGTCGAATGGATCCTGCACGCCGCCACCCAGGACCTGCCGTGCCTCCTGGAGCTGGGCATGTGGCCGGACAAGCTCTTCGACACCGAACTCGCCGCGCGCCTGGCAGGCCTGCCCCGGGTTGGCCTGGCCGCAGTCATCGAGCAGCTCCTGGGATTCAGCCTCGCCAAGGAGCATTCGGCGGCGGACTGGTCCACCAGGCCCCTGCCCGAGCCCTGGCTCCGCTACGCCGCCCTGGACGTCGAGGTCCTCAGCGAGCTGCGCGAGGAGCTGGTGGAACTCCTGGAAGCCGACGGGAAGCTCGGTTACGCCGAGCAGGAGTTTGCAGCCATCCTCGCCGCCGGCGTGGCGCCGCCGCGGGTCGATCCCTGGCGGAAGACCTCCGGCCTGCACCAGATCCGGGACCGCCGCCAGCTCGCCGCCGTCCGGGAGCTGTGGCTGGAACGCGACTCGCTGGCACAGAAACGGGACGTGGCACCGGGACGCCTGATCCCGGACTCCGCCCTGGTGGCGGCCGCGAAGGCCATGCCCGCCACCGTCCCGCAGCTGCTGGGCACCAAGGGCTTCCATGGCAGGGCGGCGCAGCGGGAGGCTCCGCGCTGGCTGCGCTGCATTGCCGCCGCCCGGGACCTTGAGGAACTGCCACCGCTGCACCTGGCGACCAACGCCCCGCCCCCGCCCCGCGTCTGGGCGGACCGCGACCCGGAAGCCGCTGCGCGGCTGGCCACGGCCCGGCCCTTGCTGCAGGAGAAGGCCGAAGAGCTGAACCTGCCACTGGAGAACCTCCTCACCCCTGATTTCCTGCGGCGCGTGGCGTGGCGGCCTCCGCCCACATCAGCGAGGCATCGGTCGCTGCCGAGCTGCGGGCCCTGGGTGCGCGGGACTGGCAGGTGGAACTCGCCGCACCGCTGATTGCCGGCGCGTTCCTCAATCCGCAGCCGCTGCCGCCCAAGGAACCCAAGGCCGCCGTGGCAGCAGCTGGGGAATGAGGGCCTGGCGGTGGCCTTGCGGGCAAAGTTACCGGTGAGTAACATCTGGGATACATCCCCGTCCTAAGGAGCCCCGTCATGAGCGCCGCAGACTTTACCGATTTCGCCAGCCTGTTCCCCGACGAGACCGTCACGCACTCCACTGTCCGGGACGTCGACCTGCCCGGCGGAGCCGGCACATTCGCCCTCATCACCCTGGACAACGGCCTGGACTCCTCCAAGCCCACAACCCTGGGCCGAACACCCTGGTGGAACTCGGCACCGTGCTCGAAGAGCTGCGGACACGGGCGGCGAACGGTGAGATCGCCGGCGTCGGCGTCACGGGCAAGCCCTCCTACTTCGTTGCCGGCGCGGACCTTTCGGCGGTCAAGTCCCTGGCGAAGCGCGAACACGGACTGTGGATGGCACAGCTTGGCCACGAGGTGTTCCGAACCCTTGCCAACCTGGGGGTTCCCAGTTTCGCGTTCGTCAACGGCCCGGCCCTGGGCGGCGGCCTCGAGGTCGCCCTGCAGTCCACGTACCGGACGGTCTCGACGGGCGCGGGGGCGCTGGCCCTGCCGGAAGCATTCCTCGGGCTGGTGCCGGGCTGGGGCGGCGTCTACCTCCTCCCCCGCCTGATCGGCCCGGAACGTGCAGTCCAGGTCATGATCGAAAACCCGCTCAGCAACAACCGGACGCTGACCGGAGCCCAGGCCTTCGAACATGGCATGGCAGACGCCCTCTTTGGCCCGGACAACTTCCTGGAGCAGTCCCGCCTGGGCTGCCGGAGTCATCACGGGGGACGTTGTTGCTGAACGTGCCAACGCCGTCGACCCGTCCGCGACGGACACCGCGGCCCGGTGGGCCGCCGCGGTGGCGGCAGGCCGGCAGTTCGTCACAGCGAAGACTTCGGATGCGGCTCCGGCCCCGGGCAAAGTCCTGGACCTCATGGAAGCCAACCGCACCCTGGACCAGGCGGAATCGGCTTCGCTGGAATGCGAAACCCTGGCGGAGCTGATGCAGACGGACGAGTTCCGCGCGACGGTCTACGCCTTCCTGGACCTCGTCCAGAAGCGCTCCAAGCGGCCGGCGGGCGCCCCCGACCGCAGCCTCGCCCGGCCGGTCGCCAAGGTGGGTGTGGTGGGTGCCGGGCTGATGGCCAGCCAGCTGGCACTGCTCTTCGCCCGCCAGCTCAAGGTTCCCGTGGTCATGACGGACATCGACCAGACCCGGGTGGACAAGGGCGTGGGTTATGTCCACGCCGAGGTGGACAAGCTGCTGGCCAAGGAGCGGATCAGCCCCGATGCCGCCGCACGCACCAAGGCGCTGGTCACCGGTTCCGTGGCCAAGGAAGCCTTCGCCGATGCCGACTTCGTGATCGAGGCCGTCTTCGAGGAACTCGGCGTGAAGAAGCAGGTGTTCGCCGAGCTGGAGGGCATCGTCCGGCCCGACTGCATCCTGGCCACCAACACGTCCTCGCTGTCGGTCACCGCCATGGCCGAGGACCTGCAGCACCCGGAACGCCTGGTGGGGTTCCACTTCTTCAACCCGGTGGCAGTGATGCCGCTGCTGGAGATCGTCCGCGCCCCGCGTACCGGTGACGAGGTCCTCGCCACCGCATTCGAGCTGGCCAGGACCCTCAAGAAGACGGGTGTGCTGGTCAAGGATGCTGCCGCCTTCGTGGTCAACCGGATCCTGCTCCGGCTGATGGGCGAAGTGACCGCAGCGTTCGATGAAGGCACGCCTGCGGAGGTGGCTGACAACGCCCTGCGCCCGATGGGCCTGCCGATGACCCCCTTCACGCTGCTCGCGATGGTGGGGCTGCCGGTGGCACAGCACGTCCAGGAGTCCCTGAACGCCGCTTTCGGCAGCCGCTTCCCGGTTTCCGCCAACCTGCAGAAACTCATCGACAACGGCATCAAAGGCCTCTGGGAAACGGCGCCGGACGGAACCCGCGTTATTCCCGCATCCACCATGGCACTGATGTCCTTCGGCACCACTCCGTCCTCAAGCGAGGAGGTGCTGCGGCGGACCCAGGACGCCCTTGCCGAGGAGATCGGCCTGATGCTCGACGAGGGCGTGGTGGCGGGCCCCGAAGACATCGACCTCTGCATGATCCTGGGTGCCGGCTGGCCGATGTTCCTCGGCGGCATCACCCCCTACCTGGACCGGGTGGGAGCGTCCGAGCGGGTCAACGGCCGGCGCTTCCTGCCGCCGGGAGTGGCCTCGGGTCCCTCCGTGGCCTAGCCGGTACGTCAGGCCTCCGCCAGCCGGCCGCCTTCGAGCACGAGGACGCGGTGCGCCACCTGCCGGGCGTAGGCGAGGTCATGGGTGACGAGTACGACGGCGGCGCCCTCCTCGGCCGCGGACCGGACCGCGGCGTCGAGGACGGCCAGGCTCCCGCCGTCGAGCGCCACCGTGGGTTCGTCAAGGGCCAGGACGGCCGGCGTGCGGGCGAGGACCGTGGCCAGGGCCAGCAGCCGCTGGCGGGATGCGGGCAGTTCCGAGGGATGCGCCTGCGCCTCGCCCTCCAGTCCGACGGCGGCCAGCGCCGCCGTCGCGCGGTCCATGGCTGCCGCCCTGCCGACCTGCCGGTCCAGGCCGAAGCCGACTTCGCGCAGGGCGGTCCGCTCGAACAGCTGGTCCCGCGGATGCTGGAAGAGCATTCCCACGGATGCCGCCGTGCTGCCCACGGGCCGCCGTGCAATGTCGGTGCCCTGGACCAGGACCGACCCGCTTCCCGGCCTCAGAAGGCCGTTGAAGTGCCGCAGGAGGGTCGACTTGCCCGCACCGTTGGGGCCAGTAACCGCAACCACCTCACCCGGGTGGACAGCCAGGTCGACGCCCTGCAGTACCGGGAACGGCAGGCCGCCCGCGGCGGAGTCCACTCCTGCCCGGCGCATGACGCCCCGCCGGCGCCGCTGTCCATCCTGCCGGTAGCCGAAAGTCACGTTCCGAAGTTCCAGGGCGGGGGCTGTGCTGCCGCTGCGGAGGGACACCGGGGCCTCCGGGGGCGGGAGTTGGTGCGGCCGGAGCCCGTGCGGCCGGAGGATGCCCGCCGGCATGGCACCGCCCTGCTGGAAATTCGCGGGCGGTCCGCTGGCGCCGACGGTCCCTTCCGCCAGCACAATCCACGTTGCGGCGTCCAGCAGCGGGGCGTCGAGCGCCTGGCTCAGGATGACGACGGCGGTTCCGTCCCCGGTGAGGCGGCGCACCAGCACCTCCACTTCGCGGACGCCGGCGGCATCGAGCGAGGCAAACGGCTCGTCCATGACCAGCACCGGCGGACGGGCGATGATGGCGCAGCCGATGGCCAGCCGCCGCAACTGGCCGCCGGAGAGCCGGGCAGGATCCCTTTCCAGCAGTGCGGTGAGCCCCAGCAGGCCCGCGGCGTGTTCCACCGCGGCGCGCATCTCCGCCCGGCCCATTCCGGCGTTTTCCAGGCCGAACGCGAGTTCCTCGGCCACCGTTGCCTTGACCGTGGACAGGACGGCGGATGCGTCCTGCGGAACGAAACCCACCTGCCGGCCCCACTGTGCCGGATCGATCCGCGGGTCCGCGGCGCTGCCGTCAAACTCGAGCCGCGTCCCGGCCAGTTCCAGGAAACCTGCCAGCACGCCGCCCGCGCCCGGGGACAGCCAGCCGGCGAGAAGCCTGCCAAGCGTCGTCTTGCCGCTGCCGGAAGTACCGAGGACTGCGGTGAGTGTTCCCGGCGCGAGGGCGAGGTCCACGCCGGACAGCACGGGCGCGTCGCCATCGTGGTAGGCGAAGCTGCGGATGCCTGCTGCCAGCACCGGGCGGAGGAGGTGGTGCACGTCAGCTGCCCCTGCGTAGTGCCACAGCCGCACGGCAACAGCAGCCACGGCGGGGAGCACCAGGACAAGGCGGAGGAAGCGTTGTCCCGGGGAATCCGGCACGATGCGGTAGCTGGTGCGGGGGCCGGTGCTGCTGAAGCCGCGTGCCTCCAGGGCAGCCGCCCGGGTTCCGGCGTCCTCCACCAATGACAGGACCAGCGGGACGGCCTGGAGGCGGAAGGCAGCTGCCCGGTGCAGCAGGCCGCGCCGGATCACCAGTCCGCGGGACTCCTGGGCCTGCCTGATCCGCTCGGCGCGTGCGGCGATGGCCGGCAGCAGCGTGAGGGTGGAGGCCAGCACAAACCCGAACCGGCCCCGGATGCCGCGCGCGGACAGGGCCGCCACCAGGTCCGGGACGCTGAGGCTGAAGGAACAGGCCAGCAGGATGAGGACCACCGCGGACACCTGGGCTGCCCGCTCGAGCGCGAAGGAGAGGCCTTCCGCGGTGACGCGGACCGGACCCCACTGGGCCAGGACTGTCAGTCCCTCGGGAAAGGACAGCCCGTGGACTATCAGCAGGGACAGCCAAAGGGGCAGCAGCACGGCGGCGGCAGCCGGCAGCATGCGGCGGGCGGTGCCCGCCGCCACCGAAAGCGCCAGGGCAGCGGCGGACACGGCGACGGACAGCGGAAGGCTCGCCGCCGCCGTCGTGATCACTGCTGCGCTGCCGGCGGCTGCCAGTCCGGTCAGCGGATGAATCCGCACGGGTTTGCCTAGGACGCCTGGCCCGGCCCCTGCACGGTCGCGTCGGTCGCGTCGGGCCGCGTTGCTTCCGGAGCGGCAGCCTTGCCGGCCAGGACGCGGTGCCGGCGGACGAATGGGAACTGCTGGCTGGCACGCCGCGGCAGCGCGTAGACCAGGACAGCCACCACGGTGAAGACGATGGCCTTGTCCATGGGGTCCGAGATGAGCGCCTGCTTGGTGATGGCGGCCAGGAGCGTGTCACCCATCGAACGGAAGGCGCTGACGATCGCCCCGGTGGCCACCCCGGAGGTGCCGCCGAACACGAAGGCCGCAACCGGTGCGGACACCACGCCGCCGATGATCCCGGTGGCGAAGCCGGCCACGGGCGCGAGGTAGAACCGGCGGAACAGGCCGTAACGGGCGGCCAGCCCGGCCAGGCAGCCGATCAGTGCGGCCCCGGCGGCGAACGGAAGCACGGTGGGATTGAAGAAGGACCAGACGATGCTGCTGAGGGCGCCGGTGGCAGCACCGGCTGCCGGTCCCGCCAGGACCGCGATCAGGACGGTGCCGATCGCGTCAAGGTAGAACGGGACCAAGGGTGCTGCCCACGAACTGGCCGAGCACGATGTTCAGGACCAGGGCCACCGGGATCAGCACCACCGTCGAGGCCGGAAGGGTAGGCAGGACGGCGACGATCAGCAGGACAGCCCCGGCCAGGAAGCCGGACAGGGCGACCAGGGCCGCGGCGCTGCCGGGGCCGCCGGTGATGTCGGCAGGCTGGTTGAGCACCAGGTAGATGTAGGTGGCGGCGATGGCCAGGGCGCCGAGGATTTCCAGCAGCCTGCGCCTGCGGGCGGCAGCGGGGGCCGGGGACGGCAACGTCAGGGAGGGCGATGACATGTGGTTCCTTCAGGGTGCGGCACTTCAGGGCCCGGAAAACGCCGGGCCGTGCGGGACGCCGCCTATGTCACCTCGGCAGCAGCCGCGCCGGATGGATGGACCGGCGGGGCCGCGGACCATTCTACCGGTGCTGCCGTGCCATAGACTGCCCCGTATGCCCCACTATGACCTGGCCATCATCGGCTCCGGCTCCGGAAATTCGCTGATCACCCCGTCCTGGGACGGCAGGCGCGTGGCGCTGATCGATGGCGGCGTCTTCGGCGGGACCTGCCTGAACGTGGGCTGCATCCCCACCAAGATGTTCGTCTATCCGTCGGGGCTGGCCGGCGTTCCGGTCGAAGCCGCAGGACTGGGCGTTGACCTGAACCTGGACAAAGTGCACTGGAACGGCATCCGGGACAGGATTTTTGGGCGGATCGACGCCATTTCCGAGTCCGGCCGGCGCTACCGGGCAGAGGAACAGGACAACGTGGACCTCTACCAGAACCACGTCCGGTTCACCGGATCCCGGTCGTTGCAGACCGCCACGGGGGTGGAGATCACTGCCGACCAGGTGGTGGTGGCCGCCGGCTCGCGGGCTGTGCTTCCCGACGTCCCGGGAGTTGGGCTGCCGCAGGTCCACACCTCGGACACCGTGATGCGGATCGACGGGCTGCCGGCCCGGGTGGTGGTTGTCGGCGGCGGCTACATCGCCGCGGAGTTTGCTGCCGTGTTCTCCGGGTTCGGCTCCGAGGTCACCCAGGTGAACCGTTCCGGGCGCCTGCTGCGGGGGCATGACGACGAGATCGCCCGGCGCTTCACGGCCGCAGCGGCGGACCGTTGGAAGCTGGAGCTGGGCTGGGCGCTCGAAGCGGTCGAGGACAGCGGCGGCGGGACGGCCACAGCGGTGTTTTCCGACGGCGGCGGGCGCCGGTTGCGGGTGGAAGCGGACATTGTCCTGATGGCCACCGGCCGGGTTCCCAACACTGACGGGCTCGATGCCGCGGCCGCTGGCTTCGACCTCGACGACGACGGCACACTCGCCGTTGATCCCCACCTCCGGATCCTTTCCGGCGGGCAGCCGCTGGAGGGCGTCTATGCCCTGGGCGACGTGGCGAACCCCTACCAGCTCAAGCACGTGGCCAACCGGGAAGCGCGCGTCGTGGCCCATAACCTCGAGCACCCGGACCGGCTCCGCCCCATGGACTACACCGCCGTGCCGTCCGCCGTCTTCTCCACTCCGCAAATTGCGTCAGTGGGGCTGACCGAGGATGAGGCACGGTCCGGGGCGGCCGCGGGAACGGAGGTGGTAACCGCCGTCCAGGAACATGGCACCACAGCCTATGGCTGGGCCATGGAGGACGCGGAGGGCGTGGTCAAGCTTGTTGCCGAGCGCGGCACCGGCCGCCTGCTGGGGGCCCACATCCTGGGGCATGAGGCCTCGCTGCTCATCCAGCCCCTGGTCCAGGCCATGGCCACCTCGGTGCCGGTGCACCGGCTGGCCCGGGGCCCCTTCTGGATCCACCCGGCCCTCATGGAAGTGGTGGAAAATGCCCTGCTCGCGCTGGATGTCGAGGTTCCGGAGGACGCCCCGCTGTAGCCGGCAGGTTTATCCGCGGACCTTCAGCCCAGCCGGGCTGCGAGGCCGCCGACGGCTGTGACCAGTTCACGGAAGGCCTGCTCCGGGTTGTTGCCGGAGACGATCCTGGCGTTGGGTCCGATGCCCCACAGGCCGCGGAAGTCGGCAACCGTTGTTCCGGCGAAAAGCGGCGATTCCGCCTCAACGTCCACCGTAGCCGGCCGGGCGGTGTACTCCAATGTTCCTGCCGCCACCCCGGCGGCAAAGAAGTCATGGACGTGGGCAAGGTAGCCCTGGTCGTAGCGCCGGTGGAACTCGAAATAGAACCGCAGCGCATCGGACAGGTGCCTGATGATCCCGTTGTCCGAGGTGCTCCGCTGCCCTTCCGGCTGGTCCGGGAGCACCAGCTCGGGGACGGCGGCGCCGGCCGCTTCCGCCAGCTGCCGGACATGCTCCGGCCGCATCTCGATGCGCTCTGTCGTGTCCAGCGAGCACACCACGGGAAGCTTCTCCATGGCCCGCCCGCGGTAGGCGGCGTAGACCTCCTTCGCGGCGTGCGGGTCCACATGGGTATTCCATTCCGCGGTGGGCGTGGTGTTGCCCTGGTAGTAGAAGCAGCCGCCCATGACCACCACGCCGGCCAGGAGCTCCGGCAGGTCCGGCTCCTTGCGCAGTGCCAGCGCGAAGTTGGTCAGCGGCGCTGTAATCAGGGCCGTCAGCTCCCCCGGCCGCGCCTTGGCATGTTCGATCCACAGGTCGACGGCGTGGCGCGGCGACACCCGCCCTTCCGGTTCCGGCAGGACGGCGTGGCCGATGCCCTGCGGTCCGTGGGTTTCCGGCGTGGTCAGCAGCGGAATGGACAGCGGCTGGCGCGCACCGACGGCTACTTCCACGCCGCGCCGGCCGCACAATTCGAGGAGCGCAAGGGTGTTGCGCGCCACCTGGTCGGCATCGACGTTGCCGGGTGTTGCCGTTACCGAGACGAACTCCGTGTCCGGCAGGGCGGCGAGGTAGGCGACGGCCAGGGCGTCGTCGATGCCGGTATCGACGTCCAGGAGGTAGGCGGGCATCGCAGCTCTAGAAGAGGGCCACTTTGGGCGCCGCGGGGAAGATCGAGTCCAGTTCCTGCAGGTCGGCTTCAGTGGGGATCCAGTCGGCTGCCACAGCGTTCTGCCTGACCTGCTCCGGCCTGGTGGCTCCGGCGATGACGCTGGCCACGGACGGCTGCGCGGCAAGCCAGGAGAAGGCGACGTCGATTTCGGTGAGCCCGCGTTCCTTGGCGAAGCGGCTGAACCGTCCCAGCTGCTCCCAGTCGGCGTCGTGCACCATGTGTGTCCGGGTGTGGCTGAGCCGGGAACCTTCGGGGGCGTGCCCGGGCGAGTACTTGCCGGTGAGCAGGCCGTTCGCCAGCGGGAAATACGGCAGGACACCCAGGCCGAACTCCCCGGCAGCCGGTGTCACTTCCAGCTCCGCCCGCCGGTCCAGGAGGTTGTAGTGGTTCTGCGTGGAGATAAAGCGGGCGCAGCCCAGTTCCCGCGCCACGTACTCGGCCTGCGCGATCTGCCAGCCGGCGCGGTTGGAGTGGCCGATGTACCGGACCTTGCCGGCCGTGACCAGCGCATCGAGGGCGGACAGTGTCTCGTCGATGGGGGTCAGCGGGTCCGGGGTGTGGAACTGGTAGAGGTCGATCCAGTCCGTGCCAAGCCGTCGCAGCGAAGCCTCCACAGCCTGGATGATGTAGCGCCGTGAGCCGCGCGCGCCGAAGTCGGGGCCGTTGGCGCCCTTCATGTCCATGCCGAACTTGGTGGCCACCACCACGTCGGCGCGGCGGCTGCCCAGGGCCTTGCCCAGCATTGTTTCGCTGAGCCCCGGTTCCCGGCCGTAGGTGTCGGCGACGTCGAACAGGGTGATCCCGGCGTCGAGCGCAGCGGAGACCACGGCGTTGGTGGCGTCCTGGGATTCGGTGGCGGTGTTGGCGCGGCCGAGGTTGTTGCAGCCCAGGCCGACCGTGGAGACCGTCAGCCCTGATTTTCCAACACGGCGGGAGGTGGTCACGGAAACTCCTAGAGGCTGAACGTGGTGGCGGACTTGGCGGAGTGCTTCACCTTGAAGTTCTCCGGTTCCTTGAACGGGGCCGCGGCGATGGTGAGTTTGGTGAAGTCCAGGTCCTCGCCCCGGGCGCAGACCTTGATGGCGTTGGCGGCCTTGTTGGCGTCCGGGCAGAGGCAGAAGATGTTCAGCTTGAAGTCCGTGAATTCGGACCGGTCCACAGTGCCGAGGCCGCGCCACGCGAGGTGGCTGACCAGGGCATCCTTCGCCTTCTCCTCCAAGTACCGGTCCCGTTCGGTGCCTTCCTTGGTCTTCAGGGCAAACTGCGCCACCACCCAGAACTGCTCCTCGTCCGGAATTTCGGCGTAGCCGTCTTCGGCGCACTGCACGGCGAAGGCGTCCAGCAGCGCATCGGCGGCCGCGGCGTCCGCGACGTCCGTCTCTTCGGTCTTGCTCTGGTGTCCCACCACGCCGAAGTTCATCACGAACTGGCTGTACTCCTCGTCGAACCAGGCCTCGCGGAAGTGGAGGACTCCCTCGTCGTCGCGCTTGTAGACCCTGACAATGCCGCTCATTTGCGTCCCTCCGTGAACCATTCGACGTCGGTGCCGTCAAAGGGTGCCTGTTGTGCCTTGACGGCCCGGTATAGTTCGTCCGCTGCGGCCTGGATGTCTCCGATGAGCCGTTCGGGGTAGTTCATGGTCACGCTGTGGTCGGCAAACTCATCCTGGTCGTCGATGAAGACGCCGCGGTCCGCGGTGCGGATGACGTCCAGGTCCATGTCGATGACGTGGAACTCGGTGACGGCAGGCCGGATGTCCGTCCATTCATGTCCTACTGCCAGGTCCACATAGACGCGTACCCCGTTCGGATGGGCGGAGTCGTAGAAGGTGGCAACCCAGTCGCCCTGGCGCGGGACCAGCAGGACGGCGTCGGACCGGGTGTAGAACGCGGCTCCCGGGCGGGAGCAGAACTCGTTGGTCCCCTGGAAGATCCACCACCCGTGCCGGTCCTCGCCAAGGTAGCGTCCCGGCACCACCCAGTGGGCCTTGCCGTTCCATTTCCGGTTGCGGGACACCACGAGCTGGCCCGGCTGGAGGCCCCTGGGCACCCTCGTGGTGGTGGTGTGAAGGACGGGTCCGGACTCCCCCGCAGCGCCCGGAATCTTCAGCGCATCCTCTTCCCTCACTGGATTGGAAGGCTGCCGGTGGTGGGGTGCTGCTGTCCCGGCAGCGGGCGGGCGAACGGAACCTTTGTTCCCAAAACCTGCGCGACGACGTCGTGCGTAATCTGCTGGGCGGTAAGCCCCACGCGTTCCAGGACCTGGCTGCGGCTGCCGTGGTCCAGGAACTCGACCGGAAGACCCACCTCGTTGAGCGCGGTGTCCACCCCGGCTGCACGCATTTCCTGGCGGATGCGCGAGCCCACGCCGCCGGCGCGGACGCCGTCCTCGATGCAGACCACCAGCCGGTGGTGCGAGGCGAGGGCAATGATGGAGCGGCGGACGGGCAGGGCCCAGCGCGGATCCACCACAGTGGTGCTGATGCCCTGCGCGCCGAGCCTGTTGGCGACGTCGAGGGCCAGCTCCGCCATGGCGCCGACGCTGACAATCAGCACGTCGTTCTCGGTGGACCCTGACGGGCGGCGGGCCAGGATATCCACGCCGTCGCTCAGCCGTTCCAGGGTTTCAACCTCGGCTCCGACAGATCCCTTGGAGAACCGGACGACACTCGGCGCGTCGCTGATGGCGATGGCCTCGCGGAGTTCCTCCCGCAGGCGGGTGGCGTCGCGGGGAGCAGCGAGATGGAGGCCGGGGACCACCTGGACCATGGCCATGTCCCACATGCCGTGGTGGCTGGCACCGTCCGGGCCGGTGACGCCGGCGCGGTCCAGGACGATGGTGACACCGGCCTTATGCAGGGCCACGTCCATGAGCAGCTGGTCGAACGCGCGGTTGAGGAAGGTGGCATAGACGGCCACCACGGGGTGCAGGCCGCCGAAGGCCATGCCCGCCGCGGAGGTCAGGGCATGCTGCTCGGCGATGCCGACGTCGATGACGCGGTCCGGGTGCTTGGCGGCGAACTTGTGCAGCCCCACCGGAATCAGCATGGCTCCGGTGATGCCCACCACGTCCTGCCGCTCGTCAGCGATGGCAGCGATTTCGTCGGCGAACACCGAGGTCCAGGACTTGGCACCGGCTTTTCCGGTGGGTTCGCCGGTTTCCGGATCAATGATGCCCACGGCATGGAACTGGTCCGCTTCGTGTGCGCGGGCCGGGGCGTAGCCGTGCCCCTTCTCGGTCATGGCATGCACGATGACGGGACCGTTGTAGTGCCTGGCGGTGGCGAGGGCGTGCTCCATCGCCTGGAGGTTGTGGCCGTCCACGGGACCGATGTACTTCATGCCCAGGTCCTCGAACATGCCCTGCGGAGCCCACCAGTCCTTGATGCCCTTCTTCATGGCATGCAGGCTCTTGTAAGTGAACTGGCCCACGGGGCCGCCGTTCTGGAGCTTTTTCTTCCACCAGTCCAGCGCCACCTCATACGCGGGCGCCGTGCGGAAGGAGTCGATGGTGGGCCGCAGCGAGGCCAGGTAATCGGCGAAACCGCCCACGGTGGGGGCATAGGACCGGCCGTTGTCGTTGACGACGATGACCACGCGGCGCTTCTTGTCCGCGGCGATGTTGTTGATGGCCTCCCAGGCCATTCCTCCAGTCAGCGCCCCGTCACCGACGACGGCGACGACGTACCGGTCGCCTTCCCCGGTCAACTGGCGCGCACGGGAGATTCCGTCCGCCCAGGACAGTGAGGAGGACGCATGGGAGCTTTCCACGATGTCATGCTCGGACTCGGCGCGGGACGGGTAGCCTGACAGCCCGCCTTCCTGGCGGAGGGTGCTGAAGTCCTGCCGGCCGGTGAGCAGCTTGTGGACATAGGACTGGTGGCCGGTGTCAAAGACAATGCTGTCGCGCGGCGAATCGAAGATGCGGTGCACGGCGAGGGTCAGCTCCACCACGCCAAGGTTTGGCCCGAGGTGACCGCCCGTCTGGGAAACGTTTGTGATCAGGAATTCCCTGATCTCCGAAGCCAGCTGCTTGAGCTGCTCTTCGGTCAACTCGTTCAGGTCCTGCGGATTCCGGATGGTGTCCAAGATTCCCAATGACCCCTCCTTCAGGTGGTAGACGTGCCGTTTAACTCTAACGCCTCGGTCCGAAGGACCGGACCGCAGTACCAGACGCGCCTGCACAGCCGAAGCCCCGGCAGGTCGGTGGCCGGCCGGGGCTTCGGAGATGCTGCCTGCTGGGCAGTTCCCGCTAGTTCGCGGAAATCTGGCGCAGCACGTACTGCAGGATGCCGCCGTTGCGGTAGTAATCCGCTTCACCCGGGGTGTCGATGCGCAGGACGGCGTCGAACGAGGTGGCGGAACCGTCTTCGGCGGTTGCCGTGACCTTGAGGGTCTTGGGGGTGGTGCCTTCGTTCAGGGCGGTGACGCCCTCAACGGAGAACGTCTCCGTGCCCGTCAGGCCCAGCGACGCCGCGGACTCGCCGGCCGGGAACTGCAGGGGCAGGACGCCCATGCCGATGAGGTTGGAGCGGTGGATGCGCTCGTAGCTCTCGGCGATGACGGCCTTGACGCCCAGCAGGGCGGTGCCCTTTGCTGCCCAGTCACGGGAGGAGCCGGAACCGTACTCCTTGCCGGCCAGGACCACCAGCGGGGTGCCGGCTGCCTGGTAGTTCTGCGCTGCGTCGTAGACGAACGCCTGCGGGCCGCCTTCCTGGGTGAAGTCGCGGGTGTAGCCACCTTCGACGCCGTCCAGGATCCTGGTTCTTGATGCGGATGTTCGCGAACGTTCCGCGGATCATGACCTCGTGGTTGCCGCGGCGGGAACCGTAGGAGTTGAAGTCCTTGCGCTCCACGCCGTTGGCCAGCAGGTACTGGCCGGCGGGGGTGTCGGACTTGAAGGAACCGGCCGGGGAGATGTGGTCGGTGGTGACCGAGTCGCCCAGCTTCAGCAGGACGCGGGCGCCCGTGATGTCCTTGACCGGCTCCGGCTGCGCCTGCATGCCCTCGAAGTACGGGGGCTTCCGGACGTAGGTGGAGTTCGGATCCCAGGCGAAGGTGTCGCCGGCCGGGGTGTCCAGTGCCTTCCAGCGGTCGTCGCCGTCGAAGACGCCTTCGTAGCCCTTGGCGAACATTTCCTTGTCGATCGAGGAGTCGATGACCTGCTGGACCTCAACCGGGTTGGGCCAGATGTCCTTCAGGAAGACGTCGTTGCCGTCGGTGTCCTTGCCCAGCGCATCGGTTTCGAAGTCGAAGTCCATGGAACCGGCCAGGGCGTAGGCGATGACCAGCGGCGGGGAGGCCAGGTAGTTCATCTTGACGTCCGGGTTGATGCGGCCTTCGAAGTTGCGGTTGCCCGAGAGCACTGCCGCGACGGCGAGGTCGTTGGCCTGGACGGCCTCGGAGATTTCGGCTTCCAGCGGACCGGAGTTGCCGATGCAGGTGGCGCAGCCGTAGCCCACGATGTAGAAGCCGAGCTTCTCCAGGTAGGGGGTCAGGCCGGACTTCTCGTAGTAGTCGGTGACAACCTTCGAGCCCGGGGCGACCGAAGTCTTGACCCACGGCTTGGCGGTCAGGCCCTTTTCGACGGCGTTGCGTGCCAGCACGGCGGCGGCGAGCATGACCGACGGGTTGGAGGTGTTGGTGCAGGACGTGATGGAGGCGATGGTCACAGCGCCGTGGTCCAGCTCGAACTCGCGACCGTCGGCCATCTTGACCGGCACCGGGCTGGAGATGCGTCCGGCGCCGCCGTGTGCTGCCGAGTACTTCGGCGGTTCGCGGTCGGTGTCCGAAACGTGGGTTCCGCCGGTGGTGAAGGACGGGGCGTCCGAGGCCGGAAAGCTTTCCTCAAGGGACTCGTCCAGGGTGCCGGCATCGGCGTCGTGGGAGACGTAGTTCTTGAGGTCGTGGCGGAACTCGTCCTTGGCCTCGGTGAGCTCGATGCGGTCCTGCGGGCGCTTGGGGCCTGCGATGGACGGAACAACGGTGGAGAGGTCCAGTTCCAGGTACTCGGAGAACTTGATGTCGCGGGACGGGTCGTGCCAGAGGCCCTGCTCCTTGGAGTAGGCCTCGACGAGGGCAACGTTCTGCTCGGACCGGCCGGTGAGGCGCAGGTAGTCGAGGGTGACGTCGTCGATCGGGAACATGGCGGCGGTGGAACCGAATTCCGGGCTCATGTTGCCGATGGTGGCGCGGTTGGCCAGCGGCACAGCGGCGACGCCCTCGCCATAGAACTCGACGAACTTGCCCACAACGCCGTGCTTGCGCAGCATTTCGGTGATGGTGAGCACCACGTCGGTGGCGGTGGCACCGGCGGGGATGCTGCCGCTCAGCTTGAAGCCGACGACGCGCGGGATCAGCATGGAGACGGGCTGGCCGAGCATGGCTGCCTCGGCTTCAATGCCGCCGACGCCCCAGCCGAGCACGCCCAGGCCGTTGACCATGGTGGTGTGCGAGTCGGTGCCGACGCAGGTGTCGGGGTAGGCGCGGAGGGCGCCATCGACTTCGCGGGTCATGACGGTGCGGGCCAGGTATTCGATGTTGACCTGGTGCACGATGCCGGTTCCCGGCGGGACAACCTTGAAGTCGTCGAACGCGGTCTGGCCCCAGCGCAGGAACTGGTAACGCTCCCCGTTGCGCTGGTATTCGATCTCCATGTTGCGCTCCAGCGCGCCGGAGTTGCCGAAGGCGTCGATCTGGACCGAGTGGTCGATGACCATTTCGGCCGGTGCCAGCGGGTTGACCCGCTTGGGGTCGCCGCCCAGTTCCTTGACCGCTTCGCGCATCGTCGCCAGGTCAACCACGCAGGGAACGCCGGTGAAGTCCTGCATGATCACGCGTGCAGGCGTGAACTGGATTTCTGTATCAGGCTGGGCATTCGGGTCCCAGCCGGCCAAGGCGCGGACGTGATCGGCAGTGATATTCGCGCCGTCCTCGGTCCTCAGCAGGTTTTCAAGCAATACCTTGAGGCTGAACGGAAGGTTTTCTGCACCTTCAACGGAGTTCAACCGGAAAATTTCATACTCGGTTCCGGCTACATTAAGTTTGCCCTTTGAACCGAAGCTGTCCACAGTGCTCATCGCAGGGCTCCTCTCGCAACAGTTTCATCTTTGTCGCGCGGTTGACCGCCTGCTAGTTAGGACGCCCTAATTACTTTCGGGCCCGAAAATTGCACACGGCCGGCCGTGAATACGGGCGCGACGTGGGACTGACTACGGCCATCGTAGTCGATAACCGCGGCGGCATCACGGGCGGGGAGCAAGCAGCGCCACTGTTTCAAGGTGGTGGGTGTGGGGGTAGAGGTCGAACGCCCGCAGGCCGGCCAGGTCCCAGCCGGACTGGCGGAAGTAACCCACGTCACGGGCGAACGACGCCGGATCACAGGACACATAGGCAATGGCGCGCGGGTGCGCCGCAACGAGCTGTCCCACCACTGCCTTGCCCGCACCGGCCCGGGGCGGGTCCAGGATGAGGGCGTCAAAGTCCCGCGGTTTCTGGCGCAATACCCGCTCCACGCGGCCCTGGATGATCTCCACCTGCGGGGCGGCGTGCAGGTTCTTGCGGGCGTCCCGGCTTGTTCCGGGGGCACCCTCCACGGAGAGGACGGACCCGTCTCCCCCACGGCGTCGGCCAGCACGGCGGTGAACAGGCCGGCCCCGGCGTAGAGGTCAGCCACCACGGCACCGGCGTGCAGGAACCCGCCGCCATGCAGGAAATCTGTGACAGCTCCCACAAGTGTGTCGGGCGCGTCGCGGTGGATCTGCCAGAACCCTGCGCCCGTGACGCGGTAGTCGTGGCCGGCAGCCGATTCCTGCACCCAGGTCCGGCCGCGGAGCTGTGCGACGTCCTCCGTGACGGGATCGAAGGATGCGACGGACACATCCCCGGGCAGCTGCGCTGCCACGGCGGCCAGCCGCTTCGCCTTTGTCCCGGGCGCGGGGGCGAGAAGCACCAGTGGCCGTGACCCGTTGGCCGGCGCGGCCACCTCCACCCGTTCGATCCCCTGCAGGTCCAGGTTCCAGAGCTGCAGGGCATTGATCGCGTCGGTGGCCAGCGGCATCTCGCGTACCGGGACGATGTGCCCGGACCGGTGCGCATGCATCCCGAGCTTGCCGCCGGGGGTGACCGAGAAGCTGGCGCGCGTCCGCCACCCGAGGCCCGTGCCGCCGTCGGGCGCTGCTCCCCCATCGCCTGTGCCGGCTCCCACTGGCTCAACTGCCGGGGAGAGTTCGACGCCGGCCAGCCGCCGCAGCTGCTCGGCCAGCACGTCGGCCTTGAGGCTGCGCTGCCGCGGGAGCGCGATGTGCCCGAACTCGGCCCCGCCGACGGGTGGGCGGCCCTGCTGCCAGGCGCGGCCTGAATCTGCGGGGCGCCAGAAGTGCTCCACGCGGTCAGGCGAGGCTTCCAGCACTTCAATGACGTCGGCCCGCCAGAACTTGGCGTTGTCCTCGGCGTCCGTCAGGCGCACCCGGACTTTTTCGCCGGGGATGGCGTGCCGGACGAAGATGACCCGTCCCTCGTGGCGGGCCACGCAGTGCCCGCCATGGGCGACCGGTCCGACGTCGAGGACGGCTTCCTCGCCGCTGTGTCCGCCCGCCTCCGGCGTGGCGGCGGGGGTGGTGGAGGTTCTGGCGGTCATTGGACGTCCTGGAGGTTCTTGGCTTCTTCGGATGATTTGAGCTGCCAGGGAACACTGGCCACCATGACCCCGGGTTCGAAGTGCAGCCGGGTCTTGATGCGCAGTGCGGTCTGGTTGTGCACCAGCTGCTCCCACCACTTGCCCACGACATATTCGGGGATATACACCACGATAAGGTCGCGCGGGGAGTCCAGCCGCATCTGCTTGACGTAGTCCATGATCGGGTTGACGGTTTCGCGGTAGGGACTGGCCAGCACGGTCAGCGGCACAGGGATCTCAAGTTTTTCCCAGTCCGCGACGGTCTGCGCGGTTTCTTCCGCGTCGATGTCCACGGTGATCGCGTCCAGGCGTGAGGGCCGTGACGCCCGGGCGTAGGCCAGGGCGCGCAGGACGGGCTTGCGCACGTGCGAGACCAGGAGGACTGCGTGCACCCGGGTGGGCAGGGCGCGCGGGGACGCGTCCTCGTCCACCGCCAGTTCCTTGGCCACGTTGTCGTAGTGCGCGCGGATGCTCCACATCACGAGGAAGAGGACGAACATGGCCAGCAGCGCGATCCACGCGCCCTGCTCGAATTTGGTGACCAGCACGATCACCAAGACCAGCGCCGTCATGCCGAAACCGATGCTGTTGATGGTGCGCGACTTCACCATGCGCCGCCGCACCATCTTGTCCTTCGCCAGCTTGAGCTCCCGGCCCCAGTGCCGGATCATCCCCAGCTGGCTGGCCGTGAACGAGATGAAGACGCCCACGATGTAGAGCTGGATGAGCTTGGTGACGTCCGCGTTGAACGCCAGGATCAGCACCAGCGCACCGGCCGCGAGGGCCAGGACGCCATTGCTGAAGGCGAGCCGGTCGCCGCGGGTCCGGAGCTGGCGGGGCAGGTAGCCGTCCTGGGCCAGGATGGAACCCAGGACCGGAAAGCCGTTGAAGGCGGTGTTGGCTGCGAAGACCAGGATGATGCCGGTGGCGGCCACCACGATGTAGAACGGGATGGACCCGGGGCCGAAGATGGTCTGGGCGATCTGGCTGATGGCGGGGTTCTGGATGTAGCCCTCGGGCAGCGGATTGCCGTTCACCAGGAACTCGGTGGCAGGGTCCAGGACGATGTGGACCCTGGTGGCCTGGGCGAGGTACATGATGCCTGCCAGCATGGTGGCGCTGATGACGCCCAGGAGCAGGAGCGTGGTGGCCGCGTTCTTGCTCTTCGGCGGGCGGAAGTTGGGTACGCCGTTGCTGATGGCCTCCACACCCGTGAGCGCGGCGGCACCCGAGGAGAAGGCCCGAAGCAGCAGGAAGGCACCGGCGAGCCCCACCAGCCCCTCGTCGAAGCCAGGGGCGGGAACGATGGTGAAATCAGCGGACGGCGCCTCCCCCAGCTGCCCGGTGGCCGCCTGGAAGATGCCCACCGCCGTCATGCCGAGGATTGACGCCATGAAGATATACGTGGGAATGGCGAAGACGCTGCCTGCCTCCTTGATGCCGCGGAGGTTGACCAGGGCGAGGATCACGACGCCGGTCGCCGCGATGGCTGCCTGCTGCCCGTGGAGTGACGGAACGGCCGTGGTGAGGTACGTGGCGGCTGACGAGATGGACACGGCAACGGTCAGCACGTAGTCCACCAGCAGGGCGGAGGCGACGGTCAGGCCCGCGTACTTTCCAAGGTTGTCGCCGGCGATTTCGTAGTCCCCGCCGCCGGAGGGGTAGGCGTGGACGTTTTGCCGGTAGGAAGCAACCACGGTCAGGAGCACCACCATCACGGCGAGCCCCACCCAGGGTGAGAACGCCACGGCGCTGACGCCGGCCAGGGCGAGCGTCAGCAGGATCTCGTCCGGCGCATAGGCCACGGAGGACAGGGCGTCCGAAGCGAAAACCGGCAGTGCAATCTTTTTGGGAAGCAGGGTGTGGGCCATCCGGTCGTTGCGGAACGGCCTGCCCACCAGCACGCGTTTGACGGCGTTCAGTATTGTCAGCACCCCACAAAGCTAGTCTGATTCCCGGGTGATGTCATGACGGTCCCTTGACAGCGGCAACGCCGGATGCTGGCGGTAGAGTTCTAGCTGCACAACCTGCACAGGATTACAGAGGAGATACGGTGGCGCATTTCGTGATCATGGGATGTGGCCGGGTGGGGGCGACGCTGGCTCATACGCTGGAGGACGCCGGGCATTCCGTGGCCATCATCGACCAGGACGACCGCGCCTTCCGCCGGCTGCGCCAGGGGTTCACCGGCCGCAAGGTCACCGGCGTCGGCTTTGACCGTGACACCCTTAAGCAGGCCGGCGTGGCCGAGGCCTACGCATTCGCCGCCGTGTCCAGCGGGGACAACTCGAATATCCTCGCGACCCGCGTGGCCCGCGAGACGTTCCATGTCCCGCACGTGGTGGCCCGGATCTACGATCCCGGCCGGGCGGAAATCTACCAGCGGCTGGGGATCCCCACCGTGGCCGCGGTGCGCTGGAGCGCGGACCAGGTCCTGCGGCGCATCCTCCCGGAGCAGCACCTGGCGGGTGATTTCCGTGAGCCTTCCGGACGCCTGGTCCTGGCTGAACTGGACCTCGACGCCGGCTGGATCGGACACCGGATCAGCAGCATCGAAAAGGCGGCGGACGTCCGGGTGGCCTACCTCACGCGCTTCGGCGAGGGCATGCTCCCCGACGCCGGAACCGCCTACCAGGACGGCGACACGGTGCACGCCATGATGCAGGTGGACCGCAGCGCGCACGTTGCCCAGGTCCTGGCCAAAGCCCCCGCCAAGGAGATGCAGTGAAAGTCGTTATTGTCGGCGCGGGAAGCGTCGGGTCATCCATCGCCAGGGAACTGCTGGCCCACAAGCATGAGATCCTGCTGATCGACCTGAAGCCGGAAGTGATCGGCCGCAGCGGACTGCGAGGCGCACACTGGCTGGTGGGTGATGCCTGCGAACTGAGCACGCTGCAGGGCGCCAAGGTGGAAGAGGCGGACGTGGTGGTTTCCGCCACCGGTGACGACAAAGTCAACCTTGTGGTGTCCCTGCTGGCCAAGACCGAGTTCGGCGTCGGCCGCACCGTGGGACGGGTGAACAACCCGAAGAACGACTGGATGTTCAATGATTCCTGGGGCGTGGACGTGGCCGTCAACACGCCGCAGCTCATGACGGCGCTGGTGGAAGAAGCCGTGGAGATCGGCGACCTGGTCCGGCTCCTGACCCTTCAAACCGGCGTGTCGTCCCTGGTCGAGTTCACCGTCCCGCACGATTCGCATGTGATTGGCCAGACGGTGGGGCAGATCTCCTGGCCGGAGGATTCCACCCTGGTGGCGATCCTGCGCGACCACGCCCCCATTACGCCCAGCCGCGACGACGTCATTGACGGGGGTGATGAGCTGTTCTTCGTGACGACCATTGCCGCCGAGGATGAACTGCGGGCACTGCTGTCACCGGAGGCGGCGGAGGCGGCCGATTCTGACGAGGAAGAGCAGCAGGAAGAAGGAGTGCCGGCAGGCCGCACGGAACAGCAGCCCCTTGAGGACGACGGTTTCGACGGCTGACGGACCCCGGCGCCGTCAGGCTTTCGGCGCCGGTTCCCCGTCCGTCAGGTCCTTGGCCGGCGCAGGACGGGTTACCAGCCAGGCCACCCAGACGCCCAGGATGTACAGCGGGGCGCCCATCAGCAGGCGGGTGGTTGCCAGTGCGGCAAGGCCGTCCGGGCCCATCAGGTACAGCGGCACCTGGACGAGAAGCCGGAGCGCCAGGACTCCCACGATGATCCAGGTCCCAGCCGGTAGGCCTTGAGCCGGTCCGGGTCCTTCCGCCAGTCGAGGCCTTCATTGCGGATGAACCCGAACAGCAGCCCTGCCACCGGCCATTTGACCAGGATGGAGATCACCATCGCGATGATGTAGGCCGCGTTGGTGAAGAACCCCGGAAGGTAGAAGTCCTCGGCCTTCCCGGTGGTGTTGGCCAGCCACGCGGAAATTCCGACGCCGACAACGCCGGCGAGTGCCTGGGTCAGGGGCCGGCGCTGGATAAGGCGGACCACCGTGAACACGGCAGCGGTGCCCAGTGCGGCAACCAGCGACGGCGGGAGGTCCTGCGTGATGGTGAAGGCAACCAGGAACACCAGGCCCGGCATGATGCTTTCGGCGATGCCCTGGACACCACCGGCGCTGCGCAGGACATCCACCCTGCCGTCATGCGTCCTGTGCAGTCCCGCCTTGGCCGCGTATTCGGCCGCGAGGCCGGCCACGGGCGAAGAATCCTGCGCTGTCCCCGGCTCCTGCGCTGTCCCCGGCTCCTGCTCCGGGCTGTTGCTCCCGGGACGGGATCCTCCGGAGGACGGTTCGGGCTGGGGCGAAGTCATTCGTTCTCCTGACGGGACAATATCTCGTAGCGGGGGTTGAACATGGTGGGCAGGCCCTGGCTTTGGGAGAGCATTCCCTCGAGGCGGAGCTCGGTGCCGGCTTCGATCCCGGGCACCCGCCGGCGGCCGAGCCACACCACCCGGAGCCGGGGATGCCGGACCGCCGCGGGTCCCCGCCGGCCGGGCTCGGACTCGGAGACAATCGCGCTGAACGCGGCGGTCCGGTCCGCGGGGACGTAGGTGATGGACTCAATCCGTCCCTGGCAGAGCACCCGGCCTTTGACGGGCAACTGGCTGAGGGGGGTGGTGCGGCCACCGTCCCGCGCTGCTCCGTCCGGCAAGGAATCAGCCAATCTGGGTGATTTCGGGGCCACGCTCCGGTTCCTGCAGCCCGGGAGCAGCCGGCGGGGGCGTGGCGGTGGCGTCCTTCGGCAGGCGCAGCTGGAGAAGGTCACGGGGCGGCATGGGGCTGTCACCCCGGATGACCACTACCTTCTTGAACAGTGCTTCGAGTGGTCCGGCCGCGTCGCGGTCCAGTGCTGCAGCGCCGCCCAGGACGCCGCGGAGGAACCAGCGGGGACCGTCGACGCCGATAAAGCGGGCCACACGGTAGCCCTGGCTGCCGTCGGGCAGGCCGGCGGGAAGCTTGGCAACGAGTTCGGTCCCGAACTCGCCCTCCACTTCCTCGACCTGGCCGCCCTGGGCGCCAACGGACTGGCCGATCTGGCCGCGGATCTCATCCCACAGCTCTTCAGTCTTGGGTGCAGCGAACGCCTGCAGCTGAAGGCTCGAACCGTTGAGGTCCATGGTCACAGCCACCACGCGCTGTGTGGCCTCTTCAACTTCCAGTCGCAGCTGGAGGCCCTCGCTGGGCGTGATCAGGAGCGCACCGAGGTCAACATAGCCGTCGCGGCTGCTGATTTCGGATGCATCGAAGGGGCCGTTGGCGCGGCGTCCGGTGCTGCCCGCTTCCACGTCCGCGGGCTCCGCGAGCGTCAGCGGTTCGTCCGGTTCGGCCGCCTGTTCCTTCTTGGCTTTCCTGCCGAGCCCAAAGACCATCAGGGTGTCTCCTTTGTTGTGAAGTTCCGGTCCGGCCTGGGGAGGCCCCGCCGTCGTGCTTGTGCCGGCCGCCGGCGTCTGCGCCGGCACGAAACCGGCGTTAGGGAAGGGTGAATCCGCCGGTTGACCCGAACCCTCCGGTGCCGCGCACGGATTCGCTCAATTCTGCGACGGGGACGAACTGCGCGTGCTCTACGCGCTGGATGACCATCTGCGCAATTCTATCGCCGCGCCGCAGTTCGATGGGCTGGCTTGCGTCGGTGTTGAGCAGGGTGACGGAAATTTCGCCGCGGTAGCCCGCGTCCACCGTACCGGGGGCGTTGACGATGGTGAGGCCGTGCTTGGTGGCCAGGCCGGAGCGCGGATGGATCAGGGCCACATAGCCATAGGGAAGCGAGATGGCCACGCCGGTGGGAACGAGCTTGCGCTCACCCGGCTGCAGGACCACATCTTCCCGCGCCCGAAGGTCTGCACCGGCGTCGCCCGGGTGCGCGTAGGACGGTGCCTCCAGGCCGGGTCCAGCATCTTCAGCTGGACCTGGAGGGTGGGTGCCGGGTTGTCCGCGGCCAGGGCTGCGGGTGCTTCGTGGGGGGCAGTGTCGAGTGTGGCGGGATGATCAGTCACAGTCACTCACTCTAACCCGCACGCCCGCACCGGACCTACTGCCAGCACCTCATCACGGCCCCGACCGACGCACGGGCAGGGGCAGCTTTGGTCTCCGTTCCAGCGGCACCCCCGGATGCCGGGCGCCAAGATGAAATAGCAGGGCAAAGGTGGAAAGCTTGGCGTATGCCCGAATCAAGCTCCCCTGCGCCCATGCCCAATTCTTCTTCCATGGGAGCGTCGGTGACCTACAAGGAAAAGCTTTGGCCGAACCTGTGGATCTGGATCATTGCTGCGGGTGTTTCGGGCGCCGGAATCCTGGTGTTCGCCCCCATCAGCGCGGCTGCCGGTTTTACGGCGGCGGCGGTTCTCTTCGTCATCATCGCCGTGCTGCTGGTGGTGTCCACTCCCACCATCCTGGTGACCGGGGACACGCTGACGGTGGGCCGTGCGACAATCGAGCGCAAGTTCGTGGGTGACGTCCAGGAATTCCGCGGTGAAGAAGCCACGGCGGAGCGCGGGACGCGGCTCAACGGCCTCGCCTACCTTTGCATCCGGGGCTGGATCGATCCCGTAGTGAAGATCGGCATCACCGACCCCGCGGACAACACGCCTTACTGGCTTACCTCCACACGGCACCCCGCCGAGCTCACGGCAGCCCTGACCCGCAGGTAGGCCCCGCTCCGGCGGCAACCGCGTCCGAGTCCCTTGCCGCCGACCCTTGGTCCACGGTTGCGGTCCTGGTTCTCCTGATATAGCGGAAAATCGCGGCACGCCCGGCCCCTTGAGGCAAAACACGTACACCGGGTGGCAGAGTTTCGATTGATAGTAATGCCAGGGTGGAGGATTTGGATGCAGGATCTACGGCTTGTGGGCGTGCACGACGACGGGACGCACCTCCTGTTGAGCGGAGCCGGCGGCGAGATGTTCCAGCTGCCGATCGATGAAGCCCTGAGGACGGCAAGCAGGTCAGCGGCAAAGCGGCCCGCGGACCGGCCCGCCATTCCCATGTCTCCCCGGGATATCCAGGCCGGATCCGTGCCGGTGCCACGGCCGCCGATGTTGCGGAACTGTCCGGGCTGCCGCTTGCCAAAGTGGAGCGCTATGAGGGGCCGGTCCTGGCGGAGCGCGAGTACGTGGCGCAGCAGGCCCGCAAGGTGGAAGTTGCCACCCCCTCCCCCGGGCACGACGTCTACCGGGCGGCGTTCGGTGACAACCCGGCCACCCTGGACGACATGGTCGCCCACCGGCTGTCCGCGCACGGCATCGATCCTTCAACAGTGGAGTGGGACTCCTGGCGCCGGCAGGACGGCACCTGGACTGTCTCCGCCAGCTTCGAACCCCTAACCGGCGGCGCAGCCGGCATCGGCGAGGAGCCTCCGGCGTTGTGGACGTTCAACCCGGTCCGCAAATCCCTGCAGAACACCAACCGGTGGGCGCAGCAGCTAAGCGAACTGGAACCGCTGGACGGTCCCGTCCCAGCGCGGCGGCTCTCGGCCGTCTCGGACAGGCCCTTCGACTTTGAGGCCGACGCGGACACCTCCCGTCCCGGCCCCGGCAACCAGGCCGGCCCTGCCCAGGGGTCTGGCAAGGACCCTGACGGGCTGCTGGACATGCTCCGCTCCCGCCGCGGACAGCGCCTGGGCGTGGACGAGGATTCCGACGACGCCCTTGCACTCCTGTTGACCCATGGCGTTCCGGCTGCCCACCCCCGCCCGTCGGAGGTCATCCCGGAACCGGAGGAGCAGGAGAACGGACCGCAGGACGACAAGGATGACGCGCCCGCCGCCAAGGGGGATTCCTTTATCCGCCGGCGCGACGCCCGCCCCTCGATGATGTCCAGGCTCAGCCTCATCCCGCCGCACCGCGATCCGGTGGAGGAGGCCCTGCGCCTGCACGACGGTGTCAGCACCGACACGCGCGAAATCACCATCGTCGCGTCCCCCACGCGTCCCTCGGGCAGCACGCCGGGCACGTCTTCCGGCTCTGACCAAACCGGCGAAGATGCGGAATCTTCAGCAACGAGCGGAGCCGCTGCATCGTCGAACGTTGGCCTGAACGAACTGCTGGGCGGAGCTCCCCGCCGGCGGGTTTCCCGGCACGACGACAGCACGCCTGCAACAGGCCAGCTGCCCGAGACGGAGGCACCTGAACGCCAGCCGTCCCGGCCGAAACGGTCCAGTGTGCCCTCCTGGGACGAGATCGTCTTCGGCACCCGCGGCGACTAAAGGCCACACTGGGACTGGCTCTGATGCTAGGACAGGCTCTCCACCAGCACGTGTTCGAGGTAACTCCATCCCACAGGCATCCCTGCTGGCAACTGACCTTCTGAGCGCTCTTCCCCAGGCAGGACCCGCCCGCCCGGAAGTCCTCGTGGCAGGTGTGGTGGTTCCCAGTCCTGGGATTCGCTGCTATAGGTGCGGCCCGACGGAGAGATCCAACCCGGAGGCCGGTCCTTGCTGGCGGGGGTGGGTTCCCAGCCGCTGGCGTGTTTCATCCGGTGATGTTTCGGGCAGAGCTGCCCAGGTTCCTGATCCCGGTGGTCCCGCCGTGGTGCCAGGCGAGCAGATGGTCTGCCTCGTTATCGAGCGCGGCGTTGCTGCACCCCGGGAACGGGCACTTCCCGTCCCGCAACCGGAGCCACCGCCGCATTGCTGCCGGGATCCGGTAGTTCTTGCGGCCGATCTCCAGCGGCGCCCCGTCCCGCGGGTCCACCAGTACCCGGTAGAACGACGCCGCACCTTCGGCGACGAGTTGCCGGGCCATCGACGCCGGGACCGGACCATGGCCATCCAGCACGGCAGGTTCATCCGTGAGGCCAAGCAGGGAGAAGACCGGTACTGTGACGAGCACCTGCGCCCCCGGGGCAGGGACTTCCGCCAGACCGCCCGCGGCCCCGGCACCTGGGGTCACACCCGGCGCCACACCGCTCCCTGCGCCCAGGAGCGCCGCGGCCCCGGCACTTGGGGCCACACCCGGCGCCACACCGCTCCCTGCGCCCAGGAGCGCCGCGGCCCCGATATCGGCCATCAGCTGGGCCAGGGTGCGGGGCTCGTCCGGGCCCTGCAGCCCCCGGGCCAGTGCCCGGGTACGGTTCCACGCGGCGTTAGCCTGGTGCGCGGGCAGGCAGAGCGAGATCCACCCATGCCGTCCCGGTCCGGGGTGTACTCCATCCGCCGTTGGGCCACACCCCGGGCGTGGCGGATTTCAATAGATTCGGGGTGGTGGCGTTCCCGCCAGGACCGGACCTTCCGCCGCAGCCTCGCCGGCGGCAACTCCCCCGCCAGACCACCGGCAACCACAGAGCCGGCAACGGGGGCGTCAGGAGTGTCGTCCAGCCCAAGGAAATGCGCTTCCAGCCTGGCGGTGGCAGCTGGGTCGAGCCCTGTGGTCTCGTCGACGATGACCTGGGCGTTCTGCCACGACACCGACCCGGCCTGCAGGGCATCCAGCGCGGCGGGCAGCGAACTGGTCAGCGCGTGCGAGGCACCAACCAAGGCACTCGCGGCCCGTTCACCGATGGTCAGGACGCAGGCAACCTCGGCCACCACGGCCATCTCCTGCCCCTTAGCCCACAGCGGGCTCGGATCCGGGTCCCCCAGCACAGCGGCGGCCTCCACATGCCCTGCGACCAGCCGCGCTTTCGCGGCCGCGGTAGATGCCTCTATTTTGGAAATCAACGCCAACCCGCCCAGGCAGGCATCCGCGAACGTCCGCAACGGATCACCCTCATCGGAACCACTGTCATCTGAACGGGCAGCAGAACTGCCCGCGGCCGTGGAATGAGCGGAATCGGCGGCAGAACGGCCCGCAACTACAACGGCGAGCTCATCGACAAACCCGGCCACCGACGCAACGGCAGCGAGAATCGCGTCCCTGCCATTGCCCTGCGTCGCTGTGCCGTCCATGAATCCAGCATGCCAAGGGGGTCTGACAAAACAGGCCCCTTCAGGGCGAGCGGGGGAAAATGAATCTGGAAAATAGTGGCGGGGTGATGCAGCCCGCGGTGGCGTCAACCGGGAAGGCTAGATCGCGGTCCCGCCCGGAGCCCCCGCAGCGCCCGTTCCACCGGTTCCGTGCCAGAGGCAGGCATCCACTTCGAAGGGCAGCAACTGGTCCTGTTCCGCCATCAGGTTCGCCCCGTGGGCTGTCACGCGCCGCATAAAGTGCCGCCGGCACAGGGTCTCATAACCCACCACCGGGACATGCCCGCTCTCCACAGTGGCTGCCGGATCCATGGCCATATCAACGTCGCCCACCACCACCTGGGCACCCTCGGTGACCATGACGCCGTCGACCGTCCTGGCGTTGTGCGTGGCGCGCCGGCCACACCAGCACAAGGCCTCGACCTGGAGCACCTGCACCCGGTCGGCCAGTTCGATGAGCCGCTGGGAACCGGGAAACAGGCGGGTGCGGAAATCGGCCGTGATGCCGAAGGCGAAGACGTCGACGTCGATCTCGTCGACCACCTTGGCGAGCTGTTCCACCTGCTCCGGTGAGTAGAACTGCGCTTCGTCGCAAATCAGGTAGTCCACCCGCTGGCCCTGGGTGCGCCGGCGCATGACTTCCTCCCAGAAGTCGGTTCCGTCCCCGACCTCCACCGCATCCGTCTGGAGGCCGAGGCGGCTGGAGATGCGGGATTTCCCGGCGCGGTCGTTGCGGCTGAACCGGACCCGCCCCGCCCGCGGGCGCGGTGGTTGTGGTCCATCTGCAGGGCCAGGGTGGACTTGCCGCAGTCCATGGTGCCGGAGAAAAAGACGAGTTCAGCCACGGCGCGCGCCCTTGCCGCTGGCGGTGAAGCACAGCAGCGGCACCTCGCGTTCGGCCTTGGTCAGCGAGCCGTGCTGGCCCACCACCTCCATGGCCGTGGGGCGGCTGCGCCGCGTGTCATACAGGGCCAGGCTGTCCCGGGCGGCGATCATGACGTCGCCGATCCTGCCTTCGACGGCGGGACGCACCGGGCCGAACAGGCCGGCGGACAGTGCGTCCTCGCGGGTGAACGCCCAGATCCTGCCGCGGAAGCGGGCACGCCAGGCTGCCAGCAGGCGGTCCCGGTCTGCGCCGTCTTCGAGGTACAGGTGCACCATCCGCGGTTCCCCCGCCGTGTGCCGGACACGGTCCACCAGTTGGGGGTCCGCGGAATAGTCGATGCGGTGCTGCTCGGGCACGTCCAGCATGCCGTGGTCGGCCGTGAGGAGGATGGTGGTGCCGGCGGGCAGGGAGGCGCTCAGCCGCTTGACGGTCGCGTCCAGTTCCTCGATCTGGTGCTCCCACTGCTCGGAGCCGCAGCCGTAGCGGTGCCCTGCCTTGTCCAGTTCGTTCAGGTAGAAGTACATCAATGACCGGTCGGAGCCGGCCATGGCTTCGGCGGCCGCGGCAGTGCGGGCGTGGGAGGTGGTCCCGGACACGAACTGGCCGCCACGGAGGGCGGCGCGGGTCATGGGTGAGTCACCGAACTGCGGCAGGCTGATGGTGGTGACGTCCACCTCGGCGGCAGCGCGCTCCAACACCGTGGGGAACGGCTGCCAGGCCTCGGGGTCCACCCCCGGGTCCCAGTTCCCCAGCAGGTTGACCACCTTGTCCTGCTTCGGATCGAGCACGTCGTATCCCACCATGCCGTGCTGGCCGGGCGGCAGTCCCGTCCCGAAGCTCGACAATGCCGCTGCCGTCGTGGAGGGGAAGGCAGAATCGAGCCACACCGGAACGTCGCCCTGCCCGGCCTGGATCACCGACCGCAGGAAGGGGGTGTGCGCCGTTTTCTGTTTCAGCAGGTTCCGCCCAGGCCGTCCGCCAGGACCACGCAGACGCGCCGGGCGTCGGGCAGGCCAAGCGTGTTCGTGAAGCCCCCGACGCCGATGCTCGCCGCGGCGCTGGTGAGGACTTCCGCGACGGAGCGCCGGCCGTACGCAGGGGCGGGAGGCAGGTCCTGCGCCTGGCCTGCGGGGGCAAGGGGGGTGCTGACAGCCTGGTGCCGGTCTTCGGGCATCAGCGCTGCTGGTGGCCGCGGCTGAGCCGGGTGCCGAAGACACCGGCGCGCGGGCGTGGCGGGAGCGACTGCACGTGGGGTACCGGGGCGCTGGAGCCGGTGTTCACCGCGCGAAGGGCACGGGCGAAAAGCTTGGCGTCCTGGACCGCCTGCAGGCCGTCCGCCTCGGCACTGATCCGCAGGACGATGTCCTCCTGGGCGATGGTGCCGGTGTAGCCGTGGTCCGCTTCGCACTGCGGATCGCCGCAGCTGGCAGGGCCCATGTCCAGCCGCTGGCCGCCGGACCAGGCGATGGAGAGCGTGAGTTCGCGGACGGGATCGGAGGGCTTGTAGTTCTGCGGCTGGGAGTACATGTAGCTGAGGACCACGGAACGGATCTGCGCCACGGGTACCGATTCGGTGGAGATCTGGGCGACGATCTGCTCGCCGGCGTCGTCCAGCTGCTGGTCATCAACATGCGTGATCACCAGCATGTCCGAGGTCAGCACCAGGACGGTAATGTGGCGGCGCACCTCGGCACGGTCGAAGTGGGTTTCCAGGTGCACCAGGTGGGCCACGCAGTCGCGGCCGTCCAGGGCATCGTCCACGACGTCGGCCACCAGGCGGGGTAGAAGCCGGCCTTCTGCAGGGCATCGTCCAGGCTCTGGCCCTGGGCACCGTGGCTGTGTGAGCTGTGGTGGCGGACGGCCTGGTTGTCATTGCCGGGCGTTTCGGGCGCCGACGCGGGAGGCTGTGAGCTCATGACCCCATTTTCACAGATCGGCCATCCACATTGCGAACCGCGCCGGTCCGGCACGGGCCGGTTCAGCCCAGCATGGCCCGCCGGGCGCTGTCAGTCCGCTGCGCGGCGTTGCCGATCCGGACGTCCGCGGCGAGGATGGTGGCGCCCGACGTGCCGCACAGCACCGGGTTGAATTCCACCAGGGCAATTTCCGGGTGGTTGTCCTTCATCCAGGCAAGCCTGCCGGCCAGGTCCTCCAGCGCTTCAACGTCCACCGCCGGAAGTCCCTGGTAGGCGAACAGCTTCCGGGCGGCCCGTGGAGCGCGGATGAAGTCGTGCACGTCGGCGGCGGACAGGGGCGGCACCCGGTGCGCCCAGTCATCCAGCAGGCTGGTGGCGTCACCGGCCAGGCCGAACGAAATTACCGGGCCCAGCAGCGGGTCCTCGATGGCCCGGAACGTGCACGCCTGGCCGACGGGCGCCATGGATTGAACCTCCAGCGCCGGGTCGCCATAGGCGGCGAGCGCCCGCCGCATCTGGAGGACGTTCTGCCGAAGCGACTCCGGGTCCTGGATGTCGAGCCGTACCCCGCCCAGGTCGAGCCGGTGCCGCAGCGCCGGGGCGGTGGTCTTCAAAGCGACTGGCCAGCCCAGCGCGTCAGCCGCTTCGACGGCCTGCTCCGGGGTATCGAAGCCCACGGACGGGAGCAGCCGGATGCCGTAGTGGCCCAGCAGGGACGCCGCCGCCGCCGGGTCCAGCTGCTTGAGCTGCTCGCCCCGGACATCCCGCAGGAGGACCTCGATCTCGGCGCGTGCCTGCTGCGGGTCGCAGCCTGCGGGTTCGACGAAATGTCCGTGGTCCCGCGATACCCACTCTGCATACCGCACCACGGCCGCGAGCGCGGCCACCGCTGCGCCGGGGTTCGAATAGCACGGAACGGTGTGGTCAGGCGACCCCACCATGCCCTCGACATAGACGGAGGGGTCCAGTATGCCGGTGAACGCAGCGACCACGGGTTTCCCGGCAGTGGCCGAGCATTCGGCCAGCACCTCGGCGATACTGTCCACCGTGAGTCCCCGCGCGGGCAGGAGTGCAGCCACCGCCGCGTGCACGGCTTCAGATTCCAGTGCCTTCAACAGCTCCGAGCGCAGGGCAGGCAGGGCAACGGACCGACCGGCGTCCAGGTCCACCCCGGCCACGAGCTGCGCGACGCTGAGCCCCTGGTCGGCGGCGCTGTCCGCCACCACCTTGCCCAGGGCCTGCGAGTTGCTGAAGATGGCGATGCCGGGACCGGCCGGCAGCGGCTGGCCGGACACAACCTGCGCCACGTCCACCAGCTGCTCGATGGTCTCCACCCGGATGACGCCGGACTGGCGCAGCATGGCATCCAGCGCCCCCACCGGCGCCTGAGTGGTGCGTACGGCGTGCCCCGGGGGCAGCCGCAGTCCCATGGTGTCCGATTTGGCCACGATCACCGGTTTGGTCCGGGCCAGCCGCCGGGCGAGCCGCGAGAACTTGCGCGGGTTGCCGATGGATTCCAGGTAGAGGCCGACGGCGGAGGTGTCGGCGTCGTCCTCCCAGTACTGCATCATGTCGTTGCCGGAGACGTCCGCCCTGTTTCCCGCGGAGAGGAACGTGGACAGGCCCAGCCGGCGCCGGCTGGACGCGGCGTAGAGCGAGACCCCGATGGCGGCGGACTGGCTGAAGAGGCCCAGGCTGCCGCGCAGGGCCAGTGTGGGCGCCATAGACGCGTTGAGGGAGACGTCCGGGTGCGTGTTCACGATGCCGAGCGAGGCCGGGCCGATGACGCGCATCCCGTTCGCCCGGGCCTGCCGCACCAGGTCCCGCTGCCGCTGGAGGCCGCGTTCGCCGTCGTCCGCGAAGCCTGCCGAGGCAATCACCAGGCCCTTCACCCCGGCCGCAGCGCAGTCGGCGACTACCCCCGGAACTTCCTCGTAGGGCACTGCCACGACGGCCAGGTGCACCGGGTCCGGCACTTCGGACAGGCTGCCGTAGGACAGCATGCCGGCCAGCTCGAAGGCCTCGGGGTTGATGGCGTAGACCGGCCCCGGGTACTTGCCTTCGATGATGTGTTCGAGCAACTGGTAGCCCACTGTCCCCCACTTGCGGCTGGCACCGATGACGGCAATGGACGACGGCGTCAGCAGGTCGCGCACGCTCCTCGCCTCCGCGCGGTGCTCGCGGGATTCCATGACGGCCCGGGATTTCTCGGTGGGGTCGATGTTGAACTCGAGGCTGACCACCCCGTCGTCGAAATGCCGCTTGACGTCATAGCCGGCATCGGAGAAGACCATCAGCATCTTGCGGTTCTCCGGCAGCACCTCGGCGGTGAACCGGCGGATCCCGTTTTCGTGCGCGGCGGCGGCGAGGTGTTCCAGCAGGATGGAGCCCAGTCCCCTGCCCTGGTGCGCGTCGGCGATGTTGAACGCGACCTCCGCCTCCGCTGGATCATCGAGCCGGTCGTAGCGGCCGATCCCGATGATTTCCCCGCGGCTGGTGATGACGAACGCCACCCGGTCCTTGTAGTCCACCTCCGTGAAGCGTTTGAGCTCCTTGCTGGACAGCCGGGCCTTGAAAGCGAAGAACCGCATGTAAATTGAATCCTGGGACTGGCGCATATGGAACGCCTGGACCGCATCGGCATCCGAGGGATGGATGGGGCGCAGGTGTGCTGTTCCGCCGTCACGCAGGACGACATCGGCTTCCCAATGTTCCGGATATTCGCCGTCCCCGGGCTGATCCACCATAGGCTTAGCCTAGCCAAAAACTTCCGGAGCACCGCCGCCCGCGCCCGAAAGACCGATTGCTCAGTAACCCCCAGAAGGATTCACCAACCCCATGGCCCGCCGCCAAAGTTCAGCCCCTCCCGTGGACACCACCCCCTACACGGAGAACATCGTTGACATCGATGTGACCTCCGAAATGGAGGGTTCCTTCCTGGAGTACGCCTATTCCGTCATCTACTCGCGCGCGCTCCCCGACGCCCGCGACGGGCTGAAGCCGGTACAGCGCCGCATCCTCTACATGATGAGCGACATGGGCCTGCGCCCGGACCGCGGCCACGTCAAGAGCGCCCGCGTGGTGGGCGAGGTGATGGGCAAGCTGCACCCGCACGGCGACACCGCCATCTACGACGCCATGGTGCGCATGGCGCAGGACTTCTCGCTCCGGCTGCCGCTGATCGACGGGCACGGCAACTTCGGCTCGCTCGACGACGGCCCCGCAGCCCCGCGGTACACGGAGGCCAGGCTTGCGGCCGCCGCCCTCACGCTCACCGACCACCTCGACGAAGACGTGGTGGACTTCGTCCCCAACTACGACAACCAGCTGACCCAGCCGGATGTGCTGCCGGCGGCGTTCCCCAACCTGCTGGTCAACGGCGCCACCGGCATCGCCGTCGGCATGGCCACCAACATGGCCCCGCACAACCTGGTGGAGGTCATCTCCGCCGCCCGGCACCTGATCGCCCACCCGGACGCCACACTGGATGACATCATGCGCTTCGTGCCGGGGCCGGACCTGCCCAGCGGCGGCCGGATTGTCGGCCTCGACGGCATCCGCGACGCCTACGCCACCGGACGCGGCTCCTTCAAGACCCGTGCCAAGGTCGAGGTGGAACAGCTCTCCGCGCGCCGCACCGGACTGGTGGTCACCGAGCTCCCCTACATGGTGGGCCCGGAGAAGGTGATCGAGAAGATCAAGGACGCCGTCAACGCCAAGAAGCTGACCGGCATCAGCGACATCGTGGACCTCACCGACCGCAAGCACGGTTTGCGCCTGGTCATCGAGCTGAAGAACGGCTTCAACCCGAACGCGGTCCTGCAGCAGCTGTACCGCTACTCGCCGATGGAGGACTCCTTCGGCATCAACAATGTCACCCTGGTGGACGGCCAGCCGCAGACCCTCGGCCTGGTGGACCTGCTCCGGGTGTACGTGAACCACCGGATTGACGTGGTCCGGCGCCGGACCGTGTTCCGGCTGGGCAAGAAGAAGGACCGCCTGCACCTGGTGGAGGGCCTCCTCATCGCCATCGTGGACATCGATGAGGTCATCCAGATCATCCGGTCCTCGGACGAGGCAGCCGCCGCCCGCGCCCGCCTGATGTCCATCTACGACCTCTCCGAGGTCCAGGCGAACTACATCCTGGAGCTGCGGCTCCGCCAGCTCACCAAGTACTCACGGATCGAGCTGGAGAAGGAGCAGGAGGAACTGCGCCGCGAGATCGAGGAACTGGAGGCCATCCTGGGCTCCGAGGAACTCCTGCGCGGTGTGGTGTCCGACGAACTGGGCCAAATTGCCGAACAGCACGGCACCCCGCGCCGCACGGTGCTGCTGGAATCGGAGGCCGTGTCCCCCACGGTGGCCGCCGAACTGGCCGGCGCCAACGGCAAAAAGGGCAAGCCCGCACCGCTGGCCCTGGAAATCGCCGACGATCCCTGCTGGGCCATCCTCACCGCCTCCGGCCAGATTGGCCGCACCACCAACCAGGAGCCGCTGGCCGAGGCGGGGCCGCGGAACAAGCATGACGTCTTCACCTCCGTCGTGAAGACGTCGGCCCGCGGGGAGATCGCGGCCCTCACCTCCCAGGGGCGGATGCTGCGCCTGCAGGTGATGGACATGCCCGTCCTCCCGGCCATGTCAGGACTGCCCAACCTCGCCGGCGGCGTGCCGGCCAAGGACTTCCTCACCCTGGTCAAGGGCGAAACCCTGGTGGCGTTCGTCCCCCTGGACGAGGTCCTCGCCATCGGCACCGCCCAGGGCGTGGTGAAGCGCGTCCAGCCCGACTACCCCCTGAACCGCGAGGACTGGGAAGTCATCGCCCTGAAAGACAAGGACTACGTGGTGGGCGTGGCCCCCGCGGGGCAGACGATGCCGAACTGGTGTTCCTCACCAGCCAGGCCCAGCTGCTGAAATTCCCGGCAGCCAACGTCCGGCCCCAGGGCCGTACGGCCGGCGGCATGGCCGGCATCAAGCTGGGCGCGGACGACCGCGTGATCTTCTTCGGCGCCGTGCAGCCCAAGGACGAAGCCGCCGTCGTGGTCACCATCGCCGGCAGCAACGGCGCCCTGCCCGGCACCGCCCCAGGCACCGCCAAGGTGACGGCCTTCTCGGAATACCCGGTCAAGGGCCGTGCCACCGCCGGCGTCCGCGCGCACCGCTTCCTGAAGGGCGAGGACACGCTGCTGCTCGCGTGGGCCGGCCATGGCCCGGCAAAGGCATCCTCCGCCGCAGGTGTGGCCAGGTCCCTGCCGCAGGAGCACGGCCGGCGGGACGGCTCGGGCGTGCCGCTGTCCCAGCCGGTGGAAGCGGTGGGTCCGGCGATGGCGTGGGCGGATCCCGCCTAGACTGCTGCCATGCCTATCGTTCCTGATGAAAAGGACTGGACCTGGGTCCTGACCCGCCCCTGCCCGGAATGCTCCTTCGACGCCTCCACCGCCACGCCGTCAACGGTCCCCGGGACCATTGAAACATGCTGCCGCGGTGGCGGGCGGTCCTCCGCCGGCCGGATGCGGCGGAGCGCCCGGACGACCACACCTGGTCCGCTCTGGAGTACGCCTGCCACGTGCGGGACGTCTTCAGCCTGTTCGACCAGCGGCTGAACCTGATGCTGGAAACGGATGACGCCCGGTTCGAGAACTGGGACCAGGACCGGACCGCCATCGAGAAGGACTACGCCAACGCGGACCCGGCGGTGGTCAGTGCCGAGCTCACGGCCGAGGGCAAGCAGGTGGCCGAGTCCTTCGCCGGCGTGCGGGAATCGGAGTGGGGCAGGAAGGGGCTGCGCAGCAACGGCTCCGAGTTCACCGTCCTGACGCTCGCGCGGTACTTCCTGCACGACGTCATCCATCACCTCCACGACGTGGACGGCTAAGCGTTCCCTGCGTTTGCTCCCCTCCGGGAGGCCACCAGGGCTTCTTCGCCGCCGGCCGCGGCAGCAAGCACGAGCCGGGCATCCTCCGGCTGGATGTCCGCCGGGTTGTGCGTCACCAGCACCACCGTGCGGCTGCGCAGCCCGTCCCGCAGGTCCGCCAGCATGTGGCGTGCCGATGCGGCGTCGAGGTGTGCCGTGGGTTCGTCCAGGAGGATCACGTCGGCCCCCGTCATCAGGGTCCGCGCCACGGCAAGGCGCTGGCGCTCTCCCCCGCTGAGGAACGCGCCGCCCGGGCCGATCCGGGTGTCCAGGCCGTCGGGCAGGCGCTCCATGAGGCTGGTCAAACCCACGGCCCCGATGACGGCGTCCATCTCCGCCTCCATGCCGTCCCCGCCGCGGTCAGCGGGGCGTCCCAGCAGCAGGTTGCCGCGGATGGTCGAGTCGAAGAGGTGTGCCTCCTGGGGGCACCAGGCGGCCCGGCCCGTCACGCGCGCCTGGCCCTCCGCCGCGGGAAGGAACCCCAGCAGGACCGAGAGCAGGGTCGATTTCCCCGACCCCGAGGAACCCGTCACGGCAAGCCAGCGCCCCGGTTCGGCAACAGCAGTGAGCCCGGTGAACACCGGCGGGCCGCCCGGCCACGCGGCGGCAAGGTTGTCCAGTTCGACGCCGGGGCGGTTTCCGGCGCGGGCCGGCACCGGGTGCAGCCCGTCGGACCCGTCCGCTGCCGGGTCCGGCCCCGCCAGCGCGCCGGACTCCGCCACCCGCTCCAGGACTGTCCGCAGCGCCGGGAACTGGCGTACCGCCGTCGTCATGGCTGCGTAGGGTTCCACCAGCGCGAGGAGGAGCAGGACCACCACCGCCGCAGTGGCCGGCTCGATCCGGCCGTCCAGCACTGCCGGGGCGGCGAGCCAGGCGGCCGCGAGGGCAGCGGCGCCGCAGGCGGCCGTCGTGATGGCGTGGCCCAGCCCGTCCGCCCAGGCGGAACGCCTGGACGCGGCAGTGGCGTTGCGGTCCTGGCGCTGCAGGTCCTCAAGGACCAGGGGTGCCACGCCGTTGGCATGCAGTTCCGCACGGGCGTCCAGCGCCGCGGAAATCCGGCGCAGCACGCCGGAGCGCAGGAGCTGCTCAGCCGTTGCCGACTTCCGGTCGCCCCACAGGGCAACCGCCGGCGCGAGCAGCAGGCCGGCAAGGGCGGCAGCGATGACGGCAGGCAGCGCGGACGGCAACAGCAGCCAGGTGGCAGCCAGCGCAAGCACTGACACCGCCACGCCGGTCGCCGGCGGCAGGACCACGCGGGGAAGCAGGTCCCGGACGGTATCGACGTCGTCAATCACCGTCCCCAGCACGTTGCCGCCCTGCAGCAGGCGGCGGAGTGCCAGGGCCCGCCGGCTCAGCGATTCCCAGAGCCTGCCCCGGAGCCTGGTGAGGGCCGCGAACACGGCGTCGTGCAGGAGCAGCCGCTCCCAGTAGCGGAAAACCGCCCGGCCGATGCCGAAGAACCGGACCCCCACGATGGCGGAGAGCAGGTACAGGATGGGCGGCTGCTCGCTGGCCCGGATAATCAGCCAGCCGGACAGTCCGGACAGGGCGACGGCGAATACCGCCGCCAGCGTGCCCACCGCGGCCGCGCCGGCGAACTTGCCCTGCACCGGTGCCAGGAGCGCGGCCAGGAGCCGGACGGGCGTCCGCCGCGCCCCGCCCGTATTGGCTTCCGGGGCACCGGGGCCGGCTGCCGCCGGTCCGCGGCCGGATCCGGCGGGTGCAGTCAGGGCGGCACCGCCGGCAGATCCGGCGGCAGCGGGCAGCGGTTGCCGGCCCGGCACGGCTGCGGCCGGCACGTCCGGGGCTGGGCCGCCAACCGGGACCAGGTGGTCGGCGAGGGCGCGGGTGCGGTCATTGTGCGCCACCAGGATCACGGTAGCCTGGCCGCGCAGCCTGCGGATGGCATCCTCCACCGCCACGGCCGATTCGTCGTCGAGGTGCGCGGTGGGTTCATCGAGCAGGAGGACCGTGGCGCCTGCCTCGATCCGGGCCAGCCCGCGGGCCAGGGCAACCCTGCGCAGTTCACCGGGGCTCAGCTCAGCGGGGGTGTTTGGCAGCGAGGTGCCCCGCCGCGGCCCGCGCCAGGCAGGACCTGGCAACGTCCACTGTGAGCGCCCGGTCACGGGAATTCCGGGCGTGCGCGGACAAGTAGAGCAGCACCTCATCCAGTACGGTGTCGGCCACCATCACGGGATGCTGCGGGACCCATGCCACCGCGGTACGGTCCAGGCCTTTGACGGAACCGGTCACGGACGTGCCGCCGCCGTCCCCGATGGTCCCGGCCAGGACACCCAGGATGGTGCTCTTTCCCGCCCCGCTGGGCCCGTCCAGCGCGGTGATCCGGCTCTGCGGCGCCTCGAAGCCGAGGGGTCCGACGGCGGCCCGGGACCGTCCGCCGTAGGTGACCGTGAGCGCGGAGACAGTAATGGGGGCACCCGGCCGTCCCGCCCGCACGGCAGTCAGCGGCCGGGGCTCGGGTGCCCCGGTCACTGATGTGACCTCTGCGAGCGCCACGCGGCCGTCGTCGCTGGCGTGGTGGGCGGTACCAAGTTCGCGCAGCGGAAGGTAGCAGTCGGGGGCGAGGATCAGCGCCAGCAGCCCGGCCTCCAGCGGCATGTCGCCGTGCACCAGCCGCACGCCGATGAACACGGCCACGACGGCAACAGAGATGGTAGCGATCAGCTCAAGGGCCAGGGCGGACATGAAGGCGGTCCGCAGGGTGCCCATGGTGCGGAACCGGTACTCCTCGGAAATCTTTTCGAGTGCCCTGCGCTGGGCGGACGCGCGGCCCAGTCCCACCAGGACCGGGAGTCCCTTGGCCAGTTCCAGCATGTGGGCCGAGAGCCGGGCCAGGGCGGACTGCGCCTCGCGCACCTTGTCCTCGGTGTACCGGCCGATCAGCACCATGAAGAGCGGCACCAGCGGCACGGTGAGGACGACCACCACGGCGCTGACCCAGTCGGCAAAGAGGATCCGGGCGCCCAGCAGCAGCGGGATGGCGGCGCAGTTCACCAGGGCAGGCAGGAACTGGGTGTAGTAGCTGTCCAGCGCGTCCAGTCCCCGGGTGGCCAGCACCGCCAGGCCGCCGTCTGCCGGTCCGGTGCCCCGGGTGCCGTTCCGCAGTGCACGTTCGAGCAGGCCGGACCGCAGTTCCTCCTTGACGCCCAGGGCAGCCCGGCGGGCCGCAACGGCCTGTCCCACACGGTGAGGGAGCGCAGGACCACCCCGGCCAGACCCGGGATCATCTGGCCGGCCCAGTCCGGTTCCCCTGCGGCCAGCCCCGCCAGGGCGGAAGCCACGGCCTGGCCCATGAGGACCAGCGAAAGCGCCTTGAGCGCGGCCAGGAGCCCGAGCCAGTAGAGGGCGGAGCGGGTGGCGGGACCGGCGGGGAACGTTGGCCGCACGTCAGCCCTTGGTGGTGAACGCCCTGGCGGCCACTGCCGGCAGGAAGCTGTGGGCCTCCGGGATGGACGCGGCGCTGACCCGGCGGCGGAACACCCAGTAAGTCCAGGCCTGGTAGGCAATCACCAGGGGCAGGCCGAACGTGGCGACGATGCTCATAAGGCCCAGAGTGTAGTCCGATGAGGAGGCGTTTGAAATGGTGAGGTCGAAGGCCCCGTCCAGGGTGGACGGCAGGACCACGGGAAACACCGCGCCGAAGATGGATGCCGTTCCGAGGACCAGGAATACGCCAAGCGCCAGGAAGGCCTTGCCTTCGGCCCCGGAGCGGGCCAGCAGCCAGGCTGCGGCGGCCGCTGCAACGGCGAGCAGGACCGCTGCCCAGGTCCACGGTTTTCCGTCCAGGAACTGGATGCTGAGCGCCCAGGCCGCGATGGGCAGGAGCAGGACCGGGAGCAGCCGGACGAACCACTGCCGGGCGCGGTGCCGGACCTCGCCGTCGGTTTTCAGCGCCAGGAACGCAAGGGCGTGGACCAGCGAGAAGCCCACCACGGCGAGCCCGCCCAGGACCGCGTAGCCGCTGAACCAGGCGAAGGGGCCGCCCTCGCGGTCGCCGTTCGCGTTCAGGGGCAGTCCGGTGGTGGTCAGGGCGAGGGCTGCGCCAACGCCGAAGGCGGCGAAGAAGGATCCCATGGCGATGGCCCAGTCCCACCGGGCCCGCCAGCGGTCGGTGTCCACCTTGCCGCGGTATTCGAAGGCCACGGCACGGAAGATCAGGGCCACCAGGACCACCAGCAGCGGCAGGTAGAGGGCGGAGAACAGGGAGGCGTACCAGAGCGGGAAGGCGGCGAACGTGGCACCGCCGGCCGTGAGGAGCCAGACCTCGTTGCCGTCCCAGACCGGCCCGATGGTGTTGAGCAGCACGCGGCGCTCGGTGTTGTTCCGGGCGAAGGCCTTCATCAGCATTCCCACGCCCAGGTCGAAGCCCTCAAGGAAGAGGTACCCGGTCCACAGCACCGCGATGGCGATGAACCAGATGGTCGGCAGCAGTTCCATAGTTCGTTTCCTCTGCGTTCTGTTCGGCTGCGGCTAGTAGGCGAAGGCCAGGACGTCGTCGGCGGGTTTGGCGCCGCCCGGTCCGCCGGGGCCCGGCGTGGCGTCCTCGTTTTCGTCCGCCGGGGTGTGCGCGAGCTCCGGCATGGCGGACACCACGCCGCCGCGGACGTACTTGACCAGCAGCTTCACCTCCACCACCAGCAGGACGGCGTATACGGCGGTCAGGGTGATGAGCGAGGCCAGCAGTTCCCCTGCCGATACGCCCGGGGAGACGGCCGCCGCGGTGAACATGAACACCTGGTCGATGCCGCTGGGATCGGGGTTGGGGGCAACCACGAACGGCTGGCGGCCCATCTCGGTGAAGATCCACCCGGCCGCGTTGGCACCGAAGGGGGCCATGACGCCCAGGACGGCCAGCCGCATGAGCCACGGGGAGGAGGGAACGGTGCCGCTGCGGGTGAGCCACAGTGCCACGAGGGCTGCCAGGGCCGCGAGCCCGCCGAAGCCGATCATCATGCGGAAGCCCCAGTAGGTGACTTCCATGACCGGCAGGTAGTCGATTTCCTGGCCGGCACGTTCGCCGTAGATGGGGTTGTCCGGAAGGTGGGTGCCGTAATTGGCCTGGTACTCGGGGAGCAGGGTGTTGACGCCCTTGACCTCGGTGGTGAAGTCGCCCTTGGCAAGGTAGGACAGGATACCGGGAACTTCGATCAGGGCCACGATGTCGTCACAGTCCTGGGAGCCCAGGTTGCCGATGCTGAGGACGGAGAATCCGGTGCCGTCGTGGCAGGCCGCCTCCGCTGCGGCCATCTTCATGGGCTGCTGTTCGAACATGAGCTTGCCCTGGAGGTCGCCGGTGAGGGCGGTGCCTGCGAAGGAGATCATGGCCACCACGGCGCCGATCCGCAGGGACCGGATCCAGACCGTGTGGTCCGCGCGGTCGCGGCCGGGGATGGCAGCGGACTCCCCCGGGATGACCTTGCCGTCGGCACCCACGGTGTCGACGCCGTCGCGCCGCCTCCGCCAGAGGTGGTACCAGGCGATGCCGAGGAGGAAGCCGCCGGCCACGGCCAGCGCACCGAAGAGGGTGTGCGGCACGGCCACCAGCGCGGTGTTGTTGGTGAAAACGGCCCAGGCGTCGGTCATGACCGGCCGGCCGTCCACCATTTCCACGCCCACCGGGTGCTGCATCCAGCTGTTGGCCACGATGATGAAGTAGGCGGAGAACATCGAGCCGATCACGGCCACCCACAGGCAGGCCAGGTGGATGGCGGGCTTGAGCTGCTTCCAGCCGAAGATCCACAGTCCCAGGAAGGTGGACTCGACGAAGAAGGCAAGCAGTGCTTCGAGGGCCAGCGGGGCGCCAAAGACGTCGCCCACGAAGCGGCTGTATTCGCTCCAGGCCATGCCGAACTGGAATTCCTGCACAATGCCGGTGGCCACGCCCATGATGAAGTTGATGAGGAACAGCTTTCCCCAGAACTTGGTCATGCGCAGGTACTCCGGCTTGCCGGTGCGGTGCCAGACGGTCTGGATGATGGCCACCACCAGGCCCAGGCCAATGGTCAGCGGGACCATCATGAAGTGGTAGACCGTGGTGATACCGAATTGCCAGCGTGCGATTTCCAAGGCGTCCAAGGCAGTCCCTACTGTGAGCAGATGCAGTTTTCTACGTTTCGTAGAACTCTAACTTCTACAAAGTGTAGAACAAGGGGTCCGCGGAGTGGAAACCGGCCCCCTCCACAAGGATGACGCGGGATCGGCCGTCGCGCCACGTGTTCTACCCAACGTAGAAAGTAACGTCGATTCGGGGTAGATTTATAGGTGTAGTTGAAGTAACCGCGTGCAGTCACCGGCGCCAGCAGGGCGAACGGTGCGGGGAACAAAGGAAAAGTGCAATGGCAAGTCTTGGTGAACTGGAACGGGCAGTGATGGATCTGCTCTGGGCGGGCCAGGAAGCAGCCACGGCCAATACCCTGCGTGACCGGCTTGCGCAGACTTCGTCAGGGCAGGGTGGCGCGGCCGCGCACGAAGGCAAGGAACTTGCCGTTACCACCGTACTTACGGTGCTGTCCCGGCTGGAGAAGAAGGGGCTGGTGGAGCGTGAACGCGGGACCCGGCCGCACCGCTACCAGGCCGTTTCCAGCCGTGAAGAACACACCGCGGAGCTCATGCACGAAGTCCTGGGCTCGGCTCCGGACCGCGAAGCCGTGCTGGCACGCTTCATTGGCTCCGTATCCGAAGGTGAAGCCGAGACACTGCGCAAACTGCTTGGCCACCTCTAGCCACCCATGTTCTGGGCCTCATACCTGCTGGCGGTCCTGGCGATAGTACTGGCCTGGCCGGTACCCATCCTCCTGTCGCGCGCACAGTGGCCCGCGCGCTCCCCCTTCACGGCCATGCTCCTGTGGCAGGCGATCGCCCTCGCCGGCGGGCTCTCCATGATCGGGGCCATGCTGGTGTACGGGCTGGAACCGATCGGCGACAACCTGATCGCCGGGCTCCGCGCGCTGGCCGCTATGGTGCTGTTCAACGCACCCACCACAGCCCTGGGGTTCTGGCACATTTTCGCTTTGTCGGCGGCCGCGCTGCTCACGGCCCACCTGGTCTTCACCCTGCTGCTGACGTACTACAAGATCGAGCGGCAGCGGCGGCGCCACCGGGAGCTGCTGGCCCTGCTTGCCTCCCCCTCCGGACAGGACGCCGCAACCCTGGTGATCAGTCACGACTCCCCCGTGGCCTACTGCCTTCCCGGCGGCGCCCGTTCGGTGACCGTATTGTCGGACGGACTGATGGCCGCCCTGGAGCCGGCGGAGCTGCGCGCGGTCCTGATCCACGAGAACGCCCATCTCAGCCAGCGGCACCACCTGCTCCTGTGGGCCTTTGCGGCCTGGCGGCAGGCCCTGCCCTGGCTCCCCACCACCCGGCTGGCGCAGGAGTCCGTTAACTCACTCATTGAGATGCTGGCGGACGACGTCGCCCTCAAGAGCGAGAGCAAAGCCACCCTGATCAAGGCCATCGCCATTGTTGCGAGCGGTTCGGCGCAGGGTACCGGTTCGGAGCTCGCCCCCACTGCCTCCACCGCTGCCCTCGCCGGCCTGGACCCGGGCAGCGGCGTCCTGGCGTCCGATTCAGCGCGGACCACCGCTTCGCGGGTCAGCCGGCTGCTGTCGCCCCAGCCCCAGCTGCCGGGAGCGGTGCGCAGCCTGGTCCTGACCGGCTGCGTTCTCCTGCTGGCCCTTCCCACGGCCCTGCTGGTGGTTCCGGGCCTGCTCGGCTGAGCCTTCCGAAACCCCTGGGTTTCGACAGGCTCAACCGTTCCGTCAGGCGTCGATGCGCTCCCGGTCCAGGCTGGCGGCGCCCGCGATGATGAAGTCCTTGCGCGGGGAGACGTCCGAGCCCATCAGGAGGTCGAAAATTTCCTCCGCCTGCTTGGCGTTCTCGATGCCCACCTTGCGCAGGGTCCGGTGCCGCGGGTCCATGGTGGTCTCGGCCAGCTGCTCGGCATCCATCTCGCCCAGGCCCTTGTACCGCTGGATGGGCTCCTTGTACCGCTTGCCTTCCTTGGCCAGCCGCGCCAGCAGCACATGCAGTTCAGCCTCGGAATAGGTGTAGATCATCTCGTTGGCCTTCTGGCCGGCGTTGATCACCTCCACCCGGTGCAGCGGCGGCACGGCGGCGAACACCCTGCCCTCGTCGATCATGGGGCGCATGTAGCGGAAGAACAGGGTCAGCAGGAGGGTGCGGATGTGCGCGCCATCGACGTCGGCGTCCGTCATCAGGATGACCTTGCCGTAGCGTGCGGCGCTGATATCGAAGCTGCGGCCGGAACCGGCGCCCACCACCTGGATCAGCGCGGCGCACTCGGCGTTGGAGAGCATGTCCCCACCGAAGCCTTCTGGACGTTCAGGATCTTGCCGCGGATGGGCAGCAGGGCCTGGAAGTCGGAGGACCGGGCGAGCTTGGCGGTTCCCAGCGCCGAGTCGCCTTCCACGATGAAGAGTTCGGAACGTTCGACGTCGTCCGTCCGGCAATCGGCAAGCTTGGTGGGCATCGAGGAGGTTTCCAGCGCGTTCTTGCGCCGCTGGGTCTCCTTGTGCACGCGCGCCGAGATGCGCGACTTCATTTCGTTGACGATCTTCTCAAGCAGCAGTGCCGTCTGCGCCTTGTCGTTCCGGTTCGAGGAGGTGAGCTTGGCGTTGATTTCGCGCTCCACCACCTTGGAAACGATGGCACGGACTGCGGAGGTGCCAAGGATTTCCTTGGTCTGACCCTCGAACTGCGGTTCCGCGAGCCGGACCGTGAGCACTGCCGTGAGGCCGGCGAAGATGTCGTCCTTTTCGATTTTGTCGTTGCCGGCCTTGAGCTTGCGGGCGTTGCTTTCCACTGCCTTGCGGAAGGTCTTCACCAGGGCCTGCTCAAAGCCGGACTGGTGCGTGCCGCCCTTGGGAGTGGAGATGATGTTCACGAAGCTGCGGACGGTGCTGTCGTAGCCGATGCCCCAGCGCAGGGCAACGTCCACTTCACAGTCGCGCTCCACCTCAGCCAGCTGGCTGTGCCCGCGCTCGTCCAGCACCGGGACGGTTTCCTTGAACTTGCCGGCGCCGTGCAGCCGCCACACGTCGGTGACGGCGGGGTCGGCCGCCAGGAAGTCGACGAACTCGGAAATGCCGCCGTCGTGGTGGAACACTTCCTCGTGGGGTCCGCCTTCACCCGGGGTTCCGGAAATCCTGCGCTCGTCGCGGACAGTGAGCTTGAGCCCGGGAACCAGGAAGGACGTCTGCCGGGCGCGGGCCACCAGCTCGTCGTACGAAAACTTTGCGTCCGGGGTGAAGATTTGCCGGTCCGCCCAGTACCGGATCCTGGTGCCGGTGACGCCGCGCTTGGCTTTCCCCACAACGTCAAGGACAGAGTCCTCCACGAACGGGGTGAAGGGCGCGGCCGGATCCACCCGGGAGCCGGTGTCCTGGAACCGGCCCGGTTCGCCGCGGCGGAAGGACATCTTGTAGGTCTTGCCTCCGCGGTCCACCTCAACATCCAGCCGTGAGGAGAGGGCGTTGACCACCGATGCGCCCACACCGTGCAGGCCGCCTGAGGCAGTGTAGGAGCCGCCGCCGAACTTGCCGCCCGCGTGGAGCTTGGTGAACACCACTTCGACGCCGGTGAGTCCGGTCTTCGGTTCCTTGTCGATGGGGATGCCGCGGCCGTCGTCGTGGATTTCCACTGAGTTGTCCGCGTGCAGGATGATCCTGATGTCGTGGCCGAACCCGGCCAGTGCTTCATCCACGGAGTTGTCGATGATTTCCCAGAGGCAGTGCATGAGGCCGCGGGAGTCGGTGGAACCGATGTACATGCCCGGGCGCTTGCGGACGGCTTCCAGGCCCTCCAGCACAGACAGGTGCCGGGCAGTGTAGTCAGAACTTGGTGCCACTGGTGTTGAACTCCTTCAGGTAAAGCGGGCGCTCAAAGCGCTCCCTCTAGGGTAGTCGGCCGCGGCCCGGTCGGCTGGCTGCCACACTGTGCAGGGCCTGTGCACCGCGCCACTTGGGCACTTTTCCGGGCTGCTGGGTGAATCTTGACCGAACCTTGGGGATACGCGCACAGCGAACTTGCCCCATCCTTGCGATGGTTTTGTTACGAATACTGGTTATATAGACGTACTGATCTACTAAGGAGGCCGATATGACAACAGCAGTGGCGGACCGCACACTCAACGCCCTCGACCGGTGCGATCGTTGCGGAGCCCAGGCATATGTGCGGGTTGTACTCGAGTCCTCCGGCGGTGAGCTGCTGTTCTGCGCCCACCACGCGCGTGCGGTCGAGGCTACCCTCAAACCATTGAGCTCCGACTGGCACGATGAGACGGCCAAGCTTCATGAGAAGGCTGCCGTAGAAGTCGACTAGGCGCACCGAGACTTATCCAGGGAATGGGATTCCTCCTTTCGGAGGGGTCCCATTCCTCTTTAAACCTCGTCTTTCACCTGCGTCCGGACCCGCGATGAATTCTCGTGGTGCCCTGCAGGCCCACCGGCAGCTCCACATTAAGCAGCGAACGCGGGCCATTCCGCGCCAGGAAACTTTCGTTCCCTGGCGCGGAATGGCCCGCGTTGCCGTGCTGCGTCCTAGTCCAGGTAGTCCCGGAGCACCTGCGACCGCGAGGGGTGGCGGAGCTTGGACATAGTCTTCGATTCGATCTGGCGGATGCGCTCACGCGTGACGCCGTAGACCTTGCCGATTTCGTCTAAAGTCTTCGGCTGTCCGTCGGTCAGGCCGAAGCGCATGGCCACCACGCCGGCTTCGCGCTCGGACAGGGTGTCCAGCACGGAGTGCAGCTGCTCCTGCAGGAGCGTGAAGCTCACGGCGTCGGCCGGCACCACGGCTTCCGAGTCCTCGATCAAGTCACCGAACTCGGAGTCGCCGTCCTCGCCCAGCGGGGTGTGGAGGGAGATGGGCTCGCGGCCGTACTTCTGGACCTCCACGACCTTCTCGGGGGTCATGTCCAGTTCGAGTGCCAGCTCTTCGGGCGTGGGTTCGCGGCCGAGGTCCTGGAGCATCTGGCGCTGCACGCGGGCGAGCTTGTTGATGACCTCAACCATGTGGACCGGGATGCGGATGGTGCGGGCCTGGTCCGCCATGGCGCGGGTAATGGCCTGACGGATCCACCAGGTGGCGTAGGTGGAGAACTTGAAGCCCTTGGTGTAGTCGAACTTCTCGACTGCACGGATCAGGCCCAGGTTGCCTTCCTGGATGAGGTCCAGGAAGAGCATGCCGCGGCCGGTGTAGCGCTTTGCCAGCGACACCACGAGGCGGAGGTTGGCCTCCAGCAGGTGGTTCTTGGCGCGCTTGCCGTCATGGATGATGAATTCCAGTTCCCGCTTGTACTTCGGGTCCATGGAGCCGTCATCGGCGGCAATCTTCTCTTCGGCAAACAGCCCGGCCTCGATGCGGAGCGCAAGGTCCACTTCCTGCTCGGCGTTGAGCAGTGCGACCTTACCGATCTGCTTGAGGTAGTCCTTGACGGGGTCAGCGGTGGCACCCGCCGACATGACCTGCTGCACCGGGGCGTCGTCGTCATCGGCATCGGAGTAGACGAAGCCCTTGCCGCTGCCGGCAACGGCCTTGGCGGGATCGGCGTCAGCGTCGGCGTCGGCCTCCTCAACCGCTTCCGGTCCCTCGAGGATGATGTCGTCGAGATCCTCGACGTCCTCTGCCTCGTTGGGGTCAACGTCACCGGCGGATGCCTTGTTCGCGGCCTCGGCCGCCGCCTTGGCGCCAGGCTTGGGCCCGCGCTTCTTCGGCTCGCGCTTGCCGTCCGCGCCGGCAGATGCCTTGGTGGCTGCCCGCTTGGCGCCGGTCGCAGCCTGCTTGTCCTCGGGGGACACATCGTCCTGGGCGGCGGGGTCCTTCTTCGTGGAAGACGGGGTCACAGAAAACCTTTCTAGCGGTGGTCTGTGGAATCGCCATACGGGCAACACCACTATGACCCTGTCAAGTCCGTGGTGAAAACCAAGCGCCACCACGGCCGGCAGAGTCACTTAAGACAACTGCCGAAGCCGCTGCAATGTTCCCCGGAGGGCACATCCACAGGCACTCGATACACGGACCCAACCGGGTCTCGGCATCCATTGTCTCATGTTTTCCCCGGATCGGGCCTCTCCGTGACCGAATCACCGCCGCGGGGCCCACCCCGCATCCCGTGCACCGCCCGATGCCCTCTGTCCGCGTATACAGTCGTTGCCAGCTGCTCCAGGCCAGGCGTGGGGCATCCGTTCAGAATTTTTGCCAGGCCGCTTCTTTCCGTCCGGCCCAGCCGCAGATTGCTCCACGGCCCACCAGTTCCAGCAGGAGCTCGGCAAAGCGGTACCCCGGCTGGACTTCCAGGGCAGAGGCAAAATGCGCGGCGGCGTAGGACCCCGCCCGCGGCACCAGGAGATCCAGCCGCGAACCGTCAGCGCCGCCGCGGCGGCAGGCCCGCCCACCGCTGCAAGGTGATCGAGGACCGCGTCCAGGGCATCGAGGGCAGCCCAGTCCGGCACATCAGGCTGCACGCCCATCAGCACGTCGGCGTAGCCCGGGTTCGCGCCGGCAGGGCTGTTCGCCTTCACGCCCGCGACTCCATGGTCCGCCACGGCATGCACCGGAGCCGGGAACGGCCGCTGCAGCACTGACGGAGGATCCGCAGCCGGAAACGGGACTGGCGGAGTCACCGGGCGGAGATCCGTGCCGTCCTTGACGATGCCGAACACGGCGGCCCCCGCTTCGGCTGCGTTCTTCCCTGCAGCTGCCATCACCAGGACCGCGTCCCGCCAGCCCGGGATCAGCAGGGATGCCCGCAGGAACGCGTCGCGTTCCACCTCCGGAAGCCATGGTTCCCCTTGCGGCCTGGCGAGCACAGCCTCCCAGAGGTCGAGGACTGCGAGCAGCTGCGCCCTGCTCCCCCTGCGGAGGTCGAGTTCTCCAGCCCACCCGGCCTCGGCTTCAAGGACGGCCTCCCGATGCAGGCTCGGAACGGTGCGGGCGGTGGCGCCGTGCAGCGGAGGGGATTGTGCAGAGGTGGATTCTGCAGAGGTGGATTGTGCAGATTTGGAGTGTGCAGGGGCGGATTGCGGTTCGGGGGCCGGGCCCACGCTGCTGCCGCGGTACACCATTTCCGCATTCAGCGGGCTGTCCAGGATCTCCTGGAGCGGCCTGCCCGGGAAGGGACAGCACGTGGCATCAATGCAATACGCCTCCCGCCAGTAGTCGGTGCCGACGTACCATGCCTCCCTGACGGGCATCGCCGCGGACAGTATGGAGTCCAGTTCTGCAAGAAAGCGGCCGTAGGTGGCGGACGCCGATGCAGCGGCGCCGCCGGTAAAGATTGCCACCAGGGTGCCGTCCGCCTCCGTGTCAGCCTCCAAATAGCCGCGGACCGTCGAAAGGTATCTGCCCGGGTTGGCCAGGACCGGGCCTGCAGGCAGGTCCAGCCGGAGCGTGGCGCCGAGCCTTTTACCCTGCATGGTGATGACCACCAGGCTGCCCTTGGGCCAGTAACCCAGCGAATGGGGTATGTACCCGAGGACATCCTCGGGTCCGGTGATTCTGAGTTGTTCAGGAGCTGTCATGGCTCCAGCATTGGCCCGATGGCGCAGGCGCTTCAGCAGGAATTTTCCCTATGTGGGTAGTCCCGCCGGTGGAGGACTAGTCGCCGCTGTCGGGAGGAGACGTCTGCCGGCGGCGGGCGAGGTTCTCGCGGCGCTGCCGGGCCAGGGCCGTCCGCAGCGGTGGAACCACCACGCCCTGGGCCGCCATCTGCCGGCGCACCTTGCGCCGGCACACCAGCATGGCTGTGGCCCCGAATCCCAGCAGCAGGAACTGCACGCTCAGGGCGATGCGGAACGGGTCAAGCCCGTACAGGACGCCGTTGGAGAAGCCGCTGGCGTACAGGACGTCCAGGACAAGCCCGATCAGGTAGATGGCAACCAGCGCAGCGATGAATCCGCCCACGTTCACGATGCCGGTGGCGGTTCCAATCCGGTGGGCCGGGTTGAAGGTGCGGGCGAAGTCGAAGCCGATCATGGAGCCCGGGCCGCCGATGGCGAGCGCCACCACCAGGCCGGCCAGCAGCCACAGGGGGGCACGCCCGGGAGTCAGCAGGACCGCGGCCCACGCGGTTGCGGTGGTGCCTGCGATCAGCAGGACCAGGGTGGAGCGGCGGAGGGGATGCCGCGACACGAAGCGGCCGATGAACGGACCCACGGCCATTCCGGCAGCCACGTAAAGACCCATCAGCCCGGCCACCGTGCCGGCTTCCAGGCCCTGGCCGGAAATCAGGAACGGGTAGCCCCAGGTCATGGCGAACACCGTGCCGCTGAACTGGATGGTGAAATGGCTCCACATGCCCAGCCGTGTTCCGGGCTGGCGCCATGCCCTGGCCAGGGAGATGCCAGTGGCCTTGAGCCCCTGCTGCGCCTGCGGCCGCTCCGTCCCCGGCGGGACGTCCTTCAGGAGCACCACCACCAGGAATACTGCCAGGGCGGACAGCCCCGCCAGCATCAGGAAGGCCGGGGTCCAGCCGGCCGCATGCAGGACGAAGGCGAACGGGATGACGCTCACCAGCTGGCCCAGCTGGCCGGTCATGCCCGTCAGCTGGGTGACCAGGGGTACCCGCGCCGGGGCAAACCAGAGCGGGATCAGGCGGATCACCGAGATGAATGTCATGGCATCGCCGGCCCCCACCAGGACCCTGCCCAGGATTCCGCCGGGATGCTGTCGGCGAAGGCAAGCTGCAGCTGGCCCATCCCCATGAGGACGGCGCCGCCGGCGATCATTGCCCGCGAGCCGAACCTGTCAACCAGGAGTCCCACGGGAATCTGCAGCGCCGCGTAGACCAGGAGCTGCAGGACGGTAAAGAAGGAGATGGCGGAGGCCGTGGCATTGAACCGTTCCGTGGCCTCAAGCCCCACGACGCCAAAGGAGGTGCGCTGTGACACGGCCACCAGGTACCCGAAGATTCCAACGGTCCAGATCAGCCAAGCGCGGGGTGCAGTCACGTCTTCATTATGCCCGCATGCCCGGCGGCACCCCCGCAGCTGCGCGCCGGCTGCCGCCCGGGACGCCTACTGCCCCGGGTTCTCCCGGGCAAGGTAGGCCTCGACGGCGGCGCCCAGCACATCGGCGTCGGGCAGTTCGTCATTTTCGTCGGCGAGCAGCGAGCGGCGCACGATGCCGTCAGCCTTTTCGTCGTAGCGGGTCTCCAGCCGTGACACCACCTGCTGGACCTCGTCCGACGCGTCGATCTGCTCGGCGATCTGGCGTGTCACTTCGCGGCCCGCCTCGCGCAGCCGGTCCGTGGGCAGCATGAGGGACGTTGCGGCGCCGAGGTACTCGAGGCCGGCCACCGCCGCGGCCGGGTACTCCGCTTCGGCGAGGTAGTGCGGGACGTGGATGACGTAGCCGGCGACGTTCCGCCCGGCTTCCACCAGCCGGAGCTCCAGGATGTGGCCCACGGCGGCCGGAACTTCCACGGTGGGCTTCCAGACGGAGATGCCCTCGATCAGCTCGGGCCTGTTGCCGTGCACGGTGACGCCGATGGGCCGTGTGTGCGGGACCGGCATTGGAATGGAGTGGATCCAGGTCACCAGGTTGACGTCCAGCTTCTCCACGATCCCGACGACGGCACGGGCAAACCGCTCCCACTGCAGGTCCGGCTCGAACCCGGCCAGGAGCAGGAAGGGCTTGCCCAGGCCGTCAACCAGCCGGTACAGCGCCAGCCGCGGCTCCTGGTAGTCCTGGAGGTGGTCTTCGACGAAGGTCAGGTGCGGCCTGCGGGACCGGTAGTCGATCAGCTGGTCCGCGTCGAAAACGGCAACGGGCTGGGCATCGAGGGAGTCGAGCAGCTCGGCGTTGACCTGCTTCACCACGTGTCCGGCGTCGGCGAATCCGGTAAAGCCCATCACCAGGTTCAGCCCGCGGAGCTCCGGGCTGTGGAACAGCTCGATGTTGCTCGCATAGAGCGCGTCAGGGTCCAGCAGGGAGCCGGAGATCCGTTCAAGCACGGCATGTTCCTTTCATGGATGCGGGTGGACATCAATTACAACGCGGGCGGGCGGCCGGGCATTCCGGGCGGCGCTGTGGCGCACATCTCAGAAGATTCTTCGGCCGGCGCACCCAAGGGCTACGATCGGAACTGGCCTGCCAGGCGGCCTTGCACCTCCCCGGATGGCATCCGGAAGGGCCGTCATCCGGCTTTCCATGGCAGAGCGCCGAACATGCACCCCTGCCCGTACCGATCTTCGAGAATTGAGGACTCATCCCTGTGGTCAAGAATACGGAAATCAACCTTAGTACCCTCTCCCGGGACCTGAAAAAAGAGCCCCAGCGACGCAGTGGTCATCGGCGTGGGGCAGGGTACGGACGGGCCGGTCCTCCTGGACAACCCGCTGGCCGCGAAGTCCGCCGAAGCGCTCACCGATTCCCTCAAGTCGCTCGGGGTGACCGGTGCCGCAGACCAGATCGTCCGCCTGCCCGGCCTCCCCGAGACAGGCGCCGGCATCCTCGTCCTCGCCGGTGTCGGCAAGGTTCCGGCCGGCACGGCACCCACCGGCGAGGCCCTCCGGCGCGCCGCCGGTTCCGCTGTCCGCCAGCTGGCCGGGCTGGGCACGGTTGCCCTGGCCTTCCCGACGGCGTCGGTGGCCGACGTCGCGGCCGTCGCCGAGGGCGCCGCGCTGGGCGCCTATTCCTTTACGGAGTTCCGGTCCGCGAAGGACGGCCTGAAGGATCCGGTCTCGAAGGCAATCGTCTTCACCGATGTGGCCGACCAGAAGGAACTCGATACTGCCCTGAAGCGCGCCGCCCTGATCGGCCGGGCCGTCAATGCCACCCGCTCCCTGGTCAACACACCGCCCAGCCACCTGTACCCCGAAACATTCGCCGAGGCTGCCAAGGACCTGGCCAAGGGCCTTCCCGTTAAGGTGACGGTCTGGGACGAGAAGCGGCTGGAGAAGGAAGGCTTCGGCGGCATCATGGGCGTCGGCAAGGGTTCCTCCCGCCAGCCCCGCCTGGTCAAGGTGGAGTACTCCCCCGCCCGGGCGACGGCGAAGATCGCCCTGGTGGGTAAGGGCATCACCTTCGACACCGGTGGGATCTCCATCAAGCCGGCCCTCGGCATGGGCGACATGAAGAGCGACATGGCGGGCGCCGCCGTCGTCCTGTAACACTGTCCTGGCCCTCGCCGGACTGGGCCTGCCGGTCAAGGCGACCGCTTGGCTGTGCATCGCCGAGAACATGCCCTCGGGTGCCGCGTCCCGGCCCGCCGACGTGCTGACCATGTTCGGCGGGAAGACCGTGGAGGTCCTGAACACCGACGCCGAAGGCCGCCTGGTCATGGCGGACGGTATCGTAGCGGCGAGCCGCGAGTACCCGGACGCCATTATCGACGTCGCCACCCTGACGGGCGCCCAGCTGATCGCCCTGGGCAACCGCACCGCCGGCATCATGGGCTCCGAGGTCGTCACCACGGCCCTCAAGGCGGCGGCCGACCGCGCGGGGGAACTTGTCTGGCCGATGCCGCTGCCGGAGGAACTGCGCCCCAGCCTCGACTCCCAGGTGGCGGACCTGGCCAACATCGGCGAACGCCACGGCGGCATGATGACCGCAGCCGTCTTCCTGCAGGAATTCGTGGGCAAGGACAAGGACGGCGTGCAGATTCCCTGGGCACACATCGACATCGCCGGCCCGTCCTTTAACAACGGCAGCCCGTACGGCTACACGCACAAGCAGGGCACCGGCTGCACGGTCCGGACCCTGGTGGCCTACGTTGAGGACATCCTGGCGGCCGCCTGACGCACCCGGCCAGTGCCGCGCTGCGTTGTGGCGCGGGGTGATCCCTCTGCCACAATGCCGCGTGACACTCGACACAAAGCGCTCCCCAAACACTGTGCCAAGGTGGAGCATGGATAAGTGGTTCGCTAAGGTGAACCACGGTAGTCACAAATGCAAGAGAGTTGCCCTGCTGACATAATCACGGCAGTGCAAGTTCCAAGACCAGATGATGCGCGCAGAAACGCGTCATCGTTCACGCGAGGGAGCGTTTAAGTGGCCGATCAGGCAACTGCGCAAGAATTCGACATCCTGGTACTCGGTGGCGGCAGCGGCGGATACGCTGCGGCGCTGCGGGCAGTACAGCTTGGCCTCACCGTCGGCCTCGTGGAAAAGGCAAAGCTGGGCGGCACCTGCCTGCACAACGGCTGCATCCCCACCAAGGCCCTGCTCCACTCCGCCGAACTGGCGGACCACGCGCGTGACTCCGCCAAGTACGGCGTGAACGTCACCCTCGACGGCATCGACATCACCGCCGTCAACGCGTACAAGGACGGCATCATCGCCGGCAAGTACAAGGGACTCCAGGGCCTCATCAAGTCCAAGGGCATCACCGTCATCGAGGGTGAAGGCAAGCTCCAGGGCACGGACACCGTCGTGGTCAACGGCACGGCCTACAAGGCCAAGAACATCGTCCTGGCCACCGGTTCGTACTCCCGCACGCTGCCCGGCCTCGAAATCGGCGGCAAGGTCATCACCTCCGACCAGGCCCTCACCATGGACTCCATCCCGAAGAGCGCCATCATCCTGGGCGGCGGCGTCATTGGCGTTGAATTCGCCTCGGTGTGGAAGTCGTTCGGCGTTGACGTCACGATCGTTGAAGGCCTGCCCTCCCTGGTCCCCAACGAGGACGCCACGATCATCAAGAACTTCGAGCGTGCATTCAAGAAGCGCGGCATCAAGTTCTCCACCGGCGTGTTCTTCCAGGGCGTCGAGCAGAACGAAAACGGCGTCAAGGTCACTCTGGTTGACGGCAAGACGTTCGAAGCAGACCTCCTCCTGGTCGCCGTCGGCCGCGGCCCCGTCACCGCCAACCTCGGATACGAGGAAGCCGGCATCACCATCGACCGCGGCTTCGTCATCACCAACGAGCGCCTGCACACCGGCGTGGGCAACATCTACGCCGTCGGCGACATCGTTCCCGGCGTCCAGCTCGCGCACCGCGGCTACCAGCAGGGCATCTTCGTGGCCGAGGAGATCGCCGGCCTGAAGCCCGTGATCGTCGAGGACATCAACATCCCCAAGGTCACCTACTCCGAGCCTGAAATCGCCACCGTGGGCTACACCGAAAAGGCCGCCAAGGAGAAGTTCGGCGAGGACCAGGTGCAGACCCAGGAATACAACCTGGCCGGCAACGGCAAGAGCTCCATCCTGGGCACGTCCGGCCTGGTCAAGCTGGTCCGGCAGAAGGACGGCCCCGTGGTGGGCGTCCACATGATCGGTGCCCGCATGGGCGAGCAGGTGGGCGAGGCCCAGCTGATCGTGAACTGGGAAGCCTACCCGGAGGATGTGGCCCAGCTGCTGCACGCACACCCCACCCAGAACGAGTCCCTGGGCGAAGCCCACCTGGCACTCGCGGGCAAGCCGCTCCACGGCTGATTTTCCGCAGCACCATCGAGCCTGGTGCGCCCGGCACGGAAAACCCGGGCACCAGGCTCAAAATCAGGCAGCATTCAATCGCACTAAAGATCAATAAGGAGAACGGGGACGACATGTCTGAATCCGTTAAACTTGCCCGCCCTCGGTGAGAGCGTCACCGAAGGAACCGTCACCCGCTGGCTTAAGCAGGTAGGTGACCGGGTAGAGGTGGACGAGCCGCTGCTCGAGGTTTCCACCGACAAAGTAGACACTGAAATCCCCTCTCCTGTAGCTGGCGTGATTGAGGAAATCCTGGTGGCCGAAGACGAGACCGCCGAGGTAGGTGCACCCCTGGTGCGTATCGGCGACGGCTCCGGCGGCGGTTCGGCTGCCCCGGCAGAAGAAGCTCCGCCGCTGCCCCGGCCGAAGAGGCACCGGCACAGGAAGCCCCCGCACAGGAAGCTGCTGCACCGGAAGCTCCGGCACAGGAAGCTCCTGCTGCAGCACCGGCAGCAGCTGCACCCGCCGGCGGCGGCGAAGGCCACGAAGTCACCCTCCCCGCCCTGGGCGAGAGCGTTACCGAAGGCACCGTCACCCGCTGGCTCAAGGCCGTGGGCGACAGCGTCGAGGTTGACGAGCCACTGCTGGAGGTCTCCACCGACAAGGTGGACACCGAAATTCCGTCCCCGGTGGCCGGTACCCTCCAGGAAATCCGCGTCAACGAGGATGAGACCGCTGAGGTTGGTTCTGTCCTGGCCGTCATCGGATCCGGCGCCGCCGCTGCTCCCGCGGAGGCTCCGCAGGCTGCTCCGGCCGCCCCGGCCCAGGAGGCTCCCGCCCAGGAGGCCCCGAAGGAAGAGGCCCCCAAGCCCGCACCTGCACCGGAGGCCCCGAAGGAAGAGGCTCCGCAGCAGGCAGCACCCGCCCCCGCGGCCGCACCGGCAGCAGCCGAAGCCCCGTCCGCAGGAGGCGAGTCCGGCTACGTCACTCCCCTGGTCCGCAAGCTGGCCAACCAGCACGGCGTCGACATCGCCTCCCTCTCCGGCACCGGCGTCGGCGGCCGCATCCGCAAGCAGGACGTCATTGCCGCTGCCGAGGCCAAGGCAGCACCTGCCGCCGCTCCGGCCGCAGCACCGGCGGCAGCAGCCCCGGCCGCTTCTTCCGCTCCGGTTTCCTCCCTGCGTGGCACCACGCAGAAGGCTCCGCGCATCCGCCAGGTCATCGCCCGCCGCATGCGCGAGTCCCTGGAAATCTCCACCCAGCTGACGCAGGTCCACGAAGTGGACATGACCAAGATCGCCAAGCTGCGTGCCCGGGCCAAGAACTCGTTCCAGGCCCAGAACGGCACCAAGCTGACCTTCCTGCCCTTCATCGCCAAGGCTGTTGCCGAGGCCCTCAAGCAGCACCCCAAGCTCAACGCTGCCTACGATGAGGACAAGCAGGAGATCACGTACCACAACGCCGAGCACCTGGCGATCGCCGTGGACACGGACAAGGGCCTGCTGGTACCGGTCATCTCCGACGCCGGCAACCTGAACCTCGCCGGCCTGGCCGGCAAGATCGCCGACGTAGCAGCCCGTACCCGCGACGGCAAGATCGGCCCGGACGAGCTGTCCGGCGGCACGTTCAGCATCACCAACATCGGCTCCGTGGGCGCCCTGTTCGACACCCCGATCATCAACCAGCCGCAGGTGGGCATCCTCGGCACCGGCGCGATCGTCAAGCGCGCCGTGGTGGTTGCCGACGAAAACGGTGACGACTCGATCGCCATCCGCTCCATGATGTACCTGTCGCTGACGTACGACCACCGCCTGGTGGACGGCGCAGACGCCGGCCGCTTCCTCCAGACCCTGAAGGCCCGCCTTGAAGAGGGCGCCTTCGAAGCGGACCTGGGACTGTAGCAGCCAGCCACGGACGACGGCGGTGCGGGCCAACGGTGGGACAACCACCTGCGGCCGGCGCCGCCGTCGTCGTTTAAGGCGCTGCAGGCATTGCGCCGGCGGGTCAGCGCGTCTACTACCGGACGTAGAACAACTGGCTACACTGGTCCCATGAACATCCTCTACAACATTGTGGTTTTCCTGCACATCGTCGGCGCGGCCATGATCGTGGGCATCTGGATCGGGCAGATGAAGAAGCCCACCGTCCACCCCCGCCAGTTCGACGGCGCCATGCTGCAACTCCTCACCGGCGTCGCCCTGATGGGCCTCATCCCGGCCCTCGACATGGATGCCAACTACGCAAAGCTGGGCATCAAGCTCGTCATCGCCGTGGTTGTCGGCGTCCTCGCCTTCATCGGCCGCCGGAAGTACAAGGCGGGCCAGGACGTCAGCCCCGGCCTGGCCCATGCCGTGGGCGGCCTGGCCCTGCTGAACATCGCCATCGCCACCATCTGGAACTGACCCCCATCCGTTTCCCGTCCCCCGGAGTCACAATCCACCGGGAGCGGACACGGATGCACCCGCCGGGTGAAGTCCCTAGGATGGAAAACGGCGGGGTCCAGGCAGCGGCCTGCCCCGGTACACATCGACTTGAGGAGTGAACATGGCAGCAACACGTTCAGCTAATGCAGTATGGAACGGCAACCTGACGGAAGGTGCCGGCACCACCAGCCTGGCCACCTCGGGCCTGGGCACGTTCGATGTCACCTGGAAAGCCCGCACCGAGGCGGCGAACGGCAAGACCAGCCCTGAGGAACTGATTGCCGCAGCCCACGCGGCCTGCTTCTCCATGGCCTTCAGCAATGAACTTGCAAAGGCCGGACACACTCCCGAAGAAGTCCGTGCCAAGGCCGACGTGACCTTCGTTCCGGGTACCGGCATCACCGGCAGCCACCTGACGGTCGAAGCCAGGGTCCCGGGAATCTCGGAGGACGAGTTCCAGAAGATTGCCGGCGAAGCCAAGGTGGGCTGCCCGGTTTCAGGCGCCCTGGCAAGCATCGACATCACGATGGACGCCACCCTGAAGTCCTGATCCCCAGGTAAACGGCAAAGGCCCTGCACGCCCGGAGGATTCCGGAGGTGCAGGGCCTTTTCTTGTTCCCGGACTTACCTGGCCTGGCTGCGGGCCGGCAGCGGGGCGGGACGGAGCCGCCGGTACCCCTCGCGGGCCGGCGGGCGGTCGGTAGGAAGCTCCTGGATCATTTCCTTCAACGCACCGATTCCGAACTCCAGCTGCGGATCCCGGCCGGCGGCGTACGCGTGCGGCGGGTAGGCCACTTCGATGTCGGGGTCCACGCCGTAGTTTTCGACGCTCCACCCCACGCCCCCGCTGAACCAGTTGGCGTAGCGCGGCTGGGTGACGCCGGTGCCGTCCGCCAGGGCGAACCTGTTATCGATGCCGACCACGCCGCCCCAGGTACGGGTTCCGATGACGGGACCGATACCACGCAGCTTGGAAACCTGGGTGATGATGTCCCCGTCCGAACCGGCGAACTCGTCCGCCAGCACGATGACTGGTCCACGCGGTGCGTGGTGCGGATAGGTCCGCGGCTTCTCGCCGCGCGGCATGCTCCAGCCGGTGACCTTCCGGCCGATCAGCTCCGCCACCAGCTGGGACGTGTGGCCGCCACGGTTCCTCCTGACGTCCACGATGAGCCCGTCCAGTGCGGTTTCGGTGTCCAGGTCGCGGTGCAGCTGTGCCCAGCCGTTGGCCATCATGTCCGGGATATGCAGGTAGCCGAAGGTTCCGGCGGATGCTTCCCGCACAGTGCGGCGGTTCCCGGCCACCCATTCCTGGGTACCGCAGGCGCTCCTCGTCCTTGACCGGAACGACGGCGACCCGCCGCTGGGTGCCGGCCGCACCTGCGTGTGCCGGACCGTTGAGGAGGGTCAGCTCCACGGCCCGGCCCGCCGCGCCCACCAGCTGCATGGCCGGGGTGACGGACGCCGAGAGCGGGACACCGTCGATGGCCAGCAGGATGTCTCCGGCCTTCGCGTCCACGCCGGGCCGCGTCAAAGGAGACGTTGCCAACGGGTCCGAGGACTCGCCGGCCAGGATCCGGGTTATTTCCCACCCCGCCGGGGTGTGGGCAATATCGGCGCCCAGCCGGCCCTGCCCCTGGCTGCCGTTTTCGGTGACCGGCGCCGGACGGACATAGGCGTGGGAGGTGCCCAATTCGCCGTGCATCTCCCACAGGAGGTCCACCAGGTCATCGTGCGATCCCAGGCGCTCCACCAGCGGCCGGTAGCGCTTATGGATGGATTCCCAGTCCTGCCCCGCCATGTCCTCTGCCCAGAAGAAGTCCCGCTGCAGCCGCCAGGCCTCGTCGAAGGCCTGGCCCCAGACACTGAGGGGATCCATCATCACGCGGATCCGGCCCAGGTCCACCTTGACCAGCTTCCCCGATTCCTCGTCCGCTTTCGCATCCGCCGGAACCGCCGTGACCTGCTTGTCGGAGATCAGCACAATGGTGCTGCGGTCGCCGGAAAGCCGGTAGCTGTCCAGCGACTCGACGAGCGTGGCCTTTTTGCGCCGGGCGATATCGAACCGGACAAGGCTGGGGCGGGCTTCCTTGTCGTCCTGGCTCGCTTTTCCGTCGCCGGTGACGCCCGCCAGGGCCCAGTCAAGCCACAGAAGCGCGCCGTCCGCGGTTCCCAGGGAGGTGTAGTTGCCTTGCGGCACGGGGACGGTGATGACGCGGTGGGCAAGGCCCTCCGGGTCGACGGCGACTTCCGGAGTTTCGCCGGATTCCTGCCCGCCGGAGGTATCCGTCCCGGAGCCTTCGCCGCCGTCGGGTGCCACCGCCGGGCCAAAGGGCGACGGCGTCCCGGCGGCAAGTGCCACCAGGTACGGCTTGATGGGGCTCGGGAACGAGAGATCGAAAGAGTGGCCGTCATACACCGGGTCAAAGCTGCGGTTGGACAGGAACGCCAGGTATTTGCCGTCCGGGGTGAAAGCTGGTGACTTGTCGCCGAAACGGCCGTCCGTCACGTCCACGGGGGACGTGCCGGGGTTTGCCATGTCAGCCAGCCGGAGCCGGCTGCGCGAACCAAAGGACGTGACCGGCTCGGACCAGACCAGCCACCGGGAATCCGGTGACCATGCCAGCTCCCCTATGGTGCCTTCCCCGATGCTCGCCACCAGGACAAAGTCACCTGTTCGGGTGTCTGCCACGTACACCTCGCCGAAGGAAGTGCCAACGGCTACCCGGCGCCCGTCGGGGCTGGACTCCAGGGCACTGGCCCGGGACGGCAGGGGGATGCTGATCCCCGGGGCGTCCGCCCGGACTGGGCGTCCGCTGCGGAGACGGTGTCCTCCGGGGCGACGTCGGCCTGCTGGGTATCCGCCTGCTGGTCGTCAGCGGGGACGAAGGTGCCTGCGCCGGCCAGCACCGCGGCGCCGGCCGCGGGGACGGGCTGCGGCAACGCCGTCGCCCCGTCCCCGGCCTCACCGGGAAGCTGTACGGCGCCTGCCGGGGCTGCCGCTGTCCCGTGTCCCTTGCCGGCGTGTTCCTTGCCGACGGGCAGGGCGGCGTGCGGCACCGTTGCCACAATGTCCCTGATGTGCAGCGCCTCCACGCCGCCGTGGTCGGCAACGTAGGCGATCCGGCCGTCGCCGAGCGGCCGTGGCAGGCGCCCGCGCACCCCCGGCGTCGCCTCAACGATCCGGGAGGGCCCGTCCTTGTGGCGGAGCCAGTGGATGGTGCCGTGCGATTCAACCGCGCTTGCTGTTCCTGTAGCGTCGGGCACCACTGCGCCCAGGTGCTTTGAGGTCTTCAGCAGTGCCGGGCGCCGGGACTGGGATGCGGAGCCCAGCGCAATATCCAGCCGGACGGCCTCGGAGTCCAGGCTGTCCAGGATCCACAGTTCGCCGGCCGATTCGAAGACGACCCGCTTCCCGTCGCTGGCGGCATGCCGGACGTAGAAATCCTCGTGGTCCGTGTGGCGGCGCAGGTCCTTCCCGCCGGGAAGGACCGAATAAAGGTTGCCGTAGCCCTCGTGGTCGGACAGGAAGGCGATTCGGCCATCCACCCACATGGGGTCGGCGAGGTTGCCGTCAAGGTCCGGCAGAAGGCGCTCGAACTCCCCGTTGCCGTCCGCGTCGATCCACAGCTTTCCTGCTGTGCCGCCACGGTAGCGCTTCCACCAGGCCGGTTCGCGGGACAGGACGCTGCCCACCACCACAGGACGCTCATCCCCCACCTCGGGTCCGAACGCCACGGACTCCACGGGGCCGAAGGGCAGCTCTTCCGCCCAGCCGCCGTCCACCGGGACGCTGTAGGCGTAGGTATGCCGGCTTTCGGCCTGGCGGAAGGCGCTGGTCACCAGCACGGACCCGCTGGCCGTGAAGCCCTTGACCCGGGTGGTGCTGTGGCCGAAGTAGGTCAGCTGCCGGTAGTTCCCGCCGTCAACGTCCGCGGACACGACTTCCGGTGCCGTCCCCTGGACCACGGTCCACACCAGGCGCTTCCCGTCGGGGGTGAAACGGGGGTTGCGCGCGGGCAGCTGCAGGGAGGAGACCCGCCAGGCCCGGCCACCCTCCAGCGGGGCGATCCACACGTCGTCCTCGGCCACGAAAGTGACGAGGTCACCATGCACATGCGGGTAACGGAAGTAGCTCGAAGAAGTCATCGTTTGATCATAGTCAACCCTTCCGCGGCCCTGCCGGAGGTGCCGCCGGCCGCACCCGTGGTGTGATGGAGCATGCGCATCGTTATGGCAGGAGCCTCCGGGCTGCTCGGAACCCACATGTCCGAAACTTTCCGCGACGCCGGCCACGAGGTGACCGCCCTGGTCAGGCGCGAACCAGCCTCGAGCGGGGAAATCCGCTGGGATCCGGCGAACGGCCTGCTCGACCCCTCCGTGCTGGCGGGGGCCGACGCCGTCGTGAATCTGTCAGGTGCCGGCATCGGCGACAGGCCATGGACGCGGAAGCGGGTTGATGAGCTGTTGAGTTCGCGCATTGAGCCAACCCGCACACTGACGCAGGCAATGCGGCAGCTGGATGTCCCGCCCGCGACGTTCATCAGCCAGTCAGGTGCCAACTACTACGGCGACACGGGGAACACAGTCCTCCGGGAAGACGCGCCGGCCGGCTCGGGCATCCTGTCCCGGATTTGCGTGGAATGGGAAGCGGCAGCTGCAACTGCGCCCGCGGGAGTCCGGGTTGTCACGCCCCGCACCGGTGTGGTCCTCAGCCGCTCGGGCGGGGCCATGGGCAGGCTGCTGCCGCTCCTGCGGCTCGGCGTTGGCGGGCCTTTCGGCGACGGCAGGCAGTTCTGGCCGTGGATCACCCTTCCGGACGTGTCCGCCGCCTTCCTCTTCCTGCTGGAGTCGCCGGTCAGCGGACCGGTCAACCTGTGTGCTCCCGAAGATGCCGATGTCAACACCATCGTTGAAGAACTCGCACGTGCCCTGCACCGGCCGGCCATCTTCCGGGTTCCGGCGCCGGTGCTGCGGCTCGTCATGCGGAACCTGGCCGAAGAACTGCTGCTGTCCAGCCAGCGGATGGAACCTGCCGTCCTCGCGGGCGCCGGATTCCGGTGGCAGCATCCGGCGCTGGCGCAGGCAGCGCAGTGGGTGGCCGGAACCGAAGGCGCCGAGGCCCTGGACTAGTTCCGCCGGCCCCGGCTGAAGTTCAGGACCCGGGCAGGATCTCACTGATCCGCCACCTGCCGTCAACAGACACCAGGACCAGGCGCAGGCGCTGGCCGGCGCTCGCGGCACCTGATGCAAGCACCGTTCCTGCACGGTCCTTCTCCTCGTACGCGGATGTGGCCGAAGTTGCCCCGACCACGGCCCGCCCGCCCGAGGCACCTTCCGTGACGACATCGGACAGGAGGCTGGCGAACCCGGCCAGCACATGGCCTGGGCCGCGGAGCCTCCCGGCGGTCCTGGCGTCTGCGGCAGCCGCCGGTGATCCTTTCGCGTTGACTTCATCCAGCAGTTCCAGCCTGCCACTGGCGAACGCATGGTCGCGGAGTGCCGCAAGGCCGGCCACGGCCACGGCCGGGTCTGGTGCAGCGGCATGCTGCCTTGCCTCCCGGACCGCGTCGGCGCCTGCAGCTGCCTTCCCGGCACCAGCCACAGTTTCGGCTGGCGCTCCGGTTGTACTGCCGGGTTCGGGTGTCAGCGGGCCTGCCGGCGCCGCCGCCATCCACCAGGCAACAGCCAGGGCCGCGGCACCCGCGGCAGGCATGACCAACCGCCGCAGCCGCCGGCCCGGCATGCCCCTGGGAGCGGCGTGCTTTCCGTGCACAGCGTGTTTATCGTGCACAGCGGGTGCGGTGGCAGTGGCCGGGAACGGCAGCCGCGGACCGGCGGCCCGCCCCTTGACCCACCGTGCCGCCAGATGCCGGCGATTCCAGCCATCCAGCTTCTCCTTAAGCCTGGAGGGCCGGATGATCCTGTGCCACCCGGACGACGGCGGGACATGCCTGCGCGTCACCAGTTCCGGAAGGACGGTGGGATGGACTGAGGCCGCCAGGTCGACAGGGCGGGGCGGGGCGCTCCGATAGACGGCAGCAGCCAGGGCCGCGGCCGTCGGCCGGAGCCGCCTGTCCTCGTTGAGCCCGGCTTCCAGGACGGCGGCAAGTTCCTCCGGAACGTCCGGAACGAGCAGGGAGAGCGGTGGGCGCTCGGCCGTCGCCGGCGGGGCGGCGCCGGTGAGGCAGTACCAGCCGACGGCGGCCAGCGAATAGACATCCCGTTCCGGCTGGAGACCGGCACGGACCGCATCCACCGGTGCAGGATCGAGGAAACCGGGCGTGCCGAAGGCTTGCCCATGGCCGGGATCACCCAGGATCCGTGCGATCCCGACGTCGGAGAGCAGCGGCTTGCCCTGGCTGGTGAACAGCACGTTCCCGGGCGAAACGTCAGAATGTGTGAACCCTTTGCCGTGCAGGTACGAAAGCGCCTGGGCAATCGGCGTCACAACGGTGACTGTCTCCCCCACGCCCAGCCTGCCCCGGGCGGCAACGAGCTGGGCGAGGGAACCACCCGGTGCGTAGTCCAGGACCAGCGCCGTGCCGCCGCCGGAGCTGGAATCGAAACGGACGGCGTGGTGCGCGGTGGTGAGGTGCTGATGATCCAGGACGGAGAGGATGCGGATCTCCCGCTGCACAGCAGCTTCCTGTGCGGCGTTGTCTTCCTGTACAGCGCCTTCCTGTGCAGCGTCTCCCTGTCCAGCCTCTTCGGACCGGCAACCACTGCCGCGCCGGCTTCCACGCGCCGGGCGGAAGCACTTCAGGGCGAACTCCCGGCCCGTCTGATGGTCAGTACCGAGCCAGACCGTGGCGCTTCCGCCGCAGCCGAGCAGGCGACCGGTGGTGTAGCCGGGAACCAGCGGAGCCGTTGTCTCGTCCATCCCTCATGTCTAGCCGAATCCGCCGCTCCCTGCAGAAGTTATCCACAGGCAGTGCCATACTGCGAGGTGGTGCGGGCAGGTGGTGAGGTTGGCCACTAAACCGGGTACGCGGCGCTGCGGGGTCTAAGCTGGATGCCATGACTCTTGAGTTTTCACAGCTGGGTCTGGCCCCCGAACTCGTGGATTACCAGCAGGCGTGGGACATCCAGCGCGAACTCCATGACAAAGTAGTCGCCGGCCAGGCACCAAGCACTGTGCTCCTGCTGGAACACGCTGCTGTCTACACCGCGGGCAAGCTCACGGAAGACCACGAGCGGCCCTTCGACGGCACGCCTGTTGTGGCCGTGGACCGCGGTGGAAAGCTCACCTGGCACGGACCCGGCCAGCTCATTGCCTACCCCATCCTCAAGCTGAAGAACCGCGCGGGGATCCGGGACTACGTTGAGCGGCTGGAAGCGATCATGATTGCCGTCATGGCCGACTACGGCATTCCGGCCGAACGCATCAAAGGCCGGGCCGGCGTCTGGATCAGGGCGGACGAAAAGGGTCCCGACCGCAAAATCGCCGCCATTGGCATCCGGGTCCTGAACGGTGTGACGATGCACGGCATCGCCATCAACTGCAGCAATGACCTGGCGCCGTACGGGCAGATCATCGCCTGCGGCATCACGGACGCGGGAGTGACCACCATGTCCCTGGAGACGGGGCAGGACATCCGCCCGGCCCACATCGTTGAACGCATTGTGGAAGAATTCCGCAAGCACGAAGAAGCACTCGTATCAAGCCCTGAAGGAGCTCTACTGTGACACTGGCACCCGAAGGCCGGAAGATGCTGCGGATCGAGCAGCGCAACGCGGCCGTCCCGGTGGAGCGCAAGCCCGAGTGGATCAAGGCCAAGGTCCAGATGGGCCCGGAGTTCGTCGGACTGAAGAACCTCGTCAAAAAAAGAAGGCCTGCACACCGTCTGCGAGGAAGCCGGCTGCCCCAACATCTTCGAATGCTGGGAAGACAAGGAAGCCACCTTCCTCATCGGCGGCTCCGAATGCACCCGCCGCTGCGACTTCTGCCAGATCGACACCGGCAAACCCTCACCCCTGGACCGGTTCGAACCCACCAAGGTGGCCCGCTCCGTCCAGTCCATGCAGCTCCGCTACGCCACCGTCACCGGCGTCGCCCGCGACGACCTCGAAGACGAAGGCGTCTGGCTCTACGCCGAAACCGTCCGCAAAATCCACGAACTGAACCCCGGCACCGGCGTCGAACTGCTCATCCCCGACTTCTCCGGCAACCCCGGGCACATCACCGCGATCTGCGACTCCAAACCCGAAGTCTTCGCCCACAACGTAGAAACCGTGCCCAGGATCTTCAAGCGCATCCGCCCCGCGTTCCGCTACGAACGCTCCCTGGACGTCATCACCCAGGGCCGGAACCAGGGCATGGTCACCAAATCCAACCTCATCCTGGGCATGGGCGAAACCCGCGAAGAAATCAGCGAAGCCCTCCGCGACCTCCACCAGGCCGGCTGCGACCTGATCACCATCACCCAGTACCTTCGCCCCTCCGAACGGCACCTGCCTGTGGACCGCTGGGTCAAGCCCCAGGATCCTGGACCTCCAGCACGAAGCCGAGGAAATCGGCTTCCTCGGCGTCATGTCCGGCCCCCTGGTCCGTTCCTCCTACCGCGCCGGCCGGCTCTGGGCCACCGCCATGCGCAAAAAAAGGACGCGACATCCCCGCCGAACTGGCCCACATCGCCGACGGCATCCAGGACTCCGGCACCACCCGCCAGGAAGCCGCCAGCGTCCTTGCCGCCCACTCCTGAGGAAACAGCAACTTCATATCGCAGAGCGTGCCCCAGGGGCCGGACGCCGATGATTCGGCGTCCGGCCCTTGGCCTTAAGTCACGTAGAATTGAGGCACTATGGCGAAATCCCCTGATTCCAGCAACTCCACTCCGGCGGGCTCCAGCGCGGTGAAGCGCGGCCTCTTCTCGCGCAAGCCGAAAGAAGCCAAGGCCAAGAAGCCCAGCAGGCTCAAGCAGATCCGCGAAGTCTTCACCATGACCCGCAGGCACGATCCCATGGTGCCGTGGCTGATGCTGCTGGTGTTCCTTGGTGTCGTGGCCGTGAGCTTCCTGGTGGGTTTCTGGCTGGACAACTGGATTACGGGCCTGATCATCGGTATCCCGCTTGGTTTGCTGGGCGCAACCCTGATCCTCTCGCGCCGTGCAGAGCGCGCCGCCTTCGCCCAGATCGAGAACCAGCCCGGCGCCTCCGGCGCAGCGCTCGGAACCCTGCGCCGCGGCTGGATCACCGAAGAACAGCCCGTTGCCGTTAACCCGCGCACCCAGGACGCCGTGTTCCGCGCCATCGGCCGCCCCGGCGTCGTCCTGGTCAGCGAAGGCCCCAGCCACCGCGTTAAGCCGCTGCTGGATGCAGAGCGGAAGCGCCTTGCGCGGATCCTGCCCAACGTCACCGTGCACGTGATCGAGAGCGGCCGCGGCGAGGGCCAGGTGCCGCTCAGCCAGGTTGCCAAGAAGATGGGCAAGCTGAAGAAGGAACTGACGAAGGTCGAAGTCAACGCCGTGGCCAAGCGCATCGCGTCGCTGGGCAACAGGCTCCCCATCCCCAAGGGCATCGACCCCTACAAGGCGCGTCCCAACCGCGGACGCTAGGTCTGGAAACGCCCCGGTTACCGGTTCCGGCCGGCCACCGGGGCGTTTTCTTGCACCTGCAAATCCCTTTTCCACTGCCCCCCACGGACAGGACGTCACCATGCCATTGAAGAACCCGGTCATCCGCGCTTTCCGGATCCTCGCCGTCGCCGAAGCCATCAGTTGGGCCGCCCTGCTGGCCGGCATGTATTTCAAGTGGATTGCCGGTACCACCGAGGTTGGAGTGCAGGTGGCCGGGCCGATCCACGGCGCGCTGTTTGTGGCCTACGGTGCTGCGGCGCTTGCCTTGTGGAGGCTGCAGCGCTGGCCGTTCATGGTGGCCTTTTTCGCCGGTATTTCCGCAGTTTTCCCGTTCGCCACCATCCTGTTCGAGCGGTGGGCGGGTAAGCGGGGATACCTCGGCGGTGTTCCTGCGGAGGCCAGCCCCGATGTTACGAAGGAGTCCGCACGCGTCTAGGAGACGCCTGCGGGCGGCCCTGCATAGTGGGCCTTACCGGCGGATCAGCAGGGTGTTCATTGCCTTGTCGTGCAGTCCGCGCTGGTCAGGGTCGAAGATGACGGCGGGGATCACCAGGCAGAGCAGCACCGCCCGCACCAGGGCAGCCAGCGGGCCCGGGACTCCTCCGCCCGGCTTCACCACGGCAAGGCCCATGGCGCGGTGCCCGATGCTGTAGCCGAGGGTGCCCACCAGGAGCGTTTGCTCGACGGCGAACACCGCCAAAGTGGCCCAGGAATTCCCACCAAAGGCAAAGTTGCTGATCAGCAGCGCGATGCCCCAGTCGATCATGATCGCCAGGATGCGCCGCCCTGCCCGCGCAATCGAGCCCGGGCCTGATTCCGGAAGTCCCAGCCGTTCCCCGGGATACCTGGAGATACCTGACGTGTCCGGTCCGCTGAGCCAGGAACCAATGTCTTTGCGATCTACCACTGTCCAAGCTTACCGACCGGCGGGCCTGCGTGCGCCCACATCGCGGATGGGGTTAGACCACAGTGTGGACGGGCTGTAGCGTTGCCATATCAGGGCATTCTGTAACCTGCCCGAAACAATGCGGACACGGACGGGAAATGCCTCGTCCATAGGCTGTTGGAAGTTTCAAGCAATCCCCCGGCAGGGAACTCACAGCAGGGAAACCCTCGGTTATCCCTGCTTTCGGATTGCGCTGGATCAGATGGCTTGCACGCCAGATATTACATATGCGTTAGGAGCATAGATGTTCAAGACTGCGGACGAAGTCCTCAAGTTCATCAAGGACGAAGATATTAAATTCGTCGATATCCGCTTCACCGATCTTCCGGGCGTCCAGCAGCACTTCAACGTCCCCGCCAAGAGTGTTGACGCCGACTTCTTCATCAACGGCCAGCTCTTCGACGGTTCCTCCATCCGCGGCTTCCAAGGCATCGCAGAGTCCGACATGCAGCTGATCCCGGACGTGACCACCGCGTTCCTGGACACCTTCCGCATGGAGAAGACCCTCGCCCTGAACTTCTCCATCGTCAACCCCCGCACCGGTGACCCGTACCACCGCGACCCCCGCGGCGTAGCAGAGAAGGCTGAAGCCTACCTCGCATCCACCGGCATCGCCGACACCGCGTTCTTCGCTCCCGAAGCTGAGTTCTTCGTGTTCGACAACGTCCAGTACCAGTCCTCCCCGCAGGGCAGCTTCTACAAGATCGACTCCGAGGAAGCCCACTGGAACACGGGCCGCGAGGAAGAGGGCGGCAACCTGGGCTACAAGACCCCCGTCAAGGGCGGTTACTTCCCGGTCTCCCCCACGGACAAGCAGGCTGACCTGCGCGACGCCATGTGCGTTGCCCTGGACGAAGCAGGCCTCGAAGTTGAGCGCAGCCACCACGAGGTCGGCTCCGCCGGCCAGGCTGAAATCAACTACAAGTTCACCACCCTGACCCACGCTGCCGATGACCTGCAGAAGTTCAAGTACGTCATCAAGAACACCGCAGACGCCTGGGCAAGTCAGTGACCTTCATGCCGAAGCCCGTTTTCGGTGACAACGGCTCCGGCATGCACTGCCACCAGTCGCTGTGGAACGGTGGCCAGCCCCTGTTCTACGACGAGAAGGGATACGCAGGCCTGTCCGACACCGCCCGCTGGTACATTGGCGGCCTGCTGAAGCACGCCTCCGCCGTCCTGGCCTTCACCAACCCGACGGTTAACTCTGACCGCCGCCTGGTCAAGGGCTTCGAGGCCCCGGTCAACATGGTCTACTCGCAGGGCAACCGCTCCGCCGGTATCCGCATCCCCATCACGGGCAGCAACCCCAAGGCCAAGCGCATCGAATTCCGCGCACCGGACCCCTCCTCCAACCCGTACCTGGCCTTCGCTGCCCAGCTGATGGCCGGCATTGACGGCATCCGCAACCGCATCGAACCGCCGGCTCCGATCGACAAGGACCTCTACGAGCTCCCCGCCGAAGAAGCCAAGGACATCCCCAAGGCACCGGGCACCCTCGAGGAGGCCCTGGAGGCCCTCCGCGAGGACAACGAGTTCCTGCAGGCCGGTGGCGTGTTCACCCAGGACCTGATCGACACCTGGATCGAGTACAAGTACGAAAACGAGATCCGCCCGCTGTCCCTGCGCCGAACCCCTACGAGTTCGAGCTCTACTACGGCGTCTAGCCGGACCTGCGGGTGATGCTGCGATAGTCCGCAGACAGTCCGCAGATTCCAGTACGAATAAAGGCGGCTACGGGTTTTCCTAAACCTGTAGCCGCCTTTCGTCTATCCGCCCGCGTTTCAGCTGGCCCCGATTTGCGGGGCCACCCTACTGCCCAGTAACTTTGTGTCGGTTACTTCGCAATCCCCCAAACAGTGAAGTAGCCCGAGAGGTCCCGCGATTCCCCCAAGCCGCGGGGCCTTTCGCTGTTCAGGGAAAGTTCCTGGCTTGCGCCGGAGGACTGGCTGCCGCTGTGTTGTTCGCCGGCCGTCACCCCATGATCGTCCGGGTCGGGTTCATGGACCTTTCGCGGGATCTTGCCCTCCACGTCAGCAGGTACGGGAGGGTCTTTCTCTTCATCAGCAGCCATTGGCCAAGCATTAGCCGCGCCGAAGAGAACGGGAGCCTGCGCGCTGGCGCCGCTGTATTCGCTGAAGGTGGGAGCCCGGCCCCTGACGTGCTGAGACCGGGAGCCGGACCCCCTGACGAATGCCCCCCGAGACGAAGACTGATCAAGCCTTCCCCCAACAAGGTTGAAGAACACCGCCAATCCACATAATCGGCCAATCCGCCAGGGAGTGCAATGCCGGCCTGCCGCTGTTACCTCATCGTGGCATCCGGAAAGCGCCGGAACATGGTCCGTTGCGGCCCGGAGGGGCCGCCGTCGTACCGGCCGTGGTCAGTGAATCCGGCGACGCGGTAGGCGGCCAGCCCTGCAGGGTTGGCTTCGTTGACAGACAGCACGACGCCGGACTCCCCAGTGCGGTGCCGCGCCGTCAAACGGGCGGCGGCCAGCACGGCAGCGGCGGCTGCGTGGCGGCCGATCCCACGTCCCTGCAGCCGCCGGTCAACAAGGAATCCCCTGAGGAGCCAGGCACTGTCATCGTCCGGCCAGCCGGCAAGGCGTGCCGCCCCGCGCTGCAAAGTGAGCACTCCGGCAGCACGCCCGTCCGACTCAATGACGTAGGGGCGCCGCGATTCCTCGGCCAGGCCGGCCAGGGCCATCCGCAGGGGGTCCCCCACAAAGCGTTCCTGGCCCGGGCTGAGCTGCAGCTGTGCTACCTCGTTGAGCTGGATGGCTTGGGCGTCGGCGTCGAGGTCCCGCAGCGGGATGAGCCAGACCCGTTCCCCGTTCAGGACTGACCCGCCGTTCAGGACTGCACGGGCGGTCAGGACGGCACAGTGCCGGAGGTGCTGCCGGCAGCTGGGTCGGCCATGCCGGCAGGATCCATCCAAAAGACCTCCCAGAGGTGACCGTCGGGATCCTGGAAGCTGTGGTTGTACATGAAGCCCAGGTCGCGGGGATCCTCCGACAAGCTGCCCCCGGCGGCAAGGGCGGACCGGACTGCCTCGTCAACGGCCTCCCTGCTGTCCACGCTGTAGGACATGATGGCTTCCGCCGCCCCCGCGGTCCCGGCGACGTCCTTGGAGGTAAAGGTCCGGAAGTAGTCCTCCACCAGGAGCATCACGCAGGCGTTGTCATTGACGATCATGCACGTGGCATTCTCATCCGTGTAGTCCGGATTGAAGGAAAAGCCGAGGGAGGAGAAGAATTCGACGGAGCGCTGGAGGTCCTTGACGGGCAGGTTCAGGAAGAGTTGGGTAGCCATGGGCCAAAGGTAGCACCGGGCCCGGACAAAGGGACAGCAGCCGGAAGCCGGCTATTGCCCGTAAAACACGCGTTCAAACACGGCCCGGGCACGGCGGCTGACCCGCAGGTAGTCCTCCTCCAGTGCGGCCGCGCGGCCGGGTTCGTAGCCGCACCACCGTGCCACGGCTTCCAGGTCGCGGCGCGACGACGGCAGGAGGTCCGATGCCTTGCCGCTCCAGATGACGTTGGCGGACCTGATCCGGCTGGCCAGCCGCCACGCCTGCGCCAGGAGGTCCGCATCCTCCCGTGCGAGGAGTCCCAGCCGGGCAGCGGCCTCCATAACCTGCACCGTGGAGGTGGTGCGCAGCTCCGGGTGCTTGCCTGCGTGCTGCAGCTGGAGCAGCTGGACCAGCCATTCGACGTCGCTGAGGCCGCCGCGGCCAAGCTTGAGGTGGCGGGCGGGATCAGCCCCGCGGGGCAGGCGTTCGGATTCCACCCGCGCCTTGATCCTGCGGATTTCCCGCACGTCCTGGTCGGACACCGCTTCGGGATAGCGGATGGGGTCGATCAGGGCCAGGAAGTCCGCTGCCAGTTCGTCGTCGCCCGCCATGGGGCGTGCCCGCAGCAGCGCCTGGGCCTCCCAGATGAGCGACCAGCGGCGGTAGTACTCGGCGAAGGAGTCCAGGGACCGCACCATGGCCCCGTTCTTCCCCTCCGGCCGGAGGTCGGCGTCCATCTGGAGCACCCGCTCTGCCATAATGGCCGGCTTCACGGGCTGGGTCAGCAGGCTTGAGACCTTGGTGACGATCCGGGCAGCCTGTTCCTGGGCCTCCGCCTCCGTGTAGCCCGGGAGCGCCCGGTGCACGTACATCACGTCGGCGTCCGAACCGTACCCGATTTCACGGCCGCCCTGGCGGCCCATCGCCACGACCAGCACGGCCGTCTTCAGCGGCCCGCCGGCGGAGACGATGCCCTCGGCCACCCGCAGGGCGCCCAGGACTGCCGCCCTGTCAGTGTCGGCCAGCGCGGCTCCCACCTGGTCCTGGTCCAGCAGCCCCGCGGAATCGGCGATGGCGATCCGCAGGATTTCCCGCCGCCGGATCAGCCTGATGAGGCGCATGGCACTTTCGGGATCGGCGTGCCGTGACATTTTGGAGGTGATTTCCTGCCACTGCGCCTCGAACGGCACCGGCACCAGGTCCTTGTCGTGGCCGAGCCAGGCGACCGATTCAGGCGAAACTTCCAGCAGGTCGGCGATCAGCCGCGAGTTCGAGAGCATGTGGCAGAGACGCTCGGCAGCGGCATTGGAGTCCCGGAGCATGCCCAGGTACCAGTGCGTGGTGCCCAGGGCCTCGCTGACGCGCCGGAAGGCGAGCAGGCCGGCGTCGGGGTCCACTCCTTCCGCGAGCCAGTCGAGGAGGATCGGAAGCAGCTGTTTCTGCAGTGCCGCCCGCCGGCTGACTCCAGCCGTCAGGGCCTCGATGTGGCGCATGGCGCCCTGCGGATCCCGGTAGCCGAGGGCCGCCAGCCGGCCCTGGGCAGCTTCCGGAGTGAGCCTTGCATCTTCGCTGCTGAGCCTGGCGGCGGTATTCAGCAGGGGCCGGTAGAAGATCCGCTCATGCAGTTCCCGCACGGAGCGCTTGGTCTTCTGCCAGGCGGCCAGCAGCGCGTCGGGATGCGGCCGCTCGTTCGAGAACGGCCCCAGGACTGCCTTGGCCAGGGCCCGCAGCGCCGGTTCGGCGACGGGCATGAGATGGGTCCTGCGCAGCTGGAACAGCTGGATCCGGTGTTCCAGCAGCCTCAGGTACCGGTAGGCGTTGTCGAACGCGGCGGCGTCTGACCTGCCGATGTAGCCGCCTGCGGACAGGGCCGCGATCGCGGAGGTGGTGTCCCGCCGTCGGAGGGTCTCGTCCGCCTTGCCGTGGACGAGCTGCAGCAGCTGGACGGTGAACTCGACGTCCCGCAGTCCGCCGCGGCCCAGTTTGATCTGCCGCTGTTCCTCCGCGGCAGGAATATGCTCGGTGACCCGCCGCCGCATGGCCTGGACAGATTCCACGAACCCGTCTCTGCCCGCCGAACTCCAGATCAGCGGTGCCACGGCGTCCTCGTACCGCCGCCCCAGTTCGGCATCCCCGGCGATGGTCCGGGCCTTCAGGAGCGCCTGGAACTCCCAGCTCTCCGCCCAGCGGGCGTAGTAGGTCTCATGGGAGGCCAGGGTGCGCACCAGGGGCCCCGACTTGCCTTCGGGGCGCAGGTTGGCGTCCACCTCCCACAGGCCGGGTTCCCGCGCCACCGAGGAGATGGCGCGGGAGATGCCGCTGGCCAGCGCCGTGCCGATGGTGTTGGCGCGGGCGTCCTCCAGGCCGCCGCCGTCCACCACATAGATGACGTCGACGTCGGAGATGTAGTTCAGCTCGCGTGCCCCGCACTTGCCCATCCCGATGACGGCCAGCCCGACCTCCGCCACGTCCGGTGCGCCGTACTGTCCGGCGGCTTCTGCGCGCGATACGGCCAGTGCGGCCTCAATGGCGGCACCGGCAAGGTCTGCGAGTTCCCCGCCCACCGAGGGCAGGAAGTCGAGCGGGTCCGCCGCGCACAGGTCCTTGACGGCAAGGTCCACTACTCCCCTGCGGTACGCGGTGCGCAGGGCCGCATAGGCATCCGGCCCGGTGGCCGCCGCGACCGGTCGGGCGGCGCGCGGATCAGCGCCTACGGACTGCAGGAGCGTGGCGCGCAGTTTCGCCGGATCTCCCGGCAACGGTTCGGGACTGGCCCTGACGTGGAAGGCGTCGAGATGCTCGGGATGCCGGATGAGGAACTCGCCCAGCGCCTCGGATGCTCCCAGCACCCGGTACAGCGGCTCGCTGGTGTCAGGCTCTGCACTGGCCAGTTCCCGGAGGTCCGGATGCTTCTCGATCAGCCGGACCAGGGACTGCAGGGCGGTGTCCGGGCTGGCCGCCATCTGCAGCCCGGCGAATAGCGTGTCCTGGTCCAGGCCCTCCAACTCCGGGGCAGCCAGGAACCGTTCGCCTTTGTCCAGGTCGCTGAAACCGGCCGCGATCAGGCGGCGTGCCAGGCTCACGCCCGCCGCCTAGAGGATGCCGAGGTTGCGCTGCAGCTCGTAGGGCGTGACCTGCAGCCGGTAGTCCTGCCACTCGGCGCGCTTGTTGCGCAGGAAGTGCTCGAACACCTGCTCGCCCAGGATCTGCGGCATCAGCTCGGAATCCTCCATCGAGCGGATGGCGTCGTGCAGGCTGGCCGGCAGGGGGTCGTGCCCCATGGCGCGGCGTTCGGCCGAGCTCAGCGACCAGACATCGTCCTCGGCGGCGGCCGGAAGGTCGTAGCCTTCCTCAATGCCCTTCAAGCCGGCACCGAGCAGCACCGCATAGGCCAGGTACGGGTTCGCGGCCGAGTCGATGCCGCGGTATTCGATCCGGGCGGACTGGCCCTTGCCCGGCTTGTACAGCGGCACGCGGACCAGGGCCGAGCGGTTGTTGTGGCCCCAGCTCAGGTAGCTGGGAGCCTCGCCGCCGCCCCAGAGGCGCTTGTAGGAGTTCACGAACTGGTTGGTGACGGCGGTGAATTCCGGGGCGTGCTTGAGGATGCCGGCGATGAACTGGCGGGCGGTCTTGGACAGCTGGAATTCCGCGCCGGCCTCGTAGAATGCGTTGGTGTCCCCTTCGAACAAGGAGAAGTGCGTGTGCATGCCGGAGCCCGGGTGAGCGGTGAACGGCTTGGGCATGAAGGTGGCATAGGTGCCCTGCTGCAGGGCCACTTCCTTGATGACCGTGCGGAAGGTCATGATGTTGTCCGCTGTCTGCAGCGCATCCGCGTAGCGGAGGTCGATCTCGTTCTGGCCGGGCCCGCCCTCGTGGTGGCTGAACTCCACGGAGATGCCGACCGATTCCAGCATGGTGACGGCGGTGCGGCGGAAGTCCTGGGCGACGCCGCCCGGGACGTGGTCAAGTAGCCGCCCTCGTCCACCGGCACCGGCGCTCCGTCCGGGCCGAGTTCCTGGGACTTGAGCAGGTAGAACTCAATCTCCGGGTGGGTGTAGCAGGTGAAGCCCATGTCGGCGGCCTTGGCGAGGGTCCGCTTCAGGACGTTGCGCGGATCAGCGGCGGAGGGCTCGCCGTCGGGGGTGAGGATGTCGCAGAACATGCGGGACGTCTGCTCCGTCTCGCCGCGCCACGGCAGGATCTGGAACGTGGACGGGTCAGGCTGTGCCAGCATGTCCGATTCGAAGACACGGGCAAGGCCCTCAATGGCCGAGCCGTCGAAGCCCAGCCCCTCCTCGAAGGCGCCTTCGACCTCGGCCGGCGCCAGGGCAACAGACTTGAGCGAACCCACGACGTCGGTGAACCACAGGCGCACGAAACGTACGTCGCGCTCTTCGATTGTGCGCAGGACAAACTCTTGCTGGCGGTCCATGATGGCCTCTTCTCCGGTCAACGTCCATGCTCCGGGGTCCGCGGTGATTGGGGGAAGCCGGCAGCGGTTCACAAACACTGTACTAAGCATTCGGCGCCAATGCTGGCGCCTGCGCCGCGCGTAACACAGCGTTAACACCCGGCGGCCCCCGGGAGAGTGCCGCCGTCGGGCTTTGCGCGCCCCGGACGGCACGTGCGCGCCTGCCGTATATGACCCTTATCACCCCGCGCGGGGACCGGCAGTGTAGCTAGGACGGCAGGTACCGCACTACGCTCATGCCATGGCCTCAAGCAACAGCCCGAATTCCAGCGCGTCCGCCGAAGTCCCCGCACCTTACGGCAACGGGCCTGCGCCGTCGCCGGCATCCAAGCCGGGCAAGGTACGCATCCACCACCTGCAGCAGGCCAAGCGCGACGGTACCAAATTCGCCATGCTGACCGCCTATGAGCAATACACGGCCGAAATCTTCGACGCAGCCGGCATCGAGGTCCTCCTGGTGGGCGATTCGGCGTCCAATAACGTGTTCGGCAACGAGACCAGCCTGCCTGTCACAGTGGACGAACTGCTTCCGCTGTGCCGTGCCGTGGCCAGGTCCGCGAAGCGCGCACTGGTGGTGGCAGACCTGCCGTTCGGCAGCTACGAGGTTTCCGCGGAGCAGGCCGTGGCCGCCGGGGTCCGGTTCCTCAAGGAAGGCCTGGCCCACGCAGTCAAGATCGAGGGCGGCAAGTACTACGCCCCCAGCGTCCGGGCCATGGTGCAGGCGGGCATTCCCGTCATGGCCCACATCGGCTTCACCCCGCAGAGCGAGCACGCCCTGGGCGGGTACCGGGTGCAGGGCCGGGGCGACGACGCCCAGCGCCTGATCGACGACGCCGTCGCACTCGCCGACGCCGGTGCGTTCTGCGTGCTCATGGAAATGGTGCCGGCCCAGACGGCGGCTGCCGTGGATGCAGCTGTCAGCGTCCCCACCGTGGGCATCGGAGCAGGCAAGGAAACCACGGGCCAGGTCCTCGTCTGGCAGGACATGGCCGGCCTGCGGGGCGGCAGGATGGCCAAGTTCGTCAAGCAGTACGCCGACCTTCGCAGCACCCTCCTCGACGCCGCGACGGCCTATGGCGAGGACGTTCGGTCCGGGCAGTTCCCCGGCCCGGAGCACACTTTCTGACCCGGACCCACCCAGCCCGCGCGACAGGCGGGCAGGGCGGGCCTGCTGTCAGTCGTCGTCGTCCTTTTCCCATGCCTCGTTGCGGGCCCGGACCTTCTCAAGGGCGTGTTCGGCCTCTTCCCGCGTCCGGTAGGGCCCGATCAGCTGGCTCCAGTCAGAGAGCCGGTCCTCTTCCACCTCGTGGGTTTTGATGTTGTACCAGTACTCAGTCATCGTTGCTCCCGTTCCGGCAGGCAGGGAAGCTGCGGCGTGACCCGCGTAACACAAATGCATACGCGCGCCCGCCACGGCTCCCGGTTGTTAGGCGTTCTGTGGTGCCTTATATGATCAATCTATGCCTTCCCTTGCCTCCACTGCACCCATCGGCACCCTCACCCCCGGTACCGTAGGCCCGCAGCGTCCCGTCCCGGCGTCCATCCCCCGTCCGGAGTATGTCGGCAGGCCCGCCCCCGCCAAATTCACGGGTCCGAGGTGAAGTCGGCCGAGACAATCGAGAAGATCCGGATCGCCGGAAAAATCGCGGCGCAGGCCATCGTTGAGGTGGGCAAGCACATCCAGCCCGGCGTGACCACGGACCAGCTGGACAGGGTGGGCCACGAGTTCCTCCTGGACCACCAGGCCTACCCCTCCACCCTTGGCTACCGCGGATTTCCGAAGTCGCTGTGCTCCTCGCTGAATGAGGTCATCTGCCATGGCATCCCGGACAGCACGGTGGTCCAGGACGGCGATATCCTCAACATCGACATCACTGCCTACATCAACGGCGTCCACGGCGACACCAACCACACCTTCCTGGTGGGCGATGTGGACGAGGAGTCCCGCCTGCTGGTGGAACGCACGCAGGAATCGCTGAACCGGGCCATCAAGGCAGTAGCCCCCGGCCGCGAGATCAACGTCATCGGCAGGGCCATCCAGTCCTATGCCAAGCGGTTCGGCTACGGCGTGGTCCGCGATTTCACCGGCCACGGCGTGGGCGAAGCGTTCCACACCGGACTGATCATTCCCCACTACGACGCAGCCCCGGCCTACAGCACCGTGATCGAGGCCGGCATGGTGTTCACCATCGAGCCGATGCTCACGCTGGGCACCGTGGAGTGGGACATGTGGGCGGACGACTGGACGGTTGTCACCAAGGACCGCAAGCGCACGGCCCAGTTCGAGCACACGCTGCTGGTCACCGAATCCGGCGCCGAGATCCTCACCCTGCCCTGAGTGCCGCGCTTATGTCTGGCGCGCCCACACCCCTGATGAACTGAACCACCGGCCCCTGGCCGGACATCAATTCCGGGGCCGGCCACCGGCCGCCCCTTTCCTGCCCGCACCTGCCACGAACGGAAACCCATTTTGGCCAAGAAGGACGAGAAGTCGCACAAGAACGCCCCGCTGATCGGCATCGACATCGGAGGCACGGGAATCAAGGGCGGCATTGTCGACCTCAAGAAGGGCAAGCTGGTGGGTGAACGGTTCCGGGTGCCCACGCCGCAGCCCGCCACCCCCGAGGCCGTGACGGAGGCCGTCGCCCTGGTGGTTGCCGAACTGTCGGCCCGCCCCGAGGCGCCCGCCGCCGGTTCCCCGGTTGGCGTCACCTTTCCGGGCATCATCCAGCACGGCGTGGTGCACTCCGCGGCCAACGTCGACAAGAGCTGGCTGGACACCGACATCGACGCCATGCTCACCGCACGCCTGAACCGGCCGGTCGAGGTCATTAACGACGCCGACGCCGCCGGCCTGGCAGAGGCCCGCTACGGGGCCGGCGCTGGCGTCGGCGGCACCGTCCTGGTGATCACCCTCGGCACGGGCATCGGCTCAGCCTTCATCTTCGACGGCAAGCTCGTCCCCAATGCCGAACTGGGCCACCTGGAAATCGACGGCTTCGACGCCGAGACCAAGGCCTCCGCGGTGGCACGTGAGCGGGACGGCCTGTCCTGGGACGAGTACAGCGTGCTCCTGCAGCGCTACTTCTCCCACGTGGAGTTCCTCTTCTCCCCCGAACTGTTCATCGTGGGCGGCGGCATCTCGAAACGCGCCGACGAGTACCTGCCCAAGCTGAAGCTGCGCACCCCGATTGTTCCCGCAGTCCTTCGGAACGAGGCAGGCATCGTGGGCGCCGCCATCGAGATCGCCCTGAAGCACAAGCTGGCAAAGTAGACGGTTAAGACAGGACGCCCCTTCCGGTACCGGAAGGGGCGTCCTGTCTTATGTGCCGGTGGCGGCTGCGGCTTCCCCTCCGCTGCGGCCACCGGAGATTAGAGGGGGCTTTTCTCAGTACCCTTGGCGTTCTTCGCCGGCGTGCCCTTGGCATCCTGCTCGGCCTCGTGGCGCAGCAGGGAGATGGCAGTCTCGAAATCCTCGAGGGATTCGAAGGCCTGGTAGACGCTGGCAAAGCGCAGGTATGCCACCTTGTCCAGCTTCTGCAGCGGGCCAAGGATGACGAGGCCGACCTCGTGCGCGTCGATCTCCGCTGCGCCGGAGGCGCGGATCTGCTCCTCGACTTCCTGGGCAAGCAGTGCGAGGTCGTCCTCGCTGACTGGCCGGCCCTGGCAGGCCTTGCGCACGCCGTTGATCACCTTGCTGCGGCTGAAGGGCTCGCCGACGCCGGAACGCTTGATGACGGAGAGGCTGGTGGTTTCCACGGTGGTGAACCGGCGGCCGCACTCGGGGCACTGCCGGCGCCGCCGGATGGCCGAGCCGTCGTCCGCCATGCGGCTGTCCACCACGCGGGAGTCGGGATTGCGGCAGAACGGACAGTACACGGTGTCCCTCCCTCGCATTGTCCCGCTGCCGGGATTTTCCCAATGAGCGCGCGGAAGATCCGCGCTGTAGCGTCTTCCAGTTTACGGGCACATGTAGCGTAATAACAAGCCTGTAATTACTAGATGTAGTGCTCAGTCCTCCGCGAAACGGGCAGTGACGGCGTCTCCGTGAGCCGGAAGATCCTCCGCGCGGGAGAGATTCACGATGTGGCTGCTGACTTCCTTGAGCGCATCCCGGCTGTAGTTGACCACCTGGATGGCGCGCAGGAACGTGGTCACGTTGAGGCCGGACGAGAACGCAGCGGTGCCGCTGGTGGGAAGCACGTGGTTGGAGCCGGCGCAGTAGTCTCCCAGGCTGACCGGGCTGTAGTCCCCACGAAGATGGCACCGGCGTTGCGGATCCGGGCGGCGACAGCGGACGCGTCGCGGGTCATGATCTCCAGGTGTTCGGCGGCGTAGGCGTCGCAGGCGGCAATGCCCTGGTCGAGGCCGTCCACCAGGACGACGCCGGACTGGGGGCCGGAGAGGGCCTCGCGCACCCGGTCCGAGTGCTTGGTGGCCGCCGCCTGCCGGTCCAGTTCGGCGCGCACTGCGGAGGCGAGGTCCTCCGAATCGGTGATGAGCACAGAGGCGGCCTGGGGGTCGTGTTCGGCCTGGCTGATCAGGTCCGCGGCAACGAGGGCGGGCTGGGCGGAGGAATCAGCCAGGATGGCAATCTCCGTGGTGCCGGCCTCGGAGTCGATTCCGACCACGCCTTTGACCAGGCGTTTGGCGGTGGCGACGAAAATATTGCCCGGTCCCGTCACCACATCCACCGGTTCCAGTGCGGGACCGGCGGGCGTTTCCGCGATGCCGTAGGCGAAGGCCGCGATGGCCTGGGCCCCGCCGATCGCGTAAACCTCGGTGATGCCGAGCAGCGCTGCCGCAGCAAGGATCGTGGGGTGGGGCAGGCCGCCGAATTCCTTCTGCGGGGGTGACGCGAGGGCAATGGACTCCACCCCGGCGGCAAGCGCCGGAACCACGTTCATGATCACCGAGGACGGGTATACGGCCAGGCCGCCGGGCACGTACAGCCCAACCCGCGCCACGGGTACCCAGTTCTGGCTGACCACGGCGCCGTCACCGAGTTCCACGTCAACGTTGCGCGGGTGCTGCCCGTCCGCGAACCTGCGTGCTCGGCTGATGGATTCCTCGAGGGCTGCGCGCACCGCCGGGTCCAGCTGTTCCAGTGCTGCGGCGAGGGCTTCCTGCGGAACCAGGGGGTGCTCCTGGCGGACGCCATCGAAGCGGAGCGCCAGCTCGCCGAGGGCGTCGAAGCCGCGCTCCCGGACAGCGGCAATGATCTGCAGGACCTTTTCTTCGGCATCGGCAACAGTCTGGCCCTTGGCCCGGGGCACGGCCGCGCGCAGGCCCGCCAGGGCCAGGTTTTGTCCGCGGACGTCAATGGTGCGAAAGTTCACAGCGGCAGTGGCGGGGGCGGGAAACTCCGAAGAAATGGTCACCGGACCATTTTACGGGACCCGTTCATTTTACGGGCCGGGCGGACGGGCGCCGCTGCCGGCGGGCGCTTTCGTGCGACCGTTACGGTGCTGTACGGCCCGGGGCGGGAGCGGCCGCGTCGGCGCCACTGCCAGGTTTCTTTCCCAGCAGATCCTGCAGTTCCAGCACGAAGACGGATATTGCCGCGGCCGCCGGCCACAGCAGCAGCACCGGCAGCGCCCGGAGCGAGAAGGCGATGCTGGCGTTGGCGGAGGCGTCCACTGCCGGACCCCACAGCATGGCGGACAACATGCCGGCCTGCCAGGCGCAGGAGGCTGCCGGCAAGGGCGCCGCCGAGCCCCAGCAGCAGTGCCGCCTGCGGGTTGGCGCGCTTCTTGTCTGCGAGGAAGACGCCCAGCACGCAGCCGGCAACAACCATGATGGCGGCAAGGGTCAGGTCGCGTGGCAGCCAGACCGCCGGGTTGGTCCCGGCCGCGAGGCCGGGATCCCTGGTGATCAGGTTCAGGCCGCCGGGAGCGAGCAGCCACCACAGGATGCCCGCGGGGACGCCCGCCGCCGCCGGGACCGCCAGCAGGGTCAAGGGCAGCCGCGACGACGTCCGGCGGGAAAGTTTGACCATGCAACAAACCTTAACAAACGTTCCGGCGGCGCGGCGCGCAGAACCGGTCCGGCGATTCCCCCGTGGAGCCTGCGGACAATACGCTTGGAGGGAAGCACCCATCCATGTCAGGAGTTTTCGGTGGCCGACAACAGCGCGCCCTTCGAGCAGACGTTCCGGGAAATGTTCCGGCGCCATGCCGCCGGGGTTGCCATCATCACGGTGAACTACCAGGACGAGCCCTACGGGTTCACTGCGACGTCGGTGGCGTCGCTGTCAGCCAGGCCGCCCCGGTTCACATTCAACATGGCCCGCAGCTCCAGGTCCTGGCCGGCGGTGGCCAACACGCAGTACCTGGGTGTCCACATGCTGGGGCTGGAGAACCAGGAGCTGGCCGCCCGCTTTGCCAGCCCTGGCAACCGCTTCGAAGGCAACCACTGGGAGATCGGGCCGCACGGCGTGCCCATCCTGAAGGACGTTGCCGGCTGGCTGATCGGCGAGGTACAGATGCGGCTCTCCTTCGAGAACAACGCCGTGGTGGTGGTCCAGGTGGTTGATGGCCAGGTGGGCGGCGAAGGGTCGCCTTTGCTGTACCACGGCGGCGCTTACGGGCAGCCGATGCCCCTTGACTACGAGATCTGACGCTTCCCGCCGCGGACCGCGGACGACGGCGGGACGTGCGGCCCGCCGTCGTCCGCGGTTTCGTCAGGCGTCCAGGCAGGCCGGGCCGAGCAGGACTTTCAGGTCGCCGAACAGGGACGGGCTGGGGTTCACCCGCAGGTGCACGGGCAGGGCCATGACCTCCGTGCGGGTATCGCCCTGCAGGTGCAGGCGGACTTCGGAGTTGCCCCGGTGGGTGCGCAGCACGTCGCCCAGTTCGGTGACCACTGCCTCCGTGGCCTTGTGCGTGGGCATGGTGATCACCAGGGACCGTTCATGCCCTCGCTCAGGTCAGGGACCGAAAGCTCCATGCAGTTCAGCGTGACGGCGCCGTCGTCGCGCTTCTGCAGCCGGCCCTTGACCACCACGATCAGGTCCTCGGCCAGCACCGATGCGATGGGACCGTAGACCTGGCCGAAGAACATCACTTCCATGGAACCGCCCAGGTCCTCAACCTCGGCCCGGGCGTAGGCGTTGCCGCTGGCCTTGGCGATCCGGCGGCTCAGGGACGTGATCATCCCGGCGATGGTGATGATGGCGCCGTCCTGCGGCCCGTCCTCCCCCAGCACCGAGGTGATGCTCATCTCCGCGTGCTGGCTGAGGAGCCCTTCGAGGCCCTGCAGCGGGTGGTCCGAGACGTACAGGCCCAGCATGTCCCGTTCGAAGGACAGCTTGTCCTTCTTCTCCCACTCCGGCAGGTCCGGGATTTCGATGCTGAGGGACGACTCCGACTCGGCCTCCCCGATCCCGGCAAAGAGGTCGAACTGGCCGATCGCCTCGTTCCGCTTCAGGGTGATGACCGAATCGATGGCCTCTTCGTGGACCATGGCCAGGGCGCGTCGGGTGTGCCCCAGTGAATCGAAGGCGCCTGACTTGATCAGCGATTCGATGGTGCGCTTGTTGCAGACCACCGCCGGAACCTTCATCAGGTAGTCCTTGAAGGACGTGTAGGCGCCCTCGCTTTCGCGGGCCGCCACCATAGCCTCCACCGCGTTGACGCCGACGTTCCGGATGGCCCCCATGCCGAAGCGGATGTCGTTCCCCACCGGGGTGAAGTTCAGGGCGGATTCGTTGACGTCCGGCGGAAGCACCGTGATGCCCATGCGCCGGCACTCGTTGAGGTAGATGGCGGACTTGTCCTTGTCGTCACCCACAGAGGTGAGCAGCGCGGCCATGTACTCGGGCGCATAGTGCGCCTTGAGGTACGCGGTCCAGTACGAGATCACGCCGTAAGCGGCCGAGTGGGCCTTGTTGAAGGCGTAGTCGGAGAATGGCAGCAGGATGTCCCACAGGGTCTTGACGGCCTCCATCGAGTAGCCGTTGTCCTGCATGCCCTGGGAGAAGCCGGCGAACTGCTTGTCCAGTTCGGACTTCTTCTTCTTGCCCATGGCACGGCGCAGGATGTCGGCCTGGCCCAGGGTGTAGCCGGCCAGCTTCTGCGCCACCGCCATAACCTGCTCCTGGTACACGATCAGGCCGTAGGTTCCGCCCAGAATCTCGGCCAGCGGTTCCTCGAGTTCCGGGTGGATCGGGATGACTTCCTGGATGCCGTTCTTGCGCAGCGCGTAGTCGGTGTGGGCGTTGGCGCCCATGGGACCGGGCCGGTACAGGGCCAGCACGGCGGAGATGTCCTCGAAGTTGTCAGGCTTCATGAGCTTGAGCAGGGACCGCATGGGGCCGCCGTCGAGCTGGAACACGCCCAGGGTGTCGCCGCGGGCCAGCAGCTCGTAGGAGGCGGCGTCGTCCAGCTCGAGGTTTTCGAGGTCCAGGTCGATGCCGCGGTTCATCTTGATGTTCTCGAGGGCGTCGGAAATGATCGTCAGGTTCCGCAGGCCCAGGAAGTCCATCTTGATCAGGCCCAGTCCCTCGGACGTGGGGTAGTCGAACTGGGTGATCACCTGTCCGTCCTGGAACCGGCGCATGATCGGGATGACGTCGATGATCGGGTCGGAGGACATGATCACGCCGGCGGCATGGACGCCCCACTGGCGCTTCAGCCCTTCGATGCCGAGCGCGGTTTCAAACACCTTCGCGGCTTCGGGATCCGTGGCGATCAGCTGGCGGAAGTCGCCTGCCTCGCTGTAGCGCTTCGCTTCCGGGTTCTGGATGTCGGCGAGCGGAATGTCCTTGGCCATGACGGCGGGCGGCAGCGCCTTGGTGAGCTGTTCGCCCATGCTGAAGGGGTAACCCAGGACGCGGGAGGAGTCCTTGAGCGCCTGCTTTGTCTTGATGGTGCCGTACGTGACGATCATCGCCACGCGCTCGTCGCCGTACTTCTTGGTCACGTAGTCGATGACCTCGGGCCGCCGCCGGTCATCGAAGTCGACGTCGAAGTCGGGCATGGAGACACGGTCGGGGTTGAGGAAGCGTTCGAAGATCAGGCCGTGACGCAGGGGGTCGAGGTCGGTGATGCGCATGGCGTAGGCCACCATGGAACCGGCGCCGGAACCACGGCCCGGACCTACCCGGATGCCGTTGTTCTTGGCCCAGTTGATGAAGTCGGCCACCACCAGGAAGTAGCCCGGGAAGCCCATGGAGGTGATGACGCCCAGCTCGTAGTCGGCCTGCTTGCGGACCTCATCCGGCACGCCTTTCGGGTAGCGGTACTGCAGGCCCTTGTCGACTTCCTTGACCAGCCAGGAGGTCTCGTCCTCGCCGGGCGGGCAGGGGAACCGGGGCATGTAGTTGGCGTCCGTGTTGAAGGACACCTCGCAGCGTTCGGCGATCAGGAGTGTGTTGTCGCAGGCGTCCGGGTGGTCGCGGAAGAGTTCGCGCATCTCCTGCGGGGACTTCAGGTAGTAGCCGCTGCCGGAGAAGGCGAAGCGCGAACCGCCGTTGTCATAGGTCGGTTCCAGCAGGGTGGAACCGGACTGGATGGCCAGCAGCGCCTCGTGGGCTTTGGCGTCGTGCTCGTGGGTGTAGTGGAGGTCGTTGGTGGCCACCAGGGAAGGTTGAGTTCCTTGGCGAGCCGCAGCAGGTCCCCGGTGACCCGGCGTTCGATATCCAGGCCGTGGTCCATCAGTTCGCAGAAGTAGTTTTCGGCGCCGAAGATGTCCCGGAACTCGGCGGCCGCCTCCAGCGCTTCGCGGTACTGGCCCAGCCGCAGCCTGGTCTGCACTTCCCCGGACGGGCAGCCGGTGGTGGCGATGAGGCCCTCGGAGTAGGTGTTGAGCAGCTCGCGGTCCAGGCGCGGCCACTTGCCGAAGACCGAGTCCAGCGACGCGATGGACGAGGCCCGGAAAAGGTTCCGCATGCCCACGTTGTTATAGCTGAGCAGGGTCATGTGGGTGTAGGAACCACCGCCGGAGACGTCGTCCTTGCGCTGCGACTCGTCCCCCCAGCGGACGCGCTCCTTGTCCGTGCGGGCCGTACCGGGAGTCACATAGGCTTCAACGCCGATGATGGGCTTGATGCCCTTGGCCTGGGCCTTCTGCCAGAAGTCGAAGGCGCCAAACAGGTAGCCGTGGTCGGTGGTGGCCAGCGCGGGCATGCCCAGGCGTTCGGTTTCATCGAACAGCTCCCCCAGGCGGGCCGCTCCATCCAGCATTGAATATTCGGTGTGGGTGTGCAGGTGGACAAACGAATCATTGCTGGAAGTCACCGCACTATTCTAAGCGCTGGCCTCCGGCCGCCCGTGTCATGCCCGCCAGTGTCAGGCCCGTCCGGAGCCCAGGACCTCAAGGGCGTATGCGAGGTCCTGCGGATAGTCGCTGGTGACCCTGATCCGCTCCCCCGTGCCCGGGTGGTCGAAGGCAAGTTCGCGGGCGTGCAGCCACTGCCTGGTCAGGCCCAGGGTGGCGGCGAGCCTGGGATCGGCGCCGTACGTCAGGTCCCCGGCACAGGGGTGCCGCAGCGCGGAAAAGTGCACGCGGATCTGGTGGGTCCGGCCCGTTTCGAGGTGGATTTCCACCAGGCTGGCCTTGCCGAATGCCTCGATCACCTCGTAGTGCGTCACGGACTCCCGGCCGTCCTCGATCACGGCGAACCGCCAGTCGTGGCCGGGGTGCCGGCCGATGGGGGCGTCGATGGTGCCGGTCAGGGGGTCGGGCAGGCCCTGCACCACGGCGTGGTACACCTTGTCCACGGTCCGTTCCTTGAAGGCACGCTTCAAGGCCGTGTAGGCCCGTTCGGTCTTGGCCACCACCATCACCCCGGATGTTCCGACGTCGAGGCGGTGCACGATGCCGGCGCGTTCAGGCGAGCCGGAGGTGGAGATGCGGTATCCGGCGCCTGCGAGGCCGCCCACCACGGTGGGTCCCACCCAGCCCGGGGACGGGTGGGCGGCAACGCCCACGGGTTTGTCCACGACGACGAAATCCTCGTCGTCAAGCAGGATCTTCAGGCCTTCCACAACTTCCTCCACGACTTCAAGCGGGTCCCGCCGTTCCGGGATGCTGACGTCCAGGACGTCCCCCGCTGCCAGCTTTGCCGATTTGCCCAGGGCCTTGCCCCGGCTCACCACATGGCCTTCCGCTATCAGGGTCGCCGCGACGGAGCGGGAGACGCCCAGGATTCCTGCCAGCCCGGCGTCGGCCCGGGAGCCGGCGTATTCCTCGGCAACGACGTACCGCTCAGGCATCGCCGGACTTCTCCTTGCGCTCCGCGGCTACGCGGGTGCCGTCCAGTGCCACCCCGCGCAGGGTCAGGATGCAGATGATGGCGACGGCGGATACAACGGCGGAGTCGGCGATGTTGAAGATGGCGAAGTTGGGAAGCTGGATGAAGTCGACCACGTGCCCCATGCCGAAGGACGGCTCCCGGAACAGCCGGTCGGTAAGGTTGCCCAGCGCCCCGCCCAGGAGCAGGCCCAGGGCCAGGGCCCACCATTTTGAGCCCAGCTTCCGGATCTGGAAGACGATGGCGACGGCCACCACGGCCATGATGATGGAGAACACCCAGGTGACGTTCTCGCCGATGGAGAACGCCGCGCCGGAGTTGCGGATGAAGTACCAGTGGAGCAGCGGCGGGAAGACCGGGATCCGTTCCCCTTCCACCATGGTGGAGGTGACCCACAGCTTGGTCAGCTGGTCCAAAACGTAGGCAAAGACCGCGAACCCGGCGAAGAGGGACAGCAGCACGGCCCGGCGGGGGCGCGGTGAGGGCGGGACAGGGCGTGCAGCGTCTGCAGCGAGTTCGTCAGTCATGGTGCTTTCATTCGTAAAACAGGTGTCAATGCCGAAAGCCGGCGGCCGAGGAATCCTCAGCCACCGGCTTTCAGAATACGTGCTTGACGGACTAGTTGGCTTCGCTTACTTCCGGCGTAGCCACTGAACCGCGGGCGTCGAGGTCGCGGAGCTGGCCTTCGATGTAGGCCTTCAGGCGCGAGCGGTAATCCCGCTCGAAGCCGCGGAGCTGCTCCACCTTGCGCTCCAGGACGGACCGCTGCTGCTCGAGGGCGCCGAGGATCTTGCGGGACTTTTCCTGGGCGTCGTTGACGAGGCTGCTGGCTTCGATCTGCGCCTCGGCGATGATCTTGTCCTTCTGCGCCTGGCCGTCGGCAACGTGGCGGTCGTGCATCTGCTGTGCCATGGCCAGCAGGCCTGCGGCAGATTCGGCGGACGGCGTGGCGACGGCGGCCTGGCCGGCGGGAGCGGGGGCGGCAGCAACCGGAGCGGGAGCCTGGGCTTCCTTCTTCTTGGCAGCTTCGGCGGCCTTGGCTTCAGCCTCGGCCTTTTCGCGTGCCTCGTCCTTGTCGGACTTGACGGGCGCGGGGACCTTCTCCACCACGGGGGCGGCTGCGGCGCTGGCAGGAACGCTGGACCCGGCTTCGGCGAGCTTCTTCCGGAGCTCGTCGTTCTCCTGGTTCAGGCGGCGGAGCTCCACGACGATCTCGTCCAGGAAGTCGTCAACTTCATCCTGGTCGTAGCCCTCACGGAACTTGGTCGGCTGAAAGCGCTTATTGACAACGTCTTCTGGCGTCAAAGCCATCTGGTCACCTCACTGGTCTGGTTAGTCAGTAGGCCTTCCGGCCGTCGAAACTACGGTACCTAAATTTGGTCTGCTTACTCTAATTCAACACTGCAGTGTCAAACGCGAGTTTCTACGCTTCACAGTAACTGTTCCCGCGGGTCCAGGCTGCGCTGCTGGTTCTTTTGGTAAATCAGGCGAGTCCCCGCGTGATTCCCATGGCGATGCTTACGGCAATGAAGAGGATCAGGAAACCCAGGTCCAGTGAGATGCCGCCCAGGCGGAGGGGCGGAATCAGCCGGCGCAGGACTTTCAGGGGCGGATCGGTGATGGTGTACACGGCGTGCGCGGCCACCAGGGCAGCCCCGCGCGGCCGCCACTCCCGGGCGAACATCTGGACCCAGTCGTAGACCAGGCGGATGATGAGGGCCACAAAAAACAGCAGGAGCGCGAGATAGACAAGTCCGAAAACAATTCCCATGACTTAATTCATATCTCCATGTCCATTGTGGGTACGGCAGTTTGCTGCCGATGCTTCCCGTCTATTTCAGCACAGATGCCAGACAGGTGTCCCTGCCTGGCATCCGGATCCTGCCTGATGGTCAGCTCTGGTTGAAAAAGCTGGCGGTGTTGTCGCTGGCCTTCTTGTCGTCGCCGATGACTTCGACGTACGACGGCGACAGGAGGAATACCTTGTTGGTCACCCGTTCGATGCTCCCCCGCAGCCCGAACACGAGTCCTGCGGAGAAGTCCACCAGCCGCTTCGCATCCGCTTCACCCATATCGGTGACGTTCATGATCACCGGAATGCCGTCCCGGAAGCTCTCGCCGATGAGTTTGGCGTCATTGTAGGAGCGCGGGTGGATGGTGGTGATCTGGCGCAGGCCGCCGGTCTCTTCGCGGCTCGAAGCCGCTCGCTTGATGGGAGTCACTGGGGCGCGGTATTCCTCTTCAGGGGTGTAGGACGCTTCGCGGCTGACCTCGCGGACGGGTGCGGGTGCACGGCGCTCCTCGCGGTCAACTTCCATCGTTTCGTCCTCATCCTTACGTGCGGTCTGTTGCTCGGACTCGTAATGCTCATCGCCGTCGGCGAGCCCAAGATAGATCATTGTCTTGCGCAGAGCGCCGGCCATGGTCGACTCCTATTCGTGTCCCGTACGCGGGCCGTCCAATGACTCGACAGCATTGGGGTCCCCCGCCCATCACTTCCAACAGGACCGACGCTACCCCACCGCGGGACGTGATCCGAGAATATCGGAACCGATCCGCAGGTGTGTCGCCCCGAACTTGATGGCTGCCTCCAGGTCCTGGCTCATGCCTGCCGAGATGCCCGTGGCCGCCGGGTGCTCCGCCACCAGCTGCGCCGAAACGCCGGCGAGCTTCTCGAAGGCAGGCTCTGGCGCGGCGCCGAGCGGGGCCACCGCCATCACGCCCGCGAGGCGCAGGCTGTCGGCCGCCGCGATCTGTTCTGCCAGCCGGGGAACGTCGGCGGGTACGGCACCGCCGCGGTGCGCACCGGCGTCGTCCTCGAGGCTGACCTGGATGAAGCAATCCAGCGGAGCCCGGCCTGTGCTTGCCCGTGCCGCGGAAACGGCTTTAGCGAGGGCCTCCGCCAACTGGGGCCGGTCCACGGAGTGGACCGCGGCGGCATAGCGTGCCACCGATTTGGCTTTCTTGGTCTGCAGCTGGCCCACAAAGTGCCAGGTGAGCCCGCAGTCTGCCAGTTCCGCGGCCTTGGCGGCCGCCTCCTGGTCCCTGTTCTCGCCGACATCGGTTACGCCCAGCGCTGCAAGCCGGCGGATGTCCGCCGCCGGGTGGAATTTGGTGACCACGATCAGCGTGGGCAGGCGGTCCTCCCGGCCTGCGGCCGCTGCGGCTGCCTCGATGCGCCGCCGGACCACGACCAGCCGCCCGGCCAGCTCGGCAGTGCGGGAATCCCCAGCCTCCGGCGCGTCAGTCATGGCACCACACCAGTCCCGCGAACCTGCCGGTGTTCCGGTTGCGACGGTAGGAGAAGAGCGACTCTGTCTCCAACGTGCATGCTCCGGTGTACGCCACCTCCACGCCTGCCTGCTCCAGCTGGCTGCGCGCCCCGGCCGGCAGGTCCAGTCCGGGGGGTGCCCCAGGACGTGGTGCTGCGGGTGGCGGGCACTTCTGCCGCCACCTCATCCTGGAGTGCGGCGGGAACCTCGTAGCAGCGTCCGCAGATGGAGGGACCCAGCCAGGCCCGGACAGCGCCCGCGCCCAGGGACTTCATGCTCTCCACCGCTGCCGGGATGACCCCGTTGGCGATTCCCGGCCGGCCCGCGTGGACGGCCGCGAGGACGGGACCGTCCGCGGATTCGGCCGCAAGCAGCACGGGGATGCAGTCCGCCACCATCACAGCCAGCGGGACTCCGCGGGAGACCATGGCGTCCGCCTCAGGCGTTGCCGTACCCGGCTCCATGAGGGCCACGGCCGTGCCGTGGACCTGGTTCATGAAGCGGAGTCCGGTCGGCGCCACGCCCATGGACCGTTCAAGCCCGGCACGGCGCTGCTGCACCAGGGCAGGATCGTCCCCGACATGCAGCGCCAGGTTGCCCGCGTCCGTATTCGTGAATGCGGCCGACACCCCGGGCAGGATGTCGGCGCGCCAATGGAACAAGCCGGGGCCTACTTCAGGAAGTCGGGGACATCCAGGTCATCCGGGTGGTTGCCGGTGAGGTCCGGCTCCACCACGGAAGGAAGGTCGACGTCGAACCCGGAGTCTGCGGGGACGGCGGACGGACGCTGCTGGCCCCAGCTGCTGAGGCCTGCGGCACCAACACCGGCATGGACGGGCTGGGCGCTGGGCTGGTGGTTCCCGGCCGACGGCGCCTGCGCGGGTGCCGGCGCTGCGGAAGGCGCGGCCGGGCGCTGCGGAGCCGCCTGCGGCTGGGACTGGTCCATCGACGGCGAGGTCGCCTTGACGTCGTCGAACCCGGCGGCGATAACGGTGACGCGCGCCTCGTCACCCAGGGCGTCGTCGATGACGGCGCCGAAGATGATGTTTGCCTCGGGGTGGGCAACTTCCTGGACCAGGCGGGCGGCTTCGTTGATTTCGAACAGGCCGAGGTCCGAGCCGCCCTGGATGGAGAGCAGCACGCCGTGGGCGCCGTCGATGGAAGCTTCGAGCAGCGGGGAGGCGATGGCGAGTTCCGCGGCCTTGACGGCACGGTCCTCGCCGCGGGCGGAACCGATGCCCATGAGGGCGGAACCGGCGCCCTGCATGACGGACTTGACGTCCGCGAAGTCGAGGTTGATCAGCCCGGGGGTGGTGATGAGGTCCGTAATGCCCTGGACACCGGAGAGCAGCACCTGGTCCGCCGAGCGGAAGGCGTCCAGGACCGAGACGTTGCGGTCGCTGATGGACAGCAGGCGGTCGTTCGGGATCACGATCAGCGTGTCCACTTCGTCGCGGAGGGCGTCGATGCCCGCTTCTGCGGATCCGGCCCGGCGGCGGCCCTCGAAGGTGAAGGGACGGGTGACAACACCGATGGTCAGCGCGCCAAGTGAACGTGCGATGCGGGCGACGACGGGTGCGCCGCCCGTGCCGGTGCCGCCGCCTTCGCCGGCGGTGACGAAGACCATGTCCGCGCCGCGGAGCACTTCCTCGATCTCGTCAGCGTGGTCCTCGGCCGCCTGCTTGCCGACCTCGGGATCGGCTCCCGCACCCAGGCCACGGGTCAGCTCGCGGCCAACGTCCAGCTTGACGTCGGCATCGCTCATGAGCAGGGCCTGGGCGTCCGTATTGATGGCGATAAATTCAACGCCCCGGAGGCCGACCTCGATCATGCGGTTGACTGCGTTCACGCCACCGCCGCCGATGCCGACGACTTTGATGACGGCCAAGTAATTCTGCGGAGCTGCCACGTTACGTGTCCCTTGTTCGTGTTTATTGCGAAAACTGATGGAGAGCTTGAAGCCTGAAACCTTAACCTTCGACTTGAAGGTTATAGTTATGTCAAGTAACTCATGTCTGTGACGGTATTTCCTCTGGTTCCCACATTCAATAACCGGGTCCGCGTGTCGGATTAATACCGGAAAGAATGCCGGTCACCGCGTCACCGGGTGCCGGGGCACGCTGACGTCGTACACCTTGACCGGGTTTTTGGGGTCGGCTGGAACCTTGAGGAGCGCCTCCAGGACTTTAGCCTTGAGTTCCTTCTCCGATGCGTTCCCCCAGATGATGGTCTGGCCGTCCACGAGCTTGAGCTCAACCGCGTCCACGGACTGTGCCGAGGCATTGCTGAGCTTGGCCAGGACATCGGCCGGCAGCGCACCCAGGACGGCCGCCGTGGCGCGGAACAGGTCCTGGCCGATCGTCCCGGCACCACCGTCAATCACCGGCAGGGAGACCGAGGCGGGATCCGCAGTGGCGGCCAGTTGCACGCCTTCCACGTCCACCAATTGGTACTGCTCCCCCTGCTTGACCAGCGCCACGGGCACGCGCTCCCGCACGGCAACGGCCAGTCCCGACGGGGGCCGCGCTTCGGCCGAGACGGACTTCACCTGGACCAGCGGCTCAAGCAGCCGCCCCACTTCCTCGTCTGTGATTTGCGGCAGGGGCTTGCCCCGCAGCGGCTCCAGCGCGCCCTGAACCTGCTCAGGGGTCAGCAGCCGCGTGCCGGAGACCGAGATGGATTCCAGTGCCAGCACAGGCGAGTAGACGGCTCCCGCCAGCAGCCCGGCAACGAGCGCCACCACGGCAGCTGCCACCATGAGCAGGTTCCTCTTGCGCCGCTTTCCCTTTGGTTCAGGAAATGCCAGGACGTTCGGGGCCCCGCCGGCCGGCTCTGCGGGCTTGTCCTTCCGGAGCCCGGGGAAACGGAGCTTGCCCTCACCGGCCGGTTTTGCGGCCCTCGCGGGTTTTTTGGCTGCGGCAGGCTTGTCCGGCGCTGTTTCCGGAAGGCTGCGGGATGCGGAGATAACGTCATCGCCGCCCATGTCCAGCCGCCCGGAAGCCGGCGTGTTTTTCCCGCCGGGGCCGGTGGCTGTGCTCCCCGTCCTTCCGGCTGGCCGGTAGGTGGGCCGGCGCGAGCTAGGCACGCAGGGCCTCGACGATCAGCGGGCCGTACGCGGTGACGTCACCGGCGCCCGCCGTCAGGACGATGTCGCCTTCCTTCGCCGCGTCGGCGAGGGCTGCCACAGCGTCGGACGCCGGAACCAGCCTCCCGCCTGCGCCCAGATGATCGGCGATGAGCTGGCTGGAAACGCCGGGAATCGGGTCTTCGCGGGCGGGGTAGATATCCAGTACCAGGGCGGTATCGGCGAGGTTGAGGGCCTCGGCGAACTCCCGGCGAATTCCCGGGTCCGTGAAAACAGGTGCGGCTGGAAGAGCACATGGACTTTGTGCTCCCCTGCCACCGACCGCGCTGCCGTCAGGGCGGCGCGGACTTCGGTGGGGTGGTGCGCGTAGTCATCGAAGACCCGGACGCCCCTGGCGGATCCCTTCAGTTCAAAGCGCCGGGCAGCCCCGGAGAAGTCAGCCAGTGCAGCGGCCGCGGCGGCGGGTTCAACGCCCAGTTCGAGGGCCACGGCGAACGCGGCGGCGGCGTTCAGCGCATTGTGCCGCCCCGGCACCTGCAGCGAAAGTCCGAGGCGGCCCGCGGGTCCGGACACCCACACCTTGCCGGGACCGTCGTCGTGCAGTACCAGGTCCGAACCGGCACGGGTGCCGTACAGGACCACGCGGGTGTTGCCGCGCTCCCTGGTCCTTTCGGCAAGGGCCAGCGCCCCGGCGTCGTCGGCGCAGGCAACCAGCACGCCGTCCGCGGGCAGCAGTGCGGTGAAACGGTCAAAGGATTCATAGACCGCCTCCGCCGTACCGTAGTGGTCCAGGTGGTCAGGCTCAACGTTGGTGACCACCGCGATCCAGGGCCGGTAGTTCAGGAATGAACCGTCGGACTCGTCGGCCTCGGCGACGAAGATTCCGGAGTTCCCGTGCGCGGCATTGACACCGAGGGCAGGCACGTTGGCACCGATCGCGAACGAGGGATCCAGCCCTGCACCCTGCAGCAGGACGGTGACCATGGACGTGGTGGTGGACTTGCCATGGGTTCCGGCCACCGTAACCACGAGGTCCTCCCCCATGGTGGCGGCAAGCGCCTCGGAGCGGTGCAGCACGGGCAGGCCTGCCTGCCTGGCGGCAGCAAGCTCCGGGTTGTCTGCGCGGATCGCCGAGCCGGCCACCACCGTCTGCGCGTCGCCCAGGTTGGCAGCGTCGTAGCCGACGGCGATGCGGGCACCCGCCGCGGCCAGGTCCGCCATGACCGGAAGGTCCTTGGCGTCCGAGCCGCTGACGGGGACACCGCGGGCCACCATGATCCGCGCCACGGCGGACATTCCGACGCCGCCGACGCCAATGAAGTGGACCTTGCCGAGGGATTCCAGGCTGCCCGGGGATTCGAGGCCGGCGTTGTGGGGGTTCATGCAGTTACCGCTTCCAGGATGAGACCAGCCATGCGCTGGTCGGCGTTTCGAATGCCGAGCCGGTAGGAATTGGCCGCCATGGTGGCGAGCCGTTCCTTGTCGGTGACCAGCGGTATCAGCTCCCGGGCGACGTAGCCGGCGTTGAAGTCCCGGTCCGGAACCAGCAGCGCGCCGCCGGCCGCCACGAGGCCCGCGGCATTCAGTGCCTGTTCCCCGTTGCCGATGGGCAGCGGCACCAGGACGGCAGGGACTCCTACCGCAGCTGCTTCGCAGACAGTTGCGGCTCCCGACCGGGCCAGCAGCACGTCGGCGGCGGCGTAGACAAGCTCCATGCCGTCGACGTATTCCACCTGACGGTAGCCGTCGGTCGTGATCGGCTTGCCGGCGTCGTCCACGACCGACTTGCCGCGCCCGGTGATGTGCAGGGTCTGGATGCCGGCGGCTGCCAGTTGCCCGACTGCGCCGCCGATGGTCCGGTTGATGCTCTGGGCGCCTGAGGAACCTCCGGTCACGATCAGGGTGGGTTTGTCCGGGTCAAGTCCCAGTGCCGCCCTGGCGGCGGGCCGTGCTGCAGACCTGTCGAGGGAGGAAATCCCGGTGCGCATGGGCATACCGACGTGCACCGCATGCGGGAGCGGCGTGCCGTCGAAGGCGACCGCGACCCGCTTTGTCAGCATCGCCCCAACCCTGTTTGCCAGGCCGGGCCGTGCGTTCGCCTCGTGGATCACGATGGGGATGCGCCGCTTCCGGGCAGCGAGGTACATCGGGGTGCAGACGTATCCGCCGACGCCCACCAGGACGTCCGCCTGCGCCTTGTCGAGGATGGCGCCCGCCTGGCGCACGGCCCCGGCCAGGCGTCCCGGCAGCCGGACCAGGTCCACGGAGGGTCTCCGGGGGAACGGCACGCGGTCAATGGTGGCGAGTTCCACCCCTGCGGCCGGGACAAGCCGGGTTTCCATCCCGGAGGGTGTTCCGACGGCGAGCAGGGCAGCATGCGGGGAGGCACTCCGCACCGCTGCTGCGATGGCCAGGAGTGGGCTGATGTGGCCGGCTGTTCCGCCGCCCGCCAGGACGATCGAGGGGGTTTTCGGAGTCATCTCGGATCAGGCACGCTTTCTTGCAGTCTTCTTCTTCGCAGCAGCCCCGCGGCTCCTGCCCTTGAACTTCAGCATCTTCTTGGGGCGGATGGCGGGCGCCATCTGCTCCCGGGCCAGCGACAGCACCACGCCGACGGCGCAGAGCGACATCAGCAGGGCCGAACCGCCATAGGAGATGAAAGGCAAGGGCACGCCAATGACGGGCATCAGCCCGGTGACGACGGCCATGTTGACGGTCGCCTGGCCCAGCAGCCACACCATGATGGTTCCGGCAAGGACCCGGTGGAACATGTCCTCCTGGGCCACCACCACGCGGTAGATGGCCGCGCCGAGGATCGCAAACAGGATCAGGACGACGACGGTGCCCACCAGGCCGAGTTCCTCGCCGATGATGGCGAAGATGAAGTCGTTGTGGGCTTCCGGGATCCAGCTGTACTTTTGCCGGCTCTGGCCGAGTCCCACGCCGAACCAGCCGCCGGAGGCCAGTCCGTAGAGGCCGTTTGTTGCCTGGTAGTTGGCGTCGATGCCGTCGGCACAGGATTCACCGGTCCACCAGGATGTGATGCGGCAGACCCGGTTGGAGCTGGTCACGGCCATGACGGCCGTTCCGGCGGCCGCCGCCAGGCCGGCGATGCCGAAGAGGTAGAGGGGCGCCCCGGCGAAGAACAGCGCTGCAGCGGTGATCATCATGATGATCATGGCGGTGCCGAGGTCGTTGCCCACCAGGACCAGGACAATAACCGCGGCCGCCATGGGGACGGCGGGAATGGCAACGTGCTGCCAGCGGCTCAGAAGCCGGCCCTTGATGGCCAGTACCGTTGCCATCCAGAGGGCGAGAGCAAGCTTTGACGCCTCGGACGGCTGGAAGGTGATGCCGCCCAGGTCGATCCAGTTCTTGTTGCCGTTGACCTCGGCGCCCACCAGCTGGACCAGGACCAGCAGCGCCAGGGCAATGCCGATCGCCGGCCAGGCGAGCCGCTTCAGCCAGACCACATTGATGCGTGAAAGCACGAACATGGTGAAGATGCCGATGGCAGCAAACATGCCCTGCTTCAGGGCATCGCCGTAAGGCGACTTGCCCGCTGCGATGGACTCGACGCTGGAAGCGGAAAGGACCATCATGATCCCGATTGCCGTCAGGGCAAGGGTGGAGCCCAGGATGAGGTAGTACGTGGAGCCGTTCCGGGAGGTTCCGTTGCCCTCGAGGGCGGACCAGAACCTGCGGTACGCATTCCGCAGTTTGCGGGGCAGGGTTGCCTGCCGGCTTGCGGACGTTGCGGAGGAGCCGGGGCCGGGCGTGCGGACCTGTCGTTTGGCTGGCGGCCGGGTGGGCGTGCTGGCCATTCTTACTCCTCGCCGGTCTGTCCCTGCCCTTCCACCAGCCCGCGGACAGCTGCGATGAATGTGTCACCACGGTGAGCATAGGAAGAGAACTGATCCATGGAAGCAGCTGCCGGAGCCATCAGCACGGTGTCGCCGGAGGCGGCCTGCCGGGCGGCGGACGCAACGGCCAGCGACATTACCTGTTCCCCGGACAAGGGGGAACCTGATTCGTCGGCACCCGCTGCGGCAGTCTGCACTTCTTCAGTGTCGCCCGGTACGGCCTCGATCACCGGGACATCCGGCGCGTGTCGCTGGAGGGCGGCGGTGAGGACCGAGGTGTCCTTGCCGATCAGCACCACGGCTTTCAGCCGGGAGGCGTGCTCACGCACCAGGTCGTCATAGGAGACGCCCTTCGACAGGCCCCCCCGCTATCCAGACCACATTGGTGAAGGCGGCAAGGGAGGCCGAGGCCGCGTGTGGGTTGGTGGCCTTGGAATCGTTGACCCAGAGTACGCCGTTGTGGCGGGCCACGGGCTGGATGCGGTGGTCCCCGGGGATGTAGTCCCGGATGCCCTGCCGCACGGCGGCTGCATCCACCCCGTAGGCACGGACCAGTCCGGCGGCAGCGAGGGCGTTGGCCACCATGTGGCGGGGCGCGAAGGCGCCGAGGTCCTTCATCGACGCGAGCTCGGCCGCGCTGTCCTTGCGTTCCTCGATGAAGGCCCGGTCCACCAAGAGCCCTTCAACCACGCCGAGCATGCTGATGGCGGGCGTGACCGTGGTGAACCCGATGGCCCGGCATCCTTCCACGACGTCGGCGTTCTCCACCATGCGCTCGGTCTCAAACTGTTCAGCGTTGTACAGGCAGGCTTTTTGGGTCTGCTCGTAGACCTTTGCCTTGTCCGCCAGGTATGAGTCGTACGAGCCGTGCCAGTCCACATGGTCTTCGGCGACGTTGAGGCAGACGCTTGCCACCGGGGAGAGCGATTCGGCCCAGTGCAGCTGGAAGCTGGACAGTTCGACAGCGAAGACGTCGTACTCTACGGGGTCCCGGATGGCATCGAGGATGGGCGTGCCCACGTTTCCCACGGCGACGGCTTTGAGTCCGGCCGCGCGGAGCATCGACTCGGTGAGGCCCACCGTGGTGGTCTTCCCGTTGGTGCCGGTGATGGCGAGCCAGTCGGCGGTCTTCCGGCCTTCCCTGGTCCGTACCCGCCAGGCAAGCTCCACGTCGCCCCAGACGGGGATGTGGGCACGGGCCGCGGCAGCGAGGAGCGCCTGGTCGGGCCGCCAGCCCGGCGAGGTGACAATAAGCTCCGGAAGTTCGCCGTCGATCCGGGGGATCCGGGAGACTGCGTCCTCCCCCAGCAGGACGTCGGCTGCGCCGACGATCTTCAGGGTCTCGGCATGGGCTTTGGCTTTCTCGGTGGTGGCGGCGTCCACCACCACCACGCGGGCACCCAGTTCGATCAGGGTGTCGGCCGCGGCGAAACCGGAAACGCCGATGCCGGTGACGGCCACGCGCAGGCCGCTCCAGTCGGAGTCCCAGGAAACGAGGTTCTGCAGGCGGGGGGAAACGGTCACAGCAATACAACCCATTCAGCGTAGAAGATGCCAAGGCCCACGGCCACGAACAGTCCGCCCAGGATCCAGAAACGGACCACCACCGTCACTTCCGCCCAGCCCTTGAGTTCGAAATGGTGCTGCAGCGGTGCCATTTTGAAGACGCGTTTGCCTCCGGTGGCCTTGAAGTAGCCCACCTGGATGATGACGGACAGGGTGATCAGGACGAAGAGGCCGCCGATGATTCCAAGCAGCAGTTCGGTCCGGGACAGGATGGCGAAGCCGGCGATGGCGCCGCCGATGGCAAGCGATCCGGTGTCGCCCATGAAGATCTTGGCCGGTGAGGTGTTCCACCAGAGGAAGCCCACCAGGGCCGCGCTCATGATGGCCGCCAGCAGCGCGAGGTCAAGGGGATCCCGCACGGAGTAGCAGCCGCTGCCGGCTTCCCTCGGGGAACCACAGGCCTGGTTGCTTTGCCAGATGCCCATCAGGGTGTAGGCGCCGAAGACCATGACGGAAGCACCGGCCGCCAGCCCATCGAGGCCGTCCGTGAGGTTGACGCCATTGGTGGCGGCCGTGACGATCAGGTTGGACCAGATCACGAAAAGGATGGCGCCCAGGACGGTTCCGCCGAAAGCCAGGTCCAGCCAGGGCAAGTCCCGGACCAGCGAGATCTTGGTGGACGCCGGCGCCAGTCCGTCCTCGTTCGGAAAGTTGAGGGCCAGCACGGCAAAGATGATGCCCACCGCGGCCTGCAGGATGAGCTTAGCCTTGGCGTTGAGGCCCAGGCTGCGTTGCCGCGAAATCTTGATGAAGTCGTCAAGGAAGCCGACGAGCCCCATTCCCACCATCAGGAAGAGCAGGATGAGGGCTGACGCGGACGGACCGGGTGAGTCCGGATTCATCATGAACATGATGAGGTGGGTGAGTCCGTAGGCCAGCAGGACTGCGGCCACCACAACTGTTCCGCCCATGGTGGGCGTTCCGCGCTTGGTGTGGTGCGAGGTAGGACCGTCGTCGCGGATGAACTGGCCGTAGCCGCGGCGGACCAGGAGCCGGATGAAGAGCGGTGTTCCCACCAGGGCGCACAGCAGGGCGAGCCCGGCGCCGATCAAAAGTGCAATCACAGCAGAGTGCTCCTTTCATCGGCGGGTTGGCGGGTTGGGGGTAATGCTATCCGATCGCCTAAATGGCGCAGTCCCACGCTGTTGGAGGACTTGAACAGCACCAGGTCCCCGGGCTGGAGTTCCGCGTTCAGGAGTTCGAAGGCTTCCTCGGCAGTCTCCGCGAAGATGCATTCGTCCCCCCAGGACCCTTCCTGCACGGCAGAAACGTAGAGGGGACGCGCTTCGCGGCCCACCACTACCAGCCGGGAGATGTTGAGCCGGACCACCTGGGTGCCCACGGCGGTGTGTTCCCGGATGGAGTCGTCCCCGAGTTCAAGCATGGCGCCGAGGACGGCCCAGGTGCGCCGTCCGCGCCCCAGGTCGGCGAGGGTCCGGAGGGCGGCCCGCATGGACTCCGGGTTTGCGTTGTAGGCGTCGTTGATGACGGTGACGCCGTCGGCCCGGTCGGTCCGTTCCATCCGCCAGCGGCTGGCAGCCGTCTGGCTGCTCAGCCCGGAGGCGATGTCCGCGCCGGGGATGCCTGCGGCAAAGGCCGCGGCCGCCGCTGCAAGGAGGTTGGCCGTGTGGTGGGCGCCGATGAGGCGGCTGGAGACGTGGTGCGGCCCGTCGCCGTCCGGCAGCAGGAGGTCGAACTCCGGATTGCCGCCGGCGTTGGTGTCGGCCTTGAGGGCCTGGACGGCGGCGTCGCCGCGACCTTCCGCGGAGAAGCCGAGCACCGTAGCCGTGGTGCGGCTGCGCATCGCGGCCACCCTGTCGTCGTCGAGGTTGATGATGGCCGTTCCGGCGGCGGAAAGGCCCTCTACCATCTCGCCCTTGGCCAGGGCAATGTTCTCCACTCCCCGAACTCACCGGCATGCGCAGTCCCGACGCCGAGGACAACCCCGATATCAGGCTTGACCATCTCAGCCAGGTAGCGGATGTGCCCGATGCCGGTGGCACCCATCTCGATCACCAGGTAGCGGGTGTCGGTGTCCGCACGGAACACGGTGAGCGGCACTCCGACCTCGCCGTTGTAGGACCCCTGCGGCGCCACGGTGTTGCCGTGGGCAGAGAAAATTCCGGCCAGCAGGTCCTTGGTGGTGGTCTTTCCGGCGGAGCCGGTGATGCCCACCACTGTCAGTTCCCCGCCTGCTGCAGCCCTCGCCGCACGGATCCTGCGGACGGCCTCTGCCGCCAGCGCACCCATGGCCAGGACGGCGTCGGGAACCAGGATGGAGGGGTATGGAAGCCCATCCGGCCCGGCCACGGGCCGCTCGGCAAGGGCCAGGACAGCCCCGGCTTCAAAAGCGGCCGGGAGGAAGTCGTGGCCGTCCGCGAACTCGCCCGGCTTTGCGACGTAAAGCGAACCTGTTGTGGCTTCGCGTGAATCCGTAACCACCGTAAGGGGCGTGATTCCGGGATCGGCGTCCAGGCGCCCGCTGGTGATTTCGGCGATCTCCGCCGCAGTAAATGCAATCATCTCGGTCTAGGACTCTATCCGGTCGTCTTGGAGAACGTTGAATCCCCTGGCTGTCAAGGCGCTCCGCAGTTCCACCCGGTCATCGAGGGCAAGGTTGACGCCCTTCACTTCCTGCCAGACCTCGTGGCCGCGTCCTGCAACAAGAATGGTGTCCTGCGGCCGCGCAAGCTCCACTGCCCGGCGGATCGCCTCGTCACGGGGAAACACCTCCAGCAGTTCGCACGTCAGGCCCTCGCTGGCCTTCTCCTCCTGCGCCCCGGCCAGGACGTCCCGGCGGATGGCGGCCGCGTCCTCGTCGTGGGGGTCGTCGTCGGTGACGATGACGGTGTCCGCAAGCCGCGCCGCGATGGCACCCATGGCCGGCCGCTTGCCCTGGTCCCGCTGCCCGGTGGCGCCGAAGACCACGATGAGCCGGGAATCCGGCTGCGGCGAACGGACCGCGTCCAGGGCCCTTGCCAGCGCATCGGTGTTGTGCGCGAAGTCCACCACCGCAGCCGGTTCCTCGGAGATCAGCTGCATGCGGCCGGGGACCGCCACGGTGAAGGGATCCGCGGCGTCCAGGGCTGCCTGCAGGTCCGCGGGTTCAACGCCGGACTGGAGCACCATGAGTGCCGCGAGGGCGGCGTTGGCCACGTTGAAGCTTCCGGGAAGGCCGGTGTGGAGGCGCAGTTCGGTGCCCTGTGGACCGTGAAGCGTGAACTCCGTGCCCAGTCCGCGCGGGGACGCCGAGGCGACTGTCCAGTCCGCCGCAGTCCCCGGCACGGTGCCGAGGGTGGTGACCGGCACCGCCGTGGCGCCGGCAAGGCGCCGGCCCCACTCGTCGTCGACCGTCACAACAGCCTTGCGTGCCCTGCCGGGCGTGAACAGCTCAGCCTTGGTGGCGAAGTAGTCGTCCATGGTGTGGTGCAGGTCGAGGTGGTCCTGCGTGAGGTTGGTGAAGCCGGCGACGTCGAACATCAGCCCGTCCACCCGCTGGTAGGAGATGGCGTGGGAGGAAACCTCCATGGCAGCGGCGGCCAGTCCCCGTTCGCGCATCAGCGCCAGCAGCCCGTGCACGTCGGTCGACTCCGGCGTGGTGAGCAGGCTTGGAATGGGGTCGCCGCCGGCAAGGATCTCGATGGTGCCGATCAGCCCGGCCCGCTTGCCAAGGGCGGCCAGCAGGGAGGCGATGAAGTACGTCGTGGTGGTCTTGCCGTTCGTGCCGGTGACACCGAACAGCTGCAGGGACCGGTCGGCACCTGACTGGCTGCGGTAGATCAGGGCCGACAACGGCCCCACCACATTGCGCGGGGCGTCCACGACCAGCACGGGCACCGGCGTTTCTGCGGACAATGCCAGCATCCGCGCGCCGGCCTCGTCCGTCAGCACCGCCACCGCCCCCGCCTCAATCGCCTGGGCGGCGAAATCGGCGCCATGGCGGGCAGCACCGGGAAGCGCAACGTAGAGATCGCCAGGTTCCACTGCCCGGGAGTCAAGGGAGATGCCGGTCACTGATGTTTCCGCATCGGGTCCGGGAACGCTGACGCCCACAGCGTCACCAATGCTGCCGAGCGGCAGCGCCTCCACGGCCGAAGGCCGGAACCGGGCATTGGTGGCAGGAGCGGCGCTGTCCTGGGGCGGGGTGAACTCAGACAAGGGATCTCCGATGGTGCTAGTGGAAAGTGGCCGGCGCAGAGGGGACCGGATCAGCGGGCTGCTGGTCCGGGCTCCAGGCCGGGATGCTACTTGGCGAACTGGGGCAGCCTGGTCGGCTCGCCGGTGGACGGCTGGACGTTATACGTCCGCAGTGCCTGGCTCATCACCGACCGGAAGACCGGCCCGTTGGTAATCCCGTAGATGCTGCCCTTGGGCCGCTGGAGTACCACCTCAACAATAAACCGCGGATCATCCATGGGGGCCATGCCCACCAGGGAAGCTGTGTAGCCGCAGTAGCCGGCGCCGTCATCGCACGGTGACTCCGAGGTGCCCGTCTTCGCCCCCACGCGGTAGCCGTCAATGCCGGCATCCTTGATCTGGCCTTCGGTGACGGCGCTCTCCAGGATGTCCTGGACCTGCTCGGCCGTGTCCTCCGAGACGATCCGCCGCGAGGGCGCTGCGGGCACCTTCTCCTCCGCGCCGTCGGGCGAAACATAGGAGTCGATCAGGCGCGGCTGGAGCATGACCCCGTTGTTGGCAATGGACTGGAACGCCCGCACCGTCTGCAGGGTGGACTGGGACACCCCCTGCCCGAACAGGACCGTGTATTCCTGCCGGCCGTCCCATTGCTCCCAGTGGGTCAGGATGCCGGACGCTTCGGCGGGAAGCCCGATGTCCGGCGCCTCGCCGATACCGAACTTCTGCAGCCATTCGTAACGCTGTTGCTTGCTGAGCCGCTGCCCGGCCATCACCGTGCCGGTGTTCATCGAATAGCCGAGGATGCCGGCCAGGGTCCGTTCCTCAGTGCCGTGGGCGAAGGAGTCGCTGAACGTCTGGCCGTCCACGGTGTAGGAGGGACCCAGGGTGAACGTGTCCAGCGGACTGGCTTTTCCCTCCTCGATCAGGGCGGCAACCGTCATCATCTTCTGTACGGATCCGGGCTCGTAGGCGGCCGTGACGGCCCGCACTCCGCGGTCCTTGGCGGCCACCCTGCCGGGATCATTCGGGGTCCGGGGCATTGGTGTCCGCCATGGCCACCAGGTCCCCCGTCTTGGCATCCATCACGATGATGCTGCCCCACTCGGCGCCGAGCTTGTCCGATTGGCTTTGGATGGCCTGCTGGGCGAAGTACTGAAGATCCGAGTTGATGGTGAGCTTGATGTCCTTGCCGTCCTGCGGCGGCGTCAGTTCGTCCATGCCGACCGGGATCCGCAGGCCGTCCGCCCCGATCTCGAAGAGCCGCTTGCCGTCCTTGCCCCGAAGAAGTTCATCCTGGGTCTGCTCGATGCCTGCCTGGCCGGTGCTGCCGTCCTTCAGGAAGCCGATAATGCCGCCGGCCACGGAACCGTTGGGATAAACGCGCTTGCTGACGCCTTCCGTGACGATGCCCGGGATCTGCAGTTTCGAGATGCGGTCTTCAACGTCCGGCTTCACGTCCTTGGCCACGATGTAGTACGGCCGCTCACCGGTCACGGCTTCACGGATGGCGTCCTTGTCCATCCCCAGGGCGGCAGCTAATTCGGTGAGCCCCTGGTCCCGGGACACGTCCACCAGCTTTTCGTTGGCTTCGTCGAGCCGCTTGAAGGTTTCGGTCTTGGTGTTGACCCGCTGGTCCACCACCACGTTGTAGCGGATGACACTGTTGGCCAGGACGGTGCCGTTCGAGTCCAGGATGCTTCCCCGCTCGGCCGGCAGGACTGTCTCGGTCATCCGCTTGTCGAGGGCGGCCGCTGCCATGCCGCCAACATCCAGTCCCTGGACCAGGAAGAGCTTGCCGCCCACCACCAGCAGGAGGGTCAGCATGATGCCGAGCCCCAGGCGCAGCCGCCGGGTGGCGTTGGGTACCTTGTCTGCCGGTTTGCCGGTCCTCTGCGCCACCGTGGAATTCCTTGCTGTTAGTCCCTGTTACCTGCCGGATGTCCTGGCTACTGCCCCGGGACCTTCTGCTGCGGCACGGGTACCGTGCCGCCATGAAGCTCAACCGGGGGGTGCCGACGGGGCGGGCGGAGCTGCCGGCGGCTGGGTCTGTTCCTTGGCCTGGCCGGCGGGAGCGTCCGCGGCGGGGGTTTGGGCTGCGGGCGCTGCCGCTTCCACCGGTTTGCGGCTCTCCAGCGGCTCCCCCTTTGTTGCCGGCGGGACCACCAGGAGCTGGCCGGCGACGGCCGGGGCAGGGATGACTGCACCCTCGGAGCCGCCCTTAACTGCCGGTGTCGCCTTGCCCGTCACGGAAAGGGTGGACAGATCGATCTGGCCCTTGACGGTGGACGCCACCATGCCCAGGTCCTTGGCCTTGGCGGCCAGGTTCTGCGGAGCCTCGAAGTTCTGCACCTGCTGGGTGAGGTCCTGGTTCTGCTTGGTCAGGGTGCTCTGCCTGGCGCGCAGTTCCACGAGCTGGTACTGCGCGGTGGAGACCGAGATGTTCAGGACCAGGACAGCGATCAGCGCCACGGCAAGCAAGGCAAAGCACAGCACCACGAAGGGGGCGCGGCGCTTCCGGGGCATGCTGCGGACCACGGAGAGCGGCGTGCGGCCCTTCCGGCCGGCACCTGGTGATCCTGCAGGCAGGCTGCTGCTGGCTGCCGAACTGCCGGAGACGACGGGAAAGTTCTTGACGGCAGCGGTGCTCATACAGCTCTCCTGGCTCTGATTCGTTCAGCCGCACGCAGCCTTGCTGAGGCTGCCCGCGGATTTTCGGCGATTTCGGCGGCGGTAGGTACCTCGGTGCCTTTGGTCAGGGTTTTCAGTTCCGGTTTGTGCTCCTCGAGCTCCACGGGAAAGCCGAGGGGCGCCGAGGATTTGGAGCGGGACTGGAAGACGCTCTTCACGATCTTGTCCTCCAGCGAGTGGTAGGACATCACGACGATGCGCCCGCCCAATGCGGTGGAGTCGACTGCTGCCGGGACGGCCCGCTCCAGCACATCGAGTTCTTCGTTAACCTCGATGCGCAGGGCCTGGAACGTCCTCTTGGCCGGGTGTCCCCGGACTTCGCGGCCCCCGCCGGCACAACCGCACGGATCTGGTCCACCAGTTGCCCGGTGGTGGTGAAGGGTGTCTCCGCCCGGGCGGTGACGATGCGGTTGGCTATCCGGCCGGCGAACTTCTCCTCGCCCCACTTCCGGATGATCCTGACCAGCTCTTCTTCGCTGTAATTGTTGACCACGTCTGCCGCGGTCTGGCCACGGCTCGTGTCCATGCGCATGTCAAGGGGGGCGTCGAAGGAGTAGGCGAAGCCGCGCTCCCGCTCGTCGAGCTGCAGTGAGGAAACGCCCAGGTCCATCAGGATCCCGTGGACTTCCGGCACGCCCAGGTCCTCGAGGACGTCCTGGATCTCGTCGTAGACGGCGTGGACCAGGTCCGTGCGGGCTTCGAACGGCGCCAGGCGCTCCCCGGCGAGGGCCAGGGCTTCCTCATCCCGGTCGATGCCGATGAGGTGGAGGTCCGGGAAACGCTGGAGCATCGCCTCGGAGTGGCCGCCCATGCCAAGGGTGGCATCTATTGCCACGGGCGTTTCGCCGCGCAGCCTGGCCGCCTCGAATCCCGGGGCCAGCAAATTGATGCACCGGTCCCGCAGGACCGGCACATGGCGTTCGGACGTGGGCTTCGGTTGTTCGTTCATGCCTCGTCCTTTCTCGCCGTGGTGGTCGCCGTACCCGCTTCTTGGGCGAGATCCCCATCCGCGCCTATCAACCCGCCCGCCTGGCTCCGGGGAAGTGAGTCAGGTTGGCCAGCCGATGGGCGGCTGGAGATCTCGTCCAAGAAACTCCTGTTGCTTATCCGGGATTTCAGAGAATGCCCGGAATGGGATCATCAGTTTCCGAGAAGGCAGTTTCCTTCTCAGCGAGGTATTCATTCCAAGCCTGGGCGTCCCAGATCTCGGCCCGCGAACCCGCCCCGATAACGGCAAGCTCCCTGCCGAGTCCTGCGTACTCCCGGAGCGCGGGTGGAATAGTCACGCGCCCCTGCTTGTCAGGTACCTCGTCAGAGGCTCCAGAGAGAAAACGCGGATGTAGTCACGGGCCTGCTTGGAGGAGATTGGTGCCTCCCGCATCTGCTCATGGACCCGTGCAAATTCCTTCTCACTGAAGACGTAGATGCATCGTTCCTGGCCCCTCGTGAGCACCAGCCCGCTGGCAAGTTCCTCGCGGAACTTAGCGGGGAGAATGATCCGTCCCTTTTCATCCAGACGTGGCGAGTGCGTGCCCAGAAACACTGGCCCACCGCCTGTCCGCTGTCAGGAACTGCACATCCCCAATGTTGCAACCACCCTCTTATGTCCTCCACATTACTCCACTTTCCCCCACAGTCAACGCAAAACGCGCCCAGGCCGAGGGAAGTAATGGGAACTTGACCCCGAAACGGCGCGGATTTTGGGCTGGTGGTGGAAAGTGGAGGGCTTTTACCCAGTCCCCACCTTCCGAAGCACGGCCCGGCGCGCCTGTTGACATGCCCGCAGGAGCCACGAAGGGACAGTGGGAGCCGAGGGCTGGAAAGAAGGCTTAAAGCAAAAAAAGATCCCCTTTCGGGGATCTTTTTTTGAATTGCCCACCCCAGCAGGGGTGGAAAGTGGAGGGGCCAGGGCCCGGGCGGTTATTGCTCGCCCCTGCGCCTTTCATCCCAGCGCTCTTCAAGGCTGCTCATGAAGGAGCTCCTCTGTTTGCCGGACTTTCCGCTGCCGGATTTGGAACAGGTTTTGCCGCGGCCGAACTTCGCATCGTGGCAAAGTAAACGCCGCCGCCCATCACGATGAAGCCCAGGACGCCGACGAAGATGTTCTGCAGCGTGACACCCACCAACAGCAGGAAGACGCCAGCCAGTGCGCAGAGGACGCCGATCACCACATGCCGCGTGGACCAGGACCGTCCGGGGTCGGACCCCATGGAATTCGCGAACTTCGGGTCATCCTCGTGAAGCTGCTTCTCAAGCTGCTCAAGCAGCTTCTGTTCGTGCTCCGACAGCGGCATCACGACCTCCTTTTGTAGGCCAACGTCCGGGCTGGTTCCCAGCCACTACTTCTGCACCATTAACGACTGTTGTTCCTTAGTGGTTCCCGCTTTGCCGGCATTGGCAAAAACGGAAACCAGGCATACAGCCGCGGGAGCGGGAGCATGTCCAAGAGGGTCCGGCAGTAAGTCCAGTCACTCAAAAACTATGTATCTCTAAGGATAGTTTGTTGAGGGCTGTTCTGAAAGACGGCAATCGGCTTCGTGGACGGCCTGCGGACAGGGACCTGGCCCTGGTCAGGCGCCCGTTCCCGGCTCCATCAAACGGGCCGGCAATACCGACTTGTTGCCGAATCTTCTGGCTACCTCATCGAGCGCCTGTTCCGCCGCACGCCAGTTGTCATCCCGGCGGTCAATGCTGAGCTGGAGGGATGTCCGGGAGGCATCCTCCAGCTGCTCCGCCCTTACTCCCACGAGGCGCACAGCCATGCCCCTGTTTCCCGCCGCCTCCAGCAGCTGGAGGACCACCGCGTAGATGAGCTGGGCGCTGTCCACCGGCGTGGGTACTGTCCGGCTGCGGGTGATAGTGGAGAAATCCGCGAAGCGGAGTTTCAAGGCAACAGTCCGCGCCACCATTCCCGAAGCGCGCAACCGCGCGGCGGTACGGTGCGACAGCCGGAGCAGTTCTCGGTGCAGGACCGCCTGGTCAGCGGTGTCCGTGGCGAACGTCTCTTCTGCCCCGATACTTTTTCCAGCCGCACCGGGGTCACCGGGCGGGGTCGATGCCCCAGGAGAGCTGATGGACGTGTTCACCGGTGGCACCCAGTGTCTTCCGGAGTGCTGACACGGGCGTTGCCGCCACGTCCGCAACCGTCCGGATCCCCATTTTGGCCAGGACCTCGGCCGTCTTCGCCCCCACGCCCCACAGCGCGCCGACCGGCAGGCTGTGCAGGTACGGCACTGTTTCATCGGGCCCGATGAGCAGCAGGCCGTCAGGCTTGCACCGGGTGGAGGCAATCTTGGCCACGAACTTGGTCTCGGCTATCCCCACGGAAGCGGTAATGCCCAGCTCCGAGGCAACCTGCCGGCGGACCAATTCTCCGATACCCCTCGGCGGACCGAGCCGGCGGAGGGCTCCGCTGACATCGAGGAAGGCTTCGTCGACACTCAACGGCTCAACGAGTTCGGTGATGGACCCGAAGATGGCCATCAGCTGTGCGGAGACGTCGTAGTACAGCTTGTGGCGCGGCTCGATGATCACCGCCTGCGGACACATCCTGGCAGCAACAGCCATGGGCATGGCGGATTTCACACCGAAGGCCCGGGCCTCGTAGGACGCGGAGAGGACTACCGAGCGCTCTCCCGGAAAACCGACGATCACAGGTTTACCGCGCAGTTCCGGACGCGTCCGCAGTTCCACCGAGACGAAAAAGGCATCCATATCCACGTGCATGATGCACTTGCGCCTGCGGCCCGGAACGCGGGCAGCGGCTGGCTGATTGGTACGGTCTGGCCCCACGACTGCAATCCTAGCTGCCGGTACTGACTAAACTGGAGGCTGCATCCGGCATCAACTCCAGGAGGAAAATCCCTGTGACGGTCTTTGGAAACCTCAAGCCTGCGGGCTTGGCCGCCTTCGCTGCCGGTGCAGCCCTGGCGCTGGCAGCCTGCAGCCCCACTCCGTCAGAGGCACCGGGATCCACTTCCGCCACGTCCGCGCCGGCCGCCACGCAGTCCACCCTGACGGCTTCGCCCAGCCCGTCCGCTTCGCCCAATACCTCCGCCACCGTCGGCGCCGTGGTGGAGGGCTTCCCCCAGCAACTGCTGCCCCTCATGCCTGGTGCCACTGTGGTGTCCAGCAGCTTCGACAAGGCATCAACCCCCGCCACCGCCGCCCTGGTGGCAACGGTGGGAGCACCTCCAGCCGCCGTACTCGATTTTTACACCAAGACCCTCGAGGGGCAGGGCTTCAAGGCGGTCCCCGGCGACGCGGTGGGGGCAGTGGCATCCAAGGACTTTGTCCGGGGCGACAACGAAACTGTGAACGTCGCGGTGGTGGAAGCCGCTGGTGTATCCACCTTCACCATCGGCGCCAACGTGGCAGCTGAGTCAGCCAAGTGACGGCCGCGGAGCAACTGCGGCACGAACAGGCAGACTACGTCGCGGCGGTGGCCGGTGAACTCACCGGATTCCTGACATCGCGGCAGTCTGTCATGTCTGCCATCTCCCCGGATATCGACCCGATCATGGGCTCCATATCCAACCTGGTCACAGGCGGCAAGCGCCTGCGGGCCCTGATGTGCTACTGGGGCTGGCGCGGCGCAGGCGGCGAAGCCAATGCCGTGGAAGTAGTGACTGCAGGTGCCGCCCTGGAGCTGTTCCAGGCCGCCGCCCTCATCCATGACGACATCATCGACCGGTCGGACACCCGGCGGGGAGGACCGAGCGTGCACCGCCGGTTCAGCCAACTGCACGGTGACCAGGGCTGGGCGCTGGACAGCGAACGGTTCGGCCAGGCGGCCGCCATCCTCGCCGGCGACCTGTGCCTGTCCTTCAGCGAGGAAGCCTTCACGGACATCGGCGAGCGGGCAGCCTCGGGAAGCAGGGCGAGGCTGATCTTCAACCTCATGCGCGCAGAAGTCATGGCCGGCCAGTACCTGGACATCCTGGAGGAAGTGGCAGGCCCTGTCCGGGACCGGGCCGGCGCCGTCAGCCGGGCCCAGTCAATCATCCGCTTCAAAAGCGCCAAGTACTCCACTGAGCACCCCCTTGCCCTCGGCGGTGCCCTGGCGGGTGCCTCCAATGACCTGCTGCGTGGATATTCAGCTTTTGCGCTGCCCCTGGGCGAGGCCTTCCAGTTGCGGGACGACGTCCTGGGTGTCTTCGGTGACCCGCTCACTACCGGAAAGCCTGCCGGGGACGACCTGCGCGAAGGCAAGCGGACCGTCCTGGTGGCCCTCGCACTCGACCAGGCAACACCTGCGGAGTCCGCATTCATCGACGCCAGGCTGGGCAGCCCGGATCTTTCGGATGACGACGTGGCGGAGATCCGCAGGATCATCGAGGAATCCGGTGCACTGCAGGCCACGGAGGTTTTGATCAACGAGTTCGGCTCGGCGGCGTTTGAGGCGCTGGAGGCCCTTCCGCTTGAGGAACTGCCCAAGACAGCCCTGCGGAGGCTGGCTGAGGCTACCGTCAGCCGCGCCTCCTAGGGCTGCTTGTCACCAGGCGAGGGTCTGGGCCCGGCGCCTGATCTCGGTCTTGCGGCCCTCCCGCAGCGCGTCGATAGGACGGCCACGCAGTGATTCGTCTTGGGTGAACAGCCAGATGATCAGGTCCTCGTCCGAATACCCGGCATCGGAGAGGACCACAATTGTCCCTTTAAGGCTGTCGACTACCTGCCCATCCTGGATGAATTCCGCGGGCACGGAACGGATATTGCGTTCCCCCACCCTTAATGCGGCCAGTGCCCGCTCATCAATAAGGCTGTGCACCTTGGTGATGGAAACATCCAAAAGGCGGGCTACGTCGGGAAGGGGCAACCATTCGCCCACAAGGTCTTCTACATTACTCACGGATCAAGGTTGCCACGGTGGGCCCCCGGGCGCCTAGTCAATAGACCGAGACCCGCCTCCTGACCTGCGGACACTCCCGAAAATCTTTCCTTGCCGGGATTCCCGGAATTCTTGTGCTATTTCCGGATTCATGAGAGATTCACAGTGTTAACGCTAGTAACAGTAATAACTTGAGTAACACTAGTATCAAGAATGTCAGCGGCATCCCCGTCCGCGCCCGCAGTTGAGAAGAGGATTTTTTCCATGACAATGTCCCGCTCGCCCAAGCGGCCACCCAAGCCGAGCCTGCCAATGATTGCCGCCACCACAGCGGCACTGCCCGCGGTCGTATTGTCCTCCCTGGCTGTGGCCGAGCCTGCTGCTGCGGAAAAGCCTGCCCGCGCCGTTCCTGCAACCCTGGCTGCGGCCATGGAAGCACAGGCTGCACAGGCGAAGGCGGCACACATTCCAGCCGCTGCTGTCTCCACTACCATTCCCACTTTCAAGCCGGCACAGCCGTCGGCACCCGCTGAATACACCATTGCCCGGGGCGACACCATCAGCAGCATTGCCGGGCGCTACGGCCTGAACACCGGGGAAGTCCTGCGGCTCAACAACCTCCAGGCGAACACCCTGATCTACCCGGGACAGAAGATCAAGCTTTCCGGGGAACCGGCAGCACCGGCCGCGCCCGCCGCTGCGCCCGCACCGGCAGCACCTGCAACCGGTGAGGGTGCCACCTACACGGTGAAGCCCGGGGACACGCTGGGGGCGATCGCCGCCCGTCACAACGTGCGCCTCTCCGAAGTCTTCAGCTGGAACAACCTCAACATGCGCTCGATCATCCACCCCGGGCAGAAGATCAAGGTGGGCGGCGGGCAGCCCGCACCGGCTGCCCCCGCCGCAGCGCCGGCACCCGCCGCGGTGCTGGCAAATTCAGCAGCCACCCCTGCTCCGGCTACCGGCTCCTACACCGTCAAGGCCGGTGACAGCCTCTATGCCATCGCGGCACGGCACAACGTCAAGCTCTCCGAGCTCCTGTCCGCCAACCAGATGAACATGGGCACCGTCATCTACCCGGGCAACAAGCTGGTCATTCCCGGCGCTCCCGGCCAGGCACCCGCCCCCCAGCCTGCGGCGGCAGTCACACCGCTGGTACCGAGTTCCTTCCTGGGATTCAGCTATCCGCCCGCCGTGGTCAGCTCGGCCAACGAGAACAAAGCGCTCCTAAACGCGGCTCCGGTTCCGTCCCGCGCCGAGATGCGCAACATCGTGGCCGACACTGCGCGGCGCATGGGCGTCGATCCTGCACTGGCCCTCGCGTTCGCCCACCAGGAGTCTGGCTTCGACCAGCGCGCCGTCTCCCCCGCCAACGCAATCGGCACCATGCAGGTGATCCCCAGCTCTGGCCAGTGGGCCTCGGACCTCGTGGGGCGGAAGCTGAACCTCCTGGACCCGTACGACAACGCAACTGCCGGCGTCGCGATCATCCGGCAGCTCCTGGCAACCAGCAAGGACGAAGACAACGCCATTGCGGGGTACTACCAGGGCCAGTACTCCGTCAGCAAGTACGGCATGTACGACGACACGAAGGCGTACGTGGCTGCCATCAAGGCCCACCGGAAGAACTTCGCATAGCCCCTTTGGGCACCTACTGCGGGGATACGGGGACAGCTGTGGGGAGGGTCCGGACCGATGACGGGTTCGGACCCTTTTCATTGCGGGACTAGGATCGAAGGGTGCAGGAACACGTCTCTGACCCGTTTGTGGGAACGCTGGTGGACAACCGCTACACCGTGCAGTCCCGGCTTGCCCGCGGCGGAATGTCCACGGTCTACCTCGCCGTGGACCAGAGACTGGAGCGCGATGTCGCACTGAAGGTCCTGCACCCGCACCTGGCCGCGGATGAGAGCTTCCTCGGCAGGCTGGGGCGCGAGGCGAAGGCAGCGGCCCGGCTCTCCCACCCCCATGTTGTGGGAGTCCTGGACCAGGGCCATGACGGGCACACCGCCTACCTGGTCATGGAATACATCAAGGGACACACCCTTCGCGACGTCATCAACAGCAAAGGCGCACTGCCGCCGCGGCTGGCACTTGCCCTGGTTGATCCCGTGGTGGAAGGACTGGCCGCTGCGCACACGGCCGGGTTCATCCACCGCGACGTGAAACCGGAAAATGTCCTGATCGCCGACGACGGCAGGATCAAGATCGGCGACTTCGGCCTGGCCCGGGCGGTGACCACGTCCACGAGCTCCGGTACGCTGATGGGAACCGTGGCCTATGTCCCGCCGGAGATTGTCCTGGGCCGGACGGCAGACGCGCGGAGCGACGTCTACTCCGTAGGCATCATGCTGTTTGAAATGCTGACCGGACAACAGCCGTTCAAAGGCGACGTCCCCATCCAGGTGGCCTACCAGCACGTCAACGGGACAGTGGGACCGCCGTCGGCGCTGGTGCCCGGGCTGGCGGGCGAACTGGACGAACTCGTGCAATGGTGTACGGCCAACGACCCCGAAAACCGGCCGGTGGACGCGAATGCACTTCTGCAGGAACTGCGGCACATCCGGACAAACCTGACCGATTCCGAGCTGGACCTGCATCCTCCGGCCGCCGCCGGGACCGCAGTCTCCGCCGCCCCCGATGCCCGGGAGACCGCCCCGGTCCAGGAAGCTGGTTTCCGGAACCACACGGAGTTCATCACGCGGACCAGCAACCCCACCACGGTCATGCCCTCGGGCAGGCCGGCACCGCCCGCCCACGGTCCGGCGCTGGGCCAGGAGTTCCTGCAGCCGGACCGCGGCGCCGCCCCGGGCAGCCATATCCTCACCCCTCCCGGCGAGGACGTTGAGGAGCCCTGGGCGCCCCCGGCACCGCAGCTGAGCAAGCGGGCACAGCGCAAGGCCGGGAAGGAAGACGAGAAGGCAAGGGCGCGCGCGGCCGCGACCCCCGTGCGTTCACTCCGCGAAGGCAGTGCCCGACGGCGGGGCGTCCTGTGGGTGGTGGTCCTGGTCCTCGCGGCCCTGCTCGCCACGGGAGCCGGCTGGTTTTTCGGCATGGGCCCGGGGGCTGCGGCCACCATCCCGGCCGTGGCAAACAGGACGGTGGCGGAAGCCCAGCAGCTCCTCACTGAAGCCGGCTTCAGGTCCACAACGAGGGACGTTTTCGACGACGATGTTCCCAGCGGGCTGGTGGTGGGAAGCGAGCCGGAGGCCGGGACGGAAATCCGGAAATTCCAGCCTGTTTCGCTTTACGTGTCCAAGGGCCCGCAGCTGTTCCCCCTGCCGCAGCTCTCCGGAGGAACGCTGGATGAGGCCAAGGGCGCGCTGAATGGCGCCGGGATGGCGCTGGGTCCAGTGACCGAGGAATTCAACGAGGACGTGCCGGCGGGCATTGTCCTGTCCCAGGATCCGGTTGCCGGGACGCCCGCCAGGCATGGCACGCCGGTAGCAATGGTGGTTTCCAAGGGACCCGAACCCATCCCCGTTCCCTCTGTGGTCGGCCAGGACGAGGACGATGCCATGGACGCCATCGAGGCGGCCGGGCTGAAGGCTGAGGTGGCCCGGGAAGAAGTGTTTGACCGGAACGTGCCGGAGGGCGCGGTTGTCAGCCAGTCGCCGGCCAGCGGGACGCTCACCCGCGGCGGCACCGTGACCCTGACCATCTCCAAGGGCCCGCGCATGGTGGAGGTTCCGAGTTTTATCGGGCGGCAGGCCAACGAAGCCAGGCGTGCGCTCGAGGCGCTGGGCTTCCAGGTCCGCGTCAACAATGTGCTGGGTGGCTTCTTTGGAACCGTCCGGGACCAGGACCCCGTGGACACGGAGGTCCCAGAGGGGTGCCGTTATCACACTGACGGTGGTGTAGGCGGCCGGACCGCCCACACCACCCGGCAGTGTCAGTGCTTGGCGAGTGCGCCGGCCACCAGGAACGCCATTTCCAGCGACTGCATGTGGTTCAGCCGCGGGTCGCAGACCGACTCGTAGCGGTCCAGGAAAGCGTCCTGGTCGATGGGATCGGCGCCGCCAAGGCACTCAGCCACGTCGTCACCGGTCATTTCCACATGCAGGCCGCCGGGCACCGTTCCCAGGGCATGGTGCACCTCGAAGAAGCCGCGCACCTCGTCAATGACGTCGTCGAAGTTCCTCGTCTTGTACCCGTTGGGTGACGTGACGGTGTTGCCGTGCATGGGGTCGGTGACCCAGAGCACCTGGGCGCCGGAGGCAGTGACCTTTTCGACGACGGCGGGCAGCTTTTCCCGGATGTTTCCGGCCCCCATCCGCGTGATGAAGGTCAGGCGCCCCGGTTCGCGTTCCGGGTCGAGCTTGTCGATCAGGCGCAGGGCGTCATCGCCGGTGGTGGAGGGGCCAAGCTTGACGCCGATCGGGTTCCGGACGCGGGACAGGAAGTCCACATGCGCGTGGTCCAGTTCGCGGGTCCGCTCCCCGATCCAGAGGAAGTGGGCCGAGGTGTCGTACGGGAAGCCGGTCCGGGAGTCGATCCGGGTCAGCGCCCGCTCATAGTCCAGCAGCAGGGCCTCGTGGCTGGCGAAGAACTCGACGCGCTTGAGCGCCTCAAAATCCGCACCGCAGGAGTCCATGAACTTGATGGCCCGGTCGATGTCCCTGGCCAGCGACTCGTAGCGGGCGTGGGCAGGGTTTTCGGTGAAGCCCTTGTTCCACTGGTGCACCGAGCGGAGGTCGGCGAAGCCTCCCTGGGTGAATGCCCGGATGAGGTTCAGCGTGGAAGCGGAGGTGTGGTAGGCGCGGAGCATGCGTGAGGCGTCGTGCCCGCGCGATTCAGGCGTGAATTCGTAGCCGTTGACGATGTCGCCGCGGTACGCCGGCAGGGTGACACCGTTCCGGGTCTCGTCATTGGAGGAGCGGGGCTTGGCGAACTGGCCGGCCATCCGGCCCATCTTGATGACGGGCATCGCAGCGCCGTACGTCAGCACGACAGCCATCTGCAGGATGGTCTTGACCCTGGCACTGATCTTGTCCGCCGTGGCGGCCTCGAAGGTCTCCGCGCAGTCGCCGCCCTGCAGGAGGAACGCCTTCCCCTGGGCAGCAGCGGCGAGCCGCTCACGCAGGATGTCCACTTCACCGGCAAACACCAGCGGGGGAAGCACCGAAAGTTCCTTGACGGAGGCGTCGAAGACTTCCTTGTCCTGCCAGCTGGGTTGCTGGGAAATGGGAAGGTCCCGCCAGTCGTCCAGTCCGGGATAGTTGGCGGCTCCGCTCTGGGCGGTGCTGGACAGCGAAAAGGCGGGTTTTGCAGATAGCTCAGTCACCATCTAAGACTAACGGCAGCGCAGGACACCTGGACACCGCACCGTCACGCTGGCCGGCGTCCGCGTCACAACCCCCGGTTGCCAAAGCCGCCCCTCAGCCGGTGGCGGCAGCACCGCCGTCGTCATCCCCCGCCCGCTCCACCGGGGCGGAGCCGGGCCTTGGGTCCCCGGCGCCGGCCCCGCCCGCGGAGGGATCAGGGATTATGGAACCCGCTTCCGGTTCCACCGGTTTGCCCGCCAGCCGGAGCTTCACCACCGCCGCGTACTCGTCAACATATTCCTGCCCGGAAAGCCGCTGCAGTTCGAACATGATCTGGTCCGTGACTTTCCGCTGGACATCGCGGTCCTCGGCCCGGTCACCGTAGGCCGTGAAGTCCAGCGGCTCACCGAAGATCATCCCTATCCTGCGGATGTTCGGAAGCCGCTTGCCGATCGGCTGCACCTTGTCTGTGCCGATCATGGCCACCGGGATGACGGGAACGCCGGCCTGCAAGGCCAGCCGGGCGACGCCCACCTTGCCGCGGTAGAGCCTGGCATCCGGGCTGCGGGTGCCCTCGGGATAGATGCCGAGCAGCCCGCCATGGTTGAGGACGCCCATTCCCGCGCTGAGGGACGCCGCGGATGCGGCACCGCCGGAGCGGTCCATGGGCAGTTGGTTGGTCAACCGGAAGAACAGGGCTGTCAGCCGGCCTTTAATGCCGGTGCCGGTGAAGTATTCCATCTTGGCCAGGAAGACCACGGGGCGGCGGACCATCAGCGGCAGGAAGATGGAATCGGAGAACGACAGGTGGTTGGACGCGAGAATCGCCGCACCCTCGGCGGGGATGTTGTCCAGGCCCTTGACCCAGGGGCGGAAAAGCAGCTTCAGGACCGGACCGAGGAAGATCCTCTTCATGACCCAATAGAACACGTGGTGAACCTCTCCGGAAGGCGGCCCCCAGGCTCCGCATTGGGCCTGGTCAGCAGTTCAATGCAACCCTACTCTAGTGAGATTTGACCGGAACAGTGACACGATGGACTCATGACTGAAAGCAGCATCCCGCCCCGTCCTGCCGCTTTCAGCTATCCCGGCCATGGAGCAAACGCGCAGGTGGGCGTGGCAATCTGCCATGGATTCACCGGCAGCCCGCTGAGCGTGCTGCCGTGGGCGGAGCACCTGGCCGGGCAGGGGTACGCCGTCTCCGTCCCGCTGCTGCCCGGGCACGGTACGGACTGGCGGCAGCTGGCCAGGACAGGGTGGGGCGACTGGTACCGCAGCTACGAAGCCGCTTTCCTGGACCTCCAGGCACGGACCGAAACGTGCTTTGTGGCGGGGCTGTCCATGGGCGGGGCGGTGGCCCTGCTGGCTGCCTCCCGCCATCCGGTGGCAGGGGTGTCGGTGGTGAATCCGGGGTTGAGTTTCTACGACCGCCGCATCCACATCATCGGGGTGCTCAAATACTTCCAGCGGACCACGATCCCCATCCAGGAGGACCAGCCGACGGCGCCCCACACCGAAGACGGCGACTACTCCCGCACGCCGCTGGCAGCCGTGCACGAGCTCAAGAAGCTCTTTGGCGCCGCAATCCGGGGCCTGCCCCGCATCACGGCACCGGTCCAGGTCTTTAAGTCGAGGACGGACATTGTGGTTCCGCCAACCTCCCTCGCATTGCTCCGGCAACGGCTCGGCCCCCGCCTCAGCGAGGTGGTGGACCTTGCCAGCAGCGGGCATGTGGCTACGCTGGACGTGGACGCGCCGGAAATCTTCGCCAGGTCCAGCGCCTTCATCCGCGCCCATGCCCGATTGACCAGCACTTCGGAGACCCCATGACGTCCAGCCCGGACCACAGTCCCTTCACGAGCGCGCCCAGCGGGGACGGGCCCAGGACCGGCGTGGTCCTCTCCCATGGCTTCACCGGCAGCCCGCATGGGCTTCGGGCGTGGGCACAGGCCTTCGCCGCCGCCGGTTTCGCTGTGCGGATGCCCTTGCTGCCGGGGCACGGCACCAACTGGCAGGAGCTCGCCCGGACCCGCTGGCAGCAGTGGCACGGTGCACTGGACGATGCCTACCTCGAACTCGAAGCGGAATGCGACCATGTGTTCGCGGCGGGGCTCAGCATGGGCGGCGCCCTGGCCCTGCGGGTTGCCGCCACGCGTCCCGTGGCGGGAGTGGTGCTGGTCAACCCGGCGCTGGTGATCGACGATCCGCGGGCACCGCTCGCAGGCATCCTCAAACTCGTGCTGAAAAGCACCCCGGCCATTGCCAACGACATCCTGAAGGAAGGCATGGACGAGGGCGCCTATGCCCGTACTCCGGTTGCGGCGGCCCATGAGATGAACAAGATGTTCCGGGACACCATCCGGCTCCTCCCCCGGATCACCGCCCCTGTCCAGGTCTACAAGTCCACCGTGGACCATGTGGTCTCGGACGCAAGCATCGCCGTGCTGCGCCGCCGCCTGGCCTCGGTGCCCGTGGACGTGGTCCGGCTCGACAACAGCTACCACGTGGCCACCATGGACCACGACGCCGAACGCATCTTCGAGGGGTCCGTCCAATTTATCCGCCGGGTGCTGGCCGCCGGCGCAGCCCCTGCGGCCGGAAGCCAGGAGGTGCAGCATGAACAGGCATGACTCCGGCTCCCCCGATTCCGCGGACCAGGGAGCGAACCAGGACGACGCCGTCTGGCTGGACCTGGTAGCACGGCTGGAAGCCGGCACTCCTTCCGGGGCAACGGATCCCCATACGCCGGAACCGGCGTCACCGGCCGAGCCGGAAGATCCGGCTGCCCGCACCGCGTCCTTCCGCGATTTCGACCCCCTGGGCCTGGCGGGCGCGGCCCCGGCCGAACCGTCCGCGGCACAACGCCAGGCCTCGGCCGGCCAGGACCGGAACGCGGATGCGCCGGACGGCCCCCGTGACTACGCCGTGGACGACGACGGTGGCGACTTCATCCCCGAGGAACCCCCGAGCCTGGCCGGCACCGACCCGCTGACCATGCTGGCCTGGCTGGCGGCCGTGGGCGGGCCGATTGCGCTGCTGCTCTCAGCGATGTTCTGGCGTTCCGCGCCGCTGCTGGCGATCGTGGGCATTGTGGCCGCGTTCGTGCTGGGCACCGTGTACCTGATCATGAAGCTGCCGCAGGACAAAAACGAGGACGACGACGGCGCGCGGGTCTAGCTGCCCCCGGCCCGGGTGTTCAGTGGCGGGCCCTGCTGCTGACGCGTGACAGATCCGCCGCACCGATCAGTCCTGCATCGGGCCCCAGGGCGGCAAGCTCGATCCCGGCGGCGGGACGGAAGCCGCGCCCGGTCAGGTTCCGCGCGAACGCCTTCCGTGCAGGTTCCACCAGCAGGTTTCCGGCCGAGCAGAGTCCGCCGCCAATCACGAAAAGGCCGGGATCGAGCGCTGCTGCCAGGTTCGCGAGGCCCAGGCCGAGCCATTCGCCCACCTCCTCGATCAGCTCACGGGAGGCAGTGTCCCCGGCCAGCGCGAGCTCCGTCACCACGGCGCCGGTGATGGTCTCCACGCGGCCGCCGACTGCTGCCAGCAGGTCCTGCGCCATCGGGGAATTGCTGCGGGCCAGGATCCTGGCCTCCCGCCCAGGGCGTTGCCGGAGGCATACTGCTCCCAGCACCCGCGGTTGCCGCACTCACACCGGTGCCCGCCCGGCATGATGATCTGGTGTCCGAACTCGCCGGCCACTCCGAACCGGCCGCGCTCCACCCTGCCGTCCATGACCATGGCACCGCCTATGCCGGTGCCGAGGGTGATGCAGACCAGCCGGTCTTCACCCTGGCCGGCACCGAAGCGCCATTCAGCCCAGGCCGCGGCGTCGGCGTCGTTGGCGAGCAGCACGGGCCTTCGCAGGAGCCGCTGCAGGTTGGCCCGGAGGGGCTCATTGCGCCACGCCAGGTGCGGACTGAACAGGACGGTGCCGCCGTCGAGGTCCATCCACCCGGCGGCGCCTATCCCAACCGAGCGGATGCGCTGCCCCCTGCCCAGCTCTTCCACGAGCTCCACGATGACCTGCTCAACGGCGCGAGGATCAGTGCCGGGCGTGGAACGGCGCGCCTCACTCAGGATCCTGCCTTCGGCATCCACCACGCCGGCCGCCACCTTGGTGCCGCCAATATCGATGCCGATAGCCAGGCCCCTGCGGCCAAGCCGCACCTGTCCGTGGAAGCCGCCGCCCCCTCTTCTGCCTGCCCGGTAGGGGCGGAGCGGCGCCGCCAGGGACGGGCCTGCCGAGGGGACCGGCCTGTTCGCCGGAAGATTGTGCGTACATAGTTTCCCATTCTAGGTTTTGCATCTCCGGGTAGCGGAACTGGCCCGCCGCGCCGCCGTCCGCATGTGTTGACGGATAAGTTACTCACCAGTAGGTTTAGGTGCTGCACTGCTCCCGCACCGGCGTACTACTCTTTAGGCATACCCCTGAAGCGGGAGTTCGGATATCAAAGGAGCTATAGTGCGCGAATTCAGTGTTCCGCCTCTTGTTGTTGTTCCACCGGAAACCAATATCACCGATCTGGTGCTGCGGCAGGCGAACAAAGCCAGCAACCCGGCACTGTTCTCGCGCCTGGATTCAGCGGGTTCCTGGCAGGATGTTTCCGCCACCGATTTCCTCGCCGACGTCAAGGCGCTGGCCAAGGGGTTGATTGCCAGTGGCGTCGGTGCGGGTGACCGCGTCGGCATCATGTCCCGTACCCGGTACGAATCGGCCCTGGTGGATTTTGCCATCTGGTTCGCCGGCGGCGTCTCCGTCCCCATTTACGAAACCTCCTCGCCGTCCCAGGTTGCCTGGAACCTCGGCGACTCGGGTGCCGTGGCCGCTTTTGGCGAAGCCGCCCACCACGAGAACGTCATCCGGCAGGCCGTCGCGGCTGAAGGCCTTACCGCCCTTCAGCATGTCTGGCAGCTGGAAGGTGCAGGCCTGGATGCGCTCCGTGCGGCCGGGTCAGGGGTCAGCGACGACGAGCTTGAGTCCCGCCGGACGGCCGCCAAGCTGTCCGACCTTGCCACGATCATCTACACCTCGGGCACCACCGGACGGCCCAAGGGCTGCGAACTGACCCACGGCAACTTCGTCGAACTCTCCGACAATGCCTTGGCAATCATCGGCGAGATCGTCCACGAGAACGCCAAGACCATCATGTTCCTGCCGCTGGCCCACGTCTTTGCACGGTTCATCTCGGTGCTGGCCATGGCCGCCGGCACCACCGTTGCCCACACACCGGACATCAAGAACCTGCTGTCGGACCTGCAGAGCTACGAGCCCACGTTCATCCTCGCGGTCCCGCGGGTTTTCGAGAAGGTCTACAACTCGGCCATGACCAAGGCGGAGGACGGCGGCAAGGGCGCCATCTTCCACAAGGCGGCAGATACGGCCATCGCCTTCTCCAAGGCGCGGCAGGCCGGCAAGGTGGGACTGGGACTGAGGCTGCGCCACGCCTTGTTCGACAAGCTGGTCTACGGCAAGCTCCGGGCTGCCATGGGTGGCCATGTCGCCCACGCGGTGTCCGGCGGCGGACCCCTCGGCGAACGGCTTGGCCACTTCTTCCAGGGCATCGGCCTCCAGGTCCTGGAGGGCTACGGCCTGACCGAGACCACGGCTCCCGTCACGGTGAACACACCGTCCCGGATCAAGATCGGTTCGGTGGGCAAGCCGCTGCCCGGGAACGCCGTGCGGATCGCCGAGGATGGGGAGATCCTGGCCAAGGGCGTCTGCGTCATGCGCGGCTATTACAAGCGCGAGGACCTGTCGGCGGAGACGTTCACCGACGGCTGGTTCCGCACGGGCGATATCGGCCGCCTCGATGAGGACGGCTTCGTCTGGATCACCGGGCGCAAGAAGGAAATCATCGTCACGGCCGGCGGCAAGAACGTCATTCCCGCCCTGCTTGAGGACCAGATCCGTGCCGATGCCCTGGTGTCCCAGGTGCTGGTGGTGGGTGACAACCGGCCGTTCATCGGCGCGTTGGTGACCCTGGACCAGGAAGCCCTGCCGGGCTGGCTGCAGCGCCATGGGCTGCCGGCGGACACCACCCTGGACCAGGCCGCCGCCAACCCTGTGGTCAAGGCCGCGGTCCAGGACCTGATCACGGCTGCCAACGCCTCCGTGTCGCAGGCGGAGGCCATCAAGTCGTTCCGGATCGTGCCCGCCGATTTCACCGAAGCCTCCGGCCACCTGACCCCTTCGATGAAGGTCAAGCGGGCGCAGGTCATGAAGGACTTCGAGACGGTCATCGAGGAAATGTACGCGGCGCCGCGTTCCTGACACAGGCAACAACGAAGGGTCCTTCACACCGTGAAGGACCCTTCGTTGTTGTGGCTGGTGTTACTGCTCGACCACCAGGAGCAGGTCTCCGCCCTGCACCTGCTCCACGGAGGAGATGGCCAGGCGGGAAACCTTGCCGCCCACCGGCGTCGTGATGGAAGCCTCCATCTTCATCGCCTCGATGGTGGCCACGGTGTCTCCGGCGTTGACGCTCTCGCCGGCCTTGACCGTAACGGTGACGGCACCGGCGAACGGGGCGGCAACGTGGCCCGGCTGCGCCGGGTCTGCCTTCTCGGCGGACTTAACATTGCTCACCACCGAACGGTCGCGCACCACCACGGGCCGTGACTGGCCGTTGAGGGTACACATCACGGTGCGCATGCCTTTTTCGTCGGGCTCCGAGACCGCCTCCAGGGAGGCGATCAGCCGCACGCCCTTCTCCAGCTGGATCTCGTGCTCCTGGCCGCGCTGGAGCCCGTACAGGTAATCGCGCGTATCCAGGACCGAGATGTTGCCGTAGGTTTCGACGCTCTTGAGGTAGTCCTTGGTGGGGCCGTCGAAGAGCAGCCGGTTCAGCGTGTGCTGGCGGGTCTTGGAGTCGGACTTGAGGGCGGCACTGTCCTCGGCGCTGAGCTCGGCGTCGCGGACCTTCACGCTCCGGCCCTGCAGGGCCTTGGTGCGGAAGGGCTCCGGCCAGCCGCCGGGGGGATCACCGAGCTCGCCGGACAGGAAGCCGATGACGGAATCCGGAATGTCGTAGTTCTGCGGGTTCTCGTTGAAGTCGGCAGGGTCCGCGTTGAGGCCCACCAGGTGCAGGGCGAGGTCGCCCACCACCTTGGAGGACGGCGTTACCTTGACCAGGTGGCCCAGGATGCGGTCGGCGGCGGTGTACATGTCCTCGATGGCTTCAAACCGCTCCCCCAGGCCCAGCGCCATTGCCTGCTGGCGCAGGTTGGACAGCTGCCCGCCCGGAATCTCGTGCTTGTAAACCCGGCCGGCGGGGCCCGGAAGGCCCGACTCGAAGGGGGCGTAAACCCGGCGGACCGCTTCCCAGTAGGGCTCCAGGGAACTGACGGCGTCCAGGTCAAGGCCGGTATCGCGCGGCGTGTGCGCCAGGGCCGCGACCAGGGCCGACGCCGACACCTGGCTGGTGGTGCCGGCCAGGGATGCGGAGGCGACGTCGACGGCGTCCACGCCTGCGTCGACGGCCGCCAGGAGGGTGGCCAGCTGGCCGCCCGCGGTGTCGTGGGTGTGCAGGTGCACCGGCAGGTCGAAGCGTTCGCGCAGGGCCGCGACAAGCTTGGCGGCGGCCGCGGGACGCAGCAGGCCTGCCATGTCCTTGATGGCCAGGATGTGCGCACCGGCGTCGACGATTTTCTGGGCCAGACCGAGGTAGTAGTCCAGCGTGTACAGCGTTTCCTTCGGATCCAGCATGTCGCCCGTGTAGCACAGCGCCACTTCCGCGACGGCGGTGCCCGTAGCCCGGACGGCGCGGATCGCGGGTGCCATCTGGCTGACGTCGTTCAGTGCATCAAAGATGCGGAAGATGTCGATGCCCGTTGCTGCGGCCTCGTTGACGAACGCTTCGGTGACTTCTTCCGGGTACGGCGTGTAGCCCACCGTGTTACGGCCGCGGAGCAGCATCTGCAGGCAGACGTTCGGCAGCGCCTTGCGCAGCGCCGCCAGCCGGTCCCAGGGGTCTTCGCCGAGGAAGCGGAGTGCGACGTCGTAGGTGGCGCCGCCCCAGCACTCGACCGACAGCAGTTCCGGCATGAGCGCGGTCACGGCAGGACCGGCGGCAACAAGGTCCCGGGTGCGGACACGGGTTGCGAGCAGGGACTGGTGCGCGTCGCGGAACGTTGTGTCCGTCACCGCCACTGCCTGCTGCTCCCGGAGCGCTTTGGCGAACCCGTCCGGTCCCAGTTCAAGGAGCTTCTGCCGTGAGCCGGCGGCGGCCGGACGGTCCTTGACGGACGGAAGCTTGTCAGCCGGGTTGGAGTGGACCTTCAGCTCGCCGTTGGGCTTGTTCACGGTGACGTCGGCCAGCCAGGTGAGGAGCTTGGTGCCGCGGTCGGCGGACACCCGGGCCTTGAGCAGCTGGGGGCGTTCGTCAATGAAGCTCGTGGCGACGTCGCCGGCGATGAAGTCCGGATCGTCGAGCACGGCCTGCAGGAAGGAGATGTTGGTTGAAACGCCGCGGATGCGGAATTCGGCGAGGGCACGGCGCGCGCGTGCCACGGCTGCGGGGTAATCCCGGCCGCGGCAGGTGAGCTTGACCAGCATGGAGTCGAAGTGGGGGCTGATTTCGGCACCCGAGTAGACGGTGCCGCCGTCGAGCCGGACGCCTGCGCCGCCCGCGGACCGGTAGCCGGTGATCTTTCCGACGTCGGGCCGGAAGCCGTTGGCGGGGTCCTCGGTGGTGATGCGGCTCTGCAGGGCCGCGCCCTTGAGGTGGACGGTTTCCTGGGAAAGGCCGAGGTCTGCCAGCGTCTCACCCGAGGCGATCCGCATCTGTGCCTGCACCAGGTCGACGTCGGTGACCTCTTCGGTGACGGTGTGCTCCACCTGGATGCGCGGGTTCATTTCAATGAACACGTGCTGGCCGGCGCGCTCACCGGCGGTGTCCACGAGGAACTCCACCGTGCCGGCGTTGACGTAGTTGAGTGCCTTGGCGAACTTGACGGCGTCGCGGTAGAGGGCCTGGCGGATGCCCTCGTCCAGGTTGGGCGCCGGGGCGATCTCGATGACCTTCTGGTGGCGGCGCTGGATGGAGCAGTCGCGCTCGAACAGGTGCATGACGTTGCCCTCTGCGTCTGCCAGGATCTGCACCTCGATGTGGCGGGGGCGCAGGACGGCCTGCTCCAGGAACATGGTGGGATCGCCGAAAGCGGCATCGGCTTCACGCATGGCGGACTTCAGCGCTTCGGGCAGCGCCTCACGGGTGTCCACGCGGCGCATGCCGCGGCCACCGCCGCCCGCGACTGCCTTTGCAAAGATGGGGAAGCCGATCTCGTCCGCAGCCGCAAGGAGTTCGTCCAGGTCCTTGGAGGGTTCACTGGACTTAAGGACGGGAACGCCGGCTTCGCGGGCGGCCTTGAGCGCCGCCACCTTGTTGCCTGCCAGTTCCAGCACTTCCGCCGGCGGCCCAACGAAGGTGATGCCGGCTTCCTTGGCTGCACGGGCCAGGTCCGGATTCTCGGACAGGAAACCGTAGCCAGGGTAGATGGCGTCCGCACCGGACTCCTTGGCCACCCGGACGACCTCTTTGACGTCAAGGTAGGCCCGGACGGGGTGTCCTTCCTCGCCGATCAGGTACGCCTCGTCCGCTTTCTGGCGGTGGATGGAGTTCCTGTCCTCTTGAGGAAAAACGGCAACGGTCTTGGCGCCCAGCTCGTAGCCGGCGCGGAAGGCCCTGATCGCGATTTCGCCGCGGTTGGCCACCAGAACTTTGGAAAACATACTTCTCCTGCATCATTGCGGGTGGATCGGTGAGTGGTCACAGTGTCTAGGACCTACAAGGACAAACACAAATCTTTGTGTCGACCATCACAGATTTCCCCGTCATGTCCCGATCGCTTCCGCCTGTCGCGGCGGAAAGGGCCCCGGCAGCACAGTGGATGCCATGCCGACCCCCGATAAGGCGGGATTCGCCAACGCATCCACATATGATGAGTAGGGCGGCAGGACCGTCCGGCTTCGGCGCTGCCGGAGCAAACATTACTCCCAACACGGCATCCGGCGTTAGGTTTTGGTCTCTCAAGTGCAAGTAGTCAGCATCAGCAGCCTTAAGGGTGGAGTCGGCAAGACTTCCGTCACCACAGGATTGGCGTCTGCGGCGCTGGCCGCGGGCGTCAGCACGCTGGTGGTGGACCTGGATCCGCACGCCGACGCAACCACGGCACTGGGCGTGCAGCCCGGGGACCAGCTGGATATCGGCAGGATGCTCAAGAGCCCGCGCCGCGCGAAACTGGCGGAGAACGTGGTCGGCAGCAGCTGGACAGCCCGGGCCGCCTCCAACGGCTCCGGCCCCGCGGTACTTGACGTCGCCGTCGGCTCCGCCTACACGGGTATCTACGACCGGCCGGACCTTGGGCGCCGCGACCTCCGCCGGCTCTCAACGGTCCTGGCCGGAGCCGACAACTACCAGCTGGTCCTGGTCGACTGCCCGCCGTCACTCAACGGCCTCACCCGGATGGCCTGGTCCGCCAGCGACAAGGTTGCCCTCGTGGCCGAGCCTGGACTGTTCTCCGTGGCCGGTACGGAACGCACCATGCGGGCCATCCAGCTGTTCCGGCAGGAATTCGCCCAAACCTCTCCCCTGCCGGCATTGTGGCCAACCGGGTCCGGACCGGCTCCTCCGAGCACAGCTACCGGCTCGCGGAAATGGAGTCCATGTTCGGCGATCTCCTGCTGAGCCCGCGCATCCCCGAGCAGGCGAACTGGCAGCAGATCCAGGGCGCCGCCCACCCGGTACACCACTGGCCGGGCGAGTCGGCCAAGTCTGCAGCCGCCCTCTTCGACGACCTGCTGGCCAACCTGATGGAAGTGGGCAGCGGGCTGCGCGCACGCGCGAGGTAGGCATGGCGTCCGGGCCGATGCCCGGCCGCGCCGGGAGACAGGAAGAGGGCCGCTCCCGTGGGAGCGGCCCTCTTCCTTTAAGGAAACCTCAGCTGATCTTGCGTGCTGCGCGGCGCTTGCTCAGCTCGTCGTCGGGAAAGGACTGCTCGGCCGCGTGTTCGCTGGGCAGCGAAGCAAGGCTGCCTTCCACCTCGCGCCAGACCCGGCCCACGGCAATGCCGAACACGCCCTGCCCGCCCTGCACGAGATCGATGACCTCGTCAGCCGAAGTGCATTCGTACACGCTCGCGCCGTCGCTCATCAGGGTAATCTGCGCCAGGTCCTCGACGCCGCGTTCACGCAGGTGCTCCACCGCGGTGCGGATCTGCTGCAGGGATACACCGGTGTCCAGGAGCCGCTTAACGACTTTGAGGACCAGGATGTCGCGGAAGCCATACAGCCGCTGGGATCCGGAGCCTGCAGCGCCGCGGACAGCGGGTTCCACCAGCCCGGTGCGGGCCCAGTAGTCCAGCTGCCGGTAAGTAATGCCTGCCGCTTTGCATGCAGTGGGTCCCCGGTATCCGGCGTCCTCGTCCAGCACGGGAAGGTCCTCGGTGAACAGGAGGCCCTGGGCACCGCTCGCGGGCACAGCAACACCAGCCGTGGGCTGTTTCAGCCCGCCTGCTTCGCCTTTGGGACTCACCTGGATCCTCCTTGTCCTGCGCTCCCGGGGAACACCTGCAGCAACTGGCATGAAAAGCATGCATGTAATTTTCGCGGGGCGCACTTTCCAGTGTGACTTGCGCGGCTGCCGTAGGCAATGGGAACTTGATACTTCGACGTTAGGCCCGGCAGGGCCCAAGGTCAAAGACCTTGGAGGCTTTGGGCAGGCGTGTCGAAACTTTCAGCCTCAACTTTAACCTTAACGTGACCTCAGCCGTCGAAGTCTTCGGGCTCCACGTCATCGAGGAATTCACGGAACCGCCGGAGCTCGCGCTCCTCATCAACTGTCGGACCGGGCTCGGTATCCTCGCCCTCGTCATGCTCGGTGATGCGGACCCGGCCTCGTCCATCACCGAATCGGCGCACCAGATCCGGCACTTCGCGCGGAGGGCGACGGCGAGGGCGTCCGAGGCCCGGGAGCTGACCGTGGTGCCGTTCTCAAACTGCAGTTGTCCGTAGAAGATGTTGTCCTCAACGGCCACGATGTTGACGCTGACCACGCTGTGGCCGAGTGCCTCCACCACATCCACAAGCAGGTCGTGTGTCATGGGGCGCGGCGGGACCACACCCTGCTGGGCAAGGGCAATGGCGCTGGCCTCGGGGGTGCCGATCCAAATCGGAACATGCCGTTCCCCGTGCATCTCCCGCAGCAGGACCAGGGGCTGGTTGGAAGGCAGTTCAATCCGAACGCCAACAATCTCGACTTCAATCATCAGATGTCCATGCGTGAGATGTGGTCCTGCACCAGGGCGCGGTGCAGGGTGAGGCAAAGGTCGCTGATCTCACGGGCGGCCTCGGCAGCCCGTGCCTGGGACGCGGAGTCCTTCCGTGAGGCAAGTGGTGCCACCGCCCGTTCCACCAGGCCGAACTCGCGTTCCGCCGCCGCCTGGAAGGGACGCAGGTGCCGGGGTTCCAGCCCGTGGCTTTCCAGCTGTACGCAGGCGCGCGCCACCTGGAGGGCATGTTCGTCGAACATGCCGTTGCTGTGGCTGATGAGCCCGAAATCCAGGAGTGCCTGGAGCAGGGGGACGCTGGCACCTGATTCCGTGCGCAGCTGTTCCTCTGTCAGCTTCCGGCCGCGGTTCTGCAGCTCGGCGGCCAGCTCGTCGGAGACGATGCGCGGCGAAACCACGACGCCGGGCGGAAGGTTCTCCGGCCGCTCTCCCCTGTCGATGGCGTCAAGGTAGTCCTTGATGACTTTCAGGGGGAGGTACTGGTCCCGCTGCAGCGCCAGGACGAAGCGCAGCCGTTCCACGTCGCCGTCGGAATACTGGCGGTAGCCCGCTGGGTCCGCCGCGGGTTGATAAGTCCCTTTTCCTCAAGGAACCGGATTTTGGACGCTGTCATGCCCGGGAAGTCGGCGCTCAGCTGCGCGAGGACTTCCCCAATGTTCAGGACCTGCGGTCCCCGGCGTTCCGGTTGTGCCATTGCCACAGGCAGCGGTCCCCGGATCAGCCGCGGCCTGCAGCGGTGGCAGGGCTCAGGTAGAAGGTAAGGCGGAACTTGCCGATTTGGACTTCGCTGCCGGATTTAAGCTCCACGGCGTCCACGCGGTCATGGTTGACGTAGGTGCCGTTGAGGCTGTTCTTGTCCACCACCTCAAAGCTGCGGGCGGTGCGGCGGAACTCCACGTGCCGGCGGGAGACGGTGACGTCATCAAGGAAGATGTCAGCGTCCGGGTGCCGGCCGGCGGTGGTGACGTCCGAATCCAGCAGGAAGCGGGCGCCGGCGTTGGGACCGCTGTGTGCCACCAGCAGCGCGGAACCGGCGGGCAGTGCCTCGACGGAGCTCCGCTCTTCGGAGGACAGCTTGGGGGCGATGGTGGGCTCGTCCCTGACCGGGGTCAGGTTGATGGAGGTGGTCTCCGACGCCTTAGCCGCACCCGTGCCGTATTCCCCATCGGCAGGGTTCGATGTGTGGCCAGCCATGGATTCCTCCTCTTCCCGCTGCAGCCCTCCGGCGTGCAACCAACGTTTGCCCTCCGGACCTGCCCGGCAGGTCCGGCACCGGCTCCCCATCCGGCTCTTGACGTGCGACGACGTCCTGCCTGCGACGCGGGGCCGGACCGGATATACCGGTTAGCTTTAGCCTACCTGCTGTTCGTACTCCGATGCACTGAGCAATGAATCAACGGCGTCGGCCTCGGCCAGTTTGACCTCGATCAGCCAGCCGTCACCGTAAGGATCCGTGTTGATCAGCGCCGAGTCGGTGTCCAGGGACTCGTTGCGGGCTACCACTTCACCGCTGACCGGGGCGTAGATGTCGCTGACGCTCTTCGTGGACTCCACCTCGCCCACAACTTCGTTGGCCGTAATTTTGGTGCCGATCTCGGGCATCTGGGCGTAGACAACATCTCCAAGCGCGTCCTGCGCGAAGTCGGTAATGCCCACGCGGACCACGCCGTCGGCATTGGGAGCGGAAACCCACTCGTGTTCGGCGGTGTAGGACAGGTCTTCGGGAATGTTGCTCATGGGGGGCCTTTCATCGGGTCAAAACTCGAAGGTCACGGGGCCCGGGAAACAGACCGCCGCTGAAAGTATAGGCACATCTGCCGGAGCGTCCACCGGGGTTTCTGACAAGATGGGAACCATGAGCGTGCGCCATGGTGCAGGACGTCCGGGACCCGGCAGGTAGGCCATGCCGGAACTTCCCGAAGTGGCCGGACTGGCCCGGTTCCTCGACGAGCAGCTGCGGGGCTGCGTCCTCGACAAGCTGCAGATTGTCTCCTTTGCCGTGCTGAAGACGGCCGACCCGCCCTACTCGGCGCTGGAGGGCCGGACCGTGTCCGGGTCCGGCGGTTCGGGAAGTTCATCAGCATTGACACGGACGGGATCTCCTTGGTGTTCCACCTGGCCCGCGCCGGCTGGCTGCGCTACACGGACTCCCCCGCCGCCGGCCAGCTGAAGATGGGCAAGGGCCTCATCGCCGTCCGCTGTACCTTCACCGGCCCGGACGGGCCGAGGGGGTTCGACCTCACCGAGGCCGGGACGAAGAAGAGCCTGGCCGTCTACGTGGTGCGGGACCCCCAGGATGTGCCCGGAATCGCCACACTGGGTCCGGATCCCTTCGCGGAGGCGTTCGACGCCGGCACGCTGGCTGAGATCCTTACAGGCAGTTCCCAGCAGATCAAGGGGCTGCTGCGGAGCCAGAGCGTCATAGCGGGCATCGGCAACGCCTACAGTGACGAGATCCTGCACGCGGCCCGGATCTCCCCGTTCGCCACGGCCAAGTCCTTGGACCGGGAGACGGTGCAGGTCCTCTATGACGCCATCCACGACGTCCTGGGCGCAGCCCTGGCGGAGGCCGGCGGCAAGCCACCCAAGGAACTCAAGGACGTCAAGCGGAGCCACATGCGTGTCCACGCCAGGACGGGCCTGCCATGCCCGGTGTGCGGGGACACCGTCCGGGAGGTGTCTTTCGCAGATACAGCCCTGCAGTACTGCCCCACCTGCCAGACGAAGGGCAAGATCCTCGCGGACCGCAGGACATCGAAGTTCCTGAAGTAGGAACCTCCGGCAGCCACCATTGTTGACGACTTGGCTGCGTAATTGAGGCCTTGGTCCTGCGGCAGCGCCGCGGGCGGTGCCGCGCGGATCCCCATTGCAATTCGGGACCTCTGGCCCTGCCCGGGCTTCCCCCTGGGGCGTAGCGTCTGGACCAAGGCCCGCATGTCTCGGTCAACACGAAGGGGTCACAATGCGCCGGTCTCGATCCGCCGTCCTTGGAATCGCCTTGGCCCTCGCCTTCAGCGGGGGCCTCGGGGGCACGGCCCTGGGGCCGCCCGCGTCTTCCGCATCAGCGATTGCTGCGCAACACAGCGATCCGGCGTCGATGGTGGCGGTGCAGGCCGGCGACGACGCGATCGTCCAGCACTACGAGCAGCTCGGCGGCAGCGCATCGTTCCTCGGCACGCCAGTCGGCAGCGCGTACGACATCGCTGGCGGACGCGCCCAGGACTACACCGGCGGCACGATCTACTTCAGCGCCGGCACCGGGGCACACGAAGTCCACGGCGCAATCCGCGGACGCTACCTCGAACTCGGCGGACCGGCCGGCTTCCTGGGCTTCCCGCTCACCGACGAAACCGCCACACCCGGCACCGCCGGCCGATACAACAACTTCACCGGCGGGGCGATCTACTTCAGCACCGGCACCGGGGCACACGAAGTCCACGGCGCAATCCGCGGACGCTACCTCGAACTCGGCGGACCGGCCGGCTTCCTGGGCTTCCCGCTCACCGACGAAACCGCCACACCCGGCACCGCCGGCCGATACAACAACTTCACCGGCGGGGCGATCTACTTCAGCGCCGGCACCGGGGCACACGAAGTCCACGGCGCAATCCGCGGACGCTACCTCGAACTCGGCGGACCGGCCGGCTTCCTGGGCTTCCCGCTCACCGACGAAACCGCCACACCCGGCACCGCCGGCCGATACAACAACTTCACCGGCGGGGCGATCTACTTCAGCACCGGCACCGGGGCACACGAAGTCCACGGCGCAATCCGCGGACGCTACCTCGAACTCGGCGGACCGGCCGGCTTCCTGGGCTTCCCGCTCACCGACGAAACCGCCACACCCGGCACCGCCGGCCGATACAACAACTTCACCGGCGGGGCGATCTACTTCAGCACCGGCACCGGGGCACACGAAGTCCACGGCGCAATCCGCGGACGCTACCTCGAACTCGGCGGACCGGCCGGCTTCCTGGGCTTCCCGCTCACCGACGAAACCGCCACACCCGGCGCCGCCGGCCGATACAACAACTTCACCGGCGGGGCGATCTACTTCAGCACCGGCACCGGGGCACACGAAGTCCACGGCGCAATCCGCGGACGCTACCTCGAACTCGGCGGACCGGCCGGCGTGCTCGGATTCCCCGTGTCGGACGAGACAGGCACCCCCGACGGGATCGGCCGGTACAACCACTTCAGCGGCACCAACATGGCCTCTTCGATCTACTTTTCACCCGCGACAGGAGCCCACGAGGTGTACGGAGCCATCCGGGCCCAGTGGGTGGCCCTCGGGTGGGAGCGCAGCCGGCTCGGCTACCCGACCAGCGGCGAGTACGGCATCAAGGACGGCCGCCGCAGCGACTTCCAGCACGGTTCCATCCTGGTGCACACGGCCAGTGGCAGGATCGAGGTCACCTACACCAGCGTCCCGCCGGCGCTCCTGGGCGTCGATCTTGAGCGCATTCCGACCACGCAGAAGGTTGTCGCACTCACATTCGACGCCGGTGCCAACGACGCCGGCCTCCGATCGATCCTCGCCACCCTCGCAGCCAACGGCGTCCCGGGCACGTTCTTCCTCACCGGAGACTGGGTCAACCAGTTCCCCTCAGACCCGGCGCTGATTTACAACGCGGGGCATCGGATCGGCAATCACTCCATGACCCATCCGGATTTCACAACCCTGACCAGTGCACAGATCGCGGCCGAGATCGGCAGCGCCCAGAGGACCATCGAGGCCGCTGGAGGAGACCCGCGCCCGTTCTTCCGCTTCCCGTTCGGCGCCCGCGATTCCCGCACGATCGCAGACGTCAACGCCGCCGGCTACACCGCGGTCCGCTGGACCGTTGACACCTTGGGCTGGCAAGGCACGATGAACGGAACGCGCGGCCCGGGCTTCGTCGTCCAGCGCGTCATGGCTTCCGCGCAGCCCGGGCAGATCGTCCTCATGCACCTCGGCTCCAACCCGGACGACGGTTCAACGCTCGACGCCGCGGCCCTCCCGGAGGTGATGTCCCAACTCCGGGCGGCAGGCTACGGCTTCGTTACCCTCGATGCCGCCCTCGGCTAGCCAGCGTCTTTAAAGTTCCACCAACGCAAAAGCCGCGGAAACCTTGAGGTTTCCGCGGCTTTGTGGTCGGGCTGACAGGATTTGAACCTGCGACCCCTTGACCCCCAGTCAAGTGCGCTACCAAGCTGCGCTACAGCCCGCTGGTTCCGCCGTTCTCCGCTGATTTCCATCAGCAGTCCGGCCGAACCACCTAGAAGAGCTTACACGATCCGGAAGGGTGCCTGTGACACTTTCGGGATTTCAGCCCCAACGTGTCGAAGACAACATCCGGATCAACGCTTCCGGCCCCGCTTTCCCGCACGCGCATGCTGACCTCGATGGGGGTGCCCTCGAAGCCGAAGGTTTCCCGCAGCCGGCGGGTGATGAAGCGGCGGTATCCCGGATCCAGGAATCCGGTGGTGAACAGCACGAACTTGGGCGGCCGGCTGGATGCCTGCGTTCCAAAGAGGATGCGGGGCTGCTTGCCGCCGCGGACCGGGTGCGGATGTGCTGCCACCAGCTCGCCCAGGAAGGCATTCAGCCGCCCGGTGGGGATGCGCCGGTCCCAGTTTTCCAGCGCCAGGTCCAGGGCGGGCACCAGGCGGTCCTTGTGCCAGCCGGTCTTGGCGGAGATGTTCACCCGGGGCGCCCAGTCCACATGAGCCAGGTCCTGCTCGATCTCGCGCTCCAGGTAGCGGCGGCGCTCGTCGTCCAGCAGGTCCCACTTGTTGAAGGCCAGGACCAGGGCGCGGCCGGACTCGATGGCCAGCTGCAGGATGCGCACATCCTGCTCGCTGAGGACTTCGTCCACGGCGAGGAGCACGACGGCGACCTCCGCCTTTTCGAGCGCGGCCTGGGTCCGGAGCGAGGCGTAGTAGTCCGCGCCCTGCGCCATGTGCTGGCGGCGGCGGATGCCGGCGGTGTCCACGAAGCGCCAGGTGCGTCCGCCGAGCTCGATGAATTCATCCACGGGGTCGCGGGTGGTGCCGGCAGTGTTGTCCACCACCACGCGCTCGGACCCGGCCAGCTTGTTCAGCAGGGACGACTTGCCCACGTTGGGACGGCCGATCAAGGCGATCCGGCGAGGCCCGCCGGAACGCTCCAGGCCCTCGATGGTGGAAAATTCCGGCAGCACGTCCATCACGTGGTCGAGCAGGTCGGCTACTCCGCGGCCGTGAAGGGCGGAGACGGGGTACGGCTCGCCGAAACCAAGGCCCCACAGGACGGCGGAATCGGCTTCCTGGGCAAAGTCGTCCACCTTGTTGGCCACCAGGATGACCGGCTTCTTGCTGCGGCGCAGCATCTTCATCACGGCCTCGTCGGTGGCGGTGGCCCCGACGGCCGAGTCGACGACGAACAGGACGGCGTCGGCGAGTTCCACGGCCATCTCGGCCTGCTCCGCAACGCGGGCGTGGATGCCGCGGGCGTCGTGTTCCCAGCCGCCGGTGTCCACCAGCGTGAAGTTGCGGCCGTTCCAGTTCGCGGAATACATGACACGGTCGCGGGTCACGCCGGGTGTATCCTCCACCACGGCTTCGCGCCGGCCCAGGATGCGGTTCACCAGGGTGGACTTGCCCACGTTCGGGCGCCCGATGATGGCCAGGACCGGGTCAAGCTTGACCGGGCCTTCGAAGTCCTCGTCGCCGTACTCCCCGCTGAGCAGGGCGGCGTCTTCCTCATCCAGGTCGTAGTCCTCCAGGCCGGCCCGGAGGGAGGCGGCGCGAAGCTCGGCCTCGTCGTCGTCAATGGCTGCCAGCCGTTCGGCCACCTGGTCGGTGCCCGTGGGCGTGTATTCGTCTTCGCCGGGGCCCGAGAGGCCGGGGGTCTGCGTGGTGTCGCTCATTGCACTGTCCTTAGTGGTCATCTGCCGGCGTCCCGGCTACTGCTGTTAAGTCTTTGGAGGTTTCGGCGAATGGCAGGGGCTGGCCGCTGAGTTGGACGGCGTCCCGGACGTGCCCTGCCAGTGCCGCGCGGATCTCCTGCGCTGCCCTGTCCATTGAAGCACGGCCGCTTTCGCCGGCCCGGCGGCCGAGGGTGAGGGCCGTGCCGAAGCTGACGTGGAACCGCCGGCCGGGCGGCGGCACAAAGTCCAGGTGCTCGTTCCCCGTCCGGGTGCCAAGGATGGCCACAGGCACCACCGGGGCGCCGGTGTGCAGGGCCAGCCATGCAACCCCGCCGTTGATGCCGGCGGCTTTGCCGCTCCCCCGCGTTCCTTCGGGGAGGATCCCCACGCAGCGGCCGGCGTCGAGCAGTTCCCTGCTGCGTTGCAGCGCCGCCCTGTCGCCGCGCCGGTCAACGGGCAACTGCCCGGAGGCGGTCAGCACCCGGCCCAGGAATCCTTTGAACATCTCCTGCTTGACCAGGATGTGCATGGGCCGCGGCGAGGCACCGAACATCACCGGTCCATCCAGGAAGCTGATGTGGTTTCCGGCGAAAATCACCGGCCCCCCGGTGGGGACGTTTGCCTTGCCGGTGACGGTGGTCCGGTAGACGAGGTGGTCCAGGGCCCAGCCCACCGGCCTGCTCCAGGACATGGTCCACCCGGACGGGACCGCCGGCCTGGCATCAGTCACGGTTGAGGACCTTGGTGACTATGACCAGGGCAGCGTCAACGGTCTGCTCGAAGTCAAGGTCCGAGGAGTCCAGCGTGACTACTCCGTCGGCTGCCTGCGTAAAGTTCACGACGGTGGAGTCCTTGGCGTCCCGGTGGGTCACCTGCGCGGCCAGCTGCTCCGCGTTTTGCGTTCCGCCCAGCTGGATGCCGCGGCGGCGCAGCCGGGCTTCCTCGCTGGCCGTCAGCAGCATGCGGACTTCGGCTCCGGGCGCGACGACGGTGGTGATGTCCCTGCCTTCCACCACCATGCGGCGGTGATGCTTTTCGATCAGTTCCCGCTGCCGGCGGATGAGTTCGGTCCTGGCACCCAGGGTTGTGGCGACGGCGCTGACGGCCGAGGAGATGGCCGGTTCCCGGATCGCGTCGGTGACGTCGACCCCGCCCACCCGCACGAATTCCTGCTGCGGGCTGGTGCTCAGCTCCAGCACGAGGTCGCGTGAAGCCTGCTCCACGGAGGCGGCATCGTCCAGGTCGATGCCGTTGGTGACGCAGTACCAGGTCAGCGCCCGGTACATTGCCCCGGTATCGAGGTAGGCAAGACGGAGCCTGCGGGCCACTTCCTTGCTGACGCTGGACTTGCCGGACCCTGAGGGGCCATCGATGGCAACGACCAGCGGCCTGCCGATGCGCAGCGCGGGCATGGTGTCGAGAAGTTCCTGTGTCATGACTGAAGTACCCGCCATCCGCGGTCGTTTAATGCTTCGATCAGGTGGTCGTGCTTGTTCGGCAACACTGACAATTCCACCATGCCCACGTTCTGTCCGGATGAATGGTCCAGCCGCAGGTCTTCAACGTTAACGCCGATTTCACCGATCTCGGTCAGCAGCCGGGCGATCTGGCCGGGCTTGTCGTCCACCAGGACTGTCAGCCAGGAATAGGCCTGCGGCGGCCCGCCGTGCTTGCCGGGAATCCGTGCCTGGCCTGCGTTGCCTTCGCTCATCAGCTGCGCGAGGTCCAGCCGCGCACCAGGAGCCGTGGGCTGTTCCAGCGTGTTGATCAGGCGGTTCAGGTCCTCCCTCACGCCGTACAGGATCTCCACCACCTTCGCCGCATTGCCGCCCAGGATCTGGACCCACAGCGTGGGATCGCTGGCAGCGATCCGGGTGACGTCCCGCAGGCCGTTGCCGGCCAGGGACAGGGCGTGCAGCGGGGTTCCCTGCAGCCTGCTGGCCAGCAGTGAGGACATGACCTGCGGCAGGTGGGACACCAGTGCCACGGCCTCGTCGTGTTCGTCGGCCGTGAACTGCGAAACAACCGCGCCAAGGTCGGTGGCGAGTGACCGGGCAGTCTGCAGGGCGGCTCCGGAGGTTTCCCCGGAAGGGCACACCACCCAGGGCATGGAGGTGAACAGCTCGCCGCGCGCGGCAACCGGCCCTGACTTTTCCCGTCCTGCCATGGGGTGGGTTCCCACGTAGCGGGAAAGGTCCACGCCACTGCTCCGCAGCCGGGCGAGGATGTCCGCCTTCACGCTGGCGATGTCCACCACCACGGAATCCGGGTAGTCCGCGAGGGCCTGCCGCACCACGTCCGCCGTGACGTCAGGCGGCGCGGCAACCACCACCAGCTGGGGCCGGCTGCTGCCCAGTTCGGACAGCGGACGGCCGGCCCCGATATCCACTGCCACGGCCTGGTTGGTTGGCGAGGGGTCGGACAGGAAGACCGGCACTCCGCGGCCCCGCAGCCCCAGGCCGATGCTCGCTCCGAGCAGGCCGGTGCCGAGCACCACAACCGGACCGTCCAGGTGCCCGCGGCCCTGGCTCTTGAAAGCGGACACGGCTCAGAGCCCTACGGATGCCAGCAGGTGGCCGATCTCCTGCTTGCCGAGGTTCCGGATGCTGCCCTGGCGCTGGTCGCCCAGTCCGATGGGGCCGACCTTGACCCGGACCAGCCGCTGGACCGGGAAGCCGACGGCGTCGAACATGCGGCGGACAATGCGGTTCTTGCCCGAGTGCAGCACAACCTCGATCAGGACGTGGCCCGGCGTGGAGTCGACCAGGCGGAAGGAGTCCACCGAGGCGAGGCCGTCCTCCAGTTCAACACCGGCCTTCAGCTGCGCGCCGATGCCGTGCGGGAAGGGCCCGCGCACCTGGACCAGGTAGGTCTTGGGGACTTCGTAGGAGGGGTGGGTCAGCCGGTTGGCAAGTTCGCCGTCGTTGGTCAGCAGCAGCAGACCCTCGGTGGCAACGTCCAGGCGGCCCACGTGGAAGAGCCGCTCGCCCTTGTTCTTGGTGTTCTTGAGGAAATCGCTGATGCACGGACGGCCCTCGGGATCCTCCATGGTGGAGACAACGCCCTTGGGCTTGTTGAACACCATGTAGACCAGGTTTTCGTCCAGCTGGATCCGCAGGCCGTCCACGTGGATGACGGCGGTCTTGGGATCCACACGGACACCGAGTTCGGTGACCACCTGGCCGTCCACCTCCACGCGCCCTTCGGCGATCATTTCCTCGCAGACGCGGCGCGAGGCCACGCCGGCGGACGCCATGACCTTTTGCAGGCGGATGCCGTCGGCGTCGTGGAGTTTTGACTGCGGCACGTCGCGGCCGGGACCCTTCCTGCGCGAGGGCTTGCGGAGCGGGCCGAGGTTCTGGCCAAAGCGTTCGCTGCCGAAAGCGCGCGAAGCTGCTGCACCTGGAACGGCAGTACGGGGCTTGGCCTTGGGCGCACCCGGGGTTCCGGGCGCCTTCTTCGCGCCGGGCTTGCGCGCTGAGGGCTTCCGCGACGACGGCTCGGCGGGCTTGTCAGTGGCGCCGCGCCCCTGCCGGGCGCCGGCTTCGTCGGGATCGACGAAGCGTTCCTCGCGCGGCTTGGGTGCCCGGTGCGGGCGATCGCCGCCGAAACCTGTGGAGCGCTTTGCCGCTCCTCCCCGGGAGCCGCCCCCGGCGTTGCCTCCCGAGGTGTTGCGTTGTGGGAGGTTGCGTCCCGAACCGCTGCGTGGTGAACCCTGGCGTCCCGCCTGTGTCATGACCCGTCCTTCAATGTTCCTGGCTGTCAAAGGTGTCCAACAACAACCCTAGCCAGCCCTGCAGATTTGCTCTGCCCTGATAAAAAATTACTGCGCAGGCCGCGGCCTACATTCTTTCGGCGTCGTAGAACTCCGCGATGCCTTCCAGCCCCGGCAGATGCGGGGACAGCTGCGGCAGGTCCGCCACTGAGCTGATTCCCAGACGCTCCAGGAAGTAGGAGGTGGTCCGGTAAAGGATTGCCCCGGACTCGGGATCCGTTCCCGCGTCCTCAATCAGCCCGCGCTGGGCCAGTGTCCGTACAACAGAGTCAACGTTGACGCCGCGAATCGCAGACACCCGTGCCCGGGAAACCGGCTGGCGGTAGGCAATGACCGCGAGTGTTTCCAATGCCGCCTGGGTGAGTCTGGCAGTCTGCCCTTCGAGCACGTATTTGCCAACGATGTCAGCAAATTCCGCCCGCGAGTAGATACGCCAGCCACCGGCGATGTTCCGCAATTCAAAACCCCGGGGGCTGGAACCAAAACCAGGCGTGCTGGCCGTTTCCGTATCCGGGGCCTTACCAGTATAGCCGTTATAGTCGACCGCGAGTTCTGCCAGCAGGGTTTTGACGTCGTCGACAGTGAGGTCGAGCCCGGCGGCGAGTTCTTCCTCGGTGGCCGGCTGGTCGAGGACCATGAGTACCGCCTCCAGGGCGGCCTTGGCCCCGCCGGGAAGGTCATGGACCGTTTGTCCGGGCAGGGAGCCGTCCGGCAGCTGCTCGTTCACGCTTGCACCTCGTATTCCTCGCTCAGGTTTTCTGCTGACCAATCCCCCAGCCCGGCGGTCCAGTGGACAGCCAGGTCTGCCAGGGGCGAAAGCTGGTCGAAGGCTACGGCCTTGTCCCGGTAGAGCTCCAGGAGCGCCAGGAAGCGGGCCACCACCACCAGGGTGGAGTCGGCGTCGGAAATCAGTGCCCGGAAAGTCTGCGGCGAATCCTGCTGCAGCCGCAGTCCCAGGATTTCCGCCTGCTCCTTCACGCTGACCTGGCTGCCGTGGAGGTGGGCGGTCCCCACCTCGGTGGGTTGGGGGGCTTTGGGCCGGAGGGCCGCCGCAGCCAGGGCGGCGAACTGTTCCGGGGTGTGTTTCCACACCAGTTCGGGCAGCATCCGCGCGAAGTGTTCTTCCAGGGCAACCTGCCGGGGGAAGCGCTGCCCTTCCCGGTGGAGGGTCTCGCCCAGCAGGCCTGCCACATGCTTGAAAGCCTTGTACTGCAGGAGCCTGGCGAAAAGCAGGTCGCGGGCTTCGAGCAGGGCAATGTCCTCGTCATCCTCCACCTCACCGGCGGGCAGCAGCCGGGCGGCCTTGAGGTCCAGCAGCGTTGCCGCGATCACGAGGAATTCGCTGGCCTCGTCAAGGGCCCATTCCTCGCCGAGTTCCTGCAGTTTGCGGATGTACTTGATGAATTCGTCGGTCACCGTGGCGAGCGCCACCTCGGTGATGTCCAGCTGATGCTTGGCGATGAGGCCCAGCAGGAGGTCGAAAGGACCCGTGAAGTTGGCGAGCCGCACCTCGAAGCCGGGCTTGGAGTCGGCCACGGTTATGGCTACGGCGCTCCGCCGCGCGAGATCAGTTCCTTGGCGAGCCGGCGGTACGCGTCCGCGCCCACGTGGGTGGCGGCGTAGCTGGTGATGGGTTCCGCGGCAACGGTGGCGTCGGCGAACTTGATGGACCGCTTGATCACGGTCTCAAAGACCTTGTCCCCGAAGGCCTCCACCAGCCGGGTGATGACTTCACGGCTGTGCAGGGTGCGGGCGTCGTACATGGTGGCGAGGACCCCGTCCACCTGCAGGCGGGGGTCGAGCCGGTCCTGGACTTTATCGATGGTTTCCACCAGCAGGGCCACGGCGCGCAGGGCGAAGAACTCGCAGATCAGCGGAATGATGACCCCGTGGGCCGCGGTAAGGGCGTTGACGGTCAGGAGCCCAAGGGACGGCTGGCAGTCGATGAGGACGACGTCGTAGTCGTCTTCGACCTTCTTCAGCGCCCGGTCCAGGACCTGCTCGCGGGCAACCTCGTTGACCAGCTGGACTTCCGCTGCGGAGAGGTCGATGTTGGCAGGCAGCAGGTCCACGTTGTCCACGGCCGTCTGGTGGATTGCCTGGCGGATGTCCACCTTGCGGTCCATGAGGACGTTGTAGACAGTGAGGTCAAGCTCGTGCGGATTGACGCCGAGGCCGGCTGACAGCGCGCCCTGGGGGTCGAAGTCGACCAGGAGGACGCGGCGGCCGTATCGGCCAGGGCCGCGGCCAGGTTGATGGTCGAGGTGGTCTTTCCGACGCCGCCCTTTTGGTTCACCATGGCGATGACGCGGGCGGGACCGTGGGAGGAAAGCGGCGCGGGTTCCGGGAACTCGCGGTATGGGCGCCCCGTGGGGCCCATCACCGCGTTGTCCAGGTCGAATGCGGTGCCTTCCAGAGTTGCTGAACCCTGTTCGCTGCTCACGTATCTGTCCACACTTTCGATGACGGGGTTGTCCTGCCGCTGGATGGCCAGCGCCGTTCCTTCTTCTCCCCAAGGCTACAGGGGCCGACATGGTATTCGACGGAACTTGACTTTTCGCGAATGGTGAGCCTGACCCTCTAGTAGAGGTCGAAGGTTGAACGTCCGGGTAAAGAAAACCGCCCCCGCAGCATTTGCTGCGGGGGCGGTTTCCGGGTGGCGGGCCGGGAGGTCAGGCGTTGGCCGGAACCGGCCGGGCTTCGGTCTGCGCCGGGGCCGGATCACCGTGGTGATGGGCCAGCATCGTTGCTTCGTCGAAAGGCTCCTCGCCGGAGAGGACGCTGTTGACCTGTACGCCGTCGATCTCCTTGACCCACGTGCCGATCAGGATGGTGGCCACGGCGTTGCCGGTGAAGTTGGTCAGGGCCCGGGCTTCGGACATGAAGCGGTCGATGCCCACGATCATCCCCACGCCGCCGAGCAGTTCGGGCTTGTGGGCCTGCAGGCCGGCCGCAAGCGTTGCCAGGCCCGCGCCGGTGACGCCGGCGGCGCCCTTGGAGGCGATGATCATGAAGACCAGCAGGGAGATCTGTGCGCCGAGGTCCAGCGGCGTTCCCATGGCGTTGGCGACGAAGAGCGATGCCATGGTCAGGTAGATGGCCGTGCCGTCCAGGTTGAAGGAGTAGCCGGTGGGAACGGTCACGCCGACGACCGGCTTGGAGACACCGAGGTGTTCCATCTTGGCGATGAGGCGGGGCAGTGCGGCTTCGGAGGACGAGGTGGAAAAGATCAGGAGGTATTCGCGGCCCAGGTACTTCATGAGCTTGAAAATGTTGACGCCGGTAACTACCTTCAGCAGGCCGCCGAGGATGATGACGATGAACAGTGCGCAGGTGATGTAGAAGGCGGCCATCAGCGTGAACATGCTGACAATGGCCTGGAAGCCGGTGGCTCCCACAACGGCGGCGATGGCACCGAAGGCACCGACGGGGGCGAGCCACATGATCATGATCAGGATGCGGAACACCAGGACCTGGCCGTGGCCGATGGCCTTGAGGATCGGGGCGCCCTGCGGGCCCATCTTCTGCAGCGCGAAGCCCACGAGGATGGCAGCGAAGAGGGTGGGCAGAACCGGGATGTCACCCGGGATGATGTTGAGCAGGAAGGCTACGGTGCTGTCGACTTCAGCCTTCTTGTTGGGGTCGTAGGGGGCAAGCTTCAAACCCTCGCCCGGGTGGATCAGGTTGCCCACTACGAGGCCGATGGCGAGCGCGAACGTCGACATTGCGACGAAGTAGCCGAGCGCCAGGCCGCCCACCTTACCCACCGTGGCCGCCTTGGCGATGGAGCCGATGCCCAGGACGATGGTGCAGAAGATCACCGGAGCGATCATCATCTTGATGAGCTTGATGAAACCGTCACCCAGGGGCTTGAGCGACTTGCCCACCTCGGGGAACATCAGGCCGACGACGGCGCCGAGGATCACGGCGGCGATGACGGCAATGTAGAGGTAGTGCGATTTGTCGATGCCCTTGCGCCGCGATTTCACGGTGTCGAGCGACTCTCCTCGTTGAGAAGCCATGATGTGTCTCCTTATGGATAATCTGATAGACGCTGCGGCACAGTCTCTGGGCTCTACACGTCCTTGCGGTGTGACATCCATCATTGGCCACGCCGTGACCCAGCTCACCGTTGCGTTCATATTGGTCGCGGCACACCGACTTGGCCGGAGGTAGACATGATCCAGCGCTGGAGCATCGCCCGGCGGCTTTTCGTGGCGAACCTCCTCATCGTGGTGGTGTTCATCGCCATCGTGGGGACCGCCGCCTACGTCGACGCCCGCGACCGGACGTATGACGAGGCCGGCTTGCGGATGGCGGGCATTGCCAATTCAATAGCCGCAAGCCCGCTGGTGCTCGAGGCCGCCGCCTCACCGGATCCCTCAGCCCTGCTGCAGCCGTACGCCATGGACGTCATGGCGGCGGCCGACGTCGACTTCATCACCATCATGGCGACCGACCGCACCCGGTGGACCCACCCGCGGCCGGAGGAACTGGGGCGGCCGTACATCGGTTCCATCGATGCTGCATTGCAGGGCGGGGAACTCACCGAGGTCACGGCCGGAACCCTGGGGCCGTCGGTGCGGACGATCGTCCCGGTGAAGGATGATGCGGGCAAGGTCAGGGCCCTGGTTGCGGCCGGCGTCACGGTGGGCACTGTGGATGTGGCCTTCGCAGCCCGCCTGCCTGCCCTTCTGGCCATAGGGCTGGCACTGCTGCTGGGCGGGTCCTGGGCGTCCTGGCTGCTTGGCCGGTACCTCCGCCGGGTCACCCGCGGCTGGGGGCCGGAACAGCTGGCGCAGCTGTTCGCCTACTACGAGTCCGTGCTTCACTCGGTCCGCGAAGGACTCGTCCTGATCGACACCAAGGGCAGGGTGGTGATGTACAACGACCAGGCCGCCGAGCTCCTGGGCCTGGACGAGGCCGGCAGCAAGGACCCTACCCGCCCGCCGGCAATGGCCGACCTTCCCCTCGACGAGGGCCTTCGGGACCTGTTCGAATCGGGCCGCACCACCAAGGACGAGATCGTCCTCACGGGCTCGCGCGTGCTGGTCGTCAACCAGGGTCCGGCCATAGGCCCGGAGACACCTGACCGGCACGGAAGGAACCCTGTGTACGGCACTGTGGCCACGCTCCGCGACAGGACGGAAATCGAGTCACTGGGCAACGAACTGGAAACCATGCGGACTCTGTCGGACGCGCTGCGGGCGCAGACGCACGAGCATGCGAACCGGCTGCACACGATGGTCTCGCTCCTGGAGCTGGGCCGCACCCGGGAGGCCCTGGACTTCGCCACGAAGGACCTGGAACTCAGCCAGCAATTGACGGACGAGATGGTGGGCTCCGTGGGCGAGCCGGTCCTCAGCGCCCTGGTCATGGGCAAGGTGGCCGAAGCCCATGAGCGGGGCGTCCAGTTGGATGTGGCCACGCTTGGGTCCGGAACAGCAGCAGGCATAGCCGTGCAGGACCTGGTGACCATTCTGGGAAACCTTTTGGACAATGCCATCGATGCTGCCGCAGAGGGGGCGCTGCCCCGACGGGTGGAACTTACGGTGGAGTCCGATGAGGAAGGACTGGACATCGCCGTGCATGACACAGGAGCACCCCTTGAGGCCGCCGCAGCAGGGAACATCTTCCGGCACGGTTACAGCACCAAGCCGGCGGGCCCCGGCGGCCGGGGCATCGGCCTCGCCCTCGTCCGCCAGGCTGTGCAGCGGCTGGGAGGTACGCTGGCCATCAACGGACGGCGCGGTGCCAAATTCGAAGTGTTCCTGCCCGCGGCAGTATCCCCGGGGAAGGAGCGCGACGCGTGAGCGACATCCGGGTCCTTGTGGTCGAGGACGAGGCCATTGCCTCCGCCGCCCATGCGGCGTATGTGGGGAGGCTGCCTGGATTCGAGCTCGCCGGAACCGCTCCGGACGGGCAGTCCGCGCTCCGGCTGCTGAACGAATTCTCGGCCGCTGGCAAGCCCGTGGAACTGGTCCTGCTCGACATGAACCTGCCGGACCTCCACGGCCTGGACATTGCCCGCAGGATGCGCGCTGCCGGCATTCTTGCCGACATCATCGCGATCACGGCCGTCAGGGAACTGGCCATCGTCCGCAGTGCGGTGGCCATCGGCGTGGTGCAGTACCTGATCAAGCCGTTCACGTTCGCCACCTTCGCTGACAAGCTGGAGAGCTACCGGCAGTTCCGGCAGCAGTTGGCAGGCCCCGGCCCGGGGGCCGGTAAATCCGCGGCATCCCAAAGCGAAGTGGACCAGGCCTTCGCCAGCCTGCGGGCGCCGTCGGAACTGCCGCTGCCGAAGGGCCTGTCCGTGTCCACGCTGGAGTCCGTCCAGGAGTACCTGAAGCAGCACCAGGATGCGGTCTCCGCCACCGAGGTGATGGACGCGCTCGGGATGTCCCGCGTGACTGCCCGCCGCTACCTGGAGTACCTCGCCGATGCAGGCACCGTCTCCCGCACTGCGCGGTACGGCACGCCCGGGAGGCCCGAGAATGAGTACCGCTGGAGCGGCAGGTAGCGCCGCACGGCTGTATACAAAAACTTCCTTTATTGGCTCACTTCGAGATTATTAGTTCCTATTCCCTTCCGTCTGTATACACTGGGGAATCGGAACAGCGAAAGGAGCAGCGATGCGGGCCAGCGAACGTGCGTATGCCGCCCTGCGTGAGGACATCGTGGAGTGGCGGCTGCCCCCCGGTACGCTGCTGGCCGAAGTGGAGCAGGCTGAACGCCTGGGTGTCTCCCGCACTCCGCTTCGGGAAGCGCTGGGCCGCCTTACGGCGGAAGGCCTGACGGCACCGGGCGGCCGGGGCGTGGTAGTCACCGGGATTTCGCTTGCCGATATCGACGAACTCTTCGAGCTCCGCGGAACCCTTGAAAGCCGCGCCGCCGCACTTGCCGCCGAGCGCGGCGATCCCGCCACCTTCCGCCTGCTCCAGGATGAACTGCTGGAAGCCCCGGCACTCCTCACCGGCTCCGCATCCGGCATCCATGACTACTACGGGCTGGCGGGCAGGCTGGATGAAGCCATCGATGCGGCCATTGCCAATTCCTACCTGGTGCAGGCCATGCGGAGCCTGCGTGTACACCTGGTGCGTATCCGGAGGATGGCAGCCGACAATGCCGACCGCCTGTCCGCTGCAGCCGCCGAGCACGCTGCGATCGCCGGGGCCATCGCGGACCGGAACCCACGGCTTGCCGAAGCCGCCACCATCATGCACCTGCACCGAAGCCTTGCCCACATCAAAACCGCCTCCCCATCCCTGTAAAAGGAGCCCCATGGTCCAGGAACACCACGTCCGCGTGTACAAGAGTGAAGAGAACCTGCCCCGCGAGGAGCAGCTGGCGCACAAGATCGCCGTGGTCGCCGCCGACCCCGTCGAGGTGACGCCTGAGGTGACGGAGATGGTCATCAACCGGATCATCGACAACGCCTCGGTGGCGATCGCCTCGCTGAACCGGGCCCCGATCGTCGCCGCCCGTGCCCAGGCCCTGGCCCACGCCCCGAGCACCGGCGGCAAGGGCGGGAAGGTCTTCGGCATCGGCGAACGGGTCTCCCCCGAGTGGGCGGCCTGGGCCAATGGCGTGGCCGTCCGTGAACTGGACTACCACGACACCTTCCTCGCCGCGGACTACTCCCACCCCGGCGACAACATCCCCCCGATCCTGGCCGTCGCCCAGCACACCGGCGCCAGCGGCAAGGACCTCATCCGTGGCATCACCACCGGGTACGAGATCCAGGTGAACCTGGTGAAGGCGATCTGCCTGCACAAGCACAAGATCGACCACGTCGCCCACCTCGGCCCGTCCGCCGCCGCCGGGATCGGCACCCTCCTGGGCCTCGACGTCGAGACCATCTTCCAGTCTGTCGGCCAGGCACTGCACACCACCACCGCCACCCGCCAGTCCCGCAAGGGCGAAATCTCCACCTGGAAGGCCCACGCCCCCGCCTTCGCCGGGAAAATGGCGGTCGAGGCCGCCGACCGCGCCATGCGCGGGCAGACCTCCCCCGTACCGATCTATGAAGGCGAGGACGGCGTCATCGCCTGGCTCCTCGACGGACCCGACGCCTCCTACATGGTCCCCCTCCCCACCCCGGGTGAAGCCAAGCGGGCCATCCTGGACACCTACACCAAGGAACACTCCGCCGAATACCAGGCCAGGCCTGGATCGACCTCGCCCGGAAACTCCACAAAGAGCACCCCGAAGCCACCGACCCGGCCAACGTGAAATCCGTGCTGATCAAAACCAGCCACCACACCCACTACGTCATCGGCTCCGGCGCCAACGACCCCCAGAAATACTCCCCACCGCGTCCCGGGAAACCCTGGACCACTCCATCCCCTACATCTTCACCGTCGCGTTGCAGGACGGGGCCTGGCACCACGTGGACTCCTACGCCCCGACCGCGCGGCCCGGCCGGACACCGTGGATCTCTGGCAAAAGGTCACCACGGAGGAAGACCCGGAATGGACCCGGCGCTACCACTCCCTGGACATCAACGAAAAAGCCTTCGGCGGCTCCGTGGAAATCACCCTCACCGACGGCACCATTATCACCGATGAGATCGCCGTCGCCGACGCCCACCCGCTCGGCGCCCGGCCGTTCGCACGGGAGCAGTACATCACCAAGTTCCGCACCCTGGCCGCCGGCCTCGTCGAGGACACCGAAATCGAACGGTTCCTCGCCGCCGTCGAACGCCTCCCCGAACTGGGTCCCGGGGAACTGGACCAGCTGAACATCACCGCCGCCCCCGGTGTCATCGACCTCGGTGCAGCGCCGAAGGGACTGTTCTGATGCTGTACTCCACCACCACCCCGGAACAGAAGCGCATCCGGTTCCGCGAACTCCTCAACTCCGGGACCATCGCGCAGTTCCCCGGCGCGTTCAATCCCCTCTCGGCCCGGCTGATCGAGGAGAAGGGCTTCGAAGGGGTCTACATCTCCGGCGCCGTGCTGGCCAACGACCTCGGCCTGCCCGACATCGGCCTGACCACGCTGACGGAGGTAGCGACCCGGGCGGGGCAGATCGCGAGGATGACGGACCTGCCCGCCATCGTGGACGCGGACACCGGCTTCGGTGAACCCATGAACGTGGCCCGCACCGTGCAGGAGATCGAGAACGCGGGCCTGGCCGGGCTGCACATCGAGGACCAGTTCAACCCCAAGCGCTGCGGCCACCTGGACGGCAAGAACGTCGTGGACCTGGATACCGCCACCAAACGTATCCGTGCCGCCGCCGACGCCCGCCGCGACCCGAACTTCCTCATCATGGCCCGCACCGACATCCGCGCCGTGGACGGTCTCCAGGCCGCCAAAGACCGGGCCAAGGCATTGGTGGACGCCGGCGCGGACGCCATCTTCCCCGAAGCCATGCGCGACCTCGCCGAATTCCAGGCCATCCGCGACGCCGTCGACGTGCCGATCCTGGCCAACATGACCGAATTCGGCAAAAGCGACCTCTTCTCGACAAGGGAGCTCCAGGCAGTCGGCGTCAACATGGTCATCTACCCCGTCACCCTCCTCCGTAGTGCCATGGGCGCCGCTGAGCGTACGCTGGACTCGATCAAGGCAGACGGAACGCAGGAAGCACAGGTCAGCAGCATGTTGACCCGTGCCCGGCTCTACGAACTGGTTGACTACGAGGGGTACAACCAATTCGACACGGGGGTCTTCAACTTCCATATTCCCGGGGAACACTGACCCGGCCACCCGCCGGCTCCGGCCGGCATCCTACAGGCGACAGGAACAAAGGAGTTTTCAGCATGGCTGAACAGGACATCAAAAAAGGTCTCGCCGGCGTCGTGGTGGACTACACCTCCGTCTCCAAGGTCAACCCGGACACGAACTCGCTGCTCTATCGGGGCTACCCGGTCCAGGAACTCGCGGCGCGCTGCAGCTTTGAGGAAGTGGCGTACCTGCTGTGGAACGGGGAACTGCCCACGCAGGACCAACTGGCGGAGTTCACTGCCAGGGAACGCGCGGGACGCGCCCTGGACCCGGTGGTGAAACAGGTGGTCGACGTGCTCCCGGACACCGCCCATCCCATGGACGTTTGCAGGACCGCGGCCTCCGTCATGGGCGGCCGGCATCCGCTCGCGGAGGACTCCTCGCCCGAGGCGAACATGAAGAAGGCGATCGACCTGTGGGCCGCGATGCCCGCCGTGGTGGCGTACGACCAGCGCCGCCGGCGTGGACAGGATCCCGTGGAGCCCCGCGACGACCTCGGGTACTCCGCCAACTTCCTCTGGATGACGTTCGGCGAGGAACAGGTCCCCGAGGTGGTGGAGGCCTTCAACGTCTCGATGATCCTCTACGCCGAGCACTCCTTCAACGCCTCCACCTTCACCGCGCGCGTCATCACGTCCACGCTCTCGGACCTGCACTCCGCCGTCACGGGGGCCATCGGCGCACTCAAGGGTCCGTTGCACGGCGGCGCCAACGAGGCCGTCATGCACACCTTCGACGAGATCGGCATCCGCCCGCAGGAGTCCCTTGAAGAGGCTGCTGCCCGGGCCAAGGCATGGATGGAGGATGCGCTGGCCCAGAAGAAGAAAGTCATGGGCTTCGGGCACCGGGTCTACAAACACGGCGATTCCCGCGTTCCCACCATGAAGGCGGCCCTGGACAAGATGATTGCCCACTACGGCCGGCCCGAGATCCTGGGCCTGTACCAGGGCCTGGAACACGCCATGGACGAGGCCAAAGGCATCAAGCCCAACCTCGACTATCCCGCGGGCCCCACCTACCACCTGATGGGCTTCGACACGGCAGCCTTCACGCCCCTGTTCGTCGCCAGCCGCATCACCGGCTGGACCGCCCACATCATGGAACAGGCAGCATCCAATTCACTGATCCGGCCGCTCAGCGAATACGTCGGTCCTGAGGAGCGGCACCTGGCGTAACGGCACCGCCGCGAGGCCGACGACGGCGGTCCGGCACGTCCCTGCCGCGCCGCCGTCGTCGGCTGGAAACCCGTTGGCTGGAAAGCTAGGGAAGCAGGCTCTCCGACGAGGCGACCGACTCATTGTCTGTATGCATGGTGACCACGACATTCACTTGGCCGCCTTCCAGCACCACCGGGAGCCAATGGTCGGCGTCCTGCCACATCCGGTCCGTCGGGAGCCTGCGCGCGGGGAACCACTGGGGACAATCTCGTCGCTTTCAGCAGGTTCGCCCTGCCAGGTCCAGGCGGTGAAGAGGCTGGTTTCCATGTTCCACTCCGGACGCGCCGGGAACACGAAGCGGACTGCCCCGGCATCAACCAGATCCTCCGGCAGCACCGAAACACCGGTTTCCTCGAACACCTCCCGGATGACCGCTTCCTGGTCAGTCTCCCCCGGCTCCACGTGCCCGCCGATCCCAACGATTTTTCCCTTGCCGAATCCGGTCCGCTTCATTCCGAGCAGCACCTCCGTGCCCGCGGGCGTGTCCCGGAGGAGGAAGCACAGGGTCACGGCTGCACCGCGCCGGCTCATCCGAGTGCCCGGGGGTGCGCGGCGGCGTAGATTTCCCGCAGCGTGTCCGCGGTGACGAGCGTGTAGACCTGGGTGGTGGTCACCGAGGCGTGGCCCAGGAGTTCCTGCACCACGCGCACGTCCGCCCCGCCCTCGAGCAGGTGGGTGGCGAACGAGTGCCGCAGGGTGTGGGGCGACACGTCCTTGGTGATGTTGGCTTTGTCGGCGGCGGCCTTCAGGATGGTCCAGGCACTCTGGCGGCTGATCCTGCCGCCGCGGGCGTTCAGGAACAGTGCGGGCGTGCCCTTCCCCTTCGCGGCGAGCAGCGGGCGGCCGCGCACCAGGTAGGCGTCCAGCGCCCTGGCTCCATACGAGCCCAAGGGCACAAGCCGTTCCTTGGACCCCTTGCCGAAAAGCCGCACGACGGCCGGGCCTGCTTCGACCCCGGCGAGGGAGATATCGTCGACGTCCAGGCCCACCGCCTCGCTGATCCGGGCGCCGGTGGAATACAGGAACTCCAGCAGGGCGCGGTCCCGCAGTCCTGTGGCCGTGTCTGTCCCGGCCGATTCGAGGATCCGGGTGACCTCATCGACGCTGATGGCCTTGGGCAGCCGCTTGCCTGCCATGGGCGGATGGACGTCGCTGGCGGGGTCGGCCGGTGTGTAGCCTTCCAGCGCCCAGAACTTGTGCAGCCCCCGGACCGCCACCACGGTCCGCGCCGCTGACCTGACCCCCAGTGCCGAACCGCCGTCAGAGCCGTCCGAGAGCGCACGGACGTAGCCGGTGACGTGCTGGCGGGTGATGTCCGCCGGGGCCCGGCAGCCGGCGGCTTCCAGGAAACGGGCGTAACGGGCGAGGTCGCGCCGGTAGGCGGCCAGGGTATTGGCTGCCAGTCCGCGCTCCACGCCCATGTGCTGGAGGTAGTCGGTGATGGCGCGGCTGATCGCCGTGGGTACGGCGGGCGCCGGAGCCTGGGGTACCTCCTGCGCCGGGGCGGAACCGGACGGCGGGGCAGCGTCGACGGAGGGGTTGGGAGCCATTACCGCTGGCTGGGGTGTTCCGGCCACGGGGCGTCGGCGGGACGCAGGCCCGCGTAGCCGTCGGCGCGGGCGGCCGCGGCCGCCAGGATCCCGACGACGGCGGACGGGTTGTGGAGCCGGCCGGCCAGGACGGACGCCACGGCATCGTCCAGTTTGATCCAGTGGAATTCGATTTCGGCTTCCTCATCCGTCCGCTCGTGGCGCTCGTGATGGGGAACGAACGTCAGCCCGCGGGCCAGGTAGATGCGGATGGCCTCGCTGGACGATCCAGGGGAATTGAAGACATCCGCCAGGACGTTCCAGGTGCTTGCAGCGAGGTCGGCCTCCTCAGCCAACTCGCGGGCGGCGCCCGCCAGGAAGTCCTCACCCTCGACGTCCAGCAGGCCGGCCGGGATCTCCCAGAGGTCCATCCCCACGGGGTGCCGGTACTGCTTGAGCAGCAGGATTTCGCCGTCGTCGTTCATGGGCAGGACAGCCACGGCGCCGGGATGGTCGATGTAGTCGCGGGTCAGGGCGTCGCCGGACTCCTGCAGCTGGAAGGTGTCGCTGACCACGTCCCAGATCCGGCCTTCATAGACCTTCTCGGTGGACAAAAAGACGGCGCGGGCTCGGTGCATCCGAAACCTGGACTACGTGGGTGGCTTCGTGTGTACCGGGCATCGCGCCGTCCTTTTTCTGTTGTATGAACTACTTAGCGGCTACCGTACCGGACGGCTGGGCCTCGGCAGCCCCGGCGGCGGCCGTGTCGGCAGGCTCCGCCGCGGTGCCGCCGCGCTGGTGGTCCAGGGCAGCCTTGACCAGTCCGGCGAACAGCGGATGCGGACGGGTGGGGCGCGAGCTCAGCTCCGGGTGCGCCTGCGTGGCCACGTAGTACGGGTGGACGTCGGCGGGCAGCTCCACGAACTCCACGAGCTTCCCGTCCGGCGACGTGCCGGAGAAGACGAGGCCTTGGGCGGCGATCTGGTCGCGGTACTTGTTGTTGACCTCGTAGCGGTGGCGGTGCCGCTCGCTGACGGTGGTCTTGCCGTATGTTCCGGCGATGACCGAGCCTTCGTCAAGCTTCGCTTCGTAGAGGCCCAGGCGCATGGTGCCGCCCAGGTCGCCGCGGCCCTCGACGAACTCGAGCTGCTCCTCCATGGTGGCGATCACCGGGTACTTGGAGTCCGGTTCGAATTCGCTGGAGGACGCGCCTTCCAGCCCCACCACGTTGCGGGCGTATTCGATGACCATGCACTGCAGGCCGAGGCAGAGGCCAAGGACGGGCAGCTTGGTTTCGCGGGCGAACTTCAGCGCCCCGAGCTTGCCTTCCAGCCCGCGGATGCCGAAGCCGCCGGGAACGCAGATGGCGTTGACGCCGTCGAGCGCCTTGATGGCACCCTCGCGCGTTTCGCATTCGTCGGACGGAACCCAGCGGATCTTCACCTTGGTGTCGTTGGCGAAGCCGCCGGCACGCAGTGCCTCCGTCACGGACAGGTAGGCGTCCGGCAGGTCGATGTACTTGCCCACGAGGGCGATCTCGACGTGGTGCTTGGGGTTGTGCACGGCCTCGAGCAGCTTGTCCCAGCTGGTCCAGTCCACGTCCTTGAACGGCAGGTCCAGGGCACGCACGATGTAGGAGTCCAGGCCCTGGGTGTGCAGGGTCTTGGGGATGTCGTAGATGCTGGGGGCATCGGCGGCGTTGACCACGGCGTCGATGTCGACGTCGCACATGCGGCCGATCTTCTCGCGCATCGCCTCGGGCACTTCGCGGTCCGAGCGGATCACAATGGCCTCGGGCTGGATGCCGATGGAGCGCAGGGCGGCGACGGAGTGCTGGGTGGGCTTCGTCTTCAGCTCCTGCGAGGGCCCGATGTAGGGCACCAGCGAGACGTGGAGGAAGAAGACGTTGGTGCGGCCGATGTCCTGGCGCACCTGGCGGGCGGATTCGAGGAAGGGCTGGGATTCGATGTCACCAACGGTGCCGCCGATTTCGGTGATGATGACGTCCGGGGCGTCTGTACCCTCGGCCGGCAGGCGCATGCGGCGCTTGATCTCGTCCGTGATGTGCGGGATGACCTGGACGGTGTCGCCGAGGTATTCGCCGCGGCGTTCCTTGGCAATAACCGTGGAATAGACCTGGCCGGTGGTCACGTTCGCCGAACCTTCAAGGTTTTCGTCGAGGAAGCGCTCGTAGTGCCCGATATCCAGGTCGGTCTCGGCGCCGTCGTCCGTGACGAAGACTTCACCGTGCTGGAAGGGGTTCATCGTGCCCGGATCCACATTCAGGTAGGGATCGAGCTTCTGCATAGTTACAGACAGGCCGCGTGCCCGCAGCAGGTGGCCGAGGCTCGAAGCCGTCAGTCCCTTACCGAGCGAGGACGCCACACCACCGGTGACGAAGATGTGTTTGGTCGTCTTGGACGAGCCCGGGAACCGGGAATTTACACGGGAATTTGATCGCTGCACCACGGAATTCGAGCCTATCATCAATTGAGCCTTCCACGGGTCGGGTGGAACTGTCCCCCAAACCTCCAAGTCTGCAGGTCCGGCCGCCCGCGGATCAAGGGTTTCGGACCGGCAGCTGGTGGCCGGGTTCCGGCGCCCCGGCGCCGTCAGGCCCGCTGTGGCAGGAGTTTGGCGTCATCCAGCAGTTCCTGCGCGTGGGCCTGGGCGGATTCCGAGTCCTCCTGCCCGGCCAGCATCCGGGCCAGTTCGCGGACCCGTTCGGGGCCGTCAAGGAGGCGCACATCACTGGACGTGAACCCGGTGGCCGTGCCGCCGTCGGCGCCCCGGACCGAGGTTTTGGTGACGGTGATGTGCTGGTCCGCGAAGGCGGCGACCTGGGGCAGGTGGGTCACCACCAGGACCTGCACGTGCCGGGCCAGCATGGCCAGCCGGCGGCCGATCTCGACGGCGGCGCGCCCGCCCACGCCGGCGTCCACCTCGTCGAAGACAAAGGTCGGCACGGGTCGACAGCGGCGAGCACCACCTCGATGGCGAGCATGACGCGGGAAAGTTCACCGCCGGACGCGCCCTTGCCGAGCGGGCGGGCCGGCGCACCGGAATGCGGCTGCAGCAGGAAACCGATCTCGTCCGCCCCGTGCGGGCCGAGCTGGGCGGCCGGCTCCAGGGTGATCACCAGGGTTGCATCAGCCATGGCCAGCGCCTTCAGCTCGGCGCTGACGCGGGCCGAAAGGTCCTTGGCCGCCTTGGCCCTGATCTTGCTGATGGCGGCGGCCTGCTTCTTCAGCTCGGCCTCTGCCCGTACCACCTCCGCGTCCAGGGCCTCGATCCTTGAGGAATCGTCCTGCAGTTCGTCGAACCGGACCCGGGCTTTTTCGGCCCACTCCAGCACCTCGTCGATGGTGGGCGCGTATTTCCGGACGAGTTTGGCCAGCGAGGCCCGCCGGTCCTCGATTTCCGCCAGCCGTTCCGGGCCCTCGGAATCAAGCCCGGCCTGGTAGCTGGCCAGTTCAGTGGCGATGTCGTTGAGCAGGAAGCCCACCTCGGCCAGGCGGGCGGCGGCCGATCCCAGTTCGGCGTCGTGTTCGGCCACGTGTTCCAGGGTCCGCTTGGCCGTGTCCACCAGGGTGGTGGCGTCGCCTTCCTCACCGAAGTCCTCGGCGATCAGTGCCTGATGGGCCGTGCTGGCGGCGATGCGCAGCTCTTCCACGTTGGCGAGCTTGACCGCCTCGGCCTTCAGCAGCTCGTCCTCGCCCGGCTGCGGATCCACCTCGTCGATTTCGGCCAGGGCAGTCTGCAGCGATTCGGCCTCGCGCAGCCGGTCGCGTGCGGCGCTGCGCAGCGTGTCCAGCTCGGACTGGCTGGCTTTCCAGTGGTTGTAGAGGTCCTGGTAGGCGGCCAGCGGACCGGCCAGGGCTTCCCCGGCGAACTTGTCCAGGGCGCCGCGCTGCGCGGCTGCCCCTTTGAGCCGGATCTGGTCCGACTGGCCATGCACCACCACAAGGGTTTCGCCGATCTCGGCCAGGACCCCCACGGGGGCGGCGCGGCCGCCCAGGAAGGCGCGGCTGCGGCCGTCCGCACCCAGGCGCCGGGCCAGGATCAGCTCGGCGCCGCCGTCGAACTCTTCCGCGTCCGCACCCGCGTCGAGGGCCCGGGCCACAGCCGGGTGGCCGGCGTCGAGTTTCAGCACCGCTTCCGCCGTGGCGCTCTTCGCCCCGCTCCGGACGGCGCCGGCGTCGGAACGTGCGCCGAGCAGCAGGCCGACGGCGGTCACCACCATGGTCTTGCCGGCACCGGTTTCACCGGTCACCACGCTCAGGCCCGGGCCGAGCGGAAGGGTTGCGTCGGTGATGACGCCGAGATCGCGGATTCTCAGTTCTTCAAGCATCGCTTCACTTTGCGGTCGACGGATCGGGGTCAGCATCGGGCCGGCCGTGCTCCGGCACCTGGAGCGGCGGCATGGGCCGCGGCGTCCGGACGATCGGGATGGGCCCGGTGTGGATGGCCTCGGCCTTGGGGACCGGGCCGCGCCAGCCGTGGATGGGCAGCTCGAACTTCCGGACCAGCCGGGCGGAGAACGGTGTCTGGTGGGTCCGTGCCAGCCGGACGGGGGTGGCCGACTTGGTGACTTCCACGCGTGAGCCGGGCGGGAGGTCCACCGAGCGCCGGCCGTCGCACCAGAGGACCCCGAGTGCGTCAGTGCGGCTTAGGACCTCCACCGCCAGCTTCGAGCGGGGAGAGACCACGAGGGGCTTGGCGAAGAGGGCATGGGCGCTGATGGGGACGATCACCAGGGCCTCCACCTCGGGCCAGACCACGGGGCCGCCGGCCGAAAAGGCGTAGGCGGTGGAGCCGGTGGGGGTGGCGAGCACGATGCCGTCGGAGCCGAAGGAGGTCAGCGGACGCTCGTCCACTTCGGTGACCACCTCCAGCATGCGTTCCCGGTTGGCTTTTTCGATCGCGGCCTCGTTCAGCGCCCAGGTGTGCCAGATCTTTTGGCCGCGGACCCACACCTGCACGTCGATGGTCATCCGTTCTTCCACCGTGTACTCGCGGCTGGCGATCCATTCGACGGTCTGGGCGAGGTCCGCCCGTTCGCTTTCGGCCAGGAAGCCCACATGGCCCAGGTTGACGCCCAGCAGCGGCACGTCCACCTCGCGGACCAGTTCCGCGGCGCGCAGGATGGTGCCGTCGCCGCCCAGGACCATCACCAGCTCGACGTCCGGCAGCTGGACGTGGTCGTGGAGGACCTCCACGGGCTGGGCGAGGTGCCCGAAGAACCGTTCCATGTCCCCCAGCTCGGACTCCTGCATCACCGGCACTATGCCGGAGGCGTGCAGCAGGGCGCAGGCCTCCCAGGCGGCCTTCAAGGATTCCTCGCGGCCGGTGTGGGCAAGGACCAGTACACGCCTGCTCATCAGGTTCCGCTCTCTAGTGGTTCGGCCAGATACGTCCGAGCAAGGCAGCAACTGCTGCCCCGCGCTCTTCGATCTTAGGCAAGTCTGTGCCGATCCTGCGTCTTATCCACAGGAAGTACTCGACGTTTCCGTCCTGGCCGGGCAGTGGACTGGCCGCCAGGCCGCACAGGTCCAGGCCGGCATCGAATGCTGCCAGCGCCACTTTCTCCACCGCCAGCCGGCGTTCGCGTCCTGAGGTGACCACGCCTGTGCGGCCCAGCCGGTCCTTGCCGATCTCGAACTGCGGCTTGACCATCAGCACCAGGTCGCCGCCGGGCTCCGTGCACTGCGCCAGCGGCTGGACCACCAGGGTGAGCGAGATGAAGGACAGGTCCGCGACGGTCAAGGCAGCGGGTCCGCCGATGTCCGCCGGTTCCATGTACCGGACGTTCATGCCCTCGTGGACTGTGACGCGCGGATCGTCGCGAAGGTGCGGCACCAGCTGGCCGTGGCCGACGTCGACAGCCACCACGGAAGCGGCGCCCCGCCGCAGCAGGACGTCAGTGAAGCCACCCGTGGAGGCGCCGGCGTCCAGGCAGCGTTTGCCTTCCACGGTTACTTCAGGGAAGGCGTTCAGGGCCCCGGCGAGCTTGTGCCCGGCGCGGCTGGCGTAGGTGTCCTGTTCGTCGTGTTCGACGGCGAGGTCCCTGTCGTCGTCCACCTGCAGGGAGGCCTTTGCCAGGACCTTGCCGGCGGACGTGACTTTGCCTTCGGCGATCAGGGCGGCGGCGTGCGTGCGCGACCGGGCCAGGCCGCGGGCCACCAGGGCCTGGTCGAGTCGGACGGGCATCAGGCTCCGCCGCCCGGAGCGCCGGCGTCCGCATCTGCGTCCGGGTGCTCATCGTTCAGTGCTTCGAGGAGCTCGTCATGCAGGGCGGTGTAGGCTGCTTCGTGCTCTGCGACGGGCGCTTGGGGCAGGTCCGCCAGCCGGGCGAGGGCCCGCGCCACAGCAGGATCCGTGATGCCGGCGCCGGGTGCCTCCGGCCAGTCCGGGGACGGCTCGGCTGTTGCTGCGTCGGGTCCGGTCAGCTCAGTCATGCAACCAGCCTAATGATCCAGCCAGGCAAGTTTTGGCGCCTTGGGGGCCACGGCATCCGGGGTCGCGGCCCACCATGCAGCGCAGGCCGCCCGCCAGGCATCGAGGCTGTCCTGGCGGCCGATGATGCCCACCGCGCCGTTGGCCACGCGCGCGGAGGCCTGCCCGCACGTGTAGGTGCCGTCGTCGTGCGTTACCTCCGGGTAGGGCCGGTACAGGTCCGGCAGCGTCCCGATGATGTAGTCCGGACGCTCGGCGGCGCGGGCCGCCAGGATGGTCTGCCGGGTGTCGACGCCGGTCAGCACCGCCACGGTGGCGAAGCCGGCGTTGTTGCCGCCCAGGATGTCGGTGTCCAGCCGGTCGCCCACCACCAGCGGACGCTCGGCGCCCAGCCTCTTGGCGGCCGAGTGGAAAAGCGGCGCCTCCGGCTTTCCGGCGACCAGCGGCTGCTGTTTGGTTGCCGCGGCCACCGCAGCCACCAGCGTTCCGTTGCCGGGGGCGATTCCCCGTGCCTGGGGTATGGACATGTCCGTGTTGGTGGCCACCCAGAGCGCGCCGGCGTTGACCACGTACGTGGCTTCCGCCAGGTCCTTCCAACCGATGTCCGGGTTGAAGCCCTGGACCACTGCCACCGGATTTTCGTCCTGGCTGTAAACCGGGACCAGGCCCACCAGTTCGATCTCGCGGGCCAGCGCCGGGCTTCCGGTGATCAGGATCCGGGACCCCGGTGCCAGCCTGGACGCCAGGAGCTCGGCCGCGGCCTGCGACGAGCTGACCACCTGGTTGTCCTCGGCGGGAGCACCCAGTTCACGCAGGTGTGCCGCAACCTGGGCCGGTGACCGGGACGCGTTGTTGGTCACGTAGCCCAGCCCCACCCCGTGGGCGGACAACCGCTGCAGCGACTCCACCGCGCCGGGGATGGCGTGGGGACCCGCGTAGACCACTCCGTCCAGGTCGGCCAGGAGCGCATCGAACAGGGAGATCAGGGGAACGTCTGTCATTCGCGTCAGTCTTCCCGGCTGTCCTGGTTGTCTTCGGTGTCCTGGCTGCCGCTGGAGTCCGAGGCATCGCTGTGGTCCGAGGCACCGCTGTTGTTTGAGGCATCGCCCAGTTCGTCGTGCTCCACGGAGTCTTCGTCGGACTCGGCGTCATCGGACATGAAGTAGTCCGCTTCCTGGTCATCGATGGCAGCGTCGTCGACGTCGGCTGCCTGGACCTCATCGGTTCCTGCCGCGCTGCCGGCGCCGGCCGTTGCTTCGGGGCCGGCGGCGGCTGCCTGGCTGGCTACGGAGGCGCGCTCCAGGTTGCGGCGCCGCTCGGCTTCCTCGCGGGCTTCTTCTTCCTCGTCCCAGCCGAGGTCGATGATGTCAGGCTCCTCGTCGACTCCCTGGCCCAGCGCATTCTCGGCCACAACGGCCTGCTTCTGCCATTTGTCCGCCTCGGCTTCGCGGCCGACGGCGGTGAGGGCGTCAGCGTAGGCACGGAACAGCCGGGGGCTGTAGGAGAAGGCCCGGTTCATGTCGAGCTGCGGGATTTCAAGTTCGGCGACGGCGGCGTCCAGCTGGCCGAGGTCCCTGCGGGCACCTGCAGCCACGATTGCCAGTTCCACCTTGCCGGGGGCGTCCAGGTCCTGGGCTTCCTCGGAGCGGGCTACATCAAGTGCCCGGTCAGGCCGGCCCAGGCCACGTTCGCAGTCGGCCATGACCGGCAGGTGGACATTGGAGCCGCTGATGCGCCGGTAGGTGCGGAATTCCCGGAGGGCCTCGCCGTAGTGGCCGGCAGCGTAGGCAGTGAGGCCCACGGCTTCACGCACCGCAGCAAGCCTGCCGCCGCGGCGGCTTGCCGCCAAAGCGTGCTGGAACGCGAGTTCCGGCTCGTCATCAATCAGGCGCCCAGCCATGACCAGGTGGCGGGCAACCCACTCCGCGCTTCGCGATTCGAGGGTCTTGATCTGGTGCTGGGTGGCGCGGTCCAGCTCTTTACCCGTAACGTCCTCATCGATTTCCGGAGAGCGTTCGCGGTCGGGGCGGTTGGCGCTGCGGATGTCCCTGGCGTTGGGAACGCGTGCCGGACGGTCTTCCTGGCGGTCGCGGCCAAATCCGCGGGGGCCGGAGTCGCTGCGGGGTGCACCACCGCGGGGTGAGTCACCACGGTCGAAGCTGCGGGAGTCGCGGTCCTGCCGCTCCTGCCGGTCGCCGAAAGGCCTGCGGTTGTCGCCGCCCCCGAAGCTGCGGGGCTCAGCGTCGTCACGGCGCGGGCGGTCACCGTAGGGCCGGTTCTCCCGGTCCCCGTAGGGCTTGCGCTCTCCCCCGCCGAACCCGCGGCGGTCGCCGTCGTCGCGGCGCGGACGGTCACCGAAGGGCTTCCGGTCACGGTCGCCAAAAGGCTTCCGGTCGCCGAAGGGCTTGCGGTCACGGTCGCCAAAAGGCTTCCGCTCTCCGCCGCCAAATCCGCGGCGGTCATCGCCCTCACGGCGCGGACGGTCACCATAAGGCCGGTTCTCCCGGTCCCCATACGGCTTCCGCTCCCGCCCCCGAACCCGCGGCGGTCATCGCCCTCACGGCGCGGACGGTCACCATAAGGCCGGTTCTCCCGGTCCCCATACGGCTTCCGCTCTCCCCCGCCGAACCCGCGGCGGTCATCGCCCTCACGGCGCGGACGGTCACCGAAAGGCTTCCGGTCACGATCGCCAAAGGGCTTCCGGTCACGATCGCCAAAGGGCTTCCGCTCCCCGAAAGGCTTCCGCTCTCCGAAAGGCTTCCGCTCTCCGCCGCCGGCCGCGCCCCGGTCATTGCTGTCGCGGTTACCGCGGGATCGGAACCCGCGCGGATCGCCGCCGGAGTTGTTGTTTCCCCTGAAGGCGCCGCGGTCGTTTCCGCGGTTGCCGCCGTTATGCTCGGCCATGATGGATTCCTCCTGTTGTGAGCCGACCACTGGCGCAACTGCAGCCGCTCGTATCCGTGTTTCGTTTCCTACGCAACCCGAAATCAAGCGCTTCGAAGTCCGTACATCTTCATCAATTCTAGGCGAGCCCCATAAACCGTCGGGACAGTCCGGCCCGGAAGTAGCGCATCGTGGCAATCTTCACACCCCGGGGCGCCTACTTCCGGGGGTTCCCGGAACCGACGCGTGCGTGGTTGTTCCCTGGGGCGCCCGGGGATGAGCTTGGAGGGTGTGTGGTGGTTAAGTCGTAGGGCCCTGACATTCGCTGTCAGGGCCCTACTAATGTTATGTCCGGCGGTGTCCTACTCTCCCACACCCTCCCGGGTGCAGTACCATCGGCGCTGTGGGTCTTAGCTTCCGGGTTCGGAATGGGACCGGGCGTTTCCCCCACGCTATGACCGCCGTAACCCTTCGACCCGTCACCACCGGTGACGGTGGTGTGGGAAATCTTTTGTGGTTACAACGTGCTCCGGTTAGGGAGCTGTGGTGTTGTATTCAATTATTGGTTGGTTCCTTCAACCGTTTCCCGTTGTGTTGGGTTGTTGGTTGGGAACCACATAGTGGACGCAAGCAGTTGTGTTTTGTTTGTGGTGTAAGTTGTTGGCCTATTAGTACCGGTCAGCTTCACGAGTCGTTAGTCCTCGCTTCCACATCCGGCCTATCAACCCAGTGGTCTGGCTGGGGGCCTCTCACACCCGAGGGTGTATGGAAATCTCATCTTGAAGCGAGCTTCCCGCTTAGATGCTTTCAGCGGTTATCCCATCCGAACGTAGCTAATCAGCGGTGCACTTGGCAGTACAACTGACACACCAGAGGTTCGTCCGTCCCGGTCCTCTCGTACTAAGGACAGCCCTTCTCAAATTTCCTGCGCGCGCAGCGGATAGGGACCGAACTGTCTCACGACGTTCTAAACCCAGCTCGCGTACCGCTTTAATGGGCGAACAGCCCAACCCTTGGGACCTACTCCAGCCCCAGGATGCGACGAGCCGACATCGAGGTGCCAAACCATGCCGTCGATATGGACTCTTGGGCAAGATCAGCCTGTTATCCCCGAGGTACCTTTTATCCGTTGAGCGACGGCCATTCCACAATGTACCGCCGGATCACTAGTCCCGACTTTCGTCCCTGCTCGAGATGTCTCTCTCACAGTCAAGCTCCCTTGTGCACTTACACTCGACACCTGATTGCCAACCAGGCTGAGGGAACCTTTGGGCGCCTCCGTTACTTTTTAGGAGGCAACCGCCCCAGTTAAACTACCCATCAGGCACTGTCCCTGACCCGGATTACGGGCCGAAGTTAGATGTCCAAAGTGACCAGAGTGGTATTTCAACGATGACTCCACCCGAACTGGCGTCCGGGCTTCAACGTCTCCCACCTATCCTACACAAGCCACTCCGAACACCAATACCAAACTATAGTAAAGGTCTCGGGGTCTTTCCGTCCTGCTGCGCGTAACGAGCATCTTTACTCGTACTGCAATTTCGCCGAGTTTATGGTTGAGACAGCGGGGAAGTCGTTACTCCATTCGTGCAGGTCGGAACTTACCCGACAAGGAATTTCGCTACCTTAGGATGGTTATAGTTACCACCGCCGTTTACTGGGGCTTAAATTCTCAGCTTCGCCTTGCGGCTAACCGGTCCTGTTAACCTTCCAGCACCGGGCAGGAGTCAGTCCGTATACATCGTCTTGCGACTTCGCACGGACCTGTGTTTTTAGTAAACAGTCGCTTCCCCCTGGTCTCTGCGGCCCCGATCCCCCTCCCGGACGCATGGTCCGTTCAAGGTTGGGCCCCCCTTCTCCCGAAGTTACGGGGGCATTTTGCCGAGTTCCTTAACCATAATTCTCTCGATCGCCTTAGTATTCTCTACCTGATCACCTGTGTCGGTTTGGGGTACGGGCGGCTAAAACCTCGCGTCGATGCTTTTCTCGGCAGCATAGGATCACCAAATCCCCCCAAACGGGGGTCCCATCAGATCTCAGGCATTATGAGTGGCGGATTTGCCTACCACTCGCCCTACATCCTTAGACCGGGACAACCATCGCCCGGCTCGGCTACCTTCCTGCGTCACACCTGTTAATACGCTTGCCTCCCAGGATCAGGTCCTGCGCTCCACCAAAACCCTTCACCCACAAGGGGTGTCGGGCAGGTTTCGGGCAGTTAGTATCCCCTGTTCAACATGGGCGGTTTTTCGCCGGTACGGGAATATCAACCCGTTGTCCATCGACTACGCCTGTCGGCCTCGCCTTAGGTCCCGACTTACCCAGGGCAGATTAGCTTGACCCTGGAACCCTTGATCATCCGGCGGACGGGTTTCCCACCCGTCTTTCGCTACTCATGCCTGCATTCTCACTCGTGTAGGCTCCACCGCTGGTTTCCACCGCGACTTCACTGCCCACACGACGCTCCCCTACCCATCCACACTCCTGAACCACAAAGGCTTAGAACATGTGTGAATGCCACAACTTCGGCGGTGTACTTGAGCCCCGCTACATTGTCGGCGCGGAATCACTTGACCAGTGAGCTATTACGCACTCTTTAAGGATGGCTGCTTCTAAGCCAACCTCCTGGTTGTCTGAGCAACTCCACATCCTTTCCCACTTAGCACACGCTTAGGGGCCTTAGTTGGTGGTCTGGGCTGTTTCCCTCTCGACTATGAAGCTTATCCCCCACAGTCTCACTGCTGCGCTCTCACTTACCGGCATTCGGAGTTTGGCTGACGTCAGTAACCTTGTAGGGCCCATTAGCCATCCAGTAGCTCTACCTCCAGCAAGAAACACGCAACGCTGCACCTAAATGCATTTCGGGGAGAACCAGCTATCACGAAGTTTGATTGGCCTTTCACCCCTACCCACAGCTCATCCCCTCCATTTTCAACTGAAGTGGGTTCGGTCCTCCACGACGTCTTACCGTCGCTTCAACCTGGCCATGGGTAGATCACTTCGCTTCGGGTCTAGATCACGCCACTCACACGCCCTATTCAGACTCGCTTTCGCTACGGCTGCCCCACACGGGTTAACCTCGCGACGTAACACTAACTCGCAGGCTCATTCTTCAAAAGGCACGCCGTCACAGTTACTATGCGATTACTCGCGACTGCTCCGACGGATTGTAAGCACACGGTTTCAGGTACTGTTTCACTCCCCTCCCGGGGTACTTTTCACCTTTCCCTCACGGTACTGGTCCGCTATCGGTCATTAGGGAGTATTTAGGCTTATCAGGTGGTCCTGACAGATTCGCACGGGATTTCTCGGGCCCCGTACTACTTGGGATACTCTCACAGGTGGCACAAACGCATTACGGTTACGGGACTAACACCCTCTCTGGCCGGCCTTTCAAAACCGTTCACCTATGCGCGCACATCACACCCCACCAGCCCGGCAGAACTGGTATGGAAAGTCCCACAACCCCGACCATGCAACGCCCGCCGGCTATCACACATGGAACGGTTTAGCCTGATCCGCGTTCGCTCGCCACTACTAACGGAATCACTATTGTTTTCTCTTCCTGCGGGTACTGAGATGTTTCACTTCCCCGCGTTCCCTCCACGCACCCTATGTGTTCAGGTACGGGTCACCAAGTCACTCGCGCGCTTGGCGGGGTTTCCCCATTCGGACACCCTGGGATCACAGTCCGGTTATCGACTCCCCCAGGCTTATCGCAGATTCCTACGTCCTTCTTCGGCTCCTAATGCCAAGGCATCCACCGTGTGCTCTTAAAAACTTGACCACAAAAGATCAACAACAAAAACACTCGAGAGAACCACAGAAACCAACCACACCAAACGATGCGGCCAGATCCAGGTTCCAATTCTTGGAAATTGCTACTCCATGAAAAACCCCAAAAGGCTCCTCATGGAAGATGCTCGCGTCCACTATGTAGTTCTCAAACAACAACCCCACACCACACACCCCACACACCAGCCCCCACAAGGGGCCAACAGCGCATGAAACGACATGGCAGGGAAACCAGAAACAAACAAACCCAGGGAACCAAAGCCCCCCGGCCCTGTTGCCTCAGGACCCAACAGTGTGCCAAACACGAAACCACCCAACCCCCGGCCCCGCCGTTCCAGGACACACACCCCAAAAAGGGGGACGCATCCGTACTAGACAAGAACCAGAACCAGGCAGCCGCTATTTGTTGATATTCCACCCATGAGCACCCGCCGCAGAACTAGCGTCTGCGCAACGGGCGTACTCCTGACAACACCACACCCCGCCATACAGCAGAGAATGAATGTTGTGAGGCGCTCCTTAGAAAGGAGGTGATCCAGCCGCACCTTCCGGTACGGCTACCTTGTTACGACTTAGTCCCAATCGCCAGTCCCACCTTCGACGGCTCCCTCCCACAAGGGGTTAGGCCACCGGCTTCGGGTGTTACCAACTTTCGTGACTTGACGGGCGGTGTGTACAAGGCCCGGGAACGTATTCACCGCAGCGTTGCTGATCTGCGATTACTAGCGACTCCGACTTCATGGGGTCGAGTTGCAGACCCCAATCCGAACTGAGACCGGCTTTTTGGGATCAGCTCCACCTCACAGTATCGCAACCCTTTGTACCGGCCATTGTAGCATGCGTGAAGCCCAAGACATAAGGGGCATGATGATTTGACGTCGTCCCCACCTTCCTCCGAGTTGACCCCGGCAGTCTCCTATGAGTCCCCACCATCACGTGCTGGCAACATAGAACGAGGGTTGCGCTCGTTGCGGGACTTAACCCAACATCTCACGACACGAGCTGACGACAACCATGCACCACCTGTAAACCAGCCCCAAAGGGGAAACCACATTTCTGCGGCGGTCCGGTCCATGTCAAGCCTTGGTAAGGTTCTTCGCGTTGCATCGAATTAATCCGCATGCTCCGCCGCTTGTGCGGGCCCCCGTCAATTCCTTTGAGTTTTAGCCTTGCGGCCGTACTCCCCAGGCGGGGCACTTAATGCGTTAGCTACGGCGCGGAAAACGTGGAATGTCCCCCACACCTAGTGCCCAACGTTTACGGCATGGACTACCAGGGTATCTAATCCTGTTCGCTCCCCATGCTTTCGCTCCTCAGCGTCAGTTAATGCCCAGAGACCTGCCTTCGCCATCGGTGTTCCTCCTGATATCTGCGCATTTCACCGCTACACCGGCGAATTCCAGTCTCCCCTACATCACTCTAGTCTGCCCGTACCCACCGCAGATCCGGAGTTGAGCCCCGGACTTTCACGGCAGACGCGACAAACCGCCTACGAGCTCTTTACGCCCAATAATTCCGGATAACGCTTGCGCCCTACGTATTACCGCGGCTGCTGGCACGTAGTTAGCCGGCGCTTCTTCTGCAGGTACCGTCACTTTCGCTTCTTCCCTACTGAAAGAGGTTTACAACCCGAAGGCCGTCATCCCTCACGCGGCGTCGCTGCATCAGGCTTGCGCCCATTGTGCAATATTCCCCACTGCTGCCTCCCGTAGGAGTCTGGGCCGTGTCTCAGTCCCAGTGTGGCCGGTCACCCTCTCAGGCCGGCTACCCGTCGTCGCCTTGGTAAGCCATTACCTCACCAACAAGCTGATAGGCCGCGAGTCCATCCAAAACCACAAAAGCTTTCCACCAACCACCATGCGATGGAAGGTCATATCCGGTATTAGACCCAGTTTCCCAGGCTTATCCCAGAGTCAAGGGCAGGTTACTCACGTGTTACTCACCCGTTCGCCACTAATCACCGGTGCAAGCACCGGATCATCGTTCGACTTGCATGTGTTAAGCACGCCGCCAGCGTTCATCCTGAGCCAGGATCAAACTCTCCGTTGAAAACAAACAGACACAACCAAAACCAGTGGAAATAACACCAGCAAAGGCTGCACAAAATTTGAAACCAGCTGTAAAACCAAACCAATGCCACAGGGGCGGCACGATCCGGCAATTCAACCAATCACATTACATAATCGGTATCAACAAACTTGGCACACTATTGAGTTCTCAAACAACAGACACATTCGAATATTTCCGAAACAAATTCAATAAGAACTTCTATTTCGTATTTCTTCGCTGCGATGTTTCAATCTTATTTCATACATATTCGCTTTTGCAAATCCGGCTGTTTTACCGGAATTCACTCGGCGAAGTGAATCCACCCAGCAAAAAGCGAAGCATTCCTGCGATCAGAGCGCTGCTCCGGGAGGAATTGCTTCTCAATAGTTGGGGGTTTGTCACCACTCAGCGGCGGCGACTCAGAAAACAATACACGCCCCTCCGCGGCCGTGCAAATCGGCTGTGAAGGGGCGTGTAAAAGGGGTCAGATGCCGCAGTTACGGGACCAGGACCTCAACCGTAGCCAGGTTCTTCTTGCCCCGGCGGAGCAGCAGGTACTGGCCGTGGAGAAGTTCGTCCTCGGAAATGACAGCTTCGGGATCCAGGACCTTTTCGTTGTTGACGTAGGCGCCACCCTCACCCACCGTACGGCGGGCAGCCGACTTGCTCTCCGACAGCCCGGAGGCCACCAGCAAGTCCACGATCCCGAGTGCATCCACCTGGACGGTGGCGGAGGGAAGCTCAGACGTGGCCGCCTGAAGCGTGGACTTGTCCAGGGCAGTGAGATCGCCGTTGCCGAACAGTGCGGCCGAAGCGGCGATGACCTTTTCGGTGGCTTCCACGCCATGCACCAGCGAAGTCACTTCGTGGGCGAGTTTCCGCTGCCCCTCACGGGCGAACGGACGCTCGGCCACTGCAGTAGCGATCTCTTCAATCTCGGAGCGGGTCAGGAAGGTGAAGACCTTCAGCCGGTCCACAACGTCTGCATCGGCAGTGTTGAGCCAGAACTGGTAGAACGCGTACGGGCTGCACATGCCGGCGTCGAGCCAGATGGCGTTGCCTTCGCTCTTGCCGAACTTGCTGCCGTCGGAGTTGGTGATCAGCGGCGTGCCCAGGGCGTGGACGCTCTTGCCCTCCACCTTGCGGATCAGTTCGGTGCCGCTGGTCAGGTTTCCCCACTGGTCGGAGCCGCCCGTCTGCAGGACGCAGCCGTAGGCGCGGTAGAGCTCCAGGTAGTCCATTCCCTGCAGGATCTGGTAGCTGAACTCGGTGTAGCTGATGCCCTCATCGGAGTTGAGCCGCGAAGCGACGGCATCCTTGCGGAGCATGGTGCCCACCCGGAAGTGCTTGCCTACGTCCCGCAGGAAATCAATGGCGCTCAGCGGAGCCGTCCAGTCGAGGTTGTTGACCATCCGGGCTGCGTTGTCACCCTCGAAACTCAGGAACCGGCGCACCTGCGCCTGCAGGTAGCCCACCCACTCCGTCACTGTTTCCTTGGTGTTCAGGGTGCGCTCGGCAGTGGGGCGGGGATCACCGATCAGGCCCGTGGAGCCGCCAACGAGTCCCAACGGCTTGTGCCCCGCCAGCTGCAGCCGGCGCATGAGGAGCAGCTGGACCAGGTTGCCCAGGTGCAGGCTCGGTGCAGTCGGATCGAAGCCGCAATAGTACGTGACCGGGGCGCCGGCGAGGAGCTTTTCAAGCTCGGCTTCGTCGGTGGAGACGTGGACCAGGCCACGCCACTTCAGCTCCTGCCAGATGTTGGCAAAAGAGGGGTCGTTGTGTTGCGATTCGAGGCTGTTGATGTCTGGCACGCCTTCTAAGGTAGCAGTATCGGAGGACGCCGGATCAGCGGACGATACCGGCCGGAACGGGTTCGGCGGCGATCAGCCGCAGCCGCTGCGTGGCGCGGGTCATGGCCACGTAGAGGTCACCCACCTTGCCGTGCTCATGGTTGAGCATCTTCGCGGGTTCCAGGACCACAACGCCGTCGAACTCAAGGCCTTTGGCCTCGCGGGGGCTGATGACCACGATGTCCTGCTCGTAGCTGCCCGCGCCGGTGCCGATGCGGCGCCCGTAGGCGGCGCGCAGGGCTGCGGTGGCCTGGGGCAGGAGCGGTCCGTCGGCAATCACGGCGAGCAGGCCGCCGTCGAGCGCTTCCAGCTCCTCCGGGAGGACTTCCACAAGCCGGTCCACCAGGCTGCCGGGGGCAACCTCGTCGATGATGGGCGACCAGCGCCCCTCCCGCACTGCCTTGGGGGCGGACACCACCAGGCCCGCGGCGTTCGCCATCCGGACGGCGGCTTCGGCGATCTGGGAGGGCGTCCGGTAGTTGACCGTCAACTCCTCCAGCTGCCACCGGTCGCCGAACATCGGTGCCAGGGCGCCCTGCCATGAATTGGCGCCGGCGACGGAACTGGTCTGCGCGATGTCGCCCACAATGGTGAAGGACTTCAGGGGGCAGCGGCGGACCAGGAGCCGCCACTGCATGGGGAAAGCTCCTGCGCCTCGTCAACCACGATGTGCCCGAACGCCCACGTGCGGTCGCTGGTGGCACGCTCGGCAGCGGTGAGCCGTGCCTCGCGTTCCTGGTTCTGCTCCATCAGGTCTTCGGCGGTCATCAGGGCGTCAACGCCGGCGGTTTCCATGTTGACGAGCGTCTGCTTGGCGTTGGCGAGGTCGCGGGCACGGTCGTGCTCCTGCTGGGCCAGTCCGCGGCCGGCGGCGGCGTCGAGTTCGCCCAGCAGTTCGGCGGCCTCATCCAGCAGCGGGATATCGGACTCGGTCCAGGGGGCGTCGGCCGGCCGCAGGAGCAGCGCGCGCTCCGCGGGCGAAAGGTGGGGGGTGCAGATTCCAGGATGGCCGGCTTGCTGAACAGGTCGGAGATCAGCTTTTCCGGCGTCATGGGCATCCAGCACAGGTTCAGGGCGATGCGGACGTCCCGGGCCGTTCGGACATCCTCTGCAAGGTAGGAGCGGTCCGCGTTGTTGCCGATGTTCCCGGCCTCGACCAGCTCGGTCATCTGCTCCGTCAGTTCACGCAGCAGGATCTTGACGAACGTCACGCGTGCCTCGTTGTACGGCTTGGCGGTGGCGCGCGCTTTCTCCCGGGCGCGTCGGACCTGCCGGGGCGTCAGCACCAGCTTGCGGCCGTCCACTTCCAGCGTCCTGTTATGGGCCGGAACACGCTGGCGGTTGGAGACGGCGTTGGCCACGATTTCGGCCATGTCCAGGCGGCCCTTCAGCGCGGCAACAGCAGCGTCCTGCTCCGGCACGGCATGGATGCCTGGCATGAGGCGGCCAAGGCTGGCCATGACCACGCCGGTCTCACCCAGTGAGGGCAGCACCCGTTCGATGTACTTCATGAACGACGACGACGGGCCCACCAGGAGCACGCCTGCACTCTTGAGCCGGTCGCGGTGGGTGTACAGCAGGTAGGCGGCACGATGCAGCGCGACGGCGGTCTTGCCGGTGCCGGGGCCGCCCTGGACCACCAGCGCGCCGGAGATGGAGGACCGGATGATGCGGTCCTGCTCGGACTGGATGGTGCTGACGATGTCCGACATCCGGCCGGTGCGCTTGGAATTCAGGGCGGCGAGCAGGGCGCCTTCACCCTGCAGCGACTCATTGTCCGCAAGCATCCCGGCGTCCAGGACATCGTCCTCGATGGCCTTCACTTCGCGGCCCTGCAGGATCAGGTGCCGGCGGCGGCGCACGCCCTGCCGGTCGAAAGCGGTGGCCTGGTAAAAGTGACCGGCCTCGGGCGCGCGCCAGTCAACCATCAGGCGCTGCAGGTCCTCGGTGGTGAGGCCGATGCGGCCGATGTACTGCGCTTCGCCGGAGTCCAGGTCCAGGCGTCCGAAGACCAGCCGGTCATCAACGGCGTCCAGCTGCGCCAGTCGGTCCTCATACAGTGCGGCGAAGGCGTCGCGTTCGGAAACGTTCTGCATGGTGCCCACTGCCCCGGCCCGCCGGACCTGCGCCAGCTGCCGGCGCTTTTCCTCGCGGAGCTCTTCCAGCCGGGCATACAGGCCGGCTACATACTCCCGTTCGTGGGCCAAATCGGCGTCAAGCATTTAACGTTCCCCTATCGCAAAAGACAGACCTACCATTCTACAACCATTTCCCTTAGCGCTGATGAAACGTGGACCGGCCGGGTTGCGCCGCCTGCGGTGCGGCCTCCGCTGGTTTCCGGACCCGCGCTTTGGCGGCCTTGTACCTGGAGACAGTGGGGTCCCCCGTGATCCAGAAGCGCCACGCGTACTCGTCCGAGCCGCCCGCCCCGGCCACACCCACTCGCGGACCGGAACTGACCTGCGGGGGCGGCCCCGGCGGAAGGACCAGCCCGAAAGGCGGGGCAAGCGCGTCACGGCCGCTGTCCGCCGTCGTCAGTCCCAGTGCCTTGGCCAGCCGGGCCGGGCCGCTGGCGAGGTCGGCGGGACTCCTGGACGTGGTCCGCCGCCGCCGTGCAAGGTCAAGGCCGTCAACGATTTCGCCCGCCCGCAGCAGCAGCGCGGAGGCAACGCCCTCCGGCCCGCAGACGATATTGGTGCAGTGGTGCATTCCGTAGGTGAAGTAGACGTACAGGTGGCCGGCGGGGCCGAACATGGGCGCGTTGCGTGGCGTTGGGCCGCGGTACGTGTGGGAGCCCGGGTCCGGGTGCAGCGAATCCTCCGGCCCCAGGTAGGCCTCCACCTCCGTCAGGCGGACGGACACCGGACCTTCGCGCGACTCGTGCGTGAGGACGGCGCCCAGCAGCAGCGGGGCCAGCTCGCGGGCATCGCCCGCGAGGATCTCCCGCAGCGGCGGACCGGCCGGCACAGGGTTTTCACTCATGGCCAGACCTTACCCGCATCCGGCCGCTTCACCCGAGGCACGGCGGCGGAACTGCCACGGCCATGTCCGATTTCCGCTAGTAGACGCTTCCGGCGGCTGGCAGGATGGAGTCATGGACTTCTGGCAGCGCTACCGGGCGATCGACGCCCGGGACACCCGTTTCGACGGGCAGTTCTACACTGCGGTCCGGACCACCGGGATCTACTGCCGCCCCTCCTGCCCGGCGCGCACCCCCAAGGCCGCCAACGTCACCTTCTACGAAACCTCGGCTGCGGCACACGACGCCGGCTACCGGGCCTGCAAGCGGTGCCTTCCCGAGGCCGTGCCCGGCACCCCGGCCTGGAACCTCCGCCAGGACGTCGCCGGCCGGGCCATGCGGCTGATCAATGACGGCGTGATCAACAGGGATGGCGTGGAGGGCCTCGCTGCCCGGCTGGGCTACTCGTCGCGCCAGCTCAACCGGATCCTCACCCATGAACTGGGCGCCGGGCCGCTGTCCCTGGCCAGGGCCGGACGGGCCCAGACCGCCCGCACTTTGCTGGTCTCCACACCAATGAAGCTTGCCGACGTTGCCTTCGCCGCCGGCTTCAGCAGCGTCCGGCAGTTCAACGAGACCATCCTCGACGTGTTCGCCATGACCCCCACTGCCCTTCGGCAGACCGGCCGGCATGCACAGGCGGCGGGAGCTGCCACGGCGCTGACCCTCAGCCTCCCCTACCGCAAACCCTTCGATCCCGGCATCTTCACGTTCCTGGCGGTCCGCGCCATCCCGGGCATCGAGGCGGGCACGGCAACCTCCTACGCCCGGACCATGCGGCTGCCCCACGGTGACGCCCGCTTCAGGGTTGATTACGACGCCGGCACACGGGAGCGGCCGCTGACCCTCACCGTCGGTGCGGCGGACCTGCGCGACCTGCCGGCGCTGCTGAGCCGCGTCCGGCGGCTCTTCGACCTTGACGCCGACCCGGAAGCCATCGACAGCGCCCTGGCAGCGGACAGCCGGCTGGCCGCCTCCGTGGCGGAAGCCCCGGGCATCCGGATGCCCGGTGCCCTGGATCCCCAGGAGCTCCTGGTGCGGGCCATGGTGGGCCAGCAGATCACCGTGGCCGCAGCCCGCACCGCGCTCACGCAGCTCTCAGCGGCCGGCAGCCCCAGCAGTGTTCCGGGCGACGGGCTTGACCGGCTCTTCCCCACGTCCGCCCAGATCGCGGAGTCCGGTCATTTGCTGCGCGGGCCCCGGCGCCGGACGGAATCGCTGCTTTTTGCAGCCGCAGCCATGGCGGAAGGTCGCATCGATCCCGGTTACGGCGATGACCTGGCCGGCCTCACCGCCAAACTGCTGCCGCTGCCCGGCGTGGGGCCCTGGACTGTGGGCTACGCGGCCATGCGGATCCTGGGCGCCCCCGACGTCTTCCTCGCCAACGATGCCGCCGTCCGGAACGGAATCCGGGCCCTTTCGGCGGGCGGCGCCGGCCTGGCCCCGGACTTCCGGGAAGCCAGCCCCTGGCGTTCCTACGCCACCATGCACCTGTGGCGCGCCGCCGCCGCACCCAAAGCCCCTGCCGCCAGCGGCACTTCCAGGAAAGCGATGCCATGACCGCCCAACTGCTGACAATGTCCACCCCGGACGGCCCCTTCACCATCATCGCGCGGGACGGACTGGTCCTGGCGTCCGGCTGGACTGCCGACCCCGGCGACCTGACCGGCCAGGTCCATCCGGCACTGCGGCCCGACGCCGTCCAGGCCGTCGCCGGGCTCGGCGGCATCTCGGAGGCCGTGGAGGCCTTTTACGATGGCGACCCCGCCCCGGCCATGGCCGTGCCGGTCCTGCAGCGCTCGGGTCCGTTCCGTGCCCATGCCTGGGATGTCCTTCGGGAGGTCAAGCCCGGCCACCCGGTGACGTACACGGAGTACGCGGCGCTGGCAGGCAATGCCAGGGCGGTCCGGGCGGCCGCCAGCGCGTGCGCCTTCAATGCAGCCGCCCTGTTTGTGCCGTGCCACCGGGTGATCCGGACCGACGGCTCCCTGGGCGGGTTCCGCTGGGGCCTGCGGGTGAAGGAGAGCCTGCTGGCCCGCGAAGCGGCCTGATCGGCCCGTTTCCCCGTTGCTCTATCAGTCGTGGCTCCTAAACAGGGTTTTCAGGAACCAGAAATGATAGAGCAACGAAATGCCGGAGGGCTACTTCGGCGCCGGGGTTCCCGCCGGCCAGGGCAGCAGCCCGGGCAGGTCTGTCCCGTCCGCTGCGGCGGACGCACGCAGGCTGCCGAGTGAAGGCTCGCGGCCTGCCAGCCAGGCGGCGATGTCCGTCAGCATCCCGCTGATGACGGTGGACCGGTTGCCGCTGCCGATGCTGACGGGCGGCAGGCCCAGCGGCTGCAGCACCAGTTTGTCCTCCGGCCGCACCCGGGCCGCGAGGAAGTCGAACAGGTGCTGGCAGAACGGCCGGCTCCAGGTTTCCGGTCCCCTGCCCGTTTGCAGGTCGGACGCGTGGATGACGAGTTCGCGCCAGAGTGCCAGGCCGCCGTCCAGCACCACTCCCCCGCGGTAGGCGATCGGAGCCCACCAGCCGGTGCGGTTGGCCGATGAATCCTTGACACCCGGCAGCGCATCGAAAGCCTTGAGGACCCGCTCCAGTGCCGCGCTCAGGTCTGCGCGGTGGGTGGCGGCGTCGTGCCCTGCCGCCATGTCGATGGCTTTGTTCCGGCCGTCCATGCCGCCGTCGTACAGCTCGATGGTTTCGCCGCGGGCCGCATACTCGAGTTGCCGGGCCATGGCGTTGGAGATCCCGGTGAGATGGGCGAGGACATGCCCCCGCGTCCAGCCCGGCAGTGCGGACGGCGAGCGTACGTCGGCGTCGCTGAATTTTGCGGCGTCTGCGGCAACGTCTTCCGCGGCCTTGTGGAGGTCTGCGAGCAGGTCATCGGGTGTGGGAGGGGCCATGGCGCTCATCCTAGCCCTCAGGAGCTCCGTCCGGACCGAGGCGGTGCCGGACATGCCCGCCGTCGTCGCTCCCCTGCCAGAACTCGAACTCCGTCGGCTGGACTGCGTACAGCTGCCAGTTGGGGTTGGTGCTGCCGTCGGCGCGGGGACGTTCCGCCCAGTCACGGGCGGAGGCCTCGGCGGACAGCTGGACCACCGGCCCGGCCACGCGGACCTGCCGTCCCAGGGAGGCCCAGTAGAAGTTCATGGCGGCCTGCGGAACGACGTCCAGTTCCTGCCCCTTGCGGGAGGTGCGGGACGTGGCGAAATGCCAGCCGTCGCCGTCGATGTTCTTCAGGATCAGCATCCGTGACGACGGCTGCTGCCCGGCGCTCACCGTGGCCAGGCTGAAGGCGTGGGGCTGCTGCTCCCCCGCGTCAAGCGCCTCGTCCAGCCACTGCTTGAACAGCTCCACGGGGTTCCGTGCGGCGGTGGCCGGATCAAAGCGGGGAAGGTCGGCCGGAAAGTCGGGCAGGGTGCGGAGGAACTTCCGGAAGGTTTCGCTCATGGACCCAGCCTAGCCACAGACGGGTTTCGGCAGGCTCAACCACCGGCGGTGGTTGAGCCTGCCGAAACCGAAGCCAACTAGCCTGCGTATTCCCGGACGCCCGCAAGCTCGCCTTCAAGGGCGGCCAGCTGGCGTTCGACGGCGGCCGGCGCCGTTCCGCCCTGGGAGTTGCGGCTGTTCAGCGAGCCCTCCGTGGAGAGGACGGTGCGGACCTCGGGGGTCAGGTGCGCCGAGATGGCCGCGTACTCGTCGTCGGTCAGGTCCCACAGCTCGACGCCGCGGGACTCGGCCTGCTTGACGGCCGCGCCGGACAGCTCGTGTGCCTCCCGGAACGGGACGCCCTGCCGGACCAGCCACTCGGCGATGTCCGTGGCCAGCGCGAAGCCCTGCGGTGCCAGCGACTCCATCCGCTCCCGGTTGAAGGTCAGGGTGGCGATCATGCCGGAGACGGCCGGAAGCAGGAGCTCCAGCGTGTCGGCGGCGTCGAACACCGGTTCCTTGTCCTCCTGCAGGTCGCGGTTGTACGCGAGCGGCAGGCCCTTGAGGGTGGCGAGCAGCCCGGTCAGGTTGCCGATCAGGCGTCCCGCCTTGCCGCGGGCCAGCTCGGCCACGTCCGGGTTCTTCTTCTGCGGCATGATCGAGGACCCCGTGGAGTAGGAGTCATGCAGCGTGACGAACGAGAACTCCTTGGTGGCCCAGAAGATCACTTCCTCCGAGATCCGGGACAGGTCCACCCCGATCATGGAGCACACCCAGGCGAACTCGGCGAAGACGTCGCGGGATGCCGTGCCGTCGATGGAGTTGTGGACCGCGGAGTAGAAGCCCAGGTCCGCGGCCACCGCTTCCGGGTCCAGCCCCAGCGAGGAGCCTGCCAGGGCGCCTGAACCGTACGGCGAAACACCGGCCCGCTTGTCCCAGTCCTGCAGCCGCTGCACATCGCGCAGCAGGGCCCAGGCATGGGCCAGCAGGTGGTGGCTGAGCAGGACGGGCTGGGCGTGCTGCAGGTGGGTGCGGCCCGGCATGGCCACGCCCTGGTGCGCTTTGGCCTGGTCTACCAGCGCGTCAACGGTGTCCAGCACGCCGCGGGCAATGATCCGGGCGTGGTCGCGCAGGAACATGCGGCCCAGGGTTGCCACCTGGTCGTTGCGGGACCGGCCGGCGCGGAGCTTGCCGCCCAGCTGCGGGCCCGCCCGCTCGATCAGGCCGCGTTCGAGGGAACCGTGGACGTCCTCGTCGGACTCCGCCGGCAGGTAGGCGCCGGAGGCCACATCGTCGTCCAGCTGCGTCAGGGCGGCGAGCATTCCCTCCAGCTCGCCGTCGTCCAGCAGGCCGGCCTTGTGCAGCACGCGGGCGTGCGCCTTGGAACCGGCGATGTCGTAGCGCGCCAGGCGCCAGTCGAAGTGCGTGGACTTGCTCAGGGCAGCGAGGGCGTCCGCGGGTCCGCCGGCGAACCGGCCGCCCCACAGTGCGCCGGTGTTTGTCGAGCCGGTGGTTGAGCCCGTCGAAACCCGGGTTTCGACAGGCTCAACCACCGGGCTTGTTCCCGGATTCGAATTCTGCTCGGCCACCGGGAATTACTTCCCTGCGACCCGGATGTCGCGGCCGGAAGCCACCTTGGCGGACATGCCCCACAGCTCGATGAAGCCGCGGGCCATGGACTGGTCGAAGGTGTCGCCGGTGTCGTAGGTGGCCAGGTTGAAGTCGTACAGGGAGGTGTCCGAGCGGCGGCCGTTCACGATGGCCTGGCCGCCGTGCAGGGTCATGCGGATGTCGCCGGAGACGTACTTCTGGGTGTCCTCGATGAAGGCGTCCAGGGAGCGCTTCAGCGGGGAGAACCACTGGCCGTCGTAGACCAGCTCGGCCCAGCGCTGGCCAACGGTGGCCTTGAAGCGGGCCTGCTCGCGCTCGATCGTGATGTCCTCGAGGTGCTTGTGCGCGGTGATCAGCGCCATGGCACCGGGGGCCTCGTAGATTTCGCGGGACTTGATGCCCACCAGGCGGTCCTCGACGACGTCGATGCGGCCCACGCCCTGGGCGCCGGCGCGGCGGTTGAGTTCCTTGATGGCCTGCAGCGGGGTGACCTTGACGCCGTCGATCGCCACCGGCACGCCGGCTTCGAAGGAGATGGTGACCTCATCGGGTGCCGGCGGGAATTCCGGGGTGGCGGTGTAGTCGTAGATGTCCTTGGTGGGGGCGTTCCAGATGTCCTCGAGGTAGCCGGTTTCCACCGCGCGGCCCCAGACGTTCTGGTCGATGGAGTAGGGGTTCTTCTTGGTGGTCTCGATCGGCAGTCCCTTTTCCTCGGCGAAGGCGATGGCCTTGTCGCGGGTGAGGGCGAGGTCGCGGACCGGTGCGATGCACTTCAGGTCCGGGCCGAGGGTCTGGATGCCCACTTCGAAGCGGACCTGGTCGTTGCCCTTGCCGGTGCAGCCGTGGGCAACGGTGGTGGCGCCGAATTCGCGGGCTGCCTTCACCAGGTGCTTGACGATGACCGGGCGGGAGATGGCGGAGACCAGCGGGTAGTGGCCCTGGTACAGGGCGTTGGCCTTCAGGGTGGGGACGCAGTATTCGTTGGCGAACTCATCGGATGCGTCGGCGACGTAGGCTTCGACGGCGCCGCAGCCCAGGGCGCGCTGGCGGATGGTTTCCAGCGACTCGCCGCCCTGTCCGACGTCGACTGCCACGGCGATGACCTCGGCGCCGGTGGCTTCGCCGATCCAGCCGATGGCTACGGATGTGTCCAGGCCGCCTGAGTAGGCGAGCACAATGCGTTCAGTCACTTCAGATGCTCCTTAGTGGGGGGTGTTTGATGTTGTCTTCAAGCTTATTGCCCGGCTTCCTCGGCCAGTTGCAGGAAGCGGGCTGCGAGGTCGGGGCCGCCCAGCGGGTCCCGGGACACCAGCAGCACGGTGTCGTCGCCGGCGATGGTCCCCAGGATGGCGGGCATGACCGAATGGTCGATGGCCAGTGCCAGGAAGTTCGCGGCACCCGGCGGGGTCCGGAGCACCACGATGTTGGCCGACGCTTCCGCCGTCACCAGCAGTTCGCTGCACAGCCGGGCGAGCCGGGCGTCCAGGATTTCCTGGCTCACGCCGGTCTTGGCGGCACGCTCGCCCCCTTCGCCGGGGACGGCGTAGACCAGGGCGCCCTCTTTGCCGCGGACCCGCACGGCCCCGAGTTCCACGAGGTCCCGGGACAGCGTGGCCTGGGTGACCTGCACGCCGTCGTCCGCGAGCAGGGCGGCGAGCTCCGCCTGTGAACGCACTGACTGGTTGGTCAGGATGGCGGTGATCCGGGCCTGCCGCGCAGTCTTGGTGGCCGGGCTGGAGCCCGGGGATACGGGCTGGGCGGACACTAGAACGTGCTCTCCCCGGTGCCTTCGACCGGCGACAGGCCGTCGACGAAGGCAAGGCCGGAGCGGTGCATCAGCCACGCCATCAGGGCTTTCTGGGCGTGCAGCCGGTTTTCCGCCTCGTCCCAGACGATCGACTGCGGGCCGTCGATAACACCCGCGGAGATCTCGTAGCCCCGGTAGGCGGGCAGGCAGTGAAGCACGACGGCGTCCTCCGCGGCGAGCTTCATGGCCTCCTCATCCACGGAGTACTCCCGGAACAGCTGCAGCCGCGCCTCTTTTCCGCCTCCTGGCCCATGGACACCCAGGTGTCGGTGGCCACGACGTCTGCGCCCTGGAGCGCTTTGGCAGCGTCAGTGGTAATCAGCACCGAACCGCCCGTCTCCGCGGCCCGTTCCTCGGCGGCAGCCACAATGTCCGCCGCGGGCAGGTACCCTTCGGGCCCTGCAATACGGACATGCATGCCGGCGGTGACCCCGGCGAGCAGGTAGGAGTTGGCCATGTTGTTGGCGGCGTCGCCCAGGTAGCTCATGGTGAGGCCCCTGAGCTCGCCCTTGTGCTCCTTGACCGCCAGCAGGTCGGCCAGGAGCTGGCAGGGGTGGTAGTCGTCGCAGAGCGCGTTGATGACGGGGACGCTGGAGTTCTCGGCCATGGCCACCAGGCCGGCATGGGCGCCGGTGCGCCACACGATGGTGGAGACCATGCGCTCCAGGACCTTCGCGGTGTCCTCCACGGATTCCTTGTGGCCGATCTGGGCCTCGCCGGGATTGATGACCAGGGCATTGCCGCCCATGTCCGCAATGCCGGTGGCGAAGGAGACCCGGGTGCGGGTGGAGGTCTTGTCGAAGATGACGGCAACGGTCTTTCGGCCGCTGCCCTCTGCCGCGAAGGGCTGGACGCTGTAGGGCGCGGCCTTCATGCGCGCGGCAAGCTTCAGGACCTCCGCCTGTTCGGCGGGGGTCAGGTCCGTGTCCTTGAGGAAGTGCCGGGTTGCGGGAGTCACTGGGCGTCCTTAGCTGTCTGGAGGATTGCCGGGAAAGCGGCGAGGAACGAGTCGGCCTGCGCCGTGGTGAGGACCAGCGGCGGGGCCAGGCGGATGGTGCGCGGGCCGGGGCTGTTGATGATGAAGCCGGCGTCCAGGGCCGCCTGCACCACGGCGGGCGCGACGTCGGCGTCCAGGTCGAAGCCGATCAGCAGTCCGGCGCCCCGGACTTCGGTGACGCCCGGCAGGGCTGCCAGCGCGGAACGGAGGTGCTCCCCCACTGCGGTGGCGTTGGCCAGGACGTTCTGGCTTTCGATTGCGTGCAGCGTGGCGAGGGCGGCCGCCGTTGCCACCGGGTTGCCGCCGAAGGTGGTGCCGTGCTGGCCGGCGGAGAGCAGCGACGACGTTTGCTCACCCATCGTCACCAGGGCACCAATGGGGAACCCGCCGCCCAGGCCCTTGGCCAGGGTGATGGCGTCGGGGACTATTCCTGCCTCTTCGCTGGCGAACCACTTGCCGGTCCGGCCGATGCCGGTCTGGACCTCATCCAGGATCAGCAGCGCGCCGACGCGGGCGGTCAGCTCCCGCGCCGCCCGGAGGTACTCCGGCGAAAGGGGGCGCACTCCCGCCTCACCCTGGATAGGCTCCAGGAAGACCGCCGCCACAGTTTCGTCCACGGCGTCCTTGAGGGCCTCGATGTCCCCGAACGGAATGTGCTCCACGCCGCCGGGCAGCGGCTCGAAGGGCGTCCGGTAGGCCTCTTTGGATGTCAGGGCAAGGGCCCCCATGGTCCGGCCGTGGAAGGCTCCCTCGAGGGCGATGATTTTGGTCCGCTTCGTGTTGCTGCCACCGGTGTTGCGGCGGGCGAGCTTGAACGCCGCCTCGTTCGCCTCGGTGCCGGAGTTGGTGAAGAACACTTTGGACCCGGCAGGCGCGTCGGCCAGTGCCAGGAGCTTCTCGGCCAGCGCGATCTGGGTGGGGCTGGTGAAGAAGTTGGAGACGTGGCCCAGGGTGGACAGCTGGCTGGCGATGACTGACGTCACGAACGGGTGCGCATGGCCCAGCGCATTGACGGCGATGCCGCCCAGCAGGTCAAGGTACTCCTTGCCGTCGGCGTCCCACACCAGGCAGCCGGAGCCGCGGACCAGGACGCGCTGCGGGGTGCCGAACACGCCCATCAGCGACGACGAATAGCGGGAGAGCCATTCGGAGCCGGCGTGGCCGGTGGTTTCCACCAACTCGGTTACCGGGGACTTTTCCACCGTGTTCATGCGTTGATCTCCTCGTCCGGGACCACCTGGGTGCCAATGCCCGCCGTCGTAAATGTTTCCAGCAGCATGGAATGGGGCAGGCGCCCGTCCACGATGTGCGCACGCTCCACGCCCTCGTCGATGGCCTTAAGGCAGGCCGCCATCTTGGGGATCATGCCCGATTCGAGCTTCGGCAGCATGTCCCGCAGCTCCGACGCCGTGAGGGAGGAGATCAGCGACGACTTGTCCGGCCAGTTGGCGTACAGGCCTTCGACGTCGGTCAGGATGACCAGCTTCGACGCGCCCAGGGCGGAGGCAACGGCCGCCGCGGCGGTGTCCGCGTTGACGTTCAGCACCTGGCCGGTGGGCTGGAACCTCGCCGCACCCGCGACGCCGTCGCCGCCGTCGACGATTTCCGGGGCAACGGTGGAGATCACGGGGATGCGGCCCGCACCGAGGATGTCCATGACGCCGGCGGGGTCGACGCCCACCACCTCGCCCACCAGGCCCAGGTCCACCTCTTCGCCGTCAACCACTGTCCCGGTGCGGACGGCGCGCAGCAGGCCGCCGTCTTCACCGGACATGCCCACGGCGTAGGGGCCGTGGGAGTTGATGAGGCCCACCAGTTCGCGGCCCACCTGTCCGGTGAGGACCATCCGGACCACGTCCATGGCCTCCGGCGTGGTGACGCGCAGGCCGCCCTTGAACTCGGATTCGATGCCCAGCCGGCCCAGCATCGAGTTGATCTGGGGACCGCCGCCGTGCACCACCACGGGATGGATGCCCACATGGTGAAGGAACACGATGTCCTCGGCGAAGGCGCGGCGGAGTTCGTCGTTGACCATGGCGTTGCCGCCGTATTTGATCACCATGGTGGTGCCGGCAAAGCGCTGAATCCAGGGCAGCGCCTCGATCAGGGTGGCGGCTTTGGCCTGGGCGTCGGACATGCTGGTGGTCTCGCGCGTCTGGGTGTTCATGCTGTCTCTTCCGCGGTCGGCAATGGCTGAAACGGTGCTAGCTGGAGTAGGCGCTGTTCTCGTGCACGTAGTCGTGGGTGAGGTCGTTGGTCCAGATGGTCGCTTCCGCGTCACCGGCCTGCAGGTCGATCTCCACCAAAACCTCGCGCGGTTCCAGGTTGACCAGGCTCCGGTCGTCGCCGATGCTGCCGTTGCGGCAGATCTGGATGCCGTTCATGGCCACATTGAGCTGGTCCGGCTCGAATGCTGCGTCGGTGGTACCCACTGCTGAGAGCACGCGCCCCCAGTTGGGATCCTTGCCGAAGATGGCGGCCTTGAAGAGGTTGGACCGGGCCACCGAGCGGCTGACGGCTTCGGCGTCGGCTTCACTGGCGGCGTTGAAGGTCCGGATGGCGATGTCGTGGCTGGCGCCTTCGGCGTCTGCGATGAGTTTGCGTGCCAGCTCGGCGCAGACCTTGGTCAGTCCGTCGGTGAAGACATCGGTGGCGGGCACCGCGCCGGAAGCTCCGGAGGACAGCAGGACCACGGTGTCATTGGTGGACATGCAGCCGTCGGAATCGGCGCGGTCGAAGGTGATGCGGGTGGCGTCCCGGAGGGCGACGTCGAGCAGCTCCGGTTCCACCGCGGCGTCGGTGGTCAGGACCACCAGCATGGTGGCCAGGCCGGGCGCCAGCATGCCGGCACCCTTGGCGATGCCGCCGATGCTGAATTCCTGGCCGTCCGCGTCAGTGCCGATGAACAGCGCTGACTTGGGGACGGAATCCGTTGTCATGATGGCGGTGCCGGCCTCCGGCCCGCCATCAGTGCTGAGGGCAGCGGCAGCGGCCTCTACACCGGGCAGGATCTTGTCCATCGGGAGCTGTTCGCCGATCAGGCCCGTGGAGCAGACAAAGACGTCGGTGGCCGAGATTCCCAGGACCTCGGCTACCTTCTCGGCGGTGCTGTGGGTGTTCTGGAAACCGGTGGGGCCGGTGCACGCGTTGGCGCCGCCGGAGTTCAGCACCACGGCATCCACCCGGCCGTCGGAGACCACCTGGCGGGACCAGTGGACGGGAGCCGCGGCCACCCGGTTGCTGGTGAACACGGCTGCCGCGGCCTTGGACGGGCCGTCATTGACCACCAGCGCGAGGTCCGGCTTGCCGGACGCCTTGAGTCCGGCGGTGACGCCGGCGGCGCGGAATCCCTGGGGGGTGGTGACGGTCACGGGGCTACTCCCTGCAGGTCGAGGCCGGCGGTTTCCTGCAGGCCGAGTGCGATGTTCATGGACTGGACGGCGCCGCCGGCGGTGCCCTTGGTGAGGTTGTCGATGGCGCAGGTGACGATGACGCGGCCGGCATGGGCGTCGAAGGCCAGCTGCATGGCGGCGTGGTTCGATCCCTGCACGCTCTTGGTGCCGGGCCACTGGCCCTCGGGCAGCAGGTGCACAAAGGGCTCATCGTCGTAGGCGTCGGCCCAGGCCTGGCGGAGCTGCTCTGCCGTTATACCGGGCTTGACCTTGGCCGTTGCGGTGGTGAGGATGCCCCGGCTCATGGGTGCCAGCGTGGGCGTGAAGGACACGCTGACCTGTTCACGGGCCGCGTTGGACAGTCCTTGCTCTATCTCGGGGGTGTGGCGGTGCCCGCCACCTACACCGTAAGGGCTCATCGAGCCCATCACTTCCGCGCCGATGAGGTTGACCTTCGCGGCCTTGCCCGCGCCGGAGGTGCCGGACGCGGACACGATGACGACGTCGTCGGGCTGCAGCAGCCCGGCGGCGAACCCGGGTGTCAGCGCCAGCAGGGCCGACGTCGGGTAGCAGCCGGGCACGGCGATCCGGGTGGCGCCCTTGAGCGCCTCGCGCTGGCCGGGGAGCTCGGGCAGGCCGTACGGCCAGGTGCCGGCGTGGGCGGAGCCGTAGAACTTCTCCATGCGGCCGGGTCCTGGAGGCGGTGGTCGGCGCCGGCGTCGATCACCACCGTCCCTTCCGGCAGCTGGGCGGCGATTTCGGCGGAGGCGCCGTGCGGCAGGGCGAGGAAGACGACGTCGTGGCCGGACAGGTTCTCCACGGTGGTGTCTTCCAGGATGCGGCTGGCGAGGCCGTGCAGGTGCGGCTGCAGTTCGCCGAGGCGCGAGCCCGCGTTGCTGTGCGCCGTGATGGCGCCGATGGTGACGTCCGGGTGTCCGGCCAGGAGGCGGAGGACCTCTCCCCCGGCGTAACCGCTGGCGCCCGACACTGCAACAGAAATAGTCATGCCTCCGACTATACAGCAATAGTTATGCATCATGTCCGATATTTATGCATGACCTTGCCTCCCCGCTTCCGGGTATCCCTAGGATGGGTGACAGCATCGGGAACCGGAAGCGCCGGGTCCTGGAAAGGGGAGCAATGACGCACGCAATCGTCGCACGGCAGGCAGGCGGACCGGAAGTCCTTGTGTACGAGGAGTCCGAACCCCCGGCGCCGGGTCCCCGGCAGCTGCTGGTGAAGGTGCGGGCGGCCGGCGTCAACTTCATCGACACGTACAAGCGCAGCGGCACCTACAAGGTCCCGTTCCCGTTCACCCCGGGGTCGGAAGCGGCCGGCACCGTGGAGGCTGTGGGAGAAGGGGTCACCGCCTTCTCCGTTGGCGACCGGGTGGCCACTGCCGAAGGCGTTAACTCCTACGCGGACTACATGCTGGTGTCCGAGGACGCCGCGTTGCCTGTTCCCCGCGGACTTGACGACTTTACGGCGGCAGCCCTTCCCCTGCAGGGAATGACGGCACACTTCCTGATGAACTCCACCTTCAAGGTGGAGCCCGGGCACACCGTCCTGCTGCATGCCGGCGCCGGCGGCGTGGGATTGCTCCTGATCCAGATGCTGAAGTCGCGCGGGGCGGAGGTCATCACCACTGTCTCCACCGATGAAAAGGAGCAGCTTGCGCATGCCGCAGGCGCTGACCACGTGGTGAGGTACGACCGGTTCGCGCAGCACGTCAGGGAAATCACCGGCGGCACCGGCGCGGACGTCGTGTACGACGGCGTGGGGAAGGATACCTTTGACGGCTCCCTCGACGCCCTGCGGGTGCGCGGGACGCTGGTGCTCTTCGGGGCCGCCTCCGGCCCCGTCCCGCCCGTGGACCCGCAGCGGCTCAATTCCGGCGGATCCCTGTTCCTCACCAGGCCCACCATCGCCCATCATTTGCGGGACGCCGCCGAGCGGCGCTGGCGCTCCAATGAGATCTTTACAGCGGCCGCTGACGGCAGCCTGAAGGTCCGGATCGGCGCCCGCTATCCGCTGTCGCAGGCGGCACAGGCCCACCGGGACCTGGAGGGCCGGCGCACCACCGGCAAGGTGCTCCTGTTCCGTAAAGCGCCACGGACCGCGGGCCAAACTCCTGCCGGGACGGGGGCGGCTCCGCAGCGGCCGGCGGCAGGCCGGAAATGAACAACAGGCGAATGCCCGGACCGCGGAAACCCGGAGTTTGGCCGGCCGGTACATCTTCTGTTCATCTGGCACGGGCAGAATGCCCCAGTGACTCAGCAGCAGGTCCCCCTCGAGGATGCCCCTTCCACCCATCAGCCCCAGATGCCGGGATCCCTGGCGGCTCCCCCGGCCCGGACGCTGATCGACATCCTGCAGGACACCGCGGCCCGCTTCCCGGAGGCATCCGCCCTGGATGACGGCCGCCGCCCGCTCAGTTACGCCCAGCTGATGGCCGAAGTCCGGGCGGCGGCACGGCGGCTGCACCAGGCCGGCCTTGGCGCCGGCGACAGGATAGGGGTGCGGATCCCGTCCGGCACCAACGAGCTGTACGTTGCCATCCTCGCTGTGCTCCTCGTGGGCGCGGCCTACGTCCCCGTGGATGCGGACGACCCGGAGGAGCGCGCCAGGCTGGTCTTCGGGGAAGCCAGGGTGGCCGGCGTCCTGGAAGCCGGTGGCGTGCTCCGCGGCGTGGACCTTGCCGCTTCCGGCCGGACGGCACCCTTCACCGGCGCCCGGCCGCCGGTCCCCGGCGACGACGCCTGGGTCATCTTCACCTCCGGATCCACGGGGACGCCGAAGGGCGTTGCCGTCAGCCACCGCTCGGCAGCAGCGTTCGTGGATGCCGAGGCAAGGATCTTCCTCCGGGACGAACCCCTGGGCCCCCAGGACCGGGTCCTGGCCGGACTCTCGGTGGCCTTCGACGCATCCTGCGAGGAGATGTGGCTTGCCTGGCGCCACGGGGCCTGCCTGGTCCCCGCTCCACGTGCCCTGGTGCGCACCGGCATGGACCTCGGACCGTGGCTGATCAACCACGGGATCACCGCCGTCTCCACCGTGCCCACCCTTGCGGCGCTCTGGCCCGCAGAATCCCTTGAGAACGTCCGCCTGCTGATTTTCGGCGGGGAGGCCTGCCCGCCGGAGCTTGCCGGCCGCCTTGCCGTGGAGGGCCGGGAGGTCTGGAACACGTACGGCCCCACGGAAGCAACGGTGGTAGCGTGCGCCGCGCGGCTGGGCGGTCCGGGACCTGTCCGGATCGGCCTGCCGCTCGACGGCTGGACCTGGCCGTCGTCGATGCGGATGCAGTACCGGTGGCCGAGGGTGAGGTGGGCGAACTGATCATTGGCGGCGTGGGGCTCGCCCGCTACCTGGACCCGGCCAGGGACGCGGAGAAATATGCGCCGATGCCGGCCCTGGGCTGGGAGCGGGCCTACCGTTCCGGGGACCTGGTCCGGTTTGAACAGGCCGGACTGGTCTTCCAGGGGCGGGCCGACGAGCAGGTGAAGCTGGGCGGCCGCCGGATTGAGCTGGGCGAGGTGGATGCGGCGCTGCAGGCCCTCCCGGACGTTGCCGGCGCTGCTGCCGCCGTGCAGACCACCGCAGCCGGCAACCAGATCCTGGTGGGTTACCTGGCCCAACCTCCGGGCAGGACCTTGACCTGGCCGCTGCCCGGGAGCAGCTGGCCGCCAGCCTGCCCGCGGCACTGGTGCCGATGCTCACGGTGGTGGACTCGCTGCCCACCAAAACCAGCGGCAAAGTGGACCGCCATGCCCTGCCCTGGCCCCTTCCCGGTGCCGGCGCCGGTGCCGGTGCCGGTGCCGGTGCCGCCGAGGCTGACGCCGCGCCGCTGAACCTTCCCGAAGACGCGGGCCTGGATCGTGGACCAGTGGAGCGCCGTCCTGGGCAGTCCAGTAAGCTCCCTCGACGCGGACTTCTTCGCCTACGGCGGCGGCTCGCTCTCCGCGGCCCAGCTGGTATCCGCGCTGCGCGTGCGCTACCCCACCATCACTGTGGCGGACATTTACGCCACCCCCCGCGTCGGCGCCCTGGTGGAGGCCGCACGGCTCTCCCTTCCCGACGGCGCCACCGGCCCCGCACCCGACCGCCAGGTGCGGCCGACCGCACGGAAGTCCCAGGTTTTCCAGACCCTGATGGGTGTGCCGCTGCACGTCCTGGTGGGGATGCGCTGGCTGACGTACCTCATGGCCGGGAACAACATCCTTGCCGCGCTGGCCGGGTTCACCGCGGCACCCACCGTTTCCTGGTGGTGGGTGGCAGCATCCTGGCTGGTCTTCGTCAGCCCTCCCGGCCGGATGCTGATCTCGGTGGCGGCTGCCAGGTTCCTGCTCCGGGGTGTCACCCCGGGAACCTATCCGCGCTCCGGCCGCGTCCACCTGCGCCTCTGGCTGGCAGAGCAGATCCAGGACCTGTCCGGTGCCATCAGCCTGGCCAGCGCACCCTGGGTCCCCTCCTACGCCCGGGCACTCGGAGCCCGGATCGGCAAGGACGTCCAGCTCCACTCGCTGCCGCCCGTCACGGGCCTGCTGTCCCTGGGCAGCGGCGCCAACGTGGAACCCGAGGTTGACCTGTCCGGCTGGTGGATCGACGGCGACACAGTGCACATCGGCGCCATCCGGATCGGTGCCGGCGCCACGGTGGGAGCCCGCAGCACCCTGATGCCCGGCGCATCCATTGGAGCGGGCGCCCAGGTGGAGGCCGGTTCCGCCGTGCTCGGCAAGGTGAAGGCGGGCCATCTGGTGGCCGGGTCCCCCGCGCAGCGGCGCGGCAAGGCCAAACGGTCCCTGCCTGACGCCCCTGCCCGGACACCGCTGCAGGCCAGGCTGTGGTTCGCCGGATTTGCCGGCGCCTCCGCCTGCCTGGCTGTCCTTCCGTATCTATCTGCGGCCGCCGCCGCGGGTGTGGCGTACCTGTTCATCCAGGGCAGCACGTCACTCTCGGCGGCGCTCCCCCAGCTGGCCCTGGCGCTGCCGCCGGCCGCCCTGGCCTGGTTCCTCACCAACGCCCTGCTCGTCCTGGCCACCACCCGGCTCCTGAGCATCGGGCTCACCGAGGGCTACCACCGGGTCCGCAGCCGTGTGGGCTGGCAGGTCTGGGCCACGGAACGGGTGCTGGACCTGGCACGGGACCTGCTGTTCCCCCTCTACGCCAGCCTCTTCACCCCTGTATGGCTGCGGCTGCTGGGCGCGAAGATCGGCAGGAACGTGGAAGCGTCCACGGTGCTGCTGATCCCCTCGATGACCACCGTGGGCGAGGGGGCTTTCCTGGCGGATGACACGATGGTGGCCTCGTACGAGCTCGACGGCGGCTGGCTGCGGGTGGCGCCGGCCAAGATCGGCAAGCGCTCCTTCCTCGGCAACTCAGGCATGACCGCGGCCGGGCGGAGCGTGCCCAAGAACTCGCTGGTGGCGGTCCTCTCCGCCACCCCGGCCAAGGCAAAGTCCGGCACGTCATGGCTGGGCAGCCCCCCGGTCCGGCTGCGGCGCACCGCCATCGCCTCGGACGACACCCGCACGTACCAACCGCCGCTCCGGCTGAAGGTGGCCCGCGCCCTGTGGGAGCTCTGCAGGTTTGTCCCGGTGGCGCTCTCGGTGGCCATTGCCGCGGGCATCATGCTGGCTTTTGACCAGCTGGCCACGGCGTTCAACTACGGGGTGGCTGCCCTCCTCAGCGGGGTGGTCATGCTCCTGGCCGGCGCGGTGGCGGCCGGGGCGTCCGTCCTCGCCAAGTGGGTGCTGGTGGGCCGGATCCGGGCGGGCGAACACCCGCTGTGGAGTTCCTTTATCTGGCGCAACGAGGTGGTGGACACCTTCATCGAGATGGTCAGTGCGCCGTGGTTTGCACGCGCGGCCACGGGCACGCCCGCACTGGTCTGGTGGCTGCGTGCCCTTGGCGCCAAAATCGGCGCGGGCACCTGGTGCGAAAGCTACTGGCTGCCGGAGGCCGACCTGGTGTCCCTGGGCCGGAACGCCACCGTCAACCGCGGCTGCGTGGTGCAGACCCACCTCTTCCACGACCGCGTGATGAGCATGGACGCTGTTACGCTCGAGGACGGGGCGACCATGGGCCCGCACGGGGTGATCCTTCCGCAGGCCGCGATTGGGGCCGGCGGCACGGTGGGCCCGGCATCGCTGGTGATGCGCGGCGAAACTGTGCCGGCGGCGACGTACTGGATGGGCAACCCGGTCAGTCCCTGGAGTGGTCCCGCACAGCTTTGATCGACCAAAGGTATTGATGAGTTTTCCAGCAGAGGCCGGCGGAAGCGTCCCGGCAGCAACCCTTCCCGCGGCTCCCGACCCCTACCTGCCCGGGGCGGGAAGCAACGCATATCGGGTTGAACGCTACGAACTGGAGCTTGACTACAAAGTCAGCAGCAACCGGCTCAGCGGCAGGGCGGTGCTGTACGGCGTTGCCCAGGTGCCGGCGTCGGCCATTGTCCTGGACCTGGCCGGAAACCTGCGTGCCACCAAGGTGCAGCTGGACGGGCGGAAGGCGGGGCGCTTCAGCCAGCGCGCCGGCCAGCTGGTGGTGGCCGGGCAGGCAGGCTTCCAGCCCGGGCAGCGGTTCACGCTGGACATCCGGTACGAGGGCAACCCGGCACCCCGGCGCGGACTCTGGGGCGAGGTGGGCTGGGAAGAGCTGTCCGACGGCGTCCTGGTGGCGGGCCAGCCCAATGGCGCTCCCTCCTGGTTCCCCTGCAACGACCACCCCCGGAACAAGGCCAGCTACGGGTTCACGGTCACCACGGACGCGAATTACCGGGCGGTCTGCAACGGGGTCTTCCAGTCGCGGACCACCCGCTCCAGCCGCGAGACCTGGGTCTACGAGCAGGCGGAGCCCATGGCCACCTACCTTGCCACCGTGCAGATCGGCCGGTACGGGCTGCTGGAGCTGGACGCGGGCCGGCACGCCCCCGCAGTCCCGCAGCATGTTGCCGTTACCCCGGCCCTTGCGGGGCGCGCGCGGACAGGCCTTGCCCTGCAACCGGCCATGATGCGGACGTTCACCAGTTGCTTCGGCCCGTACCCGTTCCCCGGGTACACAGTGGTGGTGACGGAGGACGAGCTGGAAATCCCGCTGGAGGCCCAGGGCCTGTCCATCCTGGGACCGAACCACCTGGACCCGGACTGGGAGTCGCAGCGGCTCATCGCGCACGAACTCTCGCACCAGTGGTTCGGAAACTCGCTGACGGCAGCAACCTGGCAGGACATCTGGCTGCACGAAGGCTTTGCCTGCTACGCCGAGTGGATCTGGTCCGAGGAAGCCGGCGTCATGACGGTGGCCGGCCGCGCCGGGGCCGCCTGGCACCGGCTGGAGGCGGACGCGCAGGACATCCTGGTGGGCGATCCGGGCCCGGAGCACATGTTCGATGACCGGGTGTACAAGCGGGGTGCGCTGGCGCTGCATGCCGTCCGGATGGCATGCGGGGACCTGGCATTCTTTGCCCTGCTGCAGGAATGGACCGCTGCCCACCGGCACGGGTCGGTCGGCACTCATGACTTCATCCTCGCCATCAACCGGGCCACCGCCGTCGACGCCGAGGCCCTGCTGCACCCGTGGCTTTATGAGGAATCACTGCCGCCGCTGCCGCTGGCCAGGGTTTCCTAGCCGGACAGTGCGACGGCGGCCGCCAGGCCGGGAGGCAGGCCCGTTTCCGCGGGCACCAGGTCCCGGATCCCGGCGCGCGCCAGGACATCCACCGCGGACGGCGCGGTACGCAGGCCCTCCCCGGTCATTTTCAGCCAGGCTTCTTTCCGGGCCCACAGCCGGGCCCGCTCCGCCAGCAGGGCAGTCCCCGAAAGGTGGCCCACAGCCCGCTGCTCGGCGGGTGTGAGTGCCAGCGCCGTAAACCCGGCAAAGCCCGTCCGGGCGGGATCCTCAAGGTCCACCCCCAGCCGGAATCCAGGCGCCGCCCCGACCATGGCGGCGAGCAGGGTCCAGCCGGCTGCCCGGGAAGCGCTGAACGCCACCGGCGCCGGCACGCCGTCGAGCAGGTAGCGCGGCCGTCCGTGGCTGACAGCCGGTCCGCTGCCGCAGGAAGGGCAGCTGTAACTGGCGGCCAGGCGTCCGGGGTGCACCGCGAGGAGGCCAGCCACGAACAGCCGCTGCCCAAGCCGCCCGGCCAGGAACCGGTCCCGCGCTTCCGGTTCCATGGCCCGGGCCCGGGCCAGTTCAGGCCCGTCAAGAACCGTTTCGGCGTCCCGCCGGACCCGTTCGGCTTCCCCGGGCACAGCAAAGGGCGGGACGGCATGCACCACTAGCTCCGGTGCCATGCCGCCCCGCCCCTTGGATGCCTCATGGGCAAATGTTCCGTGGCCGCGGCTAGCGCTGGACTGCCCCGAACCGTTCTGCGGCGAGGGCCACTGCACTTTCGCGTGCGGCCGATGCTTCGTCAGCCGTCAGCGTCCGGTCCGCGGCGCGGAAGCGCAGCCCGAAAGCCAGCGATTTCTTCCCGTCCTCGATCCCCTTGCCGGCATAGACGTCGAACAATGCAACGTCCTCCAGCAGTTCGCCGGCGCCCTCGCGGAGCGCGGCCAGCACATCGTCCGCAGGGACATCAGCGGGCACCACGAGCGCCACGTCCTGGGTGGCTACCGGGAACGGGGAGATGTGGCGGGCGACGATGACATCCGGCGCGGCCTCGAACAGAGCGTCGGCGTTGAGTTCCAGGGCCACGGACCGCGCGGGCATGTCCGCGGCGGCAAGCAGCTTGGGGTGCAGCTCGCCCGCGTAGCCCACCACTTCACCGCTGCGCAGCGACAGCCGGGCAGCACGGCCCGGGTGGAAGGCCTGGTGGCTGTCCTGCGTCACCACCAGCTCGACGCCGAGCACGTCACCGGCCAGGCGTGCGACGTCCAGTGCGTCCGCCCAGTCCCAGACCCGGGGGGTGTGGGCCGCTGCCGCCGGCGAATCGTGCCCGGTGAGGACGGCGGCGACGTGGAACGGCTGGGCCGGAACGCCGTCGTACAGCGCGTCCAGCACATCGTCGGCGGGTTTGGCGCCCAGCGGCGGGATGGAGGCGGTGCCCACCGTCCCGTCCGGCAGGAAGACCAGGCCGGACTCGAACAGCGCCAGGTCCCGGAAGCCACGCGAGTGGTTGCGCTTGGCCACCTCGATCAGTCCCGGCAGGATGGAGGTGCGCAGGTAGCCCTGCTCCTCGCTGATGGGGTTGGCCAGCTTCACGGCGCTGCGGGCAGCACCCTCCTCGGCCACACCGAAGGTGTCGTTGGCTGCCTTGGAGACGAACGGGTAGGACAGCACCTCGGTGAGCCCGGCGTCCGCCAGCGCCTGGATCAGGCGGCGGCGCTGCTGCTGCACGCGGGTCAGGCCGCGGCCGGGAGGTGCCACGGGCAGGGTGGCGGGGATCTTGTCGTAGCCCACCAGCCGGGCGATCTCCTCGGAAAGGTCTTCCTTGGTCTCCAGGTCGTGGCGCCAGCTCGGGGCAGTCACCGTCCAGCCGCCGTCGTTCTTCACGACGGCCGCGCCCAGGTCCTCCAGGGACGTAACGATCTGTTCCTCGGTGAAGTCGATGCCGATCCGGGCCGCGGCAAACCCTGCAGGCAGCTCGATGGTCACGGTGTCCGGGGCGGTGCCCACATCCGTGCCGGTCGTGTCCGCCGTGCCGCCGGCCAGCTCCACCAGCAGGTCCACCACACGCTGGGCGGCCACGCCGGCCACCTGCCAGTCGACGCCGCGTTCGAACCGCTTGGACGCTTCGGACGGCAGCTTGTGCCGGCGCCGGGACCGGGAAATGGACACCTCGTCGAAGTGCGCTGCCTCCACCAGGATGTTCGACGTCGAATCGCCCACCTCGGTTGCCGCCCCGCCCATCACGCCGGCGATGCCAATGGCACCGGAATCGTCGGTGATGAGCAGGTCCTCGGCGTCGAGGGTGCGTTCCTTGTCATCGAGGGTGGTGATCTTCTCACCGGCGGCGGCGCGCCGCACCACGATGTCCCCGGACAGTTTGTCCAGGTCGTAGCAGTGCGTGGGCTGGCCCAGTTCGAGCATGACGTAGTTGGAGATGTCCACCGGAAGCGAGATGGAGCGGATACCGGCCAGCCGCAGCCGGGACACCATCCACGGCGGGGTGGGGCGGGTAGCGTCCACGCCGCGGACGGTGCGTGCCACGAAGCGGTCGCAGCCGGGCTTGCCGTAAATGGGCGCGTCGTCGTTCAGCTTGACGCCGTAGCCGCCGGACAGCTCCGCCGGGACCTGGACCTTTGCCGCGGGATCGGTGAAGGTGGTGCCGGTGGCGTGTGCGTACTCGCGGGCGACGCCCCGGATGGAGAAGGCGTAGCCGCGGTCCGGGGTGACGTTGATTTCGGCGGCCTGGTCATAGAGGCCCAAGAGCTCCATGGCGTCTGTGCCGACCTCGGGATCCAGGCCGATGCGGGACAGCACCAGGATGCCGTCGTGGTCCTCGCCGATGCCCAGTTCCCGCACCGAGGCGATCATGCCCGCGGACAGGTGGCCGTACGTCTTCCGGGCGGAGATCTGGAAGTTGCCGGGCAGCACGGCACCCGGAAGGGTGACCACCACCTTGTCGCCTTCAACGAAGTTGTGGGCGCCGCAGATGATGCCCTGCACGCCGGACGGGTCGATGCCCTTGCCGGTGAGCTTCTGTTCCTGCCCTTCGGGGACAACCCGGACCTGGCACCAGTTGATGGTCTTGCCGTTGCTCTGCGGTTCCTTGACCAGGCTGAGGACCTGGCCCACCACGATGGGGCCCTGCAGGGCATCGGTGGGACGGTGCACGTCCTCTTCTTCGAACCCGACCTTGACCAGTTCGGCCATGACGTCTTCGGCCGTTGCTCCGGCCGGTACCTCTGCGAATTCACGCAGCCAGGAAAGTGGGATACGCACTGTTAGATCTCCATCCCGAAGTGCTCGCTAAAACGTACATCGCCTTCGATCATGTCGCGCATGTCCCCCACCTCGTTGCGGAACATGAGGGTGCGTTCGATGCCCATGCCGAAGGCAAAACCTGAATAGACGTCCGGGTCGATGCCCGCGGCGCGGAGCACGTTGGGGTTGACCATGCCGCAGCCGCCCCATTCGATCCAGCGCGGACCGCCCTTGGCGCCGGGGTGGAAGATGTCCAGCTCGGCGGACGGCTCGGTGAACGGGAAGTAGTTGGGACGCAGCCGGATCTGGGCCTCGTCACCGAACATCTGCCGGGCGAAGTGCTCCAGCGTGCCGCGGAGGTCGGCCATGCTGAGGTTCCTGTCGATCGCCAGGCCCTCGAACTGGTGGAACACCGGGGTGTGGGTGGCATCCAGTTCGTCGGTCCGGAACACCTTGCCCGGGCAGAGCACATAGATGGGCACCTCGCGCTCCAGCATGGAGCGCACCTGTACCGGGGAGGTGTGCGTGCGCATGAGGAGGTGCGCTTCGGGGGGTTCCACGAAGAAGGTGTCCTGCATTTCGCGCGCCGGGTGGTCCGGCTTGAAGTTCAGGGCATCGAAGTTGAACCATTCGGACTCGACTTCCGGGCCCTCGGCGATTTCCCAGCCCATGCCCACGAAGATGTCCGCCACGCGGTCCTGGAGCGTGGACAGCGGGTGCCGGGCACCGGCGCGACGGCGGCGCGGGGCCGCCGTGACGTCCACCGTCTCCTCGAGGAGGATCCGCGCGTCGTTTTCCGCTTCCAGCACGGCCGTGCGGTCGGCGAGCGCCTTGTTGACCCGTCCGCGGGACGCGCCCATCAATTTACCGGCGAGCGCCTTCTGGTCTTTCGGCAGCTTGCCAATTTCGCGGTTTGCGAGGCTGAGCGGGGACTTCTCCCCCGTGTGCGCGAGCCTCACCGCCTTCAGCTCGTCAAGGGTGGCCGCACCGGCAATGGCGGTGATGGCCTGGTCTACAGCGGCATTGATGGCGGCTTCATCCGTGGGGTTCGGTGCAGCGGCGCCCGGCAAAGTTTCAGTCATCTACTGTTCTTAGCTACGAGTCGTGGCTGCCGGTGAGCAGAGCGTCCTGCACGGTTTCCCGGCGGCGCGTCCGTCACTGGCAGGTCATGGATGAATGTCCTCAAATTCAGTACATTCAATGACCAGGTCAGGGCCCGCCGGCAAAACCTGCGGGCACTGCCCTCCAGTCTAGTTGAACCCTCCGGCTACCATGGCCTCATGACACTGCGGCGGCGCCCGGGATCCCTACCGCCGCTGACCGCTGCCCAGCGGCTGCGGAAGGCAGTCAACCTGGCCAACGGCAGCACGGTGCTGGGACTCGCGGTGGCCGCGGCTGCGCGCACACAGCCTGCCCCCGGGCCCCGCGGACTGGTACTGGCCGGCGGATACCGCTGGCGCCTGCCCTTCGCCCGGGCCTTCACCCTTGGAAACGTGGTCCTGTTCCGCGGACCGGCAGAGGACCTCCTGACCGTGCCCGGGCTGCTTGGCCACGAGGAGCGGCACTGCACGCAGTACGCCTGGTGCGGTGGCATTCCTTTCCTTCCCCTGTATCTCCTGGCCGCGGGCTGGTCCGTCCTGCGGACCGGGAATCCGGGGACCGCGAATCCTTTCGAGCGGCACGCGGGGCTGGCCGCCGGCGGCTACCCGTCGCGCGGCCAGTCCCGCCGGCTGCCGGAAGCACGGGCGTGAGCACCATGGGCACAATCACGGTGGGCAGCGCTCAACCGAGCGGGCCTGCCGGAACTGTCACGGTGACGGGAACCGGGCGCGCGGAAACGGCCCCTGACCTGACGCTCGTTACCCTGGGGGTGGAGACCCGGGCCGCTTCCGTCGATGCCGCTTATTCCGCTGCCGGCGCAGCCCTGGCGTCGGTTACGGAGGCCCTGCGCGCCGGGGGCGTGGCCGCCGCCGATGTCCAGTCGACGGGCCTGAACGTGCGGGCGGACTACGTGTGGCGCGAGGGCGAAGGACAGCAGGTGGCAGGCTATGTTGCCTCCAGCTCGCTTGGCGTCCGACTGCGGGATGCCGCCGCCGTGTCCGGCCTGATCGGGGAAGCTGTCCGGGCAGGCGGCAACGCCGTTCGCCTCAACAGTCTTCAACTCACCCTTGCCGATGACTCGGCGGTTAGGGAGCGCGCCCGGGCGGCCGCCTGGGAAGACGCCCTGCAGGCCGCACGACAGTTCGCCGCCCTGGCCTCGGCCGGGCTGGGACGTGTACTGTCCGTGACCGAGCACGCCCCCGGACAAGTGCCTGTTCCCCTGGCTGGGTTCCAGCGCGCCAGCGCGGCCGAGGCCATCGCGGTGGAGCCCGGAACAAGCCGGGTGGAAACGGCGGTCACAGTGATGTGGGAACTGGCCAGCCTGGCGCCCGCCTGAGCCTGCCGGCCTTGACATTCATTCGAACATGTTTTCGAATGGGGGCATGAGATGGGACGCCCAAGCACTGGTTCCGGCTCCGGCCGCGGAGGCCGCGGGGCCCGGTCCGCCCTCCTCCCGCTGGCGGGGCTGGTCCGCTCGGTGACCACTCCGGAATTCGCCGGCATCACCTTCCATGAGGTCACCGCAAAATCGGTGCTCAACAAGGTTCCGGCAGGTTCGCGCATGCCCTTTGAATGGACGGTGAACCCTTACCGCGGCTGCAGCCACGCGTGCGTCTACTGCTTCGCCCGCAAGAGCCACACATACCTGGATTTCGACGCCGGCCTGGACTTTGACAGCCAGGTGGTAGTCAAGGTGAATGCGGCTGAAGTCCTCCGCAAGGAACTGGCCAAACCCTCGTGGACACGGCAACAAGTGGCGCTCGGCACCAACACGGACCCTACCAGCGGGCCGAGGGACGGTACAAGCTCCTGCCAGGCATCATTTCGGCACTTGCCGATTCAGGCACTCCCCTGTCCATCCTTACCAAGGGCACGCTACTGGCGCGGGATATCCCGCTGCTTAAAGTCGCTGCCACCCAGGTTCCGGTGGGCCTCGGAATATCGCTGGCCATGACCAACGAGGCGTTGTCCGAAGCAATCGAGCCGGGGACGCCGGGCCCGCGGGCACGGCTCAAGCTGGTGAGCCGGCTTCGTGAGGCCGGGCTCCCCTGCGGAGTGATGGCCATGCCCATCCTTCCCTGGCTTTCGGACAGCGATGAGGCGCTGGACGCGCTCTTCGCCTCGCTGGCTGCAGCGGGCGCCACGGGCGTGACCGCCGGAGCCCTGTACCTGAAGCCGGGCACCCGCGAATGGTTCCTGACATGGCTGGCCGCAAACCACCCCGGGCTGGTGGGCCGCTACCGGCAGCTGTACGGCACCGGATCCTATGCGTCCAAGGAGTACCGGGGCTGGCTTGCCGGGAAGGTCCGCTACTTCAAGGCCAGGCACGGGTTCACGCATTCCTCGGGATTCAGCCACCGGGACCTCGACGATCCCCGCGGCGAAGAAGCCGAGTATCCGGCAGGGATCATTCCGGAAGCGCCAGGAAGCCAGGCGCCGGGACCGGTCCGGTCCGGCGGACAGGCCGGGCAGCCAACCCTTTTCTAGGTCCGGGTTTCTAGGTTCGGGCGCCGCCGGCAGGCACTGACACCTTCTCGAGCAGCGCGCGGACAATCGGGAAGTCCGCGGGGATCCAAGGCAGGCCAAGCACCGCCGCGGGATCGGCAAGCGGCAGCCACCGAAGTTGATCGTGGTCTTCCAGGGGCCGCGGCTCTCCACGGGTAACCTCGGCGAACCACACCCGCATGGCGGAGCGCTCATTCAGTGGCCAGCCGTTGGCATCCGGGGCGGGCAACTCGTTACCCAGCCGGACCCCCACGCCCAGCTCCTCGAGCAGTTCCCGCACGAGTGCCGTCTCGGCGTCCTCGCCCGGCTCCACCTTGCCGCCCGGGAATTCCCACATGCCTGCAAGGCTTTCCGGCGCGCTGCGCCGGGCCACCAGCAGCATGGCCGGTTCAGCCAGGCTGTCCACGATGGCTCCGCCCACCACCCGTATCAGTTCAGTCACCGCCCCATTCTATGGGGGACAATGGGAGCACCCGGAGTTCCTCCCGCCGGGCCGGGGAATACAGCTATCCCCTCCGGGGTTTCCGCCTCCGGACCCCGTCCTTCCCGCCCCATCGCCGTGGCAGCACCAGTTCCGTCAGCAACCCTTTTTGAAAAGCAGGCACATGAGCAGCGCCCTTTCCACGTCCACGGCAGCCCCCGCCACCTCCCACAACCTGGCCATGGCCATCATTGCCCTTGCCATGGGCGGCGTGGGCATCGGCGTCACCGAATTCACCATGATGGGCCTGCTGAAGGAAGTGGAACAAGGCCTGGGCATCAGCACCCCCGAAGCCGGGCACCTCATCTCCGCCTATGCCCTGGGCGTGGTGGTGGGGGCGCCACTGCTCGCCGCCGTGGGCGCCAGGCTTCCGCGCAAGCATCTTGCCCTCGGCCTGATGCTGTTCTTCACCGTGGCGAACCTGACGTCCTTCCTGGCGCCGGACTACGGGACCATGCTGGTGTCCCGCTTCGCTGCCGGCCTGCCCCACGGCGCCTTTTTCGGCGTCGCTGCGGTGATCGCCGCTTCCCTGTTCCGCCCACCAGGCGGGGCTGGGCCATCTCAATGGTGATGGCGGGGCTCAGCATCTCCAACGTGGTTGGCGTGCCGTTCGCCACCTGGCTGGGCCAGACCTACGGCTGGCGGCTGCTCTTTGTCCTGGTGGGTCTCATCGGCCTGCTGACCCTGGCCCTGGTATGGCGGTTCGTCCCGTTCCAGGCAGCCCATCCCGACGCGAGCATCATCCGGGAACTCGGTGCGCTCAAGCGGCTCCAGGTGTGGCTGGCAATCCTGATCGGCGTGGTGGGATTCGGCGGTTTCTTCGCCACCTACACCTACATCGCGCACACCATGACCCAGGTGGCCGGATCCCGTCCTCCTTGATTCCCCTGGTGGTGGCGCTCTACGGGCTGGGCATGGTGGCCGGAAACATCGTGGGCGGGCGGATCGCTGACAAGTCGGTCATGGGCACCCTCTACAAGGTGCTGCCCGCCATCTCCGTGGCCCTGGTGGTCTACGCGGTGGCCGCACACTGGCCATGGTCGGCTTTTGCCATGGTGTTCGTGGTGGGCGCCTCCGGGTCCATGCTGATCCCCGCCCTGCAGACCCGCCTGCTGGACGCCTCCCCGGATGCCCCCTCGCTGGCGTCGTCGCTGAACCACGCCGCCCTGAACGTCGCCAATGCCCTGGGCGCCTTCCTGGGCGGACTGGTCATCGCACTGGGCTGGGGCTACGTGGCACCTGCCCTGCTTGGCGCCGTCCTCGCAATCCTGGGACTCGGCGTCGCCCTTCTCAGCGGCATGCTGGAACGCCAGAAGCCGCTGGCTGCCTAAGCCGTGCCGTAACCCGAAGGAAACCCCACCAGCCTGCCCCGCATCGAGGGTCACGGAACAGCCTACGCCCCGGCACCCCCTACGGGCTCCGGGGCCCTCCAACGCCTGCCGCCCGGGCTAAGGCGTTCCCCGGAAGCGGGTCAAAAGCCTGCTGACATCAAGGGGCCGTTATGTTAGCTTGAGGCTCATCGGGGCTATTAAATCCCGGTAAACATAAGGAGGAGACATGGGTTTTCTTGCTTGGATTATTCTCGGCCTCATCGTAGGGGCCATCGTCAAGGCGGTCATGCCCGGACGGGTCGGCGGCGGTTGGGTCACCAGCCTGGTACTGGGCGTGGTGGGAGCCATCGTTGGCGGCTGGATCGGCAGCCTCCTGTTCAACCGGGGCGAGCTCGCCTTCTTTGACCTCGGCACCTGGATTCTCGCAATCGTTGGCGGCCTTGTTGTTGCCGGCATCTACGGAGCCATCACCGGACGCGGAAAGGCCACCCGCGCACCCTGATGCTCCCAGCTGGGATTCATTCACCAAGGCCCCGGACAACCCGGGGCCTTCATCTGTGCCCGTTATCCCCCAACAGCGGATCAGGTAGCGACTGAGGCCGGCTGCTGCGAACGCGCACTGGCATAGAGGCAGACCGTGGCGGCGGTGCCAAGGTTGAGGCTCTCGGCGGCACCGTAGACGGGAACGGCAACGCGGTGGTCGGCGAGTTCCAGCTCGTCCGGGGAGAGCCCCTGTGCTTCGTTGCCGAACAACCAGGCTGTGGGCGCGGCAAGGTCGTACGCGGATTCCGGACCGGCACCCGTCAGCCTCCGCCTGGCATTCTCGTCCTGCAGCGCGTCCAGGTTCAGGGTGCCGTAGCCGTCCGCAGCCAGGATCCCGATTCCCCTGGCCTTGCAGGCGGCAGCAACTGCTGCAGCATCAGCCCCCAGCACCACCGGCAGGTGGAACAGGGAACCGGCCGTCGAGCGGACGGCCTTGGGGTTGTAGATGTCCACGCTGGACGCGGTGAGGACAACCGCGTCGGCACCGGCCGAGTCGGCCGCCCGCAGTACTGTTCCGGCGTTCCCCGGGTCCCGGACCTGGCAGAGCACTGCGATCAGGCGGGGCCCGGCGTCGAGCACTTCTTCCAGCGCCACGTCCAGGAAGCGGCACACGGCGATGATGCCCTGCGGGTTGACGGTGTCCGCCATTGCGGCAAGGACCTCGTCCGTGGCGAGCCGGGCGTTGGTTCCCGTAGCCAGCTCCTCGAATTCCGGAAAGCGGTCCAGGCATGCCTCGCTGGCGAACACCTCGGAGACCACGCCGGGGGCTCCTGCGGCCAGGCGTGCCTGGTGCAGTTTCAATGCCTCGCGCACGGCCTGCGGCCCCTCGGCCAGGAAGTGTCCGCGCTTTAAACGTGCCGGGCGCCCTGCAAGCTTTGCCACGTCCCTGACCCGATCAGCTCGGGGGTTGGACAGTGGAAAGTCTTGCGGGCGCCCGGTTTTGTTCATAGAAGAACTCTAGTGGCTGCTGCCACCGGTTCCTGAACTGCCCCTGGGAAGGGCCAGTTGCTACTTGGCAGCAACAACCTTCTTGGCGGAGGTGTCGGCCGGCAGCGAGTCCTTGGCAACCTGGACCAGCGCAGCGAAAGCGTTGGCGTCGGAGACGGCCAGCTCTGCAAGCATGCGGCGGTCAACCTCAACTTCAGCAGCCTTCAGGCCCTGGATGAGGCGGTTGTAGGTCAGGCCGTTCGCGCGGGAAGCAGCGTTGATGCGCTGGATCCAGAGGCGGCGGAAGTCGCCCTTCTTCTTCTTGCGGTCGCCGTAGCTGTACACAAACGAGTGCAGCAGCTGCTCTTTTGCCTTGCGGTAGAGGCGCGACCGCTGTCCGCGGTAGCCCTTCGCCCGTTCAAGGACAACCCGGCGCTTCTTGTGGGCGTTGACCGCCCTCTTCACACGTGCCACGTGCGTACTCCTTCAAAATCTGATCCCAAGCATCTACTGCCGGAGTCCCGGCGGCCTGAGAAGGCTTTTTTTACAGGTGGCAGGCACCAGTCAGTGCCAGCCAAAGAACTTGGAAATTAGATGCCGAGCATCTTCCGGATGACCTTGGCGTCACCCTTGAAGACGATCTTGTCGCCGGCAAGGCGGCGGGTCAGACGGCTGGACTTGTGCTCCAGGTAGTGGCGGCGGTTGGCCTGCTGGCGGCGCAGCTTGCCGCTGCCGGTCAGCTTGAAGCGCTTCTTAGCACCACTGTGGGTCTTCATCTTCGGCATGGGAACCGATCTCCTTACGTTTCCGCAGGCTATGCCTGCAGCTCTATCACGCAGCCGCCCCGCGAAGGGCGGCATGCTGGTCGCCGTCTGCCGTCGGGCGGAACCTACGGCAGCTGTGAACTAAGTGGTCTTCTTGCCAGCCGGCTTCGGCACTGCCTTGGGGGCAGGGCGTGCAGCAGGCTTCGGCGCGGCAGGCCTGGCCACCGGCTTCGGCGGCGCAGGAACAGCTGCCGGCTTGGGAGCCGCAGCCGCCGGGGCGGCCTCGGGCTTTTCCGTTGCTGCCGGCTTGGGAGCCGGCGCGGCAGCCTTGGGGGCTTCCTGCTTCGGAGCCTCCTCCTGGGGTGCTTCCGCGGGTGCTTCGGCTGCGGCTGCAGGCTCGACGGCGGGAGCCGGCGTCTGCTCCGGAGCTTCGGCGGGTGCTTCCGCTTCAGTCGACGTCGTGAAACCTTCAGGCAGCAGGTCGGCCAGTGACTGCGTCATGGGTGCCTGGTCCTTGCCGGAAACGTCAATCCGGCCGGCTGCCTTGGCTTCGTTCTGCGCCTTTGCTTCAGCACGCTGCGTTGCGCGGCGGGCCTCGGCCTTGGCTTCAGCCTTGTTCTTCAGCGGGCCGACCACCATGACCATGTTCCGGCCGTCGATGCGGGGGCTGGACTCGACCACGCCCACCTCGGCGACGTCGTCGGCGAAGCGCTGGAGCAGGCGGATGCCCATTTCAGGGCGCTGCTGCTCACGGCCACGGAACTGGATCATGGCCTTGACCTTGTCCCCGGCGCCGAGGAAGCGCAGTGCGTGTCCGCGCTTGGTCTCGTAGTCGTGGGTGTCGATCTTCAGGCGGAAACGGATTTCCTTCAGAACGGTGTTCGTCTGGTTCTTCCGGGCTTCACGTGCCTTGACCGCGGCCTCGTACTTGTACTTGCCGAAGTCCATCAGCTTGCACACCGGAGGCTTCGCCTGAGGTGCAACTTCAACGAGATCAAGGTCGGACTCGGCAGCCAGACGCAGGGCATCCTCGATACGGACGATGCCTACCTGTTCACCTGCAGGGCCGACCAGCCGCACCTCGGGGACGCGGATACGCTCATTGATTCTTGGCTCGCTAATGTTAAAGCTCCTGTTTTTGTTGTGGAATCCGGCAAATAGAGAAGGCCCCCAATTGCCGGAGCAATCGAAGGCCTCTTGGCGGCTGGTACATGCGGGCCCGTAACGGGACCACATGCATGGTTCCGGCGTACACCGGGGCCATGCCCAACCAGTACCCGGCAACCTTGAGTTCCGACAATGCTCGAGCGAACATTCGGAACAGCGGCTGACGCGGGTGGAGAGAACTCCGCTTGCAAACTGCATGCCATCCTACAGAAAAAATTCCCGTCAGCGCCGAAAGCACCGGTGGGAACCTGGTCTCTGAAATAACGACATCCAGTTGGTCTGTGTCAAGCTTACCAGTATGAGCACGCCAGACAGTAATTCATACGTTTTCGACTCCGCCGGCTCCGGCGCCGATGTCTCCCAACAGATCCGGGATATTTCCGAGGTGCCGGCCATCGAGGTCATCACTACCGCCGCTGTCCACCTGATGAGCGCCGCCGCGGTCAAGCTTGGCCTTGCCGCCGAGGAAAACGCCGCGGAGCTGAAGGACCTGGACGAGGCGCGCAAGCTGATCACTGCCCTGGCGGGCCTGGTGACTGCCGCTGCACCTGAAATCGGTTCACAGCACGCAGGACCGTTGCGCGACGGGCTGCGCTCGCTCCAGCTTGCGTTCCGCGAAGAGTCCCTGATCCCGGACGCCCCGGGCAAGGGCCCGGGCGAGAAGTACACCGGAGCCGTCAACTAAGACTGCATCCCCTCCGCACACCGCGACGGCGGGCCGACCCTCCCGGGGCCGGCCCGCCGTCGTCGTTCCCACCGGAGTTGTCTTCGTTCCAGCAGGAGTTTTTGTCCAGATATGGCGGCTTGGACGGCCTGGAAGTCGCCGTACCTGGACAAAACTCCGGGATGCGACGAACGCGGGTCAGGCCGAAACTGTCCGGCGGCGCAACTGGAGAACCAGGCCCACCAGGCAGAGGAGCACGCCGGCGACTCCCACGGACACGAAGCCGCCGGAGGAACCCATGACGTCGATGAATACCCCGGCGAGCGGCGAGCCGAGCGCGACGCCCGCGGTGAGGGCTGAGCCGTACCAGCCCATGGCCTCACCGCGGCGTTCCTCGGAGACGAGGTCCGCCACCTTCTCCGAGGCCGCGGACAGCACCGGAGCGCACAGCAGCCCGGGCAGGATGGACAGCAGCGCCAGCGTCCAGGTGTCCGAGGCGAAACCCATGGGGATCGTGAGGGCGGCCATGCCGAGCAGCAGGAGGATCGGAGGGACCGGCCGGTGCATGGCACCGTAGAGCAGCCCTCCCACCACCGAGGCCGCGCACCAGAACAGGAAGACGATGCCGATTTCGCTCTGGCGGCCGCCTGTTTCCAGGGCTGCCACGATGCCGACGTCGGTGCCGCTGAGGACCATTCCCGCGCCTGCGGCAACAGCGAAAAGGGCAGCCACGGTTGCCGTGAACCAGGCGAAGTTGCGGGTGACCTTGCCGCGCAGGCCGGACGGCGCTCGGGATGCGGCGGGACCAAGTTCGGCGGCCGCTTCCTGCAGGTGGGCCGGTGCGGCTGCCACCATGGCGGCCTCCGCTGCATGGCGCTGGTCAGCCTCGCTCTGCCCCTCCCCGGGCGCCTGTTCCGGGCTTCGGGTGGGCGGGTTGAACCAGATCAGGAAAAGCCCCGCCAGCGACGTGGCCAGGCCCACGGCCGTCAGGCCCGCCGTCGTAAACCCGCTGGTGGCTACCACCGCACCGGCGGCCGGTCCGATCATGAACACCATCTCGGTGGTGATCGCGTCAAGGGCGTAGGCGGTCCGCCGCTGGTCGCCGTCGGCCAGCACGCCGAGGGACTGGCGCACCACGCTGAAGATGGGAAGGGTCAACAGGCCACCGACGAAGACCAGCGGGAGGAGCCACTGGTAGGACACGTGCGGGACGATGGACCAGATCAGCGCCTCGGAAATGACAGAAGGGATCAAAGCCTTGCGCAGCCCGGCGGTATCCACCCGGCGACCGCGCCACGGGGCGCCCAGGGCGATACCAATGGTCATGACGGCCGCCGCGGCACCGGCGGCGGCATAGCCCTGCCCGAGCGTGAGGACGATATGGAGGGTCAGCAGCACGCCGGCGGCCGAGTGGGGTATCCGGGCGATCATGCCCACGAGGAGCAGGCTCCGGATGGGCCGGACGGACAGCAGCTCCCGGTAGAGGGCGAAATTCACGAGGTGGTCCTTACGTCTGCCGCAGCGGACCGGGGATCATCCCGACGGGCTGCCGGCTACTCTGCCGCGCGCCGCAGCTTGATCTCGATTGAGTCGACGCGCTCCCCAAACAATACATTCCGCGACCACTCCGCCTGGAGTCCGGCCACCAGCTGCTGGACGCCGCCAGCGTCCAGCCCGTCTTCGAGGTAGAGGACCACCTGCAGTTCGGGTCCGGCTCCGCCGCCCGGAATGGCTGTCCCGTCCGCGGCCCGTGACGCCACTCCCCTGCCCGGCATCAGTTCGATCCGGCGGACCGCGGGGAAGCTGCCTGCCGCCCGCCCCATTTCCGCCGCAAGGTCTGCGTCCAGGTACGAGGGAACCCAGTCCTGCTGCTGCGCAAGGGCCCAAACTGCGGGCCGGCGGACCACGAACGTCACGTCGGCGCCGGGTCCAGGACCAGGAGTTCCGCGCCCTCGGCCACTGCGGACAGGGCCGCGCGGGCGGCGTAGACGGCAACCGGGCGGGCCTCGGGATGCCAGGCGGACAGCGCCGCGGCCGACGTAAAGGCCGGCATGGCGGTCCTGCCGTCCGCGGCTTTCAGCGTGACCAGGGCCATGTCCGCCTGTTTGTCGGCCTGCAGGCCATGGGCCGACTCTTCCTCTTCGGCCAGCTGGGCCACGATGGGAATGAAGACGCGTGCCGTGGCGAGGGAGGCGACGACGGACGATTCGCTGCCTGTGCCTGCCCGGAGGCCGGCCACCGCGGCGAGGTAGCCGGCGTCGGCTGTTCCGTCGTCGTCGTCGAAGTTGTGGATTTTGGCGTCGTCACCGGCGAGGCTGCGGCCGGCCCACGGCCTGCCGGCCGAATCCGTTGCTCCCCCGGCGCCGGCCAGCGCGGCCGCAATGTGCCCCGGCAGTTGCCGTGATGGGGGTGTGCCTGCTTCGCTGGCCATGCGTCTGCTTCCGTGCCGTCCGCGGCCTAGCGGCGGCCGGCGACGTCGAGGGCTTCGGGCAGCGTGAACGCGCCCGCATAAAGTGCCTTGCCCACAATGGCGCCTTCGACGCCGAGGGGAACCAGGGAGCGCAGTACCTTCAGGTCGTCCAGGCTGGAGATGCCGCCGGAGGCCACCACCGGTTTGCCCGTCTTCTCCACCATCTGGCGCAGCAATTCCACGTTCGGGCCCTGCAGCGTTCCGTCCTTGGTGACGTCCGTGACGACGTACCGTGCGCAGCCGGCATCCTCGAGCCGGTCCAGGACCTCCCAGAGGTCCCCGCCTTCCTTGGTCCAGCCACGCCCTGCGAGGGTGGTTCCGCGGACGTCAAGGCCGACGGCGATCTTGTCGCCGAAGCGCTCGATGACCCGCCGGGTCCAGTCAGGATTTTCCAGCGCAGCGGTGCCGAGGTTGACGCGGGCCACGCCGAGGCCAAGGGCGGCCTCAAGGGTTTCGTCGTCGCGCAGGCCGCCGGAGAGCTCCACCTTGATGTCCAGCCGGCCAACCACTTCCCGCAGCAGCTCGGCGTTGGACCCGCGGCCGAAGGCAGCGTCCAGGTCCACCAGGTGCACCCATTCGGCACCCTGCTGCTGCCAGTTGGTGGCGGCCTCCAGCGGTGTGCCGTAACTCGTCTCGCTGCCCGCTTCCCCCTGGACCAGCCGGACGGCCTGCCCGTTCACGACGTCGACGGCGGGCAGCAGTTCAAGGACCGGCAGATCAGTTGCGGTGGTCATGTTCTTCCTCAGGGTTGGGTGCAGGGGATGGCTGGCAGCGGTCAGTCGGCCGGGAGCGTCAGCAGGTAGGCGGCCAGCAGGGACATTCCCGCCAGGACGTAGAACGAAATCTGTGTCCAGAGCGGCTTGTGCTGCTGCCGGAAGGACAGGGCCCCGCCCACCAGCAGGCCGGCCAGCCCCATCAGGACAATGGACCACATCTAGGCGGGACCGCCGGCTGCGTCCGCCTGGCTGCCGCCGGCAGGCTGGGCTGCGGGCCGGTGCAGGGCCTCGACCCAGTTCCGCAGCAGGCGCGCGCCTGCGTCCCCGGACTTTTCGGGGTGGAACTGCGTGGCGCAGAGCGGGCCGTTTTCGACGGCGGCGATGAAGGGGGCGCCGTGCTCGGACCAGGTGACCAGGGGCGGGGCCATGCGGGGCTGGATGACGTCGAAGTTCCATTCCTGCACGCCGTAGGAATGCACGAAGTAGAAGCGTTCGTTCTCGACGCCGGCGAAAAGCTTCGAGCCTTCGGGGACCTTGACCGTGTTCCAGCCCATGTGCGGCACCACATCGGCGGGCAGGAGTTCCACCTTGCCGGGCCATTCGCCGATGCCTTCTGCCTCCGTGCCGTGTTCCACGCCTGCTTCGAAGAGCACCTGGAGGCCGACGCAGATCCCGAGGACTGGCCTGCCCCGGCAACCCGCCGTCCGATGAGGCGGATGCCGTCGACGGCCTTCAGTTCCCGCATGACGGTTTCGAAGGCGCCGACGCCCGGGACCACCAGGCCATCGGCGTTCAGGACGTCCTCGGGCTTGGCGCTGAGCACTACCTCGGCGCCGGCCCGTTCCAAAGCACGCACCGCCGAGCGGACGTTCCCCGAACCGTAGTCCAGCACCGTGACGGTGGGCTTACCTTCGGGGGAAGGCAGTTTCCGGCTGGCGGACGGATCGATGATTGCGCCGTCCTTCAGGACCTGGCCGCTCACAGGGCACCCTTGGTGGAGGGGATGCCTTCCACCCGGGGGTCCGGCTCCACGGCTGCGCGCAGGGCGCGCGCGAACGCCTTGAACTGGGCCTCCACGATGTGGTGGGGGTCGCGGCCGGCGAGGACGTTCATGTGCAGGCAGATGCCGGCGTGCAGGGTGATGGCCTCGAAGACGTGGCGGGTCAGCGAGCCGGTGAAGTGGCCGCCGATCAGGTGGTACTCCTGACCCGCAGGCTCGCCGCCGTGCACAAGGTAGGGCCGGCCTGACACGTCCACGACGGCGTGGGCCAGTGCCTCGTCCAGGGGAACGGTGGCTTCGCCGAACCGGCGGATGCCCGCCTTGTTCCCCAGAGCGGTGCGCAGCACCTCACCGAACGTGATGGCGACGTCCTCCACGGTGTGGTGGACGTCGATGTGGATGTCGCCGGTGGCCTTGACCGTCATGTCGATGAGCGAATGCTTGCAGAGCGCCGTCAGCATGTGGTCATAGAAGGGCACGGACGTGTCGATGTCCGAGACGCCGGTACCGTCGAGGTTGATCTCCACGAGCACGGACGACTCACTGGTGGCGCGCTCCATGCGCGCGGTCCGGGCCGCGGCCGTGTTCGATCCGGTGGAACTCATGGTCAGGTGTCCTTTTTGCGGGAGAAGGAGTGTGGCACGGCGTCCAGCGCCGGTACTTCAAGTCTAGGCGGGAAGCGCGGCCTGGCTGGCAAGGATGCTTTCCAGGGCGGTGAGGAATGCTGTGGTTTCGGTCTCAGTTCCTGCCGTGACGCGGAGATGGCCGGGGATTCCGACGTCGCGGATCAGCACGCCGGCATCCAGCAGTTCCTTCCAGACCTCGCGGGGGTTCTCCAGGCCGCCGAAGAAGACGAAGTTGGAGTCCGAGGCTGCGGGCTTGAGGCCCATCCGCGTCAGTTCGGTGACAATGCGGTCGCGCTGCTTTTTGATGTCCTCGACGTCGGCCATCAGGGCTTCGCGGTGCTGCAGGGCCGCCAGGGCTGTTGCCTGCGTGACGGCGGACAGGTGGTAGGGCAGGCGGACCAGGCGCAGGGCGTCCGTGACTTCGGGGGCAGCCGCCATGTAGCCAAGCCGTGCCCCCGCGAGGGCAAAGGCCTTGCTCATGGTGCGGGAAACGATGAGCCGCTCCCGCCCGGGCAGGAGGGTCAGTGCGCTGGGGGTGCCGTCGTGCGCGAACTCGTGGTAGGCCTCGTCAACAATGACGATGGTCTGGCTTTCTGCTCCGGCCTCGTAAACGGCCTCCACGACATCCAGACCCAAGCCGGTGCCGGTGGGGTTGTTGGGTGAGCAGAGGAAGACGATGTTGGGCCGGAGTTCCTTCACCTGGCGGGCCGCGGATTCGGCGCTGAGTCCATAATCAGCGGCGCGTTCACCCTTGATGTATTCGGTGTCCGTTCCGCTGGCCAGCAGCGGATACATGGAATACGTGGGCGGGAAGCCAAGGGCTGTACGGCCGGGACCACCGAACGCCTGGAGGATCTGCTGAAGCACTTCATTGGAGCCGTTGGCGGCCCACAGGTTGGACTCGTCCAGTCCGTGGCCCAGGTACTCCGCCAACGCCCGGCGGAGGTCGGTGAACTCCCGGTCCGGATAGCGGTTGAGGCTGGTGGCGGCCTCTGCCACGGCTTCGGTGATGGCGGTCCTCACGTCGGCCGGAACGCCGTGCGAGTTTTCGTTCACGTTCAAGAGGATGGGAACATCCAGCTGGGGCGCCCCGTAGGGGGTCAGCCCGCGAAGGTTGCTGCGGAGGGGAAGCCGGTTCAGACGTTCTAGCTGGTCATTCACCTGAACAGTTTAGTGGCCGTCCCGGCGACCGGAAAATGTGACAGCCCGTGTTCGCGCTGGGCGTGCGGCCAGCGGCAACCCACGCCTGGGCGCACACTGGCGCGGCCGCTGCCTCAGCTGGTGGGGACGTACAACTGCTGGCCGGGCAGGACCGCCCCTGCTGGGAGGTTGTTCAGCTGGACGATGTCAGCAACCACATCGCGGGCGTCACGGCCAGGGGCGACAGTTCCGGCGATGGACCACAACGACTGTCCGGACTGGACTGTCACGGTCACCGTGGGGGTCACCGTGAGGTCTTCAGCAGTATCGGAGGCCTTGGCCGGCGAGTTGAAGAACCCTGCCAGGGACAGCAGCAGGGCCGCCAGCAGCACGAGCGGGATACCGATCAGGACGATCTTTCCCCGCCGGGTCAGCCGAAGGGGAGGCAGGGGCGCCGGGCCGTCCGGGGTTCCAGGCCGGGCGTGCTGCAAAGCCTGCCGGGCAGGGACCCGCGGAGCGTTGGCCTGCGAAGCGGATATAGCTGACATGTCTGAGCCCTCCTGGACCATACTGTGCTGCCTGGGAACAACCGTGCTGTGTTGCCTGTACTGCCTGTGCTGCCTGTGCTGTGTTGCCTGTAGTGCCTGTGCCGTGGTGCCGGTACTGCCTGTACTGCCTGTACTGCGTTGCCATGCGGGTACAGCCTGCCCGGCACCACTGACATTCCGGCTTCCGCATTCGAACGGCTTTCGAACACTGGCAACTTGACTAGAACACATATTCGAACTTTGCCTCTCCAGTTTTAGCACCTATTAACGAATAATGTCGAGACTCGCTAGAACAAATGTTTGAAAAAGCCATGTGGCTGGCCTAGCTTTGAAACAGGAAACAACCACCCTTGAAGTTGATCAGCAGGGTCTGACAAAAGGGCAAGTCACCCAGTCCGGAGCGTTGGAAAGCCCGGTGGCAACCGAAAGGCATTGGCGAATATGGCAGCAGCAGCCACCGGGGGCAGGGCAGCCTCGCAGCCGAAAAGGGCCGCAAAGGGGCTCACGCCGCGGCAGAAGAAAATCCTGGAAACCATCCAGCGCTCGGTCAACGAGAACGGCTACCCGCCCTCGATGCGCGAAATTGGCGACACCGTGGGCCTGGCCAGCCTGTCCAGCGTCACCCACCAGCTCTCCCAGCTGGAGAAGCTGGGCTATCTCCGCCGGGATCCGAAGCGGCCCCGGGCCATGGAGGTGCTCACGCCCCTCACGCTTGATGGCGGACCGGCAAAGGCTGCCGGTCCTTCGGCTTCACTGCCCCCGGACGCGGGTGCCAGAGTGACGGAGCTTCCCACCGCCGTGGACACCGCCATGGTTCCCCTGGTGGGCCGGATTGCCGCCGGCGGGCCCATCCTGGCCGACCAGCTGGTGGAGGATGTCATGCCGCTCCCCCGCCAACTGGTGGGACAGGGTGAGCTGTTCATGCTGCGGGTGGCGGGCGATTCCATGGTGGACGCCGCCATCTGCGACGGTGACTGGGTGGTGGTGCGGCGCCAGGCGGATGCCGCCAATGGCGATATTGTCGCAGCCCTCCTGGACGACGAGGCCACGGTGAAGACGTTCCGCCAGCGTGACGGCCACACCTGGCTGCTCCCGCAGAACACCCAGTACGAACCGATTCTGGGCGACCATGCCACCATCATGGGCAAAGTGGTCTCGGTCCTGCGCTCCCTCTAGGGAGAGCGGAACCAACAACTCCAGGGTTCGAAAAAGACGGCACCTTCCCGGGTCACGGGAGGGTGCCGTCTTTCAGTGGGCCTCCGAGGCCAGTCGTTCAAGGGCTGATATCGCTGTCTTCCGGTCCGTCGTGGCCCAGAACGGGGGCAGTGCCGCCCGCAGGAACCCGGCGTAGCGTTCGGTTGCCAGGCGCGAATCCAGCACGGCCACCACTCCCCTGTCGCCGGTGGACCGGATCAGCCGGCCTGCCCCTGGGCCAACCGGATGGCGGCATGGGTGGCGGACACCGACATGAACCCGTTGCCGCCTGCCTGCGCCACCGCCCGGGACCGCGCCGTCATCAGGGGATCATCAGGCCGCGGGAACGGGATGCGGTCGATGACCACCAGCCGGCACGATCCGCCCGGGACGTCTACTCCCTGCCACAGGGACATGGTGCCGAACAGGCAGGTGTCCGGTTCGTCGGCAAACTGCTTGACCAGGGCCGTCATGGTGGAATCGCCCTGGCAAAGGACTGTCACGCCGAGCTTGGGACGCAGCGCCTCAGCCGCTTCCTCGGCGGCACGCCGCGAGGAGAACAGGCAGAGCGCCCCGCCGCCGGATGCCCGGATGAGCGCCTCCAGCTCGGCCAGCGACTCGGGCGATGCGCCCCGGCCCGGCTTGGGCAGGTGGCCGGCAACGTACAGGATGCCCTGCTTCGGGTAGTCGAAGGGCGAGCCCACGTCCACGCCGGTCCAGGAGGGGGCGCCCTCACCTACCAGCCCAAGGCCGCCTGCGGCGGGCTCGAAGGCCGATCCGATGGCCAGGGTGGCGGATGTCAGGATCACGGTGTGATCGGCAAAGAGGCCCTCCCGCAGCCGGCCTGCCACGGACAGCGGCGCAATGTTGACCAGTACGGGCGCGGACTCGTCAGGCTGCGAGTACCCCTGGCCGGGATCGAAGGAGCTGGCGCGGGAAAACCACACCACCTCCCGATCGTCCCGGGCCGCGATCAGCCGTTCGCACAATTCCAGGATCAGCATCAGGCGGGACCGCGCAAGCTGCCTCCCGCCGTCGGGCGTTGTGTTGCTGTCGCCCTTGGAATCGGACAGCGCCGCGCGGCACGCCTCACGCAACTGGTCGATGCAGTCCAGCTGTTCGTCGTTCAGGCCGTTGGGCAGCAACCCGTTCGGCGCGCCCGCCAAGGCCAGTTCGAGGTTGGCGGCGGCGGCGTTGAGGGCGTCCACGGTGATGGCCGTGTGCTTGCGCGCGCTGGAGGCAGCGGCATGTACCATGGCCACGGAGAGCTGGCCGGTGACGGCTCCCGTAACCCGGTCCTGCAGCTCGTGGGCCTCGTCCACCACCACAACGTCATACTCGGGCAGGACGGCCAGCCCTTCGAAGGCGCTGACGGCCAGCATGGCATGGTTGGTGACCACGACGTCGGCCTCCGCCGCGTCCTGGCGTGCCAGCTCACTGAAGCATTCGGTGGCCATGGGGCACTTCTGTGAACCCAGGCATTCCATCGAGGTCACCGAGACCTGCCGCCAGGCGCGGTCGGTCACACCGGGAAGGAGTTCGTCGCGGTCGCCGGTGGCGGTCTTCTCTGCCCACTCACGCAGCCGCACCACCTCCTTGCCAAGCTGCGACGATGGCCCGCCGACCGTGGCGGCGAAGTGGGGAACGCTGGTGTCCTCCCCCAGCGAAAACAGCTGCCCCTCGGCGGGCTCCTCAGACGGGAATCCGCCTTCGAGCTTGTGCCGGCAGACGTAGTTGGAACGGCCCTTGACCAGCGCCACCTTCACCGGCCGGTCCAGGGCAGGAGTGATGGCCTTGAGGAGGCGGGGCAGGTCCCTGCCCACGATCTGCGTCTGCAGCGCCAGCGTGGCGGTGGAAACCAGGGCAGGCTTGTTGCTTTCGAGGGCGTGGGCGATCAGCGGCACCAGGTAGGCGAGGGACTTGCCGGTTCCGGTTCCGGCCTGGACCAGCAGGTGGTTGCCCGTTTCGATGGCGCGCGCCACCTGCCTGGCCATTTCGTGCTGCCCGGTGCGGCTCTGCCCGCCCATCGCGGCGACGGCCCGGTCGAGCAGCTCGATGACGAACTGCCCGCCGGCCGCGTCCGTGGCTTCGCCGGCCACGAGGTCAGTCATTCGCGGCGAAGGGTTCCAGTTCGGCCGCGAGGCCTTCCCGCACCATCACGACGGCCCGGGTCCCTGCCTCGACGTGGTCAAGGCTGATGATTTCGGCGTCGGAGTCGTGCAGCTTGCTGATCAGGTCGCCGCGGTTGTACGGGATAAGCAGTTCCATCTTGACGCTGGGCCGCGGAATGGATTCGCTGATCACCCTGAGCAGCTCTGCAATCCCCTGACCGGTACGCGCCGAGACCACCACGTGCCGCGGCTCGCGCTGCTTGAGCCGTTCCACCACGAAGGGGTCCGCGGCATCGGCCTTGTTCAGCACGATGATCTCCGGGATCTTGCGCGCGTCCACCTCGCTGAAGACCTTGCGGACGGCAGCGATCTGGCCTTCGGGATCCGGGTGCGAGGCGTCCACCACGTGCAGGATCAGGTCGGCATCAGCCACTTCCTCCAGCGTGGAGCGGAAGGCCTCCACCAGCTGGGTGGGCAGGGACCGGACAAAACCGACCGTATCGGCCAGGGTGTACCCCAGCCCGTCCGCCGTTTCGGCCTTGCGCACCGTGGGATCCAGCGTGGCGAACAGGGCGTTTTCGACCAGCACGCCCGCATCCGTCAGGCGGTTCAGCAGGGAGGACTTCCCGGCGTTGGTGTACCCGGCGATAGCCACGGAGGGAACGGCATTACGACGGCGGTTGGCGCGCTTGGTTTCGCGGGCCGGCTTCATCGCGGCGATTTCGCGCCGCAGCTTGGCCATGCGGGTACGGATGCGCCGGCGGTCCAGTTCGATCTTCGTCTCACCGGGTCCGCGGGAGCCCATGCCGGCGGCCGCGCCGCCCACCTGGCCACCGGCCTGGCGGGGACATCGACTCGCCCAGCCGCGGAGGCGGGGAAGAAGGTATTCGAGCTGCGCGAGCTCAACCTGCGCCTTGCCTTCCCGGCTCTTGGCGTGCTGGGCGAAGATGTCCAGGATCAGGGCAGTGCGGTCGATGACCTTGACCTTGACGATGTCTTCAAGCCCGCGCCGCTGGGACGGGGCAAGTTCGGCGTCGACAATCACGGTATCCGCGCCGGTGGACATCACGATGTCCTTGAGTTCCTGGGCCTTTCCGGAGCCCAGGAAGGTGCCGGGGTCCGGCTTGTCCCGGCGCTGCACCAGACCGTCGAGCACCTCTGATCCGGCGGTTTCGGCAAGTGCCGCGAGCTCGCGGAGCGAGTTTTCGGCGTCGGCAAGGGTTCCCTCGGACCACAGCCCGGCCAGGACCACGCGCTCCAGGCGCAGCTGGCGGTACTCGACCTCGGTGACGTCTTCCAGTTCGGTGGAAAGGCCCGCGGTGCGCCGCAGGGCGCGGCGTTCCTCGAGGTCCTGCTGGTCGCCGTCGTACGTGGTGTGCTCTTCGTCAAGGCGGGAGATAGCCTGGGCCGTGCCGAGCACGGGCTTGCCGTTGCCGCGTTCTTCTCCGCGGGGCGTGCTGAGATTCCTGGCCGGTACGTCCTTGGAGAGAATCCGGTCGATCACAGCCTGGATTTCCGCAGGGCTCATGTCCTGGGCGGCTGGTTCGGATCCGGTGTTGGGCTGGCTGGTCATGGTCTCCTTTGAAGTTTCGGCAGTTCCAGAATAGTGCCGATTGCTGGTCTGTGGGGAAGTATTCGCGCTGGGCTGACGGCCTGCGGTCATGCAGTTCTCCTGGGATGTTGGGCGCGGGCGGGCCCGAAGGCGGGCGCGGGCGCAAATGCCGCGTCACGGGAAGCGGCGGAACGGGAACGTGCCGGAGAATCGGCGAAAAGACCAGCGGGATGCTGACTTTCGAGTATTGTCCGGCTGCCGGAACAGACAGGATGGGTCTGGTCCGGTGCACAGGCGGAAGGTGTTGGATACCTGCGTCGCCGTGGGACTGGCCGCCACTGGAAGACGGCTGCGGGACGGGCGTTGCCCGTGCCGGCTACTCGAAGATCAGGAACATGCCCTCCACCCTAGCAGAGGCCGCGGGTCCGCAGTTTCCCTTTACGCTGCAAGGGGAACTACTCTGGCCAGTTATGGAGTCAGCACACTATTTCAGCGCATCCCCCGCCGGCCCCTTCACCAGAAAGCCCCTCACAGTAGAACTTGCCGGCGAAACACGCAGGCTGCAGACTTCCAGCGGCATCTTCAGCCCTGACGGCATCGACAAGGGGACGGCGGTCCTCCTGGCTGAGGTTCCGGCGCCCGCGCCCACCGGCAATCTGCTGGACATCGGCTGCGGCTGGGGACCCATCGCGCTCACCATGGCGCTGCGCGCCCCGCACGCCCAGGTGTACGCCGTGGACGTGAACGAGCGCTGCATCACGCTGACCAATGAAAATGCTGCCGCCCTGGGGCTGGCCAACGTTGCGGCCAGCACACCCGAGGCGGTGGACCCGGGCCTGAGGTTCGACACGATCTGGTCGAATCCGCCCATCAGGATCGGCAAGGACGAGCTTCACTCGCTGCTGAAACTGTGGCTGCCCCGGCTCGCGCCCGGCGGAGCGGCGTGGCTGGTGGTTCAGAAGAACCTGGGCTCGGATTCCCTGCAGCGCTGGCTGGCCGGGGAGCTGGACGACTCCTTCAGCGTGACCCGCGAGTCCACGTCCAAGTCCTTCCGCATCCTGAAGGTCAGGAAAGCGTCCCGGTAGCCACGATGACGGCCGGACCGCTCAGTTCCACGTGCTCGTGGCCGGCCGGTCCGGCGAAGAATTTCACGCCCACCACTCCGCCGGGAACGTGGACCCGCCAGCTGTCCGGAGCTTCTGCACCGGCCCAGTGGCGGATGGCGACGGCGGCCGCGCAGGCTCCCGTCCCGCAGGACTGGGTCTCGCCGACGCCCCGCTCGTGGACGCGCATGGTGACTGAACCCACGCCGTCGTGGACGAGCGGTTCAGCCGGGACGACGAACTCCACGTTGGTGCCGTTGGCGGGAACGGGTTCCACCGTGGGTGCCGTGAAGAGCCGGGTCCCGGCCAGTTCGGAGAGTTCAGCGAGGGCCACGACGGTGTGCGGGTTGCCCATGCTGACGGACAGCGCGGGCCGCGGGACCTCCAGACCGTCCGCGGTGACCAGCGAATCCATGGCTTTGGCCGTGGCTTCGCCGGGGAAGATGAATTCCCAGGGACCCATGTCCACCGCATACTCATCGCCCGTCCGGACCACGGTCTTGGCCCCGCCGCGGGTACCGATGATCAGCGCACCGCCGTCGGGAAGATCGATCAGGCCTTCGGCCCGGAGGAAATGCACGAAGACGCGGACACCGTTGCCGCACATCTCGGACAGGGAGCCATCCGCGTTCCGGTAGTCCATGAACCATTCAGCCTCGGGGACCGTGGCCAGCAGGTCGCGGCCTTCGGGGAGCAGGCGGGAAGGAACCGCACGGATCAGGCCGTCTCCCCCGATGCCGCGGTGCCGGTCGCAAAGGCCTGCCACCTGCTCTGCGGTGATGGTGTGCTCACCCCCGGGATCGGCCACCAGGACAAAATCGTTGCCCGTGCCGTGCCCCTTCGAAAAGCGCAGCCCGCCCAGCGTGCGGAAGGCGGGGCCGGTGGTCTCTGCGAGGGTTGCGTCCATGCGTCCAAGGTTACCGGCCGGGTGCGGCAGGCCCGAAACCGGCTGCTCCGTACTGACGCACGGGCCGGAACCCGTCATCGGCAGAGGTCCACGGCGCGGTCCACCAGTTGCGGATCCTGCCAGTCCAGCCAGCTGATCCGGGGGTCCGCCCGGAACCAGGTGAGCTGGCGGCGGGCGAACTGGCGGGTGGCCACGATGGTGCTTTCCGCCGCCTCCGCAACAGTGGATTCACCGTCGAGAACCTGCAGGAACTGGGAGTAGCCGAGGGCGCGGGACGCTGTCTTGCCGCGGCGCAGGCCCTGCCCATCAAGGCGCGCGACTTCGGCCAGCAGCCCCTTGTCCACCATGGCGTGCACCCGTTGGGCCAGCCGTTCCCGGAGGACGTCCCGGTCCACGGCGAGGCCTACCTGCACGGCGGGCTGTACGTACTCGCGCCGGGGCATGAAGGAACTGAAGGGGCGGCCGGTGAGCTGGTGGACTTCCAGTGCCCGGATGATGCGCCGGTCATCGGAGAGCCGGGCTGCCGAGGCGGGGTCCACGGCCTGCAGCCTGGCCAGCATGGCCGCGGTGCCCGAGGCGGCAAGGTCCGCTTCGAGCTGCTGCCTCAGCTGGGGGTCGGTGCCCGGGAAGTCGAGGACGTCCAGCGCGGCGCGCACGTAGAGCCCCGAGCCGCCGGCAAGGATGGCCCGTTTCCCGCGGGCGTGGATTTCGTCGATGAGCTGCCGGGCCTGCTGCTGGAAGTCGGAGACGCTGGCTTCCTGCGTGACGTCCAGGATGTCCAGGAGATGGTGCGGTACTCCCCGGCGCTCCGGCATGGTGATTTTTGCCGTTCCGATGTCCATGCCGCGGTAGAACTGCATGGCGTCAGCGTTGATGACCTCGCCGTCCAGCTCCAGGGCAAGGTTGACGGCGAGGTCAGACTTGCCGGAACCGGTGGGACCGACGACGGCGATGACTGGCGGGGTGCCCACCTGTCAGGGAGTGCGCAGGGGCAGTGAGGGCATGCCCAGGGAAACGCCCTTGCGGCCGGCGCCTGCACCGGGTGCCGGGGCGCCGCAGGAGTCTGCCTGCGACCTGTCCCAGGCGTCACCCGCCCGTGAGCGCCGCAGGCTGTAATCCCCCGGTGTGGGGTCGGCCACCAGGTGGAAGGCGGCGGCCTCGGTGATGGTGACCGTGACGAGGTCTCCCGGGCGCGGTGCGGGCGCACCCTCCGGAACTGAGAAATGCACCAGGCGCTGGTCCTGGGACCGGCCGGACAGCCGGTGGGTTTCCTCCGCCTTGCGGCCGGACTGGGCGGTGACCATGACTTCCACCCGGCGGCCCAGCTGCTTGCGGTTCTCCTCGGCGGCGATCCGGTCCTGAAGTGCGGTGAGCCGTTCGAACCGCTCCTGCACAACGGCCTTCGGCAGCTGGTCGGGCAGGTCGGCGGCCGGTGTCCCCGGGCGTTTGGAGTACTGGAAGGTGAAGGCCGTGGCGAACCTTGATTGCTCTACGACGTCCAGGGTGGCCTGGAAGTCCTCCTCAGTCTCTCCGGGGAATCCGACGATGATGTCGGTCGAGATGGCCGCATGCGGGATCTTCTCCCGGACCTTGTCCAGGATGCCCAGGAACTTCGTGGACCGGTACGAGCGCTTCATGGCCCGGAGGATGCTGTCCGAGCCGGACTGCAGCGGCATGTGCAGCTGCGGCATGACGTTCGGTGTTTCCGCCATCGCGTCGATCACGTCGTCGGTGAAGGCTGCGGGGTGCGGGCTGGTGAAGCGGACGCGTTCCAGGCCCTCGATGTCGCCGCAGGCGCGCAGGAGCTTGGAGAATGCCTGCCGGTCGCCGAACTCCACGCCGTAGGAATTGACGTTCTGGCCCAGCAGTGTCACCTCGATGGCACCGTCGTCCACAAGGGCCTGGATCTCCGCGAGGATGTCCCCCGGGCGCCGGTCTTTTTCCTTGCCGCGTAGGGCCGGGACGATGCAGAAGGTGCACGTGTTGTTGCAGCCCACGGAGATGGAGACCCACCCGGAGTAGACCGAGTCGCGCTTGGTGGGCAGGGTGGACGGGAAGACGTCCAGGGATTCCAGGATCTCCAGCTGCGCCTCGTTGTTGTGCCGGGCGCGGTCCAGCAGCGCGGGCAGGGCGCCGACGTTGTGGGTGCCGAAGACGGCGTCCACCCAGGGCGCCTTCTTCAGGATGGTTTCCCGGTCCTTCTGGGCCAGGCATCCCCCCACGGCGATCTGCATGCCGGGATTCGCCGCCTTGACCGGCGCGAGGATCCCGAGGTTGCCGTAGAGCTTGTTGTCGGCATTCTCCCGGACCGCACAGGTATTGAAAACCACCACGTCCGCCTGCTCGCCGTCAGCAGCAACGTAGCCCGCATCCTCGAGCATGCCGGCCATGCGTTCGGAGTCGTGCACGTTCATCTGGCAGCCAAAAGTGCGCACCTGGTAGGTGCGTGGCCTGGGCGCGGCCTCGTGCGGCAGGGACCCGGCCTCTTCGGAGGGCTGGGCACCGGAAAAGGAGGAAGGAATGGTCAAACTCACCTGTTAAGGGTACCGGCTGTTACAAGTAGGGATTTGTGGGCCTAGTCGGGTCCGGGGCTCCGCGGGCTTCGAGGACCTCGTTGACGATCCGGAATGCCTGGGAGGGCTGGTAGCCCTTGCGGGCAAGCATGGACGCCAGGCGCCGGACCGCCTTGTCGCGTTCCGCGCGGTCCGCAAGGTCCGTTCCCGGCCGGATCTTCCGCTCCACCAGGGAGCGTGCGGCGGCCTCCTCGTCAGCGTCCGACAGCTGCTCCAGGGCGGCGGTGGCCGTGTCCTGGTCGATGCCCTTCTCGGCGAGCTCGCGGCGGAGTGCGCCTTTGGCCAGCTTCCGGGACTGGGACCGGCTGCGGACCCACATGTCGGCGAATTCGGCGTCGTCGATCAGCCGGACTTCCTGGAACCGGTCCAGGACTGCCTCTGCGACGTCTTCGGGGATGTTCCGTTCGGCCAGTTTCCGCGCCAGTTGGAGCCTGCTCTTGGCCGAGGCCGTCAGCTGGCGGTAGACGATGGCCTGTGCGACGGACACGGGATCGGGTTCGGGATCGCCAAAATTCGGGGCGTTCGGGTCGCCGGGCCCGCCCTGCTCCCCTGCTGAAGGGGGTGCCTGGCGGGCCCGCCGTGCGCGGCCACCGCTGCTGCGGGGCCGCTCCTGGTCAGATCCAGCCAACTGCTAGAACCCGTCGACTGCCTTCAGCTTCGGGGAGTCCTTGGACTCCTCCTCCGCCGGCTTCACGCCAACGCCGAGCTTTTCCTTGATGAGCCGCTCGAGCTCGGCTGCCAGCTCCGGGTTGTCCCGGAGGAACCGGCGGGAGTTCTCCATACCCTGGCCGAGCTGGTCGCCGTCGTAGGTGAACCAGGAGCCGGACTTCTTGATGATGCCGTGCTCCACGCCCATGTCGATGATGCCGCCCTCGCGGGAGATGCCCTGGCCGTAGATGATGTCGAACTCGGCAACCTTGAAGGGCGGGGCCATCTTGTTCTTGACGATCTTGGCCTTGGTCCGGTTGCCCACCGAATCGGCGCCTTCCTTGAGGGTCTGGATCCGGCGGACGTCGATGCGGACGGACGCATAGAACTTCAGGGCCTTACCACCGGTGGTGGTTTCCGGCGAACCGAAGAAGACACCAATCTTTTCGCGCAGCTGGTTGATGAAGATTGCGGTGGTCTTGGTCTGGCTCAACCGGCCGGTGATCTTACGCAGGGCCTGGCTCATGAGCCGGGCCTGCAGGCCGACGTGGCTGTCGCCCATGTCGCCTTCAATTTCAGCGCGCGGCACCAGGGCGGCCACGGAGTCGATGACGATGACGTCCAGCGAGCCGGATCCGACCAGCATGTCCATGATCTCCAGGGCCTGCTCACCGGTGTCCGGCTGGGAGACCAGGAGGGCATCGGTGTCCACGCCGAGCTTGGCGGCGTAGTCGGGGTCGAGTGCGTGCTCGGCGTCGATGAAGGCTGCGATGCCGCCGGCGCGCTGGGCGTTGGCCACGGCGTGCAGCGCCACGGTGGTCTTACCCGAGGATTCCGGCCCGTAAATCTCGATCACGCGGCCGCGCGGCAGGCCACCGATTCCCAGTGCTACGTCCAGGGCGATGGAGCCGGTGGGGATCACTTCAATGGGCGCACGGACTTCATCGCCCAGGCGCATGACCGAGCCCTTGCCGAACTGCTTGTCAATCTGGGCAAGCGCTGCTTCCAGCGCTTTTGCACGATCCGGGGCTGCCGCCATGGTTGACACCTCTAATGCTTTCTCGATGGTGGCCTTCGCGGCCGTTTATTGGTCATCTCTGACGCTAAGGGGACCCACTGACATTCCGGCCGGGTAATGGCGGCTATGTGGATAACCCGTTACGAAAAAGCATAGCTTTATCCGAACAGGTATTCGAACAGCTGGGCGGCGTGTCAGGGAAAATACCGGCAGTTACCGGGGCCGGGACAGTCAGTCCCGCAGCGGCTTGATGTCGCGGCCCAACCGTCGTTCGGCGGGAACGTCCTGGACGTCGCAGACGGCCAGCCATACCTTGCGCGGTTCGATGCCGGCGGCGAGTGCCTGGTCCGCGGTCCTGCCGCCGACGCCCGCCAGGACCAGGGTGCTGCTCAGCACGCGGGAGTATCCCACGCCGAACTCGTCGTCCATGAGCCGCCAGTAGTCACTGAGTCGCATCAGAAAATTCTCTCACGCCTGCGGACCCTGAGAATTGTTGCCATGAGCAACTCCCCCGACGCCCTGCCGGACCACGGCGCCGACGCCACCACAGATGCCGCGCTGAAGAAGGTTGAACACCAGCTCACGCTCTTTTGGCGGCGGGGCCGGGCCATCACCAACCAGTTGTCCCGGCAGGTGCACCCGGACATGGAGCCGGCCGCCTACGGCCTGCTGGCCGTGATCCGCCGGGAGGGGCCTATCCGCCTGACTGACCTGGCCATGAGTATCGGAGTGGGAAAGCCGTCGGTGAGCCGGCAGATCGCGTTCCTGGAGAGCATCGGCCTGGTGTGCAAGGAGGCCGATCCGCTTGACGGGCGCGCCCAGTCAATCCGGCTGACGCCGAAGGGCGAGGAAAAGATGCACCAGGTGCAGGATGCCCGGCGGCAGGTCTTCCGCGAGCGGCTCGGCGAGTGGCCGGTCCGGGACCTGGAGGAACTGGCCCGGTACATGGCCAAGCTGAACGCATCGTACGAGCGGGACGGATTCCCCAAGGACTCTCCCGGCGCGGCGGCAGCAGGCCGGGAAGACTGACCGCTGTGAGTAATCCGGGTTGAACGACGGAAGCCCCCGGCCGGTGGCCGGGGGCTTCGCAACGTTCCAGGACCCGCCAACGGGTGGGGGCTGCCCTTAGCGGGCGCCGGAGAGCAGGCCGTCGGAAAGTTCGCCGTTGAGTTCAGTGTCGAGGTCGCGCTCAAGGTCGCGGCCGTAACGCTGCGAGAATTCCTGCGGAACGGTGTCCGGAACGGTGACGCCCTCGGCTACTGCAACGCGGTCGCTGACCTCCCGGAGCATGCTGGACAACGGAACATCCAGTGCCGAGCAGATCGAGGACAACAGTTCCGACGACGCTTCCTTCTGGCCGCGCTCCACTTCGCTGAGGTACCCAAGGGAGACACGGGCGCTGTGCGAAACTTCACGGAGCGTACGCCCCTGACGCTGGCGGACATCGCGCAGGACATCACCGATTTCGTGACGAAGTACAACCATCTTGCGCTCCTTCTGTTCGCTCTTAGCCTGATCGGCGAGGCCCACATCCTTCCAGCGGACAACGCCGTTTACGGATACGGGCTGCTTTACCATCTGTATCGCCTTGCTCCCTCATTGGTCCGGTCCGCCCTGAAGCGAACCGTTGTGGTCATTTCATCCTAGGCGCCTCCGCTCTTCGGAAGCGACACAATGTAATAACTAATCGGTACCGGCTTTTGTTCCCCGTAACTTTACGTCCGGTAACTTGCTCCGTTCCGGGGCCAGGGGCAGGAGCCGGGAGGTCGGCCTGCCGGCTCAGCCGGACAGGGCTTCCAGGAGCCGTTCGAGGGCCGCCCCGCACGCCAGTCCGCGGATTTCCGCCCGGTTCCCCTCGAACGAATACTCAAAGGCGGATGTTCCGGCGGCAGTAGCAACGCCCACGTACACGGTGCCCACCGGCTTGCCGTCATGTCCTTCCGGCCCGGCAACCCCGGTTGTGGCAAGGCCCACATGGGCGTCCAGTACGGTCCGTGCACCGTCGGCCATGGCGCGGGCCACGTCCCCGTCCACTGAACCGGCGCGGGCCAGCAGGTCGGACGGGACCTTGAGGACGGACTCCTTGACCGAGTTCTGGTAGGCGACCACTCCCCCTTGGAGCATCCCGGAGGCGCCCGGGGTGTCCGCAAGCACTGCCGTCACCATACCCGCCGTCAGGGACTCCGCGGTGGCTACCGTCCGCCCCGCTTCGAGCGCCTGCCGGACTGCCTGCGCGGCGAGGTGGTGGAGGTTGGTCATGGCTGCTCCTGTCCAAGGTTGGCGCGGGCCTGCTTCTTGCCCCGGGCCCGGAGGCGGAGGGCTTGAACGACATACTCGACGCCGGTCCAGACCGTGATGGCCACGGCTGCCATCATCACGGCGAACGCCACCCAGGCCAGCCAGGGCGCGAAGGCTCCCAGCGGAAGGAGGTAGAGGAAGATGGCGGCGGTCTGCACCACGGTCTTCAGCTTGCCGCCGCGCGAGGCCGGGATGACGCCGTAGCGGATCACGAAGAAGCGAAGCCCCGTGATTCCCCACTCCCGGACCAGGATTACGATCGTTGCCCACCAGGGCAGCTCGCCGAGGAGGGACAGCATGACCAGCGCCGAGCCGGTGAGGAGTTTGTCGGCGATGGGATCGGCAATCTTGCCGAAATCGGTGACGAGGTTCCGGCTCCTGGCGATGTCGCCGTCGAGCTTGTCTGTGTAGATCGCGACGGCGAAGGCCAGCACCGCGGCCCATCGCCAGAGCCCGGACTCGCTGCGAAGTCCCGGGGCGTCGGCAACAGGAACCAGACGAAGAACGGCACCAGCGCGATGCGGATCATGGTCAGGACGTTGGGAAGGTTCCAGACCCCGGCACGGCCTGGGCCGGCGGCGGTTGCATCGGTGCTAGTCACTTGTCTAGGCTACAGTCCCCGGCTAGCGCCCGGTGAGGGACCAGGCGTCTTCGGACCCGTCCTCGTCATCGCCGTAGCCGCCCGGCGCGGTATCTGAGCCGTCGTAATATTCAACGTTCTGCTTCCGCTGGTCCAGGTCCGCGGCCACGAGGTCCTCGGCGTAGCCGCCCTGCGCGATGTTCGCGTTGGCGTTGTCACTGAGGGCAGCCGTCTGGGAGTCTGCCGCGGCGGGGGTCTCCTGGCCCTTCAGGGCAGCGAGGACGGCAGCGAGGTCGTCCGGCTTCACCAGGACGTCTCGGGCCTTGGAGCCTTCGGACGGGCCCACCACTCCCCTGGATTCCAGCAGGTCCATGAGCCGGCCCGCCTTCGCGAACCCGACGCGCAGCTTGCGCTGCAGCATGGACGTGGAGCCGAACTGCGTGGTGACCACGAGTTCGGTAGCCTGCAGCAGGACCTCGAGGTCGTCCCCGATGTCGTCGTCGATCTGCTTCTTTTCCGCTTCGGGGGCAACGTCGTCGCGGTACACGGCCTGGAGCTGTGTCTTGACATGCTCCACCACCTTGTGGATCTCGGACTCGGTGACCCAGGCGCCCTGGACGCGCATGGCCTTGGAGGCGCCCATGGGCAGGAAGAGCGCGTCGCCCTGGCCGATGAGCTTCTCCGCGCCCGGCTGGTCCAGGACCACGCGGGAGTCCGTGACGGACGAGGTTGCGAAGGCCATGCGGGAGGGCACGTTGGCCTTGATCAGGCCGGTCACCACGTCCACCGACGGGCGCTGGGTGGCCAGCACCAGGTGGATGCCGGCGGCGCGGGCCAGCTGGGTGATGCGGACGATCGAGTCTTCCACGTCCCGCGGTGCCACCATCATGAGGTCCGCGAGTTCGTCGACGATCACCAGCAGATAGGGGTAGGGCCGGATGACGCGCTTGGAGTCGGGCGGCGGCTGGACCTTGCCCGCCCGGACGGCCTTGTTGAAGTCGTCGATGTGCTTGAACCCGTAGTTGGCGAGGTCGTCGTAGCGGGCGTCCATTTCACGTACCACCCATTGGAGCGCCTCGGCGGCCTTCTTCGGGTTGGTGATGATGGGGGTGATGAGGTGGGGTACGCCTTCGTAGGCGGTCAGTTCCACGCGCTTGGGGTCCACCATCACCATGCGGACCTCGTCCGGGGTGGCCCGCATGAGGATGGACGTGATCATGGAGTTCACGAAGGACGACTTACCGGCACCGGTGGCGCCTGCCACCAGCAGGTGGGGCATTTTCGCAAGGTTGGCCACCACGTAGCCGCCCTCCACGTCCTTGCCCACGCCCATCACCATGGGGTGGTCGGTGCGCCGGGCGTTCTGGCTGCGCAGGACATCGCCGAGGGACACGGTTTCACGGTCCGTGTTGGGAATCTCGATGCCGATGGCGGACTTGCCTGGAATGGGGCTCAGGATCCGCACGTCGCTGGAGGCGACTGCGTAGGAGATGTTCTTGGACAGGGCGGTGACCCGCTCCACCTTGGTGCCGGGCGCCAGCTCGATCTCGTAGCGGGTGACGGTGGGGCCGCGGCTGAAGCCGGTAACGGTGGCGTCCACGTTGAACTGCTGGAGGGTGTCGGTGAGGGCTGCGACGACGGCGTCATTGGCTTCCGTGCGCTCCTTGGGAATGGAGCCGGGCGTGAGGAAGTCCGACGCCGGCAGCGTGTACGTCACGTCGCCGGCCAGGGACAGCTGTTCCGTGCGCTGCGGAATCGGGGTGGGTGGCGGCGCAGGTGCCACCGGGGTGGAGGGAACCTGGGCGGGTTCGCCGGCGCCGGCCCGGCGCCGGCGGCCATGCCGGGGGTGATCATCGGGATGGCTTCGGTGGCGTCTGCCGGTGCCGCGGCACCGGCGGCGCCCAGTCCCTGGGCGGCCTTGATCTTCTCGACGGCCATCTCGGCCTGGGTGGGCCGGCGGACGCCGGGGGCGGGACGCGGAGCCGGGGAATCGCCCTCGTCGTCGTCGATCACGGCATGCTCGAACGCTTCGTCGCCCACATAGCCGTCCAGGCCGGCGTCGGGCTCCTCGTCCTTGCCGAAGAGCCGCCGTTTCTTCTTCTTGGGCGCGGCCGGCGCCGTGCGCTCCAGGTAGCTGCGGTCGTGCTTGTCCTGCTGGTCCTGGTCCATCAGGTCGATGCCCATGAGGTGCTCATAGGCACCGCGCAGCCGCCGCGGGATGGCGGTGAAAGGCGTGGCGGTGATGATCAGCAGAGAGACGAATGCCAGGAGGCCGTAAAGGACCAGCGGCACGGCGGGGTGGATGGCTGCCAGCGGGGTGGCCGCCAGGAAACCCAGCATGCCGCCTGCCTGGCGCAGGCCGTCGAAGCCCTGCGCCACTGTCGGCTGGCCGCCCAGGATGTGCGCAAGCCCGCAGCCGGCGAAGGTCATGATGAGGAAGCCGATGCCCACCCTGTTGTTGCCGCGGCCGTCGGTGGGCTGGCGGAAGAGCCTGAACGCACACACGAACAGCATCAGCGGGAGCAGCAGGGACATCCAGCCGAAGGTGCCGTTGACCACGGCATACACGGCGTCCGGGAACCAGCCGGTCAGGCCCCACCAGGCAAACGTGGCGATGAAGATGCCGAGGGCGAGGTTGAACAGGGCTGCGCCGTCACGCCGCTCCTCGGCGGGGAGGTCGCTGACGTCGTGGCCGATCCGGCGCACTCCCCCGCCTACCAGGTGGCCCAGGCCAGCCAGGCGCCCCCCACCACCCGCAGCAGCCATGGCTGGTGGTGTTCGACGGCGGGGAGTTGCCGGGTGCGGGCCGTGCTGGTGGAGCCTCCGCCCCGGCCGGACTTGGAAGCGGCCGAGCCGGAACCGCGGCCGGTGGAACTGCCGGATTTACTGCTGGAGCTGCCCTGGCTGTTCCACTGCGCGCGGAAGTAGTACGTGTGGCCATAGTAGCCACGCTACCGGAACAAGGCCGGTTTTCCGGGGATATCAGGGCCCGGCAGGCCATGCCTGCCGGGGACGCCACAGGGCCCGGTTCGTTGAACCGGGCCCTGTGGGCAATGACGTGGACGGACATGTCCGGTGGCGCGGCGGGCTGCCGCCATGCCCGGGCCGATCAGGCCTCGAGCACCACCGGGATGATCATGGGACGGCGGCGGAGCTTGCGGTTGACCCACGTGCCCACGACCCGGCGGACCACCTGCTGGAGCTGGTGAGTGGTGTGGTCGGCGTGGTTGAGGACCGCTTCCTCCAAGGCACTGTTGATCTTGGGGATGATGTCGTCGAACACGGAGTCGTCCTCGGCAACGCCGCGGGCGTGGATTTCCGGCCCGGACACCACCTTGCCCGTGGCCCGGTGGATCACGGTGATGATCGAGATGAAGCCTTCGTCGCCCAGAATCCGCCGGTCCTTGAGGTCGGCGTCCGTAATTTCGCCAACGCTGGAACCGTCCACGTAGACGAAGCCGACTTCCACCTGGCCCACGACATCCGCCCGGTGGTCCTTGAGGTCCACCACGGTGCCGTTGTCCGCGAGGATGACGCTGGCTTCCGGGACGCCGGACTCGATCGCGATCTTGCCGTTGGCCAGCAGGTGCCGGGTCTCGCCGTGCACGGGCATGGCGTTGAGCGGCTCAAGGATGTTGTAGCAGTAGAGCAGCTCACCGGCCGCGGCATGCCCGGAGACGTGGACTTTGGCATTGCCCTTGTGGATCACGTCGGCGCCCAGCTTGAGGAGGCCGTTGATGATCCGGAACACGGCGTTCTCGTTGCCCGGGATCAGGCTGGAGGCCAGGATGACGGTGTCGCCGTCCCCCACCACAACGCGGTGGTCGCCGTTGGCCATCCGGGACAGGGCAGCCATGGGCTCGCCCTGGGAGCCGGTGGACATGAGCACCACGCGGTTGTCCGGGAGGTTGTCGATGTTCTTGATGTCCACGATCAGGCCGGCCGGCACATCCAGGTACCCGAGCTTCTCGGCGATGGCCATGTTGCGCACCATGGACCTGCCCACGAAGGCGACCTTGCGGTTGTGCTTTGCCGCCGCGTCCAGGACCTGCTGGACCCGGTGGACGTGGGAGGAGAAGGATGCCACGATGATCCGCTTGCTGGCCTGGGCGAAGAGCCGTTCCAGCGTGGGGCCGATTTCCTTTTCCGCGGTGGTGAAGCCGGGGATGTCCGCATTGGTGGAGTCGGACATGAACAGGTCCACACCCTCTTCGCCGAGCTTGGCGAAGTGGCGGAGGTCGGTGATGCGGCCGTCCAGCGGGAGCTGGTCCATCTTGAAGTCGCCGGTGTGCAGGACGGTGCCGCCGGCGGTGCGGATGAACACGGCCAGGGCATCCGGGATGGAGTGGTTGACGGCAACGAATTCGCACTCGAACGGCCCGAATTTCTCCACCTGGCCTTCCTCCACCGTGAGGGTGTAAGGCCGGATGCGGTGCTCCTGGAGCTTCGCCTCGATCAGGGCGAGGGTCAGCTGCGAACCCACCAGCGGAATGTCGCTCCGCCGCTTCAGCAGGTACGGGACAGCGCCGATGTGGTCCTCGTGGCCGTGGGTGAGGACAACGGCCACAATATCGTCCAGCCGGTCCTCGATATACGAGAAGTCGGGCAGGATGAGGTCAACGCCAGGCTGGGTTTCCTCCGGGAAGAGGACTCCGCAGTCCACGACCAGCAGCTTGCCGTCGATTTCGAACACGGCCATGTTCCGGCCGATCTCCCCCAGGCCGCCGAGCGGAACAATCCGCAGCGTACCCGCAGGCAGGCGGGGAGGGGTGACAAGGCCGGTTAGGGCGGTTTGGGTCATATTGCACTACTTTCCAGGTGGAAGGGTGCCGGTCTTCACCTTCAGGAGTAGACCAGCCCGGCTTCCGCCAAATCCCCGCGGATGATTTCGATCTCGGCTTCGTCCGGCTCCACGAGGGGCAAACGGACAATCGAGTTGGGCAGGACTCCCTGCCATTAAGAATCTGTTTGGCCGCCACGGCACCCTGGACCCGGGTCATGGTGGCACGGACTACCGGCTGGAGCTCGAAGTTGATCTTCCGGGCGGTGCCGAGGTCGTTGGCGTTGACGGCGTCGATGAGTTCGCGGAACCGGCGGGTTGCCACGTGCGTGGTGACGCCCACCAGGCCGACGGCGCCCAGCGCCATCCAGGGCAGGGTCAGTCCGTCGTCGCCGGAGTAGAAGAGGAGGTCCGTTTCGGCCATGACGCGGGTGGCGGCGACGAGGTCGGCCTTGGCGTCCTTCACGGCCACGATGTTGGGGTGCTGCGCCAGGCGGATCATGGTGTCCGGCTCGATCGCGATGGAGGAGCGGCCCGGGATGTCGTACAGCATCACGGGCACGTCGACGGCGGAGGCGATGGTTTCGAAGTGGGCGCGCACGCCTGCCTGGCTGGGCTTGTTGTAGTACGGGGTGACCAGCAGGAGGCCGTCGACGCCGAGGGCTGCGGCCTGCTGGGAAAGGTGCACCGAGTGCGCGGTGTCGTTGGTTCCGGTGCCGGCAATGATGGCCGCACGTCCGCCCACGGCTTCCTTGACGGCGCGGAACATGCCGAGGTTCTCTTCGTCCGTGAGGGTGGACGTCTCGCCGGTGGTTCCGGTGACCACCAGGCCGTCGCAGCCGTCGTCCACCAGTTTTGTGGCCAGCTTAGCCGCCTGCTCGTAGTCCACTGCGCCGTCCTTGGTGAACGGCGTGACCATCGCGGTCAGGAGGGTACCGAGGGCAGGGATGTGCGCGGAAGAGTCAGCCATGGAAAAAACGTTACCCTGTCCCCCGCTGGTTAGGACAATGCCACGGGCGTGATGCACGTCAAATGTCGCGCCGCCCGCCGCCGGATACCGGTCCACCGTGCCGGTAGCGCAGGAGGGTGCTGCGCTGCAGGAGGCCGGCGACCACCTCCGTCCGGTTTCCTGCAGCACGCTTCAGCGGCATCCCGTCCGGGCTCCAGATTCCGCTCAGCCCGCACGACTCACCGATTGGCGTTCTGCCGCCGAGGTTGGCCAGCAGCGTGAACATCCGGTGATCCATCGCGCGCGCCCCGAGGTGGAGGTCGAGCCGGCGCTCCTCGCCGCGGGTGTACAGTCCGGAGACGCAGTAGGCGTCCGCTCCCCCGGCGGCGGCAGCACCTGCATGCTCCGGAACCGCGGCGTCAAAGCACAGCGCGAGGGCAATCCGCCAGCCGTCGAGGACCATGACGTGCGGCCCGACCCCGGGCTCGAACAGCTCCTTTTCGTGGCCATGCAGGTGGGACTTGAAGGCACGCTCCGTACTGCCGTCCGGATGCAGTACCAGCGAGGCAAGGCGGGGCGAACCGTCCGCATCCCGGCACGGGGCACCGACCACGGCCGTGATTCCGGTCCGCCTGCAGATTTCCCGGAGGGGGCGGAGCCGCGCGTCGGCGGGATCAATCCACGATTCGTCCAGGGAGAGCAGGTCCAGGCGGTAGCCGGTCAGCGACAGTTCCGGAAACAGGACCAACCGGGCACCGTGCGCGTCGGCATCCTCAATGAGCCGCACATGCTGGACCGCATTGTCTGCCACGCCCTCGACGGCCTCGTACTGGACGGTGGCCACAGTCAGGGTCCCGGCAGGTTCACTGGAGACAGATGGCAGCCCGGTCACTTTTCCATCCTAGGCGCGGGCCGGGACCTGCGCCCGGGCTTAATCCGCAGGGGACCCGCAATAGCGTCCCACGGCAGCCTGCCGAAGGCCCTCCGCCCAGGAGGCAAGCCGCTGGGCTGCCCGGACGTAGTGGAACAATTCCAGGGGCGTGAGTGCGTCGATGTCAGTCTCGGCGAGGCGGCGGGCCAGTTCGGCCCCCTCCGGCTGGCTGGAAAGGCTGATGCCTTCCTGTTCCCACTGGACATCTTCGGCCGGCCGGCCGGCGACCAGTTGCCGGAAGAGGAAATCCACCACTCCCGGGCTCATGGCCTTGAGGACGCCGGCAGAACCGGGCCCGACGCCATTCCGCCCGTCTCCTGGGATACCGCGTGCTGGGGTTTGCATGCCGCCTATCTTATTCGAACATATATTCGAATACAAGGATCCGTACCAGCCGGTCCTTGAAACCCCGGCAGACCAGTGCGTACCGCGGCAACCGATGTGCGCTGACACTTGACAGGCCGTTCAAAGGCAGGTGTGAGACGATCGGCTCATGACGTCCCGCAGCCCGGCCAAAGCCTCCCGGAAGACCCGGGGCGCCTCCGTTCCCGCACGGCTCTACGGCATTGACGCGGCCCGCGGGCTGGCACTGCTGGGAATGATGGCCACGCACCTGCTGCCCACTTTCGAGTCGAACGCTGACCTCACGCCCACGTGGATCGGCCTGACATTTTCGGGCCGGGCCGCCGCGTTGTTCGCGGTGCTGGCCGGGGTGGGGCTCGCCCTGTCCACCGGAAAGCACCAGCCCCTGGACGGCAGCGGGCTCTCTGCCGCCCGCCGCGGCATTGCCCTGCGCGCCCTGGTGATTGCCGCCGTCGGACTCACGCTCGGCGGAGTGGAAGTAAACCTGGCGATCATCCTGGTCCACTACGCCGTGCTGTTCCTTTGTGTCCTGCCGTTCCTGGGCCTCCGGCTGAAACACCTTTGCGCCTGGGCCGCGGGCTGGATCCTGGCGTCCCCCGTGTTGGCCTACCTCCTGCGGCCCTGGCTGCTCGCCGCAGAACCGCCGCTGAGCCTGGGCCACAACCCGAAATGGGAAGACCTCGGCACGCCAGGCCGGCTGCTGGCGGACCTGTTCTTCACCGGCTACTACCCGGTGTTCCAGTGGCTTTCCTACCTGCTGGTGGGACTGGTGGTCGGCCGGCTCATGCTCCACAAGGCCCTGGTTCCGGTAGTGCTCCTGGTGCTGGGGTCGGCAGTGGCCGTGGCAGCCAAGGCCCTGGGCGTGACCGCGATGGAAAGCTGGGGCGGGCGTGCCGCACTTGAGCAGGTCCTCAACTCGCCCGGCTACCCGCTGGACAGCGTCCTCCAGGTGAACCTGACCGGCATTCCGCAGGAAGGATCGTGGTGGTGGCTGGCGTCCGCTGCGCCGCACTCGGGAACCACGCTGGACCTGCTGCACACGTCAGCCGTAGCGGTGGCCGTCATCGGCGCCTGCCTGCTGCTGGGGCGGCTGGCCGAATGGGTTGACCTGGACCTGCTGCTTCCGCTGCGCGGGCCAGGCGCCATGACACTGACGCTGTACACGGTGCACGTCTGGGTGGTGTCCGGGTTCTACCTCAAGCCGCTGCCGGCCGGCTGGACGGAGGACGGCATGTACTTTGCGCACGCGGCCGTGGCCATCATTGTCGGCGTGGTGTTTGCGGTGTTGAAATGGCGCGGTCCACTGGAATGGCTGGGCCACACGGCGAGCCAGGCCGGCCGGGGCGAGCTCAAGGCCCTCCGCTGACCCAGGCTTCCCCGGCCGCCCCCGCCGCTACCCAGGCTGCTCAGGAAGCCGGGACCTTGCCGCGGAACAGCCGGACGGCGTCGCGCATGGATGCCCGGGCTCGCTTGCGGTCACCGGCGGCGTCGTAGGCGCAGCTCAGCCGGAAGCAGGAGCGCCAGTCATCAGGTGCGGCTTCAGCCTCGGCCCGGTACTTTTCAAACTCGGCGTCGGCTGCCGCCCGGACGATCCGGCCGCCGGGCGTGCGGGGCAGTTCGTCCACGGGGAGGCCCCCCTCAGCCTCCAGCACCTTTGCCATCTGCTCCGTGCGGGCGCCAAACAGCAGTTCCCGGATCAGGGCCCAGGCGCCGATCACGGGCAGCACCAGGTACGCGGCGCCGATCGCCTGGGCCGCCAGGTTGCTGTCCGTCAGGAGCAGGATGGAACGCTGGAAGGACACCACCAGATAAAAGACCAGCAGCAGGGTCACCGCACCCACCCAGATCTTGGTGCGGTTCTTCCGGAAGGCCGCCAGGAACCCGCCCATGGCTAGATTCCCAGATCCAGGTAGCCGTCCAGGCCCACGGTGAGGCCGGGGTGGGATGCCACGTTCCGCACGCCCAGGAGGACGCCGGGCATGAAGGAGGCGCGGTCGTAGGAATCGTGCCTGAAGGTCAGCTGCTCACCGGGACCGCCCAGCAGGACTTCCTGGTGCGCCACCAGCCCGCGCAGCCGCACGCTGTGCACCCGCACGCCATCCACCTCGCAGCCCCTGGCGCCGGCCAATTCGCTGGTAGTGGCGTCCGGGCTGGGCGGAACCTCGGCGGCGCTGCGTTCCGCGGCGATCAGTTGCGCAGTGCGGACGGCAGTACCGGAGGGCGCATCCACCTTGTCCGGGTGGTGCAGTTCGATGATCTCCACGGATTCGAAGTACTTTGAGGCCTTCGCGGCGAACGCCGAGGCGAGTACCGAGCCCACGGCAAAGTTGGGGGCGATGAGCACACCGGTGTCCGGGTGCTCGGCCAGCAGCGCCTCCAGCGCGGAGAGGCGGCCGGCGTCCCAGCCCGTGGTGCCCACCACGGCGTGGATCCCGTGTTCGACGGCGAACCGGACGTTTGCCTCGGTGCTTTCCGGCACTGTCAGGTCCACCAGGTACTGCGCTCCGGCGGCGGTGACCTGGTCCAGGGAATCGCCCCGCCCCAAGGCTGCGACGAGCTTCATGTCGGGTGCGGCTTCAACGGCTTTCACGGCTTCGGCGCCCATGCGTCCGTTGGCGCCGAGGACGGCCACCAGCTTGGGATCGGAGTGTTGTTGGGTCATGCCTTAACCCTACCGGTGGGCCTGCCGGGGCAAGGAACCGGAGGGTGTGCGTTACCTCGCAGGAAGCGGGCACCAACGGTCACGCCAAGTCACGGTGTCCGTGACTTAATCGATTGCTTTTTTTTCAGGACCCTCCCGGCGTCAGGCGCCGGCGCCGACCCATTCCACCGTACCGTCGGAGAAGAACTGTTCCTTCCAGATGGGCACCTGCTCCTTGATGCGGTCCACCAGTTCCGAACACACGGCGAAGGCCTGGCCGCGGTGGGCGGCGGAGACTGCACAGACCAAGGCGGGGTCGCCGATTTCGAGCATGCCGATCCGGTGGGCGGCCCAGATGCGGACGGGCTGAGCCGCCGCGTCTCCGGTGGCGGCGTTCCCGGTTGTGCCGGACGCCGCGTTCTGCTCGGCAACAGGCGCGCAACGACGTCGGACATCACCTGGTGTGCCGTGGGGTGCGCACTGTAGCTGAGGCGGTTGACCTGCTTCCCGCCGTCGTGGTTGCGCACGACGCCGCTGAAGCTCACCACGGCGCCCGCGGTATCGCTCTCCACGGCAGCAATCGCCTGGTCTACGGAGATGGGTTCCGCGCTCAGGACAGCGGAAACCACCTCGAATGCTTCAGTGCCCATGTCCGCCTTCCAGCTGGTCGCAGAGGTGTCCGATCACCGGGTCCAGGACGGCGAGTCCGTCCATGACCCCTTTTGGTGAGCCGGGGAGATTAACAATAAACGTACTCTTGGCCGCGCCGGCATATCCGCGGCCCAGGGCCGCCAGTGGAGTCTTCGCGGCGCCGGCGCGCCTGATCGCTTCCATGATTCCGGGGATTTCGCGGTCCAGCAGGGGAAGCGTGACTTCGGGGGTCCGGTCGTCCGGGCTCAGGCCCGTTCCGCCGCTGGTGATGACGACGGCGGGGCGCTGGGTCAGGAGGGCGCGGATGGCGGCGCCCACGGGCTCGCCGTCCGGGACCACCATGGCGGGGAACACCTCGAAGCCGTGTTCGGTCAGCCAGTCGGTGATCACGGGGCCGGTTTCGTCGTCGTAGATCCCGGCGGCAGCCCGCGTGGACGCGATGACCACACCGGCTTTCCGGCCCTGGACCTCGCCGTGCCGGTGCGGTTCAGGGGCACTGTGCGTGGCATGGATGGTCACAGGGCCCAGTCTCCGCTCTTGCCGCCGCTCTTGGCGAGCACCTTGATGTCAGTGAGGACGGCGTGCTTGTCCACGGCCTTGATCATGTCGTACACGCTCAGGGCGGCCACGGAAGCTGCCGTGAGCGCCTCCATCTCGACGCCGGTGACCCCGCGTGTCTTCACGGTGGCCACGATGATGACGGACTCGGCGGCCAGTTCAAAGTCCACCGTCACCTTGGACAACGGCAGCGGATGGCACAGCGGAACCAGTTCCGGCGTCTTTTTGGCGGCCATGATCCCGGCAACCCTCGCCACGGCCAGGGCATCACCCTTGGGAAGTCCGCCGGAGCCGAGGAGGCCCATCACCTCCGCCGTGGTGTTGACGGTTGCGGTGGCCGTGGCCTCTCGGGTGGTCTCTGCTTTGGTGGAGACGTCCACCATCTGGGCGCTGCCGTCCTGGCGCAGATGCGTCAGGGCGCCGGGGGTCTGTTCTGCATTCACAGCATCCATACTTCCACCTCATCCCCGGTGCCGAGGGCGGCTACGCCTTCGGGCACATGCACCAGCACATTCGATCCGGCCAGGGCGTGCATCAGGTGCGAGCTTTCGCCGCCTTCGAGCTGCACCGTTCCATCCGGCCGGAGCCTGCCGCGCCGCACCTGGTGTTTGTGTTCGGGGGACGTGAGCGGGTGCCCCAGGCGGGCCCGGACCGGCAGCCGGGCGGCCGGGGCGCCGAGCAGCTGCGAGAGGGCGGGGCGGAGGAACATCTCGAAGGAGACCAGGCAGCTCACGGGGTTGCCGGGAAAGCCGAGGAACGGGGTGCCTTCGAAGGTGCCGATCCCCTGCGGGCCGCCGGGCTGCATCGCCACGTGCAGGAATTCCACCGGCTGGTCCGCCATTGCCTGCCGGACCACCTCATAAGCGCCCTGGCTCACCCCGCCGGTGGTGACGATCAGGTCTGCCCCGGCACCCTGGCTCCGCAGCAGGGTGCGCAGTTCTTCGGGGTTGTCCGTTGAGATACCTGCCCGCAGGACCCGCAGCCCCGCCTGGGTCATGGCGGCTTCCAGGAGGGTGCCGTTGGAGTCGTAGATCTTGCCGGCCGGAAGATCGCGGCCCGGCTCCACAACCTCGTCCCCGGTGGTGACCAGCAGGACGGCGGGCGCCTGGTACACGGTGACCTCGGGGAGGCCGAGGGCGGCCAGCAGTCCCAGCTGGGCAGGGCCGAGGAAGGTGCCGGCGGCCAGTGCCTGCTCCCCCGCTGCGATATCGCTTCCTGCCACGCGAACGTAGGTGCCGGGGGCGGCGGCAGGCAGCTTCACCCGCGCCGCATCGCCCGCCGGAAGGAAGTGGTCCGGGCTGGCCCGTTCGATGGGTACGACGGCGTCGGCGCCTTCAGGGATCATCGCCCCTGTCATGATGGGCGCCGCGGTTCCGGCTTCCAGGGTTGCCGCGCCGGCGCCCGCCGGAACGGGAGCCGCGACGCGCAGGTCCGTGCCGCCGTCGGGCACGTCGCTGGAGCGGATGGCGTAACCGTCCATCTGGGAGTTGGCGAACGGCGGGAGGCTGACGGGTGCCGTGACGTCCTCCACGAGGCCGCGCCCGAGGGCGCTGGACAGAGGGAGGAGTTCAGTACGGGCGGAGCCGCGTAAGGGGCGAAGGAGTTCCGTGACGGCTGCCAGGTGGCTGGCGGTGGACCGGGCCCGGCCCTTCTGGTGGCCGTGCGGGTTCGTGCTGGTCATGGAGGTGCCTTCGGTTGTGGCCGTCAGGATTTCACGTCCACTCTAACCGTGTGGAAACCGGTGGCCCCGTCCGGCGCCACAGGCCGCTGCTCCTCGTCCTGGCTTGCGCCGCGCAGATCCGTTGCACGCACCTGCACCTCGTACTGCCCTGGAGTCAGGTCAACGTCCAGCGTCCACTGGTACCAGGTGTCCACCGAGATGCCCGGTGCGAGCCGGGCTTCCCGCCATGGGCCACGGTTGACGCGGAGCTCCACTTTCCCAATGCCGGTGTGCTGGGCCCAGGCGACGCCACCGAACGTGATGGTCCCGGCCGGCACAGACCGACCACCGCGCGGCACGTCGATCCGGGACGAGGTCTTGATCGGGTCCCCGCTCTGACCAGCCGCGCGGGGTCCAGTAGGCGGCGTCGTCGGCAAACCTGGTGACTTTGAGTTCGGTGACCCATTTGGTGGCCGAGACGTATCCGTAGAGCCCCGGCACCACCAGCCGGACAGGAAATCCGTGTTCCAGTGGCAGGGGCTCGCCGTTCATGCCGACGGCCAGCAGCGCGTCCCGGTTGTCCGTCAGGACTTCCAGCGGGGTGCCGGCGGTCCAGCCGTCCGCGCTGCGGGAAAGCACCATATCCGCTTCGGCGCGGGGTCCGGCCTGGCCGAGCAGCTCGCGGACGGGCCAGCCCAACCAGCGCGCGTTGCCGATCAGATCACCGCCCACCGGGTTGGAGACGCAGGCGATGGTCACGTGCCGCTCGATGAGGGGCTTGGCCAGAAGTGACGCGAAGTCCAGCTCCACCTCGCGCTCGACCATTCCGGTGACCCTCAGGACCCATGTGTCCGGATTAACCGCCGGCACGGACAACGCCGTATCGATGCGGTAAAAGTCCCGGTTGGGAGTCACCAGGGGCTGCATCCCTTCCACTCCGGCTTCGGCTCCGGCGGGTATGGCCGGGGCATGCGATGCCGCTCCCGGCAGCCTCAGCCGCTCCCGGGCGTCATTCACTCCCGCCGTAGCGCCGCGCCAGGCCCCGGCAAGGATTCCGCCCGCCGCCGTGGCAAGCGCACCGCCTGCAAGGGTCCGCAGGAACCTGCGGCGCGCGCTGCCATCCGTTGTTCCAGTTTCGGCCGCCGCCTCAAGCCTGCGGATCAGGAACCGCAGCAGTACGGCTGCGAGGACAGCGGTCACCACCGGCAAGGCAAATGCTGCGGGCGTCACCTGCGCCCTCGTCAAAACCGCGGCCACTCCCACCAGGCCGAAGACCGCGACAATTGCCACGCCGGCAAAGCGCCGCCGGACCTCGAGGTCCCCTGCCATCCCGGCGAGGACGGCGATCACCAGGCCCATGCCAACAAGGAGTGCGGCCTTGTCCGCTGTGCCGAACAAGGCGACCGCCCAGTCCTTGACGCCGGGCGGGACAGCATCGATGACGGCGCCGCCAACAGCAGTCATCGGCGAGAGCGAGGGGCTCAGCAGTCCCGCCAGGAGTTCCCCAGCACCACAGCTGCCCCGACAGCAACCACGCCGGCGGCGGCGGCCAAGCGGCGGCGCTGGCGTTCGTTGGACGGCTGCTCCACGTCCGCAGCCGCGGGACCGCCACGGCCCGTGCCGCCGTCGTGCGCTGCCTGCTGCTGCCGGGAACTGTCCACACGTCCAGCATAGGTTTGCGCGTGGCTGGAAGCGCCGGTGCGTTCCGGATTGGTCGGCTCGGCACCGGGGGTGGACACGAATGTGATCTACAGCCCATCGTGGCGTAGCCTGATTTCATGAGTGTCCAGCTAGGAATGCCGCAGCCGCGGGAGGATGCCGGGCTGTCCGTACCGGCAGCCCGTCCTGCCGGCGCGGGTGCCGGGCTGGTGGACCGCTACGGCCGCCGTGCCACAGATATGCGGCTGTCCCTGACAGACAAGTGCAACCTGCGCTGCACGTACTGCATGCCTGCAGAGGGCCTCGAATGGCTCGCGAAACAGGCGGTCATGTCTGCGGAGGAAATTGTCCGGATTGTCCGGATTGGCGTGGAGCAGTTGGGCGTCCGCGAACTCCGGCTGACCGGCGGTGAGCCGCTGGTGCGGCACGACCTGGTGGACATCATCGCGGAGCTGCGGCGGAACCATCCCGACCTGCCGATTTCCATGACCACCAACGGAGTGGGGCTCGCCAGGAAGGCAGCGCCCCTCAAGGCCGCCGGACTGACCCGGATCAACGTGTCCCTGGACTCGCTGCACGAGGAAACATTCACCAAGCTGACCCGCCGCCCGTTCCTGGACCAGGTCCTGGCCGGTGTGGACGCGGCGTGGGCGGCCGGACTTGGTCCGGTCAAACTCAACGCGGTCCTCATGCGCGGCATCAACGACGCCGAAGCCCCGTCGCTGCTCGCGTGGGCGCTGGGGCGCGGTTACGAGCTGCGGTTCATTGAGCAGATGCCGCTGGACGCCGACCACGGCTGGACCCGCCGCAACATGATCACCGCGGCCGAGATCCGGGAGCTGCTGTCCACCGATTTCGTCCTCACCCCCGATCCGCGGGCCCGTGACGGTGCCCCCGCCGAACGCTTTGAAGTACGACGCCGGGTGGCCGGGTCTGATGCCGCTCCTGCGGACGGGCCCGTGCTGGGGACAGTCGGCATCATCGCTTCGGTGACGGAGCCCTTCTGCTCGGACTGCCGCAGGACCCGCATCACGGCCGAAGGCAAGATCATGAGCTGCCTGTTCTCACGCGAGGAATTCGACCTCCTGGGCCTCCTGCGGTCCGGCGCCAGCGACGACGACCTCGCACGCCGCTGGCAGGACGCCATGTGGCTCAAGCCAAAGGCCCACGGCATGGACCACGTGGGACTGGACGCTCCGGACTTCGTCCAGCCGGAACGCAGCATGAGCGCCATCGGGGGCTGACACTTTCATGAAAGTACGCTACTTCGCTGCCGCACGTGCAGCCGCAGGCCTCGAGGAAGAGAAGTTCGACCTTCCAGAGGGCACCACGGTGGCCGGGCTCCTGGACGCCGTGCTGGGCGTGGAACGACCCGAGCCTCCTGCCGGCACTCCTCCCCTCCCCCGCGTCCTCTCGCGGAGCAGCTTCCTGCTCAATGAGGTGGCGGTGCGCGACCAGTCAACCATTGTGGGACCCGATGATGTGGTTGACGTGCTCCCTCCGTTCGCTGGCGGGTAAAGCCCTCACCGCGCCGTATTACCGTAGCTGCCGGTTTGCGCAACGGCACGATTTTCTGTGGCGGCGCGATTCTCCTGGCGACTCGAGGCATAAGCCCCATGGAGTGCCGGCGGCCAGAATGTCAGTGCCTCCGGCGGTGATTCCTGTATGGGAAACGGCGGAGGCACCGGAGTTGACGGGACAGCGCTGTTTCCTGCCGTCGCGGCTGCCGGCACTGGGCAGGCAGAGGCTTCCGGAACTTCTTCTACAGCAGGAAATGTCAGACCCTCCCACGATGATTTAGGCATGGGAAACAGCACGGTCATAGCAGCACCGATGGAGGGTGTTTTTGCCACCATGGCTGCCCTGAATGCGCTGTTCCTTGAAGAGGAAGCACTCGCGGCTGCTTCGGCGGGAGCCGATGGCGGCGCCGGCGTTGATCTTCTGGACCGGCTCTACCGGGTCCGGTTGGAGCGGCTGGGCTTGGAATCCAAGCTTGAGGCACAGACCACCGCGCTCAAGGCCAGGGACGCTACCCAGTGCCTTGACCTGCAGCAGGCCATGACCCCACCCGACGCCTCCACCCAGGACCGCACGTATGCGGAAATATCAACAGTGGAAGAAATCGCCGGGGTCCTCACCATCAGCTCCGGAGCAGCAGGGGCGTTCATCACCCAGGCCCGGCAAGTCTGTTCCCTCCCATCCGTGTACGAGGCCCTGTCCACCGGGTCGTTGTCCTGGCAGGGCGCCAGGATCATCGCCGACGAAACCGAGGCCCTGGACCATCCCGCCGCCGTGGCCCTCGCGGACCACTTCCTGGACCCGGACGCGCCGAACCCTGCCCGCGGCTGCCCCGCCACAAACCTTGTACCGTCCCGGCTGCGGGCCAAGGTCCGCGCCTGGCGCGAACGCCACCACCCCGAATCCATCGAAAAACGCCACACCAAATCCGCAGCCGACCGGCGGGTCGAATTCACCCCCGACCGCGACGGCATGGCCTGGTTCGCGATCTATATGCGGGCAGACTGCGCGTTGGCGGCCTGGAACAAAACTACAGCCATCGCCCGCGGCCTCCAGGGCCCCAACGAAACCCGCACTCTTTCCCAAATCAGGGCCGACGAAGTCGCCCGACGCCTCCTCGCCCCCGCCCAAGCCACAACTACCACCACAGACGCCGTCACCGGCAGCAGGCCCAACAGCAGCACCCCCGCACGCAGCGGGGACACGGAAGGCGATGAGGTTCAAGGTGTTGCGGAGCACCAGTTCCCTGCTGAATTCCTCGGGCTTGCCACCCTCGTCGGATCCGACGAACCAGCAGCGGACCTCGGCATCCCCCACAACACTCCCTTCGGAACCAACGATCACATCGGCGCAACCAACAGCCCAGGAACCAAAGACACCAGCACACGCGAAGCGGGAACCAGCACCACCACCGCGTTCTCTGGCGCAACCAGCCCCGAAGCCGGGAAAGTCCCCACACCCCGCACCGACGTGCTGGTCACTGTCCCCGTGTTCGCCCTGCTCGGCCTGACCGACGAACCGGCCACCCTCGACGGCTACGGCCCCATCCCCGCGTCCATGGCCCGCAAACTCCTCACCGACGGAGCAGAGTCCTTCACCCGAGTCCTCATCGACCCCCGCGACGGCACCCCACTCGAAATCGGCCGCACCAGCTACCGGCTCACCAAAGCCATGCGACAAGCACTCACCCTTCGGGACGGCAAATGCACCTTCCCCAGCTGCAACAACAACGCACTCGACAACGAAGCCGACCACCTCACAGCCTGGCAACACGGCGGCACCACCGGCATCAGCAACCTGGCACAACTCTGCCCAAAGCACCACCGTCTGAAGCACAACAGCGGCTGGAAACCCACCCCAGCAACGAAAACGGCACCACCCGGCTGGACCTCACCCACCGGCCGCACTTACCCCGCCGAACAACCCGACCGGGGACCAACCATCTGGCCAGGCAACGTCCTGGTCCAGGAACTGAACACCGTGCCGCACCTAAAGGGACAAACTGGAGCAGATGACTCCCCCGCCGAGGCATGGTGCCCTCCGGAATGGCTGGAATCAGCACCACCCTGTGCCAAACCACCATGGGAAGAACCGCCCTGTGAAGAACCGGGGGACGACAACCTCATCGACGCCGACGACATCGCACCCTACGACCCCGCATGGGACGACTTCTACGCCATGCCCATCGTCCTCCCACCGGACCCAGAAAAGGACATGGCCCTGGAAAACTGGGACTTGAAAACCCGTGTTCCGGTCGTGATGTGATCCCGTACGGGCGTGAACCAGGGCCCCTCGCTAATCACGAGCGTCCTGGCGACTTGCGGCCGTCAGGCCCGCATGAACGCTGAGGTCATGAACGGGGTGTAAGCCGATCCTGTGCCATCAGCGCCGGCATTTTCGGCGCTCCCGCCGGACTGCGTCCTGGAAGGCGCACGCGACCGAAGCTCCGTCACATGGATCAGCACATCGCCGTCGAGGCGCACGGAGTGGCGGGTCCAGCCGGCACTGCCATGGCGCTCGACCCGAAGGACGCCACCTCGCCAGGTGCAGCGGTCTGGAACCCCCGGCACCGGGTCCGTGGTGTCGGCGTGGTACCAGAGAACATCGGGGTGGTCGGGATCAACCGTGAACATTCCGTGGCCTTCGAAGTGCGTCCCGTCCGGCTCACGGTGGCTGTAGGTTTGCACAACGCCGAAGCCACTGGCCACCCGCCGGTAGGTGACTTCAGCCTCCACGGTACGCTCCGGCCCCAGGGGCCGGCAGCCAGGCGCGTGCTCCCCCGCCAGTGGCCGAGGAGACCGCGCAGGGCAGGGTGGTCAGCGGGATGGACACCAGAAGGAGGGACCCCGACGGCCTCCCGGGCATCGGCATAGCTGCCGGCGGCACTGATGTCAGCAGGGTTGATGCCAGCAGCGTTGATCTCGGCAGGATTGATCTCGGCAGGGTTGATGCCGGCAGGGTTGAAGCCGCCGGAATCGTCACGGCCGATGTTGTCCGTACCCGGCAGGGGTCCGTCCACGCCCCTCACCCCTCACCGCAAGGCGTCAGCCCTCTGCCGACGTCGAATGCGCCCATCCTATGCCCGGGCCCGAATGTGGCGGCAGGGGTCAGAGCCCGAAGGTTTCCGTCTCCTCGAAGGGGCCGACAACTGTCACGGTCCGCGGTGCGGCGGCAAGTTCGGCTGCAAGGTCCTGGACCTGCTCGGCGGTGACGGCCTTGATGAGGCGAAGGGTTTCGTCAATGTCCTGGTATTCCCCGGAAACCAGTTCGGCGCGGCCCAGCCGGGACATCCGTGAACCGGTGTCCTCCAGGGCCAGGACAATGCCGCCGCCCAGCTGTCCTACCGCCTTGCGGAGCTCCTCGTCGGAGATGCCGTGTTCGGCGAGCTTGTCCAGCTCGACACCCAGCAGGTCCAGCACCTGCCGGACCTTCGACGGGGTGCACCCGGCGTACATGCCGAAATAGCCGGCATCGGCGTAGGAGGAAGCGAAGGAGTACGTGGAGTACACCAGTCCCCTCTTCTCCCGGATCTCCTGGAAGAGCCGGGAGGACATGCCCCCGCCCAGCACAGCGTTGAGGACGCTCATGACGTAGCGGCGCTCGTCCGTGGCAACAATGGTGGGGCAGCCCATGATGATGTTGGCCTGCTCTACGGCGCGCTTGACCACATGCAGCCCCGCGGTGCCTGTGATGAGCGAGGGCTCCGTGGAGCGCCGCTTGACCGGTGAAGCGTTGGACTCCAGGGACCACCCGGCCGATTCCAGTGCGCTGATGACGAGGTCGCACACCACGTCATGCTCCAGGCCACCCGCAGCCGTGATCACCAGTTCGTCCGGCCGGTAGTAGCGTCGGTAGTGCTCCCACACAGAGTCACGGGCCACAGCCTTGATCGCGGCAGGCGTTCCGCCGATGGGACGGCCCAAGGGGTGGCTGCCGAGAACGGCGGCCACAAAGTGCTCGTGGGCCACGTCCGTGGGATCGTCGCTGTCCATCGCGATCTCTTCGAGGATGACGTCCCGTTCCTGCTCCATCTCGGTGGGATCGATGACCGCACCGGTGATCATGTCCGCGATCACGTCGATGGCCATAGGCAGGTCCGTATCGAGCACCCGGGCAAAGTAGCAGGTGCTTTCCTTGGCGGTGGCGGCGTTTGATTCCCCGCCCACCTCGTCAAATGCTGACGCGATCTCCAGGGCAGTGCGGCGTTTGGTTCCCTTGAACAGCAGGTGCTCAAGGAAGTGGGTGGACCCGTGCTGGCCCGGGGCCTCGTCCCGGGAACCGACGCCCACCCAGAAACCGATCGTGGCTGACCGCTGCCCCGGCATGGCCTCCGTCAGCACCCGCACTCCACCGGGCAGCACGGAACGCCGGACTTCGGAGCCGCCGTCGGAACCGTGGACCAGGGTATTGCCGGGGTGGTTCTGCTCAAGAGGCAGGGGTACAACAGTCATTGAGGCCTTTCAAGACGGGCAGCCGGATCTGGCTGCCATCGTAACAGCGGCGGGGCCGGTGGATCATCCACCGGCCCCGCCGATTCATTGCTTCTGCCGGAAACCGGAGCTGTTAGACGTCAGCGCCTTCAGCAGGTTCGGTGGTGTGGGCGCGCTCGGTCTCAGCCGCACCTTCTTCCTCGGCCACCACGGGGGCGAGCGACAGCTTTCCGCGGTCGTCGATCTTCGTGATTTCCACCTGGACCTTCTGGCCGACGGACACGACGTCATCCACGTTGTCCACGCGCTTGCCGTTGGCCAGCTTGCGGAGTTCGGAGATGTGCAGGAGGCCGTCCTTGCCCGGGGTCAGCGAAACGAACGCGCCGAAGGTGGTGGTCTTGACGACCGTACCCAGGTAGCGCTCACCGATCTCGGGGACCTGCGGGTTGGCGATGGCGTTGATGGCGGAACGTGCTGCCTCGGCAGACGGGCCGTCGGTGGCGCCGATGTAGACCGTGCCGTCGTCCTCGATGGAGATGTCGGCGCCGGTGTCTTCCTGGATCTGGTTGATCATCTTGCCCTTGGGGCCAATGACCTCACCGATCTTGTCCACGGGGATCTTCACGGCGATGACGCGCGGTGCGAACTCGGAGAGCTCGTCCGGGGTGTCGATCGCCGAGTTGATGACCTCGAGGATGTGCAGGCGTGCTTCGCGGGCCTGCTTCAGGGCTGCTGCCAGCACCGAAGCGGGGATGCCGTCGAGCTTGGTGTCCAGCTGGATGGCCGTGACGAACTCTGCGGTACCGGCGACCTTGAAGTCCATGTCACCGAAGGCATCTTCGGCGCCGAGGATGTCTGTCAGGGCTGCGTAGCGGGTCTGGCCGTCCACCTGGTCGGAAACCAGGCCCATGGCGATACCTGCGACGGCGGCCTTCAGGGGCACACCGGCGTTCAGCATGGACAGGGTGGAGGCGCAGACGGAACCCATCGACGTCGAACCGTTGGAACCGAGGGCCTCGGATACCTGGCGGATGGCGTACGGGAACTCCTCGCGCGACGGCAGGACCGGCACCAGGGCGCGTTCCGCCAGGGCACCGTGGCCGATTTCGCGGCGCTTGGGCGAGCCCACGCGGCCGGTTTCACCGGTGGAGTACGGCGGGAAGTTGTAGTTGTGCATGTAGCGCTTGGTCTTCACCGGCGACAGCGAGTCGATCTGCTGCTCCATCTTGAGCATGTTCAGCGTGGTGACACCCATGATCTGGGTTTCGCCGCGCTCGAAGATAGCAGAGCCGTGGACGCGGGGCAGGACCTCAACCTCAGCGGTGAGCTGGCGGATGTCGGTCAGGCCGCGGCCGTCGATGCGGATCTGGTCCTTGAGGATGCGCTGGCGCACCACGTGCTTGGTGACCGAGCGGAATGCTGCGGACAGTTCCTTCTCGCGGCCCTCGAACTGGCCGGCAAGGTTGGCCAGCACTTCGTCCTTGAGGGCGTCGGCGGCGTTCTCGCGCTCCTGCTTGTCAGCGATCTGGAAGACAGCGGTCAGCTTCTCGCTGGCTGCGGACTCCACGGCGGCGTAGGCGTCGTCCTCGTAGTCGAGGAAGACAGGGAATTCGACCGTTGGCTTGGCAGCACGGGCGGCGAGGTCGGCCTGGGCGTCGCAGAGAGCCTTGATGAACGGCTTGGCAGCCTCGAGGCCCTCGGAAACAACCTCTTCGGTGGGGGCGGTGGCGCCCTGTTCCTTGATGAGGGTCCAGGAGTTGTCCGTGGCTTCGGCTTCGACCATCATGATGGCGACGTCGTCACCGGCAACGCGGCCGGCAACCACCATGTTGAACACGGAGTTTTCCAGCTGTGAGTGCTTCGGGAAGGCAACCCACTGGGAGCCGTTTTCGTCGGCGACCAGGGCAACGCGGACGCCGCCGATGGGGCCGGAGAAGGGCAGGCCGGACAGCTGGGTGGACATCGAGGAGGCGTTGATGGCCACCACGTCGTACAGCTCGTCGGGGTTGATTGCCAGGACGGTGACCACGATCTGGACCTCGTTGCGCAGGCCCTTGATGAAGGCGGGGCGCAGCGGGCGGTCCATCAGGCGGCAGGCCAGGATGGCCTCGGTGGACGGGCGGCCTTCACGGCGGAAGAACGAGCCAGGGATGCGTCCGGCGGCGTACATGCGCTCTTCGACGTCAACCGTCAGCGGGAAGAAGTCAAAGCCTTCGCGCGGGTGCTTGCCGGCGGTGGTGGCGGACAGCAGGGCGGTGTCCTCGTCGATGTACACCATGGCTGCGCCGGCTGCCTGCTTGGCGAGGCGGCCGGTTTCGAACCGGACCACGCGCTTGCCGAAGCGGCCGTTGTCGATGATTGCTTCTGAGAACTGGATTTCGGGACCCTCCAAGAGAGTCACCTCCGTTTCTGTTTACGGAAGTCCAGCCGCATCAACCTGGCCAGCATCTGTCTACTGGCCCTGCACCCGGTCATCGATCGAGACCCACGGGCCGGGACTTCAGTCGCTGAAGCCTTCCCGGGGATCACTACCGAGGACCGCGAATGCGTGATGCGGTTGATCCTCCTGTTTAGTTTTGATTGAAGAAGGCGGCCCGTCCCGTCCTGGAAAGGGCCGCCCCCGAAGTCTGACTAGCGGCGCAGGCCGAGGCGCTCGATGAGCGAACGGTAGCGGGCGATGTCGGTCTTCTTGAGGTAGCTCAGCATGCGCTTGCGGCGACCCACCATGGCCAGCAGGCCGCGCTGGGTGTGGAAGTCGTGCTTGTGCTCCTTCATGTGCTCAGTCAGATCCTTGATCCGCTGGGTCAGGACAGCAACCTGGACCTCCGGTGAACCGGTGTCGCCTTCTGCGGTTGCGTATTCCTTGATGATGGACTGCTTTACAGCGGCGTCAAGTGCCACATTAACTCCTATGAAATGTGCCGTGAGGGCCCGGTCAGAAAATCACTGCCGGGTCTGCCGCTGCGGCCTGGCCCCGGAAAACCGGGAAGGTCCGAACACGACAGGAACCAGCCGCCACGGACTGCAGCCGGATCCATCGTCAAGTTTACCGGCCCGGGCCTAACCTGTCGAAACAGTCGGTGTTAATCCCGCAGCCGGTCCCGGATGGCCCTCATTCCCTGCAGCACCTCCTGGAAGCTGGTGCTCAGGGGTGAGAGGCCTACGCGGATGCCGCGGGGCGAGCGAAAGTCGGGGATCACGTCGTCATCCCACAGCGACGCCACGGTGGCCTTGGTGAACCCGGGGTGGTCCACGGTAATGTGGCTGCCCCGCTCCCCCGGACTGCGCGGGGTGGCCAGTTCGGCGCCCAGCGGTGCCAGCCACGCGTCGAAGATTTCGACGGCGAACGCCGTCAGCTTCTCCGACTTCGCCCGGATGGCAGCCATGGACGCTTCCTCGATCAGGTCCAGCGTTCCCCGCATGGCAAGCATCCCGAGGATGGCGGGGGTGCCGCTCAGGAAGCCCCGGATGCCTGCCGCCGGCTCATACCCCTTGGCCATCTCGAACGCGTCCTTCCGGCCCATCCAGCCCCAGATGGGCTGGTTCAGCGAGGCCAGGTGCCGCTGGTTGACGTAGGCGAACGCCGGCGACCCCGGGCCGCCGTTCAGGTACTTGTACGTGCAGCCCGCGGCGAAGTCCACGCCGGCGCCGTCGAGGTCGATCTCCACCGACCCGCGGAGTGGCAAAGATCCCACACCACCAGGGCGCCGGCGTCGTGCACGGCGGCGGTAATGGCAGGCAGGTCGGCAAGGTGGCCCGAGCGGTAGGCGATCTGGCTGAGAAGGACGACGGCGGTGCGCGGGCCGGTCGCTTCGCGCACCTGGTCAGCGGTCACCCCGGCGGCGGGATCGGCCTCGATCCAGCGGAGCGTCAGGCCCTCTTCAAGCGCGATGCCTTCCACGAGGTAGCGGTCCGTGGGGAAGTTCTCGGTGTCCAGGACCAGTTCGTTCCGGTCCGGGTCAGCCACCGCGGCCAGGGCGGCCCGGATCAGTTTGTAGAGGACCACCGTGGTGGAGTCCGCGATGATCGTTTGTCCCGGCGCAGCACCCAGGACGGCCCGGCCCAGCTGGTCACCGATGGCCTGTGGCAAGTCCAGCCATTCCTCATCCCATGCGCGGATCAGGCGCCCGCCCCAGCCCTCGCGGATGAAGGCTGCAATGTCCTCGGGCGTCCTCTTCAGCGGGCGGCCCAGGGAGTTGCCGTCCAGGTAGGACAGCGGGGTATCGGTGCCGATGAAGTGGTCACGGTAGTGGGCCAGCGGGTCCTGGCGGTCAAGTTCTTCGGCGCGCTGCTGCAGGGCCACGCCTTCCTCTTCCACCAGGGGCTGCTGCTGTGTGGTCATTGGCCGATCTCCGTCCTGACTGCGAATAACTCCGGGAAGAAAGTGAGCTCGAGGGCTTTTTGCAGGAAGGCGGCGCCGCTGGACCCACCCGTTCCGGCCTTCATGCCGATGGTCCGCTGCACCGTCCGCAGGTGGCGGAACCGCCACAGCTGGAAATTGTCTTCCAGGTCAACCAGTTCCTCGCACGCCTCGTACGCGCTCCAGTTGTCTGCCGCGTGTTCGTAGATGTGCTTGAACAGCGGCACCAGTTCCGGGGTGAACTCGTGGGCGCGGCTGACGTCGCGGTCCAGGACCGAGGCAGGGACGTCGAAGCCGTGCCTGGACAGGTAGGCGAGGAATTCGTCGTAGATGCTGGGCGCCGCGAGGAGTTCGGACAGCATGGCGTGCGCCTCGGGATCGGATTCGAACACCGGAAGCATCTTGCGGTTCTTGTTGCCCAGGACGAATTCCACGGCACGGTACTGGGCGGACTGGAAGCCGGAGGAGTTGCCCAGGAATCCGCGGAACTGGGAGTACTCGGTGGGTGTCAGGGTGGCCAGCACGGACCACTGTTCGGTGAGGGTCTTCTGGATATGTTTGACCCGGGCGATGCCCTTGAGCGCCGAACCCAGGTCATCGTTACGGAGCCAGGCGGCGGCACTCCGCAACTCATGCAACACCAGCTTCAGCCACAGCTCCGTGGTCTGGTGCTGGATGATGAACAGCATTTCGTCATGGTGCTCGGGCTTGCTCACCGGCTGCTGGGCACTGAGCAGGGTGGGCAGCTGGAGGTAGGAGGCGTAGCTCATCCGGGAACTGAAGTCGCGGACGATGCCTTTATCCAGCTTGCGGGTGTTCTTTTCGACGGACACGTACTGCCTTTCCTTGCTGACCCGGCAGCGTCCCGCCGGGGCTGGTGGATCGGATCGGCTGCAGCGCCCCGTTCTGGCCAGCGCCTGGCCAGCGTCTGGTCAGGGTCTGGTCAGCGTTTGACCAGGAGGTCGTGGGCCTGGACCACGTCCAGCTTCATCTGGTCCACCAGTGCTTCAGGCCCACGATAGGCCACCATGCCGCGAAGGCGCGCCACGAATTCCACGACTACTGTCTGGCCGTACAGATCGAAGTCCTCAACGGCCTCCTTGGGCCTGTCGATGACGTGGGCCTCCACCTGGCGGCTGACGCCGTCGAACGTTGGATTGGAACCCACCGAGATGGCAGCCGGCCAGCGCTTGCCGGCCTGGTCCACAAGCCAGCCCGCGTAGATGCCGTCGGCAGGAATGAGGCCGCTGGCGTTGGAGGCGAGGTTGGCGGTGGGGAAACCCAGGGCCCGCCCGCGGGCGGCACCATGCACCACTTCGCCGCGCATCCGGTGCCACCGGCCCAGCACGGCAGCCGCCGTGGCGACGTCGCCCTCCTGGAGCGCTTCACGCACCCAGGTGGACGAGCAGCGGCGGTCCGCGCCGTCGTCGTCATGCAGGGGGTAGCCCTCGGAGCCGAACTCGCTGATCACCTGGACCTCGAAGCCGAACTTTTCACCCAGGGCCTTCATGGTGTCCAGGTCCCCGGAATTGCCGCGGCCGAAGCGGGCGTCGTGACCGATCACGACGTGGCTGGCGTGCAGGCAGTCCACCAGGTACTGCTCCACGAATTCCTCGGCAGTGAGGCTTGCCAGGTCCAGTGAAGACTTGACCACCAGGATGGCGTCCAGGCCCAGTTCGCCCAGTGCCTCCAGTTTGTCGTCCAGGCCCATGATCATCTCGGGGGCGGACTCCGGGCGGTGTACGAACGCAGGATGCGGGTCGAAGGTGACCGCCACGGCCTTGGACCGGGTGAGCCGCGCCGAGCGGATCAGCTGGGACAACACCTGCTGGTGCCCCCGGTGGACACCATCGAAGTTCCCGAAGGTGACAACAGAGGGTCCGAAGTCCGCCGGGACCTCGGACGGATCGTTCCAGATGTAGACCATCACCCTCGCCTTAGACTGCCTGCAGCATCAACATTCCGCAGCCGGACCGGCCGCGGAACTCTTCAAGGTTACCCGTATTCACCGTGCCCCTTTTCCCAGCGACTTTCCCTGCGACGGCCGGCGCCGGTACAGCCACACCAGCCCCAGGATCGGCAGCAGGAGCGGGATGAAGCCGTAACCGCGGCCGAACAGGGACCACACGGTCTCATGGGGGAACGCCACGGCGTCGAAGATGCTCAGCGCCCCCACCACCAGGACGCCCACGAGCTCCACCAGCACGGCGGCGACGGACACTTTGAACCAGGTGCTGCCGGCCTTGGCCAAGGAGATCGTGGCTATCACGTAGACCAAGGCGGCGAAGGCGGACAGCAGGTAGGCGAGCGGGGCCTCGGAGAACTTGGTGAGGATCTGGTAGCCGGCGCGGGCCGAGGCCGAAATGGCAAAGACGGCGTAGACAGCGATGAGGAGGCGTCCCGGGCCCGTGTTCCGGGTATTGCGGGGGGTGCCGGCGGGTGCGCTGCCCACCGCGGCCGGTGTGTGCTGGTCATTCACGTTGCGTGCTTCTTCCACTTCAGTACCAGATCTGGTTCATGCGGGCGGCCATCACCAGGGCCGTCACGCCGACGGCGGCAAGGACGAAGTTGCTCCACCGCGTCCGTTCCAGGATGGACCAGTAGACGGCTGCCGGGGGCAGGAGCATGGCCGTGGCAAGGTAGCCCCAGAATTCCCACGCCTCGCCCGCGATGGGTTCCCCTGCGATGACCCGGACGATCGAACCCACAAGGTAGACCACCAGGGCCAGTTCCACGGCGGCCACCGAGAGAATGGTGACGTCGTTGGGTGCCTTCTTCATGATGCCCGCCACCAGGCAGATGGCGGTGGACAGCAGGCCGACTGCCAGGATGATCCAGAAATACGCGTCCACCCTAGGCCTCCCCGGCTGCCGCGGCGGCGGGTGCGCCGTTGCCCGGTGCGAACACCAGGACCGGTTTTGCGTAACTGCCGGCGTCAGCGAGCAGTGCCACCAGACTTCCGTCGGGGGCGAAAGCGGCGGCGGGATGGTCCGGGGTGGCGGCCGAGGGGCTTCCCGGTTCCGCCCCGGCCGCAATGCGGCGGCCGAACGAGATTTCCGTGGTTTCCTCGGCACTCAGCTCGCGGTTGGGCATGAGCGCGCGGGCCGCCTGGGACATTTCCAGGACGTTGAGCTCCTCGGCGAGCTGGTCGAGCGTGCGGGCCTGGTCCAGTGAGTACGGGCCCACATGGGTCCGGCGGAGGGCGGTGAGGTGCCCGCCCACGCCCAAGGCATTCCCCAGGTCCCGTGCCAGGGCACGGATGTAGGTTCCGGACGAGCACTCCACGGTCACGTCAAGGTCCAGCGCGCCGGCTCCGGCATCACGGCGGATGCCGTGGACCTCGAAGCGGTGGATGGTGACGGGCCGGGCCGCGAGCTTCACGTCCTCGCCGGAGCGGACCCGGGCGTACGCGCGCTCGCCATTGACCTTGATGGCGCTGACGCTGCTGGGCACCTGCAGGATGTCGCCCGTCAGTGCGGCGACGCCGTCGTGGATTGCCTGGTCGCTGACACCCTCGGTGCCGGCGGTGGCGGTAACCTCGCCCTCGGCGTCGTCCGTCACTGTCGACTGGCCCAGGCGGATGGTGGCGGTGTAGGTCTTGGACGTGCCCACAATGTAGGTCAGCAGGCGCGTGGCCTTGTTGATGCCGACCACCAGGACGCCGGTGGCCATCGGATCAAGGGTTCCCGCGTGCCCCACTTTCCGGGTCCCTGCGAGGCGCCGCATCCGGCCAACCACATCATGGCTGGTCCATCCCTGCGGCTTGTCCACTATCACCAGTCCAGAAAGCACGCCTACCAGTATATCGGCGCAGGTTGGGGCCCCGGTGCAGGGCGGCGGCGGCTAGGATGGCAGGCATGCCCGAGCTTGCCGCCCATGTCCGCGACGTGCCCGTCAACCAGATCCGCGAGATCACCGAGGCGGCGTGGCGCACCCCGGGAGCACTGGTCCTGAGCATCGGGGAGCCTGGCTTCCCGCTCCCCCGCCACGTGCTGGATGCGGGCATGGCGTGCCTGGACCGCGATGAAACGAACTACACCCCCAATGCAGGCATTCCCGGGCTGCGGGAGGCCTTCGCCGCCAGGTTCCGGGAACAGCAGGGCGTGGATGTGGGAGCCGACCGGGTGTACGTCGTGGCCGGGGCACAGCAGGGCCTGCACCTGGCCATGAGCCTGCTGCTCTCCCCCGGCGATGAGATCCTGATCCCCAACCCGGGCTACCCCACCTTCGCGATGACCGCCCGGCTCCTGAACGCCGAACCCGTGGGGTATCCGCTGTACCCCGGGCATGGCTTCCAGCCCCGGACGGAGGATATCGAGGCGCTCATCACGGACCGGACGCGGGTGCTGGTGCTGAACTCACCGTCCAACCCGCTCGGTGCCGTCCTGGGCCGGGACCTTACCCGCGAGCTCATGGAGCTCGCCCGCAGGCACGACCTCTGGGTCATCTCGGACGAATGCTACGAGGCGTTCACCTACGACGTGCCGCACATCAGCCCGGCAAGGTTCGACGGCGGGACGCGCGGCGAAGCGCGGGTGTTCACCTCCCTGACACTGTCCAAGACCTACGGGCTCACGGGCCTCCGGATCGGGGCGCTGGTGTGTCCGCCGGAGTTGAAGCAGCAGATGGACAATGTGATGGAATCCATCGTCTCCTGCGTGGCGGCACCGCCCCAGTACGCCGCACTCGCTGCCCTGACCGGCCCGCAGGACTATGTGCAGCACGCCTCCCGGCACTACCGGGAGAACCGCGACGCCGCCTCCGCAGTCCTTGACGCCAAGGGCATCCCGTACCTCCAGGCCCAGGGCGCCTTCTACCTGTGGGCGGATCTGTCGCACGCCAGTGGCGGCGACGTGCGCGGATGGGTTCGCCGGTTCCTGGCGGACGCCGGTGTTGCCCTGGCCCCCGGCACTGCCTTTGGGTCGATCGGCGAAGGCTGGGTCCGCATCGCGCTGTGCGGGCAGAAACAGGACCTGCTGGAGGGACTGTCACGCCTGCCGGCAAGGACCGGCCTGAATAACGTCTCCGACCGCTTACCTGGCCGCGGGCCCGCCTACCGGGCCACATCCGCTTCCAGGGCCGCGTCCGCTTACTGGGCTGCGCTGATTACCGGGCTGCGCCGCCCAGGGCCCCGTCCAGCCAGGAGCGCAGCACCTGTGCGGGCGCCGCCCCCGCCTGCCGGGCGGCCACCTTTCCGTCCACCAGCACCATCAGGGTGGGGATCGCCTGCACGTCGAACCGCCGCGACAGGCCGGGCGCCTTGTCCACATCGACTTTGACCAGCTTGATCCGGCCGGGCCGTTCGCGGGCCAGTTTGTCCAGGACCGGACTCACCATGCGGCAGGGCCCGCACCAGTCCGCCCAGAAGTCAACCAGCACGGGTACGGGTGACCGTTCAGCCACGGCGGCGAAGTCAGCGTCCCCGGCGTTGACGATCCAGGGCAGCCCGGCCTTGCAGTTGCCGCAGCGCGGCGTCCCGGCTGCCTGCGCCGGAATCCGGTTGGTCTTGCCACAGGAGGGGCAGGCGATGAGCGTTGGCTCCATGCCTAATACTCCGTCTTGCCCTCGAAGGCGTCCCACGCCTTGAAGGGGGCGGCCGACGTCGGAATGTCGTCGCGGGTGACCGGCAACAGTTCGGGGCGGGTGCCGCTGAAGTAGTCGTAGAACAAGGCATCGTCGAAGCCGGCGGCGGCGGCTCCATGCCGGTCCGCGGCAAAGTGGACCCGGTCAATCCGCGCCCACAATGCAGAGGCGAGGCAGAGCGGGCACGGCTCGCAGCTGGCGTAGAGCACCGCGCCGTGGAGGTCGAAGTTGGCAGTTGCCGTAGCGGCGGCGCGGATGGCCACCACCTCCGCATGGGCGGTGGGATCGTTGTCCCGGGTGACCCGGTTGACGCCTTCATGCACGCGCCCGTCCGCCGTCACCACCAGCGCGCCGAACGGTCCGCCGCCCTCGGCAACGTTCCGGACGGCCAATTCGACGGCCTGCTCAAGGTAGCGCGCGGCCTCAAGGTGCTCAGTTGCCTGGGTCATAGCTCGATCCTAGCCACCGCATCCCGGTTAGGGGATGAAATAGGGGGCGCATTAGGGGGAAAGTCCCGACGACATCTGCGCAGCACAGGAATAGTCTGGCGCCCTGGGCGTCAGCTGTACTGCCTCCCTGCGGGGCACCCTCATCCCGGCCCGCCGCAAGCCACCAGTCCCGGAGTACCCAATGAAGAGAAAACTCGCTTTGATCGCATCCCTGGCGGTGGCGGCCGTCATCATCCCGGCCGCCGCATCTTCAGCGTCCGGCGGGGACCACCACGGCTGGCCGTACGAGGAAGTGGCCGGCGGCCTGGTCTCTCCCCTGCACCTGGCCGTCGGCACCGGTAAATCGCTGTATGTGACCCAGGACTTTGCAGCGACACTTAGCCGGATCGGCAGGGACGGCGACGTCGAGGACATCTACGCCAAGGGCGTTGAAGGCTGGGACGTCGCAGGCGTCGAAACGCGGGGCGCCACCACGTTCTTCCTGGAAAGCACCGGCGCGGGCCTCGGTGAGCCCGCCAAGCTGGAGGGCTACCTGAAGGCCATTGGTCCGGGAGGAGACGTGCGGACCATCGCGGACCTCGCGGAGTATGAACGCAAGTACAACCCGGACGGCAACCAAAAGTACGGGTTCGCGTCTGGCACGGGCGCTGCCTGCCTTGCCGAAACCACGCCGCCCGACGGTGAGGGCGGCCCGCCGCCCCAGTACAAGGGAGTGGTGGACTCCCATCCGTACGCCACCGCAGTCCAGGGCAATACGGCCTACGTGGCGGACGCCGGGATGAATGCCATCCTCAGGGTCAACATCCGTACCGGCGAGATCTCGACGCTGGCCGTCCTGCCGCCCCGGCCTTTCACGATTCCTGCCGAGGCCGCCAAGGAATTGATGGCGCCCAGCTGCGCCGGCTTCACCTACGCCTTCGAGTTCGTCCCGACTGACGTCGAGATAGGCCCCGACGGCTGGCTGTACGTGACGTCCCTGCCCGGTGGACCTGAAAGCGAAGCCCTCGGCCACCGCGGCGCGATCTTCAAGGTCAACCCGTGGACCGGAGCAACCAGGCTCTGGGTGGACTACATCCTCAGCCCCACCGGACTGGCTGTTGCCAACACGGGCGACGTTTATGTTGCATCATTGTTCGGCAACGAGATCCTGAAGTTCCACGCCTGGAAGGGACACCGCACCCAATTCCTGAAAGTGAACCAGCCCGCCGACGTCGAAATCCAGGGCCGGACGCTCTACGCCACGATTGATGCACTGCCAGGGCCTCCAGCAGGACCAGGTGCGGCACCCCCTGCGGGGCCTCCGGCCGGAAAGGTCATCAAGGCCGATATCAGGTAGGCACCGCACAGGAGGCGAACACAGGTTTCTGGGAAGCAGAAGGCCCGGACTGCATTCGCGGTCCGGGCCTTCTGCTGACCTTCTGGGCTACTTGTTGCCGTCTTCGTCGAACTCGTCGGTGTCGTTGAGGTCGAGGTCCTCTTCGTCGAAATCGTCTTCGTCGATCTCCACGTCAGGTGTCGCATCGCTCTTGTAGGGATCGGCGTCGCCGGCGTGCTTGGCCTTGGCAGCCAGGGCGGCCACCTCGGCGTCGCGCTTCTTCGCTTCCCGCAGCAGTTCCTCAAGGTTGGAGGCGTTCACGGGAATCTGGTCGGCCACGAATTCGAGCGTGGGAGTCAGCCGCGCAGTGATGTTGCGGCCCACCTCCTGCCGCAGCACACCCTTGGCCTTCTCCAGCCCCTTGGCAGCATCAGACTGCAGAGCCTGGTCCCCAAAGACGGTGTAGTAGACGGTGGCATGCTGCAGATCATTGGTCACGCGGGCATCGGTAACAGTAATCCCCTCAAGCCGAGGATCCTTAACCTTCCGGCTCAGGGCCTCAGCAACAACAACCTTAATCCGCTGCGCCATCTTGGCAGCACGTGCCGGATCAGCCATGTTCAACTCCTATAAAAGAAAATTTGGGTCGTACGACGGCGGCGCGGAGGCTGCCAGCGCACGTTTCAGTTCTGCACCACGCACCCAGACGGGCCAACGACGATGCCGGAGAATTTTGGGGGCGCCCGGGAGTGGCATCGGGCCTACCGGAGCTGGGCGGCAAAGGATCGCAAGATCCTTTGCCGCCCAGCGCGGCGGGGCGCCCCCAAAACTCGGAGGCGTCCCGCCGCGGGACAGACTAGACGCGCGGCTTTTCGCGCATCTCGAAGGTCTCGATGATGTCGCCTTCAACGATGTCGTTGTACGAGCCAAGGCCGATACCACACTCGAAGTCGGTGCGGACCTCGGTGGCGTCATCCTTGAAGCGCTTGAGCGTCTCAATGGTGAGGTTGTCACCGATGACCTTGCCGTCGCGGCTGATGCGTGCCTTGGTGTTACGGCGGATGATGCCGCTGCGGACGATCGAGCCTGCGATGTTTCCGAACTTGGAGGAGCGGAAGACTTCGCGGACTTCGGCGGTGCCCAGCTGGAATTCTTCGTATTCCGGCTTGAGCATGCCCTTGAGCGCCATCTCGATGTCATCGATTGCTGCGTAGATGACCGAGTAGAAGCGCATGTCCACGCCTTCGCGGTCTGCCAGTTCGGCAACCCGCTCGGCCGGCTTGACGTTGAAGCCGATGATGACGGCGGAGTCGACCGTTGCCAGGTTGACGTCGTTCTGCGTGATGGCACCCACACCGCGGTGGATGACGCGCAGCTGCACGCCTTCGCCGACGTCGATCTTGAGCAGGGCGTCTTCGAGGGCTTCCACGGCACCGGACACGTCACCCTTGAGGATGAGGTTGAGGGTGTCGATCTTGCCGTCGGCCACTGCCTGGTCGAAGTCTTCCAGGCTGATGCGCTTGCGGCGCTTGGCGAGCTGGGCATTGCGCTCAGCGGCTTCACGCTTTTCGGCGATCTGGCGGGCGGTCCGTTCGTCGGTGGTGACCAGGAAGCTGTCACCGGCGCGCGGCACGTTGGACAGGCCGAGGACCTGGACCGGACGTGACGGCAGCGCGACGTCGAGGGCTTCGCCGTCTTCGTCGAACATGGCGCGGACGCGGCCGTGGGCCGTACCGGCCACGATCGTGTCGCCGACCGCCAGGGTACCGGACTGCACCAGCACGGTGGCCACAGCACCCCGGCCCTTGTCCAGGTTGGCTTCGATGGCGATACCGCGGGCGGCCTTGTCCGGGTTGGCCCGGAGGTCCAGCGCGGCGTCGGCCGTCAGCAGCACAGCGTCGATCAGTTCGTCGATGTTCAGGTTCTGGCGGGCAGAGACCTCAACGAACATGGTGTCGCCACCGTATTCTTCCGGAACCAGGCCGTACTCGGTCAGCTGGCCCTTGACCTTGTCAGGGTTGGCGCCTTCCTTGTCGATCTTGTTCACGGCCACGACGATCGGCACGTTGGCCGCCTGGGCGTGGTCGAGTGCTTCAACGGTCTGCGGCATAACGCCGTCGTCCGCTGCCACCACCAGGATGGCGATGTCGGTGACCTTGGCACCACGGGCACGCATGGCGGTGAACGCCTCGTGACCGGGGGTGTCAATGAAGGTGATGTCGCGCAGCGTGCCCTCATGCTCATGGCTGATCTGGTAGGCACCGATGTGCTGGGTGATGCCGCCGTGCTCGCCGGCCACGACGTCCGAGTTGCGGATGGCATCCAGCAACCGGGTCTTACCGTGGTCAACGTGGCCCATGACGGTGACGACCGGAGCGCGCGGCTCGAGTTCGTCGTCGCCTTCGGCTTCGAGTTCGGCTTCCACGTCGATGTCGAAGGTGGAGAGCAGCTCGCGCTCCTCGTCCTCCGGCGACACGACCTGCAGCTTGTAGCCCAGTTCCTCGCCCAGCAGTGCGAAGGTGTCCTCGTCCAGCGACTGGGTGGCGGTTGCCATTTCACCGAGGTGGAACAGCACGGTCACCAGCGCGGCGGGGTTTGCCTCGATCTTGTCGGCGAAGTCCGTGATGGACGAGCCGCGGCGCAGGCGGATGACGGTGTTGCCGTCGCCGCGGGGTACGCTCACGCCACCCAGCGACGGTGCGCTCATCTGCTCAAGTTCCTGGCGCTTTGCGCGCTTCGACTTGCGCTGCTTGCCACGGCCTGCGCCGCCCTTGCCGAAGGCACCCTGGGTGCCGCCGCGGCCGCGACCGCCCTTGCCGAAGCCACCGCCGGCGGGAGCACCGCCGCCGCCACCGGGACCACCGGTTCCGGGTGCGCCGCCCGGGCGACCGGGACCGCGGCCGCCGCCGCCGGGACGGCCTGCACCTGCGGGGGCGGGACGCTCAGTGCGGTTGGGCATCATGCCGGGAGTAGGCCGCGGACCACCGGGGCGGGGTGCACCGGGACGGGACCGCCGGCACCGGCTGCGGGACGGGGCCCACCTGCACCGGCCGCTGGACGCGGACCACCGGGACGGGGACCACCGGCACCGGCCGCGGGACGCGGACCACCGGGACGGTCGCCGTCGGTGCGGCCGCCACCCGGGCGGGGCATGCCCTGGGACGTGGCAAACGGGTTGTTGCCCGGACGGGGAGCGCGGTCACCGTCGCCGCCACGGCCGCGGGGCATGCCCTGCGAGGTGGCGAACGGGTTGTTGCCGGGACGGGACCGCCCGGGCGCGGCGCGTTCGAGCCGGGAGCGGAGCCACCCGGGCGGGCGGCGGGGGTGTCAGCCTTGGGGGCCGGACGGGCACCGGGCTTGGCGCCGGTGGAGGGTGCCGCGGGAGCAGCCGGAGCGCTGGCGGCAGGTGCCGGCGGCGCGCTGGGAGCCGGAGCCGACGGGGCAGCTGCCTGGACGGGGGCTGCGGGTGCCGGAGCCTTGGGTGCGGGAGCTTTGGGAGCTGCCGGGCCCGGAGCCGGGGTTGACGGACGTGCTTCCGCGGCGGGAGCAGGTGCCTTGGGGGCAGCTGCGGGTGCTGCGCTCTTGGCGGCAGCATCGGGGAAGGCGTTGCGCAGCTTGCGCACGACGGGGGCCTCAATGGTGGATGAGGCGGAGCGAACGAATTCGCCCAGTTCCTGCAGTTTTGTCACTGCATCTTTGGAAGTAATACCGAGCTCTTTCGCGAGCTCGTGTACGCGGACCTTGGCCACATTTCTCCTGTCTCGGTCCGCACCGAGCCAGGCACGAACCGTCTACTTCTTACTGCGGGCCCCAGCCGCGAATGCTGCAGAAGGGCCCATTGCAGAGCGCAACAAAGTTGTCATCGTTACGCACTCATCGCTGGGAACTCATCGGGTTTCCATCAGATTTCTGACCCGCTTTCAGGTTGGACGGTTGGTGTCGCAGCCGCCGTGGCGCCTGTGACGATCGGACCTGACGTGATCCGGCGTTCCACGGCTTCGGTTCCGGTTGCTCCCCGAAGGGCGCGTCCGAACGCTCGCCGCTTTACTGCCAGAGCCAGGCACGATTCGCTGGGATGCAGCCATGCACCCCGGCCAGCCATCCGGCGTCGTTCATCCACCAGGACAGCGGTTGATCCGCTGCCTTCGGCGACGAGCCGGAGTAACTCAGACCGCGGCCCCTTCTTCCGGCAACCGATGCAGGTGCGTTCCGGTTGACTCCCGCTGGTACGTACTTCTGCCACGGCAATCGTCCTGACGTTCATATCTGCAGGCCACGCGCGGGCACCTCCCCATCCGGGGAAGGGCACACACAAGGCACACGGTTACCGGCCGTAAGGCGCGGTCCTGATCTATTCTAGCCCCTCCGGGGCCTTCCGCCCGAACTGCGGGCCGGCTCCGGCGTGGGAGGATCCGGCCGGGCAGCGGGTCAGCTTTCCTTGGCCGTTGCGGCGTCGGAGACGATATCGATCCGCCAGCCGGTGAGCTTCGCAGCCAGGCGGGCGTTCTGGCCCTCCTTGCCGATGGCGAGCGACAGCTGGTAGTCGGGGACCACCACGCGTGCCGACCGGGTGGCCTCATCCGTGATGGTGACAGAATTCACACGCGACGGCGACAGGGCGCTGGCGATGAAGGTGGCGGGGTTCTCGCTGAAGTCGACGATGTCGATCTTTTCGTCGTTGAGTTCGTTCATGACGGCGCGGACCCGGGAACCCATTTCACCAATGCAGGCGCCCTTGGCGTTGATCCCGGGAGCGTTCGCCTTCACCGCAATCTTGGTGCGGTGGCCGGCTTCGCGGGCGAGTGCCACGATCTCCACGGAACGGTCGGCGATCTCCGGAACTTCCAGTTCGAAGAGCTTCCGGACAAGCCCCGGGTGGGAGCGGGACAGCGTGACGGACGGGCCCTTGGAGCCGCGGTGGACGTCGATAACCAAGGCGCGGAGCCGGTTGCCGTGGATGTACTTCTCCCCCGGAACCTGCTCGGGCGGCGGAAGCAGTGCTTCCACCGAACCCAGGTTGACCTGGATCATGTGCGGGTTGTTGCCCTGCTGGATGGTGCCGGCAACCAGCTCGCCCTCGCGGCCCTTGAATTCGCCCAGCACGTTGTCGTCCTCAACGTCGCGCAGGCGCTGGAGGATGATCTGCCGGGCGGTGCTGGCGGCGATGCGCCCGAAACCCTCCGGCGTGTGCTCGAACTCGCCGATGGGCGCGCCGTCGTCGTCAATCTCCACGGCCCAGATGGTCACGTGGCCGCTCTTCCGGTCCAGCTCGGCACGGGCCTTTTCAAAGGCGCCGGGAGACTTGTGGTAGGCCACCAGGAGCGCCTGCTCGATGGTGGGGATCAGGAGGTCCAGCGGGATTTCACGCTCACGCTCCAGAAGTCTCAGTGCGCTCATGTCAATATCCATCAGGCCTCCTCAGAAGGTCCATTGTGTTCAGGTTCCAGACCGCCCTCATTGAGGTGGCTGAATTCGATCTCGACTTTTCCGCTGCGGATCCTGTCGAAAGGAAGTTTGATGGGGTCGCCCTGCTTGGGCTTCATGCCCTTCTTGACGGCGATCTCCGGCACGAGTGTCACGCCGGCGTCGTCCACCGACTGGATACGGCCGGTGACGTTGTCGCCCTGGATGACGTTCACCGTGACCATCCGGCCCCTGGCCCGGTGCCAGTGGCGGGGTTCGGTCAGGGGACGTCCGACGCCGGGCGAGGATACTTCGAGGTCATAGGGGCGGCTGTCCGTGGCGGGGTCGTTGTCCAGGACATCGGAGAGAACCCTGGAAATGTCCGCGATGACGTCGAGGCTTACGCCGCCCGATTCCTCCTGCGGCAGGTCCACCACAACGTGGACCACCCGGTGGGACCCGGCAACGTTGATTTCCACGTCCTCGAGGTACAGCCTGTTGGCCAGGACCGAGGGTTCGAGGAGGGCTCTCAGCCGGGCAGCTTCCGGATTGTGTGCCGCTGCGGTCCCAGTCCTGCCCGTTCCGGTGTGGTCTGGTGAAGCCGTGGCTTCTGCATTGCTCACGATGCCGGCCGCCTCCCTATAGATGATGTGGTGTGTACTAGCGTAGCTATTTTACCGGCAGAACGGTGCACGGCGATCCCCCTCAGCCGTGGCACCATGGTCTGTTGTGAACGACGACAACCAGGAAAACCGCCCGCGGATGCGCTATTTCCGGTACGCCGTCCTCTCCCTGGCAGCATTACTCGTCCTGAGCCTGGGATTCGCCCTGATTCCCGCGGATCCGCCGGAACCGCCCGCTCCCCGTTCACCGAGCAGGCCCGCGCGGCCGCCCTTGCGGACACCCTTGAACTCCGAGCCGCGGGACTTCAGCTTGCCGGCGGGACAGCCGACGGCGGTGCTGCCGCCGGCCTGGACCGGGTTGTGACCTTGCTGACCATCCAGGCGCGCGCCCTCCTGCTGCCGGAGGCCGCTGCGGCGTCGACCGCCCCGTCGCCAGCCACCGCCACCCCCACGACCCCTGCTCCTGCTCCTGCCTCGATGACAGCGGCCGGATTGGCCACAGCCCTGGCCGCCAGCGGTACGGAGCGGCTCCGGGACGCGGCAGCGGCCGACGGCGGGATGGCCCGCCTGCTGGCAGGGGCAGGCACAGCCCAGGTCCTGGCCGCCCAAGAGCTCGCCGCGGCAGCCGGCAGCCCCGATGCCGTCGCCGCTGCAGGCCGGGCTGTGCCAGGTGGCACCCCCAATGTCTCTGAAGCAGCGTCAACGGCACCGGCCGCGGATCCGGGCGCCACTGCACCTGCAACACCAGGATCACCTGCGGCCTGCCCCTTGGTCCCTTCAAGGCAGGCTGCAGTCAGTGAAAAGGCACAGTCCGGGGAGCAGGTTCCACCTCCTGGGCCGGCGGCGCCGGGCAGCGCCCTGGCGGCCCTGGCCGCCGCTGAGCTGGAGGCGGTCTACGGCTACCAGGCGGCTCTGGCGCGACTGCCCGAGGATGCCGCCGGGCCGGCGTCGGAATTCCTGCGCCGGCACCAGGACCTGGTGGAGGATGCCGAAGCCGCCAGCCGCCTGCACTGCGCCGTTCCGCCGCCGCAGGAGCCGGGCTACGTCCTGGAGCCCGGGTTTCTCGCTGCCCCCGCCGCCGGACTGGCGCAACTGGAGGCTGCAACCCTTCCCGCCTATGGAGACGTGGTGGCACTGACGGACGGCTCCGCCCGCACCTGGGCTATAGCGGGGCTGCAGGCGGCCGCGGAGCGGACAGTTCACTGGGGCGGGGACCCTGGCGCTGTTCCCGGAACACTCCTGGACGAGGCCCGGCTGCCTCTGTTGCCGGAGTAGAAACAGGATTTCCGGCTGCCCCGCCCTGTCCGGGCCGGAAGTCCCGCCCCGGGCGCCTAGGCTGGACCTGATGAATCCGCCAGCAGCCGTAGTACCCATCCCGCCGGACCTGACCGCCCGATACAGCCGCAGCAGTTCCGGACGCGCCTGGCTTGCCTCGCTGCCGGACCTGATCCAGGGCCGGCTGGAGCAATGGTGCCTCGAAGCGGACCTCCCCGCCGGCAGCGTCCCCTGGAACGGGCACGGCGGCGTGGTGGTACCGGTACGGCAGGCAGATGGCTCCCCGGCGGCCCTCAAGATTGCCTTCCCGCACGATGAAGCCAGGGTCGAACGGCACGCGCTGGAGCTGTGGCAGGGGCAGGGGGCAGTAGCCCTCCTCGAAGCGGATGCGGGCACGTGCGCCATGCTCCTGGAGCGGCTGGAGGCCGGCAGCTCGCTTGCCACCGTGCCCTTTGATGCGGCGGCCGAGGTGTGGGGCGGGCTGGTGCGGCAGCTGAGCCTCAGCCCGGACCAGCGGCCGCAGTGGCGGGAGTTCGACCACATTGCCGCCCGCGCCGAGCAGTGGAGCGATGACCTGCCTGCCGACTGGGAGCAGCTGGGCCGCCCGTTCCCCCGCTGGCTGCTGGAAGCCGCGCTGGAGGTCTGCCAGACCCGGGGTGCGGTGGGACGGCGGTCCGGACGGGATGCCCTGGTTCATACTGACCTGCATTTCCTCAACGTCCTGGCCAGGCCGGGCAGGACGGACGAACGGCCGACGGCGGCAGGCTACGCAGCCATCGACCCCCAGCCCATGATCGGCGAACCCGAATATGCCGTGGCACCGCTGCTGTGGAACCGGATCAGCGAACTGCCGGCCGGTGGGGCGGCCGAAGCACTGCGGCGCCGGTGCAGCGATTTCAGCGCTGCGGCGGCATTGGACGGCGAGGTGGCAAGGCAGTGGGCCGTCGCGCGGGAGGTTGCCAACGCGCTGGAGTATGCCGGGAAGCCAGGGCACCGGGGCGATCTGTCCCGTTCGCTCTGGGTGGCCAGTACGCTGGCTGGCCGGACTTTGCCGGACCTGCCGCCGGCGCAGGAACTCCCGGAACCGGGCGAGGCATTCGGCAACAGGTGAGCTCAGCCGCTGCGGACTGCGGCAAGAGCTGAGCCGACGGCCGCCACGGCGGTGCCGACGTCTTCTCCGGCCGTCTGCCAGTTGCTGACCGAGATCCGCAGGATGTCCCGGCCGTGCCAGCGGGACCCTGACATCCACACCCTGCCGTCATCGATGATGCGGGCCGTGACCGCGCGGGTGGTGTGGTCGTCGCCGAAGGCCACGCACACCTGGGTGTAGCCGACGTCGTTCAGCACCTCGACGCCATCAAGCACGGCCAGCCCGGCCGCGATGTCGGAGGCAGCCGCTGCCAACCCGTGAACCTGCGCTGCCACACCATCCCCGCCGAGGCTTTTCAGCGCAGCCCAGACCGGCACGCCCCGTGCCCGCCGGGAAAGCTCAGGCACTTTCTCGAACGGATCGCCGGGCCCTTCAGCGTCATGCACCAGGTAGCTCGCGTGCAGGCCCATGGCGGAGCGCAGCGCGGCTGCGTCCCGGACGATGGCGATCCCGCAATCGTAGGGCACGTTCAACGTCTTGTGCGCGTCCGTCGCCCAGGAGTCCGCTTCCCCGTATCCGCTGGTCAGGTGCCGCAGTCCGGGTGCTGCTGCCGCCCACAGCCCGAACGCACCATCGACATGGACCCAGGCTCCGTGCTTCCTTGCGACGGCGATCGCCTCGGGAAACGGATCGAAGGCGCCGGAGTGCACATTGCCGGCCTGCAGGCAGACCAGCGCCGGTCCCCCGCCTTCAGCCAGCGCCGCATCCAGCGCCGCAGGAATCAGGCGTCCCTCGCGGTCGGCCGCTACTGCCGTCGGCTGCCCCAGCCCCAGGTAGCGCAACCCGAGATCTACGGTTTCATGCCGTTCCCGGCCCACGTAGCAGCGGATGCGCGGAGCCCCGGCCAGCCCGTCGCGGTCCAGATCCCAGCCGGCGTCGGTGAGGAGCCGCCACCGGGCGGCCGCCATCCCTGTGAAGTTCGCCATCGTGGCGCCGGTGACGAATCCGACGTCGGACTCACGGGGCAGGCCCAGCAACTCCAGCAGCCAGGCGCCCGCGCTTTCCTCGATTGCCGCGGCGGCGGGGGTGGCGTAGCGGAAGCAGGCGTTCTGGTCCCAGGCGCTGACAAGCCAGTCCGAGGCAAGTGCTGCCGGCAGCGTGCCGCCGATGACCCAGCCGAAGAACCGGCCGGACGGCATGGCCATCAGCCCCGGTTCTGCGTTCCGGGCAAGGAAATCAATCACTTCTTCGGCCGGCATTCCCTGCCGCGGCAAGGGGCCCCCGAAGGCGGCACCAAGGTCGTGCGCCGTGCGGCTGGGGCCCACCGGGCGGTCGGCAAGGCTGTGCAGCCAGGCGGTGGAGTGGTGCACGGCCCTTGCCAGTGCACGGGAGTAGTCAGCATCACCCCGGGGCATACCTGCATGCTACGCCCGGCAACACCCTGCCACGAGGGGCCCGGAACCACTCCTGGGCGAGCCGGGTCAGGCGAAGTTTTCCTGCCAGATGTCGTAGCCGAGTTTGATGATGAGGGCGGCCACCACCACCAGGAAGACAATGCGCACAAACCGGCTCCCCTGCTTGACGGCGGTCCTGGCACCGAGATAGCCGCCGGCCATGTTGGATACGCCCAGCAGCAGGCCAAGCCCCCACAGGATGGAACCGTGCGGCATGAAGAACAACAGCGCGCCGGCGTTGGTAGCCATGTTGACGATCTTGGCCTTGGCGCTGGCCTCGAGGAAGGCGTAGCCCATGGCCGAGACCAGCGCGATGACCAGGAAAGACCCCGTGCCCGGTCCGATCAGGCCGTCGTAGAAGCCGATGACCGCGCCGATCAGGCAGGCCACCACATAGTGCTTGTGGCCGTCGTGGCGCAGCGCGGTGATGTCGCCGACGTCGGGCTTAAGCGCCGTGAAGAGGGCGACGGCGACCAGGGCCGCGACAATGATGGGTTTGAAGACGTTGGCCGGCAAGGTGGCCGCGAGCACTGCCCCGCCGAAACTTCCCGCCAGCGCGATCACCGCCATGGGAAGGGCCGTCTTCAAGTCCGGCCCCACCCGGCGGTAGTACGTGGTGGCACTGGTGGCCGTTCCGAAGATCGACCCCAGCTTGTTGGTCGCCAGCGCCTGCACCGGCGTGATGCCGGGAACCAGCAGGAGGGCGGGGAGCTGGATCAGCCCGCCCCGCCCACCACGGCATCCACCCAGCCGGCCGCGAAGCCGGCCAGCACCAGCAGGAGCAGCGTTGTCAGTTGGAGGGATTCAAGCCCAAATTCCACTGCCGCGGTTCAGCTGTTGCGGACGGCGTTGACCACGTAGTCAACGGCCTTATCAACCGCCACGTTTTCCGCTTCACCCGTGCGGCGGTCCTTGATCTCCACCACGCCGTCCACCAGTCCGCGGCCGACCGCCAGGATGGTGGGGACGCCCACCAGTTCCGCGTCACCGAACTTCACGCCCGGCGATACCTTGGGGCGGTCGTCGAAGATGACCTGCAGGCCTGCTGCCTCAAGGTCCAGTGACAGCTGTTCAGCAGTGGCGAAGATGTCCTCACCCTTGCCGACGGCCACCACGTGGATGTCCGCAGGCGCAACGGCACGGGGCCAGACCAGGCCCTTGGCGTCGTGGTTGGATTCGGCCAGCGCTGCCACCGCCCGGGTAACACCCACGCCGTAGGAGCCCATGGTCACCGTGACCTGCTTGCCGTTCTGGTCCAGGACCTTGAGGTCCAGGGCCTCGGCGTACTTCCTGCCCAGCTGGAAGATGTGGCCCATTTCGATGCCGCGGGCCGTTTCCAGGGGGCCGGAGCCGTCAGGCGCGGGATCGCCGGCGCGCACCTCGGTGCACTCGATGACTCCGTCCCAGGTGAAGTCGCGTCCGGCCACCAGGCCATAGACGTGCTTGCCGGCTTCATTGGCGCCGGTGATCCAGGTGGTGCCGCTGACGACGCGGGGGTCCACCAGGTAGAGGAGCTTGGTGGAGCTTTCGCTGCCCAGCAGGGGTTCGTCCAAGGTCAGGCCAGGGCCGAGGTAGCCCTTCACGATAAGGGGCTGCTTCTTGAGGTCGTCGTCGTTGGCTGCTTCCAGTCCGATCTCCCCTGCGATGGGCAGGAAGGAACCGATGTTGGCCTCCACGCGCTTGAGGTCAACGCCGCGGTCACCCGGCAGGCCGATGACCACAAGCTGGCGTTCACCGGTGGGCAGCGTGACGGCGAGAACCACGTTCTTGAGGGTGTCGGCGGCAGTCCAGGCGCCGCCGTCGGCCTCGCTGCGAGGGGCCAATTCGTTGGATGCCGCCACCAGGGTTTCGATGGTGGGGGTGTCCGGGGTGTCGAGCACCTGGGCCGCGGGAGCGTCGCTGAAGTCGATCTCGTCGGGGACCACGGTGGTCACGGCCTCGACGTTGGCTGCGTACCCGGATGCCGAGCGGACGAAGGTGTCCTCGCCGATCTCCGTGGGGTACAGGAATTCCTCGCTCTTGGAACCGCCCATGGCGCCGGCGGTGGCCGCGACGGGGACAACCTCCAGGCCAAGCCGGGCAAAGATCTTCAGGTAGGCGGAGCGGTGCGCGGCGTAGCTGGCGTCCAGGCCGGCGTCGTCCACGTCGAAGGAATAGGAGTCCTTCATGATGAACTCGCGCCCGCGCAGCAGGCCCGCCCGGGGACGGGCCTCGTCACGGTACTTGTTCTGGATCTGGTAGAGGCTCAGCGGCAGGTCCTTGTACGAGGAGTACAGGTCCTTGACCAGCAGCGTGAACATTTCCTCGTGCGTGGGGGCCAGGAGGTAGTCAGCGCCCTTGCGGTCCTGGAGGCGGAACAGGCCCTCGCCGTATTCGGTCCAGCGGTTGGTTGCCTCATAGGGCTCACGGGGCAGCAGCGCCGGGAAGTGGACTTCCTGGGCTCCAATGGCCGCCATTTCTTCGCGGATGATGTCCTCGACCTTGCGCAGGACGCTGAGACCCAGCGGAAGCCAGGTGTAGATGCCCGGGGCTGCGCGGCGGATGTACCCGGCGCGGACCAGGAGCTTGTGGCTGGCGACCTCGGCGTCGACGGGATCTTCACGCAGGGTGCGCAGGAAAAGCTGGGACAGTCTCAGGACCACGGGTGGTATCCGTTTCTGGAGAAGTGCTGGATCAGCAGGGCCGGACAATTTTCGTCTGGGTACTGATCTACCGGCACCCGGCGCCCGGTCCCGACTGCGGCCGGCACCGGCGGGACACGTCCGGCACCGGACACAGTAGAGCCACGCCCGGAATAACAAAGCCCCTGGCCCCCCAGTTGAGGCTGGTCATCGCATCCGGGCGTGGCTCAACGCCGTTATCGCCCAAGTACTGGTGAGGACTGGTGAGACCGCCCAAACCACTCCAGCGCAGCTAGATCGAACCTATGTGATGGCGCGCACGTTGACAAGTATTTTTTCGGCACCGACCCCATTGACCGGCAGCGCTGCGGTACCTGGCTTTAATTCATCAGGTGGTGAATTCCCCGGTCCAGCAAGGTCCGGGCAGCCCGTACGACGGCGGAGGCGGCCATGTCCCACGCGGCAACCCGACCACAACTTCCGGACTCTTCCGCGGCCGTGGCCGCCTCAGGGCTGATGGTCTCACGGGGCCGGCTGCAGGTCCTCCGGGGATTGGATTTCACCGTGCCTGCAGGCCGGATCACTGGGCTGCTGGGACCATCCGGCAGCGGCAAGACAACTCTTATGCGCGCCATTGTGGGGGCCCAGATTGTCGCTTCCGGGACAGTGCAGGTCCTGGGGATGCCAGCGGGCAATCCCATACTGCGGCACCGGGTGGGTTACGTGACCCAGTCGCCGAGCGTGTATCCGGACCTTACGGTGGAAGCCAACGTCCGGTACTTCGGTGCCATGCACAGGAAAGGCAAGGCCGACGCGGCCGAGGCAATCGCCGCCGTCGGACTTGAACGGGAGGCCCGCCAGAAGACGGCTAGCCTCTCCGGAGGCCAGCTCAGCCGCGCCTCACTGGCGTGCGCCCTGGTGGCGCGGCCCAGGCTGCTGGTGCTGGACGAGCCCACCGTGGGACTGGACCCGGTGCTCCGTGCGGACCTCTGGAGCAGGTTCCGGTCCATGGCGGAGGCGGGAACCACCCTCCTGGTGTCAAGCCACGTCATGGAGGAGGCCAGCCACTGCCACATGCTGCTGCTTCTTCGCGAGGGCCTGCTGTTGGCGCAGCTGACTCCGGAGGAGCTGGGCAGGCGCGGACACAGCAGTGACCTGGAGCAGGCATTCCTGTCCATCATTCGCGAATCAGGTGGCGGCAACGGGGACCAGCCGCCGCCTGGGGACCGGGCAGGCACCAAGGGCTCCGCGGCGCTGGAAATGACAGGAGTGCACGGTAATGGATGCCAGGATGATGTTGGCCACCGCGGGCCGCGTTTTGGACCAGCTGCGCCATGACCGGCGGAGCATCGCCCTCATTCTGGTGGTTCCGGCGCTTCTGCTCACGGCGGTCTACTACCTTTTCGAAAATGAGGTGCTTCCGCCGGGAATGCCGCGCACCTTCGACCGGGTGGGCCTCATGATGCTGGCGATCTTCCCATTCGTGGTGATGTTCCTGGTCACCTCCATCACGATGCTCCGGGAACGGACTTCCGGAACGCTTGAACGGCTGCTCACAACACCGGTGCACAAAGCCGACCTGCTCTTCGGCTACGGCCTGGCGTTTTCCATCATGGCGGCCCTGCAATCAATGGTGGCGACCGCCGTGGCCTACTGGATTTTCAACCTGGACATCGAAGGCCCGACGGGCTACGTGGTCATGATCGCCGTGATCAACGCCGTGCTGGGCGTGGCGCTGGGGCTACTGTGTTCGGCCTTCGCCAGGACCGAGTTCCAGGCAGTGCAGTTCATGCCGGTGGTCGTGGTCCCCCAGATCCTGCTTTGCGGACTGTTCGTGCCCCGGGACCGGATGAATGACGTCCTGGAATCAGTGTCCAATGTTCTTCCCCTGACGTTCTCGGTAGACGCCCTGCAGGAAATCGCGGCCCATCCGGAGGCCACCGAACAACTCTGGCAGGATGCCGGCATCATGGCCGCCATTGTCCTGGCGGTGCTGGTGCTCGCAGCATTGACCCTGCGAAGGCGCAGCGCGTGACGTCCCCCGGACAAGGCGGCGCCATGGCCAGGCGGGGACGTCGGCGCGGCGCCGCCGTATCCCGTGAGAACATTCTCGACGCCGCCCGGCGGTTGTTCGCCGAACATGGCTTCGAGGGGACAAGCCTCCGCCAGGTTGCCCGTGCGGCAGGTGTCGACCCGGCCATGATCCACCACTTCTTCAAGGGCAAGGACGAACTTTTTGCCCTGAGCGTGGAGCTGCCGGCCGATCCGGAGGAGGTGCTTCGCGGAGTGGCGGATACGGACCCTGGCCAGCGGGCCGAGCTGCTCGTGCGTACCGTCCTGCACCTGTGGGAAAGCCCCGCACAGGCGAGCCTGGTGGCGTTCCTGCGCGGGACACTCGGATCCCGTGCGAAGACGGCACTCCTGCGGGAGATGGTGGGCCGGACCATCATCAGCCGCATCATGGCCGGCGTACCGGGGCAGCCTGCGGAGGTGGCACTGCGCGGAGACCTGGTGGCAAGCCAGATGGTGGGACTGATGATGGTCCGCTACGTGGTCCGGCTGGAGCCTCTGGCGTCTGCCGGGCAGGACGAGGTGGTCCGGCTGGCCGCCCCGAACGTGCAGCGGTATCTCACCGGCGACCTATTTGAGCAGGGCCGCCGCTGAGTCCAGGAGCGCACCGGTGCGGGCTACAGCTTCCGCCTCGCTCTCGCCGCCGGCGGCGACAGCTGTGAACAGCACGCCCTGCTGCAGTGCCTGGGCGGTGATCACGGACTGCACCTGGCCGTCCGGCAGGAATGTGTCCGTGCGGAAGGCCAGAGTGCCCGGAATGGTGCCCACTGCGTCCAGCGGCGTCAGCGTGACGTCCGCCGTAACGCCGGACACGGTCATGGTCATGGCGGAACAGGCCGCGAGCTGCTGCTCCTGCGCGGCGGTTCCGGCGACGAACGCTTCGTCAAGGCCCGTCGCGAGTGTCAGCATGGTCATTGAGCCGGCCGCGGCGTCCAGGCTCTGGCCCGCTGCCATGACGACGCCGTCCAGGGCGGGTACTCCGGTGGAGGCGGCCATTTCCTTGCACTCCGCGGGCTGGACGTCCATGGATGCGATGAGGGCTTTGCCTTGTTCGATGCTCCCGGCGAGGTCGGAGCTGGCCATGACGGACAGTTTCCGGCCGCTGGAGTCCTGCAACTGTGCCAGGACCGCGGACAGTTCCTCAGCCGTGTAGGCCTTCGGGGTGGGGGTTGGTGTTGGGGTGGGGGCGGAGGCTGTGGTTGCCGCCGGGGCGCCCGTGGCGGCTTGGGAGCCGGTGGCCGGGGCGGACGTACCGCCGCAGGCAGTGATTGTCATGGCGAGCAACGCGGTGGCCGCGAGGGTTCCCAGCACGGACGTCTTCAATTTTTCCCCCAATATTCAGATTCAAGCAGGCGATGGCCAGCTAAAAGAGAACTGTAGCGAACGTTCCTACCTGCCGGAAACCGACGCGTTCGTAGGTTGAGCGCGCCCGGACGTTGAAGCCGTTGACGTACAGGCTGGTGATGGGTGCCACCTTTTGGGCATGCTCCACCACCGCAGACATGTAGCCGGAACTGAGCCCCTTCCCGCGGAAGAGCGGATTCATCCAGACACCCTGAACCTGGGTGACCTCGGAGGTGACCGCCCCGAGTTCGGCCTTGAACACCACCTCCTGGGCCTCGTTGAGGTGTACCAGGGAATGGCCCTGCCGGATGAGGCCCTCCACGCGGCGGCTGTAGAACTCCCGGCCGCCGAGGTAGGGCGAGTACCCCACCTCCTCCTCGAACATGGCGGCGCAGGCAGGAAGGATCCGGTCGAAGTCCGCGAGGCTCCCCAGCCCGAGCCCGGGGTTTGGTTCCACGGACGGCGGCCCGTCGATGATCATCAGGGGCTGGTCCTCACGGACCTCGTGGGCCCGGTGCCCCAGCTCCAGGAGCTCGGCGTAGATGGCCAGCACGGCAGGTGCCGGCCCGAAAGCGGAGGCGTAGCGGCGCCCGGACCTGTTTGCTGCGCCGGCGACTGCCCCGGCCAATGCGGGGTCCAGCTGGACCGGCACCAAATTGGCGCCCGCCCAGCAGGCACCCACCAGCACGCCGTCGTCGAAAACTCCGATAATCCCGGCGCCCCCGCTGGTGGGCGCCGCTGTGCCGACAGCCCGCAAATGGGCAAGGATGAACACATTGGCCACCGGGTCCTGCTGCGCAAGCGACTTCAGCGCCGCCGTGTCCTGGCCGTCCAATGTACGGACGGAGAGCCCGGGCGGATCAGGAATGTCCCTACGAGACGCTAACCACGGGGCTACCCTTGACAGCATCTTCGCCATCGGCCTCCCCCATCTCTTCCGCGATACGCATGGCCTCTTCGATCAGTGTCTCAACAATCGCGCTCTCGGGGACAGTCTTGATGACTTCGCCCTTCACAAAAATCTGGCCCTTGCCGTTGCCGGATGCAACACCCAGGTCGGCTTCGCGCGCCTCGCCCGGCCCGTTCACCACGCAGCCCATCACGGCCACCCGGAGCGGGATCTCCATTCCTTCCAGCCCGGCAGTGACCTGCTCGGCAAGGGTGTACACATCCACCTGGGCGCGGCCGCAGGAGGGGCAGGAGACGATTTCGAGCTTGCGGGGACGCAGGTTGAGGGACTGCAGGATCTGGTTTCCAACCTTGATTTCCTCCACCGGCGGGGCCGAAAGGGAAACCCGGATGGTGTCGCCGATGCCCCTGGACAGGAGCGCGCCGAAGGCCGTGGCCGACTTGATGGTTCCCTGGAACGCCGGGCCGGCCTCGGTGACGCCGAGGTGCAGGGGCCAGTCGCCTTTCTCCGCCAGCATCTCGTAGGCCGCCACCATGATGACGGGGTCATTGTGCTTGACCGAGATCTTGAAGTCGTGGAAACCATGCTCCTCGAACAGGGACGCCTCCCAGACGGCGGACTCCACCAGGGCCTCGGGGGTGGCCTTGCCGTACTTCTTGAGGATCCCGGGCTCCAGCGAACCGGCGTTCACGCCGATGCGGATGGACGTGCCGTGGTCCCGCGCGGCAGCGGCGATTTCCTTGACCTGGTCATCGAACTTCCGGATATTGCCGGGGTTCACGCGGACGGCGGCGCAGCCGGCCTCAATGGCGGCAAACACGTATTTCGGCTGGAAGTGGATGTCTGCAATGACCGGGATCTGGGACTTCCGGGCGATGATCGGCAGCGCCTCGGCGTCGTCTGCGGAGGGGCAGGCAACACGCACAATGTCGCACCCTGATGCGGTCAGCTCAGCGATCTGCTGCAGGGTTGCGTTGATGTCAGTGGTGGGCGTGGTGGTCATGGACTGCACGCTGATGGGATAGTCGGAGCCAACTCCGACGGAACCGACTTTGATCTGGCGCGTCTTGCGGCGGGGGGCAAGGACGGGTGGCGGGGCGGACGGCATTCCCAGGCTGACCGAGGTCACGTGGACTCCTAAAAGGTGAAAAGTGGAAACGGCTTAGGCAGTGAGCCCGGCGAGCATGCCGGTGACGGGAGACCATTCAGTGATGCGGATTCCGGCGATGACTCCGGCAGCAGCGAACGGGTCCTGCTTCAGGATCGAGTTGAGCGCGGCTTCGTCCGTTGCCTTGAAGATCAGGAGCGCGCCTGCGCCGTCACCGTAGGGTCCGCTGGCCAGGATTGCTCCGTCCTGGGCAAGGGTGCCGGTCCATTCGCGGTGGGCGGGCCGTGCCTCGTTCCGGGCTTCGGTGGAATCGGCGGCGTAAACGTACTCAACGGCAAAAACTGTCATACCGCTACCCTATCGCCATGCCTGCCCTACCACCCATCCCGGAAGCTGTCCGGCCCTGCGGGAGGACGGGTGGACGGCGGACGGGCGGCGGGACGCCAAGGCAGCGGGATGCTAGGTAAGGAACAGGACCTTGGTGACAGCGGCGATGCCTGCGGCCCAGAGCATGGATGCCAGGGTGCCTATGATGAAGCGCTCGGCCGCTACCGGCGTCTCCTTCAGCTCGGCAAACCTGCCAAGGCCCTTGATGGCCACGATGTAGGCAATGGCGACCGGCTGGCCGGTGAGGATCGCAAGGCAGACGCCCAGCCGCTCCAGGATGCCGATGATGGCCCCGCCGCGCAGGATCCGCTGGCTGGGGACCGCCGGTTCGGCAGGCGAAGCGCCCGACGCCGGCCGGCCGGGTCCGCGGTGAGTTCACCGTCCACATTCTGGTGGGCCGTGTCCGGCCGGTGGCCGGCGGCAGGGTCCACCGTGACATCCGCGGCGGGATCCTCGGCCGTCCTGCGCGCCTGTTCCGCCGCCTTCGCGGCATCGGCCTTGTCGTCGATGGTGCGGGCGAGCTTGAAGACGAGCGCCGTGACAGGCCACCCGCCAAACCCGGCCAGCAGCAGGGCGGCAGCTATCCAGAATGCGGTCACCGGTCTCCTTCGGTCTGGGCACGTTCAGTGCGGGTGCCTTGGGCACGGGCGCCGGCAGCCACCAGGGCGTGGGCATGGTCAAGGAGCATGGCTGCTGCCGGCCTGGCAGCCCGTTCTTCCTGCCAGCCGGACCTCAGCACGGCACGGCTCACCGATTGCTCCGTAATTCCCAGCTCCCCTGCGACTTGTTTCTGGCCCCCATGCCGGCCGGCCCCGCCCTCCAGGGCGCGCAGCCGGTCTACGACGCGCCACTGGGCCGGGGTCCGCTGCTGCACGAGGCGTCCAATCAGGCGAAGCACCGCCTGGGCATGTGCGCTGGCCATGTCCCCTTCCTGGGCCGGGGTCCGGGTATCACCGCCCATCGTGCCGGCCACCACTGACAGCGGAACCTGGCCGGCCGCGCCCTTTGCCAGTTCCACAGCTTTGCGCGCCGCCACAAAGGCGCTGCCAGAGCCCTCGCGCGGACTGGCGCCAGGGGCAAGCTGCACAACTCCCAGTCCGATCCCCACGTACCAGTGCCCGCCGCGCAGCGCGTGCAGTGCTGCATCCACCACCTGCCCGGCGGAGTCCAGCACGCCCTGGAGTTCGTCACCTACGGAGCGTTCAAAGGTGGCGGACGTGAGCCTTGCCAGGTCGGAGATGAGCTCCGGCACACGGTCCACGTCCGAGGTGCTGCCACGCTGGTCAATCGTGAGGACGTACATGGTTCAACCGTAAACGGCTGATCGCTGCCAATCAATCGAAATTAGCTGATTATCTGAAATCAGCCGGAAACGGCTGATAGGTCAGCCGAAGAGGTTCACGGGCTTGACGATGTCGGCGTAGATCAGCAGTGCGCTCATTCCCATGAGCAGGGCGGCGACCACGTACGTGACGGGAAGCAGTTTCGCGATATCGAATGCCCCCGGATCCGGCCGGCCAAACAGTCTTGCCACTTGGCGCCGGGCACCTTCATAGAGCGCTCCTGCAACATGGCCGCCATCGAGCGGCAGGAGCGGGACCAGGTTGAAAACGGCCAGCGCGAAGTTGAGTCCGGCCAGCAGGCCGATCAGGGTGGCCACCCGCGACTGAACGGGTATCTCTTCCATCGCGGCCACTTCGCCGGCAACCCTGCCCACGCCCACCACGCTGATGGGCCCATTGGGGTCCCGCGGTTCCTCGCTGAACGCCGCCTTCGCCACGCCCACCACCCGGGCCGGCAGGTTGAAGATGACGCCGGCCACCTGGCGGATGTTCTCCCCGCCATCGGAAGGACGGACGACGCCGGCTGCGGCACCAGTTCCGTCTGCGCGCCAATGCCCAGGAAGCCTACGTCCTGGTAGAGGAGGGTGCCGGCGTCGTCCGTTGCCTGCCGGCCGTCGGCGCCGATGATGGGCCGGGCGGACAGGACCGGCGTCACGGTGGTGGAAACGGAGGCGCCGTCCCGCTCCACGGTGATGTCCACTTCCCGGCCGGCGGAGGCGCGGATCCATTCAGTCAACTGGTCCCAGCTGGTGACCGCCTTGCCGTCGAAGGAGGTGACGGTGTCGTTGGGCTGCAGGCCAGCCGCGGCGGCCGGTGTCAGCCGGCAGTCAGCAGAATCCGGGTCCACCGTTTCGCCCTCTGCCACCTGGCATTTGGATACGTCCGAGATGGTGGTGGTGGCCGTCGCCATGCCGAAGCCCATGAGCAGGACAGCGGTGAGGATCAGGCCAAGGACCATGTTCATGGCCGGCCCGCCAAGCATGACGATGATCTTCTTCCACACCGGAAGCCGGTAGAAGACCCGGTTCCCGTCGCCCGGGCCAACTTCCTCGTGCGCCAGGGAGCGTGCTTCCGTTGCGAGCGTCTGGAACATTCCGGTGCTGGAGGGGCGGACGGAGCCATCCTCTTTATTGGGCGGGTACATGCCGATCATGGACACGTAGCCGCCCAGCGGGATGGCCTTGATCCCGTACTCCGTCTCGCCTTTCCGCCGGGACCACAGCGTGGGGCCGAAGCCGATCATGTACTTGGTGACCCGCACCTTGAAGAGCTTGGCCGGTACCAGGTGGCCCACTTCATGAAGCGCGATGGAGGCAGCGATGCCGATCGCCACGAAGACAACGCCGAGGACGAAAAGGAGAACGGGGGTCATGGAGGGTGCTGCTGCTTCCTAGAGACTGCTGACTGCTAAACGTTCGTGCGCACGGGACCGTGCCCACCCTTCAGCATCCAGCACTGATTCCAGCGTCAGCCGGGAAGAACCTGAATGTTCGCTGAGGACACTCTCCACCGTATCCACGATGTCCGTGAAGCGGATGCGGCCGGCGTGGAAGGCCGTCACGGCTTCCTCGTTCGCGGCATTGAAGACCGCAGGGTAGGTGCTCCCCTGCCGGGCGGCGTCCTTGGCGAGGTTGACGGCCGGGAACGCCGCTGCGTCGAGGGGCTCGAAGGTCCAGGTGACAGGGTTGGTCCAGTCACAGGCGGCGGCGGCCTTGGGCACCCTGTCCGGCCAGCCCAGCCCGAGCGCGATGGGCAGGCGCATGTCCGGCGGTGACGCCTGCGCGATGACGGAGCCGTCAATGAACTGGACCATGGAGTGCACCACGGACTGCGGGTGGACCACCACGTCGATCCGGTCCAGCGGAACATCAAACAGCAGGTGCGCCTCGATGACCTCCAGGCCCTTGTTCACCAGCGTGGCCGAGTTGGTGGTGACCATGACGCCCATGTCCCAGGTGGGGTGTGCCAGGGCTTCCTGCGGGGTGACACCGTGAAGGTCTTCGCGGCTCCTGCCCCGGAAAGGCCCGCCGAGGCGGTGAGGATCAGTTTCTCCACTTCCCCGGCGGATCCGGAGCGCAGGCACTGGGCGATGGCGGAGTGCTCTGAGTCGACGGGCACGATCTGGCCTTCCCGCGCCGCCGCCTTGACGAGTTCTCCGCCCACGATGAGCGATTCCTTGTTGGCAAGCGCCAGGGTGGCACCTGATTTCAGTGCCGCCAGGGTGGGGGCCAGCCCGATGGACCCGGTGATGCCGTTGAGCACCACGTCCGCCTCGATTTCGGCGATCCGGGTGGAGGCATCGGGGCCGGCAACGATTTCCGGCCGGTAGCCGGGTTTTCCGGCGGCGGCCGCGGCACCGGCGATCAGTGATTCCAGGTGCCGGGGATCACCCCCGGCGATGCCAACCGCGGAAGCACCGGTGTGCACCGCCTGCCTGGCCAGGAGTTCAAGGTTGCCGCCGCCGGCGCTGAGTGCCACGACCTCGAAAAGATGCGGGGCGCCGTCGACGACGTCAATCGCCTGGGTGCCGATGGAACCGGTGGATCCGAGGAGGACGACTCTGCGTGGCTGCATTGCTTAAGTATCCCGCACCATCCTTGACCTGCTGACGGCCCGGCGTAACGTGGATCCCGTGGACTGGCTGTCATGGTTCGATGCGCCGGAATACGAGTTCGCCCGGCAGGTGCTGCAGCGGGGCGTCGCCGCGCTCTTCTTCGTGGCGTTCCTGTCCTCGCTCAACCAGTTCCCTGCGCTGCTGGGCGAACGCGGGCTCCTGCCGGTCCCGGAATACGTCGGCGCGTTCAGCAGGATGCGCCGGCCCACGCTGTTCCGCTGGCGGTATTCCGACCGGCTGTTGCGGGCCGTCTGCGCCGCGGGGCTGGTGGTATCCGCACTGCTGGTGGCGGGGATTCCGCAGCTCGGACCGCCGTGGGTGCCGCTCATTGCCTTCCTGGCCCTCTGGCTGCTGTACATGTCGATCGTCAACGTCGGCCAGACGTTCTACGGCTTCGGCTGGGAAATGCTGCTCCTGGAAGCCGGCTTCACCGTGGCATTCCTGGGTTCCAACCAGACGGACCCTCCCCGCACCATCCTGATCCTGGTTGCCTGGCTGGTGTTCCGGCTGGAGTTCGGCGCCGGGATGATCAAGATCAGGGGCGGCCGGGAGTGGCGGGACCTGACGGCGCTGTACTACCACCACGAGACGCAGCCCATGCCCGGCCCGCTCAGCCGGCAGGCGCACCTGTTGCCCAAGCCCCTGCACAGGGTGGAAGTGCTGGGCAACCACTTCGCCCAGCTGGTGGTCCCGTTCTTCCTGTTCGCGCCGCAGCCCGTGGCCAGCGTGGCGGCGGGCATCATCATTGCCACCCAGCTGTGGCTGGTGGCCAGCGGAAACTTCGCCTGGCTGAACTGGATTGCGATCATCCTTGCCTTCGCAGCGGTGAGCGACCCCGTGGCGCACGCCGTCATCCCCGCAATTCCCTGGACTGGCATGGCGGGACGCAGGAGACACCGCCCTGGTGGCTGGCCATCACCCTCGCGGCGACGGCGCTGCTCGTGGTGCTCAGTTACTGGCCGCTGCGGAACCTGTTCTCCAGCCGGCAGCTGATGAATGCCAGCTTCAACCGGTGGCAGCTGGGTTAACACCTACGGCGCGTTCGGCTCTGTCACCAAGAAGCGGATCGAAATCGTGGTGGAGGGGACCCTGGACGAGGAGCCGGACGATTCCTCCTGGCGCGAGTACGGGTTCAAGGGCAAGCCCGGGGACCTGCGGCGGATACCGCGGCAGTGGGCGCCCTACCACCTCCGGCTGGACTGGCTGATGTGGTTCCTGCCGCTGCGCACCGTGCATGAGGAGTGGTTCTACGCGTTCCTTGGCAAGCTGCTGGAGGCGGACCGGCGGACGCTGCGGCTCCTGCGCCATGATCCGTTCGACGGCGGGGCGCCGCGCTGGGTGCGCGTCCGCAGCTACCACTACCGTTTCGCCACCCGGCGGGAGTTCCGCGAGACCGGGAACCGCTGGGTGCGGACGCTGCTGTACGAACCGATCGGGCCCGTATCGCTGCGGCACACGCCGGGACGGCAGCGATAAGGATGCGCGGCAGTTATGCGCCGGGCTGCGCCGGGTGCCGCCCGGCGCGGCGGATAACTGCTTCGGCGTGTTTGAGGATGGGGCCGTCGATCATCTTTCCGTTGTATTGGAAGACCCCGGAGCCGGCGGCACGGGCGGCCTGCAGCAGGGCTGCGGCTTCTGTGACCTCAGCTTCGGAGGGGGCATACGCACCGCGGACCACGGCGGCCTGGCTGGGATGGATGCAGGCCTTCGAACTGAAACCCGACGCCACGGCGTCGGCGGCTTCCGCGGCCAGCCCGGCCAGGTCCGGGATGTTCACGTAGACCGCATCCACGGCTTCCTTGCCGAACGCCCGGGCGGCCAGCAGCACCGATGACCGTGCGTGCAGCGCCACTGCCCGGTAGCCGCCGTCGTCCTTCCTGCTGGAGGTTCCGCCCAGGGTTGCCAGCAGGTCCTCGGCCCCCCACATCAGTGCCACCACATTGGGCGCGGCGGCAATGGCGGGGGCGTTCAGGACGCCCGCGGCTGTCTCGCACAGCGCGATGACCTGGTAGTCGCCCAGCGCCTCCAGCTGTCCGGCGCTTTCGGCCTTGGCCAGCATGACGGTCCGGTACGGGGTGTGGGCCAGGCAGTGGAGGTCCTTTTCGAATTCCTCGGTCCCTGCGGGGTTCACGCGGACGATCGTCCGGCTCGGATCCAGTTCCGGTTCGTCGCCGGTGGCCCCACCTGGGCGAGGATGGCGCCGCGGGCCCGCTGCTTGTCTGCCGGGGCCACGGCATCCTCGAGGTCCAGGATGACGGCGTCGGCCCGGGTGGCGGCCTTCTGGTAGCGTTCGGGCCGGTCAGCGGGGCAGAAGAGCAGGGCGGGTCCCATCACAAAGGTCATAGAGACATTCTCCGATTATTTGCGCCGCTGCGCTTCCCTGTGCGCCTCGAGGGTCCACATCAGGCAGCTCCGGGTAGCCAGCGCCACTACTGTGCCGTCCTGGTTCCTGCCGGTGTGCTGCATGGTGACGATCCCCTGGCCCGGCCGTGAACCGGACAGCCGCTTTCCGGTGACCAGCGTTTCCGTGTACAGCGTGTCCCCGTGGTGGAGCGGGTGCGGAAAGGACACATCGGTGAGGCCCAGCTGCGCGATGATGGTGCCCTGGGTCAGCTGGCCCACCGACTGGCCCACCATGGTGGCGAGCGTGAACATCGAATTCACGAGCCGCTGGCCGAAGGGCTGGCCCGCGCTCCACGCGGCGTCCAGGTGCAGGGCCTGGGTGTTCATGGTGAGGGTGGTGAACAGGACGTTGTCCGCCTCCGTCACGGTCCTGCCCGGACGGTGGGCGTACAGCACGCCCTCCTCCAGCTCGTCGAAGTACAGCCCCCGCTGCTCAACCACCTTCAGCCCGGCGGAGGCTGAGCCTGCCGGCCCGGTGGTTGAGCCCGTCGAAACCCCGTCAGTCATACGGTCAGTTCCATATCTTCCTCGAACAGTTCGGCACCGGTGGCGGCCGCAACATCCTCCACCGAGACATTCGGGGCCAGCTCGCGAAGGACCAGCCGTGATCCGGAGCCGTCCGTCACGACGTCGATGACCGCGAGGTCCGTGATGATCCGGTCAACGCAGCCTTTGCCGGTCAGCGGAAGCGAGCACTGCCGGACGATCTTTGGGTTCCCGTTCCGGTCCACGTGCTCCATCATCACGATGACCTTTTTGGCCCCGAAGACAAGATCCATTGCGCCGCCCATGCCCTTGACCATCTTGCCGGAATCATCCAGTTGGCGAGGTCGCCGTTTTCCGCCACTTCCATGGCCCCGAGGACGGCAACGTCCACGTGCCCGCCGCGGATCATGCCGAAGGACGCGGCGGAATCGAAGAACGCGGCACCCTTGTTGACTGTGACGGTTTCCTTGCCGGCGTTGATCAGGTCCGGGTCAACGGCGTCCTCCGCCGGGTAGGGGCCAACGCCCAGGATCCCGTTTTCGGAGTGGAGCACCACCTCCACCCCTTCCGGGATGTAGTTGGGGATCAGCGTGGGCATCCCGATGCCGAGGTTCACGTACTGGCCATTGCTGAGTTCCTTGGCCACCCGGGCCGCGAGCTCGTTGCGCGTCCAGCCCTTGGTGTCTGCTCCGGCAGTCGACTCGCCGGGTCCGGCATGCTGCTGGGATGCTGCCCGCCGGTATTCGGGCCGGACCGCTTCGGGCCGGGGTGCTTCGGGGCTGTTCGGGTCCATGGTTATGCTCCTGACTGCCGGGTGAGGGACACCGTCCGCTTTTCGATCCGTTTCTCGCCGCCGGGCGCCACCACCACCCGCTGGACGAAGATGCCCGGCGTATGGATGTGCTCCGGATCAAGCTCGCCGGGCTCCACGAGTTCCTCGACCTCGGCGATGGTGATCCGGCCCGCCATGGCGCATAGTGGATTGAAGTTCATGGCAGTGGCATGGAAGACAAGGTTGCCGTGCCGGTCGCCCTTCCAGGCGTGGACCAGCCCGAAGTCGGGGGTGAGGGATTCCTCCAGGACGTAGTCCACGCCGCCGAAGGACCGCACCTCCTTCGGTTCGGAGGCCACCGCGATGCCGCCGTGGGCGTCGTACTTCTGCGGCAGGCCGCCGTCGGAGAACCTGGGTACCCACGCCCGCCTTGGTGTAGAACGCCGGGATCCCGGCGCCGCCTGCACGCAGCTTCTCCGCGAGGGTGCCCTGCGGAGTGAGGACCACCTCCAGCTCGCCGGCCAGGTACTGGCGTGCGAACTCCTTGTTCTCGCCGACGTAGGAGCTGATGGTGCGGCGGATGCGGCCGTCCCGGAGCAGGATGCCCAACCCCCAGTCGTCCACGCCGCAGTTGTTGCTGACGGTTTCCAGGTCCGAGGTGCCGGCCCTATGCAGGGCGTCGATCAGGGTGACCGGTATTCCGCAGAGCCCGAACCCGCCCACAGCCAGCGAGGCGCCGTCGGGAATGTCCGCCACTGCCAGGTCGGCGCTTGCAACAACCTTGTCAATCATCATCGATCCTTTCAGGCAGGCTACGTTCCATGCGGCAACGCCGGGTGCTACAGACCCAGTTCGCGGGCGATAAGCATCAGCTGCACCTCCGTGGTGCCCTCCCCCACTTCAAGGATCTTGGAGTCGCGGTAGTGGCGTGCCACGGTGAACTCGTTGATGAAGCCATAGCCGCCGAATACCTGGGTGGCATCCCGCGCATTGTCCATGGCCGCCTCGCCTGCGACCATCTTAGCGATGGCCGCCTGCGTCTTGAACGGCTTGCCGGCAAGCATGCGGGCAGCCGCATCGTAGTAGGCCAGGCGGGCGGTGTGGGCCCTGGCTTCCATGCGCGCGATCTTGAACGAGATGGCCTGGTACTTGCCAATCTCGCTGCCGAACGCCCGGCGTTCCTTGGCGTACCGGACCGACAGGTCCACGCATCCCTGCGCCGCGCCGGTGGCCAGGGCTGCGATGGCGATGCGCCCTTCATCCAGGATGGACAGGAAGTTGGCATAGCCTCGGCCCTCGGCTCCGAGCAGGTTCGCTTCGGGAACGCGGACGTCCTTGAGGGTGAGCGGGTGCGTGTCCGAGGCGTTCCAGCCCACCTTGTTGTAGGGCTTTTCCGCCTTGAAGCCGGGCGTGTCGGTGGGCACCAGGATGGTGGAGATTTCCTTCTGCACGGACCCGTCGCCGCGTTCCTTCCGACCCGTGACGGCGGTGACGGTCACCAGCCGGGTGATGTCCGTCCCGGAGTTGGTGATGAACTCCTTGTTGCCGTTGATCACCCATTCCCCGCCTTCCCGCCGGGCCGTGGTCTTGGTGCCGCCCGCGTCCGAGCCGGCCTCCGGCTCGGTCAGGCCGAAACCGGCGAGCGCCTGCCCCGACGCGAGCATGGGCAGCCACTGCTGTTTCTGCTCGTCGGTTCCGAAGCGGTAGACAGGCATGGCGCCCAGGGACACCCCTGCCTCCAGCGTGATGGCCACGGACTGGTCCACCCGTCCCAGCTGTTCAAGCGCCAGGGCGAGGGCAAAGTAGTCGCCGTCCATGCCGCCGTACTCCTCGGGAAAGGGCAGCCCGAACAGCCCCATCTCCGCCATCTGCTTCACTACCTCGTAGGGAAAGCTGTGTTCTTCATCGTGCTTGGCCGAGACCGGCGCCACCACATTGTCCGCGAAGTCGCGCACCGTGTCGCTGAGGTCCTGGTACTCCTCGGTCAGTTCTACGCCTGGCATTTGTTAGGCTCCTTCGCCCGTTGTGGGATTGTGGTGGTCCTGTTCCGCAGCATGCGGGTGGACGGTGGCGAGGACCTGGTCAGCCTTCACCAGGTCTCCGGGCTGTGCGGTGAGGTGCACCGTTCCGGCCAGGGGTGCCACGAGCTGGTGTTCCATCTTCATGGCCTCCACCGAGACCAGCACCTGGCCCGCTGCCACAGCGTCTCCGTCATTGACCGGGACGGACACCACCGTGCCGGGCATGGGCGAACGGACCGCCGGGTCAGCTGCCCCCTCCTCCCGTTGGACGGCGGCGAGGATCCGTTCCAGCCGGGCTTCCCGGGTCAGGACGTCCAGGCGGCAGGACCAGCCCTGGCTGCCGAGGAAGACCTGCCCCGTGCCGTCTTCCGCCAGCGCATAGTGGTGGGTGGCGCCGTCGAGCATCAATTCCACCTGGCCCGGCCCCTGGACGTGCAGGGAGGCGGTACGGCCGCCGCCGCCGTCCACCGCCACCGTTACCGGGCCGGACGCAACCTCGCCGGTGACCTCCACGGTGGCCATCCCGCCGTCGGGGGTCCCCAGGTGGATGCGGCGCGGTGCAGGCTTGCCCAGCCGCCAGCCGTTACGCATCTGCCAGGGCCCGGCGGCAGTCATCCCATGATCCCGGCCGGCCAGGACATGCAGCGCCGCAGCCACCAACTCCGCAGCACCCACCCGCCGGAAGGCAAGGCCGGGCAGCTTCCGCCCGATCAGGCCGGTGTCCAGGCGGCCCGCCCGCACGTCGGGGTCGTTGACCAGCAGCCGCAGGTACTCGACGTTGGTCTCCAGGCCAAGGGCGGTGTAGCCGGCGAGCGCCGTGTCCAGGGCATCGAGTGCGGCGGCCCGGTCCCCTCCCCAGGCAATGACCTTGGACATCATGGGGTCGTAGTTCGAAGACAGTTCCAGCCCCTCCAGCAGGGAAGAATCCACGCGGACCCTGCCCTGCGTGCCTGCGGGCAGCTCGTCCAGCAGGTGCACCCTGCCGGTGGAGGGCAGGAAGTTCTTTTCCGGCACCTCGGCATACACGCGGGCTTCCACCGCATGGCCGGTCAGCGCGACGTCGGACTGCCGGATGGTGAGTTCCCCTCCAGCGGCGATCCGCACCTGCCATTCCACGAGGTCCAGGCCTGCCACCATCTCCGTGACCGGGTGCTCCACCTGGAGGCGGGTGTTCATTTCCATGAAGTAGAACTCGTCCGGGTGCTCGTCGGAGACGCAGGAACTCCACAGTTCCGGCCCCGGTGTAGTTCACGCTGCGGGCGGCGTTGCAGGCGGCCTCGCCGATCCGGGCCCGGATGGCGGCGCCGTTGGGCAGGTTTTCCAGCAGGGGGGACGGTGCCTCCTCTATGACCTTCTGGTGGCGCCGCTGCAGCGAACACTCGCGCTCGCCGAGGTGGATGACGTTGCCGTGGTGGTCCGCCAGCACCTGCACCTCGATGTGCCGCGGGGTGGTCACCAGGCGCTCCAGGAACAGGGTGTCGTCACCGAAGGCGCTGGCCGCCACTCGCCGGGCCGTGGCCAGGGCCGCGGGAAGGTCCTCCGCGTTGTCCACTGCGTGCATCCCCTTCCCGCCGCCGCCGGCGGAGGGCTTGATGAGGAGCGGAAATCCGACGCCGGCCGCGGCCTCCGCGAGCTCGGCATCCGTCATTCCGGGGCGGGCCACGCCCGGGACCACGGGGACCCCGTAGCCGGCCACGTGGTTCTTCGACCGGATCTTGTCCCCCATGACGTTCAGGGCCTCCACGCCGGGACCGATGAAGGTGATCCCGGCGTCTTCCAGTGCCCGGGCGAAATCGGCGTTCTCGCTGAGGAAGCCGTAGCCGGGGTGCACCGCTTGGGCCTCTGTTTCGCGGCAGGCTGCGAGCACCGCCCCGATGTTGAGGTAGCTGTCGGCGGCAGGGGCCGGGCCGATGCGCACGGAAGTGTCGGCTTCCCGCACGTGGCGGGCGCCGGCGTCGGCATCGCTGTACACGGCGACGGACCGGATGCCGAGCGCGCGCAGCGTCCGGATTACCCGGCAGGCGATTTCGCCGCGGTTGGCCACCAGGACGGTGCCGAACAGTGGGGTTCCGGCGACGGGTGCGGCCGGTGTTGAGACGTCGGTGGGTGCGGTCATGTTCGTGCTCACATCCGGAAGAGGCCGAAGGAGGTGTCCGGCAGCGGGGTGCGGGAGACGACGTCGAGCGCCAGTCCCAGGACAGTGCGGGTGTCTGCGGGGTCGATCACGCCGTCATCCCACAGGCGGGCGGTGGAGTAGTAGGGGCTGCCCTGGTCCTCGTACTGCCGCCGGATGGGGGCCTTGAACTCCTCCTCGGCCTGTTCCGGCCATTCCTCCCCGGCAGCCTCGTACTGGTCCCGCTTGACGGTGGCCAGCACGCTGGCGGCCTGGTTGCCGCCCATCACGGAGATCCGGGCCGCGGGCCACATCCACAGGAACCGCGGTGAATAGGCGCGGCCGCACATAGAATAGTTCCCTGCGCCGAAGGAGCCGCCGATCACCACCGTGAGCTTGGGGACCCGGGCAGTGGCCACGGCGGTGACCATTTTGGCCCCGTTCTTGGCGATGCCGCCCTGCTCCGCGTCCCGGCCCACCATGAAGCCGGAGATGTTTTGAAGGAAGAGCAGCGGAATGCCGCGCTGGTCGCAGAGTTCGATGAAGTGTGCGCCCTTGAGGGAGGACTCGCTGAACAGCACGCCGTTGTTGGCCACGATGCCCACGGGGTGTCCGTGCAGACGGGCGAAGCCGGTGACCAGCGTGGTGCCGTAGTCCTTCTTGAATTCGTGGAAGGTGCTGCCGTCCACCAGCCGTGCGATGACTTCGTGCACGTCGTAGGGGGCGTTCACGTCCGTGGGTACGGCGCCGTACAGCTCTTCCACGCCGGCAACAGGTTCGACGGCGGGTTCCACCTGCCACGCGGGCGGGGCCGGGGGCGGCAGCGTGGCCACGATGTCCCGGATGATCTGAAGGGCGTGGTGGTCGTTCTCGGCCAGGTGGTCCGTCACACCGGAAATCCTGGAGTGGACCTCCCCGCCGCCGAGTTCCTCCGGGCTGACGATTTCGCCGATGGCCGCCTTCACCAGCGGCGGGCCGCCCAGGAAGATGGTGCCCTGGTTGCGGACGATGACGGTCTCGTCACTCATTGCGGGAACGTAGGCTCCGCCGGCCGTGCAGGAACCCATGACCGCCGCGATCTGCGGGACCTTGGCCGCAGACAGGCGCGCCTGGTTGTAGAAGATGCGGCCGAAGTGGTCCCGGTCCGGAAAAACTTCGTCCTGCTTGGGCAGGAACGCCCCGCCGGAGTCCACAAGGTAGATGCAGGGAAGCCGGTTTTCGAGGGCGATCTCCTGGGCCCGCAGGTGCTTCTTGACCGTCATCGGATAGTACGTGCCGCCCTTGACCGTCGCGTCGTTGGAGATCACCAGCACCTGGCGGCCATGTACCAGGCCGATCCCGGCGATCACGCCCGCCCCGGGGGCTTCGTCGTTGTACATGCCGTTTGCCGCCAGCGGCGCGATTTCAAGGAAGGGGCTGCCGTCATCCAGCAACTGGTCGATGCGCTCCCGGGGCAGCAGCTTGCCCCTGGCTGCATGGCGTTGCCGGGACTTCTCCGGCCCGCCCAGCGCTGCCTCGGCCAGCCGTTTCCGAAGCTCCCGGCCAGCTCCCTCTGGGCCCGGCTGTTGGCACCGAACGCCTCGCTGGCCGGGTTGATCCTGCTGACAAGGGTCTCCATTGACGGGTCCGTTCCTCGATGAACCAAGCCGGATTCATCCAACTCGGTTAGTGCCGAATAACTGAAATTCAGGTTAGTCTCTCGTAACTGTGATGTCCAACACATGGGCCGGCTTGCTAGAATCTGCGGGTCCTGAGGAGGAAAAGTGCCCAGCACCGAAGCCACGCAGACCGGCGAGCGCAGACCAGCCGGCCGCGGCCCATCGACCCAGCGCAGCAAGGCGAAGGAGAACCGCCGCCAGGCCCTGCTCGCTGCCGCCGCGTCGCTGTTCGCGGTGAACGGGTTCAACAAGGTATCGCTGGAGGACCTGGGGGCGGCGGCGGGAGTCAGCGGCCCGGCCGTGTACCGCCACTTCCCCGGCAAGCAGGCAGTCCTGGCCGACCTGCTGCTGACGGTCAGCCAGGAACTGCTGGACGGTGGCCGCCAGGTGGTGGAGGCCAGTCCCGATCCCCTGGCCGCGCTGCAGCGGCTGGTGGCATTCCAAGTGGACTTCGCCCTGGGCAAGCCGGACGTGATCCGGGTGCAGGACCGCGATTTCAGCAACCTGTCGGAGCAGGACCAGGCGGCGGTCCGCGCCCTCCAGCGGAGCTATGTGGAGGTGTGGGTGGAGGTCCTCGCCGGCGTCCACCCGGACGTCGACATCCCGGAACTTCGGATGCGGGCGCACGCCACGTTCGGCCTCATCAACTCCACCCCGCACTCGGTGCGCAGCCACGGCCGCAGGATTAGCACCGCTGCAGCCCGCCCGCTGCTGGAGGGGATGGCCCTGGCCGCCCTCCTTGTCCGCATTCCGCAGGCCCCCTAGCCCAGGGGCCTGACGAGGGGTCCGCCTTTGCACTACACCATGGTCAGGACCATGCCGGGTTCGGCCAGGATCGCGCCGACGTCGGCAAGGAAGCGGGAGCCCTGCTCGCCGTCCACCAGGCGGTGGTCGAAGGACAGGCTGAGCGTCAGGACCTGCCGCAGTGCCACCTCGCCGCGGTACTCCCAGGGCATGGTCCGCACAGCCCCCATAGCCAGGATGGCCGCTTCGCCGGGATTGAGGATGGGCGTGCCGGCATCAATGCCGAAAACGCCGATGTTGGTGATGGAGATAGTGCCGCCGGACAGGTCTCCGGGCGCGGTCTTTCCGGCCCGGGCAGTCTCGGTAAGGTCTGTCAGGGCTTCCGCCAGCTGGTGCAGGGACAGCGCATCAGCGTCCTTGATGTTGGGCACCGTCAGGCCGCGGGGCGTGGCTGCGGCGATTCCCAGGTTCACGTAGTTGAAGGTGACGATCTCCTGGCTGGCCTCGTCCCACCTCGCGTTCAGGGCGGGGTTGCGCCGCAGGGCGATGAGCACCGCCTTGGCGGCCAGGGTCAGCGGCGTGAGCTTTACCCCGGAAAACGCACTGCCGGCTTTGAGCTTGGCCAGCAGCTCCATGGCGGGAGTGACATCCACCGTCAGGAACTCGCTGACATGCGGCGCCGTGAAGGCACTGTCCACCATGGCCGCTGCCATGAACTTCCGGACACCCTTGATGGGAGTCCGGGTCTCCCGCGCTTCCTGCTGGATCCGGGTGGCCGCGGCCGCCGGGGCAGTGTCCGGTCCCTCCGCGGATGTGCCGTCAAGGAAAGCCTGGACGTCCTCCCGGGTGATAAGACCGTTGGGCCCGGTTCCGGCCACCTGCGCCAGGTCCACCCCGAGATCTTTTGCCAGCTTCCGCACCGGGGGCGTCGACCGGGGCCGCTCGCCCTGGTGCCCGCGCTCCGGCGCAGGGGTTTCGGCTTCCGCACGCCGGGTTTCCGCGGGCATGGAGTCCGCCGGGCCGGCTTCGACGGGCTCAACGGTTGGGGCATTGGGCTCTGCCGTTGCGGATGTGGGCAGGGCGCTCTCCGGCGCCTGAAGGTTCCGGGGGCGGCGCACCGGACGTCCGGAGCTTTCGACGACGGCGCCGTACCCCACCAGGTTCGGCTGCCTCTTGGGAGTCTCGGCCGTCGCTTCCCCACCGCCCGGGGAAGCGTCGGCAGGCACTGAAGGCTGCGTCCCGGCGTCGTCCGGCACTTCGAAGGACACGATGGGCTTGCCAACCTCCACGATGGTGCCCGGCTGTTCATGCAGTTCCTTGATAACGCCGGCGAACGGCGACGGCAGCTCCACCACCGCCTTGGCCGTTTCCACCTCGGCAATCACCTGGTTCAGGCTCACGGTATCGCCTACATCCACCTTCCAGCTGAGGATTTCTGACTCGGTGAGTCCCTCACCCAGGTCCGGGAGCCGGAATTCCTTGATCATGGTGCTGCTCATCCTTCCAGCCCGCTGAGGGAGTTGGGGCGGCCCAGCGCGCGGTCCACGCCGTCCAGGATGCGGTCCAGGCCGGGTAGGTGGTGCATCTCAAGCTTTGAGGAGGGGTACGGGATGTCGAAGCCGGTGACCCGCACCGGGGCCGCCTCGAGGTGGTAGAAGCAGCGTTCAGTGATGCTGGCGGCCACTTCGGCGCCCAGCCCGCCCGACTGGCCGGCTTCGTGCGTGACCACGAGCCGCCCGGTGTGTTTGACCGAGGCCACGACCGTTTCGTAGTCCACGGGTGCCAGCGAGCGAAGGTCGATCACCTCGATGGAAATGCCCTCGTCGGCGGCAGCGGTGGCGGCATCCAGCGCGGTCTTCACCAGCGGACCATAGGCAACCAGCGTGACGTCCGAGCCCTCGGTGAGGACCCGCGCCCTGTCCATGGGCAGGGCCGTACCGGGACCGGCCGACTCGTCCACGTCGGCTTTGTCGTGGTAGCGCCGCTTGGGCTCAAAGAAGAGGACGGGGTCATCGCAGGAAATGGCCTGCTGGATGACGGTGTAGGCGTCCTGCGGGTTGGCCACCGAGACCACCCGGAGGCCGGCGGTGTGCGTGAAGTAGGCCTCCGGGGATTCCGAGTGGTGCTCGGGCGAGCCGATGCCGCCGCCGAACGGGATCCGGATGGTGATGGGCATCTTCACTGCTCCGCGCGTCCGGTAGTGCAGCTTTGCCACCTGGCTGACGATCTGGTCGAAGGCCGGGTAGACGAACCCGTCGAACTGGATCTCCACCACCGGCCGGTAGCCCCGGTAGGCGAGGCCGACGGCGGTGCCCACAATGGCGGATTCTGCGAGCGGAGTGTCCACCACCCGGTGCTTCCCGAAGTCCTTCTGCAGCCCGTCCGTCACCCGGAACACGCCGCCGAGCGTGCCGATGTCCTCACCCAGGAGGACCACCTTCGGATCGTTCTCAAGGGATTTCCGCAGGCCCGCGTTGATGGCGCGGGCAAAGGTCATCTGGGTCATCAGCGTGCACCTTCTTCAAGAGTGGCCGCGTCGGGATCGCCGAAGGAAGCCAGGTAACGGGAGTAGTGGTCCTGCTGCCGGTCCAGCCAGGAATTGGGGGTGCTGTACACGTGCTTGAAAACGTCCAGCGGCTCCGGATCCGGCATGCGGGTGCAGCCGTCGCGCATCTCGCGGGCAACGGCGTCAGCCTTGTCCTTAACCTGTTGCTGCAGGCCTTCGGTCAGCAGTCCCTTGCGGTCCAGGAGGGCCGCCACCCGGCTGATGGGATCCTTGGCGGCCCAGTCCTCGAGCTCGTTGGGGTCCCGGTAACGGGTGGGATCGTCCGCGGTGGTGTGTGGACCCATCCGGTAGCTGACGGCTTCGATGAAGGTGGGCCCGCCTCCGCGCCGTGCCCGGTCCAGCGCTACGCGGGTGGCGGCCATCACGGCCAGGACATCGTTCCCGTCCACGCGCAGGCTGGGTATTCCGAAGCCCGCAGCCCGGTCCGCCAACTGGATATGCGACTGGAGCCTGACAGGTTCCGAGATGGCCCAATGGTTGTTGGTGCAGAAGAACACCACGGGGACCTGGAAACTGGCCGCGAACACCATGGCCTCGTTGACGTCGCCTTCGCTGGTGGCACCGTCGCCGAAGTAGGTGATGGCCACGGAACCGGCGCCGTCGTTCTGGATGCCCATGGCGTAGCCGGTCGCGTGCAGGGTCTGGGCACCGATGATGATCTGGGGCGTGGCCATGTTGACGGTGTAGGGGTCCCAGCCGGAGGGGGCATTGCCGCGCCACATCCGGAGCAGGTCCACCAGGTCGACGCCCCGGCAGTACGCCACCCCGTTTTCCCGGTAACTGGAAAACACGAAGTCGTCGCTGCGGAGGGTCCGGGCTGACCCGACTTGCGCGGCCTCCTGGCCCAGCAGCGGCGGCCACAGACCCAGCTCGCCCTGCCGCTGCAGCGCCGTGGCTTCGAGGTCGATGCGCCGGACGACACTCATGTCCTCATACAGGGAGCAGAGCTGCTCGTCGGTGATGTCCCGGACCCAGAAATCGAACTCGGGGTGGCTGACCCGCTCCCCTGCAGGAGTTATCAGCTGGACCAGCCTGGCGGCCGGCCCGGAGGTGCCCTGGGCACTGGTGGGGCGGATGCGCCGCCCTGGCCCGTTTCGTCTGTAGACACGATAGCCCGCAACCTTCTCACGTCGTTGACCAGCAGCTTTGGAACTTATGGCTCCTGGCCTGCCGGCCTCCCGGGCGCCGTTGCCCCGGATAATTGTGACCCTACTCACAATGCTCAGGAGGTACAACTGCCACACCGATCCTTGAGCAAAATGCCCTGTCCGGGGCGCCGGGACCGTGCTAGCTTTGCGCATTATGCAAGCTTTGGATGGCACGGACACCCGGCTGTTATCGGCCCTCGCGGAGGACCCGCGGAAAACGGTGGTGGCGCTCGCCCAGCAGCTTGGCCTCTCCCGGAACACCGTGCAGGCGAGGCTGGCGCAGCTGGAGAAGAAACACGTCTTCCTGTCCTTCGAACGGCGTATCAATCCCGCCTCGCTGGGATACCCGCTGATGGCCTTCATCTCCGTTCACGTCCAGCAGCAGAAGCTCACCCGGCTGGCAGGGCAGCTGGCGGAAATCCCCGAGATCCTGGAAGGCTATGGACTCACCGGCTCAGCAGACCTGCTGCTGCGCGTCGTGGCAGTGGACGCCGAGGACCTCTTCCGGATCAACGGCAAGATCCTGGCCTGTGACGGTGTGGAGCGGGCTGACACTGCCCTTGCGATGGGTGAGCTCATCCCGTTCCGGGTGCAGCCGCTGCTGGAACGGGGGTCCGCGCGCGGTTAAGGCAGCTGCCGCCGGGAGGGTTGCTTCGCGCCACAAGTGAGCAGGCGTCTGCCGAAAGTACGCCATAAGTGAGCGGGCATTACGACGGCGAACGCGGGCCGGCAAGGGGGCCTGCGCGCCAGGGTTATAGGCTTGTCCCAGAAATCCGCCGGGGACCGGAACCGGACCTCTGCATCGCAGCACCACTTTTGGAAAGGCTCCACCTTGAGCAGTCCCCAGGAACCGTACCAGCCGGGCCATCCCGGCCCGGGCCAGCAGCAGCTCCCCCAGCAGCCGGGCCAGTACGCGGCGGCGGGCCCGTTTGGCCTTCCCGGCGAGGAACCGCCGGCACGGAGGCGGCCCAGGCTGTGGGTCGTCTTGACGGCCATTGGCGGCGTCCTGCTCCTGGTGGGCCTGGGCATCGTCATCCTGGTCAACGTGGCGGGCAGCGCCACGAACCAGGCCAAAGGCCTTGCGGACGGCTTCACCAGGCTGGTCATCGCCGGGGACAGCTCCAAGGCCTACGATGACTACCTTGACCCCGCGCTGCAGGAGCAGCTGTCCAAGGAGTCCTTCATTTCCGGCATCGCCAGCCTCAACATGGACGACACCTGCGAGCCGGAGTACAACGACCTCCAGGTGGCCACGGAGAACGGCGTGAAGTCTGCCGATATCGTGGGCCTGATCACGTGCGAGGGCAGGAACGTTGACCTGGCGTACCGGTTCGAGGGCACGGACGAGCTGAAGATGACCAACATCAAGCTCAGGCCGGCAGCCTGACCAGGGAATCCGCATTAGGAAGTTTGCTGATCTTTTACCCATCCGCACTTCCGGGTGGTCCGAATCGCTTCCGAGGGTCCCGGCCGGGGACCCGCAGTCCGGCGGGGAACACCTCCCCCGCCCTACCGGAAGGATTCGGGCCATGCGCACTTCACCCAACCGCCTCGTCGCCACCGTCTTCGGAGCCGTCTACCTGCTGGTGGGCCTCCTCGGCTTCGCCGTCACGTCCGGCGTCGGCTTCGCCGCCACCGAGGGCGCCAACCTCATCATTTTTGAAGTCAACCCACTGCACAACGTCATCCACCTCGCCATCGGCGCGGCGCTCCTTTTCGCCGGGCTGAGGGGCACCGCGATCGCCCGTTCCGTCAACGCCACCGTCGGCGCCGTCTACCTGCTGGTGGGCGTGCTTGGGCTGTTCCTGCTGAACTCCCCGCTGAACATCATCGCCCTGAACGGCGCCGACAACGTGCTGCACCTTGCCAGCGCCGTGCTGCTGCTGGGCGTGGGCCTCTCGCTGGACAAGTCCCCGGCAACCGCCCGGGCCTAGTCATCATGAACCGGACCGCACCCGCCCGGACGCTGGAGCCGGGGGCAGCGCCGGAAGCCGCTGAGGGCCCGGTACCCGCCGCCGTCCGGCTCTTCGCCGGTTTCGCGGGCTTCGGTGCCGGCACCGTCAACCTGGCCATTTCCTCAAGCCTCTTCGCCGGGACAGTGGGAGCCGCAGGGCCGGGGCAGCTCGCCGCGGGCGGACTCGCCGGGCTCTGGGGCGCCGGCCTGCTGGCGGCCGCTGTAATCCACCTGGCCCGGGGGACCTTCCCGGACAACCGGGCGGCCCGGGCCACCCTCCTGGCGGCCGCCGCTGTCCATGCCGCCGCCGCGCTCTTCAGCGCACCGGCCGCGGCGGGGCTCAACCTGAGCCATCTGGCTGCCCTGCTGCTCACGCTGATGATCATCGCGGCGCTGGCGTGGCTGCGCCGGCACGGGAGCCAGGCGTCCGCAGCCGGGACGTCCGGCGCACATCCCGGCCGGCTGCTGCTGGCGGCCTTCGCCGGCGCGGTCCTGGTGGCAGGCATCGCGACGCCGGGTCTCGCCGCCTCGACGGCAGGCCAGTTCGCAGTGCCGCACGGCGAACACGGACCCACTCCCCCGCCCGGCGGACACCACCAGCGGTGAAAAAGCCTCCGTGCCAGTGATTCGGCACGGAGGCTTTTCCGTTGCGGGGCGGCCGCGGGTTCAGCGCAACCGCGGGCGGATGGTCAGTGGTCGACGGCTTTCTCGGCGCCTACTCCCGTGAGGGACCGGACTTCCATCTCCGCCTGCTTGGCGGTGTCCTCGCGCTTCTTGTCCAGCACCGTGCCGAGCCAGCCCAGGAAGAAGGCCAGCGGGATGGAGACGATGCCGGGGTTGCTCAGCGGGAAGAAGGCAAAGTTCACGTCCTTGATCATGGACGTTGCGCCGCCGGAGACCACCGGGGAGAAGATGATCAGCACGATGGCCGCGCCGAGGCCGCCGTACATGCTCCAGATGGCACCCTGCGTGGTGAACTTCCGCCAGAACAGCGAGTAGATGATGGTGGGCAGGTTGGCGGATGCCGCGACGGCGAACGCGAGGGCCACCAGGAAGGCCACGTTCTGCCCGTTGGCGAGGATGCCGCCCAGGATGGCCAGGACGCCGATGACCACCACGGTCCGGCGGGCAACCTTCACCTCCGTGTCGGCGTCGGCCTTGCCCTTGGCAATGACGCTGGCGTAGATGTCATGGGCGAAGGATGCAGCGGCGGTGATGGTCAGGCCCGCCACCACGGCCAGGATGGTTGCGAAGGCCACAGCCGAGATGAAGCCCAGCAGCAGCGGCCCGCCCAGGAAGAACGCCAGCAGCGGTGCTGCCGAATTGACGCCGCCCGGGGCGCTCTTGATGGTCTCGGCACCAACCAGTGCTGCTGCACCGTAGCCGAGCACCAGGGTGAAGAGGTAGAAGAGGCCGATCAGCCAGATGGACCACACCACGGACTTGCGGGCTTCCTTGGCGGTCGGGACCGTGTAGAAGCGCATCAGGACGTGGGGCAGGGCGGCCGTGCCCAGGACCAGGGCCAGGCCAGGGACATGAAGTCCAGCTTGGACGTTTCGGTCTTGCCGTACTGCAGGCCGGGGTTCAGGACTGCCGGGTTGTTGGCGGTTTCCACCGCGGCGCCGAGCAGGCTGGAAAGGTTGAAGCCGTAGATGGCCAGGACCCAGAGCGTCATGACGGCCGCGCCGGCGATCAGCAGGATTGCTTTGATGATCTGGACCCAGGTGGTGCCTTTCATGCCGCCGATCAGCACATACATGATCATGAGGGCGCCGACGACGATGATCACCAGGGCCTGTCCGCCCCAGTCGCTGATGCCCAGCAGCAGGGAAATGAGGCTGCCGGCGCCGGCCATTTGGGCGAGGAGGTAGAAGAAGCAGACGGCGAGGGTGGAGATGGCGGCCGCGATCCGGACGGGCCGCTGCTTGAGCCGGAAGGACAGCACGTCCGCCATGGTGAACTTGCCCGTGTTGCGGAGCAGTTCAGCCACCAGGAGCAGTGCCACCAGCCAGGCCACCAGGAAGCCGATGGAGTACATGAAGCCGTCGTATCCGTTGATGGCGATGGCGCCCGTGATTCCCAGGAACGACGCCGCGGAGAGGTAGTCGCCGGCGATGGCCGTGCCGTTCTGGGAGCCGGTGAAGGAACGTCCGGCCGCGTAGTAGTCGGCAGCGGTTTTGTTGTTGCGGCTGGCACGGAACACGATCACCATGGTGACGGCGACGAAGAGTCCGAAGATGCCCATGTTGAGCAGCGTGGTGTCCTTGAGGGCGGCGACGTCCACCGCCGCGGCAATGGTGATCATTTGCTGGCTCCTCCCACCCGGTTGCCGTGCTTGTCGAATTCGTGCCCTTCAATCTCGTCCCGGATCTCCGAGGCAATGGGGTCCAGGCGCTTGTTGGAGTAGCTGACGTACCACCCGGTGATGGCGAAGGTGGAGACGAACTGCAGCAGGCCCAGGATCAGGCCGATGTTGATGTTGCCCCAGACCTTCGTGGACATGAATCCCACGGCGTAGTCGGCGAGCAGGACGTAGGCGAAGTACCACAGCAGGAAGGCCACTGCCATGGGGAAGACAAAGCTGCGGTGACGCCTGCGCAGTTCCTGGAACTGGCCGGTCGACTGGACCTGTTCAAAGTCCACGGACGCCGCTGCGTCCGGAGTATGGGCATCGTTACCCATGATTCCTCCTCGTTGAGACTTGCCGGGACACACCGGCCGGCCGGCCCTGGTCAGGGACACCATTGGTGTGACTCCAATCACTGTGCGGCGTGCCCGCGGCAGGTTTCCAGTGGAACCGCCGCCGTGGTCGCTCAGCGGTCGGGATGCTGCGGCAAGCGGCACCCGCCGCTACGCTGGGCTCCATGCCGGACTCCCCCCTCCTGACCGCCGCAGCCGTGGCCGTCATCGCCATGGCCATTGCCGTCGTCGTCGGCGTGGGACTCGAAAGTGCTCCGGTCCTTCCGTGACCTGGGCACGGACGCCGAACGGGCCACCTACCATACGCTGCACGCGGCGTCCCAGGCGGGCCAGCACCTGCGGCGCGGCCTGAATCCGGCCGGCGCGGCGAAAGCCAGCCGGCAGCTGCGCACCCTGCTGGGCTCGGAAGCACTGGCCATCACGGACACGTCCGGAGTCCTGGCCTGGACGGCGCCGGCGATGACCTGAAGCCCCGGCTGATGGACCTTGCGGCCCCCGTCCTGGCGGGCGGCCGGACCGCCGTGCTTCCGGCCGGTGCGGAAGGTACCGGCGGCAGCCTTGCGGCCGTGATCGCGCCCGTACGGGCAGACTCCCGCGTGGTGGGCGCCGTCGCGGCGTTCGCGCCGTCGGCCGGCGCCGGACTGGTGCGGGCCACCGGCGAGGTGGCGGACTGGGTGGCTGTCCAGGTGGAGCTGGCGGAGCTGGACGCGTCCCGGACGCTGCTGATGGAAGCCGAGGTGCGCGCCCTGCGGGCCCAGATCAGCCCGCACTTCATCTACAACTCCCTCAACGCCATCGCCTCCTTCATCAACACAGACCCCCAGCGCGCGCGGGAACTGGTGGTCGAGTTCGCGGACTTCACGCGCTATTCGTTCCGCCGGCACGGGGACTTCACCACGCTCGCCGAGGAACTGCGCTGCATCGACCGCTACCTGCTGCTGGAGCGGGCCCGGTTCGGCGAGCGGGTGCAGGTCAGCCTGCGGGTGGCGCCCGAGGTGCTGAGCACGGTGATCCCCTTCCTGAGCCTGCAGCCCCTGGTGGAGAATGCCGTGCGGCACGGCCTGGAAGCCAAGGAGGGGCCGGGGCACATCAGCATCACCGCGGAAGACGCCGGAGCGTTCGCCGAGGTGACCATCGAGGACGACGGCGTGGGCATGGACCCCGCGCAGCTCCAGTCAATGCTCGCCGGGCACACCGACGGCGAACACGTGGGGCTGCGGAACGTCGACGCCCGGCTGCGCCAGGTCTACGGCAACGACCACGGCCTGGTCATCGAAACAGCCCCCGGCGAAGGCACCCTGATCACCATGCGGGTGCCCAAGTCCCAGCCCGGCCATGATGCCTGATCCGGCGCCCGCCGCCGGAAAGCTACCCTAGGAAGATGATTAACGTCCTCGTCGTTGATGATGAGCTGCCCGCCTTGGAAGAACTCGCGTTCCTGCTGGGCAGGGACGGCCGGATCGGCAAAATCCTCCGCGCGACATCCGGGACCGAAGCCCTCCGGGCCCTGTCCACCGGGTCAGTGGACGCCGTCTTCCTGGACATCCACATGCCGGCGGTCTCCGGGCTGGACATCGCCCGCGCCATTTCCAGGAGCAGCAACCCGCCGGCGGTGGTGTTTGTCACCGCTGACGAGGAACATGCCCTCGCGGCCTTCGAACTCGCCGCAGTCGACTATCTCCTCAAGCCCATCCGGGCGGAGCGCCTGGCCCGTTCGGTGGGCCGGATCGCAGAGCTGCGCGACGGCGGCGGCTCGCCGGAGATGATCACCGTGGACCAGGGCGGATCCACCAAAATGATCAGGCGCGACGACGTCACGTACGTGCAGGCGCAGGGAGACTACGCCCGGCTCCACACAGCCGACGCCAGCTACCTCATCCGGGTTCCGCTGGCCGATCTTGAGCAGCAGTGGGCGGAAGCCGGTTTCATCCGCACGCACCGTTCCTACCTGGTATCGCTCAAGCACGTCGCCTCCATGAAGCTCGCGGCCGACGGTCCCTGCGTCATGGTGGCAGGTGCCAGCCTTCCCATCAGCAGGCGCCACCTGCCCCTGGTGCGGGAAAAGCTGGAGGCCACCCGGATCAGGCCCAGCGCATGACCAGGGTCCGCGTGACAGCTCCCGCCACCGCCGCCCGGGCCACCCAGGAGAGCCGCGAAGCCGCCCTGGAATCGGACGTTGGCCAGGTCTTCGTCCGGTCCCTGATCAGGTCGCAGCTGCGGCTGGCGCTGGTGGTGGCCTTCGGCTTCCTGCTGATCCTTGCCGCATTTCCGCTGCTCCTGGCAACAGTTCCGGGCCTGGCCGAAGCCCGCATCGCGGGCATCCCGTTCGCCTGGCTCCTGCTGGGGGCCGGCATCTACCCGGTGATCGGGCTCAGTGCGTGGCTGTACATCCGGACGGCCGCCCGCAACGAGGCCCGCTACCGGGACCTGGCCGGTGACCAGTGAGCGCGGTCATCGTGCCGGCGGGCGGGGACAGGTGACGCGGCAGTGAACCCCGGCGTGGCAATCACCGCACTGGCCGTGGTTTCCGTGGCCACAGCTGTGATCGGCTTCTACGGCCTGCGGATTTCCCGCACCACGGGGGACTTCGATGTGGCGTCGCGGACGGTGCGCCCTTGGTGGAACGCCTCGGCCATCGGCGGCGAATACCTGTCCGCAGCGAGTTTCCTTGGTGTGGCCGGCCTCATCCTGCTGTCCGGCACCGACGCGTTGTGGTTTCCGGTGGGATACACGGCGGGGTACCTGATGCTGCTGCTGTTCGTCGCGGCGCCGCTGCGGCGCTCCGGCGCGTATACGATCCCCGATTTCACCGAGGCCAGGCTGGACTCCCGGGCCGTCCGGAAGGTCACCAGCCTGGTGGTGGTGCTTGTGGGCTGGCTGTACATCGTCCCGCAGCTGCAGGGCGCCGCCCTGACCATCCGGATCACCACCGGCCTGCCGTCGTGGGTTGGCTCCGTGGCCGTGGTGGTGGTCGTCTGCCTCACCGTGGTGGCGGGCGGAATGCGGTCCATCACCTTCGTCCAGGCTTTCCAGTACTGGCTGAAGCTGACAGCCCTGGCGGTGCCCGTGCTGTTCATCGTGTTCATGCTGGCCGGCAGCGGCACCCCCGAACTGTCGCCGCCGGCTGTGAATCCCACCGGTGCGCCTCCCGCCGGGCTCTACCAGGGTGTGTCCCTGATGGTGGCGCTGCTGTTCGGCACGCTGGGGCTGCCGCACGTGCTGGTCCGGTTCTACACCAACCCGGACGGGCAGTCCGCACGGCGGACCACCCTGATCGTCCTGGGGCTGCTGTCCGTCTTCTACCTGTTTCCCACCGCCTGCGGCCTGGTGGCGCGGATGTTCGCCCCGGACCTGGCACGTTCCGGCCAGGCCGACGCAGTGGTGCTCCTGCTCCCGGGGAAACTGGTGGGCGGGACGGCCGGCGAGCTGCTCTCGGCGCTGGTGGTGGCAGGCGCGTTCGCCGCGTTCCTGTCCACCACATCGGGCCTGGTGGTCTCCCTCGCCGGCGTCATCAGCCAGGACGTCCTGGGCGCCGGCGTCAACGGATTCCGGCTCGCGGCGGTGGTGTCCGCCGTCGTGCCGCTGGGATTTGCCTTTCTGACCGATTCCTTCACCCTCGCCGGCAGCGTCGGCCTGGTCTTCGCCTTTACCGCCTCCACCGTGTGTCCCGTCCTGCTCCTGGGGATCTGGTGGCGGGGCCTGACCGACGCCGGTGCCATCGCCGGGATGGTGACCGGCGGGCTCCTGTGCGGCGGGGCCATGATCACCAGCGCGGTGGCAGGGGCCGGGAATACCCCGGGATGGCTGGCGCAGCCGGCGGCGTGGAGCGTTCCCGCAGCCTTCGCCGTGATGGTGGTGGTTTCACTCGCCACGGCCGGGCGGGTGCCGCAGACCATGGCACGGGTCATGACCCGCCTCCACACCCCGGAGCGGCCGCTGGCCACGGAACGCTGATGGGTGGACAATGACGCCATGTCCACCGACGGCGGAAGTCCGTTAGGCCGGCAGGAGCCGGTGCCTCCGGCTGTGCGGGCGCAACTGCTCGCCACTGAGCACTGGGGGCTGCTGGCATCCCGCAGCACCACCCAGAGCGAGGTGCTGACCCGGATCAGCATGTTCCTCACCTTTACCTCGGCCAGCATCGTCAGTGTGGCCCTCGTGGGCCAGGCCACCAGGTTTTCGGAGGCGTTCGTCCTGCTGGCCGTGGTTGTCCTCTTCATTGACGTGGCGATGGGCCTGCTCACCCAGGTGCGGGTGATGAACGTCGGCAACGAAGACCTCATGTACGTGACCGCGATGAACAGGCTGCGGGCTGCCTACGTTGACCTCGACCCCGGCGTGGCGCCGTACCTCCTGGCGGCACACCACGACGACGAGGCAGGCTCGGCGCGCACGTACTTCTTCTTCGGAAACCGCAGTGCGCTCAGCCACGTGGCCGGGAGCAGCATGATCTTCATGACCACCGCCAACGCGGCCCTGATCGCCATCCTGTCCGGCCTGCTGCTTACGTTGTTCGGGGCGGGGATGACCGCGGCGATCATCGTGGGAGCAGTGTGTGGCGTCGCGTTCGTGGCTGCCTGGTCCGTCTACGGCTACCGCAGCTACGCCGGAATCTGGCGCAGGTTCGCGCCGCTGTCCCCCACCCCGCCGGGCGAAAGCTGAGCCCTGGTGGCCCGGCCGGTCAGTCGATGGCGGCCATCAGTTCCACAACGCGGTCCAGGAACGCATCCACCTGGGCTTCCTCGTAGCCTTCGCGGCCGACGGCGGGCCGGAATACCGCGCGGCGGACACTGTCCACGCTCAGCGGCTTGTCCTGCTCCAGGTACGCCACGAGTTCCCGGCAAAGGCGGTCCACGTCTGCAGTGTTGTAGCTGCGCGCCTTCTTTTTGGCGGGGCGCCGGAAACGCTCGCCGTCGGGCCGGTGCAGCCGCCCGCGGAGGATTCCGGAGAGGTTCCCGATCTCCCGCAGCCAGGCTTCCTCGCCCTGGGCTGCAATCAGTTCGTCCCGTTCCCGCCGGGCGAAGGCGTCCTCGAGCCGGTCCAGGGCAGCATCCACCACGGCGGCCGAGTAGCCGCCCTTGACCGGGTCAAAGGAGACGGCGCGGACGTCGGCGCTGTTGACCGGATGGGTTGCGGCTTCGGGGGTTTCCAGGGATACCCGCGCGCGCTGCAGGAACTGGTCCACCTGCCGGGCGTTGTATCCGTACTCGCCGCGCTGCACGCGCTCAAAGGACCCGGGGATCTGCCGATGAATGTCCAATGCCACTGTGATTCCTTCAATGCTCTTCGGCCGGAGCGCCGCTGCACCAGTTTAGGGGTGCCGGTCCGGCCGGGGTGTGTGTCAGGCTCCGGCGACCAGTCCGTAGAGGACAAAGACCACCGGCGATGCAAACACGATGGAGTCGAGCCTGTCCATGACTCCACCATGGCCGGGCAGGATGCTGCTCATGTCCTTGACGCCCAGTTCGCGCTTGACCATGGATTCGGCGAGGTCGCCGGCGGTGGATGCGGCCACGGTACCGACTGCCAGCACCACCCCCACCCACCAGGGCTTGTCGAGGATGAACAGGCAGGCCAGGATGCCGATGAGCATGGCGCCGCCCACGGAGCCGGCGAACCCCTCCCAGGACTTCTTCGGGCTGATCTTGGGCGCCATGGGATGCTTTCCCAGGGATGCGCCCACGAGGTAGCCGAAGGTGTCGTTGGACACGACCAGCAGGAGCATCACCGCAATCTGCCAGGCGCCTTCGGGAATGGTCCCCCCGGCCAGAGCCCCAGCGGGGAGGCCCCGCCGGTGGCGTGCAGCGGCAGCGCGGCAAAGCTGATGAAGAACGGGACCCAGCCCAGGGTGAAGACGCCGGCGAAAATACTGTTGGCCGAGCCTGCGGCGCTTTCGATGGACCGCCACAGGAGCACGGCCACGGAACTGAGCAGCATGCCGAACAGCAGGCTTTCGATGCCGCCGAAGTAGGCCACGAACGGCATGGCCACCGTGCCGGTCATCACCGGGACGATGGGCATCCTTGTTCCGTTGGCTTCAAGCGCCCGGTAGATTTCCCAGACGCCGAAGACGGCGAAGGCCGTGGTGACGGCAACGAAGGCGAGCGGGAGGAACAGCAGTCCGCCCAGCACCGCAAAGAGCATGGCAAGGCCCACCACGACGGCGGCCGGCAGGTTGCGGCCGGCCTTCGGCGTCGGATTGCTCCTGGGCTGCTTCCCCCGTGTGCGTGCCCGTGGTGCGGGGGCCTGATCTGCCTGGCCCATCAGACTTCGAGCAGCTCTGCTTCCTTGCGCTTCAGCAGCTCGTCGATGCCATCCACGTGGGCCTTGGTGATGCTGTCCAGTTCCTTCTCGGCGCGGGTGCCTTCGTCCTCGCCGGCCTCGCCGTCCTTGACCAGCCGGTCCAGGGTTTCCTTGGCCTTGCGGCGGATGTTGCGGATGGAGATCTTTGCGTCTTCGCCCTTGGTCTTGACGATCTTGACGTATTCCTTGCGGCGTTCCTTGGTCAGTTCCGGAATGGTGATCCGGATGACGTTGCCGTCGTTGGACGGGTTGGCGCCGACCTCCGAATCGCTGAGCGCGCGTTCGATATCGCGCATCGCGGTCTTGTCGAACGGGGTGATCAGGATGGTCCGTGCATCCGGGATGGCGAACGAAGCCAGCTGCTGCAGCGGCGTGGGGGAACCGTAGTAGTCCACCAGGACCTTGTTGTAGAGGCCCGGGTTGGCCCGGCCGGTGCGGACAGCGGCGAAGTCTTCCTTGGCCACTTCTACAGCCTTGTCCATCTTCTCTTCGGCTTCGAGCAAGGTTTCTTCTATCACGGTCTCTCCTGACGGTTGTGGTGCAGTCCGGGGCGCCGGCTCCGTGCACGTGGTTCTCGGTTGCTGTTTCCGTCCCCGCCCGGAAAGGCAGGGGGCGGAACTGTCCTGAAAACATCCTAGCCGCAGCTAGGCAGTGACCAGCGTGCCCAGCTTTTCGCCGAGGATGGCACGGGTGACGTTGCCTTCACCTTCCATGCCGAAGACCACCATGGAGAGGTTGTTGTCCTTGCACATGGTCATGGCCGTCTGGTCCATGACGCGGATGTCGCGGCGGAGCGCGTCGTCGTAGCTGAGGGTTTCGAGCCGCTCGGCAGAAGGGTCCTTCTTGGGGTCGGCCGTGTAGACGGCGTCCACTCCGCTCTTGGCCATCAGGACGACGTCGGCGTGCACTTCGAGCGCGCGCTGCGCGGCCACGGTATCGGTGGAGAAGTAGGGCAGGCCGGCTCCGGCGCCGAAGATCACCACGCGGCCCTTTTCCATGTGCCGGATGGCGCGGCGGGGAATGTAGGCCTCGGCTACCTGGCCCATGGTGATGGCGCTCTGGACACGCGTCTCCACGCCGGCCTGCTCGAGGAAATCCTGGAGCGCCAGGCAGTTCATGACGGTTCCCAGCATGCCCATGTAGTCGGCGCGGGAGCGGTCCATGCCGCTCTGGGACAGCTCTGCCCCGCGGAAGAAGTTGCCGCCGCCAACCACGATGGCCACTTCAACCTCGGGGACGGCCGCCGCGATCTGTTTGGCGACGTCGCGGACGGTTTCCGGGTCGACGCCCAGTTTCCCGCCGCCGAAGACCTCGCCGGAAAGCTTCAGGAGGACCCGGCGCCTGCTTTTCTCTGGCTGGATTACAGTGTTGACGGCTTCCATGATGCCTTCCCGTTGATGACTCTGAAAAAAAGGTTATCCTGCCGGCACCGAAGGCCGGTACCGGCGGCGTTTCGCACAGATTGCGTGCATGCAAAAGGGGCGGCCACCGAAGTGGCCACCCCCTTGCAGTTTCGACTAGGAGCCGACGCGGAAACGCGTGAACGCGGTTCCCTTGACACCGGCCTCTTCGAGGACCTGTGCCACGGACTTCTTGGCGTCCTTCGCGAATGCCTGGTCAACCAGGACCTCGCCCTTGTAGAAGCCGGTCACGCGGCCTTCCACGATCTTGGTGAGGGCGGCTTCCGGCTTGCCTTCGGCCTTGGCGGTTTCTTCGGCGATGCGGCGCTCGGACTCCACCAGCTCGGACGGAACGTCCTCGCGGGTCAGGTAGTTCGGGGCCATCGCGGCGATGTGCACGGCAACGTCGTGGGCGGCGGTGGCAGCGGCTTCGCCTTCACCGTCGACTGCGAACAGCACGCCAACCTGGGCGGGCAGGTCCTTGGAGGTCTTGTGCAGGTAAGCGTCGACCGTGGCACCCTCAACGCGGGAGATGCGGCGGACAACAACCTTCTCGCCCAGGACGGCGCCTTCTTCGACGACGACCTCGGACAGCGGCTTGCCGTCGACCTCGGTGGCGAGCAGGGTCTCCAGGTCGGCAGCGCCGGACTCGACGGCAACGGCCAGGACCTTGTCAGCCAGCTGGATGAACTTGTCAGCCTTGGCAACGAAGTCGGTCTCGCAGTTGACCTCGATCATGACGCCGACGCCGTTGCTGACCTTGGCAGCAACGAGGCCTTCGGCGGTGGAGCGGCCTTCACGCTTGGTGGCGCCCTTGAGGCCCTTGATGCGGATGATTTCGATGGCCTTCTCGGCGTCGCCGTTGGCTTCGTCAAGAGCCTTCTTGACGTCCATCATGCCGGCGCCGGTGCGCTCGCGCAGGGCCTTGATGTCCGCGGCAGTGTAGTTCGCCATGTGAACCCCTCTGTCTAGAAATTTGTTGTGGTGTACGGACCGACAGGACGGCTGCCCATTTTCATGGGCGGCCATCCTGTCAGCAGCTCCGGCTGCAGGCAGCGCGGAGAATCCGGATTTAGTTGTCTTACTTGGCGTCGTCGGCGGGAGCCTCGGCAGCAGCCGGAGCTTCAGCTTCTTCGGCCGCGGCAGGGGCAGCAGCCTCTTCGGCCTTGCTGCCTTCGAGGAGCTCGCGCTCCCACTCGGCCAGCGGCTCTTCCGGAGCTTCGGCAGCACCCGAGCCGCGGTTGTTGCGGGCGATGAGGCCCTCGGCAACAGCGTCGGCAACAACGCGGGTCAGGAGGTTCACGGAGCGGATGGCGTCGTCGTTGCCCGGGATCGGGAAGTCGACTTCGTCCGGATCGCAGTTGGTGTCCAGGATGGCCACAACCGGGATGTTCAGCTTCTTGGCCTCGTCAACGGCGAGGTGTTCCTTCTTGGTGTCCACGACCCAGAGCAGGGACGGTGCCTTGGTCAGGTTGCGGATACCGCCGAGGTTGGACTCGAGCTTGGTGAGCTCGCGCTTGAGGAGCAGCAGCTCCTTCTTGGTGTACGCGGAACCGGCGACGTCGTCGAAGTCGATCTCTTCGAGTTCCTTCATGCGCTGGATGCGCTTGGCGACGGTCTGGAAGTTGGTCAGCATACCGCCGAGCCAGCGCTGGTTGACGTAGGGCTGGCCAACGCGGGTTGCCTGCTCGGCAATTGCTTCCTGGGCCTGCTTCTTGGTGCCGACGAAGAGCACGGTACCGCCGTGGGCAACAGTGGCCTTGACGAACTCGTAGGCGCGGTCGATGTAGGACAGCGACTGCTGCAGGTCGATGATGTAGATGCCGTTGCGCTCGGTGAAGATGAAGCGCTTCATCTTCGGGTTCCAACGGCGGGTCTGGTGTCCAAAGTGGACGCCGCTGTCAAGCAGCTGGCGCATGGTTACGACGGGCATGCCGACGCTCCTTCCGGCAGGTCATTCATGAGAGAGCCCTCAGGCTTCTTACCCTGCCAATAGTTGACGGTTGATTTAGCGTGGCCCGGTTCGGGCCGTGCTCCTGGCATCCATCACGCTTCCCATCCGCGCCGGAGGGCACGGACCGCAGGAGGCATGATCCGCCAAAGGCTGGGCCGGGGCTTTCACCTTGTGGAGGGCTGGATGCGCGTAGTCAGCTGCCGCTCCCCCACACTCCTGAATGGGGCGTGCCGACGCAATCCGGACAGGCAAATGCACCGCAGGGGTGATCCACTGGTACGGGAAGCGTTGAGGGCGCAGCAAACTGCTCCACCAAGTGTACTACAGGGACCCGCTTCCGCCGGACAGGGGCGGCCCGCAGGAACGGCTTATCCACATAGGTCCCGCCACGCCTGCCCGCCCCGCTTTTCCGGGCGCATGCTGGCCAGATGAAACCCCAGCTCCTCCTGGCCGCACTGCTGATGCTCCCCGCTTCGGTGGGGTCCGCAGCACAGCCCCCGCCGTTCAGCCCCGGTTCCCCCTCGACTGCGCTGGGGACGATTGCGGAGACGACGACGGCCGGGGGCATTGGCCCCGATGTCGCCGCACCCTCCTGGCAGTGGCCGCTGGCTCCCCGGCCGCGTGTGCTGCGGGCTTTCGATCCTCCCCCGAAGCCATGGTTGAGCGGACACAGGGGCGTGGACCTCGGGGCAGCGCACGACGGCGCGGCGGTCACCTCCCCGGCGGCCGGTACGGTCAGCTTCGTGGGCGTCGTGGTTGACCGCCCGGTGATCACCATCGACCACGGGAACGGGCTTCGCAGCAGCTTCGAACCCGTGGCGAGCACCTTGGCTGCCGGGGCCGCAGTGGGTGCCGGCCAGGTTGTCGGCACGGCGCTTCCCGGCCATTGCGGAACTGCAGCCTGCATCCATTGGGGCGTGCGCCGCGGCGACGCCTACGTCAATCCCCTGCAGTTTGTCACGGATATGAGGCCTTCCATCCTCCTGCCCCTGGGCGCCCCACCCTAGCGCCTCCGGGTCACGCAAAGGCGACCGGCCATGGAAAGCAGCCGGGTCAGACGATGGCGGAAATGCCGGTGACGGCCCGGCCGGTGACCAGCGTGTTGATTTCTGCGGTTCCCTCGTAGGAGTAGATGGCCTCGGCGTCGGCAAAGATCTTCGCCATTCCGTAGTCCGTCACGATCCCGTTGCCTCCCAGGATGCTGCGGCCGATGGCCACGCTGTCACGCATCCGCTCTGTGGTGAAGGCCTTGGCCAGCGCGGACTGCTCGTCCCTGGCCATGCCTGCGTCTTCCAGCTGGGAGAGCCGGACCATCATTCCCATGGAGCTGACGGCGTTGCCCAGGATCGTGACCAGCTGGCTCTGTACCAGCTGGAAGGATGCCAGCGGCCGGCCGAACTGGTGCCGCTCCACCGCGTAGCGCCGGGCGACGTCGAAGGCTGCCAGCTGCTGGCCCACCGCCTGCCAGGCAACCCCGAGGCGGGTGACCTTGAGGACCTTGTTGACGTCGCGGAAACTGTTGGCGTGCTCCAGCTTGAAGAAGTCGGGCACCACCACGTTGTCCAGGGTGATGTCGGCGTTTTGGACGGTGCGGAGGGAGATCTTGTTCTCAATTTTTTCGGCGCTGAACCCGGGGAGCGAGGTGTCCACCAGGAAGCCCTTGACCTGGTTGTCATCCACGTCGCGGGCGTAGAGAACCACCCAGTCGGAGAAGGTGGCGTTGCCGATCCAGCGCTTGGCACCGTTGAGGATCCAGCTGCCGCCGTCCTGCCGCGCGGTGGTCCGCGTACCGCCTGCCACGTCGCTGCCGCCCAGCGGCTCGGTGAGCCCGAAGGCTCCGATCTTCTTCATGGCGTAGATATCGGGAAGCCACGCGTCCTTCTGTTCCTGCGAGGCGAGGGTTTCGATGGACCCGGTAAAGAGCCCGTCGTGGACGCCCATGAAGGTGGCGATGGAGGCGTCGGCGCGGGTTACTTCGGCGTGGAGCAGGCCGGCGAACAGGTTGGAGCAGCCCTGCCGCCGGACCGGGCTGACCAGGTCAATCTCGGCGAGCTTGGGAATGAGGTCCATCGGGAACTCGCCCCGGTTCCAGAAGTCCACGGCGATAGGCCGCACTTCCCGGGCCAGGAAGTCCCGGACTTCGGCCAGCCGGTCCTGTTCCTTGGCGGTGAGCAGCTGCTCAAAGGCGAAGAAGTCGCCGTCGGCGTAGGGAAGGTCAAAGGGGTCTGCAGCAGGCGTGGACATGGTTGCCCTCCAGGTGTTCAGCGGCCGGTACTCTCCGAAGCGGAGCGGGATAAGTTACTGGTCAGTAACATACCGCACATTGGGCGCTTAACAAAGAAAACCGCGGCCGACGTGGATCGTCGGCCGCGGTTTCTGGAGTAGGGCTACTCGGACTTGAACCGAGGACCTTAGGATTATGAGTCCCGCGCTCTAACCAGCTGAGCTATAGCCCCGTGCTGCCCGGCCGCAGCGAAAACGAACTGCGGCGGCAGGGCAAAAACACTCTAGCAAAACCCGGGCGCGGTTTTAGACCACCTTGTCCTCATAGCTGGCGCCACGGTAGAGGTCCTCGAAGGTCTGCAGGGTGCCCTGGATGCTGTGGGGTTCCACCATCGCCCGGCTGGCCTTGCCCATGGCCTGCTGCTGGTCCTTGGGCAGCTGGAGGATCTGGGTGATCTTCTTGGCCAGGTCATCGCTGTCGTTGGGGGTGAAGAGGTAGCCGTTCTCGCCGTCGCGCACCAGGTGCGGCAGCGCCATGGCGTCCGCCAGAACAACCGGGGTGGAGGCGGACATGGCCTCGAGGGTCACCAGCGACTGCAGCTCGGCAGTGCCCGGCATGCAGAAAAGGTCTGCCTTGATGTAGGCCTTCCGCAGGTCCTCGTCGCTGACCAGGCCCAGGAACTTCACCCGGCTGCCCAGGCCCAGCCGCTGCACGAGTTCCTCCAGGGCGGTCCGGACCTCGCCGCTGCCCACGATCTCCAGGTGCACGTTCAGTTCCGCCGGGGTCTTGCCGATGGCCCGGATGAGGACGTCGACGTGTTTCTCTTCCGCGAGCCTGCCGGCGAACATGACGGTGGGGTACGGGTGCGGTTCGATCACCTCGCCGGGCTGCAGCTCATAGGCTGCGGAGTCGATGCCGTTGGACAGCGGCAGGACTTTGCGGAGGAACGCATGCTCGTGCATGGCCTTGGCCGCCAGCGGCGTGGGGGTGGTAATCACATCCGCCTGGCCCATCACCTTGCCCATGTCCTTCCAGGAGATGCGGCCGATGATGTCCTTGAACCACTGCGGGAACGGCAGGAAGGGGTTGAGGTTTTCCGGCATGAAGTGGTTGGTGGCCACGATCCGCACACCGCGCTTCACAGCCTCGTACAGGACGTGCTCACCGATCATGTAGTGGCTCTGGATGTGGACCACGTCCGGCTTCACGCGGTCGAACAGCAGGCTGATTTCCTTCTTGATTTCCCAGGGAAAGCAGATGCGGAAGTATTCATGGGTGGGGGCGGCGTGGGAGCGCAGGCGGTGCACCGTGGCCTCGTCACGGAATTCCGTGTAGCTCTTGCCCTTGCTGTCCCGGCAGGCCAGCACGTGCACGTTGTGGCCCCGGCCTGTCATGCCCTTGGCCAGGCGGTAGCCGAACTGGGCTGCGCCATTGATATGGGGCGGATAGGTGTCCGCGGCGATCAGGATGGTCAGTGGCGGCTGGTCGGCTGGCGTGGTCACGTGGAAAGCTCCTGATGGTCACGGTGCGGACAGCGATGACTGGCAGCACGGCTGGCCCGGCGTGGTTGTACCCGGCTTCGTGGACTTGCTGGATCGGTGGACGGTCTAGTGTGAGGGCCTGCCCGCGGTCTTCCGCGCGTCCTTCTTGCGCTTGGTGACCTCGGGGTGGTGGCGGGAAAGGGCGATAACCCCAACGATAGCAAGGGAAGCGGCGGTTCCCATGGCAATTGCCATAACGGCGTGCACATCCGGCCGGAGTTCGCCGAGGATAACAATGCCGATGGCAATGCCCACGATGGGGTCGATCACAGTCAGCCCGGCGATCACCAGGTCCGGCGGCCCGGTGGAGTATGCGCTTTGGACGAACCAGGACCCCAGTCCGCCGGCGGCGATAATCGCGACCACCGAATACCAGGGCACGTTCAGCAGGAACAGCCCGTTGGGATCCAGCAGGTGCTTGCCGATGATCCGGGTCAGCACCGCCACGAATCCGAACAGCACACCGGCTCCCAGGATGTACACGAAAGCGTTCATCCGGTGCCGGAACATGACCGCCAGGGTGCCGAACAGTCCCACGGCCAGCGCCAGCAGCAGCACGATGGTGAGCTCGTCCTCCACGCTGACATGGTGGTTTTCCTGGGTGACGGTGACCGCCAGCAGGACGAAGAGCGCGGACCCGGTGACGCAGGCGGTGATGGCCACCACCGTGGCGCGGTTGATGGTGAGGTCCTGGTCGCGGGCGTTGACGATGGTGGTGATCACCAGGGCAATGGCCCCGATGGGCTGCACGACGGTCAGCGGGGCGGAGACGAGGGCGACGGCGTTCATCGCCATGCCGGCCCCGAGCAGCAGGAGCCCGAAGACCCAGCGGGGGTTCCGCAGCAGGCGGAGGAAGCCGTTGGAACTCAATGCCAGGCCGCCGGTGTCCGCCTTGACGGCGCTGCCCTGGCGCTGGGCACCGAGGGCGAGGCAGAAGGCGCCGAGAACCGCGAGGGCGACGGCCACCCAGACCATCAGGCGGTCCCGTCGTCGTGGCTGCTGCGCGCCCTGCCCTTGCGGAGCATTGCCCAGAAGTAGTTGTAGGCGGCAATCCAGTGGCCCAGCAGGCCCAGGCCCAGCACGATCCAGGCGGCAATAAACAGCCCGTCAGAGAACCCGGTCTCCAGCCGGGAGAGGAGCAGCATCGGCGTCCCCAGCAGCAGCAGCCCCGTGCGGACCTTCCCCACCACGCTGACGGGAAGGTCCGGGTGGCCGTGGAAGAGGGAGAGGGTCAGGACCAGCAGGACGGCGTCCGGAACCACCAGCGCGGCCAGGTAGAGCCAGTGCACGACGCCGGCAATCACCAGGGTGACGGCGACGGCGATCATGGCGAGGCGGTCGGCGATCGGGTCCAGGACGCGACCCAATTTCGACGCCTGGTCAAACCGGCGGGCCACATAGCCGTCTATCCAGTCGGTTCCTGCCATCACGGCAAGGACCACCACTCCGGCACCGTATTCCTTCTGCGCCAGGACCAGCCAGATGAAGAGCGGAACGCCCATGAACCGCACCACGGTGAGCAGGTTGGGGATGGTGAAGACCACGTCGTGGTCCACCTGCGGGCGGCCGGGACGGGAGCCGGCACCAATGAACTTCACCCGTCCCCCTTCCTTCCTGCTGCCTGGTTGGCGCGGTCTTTTCGTGGCCGGCGGGCACGCCGGCGCCCGGCTGCCGAATGCTAGCAAGTCCGGATCAGCTTCCGGAGCAGGACCAGCAGCACTGTCCCGGCGGCAGCCAGGGCCGCCAGCGGCTTCCAGCGTTTTTGCAGTCTCCCGGTGGAGCCGGAGAGCGCGGCCAGCCGTGCACCGGCGGCGTCCTTCGCGCGGAGGGCGAGGACCTGGCCCTGCCGGACCTTGCCTTGGGCTGCGGCGAGCAGGTACTGCGCCTGCGTCTTGACGTCCAGCTCGCTGCCGAGCTCGTCGCGGACCTCGGTGAGGTGGTGGCGGCGCTGGTTGAGGCGGCGCGCCAGCTCCGGTTCGGAAGCGTGCGGGAATTCCTTGTCGTGCTCTGCCGCCTTCGCCGCCTTCTCGGCCTTGGCCTTGGCGGCGGCCTGCTCCTTGGCGGCCTTGGCAGCCTTTGCCTCGGGGCTGTCCGGGTCGAGGACCGCGGCGTTGAAGGCGGAGCCTTCCTTGGCGACACCGACGTCGTGCCTGATGCCCCGGATGGTTTCTTCCGGAAGCAGGGGCATGGCCTTCTTGAACTTGCGCAGCCCGATGAGGCCGCCGATGAGGGCTATGAGCAGGAACGCCGCGGAGACCAGCAAGGCTGCCAGCCAGGCGGGCATGATGGTGGCCAAACCCATGATGGCCGCGACGATGAGCCCGACCACCAGGAAGGACAGGAAAACCAGTGCAACGGCGAAGAAGGCGGCAGCGACGCCCACCTGGACGCCTTTGCGCTTGAGCTCGAACTTGGCGAAGGCGATCTCGTCGTTCAGCTGGCGCGGGGCCAGCCGGAAGAGGAGTTTTAGCGTCCTGGGCAGCGCGGTGATGCGCAATCCGGGGCTGGTGCCCCCGCTGTGACGTCCGCTCATCGGTTCCGCCTTACTGGTTTTGTTCGATCCGGCTTCCGTGTCCTGCAGGAAAGTGCTCGGCACAGTCCCCGGCACAAAACTATCATTCAGGTTCAGGGCGAACTTTCGGGGCTTGCCGGGCGGCGCGGCCTACAACGCTGAAAATCACTGCCCGCCGGGCCTAGGATTGACATCCGTGACCACTCCCTCCAATCCGGGCGATTTGCTGAGCCGACGCCGGAAGCTTCTGTACATCCTCCTTCTCGGTGCGCTGACGGCCCTGGGTCCGTTCACGATCGACCTCTACCTGCCGGCGTTTCCCGCCTTGGAGGCGAGCCTGGGGGTTACCGAGGCGCAGGTCCAGCTGACCCTGGCCGGGACGACCGTGGGCTTTGCCTTCGGGCAGCTGGTGGTGGGACCGTTCAGCGACAAGTTCGGCCGGAGGTATCCGCTGATCCTGGCCACGGCCCTGCACATCGCCGCGTCGCTGGGAGCGGCCCTGTCCACGGACATCACCACACTGGGCATCTTCCGGGTGCTGATGGGCGTCGGCGCTGCCGGCGGCGGCGTGGTTGCGATGGCCATGGTGCGTGACCTCTTCTCCGGGTATGCCATGGTGCGGATGTTCTCCCGGATGAGCCTGGTCAACGGCCTGGCACCGATCCTGGCACCGGTCATCGGATCGCAGCTGCTGCTGGTGATGGAGTGGCCCGGGATCTTCGTCTTCCTCGCCTCCTACGGCACCCTGGTCATCATCGCCGCGCTGTTCCTGGTCCGCGAGACCCTCCCCCCGGAAAAGCGCGGCCAGAGCGGCATGACCGTCCGGCAGCGTTACCGCGTGCTCTTCAGCGACCGGATCTTCGTGGGCCTGCTCATGGTGGCGGGGCTGAATTTCGGCGGGCTCTTCACGTACCTCTCCGCTTCACCCTTCCTGTTCCAGGACGTGTTCGGGTTCTCCGCGCAGGAATACGGCCTGCTGTTCGGCATCAACTCCCTGGGCATCGTGGCCGGGGTGCAAACCAGCTCCCGCCTCATCCGCCGGGTGCCCCCGCAATGGATCCTGGCCGGAGCCACGGCCTGGCTGTTCCTCATGGCCATGCTGATCGTGCTGTTCGACCAGCTGGGCTTTGGCCTGTGGGGCGTCATGGTGCCGCTGTGGTTCTACATCATGGGCACCGGATTCATGTTCCCCTGCGTCCAGGTCCTGGCGCTTGCCGGCCACGCCTCCCAGGCAGGCACCGCGGCGTCCCTGCTGGGTGCAGCCACCTTCATGATGGCCGGCCTCATTTCGCCGGTGGTGGGCTGGCTGGGCATCACCAGTGCCACGCCCATGGGGGCTGTGCAGGCCGCCTGTATCCTGCTGGCCATCGCGGCCCTCTGGCTGGTGGTCCGCCCGCGCACGGTACCCTCAATCCACTGAAGCACTCCATGGACTGCACCTCCGGCCAGTCCGGCCAGGTACCGGGAAGGAAGCCATGACCCGCACACCGCACCGCAACGGCCGCGGGCTCTTCCTCGGCGTGGTGCTGGGCGCCGTCGTGGGCTATTTCGCGGGGCGTGCCCTCGGCAACCCCGCCATGGGCATCGCGCTCGGCGCGGTGGCCGGCGCGGCACTGCTGTACCGCGTCAACCCGGGGCCCTGGCGCCGGGACCGTGACCGGCCTTAGCCCGCAGCCACCGGAGCGCCACCTGCCCGGCATCTGCCCCGCTGCGCCCCTCCCGCGATAAAATGTGTCCGTGCCCAGCTGGCAGGATCAACCGCCGCTTCCGGCCACATGGCAACGGTGCGACGCCGGGATCCTGCCATTGTGGTGGGAGCGGCTGTGCGCCCAGATGGGACAGCAGTCGGCCGCCCTGTACGCCGCCGGACTCTTTACCGAGGACCGCCGCCGGCCGATCGCCCAATGGTTCAACCCCGCGTTCAAGGCGGCCCTGCTGGTGGCCCCGGAAACCTCCCCGGAATGGCCCGTGCAGCGGTTCGGAATCTTCTACGCGCCGCCGGACGCAGGAGTTGTGCGGATCCACTCGGCCCCGCACGAATGGAGCCCGCGGCAGCCGCGCCGGTCCCCCACGGAAAAGGAAGCCTTCGAGGCCGCCATCGCCGAGGCCGAGAGGTTCCTGCAGGTGGAAATGGATTTCGTCTGACATAAAAAAGTCCCCGTCCTTCCAGCTGGAAGGACGGGGACTTTTTGGTGAGCTCCTCCTGCTGGACTTGAACCAGCAACCCTTCGATTAACAGTCGAATGCTCTGCCAATTGAGCTAAGGAGGAATGAAGCAGGTATGACATTAGCAAAGGTGCCCGGCGAAAGTGAAATCGGCGGATTTCCGCGGCAGAACGGGCTGCTCCCGGACGCACGGCAACCCGCCGGGGCAACAAAAATCCCCGCTCCGGAAGACCGGAACGGGGATTGGAAGCTCCTCCTGCTGGACTTGAACCAGCAACCCTTCGATTAACAGTCGAATGCTCTGCCAATTGAGCTAAGGAGGAATGAAGCGGGTATTAGCCTAGCAAACACTCCGCCGGGAAACGAAATCGGGGAACCGGACCTCTGCCAGGCGGGCGGGCTACGCCTCGGCGCGCAGGGCCCGGCGTTCCATTTCCAGCATCAGCAGTTCCCGGTTGAGCCGCTGGTAGGTTTCCGGATCCGACGCCGGATCCAGCCGCTGCAGCTGGCCCATCTTGTCCGCCTTGACCCGGGTGATCTGCAGCTCGAACAGGCGGGACAGGATGTCCCGGCAGTACTTCTGCACCGCTTCCTCCGTGCTCGCGGGCAATGGCACCACAGCCAGCTCGGATACCAGCGGCCGCAGCGGTTCCGGCACCTCATGCATCACGTGCTCCACCCACCGCACGGGATCAACCACCAGGCCCGGCCCGGTGGCCCGCATGGCGTCGTGGACGGCCTGGAACGCAGGGGTGGCGAACCTGGCAGCCGCGAACCGGTCCCACACGCCTCCTTCCAGCAGGGACGGCATCTGGAGCGCCACCTCGAGCGCCTGGCGCTCCATGGAGGCCACGGGGTCCCGGGGGTCCGGCCGGTGGTAGGACGGCACGGCGCCCGACGGCGGCCCGGCAGCCACGCCTGGTCCCCCGGCTGGAGCCGGCACGGCCTGCTGGCCCTGGGGCTGCGGGCCGGGTGCGGGCGGGCGTCCGGCATCGCCACGCTTGACCGCTGCATTCACGAGCCGCAGCACCTCGTTCGGGTCCGGCATGCCCAGCCAGCCGGTGAGCGCCTGGCAGTAGCCGGTCCGGGTGGAAGTGTCCCGGATAGCCGCCACCACGGGCACGGAGGCTTTCAGGCCCTGCACGCGGCCTTCCACGGTGTCCAGGTTGAACTGCTTCAGCGTGGCGCGGATGGCGAATTCGAACAGCGGCCGGCGGGACTGCACCAGCGCGTGCACCGCTTCATCACCCTTGCTTTGGCGCAGGTCGCAGGGGTCGGCGCCGCTGGGCTCCACGGCCACGTAGGTCTGGGCGGTGAAGCGCTGGTCTTCCTCGAAGGCCCGCAGTGCGGCCTTCTGGCCGGCGGCGTCACCGTCGAAGCAGAAGATCACCTCTCCCCCGGAGCCGTCATCGGACAGCAGCCGGCGGGCAATCTTGATGTGTTCGGTGCCGAAGGCGGTGCCGCAGGTGGCCACCGCCGTCGTGATTCCTGCCAGGTGGCATGCCATGACATCGGTGTAACCCTCCACCACCACCAGCTGCCGGTCCTTGGCTATGCTGCGTTTGCCGAGGTCGATGCCGTAGAGGACCTGGGACTTCTTGTACAGCGCCGTTTCCGGGGTGTTGAGGTACTTGGGCCCCTGGTCGTCCTCGTAGAGCCTGCGGGCACCGAAGCCGATGGTGTCGCCGGCGATGTCCCGGATGGGCCAGATCAGGCGGCCACGGAAACGGTCGTGAATCCCCCGGTTCCCTTCGGAAAACATGCCCGTCAGCTTCAGCTCGGCGTCGGTGAAGCCGCGCCCGCGCAGGTGTTTGAGGAGCGCGTCCCAGCCTTGCGGGGCGTAGCCGCAGCCGAAGTGCTCCGCCGCCGCGCGGTCAAAGCCGCGGCCGTGCAGGAAGGTCCGGGCCTCAGCCGCCCCCGGAGTCAGCAACTGGGCGCGGAAGAATTCGTCCGCGATCTTGTGGGCGTCCAGCAGCCGCTGCCGGCGGCCCACTTCCTCCCGGTTGGGGCCGGTGCCGCCGTCCTCGTACCGCAGCTCGTAGCCGATGCGGGCCGCGAGTTTCTCGACGGCCTCCTGGAACGAGCTGTGGTCCTGCTTCTGGACGAAGGCGATGACGTCGCCGTCCTCGCCGCAGCCGAAGCAGTGGTAGCGGCCCACCTGGGCCGGACGGTGAAGGACGGCGAGCGCTCGTCATGGAACGGGCACAGGCCCTTGAAGGTCCCCAGCCCGGCGCCCTTGAGCGTGACGTAGCCGTCAACAACTTCCTTGATGTCCGTGCGCTGGCGTACTTCGTCAATATCTTCGCGTTTGATCAGGCCGGCCACAGGGTAATCCTAGTGTCGGGGTACGACGGCGGCCGGCAGGCCGAGACGAACGTCACCACAGCGTTCATCACCACAGCGTTCATCACCACAGGGACGGCAGGCTCCCCACCAGGCGCTCGTACATGGCCAGGGCCGAACCGTCCGTCAGCGACGCCACCTGGTCGATGACCACGCGGAGCCGGGCGCCGTCGTCGGCTGCGTCCCGCCAGTCGGCGGCGAACATCGGTTCCAGGTGCCGGTCCCCCGTGGCGCTGAGCGCGGTGACGAGGGCGTGCAGCACCTCCCGCTGCCGCTCGTAGATGGGCTGCCGGTGCTCGGTGGTCATCACGAACGTGGTGGCCAGGCCCTTCATGACGGCGATCTCCATGACCGTTTCGTCCGGGACCATGAGCTGGGCGCCGTAGCGGGTGAGCCTGCCCGGTCCGTACACGGCGCGGGTGGTTTCCAGCGCGCTCTGGCAGAACCGGCCAATCAGCTGGCTGGTCATGTTCTTCAGGGCGGCCATGGACTTGCGGCTGCCGTCAGCCTCCCGGACCCACACGTCCGTGGCCTCGAGCCGGGCCAGGGCGGCATCAATTGCCGCGGGGTCGTTGTGGGGCAGGTACCACTGCTTGGCGTAGCCCACCACCCGGGCGCGGTGGTCCGGGTTGTCCATCCAGCGGAGCTGGAAGTGCCCGGCCACGATGGCGTCCTCCACGTCGTGGACGGAATAGGAGATGTCGTCCGCGAGGTCCATGACCTGCGCTTCCAGGCAGGAGCGGCGCTCGGGTGCGCCCTGGCGGATCCAGTTGAAGATGGGAAGGTCATCCTCGTAGGCACCGAACTTGCTGGTGCGCTGGCCGTGGATGACCGGGGCTTCCAGCGCGGACCACGGGTACTTGGCGGCCGCGTCCAGGCTGGCGCGGGTGAGGTTCAGTCCGGCCGGCTGTCCATCCGCGGTCAGCACCTTGGGCTCGAGGCGGGTCAGGAGCCGGAGGGTCTGGGCATTGCCCTCGAAGCCGCCGATGGCATGCGCCACCTCGTTGAGAGCCGACTCGCCGTTGTGCCCGAACGGCGGATGGCCCAGGTCGTGGCTCAGGCATGCGGTGTCAACCACATCGGGATCGCAGCCCAGGGCGCGGCCCAGTTCACGGCCCACCTGGGCCACTTCCAGGCTGTGCGTCAGGCGGGTCCGGACAAAGTCGTCGGTGTCCGGTGCCACCACCTGCGTCTTGGCCCCCAGCCGGCGCAGGGCGGAGGAATGCAGGACGCGGGCACGGTCGCGCTCGAAGTCGGAGCGGTACGTGCTCTTGGGCGGTTCCTCCACCCAGCGGGCGGAATCGTCGGCGTCGTAGGCGGCGCCCGGCACGGCGGCAGGCACGGGCAGGGGACTCTCGGCCACGGGAGTTTCAGCCACCGGAAACGTCCAGCTCCGCGGCGGCGATGTCCTGCGACTGTGCGTCGTTGAGCGCCCGCGAGTCCAGCCAGTCCTTGGGCAGCGCCGGCTTCTTCGGTGATCCTGCGCGGCCGCGCGGGCCCTCGGAATCGACGCCGGGATAGGGCACCTCAGGGTCAAGCTCGTCCAGGAGCGAGCGCAGGACCTCAAGCGTCGGCACCGTGGCGAGCTTGGCGCGCAGGTCCCCGCCCACCGGGTACCCCTTGAAGTACCAGGCCATATGCTTGCGGATCTCCCGGAGGGCCTTGTACTCGTCGCCGCCGAAGGTTTCGATCATGAGCTGTGCGTGGCGGTATACGCCGTCGGCCACCTGGCGCAGGTTGGGCCGGTGGCGCTCGTCGCTGCCCTCGAACGCGGCCTGCAGGTCACCGAACAGCCACGGCCGGCCCTGGCAGCCGCGGCCCACCACCACGCCGTCCACGCCGGTTTCGCGGACCATCCGGACGGCGTCCTCCGCGGACCAGATGTCCCCGTTGCCGAGCACGGGGATGTCCGGCAGGGCTTCGCGGAGCCGGGCGATGGCGGACCAGTCCGCCTGGCCGGAATAGAACTGGGCGGCGGTGCGGCCATGGAGCGCGACGGCGGCGACGCCGGAATCGCGCGCGATCCGGCCGGCGTCGAGGTAGGTGAGGTGGTCGTCGTCGATGCCCTTGCGCATCTTGATGGTCAGCGGGACGTTGCCCTTGGCGGCTTCCTTGACAGCGGTCTGCACGATCGAGGTGAAGAGGTCGATCTTCCAGGGCAGGGCCGAACCCCCGCCGCGCCTGGTGACTTTCGGGACGGGGCAGCCGAAGTTCAGGTCGATGTGGTCGGCACGGTCCTCTTCCACCAGCATCCGCACCGCGGCGCCCACGGTGACGGGGTCCACACCGTACAGCTGGACTGACCGGACCTTCTCGTCGTCGTCGTGGGAGATGATCCGGAGGGATTCGGGGGTCCGTTCGACCAGTGCGCGGGAGGTGACCATCTCCGCGACGTACATGCCGCCGCCGTACTCACGGCAGAGCCTGCGGAACGCGGAGTTGGTGATGCCGGCCATGGGCGCCAGGATCACCGGCGTGTCCACGGTGATGGGACCCAGCTTCAGGGGCGGGAGTTCCAGCTTGGGGGCGGGAGGAGTTGCTGCAACAGTCACCTTTCCATTGTTGCAAAGGCGGGCAAATCGGCTCCCCCGACGCCTTCAACCGCCGCCAGCAGCGGTCAGCCCCTGTCCGCCGCCCGCCGGCCGCGGCGCGTCGTTGGCGCCCCGTTATCCCCTTCGGCGCCGTCCATCCCGTCAGCGGCGCGCCTGGTCCGCCCTTCAAGTGCCGCGGCCGCGAGCGAACCAGTGTCGTCGACGTCGTCCGCCAGTTGCCGGCCGCCGTCGGCTGTCCCCGGTCCCGGCACCGGGGTTTCGGTTATTCCGGCGGCGGGCGCCGCGGGCCGGACGCCGGTCGCCTTGACCACCAGGACAGCGATCAGGGTGGTGACCGGGATGGCCAGGACAAGGCCGATGGAGCCCACCAGGGTGCGGATCACTTCCTCGGAAAGTTCGGCGCTGGTGAGTGTCTCCCCCAGCGGCCGGTCGTAGAGCATCACGATGATGAGGATGGGCAGCGCCGCGCCCGCGTAGGCAAACGCGATGGTGTACACCGTGGAGGCGATGTGGTCGCGGCCGATCCGCATGGCGGAGGTGAACAGCTTGCGTGCACTGCTGGCCGGCGCGAGTTCATAGAGCTCCCACACCGCGGACGACTGGGTAATGGTCACGTCGTTGAGCACGCCCAGGCCGGAGATGATGAGCCCGCACAGGATCACACCGGTGATGGAAATGTTGGACGACGTGTTCACCAGGGTGGTGGCATCGTGGTTGCCCACCCCGGCCAGGTTGGCGGCATCCGTGGCCCAGGCCGCCAGCAGTGCCGTAATGCCAAGGCCGAAGATGGTCCCCAGCAGCGCCGTGGACGTCCGGGCCGAGAATCCGTGGGCAAAGTCCAGGACCCCGATCATGATCACCGTGGACCCCACCAGCGCCAGCAGCAGCGGCGGCTTGCCTTCAACCAGGCCGGGAAGCATGAAGCTGGCCAGGACGAAGTAAGCGCCAACCAGCCCGATCAGGGCCCTCAGGCCCCGCCAGCGTGCGACGGCGATGACCACCACCGCGTAGAGCAGTGCCAGCAGGACAATGGGCAGGGTGCGGACGAAGTCCACGAAGATGTAGGCCGGGGCGCCCTGCGAGGACGCCGCGCCCTGCGCGTTGGACAGGTTCAGGTAGCGGATCTGGTCCCCCGCCTTGACCCCGTGCGACTTGGCGACATCCGGGTTGATGACCACCTTGACCGGGCTTCCGCCCTTGTCCGGCTCAGTGTAGGCGAAGGTGCAGTCTGAGCCCTGCTGCCCCGGATTCTGCTGTGTTTGGCCTTGCTGTGTTGGGCCTTGCTGTGTTGGGCCCTGCTGTGTTGGGCCCTGTTGGGCCGCCCCCTGCATGCAGTTCTCGGTCACCACGCTTTGGATGGTGCCGGTATCGAACGTCACGCCCGGGGCCGCGGAGTACGGGTTGGCCAGGGAAATGCCTTCCTTGCTTCCCGAAGGCCAGAGCATCGCCATGCCCGCAAGTGTCAGCAGGGTGATGGGAATCAAGACCGCCGCCAGGATCCTGTTGGCTTTCCGCCGGGCAGCCATCGCCTCCGGCGTCGGCTCCGAATGACCTTGGGAAGCGTGGGAGTGTCCGGCGCCCATCAGCAGTGAAACCTCATACGTTGAACTCTACGTCCGGCACCGTAGGGTTGATAAATGGATCAGTGGGAGGTACCAGGAGTGGCCAACCGAAGCACCGATGACACCAGTGGGCAGGCGGCCGGAAGCGGTCCTGAGCCCGTCCACCAGGCCGTGCTGGGCGTCCTGGAAGCATCCGGGCCCACCCGGGGCGTTGCCCTGGTGCTGCATGGCGGCAAGTCCCACAGCCGGGAGCCGGTGGAGGCCCGGCACCTGAGTCCTGCGCGGATGGTGCCGTTCGCCAGGCACCTGCACCGGGCGGGACGGAAACACGGCCTGGCCGTATGGTCGCTGCGGAACAGCGTCCGCGGCTGGAACGGGCCGGACATGGCTCCGCTGCAGGACGCCCGCTGGGCCCTGCGGCAGATCGAGGAGCAGCATCCTGGGGTGCCCGTCTACCTGCTGGGCCATTCAATGGGCGGGCTGACGGCTGTCTGCGCGGCGGACCATCCGCAGGTGGAGGCCGTGGTGGCCCTGGCGCCGTGGCTCAGCCCGCAGACTCCCGTGGTCAACGTGGCGGGCAGGAAGGTCCTGATTGTGCACGGCACCAACGACCGCTGGACCAGCCCTTCCCAGTCGCTGGCGTTTGCGCGGCGGGCCTCTGCGGAAGCGGCCAGCATGCAGTACGTGGCGCTGCAGGGAGCAGGGCACTTCATGCTCCGGAAGGTCCGCCTTTGGCAGACCCTTGCCACCGGTTTCGTCATCAAGTCCTTCAGCGAGGGCACCGGCGCGGAGGTCCGGCCGTCCCGCGCCTTCAGCGAACTGTTGCCGGAATCGTCGGTCCAGGTCACCCTGTGACCCCGGTCCCGGTACCAGCAGCCTGACGTTTGCCTGACCCCTCCAAAGGAACCCCGCATGCCCTGGCGTCCCCCACCCAGCGACCGGTTTTACCGCTTCCTGGTGCGCACCGGCCTGTTCCTCCGGTGGGCCCTGCAGGTCAGGATCATCACTTCCGGAACGGAGCATCTGCCGGGCCCCGGACCGCATCACGGCGCTTCCCGCGCGGTGGTCCCGGGAGGCGGGGCCGTCTTCGCCATCACCCATTTCGGCTACCTGGACTTTGCCGCGGCGGAGCTCCTGCTGTGGAAACGCGAACGCGGCCAGCTGCGGTTCCTGATCCACCAGGGCGCCGCGGACCACTGGCTTGCGGGGCCGGCCATTGCAGCATCCGGGCATGTGGTGGTGGGCTACGCGGAACGCTCCGGCGCCTACGACAATGCGGTGGCCAGGCTGCGGGCCGGCGAATACCTTGCCGTGTTCCCGGAGGCAGGGGTGAGCCGGAGCTTCGTGGTCCGTGAATGCAGGACCGGCGCAGTCCGGATGGCGGCGGAAGCAGGCGTCCCGGTCATACCGGTCTCGGTGTGGGGAACGCATCGGCTGCTGACGCGGGGGCGCGGGTTTTCGCTCCGGCGGGGCTGGCGGGCACCGGTCCGGGTCCACGTGGGTGCGCCGCTGCGGTTTCCGCCGGACGTGGACGCAGAGCGCGAAACCCTGCTGCTCCGGCGCCTGCTCCAGGCCGGCGTGGACCGGTGCATCGCGGACTTTCCGCTGGCACCGGAGCCGGGTGCCTGGTGGATGCCCTCGCACCTGGGCGGCGGTGCGCCGTCGGAAGCCGAGCGGCAGGCGCTGGACGCCGGCGACGCAGCCCGCGGCCGCCGTCGTGGGCGCCGCAGCGCCGGCTGACCCGCACCTCGGCAGCGCGGAACTGCGCCGCGAGCTTTGGCTGCGGGGTCAGCCGCGCTGGCGGGGTCAGTCCGAGACGACGAGCGTTTCGGCTGCCGCGAGGCGCGCCTTGCCACTCTCCAGGAGGGGTTCGACGGCGGCGCGCAGGGCCGTCATGGAGTCGTCCAGTTCCAGCATGACCGGGTGCTGGTATGCGATCAGCGCAAGGATGTCGCGCACCGCCTCGGCAGCGTCACCGGCATCAAGGGCCGGCTCATGGCCGACAAACACGTCGGTGGGAGCCTCCGCTGGTGCCGGCTCCGGCTCCTGCCCGGGTTCCGGCGTGGCCGGTGCCGCATAGCTCACGGCGAAGGCCCGGATCCGGCCCTTCTTTCCCGGCGCGACTCCTGCACCGAAGGCCGACTCCGGCTGCGCCCGCAGCACGATGGCGCCGTGGGCGCCGGTGAGCTCGTCCAGGAACAGCTTCTGAACCTGCCCCACGGACAGCACGCCGGGCGAATCCCAGCCGTGGATGGAGGTGTAGTACCTGCCCACAACGTCCGTCAGCTCCACGGATCCGGTGGCCAGGTCCATCACCACGTCGGATCCGGCGTTCTCGCCGCTGACCGGCCGTCCGCCGTAGTCCTTCTCCGGAAAGACGGGAAGCCGGAGGGCACCCGGCTCCACGATGACCAGCCGGGACCGCTGGATGGGCGACAGCCCGGCCGCCTCCGCGAAGGCCGCACCGGGGGTGCCGGGCTCCACCTTGGCGCGCAGCTTCGTCACGCCCGACGGCGCGTGTTCGGCTTCCCGCCGCAGCATGGCCAGCAGGCTGGCACCGATGCCGGCGCGCCGGTGGTCCCGGGCCACCTCGATGTAGGTCCACAGCCGCTCGGGGTGCAGCGAGGCTTCGTAGACGACGCCGGCCGCCACGGGGATGCCGACGCCGTCGAGAACGTCCTCGGCCACGATGCAGCGGCGCCATGGGGTGCCGGTTCCCCCGTTGGAGGAGACCGCGAGGGCGCCGCGGAACTGGCGGGCCTGAGCGGTTTCCGGGCCACCCCAGATCTCCAGGAGCGCCAGGTCGTCGCCTTCGCGCCATTCGCGGTATTCGATGGCCATGGCTAGGCCCCGATCAGGCGTGCGGCCAGGTAGCCCTCCACCTTGTCCAGGGAGACGCGTTCCTGGCTCATGGTGTCCCGTTCGCGGATGGTCACTGCCTGGTCCTCGAGGGTGTCGAAGTCGACGGTGATGCAGAACGGGGTGCCGATCTCGTCCTGGCGGCGGTAGCGGCGGCCGATGGCGCCGGCGTCGTCGAAGTCGATGTTCCAGTTCTTCCGCAGCTGGGCGCCGAGGTCCTTGGCCTTCGGGGACAGGTCCTCGTTGCGGCTCAGCGGCAGCACGGCGGCCTTGACCGGGGCCAGGCGCGGGTCAAGCTTAGGACGGTGCGGACGTCCACGCCGCCCTTGGCATTGGGGGCCTCGTCCTCGGTGTAGGCGTCAATCAGGAAGGCCATGAAGGACCGGGTGAGCCCGGCGGCGGGCTCGATCACGTACGGGGTGTACCGCTCGTTGGTGGCCTGGTTGAAGTAGCTCAGGTCCGTGCCGGACGCCTTGGCGTGGGTGGAGAGGTCGAAGTCGGTGCGGTTGGCAATGCCTTCCAGCTCGCCCCACTCGGAGCCCTGGAAGCCGAAGCGGTACTCGATGTCCGTGGTGCCCTTGGAGTAGTGGCTGAGCTTCTCCTGCGGGTGCTCGAAGAAGCGGAGGTTCTCCTCGCGGATGCCCAGGCCGGTGTACCAGGCCATGCGCTCCTTCATCCAGTACTGGTGCCATTCCTCGTCCGTGCCGGGCTCCACGAAGAACTCCATTTCCATCTGCTCGAACTCGCGGGTGCGGAAGATGAAGTTGCCGGGGTGATCTCGTTGCGGAAGGACTTGCCGATCTGGCCGATGCCGAACGGCGGCTTCTTGCGGGACGTGGTGAGCACGTTGTTGAAGTTCACGAAGATGCCCTGGGCGGTTTCCGGGCGGAGGTAGTGCAGGCCTTCCTCGCTGGCCACGGGGCCCAGGAAGGTCTTGAGCAGGCCGGAGAATTCCTGCGGCTCGGTCCATTCGCCGCGGGTGCCGCAGTTGGCGCAGGCAATGTCCTTGAGGCCGTTTTCGGCAGGACGGCCCTTCTTTTCCTCGTACTCTTCCTCGAGGTGGTCCGCACGGTAGCGCTTGTGGCAGGACAGGCACTCCACCAGCGGGTCGGAGAAGACCTCCACGTGGCCGGACGCTTCCCATACCTGGCGGGGCAGGATGACGGAGGAGTCCAGGCCCACCACGTCCTCGCGGCCGCGGACCACTGACTGCCACCACTGGCGCTTGATGTTTTCCTTCAGCTCGGCGCCGAGGGGCCCGTAGTCCCAGGCAGAACGCGAACCTCCGTAGATCTCACCGGCCTGGAACACGAAGCCCCTCCGCTTGGAGAGGGAGATGACCTGGTCGAGAACGGATTTTGCTGCCATGGGGGTAACTCCAATTTCTACCGGGCCGCTGGGTGCGGTCCGCGTTAGTCAGGCCCCGGGCAGCACCAGAGGTATGGCACGTCCGGCGGCCGGGCGGGGCGGATGAAGGGATGCGAAAAAGCTGCGTGTCCTAGCCTACCGGCCGCCGCCCGCGGAGCGCGCCCCGCGGCCATGGCAGGGTGGCGAGGATGATGGCGCCCAGGGTCAGCACGGTGCCCAGGACTGTGGCCGGCGCCACCACGGTGCCGGGGGCCGGCAACACCACGTCGAGGGCGAGGGACCCGAGCAGCTGGCCGGCGATCATGCCCAGCCCGGTCACCAGCACGCCCAGGCTCCTGACCAGCAGCGCGCCCAGCCCGATGAAGACGCAGCCCATGGGCCCGCCCAGGTAGTACCACCACTCCCCCGGCAGCGGATTGCCCGGGCCCGCCACCAGCAGCTTGACGCCGAGCGCCGCCCAGAGCACCAGGCTGCCCGCCACGAAGTTGACCAGCGTGGCCGCGATGGGTGTTCCGTAGTGCATGGTGGCGGTCCCGTTCATGGCCTGCTGGAAACTCATCAGGAACCCTGCCGCCACGGGGAGCAGGAGGGGCAGGAGAAGTCCGGCCGGGCCGCCGTCGCCGGTTGCACCGGAGCCGGCGAAGCGGGGCGATACAGCCCAGGCGACGGAGGCGATGGTCAGCACGCAGCCGATGATCCGGATGCCGGTGACCGGCTTCTTTCCGGCCGGGCCGAGGCCCAGCCGGTCCACGAGGAGCCCGCTCACCGTCTGCCCGGTGACGGTGGCCACCGTGAACAGGGCCACGCCCAGGAGGCCCACCGTGAAGGACTGGGCGAAGACAAAGAGCGCGCCGATGCCCCCGGCCAGGACGTAGATGCGGGGAAACGCCCTGGACCGGACCGCGGGAAGGATCCGGGCCAGTCCGGCGCGGCCGCGCGGCAGGAGGAGCGAGATGAGGATCATGACCAGCAGGCCTGTGCTGAAACTCACTACGGCGGCGGCAATGCCGTCATCAAGGCGCGCCCCGAGTGCACCGTTGATCCGGCCCTGGACCGGGATGGCAAGGCCGGCGCCTACCGCCAGCGGAAGGCCTGCGAGGACAGGCAGGCGGGAGGTGGAGGTCATTGAATCCACCTTACGTCAGGCATTATTGCTCTATGAGCAACCCCGTTGAGGACGTCCCCATCCGCGACAGCATGATCCGCCTGGGCCAGCTGCTGAAGCTTGCCAACCTCGTGGAGGACGGCGTGGAGGCCACCGAGCTGATCAGGAACGGGCTGGTCAAAGTCAACGGCGAGATCGATGACCGGCGCGGCCGCCAGCTGCGCAACGGCGACACCGTCACGGTGAACAACCAGACTGTACGGGTCGTCGCACCGGAGGCCTGAGGCGCCGGAACGGCAGCAGAGGTGGCGGCGTAAAAGCCGCCGTCCGCCGTCGTACGCCTTACTTCTTCAGGACCTCGTGGGTGAGGAACTCGCCGACGTGCCCGATTTCCTGCTGGTTGATGCCGTGCCACATGCCGGTGTACAGCACCTTGGTCAGCTTGACGTGCTTGCGGACCCACGCCATGGTGAAGTCGATCTTGTCCGGGGTGATAACCGGGTCCTGCTGGTCGCGGCCCCAGAACATGGGCACGGTGCCGTCCAGTTCATCGTCCCGGAAGGTGGGGTCGCCGTCGGCGTCCACCACGAAGCCTGACAGGCCGACGACGGCTGCGAAGTCCGTGGGCCGCTGCCGCACGAGGGTGGTGGCCATGGCCATGCCCATCGAGAAGCCAAGAAGCGTCACCGACGGGTGCCCCACCCGGATGGCGTCGATCCATTCCAGGACGTAGGCCGAGGCCGCCTTGACCCGCTCCAGGGAGTAGTCGATGGACGCGGTGAGCGGGAACCAGGTGAAGCCGGGGCCCATGGCGATGGGCGCGCGCACGGAGGCGACGGCGAAGTCCCCCGGCAGCAGGTCCGCGAGGCTCAGCAGGTCCTGCTCATTGGCGCCGTAGCCGTGCAGCAGCACCAGCAACGGCTTTCCGTCTCGCTGGTCCTCGGGGTGGGACCACAGGACAACAGGGGCAGGAAATACTTCGGCTTCAGTCATGGTTTCCATTCTTACCAGCTACTCCAAGGTAACAACCTACGTTCGCGTAGCCAGCAGGCCGGAAGGCAGGATAGGACCGTGACCGACGCAAGTGCCATCCAGACTCCGCCCGCACACGCCGGATCCCACCCCTGGACCCGGTATGTGGCCATGGGTGATTCCTTTACCGAGGGCATCGGCGACCCCGAACCCTCCAGTCCCGGCGGCTACCGCGGCTGGGCCGACCGGGTGGCGGAGGAGCTGGGGCGCAGCCAGCCGGACTTTGCCTACGCCAACCTGGCTGTCCGCGGCAGGCTGCTGCAGCAGATCGTGGACCAGCAGCTGGCCCCGTGCCTGGCGCTGAAGCCGGACCTCGTCACCCTGTCCGCCGGCGGCAACGACCTGATCCGGCCCGGCGGCGATCCCGACGCCCTGGCGGAGAAGCTCGATTCCGTGGTCCAGATCCTGGCCATGGGCGGCGCCACCGTGGTCCTCTTTAATGGCCCTGATACGGGTTCCTCGGTGCTCGGCCGGATCCGGAGCAAGGTGGCCATCTACAACGAGAACCTGCGCACCGTCGCGGCCCGGCACGACGCCATCATTGCGGACATGTGGTCCCTCCGGCAGCTCAGCGACCCCCAGATGTCGGGACCAGGACCGCCTGCACTTCTCACCACTCGGCCACCACACCATTGCGGCGATGGTGCTGGACGCCCTGAACGTGGAGCACGGCCTGGAACCGCTCCAGCCCAAGCCGCTTCCGCCCCGGTCGTGGCGGGAGGCGCGGTCCGGGGACCTGGTGTGGGCGCGCGAATACTTCGTCCCGTGGGTGCTGCGCCGGCTGCGGCAGCAGTCCTCCGGTGACGGCATCACCGCCAAGCGTCCGACGCCGGGTCCCGTCTTCGGCCCCGGCGTCCCCCTGGGCTCCGGCGAGGGCCCGCCGGGAAACACCGGGGCGGCCCTTCGGTCATAGGGCCGGGAAGACCGATCCCGACGGCGGCCAGTCCAAGGCGGTGGGCATGGAACCTGATGAGGTGGTGCGGCTGAGGCTGCAGGCCCAAATGCTCCGCGAGCCGCGCGCAGGGTCCCCCGGGACGGCCCTCCGCAGGCTCCTGGCGGTGCAGGCACAGGAGTTTCCCTATGCCCGCTGGAGCCTGGCGCAGCGCGTCTCGTCCACCGGACGTGCCGCTGTAACGGCCGCAGACATCGAGCAGGCCGTGGCCGACGGGACGGTCCTGCGCACCCACATCCTCCGGCCCACCTGGCACTTCGTCCACCGCGAGGACCTGCGCTGGCTAACGGCCCTCTCAGCCCCGCGGCTCCACGGGCTCAATGCCTTAACGTACCGGCGCACCGGGATCGATGCCGCTACGGCCGGCCGTACAGCCGAAGTGCTGGCCGGCGCTGTCGCCGGCGGCCACCACCTGACCCGCGAGCAACTCGCGGAAGAGCTGCGGGCAGCCGGCTTTGAGGCCAGTGGACTGCGGCTTGCCTACATCATCATGCAGGCCGAGGTCAGCGGCATCCTGACCAGCGGGACACCTGTCCGCAGCCCGGGCGGGGCGCTCAAACAGACCTACGCCCTCATCGACGAACGGGTTCCGGCCGGTCCGCAGCCGGCACCGGACCGGGAGGAAGCCCTGGCTGAACTCGCCTTCCGCTATTTCACCAGCCGCGGCCCTGCCACGGCCAAGGACTGCGCCGGCTGGTCGGGACTGACGGTGACGGACGTCCGGAAGGGGGTGCGACTGGCCAGGGAGGCACGGCCCGATGCGCTGGCCGCAACGATGATTGACGGCGTCGAGCATTATTTCGCGGCCGGCGGCGCGGATCCGGGGAGTCAGGCCGGCGGGACTCCGGATCCGGGACAGCGGATCGACCTGGTCCAGTGCTACGACGAATACATCATGGGCTACTTCGCCACCCGGCACTATATGGGCGGCGGCGCCCCTGCCTTTCCCTTCGCCGGCGAGCCCATCCACGTGGTGCTGCTGGATGGCCGGACGGCAGGCTCGTGGCGGCACCGGCTGCTTCCGGACCGCTGCGAACTGGATATCCGCCTGCATGATCCCGCCGCTGCCACCACTGGATCACCGCTGGCCGCCGCAGTCCAGGAAGCCGTGGACCGGTACGCCGCCTTCACCGGACTCCCGGCCGTCCGGGTACCGTCCGGGACTAAGCTTGAAGGACACACATGAGAGGCGCAGCACCGTGAGCAACATGTTTTTCTGGATCATCATCCTGTCACTCCTGATCCCGGTGGCCATGCGGATGTACCGGAAATCGGTGGCCCGCCGGAACTACGACCAAAGCTTCCCCGGCCGGCACCCGAACAGTTCCCCGGCGCAGGGCCGTTCCCGGGTTCCGGGCAGTTTCCCGGCTCCGCCGGTCCGCAGAGCAAGCAGCCCCGTGACGGCTACACCCAGCAGGACTACTTCGCGGGCGGCTTCCGCCAACTGGACCGGCCGCAGCCGCTGGACAACCCGCAGCCCTTGGACAACCCGCAGCCGTTCCCCAACCAGCAACCACTGCCCAACCAGTACGGCCAGCCGCCGGTGCAGCAGCCCGCCCCTGAACAGCCGGCTGCGCCCGCCACTCCCCCGCCGCCGTCGGCACCGCAGGGGTTCCGGGCCCGCAAGCTCGCGGAACTGGACCAGCAGTACAGCAACGGCGAACTGTCCATGGAGGAGTACATGGCCCGCCGCGGCGAGATCATGAACGGCTAAGAGTCAGTCCACCTGCGGGAATCCGAGATCGACCACCGAGGTGGACGGGTCGGGCCACCTGGTGGTCACCACCTTTCCGCGCGTGTAGAACCGGATGCTGTCCGGACCGTACATGTGGGTGTCGCCGAACAGGGAGTTCTTCCAGCCGCCGAACGAGAAGGTGCCCACCGGCACGGGGATGGGCACGTTGACACCCACCATCCCCGCCTCAACGTCGAACTCGAACTGCCGCGCCGCACCGCCGTCGCGCGTGAAGATGGCGGTACCGTTGCCGAACTCGTTTTCATTGACCAGCCGCACGGCGTCGCTGTAGCTCTCCGCCCGGACCACGGACAGGACGGGGCCGAAGATCTCGTCGTCGTAGACCTTCATGCCCGGCTTGACGTGGTCTATCAGGCTGACGCCGAGGAAGAAGCCGTCCGAGTCAAACTGCTGCTCCCGGCCGTCCACCACCACGCTGGCGCCTTCGCTTTCCGCTCCGGCCACATAGGAGGCCACACGGTCGCGGTGTTCTGCGGTGATCAGCGGCCCCATCTGTGAGGACGGGTCCGTGCCGGGACCGATCTTCAGGTCCGCCATCCGGCTCTTGATGGCTGCCACGAGGTCGTCGGCGATGTTGCCCACCGCCACCAGGACGCTGACCGCCATGCACCGCTCGCCTGCCGAGCCATACGCGGCGGACACCGCAGCGTCGGCGGCCATGTCCAGGTCGGCGTCGGGCAGGACCACCATGTGGTTCTTTGCGCCGCCGAGCGCCTGGACACGCTTGCCATGATCCGCAGCGCGCTTGTAGATGGACTGGGCAATGGGGGTGGAACCTACGAAGCTGACGGCCTTCACGTCACGGTGCTCCAGCAAGACGTCCACCGCTTCCTTGTCGCCCTGGACCACGTTCAGCACCCCGGGAGGCAGGCCTGCCTCCGCGAAGACCTCCGCAATGAACACAGCTGATGAGGGATCCTTCTCGCTCGGTTTGAGCAGGACCGTGTTGCCGCAGGCGAGCGCGCTGCCGATCATCCACAGGGGAACCATCGCGGGGAAGTTGAACGGCGTGATGCACGCCACCACTCCGACGGGCTGGCGGACGGAGTGCACGTCCACCCCGCCCGAGACCTGCTCGGAGTGCTCGCCCTTGAGCATGTGGGACAGCCCGGTGGCGAACTCGATGTTCTCCAGGCCGCGGGAAATCTCGCCTTCGGCGTCGGACAGCACCTTGCCGTGTTCGCTGGTAAGGATCGCGGCCAGCTCCGGCTTGCGCGTGGTCAGGATTTCGCGGACCTTGAAGAAGATCCCGCTGCGCCGGGCCAGGCTGGTGGCCCGCCAGCCCGGAAGTGCCGCCTTTGCTGCCGCAATGGCTTCCTCCACCCGGGCGCCGGACGCGAGCACCACCTGCTTTTCCTGCTCGCCGGTGGCGGGGTTGAAGACGGGGCCAAAGCGCTCTGCGTCGGTGATCCGCTGGCCGTTGATGATGTGGGGAATGGTCTGCATGGATGCCTCTTTCGAAATGGTCGTCGTGCGGGTGTCAGTCAGCGGTGCGGAGCGAGCCGTCCACCAGCTTGATGATCATGGAGCAGTCCTTGCCGGCCTCCCCCGCATCGACGAGGCGCTGGAAGAGCTGCTGCACGTGCCTGCCGATCTCCAGCGGGGTGCCGGTGTCCTCGGCGGCACTGATGGCCAGGCCAATGTCCTTGTTGGCCAGTTCCGTCGTGAACGTGGGCGCGAACCCGTTGTTCGAGGCGGCGGTGTCCACCACGCCCGGGACCGGGTACCAGGTGCGCAGGGCCCAGCTGTCCCCGGATGAAACAGAGGCAATGTCCCAGAAGACCTGCTTGTCGAGGCCGAGCCGGTCCGCCAGCACCGCCCCCTCGGCCGTCGAGGCCAGGTTGATGAACAGCATGAGGTTGTTGCAGATCTTGGCTGCCTGGCCTGTCGTGGCGCCTCCGGTGGGGATGATGTTGGCTGCCATCGGCCGGATGTAGGCCGTGGCGTCCGCCACCGCACCGTCCTCGCCGCCCACCATGAATGTCAGCGTCCCGGCTTTCGCCCCGCTCATGCCGCCCGAGACCGGCGCGTCGACGAACCGGAAGCCGGCGGCAGCAGCGGCGTCGTGCAGTTCCTGCGCCGAGGCGATGTCGATGGTGGAGGAATCCACCAGCAGGGTGCGGGTGTCTGCGTGGGCAAGGACGCCGTCCGCGCCGAGGTAGACGGCCTTGGCGTGCTCGCCCTTGGGGAGCATGGTGAAGACGGCGTCGGCCCCCTCCACTGCCTCGGCAATGCTGCCGGCAGGCTTGACCCCGCCGGCTTCAGCGGCGGCAAGGGCTGCCTGGTTGAGGTCGAAGCCGCGCACCTCATGTCCGGCCTTTACCAGGTTCACCGACATGGACCCGCCCATGTTCCCGAGTCCAATCCATCCGATTACTGCCATCGCCCAGGCTCCTTTGCTCAGTGGCCGACCGCCATGGCCGGAACGTCCAGTGACTACGGTCACATGCTGCTAGAGTGCAATCAAGGGGAAAAATCACAGACGGTATGTGCATTGATGCACATCGACGGAAGGTTTCACCAGTGGCCCGGCTTCCCAGCCCAGACGACCTGCTGATTCTCCTGACCGTGGCACGGCTGGGACGGTTCAACGCCGTCGCCGAAAGCCTGGGAACCACGCACACCACCATTTCGCGCCGCATCCTTGCCCTGGACCGGCAACTGGGCGGCAGGACGCTGGAACGGAGCCCGCACGGCTGGGAACTGACCGAACTGGGAGCCTCGGCAGTGGCCGCCGCCGAGGCCATCGAGGAGACACTGGGTTCACTTGCCGGCACCATCGGCCAGGAGCGGGATGCGCTGTCCGGCATGGTCCGGATCAGCACGTCGGACGGTTTTGGTGCCGAATTTGTGGCCCCGGCACTGGTACGCCTCCAGCAGCGCCATCCCCTGCTGAATATCGAGATGCTCAGCGCAACCCGCAAGGTCAGCCGCAACCGGTCCGGGGTGGACCTGGAAGTGGTGGTGGGCGGAACCGACGTCAGCAACGCGCAGACGATCTTCCTCACCAACTACTACCTCAGGCTTTACGCCAGCCCCGCCTATGCGGCCCGGCACGGACTGCCGGAAACGCCCGACGGCGTGGGCAGCACGGCTTCGTGTCCTACGTCGAATCCGCCTTGCAGGTGGCAGAGCTCGGCCACCGGTCCTCGCAGTTGCCCGCGCCGAAATCCAGCTTCCAGGCCACGAGCATCTTCGCCCAGGTGGAGGCGGTACGCAGGGGCGCCGGCATCGGGCTGCTCCCCAATTTCATGGTGGCGCGCGACTCCGGGTTCGTCCCCGTCCTTCCGCACGATTTCGAGCGCCAGCTTCCCATTTGGGCAGTGGCGCGGCCAGAGTCGCTGCGGTCCGCGCGCGTCCAGGCGGTCATTGCCGCGCTCAAGGAAGAGGTGGCGGCGCGGCAGGACCTGCTGGCCGCCTGAGTGCTGCCGCGGCCGGGAGCATTTCAGGGACGGAAGAGCCTGCGGACTACCTTTCCTGCTGCCAGGGCGTCCAGGCCTTCGTTGATCTCGGCGAGCGGGCGCGTGTCCGAGTGCAGCAGTTCGACCGGCAGCCGGCCGTCCCGCCAGTAGCCCAGGTAGCGCGGGATGTCCCGGTCCGGGACGGCATCGCCCATGTACGAGCCGAGCAGCCGCTTGCCCGCACCGGCGAACTGCAGGGCCGGAACCACCAGTTCCGCCGACGGATGCGGCAGTCCCACCGAAACCACGGCGCCGCCCCTGGTCACCAGTTCCAGGCAGGAGGCGATGACACGGGCAGAGCCCACTGCCTCCACGGCAACGTCCACCCCGTCCCCGGCGGCCTCTGCAATCAGCCCGGCTGCTTCCTCCGGAGTACCGGCAGCGCTGGCACCGCAGTCGAGGGCCAGCTGATGCTTGCCGGGGTTCGGATCGATGGCGATGATCGAGGCAGCGCCGGCAATGCGGGCGGCCATGACGGCCGAAAGGCCGACGGCGCCGAGCCCAAAAACGGCAACGGACTCCCCGCCGTCGACCTGTGCCGTGTTGAAGACCGCTCCCATGCCCGTCAGCACCGCGCAGCCGAACATCGCGGCAACCGTGTCCGGAATGTCGTCGTCGACCACCACTACCGATTCGCGCGCCACCACCGCATAGTCTGCAAAGGCCGAAACGCCAAGGTGGTGGTTGATGCGTTCCCCTGACCGGGTCCGCAGCAGAGCCTCACCGTGCAGCAGGTCGCCGGACCCGTTGACGTCGGCGGCGCGGTGGCACAGGGCGGGCCGGCCTGCCCGGCACGCACGGCAGTCACCACAGCTGGGAACAAAGACCAGCACGACGTGGTCGCCCGGGGAGACGTCCGTGACGCCGTCGCCCACCGAGACCACCCTGCCCACCGCCTCATGCCCGAGCGCCATCGGCAGGGGCCGGACGCGTGAACCGTCCACGACGGAGAGGTCGGAGTGGCACAGGCTCGAATAGGTGATGGAGATTCCCAGCTCGCCCGCCCGGGGCTCGGGCCGTTCCAGCTCCTCCACCATCAGGGGGCGTGCCTCGGAGTAACTGGTTCCCGCAGGAACGGTGTTGTAAAGGACAGCGGCTCGCATGAAGGTTCCTTGCTCTGGTTATGGGGTGGTGGTCATGCGGCTGCCCGGACCCGGAATCCGGGCCCGGGCAGCTGCCTTGCCTGTAGTGCCTGGCTGCGTCCTACTTCTTGCTGGCGGCCAGGAGGTCTGCGGTGCCCTTGGCGTCCGCGGCATCGACGTCGTGCAGTGAAATGCCCCTGGTCTCCTTGAGGAAGAGCACGGACACCGCCGTTACGACGCAGGCGCCAAGGAGGTAGAGGGCTACCGGAAGGGACGACTTGAAGTTGCCCAGCAGGGCGGTGGCGATGATCGGAGCCAGCGAGCCGGCAACGATCGAAGTCACCTGGTAGCCCAGGGACACCCCGGAGTAGCGCATGCGGGTGGGGAACATCTCGGCCATGATGGACGGCTGGCCGGCGTACATCAGCGCGTGGAAGAGCAGTCCGATGGTGATGGCGGCCAGGATGACCATGTCGTTGGCTGTGTCCATCATGGGGAAGGCGAAGAAGCCCCAGGTTCCGCCGAGGATGGCACCCGCCATGTAGACGGGCCGCCGCCCGAAGGCGTCGGAGAGCTTGCCGACCAGCGGGACGGCGCAGAAGTGGATGAAGTGCGCCACCAGCAGCAGGAGCAGGATCCGCGAGGTGTCCGTCTGGACGACCACCTTCAGGTACGTGATGGAGAACGTGACCACCAGGTAGTAGAGGATATTTTCGGCGAACCGGAGGCCCATGGCGGTGAAGACGCCGCGGGGGTAGCGGCGGAAGACTTCGGCAACGCCGTAGCCCTTCTTTTCCGCAGTGACTTCCTTCCGGGCTTCGATGAAGATCGGAGCGTCCTGGACCTTGGTGCGGATGTAGTAGCCGATGATGACGATGACGGCGGACAGCCAGAACGCCACGCGCCAGCCCCAGCCGAGGAAAGCTTCCTGGGACAGGGTCGAGGACAGGGTGAACAGGACGCCCGTGGCCAGCAGGTTGCCCATGGGAACGGCGGACTGCGGCCAGCTGGCCCAGAAGCCGCGCGAGTGGCTGGGGCTGTGCTCTGCCACCAGCAGCACGGCGCCGCCCCATTCACCGCCGACTGCGAAGCCCTGCACGAACCGCAGGAACACCAGCAGCGCCGGTGCCCAGTAGCCGATCTGGGCGAAGGTGGGCAGGCAGCCCATGAGGAACGTGGCAACGCCCACCATGATGATGCTCAACTGGAGGAGCTGCTTGCGGCCGAACTTGTCCCCAAAGTGGCCAAAGACAATTCCGCCGATAGGCCGGGCAACGAAGCCCACGGCGTAGGTGACGAACGCGGCAATAATGCCGTCCAGTTCCGTGCCCGAATTGGGGAAGAATGTTTTGCCGAACACCAGTGTGGCGGCAGATGCGTAGAGGAAGAACTCATACCATTCCACCACCGTGCCGGCCATGGAGGCCGTGACGACTTTCTTCAGCCCTGAGGCCTTGACGTCGGTTTCCTCGAGCCGCCCTGCGGCGGAGTGTTCCGTACTCATGAATGAACTCCTTTGGCGTCTCCGTCGACACCACAATGGGACCGGATGGCGGCTTTGTGATTTGCATAACAAAACCGCAGGTTCACACGAGTATTGCTTGGTACAGCCGGGAGCTCAACGCCGAATACTGCAGAAAGCATCTGCAAAAATGCACACTTGGCGCGGCGGCACACCGCGTGCCAAGGCGTGAAAGCGTCCGGGCTGCGCAGTGGTTCAGGGCAGGAGGTGCTGGCGGAGCTGGTTCCCGAGCTGACCGATTTCCGTCAGGAAGCCGTCGTGGCCGATCGGCGCCTGGATCAGGTGTACGTCCACGTCCCCCGGCAATGCCCGTGCCAGTTCCTGCGACTGGGACGGGAAGTAGAGCCGGTCCGAGTCGACGGCCGCGATGAAGAACCGGGCCTCGGAGCGGGCCAGCGTCTCGGCCAGCGTTCCGCGCCCCCTGCAGACGTCGTGGCTCATCAGCGCCTCGGTGATGGCGATGTAGCTGTTGGCGTCGAAGCGCTGGACCAGCTTGTTGCCCTGGTGGTCCAGGTAGCTCTCCACCTGGTAGCGGCCGCGGGCCGACAAGCAGTCAGCCTGCAGCGGCGATTCGGGGGCCTGCGGCTCCCGGCCGAACCTGCCCTCCAGTTCGGCGGCGGAGCGGTAGGTGATGTGGGCAATGCGCCGCGCAAGGGCCAGGCCGTCCTCGGGGAACGGGCCGCCGTAGTAGTCGCCGCCGTTGAAGTTGGGGTCCTGGCGGATGGCGAGGGTCTGGGCCTGGGCAAACGCGATCTGCTCAGCCGTGCTGGCGGCGCCGACCGAAATCACGGCGCAGCGCTTTACCCGCTCCGGGTAGGTGACGGCCCATTCCAGGGCGCGGGCACCGCCCATGGAGCCGCCGAGGACCGCGTACCAGCTGCCGATTCCGAGCTGGTCTGCCAGCCGGGCCTCTGCCACTGTGCTGTCCCGCAGCGTCACCAGGGGAAGCGGGAACCCCACGGCGTCCCGTCCGGGGCGGGCGACGACGGCCCGGTGGACCCGTAGCAGCCGCCCACGATGTTGATGGACACCACGAAGAACCGGTCAGTGTCCACGGGGGCGCCGGGCCCGGCGAGCTGTTCCCACCAGCCGGGTTCGTCGCTGTCGCCGCGGGTGACGTGGGTGCTGCCGGTCAGGGCGTGCTCGATCAGGATGGCGTTGCTGCCGTCCGCGTTGAGCGTGCCCCACGTTTCGTAGGCGAGCGTGACGTCCGGCAGGTAGCCGCCGGCTTCCAGTTCCAGGCCCCCGATGGAGGCGTAACGGACAATTCCGTGCTCGGGAACGGTGGTACGGGTGACGGTAACCGTCATGGCAAGACCTCTTCTACGCGCTTGCCCACCGGCGGAATGACCGGCAGGCCAGGTCTTCACCCGGGGCACCCCACCGCGGAAGGAGGGTTGCCGGCCAGCAAGCCGGGGCTGTCACTGGCACTCATGACCTGGTTCGAGTGTACGAAACACCACCCGCCCCGGGCCAAGAGTGTGACTGGTTGTGACTTCCCCGGCCGTGCGCACCCGGGTGGCCACCCGCCGTCGGGCGTTGCTCCCGGCTCAGCTCCCCGGGCCGTGCGCTCAGGCGCCTGAGGCCTCCTTTGCCGCGCGGAAGCCGGCCTCGAGGTCGGCGAGGATGTCGTCGATGTGCTCCAGGCCCACGGAGAGGCGGACCAGTCCCGGGGCGACGCCGGCCGCGGCCTGCTGCTCCGGGGACAGCTGGCTGTGCGTGGTCGACGCCGGGTGGATGACCAGCGAGCGGACGTCGCCGATGTTGGCAACGTGGGAGTGCAGTTCCAGGGCGTCCACGAACCGCTTGCCCGCTTCGGCGCCGCCGGCCAGGTTGAAGGCGACGATCGCGCCGGTGCCCCTGGGCCGTACTTGCGGCCGCGCTCATACCAGGGACTGGAGGGCAGCCCGGCGTAGGCTACGGATTCGACGTCGTCCCGTGCTTCCAGCCACCGCGCAACCTCCTGGGCGTTGGCCACATGGCGCTCCACGCGCAGGCTCAGGGTCTCCAGTCCCTGCGAGATCAGGAAGGCGTTGAAGGGCGAAACGGCCGAACCGAGGTCACGCAGGAGCTGGACCCGGGCCTTGAGGATGTAGGACAGGTTGGCTCCCAGCGCTCCGCCCTCCCCCAGGTCGCGGCCGTAGACGAGGCCGTTGTAGGTGGGGTCCGGCGTGTTGAAGCCGGGGAAGCGTTCCGGGTCCTTGCTGAAGTCGAACTTGCCTGAATCGACGATGACGCCGGCAATTGCGGCGCCGTGGCCGCCCAGGTATTTGGTGGCCGAGTGGACCACGATGTCGGCGCCCCATTCCAGCGGCCGGATCAGGTACGGCGTGGACAGCGTGTTGTCCACGATCAGTGGTACGCCGGCCTCATGGGCGGTCCGGGAGACGCCTTCGATGTCCAGCACGTCCTGCCGTGGGTTGGACACCACCTCGGCAAAGAACAGCTTGGTGTTGGGCTGGACCGCCTCGCGCCAGTGGTCCAGGTTGTCCGGGTCCGCCACGAAGGTGACGGAGATGCCGAACTTCTTCAGGGTGTGGGCAAACAGGTTGTAGGTGCCGCCGTAAAGGCTGGGGCTGGCCACGATGTGGTCACCGGCCTCGGCGATGTTCAGGACGGCGAACGTCTCTGCCGCCTGCCCCGAGCTGAGGAGGAGCGCGGCGAGGCCCCCTTCAAGGCTGGCGATCCGCTGCTCCACGGCGTCCTGGGTCGGGTTGCCGATGCGCGTATAGATCGGGGCAAGCTCGGCGAGGGCGAAGCGGTTCGCGGCGCTCTCGGCGCTGGGAAAGACGAAGGAGGTGGTCTGGTAGATAGGCAGGGCGCGGGCGCCGGTGGCAGCATCCGGTTCCTGGCCGACGTGGATCTGGCGGGTTTCGAAGGACCATCCGTTGGACATTCAAGGCTCCTTTGACTGGGCCCGGCATGCTGGAAGCACCACGGGCCGCGCTTGCCATCCGGCCTTTTGCCGGACGGCCAGGTCCTCACCCGGGGCACCCCACCGCGGATGGAGGGTTGCCGGCCAGCGAGCCGGGGCTGTTGCTGGCACTCATGACCTGGGCCCAGTGTAGGAGTGCTCCGGGTCGGGCGGACACCATTGTGACGAACATGGTCCTGCGGGTTTTCCTCCCGTGGAGCAGGTCTCGAGGTTGCTGAAATCGGAAAATCCCAGTAAGGGTACCCTTAGCTGAGAGCCCGATCACAAAGTGCCAAGATGATGGCATGCGCATGGATCACGTCTCTTACGCCTGTGAACACGATGGCCTCGCGGCCACCACCGAACGTATTTCTTCTGCCCTCGGCGTTGAGGCAGTGAAGGGCGGGGTACACCCCCGGTTCGGTACCCGGAATATGATCATCCCGCTCGCGGGACACAAATACCTTGAGGTCGTGGAGGTCCTGGACCACCCGGCGTCGGACAAGGCTCCCTTTGGACAGGCCGTGCGGGCCCGCTCCGCAGCGGGCGGCGGCTGGATGGGTTGGTGCGTCGAAGTTGACGACCTTGCTCCGTTCGAGGCACGCCTGGGACGGGCTGCCGTCAACGGCAACCGCAAGTTCCCCGACGGCCGCGAGCTGGTGTGGAAGCAGATTGGAATCCTGGGCCTCATCGCCGATCCCCAGGTGCCCTACATGCTGAAGTGGGAGGGCGATCCGTCGCTCCACCCGTCCAACGCCTACGAGAGCAACATCAAGATGAGCTGCCTGACCATCGCCGGCTCGGCCTCCCGGGTTACCGAATGGCTGGGCGAGCCGGTGGAAAAGCCGCTGGAGGATGTTGCCGTTGAGTGGGTTGCCCCGCACGGCACGCCCGGCATCCTCTCGGTGACCTTCGAAACCCAAAACGGAGCGGTCACCATCTGACCTTCCCCTGACCGGGCATTTGGCCCGAGCGGGCTTCGGCCGCCATCAGGATGTGACAACGGCGTCACTTCCTGATGGCGGCCGAAGTCATTTAACCCGCGGGTGTTGTTTTCCCCTGGCTTAGGTCTTTTGGCATCAGCCACTCAAAATGTCACACCCTCCCGCGATGATGTGCGTATGGGAAACGGCATGGGCAGCGGAGCTAAGAGGAAGGCGCTGTTTCCTGCCATCGCGGCTCCCGGCGCCGGGCAGGGAGAAGCATGCGGAACAGCTCCAGCGCAAATTGTCAGTGCCTCCCGCGATGATGTGGGTATGGGAAACGGCTCAGGGACAGCAGCGGCGATGGAAGGCTTTTATGCCACTGCGGCCGCGCTGAATGGGCTGTTCCTTGAGGAAGAAGCCTTGAAGACCGCGCTTGCCAATGGAGATGCGGACGGATCCGGGGTTGATGTTCTCGGCCGACTGTTTGAACTTCGGTTGGAACGGCTTGGCCTGGAATCCAAGCTTGAGGCACAGACCACCGCACTCAAGGCCAGGGACGCTGCCCAGTGCCTTGACCTGCAGCAGGCCATGACCCCGCCCGATGCCTCCGCCCACGACCGCACGTTCACGGAAATATCAACAGTGGAAGAAATCGCCGGAGTCCTGACCATCAGCTACGGAGCAGCAGGGGCATTCATCACCCAGGCCCGTCGGGTCTGCGCCCTCCCCTCGGTCTACGGGAACCTGTCTTCAGGGGCATTGTCGTGGCAGGGCGCCAGGATCATCGCCGACGAAACAGAGGCCCTGGACCACCCCGCCGCCGTGGCCCTCGCGGACCACTTCCTGGACCCGGACGCACCGAACCCGGCCCGCGGCTGCCCCGCCACAAACCTTGTACCGTCCCGGCTGCGGGCCAAGGTCCGCGCCTGGCGCGAACGCCACCACCCCGAATCCATCGAAAAACGCCACACCAAATCCGCAGCCGACCGGCGGGTCGAATTCACCCCCGAACGCGACGGCATGGCCTGGTTCGCGATCTATATGCGGGCAGACTGCGCGTTGGCGGCCTGGAACAAAACTACAGCCATCGCCCGCGGCCTCCAAGGCCCCAACGAAACCCGCACTCTTTCCCAAATCAGGGCCGACGAAGTCGCCCGACGCCTCCTCACCCCCGCCCAAGCCACAACAACCACCACAGACGCCAGCACCGGCACCGGCTCCGGCTCCGGGCCGAGCATGGCCGCCCCGGCCGGCGGAGGGGACACGGAAGGCACCGGCGGACAACGCGGCAGCCAACCCGGCACCAGCACGCCTGCAGCCGGCGACGGCAACAGCCACCCCGGCACCGGCGATCAGGTTCAAGGCGCCGCGGAGGACCAGTTCCCTGATGAATTCCTCGGGCTCGCCACCCTCTTCGGATCCGACGAACCAGCAGCGGACCTCGGCATCCCCGACAACACTCACCTCGAAACCAACGATCACATCGACGCAACCAGTAACCCCGGCACCAAAGACAACAGCACCGGCGACACCTGCAGCCAAGCGGGAACCAGCACCACCACCGCGTCCCCCGGCGCAACCAGCCCCGGAGCCGGGAAAGTCCCCACACCCCGCACCGACGTCATCGTCACCGTCCCCGTGTTCGCCCTGCTCGGCCTAACTGACGAACCGGCCACCCTGGACGGCTACGGCCCAATCCCCGCGTCCATGGCCCGTAAACTCCTCGCCGACGGAGCAGATTCCTTCACCCGCGTCCTCATCGACCCGCGCGACGGAGCACCCCTGGAAATCGGCCGCACCAGCTACCGGCTCACCAAAGCCATGCGACAAGCCCTGACCCTCCGCGACGGCAAATGCACCTTCCCCGGCTGCAACAACAACGCACTCGACAACGAAGCCGACCACCTCCAAGCGTGGAAACACGGCGGCACCACCGGGATCAGCAACCTGGCACAACTCTGCCCAAAACACCACCGGCTCAAACACAACAGCGGCTGGACACCCACCCAAGCAACAAAAAACGAACCACCCGGCTGGAAATCACCCACCGGCCGCCAATACTCCAGCGAACAACCTGACCGCAAACCAACCATCTGGCCGGACAACGTCCTGGTTCAGGAAATCAACACCGTGCCGCACCTAAAGGGACAAACTGGAGCAGATGACTCCCCCGCCGAGGCATGGTGCCCTCCGGAATGGCTGGAATCAGCACCACCCTGTGCCAAACCACCATGGGAAGAACCACCCTGGAAGAACCGCCCTGGGAAGAACCAGAAGACGACACCCTCATCGACGCCGACGACATCGCACCCTACGACCCCGTATGGGACGACTTCTACGCCATGCCCATCGTCCTCCCACCGGACCCGGAAAAGGACCTGACCCTCAGCGGCTGGGCCTTTAGCGATTGGGCCCTCAGCGACCCTGCACTTAGCGGTCCGGCCCGGAGTGACTCAGCCCTGCTCCGTACGTAGCCGCTACCCCAGCCCCACGGCCCGGCCGAAGAGGCTGAAGCCGACAAATGCCACGATATCCAAAAGCGCGTGGGCAATAACAAGGGGCATAACCCGCTTGGTCCGGGTGTACAGCCAGGCAAACACGATGCCCATCACCACATTGCCGATAAAGGGACCGAAGCCCTGGTACAGGTGGTAGGTGCCGCGAAGGAGCGAACTCGCCGCGATCGACAGCGGAACGCTCCAGCCGAACTTGCCGAAACGGTTCATCAGGTACCCCACCACGATGACCTCCTCCACCACCGCATGCCGGAGGGCGGACAGGATGAGCACCGGCACGGTCCACCAGTAGGCATCCAGCGCACTGGGGATGATGGCGGTGGTGATGCCTAGGGCCCTGCCCGCGGCATAAAGGCCCAGGGAGGGAATTCCAATCAGGGCCGCAAGCCCCAACCCCTGCAGCAGGTCCTTCCCGGGGCGGGCGAAATTGAAGCCGAGCTTCCGGAAGGCAGAGCCCGGATTGCCGCCGTCATCCGTTGCCGCCTGCCGCTGGTCCGTCAGGAAGTAGATCACCAGCAGCACCGGCACCAGGGCGAACATGATGTCCAGCAGCTGGTACGTCAGGTCAAAGTACTCACGCGTGCTCTGGGAACGGTTGAGTGTCGAGGTCCCCTCGGCAAGCGGAGCACGGGTCATCTTGTCCAGCAGCTGCACCACGGAGTACACGGCGGACTGCCCAAGCGAGAGGCCCAGGACGATCCAGACTTCGACCTTCAGACGACGGCGGGAGGGAACCAGCATGTACCCATCTTGCCTGCAGTTTCTGGATCCTGTCTGATTGCCTGAACGCCGGCCGCCCCAGCTGCGCACAGTCAGCCAGGGCCGCTACGCAGGCGCGACGATAACTTCCGTGCCCCTGGCTTCGAAAGCAGCCTTGTCCTTCGGCGAGATGCCTGCGTCCGTTATGAGCCGGGTGAAGTGATAGCCGTCCATGGTGGCAAAGGCACGCACGCCCACCTTGGAGGAGTCGGCAATGACATAGGACACCCGTGCGCGGCTGGCCAGCAGGGCGTTGACCGACGCCTCACCCTCGCCGGTATTGGTGGGCCCCACTTCCGGGTCGATGCCGTTGACGCCGATGAAAGCGATGTCGAGCACAACCTTCTGCATGATGATGTCCGTATATGGGCCCACCAGTTCGTAAGACCGCGGATTGAGGATGCCGCCGGTGACCATCACCTTGATGTTGGGCCGCACCGCCAGCTGGCCCGCGATGTTGATGGCGTTGGTGACCACCGTCAAGGTGGGCTGGTTCGACGGTGCGTTCAGGTCCTCGCGGGTGGCGAGGATCTGTGCGAGGGCCGTGCTGGTGGTGCCGCCGCAGAGCCCGATCACCGCGCCGGGCCTGATCAGGGCGGAGGCGGCCTGGGCAATCTGCTCCTTGGCCTCGGCGTGGTCGTCGCGGTTGTAGCGGCCGGGAAGATCGTAGGCCAGGGCACCGGTGGTGGCTCCGCCGCGGGTGCGGGTGAGCAGCCGGCGCTTTGCCAGGCTGTCCAGGTCCCGCCGCGCCGTTGCCGGCGATACCCCGAGGGTGCTGACGATCTCGTCGACTTCCACCTGGCCCGTCCTGGCCAGGAGGTCGAGAATGGCGGTCAGTCGGTCGGTGCGGGTCATGCAGGGCCTCTCAAGACAACAGCCACCGCTTCGGATGACGTTTTCTGATCATAACAGACGAGAAACGATCAACTAACGTCATTTAGTGTCGAGTAGCCTATCGTTCCCGCACCCCGGCCCGCCACACAGCGTACGTCAACGGCATCCCGGGACGGTAGGCGAGGTGGGTGGCCGAGGGCGCGTTGAGCATGTGCAGGTCCGCACGATGTCCGACGGCGATGGACCCCACCGCGCGTTCGCCGTCGGCATCCCTGCCGGCTTCCCTGTGCAGGGCCAGCGCACCGCCGTAAGTCGCGGCCCGTACTGCTTCGTGCACGCTGAGATGCATTTGCAGGACAGCCGTGGAAACGCAGAACGCCATGGAACTTGTGTAGGACGTGCCCGGGTTGCAGTTGGAGGCGAGCGCCACCTGGACGCCCGCATCCAGCAGTGCACGCGCCGGGGCCAGCGGCTGGCGGGTGGAGAGGTCACAGGCGGGCAGGCAGGTTGCCACCGTACCCCGTTCCCCTGTTCCGCGGGCTGCATCCCAGCCGGACCAGGTTCCGGCCAGGGCCTCCACGTCCCCGGCGGAAAGGTAGTTCACGTGGTCCACGCTGGCCGCCCCGAGTTCCACCGCCAGCTGGACTCCGGGGCCCTCGCCGAGCTGGTTGCCGTGCACCCGCAGCCCCAGGCCGGCATCCCGGCAGGCCAGCAGAACCCTGCGGGATTGTTCAGCCGTGAAGGCTCCCTCCTCGCAGAACACGTCCGCCCACTGCACAAAAGGGCGGACCGCAGCCAGCATGGGGCCGCACACCAGGTCCGTATAGGCTTCCGGATCCTGGCCCGCGGGAACCAGGTGCGCGCCGAGGTAGGTCACCTGGTCCGCGGCCGTGGAGGCGATGCGGGCGCTCCGGGCCTCGTGCTCCACATCCAGCCCATAGCCGGTCTTGGTTTCAAGATAAGTGGTCCCTTGCGAGACCGCTTCCGCCACCCTGCCCAATGCCAGGCGGGTGAGGTCGAAATCAGAGGTGGCGCGGGTGGCGTTCATGGTGACGGCGATGCCGCCCGCAGCATACTGTTCGCCCGCCATGCGCGCCTCGAACTCGGCCGTCCGGTCGCCGGCAAACAGCAGATGGGTGTGCGAATCCACCCAGCCGGGGAGGACGGCACGGCCGCCGGCGTCGACGGCGTCGTCGGCTGCGGGCGCATCGGCAGCCCGCCCGATCGCAGGCAATGCGCTCCCCCTCGATCACTACCGCCGCGTCTTTCAGGACCCGGTGTTCCAGGTCCTGGGTCATCAGCTCGGCAATGTTCGTGATCAGGATGCTCATGCAACCATTCTTCAGCGCCGGATGGACCAGCGCGTGGCTGCCAGCGCCTGTGCTGTCCGGGATACCGGACCTGCTGCACCAGCCCCGGCCTGGCCGGCAAGGATTTGCTCCGCCGCCAGCTCGGCCATGGCCGAAGACGTTTGGAACCCGTAGCCGCCCTGCCCGGCGAGCCAGTAGAAGCCGGGCGCTTCGGCGTCGAAGCCCGCCACCGGAACCCCGTCGGCTGCTTCGGTGCGAAGCCCGGTCCAGGCCCGGCGCACCGCCGTGATACCGAGGGTGGTCACGGTGTTCAGCAGCTCCACCAGGCGTTCGACGTCGCCCGGCCTGGGCGGGCATCCTCGGGCCCGCTGGGCACCGCCTCCGACGGCGAAATCAGGACATCGTTCCCCTCCCGCCGGAAGTAGAACGTGTTGTCGGCGGCCGCCACCATGGGGCACCCGTCAGGCAGGGGACGTTCGACGGCGGCAATCGCCGCGGTGCGCCGGTACGGCTGCAGGCCCAGCTTCTCCACGCCGCTGATGACGGCGAGCTCGTCGGCCCAGGCTCCGGCGGCATTGACCAGCACGCCCGCCTGGAAGGCTTCCGTGCCCGCGCCGATTTCCCAGCCGGACCCGAGCCGCTGCGCGGAATGGACCCGGGCACCGGTATAGATATCCGCCCCGGCGGCCACTGCCCGCTGCCGGTGGTCGTCCAGCAGCAGCGGGGCATTGGAACCGAACGATCCGGTGTCCAGGCCCGCTGCGGCAAATGACTCCGGGACCAGCGCCGGGCAGAGCTCCAGCGCTTCGGCATGGGTGATGGGCTTCATGGAGCCGCTGGCCTCCGCCGCCACTCCAGCCTCGCTGCCGATCAGCATGAAGCTCCGGGGCGTGAGGACAGGCTCGGGCAGCTCGGCATCCCGGGCGGCAATCAGCTCAAGCGTCCTGGCGGTGAGCTCCTGGACCACCGGCGGGCCGTAGCTGGGAATAAGCTGCCGGGCCGACCGGGAGGACGTGTGGTACGCCAGCTCCTGCTCGGCCTCCACCAGCGCCACGCTGCATTGGCCCGCCAGCGCGGACGCCAGGGACAGGCCGGCAATGCCGCCGCCCACAATCAGGACATCGTAATGTGCTGCCATGCGTCCATCCTTGCAGAGTTGCTGCGGAAAGGGCGGGCCGGAAACAACGGCCGGATCAGGCTGCCACCTCGGCACGGCTGGCGACGAAGGCCTGAACGCACGCCTCGACGTCGTCCGCGGAGTGTGCGGCCGAAAGCTGCACCCGGATGCGGGCGGCACCGCGCGGCACCACCGGGAAGCTGAACGCGGTGACGAAGACGCCGTGCTGCAGCATCCGGTCAGCCACCTTGGCGGCCAGGACGGCGTCGCCGAACATGACCGGGACGATGGCGTGCTCGCCGGCCAGCAGGTCGAAGCCTTCCTCCGTCATCCGGCGGCGGAACAGCGCGGCATTATCGAAAAGCTGCCGCCGCAGGTCCGCCGAGTTCTCCACCAGGTCCAGTGCCTTGATGGTCGCGGCGACGATGGCGGGAGCCAGCGAGTTGGAAAAGAGGTACGGCCGGGCCTTCTGCCGCAGCATGGCCACGATCTCGGCGCGCCCGGAGACGTAGCCGCCGGAGGCCCCGCCCAGCGCCTTGCCGAAGGTGCCCGTATAGATGTCCACCCGGTGCGAAACGCCGGCGTGTTCGGGCGTACCTGCGCCGGTGGCGCCCATGAAGCCGACGGCGTGCGAATCGTCCACCATCACCAGCGCGCCGTGCTGTTCGGCGAGGTCGCAAATGGCCTCCAGCGGGGCGAGGTAACCGTCCATGGAGAACACGCCGTCGGTGACGATGATCTTCCGGCGGGCGTCCTTCGCCTCCACGAGTTTCGCCTCAAGGTCCTCCATGTCCCGGTTCGCGTAGCGGTACCGCCGGGCCTTGCACAGCCGGATGCCGTCAATGATGGAGGCGTGGTTGAGCGCGTCCGAAATGACCGCGTCCTCAGCACCGAACAAGGACTCGAAAACACCGCCGTTGGCGTCGAAGCAGCTGGAGAACAGGATGGTGTCCTCGGTTCCGAGGAACCGGGAGACGCGGCCTTCGAGTTCCAGGTGCAGGTCCTGCGTGCCGCAGATGAACCGTACGCTGGCCATGCCGAAGCCGCGTTCATCCATGGCCGCCTTGGCTGCGCTGATGATGTCCGGATGGTCCGCCAGGCCCAGGTAGTTGTTGGCGCAGAAGTTCAGGACGTCCGCGCCCGGTGAGCCGATCTGCCCGGCGGTGATATGGCTTGACTGGGGTGACCTGATGCTGCGCTCTGTCTTGTAGAGCCCTGCGGTGCGGATGTCCTCCAGCTCGCTGCTGAGCTGGTCCTTGATGGAGGTGTACATGATGATGATCCTTAGAGTCGGGTCCAGTCGAGGACAACTTTGCCGCCGCTGCCGCTGCGGGCCAGGTCGAAGCCCTTCTCCCAGTCTGAAGCGGGGAGCGTGTCAGTGACCACGGTGGAGATCCCCGCGTGGAGGACCGGGTTGGAGGAGAGCATGGCGCTCATGGCGTACCAGGTTTCGTACATCTCCCGGCCGTAGATGCCCTTGAGTGTGAGCATGTGGGTGACCACCTTGCCCCAGTCGATGGTGATGTCCTGGCTGGGCAGGCCCAGCATGGCGATCCGGCCGCCGTGGTTCATGTTGTCGATCATCTCCGGCAGGGCGGTGGGGTGGCCGGACATTTCCATGCCGATGTCGAATCCTTCGCGCATGCCCAGTTTACGCTGGGCGTCGCGGACGCGGGTGGTGGAGACGTCGATGGCAAGGTCGGCGCCGAGCCGGCGGGCCAGGTCAAGCCGGGGCCGCGAGACGTCCGTAATGGCGATCTTGCGGGCACCGGCGTGGCGGGCGACGGCGATGGCCATCAGCCCGATGGGCCCGGCGCCGGTGATGAGCACATCTTCGCCCACCAGCGGGAAACTCAGGGCAGTGTGCACAGCATTGCCGAAGGGATCGAAGATGGCGCCGAGTTCTGGCGTGACCGACGGATCATGGTGGACCCAAACGTTGGTTTCCGGGATGACCACGTACTCGGCGAACGCCCCGTCACGCTGCACACCCACGCTGACGGTGTGGATGCACATCTGCCGGCGGCCGGCGCGGCAGTTCCGGCAAATGCCGCAGACAATGTGGCCTTCACCGGATACCCGGTCACCCACTTTGACGTCCCGGACATCCCCTCCGGTCTCCACCACCTCGCCGTAGAACTCGTGGCCCGGTATCAGGGGAGCTTCGATGATTCCCGGGGCCCAGGCGTCCCAGGACTGGATGTGGAGGTCCGTGCCGCAGATCCCGGTGGTCATGACGCGGATCTTCACGTCGTCCGGACCCACCGTGGGCTCCGGGCGGTCCACCAGCTCGAAGCCGGCCTGGGGGCCGGCCTTGTAGAGAGCCTTCATCGGCTTCCTCACTCTTGGTTGTCACATCATTGGCAGGGGCTGCCCTCCCCATTACAGCCCCGGAAACCGTTTAGCACAATCGGCATTTCCTCAATCGACGATGTAGCTTTTGCTAATGCTTAGACTGGGTCCATGGAGATCCACCAACTTGAAATCCTTCGCGAGCTCGGCGCGCTGGGCAGCGTCAAGGCCGTGGCCGACACCTTGATGGTCACCCCGTCCGCCGTCTCCCAGCAACTGGCCCTGCTCCAGCGCACGGTGGAGGTTCCGCTGACCCGGAAGGAGGGCCGGAACCTGGTGCTCACCGAGGCGGGCCAGGTCCTTGCGGACGCGGGCGCCGCCGTCGTCAGCGCGATGGCCGAGGCAAAAAGCGCCATCGGCACCTACCACGGCTCCCCCGCCGGTCGGGTGACCCTGAGCGGCTTCCACAGCGCAGGCCAGGCCGTCTTCGCACCCCTGGCCAGGATGCTGGACGAGCCGGGACGCCCGCGGGTGGAACTGTCCGACGAGGACGTGGCCCAGCAGGACTTCCCTGCCCTGACCGCCCGCTACGACCTGGTACTGGCCCACCGGATGGACCACAGCCCCCGCTGGCCGGACGAACGGGTCACCGTGATCCCGCTCGCGCACGAGCCGCTGGACGTCGCGCTTCCGGCCGGGCATCCGCTCGCGCAGAAACGGGCCGTGGCCGCGGACGACGTCGCCGGTGAAGCGTGGGTGACCAGCCATGCCGGCTACTCCCCCGCGGACGTGCTGTCCGCCGTCGCCGCCGTGTCCAGCCGGGAACCGAACATCGTCCACCGCATCAATGACTACTCCACCGTGGCGGCCCTGGTGGCCGCCGGCGGCGTGGTAGGGCTGCTGCCCAGGTATACGGCCCGGCCCGTCCTGAATCCGGACATCGTCCTGCGTCCGCTCGAGGGCATCAGCACCCGGCGGCGGATCGACCTGCTGGCACGTCCGGAGAACCTCAAACGCCGGTCCGTGATGATGGTGTGCGAGGCGCTGCAGGAGATCATGGCGGGGCTTGTGGAGCAGGGCTGATCCTCCGCGCCGGCTATTGTGATTGCCCTCTGGCGTGCCCGTGGCCCATGCCGCTCCCTCTGCCCAGCCCGAGCCCGGGCACATCCCCGGCGCCTTCGGCGATCCGCCCGGCCGTGGCCTGGTCCCCGCTCTTCACCCCGGAGATCCGGACTGCTTCACCGGGGCTGATGTCCGCGATGCTTCCGTCGCCGGGCCGGACCAGCTTGCCGTCCTCGCCTGTTGCCGGCGCCTTGGTGATGCGCGTTTCGGCGTTGACGGCGTAGGACCGGCTGAAGCCGTCCTCGCTCTTGACGGTGATGGACGTTTCGCTGACGGCCTCCACCGTGCCGCGCTGCTCCACAATGGTCTGGAACGTGCCGTCGGCGTTCTTCACCACGCTTTCGCTGTGCTGCAACTGCGGCCGCTGGGACTTATCCGGCTTGCCGGGCTTCCCGGGTTTGGCGGACTTGTCCGGCTTGCCCTGCTTTTTCTCCTGACCGGGTGCGGACTGACCTGGCGCGGACTGCGACGGCGATGGCGCGGGGAGCGGTGAGTCGGCGGACCACGCGATGGCGGCCCCCGTCCCGCTCAAGGCAACTGCGACCGCCCCCGCAATGAAGGCCTTCCGGATCCGTGGCTGATCCTGCAGTGGCATCGCGGCCCCTTTCGCGTCGCTGTCCGGGGCCTGCGTCCGGCGGCCTCCGTGCGCTCAAGTGTAGGACCGGCCCCGCCGGGTGTGAACGCGTACTTCCGCCGCCCACTACCTGAGTACTTAAAAGCAAAACCGGGCAGTGCCCCTTGCCGTGATGCAACGGCAAGGGGCACTACCCGGTTGTAGGGGTGCGCGGCAGTTAGACGGTGACGCCCAGCTTCTCGAGGATCAGCTCGCGGACGCGTCCGGCGTCGGCCTGGCCGCGGGTGGCCTTCATGACCCCGCCCACGATGGCGCCGATAGCCTGGACCTTGCCGCCGCGGATCTTGTCGGCGACGTCGGGCTGCGCGGCGAGGGCGGCGTCGATGGCTTCCAGCAGGGGCCCGTCGTCGGACACGACGGCGAGGCCGCGCTTCTCGACGATCTCCGCCGGAGTACCTTCACCGGCGAGCACGCCGTCCAGCACCTGGGACGCCATCTTGTTGTTGATCTTGCCGTCCTCAACCATGCGGGCGAGTTCCACGATGGTGGCGGGCTGGACGCCCAGCTGGCCCGGGTCCACGTCGGCGGCCTTGGCGCGGCCCACGATTTCGCCCATCCACCACTTGCGCGCAACGGAAGCGCTGGCGCCGGCGGCGATGGTTTCCTCGATCTCGTCCAGGACGCCGGCGTTCACCACGTCGCGGAATTCGAGGTCCGAGTAGCCCCAGCTGGCCTTGAGCCGCTTGCGGCGCTCGGCCGGCGGCTCCGGCAGGGTGGCGCGGAGCTCCTCCACCCATTCGCGAGAGGCGACCACCGGAACAGGTCCGGTTCCGGGAAGTAGCGGTAGTCGTCGGCGTCGGACTTGGCCCGGCCGGACGTGGTGGTGCGCGTATCCTCATGCCAGTGGCGGGTTTCCTGGATGACCGGCTCACCGGAGTCCAGGACGGCCGCGTGCCGCTGGATCTCGTAGCGGACGGCGTGTTCGACGGCGCGCAGCGAGTTCACGTTCTTCGTCTCGGACCGGATGCCGAAGCGTTCGCGGCCGTGCGGGCGGAGCGAAACGTTGGCGTCGCAACGGACATTGCCGCGTTCCATCTTTGCGTCGGAAACGCCGAGGTTCTTCACGATCTCGCGGACCGCCGCGACGTAGGCCTTGGCGAGTTCGGGGGCGCGGGAACCGGCGCCCTGAATCGGCTTGGTGACGATCTCCACCAGCGGGACGCCGGCACGGTTGTAGTCCACCAGGGAGAAGTCGGCGCCCTGGATACGGCCGGTGGCCCCGCCCATGTGGGTCAGCTTGCCGGCATCCTCCTCCATGTGCGCGCGTTCGATTTCCACGCGGAACACGGTGCCGTCCTCAAGTTCGACGTCCAGGTAGCCGTCGTACGCGATGGGTTCGTCGTACTGCGAGGTCTGGAAGTTCTTGGGGGTGTCCGGGTAGAAGTAGTTCTTCCGGGCAAAGCGGCAGCTCTCGGCAATCTTGCAGTTGAGGGCCAGGCCGATCTTGATGGAGGACTCCACCGCCGTCTTGTTCACCACCGGCAGGACGCCGGGCATGCCGAGGTCCACCTCATTGACGTTGGTGTTGGGCTCGTCACCGAAGACGTTGGGCGCGGAGGAGAACATCTTGGTCTTGGTGTTGAGCTCCACGTGGACCTCGAACCCCAGGACGGGATCGTACTTCTCCATGGCCTCTTCGAAGCTGAGGATTGCGTCGGTGGTCATTATTTTGCCTCCTGGGTTTCGAGGGCCGCGGTACCGGCAAGGTCGGGGGCCTGGGCAAGCAGCGGACCGCCCCACTTGGCCTCGAGCAGGGATTCCAGGACAGCGCCCACGCGGTACAGGCGGGCGTCCTCCCGGGCGGGTGCAAGCAGCTGGATGCCCACGGGCAGCCCGTCCTCGTCCGCCAGGCCGCCGGGCAGCGACAGGCCGGGCACGCCGGCCAGGTTGGCCGGGATGGTGGCGACGTCGTTCAGGTACATGGCCAGCGGATCGTCCAGCTTCTCGCCGAGGCGGAAGGCCGTGGTGGGCGCCGTGGGGGAAATCAGGACGTCCGCCACGGTGAACGCGGCGTCGAAGTCCCGCTGCACCAGGGTGCGGACCTTCTGCGCGGAGCCGTAGTAGGCGTCGTAGTAGCCGGCGCTCAGGGCGTAGGTGCCCAGGATGATGCGTCGCTTGACCTCGTCGCCGAAGCCTGCGGCACGGGTGGCACCCATGACGCGTTCGATGGTCATGGGACCATCCTCGGGCAGGACGCGGAGGCCGTAGCGGACGCCGTCGAACTTCGCGAGGTTGGAGGACGCCTCGGACGGCATGATGAGGTAGTAGGCGCCCAGGGCGTACTGGAAGTTGGGGCAGGAAACCTCGACGATTTCCGCTCCGGCTTCACGCAGCAGCTCCAGGGAATCGTTGAAGCGGTTCTCAACGCCGGCCTGGTAGCCCTCGCCGTGCAGTTCCTTGATGATGCCGATCCGCAGGCCTTCGACGTTGCCGGTCTTCGCGGCGGCAACAAGGTCGGCCAGCGGGTCGGGCAGCGAGGTTGAATCGCGGGCGTCGTGCCCGCCGATGACCTGGTGCAGGAGTGCCGAGTCCAGGACAGTCCGGGAGACCGGGCCGATCTGGTCCAGCGAGGAGGCCATGGCGATGGCACCGTAACGGGAGACGCTGCCGTAGGTGGGCTTGACGCCAACGGTTCCGGTGACGGCGCCGGGCTGGCGGATGGATCCGCCGGTGTCCGTGCCGAGGGCCAGGGGCGCCTCGAAGGCAGCGACGGCGGCAGCGGACCCGCCGCCGGAGCCACCGGGGATGCGGTCCAGGTCCCACGGGTTGCGGGTGGGGCCGTAGGCCGAGTGCTCCGTGGAGGAGCCCATGGCGAATTCGTCCAGGTTGGTCTTGCCCAGGATGGGCATTTTCGCGGCGCGCAGGCGCTCCACGACGGTGGCATCGTACCGGGCTGTGCCAGCCCTCGAGGATCTTGGAGCCCGCCGTGGTGGGCTGGCCGATGGTGACGATGAGGTCCTTGACCGCGATGGGCACGCCGGCCAGGTAGTGGAGGGCCTCGGCCTCCGGGCCGCCGGCGGCGCGGATGGCATCCACTTCGGCTGCGACGGCGAGCGCTTCCTCGGCGTTGATGTGCAGGTACGCGTTGACGCCGCGTTCGCCGCCGTCCACTTCGGCGATCCGGTCCAGGTGCGCCTGGACGACGTCGACGGCCGTAACTTCGCGGGCGCGCAGCTTCTCGGCCAGCTGGGCGGCGGAGAGCCGGATCAGGGTGGCGGCGCTGGTGTTCTGTTCAGTCATTGTTTAGTCCTCATCAGGATTGCCGGAACCTTGAAACGGTTGTCGTCGGAATCCGGGGCACCGGAGAGTGCCTGTTCCGCCGTGAAGGTGTGGCCCACAACGTCCTCGCGGAAAACGTTGCTCAGCGGGATGGGGTGGGACGTGGCCGGCACGTCGTCTCCGGCGGCTTCACTGACCGACTTGATCGCATCAACGATGACGGCGAGTTCTCCGGCCATCCTGTCCAGCTCATGAGCACTCATCTCGATGTGAGCGAGCCGCGCGAGATGCGCAACGTCGTCACGGTTGATCGCAGCCATGGATCTCCCCTGCAAAGTTCGGATTGGTTTCCGATCCATTCTAGTGGGGAAACGATGATGCCCGTCTGACGACCCCCAGCGGGCGTCAGACGGGCACCTTCATGCCGGGGTACAGCCCACAAGGAACAGCACCGCGGCAGCTACAGACTAACCGATACCGATGGCTCCGGTCAGCATGCCAATTCCCAGCATGACCAGGGACACCACGGCGCTGCGCCACAGCACCTTCTTGTGGTGGTCGCCCAGGTCCACCTTGGCCAGGGACACCAGCAGCAGGATGGCCGGAACCAGCGGGCTCTGCATGTGGAACGGCTGGCCGGTGATGGAGGCGCGGGCCATTTCGGCGGCGCTGATGCCGTAGTGCGCGGCGGTCTCGCTGAGGACCGGCAGCACGCCGAAGTAGAAGGCGTCATTGCTCATGAAGAACGTCATGGGGATGCTGAGGACGCCGGTGATGACGGCCATGAACGGTCCCATGCTGGACGGGATGATCTGCACCAGCCAGGCGGACATGGCTTCCACCATGCCGGTGCCGGTCAGCACGCCGGTGAGGACGGAGGCGGCCATGACCATGCTGACGACGGCGACGATGGACGGGGCGTGGGCCACCAGCTGGGTGCCCTGGTCCTTGACCTTGGGGAAGTTCACCAGCAGGGCGATGGCGGAGCCCACCATGAAGACGTAGGGCAGCGGGACGAGGTCGGCGATGAGCATGCCCATGACGGCGACCGTGAGGGCCAGGTTGAACCAGAACAGCTTGGGGCGCAGGGTGCTGCGGTTGGGGTCCAGGGCGGTGTCGGCCATGGCCGTGTCGCTGTCGTCCACCAGGTCTTCGGGCCGGTCCAGCACTGCCACGGATGAACCTTCCGGGGAAAGGCCGCCAGTGGCGGGGGCTGCTCCGCCAGGCGCGGTGACGCCGGGGGTGCCGCCGGTGCGTCCGCGGCCGGTTCCGGAACCGCCGCCCGCGGAGCCGGCGGAAGCGCCGCCGTCGAACTTCTCGGCAGTATCCGGGACGCCCCAGATTTCAGGCTGGGTGGCGCGGAGCCGGTTGCGCTCCTGCAGGCCGAGGAGCCAGGCAAAGGCGAGGACCACGGCAACGCCGGCGATCAGTGACGGAAGCATGGGGACGAAGACGTCGTTGACGTCGATTTCCAGTGCGGTGGCGGCACGGGCGGTGGGGCCGCCCCAGGGAACGATGTTCATGGTGCCGTTGGCGAGGCCGGCCACGCAGGTGAGGACCACCGGGCTCATCTTGAGACGCAGGTAGATGGGCAGCATGGCTGCGGTGGTGAGGATGAACGTGGTGGAGCCGTCGCCGTCCAGGGACACGGCGGCTGCCAGCAGGGCGGTGCCCAGCACAACCTTGGCGGGATCGTTGCCCAGCTTGCGGAGGATGAACTTCACCAGCGGGTCGAACAGTCCGACGTCGATCATCAGGCCGAAGTAGATGATGGCGAACATCAGCAGCGCCGCGGTGGAGGTCATGGACTTCATGGAATCCAGGACCATGTCCCCGATGCCCAGCCCGGCACCGGCGAAAAGACCGAAAACGGTGGGGACGATGATCAGCGCCAGCACTGGCGTCAACTTTTTCGTCATGATCAGCACCATGAATACCGCGATCATGGCGAATCCAAGTATTACCAGCACAGCCGGCTCCTTCTTGTGAACGGCACCACAGCGTTGTGATGCGTGCTACAGACTGTAGGGTGGCCGCCGTCACGGCAGTGCCTTTGGCTCAATTGATTGGCATACTGCTTATTGGGAGCATTTTGCTCATTCTGCTCACAGGCTGCCGCCACTGGTTCCGGTAGCCCCTGAGGGCACCGACAGCCCGTCATCAAGGAGGATCATGCAGCGTTCCGCGCCCCGCCCGCCGCTGCGGTTCTCCACCCAGACGCTGCTGCTGCAGGTGGCCGTGGTGCTGCTGGTGGTCCTGCTCAGCGCCGCCGTCCATGCGTGGCTGACCTATGACAGGGTGGGCAGCGAGGCCGAGAACCAGGCGCTGACCCTTGCCCGGACCGTCGCCTCGGACCCCTCGGTCCGGGCCGACGTGCAGGCCATCAGTGCGCGGGAGGGCACTCCCCCGCCTGCCGAACTCGCGGCCGGGCCCCTGATGCAGGCGGCCGAGGCCGCGCGGACCAGGACCGGAGCCTTGTTCGTGGTGATCACCGATGAGACGGGCCTGCGGCTGGCGCATCCCGAACCGGAGCGGCTCGGCGGGAAGGTCAGCACCGACCCCTCGGAAGCCCTGGCCGGACGCGAGGTCACCACCCGGAACACGGGGACGCTGGGCCCGTCCGCCGGAGCCAAGGTGCCCGTGTACGCGCCGGGCAGCTCCGCCGTCGTGGGCGAAGTCAGCGTGGGGTACTCGATGGAGACGGTAGGGCAGAGCGTGGCCCGGGACATCGGCCCCGTGGCCGGGACGGCGGCGGGTGCCCTGCTGGCCGGCGTGCTGGGCTCCTTCCTGCTGCGCCGCCGGCTGCAGCGGCTGACGCTGGGCCTGGAACCGGAGGAGATCAGCACGCTGGTCCACGACCAGGTGGCGGTGCTGCAGGGCGTGGACGACGGCGTCATCGGCGTGAGTGCCGACGGCCGGATCAGCGTGTTCAACGCCGCCGCGCAGCGCCTCCTCGACCTGCCCGACCTGACCGGCGGGCGCTGGGAGGACGCCCCGTCCCGGACCAGGTGAAGTCCCTGACCAGGCCCGGCACCGCAGGCAGCGACGCCCTGGAAGTCGTGGCGGGCGGGCGGGTGCTGGTGGCCAATGCCCGCAAGGCCCTGCACCGGCGGGAGGACCTTGGCTGGGTGGTGATGCTCCGCGACCGCACCGAACTGCAGGAACTCACCCGCCAGCTGGACGCCGTGGGCACCATGTCGACGGCGCTGCGCGCGCAGCGCCACGAGTTCGCCAACCAGCTGCACACGCTGGCCGGGTTCATGAGCATCGGCCAGCACCGGCAGGCGCGCGAGTACCTGGCGCAGCTTGCCGCCACCGGCCCCCTCACTTTCCCGGTGGAGCAGGCCGAGCTCCTGCAGGACCCCTACCTCCAGGCGTTCGTGGGTGCCAAGGGCGTGGAGGCCGAGGAACGGGGCGTGGCCCTGCGGATCGGCCCCGAAACCCTGGTCCGCGGGCACGTCACGGAGGCGCAGGACGTCACCACCGTGCTGGGCAACCTGATCGACAACGCGGTGAACGCGGCGGTGGCCGGCGCCGCAACGGAACGCTGGGTGGAGGTGGAGGTGCTGGACGAGCCGGGCGGCGACGGCGGCACCCTCCACATCGTGGTCGCGGACTCTGGCGACGGGCTGGCGGAAGGGACGGACGCGGAGGCGATCTTCGCGGAAGGCTTCAGCACGGCGTCCGGGCCGCTGGCCCGGAACGGCAGCGGCGGACAGGGGTTTGGGCTGGCCCTGGCGCGCCAGCTGGCCCGGCGCCGCGGCGGGGACGTCAGGGTGCTGGACCGGGGCAGGCAGGGCGGGCCGGGGGCGGTCTTCATGGCCACCCTGCCGCGTACCACCGCGGGAAGCGCGGAGGCATCGGGAACTTTGGGGACACCAGGAACTTTGGGGACACAGGGAAGTTTCAGGGACACCAGGAACTTTGGGGACACAGGGAAGTTTCAGGGACACCAGGAACTTTGGGGACAGCGCGCAGCGATACAGCGCCGCGAAGCGCGGAGATGAAGGGAGACAACAACGATGGCTGAGGATTTCCGGGTCCTGATCGTGGACGACGACTTCCATGTGGCCAAGCTCCACGCCGCGTACGTGGACTCGGTGGCCGGGTTCCTGGCGTTGGCGCCGGTGGGCACGGCGTCCCTGGCGCTGCAGGCCATCCACAGCCTGCGGCCCGACCTGGTGCTGCTGGATGTCTACCTGCCGGACGCCTCCGGCCTGGACCTGCTGCAGCAGCTCGACGTCGATACCGTCATGCTCAGCGCCGCCTCGGATGCCCTGTCCGTCCGGACGGCCTTCCGCCGCGGCGCGCTGGGATACCTGCTGAAGCCGTTCACTGCTGACGCCCTGTCGCAGCAGCTGCGGTCCTACGCCCGGTACCGCCGGCTGCTCTCCGCCCCGGGGGCACTGGACCAGGACGCGGTGGAACGCGCCAAGAGGTCACTGATCCCCGGGGACGTGACGCCGTCGGCGAAACCGCGCTCAGCCACTGAGGCGGCCGTACTGGAGTCCCTGGTTCCCGGCGAGCAGTATTCGGCAGCCGAAGTGGCCAGCCGGGTGGGCGTTTCCCGGGCCACCGCGCAACGCTACCTGTCATCGCTGGCCGACGACGGCGCCGTCGATATCCAGCTTCGGTACGGGAGCACGGGCAGGCCGGAGCACCGCTACGGCCTGCCCGCCGCGCCCTAGATTTTTCCTAGCTGGCGCTCTTCTGGGCCACGAGCTCGATTTCGACGAGCATCTTGGGGTCCAGGAACGGCAGCACATGCACCAGGGACAGGGTGGGGCGGATCTCGCCGAACACTTCGCCGTGGGCGCGGCCTGCCTCTTCCCACTTGCTGATGTCCGTCAGGTAGAGCTTGGACTGGACGACGTCCTCAAAGCTGAACCCGGCGTCGGCCAGGACCTTGCCGAGCTTCTGCAGGATGAACTGGGTCTGCGTGTAGAAGTCATCGCCCACGATGCCGTCCTCGCCGCTGGCAGCGGTGGCCGAGATGTACAGGGTGTTGTCCACCTGGACGGCGCGGGAGTAGCCGAGCGTCTGTTCCCAGACGGAACCGGTGCCGAAGGTTTTGCGCATGGTGGGGCCTTTCAAATGCCGGAATGGGGTCGGCACCACTGTAGGGCTGCTACAGGTCCAGCCGGTAAACCAGCAGCTTTGTGTCGGTTCCGGGGACGAACCAGTCACGCTCCGGCACCCGGCGGAACCCGGCTTTGCGGTACAGTCCGTGCGCGCTCTCCCATGTCTCCCCCGTGGTGAGGGCGACGCCGGTAATCCCGGGCAGGGACCGGGCGTGGTTGATGATGGCATCCACCATGGCCTTCCCGGCTCCGCTGCGCTGCACGGCGGGGTCCACCACCAGCATGCGGAACTCGAGCTCATCCGGCAGCGCGATGTCCGCGTACGGTTCGCCGGCGGTGGCCAGCGTCACCGATCCCACCACCTCGCTGTTCCGCTCCGCCACCCAGATGGTGGCCTGCCCGGCGCGCAGCGCAACATCCTGATCTTGCGCATGTACGGGTGTTCGGCGTCGTCGAAGTAGCCCGCTGCGAGGTAGGAATCGCGCGTAATGCGGGCAACGGCGTCGTAATCGGCCTCGACGGCGGCACGGATGGTGATCTGCGGTAGCACCCGTCAATGGTAGTGGCGGCTGCCGCTTCCCCGGCCCGAAAGGGCGCTTTCCGTGACTGAACTATCACTACCAACTATCACTACCGGCGGAAGCCGGGCTGCCGGGCCGCCTGCCCGGTCCGCCTAGAGCGGGAACCTGCCGGGCCGCCTGCCCGGGTCCGCCTAGAGCGGGAACTTGCCGGACAGCTCCAGGCCGGCGGCGCAGGTCCAGGCGTCCAGCCGTTCGGCATCCGAGGGACCGCCGTCGAGCGGACTGGCCAGCCGCGGCCGCCGCACCCAGCAGCCGGCTTCTTCCGCGATGAGCGCACCGGCGGAGAAATCGTGCTCGTTGAGCCCGCGCTCGCCGTAGGCGTCATGGGTGCCGTCGGCCACCATGCACAGGTCCAGGGCGGCCGAACCCAATCGCCGAACGTCCGCGAACCCGTCCATGAGGCCTGCCAGCGCGGTGGCCTGGTCCGCGCGGACCGCAGGATCGTAGCTGAAGCCGGTGGCCAGGATCTGCCCCTTCCGGCCGGGGACCGGCCCCTCCAGCCGGGTGACCCTGCCGCCCTCCTCCAGCCAGGCGCCCTGGCCGCGGGAGGCGTAGTAGGTGCGGCCCAGCGCCGGGGCGTTGACCACGCCGGCCAGCCACGCGCCGTCGGCATCGGCAACCGCCACCGACGTGGCGTAGTAGACGATGTTGCGGATGAAGTTGGTGGTGCCGTCCAGTGGATCGATGGACCAGCGGTAGCCGCTGGGCGCCTCGGGCCGGGTGGTTCCGTGTTCCTCGCCGGTGATGCTGTCGTTCGGGCGGGACGCTTGGATGACCCCGCGGACGGCGTTCTCGGCAGCGACGTCGAACGCGGTGACCCAGTCCCCCGCGGCGCCCTTGTTGCTGGGAGCCAGGGTGTCCCCGTTCCTGGCGGCAAGCACCTCGGCTCCGGCCGCGGCGGCGGCCTTTGCCACAACCAGAAGTTCTGCAGGGGTGGTCATGCCGTTGCCTCCACGGTGTCCTCGTCGGTTTCCGTCCCTGCCGGCGCCCCCGCACCATCACCGGCCAACGCGTCAGGGCCGCCTTCCAGCAGTTGCCGGAAGCCGTCCTCGTCAAGCACCGGAATCCCGAGCTGTTCGGCCTTGTCCAGCTTGGTGCCGGCGCTTTCGCCGGCCACCAGGTAGCTGGTATTCTTCGAAACCGAGCCTGCGGCCTTTCCGCCCCGGACCAGGATGGCTTCCTTGGCCTCGTCCCGGCTGAAATTGGGCAGGGACCCGGTGACCACCACAGTGAGGCCCTCGAGGGTGCGCGGGGTGGATTCGTCGCGTTCGTCCGCCATCCGGACTCCTGCCGCAGCCCAGCGGTCCACGATCTCCCGGTGCCAGTCCTCCGCGAACCATTCCTTGAGCGCCGCGGCGATGGTGGGCCCGACGCCGTCCACGTGGGCAAGGTCCTCCTCGGAGGCTGCCCGGATGCCGTCCATGGTGCCGAAGGCCTGCGCGAGCGCCCGTGAAGCCCGCGGCCCCACGTGCCGGATGGACAGCGCCACCAGGACGCGCCAGAGCGGCTGGGCCTTTGCCTTTTCCAGTTCCTTGAACAGCTTTTCCGTGGTGGCCGTGGGCTTGGACGGCGACTTGGCCGTGCCCTTGCTGTAGAAGTACGGCACCAGTTCGTATTCGCCGGTGCCCACGCCCTTGGAGCGTTTCTCGCGGCGGATCTTCACCGGAGCGAGGTCCTCAGGGGCCAGGTCGAACAGGCCTGCCTCGGAGGTGAGCGGTGGAACCTCCGGCTCGGCCGGCTGTGTCAGCGCTATGGCGGCCTCCCAGCCAAGCGCCTCGATATCGAACGCGCCGCGGCCGGCGAGGTGGAACACCCGCTCACGGAGCTGGGAAGGGCAGGATTTCGCGTTGGGGCAGCGGATGTCCACGTCGCCCTCCTTGGCCGGGGCCAGGGGCGTGCCGCAGGAGGGGCATTCGGTGGGCATCACGAAGTCCCGCACCGGTGGGTCCTGCTGGTCTCGCAGGGCCAAGACCGGGCCCACGATTTCCGGGATGACGTCCCCGGCCTTGCGGAGGACGACGATGTCGCCGATCTTCACGCCCTTGGCCTTGACCACGTCCTGGTTGTGCAGGGTGGCCATCTCCACGGTGGAGCCGGCAACCTTAACCGGCTCCATCATGCCGAAGGGGGTCACCCGGCCCGTGCGGCCGACGTTGACCTGGATGTCCAGGAGCTTGGTGTGCACTTCTTCCGGCGGGTACTTGTAGGCCACGGCCCAGCGCGGCACGCGGGTGGTGTAGCCGAGGGCCCGCTGGGTGGCGAAGTGGTCCACCTTGATGACGATGCCGTCGATCTCGTGGAGCAGTTTGTGGCGCTGGGCGCCGTACTTTTCGATGAACGCCAGGACGTCCGCGCGGCTTTCCAGCACCTCGAAGTAGGGGCTGACGGGCAGGCCCCAGCCCTTGAGCAGGTCATACGTTTCGGACTGGCTGCGGGCTTCAAGCCCCTCGCGGGCGCCGATGCCGTGGACGAACATCTTCAGCGGGCGCTTGGCGGTTTCGGCCGGGTCCTTCTGGCGGAGCGACCCGGCGGCGGCGTTGCGCGGGTTGGCCAGCGGCGCCTTGCCCGCCTCGATCAGTGCCTCGTTGAATTCCGCGAACTCCTTGGACGGGATGAACACCTCGCCGCGGACTTCCATCTCTGCCGGGAAGCCCCCGCCCTCAAGCTGCTGCGGGATTTCCTTGATGGTGAGCACGTTGTGGGTGATGTCTTCGCCGGTTGTTCCGTCGCCGCGGGTGGCTGCCCGGACCAGTTTCCCGTCCCGGTACAGCAGGTTGACGGCCAGGCCGTCGATCTTGAGTTCGGTGAGCCAGGCGGCCCTGGCCGCGCCGTCGCCAAGCTTTTCGATACTTGCCTCCGCCCTGTTCAGCCAGGCTTCGAGCTCATCGATGGAAAAGACGTCTTCCAGGCTGTACATGCGCTGCAGGTGCTCGACTGCCGCGAAAGCGGCGGACACCTCGCCGCCCACTTCCTGGGTGGGTGAATCGTTGGCGACCAGTTCGGGGTGGAGCGCCTCAATCTCCTCGAGGCGGCGGAAGAGGGTATCAAACTCGGCGTCCGATACCAGGGGCGCATCCTCCTGGTAATAGGCGAACCGGTACTTCCGGACGAGGTCCGCCAGGTTCTCGTATTCCTCGCGGAGGGAGTCCGAAGGGATGGCGTCCGGGCTGCCGGGGCTGCTGTTCCTGGGGGCTGTCTTTTCTGCGGGGCCTGGTCCTGTGCTCACAGACCTATCTTGCCTTACACGTGTGACAGGACGCCGGTTAGTGCGCCCGGAGGCGGGTCCTGCCCCACCAGATGAAGGCCGCACCGCCTGCTCCCATCAGCAAGGTACCGGCTGCGATGGGAAGCAGCTCGGGACCTCCGGCGCCGGGTCCGGCGGCCGGGGTTATGCCGGCTGCCCGGGTTGCGGTGGCGGACCGGGTGATGGGCGTATTCCAGTCCGGCGCTCCGGACGCCACGGCCGGCGCCGCGGAGCCGGTGACCGCGGCGGCAGTTTCTGTGACTGCTCCCTCCGGTGCCGCGTCTTCGGTTGCATCCGTCTCGGAGGACACGGCGGCCTGCGCCGCGGTGGCCGGGGATGCAGCGGGTTGTTGGGGCCCGGCGGGTGCTTCCGCAGCGGGATTTCCCGGCTGCGCAGGGGCCTCGGCCGGAGCCTGGGTGGGGCGTTCAGCGCCGGTGGGCTCCGGCCTGCCGCCGCCCAGGACGGGCAGGCACACAAGGCCGCAGTCTTCGGCCGGGGCGTCCGTTCCCGGTGTGGTGGCAGGCGATGGTTCGGGGGAATCGGCACCTGCCGGTCCTGCCGGGAAGAGGAAGGCCATGGCCAGGACTAATGCCGCTGCGGTGGTGGACACAACGCGGAGGGCCGGGAAAGTCGGGGTCATTGCTACCTTTCGATGCGCGCAGTCCCCACCGCGGCTTTTCTGGTGTCCCCGGCAGTCTTCTACAGCCGGACCCGGGGCCGCAAATCCGCGCCCTGCCCTGGACTGTGCCCGGGCGGCCGCCCGCCTGCTGCCCGGCAGGTGTCAGTGCGCGCGGACGCGGTTCCTGCCCCACCAGGCGAACGCTCCCCCGCCGGCGCCCACCAGGAGCACTCCGGCGGCGACGGCCGGGAGGTTGGCACCGTCGGACTCCGCGCCCTGCCGGGTGACAGCGGCTGCCTGGGTGGCTTTCGCGGACCGGGTGACGGGCGTGTTCCAGTTTGAGGACGACGACGGCGTACCGCTTGAGGGGGCCGTGGCGGACGGAGTGGCTGACGCCCCGGTTTCCGTTGGTTCGGCAGCCGGCTCGGCCGGCATCAGTTCCACGGAGGCAGTGGGGGCCGCAGGGTTCGCGGCCGGCGTGGAGGGGGCTGCGGTCCGGGGCGCGGCGGGCGCCGCGGGATCGGGTGCGGCCGTTTCCGTGGGATCGTCCCCGGGCTTGGCCGTCCGGGTGGGGCGCGCTTCCGGGTCCAGGTTTCTGTGGGTTCCTGCGCACATTCCTGTCCGCAGCCGGGGGCAGTGGTGGAGGTTTCCGAGCCTGTCGGTTCGGGGGATTCTGCCAGTGCGGCGCCCCCTGTGGGCAGCGTTATCGAGAGTGCCAGGACGGCTGCGGTGGCTGTTGCCGAGGCGGCGCGGATCAGCGGAGTGGACGGGGTCATGGATACCTTTCGGTGCGCGCAGTCCCCGTCTGCGGCTTTCTGGTCTCCCAGCAGTCTTCTACAACACGCCGGAGGGCCGCAAATCCATCGAATGTGCGGCCCTCCTGCGTAAGGCGTGCTAGTCGCGGTTTTCCGGCGGCAGCGCCACCTGATTTTGCGGGCTTTTCCACGTCCCACCACGTAGCCCCTGCCGGGGATGAATTCCGGGCTGACCCGGCCCAGGGAGGTGTTCAGGAGGCTGTCGCCCTCGATGTCGCCCGGGTTGAGGAGCAGGCCCCGCCGGCCGGATTTGAACGGCTGGGCGAGTTGCCAGGCAGAGGACCAGGTGGACGTTTCGGATTCGCCCACCACCCATTGGTCAGCCTTGATGGAGGCTGTGACCAGCTGGGCGACGCCTGATTCGGCGAGCGTGTCCGTGAATTCGGTCAGCCCCTCGATGAAGATGGCCAGCCTGCCCGGGTTGCCGGAGGAATGCTCCACCAGCTCCTCCACCACTTCGGCCAGGTCGTCGGGCCCCACGACGGACCGGTTCCACAGGGGCAGCGATGCGACGGCGGAACGCCGCGATCCGAGGTAGATCAGCTCGGTATCCGGATTGGACCGGCGGAGGGCGTAGGCCAGGGTGACCAACGCCACGGTCCGGCCGGCGCCGGGAGGACCTGCCAGCAGCAGCGGCCCGCGGGCCATAACCGCCGCCGGCTCCAGGGTTTCGTCGTCGACGCCGATGACGGGCATGTCGGGACTGCCGGCCGGCAGGACGTCCAGGTCCACCTGTTCGGGGAGCCGTTCGATGCCGGGTGCGGTGTCCAGGCCCTGGCGCAGCATTGCCTCGCTGAGCTTGTGCACCTCGCGCGCCTGCAGGGCAAGGTTGGAGTTCCCGCCGAGCACGGCCAGCTGGACCTCCAGCCCGTCCAGCAGTCCGCGGCCCGGGGCGAGCCGGCATTGAGGACGTCGCGCGGCACGTCCATGGAGATGTAGTCGTCCTCGGAGGACAGGCGCAGGACCAGGCGGCGCTGGATGGAGGCAAGCAGGGACGCCGGCACCGAGTTGGGCCGGTCTCCGGTAACCACCAGGTGGATGCCCAGGGTACGGCCGTCGGTGGCCAACTGCAGGAAAATGTCCCACAGCCCGGACAGTTTGCTGTGTTCGTAGGCTTCCCGGAAGGCGGACATGCCATCCACCAGGACGAAGATCCGCTTTTCGTCGGGCCGGTTGGCCAGCCTGCGGTACTCCACGATGGTGGAGGCCCGGACTTCGGCGAAACGGGCAGAGCGCTGCTCCGCGATGTCGCGCAAAAGGCGCAGCAGCCTGCCCACGCGTTCCACGTCGTCGCCGTCGATGACTTCGCCCACATGGGGCAGTTCTTCCAGCATGCTCAGCCCGGACGAGCCGCAGTCGATGCCGTACACGTGGACGGGCCCGCCCCGCGGCGTCACCGCGGCGGCGATGGCGATCCCGCGGAGGGCGGCCGACTTTCCGGAACCGCCCGTCCCGTAGATGGCCATGTTGCCGTCCTTGTCCGGCTCGTAGAAGACCGTGGGCTGGTCCTGCCGGGCGGGGTCGTCGGCCACGCCGAGCAGCAGGCGTTCATCGGTGCGCGGGTTGGGCAGCCTGGAGAAGTCGTAGGTTTTGGCCAGTTCGTCCAGCCACGGCTTCCGCGGCGGCCGGATGCCCAGGGTGCCGGCGGCCCGGACAATGTTCGCGGTCATCCGGGCGATGTCGTTCGGCCCCGCGGGTTCGGCCACCACCGGCTTTTCCGGGGCAGGCGGTTCCCAGCTGGGTCCGGACCCGAACGCCATTTCGACGATGTCGATCTGGGGCCGCTGAGGCTTGTCGGTGGTCCAGCCGCCCGCGTAGCCGGTCTGGAAACCCTGTATCCTACCCGGTCCGGTCTTCGCTGCCCCGCGGCCGGGATCCCGGGGTCGAAGTAGGCGGCGTCGGGGACACCTAGGATGTCCGTGGCGTCGTCCTCGTCGGCCATGCGCAGGGCCACGCGGAGGTTGGTGTTGGCCCGCAGGCTGTCCTTGATCACGCCGGCGGGCCGCTGGGTGGCCAGGATGAGGTGCAGGCCGAGGGACCGTCCGCGCGCGGCAACGTCCACCACGCCGTCCACGAACTCGGGAACGTCATTGGCGAGCGCCGCGAATTCGTCGACGATGATGATGAGGTACGGCGGAGCCTCGGGGTCTGCCTCGCGCTGCAGCGCGAGCAGGTCCTTCGCCTTTTTCCGGTTGAGCAGCTGCTCCCGGTAGTGCAGTTCGGCGCGGAGGGACGTCAGGGCGCGGCGCACCAGGTGCGGCGAGAGGTCCGTGACCAGCCCCACCGTGTGCGGAAGGTTGATGCAGTCCGCGAAGGCGGCACCGCCCTTGTAGTCCACGAACAGGAAGCTGACGCGGTCCGGGCTGTAGGCGGCCGCCATGCCCATGACCCAGGACTGCAGGAACTCGGACTTGCCGGCGCCGGTGGTGCCGCCCACCAGGGCGTGCGGGCCCTCGTTCTTCAGGTCCAGGTAGAGCGGCTCGACGCCCTTGGAACCCACCAGGGCGCGGAGCGTGCCGTTGTCCTTGCGGTTGGCCACGGCGGTGGCGTGGACGGAGTTGTTCTCGGTCCAGCGTTCGGCGACGGCCTGCGGGTTGTCCAGGAAGTCCTTGCCGATCAGGGTGGCGTAGGAGACGGCCCTCGGAAGGTCGGAGTCGTCGTTGACGGGCTTGCCCACATCCACGACAGGAGCGAGCATCCTGGCCAGCTGCCCGGCGAGTTCGGCGTCCACGCTTTCGCAGCTGACAGGGTAGGTGTGCCGGCCGAGGCGGACCTGCCCGGTGGTGGTGCCGTGGTCGCCGTCCACCACCATGAAGTCGCGGCAGGCCGCCGGAAGGGCCTGGATGTCCGTGGCCACCCAGAGCACGTGGACGCCGGAGTCCGGTCCGCGCTCGGCGAGCCGGGTGAGGCGGCCCCGGTCCACGGGCGCGTCGTCCTCGACGATCACCAGCACGGACGGCAGCACCGGCGCGTCCACCTCGTGTTTGGCCGGATCCACCTCCGGCCGCAGGTCCGGGCCGGAGCGCCTGGCGGCGGCTTCCCGCGCGTCGAGCAGGTCCTCAAGGCGGGCCAGGAGCGAGGACCCTCCCGCGGACCCTGCGGCCAGGTGGTCGCCGGAGAGCGGACTGTGGCCGGAACCAACGTGGGGCAGCCACTGGAGCCAGTTCCAGCGTTCCCGCGACTGGGCGGAGGTGATTGCGGTCAGGATGACTTCCGCCGGCGAATGGAGGCCCACCAGCTGGAGCACCATGCCGCGGGCAACATCGTCCACCAGGCCGCGGGCGCCGGCGATGCCCAGGGACCCGGAGGTACGCAGCTGGGACACCACCGGGACGCCCTCGATGTCCCGGAACTGCTTCAGGCAGTCCTGGATCTCCCGCGTGTACTCGACCTCGGTGTCGTTGTTGGACGGCTCCTCCAGCTGCAGGCGCGAGGGCGCCGTCCCCATGCCGAACCTCAGTCCCAGGAACGAGGCATGCTCCGGGCGGTGGGTCCACAGCAGCGGGCCCAGTTTGTAGATGGCGTCCACGGTGTCGCTGACCGAGGGCGCCTCCTGCATCCGGACGGCGCGTTCCACCTTCTGCAGCTCGGTGATGTCCTCACGGAATGCCGCCATCGAGGCCCGGAAATGCTTGAGCCCGTCCTTGCGGAGGCGCCGGTTGCGCATCTTCTGGTCGACGTAGTGGCCCACGATGAACAGCGGCATCATCAGCATGAACACCACTGAGAGGGCGTTGCGCGTCACGGCGAAGATGACCGCGCCCATCATCAGCGGGGCGATCAGCATGATGTACGGGAAGGGCTGGTCCTCCGGGCGTTTCGGCCCGGCCGGCACCACCCGCTTGGGTTCCTCGAACCGGGGCACCACGCGCGGTGAGCGGTTGAAGTCCACCATGGGCGACGTCGGCGCTGCCGCATGGTTGTGGCCCAGCGGAACCACCGTCACGGTGGTGTCGCCCAGGGTGACGGTGTCCGAGGAGTTCAGGGTTGCGCGGGTGACGGGGAGCCCGTCCATCAGGAGCCCGTTGGCGGAGTTGGTGTCAACGATCTCCACGCCCTCGCCCACGGTGATGCGGGCGTGGCGTTTGGAGGTCAGGGGGTCCGTGAGCCGGATGTCCACGTCCCGGTCCCTGCCGATGTAGCTGGTGCCGGTGGGCAGCGGGAATTCCCGTCCGACGTCGGGCCCTGACAGCACGCGCAGGGTCGCCGCGGCGGGGCCGCGGCTGGTTCCGGGTTCGTGGAACTGTTCGCTGACCTGGGCCAGCGAAACGACGGAGCCGGGGCGCAGGCCGGATTCGAGGAGGTTGTCCGTGCGGGTCAGGACATTGCCGCTGATCCCGGCGCCCACGAATGCCTCGTCGATGCGCAGGGACAGGTTGTCCGGCGCGGGGGATGCCCTTGCGCTCCGGGTCCGCGGCCCACAGCACGGCGGCGATGTCCGCCACGGTGGCGAGGCCGTCCACGGTGACGGCAAGGTCCTTGGCCTCGGCCGGCTCGCGGCGGAGGGTCAGCCGGATCCTCATCCTTCGTCCACGCCCCTCATCTTCTCCAGGAGGTAGAGGTCGTCAGGCGTCACGAGGTGCGAGGTCACGGCATGCTCCACCAGCCGGGCGCGGCGGTTGGTGGCGAGCTTGCCGCCGCCGCCGCGCAGCCCCGCCACGCCCACGCGGTCAAGTTTGTCGCACACGTTGTCCAGCTTCCGGTTGAAACGCGTCAGTGCCCAGCCCAGGGTCTTGGCTGCCGCGGCCGACGACGGGATGGCGCTGAAGCCCGTGCCTTCCCGGCGGAGCATGGGTTCGGCGAGCGCCACGATGAGGGCCTTCTGGGAATCGGTGAACACCACCGGCCCGATGGTGGTGTCGCCGCTGACGCCGCCCTCGCGCGCCTCCTGGCGGAAGGACGGGGTCTTCAGGTGCACGGCGAACTCGTAGGTGGTGGGTCCGGCTGTGAAGATGATGTTGGTATGGCTGAACACCAGCGGGATCCTGGCCCGGGCGAAAGCCAAGCCTGCATGCCGCCGGAGGCATCCGCGACCGTGGCGGACAGCATGCTGCCCACGTTGCTCAGCCACCAGATGCCGTCGTAGCGGGCCACCTGCAGGAACTGCCGGTGCAGGTACGGGTTATCGTCGACTTCCAAATCGCCTTCGCGGCCGATGTTGAAAACGTCCTCGTCCGACGGTTCGTACCATTCCCCACAGAAATCTATTGCTAGATCCCCCATGTTCCGTGTCTCCTTCCGGGCAGTCCCCGCGTGAACAGGATCGCCGGTCCGTTGTGCCGGGTCATTTGTTGATGCAGGCGATGGAGTCATCCTCCAGCGGGGAGAATGCCCCGTCGCTGCGGACGATCATCACCTGGAGGCAGGTGGGCACGGCAGGGTTGAGCGCCACCTGGACAGTGGTCCCCGTGGTGGCCTGGTACTCGCTGCTCTCCCCCACCGCGTAGACACGCCACTTGTACGTGTCGCCGTCCTTGGGCTGCGGGTTCTCCCAGGTGAACGTTGCTTTCCCTTCGGCGTCCACAACTCCCTTGAGGCCCGCGACATCCGGCACGGTGCCGTTGTCCAGGGCGTCCGCCGGCGGCTTGCTGGCCTGCTGGGTCTCGGCCGCCCGGGGCGTTTCCGGGGCGGCGTTGGCCACCACCAGGCCCACGACGGCGGCCAGGGCAAGCAGGGTGCCGCCGGAAATGGCCAGCCAGAGGTTGCGCCTGCCGTGGTCGGGAGCCTGTGCCGCTGTAGGGTCGTCCGCTTCGGGCGGCGGCGTGGTCCCCCGCTGGATAGTGGCGTCGGCTGCACCCGTGTAGCCGGCCTCCGCAGCATGGGCGGGCGGGGCTGCCGGGCCGGTGTGGCCCTGGTTGCCGCGCAGGACCGTGGCCTGCGCCCAGTCCTGCGGGCCGCCGTCGGGCGCTGCGGCGGTGCCTGTCCCGGCACCGGAGCGAGTCCCGGCGTCGGTGGAAAACTGCTGCCGGGCAGCGGTGGCGGCAGAATCGGGGGGCCGGTCCGGCGGAAGCGGGCTGGGGCCGGGTGCGTGCCGGGAAGGTGGGCGCGCTGCCCGTCCGTTCCGGGTCGATGGCGGCGATGCTGCGGACCCGCGTCTCCTCGACGCCTTCGTCCGGGTGGCTGTCCTCGTGGTGCGGCTCCTCGAGTACCTCGAAGGGAGTCACGGACAGGTTCAGCTCGGCCTGGATGCGCTGCAGGGCCAGGGCGAACGCGTGTGCGGACGAGTAGCGGGACTGTGGCGACTTGGCCATGGCCGTGGCGAGGGCAAGCTCCAGCGATTCCGGAACATCGGCCCGGCCAAGGCGGGGCAGGGGTGTGTTGCTGATCCTGTTGATCAGTTCCCGCTGGGAGTTGTCCGCCCCGGGCAGCACGAAGGGCGACCGGCCGGCCAGGAGCGTGTACAGCGTGGCGCCCAGGGCCCAGACGTCCACCATCACCCCGTCCACGCTGCCGTCCCTGAACTGCTCCGGCGGGGACCACGGGATGGACATGCCCGAATCGTCGTCGGAATCCCCGGCCAGGGTGCCCAGATGCCGAAGTCGGTGAGCGCGGGCCGGTTGTAGTCCGTCACCAGGATATTGGCGGGCTTGATGTCGCGGTGCGCGATGCCGGCGCGGTGGGCTGTCTCGACGGCGGATGCCACCTGGATGCCGACGGCCAGGACCTCGTCCACGCTGAACCGCTGCCGGCGGTAGCGGACGTCCAGGCTGGGCCGGGAGCAATACTCCATGGCCAGGTAGGAGTGCCCGTCATCGGTCACTTCCGCCTCGAAGATGGTGACGATGTAGGGGTGCGAGGACAGCTGGGCCATCAGGTTGGCCTCGGACTCGAAGCGGCGGCGCGCGCCTTCGGTCTTCAGGTCCGAGACGAGCACCTTGACGGCGACCTTCCGGCGGGGCCGGTCCTGCTCGTAGAGGTAGACGTCGGAAAACCCGCCGGAGCCGAGCAGGCTGATGTACGTGAACCCCGGGATGCGGGGCGGCGGCGCTACAGGCCGTTTGGAACTCAAGGAATCTCCTCAAAACGCAACGAGATGTTGTCGCCGAGCTCGGCGATGTCGCCGTCCAGCAGGATGGCCATCTCGTTCTGGGCAAGGCGCCGCGGCGGCTGGCCCTCCCGGACCAGGACGGTGCCGTTGGTCGCCTTCAGGTCGCAGAGCATGACGTGCCAGCCCTCCAGGCGGACCTCCACGTGGGAACGGGAGATGTCGCCGCCGGGGCTTGCCACCTGCACCAGGCGGGGCATGACGCCGCCCTGCACCCGGGACACCGACGGCTGGCGGCCGATCACCAGGGACTGGTCCAGGTCCAGCAGTTCGCCCGTGGACATCCGGACCCGGCCCAGCCGGGGACGCGCCACCTGCACGGCATCCGGCAGCAGCACCGCACCGCAGGCCGAGCACCGGGCGCGGGTGGGCGGATTCGCGTGGCCGTGGCCGCACACCCGGGCCAGCACCATGGGACCGTCCGGCTCCTTACCCTCGGCCTCCTCCACCGGCATGGCCGGCGCAGGCCTGGACGCCGTGCCGGCGAGGCTGCTCTTCATGACTGTCTGGCCGTCGTGGTCGCCGTCGAAGCCGGCCCCGGCGGCTTGCGGGGCATCCCCGGCCGGTGCAGGTGCGGGCGATGGCGGGACTGCCCCGAAAACGGGCTCCGGCGTCGGCGCCGCAGCAGAACCGGCCTCCGGGGTCCGCCACGGTACGGAGTCGATCAGGACGCCGCCTGGGACAGGATGAACCGGGACGGGAGGAACCTGGACAGGAATAACCGGGACGGGAGGAACAGGGGCGGGCTGGACAGTTGCAGGCTGGGGTGGAGCAGGCTCCGCAGGGTCAGTCCCGGCGGTTTCCAAGGAAGGACGGCCGGCGGCCGGCTCCAGAGCAGGGGCAGGGGCGGGTCCGTTCCCGGCGTGTTCCTCCTCCGGGTCCTCCCGCACGGCGGCATCCTCGATGTTCCGCACCACGGTGCGCTCCCACAGATGGTCGTAGGAACTGGTGTGGTCGGTGGCAGGCGCGGACGCCGGTATTCCCGCTGGTTCCTGGCCGGAGTCGGGCCCTTCCAGGGGGTCCGACTCATCGTCAATCACGCCAAGGACCGTTTCCGAGGACACCCCCTGGTCCGGAAGGATTGTCACATCGGGATCGACGGGGTCAGGATCGACGTGGTCAAGATTGACGGGCTCAGGGTCGACGGGGTCAAGGTTGATGGGTTCAGGGTTGATGGACCCAGTGTCAGCCGGTTCAGGGTCAGCCTGCTCAGGGTCGACGGCGGCCGGGGCGGGTTCGTCAGTGACAACCGGCTCGGCGGCTACCGGCTCAGTGGCGGCAGGTTCTTCAACAACCGGCTCACTGGCGGCAGATTCTTCGACAACCGGTTCGGCGGCGGCGGGCGCGGGAACATCCTCGATAATCTGCCGCACATCCGCGTTGCCGTCCGGGTCCACCACAAGGGCCGCCGCGGAGGTCCCGGTGGCGAGGGCCGGCTGGTCCGCCCCCAGCCCCAGGCTCAGCGACTGCAGCAGGACCACACCTTCGCGCAGCGGGAGTTCAGGCAGGCCGGCGGCCCCGGCACCGGGAATGGTGAGGGTGCCCGGTCCCGGCAGCGCGAAGCGGCGCTCGGTCCAGGTGGTGACATCGCGCCCGTCGAGTTCCACCGGCCCCTGCGGCTGGCTGACGGTAAGGTCCAGCCCGCCGCGGAGGAAAACCCGCAGGGACCCGTTGAAGTCCAGGATCCCGAACGAGGGGATGCTGGCCAGCGACCCGCCCGAGCTGCTGGTGACGGCGTGGAGCACTTCGTGGACCTCGGGACCGTCCGCCAGCAGGTTCCAGAGGGCACCGGCGAGGGCAGGCGGGGTGTCCGGGCCCAGGAGGACAGCGGTGCCGGAACGGACAACGCCGAACCAGGAACCCGGGATGTAGCTAGTGCCGGCCATCGTGGCGTTCCCCTCCTTCATTCGCGTCCTGTCCTTCACCGGTGTTTGTGGCAGGCGCGGTATTCGGGGCCGGCGCGGTGTCCGTCCGGGGTGCCTGGTCCCGCGGGAGTGTCACTTCGTCCTCTGCCGCGGTGTCGTGCCGGGGCGCGGTGGTGGCGGCGCCGGCGTCGTTCAGGACGTTCCGGGCGTCCACCACGATCACCGTGACGTTGTCCCGGCCGCCGTTGCGCAGGGCTGCCTGGATGAGGGCATCAACAGCATCCTGGGGCTGGCCCACGGTGCTGAGGATACGGAAGATGTGTTCGTCGCCCAGTTCGGAGGTGAGCCCGTCAGAGCAGACGAGGACCCGGTCCCCCTCCTCGACAGGAAGGAGCCAGTAGTCGGCCTCGGTCTCGTCGCCTGTGCCCAGGGCGCGGGTGACCACGTGGCGGCGCGGGTGGACAGTGGCCTGCTGGGGCGTGATCTCCCCCGCGTCCACCAGTTCCTGGACCTCAGAGTGGTCGACGCTGATCTGCTCGAAGCGGCCCTGGCTCAGCCTGTATGTGCGTGAGTCCCCGATGTTCATCACCAGCCAGTACGGCACGCCCATCTGCTCCACGATGACGGCACCTGTCAGGGTGGTGCCGGCACGGGCGCCGGTGGCTTCGCGGATGGAGAGGTCGGCGTGGACCAGGTATTGCTGGAGGACCGCGGCAGTGGCCGTCCGCTCGCCGGTGGTCAGCTGGGGCATGGCGGCCAGGGCACGCACGCAGATGCCGCTGGCGATCTCGCCGGCTTCATGGCCGCCCATTCCGTCCGCCACGGCGAAAACGGGGTCGGAGGCGATGTAGGAATCCTCGTTCAGCTCCCTGCGGAGTCCCCGGTCCGTCCCGTAACCGACGGTTAGGGCAAGGCCCTGTCCCGGTTGCATGGTTGAGGAATCGCTGGCGGGCTGTTGGTTCATGCCTGTCCTAGGTAAAAGGTTCGGTCTCCAAAATGGACGCTGGAGCCGGGGGTAACAAAGCTGGGGACGCCCGGCACCAGTGCCGTGCGGTGTCCGTCGGGGGTGGTCACGGCGCTGCCGTTCGTTGAATTCCGGTCCGTCACCCAGATCCCGGCTCCGTCCGTGAGCAGGTGCAGGTGTGTCTTGGAAATGGAGCGGCCGGGGTCGTCGACGGCGAGCAGCTGGGCGTGCTGTTCCCCCGCCTGGCCCACGGGGTTGCGGCCCACCAGGACGCTGCGGTCCAGCTGGAAGTCACGGCCGTCGTCGAGCCGGATCCGAAGGACCGCCACGGGCGCGGGGCCGGAGGCGCCGGGGCGCACCTGGGTGCGTTCGACGTCGTCGTCGAGGGAGGGCGGCACCTGGCCCTGGGCGGGCGGCGCGAAGGATGCCGGGGTGGTGTACGGCATGGTCTGCGAGGGCAGCGTCTGGAAAGGCGGAGCCTGGGCCGGCGTCGGAGTTTGTGGAGCCACAGTTTGCGGAGGCGGAGCCTGTGCCGGCAGCGTCTGCGGAGGCAGTCCCGGACCGGAATCGCGCTGGGCCTGCAGCGGCGCCTGCGCACTGATGATCTTGGGGGTCGCGGCACCCGCAACCGGGGAAAGCACCGGCTGCACGGGCGGCAGGTCCAGCGGCGCGAAACTGTAGGGGCCCTGGATGCCGCCCGTGGTGATGGGGTCGCGGCCTGCCTTCACGTCAAAGGCAAGTGTCTTGGCCGCGGCGTCATGCCAGCCCCGCAGCCCGCCGTTCTTGTCCCAGCTGTTCGAGACCACCACTGTCACGGCCCAGCCGGCGCCCGCAAGCAGCAGCGGCCCGAGGATGAAGAGGGCAGCGCCGAACCATTGGAAGACCACCACCAGGATGGCCGCGAGGACCGCCAGGAGGATGCCCGCCCCAGTGATGAGGCCGCGCAGGAAGACAGCACCCGCACCGGGTGCGTAGCCGTCGTTATCAGCGCTGCGGATGCCCATCAGCAGGTTTCCCGGCGTTTTCCCGGTCCGGGCCTCCAGGCCCATGACGACCAGCAGGTAGGCCAGGGTCAGCGCCAGCCCGATGCCGCCGAACAACACCAGCGACGCCGTGTCGTAGGTGATGAAGCCGCCGCTGCGGGTACGGGTGATGCCGGCGAAACCGACGGCGAACGTCACCACCAGGACGACCAGCGGCGGGAGCCAGTCGATGACGGCGGCGCCAAGCCGCTTGCCCGCCGTGGCAGGAACCAGCTGAAGGTTTGTTGCCATTCCCGTTCCTCCCCCTGGAGCGGCCCCCACCTGCCCGGTGGAACCGCCGGCGCTCCCCAGCCCCGTGCCCGCGATGCCCGCGGCCTGTTGTGCCGGGGGCGTTTGTACTACCGGGATAGTACCGGGAATCGCCGGCACATGCGCGGCGGGCAGCCCGGTCCTGGGTCGATGGCCCCGCTGGAACCGTTGGCCCCTCCATGGTCCTGGTTGTGGAGGCTGCGCGCCGCACGGTTGGGAAGGGGCGCCCCGCAGGCGGTGCAGAACGCCGCCCCGGTGCGGACTGTTTGCTGGCAGCGCGGGCAACGCACGGGATCGGAGGTCACTGCTGCTTGGGTCCTTGTGTTGGAGGGATGTCTGTCGGGGACGGGCCTGTTGGGGGTGCTGCGGTGTCAGGCTGGTCCGGTCCGTTGCCGGCGGCGGACGGGCGGCGCGCCGGCAGCTTCAGGGCGGGCAGTGCCAGCCGGGTGCCGCGCAGGCTCAGGACAGTCCGGGCGTCAGCGAGGAGCGACCGCGGCGAGAACCGCGCCTGCTGCCGGCGCCAGAATCCAACGGTGGCAGTCATTTCCTTCAGCGAGCCGTCCACGATGGTCCAGTCATTCCCGGACTTCTTCCTCCGTGGGCTGGCCCGCACCGAAGATCGAGGCGTCCGCGCGCCGTGCGAGCATGGCAGTGGTCCCCTTGCTCGCCGGGAACGCCTCGGCGAGCACGGCCGCGCTCTCGCGGCGGGTGGAGCGGGTATCGACGGCGGCGCCCATGTCGGTGGCAAGGCTCACCACCTCGCTCCATCCTCCGCCCACCCGCTGGGCGGGGTGGCCGTCGCGGAAGCGCGCTTTCCGCCGTCGTGATTTCAGCAGGGCGATCAGCAGCAGCGGCAGCGCCAGGATGGACAGCGGAATCAGGGCAACGCCAAGCGCTCCCAGGAGGGCGCCCCAGAACAGCCACGGGTTGTTCTTCTTCTGGTCGGCGTCCAGGGCGTCGGGCGAGGAGTCCGGCGGCAGGTCGGCCGGCTCCTGCGGCGGGGGTGGCGGCTGCAGGACCTGCGGCTTGGGCTTGGACTTGTTCTCCGGGTCCGGCGGAATGGGAACGTTGTCCTTGGGCGGAGTGGGATCGAAGCTGACCCAGCCCACGCGTTCAAAGGCCACTTCCACCCAGGCGTGGACGTTCTTGCCGGTGATCTTGACTTCGCCGGCGCCGTTTTCCGGGCTGGTGGGATCCGGGTAGAAGCCCATCACCACGCGGGACGGAATGCCCAGGTGGCGGAGCATCAGGGACATGGCAACGGCGTACTGCTCATCGTCGCCGAGCATCTGCTTGGCGGTCAGCAGGTTCCGGATCCGGGCCGAACCGTGGCCCGAGACGCTGGGCAGCTGCCCTTCGCTGACCAGGCCGTTGCTGAAGGCACCGGTCTTCTGGAAGTGGGCTTCGATCTGGCGGACCCGGTCGATGGCCGTGGGCGCGTCCGCGGACAGGTCGTTCGCCTGGGACGCGACCACCGGGGGGACCTCGAGGGCGTCGGGCATGGACATTTTGGCGAAGTCGTACTGCGTCAGCTGCCCGTGTTCCAGTTTGACGGGGTCGGACACCTGGACACTGTAGGAATCGCCCCGGGTCAGGCCGTTGGTGGTGACTGCGGTGTCCGTGCCGGAGTTGAAGTACAGTCCGGACGCGGCCGCCGAGGCGCCCTCGTCGAAGCTCAGGCCGGTGGTTTTCCGGCCGCCGGGGACAAAGAAGCCCTGGTAGTCCTCGATGGTGATGTCGATCGCGTAGTCCCTGGTGGGAACGGTGCCGGAGGTGTCCGCAAGGGTGTTGATGGACTCGGTGTCGCCCACCTTGCTGAAGTTGCCGGAGCCGTTGGGATCCATGGTGTAGTTGGTGCCGTTGAAGGCGTCCAGGGCACCCAGACGCACCCTGCCGTCGCGCGGCAGGCCCTTGACCACGAAGAGCGTGTCGTCCTTCTTGTCCTTGACGTAGGTCCGGAAGCTTGCCAGCGGCGTGATGTAGTCCTTGGGGTCGAACGGCGGCACCACAACGTTGCGGAGCACTTTCCGTTCATTGCCGGCGGATACCAGCGGCGCGGACAGGGCGGTGACGGCGACGCTGACGGCGATGACGCCAGAGGCCATGCCCAGCCGGCGGATCCTGGCGCGACGGGTGGCGGAGGAATCGGCCTGCGGGTTGTTGACCGCAACCCTGCGGGTGCTGTTCCGCCGCAGGGCGTCCCGCCGGAAGGTTGCCCAGGCGATGCCGAAGACCGTGAGGCCGATGCCGCGCTCGAGGGTGAGGAAGGCGGCGTTGGTGCTGAACGCGATGCCGGTGACGAAGAGGACCAGGACGGGCAGGAGCGGGAAGTAGGGGCTCCGCGCCCGCCAGGTCAGGACCGCAGCCACGAGGGCGGTGATCAGCGAACTGAGGAAGGGGACGATGAGCACCCCGCCGGCAGTTCCCACCGGAACGCCGACCGTGAGCATGTCTTTCCAGGCGAAAACGATGCCCAACAGCAGGATCCGCAGCGAATCCAGGGTGGGAACGAATCCGGCGATGGCGGAGTCGGGGACGGCCAGCAGCGTACCGAAGATGAGGTACGCCCCAAGGGCCAGGGCCGTGGTGATCAGCAGCCCGAGCCGCAGGTGTGCGTTGGCAGCGCCGATGGCCAGGCCCAGGACGATGCCGCCAAAGCCCGACAGCAGGTAGTAGGGGTCGCCGCCGAAGCTGAGCCCGAAACCGAGCAGGCCCAGCCCGAGCAGGACGGTGAGGGCGCCGGCGTCGAGCACGAAATGCCAGCGGGGCTGGCCGTCGGCGAAGGCGGACTCCTGCCGGGTGGGCGCCGCCGCGCGGCGGGATGTCCTGCGGGGCCCGTGGGTTGGAGAGGTCCTGCCCGGTGCGGAGCTCATGCTGCCGCCTTTCTCAGCACGATGGCAAGGTCGGCCAGGTCGCCAAGCGTCAGCACGGTCAGGTCCGCGATGTTGGCCCTGCTGGGAGCGGCGCCTGCTTCCACCCGGACGGCGAGGCTGCGCACGCCGGGCGGAACGGATACGGCGGCGGAGCGGAGCTGCGTGGCGGTCACGTTGCTGCCCACCACGAAGAACGTCACGGAGGCATTGGGCACGGTGTCGGCGAGGGTCCTGGCGAGGTCGACGGCGGTGCGGCGCATGGGTGCGCCCACGATCCTGGTCATGTCGTCCAGCATGTTGCGGCCCGTTTCGCAGCGGAGGGGGCCTTTTTGGGTGATGATGTCCAGCTCCCGCTGTTCCCGGATGGCCTGGCGGCCGATGGAGGCGGCCGCGGAGATAGCCATTTCGAACTCGGTTTCGGAGGCGTATTCGTCCGTGTTGATGGACAGCGAGATGGCGAGGTGGGCCCGCCTGGTCTCTTCGAACTGGCGCACCATGAGCTTGTTGGTACGGGCCGTGGTCTTCCAGTGGATGTGCCGCCGGTCATCCCCGGGCACGTAGTCGCGCAGGGCATGGAAGGACACATCCGCGCTGGACAGGTCGGTGGTGGGCATGCCCTCGAGGTCGCGGATGAAGCCTGCGGCGGAACCGGCCAGGGCAACCGTGCGCGGATGGACGAAGAGGTCCTCCGGTTCTGTCCACAGGACCTGGCGGCGCAGCAGGTGCAGGGGTCCGCCCGGACCGACCGCACGGGCCCGACGACGATCACGGCGCGTCGGGCGGTGGGGATGGTGAACAGGTCCTCATGGACCTGCCCGGGCTTCATCCGGGGCAGGTGGAACACGGCGGTGGCATTGCCCACGGGCAGTTCCAGAGCAGCCGGCAGCAGGGGGCGGGCGGAGGTGTTGGACACCGCGATGCTGCCCACGGCGCTGTCCCCTACTGCCACGCGGGTGCGCGCGAGGTCCAGCACAACCCCGTAGGACGAGCGGCCAAGGATGAAGCCGACGGCAACCACGAACATGACGAACGCCGCGATGGCCGCCGCCTTGGCCTCCTGCCAGCCGAAGGCCTGCCCGGTCACCCACAGCAGGACAGCGGCGGCCAGCACGGACCAGCCCAGGATGCTGACCACCGAGAGGACCGGCCAGGCGTATTTCAGCCAGACGCCGCGTGCCGTCCGCCAGGCCGGGGCAAGGGCCAATGCGGCCGTGCTGCTGGCCTCAGCCCAGACGGCGGAGGGGTGGAGGCGGGCGTTCCTGGCGAAGGGTTGCTTCAGACGCTCCGCGAGCCGGATCAACGGGGTGCCGCTGGACATATGTGTGCCTTCGTTATGTTGCGCTGTTTAAGGGTGCTGCGGGACGGGCCGGCGCCGGTCAGGCGTTGGTGCGCTGCTGCGGCGCGGCGACGTCTGCGAGGATCCGGGTGAGGACCGCCTCGGCCGTGGCGCCGGAGAACTCCGCCTCCGGGTCCATGACGAAGCGGTGGGTCCACACCACCGGGGCCAGTTCCTTGATGTCGTCCGGAAGGACGAAGTTCCTGCCCTGGGATGCGGCCCAGACCTTGGCTGCACGCACCATGGCGAGCGCTCCGCGCACCGAGACGCCCAGCCGGGTTTCGGGCGCGCTGCGGGTTTCCTCGCAGAGCCGGGAGATGTATTCCAGGACGGCCGTGTCCACATGCGCGGTGGCGGCGAGGTCGGCCATGTCGGCGACGGCCTGGGTGGTGATCACTGCCGGCAGTTCCTTGGACCGGTCCTTGACGTTGGACCCGGCCAGCAGCCGCACGGTGGACGCGTGGTCCGGGTAGCCGATGGAGGTTTTGATCAGGAAGCGGTCCAGCTGGGCCTCGGGGAGGCGGTAGGTTCCCGCCTGCTCAATGGGGTTTTGCGTCGCCATCACCATGAACGGCCGCCCGGCCGAGTAGGTGACGCCGTCCACGGTGACCCGGGATTCCTCCATGACCTCCAGGAGCGCGGACTGGGTTTTGGGCGAGGCGCGGTTGATTTCGTCGGCGAGGACGATGTTGTTGAAGATCGGGCCCTTGTGGAACTCGAATTTCTGCGTCTTCTGGTCGTAGATGGTCACGCCGGTGACGTCCGAGGGCAGCAGGTCGGGGGTGAACTGGATGCGGTTGTTCGAGCCCTGCACGGTGGCGGCGAGGGCGCGCGCCAGGGAGGTCTTGCCCGTGCCGGGGGCGTCCTCGAACAGGACGTGTCCCTCGGCGAGCATCGCGGTGAACGTCAGCCTGATGACGTGCTCCTTGCCGAGGACGGCCTGGCCCACGTTGGCAACGAGTTTTTCGAACGTGTCGGCAAACCAGGCGGCCTGCTCGGTGGTCATGGTCATGGGTGGCTCTTCCTCTTCCTGGATTCAAGGTCTTTTGCGGGGCCGGTCCGGCCCCGCTGCTGTGGTGGCGGCGCCGGACTAGCGGTTGGGCATTCCGGCAGGCGGGTTGCAGCCGAGGCTGGAGGTATCGCAGCGGATCCAGTTGCCGGCCGCCATGCCGGAGGTCAGGTGGTACCAGATGCCGCTGGGGTTGTTCGACGTCTTGTACCAGACCTGGTAGCGGTCGGTCGTGGAGGCGGCACCGGCATCAAGCCATTTGCCTTCACCGGTGCACTGGGACGGGTTGCCCGCCACGTAGCTGTCCGTTCCCTTGCGGGGTTCGGTGCAGCTGCGGACAGGGGTGGCCGTGATGTTCCACGAGGTTGGCGGCGGCGGGGTGGGGTCGGCGCCGGACCTGGAGGTCACAGGCCCACCAATGGCACCGTTCACAATGGTCACTGCGCGCACGCGGAGCTGGCGGGCCTGGTCCCAGCCGCCCGCAGAACGGTCGTAGCGGTTCACCTTGCCCACGTTGATCCAGCCGCCACCCTCGTAGCTGACCTCATAGTGGCTCAGCGGACGGCCGTTGGTATTGGGGTCGTTCCAGGTCCAGTGGACCTCGCCGTCGCCCTTGGCTGACGTGCGTCCGTCGATATTGGGGGCGTTCGCCGGTCCGTAGGGGTTGCCGGCGCCAATGGCCTTGGCGTCGCCGGACATGCTGTTCTTGGTGGACGTGGCGATGATGGTGACCGTGATGTCCCTGCCGTTGGTCAGGCCGCCGATGGTTCCTCCCCCGGCATTGATTGGCCCGCTCCTGCCGTCGGCGTTGTAGGAGTAGGTGATTTCGGCCGGGGTTGAACCGTTGCGCTGGGCATCCGTCAGAGGAGTGAAGGTTACTTCCAGCTGTCCGCTGGTACCCGTGGCCTTCACGGTTCCGCTATTAACCTGGCCGGGTTTACCCGCAGCCCGCACAGCCGGCGACGGCGCGCTGGTTCCGCTGGTGCCGGCCTTGTTCGTGGCGGAGACCGTGAAGGTGTAGTTGGTCTCCGAGTTGTCCACCGTGACGTTCTGCATGGTGTCCGCCACCTGCTGGGTGGCCACCACGGCACCGCCGCGGAGCGTGGTCAGGGTGTACGCGGAGACTGCGTCGCCGTTGTTGTTGGGCGCCGTCCAGGAAACCCTCATCTGGCTTTGGCTGCCCACCGGCTGGACCTGCACGGCGGTGGGTGCCGCGGGGGGTGGCCGGCACCCCCGCCGGCACCTCGGCTGCCGAATAGGGGCTCCATTCTGATGGTTCCTTGGCGTCGTTGCGGGCCAGGACCCGGACTTTGTAGGAAACCCCGTTCTGCAGGCCCTTCCAGACGTAGCTCACGGCGGTCAGGTTCTGGACCTGGGCGTTCTGGCCGGCGGGCGGCGGTGAAATCTCCAGGTCATATGATTTGACCGGCGAGCCCTTGCTGGCAGGCGCCGTCCAGTTGATGGACAGCTCCTTGTCGCCGAACTTCAGCTGCGGCGCGAGCGGAGTATCCGGCTTGACGTCCGGGCGGACCTCCGCGGAGGCCGGTGAACGGTCCGACTCGCCAAACTCGTTGGTGGCCGTGACCTGGAAGTGGTACTTCGTGTTGTTGGTCAGGCCGTTGAGCGTGCAGGTGTTGGCGGGGCAGTCCTGCTGGAAGCCGCCCTCGCCGTACACCGTGTACTTGGTGATAGCCGAGCCCCGGTCTGCAGGTGCCGTCCAGGTCAGGAGCGCGGTCTGGTCCCCCACGCTTTGTGCCTGTGGCGTTGCGGGGGCCTGGGGCTTGTCCTTCACCGTGAGCCGGACCCGTGCAGTAGCCTGCCGGGACGTATCCCCGTCTTGTCCGCCACCGTGTAGGAGACCACCATGGTGCCGGTGAAGCCCGGGGCGGGGGTCACCACCACGGAATCACCGTTGACGTCCACGTTGCCGCTGCCGGTTTCGGTGCCGGCGGCGATGATCTTCAGCGGCGTTTCCGGGAACGGGTTGGCGTCGTTCGCCAGCACATTGACCGTGACCGGCTTGCCCGCCGCCGCGTTCGGCTCCAGGTCGTCGTTGGCCACCGGCTTGGGCCGGTTGGAGGCCGTGACCGCGAGCTGGTACGTGGCAGTTGCCTCCAGTCCGCGGGGGTCCCTTGCCTTGACCTGCAGGGCGCCGCTGGTGCCAGTGCCGCTGGAATCGGTTGCGGACACCTTCAATGTCCGGCCCTCGATGCTGGCGTTGAAGCCCGCGGGAGCTCCGCCCACCAGCTCATACTTCATCTTCTCGACGTCGTCCTGGTCAGGATCCGAGGTCAGCTTGCCCAGGTCGGTGCTGGCTGAGTCGCCCTTGGGAACATCCAGGGAAGCGCCCAGGAGCTCCGGCGGGTTGTTGCGGTTGGGGTCAGGCAGCACCTTGGTGCGGATGCTGAGGGTGGACTTCAGGCCCGCCGGGTCGTCCGGTCCGGTGCCGTCCGTGACTTCGAAGGTCAGCGAACCAGGTCCACGTAATCGGTGCCGGCCGTGTACTTCAGTCCGTCGCCGTCGCCGGTCATGGGGTTGCTGCCGTCGGAGCCGATCAGCTTGATCCTGTCGGCCTGGGTCAGGCGGGGTGAGCGGCCCTCACGGACCTTCACCCATTCGTCCAGGTCCACGTCCACGGACTGGCCGGCGATGACCTCCAGGACTTCGTCCTTGGCCAGGGTGGGCACCTGCTGGCCGAGGCCGGGAACCCAGATGACCGCGGTGGACTGCTGTCCGTCCACGTCCTCGACTGTGTAGGGGATAAGCTGCGGCTGCTCGGTGAGGTCCACGATCATGTTGCCGTCGGCACCTGGCCTCGCCGTGGTTGCCTCGGTGCTGATCTTCAGGTTCTCGCCCACGCCGTCGGGGTCTTCGTCGTTTTTGAGGACGGGGACGTCGACGGCGGTCTTCCCCATGGTCTGGGCCGAGGTTACCCGGTCATCGCGGGCGATGGGGGCCTTGAGCGGCACTTCGGGGTCCACCACCACGCGGATGGTTGCCTGGGCGGAGGCGTCCCTGTCGTCGGCGATGGTGTAGCGGACGTTGACCGTGCCGGCCTCGCCCGGGGCCATGAGCAGGATCCGGCCGCTCGCTTTGCTGACGCTGGCCTGCAGGGCCGGGTCCGCCTCCATGCCGTCCGTGAGGATCCGGATCAGGTCGCCGTCGGGGTCGGTGTCGTTGCCGGTGGCGTCGACGGCGATCTGCCGGCCGGGGCGGACGCGCACCTCGTCGTCGACGGGGGTGGGTTTCTGGTTCACCTCGCCGCGGGGTGCGATGCCCACCGTGACCGTTCCGGTGTTGACAGCTCCCTGGCGGTCCACCACCTTGTAGCGGAAGGTGTCGGTTCCGGCGCCGTCACCGGCCGCCGTGAAATCAATGAAGTTGCTGCCCACCGTGGCGGTGCCCATGGCCGGCGTGCTGTCGATGCCCGTGAGCTGGACGGAATCGCCGTCGGGATCGATGCCGTCCAGGGGGACGGGGATGCGCACGGTACCGGATGCCACCACGCGGGCGGTGAGGTTGCGCGGCTGGGGCCGGGTGTTCTCGGCGCCTTCCAGCGGAAGGATGTGGATGGTCACCGCGGCAGCGCTTTTCTGGCCCTGCGGGTCCACGGCGTTGTAGATGGCGCGCACCGTCTTGGGCTGGCTGCCGGCAATGAAGCGCAGGGTATTTTCGGAGACGAAGCTCTTGCCGTCCACGGGATCGACGCCCTGCGGCAGGACCGGGTCAACGGTGAGTTCCTGGCCTTGCGGGTGGGTGTCGTTGTCCAGCACCGGGATGGTCACCACATCGTTGACGCGGACATTGACCTCGTCCGGTTTGGGCTGCGGAGCCTCCACGACGGCCGGGGCCGGGACGGGGACCACGGACACGCTGCCCGTGGCGGACTTCCTGCCGTTGGACATGGTGTATTCGAAGAGGATGGGGTCCTTGGTGCCGAGGATGTCCGTGATCCGCAGGACGCTGTGGTTGATCACGCTGACCGATGCTGTGGAGTTTTCCGGCAGCTTGACGGACTGCAGCACCAGGACGCCGCCGGAGGGGTCGGAGTCGTTGGCGAGCGGGTCCAGCAGGACGCTGCCGCCCGTGGGCATCAGGGCCACGTCGTGGACTGCCACCGGGTTGCCTGCCTCGTCCCCGGATTCCACGTCCACGCGGATCAGCCCCTGGCTGCTTTGCGGCCCGTTGCTGGCGATGTAGGTCAGGTAGACGGGCCCCGGCGTGGTGCTGCGGAAGGTGAGGGTGCCGCCATCGGTGACGGGTCCCAGATCCGCGGGACCGTTTGCCTCGACCTGGGCGAGCCGGAGGGCACCGCCGTTGGGGTCGACGTCGTTCTTCAACGGGGAAACCACCAGGTCCTGGCCGACGACTGCCGTGACGTGGTCTGCGTTGACCACGGGGGCCAGCGCGCCCGGCGGCTGGACGTTGATGATGACCTTGCCGGTCACCGTTGCCCGGCCGTCCCAGATGGTGACCTCCACCGTCTTCTTGCCGGCTGTGGCGCCCGAGTCCTGGAACGTCAGGAGGCCGTCGCGGCGGACTTTGACCTGGTCCTGGTCGTTGTCTGCCCTGGCGTCCAGGAGGACCAGGTCGTCGCCGTCCGGGTCGATCCAGTCCGTGAGGATGTTCTGGCTGACGGTCTTGCCCTGTTCAACCAGCATGGTGGTGTCGTCGCCGCGCTTGAACTGCGGCGGCTTGTTCTCGTCTGCGCCCACCACGTTGAGGGTGACCTGGCCGCCGGCAGAGAGGCCGCGCCCATCGGAGGCGTTGTAGTTGAACGTCTCAGTGCCGGGCCTGGCGTCAGCAGGCACCGAGATCTGGAATGCGGTGCCGCCGTAGATGTTTTCGAGGGTGCCCGCCTGCGGGCCGGAGTCGGACAGGGCCGCGGTAAGCACGTCGCCGTCGGGGTCCGAATCGTTGTCCAGGACGCTGAGGATGGTGGTGCGTCCGGGACGCACGCCGACGGCGTCGGGCTTGGTTTCCGGCGGACGGTTCGGCTTGGTGCGGTCCGGCAGGACGTTGATGGTGTTGTTGTCCGCGGACTCCTGGTCCTGTTCGTCGGACTCGTTCTTGGGCGGGACGACGTCGTCCCAGTTGTTGACCAGCTGCATGTTCTGGTTGACCAGCCACACGTTGCCGGAGTTCACGTCGTTGAGGACCACCAGGTCCCGGTTCACCCGGAACACGTACGACGGCGACGCACTGGCCTTGGGCACGTCCACGTTCTTGTCATCACCGTCGTTGAGGCAGTCGCGCACGTACTTGTTCGCGCCCGACCACGCCGCATGCAAGCACCCGCCCAACTGGACGGGGCAGCCGGCACGCCCTCGCCGTCGAACGTCACCGTCTTCGCGGTGCCGCCGTCCAGCGGCTGCTTCAACAAGGCCTTCTGGGTGGCAACGGCAACAAAATCACTGCCCGGGCCCGTCTGCTGCAGCTTCGCATCCCGTGCGTTGTCCAGCTGCAGCCGCTTACCGCCCGGCAGGAACAGGCTCCCCGCCGCCGCATCCAACAGCACCGGCCGGTCCCCCACCACCGTGATCTGCAGGTCCCCCGCGCCCTTCAGGGCATCCCAGGTCTCGGACTCGGACGACGTGACAGCCCCGTTCGCGTCCACTCCGGTGACCGTCACCGTGCCGGCCTCCGGGTCCGCAGAATAGATCCGGTCATCGGCACCCACCGCGGACACCGTGCCCTCCGAACCCACCAGCACAGGCTCGGACGCTTCCTCATCAAATCCGTTGATCGTGGACGGCGATACCGCCCACACCTTGCCCGACGCCGCATCCGTCACGGAAATGACCTCGGAACCAAAACCACATCCGCAGCCCCCGGCAACTGCTTGTCCCGCCCAGGCGCATGTTCGCCGGCGAGACCTGGTTAAGCGTCGAACCCGTCTCATCATCAACAAACACATCCCCGGCATCCTGGAGAATGTCGAACGTCGTCGACGCCGGCGTCACCGCACCGTCCAAGACCCGCGACGGATAATTCAACCGCCCCACCGCGTTCTTGGACTTCGACACCACCCAGACGCCGCCGTCGTTCAACTCCACCTCGGTGGTCTTGAACCCCGGATAGAGCACGGCACCGGTCACCACGACGGCCACGGCGGCACCAAAAGCGGTACCGTTGACGATCTTCTTGTGGCGCCGTTTGAGCCCAAGTTTCCCCAGCAGACTTGTCACAGCGTAAATTCCCTCAGATTGTTGCGGTGGCCCCAGGCCAGGCACATGGAAAGCCGGTATTGGGCTCTCCGTTCCCGCGCTAGCCTACCCAAGCGCGGGCAGGGCCGCGATGGGGAGCCCTCCCCCACGATTGACCTGCTGCTTCTTTCGCCCGGCTGTCGCAACGCGCCCGGGCACCACCAATATAGCGGTTAAACCAACAAAGTGATAAAAGAATCCGTCCCGGAATCTAGTCCAGGACGAGTCCCTTGCCCAGCCCGCGGGTCAGCCGCACGGGCCTGATCTCGCCAAAGCCGCGGACGTTCTCCGGCGGCTGGGGAACCAGCACGAAACGCTCGTCGTGCTCAAGGGCGGAAGCGGTCATGGAGTCCACGAGCACGGTGCCGGGATCTGCGAGGGTTGTCAGGCGTGCGGCGAGGTTGACGGTGGGCCCGTAGATGTCGCCGAGCCGGGACAGGATCCGGCCCCAGACCATGGCTACCCGGGCCTCGGGAAGGATCTCATCCTCCGTGAAGGCCTGGGCGAGGGCCAGCGAGATTTCTGCGCCGGCGGCAGGTGTTTCGGCGATGTACAGGACTTCGTCCCCCACCGTCTTCACCAGCCGGCCGCCGCCCACGGAGATGATCTCGGCGCACTTGTTCTCAAACCGCTGGACCAGGCGCGCCAGGGTCTTCTCGTTCATCCGGCGGGACAGGCTGGTGTAGGAGACGAGGTCGGCGAAGCCAACGGCACGGGCCAGCGGCAGCGGCGCGTCATCCTCGTCGCCCTCCCGGCCCTCTTCGCTGGCCTGCAGGCCGGCCTCGGCGCGCACGGCGAGCCGCTGGACGCCGGCGTTGAGCTGGCGCCGCCAGGAGTAGACCAGCACTTCCTCAAGCGCGTCCACCAGGGCGGGAAGTTCGTTGACCAGCCGTTTCCGGGCTACGGCGTCAGTGACGCCCTGCTCGTGGACCATGTCCTCCACGAGCGCCTCGATCTGCCACACCACCATCCGGTCCGTCATCTGGCCGATGGCCCGGGTGACGGAAATGGCGGCTTCCTCGGTGAGCTTGCCGGCGCGGACCAGGTCCACGACGGTGGACAGGGCGGCCTGGTCACGTTCGGTGAAGGCGACGTCCTCGTCGCCGAAGTTCGGAAAGCCGAGGGCGCGCCACAGCTTGCGCGCGGACAGCAGGGACAGTCCTGCCCCGGCAGCCACTTCACGGCGGCGGAGCTTGCGTTCCCCGCCCAGCAGCCGGGCTTCGAGCGCCTTCATGGCCAGTCGCTCCGCGGACATGGTGCCGGTGGCCGGGTTCGGGTCCGTGGCGGGCGGCAGCGTTATGGGTTCGACGCGTTCCTGCTGGTCCTCATCGGTCATCCCGTCCACCTTCTCTCATGTCCCACGGCAAAGCTTCGGCGGGGTAGTGCGTTGCGCCGCCCGGCTGGGCATCACCTTCGTCCGGCAATTCCCCGATGGCATCGAGGATGAATTCCCTGAACCGGGCAACCTCCGGCACGTCCTGAATATGACCACGCCCTGGTACCCGGTTTCCAAGGATATATTCCCGGAGCGCAGGAGGCGTTGCAGCACCGTTTCGTGGACGGTCAGGTTGCGGATCCAGGCCAGGTCCACCTGCTGGTCGCGCCGTTTGATCCGGCCGTACCTTGCCACCATCCTGCGGCTGGTCAGGGTGTAGCGCGTGCCGTGCCAGCGCAGCAGGCGGGGCAGGCAATAGCCCAGCCACACCCAGGCCACGGCACCGGCGCAGGCAGCCACGAGCCAGGGAGTCCACTGGGGAGTGAGGAACGGCACATAACGGCGGGCCTCGCCCCGGATAATCCAGGCGGAGGCAAACGCGGCAAGCGCTGGTGACACAACGAAGGCGAGCGCGGCTCCTGCCAGCTTCCTCGGCTGCGGGCGTGTGGTGACGATCACCTGCTCGCCCGGTGCGAGGTCTTTACGCATAGCCGCCTTGGCCGGCGTCGCCAGGGGACGTCCAGGGGCGCAGGTGCACCACGTCCCCGGCGGTCACCACGTGCTCCCGGGAGTCCTTGTCCACCACCAGCAGCGAGCCGTAGTCGTCCAGCCGCGAGGCATGCCCGATGATTTCGTGGTCTCCGGGCAGCTGCGCCCTGACCTGCTTGCCCAGGGTGGCCATCACGGCTTCCACGCGCTTGTGCAGGGACGGCCCGCCGGCCATTCCCGCCGCCGGATCGCCGTCGGCATTGCAGAAACTGCGGTACAGCACAGCGAAATGCGACAGGTAGCTTTTCAGGAGCAGGGTCCGGTCCGTGGTGCGGGCACCCTCCAGGGCAACGGAGGTGGCAGTGGGAACCGGCAGCTCGCCCTCGCGCAGTGTGACGTTCAGGCCCGTACCGAGGATGACCGGCGGCACCGACCCGTCCCCCATGGGACCAAGCTGGGCCAGGATGCCCGCGATCTTGCGGCCCCGGACCAGGACGTCGTTGGGCCACTTGAGTTCGGCGGGAAGGCCGGCGGTTTCCAGCAGGGTCTCCCGCAGGGCAAGCGCGGCGATGAGCGAGAGCCAGGAATAGCTGTGCGTGGGAAGCGGCCTGCCGTCGGCATTGACGGGCCGCAGGACCACCGACGCGGAGATGGAACTCAGCGGCGGCGCCTCCCAATGCCTGTCCAGGCGTCCCCTGGCCGCTGTCTGGTATTCCGCTGTCAGGACCGACATGTCCGGCCAGGCCTGGGGTTCCACGGTGACTGCCCGGAGGAGGTCCGCGTTGGTGGAACCCGTGGAGTCAACCACCTCCATCCGGGGAATCCCGGTGGCGGACAGGAAGCGCTGGTCATCCAGGTCCCAGCGGTTGAGGGGGGTGCCCGGGTTATGCGCGTCATCCATGCCTAAATCCTAGCGAGCCAAACGCGCCCGGGAGCAGCGCGGTGCAAACCGTCCGCGGCACGCGCCACGTCCACTGGACCAGCCCGGCGGCTAGAGGAAGATATCCGGAACCAGCTGGTCCTCGGGCGCGCCGAGGCTGTAGGGGCTGAAATCGCTGACCCCCGCGGCCGCCAGGACCTCCTCATCCGTGTAGAAGTTGCCGCTCGGCGAGCCACCGGTGACCAGGTTGCCGCCGGTGAGGACGGCGTGGGCGGCGTCCGCCATGATGGCCGGTCCCCGGGCTGCCTGGACCATCACGTCGCCGTGGGGCATGTTCCGGATGGCGGCTGTGTCTATGAGTGTGCAGGGCCAGAGCGAATTCACCCGGATCCCGTCGCCCTTCAGCTCTTCGGCAAGCCCCAGGGTGGTAAGGCTCATGCCGTACTTGGCCATGGTGTAGGCCAGGTGTTTACCTGCCCAGGAAGGGTTCATGTTCAGGGGCGGCGAAAGGGTGAGGATCTGGCCCTGCCCAGACGCACGCAGCGCCGGCAGCGCCAGCTTGGAGAGCAGGAACGTGCCGCGGACGTTGATGTCCTGCATGAGGTCGTACTTTTTCATGTCCACGTCATCAGTCCGCGAAAGGTCGATGGCGGAGGCGTTGTTGATGACGACGTCGATGCCGCCAAACCGTTCGACGGCGGCCGCAACCGCACGGGCAACATCCTCGTCGCGGCGCACGTCCCCCACTAGGGGCAGGGCCTGACCGCCTGCCTCCTCCAGCTCCCGGGCAGCCGTGTGGACCGTGCCGGCGAGCTTGGGGTGCGGTTCCCCGGTCTTCGCCATCAGGACTATATCGGCGCCGTCCCGGGCGGCGCGGACGGCGATGGCGAGGCCAATGCCGCGGCTTCCGCCGGAGATGAGGACCGTCTGTCCGTGAAGCGAACCCGAAGCGCGATAGGGGCTTGAGATGGCATGCGCAGCGTCATTGCTCGAAGTCATCTGCCTACTGTAACCCAGTCAAGTTACCGGTGAGTAACATAGTGGTGCGGCTGGAGGCACGGCAGAAAATTGTAGGTTCCCTACAGCTTCGGGCGCACAAAGCGTCACTAGACTTGCCTGCAGGGTTCGTCCTTTGTGTGGAAGCGACTTAAGCTCCGCCCCGGCGCAGCCCGCCAGAGACCAGAGCGCCACGAAACAAAATCTGCAACAGAGCCGGAGATACCTGATGAGCCACGATCTGACCACGACAGCGGGAAAGATAGCCGATTTCCGCGACCGCCAGGCCCGTGCCGAACAGCCCTCCGGCCCCGAAGCCATCGAGAAGCAACACGCACGCGGCAAGAACACGGCCCGCGAACGCATCGGCCTCCTGCTGGACGAGGACTCGTTCGTGGAGTTCGACGCGCTGGCCGTGCACCGCTCCACGGCCTTCGGCATGGAGAAGAAGAAGCCCCTGGGCGACGGCCTGGTGTCGGGCTACGGCACCGTGGACGGCCGCCTCGTGGCCGTCTACAGCCAGGATTTCTCCGTCTACGGCGGCTCCCTGAGCCAGGTCAACGGCGAAAAGATCGTCAAGGTGCAGGAGTTCGCCCTGCGGAACGGCTGCCCCGTGGTGGGCATCCTGGACGGCGGCGGCGCCGCATCCAGGAAGGCGTCGCCTCGCTGGCCATGTTCGCGGATATCTTCCGCAACAACGTCCACGCCTCGGGCGTTGTCCCGCAGATCTCGATGATCATGGGGCCCTCCGCCGGCGGCGCGGCCTACTCCCCCGCCCTCACGGACTACGTGGTGATGGTGGACAAGACCTCGCACATGTTCATCACCGGCCCCGACGTCATCAAGACGGTCACGGGCGAAGACGTGGACATGGAGACCCTGGGCGGCGCCCGCCAGCACAACGCCACCACCGGCACCTCCACCTACCTGGCCTCGGACGAAAGCGATGCGATCGAGTTCGTCCGTGAGCTGCTGGACTTCCTGCCCTCCAACAACCTCTCCGAGGCCCCGGTGGCGGACCACCAGCAGGAGCTGGAGATCGACGACGACGACCTCGCCCTGGACACGCTGGTCCCGGACTCCGCCAACCAGCCCTACGACATGCGCACCGTGATCGAACAGATCGTGGACGACGGCCACTTCCTGGAAATGCAGGCACTCTACGCACCGAACGTCATGATCGGCTACGGCCGGGTTGAAGGCCACACGGTGGGCATCGTTGCCAACCAGCCGCTGCAGTTCGCCGGAACGCTGGACATCGCGGCCTCGGAGAAAGCGGCCCGCTTTGTCCGCCACTGCGACGCCTTCAACATCCCGATCATCACCCTCGTGGACGTCCCGGGCTTCCTCCCCGGCAAGGACCAGGAATTCCAGGGCATCATCCGGCGCGGCGCCAAGCTGCTCTACGCCTACGCCGAGGCCACCGTTCCCAAGCTCACCGTCATCACCCGCAAGGCCTACGGCGGCGCCTACATCGTGATGGGCTCCAAGAAGCTCGGCGCCGACCTGAACCTTGCCTGGCCCACCGCCCAGATCGGCGTGATGGGCGCCCAGGGCGCCGTCAACATCCTTTACCGCCGCGACCTCGCCGCGGTCGCGGAGGCGGGCGGCGACGTGGAGGCGCGCCGGGCCGAGGTCATCCGGCAGTACGAGGAGGAACTCCTCAACCCGTACCAGGCGGCCGAGCTCGGCTACGTCGACGCCGTCATCGCACCCTCCGATACGCGGGTGCAGATTATCAAGGGGCTCCGCGCGCTGCGTGACAAACGCGCCAGCCTCCCCGCCAAGAAGCACGGAAACATCCCGCTGTGAACAGCGAGAACCCGGTGGTTGAGCCTGTCGAAACCCCTGAACCGCCCGCCGCGCCCCTGTTTTCGGTGGTCAAGGGCCAGCCGGACGCCGAGGAACTGGCGGCGCTGACCGCCGTCGTCCTCGCTCTCGGGGGATCGGCACCTGCTCCGGCGCGCACGCCCTCGGTCCGGCACTGGGTGCGGCGGCAGCAGCTGCGGCTCGCTCCGACGCCGGGGCCCGGCGCCTGGAAACGCAGCCGGGGCTGACCGGCACGCGGCACTGCCAACCCGGTGCTTTGCTAAGCCCCGGACCCCCGTTAGTCTCGGGAGGTGACTACCGAGACCGCTCCTGCCGCCCGTCCGCAGACCCGCATTGATGCCGTGGCGGATGCCTACACCGACACGCTCGTCAGCCTGAACCCGTCGCTGGCCACCACCCTGGGCGTACCGGGGCATGAGACGGAATTCAGGACTTCTCGCCCGCAGGGATCGCGGGATTCGCGGAGGCAGCCCGGAAGGCCCTGTCCGACCTGGAAGGCCTGGAGCCCCAGGATGAGGTGGACACCGTTACGCTGGACGCGATGCAGGAGCGGCTCGGCCTGCAGCTGCTGATCCACGCGTCCGGCTGGGACTACGCCGACCTTAACAACATCGCCTCGCCCGCCCAGGACATCCGGTCCATTTTCGACCTGATGCCCACGGCGACGGAACAGGACTGGGCGAACATTGCCGGCCGCGCGCACAACGTGCCCGGCGCCATCGAGGGCTACATCGAATCCCTGCGCTCCGCCCGCGACGCCGGCCGGGTCGCCGCCGCCCGCCAGATCAAGATCGTCATCGACCAGGCCACCAGGTACGCAGCCGCCGACGGCTTCTTCGCCAAGCTTGCCGCCCGCGCCTCCACGGCAGCCGGCCCGCTCGGAGCGGAAGTGCAGCAAAAGCTCGACGCCGGGTCGGCGGCCGCCCGCGGCGCCTACATCCGGCTCGCCGAATTCCTCCGCGATGAACTGCTTCCTGCCGCCCCGGAAAAAGACGCCGTGGGCCGGGCCCGCTACGCCCTCGCCTCCAGGGCCTTCCTCGGCGCCGTCGTGGACCTGGACGAAACGTATGCCTGGGGTGTGCAGGAACTGGACCGCATCATCGCCGAGCAGGAAGAAGTGGCCGCCGCCATCAAGCCGGGTGCGGGCATTGCCGAGGCGAAGGAGATCCTCAACAGCGACCCTGCCCGCCGGCTCAAAGGCACTGAGGCGCTGCGGGAATGGATGCAGGAGCTCTCGGACAAGGCGGTAGCCGAACTCGCCGGCGTGCACTTCGACATTCCGGACGTCATGAAGAAGCTGGAGTGCCTGATCGCGCCCACGGACGAGGGCGGCATCTACTACACCGGCCCTTCCGATGACTTCAGCAGGCCCGGCCGGATGTGGTGGTCGGTGCCGGCCGGCGAGGACTCCTTCACCACCTGGGCTGAAACCACCACCGTCTACCACGAGGGCGTTCCGGGCCACCACCTCCAGGTCGCCACTGCCACCTACCGGCGTGAACTGCTGAACAAATGGCGGCGCAACATCTGCTGGACATCCGGCCATGGCGAAGGGTGGGCACTCTACGCGGAACGGCTGATGCAGGAACTGGGCTACCTCAACGATCCCGGCGACCACATGGGGATGCTGGACATGCAGCGGATGCGCGCGGCACGCGTGGTGTTCGACATCGGCGTCCACCTGGAACTGGCCATGCCGGCACGCTGGGGGTCGGGGACCTGGACACCGGAGAAGGGGTACGACTTCCTGAAGCAGAACCTGGCCATCAGCGAGGGACAACTCGACTTCGAGTTCGCCCGGTACCTTGGCTGGCCGGGCCAGGCCCCCTCCTACAAGGTGGGGCAGCGGCTCTGGGAGCAGATCCGCGCCGAGCTGGAGGCCCGCCCGGGATTCAACCTTAAGGACTTCCACACCCGTGCCCTGAATGTCGGTTCCGTGGGACTGGACACCCTGAGGCGCGCCCTGCTCACCGGTGATTGAGCTTGTCGGAATCCGGTGCTGGAGGAGATATATGCCACATCCCGGCCGGGAATAAGTAACAATACGCCTCTAAACCCCTGATTTTGCGCGGAAGATGAGACACGCAAGCAAAAGATGGCGCGTAATATTTCTCAACATGCTTTCGACGTGGTATTTGCGGTGGACCTAGCGTATTCGGGTGAGCACATCGACCCGCCCCTCAGATACCGCAGGAAAGACCGGCTTCCAGCTCCCCAAGTGGGCTGGTTCATTCGGCTTCCAGATCATCGCCGCCCTCATCGTCGGCCTCGGACTCGGCCTGCTGGCCAAGTACACCGGCAGCACCAAGGCCGCTCCCAACGGCCTGGGCGCCACGCTGCAGACCATTGGCTCAAGCTATGTCTCCCTGCTGCAGACCGCCGTCGTTCCACTGATCTTCACCGCAGTCGTCAGCTCCATCTCCAACCTGCGCCAGGTGTCCAACGCCGCGAAGCTCGCGTGGAACACCCTGCTCTGGTTCGCCATCACCTCGCTGATTGCCGTGCTGATCGGCATCGGCCTGGGCGTGCTCCTGCAGCCGGGCGCCAACACCGGGATCACCGAGGAGGCGAAGTACTCCGGCAAGTCGGGTGACTGGTGGTCCTTCCTCATCGGGCTGTTCCCCAAGAACTTCCTGGGCCTGGGGGCCACCTCCACGGTGGCTGAATCCGGCGCCGTCACCACGTCCGTCAGCTTCAACGTCCTGCAGATCCTGGTGATCGCGATCGCCGTCGGCGTGGCCGCGCTCAAGGTGGGCAAGGCGGCAGAACCCTTCCTGGCCCTGAACGCCTCCGCCCTGGCCGTGATCCAGAAGGTGCTGTGGTGGATCATCCGCATCGCTCCCCTTGGCACCGTCGGGCTCATCGGCAACGCCGTCGCCGTCTACGGCTGGGACACCATCGGCTCGCTGGGCAAATTCACGGCCGCCATCTACCTTGGCCTGGCCCTGGTGCTCTTCGTGGTGTACCCCGTCCTGGTCCGCACCCACGGGCTCTCCATCAAGCAGTATTTCTCGGGTGTCTGGCCGGCAGTCCAGCTCGCCTTCGTGTCCCGTTCCTCCGTAGGGACCCTGCCGCTCACGCAGCGGGTCACCGAGCGCAGCCTGGGCGTCCCCCGCGGCTACGCCTCCTTCGCCGTGCCGCTGGGCGCCACCACCAAGATGGACGGCTGCGCCGCCATTTACCCGGCCATCGCCGCCATCTTCGTGGCACAGTTCTTTGGCATCCAGCTCGACTTCAGCCAGTACCTGCTGATCGCCCTGGTTTCCGTCCTGGGCTCGGCGGCCACTGCCGGAACCACCGGCGCCGTGGTGATGCTGACGCTGACCCTTTCCACGCTGGGACTGCCGCTCGCCGGCGTCGGCCTCCTGCTGGCCATCGACCCCATCCTGGACATGGGCCGCACCGCGGTGAACGTTGCAGGCCAGGCGCTGGTCCCCACCATCGTGGCCAAGCGCCAGGGCATCCTGGACGAGGCGCTGTACAACGCGCCGCGCAACGGCACCCCGTTCGTGGATGACAGCGACGCCGCCGCTCCGTCCGCCGGCACCCCGTCTGACGGAACCAGCACGGACACCGCTCCGCGCGAGCTGCAGGATGCCAAGGCCTAAGCGCCGGGTGTGATCAAAGGAAGTCCCCGGGAAGAAGAATCCCGGGGACTTCCTTTTTGCTATGCCGTTCCCGTCATGCCCTGCCGGGCTCCCGGTCAGTGCCTGCCGCCGCCGATCACACCGCTTTCCACGGCTTTGGTGACGGCGTCGGCTTCGGCCTGGGTCAGCTTGCCGTCCGCCACGGCCTGGTCCAGCCGCGACTTCAGCGCCGCGGCCCTCTCCGCCTGCTTCTCGCTGCGCAGCTCCTCCAGCGCGGCGGTCACCTTGGACTCTTCGATGCCCAGTGCTTCCGCCAGGGATGTGGCCAGGGCCGCGTCCCGGGCGGCAGCGTCAGGCTTCTCCCCGTCCGCCGGCGGCGTGGAAGGCTTGTTGGCTTCGCGGAAGGCCTGAAGCGCCTCCGTCACCCTGGCCTCCTCCACGCCAAGCTTCTCGGCCAGGGCGGAAGCCTGCGCGACGCCGCGCTCACCGCCCCGGCCGCCGTGCTTGCCCATGCCGCCGCCGGTGCTGCCGTCCGGAGTGGCGCTGGAACTCACGCTGGGGCTGGGCGCGGGCGTGGTTGTTGCGGAGGCCATGCCGGCCACTCCGATGCCGGCGCCAAGAGCCAGCGCCGTGGCTGACAAGCCTAGGGTCATTTTCTTCGTGCGTGACATTTCTTGTCTCCTGGATCCGCCGTCGTGGGACGGCTGCTGTGTTCGCCTCATTCAGGCATACCAAGCATCGGAAAGCAGGTTCTGTGCAGGCTGTCGGCAACCTTTCATTCAGCTGTGAAAGTAAGTTGCCCGGAGTGCAAACTTGCACGTAGTGTAAGAACATGTCTGCTGCCATTCCGATAACCGCTGATCCGGGCGCACCTCCGTCCCGGCGGGAGCTTAACAAGGCCGCCACGCGCCAGGCGATCACCGACGCCGCGCTTGGCCTCCTGCGCGCCAACGGCCCGGGCAATTTCACCGCCGAAGACATCGCCGAGGCCGCCGGAATCTCGCGACGCACGTTCTTCAACTACTTCAGCAGCACGGACGCCGCCCTCGCCGCCATCACGCACGCCTTCCTGGACAACGCCATCCAGCAGCTGAGGCTGCGGCCCGCGGACGAACCTGTCCTGGATTCAGCCCAGGCGGCCCTGATGGCCCTCGCGGATCCGAAGGCCATCGCACCCCTTGCCGAGCTGTTCACGCTGACCCAGCAGAGCCCACTCATGTCGCACACCGAGCTTGAGGCCTGGGACCACTGCAGGGCGCAGGTCTTCGCCATCACCCGCGAGCGGGTGGGTGGCCGGCGCGGCGGGCAGGATGACCTGTACATCCACGCTCTTGCGGGCTCCGTCATCTCCTGCGGCAAGGCCGCTTTGGAGGTCTGGTTCAGCCGCCGCGGCCCGGACCTCTCCCCCGCGTCCCTCGCCGAGCTGCGCCAGCTGCTCATCGACGCCATGGCCCTGCTGGGCGCCGGCTTCAACGCTTCCCCGTCAGACTCCCGTTCCTCCTGATCAGATCGGTTCCCTCATGGCACTGTTCCTCTACCGCCTTGGCAAGTTCTCCTACCGCCGGCGCTGGCTGGTCATCGCATTGTGGCTGGCCGCCCTGGTGGCTGTCGGCGGTTCGGCCGCGGCCTTCCACGGCACCCTTTCCAACAACTTCCAGATCCCCGGCACGGAAACCCAGCGGATCGCGGACAAGCTGAAAGAGGACCTGCCCTCGGCCTCCGGCGGCTCCGCCACCATTGTCTTTGAAGCCCCGGAGGGCGGCTTCACGGACGAGGGCCGGGCCGCCGTCACCGGCGTGCTGCAGAAGCTCGAGACCCTGCCGGACGTCCGCGGGACCGTGGACCCCTTCGCCACACAGGCCCAGGTGGACCAGGCAGGACAGGCCATTTCCGACGGCGAGCAGCAGCTCGCCGCCGGGCAGGCGCAGCTGGACGCCTCCCGCGCCACACTCGAGGCCGGCAAGGCACAGCTCGCGGCGGCCGAGCAGCAGTTGGCCGCGGCTGGCGCCCCCGCAGCCCTGGTGGAAGCCCAGCTGGGGCAGCAGAAAGCGGAGCTGGCGGCGGGCGAGGCCCGGCTGCAGGCCGGCCAGCAGGAGCTTGATGCAAACAAGGCGAAGCTGGAACTGGGCAAGCGCCAGGCCGAGGCATCGTCCGCCATCCGGTTCGTGTCCGGGGACGGCCGGGCCGCCGTCGCGCAGGTGCAGTTCAACACCTCCATCAACGGGCTGAGCCCCGAAACCCGGCAGCAGGTGCAGGACATCGCCCACGAGACGTCCTCCGCCGGCGTCACCGCACTGGCCAGCAAGGAAATCACCGAGGATATCTCCGAACTCTTCGGCGCCGCCGAGATCATCGGCATCGCCGTGGCGGCCCTGGTGCTGATCATCATGCTCGGCACGCTGGTGGCGGCCGGCCTGCCCCTGCTCATGGCGGTGGTGGGCGTTGGCGTCGGCGTCGGCACCACCTTCGCGCTGTCCGGCCTCTTCGACATGAGCTCCATCTCGCCCATGCTGGCCCTCATGCTTGGCCTGGCCGTGGGCATCGACTACTCGCTGTTCATCGTGAACCGGCACCGTACCCAGCTCCTGGCCGGGATGGACCCCGAGGAGTCGGTGGCACGCGCCACGGGCACGTCCGGCAACGCCGTGGTGTTTGCCGGGCTTACGGTCATCATCGCCCTCGCAGCCCTGGTGGTTCCCGGGCTGCCGTTCCTCACAGTGATGGGCCTCGCAGCTGCCGGCACGGTAGCCGTAGCGGTCCTCGTGGCCATCACCCTCACCCCGGCCATGCTGTCCCTGATTGGCCGCCGGATCATTTCCCGGCGGGCCTGGGCCCAGGCAGAGGCCCATAACGCCGAGCCCGGGCACGAAGCAGCGGACGAGGCGGCCGACCGTGAACGCAGCACGCACGGCTGGGGCGGCATGGTCACCCGGCATCCGGTGCTGGCACTGCTCGCCGGCGTGCTCCTGCTGGGAACCCTTGCCCTGCCCGCTGCGCAGCTGCAGCTTGCCCTGCCCGACGGCGGTTCGGAGCCCGTGGAGTCCGAGGCCTACCAGGCCTACGACCTAACGGCCCGGAGCTTCGGCGAAGGCGTCACCGGCCCCATCGTGGCCGTGGGCGAGTTCCCCGCCAACCTTGACGAGGCCCAGGCGCAGGCCCTGCAGTACGACGTCGCGGACAAACTGCGCGAGGTCGAGAACGTGGTGGCCGCGGTGCCCGTCGCGCTCAGCGAGGACCGCCGGACGGCCGTCTTCCAGGTCATCCCCGAGGAAGGCCCGGCCAGCGCAAGCACCGTCAAGGTGGTTTCCGAACTGCGCGGCCTGAACGATGAAATCCAGGCGGAGTACGACGTGGCCATGGGCCTGACCGGCCAGACCGCCGGCAACATCGACGTCTCCACCAAGCTCGGCGAGGCCCTGCCGCCCTACCTGGCAATCGTCGTCGGACTGTCTCTGATCCTGCTGCTGCTCGTGTTCCGCTCCATCGTGGTGCCGCTGCTCGCCACCGGCGGGTTCCTGCTCTCCCTCGCCGCGGCCTTCGGCGCAGTGGTGGCCGTGTACCAGTGGGGGTGGCTGGGAAGCGTGTTCGACGTGGCCAACCCCGGGGCGGTCCTGAGCTTCCTGCCCATCATCCTGATCGGTGTCCTGTTCGGCCTGGCGATGGACTACCAGGTGTTCATCGCATCCGGCATGCGCGAGGCCTACATGCACGGCTCATCGGCGAAGGAGGCAGTGCGGGTGGGATTCCGGCACGCCGCAGCGGTGGTCACGGCCGCCGCGATCATCATGGTGAGCGTGTTCGCCGGCTTCATTTTCAGCCACCTCACCATGGTGCGGCCGCTCGGCTTTGCCATGGCCTTCGGTGTACTCCTCGACGCCTTCGTGGTCCGCATGACCATCGTCCCGGCGGTCATGTACCTGCTGGGCGAAAAGTCCTGGTGGCTGCCCCGCTGGCTGGACCGGATCCTGCCGGACGTGGACGTTGAGGGGGCCAAACTGGTGAAGCCGGGCAGCGGCCACCCCAAGCACGCCAAAGCGGCCGAGCCGGTCCACTAGGCTTTATCCGTGGTCCGCCTGATTCTCGCCTCCCAGTCCCCGCCCGCACCAAGCTCCTGGCCGAGGCCGGCATCCAGCATTCCGTCCTGGTCTCCGACGTGGACGAGGCCGCCGTCCAGGCCCGCTACGGCGTCACCGACCCGCACGATACGGCCTTGCTGCTGGCCCGGGCCAAGGCCGAAGCCGTGGCGGCGCTGCCCGAAGCCGAGGGGGCCTTGGTCCTCGGCTGCGACTCGGTCTTCGAGTTTGACGGCGAGGCACACGGCAAGCCATACACGGCGGACATCGCGCGCGAGCGGATGCTCCGGATGAGCGGCAACGCGGGGGTCCTGCATACCGGGCACTGGCTGGTGGACTGCCGGGACACGGACGGGGACGACGACGGCGGGGAGCCCGGCTCGGGTGCCACGCTGGGGGCGGTTGCCTCCGCGGCAGTCGCCTTCATGGAGATGGATCCTGAGGAGATCGAGGCATACATCGCCACCGGCGAGCCCCTGCACTGCGCGGGTTCGTTCACCATTGACGGCCTGGGCGGGGCGTTCATCCGCAAGGTGGACGGGGACCCGCACGCCGTCGTCGGGCTGTCCGTATCCACGCTCCGGGGCCTGCTCGCCTCCGCGAACGTCCGCATCACCGATCTCTGGCCCGCGCCATAAACCAGCACCAATTCGAAGCATCTTGTAGCTTCCCTACAAAGCCGTCCCGGTTTACACGCGGATTCCGCAAGTAATATCGGCGAAACCTCCAAAAGCGCGCTAGGGTTCCTGAAGGAAAGAAGGAGACGCCTTGTCAGCAAATTTGGAGCAGTCCGCAGGAACCACGCAGTCGACCCTCACAAAGGTGCTGATCGCAAACCGCGGAGAAATCGCCGTCCGCATCATCCGCGCCGCCCGCGATGAAGGCATCGCCTCCGTGGCCGTGTATGCCGACCCGGACCGCGATGCCCTGCACGTCCGCCTCGCTGACGAGGCCTATGCCCTGGGCGGCAACACCGCGGCCGAGTCCTACCTGGTGATGGACAAGATCATTGACGCCGCCCGGCAGTCCGGCGCGGACGCCATCCACCCCGGCTACGGTTTCCTGGCCGAAAACGCCCAGTTCGCCGCGCGCGTGATCGAAGCGGGCATCACCTGGATCGGGCCGTCCCCGGAGGCCATCTCCGCCCTCGGCGACAAGGTCCAGGCCCGGCACATCGCCGAAAAGGTTGGCGCTCCCCTGGTTCCCGGCACCGCCGATCCCGTGGAATCCGCCGAAGAGATCCTGGCCTTCGTGGACCGGCACGGACTTCCCGTGGCCATCAAGGCGGCCTTCGGCGGCGGCGGCCGCGGCATCAAGGTGGCTCGTACCCGCGAGGAGATCCCCGAACTCTACGAGTCAGCGGTCCGCGAAGCCACTGCCGCCTTCGGCCGTGGCGAGTGCTTCATTGAGCGCTTCCTCGACGCGCCCCGCCACGTTGAGACCCAGTGCCTTGCCGACGCCCACGGCAACGTGGTGGTGGTTTCCACCCGCGACTGCTCGCTGCAGCGCCGCAACCAGAAACTCGTGGAGGAAGCGCCTGCCCCGTTCCTGACGGAGGACCAGAACCGCCGGCTCTACGAATCCTCCAAGGCGATCCTCAAGGAAGCCGGCTACCTTGGCGCCGGAACCTGTGAGTTCCTGGTCGGCCAGGACGGCACCATCTCCTTCCTCGAAGTGAACACCCGGCTCCAGGTGGAGCACTGCGTCTCCGAAGAGGTCACCGGCATCGACCTGGTCCGCGAGCAGTTCCGGCTGGCCCGCGGCGAGGAGCTCGGCTACGGCGACCCCGAGGTCCGCGGCCACTCGTTCGAGTTCCGCATCACCGGCGAAGACCCGGGCCGCAACTTCATGCCCGCCCCGGGCACCGTGCGCGTTTTGAAGAACCCTACCGGCCCCGGCGTCCGCATCGATTCCGGCATCGAACAGGGTGACGTGATCAGCGGCAACTTCGACTCCATGCTGTCCAAGCTGATTGTCACCGGCGCCAGCCGGCCGCAGGCCCTGCAGCGCGCCCGCCGGGCCCTGGAGGAGATGGTGGTGGAGGGCATCCCCACCGTCATCCCGTTCGACCTGGCAGTGGTTTCCGATCCCGCATTCGCCCCGGCAGAGGGACCGTTCAAGGTCCACACCCGCTGGATCGAGACGGAATTCACCAACAACCTCCCGGCCTGGACCCCTGACGGCACCGCCGAGGGCGAAGCCGCGGAGGACCGCCAGCGGGTGGTGGTCGAGGTGGGCGGCAAGCGCCTCGAAGTTGTGCTGCCCGCGTCGCTGGCGTCGGCAGGCGCAGGAGCGGCGGTGGCATCCAAGCCCGCCAAGTCCAAGAAGCGGTCCCGCTCCGGCGGCCCGGCCGCCGCGACCGGCAACGCCCTCGCCTCCCCCATGCAGGGCACCATCGTGAAGGTGGCGGTGACCGACGGCGACATCGTGGTGGAGGGCGACCTGGTGGTGGTCCTGGAGGCCATGAAGATGGAACAGCCGCTGACCGCGCACCGCTCCGGCACCATCACGGGCCTCACGGCAGCAGCCGGCGAAACGGTCAGTGCCGGGGCCGTCATCGCCATCATCGAAGACTAGCCGCCGGAGGCAACCATGCTCGCACCCAGCTTTCAGGAAGAAGTGGACCGCTACCACGCCGCGGTTCCCGAGATCACCCGGGGCAACCCGGAACCCATCAAGGAGCTGTACTCGCGGCTCGACGACGTCACCCTGGCCAATCCCTTTGGCGGCATCGCCAGGGGCTGGGCGCAGGTGGAGGCACGGCTCGACCAGGCCGCACGGCAGTTCCAGGACGGCGAAATGCTCGGTTTCGACACCATCACGTCCTACAAGGCCAGCAACACGGCATTCCTGGTGGAAACCGAACACTTCCGTGCCCGCCTGGACGGCGCCGGCGCGACCGAGGAGTTCGCGCTCCGGGTGACCAGCGTTTTCCGCCGCGAGGAAGGCTACTGGAAGCTGGTGCACCGGCACGCCGACCCGGCTGCCAGGCCGCAGTCGCGCCGCTCCCTGAGCCAGCCGGCCAGCGGCTGACAGCGGGCGCGCAGCAAGGCACACTTAGCAGATGCTGCCATTCCTGCTGCTCGCGTCCAGGTCCGAAGATGCCGCGGCGGAGGACGAGTACGCCGCCTACCTCCGGTACGGCGGCCTGGAACCGCAGGAACTCCACCGGATCCGGCTGGAGGCTGCGCCCATGCCCAGCCTTGACCTCTCCCGCTACTCCGGCGTGATCGTGGGCGGCAGCCCGTTCACGTCCAGTGACCCGCCGGCGGAGAAGACTGCCGTGCAGCACCGGGTGGAACGTGAGCTTTCCGGGCTGCTGGATGAGCTGGTGGCGCGGGACTTCCCCTTCCTGGGTGCGTGCTACGGCGTCGGGACCCTGGGCAGGCACCAGGGCGCGGTCATCGACAGGACCTATGGCGAACCGCTGGGCGGGGTAGAGATTGAACTGACCGAAGCCGGGCTGGCGGACCCGCTGCTCGAGGGCATGCCGCAGAGCTTTCCGGCGTTCACGGGGCACAAGGAAGCCTGCACCGTCCTGCCGCCGCACGCCGTGCTGCTCGCGCGTTCCGCCGCGTGCCCGGTCCACATGTTCCGCATCCGCAAGAACCTGTACGCCACCCAGTTCCATCCGGAGCTGGACGTGGAGGGGCTCATCACCCGGATCGACATCTACCGGCATGCCGGCTACTTCCCGCCGGAATCGGCAGAGGAGCTGATGGACAAGGCCCGGCAGTACACCGTTACGGAACCCATGAAGATCCTGCGGAACTTCGTGGCCCGCTACGCGGCCTAAACACGAAAATGCCCGGCGGGTCCGAGGACCACGCCGGGCATTTTCGCAACCTGCGGCTGTTAGGCCACGTTGTTCTCGTAGTCCACGTCGCGGGTTTCCTTGCTCACGAACAGGGCGACGAGCGTGAGCACGGCCATGGCGGTCAGGTAGACGCCCACCAGGACGGGGCTGCCGTCCGCGGCTTCCCACAGCGCGACGGCGATGAAGGGGGCCACCGCTGCGCCGAGGATGCTGGAGAAGTTGTAGCTGACCGCGGACCCGGTGTACCGGACGTTGGTGGGGAACAATTCGGGCAGCAGCGCACCCATGGGACCGAACGTGAGGCCCATCAGGGAGAACCCGATGACCAGCAGCGCCATGGTGCCGACGAACCCGCCGCTGAAGAGCGGGACGAACAGAAGGCCGAACACGAAGATCCCGCCCGTAACCGCCAGCAGCATCTTGCGGCGGCCGTACTTCTCAGCCAGCGGTCCGGAGACGAGCGTGAAGATGCCGAAGAACACGACGCCGGCGATCAGCATCCAGAGGAAGTCGTTGCGGGTGTAGCCCAGGCCGGGGACAAAGGCGGCGGCCGCGGCTTCGGTCATCGGCTTGCCGGCCTTCTCCGCGGCGGCGCGGGCAGCCTCCAGGCTGGCCGGACGGGTGCCGTAGGTCAGGGTGAACGTGGTCATCAGGTAGAAGAGCACGTAGGTGGCGAGCATGATGAACGTTCCCAGGATCAGCTGGCGCCAGCTGGACTTGAACACGCGGCCCAGGGGAAGCTTTGCCACCTCGTTGGATTCGATCACCTTGGTGAAGGCGGGGGTTTCGATCAGCTTCAGGCGGACGTACAGCCCGATGATCACCATGATGGCGCTGAGCAGGAACGGCACCCGCCAGCCCCAGGCCATGAAGTCAGCCGGGGACAATGCGTAGCTGAACACCAGGAAGATCACGTTCGCGATGATGAAGCCGATGGGCGCCCCCAGCTGGGGGAAGGTTCCGTAGATTGCACGCTTGTTCGCCGGTGCGTTCTCGGTGGCCAGGAGGGCCGCGCCGCTCCATTCGCCGCCCAGGGCCAGGCCCTGCGCAAACCGCATGACCACCAGCAGGGCGGGAGCCCAGAATGCCCAGCCGGGCACCAGCGCCGTGGGCAGGCAGCCGATCAGGAAGGTGGCGATGCCCATGGTGAGCAGCGAGGCAACCAGGGTGCCCTTGCGGCCGAACTTGTCGCCGAAGTGGCCGAAGACAATCGAGCCCAGCGGCCGGGCGATGAATGCGACGCCGAAGACGGCGAAGGAGCTCAGGAGCTGGGTGGTCTCGTTCTGGCTGGGGAAGAACAGCTGCGGGAACACGAGGACCGCGGCGGTGGCGTAGACATAGAAGTCATAGAACTCAACCGTGGTGCCGATCAGGCTGGCGACGATCACGCGGCCGCGGGAGTTCACCGGCTGGGGTGCGCCCGGCAGCGTGGACGTATCGGTGGAAGACATAAAAGGTAAACGCTTTCGTGAGAACCCGCCGGACGCAGACAGCCCCCGGCTCGAAATAGTTAGAGTTCAATCTTAGTTCCCGCGGTCCAGTCAATGGACGAAAGGTCCACGATACGGACCCGTGTCGTCCGTCTCATTGGGTGGATCTCCGGGAAGTCCTAACGGTGGCCGCAACGGCCCGATAGGCAAATGTCACAACGCGTTAACATCCGGCGTCGGTCTGTGAAACGCGCCGTCCCTACCTTGGAAGGACAACATCCCCCCGAAGGAGGTAACCCGTGACTGTCGACCGCACCGCAGATGCCGGCACCGGCAATTCCCTGGACCTTGACGATGCACAAGGGCCAGCAGCCGCATCCGCCAGCGCACAGCCCGGCACTACCCGCACCACTGACGCCCCCGCCCTTGAATTCCGTCCCGGCCGCTGGATTGCCAACTGGGATGCCGAAAACAAGGAGCAGTGGGAAACCGCAGGCCGCTCCATCGCCCGCCGCAACCTGAACTGGTCCATCTTCGCCGAATTCCTCGGTTTTGTCGTCTGGCAGCTGTGGTCCATCGTGGTGGTCCAGCTCCCCGCCGCCGGATTCACCTTCTCCACGTCGGAAATCTTCTGGCTCATCTCGATGCCCAGCCTGGTTGGCGCCACGCTCCGCATCCCCTACACCTTCATGGTCCCCCGCTTCGGCGGCCGCAACTGGACCATCGTCTCGGCCCTGCTGCTCCTGATCCCCTCCATCGGCCTGGCCCTGTGTGTCTCCAATCCGGAAACGCCGTTCGGTGTCATGCTGCTGATCGCCGCCCTGGCCGGTTTCGGCGGCGGCAACTTCGCCAGCTCCATGGCGAACATCACCTTCTTCTACCCGGCCCGCGAAAAGGGCTGGGCGCTGGGACTGAACGCCGCGGGCGGAAACGTCGGTGCCGCCGTCGCGCAGCTCGCCGTTCCGATCGCCATCACCCTCCTGGCCGCGGGCACCGTCAACCTGCCCATTGCGGGCTGGATGTGGGTCCCGCTGATCCTGCTCGCCGCCTTCGGCGCCTGGAAGTACATGGACAACCTCACCAGTGCCAAGGGTGACGTGGCCGGCTCCGTCGCGGCGCTCAAGGAACCGCACCTGTGGATCATGGCGCTGCTGTACATCGGCACCTTCGGCTCCTTCATCGGCTTCGCCGGCGTGTTCCCCAAGCTCATCAAGGACTACTTCCCGGAGTTCTCCTCGATCGCCGTCGGTACCGTCGCCCTCTCGCTCGCGTTCCTCGGCCCCTGGTGGGCTCCCTGGCCCGCCCCTACGGCGGACGCATGGCAGACCGCATGGGTGGAGCCCGGATGACCGTGACCGCCTTCGCCGCCATGGGCGTCATCACCCTGACCATGATCTGGACCCTGCCGCTGAAGAACTTCTGGCTCTTCCTGGTCCTCTTCCTGATGCTCTTCACCGCCAGCGGCTTCGGAAACGGCGCCACCTACCGCATGATCCCGGTCATCTTCGCCACTTCCAGCCGGGCAGCGAAATCCGGGGCAAGCTCGGTGGCCACCCAGCGCCTGGCCTCCTCGGCACTGGGCCTGATTTCCGCCATCGGCGCCTACGGCGGTTTCGTCATCCCGCAGGTGCTGAACGCATCGAACTCGGCCAGCGGCTCCTACACCCCGGCCTTCTACGGCTTCGTCGCGGCCTACGCCCTGATGCTCGCCGTCTGCTGGTTCTGCTACATCCGCAACGCCAACCGAAATGCGATGGGACACGTCTAACATGACCAACAGCGCCGACACGCACTGCCCTTACTGCGCCCTGCAGTGCGCCATGACGCTCACGTCTCCAGCGGAACTGGCCCCGGCTCCCCAGCCGGGGCCAGTCCCCGTGCCGCTCCTGCCCACCCTGCACTCCTCCGCCCCGGCAGCCGCGGCACCTGCCGCCCTTGAGGTCAGCGGACGCGATTTCCCCACCAACCGGGGAGGCCTGTGCCGCAAGGGCTGGACCTCCGCAACCCTCCTGAACCACCCGGGCCGGATCACCGAGCCCCTCCTCAAAGGTCCCGACGGCGTGCACCGGCCCATCAGCTGGGACCACGCCCTGGACCTGGCCGCCTCCGCCGTCCGGGACGCGCGCGCACGCTACGGTGCCGACGCCGTCGGCGTGTTCGGCGGCGGCGGGCTCACCAACGAAAAGGCCTACATGCTGGGCAAATTTGCCCGGCTGGCCCTGCGCACCTCGCGCATCGACTACAACGGCCGCTTCTGCATGTCCTCCGCGGCGGCCGCCGGAATGCGCGCCTTCGGCGTGGACCGCGGGCTGCCCTTCCCGCTGGAGGCCCTGGACACCGCCAGCACCATCCTCATGCTCGGTTCCAACGTGGCCGAAACCATGCCGCCCTTCGTCCAGCACCTCAAGGGAGCGCGCGACGCCGGCGGGCTGATTGTGGTGGATCCGCGCCGCTCCGCCACGGCCGCCTTCACGGCCGACGGCGGGGGCCTCCACCTCCAGCCCCTGCCGGGCACCGACCTCACCCTCCTGCTGGGCATCTCCCACGTGGTCATCCACGAAGGCCTGGTGGACACGGCCTTCGTCGAGGAACGCACTGCGGGCTACAGCGCCGTGGTCCGCAGCGTCAACTCCTTCTGGCCCGAACGCGTCCAGTCCCTCACCGGCGTCCCCGCCGACCTCATCCGGGAAACCGCCCGCAGGCTTGCCGCCGGCGCCCGCCAGGGCGGCAGCTACATCCTCACCGGCCGCGGCGTGGAACAGCACACGGACGGTACCGACACCGCCACCGCGGCCATCAACCTCAGCCTCCTGCTGGGCCTGCCCGGGTCCGCACGCAGCGGCTATGGCACGCTCACCGGCCAGGGGAACGGCCAGGGCGGCCGCGAGCACGGCCAGAAGGCCGACCAGCTGCCCGGCTACCGCAAGATCACCGACCCCGCCGCCCGCGCCCACATGGCCCGCGTCTGGGGTGTTCCGGAGGAAACCATTCCCGGTCCCGGCCTGCCCGCGGTCCAGCTGCTGAAGTCGCTGGGACAGCCCGACGGCGTCCGGTGCCTGTTCATCCATGCCTCCAACGTGGTGGTGGCCTCCCCTGACGCGAACGCTGTGACCGCCGGCCTGCGGAGCCTGGACTTCCTGGTGGTCTGCGATTTCTTCATGTCGGAGACCGCCGCAGAGGCCGATCTCATCCTCCCGGTGCTCCAGTGGGCCGAGGAGGAAGGCACCCTCACGAACCTCGAAGGACGGGTCCTTCGCCGCCGCCGGGCCCTGGCCCCGCCCGCCGGTGCCCGCAGCGAACTGTGGATCATGGCGCGGCTCGCGGAGCGGCTGGACGCCCCGTCCACATACAGCGAGGACCCCGAAACCGTCTTCGAGGAACTGCGCCTCGCCTCCGCCGGTGGCCTGGCCGACTACTCAGGCATCGATTACGCGATGCTGGACCGCGGGGAAGCCGCCTACTGGCCCTACCCTGCCGGCAGCACGGGCACGCCCCGGCTGTTCCGGGACCGCTTCGCCCACCCGGACGGCAAAGCCGTGATGACCGCCGTGGTCCCCCGCCGCCGTCGTACGCCTGCCGCCAGCCCTGACCCGGCAGCGAAAACCATGACCCTCATCACCGGCCGGCTCCTGGAGCACTACCAGTCGGGTGCGCAGACACGCCGTGTCACCGAACTGCTGGCATCCCAGCCCGAGGCGATGGTCCAGGTCCACCCCGCGGCCGCCGAGGCCATGGGCATCATGGCCGGCTCTTTGGTGTCCGTGGCGAACGAGCGCGGCGAGGTGGTGTGCAAGGCCGAGCTCAGCACCGACATCCGGCCGGACACTGTCTTCCTGCCGTTCCACTTCCCCGGCCTGGGCAGCGCAAACCGGCTGACAGAGGCCGCCACGGACCCGACATCCGGAATGCCTGAGTTCAAATTCAACAAGGTTTGGGTGCGGGCCGTGGCTGCACCCCTGTCCAGCAAAATGCTTCAAACGACGGAGGCCTCATGAGCGAGCAGGTTGTCATTGTTGGATTCGGCCCGGTGGCTGCCCGGCTGGTTGACGAACTCCTCCCCGCCGTACGTGCCGGACACGCGGGACTGACCGTGGTGGGCGAGGAAGCTGAAGCCGCCTACAACCGCGTCCTGGTGGCGGACCTCGGAGTTGGCCGCACCACGGCCGACGCCCTCGCCCTCTCCGACGCCGCCGCCCTGGTGGCCGAGGGCGTTGACGTCCGCCTGGGCGTCCGGGTCCGGCGCGTGGACCGCGCCCGGCAGCAGGTCCTCCTGTCCGGTGGCGACTCCGTCCACTATGACCGGCTGGTGTTCGCCACCGGTTCGCGTCCGGTCATCCCCAACCTGACGGGCGTCAACCCGGACCCCACCTCCCCGGTCCTGCCGGCAGGCGTGACGGCCCTGCGCGACCTTCGCGACGCCGACGTGCTCCGGCGGGCGGTGGACGGCGGCAAGCGCGTGGTGGTCCTGGGCGGCGGTGTCCTGGGCCTGGAAACAGCCCTCGCCGCGGCCGAGGAAGGCGCCACAGTGACGGTGGTCCACAACGGCCCGCACCCGCTGGGACGCAACATCGACCGCGGCGGCGGCGCCGTGCTGGCTGCAGGGCTGCGCCGCTGCGGCGTCCGGATGGCCGGAAACGCGCGATCCACCGGTGTTGAACACAACGCGCCCGACGGCGGTTTCTCGGCGTTGCTGCTCGATGACGGTTCGGCGATCGACGGCGACCTCCTGGTCATCTCATGCGGCGTCCGTCCCCGCACCGAACTGGCCGAAGGCTGCGGGCTGTCCACCGCTGCAGGCATCCTCGTGGACCACCGGCTCCGCGCCCACCATGAGCCGCACATCTTCGCCATCGGCGACTGCGCGGAGGTGCGCTGCCCGGACCCGGACTGCTCGGCCTGCCGCAACGCCAAGGGTCCGTCCGGCCTGGTGGGTCCCGGCTGGCGCCAGGCCGAATGGCTGGCGGAGTACCTGACCCTGCTCGCCTCCGGCGCCCTCGACGACGCAGAGGTCCTCCCGGAACTGCCGGCGGAACAGGCCGGCGTGATTGTTTTGAAGGCCCGCGGCCTGAACATGGCCGTGGCCGGCGACAACAGCGCCGATCCCTGGGATGACGAAGCCTTGAACGCTGGCGCCGTGAACGGGCGTCCCCGGCTCCAGGTGGCCCAGTGGGCGGATCCGGAACACGGCCGCTACGTGAAGATGACCACCCGGGGCGGTGTCCTGGAAGGGCTGGTGGCGGTGGGCATGCCCCGGACCGCCGCCGAACTCGTGGGACTGTTTGAGCGTTCGGCCGAACTGCCGGCGGACCGGTCGCTGCTGCTGCGCCTGGACGGCCCGGACCAGTTGCCCGGAGCCGGAACGGCCGATCCTGCAGGCACCGTCTGCCGGTGCGCGGGTGTCAGCGGCACTGCCATCCAGGACGCCGTCACGGAGGGCTGCTCCACCGTGGCTGAAGTCTCCAAGGCAACCCGCGCCGGAACCGGCTGCGGCGGCTGCCACGAGGACATCAAGGGGCTGATCGAAAAACATTTTCAGGCGGTCTCAGCCGCCTGAGTAAGGTACACCGCCGCGGTGCCAGGCTGCGGGTTTCCACACGGATTTGCTGATCTCATTCCACCGGCTGTCGCCGCTGGATAGAGTCCCCGCACGGGCCCGTCCCGGTTTCGCGGAACTCCTACAGAATGAGGTAAGCAATGCACAAGAAATCCTTGCTTGGGGCTGCCGTCTGCACGCTGGCCCTCGTCGGATCAGTTGCCGCTCCTGCCACTGCCGCGGGGCAGTCCGAGAGGGGCCCCGAACACGCCAACTCCATCTGTTCGTTCTCGGGGCTCAACGACGACCCCAACGAGGAGTACCCCTTCGGGGGCCGCGTGCAGTCCTACGGCCAGCTCATTAAGCTTCCCGAGTTCGATCCCGCTTTCGCCAAGTCCATAGGTGAACACCCAGGCATGGCGTGCAACGGCCATCTGATGCCGTACCCGGAAGCATTCCACCCGCCGGCACCATGAACGCAAAATGGGTTGGCCCCTTTTAGGGGCCAACCCATTGCTTTGTTTGCTATGCCGGCGCCTTCGGGATAATGATCCACAGCGCGATGTAGACCAGTTCGCCGATCCCCACCAGGCCGAAGATCACGAACGCCAACCGCACCAGGAACTTCGGAAGGCCGAACCGGGCCGAGAGCGCTGCGCAGACGCCGCCGATCATCTTGCCGCGGCGGGGCCGTTCAAGAGCCATTGCCATCGTTCCGCCTACCCCTCGGCCCGGGCTTCGGCGGCGGAGAATTCGCCGCCGGCCACTGCTTCCGCGTACTGGGTGAGGTCCGGTCCCGGCTGGAAGTCCACGAACTGCGGCTTCAGCTTCTCGTACAGGAACTTGTACACCTCATCCTTGCCGGCGTCGGAAAGGGACGATGCTGCTTCACGGACCGCTTCCTGCAGCGCCCTGTCGGCGTCCAGCAGGATTTTCTCGCGTGCCTGCCCGTTCCATTTGACGTCCTGCAGTTCCATGGGATTCTCCTCGCGTCGTCGGCTGATGCAGGGACGGCCGGAAATTCGTTAGGAATTCCCGGCCGGTCCTTGAAGGAGTCTATGCAGGCGGCAGCGGCAGGGTCCAGACCCCCGCCGCCTCCCGGTTACCTGGCGTTACAGGTGCACGTGCAGGCGCCGGGCCGCCTCGGAAATGGATCCGGTCAGCGACGGGTACACAGTGAAGGTGCTTGCCACATCGTCCACATGCAGTTTCTGCTTCACGGCGATGGAAATGGGGAAGATCAGCTCCGACGCGTTGGGGCCTACCACCACGCCGCCGATCACCGTGCCGGATCCCTTGCGGGCGAAGATTTTCACGAACCCGTCCCGGGCGTTGCGCATCTTGGCCCGGGCGTTGCTGCGCAGCGAAAGCTTCACCACGTCGCCCTGGTACTTGCCCGACTCGATCTCGGCTTCCGAAACGCCCACGTTGGCGATCTCGGGGGACGTGAAGATGTTGGAGGCCACCTGGTGCAGCTTCAGCGGAGTAACGACGTCACCCATGAAGTGCGCGACGGCGATCCGGCCCTGCATGGCTGCCACGGAGGCCAGCGGCAGGACACCCGTGCAGTCGCCGGCGGCGTAGATGTTCGGCGCACTGGTGCGGGAGACGCCGTCGACCTTGATGTGGCCGCTTTCGCTCAGGGCCACGCCCGCCTCTTCCAGCCCGATGCCGGCAGTGTTGGGAATGGAGCCCAGGCAGAGCAGGCAGTGGCTGCCCGTCACCTTGGAGCCGTCGCTGAGGGTGACCACCACGCCGTCCTCCGTGCGTTCCACGGATTCCGCGCGGGAACGCGACATAACCCGGACACCGCGGCGTTCGAACACTTCCTCCAGCACCACGGCGGCGTCCACATCGGAGCCGGGCAGCACGCGGTCGCGGCTGGAGACCAGCGTGACCTTGGAGCCAAGGCCGTTGTAGGCGGAGGCGAATTCCGCGCCGGTGACACCGGAGCCCACCACGATCAGGTCCTCGGGCAGCTCATCCAGGTTGTAGATCTGGGTCCAGTTCAGGATGCGTTCACCGTCCGGCCGGGCGGTGGGCAGCTCGCGCGGATGCGCGCCGACCGCCAGCAGGATAGTGTCCGCCTCCACGATCTCGGTGCCGTCCAGCGTGATGACCTCGATGGTGTGGTTGTCCAGCAGCCGGCCGGAACCGGTCAGGATGCGCACGCCCTGGCCCTCGAGGCCGTCGTGGATATCCTTCGACTGGCTCCGGGCAAGGTTCAGCAGGCGGTCATTGATGTGCTTCAGGTCGGCCCGCATCACCGGAACGAAATCGCCGCCGTCGACGTCGAACTTCACGCCCAGTTCGCCTGCCTCGGCAACGCGCGTCATCAGGTCCGCCGTGGCGATCAGGGTCTTGGACGGCACAACGTCCGTCAGGACGGCGGAGCCGCCCAGGCCCGCACGCTCGATGATGGTGACCTGCGCTCCCAGCGAGGCGGCCACCATAGCGGCCTCGTATCCGCCCGGACCACCTCCCAGGATTGCGATGCGGGGTGAACTGAAATCTGGATGCGTAGTCACAATCAATCATTCTCGCCCATCACTGCCGCAGCACCAAGAATTCCATGCTCCGCCGCGGCCGCCTGTGGCGGGTGCAACAGGAGCGGCAGGATAACTTGTACTGGTGAGTACAACAGACTTCCTGAACACGGATCCGTTCGCCGCGGCCCGCGCCGCTGCCGATTACATCGCCGAAGAAACAGGGGTGGACCGCCACGACGTGGCGCTGGTGCTTGGCTCCGGCTGGGGCGCCGCCGCCGACCTGATCGGTGAAACCACCGCCACCCTGTCCGCCGAAGAAGTCCCGGTTTCCACGCCCCCGCTGTTGAAGGGCATGTTGGCACCATCCGCTCGGTGCTCGCCAGGGATGGCAAGCGCGCCCTGGTCCTGGGCGCCAGGACCCACTATTACGAAGGCAAGGGGGTGCGGGCCGTTGTGCACGGGATCCGCACCGCGGCCGCCGCAGGCTGCCGCACGCTGGTCCTCACCAACGGCTGCGGCGGGCTCAACGAGGACTGGGCTCCGGGCACGCCGGTACTCATCAAAGATCACATAAACCTCACCGCGGCATCCCCGCTGGAGGGGGCCACCTTCGTGGACCTGACAGATCTCTATTCCTCCCGGGTCCGCACCCTTGCCCGTGAGGTGGACCCCACCCTTGACGAAGGGGTCTATGCCCAGTTCAGCGGGCCCCATTACGAGACGCCGGCGGAAGTGCAGTATGCCAAGCGGATTGGCGCTGATCTGGTCGGCATGTCGACGGCGCTGGAGGCCATCGCGGGGCGGCATGCGGGCATGGAGGTGTTCGGGATTTCCCTGGTCACGAACCTTGCCGCCGGCATCAGCCCGCAGCCGCTCAGCCACCAGGAGGTCATCGAATCGGGACAGGCAGCAGGCCCGCGGATCTCCAAACTCCTCGCCGATATCATCGCCAAACTCTGACGGCGGTGGCGCCCAACCGGGCTCCGCGTTGCGCGATGTAAGGGAACAATGACGATAGCGTTATGCCCATGACGTCTTCCGATGCCGATTTCCGCCTGCTCGACGAAGCCCGCGCCTGGGCCTCCCAAGACCCGGATCCCGCAACGTCGGCGTCCCTCCTTGAACTGGTCAGGCTGGTGGAAGAGGGCGATCCGGCCGCCCGGCAGGAACTCGAAGACAGCTTCCGCGGCACCCTCCAGTTCGGCACGGCCGGCCTGCGGGCCGCCCTTGGCCCCGGGCCGAACCGCATGAACCGCGTGGTGGTGCGGCGCGCCGCGGCGGGGCTGGCAGCGTTCCTGGTGGACGCGGTGGGCCAGACGTCCCCGGGAACCCGGCCGCGCGCCGTCGTCGGGTACGACGCCCGCTACAACTCGGACATCTTCGCGGCGGAGACCGCGGCCATCTTCACGGCTGCCGGGATCGAAACCTTCCTGATGCCGTCGGCGCTGCCCACCCCCGTGCTGGCCTACGCCGTGCGGGCACTGGGGTGCGACGGTGGCGTGATGGTTACTGCCAGCCACAACCCCCCGCAGGACAACGGCTACAAGGTGTACCTGGGCCGCCACGCCGTCCCTGACAGCGGCAACGGCGCCCAGATCGTCACCCCGTACGACGCCGAGATCGCGGCCCGCATCAGCGCCGTGGGGGCCCTGGAATCAATCACGCTGGCACCGGAAGGCTGGACCGTCCTGGACGGCTCCATCGCCGGGGACTACCAGCGCGCCGCGGCCGCCCTCGCCCTGCGGGACCACTTCCCTGCCCGGGACCTGCGCATCGTGCTCACTCCCCTGCACGGCGTGGGCGGCGGAACAGCACTGGCCGTGCTGCAGGCCGCGGGCTTCACCGACGTCACCCTGGTGGCGGAACAGGCAGAGCCGGACCCCGGATTTCCGACCGTCAGTTTCCCCAACCCGGAAGAACCCGGCGCGCTGGACCTCGCCCTCGAGACCGCAGCCCGGCTGGATGCCGACATCGTGATCGCCAACGACCCCGATGCGGACCGGGCCGCGGTGGCTGCAAAGGACCCGGATACCGGCGCATGGCGGATGCTGCGGGGTGACGAAGTGGGGGCTCTGCTGGGCGCCCATGTGGTGGCCCGGCTGGCCGCCACTGCCCCCAGCGGTGAGGCCCAGGGTGTGACCGGCGTTTTCGCCAATTCCATCGTGTCCTCGCGCCTGCTGGCCCGGATTGCCACGGCCGCCGGCTACGCGCATGAGGAAACACTCACCGGATTCAAGTGGATTTCCCGGGTACCCGGGCTGGTCTACGGTTACGAGGAAGCCCTCGGCTACTGCGTGGCACCGGACCTGGTGAAGGACAAGGACGGCATCTCCGCCGCGGTCCTCATCGCCGAGCTCGCGGCGGCAGCCAAGGCCGGGGAAAAACCATCTTCGATACCCTCGATGAGCTGTACCTCAAGCACGGCCTGCACGCGAGCGACCAGCTCAGCATCAGGGTCGCCGACCTGGGGCTCCTGGACGCGATGATGAACCGGCTCCGGGTGTCACCCCCGGAATCCTTCGGGTCATCGGCCGTGGAAGTCTTCACAGACCTCTCCCAGGGCACGGACCAGCTGCCGCCCACGGACGGCCTCCTGTATGTCACGCGGGACCTGACCCGGGTGATCATCCGGCCCAGCGGCACTGAGCCCAAGCTCAAGTGCTACCTGGAAGTGATCCACCACGCTGCCTCCGCCGCCGAACTGCCCGCAGCCCGGCAGTCAGCCCGGGCATCACTGGATGCAGTGCTCCGCGACGTCAGCGAGGCGCTGGGGCTTTAAACCGCGAAAGGGGCGCCCTGCCTGGGCGCCCCTCTTCCTGCGTGGTTCGAAATCCTGTGCTGGTTACAGCTCCACTTCGACGAAGCCGTCCACGATGCGGCTGCTGAAGGCGGCAAGCTTAAGGCCGGGGGTGCTGAAGCACTCGCCGGTTTCGAGGTCGTAGACCTCTTTGTGCAGGGGCGAGGCGATGGTGGGCCGGGCCCCCTTGGAGCCAAGGATCCCGCGGGCCATGACATGCGCTCCGGTGGCCGGATCCTCGTGGGCCACCGCGAAGACTTCACCGGGCCCGGTACGGAAGAGCGCGATCTGGCGCCCGGCGACGAGGGCCGCTTCACCCCAGGAGGGTTCCAGGTCGTCCAGGTGGCAGACGCGGTGCCACCCGGCGGCAGCGGCCGCTCCGGCCTCGGCAGTTGCGGTGTCGAGCGCCCCAAGTTCCAGTGTTGCCGTCATGTCCGGCTCCTTTCCCTGTGCTTGTTGTCCGTGGGTTGCGGCAGCCTGTGCCGCCGGATTCCACGCTAGGCGCGGGGGTGTTTCGTAGGGATGCAGCAAATGTGTCCGGCGCGTAAAAGACACCTAACCCGGCCGGAAATGAGTTCGTGATGCAGAAGTTAAGTTCGCGAAACAATTGGGAAACTGAGGCGAAACTGCCTCTACCTAGTCTGGATGGACACTCGTCAGAGAAGGCCGGAGCACCGCTGCGGCCCATGCGAAAGGCCCACAGTGACCGAACAGACTTCAAACACCGAGACAACGCGCCGCATTGTCGTCGCCGGCGGCGGCCCCGCGGCCCACCGTTTTGCGGACGCGATGCATGCCCGTGGCCTCGATGGCTGGCATGTCACGGTCCTCACCGAGGAAGCACATCTCCCCTACGACCGCGTCGCGCTGTCCAAGGCCCTCACCGATACCGGCGTGGACCTGACCCTGGGATCCGCTTCCATGTGGGACCACCCTTCGCTGGAGCTGAAGACCGGCGAGCGCGTTGTGAAGATCAACGCCGCCGCGAAGACCGTGGAGACGTCCACCGGCAACATTTACCCCTATGACGAACTGGTGGTGGCCACCGGCTCGAACGCCGCCCGCCTGCCCATCCCCGGCAACGAGCTCACCCACGTCTACCGCACGCTCGAAGACGTCTGGACCATTAATCAGAAGATTGCCGAACTCACCGAGAAGCTCGGCCGGAAGGTCAACGCCGTCACCATCGGTGGCGGCCTGCTGGGCCTCGAATCGGCCGCCGGCACGGAACAGCTTGGCGCCAACCCCATCGTCATTGACGGCTCCCAGTGGCTGATGGCCACCCAGCTGGACGAAGGCGCGGGCCAGGCGATGGGCCGGCTCATCAAGGCCAAGGGCTTCGAAGTCCACGGTGGCGTCTTCCCGTCCGAGGTGCTCTCCGACGACGACGGCCAGGTCACCGGCGTCCTCATGGCAGACGGCCGCATCATCGAAGCGGACATGGTCATCGTGGCCATCGGCGTCCGGCCCCGCGACGAACTCTTCCGCGCCGCCGAGGGCGAGGAACAGGTCTTCAGCCTGGGTCCCCGCGGCGGCGTGGTCATCAACGACTACTGCGAAACCGAAGTGCCCGGCATCTGGGCCATTGGCGAGGTGGCCAACTACGGCGGCATGTGCCTGGGCCTGGTGGCTCCCGCCAACACCATGGCGGAGATCGTGGCCGACCGCCTCCACGGCGGCGACGCCACGTTCCCCGGCTTCGACACCGCCACCAAGCTGAAGCTCTCCGGCGTGGACGTGGCAAGCTTCGGCGACGCCTTCGCCAAAACCGAGCACGCCCTCGAGATCGTCTACGCCGACCCGGCCCGCGGCGTCTACCAGAAGATCGTCACCACCGACGATGCCAAGACCCTGCTGGGCGGCATCTTCGTCGGCGACGCCTCGCCGTACATGAGCCTCCGCCCGCTCCTCGGCCGCGAACTTCCCGCCGAGCCCGGCGCGTTCCTCAGCGCCGCCGGCGGCGGCGACGCACCCGAGACCGAACTGCCCGACGACGCCACCCTGTGCTCCTGCAACAACGTCACCGCGGGAAGCATCCGCGACGCCATCAACGGCTGCGGCGCCTGCGAGGGCAACGCACCCGTCCAGGAACTCGGCGAGCTGAAGGGCTGCACCCGCGCCGGCACCCAGTGCGGCTCCTGCGTTCCGATGCTCAAGAAGCTGCTGGAAACCGAACTCACCAAGTCCGGCGTTGAGGTCTCCAAGGCCCTCTGCGAGCACATCGAGCTGTCCCGCCAGGAACTCTTCGACGCCATCCGCGTCCTGGAACTGACCTCCTTCGAAGAGATCATGGCCAAGTACGGCAAGGGCGCAGGCTGCGACATCTGCAAGCCCACCATCGCCAACATCCTTGCCAGCCAGAACAGCGCCTACGTGCTGGACGCCGGCCGCGGCACCCTCCAGGACACCAACGACCGCGCCCTGGCCAACATGCAGAAGGACGGCACCTACTCGGTGGTCCCGCGCATCGCCGGCGGTGAGATCACGCCCAAGAAGCTCGGCGTCATTGCCGCCGTGGCCGAGAAGTACAACCTGTACACCAAGATCACCGGCGGCCAGCGGATCGACATGTTCGGCGCCCGGCTGGAACAGCTCCCCGAAATCTGGAAGGAACTGGTGGATGCCGGCTTCGAATCCGGCCAGGCCTACGGCAAGAGCCTGCGCACGGTGAAGTCCTGCGTCGGTTCCACCTGGTGCCGGTTCGGCGTCCAGGATTCGGTGGCCATGGCCATCAAGCTGGAGCTGCGCTACCGCGGCCTGCGCAGCCCGCACAAGCTCAAGATGGGCGTTTCCGGCTGCGCCCGCGAATGCGCCGAGGCCCGCGGCAAGGACGTGGGCGTGATCGCCACGGCGGACGGCTGGAACCTGTACGTCGGCGGCAACGGCGGTGCAACCCCCGCGCACGCACAGCTGCTCGCCAAGGACCTCGATGACGAAACGCTGATCAAGTACATCGACCGCTACTTCATGTACTACATCCGCACCGCGGACCGCCTGCAGCGCACGGCTCGCTGGCAGGAAGAGCTCGACGGCGGCATCAAGCACGTCGAGGACGTGGTGGTCAAGGACACCCTGGGCATCGCCGAGGACCTCGAGGCGGCCATGGCCAAGCACGTGGACACCTACATCGACGAGTGGGCTGACACCCTCAAGGACCCCGAGCGCCTGCGCCGGTTCCGTTCCTTCGTCAACGCCCCCGACCAGAAGGACGACTCCATCACCTTCGTCCCGGACGAGCGCGGCCAGATGCGCCCCGCCACTCCGGAAGAGAAGGGCAAGGTCCTGATCGGGGCCTCCATCCCGGTACGCTCCGGCAACGAGAACGAGGTATAGCCATGCAGCTCAGCATCGACCTCACCGGACGCGACGTCCTGGTCACGGGCTCCGACACTGCCGCCCGGCAGGCGGTGCGCCGCTACGAAGCCGCAGGCGCCGTCGTGTATCGCCTGAGCACCCCGCAGGGCGCGGGCCATGACGGCCCGCTGCCCGAGCGGCCGTTCCTCGTGGCGGCGGTCGACGACGGCCAGCCCGGCTGGGACGCCCTCCTGGACCGCTGCCGGATCACCGGGATTCCCGTGGCCGCCGAACCCGCTGCCGGCGCCGCCGGCCACGTCACCCTGGTGGGCGGCGGCCCCGGCACCACCGACCTCCTGACCGTCGCCGCGGTCAAGGCCCTGCGCGACGCTGATGTGGTCTTTTACGACCGCCTCGCTCCGTACCAGGAGCTGCCGTCCCTCACCTCCGCCGAACTGGTGGACGTGGGCAAGAAGCCGGGCCACCACAAGGTCAGCCAGTCTGACATCGAAAAGCTCATGGTGGAAAGCGCCCTCGCCGGCAACAACGTGGTCCGCCTCAAGGGCGGTGACCCTTACGTCTTCGGCCGCGGCGGCGAGGAAGTGGCCGCATGCGTGGCCGCCGGCGTCAAGGTCCACGTCGTGTCCGGTGTCACCAGCGCCATCTCCGTTCCGGCAGCTGCCGGCATCCCGGTCACGCACCGGGAAGTCAGCCACATGTTCACCGTGGTTTCCGGCCACGCGCCGCTCACTGAAAAGGAGCACCAGCACCTCGCCGGCCTGGGCGGCACCATCGTGGTGCTGATGGGCATCGGCACCCTCCACCAGCTGGCCGCCGGACTCCGCCGGGCAGGCATGCGCCCCGACATGCCGATGGCCGTCGTCGAACGCGGCTACCGACCGGGCCAGCGGACCACCATCGCAGACCTGGGCACCATCACCTCGGCCGCTTCCGGGTGCAGCAACCCGGCCGTGCTGGTCATCGGCGAGGTGGTTCGGGTGGCGGAGGCCAACCGCGGGCATGCTGAGGCCGCCGCCGACCTGGACAGGCTGGCGGCCTCGCTGCTGGGTTCATGAAAGGATTGACCCCCATGACTGCACTTGCACCGGCCGAAACACCGCAGGTCGAAGAAACACCCGATGCTGCAGAATCCCCGCTGGAGGGTTTCCGCATCGGCGTGACTTCGGACCGCAGGTCCCAGGACCTGATCGACGCCCTGGAACGCCGCGGCGCTGAAGTGCTGCACGCCCCTGCCCTGAAGATCGCCCCCGTCCAGGAGGACATGCGCCTCATCGAGGACACCCGGGCCATCATCGCCGCCAAGCCGGACCTGTGCATCGCCACCACCGCCTACGGCATGCGGCGCTGGTGCGAGGCCGCGGATTCCTTCGGCATCGGCGACGAGCTCCTGGAGACCCTGGGCGCCTGCCGGATGTTCGTGCGGGGACCAAAGGCCCGCGGCGCCGTGCGCGCGGCCGGACTCGCCGACGTCGGAATCAGCAGCGACGAGACCACCGCCACGCTGGTGGACATGCTGCTCAACGAAGGTGTCCGCGGCAAGACGGTGGCGGTGCAGCTGCACGGCTACACGGATGTCCGCCAGCTGGAGCGCCTGCGCATGTCCGGCGCCACCGTCCTGACCGTTACGCCCTACCGCTGGGTGAAGCCCGACGGCGAGGACAAGCTTCCGCGCCTCATCGAGGCCGCCTGCAGCGGGAACCTGGACGTCCTCACCTTCACCAGCGCCCCCGCCGTGGATGCGATGTGGAGCACGGCGCACGAGATGGGCGTCTACAAGCAGCTGATCGACAGCCTGAAGACGAACGTCACCACCGCGGTGGTGGGGCCCGTGACTGCGCAGCCACTGATTGACGCGGGGGTGACGCCCCTGGTCCGGAACGCTTCCGCATGGGTGCCCTGATCCGGCTGGTCTGCGAGCACCTGGCGCTGAACCACGTCCGCCGCCTGGAAACCAGGTCCGGGAACATCGAGCTGCGGGGGCGGAGCCTGCGCATCGACGGCCAGCCCGTGGAACTGGCGCCTGCCCCGCTGCTGCTGCTGCGGGCGCTGCTGGGCGCGGGCGGCGCGGTCCTCTCGCGGGAGTCGCTCTCCGAGCTGCTGGAACTGCGGGGATCCGTCCACGCCCTGGACATGACCGTGAGCCGGCTGCGGTCCTCGCTGCCGGACGGACGCCTGGTGGAAACCGTGGTCAAGCGGGGCTACCGGATCCGCGTCTAACCCCTTCGAGTTTTTGTCCAGATACGGCGACCTCAAGGCCCGCAAAGTCAAGTGGTGGGAGCAACGTGGGGTGGTTAGGCCGCGTGCAGCAGCTGGTTTAGCCGGTTGGCTGGGGTGTCGAGGTTCAGGGTTGGCCGGGGGCGGCGGTTGAGCTTGGCTGCGATGCGGTCAAGGTCGTCGGGGGTGTGGGCGGAGAGGTCGGAGCCTTTCTCGAACCAGAACCGCAGGAGCCGGTTGGTGTTCTCGTTTGTGCCTCGCTGCCAGGGCGAGTGGGGGTCGCAGAAGTAGAGCGTGGTCTCGAGGGCGGTCTGGATCTTGGCGTAGTCGGCGAGCTCGGTGCCGCGGTCCCAGGTGATCGAGCGGCGCAGGTGCTCCGGGAGCTTTCCCATCTCCTGGATCATCGCCGCGGCGACCGTCTCGGCGGTGTGGTCCCCGGGCAGGTGGAGCAGGATCGTGAACCGGGTGGAGCGTTCGACCAGGGTGCCGATCGCGGTCCCGTTGCATCCGATGATCAGGTCTCCTTCCCAGTGTCCCGGGACGGCCCGGTCCTGGGCTTCGGCGGGGCGTTCGCTGATCTTGAAAGCCTCCTTGTAGGGGCTGTTCTTGAGCCGGTCGCTGGTGTGGGGAACGCGTTGTTTGCGTTTGAGGCTGAGATTTTCGGCCAGGTCTGCCCGCAGTTTCCCGCGGGTCTGGACGTACAGGGCCTGGTAAATCGTCTCGTGGCTCACCTGCATAGTCTGGTCATCGGCAAAGTAAAACGCCAGCATCGAAGAGATCAGCTTCGGGCTCCACCCGTCATCCATCCACACTCCGATCAGCCGGCACAGATCCTCGTCTTCGATGAGCTTGAAGGGCTTGGGCCGGCGCCGGGCCTGATGGGCTCTGGTATGCGCGACTTGAGCGTTGTACCTGCCCTCGGCATCACAGTTGCGGTTGACCTCACGCCAGATTACGGACTTGTCCCGCCCGATCGCCTCACCGATCTTCGCGTAGCTCATCCCGGCCTGCCGGCCCATCTGGATCATCCCCCGCTCCGCCTCGGTTAGTGCCCGCCCGCAGGGAAGCTCCGCGGACGGGCCAGGATCTGCCAGGCCACCATGGGCCGAAATGCTCAGCGTCATCTGACCAGACTCGGCCCACCACTTCTTCGCCGTGCCGCGCGAGGCCCCGACACGCCGGGCAGCAGCACTGACCGACAAACCGGCACACACCAGATCGAGAAAATCATCACGGACATGGACAGGAAACAACTTCGGCATCAAACGCTCCATCAATCAAAGCGTTGCAACCACCATATGAATCCGCCGCCCTTATGGTCGCCGTATCTGGACAAAAAGTCTCGCCTTTGGTTGTGGGCGGGTCGGGCCGAATGTGTCCGGCACCGGTGGGATGAGAGCCGCGTCACCGGTTCTGTTACCGGCCGGTAAAAACTGGCGAACGGGCCCCTTCAAAGCAGCAATGGACGGGAAACACAACGGTAAAGGCGTCCCCCTACGCTGGGTTCCATCACGAACTTCCGGCCGTCCAGGCCGCCAGCGAAAGGGCCAGCACATGTCCGCTCCGGCACCCACCCCGTCCACCTCCGCCACCCGCATCGTCATCGCCGGTGCCGGCCCGGCCGCCCAGGCCCTGGTCAGCCAGCTGGACCGGGCAAGCTTCGCCGGGACCATCACGGTCCTCAGCAGCCGGGACGACACACCAGAGGAGCTGCTGGAGCTCGCCCTGCTCCCCCAGGTTTCGGTGCGGTTCGGCCAGCCCGCCAGCCACATCGACGCCGTGAACCGGACCGTAGCCACGGCCGACGGCCTGGAATTCTCCTACGACCACCTGGTGATCGCCACCGGATCAGCCCCCGTTGCCAACCCCGTGGAGGGTGCGGCGCAGTGCCTGAGCTACTCCACCATCGACGACGCCGCACGGATCGCCGAGGCCGTGGGGAGGGTGACCCGGGAGCTGGGCCGGCGTCCGCTGGGCATCCTGGTGGGCAACGGGACTGCCGCGGGCCAGGCTGAAGCCGTCCTGCGTGCCCGCGGCGTGCGCCCCATCCGCACCACCGCCCGCCCGGCCGCCGTCGTTCCCGGGCAATCCGTGTCCGGACTGGCGGCCTCCGCAGTTGTCTTCGAGGACGGCAGCAGCATGAGCGGGGACCTGGTGGTCCTGGCTGAAGAGCGCGTGGCCCGGGACGGCCTCGCCGCCAGCGCAGGACTGCGGACCGCTGCCAGCGGAGGAATCGTCATCAGCCAGGACTTCCGGACGTCCGTCCCCGGCATCTGGGCCATCGGGGACGCAGCAGCGTACGACGGCGTCCGGCTGGGCCTGCTCGTGGCGGCAGCTTCCGCCGCGGGAGCCTGCGCCACGCAGCTTCTGACCGCCGCCTCGGCCGGGCCGGTCCTGCAGGCGGCCGCCTGACAGGCCGCACTTTGCCGGTGTCCCGGCTGTGACAAGATGGTGCCGAACCGAGTTCCAGGACGTGACCGAGTTCCAGGACGTGCCAGGGCCCACAAGGCCCCCCCGGAAAGGACCATCATGAGCAACGAAGCCACCCCTTCCGTTCAGCCAGCCGCCGCTGATGCCGGAAGCATTGCCAGCTACATCGACCACACGCTTTTGAAGCCCGAAGCCTCCGAGGCGGACGTCCTGAAGGTCTGCGCGGAGGCGGCCGAGTACGGCTTTAAGTCAGTGTGCGTCAACCCGATCTGGGTCAAGACGGTCAAGAATGCCCTCAAAGGCTCGGGCGTCCTCACCTGCTCGGTGGTCGGCTTCCCGCTGGGTGCCACGCCCACGGACGTCAAGACGTTCGAGGCGCGCGGCGCGGTGCTTGACGGCGCCGATGAGGTGGACATGGTCATCAACATCGCGGCCGCCCGCGCCGGGGACAAGGGCGCACTCACCGAGGACATCAGTGCCGTGGCGGAGGCGGTGCACGCCAGCGGCGCCATTCTCAAGGTGATCATTGAGACCGCAATGCTCACGGACGACCAGAAGGTCCTCGCCTGCCAGGCAGCCGTTGAAGCCGGCGCCGATTTCGTGAAGACGTCCACGGGCTTCAACGGCGGCGGCGCCACGGCCGGGGACATCGCCCTCATGCGCAGGACCGTCGGCCCGGACCTCGGTGTCAAGGCCTCCGGCGGCGTGCGCTCCCTGGCCGACGCGCAGGCTATGATTGCTGCTGGTGCAACACGTATTGGTGCCAGCTCCGGCATTGCCATCGTCAAGGGTGAACAGGGTTCAGCCGCCTACTGACTGCGGGCCGGACGCCGCCACAGATTGAGCCCTGCGGGGCCGAGGAGGAACGAAATTGTCCAGCAAGATTAACGCGTCCGGCCAGGACTCATCGGACCAGCGCACTGTCCGGACCCCGCAGAACGAGAACAAGCTCTCCGGCAGCATCGTGCTGTTCGTGAGCATCATGGCGCTGTTCTTCGGGGCGATCTACTCGCTGTCCTTCCTCACACTCGGCAACCCCTGGCCGATGGCCGCCTGCCTGGTGCTGTTCGCCCTGGCGTTCTGGATTCCGCAGACCATCTGGGGCCGCTCGGACTCCGCCGGCGAGCACTAGAAGCCCGTTTTACGAAAAGGACCCCCGGACGCTGTCCGGGGGTCCTTTTCGTGCGCTAGAACCAGAGCCTGGTCCAGGCCACGGCGGCGTCCGCCACCCGTGTCCACTGGCTCTGCGCAATGGACCAGCCGGCCACCGTCATGCCCACCATGGCGTACGCGCTCACCGGGATCAGCACCAGCCACTCGCGTTTGGAGCCGGCCCGTCCCAGCAGCGGCACCGACAGTGCCCCGTTGGGCCGCCACACCTGCCGGAGCAGCGGAACCCTGCGGAGCGGCTTCGGGGGCCGGACCACCAGCGGCCACAGCAGCGGCACTCCCCCGGTGGTGATGAGGTCGCCCACGATGTGCACCACCACGCCAATGAGCATGGACACGGGAAGCCACGTCCACTGTTCCGGGGCATACACCGTGACCAGTCCGGCCATGGCCAGCGCGAAGGCCCAGTTGGTCAGGAACCCGCTTTTGGGAAAAAGCTTCAGCGCCTTCGCAGCGATGTTGATCAGGAACATGCACAGCAGGCCGGCACCCACGGACAGGAGCCCCCACGGGGTCTCCAGCTGGAACCGGGACGCCAGCGCGGCGAGCAGGACGAAGACCCCCGCGCCAAGGATTGAATGCGTTCCCTGCCGGTGCCCGCCGCTGGCGTTCTCGATGCCCCGGGCAATCGCATTGGACAGCGGCGGCAGGGACTGGGCCACGGTGCTGGACCGGTGGTCCCAGTCGCAAACCAGGGCCGTTCCTGCGGTGGCCAGGCCGCCTATCAGGATGCCGGCGGAATCCAGCGGGTACCAGCCAAGTGTGTACGGCCCTGTGGAGGCAACAGCCACCCACGCCGCGGCTCCCGACGCGGCGTGGTGTCCTCCCATCATCCGTCAGGCCCCCGTCTGCGCGACGGTGACCGGCTGGTCGGAGAAGATGTTGCGGATGACGCCGTCGGCCCATTCCAGGATTTCCGCGTCCTGCAGGTCGCGGCCGCCGATCCGTGCGGTCTTGGGTTTGGGAATCAGCACCGCGTCCAGTGCCGGCTTGGCCTGCGATCCCGGGTACATCCGGTTCAGGCGCATGACCTTGGACTCCGGCAGCTGGGCGGGCGAGAACCTGATGAAGTTGCCCTGCAGCGCCACGTCGGACAGTCCTGCCTCGCGGGCGCCCACCCGGAACCGGGCCACGGCCACCAGGTTCTGCGCCGGCAGCGGCAGCTCACCGTAGCGGTCCACCAGCTCGGCGAGGACCTCGTCGATCGCCTCGTGGGTCTGCGCTGCCGCCAGCTTGCGGTAGGCCTCGAGGCGCAGCCGTTCGCCGGGAACGTAGTCGTGCGGAAGGTGGGCGTTGACAGGCAGCTCGATCTTCATCTCAGCCGCCTTCTCCTCGGCCTCGCCGCGGAAGTCGGCCACCGCTTCGCCCACCAGCCGGATGTAGAGGTCGAACCCGACACCCTGGATGTGGCCGGATTGTTCGCCGCCCAGCAGGTTGCCCGCACCGCGGATTTCCAGGTCCTTCATGGCCAGCTGCATGCCCGCGCCGAGCTCGTTGTGCGCCGCCACGGCCTTGAGGCGTTCCAGCGCCACCTCCCCCAGCGGCTTCTCGGACGGGTACAGGAAATAGGCATAGGCACGTTCCCGGCCGCGGCCCACGCGGCCGCGAAGCTGGTGGAGCTGGGACAGGCCGTACTTGTCCGCGCCGTCCACGATCAGGGTGTTCGCGTTGGAGATGTCCAGGCCGGTCTCGATGATGGTGGTGCACACCAGGACGTCGAAGCGCCGCTCCCAGAAGTCCACAATGATCTGCTCCAGGCGGCTCTCGGACATCTTGCCGTGCGCCACCTCCACCCGGGCTTCCGGAACCAGCTCGCGGATCTTCGCCGCAGTCCGTTCAATGGTGGACACCCGGTTGTGGACCAGGAACACCTGGCCTTCGCGCATCAGCTCCCGCCGGATCGCGGCGGAGGTCTGCTTGTCCGTGTACGGGCCCACGTAGGTCAGCACGGGGTGGCGCTCCTCCGGCGGGGTGGCCAGCGTGGAGGTCTCGCGGATTCCGGTGAGGGACATCTCCAGTGTCCGGGGAATCGGGGTGGCGCTCATGGCCAGCACGTCCACGTTGGTGCGCATCTTCTTCAGCGCTTCCTTGTGCTCGACGCCGAACCGCTGCTCCTCGTCCACGATCACCAGCCCCAGGTCCTTGAACTCGAAGTCCTTGGACAGCAACCGGTGCGTGCCGATCACCACGTCCACCGCGCCGTTCTTGACACCTTCCGCCGTCTCCTTGGCTTCCTTGGAACTCTGGAAGCGGGACAGCGGCTTGACGCGCAGCGGGAAGCCGGAGAACCGTTCGGTAAAGGTTTCGTAGTGCTGCTGCGCCAGGAGCGTGGTGGGCACCAGCACAGCCACCTGCTTGCCGTCCTGCACCGCCTTGAAGGCTGCGCGCACGGCGATCTCGGTCTTGCCGTAGCCCACGTCCCCGGACACCAGGCGGTCCATCGGGATCTCCCGCTCCATGTCCGCCTTGACCTCGTTGATGGTGGTCAGCTGGTCCGGCGTCTCCACGTAGGGGAAGGCTTCCTCCAGTTCCCGCTGCCACGGGGTGTCGGGGCCGAAGGCGTGCCCGCGCGAGGCCATCCGTGCCGAGTACAGCCGGATCAGCTCCCCGGCGATCTCCTTGACGGCCTTCCGGGCTTTTGACTTGGTGCTTGCCCAGTCCGCGCCGCCCATCTTGCTCAGGACCGGGGTGTCACCGCCCACGTAGCGGGTCACCTGGTCCAGCTGGTCCGTCGGCACGAACAGCCGGTCCCCCGGCGCGCCCCGCTTGGACGGCGCGTACTCCAGGACCAGGTATTCGCGCACGCCGTCGGCACCGCCGGCTACCTTGCGCTGGATGAGCTCGACGAACCGGCCGATGCCGTGCTGTTCGTGGACCACGTGGTCCCCCGCCACCAGCTGCAGGGGGTCGACGGCGTTGCGCCGCTTGGACGGCATCCGCCGCATGTCCTTGGTGGAGGCTGCGGAGGTCCGGCCCAGCAGGTCGGCTTCCGTGAGCAGCCCCAGCTTCAGGCCGTCCAGGACGAAACCGCGTCCGACGGCGGCGGTGGTCACCTCGATGATCCCCGGCTGGGGCTCGTGGTCCAGGCTGTCCACCCGGGCACAGGGGATATCGGCGTCGTGGAACAGTTCCGCGAGCCGCTGGGCGGGCCCCGGGCCCTCCGTGGCCACGACGATCCGCCACTGGTCGCGCACGTGCGAGCCGATGAAGTCCATCATCTCCGCGACGTCGCCCTGGTAGCCGCGGGGCTCCCGTGCGTGCAGGTTCAGGACGTCGATCTCCGGGAGCAGTTCCGCGTCCTGGGCCAGCGAAGTGATGGACCACCAGGACACGCCGTGCTCCAACGAGGACGCGCGGGTCTCGCCGAGCGAGCGGAAGCTGGCCGAGTGCAGCGCCGCCGACGCCTGGGAGCTGAGGTCCAAAGGCGCCGTCCCGCCGTCGGACGCCGTGGACCAGGCAGCCTCCAGGAATTCCTCGTTGGTGGCCGCGAGGTCGTGGGCGCGGGTGCGGACCTTCTCGGGCTCGATCACAACGGCGATGGAGTCGGCAGGAAGCAAGTCCACAAACGGGACCATGGCATCCACCAGCACCGGAGCCAGGGATTCCATGCCCTCCACGGCGATGCCGCCGGCGATCTTCTCAAGCATGTCTGCAGCGGCCGGGAGCTGTGACTTGAGCGTCGCGGCGCGGGACATCACCGACGGCGTGATGAGGATTTCGCGGCAGGGCGGCGCATGCAGCTCGGTGGGATGGTGGATTCCGGGGCCGGACAGCGAGCGCTGGTCAGCCACGGCGAACCAGCGCATCTGGTCCACCTCATCACCAAAGAACTCCACGCGGATGGGGTGGTCCTCGGTGGGCGGGAAAACGTCGATGATGCCGCCGCGGACGGCGAACTCGCCGCGGTGCGTCACCATGTCCACGCGGGCGTAGGCGGCATCGGCGAGGCTCCGCACCACATCCGTGAACGGGATGTCCTGGCCCACCTTCAGCGTGACCGGCACCAGGTCACCCAGTCCGGCCACCACGGGCTGGACCACGGCCCGGACGGGTGCCACCACCACCCGGAGCCGGCCCGCCGCCGAAGTCTCCGGATGGGCCAGCCGGCGCAGGACGGCCAGCCGCCGTCCCACTGTGTCCGAACGCGGCGAGAGGCGCTCGTGCGGCAGCGTCTCCCAGCTGGGGAACTCGGCCACGGCATCCGCGGGCAGGTAGGCGCGCAGCGCCGCCGCAAGGTCCTCCGCTTCCCGGCCCGTGGCCGTGACGGCGAGTACTACGCCCGGCCCGCCGCCGTCGGACTCTGCTGCCCCGGCGGCTGCGAGGCCGTCGGCCATCTCGGCGAGCAGCACCGGACGCAGCCCGGCGGGCGCGCTGATCTGGTAGTCCTGGCCGCGGACGCTGAATCCCCTGGCTGCTTCCGCCCGGACGCGCGAGAAGGTCTGGTCCTCGGCGAGGACGCGCCGCAGGCCGTCAAGAGACGGGCCTGCAGTGGATGTGCCGGCGGCGGACGGGCCGGGAAGGCTCATGGCGGAAGCTCCTGTGGTGTTCAAGGGGATCGCAGGCAACGCGAAAACCCGAAATTCGCTGCGAATCCCGGGTAACTTCCAGCCTACCGCGCACCGGCGACATTCCGGCCCCCGGCAGTCCCGGAAGCCGCCCCTGCGCTTAGGCTGGCAGGGGGCCGCTGATTCAGCAGGGCCCACTGACTTACGGGCGCGGCCGTCCGGACAGGCTGCCGCTCCGAACCGCTGAGGACGAACAGGAGCGAGCATGACCGGAACCAATGCACCGCAGATCCCCAAGACAGTCCTGGTGACGGGAGCCACCGGCTACATCGGCGGCCGGCTGGTGCCCCGGCTCCTCGAGGCCGGCCACACCGTCAAGGTGCTGGTCCGCTCCCCCGACAAGATTGCCGGGGTGCCGTGGCGGGACAAGGTGGAGGTGGTGGAAAGCAGCCTGGACGACGGCGACGCGCTGCGCAAGGCGCTGGACGGCGTCGAGGTCTTCTACTACCTGGTGCACTCCATGGCTGCCGGGGCGGGTTTCGAAGCCAAGGAGAAGGCAATGGCCGGCATCGCGGCCCAAGCGGCGGCTGATGCCGGGGTGGGCAGGATCGTGTACCTTGGCGGACTGCATCCGCAGGGTGTGGAACTGTCCACCCACATGCGGTCCAGGGAGGCAGTGGGCCAGGTGTTCCTTGACGGCCAGGTGGACGCTATCGTCTTCCAGGCCGGCGTGGTGATCGGCTCCGGTTCGGCGTCCTTCGAGATGATCCGGCACCTGTCCGAGACGCTGCCCCTGATGCCGGCGCCCAGCTGGGTCCGGAACCGCATCGAAGCGATCGCCGTGCGGGACGTTCTGTATTACCTGGTGGCCGCGGCATCCCTGGACGGGCCCATCAACCGGAGCTTTGATATCGGCTGCCGCCAGGTGCTCACGTACGCCGCGATGATGAAGGAATACGCCGCCGAGGCCGGCCTGCCCCACCGGGTGGTGCTGGCCCTGCCGGTCCCGGCCCCCAAGCTCGCGGGAATGTGGGTGGCGCTCACCACCCCCATCCCGCTGTCCATGGCGTTCCCCCTGGTCCAGTCCCTGCAGCACGACGCCGTGTCCAGCGAGCATGACATCGACCGGTACATCCCCCAGCCCGACGGCGGCTTGACCCCCTACCGGACCGCCGTCGCGCTGGCACTGGGCAAGGAACGGGACGGGCAGGTGGAAACCACCTGGGCCAATGCCGGCGTGGCGTCCGATCCCCTGCCAAGCGACCCCGACTGGTCCGGCCACACGGTCTACATCGACGAACGCACCTTCCACGGGGATGTGGACCCGGAACACGTGTGGACCATCATCGAGGGAATCGGCGGCCGGAACGGCTGGTACTCCCTGCCCCTTGCCTGGCAGGTGCGCGGCTGGCTGGACAAGCTCACCGGCGGGGCCGGGCTGCTGCGCGGGCGTCGGCACCCCAAGATGCTGGCCGCCGGGGAAGTGGTGGACTGGTGGCGGGTGGAACGGATCGAACGCGGCAGGCTGCTCCGGCTGCGGGCCGAGATGCGGGCACCCGGCCGGGCATGGCTGGAGCTGTCCGTGGAGCCCGACGGCTCCGGCAGCCTGTACCGCCAGCGGGCCATCTTCTTCCCCAAGGGCCTCAGTGGCCGGCTCTACTGGCTGGCGGTCCTGCCGTTCCACAGCCTGATCTTCCCGGCGATGGCCCGGAACATCACCGGGGCGGCACAAAAGCTCATCGATGCGGAGCGGCCGGCCGGGACCCGTAGGATGTCTTGAGTTAAATCCGTTCCCCAATGTCCCAGGAGGACCCATGGCCCTGAGCGCAACCACTTCCCTTCCGCACTCCGTCGACAGCGTCGCAGCTGTCCTGGTGAACGAGGACTTCCAGCGCCACGTCAGCCAGCTGGTGGGCGGAAACCTGGAATCCTTCACCGTGGACGGTGACGTTGCCGGCGCCTTCAGCGCCACCTCGGTGCGCACCCTCCCCACCACCCGCCTGCCCGAGATTGCCCGCAAGTTCGTGGGCGAGCACCTGAAGGTGACCCAGGTGGAAAGCTGGAACGCCCCCGCGGCAGACGGCTCCCGCCAGAGCAACATTTCCCTGAAGATCGCCGGCGCACCCGTGGACGTCACCGCCGTCCAGCGCCTGGTGGCCGAGGCCAGCGGAACCCGCGTTGAGCTCGAGGGCGAGGTCAAGTCCTCCGTGCCGTTCCTGGGCGGCAAGATCGCCGACGCTGCCGAGCCCATGGTGGCGAAGGCGCTGAACCTGCAGGCGCAGCAGGCGCAGGCCTGGCTGGAAAGCCACTGATCCGGTGGAACTGCCGGTTTTCGCAGCCCTGGTCCTGATCGTGGCCGGCGTCTGGTCCCTGGTGGTCTGGCCGCAGTTCCTGCGCCGGGTCATGAAGGACCCCCGGGCCCGGGACGCTGACGGAAAGGCAACCAAGTTCCTGAGCGTCCACGTGGTGCTGGTGACCGTATCCATGGTGCTCGGTGCGGCAACGGCACTCATCGGCATCATGGGGCTGTTCGCCTGACCTCGAACGCACAAAAGGCTCTCCTCCCGGCGGGAGGAGAGCCTTTTCGCGTTGGTGGGCTGGCGGTCAGGCTGCCTGGTTCAAGGCATCCTCGGCGGCCACCCAGGAGATCATGGCGCATTTCACCCGGGCCGCGTAGCGGGCCACACCCTCGAACGCGGCGGCGTCCCCGAGCAGCTCCGGATCGGCATGGACCTTTCCCCGCGAGCGCAGGACTTCCCGGAAGCTGTCGATGACTTCGTGCAGCTCCGCCACGGTCATGCCCTCCGCCAGGTCGGTGAGCACCGACGCCGATGCCATCGAGATGGAGCAGCCGGCCCCGTCCCAGGAGACCTGGGCGATCCGTCCGTCCTCCACCGCAAGGCGCAGGGTCACTTCGTCCCCGCACACCGGGTTGAGCTGGTGGGACTGCCCGGTGGATGCCCCTGCGGGGGCTTCGGTCGCGGCCAGGCCGCTGCCGTGCCGCGCCTTGGAATGGTCAAGGATGATCTGCTGGTACAGCTGGTCAAGGCTCATGGGTTACCTTCCATCGTCAGGCTAGGCGCCGAAGTAGGCCCGCACGCCGGACACGGCATCCAGGAACTGGTCCACGTCATCCGTGGTGTTGTACAGGTAGGTGCTTGCCCGGGTGGTGGCTGTCAGGCCCAGCCTGCGGTGCAGCGGCTGGGCGCAATGGTGGCCCACCCGCACCGCGATTCCGCGGGAGTCCAGGAACTGCCCCACGTCATGGGCATGGACGCCCTCGACGTCGAACGCCGCCAGGCCGATCCGCTCCTTTCCGGCGTCAGGCCCCAGGACCCTGATGCCGGGGAGCGATTCGAGTCCCGCGACCATCCGTGCACCGAGTTCGGCTTCCCAGCGGTGGATCCGGTCCAGCCCGGTTTCCGTGAGGTAGTTGGCGGCGGCGGCCAGGGCAACGGCCTGTGAGATGCGCTGTGTACCGGCTTCGAAACGCTGGGGCGCCGGCAGGTATTCGGCGCGCTCCATGGTCACGGTGGTGATCATGGAGCCGCCGGTGAGGAAAGGCGGCAGGATGTCGAGCAGTTCCTGCTTGCCGTACAGGACGCCGATGCCCGTGGGGGCCAGCATCTTGTGGCCGGAGAAGACGGCGAAGTCCACGTCCAGGTCCTTGACGTCCAGCGGAAGGTGGGGTGCCGACTGGCACGCGTCCAACACCACCAGTGCGCCGGCCGACCGGGCAAGGGCCACGAGTTCGCGGACCGGGTTGATGGTCCCGAGGACGTTGGAGGCGTGGGTGAAGGCCAGAAGCCTGGTGCGGCTGCCAATGATCTGCGCCGCCTGGTCCATCCTGAGGCTTCCGGCATCATCGATGGGGATGTAGCGGAGCGTTGCGCCGGTACGGAAGGCAAGTTCCTGCCACGGTATGAGGTTTGCGTGGTGCTCCATCTCGGTGACCACGATCTCGTCCCCGGGAGCCAGCGCGAGGTCCTTGAGCCCGGCATCGCCGCGGCCCCGCGATGCCCAGAGCCCGGCGTTGGACAGCGCATAGGAGATGAGGTTGAGGCCTTCGGTGGCGTTGGAGGTCCAGATGGTCTCGGAGTAGTCGGCACCAACAAAATCAGCTACGGTCTGCCGGGCGTCCTCGAAGGCCTCCGTGGCCTCCACGGCAAGGTGGTGGGCGCCCCGGTGAACCGCGGCGTTCCGCTGCTCATAGAATTCCTGCTCGGCTTCCATGACGCTCACGGGATTTTGCGAGGTGGCGCCCGAATCCAGGTAGACCAGGGGGCGTCCGTTGACGAGCTGGTGGAGGACCGGAAAGTCGTTCCGGATGCGCATCACTTCGGCGTTATCCATCACCGGCAGGGCCTGCTCCAGTGTGGCTGGCGTTGATACTAGGGCCAAAACGAACTCCTTGAGATGCCAACGGATGACACTCAATTGTCCCACAGCACGGCTGTGGCGGCCGCCCGAGGGGGCAGCCGCCACAGCCGCTCCGGGCTTCAGCCCGCGGAGCGGAGGGCCGGCGACGGCTGGGGGAGAGTCTCGGTCTCAGAAGACTCTGACGTCGCCGGCCCCGTCTCGGCCCGGTCCCTTTGGGGCCGGAAGTCGAAGAGGCCTTGATGTCCTGCGGCAATCTCTGCGGCTTCCTTCCCGCCGCTCCTTTGCCTCCTTAAGTAAATCCTGCGGCACCCGTCTGTACACGAGTAGGGTGTACTCGTTTTCCTCCGGAAGGCACTACTTGGGCTGCCGCGCGGGACAGGGGCTGCCGGATTGCGCGCCATTCCCCCGCCATAGTTTTTGTCCAGATACGGCGACTTCAAGGGTGTTTGAGTCGACGTGCGGCAGTCAGGCAAGGGCACGACGGCGGGAGGCAGCTTTTGCGGTTCCAATCGCCCTTAGGCGGCTGCCTACTTGGGCAGCGCGGACTCCAGTTCGTCCCTGCTGCGCACGCCCAGCTTGACGTAGGTCCGGTACAGGTGTCCTTCCACCGTCCGGACCGACACCATGAGGCGCTGGGCGATCTCACGGTCGGTGAGGCCCTGGACGGCCAGCTCCACGATGTCCTGTTCCCGGCGTGTAAGGTGCACGGCGGGGGCCGCGGCGATGAAGCGTCCCTCGCGGAACCGCTCCCCGAGTTCGTGGTCGCATTTCTCCCGCTGGGCCACCGCTTGCCGGGACCGGCGGCGTTCCCCGGCCTGCTCCAGGACTGTGCTGGCACGGGCGTACGCCTCACGGGCGAGGTTGACGAAGCCGGATTCCTCCAGTGATGCGGCGGTTGCCATCAGGGCATCGCCGTCGGCAGCTTCCCAGCTGGTGGCCAGGGTCAGCATCGCAGCAGCCCAGCGTCCCTGCACGGCGCCTGCGGTGTCCTTCACCATGGGGATCACCGAGGGATCCCCCAGGTCCCAGCACACGGCCAACAGCTCGAGCAGGTGTCCGGTCCGCCCGGCGGCTTCCGCGGCAGTCATCATGGTGTGCAGCGAGGCGAGGCCCTTACCGTCGTGGGCCAGGTATTCGCCCGCCGCGGCGGCATAGGCGCCGGCCAGGAGGTCGTGCTGCGGACCGCCGGCAACAGCATCCTTGTAGTCCTGTTCCAGGCGCTTGGCCTGGGCTGCATCCCCCAGCCGCGCCGCGACGTAGAAACCAAGGGAAGACCCAAAGCGGAACAGGTGGAGCGGGTCATTGAGCCTCAGCGCTTCCACGGCCGGCAGCAGCAACTGGTAGGCGCGCTCCATCCTGCCCTGACGCAGCAGCGAGTAGCCCCTGAGCAACTGCAGGCCGCCGTCAAACGTTCCAGCACCGGCGGCGTGGTGGACGGCATAGCTGTTCAGCTCGCGTTCCGCCGATTCCCATTCGCCCATGGCCAGGTAACTGGCGACCAGCCGGCCCAGCACAAACTCGGGGAAGAAGAACAGGCTGCCGTCCAGGGGCGGCAGCTCGGATGCGGCCAGGAGCGCGGCATCCAGGCCATCGGCAGGGCGGCCGGCGGCGGTGAGGGCATGGGCCAGCAGCGCTTCAGCAACGGCCGCCACTGGCTGGTGGCCGTCATCCAACGGACGGTCCCTGATGGTCTCCACGGCCGCTGCCAGCGCACGGTGGTCCACTTCTGACCCTGCCTTCAGCAGCTGGAGGATATCCTCCTGCCAGGCCCGGGTCCCCTCCCCCGACGAACCTGCCTGTTCCCGCACGTCCTCCGCGATGGCAGTCAGCTGGTGACCGGCCGCCTGGTGCGCCGATACCCGCAACAGCAGGACTGCCGGGCCCTGGGGAAGGTCAGTGAGCTCAAGCCAGCATTCGTCGAGCAGGGCGGCCGCATCGGCATAGGCCCCCTCGTTGTACAGGGCGCGGGCCTGGACCGCCTGCGCCAGCGGCAGGAGGTCCGGGGCATGCACCCGGGCCGCGATGCTTCGCGCGCTGGGGTTGCGGTACCGGGACAGCGCCTCGACGGCGGATTCAAGCAGGTCGGCGTCAGGCACGCGGAGTCCGCACTCCAAAGCCCATTCCACCGAGCGCAGCCGGCCTTCGCCCCGGAGTACGGTGCCGTCCTGGTGGGCACGGATTTTTTCCTGCAGCTGGAGGCTGCGCGAGACGGAGATGGTGTTCCTGATGGCCTCGGCGAAGAGGCTGTTCCAGAGGGAAAGTTCAGCCGGAACACCGGATGTTTCCACCACCATCTGCTGGTCCAGCAGGGAGCGGACCACCGGCGCCCCGCAGATGTCCTCGATGACTTTCCTGCCGACCGGCCCGGCGAGGGCGATGAGTTTGAGCGCTTCCTGTTCTTCGGGCCGCCGCCGGAGGTGGTCCTTGGCCACCACCGCCGTCAGCCGGGCACCATCAGAGGGCAGTGAGCCCAGCAGGACCCAGATGCCGTTGCGCTTGGACAGGATCCCTGCTTCGGCGGCGTCGTGGAGCAGCGCGTCCAGCAGGCGGGGATTGCCGCCGGATGCGCTCCAGGCGGCGTCGATGGTGGCCGCCGGGACCGTTCCCGACAGGAGGTGTTCCAGGACCTCCTCGATCTGTTCCCGGTTCAGTGGCCGCAGGTCAACGCGCTCGGCAAGGCCGTCGTACCACAACTGGTCGAGCGGCTGCGGGAGCCCGGGCCGCGGCCTCGCCGCCGCCACCACGGTGGCCCAGCCGGCCGAAATCAGGTCCGCCAGAACGCCGGCGGAGGCCTCATCCAGATGGTGGGCATCGTCCACCAGCAGCAGGACCGGGTTGCCGTTCCCGGCTTTCAGCTTCTCGAAATACGTCCACATGGACCGCAGGACCGCCACGGGCGAAACTGATTCCTCGGCGGTCAGGTCGGTGGTGTAGGGGGTCAGCACGCCAAATGGCACGGCGGCGAGCGCCGAACTGCCATGGACCTGCAGGATGTTCAACTCCCCCGTGAACCGCTCTGCCACCGTCTCCGTCAGCGACGACTTGCCGATGCCCGGCCCGGCCATGACGAAGACGGCCTGGCTGGTGCGGTTCCGGACAATGTTGCAGATCCTGTCCAGCGGCTCGCGGCGGCCGGTAAGTGACCGGTGCGCGGCGCCGGGCTTGTGTCCATTAGACGAGTCCAGTCAGATCACCCCTGGAAGTTACGCCGAGCTTGGTGAACACCTGGTAGAGGTGCCCCTCAACAGTCCGGACTGACACGCCCATTTCCAGGGCAATGTCGCGGTTCGACGCGCCCCGGCCGGCCAGTCGCGCAATCTGGCGCTCCCTGCTGGTGAGCAGCGGGCTGCCGCTGCTGGGGACGATCGGCAGGTTGGTCACTGTGGCGGCCAGGATGTCCAGGCGGGCCTGGGCGGTCCGGGCGGACATTGAGTCCCCGTCCTGCCGCGCGAAGTCCACGGCGAGGGCCATGCACCGGGCCTCGACGGCGTCCAGTTCCAGGGTGGCGGCGAGCTCTCCGCCGGCGAGGAGTACCTTGGCGTCCCTGGTGCGGCTGCCCAGCGCTATCAGTCGGGACACCTCTGCAAGGGGTCCCTGCCGGTGGTCTGCAATCTCCTCCAGAAGCCGGAAGTCGGCATCGCTCCCGTTCACTGTGGCCGCGAGGAGCTCCACCCCTGCAATCGTGTACCGCCCTGCATCCATGTTCCGGCGGGCCGATTGCTTGAGCTTGCTGACGGCGTCGGGATCGTTCAGCCAGCGCCCCGCCACAAGGGCACAGAAATCGATGAGGCTGTCGGTGGCGAAACCTGATGTGCCGGAGACCCGTTGAAGTTTGGCGAGGTATTTCCGCGCCTGGACCACGTTGCCGATCTGCGCGTGGGCCAGGGCTGTGGCCGAGTATGCGAACCGGAGTGCGGTCTGCACCGGCTGCAGTTCCAGTTGGGCGGCGGCGGACATCAGGGGATCGAGGGCGGCGGCACCACGGCCGGAATAGACATAGGCGATTCCGGCCGCGAGTTCTGCTGCGGCGCTGCCGAACGGCAGCCGGGATGGTTCCTCGGCGTTGTGCGTGCCCAGGAGGTCGATGCACCGCCGCCACTGGCCTGCCATCAGCAGCACCAGGTAGGCCTCACGGTTGTAGCGCTCGCGGAGGCCCACAACGTGGGAGGCATCGCTGATCTGCCCGCCCAGCTGCCGCATCAGGCTCAGGGCATCCATCTCCCGCCCGGTCAGTGCCAGTGCCGTCATCAGGATGATGGCGGCATTCATGCGGTATTCGGCGTCGGGATTCGATGCCGGGTCCGCGGCGGACTCCAGTGCTGGAATCAACGCCGCGTAATCGCCGGCAAACGCCCGGTATTCGAACTCCGTCAAGGCAACGCGGTTGAGCGCCGCGGCACCAGGTTCAGGCCAGGATGCACCCCTTCCAGCGGAGGCGAGGCGTTCCCTTGCCTCCGCAAGGAGGGCGGGCACCTTGCCTGCCTGTTCGGAAGCCGCATCATCACCCGGGCCTTCGCAGCCACCAGGTGGGCGTATTCCTCGGCGTCGTCCAGCGCATCGATTTCCGGCCGGGTGATCTCATCCAGGGCTGACAGGGCCTGGACCGGCATGTCCAGCTGAAGGTAAGCGGCAGCTTTCTGCCGCTGTGCGGGTACCCACTGGGGGTCGGTCCTCTTCAGCATGTCGGCGTAGGTGAGGGCGAACTTGGGGTCGAACAGCTGGACCGCCGCTTCCGCGGCCGCGAGGGCGAAGGCCGGGCTCAGCTCAGCCTCACATTCATGGGTCCAGGCGGCGAAGGCCATCAGCTCCTCGACCGTCATTCCAACGGGGTCGGGTTCCTGGCCGCCAAGCAGGACGCTGCGCAGTTCCCGTCGCCGGGCGATGCTCAGCCAGGTCCGTACGACGTCGCCAATGTACTTTTCGCGCAGCGATACCCAGCGGTGGTCGGAGTCGTCAATCCCGAGCAGGCCGCCGTCTTCCATGTCGGCCACCACGTCGGCACTGTAGATGGAGGTAAGCCGGGACAGTTCCACGCGCCGTGCGCAGGAGAGCATCTCGATGACTTCCCGGGTCTCCGGGGTTTCCCGTGACCAGCGGGACCGGACGATGTCATCGAGGCTGGCGGCGCCGTCGAGCACCACCTTGTCGCGGAGGGTCCAGACGGAATCGGACAGCACCAGGTTTCCGGACAACTGCTGCTCAGTGACCAGGGCCTTGAGCAGGAGCGGGTTGCCGCCCACCATGCGGTGGTAGGTGTTGACCAGGGAGGCCGATACCCGGTGGCCCAGCAGGGACAGCAGGACCTGGCGGGTCTGCAGCTCGTTGAGGTTGCTGAGCCGCACCTCGGTCAGCCGGTGGTCCGTGAGCAGCCAGTGGAAGTCGGCCGGAAGGTCGCTGATGCCCGGTGCCACAGCAATGATTTTGGCGGTACCGGTCAGGAGCACGTTCAACAGCACGCCGGCGCTCATGTCATCGATGCTGCCGGCGGTGTCGAGGGTGATAATGCAGGGCCTGCCTGCCGCGTCGCTGCGGATGAGCGAGGTGATGCCGCGGAGGATGGCTGTGGGCGACCCCATGTAGGCCTGCGGAAGCCTGGCCAGCAGGAAGGAAAGGCACCCATAGGGGGTGGTGGATCCGGCGGGCCCGTTGCGGAGCTGCAACGACCAGACGTCCGGGCCAAGGTCGGCCACGGCCGCGCGGGCGAGGGACGATCTTCCCACCCCCCGGCTGCCGGTGATAACGGCTCCCAGGGAATTTTCGCTCGTCAACGCTGTGTGGATGGCTTCGAGGTTGGCACTGCGGGCAGGCGCGGACCATTGCTGCTCCGGTGCTTCCGAGGCATGGGCGCGCAGCCCAACGTCGTGAGGTGTTGACCCACGTCCCCAGCTGAGTGGCTCGATTGACATGAACTTATCCCCTACATCCCCGATAGCGGGTTGTAGCCCCATTGCTCCCCCGCATAGCAAGAAGAGTACCCTGTGGCACCCACAGGGAAACAGGTTGAAACGGGTTTAAGTTTCTATATTGCTACCGCCCGGTTTTGGCGGGATGGTACTTCTGCTGCGCTGCCGTAAGGCCCTCGTGCAGCAGCGCCTCCACGGCATCCGCCGCTTCATCGAGCAGGAACGGCAGTTCCTTGAGCTCGGCGGTGCCAAAATCCCGCAGCACGTAGTCGGCGGTGTCCATCCTGCCGGGAGGACGCCCCACCCCCACCCGGACCCGCAGGTAATCCTTGGTGGCCAGCGCTTTCGAGATGTCGCGCAGCCCGTTGTGGCCGCCTTCACCGCCGCCGATCTTGAGCTTCACCGTATTAAAAGGGATGTCGATTTCATCGTGGACGGCAACCACATGGTCGGGCGTGATGCCGTAGAAGTTGGCCAACGCGGACACCGGACCGCCGGAAACATTCATGTACGTCATCGGTTTGGCCAGGACAACCCGGGGGCCGCCAATCCCCAGCCGGCCTTCCAGCACCTGGGCGCGCGCCTTGTGGGTCTTGAACCCGGCACCGATCCGGCCTGCAAGTTCGTCGAGGACCATCTGGCCGACGTTGTGCCTGTTGCCTTGGTACTGGACTCCGGGGTTTCCGAGGCCGACGATCAGCCAGGTGTCAGTCATGGGTCAATCCTAAGGTGGGCGGTTGGGACAAGCCGCAGGCCAGCGGCGGTGGACATGCCAGTGGCCGGACCCCAGGGGGATCCGGCCACTGGCAAGGGCATAGCGGTTGTTACTCGGCTGCTGCTTCCTCGGCTGCTTCGGGAGCTTCTTCGGAAGCGGCCTCGGCTTCTTCGGGAGCTTCTTCCTCGGCGGCAACTTCCTCGGAGATGTTGACAACGAGGGCCTCGGCGTCGGTCAGCAGGACCGAACCCTTGGGCAGGACCAGGTCGGAGGCGTGGATGTGCTCGCCTGCGGCGCGGCCTTCGATGCTGACCTCAACGGACTCAGGCAGGTGGGTTGCCTCGGCCTCGAGGGACACAACGGTCAGTTCGAGGTTGTGGACGGTGCCGGGGGCGGATTCACCTTCGACGTGGACGGGGACGTCAACGGTGACCTTCTCGCCCTTGCGGACGGTCAGGAGGTCGATGTGCTCGATGATCTGCTTGATCGGGTCGCGCTGGATGTCCTTGACCAGGGCCAGGTGGCCGTCGCCGTTGATGTCCAGGGACAGCAGGGCGTTGGGGGTGCGGACGGCCAGGGTGGTGGCCTTGGCCGGGAGGGTGATGTGGATGGGCTCTGCGCCGTGGCCGTAGATGACGGCGGGGATCAGGTTGGCCATCCGGGCGCGGCGGGCGTAGCCCTTGCCGAATTCGGTGCGCAGTTCTGCTGCGAGCTTCTGCTCAGACATGGAAATCTCCTTGAAGACTAAACGGTGTTCAGCAAGGGCGGAGGTCTGGTTCGACCTTCAACGCCGGGCGGCCCGGAGGCGGCTCTTCACGAAGGCGCCCTTCGCAATGAAGGGCAGATCAGACCCAGTCGATAACGGAGACTGCAGGCCGTTGCCGGGCGTAAACCCAACCGGCTGCTCTCCCTCGCCAAGGTATCGGGGACAAGCCTACCAGCGGCGGGCCGGTTTCCTTAAACCGGGCCCGGTCGCCGGCGGTTGGGCCTGTCGAAACCGGGTTTCGACGGGCCCAACCCACCAGGAGTGCTACGCGTTGCCGTCGAACAGGCTGGTGACGGAGCCGTCGTCGAACACTTCACGGACGGCGCGTGCGATCAGCGGCGCGATGGACAGCACGGTCAGCTGCGGGAACCGCTGGGAGGCGGACAGCGGAAGGGTGTTGGTGACAACCACTTCGCGCGCACCGGAGTCCGAGAGCCGCTGGGCGGCGGGCTCGGAGAAGACGGCATGCGTGGCGGCGATGATGACATCCTTGGCGCCGGCGTTCTTCAGCACCTGGACTGCGCCGGAGATGGTTCCGCCGGTGTCGATCATGTCGTCAATGAGGACGCAGGTGCGCCCCTCGATCTGGCCCACCACGGTCTTGGACACGGCCTGGTTGGGGACGGTCAGGTCGCGGCTCTTGTGCACGAATGCCAGGGGCGCGCCGCCCAGCCGCTCGGCCCACTGTTCAGCCACCCGGACGCGTCCGGTGTCGGGGGAAACAACGGTGATGTTGTCGGCGTCCACCCGGGTGCGGATGTAATCGGCCAGCAGCGGGATGGCCATCAGGTGGTCCACGGGACCGTCGAAGAAGCCCTGGATCTGGGCGGTGTGCAGGTCCACGCTCATGATGCGGTCCGCGCCGGCGGTCTTGTACATGTCGGCCACCAGGCGGGCGGAGATGGGCTCGCGGCCGCGGCCCTTCTTGTCCTGCCGGGAGTACGGGTAGAACGGCGATACCACGGTGATCCGCTTGGCTGAGGCGCGCTTCAGCGAATCGATCATGATCAGCTGTTCCATCAGGTGGTTGTTCAGCGGGGCCGGGTGCGCCTGGATTACGAACGCGTCCGTGCCGCGGACGCTTTCGCCCGCGCGGACGTAGATCTCACCGTTGGCGAAATCGTAGGCGTCCACCGGGAGGAGGTCCGTCCCGAGCTCCTTGGCGATTTCCCGGGCAAGCTCCGGGTGTGCCCGCCCGGTGGCGAGCACCAGCTTCTTCTCGCCGTGCGCCGTAATTTCGCTCATTATTACTTGCCCTCTTCTGTAGATGCCGGGGTACTTGAGGAGTCTTTGGTGGCCGCCTGGGCCAGTTCGGCCGAACGGGTTCCCGGCCTGTGGGCAGGGACCCAGCCTTCGGTGTTGCGCTGGGCAGCGATGCTCAACGCAAGGGCGCCGGCGGGTACGTCTTTGCGGATCACCGCACCGGCGCCGCTGTAGGCGCCGTCCCCCACGGTGACCGGGGCAACAAAGACCGTATTGGAACCTGTACGCACACCGGAGCCGATGACCGTCCGGTGCTTCTTTTCGCCGTCGTAATTGGCTGTGATGTTTCCGCAGCCGATGTTGGTGTCCTCGCCGATTTCGGCGTCACCTGCATAGCCGAGGTGGGACAGCTTGGAGCCGCGGCCGATGGTCACGTTCTTGGTTTCGTAGAAGGCGCCGATCTTGCCGCTTTCGCCCAGGACCGTGCCCGGGCGGAGGTACGTGAAGGGCCCGACGGCGGCGCCCGCCCCGATCACGGCACCGGAACCATGGGTGCGGACCACCTTGGCGCCTTCGCCGACGGTAACGTCCGTCAGGGTGGTGTCCGGGCCCACGACGGCGTCCCGTGCCACGGTGGTGGCTCCATGGAGCTGGATGTTGGGCAGGAGCCGGACGTCCTCGTCGAGCGTGACGGAGACATCGATCCAGGTGGTGGCGGGGTCCACGACGGTGACGCCGGCCCGCATCCAGGCTTCCACGGTGCGCCGGTTCAGTTCCGCGCCAAGCGCTGCGAGCTGGACGCGGTCGTTGGCGCCTTCCACCTGCCAGCGGTCCGCGGTGACGACGGCGGCCACGCGGCCCCCTGCCTCCCGCGCCAGTCCGAGGACATCCGTGAGGTACTTCTCCCCCTGCGCGTTCTCGGTGGTGACCTTGCCCAGGGCTTCCCGCAGCACCGCGGCGTCGAAGGCGTAGATGCCGGAGTTGACCTCGCGGATGAGCTGCTCGGCCTCGCTGGAATCCTTGTGCTCCCTGATCCCGGTGACAGTGCCGTCCTCACCGCGCAGGATCCGCCCGTAGCCGGTGGCGTCGTCCAGCACCGCGGTCAGGACGGTCACCGCGTTGGCTTCGCGCTCATGGGTGGCAACCAGTTCGGCCAGGAGCCCGCCGGACAGCAGCGGGACGTCGCCGTAGGTGACCACCACGGTGCCGGTGAGCTGCTGCTCCGCGTCAAGGGCCTGGAGTGCCGCTTCGACGGCGCGGCCGGTGCCGGGGATATCGTCCTGGTCAACGATCAGGGCCGACGGGTCGAGCCGGGAAACGTGCTCCGCCACCAGGTCGCGTTCGTGGCGGACCACGATGGCGAGCTGCTGCGGGTTGACGCTGCGGGCCGCCAGGAGCGCGTGCCCCACCATGGACCGCCCACCGATTTCGTGGAGGATCTTGGGGGTACGTGACTTCATCCGCGTACCGGCGCCTGCTGCCAGGACGATGACGGCGGCCGGGCCGGTTTTCTCGGGGATCACGTACGGGCTCTCCTTGCCTGGGTTGCGCTGGCGCTTGCGGTGTCCGGCCGGCCTGTTGGCGCGGTACCGGGTGTCCTCCTACTGAACTCCTCGCACAGCAGTTCCGCCCATAGGATTCGAACCTATACTCCACGGCTCCAAAGGCCGGGGTGCTGCCGTTACACCAGAGCGGACCATGCCCCAGGCGCAAGGCCCGGGCACAAGTCCCTATTTTGCCATGGGTTCGGGGCGCGGCGCGACACGGGCCCGCCGCGCCCGCTCCGCAGCCCCGGAAAGCCGGGCCAGGGCCGTAGGGCATGATGGAAATGTGAGCAACAACCCCCCGCGGACCCGGATGACCGCACTGCAGCGCCGGAGCCAGCTGATCGGCGTCGGACGGGGCCTCTTTGCCGTCCGGGGCCTGGACGGCACCACCATCGAGGAGATCGCCGCCTGCGCAGGCGTATCCAAGCCGGTCATCTACGAACACTTCGGTTCGAAAGAGGGGCTGTACACCGAAGTGGTGGACTGCGAATTCCACATCCTCCTGGATTCCATCAGCGCCGCCCTGGCCGAGGAGGCAAAGCCCCGCGTCCTCGTGGAGCGCGCCGCGCTGGCGCTGCTGACCTACATCGAGGACCGCACGGAAGGCTTCCGCATCCTGATGCGGGACGCCCCGCCCTCCCAGCCCGAAGGGGCCTTCTCCACCCTGCTCTCGCACGTCACCGCCCGGGTGGAGCACATCCTCTCCGACGAATTCTCCCGCCGCGGCTTCAGCGGTGAAGACGGCGCCATGTACGCCCAGATGCTCGTGGGCATGGTGGCCATGACCGGCCAGTGGTGGCAGGACAGCCGCCAGCCCGACAAGCACACTGTGGCAGCGCACCTGGTCAACCTCGCCTGGAACGGCCTGACCGGCCTCAAGAAGGAACCGGAGCTCAAGAGCGAGGGGTGAGTTTCCGCTGGTTCCGTCCGCGGCGTGGTGGCCCTCCGCCGTCGCTTAGACACTACGCATAGGGGCACCTGCGGTCGCTGGGCGACCTCCGGCGCCCGATGCGCCGCGATGCGCGACTACACGAAGGCCTCCTGCACCGCTGGTGCCCGCGTCGCCTTTGTCAGTCGCCCAGGAGCTCCGAGGCTTCGAGCCACTCCATTTCCAGGGCGTCCTTTTCCTCGCCCAGGTCCTTGAGCTGCTTGTTCTGTTCCGCCAAGGCGTCGAAGTCGGACTTCTCCGTGCTCTTGACCATGTCGTCGTGGAGCTTCTTTTCCTGCTGCTCGAGCTTCTTCAGCTGCCGCTCGATCCGGTTAAGGGCCTTGCGGGCCTCCCGCTTTTCGGCCTCGGAGGGGCCTGACTGGGCGGCGGCCGGAGCCGCGCCGCCGGCGCTGGTGACAGGGTTGCCGCCGCCGGTCACCGTGGATCCGGCGAGGGCGGACTCACGGAGCTCAAGGTACTGGTCCACGCCGCCGGGCAGGCCGCGGAGCTTGCCGTCGCCGAGCAGGGCCATCTGGTGGTCCGTCACGCGTTCAAGGAGGTAGCGGTCGTGGCTGACCACCACCAGGGTGCCCGGCCAGCCGTCCAGGACATCCTCAACCGCAGCCAGGGTGTCTGTGTCCAGGTCGTTGGTGGGCTCGTCCAGCATGAGGACGTTGGGCTCCCCCACCAGGAGCCGCAGGAGCTGCAGGCGCCGGCGTTCACCGCCGGACAGGTCCTTGACCGGGGTCCACTGCTTCTGGTTGGTGAAGCCCAGCTGCTCCACCAGCTGGCCAGCCGTGAATTCCCGGCCGCCCACGTTGAAGGACCGCTTTTCCCGCTCGATGACCTCAATGACGCGGAGGTCGGAGACGTCGTCGAGTTCCTTGACTTCCTGCGTGAGCACGGCCGTGACCACGGTCTTGCCGCGCTTCAGCTTGCCGGCGTCAGGCGTAATCTCGCCGTTGAGCAGCTTGAGGAGGGTAGTCTTGCCGGCGCCGTTGACGCCCACCAGCCCCAGGCGCTCACCCGGTGCCAGGCGCAGGGTGATGTTGTCGAAAAGCTTCCGGCCGTCGTCGCCGCCGCGGAAGTTGAGCGAGACGTGCTCGAGGTCCAGCACATCCTTGCCCAGCCGGGCCGTGGCCATCTTGTTCAGCGCCATGGAGTCGCGCGGCTCCGGGACATCCTCGATCAGGGCGTTGGCCGCTTCGATCCGGAATTTCGGCTTGGACGTCCGGGCGGGCGCGCCGCGCCGGAGCCAGGCCAGTTCCTTCTTGACCAGCTGCTGGCGCTTGCTCTCCACGACGGCGGCCATCCGGTCCCGCTCCGCGCGGGCAAGGACGTAGGCCGCATAGCCGCCTTCAAAGGGGTCCACGATGCCGTCGTGCACTTCCCACGTCTTGGTGCACACTTCATCGAGGAACCACCGGTCGTGGGTCACCACCAGGAAGGCGCCCTGGTTGGCGCGCCAGCGCGATTTCAGGTGCCGGGCCAGCCAGGCCACACCTTCAACGTCGAGGTGGTTAGTGGGTTCGTCAAGCATGATGACGTCATGGTCCTCGATGAGCAGCTTGGCGAGGGCAACCCGCCGTTTCTGCCCGCCGGACAGGGCATGGACATTGGCGTGCCAGTCGACGTCGGACACCAGCCCGCCCATGATTTCGCGGATCCGTGGATTTCGTGCCCACTCGTAGTCGGCCTGGTCCCCCACGATCGCGGCACCCACGGTCAGGTCGCCGTCGAGCACGTCGCTTTGGTCCAGGTAGCCGATGTTGACGTCGCCGCGCTTGGTGACCCGGCCGGAATCCGGCGTGGAACGCAGGGCGAGCAGCCTCATCAGGGTGGACTTGCCATCGCCGTTGCGGCCCACCATGCCGATCCTGTCGCCCTCCTCGAGTCCCAGGGTGACGCCGTCAAGGACGGTGCGGGTTGCGTAGGAAACCGTCAGGTTTTCGCCGCCAAGAAGGTGTGCCAAAGGGAACTGCTTTCTGCTGCTCGGGTGGGAGTAAAAGGGGTCAGATCAGGGTGTCGGACACGATGCGCGCCCCCGGAACCGGACCGTGCACGGCCAGGGCCGACAAGCCGTAGCGCTGCAAAGCCTCAGCCAGGGCCTCCGCGGCCACCGAATCATCCGCGAGCAGGGCCACGGTTGGACCGGACCCGGACACAATGCCGGCAATGGCCCCGTGGGATTCGCCGATGCCCAGCGTATCGCGCAGGGACGGGGCAAGTTCAATGGACGCCCGCTGGAGGTCGTTGACCAGGACCCGGCTCAGCGCTTCAGCGTCACCACTGCGCAGGGCAGTCAGGATCTGGGGGTCGACGCCGGTGGGCTCGGCTACTTCCACCCCTTCAGCTTCACGCAGCCGGTCCAGGGTCCGGTACACCTCAGGGGTGGACAGGCCGTAGTCGGCAGTGACCAGGACCCAGTGGGTTTGCGCCTTGGCCAGTGCCGGGGACAGCTTGTCGCCCAGGCCCAGGCCGACGGCGGTCCCGCCCAAAAGGGAGAAGGGGACATCGGCACCAAGCTCCGCGGCCAAGTGGGCCAGTTCTTCACGGGAGAGGCCGCTGTTCCAGAGTGCGTCGCAGGCCAGGAGTGTCGCCGCGGCGTCGGCGGATCCGCCGCCCATGCCGCCGGCCACCGGGACGCGCTTGGTAATTTCCAGGTGCACTCCGGTGGCATGTTCGGAAACGTCCGCCATGATTGCGGCGGCTTTGTACGCCAGGTTGTTGCCGTCGAGGGGAATGTCGACGGCGTCCAGGTCCAGGGTGCTGTCCGGGCTGATGCTGACCGTGATCCCGGGCGTCTCGGTGCTGGTGGCGGCCACTTCCTCATACAGGGAGACCGCGAGGTAAACGCTGGCCACCGAGTGGTAACCGTCGGGGCGGAGGGGCCCGACGTCCAGGGACACGTTGACTTTGCCGGGTGCCTTGACCCTGACGGTCCTGGCAGTGAACCGGCCCGGCCGCGCCGCCGTCACGCCCCGGTTTCCTTGGCCTCGGCGATCCGGGCAAACGCGGCGATGTCAATGACTTCACCGCGGGCAGTTGGGTCCACGCCGGCTGTCAGCAGGCAGCGTTCAGCTTCCGGCGCTCCCCCGGCCCAGCCGGCAAGCGCGGCACGCAAGGTTTTGCGGCGCTGCGCGAACGCGGCGTCCACCACCGCGAACACCTGTTCACGGGTTGCCGTGGTGGCCGGCGGCTCGCGGCGGGTGAAGGCAACCAGGCCGGAGTGGATCTTTGGCGCGGGCCAGAAGACATTCATGCCGATGACACCGGCCTTGCGCATGTGGCTGTACCAGGCGGCCTTCACCGATGGGACGCCATAGGTCTTCGAGCCGGGGCCGGCCGCGAGGCGGTCCGCCACTTCGTCCTGCACCATGACCAGCCCGTGCTGCAGGCTGGGGAATTGCTCCAGCAGGTGCAGCACCACGGGCACCGCCACGTTGTATGGCAGGTTGGCCACAAGTGCTGTGGGCTGGACCGGAAGTCCGGTGACCTTCATGGCATCGGCGTGCACCAGGTGGAAGGCAGCTGCGGCGGCGGGACGCCATTCCTTCACGGTTTCGGGCAGTTTCGCCGCAAGGACGGGATCAATTTCGACGGCGACCACAGCGGCAGCGGCGTCCAGCAGCCCAAGTGTCAGGGACCCGAGGCCGGGGCCCACCTCCAGTACTGTCTCGCCAGGCTTCACGTCAGCGGCAGCGACGATCCGGCGGATGGTGTTGCCGTCGATGACGAAGTTCTGGCCGAGGGTCTTGGTGGGCCTGACCCCTATTTCCTCCGCCAGCCGGCGTATATCGGAGGCACCAAACAGCGGTGCGGGCGCGGCGGGGATGGGTTCAGTCACCTAGGTATCCTATCCCGCGCGGGGATTCCGTCCGGGACAGCCGCACATCCCGGACCTGTCCGGAAAGGGAACTCCGGGCCGCCGGTTAACGGCTGCGGCCGGGCCCGGAAAGTCCGGACCCGGCCGCAGGCGCCAAGGGCGGGGCAGCTGGCCGTCAGCTGGTGGCTGCCCAGCCGCAGCCCCAGGGCTGCAGGCCGCGCTGTGCGTAGACGCGGTTGGCGATGTCGATCTGCTGGGCCTTGGTGGCGAGGCTGGCGTTGGGGGCATAGGCCCCGCCGCCGGCGCCAATCCAGGTCTGGATATCGAACTGCAGGCCGCCGTAGTAGCCGTTGCCAGTGTTGATGCTCCAGTTTCCACCGGACTCACACTGGGCAATCTTGTCCCACATGGCCTCGTTCATCATCGCCGGCGCGGCAGCACCGGTGTTGCTGCCGGTGGTTGCCGGGGCAGCCTGGGCGACGGGCTTGGGCTTGGTGCCTACCGTGATCTTTTCCGCCACCGGCTGCACGGTGACCGTCTCGGACACAAGGGTCCGGGAGGCCTCGCGGCCATCCACCAGGACCAGCTTGTAGGTCTTCTCCACCCTGCCGGCGGAACCGGCCTGGGTGACTTCCTTTTCACCCTTCAGCAGTTCGGCGCTTTCGGTGGTCACCGTTTCAAAATCAACGTCCTCGGTGGCCACAGCAGTCTGGCCGTTGTCGACGCGGGAAACCTTGATCACCATGTTGTTGACCACGTGTGCGTTGGCGGGCTGGGAGGTGCGGTCGTTGGCGCCAAGGGCCAGGCCTGCATCTTCCAGGACATTGCCCACGGTAGCGGCCGTAGTGGTGGTGGTGTCCACCTTGCCGTCGGCGACGATGCTGACGGTCTTGGGCGTGGAGATGGACACGAAGGAACCCTCGACGGCGAGCTGGGCGTCCTTGGGAGCGGATACCGATGAGGCACTGGCAACACCGAGTTCGGTCACCAGGTCCTCCACGTCCTGGGCGGTGGTGTTGACGGTCTTTTCCGCCCCGTCCAGGCTCACGGTGACTTCCTTGGCCTGGTTCACGTTGATGACGGTGCCGTTCTGGACGGTGGCGTCAACTGCGGGGGAAACCCTGTCCGTCGGTTTGAGTTCCAGGTTGGCGCTTTTAACCACCTGGCCGACGGTTCCGCCGAAAGTCTGCACGGACGTGACTTTGCCGTCCACGTTCACCGTGACGGTTTTGTTATTGCCCACGAAGGCTACGAGCCCCACCACCAGTGCACAGAGCACCAGCATTTGGGCACCGACCTTGAAAAAGCTGATCTTGCCGTCCGTTGTGAAGAACTTGACCACGTTTGCCCGTAACTTTAGGTCCTTCCGGGCACGGGGATCGCGCAATAAAATGCCCGGCACTACCGTGAATAACAGCAGTCCGGGCACCGTTGCGCCGCCACACTCCGCGCAACGGCCTGGGCGGGACTGAGGCCCACCCGCGCGTGTTGCAAGATGAAGTGAATTACCCGATGGCCTTCCCCGACCCCGGCTAACAGTTTTCCACTGTAACCGTAGCGTTATAAACCGGCCAACAAATCTGCATACCAGGTATTCCCCTGAACACCCAGGATTGCGCAGCTATCACGACCAGGATCCGTATGCCCGCACGGTATTTTCGCTGATTCGGGTACAAAGCGCGCCCAGGTCGGATTCTGTCAATTCGGCCATCGCCCGGACGGTATAGGGCACCATGTAACTCGCGTTCGGGCGCCCCCGGTGGGGATGGGGGGTCAGGAACGGCGCGTCGGTCTCCACCAGGACCAGGGCGGGATCCGCAACGGTGAGCGCCGAGCGCAGGTTCTCGGCATTCTTGAAGGTCAGCGTGCCGGCAAAGGACATCCACCAGCCCTCCCGGTTGCAGATTTCCGCGAGTTCTTCGTCACCCGAAAAGCAGTGGAACACCACCCTCTCCGGTGCGCCCTCCTCGCGCAGGACCTGCACCACCTCGCTGTGCGCATCCCTGTCGTGGATCTGCAGCGTCAGGTCCAGGCGCTTTGCGATGTCGATGTGGCGCCGGAAGGAGTACTTCTGGTGGGCCAGGCCTTCGCCCGCGGTCCGGTAAAAGTCGAGCCCGGTTTCGCCGATGGCACGGATCCGCGGGTGGGAGGCCAGCTTCTCGATCTCGTCGAGGGCCTCCTCCAGCTCGCCCCTGGCCGCATAACGGGGTGCGTCGTTGGGGTGCAGGGCAACGGCCCCGAGAAGCCGTTCGTCCTGTTCCACCGCCTGGACCGTGAACCGGGAGGATTCCAGGTCGCATCCCACCTGGACGGCTCCCTGGACTCCCACCGCGGCCGCGGCGTCAAGGGCCGCCCGGATTCCGACCGGCGCTTTCCCCTCCGGGAAATCAAGATGGGTGTGGTTGTCCATGACCGGCACCGGCAGCGGTTCCGGTGCCGGCGGGAAATCCGCCGGTCCGGCCGCCTGCGTCATCCGGGGCTTCCACGGCGGCGGTGGTGCGGTAGGCGTCGGGAATCAGCGAAGTGCACATCCATCCAGCCTAACCGCGGGAGGGTGCACCATTTTTGTCGGAACTCTCTGTCTGCCGGTGCAGTTGTGTTAGTAGTCTGGTACGAACAGATGCGAACGCCCACCGAGGGGCGAAGGCAGGCTTGCTGTCACGTCCAGGTGAAACCCGGGCTGAAAGGTTGCCGATGGAACCCCACCGACGTATTGCCACCGAGGGAAGCACTGCCGCGGGTAACTTCAAGGGCGTCGCAGAGCCTGTCAGCCGGCTGAACGGCCACCGGCAGGCGGCCGCGATGGACGGTGAGTCGTTCCACGCCGCCAGCCAGCGCATCCTCTCAACAGTCAATACCGTGATCGACGGGAAGTCAGATGCCGCCAAGCTCGCGCTGACCGTCCTGCTGGCTCAGGGCCACCTGCTGCTTGAGGACGTGCCCGGAGTGGGAAAGACGCTCCTGGCGAAGACCCTGGCGCGGACCATCGACTGCACCGTCAACCGCATCCAGTTCACGCCTGACCTGCTGCCGTCCGACGTTACGGGTGTGTCCATCTACAACCAGGCCTCCCGGCTGTTTGAGTTCCGGCCCGGGGCAGTCTTTGCCAACATCGTCATCGGCGACGAAATCAACCGCGCCTCGGCCAAAACCCAGTCAGCACTGCTGGAGTGCATGGAGGAACACCAGGTGACGGTGGACGGTACCTCCTACCGCCTGGGCGAGCCTTTCATGGTGGTCGCCACCCAGAACCCCATTGAAATGGAAGGGACGTACCCGCTGCCCGAAGCCCAACGGGATCGCTTCATGGCGCGGATTTCCATGGGCTACCCGGACAAGGACGCTGAGATCGAGATGCTCGAGACGCACCAGGCGGCATCACCGCTGGCCATGGTGTCGGCGGTGGTCAGCACGGCCGAAGTGGCGGCCATGATTTCCACGGTCCAGCAGGTGTACGTGTCCCAGGCCGTCAAGGAGTACACGGTTTCGGTGGGCAGGGCCACCCGGGAAAGCCCGCTCCTGAGGCTGGGCGCGAGTCCACGCTCCATGCTGCAGCTGCTGCGCGCTGCCAAGGCCACTGCCGCCCTTGACGGCCGCGATTTCGTGCTTCCGGACGACGTGGTCCACGTCGGGGAGGCGGTCCTGGCGCACCGGATCATCCTGGACCGGAAGGCCGCAGGCTCGGGCGAGACGCCCCACAGCGTCCTGCGGGGCATCCTGTCGAAGCTGCCGGTTCCGCACGCGCCCTCGGATTCCAACGCTGCTCCGGCCGGCAGGAGCACTGCATCCGTGGCCGGCCTGGGCAGGAACCGCTAGGCGGAACCATGGCGCTGCTGGACAGGCTTCCGCGGCATCTCTTCACCCAGCGAGGCTGGGGGATGCTGGGCGCCGGCGCCGCCGCCCTGGCCGCCGCATACATCATGGGCCGGCGCGACCTGCTCACGCTCAGCGTCCTGCTGCTGGTCCTTCCCTGGTTTCGCTGGCCGGCATCCGCCTGGTCAAGCCGCGTTTCCGCGTCTACCGGGAGTTCAACCCCTCCCCCGTGGAAACGTCGGCCCCCACCACTGTGCGGCTGGCCGTTTCCCGGACCGGAAACGGCAGCGGCCGGGCCACCATGGAGGAGCGCCTGCCGCCACGGTTCGGTGAATCCCCCGCATTCCGGTTCCCGTCCCGGTCAGCCACAGGCGGAACCAGCCGCTATGAGTACCACCTGCGCTCTGCCCGGCGGGGCCAGTTCCGCATTGGGCCGGTCACGGCTGAGTTCACCGACCCGTTCGGGCTTTCCCTGCACCGCCAGGCCATCGACGACGGCGACATCCTGACGGTGACGCCTGCCGCCGTCGTACTGCCCCTGACCGGACTCGCCGGGGCACGCGGCAACGACGGCGTCACAGCGACCAGGATCCGGGCCAACCCGAGCGACGACGACGTCATGACCCGCGAATACCGCCATGGCGATCCCATGCGCCGGGTCCACTGGGCGGCCACCGCCCGGCACGGCGCCCTCATGGTGAGGCAGGAGGAATCCGTCACCACGCCCGAGGCGACCATCATCCTGGACCACCGCTTTCCGGCGTTTTCCTCCGGTTCCACGGCCGTGTCTGCCGGGCTGTCCGCACAGGACGGGCCTGCCATGGCCACCAGCGGCACGTTCGAGTGGGCAGTGGTGGCGGCGATGTCCATCAGCGCGCATCTCTCAGAACGCAACTACGGCCTGCGCCTGCTCGATGTCCGCGGGGAACCGGCGTTCCTCCATTCCCCGTCTGCGCCCGACCCGGAAGCGGAGGAATACAGCGGCACCTCCGGTCTCCAGTCGATCGCCGAAAGCCTTGCCGCGATCCAGCTCACCGCGCCACACCACCACCAGCACCGTGACGGCCGGCTCCCGGACGCGGCGCCCCGCGGGTTCTCCCTCCCCGGGCTCTCCGGCCACCGTAACCGCGCCAGCCAGGATTCCGGGCCTCCACCCTTCGACGACCGGCTGATGGACAAGCTGTCAGCCCACCGCATGCGGGGGCCCCTGATTGCCGTGCTGGGGAGGATCTCGCCCGAGGAGGCGCTGTCCCTCGCCCCCGCCGCCGGTTACGGCACGAACGCCTTCGCCATCGTGGTGGCGGACAGGACTGCGGACTTCGATCCTGTCCTCGAGGCGCTGCGCCAGGGCGGGTGGCGTGCGGTGGCCGTACCGCCGTCGGTCCCCGTGGCCTCGGCGTGGGGACAGTTCGACCAGGACGTGGAGCTCCCGGCACCGGCCGTGGAAGTCAGGCGCGGGGCGGGGGTGGTCCGGTGACCATCGCCCCGGCCCGGTCTCCGGAGACCGGGCAGCATCAGCAGGCTGCGGGAGCCTCCCCCGCCCGGTCCCGCGTTGGTGCCTTTCCCTGGGCGATGGCGCTGGCGGTATCGGTAGCGGTCTGCGGTGCTGCCCTCTCCCTGAACGGTGTGCTGAGGGGCTGGGGCTGGTACTGGCCCGTGCTCACCACGGTGCTGGCGGTAAGCTTCACCCTGGCATCGCTGCGCGCCATCCGGGCCCAGCCGCTGCTGGTGACTGCCGGCGGTTTCCTGTCGCTGGCCGCAATCCTGACCCTCACGTTCTTCCGCGGTTCGAGCGTCCTGGGGTTCATCCCCACCCCTGCCACTTTCACCGAGCTGGGCCGGTTCATCCGGCGCGCCAGCGAAACCGTCCTCTCCGAAACCGCGCCGGTGGCGCCGAACGCCGGAATCGTCATGGTGATGTGCGCCGTCCTCGGCCTGGCCGTCATCCTCGTGGACGCACTAGCCGTACCCCTGGGCATGCCCGCCGCTACCGGGGTGGGTTTGTTCGCCATCCTGGTGGTTCCGGCCGTGATCAAGCCGCAAAGCGTCGGATTCTGGGGCTTCACCGGCGCCGTTGCCGGCTACCTGATGATCCTTGCGTTCAGCCAATGGTTCGCCCCGACCCGCGCACCCAGGCCGATTCCGCGCGGACCCCCGGGCAGGTCCGGCGGGCAGCGTTGACGGGTGCCGCTGCCCTGGTTGTCACCCAACTGGTTGCACTGGCCATCCCCGGGTTCGACCAGGGACATTCCCGCAGGGCTCCCGGCTCAATCCGTGGGGCACCTCCACCGGACTGAACCCCATGATCACCCTGGGAAACAGCCTGCGGGCCCCTGACGGCAGCGGCCGGATCACCTACGCCACCAATGCGGCCAGCCCGCTCTACCTGCGGTCGGTCACGGTGGACAACTTCGACGGCGAATCCTGGGGCCCGGACGACCGCAACGCCTCCCGGCTTCCGCTCGTGGGGCAGATCGACCCCGGCTACGCCGCCCCGGCAAGCGACCAGGTGCAGCAGGTGACTGCCATCGATACCGGCTCCTTCAACAGCCCCTACCTTCCGGCACCGTACGCTCCCGAATCAGTGCGGGGGCTGGACGGCCGTTGGACCTGGGATCCGGCCACCCTCAGCATCAAGGGTTCGGACACCACCTCCCGGCGGCAGGAATACGTGGTCACGTCGTCGGTGCCGAACCTTTCCGCCGACCTCCTGGCGCAGTCCTCCGCGCCGCTGCAGAACATTCCCGAGGACTTCACCAGGATCCCCGGCAACGTGCCGGAGATCGTGCGGACCACTGCCGGGACCGTGGCAGGCCCCGGCAACACCCCGTACCAGAAGGCGATGGCCATCCAGCGGTACCTTCGCTCGGCAGAGTTCACTTATTCCCTGCAGTCACCGGTCCAGAACGGCTATGACGGCAACGGCCTGTCCGTCCTGGCTGACTTCCTGGAGCAGAAGAGCGGCTACTGCATCCACTACGCATCGGCCATGGCCGTCATGGCAAGGCTGGAAGGTATCCCCAGCCGGATCGCGGTGGGCTACGCTCCGGGAAGGCTGACCGGAGCCACTGTCACGGTGGCCGGCCAGGGAGCGCTTCCCGAGTTCGAGGTGGATGCGCGCGACGCACATGCCTGGCCGGAACTGTACTTCCAGGGCGTGGGCTGGGTGCCTTTCGAGCCCACCCCCTCCCGCGGCGTGGTTCCCGGCTACGCGAGCGAGTCCTCGTCCCCATCCGCCCCGGGTGCAGTCGACAATGGGGATGACCTGGTTCCTGACGCCACTCCGGCGCCAGCCCCCGCGCCCAGCGCTGCCCCTGTTCCGGTTCCGGGCACGGGCGGCGGCACGGACGCCGGCCTGCAGCTCCTGCCGTTCCTGATCGGCGCCGGCGCAGTCCTGGGTGCGGCCCTGCTGGCCGCGTCACCGCACCTGGTCCGGGCCACTGCCCGGACCCGTCGCCTCCGGCCCAGGAACCCGGGTGAGGCTGTCCCGCTGGCGTGGAGCGAAGTGGTGGACCTGGGTACCGACTTCGGGGTGGCCCCGGTCCCCAGCGAGACCCCGCGGGCCTATGCCGGCCGGCTTCGCAGCCGCTTTGGGGAACCCGGCGGCATGGATGCGGCTGCCCATCGGGCCGTGGGGGTTCTCACCTCGGATTTCGAGCGGTACAGGTACGGCCGGCCCCAGCCGGCGGGGCCAAACACGGGCGGCCCTGGGCGGGAGCGGCAGGATGCGGGCGGCGCCGACCCGGCGGAACACATTGGAGCCCTGGAGTTCGCCTTGCGCTGCAACGCCACCCGGTGGCAGCGGTTCCGCGCCGCCTGGCTTCCGCCGTCAGTCATGGGCCGGCTGGGACGGATGGTCGCGGCACCTTTCCGGGCGGCGGGACGGCTTCTCGCCGCAACGGCAAAGGCCGCCTCCCGCGCCCTGCCCGTGCGTTCACGGTAAGGGCGGGCGGCGGCCTGCGGCCCGGGCTCGCCTGCCCGGGCCGAAGCACTCCCCTGGTTGTTATCCCGCGTAGGGGTCGGCGATGCCGATGTACTGGGTGTACAGGTATTCCTCGATGCCCTCCAGGCCGCCTTCGCGTCCCAGGCCGGACTGCTTGACGCCGCCGAAGGGTGCTGCCGCGTTCGAGATGACGCCGGCGTTCAGGCCCAGCATGCCGGTCTCAAGGCGTTCGCCCATCCGGATGCCGCGGTTCAGGTCCTTGGTGAAGACGTAGGCCACCAGACCGTACTCGGTGTTGTTGGCCAGGCGGACGGCGTCATCTTCCGAGGAGAAGGTGATGATCGGGGCCACGGGTCCGAAGATTTCCTCGGACAGGATGCGGGTTCCCTCGGTGACGCCAGCCAGGATGGTGGGCTGGTAGAAGTAGCCCGGCCCGTCCACCGGAGCGCCACCCAGGACGGCCTTCGCACCGGAGGCCACAGCGTCTGACACCAGCTCGTGGACCTTGTCACGGCTCTTGGCGTCGATCAGCGGGCCCACCTTGGACTCGGGTTCGGTGCCGCGTGCGGTGGTCATTTCCTTCATCTTCGCGGCAAACTTCTCCGCGAATTCGGTGGCCACGGACTCGTGCACGATGAACCGGTTGGCCGCGGTGCAGGCCTCGCCCATGTTCCGCAGCTTCGCCAGCATGGCCCCGGCGACGGCGGCGTCCAGGTCGGCGTCCTCGAAGACGACGAACGGGGCGTTGCCGCCGAGCTCCATCGAGGTCCGCAGGACGGTTTCCGAGGCGTCGGACAGCAGGCGGCGGCCCACCTCCGTGGACCCGGTAAAGGAGAGCTTGCGCAGCCGGGCATCCTTGATCAGCGGCCCGGTCGTGGCGCCTGCTGTGGATGTGGGGATGACGTTCAGGACGCCGGCGGGCAGGCCGGCCTCCTGCATAACCGCGGCGAACAACTGCGAGGTCAGCGGTGTGAGGTTCGCGGACTTCAGCACCATGGTGCAGCCTGCGGCCACGGCGGGGGCGATCTTGCGGGTGGCCATGGCCAGCGGGAAGTTCCACGGCGTGATCAGCAGGCAGGGGCCCACCGGCTTCTTGGTGACCAGCAAGCGGGACTTGCCGTCCGGGGAAACGGAATAGCGGCCGAAGGCGCGGACGGCTTCCTCGGAGAACCAGCGCAGGAACTCGGCGCCGTACGTCACTTCGCCGCGGGCTTCGGCCAGGGGCTTGCCCATCTCCATGGTCATCAGGAGCGCGAAGTCCTCGGCCCGCTCGGTCACCAGCTCAAAAGCACGGCGCAGGATCTCGCCGCGTTCCCGCGGGGCACCTTCGCCCAGGATTCCTGCGCGGCCACGGCAGCGTCCAGTGCTGCGGCACCGTCCTCCGCGCCGGCGTCGGCGATGCTCAGCAGGACTTTGCCGGTGGCGGGATCCTCGACGTCGAACGTCTTGCCGGAAGCGGCATCGCGCCACTCGCCATTGATCAGCAATCCGGTGGGAACAGAGGCCAGAAGCTGGCTTTCGCGGTCCGCGCTTACGGCCGGCTGTGCGGTGACAGTCACGATGACTCCCTCGTCAGTAGGGTTGGTGGCAGCCCTCCGCTGCGGCCGGAACGGCCGGACCCATCAGGCTGATTAAGAGCCAGACTACTGCCGGGATTCGCCCGGGGTCTACGCCGCTGCGCACTGCCCGGCCCGCGTTCTGCTGTGCACCTGCACAGCAGAACCTGCAGGCTTCCAGGCGCCTGTCAGCGGGCCGCCAGCACGGCGGAATAGAGCTCCCGTTTGCTTACCCGGACGTACTCGGCAACAGCGGCCACGGCTTCCTTGAGCCGGATGCCCTGGGCCACCAGGTCGTTCACCGCCGCGACGTGGTCCTCGGGGGTGCCCGCTGCCTGTTCCGGCGCACCGGCCACCACGACGGCGATCTCGCCCCTGACGTCGGAGTTTTCCGCCCACTGCAGGAGCTCGCCGAGCGGGCCGCGGAGGACTTCCTCGTAGGTTTTGGTCAGTTCGCGGCAGACAGCCACCCGCCGGTCCGCCCGAAACGTTCCTTGAGCGCCCGGAGCATGGCCTCAAGCCGGTGCGGCGCCTCGAAAAAGACCATGGTGCGGCGTTCGCCGGCAAGCTCGGCCAGCCGGGCTGCCCGTTCGCCCGCTTTCCGGGGAAGGAAACCTTCGAAACAGAAACGGTCAGTCGGCAGGCCGGAGAGGGCCAGCGCCGTCAGGACGGCGGAAGGCCCGGGAACCGCCGTTACCGTCAGTCCGGCGGCCACTGCGCCTTCCACCAGCCGGAAGCCGGGATCGGACACGGACGGCATGCCGGCGTCAGTCACCATCACCAGCGTGCTGCCGGTCCTGACCTGGTCCAGCAGTTCCGAGGTCTTGGCCGCCTCATTGTGCTCGTGGTAGCTGATGATCCGCCCCGCCACCGTGATGCCGAGGCTTTGCACCAGCCGGTGCAGGCGGCGGGTGTCTTCAGCGGCAACGATGTCCGCTGTCGCCAGCAGTTCCACCAGCCTGGCGGAGGCGTCGCCCGTGTTTCCGATCGGAGTGGCGGCCAGGATGATGCGTCCTGCCGCTGCCGGGCCGGATTCTGGCGGGGTGCTGGGGTGAGGGTCCACGCCTCCAGCCTACTGCCGGGGGGACTGCCAGCCGCAAAAGGTAGCATGGGCTCGTGACGCAGACCTCGACGCAGCCGCAGGAAGCTGCACGGCTCAGCGCCGGACATCCCGCTCCCCCCGCCGCCGGCCAGGACTCCCCGGAGGCACCAACCAGCGGAGGGGAAACCCCGATGGAAGGCGGCCCGGCGGGCCGGCCATGGATCAGCCGCCCGGCAGAGGCCTTCACACGCGAAGCGCTGTACGCACGGCTCCTCGGGGAAGTGCGCTCCTGGCGGGACTACCCGCCGTCGCTGCGGCTGTGGATGCTGCTGGTTCCGGTGCTGACGGCGGTGGCCGGCGGGATCCTCCGCTTCGTCCGGCTGGACGCCCCGCACAAGCTGGTCTTTGACGAAACGTACTACGTCAAGGACGCGTACTCGTTCCTCATCAGCGGCTATGAGCGCAACTGGCCGGACAAGGCGAACGATTCCTTCAACGCCGGCGATCCGTCGGTGCTGCTCCCCTCCCCCGAATACGTGGTCCATCCGCCGGTGGGCAAGTGGATGATCGCCGCCGGGATGGCCCTGTTCGGCGCGGACAATTCCTTTGGCTGGCGGTTCGCTGCAGCGTTCACCGGCACCCTTTCCATCTTGCTCCTGGCCCTGATAGCCCTGAAACTGTTCCGGTCCCTCCCGCTGGCCGGCGCCGCCGGCCTGCTCCTTGCCGTGGACGGGCACCACCTGGTGATGTCCAGGACTTCCCTGCTGGACATCTTCCTGATGTTCTGGATCCTCACTGCCTTCGGTGCCCTGCTGCTGGACCGGGACGATGGGCGGCGCCGGCTCGCCGCACGCCTGGCGCAGGCGGCGGCCCGGAACGGCGGACAGCCGCCGGCCCAAATGCTGTTGACCGGTCCCTGGCTCGGGATCCGCTGGTGGCGGCTGGCGGCCGGAATCTGCCTGGGACTCGCTGTGGGCACCAAATGGTCCGGGCTGTTCTTCCTGGCCGGGTTTGGCCTCCTCACAGTCATCTGGGACCTCAGTGCCCGGCGCGTGGCAGGAATCCGCGGCTGGATCAGCGGCGGGGCCATCAAGGACGGGATTCCGGCGTTCCTCAGCACCGTCCCCGTGGCATTCCTGGTGTACGGGGCTACCTGGACCGGCTGGTTCCGCTCGGAGGATGCCTACTTCCGCCGCTGGGCGGAGAGCAATCCGTCCGCTGAATGGGGCTGGCTGCCGGACTCCATCAGGTCCCTCGCCCACTACCACCGCGAGGCCTACACGTTCCACCAGGGCCTCGGCTCCGAGCACCCGTATGAGGCAAGTGCCTGGAGCTGGCTGGTACTCGGCAGGCCGACGTCGTTCTTCTATGAATCCCCGGAGCAGGGCACGCCGGGATGTGCCGTGGCGAAATGCACCTCAGCCATCCTGTCCGTGGGCAACCCCCTGATCTGGTGGGCCGCCGTCATATCCCTGGTGGTCCTGCTGTTCTGGTGGGCTGGCCGGCGTGACTGGCGGGCCGGTGCGATCCTCGCCGGCGTCGGCGCCGGGTACCTTCCGTGGTTCCTCTACCCGGAGCGGACCATGTTCTACTTCTACGCCGTCTCCTTCGAGCCGTTCCTGGTCCTGGCCCTCGTCTATTGCCTGGGCCTGGTCCTGGGGCGGGCCGGGGACCCGCCATGGCGGCGCCGCGCGGGCCTGTACCTGGTGGCCCTGTTCGTGGCGGCGGCCGTCGTGCTCTCGTCCTTCTTCTACCCCATCTGGGCAGCCGAGGTCATCCCCTACGACGCCTGGCGGGTGCGGATGTGGATGCCGTCCTGGATCTAGGGCAGGATTGCAATCAGACCCGATCGAAGCCGCTGCCGCGGCCCGGCAGCGGAACGGAGACCTGCTGTGAGAGAAGCAAGCACGGAACTGCTGGTGGAGCTCGATGCCGGCAGCAACGTCACGGACCTGCTCCTGGAGCAGCACGCCGCCAATCCCGCCCACGCCCTCTACCGGCGCAAGGGCCCCAATGGCTGGGTGGATGTTCCGGCGGCAAAGTTCCTGCAGGATGTCAGCGCCCTGGCCAAGGGGCTGATCGCCGGCGGGCTTGAGCCCGGCGACACCGTGGCCGTTATGTCCGCCACGTCCTACGAATGGACGCTGGTGGACTTCGCAATCTGGTTCGCGGGCGGCGTGACCGTCCCCATCTATGAGACCTCATCCACCCGGCAGGTGGAGTGGATCATTCGGGATGCGGGCGTTCGGCGTGTTTTCGCCCAGGACCGGGCGATGGCGGAACTCGTTACCGGGGTTGTTGCCGGCTCACCCCCGCTCCGGGACCGGCTGGTGAACGTGGTACGGATGGACAGCGACGGCGAGGCCCCCAACCTCGCCAGCCTCGCCGCTGCCGGCGCCGGGGTCAGTGACGCCGAGCTTGAGCGGCACCGCAGCCGTGCGGGGTTGGACGACGTCGCGTCCCTCGTATACACCTCGGGCACCACGGGCAATCCCAAGGGCTGCGAGATCACCCATGGAAACTTCGCCCTGGTGGCCAAGAATATTGTCGCGTTCCTTCCGGAACTGCTGGTCCAGGACCAGGCGCGCACGCTCATGTTCCTGCCGCTGGCCCATGTTTTGGCGCGGGCGGTCCAGGTGGTATGCCTGACGGCGGGCGCAACGCTGGGACATACCCTGGCGCGGCCCAGCTCCTGGAGGATCTGGGGACCTTCAAGCCCACGTTCCTGCTGGTGGTCCCGCGGATCTTCGAAAAGGTCCGGGCAACGGCCGCCCACAAGGCAGTGGTGGCCGGCAAGGGCAGGCTGTTCCAGGCCGCCTCGGCCGCTGCCATTGCCTACTCCCGGGACCTGGACAAGCAGAGCCGCGGCGAGGGTACCGGCCCGGGACTGATGTGCAGGATACGGCACGGATTGTTCGACCGTCTCCTGTATCCCCGGCTCCGGCAGGCCTTCGGTGGGCAGGTGGGGTACACCGTGTCCGGTGCGAGCCCCCTGGCCCACGATGACGCCCACTTCTTCCGCGGCGCGGGCATCCCGGTGCTGGAGGGCTACGGCCTGACCGAGACCACCGCGCCGTGCACGGCCAACACCCCGTCGCGGACACGGGTGGGGTCGGTGGGGATCCCGATCCCCGGCACCACCATCCGGGTGGCCGAAGACGGCGAAATCCTGGTCAAGGGCATCGGCGTCTTCAAGGGCTACCACGGGAATGCGGCCGCCAACGCCGAGGCCTTCGTGGACGGCTTTTTCCGCACCGGGGACCTTGGGGTGCTGGACGCCGACGGGTTCCTCACGGTGACAGGGCGGAAAAAGGACCTGCTGGTTACCGCGGGCGGAAAGAATGTGGCTCCGGGACCGCTCGAGGAAGTGATCCGGGCACACCCGCTGGTGGGCCATGCCGTGGTTGTCGGAGACGGCAGGCCGTTCGTCTCGGCGCTGGTGACCCTCGATCCGGAAGGACTCGAGAACTGGCGTTCCGAGCGCGGCCTTCCGCCCTGACGGTCCGGGAAGCAACATCCGATCCCGGCGTGCTGGAAGCGGTGCAGGATGCCGTGGACCACGCCAACCAGCTGGTATCCAAGGCCGAATCCATCCGTTCCTTTACACTGCTGGACGCGGAGTTCACGGTCGAGTCAGGGCATTTGACCCCTTCGCTGAAACTGAAGCGGTCCGCCGTCGTGCAGGACTTCCAGGCGGAGATTGCCAGGCTCTACGCCTGATCGGCCGCCGCCTCCTTGGGCGGCAGGCCGCGGCGGCGGCGCGTCGGCCAGGTGAGGATGAGCGTCACCAGCGCCGTCAGCAGCACCAGGCCGGCGATGACGATGCCGGCGTCGATCCAGAACTGGCCGGGGAACAGCCGGATCAGGGTGTCGTCCAGGCTGAAGGTCCAGGAGCCATCCGCGAAGAAGATCCGGTGGAACTCGGTGAAGAATTGCTGCCAGCCCAGGAACGCCAGGGTGCCAAGGCCCAGGATGAGGACCAGGGTGACGATGGAGCCGGCGAACAGGCCACGGCGGACTCCCCCCGTGCTGCGCTTCCGGAGGTAGAGGACAGCGATGAGGCCCAGGAGGAGCAGGAGAACCCCTGCACCGAAAGTGGACAGGATGACCAGCTTGACGTCCGCCATGTGGCTGACTTCGCCGTCCTTGAACAGCTTGTCCCCGCTGCGGTGCACCAGGTCGCCAAGGTACCGGGGGCCTGACCAGTTGCTCAAATAGTCGACGGCGTAGGAGCCATACGTCATCCGGTCATCCGTGCTGAAACCGTACCCGTCGCCCGGGAAGCCGGGGCGGTTGTATTCCACCCACAGGAACAGCGGGCTGGTCACCGCTCGCACGGCGAGGACCAGGAGCACCACCGGGAAGATGATGGCCAGCAGGACCTGCATGACCCGTGGGGCCACCGGTTTGGCGTTGGCCGCGCTCTCCCGCTCCGCGTTGCGCCGTTCCACCTCTTCCTGCGGCGGACGCACCTGCAGGGCCGAGGTTTCGAGGGTTTCCCGGAAGACCGGCGTGCTTTCGCGGCCGGGTGCTTCGGAGTCGTCCGAAGCTTCAGCCCCGGAAGAACGTGCGGTGTCAGGAGAAGGTTCAGTCCCGGAAGGTGCGGTCCTGTCGGAAGGCAGGGCAGCTGCCTCGGCCGCTTTCCGGCCGGCCCTGCTGTCCGGCTGGGAATTTCCGGACTCCGGCTCTCCTCCGGAATTCCCCGGAACGGCAGTTGAACCGGCAGCGGCGGACGGGTCTTCGGTGGAGCCGGGTTCGCCTGCGGTCCGGGCAGGGTCCGTACCGGCCGGGGTCAGCCACGAAAAGGCGGGCTCGTCGGAGTCGCCGGACGTATCCAGGAACGGTTCCGGCTGCGGCGCGGCGCTCTTGGCGCGGGCCGGTGTTTCGTCTTTCACAGCAGCGTCACTTCCGTAGGGTTGACACGCCGCGCCAGGGTCTGCTGGCGCACGTTTTATCTGTTCACGAGCCTACAGTCCGGGGCTAACGCGGAGCGAGGAACCACCCCGGCCGGATTACAACGATTCAGGCAGCGATTTCCGTATACCCGGCATCTTCGCGGCGCAGGTCGCCACGTTCCCCGGCCAGGTAGGCGCGCCGCCCCCACACCAGGACGTACACCCAGTAGGCAGCCAGGACGGCCGCCCCAATGCCGATCTTGGCCCACACCGGAAGCGGGCTGGGCGTGACATACGCTTCGACGAGGCCGGAGGCAAAGAGGACCAGGACCAGGCCCAGTGCCACCGTGATCAGCGACCTGCCTTCCTCGGCCACCGCGCGGCCCCTGGTCCGGGGACCGGGCGAGACCATGGCCCAGAAGATCCGCAGGCCGGCAGCGCACGCGATAAAGACGGCGGTGAGTTCCATCAGGCCGTGCGGCAGGATGTAGCTGAAGAAGACGTCGGACTTTCCGGCAGCGGCGAAGACTCCTGCCGCAATCCCCACGCCCTGCGCGTTGCCGTACAGGATCATGGGTACCCAGATGCCGGTGATGCCCAGCGCCACCGCCTGGGCGCTGATCCAGGCGTTGTTCGTCCACACCGCGCCGGCGAAGGACGCTGCCGGGTTCTCGGAGTAGTAGTCGATGAAGTCCTCCTCCACGTACTGCCTGGCGGCGGCCTCGGAAGCCACCGCCCGCAGGGCTTCGGGGGATGTTCCAATCCAGAGCGCATAGGCGGCGCCGATGGCAACGAACGCCAGCCCGCAGGCAAGGGTGAGCCAGGTGAGCCGGTAGAAAGCGGCCGGGAGCGCCACCACGAAGAACCGTGCCAGGTCGGCCATCGGATTGGACCGCGCGCCGGTGAACCTGGTCCTGGCCAGCGCAAGCGTGGCAGAAAGCGAGGCGGACAGGCCGCTTTCGGGGGCAATTGAACGGATCAGGGACAGGTTGGAGGACGCGGACTGGTAGAGGGCCAACAGCTCATCGGCTTCCCGCCCGCTGAGCCTGCCCTTGGCGGCGAGTTCGTGCAGCCGTGCCCACTTGTCCCCGTTCACCGCGGAGAAGGCGTCCATATCCACGCGACCAGCCTAGCGGCACGGCACTAGACTTTGACCGTCCGCACCGTCAGCCGCGAGGGGGTACCTGCTGTGGGGTCGATCGTCACCGGCGAGGCAGTGGTCCTGGAACTGCGCCCCGCCTCGTTTGGCGCGCGTGCGCTGGGGCTTGTCCTCGACGTCCTCTTCCACGCCGTGCTGCTGGTGGTGATCCTCATTGGCCTGGCGGCGGCCGGCGAAGACCTGGATGAGGCAGCCATGCGTGCGCTGGTCCTGTCCAGCGTTATCTTCTGCCTGGTGATCCTCCCGGTGGCAGTGGAAACCCTGAGCCGGGGCCTGTCCCTGGGCAAGCTGGCAGCAGGGTTGCGGGTGGTCCGGGACGACGGCGGTGCCATCCGCTTCCGGCATGCCCTCATCCGCGGCCTCACCGGGTTCCTGGAGGTCTACCTGACCCTGGGCGGGCTCGCGCTGGCGGTGGCGCTCTTCAACGACAAATCGCGCCGGCTGGGCGACCTGCTGGCGGGAACCCATGCCATCCGCACCCGGGTGCCGGTGGAAGAAGCAGTTCCCGTCTTCGTCCCGCCACGGCTGCACGCCTGGGCAGCGCATGCGGATATTGGAAGAATTCCCGACGCAACGGCCCGACGGGCTTCCCAGTTCATCCGCCAGGCCCACCGGATGGCACCTCTGTCACGCGCCGGAATGGCGGCGTCGATTGCCACCGAACTGGCTGCCCATGTGGCCCCGCCCCCGCCGGCGGGGACCAGCGCGGACGACTTCCTTGCCGCCGTCGTTGCCGAACGCCGTTCCCGCGAACTCGCCAGGCTGACGCAGCTGCGCCGCCGCAACACGGAGGCGGGCGAGCGCCTGCACCGGTTGCCGTTCAGCAGCTGACGTCAGTTGTCGTACTCGCTCCAGGGGATGTTCCAGTCCCCGAAGCCGTCGTCGTGCGCTGCGAAGTCACCTTCGGTGTTCACGATATGCACCACGTCCCCGGTGCCCATGTTGTCGAAGACCCAGGCAGCGCCGTCGGGAGCGAATCCGATGCAGCCGTGTGAAACGTTCGTGTTGCCGATGAAGGGGTAGGCCGATTCGAGTGCCTGGTGGATATATGCGCCGCTGAGCGTGAGGCGGATGGTGTACTCCACATCCACGTCCCCGTAGTACGCGGGATCGTCCGGCTTCAAGCCGATGCTGGAGGCACGGAAATGGTCGTAGCGCTTCTTCTCCATCAACACCCCGTAGCCGCGTGCCGACGGGAAGCGCTTGTCGCCCATGCTCACCGGCAAGGTCTTGACCGGCTGGTCATTGATGCTGAGGGTGAAGGTGTGGGCTGCGGCGTCAGCCACGGCCACCTTCTTGTCACCGATCGCGATGTTGACCTTCTTGTTGAAGTTCGCTATCTGGCCGTTGCCCAGGTCCACGCCGAACAGCTGCATGTCCATCGAGATGGTGGAGTTGGCAACCCAGAAACCCTCGGCGCGGTACCGGACCATCTTGTCGCTGTGCCAGTGGAACGCACCCACCTGGCCGGCGCTGCTGGTGATCTTGATGGCCTTTTCCACGGCGTCCCGGTTGAGGACGGGTTCGCTGAAGATAATCTGCAGCGGCTGTCCCACGCCCACCTTCATGCCGTCCAGCGGGTAGATGGCGGCGTCGGCCTCATGCGAACTGGAGACAGTGCTGAAGGACTGGGTGGTGCTTGTTTCGCGGCCGGCGCCGTCCTTCACCACATAGGTGTAGCTGTAGTCGGTGTTGAACTTGAGCGGACCGGCAGCGGTCCACCCGGTGCCGGCCGCGTCAATGCTGCCTTCCACCGTTTCACCCGACGTACTGGTCAACGTCACACGCTCGATGGTGCCGTTGCTGACCTTGAGCGATACCGGGGCCGCGGGGTTGACCTGCTTGGCACCGTTCGCGGGCGCCGCGTCCGACTTCACCGGGGCGACGACGGGGGCGGCCAGGCCCGGGGAGGTCCGGACGGCGGAGCCGGCTTCCGATTCCAGCACCGCGCCGGCGAGTCCCGGTGCGACGGCAGCGAAAACGCCGCCGACAGCTGCCAGGAGGCAGACGACGGCGACGATGAGAATCTTTTTTTGCTGTCCGCGGGCGGCGCGGCTGGGCTTCCGGCTCCATGTTCCGATCCTAGGGGGTTGGAAGTAACGACCCGGGTGCTCGGGGCACCCGGGTACTTTACTTCTTAGTAACGATAGTGCTCGGGCTTGTACGGGCCGGCGACGTCGATGTCCAGGTACTCGGCCTGGTCCTTGGTCAGCTCGGTCAGCTCCACGCCCAGGGCGTCGAGGTGCAGCCGGGCCACCTTCTCGTCCAGGACCTTGGGCAGGACGTACACCTGGTTCTCGTACTCGCGCCGGCCGTCGGCCTGGTCCTTCTTGGTCCACAGCTCGACCTGGGCGATGACCTGGTTTGCGAAGGAGTTGCTCATCACGAAGGACGGGTGCCCGGTGGCGTTGCCCAGGTTCAGCAGGCGGCCTTCGGACAGCACGATGATGGAACGTTCCGCGTCGGTTCCGGCCTCGAACACCCATTCGTGCACCTGCGGCTTGATCTCCACCTTCTTGATGCCGGGGGTCCTTGCCAGCCCGGCCATGTCGATCTCGTTGTCGAAGTGCCCGATGTTGCCGACGATGGCCTTGTTCTTCATCCCGGCCATGTGCTCGGCCATGATGACGTCCTTGTTGCCCGTGGTGGTGATGAAGATGTCGCCCTGGGCAAGGACGGTTTCGAGCCGGGCCACCTGGTAACCGTCCATCGCTGCCTGCAGCGCGCAGATGGGGTCGATTTCGGTCACGATCACACGTGATCCCTGGCCGCGCAGCGCCTCCGCGGCGCCCTTTCCGACGTCGCCGTAGCCGCAGACGACGGCGACCTTGCCGCCCATGAGGACGTCCGTGGCCCGGTTGATGCCGTCGGGCAGGGAGTGCCGGATTCCGTACTTGTTGTCGAACTTGCTCTTGGTGACCGAGTCATTGACGTTGATTGCGGGAAACAGCAGCTTTCCCTGCTCAGCGAGCTGGTACAGGCGGTGGACACCGGTGGTGGTTTCCTCGCTGACGCCCTTGATGGTGGAGGCGGTGCGGGTCCACTTCTGCGGGTCTGCTGCGATCGAGCGGCGGATGACGTCGAGGAAGATGCCGTATTCCTCCGAGTCCGTGGGACCGGCGGACGGGACGTTGCCGGCCGCTTCGAATTCCACGCCCTTGTGCACCAGCATGGTGGCGTCGCCGCCGTCGTCGAGGATCATGTTGGGACCCAGCTCGGGGTTGGATTCCGCGCCGGGCCAGGTGAGGATCTGTTCGGCAGTCCACCAGTATTCCTCAAGCGTTTCGCCCTTCCAGGCGAAGACCGGCACGCCCTGCGGGTCCTCCGGGGTGCCGTTGCCCACGACGACGGCTGCCGCGGCTTCGTCCTGGGTGGAGAAGATGTTGCATGAGGCCCAGCGAACCTCAGCACCCAGCGCGGTCAGTGTTTCGATCAGGACGGCGGTCTGCACGGTCATATGCAGCGAACCGGCGATCCGGGCACCCTTCAGCGGCTGGCTGGCGCCGAATTCCTCGCGCAGGGACATGAGGCCGGGCATTTCATGCTCGGCCAGGCGGATCTGGTGGCGCCCTGCTTCAGCCAGGGAGATGTCGGCAACTTTGTAGTCGAAAGTCATGGTGGTCCTTTGCTGTATCCGGTGCTGCTGTGTCCGTGCTGGACGACGCGGTGTTCTGGCGCCTGCGGCGCCAATGAGTGCGGGGGAAGCCGTGCGGCGCTAGACGGCGGAAGCGGCCTGTCCGGGCTGATGACGGTCGGAATCGTGCTGGTCCGAGCCCGCCGACGTAGCCGCGGCCAGCAACTCCGGCGGCAGGAGGAGCGGGATGCCGTCCTCGATGGCGTAGCGGGGCTTTGCGCCGCTTTCCGCGGCGGCGGTGGCCACCAGCTCGTCGCCGTCCTGGACCAGGGGTGAACCCGTCACGGGGCAACGCAGGACGGACAGCAGTTCAGGACTAATCTTTGGCATTGGGTTCATGCTCCCTGGCGGGCGCGCTGGCGCCGGTAGCGGACTGGTGTGCAGGTTCCAGCGTACCGCCAGACCGGCTTCAGGACGGCTCGCGCAGGACGCGCAGGTGGCCCCGGCGGGTACCCTCGGTGCCGGCCGGGGCTTCCAGTGCGGCGTGCGGGCCGCGCTGCGCCGGCTGCTGCTGGGCCTGGACAGGCAGTGCCGCCGCGTCCCTGACCGCGTTGGCGAGGGCGAGCAGGTCATCGGGGCCGGGCTGCTGCGGCGTGGACGGCATGGCCAGCCTCAGCACCTCCCAGCCACGGGGCACTGTGAGCGAATCGGCGTGCTGCTCGCAGAGATCGTAGCAATGCGGTTCAGCGTAGGTGGCCAAGGGACCGAGGACGGCGGTGGAGTCCGCGTACACGTACGTCAGGGTAGCCACCGCTGACTGGCGGCAGGCAGATCTTGAACACTGACGGATAGCTCCCACGACATCCCAGACTACTCGCTGCCGCCGCCAAAAAGCCGCATTGCCGCCCCGGACGTGACGCGTCTTCGCCTCAAGGGGAATCTATCGCGTTAATCATTTCCCGGGTTTACAGTCAATGTATGCAGTCATCGAACCAGAAATCAGGCTTTACGGTCCGGTTGGCTGACCCGGATGCCCGCAAGGACCAGGGTGGAGAGTCCGCAGGCAGGAGCTTCATGCAGCGCCGGCGGAACCGCCATGGGCGCGGCCTCCGGGGTGAGGTGATGCTGCCCACGCATCCCGGGTACCGGACCCGCTCGGACCGCTTTGATGACATGGTCCTGGACTCCGCACAGCGGCTGCACGACATCTGGGGGAAGACCCTGGACGGTGTCAGGTTCGGCGTCGACGAGATCCCCCCGGACCTGGAACTCCTGGCTGCCAGTTCGGCGCCGGTCCCCATGGGGTCCTACTCCCCCGCCACCGATGAGGATGGACCGATGATCACGGTGTATCGCCGGGTGGTGGAACAGGCATGCCCCGGGGTTGAGGAACTGCAGGACCTGGTCCATGACGTCGTGGTGGAGCACACCGCTGAAATGCTGGGCGTGGCCCCCGAAACCCTGGACCCTGTGTACCGGCGCCGCTACTGACGCCCGCCCCCTCGGGCGGGCCGCCGCCGTTGCACCGGCGCCGGCCTGGCCGGCACGTCTAGTAGCTGATGGTGACCGGCACGGTTTCCTGCCCTGCGGCTGCCGGCTGGAAGGCGAGGGTGGCGACGTCGTTCCGGCCGTCCTGCTGGACCAGCACTGCGCCGTAGGCGGCATCGCCCGATGCCGACACGACATAGCCCACCACGTCGGCGTCGTCGGCCTTGTCCGGTACGGCAATGGTCGCGGTGGTTCCGCCGGCAATATCGGCCGTGGCCGGCGCGCGTACCTTCCCGTCCGCCGTGATGGCGGAGTAGCTGATGCTGGCCCGGGTGCCCAAGGCGCCAAAGACCAACTGGCGGCTCCCGCCACGGGGAACCGGCACCACGTGCTGGCTGCCCAGCCGCACTCCTGAGGCGGCCCAGGCGACGTCGGCCGGCTGGTCCTCCTGGAGGCCGCGGCTGATGCGCGTCGAGGCAACGAAGGAGACGTCGGACTCCGCCGACACGGTGTAGTGGCCCGCCGGAATGCCCGCCAGGGAAATTTCGGTGACGGCGCCGGCTTTGGCCGTGATTACCCCGCCGGAGGGAAGTGGCTTCTGGCCGTCCCGGCCGTACAGTTTGACCTCCACGACCGCATCAGCGGCACCGGGAACCGTGACGTGCAGGGCGGGCCCCGCGTCCTCGTAGCCTGACTTTCCGGTCAGCGCGGAAATTCCCGCCGGGTCCTGGATATCCACGCCTGTCATGACCTGGCGCACGGCCGGAGCGGCACCGGGGGCGATGAAATCCACGCCTCCGGGTGTCAGCCCGCGCAGGACGCTTTGCTGGATGGCCGCCGCCACGGGACCACCGGCGCTCCGTACCCGAACGCTGAGCTGTTCCTCCCCCGGCGCCAGGCCTGCCAGCACCACGGATCGTGTGGTGCCGGGAGCCACCAGCAGGCCGCGGCTGCCGGGCGCCTGGATCTGTCCGCCACCGCCGAAGAGTTCCAGGCTGACGGTGGCCGGTGTGCTGGAGGCGTTGGTGAGGAGCAATACCGAGGCGCGACCCACCGTGGTGCTGGCTCCGGCCAGCCACTGGTCGTTGGAGGGCTGCTGGCAGTTGGCCGCAGCGCTTCCCTGCAGGTCGCCGTCGGTGGCACTGAACTTCATGGCACCAGCGGCGGAAGCCTGCTGGTTGGCCAGGGCATCGGCACTCAGCACTGTCATCTGGTCCACCGACCGGCTGGCCACGGTGCCTGCCAGCAGTTCCTGGCGGGTCCCTTCGGCCGGTGGCTGTCCGGGGTCTCCGGCGATATCAGCGGCGGTCTTTCCGTCCAGCTGTGACAACCGGCTGGCCGGCAGCACGCCGGATGCGCCAAGGACGGCAGCGGTCACGCTGGTGGCGGCTGTGGCCGATACCGGGCTGAACTGCGGATCGGTTCCTGCCTCCGTGCCTTCCAGCAGCCGGGCCGGCCCGGGACATACCCCAACGCTTTCCCCTGCCGGGACGGCTGCCACCGCAGCCGGAATGGTGCGTGCGGATTCGGGGGCAGGGAGCACCGACCCGGCGGCCACCACTGCGCCGGTTCCGGCAAGGACGAGTGCTGCGGTGGCGGCGCCGGTGAGGGCACCGGGACGGCGCTTGCGGCCGGGACGTTCAGCCTCCGGCCCGCCGGGGATCTGTTCAGTCCCGGCGGTCTCTGCGGACATGGTGTGCTCATGCATTCTGCTGTTCCTTACGCAGGGAACCCTCGTCACGGGAAAGGCCGGTCCGCGGCCGCCGGGCGGGCATGGGTATGGCCAGCATGATGGTCAGCCCGAACACGACGCCCTGGGCAATTCCTGCCCAGGGGGCCCACGGGTTTTCGTACCGGATGGTCAGCTGGCCGCCGGAAGCGGGCAGCGTGAAGGCCTGCGACCATTCGGACGTGGTGGACGTCAGCTTCCGGCCGTCGAGCCATGCGCTCCAGCCGGGTGCCGCCCGCTCCGCCAGGACCGCCAGGCGGCCCTCGGGCCCTGCCGGGACCGGGGCGTCGACGCCGTCGAACGCGGACGGGACCAGCGCGACCGTTGCGCCCTGGGCATTCACGATCCGGACCCGGTGGGCTATGTCAGCGGGCTGCAGTACCGGCTGGTTGAGGGGGGTGACCCGCCAAAGCCATCCGACGTCGGTCTGCCCCACAGCCACCAGGCCGGGTACCGCGTCCATCCTGCTTGCGGTGAGCTGGGCTGCCGTGTCAGCGGACCGGAGGACCACAAAGCCCACACCGAGCTGTTCGAGGTCGCTGCGGGGGTCCACTCCCTGCCCGGCCACCAGCGTTGCGACGGACCGGCGGACCGCTGTGGTGACGTCGTCGTCATCGCGGACCGTTTCGGCCCCGGGCGCACCCAGGATGTTGCGCGCGGCGGCGACAGCAGAAAGGCCGTCCAGCGTGGTACCGGCCCCGCGCATCAGGGCGGCGTCAAACGTGCCGTTTTCGCCCGTGCTGATCAGGAGCGTCCGTGTCTGCTCCGGCCCGGTTCCACGGTCAATGGCCGTCGCGGGAAGGGTGCGCGGGCTGGCAGCCTCGACAAGCCGGTGGGTACCCCAACCGGAATCCCCGGGCTCGGCAGTGCCCGTCACGGCGGGCGGCTCGGCCGGGGACCCGGCGGCCGAAACAGTTGCCGGGCGAAGCAGGTTCCGGGCGGACCAGGCGGCCATCCCGGCCAACGGGCGAACGAGGAGCAGCACCATGCCAAAAGCCAAGGCCGAGCGCACGGCCGTCCTCCGCCTGGCCGGGCCGGCTGCCGCCTTGTCCGCCACGGTGAGGAGTTGTTCGGCACCGAGGAGCGCGGCGCCCAGGAACGCAAACGAGGCAGCAGAAACCACAGGACCCGTAAAGGGCGTCACCAGGGTGTCAGCGTCCATGGCGACGGCGACATGTGAAGCGAGCCAGCCTCCTGCCAAGGCAACCAGGGCTGCGGCCCACAGCACCTTCGCCTTCGTGGCCCGGTGTCCGCTGAACAGCCCGGCGACGGCAAGCGCCAGGACCGGGACGGCCAGGAGGAGTGCCAGCAGCAGGGCCCAGGGCAGGGTCCCGTCCTGGAAGTAGGGCAGTCCATCCAGGCCTTTATCCGGCGCAAACTCCAGCGGCTGGCCCAGGATCTGCTGCCAGAGCGGCGCTGCATCGAAGCCCAGCGGCAGGCCGGGATCTGCAGGAGCGCCCGAGGCTTGTCCAGTACGGACAGGCCGAACGGGACGAAGAGCGCGGCACTTGGCAGCAGCGCCCACCAGACGGTGCGGCCGCGGCGGCCCAGCACGACCCCGCAGAACACGACTACCGCCGCGGCGGGGACCAGGAGTGAGGGGGCAGCAGCGGTAACGACGGCCATGGCGAGGCCCGCTGCCGCGGCCGCGGTCCATGACGGCGTACCGTTGATTCCGGGCCTGACCGGGGGTCTATCGCCGCGCCGGTCAGCCGGCGCAGGGAGGGAAAAGCGCCCATGGCCCACGGCCGACCCGGTGGCACGCAGCAGGGCGAGGACAAAGAGCGGGATCATGACATGCGCCACCAGGGCGCCGACGCGCCCCTGGTTCAGGGCTGCCTGCAGCGCAGGCGCGGCCGCCCAGAAAAGGGCTGCGGTGAGGCGGAGCCGGCGGCGGACCGTCAGCCCTCCGGCTGCGAACCAGGCCGCGAGGGCGGACAGCGGCGTACCCAGGAGCAGCAGCCAGGCCATGGCAGCGTTGCCGTCGCCGCCGCCGAGGACGCCGATAAGCCACAGGACGTAGCCGAACGGGTCTCCTTTGCCCGGAAGACCAGCGCCGAGCGTGATCCACCAGTTGGACGCGTGGTTCCAGATATCCCCGAGCGCGGACGACACAGGGATCAGGGCACCGCCGGCTACCGCATCGGCGCGGAAAAGCCCTGCCAGGCCGAGCAGCGATGCCACGGAAGCAACGATGACCGCCGCGAGGGCACCGTTGCCCACCCAACCGCGTTTGGTGGTTGCCAGGGCGGCAAAATCGTCGGAAGCGTCACCGCTGGGCTGGTGTGCCAGCGGGTCCTGCTCGAGGTCGTCAGCCTGGCTGCCGTCCGAGCCGATGGCTTCCATCAGGGACCGCCGGTGGCTCCAGACTTCCCGCCGCGGTGTTTGCAGCTTGCGGATGACTGACCGGCGGATCCGGCGCGTCTGCCGGGCCGTCCGCCGTGCACGGACCACTGCCCGGGGCCTGCCCAGGGCAGCGAAAGTGGCAAGGAACTGGGTAATACCGTGGCCCGGGTCCTTCAGCGCAATACTCACTACCAGTCTGAAGAGGCTGCCAAGGAGTGCGCCAACGGCATGGACGGGAACCATCCATGCCGGGGCGTGCTTCAGCCGCAGGTGGACCTGCGCCTTCCGTGCCGCTGCCGGGTTGCCCAAAGCGTGTGGCCTGTGGCTTACATGGAACATGCGCGCCGCGGGAACCACCACCACCCGGTGGCCCGCCAGGCGGTTGCGCCAGCAGAAGTCGACGTCGTCGCCGCTGCCGGGGAGTGCGGGGTCGAAGCCGCCCAGCTGCTCCCAGATGTCGCGGCGGACCAGCATGCCCGCGGAATTGACGGCGAACGTATCGCTGCGGCCGTCGTACTGACCCTGGTCGAGTTCGTCGGCATCGATCAGGGTGAGCCGCTCGGCCCAGCGGCTGGTGGAGAGTCCGACGTCGATCAGGCTGCGTTCCGAGTGCCAGTCCAGCTGTTTGCAGCCTGCGACGGTGACGGAGGGTGCCCGCTCCACCGCGCCCAGCAGTTCGGCCAGCGCTTCGGGGGCGGGGGCGGCGTCGTCATGCAGCAGCCAGATCCATTCCTGCCTGCCGTCTTCGGTGCTGGCCTTCCGGGCGGCCGGCGCCGCCAGTCCGGCGGACACCGCGGCTCCCATGCCGCCTTTGCCGCGGTCATGGCTGACCACGCTGGCCGCACCCATCGCCCGCTCAAGCAGGGCGCGGGAGTTATCGCGGGAGCCTGTGTCCACGCCAATGGCGCGGTCCACGGGCCGGGTCTGGTCCGCCAGGGCTGACAAGGTTCTGGGCAGGTAGTCACTGCCGTTATGGGCGACCACAACGGCAGTGACAAGGACATCCTGGTGAATTAGATTGCTCGCTTCCTCAGCCGCCGGCGCTCACGCTCGGACAGGCCTCCCCAGATGCCAAACCGTTCGTCGTTGGCCAGGGCATATTCGAGGCACTGGGACCGTACGTTGCAGGCACCGCACACCTTTTTGGCGTCGCGGGTGGAGCCGCCCTTCTCCGGGAAGAACGCTTCCGGATCCGTCTGGGCGCACAAGGCGTCAGTCTGCCACCCAAGCTCGCCTTCGTCGTCGAAGTCCTGCTGGAACGGCAGTCCGATCCAGACGGGCTGCACGGTTTCAGGTGCGCGCACTTCCATGGGCGGATCAAGTTCGTCTTCGGGGTCCTGTCCCCGGCCAGGAGGGCTTCATGCGCCGCAAGGAATGCCGTGGCCTGGTCTTCGAGGAGGCCGCTGGCATCACGGTTGTACCGCTCCGCAGCCCCGGGATCCGCAGGGTCCACGAACCAGTCACCTGGCACCCCCCGTGCACGGTACTTTGCCGTTGCCTGACCGGCCACGACGGCATCTTCCTGGATACGCTCTACATGCCCCACGGCGACCCTCCTGATGTTTCAGCCCCTGCCTGGATACGCAGGCACTCGGTTGTGTGCCGGTATTTACGCAGTCGCTTTAGATACCTAATTACACGCGTGTAACTAGGGCGAGTCAAGCCGCTGCCGGGATAATAATCAGTGAACTTCCCCAACGACCGTCACGCCACGCCCGGGATTTTTCCTCCCCATCCGTGGAGCAGACCGCATGGGACCCCCGTGACTGCGGAAACGGGCCGAAAAAACCCGCAATTGCGCGAAAAATACCTCGAAACCGGACAAATAGCAAGCACGCTTACCTTCTCCTGTGAGAAATATCACTTTAAGCCTTGGCATCTCCTGATGGCATGCACCCGGTGACCGCGTCCTGCGCCAGTGGCAGGATGGTGCCATGACTACACCCGCGCTCGATTTGATGGCAACCCTCCGCTCAGGAAATTCCACCGCTCCACGCCTTACTTGGTATGGACCGGACGCGGAACGCGTGGAGCTCTCCGGCCGGGTCCTGGACAACTGGGTGGCCAAGACCAGCAACCTGCTCCAGGACGAACTCGACGCCGCCCCGGGTATGCGCCTGCGGCTGGAGTTGCCGGCCCACTGGAAGGCACTGGTCTGGGCGCTGTCCGCGTGGCAGCTTGGCCTTGAGGCGGTGCTCGCGGAACCAGACGCCGATTTCCTGGTCACCGCCGACCCCCAGTCAGCAGACGGTAACTACGACGCCGTCATCGCGGTTGCGCTGCCCGCCCTCGCTATGCGCTGGTCGGGGGAGCTCGCACCCGGCTGCATTGACTACGCGGCCGAAGTCCGCAGCCACGGCGACGTCTTCATGTCACACGCCGACCCGGACCCGCGTGCCTGCGCCATCGTGGACAGCCGCGGCAGGGGGCACCTGCACGGGGAACTGTTCGATACCTTCGCTGTGGCCCACGAGGAGGGCGTGCGGCTGCACATTCCTGCCTCTGACGGCCTGGAAAAAGCCCTGGCCCATGCCCTCGGCGCCTGGAAACAAGGAGGTTCCGTCGTGCTGACCCATCCTGATGTGGAACTGACGGACAAGTTGCTGGCAGCGGAACGCATCCACGGCAGCTGACGAGTTGGCCGGACGGAACCCTACTGCTGGGTTGGCCTGTCCGGCGAAGGCTCGCGCTCGGCCGCGGCCGCGTGTTCCTTCTGGTGGTGGTGGATTTCGATGAGTTCGTGGTCGTGCGAGAACTCGGGCTCCTGGTCGAGCTCTTTGTTGAAGACGAGGAAGCGGTAGGCAAAGAAGCGCACCACTGTGGCGACCAGGATGCCGAAAACGCCGGCAAAGAACAGCAGGTTCTTGTCCGTGACCCCCAGACCGTACTTGGCCAGCGCAGTGAAGCCCGTGGAGATGCCGATCCCGATGCCGTTGATCAGGATGAACATGAGGAATTCGCGCAGGACGTTGTCCTGGCGGCGGTGCCGGAACGTCCAGAACCGGTTGGCAATCCAGGAAAAGACCGTGGCTATTGATGCACCCACGAACCTGGCTTTGGCTTCGCTGTCCGACATGGGGCCATGCATCAGGTAGTACGTCAACCCGTTGTCGATGACGAACGCCACACCGCCGACAGCGCCGAACTTGGCCACTTCGCGCCAAAAAAAGCGAGGCCAATCCCCGGATACGATCTGCTAATGCGTTATACATGACCCTCCATGGCCGTCCAAACTATGGGCCACCTGGCCAGAGGCCCATTTTAGCCCCCAAAACATGGAGCCAGCCCCCTAAGGATGCCCGGGGCAGCCCCACGTTACACAAAATCGCTTCCCCAGCCGCTGCCGGAAGCCGGGATACCGGGCGGTCTTCGGTAGGCTGGCCCATGTGACTTTTCCAGTAATAGGTGTGGTTGGCGGCGGCCAACTTGCGCGAATGATGGCCCCAGCAGCAACTGCACTCGGCTTCGAACTCCGTGTCCTGGCTGAAGGAGACGACGTGTCGGCAGTAGCCGCGGTCTCCACGTCCCCGGTGGGCGACTACAAGGATCTGCAGACCCTGGTTGACTTCGCCCAGGGTCTGGACGTGTTGACGTTCGACCACGAACACGTGCCCACGGACCACCTCCGGGCCCTGCAGGAAGCCGGAGTGAACGTCCAGCCGGGGCCCGACGCCCTGGTGCACGCGCAGGACAAGCTGGTGATGCGCGCCGCGATCGACAGGCTGGAACTGCCCAATCCTGCCTGGGCCTCAGTGGACAATGTTGCGGACCTGGTCAGTTTCGGTGACGCCACCGGCTGGCCTGTGGTCTTGAAAACGCCCCGCGGCGGCTATGACGGCAAGGGTGTCCGGGTCATCAATTCGGCGGAGGAAGCAGCCGGCACCGAAGACTGGTTCCAGGCGATGAGCCCCCCTCCTGGCCGAAGCCAAGGTTGAGTTCACCCGGGAACTGTCAGCGCTGGTCGCCCGGACTCCCGACGGCGAGGCACGGGCCTGGCCGGTTGTGCACACCATCCAGGTGAACGGTGTCTGCGACGAAGTGATCGCCCCTGCCCTGGACATCCCCGTGGAGGTTGCCGCGGCTGCCGAGGACGCAGCCCTGCGGATTGCCGGCGAACTGGGCGTGACCGGAGTGCTGGCTGTGGAGATGTTCGAAACCCCCGGTGTTGGTGCCGGCTTCCTGATCAACGAACTGGCCATGCGCCCCCACAACACCGGGCACTGGACCCAGGACGGGGCAGTGACCAGCCAGTTCGAGCAGCACCTGCGTGCCATCCTGAACCTGCCACTCGGTGCTACCGATGCCCTCGCCCCGGTGACGGTCATGAAGAACTTCCTTGGCGGCGGGAACCAGGACCTGTATTCGGCGTTCCCGCTGGCGCTGGCCAGCGAACCGGCCGCCAAAGTGCACTGCTACGGCAAGTCCGTGCGGCCGGGCCGGAAGATTGGCCACGTGAACCTGATAGGCGCGTCAACGGCCGACGTCGATTCAGTCCGGCGCCGCGCCACCATGGTGGCAAACATCATCCGCGACGGGCGGGCAGCGGCGGACGAAGCGCCACACACTTTCGAGGAGACTGCATGAGCGCCACAGCAAACCCCGCCGCAAGCCCCCTGGTGGGTCTGGTCATGGGCTCCGACTCCGACTGGCCGGTGATGGAGGCTGCGGCGGATGCCCTGGCCGAATTCGGAATCCCATTTGAAGCGGACGTGGTTTCCGCCCACCGGATGCCGACCGAAATGATCCGGTACGGGCAGACAGCCCATGAGCGCGGCCTGCGGGTGATCATCGCAGGAGCGGGCGGCGCCGCCCACTTGCCGGGAATGCTGGCCAGCGTCACTCCCCTGCCGGTCATCGGTGTTCCGGTTCCCCTGACGACCCTTGACGGCATGGACTCGCTGCTCTCGATTGTCCAGATGCCCGCCGGTGTGCCGGTTGCCACCGTATCGATCGCCGGCGCGCGCAACGCCGGCCTCCTGGCGGTGCGGATCCTCGCTGCCGGTACCGATGAGTTTGCCGCGTCCCTGCGGACCGACCTGTTGGATTTCGCGTCCGACCTCAACGCCGTGGCCAGCCGCAAGGGGGCCAACCTCCGGCAAAAAGTCAGCGAAGTCTTCGCTGAAGGCAACGGCTCCCAGCGGGGCAGCCGTTAGGACCGCCGGCATGTCCAGCAGCAAAGTTCCACAATCGCCCACCGACACCGCGTTGACGGATCCGGTCCGCTACCCGGTCAGCGCCTCCGGTCCGGTCCGGACCAAGCGCGCCTTCGTCCTGATCCTGCTGACCCTCCTGGTCCCGGGCAGCGCCCAGCTGGTGGCTGGTGACCGTAAACTGGGCCGTGCCGCGCTCCGCGTGACGCTCTGTGTATGGGCCGCCCTGCTGCTGGCCGTCCTTCTCCTCATCGTCAACCGGCCCGCACTGGCCACCCTGGTCACCAACCCGTTTGCCTCGCTGGTGATTGTCATCGTCCTGGTGGCCCTCGCCGTTGGCTGGGCACTCCTGTTCATCAACACCCTGCGGCTCATCCGTCCCGTGCTGCTGGCGCCGCGGGCCCGGCCCGCCGTCGTCATTGCCCTGGTGCTTGCCCTGGTGGCGGGCAGCGGCTCGCTTGGCTACGCCGCCTACCTGCTCAATGTCAGCCGCAACGCCATCGGCAGCATCTTCTCCTCGGGCCCTGCCATTGACCCTGTTGACGGGCGCTACAACTTCCTGATGATGGGCGGCGACGCCGGCGAGGACCGGACGGGACGGCGTCCTGACAGCCTCTCGGTGCTGAGCGTTGACGCTGAAACAGGCCAGACGGCCATCATCTCCGTCCCCCGGAATTTCCAGAACGCGCAGTTCACTGAAGATTCGCCCATGCGGGCCATCTATCCCGACGGTTATGACTGCGGCGACGAGTGCCTGATCAATGCGATCAACACCGAGGTCACCAACGAATACGCGGACCTCTACCCGGGTGTGGCCGATCCCGGAGCCCAGGCGACCATGGAAGCCGTCTCCGGAACGCTGGGTATGACCATCCAGGCCTATGTCCTGGTGGATATGGAAGGTTTTGCCACGCTCATCGACGCCATGGGCGGCATCAGGATCAAGGCCGGCGGCTGGGTCCCCATGAGCGGCTACTTCGACGATTACAGCCAGACCCACGGCATGCCCCTCGGGTGGATTCCGGCCGGGGAGCAGACACTCGATGGCAACAGGCCCTCTGGTACGGCCGGTCACGCGAATACGTTGACGACTACGCCCGCATCCAGCGCCAGCAATGCGTCCAGCAGGCCATGCTGAAGCAACTCGACCCGGCCACGCTGCTTGCCAAGTTCGAGGACATCGCCAAAGCCGGCACCCAGGTGGTGGAGTCCAACATTTCCGCCTCGCAGCTTGGCAGTTTCCTGGACCTGGCCATCAAGGCGAAAGGCCAGGACGTCAAGCGGCTCACGATCGGCCCGCCGGACTTCGACGCTTCCTTCTCCACGGTTCCGAACTTCGACGAGCTCCACGAGCGCGTGGACCAGCTGCTGGCCTCCGCGTCCGCACAGGGCGCCCAGTCGGCAGGAGTGGCCGACGACGTCATGGTGGTACCGGCGGCAGGCGCCGGGCCTGTCCAGGCGGCAGGGACACTGCCCGCCACCATCGCCGCCGGCGGCAGCCTGCCGCAGCAGCCCACGCCGTCGGACTTTACCCCGGTGACCACCACACCGGACGGCGAGCCCATCACCGAAGAGCTCCTGACCCAGCTCAAGCGGGCGGGAAACGAAGAGGCGATCCGCCAACTCGTGGCCACCAACGGCCAGTGCGCAGCGCTGTAACCTTCCGCAACCCGACTCAAAGAAACGGAACCGGTCTTGTACGAGATTGAAAATGTCCTCCGGGACTACGCCTGGGGTTCGACGACGGCGATTGCGGCCCTCCTGGGCCGGCCCGAGTCCGGCAGCCCCGAAGCGGAACTCTGGATCGGGGCCCACCCTGACTCGCCGTCCATGGCCCGCGTGCCTGAAGACGGCACATCCACCCCGCTGGACGCGCTGATCGTCCGGGATCCGGATCACTTCCTGGGCGCGGACTCCGTGGCCCGGTTCGGCCCCCGGCTGCCCTTCCTCGCAAAGATCCTCGCCGCCGCCCAGCCGCTGTCGCTGCAGGTCCACCCCAGCCTGGAACAGGCCAAGGCCGGCTTTGCCCGGGAGAACGCCGACGGCGTGGCCCCCGATGCGCCCCACCGCAACTACCGCGATGACAACCACAAGCCGGAAATGATCTTCGCGCTGACGCCGTTTGAGGCACTGTGCGGGTTCCGCCCGGCAGCCGGTACCCGGATGATCCTGCAACACGTGGCGTCCGCCTTTGAGACAGTGGAGGGGCACGTGCCGGCACTCGTGCCTGCGCTGCTGGCGGACCTGGACGACGCCGATGAGGGGGCGGGCCTGCGGAAGGCGTTCGAACGCCTCATCACCGGGGGCCAGGCCGTCTCCGACGCCACTGCCCAGGTGGTGGCCGCGCTCCTCGCCGGCGACGGCTCCCTCTCCCCCTACGAGGCCGAGCTGGGAACGGTCATCAGCCTCAACGAAAAGTATCCGGGCGACCCCGGCGTGCTGATTTCGCTGCTTCTCAACAGGATTTCCCTGCAGCCGGGCCAGGCCGTCTACCTGCCCGCCGGCAACGTCCACGCCTACCTCCACGGGCTGGGCGTGGAGGTCATGGCGTCATCGGACAACGTGCTGCGCGGCGGGCTGACGCCCAAGTTCGTCGACGTACCCGAACTCCTGCGCACCATCGACTTCCACCCGGTGGCCGTGCCGATGCTCGACGCCCAAAAGACTGTCCTTGACCAGGAGCTCTACCGCCCGCCTTTCGCGGAATTCCAGCTTCAGCGCATTGAACTGCAGCCCGGCGCCGCCCCCGTCCCGCTGGCCCAGTCAGGGGCCGCCGTGGTGATCGTGGTTGCGGGCGAGGTGTACCTTGATTCGCCGAAGGGGGACCTGCAGCTCGAGCGTGGCGGCAGCGCATTCCTGGCTGCCGCCGAAGCGCCGGTGAACGTCCACCCGGTGGCAGGCAGCACGGAGCCTGCCCTGGCGTTTGCGGTGACTACGGGCCTTTAGCGGCGGAGCAGGGCACGGGCGCGGCCGGCTGCGGTTTTCGCCAGCCGGCGCGCCGCCTGGATGCCCTTCCGCGCCAGGGGCATGGCTTGGGCGTAGGCCGGGTAGAACGGCGAGAGCGGCTTTCCCACGTTCCCAGGAGCATGTTTTCGTGCTTGCCGAACTGCTTCTTGAAGTCAGAGATGCCGTCGTTGAGGAGCCCGTTGAAGTCGTACCGTGAGCACCCGTCCCCGCGCATGGCCTGCAGTGCGGCCCACTTGACGCCATAGTTCACGCGCTTCTTCTGTCCCTCTGCGGATACGCCGCCGTAAAGCTCGAACGCAGTGGCCCCGCTGCGTGCCAGCCAGACGAACGCCAGCAGCTGCTCGCCGTCGAACGCGCCGATGATGGGTGACCCCTCGCCCAGGTTGCGGAAGATATCCCGGTAGTACTGGTCCTCGTGGATACCGAAGCCGGCCCGCTCAGCCGTCTCGTGGTAGATGCCCAGCACCTGCTCAAGCTCGGACTCGTTCTTGACCTTCCGGAACTCCACGTCGCTGCGCATGGCCTTGCGGATATTCGCGCGGGTGGTCTTGGACATGTCCGCCATCAACTCGTCATCAGACTTGCCGAGGTCCAGGATGAGGGTCCGCGGGATCAGCACGGTGTTGGTGGTCCCTCGGAAACCTGCGCCCTCGACGGCGGCGGCATACGGGGAATCCAGGTCCAGTCGGGTTCGATGCTCAGGGCTACGCCACGGTGGCGGGAGGCAGCGTGCCCGGCCAGGCTGCGCAGCACGGCCGGGGTGTCTTCCACGGAGCACATCGGGCCGCGGGGGATGTACACCAGGGCACGGAAGAGGAACCGGGAGGCGCCGGACCAGCAACTGGGCGCAGCCGATGACGGAGCCGTCGGCTTCCAGGAGCACCCGGTCAACGGACCAGCCGTGCATCGCCTTGGTCTCGCCCCAGCCCCAGAGCTGTTGCGGATGTCCCTGGAACCGGTCGACATGGTCATCCCAAAGGGCGCGGTCAGTACAGGGAACAACAGCTGGAATCATGGCTTAAACCCTATACCAAGGCTTTAACGCCGGAGTCCCGGAGCACGTTGCTCCGGGACTCCGGCGGTCCAGCCTGGCGGGTCAGCTCTTGCGGGCGTAGCCTTCCCACTTGTCTGCGCGGTGCTCACCGTCCACGAAACGGATGGTTCCGGACTTGGAGCGCATCACGATGGACTGGGTGAGGACCTTGTCCTTGGAGTAGCGGACGCCCTTGAGGAGGTCACCGTCGGTGATGCCCGTCGCGGCGAAGTAGCAGTTGTCGCTGGAGACGAGGTCGTTGGTGGAGAGGACGCGTTCCAGGTCGTGGCCGGCGTCGATCGCCTTCTGCTTCTCTTCGTCGCTGGTGGGCCACAGCCGGCCCTGGATGACGCCGCCGAGGGACTTGATGGCACAGGCGGCCACAATGCCTTCGGGGGTACCGCCGATGCCCATCAGGGCGTCCACGCCGGTGCCGGAGCGGGCCGCGGCGATGGCGCCTGCGACGTCACCGTCCATGATGAACTTTGTGCGCGCGCCGGCCTCGCGGATTTCTTCCACCAGCGGACGGTGCCGGTCGCGGTCAAGGATCATGACGTTGAGCTGGTTGACTTTTACGCCCTTGGCCTTGGCAATCAGGTGCAGGTTCTGCTTCACCGGCAGGCGCAGGTCCACCATGTCAGCGGCTTCCGGGCCGGTGACGAGCTTCTCCATGTAGAAGACGGCGGAGGGGTCGAACATGGAGCCGCGTTCGGCGACGGCCAGCACGGCGAGGGCGTTGTTGATGCCGAGTGCGGTCAGGCGGGTTCCATCGATGGGGTCGACGGCGACATCCACCTCGGGGCCGGTGCCGTCACCAACGCGCTCACCGTTGAACAGCATTGGCGCTTCGTCCTTCTCGCCTTCGCCGATCACCACGACGCCGTTGAAGTGGACGGTCTGCAGGAAGGAGCGCATGGCATCCACGGCCGCGCCGTCCGCCGTGTTCTTGTCACCGAAGCCCACCCAGTGGCCGCCGGCGATCGCTGCCGCCTCGGTGACGCGGACAAGCTCGAGGGCAAGGTTGCGGTCCGGTTCGTCATTGCCCACCGCCAGGGACGGTGAGATCGTGGAGTACTTCTGGGTCATGGACGCTGGTGACACGTGAACCTCTTCTTCGAGTGGCGATCATTGAACCCGCCCGCCGGAACAGGTGGACGGTGATTCCTCTACTTCCGATCATAGTCGCGGTGCCGCCCGCCGGGCGGCGGATGACGTGGCAGCGCAATGTGCCCTGGAGGGGCGTCCGGCGGCGGGATCCGGCACGAATGGAAGTTGCCCGCCGGCATGGGCGACTATAGAGGGGTGAATGACATGCAGGAGAAGACCAGTCCCAGCCCCGAGCCAGCGGACCCGGCAGGCGGACCGGAGGCAGCCGGTCCGGGCGGCGAAGCTCCGGTGAAGCCTGTCATTCCGGCTGCCGCCGCCAAACGGGCGAACGCTTCAGCGATCGGCATGATCATCGCACTGGTGGTCAGCATCGCAGCCTTCCTGCCGATCATCCTCATGAATCCGCTGCCCAAGACCGAAGGCTACCGCCCCGACATCGACGTGGCCGCTGTCTCCCGCAACGCCACGGATGTGGCAGGATTCACACCGGCTGCCCCGGAGACCGGTGGCACTTTCCGCCCGAACTACGCACGCTGGGAAGCAGGGACGGGCAGCGGGGTCCCCACCTGGGAGGTGGGGTGCCTGACCCCCAAGGACTCATTCATCTCCCTGGTCCAGACCAGCAAAGCCAATCCCACCTGGCTGCTCCAGCAGACGCGCAACGCACCGGTGACGGGTTCCCGGAACGCGGGAGGCCAGGAATGGGAGATCCGGGACACCGGCAAGGGCGAGAAATCCCCGTCCTGGACTACCGCGGAACAACCGTCATCCTGTCCGGCGCCGCCCAGCTGGACGAGTTCGCCACCTTGGCGGACGCCGTCGTGAAGTCCATGGAAAGCAGCCCCGCCGTCACAGTTTCACCCTCGGGCGCACCTGCACCGTAACGTAGTCGCGTGGCTACATACCTGACTCCTGCACTTGCCTGGCGCCGTCTGCGCGAAGGAAACGAACGCTTTGTCAGCGGCGAGACGTCCCATCCCAACCAGGACGCGTCGCGCCGCTCCTCCCTCGTGGAGAACCAGCACCCGTTTGCGGTGATCTTTGGTTGCTCCGATTCCCGCCTCGCGGCCGAGATCATCTTCGACGTCGGACTCGGTGACGTCTTCGTGGTGCGGACGGCCGGCCAGGTGATCGATGATGCCGTCCTGGGTTCCCTCGAATACAGCGTGGGGGTGCTGGGAGTGCCGCTGATCGTGGTCCTCGGCCATGACAGCTGCGGCGCCGTCAGCGCCACCAAGTCAGCCGTGGAGACCGGCCAGATGCCTGCCGGCTTCATCCGTGACCTCGTCGAGCGCATCACGCCTTCCGTACTGACTTCGCTGCGCAACGACGAAACCGAGGTCAACGACATGGTGGTGGAGCACGTCAAGCAGACCTCGCAGCGGCTGGCGGACAGCTCGCGTGTGATTTCGGACGCAATTGAACAGGGCCGGACGGCTGTCATCGGCCTTTCGTACAGCCTGGCAGAGGGCCGTGCGAACCTTGTTTCGGGAATCGGCGAGCTCTAGAAGGCATCTGTACGGGGCCCGGCAAGGGCCCCGTAGCATGCTGTTCACGGTTTTCGATGGGGTGGCTGGTCGCCATAAGCTAGCCCCATGACTTCCACTGAAGAGTTCCGCATTGAACATGACACGATGGGCGAAGTCCGCGTCCCCGTGAACGCACTGTACCGCGCGCAGACGCAGCGGGCAGTGGAGAACTTCCCGATTTCCGGCAAGACCCTGGAACGCACGCACATTGAGGCGCTCGCCCGGGTGAAGAAGGCTGCTGCCCAGGCCAACGCTGAACTGGGTGTGCTCGACGGCGAGCTGGCCAAGGCGATCGCGGACGCGGCTGACGAGGTTGCTGCCGGCAAGTACGACGGCGACTTCCCCATCGACGTTTTCCAGACCGGCTCCGGCACCTCCTCGAACATGAACACGAACGAGGTCCTCGCCGAGCTGGCCACCCGCGCCCTGAAGGCCGCAGGCAGCGACAAGGTTGTCCACCCGAACGACCACGTCAATGCTTCCCAGTCCTCCAACGACGTGTTCCCCACCTCCGTGCACGTTGCGGCCACCTCCGCGCTGATCAATGACCTGATCCCCGCCCTGGGCTACCTGGCGGAGTCGCTGGAACGCAAGGCTGTTGAGTTCAAGGACGTGGTGAAGTCCGGCCGCACGCACCTGATGGACGCCACGCCCGTGACCCTGGGCCAGGAGTTCGGCGGCTACGCGGCACAGGTCCGCTACGGCATCGAGCGCATTAACGCCTCCCTCCCCCGCGTTGCCGAGGTTCCGCTGGGCGGCACCGCCGTGGGCACCGGCATCAACACCCCCGCAGGGTTCCCGGAGCGCGTCATCGAACTGCTCGCCACCGACACCGGGCTGCCCCTTACGGAGGCCCGCGACCATTTCGAGGCACAGGCAAACCGCGACGGCCTGATCGAGGCGTCCAGCCAGCTGCGCAACATCGCCATCTCGTTCATGAAGATCAACAACGACCTGCGCTGGATGGGCTCCGGCCCCAACACGGGCCTCGGCGAGATTGCCATCCCGGACCTGCAGCCCGGCTCCTCGATCATGCCCGGCAAGGTCAACCCGGTCATCTGCGAGGCGTCCATCATGGTGGCCGCACAGGTTATCGGCAACGACACCGCCATCGCCTGGTCCGGTACCAACGGCGCCTTCGAGCTGAACGTCGGCATCCCGGTCATGGCTGCCAACCTGCTGGAGTCGATCCGCCTGCTGGCCAACACCAGCCGCGTCATGGCGGACAAGATGATTGACGGCATCACGGCCAACGTGGAGCGCGCCCGCTTCCTGGCCGAGGCCTCCCCGTCCATCGTCACCCCGCTGAACAAGTACATCGGTTACGAGAACGCCGCCAAGATCGCCAAGACCGCTGTCGCGGAGGGCCTGACCATCCGCCAGGCAACCGAGAAGCTGGGCTTCGTCGGGGACGGTGAAGGCAAGGTCTCCGAGGCCGACCTGGACAAAGCACTTGACGTCACCACCATGACGGCGCCCGCCCACAAGGCGTAGGGCCGCACCGCCCCTGGACGCCCGACGGCGGCCGGTCACCTTTCGAAACGGAAGGTGACCGGCCGCCGTCGGGCTTTAAGGCCCGTAAACGGCCCGACCGCGCATGAAGTTGCACTCATTGCCTTAAAGTGCAAAACTTTACTTCGTGAATGATAGTGCAACTTCCGGATCCGGGCTGCGGCAGCGGAAACGTGCGGCCACCCGAGGTGCCATCACGGCAACGGCCAGGGCCCTCACTGCCGAACGCGGCCTGAACGGCTACACGGTGGAGGAAGTCTGCGAGGCGGCAGGCATCTCGCGCCGCACCTTTTTCAACTACTTCCCCACGAAGGAAGACGCCATCATCGGCCACGCGGACGATGACGTTCCGGCCGACATCATCGACGAGTTCGTTGCCGGCGGATCAGACTCGCCCTCCGGTGAGATCTCACCCACCCTGTTCCGCGACCTGGTCCGGCTCTCCCTGCAGCTGTCCGAACACATGTCGGCGTCCGAAGAGGAAACCCGGCAACTGATCGCCGTGGTCAAGAAAGAACCGCAGCTCATCCTGCGCATCATGGGCGTCACCGAACAGCGCGAAGCGCAGTTTGCCGGGACGTCGCCCGGCGCGAGGGCGTCCCGGCGGACCACCCTGTGGTGCAAATGGCCGTGGTGCTGCTGGGCACGATTGCCCGCAAAAGCAGCATGGCCTACTTCTCGGACGGCAACACCCGCCCCTACCAGGAGCTGCTGATGGAGAACATCTCCGCAGCCAGCCTGCTCTTCTCCCAGCCATTCAACACCTTGGAAACCACAGCCGCAGAAGGACACCAATGAGTACAACCACCAAGCCGCCGGCCGGTCCGCTGCTGCTGACCCAGAAGCGCATCTGGATCATCTTCTCGGCCCTGATCGCCGGCATGCTGCTCTCCAGCCTCGACCAGACCATCGTGTCCACGGCCATGCCCACCATCGTGGGCAAACTGGGCGGGGTGGAACACCAGGCCTGGATCACCACGGCCTACCTGCTGGCCACCACCATCGTGATGCCGATCTACGGCAAGTTCGGCGACATCCTGGGCCGGCGCAACCTGTTCCTGGTCGCAATCGCCCTGTTCACGCTGGCTTCGGTTGGCTGCGCCCTGGCCACCGATTTCTGGGGCTTCGTGGTCTTCCGGGCAATCCAGGGCCTGGGTGGCGGCGGCCTGATGATCCTGTCCCAGGCCATCATTGCCGACATTGTCCCCGCGAAAGACCGCGGCAAGTACATGGGCCCGCTGGGCGCCATCTTCGGTCTCTCGGCAGTGGCAGGCCCCCTCCTTGGCGGCTTCTTTGTTGACCACCTGACCTGGGAATGGGCCTTCTACATCAATATCCCCATCGGCATCGCAGCCTTCGCCATCGCCTGGTTCACACTCACGCTGCCGAACAAGAAGGCAGAGAAGCGGATCGATATCCTGGGCGTCGCCCTGTTGTCCGCCGCCACCACGTGCCTCATATTCTTCACCGACTTCGGCGGCAAGAAGGACGAGGGCTGGGATTCACCCCTCACCTGGGCCTTCGGAGCCGGCCTGCTGGTGTCCGCCGCCGCGTTTGTCCTGGTGGAGCGCCGTGCGGAAGACCCCATCATCCCGCTCAGCCTGTTCCGCAACCGTATCTTCATCAACGCCACCGCCATCGGCTTCACCCTGGGCCTGGGCATGTTCTCGGCCATCGCGTTTGTCCCCACGTTCCTGCAGATGTCCTCCGGCACTTCCGCCGCCGAGTCCGGGCTCCTCATGCTCCCCATGATGGCCGGCCTGATGGGAACCTCCATCTACTCGGGCATCCGGATTTCCAAAACGGGCAAGTACAAGATGTTCCCCATCCTGGGTGCCGCGCTCACGATGGCCGCCATGCTGTGGATGACCACGCTGGCCGCGAGCACCCCCATCTGGGTGATCTGCGTGCAGCTGTTCGTGTTCGGCGCGGGGCTGGGCCTCATCATGCAGGTTACCGTGCTCGTGGTCCAGAATTCCGTCCCCGCGGACCAGATCGGTACCGCGACCAGCACCAACAACTATTTCCGCGAAGTGGGGGCCGCCATGGGTGTGGCGGTGTTCGGGGCCATCTTCACCAACAGGCTGTCCGAGTCCCTGACCAACGCGTTCACCGGGGCGGGAGCCTCGGCGGACCAGGCGGCCCAGTCCACCAGCACGCTGGATCCGCAAGCGCTCAGCCAGCTCCCGCAGCAGCTGCGCGACGCCATCGTCAATGCCTACGCGGACTCGCTGGCACCGGTGTTCTGGTACCTGCTCCCGTTCATCGCCGCCGCCCTGCTGCTGGCCATCACGCTAAAGCAGATCCCCCTCTCCGACACCGCGGGGATGGTGGCCCGCGGCGAGGCCGTGGGCGGCGAGGAGGCGGAACTGCTCGCGGCCGGCCTGGCCGGCAGCCCGGCCATCGGTTCATCCACTTCCGCGGTCCCGGACCCGGCAGAAGTCCGGCTGGCTGTCAAGGACGACGACGGCGAGCTGGTCTCCCAGGGCCGCTGACCGCCGTCGTCCGCGCCACAGCCGCGCCCGGGCAGGGACGCGGCAATCGACAGGCAGGGACGCCGCAATCTTGGGGGTTGCGGCGTCCCTGTCGTGTGAGGCGGCGGCTCAAGGTTCGAAGTGGGCGGCTTCCGCCGGCGCCAGGGCGTGCCGGATACTCGAAAGGTGGCCCGGCATGAGCTCGGGAAGCTCGTCCAGGGCGAACCATCCCACGGCCAGGGACTCGTCATCGTTAACCCTCGCCGTCCCGCTGACGTACCGGCACCTGAAAACCACGTCGAGGAACTCGCACACATCCCCGTTCGGATAGGTGAAGGGGCCCACCGCTCCCACGGACACCACCCGCTCGGCTTCCGCCACGACTGCCGTTTCCTCGAAAATCTCACGCACCAGGCCCCGTGCCGGCTGCTCCCCCGGCTCAAGGATTCCGCTGACCAGCGCCCACTGCCGGTTGTCCGTCCGCTGCGCGAGCAGGACGCGTCCTGCGTCGTCGAAGACCACTCCGCGGACCCCCGGAATCCACAGGGGGTCGTTGCCGATCTTATTCCGCAGGCTCAGGATGTACTCAGGCGCAGGCATACGGCCAGCCTACCCGTGGCGCCGTCAGGCGGGCAGGAGCATGGCGGCGGCGGTCCCGGCCAGCATGAAGGGACCAAACGGGATGGAGGACTTCAGCGTCCCACGCCGGGCTGCCAGGAGCGCGACAGACCAGAGACCGCCGAGCAGGAACGCCAGGAAAGTCCCGGCAAACAGATGCCCCCAGCCAAGGTAGCCAAGGTACATTCCCAGCACGCCTGCCAGCTTCACGTCGCCGAACCCCATGCCGGGCGGGTAGGCAAAGCGGAGCACAAAGTAGAAAAGCCACAGCACGGCCGCACCAGCCACGACGCGGAGCGCCGGCACGGCAAACAAGGCAGCACTAAGGTTGCCGCCCGCCGGGGCGGCGGCACCGGCAATGGCGGCGCCCAGCAGCAGGATGCCGGCCACGGCGTAGGACGGGAAGACGATCCGGTTGGGCAGCAGGTGGTGCCGGACATCAATTACCGTCAGCCGGACAGCCATCACCGCGAAGTACAGGCACGCCGCGAGCACCAGCCAAAAAGCAGCCGGCATGTGCTGCCACAGATCCCCCAGTCGACCAATCACCCCTCGGATGCTACTGGAATTCCCGTCGCCGCCGTACCGTGCCCGCGTAAACTGTGGATATGGCGACATGGGATTCCCGGCACCGGCCGGATCCGGACCGCGGCGCATCGTCCGCAGACCCAATCGCCACGTTCCGCAACCTGTGCCGGTCCTCGCCCTGGAAGTGGCAGTCGCTGCGCTTTGAGTACTGGGACGAACCCTTCACCGAGGCACCGTCTCCCACGGCTCCCCTGGTGCGGGCATGGCTGCGCCGGCCCGGCGCCCTCCGCCTGGAAAGCCCGGACGGACTGGTCCTCCACAGCACCACCGGAATCAACGATTCCCGCGACGGGCTCTACGTCAGCTCCACCCGGAAATCATGGCTGCTGCCGCCGCAGCTGGTCACACCCGTCTACGACGGCTCCGGCCTGGTCAAACGCCGGCCCGAAGCCGCCTACGGGGAACCCGGTTTCGGAAACGGCCGCTTCTCCGCTGCCTTGGATCCGGTTGAACTTGCCGGCAACTCTCCCGTTCCCCTCGAGTTTCCAGGCAGCAACGCCTTGCTGGTGGAGGAGCACCGTGCTGTTGACCATGAAGGCAGACCAGCTCTGGAGGCAGTGGTAATCCCCACTCCCGCCTACCATCCGGCGGATCCTGCTGCACCACTCTGCCTTGCCGGGCGCAACCGTATCCGGGTGGACGTGGGAACCGGCGTGTGCGTTGCCAGCCAATCCCTGGAACCCGCCACCAGCGAGTACGGCCAGTGGCTGCGGATCCTCGCCGTGGACGAATACATGCTCGATGACCTGTTCCTGGCCGAATCCATGAACCTCACGGATGTGCGGCGGCATATCAGCTGGGACATCCCCGCCTGATGTGACAAAGCCTGGCAGAACCCATCCGCTAGGCTTCGCTGATGACTACACTGGGTTCCGTTTGGCCACTCTTCGACCTCAGGCTGACCACGCCTCGGCTGGAACTGCGCCCGATCCGGGACGAGGACATTCCGGCCGCCGTCGACGCGGCACGCAGCGGCATCCATGAGCCCGGGAAGAGCCCGTTCAGCACTCCGTGGACCGAGGTTCCCGGGGAGGAGCTGGGCACCAACATGGCCCGCTGGTACTGGCGCTGCCGGGCTGAGTGCAGCCCCGAGTCCTGGACGCTTCTCCTGGGCATTTGGCACGAGGGCAAGTTCATCGGCTGCCAGGACGTCGGTGCCAAAGAGTTCGCCCTGCTTAAGACCGTATCCACCGGATCCTGGCTGAAGCAGTCCGTGCAGGGCCGGGGCCTTGGCAAGGAGATGCGCGCCGCCGTCGTCCTGTGGGCCTTTGACTGGCTGGGTGCCGAAGTCGCCGAATCCGAGGCCGCCGCCTGGAACGAAGCCTCCCTCGGAGTCTCCCGCTCCCTCGGCTACGAACTCAACGGAACCACCCGCAAGGCCTGGGGCCCGCAGATCGAAACTGTCCAGCACGTCCGCCTCACCCCAAACACCTTCAAGCGCCCCGACTGGCAGTTACAGGTCGAGGGCCACGAAGCAGCAGCCAAGTTCCTGAAGGTGACTGACCACGAGGCGGGTTACGGTCCTTCGCGTAGGAGCGCATCGCCGACCAGAGCGATGCGCAGGTCGCCCAGCGACCGTAGCGGCGCGCCGGGAGGAAGCGGCGTCCCGAGGGTCCCGAGGCGAGCTTGCGAGCCTTGGGAAGGGACCTCCGCGCTAAGCGACGGCGAAGGGCCGTGGCCCGCCGAACGGAACCACGGCCCTCCAGCCACCTCCGCTTAGCCTTCGAGCAGCTCGGTGACCAGAGCTGCGATCGGGGACCTTTCGGAGCGGGTCAGGGTGACGTGGCCGAAGAGCGGGTGGCCCTTCAGGGTTTCGACGACGGCGGCGATTCCGTCGTGGCGCCCGACGCGGAGGTTGTCCCGCTGGGCGACGTCGTGGGTCAGGACGATCTTGGAGTTCTGCCCGATACGGCTCATGACGGTCAGCAGGACGTTCTTTTCGAGCGACTGGGCCTCGTCGACAATCACGAAGGCGTCGTGCAGGGAACGGCCGCGGATATGGGTGAGCGGCATGACCTCGAGCATTCCGCGGTCCATGACCTCCTCCACCACTTCCTGGCTGACCAGCGCGCCGAGGGTGTCAAAGACGGCCTGGGCCCGGGGTTCATCTTCTCGGACTCTGAACCGGGCAGGTAGCCGAGTTCCTGGCCGCCGACGGCGTAAAGGGGGCGGAAGACGATGACCTTGCGGTGCTCGCGCCGCTCCAGCACCGCCTCGAGGCCGGCGCACAGGGCAAGGGCCGACTTGCCGGTGCCGGCCCGGCCGCCGATGGACACGATGCCGACGGCGGGGTCCATCAGCATGTCGATGGCCAGGCGCTGCTCGGCGGACCTGCCGTGCAGGCCAAAGACGTCACGGTCGCCCTTGACCAGGCGGACCTGCTTGTCCGGTCCCACCCGGCCAAGGGCGGAGCCGCGGTTGGACAGCAGCACCAGGCCGGTGTTGACAGGCATTTCTGCTGCGGCGGGGATGAAAACGGGTTCGTGGCCGTAGAGGGTGGAGATTTCCTGTTCGTTGGCCTCAACCTCCGCGACGCCCGTCCAGCCGGAGTCCTTGACCAGTTCGTTGCGGTATTCGTCGGCCGTCAGGCCCATCGCCGAGGCCTTGACCCGCATCGGCAGGTCCTTGGACACAACTGTGACGTCCCGGCCTTCGTTGGAGAGGTTCTTCGCCACCGCAAGGATCCGGCTGTCGTTGTCCCCGCTGCGGAAGCCCAGCGGCAGCACCTCCGACGAAATGTGGTTCAGCTCCACCATGAGGGTGCCGCCGTCGTCGCCGATGGGGATTGGCTGGTTCAGTCCGCCGTGTTTGACCCGGAGGTCGTCGAGGAGCCGGAGGGCCTTGCGGGCAAAGTAGCCGAGTTCGGGGTCGTGCCGCTTGGCCTCCAGCTCCGTGATGACCACCACCGGGACAATGACCTCGTGTTCGGCAAAGCGGAGCAGGGCGCGCGGGTCGGACAACAGGACTGACGTGTCGATCACGAACGTGTGGATGAGGGCTTCCCTTCCGGAGACGGCAAAACCGGCCGCAGCATCCGTTGCTGCGCCGGTTTGTGTAGTGGCTCGCGTGGCGCGAGAGGTAGCTTCCCTCCCTGGTCGAAAAGGACCTCGGGCAGTTGTTCAGAAGTAGCCACATCGACTCCAGCCCCGGGGCAAGCCCGGAATTGTTATTGGTGAGGCGGCTCGGCCACGAGGCCGGGTCCGGCCTCCCATACAACCGGTGCGATGTTTCGCTCCATGTACTGGCCTCCCCGATCAGCCGGCGGTTTTGCCTGCTGATGGATATAACGTAAATCCACTCCAGGTAATTTCCGCAACCATTACGCGGCGATTCCTGTTGCGCCGGCGTGAACTCCCCGTGAACCGGAGATGTCAGGTCCCGAAGCGCCGCTGCCGGCCCGCGTAATCGCGGAGGGCCCGCAGGAAGTCCACTTTGCGGAAGGCCGGCCAGAGGGCCTCGCAGAAATAGAACTCGCTGTACGCGCTCTGCCACATCAGGAATCCTGAGAGCCTTTGTTCGCCCGAGGTGCGGATCACCAGGTCAGGATCCGGCTGGCCCCGGGTGTAGAGGAATCGGGAGATGTCGTCCACGCAGAGTTCATCCGCCAGCCGGGAAATGTCGGTGCCCTTGGCCACGGCGTCATGCAGGAGTTCGCGGACCGCGTCCACGATCTCACGCCGCCCGCCGTATCCGACGGCCACGTTGACGTGGATCTTCTCCCGGACGGGCGTCCGGGCCGTCAGTTTGTTGAGCCGCTCGGCGAGGTAGCCGGGCAGCAGTTCCGGGGCACCCATTGCATGGACGGAGATGTTGGCATCCTCGTCCAGCCGGTCCAGGGTGTTGGCGATGATCCCCATCAGGAGGTCAAGCTCTTCGCTGGACCGGTTCATGTTGTCCGTGGACAGCATGTACAGGGTGACCACCTTGACGCCGAGCTCCTGGCACCAGCCCAGGAACTCATGGATCTTGTCCGCGCCGGCCTGGTGGCCCTGGCTGGTGGGGGCGTTGAACTGCTTTGCCCAGCGCCTGTTGCCGTCCACCATGACACCGATATGGCGGGGAATGCGGTCGCGGGGCAGGTCTTTGAGGAGCCGCCGCTCGTAGAAGCCGTAAAGGAACCCGGGCAACTCCACGCGTCGACTCACCTGACTTCCTCGCTGTACGTACTTGCACATCCTAGGCTACCGCCCGCGCGGCGGCGGGACGTCCCGTCCCGTGGCCGGCGGCAGCACCGCCGTCGTGTTACCAGCCAGTAACTTACCGGACCGTAGATTATTCTTGGAGGATGAACAGCGACTCCTCCGACGTCCCGAACCTGCCCCGGCCAAAAGGCGGAAACGGGCGGAAGACGCCGGGCAGGGCGCCCTCGACGAGGCAGCGGTACGGCTGGCAGAGCTGTTGATGATTAAGCCGAAATGGCGCGGCTGGATCCACGCCGTGACCGCCCCGCTGGCCCTTGTTGCTGGCGTGGTGCTGGTGGCCCTTGCACCCAGCGTGGACCGTAAAATCACCTCGGCCATCTACGCGGCCACGGGCGTGCTGCTGTTCGGCGTCAGCGCCGTGTACCACCGCGGCAACTGGTCCCCGGCCGTGAAAATGGTGCTGAAACGGCTGGACCACACCAACATCATGCTGGTGATCGCGGGCAGCTATACGCCGCTGGCCTGGACCCTCCTGGAGCGGCCGCAGGCTGTTCTCCTGCTATGGGTCATCTGGTCCGGCGCCATCCTTGGGGTGCTTTTCCGGCTGCTATGGACGGATGCCCCGCGCTGGCTGTACGTACCGATCTACATAGCCCTGGGCTGCGGTTCCCTGTTCTACCTGCCGCAGTTCTTCCAGTCCAGTGTTCCAGCCGCAGTGCTGATCTGCGTGGGAGGCGTCCTGTACATCACCGGCGCGGTGTTCTATGCCCTGAAGAAGCCGAACTTCAGCTACCACCACTTCGGGTTCCATGAACTGTTCCACGCCTTCACCGTCTTCGCCTTTGCGGCCCACTTCACGGCGATCGCCATGGCCGTCCTCAGCTAAGCAGACGAGGCCTCATCCAGGGCCGGCCGGGCGGGAAGCCGGCGGCACTGTGAAAGCCCGGCGCGGGGCCCTAGTCCTGCGGCCGGGACTGGCCGGGGGCAATGCCGTTGCCATCGCCGTCGGACTGCCTGGGTGTGGACTCCAGCCCGTCCTGCGCGTCGGCCGCCGCCACATCCGCGGCTGCGGCGGCTGCCATGCGGTCCTCTTCCACCTGTGCCCGGTAGCGGACCCTGCGGATCCGGCGGACCATGTCCACGATCAGCAGGGCAGTGGCCACCACGAAGAAAGCGGTCATGATGAAGCCCAGGAGGCCCGGCGTCACCTGGTCCTCAGAGATGCCTTCCCGCAGCGTAGGGGTGGGCAGCGGCGTGGGGGTGGTGGCCAGGCTGAGGAGCAGATGATGCACGATTAAACCTTCTGTGGAACGGGTGGCGGCGGATGGCGCGGCCGGAGGGCCGGCTTATCTTCTACGCGGCATAGAAATTGCCTGCCGCTACTATCTTAGCCCCGCGAACAGGTCCTTCTCCGGGAGTTCTGAGGGCACCCGGGAATGGATCAGCGAGTAGTCCTCCACGGCCAGGCGCGCCGCTGCATCTCCGCCGACACGGCAAAAAAGAACCCCAGCGGATCCACCTGCGTCCGGTGTGCACGCAGGGCGTCCTCGCGCACCTCGAAGAAATCGCCGCAATCGATCTGCGTGGTGGTCGGATGTGCTGCCGGCGGCGGCGTGTGGCCCTCGGCGTCGGACTCCAGCCAGGCGGCCAGCCGCTCGGCATACGGAGACTGCAGGCCGGCCTCCTCCAGCGCGAAATGCAGCGCCCGGAACCGCTCCGGGCTGAAAGCCCTGTCGTAGTAGAGCTTGCTCGGCTCCCACGGCTCCCCCGCACCGGGATAGCGTTCAGGGTCGCCCGCCGCCTCGAAGGCTTCGACTGCCACCCGGTGGGCCATGATGTGGTCCGGGTGGGGATATCCGCCATTCTCGTCGTAGCTCAGGATGACGTGCGGCTTGAAGGAGCGCACCAGCCGCACCAGGGGCGCCGCGGCCCGGTGCAGCGGCAGCGTGGCAAAGGCGCCCGCGGGCAGCGGCGGCAGCGGATCGCCCTCGGGAAGCCCGGAATCCACGAACCCGAGCCATCGCTGCCTGATGCCCAGGATTTTGGCGGCACTCTCCATTTCAAGGCGCCTGGCCCCGGCCATGTCCCGTTTGGGGTGCGGTTCGCCTTCCACCGCCGGGTTCTGGATGTCCCCTCGGGAACCGTCCGTGCATGTTGCCACCATGACGTCCACGCCGGAGGCGGCGTATTTGGCCATCGTCGCAGCGCCCTTGCTGGATTCGTCATCCGGGTGGGCATGGACTGCAAGCAGCCGTAGCGGTGCCGGGGAGTTGCTGGACGCTGTCATGGAGGGACGGCTCCTCATTCATCTTTGGTTATGGCTGTTACAACGGCGGGCGGGCCGCTGCCGCCACCGGGTGCAGGACCGGCACCGGCGGAATGGGCACTAAACTGGACGGGTGACTTCCCCGGACCAGCCGGCCCCATCCGCGCCCGCAGACACTAGCCTAGCCAATCGCTATGGTGCTAAAAAAGCGGGGGCTCTCCGCCGCTGCCAAGCGGGCCATCGCCGTGGTGGCCCTGGCGGGCGGGATCGGCTTCATGGCATGGGTCTCCACGTCCAACTCGCTGACGGATATCTCGTTCAAGGACATCGGCTACAGCACCCCTGACGGCACGCTGGCCGAGGTGGACTTCCAGGTGACCCGGGAACCGGGGACCGCTGTGCAGTGCGCTGTCAAGGCGCTGGATTCCAAGTTCGCCATCGTGGGCTGGAAGGTAGTGGACATCCCGGCAGACGCCCGGGAGGGAACGTCCGACGGCGGCAGGACAGTGACGCAGCGCGTGGCCGTCCGGACCGAATCGCCGTCCGTGTCCGGCGTGGTGGACGACTGCTGGATAGCGGATAAAGCGGATTAGTGGATGTGACGTGCGCCGCTCCCCTGTTGGGATAAGTCCACAGGATTGACTACAATGGAGCAATACCTTCACCCCGCTGAGCTGGTTACTGTTCCACAAGTGGCCACTGTGGCGGGGTCTTTTGCATGTAGGACCATTAGAGGAGAAGTCCGTGTCTACCACCAACAGCGCAGCTGCAGCCTGGCTTACCCAGGAAGCTTTTGACCGCCTGAAGGCAGAGCTGGACCACCTTTCCGGCCCTGGCCGGGCGGAAATTGTCCAGAAGATCGATGCAGCCCGGCAAGAGGGGGACCTCAAGGAGAACGGCGGCTACCATGCCGCCAAGGAGGAGCAGGGCAAGATTGAGGCCCGCATCCGCCAGCTCACGGTCCTGCTCCGCGACGCCCACGTGGGCGAGTCTCCCGCTGACGATGGCATCGTTGAGCCCGGCATGATCGTCGTCGCCAGGATTGCCGGCGACGAGGAAACCTTCCTGCTCGGATCCCGCGAAATCGCAGGCGATTCCGACCTGGACGTGTTCAGCGAGAAGTCTCCGCTGGGAGCTGCCATCCTGGGGCACAAGGAAGGCGAGACGCTCAGCTACACGGCACCGAACGGCAAGGACATCAAGGTGGAAATCCTGTCCGCCAAGCCGTACGCAGCCTAGTTCCAGACAGGCACACAAAAAAGCGCCGGCACCCGCAAGGGGCCGGCGCTTTCGCGTTCCCTGCCTGCGGCCGGTCAGGCCACGCGGGCCGTCCGCGGCCGCAGCAGCAGCGCCGCCACCAGTCCCCCGGCGGCACCGCCCAGATGTGCCTGCCACGAGACGAAACCGGAAACGATGGGCAGGATCCCGAGCAGGATGCTCCCGTACCCCATGAAGAGGACCACGGCCAGGAGGATCTGCCGCCAGCTGCGGTTGAAGAAACCCCGGACCAGGAGGAACGAGAACAAGCCGAAAACGAGGCCCGACGAGCCCACGGTGACGCCGCTGTCGCCGATCAGCCAGACCGTAAGTCCGGACCCAGCCAGCTGAAAGCCAGGGCGGTCATGAACACCCGGAGGCCGGAGAGGAACACCAGGAATCCGAATATGATCAGCGGCAGGCCGTTGGAGAGCAGGTGGTTCAGGTTCGCGTGCAGGAGGGGAAAGGTGAAGATGTCCAGCAGCCCGTCAGCGCTGCGGGGCCGGAGCCCGAACGTCGCGTTGAGCGAGCGGAGCATCACCATGTTGAAGAGCTCGATGACAAACAGCAGGACCACGAAAGCGCCAAGGACCAGCAGGCCGCCCTTGGCCCTCGCCGCCACGGTTTGGCGCTGCCTGATGCCCCCGTCCCCGGTCAGCCCTTCCATGGCACCTCCTAGTGCACCACGATCGGCTGGAAGCCCTCGGCGCGGAGGGCGCTGAGGACCTGCGCTCCGTGCTCATGGCCTTTGGTTTCCAGGTTCACCGTGATGGAGACGTCTCCCATGCTGATGGAGCCGCCCACCCGTGTGTGGTCCAGGCCGGTCACGTTGGCATCGTTCTCGGCGATGATCCTGGCGATGGTGGCCAGCGAGCCCGGCCTGTCGTCCAGCATCATCCGGACTGTCATGTAGCGTCCCGCCGCGGAGAGGCCGCGCTGGATCACCTTCAGCATTAGCATGGGGTCGATATTGCCGCCGGACAGGACCACGGCCGTGGTTCCCGGGTTCTCGATTTTGCCGTCCATCAGCGCTGCCACGCCCACGGCGCCGGCGGGCTCCACCACCATCTTGGCCCGTTCCAGCAGGAAGATCAGGGCCCGGGCCAGGGAGTCTTCGCTGACGGTGACCACGTCATCCACCAGCTCGCGGATGATGCTGAACGGCAGCTGGCCGGGGCGGCCCACGGCGATGCCGTCCGCCATGGTGGATACCTTCTTCAGGGGCACCAGGGCGTCGGCGGCGAGCGACGGCGGGTAGGCAGCGGCGTTTTCAGCCTGCACACCGATGATGCGGATTTCCCGGCCCAGTTCCTTTGCCCGGGCTTTGATGGCCACGGCAACACCGGCCAAAAGCCCGCCCCCGCCGACGCCCATCAGCACAGTGTCCACGTTGGGCACCTGTTCGAGGATCTCCAGGCCTAGCGTGCCCTGGCCGGCAACGACGTCAACGTTGTCGAAGGGGTGGACAAACACGGTTCCCGTCTCGTTACTGTACCGCTGGGCTTCCGCGAGCGCTTCGTCGACGTTGTGCCCGTGCAGGACAACTTCCGCGCCGTGGCTGCGGGTGGCAGCCAGCTTGGGCAGCGCCACACCGAGCGGCATGTAGATGCGGGCTTTGATTCCGAGGCTCTTGGCGGCCACGGCCACGCCCTGGGCGTGGTTGCCTGCCGAGGCCGCCACCACGCCGCGCTTTTTTCTCTTCCGGGGACAGCCTGGCCATCCGCACGTAGGCTCCGCGGACCTTGAACGATCCCGCACGCTGCAGGTTTTCGCACTTGAAGTAAACGTCGCCGCCTACCATTGTTCCCAGCGCCCGCGACGATTCAACAGGAGTGCGCGCAATAATCCCGTCAAGCAGCTTCTGCGCCTCCAGGACATCGTCCAGTGTGACGGGAAGGGTTTCAAGGATATTCACGGACTATTCTCCTCTTGATTCGTCCCCGGCGCCCGGCTTGGGAGAGCTGCGGACATCGGGATCTTTTGCTGTGGTGCCGGCTGCGGCGTCCCTGCCGTACCGGCGCACGGCCGGCCGGGCAACGTCCTTGATGGTGTTGTCCGCCGGGGCGCCGGCCGCCAGCGGCATTACCGGCACCTGTTCATGTTCCCACGTTCTGGCGGCAATGTAGCGAATGGCGGAATTTGCGACGGCGAGAATGGGCACCGAGAACAGGGCACCCGGGATGCCGGCGAGGTATGAACCGGCAGCAACGGTGAGGATGACGGCCACCGGATGCAGTGCCACAGCCTTGCCCATGACCAGGGGCTGCAGGATGTGGCTCTCGAGCTGCTGGACCAGCAGGACGATTCCCAGCATGATGAGGGCGTTCACCGGCCCGTTGGCCACCAGCGCGAGCAGCACGGCGATGGCACCGGTCACCAGGGCACCCACCACGGGGATGAATGAGCCGATGAAGACGAGCACCGCCAGCGGCAGCGCCAGGGGAACACCGATGATTGCTGCGCCGACCCCGATGCCCAGCGCATCCACGAACGCAACGAACATCTGGATGCGGGCGTAGCTGACCATGGAGGTCCAGCCCTTGCGGCCGGCTCCAAAGGCGGCCGCGCGCGCCTTCCTGGGGAGGAGCCGCACCAGGAAAACCCAGATCCTGTCGCCCTCCAGCAGGAAGAAGATCAGGATGAAGAGGGCAAGGATCAGGCCGGCGGCAAAGTGGCCGGCAGTGCTGCCGAAGGAGAGCGCGCCGCTGACGATGCTGCTGGTGTTGTCCTGCAGGGCCGACGTGGCTTCCTTCAAGTACTGGTCCATCTGGTCGGCCGTGAGGTGGAGCGGGCCGTCCGAAAGCCAGTCCTGGATCTCTTTACCCGGCCAGAGATTCGGACCAAAGTTCTCCGAAACCTGTCCAGAGCTGCCTGCCCACCAGAGCCAATGCACCGGCAATGAGTCCGATAAAGCCCAGCACGGTCATGGCCACGGCCAGTCCGGAAGGTATCCGGTAGCTCTTGAGCCAGCCCACCACCGGGTTAAAGGAGCCCGGCAAGGAGCGCGGCCACCAGGACCGGGATGATCAGGAAACTGATGTGGCTGAGCAGCCACACCAGGGCACCGCCCACCAGGAGGATCAGGCCCAGCCGCCAGGCCCATGAGGCCGCGATGCGGATCCCGTAGGGAATGTCGCGGTCCAGTTCACGGTCAGCGAGAACCCGCAGCGTCGGTGGTGATGAAGCGGGTTCTTGCTGCAAGGAGGCTGCGGTTGAAGGCGGTTCGGCATCCCCGGTTGGCGTCATAGCCTAATACTTCCGCAGCCATGCCCTAATGGGAAACCGCTAGCCTTGCGCCCCGACGCTGTAGTCGATCCCCCACTCGATGGTGAAGGCCTCGCCGGGTGCCAGCCAGCGGAGCCCGTCGCCGGAATTGAAAGCGTTTGCCGGGCCGGTCATTGGCTCGACGGCGACGGCGCGGCTGCGGCCGGGGTACTCGGTGCTCACGAAGACGTGGACATACTCGCAGGCTTCATCCTGCCAGAGGCTGACGCTGCGCCCATCGGCGGCACTCAGGGTATGCCGGGCCTTGCCGTCCACGCGCTTCAGGCCGGTGAGCGCGACGTCCACGCTGAGTTCGGCGATGTGCCGGCCGGACCGGAAGTCGGTGTCTCCCGCCACGGGTGCTGCGCTGCGGGGAATGAGCCGGTCATCGGCCACCAGCCGGGTGTCCGCAGCCACCGTCAGCACCAGGTCCTCGATGGGCGCATCGCCCAGGCGGAGGTACGGATGGGCGCCGAGCACGAACGGGGCCGGAGCTTTGGAATGGTTGGCAAGGGTCTGCCGGACCACCAGGCCCAGGGTGTCGTCCAGGAGGTATTGGACGCGGTGCCGCAGCAGGAAGGGATAGCCGTGCTGCGGAAAAATGGTGGCCTCCAGGGAGACCCAGTGTTCCGACTCGTCAACCAGGGCGTACGCGGCATTGCGCAGCAAACCGTGGCTGGCGTTGTTCCGGCCAACCTCGGTGATGTCCAACTGCTGCTTCTTGCCGTCCAGGAACAGGTGCCGTCCTCCACCCGGTTGGCCCAGGGGGCGAGCGTGATTCCGGTGGCCCCGGGCGGGATCTGGTCGTCGCCGTACGTCTCCGTGAGGAGCACTCCGCCGCGGTGGAAGGAGCGGAGGCCTGCGGCCAGTTCGGTAACCACGGCCAGGGCATCGCCGCGCCGCAGCTCATATTGCCGCCCCGTCGCGTAAGCCTGGGGAGTCGAACCGGCCGGGGATTCGCGTGTGGAGACGATGTCATGGGCATACGGTACCCCGGCCATCGCCGGCGGCACCAATAGTCAATGTTATTTTTTGTTCGTAACTATTCTTTTTTTGATCGGCTATGCGAGACTTTTTGCATGACAGGGATCACCAGCACCAGACTCTCCGACGGCCGGGAGCTGATTTATTTCGACGACGCCGGCACTACTGCTTCGCGGGCAGCCGAACTGACCACGGACCACCGCGGCCTTCCCCCGCGGGGTGAACCGGGCGAAGTCCGGTTCGATGCCCTGACGAACGAGTGGGTGGCAGTCGCAGCGCACCGCCAGACCCGGACCCACCTCCCGCCGGCAGACCAGTGCCCCATCTGCCCCACCACAGGCAGCAACCCCTCCGAGATACCGGCCGCGGACTACGACGTGGTGGTTTTCGAGAACCGCTTTCCCTCCCTGGGACCGGCGCTCGGCCCCGTGCCGGAGGATGCGGCGTGGGGAACGAAAGGTCCGGCGTACGGCCGCTGCGAGGTGGTGTCCTTCACACCGGAGCACACCGGGTCCTTCAGCGGGCTCAGCCGGACCCGCTCCCGCACCGTCATTGAGGCATGGGCACAACGGACCGCCGCCCTCAACGCCCTGCCCGGAATCCAGCAGGTGTTCCCGTTCGAAAACCGCGGCGCGGACATCGGGGTCACCCTGCACCATCCGCACGGGCAGATTTACGCCTACCCGTACGTCACGCCCCGCGCCGCCGTGATGGGAAACGCGGCCCGGAAGTACCACGACGCCCGCGACGGCCGGGAGACCCTGACGGGGTCGCTCCTGCGTGCTGAGCGGGAGGACGGGAGCAGGATGGTGATGGAAGGCCAGAACTTCAGCGCCTACGTCCCCTTTGCTGCCCGGTGGCCGCTGGAGATCCACCTGGTTCCGCACCGCCACGTACCGGACCTCGCGGCCCTCAGTGGTGAAGAGAAGGACGAACTGGCGGACGTCTACCTGGATCTGCTCAAACGGGTGGATGCCCTGTACCCCACCCCCACCCCGTACATCTCGGCCTGGCACCAGGCTCCACTGGACCCTGTCCTGCGGCCCTCCGGCTACCTGCACCTGCAGCTGACATCGCCCCGCCGCGCTGCCGATAAGCTGAAGTACCTTGCCGGGTCCGAGGCAGCCATGGGTGCGTTCATCAACGACACCACCCCGGAAAGCGTGGCCGAGCGCCTGCGTTCGGTCACCGTTCCGGCGTCGCCCGCGTCCCCGGCCCTGGCCGGCCTCTCCGAAGGAGCCTCTGCTTGAGCACCGCACCTGATCCCGCCACGGCGCCGGCTCCTGCCCCTGCAGGAGACCTGGCTGCCCGTTTCACCCAGGAGTTCGGGAGCGATCCCGCAGGCATCTGGCAGGCGCCGGGCCGCGTGAACCTCATCGGCGAACACACGGATTACAACGAGGGCTTCGTCCTGCCCTTCGCCATCGACCGGACAGCCCGCGTGGCCGTCGGAGTCCGCACGGATTCGACCGTCCGGCTGCTTTCCACCTACGGCGACCAGGGTGTGGTAACCACCACCACCGGATCCCTTGAGCCGGGGTCGGCCAAAGGCTGGACAAAGTACCCGCTCGGCGTCATGTGGGCCTTGCGGCAAAGGGGCATCGACGTTCCGGGAATTGAACTGCTGCTGGATTCCGACGTCCCCCTGGGCGCCGGCCTGTCGTCGTCGCACGCCATTGAATGCGCCGTCATCACGGCGCTGAACGAACTCACCGGGGCCGGCCTGGAAGCCCAGGACATGGTCCTGGCCACCCAGCAGGCGGAGAACGACTTCGTGGGAGCCCCCACCGGCATCATGGACCAGTCCGCCTCACTCCGCGGCGCCCGCGGGCACGCGGTGTTCCTGGACTGCCGGGACCAGAACGCCACCCTTGTTCCATTCGAAATGGAGCCCGCGGGGCTGGTCCTGCTGGTCATCGATACGAAGGTGTCGCACTCCCATGCCGACGGCGGTTATGCCTCCCGGCGGGCGGCCTGTGAGCTGGGCGCTGAAGTGCTGGGGGTCAAAGCCCTGCGCGACGTGCAGGTGGGCGACCTTGCGGAAGCCAGCGGGCTGCTGGACGAGGTGACGTTCAGGCGCGTCCGGCACGTGGTCACCGAAAACGACCGGGTGCTGCAGACCGTGGAACTCCTCGGCGACCGGGGACCCGCTGCCATCGGCCATCTGCTGGACGCCAGCCACGCGTCCATGCGGGATGACTTCGAGATCTCCTGTCCGGAACTTGACCTCGCGGTGGATACCTCGCGGGCAGCCGGTGCCATCGGCGCACGCATGACCGGAGGCGGGTTCGGCGGTGCAGCCATCGCACTCACCCCCGCCGCCAGCGAACACAAGGTGCGCGACGCCGTCGTGCGGGCGTTTTCCGAGGCCGGCTTCACGGAGCCGGACATCTTCACCGTGTCACCCGCCGCCGGGGCGATGCGCATCGCCTGAGCCGCAGGACGCCCGGGCGCAGGCAGACGGAGGGCCCCACCAGGAATCTGGTGGGGCCCTCCGTTGCTGTTCGGGTTCCGGCGGCGGTACCGCCTTGCCGGTTACTCCTCGCCGCGGAGGATGGCCAGCAGGCGGATGATTTCCACGTACAGCCAGACCAGGGTGACGGTCAGGCCAAACGCGGCCGTCCACGAGAAGCGCTGCGGGGCGCCGCTGCGGACGCCGGCTTCGATGCTGGTGAAGTCCATGACCAGCGAGAATGCCGCGAGGCCGATGGCCAGGATGCCGATGACGACGCCGATGATGCCGCTTCGCAACCCGAAGGGTTCCGAGGTAAGGCCGGTCAGCATCATGACGAGGTTGACCACGGAGAAGAGCGCGTAGCCAATGAGGGCGATCATGAAGAACTTCATGGCCTTGGGTGTGGCGCGCACCTTGCCGCTCTTGAACAGGACAAGCGTCACGGTGAAGACGGACAGGGTGCCGAGGACGGCCTGGAGGCCAACGCCCGGGTACATGGTGTCAAGGACGCGGGTGAGGCCGCCGAGGAAGAGGCCTTCGAGGCCTGCGTAGGCAAGAATCAGGGCCGGGGACGGCTGCTTCTTGAACGTGTTGACGAGCGCCAGGACGAAGCCGCCGAGCGCACCGACGACCATCAGCAGGGATGCCAGGCTCAGGCCCACCACCATGGTGACAGCGGCACCGGCGAGCAGCACTCCGAGGCAGGCCGCCGTCTTGACGATGACGTCGTCGAACGTCATCCGCCCGGTGTCAGCAGGGCCGGCGGAGGGCCGGCTGTACATCTGCTGCAGCTGCTCGTCCGTCATGCCCTGCGGCTGGGCGTTCCAGCCCTGCTGGCCGTAAGGGGCCTGGCCGTAGGGAGCCTGGCCGTAAGGAGCTTGTCCATAGGGAGCCTGCGGGACAGGCGGTGCCTGGGTGGCTCCACGGAAATTCTTTCCGTTGAAGATCGGGTTGCCGCCAAGTGCCATTGCTGGATTCCTCCGTGTGGGTGTGATGTGAACCTTAAGGTTTACGGTACCAATTACCACGCCAATACACCCCTGAAAGTTCCCGAACGGGCGGCTATGCAACGCAACCGTGACGCTGGCCGGCGCCATTGCCCACGCCCCGCTGCACCCTGCCGCCTGGAAAATACCGTGGCTCAACAAAGGTTTCTTGGGGCGCTCCTCCCGTTTGCGCGCCCGGGCTGCCGGAGTTGTTACCTGATCGCTACCAACAAGGCCTGGACCTCGGCATTTGCGGCATCCCGCGCGCTGTAGCATAAGCCAAGCAGGGTGACGGAACTCACATGCGTGAAGGTGCCGGGCGAGATGGCGCCTCCCCGCCCTGCGTCCGTTCGCAGCGGCTGCAATGGCGCAGCCGAGACCGCCCCCAAGTGGAGGTTTTTCATTTTGAGAAGTACACCCCACGGCCAGCCGGCCGGACGACGCCGGGGGTTGCCGGGAATCATGGGAGCCATCAGTGCAACCATCCTGGCGATCCTCCTCCTCGCAGCACCGGCAACCCAGGCCGCTTCCCCAGCACCGACACCATCCCCGTCGAACCAGACCTTCCAGAACAACATCAGCGGCTTCCTCCGCGACGACACCCGCGCACCCCTGGCGGATGTGACCATCACGGCAAAGAAGGGCGACTTCACCGGCACGGCCAAGTCGTCAGCGAACGGCTCCTGGAACATCGGCGTGCCCGAGCAGGGCACCTACACCGTGGAACTGGACGAATCCACCCTGCCTGAAGGCATCAAGCTCGCCGAGGGGCAGGAAAACCCGCGTGAGGTCACCTTCAGCCAGACCTCGAACCTGTCAGTGATCTTTGCCTTCGGCAAGGGCATCGTGGTCCAGGAGCAGGACTTCGGGCAGAACCTGCTCAACCGCCTCGTGGCAGGACTGAGCTTCGGCCTGCTCCTCGCGCTGGCATCGGTGGGACTGTCACTGATTTTCGGAACCACCGGGCTCACCAACTTCGCCCACGGTGAGATGGTGACGCTGGGCGCGGTGCTGGTGTTCGCGTTCAACGCGGCCGGGCTGCCTTTCTGGCTGGCACTGATCCTGTCCCTGCTGGGCGGTGCCCTGTTCGGGTATGCCCAGGACAGGGGCCTGTGGCGGCCGCTGCGGCGCCGCGGGACCGGCCTGGTGCCCATGATGATTGTCAGCATCGGCCTCGCGCTGGCCGTCCGCTACGTCATCCAGTTCTACTTCGGCGGCGCCACGCAACAGCTTCCGTATGCCCAGAGCCCCGAAATCCAGCTGGGCCCGGTATCCATCTCGCCCAACAACCTCTGGTCGCTGGGCATCAGCGCGGTGGTGATCGCGCTGATCGGCATCGTGCTGCTCAAGACCAGGCTGGGCAAGGCCACCCGCGCAGTGGCGGACAACCCGGCGCTGGCCGCCGCTTCCGGCATTGACGTGGACGCCGTGATCCGGCTCGTGTGGATCACCGGCGGCATGCTCGCTGCGCTCGGCGGCATCCTTTGGGCCTACTACCGGCCCGGCGTCACTTTCGACATGGGCTCGGCCATCCTCCTGCTCATTTTCGCCGGCGTCACGCTGGGCGGCCTCGGTACCGTGTTCGGAGCCCTGATCGGTTCGATCATCGTGGGCATTTTCGTGGAGCTGACCACGGTGTTTGGCCTTGCCGCCGACCTGAAGTACGTGGGCGCCCTGTTCATCATGATCGTTGTCCTCTTGTTCCGGCCACAGGGCATCCTGGGCCGTCGCGAGCGCGTGGGTTAGGAAACAGACATGGATTTTGGATTCATTTTTGCCAGCGCCGCGGGTGAAATCTTCAGCCCCACCACGGCCGCCTATGCACTGGCCGCGCTCGGCCTCGCAGTCCACTTCGGCTACTCCGGCCTGCTGAATTTCGGGCAGGCCGGCTTCATGGCGGTGGGGGCCTACGGGTTCGCCATCTCCACCCTTACCTTCGGAGTGCCGTTCTTCGTCGGGCTGCTGATAGCAATCACCGCCTCGGCAATCTTTGCCCTGCTCCTGGGCATCCCCACCCTGAGGCTCCGGGCGGACTACCTGGCCATCGTCACCATCGCGGCCGCGGAAATCGTCCGCTACATCGTCACCACCAACCAGCTCACATCCGTCACCGGCTCCGCCAACGGCCTGGCAGCGTTCGAGGGCGGCTTCTACGCCATGAACCCCTTCCCCGAGGGGTCCTACTTCGGCATGAACAACCGCGACTTCTTCATCCGGGTTATCGGCTGGGGGCTGGTGGTCGTGTGCTGCACGCTGGTATGGCTGCTGATGCGCAGCCCCTGGGGCCGTGTCCTGAAGGGCATCCGCGAGGATGAGAACGCGGTCCGTTCACTGGGCAAGAACGTCTACGCCTACAAGATGCAGGCACTGGTCATCGGCGGTGTTCTCGGGGCTCTCGCCGGGATGGTGTTCACCCTCCCGCGCGGAGCGGTGCAGCCTGCCAACTACGGCACGGAACTGACGTTCTTCCTTTACACGTGCCTGCTGCTCGGCGGCCTGGCCACAGTCCTGGGCCGGTCATCGGCGCCATGATCTTCTGGGTGGTCCTGTCACTGACCCAGGGCATCCTCTACGGCCTGATCGAATCGGGCACCATTACGTGGCTGAACACCGTCCAGGCGGGCCAGCTGCGCTACATCCTGGTGGGCGTCGCACTGATGCTGCTGATGATCTTCAGGCCCCAGGGCGTCTTCGGAAACAAGAAGGAGCTGGCGTTCGCATGAGCATGCACAGCGAAGTACCGGCAGCGGCCGGGAGCACCCCGGACTTCATGACCGACACCCGGCCGATCGCTGCCGGCGAAGTGGGTCCCGGGTGCAAGAAACGCGACCCCATCGTCGTCGCGGAAAACGTGACCCGCAGCTTCGGCGGCATCAACGCCGTGGACGTGGAGTACCTGGAAATCCCCAGGCACAAGATCACGGCCCTGATTGGTCCCAACGGGGCGGGCAAGACCACCCTGTTCAACCTGTTGACCGGATTCGATACGCCCAACAGCGGAAAGTGGCAGTTCGAGGGCAAGAGCATCGCCGGGGTGTCACCGTACAAGGTGGCGCGCATGGGCATGGTGCGGACCTTCCAGCTGACCAAGGTTATGGGCAAGCTGACGGTCATGGAGAACATGCGGCTCGGCGCGGCCAACCAGCCCGGCGAGCGCCTGTCCAGGGCCTTGTTCAAGGGCATCTGGGGCGGCCGGGAGAAGGAGATCACTGCCCAGGCAAACGTGCTCCTGGAGAAGTTCAAGCTTGACGCCAAAAAGGATGACTACGCGGCATCCCTCTCCGGCGGCCAGCGTAAGCTCCTGGAAATGGCACGGTCCCTCATGGTGCAGCCGAAGCTGGTCATGCTTGACGAGCCCATGGCAGGCGTCAACCCGGCCCTGACCCAGTCGCTGCTTGACCACATCAAGAACCTGAAGGCCGAAGGCATGACCGTCCTGTTCGTGGAACACGACATGCACATGGTCCGGCACATTGCCGACTGGGTGGTGGTCATGGCCGAAGGCAAGGTGGTGGCGGAAGGCCCGCCCGGCGAGGTCATGAAGAACCCTGCAGTCATCGACGCGTACCTGGGCGCCCACCACGACGTCGATCTCGGCGACTCCGAGGGCATCAAGGAGCTTGCCGCAGAGCTTGTGGCGGATGAAGAGTCGATCGTTGGCACCGAAAACGCGGGCATCATTTCGCTTGACACAGTGGCGGAAGAGGAAGCCCGCCCCGGACCACGGAAGGCCCCCACGGGGACCACAGCGGCCGGCACGGCAGTACGGAAAGGGACACCAAATGAGCAGCAGCACGAGCGCGGCCCCGGCCGCCCAGCCTGTCAGCAGCGGTGACGCCGTTGTGAAAGTCACCGACCTGGTGGCGGGGTACCTGCCGGGTCAACATCCTCAACGGCTGCAGCATTGAGGCCCGCAAGGGTGAGCTGATCGGCATCATCGGGCCGAACGGCGCCGGCAAGTCCACCCTCCTGAAGGCCATGTTCGGCCTGGTGAAGGTCCACTCGGGCACGGTAGTGGTCCGGGGCCAGGACATCACCGGGTTGAAGGCCAACAAGCTGGTGACGCGCGGCGTCGGATTCGTCCCGCAGACCAACAACGTGTTTTCCACGCTGACCATCGAGGAGAACCTCCAGATGGGCATGTTCCAGCGGCCCAAGGACTTCGCGCAGCGGTTCGACTTTGTCACCAGCCTCTTCCCCGAGCTGGGCAAGAGGCGTGCCCAGCGCGCCGGTTCGCTGTCCGGTGGTGAGCGGCAGATGGTGGCCATGGGCCGCGCCCTGATGATGGACCCAGCCGTGCTCCTCCTGGATGAGCCCTCCGCAGGCCTCTCCCCCGTCAAGCAGGACGAAACGTTCCTGCGCGTGCACGAGATCAACCGTGCGGGGGTGTCCGTGATTATGGTGGAGCAGAACGCGCGCCGCTGCCTGCAGATCTGCGACCGCGGCTACGTCCTGGACCAGGGCCGCGATGCCTACACGGGTACGGGCCGTGAATTGATGAAGGACCCCAAGGTCATCCAGCTCTACCTCGGAACCCTGGCCGACACCGTCGAGTAGCGGGCGACAGGACACAAAGGAGCCCCGTCCGGCAGGACGGGGCTCCTTTGTGTGCGTCTAGCCGATTACTAGAGCTTGCCGAATTCCGACTGGACCGGCTTCAGCTTGTTGTCTGCGGTGTACTCGTAGATACCGATATAGGCCTCGGTGGGGTCACCGGCGTCGGAGAAGGTGATGGGGCCCGACTGGCCGTCGTAGTCGATGTCCTTGCCTTCACGCAGCAGGGTGACGCAGGAGGCGAAGTCGTTGCACTTCTCGCCCGACTCGGAGACCGCCTTGAGCTGCTTGGCGATTTCCGGGCCGCTGGTGCTGCCGGCGGCTTCGGAAGCCAGGGCGATCAGGTTCACGGCATCGTAGGATTCGCCGCCATACGTGAAGTCCTTCAGCGCCGGATCAACTTCCAGCAGCTTCTTCGTGAAGGCCTCGTTGGCGAAGGTTCCGGGGAAAGTGCCGTGCGCCCCGAGCATGGTGCCGGGCTGGAAGTCCTTGCTGTAGTCGGACGTGTTGCCATCGACCATGAACAGCTGGTTGGGGTTCACTCCCTTGCCGGAGATCAGGGGCACGATGCTCTTGGCCTGGTCGAAGGTGATCAGGGCGATTGCGTCCGGCTTGGCCGCGATGACCTTGTCCACCTGGCTGCTGAACTGGGTGTCGCCCTCGTTGAACAGCTCCTCGGCAACAACCTTGCCGCCTGCTGACTCGAAGGCAGCCTTGATGTTCTTGGCCAGGCCGGTTCCGTAGGCGTCATTCAGGACGATCATGCCCACTGTCTGGGCACCGCAGGTAGCCATGTAGTTGCCCAGGACCTTGCCCTGCAGCACATCGGAAGGAGCCGTGCGCCAGTACAGGCCCTTGTCATCCCAGGTGGTGAAGTCCGGAGACGTGTTGGCCGGGGAGAACTGCAGGACCCCCGCACCGGTGATCTGGTTGATCACCGTCTTGGACACACCGGATGAGGCTGCACCAATGATGGCGCTGACTCCCTGGCCCAGCAGGGCGGTGGTGGACTGCGTGGCGATATCGGTCTTGGTATCGCCGGAATCCCGGTGGACCACTTCGATGGGCTTGCCCAGGACACCGCCGGCGTCATTGACTTCCTTCACGCCAAGGTTCACACCGGCGATTTCCGGCGGGCCGAGGTAGGACAGCGAGCCGGTGGTGGGAAGCAGCGAGCCCAGCTTCAACGGCGTTTCGGTACTGCCGGTCGACGGCGGAACGGCCCCGCCGCCGCTGGTGGGCGCCGCGCTGCTTCCGCCGGTTGACCCCGGCGCCGGGCACGCGATTCCGGTCGCCGCTGCTCCAGTGGTGGTTTCGGTCGCCGTGGGTGTGGACGAACCGCCGCAAGCCGTTGCCATGAAGGCAACGCCGATGCCAAGCGCTGTCAGCTTGGCAGCGCGGGCTCCCGCCTGGGGAATAAAGTCATTTACGAGCTCCTCGATCTAAAGGTGCGAACGGCCTTCGACACGAAAAATCAGGGATTCCTGATGTAGCTTCAAGCTAATGCAAATCACAGGCGAAGATAAGTGAGTGAGGTCACATCCTTATAACAGTCGTTGCATATGTGGAATTAAACGTCGGAAGCCGCCCGTAGGATACGGGCGGCTTCCTGCCGGAGACCGCGAAGTCTCCTGCTTCTCTAAGTACCCCAGGTGGGACTCGAACCCACAACACGCGGATTTTAAGTCCGATGCCTCTGCCAATTGGGCTACTGGGGCGCCGGGTCAATGGTATCCCGTCAGATGAGTGAGAATGGTGCGGCGTACCGGAACGTGCCGTGGGCGCCGCCGGACCATAGCGCGAGCGGCAGGAACTGGAAGTAGTCGCCCACGCCGGGTCGGGCGCCTGGATACCGAAGGTGGACGCCGGGACAAAGCCGAACCTGGCATAGTAGTCGGGGCTTCCAAGCAGGACAATGCCGTGTTCCCCCGCGGCGTTTGCCCTGTCGATTGTCTCCCGCATGAGTACCGAACCGATGCCCTGCCGCTGCAGCCGGGGAGTGACACCGATGGGGCCAAGGCCGAGGAGTCCCTGGTCCCCACCCAACCGCGGGTGCTGATGACGTGGCCCACGATCTCCCCGTCCTGGACGGCCACTACGCTGAGGTGGGGAGGTACTCCTCCGCATCAAAGAGTGCACGCAGCAAACCCACTTCCACCGGCTCACCTCCTGCCGGCAGTCCGGTGGCCGGAGAAATGGCGAAAGCCTCGGCCGTCAAGGCAAGGATGGCCTCCCTGTCTGAGGGATTCTCGCTGCGCAGCATCAGCTCCCGGGCCGGTGCATCCCGGTTCCTGGCAGCAAGTTCGGCCAGGACTTCAAGGGCACGGGGCGCATCCGCCACCGGCACCAGGAGGTGGTCGTGGTGGAACCCCGCCAGGACGTTGCAGATGATCCGGGCTTCCGAAAGGGCCCTGCTGACTGCCGCGGTGAGGCCCACCGCTTCGAGGTCCGAGTGGATCTGCAGCGTGATCCACGCTCCGACAAAGTCATAGCTGAGCCCCTGCCGGTCCGCCTCAGCCCGCGGCAACACAACTGTCAGGCCTTCAGCCTCGCGTACTGCAGCCTCGATGCCGGCTGCCAGTGGCCGTCCGTGCGGCCAGAGGACGTAGACATATTCCCCTTCGCGCTGAACGGGGTGCATGCCCGCCAGAAGCGCCTGCAGGTTCATTTCGGCAGTCATGAGCCCAGTCTAGGAGGCAGGCGTCCCGGCAGCAGGACCAGGCGCAGGAATGGGGCGCGTCCGGGCCGGACGGCCGCCGGGACAAAAACGGCGGCCATCCCCGCGAAGGGGACAGCCGCCGTCGGGCGCTGCACGTGCTACTTGGCCTGTGCCGTCACAGATTCCTTGGACTGCACCGCTGTGGAGCCGTCACCGCCGGCTGCCGGCGCGGCCGGCGGCGCAGGGGCGGCCGCAGCAGCCGGCTTGGGGGCCGGGGAGGCGGCCGCAACGAAAGCGCCGCGCGGGTTGTCCAGGTCCATGAGCTGGGTGGTGTCGCGGCCTGCGAAGAAGCTGATGATCCAGTTGAAGATCACCCGGAACTTGCGTTCGAACGTGGGCATGGCCATGCCGTGGTAGCCGCGGTGGGCCAGCCAGGCGAGCCCGCCCTTGAGGCCGATGCTGCCGATCAGGTTAATGTTGGCAACGCCCTTCCATTCGCCGAAGCCTGCCACAGCACCCAGATTCTTGTGCTTGTAGTCCTTCAGCTGCTTCTCCCAGCGGGAAGCCCACAGGTTCTTGGCAAGGCGCTTGGCCTGGCGGAGCGCGTGCTGGGCGTTGGGGACGCAGGTGCCATCCGGCAGGCCCTTGCCCGTGAGGTCAGGCACGGCGGCGATGTCGCCGGCAGCCCAGGCGTTGTCCACAATGCCTTCGTCGCCGGCGACGCGCAGGTCCGGAAGGACGCGGACGCGGCCGCGGGGTTCCAGCGGGAAGTCGGTGGAGCGGACCATCGGGTTGGCCTGGACGCCGGCCGTCCACACGAGGGTGTCGGCTTCAAACTCCTGGGCAGGGGACTTGTCCGGCAGGTTGATGAGCTTGAGGGTGCCCTCCGCGCTGTCCAGCGAGGTGTTCAGCAGGACCTCGATGCCGCGGCTGCGCAGGTGCTCAACGACCCATTCGGCCTGCTTGGCCGTAACCTCGGGCATGATGCGTCCCATGGCTTCCACCAGGACAAAGCGGACTTCTTCCTGCTTGATCCTCGGGTTGTTGCGGACCGCGGCGCGGGCCAGGTCCTCCATCTCGGTGATGCACTCGATGCCGGCGAAACCGCCGCCGACCACCACGAAGGTGAGGGCCTTGGCGCGGGCGGCGGGATCGGTCATGGTGGAGGCAACCTCGATGCGCTCCAGGACCTTGTTCCGCAGCGCAACGGCTTCCTCGATGGTCTTCAGGCCGATGCCCTTGTCCGCGAGGCCCTTGATGGGGAAGGTTCGGGTGATGGCACCTGCGGCCAGGACAACGTCGAAGTAGGGGATCTCGAAGTTTTCGCCGCCGTCGGACGGAGCGATGACCGCGGTGCGGTTGGCGTGGTCGATCGAGGTGACGCGGCCCTGGATCAGTTCGGTCTGCTTGAGGTGCTGGCGGTGGGACACCACCGCGTGGCGGGCCTCGATGTTGCCGCCGGCCACCTCGGGGAGGAACGGCTGGTAAGTCATGTAGGGCAGTGGATCCACGAGGGTGACGATGCCACCGGCATTCGCGATCTTCTTCTGCAGTTTGAGTGCTACGTACAGGCCGACGTACCCGCCGCCGACGACGAGTACCCTGGGACGGTCCTGGAGCTCTGGGGTGGTTGCCATAGTTTAAGGATAGCGCAGTTTGTGAAAATCTTCACTAACTGCTCGAAGGGCCCGTTACGCTAGGGTTTCCGCACCGAATGCACCTTTTCCAGGGCACCTGTTTCCGGCTCCTCCCCCTTCAGCGCGGGGTCCCGCGCCGCCCGGCGCAGCTGGATGACCGCCGCGGCGATGATGGCCACGAACAGCAGTGCGAATCCGATGACAACAGCACCTCCGATGGCAGTATCACGCTGTGACGGCGGCTCCGCGGCGGGGACGGTTGCTTCCGGAAGCGCCGGGGCAGCCACCGGCGCCTCCGCCGTGGGGACCGGGGTGGGGGTGGCCAGGTTGCCGCGCCGGTGCACCCGGATCCACTCGGCAATGGTTCCCAGGGGATTGCTTTTCGCTTCGGGAACGTCATCCTTCAGGGCCGCTTCCGCGTTGAGGATGCCATACCCGTACAGGGGATCCTTGCCCGGCGCCCCTGCATCCCTGGCGGTGGAGACGATCCGGTTAATGACCTGCTCGGCGCTCATGGAAGGCCACTTGGAGCGGATCAGTGCCGCCACGCCGGCCACGATGGGCGTGGATCCGGAAGTCCCCGCCCACTCGGCGTATCCGCCGCCCGGCAGGCCGCCCAGCAGGTTCTGGGCCGGTGCTGCCACGCCGATGCTGATGCCTTGCGAGGACGCGTCAACACTTGCCGTTCCAGAGCGGTCCAGGCCGGCGACGGTGAGGACGCCGGGAATGGTGGCCGGGGCTCCCACCTGGGTGTTGCCGCCGATCCGGTTCCCTGCAGCCGCGACGATCACAACGTCCTTCTGCTCGGCGTACAGGAAGGCGGCGTCCCAGCTTTGCGGCCACTGCGGGGTGGTGCTGCCGAGCGAGATATTGATGACTTTTGCCCCGTTGTCCACTGCCCAGCGGACCGCTTCGGGGATCTGGTCCTGGTCGCTCTTGCCGGAGGGGTTCGGTGAGCCGAGCCAGGTGGACACGGACAGGATCTGGGCCTCGGGGGCCACGCCGATGATGCCGTCCGGTGCCGGCGCAGCGGGGCCCGGCGTGGGGGAAGCAGTCTTGTCGGCGGGCTGGTGCCCCCGGCCGGCAAGCATGGTGGCCACCAGGGTGCCGTGTTCGGGCTTGGACCCGACGCTCTTCTGGCCGTCCGGCTGGCCGGATCCGGACGCGTCGTAACCGCCGGCCACCGCTCCCTTAAGATCCGGGTGCTGCGCGTCCACGCCACTGTCGATGACGGCCACCTTCACGCCGGCGCCCTTGGATACTTCCCAGGCCTTGGTAATGCCGGAGTCTGCCAGCCAGTACTGCTTGTCCCGCCACTCGTCCGCGCGCGCCGCCGGAGCCGTGATGAGGCCGGTAACAAGGCAGCAGGCGGCAAGGACCAGGGCAAGCGCGGCGGCCGCTGTCCTGTGCAGTGCCGGGTGGGTTAGGGATCGCATCCGGGTTCAGCCGATGCTCAGGGCAATGCCGTCGAGGATGTCGTGCTCGCTGGCCGTCGCCGTAGTGATCCTGCCGCCGGTGAGTTCCCCATGCGCTCGAGGATCCTGCGCCACACCAGTCCCCCGGCGCCGATCACGTCCACGCGGCCCGGGTGCATGTAGGGCAGCCCGGCGCGCTCGGACCGGTCCATCTCCAGGAGGTCCGTGGCGGCGGCGCGGACCGTGTCCAGCGGCAGTTCAGCGCCGTGGATGTCGTCCGGCCGGTATTCGGGCAGCCGGAGGGCATGGGCTGTGATGGTGGTGATGGAACCGGCAACACCGACGACGGCGGTCGCCTGCTCCAGCGGAACGTCCCGTTGGGCAAGGGCCATGGCTGCGTCCACGTCCGCTTCCGCGGCCGAGATCTGTTCCGCGGTGGGCGGATCGTTCCGCAGGTGCCGTTCGGTCAGCCGGACGCAGCCGACGTCCACGGACTTCGCTGCGGTGACGCCCTGTGCGGTGCCGAGGACGAACTCCGTGCTGCCGCCGCCCAGGTCCACCACCAGTACCTGGTGGCCGTCCAGGATGGGCAGGACACTGCTGGCGCCGGCAAAGGACAACGCAGCTTCCTCGTCGCCGGAGATGACTTCAGGTTCCACGCCGAGGAGGTTGCGGATCCCGTCCACGAAGACCTCCCGGTTCCGGGCATCCCGGCTGGCTGAGGTTGCAACAAACCGGACGGCCTCAGCGCCATGTTCCCGGATCAGCTCTGCGTAATCGGCTGTGGCAGCGAATGTGCGCTCCAGTGCGGCGGGGGCGAGCTCGCCGGTGGCGTCAACGCCTTCGCCCAGCCGCACCACGCGCATCTCGCGCACTACGTCGGTAAGGCTGGTGGTGCCGTTGCTGCGCTCGATATCGGCAATGAGCAGGCGGATGGAATCGGTGCCGCAGTCGATGGCGGCTACCCGGGTCACTGGGCGGCCTCGGCAGGATTGGCCGACTTTCGCACCGGGGCGGGGCGGCCCACGATGTCCGGCAGGCCCTGCGGTCCATGCCGGCTGAGGTCCCGGGAAGGGGCTTCGCCGGTGGTGTCCCAGGCACCCTCGCAATAGCACCTGTCCGTCGTCCACCATTCGCGGATCTGTCGCAGTGCCTCGTCCCCCAGCGGATTCACGCCCGGTCCGGCAGCAAGCGAGTGCCCCACCAGGACATGCAGGCACTTGACGCGCGTGGGCATGCCCCCGGCGGAAACCCCGTCAATTTCCGGAACAGCACCGATGCCGGACCGCCGGCCGATTGCATCCCGGGCGGCCAGGTAGGCTTCGTGCGCAGACCGGTAGGCGGCGGACAGTTCTGCGTCGCCGGCCAGCTGCTCGTTCATGGTGTTCATGACCCCTGCCGCCTCAAGCCGGGATACCGCGGAGGTGATCACGGGGTGGGTCAGGTAGAAGGTGGTGGGGAACGGCGTGCCGTTGCTCAGCCGCGGAGCCGTTGCCGCCACCAGCGGGTTGCCGCACACGCAGCGGGCGGGGATTTCCACCACATCGCGGACCGGACGTCCCAGCTGCCGGCTCAATACTTCGAGATCGTGTGCTGATGGTTGGCGGGAGTCGTCCCGGGCGGCTGCCGTGTTGTGTTCCACTGTCGCGGGCCGTCCTTCCTTTTGCGGTTCAGTCTGTGGCCGCGCGCTCGATGGACTCCCACAGGGAATCCACCCACGGCAGATCGGCGGGGTCTTGTGCTGCTGCACCGGTCTGGCTGCTGGTGTCTCCCGCGGGCAAATCGCTGCCGAAGACCCAGTAGCCGGTTTCGCCCGGCATAACCATGTTAATGCGGTCGCGGGCCTGTTGTTTCACGTAGTTGGGGTCCTGCCAGCGGGAGACCTGCTGGCGGAGCCGGTCGCCTTCGGCCTCTCGCGCGGCGATATCGGCATTCAGCGCGTCGATTTCGGCCTTCTTGTCGAAGAAGATCTTCACCGTGGGCGCCAGCATGATGGTAATGGCCACCATCACCACGGCCAGTGCCAGCATCCGCCCGGAAAATGCCTTCGCCGGAACAGGCTGCTGGTCCTCCTCGGCGGGATGGTCAGAGGCACCGCTGGTTGCGCTGCTGCCCTTTCCGGGCCTGGCCCGCCCTGTTGATGCGCCCGGTGCCGGCGCCTTGCCGGCTGGAGCCTTCCGGGGCTTGCTGTCGGCGCCGGGCCGTCCTGCCGGGCCCAGGTTGTCCTTGGCCGAGCCGAAATCCGCCTGGATGACGTCTGCGCCGTCGGCTTCCCTTTCCGGACGGGCGGGGCTGACCTTGGGGACTTTGGGACGGCGGGTAGCCATGACACTCCTGAACGCGGCCTGCCTGCGGCCGCCACTGTCTGTGCTGAACAACAAAACGGCGCTGGTCAACAACCGGGCTGACGGATGCTGCCGAAACAACAACGGTGGCTATGGTCTTTCAACCATAGCCACCGTTTAATGCTTTACGCGGCTACTAGCCCTTGAAACGCGGGAACGCGCTGCGGCCTGCGTAGCGTGCGGCGTCGTCGAGTTCCTCTTCGATGCGCAGCAGCTGGTTGTACTTGGCAACGCGCTCGGAACGGGCCGGTGCGCCGGTCTTGATCTGGCCGGCGTTGGTTGCCACCGAGATGTCGGCGATGGTGGTGTCCTCGGTCTCGCCGGAGCGGTGGGAGGTGATGGTGGTGTAGCCGGCGCGCTGCGCCAGGCTGACGGCGTCCAGCGTCTCGGTGAGGGAGCCGATCTGGTTGACCTTCACCAGCAGCGAGTTGGCGGTGCGGGTGTCGATGCCGCGCTGCAGGATGGAGGGGTTGGTGACGAAGAGGTCGTCACCCACCAGCTGGACCTTGTCGCCGATGGCGTCGGTGAGGGTCTTCCAGCCGTCCCAGTCGTTCTCGTCCAGCGGGTCCTCGATGGACACCAGCGGGTAGTCGGCCACGAGTTCGGCGTAGTAGGCGCTCATCTCGGCCGAGCTGAGGGACTTGCCCTCGAACTGGTAGGCGCCGTCCTTGAAGAATTCGGAGGATGCCACGTCCAGGGCCAGGGCGATGTCCTTGCCCGGGGTGTAGCCGGCGTTCTTGATGGCTTCCTGGATCAGGTCCAGCGCGGCCCGGTTGGAGGGCAGGTTCGGGGCGAAGCCGCCCTCGTCGCCGAGGCCGGTGGACAGGCCCTTTTCCTTCAGGACGGACTTGAGGTTGTGGTACACCTCAACGCCCCAGCGCAGGCCCTCGGAGAAGGTTTCGGCGCCGATCGGGGCGATCATGAATTCCTGGATGTCGACGTCGGAGTCCGCGTGGGAGCCGCCGTTCAGGATGTTCATCAGCGGCACGGGCAGGACGTGCGCGTTGGGGCCGCCCAGGTACTTGTAGAGCGGCAGGTCGGCGGAGGCGGCGGCTGCGTTGGCCACGGCCAGGGAAACACCCAGGATGGCGTTGGCGCCCAGCTTGCCCTTGTTCGGGGTGCCGTCCAGGTCCAGCATGGCCTGGTCGATGGAGCGCTGGTCGGTGGCGTCGAAGCCGGTCAGGGCCGGTGCGATCTGGTCGATGATCGCGTCGACAGCCTTCTGGACGCCCTTGCCGAGGTAGCGGCCCTTGTCGCCGTCACGCAGTTCGACGGCCTCGTGCTCGCCGGTGGAAGCGCCGGACGGTACTGCTGCGCGGCCGATCTGGCCGTCGGAGAGCAGGACCTCGACTTCTACGGTCGGGTTGCCACGGGAATCGAGGATCTCGCGGGCGTGGATGGCATCGATAAGCGCCATGAATTTGCTCCTTATGGGCGATTAACGGGGGGATCTTGCAGAAAGACTCGACGTACTCGTCAGGAACCAGCGTAGTCGAGAGTGGTCCGGGTTACGGAAAACTGTCCGGGCCCCGGACGTCATGATGGGGTTGGGACGCGGATTTCTCCTGCTGGTAGCGCCGCACAGCCCCGCGCAAGGCACGTTCGGCGTCGAATCCGGCGTCATGCGCGGAGCGTACGACGGCGAGGAGCAGCTCCCCGAGTTCCTCCTCCGTTGCGGGGGCGGTGGCCCCTGCGGGCAGGGGCGCCCCGGCGCGGGCTGCGCGGTCCACCGACTTCTGTGCCCGGGCAAGCGCGGGCAGATTCTGCGGGATCCCTTCGAAGTGGCTGGTGCGGGCGGGCCGTTCCTCCCGCTTCACCGCGTCCCATTTCTGCACGATCTCGTCCACCGTGGCCGGGAAGGTGTCCTGCAGCGAGCCGTCGGGCCTAAAGACATGCGGATTCCGCCGGACCATCTTGGCAGCCAGGCCGCGGGCGACGTCGTCGAACCTGAAGGCCCCGCGCTCCTCGGCGAGACGGGCGTGCAGCACCACCTGGAGCAGCACGTCGCCCAGCTCGCCCTGGAGCTCGGCATCGGGATGGCCCGCCTCGATGGTTTCGGCCACTTCGTAGGCTTCCTCGAGGAGGTATTCCACGAGCGACGCGTGTGTGAGCGCGCCCATCCAGGGGCAGTGCTCGCGGAGCGCAGCAATCACGGACAACAGCTCCCCCACGGGGGTGCTGTTGTCCTGCTGCTCAGCCAAGGTTGGCGTAGGCGTCGTTGATGTACTCCACCAGCGCCTCCTTCTCCTCCAGGGCAGGAAGGAAGCCTCGGCGGCGTTCAGGGTGAGCTCGAGCAGGTCGTCGAGGTCGTAGTCGAACGTCTCCACCAGCAGCTCGAACTCGTCCGTCAGGGTGACGCCGCTCATCAGCCTGTTGTCGGTGTTGATGGTGACGTTGAAGCCCAGCTGGTACAGCATGTCCAGGGGGTGGCTTTCGATGCTTTCGCCGAACGGCTCGATCGCACCGGTCTGCAGGTTGGAGGAAGGGCAGATTTCCAGGGCGATGCCGCGGTCGCGGATCCAGCTCGACAGGTCGCCCAGGGTGACCAGGCCGATCGTGTCCTCGGCGTCGTCGTCGAATTCCACCATGATGTCCTCGGCGATCCGCACGCCGTGGCCCAGGCGGAGCGCGCGGCCGTCCACGAGCGCCGACTGGATGCTTTCCAGTCCGGCAGCTTCACCAGCGTGGACCGTGGCGGGGAAGTTCTGCTGGGCCAGGTAGGTGAAGGCGTCCCTGAAGCGGGACGGCAGGAAGCCGTCTTCCGCGCCGGCGATGTCGAAGCCCACGGCGCCGCGGTTGCGGTGGCGGACGGCGAGCTCGGCGATCTCCTGGCCGCGGTCGGCATGGCGCATGGCCGTAATCAGCTGGCCCACCTGGATTTCACGGCCGCTCTCCCCCACCGACTCAACACCGGCCTCGAGGCCTTCCTGGACTGCTTCCACGGCTTCATCCAGGGTGAGGCCCTTCTGGAGGTGCTGTTCGGGCGCCCACCGCACTTCGCCGTAGACGACGCCGTCGTCCGCCAGGTCCTCGACGAATTCCTTGGCCACCCGGTACAGGCCCTCGGAGGTCTGCATGACCGCCACGGTGTGGTCGAACGTTTCCAGGTAGCGGACCAGGGAGCCGGAGTCGGCCGACTCCCGGAACCACTGGCCCAGTGCCACGGGATCGGTGGACGGCAGGGTGTGCCCCACGGCCTCGGCCAGTTCGATGATGGTTGCCGGGCGGAGGCCTCCGTCCAGATGGTCGTGAAGCGAAACCTTGGGCAGGTTCTTCAGGTCAAAATCCATGGCAGGGGCAGCGTCAACAATAGGCTCAGTCACGTTCCCACCTTAGGGTGGGCAGGGGCGCAAAGCCAGCGGCTAGGGTGCTGCCGGGCCGCCGTCGGCTGACGGCGCAAGGACGCTGGACCCGGGCTGGCCGTTGCGGGCGCCGGAGGGCCCGCCGTCGAGCCATTCATCCACCTCTTCAGCGTCGTTCCGGCCAGGTGCTTGTGCCACCAGCGGAGCAGGTGGTCGATCAGGATGCCGAGGATGATGGCGAAGACGACGGCGATGACGGCGCTGAGCAGCGGGTTGTGGTGCAGCCAGGGGAAGGAACTGGCCAGCAGCCCGATTCCGATGGAGTAGCCCACCCAGGTGATGCAGGCGAAGGCATCGAGGAGGAAGAACCTGCGGTGGCCGAAGCCGGTGCTGCCCGCCACGTAGTTGACGGCGACACGTCCCCAGGGGATGTAGCGGGCCGTGAAGATCAGGACCGCACCGCGCTTGTCCAGCTCGTAGCGCGCCCAGCTGAAGGCCTTCCTGACCTTGGGCCGGCGCATCCATTTCCACCGGTCCAGCCCGATCCGGCGTCCCAGCATGAACGCCATGTTGTCCCCGGCGATGGCCCCGACCAGCGCGGTGGTGCCAAGGATCCAGAGGTTGGGTTCGCCGCTGTGCCGGGCGAAGGCTGCCAGGGCCACGATGAGGGTTTCGCTCGGGACCACCATGGCGAAGCCGTCCACGAAGAAAAACACGAGCAGGACGGGGTAGATCCACCACTGGCCCGCTGCATGGAGCACGGCCTCATTAATAAACTCCACGCGGTCTTGCTCCTAGACAATGATGACGCAGCTATAGCGACGCTGCCGTAGCGGAAATCGTTCCTAAGTGTCCCATGGCGGGACGGGATTCGCTATGACTTGACTTTGTTGCACAACGGTTCACCTACGCTTCGGGTTCCCGCATCCGTTCGACCACCGGTGTCTGCCGCCGGAGGCGGTTGATCACCACGTCCACCACAATGCCGAGCGCCACGGCGCAGACGATGGCGATGACGGCTCCCAGCAGGTGGTTCTCCTCGAACCACTGGCCGAAGAACAGCCCTATTCCCACCGAGTACACCGCCCAGAGCACGGCCGAGAGGGTTGTGAGGGCGATGAAGCGGAGGTGGTGGTACTGGGTGGCGCCTGCCGTCAGGTTCACCGCGACGCGGCCGATGGGCACGAACCGTGCAACGAGGATGAGTGAGGCCGGGCGTTTCCGCAGTTCCCCGCCGGCCCAGCGGAAGGCGCTTTGCATGCGTGGACGCCGCATCCAGGACCAGCGGGTGGTGCCTACGCGGCGTCCGATGAGGTAGGCGATGTTGTCCCCCGAGAAGGCACCCAGCGCCGCTACGAGCATCAGGAGCCAGGGGTTGGGGACGTCCGCCGTGGCGGCCACGGCGGACAGCCCCACCACTACGGACTCGCTGGGAATGGGCGGGAAGAAGCCGTCAATGACGCAGCATGCCAGCACCAGGAAAAGCACCCAGGGCTGCCCGGCTGCGGCGAGGATGAAGTCATTGATGGCTTGCATGATCCCCTATGCTATGCGGTCCAGGATCAGCCGCTGCGCCGGCCTTGATCCTTCCGGGGCGATCACAACAGCGTGTTCCAGGGCCTCCTTGGCCCGCGCGAATTTCTCCGGGGTGTCGGTGAGCAGGGTCATCAGCGGTTCCCCGGCCCGGACCACCGCGCCGGGCTTCGCGTGCATCCTGACGCCGGCGCCGGCCTGCACCGCGTCCTCCTTGCGGGCGCGTCCTGCTCCCAGGCGCCAGGCGGCAATGCCCACGGCCAGGGCGTCCAGCTGTACGAGGACCCCGTCAGCCGGGGCGTACACCGTTTCGGACTCCCGCGCCGCCGGCAGCTTCGCCCGGGGATCCCCGCCCTGCGCCTGGATCATCCGGTTCCACACGTCCATGGCGCGGCCGTCCTTGAGCGCGGCCGCCGGGTCGGCGCCGTGCACCCCTGCGGCGGCGAGCATCTCCTCCGCGAGCCGGACCGTCAGCTCCACCACGTCCTCCGGGCCGCCCCCTGCCAGGACCTCCACGGATTCCTCCACCTCGATGGCGTTTCCGGCCGTGAGGCCCAGCGGGGTGTCCATGTTGGTGAGCAGGGCAACCGTGTTGACCCCTGCGTCCTTGCCCAGCGCCACCATGGTTTCGGCCAGCTCGCGGGCCGAGGCTTCGTCCTTCATGAACGCGCCGCTGCCCACCTTCACGTCCAGGACCAGGGAGCCGGTGCCCTCGGCGATCTTCTTGCTCATGATGGACGAGGCGATCAGGGGGATGGCTTCCACGGTGCCGGTGACGTCGCGCAGCGCGTACAGCTTCTTGTCCGCCGGTGCCAGGCCGGCACCGGCGGCGCAGATGACCGCCCCGACGTCCTGCAGCTGTGCCATCATTTCCTCGTTGCTGAGGGAAGCACGCCAGCCAGGGATGGACTCCAGCTTGTCCAGCGTCCCGCCGGTGTGGCCGAGGCCGCGGCCGGACAGCTGGGGCACTGCCACCCCGAACACCGCAACCAGCGGGGCCAGGGGCAGGGTGATCTTGTCCCCCACGCCGCCGGTGGAGTGCTTGTCCGAGGTGTATTTCAGGCCGCCGTCGGGCCGCCGAAGGCCGGAGAAGTCCATGGTCTCGCCGGAGGCGATCATGGCCGCCGTCCAGCGGGCAATCTCCGTCCGGTTCATGCCGTTCAGCAGGATGGCCATGTTCAGCGCGGCCATCTGCTCGTCGGCGATGGCGCCCCGGGTGTAGGCATCGATGGTCCAGTCAATCTGTTCCGGACTCAGGGTGCCCTTGTCCCGCTTGGTGCGGATGATGTCGACGGCGTCGAATGCTTCGGCTTTGCTGTCAGTCACCGGTTTCCTCCAGGTGTTCGGGACCGAAGGCGTCGGGCAGTACCTGGTCCATGGTCTTGATGCCCCGGGTGGTCATGAGCTCCATGTCCGGGGCGCGGAACTCGTAGAGCAGCTGCCGGCAGCGGCCGCAGGGCATCAGGATGTTGCCGCTGCCGTCCACGCAGTAGAACGCGCGCAGCAGTCCGCCGCCGGTCATCTGCAGGTTGCCTACCAGGACGCACTCGGCGCAGAGGGTCAGCCCGAAGCTGGCGTTCTCCACGTTGCAGCCGCTGACGATCCGCCCGTCACCGGCGAGGGCCGCTGCCCCCACCGGAAACCCGGAATAGGGGGCGTAGGCGTTGCGCATGGCGGCGACGGCGGCGGCTTCCAGCGCCTGCCAGTCCACTGTGGTTGCCTGGTCCACGCCGGTCATCCCTTGACGTAGGGTATGCCGCTGGCTGCCGGTCCCCTGGACTTGCCCACCAGGCCGGCGACGGCGAGGACGGTAACCAGGTACGGCAGCATGGCCATGAACTGGCTGGGGACCGGGGTTCCGATGATGGTGACGATGCTCTGCAGGTTGTCCGCGAACCCGAACAGGAGCGCCGCGAAGAACGCCCCGATCGGGTTCCACCGGCCGAAGATCAGGGCGGCGAGGGCGATGAAGCCGCGGCCGCCGGAGATCTCCTTGGTGAAGCTGTCGATGGCCACCAGAGTGAAGAACGAACCGCCGATCCCCGCGACGGCGCCGCCCAGCGTGACGTTCCAGAAGCGGGTGGCGTTCACGTTGATGCCGAGGGTGTCCGCGGCCTGCGGGTGTTCCCCCACAGCCCGGACCCGCAGGCCCCACCGGGTCTTGAACAGGCCCACCCAGACCACCAGCACGGCAATGTACATCAGGTAGCCCACCAGGGACTGCCGGAACAGGATGGGGCCGATCACCGGAATGCTGGAGAGGACCGGAATCTCGATGGCCTCCAGCCCGGGCGGCGAATTGAACCGTTCGCTGTCCTCCTGCATGACAGTGCTGAACAGGAAGCCGGTGACGCCGGAGACGAGCACGTTGAGGACGACGCCGACGATGATCTGGTTGACCAGGTACTTGATGCTGAACAGTGCCAGCACCATGGACACCAACGCACCTGCGACCGCGGCGGCCAGGAGCCCGATGAACGGATTCTGCGTCATGCTGGCCACAATGGCCGCCGTGAATGCTCCGCCGAGCAGCTGGCCCTCGATGGCGATGTTGACCACGCCCACCCGTTCACAGAGGACGCCCGAAAGCGAGCCGAACACGAGCGGAACGGCCAGGGTGACCGAGCCGGCGATCAGCCCGGCCAGCGAAATGCTGGGGGTGCGGGCACCGCCCACAACCCAGATGAGGAATGCTGCAACGAACAGGACGATGAAGGTCACCGGCAGCCAGCCCGGCGCGGGCCTGTCTTTGGTCTTGAGGTAGACCGCGTAGCCGGCCAGCCCCAGCATCAGCACGGAAAGCACCATGCCGCCGGCGAACGCGTTCACCGCGAGGGCAGGAAGCTGGAAGAAGTCCTCGCCCGTGGAGATGCCGAAGCTTGCCGTCTGGTTGGGGCCAGGATCCGAAGAAGACCAGGGCCACCAGCCCGAAGGCTGCCAGCAGGACGGGCGTCTTCCAGCCCACCGGCTTGGCGGAAAGGGCGGCGGCACCGGCGTCGGTTCCGGCAGGCTGCGGTGTTCCCGGGCGGGGGGACGAAACTGTTGTGCTCATGCTGCACCTCCGGTAGTGGCTGCCTGCCGGGACTTTGCCGGACGGGCAGGCTTCTTCCGCCGCGGGTTCAGTCCGAAGACCGCGCGGACCAGCGGCGGCGCCGCAATGAACAGGACAATCAGGGACTGCACCACCAGGACGATGTCGATGGGGGTGCCGGTCTGGATCTGCATCTGGACTGCCCCGGCGCGGAAGGCGCCGAACAGCAGGCCGGCCGCAAAGGTGCCCCACGGCGTCGAACGTCCCAGCAGCGCGACGGTGATGGCGTCGAAGCCGTACGTGGCGGCAACGCCGTCGGTGAGCACCTTCTCGGTTCCCGCCACCTGCGCGACGCCGGACATTCCGGCCAGTGCGCCGGCCATGGCCATCACCAGGATGGTGGAGCGGGAAACGTTGATGCCCGCGGTCTGGGCCGCCTTGGGGTTGGCGCCCACGGCCCGGAATTCAAAGCCGATGGTGGACCGGTTCAGCAGCCACCACACCAGGAAGGTGGCGCCGATGGCCAGGATGAAGCCCAGGTGGAGCCGGTATTGGGTGCCGAAGATCTGCGGATAGACGGCAGTGGGATCCAGGATGGGGGAAATGGGGTTGGACTCCCCCGGGCGCTGGAACGCCGGCGTGTTCAGCAGGTACCGCAGGAAATACAGTGCGATGTAGTTGAACATGATGGTCAGGATGACCTCGTGGGCGCCGGTTCGTGCCTTGAGCACGCCCACCAGTCCGCCCCACAGGGCGCCGCCCACGATGCCTGCCACCAGGACCAGGAGCAGGTGCAGGCCGAACGGCAGGTGCAGCGCGAAGCCCACCCACGCGGCGAGGATGCCGGCCACAATGATCTGGCCCTGGGCGCCGATGTTGAAGAGGCCTGCGCGGAACGCCAGGGCCACGCCCAGTCCGGCCGTGATGAGCGGCGTGGCGATGGTGAGCGTTTCCATGAAGGGCGCGAACTGGGCGGCCACGCTGTTCCCGCGGGGATTGAAGACCGAGCCCTGGAAGAGGGCCACGTAGGAGCGGGTGGCTGCGTCCCAGAGCGCGGAGAGGAAGTCAGTGGGCCGGGCGAAGAAGTAGGTGGAGGTGGTGGCAACCCGCGCGTCAGTGCTGGCGATCAGGAGGCCGCCGATGATGAGGGCCAGCAGCACCGCCAGGAGCGAGACCATACCGCTGCCGGTGAAGATCCTGCGGAGCACTGTGTCCGGGCCGCCCGGAAGTTGTCCGCTTTGGGCGGTGGCGGGTACGGCGGAGGGCTCCATGGCACCGCCGGCGGTGTCAACGGAGACGACGGCGGCGGTGTCCTCTTCCGCCTGGCTGGCCTTGTGGTGGGGCTTGCCGGAAGGCGTGCTGCCATGCCCGTCCCCGGCCGCGTGCTTGGCAGGTTGGTTGTCAGACATGGTCGTCTCCCTCAACGTCTGGAGTGGAAGCGGTGGTTGTGGCGGCGGCGGGCCCGGCCTGCGGTGCATGCGCGTGCTCCTCCGGCGGGATCCCGGCCATCATCAGGCCCAGGGTTTCGCGGCTGGTGCCGGCGGGGACGACGCCCACCAGCTTGCCCTTGTAGAGGACGGCGATCCGGTCCGCCAACTCCATCACCTCGTCCAGTTCGGTGGAGATGATCATGACGGGAGTGCCCTGGTCGCGCTCGGCGACAATACGGCGGTGCAGGAATTCGATGGAGCCCACATCCACGCCGCGGGTGGGCTGGGAGGCGATGAACAGCCGCAGGGGACGCGAAAGCTCCCGCGCCATCACCACCTTCTGCTGGTTGCCGCCGGACAGGGTCCCGGCGGCCGCGGCCGCCGAGGGGGTGCGGACGTCGAACTCGCCGATCCGTGCCTTGGCGTTTTCGAGGATCCTGGCCGGGCTCATGCTGATGCCCCTGGCGAACGGCGGCTTGTCGTACAGGTCCAGGACCAGGTGTTTCAGCCACGGAGAAGGTGCCCACCAGGCCGTCCACTTTGCGGTCTTCGGGTACGAAGCCGACGCCCGCTTTGAGGACCTCCTTGACCGGGCGGCCCAGGAGTTCCTTGCCGTCGAGGGTGACCGATCCGGAGACCCGGTCCTGCAGTCCCAGGATGGCTTCGGTCAGCTCGGTCTGGCCGTTGCCCTGCACCCCGGCGATGGCCAGGATTTCGCCCCGGGCGATGTCGAAGCTGAGTCCGTCCACCACGTGCTGGCCGTTCGGTGCGATCACGGTCAGGTCGCGCACCACGAACGTCTTCTCCTGGGGCTTCGCCGGCGCCTTGTCCAGGTTAAGGCCACGGCCCGCCCCACCATCATGGAGGCGAGTTCCGAGGTGGCGGCGGACGGATCGGCCGAACCCACCACCTTGCCGCGCCGGATCACGGTGATGGTGTCCGACACGGCTTTGACCTCCCGCAGCTTGTGGGAGATGAAGACAATCGAGGTGCCGCCGGATTTCAGCTGGCGCATGATGTCCAGGAGTTCGTCCGTCTCCTGCGGCGTCAGGACGGCCGTGGGTTCGTCCAGGATCAGGACCTTTGCATTCCTGACCAGTGCTTTGATGATCTCCACGCGCTGCTGGACGCCCACCGGAAGGTCCTCCACCAGGGCGTCGGGGTCGACGTCGAACCCGTACTGGTCCGAGATCTCCTTGATCCGGCGGCGTGTTTCGTCGAGGTTCAGGAAGCCCGCGGCCTTGGTGGGCTCGGCGCCCAGCGCGACGTTCTCGGCCACCGTGAAAACAGGGACCAGCATGAAATGCTGGTGCACCATGCCGATCCCGGCGGCCATGGCGTCGCCCGGTCCGCGGAAGGATACGGGTTTGTCGTCGATGAGGATTTCCCCGTCGGTGGGCTCATACAGCCCGTACAGCACATTCATCAGGGTTGATTTGCCTGCCCCGTTTTCGCCAAGCAGGCAGTGGATTTGTCCGGGCTCAACCACCACGTCTATGTGGTCGTTGGCCAGCAGCGTGCCAAATCTCTTAGTGATCCCTCTGAGTTCAAGTTTCAAAACTCTGACCAATCTCGAAGCGTCCGGTGGTCCACCGGACGGGATATGAGGCTGCAGCACCAGCCTAGTGGGTGCAGCCGGAGGATGAGCGGGCGGCGGGCCCGAAATGCGGCCAGCAAAAAGCGCCACCGCCCGGCCTGTCGGTAACGGGCCGGGCGGTGGCGCTCAGGCAGGAATCAGGCCTTGGGGCTGGCCGCGGATTCCACCTTCAGCTTTCCGTCAATGATGTCCTTCTCGATCTGCTCCAGCTCGGCCTTCAGGTCCGCCGGAACCTGGGAATCGAGATCGTGGAAGGGTGCCAGCTGGACGCCTTCGTTGGCGAGGGTGCCGACGTAAGGCTCGTTGCTGAACTTGCCTTCCGTGTCATCCTTCACCACGGCCTCCACGGCTTCACCCATGGTCTTCATGACCGAGGACAGCATGATGTCCTTGTAGTCAGGGGCGGTGAGGTAGCCGTCGGAGTCGACCCAGATCAGCTTGACGTCCTTGCCGGCAGCCTTGGCTTCCTTGAGGGCGGACCCGGCACCCTTGCCCACCGGGCCGGCAACGGGCATCACGATGTCTGCGCCCTGGTCCAGGAAGTTCTGGGTGAGCTGCTTGCCGACATCCTGCTTTTCGAAGTCACCGGTGAAGCTGCCGTCCTGGGCTTCCTTGTTCCAGCCAAGGAGCTTGACGTCCTTGCCCTTCTGTTCGTTGTAGTACTTGATACCGTCGGCGTAGCCGTCCATGAAGATGGTCACGGTGGGAAGCTTGATGCCGCCGAACGTTGCCACGGTTCCGGTCTTGGTGGTACCGGCGGCAAGGTAGCCTGCCAGGAACGCGGCCTGCGCGGTGTCATAGATGATCGGCTTGACGTTGCTGATCGGCGGGTTGTAGCTGTAGTCGACGATGGCGAAGTGGCTGTCCGGGTTGGCCTCGGCCTGCTTCTTGGTGGCGTCGCCGAGCAGGAAGCCGATGGTCAGCGTGAGGTCACAGCCCGCGGTCACCATGGCCCGAAGGTTCGGCTCGAAGTCGTTGTTGGTCTTGGACTCCACCTGGTTGACCTTGATTCCCAGGTCCGCCTCGGCCTTCTTCAGCCCCTCGTAGGAGGACTGGTTGAAGGACTGGTCGTCGAACCCGCCCGAGTCGGAGACGATGCAGCCCGTGTAGTCGCTGGCGCCGGCCGTCGGGCCGCTGCCGGCTTCGGGAGGCGCACCGCAGCCGGCCAGCACGAGCGCTGTGGCGCCCACCGTGGCAAGGCCGGCAACGGAACCGCGCTTGAGGTGTGCACGCAGTGATGACATCAAGATTCCTCCAGGATGAAGAGAGTGGCGCTACGGCTCGAATTCAATGAGTGTCCGTTTCTGCACTGAAATTCTGTTTTCACTGAGGGCTCGCAGCACTGCGCCGGAGCGCACTGATGGCACCCACTTTAGTGGCCTGCGCCACGTCCAATAGCACGGCGGGGCAACTTCCCGGAGATTGTTTACAAGTTGTTACCAACCAGTAGGGGTGCCGCATTCGGGCGGCACCCCCCACAGTCGGAGCGGGGCGAAAGGGCTAGAGCCTGACCAGCATCTTGCCTGTGTTGGCACCGTCCAGCAGGTCCATGAATGCCTGCGGGGCGTTCTCCAGCCCGTCCACGATGGTCTCGTCGTAGCGGACGGTGCCGTCGGCCAGCCAGCCTGCCATCTTGCCTGCGAACTCTGCCGAATGCTGCCGCTGGCCGCCCACCAGGAAGCCGCGCAGGGTGAGCTGCTTTCCGATGGCCAGCGCAAGGTTGCGCGGGGCCGGCGAGGGCTCCGTGGCGTTGTACTGCGCTATGGCGCCGCACATGGCCACCCGTCCCCCGATATTCAGCACGGACAGGGCAGCTTCAAGGTGCTCTCCGCCCACGTTGTCGAAGTAGACGTCGATGCCGGCGCTGCCCGCCGCCTGTTCAAGCTGGTCCCGCACGGGACCGTCGTGGTAGTCGAAGGCGGCGTCGAAGCCAAGATCAAGGAGCCTGGCCACCTTGGCCGGCGAACCCGCCGATCCGATGACCCGGGAAGCACCCATGGCCTTGGCGATCTGGCCCACCAGTGAGCCGACGGCCCCTGCCGCGCCGGAGACGAACACGGCGTCACCGGGCTTGAATTCGGCGACCTTGAGCAGCCCGGCGTAGGCGGTAAGGCCAGTCATGCCGAGGGCACCCAGGAAGGCCGGAGCCGGCGCCAGGTCCGTGCGGGCTGGCTTCACGGCTTCCGCGTCAAGGACGGCGTATTCCCGCCAGCCCAGCGAATGCACGACGACGTCCCCCTCCTTGAGTGCCGCGGAACGGGACGCAATCACCTCGCCCACCGCACCGCCGTCGAGCGCTTCATCCAGCTCAAAGGGCGGCGAGTACGACTTGACGTCGTTCATGCGGCCGCGCATATAGGGATCAACGGAGATGAAGAGGTTCTTCACCATGACCTGCCCGTCGCCCAGTGCAGGCAACGGCGACTCTGCGAGCCGGAAGTTTTCTGCGGTGGGACGGCCCACCGGGCGCGATGCCAGCCGGATTTCGCGGGTGGCGGCCGGAAGGGTGGCGGCGCTCATGCCGCGTACTCCAGGACCTTGATGTCCACGCTGATGTTGCCGCGGGTGGCGTTGGAGTAGGGGCAGATCTCATGCGCCCTGGCAACCAGGGCCTCGGCTGTCTTCCGGTCCAGTGCGGGCAGGGCGACCTCCAGTTCGGCGGCCAGGCCGAAGCCTTCGCCGTCAAGTTTGCCAAGGTGGACCTTGGCAGCAACGGCGGAATCCGTCAGGTCGGCGCGCTCCTGGCGTGCCACCAGGCGGAGTGCGGAGTGGAAGCAGGCGGCATACCCCGCGGCAAAGAGTTGCTCGGGATCGGTGCCGTCGCCGGTGCCGCCGAGTTCAACCGGGCTGGCGAGGGAAACGTCCAGCCTGCCGTCACGGGTACGGGCGGTGCCGTCGCGGCCGTCACCGGAGGCGACGGCAACTGCTGTGTAGAGGGGCTTCATGAAAATATCCGTTCTGTCGGGATCAATACTCATGGGGTGGTTCCGGAGGCAAAGCGGTCAGAGCGCAGCATGGAGGGCGGCGGTGAGTTTGCCCAGGGTTTCGCGCAGCTGCTCCAGCTCTGCGGCAGAGAGGCCTGCGGCGTCGGCGAGCCGTTGCGGAATGGATGACGCCTTTGCGCTCAGGCTCCTCCCCGCTGGAGTGAGGTGGACAGCCACCCTGCGCTCATCCTCGCCGGACCGGCGCCGCTCAACCAGGCCAAGGGCCTCAAGCCGCTTCAGCAGCGGCGACAAAGTTCCGGAGTCCAGGCCCAGTTCATCGCCCAGTTCCTTCACGCCCCGCGGCTCGTTCTCCCAGAGCACCAGCATTGCCAGGTACTGCGGGTAGGTCAGGCCCAGGTCTTCAAGGACGGGACGGTACACCGCGGTTGCTGCGCGGGAGGCCGAATAGAGCGCAAAACAGACCTGGCGGTCCAGGCGGGGGGCTTCACTCATACCAAGAACAATATCGGACAACTAAATTGTGCACAACTTACTCGGGCGTGGGTGCCTGGCCGGGGCATGGAAAGGCCCGACGCCGGCACTTCAGCACGTGCCGGCGTCGGGCCTTTTCCTGCAAGCGTTTAGAGGTCGCGGATGGTGCGCAGGGCAGCCGCGGTGAGGACCCGGATGCCCAGGCCCAGCGCCCGCTCGTCCACGATGTAGTCACCGCGGTGCAGGTCGTATTCCTCGCCCCCGGGAGTCTTGGTGCCCAGGCGCATCATGGCGCCGGGAAGCTCGGCGAGGAACCAGGCAAAATCCTCCCGCCCATGGACTGGGGGGTCAGCACCACGGCACTCTCGCCGATTTCCGCGCGGGCGGCTGCCTCGATGATCGCGGTTTCATGTTCGGAGTTCACCACCGGCGGCACACCCCGCGTGTGTTCAAGCCTGACATCCACGCCGTAGGGCGCCGCCACCTGGTGGACAACCTCGTCCAGCAGCTCGCCGGCCTCGTGCCAGGCGTCGCGGTCCAGGCAGCGCATGGTTCCCGCCATGTAGCCGGTACCGGGGATCGCGTTCGGCGCGGAACCGGCGGCAATCTGGCCCCAGACGACCGAGACGCCGCTGCGGACGTCCACCCTGCGGGACAGGACCGCGGGAACGTTGACCGCGATCTGGGCCAGGGCGAAAACCAGCTCTTCTGTCAGGTGCGGCCGGGAGGTGTGCCCACCCCGGCCGGAAAGCTCGATCCGGATGGTGTCCGATGCCGAGGTGATGGCCCCGATGCGCGTTCCGATCTTGCCTACTTCGATGCGCGGATCGCAGTGCAGCGCCATGATGCGGGGCACGCCCTCCAGGACGCCCTGCTCGATGCAGGCGTGGGCGCCGCCCGGCATGGTCTCCTCGGCAGGCTGGAAGATGATCCGGACGGTCCCGCCCAGGGGCGTCTCCTGGTGCATGCGGTGCAGCACCAGGGCGATGCCCAGCATGGTGGCGGTATGAACGTCGTGGCCGCAGGCGTGGGTGACGCCGTGGTTCTTCGACGCGAACGGCAGGCCCGTTTCCTCGATGATGGGCAGGGCGTCGATGTCACCGCGCAGGGCGGTTGCGATGGGGCCTTCGCCGACGTCCACCGTAAGCCCGGTGCCCTCAAGGCGGCGGGGTTTCAGGCCGGCCTCCTCGAGCCGTTCGGCCAGTTTGTCCGTGGTCCGGTACTCCTTGAAGGAGAGTTCGGGGTGCGCGTGCAGGTCCCGGCGGAATTCGATCAGTTCCGGCAGGAGCGGCTCGAGCCAGGGCGACACCAGGGCGGTGGGCTCGGCTTCAGTAGTGTAATTACGCACTTCATCACTCTAGCGAGGATGGACGCAATACAGGCCATCACGGTTACCGCGTTACATCCCGGGCAACCGTGACGGCTGGAACTGCAGGCGAATTTTGGGTTACAGGACGTCCGTGTCGCCGCTGGCCTTGAGTGCGTCAACGGCTGCCTTGACCCGCTGCGAGTTGGCCATAGTGGTGACCAGCAAGGCATCGGGGGTGTCCACGATGACCACGTCCTCGATGCCGATCAGGGCGATCACGCGCTTGGTATCCGTGACTACCACGCCGCTGGAGTTCTCGGTGAAGACACGCGCGCCTTCACCGAGGACTGTCACGTCATCCACTTCCTTGGCCGAGTTGAGCCGGCCCACGGAAGCGAAGTCACCGACGTCGTCCCAGCGGAAGGTTCCGGGCACAACGGCGACGTCCCCGGCCTCGGCGGCGGGCTCTGCCACGGCGTAGTCGATGGCGATTTTCGGCAACGTGGGCCAGATGCGGGACGTGACCTCGTCCCGGTCGGGGGTGTCCCAGGCACGCGCGATTTCCTGCAGGCCCTTGAACAGTTCCGGCTGGTTGGCTTCGAGGTGCTTGAGCAGCAGCGCAACCGGCGCAACGAACATGCCGGCATTCCACACATAGTTGCCGCTGTCCACGTACTGCTGGGCCACCACTTCGTCCGGCTTTTCAACGAACTCCACAACATCCTGTGCGCTGGGTGCGCCCTCGATGTGGAGGTCCTGGCCTGAACGGATGTACCCGAATCCGGTGGACGGGTGCGTGGGCTTGATGCCGATGGTCACGATCTTGCCGGCGGCGGCGGTGTGGATGGCTTCGCGGACGGCCGCCTGGAAAAGGTCGTCCGGGCTGATCACCTGGTCGGCGGCGAAGGACCCCATGATGGTTCCGGGATCGCGCTCGTGCAGGATGGCCGCGGCAAGCCCGATGGCTGCCGCCGAATCCTTGGGCTCGGACTCGAGTACCAGGTCGGAGTCCGTGACCTCGGGAAGCTGGCGGCACACCGCATCGCGGTGCGCCTTGCCGGTAACAACCAGCATCCGGTTTCCGGCCAGCGGGTGCAGCCGGTCATAGGTGGCGCGCAGCAGCGTACTGCCCGAACCCGTGAGGTCGTGGAGGAATTTGGGAGCTGCGGCTCGTGACAGGGGCCAGAGGCGGGTCCCCACTCCGCCGGCCGGGATCACCGCGATGAAGCGGTCAAGGGGTGATGCCGGGCTTGTCACTTTGTCTGTACTCATCACCGCCTACTTTAGCTGACGGGCTGCTGGAGCCTCCGGCGCGCACCGCAGCGCTGACACAGTGTGGCCAACAAGGGGTCGGGCAGTGTGGTGTTTGTCTCATAATTTTCGGAAATCCGCGCCACTACAGGGCACCAAGGCGTTCCTAAATTGAATAAGCTGTTAGCTGAGCCTAGATTTAGGCCTGAGCTACGAGTGCTCTCGCAGCAGGCGTTCCCCCCGCGTGGATCTCATGCCAGCGCCGCTGTGTTGCAGGGAGGTTTATCAGTGCCGACAAAACCAGCTGGCACCTTGTACCGCGGCCGTGAAGGCATGTGGTCCTGGGTAGGACACCGTATTACCGGTGTAGTGATCTTTTTTCTTCTTGTTGGTCCACGTTTTGGACACCTCCTTGGTGCGTGTGTCTCCCGAGGCTTACACCGCCGTGATCGGTGCATACAGAACCCCTTGATGGCCCTGGGCGAAACCGGCCTTGTCGCTGCCATCGTGTTCCACGCTTTAACGGCCTGCGGATTATCGCGGTCGACTTCTGGAAGAAGGGCGCCAAGTACCAGCGGCAGATGCTGTGGGCAGTCCTGGGCCTGTGGGTCGTGACCATGGTCGCCTTCTCCATCCGCCACCTGTCCCTCGCCCTCGGGAGCCACTAAGCCATGTCTGCAACCATCGAGAGCCCCCGCAGCGGGCGGATCGCCCCCCAGTACCGCCGCAACGGCGGCAGCCGCGGCAACTTCGAAATGATCGCCTGGCTGTTCATGCGCCTCTCCGGCGTGGTGCTGGTGGTCCTCATTTTCGGGCACCTTTTCGTGAACCTCCTGGTGGGCGAAGGCATCAAGGCCATCGACTTCGGCTTCGTGGCCGGCAAGTGGGCGGATCCGTTCTGGCAGTTCTGGGACCTGGCCATGCTGTGGCTGGCCATGCTGCACGGCACCAATGGCGTGCGCACCATCATCAATGACTACGCAGAGAAGGACACCACCCGCCGCTGGCTGAAGACGGTCCTGTACTCCGCCACCGTGGTCATCATCGTCCTGGGCACCCTGGTGATCTTCACCTTCGATCCGTGCCCCGTCGTGGACGGCGTTCCCCTGCCGGGCGGCTTCTGCCCTGCCTAGCACCGGCACCACCCCGGGCCCGCGGGCTTTTCCGCGGGCCCTGTTTTGCGGAGCAGGCAACGCCGCCCCGTTGTTCCATAGCGAATTTTGAGAGAAAGAGCATCTGGTATGCAGGTCCATAAGTACGACGTCGTCATCGTCGGTGCCGGTGGCGCTGGCATGCGCGCCGCGATCGAATCAGGTCAGCGTGCGCGCACAGCAGTACTGACCAAGCTCTACCCCACCCGCTCGCACACTGGTGCGGCCCAGGGTGGCATGTGTGCAGCCCTTGCCAATGTCGAGGAAGACAACTGGGAATGGCACACGTTCGACACCGTCAAGGGCGGCGACTACCTGGTTGACCAGGACGCCGCCGAGGTCATGGCCAAGGAAGCCATCGACGCCGTGCTTGACCTGGAAAAGATGGGCCTGCCGTTCAACCGCACGCCCGAAGGCCGGATCGACCAGCGCCGCTTCGGCGGCCACACCCGCGACCACGGCAAGGCGCCTGTCCGCCGCGCCTGCTACGCCGCGGACCGCACCGGCCACATGATCCTGCAGACGCTGTACCAAAACTGCGTCAAGCACAACGTGGAGTTCTACAACGAGTACTACGTCCTGGACCTCCTGACGGTCGAAGAGGACGCGGTCCGCGAGGACGGCACCCCGTACAAGCAGAAGCGCGTGGCGGGCGTCGTCTCCTACGACCTCGCCTCGGGTGAACTGCACGTCTTCCAGGCCAAGTCCGTGGTGTTCGCCTCCGGCGGCGCCGGCAAGGTCTTCAAGACCACCTCGAACGCCCACACCCTCACCGGTGACGGCATGGGCATCGCCTTCCGCCGCGGCATTCCGCTGGAGGACATGGAGTTCTTCCAGTTCCACCCGACCGGCCTGGCCGGCCTGGGCATCCTCCTCTCCGAGGCTGCCCGCGGTGAAGGTGCCATCCTGCGTAACTCCGAGGGTGAGCGCTTCATGGAGCGCTACGCCCCCACCATCAAGGACCTGGCGCCCCGTGACATCGTGGCCCGGTCCATGGCCAACGAAGTCCGTGAAGGCCGCGGCTGTGGCCCGAACAAGGACTACGTTCTCCTGGACCTGACCCACCTGGAGCCGGCCCACATCGACGCGAAGCTTCCGGATATCACGGAGTTCGCCCGCACCTACCTTGGCGTCGAGCCCTACACCGAGCCCGTTCCGGTGTTCCCCACGGCGCACTACGCCATGGGCGGCATTCCGACGAACATCGAGACCGAAGTCCTGCAGGACAACGACACCGTGGTCCCCGGCCTGTTCGCCGCCGGTGAGGTGGCCTGCGTGTCCGTGCACGGCTCCAACCGCCTGGGCACCAACTCGCTGCTGGACATTAACGTGTTCGGCAAGCGGGCCGGCATCGCCGCCGCCGAATACGCCAAGACCGCCCAGTTCGTTGAGCTTCCGGAGAACCCGGTGGCGTACACCACCGAACTGCTGGACATTGCCCGCAACGGCAACGGTGATGAGAAGGTGGCCCAGATCCGCAAGGAGCTGCAGGACACCATGGACGCGAACATGCAGGTGTTCCGTACGGCAGACACGCTGAACCAGGTCCTGCGCGACATCGCCTCCTTCGAGGAGCGGTACAAGCGCATCAACGTCCAGGACAAGGGCAAGCGCTTCAACCTGGACCTGCTGGAAGCCGTAGAGCTGGGCTTCCTGCTGGAACTGGCGAAGGTCATGACCGTGGCCGCCCTGCACCGCGAGGAATCCCGCGGCGGACACTTCCGCGAGGACTTCCCGGACCGCGACGACGAGAAATTTATGAAGCACTCCATGGCGTACAAGGACGACCACGCGCCGGCTGACGGATCGGCAGAGTCAATTGCCGGCATCCGCCTCGCCACCAAGCCGGTTGTCTTTACCCGCTACGAGCCGATGGTGAGGAAGTACTGAAGATGACCGCTGAAATCGCTGAGCCAGCCTCAAAGATTGAACTGCCTGCCGGCGTCGGCGGTGGCGGCGAAATCCCCACGTTCGATGTGCACATGCGCGTCCGCCGGTACAACCCGGAGGTCTCCGAAGAGGCAACCTGGGACGACTTCCACCTCACCATGTACGGCACGGACCGCGTGCTAGATGCCCTGCACAAGGTCAAGTGGGAGATGGACGGCAGCCTGTCATTCCGCCGCTCCTGCGCCCACGGCGTGTGCGGCTCCGACGCCATGCGCATCAACGGCCGCAACCGCCTGGCCTGCAAGACCCTGCTGAAGGACCTGGACACGTCCAAGCCCATCACCGTGGAACCCATCAAGGGCCTGCCGGTGGAGAAGGACCTCATCGTGGACATGGAGCCGTTCTTCCAGTCCTACCGCGAGGTCATGCCGTTCCTCATCAACAAGGGCCACGAGCCCACCCGGGAGCGCCTGCAGTCCGCCGAGGACCGCGAGCGGTTCGATGACACCACCAAGTGCATCCTGTGCGCCGCGTGCACGTCCTCCTGCCCGGTGTTCTGGACTGACGGCCAGTACTTCGGCCCCGCGGCCATCGTCAACGCACACCGCTTCATTTTCGATTCGCGCGATGATGCCGGTGACATGCGCCTGGAGATCCTCAACGACAAGGAAGGCGTGTGGCGCTGCCGCACCACCTTCAACTGCTCGGAGGCGTGCCCCCGTGGCATCCAGGTGACCCAGGCGATCGCCGAGGTCAAGCAGGCAATTCTTTCCCGCAAGATCTGACCAGGGATCAAGCGGACGACGGCGTCGCCCACCTTGTACGGAAACGTACGGTGAGCGGCGCCGTCGTCGTATCAACGACAGAAAGGGGACGCGGTGTCCCGCACGGAAAAAGTCTCGTTCGCCGGCTCCACGGGAGAGATCCTCTCCGGCATCATCGATGTGCCCGATGGCCCCGTCAAGGGCTGGGGCGTCTTCTCGCATGGCTTCACCCTGGGCAAGGACGCACCGTCGGCCTCCCGGATGTGCAAGGCCCTGGCGGACAGCGGTGTAGGCATGCTGCGCTTCGACAACCTGGGCCTTGGCGGTTCCGCCGGGGAGTGGTCCGCGGGTTCGTTCAGCCACAAGGTGGCGGACACGGTCAAGGCTGCCGAGTTCATGCGGAGCGAGGGAAAGGCGATTTCCCTGCTGGTGGGCCACTCCTTCGGCGGCGCCGCAGTGCTCGCCGCGGCCCGGGAAATTCCGGAGCTCGACGCCGTCGCAACCGTAGGCGCCCCCTTCTCGCCCAAGCACGTGGCCCATGTCTTTGACGCTGCGCTGGACAAGATCCTGAGTGAGGGCAGCGCCGAGGTGGACCTCGGCGGCAAGCGGGTGGAGATCCGCAAGCACTTCGTGGAGGACCTGGAGAGGGCCGACCTCACCGACTGCATCCGGCAGCTGCACAAGCCGCTGATGGTGCTCCACTCCCCCACGGACAACACCGTGGGAATCGAGAATGCCAGCACCATCTTCCAGACGGCCCGCCACCCGCGCAATTTTGTCTCGCTCGAGGGCAGTGACCATCTGCTGACGGGAAAGGGACAGGCGGCACGCGCAGCACGGATTATCGCTGCGTGGGCGGACCAGTACCTCGACGCCGGGAACATCTCCTAGCGCTTACGCCATGGCCCGCCGGCAGGGTCACCGGCCGATCGCAGCCTTGCTTTCACTCATCCACTGGGCGGCCGCCTGCTCCGGCGTCAGCCGCTTGAACAGGACGTCGGTGTTGATCCGGGCAGTAATCTCGGAGACGGCCGTGGAACCCGTGGGGCCAATGAAGGTGGGGGCGAAGTCCATCGTGCCGATCTGGTCGATGTAGGCTGCCTCCGCCTTCCCCTGCGGCGTGAGCAGGTCCTGGACCGCGGTCCGCATGTCGGAGTTGCTCGGGACGCCGCGGTCGCTTTGGATGATTTTGGCAGCCGACTCATTGTTCACGAGGAAGCTCACCAGCTTTGCCGCAGCTTCGGTGTGCTTGCTGCGTGCCGAGATGGTGTAGAACTGCGAGGACTGGAGCCAGATTCCCGGCGTGGGCGTCTCGCCGGGAAGCCTGAGCAGTTTCAGTTCGGCCCCGGAAGCTTTGCTGAGGGCGGTCAGCGAGTTGCTCCAGGTGAGCATCATGCCGGCCTGCCCGGTACCCATCAGGGTCTGCTCGGTGCTGACGCTGAGCTTCTCCACGGTTTCAGAGGCGTTCGGGGCAGCCCCCGATTCACTCAGTTCCAGTGAGTAGTCAAAGTATTTCCGGACCGTGTCCTGACTGAGGCCGAGTTGGCCGTCCTGCGTGTACAGCGATTCACCGTTCTGGCGGGCGAAAGCGTCGAGGGAATCATGGGTCATGACCGTAGCTGTACCGTAGGTTCCCTTGGGACTTCCTGCCGTGATGTCTGCGGCGATCCTGGCGAAGTCCTGCCAACTCCAGCTGCTGTCGTCCGGCAGGGGCACACCAGCGGCTTCGAAAACCGCCGGGTTCGCGACGATTGCAAGCGCGTTTGCGCCGGTGGAAACACCATATTGCTTGCCTTGGACCTGGCCGTTTTCCAGCGCTCCCTGGTCCATCCCGGACAGGTCCAATGAAGAACTGACCTCTGAAAGATCCAGCAGGGCCCCGCGGTTGGCGTATTCCGCCGGGTAGGCGCTGCCCATGGTGATCACGTCCGGGGCGTCATTGGCCGCCACCTGGGTTGCCAGCTTGTCAAAGTAGCCGCTGATGTCCCCGTACTCCGGCTTCACCTTGATATCGGGGTGCGCCGCCTCAAACTCTGCTATGGCCTTATTGGTTATCTCTGCCCGGGCGGCGTTGCCCCACCATGAGAAACGGATTTCGACGGGACCATCTCCACCGCCGCTGGACGAGGGGCTGGAGCAGCCGGCAGTCAGGGCCAGCATGCCTGCCGCGGAAAGCATTGCGACTGACTTGAGGAGGGTACGGGGCAGGTTACGCGTCATTGGGCAAGCTTCTTCCTCGTGAGAAAGCGGTTTCGTGAAACGTATCAAGCCCCTCCGGCCGTGGTCAAGGGTTATGGCGTTGCCGGAGTAAAAGCTGCGTCAGGTTTTCGGGGTCGCCCTGCGGGCGCCCAGGATCTTCTTGCCGGGCGCCGCATTCAGGTGCTGGTCCGCCTCCCGGATGGCAGCCCAGCCCGCTGAGATCAGGTACACCTGGCTCACCAGGTTGAACCAGATCAGGAGGCCGATGATGATGGCGAACGGCGCAAGGATGGGGTTGCGGCTGGCGCCGGCGAGCAGTTCGGTGCTGAAGATCTGAAGCAGGCCGGTGCCGAGGGCCGCCAGGACGGTGCCCTCCAGCAGTGCCCGGCGGGGCAGTTTAAGGCTCGCAGCGAACTTGTACATGATGAAGGCGGTGGCCCAGCCCAGGACCAGGGGAACGGTGATCTTGACGGAGGTGGCCAGCGGACCCGCCAGCGCGTCATCAAGCCGCAGGAAGTCCGAGACCCATCCGGCAGCTGCTCCGAACACCAGCGACGCCCCGGCGCTGATCACCAGGGCAACACCCAGGAGCAGCAGCGTTCCGGCATCGCGAAGCTTCAGGAGGACGGGGTTGACCGTGAGCGGGGGCAGCTGAAGGACCCCGCGGAGCCCCTCCCGGATCCCGGAAATCCAGCGCAGCGAGGTGACCACGGTGACCAGCGAGCCAATGACGGCTGTCCAGCCCAGCCCGTCCGGATTCAACAGGTCCTGCGGGTCCACCAGCCCGGCGCCGCCGTTGAGCTTCAGGAGCCCGGGTGCGCTCGATGCCACACTGCTGATGATGGTGTCCAGCAGGGCCGGCTGGCCGCGCAGGACCAGGCCGGCGACGGAGAAGCCGGTGGTGAGGAGGCCTGTGATGGAGAAGAACATGTTGAAGCCGATGCCGGCGCTCATCAGCGGGCCGCGCTGGAGGGTGTAGTGCCGGAAGGCGCGCATCGGCCGGAAAGCGTTGAGCCGGGCCAGGATCCACTGGAACATGGCCATCAGCGCGGAGATCGGGCCGCCGCCGGACCTGCGGGCCTTGCCCCAGTCAATCCGTTTCTGGATGACGGCAAGCTTCAGCTGGGCACGTTCAGTGGGAAGAGGCTGCTGCTCCGCCTGCTTTGGGTGCTGCTTCCGCGGCGGCTTCCGCGAATCTGGTGCCGGCGTGGTTGTCAGTTTCGGTCCCAAAGTCCAGCTCTTCCCGTAGCTGCCAAATGCCGTCTGCATCGTGCTCGTACAGACCCATGCTAACCACGGGAAAGGTGGCCCTGTAGTTTTTCAGCGCCGTTTCGGCCTCATCAAGGCTTTCCGGGGCGACGTCGTGGGCGATGGTGACGTGGGGGTGGTAGGCGAAAGGCAGGTCCCGCTGGAGCGGGCCCTGCTGGAGTTTCTCGTGCAGCTCAACGCAGTCCTCGAACCCCTCCTCCACGTTGATGAAGACCACCGGGGAAACGGGACGGAAGGTCCCGGTGCCGGCGATCGTCACCATGAACGGGCTCTGCCGCCGCGCCACCTCGCGGACGTGCTCACACGTGGCGTCCCAGTCGTGCGTGGGCGTGGTGGTCACCAGCGTGATGTGGGCAGGCACAACGTCCGCCAGCGGGTCGCCGAAGGACGCCCGCCAGCGCTGCAGCTCCTCCGCAATGTCAGGAGGGAACCCCAGGATGACGCCTACGCTGGATGCCATGGCGCTAGCGGACTCCCGCGAGGCTCAGGGAGGGCAGGAAGCCCATGCGCTCATACACCTGGCCAAGGGTGACCGAGGCAATTTCACGGGCGCGTTCGGCGCCGAGGGCCAGCAGCCGGTCCAGCTCTGCCGGGTCGGACATCAGCTCGTTGGTGCGGTCGCGCAGCGGGGTGACGAACTCGACCACCACGTCGGCGAGGTCAACTTTCAGATGGCCGTACATCTTGCCTTGGTACTCCGCCTCCAGTTCGGCGATGGATTTGCCGGTGAGCGAGGAGTAGATGGTCAGCAGGTTGGAAACGCCGGGCTTCTCCTCGCGGTCGAACCTGATCTCGGTGCCGGCGTCCGTCACTGCGGACTTGATGCGCTTGGCCGCGATCTTGGGGTCCTCCAGCAGCTGAATGGCCCCGTTGGGCGACTCGCCGGTCTTGGACATCTTGGCACTGGGGTTCTGGAGGTCGTAGATCTTTGCGCTTTCCTTGACGATCGTCGCCTCCGGAACGGTGAACGTTGCCCGAACCGTGTGTTGAAGCGCTGGGCCAGGTTGCGGGTCAGCTCCAGGTGCTGGCGCTGGTCCTCCCCCACCGGGACCAGATCCGTTTGGTAGAGCAGGATGTCCGCTGCCATCAGGGTGGGGTACGCGAACAGCCCCAGCGTAGCGGCGTCCGCACCGGACTTCTGGGTCTTGTCCTTGAACTGCGTCATCCGGGAGGCCTCACCAAAACCCGTGATGCAGTTCAGGGCCCAGGCCAGCTGCGCGTGCTCCGGCACGTGGGACTGGACGAAGAAGATGCTCTTGTCCGGGTCGATGCCGGCAGCGATGTACTGCGCGGCAACAATCCGGGTGCGCCTGGCCAGGTCCGTGGGATCGAAGTCGACCGTGATGGCGTGCAGGTCGGGGATGAAAAAGACGGCGTCGTACTCCGCCTGCATGTCCACCCAGTTGCGGACGGCACCGATGTAGTTGCCGAGGTGCAGCGAGTCCGCAGTGGGCTTGGCACCGGAGAGGATGCGCTTCTTGGCGGCCGGGGAAGTCTGGCTAGTCATGGGGAGGAAACTTTCGGGGCTGGGAGCTGCGGGTTTAGAGCTGGTAGTCCACTACAAGGGGTGCGTGGTCGGAGAAGCGGGTGTCATAGGAGGCAGCGCGGTCCACGACGGCGGAGACCGCCGAGGCTGCCAGCGCGGGCGTCGCCATGTGGTAGTCGATGCGCCAGCCTGCGTCGTTGTCAAACGCCTTGCCGCGCCAGGACCACCAGGTGTAGGGCCCGTCCATCTCGCCAGCCATGGTGCGGTGGACGTCGTGCCAGCCGATGTCCTCGCCGAAGAACCGGTCAAAGTAGGCGCGTTCCTCCGGGAGGAAGCCGGCCTTCTTGAGGTTGCCCTTCCAGTTCCGGATGTCCAAAGGCGTGTGGGCCACGTTCAGGTCCCCCACCACCAAGGCATGGTCGCTGTGCTTGGTCAGTTCCGGCAGGCGGGTGCTCATGGCGTCAAGGAAGCGGTACTTGTCGTCCTGCTTGGGCGTGCCCGCCTCGCCCGAGTGCACGTAGGCGCTGGCAACGGTCAGTTGCACGCGCTCACCGGCAGCGTCGGTCAGCCGGAAATCGGCTTCCACCCAGCGCCCGGCGGTCGCGAAGTAGTCGTCACCGATGCCGTTCCGGGTGGCCAGGGGCTCTTCGCGTGAGGCGATGGCCACCCCTGCCCGGCCCTTGGCTTCCGCCTCGGCATGCAGGATGTGCCAGCCATCGCCCAGCAGCTGCCGCACGATGGCGTCCGGGGCGCGGACCTCCTGGAGGCAAAGAATGTCCACCTCGCGCGGCTCCAGCCACGCCGCCATACCGTTCTTGTAGGCAGCCCGGAGGCCGTTCACGTTTACGGATGCGATGCGAAGGTGGTCCTTCTTCAATGCCGAGCTCACCCGCTCCACTCTAGTCGATGATGGTGCCGGTGACCGGGTCCCCGCTGCCCCCCGAGGACTTGATCATGTCACGTGCGTTAGTGGCGGTAATCTCGATGGTTTCCAAGGCGCGCATGATGGTGTCCTGGTTGGCAGCAGCTCCCTTGGCGCGTTCATCGTTCACCACGCGCACCTGCACCTGCACGATCTTAAACGAGTGGTCCAGTTTCAGGTCGCGGACCTCGTCCGCTTCGCTGCGCTCGGCAACAACACGCGTTCCGCCCTGGTCGGCCGGGGCGTAGGCGCCGCGGCCGGTGAAGGCATTCTGGGCTTCGGTCAACTTGGCTCCGGCCTTCTTGGCGGCCTTCTGGATGCTGAACACCACGAAGCAGGCCAGCAGCAGCCAGAAGAGGGCGATCACGGCAACAACCCAGCCCACCACGTCGTTCTGGTTGGCTGCGAAGATGACGGCCACAACGAAGGCCGTCACCAGGACCATCAGCCCGGGACCGCTGATGCGGAACATGGAGAAGCCGCCCCTGGCGGGTTTTGCGGATGACTTGGAGCTGCCCAGAGATTGCATGAAGCTATTCTCTCAAACCCCCGGGTATGCTTCCGCCCGCTTCCACCTCCGGCGAACAGCCCGCCCCTCCCTGCGGCCGGCCCCTACTTGAGGAACAGCTGCCGCAGGCGCAGGGTGGTCAGCAGCATGCCGACGGCGGTCATCCCCAGGTAGTAGCCAACGTGCAGCGGCGTTGCGGCCGTGAAGGTCCCCACGCTGATCTGGCGCAGCAGTTCCACCCCGTGCCAGAGCGGCATGGCCTGGATAAACCACTGGATGGGCTCCGGGTAGACGCTGAGCGGGTAGAACGTGGCGCTGAACAGGAACATGGGGAGCAGGATGAAGTTGATCCAGTCCATCTGCTGGAAGGTCTTCAGGAAGCTGGTGATGCCCATCCCCATGCTGGCGAATCCAAACGCGATGAGCACGGAGGCCGGGACCATCAGGAGCGCCCAGGGCGAGGTGATCAGCCCCATCACCCCCATGACGGCGGTGAAGCCGGTGGCGTAGAGCATCCCCCTCAGCAGCGCCAGGAAGATCTCGCCCAGGGCAACATCCAGCGGTCCCAGCGAGGTGTACAGCATGCCCTGGTACAGCTTGGCGAAGTGCATCTTGAAGAAGACGTTCCACGTGGAGTCGTACACCGCCCCGTTCATGGCCGAGACGGCGAGCAGGGCCGGAGCGATGTAGGCCGCATAGCTGATCTCGCCGCCGCCCGGGCCCTCCACCGTCCCCACGATGGCCCCCAGGCCACACCCATCGACACCAGGAACAGGACCGGCTCGAAGAACCCGGACAGCATCACCAGCCAGTTGCTGCTCCGGGTGGCCATCAGCCCGCGCGAGATCACGGCTCTGGCGTTGCGTGAATAGAGCCTGCCGAAAGGCCTGTCGAGGGCTTCCTCGGTGGCGCTGCGCCCCGCCGCCGGAGGCACCGTCCGGCTCATTGGCCCAGCCTTGCCGCGAACCGGCGCCGGGTCAGCACCCAGCCCGCCACGGCGAGTGCGGCCAGGACCGCGACGTGCACCAGTGTCAGCAGCGGCGGTTCCTGGTAGCCGTAACTGGCCACGCGCCCGAGTTCGGTGCCGTGCCAGATGGGTGAGATCCAGCCGATCCAGCGGACGGCCGGCGGAAGTGTGTCCAGCGGAAAGAAGGTGCCGGAGAACAGGAACAGCGGCATCACGATCAGCCGCATCACCAGTGCGAACTGGCCCTTGTCCTCCGTGATGGACGCGGAATAGGCCATCAGCGGCAGCCCGAAGGCCAGCCCGGCGAGTGTTGCCACCAGAATGCCTGCCCATGCGCCGCCGGACGGGGCGGCGCCAAACAGCGCGACGGCGGCGAAGTAGACAGCGGACTGCAGGAGCAGTCGGAGCGTCACGGCCATGATGTGGCCCGCCGCGATCTGGGCCGGCGTCAGCGGGGACGCATGCGGGCCAAAGTAGGTCCGGCGCCACTTGAACCCGGCCATCACCGGGAAGGTGAACTCGTTGGCGGCCGTCATCACCGCGGCGGACACCAGCAGTGCCGGCGCGATGAAGGTCAGGTAGCTGACTCCCCCGAAAGCGGCGGCGCCCTGCCCGTCCACCAGCGTGGCAAGCCCTACCCCCATGGCGAAAAGGTAGGCCACCGGCTGGCCGACGCTGTACATCAGGATGGACCAACCGTAGTTCTTCATGACCCGGAGCACTTGCTCGGCGAAGTAGAAGGCACCCCAGCGGCGGGCTTTCGCGGCGGCGACTGCAGGGCCGTGCGCCCGCAACGCGGGAGGGCTTGGCAGGCCCGGCAGCCCCTGCTCAGTCAACGAGGCTCCTGCCTGTCAGCCGAAGGAAGACGTCCTCCAGTGATGACCTGCGGACCAGCGAGGTCAGCGGCCGCAGGCCGCGGGACGCTACCTGCTCAAGCGCGCCCTCGCCGTCGTCCGCGTAGATCAGCACCCGGTCCGGCAGCACCTCCAGCCGTTCCCCGATGCCGTCCAGCTCCGCGCCGATAGTGGCGTTCCGTTCCGATCCAAACCGCAGTTCCACCACCTCGCGGGTGGAATGTTCCCGGATGAGCCTGGCCGGGGAACCTTCCGCCATGATGCGTCCCTTGTCCACCACGATGAGCCGGTCGCAGAGCTGCTCCGCCTCATCCATGTAGTGCGTGGTGAGGATCAGCGTGACGCCCTGTTCCTTGAGCCGGAACAGCCGGTCCCACAGGACGTGCCGGGCCTGCGGGTCCAGGCCTGTGGTGGGTTCGTCCAGCAGGAGGATGCGTGGTTCGTTGATGAGCGAACGGGCGATGGTCAGGCGCCGTTTCATGCCGCCGGAGAGGGCGTCCACCTTGGACTTTGCCTTGTCCGTCAGCTGCGCAAACTCCAGCAGTTCGTCGGCCTTGGGGCGCAGGTAGCTCATTGGCAGGCCAAAGTAGCGCCCATACACGATGAGGTTGTCCCGGACGCGCAGTTCCTCGTCAAGGTTGTCCTGCTGCGGCACCACCCCCAGATGCGCCCGCACTTCGGGCCCGGAGGAATCCGGTCCAGGCCGATGATGCTGAGGCTGCCGGAGGTGCGCCCGGTGACCCCGCCGATCATCTTCATGGTGGTGGACTTGCCCGCACCGTTGGGGCCCAGCAGGCCGAAGGACTCGCCTGCCGGCACGGTGAACGAGATGCCGTCCACCGCCACCACGTCGCCGTACCTTTTGGTCAGGTTTTCGGCCGCGATGACCGTGCCGCGCGGCGGCGGGCTGCCGGCACGCGTTCCGGCAGGCAGGATGGCTTCGTTGTGCACCCTCCGCAGACTAGTGGAGGGCCCGGGGATGTGGAAGGGGACTTGCAGTTCCGTTTAAACGCCGACGGCGGCACGGCGCCTTTCGCGGAAAGGTGGCGTGCCGCCGTCGGCGGTTGGGGAAGCGGAAGACTAGCGGGCAATGCCTGCCTGGCGTTCCGCAGCTTCCACCACGTTGGTCATCAGCAGCGCCACGGTCATGGGACCCACCCCGCCGGGGTTCGGCGAGATCCAGCCCGCCACCTCGGCAGCGGCCGGATCAATGTCGCCGTAGACCTTGCTCTTGCCCGTTTCGGGATCGGTTTCCCGGGTGACCCCGACGTCCAGCAGGGCCGCGCCCGGCTTAACGTCCGAGGCTTTGACGATGTGCTTCACGCCTGCGGCGCCCACGATCACGTCCGCCTGCCGGAGCAGCTCCGAGAGGTTGGTGGTGCCGGTGTGCGTCAGGGTGACCGTGGCGTTGACGTCCCGGCGCGTGAGCAGCAGCCCGATGGACCGGCCGATCGTGACGCCGCGCCCCACCACCACCACGTGCTTGCCCGCAAGGCTGTAGCCGTTGCGCTCCAGCAGCTCGATCACGCCGCGGGGCGTGCAGGGCAGCGGCGAGGTGATCTCGCTGTTGACGTTGAGCACCAGGCGGCCAAGGTTGGTGGGGTGCAGGCCGTCCGCGTCCTTGGCGGGGTCGATGCGTTCCAGGATGGCATCGGTGTCCAAATGCTTGGGCAGGGGCAGCTGCACGATGTACCCGTGGCAGGCGGGATCCGCATTGAGTTCATCAATGAGGGCTTCGACCTGCGCCTGGGTTGCATCTGCCGGAAGCTCGCGCTGGATCGAATTCATCCCGATCTGCACAGACTGCTTGTGCTTCATGGAGACGTACAGCTGCGAAGCCGGGTCCGCGCCCACCAGCACAGTGGCGATGCCGGGAACGACGCCCTTGGCCTTGAGTGCGGCCACGCGTTCGGTCAGCTCGGCCTTGATGGCAGCGGCGGTAGCCTTGCCGTCGAGGATCTGTGCAGTTGTGGTTTCAGGCATGGGTCACCACTGCTCGTGCTGCGGGTAGAGCGGGAAGTCCGCTGCCAGCTTGTCGACGCGCGCCTGCAGGGCCTCGACGTCGGCGCTGCTGCCGGCCTTCAGTGCGGTGGCGATGATCTCGGCAACCTCGGTGAATTCGGCTGCGCCGAACCCGCGGGTGGCCAGCGCCGGGGTACCGATCCGGAGGCCGGAGGTGACCATCGGCGGGCGGGGGTCGAACGGCACGGCGTTGCGGTTGACGGTGATGCCCACCGAGTGCAGGAGGTCCTCGGCCTGCTGGCCGTCCAGCTGGGAGTTCCGCAGGTCCACCAGGACCAGGTGCACGTCGGTGCCGCCGGTCAGGACGGAGACGCCGGCCTCGGCGACGTCGGCCTGGTTCAGGCGGTCAGCGATGATCCTGGCGCCTTCCAGGACACGCTCCTGGCGCTCCTTGAATTCCTGCGTGCCGGCGATCTTGAAGGCCACGGCCTTGGCAGCGATGACGTGCATCAGCGGCCCGCCCTGCTGGCCGGGGAAAACGTTGGAGTTCAGCTTCTTGGCCCACTGCTCCTTGGCCAGGATCACACCGGAGCGCGGACCCGCCAGGGTCTTGTGCACGGTGGAGGTGACCACGTCGGAGTACGGGACCGGGCTCGGGTGCAGGCCGGCGGCGACGAGGCCGGCGAAGTGCGCCATGTCCGTCCAGAGCAGCGCGCCCACTTCGTCCGCGATGGAGCGGAAGGCTGCGAAGTCCAGGTGGCGCGGGTAGGCGGACCAGCCGGCAATGATGACCTGCGGCTTTTCCTTGATGGCCTGTTCGCGGAGCTTGTCCATGTCCACGCGGAAGGTGTCTTCCTCCACCTGGTAGGCCGCTACCTCGTAGAGCTTGCCGGAGAAGTTCAGCTTCATGCCGTGGGTCAGGTGGCCGCCGTGGGCCAGGGACAGGCCCAGGATCTTGTCGCCGGGGGTGATCATGGCGGAGAGTGCTGCGGCATTGGCCTGCGCACCGGAGTGCGGCTGGACGTTGGCGTACTCGGCGCCGAACAGGGCCTTGACGCGGTCGATGGCCAGCTGCTCTGCGACGTCAACGTACTCGCAGCCGCCGTAGTAGCGGCGGCCCGGGTAGCCTTCGGCGTACTTGTTGGTGAGGACGGAGCCCTGGGCTTCCATCACGGCGCGGGGCGCGAAGTTTTCGGAGGCAATCATCTCCAGGGTGCCGCGCTGGCGGCCAAGCTCCTGGTCCAGGACTGCGGCGATTTCGGGATCCAGCTCGGCCAGCGGCTGGTTGCTGACGGCTGTGGTTGAGGTGGCTGTGGTAGTCACGGAGAACTCCTGGCTAGGGATTGGGCACTGCTTAGGTCAGGCTACCGGCTGGCGCGTCTTCGCACCGCGTTGATGAACGGGCGTGAAAGCGCGGGGGCATGGCGCTGCAGCACTGGACGCAGTGCAGCCCCACTCTCCGGCAAAACATGACCCTCGGCCCAGGCGTACGATCCGTGGTCTTCGTGATTGCCGCTCCCTGGTGGTTAGCCACCCAACGCCAGTTGCGACCCTTCCAGCCTACCAAAACCGGCGCCCGCCGCGCGGGTAGGCTTGTACGCGTGAGTGAACAGCAGCTGAACCAAGCGTATGTATTGACCCTGTCCTGCCGGACCGCCCCGGAATCGTCCACGCCGTGGCAGGTGCCCTGCTGGTGGCAGGCTGCAACATCCTGGACTCGCAGCAGTACGGCAGCCCCGCCACAGGGAACTTCTTCATGCGCGTGGAAGTGACGACGGCGGCATCCGCGGCCGAGCTGCGTGCGGCGCTTGAGCCGGTTGCTGAGGCCTTCGGGATGCAGTGGGGCCTGCACGCCGTGGGCCAGAAGGTGCGGACCCTGGTCATGGCCAGCACGTCAGCCCACTGCCTGAACGACCTTCTGTTCCAGCAGCGTTCCGGCACCCTGCCGATAGAGATTCCGGCCATTGTCTCCAACCACCAGGACCTGGCCGGGTTGGCCGGCTTCTACGGCATCCCGTTCCACTACATTCCGGTGACCAAGGACACCAAGGTCCAGGCCGAGGACAAGCTGCGGGCGCTCATCGCCGAGCATGACATCGAACTGACGGTGCTGGCCCGTTACATGCAGATCCTCTCCGATGAGCTTTGCACCGAGCTGACGGGCAAGGCCATCAACATCCACCATTCCTTCCTGCCGTCCTTCAAGGGCGCCAGGCCGTACCACCAGGCCCACGCGCGCGGCGTGAAGCTGATCGGCGCAACAGCACACTACGTGACAGCTGCCTTGGACGAGGGCCCCATCATCGAGCAGGAAGTCATCCGCGTGGACCATGCCCGCACCGCCGAGCAGTTCGTGCAGATGGGCCGCGATGTTGAGGGCCGCACCCTGGTCCAGGCGGTGCAGTGGCACGCTGAGCACCGGGTGCTGCTGGACGGCAACCGGACGGTGGTTTTCAACTAGCCGGTTTCCAACTAGCTCCGGAACCGGCCGTCCGGCTTTAGGCTGAAGCCATGGCTGACGCACCGGGGCACGCGGACCATGAGGCCGACCTCGCGCTGTTTTATGACCGGCAGGCCCCGCTGCCCAACACCCGGGCTGGCACGCCCCACCGGGTCGAGTGCCGGGAGTGGTTCGTCAGGCTGCTCAAGGACGAACACCGGCAGTCCGTTTTCGAACTGGGGTGCGGCACCGGCGTGGAGGGACTTGAGTTTGTCCGTGCCGGGCTGCACTACTGCGGCGTGGACCTGTCCGGGGAAAGCGTCCGCCTTGCCGCCGCCAAGGGGTTGAATGCCCATGTTGCCAGCGGGCGGAGCCTGCCGTTCCCGGACGGCTCCTTCGCCGCCGGCTGGACCATGAGCACGCTGCTGCACGTGCCCAACACCCTCATCCACGAGGTGGCCGGCGAGCTGGTCCGGGTGTGCGCGCCCGGCTCGCCCATCGCCGTCGGACTGTGGTCCGGAGACGACGAGGAGGTCCTGAACCCGGAAGACGATGAGGAGCCGCGCCGGTTCTTCAGCCGCCGGAGCGACGCTTCCGTCCGGCGGATCTTCGGCGAACACGGCCAGGTGGAACACTTCCGCACCTGGCCGGAGGGAACAGGGGACCAGTCGGGGCCGGGGCGGGGCGCCTGGACGCAGCACTACCAGTTCCTGGTCTTCCGCACCCCGGGCTCCCCCGCCTGACCCGCCGGTCACATTGGGCCGGGGGCAGCAGCCGCACCCGGGAGTGGCCTAGGGTGTTGCCATGGCTCCCCTGTACCCCTTCGCCGGCAGCAGCCCGGCAGTCCATGAATCAGCTTTCGTTGCTCCCACGGCGTCCATCATCGGCAACGCCAGCCTGGGCGCGGACGCCAGCGCCTTTTACGGCGTCTCCGTGCGGGCGGACACCGCCGCCATTTCGGTGGGCGCGGGCAGCAACCTGCAGGACAACGTGGTGCTGCACGCCGATCCCGGCTTCCCCTGCACGGTGGGCGAACGCGTCAGCGTGGGGCACGCCGCCGTCGTGCATGGCTGCACGGTGGAAGACGACTGCCTGATCGGCATGGGCGCCACCGTCCTCAACGGCGCGGTGATCGGCGCCGGCTCGCTGGTGGCGGCCGGCGCCGTGGTCCTGGAAGGAACCGTGGTCCCGCCCCGCTCGCTCGTGGCGGGCGTTCCGGGAAAGGTGCGCCGTGAACTCACCGATGAGGAGTACGACGGCGTACGCGCCAATGCTGCCCGGTACGTGGAGCTCGCGGCAAAGCACCGGGAACTTCACGCCCCATAGAACACGTCAGTCCAGGCTGATCGGGCCGATCGCGTCCAGCAGTTCGCCCGGGCCGGGGTTGGCAGGCGCCGAGGAGCCGCCCAGGTGGTTCACCACGCCCCACACTGCATTCAGGCCCGTGGTGACCGCACCTTCGGCCCAGCCGGCGGTGAAGGACACATCGTCGCCGGCCAGGAAGATGCCGCGCTGGGATTCCGGCAGCCGGTCCTGCTTGAAGTGGGTGAACAGCCGCTGCTGGTAGCGGTACTGGCCGGGCAGGTTGGCCTTGAAGGCGCCCATGAAGTTGGGGTCCGCCTCCCAGGACACGGTGATCGGCTGGCCCACGATGTGGCTGGCGATGTCCACGCCCGGGTAGATCTGCTCGAGCGAGTGGAGCATCAGTTCCACCCGCTCATCAGCGTCCAGGGCGAGCCATTTCAGCGCATCATCATTCCAGGTGTAGGAAAGCAGGATGACTGCTGGCTGGTCCGGGCCGTTGTCCAGGAGATGACGTGGCGCGGTTGAGCCGGTCGGTCAGGGTCATGGACAGGACCTCGTTGCCCGTTTCCGGGTCGATGTCCTTCCAGAACGGCCGGTCCACCATCACGAACGTCTTGGACGACTGCATGTAGTGCGAGCGCTCGATGGCGGTCCACAGCTCCGCCGGGAACAGCGCCTCCTCGGTGTGGATCCGGGTGGACAACAGCCAGGACTGGCACGTTGTCACCACCGCCGGGTAGCTGGCTTCGCGGCCCCACCGTTCGCGGACCCGCAGGTTGCCGTCCTGGTCGCGGCTGATCTTGCCCACGGCGCCGCGGGGGCGAGCCGGAGTGCAGTGACGCCAGCGAGGTGCCCTCGGGCCAGTGCCTCATGCCCGACGGCGCGTGCTGCCACAGTGCCTCGGGCAGCCGCTGCGCTCCCCCGCGGATGAGCCGGTGCTGGTCGTCCGCGTCCGTGTACACCACCCGCAGGATCTCCAGGATGGAGTTGGGGAAGTCGGTGTCCCAGCCGCCGGTGCCGAAGCCCACCTGCCCGAAGGCCTCGCGGTGCGCGAAGCCTGCCTTTTAAAGGACTCGCTCGCGGCGATGAACCCGTAGAACGTTTGCTCGTCCATCAGCGGCAGCAGCTCGTTCCACAGCTCCTTGATCCGGGCCGTATCCCGCGCACGGATGGCGTCCTGCATCTGCGCGAACTTCGCGCCGTCGTTCACTGCCGACTTCCAGGCGTCCGCAACCTCCCGGAAGAAGGCCGGAAGGTCGCTGGGCTTTTCGGCGTAGTGCTTCTTGCCCGCAAGCTCGATCACGGTGCTGGAGGTGGCCGCGGCCAGCGGGTTGGGGAAATCCTGGGTCTCCAGGCCCAGCAGGTCCACGTAGTGGTAGAACGCCCTGCCGGAGACCGGGAACCGCATGCCGCCCAGGTCCGCCACGACGCCGGGGGCAGCGGGGAAGGCGGCGGTGCGGAGCCGCCCGCCGATCTGGTCCGCCTCGTAGACCACCGGACGCAGGCCCAGCTTCATCAGTTCATACGCCGTCACCAGCCCGGACAGCCCTGCACCAATGACCGCCACCTCGGTGCCCAGCATGTCCTCCGGCACCGATCCCAGGCCGTCCGGGTGTGCCAGGTAGTGGTCGTAGCTGAACGGGAAGTCCGGATTGAGCATGGTGATGGGCGCGGTTTGCTCTTCCGGGCGCCGGCTGGCGCCTTCCTCGGTCAACGTGGAGGTGCTGGACGGGTCGGAGGCCGGAAGTTCGGTGGCGATGGTCATTGAAGGTCTGCCTTTTGTTGGTTCGGGGCGTCGGTACGTGGCTGGGAGCGGTCAGGGCTTGCTGGTGAGGGACATGGCGGACAATTCACGGTATTCCCCCTCATCCAGGGCCGCCACCCTGGAGTTGCGCCGTCCGTAGGCGAGGTAGGCGGCGAGGCCTACCAGCATCCACACGGCAAAGGTCACCCAGGTGTCCGCGCCGAGGTTGGCCATCAGGTAGCCGCACATCAGGGCGCCAAGGATGGGGGTGAGCGGGAACAGCGGGACCCGAAAGGTGCGTTCCAGTTCGGGCCGCGTCCGGCGGAGGTAGATGACCGCCACATTCACCAGTGCGAAAGCGAACAGGGTACCGATGCTGGTGGCGTCAGCGAGCGAACCCAGCGGCACCAGTCCGGCGGTCAGCGCGACGGCGATGCCCACCAGCAGGGTTCCGGCAGCGGGGGTGCCGGTGCGGCGGGAGACGCGGCCGAAGACGGCAGGGATGAGGCCGTCGCGGGACATGGACAGCAGGATGCGGGTCTGGCCGTAGAGGACCGTCAGGACAATGCTGGCGATGGCCAGGACGGCGCCGACGGCGAAGACCAGGGCAATCCAGGGCTGGCCGGTGGTCTCCTCCAGGATCTTCACCAGGGCGGCCTCGGTGCCGTCGAACCAGCCCCACGGGCGGGCACCGATCGCGGCCACTGCCACCAGCACGTAGATGGTGGTGACGATCAGCATGGACAGCATAATGGCGCGCGGCAGGTCGCGCTTGGGATTGCGGGCTTCCTCGCCGGCGGTGGAGGCGGCGTCGAAGCCGATGTAGGAGAAGAAGACGCGGGACGCGGCGGCGGAAACACCGGCGGCGCCCATCGGCAGCAGCGGTTCGAAGTTGCCTGCGTTGAAGGCAGTGAAGGCGACGGCGCAGAAGAAAAGCAGGATGCCTACCTTGACCACCACGATGGCGGTGTTGATCCAGGCACTTTCCTTGGCGCCGCGGACCAGCAGGACGGTGGCCAGCACCACGATGACCATCGCGGGAATGTTGACCATGCCGCCGTCGCCCGGAGGCTGCGAAAGGGCGTCCGGCAGCGCTGTGCCGAACACGGCCAGGCTCTCGTTCACGTACTGACCGGCGCCAACGGCCACGGCAGCTACGGACACCGCGTATTCAAGGACCAGGCACCAGCCACAGATCCATGCCATGCCCTCGCCCATGGTGGCGTACGTGTAGGAGTAGCTGGAGCCGGACACGGGCACCAGGCCGGCCATTTCCGCGTACGATACCGCGGACAACAGCGCGGCGAGCCCCGCGATCGCAAACGAGATCCAGATGGCGGGACCGGCCAGCGGCACGGATTCACCCAGGATGACCAGGATGCCCGTGCCCAGCGTCGCGCCCACGGAGATCATGGTCAGCTGCAGGACGCCGAAGCTGCGGACGAGGCGGGGTCCGCCTTGGTCGGCCTCGGCCTCGTTGACCATCTGCGCGATGGGCTTGCGGCGCAGCAACTGCGCTCCAAGGGTGGGCCGGGCGGCCGCGCGGGCAGGTACCTGGCCGAAAGTGTAGGCACAGTCATCGTTGACGTCCGTTCGTGTCGTTGAATGGTTGGACTGGTTTCCCCTCCCCCAGCGTAGGGGTGTGAGCCGCATCTCAAGCTGTGCAAAATGACCTATAGTCTTCACTCATGAGACGCAATGCACCAGCAAGCGAGTCTGCTTCAGTGGGACTTCCGGCCCAGCTGAACGCCGTGACGCTGAACCAGTTCCTTGCCTCGCTGCCCGCGGGTGTGGCGATGCTGCACGACGCCGGCAACGGCCATACTCCCCTGCGGTGGGTGGAGCCCAGCGAACTTGAAGACCCTACGCCATACCTGCTTGACGGCGAATTCGTGCTGACCGCCGGGTTGCCATTCCGGCGCGGTGTCAACGGCGCCGATGACGACGCCGGCAGCGGCAGGGGTGGCGAGGGAGCCGCAGAGGGGGCAGCCGTCGCCGACGCGTACGTCCGCCGCCTTGTCGCCGCGGGCGTCGCGGCGCTGGGGTTCGGCCTTGAGCCGTACTTCGATGAGGTGCCCGCTGATGTCGTGGCGGCCTGCCGCAACCACGGCCTGACGCTGGTGGCGGTACCCGCCAGCATCCCGTTCGCCGCACTGGGACTCGAGTTCTCCAAGCTGCTCGAATCAGGGAACGCCCAGGTATTCCGCCAGCTCGCCGAGACCAACCGCCACCTCATGCGGGCGGTCCTGTCGCCCCGCCCGGAGCACGAGTTGCTGGCGGCCCTGGCGCAGCGGGTTCCGGCCTGGGCCGTCCTGCTTGGCGCGGACGGCAGGGTACGCGCCCGCGCCGGTACCGCCGTCGAGCTTTCCACGCTCCAGCCGCTGCTCAAAAGGCTCCTCGCGGGCAGCGGCCCGCGGGTGGAAACTGAAGCCTTTGACGTTCCGGGGTCAGCGCTGGTGTTCGGCCACCCGCTGCGGAGCACCAGGGATGCCACCTTGGGCGGCCTGCTGCTCGGCACGGACAAGCCGCTGACCCCCGCACAGAACAACGTGGTCTCCTCGGTGGTGGGCCTCCTGGAACTCCTGGTCCGGCAGCGGACCAGCGGTTCCCTGGCGCCCAGCCAGCTGGCCACGGCGTTGCTCCTGCATCCGGAAAGCATTGCAGGGGCCAGCACCAAAGAGCTGAACACACTGCGGGACCTGCTGGCGCAGAGCGTCGGGGGCACCCGCACCGGGCTGGTCCGGGTGGTCCAGGGCATCCGGCCCAATGCAGCGCCTGCGGCTGACGGTCCCGTGCGCGAACTGCTGCAATGGCGGCGGCTGTTCGACACAAAAATGGTGGAACTCACCGACTACGGCTTCGCCGCCGTGACCCGGCTGAAGGTTGACGACCAACTGCTGGCCGAGGTGGAGCAGCTGGGCTGGCGTCTGGTGGTGGGCGGCGCCGCGGAACTGCCAGCCCTTGCCGCTGCCTACCGCAGCGCGTCGGCTTTGCGTCCCCGGGTCCAGGCTACGGGGACCACCGTCCGCGAAGAGGAACTGACCTGGTCTGTCACCGGCCTGCTGGGCGGTGCGGCAGGCGGCATGCTGGCCTCCCGCCTGCTGGCGCCTGTTCTTGGACAGGAGCCCGAGCGCCGCGAAGCCCAGCTCCAGGTCCTCCGCGCATGGCTGGGCGCCAACGGCAACTGGGATGCGACAGCCAAGGACACAGGTCTGCACCGGAACAGCGTTCGCCGGCAGATCAATGCGCTGGCGGAGATCCTGGACGTGGACCTGGCGCAGGCCGGAACGCGGGCGGAGCTGTGGATCGCCCTGCAGTTTGCCGATTCCGCAGCTCCGCCCGGCGCAGCGCCGGACGGCGGTACAGGTGCTTAGTCTTCCCAGGCGCGGTAGAGGTCCGGGCGGCGCTCGTCCAGGTAGGGCACGGCGGCGCGCTCACGTTTTGCCGCTTCTGCATCCACGTCGGCGAAGAGCAACTGCGGTCCTTCCCCGGCTGCGGCGAGCAGCTTCCCGTCCGGGCCGGCGATGACGCTGCCGCCGAGGAACCTGCAGCCGTCCTCCACTCCGGAGTGGTTGGCGTAGGCGACGGTCAGCTGGCTTTCGAGTGCCCTGGCCCGGAGCAGCACCTGGGGGACGTCGTCGAACCCGTGGGCCAGCGCCGTGGGCACCAGCAGCAGCTCGGCGCCGCCGGCCGCCGCGGCCCGCACGGCTTCCGGGAATTCCACGTCGTAGCAGATGACCAAGGACGTGGGGATTCCCTGGAAGTCCACCACGGCGGGACGCTCTGCTGCCGGACTGAAGGCAGCACGCTCGTCCGGCCCGAACAGATGGACTTTTCCATACTCCAGCAACACCTCCCCGTTCGCGTCCAGCAGGGTGGCGCTGATCTGCCAGTCCCCCTCGGCCATGACACGCGGAAGACTGTAGACCAGCCCGATGCCGTGGCGGCGGGCGGTGGCGGCAAGTGTTGCGCGCAGCGTGGGGAGGACTTCCGGATCCAGCCCGGACCGCAGTTTGCGCGGGGCATACCCCACCGGGAAAAGCTCCGGGGTGAGCAGCACCCGGGCTCCGGCCGCTGCTGCTTCCCGGGCGGCGGCATCGATGACGGCACAGTTGGCCTCAGGATCAAGGACTGCAGAGTTGCCCTGCAGAAGTGCCAGCAGCACCGCTACCACCTTCCATCGTTGGAGCGGCCGCCTGGTGGGCCGCTCCTCCCAGCGTAGCCAGAGGATGCGGCGGCGGGCCGGGGCCATTTGCACCGCGGGACGAACGTTCACGGCCGGATCGTCCCGGTCCAGGCAATGGGGAGTGCGGCCTCATGCGTTAACTTCTTGACGCCAAGACCGCGAATAGGGCAATCTTCTTAGCATGTCCGCAACCCCGCGCTCAACGAGGAGCAAGCCCAAAAATCCGGGTTCACAGTCCGCCCTGAGGCAGCTGAACCAGCAGCGGATCATCGAGAGCTTGATGGGCGGTCCTTCCACGCAGGCAGAGCTTGCCCGGCAGACGGGCCTCTCCACCGCAACGGTGTCCAACATCGTCAAAATCATGCTCGATTCAGGCCTGGCATCCACGGAACCGATCACCAGTTCCGGCCGCCGGGCACTCAACGTCCGGCTCAACAGCAACGGTGCCGTGGCGGTCGGGATCGACTTCGGCCGCCGGCATCTGCGGGTGGTCCTGGCCTCCCTCAGCTACCACATCATCGCCGAGGAATCGGTCATGCTTCCCCTCGGCCACCAGGCTGAGGAAGGGATCCAGGCCGCCGTCGTCCTCCTTGACAAACTGTCGCAGGACAGCGGCATTGAACGGTCCGCCGTAGTGGGTGCCGGCGTCGGAATTCCGGGGCCCATCGACCGCCGGACCGGGACCGTGGCGCAGGGGGCCATCCTTCCCGAATGGGTGGGAATCAACATCCTCCAGCACCTTGAGGAAACCTTGAGAATCCCCGTATTTGTTGACAACGACGCCAATCTGGGAGCGTGGTCAGAGGTCACCTGGGACAGCACACAGGGGTCAGCAACCTGATGTTCCTGAAGATCGGTTCGGGCATCGGCGCGGGGCTGATCCTCAACGGCGCCCCCTACTACGGGAACGTTGGGATCACCGGTGAAATAGGCCACGCCACCATCCACGAGCAGGGCCTCGTCTGCCGCTGCGGGAACCGGGGATGCCTGGAAACCATCGCCTCCACCACCACCATGATCGAGCTTCTGAGCCGCGGCGAGGACAGGCCCCTGACGCCGGCCGACATCGTCCGGAAGGCCCTGAACCGGGACCCGGCAACGCTGCGGGTGGTGGACGATGCGGGCCTGTCCGTGGGCCGCGCACTGGGGAACGTGGCCAACCTGATCAACCCCGAGGTGATCGTGGTGGGCGGACCCCTGGCGGGCCTGGGTGACCTGCTGCTGGACCCGATCCGCCGCGGCCTGGTGCGGCATGCGGTGCCGGTGATTGGTGAGACCACCACCCTCACCATGTCCTCCCTCGGAGACCGTGCTGAAGCGCTCGGCGCGGCAGCACTCGTCTTCCAGCACGCTGGAATCAGGAAAACCTAGACCGTTTCGTTATCCGGCAATTGCGTTCAAGACTTGACGACAACAGCTGTGATCCAGTTTACTTTTTCATCAGACGGCCCTGCGCTTTGCCGGCCGGACAAAGAAGTCATTGCATTGGAGGGTTAGGGCTTATGACGTCCCAGGCCACGCAAAACGAACCGATCATCCTCGAGATGCGGTCCATCACCAAGGAATTCCCCGGCGTCAAAGCCCTGGACAACGTAAGCCTGCGGGTGAAGGCGGGCGAGATCCACGCGATCTGCGGTGAGAACGGCGCCGGCAAGTCCACCCTGATGAAGGTCCTTTCGGGTGTTTATCCCTATGGGAGCTACGACGGCGACATCGTCTACCAGGGGCAGGTCCAGCAGTTCCGGGACATCCGGGCCAGCGAGCACGCCGGCATCGTGATCATCCACCAGGAGCTGGCACTGATCCCGGAACTCTCCATCATGGAGAACATCTTCCTGGGCAACGAACCCACCAAACGCGGCATCATCGACTGGGCCGAAGCACGGCTCCGGTCCCTGGACCTGCTGGCCCGGGTGGGCCTCCGGGAAGACCCGGACACCCCCATCAAGGAAATCGGCGTCGGCAAGCAGCAGCTCGTGGAAATCGCCAAGGCGCTGAACAAGTCCGTGAAGATCCTCATCCTGGACGAACCCACTGCCGCGCTCAACGAGTCCGACTCCCAGCACCTGCTGGACCTGATGCTCGGCCTCAAAGCCAAGGGCATCACCAGCATCATCATCTCCCACAAGCTCAACGAGATCGAGCAGATCGCAGACTCCATCACCATCATCCGGGACGGCAAATCCATCGAAACGCTGGACGTCAAGGCAGACGGCGTGGATGAGGACCGCATCATCAAAGGGATGGTGGGCCGTACCCTCGAGTCCCGGTTCCCGGACCACACCCCCAAGATCGGCGAGGTGTTCTTCGAGGTCAAGAACTGGACCGTGGGGCACCCCAACGTGCAGGACCGGCTGGTCTGCAAGAACTCCAGCTTCTTCGTCCGCCGGGGTGAAATCGTCGGGTTCGCCGGGCTCATGGGCGCGGGCCGCACCGAGCTTGCCCGCTCCGTATTCGGCCGCTCCTACGGCCGGTTCATCAGCGGCCAGATCTACAAGGACGGCAAGGAAATCACCCTCAAGTCCGTCCGCCAGGCCATCGACGCCGGGCTGGGCTACGTCACCGAGGATCGCAAGTCCCTGGGGCTGAACCTGCTGGATGACATCAAAACCACCACGGTATCGGCCAACCTGCGGAAGATCAGCCGCAACTACGTGGTGGACCCCAACCAGGAATTCACGGTGGCCGAGCAGTACCGCAAGTCGCTGCGCACCAAGACCCCGTCCGTGGAGGAAGGCGTTGCCAAGCTCTCCGGCGGCAACCAGCAGAAAGTGGTCCTGGCCAAGTGGATGTTCACCGACCCGGACCTGCTGATCCTTGACGAACCCACCCGCGGCATCGACGTTGGCGCCAAGTACGAGATCTACGGCATCATCCAGCAACTCGCCAACCAGGGTAAGGGGGTCATTGTCATCTCCTCGGAACTCCCCGAACTCCTGGGCCTGTCCGACCGTATTTACACCATCTTCGAAGGCGCCATCACTGGCGTCCTGAACAAAGACGAGGCCAGCCAGGAAAGCCTGATGAAACTGATGACCTCAGCACGAAAAGCCGAAGCCGCCTGACCCTCTGGATCATCCCAGAACCTTCCGGACACAAGGACTGACACCATGAACGCCCTCAAGAAGCTGTTTGGCGGCAACACCCGCCAATTCGGCATGATCTTCGCCCTGGTGGCACTGATCGTCTTCTTCCAGATCGCCACCGACGGCCGGACCCTCACCCCCGGCAACGTCATCAACCTTTTCAACGGCAACTCCTACATCCTGATCCTGGCCATCGGCATGGTCCTGGTCATTATCGCCGGCCACATCGACCTCTCTGTCGGGTCCGTGGCAGCGTTCGTGGGCGTCACCGTGGCCCTGGCCATCCGCGACTGGGGCATTCCCTGGTATGCCGGCGTCCTGCTCGGGCTGCTGCTGGGTGCACTGATCGGTGCATGGCAAGGCTGGTGGACGGCCTACGTGGGCATTCCCGCCTTCATCGTCACGCTGGCAGGCATGCTCCTGTTCCGCGGCTTCAACCAGTTCGTCGGCAAATCCAACACCATCCCGGTCCCCAACGACTTCCAGTACCTGGGCGCCGGCTACCTGCCCGAAGTCGGCCCCGACACCGGCTACAACAACCTCACCCTCCTGCTGGGCATCGCCGCCGCCGCGTTCGTTGTATGGGGCGAACTCCGCTCCCGGGCCCGCGCCAAAGCCCTCGGCGCCGAAGTCCCGGAAATGTGGGTCACCGCACTGAAGCTCGTCCTGATCGCCGCCGCCATCCTGTACGCCACCTACCTCTTCGCCACCGGCCGGCCCGGCACCTCCTTCCCCATCCCCGGCCTCATCCTGGCCGTCCTGGTGCTGATCTACGGCTTCATCTCCTCCCGCACCATCCTCGGCCGCCACGTCTACGCAGTGGGTGGCAATCGGCACGCAGCCGAACTGTCCGGCGTCCAGTCCAAGAAGGTCAACTTCCTGGTCATGATGAACATGTCCATCCTCGCCGGCCTGGCAGGCATGATCTTCGTCGGCCGGTCCACCGCCTCCGGACCGTTCGACGGCGTCGGCTGGGAACTTGACGCCATCGCCGCAGTCTTCATCGGCGGCGCCGCCGTCACCGGCGGTGTGGGCACCGTGGTCGGATCCATTATTGGTGGCCTGGTCATGGCCGTCCTGAACAACGGCCTGCAACTGCTGGGTGTCGGCGCCGACCTCACCCAGATCATCAAGGGCCTGGTGCTCCTGATCGCAGTCGCCTTCGACGTCTACAACAAGAGCCAGGGCAAGAAGTCCATCATCGGCCTTCTGATGAGGAACTCCGGCCGCTCCTCCGGCGGCCCCAGCAACCCCATCCAGCCCGACGAAACCACCTCCACCAAAGAAGCCATCGCCCGGGAAGCCTGAGCCTTAAAGCCTGAATAGCGTTTCACCACAAAGAGAAAGAGAACCAACAATGCGAATGTTTGGTAAAGCAGGAAAGGCCGCAGCGGTAGCTGCCATCGCAGCACTGGCGCTGACGGGCTGCGGCCGCTCCGAGACCACAACCGGCGGCGGGACCGAAGGCGCCGGGGGGTTCGAACAGGACTCCTCCATCGGCGTCGCGCTTCCGCAGAAGACCAGCGAGAACTGGGTCCTTGCGGAGAAGCTGTTCAACGACGGCCTTAGCGAGGCAGGGTTCAAGCCTGACGTGCAGTTCGCCAACGGCGGTGTATCCGAACAGCAGAACCAGATCAGCGCCATGGTCACCAAGGGTGCCAAGGTCATCATTGTGGGCGCCATTGACGGCTCGCAGCTGGGCACCCAGCTCAAGCAGGCCAAGGACGCCGGCGCCACGATTATCGCTTACGACCGCCTGCTGCTGAACACCGAGAACGTGGACTACTACGTGGCCTACGACAACTTCAAGGTGGGCGAGCTCCAGGGCCAGGCCCTGCTGGAAGGCCTCAAAGCCAAGAAGCCGTCCGGCCCCTACAACATCGAGCTGTTCGCTGGCTCCCCGGATGACGCCAACGCCAAGGTCTTCTTCGACGGCGCCATGAGCGTCCTGAAGCCGAAGATCGACGACGGCACCCTCAAGGTCGTCTCGGGCCAGACCAGCTTCGAGCAGGCTGTGACCCAGGGCTGGAAGGCTGAGAACGCCCAGCGCCGCGCTGACACGCTGCTGACCGGCAGCTACACCAGCGAGTCGCTGGACGGCGTCCTCTCCCCCAACGACACCCTGGCCCGCGCAGTCCTGACCTCCGTCAAGGCCGCCGGCAAGCCGCTTCCGGTTGTCACCGGGCAGGACTCCGAGGTTGAGTCGGTCAAGTCGATCATGGCCGGCGAGCAGTACTCCACCATCAACAAGGACACCCGAAAGCTCGTGGAGCACGCCATCACCATGGTGAAGGACCTCCAGGCCGGCAAGGAACTGGAGATCAACGATCCCAACTCCTACAACAACGGTGTCAAGACTGTCCCGGCATACCTGCTGGAGCCGGTTATCGTCACGGCCGAGAACGTGAAGACCGCCTACGTCGGCGATCCGGTTCTCGAACCCATCACCAAGTAATTCACTCCGGAAAAGCCCGGTCCTCCTTTTCGGAGGGCCGGGCTTTTCTTATGTCGAAGGCGATTTAGCGCTTGACAGCCAGCACTCCCGGGCCCGTGAACTGCAGGGCGTGGTTCCGCACTGCCTGCGGGGTAGTGAACGCCTTGTAGCGGTAGGCATCCGCCGGGTCCCAGCCGACGTCGGTGGTGAACTCCCACCCGGTCCAGTCAGGGGCGGCGGTGCCGGATGATTCCGCTTCCGCGAGCGCCTCCGCCCGGTTCTGTTCGAAGGAGGCCCTCGCCACGGCATTCAGGTCCGCGGCCTCCCCGTTGAACCAGGAACCGGTATCGCTGAAGCGGTGCCCGTTGTAGCTGCTCACCATGATGGTCGGATCAGCCCCGGGCCCCGTGTAGTCGAAGGCGTTGCCCTCGGAGAAGATCCGTGACTCGTAGCCGGCGCCCAGGAAGTAGCTGTTGCCGCCCTGGCCTTCACTCACCATGGGGTATTGCGGATGGTCGGTGCTCCCCACAAAGTAATTGTTCAGGACGTGGACCTGGCCGAAACGCACACGCGGTCCGCGCTGCTGGATGTTCTCGAAGTGGTTGCCGATGTAACTGACGCGCAACTTGCCGCCGTCCTTGTCCACGTGCTCGTCGCCGGAGCCCAGGAGCATGGTCTTGTCGTGGTTGGTGAGTTTGCTGTTGGAGATGGTGACGTAGTCGGTGCCGTCCTTGAGATCCAGCAGGCCGTCGTGCCGGTTGGCTGGCTTGCCGTTCGGTCCAAGCGGCGCTTCGCTGTCGGGGTACCGGCCGTCAGTCAGCCGCACCTGGTCAATCCACAGGTGGTTGGACGTTACGGAGGAGACGGCGTCGAACCGGGCGTTCCAGGCCCCGTCCCCGTCGTCGGGCGACCACGTGCTGAAGAAGTCCACCGGAGCCTCCACGCTGAGATTGCGCATCACCACGTTCGTGGCGCTCAGGATCACGATGTTCGCGCCCACAAAACCGGAATCGGCGCCCAGCCCGATCACCGTGGTGTTGCTGGGGATGCTCACCTCGATCTGCCGCTTCATGTTGTTGCTGCCGGTCTGCCGCAACTGCCTTTGCTTCTTGCAGTATTCGAAGGTCTGGTCGCTCCACACCTTTCCGTCAGGCCCGAAGCAGGAGATGTATTTATTGATGTCGTAGCCGGCGGCGTAGTCCTGCTCGCCAAGGATCCGGCCGTCCGCCGCCTGGTTGCCGTTGATGGTTCCGTTGATATAGATGATCTTGGGCGCCGTCGGCTGGCCAATGTTGGCCAGCGCGGATTTGAGGCCTGCCAGCGTCTCCACCTCATACCGGCTTTCCGCCGGCGCGCCTGCGCCGCCGTTTGTGCCGGTTCCGACGGCGGCCCAACCAGTGGGTGCCGCATCATCAGGCCGGATGGTCCCGCCGCCTGTAGGAGGCGGGCTGGCAGTTCCGGGAACTGCAACGGACAACCCGGCAACGAGCGCCAGTGCCGAGGCCGCGGCTGCCATTCCTGCAGCCCGGCGGAGCCTGCTGGAGGCGGAAGTGCCTGTCTCATCACGTTTCAGGGACGTCATTGGCCTAATTTCCGGCATGCCAAATAAACCACATGCCTTGCTGGGTGCGGATAAAGGTAAACATTGATGACCGTCGAGAAATCGGTTTCTCACCGGTGGTTTATTCTTACGCGCGCCGTCACCCGGGTGTCAAGGGTCTTCGCCGCAGAGCATGCCGTTGCGGGCAACCCGCTACTGCTGCCCCCTGCAACGCCCTCTCACTTTTGGCGCCCAATTCCCCAACGCCCGCTCACTTACAGCGGATAGACAGCAAACCCCTGCGCACTGCTGTGACAGGATTGGGCCATGACCGCGCCCATCGCCACGCCGTGGCTGTCCAACCAGCCCAACACGGACCCCCGCTCCGCCACCGGGAACTCCCTGCGCTGGGGAATCATTGCCACCGGCGGCATTGCCCGGTCGGTGGCCCAGGACCTTGCCCTGCTGGGGGACGCGGAACTGTACGCTGTCAGTTCCCGCGGACAGGAGACTGCAGACGCTTTCGCCGCAGCCTATGGCGTCTCCACGGCGTACGGGGACGACGACGGCGTGCACGGCTACCAGCGACTGCTCGCCGACGAGGCGGTGGACGTCGTTTATGTCGCCACGCCCATGCCCAGCACCACCAGATTGTCCTCGCAGCCCTCAACGCCGGCAAGCACGTCCTCTGCGAAAAGGCCTTCACTGTCAATGCGCGCGAAGCCAGGGAGCTCATCGACGTCGCCAGGAGCCGCAACCTGTTCCTGATGGAGGCGGTCTGGAGCCGCTTCCTGCCGGGCATGCAGCGGGCATTCGAAATCGCGGCCTCCGGCGAGCTCGGAGACCTTCACTGGGTGTCGGCCGACCTCGGCTTCCCCGCCCCCTACTCCCCCACCTCCCGCCTCTGGGCGCGCGGGGACGGCGGCGGAGCGCTCCTGGACATTTCGGTCTACCCCCTGCTGTGGGCGCTGGGAACCCTTGGCTTTCCGCAGACGGTCAGCGCCATGGGCGTCGTCAACGACGACGGCGTGGACGCCCAGAATGCGATGACCCTTGGCTACAGCCACGGCGCACAGGTACAACTCACCTCGTCGCTGTTGTCCCACGGGCCACGGACCGCCACCGTGGCCGGCAACCTCGGCTTCCTGCAAAGCGTCGGATCCATCAACAACCCCCGCAAACTGAGCATTGTCACGGGCCGTTCCGACCACAGGACCGAGACCTTCGACGTCGTGGGCAAGGGCTACACCTATGAGTTGCGCGAGGTGACACGCTGCATCCAGCAGGGCCTCACCGAAAGCCCCGTCATGCCTCTCGAGGATTCTTTGAACGTCATGCGCTTGTTTGACGGCGTGCGTGCCCAGCTCGGCGTCAGCTACCCGAATGACAGCCACTGAAGGGCATGACTAAGCAGTCAAGATCCTCATGACTCATGCGCCTGTTTTCCATGCGGAATCAATTGCATGACGGACTTAAATGCCCCTGTGATGATGAGGCCTGTGAATGTTTTGATTTTGTCGATTTGTTTTAGAAGTCCCTAGACTTTCTGCAATATCCGGTCTTACGCTATAGGCATCGTCGAATGCAGCAGTACTGGGGGTGGTACGCGTGGGTGAATCTCGTCCACCGTGGCGCGCCCTGCGGCCGGTCCTTCTGGCTGGCGCCGCTGCCTTTACCTGGTTGACATTCTCGGCCACGTCGGCTTCTGCAGACCTGCTTCCGGACACGTCATCCCTTTTGGGGGGCGTCACCAGCTCTACGCAGTCGGTGACGGAGAATCTTGTGCCGGTAGTGCCCGCACCGCCTGTCCAGACCCTCGCCGCGCCACCTGCCGCCGGCCTGCTGCAACCCGTGGCGGAGCAGGTCTCAACTGTGGCGGATAACCTCGTAGCATCTGTACCGGTAGTGAACAGGTAGTCCCGGCCGGCACCGTTACTGCAATTTCCGAGCCCGTCGCGCAGATTGCAGACGGCGCAACCTCGGCCGTGGTGGAGACTGTTGTCCCGCCGGTCGTGGCGACTCTCCCCGTGCTTGAGCCGGTCGTGCAGCCAGTCGCGGATGTCGTGACCGGCGCTGCTCCGCTTCCTGTTCCAGTTCCCGAACTGCCGGACGTGGCATCCGCGGAACCGGCAGCGGACGTTCTTCAGGCCGTTCCCGCAGATACCGGAATTGAATCTGCAGTGGCCGATGCGGCGTTTGCCGGTGACCTGTCTGTCAACGCTGCTCCAGCCGTGTTTGCAGCAGCAACTCCTGGCACGGAAGCAATTGCTCTTGCGGGCACATCCGCCATTCAACTGGCCGGGCAAACTTTACCCGCCATGAGCAGTGAACAGCCCGATACGACGGATGGCGCACCGCACCCTGCCCAGGTACCGGCTGCGCCCGGTTCGGGCACCGGCAGCGGCGCTGCCTCCGCCGGTTCCGCGGGCTCCGCCGCATGGCTGAACACCTTCGACCTCAACATTCCTGACGCTGGCGCGGTACTCGCCGGCGAGGCTTCCGAGCACGCTCCCGCACCGGTGTCCTTTGACCCCGGTTCTTCTCCTGACTAGTAGAGCCCACCCTGCCCTTTTGGGCAGCACGTGGCCATACGGGCAGCTCACCAGCGCCCGAACCTCAACTCTTTCAGGAGACATCACCATGAGTTCCAACCTTCGCAGGGGGCTGCTCGGCAGCCTCTTTGCCGGCGGGCTCCTCAGCCCTCGGCTGCACCGCGGCAAACGCTGCGGACACCACCAGCGGATCGGATCTTTCCGCCTCCGCCCTCATCTCGGCGGCGGCGTCCGCTGACACGACGTCGTTGGGCCTGCTGGGTGACCCAACGCCGTCCGACTCAACGGACGTCGCCGCCGTAGCAGATGCCGCCGTCGTAGCGGACGTCGCCGTCGGCCTCGGGACCGGGACCGACACGGGCACCACGGACGTGGCGGTTGCCGCAGACGCCGCCCTCGCCCTCGGCACCGGAACCGGCTCAGACACCACCGCCGACGTCGCCGCTGTAGCGGACGTGAATCTCGGCCTCGGCACCATTGGCACCAGTGGCACGGACACGGGCACCACGGACGTGGCAGTAGCCGCAGACGCCGCCCTCGCCCTCGGCACCGGAACCACCGGAACCGGCTCAGACACCACCGCCGACGTCGCCGCTGTAGCGGACGTGGATCTCGGCCTCGGCACCAGCGGCACGGACACGGGCACCACGGACGTGGCAGTAGCCGCAGACGCCGCCCTCGCCCTCGGCACCGGAACCACCGCAGGCACCACTGATGTGGCTGCGGCAGCCGACATCACGCTGGCCGCCGGAAATGCAGACGGCGTGGCAACAGATGCAGCCGTTGCTGCGGACGTGGCCCTGGGCGTTGACGGGGTGACGGATGCGGATGGAACCACTAACGGCCTCGACGCTGCAGTAGACGCTGATCTCGGCGTCGACCTCGGAACCGGCACCACCGACGGCAACGGCGGCCTTGACGCAGCAGTTGACGCAGCCCTCGGCCTCGACCTGGGCCTCGGAACCGGTACCGTTACCGGCACTGACGGAACCACCGGCGGACTCGACACCGTAGTAGACGCCGACCTCGGCGTCGACCTCGGAACCGGCACCACCGACGGAACCACCGGCGGACTCGACACCGTCGTAGACGCCGACCTCGGCGTCGACCTTGGCACCGGTACCGGCAATGACGGAACCACCGGCGGACTCGACACCGTCGTAGACGCTGATCTCGGCGTCGACCTCGGAACCGGCACCACCGACGGAACCACCGGCGGCAACGGCAGCCTCGACGCTGCGGTTGACGCGGCCCTCGGCCTCGACCTTGGCACCGGCACCGGCACTGACGGAACCACCGGCGGACTCGACACCGTCGTAGACGCTGATCTCGGCGTCAACCTCGGAACCGGCACCACCGACGGAACCACCGGCGGCAGCGGCGGCCTCGACGCAGGTGTCGACATCGGGATCGACCTGGGTATCGGCGTTATCGGTGGAGGTAGTGGCACCGAAACGCCGGGCACTGAGACCCCGGGCACCGGCACTCCGGGTGACGGCAACACCGGCGGTGTCGGCACCGTCGATCCCGGCACGGACAACTCTGGCACCGACAACGGCGCCGGCAACGGTGATGGTTCCGACAACGGCACCACGGGCACGAACAACGGCGGCAACAGCGGAGGCACTGCCACCTCCGGTGCCGGCGGCATTTCCGTAGCACCGGCGGGCTCCACCGCTGTTGGCGGAGCCATCGCAGCGGACACCACGCAGCGGAGCATGCAGTCCGGGAGCGCCTCTACCCTGGCAAACACGGGCATGGACGCCTCCCTGGTCCCGCTCGCCCTGCTGCTGCTCGTGGCCGGACTCCTGATGCTTCGCAAGCGCAAGGTGTCCTAGCAGCTCCCTTAGGAATCTGACTACGCCTGCACCCCTGCGCCTGACACGGCAGCAACCAGCAGGCTGAGGGAGAGGAGGACCGCCTAGACGCACCAAAATTCGACGCAAACATGTCCTCAGCACACATGTCCTTGTGGCTGGCGGTCCGGTGGCGAACGTTCCTAGTTCGCCTCCGGACCGCCGGTGTGCCCGCGCCGGCACGTCCGGGCCGATCGCTAGTTCTGCCGTAGCCCCCGTATAATTTTGAGTACGACAGTGCGGCAGCGCACCGGGAGGAACGGTCATGGTGGCGGAATCGCCTAGCTCCATTACGAATGAAGTGGTTGGCGGACGTTATCGGTTGGGTGAAGTTATTGGCCGTGGCGGAATGTCATCCGTCTATTGCGCCCGGGACGAAAACCTGGGCCGCGATGTAGCCCTCAAGCTCTTCGCACCACAGGCGCCGGACGCCGATGAACTGAAGCGCCAGGAAGCGGAAATCCAGCTGCTGGCCACGCTGAATCATCCGGGCCTGGTCACTCTTTTTGACGCCGGCATCGATGACCGCATACCGGACGAGCCCCGGCCCTTCCTGACCATGGAACTGGTTGAGGGCCAGGACCTGCGGACCCGGATCCGGCACAGCACGGTCCCGCTGGAGGAGCTGGCAGTCATCGGCGCGGGCATCGCCGACGCCCTGGCATATGTCCACGGGCTCGGCATCATCCACCGGGACATCAAACCAGCCAACATCCTGCTGGTCCAGATCCGTCCCGGCGAACCGCTGCGCCCGAAGCTCACAGACTTCGGCATTGCCAGGATCGCCGATTCGACCCGGCTCACAGCTACCGGAACCATGGTGGGCACGGCCGCATACCTCAGTCCGGAACAGGCCATGGGACAGCCCCTCTCCCCGCCTCCGACATCTACTCGCTGGGCCTCGTTCTTTTGGAATGCATCAAGGGCGCGGTGGAGTACCCGGGCGGCGCGGTGGAGTCGGCGGTTGCCCGCCTGCACCGCGCACCGGAGATCCCGGACGACGTCCCTTCCGAATGGGCTGACCTCATCCGTTCCATGACCGCCATCGAGCCCCTGGAACGGCCGGCCGCGGCAGACATCGAGACCGCGCTGCGGCAGGCTCTGGTATCGCCGGCTTCCACCCCCGGGGAACTGGCGCCGGAGACGACCAGGGTGCTGCCCGCCATGCCCTTCCACCCGCCGTCGATCACCGCCGAGGAATCGGTGGATGAAATCCGCGAGGCCGCTGCTTCCCCCGAAGAGCCCGCTCCTGCAGCAGCACACAAGGAACCCGTAGCATCCCCAACTGGGCCATCCGCCGCGCGACCCGCACCGGCACCGGCGGATGATCCTGCACTGGCATCCTCCTTGCACCCGCAAACCCGGACCAAGCGCTTTTGGCTGGCTGTGATCCTGGGGCTGGTGGTGGTTGCCGCAGCTGTAGCCGCGGTCATGATGACGCTCAACGCCCAGTCTCCCGCCGACGTCGTGCCCTATCCCGAGGTGACCGGCGTCCTGGGCGAGCATCTGGAAGAACTGCAGAAAAGCGTGGAACCGTGAGGTTAAGCCGCGGCAACCGGCTGGCGCTGGGCTGGTCGGCCGCTTTAGTGGCAGCAGGCCTGCTCACCGGCTGCGCTGCCGCGGAGACGGGACTGCAGCGTGACACCGCCCGCCAGCTCCAGGCCAGGGTCCTGGAGGTGACCCAGGCTTCATCGCAGAGCGACCCCGCGGCAGCGCTGACGGCGCTGGACGGGCTCGATGCCGAGCTGGAGGCCGCCCAAGCGAGGGGCGGTATTTCCGAGGAGCGGCGGCGAAGCATCACCACCATCGCCACCGCTGTGCGTGCGGACATCGAGGATGCGATTGCCGCTGCGGAAAAGGCGGCAGCGGAGAAAGCTGCAGCCGAACAGGCCGCGACCCAGACTCCTCCCCCGGCCGTCCAGGAGCCGGCGCCATCTCCTGTGCCGGAGCCCCAGCCGCAGGAGGCCGGCAAGGACGACGACAAAAGGGGTGACAAAGGCAAGGGCAACGATTAAGCGGCCGCAGGCCGTGCTGGCATGCGGCCGACGGCAAGCCCTTCACCTGAAATGCTAAAGGAGGCGGTGCCCGGTTACCGGGACACCGCCTCCTTTGTCATTTACGCCTGCCGCAGCGAGGTCGTCACCTAGTTCAGGGTGGCGATGACCTTGTTCAGTGTGGCCGACGGGCGCATCACTGCCGAAGCCTTGGCGTCGTCCGGGTGGTAGTCGCCTCCGATGTCCACGGGCGAACCCTGGACCTCGGCCAGCTCGCCAACGATGGTGTCCTCCTTGGAGGTCAGCTCGTGGGCGACGGAGCTGAAGGCGGCGGCAAGGTCGGCGTCGTCCGTCTGCTTGGCCAGTTCCTCGGCCCAGTAGCGGGCCAGGAAGTAGTGGCTGCCCCGGTTGTCGAGCTCGCCGGCGCGGCGGCTCGGGGACTTGTTTTCCAGCAGGAAGGTGCCGGTGGCACGGTCCAGGGTGTCTGCCAGGACCTGTGCGCGGGCGTTGCCTGCGGTGGTGGCCAGGTGCTCGAAGCTCACGGCCAGGGCCAGGAATTCACCGAGGCTGTCCCAGCGCAGGTGGTTTTCCTTCAGCAGCTGCTGGACATGCTTGGGTGCGGAGCCGCCGGCGCCGGTTTCGAAGAGGCCGCCGCCGTTCATCAGCGGAACAACGGAGAGCATCTTGGCGCTGGTGCCCAGTTCCAGGATGGGGAACAGGTCCGTGAGGTAGTCGCGGAGGACGTTGCCGGACACGGAGATGGTGTCCTGGCCCTTGCGGATCCGCTCGAGCGTGTAGGCGATGGCCTTGACCGGGGACATGATCTGGATGTCCAGGCCCTCGGTGTCGTGGTCCTTCAGGTACTCGTTCACCTTCGCGATGAGGTTGGCGTCGTGCGCGCGCTCCTCGTCCAGCCAGAACACAGCAGGGGTCTGGGAGGCGCGGGCGCGGGTGACGGCCAGCTTGACCCAGTCGCGGATGGGGAGGTCCTTGGTCTGGCAGGCGCGCCAGATGTCACCCTCGGCAACCTGGTGTTCGACCAGGACGTTCCCTGAGCCGTCAACGATCTGGACGGTTCCCGGTTCCTGGATTTCGAAGGTCTTGTCGTGGCTGCCGTATTCTTCGGCGGCCTGGGCCATGAGGCCAACGTTCGGAACGGTGCCCATGGTGGTGGGGTCGTAGGCGCCGTTGGCGCGGCAGTCATCGATGACCACCTGGTAGATCCCGGCGTAGGAGCTGTCCGGCAGCACGGCCAGGGTGTCGGCTTCCTTGCCGTCCGGGCCCCACATGTGGCCGGAGCTGCGGATCATGGCCGGCATGGACGCGTCCACGATGACGTCGGACGGGACGTTCAGGGTGGTGATGCCCTTGTCCGAGTCCACCATTGCGAGCGCGGGGCCATCCTCCATGCCCTTCTTGATGAGCGACTGGACGCCTTCGCGCACGTCCTCGGGCAGGTCCTCGAGGCTGCTCAGGATGGCGGCCAGGCCGTTGTTCGGGCTGATGCCGGCGGCGGCGAGCTGCTTGCCGTAGGTCTCGAAAAGCTCGGAGAAGTAGGCCTTGACCACGTGGCCGAAGATGATGGGGTCGGAAACCTTCATCATGGTGGCCTTCAGGTGTGCGGAGAACAGCACGCCCTCTTCCTTGGCGCGGGCAACCTGGGCCTTGAGGAATTCGTCCAGGGCGGCGGCGCGCATCACGGTGCCGTCGATGACCTCACCGGCCAGGACCGGGAACGCCTTCTTCAGGACCTTCACGGAGCCGTCCTCACGGACCAGCTGGATGGCGACGGTGCCCTCGGACTCGACAACCACGGACTTCTCGTTGGAACGGAAGTCGTCCTTGCCCATGGTGGCCACGTTGGTCTTGGAGTCTGCGGTCCAGGCCCCCATGGAGTGCGGGTTCTGGCGGGCGTAGTTCTTGACGGACAGCGGTGCGCGGCGGTCCGAGTTGCCCTCGCGCAGGACCGGGTTCACGGCGGAGCCCTTGATCTTGTCATAGCGGGAGCGGATTGCCGTCTCCTCGTCCGAGGAGGGGTTGTCCGGGTAATCCGGCAGCGCGTAGCCCTGGCCCTGCAGCTCTGCAATGGCGGCCTTCAGCTGCGGGATGGATGCGCTGATGTTCGGCAGTTTGATGATGTTCGCTTCCGGCGTCTTCGCCAGTTCACCCAGTTCAGCAAGGGCGTCACCGATCTGCTGCTCCGGGGTGAGGTAGTCACCGAACACGGCGATGATGCGGCCGGCGAGCGAAATGTCGCGGGTCTCCACCTCCACACCTGCGGTCGAAGCAAACGCCTCGATGATGGGCAGGAACGAATAGGTAGCCAGCATCGGCGCTTCGTCGGTGTGGGTGTAGATAATCTTGGACATGCGCGGGCGTCTCCCTGTGGGTCGGCTTGGTTGTGAAATGTCGGTCTATTTCACCATCTACAACTTACCCGAGGACGCGGGTTTGAGCCTTACTGGAGCCGCTTGATTACCCCGCGGTGAGCAGGATTACAGCGATGCAGAATGCCCGACGGCGGCACGCACCAAGGCGCCATCCCGCCGTCGTAATCCCTGCCCCATCCCGCCGGCGCACTCGGCGGGAAGCCCTACATGATACGTCACTACTATTTACAAACTTGTCATGTGACGGGTAAATTCGCTACGTCACTCTCCGGCCCGCACCGGGGCCGCTACCCCGTTCAGACAGGACACCAATGACACGCACCAGGTCTCTCGCCTCGGGCCTCCTGAGCCTTTCAGCCGCAGCCGTTCTGGCAGTTGCCACGGCTGGCGGAGCCTCGGCCGCGCCGGACGCCACAGATGACAAAAACACGCCGGCCACTCCCAGTGTCACCGTCGAGGACACCGGCGCGGCAGAGTACTGGACAGCAGACAAGATGAAGGCAGCCATCCCGGGCGACGTCCTGGCCGGCAAGGCCCTGGAGCGCGGCAACCGCTCCGCCGTCCCCGTCGAAAAGGGCAAGGGCTCGCAGGTCAGCCCCACTCGCGGCAAGCAGACCATCGCAGCCAGCGAGGCCCCTGTGAAGCATATCGGCAAGGTCTTCTTCACCCTGGGCGGCGCGAACTATGTATGCTCCGGCAATGCTGTCTCGTCGGTCAACGAGAGCACGGTGGCCACGGCAGGGCACTGCCTCAATGAAGGCCCGGGAGCATTCGCCACGAACTTCATCTTCGTCCCTGCCTATGAAAATGGTGCTGCCCCCTACGGCAAGTGGACGGCGCGGAAGTATTTCGCCCCACCCAGTGGAGCTCCAACGGCGATATGGCCTATGACACCGGCTTCGCCGTCATGAACCAGTTGAGCGGCAAGAACCTGACTGACGTCGTCGGTGGCTCCGGCGTCGCCTTCAACCAGGCACGCGGGCTCACCTACAAGTCCTTCGGCTACCCAGCGGCCCGCCCCTTAACGGCGAGACACTGAAGAGCTGCACAGGAACGGCAAGCAACGACGCCAACAACCCGCAGTTCGGCACCCAGGGCATCCCCTGCGACATGACCGGCGGTTCCTCCGGCGGCCCGTGGTTCATCGGCACCAGCTCCTCCGGCGTCCAGAACTCGATCAACAGCTACGGCTACAGCGGCTCCAACGTCATGTACGGCCCGTACTGGGGCACGGTCATCCAGGCGACGTACCAAAGTGCAGCGATCTCCTAGCAGCGAGCCAGCCGGGGAGGGCTCCGTCACGCACGGAGACGCAGCCCAGACCCACGAGGAAATCCTCGAGTACTGGACAAAGCAGCGGATGGCAGAAGCCAGGCCCCGGGAGCTCCGGCTCCCGGCGGAGGGTCCGCGTCTCAAGCAGAGGGACGCGGACGCTGACAAAGCCGGGTCCTCGGACATGTGCCCCAACACGAACGACGGCGCCTGCCCCCTTCGCGGGGACAGGCGCCGTCGTTCGTTTAATCGGGCCCACGACGTTAGGGGGCCGGTGGGGATCAGTGGAAGAAGTGGCGCGCACCGGTGAAGTACATGGTGATGCCGGCCGCGTTGGCTGCCGCAATCACTTCGTCATCCCGGACGGAACCGCCGGGCTGCACCACGGCGCGGACGCCGGCGTCGATCAGGATCTGCAGCCCGTCGGCGAACGGGAAGAACGCGTCGGAGGCTGCCACGGCGCCGCGGGCGCGCTCAGGGGCGTTCGATCCGCTGGCGTTGGAGGCGCCGCCCGCACCGTCGACGTCGGACTCCACCGTCACGCCCAGCGTGTTGGCCCGCTCCACCGCCAGGCGGCAGGAGTCCAGGCGGTTGACCTGGCCCATGCCAATGCCGACGGCGGCACCGTCATTGGCGATCAGGATGGCGTTGGACTTCGCGGCCCGGCAGGCGGTCCACGCGAATGCGAGGTCCGCGAGGGTCTTCTCGTCCGCCGCCTCGCCGGCGGCCAGGGTCCAGTTGGCGGGGTTGTCGCCGTCGGCGTCCACCTTGTCGGTGACCTGGACCAGCATGCCGCCGGACACCTGGCGGAACTCGGTGGGGTACCGGCCGTAGCCCTCGGGCAGGGAGAGCAGGCGGATGTTCTTTTTCTTCGACAGGATCTCGACGGCTTCCGGCTCGAAGCCGGGCGCGATGACCACCTCGGTGAAGATGTCCTTGACGGTGTTGGCCATGCCGGCGGTGACCGGACGGTTGGCTGCGATCACGCCGCCAAACGCGGAAACGGGGTCGCAGGCGTGCGCCTTGGCGTGCGCATCGGCGATGGGGTCGGCGGCGTCCGCGGACCCCACGGCCACGCCGCAGGGATTGGCGTGCTTGATGACGGCCACGGCGGGCTCACTGAAATCGAAGGCTGCGCGCAGGGCCGCGTCAGCGTCCACGAAGTTGTTGTAGCTCATGGCCTTGCCGTGCAGCTGGTCCGCCTGGGCGATGCCCACCGGGGCGGCCTTGTCCACGTAGAGCGCGGCCTGCTGGTGCGGGTTCTCGCCGTAGCGCAGGACCTCCGAGCGCTCCAGCGAGAGGCCGGCGTAGGCGGGCCAGTCGATGACGCCGTCGCCGTCCTCGTCCAGGAACTGGCTGGCCGTCCAGGTTGCCACCGCGTTGTCGTAGGAAGCGGTGTGAGCGAACGCCTTGGCGGCGAGCCGGCGCCGGGTCTTCAGGTCGAAGCCGCCCTCAGCGGCTGCGGCCACCACCTGGCCGTAGAAGGAGGGGTCCACCACAATGGCGACGGCGGCGTGGTTCTTCGCTGCCGACCGCACCATGGCGGGGCCGCCGATGTCGATCTGCTCGACGACGTCGTCCTGGGCCGCGCCGGACTTGACGGTCTCCACGAACGGGTAGAGGTTCACCACCACCAGGTCGAAGGGCTCGATCTCCATGCGGCTGAGCGTTTCCATGTGGGCGGGCACGCGGCGGTCCGCCAGGATGCCACCGTGCACCCGCGGGTGCAGCGTCTTGACGCGGCCGTCCAGCATCTCCGGCGAGCCGGTGACTTCCTCAACCTCCTGCACGGGGATGCCCGCGGCGGCGATCTTCTTGGCCGTGGAGCCGGTGGAGACCAGCTTCACTCCCGCTGCGTGCAGGCCCTGGGCGAGTTCCTCCAGACCGGTCTTGTCGTAAACCGAGATCAGCGCCCGGCGGATGGGAACACGGTCAATGGATACGCGCTCATGCTGCGTGAAGCTCACAAATGTCTCCGTCTTATCTCGCGGAACAGTGCCGCGGTTGGTGGGGATAGGCCCAGTTTATCGCGAAGCGCAGGTTGCCCCGCGTGTCCGCCTGAGTGTGAACGCCCCCGGGCGCGGCTAGAGTTTTCCCAGGAGGCTGCGATGAATACTTACACCACTGTGCCCAGCGGCGAACAGGTGGTCCAGGAACTGCCCTGGCGATGGAAAGTCCAGGGCAGGATCTTCCTGATCGGCGGGCTCGGGTTCATGTTCGATGCCTGGGATGTGACCCTGAACGGCATCCTCATTCCGCTGCTCTCCACGCATTGGGCACTGACACCGGGTGAAGTGGCATGGGTGGGAACATCCAACCTCATCGGCATGGCCCTCGGCGCCTTCGTCTGGGGCACCATCGCGGACACCATTGGACGCAAGAAGGCATTCACGGCCACGCTGCTGATCTTCTCGCTCTTCACCGTGTTCGGCGCCTTCTCCCCCGACTTCATTTGGTTCTGCGTGTTCCGGTTCATGGCCGGCTTTGGCCTGGGCGGGTGCATTCCCGTGGACTATGCACTGGTGGGCGAGTTCACGCCGCGGAAGCAGCGCGGCAAGGTGCTGACGGCCATGGACGGCTGGTGGCCCATTGGAGCCGCCCTCGCCGGCTTCGTGTCGGCCGGCCTGGTGGCCCTGTACGGCGACTGGCGGCTGACCATGCTGGTGATGGTCCTGCCCGCACTGCTCGTCTTCTGGGTCCGGCGGAGCGTGCCCGAGTCGCCGCTGTTCCTGATCCGCCAGGGCAGGCGGGAGGAAGCCGCAAAAGTCATCGACGGCCTGGTGGAAGCAACCGGGGCCGAGCCCCGCGCCTACAGCCTGCCGGATGCCAAGGACGTCCCGCGGCTCTCGGCCGGCAGCGCGTGGACCCAGCTGCGGTCCGTGTGGCAGTTCAACTGGAAGATCACCGCTGCGGCATGGGCGTTGTTCTTCAGCATCCTGCTGGTCTACTACCTGTCCCTGACCTGGATGCCGCGGATCCTGATCGGCGCCGGCTTCGCCGAGTACAAGGCGTTCGTGACCACCGCGTCCATGGCCGCCGTGGGACTGCTGGGCGTCATCGTCGCCGCGCTCCTGGTGGAGCGGGTGGGCCGAAAGTGGATCCTTGCCATCACCGGCCCGCTGTCCGCGCTGACCCTGGTGATCGTGGCGTTTGTGGTGGACATCCCCACGGCCGCGGTGTTCTGGCTGCTGGTGTTCGGGTTCGTGGTGCAGGTGGCCATCCCGGTGCTGTACGCCTACGTGTCCGAGCTCTACCCCACCGAGCTGCGCGGCTCCGGCTTCGGCTGGGCGTCCACGTTCTCACGGCTTCGGGCAGGTTTCGGCCCGCTCATCTTCGCCAACTACTTTTGGCCGGAGCTGGGCCTCGCAACGTCCTTCGCCCTGGCTGGCGGACTGGTGCTGCTGGCTGTGCTGTGGATGGCATTCTTCTCCCCCGAGACCAAGCAGCGCCGCCTCGAGTAGGGCCGCTTTCGACGCGCTGATCCGCTGCCGACACGCATATGCATGTGCGCACCGTATATTTCAGGTGCGCCCGTGCATGTGAGCGTCGAAAAGTAACCTGCGCGTCGACGGCGGGTCAGGGGTCCGGGTCAGGTCCCCGGGTCAGGCTTGGGCGGCGGCGAGGTCTGCCAGCGTGGAGACCAGGAGCCGGCGCTCCACCACCTTGATGCGTTCGTGCAGGGTTTCCTCGGTGTCGCCGTCCTCGACGGCCACGGCTTCCTGGGCGATGATGGGGCCCGTGTCCACGCCGGCGTCGGCCCAGTGCACCGTGCAGCCGGTGACCTTCACGCCGTACGCCATCGCGTCCCGCACACCGTGGGCCCCGGGGAACGCGGGCAGCAGCGCCGGATGGGTGTTCAGGTACTTGCCGTTGAACGCGTCGATGAACTCAGGGCTCACGATCCGCATGAAGCCGGAGGACACCACAACATCCGGTTCGAAGGCAGCCACAGCTTTGGTGAGCGCGCTGTTCCACTCCGCGCGGTCCGGGTAGGCCTTGAAGTCCACCACGAACGTGGGGATGCCGGCGGCTGCGGAGCGTTCCACGCCGTAGGTCCCCGGGCGGTCGGCACCCACGGCAGCGATCTCGACGTCCAGTTCGCCGGCCTTCACCGCGTCAATTACTGCCTGGAGATTGGACCCGGTGCCGGAAACGAGGACTACGATGCGCATTGGTCTAGCTTATGGGCAGCCTCGCGTAGGCTGGAAAACATGAACAGCAACCCCGAACCGGCGCAGCAGCAGCGGACCAGAGCTCCGCTCAGCGAGGCGGCAAAAGCCTCGCTCGCCAGGACCCACACGCTGTTCCGGATGTTCGTCGTCTCGGTCCTGGGCGCGTTCTTCGTCTACCAGCTGGACGTCAACTACCTCTGGCTCACGGCCATCCTCACGGCCGCCAGCCTGGCCCTGGGCGTGGTCCTGCTGGTCCGGGCAATACGGTTGCGGGAGTCCAAGCTCGTCCTCATCGGCACCATCTCGGGGATGGTGGTCTCGGCCATCCTGGTGCTGCTGATCGTCGTGACGGCGGTGTTCTTCGACGAGATCCGTGAATACCAGGCGTGCGTGGGCAGGGCCCTGACGGACCAGGCCCAGACCGCCTGCCGCGTACAGCTTGAGAAGTCGCTGCCCGCGCAGCTCCCCTAGCATCCGCCTCCGGCGTCCACTTCAGTGGACCAGTTCGGCGTCCTCTTCTTTAGCGGCCCGCTCGCGTTCCAGCCAGGGACCCGCTGCATAGCCAATCACGACGCCGGCACCCACCTCGGCGGCCACCCAGACTCCCGTCCACAACGGGTCCGGGCCGATCTCCCTCAGGCGCCCGATGCCTGCCGAACCACGGGCCAGCCAGGCCGCCGCCATAGCCAGCAGCCCGGCAGCCAGCCCGGTCAGCACGCCAAGCACCAGGGTGGAGATGGAAGCCGTGAACCAGCGCGCCCGGATCTTGATGGCAAGCCACTCGTCAAAATGGTTCTCGCCTTCCCGGAGGAACCACCACCCCGCCAGGACGCCGGCCAGCACCGGGACGACCAGGGCAACGACGGCATAATCGAGCGGCCCGCTCGGAATGGCCGCCAGCACGGGGATGGAGGGCAGCGGTCCGACGGCGGTGCCGAGGGGACCCACCTGCGAGCCGACCCCCATCGCAAAACCCGACCCGGACGTCCACGCGAGGGCGAAGACCACAAGGTTGGGCAGGTAGCCAAGCTGCGCAACGGTGAGGGCCGCACCTCCGATCGCGCCGGCGTCGAGCGCTTCATAAACGGCGACCACCAGGTTCCAGTGGATGAACAAGTCCACGGCCAGCAACGCCGAGGCAAGCGCCAGGGCGGACACCACAGCCACAAAGCCTGCCTTGGCAACAGAAGCGAAGTAGGAGCCCGCCCAGCGGGAATGCTGGCTGGTGCGTGAGATCCAGTCCACAGCGTCGACGCCGATCAGCCGGCTCCAGGACCCGGCCTCGCGGCGGGCGCCGATCACCATTCCCAGGGCGTAGGGAACAGGGAACCAGCATGGCGTGTCCCAGGTTGATGCCGACGTCGGCCGTGCGGCACACGAAGCCGGTGGCCACACCGAAGGCGGAGTAGACAAGCCACGATCCCAGCAGCGCCTGCCAGAGCTGGTCCGTGTAAGACGCCCGCGCCAGGCGCCGGCCCGCACGCCACGCCAGCAGGAACGGGATCAGGGTCAGCCCCAGGGGAACGAGTGTCAGGAGGCCGGCTTCACCATGGGCAGCGGTGTCCGACCCCGCGGCCGTGAGGGCGAGCGGCACACCGTGGACCAGCAGCCAGGACTGCCCGGCGAGCCGGGCCAGGGTGTCGAAATGCCCGTCCTGGAAGCCTGCGGTGGCCCAGACGGCAATGATCGGCGCGATCACCACCAGCGCGGAAATGACAGCTGCCTGGACTGTTTCGAGGGCACCCTGCAGCCACAGGGGCATGGGGAGGCCACGGTCTCCGGTCTGGTCGGCGCGCAGTTTCATCGTGTTCCATGGTGTCACGGCGGGTCCGCCAGGCCTGGAAGCGACAGGCTTGCGGCCGGCATCAACCGCTGGTTGCCCGGCTTTTTCCCGGCGCTTTTTTTGCAGGGTCCGCCGTAAAATGGGTTTTACTGCAAACGCCGGCACCCGAGGGTACATCGAGAGTACGGCTGGTCTCCGTCCGGTGAATGAACAGCGGCATCGAGAGCAGGCCGGCGAGGGCCCGGAAACCGTAAGCCGGGAAACAGGAGCCGCGAATGAGAGATGAACAATAAGTTCTGAAGATATTCGTCCTACTGGCTGGTGCAGCCGCCGTTTCGGCGGAGGCTGCACCAGCGTTTTCATGAATTCTGCAAGCACGGCGACGCCGGGAGCCTCCAAGTAGGCTCCCGGCGTCGTCTCTTTACATTCGGCGGACTGCAGCAGGTCTTCCCCTGCCGCGGTCAGCGGGGCGCAACGTCAGCGCACCCCCGTCTTGTCACAGCCGGCGGTCGCGGTCCACGCCGTCAGCGTCAATGTGTTCCTTGCGGACTTCCTCATCGACCCGCACCTCGTCCTGGACCACGTCCTTGTCGAGGCGGACCCGTTCCACCGGCACGGTTTCCTTCTCGACCACGGGGCGCTCCTCGTGGAGGGTCACCTCGTGCTCTTCTTCGCTGATGTCCGGTCCGCGCATCGCATCGCCGCGGTTGGCGTCGGTGATGGGTTCGCGCTCCAAGCGGACTTCCTCACGCTGCACAGGGACGGTCTTGGTGACGTGTTCCGTGGTGACATACTTCCGCAGCCGGGCCCGGCCTGCAGCTTCGCGCTCGGTGCCGACATGGAGCCGTTCCTCGGAACGGGTCATCGCGTCGTCGGTATTGGGGCCTGAGGTGTCATGGCCCACCGTACCCCTGTCGCGGTCAGTGAGATCCCGGTCCCGGCCGATGCCGGCCGTCGGGGTACCGGCGTTGAGGTCGGCGTCGCCCTGGAGGTCCACGTCGTCCCGGGCGTCGGAGTAGGTGCGGGCACCACGGTCGTAGTGGGTGTACAGGCGGTCCTCTTCCTCGGGGGTGAGGTGGCCGTCCACGTCCACGCGCGGTGCGTCCTTGACGTGTTCCTTGGTGTACGGAACCACCAGGTCATCGTCCTGGGTGTGCGCGCCTTCAACGGGAACAAAGGACTGGGAGGTGCCGAAAAGCCCCGTCTTTACGGTGACCCACGTCGGTTCACCCGTATCGTCGTCCGCGTACAGCTGGCCGATCGAGCCGATCTTCTCGCCGTCGGAGCCGACGACGTTGCCGTTCCTGTTGAGCAGGTCTTCAATGTTTTCCCGGTTGAGCATGACGTCTCCTTGGATGTGTCGTTGCACTGGGTCTCGCCAGCTGTGGATTGTCCGGCACGGGGGTTCCCGTGCCGGACACCGCCCCGGCTGCTTGAGGCTGTAAGTACTGGCTGCCCCCCTACCGTAAGCATGCTTAGCATCAAATGAAAAGCCTACTTAGTAATTTTCTTGAACCTGCCCTCCTGCAGTTCACCCAAGCTTTCCCTCCGGGTCACGCGTTCTCCCCCGCTGCGTCAGGGCCGGCACCCACGGTGGAGGGGTGAGGATCGCAATTGTTGCTGAATCATTCCTGCCGCTGATGAACGGGGTGACGCACTCCATCCTGAGGGTGCTGGACCACCTGCAGGACCGGGGCGATGACGTCCTGGTCATTGCGCCATCCACCCAGGACGGGGAAGCACCGGACCAGGTCAAGGGTGCCGCGGTCCACCGCCTGCCCGCCGTGCCGCTGGCGGGATACACGAATGTCCGGGTGGCGATGGGCGGTGTGTACCGGGTCAAGAGAATCCTTGCCGACTACGCACCGGACGTGGTCCACCTAGCCTCACCGTTCGTCCTCGGCTGGCGGGCGGCGCAGGCAGCCCACCAGCTGGGGATCCCCACCGTGGCCATCTACCAGACCGAAGTTCCCAGCTACGCCGCCCGGTATGGGGTGCCGTTCCTGGAGAACTGGGCCTGGAACCGGGTCGAGAACATCCATTTGCTGGCCTCCCGCACCCTGGTGCCGTCCACGTTCGCGCTGAACCAGTTGCGCGGCCGCGGCATCCCCCGGGTGCAGATGTGGCGCCGCGGCGTGGATACCGCCCGGTTTTCGCCGGCAAAGCGCGACGACGGGTGGCGGGCTTCGGTGGCCCCCGGCGGCCAGCGGATCATCGGCTACGTGGGCAGGCTCGCCGTGGAAAAGCAGGTTGAGGACCTCGCAGCCCTGGCAGGGATTCCCAACACGAAACTGGTGATCGTGGGCGACGGTCCCCAGCGGGCCACCCTGCAGGAGGCCTTGCCGGACGCGGCCTTCACGGGCTTCCTGGGCGGCGAGGACCTGGCACGCGCCGTGGCGTCCTTCGACTTGTTCGTCCATCCCGGCGAGTTCGAGACGTTCTGCCAGACCATCCAGGAGGCCATGGCATCGGGGGTGCCGGTGGTGGCCACGGGCCGCGGCGGCCCCCTGGACCTGGTGGAGAACTCCCGGACGGGCTGGCTCTACGAACCAGGCGACCTGTCCGCCCTTCGCGCCCGGGTCCTGGACCTGATGGGTGACGACGCCAAACGCCGGGCGTTCGCCACCGCGGCCCATGCGTCGGTGCAGGACAGGACCTGGCCCGCACTCTGTGCCGAACTGGTCCGCCATTACAGGGACGTGCTGGCGGAATCACGGGCAGGACGGTCAGCCGGTTCACGGACATCCGTTTCAACGACAGGGGCAGCTCAGTGAAAATCTCGGTCATCGGCTGCGGCTACCTTGGCGCCGTCCACGCCGCCACCCTGGCATCCATGGGCCACACGGTAGTGGGTATCGACGTCGACCCCGCCAAAGTCGAACAATTGGGCCGCGGGGTCCCCCCCTTCCATGAGCCGGGACTGGACGAACTGCTCCGGGACGGGCGCAGCAGCGGCAGGCTGCGCTTCTCCACCGATGCCGCCGACGCGAAGGATGCGCAGGTCCACTTCCTTTGTGTAGGGACTCCCCAGGACAAAACGTCCGACGCCGCCGACCTCACCTTCCTGGTTTCCGCCGCGAGAACGCTGCTGCCGCACCTGGCCGCGGGCGCCGTCGTCGTCGGTAAATCCACCGTGCCGGTGGGCACGGTGGAGATGCTCCGCGGAGTCCTGGCCCGGCGGCCGGACGTGCTGCTGGGCTGGAACCCCGAATTTCTCCGGCAGGGCACCGCGGTGAAGGACTCGCTGGTGCCGGACCGGCTGGTCTATGGAGTGGACGGCGGCCGGGGCGCCGCCTTCAATCCGTCAACCGGCGCGCCGCTGGGCGTGGCAGCCGCGCTGGACGCGGTGTATGAGCCGCTGCTCCGTGCCGGGATTCCGCGGCTGGTCTGCAATTTCGCGACGGCGGAACTCATCAAGTCGGCAGCGAACGCATACCTGGCCACCAAGGTCAGCTTCATCAACGCCGTGGCCGAACTCTGCGACGCCTCCGGGGCGGACGTGGGCGAACTCAGCGAGGCGATGGGCCTGGACCCCAGGATCGGGAACCGGTACCTGCATGCCGGGCTGGGCTTTGGCGGCGGCTGCCTGCCCAAGGACATCCGCAGCTTCCGGTCGCAGGCCGCCGGTCACGGCGTTACCGCCGTGGAGGACTGGATGGGCCTGGTGGATGAGGTGAACCTCGGGCAGCGGTCCCGGACGGTGGACCTGGCAGCGGAGCTTTGCGGCGGAACCCTGGCCGGCCGGTCGGTGACCGTGCTGGGGGCGTCCTTCAAACCGGACACGGATGACATCCGCGACTCGCCAGCCCTTGACGTGGCGGACAGGCTCGCGGCCGCAGGGGCACACGTGACCGTGACGGATCCCAAAGCCGTCAACCAGGCCTGGCGGCGGTACCCCCGGCTGCGGTTCGAAACCTCCACCGGACGCGCGCTGGAGGGGGCGGAGCTGGTGCTGCTTCTGACCGAATGGGACGAATACCGGCAGCTCTCCCCCAGCGTTGCGGGCGGGCTGGTCCGACGGCGGGTGGTGCTGGACGCACGCAACGTGCTGGACGCCGATGCCTGGCGGGCCGGTGGCTGGGTTGTGCGCGGCCTCGGCACGAATGCCGGGATGCCTACAGGCGGCGCCGCATCCGCGACCACCGCTCCTGCCACCGACCGCGTCCCGGCCTCCCGGGCACGGTAGGACCTCCTACGTAAGCAGCCCCAGCTCGGCAAACGCGAGCGCCACACCGTTACCGGCGGGACCGGGGGTCACCCTGTCCGCGACGGCCAGCACGCCCGGGTGGCCGCCCTCCACGGCGATGCCCGTGCCGGCGTACTCCAGCATCTCGATGTCGTTGGCGCTGTCCCCGATCGCCACAATGTCCTCGCGCTTCAGCCCCAGCCGCTGCTCCACCACCTGGATGCCCACGGCTTTGTGCGTTCCGGCCATGTAGATCTCCCCGGCGCGGTCGCCCAGCGCGGAGAGGGAACTCGGGATCAGCCCCACTTCGGGACCAAAGTGGTGCATGAGGCCGGTCAGCGGCACCGGTGAGTCGAAGCAGGAGATTTTGGCGAAGGAAACCGACGTGAGGTCGTCGCCGTACTGCATAGGCCCCAGGATGTCCTCAAGCGGATCAACGTCGGTGCTCAGGATGCCGTCGTGCTGCGGGCGTCCGGCAAAGACGGGTCCCAGCACCTCCCGCAGGCGCCGATCCACGCCGGTGCGCCCGTGCAGCGCCTCGGGCGCTTCCAGGATGTAGGCGGCATTGTGGGCATCCAGGGTCTCGACGATCCGGGCGGCCACATCCGGTTCGAAGCGGGAGTCCTTGAGCACCTCGCCGTCCATTTCCACCCGGGCTCCGGCGCCGGTGATCACGCCGTCGAACCCCGCCGCGAGGATGTGGCCGGGCACCATGGACAGCGGGCGTCCGGTGCACACGAACACCAGGTGGCCGTTCCGGCGCGCTGTCCGGACGGCCTCGACGTGGGCTTCCGGGGCCAGCCCATGGTCGGCGTACGTACCATCGATGTCGAGGAATATGGCACGCGGCCGGACGGTTCGCTGGCTGGACATGCCGGACTCCTTGGTCTGTTGCGGGGACAGTTTCATCCTATCCAAGGCGGCAACCGGCATTTCCTGCCGTCCCCGGGCTGGAAAAGCCGGCATGCGGCGGGAAAAGTGACAGTCATCCTGTGATCTTTGAGGCCTTGCAGGCATGTAAGCACACTGATTGAATTAGCACACCGGAATATGGGGGCCCGGCACAACTTACTGATTAAGGAGTGACAACATGGGCATTCTTGGATTTCTCATTTTGGGCCTGATCGCTGGCGCTATTGCGAAGGCAATCCTGCCGGGCCGCCAAGGCGGCGGCTGGGTGGTCACCCTGGTCCTCGGGGTTGTCGGGGCCATCCTCGGCGGCTGGATCGGTTCACTGATCTTCGGCGGCGGGCTGGCGGAGTTCTTCGATATCCGCACCTGGCTCCTGGCCATCCTCGGTTCCGTCATCGTCCTGCTGGTCTACGGGGCAGTCACCAACCGCAGCCACCGCAGGGTGTAGCCGCACCATACTTCCCCAACGCAAAACGCCGTCCTCCATCGGGGGACGGCGTTTTTTGCGTCCCGTCCTTCCGGGAGCAAACTTCCGGATAACTAATGGGAACCGATTTCCCCCTCCCGGCGAAAGTCCCGGGTCCGCATTTATGATGTGCGAGGGGGGTGGTGTCATGGCTGATTCGAGCCACACGGAAAATTTGGCGGTCCGGGCATTCAGCGCGATCCTGGACGCGAATCCGGACGCCCTGTTGGCGCTCTCAGCAGACGGCACCATCACCATCGCCAACGCCGCGGCGGCCCGGCTCTTCGGGTTTCCACGCGGGGAACTGGCAGGGCGCAACTACCGGACGCTGCTGGCGGCCGGGTTCGGCGACGACGTGGACCGGCTCCTCCGCCGGATCACCCTCGAGCCCGGCGGCTATCCACCGCCCCTGGAGGTCCGGGGATTGCGGCGGGACGGCACGGAGTTCCCTGCGGAGGTGGCGTGCTCCCTGGTGCCGTCCGGCGGGCGCGATCACGCACCAGGCCAGGCAGACCAGGCCGGGCAGGCAGGGCACGACGACGGGATCCCCGCCGGCACGCGCCTGCTCCTGTCCGTCCGGGGTACGTCACACCGCCAGGCCGCGGACGCGGACCTGCGGGAGGCCATGTCCCTGCTGACGGCCACCCTGGAGTCCACTGCCGACGGGATCCTGGTCATGAGTTCCGAGGGCCACGTGGCAGGCTACAACGACCAGTTCCTCACCATGTGGAACATCCCCGCGGAGCTCCTGAAGGGCGACAGCGAGGAACCCGTCATGCGGCTCATCGTTTCGCAGGTGGCGGACCCCATTGCCTTCATGGCCCGGCTGACGGAACTGGAGGAGGACCCGGAAGCCGAAAGCCACGATGTCCTGGACTTCAAGGATGGCCGGACTTTCGAGCGGTACTCTCGGCCGCAACGGGTGGGCGAGAACGTTGTGGGCCGGGTGTGGAGCTTCCGCGACGTGACGCCCCGGCGGAAGGCCCAGGAACAGGCCCAGCAGGCCATGCTGGACCTCGCGGCGCAGGCGGAGAAACTGCGTGCCATGGCATTCCAGGATCCCCTGACCGGGCTGGCCAACAGGGCTGTGTTAATGACGCCCTGGCCGAGTCGCTGCAGGAGCCGCGGCTGAAGGCCGTGGACGTCCTCCTGCTGGACCTTGATGACTTCAAGGAAGTCAACGACATCCTGGGCCACCAGGCGGGCGACGACATGCTGGTGGAGGTGGCCCGCCGGCTCCGCGGCTGCGTCCCCACCGCCGACGTCGTCGCACGCCTGGGCGGCGATGAATTCGTGGTGCTGCTCACCGCCTGCCCCGACGCGGATGAGATCGCTGCCTGCATCGTCCGCTGCCTGCATGTTCCGCTGACCATCAACGGCGCGGTGCTGCGCCCCAGCCTCAGCCTGGGGCTCGCGTCGCTGGCCCAGGACAGCGTGGGCCCGTCCGAACTCCTGCGCCAGGCGGACATCGCGATGTACGCGGCGAAGGCGGCCGGCAAGAACCGGTTCCTGCGGTTCCACCCGGACATGATGACTGCGCTCGTGCAGCGCACGGACATGGAAAGCGCCCTGCAGCTCGCGGTTCCGCGCGGCCAGATCAGCGTAGATTTCCAGCCCATCGTTTCGCACCGCATGGGACAGGTGGTGAAGTTCGAGGCGCTGGCACGGTGGGACCGCGGCGGCGAGCGCATCCCGCCGTCGATCTTCATCCCGCTGGCTGAGCGCACCGGGCTCATCAACGAAATCGGCGCGGAGGTGATGGCGCTGGGAATGGTGCAGCTGGCAGGGTGGCTCAGCGAGGATCCCTCGCGGTCCCTCTCGGTCAACGTCTCCGGGTCCAGCTCCAGGATCCGGACTTTGCCCAGGGGGTGCTCCACCTTGCAGAGGCCAGCGGCGTGGCGGCCTACCAGCTGGTGCTGGAGGTGACCGAGAGCGTCTTTTTCGACGCCGACTGCAGCCTGATCAAGCAACTCAGCTCACTGCGGGACGCGGGCGCCCGGGTGGCCCTGGACGATTTCGGAACCGGCTACTCCTCCCTGGGCAGGCTGCAGGACCTTCCCGTGGATACCGTGAAGATCGACAAGTCCTTCGTGTCCATGGTCCGCACCGGCGAGGAACGGCTGCCCATCCTGAGCTCAATGATCAACATGGCCCACAGCCTCGGGCTGACGGTGACGGCGGAGGGCGTCGAGACGGCGGCGCAGGCGGACTACCTGACGGCGCTGGAGTGCGACTCCCTGCAGGGGTACCTGTTCTCGCTCCCCGAGCCCGGTGAACGGCTGGACCACGCCCTGCGGCGGGCAGAGGAAGCCCTCCAGGCCCTCAAGGGAAGGTAGTTTCCGGTGCAGCCGGACAGCAGCCCTTGAGGTGTGAGGGATATCATAGGGAGGCGCCTCCACCCAGGTCTCGGGTGGGCCCGGCTGGGGGCTCAGGGCGCCGGTAGGGGGAAGGGTTCGTCCGTGTCTCAGGCTGGTCTCTTGGAACGAAGTCCACCGCGGGCAGGGCGCGCCTGGGCATGCTGGGCCTCTTGGCGGCCGCAGGGCTTGCGGCGCTCGCACTGTACTTCGCCGCGAACAGCGGCACGCCCCATGCGCTGGTGACGGGAGATGTCCTGATCCTTGCGGCATCGCTGCTGGCCGGGGCAAGCTGCGCCCGGGCCGCCCGGCTGGGCGGAGTGAACGCCCGGGCCTGGACCTTCATGTCCATTGCCGTCTTCGTCTGGGCGGCCGGGATGGCCGTGTACGCGTACTACGGGCTGGCCTTCAACCACGTCTACCCCTTCCCGTCCCTGGCCGACGCCGGATTCATCGGCTACTCGGTGCCCGCCGTCGTCGCGCTGTTCGCGTTCAAGAGGCGCGCCGGCAACCGGGTGGCGCTGTACCGGGCGGTGATGGACGCCGCCGTGGTGGCAGGTTCTGTGCTGGTGGTCAGTTGGTACACCGCGCTGGGGCCCGCCTTCGACTCGGTGGGTGATCCGCTGACCCGGTTGACCGGAATGGCGTATCCGGTAGTCGACCTGGTGATCACCTCACTGGTGCTGGTCCTGGCCATGCGGCGGCAGCCCGGCGAACGCCTGCCTTTCCTGTGCTTCGGCGGCGGCATGCTCGTCCTCGCGGTCACAGACAGCATCTATGTGCGCATGACGTTCGACGGCGTCACGGGCGCCACGGGTTCGCCGCTCGCCCTCGGATGGATTGTCGCGTTCCTCCTGATCGCGCTGGCGCCCATGGCACCGTACGTGGAAAGCGCCGGCACGGCCCGTACCGGGTACACCCTGGCGCTGGAGCTGCTCCCGTATGCTCCGCTGGTGCTGGCCGTGCTCCTGTTCGCCGTCCCGCACCTGTCCGGACTTGAACCGTTCCTGGTTGTGGTGGGGGCTGCGCTGCTGGTGTGCGTGCTCGTCCGGCAGGTGCTCATCGTCCTTGAGAACATCCGGCTGACCAGCGGCCTGGAGGACGAGGTGGCGGCCAGGACCCGGGAACTGGAGGCGGCACGGGAAGCGGCAATGGAGTCGAGCCGGCTCAAATCGGAGTTCCTGGCCACCATGAGCCATGAGATCCGGACCCCGATGAACGGAGTGGTGGGCCTGACCGCCCTCCTCCTCGAAACACCGCTGGACGAGACCCAGAAGCAGTACGCCCAGGGCGTGCGGGGTGCCGGCGAATCGCTGCTGGCCCTGATCAACGACATCCTGGATTTCTCCAAGCTGGAAGCCGGCAAGGTGGACCTGGATATCCGTCCGTTCGACCCCCGGGTCCTCGTGGAAGAGGTGGCCGGGCTCCTGGCCGAGCCGGCCCTCGCCAAGAACCTTGAGCTGATCGGCTACTGCGAGCCGGATGTGCCGGCGCGCCTGCAGGGCGATTCAGGCCGGATCCGGCAGATCCTGCTGAACCTCGCCTCCAACGCGGTGAAGTTCACGGCGTCCGGGGAGGTTTCCATCCGGGTGACGACGCAGAATCCCGAGGCCGCCCCCGGAAGCATTTCCGCTGTCCATTTCGAGGTCCGGGACACCGGCATCGGCATCGATCCCGCCCACCACCGGAAGCTGTTCGAATCGTTCTCGCAGGCGGATGCCTCCACCACCCGGCGTTACGGGGGAACCGGACTGGGCCTGGCCATCAGCAGCCGGCTCACCGAGGCGATGGGTGGCGACATCGGGCTGGACAGCGTCCCCGGCAAGGGCAGCACCTTCTGGTTCCGGCTGCCGCTGCCCGTGGCTCCGCCGTCCACCGATCCCGTTCCCGCTGCCGGCTTCCTCAACGGCCTGCGCGTTCTGGTGGTGGACGACAACGCCACCAACCGCCTGGTCCTGGAGTCCCAGCTGCGCGGCTGGCGGCTCCAGCCCGAGGCCGTGCCGGACGCCGCCACTGCACTGGACCGGGCCCGGCAGGCGAGCGCCGCCGGAGAGCCCTTCCATCTGGCCGTGCTGGACTTCTGCATGCCGGACACCGACGGCCTGGAGCTTGCCCGGCGCATGAAGGCCGATGCCCGCCTGGCGGACATCGAACTCATCATGCTCACCTCCACAATGCAGGTGAACACGGCCGAAATCACCGGGGCCGGGTCCGCGAGTGGCTGATGAAGCCCGTCCGCAGCTCCGAGTTCTACAACCGGCTGGTCCGCCTCATGTCCACCAGCGAAACCGTCCAGCCTGCCGCCGCGTCCGGCCTCCTGCAGGCCGCGGCCCCAGGGGACAGCCAGCACCGCGGGCGCATCTTGATTGTGGAGGACAACGAGGTCAACCAGCTGGTGGCCCAGGCGACGGTCAACAAATTCGGCTACACGGTGGACGTCGTCTCCAACGGGGCCGAAGCCGTGGACGCCACCGCCTCCACCCGCTATTCAGCAGTCCTGATGGACTGCCACATGCCCGTCATGGACGGGTTCGAGGCCACCCGTGTGATCCGCAGCCGCGGCGGAACTTTCCGCCTGCCCATTATCGCGATGACAGCGGGCGCACTGGACGGGGACAGGGAACGGTGCCTCGCCGCGGGCATGGACGACTACCTGGCCAAGCCCGTGGATGCGGCAGCGCTGCAGGCTGCGCTGGCGCGGTGGGTTCCTGAACCTGCCGCGCAGGCCCTGGCGGTCACCGGCGCCGTCCGCGCCGCGACAGAGCGCCGGGCTGTTGACCAGGACCGGCTTGCCATGCTCCGCGGCCTGGGTCCCGACGACGGCCGGGGGCTGCTGCCCGCCACGGTGGAAGCGTTCCGGAAGGACGTGCCCGGACGGATCGCTGCGCTGCAGGCCGCGCTGGACGACGGCGGCGGCGAGGCGCTGGTGAGGGCGGCGCATGCCCTGAAGGGCTCGGCGGCCAATATCGGCGCCGGCAGGGCCGCTGCCATCTGCGCGGAGCTGGAGGGGCTGGGCCGGGCAGGAAAGCACGACGGCGGCATTGACCTGGTGCGCCGGCTTGAGGCAGAGCTGCGGCGGGTGGATGCGGAACTGGACGCGGCGCTGGAGGTGGACGGATGAAAGTCCTCGTTGCCGATGACGATCCCGGTTCGTTGCTGGTGGCCCAGGCCGCCGTGGAGCGCGCCGGGCATGACTGCCTGGCCGCCGCAAACGGCGACGAAGCGTGGGGACTGTATCTTGAGCACCAGCCGGATGTGGTGGTGACGGACTGGATGATGCCCGGCATGGACGGGCTGGCCCTTTGCCGGGCCATCCGGTCCCGGGGCGCGGACCTGTACACGTACATTGTGATGCTGACATCGCAGGACTCCCGTGATGACGTGCTGGCCGGGATCGAGGCCGGGGCTGACGACTACGTCACCAAACCGCTGGATCCCTTCGTGCTGCGGGCCCGGCTGCTGGTGGCACTGCGGATCACCACCCTGCATGCGGACCTCGCCCATTACCGGAAGGTGCTGTCGCAGCAGGCGCGCACCGATCCCCTGACCGGGCTGCACAACCGGCTGAAGCTGGCTGAGGACCTGGAGCAACTGCATGCCCGCAGCGTCCGCTACGGGGAGCAGTACAGCCTGGCCATGTGCGACGTGGACAATTTCAAGGCGTACAACGACGTTTACGGGCACCAGGCCGGCGACCTTGCGTTGCGCGCCGTGGCCGCGGCCCTGAGGGTGCAGGCCAGGAAGTCCGATGGGGTGTACCGGTTCGGCGGCGAGGAATTCCTGCTGGTCTTCCCGCACCAAAGCCTGCTGCGCGCGAAGGCCTGCATGGAGCGGGCGCTGGACGCCGTGCGGGATCTTGCCATCCCCCACCGGGGCGACCCTTCAGGCCAGTTGCGGCTCAGCGCCGGGATCTCGACGTTTTCCCCGCCGAGGGCGGGGAGCCGGAGGCACTGCTGGGTGCAGCGGACACGGCACTCTATGCGGCAAAGGCGGCCGGAAGGAACCGGGTGGAACTGGCAGGCTGACCCCGGTTTGCGCTCCGGTCAGGCTGCCTTCTTGCTGCCGGCCTTCTTCAGGGCGGGCTTTTTGATGCCGGGCCTCTTCGCGGCCGCCTGGCGCTGGGCCGGCCGCTCCGCGTACTGGTTCGGCCCTTCGGCGTACTGGTTCGGCTCGTGGCGTGCACCGGCCGCTTCGGCGGGGAGCGCTGCCTCAGCGGCGCTCTCCGGAACTGCCGCACTGACGTAGGCACCGGCGTCGTCGGTTTCAGTGGCGTTTTCAGCGGCGGCGGCACGGTTGAGGCGCCACCGGCGGAGCAGGTCCGCGGCGGCCAGCATGCCGGCGAGGGGCGTGAGGACCGCAGCGCCGTAAACGAACAGCATCCAGGTCAGCGTGGTCAGCGGCGGCTGGTTGTTATGCAGCAGGGACAGACCTCCCAGCAGTCCCACGGCCCAGAAAAGAATCACTGCCGTCAAAACAGCAGCGGCGGGAAAATACTGGTTGGTCACGACTTTTTTCAGGGTTTCCATGCACTTCCTCCTGCCTGGCCGGGGGCTGCGGAAAGTGGCCGCATCAACACAAGTATGGGGCTGGATTAAGGCGAAACACGGCAAGACACCGTACTGAGTGATGAACATAACTGGCGGCCGCGCCGTCGGTTGTTTTGTGCTCGATCTTCCCCGCTGCCGGCAGCCCCGTTACGGTGAATTTGTCCGCCCGATTTTAGGAGGCTTCCATATGCGCATAGTTACTGCCGGCCTGTTCCATTCCGTGGATGGCGTGGTGTCAGATCCCTACAAATTCCAGTTCGACAGCTTCGATGACGAGCTTGGTGAAGGCCTCACCAGGATGATGGACAATGTGGACACCGTGGTGCTGGGCCGGGTGAGCTACCAGGAGTGGGCCGGCTACTGGCCGAACGCGTCAGTGGACGAGGACTTCGCCGCCTTCATCAACCCCGTGGAGAAGCACGTGGCCTCGCGGACCCTCACCGAACCGCTCGGCTGGCAGAACTCCCACCTGATGGATGCACCGCTGGAGGAATTCGTGGCACAGCTGAAGAAGCGCGACGGCGGCGAGATCGCCGTCTGCGGCAGCATCTCCGTGACCCGGCAACTGCTGTTCGCCGGGCTCCTGGACTCGCTCACACTGATGACCCACCCGGTGGTCGCCGGGAGCGGCCGCCGGCTCTTCCAGGACGGCGACCCGACAACCCGGCTGGTGCTGCAGGACGAAAGGCGGACCAGCAAGGGCAACGTGGTGAGCACCTACGGCCGGCTGGAGGGATAGAGCGCCCGGGCTACCAGGGTGCCGTGTCAGGAAGATCGTCGACGGCGTAGGTCACCGGATCCGCATGGCCATCGACAGGCAGGGAGCCATCCCGCCTGCTCCTGCCGCGAAGCACCTCGTCCGCAGCCTGCGTCAACGTCAAGGACCTTCCTGCAGCCCATGCCAGGCCGAACCTGACGGGACCGGCGCCGTTCCGTGCGGCTTCGATAATGGACTCGACGCGGCGCCGCTCGTCGGTTACCAGCGGAAGCCCATGGTCAGCACGGTAGGCGTCGGCAGCGGACAGCAGCCGGATGGCAGGTTCGATCCGCTGATTTTCCACGTGGACTCCGGCAAGGGATTCCAGGTAGCCCACCAGGTTTCCCTGCGCCCCGAGCTCCACCACACCCGCAATTGCTTCCGTCAGCAGGGTTTCGGCCGCACCGAAGTCTCCGGTGTGCTGCAGACTTTCGGCGAAGTTGGTCAATGCTATGCCAAGGAGCCATCTGTCCCCCATGGGCCGTGCGAGGGCGGCACACTCGCGCGATAGTTCCAGCGCCCGGGGATGGTCACCGGAGTAGAAAGCGATCCGCGACAGGAGCACCAGGGCCGCCACCTGCGTACGAAGAGTGGCACCTGGAGCCGACAAGGCGTCCATGGCGAGCCGCTCCGCGGTTGCCATCTCGCTGCGCTGTGCTTCCTGGACGGCAAGGCACATGACCGTCCAGGCGACGCCCTTGCTGTTGCCTGCTTCGCGGAACGCATCATAAGCCCTGGAGTGGAACCGGGTCGCCTGATCGTTCCTGCCCACCGTCCAGCACAGCGTGGCCGCGCCGCTGAGCGCCGGTGCCAGGACGGCTGCCGGGACCCCTTCAGTTTCCTCCACCAGCTCCACGGCAATCCGGTATTGCTCGGTAACATCACCCGTCAGCTCCCAGTAGTGCCACAGCTCGCCCACCAGTTGCAGCGCAACGTCCTTCGATCCGCCCGGTCCGGCAGCCCACAGCAGTGCGGACCGCAGCTCTGCGGCATCGGCCGTCAACAGCCGAAAGGCCTTATGCTCTCCGTGGCCCCACAGCCGGGGCCCAAGCGTCCGGGCAAGCCGGAGGTAGAAGTCTGCGTGCCGGCACCGGAGCGCCTGCTCGTCCGCCAGCTGTGCCAGCCGGTTCCGGGCAAACTCCCTGATCGAATGCAGCATGGACACGCGGCTCGTTCCCATGGAATCCCTGTACCTGCGCAGCAGGCTGTGGCGCGCAAGAACCCCGATCGAAGTGTTCGTATCCGCAACCCCGCTGCATACTCCGCCCACGGCAACTTCGGCCGGATCGGCCGCGAAGACGCCGAGCTGGTCAAAGAGGCGCCGTTCCTGGGGACCCAGCAGCTCGTAGCTCCAGGCAAGGGTGGCTGTAAGTGTCCTTTGACGGTCGGGGAGGTCACGGAACGCTTCGGGCAGTTCTGCAAGGTTGAATTCCAGGTCGTGGAACAGGTCTTCCTCGCTGCGGTCCCGCAGCCGGGCTGCCGCAAGTTCGATGGCCAGCGGCAGCCCGTCGAGGCGATGGCACAGCCGGATCAGTACACCGGCGTTGTCCTGGTCGATATCGAAATGGGGCCGTACTGCCCGCCCGCGTGCGACAAGGAGTTTCAGGGCCGGGACCTCACGCAGTTCCGGCAAAGGCGCCGGCGGGTCGATCGGCGGCAAAGCCAGCGGTGCGAGCTCATACTCATACTCGGCACGGAGTCCAAGACGCCGGCGGCTGGTGGCAAGTATCCGGAGGTCAGGGGCCGCCGTGAGCATATCGAGCACCACCGGCCAGGCCTCCTCAAGGTGCTCGAAGTTATCGAGTACCAGCAGGAGCCGGCGGGTCCGGAGAAAGCGGGACGCCACTTTGAGCGGGTCCTCCCCTGCCCGGTCCGCCAGGCCCAGGGTGGCGGCGATGGCACCCGGGACTTGTTCCACCTGGGTGAGCGGTGCCAGGTTGACCCAGCCCACGCCGTCGGCCATCCGCTCGCGAAGCTGCGCGGCAGCGGCCAAAGCCAGCCGGGTCTTACCCGTTCCGCCCGGCCCCGTGACAGTCACCAGCCGGCAGCCTTCCTTCCGGTAGAGCGAACACACCTCCCCCAATTCCGCTTCCCGGCCCACCAGGGGTGTCAGTTCGTTGGGCAGGTTGTCCAGGCGCTGCCGTGCCCGCGGGTTCCCCTCGCTGGCGGGGGCGTCCAGCGATGCATCCTGCCGGAGGACCAGCGCCGCCAGCTCGCGCAGTCTCGCGCCCGGGTCGATGCCCAGGCCGGCTGTGAAGGCCCGCCGTGCTTCCCGGCAGGCGGCCAGCGCGTCGGCCTGCCTGTCGCAGCGGTACAGGGCAACGACCAGCGCTGCCCACAGCCGTTCCCGGTACGGATGCTCCTGCACCAACCGCTGCAGCTCCCGCACCAGGCTTCCATGCCTGCCCAGGGCAAGTTCGACGTCGGCGAGATCCTGGTAGGCATCCAGCCGTGCTTCCTCCAACTGGTCCAGCTCCGGCCGGAACAGCTCCGCGTCGGCAAGATCCGGGAACGGCAGGCCGGTGAACAATTGCACGGCCGCGCGGAGGCGTTCCGCACCGCCAACCAGGTCGCCCGCCTCGACAGCCTGTTCCCCTGCAGAGATGAGTTCGCGGAACTGCAGGATGTCCAGTTCGTCTGCCGTTACGGACAGGGAGTACCCGCCGGGGCGGCTGGCAATGCGCTGTGGTGCTCCTCCTTTGGGCCGGTCGGGTTCGAGGATGCGTCGCAGGTTGGCAATGTAGACCTGCAGCTGAGGGCCCGGCTGCGCGGGGGGATGGCCGTCCCAAAGGGCCTCGGCCAGGAAATCGGAGCTGACCACGCAGTTTGCCCGCAACGCCAGGCATTCGAGGACTATTCGCAGCTTCGCGGCGCGCACGGGGACCGGTTCACCGGCAATGACGACGTCGACGGGCCCCAAGGCCCGTATCCGCAACGCAACCATCGCACAGCACTCCTCAACCGACCAGCCGCAGCCCCGGACTTTCCAGCCGGTTCCGCGGAACTCATCGACGAGCGACCCCAGAGCGCCTGCCCGTGATCCGGTGTGGCCCGGAAGCCAGCCGCATCACCCTCATCATGCTCCCCCGGGATCAGGAGACCAATGGTTTGCACCAACAAAGGGGACCCCCAATTAAGGGCCGGTTAAGTGAGGGGGGCAATCCTTGGCTCACCATTAGCCATCTCCGAGAGGACGTCCGATGAAAACCACCAGCATTATCCGCAGCCTGGCGTTGTCAGCCCTTGCAACTGGCGCACTGGTGGCGCCGGCCCAGCCTGCGCTTGCAGAACGTTCATTTGAAGAAATTCCCGCCGGCACGTTCGCCGTACCCTGTCCGGACTCCGAATTGACCGTCGCTGCGGCCGGGAAGTACGCAGTCATCGAGTTGCCGGGTGGCCGCACGAAGACCATATGGCCTGGCGTGAGCATCACAGTCACCGGTGAATCCGGAGAGTCTGTGACCTTCGAAGGCACGGCGGGGCTAACGCATACAACGCCCCTCAGCAATGGAAATCAAATGTTCACTGCAACCGGCCGCAACTTCATCACGGTGCCGGACGCAAACGACCATCCAGTGGGCGTCTTCCTCACAATCGGGACGGTCAGCTGGGTCTTGGATGAGAACGAAGAGGAGGTTGGGGGTATGTTCACGGGCACGGGCCGGGTGACGGACTTGTGTGCCCTGCTTGGGTAACCGTGAAGCATGGGAACATGCTGCCTGGTAAGTATGCCGCGGGCGTACCGCCAGAGCTACGCCCGCAGGCGTTCGGCGACGGCCGCGATGTCGCCGGGGGTTGTCCGGCAGCACCCGCCGATGATCCGGGCACCGAAGTCCTGCCAGGTTGCGCTGCCCTCGGCAAGGTTGGCCGGATGCCCAAGCCCTGCGCTGTCGGACGGTGGGGCAGGGCTCCAGGTCTTGGTGACGGGATCGTACGTCTCGCCTGAATTGGGGTAGGCCACCAGCGGCTTGCTGGTGGCCGCCCCCAGGGCGGCGAGCGCCGGGGTGACCAGCTCCAGCGGCACACAGTTCACGCCGACGGCGGCCACGGTGGCCTCGCCGTCGAGCAGTGTGGCCACCGACGTCAGCGGAGTGCCGTCACTGATGTGCCCGCCGTCCCGGAGCGAGAAGGAAAACCAGGCCTCGACGCCGAACTCCTTGCTGAGTGCCAGGAGCGCCTCAGCCTCGGTGAAGGACGGGAGCGTCTCGCATGCGAGAACGTCGGCACCGGCGCCGACGAGGGCTGCGATCCGCGGACGGTGGAAGTCGCGGAATTCTGCGGGAGCCAGGAGTCGTCCCCCGGTACTCGGAACCGTCCGCAAGGTAGGCGCCGTAGGGTCCCACCGAGCCGGCAACCAGCAACGGCTTGGCCTCCGGATGGGCGGCAAGGTGCTCCCGGCGGGCCTCGTCCGCAAGCCGGACCGACAGGGCCACCAGCTCCAGCGCCTCCCGCTCACTCATTCCCCGCGGGGCAAACCCCTGCGGCGTGGCCTGGTAGCTGGCTGTGGTGGCGATCCTCGCTCCCGCCGCAAAGTAGTCGCGGTGGACGTCCTTGATCAGGTGGGGTTGTTCGAGCAGGACTTTGGCAGACCACAACGGGTCATCAAGATTGCAGCCCCGGGCCTCAAGCTCTGTCGCCAGGGCGCCGTCGGCGGGAAGGAGCTCCCCGGATTCCAGCAGGGTGGACAACAGCGCATTCACAGGCATGGTAGTCATAATACGCATTTTCTTATGCTTGTAATGATTGTTTCTTTCTGCCACGATGGCAGGCATCCGCCAGCCCGGCGGAAGGAAGAGGACTGGTTCTTGGACGTTCAACTGCATGCGGTGCGCAAGCTGCGCGTCCACTGGCCCATCAGCGGCACTACGTTTGCGCAGCTGGCCAAGGGGGAAGCGGACGCCTTCCGGAACGATCCGGACATCGCAGCCCTGCTCCAGGCCTTGGCCCAGTTCCAGGAACTGGGCGATTTTGGCAACTATAAGCACGTGTTCGAATCCGGCCTTGGCTTCGAAGGGTTCACCACCGCAGAGGGAGCCAACCCAACGCTGGGACGCGTCGGAGAGCAGACCCTGTCCCCCACCTTCGTCTTCACCACCTACTTCGCTGCCTCCCTGGAGGACGCAGCCGTTGAACGGTTCATGCGGCAGATCGTGGACATCCACCCTTGGGAAGTTCCGGTGATTGAACTGGAAGGACCCCTCAGCGTAACCAGCACGGCACTGGCACCGATCACCAAAGGAGCTTCAGCATCATGACGGACACCCTCACCACCTCCCTGTGGGAAGGACTGCAGCAGGTTCTCGCGGGACGGCGGTTCGTTGACCTGACCCACGCCTTCCACCCCGGCCAGCCCCACTTTGCGGCGTTCCCGGATGAGGAGCGGGAAGCCCTCTTCGACCTCGAAAAGGGGGACGGCTTCACCGCCCACCGGTATTCGATCGTGGGCCAGTGGGGCACCCACGTGGACCCGCCGTCGCACTTCATCCGGGGCGGCAGGACCTTGGACCGGATTCCGGTGCAGGAAATGATCCTGCCCCTGGTGGTCCTGGACATCTCCCATCGGGTGGCAAACGATCCGGATGCCACCCCCACTCTGCAGGACGTGCACAACTGGGAAAGCCGCAACGGCACCATCCCGGCGGGCAGCTTCGTGGCCCTCCGCACCGGCTGGAGCCGCCGCTGGCCGGACGTCGACGCGATGGCCAACCGTGACGCTGACGGCCTGAGCCACACGCCCGGCTGGTCACGGGAAGTGCTGGCCTTGCTGCTCAACGAGCGGTCGGTTGCCGCTGTCGGCCACGAGCAGACCGACACTGACACGGGCCTGGCCACCTCCCGGCAGGACTTCAGCCTGGAAACCTTTGTGCTGGAGCAGGACCGCTGGCAGATCGAACTGCTGGCCAACCTGGACGGACTGCCGGAGGCCGGCGCCGCCGTCGTCGCAACCTGGGCCAAGCCTTTGGAAGGCAGCGGGTTCCCGGCGCGGGTGTTTGCCATCTGCTGACCCGGGGGCCAGGAAGGCGCCTCCACTAGACTCAAATCCATGTCGAAAACCTCCAGCATGGGCCGCGGAATCCAGGCCGTCCTGGCCGTCGGGGCACGGCATGCAGCAGGGCTTCCGGGCGGCAGCGTTGCGGACATCGCGGCGGACCTGGGGAGGGACCGCAGCCAGGTCTCCCGCAACCTGCGCAGCGCGGAGCACGAGGGGTTCCTCGCCCGCACGTCCCGCACCTACGCCCTTGACTGGTCGCTCTTCACCGGTGCCCAGCTCCTGACCGAACGCCGGCTGCAGGCCGACGGCGGCACAGCGCTGGACAGCCTCGCCTCAGCTGTCGACGAGGCCTGCTTCCTGGGCGTGCTGCACGGCGACAGCACCGTCACCATCGGGGAGAGCGTCCCCGCGAGCAGCAACCTGGTGGGATCCTGGCTGGGACGCCCGTACCCCGCCTACTGCAGTGACGCCGGGCAGGCCGTCCTGTGGGAAGCGTCGGAGGCGGAGGTACGGACGGTGTTTGCCGGCGTCGACTTTGTCCGCCACGGCCCGAACACTCCCACCGGCATTGAAGAGTTCCTTGCCCGGCGGGAGGCAGCGCGGGAACGCGGCTACTCGATCGTTGATGAGGAGGCCGAGCCGGGACTCTACTCCCTGGCCGTCCCGGTCCGCGACTTCAAGGGCGATGTGGTGGCGGCGCTGCAGATTGTGGGCATCAAGGACCGGCTGGAACCCAAGCGGGACAGCTGCGCCGCGGCGTTGGTGGCGCAGGGACGGTGGCTCGAGGCCCGGCTCGGCTACCGGCAACAGGCCTAGCTACACAAGCCAATCAGCCGACGGCCGGAGAAGCCCCAAGCCGCTCGGCGGCGGCACGCAGGGCCGAGGCGGCGGTAGCAGCACCGGACCCCAGCTCCGCCCGGCTCCCGAGGACACTCAGCGATGCGGTGATGCCGCCGCCGGCAGCCCGCACGGGCACGGCGAGCTCCACCACCTCGTGCTCGAATTCCTGGTCGGCCGCAACATACCCGGCTGCCCGGTCCCGTTCCATCAGCTCCCAGACCTCGGCGGTGGTGTGGGCAGCCCCCGGACCGCCGATCCCGACGAAATTCACCCCGCCCAGCAGCGCGTCCAGGCCGGGACGGTCGAAAATCCCACAACAGCGCCCGGCCGGCACCAGTGCACCACACCGGCGTCACCATTCCCGGCTTCACGAAGCTTCCGGGAACGGCGTCGTTGCTGGAGGCACGGAGCAGAACCACGCGGAAGCCGTCCCGGACGGAGAGCCTTGCCCGGAGGCCCAGGGCGGCCACCAGCGCCTCGAGCTCGGTCTTCGCCTGCCGGACCCAGCCGGTGTTGAGTGACGCGGCGAGGGTGAAGAAACGGGGGCCGGTCCGGAACGGGCCGCGGTCAGCCCGCTCCAGCAGGCCAAGGTCGCACAGTTCCTGGGCCAGGCGCGAGACCCGGCTCTGGTCCATGCCCAGCTCGGCGGCGAGCTGCGAAACACCCAGCAGCTGCCGGCCGCGGATTTCCCGGTCTGCCACCAGCCGCACAAGGCGCAGTCCCTGTGCCATCGACGACGCCTCGGCGGACGATTCCACGCTCATGCCCCTCCCGGCCGGTAATCCCGCCCCATTCTTCCATGGCCGCGCCACGTCCGATCCGGAAACAACGGGACAAGGAACGACGGCGCCCGCTGCGCCAGGTGCCTGAACGCACCCCGCCGGGCGGCCGCCGTCGTCCGCGCCTAGCCTTGGATGCCGGCGGCAGCCTTGCGTCCGTGCCGGAAGTAGAACCAGGCGTAGCAGGCGGCCACGAAGGGGATGCCGAAGTAGAGCGCGGCCACCTGGGTGGGGTCGAGGGCGATGCCGACCAGCGAAACGACGCACAGGGTGAACGCCAGGATGGGCACCAGCGGGAACAGCGGCGCCCTGTACGCGAGGTCCGCCACGTTGCCGCCGCTGCGGACGAATGCCCGGCGGTGGAAGAAGTGCGAGGCGGTGATGGACATCCACACGCCCACCACGGCGAAGCCGGCCACGGAGACGAGAACAGGTAAACCGTCTCCGGTGCGACCACGCTGCTGACCAGGGAGGCGAGGCCGCCCACCATGCTGACGGCGAGTGCCACCAGCGGGATGCCGCGGCTCGTCAACTTCTTGAAGACGCTGGGCGCGTGGCCTTCATCGGCGAGGGAGTAGAGCATGCGCGCGCAGGAGAAGAGGCCGCTGTTGCCGGCGGACAGGAGTGCGGTGATGATGACGAAGTTCATGATGTCGGCCGCGAACGGGATGCCGACGGCCGAGAACACTGTCACGAACGGGCTCTCGTCCAGTCCCACCTCGGTGTACGGGATGGTGGCCGCAATGACGGTGATGGCGCCGACGAAGAAGATGAGCAGCCGAATCACCGTGGTGCGCATGGCCTTGGGGATGCTGGTGGCCGGGTCCTTCGTTTCGCCCGCCGCGACGCCGATGAGTTCGGAACCGGAAAAGGCGTAGAAGACGGCGAGCACGGTGACCAGGACGCCGGTGAAGCCGTTCGGGAAGAGGCCGGCTTCGGTGCTGAAGTTCTCGAACAGGTGGGGGTGGCTGCCGCCCGCACTCAGCGGATGGAAGCCGAACAGGGCCGCGCCGCCCAGGACAATGAGGCCGATGATTGCGGCCACCTTAACGATGGCGAACCAGAACTCGGCCTCGCCAAAGAACTTCGAGGACACGGCATTGAAGCCAAACAGGACGGCGGCGAACACCAGGCACCAGACCCAGACCTCCACGTCCGGGAACCAGCGCTGCATCAGCAGGCCGGAGGCAGTGAATTCGGAGCCGATGGCCACGGCCCAGCAGAGCCAGTACAGCCAGGCGGTGGCGAATCCCGTGGCGGGTCCGATGGAGCGGGCGGCGTAGATGTGGAACGCGCCGGACACCGGGTAGGCGATGGCGAGTTCACCGAGGCAGGCCATCACCAGGTACACCACGAAGGCGCCGATGAGGTAGGCGATGACGGCGCCGAGCGGGCCTGCCTGCGAGATGGTGTAGCCGGAGCTCAGGAACAGTCCCGAGCCAATCACGCCGCCCATGGCGATCATCACCAGGTGCCGAGGTCCCATGGAGCGGCGGAGCCCCGACTCTACTGGGGATGTAACCGGCGGCGAGGCCAGGGTCAGCGGTGAAGAGGGTTCCATGGGCGTCTCCAGTAGGGATGTGGGGCACCGCGCGCCTGCGGCAGTGGTCACCGAAGAAGTGAACGGCGGCAGTGCCGAAACTAGCACGACCACCGAAGAAACAGTCACTAAATACATGGCTGCATGCTTATATTGCACGCTATTACGCGCTGCCGTGTGGGGGCTGCGGAACCGGGGCACATTGGCACGGACACGCCGTCGGCAGGGCAGACCCAGCACTTTCCGGCCTCAAAGTGCCCCGGGACGGCGTACGACGGCGGCATTCAGTCGGGTGCCGCCGTCGCCCTTTCCGCGGGCGGGTAAAATTCGTCCGGTCATGGATTGTTCCTACTTCGACGCCGCCGCCTGCCGCTCCTGCACCCAGATGGGCGTGCCCTATGCGGAGCAGCTCGCCGGCAAGCAGAGGCACTGCGAGACGCTGCTCGCACCGCACATGGAACTGGAGTGGCTGCTGCCCGTCGGGAGCCAGGAGTCCGGCTTCCGCAACAAAGCCAAAATGGTGGTCGGCGGGACGGCGCAAAACCCGACCATCGGGATCCTTGATGCCGACGGCCAGGGCGTGGACCTCCGCGAGTGCGGCGTCTGCTCGCCCGGACTGCTGGCCTGCTTTCCGGTGTTGGCCGGATTCATCAGCCAGGCGCGGCTGACCCCCTATGACGTTCCGCAGCGCCGCGGCGAGCTCAAGCACATCATCATCACCGAGTCCCCCGACGGCGAGGTGATGCTGCGCCTGGTCCTGCGCTCCGAGCAGCTGCTGCCGCGGATCCGGAAACACCTCCCCTCGCTCCTGGCCGCGCTGCCGCAGGTGAAGGTGGTCTCGGTCAACCTGCACCCTGAACACAAAGCGGTGCTGGAGGGAGACCGGGAGATCCTGCTGACGGAGCAGTCCACGCTGCGGATGCGGGTCAACGGCCTGGACCTGCACCTGCGGCCGCAAAGCTTCTTCCAGACGAACACCCCCATGGCCGCTGCGCTGTACCGGCAGGGCCGCGAGTGGGTGGACGAGCTGGGTCCGGCGTCGGTCTGGGACCTGTACTGCGGCGTGGGCGGCTTCGCCCTGCACTGCGCCGGACCCGGGCGGGACGTTACCGGGATCGAAACGAGCCGTGAAGCCATCGTCTCGGCCAAGCTCAGCAGCAGCGAGGCCGGCCTGGAACGGGTGGGGTTCCAGGCCGGCGACGCCACGGCCTTTGCTCTCGGGGCGGACCGTTCGCCGGAGCTGGTCATCGTCAACCCGCCCCGGCGCGGCATCGGCAAGGAGCTCTGCGGCTGGCTGGAGTCCTCGGACGTGCAGCATGTTGTCTACTCCAGCTGCAACGCCCAGTCACTGGCCCGCGACCTGGCCGCGCTCCCCTCGTTCACGGCCCGGCGTGCCCGGGTCCTGGACATGTTCCCGCAGACCATGCACTACGAGGTGATGGTCCTGCTCGAGCGCGCCGGCTGACCTTCCGTCAGCCGCGCACCCGTTCGACGGCGGCGGCGCTGGCTTCCTGCCCGGCCGCCCGCAGGCCCGTGACGACTCCCGCGGCGTCGGCTGCGGAGCGGTTCTGGCTCAGCTTTTCCTTGGCCTCGATGCGGGTGATCAGCAGCTCGACCCCCACGATGGCGCGCAGCTGCCCGGCGATGAACCGTTCCGGTGCATCGTCCACGCTCCATGGCTTGCCCCTGCCTTCCTCGTGCAGATCCGTCAGGCTCCGGACGTGCCGTGCCAGCCACCCGGCGTCGTCATGGATGACCAGCCGGCCGTAGACATGGGCGGTGGAGTAGTTCCAGGTGGGCACCACGCGCCCATGCTCAGCCTTGGAGGGGTACCAGGACGGCGAGATGTAGGCGTCGGGCCCCTGGAGGATGGCGAGTGCCTCACCATTTGGCAGGCTGGAGAACTGCGGGTTGTTGCGCGCGACGTGGGCGTGCAGTGCGCCGTGCTCCCCTACCGATGGTACATAGACGAACGGCAACAGTGTGGCCTGCAGGCCGTGCTCCGTCATGGTGACCAGGTTGGCCGCCGCCGGGCGGGCCAGAAGGTGCAGGACGGCGTCGGGGCCGGCGGCGAAGTGGGCGGGAATGTACATGGGTTGGTCCTTTCGGGTTTGGGGGTTATCAGGAAGCGGGGCTGTTGAGCCGCACGCGCACGGCCGCGCCGGCGCATGCGATCACGGCAAGGCCGCCGAGGGCAGTGCTCCAGGTGAGGGCCTCGCCGAGCAGGAGTGCGGCCCAGCAGATGCTCATGACGGGCTGGAGGAGCTGGACCTGGCTGACCTGGGCGATGGGTCCGACGGCCAGCCCGCGGTACCAGGCGAAGAATCCGAGGAACATGCTCACCACGGCCAGGTAGCCGAAGGCGGCCCACTGGACGGGTGTGGCCTGCGGCGGCTGGGCCGCGGCGGACACGGCGGCGAGGGCCAGCATCAGCGGGGCGGCAAGGACCAGGGCCCAGGCAATGGTCTGCCAGGAGCCCACTTCCCGTGCCCGGAGGCCGCCTTCTGCATAGCCGACGGCGGCGCAGGCCACGGCGCCCAGCAGCAGGAGGTCGGCCCAGTGCAGGTGCCCGATGCCGCCGGCCTGCAGGAAAGCGAAGCCGAGTGCCGCCAGCGAGCCGAGGCCGGTGACCAGCCAGAACGCCAGGGGCGGCCGCTCGCCCGTCCGCAGCACGGCTGCCGTGGCCGTGGCGGCGGGCAGAAGCGCGATCACCACTGCACCGTGCCCGGCGGGTACTGCCGTCAGGGCGTAGGAGGTGAGGAGGGGGAAGCCGACGACGACGCCCCCGGCCACCAGCGCGAGCCTGGCCCAGGTCCGCGGCCGGGGAAGCCGCTGCCGGGTTAGTGCCAGGGCCGCGCCTGCCAGACCGGCGGCGATGACGGCGCGGCCGGAGCCGATGAACAGCGGATCCAGGCCCTCAACGGCCACGCGGGTGAAGGGAACCGTGAAGGAAAATGCCGCCACGCCCAGGAGTCCCCACCAGAGGCCGGTCTGCGGCTGGGCACCGGGCGGTACCGGTGGGCGGACTTGGACAGTAGCGCTACTATTGTCTTTCATGAACAACGATAGCAGTTCGCGGATCGTCCTGGCACTCCGAGACTGGATTTCCGGTGCTGCCCCGGGTGCCCGGCTGCCCTCCACCCGGCAACTGGTGGCCGAGTACCAGGCCAGCCCGGTGACGGTGCAGAAGGCGCTGCAGGCGCTGACGGCGCAGGGGCTGATCGAGAGCCGGCCGGGCGTGGGGACCTTCGTGCGTGCTGTCCGGACGGCCCGGCCCTCCGACTACGGCTGGCAGACGGCGGCGCTGCGGTCGCCGTCGTCGGTCCTGCCCTCCTCCAGCACCATGCGGGATGTACCGAACAGCGCCATCTCGTTCCACGCCGGATACCCGGACCGGGAACTCCTGCCCGAGCGGCTGGTCCGGGGCGCGCTGGCCCGGGCCGCGCGCGGCACCGCCGCATTGTCCCGCCCGCCGGCAGCCGGGATGCCGGAACTGCAGCAATGGTTCGCCCATGAACTGGGTTCCGCTACTCCTGCCGGGTTCACTCCTCCGACGCCGAGCGATGTGATCGTGCTGCCGGGAAGCCAGAGCGGGCTCAGCTCGATTTTCCGGGCGCTGGTGGGCGCCGGCCAGCCGCTGCTGATGGAATCGCCCACGTACTGGGGAGCGATCCTTGCCGCGGCCCAGACCGGGGTGCGGGTGGTTCCGGTGCCGAGCGGACCGGAGGGACCGGATCCGGCGGAACTGGCCCGGGCGTTTGCGGAGACCGGGGCGCGGGTGTTCTATGCGCAGCCCAACTACGCCAACCCCACCGGTGCACAGTGGGCGCCGGGGCGCGGGGAGGAGGTGCTGGAGGTGGTCCGCGCGCACGGTGCATTTGTGGTCGAGGACGACTGGGCGCACGACTTCGGCATCACCTCGGATCCGGTGCCGCTGGCCACAAGGGATGATGCGGGGCACGTGGTCTACATCCGGTCGCTGACGAAGAGTGTTTCCACGGCCATCCGCGTCGCGGCGGTGGTGGCCCGCGGTCCCGCCCGCGAGCGCATCCTGGCCCACCGGGCGGCGGAGTCAATGTACGTGAGCGGACTGCTGCAGGCCGCGGCGCTGGATGTGGTGACGCAGCCGGGCTGGCAGACGCATCTGCGGAGCCTGCGCCAGCAGCTGCAGTCGCGGCGGGACCTCCTCGTGACCAGCATCCGCGAGCACGTTCCGCAGGCCCACGTCGAGCTCCTGCCCAAGGGCGGGCTGAACCTGTGGCTGCGTATGCCGGACGGAACGGACCTGCCCCGGCTGACCCGCGACTGCGAGGACAACGGCGTGATCATCGCCGCCGGCACCGAGTGGTTCCCCGCGGAACCCCCGGGGCGTTTGTCCGGCTGAACTTCGCCGGGCCCAACCCGGGCGCTTATCCGGAGGGCGCCCGACTCATTGGCGAGGCCCTGGCAAGGCAGGGCTGACCCCGTCCCCTTTCACTGAGTTTTTGGGCAGATATGGCAACTTGAGCGGTCCGGAAGTCGCTTTATCTGGACAAAAATTCAGCCCTGGAGGTGGGTCGTACTAGGCACCGACGCCGACCAGTTCTGCGCTCTTCTCCCACAGGCCCCGGGCCAGCTCGGCGTCGTAGGCCTGCGGGTTGGCCTTGGCCAGGGCGCGCTTGGCGTAGTAGGCACCCGAAATCCAGTCGGTGCCCGGGGTGCCGTTGATGAGCCAGAGCATGGTGTCCGCGCCCTGCTCCGGGCTCAGCATGAACCGGTTCAGCAGGGTCTTGTAGGCGTGCCGGAAGGGGCTCGTGGACTCCGCGGCGAAGTTGGTGCGGACCACGCCCGGGTGGAATGCCGCCGTCGTAATTCCCTGATCGCCGTAGCGTCGGTGCAGTTCGGAGGTGAAGAGGATGTTGGAGAGCTTGCCGGTGCCGTAGGCGCGGTTGGTGGAATAACCGTGCTCAGAAGTGAGGTCGAAGAGGTCCAGCTTGCCGAAGCCGTTCGCGGCGCTGGCGGTGTTGATGACCTTGGCGTTGCTGGCCGTGAGGGTGTCCATCAGGAGGGTGGTGAGCAGGAACGGGCCCAGGTGGTTGATCTGGAAGGTGGACTCGTTGCCGTCCACGGTGAGGGTGCGCTTGCCCATGATGCCGCCGGCGTTGTTGGCGAGGACGTCGATGCGCGGGTAGTCGGACTTCAGCTGCGCGGCGAGGGTGCGGACCTGGTCCAGCTCGGCGAAGTCGGCGAGGAAGTAATCCGCGTCCAGTTCCTTGGCGAGGGCGCGGGTCTTCTCGGCGGAGCGGCCCACGATGACAACCTGCTCCCCCGCCTTCGCGAGTGCCCGGGCGGCTGCTGCGCCGATGCCGTCGCTGGCGCCGGTGATCACGATGGTGCGAGGAGTCAAGGGAGTTCCTTTGGTCTGGCGGACGGCGCTCCTGGCGGAGACGCACAAAGATAAACAACGACGGCGGCCCGGCAGGTGTTCCCGCCGCCGGACCGCCGCTGCAAAAGCAAGTAGCGCCAGCTGCCGTTTTGAGAGTCCAAAACGGCAGTTGGCGCTACCTGGTCGGGAAGGGTCAGCCCGCCAGCCCGGCCAGCAGGAAGATCAGCGCGGCGATGGCGAAGCCCATCACGCCGATCAGGGTTTCCATGACGGTCCAGGTCTTCAGCGTGGTCTTGACATCCATGCCGAAGAACCGGCCCACCAGCCAGAAGCCGGAATCGTTCACGTGGGACACCACCACGGAGCCGGCGGCGACGGCCAGGACCATGGCAGCCACCTGCATGCCGTTCAGCCCGGCCGCTGCCACTGCGGGGGCGATGAGGCCCGCGGTGGTGGTGAGGGCAACCGTAGCCGAACCCTGGGCGATGCGGAGGATGGACGAGATCAGGAAGCCTGCCAGGATCAGCGGGATGCCCAGGTTGCCCAGGACGTCGGCGAGTGCCTGGCCGATGCCGGAGGTGCGGAGCACGCCGCCGAACATGCCGCCGGCGCCGGTGATCAGGATGACGGAGCAGACCGGGCCGAGGGAGGACTCGAGCAGCTTCTCCAGGGCACCGGCGTCCTTGCCGCGCTTGGCGCCGAGCACAAACAGGGCAACCAGGACAGCGATCAGCAGGGCAACCGGGGTTTCGCCGAGGGTACGCAGCACCTGGTACCACTGCTCGTCCTTGACTCCCTCAGGCAGAACGCCGGAGGTAGCGAGGGTGTTCAGGCCGGTGTTCATGAAGATCAGTACCAGCGGCAGGAGCAGCAGGCCCACGATGGTGCGGAAGCGCGGCGGGTGGGATTCGGCCTCTGCGGAGGCGTGGCCCAGGATTTCGGGCACGGGCAGGACCAGCTTCTTGCCGGTGTACAGGCCGTACAGGTAGGCCGTGACGTACCAGGTGGGGATGGCCACGATGAGGCCGGCGATGGTCACCAGGCCGATGTTGGCATCGAAGAACGCGGAGGCGGAGACGGGGCCCGGGTGCGGCGGCAGGAAGATGTGCATCACGGAGAAGGCGCCGGCCGCGGGCAGGCCGTAGCGGAGCACTCCACCGCCCAGGCGGTGTGCGACAGCGAAGACGACCGGCAGCATGACCACCAGGCCGGCGTCGAAGAAGATGGGGAAGCCGAAGATCAGCGAGGCGAGGCCCAGTGCGAACGGGGCGCGCTTTTCACCGAACACGCCGATGAGGTAGTCGGCCAGCACCTTGGCGCCGCCGCTGGTTTCCACGATCCGGCCGAGCATGGCGCCCAGGCCCACGAGGAGCGCCACGGTGCCAAGTGTGGTGCCGAAGCCGTTGATCAGCACCGGGACCACCTGGTTGGCGGGGATGCCGGTGGCGAAGGCGGTGGCGAGGCTGATCAGGATCAGGGCGATCAGGGCGTGCACGCGCAGCTTGATGATCAGGAACAGCAGCGCGAGGATCGCGGCTGCGGCGATGAGCAGCAGGGGACCTGCTCCCAGCGTCTGGGTCCATCCTTCGATGGTCATGGTTCTCCTTTGAAACAGAACTTTTGTGTTGGGGTTGGGTTTGGGGCGTTAGGAGGCGCAGGGCGCCTGTCCGGAGGGAAGCTTCAGTGCCTGCACGACGGCGGCAACCAGCTCCTCCGGCGAGCGGGAGATATCGAGGCGGAGGCTGCCGGCGTCGAGCTCTTCCTGGCTGAGCGCCTCGAGCGTGGCGAGCTGGCTGGGCAGCAGCGTGGGCGGCATGAAGTGGCCTTCCCGGCCCTGCATGCGCTGGCTGATCAGGTCCGCGCCGCCGTCGAGATGGAGGAAGAGGACCCGGCCCTCGGCTTCGGACAGCAGGTTTCGGTAGCTCTTCTTGAGCGCCGAGCAGGTCAGGACCGTGCTGCAGCCGGCTTGGGCCTGCGCGGTCATCCAGTCGCGGATCTCGCGCAGCCACGGCCAGCGGTCCTCGTCCTGCAACGGGATGCCCTGCGTCATCTTGGCGATGTTGGCCTGGGGGTGGAATTCGTCCGCCTCGGCGCAGGCCCAGCCCAACTGCTTGGACAGGGCTGCTGCGAGGGTGGATTTGCCGGATCCGGCAACGCCCATCACCACGAGGTGCGTGGGTGGATACTGCATGGTCATACCTCCGGAGAAGACGTCGTTGGCTTTCGAAGAAGCTCGCTGCGTGCCCGTGATGAAGTGGGCTACGCCATAAGGTATCACCTTTTTGATTGATAGGTACTATCTTTCCGTGTCACAAGTCATACCTTTTCAGCATTCTTGGCTATCCTGAGGTTGCGCTCCGGCGCGGGAAGGCGGAAAAGAATGTCGACGGCGACAGTACAGGACGCGGATGACGCGAACGACGGCGGGGCCTCCCCCGCGATGCATGAGCGTGTCCTGGAGGCGGTCGGCATTGCCATCGCCTCCGCCAGGCTGGCCCCCGGCAGCCGGCTGACCCTTGAGGGGCTGCAGCAGGAATACGGCATTTCCCGCACGGTTGCCCGGGACACCATGAAGGTCCTGGAATCCATGAACCTGGTCTACTCGCGCCGCCGGGTGGGCATCGTGGTGCAGGAACCGGATCTCTGGAATGTCGACGATCCCAAGCTCGTCCGGTGGCGCCTTGCCTCCGAGCGGCGTGCCGAACAGTACAGCAGCCTCACCGAGCTGCGCATCGCCGTCGAACCCATCGCCGCTGCCGGGGCCGCCCGCCGGGCGAGCGCGGCGGAGCGTGCCCAGCTCGTTGCCCTGGGTGCCGAGCTGCGCAGGCTGGGCGAGGCGGGCGATCTGCAGGCATTCCTTGCCGCGGATATCGAGTTCCACCAGCTGCTGCTGAGGAGCTGCGGCAACGAGATGTTCCGGGCACTGGAGGATATGGTGGCGGAGGTGCTGACCAGCCGCACCCAGCAGGGGCTGATGCCGTTCAAGCCGCGGAATGAGGCGCTGCAGGCGCATGAGGATGTGGCGGCGGCGGTGGCGCGCGGGGATACCGTGGTTGCAGAACGGGCCATGCACCACATCCTGGACGAAGTGCGCGAGGCGATGGGGCTGCACTAGGAAACTGCCGGGCACGGAAAGGATCCCTCCGGCCTCTTTCCGGTTCTCCCGATCCTGAGTAGCCTGCTAGTAGGGCCCATGCAAGCGGCCCTGCCGTGCAGGAACAGCTGTGAGGTGCACCATGGCCATCACCGGACAGTCGCGTACAGGATCAGTAACGGCGCCTGCCGTCGTTCCGCGGAGCAAGGGCCGCGTGGTGGTCAACTGGATCACCACCACGGACCACAAGACCATCGGGTTCCTGTACCTGATCACTTCGTTCGTGTTCTTCTGCCTGGCGGGTGTGATGGCGCTGCTGATCCGGGCGGAGCTTTTCGAACCCGGCATGCAGATCCTGCAGACCAAGGAGCAGTACAACCAGCTGTTCACCATGCACGGCATCGTGATGCTCCTGATGTTCGCCACGCCCCTGTTTGCCGGGTTCGCGAACTTCATCATGCCGCTGCAGATCGGCGCCCCGGACGTGGCGTTCCCGCGGCTCAACGCGCTGGCAGTACCTGGTTCTTCCTGTTCGGTTCCACCATTGCCGTGTCCGGCTTCATCACCCCGCAGGGCGCCGCGTCCTTCGGCTGGTTCGCCTACACGCCGCTGTCCAACACCACGTTCAGCCCCGGGCTGGGCGGGGACCTGTGGGTATTCGGGCTGACCCTCTCCGGCTTCGGCACCATTCTGGGCGCCGTCAACTTCATCACCACCATCATCTGCATGCGCGCCCCCGGCATGACCATGTGGCGGATGCCGATCTTCACCTGGAACACCTTGATCACCTCCGTGCTGGTGATCATGGCGTTCCCGCCCCTGGCGGCAGCCCTGTTCGCGCTCGGTGCGGACCGCCGCTTCGGCGCCCACATCTACAATCCGGAGAACGGCGGGCCCATCCTGTGGCAGCACCTGTTCTGGTTCTTCGGCCACCCCGAGGTGTACATCATCGCGCTGCCGTTCTTCGGCATCGTGTCCGAGATCTTCCCGGTCTTCAGCCGTAAACCGATCTTCGGCTACAAGGGGCTGGTGTACGCCACGATTTCCATCGCCGCGCTGTCCATGACCGTGTGGGCGCACCACATGTACGTCACCGGTTCAGTGCTGCTGCCGTTCTTTGCGTTCATGACCATGCTGATCGCGGTGCCCACCGGCGTGAAGTTCTTCAACTGGATCGGCACCATGTGGCGCGGCTCGCTGACGTTCGAAACGCCCATGCTGTGGAGCATCGGCTTCATGATCACGTTCCTGTTCGGCGGCCTGACCGGCATCATCCTGGCCTCCCCGCCGCTGGACTTCCACGTCTCCGACTCCTACTTCGTGGTGGCCCACTTCCACTACGTGGTGTTCGGCACCGTGGTGTTCGCAATGTTCGCCGGGTTCTACTTCTGGTGGCCCAAGTTCACGGGCCGGATGCTGAACGAGCGCCTGGGCAAGATCCACTTCTGGATGCTCTTCCTGGGCTTCCACGGCACCTTCCTCATCCAGCACTGGTTGGGCGTTGAGGGCATGCCGCGCCGCTACGCCGACTACCTGGTGGAGGACAACTTCACCTGGATGAACCAGTTCTCCACGATTTCGTCCATGCTGCTGGGCGCCTCGCTGATTCCGTTCTTCTGGAACGTCTTCATCACGTCCCGCAGCACGCGCAAGGTTGCCGTGGATGATCCGTGGGGCTTCGGGGCCTCGCTCGAATGGGCCACGTCCTGCCCGCCGCCGCGGCACAACTTCACATCGCTCCCGCGCATCCGCTCAGAACGTCCGGCCCTGGACCTGCACCACCCCGAAATCCGCGTCCGCGAGCATGAGACCACGCACAGCCCCGCAGCCGCCGCCTTGGGTGCGGCCGACATCGGCGAGAAGGATGTCCGCAGTCCAAACCCCGACGAATAGCTGAAAGCTATCTTGGGAGCAGCAGACCCTCGGGAACATGCTGCCCGGCCAACTCCCGGGCCTGCAGGGCGAACTTCAGGCCGCCGTCGGTGACGAGTGCCCGGTCGAAGTAGTTCTTTTTTGGACCCATGAGCTGCAGACACTTGAGGTTCCAGCGGACCGTCCGGTCGATGTCGATGGCCCATTCCGCCGGTACGGGATGACCGGACCGGGTGACCATGCCGGCCGCTTCCAGTTCGCTGCGGATCACGTCAACCCTCTCGGTCAGCGGCGGTGCGATGCCGCTGATGAGCCAGTCCAGATAGAGCCGGGTGGTCAGGTATACGGCCGGGTGTTCCGGGAGCGCGATGGTCTCCACCACGTAGTCCCACAGCTCGTCCGGACGGCCGATGTAGTGGCGCCCGCGCGGCGCCAGGAGCAGCCGGCCCTTCCGTTTTTGCAGCAGCTTCCAGTCAAGCATGTGCTGCCGCAGTTCGAGGATGGGCGGGGTCTGGCTCTCACGGTTGCCTTTGCCGACAATCCTGCTGTCCCACCCCAGCTCTTCCAGCGCCTGTTTGACCACAGCAGGCTTCAGGTAGCCGTCCTTGGTCAGCTCCAGCCCGTCACCGGAGGCAGCGTGCAGGAACCACAAGATGGGGCCCAGCGCCATGCTGCGTTCCTGATCAGTGAGTGGCTGCGGCCACCACTGCAGGCTCAGCATCCGGAGCCGGCGGTTGATGGCCTCTGGATCCAGAGCCGTGGGGTCGAACGGCCTAAACTCGCCTGTCACTTGAAAAGTCCAGGACCGTGCCTCGGAATGCTCCGGATGGTGATCATCCGCCAAGGCCTCCATCAACTGCCTGTAGCCGAACGGTCCGCCAGAGTCCTCCACCGGGCCACGGTTGGCCCCATCCACGAACCGTAGCTCGGCCGGATTAAGCTTGCCGCTGCCCACCAGCTCCACATGGTGTGTCCAGTTGTCGCCGAAGTCGTAGTCATAGTCAAAGGCCATGCCCGCCTTCGCCGGGTCCAGGAGCTCGGAAAGTACGACGCCGGATGGGGCCTCTGCGCGGAAACCGTCCTGGCCGTCGTCGGGATCGGTGATTGTCCGCTTCCTGCCAGTTCTGTCCGTGGTCTGGATGCCGTATAGATGGCGGTTTTCCCAGCCGAAGGCGGCTTGGACGACCAGGTGGAATTGCTCCACTGTCAGCGCTTCAGGAACCAGCAGCCTTCGCCAGATAAGCGGTTCGGTATCTTCGATGCTGATCCGCAGGTCGAGGGCCGGAACGGTTTCGGTGCTGTCCATGCTGGCCATTCTGTCAGGAGGATGGGATGAAGGAAGAAGCAGCACAGCCGGGTTAACAAAAGCAGGGCTTGCCATGACGGCAAGCCCTGCTTCGAGAAACCTAACGGTCCCGGAACTCTAGGAAATTAGAGAGCCTGGATGTTGGTGGCCTGGGGACCCTTGGGGCCCTGCTCGGTGTCGAAGGAAACCTTCTGGTTCTCTTCGAGGGAGCGGAAGCCGTTGGAGTTGATCGCGGAGTAGTGCGCGAAAACGTCCTGCGAGGAGTCGTCCGGGGAGATGAAGCCGAAGCCCTTTTCAGCGTTAAACCATTTGACGGTGCCAGTAGCCATTATTTTTTGTCCTTCGTGAAGGTGGAGGGAAAGTCCCGACTTTCGGGCCCTCCGGTGTGGGGTGTTCAAAACCGCTACTTCAGAAGAACGCGGACTTTCGACCGCGCGTACTGCCTGAACTACCAAATGCAAACACAACAACGGGTTCAACACTACAGGACTTTTCAGATTTGCCTAGCCAAGCACGTCACAGGGCACCGGCAGGCCCCTCGACCGGCCGGGCGAATGGGCATAGTCTGCACTCACATCGAGCAGCACTCTTTGAACGGGGGAACCAGCCATGGAGATGCCCAAAGCAAGCGAAGAAGACAAGGAACGCTTCCGGTCGGTGGTGCCGGACCAGCCCGACGTCGTGGTGAAGCCGATGTTCGGCAACCTGGGCGCGTTCGTCAACGGCAACATGTTTGCCGGGCTCTTCGGCCCCACCATCGGCGTGAAGCTCTCGGACGAGGACCGGGTGATGCTGGAATCCTCTGAACGGACTGTCCCCTTCGGTCCGGCAGACCGCCCCATGGCCGGCTACTCCGGGCTTCCCGAGGTGTGGAACGAGGAGGGCGACGGCGACGATGCCCGGGCCAAGGCCTGGGTCACCAAGGCCTACGAATTCGTGTCCACGCTCCCGGCGAAGGAACCCAAGGTCCGGGCGCCGAAGACCGCCGGGAAGTAGCTGCGCAGCCGCGTCTCAAGCCCCCTTGTTTACTGCCGGTTGCGGCGTAGGGTTTTCCCATGCAACCGATTCGGGCCATCCTGCTACCCGGTGCCGTCCTGCCCGCACCCTTGGCCTACTCGGCCCTTATAGAGGCCCTCGGGCCGGGCGTGGAGGCGGTCGCCAAAGACCTCGAGCTCTACAGGGGCGATGCACCGCCCGCGGACTGGACCCTGGACACGGAGGTTGCTGGTGTCCTGCGCGAGGCGGACGCGCGGGGCTGGGACACGTTCCACCTGGCGGGCTACTCAGGGGGCGGCTCCGTAGCGCTGGCGGTGGCCGCCAAACACCCCGAAAGGCTGCAGAGCCTGGCCCTGCTCGAGCCGGCCTGGGCGGGGAACTGGGACTGGAGCCCGGCCTACGCCGAACACCGGAAGGGGTACAGGCACCTGGAATCCCTCCCTCCCGAGCAGTTCCTCCCCGCCTTCATGCGGCTGGGAGTAAGGCCCGACGTCGTCCTTCCGCCGCCGGAGCCCGGTCCCCCGCCGCCCTGGATGGCCAAGCGTCCCGCGGGCATCAGAGCGTTCCTCAGGAACTTCGACAACTACGACCTGGACAGGTCCCGGCTGGCCGCCTTCAGCCACCCCGTCTTCTTCGCCCTCGGCGGCCTGAGCCATCCGGATGACTACGGTGACACTGCAGCCAGGCTTGCCCGGGTCTTCTTCCCGGACTTCCACCTTGAGGTCTTCCCCGGCGCCACCACTTCGACCCGCCGCACCGCATCGAGCCGCAGCGGCTCGCCGACGGGCTCCGGCGGCACTGGGAACTGGCCGAGGCGGAAACCGGTGGACGGCACGTGGCCGCGGAATCCCGGACCGGGTAAGTCGGCGCCCCAGCCGGCATGCCAGCCGCCGGGGATCTGAGGGTCAGCCGGCGCTGGGTCCCTGGATGTTGTGCTGCCTGCCGTGACGGGCGAAGTAGGCGTAAACCATCAGGGTGATCCCGGCGAGGATCATGACCGCGGGGACGGCGAAGTCCAGGGGGATGAGCTGCGCCATCGACTGCAGCGCGAAAATCACTCCCAGCACTGCAAGGACTGCAGCCGGAATCAAGGGCCACTTCATGCGCTCCACGCGGTCGGCAGTCCGGACCGGGACGAGGGACAGCGCACCGAAAGTGGCCGCCAGCCCCAGGAACAGGACGGCCGCGACGGGGGTACCCTGCAGCTGCTGCGGGATGGTCACGATCAGTGCAAGTGTCAGCATCACCCCGCACGGGATCAGGGCCCACCAATTCCCGCGTTCCCGAAGGTAGACGGCTGCGAAGCCCCCGGCCATGAAGAGGAACAGGAAGGCGCCGGCCGCGCTGTTCCCGGTGAACTGCGTGGCGGTGGCTACGGCAGCCAGGCCCAGGAACACCGAACCGGGGATGGCCGCCCACCAGTTCTCCCGGCGTCGGGCGAACAGGGACAGGAACAACACCCCGGCGCCGGCGAAGACCAGCGGCGCCAGGAGGGCTGCACTCTCCACCACGCCCAGCCGGTCGAGGAGCCACAGCACACCCACCAGCATCAGGACGATGCCTCCGACGATGCTTGTGTTTGCCGATTTCACCCTGTGCCTCCCGGAGTCCGGCAGGCGGCCGTGCGCCGCCCTTCTTCTCTCAGGCTAGGGGCGGCGCCGGAACCTGAAGTAGGGTCAAAAGCCCCCGTCTTCGTCGGCCGGCTGCTGCTGAACTGCGACGCACCGGTGGTGTCAGCCGGGCGGCCCGGGGCTCGTGGCGGTGCCCAGGATGTGGGCCAGGGGCGGGTTCAGCTGCTGCACCACGAACCTGAACCGCTCGTTGTCCTGGACCGTGAAACCTGCTGCGGTGATGGCCTGCAGCGTGTCCCGGTTGAGGTGGCACCCGCCCATGAAACGCCGCCAGACGGGCGTGATCAGGTCTTCCACTGCTGCAAGGAAAGGGCGGTCGGAACGGACGTGTTCGTAGTAGGCAAGAGTTCCGCCGGGCCGCAGGACGCGCCGGATTTCCGCGAGAACGGCGGCCTGGTCCTCAACACTGCACAGAACGAGGCTCGCAGCCACGGCGTCCGCGCTTCCGCTTTCGGCAGGGATGTGCTCCCCTGCAGCCGAGACCACAGTCACTGGGACACTGGCATTGGCGGCCTGTTCCTGGGCCAGGCTCCTCAGATAGTCGTCGGGTTCCAGCGCCAGGACGTGGGTGACAGCGGGCGGGTAGAGCGCAAAAGAGGATCCAGTCCCCGCACCGATTTCGATGACTGAACCGTGCAGGCCGGCCAGCATGCGCCGGCGGTGCTCAGTTGCCCCGCGGCGGTCCATCCCTTCCACCCCCCGTGCGAAGGCACGCGCAAAGCAGGGGTGCTGAAAGCGGCGCATCCCAGGTTCCATGACCACTCCTTTCCTGGTTGCCCACCATTATTCGCCTAGGGTGGGCCAAATGGACTCCCCCGGCGCTTTGTGAGAAGCTTCACAGGTTTTGTGTGGTGCGCGCCACGACATCCACCGGTGGCGCAGAAGCACCACCCGCATCTGACACGCTCTTTATGGAGGGAACCCACACTTATGAGCGATGCCTTATCAGCCATCAATAACGTGATCTGGAGCGACTGGCTCGTCTATCTCTGCCTTGCCACCGGAGTCTACTTCTCCGTCCGGACACGCTTCCTTCAGGTCCGCCACGTCAAGGGCATGTTCCAGCAGCTCCTCCACGGTGAGAAGTCCGCCTCGGGCGTCTCCTCGTTCCAGGCCCTGGCCATGTCCCTGTCCGGACGCGTCGGCACCGGCAACGTCGCCGGCGTCGCCACCGCCATTGCCTTCGGCGGACCGGGCGCCCTGTTCTGGATGTGGGCCGTCGCCTTCCTGGGCGCGTCCACGTCGTTCGTCGAATCAACCCTCGGCCAGATGTACAAGACCCGCGACCCGCTGACCGGCGAGTACCGCGGCGGCCCGGCCTACTACTTCTCCCGCGCCTTCGCCCACACCAAGGGCGCCGGCTTCTTCAAGGTCTACGGCTACGTCTTCGCCGCCGTGACTGTCCTTGCCTGCGGCGTCCTGATGCCGGGCGTCCAGACCAACTCCATGGCCACCGCCATCAGCGGCGCCTGGACCATCCCGTCGTGGGTCGTGGCCGTCGGCTCCGTCATCCTCCTGGCACTTGTCGTCATGGGCGGCGTAAAGCGCATCGCCAGCGTGGCATCGTTCGTGGTGCCGTTCATGGCCGCCGGCTACATCCTGCTCGCCCTGATCGTCGTCGTCATCAACGCCGCCCAGCTGCCGGAAATCCTCTCGCTGGTGTTCCGCAGCGCCTTCGGCATGGACTCCGCCCTCGGCGCCATCATCGGCCTGGCCGTCATGTGGGGCGTCAAGCGCGGCGTCTACTCGAACGAGGCCGGCCAGGGCACGGGCCCGCACGCGGCCGCTGCCGCCGAAGTCTCGCACCCGGCAAAGCAGGGCCTGGTCCAGGCCTTCGCGGTGTACATCGACACACTGTTTGTCTGCTCGGCCACCGGCTTCCTGATCCTCTCCACCGGCGCCTACCGCGTCTTCTCCGGCGGCAGCGAAGACGGCGAGGTCCTTGCCGAGGGCGGGCTGCTCTCGGCGAGCGCCGTCGTCGGGCCGCAATATGTCCAGGCCGGCTTCGACTCCGTCTTCCCCGGCGTCGGTGCCGCGTTCATCGCGATCACGCTGGTCTTCTTCTGCCTGACCACTGTCATCGCCTACTACTACATGGCCGAGACCAACCTGCGCTTCCTCCTGGGCAGCTCGTCGGCCAAGATGATTCCGGGCCTGCGGACCAGCCTCGGCCGCGCGACCACCGTCGCGTTGCAGGTGGCCATCCTCGTTGCCTCCGCCTACGGCTGCGTGAACACGGCCGCCGACGCGTGGGTGATGGGCGATATCGGCGTCGGGCTCATGGCCTGGCTGAACATCGTCGGCATCCTGGTCCTGCAGAAGCCCGCCTTCAAGGCGCTCAAGGACTTTGAGCGGCAGCAGAAGCTCGGCCTCGACCCCGTCTTCGACCCGCGGCCCCTCGGCATCACCGGGGCCACCTTCTGGGAGTCCTACAAGACGGCCGAGCGCGAGAAGGAATCCGCGCGCAGCTAGCGCACACCCCAGATGCAGCAGGCCGTGTGCCGCGCCCATGCGCGGTGCACGGCCTGCTGCGTTAATGGCGGCTGCTCCAGAACTGGCTTGTCCAACAAACGCGTAGCACTTGTTAGGCTGGAATCCCCGGATTCACCATGAAAAGCGAGGCAAACGTGCACCAGGACGCCGCCCGGTTCCTGTCCCAGCCGGTGGCAGCCCAGCCCGGCTCGCCCCTCCGCGTTGCCGTCTACTCGCGCATCGCCGAAGCCATCCGCAACGGCCTCCTCACGCCCGGCTCCATGATCCCCACCGAAACCGAACTCGGCACCGACATGAAGGTCAGCCGCACGGTTGTCCGCGAAGCCCTCATGCTCCTCGAGGAGGACGGCCTGATCAGGGCACGGCGCGGCGTCGGACGCTTCGTCTCGGACACCCTCCCCCGCATCGGCATCGAACGGATCCGCCCGTTCGAGGAGGTCCTGGGCAGCCCCGGCCAGCAGATCGAGGTCAAACGCGTCCAGGTGGTCCGGCAGGAGGCCTCCGAGTTCGTCGCCCCCGGCATCGGCGTCGAGCCCGGCACCGAATGCTGGCTCTGGGAATCCGTCCTCCTCCGCGACGGCGAAGCCATCGCCCATCTGCAGGAAAACGTCACCGCCCAGCCGGTCAGCCTCGGCAGGGGCCCGGCCGCACCCCTCGAGATAGAGGACGACGGCGGCGCGACCCTGCTTGCCGCGCTCACCGTCCAGCTGGGCCGGGTTCCGGGCCCGGGCGAGTGCCAGATCAGCCTCAGCCAGGTGGGTCCCAGTCGCGCCAAGCTGCTGGACCTCCGCGGCTCGGACCCGGTCCTGGTCCTCACCCAGTACGTCCGCCAGAACAACCGGCCCTTCTACCTGGCCAAATGCCTGATCGCTGCCCGGGCGGGGCATCTGTCGATCATGCAGTCGTTCCCGTCCTGAATGACGGCCAGCCTGCCCGGATCCTCAAATGCAGTGCACGGAGAATCAAGTGGGCGGAGGCCGGCAATCTAGTGTTGTGACCCAACGCACCTTTTAGGGACTGAGGTTATGGACAACACAGCTGACCTTCTTCTGATCAACGGTGTCATCGACACTTTGGGCGATGATCATGCCACCGTCGGGTCACTTGCCGTCAAAGGCGGGAAAGTCCTGGCCGTCGGCGCGCCTGCTGAAGCTGCGGCTGGACCGGGCACTGAGGTCATCGACCTGGACGGCGCCTATGTCATGCCAGGACTATTAGACGTCCACAATCACCACATGCTCGCCGGTCAGATGGACTTGTTTGAACTTAACGAGGCGCCCACCAAGTCGCTTGCTGATCTCCTCACAGCGGTGGCGGAGTACGCAAGGCATCTGGGCCCGGACGAGTGGGTAATCGGCGGAAGCTGGGGTTCGGGCCTCCTCGCCGAACTCAACTCCATGGAAACCCTGGCCCGCTTTGATGCCGTGACCGGCGGACGGCCCGCCATCCTGAAGGACGACAGCAAACACAACAGGTGGGTCAATACCCGCGCTCTGGCTCTCGCTGGGATTGACGACCGCACGCCGGATCCCGAGGGCGGCCACATCATGCGAGACCCGTCCGGGCGTGCCACCGGTGTCCTCATCGAGGCCGGAGGCGTCCTTGTGGAACAGACGGTTGCGCGGTTGCAGCCGCAGTCCACCCGTGACCTGGCCAGGGCCGCAGCGCGCGGGATCGAAATCCTTCATTCCTTCGGCGTTACGGGGTTCCAGGATGCGGCGTCGTCCCTCCAGTTGCTGCAGGCCCTGAAAGAGCTCGACAACTCCGGAGAACTCGCCGCCTGGGTGGTGACCTCGATGCAGGCCAATGACTTCATTTTCGGCACCACACCACTTGGCGAGGGCATCATCTCCCACCGCGAGGACACACGGTCCGAACACCACCGGCCGGACTTCATCAAGATCTTCCTTGACGGGGTGCCGCCGGCGGGGACAGCGGCGTTCATTGAACCCTATCTGTCCGGCATCGGCTTCCCGGAGTGTCACTGCGGCGGGACCACCATGCCCGCAGCGGAACTTGAGCGCTGGCTCATGGGCACAGCGGAGCGTGGCATCTCCGCGAAGATCCACTGCACTGGGGACGCATCCGTCCGGCTCGTGCTGGATACCGTGGCCAAGGTCCGCGCAGCAGGACACACGAAGCCGAAGTACCACATCGCCCACGGCCAGTTCGTCCAGCAACAGGACATCCCCCGGTTTGTCGAACTTGATGTCACCGCCGACATCTCTCCCTCCTTGTGGTTCCCGGGCGTCATCTCCGAGGCCATTGCCACAGTGCTCCCGGCGGAAAGGGCTTCGAAAATGCAGCCCAACCGCTCCCTGCTGGACTCCGGAGCCCGCATCGCCGGCGGCTCGGACTGGCCGGTTAGCGTGTCGCCCAACGCCTGGGAAGGGATCTACGGCCTGGTAACAGGCGGGACCCAACGGGACAGTTCCCGGGAACGCTCTGGCCTGAACAGGCCATTTCGCTCCCGGAAGCCATCCGGGTCTACACCACAAACTCCGCCGAGGCGATGGGGCTGGATGATGTCACCGGCTCCCTGGTCCCGGGGAAGTCAGCAGACTTCATCGTCCTGAGTGATAATCCGCACGGAATCGACATCGAACAAATCCCGCACATCAGAACCCGCCAGACCTGTTCGCGGGGCGCAAGGTCTTCGACGCAGAGTCTGCAGACCCCGCAGCGGCCCCGGCCGAAGGACGCACAACTCAGCGCTCCTGATGGCTTCCTCGTAATCCCTGCTCCTCCTCACAGGCCCAGCAGCGCTCACCACCCCCTTTTTCCGCCGACGGGCGGCCTTTGCCGCTGCGTCCTGCCCGAAAGACGATAACCATGACCACCACCGCACCAGCTGCTCCGGCAGCCGTCTCCCCGGATAAGGGGACGTATACCTACATCGCTGTTTTCAGTGCAGTCCTGTACACCGTCCTGCTGATTGCGCCCGTCATCGCGGGCAAGCTGATCGAGCAGTTCAATCTTTCCCCGGTCCAGGTAGGAACGCTCTTCTCGCTGGAACTCGGGGCCTTCAGCCTGGCAACCGTCCCGGCCTATCTGTGGCTCCGGCGCATGAACCTGCGGACGGCGAGCTATATCTTCACCGCGATTGTCATTGCAGGCAACGTGGTCTCCGGTTTCGTAGACGACTTTGGCCTCCTGATGATCGCCCGGGTGGTCACCAGCCTTGCGGCAGGCTCCATCACGGTGATCATCCTGACCCTCAGCGGCAAGACCGCCAACCCCAGCCGCGCATTCGGAATCTTCGTTGTTTTCCAACTGGCCATGGGCGCGCTGATCCTGGCGGTCTTCCCGTCACTGTTCGCAGCAGCGGCTGTTTCAGCGATCTACTGGACTCTTGCCGGGCTCGCAGTGCTGTGCCTCCTGGTAGTCAACCGCATCGACGGCGAAGTGTTGCGCACCGCGGGCCCCGCTGCTGCTGAGGCACCGGCCCGGGTTCCGGTTTTCAAGGCAGTTGCGGGAATGGCAGCGGTGCTGCTCTTCTACATCGCGCTCAGCGGTGTCTGGTCATTCATCGCCCAGATCTCTGCAGGATCCGGTATCGATCTTTCCGCCAGCAGCCTTGTCCTTTCCGTGGCTACTGTCGCCGGGATACTCTCCGCCCTCGTTGCCACAGCCCTCGGTGACACGCCGCACCGGAAGCTATACCTCGCGGCAGGTTATGCAGGCATGGCGGTCAGCATCTTGTTGCTCCTCGGCTCACCGGCCCTGATCCAATTCGCCGCCGCCGCCGTGATCTTCAAGTTCGCCTGGACCTTCATCCTGCCGTACCTGCTGTCAACGTTGTCCTCGCTCTCGAGCGGCGGACACCTGATGAACACCACCAACCTGATGATCGGCGCCGGTTTCTCCATCGGCCCGATTGTCAGCGGGGCTCTAATCCAGTCAAGCGGGGGTTCATTCACGGGCATGCTTGTCTTCGCCCTCGCCGGTGTGCTGGCGTCATGCGTCCTCGTCCTCATAGCCCAGCGCCGGTAGCCGGCCCGGTCCCAGTCCCGGACACGGCCCGGAGTTTGTCCAGATATGGCGAGCTGAACGGCCTGCAAGTCGCCATATCTGGACGAAAACTCTGTGGTGGGGCGGCGTCAGGTGGCGGACCCTGCTGTGGTGAGGGCCGCCGTCGTGAGGCCCGGCTCAACCTCCGAAAAGTGACCCAGCAGCGTCTCAACCAGGTGCGGTGCGACGTTCTCTTCCAGCGACAGCACCACGCGGCACCGCGCGCCCCGTACCTCCGGGTAGCCGGCGTACAGCCCGCGCATGTCGCAGACCGTCTGGCCGCGGGACGGCCCGGCGGAGGTGTCGACGGTGGCACGCACCACCGGCGCCACCGCCGCCTGCACAGCGCCAACGGCGAGCGCCGCGGCCAGGGGATCGTGCATCGCGGAGCAGGGCCGGCCGTAGATGCCCTCGTAGAAGCGGAAGTAGTAGCCCAGCATCTCCCCCAGCGCCCGCGGCACCGGCGCGGATGCGGCCAGCAGCTCCTGCCGGTGGCGCTCCTCCAGGACGGACGTCATGGTCACGTCCAGCGGCACCAGCGTGATGTCCCAGTCGGCGGCGAGCACGAGGGCAGCGGCCTCGGGATCGTTCCAGATGTTCGCCTCGGCCACCGGCGTGATGTTGCCGGGCGCAAGCGCGGCCCCGCCCATCACCGTCACGGAGTGCACCAGGGAAGGCAACGCGGGCTCCAGCCGCAGGGCCTCGGCGATGTTGGTCAGCGGCCCGATCGCCAGCACGCGCAGCGTCCCGGGATACGTCCGGGCCAGCCGCACCAGCATCTCGGGCGCGAACTCGGCAGCCAGCGGAGCAGGCGAGGGGGCAAGCGACACCTCCCCGATGCCGTTCTCCCCGTGCACCCACGGCGCCCCTCCCCCGAAGGAACCGGCCAGCGGATTATGCGCACCAAGGGCAACGGGAATGTCCGCGGCGCCGGCGAGCTGGAGCAGGTCCAGGGTGTTGCGGGCCCCGACGGCGGCACTGACGTTGCCGCTGACAGCCCCGATCCCCACGAGGTCCGCGGCGGGGGCGGCGAGCAGGTAGGCGAGGGCGAGGGCATCGTCGATCCCGGTGTCGCAGTCCAGGTAGAACGGGAAGGTGGCAGTCATGGGTCTTCTTTCAGGATCGGTGAAGGGAATGGGGGTCAGACGGTCTCGCCCTTGGGGGCGGCAACGAAGAGGCTGACGATGAACGCGGCGGCGGTGATGCCCACCGAGATCCAGAGCGCGGTGGCGTACCCGGCAGACGTGGACAGGGCGGCGAAAGGCGCCACAAGCACGACGCCGAGGCTCGCCCCGATGCCGAAGGAGGCACCGTTGATGCCGGGCAGCGCGGCCGGGACTTCCTTGGGCGAAAGCAGCACCGAGAGCCCGTTGATGGCGGTGAGGAAGAAACCGTTGTAGAAGATGCCGAGGGCCGCGACGGCCACGAGCACCGCCACCTGGCTCTCCGAGAACGCGGCCGCGGCGATGGCGCAGGCAAGGCTCAGTCCGGTTCCGGCGCGCAGGGTTTTGATCCAGCCGCGGCGGTCGGCCAGCCAGCCGGCGAGCGGCGCGGCGAACACGCCGATCAGCGCGGCGGGGGTGAGGAACAGCAGGGCCGAGACGGACGCCGAAAGCCCGAAGCCGCCGTCGGGATCCTGGCTGAGCAGCACCACGGTGAAGTTGATGATCGCGAAGATGCCGGCAAGCGTCAGGACGGTGGTGGCGATGACCGGCCACACCTGGCGGGAGCGGAGGTGGTGGACGGCGATCAGCGGGTGGCTGCGCCGCTTTTCGATGAACCAGAACGCGGCGAAGGACGCGATGGTGGCGGCCAGCAGCGCCAGGGTGCCGGGCGCGGTCCAGCCCGCGGCGGATCCGCCGGAGACGAAGTACGTGGTGAATACGAGGAACAGCGAGAGCGAGCCGGCGCCCCACCAGTCCATGGCGCCGCGGATGCCGCTCGGACGCCCGGCCGGAACGATGCGGATGATGCAGGCGGCGGCGATAGCGGTCAGGACCAGGACGACGACGAAGATGGACCGGAAGCCGAGCGTCTCGGCCATGAGCCCGCCCACGTAGCCGTCCACGCCGCCCACTCCCCCGTTGATGGCAGCGATGATGCCCACCGACGTGCCGAACACCTTCGCCTGCAGGTTCTCGCTGAGGACGATGTAGGCCAAGGCGAAGACCGCGCTGGAGACGCCCTGCAGGAACCGGCCGGTGATGAGCAGTTCCAGCGTGGGCGCGGTGATGCAGAGGATGGTGCCGGCGCCCATGATGCCGAGGACCAGCAGCAGGGCGGCGCGGCGGCCGATGAAGTCGCTCCACCGGCCGATCACCGGCCCGGCGATGGCGCCGGCCAGGAAGAACATGGACTGGACCGGGGCCGCGGCGTCGGCGTTCCGGCCGAAGCTGGCCGCGATCTGCGGCAGCGCGGGGGTGACCATGCTGGCGTTGAGCTGGAAGGACAGCACACCGAGCAGCAGGGTGGAGATGAGCAGGGCGGCACGGCGGCCGGAGAATTTGGCGTCCCCCTCGGGAAGGACGACGGCGGATGCGGCGTCCGCGGGAGGTGCGGCGGCCGCCGGGGCTGGGGTGTTCACATCAAACTCCTTTGTTCGAGCAGGGGTTCTTGCATCTTTGTTTGGCAAGATTCGAGTTGTTATACAACCATGTATGACTGACAAGTACAACCCATGCCGTACACTGAATTTTGTTCCTGCCCCTTCCGGCACCCCTCCGAAAGAGACTTTCCATGAGCAATCGACTTCCTGCCGTCACCGTGGTCGGCAGCATCAACCTGGACCTGATCGCCACCGCCGAAAGGCTTCCCACCGCCGGTGAAACCATCGGCGGCGGTGTGCTCTCCGAGCAGCCCGGCGGCAAGGGCGCCAACCAGGCCGCGGCCGTGGCACGGCTGGGCGGCACGGCCCGCATGGTCGGTGCGGTGGGCAAGGATGCGCAGGGCCAGCGGATGCTGGATGCCCTGGCGGGTGCCGGCGTCGACACCGCCGATGTGGCCGTCCTGCCCGAGGCGACCGGCACCGCGCTGATCGTGGTGGACAGCGACGGCGAAAACCAGATTGTGGTGTGCCCGGGCGCCAACTCGCACCTCTCGGTGGACGACGTGGAGTTCGGCCCGGACGAGACGGTGCTGTGCCAGCTGGAGGTGGGCCTGCCAGTGGTCCTGGAGGCGGCCCGGAAGGCGCAGGGTGTCTTCGTGCTGAACGCGGCCCCGGCCATGGACCTGCCAGCGGAACTGCTGGAGCGCTGCGACCTGGTAATCGTCAACGAGAGCGAGTACGCCCTGATTCCCGCCCTTGCCGGTGCGAAGCTCGTGGCGGTGACGTACGGCGGCGAGGGGTCCGCCATGTTTGAGCGCGGCCGGAAGGTCGCCGAGGCGCCGGCCGCCGCCGCGACCGTGGTGAACACCGTTGGTGCGGGCGACGCGTTCTGCGCGGCCCTGGTGCTGGCGCTCGGATCCGGGCTGGACTACGCAGCGGCGCTTGCCGTCGCCAACGCCGTGGGCGCGGACGCCGTGGGCGACCCGTCATCCCAGCCCGCGCTGGCCCCGCTGGCCTCGTACGTGGCACGGGTTTCGCCGGCGGACGTGGCCGGACAGTGAGCCTGACGTTCCGGCCGGCGGCCCCGGCGGATTACGACGACGTCCGGCGGGTCACGCGGGACGCCTACCTTTCCGCCGGGCACTTCGCCGCAGACCACCCGTACATGGGCGTGCTCGAGGACGTGGAACACCGGGCCGAGCATGCCGAGGTGTGGGTTGCCGAGAAGTCCGATTCGGTGGTTGCGGCTGTGACGCTGACGTTCGCCGGCCAGCCCTACAGCGAGATCGCGAAAGACGGGGAGCTGGAGTTCCGGATGCTCGCCGTGGACCCCGCCATCCAAGGCGGTGGCGTCGGAAGGGCGGTGGTGCGCCGCGTCATCGAGCATGCCCGGTCACTGCCGGAGATCGGCGCGATCAGCATCACCAGCGCCACGTTCATGGAGCGCGCCCACGCCCTGTACGAGTCCCTGGGCTTCCGCCGCGCCCCGGAGCGGGACTGGTATGTGCCGGGCGAGGACGTGCTGCTGTGGGTGTTCCGGCTGGACCTCGCTGGTTGAGCCCGTCGAAACCGGTGGTTGAGCCTGTCGAAACCGACCCGGTCGCAGCCCGGATTCCCGCCCCAAAGCGGGGGTTCAGAAGATAAAATAGGCCATGGTTGTGCTCTTCTCAGCTATGGGTATCCTGCTTTGGGTCGGCTTCCTTCTCGCCCTTGCGGTTCTCTTCGGAGGCATCTGGGTCGTCGGCCACACGATCATCGGGATTGTGTCCCTCGTCGGCCTTGCGACCCGCCCGAAGGCGGTTGCCGGCCCGAACCGCAACGTCCGGCCAGCACCGAGGCCGGTTGCTCCCCCACGGAATGCCACGCCGGCCCGCAAACCGCACGCGCCAAAACCGCCCGCGCCGAAACTACCGGCCCCTGAACTGACGCCGGACATCATGCCCAAGTGGAACGCGGCGCACCGGCGCTACGTGGACCGGGACCTGGCCGACTGGCAGGAACAATTCGACGCGCTGAACCGCCGCAATCTGTAGCTTTGTTGGGAGCCCAACGCTGACAAAGCAAAAAGGATGGCCCAACCTCACGGGGGCCATCCTCGTCCTGACGATTACGCAGTTGCCGACTCACTTCTCAGCGGTTCACGTGCCCGCATTCGCCGTCCAGCTTGTGGCCAAACCACGACGGGCTGGAGAAATCGGTGAACCCTTTGGAAGTGGCGTCCAGCGAAGCGAGGTCGCTGTTCGTCGAATGTTCGCCATAGCCAGGCGTAACACCGGCCGGATCGGCTACGTCCCCGAGGGGATGATGGTCGAAGGCCACGTCGCTGGCACAGTCAAAGGATTCCACGATCGGGTGGATAGTGGCCGATGCGGCCGGAGCGAATCCAAGGCCTGTTCCTAGCACTATGACGCCAACCATGATTGGCGTCCTGATCCGTGACATCGTCTTTTCCTTCCCTGCTTTATGAGCGGGCACGGGCGTGCCCAGGATCATTAAGCTCCGGCAGGACGCCCCCCGCAACGCAATTTTTCTGCAAGGCTACGACCCGGGAGGGCCTACCGCCGCAGGCTGTAGGGCCTCGTCGGCCAGCCTTGCCACGCTGTTCACCGGCCATTCACGTCCTTCTCGGAACCTGTCCAACCGGCCTTCCTACGGTCGGAGGCATGGACAACATTTCCCGCAGATCCCTCATTTCCGCCGGCCTCGGGGCAGGCCTGGTCGCCGCCCTGCCGGGTGCCGCCGTCGCGGTTTCCACCGCTGACGACGCCGGACTCCGCACCGACCCGTTCATGCTCGGCATCGCCTCGGGCGAGCCGTGGCCGGACGGCTTCGTGATCTGGACGCGCCTGGCGCTGGACCCGCTGGCCGAGGACGGGCTGGGCGGCATGCCATCGCGGCAGGTCCCCGTCGCGTGGGAAGTAGCCGAAGACCGGAACATGCGCACCGTGGTGGCCCGCGGCGTCGAGCAGGCCCGGATCGAAACCGGGCACTCGGTCCACGTCGAGCTCAAGGGCCTCAAGCCCGGCCGCGAATACTTTTACCGGTTCCGCAGCGGCCGCCACATCAGCGAGGTGGGCCGCACCCTCACCAGCCCCGCGCCGCACGAAACGCCAGCCGCGCTGGCGATGGCCTTCGCCAGCTGCTCCCAGTACGAGCACGGCTACTTCACCGCCTACACCCGCCTGGCCGAGGACCACCCGGACCTGGTGCTGCACCTGGGCGACTACCTCTACGAGTATAAGAAGGACAGCTACGTGATCGGCGGCGGCAACCCGCGCGACCACCAGGGCCCCGAGACGGTCACGCTGGCCGGTTACCGGCAGCGGCACGCCCAGTACAAATCCGACGCCGACCTGCAGGCAGCGCACGCGATCGCACCGTGGCTGGTGGTCTGGGATGACCACGAGGTGGACAACAACTGGGCGGACGAGGTCCCGGAAAACACGGACGCGGGCCAGATGAATGACACCACCGAGCGTTTCCGGCAGCGCCGTGCCGCCGCGTTCCAGGCGTACTACGAGAACATGCCGCTGCGTGCTTCCACGGTGCCGGCCGGGTTCGATATGAAGATCTACCGCACCATCCAGTGGGGCCTGCTGGCCAACTTCCACATGATGGACACCCGGCAGTACCGCGACGACCAGCTCGCCGGCGACGGCTGGAAGAAGAACGTGGCCGAGCGCCTCGCGGAGGACCGCAGCATCACCGGCGCCGAGCAGGAAAAGTGGCTGCTGGACGGGTTCCGGAAGTCCACCCAGCGCTGGGACATCCTGGGCCAGCAGGTGTTCTTTGCCGAACGGGACCGCAACGCAGCCCCCGAGATCGACGACGTCTCCATGGACGGCTGGGACGGGTACGCCGCCTCCCGCCGCCGCATGACCCAGGGCTGGATCGACGCGAACGTGCGCAACGCCGTCGTCCTCACCGGCGACGTGCACCGCAACTGGGCCTGCGACCTCAAGGTGGACTACAAGGACCCGGCCTCCCCCGTGGTCGGCTCGGAGCTGGTCTGCACCTCCATCACCTCCACCGGCAACGGCACCGGTTCCACCACGGACCCGGTGATGGCCTGGAACCCGCACCTGAAGTTCTTCAACGACAACCGCGGCTACGTGAACACCAAGATCACCAGGGACGCGATGACCGCCGACTTCCGGGTGCTGGACTACGTCACCACACCGGGCGCCCCCGTGTCCACGAAAGCCTCCTTCCGGATCCAGGACGGCGTGCCCGGCCTGTCGGCACAGGGGTAACCACCGGGAACGTGACGTACGACGGCGGGGCGCCGGCTTTTCTGCCGCGCCCCGCCGTCGTCGTGCCGCTGGTTGTCCTGCTAGTTGTCCGGCTCGGGCGCCGGGCGAGTCCCCTCGTCCGTGCCCTCCCCCGTTGTCGGGACGAAGTTCCAGTCGAAGGACCCGTCGGTCCGGAGTGTCAGCCGGAGGAAACCGTGGGTGTCGCTGAACCGCTTTTCGATGTACTGCGGGCTGCTGGTGAAGGGGCGGAGTTCGATGCCGCCCGTGGACACCTGGAACGCCGTGATCCCGTCATCATCGCACCGGTCCCGGTTGTTCACGGCACAGGACCGTTCGTAGTTGTGCTGCGACCCGGACAGGGTCAGGCGGACCCGGTGCTTCCACATCACGTCGATCCAGGGCTTGTGGTCCTCGGCCCGCTCATGCGCCTCCGTCTCCGAGGTGAAGTAGGGCTCGTGGTGCACCACGGCCAGGTGCTTGCCCGCTTCCTTCGCGGCAGCGAGGTCCCTGTCCAGCCACCTCGTCAGCGCCCGGGCCTCCCGGGGGTTGTACCGCCACTGCCCGGACGGCAGGAAGGCGAAGTGCCAGTTCCCGAAGTCCTTCGAGTACGCCTTCCCGTTGCCGATGAACCCCAGTTCCTGGTTGATGGCGGCTTTCGCCGTGGACCCGGGCACTGGCCGTTCATGAAGTTGTCCAGGTCCTCGTTCCGGCCCGGTTCCCAGTCATGGTTGGGGCCAGCCACCCAGTACAGCTTGCTCATCGTGCCGCCCCACAGCGGTGTCCAGTAGTCCACCAGGTCCTCACAGTAGGCGGTGTCGTACTGGAAGTCCCCGAGCCCCAGGAACGCGTCGATCTCGTTGTTCTCCACCAGTTCGGTGATCGCCGCGGCGTTCCGGCCTGACGGGCTCTCCGGGTCGATGTTCTCCTCACCGTTCATGTCACCCACCGCAGCGATGCGGACATCTACCGGTGCGGTAGTTGGCGGGGGCGGGTCAGGATCGCCGGTGCACCCCGAAAGGGTGATTGCCAGAAGCACTGCGGCCGCGGCCGCACTCCGGAAGCGTCTGCCGCGGGGAAGTGCTGACCGCATCCGTTACCCTCCGGAAAGCCGGACTAACTGCCGTCTACGCCGGCACTCTGATCCTCGTAAGCTCCGGACAGGCTGTCAAGCATGGGCAAGAATGCGTGACTTTTGTGGCCAAAGCGTTGCTGTCGCCGGAGTTGGCGCGGACCGGGTGGGTAGGCCCGGCGAAAAGTTACGCAAACGGGGCATGACCACAGCGGGCGGCCGGCTTTGCTGCGTCACACCCGCCCTTTCGCTCAGGTCAGCGGGCCAAGCCGAGAAAGACCGCGAGTGATTGCTCAACCGAAACCATGGTTTCGGAATCAATCCGGCCGATGCGCTGCCCGAGATTGGTGCGGCGGACTGCGGTGAGCTTGTCCACCATGATCTGGCTGGTGCGTTCCAGCCCCGTCAGAGGACTGGGGTTTACCGTCAGTCAGAGCAGTAGGGTATCCGTCAGGAACGAGGTCAGCGGGAGGAGCGTCACCGACTCTGAGGCGGCAAAAAGGTCGTCCTGGATGATGAGGGCCGGGCGCCGTTTCTGTGCGTAAGTTCCGCCGGACGCGGTCCACAGCTCACCACGGTTCACTCCGGCCAGTCTTCCGATATCTGTTCGATGAAGTCCTGGTCGTCCCCGGCGCGGTCTGACGCCGCGACCGCCCGCGCCTGGCGCTGCGCCTCGCGCTTGAACTCCTCCGTGCGCGCGTCAGGAACCCACATCTGAATTTGCCGGAAACCCCGCTGCTTCATGCCGATGCGGTGGCGGGCAACGCGATCCCTGGCGCTCATAAGTCAATGGTTGCATGTAACGCTTGAGGGATGGCGGGGACGATGCAGAACCTGCGAGAGGGTGAGGGGGAAACCGCCAAAAGGTGCGAGAGCGTTGTGATTGGACTGCGGTAAGCGGGCCCCCCCGGGTAGTGCCCTACAGGCCCGCCTTGTTAAGATGGCCGCGTTCACAGAGCTGGTTTTCCCTGACGGGGGCTTGCGCTGCGGAACAGGCTCCGGGCTCAGCCGGAGCCGCTGGGGGGAATAGACAGAGGACGTGGCCAGGGGAATTTCTCCCGGCCCGGCCGGGCACATCCTGCGTATCCGTGCGCGCCTGTTCACCCCAGGACGCATCGGTTATTAGGAGATCCCAATGTCATTCCCTCAGCGATTTGGAAGCTCTCTAGGCGCGGTGCTGGCGGCCGCTGCTGCCGTGGCCCTGGCCGCCCAGCCCGCCGCCGCAGCCATTCCGACGGCGGCAAAACCGGAGGTGCCGCCGCCTGCGGACAGCGGCAGGTACCTCGTCAGCTTCAGCTCAGGAGCCGACGTGGCCCAGGAGGCCGCGTCCCTGCGGTCCCAAGGTGTGCAGGTAGGAAGGACCTTCTCCGCGGCGGTCCGGGGAGCCGCGGTGACAGCCACCAAGGCACAGGCAGCTGCCCTGGCCCGCTCGCCCCGCGTGGCCGTCGTCGAAACGGATGAGCCGGTCCAGGTCTTCGATACGCAGCAGCCGGCCCCGTGGAACCTGGACAGGGTGGACCAAACCACCCTTCCGCTCTCCGGCACCTTCACACCCCCGTCCTCCGGTGCCGGCGTCCAGGCCTACGTCATCGATTCCGGCGTCCTCGCCCAGCACACCGAGTTCGGGGGCCGGGTGGCGGCGGGCTGGACCGCCGTCGCCGACGGCCGGGGCAGCAGCGACTGCAACGGCCACGGCACCCACGTTGCCGGGATTGTCGCCGGACAAACCTACGGGGTGGCCAAGGCCGCCACCATCGTCCCGGTCCGGGTCCTCGACTGCAACGGCAACGGCTACATGTCCGATATCGTGGCCGGCCTTGACTGGATCGTGTCCCATCACCGCGCGGGCACCCCCGCCGTGGCCAACCTGAGCCTAGGTGGTCCCGCCAGCACCATGGTGGACTCCGCCGTCCGCGGCGTCATGGCTGACGGCATCACCGCGGCCGTGGCCGCCGGAAACTCCGGCGTGGACGCCTGCAACAGTTCCCCGGCGCGGGTTGCCGAAGCACTCACGGTCGCAGCGAGCGACTCCTCTGACCGGCAGGCCACCTTCTCCAACCATGGCGGCTGCGTTGACCTGTACGCGCCCGGCGTCGGCATCACGTCCGCCATCCATTCGTCCACCACCGCCGCGGCAACAGTCAGCGGCACGTCCATGGCGGCTCCCCACGCCACCGGCGCGGCAGCCGTCATCCTGTCCCGGATTCCCGAGGCCACACCGGCGGAGGTGACAGCCGAGCTGTCCTCCACGGCCACCCCCGGCGTCATCAGCAACGCGTCGGCAGGAACGCCAAACCGTCTGCTCAACATCGGCGCGGTGCCCGCCCCGTTCCCGGCAGCCCGGGATTTCACCGGAGACGGGAAATCGGACCTGCTGGCCCGCGATTCGGGCGGCACCCTCTGGACTTACCCGGGCACGGGCACCGGCCTGTTCGGCTGGCGCGTCGCAGTCGGTGACGGCTGGAACGTCATGACTGCCATCAGCGCCGCCGGCGACCTGACCGGTGACGGCCTGCCGGACCTCGTGGCCCGGGACTCCGGCGGCACCCTCTGGACGTACCCCGGCACCGGCAACGGCCTCTTTGGCTGGCGCATCAAAGTCGGCGACGGCTGGAACGTCATGACCGCCATCAGCGCCGCCGGCGACCTCACCAGCGACGGCAAACCCGACCTCGTCGCACGCGACACCAACGGCACCCTCTGGACCTACCCCGGCACCGGCAACGGCCTCTTCGGCTGGCGCATCAAAGTCGGCGACGGCTGGAACGTCATGACCGCCATCAGCGCCGCCGGCGACCTCACCAGCGACGGCAAACCCGACCTCGTCGCACGCGACACCAACGGCACCCTCTGGACCTACCCCGGCACCGGCAACGGCCTCTTCGGCTGGCGCACCAGCGTCGGCGACGGCTGGAACGTCATGACCGCCATCAGCGCCGCCGGCGACCTCACCAGCGACGGCAAACCCGACCTCGTCGCACGCGACACCAACGGCACCCTCTGGACCTACCCCGGCACCGGCAACGGCCTCTTCGGCTGGCGCACCAGCGTCGGCGACGGCTGGAACGTCATGACCGCCATCAGCTGACAGCCCGGCCAAGACTGACGGGATGCCCCACCCGCCGGTAACGCCCAGTAACGCCCCCGGCGGTGTAATAGCGTCGGGGGTCTGGCTCGGTCATAAGGGTGTGGGCAATGGCAGATTCTCCCCCGAACGCGACCGGCCGGATCTTCATCAGCTACCGGCGGGAAGAGACCGCGTACCCGGCCGGCTGGCTGTACGACCGGCTGGCTGACCGGTACGGCGGCGGGCAGGTCTTCAAGGACGTCGACTCCATCCAGCTGGGCGACGACTTCGTCGAGGCGATCACCCGGGCCGTCGGGTCCTGCGACGTGGTGCTGGTGCTGATCGGCGACGAGTGGCTCACCACAGCCGATGAGCACGGCCGGCGCCGGCTCGACGACCCTGACGACTTCGTGCGCCTCGAAGTCCAGGCCGCCCTCACCCGCAACGTCCGGGTGATCCCCATCCTGGTGGACAAGGCGAGGATGCCACGGGCCGACGAGCTGCCAGAGAGCCTGGCGCGGCTCACGCGCCGGCAGGCCCTGGAGTTCAGCCCGGCTCGCTTCGAGTTCGACACCAGCCGGCTGTTCAAGGTCCTGGACACCACCCTTGCCGAGGTGCGGAGAAACCAGGACCACGGCGGGATGGCGGCCGGGGCGGGAAGCGCCACGGCCGCTGTATCGGACCGGGAGACGCCCGGGCCGGTTCCGGCCGCGTCCCACCCCGGGGACAGGCAGCGCCGGCCCCTCCCCAAGCGGGCGCTGGTCCTGGCAGGGGCGGCCGCCGTCGTCGTCGTGGTCCTGCTCGTGGTCCTCCTCGTGGCGAACCTGCAGCCGAGATCGTCGCCGGATGCCAACTCCGGCGGCGGGGCGCCGGTCGGGGTAGGCGGCGGGATCGAAATCGACTCCTCGCCGGTGACGAGCGAAGACGGCCTGCGCCTGACGGGGCTGCAGGCGGCAAGCCGGCGCGATCCTGAGTCTCCCCGGTGGGTGACACCGTCACGGTGAGCTATGACCTGACCAACACGACGGACCAGCGGCTGGAGCTGGAGTACACGTTTGTGGGGGTGCGGGACCCGTCTGACGAACACCGGGATACCGAGGACATGAACGAAGGAAAGGTCCTTGAGCCTGGCGAAACCGTCGACGCCCAGGGTCGGGTCCTGATCGACAGCGCCGGCTCGTGGACAATCTGGCCCTGCTATGTGCTGGCCGGGGAACGCTTCTGCCCTGACAGGTGGCAGGAGTTCTTCGTCCTGGCCGAATAGCCGGCGTCGGTCGAAGGGGATACGGATGGAGCACCGGGAGCATGGACCCGTGCGGGCGCGGCGGATCAAGGCCGTCCCTCCGCCGGCCACGGCGGATCCCACCTGGGACCGGCTGGAGGACCAGATCACCTGGTACGACAGCAGGAGCGGGGACAACCAGCGGCGCTACAAGTGGCTGAAGCTCCTGGAACTGGCGGTCGCGGCGGCGCTGCCGGTGGTGGCCGGCATCGGCAGCCCGGCCCTGGCGACCGGAGCGCTGGCCGCCGTCATCGTGGTCCTGGAGGGCGCCCAGCACCTCTACCAGTTCCAGGAGCGCTGGATCACGTACCGTTCCACCGCGGAGGCGCTCAAGCACGAGCGCTACCTGTACCTGGCCAAGGCCGGACCCTGACCTCGGCGCGGACCGGCACCGGCAGCTGGCGGAGCGGATCGAGGGCCTGATCTCCCAGGAGCACGCCAAGTGGACCACCAGCCAGCAGCAGGCGCCGAAGACTTCGGAAGGCGGTTAGGCCGCGGAAAGGGGTGGAACAGCGAGGACCGGTGAAGTGATCAGTGCCCGGTCATAAAGGACCAAAGCGTTGTTCTCGATGACCAGCTTCCTTGCTGTCACGAGCTCGGTGATCTTGTCCCTGGTCAGGCGCATGACCCTGTTGTGGCGGTAGACCTTTCCTTCTGATTCGTAAAAGTAGGCGTCTTCTTCGCGGATGTGGAACTTCACGTTCGGGACCCGCTCGGCGCGGAGCTCACCGCACAAGTGTTCATCCGTGGTGCTCACCAGGAACTGGTAGGCCTGGCCGGTGTCGTTGCGGACCCGGTAGTCCAGGTAGTTGTAGATGATCGAGGTCCCCGAGCCGAACGGGATCTGGCGGTTGAAGTCCGGAAAAAGATCCAGGTCGCCGTGATGGTGGTGTTCCACGACGGTCAGTTCACTGTGCAGGACCATCCAGTGCAGGAGGTTGGTGAACTGGCACAGCCCTCCCCCGATGCCCGAGTCGGAGCGGCCGTGATTGATGACCAGGCCTTCCCGGTATCCCTTGGCCTCCGTACAGCTGCCCACGAGCTTCCAGAAGGAGAAGGTCTCCCCCGGGCGGATCACCACCGAGTTCACCAGGGCAGCCGCGATGCCGAGGCTCACGGCCTTGTTCTCCTGCAGGTGCAGGTCGACATTGCCGAGCTTCCGCCGGATCAAGGAATTGTGGCGGTACACGAGTGCAGGCAGGGGTTCCTCATGCCGCTGGCGGGCGAAGACTGCGGTGGAGAGGAGATCCTGGACCCGCCGGTTGAGGATCATGCGCTGGACCGACATGCGGTACGTCAGTGGCGAGATTTCGCAGAACAGCTTCCGTGGCACTGTTTCCCCAATAACAAGCCCCGAAGGGCGCCCTGGCGTACGGACCTCCGCCGCCGGACACATCTTCCCCAACGGTGGGTGACAACGGGAAATCTACTCCCCGGGAGTGCTGGACGCCAGTAAGCCCGCCCTCCTCGGGGCAATAAATAGGTGATTGACGGGGCGATCACTGGTCGCTACGCTTCACTCACCGCGCGCTGGGGAGCCCGACGAGAAAACGAAAGGACCCCCACAATGAACCGCATTTCGCGCTTGTTTGTCGCCTCCTGCGCAGGCGTCGCCCTCACCTTCACTGCCTCTCCAGCCTTGGCAGCGCATACCGACGACGGTGCCGGAGCCCACGTGGAACACAACGAATTCGTCTTCGATGATGGAACCACCTACGAGTACCGCCACGTAGTGCGGAACCATGGCGGCTACTACAACACAACCAATTCCCGTGACCAGTGGGACTCCCCGGATGAGAGCACCCAGTACTCGCTCGACTGGAAACAGCACTATGTCGAGCTCGGAAACGTGACGAAGCTGGGCAGCCAATACACGACCACCGAGAATGGCGAGACGTGCCGCACCACCACGGTGTTTGTCGAAGCAAACGGCGAGACGCGCAGGGTGAAGGATGACTTATGCTGAGCCGCAGCTGACCGCCCGCGGACCTACTCGGCGATGTCCTCGGACCAGAGTTCAGGGTGGGCGGACTGGAAGGCGTGCATCATGTCCACGCACCGCTGATCATCCAGGACCACCACCTCAACCCCGCGTGACCGCAGAAGCTCAAGTTCGCCGTCGAACGTCCGTGCCTCCCCCACCACCACGCGGGGAATCTTGAACTGGATGATGGTGCCGGCGCACATGGCGCAAGGGGCCAGGGTGGTGTAGAGGGTGGTGTCCCGGTAGCTTTTCTGCCGGCCGGCGGCGCGGAGCGCGGACATTTCCCCGTGCGCGATCGGATCGGCGTTTTGGACCCGTTCGTTGTGCCCGCTGGCCACGATCATGCCGCCCCGGACGAGCGCTGCGCCGATGGGAATACCGCCTTCAGCCAGGCTCTTTTCCGCGGCCTGGTAGGCGGCTTCAAACCCGGGGTCGGCGGTGGCTTGCGGCACGGTGAAGTGGTGCTGTTCGTGGGTCATGGCGTCATTCTTGCATGCGGCGTTCAGGCAGGCTCGTCGGCCACCCGCCGGTACGAGGACCCGGAGGCCGTCCTTTCCAGCAGCTCGAAGTCGACGAGATACCTCCGCAACAAGACGACGTCGTCGGTGTAGTTCAGGAGCCGCTCGTTGACCTGCCGCTCGGTGAGGTCCTCCCCCGGCTTGATCGCCTGGCCCACCACCCAAGCGAGGAGCTGCCGCCGGTCCGCCGGGCTGGCCGGGTACCGGTCGATCCGGCCAAGCCGCAGGAAGCGGTCCACCCCGGTCTTCGGCTGGCGCTTCGGGTGCTGCGACAGGAGATCCCGGAAGACCGCGTCAGAAGCCTCAAGTCCCTTGTCGCCGGACCACTCGACCAGGCCGGCTTCCAGGAGCATCCCAATGGCCTTGGAGCGCCGCTGTTCCTTCGCGTCGGGAAGGACGTCTTCACCCAGCACAATCTGCGCGTACGCTGTCCGCGCCTCCCGGCTGGCAAGCGCGGCCATGACCCTGCGCCAGTGCGGTCCGCTCAGACCAGAGACTCCGTTCAAGGCCACCTCCCAGGGCTGCAGCGGGCAGCATCTTCTTAAGCAGGATTTTCATCATTCGCCATCGCTTCGACCCAATCAATGGCTTCGTCCGGGAAATAGTGGCCCGGTTCCCCGCCCTGGCCTGCCCACCACGGATCGGTGCCGGCCGGTCCCCCGGCGCGGGCGATCTCGGCCACCACGTCTTCCGGCACCACGCCGCCGTTGTTCTCAATCAGCCATTCCCGCGTGGATGGCTGCAGCCTTGTCCACCATTGCTCGATGCCCATACGCGAAGTCTTCCACGAAGGGCATTGCTATAGCAGGACTGATTCGAGCCAAAAAGCCCAATCTTGCACTTGGCTGGGCGGGAGGACTCATGCCGGATAGGCCTTGCGGCAGGACCGCCGCGCCGGTGATGATGACGTAGCGCACGAGGCGCGACTGGTTTTGGGCGTGGGGGTCCCTTGGCTGGCTGAGCTCCCCAGAAGGCCATCGTTGCTGCACTTTCCTTCCGCCAATTCAGCTGCCCACCGTCCCTCCCCGCGCGATGTTGCGAAGCTCAGCGAGCTGCTCGACCACGACGTCTGGGCGTTCAGCAACTGCCGGGTCGACGCACCGGGCAGGCCGGTGGCGGAGGTGGACTGGTTCTTCTACAACGCCCGGCACGGGACGCTGATGGTCAGCGAGTGGAAGGGCTTCCCCCAGCGGGTCGTGTGTGCGGCGGACACGGGGGCGCGGTGGGAGCTGGAGGGCGGGCTGATGATGGCCAACCCCGTGGAGCAGGTATCGCGCCAACTCGACGCCGTCCGGTCAGCCCTGCGGATCTCGATCCTTCCGGAGCATTTCCCGGGCTTCGACCCCGTGCAGTTGCGCCTCATGCAGAGCGTGTACTCCCCGCAGGTGGATGAGCGGACCGTCATTGAGCGCATCCGCTGGGGCAGGGTCTACGGCAGCCTGCCGGACCTGGCCGCTGTCCTGTCGGCTGCCACGAGTCCGGCGCCGCTTATCCTGCCCGACGGCGGCACGCGGCTCGGCCTCGCCGCCGCCCTGTGTGCGCTGTTCCGCACCAGCCTTCCGGCTGATGTGAAAGCCAAGCTCCAGGGGTCGAAGCAGAGCGAGAACGCGAGCCGGGCCCAGCGGATCAGCGCGATACACCGCCAGATCGCCGCGCTGCACGGGGAGCTTGCCGACCTGATGCTGGCGGGCACCCCACTAGATGATCACAGTGCCCGGCATCCCGCTGCTTCCACACCCGCACCGGCGCCCGCACCAGCCAAGGCCGCAACCCCGCCGGCGGCGACGGCCAAAGCTCCCGGGCTGACCGAGCAGCAGCGGATGCAGGCTCATCTCGACAGGACCTTCAAGGGTGTCAACGGCAGCAAGGACGCCGCGGCCAAGGCGCTGGAACGGGCATGGCGGTCGGTGCTTAATGATCCGCATCTTCACGGGGACACCGGCATCAGCGTTTCCATGTTCGGAGCGGTTGGCGCACCGCTAGTGAAGCAGCACCACGGATCACTCCCCAAGGTGCTTGGCATGCAGCTGCGCAAGTGGTGCGTGCTGCAGGCACGGGCCGTGGGAATGAACCCCTTGGACGTCCCAGGCCAGCCGTCGAACATCCGCGTGCGTTAGGCCGACTGCGGGTTCACAGACTGGGGGCTGGCCGCAAGACGGCCGCGACGGCTTCGACGGCGGATCGGGGACTCGTGAGGAGAGGTGTTTCGAGCCCGGCGAGGAGGGCGGCGGCAGGTTCCATGCTGGCCTGGGCGAGGACGACGGCGTCGCAACGGGCTGCGAGCGGACGCGCCGCCTTGGCGATGCTTGCGTGATAGGCCTCCGCATCGCCCGCCAGGAACGACTCCCACGCACCTTCCACAACGCTGGCCTCCACGTTGATGTCGGCTCCGGCTTCCGCCGCCTCCTCGGCGAGGAGGCGGGTGGTTGGTTCGACGGTGCTGGTGAGCGCCACCAGGACTCCGATCCGCGGCCCGAGGGTCACGGCCCGGCGGAGCATGGGCCGGTCGATCCGGATGACCTTCAGGCCGTCGCCCGCGAGTTCCTCCGCGATCCCGCCCAGGGTGGAGCAGGTGCAGAGGACTACCTCGCACCCGTCGCCGCGGAGTTCCGTGAGGTGGGCGGCGACGACGGCCCGTACGCCCTCCGCCGTCGTGTCCTGCCGGGCAAGCTCGAGGGCGGCGGGATCTACGCGGTGGACGGTGTCGGCGGAGGGCAGGAGCTCCCGGCCCAAGGCCTCGAACGCCGCCACGTGGACCTCCGCCGTGTGGAGGAAGCCGACCGTGGGGGCAGTGTCGGGGCCAAGTTCGGTCATGGAGCCTGACTGTAACAGGCATGTGGCTAGGGCGCCCTCACCCGGACTTCGCCGCGGTCAGACAAGAGGCGTGATGGGAGTGACGGAGAACGGTACGGCCAGCAGTGACTGCACCTTTTTCACGAATTCCTTCACATGGTCTTCTTCGTTGTGGGCCGCAAGGTCCTCGTGCCGGGCCCAGCCTTCAAAGAGGACAAACGTACCCGGCCTCTGACCGTCAGCGAAGACCGTGTATTCGAGGCATCCGGCGTCTTTTCTGCTCGCTGACTGCAGCCTGGCGAGTGCTTCCTGAAGCTCCGCTTCTTGCCCTGGTTTTGCGATAAACACTGGCATTAGCCAGACTTGCGCTTCTTCTTGGATGGCAGTTGTATCTGGCAATTTGTGCGTCCTCCGCTGTCCCTGTGCCGGGACGGGAGGGGCGGCCCGGCCGCCCCTCCCGTCTGGTCAACTGTTGATCTGCTGAACCTCGACCCACGATTCCTTCGCAGCGGACTCGACGATTGCGTCGTCAATGAGGGCCACCTGGTATCCGTCGGCAAAACTCGGGCTGACACTGCCGCCTTCTGCGATGGCCTTGAAGAAGTCGTAAGCCTCGATGATCTTCGTTTCACCGTATCCGATGCCGAGCGCAGGGATGGGCCAGAGTCCTTCACCATAGGGGTGGGAAGGTCCGGTGTAGACAGTGCGGAATCCGCGGCGGTCACCCGGGTCGGACGCGAAGCAGACCTGCAGCTCGTCGCGCCGCTCGTAGTTGAACACGATGCTGCCTTCGGTGCCATGGATTTCGAAGGTGATGTAGTTGTTCCTGCCATAGGCGTTGCGGGTCGCTTCCACGGACCCCACGGCACCGTTGGCGAAGCGGATCATGGTCATCACTTCGTCATCCACATCAACCTGGCCGCGGGGCCCTTCTCCGCCACGCACAGTGCCGAGCGCGTCTGCGCCACCGGACTGCAGCGGCCGCTCGGGAATCCAGGTGGACAGGACGGCATTGACGGCGCTGAACTCGCCCACGAGGTAGCGCGCCATATCGATGACGTGCGTTGCGATGTCGCCGAGGGCGCCGGAACCTGCGATGGATTTCTGGAAGCGCCAGGAGAGCGGTGAGTTGGGGTCCGCGCTCCAGTCCTGCAGGTAGGTCCCGCGGAAGCTGAGGATGCGGCCAATGGCGCCTTCCTCGATGTATTTCTTTGCCAGCGCAACAGCAGGGGTCCTCCGGTAGTTGAAGGCCACCATGTGAACGAGGTTCTTGTCCTTGACCGCGTCGTACATCGCCTTGGATTCTTCGCCCGTACGGGCCAGGGGCTTTTCGCAGATGATGTGCTTGCCGGCCTCTGCGGCGGCAATGGCAATCTCGGCGTGGAGGTGGTTGGGCGTTGCAATGTCGACGACGTGTATGTCCGGATCGTCGATGATGCTGCGCCAGTCGGAGGTGGACTTTTCGAAGCCGAAGCGGCGGGCCGCTTCCGAAGCAAGGTCCTCGTTGGCTTCAGCGATGACCTTTCGGACCGGCAATGCCGGTGCGGGCCAGAAGAACATGGGCATGGCGGCGTAGGCCAGCGAGTGGGCCTTGCCCATGAAGCCGCCTCCGATGAGGCCGACGTTGAGGTTCTGCATGTGAATCCTTTTCCTTCCGGAAGGCAGGGCAAATGCCGTCCATGGCAGTGCCCTGCGGTTGAAAATTAGTGAGAGAGGAGCTCTTCCAGGTACTTCTTGCTGATGGCGGCTGCTTCCCGGGGGTCGCCGTCGTAGTTGTCGAGTTCGACCATGAGCCAGCTGTCATACCCGCTTTCCCGGATGGCAGCGATGATGTCCGGGAAGTCCAGCTCGCCCTGCCCCAGAGGGAGGAAAGTGAAGGGAGCCTGCTGGAAATCCTTGAGGTGGACGTGCCGGATACGGTCCGGGTATTTCCGGATGACTGCGGCCGGGTCGGCCCCGCCCGCGGCAAGATGGGCGGTGTCCGGGCAGAAGCCGATCCGGGTGAGCGGCATCAGTTTGTCCAGTTCATCCGGGCTCTCCACGATGGTGCTCAGGTGCGGGTGGTAGCTCGCCGACAACCCGAAGCTTTCTGCGATGTCAGTTACCTTGTCCAGCCCTTCGCCGAGCCGCCGGTAGTCTTCCTCGGTGGTGCCGGCCGCGCGGCGGGCTCCGCCTCCTACTACCAGCCGTTCGGCCCCGAAGTTTGCGGCCAACTCGGCAGCCCGGTGGATCCGGTGCAGCTCGTCCGGAAGGATGTCAGCGTAGATGAAGTTCGCCCCGGTGTAGACGCTTGTCAGTTCTACGCCGGCGTACCCGCGATTTCCTTGAGTTCTTCAGGCTTATCTGCGTACTCCGCGAGGTTTCCGTCGAACATTTCAACACCCTGGTAGCCGACTGAGGCGATGTCCTGGACGGCGTCCCGCATGGACCCGTGGGTCAGGTAGAAGAGGTCCTTCACGCTTGTTACGCCTTGCGGGTGGCCGACGACGCCGCCCCAGGTGATGGAACAGTAACCGAGTTTCATTGCTTCTGCCTTTCAGGAGCCGAAGAGGAGGAGGTGGGTGGCATGTGCGCTACTTCTTCCGTGCCAGGGCGACGGCCAGGATGATGATTGCGCCGCGGACCACCTGCTGCTGGCTGCTGTCGAGCCCGGCAAGGATCAGTCCGTTGTTGATGAGCCCGATCAGCAGGGCACCGAAGAGGGTTCCGATGATGGAGCCGAACCCGCCGAAGAGGCTGGTTCCACCCAGGATGACGGCAGCGATGGCGGAGAGTTCGTCTCCCGATCCCCACTGGAAGCGACCGGACTGGAGACGGCCGGCGTACAGCATGCCGGCGACGCTTGCCGCCATGGCTGAGATGAGGAGCACCTGAATTTGATGCGCTTGGTGTTGATGCCGGTGAACTCCGCGGCATTGCGGTTGCCGCCCGTGGCCAGGACCTGGCGGCCGAACTTGGTGCGGTTCAGCACGACGGCGCCGATGGCCACGAAGACCGCGCTCCAGACCACCAGGCCCGGAATAGGACCGAAGTTGCCGGATCCAAACAGCATGTTGAACGTGTCATTCAGGATGGGCTGGGGCGCCGACGCCGTAATCCACTGCGCAACGCCCACGGCTATCCCCAGCATGCCCAGTGTCACCAGGAAGGACGGTATGCCAAGGAGGCTTACCAGGGCACCGTTGATCGAGCCGACCACCAGTCCGACGGCGAGCCCTGCCAGGATCCCGGGGATCAGGCCAAACTGGGACAGGGCCATCGCAGTGCACACACTTGAGAGCCCGGCCACGGACCCGACGCTGAGGTCGATTTCTGCACAGGCGATCACGTAGGTCATGCCGACGGCGATGACGGTGATGGTGGCGGTCTGCCGGAAGATGTTCAGCAGGTTGTTCGGCGACAGGAAGCCCTGGTCGCGGAGCAGGACGGCGAAGAAAAGGAAGACGACGACGAAGCCGATGTAGATGACGTAGCGACGCCAGTCGAGGTCTTTGAGGATGGCGCCGAAATTGCGGGATGCCGCGGTGTCCCGGGGCGCGATGGTGTTTGCCTTGCTCACTTTCAGACTCCCTGTACTGCGAGTTGGAGATATTCCTCGTCAGCGATGTCGCTGCGGGGTATATCGCGGATGATGGAGCCGTCCTTCAGGACGAGGACGCGGTCGCTGACCGCGAGTAGTTCCGGGTACTCGGAAGAGATGACGATGACAGCCTTGCCGGCGCTGGCCAGCTCGCGGATCATGTCCAGGATTTCGCTCTTGGTGCCGATGTCGACGCCCGCCGTTGGCTCGTCCAGGATCAGGATGTCCGGATCGGTGCCCAGCCACTTGGCGATCACCACTTTCTGCTGGTTGCCGCCGGAGAGGAGCCGTACCGGGCGGTGCGGGTGGGCCACCTTCACTGCGAACCTTTTGATCAGGGAGGAGGACAATTCCTTGCCCTTGGCGCCGTCCAGGAGGGGTCCCCGCTGGATCTTCCCGAGGAGGGGAAGCAGCAGGTTGTCCTGGACCGAGTGCTCCAGGACGAGGCCCTGGGCCCTGCGGTCCTCCGGGATGAGGGCGAGGCCCGCGTCGATGGCCTGCTGGGGCGAGCCAAGCGTGACCTTCTTGCCCCGCAGGAGAACCTCGCCGCTGTCCGCCTTGTCAATGCCGAAGAGGGTGCGGGCGAGTTCGGTTCGACCGCTTCCCATCAGCCCTGCCAGCCCGAGGATTTCGCCGGGCCGGAGCGCGAAGGAAACGTCCCGAACCCGTGGCCCCGCGTTGAGCCCTCGGACCTCCAGCAGCGGCGCCCCGTCATGCACTGCGTGGTCACGGGCACGATAGGAAAGCTGGCCTTCGATCTTCTTGCCGACGATGCCTTCCACGATCTGTTCGGGAGTGACGTCCGTCAGCGGGGCTGTGAGGAGGTGCCGGCCGTCGCGGAGGATGGTGATCCTGTCCGCGAGCCTGTACACCTCATCCATGCGGTGTGAGATGTAGATGATCGAGATCCCGCGCTGCTTGAGGCGGTCAATAAGTTCGAAGAGTGCCTCGGACTCATGCCGGGCCAGGCTTGCAGTGGGCTCATCCATGATCAGCACCTGGGCGTTCTGCGCGAGCGCCTTGGCGATCTCGGTCAGCTGCCAATATGCGGTGCCGAGCCGCGAGACCTCGGCGCGGGGATCGACGTCGACCTCCATCTCGTTGAAGACTTCCCTGGCCCGGCGCACCGCGGCACGGTCATCGATGAGTCCGGCAGTGCCGAGCGGTTCCGCGGCAAGGAAGATGTTCTTTGCAACAGTCAGGCTCGGTACCAGGCTGAACTCCTGGAAGACCATTCCTATCCCGGCTGCCTTCGCGTCGTGGATGGAGTTGATGGCGGCGGGTTTGCCGCCAATGAGGATCTCGCCGGCGTCTGCCTGGTACACGCCCTGGAGGATCTTCATGAGCGTGGACTTCCCTGCGCCGTTGCCGCCTGCGAGCGCGTGGACCTCGCCCTTGCGGACGTCGAAATCTACGTCCTTCAATACGGGAACGCCGTTGAAGCCCTTGGAAATCGAGCGCATCTCGACGACATTGTCTGCGGTGTTCATCGTTGCCCTTTCGGCGCGGTGCGGGGGTGGGCCCCCGCACCGCCGGTTTTGGCTACTGCTTGTAGGAGTCCTGGATATCCTTGGGGGCGTCCTCGTGGTAGACCTGCTTCCAGGCTTCCAGGACGTTGGAGTGGTCAACCGGGAGTGCACTCAGCGCCACATAAGCGGGCGCTTCCTTGCCGATGAGCGCCCCTGCAGCCAGCCGGGCTTCGGTGACACCCTGGTCGAACGGAACCTGTGCTCCCAGGCCGACGACGAGTTCATCCTTTGCGAGGGCAATCGCGACGTTCTTGCCGAGGTCCTCGGTGGCGATCTTCAGGTCCTGCCGGCCGGCGGCGCGTGCTGCTGCCATCACGCCTTCTGCGGGAACATCCCACACCGCCCAGATGCCGGACAGGTCAGGGTACTTGCTCAGCATTGCGTTGGCGGCAGCCTGGGCGTCGCCGGCGAAATCCGGACCGGCAATGCCCTTCTCCTCGACGACCTGGATCTCCGGGTATTCCTTCGTGATCGTTTCCTTGAAGCCCTCATAGCGCTGCTTGGTCACGAAGAAGTCGGCCTGGTGGAAGACAAGCCCGATCTTCCCCTTGCCGCCGAGCGCCTTGGCCATCTGGTGGGCAGAAACCACGCCGTTCCCGAAGTTGTCAGCGGAAACAACAGACACGTAGTCCTGCCCGGCGGTCAGCCCCTGGGGAACGTTGTCCATGAAGACGAGTTTCGTGCCGGCTTCCGCGACCTTCTTGTAGGCGGAGGCCGTGGCCACAGGATCCGTGGGGATGGAGACGATGATGTCAGGGTCCTGCGTCATGACAGTTTCGATATCCGAAACCTGCTTGTCCGGCTTGAAGTTCGCGTCGGTTGTGGCGATGACCTTGATGCCGAGTTTTTCGAACTCGCTCTTAAGTCCGTTGACCTGGGCGGTAGCCCAGTCGTTGCCGCCGTAATGCATCACGACGGCGGCCTTTGCGTTTAGTGCCTTGACCTTCTCGATCTCTTCGGGAGTCAGCTCTGCTGCGGACGCCGGGGAGGGCGTCTCGCCGTTGGGTCCCTTGCTCAGGACCTGTCCCCTGATCTCCTCAAGGGCCTGCTGGGCCTTCTCGGACACGCCGGCGTCGGGAGCGTTAGACGTGCCTGTTGTCGAACTGCTGCAGGAAGCGACGGAAAGTGACAGGACTGCGGCAAGGGCCACAATGGGAAGCCTGCGGATCATCATTGTTCTCCAGTGCTTTGGGTGGATGGGTAGGGGTGGATGCCTGGGATGGATCAGGCGAGGGCAATGGCCAGGGCGGCCGGAACCGGGAAAGCACGAGTCGGCCGGAGGCCGAGGCTGTGCGGATTGCAGCGGCCTTGTCTGAAGCTTTCAGGAGCTCCTCTGCATGGGCTCTGTCGACGAAGAAGCCCAGGGAACACGGCCCGTGGTGGGTTTGAACCCACTTCACTGCCTCATTGGCCGCTTTCGCCATGTCACTGCCCGGTTCGGCGGCCGGGCCGCGAACGGTGGACACTGACACGGGTTTGCCCGAGTTGTCGACTGAGACGACCAGGCTCGCCCACAGAAGATCGTCATCGAAGATTCCGACGACCGCCGAGGTGCCGGCAGCCACAAACGCATTGACAGCGGCTCCAAGCTCGCCGGGCGCCGCATCCTCCAGGAGCACTTCGAGATGGTCCCACTGGGCCTGGTCGACATCCCGAAGCCGGGCAGCCGGATCGAGCGCGAGTGCGTGGGCGATGCGGTGGGACATCCCGCTCCTTTCGTCATTGAAATGTTGCTCCGTTAGCGTTTACGAATTTACCGTGAACGTTTACGGCCACTATCGTAAACGTTCACGGAGAACGGTGTCAAGCATCACATCTTGGGCTATTCCAGCGGGCGGTGACGTCCGGGCCGACGTAAGATCAAAAGGCACGGAACCTCGAGGTTGCGGGCGTGAGGTGCAAGACAGGAGAGAGTGTGGCAGGCGTGACTGTTCCACCTGAGGCAAACGAGAAGCTGCCGGATGCCCCACCGCGGCGCCGGAAGCCCACCATCAACGACGTAGCAAGTATGGCCGGGGTTTCCTTCGGCACGGTCTCGCGGGTCCTCAACGGCGCTCCTGATGTCAGCGCCGCAACCCGCGAACGCGTTCTTCAGATCATCAAGGACATCGGCTACCGGCGGAACCGGGCAGCCACGGCGCTGGTCACCAGCAAGTCCACGTCCATCGGCATACTGTCCGACGGCTCGCCCCGGTTCGGCCCGGTGGGGACGCTGATGGCCCTCGAGAACGTTGCCCGCAAGAAGGGTTACGCCACAACCGTCATCAGCGTCGAAAAGCCTTACGAAGAGTCGGCTCAGGCAGCGCTCGACACCTTGGACGATACCGGCGTGGGCGGAATCATCGTCATTGCCCCAATGGTGGACATGGCAGCAGCCGTCTGGAATGCCACGTGCCGCGTACCGGTGGAAATGATTGCCGCCGGAGCCTCGTCAACTCCCAACGTCTTCACCTACTCCGAGAACCAGGAGCTGGGAGCGAGGCTCGCCACCCAGCACCTCATAGACCTGGGTCATACCGACATCGCGCACATTGCCGGTTCCATGGACTGGTTCGATGGCCGGGTCCGCAAGCGCGGCTGGGAAGCGGCGCTGCGGGATGCAGGACTCGAGCCGGGGCTGTGCATCGAAGGTGATTGGAGCCCCAAGTGGGCCTACGAGACGGGTCTCCGGCTGGTACGCGAGGGAAGGGTTCCGCAGGCAATTTTCGCCGCGAGCGACCACACCGCGCTCGGGCTGATCCGCGCTTTCGCCGAGAACGGCATCCGGGTTCCGGACGATGTCAGCATCGTCGGGTTCGATGACATTGAAGGGTCAGACTATTTCCTGCCTCCCCTGACCACCGTGCGCCAGGACTTCACGGCATTGGCGCTCATGAGCACCGAGGTGCTCCTCGGGGCCATGGAGGGACGGGAGGTCGACCGCACGCCGATCCCGCCGACCCTTGTGGTGCGCGACAGCTCCATCCGCGCTGGCGCCCATGGCAGCACTGTGCCGCAGCAGCATTAGTGCGTCCCGGGCTCATCTTGCTATGCACCGCGCAAGGCGGCCCGGGCAATGGGTCAAATGCCGCCGCCGCCTTCCCGGCACCTCATAAGACTGGTGCCGGCACACCGGAGGCGAGCGCCGAGCGAGGTTTGTGCTCATTCCTATGGCTCGTATGCCAAATTGTCGCAGCTTGCACTTCGTGAGTCTGTAGGCTTGACCACGCAGCCAGGCTTCCCTTGAGGATCGATGGATAGAGTGGAGAGGGTCCGTGGCAGGAGTAGTGAGGCAACAAGACGCCGAGGCAAGACCGCCTAGATCATCGTCGCCCCGCAAGCCGAACATCACCGATGTTGCACGGATCGCGGGCGTCTCCTACGGGACCGTATCGCGGGTCCTTAACAATGCTCCGGACGTCAATGCTGCAACCCGTGAACGGGTCCGGCAAGTCATAAAGGACATCGGGTATCGCCGCAACCGTGCAGCTACCACCTTGGTGACCAGCCGATCGACGTCCATTGGCATTCTCACTGACGGCTCCCCGCGCTTCGGACCAGTGGGCACGCTGATGGCCCTCGAAAACACGGCCCGAAAGAAGGGTTACTCCACCACCGTCGTGACAGTCGAGGCGCCTTACGGGGACTCCGTGCAAAAGGCCCTGGACACGTTGGACGATATCGGCGTGGACGGAATCATCGTCATCGCGCCGATCGTATCAATGGCCTCGGCAGTCTGGAGCGCCTCGGTCCGGGTTCCGGTCGAGATGATCGCCGCGGGGGCCACATCGACACCCAACGTCTTCACGTACTTCGAAAACCAGGAGCTGGGGGCACGCTTGGCGACTGAGCATCTTATCGAACTGGGTCACACCGACATCGCCCATCTCGCAGGCTCCATGGACTGGTTTGATGGGCGCGTCCGCAAGCAGGGATGGGAAGCCGCGCTACGAGATGCGGGACTGCTCCCCGGACTGTGCCTTGAGGGAGACTGGAGCCCCAAGTGGGCCTACGAGACAGGCTTGCGACTGGTTGAGGAGGGCAACATTCCCCAAGCCATAGTTGCCGCCAGCGATCACACTGCTTTGGGGGTGATCCGGGCCTTTGCTGAAAAAGGTGTGCGCGTACCTGAGGACGTCAGCATCGTCGGCTTCGACGACATTGAGGGATCCGACTACTTCCTGCCCCCACTGACGACCGTCCGACAGGATTTCACCGCTCTCGCGGACGCCAGCATCGAAGTCCTCCTGGGCGCAATAGGCGGCCGCGAGGTGGACCGCACCCCAAGCCCGCCGACGCTCGTTGTCCGGATGAGCTCCGCCCCCGCAGTTACCCAGCGCAGTTAGCTTCGCAAACTTCCGATAATTCTTCTTGTGTGACCCTTGACACGTCGACCGTAAACGTTCACGATGGTTAGACCGTAAACGATCACGGAAAAACTCGACGAAGAGGAAGGAGCGCGAAATGGTTGAGAACATCCTGCAGATCCTGGCGCTCCGTCCCTACGTCGAACTACGCAACCCGGACGCAGAGGGGCGCACGTCCAAGAACTGCTCACGGAGACGGGCTGCACGGGCGATGACGTCACGCTCGGCATCCTGCGCTTCATCCCCCTACACTCCACAGCGGTCGTCGGCGTCTTCGAGGCCGGCGTCCTGTGGGCAAGCCTGGTCGTCTCTGTTGACTCCTAAGGTTCGCCCGCGTCGATCACGACCGTGGACAGCGGTGCCGTTGAGCCGCGGAGGGACCTTGGGCAATGGCGGGACAGGCAGTCCAGTGGGTTCAAGCCCACTATGGACCTTGCTCCCTGGGCCTCTTCCTGGTCAGACACCACGCGGAAATGTTCCTGAAGGCCTCAGACAAGGCTGCCGCCATCCGCGCAGCATCGGCCGCGGGAGGCCTCGTCCTGTCGCCGCTGCCCCCTGCCCTCGCGACGGCACTCGCCTGAACCGTCGCTCCTCAATTACCCAATAGCAGCACCAACGCCACACACCGAGAAATGTCATGCCCAAAAAGGGCGCCATCGGGGTCACCGTCGACCAACTGAAGGGAAACGAGAATGAGAAAGTCCGCAACAGCTGGGGTCATTGCCCTTGCGACAATGGCTTCGCTACTGGCAGGCTGCGCTTCGGACACAGGAGGTGCACCCGCTGGCGCCGAGAATCCGCTTGCCCAGGTAAAGGCAGCAGACCTGGTGCCGAGGCCATCGTCGGCCTCGGTCCGAAGGGCGTTAAGTCGGGACCCTCGACGACATCAAGCTCACTGAAGAGGAAGTCAACCAAGCCAAGCAGAAGAAGTTTCGGGTCGGCATCGTCATGCAGACCATGAACATCGAGTGGTCCACCGAGCAGGTCCGGGGCATCACCGAGCGGCTCAAGAAATACGACGCCGAGGTCGTAGGGGTTGCCGATCCCAACTTCGACGTCCAGAAGCAGGTGTCCAGCATCGAGAATATGATCCAGCTGAAGCCGGACGCGATCATCAGCATCCCGGTGGATGACACAGCGACGGCCGAAGCGTATCGCAAGATCGGTGCTGCCGGCATCAAACTCATCATGATGGATAACGTGCCCTCGGGGCTGGAGTACCCCAAGGACTACCAGGGCATGGTCTCTTCGGACAACCAGGGCAACGGCGCCGTCTGCGCTGAGGCGCTGGCCAAGTACATCCCCGAAGGCGGCACGGTGGGCGTGCTTGACTTCGGTGTGGACTTCTTCGTGACGAAGGAACGCATGAAGGGTTTCGTCGACTGGATGAAGGATAACCGCCCCGACATCAAGATCAAGGTTGCCGAGTTCCTGGATCCGGCCAACTCCGGTAAGGATGCCGGCAATTTCCTCACCGCGAACCCCGACGTCCAGGGAATGTTCACCGAGTGGGAAGTCCCGGCAGTGGGAATTGACCAGGCGCTGCGGGCGCAGGGCAAGACGATGCCGATAACAGCGGTCAACATTGCCTCCGACGTAGCGGCCGACCTCGCGACCGGAGGGAACATTAAGGCCCTCAGCGCCCAGGTCCCTTACGACCAGGGCCTCGCCGAGGCCGACATGGCGGTAAAGGTCCTGTTGGGTGGCACTGCTCCCAATTGGCTTGCTTTCCCGGCCGTGCCCGTTCTGCAGAATAACCTCCTGGACGCGTGGAAGCAGGTATACCACCAGGATCCCCCAGCCAGCTGACCGAGGCCTGCAAGTCAACCGAGGGCTGCGCGTAAGCCCCGCCTGCCAAACCCATAAATACCAATAGAAAAAGGAGCTGCAATTCATGGAAATCATCCAGGACCACAACGGCGTACCTGCTAAGCACGGACGCGCATTCGTCAACGGAGTCAGGCTGCACTACTCCATCGCCGGAGAGGGTGAGCCCCTGTTCCTGCTGCATGGCGTGCCGAAGACCTCCTACCACTGGCGCCGGGTCATCCCGCTGCTCACCCCGTACTACACCGTCATCGCACCGGATCTACGGGGCCTGGGCGATTCAGAACACCCCCAGGGCGGCTTCGACATGAAGAACATGGCCGAGGACATAGCCCAGCTGGCCACGCACTTGGGCTACGAGACCTTCTACCTCGTCGGTGAAGACTGGGGAGCCTCCACGGCCTACCAGGTCGCCGCTCAGTATCCCGAGCGGGTGAAGAAACTCGTCTACCAGGAGATGATCCTTCCCGGTTTCGGACTGGAAGACTACTCATTCCTGACAAAGGAGAACGTCAGCACCTATGTATGGCTCTGGCACATCAACTTCTACAACGTGCCGGACTTCCCGGAACTGCTGATCACCGGCAAGGAACGGGAGTATTTCAACTACTTCATCAAGCATGAGACGCACAACCCGCAGGCGATCACCCCTGACGCCTTGGATGAGTACGTCCGCTGCTATTCCTCGCCGGGTGGGCTGCGGAGCATGTTCGCTATCTACCGAGCCACACTCGAGGATGCCGAGCAGAACCATGAGGCGGCAAAGACCAAACTCACCATGCCCGTCCTGGCCGTGGGAAGCGAGTACTTCATCGGGGCGGACAACGAGCGGCAGATGCGCGAAGTTGCTGAGGACGTAAGGGGCGTCATCCTGCCCTGGGGTCACCAGCTGGCAGAAGAGGATCCGGAGGCTCTCGCAGAGGCCTATCTGCAGTTCTTCAAGGAGTAGCGGAAACACACTGCGCGGGGCAGCTGTCCGGCTGCCCCGCGCACATCCCGGGGACCGATCGGGGGCATCCGACAAACCGCCGGCAATATTCCCACAACCACTTTTCATTCCTCAGGTTGAAGTCCGCCAGCCGGATTCCCTGGCCATCAGAAGGACCACTGTCATGACACGCAGAAAGACGTTTTCCGCCGCGGCCGGGCTGCTTACCGCGATCGCTATCTCGCTGACCGGATGTTCCAGCGACGCCGGCAGCAGCGGAACATCCCAGAGCGCCAACGCAGTCGACGCCGCCTCGATCTCCCCCGCGGGAATCGTGGGCAAGGGAAAGAACGGGGAGGAACCCGCCCTTGCGGACGCCCTCAAGCTCAGCGATGAAGACAAGAAGAAGGTGGCTGAGGGCAAGTTCTCTGTCGGCATCTCCATGAACACCATGGACATCGATTGGTCCCGCCTGACCATCGAAGGCATTCAAAAGACCCTCGACGAACTCGGCGTAGAGGTTGTCGGAGTTACGGATGCGAAGTTCAAAGTCCAGCAGCAGATTGCAGACCTGGAAAACCTGATCACCAAGAAGCCGGACCTGATCATCAGCATCCCCACTGATGACGTAGCCACCGCACAGACCTACAAGAAAGTCGCGGATGCCGGCATCAAGCTCGTGTTCATCCACATGCCTGCCTCCGGACTCTCATACCCTTCCGACTACCAGGCAGTGATCGCTCCGGACAACCAGGGCAACGGCCAGATTGCCGCTGCAGCCCTGTCGGAGTTCATCCCGGAGAACGGTACCGCCGGCATCGTGGACTTCGCAGTTGATTTCTACACCACGAACCAGCGCACCGAGCGCGTTAAGGAATGGTTCAAGGAGAACCGCCCAGATGTGAAAATCAAGGAAGTCGGCTTCACGGACACCAACGCCGTCGGGCCGGCCGCAGCCAATTTCATGACGGCAAACCCTGACGTTAACGGGCTCTTTGTTATCTGGGATTCACCCGCTATGCAGTCCGTCGCCGCCCTCCGAAACGCCGGAGTCAATGTCCCGATCACGACCATCGATCTGGGCACAGAGGTCGCCGTGGAGATGGCCAGCGGCGGCTACATCAAGGCTATTGGTGCCCAGGAGCCCTACAACCAGGGAGTCGCGGAGGGCCTGGCAGCCGCACACGCTCTGATCGGCAACAAGGTCCCCGCGTGGGTCGCCCTCCCGGCCGTCGCAGTGACACCGGGGAACCTTCTGGAGAAGTACGAGGAGATCTTCCATTCCGAACCGCCCAGGAAGTCCTCGACGCATGCGAGACCTCGGGACTCTGCGGAGGTAAGTGACATGGCCAACATCAGCAAGCAAACAGCAATTAATGACACAGGCATAAGAACCCCGACGGACGCGGCGGAAGCCAGCGGAGCGGGGCAGGGCAACAGTAAGCCGCTGCTCCACGCCCTTGGTGTCAGCAAGGCTTTCAGCGGAGTCTATGCGCTGAAGGACGTCGACTTCGATCTGCGTCCCGGCGAGGTCCACGCACTGCTGGGGCCCAACGGCGCCGGGAAGTCTACATTGATAAAGATCCTCGATGGCGTCCAGCCCCAGGATGAAGGAGTTGTGGAGGTGGACGGGCGCGAACGCGTCCAATCAGACATCGCGACGGTTTTCCAGGAGCTCAGCCTGGTCCCAACACTCTCGGTGGCACAGAACATCTTCCTCGGCAACGAACTGCGAAACGCCTTCGGGATGGTGCAGAAGAAGAAGATGAACGCCGTCGCCAAGGAACTCATCGACTCGCTGGGTTTGCACCTGCCGCCCGGGGAATTGGTCGAGAACCTCTCGGTTGCTTCCCGCCAGCTTGTCGAGATCGCCAAGGCCGTCCATCGAGACGCCCGGGTCCTGGTGCTGGACGAGCCGACCTCGACGCTGACCAAAGCAGACCAGCTGCTGCTGTTCAACAGCATCCGCGACATCCAGAAGTCAGGCGTGGGCATCATCTACGTTACCCATAGGCTTACCGAGGTCTTTGAGCTGGCGGACCGGGTTACGATCATCCGCGACGGCAGGAAGGTGCTGACCGCTGACGTGGCCGATTTGGAGATGAGCTCGTTGGTCCGCGAGATCACGGGCGCTGAACCCCAGGAACCAGGGCCTCCAAAGGAGGCGTTTGACCGGTTCGCGCACCCCGAGCTGCTGGCCAGCTCCTCCGGCGGGCCGAAGCTCGAGGTCACCGAGCTCGCCGGGGACCGCTTCTCGGACATCAGCTTTACTGCTGAGGCCGGGCGGATTGTTGGCATCGCAGGTCTAATCGGTACCGGCCGCACCGAGCTGTTGGAAACGATCGGCGGGATGCGCCGCAGCACTGCCGGGGAAATCAGGCTCAACGGTCGGACAGTCAGTTTCAAGCACCCTTGGCAGGCGCTCAGCGCAGGAGTCGCACTCGTCCCCGAGGACCGGCACCGTTCGGGCCTCGTGATGCAGCACTCGATCCAGCGAAACCTCGCCCTGGCACACTACAAGTCACTGCGCAAGGGCGGCCTCGTCGATAACAGGGCTGCACGGTCACTGATCAGCGGACTCGTGGAGACACTGCAGGTGAAGACGAACTCGATCGACAGCCCCGTCCAGACATTGTCCGGCGGCAACCAGCAGAAAGTCGTCTTCGCCAAATGGCTTCAGCCTGGCATGCACCTCTTACTTCTCGACGAACCGACTCAGGGCGTGGATGTTCGCGCTCGGCAGGAGATCTACCGGGTCATCCACAGGTTCGCGGAAGAGGGAGCGGCGATCATCGTCGCCTCCTCCGACTTCGTCGAGCTGCAGGAGCTGTGCGACGAAATCTACTTCATGACATCCACGTCCATGAGCGAGCCGGAAAAGGTCACGCCGGACATGACAGATCAGTACATTTATTCGAGACTCAATGAAAGGGTTCGTGAGAGCCATGAGCGCGATCACCAACAGCTTTAGCCTGACCCGGCCGCAATGGGGCAGCCGGTCCCCCCTCGACTTCATCCGCGAATACTTCGTGTACATCGCGCTCGTGGGCCTGGTGCTCTTCTTCTCCATTGCCTCGCCCGTCTTCTTCAGCGTGCAGAACTTTGCCAACGTGGGCAGACAAACGGCGATCGTGTCCATCATCGCCGTCGGCGTCACCCTCGTCATTGTCAACGCTCAGATCGACCTCTCCGTCGGCAGCGTATTCGCGCTCTCCGGAATGGCTTCCGCCTTGGCACTCCAGCACATCTCGAACTTCTGGGTGCTCGGTGCTCTAGCAGCCATCTCCGTCGGTGTCCTGTTCGGGTTCGTCAATGGTTTGCTGACCGTCAAGCTCGGAATCCCCAGCTTCCTGGTCACCCTGGGCATGCTCGGCGTCGCACGTGGTATCGCATTGCTTATCACGGACACCCGCCCGGTGATCATCGCCAACCGTCCGTACTTCAGCATCTTCGGCGACAGCAACATCCTCGGCGTTCCCATCGCCGTGGTCTGGACCATCGTGATTGTTGCGCTTGGCTTCCTGCTCCTGCACAAGAGCGTCTTCGGGCTCCGGGTCTTCGCCACCGGCGGTAATCCCCAAGCGGCACGCTTCACCGGCGTCAAGACCCACCGCACCGTGATTCTGTCATTCGTCATCACGGGCGCCCTCGTCGGTCTGGCGTCGCTCCTGTTCACCGGCATCGCCCACGCGGCCCGCCCCGACGTCGGCGTCGGCCTCGAACTGGACGTCATCGCCGCAGTCATCCTGGGCGGTGTCAGCCTCTTCGGCGGCAGGGGAACTGTCATCGGAGCCCTTGCGGGATCCCTGATCATCGGCATGATGAACAATGGCTTGGTCCTCATGGGCGTCGATTCCTCGGTGCAGCAGATCATCAAGGGCGCCATCATCATTGCCGCAGTGTCCCTCAGTAAGAAATAGCAGAACCCGCAAAGGAGCGATTCACATGTCAGCAATTGAAACAGAGAACACTGGTTTCTTCCGGGTCGCCCGGAACAACGACGGAGCGTGGAGCTTCGTCGACCCCGAGGGCAAACCCTTCCTCTCCCTTGCCCTCAACCACCTCGACGACACTGACCTGCGCTACCCGCACAACGTGGAAATCTTCGAGCGCAAGTATGGCTCCCGTGAGTCCTGGACAAAGGGCGTCGTCCGTGACCTCAAGGACCTTAACTTCAACACCATCGGCTGGACCTCCCAGTACATCAGCGGCGGCTGGGGCGAGGCGTTGGACTGGTTCGGGGACCCCGTTGATCTCGGCCACTCCCTGCCTTGGCCCGATCAACACCTGCTGGACGCAGGTATGCCCTACGTCGTGCAAATCCGCGTGCAGGAGATCGAGGACTGGAACGGACACCCCGCCTTCCGGGACGTCTTCGGGGAGGACTTCCAGAAGTACGCGGACTGGATTGCTCGACGGATGGTCTCCGACCACAAGAACAGCCGAAACCTGATCGGCTACTTTCTCGTGGACATCCCGGCCTGGCTGCCCCACGCAGCCGGCAGGTTTTGGCCCGGATTCGAGGGGCTCAGCCAGGAAGAACACGACCAAAAGCTCTTCGACGTCGCCACCCAGTACTACAAAACCATTACCGAGGCCATCCGCCGGTATGACCCTAACCACCTGATCCTCGGCGACCGCTACAACGGCAATAAGGGAATCCCGGAAGCGGCCCTGCGTGCGATGGTTCCCTTCGTGGACGTGCTCTCCGTCCAGTACTTCACCGGGAAGTCGGACGAGGAATACAAGTCGATGATTGATGACCTTCGCCGCTGGCACGACCTGACCGGCAAGCCTGTAGTCATCGCTGACATCGGCAACTGGGTACCCACGGACATGAACCCCCACCGAACCAGTGACATGAGCACACATGCCGAACGCGGCGCGGACTACGCAAACGGGCTGGCGAGGGTTGTGGCCGAGCCATGGATCATCGGTTGGCACTGGTGCGGCTACATCGAAAACCTCGGCCGGGGCTGGGGCATCAAGGATCCGCAGGACGAGTTCTATACCGACATGACCGACCAGATCCGCGAAGCCAACGCCAAAGCACAGGCCGTGGCCGAGCACCGCAAGTGACAGCCGGCCTGTCTTGATCGGGGCCGCCGGGCGTGTGTAAACCGCCCGGCGGGCACCTGGACTATAGGCCCCGGCCGTTCAACAACGGATTGGGCGCATCGCCTGCCATGAACGCGTCCCAGCCCCTTCAGCAACGCTGACCTCGAACGTGATGTCGGCTCCAGCTTCCGACGCCTCCTCGGCGAGGAAGAGTGGAGCAGGTGCAGAGGACATCGGACCGGTCGCCGCGGAGTGCCGCGAGGTGGGCGGCGACGAGGGCGTCCGACATCCAGTCCTAAGGCGATGTGACGGCGTTGTACGCGTTCACCCGGCCATGTGCCCAGTCACCAATGTCGCCAGCGGGGTCGGTACTGGACTCTACCTTGGCGCGTACTACCGAATTGCTCGCACCGGGGTTGGCACTCCAAGTCAGGGCAACGGTGGCAGCGACAATCGGCGAGGCCATCGATGTGCCGTCACCGATGTCGTAATTCAGGGACCGCTTCTTGCCTGTCCCTGCCAAGGCGGACTCGTGGTTCGGGAAGGTCGAGAAGACGGCGACTCCGGGGGCGGCAATGTCCACCCAACTGGCGCCAAATGTTGAGAAGGAAGCCTTTGCGTCACTGTTGTCGGTGGCTCCCACTGCGATGACGTTCGGGTATGCCCCCGGATACATCTTGGTCTGGCCGCCGCCGTTCCCTGCTGCGGCAACCAGCACCACGCCCTTGTTCCAGGCGTTGTTGACGGCGGCTTCAAGGGTGCGGGACGCGCGAACCGCCAGGCTCATATTGATGACCTTTGCGCCGTTGCTGGCTGCCCAGTTAATGCCGTTTGCCAGGCCTGAGCTTGTCCCGATCCCGTTGTCGCTGAGAACCTTGCCCGCCAGGATGGTGCAGCCCGGGCAAACCCCGGCAACGCCTTTGTTGTTGTTGGCGGTGGCGGCGACGATACCGGCCACATGGGTGCCGTGACCGTATTTGTCGTCGTTGTTGTTAGAGCCACTGAAGTTCGCGCGTAAAATGACCTTCGACGAAATGTCCTCATGATCCAGGTCAACGCCGGAATCAAGGACGGCAACCCTAACTCCGGTTCCCGAAGTGATGGCCCAGGCCTCGACGGCGTCCACGTCAGCGTCCGGCGTGCCCCCATCGATTTTTATTGGTGCCGGTTTGGTGGACGTAGCGGTGTCATGGTTATTGACAATGTCCTGGCCATCATTCTGCAGCGCATACTGCCGGCCGAAGAAGGTGTCCTCCGATGCCGCAGCAACCACGTAGTCCGGCTCGGCGTACTCAACAACCGGGTTCCGGCCCAGGGCGTCGATGAGCTGCAGTTCCTTCCCTGCCGGCACCGTGATGAGGTGTGCGCCGGTGCTGCCGACGCCGGGACCCTCCCCAGGCCGTGCTGGCGCAGCACGCCCGCGGCAGCAGCGCCGTCGCGGAACTTCACGAGGATCTGCCCCGCCGTGATCGAAGGATCAGGCGCGGCGTGGGCCGGGACGACGGCACCAAGGAGGGTGCCAGTAACCATGACAACAGCGGCGAAGCCAGCCAGCACAAGTTTTTTCATAGGCCCATCTTCCCCGCCCGGGCACCGGCGGGATAGGGGGAAACGCCCCGATCCTGGTGTGGGCCCTTTACGCGCGGAGCGCCCCCCGTTGCTTGGCAGAATGTCACAGCGGTCGCCTAGAGTTAGGTGCAAGATGCCGTCTACCTGATCGCGCCCTATATATGACCCGGGACATGCATGGACTTCTACGCCATCAACTCCCTGCGTGAAAACCATGCAGGCTGGTCGCTCCTCCGCGCGCAGAACGCACCGCTGGCCCTGACCTTCTTTATCGCCGCATTCACCGGGCCCAACCAGCGCAACCTGGGCCGGCAGCAGCTCGTGGACGTCCTGGACGATGTCCTCTTTGATCTGCGCGACAGCGAGGGGGAGGACAGGTTTCCGCGGGCGGCCGGCGACTACCTGGATGACTGGGCCGCGCCGGAGCGGGCCTGGCTGCGGAAGTACTACGTTCCGGGCGAAGACGAGCCGCACTACGACCTGACAGCCGCGGCCGAGGACGTGGTCCGCTGGGTAGAGAACCTGCGGGGCCGCGACTTCGTGGCCACCCAGTCACGGCTTACCAGTATCTTCGCCGTGCTGAAGCAGCTGGTTCAGCAGTCGGAAACCGACCCCGAGGTCCGGCTCGCCGAGCTGCAGCGCCAGCGGGACGGGATCGACGCCGAGATGCAGCGGATCCGCGACGGCAACATCCGGGTGATGACCGGTCCCGAAGCGCTGGACCACCTCCAGCAGCTCACCACATTGGCCAAGGACCTGCTGTCCGATTTCCGCGAGGTGGAGCAGAACTTCCGCAAGCTGGACCGGCAGGTGCGCGAACAGATCGCCACCTGGGACGGGACGCAGGGCGAGCTGCTGGAGTCCATCTTCAACAACCAGCAGGACATCAGCAGCTCCCTCCAGGGCCGCACGTTCCAGGGCTTCTGGGACTACCTCATGTCCCCGCAGCTGCGCACCGAACTGCAGGACCTGCTCCAGAGAGCCACCCAGATCGAGACGCTCGCCCAGGCGGACAGCCTGCACGCGGTGGCCAGCCTGCACCAGGACTGGCTGCCCGCCGTCGAACAGACCCAGGCCACCGTCCGGCAGCTCTCCCAGCAGATGCGCCGGCTCCTGGACGACAAGGTATTCCTCGAGAACAAACGCATCATGCAACTGGTCCGCCGCGTGGAGTCCGGCGCGCTGGGCACCCGGGAGGCGCCGCCGTCGGGCATCTTCATGGAGATCGACGCGCCGTCCGTGGACGTGGTGCTGCCGTTCGAGCGGCCCCTGTACGAGCCGAGCCGGAAGGTGATGGTGGACGACGCCGTCCTGGCCGCCGATGACCTGGATGTGGACGCGGGTGCCCTGTTCAGCCAGTTCTTCGTGGACAAGGAGCGGCTGCGCGGCAACATCGACGCGGTCCTGGCCGATACGGAGCAGGCCACGCTCGCCGACGTCACCACCGCCTATCCGCTTTCCCAGGGCCTGGCGGAGGTGGTGGCGTACTATCAGCTGGCCACGGAATCGGACTGGGCCACCATCAACCCGGACCAATCACAGCAGCTGTCGTGGCAACTGCCGGACGGCACGCTCCGTGAAGCCACCATCGAGCAGATCATTTTCGGAAGGCCGGCATGAACCCCAGCGACACCGAGACCCGCACGCCGGAGGAGCTTCCCGCCGTCGTCACCAGGCTGTTCAAGGGCGTGCTGTACGCGGAGAACGACGAGAAGATCTGGCAGTCCCTGCTCGGCCTGACCCCGCACGTCCGCGACTATGTCTCCGTGCTGGGCCTGGACCTGATCCTGGACGAATCCGAGGGCTACGCGTTCCTGCGGTCCCGCGAGGACCCGGACGGCACGCTCCCCCGGCTGATCGCCCGCCGCACGCTCACGTTCAACGTCAGCCTGCTGCTGGCGCTGCTCCGCGGCCGCATGCTGGAGTTCGACACCAACAGCAGCGAAGTCCGGCTCATCATGACGGAGCAGGAGATCGCGGACATGGTCTCGGTGTTCCTGCCTGAAACGAGCAACGAGGCCAAGGTGCTGGACCGGCTGGGCACCGACATCAAGAAGGTGGTGGAGCTCGGCTTCCTGCGCAGGCTCAAGGGCCAAGCGGACACGTACGAGGTGGCGCGGATCCTGAAGGCGTACGTGGACGCGCAGTGGCTTGAGGAGTTCGACGCCCGGCTGGCCGACTACCGCGCATCGCTGGCAGGGGAGGAAAAGTGACGGCGGACCTGGGAGCGGACCTGCAGGAGAGTCTGTTCAGCCTGGACGATACAGCGGCCGACGGCGGCACTCCCCCGGGCTTCCGGCTGCACCGCCTGGAGCTGCTCAACTGGGGCACGTTCCACCAGGGGGGTGCGCACGTTCCGGCTGGACGGGGCCAACAGCCTGCTCACCGGCGATATCGGCTCCGGGAAGTCCACGGTGGTGGACGCGATCACCACGCTGCTGCTGCCGGCGCACAAGATCGAGTACAACAAGGCCGCAGGTGCGCAGAAGAAGGAACGCTCCCTGATGTCCTACGTCCGGGGCTTCCACAAGAGCGCCCGCAGCACCGGCGGCGAGTACTCCCGGCCGGTGGCGCTGCGCGGGACGGGCCAGTTGACGGTGGTGCTCGGCGTCTTCCATAACGCCGTGCTGGGCAAATGGGTCACATTGGGCATCACGCTGTGGGCGACGCAGGAGGCCGGGCAGCCCAGCCGGTTCTACTCGCTCGCGGAGGCGGAGCAGTCCATCACGGCCGACTTCAGCAACTTCGGCCAGGATCCGCTGAAACTGAAGAAGAAGCTTCGGGCCGCGGGTGTTGACGTCCGGGATACTTTCGAGCCCTACGCGGCCGCATTCAAACGGCAGTTCGGCATCAGCGGAAACCAGGCCATGGAGCTGTTCCACCGGACCGTGTCCATGAAACAGGTGGAAAACATCACGTCGTTCGTGCGCAGCAACATGTTGGAGGAGGACGATGTTGCCGCCCGGATCACCAACTTGATCCACCACTTCGACGACCTGAAGAAGGCCCACGACGCTGTGCTGCGCGCCAAGGACCAGATCTCCCTGCTGTCGCCCGTCAAGGAGGGAGCCGCGCAGCACGCCAAGATGACCGCCGAGGACGGGCTGGCCCGGAAGCAGCGCGACCAGCTGCACCCGTGGTTCACGGACCAGAAGCTGCAGCTGAGCCTGGAACACCAGGCCGAGCTGGAACGGACGGGAACGCGCCTGGAAGAGGACGCCGCCCGGCTCAAAGATGAGATCAAGCAGCTGCGCCGGGACTTGGCCGGTGTGGAGGAAGACATCCGGACCAACGGCGGCGGCCGGCTGGCGGCGATTGACGCTGACCTGTCCCGGCTCGCCGCGGAATCCGCGGCACAGCGGCAGCGGTTCGAAACGTACTCCGCCGCCGCGGCGAACCTGGGCCTGCAGCCACCGGAAGACCGCGTGCTGTTTGATGCCAACAAGGCCCGGCTTGCCGGGGTGGAGCAGGATCTCGCCAGGGGCTCGGACAACCTGCAGGACCGGCGCACCGAGCTGACCATGACGCGGACCGTGCTGACCAGCCAGGCCGCTGATATTGCCGCCGAGCTCACCAGCCTCCAGGCCAGGCGGAACCTGATCCCGCTCCCCCAGCTGGACATCCGCCGCAGGCTCTGCGAAGGAACCGGGATCAAGGACGCCGAGCTGCCGTATGTTGGCGAGCTGCTGCGGGTCCGTGACGGGGAGGCGGCGTGGGAGGGCGCCGCGGAGCGCACGCTGCACGGTTTCGCCCTCTCCCTCCTGGTACCGGCGGAGCACTGCGCCGCCGTCAGCAGCTGGGTGGACTCCAACAACCTGCGGGGCCGCCTGGTGTACCTGCGGGTCGGGGAATCGTACACGCCCAGGGCCGCGGAACCGGGAACGCTGGCGGCCAAGATCGCCATCAAGCAGGGCACGCCCTTTCGCGACTTCCTGCAGGACGAGCTCAGCGCCCGTTTCGACTACTTCTGCTGTGAGAACATGGCGGACTTCCGCCGCTACCCCAAGGCCTTGACGGCCAACGGCCAGCTCAAGGGCGGGCGCGGCAGGCACGAGAAGGACGACCGCAAGGACCTGGCGGACCGGCGCAACTACGTGCTGGGCTGGGACAACCACGACAAGATGGCCCGCTTCCGCGCCGAACAGGATGAGGTGCAGGGCCGCCTGAAGGTGCTGGCCACCGAGCTCGGCAAGGTCAACGACCAGCTCGGCACGCTGGGGCGGAAGAACCGGCAGCTGGGCATCGTCGGCTCGGTCCGGGACTTCGCCGAGATCGGCTGGCAGCTCACCGCCCGCCGGATCGAGGACCTCAAGGCCGAGAAGCGGGAACTCGAGTCCGCCAGCGACGTCCTGCAGCAGCTGATGGCCAAGCAGGCGCAGGTCACGGAGGAACTGGGCCGGCTGGAAGACAAGGCGGTAAAGCTGCAGCAGCGGCTCGGCGCCAACGAGAAGGATGCCAGGGACATCGCGGAGGCCATTGAGGAATGCCGGGCTGTCCTGGCAGAAACGCCGGTGACGGACGACGCCGTGGTGCTGGCCGCCGTCGGACGCCTCACCCAGGCCGCGCTCGGCGGCAAGCCGCTCACGTACCGGAACACGGGGACCGTGGAAAGCACGGTGCGGTCCGGCCTGACGGACACCATCGACGCGCTGGCCAAACGGATCGCCCGGGCAGCCGAAAGCACCATCCGGCAGATGGCGGACTTCCGCAACAAGTACCCGACCGAGACCACGGACATCGACGCCTCACTGGAGGCCGTGCCCGACTACAACCGGCTGCTCGAACAGCTGGAAAGCAACGACCTGCCGCGCTTCGAGGCCCGGTTCAAGGAATCGCTGAACCAGAACACCATCCACGAGGTCGTCGCGTTCAACGCGTTCCTGGACAGCCGGCGGCAGGACATCATGAACCGGATCGGCGAAATCAACCAGTCCCTGGCGGGCATTCCCTACAACAAGGGCCGGCACATCCAGCTGGAGCACCAGGCAACGTCGGACAGGACGTGCGGGAGTTCGGCAGCGACCTGCGGGCGTGCTCGGAGGGGACCATCGGCGACGAGGACCAGTACTCCGAGCAGAAGTACCTGCAGGTGGAGCGGCTGATCGAGCGCTTCCGGGGGCGGGACGGACTGACCACGCTGGATGAGCGGTGGACGGCGAAGGTCACGGACGTGCGGAACTGGTTCACGTTCTCCGCCTCGGAAAAGTGGACCGAGACCGGCGAGGAGTACGAGCATTTCACGGACTCCGGCGGCAAGTCCGGCGGGCAGAAGGAGAAGCTGGCGTACACCATCCTTGCGGCGGCGCTGGCGTTCCAGTTCGGGCTGGGTCCGGAAAGGGCGCCGGCAGGAACGCCGGCAGCGGGCGGAGTTTCCGGTTCGTGGTGATTGACGAGGCGTTCGGGCGGGGCTCGGACGAGTCGGCGCGGTACGGGCTGGAGCTGTTCCAGCGGATGCAGCTGCAGCTGCTGATCGTTACCCCGCTGCAGAAAATCCACGTGATCGAGCCGTTCGTCTCGCACGTGGGCTTCGTGGCCAACACCAGCGGCGACGATTCCCAGCTGCGCAACATGACCATCCAGGAGTACCGCGAGGAGAAGGACCGGCGTGGCGGGTAACCCGTGGACGTCGCTGGCAGGGCTGCGGGCGCTGTCGCTGAAGGCGTGGAACAGCGGGGCCTTGTTGCGGGAGCTTTTGGAGCCGTCCGGCGCTTACCCGCGGCGCCGGCCGTTGAAGCGTCCGACGGCGGCGGAACTGCTAAGCGACTACGCGGCGGTCCGTGCCTGGGCGGCTGGGCTTTCTGCCGGAGCGGGTGCCTATGCGCTGGAGACGGCGGAGGTGGGACGGCGGACCGTCGGAACCAACCAGGTTCCCGCGGCCGCGGTGTTCGCCTCGGTGGAGGACGAGATCGCGTTTGTTGGGAAGACGCGGGAGGCGGCGGCCTTTCGTGGGCTCGCCGGCGGCCTCGGCCAGCTGGATCCGCGGCTTGTTGAGTGGGCGTTGCGGCGGCCCCTGAAGCTGCTGGAACTGGGACCGGACGCGCTGGCGGCCGCGCGGGTGGCGCTGTGGCTGGGCGACAACCCGGAGCCGGGAATCTACGTCCGGCAGCTGGGTCTGCCCGGCGTGCACACGAAGTTCGTGGAGCGGAACCGGCAGGTCATCGACCAGATGCTGGCCGCCGTCGGACGCGTTGACGGCACGACGGATACGGAGGCCGGCGAGGATGACCCCGAAGCTGCGGGACGGGAGGTGCCGCTGGGTGACGGCGCCGGCCGCACCCCTGCCGCACGCTTTGCCCGGCGCCACGGATTCCTGCACCCGCCGGAGCTGGTGCGGTTCCGGCTTTTGGATCCGGACGCTGACCTGTTGGGCGGCGCCCGGGACATCACCGTGACGGCCGAAGCTTTCAGCACCTTGCGCCTCCCGGCGGACACTGTGATCGCCACCGAGAACCAGGTGAATTTCCTGGCGCTTCCCGACCGCCCCGGGACGCTGGCGCTGTACGGCGGCGGTTACGGTTTTTCGTCCTTGCGGGACACGGCCTGGCTGCGGGAGTGCCGTGTCCACTACTGGGGCGACATCGACACCCACGGTTTCCGGATCCTGGACCAGCTCCGGGCGGTACATCCGCATGTTGAGAGTGTGCTGATGGACGAGGAGACGCTGCTGGCCCACAAGGAGGTTTGGGGTACGAAGCCAGCCCCGGCACGGGCAGCGCTGGCCCGGCTAACGCCCGCCGAAGCTGCGCTGTATGAAGCACTCCGCAATGACGCCTACGGGACGAAGGTCCGTCTGGAGCAGGAGCTGGTCAGCTGGGACTGGGCCGTGGCACACCTGCTCCGCGTGTAAGAACCCCTCCAGCCCCGCAACGTCCGAATGCTACGATTGCTACGGAGGTATGCCATGGCAACAATCCCCACCGCGAACTGCGAAACCAAAGCAGCAAGATCCTGGAACGGGTCAAGAACGGGGAAACCATCGACGTCACGAACAATGGTGAAGTTGCCGCCACCCTCATCCCGCCTGCAGCCTCACCTTTCGAGCGCCTGCTGAGGTCCGGCAGCGTGCGGCAGGCATCCGAAAGCCCCGTCGACTTCCGGTTGCTCCGGCGCGTCGCCTCTGACGTCGAAACGGCCGAGATGATCGACGACCTTCGCGGCGACCGGTGATCGTTTATGTGGACACCTCGGCCGCCTTGAAGCTAGTGGTCGAGGAACCGGAGTCCGGTCCCACCGCGGAGTTCCTCTCGTTGGCCGGACAGAGGGGTGACCGGCTTGTAGCCTCGATGCTTCTCCACACGCAACTGCACTGCACCGCCAACCGCCGGGGACTGCCGCCGGAACTGGTCAACGCTGTGCTGGACGCAATCAACCTCGTGGACCTGACGCGTTCGGACCTCCTCTACGCCGCCGCACTCCCGGGTAAACTGCGCAGCGCAGACGCGATCCACCTCGCCGCTGCGATCAGACTTGAAACGCAGACCCTCGTCGCCTTCGACAAGGAGCTCGTCAGGGCAGCAACTCAAGTGGGGCTCCATACGATCACCCCGGGCGGCGGCTAACCCGTCCGCCGGGTGCTGCTAATCCCCGGCCTTCTGCAGCGTGAAGATCCCGTAGCGCATCGCGCCGGTGCGGTAGGCCAGGATCATGCGGGGAATGCTCAGGACGGCGCCGCGGTGGCGTGCCCCGAGGGCCACGCGGCGGGTCCCGCCGTCGACGAGCAAAGCCTTCAGCAGCCGGCCGGCACAGATCCACCAGGTGCGGGCCACGCGGTGGCTGACGTCTTCGTAGCCGGTGACCGTGAAGCCCGCCGCCGTTGCCATCGCCTCATACTCCTCGCGGGTGCCCATGGACGGCAGCCGCCCTTCGCGGCAGATCGGCTCCAGCAGGTGGCGGACCTTCCAGCCGCGGGCGCCAGTTTCGGCCAGCCATGCGCAGACAACCAGGCGGCCGCCGGGCGTGAGCACGCGGTGCGCCTCGGCGAAGAACCTGGGCTTGTCCACCATGTGCTCACTGGATTCGATCGCCCAGGCCGCATCAACTGAGGCGTCTGCGAGGCCGTTGACCAGCCAGTCGCGGACATGGATCTCCACGTCCGGTACCGGATGCGCGGCGGCGTAGCGGGCCTGCTCGGCGGACAGCGTGAAGCCGGTGACGCTGACCCTGCGTGCCGCCGCGAGCCGTCGGGCGGTGGCGCCGTAGCCGCAGCCGATGTCCACGCACGCCTGGCCGCGGACCAGGCGCAGCCGGTCGCCAACAGTGTCCGCCAGCGCCTCGACGGCCTCGCCCGGCGTCTCGCGGCCGGTCGCCCACAGCCCGTGATGGACATGGTCCCCCCACACCCGGCGGTACACGGGATCGAGCGCGTCGTAGTGATCCGCCACCGCCACCGCGTCCTGGGAAATATCGGGCACAATCACGCCCCGACCCTACAACGGCGCTCCCCGCCGAAGGAAGGGAAAGGCCGACGGCGGCACTCGCCGCCCGCCGTCGTCGCGCCCCTGTTACTGGTGACCCGGCAGTCCTACACTGGCTGTTAACCCCATTGGTTGCGGCTGAAGGAGAAGCCATGGAGGTCATCGAACAGGTGCGTGAAGGAATGCACGTCGTGGCGTCTGATGGGAAAAAGGTCGGCAAGGTCAAAGACCTGAAAATGGGTGATCCGGAAGCCGTCACCGCGGAAGGGCAGACCGACCCGGAAACCGGCGGCCTCGTCAACACCGGGATTGCCGCTTTTGCCGCGACGTCAAAGCTGCCCCACCATACCGCTGAGAGGCTGCTGCGGGTCGGTTATGTGGAAGTCGACCGGCCCGGCCTGCTGACGGGCCACGCCTACTTTGCGGCGGATGACCTGGACCGGGTGGAGGACGACACCCTGTGGCTCAAAGAGGGTCTGTCTGGGGACAGGCATTCCGAATAGGAGGCTGACGACGGCGGGTCTTGCCTCCCGCCGCCGATTCCTTCCCTACGGATGCACCAGCACTTTCACCGCCGTGTCCTTGTGGTTGATCAGGGTGTCGAAGCCCTGCTCCACCAGGTCCTCCAAGGCAATCCGGCCGGTGATGAAGGGCTTGAGGTCCACCTTGCCCTCCTGCACCATCCTGATCACGGCGGGATGGTCCCGGACGTAGGCGATGGTGCCGCGCAGGTCGATCTCCTTGAGCACCAGCTTCTGCATGTCCACGGTGGCCGGCGCGCCCCAGATGGCCACGTTCACCACCACTCCCCCGGGCCGGACGGCGTCGAGCATGGTGTCCAGCACCGCGTTCACGCCGGCGCATTCGAACGCGACGTCGGCCCCTGTTCCGTTCGTCAGCTCCAGCACCCGAGCCGGGACGTCCTCCCGGCTGGGGTCCAGCACGTGGTCCGCCACCCCGCTGGACGTGGCCTTCTCCTTGCGGGCCTGGCTCAGTTCGCTGACGATCGTGGTCACGCCCAGGCCCTTCAGGACAGCGGCGGTCAGCAGCCCGATCGGCCCAGAGCCGCCCACCAGCGCAACATCGCCAGCCTTCACGCCGCTGCGCTCCACCGCATGGTGAGCCACGGACAAAGGCTCGATCAGCGCGGCCTCGTCGAGCGGGATGTCACCGATCGGGTGCACCCACCGCTTGTCCACCACGATCGTTTCGCTCAGGCCCCCGCCGCCGCCGGAGAGCCCGATGAAGCCCATCTGCCGGCACAGGTGGTAGCTGCCCGCCTGGCACATGTCGCAGGTCCCGTCCACAAAGTACGGTTCGACGACGACGTTGTCCCCCACCGCGAGCCCGTCCACCCCGTCGCCGACTTCTGACACAGTTCCGGAGAATTCGTGCCCCATGGTCACCGGCGCTTCCTCGTGGGAGAGCGGGTGCGGGCGCCCCGGGGCGGGGACGAAGATGGGGCCTTCCAGGTATTCGTGCAAATCGCTGCCGCAGATGCCGCACCACGCGACGTCGATCTTCACCGCCCCTGGCCGGAGCTCAGGTTCCGGGATGTCCTCGATCCGGACGTCCTCGCGGCCATGGAAACGTGCTGCCTTCATGATGGTCCTTTCAGGGGTTTCGACAGGCTCAACCACCGGGGTTTCGACAGGCTCAACCACCGGGGTTTCAAGCTCAACCAGCGGTCAGCGGGTGTGGTGGCTGGGCTGCAGTTCGTACACCGGGGTCTCCAGCCCCTCCATCCGGGCCTTGAGCTGCAGGGCCAGGTAGGAGGAGTAGTGCCGGCTCTGGTGCAGGTTGCCGCCGTGGATCCAGAGGTTGGGGACGTTGGTTGGTTTCCACATATTGCGCAGCTCCCCCTCCCACGGGCCAGGGTCTTTTGGCGTGTCCGAGCCGTAGCCCCAGCATTTGCCCACCCGGTCAGCGATCTCGGGCGAGACCAGGTCCGCCAGCCAGCCGTTCATGGACCCGTACCCGGTGGCATAGACAATGAGGTCCGCCTCCAGCTCGGTTCCGTCGTCCAGCACCACGGCGTTGCCGGTGATCTTGGCGACCTGCCCGTTCTTCAGCTTCACCCGGCCGTCGATGATCAGCTGGGAGGTGCCGACGTCGATGTAGTAGCCGGAGCCGCGCCGCAGGTACTTCAGGAACAGGCCGGACCCGTCCACGCCGAAGTCCAGGTCGAACCCGGCGGCCTCCAGCTGGGAGTAGAACTCGGCGTCCCGCTTGGCCATCTCCTGGTACACGGGCACCTGCGCCTCAGGCAGGATGCGCATGGGCAGGGACGCGAACAGCAGGTCCGCCTTCTCCGTGGTCACCCCGGCAGCCAAAGCCCGCTCCGAGTACAGGTCCCCCAGCGCCAGGTCCATCAGGGACTCGCTGCGGGCGATGTGCGTCGAAGAGCGCTGCACCATGGTGACGTCGGCGCCGTGCTCCCAGAGGTCGGCGCAGATATCGTGCGCCGAGTTGTTGGAGCCGATCACCACGGCCTTCTTCCCGGTCCAGTCCCCGCCGCCGGGGTGCTGGGAGGAGTGCCGCTGCTCGCCCAGGAAGGACTGCGCACCGTCAAACGCGGGGATGTTCGGGTAGCCGGAGACGCCCAGGGCGAAGACCAGCTGCTTGGGCCGCAGGGTCACCGGCGACCCGTTGCGGAGGACGCTGACCGCCCATTCCTGCCTGCCGTCGTCGTACTCCGCGCCCACGCACTCGGTGCCGGACCAGTAGTTCAGCTCCATGATGCGGGTGTAGTGCTCCAGCCAGTCGCCGATCTTGTCCTTGGCGGCGAAGACGGGCCAGTCGTCCGGGAACTTCAGGTAGGGCAGGTGGTCGTACCAGACGGGGTCGTGCAGGTGCAGGGACTTGTAGCGGTTCCGCCAGGAGTCGCCCGGGTTCTGGTTCTTCTCGATCACGATGGTGGGCACGCCCAGCCGCCGCAGCCGCGCGGCGAGGCCGATGCCGCCCTGCCCGCCGCCGATGATCACGCAGTAGGGCTGCACCTCGTAGCCGAGCCGCGCCTCCTGCTCCTCCTTGAGCTCCTTCAGGAGCGACGGCCGCGGATGATTTCGTGCGCCACGCCCTGCTCGCGGCGCGGGCCCTTCTTCTCCTCGAAGCCTTTCAGCTCCTGCATGGTGGTGAGCAGCGTCCAGCATTTGCCGTTCCGCAGCCGGAGGTGGCCGTAGCCGCGGGCGGCGCCGGTCTCGAACGTGATCCAGGCTTCCACAGTTCCGTCGGCGGCGGCGCTGCCGGTGGCGTCCTCGGCGAGCGCCCAGTTGGCCGGCTGCACGTGGTCCAGCGTGGCTTCCAGCATCCGGCGGATGTCCGCCTTGCCTTCGAGTGTCTTCAGGTTCCAGGTGAACGCCACGAAGTCGCGCCAGTAGCTCTCGTCCTCGAAGAGGTCCAGCGCGGCGTCCACGTCGCGGCGCTGCAGTGCGCCGTCCAGGCTGGCCAGCCAGGCTTGCGCGGCGGCGGTGGGTGTTTCGGTCATCTCCACTCCTTTGTGTGCGGTCCCTCAGATGGTCCGGGCCGCCCCCGCCCGCCGGGGTCCCTGCGGTATGCTGGGGCGGGCGTGAGCTGCATCACTATTGGAACGCGGCGGGGGTAACAACCGCGTTACACGGGCACTACCGGCAAGGACGCCGGCGGTGAGGAGGAGACGGTGGACTACGGCCTGAGGTTTTCGGACCCGGCGAAGTACGCGCGTGCCCTGCGCCGCGCGCACGAGCTGGTCATCGCCGGTGTCCCGCGCCCGGAGATCCCCGTGCCGCTGGCGGAGTCGTGGCGGCGGTCCATGGCGCTGGGGATCAGCCCGGACCAGCACAGCCCCCGGCACCTGCACGATCCGTCCGAGGTGCTGCAGCTGCGGCGGGAGCACCGGCTGCAGCGGGTGATGCCGGCGCTGCAGGACCTGCTGGCCGACGATTCCAGTTCCGGCCGCCACCTGCTGGTGCTCACCGACGCGACCGGGGAGATCCTGTGGCGGGTGGGCAGCCGGGAGGCGCTGCGCCGGGCGGACCGGCTGGAGTTCTCCGAAGGTGCGGACTGGTCCGAGGCGGGCATCGGCACCAACGCCATCAGCGAGGTGCTGGTGACCGGCGGGCCGGTGCAGCTGTTCTCCGCCGAGCATCTGGTCCGCACCCACCACGAGTGGGCCTGCACGGCGGCGCCCATCACGGACCCTTTGACGGGTACGCTGCTGGGCGTGCTGGACGTCTCCGGACCGCTGGACACCATCAGCGCGGACACGCTGCGAATGGTGCGGTGCGCGGTGCGGGTGGCCGAGTCCCTGCTGGGAACGCCCGACGGCGGAACCTCCTTGGGCGGGTCAGCTTCCGGGCGTGCGTCCCGGCATGGTGTCCGCCGGCCTTCGGCTGGCGTTTCGGCACTTGAGCTGCTGGGCGACAAGCCAGCCGCGGTGCTGGCCGACGGAAGCCGGGTGCCGCTGACGCTGCGCCGGGCGGAGATCCTGGCGCTGCTGGATTCCCGGTCGCAGGGCTGGAGCGCCGAGGAACTGGCGTACGAGCTGCACGGCGATGCCGGCACGCCGCAGGCCATCCGGACGGAGATGTTCCGGGTGCGGTCAATGCTTGGCGATGCGGTGGAGTCGAACCCGTACCGGCTCGCCGGGGGCCTAGCCGGCTGTTCGGATTCGGGGCGTGTGCTGCGTCTGCTGCGCGAGGGCCGGGCGACTGAGGCGGTGGAGGCGTACACCGCTCCCCTGCTCAGCCGGTCCGGCACCCTCGCGGTGCAGCTGCTGCGGGACCAGCTGGACCTGGCTGTCGGGTCGGCTGTGCGCTCCAGCTGGGATGCAGGGCTGCTGGTCCGGTGGCTGTCCACGGATATGGGTGCCGGGGATCCGCGCGCAGTGGAAGCCTTCGGCCAGCTTGTCGGACGCGCCGATGCCCGGTACCTCGCGTTTCGCGCATCATCCGGTAGTTGAACTGACGGCCCCTGGGGTCAGTAGAAGACTGCTGATGGAAGGAGCCGGTGGCGGCCCAGCCCGGCTCACCGCTGCGCGGGGCGTTGTACTCGCGGATTGCCGAGGACATCCGCAACGGGCTCCTTACTCCCGGCTCCATGCTCCCGCCGAGACCGAACTTGGCGCCGACATGACGGTCAGCCGCACCATGCCCCCGAAGCCCTAATGCTGCTCGAGGAGGACGGCCTCATCAGGGCGCGCCGCGGCGTCGGACGCTTCATCTCGGACACGCTCCCCCGCATCGGCATCCAACGCATCCGCCCCTTCGAGGAGGTTCTCGGTGCTCTGGAAACGTAGTAGCTGCGTAGGTCTTGCCGAATGCTTTCAAGAATGTCCGTCTACTGCCGAATCTTAGGAAGAAGCTTTGCTTGACTTTGGTCGGCGGCCCGTGCGGGCTGCGCGGCGGGCCGCAACCGTCCTTGCCGACGCGCGGAAGTTGTCCAGCACAACGCTTAGGAGTCTGGATAGGTGATTGCTGCATGGCGTCCTCTCTGGTGCGGCTCCGAGAGAACGATACAGACCCTGTATGATCGAACACATCTTCGAGACTCTCCGGCGTGCCGCTACCAGCGCCGGGTCAAAAGCATGACAAACTGTCCGCTATGCCTGCACATGCTCTTCATGACACTGCCACCCTCCTTAAGCTCGCTCTCGCCCGTTATAGCAGGACTGAGATCGCATCAGCGCTCGGTGTTGACAGCCGGACTGTGAGCCGATGGGTGTCCGGCGAGACTGAGCCTAAGCCCTTGATCGGTCTCGCTCTCGACGCCCTCCTGACCCCGCGTTCGATCACGAAGCACGCAGAACCCGACTTCAGCTTCATTGACCTGTTTGCGGGCATCGGAGGCATTAGGCAGGGGTTCGAGGCGAGCGGAGGCGAATGTGTATTCACCAGCGAGTGGAATGCTTTCTCAAAGAAGACCTATACGGTGAACTTTGGCGATGGTCATAAGTTCATCGGAGATATCGTGGGTCAGCAAGCTGAGGTACCCGGCCATAACGTCCTGCTCGGCGGCTTTCCTTGCCAGCCGTTCTCCATAGCAGGCGTCTCCAAGAAGAACTCGCTTGGCCGCCCTCACGGCTTCGACGATCCCACCCAGGGCACATTGTTTTTCGAAATTAAGGAAGCCATTAGGATGCACCGTCCCGATGCCTTCGTTCTAGAGAATGTTAAGAATATGCGGTCGCATGACCGTGGCAATACCTTCAAAATCATAATGGAGGTACTTCGTGATGAGCTGGGATATGAGGTTCACGAAAAGGTCATCGACGGTGCGCACTTTACGCCGCAGCACCGTGAGCGGATCATCATCATGGGCTTTGCCCGTCCGACAAAGTTTACGTGGGATGATCTGGAACTCCCTGACAAAACATCCCACAAGTTGAGAGACATTCTCCATCGCACTGACGGAACGGAGCCGCTCCTCCCCCACGATGGTGCCAAGTACTTCGATCACGAGCAGGGGAAGGTACAGCCAAAATACACGCTGACGCCCGGACTTTGGGAGTACCTGCAAACCTACGCCTTGAAGCACAAGGCGGCAGGCAACGGTTTTGGCTTTGGTTTGGTCACTGGTGAAAGCCGCACGCGGACACTTTCGGCTCGCTACCACAAGGATGGAAGCGAAATTTTGGTTGCTCAGGATGGCGATCGGCCCCGCCGCCTTACTCCCCGAGAGTGCGCAAGGCTCATGGGCTTTGATGACAACTTCGTGATCCCGGTCAGTGATACGCAGGCGTACAGGCAATTCGGCAATTCCGTGGTGATGCCGGTATTCAAGGAGATCGCTAGGGCCATGAAGCCTCATCTCCTACAAGTGATGGCGGAACGTCAGGCGGAACTTGCTCAGTCGGCTTAGCAATGGTTAGTGTCGCTGATCACTTCACGGGCTTTGCGACCAAGCAACTCTCTGAAGTGGATATCAATTCCATGGTTTCGAACCAGCACGAATTCAACGGAGCCAAAGCATTCCGAACACTGCTAGGTACACCGGCCGAAAAGGTTACCTACCCTGCAGTTTTTTTTGTACGTAGACGACATTCAGGAACTGCCTCCCAGGGTGGAGTGCTATCTCACGTGGTATGACACCCGACGTAAAAAGCAAGACATTCGGGGGCCCGAGTGGCGGCTCGATTATCCACGAGAGGCTGAGCTTGTCGTCGAGGCTGCGGCAGTGGGTGACACTCTGCTATTGGCACAGCGCCCCGATAAATCGTTGCTCGTGGTTATCGCCCGCCAAGATAGCGAAGTGCTAACACAGCTTGAATGGCTATTCGATTTTCATCAGCCTGGTCGATACCTTCTCACGGACGCCTTGATGGAAAGCCAGCCCGTTGTCAGCCCGGTGACCGCGGAACGTGTCCTGACCATGCTTGGAATACCTCTCCCGCTGGCTGACGGGAATCTCAGCGAGCTGCTCATTGATACCTTCCCCGGCGAGACGTGGCCAACGACGCAGGTCTTTGCCTCCTTTGCCCGAAAGCACTTCGGTGAAGTGGACGCCATTAATGAGCCTGATGCGACCCTTAGCGCATGGGTGGAGCACGAGCACAAACTTTTCAGGACCTTGGAAAAGTACAAAATTTCAGAGGAGATTCGGCAAGGCTTCCTGTCCGACAGCGGTGACGTGGATGTCGATGCCTTTATCTCGATGTCGCTGAGGACAAATAATCGTCGGAAGTCGAGAGCGGGGCTGTCCCTCGAACTCCATATGGAGGCCATCCTTAAAGCAAACGCCATCCGGTTCGTAAAAAAAAGCCAAGACTGAGGGCAAGAAGGAGCCAGACTTCCTCCTGCCCGGCAAAAAGGAGTACCACGACTTAAGCTTTCCCAGCCACCTACTCACGATGCTTGGTTCGAAGACTTCCCTCAAGGACAGGTGGCGTCAAGTGATAAACGAAGCTAACCGGATAGACCTAAAGCACCTTTTGACCTTGCAGGCGCCCATCTCGGAGGACCAAACCGACGAGATGCAGCAGGAGAAAGTGCAACTGGTAATTCCTCGGCAGTATCACGCGGACGGGTTTTCTGAGCGCCAGCAAGCGTGGCTGATGGGCGTTTCAGACTTCCTAGATGAAGTTCGAAAGAGGCAGGCGTCGATGCCTGCTGATACTGGGGGTGATCAGCTGGAGTTCACGCTGCAGTAGGCAGTGTCACTCGCCAAACGTCGTTCTGTCAGCGCCTTCTCGTTTTCCCGCAAATCTCCCATTCCGTGTCCACCACCAGCGCTGTGTCGCCATGGAAACGTGGTGGCCATGCTTACGTTCAAATTGCCCGAGCCGACAGGCCTCAACCCGTCCAAGTGTCGGCGAGCGCCAAGTTCTTTCTCCGCCCCTAGGATCAAACTCAGTCTATGCAGTTCGTAGCATGCACTTGCGGCGGCAGCCGAGCTTTATCTCGACAGCCGCAATGTCGAAAGGGCTGGCTCGTGAAACGCGACTACCTCTCCGAATACTCTCAGGGCGCTGGCGGGAAGCGACTCAGTGCCGTAAAGGCTGATCCTGCCGGTCGAACCAGCACGAGTGCGTCCGCGCTGACCTACCCGTCTTCTAGACGAGTAGCTATAAGATGTCGCTCAAAAGTTTTGAAAAGGAGTTCGTCGCGCTCCATCCGCGTGATTAGCGCCTAGTCATGATCATCGAAATACCACGACTTCGCTCAGCGTGGAATGGGCTTATTTTGAACACAACGTCAGAACCTAGGCTATGGTCCTTCCATGACCGATGAATCTGCGCGCGACACTGGACCCCGGTTTCTGACCCTTCAGCAAGTCGCCGACGAATTGTCGGTCGGCCAACCGACTATCAGGGAATTGCTGCGGTTGGGGGAGCTAAGAGGCATACAAGTTGGAGGCCGCGGTGTTTGGCGCATTGAGCGGAAAGAGATCGAAGCGTTCATCCAGCGGGCATATGCAATATCTATTGAGTCCGCCAAAGCCCTTCCTGATGAGAATTTGCAAAGAGATGAGTATTTGAAGGCTTGGAGGCCAGTCGATCTTGCCGTAGGGGGCCAGTGATATTGCCGGTGGGGGCCAGCGGCCGCATGCATGGAGGCCACCGGCCCCCACCGGCGTTTTCTTATTGCGTCATGGTGGCGTGTTCACGCATGTTGTGGTTGCCGGTATCGACCCAGATGGTGTTGTGCACGATGCGGTCCATGATCGCATCGGCGTGGACCCCGGAGCCGAGCCGCTGGTGCCAGTCCTTCTTGGCGTATTGGGTGCAGAACACGGTGGAAGCTGTGTCGTATCGCCGTTCGAGCAGTTCCAGCAGCATGCTGCGCATGCCCTCGTCGGGGTGGTCGAGAAGCCACTCGTCGATCACCAGCAAAGTGAAGGCCGCGTACTTCTTCAGGAACTTCGTGGCCCCCAAGGGCTTGTCCTTCGCCAGCGCCCAGGCTTCCTCGAGGTCGGGCATGCGGACGTAGTGGGCCCGGATCCGGTGCAGACAGGCCTGCTTGGCCAGAGCGCACCCGAGGTAGGACTTCCCGGACCCGGTGAATCCCTGAAACACGACGTTCTGTTGCCGTTCAATGAAGGAGCACGTGCCGAGCTGGGCGATCAGGCTCCGGTCGAGGCCGCGCTCGTCCACGAGGTCGAGCCGGCGTAGGTCCGCGCCCGGGTAGCGGAGCCCGGCCCGTCGGATCAGCCCCTCGACCTTGGCGTGATTGAACCCGGAGTGGGCCTCGTCCACGACCAGGCGGAGCCGTTCCTCGAAGGCCATGCCGAGCACGAGTGCCTCGTCCTGGGCCTCGAGCGCTTCCAGCATCGGGACGGCACCCATCTCGCGGAGCTTGCGTTTGGTTTCAGTATCGATCCCGCTCATTTGGCGCCACCTGCGTAGTACTCGGCGCCGCGCACGTATCCGCCGTGTTCGACTCCTTCATCCCGTGGAGGCCTGAGCCCGGCGGCTTTGTCCTGCTCCGTGGCAAGGATCGGTTGCAGATGCGCATACCTCGGGGATCTCACGCGGCCTGCCAACGCAAGCCGGCAGGCCGCCTCCACCCGTTCGGCCGAATAGCGCCGGGAAAGCCGCAACACGGCAAGGGCCGCGTCCAGGCCCTGCTCGTCGACCGGGACGGACTCGAAGATCCGATTGACCACCGTCACCGCCGCCGGGCCGATCCGTCCGGCCCATTCCCGCACCCGCTCCGGATCCCACTGCCGGTACTGCTCGCCGGCCGGCAGGTCGGCATCATTGGTGCGGTACTCGTTCGCCGCGCTCTCGGGCAGCAGCAGGTGGCTGGTCAACCGTTCGTGGCCCCGGTACGCCTGAAGCACCCGGTCGGTGATCCGCAGGTCCACCGTGGTGCCGATATGGGCGAAGGGTACCGAGTAATAGTTCCTCTCCCAGACCACGTGCCCGTTCCGGCCCACCCGGCGCCCGTAGACCCACCGGCTGATCTCATAGGCCGCCGCCGGCAACCCCGTCAGCAGGGGCTGCTCCTCGGCCGCGAACACGCTGGCTCTGGACCCCGGCCGCTTCTGGAACGGCTCCGCGTTATACGCAGCTACCCGATCGGTGATGGCGGCCCTGAGCTCCGGCAACGCGGTGAATTGCTGCTGGCGCAGCCCGGCAATGACCCAAGTAGCCACGTGGGCGACCGTGTTCTCCACGCTCGCCTTGTCCTTTGGTGCCCTGATACGGCCGGGCAGCACCGCCGCCGAATAGTGCGCCGCCATCTCCCGGTAAGCGTCATTGAGCACGACCTCGCCCTCGCGGGGATGCTTAATGACACCGGTCTTCAGGTTGTCCGGAACGATCCGCGGCACCGAACCGCCAAAGGCCTCGAACATCGCCACGTGGGCCCGCAACCAGGTGTCCTGCTTCATGTCCAGGGCGGGTTCAACGAACGCGTACCGGCTGAAAGGCAGGCAAGCCACAAACAAATACACCGTCCTCGGCTTGCCCGTCACCGGATCTGTCAGCTGCATCGTCGGGCCCGACCAGTCGACCTCCACCGTCTGCGCCGCCTTGTGCCCGACCCGGGACGCCACCCCAGTGACCAGCACATGCCGCTGATAGGTCCTGCAGAACCGGTCATAACCCATCACCGGCTCACCGCCAGCGGCGCGTGAATCCGCGTACTCGCCATGCAGCAGCTTCAGCGTCACCCCGACCCGGGCCATCTCCCTATGCACCTGGTCCCAGTCCGGCTGCGCGAACACACTCTGATGCTCACCGCGCCCAGGAAACAGCCGGGTATAGACCTCGCCCTCCGAACTGTCGGCGATATCGTCCCACGCCACGCCGGCCGCGTCGGCAGCCTCCAGCACCGCCGTGATGCTCTTACGGGACATGCCCTGCGACGCAGCGATCGCCCGGCCTGACAGGCCCTCGGCGCGCAGCTGCAACACGAGCTTCGCTCTGATCTTCCGTACCATTGATGATTACTCCTTCCGCCGTGCGCCCTATACACACGACGGAAGGAGCCTAAATCGGGCTGGCCCCCAAGCACGCCACTACCGGCACCCAGGACCGCTACTGCGCGCTCTGGCCGTTGGCCCCCGAACACACGACGGATGGACCCCAAAAGCGCGAATATTCAAGAGATGGCTAGGCCGCGGCGGGAATATCGCGGAGTCGCCGAAGGCGGCCTTCCTTCCGCCGGGAGGCGATTACCCCCAGCTCAAGCAGCCCGGTAGCGACTCAGTTTCGACAATGACCTGACGCCGGCCAGCGGAATGTACTCATGGAGATGCCACGGTAGTCGGGCAGGTTGAAGAGGATGGTGGCAGCATCGGCTGCGCCCCGAGGCTCGTGGTCCTGTTCAAGGTTGGATGGTTAGACACGCTCATCCCAACAGGGCCACGGGCCCCTTTGTCTTTAACGACAGGAACTCAATTCCCCATCAACCACGAAAAGCAGGTTAAGTTTTGGCGGGCTGTACGCAGTCGGCCTAGCGGAGGAAGACAACTGGTGGTTGGTTACTGGCAGCAGCATAGCCCCTAAGCCTAAGTCGTGTGGTGTCCAGTACATGGAGGCGAAGGTTCCTTTTTCGTGGGGCGGCACTCAGGTCAGTGAAGCCCGTGTTCAGGTGGCGACGACGCGTCCAGGAGGCCGCCCAGCCTAGGAAGTTCTCGAGCTTACAGGGAGAACCTTCAACATGTAATCCATTCCGACACTGCTGCGTGTAGGTCCGGAGCCAGCGGCAGCCCAAGCCTGGGGCAACACCAGTGCAACAATTCTTGGTGGATGATCTCGGACAGGAGAAGCTGGCCTGGCCTTATTCCCTTAACTGCAAGCTGTGACCGGGCTTCACTTTTATCATTGCCACCAGCTAGCAGGCAGGCTCTCCGCCCCGTAGACATACTCACCCCTAAGTTCAACGGCCCGAAAGGCAGCGACAGCATCTTGATTCTTGGTGAGAGCATCTTCGACAGCACGTGTCTTACGTGACTTGTCAAAGTCACATGTCCAAATAGGGTGGTCCGCTATACGCTGAATACCGTCCGCGATCTTTTCGAGTTGAGCATCGTTAGGCTCCTTTTCTAGCAACGCGCGCGTATCTTCATCTATAGACAGGACCTGCATGTACAACCGCACGATCAATGTCGAAACATATGATAGCGATGCCTGGTAGCTCATCCTCTTTCGACGCTCGATCTCATCGGCGGTTAGGTCATACGAACCGTCTGCATTAAGGAATGCTGCACGCGCCAATGCGTTAAGCGCGTACTTAACATTTTCGGCCTCACGTGAACGTAGCAACAACCATTCTTCCCCTTTTTCTCGTAAAGGAGCCATATGCCGAAGTTTTTTGATGACTTTGTCGCGATAGGTAGTCTCGGTCACTAAAGGAACCGCGGGCGCTGGCCGGCCCTCAAACTTCACAAATTCTGAGAAAATTATATCGTCATTATCAATTATTTGACGTATTAGCGCCGCTTGGGCGGCGGACTTAGCCCGTTGCCGCTCCGCCGGTTTCAGCCAGTCTATAAGCCCCTGTTCTGAAGTCTCGTCCGTCCCGACAGCATCCTCGTACTGCAAGAGGCGAGAGCTCCACTCCTCACTAAACTTCAAGGCATGTTCAAAGCTTGAAAGGGGCAGCTTCTTTATTCGCGATTGGATCGAATTAACCAATTGTATAGTCCTATCACGATCCATATTAAGATAGATTTTTACTGATAGACGCGTCTTTCCATGCATCCAAGAAGCGATACTCTTATGCTGTCCGTCAAACATAAGGAGACGGCCCTCCCCAGCGGTATCGCTTACCCAGCGACAGCTAGGCGGTTCGTGTAGCGGATTCATTTGGAGATCATTATATATAGCCAAGATTTGCTGAAGCTTTATCGTTCTAGGCTGACACTCATCATCATTGAATATGGCATTTCGGGGAACTTCAGCATAAGTGTAAAGGTATTTATCACCCCGCCCATCCTTGTCAACTAGAACCGAGGACTCGCGTATGCTACCATCAGGAAAATGCCATCTTAAGATTCCACCCCCTTCAATTTGTCCCTCGATCGCTGAGGCGGCGGGATTAAAGCTAAAATGTGATAGCGCATCGGCGTATCGAACTACATTTTCCTTATCTTGGAAAAAAAGCGCGTAACCGCAGGAAGGGTGTCACACTCAAAGTGGGATAGTTCTTCTTAAAAGAATTACAAGAGCTATGAACAAGCTTCAAGTTAGCACGGGTAGTTTCGCCACTTTGCTCTATGGCCACAACATGATCTGCGACAATGTCCTCGGTTGCAATATTCATATCTCTTTCACACAAGTAGCAGCGACCATTCGCTTTCGACCACAAGTAGTCATCTAGACCGTTTGCCTCACCGGAAGGCAATTCACGGCGCACTTTCGACGAAATCTTTATTCCGGGCAACTGGTCCTCCACAACATGCTGGGCAAGTATCTACGCTTACGTTAGCAGGCCCTATTGGAGTCACATCTCAGGCTACCGAAGGATGCGTAAAATTTATCTCTTGGTGGAGTAGGTCAACTCTTTGGGGCGGTACGTCGGTATGGGGTGTGCAGGATTTCCGGCATTTAGTTCTGTGCCTAACCCTTTCCAACTCTGGGAGGGATCATAAACCCGCTTTCCTGGCGGAAGCACGTATCGGCAGCTGGCGGTAGCCCGCCACAGTCGTCACCGCTGAAGCCGCTGCCAGACACTACCAAGAGAGACTGCCCAAGTCCTTGAACGAGCTCGTGTTGTCCAGTCGAACGACCGTTCCTTCGATCTGCGGCTAAAACCTTTGCGGGCAAGCTTGCCGAGAGGAAGACGCCCGGAGGTGTCGCAAACCGCGCAATATCCTCGGCAAGTAGCAGGACCTGCCCGTGGGGGCTCGATTGGCCGCATCTCCGCGGCTCTGGAAGAACCATTTTTCAGCAGAAGCAATTTCTACGTCGATGCCACTAAACTAGTAGCTCTGTCCTGTCGGCCTCATGCGCTTCGACTAACCTAAAACTGATCTCATCCAAGATCGAGTGGAGTCCCGCCCGGTCGATGGCGGCTAGCTCGCGGTAGCCGGCGACTAGGACAACCTCTTTCATTAGCTCGCGCACGTACCCCTCCTTCAAGAAAGCCGGATCCTTGCCGAGGTGTTCGAGGATGGCGAACCTCAGTTCCGGGACCATGCCCGTGTCGCGGTCGAAAAGGGCTAGGAAGCGGTCCTCCTTGGACAGTGCCACCCGAAGGTACGCATAGGGATCCTGCTGTTCCGCAGCCATGGGCCGGGCCATCGTAGGGTCATGAGTAAGCTTGGCGGCCCACCAAAGGCGGGCGATAGCATGCCGTACCAGCTGGGAGCGGCTCCCGGTTCTCATAATCCAGCGGGTCTCAACGGTCCCCTTCCACGACTGGTTGTCCAATGGCCAGCGGTGGGAGGTGTAGTCGAAGAGGGTGCTGCAGCCAAGGTAGGTCCAGAGACGGTAGTCGGAGGCTTCGACGGGCTTCATGTCCCCCAAGTACTCGAATACCTTGACAGCATTTTCCGCCTCAAGCCCAGGAAGGAGATTCCCTCCCCGCTGTTCGTACGCGAGTTGCGGGAGGCTGTTGCCGAAATTCCATTCCAGTTGCAGGGTCTCCTCTTGGGACTCATGGAAGTCCCGGATGGATGCTAGGAATTCTCCGGGGTTGGCTGCGGAGGCCAAGCTCCGGGCTAAGCGAGCAACCCCGGTTTCGGTGCAGATCGTCAGCATTCCAGTAACGCTCATGCTTGATCCTCCTGGTCCATGTCTTCTGTCTCCTTTTTGATTGCCCTTCCCACAGGGTCTTCAAGGATTGCCTGCGCCTGCTCTAGGACCGACTTGTCCTCAGCTCGCAGGTCCTTGATGCGCCGACTCAGGGAGAGGTGCCATGCCGTGTCATCGACAAGGCCGTTCTCCCCGACCTCCTTCATATACTCTAGGGTCCCCATGAGAGCAGGCATCATGACCGAGGCCACCTGAAATTCTGGCCGACCACCGAGTGCTACGAAGTCTTGGAAGGCCTCCGAGGCGATCCAGACGACGACATGCTCTGAGTCACCGAAGTCGAGCTCGATACCGGAGGGAAGTGTCGGCGCGTCCTTGAACACGAAGCAGGCTTCAAGAGGCGGCTGCATCGGGTCGTACAGTTTCCGAGCTTGGACAGTGATGATGCCGCCAACGGCAAGAACGCTGCCCTCCCCCACCCGGAAGGTGGCATCGCCATAGTCTTGGTTCTGCCTTCCTAAGCAATAAAACGGGATATCGGTAGCTGCCAGGATTTGGAGCTGGAACTCCACGCGGCCGTCGAGGTCGTCCTGAGGCAGACTAACGAGGTATCTCTTGGACCTCTCCAAGGACTGGATCAGCTTGGGCTTCAGGAAACCGAGGCCGAAGGTTTCGGCACACTTCCACCGCACAACTAGTTCCGCTGTGCCAGCCTGAAGGTGGCTGGAGAGGTCCTCGTCAGTGAGTTCGACTTCGAATTCGAGGTCCATCCTCTCGGTGAGGCTGTTCATCCTTGGGTTAAGGAGGCGGAAGAACGACGCCACATCATCGCTGTCGTCCACGACAGGATGAGGATAGGATCCCCTAGTTCTAGCCATTCTTTACCCCCAGTCGGTACTGCGCGCCGTGTCCGAGCTTCACCCGGATGCGCAGCTGCTCATCCTTTTCTAGGACGATATCCTCCAATACCGATTCCCGAGCTGATATCGGGACCAACCCGTTGTCGGTCTTCGCCGCGGCCTCGTCGATCGCGATTTTGAAGTCTTCACGGTTCGCCGCACCCATGGCCATCAATTCGAGGTCACCGGTAACGTCCTCCAAGGCGGTGAGGACGATGGTGCTATATCCGTCGAGTCCGTCGACGAAGCTCCTGAATTTCACGGACCTTGCCGGAATGCGACTGCGGCCATCTCCGGCGGTTGCCGGCACGGTTCCGTCGCCGCTGCCGCCTTGGCCGGGACCTGTCGCACCGCCACCTGTCCCGCCGCCCCCGGTGGGATCATTGCGGCTGGGAGCCCCACCCGCTGCCCCGCTATCCTCACCTTCAGGGCTGCCTTGCCGGACGACGGGCAAGCTGACGGCTCCCTGAGTTCGCCAGTCCAGGGGCCGTATTTTTCAGGCCGTCCCAACCTAACGGGTGTTTCCTTGTCCACCCCGGCCTGCTGCGACCGTCGCGGCCCACTTCCATTGGCCCCCTCGCTTGAGGTGCCGAGGTCTATGGGCAGGAACTTAGCGAGTCCCTTGATGGTGGCCGTCTGTCCCAGCTTCTGAGGGATGATGCGCTGGAGTTCCTCCCTAATGAAACGCTTGATCTCGTCAACCGCCGGCTTGTTTGACCGGGGCCCTTGGTGGTTCCACTTGTCGTGCGTGGGCGGTTCGATGTCGCGGAGGAGCTTGTTGCCCTTCTCGTCCTCGCAAATGAACACGGCGGCGTAGGGAACATGGATGGCATGGGGAAGAGGTTGAACTTTCATCAGAGGCTTTCGCATGACCTGCGTCCCGAGCTTCTTCTCCAGTGTTTCGTCCACGTGCACGAAGAGCTGACATTCGCCGGTGTGCTTGAGCGTCTTGATGATGGGAGAGGATTCGGTTATTGCGCGGAAGAAGGGTCGGGTTGTGCGGACCAGTTCCTCATCGCTGTCGATGGTGGGTCCGAGGGTGTTCTGATCGAGGGTCCATTTTCCGCTCTCAGTGCGGCCCTTCACGATGAGCCGTCCGCGGTGGATGGCCACCAAGAAATTTTCAACGGCGGCGCGCTTGACGTCTACCAAGCCAGCGGACCTGCCCGCCTCGCGGTAATCGAAGATGTACACGTCCGTGCCGTCCTTGGTCCGCACGGGGAAGTCGCCGAGAGGCTCAGGGTTGCGCAGGTACTCGAAGTCATCGTCACGGCTAAGCAGGGTGAAATAACCCGTACCCAGTCGCCACTCCCCTTCGCCGTCCACGAAACTGGCAAGACGGCTCATGGCCGCGTAGACGACGTCGGGATCACCCTCCCGCTTGGAAACGTAAGCTACTGTCCGCATGCGCGATGCGAGAGGTCCTACGGCGGAACCGATACCGAAGGACCCTCCGCGGTCCCCATCGTTGGAGGAAGCACCGGTGCTCCGAGTCAAGGTGCTCAAGGGGCGGTGAGGGTCGTTCTTGGACTCGCTTCCCGTCAGCCCCTTGGTGCCGGAGTCCCCCACACGCAGCACTGGGACAATCTCCTGGCGTGCTGCCCCAAGGGCCTCCGACAAGTACTTCTTCCCCTGCAGGTCTTGGCTCGCTTCCAAAGCTTGAGCGGCGGATACGCGCAATCCAGCGATGCCGGGGATTTCATCGGTCCTCATCTCCCGCAGATCGAACTCGACAATGACCGTCTCTTGTGACTCGGAGCGGGCATCCATAGAGTTCTGAATGATTTCCCTCGTCAGAGACTGCTCAAGGTCCTTATTAGTGAAGTACTCCCCCGACGGGTCGTTCGGTCCTTGGTAGCCTGCCCTGCCAGCCAGCTCGAAGTAGAAACCGTAGTCGTCCACTGCCATTTAAAACTCGATCCTCCGCCGACTGGCGGTTCTGCCCAGAAACTTGGGCTCGTCATCCTTTTCACCAGCGCTGTCATGCTGCTCGTTTATTTCAGGAATGAGAACTTCCTCTTGAACGCATCCATGAGCTGTTGTTGACATGGATTTTCCCCCCAAACCCCGGCGATGCTTCCTCGAACTCTGTTGCTGCATCTCGGGACTACTAAAATGAACGTTATGCCCCACAACGCTCCCTAGTAGAGCGTTCGCCAAGAACCCACGACGAAAGGTGGTAAGTACCGATAAGGACGCCTCCGTCCTAATTGCCACCAATTACACTGCGAAATTGCCTTGTTGATGGTTATCCTATCCCTCCCTGAAAGCAAGTCGTCCCTCACAAAAGCTTTGCAGGGGAAGCAGCTGTACGTCTGGCCATGCCTCAGCCGGACAAAAATAATAAGGTCGAGCTTAGTTCTGCAATTCCGGCCAGCCCCTTCGGGCCACAAATGCTTTGTGGAACTTGATCGATCCTTGCGCTTGTCTTGATCCAGCTCGCAACAGCTGCGAAAGATCGCTCCTTAAGCGAAGTTGGGCAGCTGCAACACAAGTGTGCGTTTTGGCAAATTCTCCTATTCTCTAGCTGCCAAAAGTCCCGCCGCACTTCCATGTGTTGCTGGTCCCCACACCGGGCCGCAGGATTCCTGCATGACTTCACTTACCGTCTCCGGCCGCGTGGCACAGGTTATCAGCAGCTATGTCAGCGACGTCTGCGGCGTCATGGGCAACGGAAACGTTAACTTCCTGGACGCCGCGGAGCAGCAGGGCCTGCGCTTCACCGCCGTCCGGCACGAGGGCGCCGCCACCGCCGCGGCCGACGCCTACTACCGCACCTTGGGACGGCTCGCCGCAGGCACCACCACCTACGGCCCCGGCTACACCAACGCCTCACAGCGCTCACCGAGGCCGTCCAGGCGCAGATCCCGTCGTGCTGGTCACCGGCGACGCCCCCACCAGCGGCGCCCGACCCTGGGACGTGGACCAGGCAGCCATCGCCGCCGGCCTCGGCGCGGCCACACTTCATTCCAGTGGCGACCGGGCGAGATCTACGGAGCGGCAGGAACGGACGCAGGTATAAAGTTCTGCCAGTCGAGGGAGTCCTTCATGTCGTTCGCGCCGCCGCGGTTGATGGTGAGCCACGGTGACGAATCCCCATCTTCTGCTCCCCATCCGAACGCACGCTCGACCTCGTGATCGCTGGGCTGATCCCCGTAGGTCACAACTAAGACGGTTGGCTTGTCAGTCCTGTTGGAAAATTCCTTACGCAGCATGTCGTTGACGCAAATGTCCCGAAACGAGTATCCAACTACCAACCAATGAGATGATGCCTGTAGCCCCTGTTCGAAGGCTTCATATGCAACATTGAAGGGGAACTGCGTTACGTGCGCAGACTTGTCGCGTTGGTTGGCAAGAACCACCACAGGCCGCACATCTGTCCTTCCTTCCCTGACCGCTCCCCACTGATCAAAGTAGGCGAGGTTTGCCGTATCGATTTTGGCGAACACGGTTCTTTCCATGTTCGACCAATACGTTAATGACCCATGCAGGTGCAGGAGTCGAACTCGACGATTGGGGAAGTCAGACGTCGAGGTTCGAAGCGCGGGCACAGACATCTCCCGGTCATCGGCTGTGATGGTGCACGTCTTGTATCCGTGCCCCATGTCGGCGATTTCGCTTTTTTTTGAGCTTCGCCAGCAGTGCCGACAGTAGGAGGGTGTCGTAGTTGAGATTGCCAAAAGCGATCTTTCCTGTGAAGGCTGTGGTTATCGACTCAACAAAATCGTGTAATTGCGGGGTTCCTTCGCTCCAGCCCTGCGATCTTTCAAAGATCACTTCCAAGACATGACTGAGGCCTTGATCACGTACTTGCTCGGCGAACTCGCTCACCTGTTTGATCGCTGTCCTCAAGTCCTCGTCCTGAGGGGAAACCAACGAAGCAAGTTCGTGGAGATAGGACAGTGTCCGGCTTTCAGCGCCAAAAGCACCAACGAGTATTTCAAAATCACCATCGCTGGTCGCTCCCGCCGGAAGGGCGCGCTCAGCGATTTCCTTCATTGCCGCAACCACGTCCGAACCGTCACTGGTTGCATCACCGATTCGGTCGACCAACTCCTGCGTAATTGTCCGCAAATTAAGCCTCGGATTTACAGCTACGCTAAGCCCATTTCCGACCAGAACTGCTGCGTTTACTTTTCCCCCATTGGCGTCCATCGCCGTCCTTCCATCTGCCTTGTGCAATTGGACTCTACAGCCCACCAACAGCGCACTAACATTCGCCGGCGGGGGGACGGGTGATGTTTAACGGCAATTGAGTAGTTCGCTGCCGTCCAAGGGGGACTATTGCGCACGGTCCAGCAAGCCCACTACCCCCTGAAGTAAGGCACATGACAACGACCTACCCGCCGCACCCAATGGCGCGACGCCCGCTTCGCCGCGGCCTGTCGAGCCCTCGCAGCCGCCGACCGTTTCTTCGTTCTGGCGCTCCACGAGACACCACCGGATACCCGCTCCCTGCTCCCTTACCGCCTCGCCTGCCCTGGGCAGCTACGCCCACAGCAATCATGTGAGGGACCGGGCCTACGCGGCGTTTGACGCCGAGTAACCCAAGCCTGCGCCGGGCCCTGCCCGCTAGGCTGGAGCACCCCCCGCGAGCGCCGCGCGCCTGCGCCCACCCGCCGCGTCCTCATCCGCGACCCAGAAGTCGAGGGCCGCGTCAGTTTCGCTGCCAAGCTCTACCGCGTAGAGGCAGCGGCGGAAGCCAGGGGCAAGGACGTTGTGAAGCCCGCCCCCGAGTCGGCACCGGCACCGCCGACCCCGGCCGCGGCCGCTGCTCTCTCCCGCGCCGTCGTCGCCTGCGCCCGAGACTGCGAAAGGGCCCGCTCGGCGTGACCGCCAAACGTTGTCGAAGACTAGGCGGGTCGTGAGGACAGCAACGAGTCCCGGGTCGCCCGATAGGTAGGGCAGCTCGGGCCTCCAGCTGATGTCTTAGCCCTGCGCGCGTCTGATTAATAGAGCGGACGGCCTAATGTTCACGAAGAACAGGAACTTGGGCAGGTTTCTTATCTGCGTGAAGGGCTCGGGCCACTGAAATCGCGGAGACAATGTTGCTTTCGTCGTTGTCCCACCGCTTACCTATGATGTGTTCCTCCCAGTCGAGAGACCAAAGTCGATGCGCCTCAATAAGGTAGTGCTCACGCCCTTTGGGGAACATCCCATCCTCAGTGATGTACCAGCCATCCACGTACTCGATGATGTCGTGGACGTTCTCGGCACCCATGCGCAGCTTCTGGTGCCGCAATCGCGAGGCGTATTCCAGGGATTCAGAGATAGCTACTATATTGCGCGTCGGGTCGAACGTCATGACGCCCTGATACGCCCCCAACTTCTGGACGGCTTTGAGTAGCTGCTTGTAGAAGCTAACCGCGTCCTCGCCTTCGTCCCAGTAGTACCCGTCAAGGTGCTTACCACCGGCATCCTCAATGTTGACCATGAACCCGTCGTCGACCAATTCGAAGCGGTAATGAAGACCAGTTTCCCAAATAGGTGAGCGCAACCCAAGGTCGCTAATCAGCCCTGTCTCCTGACCGTGGCGGAGAACCCGCAGCAAACTCAACCGGTCGCCTCGCTCCGCAAGGTCGGCGTAGAAGCGGTGTTCCTTATCGGCTTCAGCGACCTGCTCCGACATCAGCTCGTCACGGATCGTTTCTATGTTGGACAGCTTTACGTCGTTGACTGCGAAGGCATTATTCAGAATCTCGACGTCTGCTTTGGCCGCCCGGGATTCCCGAGAGGCGGTCTGGGCTTCTGTCACAGCTTCTTGGGCCTTTGTCTCTGCCGCCTCAGTCCTCTTGTTTACACTCTTCTTCCAGTCAGAAAATGAGTGACCGATAAAGGCCGCTGGAATTATGAACAACGAGGTGACACCTACGTTTGTCAAGGTGTTGTTCCACCAACCCTGCCCGGCCTCGTTCAGTAACCAAGCGCCGGCAAGTATCGGAATGCCGATTAAGCCTGTCCAGCCCCATCGCGGCAAAATAGGAGCACTTTCGTCCTGTTTCCCGTCATCTTTCATCTTGTACCCCCACTAACTTGCGTTGAAATTGCTAGACGTATCCGCCCAGTCCTTTTTGCACCAAGCAATTCTATGCGGCGAGGCACATGCCCCCGCGCGAACTTCCTCACCCTCGGTTCACCCCTCGTGCGAAAGGACCCTCACTTTTCAGGGCGGAGTTCTTGTCGAAGGGCCTCCCGTGTGTCGCCGCACCAAGAGACTCGATGCATGAGGGACGCCGTGCTCAGCATGGCTCGCGGAAGACGCGTACAACTGTGCGTTCCGGGGGCCGGGCCACGAGTCACCGCAATAATGCCGAAGCTCCCTGCCCTAGCTCCTGGGCGTCGACTGTAACGCCCTAACTCATGCGGCCCCGAGGCCAGCGCCCGAGTTGTCCACTTGTCGGCCTTCCAAGTCAGGAAGATCTGACGTCATTCGCTCTCGGCTTCCAGGCTAGGTCTGCTTCAAACAAGGCGCAGTTCAGAAGCCTCATCTGGAGCCTCTTCGGCTCCTCCAGGTCTTCAGGCGTTAGGCAGTCGCTGCTCGATACATCCAACACGACGCACTGGCCGCCCTTGTGGGCGGCAGACGGATATCGTATGCCGTGGACTTTCTCGCGCCCCCAATGTATGCGGAGCAGGTATTCGGTCATCACCTGCGTGGGGACATAGTCCACTTGGTCGCGACCCTTTTGTATGGGCTCTGAGATCTTTTCGACAAACGACTTCAGAAAGGAAATCTTCCACATTTGGTGTCGTCGGTCCTGGTCGAAAGGACTAGGCATCGGAGGGATGGCCGTCAGGTCCACCACCGAAAACCCTTTGTTCGAGGCGAACTTTCCCACCGCCGCCGCACGATTCTCAGTCCTCACGCTTACTTCATCCAGCGCAACATCCTCGGACTCGCCGGCATAAAACATTGGGATTCCAGCTGGGCTCATCCGATTGCCTTGAAGCGATATGTGCGAGGGAGGCGTTCCTAAACCTTTCGCGTCCGACGGTGCTTGGCTATCCGGGGCGAATGTCCTGGCCCGAAAGAAGGCGTGGCCCTGCTCGTAGACCTTGAATAAGCCGAGTTCATTGATCATGTTGCCCACATGGTGCAGGGCGCTTCCTGGACTGATATCCCAAGGTGTCTGCTGCTCGGCGCCCTCCGGGCTGGACTCGAGCCAGAACACAAATCTTGTATCGTGCTTGATTGCTGAACAGAATTGCAGCCACGCCTGGTCAAGTAGAACTTGTGGTCCGTAGTCAGGGTCGTCACGATCAACCCAATCCTTGGGGTCCATGCATGCCCTGAGTTCCCCGATAATTTTGTCGCTTACGTTGTCGTCGAAGCAGTCATAGTAGTCTTCCAAAAGGTCCCAAGTGTCCCAAGTCTTTGCTCCTACGAAGCCACCCTCCGACGATACATATGAGACAGAGTTCAAGGCGTCGTCATAGAGGAAGTTGAGACCGTCCACGAACGCATCCGTAAGAGCATCGAACGGAGCGGAAAGCTCACGCTCACAGGAGGAGCAGCGACCCTCACCCTCTGTTTCCTGTGCCCTTACCGCTTCTTTCAGCGCGTAGTCGATTACACACTCAGCACAGATTCTCGCGTCACTATACGACCATCCGCGTTCCATACGCGCTTCCCATTCCCTCTTCGCTCCACCCATACGGTGATGGTACCCAGAGGGACCTAAGCGGACACGCCGCGCCGCGCTCTCCGAGCGTGGCACTCCATTGCTGCTGAGCCCTCCAAGCTGGGAAACACGGAACGGAAATCAGGGCTGCGAGCTGGCCCCAGCACCTGGTCCGGGAAGGCAGAAATTTGGGGCAGGCAGCGTATCACTAGTTGCAAGAGGCGCGCCCGGCCAAAGCAGGACGCGCCCTTTTTGCGCAACGAAGCTGCGAGCTGGACTAATGCCTGTTCAGTCGACGAGAACCGGGGACTTGGCAACGTCGGCAGATTCAGAAACCGGCGCAGTACCCCGCCGACGGTGATTCACCCAGCACCCCACTGCAAGAACCGCTACAAGCCCAAACGTACTCAGGAGCTGCGGACGGGAATCCTCGCCAATGAAGCCCACCGTGAAGATCGCGGCGAGGATAACCAGACCGACCACAGTGAGCCACGGGAACCCGGGCATCCGCAGGGGAAGCTCCGTCACCTCGCGGTCGGCGCGGAGGCGCAGCGCCAGCTGGGCCAGGAGCGCGGACGTCCACACCAGCAGGCAGGTGGAACCCACGATGTTGAGCAGGACGCCCAGCACCATCTCTGGGAAGGCCATCTCCAAGACCACCGTGACAACGCCGAACGCGACGCTGGCCAGGACCGCCACCACCGGAACCCGGGCCTTGGACACGGAGGCCAGAACACGAGGTGCCTCCCCGCGCTCGGCCAGGGAGAATGCCATCCGGGAAGCGCCGTAGAGGTTGGCGTTGAGCGCGGAGAGCAGCGCCGCCACGGCCACCAGGGTAATGGCGGTACCGGCGCCGGGCATGCCAGCGGCGTCGAGCACCGCCGCGAACGGGCTCTTCAGCCCCTCCGAACCCACGGGAACCACGGCAGCGATCACGAAGATGGCGCCGATGTAGAACACGAGGATCCGCCACAGCACGGTCCGGACGGCCTTCTTCACACTGCGGGCCGGCTCGGCAGTTTCGGCTGCCGCCACGGACACAATCTCCGTGCCGCCGAACGCGAACGCCACCACGAACAGCGCCGTCGCAATCCCGGCGAAACCGCTCGGCGCGAAACCCTCGCCCATAAAGTTGGCCAGGCCCGGCGACTGCACGCCCGGCACCAAGCCGAACAGCAGCGCAAAGCCCACCAGCAGGAACCCGACGATCGCAACGACCTTGAGCAGGGCGAACCAGAACTCGAACTCGCCGAAGTTCTTCACGCTGGTGAGGTTCACGGCCGTGAGCACCACGATGAACACGAAGGCCATCAGCCACACCGGCAGCGCCGGGAAGATGGTAGCCAGCAGGCCTGCCGCGCCGAGCGCCTCGGCAGCGATGACCACCACCAGCTGCAGCCACCAGAGCCAGCCGACGGTGGCGCCGGCCACCGGCCCGTAGGCCTTGGCGGTGTAGACGGAGAAGGCGCCGCTGTCCGGGTTGGCGGCGGCCATCTCGCCGAGGGCCCACATCACCAGGATGATGAGGGTGCCGGCCACGAGGTAGGAGATCAGCACCGCCGGGCCGGCGGCCTGGATGCCGGCGCCGGAGCCGATGAACAGGCCCGCGCCGATGGCGCTGCCCAGGCCCATCATGGTGAGCTGCCTGGGCTTGAGGGCCGCGCCGAGGGCGCGGGTAGACGTCTTTGTCTGTTGTTCCATGGGGATTCCTCTAGTTAGTAGGTGGAACGGGGTTGGGGATTTAGGGTCAGTCAGTTGTCAGGCCGCGTGGGCTGCGAGGAGCCGGAGGACGCGGTCGTTGGAGGCGGGGTCGGCAACGGTGATCCGCACGCCGTCGCCCTGGTACGCGCGGACCAGGATGCCGGCGGCGTCGAACGCGTCCACCAGCCGTGCCCGGAGGTCCTCGTCGGCGCGGATCCACAGGAAGTTGCCCTGGCTCGGCTGCAGCTTCCAGCCCTGGGTCTCCAGCTGCGCGGCCATCCGGGCGCGCTCCTGCTTCACCAGGGAAACCCGCGCTTCCATCTCCTCCCCCGCGTCCAGCGACGCGACGGCGGCCTTCTGGGCGAGCGCGCTCACGGCGAAGGGAAGGGCGGTGCGGCGCAGGCCCTCGGCGATGGCCGCCGTCGTAATGGCATACCCGACGCGCAGGCCGGCGAGCCCGTAGGCCTTGGAGAAGGTGCGCAGGATGCAGACGTTCGGGTACCGGCGGTAGAGCGCCAGGGAGTCGGGGCCGCTGCCGGCATCGGCGTATTCCACGTAGGCCTCGTCGATCACCACCAGGACCCTGGACGGCACGGCCTGCAGAAAGGCCTCGACGCGGTCATGGCCGATCGGCACGCCGGTGGGGTTGTTGGGGGTGCAGAGCAGGATCACCTTGGTGCGGTCCGTGACGGCCGCGGCCATCGCGTCCAGGTCGTGGCCCTCCGCCTCGTCAAGCGGGATGCGGACAGGCCGGGCGCCGGCCAGCTCCACCAGGATGGGGTACGCCTCGAAGGAGCGCCACGCGAAGACCACCTCGTCCCCGGCGTCGCACAGCCCGGTGATGATCTGCTGGAGGACGCCCACGCTGCCGGGCCCCACCGCGACCTCCCCCGCGCTGACGCCCAGATGCCGGGCGAGCCGTTCGCGGAGTTCGACGGCGGCGCTGTCCGGGTAGCGGTTCATGGTGCCGGCCGCGGCGGCCACCGCAGTGATGGCTGCGGGCAGCGGCTCGTAGTGGCTTTCGTTGCTGGCGAGGGCAGCGATGTCCGCGCCGGCACCCCGGCGGCCGGGGACGTAGGACGGAAGCCCGGCCACAGCGCCGCGAAGGGTGGGCAGCGCGGTGTCCGGCCGGGTTAGGAGTTGTTCAGGGGTCATGGTCACCGATCATGGTTGTGACCCGGCCCACATAGCAAGATACTCTTTTGTGCTTGGGACTTCTGCTCAACTTCTAGTAGCTCTGGTGAAAATATGACCATCACGAACCCGCGCACCCTCGATTCGCTCGACGGCAGGATCATCCTGGCCCTCGACAAGGATCCCGAAGCCAGCGCCCTGGCACTTTCCCGGACACTCGGCGTCGCGCGCAACACCGTCCATGCCCGGCTGGCGCGGCTGGAGCGCAGCGGCGCACTCCGCTCCTTCAGTCGGCGGCTGGACCCCGCCGCGCTCGGCTACGAGCTCATGGCCTTCCTCTCCCTGGAAATCAGCCAGACGCGGTTCGGCTCGGTGGAAAGCGGCCTCGCAGCGATCCCGGAAGTCATCGAGGTGCACGCCACCACCGGCGACGCCGACCTCATGGCCAAGGTGGTGGCCCGCGGCACCGCCGACCTCTACCGCATCACCAATCAGATCCTGGAGATCGACGGGATCCAGCGGACCAGCACCGCCATCTCCGTCATGGAACTCATGCCGCCCCGGTACGACGGGCTCATCAGCCGCCTGTCCGAGCAGGAAGGCCGCCCTTCCGAGTAATAGCAGGTGATGCAGGCCACAAGTGGGCAGATTGTCACTTCTTCCTGCTTTTGCTGCCAGAAGTCCCAGCAAAATTTGTGGGTGTTGCCGATCCGAAAGCAGACGCGCACGATTCCTGCATGACTTCACTTACCGTCTCCGGCCGCGTGGCCCAGGTTCTCAGCAGCTATGTCAGCGACGTCTTCGGCGTCATGGGCAACGGCAACGCCTACTTCCTGGACGCCGCGGAGCAGCTGGGCCTGCGCTTCTCCCCGTCCGGCACGAGGGCGCCGCCATTGCCGCGGCCGACGCCTACTACCGGGCCTCGGGACGGCTCGCCGCGGGCACCACCACCTACGGCCCCGGCTACACCAACGCGCTCACCGCCCTGGCCGAGGCCGTCCAGGCGCAGATCCCGGTGGTGCTGGTCACCGGCGACGCCCCCACCAGCGGCGCCCGGCCCTGGGACGTGGACCAGGCCGCCATCGCCGCCGGCCTCGGCGCGGCCACCTTCACCGTAACCCGCGACGCCGCCGGCGCCGTTACCCGGCAGGCGGTGGAGTACGCACTCACCCGGCGCACCGCCGTCGTGCTTGCCATCCCGTACGACCTCGCCGCGCTCGAGGCCGGGGACGAGGACCTTCCGGCGCCGTCCGCATCCCAGGCGACGCACGACGGCGGCATCGGCCTTGGGCAGGTGGCCCGCCTGCTCGCCGGGGCCCGGCGGCCGCTGATCCTCGCCGGCCGCGGCGCGCACCTCGCCGGCGCCGGCCCGGAACTCCGCGAACTCGCCGACCGGCTCGGCGCACTGACCGCCGGAACCGCCTTGGCGCTCAACCTCCTCAATGGCGAGGGGTACCTGGGCGTCGCCGGCGGTTTCGGCACTGACACCGCGGCCGGGCTCATGGGCGAGGCCGACGTCGTCCTGGTGGCCGGGGCGAGCCTGAGCCCGTTCACCCTGCGGTTCGGGCACCTGCTCGGCCCGGACGCCACAGTCATCCAGATCGACACCGCCCTGCAGCCGACCAACCCGCGGGTGGACCTGTTCGCCAGCGCGGACGTGAAGGCGGCAACGGGACGTCTGCTCGAGCTGCTGGACGCCCCGTCTTCGGGTGCCGCCTGGCGTGCGGAAGCCCGCCGCCGCCTCGCCGAAGGCCCGGCCCACCACCCCGGTTCCGAGGTGGCCGAGGACGGACGGCTGGACCCGCGCGCACTCGCCATCGCGCTGGACGCCGTGCTTCCGGAGCGCCGCACGGTTATCCAGGACGGCGGGCACTTCATCGGCTGGGCACCCATGTACTGGAACATCCCGCGGCCTCAGGACCTGGTGATGGTGGGGACCGCGTTCCAGTCCATCGGGCTGGGCCTCGCCAGCGCCGTCGGGGCGGCCCGTGCACTGGAGGACGGCCGCACCCTGGTGCTCGCCTCGGGCGACGGCGGGTTCCTGATGGGCCTGGCCGACCTCGAGTCGCTGATCGGCGCGGCCAGCAGCGCGATTGTGGTGATCTACAACGACGCGGCCTACGGGGCAGAGATCCACCAGTACGGCTCGCAAGGTCTGGCCAAGAAGCCGATGCTGATCCCGGAGGTGGACTTCAGCGGCGTTGCCCGGGCTTTGGGTGCCGAGTCCGCGGTCATCCGGTCCTTGTCCGACCTTTCTGCTTTGCAGGACTGGATCGATGCCGGAGCCAAAGGCACGTTCGTGGCCGACTGCCGGATCACGTCTAGCGTTCGGGCGCCGTGGCTAACGGAGTGGATGGCGGCCTCCCAGGCGGCGAAGGCTGCGGTGGCGGGGTAGTCGTTCCCGGAGAGCCAGACCCCGGCCTGACTCAAAGCCATGCGGCGGCGCCTTCACTGCGGCTACGGGGCCCGGACCCGTCCGGATCTATAACCCACCAGAGCCCCCCCGTGAGTTGAGACGTTGTGGCACTTCACCTCGCCAGGCCCCTCGTGCGCGTAGAAGTAGAGCGGATGCCCGTTGTAGGTGACCTGGGTGGTGCCGTCCCGCCGCTCCGTCGTCCCCAGCAGCGCTGAGTCGACCTCACCGCTGGCGGCCGGCGCTCCGTCGGTCAGCACGGGTGGCCATGCTTCAGCGCAGTCGTCGTAACACTCCGGCGTGCTGCTCTCCTCAATCTCCCAGATATAGATGGCCTGGTTTTTGGCATCGAAGAGCATCTGGCCGAAGTCGCTCGGGGCTGTGGTGATCATGGTGCCCGGCTCCGGCGCGCTGGATGGCAGACTCGGCGGGAGTTGCGGGCTCTCCGGGGGTTGCGGGCTCTCCGGTGCCGTAGTGCTCGCACTCGGAGCCGGGGTAACTTCCGGGGCCTCGCTCGAAGTGCTGCCTGCGCAAGACGATACAACGAGTGCGAGGACCACCGCAGCCGCCGCTCGCAGTCCGGGTCTGGACACGATGTGCTCCTATCGGCAGGAGCGGGCGCCCCGGCCACGTCTTCGGGGTTGGTGATGATCGGATGGTGAGGCAGTGCGGTTCAATCATCTCAGCCTTCTGTCGAAATCGGCAGGCGGACGAATTGAATCACTTGCTGCCATGTGGCCCGGACCCCGGCTGTTGCGCCGTTCCGGAGACGCAGGCTTCGGTGGCGTCGAGGTGGCTCGTGATCGCGGTCATCACCTCGTGCATGTCGGGGTATGGGAACGTGTGTCCCACGCCTTTGAGCCACAGGCCGCAGGCGGACGGGATGGCGGCGGCGAGCCAGCGGCCGACCTGTTAATACTCACAGGAATCTGCAAAGAGGATCAAGTGACCATCAGGATTTCCCCAGCTTTCCGTCAAGTAGCTTGTTACTGGTTTTTTTTCGAAACATAATTGAGGGCACTTACAACGCTATTGGGGGAAGCGAAGATGCTTTTTTATGGGCTGAAATTGCGGTCCGCACTGCATGCTGCATTTCCTACCATGCGCGTCCATCACCGCACCCACCCTGCACATTCGTAACGCAGGTCGGTCAGGTGTCCAATGAAAGGACTCTCATGAGCCAGCACCCCTACAGTGCTCCCTATCCGCCAACATACGGCTACGCTCCGCCGCAGACGAGCAGCAAGTCATTTCTAACAACATGGCTGCTGTCGCTGATCCTTGGCGTCTTCGGGGTGGACCGGTTCTATCTGGGCAAGGTGGGGACCGGCATCCTGAAACTGGTCACCTTCGGCGGCTTGGGGATCTGGGCTCTGGTTGACCTGATCCTGGTGCTCAGCAATAGGATGCGGGACAAAAATGGCCTCCCGCTGACAGGCTATGACAAGCACAAGAAGGTGGCTCTGATCGTCACAGGCGCTTTCGTCCTGCTGAGCATCATCATCAATTCGACTCGGGCCGGCGCCACAACAGAAACTGCGCCGACGAGTTCCGGGCCGAAGGTAGCGGCTGTTGGTCCGACTTCAACGGCTACACCAACGCCCACTAAAGATCCCGCTCTTGCCGCCGCCGAGGCAGAAGCTTCAGCCAAAGCCAAAGCAGAGGCCGATGCTGCCGCCAAGGCGAAGGCTGACGCCGACGCAGCTGCCAAAGCTGAAGCGGACGCGGCGGCAAAAGCCAAAGCGGAAGCAGACGCAGCCGCTAAGGCTGCAGCGGAAGCTGAAGCCGCAGCCAAGAGGGGGACTCTCAGCCAGCAGAACGCCCTGCGGGCAGCCGCTGACTACCTCGACTACACTGCGTTCTCCCGCACGGGCCTGATCGAACAACTGGAGTACGAGAAGTACTCGCTCGATGATGCAACGTGGGCCGTTGACCGTGTGACCGTCGACTGGAATGTGCAAGCAGCTAAAGCAGCAAAGCAGTACCTCGAATACACCTCGTTCTCGCGCTCCGGTCTCGTCGATCAGCTGCTTTACGAGGGATACACGCCGGAGCAGGCCGAGTACGGCGTGAGCACAACCGGGCTCTAAGAATCCCGCTCAATTCCAGGAGTGTCGCCATCGACGCGCATACGCTCCTGGGCTGGCTCGCCGCATGCTCGCAAGCTGAGCTGAGGGCTACCATCGCAGCCGGCGCACAAATCCACCATACGGACTTCAGTCGCGAATGGTGACCGGAAAACAAGGCAAGAACTTCCCAGGGGGGACAAATTGAAGACTAACAAAGCGGCAATTGCAGGAGCCTTTTTGTGTTTGACAATGTCGGGCTGTGCCGGAGGAACCACTGAAGCAACCCCCGCCGTGACGCACACTGTTACGCAGACAGTGACGGCAACAGCCACAGTTACGGCGACTGCAACTGTTACAGCCGAACCTGTTGCGCCAGTGGCCGCTGCTGCGCCCACCGCGGCTGCGATCATCCCTGCAACCGCGGTTATCCCTGCCAATGTCGTGGGGATGAATGCTGAAGCACTTGACGATGAACTCTCGCTGCTCGGCTTCAAGAAAGTCATTTACAACTCCGACACCGGAAAGACGGTTTTGCTTCTTAGTAACTGGACAGTCACGGGGATTGATAACGCGGGAGCGGAACAAGCCGTTGATAAGGCGGTTGTGGTTCACGTGACCAAGTAGTGGTGGCCAGATAGTCACCAAGGGAAACTCATGAGCAACGGTTACAACCTCGCCGACGGCACACCACGTTACGGCCGTCGCACAGGTCCTGGCCAAAATCAGCAGCCGACAGCGGTCGCTCCCCGTGTTGAAGAGGCGGCGATCGGTGCAGCACAGCTTGGCTTAGACACTTTGGCAGCTGCCATCGATCGCCGCCTGAGCAGCTCTTGGGCGGACGCGCAGGACCCAGCCTTGATGGCACTGCGGAACGAAAATCCGGAGGAACTTGCCGCCGCCCGTGCGCTCGTCAAGCTCCATCTGGGGTCCCAGCGTGAATGGAGATTCAAAGCGCAAGCCATCCGGGACAAACGGTTGGCCGGAATGATGGCAAGGCGTAAAGCCTCAGGTCGTGCCTTGGAAGTCCTGGCTCTCCGTCTAGGGCTCATGGCAGCGCTATTCGCACCACCCGCATTTGTTCTGGCTACAGACCAGGACAACCTGCTGAAGCTCCTGGTCGTCGGTGTTATTTGCGTTGTGGCCGCCCTGATGGGTGGCCACTTCCTGACCGTCCGTGCTCGGGTGCCCGTCATGCCGGTCATTCGAGGTCCCTGGCTCAACGAACTCAGAGAAGACATCATCAACGCAACCTTGGTTGCCGTTCTGCAAAACAAGGGGATGCACATGGATCCGGAGACGGCTGCAGCGGGCCGACGTGGGTGGGAAAGCATCCAGGCAGCGGAAGAGGCTACAAGTCGGTTGTATTGTTGAGCGCTTGGCAGTCCAGTGCGAACCAGGACGGCAGCGGCTTGGGTATTCACACCGCTACCAGGTCAGGGACATTCGTCATCGATCGATCAAGCAACAGCATCCCCTGGTGCGTTCAAACACCACATCACTGAACGTCCGAAGCAAGGAAGAGCCCCGGCACATATCTCGTGCCAGGGCTCTTCCTTGCCCGACTTGCAGCGGAACCTTCTGTGCTCCCCGTGGCCAGCCCCAAACTGCCAGGGGGTTCCCAACATTCGGAGCGGACCAGACGGCTCGTCGCGTCTCTGCAGCACGGGGACATGCCAATCAACCAGATGACCCGGAAGCTTTTCTAGGGAGTTAGCGCTTCAATTTTTTCGACTCGAAACGCCGGAACAGTGGTGTTCCCGCCAATTTGCGTGTCATAGCTGATGGACCCCAGAGAAGTCGCCGTAATCCTAACTTGGTCCTCATCAACAAATTCCTTCAGGGCAGCGCAACCGGCCCGCCCGCCTTCTCCGGTAAAGATCGCATTCTCGTCATATTCCCAGGAATTCTCCATCCTCTGATGTGAGACATTGGCGCGGAAGATACAGTTACCCGTAGCTGCATCAAACTGGGTGATATTCGCATAGATGACCACCGTTTTTCCTGCCTGATCGTCAGGGCTTTTTACGATCATAGCTAGGTCACGCTCCGTGAGTTCAGCAGCAGAATCAACCTGCTCCTGGGACACAGGGTCAATGTTCTTTGAAGAAAGCTGACTCCCCCCAGACTGAGAACCGGCCATAGACAGGACTATTGTGCAGCCTACGAAGAGAACGAGCACAAGCAGTAGTGGAATCACAACCCACCGTGCCCGCCCTCTTTTCCTCGGCTGAACAGCACCCTGAATGACACCGTAAGCAGGAGCATCTGGTGGCCTTACAGTGGTTCCTCCGGTGCCTGGTTGGTCATCGACCGAAAGTTGCCAACCCTCGGGCACCGGTCCCCAGCTAGGGTCAGGCGCCCAACCGGGAGGAGGTTCCCAATTAGCTGGTGGCTTGGGCCAATTTGGCGGTGGGTTGAAGCGTTTTCTCATGGGACATCCTCGGGAACTATAGCAATTTATCCGAATGTACCTTGAAGAGGCTTCTATTGTGTATAACGAATTCGCCTCTTAGATAATCTTGGCGTAGTCCGCTAATCAAGTCACAGGTGAGGGCCTGCGAATTGCTTCCGGCTACTGGACCGTCGGAATAAGCAGCGGTTCGTTCTTCCTTGACCTCCGCCCCGTTCCCGCCGTCGTTCGTCGCGAACACAGGAATGCCCTGGCACATAAAGTCGGGTCAGGGCATTTCTGTCCGCTGAGTAGCGGTCCTACGCGTACTCGCTAGCCGACGCCCCGGAAGAGCAGGGCCTCGGTAAACGTCCGACTGTACACGTCGGTGGCGGTGTGCTTGCCGATGGCGAGGTTGGCGGGCAGCTGCAGCCGTCTCAGGTGAATCATGCTGTCAGCCAGGCTGCTGCCATTGACGGATGGCCTCAACCGGCTGGCCGCCGTTGATCTGTACCAACGGGAAGCCTGTTCTGCGCCGGGCCTTATAAAGGTGCGTTGTTAGTGGCAATCCCTGCCGCACCCGGTGGGCCTGTCGCTCAAGGTTCCAAACTCCCCTACTGCCCCGGCGCCCGGTAGGACGGCGTCTTCTTCGCGGCTTCATCAATGTCCTCCACGCTCAGGAGCGGCTTCAGTCGGACGTTGACGTTCCCCGTCGAATTGATCAGCAGCGACAGTGCTGCAGCACTTGCATCATCCGGCGCCTCAAAAACGCCGAGGACGTCGTAGTAGCCGAATGCGTAGTAGAAGCACTCCAGCGTTCCTCCCACAGACTTCAGCGCCTCCACCAGCGCATCGCGCCGCTTGGTGCCGCCTTCCTGCATGAGCCCCTTGATGCCCTGGCCCACGTATGTCGCCTCAAACAGATACTTCGGCATGGTCTTTCCTTCCCTGGATCCCTAACCCGGTTTCTGTAGCCGTCCGGAAAGTACCCGCGGAGCCCGGGCACGTGTGAAGCAGGATGGCGTCCGCGCAGAATCCTCCTCACCTGGCTCCGTTGCCATGCAGGAGCGGCCCAGATCCGGCCCCTAATCGCGTAGAAACAGGGCAACTGGCCCTGTTACCGGAGAAGGTATTCCTCCGGCTGCGGGCAGTCAATATGCCGGTACACCAAATCGCCGCCTTCGCGCCGCGGCTGATGGCGGGTCAGGGCAGGATGGGCCATGATCTGAACATGCGCCGTTCCGGTCTGTCCCGATCCTGGTGGATCCCGCCGTCCCTTCGCGGGTACAAAACTGAGTGGCTGCGGCACGACCTGGTGGCAGGCGCCGCGCTCTTCGCGGTCCTGGTCCCCGCGGGCATGGCCTACGCCCAGGCCGCCGGCCTCCCGCCGGTCACCGGCCTCTACGCCACCATCGTTCCGCTGATTGTCTACGCTGCCGTGGGGCCCTCGCGGGTGCTGGTGCTGGGCCCGGATTCGGCCCTCGCCCCCATGATCGTTGCCGCCCTGCTGCCCTTGGCCGCGGCCGACGAACAGAGATCCGTGGCGCTCGCGGGCCTGCTGGCTATCCTGATCGGGGCCATCATGCTGGTCGGCTCGGTGCTGCGGCTGGGCATCGTCACGGGCCTGCTGTCCAAGCCCATCCGGCTGGGCTACCTCAACGGCATCGCCCTGCTGGTGGTGGCCTCCCAGGTTCCCACGCTCCTGGGAATCTCCGTTGAAGGAGAATCGCCCTGGGACAAGCTCTTCGCCGCGGTGCCGAAGGTGCTCGCCGGCGAAACGAACATGACGGCGCTGTTGCTGGGGCTGGCTTCCCTGGCGCTCATCCTGGTGCCGCGGTGGCTGAAGTGGAAGGTCCCCGGGGTGCTGATCGCCGTCGTCGTGTCCTGCCTCGCCGTGGCCCTGCTGGGGCTCCGCGACGACGTCAAGGTCACCGGCGCCCTCCCGCAGGGGCTGCCGGCGCCGGCCCTCGGCGGGATCGGCTGGGCCGACGTGCTGGCGCTGCTGCCCGCCGCCGCGGGCATCGCCCTGATCGTCTTCGTTGACACCGGAACCTTGTCCCAGTCCCTGGCCGCTGCCCGGAACGGCAAGGTCTCCGGCAACCATGAGATGGCGGCCCTGGGCGCGGCGAACGCGGCCAGCGGCCTGCTGGGCGGCTTCCCCGTCTCGGCCAGCACGTCCCGCACGCCGGTGGCGGTGGAGTCGGGGTCGAAATCCCAGCTCACGGGCGTTGTGGGCGCCGTCCTGGTGCTCGGCTTCATGCTCGCGGCGCCCGGGGTCACCGAGTTCCTTCCGTCCACCACCTTGGCCGCCATCGTCATCGCCGCAGCCGCGGGAATCGCCGACCCCGCCGGGGTGCGCCGGCTGCTCGGCATGAGCCGCAGCGAATCGCTGGTGATGCTCGCGGCATTCCTGGGGGTCGCCATCCTGGGCGTCCTCCCGGGCATCGTGGTCGCCGTCGGCCTGGCCATCCTGGACTTCCTGCGGCGGGCCTGGGACCCCTACCGGGCCGAACTGGTGGACGTGCCCGGCATGCCCGGCTACCATGACGTGACCCGGCACCCCGACGGCGAGCGCGTCCCCGGCCTGCTGATCCTGCGCTTCGACGCACCGCTGTTCTTCGGCAACGGCGCGCTGCTGGGGTCCTTCGTGCGCAACGCAATGGACGAGGCCCCGCCCGGCACCGAACGCGTGGTACTGGCCGCCGAGCCGGTCACCAACATCGACACCACCGCCCTGGACGAGCTGATCCAGCTGGACGAGTGGCTGGAACGGCACGGCGTGGACCTGGTGTTCGCGGAAATGAAGGGCCCGGTCAAGGACAGGCTGCTGCGGTACGGGATGGGCGCACGCTTCTCCCCCGAACACTTCTACCCCACCACCAGCGAGGCGGTGCGGGCGTTCCAGCGGGAGGAGCGGGAGGCGTAGCCGCCGCACCCAAGGCGAGGGCCGCCGTCGTACATCACGACGGCGGCATCCCTTCACCCAACAGGCGAGCCGACCCGGAGAACCCCGGCCACATGCCGCGGGAACTGGTCAAGGGCCTCGCCCGCCTCCCGGTACCACTGCGACAGGACCGCCGGCGGCTGGCCCAGGACCGTTGCGTTGCTGAACGATTCGAGCCAGGACCCGGACCGTGCCAGGTGCTCGCTGATCACGGCCATGTGGTTGGTCATGGACTCCGCATCGGCATGGACCTGAAGGCAGGTGATCTGTCGGCCCGGTTCATCGGCGAAGAACTGGAACACGAGCATCCTGGGCTTCCGGTTTTCCACCAGGCGCGCCACTCCGCGGCAAGCCTCAAGAGCTTCATCGAAGTGCCCGTCGCGCACGGTATAGGTGCTCAAGTAGACAAACGGCTCGTACATGATGGCCTCCTGAACCATGTGATCCGCACTCTGTGGATCACTTTCAGGATCCCGCCGGCGCGGGAGGCAAACATCGGCAGGTCCCGCCACCTTCCGCGACCGCCACTGGGTAGTTATGCCCAGTCCAACGATGCATAGTGGTGATCAGGAGGTTGACGTGGCCGACGACGTAAATCACCTCACGCGGGCCCGGGCGTTCCACAAGGCGTCCGCGTGGCGTCAGGCATGCGACGAGTTCCGCGCCGCCGGCGGGCCCACGGGCCTTGATATTGAAGATGTTGAATGCTTCGCCGAGTGCGCCCAGATCGCAGGGCTGCGGGACGATGCGATCGCCGCGCTGATGCATTCCTTCGAGGCGCGGGCGGCGAGGGGCCAGGTCCGTCCGGCGGTGGCCTCTGCCTTCTGGCTGTGGGAGGCGTACAACCTCAACGGCGAGTTCGCCCAGGCCAACGGCTGGATGGCACGGGCCCGTGAGCTCGGCCCGGACGACGCGGGCAAGGAACCCGGCTGGCTGCTCATCACCACGGCCTACGCCCGGATCGCAACAGGCGCTACTGACGAGGCTCTGGGGCTCCTCGGCCGCGCCCGCGAGGGGGCCGCAGCAGTGCACGACGGCGACCAGCTCGCCTTCGCGACGCTCCTCACCGGCCGCGCCCTGGTCCGCTCCGGCCGCCTTCCGGAGGGGCTGGACTGCCTCGACGACGCGATGCTCCGCGTCCTGGCAGGAGAGACGACCCCGCGGACCACCAGCCTGCTCTTCTGCGCAGCGATCGGCACCTGCCAGGTGGAGGCCCGCGACCTCTCACGGGTCCGGGAATGGAGCGCTGCCCTCGGATCCTGGCTCGATACTGTCCCTCCATTCGGCGGGCCCTTCTACGGTAACTGCCTGACCTACCGGGCCGCGCACCTCCGCCTGGCAGGCCAGTGGACGGATGCCATCACGCAGCTGGAGGAGGCCTGCCGGGGCCTGGCTGAGGGGGCAGGTGCCCGCCTCATCGGCCATCCGCGTTACGAGCTCGGTGAGTCGCACCGCCTGCTCGGCAACTTCGCCGAAGCAGAGGCCGCCTACCGGGCTGCGGCATTCGCCGGCGGCCCGACACAGCCGGGGCTGGCCCTGCTCAGGCTCTGCCTGGGAGACGTGCCCGCCGCGGCAGCGGGCATCCGGCGCGCGCTCGGCGAATCCGTGGGGCCGAGCGCTCGGGTGGAGCTGCTGCCTGCGGCAGTGACCGTCCTCCTCGCGGCGGGGGCAGGCGCGGAAGCCGTGGCCGCGGCAGCCGAGCTCGGAAGCCTGGCCGGGCATTTCAATTCCGACAGCGTGCGTGCCGCCCACGCCCGGGCCCGTGGCGAGCTGGCTCTGGCCAACGATGAGTGGCCGACGGCGCTTCCCGAGCTCCGGCGGGCCGCCGGACTATGGCGGGACCTTGACGTCCCCTACGAGACGGCGCGCTGCTCGGTGCTCCTGGCCACGGCGTACCGGGGTGTGGGGGACGACGAGGCGGCGGACCTTGAGCTCGAATCGGCGCGCGCGGTTTTCACGCGCCTCGGCGCCCGTCCCGACCAGCAGGTGGTCGACGGAATGCTCCTGCGCCCCGGCAGTCCGTCACAGCACGGCCTCTCGCCTCGCGAGGTCCAGGTGCTCGGGCTGATCGTCCATGGCCTGACCAATCGGGCAATCGGGGCGGAGCTGTTCCTCAGCGAACGGACCGTCCAGCGCCACGTCAGCAACATCTTCGACAAGCTCGGTGTGAACTCCCGGACGCAGGCGGCAACGCATGCCATCGAAACCGGGATTATCAGCAGCGCCCCGTGACCGCGAAGGCTGTCCCGGTTCCGGTTGCCCTGGCCATTGAAGGACGCCGCAGCTCAAGTCACGGCGTACGCTGATGCCATGGAGTCCCAGGTCCGGAACCTGTCCCTGCGCACGGGCATCACGGTGCCGTGCCTGATCCAGGGTGGCGCGGAGGCCAAGCCGCTGCTCCTGCTGCACGCCTGGGGCGAATCCCGCCGCTGCTTCGACCGCCTGCTGCCCGGGCTGGCGGGCTTCCGGACCTACGCGCCGGACCTCCGCGGGCAGGGCGAGGCGGACAAACCCGAGGACGGCTACTCGCTGGCGGAGCAGGCCGAGGACGCCGCCGCCATCCTGGACGCCGTGGGCGTGGATGCCGCGTTCGTCCTCGGGTCCTCCAGCGGCGGCTATGTTGGCCAGCAGCTGGCCGCGGCGCATCCCGGGCGGGTGGCCGGGCTGGTCCTGGTGGGATCATCGCTGAGTCTGCAGGGCCGGCCGGCCTTCGCCGACGAGGTGGACCAGCTGACAGACCCCATCGACGAGGACTGGGTCCGGGGGTCGCTTTCCTGGTTCACGATGCACCAGCCCGTTCCCGCCTGGTACCTGGAGGATCGGGTACGGGACGGCGTCCGGATGCCTGCCCACGCGTGGAAGAAGATCCTGGCCGGTCTGACGTCAGCGGCCCCGCCCACGGAAGCCGGTGCCGTCCGGGCGCCCACGCTGATCATCTACGGCGGCCGGGACGACCTGCTGCCGCTGCAGGACCAGGAGGTCCTGGCGGCCCGGATTCCGGGCGCCGTACTGAAGGTCTATCCCGACGCCGGGCACCTGGTCCTGTGGGAGCACCCCGACCGGGTGGCCGCGGACGCCACGGCGTTCCTGCGCGCGCTTGGGTGACCGCGGCACGGGCAAGAGCCCCCTTACTCCCCCTTGCGCCGCACCATCTCCCCGATCCACGCGGGCGCGAACGGCGACGTGCAGCCTGGCGGCGTCGGATAGTCCTTGAGCACCTCCAGCCGCTCCCCAATGGCGAGCGCACGCTCCCGGTGCTCGGCGTGCTCGATCCCGATCTGCGCCAGGCACGTGTTCATCGCCCACTGCAACCGGTCCGGGGCGTCCTTCATCTCCGCCTCGATGGTGTCCAGCAGGCCCGGCAGGTCCAGGCCCTCGGGCTTCTTCACGACCCTGTCAGACGTCAGTGCCCAGCCCCCGCTGGCCACCACCGGGTCCGGGTCGGCCAGCCACGCGACGCGCAGTTCCTCGGCGTGCGGGCTCTTCTTCACCACGTAGTTCACCAGCCAGTCCTGCACCTTGGGGGCGCCCGCCTGCCGCAGCATTACGTCCAGCTCGTCCCGCCCAAACGCCTTGGGTTTGCAGATGAGCAGTGCCAGCAGCCGCGCCGCGGTATCGCCCGTCCCCCACAGCGTTACCGCGAGGTCCTGCTGCGTCTTCAGCCGCTTGGCCACCGCGCGCAGCTGGCTGAGGTTCACGCCGTGGTCGTCGCCGTGCCTCTCGTTCACCGCGCGCATCTTCGCGTCCTCGAGCCCGGCCAGTTCAGCCAGCACCTCGTCCAGCTGCGTGTCCGCCGTCGTTTCCGCCACGTCTGCCTCCCCATCCATTACGGTCCGGATTTCAGCGTACGACGGCGGCGCCCGGCTTGCGGCACGCGGCCGAAAGATCTCTCTTGACAGCCCCACGGCCAGGGAGTCTTATGCCAGTACCTGCGTCCATCCGAAAGAAGGCGGTGGCCATGGCCGCCATCCAAAATCCTCCCGCGAACCAGTCCCGCCTCCGGACGGGAGCCGCCCTCATGACGCTGGGCGGGCTGGCCTTCGTGGGGTACGCCGCGGTGTTCCTGGTACTCAATTTCGCCGGCGCCTTCCTTGAACTGGGCATCGGCCCGGAGCAGGTGGACAAGGGGAAAGCGGAGATCGAGGCGTTCAGCCCGCAGCTGTCGCACTACATCAGCCATATCCATATCGCCCTTGCCGGCTTTATCGCGGCGACCGGCCTGGCCATCGCCGGCCTCTCCTGGTACGGCGTGCGCCGGGGAGAACGGTGGGCGTTCGCGACCGCTGTTGCCGTCCCGGTCGTCGGGCTCGCCGTCGCCCTTCCCGCGCACTATCCGTGGGGCCTGGCCACGCTCGGGCACCTGGGTCCGGTCTACCTCGCCGTCCTGGTCTTCCTGGCAGGGGTGGCGGTGGCCTACAGCGGCATTCGAAGCCCGCGGTGACACGCTGATTTGCGGCTGGCACGGTGGGAGATGGAATCGAACCTTCCCCGCAGACGTCGCCCTCAATGGCCATCGGACCGGTCAGTGTCGGAATTCTGCCCCTCTGGCGGCGGCGTTCTTCCCGGGCGCAGCGCGCCGACATACACACCCGCAAGGACCAGCAGACCGCCGAGCACCAGGTTGGTGGTGACCGGTTCATCGTCGAGCCATGCGGAGAGCAGGACGGTTACGAACGGGATGATGACGAACCCGTACGCAGCCCGCGTGGCCGGCCAGGACTGGAGGACCACGAGGTAGAGCAGGAACACCACAACCGACCCGATGACCACCAGGTAGCCCAATGCCAGCCACGTCTCGATACGTTGCGGGATCACCAGCGGGTCGCCTGCGGCCATGGCGGCGGTGAGCAGGACGGCTGCTCCTGAGGTCATGCCCACTGCGTTCATGGTCACCGGGTGCGCCCCCGGGAACCGGCGCACGAGCACCAGGGCCTGCGCGAAGCAGAACGCGCCACCCACGACGGCGAGGACAGAGGTCAGGGGCACGTCACGCTGCAGGGAATCACGTGACATCAGGGCTACCCCCGCGAGCGCGAGCAGAGTGCCGATGACTGCCGCGGCGCGGACGCGCTCCTGCCGCCAGAGGACCGCAAGCAGCAGCGTGGCGAGCGGCACAATCGCGAGCAAGGTCTGGGCGAGGCCGGCCTGCACGCGGACCAGGCCGTAGTAGATCAGGGCGAACGACAGGCCGAAGTTGAACAGGCCGTACAACATGGAACCGGCCAGCGCCCGTCCGCGCGGCAGCGCCAGCCTGAGCACCGCCATGACAGTTAGGAGTATTGCAGCGGCAAGCGCGAACCGCAGGCCGGCCCCCCCACAATGGCTCGAGCTCGCGGTTGCTGAAGCGGATGCCAATGGCGTTTCCGCCGGCGAGCACGGCCTGGACCAGAAACGCGATGAGCGCCGCCCGTTCCCCGTCCTTGGTCATGCGCTGAAGACTACGCCGCAACCAGCACCAGGCGTAGGCCCCTTTCGCAAGGGCACTGCTCCCGCATCACCCTTGAAATGCAGCGCACGACGGCGGCACCCGGCCTGCGGACCTTCGCTGACGTTTGGTGCGGGGTTGGCTAGGGTGGAAGCCCGCACTCAAGGAGGCAGCATGGAATCCCACCCGGCCAACCCCAATGATGCAGGACCTTTCTTCCACGGCACCAGGGCAGACCTGCAGCCCGGCGACCTGCTGGTTCCCGGCTACGCCTCCAACTACGGGGGACGGAAGACCGCGAACCACATCTACTTCACGGCCACCCTGGATGCGGCCACCTGGGGCGCCGAACTCAGCACGGGCGAGGGAGCCGGCAGGATTTACCAGGTGGAGCCCACCGGCCCGTTCGAAAACGACCCCAACCTGACGGACAAGAAGTTCCCGGGCAACCCCACCCGGTCCTACCGCACCCGCGACCCCCTCCGGGTGCTCGACGAAGTCAAGGACTGGCAGCCGCACTCCCCCGAGGCGCTGCAGCACATGCTGAACCACCTGGAGGATCTGAAGCGCCAAGGCATCGAGGCGATCGACTGAAGCCGCCCGCCGCCGTCGTAGGATCACTCCAGCGGGGCGGCATCCCGTGTCCCTTTGGGCGAGTGGCCGCAGCTGTTCACCCTGCGTTTGGGAACCGGTTCCCGCGGCTTCCTAGAGTCGCTGGGACGGCGGCGGGAATCCCGCCGCGCATGACGCGGAAGAGGCAGCGATGACCATCAAGATCGACCAGCACACGTTCAGCCGGAGGGCTGCCCTGGCGACCGCCGGCGCCCTCGGCGCCCTGGGCGCCGCAGTGGCTGCGGGCACCGGAGCCACCGCCGCCCCGGGCGCCAAGGCCCCCAAACCCACCCTGGCATTCCGGCCCGACGGCCGGTTCAAAGTGGTCCAGTTCAACGACACGCAGGACGACGAGCAGACCGACCGCCGCACCATCGAGCTCATGGACCGCACGCTTGACGCGGAAAAGCCGGACTTCGTGGTGATCAACGGGGACGTCATCAACGGCGGCTGCGACACCGAACTGGAGGTCAAGCAGGCGCTGAACCAGGTGGTGAAGCCGATGGAGAGCCGGAAGATCCCCTGGGCCGTCACGTTCGGCAACCACGACGAGGACTCCGCGGCGAAGACCGGCATGACCGAAGCCAGGATGCTGCAGTTCCTGCAGAGCTACGAGTACAACGTCAACGGCGACACCACCGATGGCGTCACCGGCACCTCCAACTCGCTGCTGCTGGTGCAGTCCTCAAAGTCCAAGGATCCTGCCTTCGGACTGTGGCTCATCGACACCGGCCGCTACGCCCCGGACAGCATCAACGGGCAGGACTTCGAGGGGTACCCGGACTGGGACTGGGTACGGATGGACCAGGTCACCTGGTACCGGAACCTCTCCATCGCCACCGAGCAGAAGTACGGCCGGAAGATCCCGTCCCTGATGTGGGGCCACATCGCCCTGCACGAGCACCGCAACATGTGGTTCGCGAGCCTGGACTCCCGGACGGACGCCGACCACCAGCGTGCCGTGAAGAAACACAGCATCGTGGGTGAACGGAACGAGGACGAGTGCCCTGGCCCCTTCAACTCAGGCCTGTTCAACGCCTTCCTGGAGCGCGGCGACGTGCGCGGCTACTTTGTGGGCCACGACCACGTCAACACCTACGTCGGCAACTACTACGGCGTTGAACTCGGCTATGGCCCGGGTACCGGCTTCGGCGCGTACGGCCTGCCCGGCGCCGAACGGAACCGGCTCCGCGGCGCCCGCGTCTTCGAGCTCGACGAGAACCACACCGGCATCTACAAGTCCACCCGCCTGGTCTTCGCCAAGGACTTCGGCATCGACCTGACGGCCAACGACCAGCCGGTCACTCCCGATCCCCTGGGCCCGGCGCAGCAGTAACCCGTGAGCAGGGCCTGAGGGCTCCGCCGGTCATCACCGGCGGAGCCTGAATCGCCCATATGCTCTTCGAGCCCAACCGTATTGCCCGTTGCTGTCAGAGCGCTGTCCGGCGGCGCAGCAGCAAGACAACGGCGGCTGAGGCGCACAGCACCAGGCCGCCAACCACACCGGCCATCACCGGAAGGCTAAGCACGGCACCCGGGTTGGCTGGTTCTGCCGCTGCTGGTGCGCCACCGGGACCGGCACCGCCTGCCGCGCCTTGCTCCAGCGAAGCCGCTGTGGCGGGTGCCGCCGTCGGAGGCTCTATCACCGTCAATGACTTGTCGCCCCTGTTCACCACCACAACAGATCCGTCGCGGCGGACAGCCATCCGGCCGGGATCGTCCCCGCTGGGTACGGTCTGGGAGGCAGCGGCCGCTCCGGCGGGAATGACGGAGACCGTGTCGTCCAAGCTGTTGGTGACATACACCGTCCCGTCGGCACCGGCCACCACCTCCTGCGGGGCAGTGCCCACGGGAATCCGCCGTGCCACGGCGGTGCCGCCGGGTTCTGATCACCGCCAGGTCATTCGTGAGGATGCCGGCCACATACACGGTCCCGTCCGGCGCTGCCGCAATCCCGTGGGGCTGGGCCTTGGTGCCGACGTCGATGGTATGTGAAGGTGCCGGAGCGCCGGCCGGAACCACACTGACGGTGCCGGCCAACTGATTGGTGATGTAGGCGGTCCCGTCCACGGCCACGGCCGCCTCCACCGGGGACGGCCCGGCCTGGATGTGGCGTTCCACGCGGGCATCACCGGGCTTCACGACGGACACCGAATTTTCGGCCGAGTCCACCATGTACAGGGAGCCCTCCGGTCCGACCGCCAGCCAATGCGACCCGCCGGACACCTTGATCGCCAGGGTGGCTTTGTCCGATCCAGGGGCCACCATCCCGATTTCCCCCTTGCCGGATCCACCGGACTGGGACACATACAGCGTCCCGTCCGGCGTCACGGCCAGCGACGTCGGGAAGTGGGCCGCGATGGTGCGGGACGGCCTGGTCTCCCCGGGCGGGTAGACGCTGATGCTGCCATGGAAGTCGTAGTCGCTGACATAGAGGGTGCCGTCCGGCCCTTCGGCTATGCCCAGCGGCTGGACGCCGGGGCCTACCACGAGTCCGGCGTCGGCGTGGGCAGGAAGCACGACGACGGCGGGAGCCAGCAGGAGTGCGGCGGCGGCTGACAGCGTGGTGGCCGCCGCCCGCAGCGGCGGGCGCATCCGGCGTCGGCCTGGTTTCCGGTGCGGCTTCGCGGCGCGCCTTAAAGACATTGTTTTCACGTGTTTCCCCCAAAACTGTGGCCGCAGTCCGGCAACCGTTCGATCCTACCCGGCCTGCGGCTAGCGCCCGCAGAGTGAGGTGGAGCAGTGGCTGGACGGGCCGCTGAATAGCTTCCCCTAGGCTTAGGAGCATATGCACCGGCCCGGCTCTGCGGCCGGTGCAAACTTTGTCGCACCAACTCTGGGGGAAGTTGTGAAAGTTGGACTGGGGCTCACAGGAATTGTTGCAGCCATCGCGCTGGCGGGTTGCGCCGGCGGAGAGACCGCCGCACCCGCCCACGCGCCGGCAGCGGCGGCAGTGCCTGAACAGCCGACGACCATTGGCGGGTACGAGGGCTGGTGGAATGCGACGCCGCTGTCCGGTGACGCCACGGGACTGCCGCAGGAAACCGTGGCCGTCAACGTCAGGACCGGCAAAGTGGTCGACGCCTTCAACCGCGCACTGAACGACGCCGGCAAGGTCACCAATGTCTCGGATGTGGACTATACCGTTGTCCCCGACCCTGCCTGGCCGGCGGATTCCGTGGTCATTATCGAGACAGCCACAGGCCACGTCATCGACAGCTTCCCCGTGGACCAGAACGGAGTACCCGTCCACCCCTAAGCATCCGGTCCACAAACGCCATCGAATTGCCAAACCGTTACGGCGGGGAACGGCTGATTCTGGAACCGGGCCCGTCCCGTGATAATCCGGTAGGTATGCCTCCTTTATCCGGACCCGCCACAACGTCATCAGCCGAAGAACGCAGCGCCCGCATCGCCGTCACGCTTTTCCCGCTTCTCATCCTTGCCGGCGGTGCCGTCGCGCTTGCCGCGCCGGCCGCGTTCTCCGGCTCGGGCCCCTGGATCAACCCCCTCCTGGGGCTCATCATGTTCGGCATGGGGCTGACGCTCACTCCCCCGGATTTCGCCGTCATTGCCAAGCGGCCCGTCCCGGTGGTCATCGGCGTGGTGGCCCAGTACGCCATCATGCCGTTCCTCGGCTGGCTGGTGGCCGCGGCACTCGGACTGCCTCCGGCGCTCGCCGCGGGCGTCATCCTGGTCGGCTGCTGCCCCGGCGGCACCGCGTCCAACGTGGTGTCCTACCTGGCCAAGGGCGACGTGGCCCTGTCCGTGGCGATGACCACCGTGTCAACGTTGATCGCTCCGCTGCTGACGCCCCTGCTTGCCCTGTGGCTGGCCGGCCAGTACATGCCGGTGGACGCCGGTTCCATGGCGTTGTCCATCGTCCAGATAGTCCTGTTCCCCGTCCTGCTGGGACTCGTCATCCGGGTCTTCCTGCCGCGCCTGGTCAACACGGCCCTGCCCGCCCTGCCCTGGATTTCGGTGCTCGCCATCACAGTCGTGGTGATTGCCGTGGTGTCGGCAAGCGCCAAGGCCATATTCGCGGCAGGCCTGCTGGTCCTCGCCGCCGTCATCCTGCATAACGGCCTGGGCTACGCCCTCGGGTACGCCGCCGCGCGCCTCTTCAAGCTGCCCGTCCCGTCCCGGCGTACGACGGCGATCGAGGTCGGCATGCAGAATTCCGGCCTGGCAGCGGGGCTGGCGCGGCAGTACCTGACGCCCGAGTCGGCGCTGCCCGGCGCCATCTTCTCCGTCTGGCACAACGTCTCCGGCGCGCTTCTGGCCGCCTACTGGCGGCGCCGCGGCACCCCTGCCGTCCAGGACAGCGGCAAGGTCCCGGCAGCGGTGGTGGAATAGGCGAACGCCCGGCGCCGCCGTCGTACTGAAATCACCGGTCCGTCTTGACCACCGTGAACAGGACCGCAGAGTCCTCCTCGGCCTCCAGGCTGTGCAGCCCGTCCGGGACGATCAGCAGGTCCCCGGCCTTGCCCTGCCAGGCCTCGCCGCCGGACTTCAGCCACACGGATCCCTTGATCACGTAGACAGTGGCCTCGCCCGGGTTCTGGTGCTCGCTCAGTTGGGTGCCGGCGCGGAAGGCCATCACGGTCTGCCGCAGCCTCTTTTCGTGGCCGCCGAACACGGTGTCGGAGGCCCGCCCGCTGGAGACCGCCGTGGCGGCCTCGAGTTGCTGGCGGGCCAGGGCGTCAATCGATATCTTCTGCATGCGGACACCGTACCCATGTGGCGGGGCCGGGAACAGAGGCTGACGCACCGGCGCCCGTGATCTGCGCCGGGGCGCCGGACTAGCGGAATGCCGGGATCAGCACCGGGGTGTTCTTCTTGTACGCCTCGTAGTCGGGCTGGCCGCCCCACTTCTTGTCGGCCTTCTTCTCCAGGGGCGGGATGCCGCTGCCCTTGATGAGCAGGAATGCGACGAACACCGGGGACAGCAGGGCAACCCACTGCCAGCCCTCCAGGACCGGCACGGCAATCAGCAGCACGCCGATCCAGAGCACGATTTCACCGAAGTAGTTGGGATGGCGGGACCTGGACCAGAGGCCGGTCGAAATGAACTTCCCCTCGTTGGCCGGGTCCGCCTTGAACCGGCGCTTCTGGCTGTCCGCCGCGATCTCGATGCCGAAGCCTGCGGCCCACACCACAAAGCCGGCGAGCGCCCACGCATCAAGGGCCACGCGGGTGGCGGAGGTGATGGCGATCCAGGCTGCGGCGGCCGTGAGGACCACCCAGAGACCCTGCAGCGTCCAGGTGTTCAGGAAGCGGAAAAAGGAGGGCTTGAGCTCGTCGAACCGGTCGTCCTTGCCGTGCCTGCGGACGCGGCGGAACAGGAAGCTTCCCAGCCGTGCCGCCCACGCCACCACCATGGCCGCGAGCAGCAGCGCCCGCGCATCCACGCCGGGGGTCAGCAGCACCAGGAGGACGGTGATGGAAATGTAGGTCAGGGCGCCGGTGAGATCATAGTACGTCTCGGTCTGGGCCTTGAACGCCGGGATGAACGCCAGCCACTGGATCAGGAACGCGGCCGCCACCCCCAGCGCGAACAGGGGGAAGCCGCCCACCGTTGCGCCGCCCTGGCTACCCGCGACGGCGACGAGCACCCCCACCACCGCCGCAACCAGCAGGATTATGAGCGCCTTGCGGTCTGCGTCCTTCATTCGATCCGTCCTCTTCCCTAAAGCTACGTGGCACACTGCCCACTAGGTCTTCGGAGCAGGAACGCTGTTGTATGGGCCGTTGCGGGAAGGCACGACGGCGGCGCCCGCCGGGTGCCTTACCCGGCGCCCCGTTCAAGATCAGCCAGTTCCGATTCAAGCTGACGGGTCAGGTTCCGCAGGCGCCGGAGGTGTTCTTCGGATACGCGTCCGGGCTGCGATGTGACCTGCGCATCCACGTCGAAGACGGTATTGGGGCTGTGCCAGACGTTGAACCATTCCAGGCCGTGGCCGAGCGCGTCGCGTGTCACCCCTTGCAGCAGGAGCAGGGGTTCGCGGACGTTCGAATTGAGTTTGTGAGCCAGGTCGGCATCTGCGGCCACCGCCTGGACCTGCCTGGGCCCGCCCGCCGGATGGTAGCCGTGCTCGCGCATGAGGCCAAGCAGTGAGGCGTTCTCCAGCAGTTCCTTGGTGAAATGCGGAAAGAGGTCGCGAGGCACCCAGGTCCTCATGAATGCCACCGGGACGTCCTCCAGGTAGCGGATGCGTTCGATTTTCCACGTGTTGGTGGTATTCAGGGCGTTCACCGCCGGCTCGGGCGGGGCCTCGTGCTCGACGGAAAGGACGTGCGTCCGCAGGCGCTGGCCGTGGGCGGCGGCCTGTTCGTCCAGCCCGCCGGCCCGCTGCAGATGCCGGCGCAGGACCGGGGCGGCGGCCACGACGCTGCCGCGGCCGCGCTGGCGGCGGATCAGTCCAAGGTCGGAGAGTCCGGACAACGCCTGGCGTACAACGCTGCGGGAGACACCGAACTGTTTCTGGAGTTCCTCTTCGGTGGGAAGGGGCGACCCGGGCAGCAGGGGCCGTTCCACGATCTGCCGGTGCAGGATGTCCCGGATCTGCGCATGAAGGGGCGGGCCTTCCTCCCGGTTCAGGCCGTTGACCCGCTCCCGGGGCTCTGCCCCGGCTGGTTGCACACCCACTCTGACTCCTTTGCCGCTTGAGCACATCTTAGCCCCGGGGCCTGGCCTCCCCTGCTTGACGGGTGATCCAAACCACAGGTAATGTACGTACTAATTGTACGGACTTGCTCCGTCGACTGGAACATACAATGACGTAGAAAGGTCGAGTAAATGACACAGATGCACTTGAGGACCGGGCGCTCACGCTTCCCAATGTTTGCCGTCCTCCAGAAGGTCCCCGCAGGCATGATGCTGATCCCGCTCGTACTGGGCGTGCTGATGAACACCTTCGCGCCCGAAGCCCTGAAAATAGGCGGCTTCACCACCGCGCTGTTCAAGGAGGGCGCCCTGACGCTGATCGCCGTGCTGATCCTCGCCACCGGCGCACAGATCACCGGAAGCCACAGCGGCAAGGCCGCCGCCTCCACCACCACCGTGGTGCTGGTCTGCAAGACCCTGATCCCGGCCACGATTGCCGTGATCCTGGGCCTGATGGTCGGCATCGACGGCATCGCAGGCGTATCGATCCTGGCGATGCTGGCAATCTTCGGCAACAGCAACGGCGCCCTGTGGCTGGCGTTCGCCGGCCAGTACGGCGACGAACGGGACGAGGGCGCCTACGTCGCCAGCGCCTTTGATGACGGGCCGTTCCTGGCCCTGATCTTCCTGGGCGCATCCGGGCTGGGCGACATCCCGGTACTCGCCTTTGCCGCGGCATTGATCCCGTTCATCATCGGCCTGATCATCGGCGCCGTGGACCGCGAGTGGACGAAGGCCCTGGACCACGTGCCGAACATCGTGATCCCGTTCATGTCCTTCGCAGTTGGCACCGGCATCAACCTCAAAACCGTGCTCACCGGCGGTTTCGCCGGGATCTTCCTCGGGTTGATCGTCGTCGTATTCACCGGAGGCCTGACCTATCTCGGGTACCGGTTCATCCTTCGCCGGGGCTCCAAGAGCGGCATCGGTTTCGCCGCCGGCACCACGGCCGGCAACGCCGTCGCCGTCCCTGCAGTAGTCGCCGTCGCCGACCCAAGGTTCGAACCCTTCGTCGCCTCCGCTTCAGCCCAGGCCGCCACCGCCGTCCTCGTGACAGCGCTGCTCGCCCCGATCGTCGCGTCCTGGGCCCTGAAGCGGGCCGGGGGCCTGCAGCCGGCCGACCCGGTCATCGCCGCAGTCTGAACCTTTCCTTGCACATCCCCTTCCTGGACGGAGAACCCATGCGCGACCCGCGCTCGGTGCGCTGCACCTATTACCTAGAGTCCGAAATCGACCCCGAAAAGGCCGCAGCCATCATGGCCGGCGAGCAGTCCAGCGGCACGTTCCTGCCGGTACCGGGCGAGTCAGCCCGGATCCGTGAGCGGCACGCCGCGCGCATCTCGAACGTTCAGGAGCTCGGCTTTTGCCGGCCCTCCCTGCCTTCACGGTCAACTCCCGAGAAGGTCCGGGCTGCCCTTGTCACCGTCGATTTCCCGATGGAGAACGTCGGCACGGACCTGGCCACTCTGCAGACCGCCATCGCCGGCAACCTCTTCGAACTGGGCGATCTCTACGCCTGCCGCCTGCAGGACATAGCCCTGCACGAAGACTTCGTTGCCGCCCACCCCGGCCCGGCATTCGGCATCGAAGGGACCCGCAAACTCATCAGCGACGTCCAGGGCGTCATGGTGGGCACCATCGTCAAGCCCAACGTCGGACTCTCCGAAGAGGAATTCCGGCTCGTGGTCCGCGACCTGGCGATGGCCTCCATTGACCTGATCAAAGACGACGAACTGATGACCGACCCCGCGTACCTGCCCCTGGAACGCCGGGTCGCTGTCGCCACCGAAGAGATCCGCGCCGCCGAGCAAGTCACCGGCCACGCCACCATGTATGCCTTCAACATCACCGGCGACCTCGCGGGCCTGCGCAAACGCCACGACCTCGTCGTCGAAGCCGGCGGCCGCTGCGTGATGCTGAACATCCCCGTCATGGGCCTGCCCGCCCTGGCCATGCTGCGCAGCTTCGCCGAAGTCCCGATCCACGGCCACCGCGCCGGCCTCGCCGCTTCGATGCGGTCCAAGGCCCTGGGCATGGACTACCGGGTCTGGCAGCAGATGGCCCGCCTCGCAGGCGCCGACCACCTGCACGCCAGCGGACTGGGCAGCAAGTTCTACGAACTGGACGAAGAGGTGGCCGCAAACATCCGCAGCCTGTTCGAACCCCTCGGTGAGACGATCGCCCCGCTGCCCGTCCTGTCCTCCGGCCAAAACGTCACCACCCCAGGGCCCACCTTCGAAGCCGTCGGCTCAACGGACCTGATGATGCTCGCCGGCGGCGGCGTCGCCGCCCACCCCGACGGCCCCGGCGCCGGGGTGCGCAGCCTGCGCCAGGCCTGGGAAGCTGCCGTGGACGGAGTCCCGCTCAAGGCGGCAGCCGACAAACTCGCCTCAACGGGGGACAATGCACTCCTGCACGCAGTCCAAACCTTCGCGAAAGGTGCCTGACATGCCCGCTTTCGGTTTCGTCGCCGACGACCTCACCGGAGCCGCTGACGTCCTGGCCCAGTCCCACCGCTACGGCCTCGAAGCTGTCCTCGTCATCGGGGACGGGCCGCTGCCCGCCGATGCTGACGTCGTCGGCATCGCCGGGCCCTCCAGGTCCCTGGCCGGGGAAGCCTTCGACACCCTGGTCCGCAGGGACCTGGCAGGCATCGCACCACTGAACCTGGAGGTGCTGCTCTACAAGGTCTGCTCCACCTTCGACAGCTCCACCACCGTCGGCAGCATCGGCCGCGGCATCCAGCTTCTCCATGAGCAGTTCCCCCTGCACGGCCCGATCCCCGTGGTCCCGGCCCAACCGGGGTTCGGCCGGTACACCGCCTTCAGCAACCACTACGCGACCTACGCCGGCAAGACCTACCGGCTGGACCGCCACCCCGTTATGTCCCGGCACCCCTCCACCCCCATGGCCGAAGCCGACCTGCGCCGGGTCCTCGCCGAACAACTCGGCGGCGCCCGGGAACCGGACGCGATCCACCTGCCCGCCTACGACGACGGCACCTTCAAGGACGCCTGGGCGGCCCGCCGGCGGGACCCCGGCGCGCAGGCCTTCGTCGTCGACGCCGTGGACGAACACCACATGGACGCCGTCGCCGAAGCCCTCACCCGGGAAGAGCACGGCCACGGGCCCTCCATCGTCGTAGGATCCGGCGGCATCATGGCGGCCCTGGCACGGACCGTCTCCGACCACGCCCCACGCGCCCCCGGACCGCAGCGGCCTTCGGGACCTGTCCTTGCCGTCAGCGCCTCAGCCTCCAGCACCACGGCAGAGCAGATCAACGACGCCCTCACCCACGGCTGGGAAGACGTCCCCGTCCCTGCCGGGCTGCTGCAACACCACGACCCGGCGGCCCTGGCAGCCCTGGATGAACAGGTCTCCGCTGCCCTCCGGGCCGGCCGGAACGTCGTGGTCCACACCACCCGCGGCGCTGCGGACCCACGCTACGGAACCGCCGCACCCTTGGACGCCGGCTACGTCGGCGCGCTGATCGGCGGCGTCGCCGCACGAATGGCAGGCGCCGGGCTCACCCGCGACATCGCAGTCTGTGGCGGCGATACGTCCAGCCACGCACTCATCGCCATGGGTGTCCGCGAACTCCGGGTCTCCGACCAGTTCGTCACCGCAGGACCGATCTTGCAGGCCGATGGCGCTTCCGCCGTTGCCGGCTGCCGGCTCGTCCTCAAGGGCGGCCAGGTGGGCCCTACCGACATCCTGCGCCGCTTCGCCGGCCAAACCGCCGGCTAACACTCACAAGCAAATGCTCCACGCATCACCAGAACCAACGAAAGGCGGCCCCCAATGCGGGCAGTAGTAAAGAACGCGGCCGAGCGAGGCGTTAAGTACGTCACCGACGCCGGAGACCCCAAAGCCACGGAAGGGTCAGTCGTCATCCAGGTAGGGGCCGCGTCCCTCTGCGGCACCGACCGGGAACTCTACGAATGGACCCCCTCCGCCCAGGCCTTCAACCTCAACCTCCCCGTCATCCTCGGCCACGAAGGCGCAGGCACCGTCGTCGAAGTCGGCGCCGGCGTTACCGGATTGAAGGTCGGCGACCAGGTCGCCCTCGAAAGCCACCTGACCTGCGGACAATGCTTCCCCTGCCGCACGGGAGATGCACACGCCTGCGAACGGACCGGCATCCTCGGCATGCACATCGACGGTGTCTTCGCCGAATACGCAGCGGTCCCCCAGGACATCTGCGTCAAACTCCCCACCGGACTGTCCCTGGAATCCGGCGCCCTGCTCGAAGCCGCCGGCGTCGCCGTCCACGCCATCCAGCGCGCGAACTACTCCGTCGCAGGACGCGCCGTGCTCGTCAGCGGCGCAGGACCGGTCGGCCTCGTCGTCGTCAACCTGGCACTGCTCATGGGAGCCTCCCACGTCATCGCCGTCGACCCCAACCCCTACCGCCGCGCCCAGGCCGAAAAGCTCGGCGCCGTCGCACTGCACCCCAACGACGGCATCGTCGAACGCTGCCGCGAACTCACCGGCCGGCGCGGCGGCTTCGACGTCGCCTTCGAATGCTCCGGCGCCCCCGGCACCCTGGCAACCCTCTTCGAAGCCGTCCGCCGCGAAGCCACCGTCATCACCGTCGGACACCCCAGCCGCCCCGCGGAAGTCGATATCGCAGCCCACATCAACAAAAAAAGGCATCACCCTCCGCGGCATCTTCGGCCGCCGGCTCTGGGAAACCTGGGAACAAAGCCTGCTGCTGCTCGACTCCGGAAAACTGGACCTCGACTGGCTCATCACGCACCGCATGAAACTCAGCCAGATCGATGAAGCGGTGGAACTCCTCACCGGAGACGCCTGCAAAGTCCTGCTCATCCCCGACCTCGGCTGAGCGGGCCCAGGTAATCAGGCGGGGGTGTGCACGCGGAATGCGCACCCCCCGCTCTCGCGAGTACCCTGATCCCCATGAGCACCCGTGACACGCCCGCGCAGATCGGCGACCTGCCGCCCCTCGGCAGGCCGGCCAACAGCGCCCTGCTCCTGGCCGGCATCACCACCCTGGCCCAGGTGGCGGAACACCCTTCCGGCCAGCTCCTGGCCATGCACGGGGTCGGGCCCAGGGCCATCCGCCTCCTCGAAGCGGCCCTGGCCGAGCGCGGGCTGGGCTTCGCCGCGGAACCCTCCTGACCGTGGCTGGCGCCATCGGTTCCCTGGCTCGCCGGGCCAAGGCGACGTACGACAACCTTCCGCTGCCGTTCCCCGTGGTCGCTGCGATGGCCGCGGACCTCCTCCTTGCCCGGTTCCGTCCCCTGCCGCTGCCCGGACCGCGTGCCCTGCACCGGGCGGCAGGGACCGCGCTGGTGATGGCCGGCGTCGGACTTAACGCCTGGGCGCTGGCCGAACGGCGGCGCCGCTCGCCGGGCCCCTTCGCGCTCGAGCGGCCGGAAGAACTGGTGACCACGGGCCCGTACGCGTTCACCCGCCACCCCATGTACGTAGGCTGGTGGCTGATCGAACTGGGCGCGGGAACGCTGGCCGGCTCGTCCTGGGTCCTGGTGACCATGCCGGCCGAACTGCTGGTGGAACACCCCTTTGTCCTGGAAGAAGAGGCCACGCTGGCCGGGCTTTTCGGGGCCTCCTACCGGGAGTACGCCGGGAACGTGCCGCGCTACCTCGGGCTGCCGCGGGCATAGGCGACGGCGGGCAGGGCCATCTGCCCACCCCTCCGGCTCCGAACGCAGAGTAGGACGCACCACGTGTGCGCCTGCCCGCCGAGCCAAGGAGCAGCATGAACCCCCGCCTTCGAAACTGGCTGACCGCCTACGTGGTGGGCGCCGTGATCTTCGCCGTCCTGGACGTCGCGTGGATCCTCACGGTGGCAAGCCCGCTGTACAAGAACCAGATCGGCCACCTGCTGGCGCCCAGCACCAACTTGGCCGGCGCCGTCCTCTTCTACCTCATCTTCGTGGCGGGCGTGGTGCACTACGGCGTGCGGCCCAACGATCCGGACGCCACGCTGCGGCAGCGCGTCACGGGAGCGGCACTGTTCGGCGTCTTCACCTACGCCACCTGGGCCCTGACCGGGTTCGCCGTGCTCAAGGACTTCACCGCCGTCGTCGTCATCACCGACATCCTGTGGGGCGCGGCCGCGTGCAGCATCGTCACCTGGCTGACGGCCACCGTCCTGAAGTCGAGGCTCAGGAAGCGCAGCACGGCGTAGCGTCCCGCCGGCTTTTCGGTAGTGTCTGACCATGGACGCCGACACCCTGGTCAACTTCCTGCTGGTCCTCTTCTTCGTGCTGCTGGGCGGGGTGTTCGCCGGCACGGAGATGGCGCTGGTCTCGCTGCGCGAAAGCCAGGTGCGCCGGATGGAAAAGGCCGGCAAGCACGGCGCCCGGATCGCATCCCTGGCCGGCAACCCCAACCGGTTCCTCTCCACGGTGCAGATCGGCGTCACCCTCTCCGGCTTCTTCTCCGCCGCGTACGGCGCCTCCACGCTGGCGCCCGACGTCGAGCCCCTCCTTGAAGCCGCCGGCTTCGGCGCTGCGGCCGAACCGCTGGCGTTCATCGGCATGACGCTGCTGGTGGCCTACCTGTCCCTGGTGCTGGGCGAGCTGGTGCCCAAGCGGCTGGCGATGCAGAGCGCCGTCGGCTTCAGCAGGGTCCTGGCCCCTCCCCTGCACGTCCTGTCCAACCTGATGCGGCCGGCGGTCTGGGTGCTCTCCGTGTCCACCGACGCCGTGGTCCGGCTCTTCGGCGGCGACCCCCGCGCCACGCAGGAGAGCGTGGGCCTGGAGGAACTGCGGGACATGGTGGCCCAGAGCGACACGCTCGAGGACGAGAGCCGCGACATCCTTACTGACGTGTTCGGGGCCCGGAACCGCTCCCTCCAGGAGGTGATGCGGCCGCGCACCGAGGTGGCGTTCATCGACGGCGGCCTGATAGTCGCGGAGGCCCGCGAGCTGGCACGGAACGGCCCGTTCTCCCGCTACCCGGTGATCGGCCGCAGCCCCGACGAGGTCCTGGGCTTCGTCCACATCCGCGACCTCATGCCGGGCAGCGGCACTGACGACGCCGCCCCGGTCCGGACCATCGTCCGCGAGATCCTGCCGCTGCCGGGCACCAACAAGGTGATGCCCACACTGTCCCGGATGCGGCGGCTGGGCCACCACATCGCCCTGGTGGTGGACGAGTACGGCGGCACGGACGGGATCGTCACGCTCGAGGACCTGGTGGAGGAACTGGTGGGCGAGATCTACGACGAGTACGACGCCGGCACGGACCACGAGGACAGCGTCACCGTTGGTGAGGGGTCAGTGGACGTCGACGGCGGGCTGATCCTCCAGGAGTTCGAGTCGGCGTCCGGGATCTCCCTGCCTGAAGGGCAGTACGAGACGGTGGCGGGGTTCATGATCGACCGGCTGGGACGGCTGCCCCATGTGGGCGACCGGGTGGAGGCGGACGGGCACGTCCTGACGGTCACCGCCATGGACCGGCTGCGGATCGCCCGGATCCGCGTGACGCCAACCCCTACCTAATGCCCCCTCCGGCCTCCCCTACTTGGCGCCGCTGTGGCTCCCCCTAAACTGTCCGGACTTAGAATGTACCCGCCGGGAGGTGATGAAATGGCCTCCGTGTCGCCCTTTACTGACGGCATTGCGCCCTGCCACTAGCTGGGAGGCGGTGGGTTCGAATTTGCGTTGCCTGCGTAGGAAGAATCCAAGATGTCAGTAAGAAAATATAGCCGGAAACGGCACTAATCTCCTGGATGCCGGAAAAGCCAGCCAACAGCGTTGCTGGCAGCCCGTCCGTTTGGGGACTGGCTGGGGGCCCTTCATCCCGCTGATCAGCGGAGGCCATGTCTTGCCACTTTTGCTACAGGAGAAACAGATGTATAAGCGACTATTTACAATCATCGCCGCGCTGGCGATGCTGTTGTTCGGCTTCACTTCACCGGCGCTGGCCGCCACCACCATTGATCCCGCTGCCGCCCCGACGGGCACGCATCTTCAGACGGGAACCATCGAATGTACCGTCGACGAAACAGACCTGTCCGTCACTTGCTCCGAGTACGAATTGGCGGGCGTCGGAAACGCCAACGCCCAGGCAACCTTGACCGCAACTTACACGGCCACGGTCCAATGCCGCAACCATGGTGGCAAGATCGTCGAGGTCAAGTCTCAGGTCGAGAGTGTGCCGTCGACCACCGGAAAACTCGAGCCCAAGAACGGCCGGCTCACCGTCCCAGAGCTGACTTCGGCGCCCGTCCCGTCGGATGAAGACTTCGAGGCCCTGGCGACCTGCCCCAACGGCAACTGGACCAAGGAAATGCTCGAAGGAAGCGTCACGCTCAGCAGCTTCACCTACACGCTGCACTTCATTGACTACACCGGCAACTACATCACGATCACCGGCTAGTCCACGCTCGCATAAGTAGGGCATAACCCCTGCTGCACGGCCCCGGGCCCCTTTTCAGGGTTCCGGGGCCCACCCATGCCGGCGCCGTTGTCGGCGCAGGGGCCCGGGCGTAGACTGAGCCGCACCGCCGACCGGGAGTCAGGAATCCATGAAGAGCATCCGCGCCCAGGTCCTTGAAGCCGAACAGAATGCCACGCTTGGCACCGGCGACGGCGAGCGCTTCTCCGGCTACGGCGTCATGGGGCTTCCCTTCAGTTCCGGGCATGTCCTGGCCATGCGCCGGTTCCCCGTCACCAGCGTTGGGCCCGGTTACACATCCGTGTGGCTGCGACGCCCTACCGGTGCCTGGACCGTCTACGCCGACGCGCCGCCCGAGCTCTCCTGCGCCCGCTACTTTGGCGCTGCGCTGGAAGCATCCGTCCAATGCCCCGTTACTGTCACCTGGACCGGCGACACTGCCCTGACTGTCGCCGTCGCCGATGCCGCCCTCACCTGGGACCTTGAACTGGAGCCGACCTCCATCAGCAACGCCATGACGGGGATGCTGACTGCCATGCCCGAGTCCCTGCTGGAGCGCAAGGCATTCCTCGGCGCCATGGGCGCCGCAGCGGGCCCGGTCCTCCGCGCCGGCAAACTCGGGCTCACCGGAAGCGTGCCCAACGGGCAGGGCTTCCGGGCCGAACCGCGCCGGTTGTGGTTCGTCGCGCGCAGCTCAGCATCACTGGCCGGCGAAGATTTCGGCACCCCCGCACCCCTCCGCATCCAGTCCCGGCTGGGGGACTTCTGGATCCCGCAGCGCGGTATCTTCCTCATAGGCGCGTCTTCGTACGACACGTTCGACCCGGCCCGGCATCTCCCGGCCACAGTCCGCGGGACTGCCTGATGCCGGAACCAAACCCTACCGCCCGTTCTAACCGGAGCGGGCAAGCCGTCACCCCGCTCATAAGATGAGGCATGGACTTCGAGGGCACACTCTGGACGCTTCTGGGCCTCGCGCTGATTCTGCTGATGCTCGCAGATGTCTTCCACACCCTGCTGTACCCCCACGGGTCTGGCCCGGTGGGCAGGGCCATCATGCGGGGGTTCTGGCTGTTGACCAGGAAAGTCCGGGGCGGGGCCTCCTCCATCGCAGCACCGCTGGCCATGGCCGCCGTCATCGCCGCCTGGGCCAGCCTGGCGGCAATCGGCTGGGCGCTGCTCTACCTGCCGCACCTGCCGGACGGCTTCATCTACGGCGACGGCGTACCCCGGGGCGGCAACTTCGCCGAGGCCCTGTACGTCTCGATCGTCGCCCTCTCCACGGTCGGGTTCGGTGAGATCGTTGCGGCGCACCCGCTGCTCCGGCTGGTCATGGCTTTCCAGGCCGTGGCCGGATTCGGCCTGCTGACCGCCACGGTGTCCTGGATCCTCCAGATGTACCCGGCGCTGAGCCGACGGCGGGCACTCGCCCACCAGCTGAACCTGTTCAGGGAAGCAGCGGGAACCGACGGCATCAGCGCGCTGGACCCCGGGCATGCTGCGACCCTGCTGGAATCCATGGCGGAAAACGTGGCGTCGGTGAGCATCGACCTGGTCTCGTTCCACGAAAGCTACTATTTCCACGAAGTGGAGCAGCGGGGTTCCCTTCCAGCCACCATCGCTTATGCCCACGGTCTGGCGTCCGACGCCCAGGGCACCGGCAACGCCGAACTCCAGTTCGCGGGCCGGATGCTGCAGGCAGCCCTAGATGATCTGGCGGAAGTGCTCCGCGGCAAGTTCGGCCATTTGGGGACAACATCCCTGGACGTGTTCGACAGCTACGCGCTGCACCACAAGCACCGCCGCGCACCGGAAACGGGCAGCAGCTAGGCTCCCCAGGCAACCATCCTGTGTTAACCTCCCCTCCAACTTCCCGCACCTTTTGTGCCATCTGCGCTCCCTAGCGTGGACGGGTCAACGGCCCTGCAGGCCGCCCCCGTTTCTTGCTGGAGGAAACCACCCATGCGCACAGTCCTGACCGCAGCGGCAGCCGCCGCGCTGATCGCCGCCATGGCGGGCCCCGCCGTCGCCGCCCCGAGCGACGAGGCCGGCACGCCGCCGTCGAACGCTGCCGGAGCCGCCACGTCCGCCCTGCAGGTGAACGAACGCAACGGCTCGTTCGACCTGCAGAGCCACCGCGGCGGCCGCGGCGAATGGACCGAGGAATCCCTCGCCGCGTTCGCCAACTCGCTGGCGCTCGGCGTGACCACCCTGGAGCTGGACACCCACCTGACCGAGGACGGCAAGGTGGTCGTCTGGCACGACGACACCATCCAGGCCGCCAAGTGCATCGACACCGCACCCGCCAGCGCCGGCGACCCCGAGTTCCCCTACGTCGGCGACCGCGTGGCTGAACTGTCGCTCGCGCAGATCAGGACCCTCAACTGCGGTTACGTGCAGCTGGCCGGCTACCCGGAGCAGGACGTCGTCGAGGGCAACCGGATCGCCGAACTTCGGGACGTTTACCACCTGGTCGAGGCCGCCGGTGCCGCGAAGGTCCGTTTCAACGTGGAGACCAAGGTGGAGAGCAGCCAGGTGGGCGGCGCCGGCATGGAGTCCCTGACCCGGGCCGTGGTGGCCGAGATCCAGGCCTCCGGCATGGCCGACCGCACCACCCTGCAGTCCTTCGACTGGTCATCGCTGAACCTCACCAAGGAACTGGCACCCGAACTGCCGCTGGTTGCCCTCTCCAGCGGGGACGCCTGGATGGGCGTCGGCCAGCCCGGCGCCAGCCGCAACCTGGGCGGCATCGACATCGACGACTACGACGGTTCCCTTCCCAAGGCGGCAGCCGCGCAGGGGTACGACGTCGTCTCCCCCACGTTCCGTTCGGTCACCCCCGGGATGATCGCCGAGGCACATGAACTGGGCTTGCCCGTCATCCCGTGGACCGTCAACACCACCGCGGACATGGAGCGCCTGATGGACCTGGGCGTGGACGGCATCATCACCGACTACCCCACGCGGCTACGCACGCTTCTGGAGGAACGCGGGCTGAAGCTGCCGAAGGCGTACGCGGTTCAGTGGTAGCTCGTCAGCCGATCCGTTCGGCGAGGGAGACGATGAGCCCCTCCGGGCCGCGCACGTAGGCCATGCGCCAGGTGTTCTCGTATTCGCCGATTCCGCCCACCAGCCCGTAGCCTTCCGCGGCCAGCCGGTCCACCGTCCCTTTGAGGTCCTCCACCTCGAAGGAGATGTTGCGCAGCCCCAGCTCGTTGGCCATTGCCGTAGGTGATCCGGGCTGGTGGCCGGGGCGGATGAACCTTCCGAGCTCCAGCATGGTTCCGCCGCCGGGCGGACGCAGCATGACAATCTCGGTGCGGGAGTTGGGGATGCCGCACACCGTGTCCAGGAACGCGCCCTCGAGTTCCATCGGTCCGCCCTCCACCTCGAGGCCCAGCCCGACGAAGAACTCGGTGACTTTCTTCAGGTCGGCCACGGTGATGCCTATGTGGTCAAAACGCCGTATCGCTGCCATGTACGTCTCCTGGGGTTGGTTGCTGTTTTGTGGCTGCCGCCGGCGTACCGGTGCTAACGGAGCCCCTTGGCGTAGGCGGCCTGGCCCACGTGCTGGAGGCAGTCGGCCAGTGTGCTGACCAGCCGGACGCCGAGCGTGACGGGCGGATCCCAGCGCCTATCCACAATGCGGTCCAGGTCCCCGTCGCCGAGTCCTTCAAGGAAGTCCTTGGTCTGCCGGTGCACGGCGTCGTAGTACTCCAGCAGCAGTTCCGCTTCCGCCTGCACCGCGTCCACCTGTTCGCTTGAGTGGCCGTAGCCGGTGTCCCGTTCCGGCAGCGGCAGGCCAAAGCGCTTCACGAACCCCTGCCCCGTCCAGACCTGCTCCAGCCCGGCCGCGTCAGCGACCTGCGCATCCTCCACCCGGCCAAGGTGCCAGATGAGCCAGGCGATGAGTTCCCCGTACCGGCCGGGCGCCGGGCGAGGGAAGCGCCGTCGAGCCCCTCCAGCGTGGCTTCCACGGTCTCCCGGATCCTGCCGAACGCGTCCAGCAGCAGCTCACTGGTTTTCATCGGTCCCCCTCTTTACGCCTTGGCCGCGCGGATTGCCCTGCGGACCGCGCCGCCGAGCGCGGTGATGACCGGCACCAGGCAGAACAGTGCCACCACGGTGTTCGGCCGGAACGACACCTGCCCGCCGACATTCCGGTACACACCCAGCGGCAGGACCATGCCGCCTCCCCCGCCGCCGGACGCGCCCTCCTGCCCGGCCTCGCCGCCGCCTCCAAAGCCGAACGACACCAGGGCCACCGGGATGACCTCCTCCCCTCCGAGCTGGACCGGGGCTCCATACGCCCGGGCGACGCCGATGTTCTTGAACGATTCGATCAGGGACGCGAATGTATCAGCCATGACCCCACCCTAGAAGTCCCGCCGGGCCCGCGGTAGCCCTGTACGGGGTTCACTGCGCCTGCGGCCGGCGGGTCAGGAGAGAACCGGTGTTTGGTATCCCGGACTTCGGCCGCCTACCAGGGAGTAGGCCTTCAGCCGCCAGTGCCCAGCCAGTAGCATCGTCCGGAGCCGCCTTTCCCGTGGCAACCCAAAGGAGACAACGATGTGCCTTCATGACCACACTTCGGCGCCCACGCCGTCATCAAAGCTTCCCCGCCGCGGCATCCTCGCCGGCGCCGCAGCCCTCGCAGGCATTTCCGTCGCCAGCGTCGCTGCCCAGCTTGGCGGTGCTTCCGCCGCACGCGCCGGCCAGCCGGCCGGTCCCAACTACCACGGCCGGCCCCTCACCTATCCGCCGCTGGTCATCGAAGGCGGCACCGTCGTCGACCCCCTGACCGGCGACGCTGTGGAGGACGGCGTGCTGGTGCTCGACGGCGGCAAGGTGGCCGCCGTCGGAACGCGCGACGAAACGCGGAGGGCCGTTGCCGCCGTCGCGGGCCGTGCCCGGGTGCTGAACGCCACCGGCCGCTGGGTGCTGCCGGGGCTGGTGGACGTGCACGTCCACGCCAACGCGCTGGCCGACGCCCGGCTCATCCTGCAGGGCGGCGCGACCAGTGTCCGGAGCGGGTCGAGCAGCTTCTACCAGGACGTGGCGCTGGCGGCGCTGCCGGGCTGGGCGCCGGGTGTCTCGCCGCGGATGACGCCGGCCGGGCTGTTCGTCTCCCCCGACCTCGGCGACTCGCTGCTGGCCGATCCGGACCTCGCCCCGCTCGCCACCTTGCCCGCGGGCGTCCGCGAGCCGGCCGACCTGGCGTACCTCACGCGCGTGAACCTCGCCCGCGGTGCGCAGGTCATCAAGACCCGCGCCAATCCGCGCGCAGGCCTTCCCGAGCAGGACCCGCGCGAGCTGGTGTACAACCGGGAGCAGCTGTCAGCCGTGGTCAAGGCTGCCAACGGCGCGGGCGTCCTGTGCCACGCGTACAGCGCCGAGGGGATCGACGGCGCCGTCCGGGCCGGGGTGCGCAGCATCGAGCACGGCGTGTTCGTGTCCGAGGAAACCATCGCGGAGATGGCGCGCCGCGGCACGTACTTCACGCCCACGATGGATGCGATCACCAGCATGGCGTCCTCGCCCAACCCGGTCCTGGCGGCCCGCGGCCAGGAATACACGCCCGTCCTGCAGGCGGCAGTGCTGGCGGCGAAGGAGGCCGGCGTAACCATCGTGGCCGGCACGGACTCCTTCGGCACCGATGTCACCCCGATCGGCACCGAGGCGCGGCTGCTCGCCGAAGCCGGGCTGTCACCGCTGGAGGCGCTGCAGGCGGCCACCACCCACGCAGCCCGCCTGCTGGGCGTGCGCGACGTCGGCCGCTTGGTCCGCGGCGCACAGGCCGATGCGATCGTGGTCGACGCCGATCCGCTGGCCAGTGCCTCGGCGCTGGAGCAGGTGCGGGTGGTGGTGGCGCAGGGAGCGGTAGTGCGGAACGGGCTTTAAACCACGAATGCCGTGGATACCTTTGCTGGTATCCACGGCATTCGTGTTTTTGTCTAGCGCTCGCAGGCCACCCCGTCTGAGTCGCCATCCATAGCCGGACGGTAGCCTGGCTGACCCGCATACAGAGGCGCTGCGCCTGCTGCCTTGGCGGCAGCGCAGTTTGCGTAGTAGACGGCAGCCGGAGCGGGAGCTACCGGAGCCGCCGGAGCCGGTGCCGGGGCGGGTGCAACCGGAGCGGCAGGTGCCGGTACCGGGACGGCCTGGCGGGCTGCGGCGTCCCGTGCAGCCTGCTCCGCTGCCGCCTGCGCTGCAGCAGCGGCGTCCGCGGCAGCCTTTTCAGCTGCTGCTTTCTGGGCCGCAGCCAGCTCGGCGGCCGCCTTGTCTGCAGCGGCCTTCTCGGCAGCAGCCTTTTCCGCTTCGATCTTCTCGAGGGACTTGACCCCGAGCTTCACGGTGGAGCCCTCTTCAGCCTGGGCATTCTCAGCCGGGTCCTGGGAGATGACCTGCCAGTTGCTCTTCTTGACGATCGACTTGCCGTCCACGATGTCCTTGGCCTCGACCTCAAATCCGAGGTCTTCCAACTGCTCCGTTGCCTTGTCGAGGGTCAGGCCCACGACTCCGGGAACGGTGACTTTGGCCGCAGCCGTGGCCACAGCAGTTGCCGCCGACGCCGGTTCTGTTGCCTCCTGCTTGCTGCCGCAGCCCGTCAGCATCAGGCCGGCAAGCACAACAACTGCCAGCGTCTTCTTCACGGCTCCTCGCGGAGCCTGCGGATTGAGTGTCATTTTCCCCCTAGGAATGTTTGTGATGGTGATGCAGTTGGGGCGAGCGAAACCCCACAACAGATGGGCCGGCTACTCGCAGGCCACGCCGTCGAGGTCGCGGTCCAGCCCGGCGCGGTAACCGGCCTGGCCGGCGTACAGCGGCGCGGCGCCGGCTGCCCTGGCGGCGGCACAGTTGGCGTAGTAAGCGGCAGCAGGAGCGGGCGCCGGAACAACGGGTGCGGGAGCAACCGGGGCAGGTGCAAGTGCGGGTGCAGCCGGAGCCGGAGCCGGAGCAACGGGTGCGGGAGCCGGAGCCACGGGAGCTGGTGCCGCAGCCGCCGGTGCAGGCTCCGCCGGAACCGGTGCCGGTGAAGGGGCTGGAGGCTGGGCGTTGGTCGGCGCCAGCTGTCCGCTGCAGTCGGCCAGGATCCGGGCCATGGCGTCGTGCTCCGCCTGGGTGACCCACAGCCCGTAGGTGGCCTTCACGGAAATCTGCCGGGCGACGTACTCGCACCGGAAGCCCTTGTTCGGCGGCAGCCAGGTGGCGGCGTCGCCGTCGCCCTTTTTTCTGGTTGGTGGGGCCGTCCGTCGCCTGCAGGTTCAGCGGGTCATTGGCGAACGCAGTCCGCTGTTCCGTGGTCAGTTGCTGGGCGCCCTTCTGCCACGCATCGCTGAGTGCCACCACATGGTCGATCTGGACGGCACTGCTGGTGGCCTGCCCGCGCAGGAAACTGATGCTCCTGCCCGTATACGGGTCATCGAGCATGCCCGACTTCACCTTACACGGGACGCTGTTCACGTAGCTGAGGGCCGTGAGGTCACGCTTGAGCATGTCGTTGCGGGTGTCGCAGCCGTTGCGGTCCACGTCCGCCCACGCATGGCCGAACAGCGCCCGGTCGTACCCCGTCTTCGGCGCCCTGCCCTTGATGGGAAGGGTGGCCAGCAGGTCGATCGCCCGGGTGGCGAACGCGGGCTGCTCCTTCGGAGCGGTGACCGGCACGCCGTGCGCCACCAGGTACGGCGTCTCCGGATCCAGCGGTGCGCCCGTCTCCTGGGCAGTGGGAACGGACGACGGCGCCGCACTGGCTGTGGCGGTTGGCCTCGCCGTGGCTGCGGCGGCCGACGCGGTGCTTCCCGAGGCGGCAGCTTCCAGGTCCTCGGTGGAAACACGCGGCATGGTTGCGCCGCCGGCGAGGAGGAGGGCGAACGACGTGGCGAGTGCGACGGCGCCGGCCTTCCGTGTGGCAGGCAGCCACGCCCAGGAACGGCGTCCGGTCAGGAGGACGTACAGGCCTGTGAGCCCGACCGAGATGGCCAGGAACACCAGAGCACCGCCAAGTCCACTGCTCAGCGCCCCCAACAGCATAAAAAAGGGCGGTAATAACTCCAACAATGATCGTGGAGGCGAGCGGTTTGCGCGGCGGTCTGGGCGCAGGTTGATAAGGACCCCTTAGGGTCTGGTATTCGGACATCATTTCCCCATTTATCTGAGCCCGAAAAGGCCCCGCAATTGCCGGGCTTGCTGCTAAACGCGACAAATGATTCGCCGTTGAGCCTATTGGCACTGCCGTAAGGAATTCCCGTATTCCTGTTTTCCTCGCTGAAGATTGAGCAGCCCTTGAGCTGATCTTGATCCTGCTTGTCGCACTTGGGTTTTTGGGCTTAACAATTGGGGTATCCGCTGGGCCGGGTAATGCTTGTCTTCGCCTTTGGTGCGCCCTACCGTGAAGGGAAAAGCGGCCGAAGTGCAGGTGCGGGCATGCGGACTCATGGGGTGTGGTCACGCTGCCTCCTCCTGTGCCTGCTGGGCTTCGGTCTTGCCGCCCCCTCGCCTGCTGCCTCGGCTCCCGCCGCAGAGCCCGCCACCGCGGAACGGACCCATAAAACCCTCGATGCCTTCCTCCGGGAGCAAATCGATGCCCTCGGAATCCCCGGTGCCGCCGTCGCCGTCGTAAGAGACGGGAAGCAGGTGCACTCGGCCGCATTCGGCCGCGCCGATGACTCCGGACGGCCCATGACAGTCCGGACGCCGGTCCTGCTCGCGTCCACCAGCAAGTCCCTGACCGCGATCGCGGTGATGCAGCAGGTGGAGGCCGGCCGGCTGCGGCTGGATGAGCCGGCACAGACCTACCTGCCCTGGTTCACGCTTGATGACAGCCGGTCTGCGTCCATCACGGTGCGGCACCTGCTGCACCAGGCCAGCGGCATGGCGTCCAGGGACACCGCCTTCGAAGCCTCCCTCGAACAGGGCCCGGAGGCCTTGGAGGAAAGCGTCCGGGCCCTGGCCGATGCCCCCTTGGCCAGGAATCCGGGCGAGACCTTCCACTACGCCAACGCCAACTACAACATCCTGGGCCTGCTGGTGCAGACGGTCTCCGGCCAGCCGTTCGGGCAGTACCTGGAGGACCACGTCTTCGGGCCGCTGGACATGGCGAACAGCCACCCGACCCGCGCCGCCGCCCGCGCCGGAAACGCCGCAGCCGGCTACTCACGCTGGTTCGGCTCCTCCTGGCGCCAGACGGACGTGCCCGCTCCCTCGTCCGGGATGCCCTCCTCCACGCTGTACTCATCCGCGGAGGACTTGGGCCATGAGCTGATCGCACTGCTCGACGGCGGCCGTTACGGTACCGCCCAGGTCCTTCGGCCCGGGAGCGTGGAGACGATGTTCGAACCGCGTGTGCAGGTCGAAGGGTCCAAGGAGTACGCGATGGGCTGGTACACCCGCCCGCTGGTGGAGTCCGCTGGCCCTGGCTCGGCCGTACCCGAGACGGCGCTGCCCCGGCTCCTTGAGCACCAGGGCGAGTGGGGCAACAGCCACACCTATCTGGGCATGGTCCCGTCCTCGGGCCTGGGCGTCGCGCTGGTCATCAATGCCAACGACGCCGCCGCACCGTCACGGCTGAAGGCCATCGACACAAATGTCCTGCGCATCCTCCACGGCCAGGAGCCGGTGCCGGCCGTCATCCACGAGGACTGGCTCCAGCGATACAGCTGGGCGGTGGCCCTGGTCCTGCTGCTCGCGGAGTTGCTGAGCCTCTGGCTGGGCGCGCGGTACCTGCTGCGGCAGCGACCTGCGCGCTTCCCCGTCGCCTACGTGCTGGCCGCCCTCGCCCTCGACGCCTTCGTCCTTTGGCTGTGCCTGGACTACGCCCCTGCCAGGTTCGATACGCACCTGCTGGTGGTGATCCGGCAGTTTCCCGACGTCGGACTCTTCCTGGTGCCGGCGCTCGCCCTGGCCATCGCCTGGCCCGTCCCGCGGACACTGCTGCTGCTCAAGCTATCGCGGCCCGTGGCAGCAGGCGGTGGGCCAGCCAAACGCTACCCCTCGCAGGCCACGCCGTCGGAATCGCCATCGAGTCCGGAACGGTAGCCGGGGGAACCGGCGTACAGCGGTGCTGCTCCGGCAGCCACCACGTCCGCGCAGCTGGCGTAGTACATGGCAGCGGGGCCGGTCCCGGCGGACGTGGGTGCCAGCTGGCCGGGGCAGCCGGCAAGGATACCGGCGAACGCGTCGTGTTCAGCCTGTGTCACCCACAAGCTGTACCGCGCCTTCACCGACACCTGCCGCGCGACATATTCGCACCGGAAGTCCTTGCTGGGCGGCAGCCAGGTGGCGGCGTCGCCGTCGCCCTTTTGCTGGTTGGTGGCGCCGTCCGTTGCCTGCAGGTTCAGCGGGTCATTGGCGAAGGCTGTCCGCTGTTCCGTGGTGAGCTGCTGGGCACCTTTCTGCCAGGCGTCGCTGAGCGCGACCACGTGGTCGATCTGGACGGCGCTGCTGGTGGTTGTCCCCGCACGAAGCTGATGAGGGTTGCGGTGTAGGGGTCGGCCAACAGTCCTGATTGCACCTTGCACGGCACGCTGTTCACGTAAGTGATGTCCGTCAGATCCCGGTTGAGGATGTCGTTACGGGTGTCGCAGCCGTTCTGGTCAACATCCGCCCAGGTGGCCCCGGATAGGGAGCGCTCGTACCCCGTCTTCGGCGCCCTGCCTTTGACGGGCAGGGTAGCGAGGAGGTCCGCAGCGTCAACGCCCTCCGCCGGCTGCGCGGCTGTGGCGTCCTGGGTGTCAACGGCAACTGCCGGCATCCCTGGGGTGAGGAATGCAAGGACAAGGGCAAGCACGACGGCGGCCCAGCCGCGTTGCGCGGGCGACGGCAGCGTGGCGGCGGGCAAGGTGGTGTGGCTGGACATGGATTTTCCCAGGTTGTGTGCGCGATGATGGGCGGCGGAGTTCGCTTGACTGCTCACGCCAGCGACGAGCCTACGTGCCTGCATTGGCTGAAAGGGCCCCTTTTCCGCCGACCTCAGCCAAATCTTCCCGACTCCTGCGCCAATCCTGCGCTGCGGGCGGTTTCAAAACCCACTCGCCGGGGGTTTGGTGGTTTTAATCGCGGGAGGCCCCAACCATTTGGTTGGGGCCTCGACCGTGATGTGTTGTCCGGCGGTGTCCTACTCTCCCACACCCTCCCGGGTGCAGTACCATCGGCGCTGTGGGTCTTAGCTTCCGGGTTCGGAATGGGACCGGGCGTTTCCCCCACGCTATGACCGCCGTAACCCTTCGACCCGTCACCACCGGTGACGGTGGTGTGGGAAATCTTTTGTGGTTACAACGTGCTCCGGTTAGGGAGCTGTGGTGTTGTATTCAATTATTGGTTGGTTCCTTCAACCGTTTCCCGTTGTGTTGGGTTGTTGGTTGGGAACCACATAGTGGACGCAAGCAGTTGTGTTTTGTTTGTGGTGTAAGTTGTTGGCCTATTAGTACCGGTCAGCTTCACGAGTCGTTAGTCCTCGCTTCCACATCCGGCCTATCAACCCAGTGGTCTGGCTGGGGGCCTCTCACACCCGAGGGTGTATGGAAATCTCATCTTGAAGCGAGCTTCCCGCTTAGATGCTTTCAGCGGTTATCCCATCCGAACGTAGCTAATCAGCGGTGCACTTGGCAGTACAACTGACACACCAGAGGTTCGTCCGTCCCGGTCCTCTCGTACTAAGGACAGCCCTTCTCAAATTTCCTGCGCGCGCAGCGGATAGGGACCGAACTGTCTCACGACGTTCTAAACCCAGCTCGCGTACCGCTTTAATGGGCGAACAGCCCAACCCTTGGGACCTACTCCAGCCCCAGGATGCGACGAGCCGACATCGAGGTGCCAAACCATGCCGTCGATATGGACTCTTGGGCAAGATCAGCCTGTTATCCCCGAGGTACCTTTTATCCGTTGAGCGACGGCCATTCCACAATGTACCGCCGGATCACTAGTCCCGACTTTCGTCCCTGCTCGAGATGTCTCTCTCACAGTCAAGCTCCCTTGTGCACTTACACTCGACACCTGATTGCCAACCAGGCTGAGGGAACCTTTGGGCGCCTCCGTTACTTTTTAGGAGGCAACCGCCCCAGTTAAACTACCCATCAGGCACTGTCCCTGACCCGGATTACGGGCCGAAGTTAGATGTCCAAAGTGACCAGAGTGGTATTTCAACGATGACTCCACCCGAACTGGCGTCCGGGCTTCAACGTCTCCCACCTATCCTACACAAGCCACTCCGAACACCAATACCAAACTATAGTAAAGGTCTCGGGGTCTTTCCGTCCTGCTGCGCGTAACGAGCATCTTTACTCGTACTGCAATTTCGCCGAGTTTATGGTTGAGACAGCGGGGAAGTCGTTACTCCATTCGTGCAGGTCGGAACTTACCCGACAAGGAATTTCGCTACCTTAGGATGGTTATAGTTACCACCGCCGTTTACTGGGGCTTAAATTCTCAGCTTCGCCTTGCGGCTAACCGGTCCTGTTAACCTTCCAGCACCGGGCAGGAGTCAGTCCGTATACATCGTCTTGCGACTTCGCACGGACCTGTGTTTTTAGTAAACAGTCGCTTCCCCCTGGTCTCTGCGGCCCCGATCCCCCTCCCGGACGCATGGTCCGTTCAAGGTTGGGGCCCCCCTTCTCCCGAAGTTACGGGGGCATTTTGCCGAGTTCCTTAACCATAATTCTCTCGATCGCCTTAGTATTCTCTACCTGATCACCTGTGTCGGTTTGGGGTACGGGCGGCTAAAACCTCGCGTCGATGCTTTTCTCGGCAGCATAGGATCACCAAATCCCCCCAAACGGGGGTCCCATCAGATCTCAGGCATTATGAGTGGCGGATTTGCCTACCACTCGCCCTACATCCTTAGACCGGGACAACCATCGCCCGGCTCGGCTACCTTCCTGCGTCACACCTGTTAATACGCTTGCCTCCCAGGATCAGGTCCTGCGCTCCACCAAAACCCTTCACCCACAAGGGGTGTCGGGCAGGTTTCGGGCAGTTAGTATCCCCTGTTCAACATGGGCGGTTTTTCGCCGGTACGGGAATATCAACCCGTTGTCCATCGACTACGCCTGTCGGCCTCGCCTTAGGTCCCGACTTACCCAGGGCAGATTAGCTTGACCCTGGAACCCTTGATCATCCGGCGGACGGGTTTCTCACCCGTCTTTCGCTACTCATGCCTGCATTCTCACTCGTGTAGGCTCCACCGCTGGTTTCCACCGCGACTTCACTGCCCACACGACGCTCCCCTACCCATCCACACTCCTGAACCACAAAGGCTTAGAACATGTGTGAATGCCACAACTTCGGCGGTGTACTTGAGCCCCGCTACATTGTCGGCGCGGAATCACTTGACCAGTGAGCTATTACGCACTCTTTAAGGATGGCTGCTTCTAAGCCAACCTCCTGGTTGTCTGAGCAACTCCACATCCTTTCCCACTTAGCACACGCTTAGGGGCCTTAGTTGGTGGTCTGGGCTGTTTCCCTCTCGACTATGAAGCTTATCCCCCACAGTCTCACTGCTGCGCTCTCACTTACCGGCATTCGGAGTTTGGCTGACGTCAGTAACCTTGTAGGCCCATTAGCCATCCAGTAGCTCTACCTCCAGCAAGAAACACGCAACGCTGCACCTAAATGCATTTCGGGGAGAACCAGCTATCACGAAGTTTGATTGGCCTTTCACCCCTACCCACAGCTCATCCCCTCCATTTTCAACTGAAGTGGGTTCGGTCCTCCACGACGTCTTACCGTCGCTTCAACCTGGCCATGGGTAGATCACTTCGCTTCGGGTCTAGATCACGCCACTCACACGCCCTATTCAGACTCGCTTTCGCTACGGCTGCCCCACACGGGTTAACCTCGCGACGTAACACTAACTCGCAGGCTCATTCTTCAAAAGGCACGCCGTCACAGTTACTATGCGATTACTCGCGACTGCTCCGACGGATTGTAAGCACACGGTTTCAGGTACTGTTTCACTCCCCTCCCGGGGTACTTTTCACCTTTCCCTCACGGTACTGGTCCGCTATCGGTCATTAGGGAGTATTTAGGCTTATCAGGTGGTCCTGACAGATTCGCACGGGATTTCTCGGGCCCCGTACTACTTGGGATACTCTCACAGGCGGCACAAACGCATTACGGTTACGGGACTAACACCCTCTCTGGCCGGCCTTTCAAAACCGTTCACCTATGCGCGCACATCACACCCCACCAGCCCGGCAGAACTGGTATGGAAAGTCCCACAACCCCGACCATGCAACGCCCGCCGGCTATCACACATGGAACGGTTTAGCCTGATCCGCGTTCGCTCGCCACTACTAACGGAATCACTATTGTTTTCTCTTCCTGCGGGTACTGAGATGTTTCACTTCCCCGCGTTCCCTCCACGCACCCTATGTGTTCAGGTACGGGTCACCAAGTCACTCGCGCGCTTGGCGGGGTTTCCCCATTCGGACACCCTGGGATCACAGTCCGGTTATCGACTCCCCCAGGCTTATCGCAGATTCCTACGTCCTTCTTCGGCTCCTAATGCCAAGGCATCCACCGTGTGCTCTTAAAACTTGACCACAAAAGATCAACAACAAAAACACTCGAGAGAACCACAGAAACCGTCCACACCCCATCAACCCCCGAAAGAGTCTCAAACAATGCGGCCAGATCCAGGTTCCAATTCTTGGAAATTGCTTTCCCACAAGAAAACCCCAAAAGGCTCCTCATGGAAGATGCTCGCGTCCACTATGTAGTTCTCAAACAACAACCCCACACCACACACCCCACACACCAACCCCCCACAAAAAAGGAGGCCAACAGCGCATGAAACGACGTGGCAGGGAAACCAGAAACAAACAAACCCCGGGGAACCAAAACCCCCCCCGGCCCTGTTGCCTCAGGACCCAACAGTGTGCCAAACACTACCCGCCAGCAACCAGACCACCAGCGTTCCAGGACACACACCCCAAAAGAGGGGGATGCATCCGTACTAGCAAAACGGTCCGTGCCACCAGGCACCTATTCGTTGATATTCCACCCATGAGCACCCGCCGCAGAACTTGCGTCTGCGCAACGGGCGTACTCCTGACAACACCACACCCCGCCATACAGCAGAGAATGATAATTGTGAGGCGCTCCTTAGAAAGGAGGTGATCCAGCCGCACCTTCCGGTACGGCTACCTTGTTACGACTTAGTCCCAATCGCCAGTCCCACCTTCGACGGCTCCCTCCCACAAGGGGTTAGGCCACCGGCTTCGGGTGTTACCAACTTTCGTGACTTGACGGGCGGTGTGTACAAGGCCCGGGAACGTATTCACCGCAGCGTTGCTGATCTGCGATTACTAGCGACTCCGACTTCATGGGGTCGAGTTGCAGACCCCAATCCGAACTGAGACCGGCTTTTTGGGATTAGCTCCACCTCACAGTATCGCAACCCTTTGTACCGGCCATTGTAGCATGCGTGAAGCCCAAGACATAAGGGGCATGATGATTTGACGTCGTCCCCACCTTCCTCCGAGTTGACCCGGCAGTCTCCTATGAGTCCCCACCATCACGTGCTGGCAACATAGAACGAGGGTTGCGCTCGTTGCGGGACTTAACCCAACATCTCACGACACGAGCTGACGACAACCATGCACCACCTGTAAACCAGCCCCAAAGGGGAAACCACATTTCTGCGGCGGTCCGGTCCATGTCAAGCCTTGGTAAGGTTCTTCGCGTTGCATCGAATTAATCCGCATGCTCCGCCGCTTGTGCGGGCCCCCGTCAATTCCTTTGAGTTTTAGCCTTGCGGCCGTACTCCCCAGGCGGGGCACTTAATGCGTTAGCTACGGCGCGGAAAACGTGGAATGTCCCCCACACCTAGTGCCCAACGTTTACGGCATGGACTACCAGGGTATCTAATCCTGTTCGCTCCCCATGCTTTCGCTCCTCAGCGTCAGTTAATGCCCAGAGACCTGCCTTCGCCATCGGTGTTCCTCCTGATATCTGCGCATTTCACCGCTACACCAGGAATTCCAGTCTCCCCTACATCACTCTAGTCTGCCCGTACCCACCGCAGATCCGGAGTTGAGCCCCGGACTTTCACGGCAGACGCGACAAACCGCCTACGAGCTCTTTACGCCCAATAATTCCGGATAACGCTTGCGCCCTACGTATTACCGCGGCTGCTGGCACGTAGTTAGCCGGCGCTTCTTCTGCAGGTACCGTCACTTTCGCTTCTTCCCTACTGAAAGAGGTTTACAACCCGAAGGCCGTCATCCCTCACGCGGCGTCGCTGCATCAGGCTTGCGCCCATTGTGCAATATTCCCCACTGCTGCCTCCCGTAGGAGTCTGGGCCGTGTCTCAGTCCCAGTGTGGCCGGTCACCCTCTCAGGCCGGCTACCCGTCGTCGCCTTGGTAAGCCATTACCTCACCAACAAGCTGATAGGCCGCGAGTCCATCCAAAACCACAAAAGCTTTCCACCAACCACCATGCGATGGAAGGTCATATCCGGTATTAGACCCAGTTTCCCAGGCTTATCCCAGAGTCAAGGGCAGGTTACTCACGTGTTACTCACCCGTTCGCCACTAATCACCGGTGCAAGCACCGGGTCATCGTTCGACTTGCATGTGTTAAGCACGCCGCCAGCGTTCATCCTGAGCCAGGATCAAACTCTCCGTTGAAGAAAAACAAAAACAGACACAACCAAAACCAGTGGAAATAACACCAGCAAAGGATGCACAAAATTTGAAACCAGCTGTAAAACCAAACCAATGCCACAGGGGCGGCACGATCCGGCAATTCAACCAATCACATTACATAATCGGTATCAACAAACTTGGCACACTATTGAGTTCTCAAACAACAGACACACCCGGCACCACCACCAGCATCACAGCCAGCGGATCGCTCCGGAGCAACTTTTCAAAGTTACCGGCTTTCAAAGAACTTTGCAAATCAGCGTTTCCGCGATCCGCGTCCCTCTCAAACCGCCCCCAACCAGTTTCCGGCGCCCTGACGAGCCACCAGTTTTGGTCTTAGTTTTAGGGGGGTTTGGCCGCCCGCGGTAACCAGCTCTTCGCTGTCTCCCTCGCGGCGACTCAGAAAACAATACACCCCCGCCAACCCCACCGCAACCCGGCCCCACCACACCACCAAAACCCCGGAAACACGCGCCAAAACCACCCACCACAACCCCCAAACCACCACCCGCCGTCGTAAATACTTCCTGTGGGCTGCAGCACAGTGGACGGCGAGGAGCCGACCCGATTGAATCGGGCACGGATAGTCGGGCGGAGCCGGTGCCCGTGAACAGGATTGAAGGGAAAGGGGTAACGGTGATCGGAATTCTCAACCGGCTGGTAGGACTCATTGAGGACCACCTGACCGAGGAACTGGACCTCGCCGGCCTGTCGGGCAGCCTCGGCACCAGCGAGTACCACCTGCGCCGGATGTTCTCGTCACTGGCGGGCATGCCTCTGTCAGAGTATGTCCGGCGGCGCCGGATGGCAGTCGCCGCCGCCGAGGTCCTGGGCGACGGCGACCTGCTGGGCATCGCCGTCCGCTATGGCTACGGCTCAACGGAGGCATTCAGCCGGGCCTTCCGGGCGGTACATGGTGCCGGCCCCGGCGAGGTTCGCCGGAACGGCGGCCCCCTTCGCACACAACCGCAGCTCAGGTTCCGCCTGATCGTAGAAGGGAACAACCCGTTGGACACCCGCATCACAGACCGCCCCGCCTTCCGGCTCGTCGGCCACTCGGCCCGCGTTCCGCTCATCCACCACGGCGTCAATCCGCGGATCCAGGAGCACATCGCTTCACTGCCAGCATCCGAGCACCTCCGCCTCAAGGCACTGAGCGACACCGAGCCGGCAGGGCTGCTCCAGGTGAGCGCGGACGTGGACCCTGATTACACGGAGGGCAGCGAATTGACCTACCTCCACGGCGTCGCCGTGGGCACTGCGACGCCTGTACCGGAGGACCTTGATGCAATCGAGGTTTCAGCGGGCACCTGGGCGGTGTTCCGCATTGCGGGACCCTACCCGGCGGCCCTGCAGTCCGCGTGGGCGGCGACCGCCGCCGACTGGTTCCCCTCCAACCCGTGGCAGCTGAGGCCCGGACCCTCCATCGTGGCTGTCCTGGAGCGCGCCGCCGACTTCAGCACCGCAACCTGCGAGCTGTGGATGCCGGTGGAACGCGCCTGACCAAAACCGAGTGGACTGGCGCGTTCCACGGCGGCGGGCCGGGGGCGGTTCAGGCTGCCCAGCCCACTTTCCGGAGCCAGTCCGTGAGAAGCGGCAGGACAACCGAGCTCTGCATCGCCCCGAGGTGGTCCAGGCCCGGCAGGACCCGGACGTCCCAGCCGGCCTGGACGAGCTCGTGCTCATGGGTGGCCAGCGGGTCACCGATCCGCACCTGCACCCCGCCCCACTGCGGCGAGTAGTCAATCCGGTCTTCCGCTCCGGCGAAGGCCAGCCGCGGCAGGCCGCGCGGGACCGGGGCCGCGGCGTCGTCGAAATCATGCAGGGCCTCGTAGAGGGTGAGGAACTGGCGGGTCTGGTCCGCGTTGGTTTGGATGGAGGCCGAGTCCCAGTCGCCGGGTTCAACCTCCGCGGCGGGCACCGGCGGCTCCCCGGCTGTCCGCGCCGCGGCGTCCCGTACCGCTGCCTGGTGGGCGGCACGGGTCACGGCCAGCATGCTTTTGTACGGCCCGTCGAGGGGCGGAAACCCTCCCATGGCAAGAGCGCCGAGCCGGTCGGTCCGGAGGGCGAGCTGGAGGCCGCACAGTCCCAACAGGAGTAGCCGTAGTAGGCGAAGGTGGTTGATACGGCGGCGTCGGCGATGGCAAGAAGGTCGGCGGTCACGTTCCCAGGGGTCAGCGTGTCCGGGGCCGGGAAGGCCATCCGGTGCGCCTCGTAGTCCACGGCGATCACCCGGTTCGCCGCGGAAAGCCCCTGGACCAGGTTCGGCCCCAAGTCCGGGTCCGCGCCCCACTGCCGGATGGTTTCGGCTTCCTCCGCCGAGTGTCCAGCCAGGGGCACCGGCAGCAGGAGGTCCGGCCCGGTCCCCTGGATGGTGACGGGAATGGTGCTGCCGTCATGCAGGACAGCAGCGGCGGTTGGTGCCATGGCTACTCCCTTGGTTGAGGACCGGCGGCACGTTCCCCTACTCCCCATGCCGGGATGCACCGGAACGAAGTCCACCTTGTTGCCCGGGTTCTTGCGCCCGGCCTTCGTCCGGTCGAATCCCCGCGCGTCGAGGCCGTTCTTCGCCCTGAATTCCGCGAGTGCGGCGTCATAGGCCTTGTTGAGTGCCTGCCCGAGAATTCCCCGGTGCTGCCGTCGGCGAAGTCAATCCGGATGCGGACGCTGGCCGGGTAGTGCCGGGTCATCCGGACGAAGCCGTCCGCGTCCTGCTGAAGAGTGATCAAGGGATCCTGCTTTCGTCGGTGAATCGGCTTCAAGTCTCGCAGGGTTCTTCCCGCCCGGGAGCGCGCCCCGCCTAGGGTCCCGCGACGTCCTGGACCACCTCGTTGCGGCGCAGGAACCAGGGCTTGAACGGCGGATCAAAGCGGGCGAACCGGGGAGGGCCCACCGGAGCCAGCCCGGCCAGGGCGATCGCTGCCAGCAGCCCCTCCGTATGGCGTTCAAACGCACGGCGTGAGCCGCTGCCGGAGAAGCGCGCCGCCGCAGCAAGGGACCCGGGCACTGCCCCCACTATCACTTTGGGGTCCGTGGGGGCGGAGCCGTTTCCGCCTGCGTACCCGCAGGGAGCACGAAGGCCACAACGTATTCCGCGGGTGCGTTGGGCTCCCCGACGAAGGGGCCGCTTTGCAGCACGGGGGCGGTCATCGCGAGCTTCTGCGGCGCCCCGCCCTCCTGGATCACCGGAGCGGTCATGGCCAGCTTCTGGCCGGCCCTGTTGTTCCCGCTGATGTAGTTGAAGAGGCGACGGAACGCGACGTTGCCCGCGCGGTCGAAGGCTGCCCTGACCCTCACCTCGGCCACGGCGTAATCGGGATAGCGGCGCAACTCGAAGTGCGGGTAGCGCCGGACAAGTTCGTAGGGCTGCTGCTCGGTCATGGTCCTCCAGAGCCTACGCCCGCGCGGCAGAAGCAGCCAGACCCGCAGGTGACGGACGTCAACTCCAGAATGCTTGCCTTGCGCAACCAAGAAGGAGCATAATCGTTAGCAGAACTAATTAGCACTGCTAACGATCACCGCCAGGAGGCGCACCCGACCAGATGACCGCCAGCCAAACGAAAAACCGCGCCCAGCACACCACCTCCCCCGACACCCTCGCCATCGACCTCCGCACCGCCGTGATGCGCACTTCGCGCCGGCTCCGCGTCGAGGCAACCGGCGAGGTGATCACCCCCGGCCAGTACACCGTCCTGGCCCTCCTCAACGGCGACGGCCCCAGCACCCTCCGCGCCCTCGCGGACAGCGAACACGTGCAGGCACCGTCCATGACCCGCATCGTCAACGCCCTCGCCGACCAGGGCTTCGTCACCAGGACACCGCATCCCGACGACGGCCGCCAGGTCCGCGTGGACATCACCGACGCCGGCCGGGCAGTCCTCGCGGAGGCGCGGGAACAGCGCACCGCCTGGCTGGCGCAGCGCGTGGCCGGACTCAGCGAAGAGGACCGCGGGATCCTCAGCCGCGCCGCCCGCATCATGCAGGAGATGAGCGGCCGATGAGCGCCATGTTCCGTGCCCTCGAAAACCGCAACTACCGCATCTGGGCGGGCGGCGCGCTGGTGTCCAACATCGGCACCTGGATGCAGCGGATCGCCCAGGACTGGCTGGTCCTGACCGTCCTCACCAACCATGACGGCGCCGCCGTCGGCATCACCACGGGCCTGCAGTTCCTGCCCATGCTGCTGCTCGGCCCGTACGGCGGCGTCCTGGCCGACCGCTACCGCAAGCGCAGGATCCTGCTCTGGACCCAGCTGGCCATGGGCCTCACCGGCTTGGCCATCGGGCTCCTGGTGGTCACTGGCACCGCCGAACTCTGGCACGCCTACCTGGCCGCCCTCTGCCTGGGCATCGCCAGCGCCATCGACGCCCCCGCCCGGCAGTCCTTCGTGTCCGAACTCGTGGGCCAGGACAACATCTCCAACGCCGTGGCCCTGAACTCCGCCTCGTTCAACACCGCCCGCCTCACCGGCCCGGCCATCGCCGGCGTCCTCATCGCCTGGGTGGGCACCGGACCGGTCTTCCTGCTCAACGCCGCCAGCTACGCCGCCGTCATCATTTCGCTGTTCCTGATCAACACCTCCGCTCTGGTCCCGTCCGTCCGGGCCGAGCGCGGCAAACACCAGGTGGCCGAAGGGATCAACTACGTCCGGCGCCGCCCGGATCTGATGCTGATCATGGTCCTGGTGGGCATCCTGGGCGCGTTCGGCATGAACTTCCCCATCACCAACGCGCTGATGGCCACCACCGAGTTCGGCGTGGGGCCGGGAGAATTCGGCCTCCTCGGCTCCATCATGGCGGTGGGCACGCTGGCCGGCGCACTGCTCGCCGCACGCCGGTCCGGCCCCCGGCTGCGGTTCCTGCTGGGCGGGGCGCTGGGCCTTGGTGCCTTCACGCTCCTGGGCAGCGTGTCGCCGTCGTTCTGGCTCTACGCCGCCGTGCTGATCCCCGTTGGCCTGGCGTCCATCACATTCCTCAACAGCTGCAACACCAGCATCCAGCTCTCCGTGGAGCCGCAGTTCCGCGGCCGCGTACTGGCGCTCTACCTGGCCATCCTGCAGGGCGGCACCGCCGTCGGCGCGCCGCTGATGGGCTGGATCGGCAGCGAATTCGGCGCCCGCTGGTCCGTGGCGGCGGGCGGCATTGTGGTCCTGCTGACCGGTCTGGCCGCGGTGGTGGTGGTCAGCCGCAGGAGCCGGCTGACGTTCCGCAGCGCCCTCCGGATCGCGTTCAGCGGCAAGCGCGAGCCCGCCGTCTAGCACCGGCCGGTCACAAAAGCGGCCCTCCCCCGCATAACCGGCGCTGCCAAGCAACGGTTGTGCGGGGCAGGGCCGCTTATGCATCTGCCCGCGGAATTTTCAACGCACGACGGCGACGCCGGACTTCCGCGGCCCGGCACCTGGGTGGGAGGTGCTGCGGGCCCGAGGCGCCGGCGTCGTACGTCTCTTATGCGGCGGGATGCCTACATGGACGAGATGTTGAGGATGTTGCCCTCGCTGTCGAGGAACCAGGCGCCCTTGCCCACGTCTTCCATGGTGGCGACGCCGTTTTCAGTCTTGAGCCCGGGCTGGTCGTACTCCTCGAAGACCACGCCGCGGCTGCGCAGTTCCTCCACCTCGCGGTCGAAGTCCTGCGTTACCCAGCCCATTTGGGTGTTCTTTGCGGTGCCGGCATTGTCCGTCTGGTAAAGGAGGAACGTGGTGTTCCCGGACTTGTAGATCAGGTTCTCCGGGCCCATCTCCTGGACCGGTTCAAGGCCCAGCTTGTCGCGGTAGAACTCCCGGGCCCGGCTGATGTCCTTCGCGGGCAGTACAGCCATTGCGTCCAGATCCTTGAGCATGGCGAATCTCCTTGCTGCGCTTTTGATGGCGATGCTCTCCCCCTGTGCCGGCCGTGCCGTTTCCGGAACAGGCCGCGTGCCCGCCCTTTGCGCCGACTGCCGGGGCGGCCACCTGGGATCCGAACCGCTGCGCCAGCCATCATCAGCGCGGGAGTCCCCGAAGCTTACGTAGCCATTATGGAACCGATTCGGCGGCGGGGATAGGGCAAAATGTGGCCATCGGTGTTTCGGCTCAGGGGGTCTTGGCGTGGATAAATCGGTGCCGCTCGAACGCATGGTTTTCTTCAGCGACGCGGTGTTCGCCATCGCCCTCACGCTCCTGGCCCTGGACCTGAAACTGCCCCTGGGCATCCCTTCCGAGCGCCTGACCGCCGAGCTGGCGGGCGCCGTTCCGGAGCTGCTGGCGTTCGCCCTTTCGTTCCTGATCATCGCGCGGGTATGGATGTCCCACCACAACGATTTCTTCCGCATCCGGGACTTCAACCCGCAGCTGGCGTGGCTGAACATGCTGCTGCTTTTCTTCATCGTGATGCTCCCCGCGCCCACCGCCGTCCTGAGCGATTACGGCGGGAACCCCAGTCCGTGGCCCAGCGTGCTGTATGCGGCCACCATTTCCGGCGTCTACCTGACGCTTGCCGGCATGTGGACCTACGCGTGGCGCAAGGGCCTGACCGATGACACGGTGAACGAGACCGAGCACCGGCGCGTGTTCCTGGCCAGGCTCACTGCCCCCGCGGTGTTCCTGCTCAGCATTCCGGCCGCGTTCGTGCTGGGCAGTAACACCCCGTTCCTGTGGTTCCTGATCATCCCCGTTGCCCTCCTGGCCCGGCGGCTCACGGCACGCCACTCACCGGCCGCCACCCAGTAACGGCGCAGTAACGCCTTCCGCGGCATAATGCCGCAGTGAACGAGGGCCTGCGCCGCGCGGCCGCCCCAGCATGGGCGGCGGTCCTCGCGCTGCTTCTGTCCGGGTGCTTCGCCGGCAGCAATGACGACGGCGGTGGCCCGGCGTCCGGAGGCTCCACAAGTTCCGCAGGCTCACCGGCATCCGCGAGCGCAACCGCCGCTCCCGCCCCGGACCTGCCACCCCCGCAGCCGCCCGGTCCCCCGGCGCCGGGCCAGGCGCCCGCCGCTCCGGCGCCGAACCCGCCACCCCCGCAGCCGCCCGGTCCACCCGCGCCCAACCAGCCGCCCGCACCGGAGGCCGTGGTCCTCGACTGGCTTCCCATCGGCCCGGTGGGACGCGGCGACCCCGTCTGGTACGTAGACCTGAAAGGCCTGAACTGCACCAGCCAGGGAGATCCCGCCACAGCCACCACCATGCTGGAACTGGCGCCGACGCTGTGCCTGGGTCTCAACGGCGACCAGGCCGCCTGGGAGAGCGGCGCGGCGGCCCTCGCCACGATCCCCGCACCAACCCTGGCCACATCCGACTGCTGGTCCGTGGCTGCCTTTGAAGTGCTGCAGGACATCGCCGGGTTCCGGCGGCAAAACCCGGCCGTCCCCTTCACCCTGGCCCCGAGGCCGGGCACGGCCTGCCCGCCGGACCTCAAATTCCTCGAGGACGATGCGCGGAACTCCCCGCCCGCCCCCATGTGCGCGGGCGCCCCGGTGGTCCTGGTGGGAACCCTTGAAGGCCTGCCGGCAGGTTCGGTCCGGTCCGTCAGCGTGGGAACGGCCATCGCAGCCGTGGGATTCAGGAACAGCCCGGACGATTTCAACTATCCGCCCGGCGACCTCTACTTCCTGGCCCCGCCCATCGAAGCGGCGGGCCCCGTCACGGTCAGCATCGCCGTGGCCGACGCCGACTATACGGTGCAGGGACCGTCACCCTTGACTACGCGGACCCGCAGACGTGCCTGCCGCCGTCGGGCACGGCATCATGACCGAGGACAAGGGCGACGAGCGGTCCTCCTGGTCGCGCGCCTTTGGCGTGATCTCCGCCGTCGGCCCGCCGCTGACGGTGGCAACGGCGCTGCTCTTCTACTTCGGCTGGGCCCGGGCGGAGGCGCAGGCCGCGTACATGGGCTTGAACGTGAGCCTGTTCGGGTACTCGGTGCAGGACTACCTCCTGATCAGCATCAACCCGCTCTTTGTGCCGCTGGTGTCCATCCTGGTCCTGGCCGTGGTGTGGCTGGCACTCGACCGCTGGCTGCGCCGGCACATCGCCGAGGACAGCGGCAGGGCGGTGATTGTCCGGGCGGCCGGGATCGCGGCCCTGCTGAGCGGGCTCCTGGTGGGCATCAGCCTGCTGGTGGCCATCATGGAGCGTGCCAGGGCTGCGCTTTACACGCCGTATCTGATGGCTTTGGGCGTGCTGGTTGCCACCTGGTGCGTCCATCTCCGCCGCCTGGGCCGGGAGGATACACGTCCGGCCCTCACCACCGAGCAGCACGCGGTGGAAACCACTCTGGTCCTGAGCATCGTGACGCTGCTGCTCTTCTGGGGCACGGCCGACTTCGCCCAAGCACTGGGCCGGCGGCTGGCGGTGGACTACGAACAGGGCGTGCAGTTCATGCCCCGCGCCGAGGTGTACTCACCCACGCCGTTGGGCATCGGTTCGGCCGCGGTCTCGGAGGTGAACGTTGGCACCGCGGACGCGGCCCTCTACCGGTATGACGGCCTGCGCCTGCTGGTGCTCAGCGGCGGGCGCTTCTTCTTCCTCCATGACGGCTGGACGCCGCAGAATGGAACGGTGATCGTCCTTCCGGACGACAACTCCGTCCGCATCGAATTCAGGAGATGATCCTGGCCATGGACTACGCCAAGGACCCGCGCGTTGACCAGTACATTGACGCCCTCCCCGAGTGGCAGCAGGAGGTCTGCCGAAAGGTCCGCGACCTGGTGCATGCCGCGGATCCCGAGGTGGAGGAGACCATCAAGCGCACCGTGCAGCCCTACTTCGTGCTGAACGGCAATATCTGTGCGCTCCTTGCCGCGAAGGACCACGTCAACGTGTTCCTGTACGACGGCGGCCTGGCCCCGGACCCGCAGCACATCATCACCGGCGGGCACGGCAACCAGACGGGGCGGACCATCGCTTTCCACCAGGGCGATCCTGTCAACGAGGAAGCCCTGCTGGACATCTTCCGGGCCGTGATCGCGGACAACCGGGCAGGCGGCTGGCGGAAGATCAAGGGCGGCGCGTAGCGTCAGATCAGCGCCCCGAAGGCGTGGTCCAAAGCGATCCGCACCGTTCCGTGCAGGGCCGCACGGTCTGCTAGCGTCGAGGCCGCCAGGCGGGGATGCTGGGCGTCGAACTGGTCCAAGGCCTGATCGAGCAGGGGTAGGAGGACGTCGCCTGCTCCTGCCGGACCGCCGGAGAGAACGACCATCTGGGGGTCCAGCAGGGTGGCGACGACTGCGACCACCCGCGCAGTCCGCTCGGTCACGACGTCCACCACATCCCGCGCCGCCGCATCGCCGTTCCGGGCGGCAGTGAGCACCATTTCGGCTGTGACGTCGGCCGGGACACCGGCACAGAGACGCACGAGGTCGCTCCCGCCCGGCGCTGCGGGACGCTCGCCATCCACGACCTCGGCGGCAGCAACTGCTCCCAGCTCACGGCACATGCCGCCGATGGCGTCAGTGTTTCCCACGCCTTCCACAAGCTGCAGGAACCGCATTTCACCGGCGGCGCCGCACCCACGGATCAGGTTCCCGCCCAGGAAGATGCCGGCGCCCAGCCGTTCGCCGGACAGGAGCACAACGACGTCGTCGATGCCCTGTGCCACCCCCAGCCAGCGCTCGGCGACGACGGCAAGGTTGGCGTCGTTGTCCACCAGCAAGGGCCAGTCGAAATCAGGCCGGAGTGCCAATCGCAGATCCAGGGCCGCCAGCCCGGGCAGGTAGGACTCCAGGGCCACGGCATGCCCGTCCGTACGGACCGGAGCGGGAACCGCCATGCCGGCCGCCAGGACGCGGTCGGGCTCCACGCCGGACTCATCAAGGATGCTGTGTATCCGCTGCCGGACGGTCAAAAGCCGCTCGGGGGCGGCGACATGCTCATCGCGCCAGCTTTCCAGGTGCTCGGCAATCACCGTTCCGGCAAGGTCGGATAAGCAGATGTGCAGCTTGGTTGCGCCAAGGTCGATTCCCACGACGTACCCGGCGGAGGCCTTCAGACCGAAGCGCCGCGACGGTCGTCCGGCCCGCGTGGAGCCGGTTCCTTCCACTTCTTCCAGCCAGCCGAGGGCGAGCAGCTCGTCGCAGACGGCCAGAACCGTCGGCCGGGAAAGACCGGTTGCCTCCATCAGGCCGGAGGCATCCAGCAGGGGCCCGGCAATCAGGGCGTCAAGCACAGCGGACGCGGAAATCTTCCGCAGCACGGGAACCGTGGCTTCCGTCTTTTTTTGTCCCGCTTCCCATGCCCCACCCCTTGACCGATGCACCGCCGGTACCAATACTAGTCATGGAATTATTAAAGGCCCTTATAAATTTAGTTCCGGCGAATGCACACCCCAGCCACATCACCAGGAGAGCAATGAAGCGTCACCTCAAAACAAGCTGCGCCGCCGCAGCCCTCGCGGTAGCGGCGTCGGCCGTCGCCCTCGCCCCCGCCACTGCGGACGTGGAGCAGCCACCAGGGGCACCGGGAGCCTCCGCCACGTGGACGAAGGGCGATAAGGAAGGCGTCGGCACGTCCGTCAGCACAGCCTCAAAGGTCTGGTACACTCTGACCGAGGGGACCCTCAGCGAGGTCTACTACCCCCGCGCCGATACCCCGAACACCCGCGAGCTCCAGTTCGCCATCAGCGACGGTTCGCACCGGCAGCTGGAAAATGAAGGCACCACCCGCCGCGTGGAACTGGCCGACCCGCAGGCACTGACCTACCGGCAGATCACTGAGGACAGCGCGGGCCGCTGGCGGCTCACCAAGACCTACGTGACGGACCCGGAGCGCTCGTCCGTCATGCTCGGCGTCACCTTCGAAGTGCTCGACGGCGGCGAGTACCAGCTCTTCACCCTGTTCGACCCGTCGCTGGCCGGCACGTCCGGCGGGGATACCGGCAGCACCACAGGCGGCGCCCTGGTGGCCGAGGACCTGTCCATCCCTGACACCCCCGTGGCCTCGGCCCTGGTGTCCAGTGCCGGCTTCAGCGCCACCAGCACCGGATACGTCGGGACGAGCGACGGCGGCACGGACCTGGCCGCCGACGGCAGGCTTGATGCCACCTACCCCGCCGCGGGCACCGGAAACATCGCCCAGACCGGCCAGATCCAGCTGACCGGCGCGAAAACGGAGTTCTCCCTGGCCCTCGGCTTCGGCGCCACAACCGACGAAGCGCTGCATACCGCCAACGCCACGGTCAAGCGCGGCTACGCCAAGGTGTCCAAGGACTACACCAAGGAGTGGAAGCAGTACCTGGGTTCCCTGGACAAGCCCGCCAAGACACTGGAGGGTGACCTGCGGACGCAGTACGACGTCTCCCTGATGACCGTCAAGTCCCACGAGGACAAGACCTTCCCCGGCGCGTTCATCGCCTCGCTGACCACGCCGTGGGGCCAGGCCGCGAGTGCCGAACAGCACCGCGAGGGTTACCACGCCGTGTGGGCGCGGGACATGTACCAGTCCGTGACAGCCCTGCTCGCCGCCGGCGACGAGGACGCGGCCCGGCGCGGTGTCGAGTGGCTGTTCAAGTACCAGCAGCTGCCCGATGGGCATTTCCCGCAGACATCCAAGGTGGACGGCACCGTGGGCCAGAACGGCATCCAGCTGGACGAGACGGCGTTCCCCATCCTGCTGGCCAACCAGATCGGCCGCACCGACGCCGACTTCTACGCCAACGAACTCAAGCCCGCCGCAGACTACCTCGTTGCCGCCGGGCCCAAGACCCCGCAGGAACGCTGGGAGGAGACCGGCGGGTACTCCACATCCACTCTGGCCTCCCAGATCGCCGCCCTCGCCGCGGCCGGCGACATCGCCGAGAAGAACGGCGACGCCGGTTCCGCCGCCATCTACCGGGCAACCGCCGACGAATGGCAGCGCAGCACCGAAAAGTGGATGTTCACCACCAACGGCCCGGTGGGTGACGGCAACTACTACCTCCGCATCAGCGCCAGCGGCAACCCGAACGACGGCGCCGTCCGCGACTGGGGCAACGGTGCGGGGTCCATCCCGAGAACGCCGTCCTGGACGCCGGATTCCTGGAGTTCGTCCGGCTCGGCGTGAAGCCGCCGGCCGACCCGCACGTGGCAGACTCGCTCGCCGAAACCGACGCCTCCATCTCGCAGGACACCCCCGGCGGCCGCATGTGGCACCGCTACACCTATGACGGCTATGGCGAAAAGGCCGACGGTTCACCCTGGGACGGCACCGGCATCGGCCGGCTGTGGCCCCTACTGACGGGTGAACGCGGCGAGTATGCCCTGGCGAACGGTGAGGATGCGCTGCCCTACCTGGCCACCATGCACTCGGCGGCCAACGACGGCTTCATGATCCCCGAACAGGTCTGGGACCAGGACGAGCCCACCTCCTACGGCCACGAACTGGGCCGCAGCACCGGCTCGGCCTCCCCGCTGTCCTGGGCTATGGCCCAGTACGTCCGGCTCGCCGCCGGCGTGAAGCACGGCGCCCCGGTGGAAACGCCGCAGAACGTCGCCAGCCGCTACGCCAACGGCGCCATCGCCGAACCGGCCCTGGAGATCGCGTCCCCGGCGCAGCTGAGCACCTCGGATTCGGACAGCACCACGGTCTCCGGCACCACCTCCGCAGCCAAGGTGTACATCTCCGTCAACGGCCAGGTGGTGGAAGCCCCGCTGACCCCGGCCGCCGGAGGCAGCTCCACCTTCTCCGTGGACGTCGCCCTGCCCGGCACCAAGAACAACGTGACGGTAGCCGCGGTGGGCGCCGACGGAGGCACCGCCGTCGAGGAACGGACCGTGCTGCACTACGGCACCCGCATCGGAGGGCTGCAGGACCCGGCCGGCGATGACAACGGCCCGGGCACCTACACGTACCCGACCAACCCGGTCTACGTGCCCGGCGCGTTCGACCTCACCGCCGTCGACGTATACGACGCCGGCGACAAGTACGCGTTCGTCAGCACCATCGCAGGCAACGTCACCAACCCGTGGGGCGGCCAGGGGATCTCGCACCAGCGGATCAACGTCTACCTCAGCAACGGCGATGCAACGGCCACCCCGGCGCTGCCCGGCACCAACGTCAACGTCGAGCACGCCTGGGACTCCGTCGTCGTCACCGATGGGCGGTTCGACGGCGCCGGCGTCTACGGCCCAGACGGGACCCGCACCTCGGCTGTCAGCCTGCTGGCGGTGCCGGAAGCGAAGCAGATCGTCACCATGGTGCCCAAGGAGGCGCTGGGAACCCTCGATCCGGCGTCGGCGAAGTTCGCGGTGGCCATGTTCGGCAACGCCGAATCCGGCGAAGGCATCGGCAACGTCCGGCCTGTCTACGACGGCGCCTACTGGGCAGCCGGGAACCCGTCTTGGATCAAGGAGTGGCGTTTCGGCGGCGGCGCCGGCGTCTTCGACGGCGGCATCGCCTCCCGGGACACGGACACCAGCGATCCCAATGCACTGGACGTAATCGTCCGTGAGGGCCAAAGCCAGGCCAACGTGCTGGACTGGCTGGCGGGCTCACCTGTGGTGGTCCCGATGGTGGGGCTCACACCCTAGGCATGATCCCCAAGGCGGGGCCGGAAATATCCGGCCCCGCCTTTTCTTGCCATGCCCGCATAAATACCGGAAGGAAAAACCAGACACAGAAATTCGACGGAGAAATCCGACCAGTTGTAACCGGAATGATTTAGAACAGGGGAAAAGCAATGAAGCATTACCTCCGTCTTGTGGCGGCAGCCTTCGCGCTGCTGCTCCTGCTGCCGGCAGCGGGCCAGGAGCCTGCCGCCGCGACAGAACAGACCGGCTTTACCGCCACCGGCGCCGACCTGCGGACCTGGTGGCACAGCAACGACGAATACAACACCACCTCGCCCACCTCGAACGGTGCAGTCCGCCGGTCGTCTTCCTATGAGGTGCAGGTGGCCACAGCCGCCGCACCCACCACCCGCTACGACTCCTTCACGTACATGAGCATCCCCCGCAGCGGGAAGGGCAAGATCAATTACACGGAACCGGACGGGGCCGAGTTCTCCTCGTCCGCCCGCCTTTCCATGAGCTGGTCAAGTTTCGAATACGCAACCGATGTCTGGGTGGACGTAAAGCTCCTCACCGGCCAGGCCATCACCTCCACGGAGCAGGTAACCATCCGCCCAGCAAGTACGCCTTCGAAAAGCAGCTTGTGGACAGCAGCACGGTGCGCGTGAAGGTGCCCTACGCGGCGTCGGGATACCGCTTCTCGGTCGAGTTTGCCCCGCAAAACTTCACCGCCTACAACGATATGTCCGGCACCAGCGGGGTCCTGACGGAAGACCCCGGCGGGGACAACCGCGCCATCCACACCGAACCGCGGAATTCGATGATGATCTTCGCCGAGCCGGTCCTGACCGGCGCCGAGGCGGAGCGGGTGATTCCCACCGCCGCCTCGGGCACCGTCAAGTACCCGGAGGAAGGCCTGGTCAACAACCTGGAGCAGGTCACCGAAGACATCATCTACTTCCGCCCCGGAACCTACTACATGGGCTCGGGATACCGGGCCGAACTTCCGGCCAACGTCAAGTGGATCTACCTCGCGCCGGGAGCCTACGTCAAGGGTGCCTTCTACTTCGGCAACTCCACTCAAGGCGTCTACAAGGTCACGGGGCGCGGCGTGCTCTCCGGCGAGCAGTACGTCTACGAGGCGGACACCGCCAACGGCTTCAACCACAGCAGCGGCGTAAACTGCCACAACACCTGCGTCAAAATGCTGCAGTTCTCGTCCTCGTCCAGCATGCAGCAGTACCTGGACGTCGAAGGCATCACCATCAGCGAGCCGCCCTACCACTCCTTCGTGATCTACGGGCCACCGAACGCCTACGACATGGAAATGCGGGTGGACAACTACAAGCAGGTGGGCAGCTGGTACTGGCAGACGGACGGCCTGGAGCTCTACGAGGGCAGCCGGATGAACAACACCTTCTTCCATGCCAATGACGACGTCCTGAAGCTGTACCACAGCAACGTGACGGTGGATAACACGGTGATCTGGAAGAACGAGAACGGCCCTGTGATCCAGTGGGGCTGGGAGCCGCACACCATCGAGAATGTGGTGGTCACGGACACGGACGTGATCCACAACCGGATGTACTGGAAGGACGCCAAGTACAACACCTGCATCATCAATTCGTCCTCGTACTGGGGAAACATGGGCGCCACCAACACGGCGGACACCGCCAAGACGGTCAAGAATTTCCGGTTGGAGAACATCAACGTCGAGGGCACCACCAACTGCGCCGTCAGGATCTATGCGTTGGCCAATACCGAGAACATCCACATCAAGAACCTGAAGATCGACGGCTGGAACGGACTGGACTACACCTCCCAGGCCAGCCACCTCAAGCGGTACTCGGACACATCCAGCGCCAAGGTGGCGCTGGGCAACGAGACCGTGGACAGCCGCGGCATCAAGCTGGAGAACTACAGCGTGGGCGGCACCGTCATCGACAAAACCACGTCCAACTGGAGCGATACGCAGCCCGGCAGGATCGCCTTCGACGGCGAGAACTGGGACAACTGGAATGCCTGGTAGATAAGGGGATCAGCTGCCCGCGGCCGCCACCGCGGGCAACTTGCCGTGCACGAACGCCTGGATGGCCAGGACGGCTGCGCCCCGGCACCAGTCCACGTTGTCCTTGGTGCCCAGCACGATGGGCGGGGTGCTGGCGCGCGGATCGCGGTCCAGGGCAAGGCCCTCGCGCACGGCGTCCTCGGCCACCGAGGCGAGCCGTACGCCCTCCCCCGCAATGATGATCCGTTCGGGAAGCGTCAGGTTACAGATGGCGGCGAGGAGCCTGCCCAGGCCCCGCCCGCCGTCGTCCGCCACGCGCCTGGCCGCCGGGTCTCCTGCCTCGGCAAGATCCAGGGCTTCCTCGTACCCCACCGTCCGGCCCAGCGCCGCGGACACGTGCCGGGCAATCGAATCGGAGTTCAGCACGCTCGTGGCGCAGCCGCGGTGCCCGGCGTAGCAGACGGGTCCGGCGGGGTCGAGCGGCCAGTGCCCCACGAGCCCGATGCCGTAGTCCTTCCCGGTGACGATTGCGCCGTTGGCCACCAGCCCGAAGCCGGTTCCCACGCCAAGGGTGACAACGGCGAAACGGTCGTCCTCGCGGCCCTCACCAAACCAGTGTTCGTACTCGGTGAAGGCCACCAGGTCGTTGTCCACCAGCGTGGGAATCCCGGTGGCCGCGCCCACCAGCTTCGCCAGGGGCAACTCGGTCCAGCCAAGGAATTTTGCGTCCACCACGTACTGCCGGTCACGGATCAGGCCGCCGATGCCGAGGCCGATGCCGTCTATCTGCAGGCCCTCGCCCAGGTCTGCCGCCAGGCCGGCAATCTGCCCGACGACGACCTCGGGGCTCCGGTCCGTGATGGCAAGGGTACGGTGGTTCTGGATTTCCCCCCGCAGGTTGGTGCGGGCCGCGATGATCTCGTTCTCGCGCAGCTTCATGCCCACGAAGTGCTTCGCGTCGATGTCGACGTCCAGGAGCCGGGTGGGCCTGCCGACCCGGCCGTCGTTGTGTTCGCCCACCTCGCGCAGCAATCCGCCCTCCAGCAGCGGCGCGCTCAGCCGGCTCAGCGACCCGGGTGAGAGCTTTAGCCGGCGGGCCACGGCCGCCCGGGAAATCGGTACCCGGCGCAACACCTCAATGGCTACCGGAAGGGACGCGTCTGTGGGCGGCACCGACCACGCTGATGGACTTTTCACTCCTCCATCTTGGCATGCCATTTTAGTTTTGTTACACAACTAATACTGCTCAATATTTGTTACTCGGGCCCCTCTTGACGGCCCTAATAGTTTTGGAACAGAATAAATGCCAGCCCGGAGGCGGGAACTGAAACGTGGACCAATGGAGGTCAGTCAGCATGAACAAGCAGTGGAAGGCGGCGTCGGCGATTCTCGCGGCGGCGGCCATCGCGACAATGGGAATCTCGGGGTGCTCGGCACCCGCAAACGAGCCCGACGGAAAGACCCTCAAGGTCTGGTGGTGGGAGAACGACGACAGTGCCCTGGCCACCGGCTGGAACCGGGCCATCGAGATCTTCGAGGAAAAGCACCCGGACGTCACCGTGGAGTTTGAACTCAAGACCTATGAGCAGATGCAGCAGTCCGGCCAGCTCCTGCTCGACTCCAACGACGCACCGGACGTCCTGGAATACCTGAAGGGCAATGCCACCGCAGGCGTCGTCTCCCAGGCCGGGCTCCTGACCGACCTCACCGACGTCGCCAAGGAACGCAACTGGGACCTGGACAGCACCGCCCAGGACGTGGGCCTGTATCAGGACGGCGTGATGGGCTCCGGCCAGCGGTACGGCATCACCAACTACGGCGAGTACGTGTCGGTCTGGTACAACAAGGACCTCTTCGCCCAGCAGAACATCCAGGTCCCCTCCTCCGTGCAGGAACTGGAGCAGGCGATGGACAAGTTCGCCGGGGTGGGCATCACTCCCCTGGCTTTGGGTTCCCAGGACTACCCCGGCACGCACCTGCTCTATGAACTGGCGCTGGCCAACATGGACAAGGACTCCTGGTCCGCCTACCAGCAGTTCGAGGGCGACGTGGACTGGACCGCGTGGGAGAAGGCCGCGCAGACCGTGCAGGACTGGACCGCCCGTGGCTACATCAGCAAGGACTCCACCGGCATCGCCGCCCAGGACGCCGGAAACGCGTTCGTGGCCGGCCAGTACCCAATCTTCGTCTCCGGCACTTGGTGGGCCGGCAGCTTCGCGGACGAGATCAAGGACTTCGAGTTCGACCAGTTCCTGTTCCCGGGCACCGACCTGCACCCCGGCTCCGGCGGCAATCTCTGGGTTGTTCCCGAGAAGGCCAAGAACAAGGAACTGGCCTACGACTTCATGGAAATCACCATGAGCCCGGAGATCCAGAACCTGCTGGGCAACGAGGGCGCGGTCCCCGTGGCCGCCGAAGCGGACGCCATCACCAGCCCGATCGGCAAGCTCACCACGCCGCGATTCAACGAACTTTTGAATGACGACGACGGCGGCCTGGGCTGGTACCCCGACTGGCCGGTCGCGGGCCTCAACGACGTCCTGGTCGCCCAGACCAGCGACCTGGTCCAGGGCAACGTGACCCCGCAGAAGGCCGTGGAGAACATCAAGGCGGCTTACGAGCAGGGCAAGCCCAGCAAGTAGCCCGGCACCCGCAAGCACGACCGCACCAGCACGTGGCGGCGCACCCAGGTGCGCCGCCACCGCAAAGGAAACATCATGACAGCACTTCCCCCGGCCCCGGCCGCCCGAACCCGGCAAGCGCCGCGACAGCTGCCCCTCCGCGTCCCCCGGCGCAGATCCGCGCAGGAGAACCCGCGCGGCTACTGGATTTACCTCCTGCCCGGGGCCATCGGCTTCATCGCCATCGTGGCCATCCCCTTCGGCATGAACCTGTACTACAGCCTCACCAACTGGCGCGGCGTGGGCACCCCGAAGTTCGTGGGCCTGGACAACTATGCGCGCCTGGTGGCCGACCCGGCGTTCTGGGCGTCCTTCCTGCACAGCACCGCCTTCATCGTGGCGATGGCGGTGGTGCCGACGGCGCTGGGCGTCTTCGTCGCGGCTGTCCTGTTCGACTACATCGCCCCGAAGTTCGGCGCCAGGACGGCGAGCATCCTTCGGGCCACGTTCTACCTGCCCCAGATCCTGCCCATCGCGGTGGCCGGTGTCCTCTGGAAGTGGCTGTACCAGCCGCAGTACGGCATCCTCAATACAGTCCTGGACGGGGTGGGCCTGGGCTGGCTGAAGCAGAACTGGCTCGGCGACGCGGACACCAGCATGCTCGCGGTGATGAATGTCCTGATCTGGCTGCAGATCGGCTACACCGTGGTGGTGTTCATGGCCGGGCTCTCCCGTGTTGACCCTGCCCTCTACGAGGCAGCCGAGATCGACGGCGCCGGCTGGTTCCAGCGCTTTTGGAGCATCACCATCCCGCAGCTGCGCCCGGAAATCGCCGTGGTGCTGATCACCACCTCCGTGGCAGCACTGAAGGTCTTCGCCCCCATCTACGTCCTCACCAGAGGCGGGCCCGGGACCAGCACCATCGTTCCGGCCTATTTCTCGTACTCAAACTTCTTCACCACCACCCAGGTGGGCTACGGCGCCGCCGTCGCCTCCCTCCTGGCGCTGCTGGTCACCATCATCGCGATCGTGCTGCTGCGCTACCAGACCCGCAACGCCGAGGGATTCGACAAGTGACCACCACAGCCCCCGCCCCAGACACGGCACCCGCCGCCTCAACCCCGCAACAAAAACCGGCTCACAGCACCCGGAGCGCCAGGAACCGGCGCGGCGTCAACGGCTGGATCATCCTGGCCCTGCTCGCCGTTGCCGCCCTCCTGATGGTCTTCCCCTTCTGGCTGGCCCTCGTCAACGCGTTCAAACCCTCAGGCGAATACATCGACGGCGGCCCGATCGGGATCCCCACGCAGTTGGACTTCACTGCGATCATCGACTTCTGGGCGGGCGTCAACTTCAACCAGAAGCTGCTGAACAGCGTCATCCTCTCCGGCAGCGTGGCCCTGATCGCCGCAACCCTGAGCCTGCTGAGCGCCTTCGCCATCGGCATCGGCAGGATCCGCGGCAGGGTGTGGATCCTGGCCGTGTTCATGCTCGCGTTCACCATCCCGCAGGAGGCGCTGGTCTACCCGCTCTTCGTACTCTCCCGGGAACTTAACCTCTACGACTCCCTGCTCGGCGTCACCATCATCCTGGCCGTCCTCCAGAGCGCCTTCGGCACCTACATGCTCGCCTCAGTGCTGGGCTCCTTCCCGCTGGAGGTCCTCGAAGCGGCACGCCTGGACGGTGCCACCCGGTTCCAGATCCTGCGGCTCATCGTCCTGCCTCTCACCCGCTCCACCCTGGCCGTGCTGGTGACGTTCTTCTTCATCTGGACCTGGAACGACTTCTTCCTTCCCCTGGTCCTGCTGCCCTCGGCCGCCAACCAGACTGTCTCGGTATCCCTGGGCGCGCTCAGCGGCCAGTACACCTCCGACCCCACGGCCCTGGCGGCCGCGTCCATGGCCGGCATCCTGCCCGCACTGATCTTCTTCCTTCTCTTCCAGCGCACCCTCATGCGCGGCGTCAACATCGGAGCCATCAAGTGACCCTCCAGCCCGCACTGCGGCATCCCAGCCTCCGTCCGAACGACGAGTGGTGGAAGGCCGCCGTCGTCTACCAGGTCTATCCGCGCAGCTTCGCCGATTCCAACGGCGACGGCATCGGCGACCTCCGCGGCGTCATCGGCCGCCTGGATCACCTTGAGGAACTGGGCGTCGACGTTGTCTGGCTGTCCCCTGTGTACGCCTCGCCGCAGGACGACAACGGCTACGACATCAGCGACTACTACGCCGTGGACCCGGCATTCGGCACCATGGAGGACCTGGACGAACTGATCGCCGGCCTGCACGCCCGCGGCATGAAGCTGGTGATGGACCTTGTGGTCAACCACACCTCCGACGAGCACGCCTGTTCCAGGATTCCCGTTCCAGCAGGATAAGCGCCAAGCGCGACTGGTACATCTGGCGCGACCCCCGCGACGGTGCGGTGCCGGGTCCCGGGGCGGAGCCCAACAACTGGGGCTCGTTCTTCTCCGGCCCCGCGTGGGATCTGGACGAAACCACCGGGCAGTACTTCCTGCACCTGTTCTCCCGCAAGCAGCCGGACCTGAACTGGGACAACCCGGACGTCCGCAACGCAGTGTACCGGATGATGAACTGGTGGCTGGACCGCGGCGTGGACGGGTTCCGGATGGATGTCATCAGCTTCATCTCCAAACACCCCGGCCTGCCGGACGGGCCGGTGGGCGACGGCCAGGCCTGGGCGACGGGATCCCGTTCTACGGCTCCGGCCCCCGGGTCCACGAGTACCTGCAGGAAATGCACCGGGAGGTATTCGCCGGCCGGGACGCGGACCTGATGACCGTGGGCGAGATGGTGGACGCCACCCCCGAACTGGCAAGGCTGTACACGGACCCGAACCGGAAGGAACTGGATATGGTGTTCCAGTTCGAGCATGTGGGCCTGGACCACGGTCCGGGCGGAAAGTTCACCCGCAAGCAGCTGGACCTGGTGGCGCTCAAGCAATCGCTGGCGAAGTGGCAGGATGCCCTGGCGGACGTGGGCTGGAACAGCCTCTACTGGAACAACCATGACCAGCCGCGGGCCGTCTCGCGCTTCGGCAACGACTCCGCGTACTGGTACGAGTCCGCCACCGCCCTGGCCACGGTCCTGCACCTGATGCGCGGCACGCCCTACATCTACCAGGGTGAAGAGCTGGGCATGACCAATATGCAGTTTTCCGGCATCGGCGACTTCCGCGACCTTGAAAGCCTGAACTACTACCGCGAGGCCATTGCCCGCAGCGGCGGCAGCCGGGCAAGCGACATCCTGGCCGGCCTCGCCGCGGGCGGCCGGGACAATGCCCGGACCCCGGTTCAGTGGGACAACAGCAGGAACGCCGGCTTCACCACGGGCGAGCCCTGGATCCCCGTGAACCCCAACCACGCCTGGCTCAACGCCGCCGCCCAGCGCACCGATCCGGACTCCGTCTTCGCCTGGTACCAGAGCCTGGTCCGCCTGCGCCATGAGGAACCCGCCGTCATCGACGGGCTGTTCACGTTGCTCTACCTGCAGGACCCGCAACTCTTCGCCTACACCCGCACCGGCCCGGACGCCACCCTGCTAGTCCTGGCCAACTGCTCCAGTGAACCGCTGGCCCTGGACTTCACCCTTGCCAGGGATATCGCCACGGCATGGGCACAGGCAGAGGTTCTCCTTCACAACCGGCCCGGCCACGACTGGAACAGGCAGGAACTGCTGCCCTGGGAGGCCGTTGTGCTCCGCCGCCTTTCCTAAAGGCACCACCTTCTACCGGTCCCATCCAACGAGAGGAACCATCATGCCCGGAACAGGGCTCGGACGACTGGCATACTGCATTGCTGCGGCAACCGCCGTCGTCATCACCAGCACGTCCACCGCGATGCCGGCTCAGGCACGCACCAATCCGGCCTCGCAGGCACCAGCAGCGCCATCCGCCGAGCGGCCAATCGAGACAGCGGACAACGGCAACCTGCACACCTGGTGGCATGACAACGGGGTCTTCAACACCGAAGGTCCCACCGGGGACAACGAGGTGCGCCAGTCTTCCATCTACGACGTCCAGGTAGCCTCGGCCAACCAACCGGAGAAGGCCTACGACGCGTTCACCTACATGAGCATCCCCCGCAGCGGAAAGGACAAGGTCGGCTATACCAAGGAAGACGGCGCCGAGTTCTCCTCCCAGGCCGGCCTGTCCATGAGCTGGTCCAGCTTCGAATATGCCAAGGACGTCTGGGTGGACGTCAATCTCAAGACCGGCCAGACCATCACGTCGGCCGACCAGGTCCAGATCCGGCCCAGCAGCTACAACTTCGAAAAGCAGCTCGTGGACGCGGACACCGTAAAGATCAAGGTGCCATACTCCGACGCCGGATACCGGTTCTCGGTGGAGTTCGAGCCGCAGCTGTACACGGCGTACAACGACATGAGCGGCGACAGCGGCAAGCTCACCACCGAAGCCGAGGGCAACCGCGCCATCCACACCGAGCCCCGCAACTCGATGATGATCTTCGCCGAGCCCAAGCTCCGGGGCGAGCAGAAGGAGCGGCTGATTCCCACGGAGGAGTCAGGCAGCATCCACTACCCGGCTGAAGGTGAGGTAACCAACCTCAACACCGTTACCGACGACATCATTTACTTCAAGCCCGGCACCTACAGCATGGGCTCGGACTACCATGCCGTCCTGCCGCCCAACGTCAAGTGGGTGTATCTGGCCCCAGGCGCCTATGTGAAGGGAGCCTTCCGGTTCTTGCACGACAACCAAAGCCAGTACAAAGTCACCGGCTATGGCGTCCTCTCCGGCGAGCAATACGTGTACGAGGCGGACACGAACAACAATTACAACCATCTCAGCGGGGCGTCCAACTGCCACTCATCGTGCGTGAAGATGCTGCAGTTCGCGTCAGCCGACGCCGAGCAGAAGCTGGACCTGCAGGGCGTCACCATCAATGAACCGCCCTACCACTCCTTTGTGGTCTACGGGAACGAGCAGACCTTCCACATGAACGTGGAGAACTACAAGCAGGTGGGCAGCTGGTACTGGCAAACGGACGGCATCGAGCTGTACAAGGGCAGCAGCATGAAGAACACGTTCTTCAACTCCAACGACGACGTACTGAAGATGTACCACAGCGACGTCACCATCGATAACACCGTGATCTGGAAAAACGAGAACGGACCCGTGGTCCAGTGGGGCTGGACGCCGCGGAACATCGACAACGTGAACGTCACCAACACCTCAGTCATCCACAACCGGATGTACTGGAAGGACGTCAAGTACAACACCTGCATCTTCAATTCCTCCTCTCACTGGGAGGACATGGGATCCACCACCAAGGCGGACCCCACCACCACGGTCAAGAACATGTCGTTCGAAAACTTCACGGTTGAGGGCATGGCCAACTGCGCCATCCGCGTCTACGCCCTGTCCAACACCGAGAACATCAACATCAAGAATCTCAAGATCGATAGCTGGAACGGACTCGACTGGACCTCCCAGGTCAGCCACCTCAAGCGCTACACCAACCCCGCCGGTGAAAAGGTCACCATCGGCAACGAGGTTCCTGCCGGCAACGGCCTTGCCCTGGAGAACTACTCGATAGGCGGCGAAGTAATCGAGAAATCTGCAGGCAACTGGGCCGACTACCAGCTGGGCCGGCTCGGCTTCGACGGCGAGAACTGGGACAGCTGGAACGCCTCTAAGTCCACGCCCTAACGGTCTGGTTCCAACAGCGTCTCGGGGGCGGTTAGCCGAACAAACGGCTGACCGCCCCCCCTTTGATCTCCGCTCAAGCCTCCCTACGGAAAGGACCACCATGACCTTCAAGCCCGGCACGGCCGGCCATCTCATTGGCATCGACGTAGGCGGAACCGGCATCAAAGGCGGCATTGTCAACGTCGCCTCCGGCACCCTTACTGGACCTTCAATCCGGATGGAGACACCCAGGCCCGCGACCCCCTCCGCTGTGGCCGCCGTGGTGTCCATCCTTGTTGCCGCACTCGAGGACATGCCTGGCTGTCCCGCAGCAGCCAGCCGGTGGGAATCACCTTCCCCGGTATCATCCAGAACGGCATCGCCCGCTCGGCGGCCAACGTGGACAGCTCATGGATAGGAGTCGACGCGGCTGCAGTCTTTTCCGCCGTACTCCAGCGGGACGTCGTGGTGTTAAACGATGCCGATGCCGCAGGGCTTGCCGAAGCCACGTGCGGTGCGGGCCGGGGAATCCCGGGAACAGTGCTGGTCATCACCCTTGGGACGGGGATCGGCTCCGCCCTGGTGTTCGACGGCAAACTGGTGCCGAACGCGGAATTGGGCCACCTCGCCATTGACGGCTTCGCGGCGGAAATTGCTGCCTCGGCCGTGGCCCGCGAGCGCGACGGCATCACATGGGCGGAGTACAGCGTCAGGCTGCAGCGCTACTTCTCCCACCTGGAGTTCATCTTCTCCCCTGAACTGTTCGTGGTGGGCGGCGGGATATCGGCATGCGCAGACCAGTACCTCCCGTTGCTAAACCTGCGGAGTCCGATCGTGGCCGCCCGCTTGCAGAATGAGGCAGGAATTATTGGCGCCGCACTTGCAGCCGGGGAACCCGCACCGGCTCCGCTACTGCCGGCATCCCTGCTGCCTACGTAGCGTCAGCCGCGGTTCAGGTACCGCAGCAGGACCACCCCGTTGCCGAAACGGCGGCTTTCCACCAGGTCCAGGTCCGCGGTGAAGTCGGGCGACTGGAACACCCGCCGGCCCTGGCCCACCACCACCGGATTGACGTAGATCCGGAACTCGTCCACCAGGCCGTGGCGCATGAACGTTCCGGCAAGGTCGGCGCCGCTCATAATGAGGTCGCCGCCGGCTTCCGCCTTCAATGCCCGGATTTCCTCGGGAACGACGCCGGCAAACACCTTCGCGTTCGGGCCCGCCGTGGCGAGGGTGCGGGAGAACACGAACTTGGGCAGGCGGCGCCAGATGCCCGCGAACTCGTCCATGGCCGGGGTGCTGTCCGGATCCTGGTCCGCCGTCGGCCAGAATTCCTCCATCAGCTGGTACGTGACCCTGCCCTCGATGATCCCACCCATCGCACCAATCTCGTCATTGAAGTGCCGGTGCAGTTCCTCGTCCACCCGGTGCCAGCTGATGTCCCGGTCCGGGCCTTCGAAGAACCCGTCCACGGACACGGCGTTGGACAGGATGATCTTTCCCATGGGTCCCTACTTCCTGATTTCCGCCTGCCGCAGCCGGACGACGTCCTCCACCACGTCGTCCGGAAGGGGATGCTCTGCGGTGAAGCGGATGGTTCCCTTGGACAGCGAAAAGCCCGCCAGCTTGCCGGCCACTGCTTCCACCACCTCGGGCGAGAACGGAAATACCGAGAGGTGTTTCGCGGCGGCCACCACTCCCAGCAGGGGCTTTCCGTCCAGTTTGAGGGCGGGCATGCCGTAGCTCATGCCTTCGGTGGCCTCCGGCACCAGCTGCCGGGCAATGTCAATGACGTGCTGCAGGCACTCGCGGTCCGCTTCCGGCAGCTCCGCCATTGCATCGTCGATGACGCCCACGGCCCTAGCTCTTCTTCTTTGCGGCGACGGCGGCGGCCAGCGATGCCAGCCCGCGTTCGAAGTCGGACCCCACCATCTTGTCCATGTTGACGAAGAGGGCGAATAGCTTGGCCGGGAGTCCCTTGTTCTCCCCGGTCATCACCCAGCGGACCTCAGTGCCGCCCGGCGCTGGCGTGAACGTGAAGGTGGTGGGGTTCAGCGCCTTGAAGGGTTTGGTGAATTCCAGCCTGACGTTGATGCGGTTGGACGGCACCGACTCGACGATCTGCATGCTCCCGCTGCCGGCCTTGCGGTTGCCGCTCCACTCGTAGCCGGCGCCCACGCCCGAGTCCGGGCCGAAGTAGCGCCTGCTCATGCCGGGGTCCACGGTCTCCCAGGGGGACCAGGCGGTCCATTCATGGAAGTTGTTGACCAGCGGGAAGATTTCTTCGGGGGCTGCGGGTATGACGGCGCTGCGCCGGACTTCATATGAGGACATGGCCCCAGCTTAGGAGCCGGGGCCATGCCTGGATAGATCAGCGGAGAACTACGTTGACGGGTTCCTTGCCGTCCAGCAGCAGCCCGATCTGTTTCCTGATCAGCCGGACCATCCGGGGGAACATTGCCGAGCTGGCGCCGCCCACGTGCGGTGTGATCAGCACGCCGGGCGTGGTCCACAACGGGTGGCCGGCCGGCAACGGTTCGGGTCCGTGACGTCCAGCGCCGCCCGCAGCCGCCCGGACGAGGTTTCCGCCAGCAGCGCGTCTGTATCGGCCACCGGGCCACGGGCCACGTTCACCAGCAGCGCGCCGTCCGGCATGGCCGCCAGGAACTTCGCGTCCACCAGCTGCGCGGTCTGCTCGCTCAACGGGACGCTGACCACCACGATCTCGTGCAGCGGCAGCTGCTCGTACAGCGAGTCGATGCCGTACACCGTTCCGCGGCCGTCCTCCCGGGCACGGCTTCCCATCCGGGTGACCTCGGCCTCGAACGGCAGCAGCCGGGCCTCGATGGCCTTGCCCACTCCCCCGTAGCCCACCAGCAGCACGCGCCGGTCCGCCAGGCTGGCGCGCTGGGTGTTGTCCCAGGTGCCGGACGCCTGGTTCCGCACGAAGTCCGGGATCCCGCGCTGGCTGGCGATCATCATGCCCACGGCGAGCTCCGCCGTCGACGTCTCATGGACGCCTGCCGCGTTGGCGAAAACGCAGCCGGCGGGCAGGACGTCCGCGACGCCGTCGTACCCGATGGACTGGCTTTGCACCAGCCCGACGTCCACGCCCTCCAGCGCGGCCAGCGCCGCCGGCTTGCCCATATAGCCGGGGACCAGCAGGTCCAGCCGGCCCTCCGGGGCAGGACCGGCCAGGTCCCAGAGGACAAAGTCGACGCCGTCCGTCGGCTCGAGAGCGTCCAGCAGCTTCTGGTCGGGCAGGCACACCCGGAGCCGCGCGGTCACGCGGCAACCATCAGCTTCACGCCTGCAGCGGTCAGCGCCGTTTCGATTTCCCGCGGCGGCGGCGCATCGGTCACCAGCACGTCCACCGCATCGAAACCCGCCAGCCGGGCCAGCGCGTACCGGAGCATCTTCTGGTGGGTAGCCACCACCACCACCTGTTCTGCCGAATTCATAAGGGCGATCTTAGTGGCGCGCTCCACGTCCCGTTCGATGTAGAACGCCTCGTCATGGATGCCGCTGACGCCGATGAACGCCGTCTTGGCACGCAGCCCGGCGGCGGCCGTGACCGTCATGGGGCCGTTGAACGCCTGGCTGTCCAGCAGCAGCTCCCCGCCAAGGCAGATGGTCCGGGCGGAGGTGAGCTGCAGGCAGCGCTGGATGGCAGGTGCCGAGTGGGTGATGATGGTGCCGGTGAAGGACGCGGGCAGCTCGTGGGCAATCTGGTACGTGGTGGTGCCGGCGTCCAGGATGATGGCGTCACGCTCACCGATCATGGACAGGCACGCCCGGGCCACCCGCAGCTTGGCGTCGGCATCCTCCCGGACCCGGGCGGCGAAGTCCGCGTTCTGCCCGTGCCCCTGCACGGCGCTGACACCACCGTGGACCACCCGGACCAGCCCCAGCTTGGACAGCACCCGGGTGTCCCGGCGCACCGTCATGTCCGAGACGGCGAACCTCTCTGCCAGGTCAGTGGTGGAAATGAACCCCCGCCGGCCGAGCTCGTCCAAGATGCTGCGCTGACGGGACGTCAGCGGCGCCTCTTCGCGTGCGATGCTCATGGCCCCTTCTTTCCTGCCTAGATCCCGGACACCTGCCCGGCCCGGTGTTGCAATTCCAACACCAAACCTACTTAATGACCTACCCGGCACCGGCATTCGTAAGCTCAACGGGGCGGCCTTCCACGATGGAGCGCTCGGCCGCCAGGCCCATCCGGACCGACTGCAGGCCGTCGGCAACCGTGACTTCCACCGGGCCTTCGCCCAGGATGGCCTTCCGGAACCCCAGGTGCTCGTAGTAGGTGGAGCCGTGGTGTGCGCCGGCGGCCAGGACGGCCTCGTCCACCGGAACCTCGTGCTTTTCCGGGCCCAGCGGCGAGCGCGGGCTGAATTCCACGGTGGCTTCGGCTTCGTCACCGGGGATCCAGTGGCTCCCGGCCACCGGGATCAGGGTCTCGATCTTTGCAGCGTCACCCACGATGGAGATGCGCTCCTGGAACTTGGACCCTTCGGCGAACATGGACAGTTCCAGCATGGCCCGCTTGCCGCCCTTGAAATCGACGATCACGTAGGCGTTGTCCACCATGTCCGAGACCCGGCCGTCGTACACCTCGTCCATGTGGTTCACGTCGTGCCCGCCGCTGGCGTAGACGCGGGTGGGTTCGTCCTGCAGGATCAGGCGCATCAGGTCGAAGAAGTGGCAGCACTTTTCCACCAGGGTGCCGCCGGTCCGCTCGGCGAAGCGGTTCCAGGCGTCCACCTTGTGCAGGAACGGGAAGCGGTGCTCCACGATGGACAGCATGTAGATGTTGCCGAGCTTGCCGTTGTGCGCGGCCTGGATGACCTCCTGCACCGGCGGCATGTAGCGGTATTCCATCGCCACCCACACAGGTGCGGTGTAGTCGGCAGCCAGCTGTTCGAGTTCGTCCGCCTGGGCGGCGCTGGTGCACACGGGCTTTTCCACCAGGACGGGCAGGTTGGTCCCGCTGGCGAAGATGTCCTTGAGGATGCCCAGGTGGGTGTCATTGGGGCTGGCGATCACCAGCGCATCCACGAGGCCCGAGGCAAGCAGGTCCTGGTGGGAGGCGAAGGTCTGCACCTCATAGCCGATCTCCTTCGCGGTCTCTTCCAGGGAGGACGGCGTGGGGTCGGAGACTGCGGTGATCCGGCTTCCCGGGATCAGTGCGAGGTTCCGGACATGTTCGCGGGCCATGTGGCCGGCCCCGATGAGGCCATAACGGATGGTCCGGACCGTTTCCGCAGAAGGCAATGACATGAGCTGCTCCGTTTCTCTACGTTGAGTGGGCGGGACCGCGGCGTTGCATCCCAAACAGAACTATACAGAAAGTGTTGTTATTCCAACATAGCGTGTGTATATTTCTTCAGTACCAGCCGGAACTACAACGAGGTGGAACGTGCCCCAACCGTCAACTGGAACCCTGCTCTTCGTAGGCTGCGCCACCCTGGACTCCATCGCCCTGGTGCAGGACTACCCCGCGGCGGACAGCCGTACGGTCGCATCCGACTTCGCGACGGCGGGCGGCGGCCCGGCGGCAACGGCCGCCGTTGCGGCGGCGCGGGCCGGAGCCCGGACCGCCTTCGCGGGGGTCCTGGGCACCGACGAGGAAGGCGACCGGATCGTGGCCGGCCTCGAGGCCGAGGGCGTGGACACCTCCGCCGTCATCCGCGACGCCGGCGTCAAGACCGGCGCCAGCGTGATCGTGGTCAGCCGGGCCACCGAGAGCCGCGCCATCGTCACCCGGCCTGTCCCGCCCGTCAGTTTCCCCGCCGGCAGCCGCTTCGCCGAACTGCTGGCGTCCGCAGCCTGGGTCCACGTGGACCACCTGGGCTGGAACGCCGTGGCCGGCGCTGGCGCGGACGGCCTGAAGATCAGCGTGGACGCCGGAAACCCCATCCCGTCCTTCAGCCCGCGGGGCGTGGCACTGTACGTCCCCACCATCGAAAGGCTCCGCGCCGAGTACGGCGAGGACCTCTCCCCCGGGGACCTCCTGGGGAAGGCTGTGGACGACGGCGCCTCCGCCGTCGTCGCCACCGCCGGCTCCGAGGGCGCCTGGGTCCTGGAACGCGGCGGCGAGCCGGTCCACGTTCCCGCCACACCGGCCACCATCGTGTCAACCCTGGGCGCCGGCGACGTGTACCACGGCGCCCTCCTCGCCGCCGTCGCGGCGGGCCTGCCCCTGGTGGACGCCGCCGCTTTCGCCGGGCGTACCGCCGCCGCATCCTGCGCGGGGCTGGACGGCCGTTCCATGATCCCCCGCCAGACCATCAGTCCTGTCCCTGCCTGACCATCGTTCCCACCACAACGCCTAGCTGAAAGAAGCAGCCCATGAGCCCCACAGACCTTTCCCCGCTGCAACGCCCGTCCGGCGCGTTCGCCATGCTCGCCGTGGACCAGCGCGAAGCCATGCGCAACATGTTCGCCGAGCACACGGACCAGCCCGTCACGGACGAGGACCTGCGGAACTTCAAGCTCGAAGCCGCCCGAATCCTCACCCCCTACGCCTCCGGCATCCTGATCGACCGGCAGTTCGCCCTGGACCAGGCCATCGAGGCCGGCGTGGTGGACCCCAACTGCGGCCTCATCGCCTCCGCCGACCACTTCGAATCCGCACACGACGAACTCGTGGGTGAGGTGACCATCGACCGGCTGGTGGATCCGCAGAAGTACGCGGCCCTGGGCGTGAAGGCGCTGAAGCTGCTGGTGCTGTACCGTCCGGACGAGCCCGCCGAAGGCCGGGTGGAGATGGTGCGCGAGTTTGTGGAGCGGTGCAAGTCCGCCGGGCTGATCAGCATCATCGAACCGGTCTCCCGCAAGCCCCTGGCCGGCGGTGACTTCGACTGGAACGCCGGCATCCTGGCCGCCGCCAAGGAACTGGGCAGCCTGGGCGCCGACCTGTACAAGGCCGAGGTCCCCTACAAGGGCCAGGCCTCCGAAGCCGAGGTCCGCGCCGCCTGCGCCGAGCTCACCAAAGCCATCGACGGCCCCTGGGTGGTCCTGTCCTCCGGGGTCCCCGAGGACGTGTTCCCGGACGCCGTGCGGTGGGCCTGCCTGGAAGGCGCCAGCGGCTTCCTCTCCGGACGCGCTGTCTGGGCGTCCTGCATCGGCGCCCCCGACGTCGTCGAGTCCCTGTCCACCGACGCCGTCCGCCGGCTGCAGCGCCTCTGCGCGGTGGTTGACGACGTCGTCTCCAGCCAGCGGACGAATGCATGAGCCCAGCCTTCAACCTCCCGGGGATTCCCGTCACCGCCCGGTGACCCCCCATCCAGCCAGCAAATAAGGCACAGCAACACTCAACGAGGAGATTATTGTGAGTCAGATTTCACGCAGGCAGGCCATGGCCGTCCTTGGAGCCCTGGGATTCGGCGCCACCGCGGCAGCGTGCGCCGGACCCGGCGGCTCCACCACCCCCGGCGGTGCCACCGGCCCGGCTGCCCCGGCCACCGGCGACATCACGGGCAAAGTGTCCTTCGCCCACTGGCGCGGCGAGGACAAGGCAGTGTTCGACGAACTGATCAAGCGGTTCGCGGCGATGCACGACGGCGTGGAGGTGGCCCAGGACATTTCCACCTCCAACGACTACAACGCCCAGGCGCTGCAGAAGCTGCGCGGCGGCTCTATCGGCGACGCGTTCGCCACCTTCCGCGGCGCACAGTTCAAGAACTTCACCGAAGCCGGCATCTACACCGACCTCAAGGGCAGCAAGGCCGTCTCCAACTACGAGGACAGCCTGCTCTCCGCAGGCAAGTCGGGCGATAACGTGCTCGGCCTGCCCTACCAGGTGGTGTTCCCGATGCCCATGGCCAACGTGGACCTGTTCGACAAGGCCGGCGCCGACCTCGCCCCCAAGGACTGGGACTCCTTCCTGGCCATGTGCGAGAAGCTGGCGTCCTCCGGCGTCGTACCCATCTCCTGGCCGGGCGGCGACGTGGGCAACGGCGGGCAGCTGTTCAACTGCATGGTCGCCAACAACGCGCCTGTGGACGACGCCTGCGCCCAGATCGAACAGGGCAAGCTCAAAGCCACCGACGACTGGTTCATCAAGATGCTCAACCAGTACAAGGACCTGGTTCCGTTCCTGCAGCCCAACGCCACCGGCACCGCCGTGGAGCCGGCGCAGAACCTGTTCTCGCAGGGCAAGGCCGCCATGCTGGCCACCGGTTCCTACCACATCGCCGCGGTCCGCGGCCTGGGCGCCCAGTTCCCCATCGAGCTGGTGTTCCCCAACACCTCGGACGGCAACGCCAAGTACGAAGGCGTCTACAACGCCACCTTCATCCTGGGCGTCAACTCCGCGAGCAAGAACCAGGCCGCCGCGGCGGCGTGGATCGACTTCCTGTCGGAGCCGGAGAACGCCGCCTACTACGCCAACGAGACGGCGCAGCACGTGTCCGTGAAGGACGTGGAGTACACCAACCCGGACCTGAAGCGCCTGAGCCCGTGGCTGGAGAAGAAGACCGCCCTGGCCGCCCGGTTCCAGTTCCTGAACCTGGATGTCCGCAACGCGGTGGAGGCCAGCGCCACGGCCGTCATCTCCGGCACCAGCCCGGAGCAGGCAGCCGAAGCCGCCCAGAAGATTGTTGACGAGCGGCTATGAGCACCCCCACCGGAACGGCGGCCAAGCGGAAGACGCCGCACCGCCATACCGGCGCCGACGAGGCCAAGGTGCGCCGCCGCTCCCCCACCCGGGTGAATCCGGCGCTGTACCTCTTCCCGCTGCCCGCCGTCGCCGTCATTGCCTTCTTCCTGGTGATGCCCACGCTGCAGGCCTTCCAGTACGCCATCACGGACTGGAACGGCTTCTCCGCGGCCTTCAAGTACGTGGGGCTGGACAACTTCGTCCGGGCGTTCACCAGCGACTCGCTGTTCATCAACGCAATGACCAACAACCTGAAGTTCATGCTGCTGGTGGTCATCGCGCAGACGGCGTTCTCGCTGATCCTCGCCCTGCTCCTGACGAAGAACTCCCGCGGCAGCATCCTGCTCCGCGCCCTGTTCTTCTTCCCCACCATCCTGTCCTCCGTGTCCGTGGCCTTCATCTGGAAGTTCATCTACGACCCCAACTTCGGCCTGGCCAACTCGGTCCTGGGCTCAGTGGGCCTGGAGGCCCTGCAGGGCTCCTACCTGGGCAACAACGCCCAGGCCCTGTACTGGGTGGCCGTCACCCAGGTGTGGTTCCACGCCGGGCAGATGATGGTGGTGTACATCGCCGGCCTGCAGTCCATCCCGCGTGAACTCTACGAGGCCGCCGAAATGGACGGCGCCGGCCGGTGGCAGCAGTTCAAGTCCATCACCTGGCCGTTCGTGGCCCCGGCAACGGCCATCGTGGTGGCCTACACCACGGTCCAGTCGTTCAAGGCCTTCGACCTGATCCTGGGCATCGCGGGCAACCCGCCCAAACAGTCCCTGGACATCCTCTCCACGCGTATCTACAGCACCTTTGCCAACTCGGAGTTCGGCTACGCCGCGGCCCAGTCGATCATCTTCATGGCGATGATCGCCCTGGTCACCTGGCTCCAGCGCCGGCTGCTCCGGCTGACCCCGAAGGGGGAATGACAGCATGCTCGCCTCAATCAGCCGCCGTGCCATCCTGGGCATCTACGCCATCATCATCATCGTTCCGCTGACGGTGGTCGGCTTCGGCAGCTTCAAGTCCACGCAGGAACTGTTCGCCGGACCCTTCAGCCTGCCGCAGTCCCTGTCCCCGCCAACTACGCAGAGGTCATCGGCGGCCAGGACCTCGGCACGTCGTTCTGGAACAGCGTCATCGTCACCGCCATCTCCGTGCCGCTCACCCTGTTCCTGGCCAGCCTGGCCGGCTACGCCGTGGCCCGCCTGAAGGGGTTCGTGTCCTGGGCCATCTTCGGCTTCCTGGTCCTCGGCATGGCTATCCCGGCGCAAGCCAACATGGTGCCCCTCTATGTGCTGTTCGGCCGGCTCGGCCTGCTGGACAACCTGTCGGGTTTGGTCCTGGCGAACGTGGTGTCCACCCTGCCCATCGCCGTCTTCATCCTGGGCGGGTTCATGCGGACCCTGCCCAAGGAGCTCTACGAAGCCTCCTCCATTGACGGGAGCGGGCCGTGGAAGACCTACGCCTCCATCGCCCTGCCGCTGTCCGCGCCGTCCATCGCCGCCGCCGCCATCTTCCTGTTCGTCATCCACTGGAACGAGCTGCTCTACCCGCTGCTGTTCATCCAGTCCCCGGGCAACCGCACCCTGCCGCTGGCACTGCTGAGCTTCCAGGGCGAGTTCCAGACCGACTACCCGCTGCTTTTCGCCGGCGTCATCCTGGCCTCCCTGCCCGTGGTGGTGGCGTACGTCTTCCTGCAGCGGTACTTCGTTGCAGGTATCACCGCCGGCGCCAGCAAGGGCTGAGCACCCCGGCCCCCTGCCCGCCCAACGAAAGGCACCATCCGTGAATTTGAAATCAGCCGGCCACCTGGTGAACGGCTCCTGGCACTCCGCCGGCAGCACCAAGGACGTGACGGACCCCGGCAACGGCAGCACCGTGGGCGAGGTGGCCTGGGGCACCGGCGAGGACGCAACCCGGGCCGCGGACGCCGCGGCGCAGGCGTTCGGGTCCTGGTCCCGCACCACGGCCCGGGCCCGGGCCGACCTGCTGCGCAACGCCGCAGACCTGCTGGCCGAACGCCGCGACGAACTCGCGCACACCCTGGCGCTGGAAGCCGGCAAACGGCTCCCCGAAGCCCAGGGCGAAGTGGACTTCTCCGTGGAATACTTCCGCTGGTTCGCCGAGGAAGTCCGCCGCGCCACGGGCACCATCAGCCCGCCCGAACTGCAGGGCCGCCGCCACCTCAGCAGCCGCAAGCCCATCGGCGTGGCCCTCAGCCTGACGCCGTGGAACTTCCCGGTGTCCATCCAGGCCCGCAAGCTCGCCGCCATGCTCGCCGCCGGCTGCACCGTGGTGGGCCGGGTGTCCGAGAAAGCGCCCCTCGCCGCCACCGGCCTGTTCGAGGTCCTGCACGACGCCGGGTTCCCGGCCGGCGTGGTCAACCTGGTCCACGGACCCTCCCGCGAGATCACCGCCGCCCTGCTGTCCCACCCCGCCGTGCGGGCCGTCAGCTTCACCGGTTCCACCGGCGTGGGCCGGCAAATCATGGCCTCCGCCGCCGAACGCGTGGTCCGGCCGCTGCTGGAACTGGGCGGCAATGCCCCGTTCATCGTCTTCGAGGACGCGGACCTGGACGCCGCCGTCGAGGGTGCAGTGCTGGGCCGGCTCCGCAACACCGGCCAGTCCTGCGTCGCGGCCAACCGCTTCCTGGTCCAGGACAGCATCGCCGACGAGTTCGCCGCAAAGCTGGGCGCGCGCTTTGATGCCATGAGCATCGGGCACGGCGTTCCCGACGGCGGCGCACCGGTCCCGGACCTGGGCCCCGTCATCGACGCGGACCGGGTGTCCGCCGTGCAGGCGCTGGTGGACGACGCCCTGAACCGCGGCGCGCGCCGCGTCACGCAGCGGACCGACGTGCCCGGCACGGGGTCCTTCCTGGCGCCCACGCTGCTGGCGGATGTTCCCGACGACGCCCCGCTGGTTGGCGAGGAAGTGTTCGGCCCGGCTGCCGGCGTCGTCACCTTCGCCACGGAGGACGAGGCAATCCGAAAGGCCAACGCCACCGAAATGGGCCTCGCCGCCTACGTGTGGAGCGGCAGCCCGAAGCGCGGCTGGGAAATCCCGGAACGGCTCGATGCCGGCATCGTGGGCGTCAACGACCCCCTGCCGTCCGTGGCATTCGCGCCCATGGGCGGCGCCAAGCAGTCCGGCCTGGGCCGGGAAGGATCAAGCCTGGGCCTGGAGGAATTCGAGGAGGTCCAGTACGTGGCCTGGAGGCCGTAAGGTGCTGACGACCGGGCTGGTGCTGGGCGCCGTGGTGGTGGGGGCCGGGATGCAGCGGATCACCGGCATGGGCTTTGCCCTGGTGGCCGCCCCGTTCCTGGTCCTGCTGCTGGGCCCGGTGGAAGGGGTGGTGCTGGTGAACGTGTGCGGGGCCGTGACGGCCGGCGCCATCATCTTCCGTGTGGTCCGGGACGTCGACTGGCACCGGTACCTGTGGCTGGCGGCCTCGGCCCTGCTCGGCATCATCCCGGCGGCGTTCCTGATCCGGCTCATCCCGGCAGCGGTCCTGGAGATCTCCATCGGGGTGATCCTCGCCGTCGGGCTGACCGTCCTGCTGGTCCTCAAGTCCGCCACCCTTCCGCCGCGGCGGCGCTACCTGCTCACCGCCGGCGGCCTGAGCGGCTTCATGAACACGGCCGCCGGCGTGGGCGGCCCGGCGGTCAGCATGTACTCCATCGCCACCCGGTGGCAGCATAAGTCCTTCGCTGCCACCATGCAGCCCTACTTCTTCACCATCGGCGCGCTGTCCCTGATCTCCAAGGCGGTCACCGCCCCGGCCACCTTCCCCGTCCTGCCCTGGGGCATGTGGGTGGCCGTCGCCGCCGCCTGCCTGGCCGGGCTGGTCCTGGGCGACGTGGCCGCAAAGTTCGTCCCCGCCCGCGCAGCGCAGATCCTGCTGATCATCCTGGCCTACCTGGGCGCGGCCGCCACCATCATCCGCGGCGTGCTCGACGCCATCGGGTAGCCCCTCCCACCGACACAACCACTTCGCACCTGCACCAGAGAGAGGAAACAACATGACGTGGCTGAACAGCGCCGCTCACGCACGATGGCTCGAGGCCGAGACGGACCGGCTGATCAATTTCGCCGCGGCATCCAAGGTGCCCACGGGATTCGGCTGGCTCGACAACTACGGCAAGGTGTTTGCCGACAAGCCGACCCATCTCTGGATTACCGCGCGGATGGTCCACAGTTTTTCCGTCGCCGCCCTGCTGGGACGGCCCGGTGCCGGGACCCTCGTGGACCACGGCATCGCGGCGCTCAACGGCGTCTTCCATGATGACGAGTTCGGCGGCTGGTATGCCGAGGTCAACGACAACGGACCGGTGAACGACACCAAGTCCGGCTACCAGCACTCCTTCGTGCTCCTCGCCGCCGCCAGCGCCGTTTCCGCAGGGCGCCCCGGCGCACAGGAACTGCTGGACAAGGCGCTGCACATCGCCGACACGAAGTTCTGGGACCACGAGGCCAACATGTGCTTCGACTCCTGGAACCGGGACTTCACCGAAACCGAGGCGTACCGCGGCGGGAACGCGAGCATGCATTCGGTGGAGGCGTACCTGATCGTCGCCGACGTGACCGGGGAGAACCGCTGGCTGGAACGGGCCCTGCACATCGCCGAGGTGCTCATCCACCAGTTCGCGCGCAACAACAACTACCGGGTGTTCGAGCACTTCGACCCGGAGTGGAACCCGATGCCGGAGTACAACACCGATGACCGGGCCAGCCAGTTCCGTGCGTACGGCGGCACCCCCGGCCACTGGGTTGAGTGGGCGCGGCTGCTCCTCCACCTCCGTGCCGGGCTCGAAGCCCGCGGACTGGCGGTCCCGGACTGGCTGCTGGAAGACGCCCGCGGCCTGTTCGACGCCGCCATCCGTGACGCCTGGCAGCCGGACGGGAACCCCGGCTTCGTCTACACGGTGGACTGGGAAGGCAAGCCGGTGGTCACCACCCGCATCCGCTGGGTGCCCGCCGAGGCAATCGGCGGAGCGGCCGCCCTCTACATCGCCACCGGCGAACAGCAGTATGCGGACTGGTATGAGCGGATCTGGGACCACGCCCGCGACTGGTTCATCGACTACGAGCACGGATCCTGGAAGCAGGAACTGGACGAGAAGGGCAACGTCACCTCCACCGTCTGGTCCGGAAAGGCGGACATCTACCACCTCTGGCACTGCCTGGTGGTCCCGCGCCTTCCGCTGGCGCCCGGGCTCGCCCCGGCCGTGGCGGTAGGCCTGCTGGACGCCCGGATTAGTGCTCCGGGGGCGGGCAGGTAACGGGCTGGCAGGCACAGCCGGGACATAGCCGGGAAGGCGCGCGGAGGGGCCTTGTCATGTACGTGACAGCGGCCCCGATCCTGTAAATTTAAGGGAGGAATTTGTCCGGCCAACAACGCCGCGTTCCGCCCCCTCCCCCTTGAATGGATCCCTTTCGCATGCCTTCCGCGATGCCCGCGCCCGCCCCTGCCCGATTCCCCTATGCCGCGATGGCGGTCCTGGCCACCATCGCCTTCACCGCCATCACCACAGAGCTGCTGCCGTCCGGCCTGCTGCCGCAGATCAGCAGCGGGTTGAACGTGTCCGAGCCCGTGGCCGGCTACCTTGCCGCCGCGTACGCCGCCGTCATCGTGGTCACGGTGGTTCCGGCCGCGCGGCTGCTGGCGGGGATCCCCCGGCATGCCCTGCTGGTGGGCCTGGTGGTCACGTTCGCGGCCAGCAACGCCTGGGTGGGCCTCGCCCCGGACTTTACGACGGCGATGATCGCCAGGATGGTGGGCGGCCTGGCGCACGGCCTGCTCTGGACCACCATGGCGCCGTTCGTCACCCGGGTGGTTCCGGCGGACAAGGTGGGCAAGGCCCTGGCCATCGTCTTCAGCGGCAACAGCCTGGGGCTGGCCATCGGTGCGCCGCTGGGCACCGCACTGGGCGGGTTCCTCGGCTGGCGGGCCGCTTTCCTGGTGCTGGCGGGCTTCGGCCTGGTCCTGGCGGTCCTGGCCTTCTTCCTCCTGCCGCGGGTCCGGCGGATTTCCGACGCCGTCCGGCCCTCCATGCGCCGTGCCGTCGCCCAGCCCGGGGTGAAGGCGGTGGCCACCGCCTGGCCGCTGCTGGTCCTGGCGCACTTTGCGCTTTTCACCTACATCGCCCCGTTCGTCCGCGAAGCCGGCCTGCCGGACTATGCCATCAGCCTTTCCCTGACCGTCCTGGGCGCCTCGGGCCTGCTGGGAATCTGGGTGGCGGGCCTCACCGTGGACTCGCATCCGCGGCGTTCGCTGATCATCACGACGGCGGCTATCGCCGCGTCGATGTTCCTGTTGCCGCTGGCTTCGGGGAACCTTCCGCTGGCCCTGGCGCTGATGACGGTCTGGGGTGCGGGGCTGGGGGCCATCGGCATTTACAACCAGGCGGCCATCCTACGCGCCGGCGGCGAGTACCAGGAGGCGGCGAACGGCCTCACCGTGCTCACCATCCAGCTGGGCATCACAGTCGGCGCCCTGTATGGCTCCGGCGCGTTGGTTGCCGGCGGTCCGCTGCTGGTTCCGATTGCGGCAGCGCTACCGGTGGTGGCCGCGCTGGCCATCACCCTTGGGGGTAAGCGGCATGCCTACCCGCCGGGCCCCCGGGAACAGGTGTGGCTGGAGCCCCGGCCGGTGGCGGAGCACGTACGCACACCGCTGCGTGACTAACTCCACTATGACTAGGGAAATGACAAATCAGTCAAGAAATTCATGCTGACCCGTAACCTCCGTGACCCGGATTTCGATTCATACAGTAGCGGGGAAAACCGCAGTTGATCGCAATCCATGAAAATTTCGACAACGGAGGGTCTCATGTCTTTCTTCACGTATTCCGGCAACAAGCTGGCCGCCACCGTGCTAGCCGCGGGTGTGCTGGTGGTCGGCGGGACGGGGGTAGCGGCCATCGCCGACTCGCTCCCGGACGCCCCCTCGGTGACGGCTGAGTCGCCGTCGCCCACACCCACTGCCACTGAAACGGAGTCCCCGGAGCCCAGCCCCACGGCAACCGAAACCGAATCTCCGGAACCGAGCCCCACGGCAACGGAAACCGAATCCCCTGAACCAACCCCAACCGAAACAGAGACGGCCTCGCCAAGCCCGTCGCCCACTGAAACGGAGGAGCCGGACCCGGAACCCACCTCTGATGGCGGCGGACCTGACGCCACCGGCCCGGCTGCGTACGGACTGTGCAACGCATTCAGCAACGGCGGCCTGAACGAGACCTCCACCGCCTTCGCGGCACTGGCGGAGGCTGCGGGTGGCGAAGCGGCATTGAGTCCTACTGCGCCACCGTAGCTGCTCCCGAGGACGACGCGGATGAGACCGTCGACGCTCCGGAGGAACAGGAACCGGCCGAACAGCAGGTCCAGGAGCAGCAGGTCCAGGACCAGCGCCAGGGCGCCGGGCAGGGCCAGGACGCGAACAACGGATCCAAGTCCGATAACGCCAGCGGCAACTCCGGTGGCCAGGGCGGCCGCGGCCAGCGGTAGCCTGTCAGCAGGGACGGTGCCGCTCCGGGATTTGCTCCCGGGGCGGCACCACCGGCAGGTGCCCGCCCGGGCAGCCGCCGCAGGGGGATGGATGCACAAGCTCAAGGATGAGGCAGCGACGCCCGGTCACGCCGACGAGGGCACCTTTTGTGCTGTCTACCAGGAGTTTTCGCCCGCGGTCCTGAGCTATCTCCGCTCGCGCGACGTTGAGGACCCGGAAGCAATGACCCAGGAGGTCTTCCTGGCTGTCTATGCCAGGCTTGGCGACCTGCACGGCGGGACCAAGGGACTCAAGTCCCTGGTGTTTTCCATCGCCCACGCCCGCTACGTGGATGAGCACCGGCGCCGGGTGAAAGCGCCCTGGACCACCGGGTACGACCCCGAATCCGACCCCCGCTGCAGCACCTCGGCGGAGGACCAGCTGCTGGCGGCGGAAGGCTCAGACACCGTGAAGGCGATGCTCGGAACGCTGGAGCACGACCAGCAGGAAGTCATTGCGCTCCGCGTGGTGGCGGACCTCTCCGTGGAAACCACGGCGGAAATCATGGGGAAGACGCCGGGAGCAATTAAGCAGCTGCAGCGGCGGGCACTGTGCCGGCTGAGGAAACTTCCTCCCACCTTGAGAGAAGGCACGCCATGACCAGCCAGGACCACCGCCACCAGCGCGGGCTCGACGACGAGCACAGCGTGGACGCGCTGCTGGCCGAAACCGGATTCCAGGACGACGCGGAACTGCGGGACGTGTTGCTGCAGATCCGTGGTCTCCGGACACTCGACGTTCCGCCGCCGTCGGCCGGACTTGCTGCGCTTATGGATCAGGACGCATCACCGGGGGACGTGGTCCGGCCGCTTGCTACCGCTGCCCGGAAACGGAACCGGGCTGTCTTCACGTCGCTGGCGGTAGCCGCTTCGCTCGGTATCGCCGGCGGTGCAGCGGCGGGAAACGAGACCCTGCGGCACGGCGCGGAGGGAACCATCAGCAGCATCGTGGGGTGGCCCTGGCCCCGGCCCCCGCGGAGCCGCCACCCGCAGTGCCCCCGGAGGCACCCGGCACAGGCGCCGCCGTCGTACCCGCTCCTGTTCCGACGCCTCCGCCGGGAAGCTTTCCTGCCGGTCTTGTCCCCGACGACGGCCCCGTCCAGTCGGGCGAACTGCCCGCCGCGGGACCGGAAGCCGTGCCCGCCCATCCCGTTCCGGCCGGACCGCCGGAGTTCCGTTCGGAGCCACCCGCCGCCCTTCCCGATCCTGCAGGCAACCGGCCGGAGATTCCCAACCAGCACCCTGGACCCGGAAACCCGGGGTCAGCCGCCAAACACGAAGGGCAGCCGCCGGCCGCCACGGAGGCACCGGGCCAGAACGGCGGGGCCACGGCGGACACGCAGGATCCTGGCAAGCCGGGCCCTGACGTCCAGCCGCCCCTTCCACCACGCAACCCGGACCCGGCGCGGTAGCGCGGACGCCGGTTATCCGCCGCGCCTGGTGCTCGTGCGTTCCTGACACACGCTATTGACCGCCCTTGTAGCCCGCCAGATACTTGGAGTGCCGTTGCCAATCGTGCCTGTTGAAGGCGTGCTCTCCACATCCAACCCAGCCGGATCAACGAGGACCCGGCACCCTATCTGGCGAGGTCAGACCATGGAACAAGGCCATTCAGGAGACCGGATCAACGAGGCGCTGTCGGAGTTGCGCGGCCAGCTCAGCGGCAGCCTGCTCCAACCGGGCGATGCAGGATACGAGGACGCGCGCCGGGTCTGGAACGGCATGCATGACCTGCATCCCCGGGCCATCGCACTGGCAGGTTCTGTGGCGGACATCGACCCGTCCTGGCAGCAGCCCGCACCACAGGACTGGTCCTGGCGGTGCGGGGAGGCGGACACAATGTGGCCGGCCACGGGAGCGTGGAAGGCGGCCTGGTCCTGGATCTGGGCAGGCTGCGCGAGGTTGCGGTGGATCCGGTCACCCGCCTGGTCACCGTGGAGCCGGGTGCAACCCTGGCGGACGTGGACAGGGCGACCGTGGAGCACGGCCTGGCGGTCCCCATCGGCGTCATCAGCGCCACGGGCATCGCCGGGCTGACGCTCGGCGGCGGCGTCGGCTGGCTCACCCGAAGCGATGGGCTGGCGCTCGACAACCTGAACTCCGTGCACATCGTCACCGCCGCGGGTGACCACCTGCGCGCCAGCGAGCATGAGAACGCGGACCTGTTCTGGGGCGTGCGGGGCGGCGGCGGCAACTTCGGCGTGGTTTCGGCCTTCACGTTCCGCGCACGGCCGCTCCTCCAGCCTGTCCTGGGCGGGAACCTCTTCTACGCTCCGGAGCACTGGAAGGACGCGCTGGCCGGCTTCGAGACCTGGAGCCGGGACCTGCCGGACGAGATGAACCCGATTGTCAGCTTTATTGCCTTTCCTGCGGAATTCGGGCTGGGCGACGCCGTGTGGATGGTCATCGGGTGCGCCTGGGCGGGCGCGGACCATCAGCCCGGACTGGACCTGATCGGCAGGCTGCGGAAGCTCGCGCCGCCGGACCAGGAGGAGGTGGGCCCGGTTTCCTGGCTCGAGTGGCAAAGCGCCATGGACAGCCTCTTCCCTCCGGGGGCGCGGGGCTACTGGAAGAACGTCTCCTTCTCCCGCCTGGACGGGGAGGTCATCGACGTGGTGGCAGGCATTGCCTCCGAGGTGCAGTGGCAGGGCACCGGCATCGACATCCACCTCCTGGGCGGGGCCTTCAGCCGGGTCCCGGAGGAGTCCACCGCCTACCCCAACCGGTCCTCAAGGTTCCTGATGAACGTCTACGGTTTCTGGTCCGACGCGGACGACGACGAGCGCCTCACCGAGTTTGCGCGGCAGGCACACGCACGGATGCAGCCCTTCGCCGAACAGGGTGAATACCTGAACTTCCTCGGCGGCGAGACCCGCCAGGACCCGCACGCCGCACGCCTGACCTACGGGGCGGACAAGTACGAGGACCTTATTGACCTCAAGCAACGGTTCGACCCCGGCAACCTCTTCAGCCGCAACCACAACATCCAGCCACGCCAGCCGTCCGCTGCCCCCTAGCATCCGCTGGGCAGCGCGGAGAAGGTAAGCGCACCGGGCAGAGCTCACCTCGCCCGGCTCGCTGATGTACACCTAGTGCCCACGACGGCGGCCCTCCCCTTTGCAGGGACGGCCGCCGTCGCGGAGGTAATCATCTGTCCGAGGCTATCCCCGGGGGATGCGGACGATGACCGGTCCGAGTCGGTCCGCGGTCAGCGTCACCTTCAGTACCTGGCCGTCGAAATCCAGGGATCCGCCGGGCCCTGCCAGTGAGGCCTTCGCCAGGGCGAACCGGTCCGGCCCCAGTTCGAGTGCGGCCTCAGCTCGCTCGCCTTGTGAGTCAACAAAAGCCACAACCTCCGTCCCCCGGTCCACCCAGCGGATCCAGGGATCACTCTGGCTTTCTGCCGGAGCGTCCTCGAGCGGCCGTCCGCCCACCAGGTACTGTTTGGCGTTTGCCATCCAGCGTCCAAGGTCGGTGAGCGCCTGGCGCTGGATCTCGGGGATGGTGCCGTCGGCCCGTGGGCCCACGTTCAGGAGGAAGTGACCACCGCGGGAGACGACATCCGTCAGGTGGCGTGCCAGCTGCTTTCCCGTGAGTGACTGCTCCGGGCCTTCCACCTGGTTGTAGCCGAACGAGAAGCCGATGCCACGGCAGTTTTCCCACTGGGATTCGGACTCCGACTGGGAGGAATGCTCATACTCACTTGTTGCGTAGTCCTTGTGGGTGGCGCCCCAGCGGTCGTTGACCACGCCCTCCGGGTTGGTGGAGTAGAAGTGCTGGAAAAGCGTGCCAAGCCCATGCCCGCCAAAGTGCTTGCCGGCGTCGGGCCATTCGATGTCGTTCCACAGGACATGGGGACGGTATTTGTCCACCAGGTCCACGACGTGGTTGTATGCGTACTCGGCATAGCCGGCGTCTTTGGGCCTGGCGGTGTCATGGACGCTTTCGCTGGTGATGTGCGGCGGGAAGGGCCGCACGTGCCAGTCCAGCCCGCCCGAGTAGTACAGGCCCAGCTTCAGGCCCTTGGCCTCGACAGCGCTTGCGATCTCGCCGATCAGGTCCTTCCGGGGACCGCGCCGGACGGTGTTCCGCTCCCCCGTTCCGGGAGCATCCCAGAGGGCGATGCCGTCGTGGTGCTTGGTGGTGGGCACCACGTAGTCCGCGCCCGCAAACTTGAACAGCTCCACCCAGTCCGCGGGATCGAACTGTTCCGCTTTCCACTGGTCCAGGAAGTCGTCGTAGTCCCCGCCGCCGTAGGTCTCCTTGTGGTACTGCTGGGCAGGACTGCCGTCAATGCGGATGGTGTTGTAGTACCACTCCGCGTAAGGATTATGGGTGAACCATTTCCTGTCATCGTCGATGGTGCCCAAGGCTCCGATGGGTTCCGCCCAAGCCGGGACTGAATAGGCACCCCAGTGGATGAAGATGCCGAACGGAGAGTTCTGGAACCACTCCGGCGTGGGGCGGGACAGCTGCTGCCATTCTTCAGGGCTGGCCGATTCATTGGTCATTCTGAACTCCATTCTTGAGGTGGAAAAGTCGTGGAAACGGGAAGCAGGGTTAGTGGACGGGGCGGGTCAGCGTCCGCCGAAACCGCCCATACTGACGCCTTTGACAAGCTGACGCTGCAGGAGGATGACCACCAGCAGGCTGGGAAGCACTGCCAATGTTGCTGCGGCCATAAGGGTTCCCAGTCGGTCCCCCTCTCACCCGAAAACATGGACAGGCCCAGCGGGATGGTCGCCTGCGAGACGTCGTTGATCACAATCAACGGCCAGAGGAAGCTGCTCCAGTAGTCGATGAAGCTGAAGACTGCCACCACTGCAAGTGGCGCGCGAACGAGCGGCAGGATGACGCTCCACAGGATGCGGATCGAGCCTGCCCCGTCAATCCGGGCTGCTTCCTCAAATTCCTCCGGCAGGGAGAGCAGGAACTGGCGGATCAGGAATGCCCCGAAGGCCCCAAACGCGAAGGGGACAATGAGGGCCGTCGGCGAATTCACCAGCTCCAGCTTGTTCATCATGATGTACAAGGGGATAACCAGGACTTCCTGGGGCAGCACCAGTGTTCCCAGGAAAACCAGGAACAGCTTGTCCCGGTGCTTGAACTGCATCCTTGCGAAAGCGTATGCGGACAGCAGGGATACCACCGTGGTCAGGGCTGCGCCGGCAATAGCCACCAGGAAGCTGTTGATGATGACCCGGCCAAAGGGGATGGCCGTCCAGGCGGTGACATAGTTGGACCATTCCACCCTTGAGGCCAGGAAGCTTGCCCCGGTGGAGAAAATTTCCGAGGTGGGCTTGAGGGACGTGGCAAGCATCCAAAGGAACGGGAAGAAGAAGACCAGCCCCACGAGGATGGCGCCGGCACGGCTGATGTAGTGCCCCGGGTGCTTCTTTTTCCGCATACCTGGGCTGTGCCAGCGATGGGTGGTGGGCTTGTCCGTGGCCGGCTTGGCCAGCGTTTCAGTTGTCATAGTTGACCAGCCTCTTCTGCTGGGAGAACTGCAGGGCGGTGATGAGCATGACGATCACGAACAGCGCCCAGGCGAGCGCCGAGGCGTATCCGAGTTTGTCGAAGGAAAAACCGTTGCGGTACAGGTAGAGCACGATCGTGTTGGTGGATTCGCCCGGTCCACCGAGTGTGAGCAGGTAGGGCTGGGTGAACACCTTGAACGACCCGATGATCGTCATCACCGTGCAGAAAAAAGAGCGACGGCGAGAGCATGGGAAGCACCACCCGGAAGAACCGCTGCCACGCACCTGCGCCGTCGATGCGTGCCGCTTCCAGCAGGTTGGGCGAGATGCCGTTCAGCCCGGCGCCCAGGACGATGATGTTGTACCCGATGCCCTGCCATACGGACATGGCGATCAGGGATCCCATGGCCAGTTGGCTGTCACTCAGCCAGGACGGGCCGTCGATGCCGAAGTTGGCGAGGAAGCTGTTCACCACGCCGTCATCGGTCAGCATCAGGCGCCACACCAGTGCGTTGGCCACCATGGGGGTCACCACCGGGATGAAGAACAGGACCCGGAAGAAGGGTCCCCAGCTGCCGAGGTGGTGCAGCCAGGTGGAGACGGCCAGCGCCAGGACGAGGTTGAGTACGGTGTAGCTGACGGCAAAGAACAAGGTGTTGCCCAGGACTGTCCAGAACACCGGGTCCCCGGTGAGCATGCGGGCGTAATTGTCCAGCCCCACGAATTCAGGCGCGCCGAACAGCGGCCAGTCGAACAGGCTGATCACCAGGGAGGCGACGAGCGGCAGCACGATAAAGACCAGGAAACCGAGCATCCCGGGGGCGAGGTAGGCTGCGGCCAGCCGTCCATGCCCGGGAGTACCGGCCGGCTTCCTTCCGTTTTTGACAGCAAGCGTCGGTAGAGCAGTCATCATTGACCTTTTCCGTGAAGGGGCAGACTCCCGGAGGAAGCCCGCCCCCGGGGAAATTTACTTGGCGGAGTTCATGATCGTGGCGAGAAGTTCCTCTGCGGTCTTGCTGCCGCGGAAGCCCTCCCCGGAGTATTGCGTGAAGGTTGTTTCCACCTGGTTCCAGTTGGGCGTGGTGACCAGCGGGCGGCCGCTCTCCAGCAGGGCTTCCACCACCGCCACATCAGCTTCCGGCTTGTTGCCGGCCCAGTCCTTGACCGCCGATTCCACGGACGGCACTGTTCCGCGGGCTGCACCCACGGCGCCGACCACCTCAGGCGTGGTGATCTTCATGATGTTCTGGAAGGCTGCTTCCTTGTCCTTGCAGGATGCGGCAATGGCGAACGCGGAGCCCTGGATCATGCCGATGCTTTTACCCGACTCCGAAGGGACCACGGCGATCCCTACCTTGCCCTGGGTCTTGGTCGTGAGCATGTCATACATCCAGGGTCCATCAATGATCATGGCCGCCTTGCCACTCATGAACTGCTGCTCCGGGACGTCAGTGCCGTCGGATGCCTGCGGAGCGTTGGCTACCTTCTCCTTGGCGGCAAGGTCGAAGGCGAATTGCTGGTCCTTCACCAGGCCTTCATTGGTCAGGTCCAGCTGCCCGTCCTTGACAGGCTCGTTGCCGTTCGCGAACGCAATTGGCAGTCCCGGCCCGGAGCCGAAGCCGGGCGGAACGGCGAGACCCGCCACACCGTCCTTGGTCAGCGCCTTCAGGTCTGCGACGAACTGGCTGGTGGTGTAATTCAGTGTCGGTTCCTTGACGCCCGCCGCGGCCAGGAGGTCCTTGTTGTAATAAAGGACCACGGGCTCCGCGTCGTAGGGGATGCCCCGGAGGGTCCCCTCTACCGTCAGGCCGTCAATCATCGCCTTGTTGTACATGGAAACGTCAATGTTGTTGCTCTTGACCAGGTCGTCCAGAGGAACGGTCAGGTCCTTGAGTTCCTGGGCCGGGCTGCCTGCGTGGTGATAATGCATGGGGCGCCGGAACTCGACAGCCGGGTCTTGACCTTCGTCCAGTAGTCGTTGAAGCTCGGCCCCTCGAGGGTCAGATTGAAGTCGGGATCCTTCTCCTTGGCGGCGTCGATAAACGCCTGCCACTGCGCCCGGTCGTTTTCGTTGGTGATCCAGGTGTACATCGAGGAGGCTTCCTTGCTCTCCCCCGATGACCCTGCACTTGAAGAACCACAGGCAGTGAGCGCGGTGGCAGCAACCGCGGCCGCCGCTGCTGCACCGAGAAGACGGCCGGTAACGCGTTTGTTCAACACGGTGAATGTCCTTTCGTAGCTGGGGACAAAGGCTGCCCGGCGACGTCCTCGTTGCCTGGCTGATGTGATCCCCGCAACCTTTGTATAACCAACAGAATGACCCGCACCCGCAACGGAAGTCAAGGAATCATCTGATCTTTCTTTGCATCAAAACCAATTGCCGCGTCGAATAGTCGCAGTTTGATCCGCATTTGGTAAACAAGGTCAGACGAATAGCAGGTTATCGAACAGCCTCACTGTCAGCCAAAGCCCCCAGCGGATCCGCCTCGCGCCCTTCAAGCCCGGACTCCGGAATGGCGGTCACGTAGTCCTCGACGGCGTACAGGTGGTTTGCCATCCGCGTCCTGGCCCGGTCCACGTCGTGCCGGCGCAGCGCCTCCAGAATGCCAAGGTGCTCACGGTGCGTGGCGAGCAACCCCTCATTGTCATGGATGGAACGCCACATGCGTCCCCGGATGGTGTTGGTGGACACGGTTTCGATCAGCGCGGAGAGCACATGGTTGGCCGACGCCTCCGCAACCAGCCGGTGGAACTCCACGTCGCATTGCATGGCAGCGGCATGGTCGATCGGTGCGGCGTGGATTGCGGCGTGGGCCCGCTCCAGGATGCGTTCAGCTGCATCGAGCTGCTCCTCGCCGATCCGGATGGCAGCCGCCGCCGCGGCCTCGGTCTCCAGCGCCCGCCGGACGGTGTGCACCTGGTTGGCCCGCTCGCCATCCTGCAGTCCCACCCAGAACTCCATCGCCGAAAGCAGTGCAGCGGGCTCAAGCCGGGTCACGAAGGTGCCTGCCCCCTGCCGGGTTTCCAGGATGCCCATGGTGGACAGTGCACGGACACCTTCCCGAAGCGAGCCGCGGGAGACCTGCAGTTCGGCAGCCAGGTCTTTCTCGATGGGCAGCCTGTCTCCGGGCCGGAGCCGGCGGGAGGACAACATCCGCTTGACGCCGGAGATCACAACGTCTGTCTGCGACATCGAACCGTTGGATGTACCACTGGTCATGGCAGCCGCCTTTCTGGGTGCACTTTCAGGGGGCTTCGCCCCATTTCTTCTTCATCAGATGTATTGCTTGGAAAAAAGGATGATGGTCCTATATTCTCATCAAATACTTCCAAATACATCAGATGATGCTCGCAACGTTGCTGGACCATCTTCTTCATAGCCTGAACCTGGAGGGCTCACCTTGCCACACATCACCGGATATGACGTGTTCGACGTGCGTTTTCCGACTTCGCTGACTGCCGACGGCTCGGACGCCATGAACCACGACGCCGACTACTCTGCAGCCTATATAGTCCTCACCACGGATGATCCTGCCGTTTACGGCTGTGGTTTCACCTTCACCATCGGACGAGGCAACGAAGTCTGCGCTGCGGCCATGGAGCTTCGGGCCCGCCCCCTCCTGGGACGGGATATCGACGCAGTCTGTGGAAGCCTTGGAGGGACCTACCGCAGCCTGAAACAGGATTCGCAGCTCCGCTGGCTCGGTCCGGACAAAGGCGTGGAACACCTTGCCCTGGGCGCCGTAATGAACGCGGTATGGGACCTGGCGGCACGGCGGGCAGGAAAACCGCTGTGGCGACTCCTGGCGGATATGCCGGCCGAGGACATCGTCGACGCCGCAGACCTTACGTACCTCTCGGATGCGCTGACCCGGGAGGAGGCCTTGGAGATCCTGGCCCGGCTGGCTCCCACCCGGGGTGAACGCATCCAGCAGCTGACCGAAAGCGGCTACCCGTGCTACACAACGTCTGCAGGCTGGCTCGGCTACTCTGACGAAAAGCTCCGGCGGCTTTGCCAGGAGGCCGTGGACCAGGGGTACCGGCACATCAAGCTCAAAGTTGGCGCATCACTGGAGGACGACATCCGCCGCCTCGGAATCGCGCGCGAGGTAATTGGACCGCAGGGCAACCTCATGATCGACGCCAACCAGGTATGGGACGTCCCACAGGCCATCGACTGGGTCAAGCAGCTGGCGGAATTCAATCCGCTCTGGATCGAGGAGCCCACCAGCCCAGACGATGTCCTTGGCCACGCGGAAATCCGCAGGGCCGTCCAGCCGATCGGGGTGGCCACCGGGGAGCACGGCATGAACCGCGTGCTCTTCAAGCAACTTTTCCAGGCCGGGGCAGTGGACTACTGCCAGCTGGACGCCTGCCGGCTGGCCAGTGTGAACGAAGTGCTTGCCGTCCAGCTGATGGCAGCCAAGTTCGGTATCCCGGTCTGCCCGCACGCCGGCGGCGTGGGCCTGTGCGAACTTGTCCAGCACCTCTCGATCTTTGACTTCATCGCCATCTCCGGCGACCTCACAGGCCGGGTCACTGAATTCGTGGACCATCTCCACGAACATTTTGTTGATCCGTGCATCGTCCGGGACGGTGCCTACGTCATGCCGGCAAACCCCGGCTATTCGGCGGAGCTCAAGGCACAGACACTGCAGGACTATGCCTTTCCCTGGGGCGACTATTGGGCCGGAACGGACGCAGGACGTGCGGAACAGGAATGGCGGACCGGCAGCGCTGGCCGCGGCATTGCGTTCGCGGGTGCACGGGCTAAGGCTGAGGCATGATCAACTACACCCTGACCCACCCGGGCCTGCTGGCTGCACTCGCCGAATCCGGCCACGGTTCGCAGATCCTTATTGCTGATGCCAACTACCCCCACAACACAGGTGCGCCAGCGTCGGCACGACGGATAGCCTTGAACCTGCGGCCGGGCCTGCTGACAATCGACCAGATCCTTGACGTCCTGATCGACGCCGTCCCCATCGAGGCGGCAGCCGTGATGACGCCGCCCGACGGGAGCTGGACGGAGGCGATCAAGGGTTACGGTCAGTCCCTGGGCGGCGCTGTCCCCGTCACCTCGTACCAGCGTTTCGATTTTTATGATGCGGCGCGTTCACCGAATGTGGCTGTCGTCATCGCCAGCGGCGATACCCGGCACTATGCCAACCTGCTGCTGACAATCGGTGTCCGGCCCGAAGCCACGGCATAGTGGAGGCCCCTGCATGAAGGTCATAGATTCGCACGTCCACGTTTGGGACCCGGCAGTACTCGCCTACGACTGGCTGGCCAACAACCCTGCCCTGAACCGGCCCTTTCTTCCGCAGGACCTTCCGCACACTCCAGCCAACACCCTGGCGGCCGTATTTGTGCAGGCAGACTGCCGGGACGACCAGGCGCTGAAAGAAGTGGACTGGGTATCCGGCCTGGGCAGCAGCTGGCCCACTCTGGCCGCAATCGTGGCCTTTGCCCCGGTCAGCAGCGGGGACAGCGTGGCCGAGGACCTTGACCACCTGCTGCAGCGCCCTTTGGTCCGCGGAGTGCGGCAGCTCCTGCAGGACCGGGACGAATCCTTCGTGCTGCATCCGGACATGCTTGCCGGCGCGCGGCGGGTGGCCGAAGCGGGCCTTGCCTTCGACGCCTGCATCCGCACCGGCCAGCTTGCCGCTCTGACCGCGTTCGCCGACCGTGCGCCCGCGCTTCAGATCGTGCTGGACCATATGGGAAAGCCACCCATCGCCAGCGGCGCCTTCACGGAGTGGAGCCGCGGGATGCGTGAACTTGCCCGCCGGCCCAACGTCGTCGTCAAGATTTCCGGAGCCGGCGCAGAATCCGACCGGACCCGGCCAACCGGGCCACAGGCACTGCCGTACATCAGGGAAACGCTGCACCTTTTCGGTGCCGACCGCTGCATGCTTGGGAGTGACTGGCCCGTCTCACTGACAGGAGCGGCCGCCTACCAGGAGTGGATCACCACGGCAGAAACAGCGCTGGCCGGTGCGTCCGAAAGCGAGCGCGAAAGTGTCTCCTCCGGGACCGCGGCCAGGGTGTACCGGTTGGCGGAGGGAACAGAACAGGCCATTACGGAAGCCAGGAAACAGGAGAAGGACTGAGAATGCAGGCAGAAACCCGCACCATCCCCGGTACCGGCATTTCCCTGCCGGTGCTCGGCTTCGGGGCAGCGCCCATTGGCAACCTGTACCGGCAGGTGCCGGAACAGGAGGCGGCCGACGCCGTTGCCGCCGCCTGGGAAGGCGGCATCCGCTACTTCGACACCGCACCGCACTACGGGCTCGGCCTTTCGGAGCGCCGCCTTGGGGCGGTCCTGGCCGGCCAGGACCGCGGCACCTACGTGCTCAGCACCAAAATCGGACGCTTACTGCGGCCAAATCCGTTCCCGCACGGCAAGGACACCGAGGGCTTCGACGTCCCTGACGATCTCATCCGGGTCCGCGACTATTCCCGCGACGGTGTGCTGCGCTCCATCGAGGAAAGCCTCAAGCGGCTGCGAACCGACCGCATAGACATCGTCTACATCCACGACCCTGACGATTACTGGACCGAGGCGGTGGAAGGTGCGGCGCCTGCCCTATCAGCCCTGCGGGATGAGGGCGTGATCCGTGCCTGGGGTGCAGGCATGAACCAGGCCGGCATGCTCCACCGCTTCGTCACCGAAACAGACATAGACGTGGTGATGCTCGCCGGCCGGTACACACTGCTTGAGCAGGGCGCGGCAGCGGACCTGCTCCCGGCCTGCCTTGAACGCCAGGTGGGCGTGGTGAATGTTGGCGTCTTCAATTCAGGCCTGCTTTCCAAGGAGCGGCCCGCCAGCGATGCCACCTACAACTACGCCCCGCCCCGCCGGAACTCCTGGACAGGGCGAACCTGCTGGCGGACATCTGTGAATCGCACGGGACCACGCTGCCGGCCGCAGCCCTTCAGTTCCCCTACCGCCATCCCGCCGTAACGGGTGTGGTCCTGGGCATGCGGACGCCGGACCAGGTGAAGCAAAACCTGGACCTGGCGGCACAGTCCGTCCCTGAGTCCCTCTGGGACGAACTCCGGGACCGCGGCCTGATCACCTGACCGGGACACCCGGCTGACCTCGGCAGTAGCCGAACAAGCACCAAGGAAAGAAGGACCAATGCAATTTGCGCGCATAGGTGAGCCGGGCAAGGAAGTCCCCGCCCTGCTGCACCAGAACAAGTACTATTCGCTGGAACCGGTGGCGAAGGATATCGACACCGACTTCTGGGAATCGGACGGACCGGGGCGTGCCGCCGCTGCCCTCGCCGCGGGGGAGCTGGATGAGCTCAGCGTTGACGGCGCCAGGATCGGGGCACCCATCGCCCGGCCCTCGTCCGTCATCTGCGTAGGCATGAACTATGCAGCGCACGCCGCCGAATCAGGGTCCGCACCCCCGACGGTGCCCATCATTTTCCACAAAGCACCCAACACCGTGGCGGGGCCCTACGATGCCGTGGCCATCCCCCGCGGCTCCACCAAGACCGACTGGGAAGTCGAGCTGGGCGTCGTCATCGGCCGCCGGGCCTCCTACCTGGAGTCGCCACGGCAGGCACGGGACCACGTTGCAGGCTACGTCACCGTCAACGACCTCTCCGAACGCACCTTCCAGCTCGAGGTATCGGGCGGCCAGTGGTCCAAAGGCAAGAGCTGCGCCGGCTTCTGCCCCACCGGCCCCTTCCTGGTGACCCCCGACGAAGTCGATCCCTCCGACCTAACGCTGCGCAGCTGGGTGAACGGCGAAATCCGCCAGGACTCCTCCACCCGGGACCTCATTTTCGGCGTGGAGCAGATCATCTACGACCTCAGCCAGTTCCTGGTCCTTGAACCCGGCGACCTCATCTGCACAGGCACCCCCGAAGGCGTTGCCCTGTCCGGCAGGTTCCCCTACCTCAAACCGGGGGACGTCGTCGAAATCGAAGTCGCCGGGCTCGGACGCCAGCGGCAGGAATTCTTCCAGGGCTAGCCGCCAGGGACACGAAAGGAACAAACAATGGAGTTTGCGGGACTTAAGGCGATCGTCACCGGAGGGGCGTCCGGCATTGGCGCCGCCACCGCCGCGCTGCTCAAGGAGCGCGGCGCCGCTGTAGCGGTACTGGACCTGCAACCGGAGCAGGCGGGCCACGGCCTTATCGCCATTCACTGCGATGTTTCCGACGACGGCTCTGTCCGCCGCGCCGTCAAGGAGGCGGCGGACAGGATGGGCGGCATCGACATTGTGGCCAACAACGCCGGTGTGGGTGCCCAGGGCACCATTGAATCGAACGACGACGACGAATGGCATCGGGTCTTCGACATCAACGTGATGGGGATGGTCCGCGTTTCACGGGCCGCCCTCCCGTACCTGCGCGAGTCCAGCCATGCTGCCATCGTCAACACCTGTTCGGTGGCCGCGACGGCCGGACTCCCCCAGCGTGCCCTCTACAGTGCCACCAAGGGGGCGGTGCTTTCGCTTACATTGAGCATGGCAGCGGACCACCTGCCCGAAGGCATCAGGGTCAATTGCGTGAACCCGGGCACCGCGGACACACCGTGGATCGGCCGGCTCCTGTCCACAGCCCCGGACCCGGCAGCGGAGCGTGCGGCGCTGGAGGCGCGGCAACCCCATGGCCGGCTGGTCACGCCGGAGGAGATTGCGGCCGCGATCGTCTATCTGGCCAGTCCCCTGGCGGGTTCCACCACCGGCGTCGATCTCGCAGTGGACGGCGGCATGCAGGCATTGCGCTTGCGGCCCCGTCCCGCCGCATCGTAGGCACACCAGCAGTAGCACTTATGGCCCCGCTGAATCCACGAGGCAGCCCACCTGCAGGGAACGGTTCCAGATCTAGGTCCGCCGCGTGCCGTCCCACCTGCGCTGGCGCAGCTTCCGGCTGGCAACAGGGAGCCGCCCATGAACAGCACGCCCAGGACCACTGCGGCCACGCCCACGTAGAACCAGCCGCCCCGGGTGAAGACCATCAGCGCAACACCGATCATGCCCAGTCCCTTGGCGGCGATATCCAGGTACAGCTGAACCTTCGGGGAGTCCATACGTCCACGATAATCCCGGCGGGCTAGTCCCTGAGGCTTCTGTCCAGGAACGCCAGGGTCCGGGTCCAGGCGTCCTTCGCGGCATGGGCGTTGTACCTGGCGGGGGTGCTGTCATTGAAGAAAGCGTGCCCGGTCCGGGGATAGACGACTGCTTCGAAATCCACGCCCGCGGCGGACATTGTCTTCTTGAGCTCCGGCAGTTTGTCCACCAGCGCCCTGTCCTGTTCGCCGTAGAAAGCGAGGACGGGACAAGTGATTCGGCGCAGCTCTTCCCCGGTGAAGTCGGCGCTGCCGTAAAACGGCACCGCCGCACGGAGCCGGGGCTCGCGGGTGGCCAGCGCAAAACTGTAGCCGCCACCGAAGCAGAACCCTGTGACTGCCACCCGTCCGGCCAGGCCCGGTATTCCTTCCAGGTGGTTGAAGCACACCTGCAACGCCTCAAGGGTCCGTTCGGCGAATTCCGGCGAGTCCAGCGGGGACGTCAGCTTCCGGAGCCTCGGCTGGACCTTGCTGCGCTGTTCGGGGTCAGGATCTGCGAGGGCCCGCAGCACCTCCCCGGCCACCTCGGGCGTCATGCCGATGTCCGTCATGACATCGGGCACCAACACCAGGTAGCCTTCGGCGGCGTACCGGTCCGCGACGTCCTTGATGTGGTCCACCAGGCCCCAGATTTCGTGGATCAGCAGCAGGCCGGCCTTGGGCTGGCCTGGGGGTTCGCTGACATAGGCCTGCACCGACGTTGCTGCGTTTCCCAGAGTCATCATGTTTCCCATGGGGCCAGCATGGCACGCCGTCCAACCGCTTCCTAGGGGTTCCTACGCTTCCCGCTGCCGCCACAGCAGGCTCACGCCGAACGTCACCACGCACAGGACCAGCATGGCCAGCACCATCCGCCCCCAGCTTTCCTGGTCCACGCCGCCGGCTGCGAAGACGCCGATCATCACCGTGGCGGTAATGGCCCCCACGTACCGGCAGGTCTGGTAAATGCCCGCCGCCACGCCCCGCTCCTGGGCCGGACGGACACGAACATGCCCTGGTTGGAGGCAATCCCCACCGTTCCGTAGGGCACGCCCATCAGCGCGGTCAGCACCACCACCAGCGGGATGACGAGTGTCCCGGTCAGCAGCCACATCAGGCCTGCCACAGCGGTTAGCAGGACGACGCCGGCCAGCAGCACGCGCCGTACCCCGAACCTTCCCATCGCCTTGACCGCCCACGGCGTGGCAGCCACGGACATCGCGGCGAGCGGCAGCATCAGCAGGCCTACGACGCCGGGATCATAGCCGCCGGCTTCCTGCAGCAGCTGCGGCAGGCCGAAGAAGACGAAGTAGTAGACGCTGCTGAACACCGCGAAGGCCAGGTACACCAGCATCAGCGGCCGGTTCCGGCCGAGCAGGCGGAGGTCCAGGAACGGCCGGTTGAAGCGGAGCTCGCGCCAGGCGAAGAGGGCGCCGATCGCTGTTCCGGCGCCCAGCATCCACCAGCGGTACCCTGGCAGCACATTGAGCGCGGCCATCATCACCAGCATCAGCGCGGCCACGAACGCCAGGATCCCGGGAATGTCGGAGTCCCGCAGCAGCTCCACCACGCTCCCCCGCTCCCGGGCCTCGTCTGGCGGCGCCGCCCGCCGCACGATCAGCAGCGCGGCCAGCGCGAGCGGAACGTTGACCAGGAACAATGCTTCCCACCCCACCAGGCTGACCAGCAGTCCGCCGACAACGGGCCCGACGGCGGCCGCGGACGTGTTTGCCATCTGCAGCCGTCCCAGCGGGCGGGCCGGCTCCATCCCGGCGCGGTGCGCGATGGCACCCACCATCACCACCGCGCTTGGGTAGGCGGTGGCCGTGCCGAGCGCCATCACCGCCCGGGCAACGCAGAGGAGGACGAAGTTCGGGGCGAACGGCGCCAGCGCACAGGTGACGGCCACCAGGGCCATGCCCAGCATGAACATCCGGCGCGGCCCGAACCGGTCCGCCAGCCTCCCCATCACCGGCTGGCCCGCCGCGGAGGCCAGGTAGAAGGAGGTGACCACCCAGGTGACGGCGGCGACGTCGAGCCCGAAATCGGCGCGGAGCACCACCAGGGCCACGGCGATCATGGAGGAGTTGAGGGGGTTCAGTGCCGTGCCCAGGCTGAGGCCGGCGACGGCCAGGGCAGTCCGGGGGTTGTTGCTCACGGTAACAGTCTGGTGCAAGGTGCGGCCGGGACGCGACTTTCGCGGTCCGGAGCGTCACCCGGCCGCTGGGCTGTTACTTCCCGGCCGGGGTCAGCGGGAACAGGGCGTCCTCAACCGTGCCGGTCAGCTCCCGGATGAGCTCCGCCTGTTCCGGTTCCTCGAAGCCCTCGGGGTTTTCGGTGTAGATCACCAGCGCGAAGGTGGAGCCGCGGTAGGTCAGGAGCGCGGCGTCGTGGAGGTCCCGTCCATCTCCCCGTATTTGTGCTGCACGTCTATGCCGGCGCGGGACCCGGCGGGGATGAGGTCATCGTTGTTGGTGTCCTGCATGTAGCCCAGCAGCTCGGCCGTGTTGGCTTCGTTGAGCAACTCCCCGGCATGCAGCTTCTTGAGGACCAGTGCCATGTCTGCGGCGGTCAGCAGGTTCTGTTCCGGATCGTAGGTGACGCCCATCGAGGCCGCATAATTAATCAGCCGGGGATAGCCCACGGCGTCCATCAGCAGCAGCCACGAATCATTGTTGCTCTGGTTCACCATGGCTTCCATCTGGAAGGCGGCGTCGTAGTCCCCCATCGGGTCATCGAGGCTGGCTTCCCCGGTTTCGACCAGGTGGTAGAAGGCTGCCGCGGTGATCAGCTTGGCGGTGCTGGCGGCCGTGAACACGTCTGTGTCACCGAACGTCAGAGCGGCGTCGCCCGAGACGTCCGCCAGCGCGACGCCGATCCGGTAGTCGCCGGCTTCATCGAGGATGGACTCAACCTTGTCCTGCAGCGAGTCGGGCGCGGCAGCCACCGGTTCGGCCGGGACGGGGGCGGCGGCCGTGGGGGCTGCGGTGCCGCCGAACGGCTCGGACCGGACCACGGCCAGGGCGGTGGTGGCCACGATGACCAGCGCGACGGCGCACAGCAGGAGCGCCACCTTCTTCCGGCCGTGGCGGACGGGACGAACTTCCTGCTCTACCCGCGGCTCTACTGGGTGCACCGGCATAGGGGCTCCTGTCACAACTCAACAATCTGGGCATCACGTCCCAGCACGCGATGTGATGCCGATTAGATCACCAGTTGTTGGGAGCCGGCTGATAGCCCGCCGGAGTGTTGCCCGGGTCGATTCCGACACGGCAATTCACTTTCGACCCGCAGGTTCCCTGTCGCGGCCCAAATTTCAGGGGCGCCAGGGAATCTGCGCGTCGAAAAGCAGAGTCTGCGTCGAAAGAGGATGTGCGCGTCGAAACCCAGGATGCGCGTCGCAGGCCTGCAGCTACGCCCTTGTCCGGGCTGCGAGCGCCGTGTCCAGGAACTCCAGGTGCGCCGGCTTCACCGCAGCCACGCTGCCGGCATATTCGGGGTGCTTGGCAAGGAACTTCTTGATGAACGGGCACACGGGGACAATGCCCGTTCCGGCGGCCACGGTCTCGTCCAGGGCCACCGTGGCCAGCCGGCCGGCCAGTCCCTGTCCCCCGTATTCCTCGTTGACCACCGTGTGGTAGAAATCCGCTGCGGCGACCCGCCGCCGTCGTACGCCTTGTACGTGGCCTTCCCGATCACGTTGCCGGCGTCGAGTATTTCGAAACGCTCGCGTTCGGCGTTGTGGCGGATGGTGATGTCACTCAAGGGGATCTCCTTCGATGCGGTGTGGCCTCTGCACAGCCTAACGCCGGAGTTGCCCCCGCTATTTCAAGGCGCGGCTCCTTTGCCCTGCTGGCGCACCAGCCCGTGGGGAACGGCCGGGTGGGCCCGCACCACGTAGCTTCCCTCGCCGACCTCCGTGACCATGATGCCGGTGCCATACCGGTTGGCGGCTTCCTCCACCATCCGGACCGCATCGGCCAGCGCCGCGGAGGCCTCCTGCGGCTCCCGTACCCGGACTTCCACCATGCCCGTGCACCGCGTTTCCTTTGCTGGCTCCGCGGCGGGCATGGATCCCGCCCGGGCCGGCCTAGCCACGGGCGGCCCCCATGCCGGGCACGACGGCGGCTTCCGCGGCGGGTGCCGCACCGCCGTCGCGCTTCTCCCCGGCCTGCTGGCCCGTCCGCGGAGTCCCCTCCCCCGCCAGCCGGCACGCGGACAGGCCCGCGGCGGCGGCCCACGCCTGCGGGGACCCGGCGTGGTGGTACTGCACTGGAACCGGAAAGTCCTGCCTGGAGAAGCCGCCAAACAGCTCCGGCAGTGTGTTGCCGAAGTAGGCTGCGGCGTCGCGGAGGCCGCGCGCCACGGTGGCGGCCTGGTCGCGCAGGCCGTAGGACGCCATGCCCTCGGCGGCCAGCATGGTGTCATGCGGCCAGACGGAGCCGTTGTGGTAGGACAGCGGGTGGTAATTGTGCTGCCCTTCGGCAAGGGTCCGGATGCCCCAGCCGGTAAAGAAGTCGGGCCGCAGGAGCCGAAGCGCCACTGCGCGGGCGTCCTCCGGATACAGGATCCCGGCCCACAGCAGGTGCCCGGCGTTGGACGCCAGCGCATCCACCTGCCGGCCTTCGCCGTCCACCGCCAGTGCCGGGAAGTCATGCTCCGGCATCCAGAAGTCCACCCGGAAACGGACCTTTAGCTTGTCCGCGAGGCTCCGGAGCTGCCCTGCCCAGGCGGGGTCGCCCCAGACCTCGGCCGCGAGGCGGGAGCATTCCCGCAGGCCGCGCCAGGCGTACCCCTGCACCTCGGCCAGGGCGATTGCACCCACAGGTTCGCGGCCGTCCGCCCGGCCACGGCGTCGTGCGAGTCCTTCCAGCCCTGGTGCAGGAGCCCGCCGGGATCGGGGGTGTAGCGGAGGAACCCGGTGTCCCGCAGGCCGCCGTCACCCAGCATCCACTCCACCGCCGCGCGCGCCGGCTGTTCCATGTCCCGGAGAAGCTGCGGATCGTCCACCCGGCCCAGCGCCATCAGGAACAGCGGGGTGGAATCCACCGTCCCGTAGTAGCGGCCATACGGTACGGCGCCCAGCTGCGCCAGCTCGCTGACCCGCAGCTCGTGCACCATTTTGCCGGGCTGCTCCACCCTGGCGGGGTCATGGACGGTCCCCTGCGTGGCGGCCAGGGCGCGGAGGACGTCCGGAAGCAGGTCAGGGCGGTCCTGCCGCGCCAGCAGCGAGGCCAGGACCGAGTCCCGGCCAAAGAACGTGAGGAACCAGGGCAGGCCGGCGGCCGGGATGGTCAGGTCCGGCCGCAGCGGGCAGGGCATCAGCAGCGAATCCAGGTCCCGGAGGCTTTGGCGCCTGAGCGCGCTGTCCTCCTTGGGCTGCGCGGACTTCCCCTGCGGGACGTGCTTTCCGGACGAACCGGGGCGTGGCACGCGGGGCTCCGGCGCTGCCGGCTTCGGCCGCAGCGGCGCGGTGGCGAGGGCGGTGATGGTCAGCGCCTGTTCCCCGCCGGCTTCCAGGGGAAGGTCCCAGGTCAAGGTTGCAGCCACGAAACGCCCGGCCACCGGCTCACGGCGGACCGACGGTGCAATGCTGGCCGTGACCCTGACCCCTGCCTCAAAGGTGCGGCCCGCGAGGGTGTGCGTGTAGTCGAAAGTCAGGGAACCGTCGTCGATCACGGTGAGGCTGCTGGCAGCCGCGGAAAGGTCGAAGGTCCTGCCGTCCGTGCGGACCGTGAACTGGTCCGCGAAGTCGGTGCCGGCGCCCAGGACCAGGTGTGCGGTGACGGGCTCCCGGCCGAGGTTCCGGATGGCCAGGGTCTCGGTGAGGCCGCCCGCGTCCAGCTCCTGGGTCCGGACGACGAAGAGGTCATGCGTCTGGTTCCGCCGGCCCGCGGGGCTCATGGCGATGCGCCGACGGCCCGGTTCCGAGACGCTGCCGACCTCCCAGAAGGCAGACCGGTCGATCTCCAGGATCCAGCGTGAGAGCAGCCGGGTGTCCGCCACGTAGAGGCCCTCGGTGCCGAGGGCGGCGGCCTGCGCGCGCCCGATGCTGCCATCAGGGGCGCCGCGCATCATGGCGCCGTGCGCCACCAGGACGGAGACGGCGGACGGAGGTGCGGTGGCGGTCACAGGGCGCTCCTTTGATAGGTGGTTTCCAGTGCCAGCGCCGCGGTCCAGCTGAAGCTCCGGGTGCCGTGCGCCGCACCCGTCCAGGGGTCGACGTATTCGGGAAAGTCGTGCTCCGCCGCGAGCTTGCCGATGTTGCCGCGCAGGAAGTCCGCCTGGCCGGTCCGTCCCAGCCGGTCCAGGGCCTCGGCCACCAGCCAGGTCATGTTGAACCACGCCGGTCCGCGCCAGTACAGCGCCGGATTGTGGTCCTCCGCGGTGGCGTCGTAGCTGGGCACCATCAGGGCGCCGCCGCCCAGGAAGCGCGGTCCGTTCAGGGTGGCAATTAGTTCGTCGGCATGGGCCTGGCCGGGAAGCAGCAGCGGCATCAGCCCGTTGACGGTGGCCTTCCGCACCACGGCTCCGGTGATGGCGTCCCGCGCGGAGTAGCAGCCGAGCTCCGGAACATACAGCTGCTCCAGCGCCTCCGCCGTCCGCTGCGCGCGCTCGCGGTGGACTCCTGCGGGCAGCCCCAGTTCCGCGGCAATATCCGCGAGCGCCAGCTCTGACACCGCCAGGAGGGTGTTGAAGAGCGGGTCCTCCATCAGGAAGGGGTAGTCCCGGTCCTCGTCGTCGCAGCTGTGGTCCCGGTAGCGTTCAGCCATCCAGAAGTATTTGCCGTACTCCTTCTGGCTGGGGCGCTCTCCGGCGTCGGCGTGCTGCAGGTCCGGCCGGTTCAGTGGTGTGCGGCAGTCATCGGGGATTCGTGCCATCACGTCGTCCCACAGTGGGGAGTTGTCCGTGCCCGACTCCCACGGGTGGACGATGCAGGCCAGCCCGGATCCGCGGCGGTCCCGGCGGCCGGTGAGGTAGCCGTGCCAGCGCACCAGCTTGGGGTAGCTCCGTTCGAGGAAGGACCGGCGGCGTGATTCGGCGGGGTCCGCCTGGTGGATCTTCCAGACCGCCCAGGCGTGGTTGGGCGGCTGGACCAGGCCCGCCGTCTCGGCGTGCCTGGGTGCGCCGGGGATGCTGGTGGACTGCCAGAAGGACGCGCCCGGCGCGTAATCCTGGTCCCGGTGCGGATCGAAGACGATCTGGGGCAGGCGGCCGTCGTCCCACTGCCCGGCAAACAACGCGTCCATTTCCTGCCCTGCGCGGCGGGGCGAGACGCGCCGCAGCCCTACCGCGATGAAGGAGGAGTCCCAGCTCCACTGGTGCGGATACAGTCCCGGCGCCGGAACCGTGTGGGTGGTGCGCCAGTTGGCTTCCAGGACGGCGGTGCCGAGGGCGGCAATCCGGCGGGGGTCCGCGCCGCGCCCGTCCGGGGCAGCCATCCGGGCATCCCGGGTGTGGCCGCCGCTCACAGGTACCGTCCCAGCAGCGAGGGAACGCGGGGAAGGACTTCGGCCGCGGGACCGGACAGCCTGGACTCCAGTGCCACCGTCCCCTGGTAGCCGATGGATTTCAGCGTGGCCCCGAACAGTGCCCAGTCGATGTGGCCCGCCCCGGGTTCCAGCCGGTTGGAGTCGCTGGCCTGGACATGGCCGATATAGTCCGCCGCTTCCTGCAGCGCCTCCGCCGGATCACTTTCCTCGATGTTCATGTGGTAGGTGTCCGGTGCCAGCTTCACCGCGTCCTGGCCGGCGAACTTCAGGAGCCGGACGCCGTCAGCGAGCCGGTTGACCATGTGGTCCTCGTAGCGGTTGAGGGGTTCCAGGTAGAGCTCCACGCCTTCCGACGCCGCGTGCCCGCCCAGGTGTGCCAGGGCCTCGACCAGCACGGCGGTGTCCTGCTCCTCGGTCCTGGGCGGCACGAACGGGGGCAGCCGCCTGGAGAACATGCCGTACGAGGCCGGGGTCATGACGCCGCGGCCGCCGATCTCGGCCATGACGCTGAGCTGGGATTTCAGCTGCACGACAGCGTCCTTCCGGAGTTCGTCGTCGAACGCGCCGATGAAGTGGGACATCTCCACGCAGGCCGTGGGCATCACGACACCCGCAGCCCGGGCGCGGCGCAGCTCCGGGAGCCTCGCCTCGAACTCGAGGTTGCCGGCTGAGCGGAGCTCGATTCCGCCGAAACCCCATTCCAGCGCGTGGTCGAACTTCTCCTCAAGGCTGGCGCCTGGAAGGTGTTGTTCCTGGACGGTGATGACGGTCATGAGAACTCCAATACAACCTGGAGCGCGGACTGGGGGTCCGTGTCCAGTAGTTCGTAGGCTTTGGCGGCGTCCGCCAGGGGAAAGGTATGGGTGACGAGGGAGGGTGCGTCCACCAGCCCCTTGGCCAGGTGGTCCACCACCGTCTGCTGCAGCCGCGGAACGGTCCAGCGGGAACGGAGCCGGTTGGGCACGGAACCGATCTGCGAGGCCAGCAGTTGGACACGGTTGTGGTGGAACTCCTCGCCGAAGCGGACGCCTGTGGCCTCGCCCTGGTAGAATCCGGCCGCGATGACGGTGCCGTCCGCGCCCACGGTGCGGGTTGCCTCGTGCAGCGCGCGGTAATTGCCGCTCAGCTCGATGGCCACGTCCACGCCGGCTCCGCTGGTGATCCGCCTGATGTCCCCGGCGAGCTCCGGTGACGGGCTGAGGGCATGGCCGGCACCCCACTGCAGCGCGTGCGCGCGCCGGTTCTCGATGCCGTCGACGGCGATCACGGCCGCCCCGTTCAGGACGGCAAAGCGGGTGGCCAGCAGCCCGATGACGCCCTGGCCGAAAATCGCCACCGTGGAACCCGGGCCAAGGTCCGCGGCGAGCACGGCGCTCAGGGCGATGGCACCCACGCGGACGAACGCGCCGGCCAGGGGGTCCATCCCATCCGGCAGGACGTGGCCGCGCAGGGTCTCCGAGGCGAGGATGCCCTCATCCCGGTGCCCCCAGATCCCCCAGACGATATCGCCCGGCTTCACGGGCGGGTCCGATTCGGCGGCATCCGACACCGGCGCTGCCGGTGGCGCAACTTCCACCACCTCGCCTACTTCGGAATACCCCAGCCATCCAGCGGATAGTTCAGCGCTTCCCGGCCCGGCTGGAAGAGGCGCGACGCCGGATCCCACACGGAGGTGAGGTACGGATTGGTGCCGCGGTAGGCAGTGAGCTCGGTCCCGGCCGAGATGCCGGAGTAGATGGTGCTTACCCTCGCCTGGCCGGGTTCGAGGGGGACGGACGGCTGGTCAACAACAGCCACGCTGCGGGGCGCGGCGATGCGGAGAAAGCGGGACACTTTCAGTTTTGTCCTTCGGTTCGTGGAGGCTGTCATCCTGTGACCTATCTGACATTAGCATAAGCACTAGCCCACTTGTGCCTAGTTGTTATACAAAAACTGCAGTATGTTTATCCCGTGCTTTCGGTCCCGCAGCACAGCCGGCCGTGCACCTGGCGGCCGAGGTTGCGGCGGACCGTCAGCTGTTACCAAACGCCGGACAGCAGGGTTTGGAGGGAGACAGGTGGACAACGGCGGCAAGCCAACGCCGGTACTGGAGATCGGCGGCACGCATGTAACGGCGGCCCTGGTGAGCAGCCCTGGCAATAGGGAACAGCAGTGGGCCGTGGTCCCGGACAGCGTGGTGCGGCGCGGCCTTGACGCGAACGCTTCCGCGGACACCCTCCTGGATGGCCTGGCGGCCGCGGCACGGGACATCGGCGCTCGCCATGACGGCTGCTGGGGTGTCGCGCTGCCCGGCCCCTTCGACTATGCGAACGGGGTGGCCCTGTATGAGCATGTGGGCAAGTTCGACCAACTCCGCGGCGTGGATATCAGGGCCGGGCTGCGGTCACGGCTGCAGGACGCGATGAGGAGCGCCTGGTCCTTAACGACGCCGACGCGTTCGGCATCGGCGAGGTGGCCCTGGGTGCTGCCGGGGACAGCCGCCGGGCCGTGTGCCTCACGCTGGGAACAGGTGTGGGTTCGGCGTTCCTTGCCGACGGTGTTCCGGTGAAGGCCGGGCCGGACGTGCCGCCGGACGGCAGCTGTTACCTGCTGCAGTACCGGGGCCGCCCGCTTGAGGAGACCGTCTCCCGCCGGGCGATCCGCCGCGCCTACGCTGCGGAGATGCCCGACGCCGGCGCCCCGGACGTGCGAGCCATAGCGGAGGCGTGCCGGGCCGGCGACGCCGTGGCCGTGGCAGTCCTTGGGCGCGCCTTTGCTGCCCTTGGCGAGGCCGTGGGCCCGTTTCTGTTGCGGTTCGGTGCGGAGGTCCTCATCGTAGGAGGCTCCATGGCCGGCTCCTGGGACATCGTGGAACCGGCGGTCCGTCAGGGGCTGGTGGCGGTACATCCGCAACTGGCTGCGCTGCCGCTCCGGAAGGCTGCGCGGTCCGAGGAAGCCGGGCTGGTGGGGGCCGCCTGGTGGGCGTGGACCCGGGAGTTCGGCCGGAGGCAGGCAGCTCGGAGGGAAGTCCGGGCCGAACCTTAGGCACAGCCCTCAGGCGGGCCGGCCGACAACCCTGGCGGGCAGGTCCGTTTCGGTGCCGCGGACGTAGGCCTTCACCGTGGCCAGCTTCTGGCCTGTCCCGGCACCGTGGGGGCGGATGGTGTAGGCACCCACGGCGGCGGGAATGATGAAGGTTTCGGCGTAGTTCACCACGAACGGCTCGAAGCGGCCATCCGGGCTCTCCACCACGGCTTCGGGGCCTTCCACCAGGTTGAGGACATTGACGGTGCCGCGGGTGTGGTGTTCCACGGTGCCGGTGAACCAGTGCCGCCGCACCTCGATGAACTCGAGTTCGTGCAGGCCTGTCCGCTCCTCGGTCCAGCCCGGGCCCGAGCCCAGCTCCTCCACCTGGTCCAGCAGTTGCTCCTTCACCCATACCGTGTCGCGGTCCCACTGGATATTCCGGCTGGCGTGGTCCACGTGGATGGGCCGGGGCCTGCCGTCCAGTCCCACCCGGTCCCAGTCCCACATTTTGAAGGTAAAGATGTAGGGCGTCGCCGAGATCTCCAGCACCATCGAGTTGGCGCCGGACGCATGCACCGTGCCGGCCGGGATGGAGAAGTGGTCGTGCTTGCGCGCCGGAAAGGCGTTGACGTAATCCTCCGCCGGGAAGTGCGTGCCGCCGTCGGACGCTTCCTTCAGCGCCCTGACCATGGCCGCCGGGTCCGTCCCGGATTTGAGCCCCAGGTACACCACCGCGTCAGGGCCGGCGTCCAGGAGGTAGTAGCTCTCGTCCTGCGTGTAATGCATGCCGAACCGGTCCTGGATGTAGTCCGTGAGCGGATGGACCTGCAGCGAGAGGTTGCCGCCGCCCATGGTGTCCAGGAAGTCGAAGCGGATGGGGAATTCAGCGCCGAACCGGGCGAAGGTCTGCGGTCCCAGCAGCGCAGCGGGCTGGGTGAACACCACGTTCAGGGATGGCAGTTCCACCACCTGTCCGCCCACGTCCAGCAGGATGCTGTTCTCCTCCGGAACGCAGTCGAAGCACCAGGCGTAGTTGTCCGCCTCCGCGTCCAGTCCGATGACCTTCTTCATCCACTGCCCGCCCCACACGCCGGGATCGAAGAACGGCACCACGCGGAACGGTGCCGCGGCGGCCGCGGCCATCCCGCGGTGGAACGTCTCCCCCGTGATCAGCGTGGCCCCGGCGATGCTGCGGTTGGTGTCCAGGACGTAGTCGACGGCGGGGAACATCTGCCGCTTGTGCCGGTCCGCCACCCGCCATTCCACGAAAAAGCTGCGCTTGTACTTGCGCAGGTTGTCCTCGTTGGTGTTGTGGCAGCGCCAGTTCGGGGCCCCGGCTCGCTGGCGCTGCTGAAGTTCCCAGCGCGCCATGTCCGCGAGGACCAGCGTGCGCTCGGGCAGCGGCACCAGGGCGGCTCCCAGCCCACCAGGACCACGGGAACGTCCGACGCCGACACCCGGGTTGCCAGGCCGGCAAGCCTTCCGGCGTCGTAGAAGTCGGCAAGGGTGTGATGGCTCAGGACGCCAAAGACGCGGTCGTCCGTGAGGTTGGCGGCGATCAGGGCGTCGATGTCCGCGATGGGCAGGGCGGCAAGGTCCTCGACATCCAGGATCCGGTGGCCGGGCAGCGCTTCCGCAATAGAGGCTTTCAGTTCATCCAGCCGGACGCCCGGGTAGGTGTCCACCACCACCGGCTTATCCGCACGGGCCGCTTCCTGCCAGGCTGCGTGTCCGGTCCAGGCCTGATGGTGCCCTGGAACGGTGACGGTGGGAAATTTGTCGTAGCTGCTGGCGGGAAAGGGGCTCATGGACTTCCGATCGGGAAAGCGGTCTTGATAACGTTGCCGGCACGTCGGCGGCCCACCCGGGGCTGCGTAGCTGGCGGAGGGCAGGAGCCGGGATGCGGCGGATGGTTTCGTACGGTCACTCGTGGATTGACGGGGATGGCGCGTCCGCGCCGTCGTTGCGCCTGGCCGCCCGGGCAGCAGCAGGGCTGGGACTGGAGCTGGACAACCGGGGCGTCGGCGGCAGCAGCAGCACCGGAACAGCCGCGCTGGTCCGGGACGCCGCTCCCCCGCCGGCCGCCCTCTACCTGCTCATGACGGGACTGAACGATCTTCGCCTGGGCGGCGAGTCGCCGTCGTCCCTTGAAAACTATGCCGGCGCGCTGCGGACCATCCTGGCCGCCTTCCGGCGGGCGGCCCCGGGGGCGCTGGTGGTTGCCGTGGCGCAGCCTCCGCTGCTGGACTTCAGCCTCCACGCTCCCCACAACCGGGGCTCGAACGGCCTGGTGAATGTGTACAACGACCAACTGCGGCGGGTGGCGGAAAGGTTCCCCGGCGTGGTGGTTGCGGAGGCCGACGGCTGGGACGCGGGCACCATGCTGGCGGAGGACACCGTGCACGCCAACGACGCGGGCCACGAATGCCTGGCCCGCGCCGTTGTGGCGGCCGCTACTGCTGCATGGCAATGACGAGGCCCGCCCACGTCTGGGGCACGGCACCCAGGCCGCGTCCGTTGTCCGGGTTCCAGTACTCGGCCCAGCCGCTGGCAACAGCGCCGGCTTCCGTAAGCTTCGCCAGCGACGCCGCTTCATCGTCCATGCCCTGGCGCCGGAAGGCCTGCTGGAACAGGTAGTTCAGCGGCGGCCACGCCGGGCCGCGCCAGTAGGTGTCCGGGTCGTACGCGGGGTGGGACCTGGCCACATTTGCGGGACCGTAGGGTGCCCCGAACCGGGCGGGGTCTGCCAGCTGCGCGAGGGCGGCCCTGGCTTTGGCACGGTCTGCGGTGACCAGGGCTCCCATCACGCCGTCGCTGATGGGGATGCTGACGGACGGGCCGCCGCCCACCACCGCAAGGTCTGACCAAAGCTGTTCGCTGTCATCCCACAGCTGTTCGTCCATGGCCTCCGCGAGCGCCGCCGCCCGTGCTTCGAGTTCCGGGTCGCCGGTGATGGCGGCGAGCTCGCGGAGGTTGAAGGCGGTGTAGGCGTTGAAGGCCGCCGGGCAGGCGACGAAGCTCGTGGACCAGCACGCGGCGCCGTCCGCCGAGAAGGACACCTCCGCCATGCGTTCCTTGTTCCAGGCTGTCCGTGCGGACCGGCTGTAGCCGTCACTGGTCCTGCCCGGGGCGCCCCAGTCATCCCAGCGCGGGGAATGGTCGTTTCCGGCTTCCCACGGATGGACAACATAGATGAGGCCCTCGGGTGTGCGCCGGTTCTCCCACAGCCAGTCCAGCCCCGCCCGCGCCCTGGCAAGGGTGGCGGCTGACAGCTGGATGCCGGCGTCGGACATCACCCTTGCGGCGTGCCCGAACATGGGCGGCTGGGTCAGCGAGGACGTCCCGGGAAGGGGACCCAGCCAGGTGTCCGGCCCCGCTCCGCCGTAGCGCATGTGCGGCACCATCCCGCCGGCAAGCTGGCCGGCAAGGACGGCGTCCAGTTCCTGGGCGGCCGCCCTGCCGTCACCCAGCTTCGCCCAGAGGACTGCATGGAAGCAGGAGTCCCACAGCCACAGGTGCGGATAGGTTCCGGGGTTGGGCACCGAGTAGCCGTGCTCCGCGCGCCAGTGCGCCGCAGGAGACCACGGACGGTCTCCCGGAGGCCGCTGGTACCTGCCCCTGTTGCGGACGCCATCAGCCTTTCTCCGCGCCTGCGGTGAGGCCCTCGGTGAGGAGCCGCTCCGCGGCGAAGAAGATGATGATGATGGGCAGGGTCAGGATCACCGAGCCCGCCATCAGCACGGTGGTGGGCACCTCGATGCTTCCTGCCAGCTGGGACAGGCCCAGCGAGACCGTCCAGCTGGGCCGGGTGTTGACCAGGAACAGCAGCGCGAAGAGGAACTCGTTCCACGCGATCATGAACACGAACAGGCCGTTGGAGATGATGGCGGGCATGGCCAGCGGCAGGCTGATCCGGCGCAGGACGCCGAGCCTGCTGGCGCCGTCCAGGGCGGCGGCTTCCTCCAGGCTGGTGGGGATGGTGTCGAAGTAGTTCCGCAGCATGTAGATGGTCACCGGGATCACCTGCGCCACGTAGACAATCAGCAGCGCCACCAGCTGGCCGCGCAGGCCCAGGCGGGTGAAGAAGGTGAACAGGGGGATGGCCAGCAGGATGCTGGGGAACAGGTACACGGCCAGGAACAGGGCGCTGACCTGGCGGCGGCCGAAGAAGTTCAGCCGGCTGATGGCGTAGGAGCCCGGGATGGCCACCAGCAGCGAAATCAGCACCGTGCCCAGCGCCACCAGGGCACTGTTGCCCATGAACCTCAGGAAGCCCTGGCCGCCGTCCTCCTGCGGCGTCATGATGCTCACGTAGGAGCCCCAGTCCAGTTCGGCGAGCGGAATGACCAGTGAGCCCGGGTCCCGCAGGAGCGAGTCCAGGGGCCGGATGGACAGGATGAACATGTAGTAGAACGGGAAAAGCGTCACCAGCACCAGGCCGACGATCACCACCCAGCGCAGCACGCCGAAGATCCTGTTTCGATCACGTCCCGCGTCCAGCGGGACCCTTCAGGGGGCCGGGGCGAAGAGGCCGGGCGCCGTGTTTCGACGGGAACCGCCATCAGGAGACCTCCTCTTTCTTCGCGAAGAACTTGATGTAGACGCCCACGAACAGGCCCAGGATGAGGGCCAGGACCAGTGCCTGGGCGGATGCCGCGCCAATGTCGCCGCGGGCGGTGAGGTAGTTGAACACGGTAACGGCCACCACTTCGGTGCCGCCGCCACCGCCGGTGAGCAGGTAGATGTCATCGAAGCTGTTGAACGTCCAGATGAAGCGCAGGACGGACAGCATGGCCATGGTGGGCAGCAGCTGCGGCAGGATGATGTGGAAGAACCGCTGGATGGGCGTGGCGCCATCCACCCGGGCCGCCTCCTCCAGGCTGTCCGGCACTGCGTTGAGCCGGGCGGTGAGGAACAGGAAGGCGAACGGGAAGGACCGCCACCACTCGAACACGATGACCGTGATCAGGGCTGTGGGGATCTGGAACTCCAGGCCCAGGAGGGAGACGTCCCTGACCCGCTCGCTGAGGAACGGAATGGCTTCCTCCCAGCCGAACAGCCGCTTCCCCCAGTAGTTGACCAGCCCGAATTGGGGATCGAGCATGGTGGTCCAGGTGAAGGTGACGGCCACGATCGGGGCGACGTACGGGATGAGCATGGAGGCCCGGATCAGCGTCCTGCCCTTGAACGGCTTGCGCAGGGCGAGGGCGGCTATCAGGCCCAGGATGATGGCCCCGGCCGTGCCCAGGATGGAGTACGCCAGGGTGGTTGCCAGCGACTGGAAGAAGCTGCTGGAGAAGACGTTGTCGAAGTTGGCCACGGTGTACGGGCCGAAGATCCCTGCCGTGCGGATGTTGAGGATCCGCACGCGCTGGAACGCCAGCACCAGGGTCCAGAGGATGGGCAACACCACCATGACCAGGACCAGCACCAGCGTTGGGGACAGCAGGGTGAGGCCGGCGCGCTGCTCCTCGCGGGCCATCGGGGAAAGCTTGCGGCGCCCCCGCAGGCCGGCGGCTGATGCCGCCGGTCCTGCCGGAGCGTCCTTTTGGGTGGAACTCACTGCAGCGAATCCTTGATGGACTTGAGGGAATCGGCCGCCTGCTTGGCTGCGGTCTCGGGATCAACGCCGCCGGAGGTGACGTCGCTGACGGCCTTGGCGATGGGCAGCTCACCCAGGGCAGCGCCCACCAGGTCGCCCTGGCCCTGCGTGATGCCCCAGCGCTTCAGCTCATCGGGACCCTGCTCCAGCACGGAGAGGACGTCCTCGGAGTAGAAGTTGCCCAGCGGTTCCTTCTTGTCCACGCCGGCGGGCATCGTCTTCCACTTGTCCGCGTATTCGGTGGGGTTGTCGGCGGTGCCGGCACGGACCGGAAGGCGTCCTTCCGGAGCGATGGAGAGCCAGTCAACGTAGCCCTCGGTCATGAAGTACTCCACGAATTTCCGGGCGGAGTCGCTGGCCGAGTCCTTGGTGACCGTCCACGAGACCACTTCGCCGAACTGGGCGGGCTGGTCGCCGTCGGGGCCCTGGATGCCGGTCACGACGCCGGTGTTCTTGGCCAGGAAGGCGGGGTCCGCGGCGCATTCGGGGCAGGTGGGGGCGGCGTCGTTGCGGAGGCCGGCCATTTCATCCAGCAGGAAAGTGGACCAGATGGCCATCGCTGCCTGCCCGGCGAAGTAGGAGGCTCGGACGGTGTCCACGTCCTGGGCGCCCGGCACCGAGTAGTCCTTCAGCATGTCGCGGTAGAAGGTGAGGGCTCCCACGCATTCGGGGCTGTCGAAGGTGATGTCGCCCTGGTCGTTGACCATTTCGCAGCCGTTGCCCTGCGCGATGTGCTCGAAGGTCTGCTGCGTGAAGGCCTCGCCCGGCTTGTTGGCCGCGGCGATGCCCGCCAGCTCAGGCGTATCCAGCTTTTGTGCTGCCGCCTTGATGTCGTCGTAGGTCTTGGGCGCCGTGAGGCCGGCCTTCTCGAACAGGTCCTTGCGGTAGTACAGGAGCTGCTGCCACGAGGAGTCCGGCACTGACAGCTGCTCGTCGCCGTCGCGCGTCAGCTCAAGGGCACGCTCGGAGAAGGTGCCTTCGCCGAGGCTCTCCACGATCGCCTTGTTCGTGTCGCTGTCCACCAGGTCATTGGCGGCAAGCGTGCGGACCTGCGCCAGCGAGATGGAGCCGATGACGTCGGGAAGGTCGCCTGCTGCTGCCGACGAGGTGAGGACCTGGTTGAACTGGTCCTCGGGGACGCCCACCAGGTCAACCTGCACGCCGGTGGCCGCGGTGAATTTCTCGATAATGGCCTCGGTCTTGGCCACGCGGTCGGGCAGGGTGTCGGCGGTCCAGACGGTGATGGGTTCCCCGCCGGTTCCCCCTGTGGGCCCGGTGTCCGAACCCTCGTCCTGCGTACAGCCCGCCAGCATTGCCACGGCCAGCGCTGCTGTGGCAACGGCGGCCACCGTGGATCTGCCTCTGGTTCTCATCACTTCGATGCTCCTGTCCTAGGCGGCGCTTTTGATGCCGCGTCCTCGCGCATTCGGCGCCTGTTCCTGCCGGGACCGCCGACTTTGGCTGTCCGGCACAGCGGGTGCTGCTTACCCGCCGCGGGCTGTGAGCACAGTCACAGGCACCGAACTTGTGCCTAAAGGCTATCCAGATGTTGTCTAGCTGTCTAGCATTAGCTGCAGACTCATTCGACATGTTGATGCACGAGTTGTGCCCTATTGGCTGCCCGGCCAATAGGATTGCGAAAGTGCCTTTTCGACCGTAGGAGCAGCAAATGTACGTGGGACCCGGGGATGTCCTTCACTTGGTCAGGTCCGGAAAAGCAGTCACCCGCGGCGACATCCAGGAAGAGACCGGCATGTCCCGGATGACGGTGGCACAGCGCGTAGACGCCCTCCTGAAGGCCGAGCTGATCCGCGAGGCCGGTGCTGCCAGGCCTTCCGGCGGACGGCGGCCCACCCACCTTGCCTTCAACCTGCAGCATTCCTTCACCATTTCGGCAACGGTGGAAACAACGTCCAGCCGGGTGGCACTGACGGACCTCGACGGCACCGTCATCGCCGACGAACACGTGGACACCGCCGTCGACGACGGGCCGGAAAAGGTCCTGCGCGCCATCATGGACGCGGCGCAGCGGCTGCTGAAACAGACCAGGACCCCCGTGTCCAAGGTTTCCGGCGTGGGCCTGTCCATTCCCGGTCCCGTGGATCCGCATACCCTGCGTCCCAGCCAGCCGCCCATTATGCCTGGCTGGGACGCCTACCCCGTCGTGGAACTCATCCAGGACACCTTCGACGTTCCGGTACTGGTGGAGAACGACGCCGACGCCATGGCCGTCGGCGAGTACACCGCCGGTTTCAAGGGCACGCCGTCGCTCTGCCTGGTGAAGGCGTCCACCGGCATCGGCACCGGGCTGGTGATCAACGGCGAGATCTACCAGGGCGTCGACGGCGGCGCGGGCGACATCGGGCATGTCCGCCACCCTGCATTCTCGGCATTGCAGTGCCAGTGCGGCTCCTTCGGCTGCCTGGCGGCCGGCGCCAGCGGCGGCGCGATTGCCCGGCAGCTCACGGAGCTGGGGATCCCGGCGTCGTCGGGCAAGGACGTGCGCCAGCAACTCCTCGCCGGAAACCTCGACACGATGCGGCTGACCCATGAGGCCGGCCAGCGGCTGGGCGAGGTGATGGCCACCGTGGTGTGCCTGCTCAACCCGGCCGTGCTGCTGATCGCCGGGGACCTTGCCTCGTCGTCGCTGATCGGCGGCATCCGCGAGACGCTGTACCCCATGTCCCTCCCCCGGGCCACCCGGCACCTGGACGTCCGGCTGGCGGCCCTGGGCGAGGATGCAGGCATCCGGGGCATGTCCTCGCTCCTGGTCAACCAGGTGTTTTCGCCTGCAGCGGTGAACGCCCGGCTCTCCTGACCATCGCTGGTGACTTCCGTCCGCAAGCCTTGTAGTGTCGGCAGCGGACGGCAAAACCCGGCGATTTCGATGGCAAGGAGCGGACCATGGCAGTCAACGACGACGAAGCACAGGTACTGGACCAGTGGAGCAACCGGCTGGCGCAGGCCCTGCAGATCCTGGACCTGAAAGTGGACCACGAGCTGCTCCTGGACCTGGCCCGCAAGTCCGCGGGCAACGTCATCCACGCGGCAGCGCCGGTCACCACGTTCCTGGTGGGCTACGCTGCCGGGCTGGACGCGGGGACGGGCAGCGCCGGAACGCGGGAGGCGTCGTCGGCTGCCGTGGAGAAGGCCGCCGGGGTCGCTTTCCAGCTGTGTGAGGACGGGCCCGACGGCGGTCCGGCCAGCCGGGGCTGGGCGGACACCGGGCAGTAACAGCCGGTGATTGAGCCTGTCGAAACAGGGTTTCGACAAGCTCAACCACCGGATACGGGCTCAACCCACCGGTTACCCCCAGGCGGTGGGCTCCTCCTCCAGCACGGGCACGGCTTCGAGCCGGACAATGACGGCTTTTGACGCCGGCGTCTGGCTTCCCTCCGCCACGCTTTCCAGCGGCACCAGCACGTTCGCCTCCGGGTAGTACGCCGCCGCGCAGCCGCGGGCCGAGGGGTAGGAGACCACCCGATAGTTCCGCAGCACCCGGTCCACCCCGTCGGAGTACACGCCGTGGATGTCCACGTGCTGCCCGTCGGACAGCCCCAGTTCCGTGAGGTCTGCGGGGTTCACGAACACCACCTCGCGGCCCTTCCTGATGCCGCGGTACCGGTCGTTGTGGCCGTAGATGGTGGTGTTGAACTGGTCGTGCGAGCGCATGGTCTGCAGGATCAGGGTCCCGGCGGGGCGTTCCACATGCTCCAGTTCATTGACCGTGAGGACGGCCTTGCCGGTGGGCGTGTTGAACGTCCTTGAGTCGCGGGGGCCGTTGGGCAGGATGAACCCGCCGTCCTGCCGGACCTTCCGGTTGTAGTCGTCGCAGCCGTTCACCACATGGGAGATGTGGTCCCGGATCAGGTCATAGTCCTTTTCAAATCCTGCCCAGTCCGCGGAGGTCCGCCCGCCCACGGTGGCGGCGGCGAGGCGGCAGACGATGGCCACTTCGGAGAGCAGGCCCGGGGCCACCGGCTCCACCGTCCCGTGCGAGGCGTGCACGGCGCAGACGGTGTCCTCCACGGAGACAAACTGCGGCCCGGATTCCTGCCGGTCGATCTCCGTCCGGCCCAGGGTGGGCAGGATCGAGCGCCTCGGCGCCGGTGACCGCGTGCGAGTGGTTGAGCTTGGTGGAGATCTGGACGGACAGCTCCGTCTTCTCCATCGCCTCCTCCGCGGCGTGCGTGTCCGAGATGGCGCCCACGAAATTGCCGCCGAGCGCGATGAAGACCTTGATGCCGCCGTCGCGCATGGCCCGCACGGTCTGGACGGCGTCCAGGCCGTGCTCGCGGGGCGGTTCAAAACCGAACTCCCGCCCCAGGGCGTCCAGGAAGGCGGGGGCATCTGTTCCCAGATCCCCATGGTCCTGTCGCCCTGGACATTGCTGTGCCCGCGGATGGGTGAAGCGCCGGCGCCCGGCTTGCCCATGTTGCCGCGGAGCAGGAGCAGGTTGATCATCTCCTTGATGGTGGCCACGCCCTTTTTCTGCTGCGTGATGCCCATCGCCCAGGTGATGATCACCCGGTCCGCTGCGATGTAGCGGGCCGCCAGTTCCTCGATCTCCTCCAGGCGGAGCCCGGTGGCTTCCAGCACGGTGGCGTCGTCCAGCCGGGCAAGGTGGGCCCGCAGCTCCGCCAGCCCGTCGCAGTGCTCCTCGAGGAATTTGTGGTCCAGCACGGTCCCGGGATGGGCGTCTTCGGCTTCGAGGACGCGCTTGGAGATGGCCTGCAGCAGCGCCATGTCCCCACCGATCCGCACCTGCAGGAACTGGTCGGCCAGGTCCGTGCCGCGCCCGATGATGCCCTTCACCTTCTGCGGGTTCTTGTACCGCATCAGCCCGGCCTCCGGCAGCGGGTTGACGGCCACGATCCTGCAGCCGGCTTCTTTGGCTTCCTCCAGGGCGGTGAGCATCCGCGGATGGTTGGTGCCCGGGTTTTGTCCCATGACGATGATGAGGTCAGCTTTGGCGAAGTCGTCGTAGGACACCGTTGCCTTGCCCACGCCGATGGTCTGGCCCATGGCCCAGCCGGAGGACTCGTGGCACATGTTGGAGCAGTCCGGCAGGTTGTTGGTGCCGTAGGCGCGGATGAACAGCTGGTAGAGGAAGGCGGCCTCGTTGGAGGTCCGGCCGCTGGTGTAGAACGCGGCCTGGTTGGGGTCAGGGAGCGACGCCAGCTTGTCGCCGATGATGCCGAACGCCTGGTCCCAGCTGACCGGACGGTAGTGGTCCTCCCCCGCCGGTTTGTACACCGGTTCGGTGAGGCGGCCCTGCATGCCCAGCCAGTATTCCGAGCGGTCCCGCAGCTCGCTGACAGGGTGTTCGGCCCAGAACTCCGAGCCGATGACCACCGGCGTTGCCTCCCAGGTCACCGCCTTGGCCCCGTTTTCGCAGAACTCGAACGTCTTGCGGTGGCCCGGGTCCGGCCAGGCGCAGCTCATGCAGTCGAAGCCGTCCTTCTGGTTCAGCGCCAGCAGGGTCTTCCGCGACCGCTCCACCCCCATGTGCTCCAGCGCCGGCTTCATGGAGTAGTAGACGCCGGGCACCCCGGCAGCCCAGGTTTTAGGATGGCCGGTCACTTCCAGTTCGGACTCGTCGGCTTCGTCGACCTTCGGGTTCTTGCGCGTCACGCTGCACACTCCTCGGCTGATCCCTGGTCCCCATTACCCACGGCATCCGCCGGCGGACCAGCTTCTTCCACAGTTGTTCAGCGGGTCATGGAAGTCAAGGGATGCACGACGGCGGCTCCTGCCTGGCGTAGGCTGGTTCCCGCGGCTGAAGCAAGCGGCTGCGGGACCCACTGCGCGGAGCTGCCTCTACATGTCCGACGATCTTGCCCTCGCCGCCCTGGCGGCATCTTCCTTTCCCTGCCCTCATTGCGGGACGGCCAGCTGGCCGGCATGAGCGCCCTGGCGGCCGGCCGCGACGTCCTGGCCGTGATGCCCACCGGGTACGGCAAATCCGCCATCTACCAGGTGGCCGCCCAGCACCTGCACAAGACGACCGGACGCCCCGCCGTTGTGGTGTCACCCCTCATCGCCCTGCAGGAGGACCAGCAGGATGCCCTGGCCGGGGACCTGGGCCGGGGGCCGCCGTCGTCATTAATTCCTCGCACAGCGATTCCGAGGTGGAGGCCGCCTGGCAGGCTGTCGAGTCCGGGGAAGCCACCTTCGTGTTCCTGGCCCCCGAACAGCTGGCCAAGAAGGAGACGGTGGACCGTCTGGCCGCCCTGGACATCTCCCTGTTCGTGGTGGACGAGGCACACTGCGTTTCCTCCTGGGGCCACGACTTCCGGCCCGACTACCTTGGCCTGGGCAGCGTCCGGGAACGGCTGGGCAACCCGCCCGTGGCGGCGCTCACCGCCACCGCGGCACCGCCCGTGCGGGACGAGATCGTGGCACGGCTGGACATGCGGAACCCGCTGGTGCTGGTGCACGGTTTTGACCGGCCCAACATTTCCCTGGATGTGGTCCGCTACCATGAGGACAAGGGCAAGCGCAAGGCTGTGCTTGAGCAGGTCGCGGAGTTCGCGCGGGACGGGCACGGGCTGCTCGATGCCGCCACCCGGAAGGACACGGAGAAGTACGCCGCCAAGCTTGCCGGGCTGGGGCTGCGCAGCGAGGCGTACCACGCGGGCAGGTCGGCCGGGGACCGGGAACGGATCCACGAGGAGTTCCTCCACGACGGGCTGGATGTGGTGGTGGCCACCACCGCCTTCGGGATGGGCATCGACAAACCCAACGTCCGCTTTGTGGTCCACGCGGACATTCCGGAGTCGCTGGATGCCTACTATCAGGAGATCGGCCGGGCAGGGCGGGACGGGAAGCCCGCCGCGGCGGTGCTGCACTACCGGTCCGAGGACCTTGGCCTGCGGAAGTTCTTCACCACCAGTTCCCCGGACCCGACCGCCTCCTGGCGGTGCTGAAGGTCCTCAAGGCCGCGCACGCACCCACCCCCAAGTCCTCCCTGGCTGAATTGACAGGGTTCCCTGCCCGCCGGGTCACCGGGCTGCTCAACCAGCTTGAGGAGGCGGGCGCCGTCGCCATCGGCAGACGGGGCGTCCGGCTCGCCTCCAAGGCCAAGCTGCCCGCCCTGGTGGAGGACGCCGTCGAACTTGCCGAGGCCCGGCAGCGGGTGGAGCAGTCCCGCCTCACCATGATGCGGGCCTACGCGGAGACGGACGGCTGCCGGCGGCAGTTCCTGCTGGGCTACTTCGGTGAGGACCTGCCCGACCCGTGCGGCAACTGCGATGGCTGCGCCGCGGCGGCCGGCCGGCAGGAGGCGGCACAAGCGGCGCACGATGGCGGCGGACCGGACAGCGAGAAGCCGTCGGACAAGAAAAGCACGGCAAAGAAGAAGGGACCGTCAGGGAAGAAGGAGCAGGCTGCCAAGAAGCAGGGGGCGAAGAAGCGCGCGGACGATCCGTTCCCGCTGCAGTCCACGGTGGTGCACAAGGAATGGGGTCCCGGCCTGGTCATGCGGCACGAGGATGACGTCATTACCGTCCTGTTCGAACAGGAGGGATACAAGACCTTGTCGCGTTCGGCCGTCGTGAAGCATGAACTGCTCAAGCCCGCGTAGGCTTGAAGGACACTGACGACGAAAGGCCTGCCGCGTGGAAGTACCCGCCATAGTCTGGATCTTGACCATCGCAGGAATCGTTGGCCTGCTGGCCTTCGACTTCTTCTTCCATGTCCGGAAGGCCCACACGCCGTCCCTTAAGGAAGCAGCCGTCTGGTCCGCCATCTATGTGGGCATCGCGGTGCTCTTCGGGCTTGGGGTGCTCATCCTGGGCGGCACCACCATGGGCGCGGAGTATTTCGCGGGGTACATCACGGAGAAGGCGCTGTCCGTGGACAACCTTTTCGTCTTCCTCATCATTATGGCCAGCTTCCGGGTGCCGCGCGCCGACCAGCAGAAGGTACTGCTGTTCGGCATCGTCTTCTCCCTGATCGCCCGCACGGGGTTCGATCCTCCTGGGCGCCGCGCTGATCAACAGCTTCGCGTGGGTGTTCTACATCTTCGGCCTGATTTTGCTGATCACCGCCGGCAACCTGCTCAAGCCGGGCAGCCACGACGACGACGAGTCCGAAGGCCTGGTGGTCCGGCTCGCCAAGAAGTACCTCCCGGCGTCGGCCCACTACGACGGCGACAAGCTCTTCACCATGGAGAACGGCAAACGGGTCCTCACCCCGATGCTGCTGGTGATGGTGGCGATCGGCGGCACGGACATCCTGTTCGCCCTGGATTCCATTCCGGCAATCTTCGGCCTGACCCAGAACGTGTTCATCGTGTTCACCGCCACGGCCTTCTCCCTGATGGGCCTGCGGCAGCTGTTCTTCCTGATCGACGGGCTGCTGGACCGGCTGATCTTCCTCTCCTACGGCCTTGCCGCCATCCTGGGCTTCATCGGCGTCAAGCTCATCCTGCACGCGCTCCACGAGAACACGCTGCCGTTTATCAACGACGGCGAGCACGTGAACGTCGTGGAGGTGAGCACCGGCGTTTCGCTGTCCGTCATCCTGGGGGTCCTGGTGGTCACGGTGGTGGCCTCCATCTTCAGCCCCAAGGGCAAGGCCAAGAACGCCGTGTCCGGAGCCAAGCGGCATGCCGTGGAGTATCTGGACCTCAACTACGAGACGGACATGGTGGAGCGGGACAAGATCTTCGCCCGGATGTGCCGCGAGGAGGACCAGATCCGCAAGCTTCCGGAGAAGTACAAGCGGCTGATCCGCAACGAGACCGAGTTCCTGGAACTGCTCCGGAGCGCCCATGACGAACACGACAAGGCCCAGGTCCGCGCGGACGCCAAGGGCTGACCCGCCCGGCACAGCAGGGGCAGCGGACGACGGCGGGAGGTCCCGCCGTCGTCCGCTGCACCTTGAGCGGGTCTACTGCGGCTCGCATGCCTTCAGCGATCCGGCGTGCTGGCGGGCTCCGCCCGCGACGAAGTGCCCGAAGGTGTCGTACTCAAAGGCCTCGGCCACACCCTTGTAGTAGTTCACGTCCAGCGTGCCCGCCGTCGCCTCGGTGGAGACGATGATGCCTACACAACTTGCGCGATTATTTGCTGCCTGGGCCGGGGCGGCCCCGGCGGTGAAAGCGAAGAGCCCTGCTGCGCAGAGCAGGGTGAAACGGCGGACGTGGGTGTTCATGACTTGACCTCTTCACAACGATGGGGATCCCCATCAAAGGCTGGCATTGTCTGCGGCCGCCGCCGGCAGTCCGGCGGAACAACCAGACGGACCTTCGTTGCCCCCAGGGCGCGGACCAGACGCGGCGTCCCGCGACGGGAACGCCTTCGGCTACCACTGCGGGCGTGCCGACCAATGCGCGCCCGTGAGAAGAGTACTGCTGCTGCCGGCCGGCGTCCACGGGTTTTTGCCCGCCCCGGCGGGCCGGGACGGGCGTATCCAGCTGCGGTTAAGCTACCGCCCGAGCAGGGCCGCCTCGCTGGCCAGTGCCGTGATCCTGGCCCAGTCCTTGGCGGCGACGGCGGCTGCCGGAGTCAGCCAGCTGCCGCCCACGCAGGCAACATTCGGCAGCTTCAGGTAGTCAGGCGCGGTGGCCAGGCTGATGCCGCCCGTGGGGCAGAACCGGACGTGCGGGATGGGTGCCCCGATGGCTGACAGGTAGCCGGGGCCGCCGGCAGGACCGGCCGGGAAGAACTTCATGGTGTCCAGGCCCTGTTCCAGGACCGCCATCACTTCGCCCACCGTGGCCACGCCCGGCAGCACCGGGACGTCCAGGGCGAGCATCGAGCTGAGCAGGGCGGGGGTGACGCCGGGGCTGACCAGGAACCGGGCGCCCGCCGCCACGGCGGCATCGGCCTGCGCCGGCGTGAGGATGGTGCCGGCTCCCACCAGGATCTCCGGGACTTCAGTGGCGATGAGCTTCAGCGATGTCAGGGCTGATTCGGTCCGCAGCGTCAGCTCGATGATCTTCACGCCGCCGTCGGCCAGCGCCCGGGCCAGAGGGACGGCGTCCTGGGGTTCGTCGATGGTGACCACCGGAATCACCGGTGAGACGTTCAGGACGGCGGAGGCATCAGCCATGGTTGATCTCGTTTCCCAGGCCTTCCGGCCCGTTGTTTTCCAGAATGCGGTACCAGTGCAGCAGCAGTCCGGTGAAGCCCTCGTGCTGTGCCAGGTCCTGGTCGAAGGCGGGCCGGAAGCCCAGCAGTGCCGGCACCACGTCCTCCGGCATCCGGGTGGCTGGCAGGACGGCATGGAGTCCGGCGGCAAGCGGATCGTTGAGATCCGCCGCCGGGGTGATTGCCACATGCCGCATCCAGGCCGCAATGGCCAAGGCGGCCCAGCGAGGTTCCCGCCCGGCGTCGAAAGTTCCCCGGATGGTGGGGATCAGGCGCAGCCCGATTTTCTGCGACCCGTCGCTGCCCACTTTCGCTGTGGTGTGCCCGAGTGCGGGGTTGGCGAAGCGGCGGAGCACCTCGGCACAGTACTGCCCGCCGTCCAGCCCGGCAGGCAAGGCAATGGTGGGGAGCGCTTCCTCAAGCATCATCCGGCGGCACGCGGTGCGGAAGGCGGGGTCGGCCACGGCGTCGCTGATGGTTTCCTTCCCCGCTGCGAGGCCGAGGTAGGCCAGCATCGAGTGGCTGGCGTTGAGCAGCCGCAGCTTGGCAGCTTCCCAGGCCGGCACGTCGGCGCTGAAGAAGGCACCGGCGTCCTCCCAGCGCGGGCGGCCGGCGGCAAAGTTGTCCTCGATGACCCACTGTTTGAAGGGCTCGGCCACCACGGCCGCTTCATCCCGCAGTCCCAGTTCCTGTTCGACGGCGGCCAGATCGCCTTCCGTGCTGGCCGGCACCATCCGGTCGACCATGGTGCTGGGGAAGGTCACGTTGTCCTGGAGCCAGGCCAGCAGCGACCCGCTTTCCGACGTGGGAAGGGAAGCAGCGAAGCCGCGGACCAGTGTCCCCGTCAGTTCGCCGTTGCCCGGCAGGTTGTCGCAGGACAATACAGTGACCGGACCTGCCCCGTTCAGGGCGCGTTGCTGCAGTCCGCGGGTGATCTGGCCGATGGCGGTCCGTGGCGGTTGACCGGCAAGATCAGCCTGGATCTCGGGGTCGTCCAGGTCCAGGGTGTGGGTCCGGGGATCGAAGCGGTAGCCCTTTTCCGTGATGGTGAGCGTGACCACCTTGGTGGCTGCAGCGGCGATCCGTTCCACCACCAGTTCCGGGGTGTCCCGGCCGGAGATGGCTTCGACGATACTGGAAACGACGCGCGCCGGGGCTGCGCCGTCGCCGCGTTCGGCCACGGTGAAGAGCCCGTCCTGCGGGGCTAGCTGCCTGGCCACGGTGTCCGAGCGCTGGGTGACGCCGATGATGCCCCATTCGTAGTCGCCGGCAGCGAGCATGGCGTCTTCGGTGAACACCGCCGTATGGGCGCGGGCGAATGCGCCCAGGCCCAGGTGCACGATGCCCGGCTGCAGCTTTCCGCGTTCCAGTGCCGCCTGCCGGCCGTGTCCGGCCAGGGTTTCAAGGCTTAGGCGTGCGATGGCAGCTCTCCCTTCACGGAGTCATGGGCGGCCGCGGAGACCCCCGCGGCGGCATGCGCCCGCGTCTGGTCAAAGGAGGGGATGAATCCTGTTCCGCCCTTGCCGCCCACCACCAGTGACGATGCCGCGGCACCGTAGCGGGCCGCCGTCGGGAAACTGTCCCCCAGCACCAGCCGGGCGGTCAGCGTTCCCACGAACGAGTCCCCAGCGCCTGTTTGGTCCACCACGGCCGGGGCAGGGATCGCAGGGACCCACACGGAGCCGTCCGCGGACTCGAGCTGGACGCCCTCGGCCCCGCACGTGACGGCAACAAGATCCGTGCCCTGCGCCAGCAGCTTGCCGGCCGCTTCCCGGGGCGACGAAGCCCCCAAAAGGATGCTTGTTTCGCCGGGGAAGCTGGGCGTGACCAGGAAGGCCCGGGGCGCGAGTTCGGCGAGTACCGCCGTCGCCTCTTCCGCAGTGGTGAGGCGGGGACGGAAGTTGGGGTCGAAGACAAAACGCGTGGCCAGGCCCGCGGCCTTGACGACGGCGGCGCGTGACGTTGCCGAAACCGCGCAGGCGATGCCGCCCGCGACGACGGCCCCCGCCGACTCGAACACGCTGGGGTCGACGTCGTCCGGGCCCAGGGTGGAGCCGACGCTGCCGCTGCGGGCATAGGAGAACTCACGCTGGCCGTCGGGGTCGCAGTGCACCAGGTAGACGCCCTGCTGCCCGGACCGGAACTTCAGCAGATCCGTGGAGATGCCAAGTTCCGCGATCCTGGCGGCGATCGCCTTGCCCAGGTCGTCGTCGGTCAGGACCGCGAGAAGCCCCACCCGTGCGCCGGCGGCCGCTGCGGCCGCCGCCACGTTGAGGGCGTCGCCGGAGATACCCAGCTGCGCAGGAACCCCGTGGCCGAAGGCCTGGTCGGTGGCGACTTCCACGAGGATCTCCCCCATGGCCACCACATCAAAGTCATCCCGGGTTGCTGCTGCGTTCACCAGTCGTGCACCGATCCGTCGAGCCGGCGGTTGACCGGCAGGTATTTGGGGTCGAAGGGGAAGCGCGCGGCGGCTGCCTCGTCGAACTCTACGCCGATGCCGGGAGCATCACCCGGGTGCATGTAGCCGTCGTTGAAGGTGTAGGAGGTCTTGAAAACCTCGTTCGCCGGCTCCCGGTGGCCCATGTATTCCTGGATGCCGAAGTTGGGGATGCTCATGTCCACGTGCAGCGCCGCGGCGAACGACGCCGGTGAAAGGTCACCGGCTCCGTGCGAGCCGGAGCGCACGCCGTAGAGGTCCGCGAGCGAGAAGATCCGCCGCAGGTGGGTGATGCCGCCGGCGTGGGACACCGAGGTGCGGATGTAGTCGATCAGGCGTTCGGTGATGAGCTGCTGGCAGTCCCAGATCGAGTTGAACACCTCGCCCACCGCGATGGGAGTGGTGGTGTGCTGGCGGATCAGCCGGAACGCCGACTGGTCCTCCGCAGGGGTCGGGTCCTCGATCCAGAACGGGCGGTACTGCTCCAGGGAGGCGCCCAGCCGGCCGGCCTCGATGGGGGTGAGCCGGTGATGGACGTCGTGCAGGACGTGGATGCCGTAGCCGAACTGCTCCCGGACGTGCGCCATCATCTTCGGCGCGAAGTCAAGGTACGCGGTGGTTTCCCAGGTGTCTTCCTGCGGAACGTTGCTGCTGGCGGGTTCGTAGAGCTTTCCGTCCACCGGGGCGATGCCGTAGGTCTTGTCCAGGCCGGGACGGCGGCCTGGGCCCGGATGGCCTTGTAGCCGAGGTCCAGGTGGTGCTGGAAATCCTCGCTGAGGTCCTCCAGGGTGGAGCCGCTGGCGTGGCCGTAGACCATCACGCCCTCCCGGGCGGCGCCACCGAGAAGTTCGTACACCGGCATGCCGGCGGCCTTGCCCTTGATGTCCCACAGGGCGACGTCGATCGCGGCGATCGCGGTCATGGTCACCGGTCCGCGGCGCCAGTAGGCCCCCTTGTAGAAGTACTGCCAGGCGTCCTCGATGCGGCGGGCGTCGCGGCCGATCAGCAGCGGGCACAGGTGGTCGGCAAGGTAGGAGGCCACGGCCAGCTCCCGGCCGTTGAGGGTGGCGTCGCCGATGCCGGTAATGCCGTCCTCGGTCTCAATTACGAGCGTGACATAGTTCCGTCCGGGCGACGAAACCACTACCCGTGCGTCGGTGATCTTCACTGGTTGGTCCTTCAGGTGTTTTGGAGAGAGGCAGTCAGGTCGCAGTAAGTGCCGTTATGAGCCGCCATAACGGCACTTACTGCTACTCAGTAGGGTGGAGGGGGTCAGGTGGACGTGAACCGGAGCATGACCTTGCTGCTGCCGGCGGCCGGGTCCGCGGAAACGCGCATGGCGTCCTCGGCCTGGTCAAGGCTGAACTTGTGGGTGATGACCGGCGACACGTCGAGTCCTTCGGCCATGGCACGGAGGGCGTCCGTGATTTCATCAACGAACCGGTAGGAACCAATCCAGGTGATTTCCCGCGTGACAAGGTCGCCGAGTGCCGCAGGGGCGGGGGCGCCGGGCAGGTTGCCCACCTGGACGATGGTTCCGCCGCGGGCGGTGGCGCGCAGGACCCCGCCGAGCACCGCCGGAATGCCGGTGGCTTCGAACACGAGCTCCATGTCCGCGGGGAGGCTGCCGCCGTTGGAGACGTTCAGCACCTCATCGGCGCCCATCGCCTTCGCGATAGCCAGTGATGCTTCGCTGATGTCCGTGGCAACCACGTTTCTCGCGCCGGCATGCTTGGCCGCCGCGACCACCAGGGAGCCGATGGGGCCGGCACCGTTGACCAGGACGTCCCGGCCGGTGAGGCTGCCTGCCCGGCCAACTGCGTGCAGGGCGACGGCGAGGGGTTCCGCCAAGGCGCCGTGTAACGTGTCCACACCCTCCGGAAGCGGGCGGATCTGCGAGGCGCGGGCGAGCTTGCGTTCGCTGAACCCGCCGTCGGTGTGGGGGTCGAAGGCGGCAGAGCCGAAGTACCGGATTTGCGGGTAGAGGTTGGTCCGGCTGGCCAGGCGCTCCGGCATGGTGCCGTCGCCCACCAGTTCCGCGGGGTGCACCGTCACCGGCTGCCCCACCTCGAGGTCCGTGACGCCGGCACCGAGCTGGGCAATCCGGCCGGCTACCTCGTGGCCCAGGACCAGCGGGGACTTCAGGACAGCCGTCCCCGAGCCGCCGTGGCGCCAGTACGAAAGGTCCGATCCGCAGATGCCGCCCCACTCGACGTCGAGCACTACCTCGCCGGGGCCGGCTACAGGCTCGGGCCGTTCGTCGATCCGGAGGTCGTTGGCGCCATGGACTACAACGGCTTTCATACTGCGTCTTCCAGGCGGACCATGTCGCGGCCGCGGACCTCGGGGCCGACGGCGGCGGAGACGAGGGTGATCAGTGAGTACGCGATGAGCATCGCGGCCAGGGGCCACCAGTGGCCGGTGATCGCCGTGAGCGTTGCGGCCAGCAGCGGGCCGATGGCCGTGGCCAGGATGCCGCCGATTTCCTTGGCCAGGGCGAGCTGGGTGAAGCGGGTCCGGGCTCCGAAGAACTCGGCCATGGTGACGCTCTCCATGGCGAAGAGGCTCAGGACGCCCAGGTTCAGGCCGATGATCATGGCGACGGTGATGAGGACGGTGTTTCCGCTGGTGACCATCAGCAGCATGGGGATCGCGAACAGCGCGGTGAGGGAGCTCAGTGCAAGGTAGAGCGGCCGGCGTCCGAAGCGGTCACCGAGGATGCCCATAACGGGGATGGTCACGAACCCGAGCAGCGAGCCGTACATGATGGCGGTGGTGCCCACGCTCTTGTCGACGAGGAGGACGGTGGCGAGGTAACCGATGATGAAGGTCTGGATCAGGCCCGAGTTGCCTGCCTGCCCGAAGCGCAGGCCGAGGGCGATCAGGAACGCCTTGCCCTTGCGCTGGTGCAGTGCTGCTTCGATGGTGCTGGTTTTGGCCAACTCGTCCGCAGCGGCGATTTCGCGCTTGGACAGTGCAACGCCGTCCACCACGTCAGCACGCTCTTCAAAGACGGGGCTTTCCTTGACCGAGCGGCGGACCCAGACGGCGAAAATCATGAGCACGAAGCTGAACAGGAACGGGATGCGCCAGCCCCAGCTGAGCAGGTCTTCTTCAGACAGGGTGGACACAAGGATTGCCCAGATGGCGGAGGCGGCGAGGGTTCCCGAGTTGGTTCCCAGGCACACAAGGGACGAGATGAGGCCGCGGCGGCGGGCGGGAGCGAACTCAGCCAGCATCACGGTTGCGCCGGCGATCTCGGCGCCGGCACCAAAGCCCTGCGCCAGGCGCAGCGCCACCAGCAGGATGGGCGCCCAGATGCCGATCATCGCGTAGGTCGGGAGAGCACCGATCAGCGTTGTGGAGGCACCCATGAGGGCGATGGTGATGAAGAGGACCTTCTTGCGGCCGATCCGGTCGCCCATGCGGCCGAAGTAGACGGCACCGGCAAGGCGGGCAACATAGCCCACGCCGTAGGTTGCCATGGCGGCGATGAGGCCGATAACGGGGCTGACGTCGGGGAAGAAGAGCTTGTTGAAGACGATGGCTGCTGCCAGCGAATACAGCTGGAAGTCCATGAACTCCATGGCCGTCCCCAGCCACCCGGAGACGGCGACTTTCGCCAGTTCCTTGGTGGGCTTTGCCTTCGGCTTGGTAATGGGTGGCGAGATGCTCTCGGTCATCTGGTGCTCCTTTGCAGGCGATGAAAGGGGGGTTGGGGAGAGGTGCGAAGTCGCCGCCCTTGAAGTAGGGAGCAGGGTACGAGGTGTCCGTCCTTCCGGCCTGTGCCTCCCAGAGTATTCCGGGCAGGGCCGTCCGGTCTGCTGTTCCGCGGCTTTCCGACTACCATACAAGCACTACCATTCTAGTTTGTCAACGATGGCTAGACTGGTCCCATGGCTACCGGCAAGAGCGATAGAGGACAGATTCCACGGCTGTCCGTTCGCGACCAGACACTCGAGGCGCTGCGGCGCCGCATCATTTCACTGGAGCTTCCTCCCGGCGAACCCCTGTCCGAAAATGAGCTGGCCCAGGAGATGGGCGTCAGCCGTACACCCGTCCGCGAAAGCCTGATCCTCCTGCGCGAGGAAGGCCTGGTGCAGGTTTTTCCGCAAATTGGTTCCTTTGTGTCCCTCGTGGACCTTTCCAGGGTTGCGGAGGCCCAGTTCGTCCGCGAAGCCATCGAATGTGCTTCCCTGCACGACTTTGCAGCCGACGCCGCGGGAATTTCCGGCCTCCGCGACATCCTGGCCAGCCAGCGCGATGCCGAAGCCAAGGGGGACATCGAGGAGTTCTTCCGGCTGGACGAGGATTTCCACCGCGAACTGCTGCGCCTGGCCGGTCATGAATCGGCCTGGACGGCGGTCAACTCGGCAAAAGCGCACCTCGACAGGGCACGACGGCTCAGCCTGATCGACACGCGTCCGGTGTCCACCCTCATCGAGCAGCACACCGCGGTGGTGGATGCCTTGGAAGCCAGGAATGTTGCCGAGGCGGACAGTTCGCTGCGGCTGCACCTGCGCGGCGTGTTCGAGGATGTTAAACGGATCCAGGCCTCCTCCCCCGACCTCTTTTCCGACGGCACCGCCCGCCGCCCCGTCCGCAGGAACGTCGCCCGGCTCTCCTAGGGCTGTATTGTCGGCCCCTCTTGCTACGTTTGGTGCAGGTGTAAACCAGGGCCCCAGGAACCGTCCTCCGGCCCGGCTGTCAATGGGGAGGCCCCATGTTTCTGCTCGAAGCTGCCAGCGCCGGCACGGCGCCGGACCTGGTGTTTTCCGCCAGCGATCTGGTGGCCGCAAGCGAGTGTGAGTACCGCGCGCTCCGCATCCTGGACGAAAAGCTGGGCCGCGTCCCGAAAGCCGACTTCCCCACGGATGAGATGCGCGTCCGGGCCGGTGAACTGGGCGACCGGCACGAGCGGGCGGTCCTGGCCAGCCTGATCCGGAAATACGGCGAGTGGGACGCCAGCCGGGGTGCCGGGGTGTACTCCCTGGACCGCGGGGATAACCTGCGCGGCGAACTGCAGGCCAAGCATGCGGAGACCGAACTGGCGCTCCGGTCCGGAGCCGACGTCGTTTTCCAGGCCACGTTCTTCGACGGCGAGTTCCTCGGCTACGCCGACTTCCTGGTGAACGAGGCCGCAGGAACCGGGAACCCCGGGCGCTACGAAGTCTGGGATACGAAGCTCGCCCGGCATGCCAAGGTGGGCGCCCTGCTGCAGCTCGCCGCATACGGTGACCAGCTCATCGGCATGGGACTGGATCCCTCCCCCGTCGTCACGCTGGTGCTGGGAACCAGGGTGGGCGAGGACTGGCTTCGCAGCAGCCATTCCCTCCCGGACCTGCTTCCCGTTTTCCGCGAACGGCGCCGGCGTTTCCGCCAGCTGACGGCCGCCCACCGGGCTGCCGCGGTCCCCGTGGAGTGGCAGCAGCCCGGCGTTGTGCACTGCGGCCGGTGCGACTACTGTGCCGAGCAGGTTCAGGTTCACCGTGACCTGCTGATGGTTGCCGGGATGTCAGTGGTGCGGCGCCGGAAGCTGCACGCCGAAGGCATCACCACCATCGACCAGCTCGCCGCCATACCGCCCGAACAAGCCTCTGATTCCGTGGGAAGGCTGCGGCGGCAGGCCCGCATGCAGCTGGGACTGGACCAGGTTGCCGGGTCACGGACCTTCACCAAGGACGGGCACCCGCACACCGTGTCCTACACGGTCCTGCCGGACCACACCATCACGTCGCTCCCCGCCCCAGCCCGGGCGACATCTTCTTCGATTTTGAGGGTGACCCCCTCTGGCAGGACCCCGCCACCGGCGTGTGGGGCATCGAATACCTCTTCGGCGTCATCGAGGCCCCCGAGCCCGGTGCCGCCGGGACCCCCGTCTTCCGCCCGTTCTGGGCCCATTCCCGGTCCGGGGAACGCCGTGCCTTCCTCGATTTCCTTGCCTACGTGGAGGAACGCCGGGCCCGCTACCCGGACATGCACGTCTACCACTACGCCCCCTACGAAAAGACGGCGCTCCGGAACCTCTCCCTGGCCCACCAGGCCGGCGAAGAGACGGTGGACGACTGGCTCCGGCACGGCCTCCTGGTGGACCTGTACGCCACGGTCCGGCATTCGCTGCGGATCTCCGAGGCGTCATACTCCATCAAGAAGCTCGAACCGCTGTACATGGGTGACAACCTGCGCTCCGGCGACGTCAAGGATGCCGGCGCCTCCGTCGTCGCCTACGCCGCCTACTGCGCGGCCCGGGACGCTGGCCACCAGGAGGAGGCGGACAGGATCCTTGCCTCCATTTCCGACTACAACCAGTACGACTGCCTGTCCACCCTCCGGCTCCGGGACTGGCTGCTGGAAATCGGGGCACGGGCGGGGGACGCGGCCGGGGAAGCCGGGGCCCGGGCCACGGAAGACCGGCCGGGAACCGAACCCGCGCAGCCGCTGGCCGGGCGGGAACGCCGCGACGCCGTGGACGAGGCACCCGAGGAGGCCGCACTCCGCGAGTACCTGGCAGGCCTGCCGGACAACCGGCCCTGGACCGACGACGAGCGGGCCCTGGCCATGGTGGCAGCGGCCACCGGCTACCACCGCCGGGAGCGCAAGCAATTCTGGTGGCAGCATTTCGACCGGGTGGAGGCGCCACTCGAAAACTGGTCCGAGCAGCGGAACGTGTTCGTGGTGCAGTCCGCCGAGGTGTCATCAGACTGGGCCTTGGCCAAGCCCCGGGAGCGGATGCGCACCCGGGTTCTGCGGCTGCGCGGCACCATGACGGAAGGCTCGGATTTCCGTGTGGATTCCACCTGGTGCCGGCTCTACGATGCTCCACCGCCGGACGGCATGTCGGCGCCGGATGCCGCTCCCGGGGCCAGGGCCTACACGTTCGGCACCATGATCAATGAGCTCTCCCCGGCGCCGGACAACCCGGAACATACCCTGATCACCATCGCGGAGCGGGAATCGAAGAAGGTGGCAGCCTACCCGCACCTCCCCGTTGCACTCACGGAAGACCAGCCCCTGGCTACTGCCAGCATCGAGGCAGCCATCGCCGACATCGCCCGGTCCGTGGGATCGTCCCTCCCGTCCCTGCCCGCCCAGCCGGGACTGGACATCCTGCGGAAGCAGCCGCCCCGGTTCCGCTCGCTGCCCGGCCCCGCTGAAGTCCGGCACGGCCCGGACGGTTCTGCCGATTACGCCGCCGCCATCACAGCATCGCTCCGGGACCTGGACCGGTCCTACCTTGCCGTCCAGGGACCTCCGGGTACGGGTAAGACCTTCGTCGGCGCCCACGTGATCGGCCGGCTTGTGGCCGAAGGCTGGAAGGTGGGCGTGGTGGCGCAATCCCACAACGTGGTGGAAAACCTGCTGTGCCGGGCCGTCGAGGTTGGCGGCGTTGACCCGGCGGTGGTCGGCAAGAAGCTGGCTGCACCGCATGACGTTCCGTGGACATTAACGTCCGACGGCGACGTATCACGCCTGCTGTCAGCGTCCGGCGGGTGCCTGGTGGGCGGGACAGCGTGGACCATGACCGGAAAGGAAGTTCCCGCCGGCTCCCTGGATCTGCTGGTGATTGACGAGGCGGGACAGTTCTCGCTGGCCAACACCCTTGCGGTGTCCCGTGCCGCCCGCCGGCTGCTCCTGCTCGGCGACCCCCAGCAGTTGCCGCAGGTGACCCAGGGTGCACATCCGGAGCCTGTGGACGAGTCCGCTTTGGGTTGGCTCGCCGCCGGCCACGCAACCCTGCCCGGTTGGTTGGGCTACTTCCTGGCGGACAGCTGGCGGATGCACCCCGAACTGTGCCGGGCGGTGTCGCAGCTCAGTTACGAGGGGAAACTGCAGTCGGCCCCTGCGGCGTCGCTGCGTGAGCTCGAAGGGCTTCCGCCCGGCGTCGAAACTGTGTTCGTGGACCACACCGGCAACACCACCAGCTCCAGGGAGGAGGCAGCCGAAGTGGTCCGGCAGGCACAGCGCCACCTGGGCCTGAAATGGACGGCGGGTCCGGAGAGTGAAGCGCGGCCGCTGGACCAGCAGGACCTCCTGGTGGTTGCTGCCTACAACGCACAGGTCCACCTGGTCCGGAAATATCTGGAAGAGGCCGGCCTGCCCGCGGTCCGTGTCGGAACGGTGGACGAATTCCAGGGCCAGGAGGCGCCGGTGGTCTTTGTTTCGATGGCGTGCAGTGCCGTGGCGGAGGCTCCCCGCGGGGCAGAGTTCCTGCTGAACCGGAACCGGATCAACGTAGCCGTATCCCGCGGCCAGTGGCGGGCGGTCGTCATCCGCTCCCCCGAGCTCACCAGCTACATGCCGCACCGGCCCGCTGCACTGGAGGAACTTGGCGCCTTCATTGGGCTCAGCCCGCGCGCGGAGTAGCGGCGGGAGGGCCTGGAGGCAGGCGGCACGTGGAGGAAGACGGCAAGTGGAGGAAGCCGCCGGTCAGCGTGCCCGGAAGCTGTTGAAGCCTCCCTCGGCCGCGGTGAGGGATTCCTCCACGCGTTCCACCCTGCCCGGGGTCCGGTCTGATTTCAGCCAGTCGAGGAGCGCAGCGACCTGCGGCTCAGGCCCCTCCGCAACCACGGCCACCGAGCCGTCGCTGACGTTTCGCACCTCGCCGGTCAGGCCCAGTTCCTCGGCCTTGCCCATCGTCCAGAAACGGAAGCCAACCCCCTGCACCACGCCGAACACGCGTGCGCTGAGCCGGACCGTTCCGGTCGGGGAACCACCCGGCGCTGAACCCGCCGGTGAACCGTCGTGGCCGGCCATGGAGAGCCTCCTCAGGAGCGTCGCCCCACCCCATCTGGGTAGCAGTAGGTGTCGTTATGGGCGGCCAAAACGACAGCTGCTGCGACCCAGTTGGGCGGAGCGGACCGCTTAGTTGATGGTGATGTCGCGGGTGGCGTGGTTGTAGCGGATGGTGACCGTGCCACCGGGGTGGTGCAGTTCGTGGTTGGGACCATCGAACGTGCCAAATGCGCCGTAGTTCTCGTCCCACGAACGGTTCAGGGCGATCTTGAAGGTGTAGAAGCCGGCCGGCAGCTCGGCGCTCTTCTTCCAGAGCTGGTCCAGGAAATCGAACTCCATCTGTGCTTCGTCGTACTGGGGAGCCCAGTTCTCCGGTGCGCCCAGGATGGTGTTGAAGTCACCGGCAACGGCCACGGCTTCGGGCTGCGGGTGGGTCTCAACGTCCGGTCCCTCGAACCCCTCGGACGCAACGGAACCGGCGGCAACAGGCTGCTTGGCCGCCGTCTTGCCCTTGACTGCCTTCACTACCGGCTCAACGGCTTCTTCAAGTGCCTTCGCCGCCTTGCCCACGGCAGCGGCGGCCTTCTTGGCCGGGGTCTTCCTGGCGGTGGTCTTCTTGGCCGGCGCTTCCTTGGCCACGGGCTCAACGGGAGCCGCGGTCACCTTCCGGACGAATCCTTCGGGAGCGGTGGGAACCGGGGTGTCGGCAGGAACCGGCGTGCCGGCGTCGAGCGCGGTGGCGAATGAAACCGCATCGGGGTACGCCACGGTGGCACGCATGCCGTCCTCGGTGATGGTCCAGCCGGAGCGGCCCTTCACCAGCCAGCCGGCCTTGACCAGTTTGGCGGTGGCGGTGGTGAGCGTCTTGTGGCCGCGGGGAATTCCGCCGCTGAGCAGTTCGGCTTCGTGCTCGTTGAACGGCACGCGCGCGGTCGCCTCGGCGAGGACCTGGCCCGCGTTCAGTGCATCGCCTGACCACACGCCTTCGGTCAGGACATCCAGGACGGTCTTGAGACGAAGGTAAGTGTTTTCTGCGGTGGACTTGGCCATGATTCCCCTTTTATGAAAGCGATCGGTCATAGGCATCTTGCCAACTGCCCGTAAAATCGCGCGACTTTAATTGGTTAACTCTGCGTGTCGTGACCGACTATGAAGCGGATCCCGCATCAAAGTGAGGCGAAGGTCTCGGGTAAGGGCTGTTGCATAACCCTCATAGCGCCGGCATGGGTGCCGCCCTGCAATCCCCGGACACGCCTGCGGCACCCAGTTTAGCGGCACCGCCCTGCAGTTGTTGCCTGGGACACAGCAGCGTCAGGGCGCGACTTCCCCGCTGTTCAGTTCCTCCAGCAGTTCGGCCTTGCGCTCCTCGGAGGCAAAGGACGAGTGGATGGAGTTCGCGGCCAGGCGGGCCTTGTCAAAATCGGACAGATCGAAGACCGCCTTGAGCTGGGCAAAGTTGTCGTCCACGTAGCCGCCGAAGTACGCCGGGTCATCCGAATTGACCGAGACATTCAGCCCCGCGGCGAGCATCGCCGGAAGCGGGTGGTCGGCGAGCGTGTCCACGGCACGGAGCCGGACGTTGGACAGCGGGCAGACCGTGAGCGGGGTCCGCGCGGCAACGAGCCGTTCCACCAGGTCGGGATCGTCCATGCAGCGGATGCCGTGGTCAATGCGTTCCACACCCAGGACATCAAGGGCTTCGATGATGTACGACGCCGGTCCCTCCTCCCCTGCGTGTGCGGTCAGCCGCAGGCCTGCTTCGCGGGCCTTGGCGTAGAGCCGTTCGAATTTGGCGGGAGGATTGCCGACCTCGGCGGAGTCCAGGCCGATCGCCCCGATGGGCGCCTCCATGGCGAGCAGTCCGTCCAGGACCTCCAGGGCCGAGTCCTCGGGGAGGTCGCGCAGGAAGGCTGCGATCAGCATGGTGGAGATGCCGAAGTCCTCCTGGGAAGTGGCCAGCACCGATGCCACGCCGTTGACGCAGGTTTCCAGGGAAATGCCGCGGGAGAGGTGCGCCTGCGGATCCATCATGATCTCGGCGTGGCGGACGCCGGCGGCTGCTGCGCGCTCAAGGTAGGCGTGGGTCATGGCCGCAAAGTCCTCTTCGGTCTGCAGCACGGCCATGTTGGCGTAGTACAGGTCCAGGAAGGACTGCAGGTCGGTGAATTCGTATTTTTGCCGCAGCTCGTCCAGCCCGGAGTACGGCAGCGTGATGCCGTTGCGTTCGGCCAGGGCGAAGATCAGCTCCGGCTGCAGGGTTCCCTCGATGTGCAGGTGCAGTTCGGCTACCGGGAGGACCCGGGCCGGGGCGCCGCCTTCTGATTCGTCGGCTTCGGTTCCGGGCGCGGCGGTGGCGCCGGCAATGTTTTCCATCCGGTCAGGATAGTGCCCCGGGAGATTTCCCGCCCACCGGCGGAACACCGGAGCTTTCGACACTCCCGGCAAGATCTCGATTTGATAACCCCACGGCCATGTCCTAGCGTGAAATGCATACCCGTCCAGCGGGTGCATGAATGCCCGGTGCTGCCTCCACCAGAACTGCCCAGCGGCAGCCACCGAAGTTGACCTCTATTCGTCAGGGGCGGGCAGTGGCGCGACGATCTCCGGGGACGGAACCAGCGCCGGTGGCCTTCAGGAGCATCACCACATGAAAAACACCACTTTCCGTACTGTCGCGCGCCGTGGAGCCACCGTGGCGGCCATTTCCGCCGCCGGCCTGGCACTTTCGGCCACGGCAGCCAATGCGACCACCAGCACCTCCACCTGGGATGCTCTGGCGCAGTGTGAAAGCGGCGGCAACTGGGCCACCGACACCGGGAACGGCTACTCGGGCGGCCTGCAATTCAGCGCCAGCACTTGGTCAGCGTACGGCGGCACGGGCTCGCCGGCGGACGCCAGCCGCGAGCAGCAGATCGCTGTGGCGGAGCAGGTCCAGGCCTCGCAGGGCTGGGGCGCATGGCCGTCCTGTTCAGCGCAGCTCGGCCTGAGCGGCGGCGCCACCGGGACCGCACCTGTCCAGCAGGCACCAATCCAGCAGGCACCGGTGCAGCAGGTGCCGGTCCAGGCTGCCCCGTCCAGGCGGCGGCAACACAGGTTCCCGCCGCCAAGCACGCCACCTCAGTGGCCCTCAGCGGAGAGACCTACACGCTGGAAGCCGGGGACACGTTGAGTATCGTGGCGGACAAGCTGGGCATCCAGGGCGGCTGGCAGCAGCTTGCGGACGCCAACCTGGACACCATCTCGGACCCGAACCTCGTCTTTGAAGGCCAGGTCCTGCAGCTTCCCGCGTAGGAGCTGCCCGGCAGCCCATGCTGCCCAGCCCTCCGGGGCTCCCCAAGCAGGTCGGCGATAGACAAATTCCGTTGACCAAAAGACGACGCCGGCACGCCCCCACGAGGGGAGTGCCGGCGTCGTTCCTTTAATCCGGTAAGCGGGGCTTAGCTGGCGGGCAGCTCGCGGACGATCCGGACCTTCCAGGCGGAGTCATCGCTCGTGTCCAGCAGGGCAACGGTGCCGTGGGCCAGGTTCAGCGCCACCCGCTTGACGGCGAGCAGCTCCAGGTACAGGTGCTCGTTCATGCGGCTGGGGGTATCGATCATGTACTTCACGGCGTCCCGGACCTTGCGGTAGTTGGCGCTGCGTTCCCGGTGCATGTGCAGTTCCAGGGCAGACTTCTGCTTGATGCGGGGTTCGTGCCGGTTGAGCAGGGTGACCGCGGTGTGGACCCCCACCACGAGGGCAAGTGAAACCACGTAGATCCACCAGCCGCTGGAGAGCAGGAACAGCGGCAGGTTGCCGATGGCCACAATGGCTATCACCACGCGGAGCGCCGCGATGCGGCGCATCGTCTTGGCGACGGCGGCGATGCCGTCGCGGAAGCGGTGCTGCTCCTTGCGGGCGGCGTGGGGATCGATGGTGAACTCATCGAGGACAAGGATGCCCTTTGCTTCCGGAGCCAGCATCTGCCCGAAACGGGGCATGCTGGGGTGGGCGTGTCCGGTGGTCTTTTCAGGTGTTAGTGTCATGAGGGAGCTTCCAAAACGCGGGGGTGGTTGCGGAGATCTTAGTGGTTTTAACCTCCCCACGCATGCATCAGTCCACTATCTGGACACCCGGAAGGCTTCCCCTGTGGCCGGCGGCACTGCAATTGGAACATCCGCCGGGTGCCGTCAGACTGAATGAATGCAAACCTTCCTCCCGTACCCTGACTTCCGGCAGAGCGCCGCAGCACTGGACACCGCCCGGCTCGGCAAACAACGGGTTGAGGCGCTCCAGACGCTCCGCGCCCTGGTTATTCCCGGATACGGCTGGCAGACCCACCCTGCCATCCGCATGTGGATGGGCTACGTGCCGGCGCTGACCATGTACGGGCTGGCAATGGTGGATGAATGGACCCGGCGCGGCCACCCGGACAACACCCGCGCGAACATCACCGAGTTCGCACCGCAGGCTGCACATCCGGACTACGCCGGCAAGATTCCGATGCCCCCGTGGCTGGGCGATCCTGACGTCCACCTCAGCCACCGCTCCAAGCTGGTCCACAAGGAACCCAAGTTCTACAGCCCGGTCTTCGCCGACGCGGTGCCGGACATGGATTACGTGTGGCCGGAACCCCGGCATGAGTTCTTGCCCCGGGAACCCGAGGGCGAGATTCTGTGGATCCTCCGCGATCCCCACGACGACGTCGATCCCCAGTCGCTGGACACGGTGGCGCTTCCGCCCGTGAGCGGCAGCATCGCCGCAGCAGCCGGCGCGGACGACTACTCCCCCGTCTACCTTGAGGAGTCTTCGCGCCGCCCGTCCAGGCAGCCGCGGAAGGCCCCGGCCAAGCCGCAGGCGAAGAAGCCCACCCGCAAACGGATGGCGCAGGAGGAGGCTTTCTCCACCCTTCCGGGCAAGACGCCGGTGGCCGTCCCGTTCGAACACGGACAGAAGTTTGCGGTGGGCCAGGTGGTGGGGCGGCCCATCACGCTCGAGGACGGCCGGTTCGGCCGGCACTTCGAGGTCACGGAGATTATTGACCGCTCCGCGTTCGCGTACCCGGCCCTCCTCCAGGATCCGCGCGTTTTCTTCGCCGTGGAGGCTCCCTAGCCATGACCATCCTGCTGGCCGGCTGCGGCGACCTTGGTACGGAAGCGGGCCTTCGGTTCGCAGCGCTGGGGCACCGGGTGGTGGGCTGGCGCCGCTCCCCCGGGAAACTGCCTGCCGCCATCGAAGGCGTTGCGGCTGACCTGGGCGCTCCGGACCTTCCCGCCGTCCCCAAGGACACCACCGCCGTCGTGATTGCCGTTGCCGCCGATGCTCCCACGGAAGACGCCTACCGCGCGGCCTACCTGGGTGGCGTCACGCACGTGCTGGACGCCCTGGAGCGCGACGGCGTGCGGCCGGCGCGGGTGCTTTTTGTCTCCTCCACGGCGGTCTACGGCGATGCCAGCGGGGGCTGGGTGGATGAGGACACGGTCCCGGCCCCCGGTGGGTTCTCCGGGCGTGTGCTGGTTGAAGCCGAAGATGCGCTGCGGGCGCGGCTGGCGGGAACCGGAACTGCGGCTGTGTCCCTTCGGCTCGGCGGCATCTACGGCCCGGGCAGGACGCGGCTGATCGACCAGGTGCGCAGCGGTTCAGCCGTAATCCCGGAAGATGTCCGCTACACCAACCGGATCCACCGCGACGACGCTGCCGCAGCCATTGTCCACCTGGTGTCCGTGCCGGCCGACCCTGCGCCGGTCTACATCGGCGTGGACGACGATCCCGCCGACCTGGGCAGTGTGCTGCGGTTCCTGGCTGCCGCCATGGACCTGCCGCAGCCGCCCGTGGGTGATGCCGGACCGGCGCGCGGCGGCAACAAGCGCTGCAGCAACGGCCTGCTGCGGGGCACCGGCTTCACGTACGCGTTCCCGTCATTCCGCGAGGGCTACCGGGACATCCTGGCCGGCAACGGCGTCCGTCATCCGTAAATGACGGCGGCTCCCCCGCCCCGGGGTTAGCCGACGGCCGCGCTAGGATCCCGCGGTCGGGTGCCAGTACCGCAGGCCGCCGCTGGTTTCTCCGGCAGGCGTGACGTCAACCATGGCATACGGGAACGCCCGGCGGTCCGACTGGTCAGGTCCGCGGCCGCGGACGTCCGAACACCACGTACCGGTGTTGATGTACCGGGTGGAGCAGTCCTCCAGCGGGGACTCCAGCGCCCTGTGGGTGTGGGCTGAAATGTACCAGGCGACCCCGGAGCGCGAAGCCTCGAGGGTACGGGCGAACCGGCCGGCAGCGGCAGGGGCTTGCTCGCTGGCGATGCTGCGTCCGGCGGCCGCAAGGACCATGCGGGTGGCGGTGCGCGGGACAGCCGACACCGTCCGGAACCTGGACAGGCGCGCCAGTTCCCGAACGACGTCCTCGTCGAGGGCAAGGCGCCGGGACTCAGACTGCAGCAGTACGTCGTAGGCGTCCGACCGGACGCGCCGTTCTGCCCGCTCGGACGCCAGGCAGGCACGGGCAACGGCGCCGGCACGGCTCAGGCGTGACCCCGATGGTTGGGCGTGCCAGGCCGCAAGCGGAGGCAAATCCAGCCCGTCGGTGCCGTTGACCGCCGTGCGGAGCAATTCCGGGATGCGGTGCAGGGCATGGTGCTGGTGGCCGTGCTCCGCGACGAGCACGCCAGGAACATGCAGGAACCACGGGTGGACACGGACCCGCCCGGGCTCCACGGGTGACAGCAGTTCCGCCAGGCTGGCCGCCACGGAGGGCCGGGCCAGCTCCACGTCATGGTTGCCGCAGACGAAATGCAGCTGCACGCCGAGGGCCGCGCACTCCTGCAGCGTCCGGAACGTGTCCACGTGCTGGTCCAGGATGGACTTGAGCCGGGCCAGGCTCTCGTCCTCGCTGAACCCGGTCAGTTCGAACGTGTCACCGACGAAGACCACGTGCCGCTCCCGCCCCCGGGCCGCCAGCACCTCGCGCCGGAGGAACCCGGGCAACTCCCTGCCGGGGTGGCGGGGATCGTCGTCGGAGTCATCCAGGTGAAGGTCGCTGAGGAGCCACCACCGCGCCGCGCGGCTCACGTGATCAGCTCCCATACGCGCGGAACGAAAAGAAGCAGGAAGACCGTCCAGACGGCGGCGACCGCGATCCGGCTGACGGTCCGGTTCGCGTGCCGCGGGCCTGCGGATTGCTCCGGATCCTGTCCGGTATGGCGCACCTCAAGCGTTATCAGGGTGGTGAGCAGGGCGGCCGCAGCAAGCACTCCGGGGAAATCGATCATGCCGGGGCCTCCTTGCGTTCCCGGGCCAAGCAGGCGAGGACAGTGATGGCACCCATCGCGACCACGCACCCCTGCCACGACCACACGGTGAGGTAGAACATCGCCGTGGAGACGGCTGTCAGCGTGGCGATGCCAAGCGCCACGACCAGCAGCGCTGCAAGCGCGGCGTCGGTCACCGGCGTAAGCCGAACCAGTGCCTGCCCCGGGAGCAGGACGAGGACGGTAAGAGCCACCAGCGCCTGGAGCGGTCCGGGCAGCCCCACGAGGGTCACCACTGACAGTGCGACGGCAGCGAGGCCAAGCGCCAGGGTGGGCCGGCTGATTCCGCCGTTCATGGTGTCATCCGGTAGACGCGTGCCTCCGCATTGCTGAATGCGAGCCTCACGCCGTTCTGGGCATCCAGCCACTCCTCCAGCTCGGCGAAGCCCTCCGTGGTGCTCTCGCCCTGGAGCACGATACTGGCCTCCGACGAGCGCAGGAACATCAGGAAGCCGCCTTGGGCATTATGCCGCACAAAGTTGTAGACGATCGGCCCGCACGTCGCCGCCGACAAGTCGGGAGAGCACAGGTCGTCGATGGTCCGGTACTGGTGCTCCAGATATGTCTGGTCCCGCCAAGGTGTTGGGTGCGCAGCCGAAATGATCACCGAGCCTGGCGGGGCCAGGCTCTGCACGGCGGTGACGGCCGCCATTTCACTGTCACTGAAGAGGTCATACTCTGCATTGCCGAACCGGCCCGTCACATTGAGCACGGCCAGGACCACGAAGGTGAGCACCAAGGCCGCCGCCCTGCGGATGGAGAGGCGAAGGCTGCCGTCGGGCGGCAGCAGGGCTGAGCAGGCCAGCAGGGCAATGAAGGGCAAGGCGAACAACGAGACGCGGATCAGCATTTCCCCGCCATAGGACTGCACGGGAAAGAGCATCAACGGCGCAGCCGCGAGGATGGCCACCCGGATGTCCAGCCGCCTTCTGCGCCATTCGCGCACCGCCCCGGCCGCAGCAAGCAGCCACAACACGACCGTGAGACCCACCCGGAGCTGCACCACCAGCAGGTGTCCGGGGGTACCGCCCACACGTTCGACGACGTTCGTCGCCACCGCGCCCTGGAAGCCTGCGTCCTCTATCGGAGGGTGGCCAGCGAGGTAGGCACTCGCGGGATAGACGAACCACAGCACCAGCACCACCGCGGTGATCAGGGGCAACTGGCTGGGCCAGACACGGCCGCTCAGGGTGAGGGTGGTGATGGCGAACAGCACCATGAACGGAGTCAACTGGTGGCTCGCGAAGATCACGACAACGAGCAAGAGGACCATCGCGAGGGCAGCCACCCGGTGTCCCGGCCGGGAATCAGCGGGCCGCCGCTCCTGCCACCAGGCCGCCAGGTCGGCGCGCCTGAAACCGCGGAACCTGGGCGGCAGCGCGGCCAACGGGCCGACGAGCAGCGCGACGATCACAAGGTACAGGAAAACACCGAAGGCCTGCGGAGACAGGTAGTCCTGGTCCTGCCAGTTGCCGAGGCAAAAGATCCAGAGCACCAGCCAGCGACGCCTCGGGTCATTCGTGAGGTAGCGCATGACTACGCCGACGGCGGCAAGCCACAGAAAGACGTTGAGCACCGGCGCCCACAGGGCAACGCTTACCGGATCAAGGCCGGTCGCCGCCAGCAGTGTGGCCAGAAGCGCGAAGAAGCCCGGCCAGTTGAAGTACGCGTCGATGCCCGGATCAACCCGCTGCATATCGGACAGCGCGTCGGCGATGCCAAGGTGGCGGAATGCCACCTCTCCCCGCGGTACGTCGGTCACGAACAGGGCCGTCCCGAAGAGGACGAGGACGAGCACCACCACCAGCCAGAGCATGACCACGCGGTGCGCCGGACCCACGGCGTCCCCCCGAAGCGCCGCGGCGAAGGCAACGTTCAGCAGCACGACACCCACCCAGAACGGCCAGGGCAGCATCGCCACGAGCCCCAAGTCGCTGGTGACGGGCAAGGTCACCGCTGAGGCGGCCCCCACGGCGAGGGCCAGCGACACGAGGCCTGCCAGTGCGCACCAGATGTCTCGCGGCTTCCAGCGTTGCTTGGTCTCTTCGGGCAGCTCGAGCGTGCTGATCATCGCACCTCTCTCGTCACGCCCCGCAGGATCGCGAGGAGCCGAAGGCCCACGGCTGCGGCCCCAACGGTCAGTACCACGAGCCAGGCGAGGGCCATCGCGGTCGAGCCTTTTTCAGCGGCCCACAGCGCGGCGGTGCAGAGCGCGACAGCCAGCGTCACCCCCACCGCTATTCCCTCCATGTACCGGCCACGTGCCCGGCAGACAGCGTTGTAGGCCTGCAGCACTGCATACGCGACCACGCCGGCCGCCAAGAGCCGGAGGGCGTCGGCTGATGCGTCCGCGTATTGCTCCCCCAGCAGGTGGAGCAGCGGGCGTGCGAAGAGGACAAGGACGACGGCGGCCAGTCCGCCCACGGCGAGCGACCACCGCAGAGTGGCCCAGGTGGTCGCCACCAGGCGGTCAGGTTCCCGCACGCCCTCCGAAAACTGGACGATGCCCATCAGCATCGGAGCGGTGTAGGCGGCCCACGCCATCATCCATGCGGGATACCAGTACGCGGCGGCCTCCGGTGCCACCATGTGGGCGAGCAGGAGCGGCAGCAGCAGTCCAGGTGCGCGCTCGCTAAGGGTAAGAAGCTGGTTCGGAATGCCCAGCATCAGCACTGAGCGGCCATGTACAAGACGCAGCGTTGGCCGGGGCTTGTAGCCGATAAGCCTCCTCAGCTGTACCGCCCCGATGACCGCTGTCACGGCGGTCCCGAGGGTCCAGCAGGCCATCAGCATGTCCACCGGGGCGGGATGCGCCTGCCAGGCCACGAGGGCAATGGCCGCGAGCGAGACCAACCCGCCCACGGTGTACCGCAGGGTGGCGCTGGCGCCCCGCCCCAGCGCCACGAGGGCCTGGTCCATGACCGTGCCCATTGTCCCCGTGATGGCAGCCAGGAGGAACATGAGCCAGAAGAGAACAGAGACCGAGGCAGTCTCCGGCGCCACGGTCGCCTCCAGCACGAGGTAGCCAAGGGCCAGCACGGTGCTGGCCACCGCCACGATGCCGAACGCCGCATCCAGCACCCGGGCAGGCGGTTCACCCCGCCCCACCGAGACGATCACGGCAGACCCGGCGCCCAGGATCGCCAACTGCGCGCAGATCAGCACCGCGGACACGGCTGCCGTGGTGAGCCCGACCTCACGCTCGGCGGCCGCGTGCGCGGCCACGATCCAGAACGCGAAGCCCGAGCCGGTTTGGGCGGCCTTGGCCAGGATGAGGCCGAGCGAGCTGCGCAGCGCGGAGTGCCGGACCAGGGTCGAGATGTCCGTTGCAGCAGCCCCCCGCTCGCCCCTCACGATGCGAAACCCTTTACCAATCCCGCGTAGTTGTACCAGCAGAAGGCGGCGTAGTACCGCAGCCAGCGCGGCTGGCCGGCGGCGAGGCTGAGGGCGCTGCCGCGGACCGCCGCGGCAGCGGGCAGCAGGGCCAGCCTGGCACCGCGCCAGCCGTGCTTGCGGATCATCTTTCCCAGCCCCGTTCCGTCCATGAGGAACTGGTCCAGCGCGAAGTCGAAGTCGTCGGCGGCAAAACGGTGCTCGACGACGACTTTGCGTGACACACCCGTCCGCAGCCCCGACTGCCGCATCCGCCAGCGCAGTTCGATGTCCTCGCCGGACTTGAAGGAGTCGTCGAAGCCCACGCCCATCATCAGTTCCCGGTCGACGATTGTCGCCACAAGGCCGAACCAGTTGCGGCTGCGGCCAGTGCGGTGGTGGTGGGCCAGCGCCTGCCCCCAGTAGCCCGGTCCGGCGACGCTTTCCAGTCCTGCCTGGAGGGCGTCGTACCTGTCCTCCACCAGTTCATCGAGCAGGTCGACCACGCCGTTTGGTCCAAAGACGACGTCCGCGTCGACGAGCAGGACCCAGGGCGTGTTGCTGCTTCGGACACCAAGCGTGCGGGCCCAAGGCAGGCCCCGCCCCTCGTCGCTCACCACCCGGGCTCCTGCCGCCCGGGCGATCTCGACGGTGCGGTCGGTGGAGAGTCCGTCCACCACGATGATTTCGGCGACCCCTGACTGGCGCAGGGCCTCCAGGCAGCGCGGGAGCAGGTGTTCTGCGTTGCGCGCCGGAACTACAGCGGTGACGTCGGCAGTGCTGTGACCCACGGCCCCCACCCCTTATGCCTGCTCGTCGAGGACCGCCGGCAGCAGCTCCTCAAGATGGCGGACAATGTCATCGGATGCCTGGTCGGCCGACCACGCGGCAGGCACCTGCAGCAGGTGGCAGGGACGTCCGTCGAGCGCCTTGCTCAGCACGAGCCCCTTGGCCGCGAAGTGCTCGCGCCAGGGAACGACGGACGTGGCGGCCAGGCCGGTCACCACCCGCTGCGAGAAGCTTGCCATTTCGATGTGGAAGTTGCCCATCATCCGGTCAACCATCCAGTCGGTGCTCTTCTCCAGAACCTGTGTATGGCTGCCTTCGTACCGCTCGATGTAGATGGAGGCCGCGAGTGGTGCCGAGGTGGTCACTTGCCGTCCGGGAAAGGCTGCTCCGGCGTCAACCATGCGGTGCTCGGGGGACCATTTGCGGGAGAAGTCCGCGAGCCGCGGATAGCGGATGACGTAAGGGTGCACCAGCGTGGTCAGGCGGCCAACGCTCTGCGAGAGCGACGACGGGACGAGGGGTTTCCGGACACCTTCAAACAGGTGCGGGTAGATGTTCCGGTGGTGCGGCTTGATGAACATCGGCTTGGCGTAGCCGAGCAGGGTGGCGTCCTCGGCGAGGAAGGCCCAGTCGTCCCCCATGAACGACCATCCTTCGCGCCGCATCAGCTTCGCGGCGGTGCTCGTCTTGCCGGTGCCTCCGGCGGCAGGAAGCGCGATCGCGTGGCCCCGGTAAGCCATCGTTGCAGCATGGATCATCGCGGCTCCGCGCTCAACCATGGCGGCATCGAGGACGGGCACTACGGACGTGAGCAGTTCGCCTGCGCCGTGGATGCGCCACTGCTCCGCGTCCCGGACCACCTGGACCCGGTCGGCATTGAAGCGCACGGCGTTCTCGGTGTACGCGAGCTCGTGCTCAAGGTGGCCCGCATCCGGCATCGGCTCCGGCCGGTCATCCACCACGATGTGGGCTGGCCGTTCGGAGTCGGTGGCGAAACACGCCAACATGGTCTTGAGCTGGTGGGCTGCCGGCGCCTGTGCATCAACGCTGATGTTGATGCGGCCGTGGATGTCAAAGTTGAGTGCTTTGGTCTGTCTAGTGCGCATGTTCGTCCCCTGTCTAGATGATGTGTTGGTCGGATGGTGTTGCTGGACTGGACGGTGTCGGCCCCCGAGCCTTGCCGACGCCGTTCACTGCACGTCCCGCCATGGACTCACTCCGGCCAGGACCGGCTTGTTCAGGGGGCGACCAGGCACACGGCCAAGCTGGCGTCCGCGGAGGTAGCCTGCCGATGTATAGGCCACTACCGCAACGAAAGCAGCCGCGCGGCCCAGTCCCGAGGGATCTCCGCGGGTCCAGTCGTAAATCCCTGCAAAGAACGCCCGGGGAAGGATGCTGCGGACGTATCTGCGTTCCGGGCCGAGGGCCCGCTTATGCCCAACGACCTGGCTGACCCTGGGCCTTCGAGATCCCCTCCGACCAGGACCGTGAAAGCATGTAGCGAATGGTTCCCCGGCTTGCCGGAACATGGTGGCGCACCAGCGCCGCCGGTTCGTAGACGATCCGGCTCCCGGGGGAGCCCATGGTCGACCGGATGCAGATCTCCGTCTCCTCGCACCCCAAAGGCGTCGAGCCCCGCCGGCCGAGGGAGTGGTTGAAACCGCCCACCGTTCTGATCACATTAAGCCGGAAGGACATGTTGGCACCGATGACGTTTCGAACTTCGGATGCCACCCGTGGCAGGCCCCGGTGGCTGCAGCCGACAATCCAGTCGAGCTCTTCGCCAAAGAAACAGGCCGCCCCGCTTCCCAGAGAGGTTCCACCCGGCCGCCCACGCCCAGCACCTCGGGATCGTCATAAAGGGCCATCAGGCGTTCAAGCCAGTCCGGCGCCGCCACGGCGTCGTCATCGAGGAAGGCGACGACGTCCGAGTCCGCCAGGCCCACACCGGTGTTGCGGGCCCCGGAGAGCCCACGCGGGCCGGTGTTCCTCGCTACGGTGATATCGTCGGCCGTCTTTGCCAGCCGCTCGTAAAGTTCCTCGTTGTGGTCGATGACCACTATGACTTCCTTCGGTGCAAGGGTTTGCCCCCGGAGCGACTCGATGACATCCAGCAGCCAGTCCCAGCGCTCTGCGGTGTAAGCGCAGATGATCACTGAGACGGTTGGGGAAGGTAGGTACTCCATGTCAGGCCACGCTCACAACAGGAAGAACGCTCTGCGGATCCGTGGGTGTCCGCGGGAAACTCACACTGGCGTAGGCGTACTTCACGCGGCGCAGGGCCTCCGGCCGTGCACCGGCGGTGGGTGAATCCCACAGGAGACATTCGTGCGCCATCGTCCCCAGGACCCGCCAGCCGTCCCGGAAGGTCTGGAGGTTGGACACTCCGGAGATGCGGTCCAGTTCGAAGCTGGGGACCTCGGCGATTCGAAGGCCCGCCCTGGCGGCCCGGACGATCAGCTCCGTCTCGATTTCGAACCCGTCGGACTCGAGCTGCAGGACATCCAGGCATTCCCGCCGGAAGGCGATGTAGCCGTAGCAAAGGTCGGAATAGTTGCTGTGCAAAACCGCGTTGGCCAGCCCGGTCAGCGCCCGGTTTCCGGTGCGCCGCAGCCATGTCAGGTCCTCCGACCCCCCACCGGTGACATAGCGGGAACCCTTGACGAAGTCATAGTCGTGCTGCAGTGGAGAAACGAACCAGCCGATTTCCTGCGGATCCATGCTTCCGTCGGCGTCCAGCATGACGATGATGTCACCGGTCGCGGCAGCGAATCCGGACCTGAGCGCCACACCTTTGCCCTTGCGCTTTTCGTCCACCACCTTGATGTCCTGGCGCACTGCCCGCGCCACTCCGACGGTGTTGTCAGTGGACCGGCCGTCGACGATTACCACCTCATCGACGTACAGAGGCATACGCCGAAGGACCCAGGGAATGTTCTGGGCCTCGTTCAAGGTCGGGATGACCACGCTGATCGACGCCCGCACCGGCGCTGCTGCGAGCTTAGAGAGCGAAATGGGGGGCTGAGTGGAGATAGACATATGCCTCACCTCTTCTTGGCGTGTGGAAAACTCTGGCCAATGGGGAAGCACTGCTGAGTCAGCGCTTGTTGGGCCTTGGCAGTTCCTTGGCCCGGGGTAGGTCGAGCATAGAGTCGGCCAACCCGAGTATTCACCAGTAATGAGTACTCGCCTTTTTAGTCGCGTCCTACTGGAGGGAAATGCCTCTTCAAGAAGCTAGGAGGGCGGGGGCAAGGCTGTTTGATCCATGCGGTACGTTGGGTAACCCGTCCCATGAGCACGTTAGGTAGGGTGGGTACCCCGCCGCTGAGGCGAGGGTGGGCCATGTGAAGGGATCTTGCTGTGGACGAACACTCGAACGCCGGATCCCTCTGGCCCAGCCCGCCAGAACTGCCACTGCCCACCATTATGGACCAGCGCTGGACAGACGCAATCTTCCTCCACTGGCGTATCCCGGAACCAGAGGCTGCCCGCTTCATGCCGGCGGGAACCCGGCCGGACGTGTTCGACGGGTCGTCATGGGTGGGCCTCATTGGATTCCGCATGCGGAAAGCGGGCATCGGACGGGGCCCGGCGATTCCGTACCTGGGCACCTTCAACGAGGTCAACGTCCGCCTCTACTCCCGGGAAGCGGACGGCACGCGCGGCGTAGTGTTCCTCAGCCTGGACGCAGACCGGTTGCCGGTGGTCCTGGCGGCAAGGGCGGCGGAAATCCCCTACGTCTGGTCGCGGATACGCCACCACCGCTGGAGTGCGCCAGGGACCACGGGCAACGGCGCCCAAGGCTACACCGTCCGCCGCTTCAGGCGGGGCGCGCGGAGCAGGTTCAGTGTGGTGCCGCACTTCAATGCGGCGGTGGACGATCCCTTATCGGTCCATCTCACGGCGCGTTTCGGCATGCACGGCACTTTCAGGGGCCGGACCATTTACATTCCGAACTCCCACGAACCGTGGCCGCTGTACGCGGCGGAACTGCATGATCTGGACGACGGCCTCGTGGAAGCTGCCGGGATCAGAGTGAGCGGCCCGCCGGAGTCAGTCCTCTATTCTTCGGGGGTGCGCAGCCGGTTCGGGCGGCCGCGAGTCGTTACGGGGAAGCGGCAGTAACGGCATGCGTACCCTGGGCCGGCGGTAACCTCGGGCCCGCGGCAGTTTTCGGGCCCTTGGCAGGTCAGGCGCCGCGCCAGCCCTGCCCCTCACTGAAGGTCGCCACCAGCGTGCCAACGCCCGGCTGCAGTGAGTTGGAGGGATCGAAGTACAAGGATGCCTCGGCGGCCCGGCTGTGCGAGATCAGCTGTTCCGCTTCCAGCTTGGCCTCCGGCACAGTGGCACCGATGATGCCGGTGCGGGCGGGGAGCTCGGTGGTGTGTACCACCTCGGCACCGGTCTGGGTCAGCGGAACGGTGGTACCCGAGTTGATCTCATCATGGGGAAACTCAAACTCGGCATCATCGGACGCGGCGGGGATGGTGTACTCCAGGAAATAGGTCATGATCCACCATTGCAGAAAGCCTGCGCTGCCGAAAGTCCGCCGCGCGCGCCCCAAGCACAACGTATTCCCACGTCAACAAGGCCCTCCTATACTTGCCGCATGTTGATGTCGCTGTGGTTCGGCGTCATAGCATCCAGTGCACTGGTTCTGGGTGCCTTTATCGGTGTCCGTTTTGAGCTGCCCAAGCGGCTCCTGGCTATGCTGCTCGCGTTCGCCGCCGGGGCGCTGATCACTGCACTGGCCTTCGAACTGTTCGAAGATGCCTATGAACATGGCGGGATCATCCGCGCGGCCATCGGGCTTATCGGTGGCGCGGTGGTGTTCACGGTCCTCAGCGCACTTCTGGACCGGTGGGCACAGCCCGGAAAGCCGGAGCAGGCGACACCTGCGGACGAGTTCCAAGGCAGCGCCAAGCTCGATACGGATGCTGCCGCGTCCGATAAGCGTGCCACTTCTGCCTCAACACGAGGAGCGGCAGGGCTGGCATTGCTGGCCGCGGTCACCCTGGATGGGGTGCCGGAGAACGTTGCCCTGGGAATCGCGCTGGGTGAAGGCACCGGCGGGCTGGCCCTGCTCGCCGCGATCTTTGTCTCCAACTTCCCCCGAAGCCTTGGTGGGTTCAGCCTCCATGCGGAGCCAAGGACGCTCGACCGGCAGCATCCTGGCTCTCTGGTTGGGGTGCGCGGCCCTGCTGGTCATCGCCGTTGTTGTCGGCGCAGGGCCGCTGTCCGGGACGGATCCTCAGGCCATCTCGATACCGCTGGCGTTCGCCGCCGGCGCCGTCATCGCATCCCTGGCAGATACCCTCATGCCGGAGGCCTACGAACACGGCGGCCCGGCGGTGGCCCTCAGCACGGCAGCCGGGTTCGTCCTGGCCTTCACCCTGTCCTTGGCCTAGGCCCTACCGGACTATTTCCCCAGTCCCGCCCTGCGGAGCGCTTCTGCCATGGCCGTGTTCGCCGGTTCCGGCCTGGGAGACGATCCACGGCCGCCGCCGGAGGTGTTCCGGCCACCGGTCTTTTGCGGGTGGTCCTGCCGCCTGCGCCCGGCGTCCTGCCGCGCCCCGCGCTCGGCAGGCTGCGGCCGTCCGCCTGACCTCTCCGCAGCGGGCTTTCCCGCACCGGCACCCCGGGTGCCCTTCCCGCCTGTGGCGGGTTCGTCGTCGAGCCTCAACGTCAGGGAGATCCGCTTCCGCTCCGGATCCGCCTCCAGAACCTTCACCCGGACCACCTGGCCGGACTTCACTACCTCGCGGGGATCAGACACGAACCGGTTGGCCAGGGCGGACACGTGGACCAGGCCGTCCTGGTGGACGCCAATATCCACGAAGGCCCCGAACGCCGCCACGTTGGTCACAGTGCCCTCCAGCACCATCCCCGGCTTCAGGTCGGAAATTTTCTCGATGCCCTCGGAGAAGGTGGCGGCAGCAAAGGCAGGGCGCGGGTCCCGGCCGGGCTTGTCCAGTTCGGCCAGGATGTCCGTGACGGTGGGCAGGCCGAAGGTGTCATCCACAAAGTCCCTGGCATCCAGCGAGGAAGCGGGCGCAGATCCGGCGGCCACCAGAATCTTCCGCGCCACCGCGTAGGACTCCGGGTGGACGCTCGACGCGTCCAGTGGCTCCGCTCCCCCGGTGATCCGCAGGAAGCCCGCGCACTGCTCGAAGGCTTTGGCTCCCAGCCGGGGGACCTTCTTCAGGTCGGTACGCCGGGCGAACGGGCCATGCTCGTTCCGGTACGCTACGATGTTTTCGCTCAGCAGGGGCCCGACGCCGGCCACCCGGCTGAGGAGCGCGGGCGAAGCGGTGTTGACGTCCACTCCCACGGCGTTCACGCAGTCCTCCACCACGGCGTCCAGGCTGCGGTCCAGCTTCGACGCCGTCACGTCATGCTGGTACTGCCCCACACCGATAGATTTGGGGTCGATCTTCACCAGTTCCGCGAGCGGATCCTGGAGCCGGCGCGCGATGGACACCGCGCCGCGCAGCGAAACGTCCATGCCCGGCAGCTCGGCGGCTGCGAGCGCGGATGCCGAGTACACTGATGCGCCGGCTTCGGACACCACCAGCTTCTGCGGTCTCCGGTCCACGTCCGGCAGCAGCTTGATCAGCTCGGCGGCGAGCTTGTCCGTTTCCCGGGATGCGGTGCCGTTGCCGATGGCCACGAGTTCGACGGCGTGCTGGCGCGCCAGCTTCACCAGGGTGGCCAGGGCTTCGTCCCACTTTTTCGCGGGGGCATGCGGGTACACGGTGTCGGTGGCCACCACTTTGCCGGTGCCATCCACCACTGCGACTTTCACGCCTGTGCGCAGGCCCGGGTCTAGGCCGAGCGTGGCACGGTTGCCGGCGGGGGCTGCCAGGAGCACGTCGCGCAGGTTGGCGGCGAAAACGCGGACAGCTTCGTCCTCCGCTTCGGCAAACATCCTGCCGCGGAGGTCCGCTGTGAGACGGGCCAGCACGCGGGACCGCCACGCCACCTGGGCGGTCTGCATCAGCCACGCGTCGGCGGGCCGGCCGCGGTCGGCGACCCCGAGGCACCTGGCCACCGCAGACTCGTACCGGGAACGGGCGGCGGCGAGGGCGTCGTCGTCCGCGGGATCCGCCTCGGCGAGGTCGAGCTCGAGGATGCCGTCCTTCTCGCCGCGCAGCAGCGCAAGGACCCGGTGCGACGGCATCCCGGCGGGGGCCTGCGCGAACTCGAAATAGTCCGCGAACTTCTGGCCGTCCGCTTCCTTGCCCTTCTTCACGCGGGACACCATGCGGCCCTGCGTCCAGAGCCGCTCGCGCAGGGTTGCGGCCAGGTCGGGATCCTGCGCCGCGCGCTCCACCAGGATGGCGCGGGCACCCGCGAGCGCGGCGGCGGCGTCGCCGATCGCGTGCTCGGTGTTGAGGTATTTCGCCGCCTCCTGCTCGGGCTGGAGGTCGGGCCGCTTGAGGAGGGCCTCGGCCAGCGGTTCCAGGCCTGCTTCCCGGGCGATCTGTGCTTTGGTGCGCCGCTTGGACTTGAACGGAAGGTAGATGTCCTCCAGCCGGGACTTGGTGTCCGCGGCCAGGATCGCATTCTTCAGCTCCGGGGTCAGCTGGCCCTGGGCCTCCACCGCTTCCAGGACGGCACGACGGCGGTCCGCGAGTTCACGAAGGTAGCGCAGGCGCTCCTCAAGGTCGCGGAGCTGGGTGTCGTCCAGGGTGCCGGTGGCCTCCTTGCGGTACCGGGCGATGAACGGGACGGTGGATCCGCCGTCGAGCAGTTCCACCGCGGCCCTGACCTGCCAAGCTTTGACGCCCAGCTCGGTGGCGATTTGGGCGTAAATGGCATCGTCGCCCGTGGGCACTGCAGAGGGAACGGAAGAGGGTGCTTGCGGCAGTTGAGTCACCAGAACATCTTGCCTTACCCGCCTGCGCCGCTCCACTGCTGCCGGCGCAGCGCCCGGGACCTGGCTGGTTCGGGCCCGGCGCGGGTATTCCGATCAGGCCCGCAAAGTGCTGTAGTGGAGGTGCCGTCACTGGGACAAAGCTCGAGGAAGAGGCCGCCATGCGGGAACTGCTGATTGTGTTTCAGGAGGGGTTCGAGGAAGCCAATATCACCGTGACGGTGAACGGTAAACAGGCGCGGCGTGACCTTGGCGTGTCCACCAATCCGATCCTTGGCATAGCGTCCGAGGTCTCCGTGGAGCTGCCGGCGAAGGGCGCCCAGGTGGGCGTGGAGGTGACCAACCGCGGGCTCAAGGCGATCACGAAGGTGACCGGCAAGCCGAAAAGCGTGCTCGTATCGATCGAGGACGGCAAGCTGGTGATGAAGGAAGGAACCGGCCGGGAAGCCGTTTTGTAGGCCTGTTCAGCCGGTGCGGCAACTGCCCGTGGCGGGGGTCTGGTAAAAGTAAATTCGATGGAGTAGCATCTGATCACCGCCGGCTTCCAGAGGGGTCCGGCGGGCCACATCAAAAACGTAAGTCGGAAGTCGTCGGATGGCTTCCGGCTCCGCTGCCGGGACAGCACACCGCGCAGCAACGACGGCGGCACCCACTGCAGGTGCCGCCGTCGCCATGTGTCCGGGCTGACTAGCCCTGGTAGGCGGGGTAGTCGATGTACCCCTTAGCGCCATCTGCATAGAACGTGGACGGATCCGGCTCGTTGAGGGGAAGGGCTTCCTTCCAGCGCCGGGCCAGGTCAGGGTTGGCAATCGCGGGCCGGCCAACCACCACAGCGTCCGCGTGGCCGTCGGCAACGAGGTTCACTGCCTCTTCCCGCGTGGTGACCACACCGAAACCCGTATTGACCAGGAACGTGCCGCCAAAGCGGGCGCGGAGGTCCTGCACGAGTTCACCCGTGGGTTCGTGGTGCAGGATGCTCAGGTAGGCGAGGTTGAGCGGGGCGATGCTGTCCACCAGGACTTCGTAGGTGGCGCGCACATCGGCCGGGTCGGTCTCGGCGATACCCTGCACGTTATGCTCCGGGGAAATCCGGATGCCCACGCGGTTGGCGCCCAGCGCTGCCACCACGGCGTTGACCGTCTCGATGACGAAGCGGGCCCGGTTTTCCGGCGAGCCGCCGTAGCTGTCATTGCGGACGTTCGAGTTGGGGGCCAGGAATTCATGGAGTAGGTAGCCGTTGGCAGAGTGCAGCTCCACGCCGTCGAAACCGGCCTCGATGGCGTTCACCGAGGCGTCGACGATCTCCTGGATCAGCAGGGGCAGTTCGTCGGTGGTGAGGGCGTGCGGGACGGGGTACGGCTGCTTTCCGGAAGGTGTCCGGACTTCACCCTCGATGGCGACGGCGCTCGGCGCGACCAGGGGGACGCCGCCGGTGACGTCCGGGTGCGAAACCCGCCCGCCATGCATGATCTGCGCGAACATCCGGCCGCCCTCGGCGTGCACGGCGTCGGTGACCTTCTTCCAGCCGGCGATCTGTTCCTGGGTGAAGATACCGGGCTGGCCCGGGTAGGAGCGGCCCGCGGGGCTGGGGTAGGTGCCTTCGCTGACGATGAGGCCCAGGGAGGCGCGCTGGCGGTAGTGTTCGGCGACGAGCGGACCGGGGACGCCTTCCTCACCGGAGCGGAGCCGGGTCAGGGGCGCCATGACCAGGCGGTTGGGGAGTTCAAGCTCGCCGAGGGTGAGAGGGGAAAACAGCATGCGCAGTTCCTTTCGAAGGCTAAAGACGTACTGCCCATGCCAACTGGGGCGCGCGTGCAACTATTCCGGATGCGACCGGAATCACAACCTGTTGGATGCTGCGGAACGGGCTAACGGGATGCAGCCGCGCCGGGACAGCCCTGGCCCTGAGGGTTGGCGTTGCAGTCGTCGGCGTAGTTGCGCGTCAGCGAACGCCAGACGCTGACGGTCTGGGGCGGTGCACTGAACTGGCCTTGGCCGGGGATGGGCAGCGGCGGGCCGGCGTTGACGGAGTAGGTGCCCTGGAAGGAAGTGGTCAGGACAACCTGGAAGTCGCCGGTCTGTCCATAAGCATGGCTGGTTCGGGTCTTTTCACCCCAGCGGTCCTGCGGCAGCGGGCCTCCCATGGAGGGCTGGGGACCGAACACCGTGCCGTCGCCGTAGTTCCAGGTGTACTGGACCGGGGTGGCGACCACATGGACGGCCTGGCCGAACATGGTGATGTCGAACTGCTGCTCAACTGCCTCGGCGTAGAAGTTGGTCTCAGCACCGCGGAGCGTGTGCGGGCTTGGTTGCGCTGTTACGGTTCCCGCGTTGATGGGCAGGTTCTGGAATTCCCGCTGGATGTCAGCGGCTATGCGCGGCAGCAGGTCCTCCGGCGCCGCGTCGTAGAGGCAGGTGGGTCCGGAGTGGTGCGCCCAGACGCCACCCGGTACTCCCCTGGGCCGGGACAACCACATGACCGGGATCCCGTCTTCACCGTCGGGGCCGTCCTTGCACTCCAACTGCCGGCCCAGGCAGGGGGTATCGAAGTCTCCCCCGCCAAGATGGCACTGAAGTTCGTATTTGTACTCGTTGGGATCGGTGGAGACGGCGCCGGGTTCAACACGAACAAATTTGTTTCGATCCTTATCCCATTTATGACCGGTTACTCCGAGACCTGGGTTCCATCCGCCGCCGAATTCCGGGTCGTCGCTCTCCGTGGCGTGCGCAGGTAAAGCTCCCAGCCCGATAAACGCTATTGCCGCGAAAAGGAGGCAGAGGGCTCGGAAACACGCCATGGCTAGCCGACGATGCTTCCGACTTCGACAACGGACCATGCGCCGTCCCCAAATACGGCGATGAGCAAGTTCCCTTGATCTGGGGCCTGAGGATCCGTTCGTGCCAACGTCCCATCAGCTCGCATGTAGGACAAAGGCTCTTGGTGCACCTGGACAGCGACCTGATATGTCTCGTTTTCGTCCTTGTTGAAGGTCGTACTCGTTACGGGCGTCGATAATTTGCCTCCTACCAGCCAGCGACCTTCAGAATGCCAGTCCGAAATCACTTTTCTGGCTTGCTGACACGCTTCGCAGGGGTTAGGAGCAAGCCCATCAAACAAAGTGGTGTCACCTGTTTCGTAGGAATAGCTAAGGACGCTGAACCAGTACTTAGTAAACGCCTCCAGACCCTCCTTCGTCTCAGTCTTGGCCACCCCGGGCATGACGGGAACCGGGACGTTCTGGGCTGGGCCGGAGGCGTCGGCGGGCTTGTAAGCGGCGGTGGGTGACGGGGTAGGCGTTGGCGAGACGCTGGTGGTGGCCAGGCTGGTCGACGCAGGAGTGGTGGTCCCGCCCTGTCCGGGCGACTCCCCGGAATTGCAGCCGGCGAGTCCAAGGGAAAGAGCAACTGCCAGGCCGAGCGCTCCAGCCCGGAAACCACGTGACGTAACAACGTTGTGTAAAGCCATGGGCCGCTATTCCCCCAGTAGTTATAAGACGGCGTGCTCCGGACAGTGCCTTAAGGGTAGCCCACGTCACAATTAGTCGACCAAACTTATCCACAGGCAAAACCAATAAAGAAAGCCGGTGCCGCCAGGCACCGGCTTTCTTTATGGGCGAACGTCCGCCAGCGGATTGGACCGTCACCGCTGGGCAGGCAGGACCAGCTTCCCAGTCTTGTCCGTGGACAGGGCGAGCGACGAGACGTACTGCGGGCCGCCGTCGGGCGCGTCCTGGCCGGACCGGACCATGTCCGGACGCTCGAACTCGATCCCCGTCACGTGGCAAAGGAGCTTGGTGTCGCTGGGGTTCCCGTCTGCGTCGAACATGGGCAGGTCGATGCCGTCGTCCGTGCGCCGCAGGTAGTAGCGGCCGCGGGTCAGCGCGGCCAGCAGCGGCGGAAGAACCAGCGCCAGGCCCACCGCGAAGATGGGCGAGTACGGCTGGATGGCTGCCCCGAACGCGCCAAAGAACACAGCGATGGAAATCCCGGCGGACAGGAGCATGGACACGAAGCCCACCGGGTTCACGGCGTAGAGCATCCCCCGGCGGAACTCGGGCACCTTCGGGGAGATTTTCAGAAGGTACTTGTTGATGGCGATATCGGACGCCACCGTCACAACCCAGGCCATGGCGCAGTTGGCGTAGAAGCCGAGGATGGTGTTGAGGAAGTCGAACATGTTGGCTTCCATCAGGACAAGTGCGATGGCCAGGTTCACCACCACGAACACCATCCGCCCGGGGTACGTCTTGGTAATGCGGGTGAAGCTGTTGGTCCAGGCCAGCGAACCGGAGTAGGCGTTGGTCACGTTGATCTTGATCTGCGAAATGACCACCAGCACCACCGCGAGGGCCATGGCCAGCCAGGCCGGCATCATCTCCCGGTAGACGCCCAGGAACTGGTGGACAGGTTCGTTGGCCGTCGCGGACGCGGCAGGATCGAGGGTGGCGATCAGGTAGATGGCAATGAACAGGCCAACGATCTGCTTGATGGCCCCGAAGATCACCCAGCCGGGCCCGGCCAGGATCACCGCCCGCCACCACGCGCCACGGTTGGCGTCGGTCCGCGGCGGCATGAAGCGGAGGTAGTCGATCTGCTCGGCGATCTGCGCCATGAGGGACAGGCAGACGCCGGCAGCCAACATCACCGAGGCAAGGTTGGGCCCGCCGTCGCCCGATTCACCCGTGTAGGCGAAGAAGGTGTCGATGCTCTCCGGGTGGGACACCAGGAGATACCCCACGGGCACCACCATCAGGAGCAGCCACAGCGGAGTGGTCCACACCTGCAGCTTGGCCAGCGTGTTCATCCCGTAGATCACCAGCGGAATGATGATCACCGTGGACGCAAAATATCCCAGCCACTGCGGGATCCCCAGGCCAACCTCGAGTCCCTGCGCCATGATGGAGCCTTCAAGCGCGAAGAAGATGAAGGTGAACGTGGCAAAAATGACGTTGGTGACCACGGATCCGTAGTAGCCGAAGCCGGAGCCGCGCGTGATCAGGTCGAGGTCGATGTTGTAGCGCGCCGCGTAGTACGCCAGCGGGAATCCGGTGGCAAAGATGATCACCGCGGCCACCAGGATGCCAAGGATCGCGTTGACAGTGCCGTAGGCGATTCCGATGTTCGCGCCGATCGAGAAGTCGGCGAGGTAGGCGATCCCGCCCAGGGCGCTGGTGGCCACCACGCCCGCGCTCCACTTCCGGTAGGACCGCGGAGCAAACCTCAGCGTGTAGTCCTCCAGGCTTTCCTTCGTGGCGTTGAGTGCCGCGGTGTTGCCACCCGCGGTGTTTGGCGGGGCGCTTCCGACGACGGCGGCGCCAGGCGGTGCCGGCGCCTCCAGAAGCTGCGGTGTCCGTTGGTCGTTGCTCATCTGTCAGGGTCGCTTTCGTCCGGGGAGGGGGTCCGGTGCGACGCTATCCAGCCGGAAAGACAGTCCAGTCACGGACCTGTTTCCGCTGTGTTAAGTCTTGACCAAAGCTGTCAACAAAACCGGCGGCCAGCCGTTGTGGCCATCCCACAAAAACACGCGGGCAGTGCAGAACTAGCGTCGGCAGGGAAGCTATCCAAGCCAGCCGGAGGACCACCTATGACGATTCAACCGCAACTCCTCAAGCATCCAATCCTTGAGACCGCCCGCGAGCAGGTCCTGGAACAGGGCCGCGGCCTGTCCGAAGCCCAGCTGGTGGAAGTCCTGCGCCTGCCGGACGAGGCTCTTCCTGCTGCCCTTGACCTCGCCCACCAGGTGCGCCTGAAGCACTGCGGCGAGGACGTGGAAGTGGAGGGCATCATCTCCATCAAGACCGGCGGCTGCCCCGAGGACTGCCACTTCTGCAGCCAGTCAGGCCTCTTCGACTCCCCCGTCCGCGGCGTCTGGCTAGACATCCCGGAACTGGTCAAGGCCGCCAAGGAGACGGCCGCCACCGGCGCCACCGAATTCTGCATCGTCGCCGCCGTCCGCGGGCCGGACATCAAACTCATGAACCAGATCAAGTTCGCCATCGACCGGATCAACGAGGAAGTGGAGATCAACATCGCCTGTTCCCTGGGCATGCTGACCCGCCGACAGGTGGACCAACTGGCCAGCTGGGGCGTCCACCGCTACAACCACAACCTCGAAACGGCGCGCAGCGACTTTCCCCAGGTGGTCACCACCCACACCTATGAGGAGCGGCTGGAAACCTGCGCCATGGTCAAGGACGCCGGCATGGAACTGTGCTGCGGGGCCCTCATCGGCATGGGCGAAACACTCGAGCAGCGTGCTGAACTCGCGGCGCAGCTGGCCGCCCTGGACCCGCACGAGGTCCCGCTGAACTTCCTCGACCCCCGGCCGGGCACCCCGCTGGAGAACCAGCAGGTCATGGACGGCAAGGACGCCCTCCGCGCCATCGCCGCCTTCCGCCTCGCCATGCCCCGCACCGTCCTGCGCTACGCCGGCGGCCGGGAGCTCACCCTCGGCGACCTCGGCACCCGCGACGGGCTGCTGGGCGGAGTCAACGCCGTCATCGTCGGCAACTACCTCACCACCCTCGGCCGGCCCGCCAACGCCGACCTCAACCTCCTGGTGGACCTCAATATGCCCATCAAGGAACTCCAGAAGACACTATGAACCGGGCTTCGACGGGCTCAACCACCGGCGCTACACCGGGCCCAGCCTTCCGCACCTTCTGCGGGCACTGCGGCCTCCCCGCCGAGAAGGAAGCGTACGACGGCGGCAGCACACCGCCGTCGTACCCTCACCCGGCGTGCGCGGTGAGGCTGGAGCTGGAGCCCCCGCGCTTTTGCGTCCGGTGCGGGCGGCGGCTCAAGGTACAGGTTTCCCCTTTGGGCTGGTGGGCCCACTGCTCGCGCCACGGCCAAACGTCCGCTCCCGCTGAAAGCGGCTGAAGCAAAACCGGCAACCCTCTGGCGCGTTTCTACAATGAGTAGAAGAATGGCTTCATGATGTTTGAACACGCAGACGGCCAACCCGTACTCGAACTCACCGACGAGCAGTCATGGCACCTTCTGGAGAACACCAAGCACGGCAGGCTGGTGGTCTCGGTTGCGGGCGAACCGGATATCTTCCCGGTCAACTACGTCACGGCGGAGCGGAAGATCTACCTCCGGACGGCGCCGGGCAACAAACTGGCACAGCTGACCATCAATTCCACGGTGCTCTTCGAGGCGGACGGCATCGTCTCGGACGAGGCCTGGTCAGTGGTGCTGCGCGGAACCGCGCGCGTGCTGAACAAATCGGCAGAGCTGGAGGCCGTGGAGGCGCTGGGCCTGAAGACCTGGGTGCCCACGCTCAAGGACTTCTACGTGGAGATCGAGCCAAAGTCGGTCAGCGGCCGGCACTTCGTGTTCGGCGAACAGCCCGAGCGGGAGATCTGAGCACTCCTAGACTTGGAGTATGGCGGACAAGCTGACTCCGGAGCGGCGCAGCTGGAACATGTCCCGGATCCGAGGCAAGAACACCAAGCCCGAATTGCTAGTGCGCAGGCTGCTCCATGCCAAGGGCTACCGCTACCGCCTGCACGGCAGGTCCGGTACGTCGCGGCTGCCCGGCAACCCGGACCTGGTGTTCGCAGGCCGCCGCAAAGTCATCTTCGTGAACGGCTGTTTCTGGCATTTCCACGATTGCCGGGTTGGGCAGCACGCCCCAAAGGCCAACGCGGAATTCTGGGCGGCGAAGCGCTCCAGGACGAGGGAGCGCGACGCCGGCCAGCGCCGCCAGCTTGAGGACGCCGGGTGGGAGGTCCTCACCGTCTGGGAGTGCGAGCTCAAGGACGGTTCAGCGCTGGAGGACCATCTGGTGCGCTTCCTGGAAAGCGGCACTGATCGGCCGGCTTCTTGACGGTATTCAGCTGCGCCGCGCCAGCAAGGCGTTTCGAAGTGCGGACGCGGATGAGTCACTGCTGTTGATGCGCCAGTCGGCCTCCTTCTGCAGGTGGAACCAGACGAAGCCCACCACGTCAGGCTGGGCTGCCAGGTAGGACACGAGTTCGGTGTTCCAGGCGGCCTTGGAACCGCCCAGCTCGGTGGAAGCCGTCTCCGCGATGAGGATGGGCTTGCCCGGAGACAGCGTCCGGAGCTGGGCGATGCCGGGGCCGAACAGGTCCTGCGGCATGATCCAGCTGCTCCACGTCTGGGACGTGCCCCAGTTGTAGCCGTCCAGGGCAACCACGTCCACATAGGCAGCGCCCGGGTAAAGGCCGGCAAGGTCTGTGGATCCCCAGTAGGGAACGTTCGGCGACCACACCCATTGCACGTTGCCTGCTCCGGCAGCCGCCACAAGATCGTGCACGTGCTGCCAGGCCGGAATGTAGTCGCCGGTCTGGTTTCCGTTGACCCCTTGGACCAGGGGTACCAATTGCCGTTCATCTCGTGGGCGAAGCGCAGCATCACGGGCTTGCCCAGGCAGCGAGGGCCTGGCCCCACTCGGTGATCCGGGCATCGAAATCCCCTGCCGCAATCCGGTCCAGCGAGTATGCCGGCTGGTTGACGCCGCCGCCCCAGGCCCACGGCTCCCAGGTCACAAGCGGCAGGGCTCCCCGTGCGTGAACCGCGTCCAGCTCTGCCAGGGGCGGGGCCTGCCGGAAGTCCTTGTAGATCAGGACCAGCGAGGGACTCTCCCCGGCGAGATTGGCCACCTCATCCAACTCCGCCGCTGCCATGGCTCCCCCGGCAGTGCCAACGCCGAAACGCAGCGGGTCAGTGCTGACGGCGGGTGGCTGGGGCGCGGGTACAGGCGCTGCCTGCACGACGAAAACGGTGGAGGCCTTGATGGAAGAGGTCTTGGCCGTGATGGTGGTGCTCCCGGCGGCGCCAGCGGGAATGGTGATGCCGGCGCTGAAGGCACCGGTCGCCGTGGTGCGGAACTGGAACGTGGCAGAACCGACGATCACCGTTCCCGTGGTGGAGGCCTTGAACCCCGTACCGGAAACCGTGACGGCGGATCCCGCCGGACCGGTCCCCGGGTTGACTGCCACCTGTGCGGCAGGAGCGCCGGCTGCGGCCGGCTGCACGCCGGACAGAGCGAGCCCGGTCCCAAGGAAGACAGCGACAACTAACGTCCTGAGCATTCGAAACAAGGCACCCATCCCCAGCTGACGGGCGGCCGGAGCCGCGATGTTTTCGTGCAGGAAGCACTGGCTCAAGTATTGGGCGCAGGTCCCGCCCTCCCATCAAGAAACCCACAATTCTCCCCGGAAAGCCCGCCGCAAAATGGCCGCAGACCTAACCTGAAAGGGCACAGCACCACCAACCCGCGACGTTTCCGTCAATGGTTCTTCCCAGCTGAAAGGAGCGTCGTGAGCGCCTCAGATGATGCCCCCCGGCCGTTGGTGGACCAGTCCGTACTCGACCGGCTCCTGGAGGAACTGGAGGAGGACGAGGGGTACTGCAGGGTCTTCGTGGACAACTTCATCGAGTGCCTGCCGGAGCGCATCGACCGCCTTCGGCTGGCCCTGACCACCGGGGACCTGGACGGCTCGGTGGATGCAGTCCTCAGCCTGAAGACGTCAAGCCAAATGGTGGGAGCCGAGCGGCTCGCCGGCCTTGCCTTGGACCTCGAGGGCGCAATCCGCACCGACGCACGCACGTCCGATGCCGCCGTCGTCCTTCCCCGGCTGGCCGCCACGTTCCTCCGCCCCATCAACCTGTGCAGCGAACTGACGACGCACCGGCTGCAGGCTCAGTGCTCGCTTGGAGCCAGCCGGTAGCCCACGCCGCGGACGGTTTGCAGCCAGCGCGGCTGCTGGGGGGAATCGCCAAGCTTCTTGCGGAGGTTGCCCATGTGGACTTCCACTGAGCGTTCGTCGGCCTCGCTGATGTAGCTGCCGACGTCGTAATCCTCGTCCCGCAGCCTGCGCACCAGGTCCGCCTTGGTGCGGACCGTCCGGCCGGCCTCGAGCAGGGCATGGAGCAGTTCGAACTCGGTGCGGGTGAGGTTCATTTCCTTGCCGTCCACCACGACGGTGCGGGAAGCGTAGCTGAGTTCCAGGCCGTTGTGGCTGTAGTTCCCGCGTTCGGAGTGCCCGTTGCCCTCCGCAGCCTCCACCGTGGACGCCTCGGTATCCGCACCTGACCGGGGCCGGCGCATCATGGCGGCGATACGGGCACGCAGCTCGCGCGGACGGAACGGCTTGGTGAGGTAGTCGTCCGCGCCGGACTCCAGCCCGATCAGGGTGTCCAGTTCTTCGGTGCGGGCCGTGAGCATCACGATATAGGCGTCGGAAAACTCGCGGATCTGCCGCGATACCTCAAAGCCGTCGATGTCCGGCAGGCCGAGGTCCAGGGTGATGACGTCCGGGTTCAGGGTCTTCGCGATGAGGACGCCCTCCGCGCCGCTGCTTGCCACTGTCACTTCGAAACCGGCCTGGGTCAGGACCGTGCGGACCAGTTCCCGGATATCATGGTCATCCTCGATGACCAGCCCAACGCGTGCATCACTCATAGTGCCCCCTCAGCAGCCAACGTCAGAAGTATAGCTGCCTGCGGATATCCTGCTGCTATGGCCCTTTACACCCTCGCGCGAAAGTCGCCACGCAATGACTGATCCCGTCGCCTGGTCCTCGGGACGGCTGCGATTCTTCCGGCGTCCCTTCCACGAGTACCGGCTGCGGGACCGCGTAGCACTGAGCCAGATGCCGCTCTTCGTGACAACGTGCCTGACGGCTTTCCTGGTGTGGGTGTTCTTTCCCCAGGGCATGGGCAACCCCTTTTTCGTCGCGTTCCTGGTCTCCCAGCTCGTGCTGATGGCTTCCTGCTACCTCGTTCCGTGGGAGCGGCTGCCGTACACGAGTTTCCTGGCCATTCCCGTGCTTGATTTCGTCTCCATCGGTCTGGGCGGGAAGGCGGCCTGGAGAGCCTGACCAGCATCGGCCTGCTCGCAGTGCTCCCGGTGATCTGGCTGTGCGCCTCCGGCTACTACCCAGGCTGGCCCTGTGGCTGGCGTTCCTCGCCCCGCTGGCCATCCTGTGGGCGCCCCTGCTCATCAAGGGGACCTTCACCGCGCAGGACTTTGCGCGGACCCTGCTCCTTCCCGTCATCACGCTCGGAATCGGTGTGTCCGTGAGCGTGCTGACGCTGAGCATGATGCGGCAGCAGCGTGAGCTGGAGGAAAAAGACGCCCAGCTCCAGGCCAACCTCCGCACCAGCCAGCGGCAGGAATCGCTCCTCAATACAGTCCTGGACACCGTGCATCTGGGCGTCCTCGCCGTGGATGCCGACGGCCATGACGTCCTCATGAACCGGAAACAGCGTGCCAACCACGTCCTGGCCAGTCCCAAGGACAACCCGGACCCGAACGAATCCCAGCTCCTGGTGTTCGGACCAGACCGCAAAACCCTGGTTCCCGTGGAAGACCGCCCGGTCCGCCGCGCCGTGCTGGGCGAAACCTTCACGGACTACCTCGTGTGGCTGGGTGACGGCAAGGAGCAGCGCGCCTTCGTAACGACGGCGCGTGCCATGAAGGATCCGGACGGCAAGTTTGCCGGCTCGGTGATCGCCTTCAGCGACGTGACGGACCTGGTGAACGCCCTGTCCGCGAAAGACGACTTTGTCTCCAGCGTCTCCCATGAGTTCCGCACCCCGCTGACCTCCATCCTGGGCTACGTGGAGATCCTGCTGGCCGACGACCAGGCGGAGTCAGACCGGGAGATGCTGGAGATCATCCGGCGGAACTCCGAGCGTCTCCTGACCCTGGTGTCCGACCTGCTGGCGAGCCGCAACGGCCAGCTGATTGTCACTCCGCACACAGTGGATGTTGCCGAGCTGGTCCGTGCCAGCGTGTCCTCCGCGCTGCCCAAGGCCGCAGTGGCCGGAGTGGTCCTGGCGGCCGAGACGCCGGACAAGCTGGAAGCCCATGTGGACGGCGCCCGCATCTCCCAGGTCCTGGACAACCTGGTGTCCAACGCCATCAAGTACTCCCCCGACGGCGGGAACGTCCTGGTCAGCCTGGCACAGGAGGACGGCCACCTGGCCTGCAGCGTCTCGGACACCGGCATGGGGATGACCGCGGAGGACACGTCCGAAGTGTTCGCCAAGTTCTTCCGCACCAGCAACGTGCGCCGCACCGCCATTCCCGGCGTCGGCCTGGGCCTGCCCATCAGCAAGGCAATCGTCGAAGCGCACGGCGGGACGATCGAGGTGGACAGCCAGCTGGGCAAGGGCACCACCTTCACGTTCCGGGTCCCGGTCTAGATTTCGACAGGCTCAATCACCGTTGGTTGAGCTTGTCGAAACCCGTGGTGGTTTCGACAGGCTCAACCGCCGAATGCTGCCGGACCACTTCTCCCCAGGACTGCCGGGCCAGCTCCCGGACGGAGGCCAGGATGTCCGACGGTGGCAGGGAAAGGTCCAGCGGAAACTCCACGATGTCGATGTCCGTGTTGAGGATCCGGCGGAGCTTCATCTCCCCCGCACCCGCGTAGACCAGCCAGGCGGTGGGCACGGCCAGGGCGGTGCAGTGTGCAAGCATCTGGTAGTGGTCGGCCGTCAGCGAGGCGCCGGCATCCGAAGCCGCCTTGTACTTGGCGTTGTAGACCACCACCGGCCGTCCGCCCAGCAGGTGCACGGCGTCCGGACGGACCTGCAGCCTGTCCGTGTCCCGCACGGCCTCGCTCAGCAGCGCGTTGTACCGCAGCCGCAGCTCCCCCGGGTATTCCGCCATGGCCGCCCGCAGGGCTGCGCCGACGAAGTCCTCGAACACCCGGGCCATGTCCACCACGAACGAGGCCGTCTGCTGCCCGCCCTCGCCCGCTTCTGCCGATGCGTTGCGCAGGATCACTTCGGCGAGCCGGAGCACCGCGTGGTAGCGCAGGTTCATCCGGGTGGGTTTCCACGGCGGCAGCGGGGCGCCGGCGGCAAGCCGTGTGACGTCGTCGAGCTTTCCCTTCAGCTGGCGGAGCCGGCTCAGCACCTCCGGGCGGACCCCCGGAACCTGCCCCATCCGCTCAAGTGCGGCGCGCAGGATCCGGTTCTCGGCGATGTCCTCGGTGAACTCGTCATAGGAAACTTCAAGGGGCACCAGCATGCCCGGCCGCCGCGAGATCTGGTCCGAAATCCGGATCCGGCCCTTGACGGTCCGCAGCGACTCGTCCACTGTCAGGTAGCCCTGCAGCACGCCGCGGCCCAGGGCTCGCTCCGCCAGCTGTGCGAGCGACTCGGCCAACGCGCTCCACAGCCCGCCCTCCTCGGCGGCGGCAACGGTGTCAGGCCGGAAACCCTGGTCAGCCGCGTAGCTGAGCAGGAACAGGAGCCGGCTGAGCCCCAGCCGGTCCTTGGGCCGCACATCCAGCTGGACCGTGGGCGTGCGGACCGAGCCCACCTTGCCCACCGGTTCGATCCGGTACAGGCCCATGCCCATGGGAGAGGCCTTCGCCAGGCCGCTCGAATTCACGAACGAGGCGCTGGCAGGGTCCAGACGTTCCACGATGCCCCGGGACAGTTCGTCCAGGACCAGATGCCGCCGTGATGCTGCGCGGCTACCCTGCTGCAAGGCGTCCCAGCAGCTGGTCCAGCCCGAAGCGCTCTTCCAGCTGCGCCCGGGTGAGCTGGCCGTGGTAGTGCTCCTCCAGCAGCGGCATCAGCTCGTACTTCCAGATCCGGCGCAGCCCGGCGGGAGTCTGGGCCGCCGGCTTCATGAAGTAGGACGGGCCGATCATCAGGTCACGGTCCCACTCGTCGATGGCACTGTTCAGGGCATCCAGCAGCAGCGCCGGGGTGGTATCCAGCTGCCGGGCCTGCAGGAACCGGAGCAGCGAGCCCTTGACCGGTTCGGTCTGCGGGTGCAGTTCGATGAAGGAGAACCGACGGCGGATGGCTGCGTCCATCATCGCGATGGAACGGTCCGCGGTGTTCATGGTGCCGATGATGTAGAGGTTGTCCGGCAGCGTGAACGGCTCGTTGGGGCTGTACTGCAGGTAGATGCGGTCGTCCCGGTACTCCAGCAGGAAGTACAGCTCGCCGAACACCTTGGCCAGGTTGGCCCGGTTCATCTCATCGATGATCAGGAAGTAGGGCTTCTTTTCGTTGCCGGGCTTGGCGGCCTCCTCCGCGAGGCGCCGCAGCGGTCCGGCCACCAGCTTGAAGGACACCTGGCCGTCGTCTGTCTTGTCCGGCCGGTAGCCCTCGAAGAAGTCCTCGTAGGCGTAGGACGGGTGGAACTGCACCAGTTTGACCCGTTCGTCGGTGGTGTCGTCGGCCAGCTCCGCGGCGAGGTGCTTGGCCAGGTACGTTTTTCCGGTGCCGGGCGGGCCGTACAGGACCAGCTGCCGGTTCTCCTCCAGCAGGTCCGCGATCTCCTGCAGGGGTTCCAGCCCCATGTGCAGCGAGTCGGCGAATTCGGGGGTCAGCCGGCGGAAGCCTTCCTGGACCGGAGGTACGACGGCGGCGCCTTCCGTGTCGCTGTCCGGTTCCGTTTCGGCTTCCGGCGGCAGGAGGGCCTGCAGGGCCGGCATCACGCGGGTCACGTCGACCACGATGCCCGCGGTGGCCAGCTGGCGCTGGACGTGGCGGGGCAGGCTCGCCGTAGCGTGCCCCTCGTCAAACCAGCGGACCTTGCGGCGCAGCCGCCGGTTGTCGTCGTTGTAGTCGGGTTCGCCCAGCACGCCGCCCAGCCGCACGGCGCCGGCGTGCTGGTACAGGACCAGGTCGCCCGGTTTCATGACGGTCAGGAAGGCGAAGACGGCCGTCTTGGTGTCCTCGCGTTCCACATAGCCAAGGTGTTTGTAATCCTCGTCCACCGCGTGCTGCACCACTCCGGCGGTGACGCCGGGTCCAGCAGCCGGAGGTGTTCGACGTCGAGCGTCACCTTCTCCTCGCCCTGCCAGGCGGTGAGCAGTTCGGTGTTGTCGCCGTGGGTCCGCAGCAGCCAGGCCCGGTGCCCGGGGTCGCCCACCTTGCGCCATTGGCTGACCAGCTGCCGGGCGTACCAGTCGATGCGCTGTCCTGCCTGCTCGTCGAGGTGCAGGCGGATGCGGTGGATATCGGCGGTGATGTCCTCTTCGCTGTCGCCCTTTGCCCCGCCCACCAGCGAAGCGAAAGCATCCCGGATTTCCTGCCGCTCGACGTCGGCCACCACGGGCTCGAAGTAGCTGGGCCAGGCCAGGAATTCGATGCTGCGGCGGATGGCGGGCTGGTCGTCCGGGGTGCCGGCCGCCAGGGCATGGAACTTCAGCGGGTCCAGCAGCGCCGCGGTGATGCTGGTGGGCGGCTGCTGGTCCACGTGCTGCACGAAACGGCACAGCCATTTCAGGTGGTCCCAGATGGTCCAGTTGAACTCCGCTGTCCGGTCCCTGATGACGCCGTGGTCCGTCATGCCCTGGTAGAGCTCTTCGGGCAGCTCAAGGGGAGGCTCCAGCCATGACGCAGCCTCTGCCACGCGGGCGCGCTTGACCTTCAGCGACTTCACCTCGTGGGCCAGCGGCAGGGACTGCAGGAAGAGCAGTTCGACTGCCAGCTGCTTGGCTTCCCGGGACGCGCCGTCGAGGTTTTGCCGGAGGTTGGTCATCATGGGCGCCTTGGGGTCCGGCGCGCGCCGCTCCAGCCTCTCCGCCAGCTCCGCCGCCGCCTCCGAGGTCCAGGTCAGGGTCCGCCCGTCCAGCGCCGACGGCTTGCCCTGCAGCCCGGGGCCGAGGACGAACCAGGCCGCGTCCTCGATTTCCCGGGAGATGCCGGGGGCGCGGGTCATGGCAGCAGTGGAGGCGGGGGTCATGGATCCAAATTTACAGGGTGAAGCTGGACGGCCGCTCCACGCCTACGCAATACTGCTGGCCGGAACCACCGGCACCCCGCCTCCTGCCGCTTGGCTACTTGGCCCCGGGCAGCCGCTTGCGGCCAAAGATGAAGTAGCCCATGGGCCCGATGAAATTGATGAAGGACGCGGCCCGCCATGCGGCTTTCGGTCCGTTGATCTGGGCGGCGGGCCGCCGAGAGATGTCCCGCTGCGCTGCCACCAGCAGCGACATCTGGGCGATGCCCACAATGATGGTGCCCGCCTTTGCCGACGGGGACATCTCCTTCCAGGTCTTCTTCTTCCTGGCGGGGCTGGTCTTGTTCTTGGCCATCTGGGTTTCCTTTCGCTCGGGTGGTTCCAGTCCAGTCTGCCCGCTGGAGTGTTGTCCAGAGGCTTAGTGCCTGTAGGGGGCCGTTCTGTCCTTTTGCTCGGGCGTCAGCCGCTGCACCCTGCCGGTGGCCTCATCCACAAACGCCAGGTGGCTGCTGGCCTTCACGCAGTCCTCCCCCGTGACGGGGTCCTGGATGAGGTAGTGGATGTCGAAGCTGGCACCCTTGACGGAGCCGATCCACACCTGCACCACTGCGGGGACGTTCCGGTACTCGAGGGTCCGCACGTAGCGGATCTTGTGGTCCACCACCAGGGCCATGGTGCCGTCCGGGACGGCGTTGAACAGCGAAACCTTGGGCTCGATGCCCGGCAGCCCCGCACCCTTCGGCGGGCCGAAGGCACCGATCCTGGCTTCCTCCAGCATCCGGACGATCTGCACGTTGTTGATGTGCCCGTAGGCATCCATGTCGCCCCAGCGCATCGGTACCAGGACCTCGATCCGCTCATTACCGTTCCTGCTGTTGTCCTGCCCCACGTGGCCTTCCTGCGCGCTCAGCTGTGTACCGCCGTCGAATCGTCTTCCGGCACCTCGCCGGCGTCCGCCCCAGCGAACTGGGACATGTACAGCCGGTGGTAGGCGCCTTCGGCGGCAAGGAGCACCTTGTGGTTCCCCTGCTCCACGATCTTGCCGTCTTCCATCACCAGGATGGTATCGGCATCCCGGATGGTGGAAAGCCGGTGCGCGATGACGAAGCTGGTCCGGTCCGAACGGAGGGCCGCCATGGCCTTCTGCACCAGGAGCTCGGTACGGGTGTCCACGGAGCTCGTGGCTTCATCGAGGATGAGCAGGGAGGGGTTGGCCACGAACGCCCTGGCAATGGTGATCAGCTGCTTCTCGCCGGCGCTGACGTTGTTGCCTTCCTCGTCGATGACGGTGTTGTAGCCCTCGGGCAGGGCACGCACAAAGCGGTCCACGAACGTGGCCCTGGCAGCGGCCATGATCTCTTCCTCCGTGGCGTCCAGGTTGCCGTAGCGGATGTTGTCGTAGATGGACCCGCCGAACAGCCACGCGTCCTGCAGCACCATGCCCACCTTGGAGCGCAGCTCGGAACGGCTGAGGTGGGTGATGTCCACTCCGTCCAGGGTGATGGAGCCGGAGTTCAGCTCATAGAACCGCATCACCAGGTTGACCAGGGTGGTCTTCCGGCACCGGTTGGCCCCACGATGGCCACCGTGTTTCCGGGCTCCGCGGTGAAGGACAGGTTCTCGATGAGCTTCCGGTCCTCGGTGTAGCTGAACGTGACGTTCCGGAATTCCACGTGCCCGTCGGTCTTGGCGGGCAGGTGTTCGGTGGGGGTCTCCGGGTCCTGCTCGTCCGCGTCCAGGAATTCGAATGCTCGTTCCGCGGAGGCCACGCCGGACTGGAGCATGTTGGCCATCCCGGCCATCTGGCCCAGCGGCTGGGTGAACTCTCGGGAGTACTGGATGAACGCGGTGGCGTCGCCCAGCGACATCGACCCGGAGGCAACCCGCAGGCCACCCACCACCGCGATGCCCACGTAGCTGAGGTAGGAAACGAACTGCATCACCGGGAAGATGATGCCGGACACGAACTGGGCGCCGAAGCTGGCCTTGTACAGGGCCTCGTTGCGTTCCTCGAACCGCTCCAGCATGTCCGCGTCCCGGCCGAAGACCCGCACCAGGTCGTGCCCGGAGAACGACTCCTCGATCTGGCCGTTGAGCGTGCCGGTGTTCTTCCACTGCGCAGCGAACAGCTTCTGGCTGCGCACCCCGATCATGCCGGCGGCAACGCCGGAGAGGGGCAGTGCGATGAGCGCGATCAGGGCCAGCTGCCAGGACACGATGAACATCATGATCACGATGCCCAGCACGGTGAGGACGGAATTGATCAGCTGGGCGAAGGCCTGCTGGAGCGCCTGCTGGATGTTGTCGATGTCGTTGGTTACCCGGGACAGGACGTCGCCGCGCTGGCGGGTGTCGAAATAGTTCAGCGGCAGGCGGTTGAGCTTCTTTTCGGTGTCGTCGCGAAGCCGGCGGATCACCTTCATGACGATGCGGTTCAGCACGTAGCCCTGCAGCCAAAGGAAGATGTTCGCCACGAAGTACATCAGCAGGACGACGGCGATGAGCATGGTCAGCTTGTCGAAGTCGATGCCGGCACCGGGCACCAGTTCCATCCGGGCGACCATGTCCGCGAAATTGTCCTGGCCCTGCTGGCGCAGCCCGTCCACGAACTGTTCCTTGCTGACGCCGGCGGGAAGCTGCTTGCCCACCACGCCGGCGAAGATGACGTCCATCGCCTGGCCCAGGATCTTGGGGGCGATGACGTTGAGCACGACGGCGACGATCACCATGCCCACCACCACGTAGATGCCCAGCGCCTCGGGTTTCAGCAACCCCATCAGCCGCTTTGCTGACGGCCAGAAGTGCTCTGCCTTCTTGGCGGGCATCCCGCCGAACATGTCGCCGTCGGCCTCGGAGGGCTTGTACTCCTCCTCCACGAAGTCGTCGTCCTGCAGCACCCCCGCACCGGGGGCGGATGCAGCCGGTCCTGGCGTTTCTTTGATGGACGTGGAGTCCTTCTTGCGGGGGCTCATGCCATTTCCTCCACGCTCAGCTGCGATTCAACAATTTCCTGGTAGGTGGGTGATGTTTCCAGCAGTTCCTCATGGGTTCCACGGTCCACGATCCGGCCATTGTCCAGCACCAGGATCTGGTCTGCCTCGGTGATGGTGGACACCCGCTGGGCCACGATGATGACCGTGGCGTCCGCGGTGGTCTGCTTCAAGGCGGCGCGCAGGCGGGCGTCGGTGGCGACGTCGAGGGCGGAGAACGAGTCGTCAAACAGGTATACCCGCGGCTTGGTGACCAGTGCCCGGGCGATGCAGAGCCGCTGCCGCTGGCCGCCGGAAACGTTGGTTCCGCCCTGGGCGATCCTGGCGTCCAGGCCGTTCTTCTTGTCCCGGACGAACGATTCGCCCTGGGCTACCCGCAGCGCGTCCCAGAGTTCCCGGTCCGTGGCCTCTGACTTCCCGAACCGCAGGTTGTGCTCGATGGTGCCGGAGAAGAGGTAGGGCCGCTGCGGCACCAGGGCCACCCGCTTGGTGATTTCCGCCCGGTCCAGCCTGCTGACCGGGACACCGTCCAGGAGCACCTCGCCCTCGACGGGGTCGTAGAGGCGGGGCAGGAGCGAGAGCAGAGAGGTTTTGCCCGCACCCGTGGATCCGATGATGGCCACGGTCTGGCCGGGCCTCGCGGTGAAGCTGATGTTGCTCAGGACCGGCGACTCGGCGCCCGGGTAGGCGAAAGTGACGTTGCGGTATTCCACCACCCCGGCCAGCGCGGCCGGAGCCTTTGGCTGTTCGGGATCATGGATGGAAGGTTCGACGGCGAGGACCTCGCCGATGCGGTCGGCGCAGACCGAGGCGCGCGGGATCATCATGGCCATGAAGGTGCCCATCATGACGGCTACCAGGATCTGCAGCAGGTACTGCAGGAAGGCAGTCAGCGCACCCACCTGCATGTCGCCGGAGTCCACCCGCTGGCCCCCGAACCACAGCACCGCGGCGGTGGACAGGTGCAGGATCATGCTGATGGCAGGAAACATCAGCACGAACAGGGCGCCGATCTTCAGCGACACATCGGTGAGCTCCCGGTTGGCCTCGCCGAACCTCTCCGTCTCGTACGGTTCCCGGACAAAGGCCCGCACCACCCGGATGCCGATGATCTGCTCGCGGAGGACCGCGTTGATGCGGTCGATTTTCTTCTGCATCGAACGGAACAGCGGCATCAGCCGGACCACCAGGTACCCCACCACCACAGTGAGGAGCGGCACCGAAACCCACACCAGCCAGGACAGGTTGAGGTCCTCGCGCAGGGCCATGATGATGCCGCCAATGCACATGATGGGCGTGGCCACCATGAAGTTCAGGGCCATCAGCATCAGCATCTGCACCTGCTGGACGTCATTGGTGCCGCGGGTGATCAGCGTGGGTGCGCCGAAGGCGTTAACGTCCTTGGCCGAGAAGCTGGTGACCTTTCGGAACACGGCGCGGCGCAGGTCCCGGCCCAGGGCCATGGCTGTCTTGGAGCCGAAGTACACGCCGGCGATGGCGGTCCCCACCTGGACGAACGCCACCAGCAGCATCACCATGCCGGTGCGCCAGATGAAGTCCGTGTCCCCGCGGGACACCCCTTCGTCAATGATCTGCGCGTTGAGGCTGGGAAGATAGAGCGCGGCAATGGTGGAGGCAAGCTGGAAGGCGATGACCGCCACCAGGTAGGGCGTGTACGGCCTGGAAAACCTCCGTATGAGGGTGAGGAGCATGCCCGCGGATCCTTAGGGATAAAGTTCGGTAAGAAGAGGGGTTAAGTAGTAGCAGCCGGGGCTGACATCCTTAGCCTTCTCACTCTACGAAACTCCTCCCCGGCGGGGAACAAACCGTACAGAAGATCATCCGCGGGGAGTACCGCGGCAGGTTACCTGGCCGCTGGGGCAAGTTCCGGCGTCGTACTTTCCGCCTCCACTGCAGGCTGGATGTCCACGGTGCGGCGCAGCGGCTTTTCCTTGATGAAGAGGACTGCTACCAGTGCCACCGCGGCAACCGCGGCGGAAATCAGGAACACCTCTGCCGTGGCATCACCGTACGCGGCACGCATGATCTCGCGGACCGGTTCGGGCATGTGTGCCAGGTCCAGGCTGCTGCCGGCGCTGCCGCCCTGGACGGGGATTCCGGCGGCGGCCATTCCCCGGGTGGCCAGTTCGCTGACCCTGTTGGCGAGGACGGCACCCAGGACCGAGACGCCGATGGCGCCGCCCACCGAGCGGAAGAAGGCCACCGAGGCGCTGGCGCTTCCGATGTCGGAGGCTCGGACGGTGTTCTGCACAGCCAGGACGAGGTTCTGCATCAGCATCCCCAGGCCGAGGCCCAGGACTGCGGTGAAGACGCCTGCGTGCCACAGTTCGGTGGTGTGGTCCATGGTGCCGGACAGCCCCAGCCCGCCGATCAGCAGGACGGAACCGGCAATCAGGTAGCCCTTCCACTTTCCCGTCCGGGTGATCAGGAGCCCCGAGGCCACGGAGCCGGCAAGGTTGCCGGCAATCATGGGCAGGGTGAGCAGGCCTGCCTCGGTGGGCGTGGCGCCGCGGGCCACCTGGAAGTACTGGCCCAGGAAGGTGGAGGATCCGAACATGGCCACGCCCACTGCCACGGAGGCCAGGATGGCCAGCGCCGTTGTGCGTTCGGAGATGATCTTCAGCGGAATGATGGGCTGTTCCACCTTGGACTCCACCAGCACCAGCAGCGCCAGGAGGAGGACGCCGCCTCCCACCATCAGGGCGGACTGCCAGGAGATCCAGTCGTAGTAGTCGGGGTTGCCCGCGAAGGACACCCAGATCAGGAGCAGGCTCACGCCCGTGGTCAGCAGGATCGATCCCAGCCAGTCGATCTTCGCCGGGCGCCGGACGTGCTGGATCTTGAGGGTGACCTGCAGCAGGATGAGGGCGACGACGGCGAGCGGCACGCACACGAAGAATGTCCAGCGCCAGCCCAGCGGGCTGTCCACGATGAAGCCGCCCAGGAGAGGACCGCCCGCGGTTCCCACGGCCATGACGGCTCCCATGTAGCCGGAGTACTTGCCCCTGTTCCGGGGCGGAATCATGGTGCCGATAATGGCCTGCCGGCCAGGGCCGTGAGGCCGCCCATGGCAATACCCTGGATCACCCGGGCACCCAGCAGCAGCGGGATGGTTTCGGAGAGTCCGGCCATGACCGACCCTGCGACGAAGATGACGATGCTGAGCTGGACCAGGACCTTCTTGTTGAACAGGTCGGCGAGCTTGCCCAGATGGGTGTGGTGGCGGCGTTGGCCAGCAGGGCGGCGGTGATCACCCAGGCGAAGTCGGTCTGGGTGCCGTGCAGGTCGGACATGATGGTGGGCAGCGCGTTGGCCACGATGGTGCTGCTGAGGATGGCGGTGAAGAAGGCTGCCAGGAGCCCGGTGAGGGCCTCCATGATCTGGCGGTGTGACATCTCCGGCGCTGCCACAGGTGGCGTGGCGGCGGTGTGGGCGGGGGCTGCGGCTTGGCTAACCATGTTTCTGCTCCTCTGGAGTTGATGGGATGCCGGCCGCCGTTGCCCGGGCTGATTTCTTGAGTGATTCGGTGAGCTTGTGCAGGGTTTTCGCCGTGTTGCCGGCGTCCGCCTCGCTCCAGTCACGCAGGTAGTCCTGCAGGATTGCGGTCCGCTGCTCCTCGATCTGCCGCAGCTTGTCCTTTCCGGCCGGTGTGAGGGCCACCAGCTGGGCGCGGCCGTCCTCCGGATCCTGCCGCCGGACCACCAGGCCCTGCTCCTCGAGGTCGGCGATGTGGCGGCTGAGCACGGGGGCACTGACGCCCAGCCGTTCCGCGAGCTTCGTGGCCCGGGACTCCCCCTCCCCCACGAAGCGCAGGACGCCCTGGAGGGCCACTCCCGTGTCCTGGCCGCGGACACCGGCCGCGGCGATGCAGCGGACGGCGCGTTGCAGGTCGAAGATCTGGTAGACGAGGTCTGCTGCCGTGTCCGGTGCTACTGCCATGACCCAGGCACTCCTTACTTGTTTGCCTGAAGCAACTATATACGAAATTGATTGCTTTAGGAAACTATCTGCTTCTGAGACAAGAAAACCCCGGCTCCGTGATGGAGCCGGGTGTGGTGCCGGTTCTGTTTCTGGTCAGCCGTCCAGGTGGGTGGGCGCGAACATCTTGAGGAGGGTTTCAACCACGACGACGTTCGGCCCGTCGGCGGCAAAGCCCGCCCTGAGCGCGTCCCCCACATCCTCGGGGGCCACCCTGATTGCTGGTACGCCGAAGGCTTCGGCGAGCTTGACGAAGTCGGGGCGGGCCAGCTCAGTGGCGGTGGCCTTGCCAAAGGCGCCCACCATGTATTCGCGCAGGATGCCGTAGCCGCCGTCGTCCACTATCAGCCAGGTGACCGGCACGTTGTGCTGCCGGGCCGTGGCGAGCTCGGAGATGGAGTACATCGAGGACCCGTCGCCGGACACGGCCAGGACCCGCCCCGGCTTGCCGAGCGTTTCCAGTCCCACCGCCGCGCCGATTGCCGCGGGAAAACCGTAGCCCAGGCCGCCGGCACCCTGCGCGGAATGGAACTGCCCTTCCCGCGCATCCCAGCAGGACCAGGCCCAGTACGCCGCGATGGTCATGTCCCAGAACGTCTGCATGTCCGCCGGCACCGCCTCGCGGATATCGGCCATGAATTTCAGCTCTTTGCCCAGGTCCTGCGACTCCAGCCGGGCTTTGACCTTAGCCAGTGATTCCTTGACCAGCTCCTCAGGCGGCACCCCGTGCCAGCCCGGTTCCACTGCCCTCTCCGGACTCAGCGCTTCGTCCAGGGCGGCGAGCGCCTGGCCGGCGTCGGCACGGATGCCCAGGCCGGGGCGGTTGGACTCCAGCACGCGGGGTTCGGCGTCGATCTGGATGATCCTGCCGCGCGGTTCGAAGGTGAAGTAGTTGGACGTGACCTCGCCCAGCGACGAGCCGATGACCACCAGCACGTCCGCATCCTCAAGCAGGTCCGTCATGTGGCGGTCCTCGATCCAGGACTGCAGGGACAGCTCGTGGTTCCACGGGAATGCGCCGTTCCCGCCGGGGGTGCAGATCACCGGCGCGCGCAGTTTCTCCGCGATGGACAGCAGCGATTTTTCGGCACGTCCACGGCGGGTTCCGCCGCCTGCGATGATCGCCGGACGTTCGGCCGCTTCCAGCCACTTCACCGCCTCGCGGACCAGCTCCACCCGGGGAGGGTTGTCCGCGGCTTCAGCCAGGGCGTCTTCCACCGGCGGGACCATGATCGGGTCCAGCAGCACGTTCTGCGGGATCTCGATCCAGACCGGCCCCTGCGGCGAGGAGATCGCCTCGGTCCAGGCGTCCTGGATGGCGGACGGGATGCCGGAAGCATGCTGGATCAGCCGCTGGCTCTTGGTGACGTTCGCCGCCGAGGCCTTCTGGTCATCGAGCTGGTGCAGCATGCCCTTGCGGCGGGCACCCAGCCCTTCGAGCGGGATCTGGCTCGCCACCACCACCATCGGGACGCCCGTTGCATAGGCCTCCTGCAGGCCGGCCAGCGAGGTCAGCGCACCGGGCCCGGTGGAGAGGAACAGGACCCCCACCTCACCGGTCGCACGGGAATACCCGTCCGCCGCGAAGGCGCTGTTGTTCTCCACCCGGGAGGAGACGAACTGCAGGTTGCCCCGGCCCATGGCGTCGAAGAGGCCAAGCGCATGCTGGCCGGGAATGCCGAAGACGGTCTTCGCGCCCAGCGCCTCCAGCGTCTCGACGACGAGGTCCCCTCCGTTGCGGGCACCGGTTCCCTTGGTGGGGGCTGTTGTTCCCGGGTCGAAATCGATCATGGCCCTACTCCTTGCCGGCGGCCGCGAAGCCCGCCGGCCGGCGGATGTCCTGTCCCAGCGCCTGGGCAGCATAGCCGGTGGCCGCGCCGAACCGGTCGCCGGGCACCGCCTTGTCTGCCATCAGGGTCACCAGTTCGTAGGCGACGTGGCTGGCGGCGACGCCGGTGATCTCCGCGTGGTCGTAGGCGGGGGCCACCTCCACAACATCGGCGCCCACCAGGTTCATGCCGCGGAAGCCGCGGATGATCTCCAGCAGTTCCCGGCTGGTGATGCCGCCGGCCTCGGGGGTGCCCGTGCCCGGCGCGTGCGCGGGATCAAGGACGTCAATGTCCACTGAGATGTACAGGGGGCGGCTGCCGATCCTGTCCCGCACCTTGGCCACGGTCTCCAGGACACCCTGGTAGTAGACGTCCGCGGAGGTGACGATGCCGAAACCGAAGCGGTGGTCGTCGTCGAGGTCCTTCTTGCCGTAAAGCGGGCCGCGGGTGCCGATGTGGCTGATGGCCTCGGTGTCCAGGATGCCCTCCTCGACGGCGCGGCGGAACGGCGTGCCGTGGGTGTACTCGGCGCCGAAGTAGGTGTCCCAGGTGTCCAGGTGGGCGTCGAAGTGCAGCATGGCAATGGGTTCGCCGGCCCGCTCAGCCGCGGCGCGGAGCAGGGGCAGCGCGATGGTGTGGTCACCGCCGAGGGTTACCAGCTTGCTGCCGGTCGCCGTGAGGTCCAGCGCATTCTGCTGGACGGTCTCGATGGCCTCGTTGATGTTGAAGGGGTTGACCGCCATGTCGCCGGCGTCTGCCACCTGGACATTTTCGAAGGGGCTGACGTCCCAGGCCGGGTTGTACGGACGGAGCAGGCGGCTTGCCTCGCGGATATGGTTGGCGCCGAAGCGCGCGCCCGGCCGGTAGGAGACGCCGGAGTCGAAGGGGACGCCCACCACCGTCACGTCGGCTTTGGCTACCTGGTCCAGCCGGGGAAGGCGTGCATAGGTGGCGGCGCCGGCGTAACGGGGAATGCGGGATGAGTCGATGGGTCCAAGGTTGCCGTTGGCTTCGATGCGCAGCTCTTCCATGGGAGGCCTCTCCTTCAAGGAGTCGTGTAACTGATGTGACTGCCATCATACACCTCGGTTTTCCTATGCGCATCAAGTGTTTACCGAAGCGGCCTTTGACGCGACGCACTCCAGGACGGCACGCGCAACAAAGGGGGGCAACGTCACGCGCGGCATGCTTTTGGTAGCCACAGACAGGCCGAAGCGCGTGATTTCAGGAATCCGCAGGGAGGCTTGCGGCAAAAGGCTGCCTCACGTGACGCGGCGGGCCCGCGTGGCTACGGGAAGGAACGCGCGGAAGGGGCTAGCGGCTCGCCGCCGGAACCAGCACCCAGAGCACCTCAACCGGCTTGTCGGTGGGGTTGATCCAGGTGTGCGGTTCACGGCCCGGGAAAGTCACCGTATCTCCGGCCTCAAGGTCATACTGTTCGTTCGTGAGGATCAGCCGGATGCTGCCTTTGATCACGTGAAGCACATCCACGTCGCAGTCCACGGCGTAAAGCTCCGACTCGCCGCGGCCGTGCGGCTCAATGCAGGCCTGGATGATCTGCAGGCGCCGTTCCGAGCGGGCGGTCAGCAGGCGCTCCACGATGCCCTGGCCGCCCAAGGAAATCCGCGGGCCGTCATTGCGCTTGGTCAAATGGGTTTCCGGTGCGGCGAAAAGGTCCCCGATGGAGATGGACAGCACCTGGCACAGGGTGACCAGGGAGGCAACGGACGGGGACGTAAGGTCACGCTCAACGCGGCTGAGGAACCCCTTGGTCAGCCCCGTCGCGTCGGCAACCTGCTCGATGGTTAGCCGCTGGGACTGCCGGGCGGCCCGGATCCTGGACCCGATGGCAACGGGAACGTTGCTCGGCTCAACTGGCAGTGCCTTCATGTACGAACCTTTCATTGCCGGCAGCCCCGGCCCACTCTGGAGCAATACTAATGGCCGGTCTCCACTGTGACGCCTCCAAGGCGCGCCAGCCGTCGGCCCAAGGCTCCGCCCTTGACTGTTACTGCCGTCACAGCCTAACCTTTGGAAAACATTCGTTGCCTCTCAGGCAATTACGGGAACCCCTCCCGCCAATTTTCAGCAGCGGCTCCGGCCGTCCCCTTCCGGATACAGCCACGGCTGCCGAACAGCTCCAAGGAACCCAACATGGACGTAAGTGTCATCAACATCGCCATCGTGGTGGTGTACCTGCTCGCAATGCTGGCCTTCGGCTGGTGGGGCAAGTCCCGCACCAAGAACAACAGCGACTTCCTGGTGGCAGGCCGCCGCCTCGGACCGTTCCTCTACACAGGCACCATGGCCGCCGTCGTCCTGGGCGGAGCCTCAACGGTGGGCGGTGTGGGGCTGGGCTACAAGTTCGGCATCTCCGGCATGTGGCTGGTGGTCGCCATCGGCGCGGGCGTTCTGCTCCTGAGCCTCCTGTTCGCCGGAACCATCCAGAAGCTGAAGATCTACACGGTCTCCCAGATGCTCACGCTGCGGTACGGCAGCCGGGCGACGGAAGCCTCCGGCATCGTCATGCTCGCCTACACGCTGATGCTGTGCGCCACCTCCACCGGTGCCTACGCCACCATTTTCGTGGTGCTGTTCGGCCTGGACCGGGCACTCGCCATTGCCATCGGCGGCGCCATCGTCCTGGTCTACTCCACGGTGGGCGGCATGTGGTCCATCACGCTGGCTGACCAGGTGCAGTTCGTCATCAAGACCGTGGGCATCTTCTTCCTGATGCTGCCCTTCACGATGAATGCCGCCGGAGGCCTTGACGGGATCCGCAGCCGCGTGGACGAGAGCTTCTTCCAGATCGACGGCATCGGCCTGCAGACGATCATCACCTACTTCGTGGTCTACACCCTGGGCCTGCTCATCGGCCAGGACATCTGGCAGCGCGTCTTCACCGCCAAGACCCCCGGCGTGGCGCGCTGGGGCGGAGCAACCGCCGGCATCTACTGCATCCTCTATGGCGTTGCCGGCGCCCTCATCGGCATGGCCGCCAGCGTTGCCCTGTCCAACATCGAGATCGCTGCCAAGGACGACGTCTACGCGGAAGTGGCCCAGAACCTGCTGCCCGTCGGCATCGGCGGCCTGGTCCTGGCCGCCGCGGTTGCCGCCATGATGTCCACCGCCTCCGGTGCACTGATCGCCGCCGCCACCGTGGCCCGGGCCGACGTCCTGCCGTTCGTGGCCAGCTGGTTCGGCAAGGACATCAACACCGAGGACACGGACAACCCGGAACACGACGTCAAGGCCAACCGCATCTGGGTCCTTACGCTGGGCATCATCGCGATTGTCATTGCCATCATCACCAAGGACGTTGTGGCAGCCCTGACCATCGCCTACGACATCCTGGTGGGCGGCCTTCTCGTGGCGATCCTCGGCGGCCTGGTCTGGAAGCGCGGCACCGGCATCGCCGCAGCCGCCTCCATGGCAGCCGGCTCTGTGGTGACGCTGGGCACCATGATCATCCTGGAAATCAATGCCAAGGCACCGCTGGACGGCATCTACGCCAACGAGCCCATCTACTACGGCCTGATCGCCTCCGCCGTTGTCTACATCGCTGTCTCGCTCGCCACCCCGCCCACCGACCCGCAGGTGATGCGCAACTGGCAGCGCCGGGTCTCCGGGCAGGAGTCGGAGGAAGCCCCGGCCGAGGCTGTCACCGCCCCCTGACCCATTAGCCACGCACGACGGCGGCGCCTCCTTTCGCAATCCAGCGAAGGGAGGCGCCGCCGTCGTCAGTCGTTATTCGGTTTCGCGGACCTCGTCAGGGTCGTCCAACGGAACGGGCCGATCCTCGGCGTCGATGATGACCGGAGGCGCCTGGACCACCGGCTCCTCCTCGTCCAGGAATTCGTCCTCTGCATCCCAGTCGTCCTCATCTACCGGTGCATCCTCGGCGTAGTCGTAGGCGGGGTCCGCTTCGACGGCGTCCAGGTGCGGCATGTCCGGGTGCTGTCCGGTGGTGCTCATAATCCAACCTCCGTTTGTTCGCCTGACGTGCTCTTTTCGTGAGGGCGCTGGCTGCGCCACACCTTCATCACAACACCGCGCGGCAGGCGGGTCAATAGTCCTGCGGAGCCCTTCGCGGGCCTGCGGAACCGGTTCGGATTGAGGCGGACCGAAACCTTCCAGCGAGGTTTACCGGCCAAAAAACCCCGGATATTCGCAGTAAGCTGGGCTCTGCAATGGGGCCGCACCATGCCCTGTCCAGCCCAGGAGTTTCCGTGTCACAGCACGCCCAGCCGAACCCACCCCGCCCCTCCCCCGTACCCTCCGCTGCCGCCATGCCGGCCTCCGGGTCGGGCCCGGCACGGCAGCAGGGTGCCCAGAGGGAACCCTCGGCTGCGGACATCAAACGGTGGCGCCAGTACCTTGCTGACGAACGCGCCGAAGCGGCCGTCTACCGCGACCTGGCGCAGAACCGGGAGGGCGAGGAACGCGAGATCCTCCTGGCACTGGCCGAGGCCGAGGGCCGGCATGAGGCCCACTGGCTGGCACTGCTGGGCGACCAGGCGGGCAAGGCCACGCAGGCCTCGTTCCGCAGCCGGTTCGTCGGCTTCCTGGCCCGGCATTTCGGCTCGGTGTTCGTGCTGGCACTTGCCCAGCGGGCCGAGGGCCGATCCCCGTACGCAAAGGATCCCAACGCCACCGATGCCATGGCCGCCGACGAGCAGATCCACGAGGAAGTGGTCCGCGGCCTGGCGACGCGCGGGCGCAACCGCCTCGCCGGAAGTTTCCGCGCCGCCGTTTTCGGCGCCAATGACGGACTGGTCAGCAACCTCTCCCTGGTGATGGGTATGGCCGCCTCCGGGGTTGCCAGCAGCGTGGTGCTGCTCAGCGGCATCGCAGGCCTGCTCGCGGGAGCCATGTCCATGGGCGCCGGGGAATTCATCTCGGTCCGTTCCCAGCGCGAGCTGCTGGCTGCCACCCGGCCCACCCAGGTCACCCTGGCCGCCGCCCCCAAACTGGATATCGAGCACAACGAACTCCTCCTGGTCTACCTGGCCCGGGGTATGTCCCATGAAGCGGCCGAGCACCGCGTCCAGGAACGCATGGGGCTGTTGTCCTGCGACTGCGATCCGAGCCTGTCGCTGCAGCCGGAACTGCCCGAGGACGAGGACCAGCACGAGGCCGTCGGCACCGCGTGGGGCGCCGCGCTGTCCAGCTTCTGCTTCTTCGCCTCCGGCGCGATCGTCCCCATCCTGCCGTTCATCTTCGGCCTGACCGGGGTGGCGGCCCTGGTGGTGGCCGGCGTCCTGGTGGGCCTCGCCCTGCTGGGCACCGGCGGCATCGTGGGCCTGCTCTCCGGCACGTCCCCCCTGACCCGGGGACTGCGCCAGCTCGGCATCGGGCTGGGAGCAGCCGCCATCACCTACCTGCTGGGGCTTGTCTTCGGCACCGTGGTGGGTTGATGGCAGGCATCGCGGCCTGGGCGCGGACCCTATGACAGAGTCCCGTCCGCCGCGCCACGCCGGCGACGCACCCCGCACGGGGCTGGGATACCGGTCCGTGCTGGCCGGGGCACTCCTGCTGGCGGCAGTGTTCGGCGGCGCGCTGGCGCTGGACGATCCCCGGGTCAAGCATCTCCTGGACGTCCGGATCGGCCCCGGCAATCAGCAAGCCAAGCCGAGGGAAGGCGGCAACCCGTCCGGCGACGCCGGTGCGCCACAACCTGCCGAAGCCCGCGTTGGCACTCCTCCCCCGGGCCATGAGGAAGCAGATTCCCCGCTGGGTACCCCCGTCCCGCCCGCCGTCGGCAGCGACTCCTACCGTTTCCTGGCCGTCAACGGAGACGGCAGCCCCGTGGGGTATTCACCCTGCCGTCCGCTCCACTACGTGGTCAATGCGGATCTTGCCCCGGCCGGCTCGGAGCAGCTTGTCCCTGACGCCATCGCCACCATCTCGGCAGCAACCGGGATTTCATTCATCTATGACGGCACCACGGGAGAGCAGCCCTCGCCGCAGCGGCCGCCCTACCAGCCTGACGCCTACGGCGAGCGCTGGGCGCCGCTGCTCATCGCCTGGACCACGCCCGAGGTGGCCCCGCAGCTCGCGGGAAAGGTGATCGGCACCGGCGGCAGCACCCATTTCAGCTACGACGGCGGACCCAAGACGTTCGTCACCGGCGGGCTGGACCTGGATGCGCCGCAGATGGCCAACGAACTGCTGAATCCGGACGGCCACCTCTACGCAACCGCCGTGATCCTGCACGAGCTGAGCCATGTCATGGGCCTTGACCATGTGGAGGATCCCCGGCAGCTGATGTACCCGGAAATCGGCACACCGGAGGGGCTGTCCGCCGGTGACCTCAACGGCCTTTACGAGTTAGGCAAGGCGCAGTGCCGGAAGGACCTCTGAGCAGCGGGACTTGGCGCGGCTAGCCCCGCAGGAGCGCCACGGCGTCGTCCACCGTGTCCACCAGGAATATCCGCTCCTCCATCGCCCGGCCTGCCGCCATGGTCCGCAACAGGGGCCACGCCGGATACTCGTGTTCCCAATGGCGCCTGCCCACCAGGACCATCGGCGTGACCTTTTCCCTGGCCCCGTAGTAGTTCTCGCATGCGTCCTGGAAAATCTCCTGGATGGTGCCTGCCGCTCCGGCAGGAAGACGATGCCGCCCTGGCACAGTTCCAGCAGGATTGCTTCGCGGATGGCGTTGGCAAAGTACTTGGCAATGGCGGTGGCGAAATAGTTGGGCGGCTCATGGCCGTAGAACCAGGTGGGGATTCCCAGTGACGGCGTTCCGCCCGGATAGCGTTCGACGACGGCCGCCGCCGCGCGTGCCCACGCCGAGACCGAGGGACGGAAACCGGGAACGGCGGCGAGCATGTCCAGCGCAGCCGGGAGCGCGCCGTCGTCCGCCTGGCTGAGGTAGGCGCCAAGGTTGGCCGCCTCCATGGCGCCCGGTCCCCCGCCGGTGGCAACGGAGAATCCGTTCTGTGCCAACAGCCTGCCGAGCCTTGCCGCCGCCGCGTAGTCCTCGCTGCCACGCTGTGCCGCGTGCCCGCCCATGACGCCCACCATGCGGCGCCCTGACCAGGGAGGGGATGCTGCCAGTTCTTCCAGCGCGTCGCCAATGGCATGGTCGTGCAAGGCAGAGGCAAGCGTCGCGTCCACCCGGTGCCGCAGCCCGGGCTGGATGCTCCACTGGTAGATCCGGGCATCGGGCAGGTCCTCGTAGCGCGCTTCCGCGAGGCCCGCATAGAGCTCCCCGGGCGTGTACAGCGTGGAACGGTACGGATTGAAAGGCACCCCCGCAAGACGGGGAAAGATCAGCGCCCCGCGCCGCCGCAGGCCGTCCTCCACGCCGTCGTCAAATGTGCAGCCCATAAACAGGGCGCCCGCCACATCCAGCCCGTCCAGGACAGCGGACCTGCCCCGCAGGTCCAGGGACTGCGCATGCCAGCCCTGCAGGTGCACCGCGCCGGCGGACACCAGCCGGTCAAAGCTTTCGAGGTCCTCCACCTCCAGGCTGTGGGGATTGGGTCCAAGGTTCCCGGACAGATTCATGCGCACCGCCACCTTCCACTGCTTATCCCCACAGCGTAGGCCACCCACAAAGCAGCGCCCGAGACCGCTGCCCCGGCCGCTGCCACCCTTGACCCTGCTATCGCGCCTGCTACGATCAGGGAAGAAAGTATGTCCTATCAAGAGAACATATGGCGGCAAAGCGGCCGAAACACCTTACGGGGCAGGCTGGAACCGCACTGTAGAACAGGAACGAAACGTGGCGAACAAGCTGGGTCTCAATATCGACCGATCCTCCCCCGTACCCCTCTACCACCAGGTGGTGCAGGGCATCGAGGCCGCGATCTACAGCGGTGTCCTTGAGCCGGGAAGCCGGCTGGACAATGAGATCGACCTCGCGGCCCAGCTGAACCTGTCCCGCCCCACCATGCGCAAAGCCATGGATGAGCTTGTCCGCTCCGGCCTGCTGGTCCGCAAGCGCGGAGTGGGAACCCAGGTGGTATCCAGCCAGGTGCGCCGTCCACTGGAGCTGTCCAGCCTGTATGACGACCTCACCAACAACGGCAAGAAACCCACCACAGACGTCCTGAGTTTTTCCCACATCGAGGCGGACGACGCCATCCTCGCAACACTCCAGCTTCCGGAAGGATCGAAGGTCTACCACTTCACCCGGCTGCGGAAGGTTGGCGGCAAACCCCTGGCCCTGATGGAGAACTGGGTCCGTGATGACATCGCGGAGATGGACCAGGCCATGCTCTCCTCCGAAGGCCTTTACTCCATCCTCCGCCGCGGCGGCGTCAACTTCCGGCTAGCCACGCAGCGGATCGGGGCCATGACCGCCAACGAATACCAGGCCTCCATGCTCGAAACCGTGGAAGGATCGGCCCTCGTGACCATGGAGCGCACAGCGGTTGACGACACCGGACGCCGGGTGGAAACGGGCCAGCACGTGTACCGCGCCGATTCCTACAGCTTTGAAATGACACTCGTACAGCGCTAACCCGCAAGGAGCACACTCCATGACCAACTGGGTCTACCCCCTTGGCACCGCCGCCGACGGCAAGTGGGACGTCTCGATCGGCACCTCCGATTCCTCCCTCACCGTGGACGGCTGGGCACACACGGGACTGAAGGTCGCCACCCTCGCCGCAGGGTCCGACGTCGTCCTTCCCGCCGCGGATGAGGAACGCATCGTAGTGCCGCTTCAGGGATCCTTCACCGTAACGGTCGACGGAACCGGCTATGAACTTGGCGGCCGCGCCTCCGTCTTTTCCGGCCCCAGCGACGTCCTGTACTCGGGAACCGGCAGGGCAGTGTCCATCAGTTCCGCCGCCGGCGGGCGTGTGGCCGTTGCCACCGCGCCCGCCAGGAACTCCTACCCCACCCGCCTGGTGACGGCCGCCGAGACTCCCGTAGAGCTGCGCGGTGCAGGAAATTGCTCCCGCCAGGTCCACAACTTCGGCACGCCCGCCGCGCTGGAGGCGGACCGTTTCATCGTGTGCGAGGTCCTCACCCCTGCCGGCAACTGGTCCTCCTACCCGCCGCACAAGCATGACGAGGAGAAAGAGGGCGAGACGCGCCTCGAGGAGATCTACTACTTCGAGACCCAGGTGGCTGCCGGAGCTGCAGCACCGGAGGACGCCGATGCCATCGGCTACCAGCGCGTCTACGCCTCGGATGAACGGCCCATCGACGTTTCGGCAGAAGTCCGCACCGGCGACGTGGTCCTGGTCCCCTACGGCTGGCACGGCCCCGCGATGGCTGCACCCGGCTACGACCTGTACTACCTCAACGTCATGGCGGGGCCTGGCCCGGTGCGCGAGTGGCTGATCAGCGACGACCCGCACCACGGCTGGGTCCGCCAAAGCTGGGACAACCAGGACATCGACCCGCGCCTGCCGTTCGGCGGCTGACACACCTGCCGCCGCCGGGATAGGCCGGGCGCTGACATCCCTCTGGCCAAAAACTCAGACCGGGGAGGGCTCCGCTTCCTTCACGGGTACGGGTGCGGGGACCTCGGCACGAGCCTGGGTCTGCTTCGCGGCTGCCGCCGCGCAGGCCATGACTGCCAGGCCCAGGCCCAGTAGGGTGATGCCGGCACCCGCCCAGATCGGTGACGTGTAGCCCAGTCCTGCCGTGATGGTGACGCCGCCGAGCCATGCGCCCAGGGCGTTGCCCACGTTGAAGGCACCGATGTTGGCGCCGGAGGCCAGGGTGGGAGCGTTGCTGGCGTACTTCATCACGCGCATCTGCAGGCCGGGCACCGTGGCGAATCCGAAGCCGCCCATCAGCAGCAGTGAGGCGATGGTCAGCGCCTGGCTGCCCGCCGTCAGCGCGAAGACCACCAGGACCACGAAGAGGGCTGCGAGCACCACCAGCAGGGTGCGGTCCACATTACGGTCTGCAGCTTTGCCGCCAAGGGTGTTGCCGGCGAACAGCCCGACGCCGAAGAGGATCAGAAGCCAGGGAACGGCAGTGGCGGCGAAGCCGGATACTTCCGTGAGCGTATAGGCGATGTAGGTGAAGGCACCGAACATGCCGCCGAAGCCGAGGATGGTCACGATGATGGAGAGCCAGACCTGGCGGGAGCGGAAAGCCGCCAGCTCGCGGCGCAGCCCGCCCGCCTCGGCCTCGGCTCCGGCAGCCTTCGGCACCAGGAACAGGATTCCGGCCAGTGCCGCCAGTCCTATGACGGCGATGGCCCAGAACGTGGCGCGCCACCCAGCAGCCTGTCCCAGCAGGGTTCCGAAGGGCACACCCAGGACATTGGCGGCGTCAGGCCGGTGAACATGAGGGCGATGGCGCCTGCCTTCTTGCTGGGAACCACCATATCGGCCGCCACCACGGCTCCGATGCCGAAGAAGGCTCCGTGCGCGAGTGCCGCGATGACCCGGCCAAGCATCATGGGCCAGTAGTCGGCGGCAGTGGCGGACAGCAGGTTGCCGGCAATGAACAGGACCAGCAGGGCGGCGAGCACGGGCTTGCGGTCGAGGCGCGTCACAGCGGCGGTCAGCCCGAGGGCTCCCACAACCACAGCCAGCGCATAGCCGGAAATAAACCAGCCGGCGGAAGCTTCGCTGACGCCGAAATCTGCTGCCACCTCGGGCAGCAGGCCCATGATGACGAATTCGGTGAGACCGATCCCAAAGCCGCCGAGGGCTAGGGCTAGAAGGCCGAGAGGCATGCGGACGCTCCTTTGAGCTGTACGTGTCGGGGGAACGCGCCTAGAATAGTTGCAGGCGCGGGATTTATTGTTGCACATGCAAATATCCCGCGCAAGCAACTATTTCCGTATCCGCTGGCGGCCGCCTCCCGGCTCCCAGCCAAAAGGAGTAAACACCATGGGCATCAAGGACGACGCCGTCGAGGTCCGCGCGCAAGGATGGCGGACCCTGGCGGCACTTCACGGCCTGATTGAAGGCGAACTTGAGCGTGCCCTCCAGGCCGGATCGAAGCTCTCAGTCGTGGAGTACACGGTCCTGGACGCACTGAGCCGCCAGGACGGCTGGCACATGCGGATGCAGCAGTTGGCCCGCGCCACAGCCCTGAGCCCCAGTGCCACCACCCGCCTGGTCAACCGGCTCGAGGACCGGGGGCTCCTCACCCGGATCCTGTGCGACGATGACCGGCGTGGCATATACACCGAGCTGACGGCAAACGGCAGCAGCCTCCTGGCGGAGGCCCGTCCCGTGCATGACGCAACGCTGGAACAGGCACTTAACGAAGCGCAGGACATCCCCGAACTGGCACCCCTCGTGGACGCCCTCCCAAACTGCACGCAGTGAGCTGACCGGCTTTCCCTGCGTATCAGGGCATCCGGCTCGGCACCGCGCTTGCCACCCTTACCGGCAAGCCGCTCGCCAGCGACTCCTGGGCGGCGTCGGCAACCCGCGATGCTGCCACGGCGTCCTCGGGGGTGCAGGGGTTTTTCCTGCGCCCCAAAATCAGCTCCACGAATGCCTGCATTTCCGATCTGTACGCCTGGTCGAAGCGCTCCGCGAACGTTCTGTGTGGCTTCCCCGCCGGAAAGGCGACACCGGGTTCGGCGGAAACCATCGCCGACCTGTCGTCCAGCCCCACCACCAGCGATGCGGCCGAGCCCTGGATCTCCAGCCGGACATCGTGGCCCGCCCCGTTGTAGCGGCTGGCGGAGACGGTCCCTACCGTGCCGTCGTCGAACGTCACCAAAGCCAGCGCGGTGTCCACATCTCCCACGGACCCGATGGCCGCGTCACCGTTGTTCGAACCCTTGGCGTACACCTCCACGATCTCGCGGCCGGTCAGCCAGCGGAGGATATCGAAGTCGTGGACCGAACAGTCACGGAACAAACCCCCGGACGTGGCCAGGAACTCGACAGGCGGCGGCGCCACGTCGCAGGTGACGGCCCGGAGCGAATGGATCCAGCCCAGCTCCCCGGCCCGGAAGGCGCGCCTGGCCTCAAGATAGCCGGCATCAAAGCGCCGCTGGTGGCCGACCTGGACCACTCCGTTGTTGCTGCGGATGTAGTCCAGCACGGGCAGGGCGTCCTCCACGTTCATGGCGACCGGCTTCTCGCAAAAGACGGGAATCCCCGCATCCACCCCGGCGCGGATCAGCTCGGGGTGGGTCCCGGTCCCGGTCGCGATCACGAGCCCCTGGACCCCCGAGGCGAGCAGCGCCTCCACGGACGGCAGGAACTCGGCATCAAGTTCGGCCGCCACGTTGCGCGCGTGCTCCTCCGCGACGTCCGTCAGCCGGAGCCGGACGTCGATTCCGTGGAGGAGTCCATTGAGCGCTGCGATGTTGTTGGTATGCATCACCCCGATCCGGCCCACACCGACCAGGCCAAGCACTACGCTTCTCATGGCTTTTCCTCTGCGTAGACGCTGAAGGCGGCCCGGAAGGCGTCAAGGGCCGCGGTGCTGTCATCCTTCGCCCAGGCTTCCATGCCAACGGTTCCCTCATAGCCGGCGTCTGCGAGCGCCCGGGCCACTGCCCCGTAATTGATCTCCCCGGTGCCGGGTTCACAGCGGCCGGGCACGTCCGCCACCTGGATCTCACCGATGTACGGCAGGGCGGACCGCACCAGTTCGATCAGGTTTCCCTCCCCCAACTGGGCGTGGTACAGGTCCAGCATCATCCTGGCATGCGGATGGGCGGCCGCTTCCACCAGCGCCAGCGTGTCCTTGGCCCGCGCCAGGGGGATCCCGGGGTGGTCCAGGATCGTATTGAGGTTTTCCAGGCAAAAGGTTACGCCGTGCCTTTCGCCCAACCTCCCGAGCCGTTCCAGGGTCCGCGCACCCGTGGCCCACATGCGGCCGGTGGAACGGTACACGGGGCGGGCGGCCCGGCCGTCCACCAGTTCGCCGGGGTGCACCACCATGCGGCTGACCCCGAGTTCCAGGGCAGTGGGAATCAACGCTTCGGCGGTGCGGACCACGTCGTCGGCAGTGTCCGGGTCCACCAGGCTGCCGGCCGAGTAGCCCGTCATGGAGGAAAAGACGGCACCGGTGGCCTTCAGTGCCTGGAGGTCCTTGCCACGCGAATCCCAGATCTCGACGTCGAATCCGGCCTCGTGGATCCTCTTGACCCGCTCAACAAACGGAAGGTCGGTGAAGACCATTTCCGCGCAGACCGCGAGGCGCATCAGACGGCTGCCTTCTCAGCGACGGGAACCGGGGCACCGCTCTTGACGGACTCGATGCAGGCGAGCGCCATGGCCAGCGCCCGGCGGGCGTCGGCAGCCCCCGGGGTGAGGGTGACACCCGACGACGGTACGGGCCCGCCGTCGCGCTTTGCCCGCACTGCCGCGGCGAAATCGGCGAGTTCGTCCGTGTATGCCTGGCGGAAGAGCTCGATGTTGAGCCGCGGGGTATCTGCGGAAAGCCCGTCCGCGGTGTAGCGGCGTGCTGCTGTTTCCGTGGAACGTCCGGCCTGCACCATGCCTTTCGAGCCGAAGACCTCGCCGCGGATGTCATACCCGTAAAGTGCGCTGAAGTTGGCCTCGGCCACTGCGATGGCGCCGTTGCTGTACCGGATGGTCACCACGGCGGTGTCCAGGAAACCTTGGTCACGCAGGGACGGCTCCACGAGCGCATCGGCCACAGCGTAGACTTCCACGGGCTCGGCACCCTCATTGAGCCAGTTGAGGGTGTCAAAGTCGTGGATGAGGGTCTCCAGGAAGATGGTCCAGGCGGGCACCCTTGCTGCATTGGGGATGCTTCCGTTGCCGGGATCCCGTGTCAGCGAGCGCAGGAGCTGCGGTGTCCCGGCAACACCGTCCGCCAGGTCTTTCTTGGCGGCCCGGAAATCGTCCGCGTACCGGCGGTTGAAACCGATCTGGAAGTGCACGCCCGCTTCCTCTACCGCGGTGAGTGCGGCGTCGAGCTCCTCCAGTCCCTGCCCGCCCGGCTTTTCGCAGAAGACGTGTTTCCCCGCAGCAGCTGCCTGCGCAATCAACGGGGCATGGAAGCGTGCAGGGCTGGCAATGACGACGGCGTCGATGTCCGGGTCGGCCAGGAGGTCGTCTGCGCTGGCCGTGACCTTTGAGGTGCCAAGTTCCCCGGCCAGTGCACGGGCGGATTCGACGTTGGGGTCTGCGATGGCGGCCAGAATGGTGCCCGGGACACGGCGGGCGATGCTTTCCGCATGGAAGGCGCCCATCCAGCCGGAGCCGATGAGCCCGATCCGGACCGGGGCCGCGCCTTGTGGTGGATCCTGGATGATGTAAGCCATTGGCTCGTCCTTTCAAGTAGTCAGAACAGGTGGAAGTTCAGTCGGGTGAGCGTCCCGGGAATCCAGAACGGAGGACACCCGCAGGCGGCCGGGCCCGTCCGGATTCTCCGGCGGGCCCGGCGCAGGTGTCCTGCTACACGTGCCGCGGGCTGTCTTCCTTCAGCGACTCGGAGGTGTGGGCAACCTCGGCCTGGACCTCCTTGACCACGTCGCCGTGTCCGCCCAGCTGTTCAAGCTCGTGGGCGAGTTCGGCGAGTTCGGCGCCACCGGCCATCTGGGCGGTGAGCTCGTCCAGGGTGATGTCCTTCTTGTCGTAGTAGCCGATCGACTTTCCGCGCTTGAGCAGCAGGAAGCGGTCCCCGACAGGGAAGGCATGGTGGGGGTTGTGGGTAATGAAGATGACTCCAAGGCCGCGGTCCCGCGCCTGGAGGATGTAGCGCAGGACCACGCCTGACTGCTTCACGCCGAGGGCCGCCGTCGGCTCGTCCAGGATCAGGACCTTGGCGCCGAAGTACACCGCCCGGGCAATGGCGACGCACTGCCGCTCACCGCCGGAGAGCTGGCCAATGGGCTGCTCGACGTCGCGCAGGTCGATGCCCATGTCGGCGAGTTCCTTCTTGGTGACGTCCTTCATCGTCTGGACGTCCAGCTTCTTGAAGGGCCCGAAGCCGGTGGTCAGCTCCGAGCCCAGGAAGAAGTTGCGCCAGATGGGCATCAGGGGAACCACGGCTAGGTCCTGGTAGACGGTTGCGATGCCGACATCCAGGGCGTCCCGCGGCGAACTGAACTTGCGCTCCTCCCCCATGACCTTCAGGACGCCTTCGTCGTGCTGGTGCAGCCCGGCGATGATCTTGATCAGGGTGGATTTGCCGGCACCGTTGTCGCCAAGGACGCAGGTGACCCGGCCGTTGTCCACGGCCATCGTGACGTCGGTGAGGGCGACGATGCTGCCGTAGTGCTTGCCCACGCTCTCCAGGGAAAGCAGGTGGACGGGGGTGTGGGTCAGCGGGTCCTTCTCATCCTTGAGGAGCTGCTGCTGGTCGATTTGATTGGCACTCATGGTTATCAGCCCTTACTTGCGTCTGCGCGCCGCTTGACGATCAGGTTCACGATGGTGGCCAGGAGCAGCATCAGGCCCAGGAAGAACTTGAACCAGTCGGGGTTCCACTGGGCGTAGACGATACCTTTGTTGGCCATGCCGAAGATGAAGGCGCCGATCGCGCCACCCACTGCCGAGCCGTAGCCGCCCGTGAGGAGGCAGCCGCCGATGACTGCGGCGATGATGTAAAGGAACTCGTTGCCCACGCCTTCTCCGGACTGCACGGCGTCGAAGGCGAACAGGTTGTGCATGCCAAGGACCCAGCCGCAGAAACCGACGGCCATGAAGAGGCCGATCTTGGTTGCCTTGACCGGCACGCCCACGGCACGTGCGGCGTTCGCGTCGCCGCCTACGGCGAATATCCAGTTGCCCACCTTGGTCCGCAGCAGCACCCAGGATGCCACGGCGACAAGCGCGATCCAGATGAAGACAGTGTTGTTGACGTCCACGCCGCCGATTTTGACCGAGGAGGCGAAGACCGCCCGGGCTGCCTGGTAGCCGTCCATGTCGGAAATCGACGGGGAGGACACGCCCCCGCCGATCATGCGGGTCAGTCCGAGGTTGAGGCCCGTCAGCATCAGGAATGTGGCGAGGGTGACGATAAAGCTCGGCAATTTGGTCTTCATCAGGATCCAGCCGTTGATGAAGCCGATGCCCAGGGACACGACCAGCGCCAGGACCACGCCCACCCACACGTTCATGCTGAAGTACCAGCTGAACATGGAGGCGGTGAGGGCGGAGCTGATGACGGCGACGCCGGTGGAGAGATCGAACTCCCCGCCGATCATCAGCAGTGACACCCCAACTGCCATGATGCCGATGGTGGAGCTGCCGTACAGGACGGTGGCAAAGGCGTTCGGCTGGATGAACGTCTGTGAGACGGAGGCGAAAAAGACGAAGAGGACGATGGCGCCGACGAGGGCGCCCACTTCGGGACGTGCCAGGAGCTTCTGGAAAGGGTTGCGCTTGATGAGTCGCTCGTCGCGCAGCGCCGGGGGGCTTTGTCACGCTCTGGGTGATGGTCATGATGGTTCTCCTACCTAGGGCCGGGTCCGTGGCCCGGGGCCGCGGACCCGGCGGGAGGGGTGTCCCTAGCGGACACCCTCCTTGGCGAATTCGAGGACGGCGGGAGCGGTTTCCTGATCAACGATCGAGGGACCGGTCAACACAGGCTGGCCGCCGCCGACCTGGAAGCCGCCGCGCTTGGCCTGCCAGAGCGCATCAATGGCGCCGTAGCCCTGCAGCCACGGCTGCTGGTCCACCGTGAAAGCGATCTCGCCGTCAACAATTTTTTGGGCGAGTTCGGCATTCATGTCGAAGGAGGCGACTTTTGCTTTGCTCCCGGCGCTGGTCACGGCTTTCAGGATGGTGAGTGTGTAGGGTGCGCCGAGACCGATAATGGCGTCAGCGTCGGCGGTTGCCTGGAGTTTGGCGGTGACCGTTGAGGAAACCTGGGCCATGTCGGTGCCGGGCACGTAGAGGATTTCTGTTCCGGCCACTTTTTCCTTGACACCGGCGCATCGGGCTTCGAGGCCCACATGCCCCTGTTCCTGGATGACGCAGATGGGGTGGTCGAGCCCCAGTTCGCTGAGCTTGGATCCGACGGCGGCACCGGCGAGTTTCTCGTTGGAGCCGAAGTGGGTGAAGGCGCCAAGCTGGGCGGAGACAGATTCGCCGGCATTCAGGCTGACAACCGGGATGCCAGCGTCGGTCGCCTTTTGCAGGGCGTCCTTGAGGGCGTCCGGCTTTGCCAGTGTTACTGCGATGCCGTCGACCTTCTGGTCGATTGCCTGCTGGATCAGCTGTGCCTGGCGTCCGCCTTCAGGGTCCGAGGTGTACAGCAACTCCACATTGTCCTTCGCGGAGGCTTCCTCCGCGCCCTTCCGGACGATGTCCCAGAAGGTGTCCCCCGGAGCGGCGTGGGTGATCAGGGCGATCTTCATGCGTTCAGTGGTGGCAACCTGGCCGCCGCCCGTGGTGCCGGCTTGCTCAGTCCTGCCGCCGGTGCTGGAGCAGGCGCTCAAAGCCATCATGGGTGCAACCGCTGCCACCAGGGCCGCTTTCCGCCAGGAAAACTTCTTCACGATAAATCTCCTTTGATTCAGGCCCTCACGCACGCTTCCTTACGTGCATTCTTTTGCCTTCCCCTCGATCATGGTGACCCGGTTCACAAAAGTCAAGACTTTGTCCTGTCATTAGCATGTTCTTACGTAGGAAAAGCCTTGTGTCTTAACACGCAATGCCCCGCTGAGAGAGTTCTCAACGGGGCATTGCGGGGCGTGGTGGGACAGGAGTCTGTCCGCTACTCGCGTCCACCTGCGGGGACTTCCGCTGGGGCACCTGCCAGGTTCTTGAAGTAGTGTTCCAGGTCCTCAAGGCTCTTGTCCTTGGTCTCCGGAACGTACTTCGCCGCAAAGGCAATGGCCCCCACGCCCAGGACTGCGAACACGAAGAAGGTGTTGGACAGCCCTATCGCGGCGAGGAGCTGGGGGAAACCGAAGCCCACCAGGAAGTTCACGATCCACAGGACAAAGGCGGACGCTCCCATGCCCAATCCGCGGATCTTTAGCGGGAAGATCTCAGACAACATAAGCCAGGTCACCGGAGAGATGGCGCCCTGCTGGAAGGCAAGGAACGTCACTGTCAGCGACAGGATGACGAAGCCGCGGGCAGCGCCCTCTGGCAGGATCAGTGAGAAAAGGCCAATCAACAGCAGGGCCGACGTCGTTCCCACCTGCCCGGTGATGAGCATCCGCCTGCGCCCCACCCTGCCCAGCAGCCAGATGCCCACGAAGGTGGCGAGGACAGAGATCACGCCGTTGGCGATGTTGGCCGTCAGCGCCGCCTCCCGGCCGAACCCGGACTCGGCCAGGATCTGGGTGCCGTAGTACATGATGGAGTTCACGCCGGTGATTTGCTGGATGACCGCCAGGCCCAGGCCCACGAAGAAAATCCTGCGAAGCCACGGGATGCCCAGGTCCTTCCACGTGCCCATCTTGGACTTGTAGTCCTCCACGGCCATCGCCTTGACCTCTTCGAACTCCGCGCGCGCGTCCTCCTGCGAGCGGATGCGCTGCAGCACGCTGAGGGTCTCGCCGAAGCTGCCCATCGAGGCCAGCCACCGCGGGCTCTCCGGCATGAAGTTCATGCCGATCCACAAGGCAATGGCCGGCAGGGTGGCGATGACGAGCATCCAGCGCCAGATGCCGCCGGACTCTCCGAAGGTGTTGCCCAGGTAGGCGTTGAAGATGAAGGCGAGCAGCTGGCCGGTGACGATCATCAGCTCGTTCTGGGTGACGATCCGTCCGCGGCGTGCGCTGGGGGAAACCTCCGCGAGGTACACGGGGACGGTCACCGAGGCACCGCCGACGGCGAGGCCCAGCACGAACCGGGCGGCGATCATCACCTCGGTGCTGGGTGAGAACGTGCAGGCAAGGGTGCCCACCAGGAAGATGATGGCCAGGACCATGATCATCTTGCGCCGGCCATTCCGGTCAGCGAGACGGCCGCCGAACAATGCGCCGAAGGCTGCACCGAACAGCAGCGACGACGTCACCAGGCCCTCGGTCAGCGGCGTCAGGCCCAGGTCCTCCTGCATATACGGCAGGGCTCCGTTGATGACGCCGGTGTCATAGCCGAACAGCAGGCCGCCGAACGTGGAAATGATGGTGACGGTCCGGAGCGCCTTTTTGTGGTTGCCGGGCTGCTTCCCTGCTTTTGGCGCCGCGGATAAGGGGTGCGCCTCACTCATGCAGTGACCTTCTGGACGTACTGCTTCATGGTCTCCAGCTGGTAGCGGGACACCTCTTCGGCGTTCTCGTCCTCGGCGAAAACGCTGGAGACCATAACGGTGTCGTCCCGGTCCAGGAAACCGATCTCGTTCAAACCGCCGAAGAACTCATCCCAGTTGACGTCGCCGTCGCCGATCTTCAGGTGCTGGTGTACCCGGACCGGGTTGCCCGGCGGGTTGGTGATGTAGCGAAGGCCGTGGGAGGCATGGTGGTCCATGGTGTCCGCCACGTGGACCAGGCGCAGTTTGTCCCCTGCGGCGCGCATGATATCCAGCGGCGAGTTCCGCATATGGAAGCTGTGCGAGGCGACGTACACCATGCCCACGTTCTTGGAGTTCACACCACGGATCACGCGGATGGCGGCCAGGCCTTCCTCCACGAAGTCGTCAGGGTGCGGGTCGATGAGCAGGTCGATGCCTTCCCGCTCGATGATGGGCAGCAGTTCCTCCATGGAGCGGTAGAAGGCGCGTTCTGATTCCTCGGCCTTTTCCGGGCGGCCGCTGAACTCGGTGTTCATGGTGCTGACGCCAAGGTCAACCGTGATCTGGATGGCGCGCTTCCAGTAACGGACCGCCGCCTCGCGGGCGCCCTCGTCCGGGCCGGACCAGCGGAGCACCGGGAGTACGGAAGCGATTTCAATCCCCGCGTTCCTGCAGGCCTTGTTCAACTGGCCCACCAGTTCATCGTCCGCTTTGGGGTGGTTGTAGAAGGGGATGAAGTCCGCATGCGGCGTCATCTGCATGTATTTGTAGCCGAGATCCGCTACCACCTTGGGAAACTCGAGCAGGCTGTGCGAGTGGTGGAAGGGTGTGGGGTCAAGGGCTATTTTCACGTAAAACACTCCATCGTGGAACAGTAAGACTGAAGGAGTTTTTGTCCGGATACGGCGGGCTGCAACGCCCTGAAGTCGCTTTATCTGGACAAAAACTCCCAGCGGCGGCTACTTGTACAGGTCCGGCTTGGCAGCCAGCTTCACGGCCACCTTTTCGCCGTTCTTCTGCGCTTCAACGCCGGCTTCGCAGCAGGCGGCGGTGGCGTAGCCATCCCAGGCCGAGGGTCCGCCGATTTCACCGTTCAGTGCCGCGTCCACCCAGGACTGGATTTCGACGTCGTATGCGGCACCGAAGCGTTCTTCGAAGCCGGGGGTGACGTTGCCGCCCCAGTGGCCGGCGCTGCGCGTGTAAGGACCCTGGTCCCCGCCGATGCTGACAATGCCGTCCTCGAAGGACGCCTGGGTGGCCACCTCGTAGCCGAACTTGGCGTTGACGAAGATTTCGACGTCGGCCAGGACACCTGATTCGGTTTCAAGCAGGACGTGCTGGGGATCGTGCTGGCCGGAGGGGGCGTTCCTGCTGGCCTTGCCAAGGCGGACCTGGACGCTGGTGATTTCCTCGCCGGTGAAGAAGCGGATGGCGTCGAACTCGTGCACCACGGAGTCGTTGATCAGCATTTCGTTGGTGAAGCCCTCTGGCGTGGAGGGGTTGCGGTGCTGGTGGTGCAGCATGAGCAGCTCACCGAGTTCGTGGTCACGGATGATCTTGCCCAGCGAGGCGTATTCGGCGTCGAAGCGGCGCATAAAGCCGACCTGGATGCGCTTGCGGCCGAGCTCAACCTCGGCCTGGACAATCTTCCAGGCCGATTCGGCGTCCGGGGTCAGGGGCTTTTCGCAAAGGATGGGGATGTCCTTGGCGATGGCCTTGAGCAGGATGTCCTCGTGCAGGAATCCGGGGGTTGCGATCAGGACGGCGTTGACGTCGCCGTTGTTGAGCGCTTCCTCGGCGTCGGCCAGGGCGACGGCGCCGGGATGCCTTCGACGGCGGCCTGCGCACGCGCCAGGTCGACGTCGACGACGGCGGCAACTTCGGCGCCGTGGATGCGCTTGTTGAGGCGCTGGATGTGGTCGGCGCCCATGCGTCCGGCACCGATGACGGCTACGCGGAGGGTTTCAGTCATTGTTCTGTCCTTCGATGTCTGTGGTGGGTGAGGTCAGTTGACCGCAGTACGGGATCCGCAGGAGAGCAGGTAGTTCCGGGTCCGCTTGGCGATGGGCATGGGCACATCGAACGCGACGGGGTACATGTCCTGCTCCACGATGCCGAAGATGGGCCGGTTCAGCGCCTCCACCGCTTCAATGACGGCGCGCAGGTCCGGCAGCCCGTTCGGGGGTTCGGTCATGACGCCGGCCAGGTTCGCTGCCGCCCAGGTCATGTTCTCCTCGTTGACCTTCTTGAGGATCTCCGGGTTGATCTGCTTCAGGTGCAGGTAGCCGATCCGGTCCGGGTAGTTCTTTATCAGGTCCAGGCTGGACGCTCCGCAGTATTCGGCGTGTCCGGTGTCGAGGCAGAGGTTCAGGTACTGCGGATCGGTGGCGCCCAGCAGCGTCTCGATGTCGGCCTGGGCGCCGACGTGGGAGTCGGCGTGGGAGTGGAACTGCTGATTCAGGCCGAAGTCTTCCAGCAGGGTCTTGCCAAGGCGGTTGTGGCCTGCGAACAGGTCGCTCCAGGCCTTGTCGCTCAGTGTGCCGCTTTCCACTGCTTCGCCGGTGACGTCGTCCCGCCACATCGCCGGAATGACCACCATATGTTCACCGCCCATGGCCGCGGTGAGTTCGGCGACCTTGCGGGCTGGTTCCCAGGCGGTTTCCCACTGGTCCAGGCCGCGGTGGAAGGCGGTGAAGACTGTACCTGCCGTGACCTTGAGGTCGCGCTGCTTCAGCTCTTCGGCCAGGCGGGTGGGGTCTGTCGGGAGGTAGCCGTAGGGGCCGAGCTCGATCCACTTGTAGCCGGATTCGGCCACCTCGTCGAGGAACCGCTCCCACGGCGTCTGCTTGGGATCGTCCGGGAACCAGACACCCCAGGAGTCCGGAGCGGTACCGATTATCAGCTTGTTCTCAGTCATTGTCAGTTCCTTAGGAGGGTTTCGACAGGCTCAACCACCGGAAGCCGTTAGTTGGAGGGGAAGTTGTAGGAGGCGCCGGAGGCGTGGTGGGTTTCGGGCCAGCGGGAGGTGATGACCTTGCCGCGGGTGTAGAAGGAGACGCCTTCGGGGCCGTAGATGTGCTTGTCGCCGAAGAGGGAGGCTTTCCAGCCGCCGAAGGAGTGGTAGGCCACCGGGACGGGCAGGGGCACATTGATGCCGATCATTCCCACGGTCACGGAGCGCTGGAATTTCCGGGCTGCGGCGCCGGAGGAGGTGAAGATGGCGGTGCCGTTGCCGTAGGGGTTGGCGTTGATCAGTGCGATGCCGTCCTCGAGGGTGTCGACGCGGACGACGACCAGGACGGGGCCGAAGATTTCCTCGGTGTATGCGGTCATTTCGGTTTTGACGTGGTCGAGGACGGTGGGGCCCACCCAGAAGCCATCTTCGTGGCCGGGGACCACGAGGTCGCGGCCGTCCACGACCATGGCCGCGCCGGCGGCTTCGGCTTCGGTGACGATCCGGACGATGCGCTCCTTGGAGGCGGGGGTGATGACCGGGCCCATTTCGGCGTCGGGGGCGGTGCCGTTGTTGACCTTCACGGCCAGGGCGCGTTCTTCGACCTTCTTGACGATCAGGTCCGCTGCGTCCCCGACGGCGACGGCGACGGAGATGGCCATGCAGCGTTCGCCGGCGGAGCCGAAGGCGGCGGCGGCGAGGTGGTCGGCGGCGTTGTCCAGGTCGGCGTCGGGCAGGACGATGGCGTGGTTCTTCGCCCCGCCCAGGGCCTGGACGCGCTTGCCGTGCTTGGTGGCGGTCTCGTGGACGTACTGGGCGATGGGGGTGGAGCCGACGAAGGAGATGCCGTCCACGTCCGGGTGGGTCAGGAGCCCGTCGACGGTTTCCTTGTCGCCGTGCAGGACCTGGAACACGCCGTCGGGCAGGCCGGCTTCCTTCCAGAGCCTGGCGAGCAGCAGCGACGGGGAGGGGTCGCGTTCGGAGGGTTTGAGGATGAAGGCGTTGCCGGTGGCGATGGCCATCGGGGCCATCCACAAGGGCACCATGACGGGGAAGTTGAACGGCGTGATGCCCGCGACGACGCCGAGCGGCTCGCGGAAGTTGAAGACGTCGATGCCGGTGGAGACCTGGTCCGAGTAGTCGCCCTTGAGCAGGGTGGGGATGCCGCAGGCGTACTCGATGACTTCCAGGCCACGGCCGATCTCGCCCTTGGCGTCGGAGAGGACCTTGCCGTGCTCTGCGGTGATCAGCGCGGCGAGGTCGTCGACGTGGGCGGCGACGAGTTCGCGGAACTTGAACAGCACGGCGGTGCGCTTGGCCAGGGAGATATCACCCCAGATGTCGGCGGCCTTGCGGGCAGCAGCGACCGTAGTTTCGAGGTCGGCACGGTTGGCCAGCCGCAGCTCTGCGCTGACCTGGCCGGTGGCCGGGTTGTACACGTTCGTAGTGCGGTCGCCCTCGCCGGCGGTTTCGGCGCCGTTGATGAAGTGGTTGATGACAGTGGTTTCGGTGGTGGTGGCAGTCATGGGGCTCTTCCTTGAGTGATGGAAAGGAGGTCAGCCGAGCAGTTTGCGCTGGCGGGCTTTGTGGTCGGTGTAGGTCTGGAAGGCCTGTTTCGTGGAGTCCAGTTCGGAGACCTGGGAGACGGGAACATCCCACCAGGACTCGGAGGACGGGGCGTCCAGCAGCGGGTCGGATTCGACGTGGATCAGGATGGGCCCGGTGCCCTCGGGTGCGGCCTTGGCATCGCGGATCGCCTGTTCGAGTTCGGCGATGACCTTCTCCCCCGGCTCCACGCGGATGACCTTCACACCCAGGGACTCGGCGTTCAGGGCCAGGTCCACCGGCAGGGTGTCGCCTTCGTCGAAGCTGTGCTGTTCCTGGTTCAGCGCGCGGTACTGGGTGCCGAACCGCTGCGATCCCAGGGATTCGGAGAGGGATCCGATGGAGGCGTAGCCGTGGTTCTGGATCAGGACCACGATCAGCTTGATCCGTTCGGCGACGGCGGTGACCAGTTCGGTGTGCATCATCAGATAGGAGCCGTCCCCCACCATAACGACGACGTCGCGCTGGGTTCCGCCGTTGGCGGCTTCAGCCAGCGCCGCGCGCTTGACGCCCAGGCCGCCGGGGATTTCGTAGCCCATGCAGGAGTATGCGTATTCCACGTGGTAGCCGAACGGGTCACGGACCCGCCACATCTTGTGCAGGTCGCCAGGCAGTGACCCCGCTGCACAGATCACCACATCCTTCGCGTCCATGGCGCGGGAAGTGGCGCCGATGATCTCGTTCTGCGCCGGCAGCGGGGTGTGGCGGGTGTCGAACACCTCGTCCACGGTGGTGTTCCACCGCTGCTTCTCCGCCGCGACCTTCTGCTCCAGGTCGGCGCCGACCCGGTAGCCGCCCAGGGCTGCGTTGAGCTTGGCCAGGGCCTTGCGGGCGTCGGCGACGATCGGCAGCGTGGTGCCGTGCTTGTACGCGTCGATCGCGGCGACGTTGATGTTGATGAACTTCACGTCCGGGTTCTGGAACGCGGTCCGGGACGCGGTGGTGAAGTCCTCGTAGCGGGTGCCGATGCCGATGACCAGGTCCGCTTCGGCGGCGATGGCGTTCGCCGCCGTCGTGCCGGTGGAGCCGATCGCGCCGAGGGACTGGGCGTGGTCCCAGGGCAGGACGCCGACGCCTGCCTGGGTGTTGCCTACCGGGATCCCGGTCAGCTCCACGAACCTGGCAAGCTCATCCGCGGCGTAGGCGTACAGGACGCCGCCGCCCGCGATGACCAGGGGCCGCTTCGCAGCCCTGATGGCTGCTGCGGCGCGGGCAATATCCTGATCGTCGGCGTCGGGCCGGCGGATCCGCCATTCCCGCTCGGCCAGGAACTCATCGGGCACATCGAACGCCTCGGCCTGGACGTCCTGCGGCAGCGAGATGGTCACGGCGCCGGTTTCGGCCGGGTCGGTCAGGACGCGCAGGCCGTGGTGGAACGCGGAAAACAGCTGCTCCGGCCGGTTGACCCGGTCGAAGAACTTCGACAGCGGACGGAACGCGTCGTTGACGGTGATGTCGTACGCGTAGGGCTGCTCCAGTTGCTGCAGCACAGGGTCAGCGGCGCGGGTGGCGAACGTGTCGGAGGGCAGCAGCAGCACCGGCAGCCGGTTGGTGGTGGCCAGCGCAGCACCGGTCAGCAGGTTGGACGAACCCGGGCCGATCGAGGTGCTGATCGCGAAGGTCTGCCGGCGGCGCGTGTGCCGGGCGTACCCGACGGCCTGGTGGACCTGGGCTTGTTCGTTCCGGCCCTGGTAGTACGGCATGATCGTCGGGTCAAGCTGCTGGTACTGCTTCAGCGCCTGGCCCACACCGGCCACGTTGCCGTGCCCGAAGATGCCGAACGTTCCCGGGATCAGCCGCTCCCGGTAGTCAACGCCGTTGACCGTGTCCACGGTGTACTGCTTGGAGAGGTATTCGACGACGGCCTGGGCCACCGTTATTCTGCGGGTTCCTGTTTTTGTTCCCATGGCTAGTTCTCCGGGATTTCTGTGGTGTGGTGCAGCAACGAGGCAGCCGTGGCGACGGCGCCGGCGACGTCCCCGTCCTGGGGGTAAAGCAGGGTGCGTCCGACGGTCAGGCCCTGGACACCCGGCAGCGCCAGGGCAGCCTGCCAGCTGGAGAAGACCTGGTCCTGGGTTCCTTCCGGGTCGCCGCCCAGCAGCACGGTGGGCATGGTGGTGGCGGCCATGACGCGTTCCATGTCAGCGACCACCGGCAGCTTCATCCACGTGTAGGCGCTGGTGGAACCGAGGCCTTCGGCGATGGCGATCGACTTGATGACCGCGTTGGTGGACAGGTCATTGCGGACGCGGCCGTTTTCCCGGACCGACAGGAAGGGTTCCACCATGGCGATCAGCTTACGCTCGGCCAAGGAGTCGATGGCCTTGGCGGTAGCCTCCAGCGTCACCACGGTGTCCGGATCTCCCAGGCAGATACGGGTCAGCATCTTTCCGCCGTCAGCACCAAGCGCTTCCAGGGCGGCCGCTGTGTGGCCGGTGAAGCGGTCATCGAACTCGTTGACCAGGCCGGCGAGGCCACCCCGGTTCATCGAGCCGAACACCAGTTTTCCGTCCAGGGCGCCCAGCAGGAGCAGGTCGTCCATGATGTCCGGGGACGCCAGGACACCGTTCACGGCGGGGTTGGCCAGCGCAATCTGCAGGCGGTCCAGCAACTGGCGGCGGTCCGCCATCGCTACCGGATCATTTCCTACCGCGAGGGCACCGCGGGCCGGATGGTCAGCGGCGACGATGAAGTTCTGCCGGCCGGACTTCAGCCCGGGGTGGCGGCGGCGGGACGTGGCAGCCCGGGCGATGGCTTCCGGATCCTCAAGGCGGATGGTGCTCAGGTGCTCATAACGGCGCGGGTCATCATCCACGGCATTGTTCGAGGCGATCGGGGTGAGGGTCACAGGGAAGCTCCTTCAGGAATGGCAACACCGGGAACCGTGCCCGGGACAGCGCGGCCGCGTTCGGCCAGCAGCGAGGTGACCTCGTCCGGCGTCGGCATGGCATCAGCGCAGGACAGCCGGGATGCGACGATGGCACCCGAGGCGTTGGCGTAGTCCAGGACCTGGGCCAGCGGCCAGCCGGACAGGAGACCGTGGCAGAACGCGCCGCCGAAGGAGTCACCGGCGCCCAGCCCGTTGACGGTTTCTACCGGAACCGGGGCGGACACCACCCGTTCGCTGCGTGTCTTTGCCATCACGCCCTCGGCTCCGAGTTTGACGACAGCGATCTCGACGCCGGCGGCCAACAAGCGGTCCGCCTGCTCGTCCGGAGTGCCCTCACCAACGGCAACCGCGCATTCCTTATCGTTGCCGATGGCCACCGTGACGTGCGGCAGGACGTTGGCGACCTCGGCGCGGGCCTCTTCCTCTGACGCCCAGAACATCGGCCGGTAGTCCAGGTCCAGGACGGTGAACTGGCCTTCAGCCAGGCCGGTCCGCGGGCGCGCCTCGTGCGCGGCAATATGCGCGCTGCGGCTGGGTTCCTGGCAGAGGCCCGTCACTGTGGACCAGAAAATTCCGGCTTCGCGGATGGCGTCCAGGTCCAACTCCTCGGCCTTGATCTGCAGGTCCGGAGCTGTTGGGAAACGGCCATAAAAGTACAGCGGGAACTCGTCCGTAGCGGGTTTGATTGCGCAGAACGTGACCGCCGTCTGGAGTGCCTGCACCGGGGAGACAAACGAATCGTCCACGCCGAACTTTGCAAGTTCACGGTGCAGGTACGTGCCGAAGGGATCATCACCCGTGCGGGTGATGACTCCGGTGCGGCGGCCGTGCCGGGCAGCGGCGACAGCCACGTTCGCCGGTGAACCGCCAAGGTATTTCCCGAAGGACGTGACGTCCTCCAGGTCCACCCCGATATCGTTCGGGTAGATATCAACGCTGATGCGCCCGATCGTGAGAAGCTCGTGGGTCACGGTAATCGCGGACCTTTCTGGTGTGGAACTCTTGTCCTCGACAGGACACGAACTCCGGGGCTGGGATGCCGTGGTGGAGACCACATGGCAATACTTTGCCCCAAAACCAATGTCCTGTCAAAAGTTTGTACTGACATACTTACAACAAGCGTTATTTGGTTCTTCCGGCGGGGCCGCATTTCTTCGGAACCGCCAGCTCGCCCGTGACGTATTGCGCCCGCCCGAAGCCGAACGACCAGTCGCCGGCAGTATTTTCGACATACCCGATAAAGACGTCCTCGCCGGAAACGCCCACGCCGGCCAGCTTTTCTGCCACCGCCGCGAAGAGCCGCTGCTTGGCCTCCTGGGAGCGGCCGCCTTGGGTGAAGATCTGGATCATGACCACTCCCCTGGTGCGCTCGAACCCGAGGCCGGCATCCTGGGCGAAGATCTGCCCCTGCGGATGCTCGGTCAGGATGTGAAAGTAGTCCCGCTCCGGAATTCCATACTCTGCCAGGATGGCGTCGTGGATTCCGCGACTGAGCGTCTGCAGTTCCGCGGCGGTGCGCCCTTCATTGACGTCAATGCGGACAAGAGGCACGTTGATCTCCTTCATTTATTTGTCCTGACATACTAACAAAGCTGTGGAAGATGGAACAAGGATCCCCCAGAAATCGACGGGTTGGGTATTGAATCCACGAACCGCCAGGCGTAGTCTTAAACAACCAATAGGTTGATAAAGCAGTTAGTTGATTAGAAAGCCGCTATGGACTCCGACAACATGGCATTGGACTCGGCCTTTATGGCCCTGGCCGATCCTGTCCGGCGGAGCATCATTGCCCGGCTCAGCCGGGGCCCGGCCACCGTGAATGAACTGGCGGAACCATTCGAAATTTCCAAACAGGCAGTTTCGAAGCACATCCAGGTCCTCGAGCAGGCGCAGCTTGTCACCCGCACCAGGGACGCCCAGCGCAGGCCCGTCCACCTGAATCCCGCACGGCTGGAGGCGCTCACCGCCTGGATCGACCAGTACAGGCTGGTCCGCGAGGGGCAGTTCCGCAGCCTGGATGCCGTGCTTCAATCCAGCGCCGGGCATGACGGCGCCAAGGCAAAGGACAAGAAATGACCAACGCACTGAAGCTCTCCGTCCCCGAAGGCGTCCCCTTCATCGACTACGAGCGCGAGTTCGATTTCCCCGTCGCGGACGTGTTCCGGGCCCACAAGGAGCCGGACCTGATTGTGCAGTGGCTCGGCCCGCGGGGCTACAAGATGGACATCGACCACTACGACTTCCGGACCGGAGGCAGCTACAGCTACCTGCACACGGGACCGGAAGGTGTGCCCTACGAGTTCAAGGGCATCTTCCATACGGTGCGCGAGAACGAATTCGCCATCCAGACCTTCGAGTTCGGCGGCTACCCAGACGTCGTGAGCCTGGAATTCATGACGTTCGAGGACCTGGGCAACGGCCGGACGCGGCTGCGCGGACACTCGGTCTACCCCAGCCAGGAAGCCCGGGACGGGATGGCCCAGTCCGGCATGGAGGGCGGCCTGAGCGAGGGCTACGAGCGGCTCGACGAACTGCTGAGCAGCGCCAAGGTTTAGCAAGCAGAAGTACGACGACGTCCGGCGCCTTCCGTGGAGAAGGGCGGGTTCTAGCGGTCGTTGCAACACCCAGAATTTTTGGGAGTTGCAACGACCGTGTCGTCTTTAGGGAGAAGCCCGCTGGGCGGCGGAGATATTCGCAGGAGCAGAAGGATCAGTTCTTTGCGGCCCTCGATCGGGTTCAAAATGTCAGTGCCGCCGCGAGGGAACTCGGTTTCAATGTGATGACCTGTCACCAATGGATCCGCAAGGCTGGTTTGCCCCGGGGCAAAGTACGGAAGCAGTCGGTGCACCGGAAGTACACGGCTAGGCAGAAAGAGCAGTTCTTCGCCGTGTTCGACCGTCTTAAGAGCACCACGGAGGCTGCAAAGGAACTCGGGCTGAATCCCAATACGTGCGCCGCGTGGGTGCGGAAAGCCGGGCTGAAGGGTCAGGGAAAGCCGGGGACAGGTCCACACCCTGGAAGGGACGAGTTCTCCCGGCTGCGCAACGCCGGCGTGAGCCGACGGAAAGCTGCCGCGGCAGTTGGTATTCATTTACGGACCGCTGAGGAGTGGGACCAGGGAATCCGGAAGTCCGGCGGACGACGCATTTATCCGGATGGCCGGGTGGTCGACTACAAACGTGGTGTGATCACTATGACCTCTGCCGCCGGCACAACAGAAACGGTCCAGGTCCCGGTGGCCGCGCTGGAGAAACCTATCCACCCGCGGTACCTCAACGTCAAGGAACGGGAACTTATCCGGGACCTGCAGGCCGCCGGATCCTCGGTGCGGGCGATCGCCCACGCCCTCGGCAGATCGCCCTCAACAGTCAGCCGCGAGTTGGCCCGAAACACCGATCCGCGGATGGGCTACCTTCCCCACGGTGCACATCGGAAGGCAACTGCCCGGCGGGCCCGGCCCAAGACAGCCAAACTCGCGGGCGAGTCGGACCTGCGTAAGTACGTGAAGGACAAGCTGCTCCTACGCTGGTCTCCGGAACAGATCAGCCACACGCTGGTCGAAGAGTTCCCCGACAACCCGGAGATGCGCGTGAGCCCAGAGACGATTTACCAGGCCCTCTACCTCCAAGCCAGAGGCGGACTTAAACGTGAGGTGCAAGCAGCTCTGCGGACCGGCCGGACCCGGCGAAAACCCCATGCCACCGCTGATCAGCGCACTCCCAGGTTCACCGACCCCATGATCATGATTTCCGAACGTCCGCCCGAGATCGAGGACCGCGCCATACCGGGGCATTGGGAGGGGGACCTCATCACTGGCGCCCACAACCAGTCCGCGATCGCGACCCTGGTCGAGCGCACCACCCGTTACCTAATGCTCGTCCACCTGCCAAAGGACCACTCTGCCTCAACCGTCCGTGACGGCCTCATCAAAACCATGGCCACCCTTCCGGCGCACCTTCGGGGATCCCTGACCTGGACCAGGGATCGGAAATGGCTGCCCACAAATCCTTCACTCTCGCCACCGACATGCAGGTCTACTTCTGCGACCCCGCAAGCCCGTGGCAACGCGGCTCGAACGAGAACACCAACGGCCTGCTGCGCCAGTACTTCCCCAAAGGCACCGATCTGTCTGTCTTCGGACCCGAGGACCTCGAACACGTCGCCCAGGAACTCAACGGCCGCCCACGCAAAACGCTCGGCTGGAAAACTCCAGCCGAGCGTTTACGTGATTTACTACTAACCACCTAACCAGCAGGTGTTGCAACGACCCCTTGAAACCGCCAAGGCGCCGGACGTCGTCGTACTTAAAACAAACGCGGGGTCACTTCCGGCCCATCCCAAGGAGAATATTGGGCCGGGAGTGACCCCGCGTCGATATCTGGATCTATTAGAGGGCTGCGTAAACCTCGCGCAGCAGCTTGGCGGTCTCGGACGGCGTCTTGCCGACCTTCACGCCTGCGGCCTCCAGGGCTTCCTTCTTGGCCTGGGCGGTACCGGCGGAACCGGAGACGATGGCACCGGCGTGGCCCATGGTCTTGCCTTCCGGCGCGGTGAAGCCTGCCACGTAGCCGACAACCGGCTTGGTGACGTTGGCCTTGATGAAGTCGGCGGCACGCTCTTCGGCGTCGCCACCGATCTCGCCGATCATGACGATTGCCTTGGTCTCGGGGTCAGCCTCGAATGCGGCCAGCGCATCGATGTGCGTGGTGCCGATGATGGGGTCGCCCCCGATGCCGATGGCGGTGGAGAAGCCGAGGTCGCGCAGTTCGTACATCATCTGGTAGGTCAGGGTGCCGGACTTGGAAACCAGTCCGATGGGGCCCTTGCCCGTGATGTTGGCGGGGGTGATGCCCACCAGCGCCTCGCCCGGGGTGATGATGCCGGGGCAGTTCGGTCCGATGATGCGGGTGACCTGGTTGCCGTCGGCGTCCACCTTGGACTGGGCCAGGGCCCAGAATTCGGCGGAGTCCTGGACCGGCACGCCTTCGGTGATGACCACTACCAGGCCGATGCCTGCTTCGATAGCTTCAACAACAGCGTTCTTGGTGAATGCCGGCGGAACGAAGACGATGGAGACGTCGGCGCCGGTTTCCGCCATGGCTTCCTTGACGGTGCCGTAGACGTTGATTTCCTGGTCGCCGTGCAGGACCGTGGTGCCGGCCTTGCGGGCGTTGACGCCGCCAACAATGTTGGTTCCGGCCTTCAGCATCAGGGCGGTGTGCTTGGTGCCTTCGCCGCCGGTGATGCCCTGGACGATGACCTTGGAGTCCTTGTTCAGATAGATAGACATGGTGCGTCCCTTTACTTAGCTGCGTTGGCGAGCTCGGCGGCCTTGTCGGCGCCCTCGTCCATGGTGGCGGCCAGGGTAACCAGCGGGTGGTTGGCCTCGTTCAGGATGCGGCGGCCTTCCTCGACGTTGTTGCCGTCAAGGCGGACTACCAGCGGCTTGTTCGCGGTGTGGCCCAGCTCGGCCAGTGCACCGACAATGCCCTTGGCGACGGCGTCGCAGGCGGTGATGCCGCCGAAGACGTTAACGAACACGGACTTGACCTGCTCGTCACCGAGGATGACGTCCAGGCCGGCAGCCATGACCTCGGCGGAGGCTCCACCGCCGATGTCCAGGAAGTTTGCGGGCTTGACGTTGCCGTGGTTTTCACCGGCGTAGGCAACGACGTCAAGGGTGGACATTACAAGGCCGGCGCCGTTGCCGATGATGCCGACTTCGCCGTCGAGCTTGACGTAGTTGAGGTCCTGCGCCTTTGCCTTGGCCTCAAGGGGATCGGCAGCGTCTTTGTCCTCAAGCAGCGCGTGCTTGGCGTGGCGGAACTCCGCGTTTTCGTCGAGGGAGACCTTGCCGTCAAGGGCGATGATCTCGCCGGCGCCGGTGCGGACGAGCGGGTTGACCTCCACCAGGGTTGCGTCTTCCTTCTTGAAGACGTCCCAGAGCTTGAGGATGACGTCGGCCACCTTGCCGCGCAGTTCCTCAGCGAAGCCTGCCGTGGCGACGATCTCGTCCGCCTTGGCCTGGTCGATGCCGACGGCGGGGTCGATGGCGACCTTGGCCAGCGCCTCCGGGCGTTCGACGGCGAGCTGCTCGATTTCCATGCCGCCTTCAACCGAGCACATGGCCAGGTAGTTGCGGTTGGCCCGGTCCAGCAGGACGGAGAAGTAGAACTCTTCGGCGATGTCCGCACCCTGGGCAATCATCACCTTTTTGACGGTGTGGCCCTTGATGTCCATGCCCAGGATGTTGGTGGCGTGCTCAAGTGCCTCGTCAGCGGACTTTGCGACCTTCACGCCGCCGGCCTTGCCGCGGCCGCCGATCTTGACCTGTGCCTTGACGACGGTGACGCCGCCAATCTTTTCGGCAGCTGCCTTTGCTTCTTCTGGGGTGTACGCCACGATGCCGGCCAGCACGGGTACACCGTGCGCCTCGAACATATCGCGCGCCTGGTATTCAAACAGGTCCACGGTTTAGTGTCCTTCTACGTCGAAGTAGTTTCTATACAGCCGGACACCATCGATAGACGATGACCGGGCTGCGGATTGCACGCACCGGCGGCCTGTCTGGAAACGAGCCACGCGGCGTAATGCTCCTCTGGGAACTCTAGTCCTTTATGGGGACCGGCCCGTCCCAGACTACCGCTTATGTGAGTAAGGACACTATTCTATGAGGCGTAGAAAAACCGCGGATTTACGGGGTTTTTGAGCCCTCGGAAGGCGCCGGGGAGGCCTCTTCACCGGGTCCGGGAATCAGTTCGTAACGCTCGGTTGACACGAAGAATCCGACGCCGGCAGAGACGTTTCCGCATGCCACGCCGCCGTTGTAGGCCGAACACCGCAGCCCGTTGCGTTCCAGGTTCTGCCCCTCGGCCAGGACCGGCAGCTGGGCCAGCGGACCTGTGCGGCTACCGTTGGGCCCGTAGGTTGCCTCCATTTGTGTGACGCCGGACCGGCACTCCCCGTACCAGGCCTTGTCCGGAGTGAGCAGCGCGACCCCGCCCAGGTAGCCCAGCCCGGTTCCGGCACAGTCGTCCCTGACGTCGTCCGCGTCGGGCTTGGGGTAGGTTGCCAGTTCGCAGTGCGCAACCGGGACGATGGCAAGCCTGTTGTTTGCTGAATCGCTGTAGCCGTTTGTTTCGTACGGGAGGTTGATGTGCTCCCCGCGGGCGGACGTGAGGGAGCAGGCCACAGTGCGGTCTTCGGTGATGAACGAGAGGGTGTCCTCACCGTTCGAGAAATCCTGGGGGCTGGCCAGGGCGGCCTGTTCCAGCTGGTCCATCGGCGCGGGCGGGGGCGGCGGCACGTAGCCGGGATCCTCAGTGGTGACAGTGCACCCGGTGGCAGTGGCCAGGAAAAGGGCGGCGAGCATCCCCCAAACAGTCCGTCGCATGCGCTCCATTATGCCCGCCAGTGGCGCTGCCCGAAGTCATCTTCCCCAGCCCGCGCCCTACTGGGGCACTTCGACACGGACACGCCGCAGTCCGGGCCCGTTTTGCGAATTTCGCCGCCCAAAGTGGCCCACGACGGCGGGGCCACCTTAAGTCGGAAGGTCTTTTCTGGCGCGCCTAAGCACCGAGCTTGCATCAGGTTTTGGCAGGGCTCTTAGGCGTCCAGTTTGGTCAGCGGCGCGTAGCGAAGCAGGAGGCGCTTCTCGCCGCCGTCGAATTTCACCTTGGCCACGGTCTTGTCCCCGGCCCCCTCCAGGGCCAGGACGGTCCCGTTGCCGAAGCTTGTGTGGTTGACTTTGTCCCCCACGCTGACGGCGATGATTTCCTTTTGCGGCTGCACCCGGTTCCGGGCGATGACTGCGGGGACGTCGGCGTTGAACCCGGCCGAGGGGTCGGCATTGGCTCCGCGGGAGGTGCCCGCACCCCAGAACGATCCGCTGTACTTGCCCGAGCCGATAGACCCGCCGCCGCTCCAGGCCGCTTGCCTGCTGGTGCCTTCCCGCTTCCACTCCAGAAGCTCGGCGGGGATTTCCTCGAGGAACTGGCTGGCGGGGTTGTACTGGCTCTGTCCCCACATACTCCGGACCTCGGACCGGGTGACGTAGAGCCGTTTCCTGGCGCGGGTGAGCCCCACGTAGGCCAGCCGGCGTTCTTCGGCCAGTTCCTTGGGGTCCGTGGCGGAGCGCTGGTGCGGGAACAGCCCGTGCTCCATGCCGGTCAGGAACACCACGGGGAATTCGAGGCCCTTGGCAGTGTGGAGAGTCATCAGGGTGACGACGCCCAGCCGCTTGGCTTCGGCCACCGCGGAGTCGATGTCGGCGCCCGGGGCGTCCGGGATCTGGTCCGCGTCGGCCACCAGGGACACCTGCTCCAGGAACGCCTCCAGCGTCCCTTCCGGGTTGTCACGCTCATATTCACGGACGACGGCGACGAGTTCGGCCAGGTTCTCCACCCGGGACTCGTCCTGGGGATCGGTGCTTGCCCGCAGTGCCGCCAGGTAGCCGGTCTGCTCCAGGACCGCTTCAAGTGCGGCGGCCGCGCCGGACCCGGAAGCCACCTCGGCGAGGTCGTCCAGCAGCTTCACGAAGCCAAGGACGGCGTTGACGGAGCGGGTGGCCATGGCCGGGGCCTGTTCGGCACGGCGGGCTGCGGCCATGAACGAAATCCGCTCACGCTGGGCAAGGGCGGCGACGGCGCCTTCGGCGCGGTCGCCGATCCCCCGCTTGGGTTCGTTGAGGACCCTGCGGAGGTTGACGTCGTCGTCGGGGTTGACCAGGACCCGGAGGTACGCGAGGGCGTCCTTGATTTCCTTCCGCTCGTAGAAGCGCGTGCCGCCCACTACCTTGTAGGGCAGGCCCACCCGGACCAGGACGTCCTCGATGGACCGGGACTGTGCATTGGTCCGGTAGAAGATGGCGACGTCGCCCGGGCGCAGGTTGTCCTCGTCCTGGAGCCGGTCGATCTCCTTGGCGATGAACTGGGCTTCGTCGTGCTCGTTCTCGCCCACATACCCGATGATTTTGTGGCCTTCCCCTTCCGCGGTCCACAGCCGCTTCTCGGGGCGGTTGGGGTTGCGGGAGATGACCGAGTTGGCCGCACTGAGGATGTTCTGCGTGGAGCGGTAGTTCTGCTCCAGTTTGATGGTGCGGGCCTCGGGATAGTCCTTCTCGAATTCGACGATGTTGCGGATGTCCGCACCACGGAAGGCGTAGATGGATTGGTCCGAGTCGCCCACCACGGTGAGCTCCGACGCCCCGGGCCCCTCCCCCACGATCTCGCGCACCAGCGCGTACTGAGCATGGTTGGTGTCCTGGTACTCGTCCACCAGGACGTGCCGGAACCGGCGGCGGTAGGACTCGGCGAGCGCCGGGAACGCGCGGAACATGAAGACGGTCTCGGCGATGAGGTCGTCAAAGTCCATGGCGTTGGCCTGGCGGAGCCGCTGCGTGTAGCCCTTGTAGACCTCGGCAACGGCCTGCTCGAAGGGATCGTTGTAGTTCGCGGCCGAGGCGTAGGAATCGGCGTCGATGAGCTCGTTCTTCAGCGCCGAGATCTTGTGCTGGATGGCTTTGGGGGCGAACTTCTTGGGGTCCAGGTCCAGGGCCTTGGACACCTGGGTGACCAGCCGCAGGGAATCCGCTGAATCGTAGATGGAGAAGTTTGATTTCAGGCCCACATTGGCAGCCTCCTGGCGCAGGATCCGCACACAGGACGAGTGGAAGGTCGAAATCCACATGATCTTGGCGCGGCCACCCACCAGCGCCTCGATGCGCTCCCGCATTTCCGCGGCGGCCTTGTTGGTGAAGGTGATGGCCAGGATTTCGCCATGGTGGGCACGGCCCGTGGCAATCAGGTAGGCAATCCGGTTGCTGAGGACGCGGGTCTTGCCGGAACCCGCACCGGCCACGATCAGCAGCGCGGAACCGGCGTGCTTGACCGCTTCCTCCTGCTGCGGATTGAGCCCTTCCAGGAGCTTGGCGGCATCGAGCCGGGGCCTGCCATGGTGCTGCCGGTCCGGCCCGGCACCCGGGTGCCCGCCGCCTGCTTCATGGATTCCGGCAGGGTCCCCGGCGGGAACGCTGCCACCTGGACCGGCCGCCGTGGCGAGGCCGTCCGGGTGCGCCTTGGTGCGGGCAGCAGCTGCGGGAGCGGCCTTGAACGGTCCGTCAGAGTACGGGTCAAACAACATATCCATGGTGCCTACAAGTCTAGGCGGTGGGACCGACACCCACTTCCGGCCTGTGGATTACGCCACGGAATCTGCCGGCATTGCCCCGTCTCCCCGGCTTAGGCCACCGAGGCCGACTCGAGGGCCGCACGCAACTCCCGCACCGCCGTCGTGCCTCCTGCCATGAACCATTCCAGGCCGTTGACCCGGACGGTGTCCACGGCGCCACCGGCGGCGCGGACGATGGCCTTGCCCGGCAGCCAGTCCCATTCCGGGCAGCTGTGCTGGAACCAGCAGCCCAGCTGCCCGTCCGCCACCCTGCCCAGGTCGCAGGAGCCCGAACCCAGCATGCGCAGGGTTGCCGCGGAGGTTGCGGCGGCGTGCCACGGCATGGCGCACATCGGGTCCATCAGCCAGCGGGGATGGATGTAGGTGGCGGCGCCCAGTTCGGCGACGGCAGTTCCGTTGCGTTGGCCGCGGTTGTCGTGGAAGACCGTGAGCGGTTCCCCGTTGAGGGTGGCCGGGTGCGAGCGCCCGCCCAGCCAGAGCTTGTCCTCCTCCGGCTGGTAGATGGCCCCGAGCAGCACGTCGGTTTCGTCCTTCAGGGCAATGGCGGAGCACCAGTACGTGGAGCCGTGCAGGAAGTTGTAGGTGCCGTCCACGGGGTCGATGACCCAGGTCCGCCCGCTGCTGCCCTGCACGGATGCGCCCTCTTCACCCAGGATTCCGTCCTCCGGCCGGCAGCGCTGCAGCTGCTCCAGCACGTAGGCCTCGGCGGCGTGGTCCGCGGCCGTCACAACGTCGGAAATGGATGTCTTCTGCTGGGACTGCAGCCCGGCCATCCGCATCAGGAGTGCCAGCTGCCCGGCCTCCCGCACCAGGGCTGCCGCCAGCTGGTGGTCGTCCAACGAAGGGTCAAGTTCAACAGCGCTGTGCCGGCCAATGGTCATGGCTTCAGTGTATGGGGCGGAATAATGGTGCCATGGCCAAGACCCCTGCCCAGCGGATCAAGAAGCACGGCGCCAAGGCGGCGGTGCCGCAGCACCACCTGCCGCCGGTGATCAACCCGACCACCAGCCGGACACCGGAAAAAGCCCAGAGCAACAGCAACCTGATCCTGATCGCCGGCGTCGTGGCCAGCCTGTTCCTGTTCTGGTACCTGCACCTGCTGACCCTGGACCAGCTCCGGCAGCTGACCGGCGGGCTGGCAATGCCGGACTCGCTCATCGGCGGCTTTGACCCTGCCTACATCGGCCAGCTTCAGGCGGTGATGGACGCTGACGCGCTCGGCCAGCTCAACTACGTTCACAAGACCGCCGGCACGCTGTTCCCGCTGATCTTCGGCTTCACGTGGCTGCTGCTGATCGGCACCAACGTCGCCCGCAAGGCGTTCCGCTGGGCGCTGTGGGCGCTGCCGCTGCTGTTCGTGGTGGTCCGGCTCTGGGGCAACGTTGCCATTGACGGCGTCCTGGCTGCCGAAGCGCCCGACGCCGGCCAGGTTGCCTTGGCGTCCGGCCTCACCATTGCCGGGTGGGTGCTTTTGGTCCTGAGCCTGGTGGCAGGCGGCGCGGCCGTGCTGCTGAAGGCGCGGAGCAAGAAGGCTGCTAGCTGACGGCTGCTGCCGCCCGGGCCTGCTTCCGGTGCCGGTGCACCCGCTGCGCAATCACCAGGCCCGCCGTCGCCATGCCCACGGTGACGGGGTAGCCCATGATGCGCTCGAGTGTTCCGGGCTCGGGAATGTCCATCCTGGTCAGGCCGCCGGTCACCAGCGCGGCCAGGGACACGCCGCCGCAGGCCAGGATGAACCAGGCCATGGCCGACTTCCGCAGCCAGAGGATGCCAAGCACCAGCAATGCCGCGGCACCGGCCAGGAAGTACATGATGGCACCGGTGAAGTGCCAGCCGGAGCCGGCGTCCTCGGGAACCAGACCCACAATGACGGTGCCCGCCCCGGCTGTTCCGGTCAGGATCCGCACCCAGACCGCTGCGAGCCACGGCTTGCTGCGGCCAGGCTGTACCCGCGCCCCCGCCCGCGCCGCCACGCACAGCAGGCCCGAGCTCAGCAGGATGGCACCCAGCAGCATTCCCAGGCCCTGGACCACGAACGACGCGTTCATGAGCCAATTCAGCGGGGAGCAGACCTCCCGCCCGTCGAAGATGCCACAGTTCAGGGCACCCAGGTCGCTGATGTAGCCGGTCCGCAGGTCATAGGGACGGGGGCCGGCCCATGCCGCGATCACCGCAGCTTCGGCGGCGAAATACTGCAGCACGCTCAACACCGACCACGCACCGATGTACTGCCGGGTGGACGCGGTATCCGGAATGAACGCCGCCGCGGGCGCCGTGGACGGTGCTGGAGTCATGCCTTGAGCGTAGTACGGCCTGGCACCTTGTATGCTGGTATGCGTGTCCGTTCGGACGGCCCTGCCGGTCCTGTCGGATGCAAGCCCTCGTAGCTCAGTGGATAGAGCACGGCTCTCCTAAAGCCGGTGTCGTTGGTTCGATTCCAATCGAGGGCACTTGAACGTTCCTCCCCCGGAGTTCGAACTCCGCGCCTACCTGCTGGGGCCCGCTGCGGGTACTGCCCAGAAAGCAGGCCTGTGGACGGTCGAACGCGACATGCTGGACCGGGCCAACGGCACCCGCGGAACCTTCACCGGCGTCGTACGCTTCGTCCCCGACGACGACGGCGGCCTGGCCTTCCGCGAAGAAGGCACCATGCGCTGGCCCTCCTTCACCGGCCCCGCCTTCCGGGAATACCTGCTGCGGCCCGCCGGGCGGCCCGACGCCCTGGACGTGTTCTTTCCCGACGGGCGGCCCTTCCACCGGATGAGCTTCACCCCGCAAGCCAACCTGGACAACCACTGGTGCGATCCCGACACCTACCGCGTGGCCTACACCTTTAATGGCCCTGACCGCTTCAGCTACAGCTGGGACGTGACCGGACCGCGCAAGGACCTGCTGCTGACATCGCACCTGGTCCGGGGCGGGGCCGCATGAAAGCCCGCATCGTGGTGTCCGCCGTCTGCGTCTTCGACCCCTCCGGCCGGCTCCTGACCGTCCGCAAGCGCGGCACGGAAATGTTCATGCATCCCGGCGGCAAACCGGAGGCCGGCGAATCAGCTGTCCAGGCGGCAGCCCGTGAGCTCGCCGAGGAAGTGGGCATCGTCATCGATCCGCAGGACCTGGAGCTGATGGGCGTCTGGATCGCGGACGCCGCGAACGAGGCCGCGACGGATATCGAGGCCACCGTGTTCCGGGCACCCGGCACCTGGCAGGCGCACCCGTCCGCCGAAATCGCCGAGATCCGCTGGCTGGACCTGGCTGCCCTCGACAACGGCGCCACGCTGCCGGCGAACCTGGCCCCGCTGCTGACGGACCATATCCTTCCGGAACTGGCGGCGGCGCGGGACGCAGGCGCGTAGCCGGCGCATAGTCCGCGCCGCCGGCGGAACCCCTACAGCTCGGGGACTGCCTCCTGCGCCACGGCTGTCGCCTCGGCAAACTGGGTGCGGTACAGCTCCGCGTAGCGGCCGTCGGCGGCGAGCAGCTCGGTGTGGGTGCCCCGCTCCACGATCCGCCCGTCCTCCACCACCAGGATGGCGTCGGCGGCGCGGATGGTGGACAGCCGGTGGGCAATCACGACGGCGGTGCGCCCCTCGAGTGCGGCACCCAGGGCTGCCTGCACGGCTGCCTCGTTGGTGGAGTCCAGCGCCGCGGTGGCTTCGTCCAGGATGACCACCCGGGGCTGGGCGATCAGCAGCCGGGCAATGGTGAGGCGCTGGCGCTCACCGCCCGAGAGCCGGTAGCCGCGCTCCCCCACCACGGTCTCCAGCCCATCCGGCAGGGACCGGATCATCGTCTCCAGCCGTGCCTGCCGGATGACGTCCCACATGTCCTTCTCGGTGGCGTCGGGCCGGGCCAGGCGCAGGTTGGAGGCGATGGTCTCGTGGAAGAGGTGGCCGTCCTGGGTGACCATGCCCAGCGTGTCCCGGAGGGAGTCGAAGGTGGCGTCCCGCAGGTCCAGGCCGGAACCCGGCAAGCTGCCGCCCAGCCGGACGGCGCCGGAATCGACGTCGTACAGCCGGGCCAGCAGCTGGGCGATGGTGGATTTGCCGGCGCCGGAGGACCCGACCAGCGCCACCGTCTGCCCGGGTTCCACCCGGAAGCTGATACCGTGCAGCACTTCCTCGCCGCCGCGGGTGTCCAGGGTGGACACTTCCTCCAGTGAGGCCAGTGACACCTTGTCCGCGGACGGGTAGGCGAAGCGGACGTCGTCGAATTCCACGGACACGGGACCCGGCGGTACCGGAACGGCGCCGGGCTTCTGCTGGATCAGCGGTTTGAGGTCCAGGATCTCGAACACGCGCTCAAAACTGACAAGGGCGCTCATGATCTCCACCCGCGCGTTGGAAAGCGCCGTCAGCGGAGCGTACAGCCGGGTGAGCAGCAGAGCCAGGACCACCACGTCGCCCGCGGCCAGCTGGCCGGTGATGGCATACCAGCCGCCCAGGCCGTAGACAAGTGCCAGGGCAAGGGCGGAAACCAGCGTCAGTGCCGTCACGAAGGTGAACTGCAGCATGGCCGTCCGGATGCCGATGTCACGGACCCGGCCGGCGCGGACGGCGAACTCCCGGGATTCGTCGGCCGGCCGGCCGAACAGCTTGACCAGGGTGGCGCCCGGGGCGGAGAAGCGTTCGGTCATCTGCGTGCCCATGGCCGCGTTGTGTTCGGCCGCCTCGCGGCGCAGGTCCGCCAGCTTCGATCCCATCCGCCGGGCGGGGACCAGGAACACCGGCAGCAGGACCATGGCCAGGACCGTCACCTGCCACGAGGTGCCCAGCATGACCGCCAGGGTCAGGACCAGGGCCACCACGTTGCTGACCACACCGGACAGGGTCCCCGCGAATGCGGACTGGGCGCCGATGACGTCATTGTTCAGGCGGCTGACCAGGGCGCCCGTGCGGGTGCGGGTGAAGAAGGCGATGGGCATTTTCTGGACATGGTCAAAGACGCGGGTGCGCAGGTCGAGGATCACGCCTTCGCCGATGGTGGAGGACAGCCAGCGGTTGACCAGGCCCAGGCCCGCCTCGGCCACAGCGACGACGGCGATCAGCAGGGCCAGCCGGATGACCTCGCCCTCGCTGGCGCGTGCCACGATGGCGTCCACCACCTGGCCGGCCAGGACCGGGGTTGCCACGGCAAGGAAGGCCATCGCAACGGACATGGCCACGAAGGCCAGCAGTTTGCCGCGGTGCGGCCGGGCAAAGGCCAGGACCCGCTTGAGGGTTTCCTTGGAGAACGGTTTGGATCCGCTCTTGGCCCTGACGAGGTTGTAAAGGGAACCCCGGGCCACCTGTTCCATGCTCATCGATACTGCTCCGCGGTCAAAGTAGTTCCCTAACTGTCGGTCCTCATGCTGCTTGAGATGTGCTGCTTGGTGACCGTGCCGTTGTCCAGTTCCCAACGTACATCCAGCCGGACGTTCTCGAGCAGCCTGCGGTCGTGGGTCACCAGCAGCAGGGCACCCTCGTAGCTGTCCAGTGCCTCTTCGAGCTGCTCGATGGCCGGCAGGTCGAGGTGGTTCGTGGGTTCATCCAGGACCAGCAGGTTCACGCCGCGCGCCTGGAGCAAGGCCAGCGCGGCCCGGGTGCGTTCCCCTGGCGAGAGGGAATCAACGGGCCGCCCGGTGTGGTCGGCCTTTAGGCCGAACTTGGCCAGCAGGGTGCGGACCTCCGCCGGGGTCATGTCGCCAAGGACTTCCCCGACGGCGTCAGCTAAGGCCAGGTGCCCCTGCAGCAGCCCGCGTGCCTGGTCAATTTCGCCGATGGCAACGGAGGCGCCCATGGACGCGCTGCCGGCGTCGGGCTCAACGGCGCCGAGGAGGAGGCGGAGCAGCGTGGACTTGCCTGCACCGTTGGGACCGGTGATGCCGATCCGCTCCCCCGCGTTGAGCTGCAGGTTGACCGGTCCCAGGGTAAACCCGCCCTGGCGGACCTCGGCGTCGCGGAGGGTGGCTACCACGGAACTGGACCGCGGGGCCTGGCCGATGGAGAACTGCAGCTGCCATTCCTTCCGCGGTTCTTCCACCGCATCCAGCCGCGCGATCCGGGATTCCATCTGCCGGACCTTCTGCGCCTGCTTTTCCGAGGACTCGGTGCTGGCCGCGCGGCGGATCTTGTCGTTGTCCGGGCTTTTCCGCATGGCGTTGCGGACACCCTGGGAGCTCCACTCCCGCTGGGTCCGGGCACGGGACACCAGGTCGGCCTTCGTGGCGGCGAACTCCTCGTACTTCTCCCTGGCGTGGCGGCGAGCGACTGCACGTTCCTCCAGGTAGGCGTCATACCCGCCGTCGTACACCGAGACGGCGTTCTGTGCCTGGTCCAGCTCCACCACGGTGGTGACGCACCGGGCCAGGAACTCGCGGTCGTGGCTGACCAGGACCACGCCGCCGCGCAGCCCCTTTACGAAGTCCTCCAGCCTGGCGAGCCCGGCCAGGTCCAGATCGTTGGTGGGCTCGTCCAGGAGCACCACGTCGAACCGGCTCAGCAGCAGGGCAGCCAGCGCCACCCGGGCGGCCTGGCCGCCGGAGAGGCCGGTCATGGGGGCGTCGGCGCCCGCTTCCAGGCCGAGATCGGCGAGGACGGCCGGGATGCGGTCGTCGAGGTCGGCGGCGCCGGAGGCCATCCACCGGTCGAAGGCCCTGGCGTAGGCATCGTCGGCGCCCGGTGCGCCGCCGCCCAGTGCCTCCGCAGTGGATTCCATGTCGGCGGTAGCTTGGGCGCAGCCCGTGCGGCGGGCAATGTAGGCTGCCACGTTCTCCCCGGCACCCGCTCGTGCTCCTGGGGAAGCCAGCCCACAAACGCGTCGGCCGGAGCCATGCTGACAGTCCCGGCCTGCGGCTGGTCCGCACCGGCGAGGATCCGCAGCAGGGTTGTCTTGCCAGCGCCGTTGGCGCCAACCACGCCCACAACATCGCCGGGAGCGACGGTCAGGGAAAGTCCTGCAAAGAGCTGGCGGTGGTCATGTCCGCCCGCGATGTCCTTGGCAACAAGGGTTGCAGTCATTGGTCCATCCTTTCACCGGTCCAGCCCGGTTTCCTGCCGGAGCAGGGCCGGCGCCGCCGTACGGATCCCGGGGATCCCGGCGCAGGGCATGAAAGAACCCGCTGGTCCGGACTTGGGGGGTGTACGGACCAACGGGCTCGACCATCAAGCATAGTCGAAACAGCACCGGCGGTAAAATCGGCGAGGTTTGGCGGCACGCTAAAATTGATTCACCGTCCGTTCTGCAGAGAGCACCCCATGATCCTTCCCGCCAAGGCGTTCCAGCGCTGGCTGCAAGGCATCGCCCCCGATGCCAGCACAGCAGACGTCTGCAGGGTCTCCGGGATAAAGAGGACAACGCTCGCCCAGCAGCTGGTCAGGGGCAAGGTCTCCGTTACCACCGTGGTCAGCATCGCCCGGGCCTACAGCGTCAATCCGGTCGCCGCACTGGCGTATTTCGATGACTACCGCGAACTGGCCGGCCCGCTCCCGCCGCCTACCCGCTGCGAGCTGATCAGCCAGATTTCGACCCCGGACCTGCTGCAGGCAGCGCTTGCGCGCCCCGCCATGGACCCCGCGGGGAGGCCACGACCACAGCCGCCCGCCCTCAGCCCCGCCCCGCATGCAACCTCCGTGAAGAACTGGGTGGACGCCATTGACGACGGCGAGGTGCGGCACCGCGTCTCGGCTGCCACCGGGGTGGCGCCCCAGAACTACTCCGCCCAGCTGACTGCCAACCGGCTCTCCCCGGAACTTGCCCTCGCAACCTCGCGGGCAGCCGGGGTGGGGCCCACAGGGGGCCTGGTGGCCACCGGGCTGATCACGGAGGAAGAGGCAGGCTGGCCGCCGGGTGCGCGCCAGGCGGCCCTGGACAGCATGTCCGACGGCGACCTCACCACCCTTGCCGGGGACCGGCTCCAGGCGCTGGGGAAAGTACTGCGGCGCCAAGAGCAGGACCAAGCACAGACAGAAAAGATCTGGGAGAACCTGGGATGATTGAAATCCTTCAATGGGCCACGCTGGCCGTCTGCGGCCTGACCGCCATAGCGCGGGTACCCAGCCTGCTGCGGGGTGAGAACCGGTCGCCCTTCTATATCTTCGCCCTGATGACCCTCGCCATCCTGCTGAGCATCGAGGCGCCCTACGTGGTGATCGACCAGGCGCTAGGCGGGATCAATCTGGCAAACCTCCTCCTGCGGTTCGTCATCTTCGCCACCATCTTCTTCCTGGGCATCCGCGTCACCAAGGGGTTCGGTGCCGAGGGCGCCTACCGGCTCATCACCGGAAGGGCGGGGATGATCGTACTGCTGGCCATCTCCGTGGCGATGGTGGCCGTGTTCTTCCTCATGGACACCGCAGGATCGTCGGCAGGGCTCGTGGGACCGGCCCGGCGGGACGCCCGCAACGCCGTCCTGGTGGAGTACTACGGGGCAGCCGGCCGGGCCTACCCGTCCTATATTTCGCTGGTGCTCCTGCCTGCCATGGTCCGTGCAGTGCGGAGCCGCCTGCCCGTCCTCGTGCGGATAGCGGCCGGGCTCCTGGCGCTGGGCGGAGTCGCCATCGCCCTCTCACTGCTGTTCCCGTTCATTCCCCGGTCCTGGGACGCCGTGGAGTTCGTGGTGAACTACACGGCGGTGCTGTGCTTTGTGATCGGGCTTGCGCTGATCTGGGCCGCAAGGGTGCAAAACGGCAAGAGCATGGGCAGGCAAAGGACATCTACCGAAAAGTAACCAAGCGGCTTTCACAAAATCATTAGAATGTGAAACAATCATGAATGTGTGAAGGTGGGACCGAGGGGCGTTTACGAACGGGGATAAATTCTTGAACGCTCCCTGTCCCGGGGGCCTTTGCACACATTGGGGGATGAGTGGTGGCGGCCGTTGGGGACCGCCCCCACTCAGCCTATTGAAGGCCCATTTCGCTTGAGTTTTCGGCCAGATATGGCGACTTCAGGGGCCTTGAAGTCGCCATATCAGCCCAGAAATTCTGTGGAACTTATGCGCGGGTGAACCTCAGCGTGACCAGCTGGAACGGGCGCAGCTGCAGGGTGGCACCACCGGCCCCGGCCTCTACCCCTGGTGACTGGACGTCCCGCTCCAGCAGATCGACGGCGCGGACAGCCGCTGACGCAAAGTTGGCAGTGACCCTCCCGGTGGAGCGCTCCCCCAGTGACTCGTAGAGCCTGGCGATCACATCGCCCGACCCGTCCTCAGCCAGCTTGACCGCTTCAATCACCAAGGCTGGGTTGGTTACCGAGAACAGCGGTTCAACGGGCGCGGCCCCGCGGACCATCCGGGGTGCGAGGTTGGTGCGGTAGCCCTCCTGGACAGCCTCGGCAATGCCGGCGCCGGGACGAATGGTGACGGTCAGGTCATGAAGCCCGCGGTCGGCCTCCGGGTCCGGGAACTTGGGAGCGCGCAGCAGGGACAGGCGCACGGTGGTGGTGGTGCCGCCGTCGGACTCCCTGACGTTCCTGGCCACGTCATGGCCATAGGTGGACGCGTTGGAGACCGCCACCCCGTAGCCGGGTTCGGCAACGTGGATCCAGCGGTGCGCGCAGATCTCGAACTTCGCCGCCTCCCAGGACGTGTTGATGTGGGTGGGCCGGAAGACGTGCCCGAACTGCGTCTCGGCAGCCGAGCGGTCGGCCCGGATGTCCAGGGCGAACCCTAGCTTCAGAAGCTTCTCCCGTTCCTGCCAGTCCACCGAGGTGGTGATCGACAGCGACGGACTCTCGGGCGCCAGCGTGATCCGCTGCGTGATCGAAGAGGCTCCGGCCAGCCGTTCCACCACCACGACGGCGGCCCCGCCTTCGCCTTCCAGCCGGACAGATTCCGCACCGGTCAGCGCAGTGACGTTGCGCCGGTAGAACTCGTCGATGTCCCAGGCATCCCATTCATTGGGCGTGTCGCGGTGCAGTTCCAGCAGGTTGCCGTACTGGTCAGGGGCGATGGCCTCCCGGCCGCTGGCGTAATCACGCAGGGATGTCAGGAGGCCGTTCGCGTCCAGCACCGCGCGGATGACGCCGTTGTCCAGAACGTATCCGCCTGCTTCGGCCGTTGCGCTGACGGCTTCGGAAGAAAAGGCCGGTTCTCCCGCCGCCAGGGCGGGCACGCCATCCCTGGCATGCGGCGCGGCATTGAGGAGGAACTCCCGCTCCCCCGAGCCGAGCACCGCAGCAGCGGCCTGGCCGATCAGCGCTTCCAGTCCGGCCTCGATCGCCTGGTAGTTGCGCTCGGCATCCTGGTGGACCCAGGCGATGGAACTGCCGGGCAGAATGTCGTGGAACTGCTGCAGCAGCACCAGCCGCCAGAGGCGCTTCAGCTCAGCGGCCGGGTAGGCGTAGGCGCCGTCGGTCCGGACCGCTGCCGTGGCGCACCACAGTTCGGCTTCCCGCAACAGGTGCTCACTGCGCCGGTTGCCCTTCTTGGTACGGGCCTGGCTGGTGTACGTTCCGCGGTGCAGCTCAAGGTACATCTCCCCCACCCAGACGGGCAGCGAGGTGTAGTCCTGTTCGGCCTGCCGGAAGAAACTCTCCGCGGACCCGATCCGGACCTTCGGCGATCCCTCCAGGTCGGCGGTGCGGGCCGCAGCGGCGAGCATTTCCCGGGTAGGTCCGCCGCCGCCGTCGCCGAAGCCGAAGGGAACCAGTGACACTGTTCCCCGCCCGTGGTCCCGGTAGTTCCGTTCGGCGTGGGCCAACTCCCGGCCGCTGAGTTCGGAGTTGTAGGTGTCCACCGGGGGGAAGTGCGTGAAGAGGCGGGTACCGTCAATGCCCTCCCAGTTGAAGGTGTGGTGCGGCATCCGGTTGGTCTGGTTCCAGGAGATCTTCTGGGTCAGGAACCAGCGGCTGCCTGCGGACTTCACGATCTGCGGAAGTGCTGCGGAGTATCCGAACGAATCCGGCAGCCACGCTTCACGGCATTCGATGCCGAACTCCGACAAGAAGAAGCTCTTGCCCTCCACGAACTGGCGGGCCATGGCCTCGCCGCCGGGCATGTTGGTATCCGATTCCACCCACATGCCCCCTACGGGCACGAACTGGCCGGAACATACCTTTTCCCGGATCCTGCTGAAGAGCTCAGGGTAGAACTCCTTGATCCATGCCAGCTGCTGCGCGGATGAGCAGGAGAAGACGAAGTCCGGGTTGTCGTCCATCAGTGACACAACGTTGGAAAACGTCCGCGCGCATTTGCGCATGGTTTCCCTGACCGGCCACAGCCAGGCGGAATCGATATGGGCATGGCCGGTGGCAACCAGCTGGTGGGCGGATGCATAGGCAGGCCTGGCCAGGACGCCGGCAAGGGCTTCGCGGCCGGCAGCTGCCGTTCCGGCAACGTCGTCCGGGTCCATGACGTCCATCATGCGTTCAAGGGCGCGGAGGATTTCGTGCCGGCGGGGGAAGCTCCAGCGGCAGTTGCTCCATTAGTCCTGCCAGGGTCCAGACGTCCTGCTGGAGCTCCCATACGGTCTGGTTCAGTTCAGCGATCGCAATGGTCCCCAGCCTGTACTGCGGCGCCGTTCCGGCAGTGGACTTGTCCCCGTAGGGGGTTGCGGCAAAGGTCCAGCCCTGGGCAACGTCGGGATTTGCCGCAGCTTCCACATAGAAGTCCACCGCCATGCCGCCGCCCAGCAGTTTCAACGGGATGTACTGGTTCCGCGGCGAGACGGCCTTGATGATGGTTCCGTCCGGCCGCCAGGCGATGCCCTCGCACTGGAATCCCGGCGTCTCGATGGTGAATCCCAGGTCCACCAGCACTTCCACCGTGGTGTCCGGTTCTGTGCCCCAGGATTCGGGGACCTCACCCTGGAGTCGAAGCCACTTGGTGCCCCACGGTTTGCCCCAGGCGGCGCCATGCTCCTGCGGGTGGAATTCCTGCCGCATGGCCTCCAGTGCAGGGACCGGTTCGTCCGGCACATCCCAGCTGCTCAAGGCAAGGGGGAGGATCCGGCCGTAGACGGAAGGGGTGATGCGCTCACGCACAAACCTGTGGAGGCGGACTTCCGTTATCCGGCGGTCATCATGCAATGTGTGCCCTCTTTTAGAGTGTGGAAGTGGACCATGGTGTCCATTCGATGGACAAATCTACCCGCTGAGTAGCCTCTTATCCAACCCCTCCAGGATCATCCGTGGGCATCTGCAACCGCCTCAGGACGCCGGAACCTCAGCCACCGGCCTGAGCACCCGTGCGTCGCCGGCGTACACGTTGAGGCTGGTTCCCCTGCTGAAGCCCGCCAGCGTCAAGCCGCTCGCCTCCGCGAGTTCCACCGCCAGGCTGGACGGCGCGCTGACCGCGGAGAGCACGGGAATCCGGCCAGGGCGGCTTTCTGCACCAGTTCAAAGGATGCCCGCCCGGAGACCTGCAGCACCGTGCCGCGCAGTGGAAGGAGGCCTTCGCGCAGGGCCCAGCCCACCACCTTATCCACGGCATTGTGCCGCCCCACGTCCTCACGGAGGCAGAGAAGCTGGGCGCCGCCGTCGTCATTGATCCTGAACAGCCCGGCCGCGTGCACTCCCCCGGTCTCCTCAAAGACGCGCTGGGATTCCCGCAACAGCGCCGGCAGCGACGCAAGCACGTGCGCGTCCATCGTGACGGGATCGTCCTGGGGGCTGTAGTGCGAGGATTTCCGGACCGAGTCTATGGAGTCCGTACCGCAGATGCCGCAGGAACTGGAGGTATAGACGTTGCGTCCCGTGTCCGGAAGGGGGACGTCGGGCCGCAGCTGGGCTTCCACCACGTTGAAGGTCTGCATGCCGTTTTCGTCCTCGCCGGCGCAGAACCGCAGGGACACCAGCTGGTCGGCGCTCCAGATGACGCCCTCGGACACCAGGAATCCAGCCACCAGGTCAAAGTCGTCGCCCGGAGTACGCATGGTGACGGAGAAGGACATCCGTCCCAGCCGGATCTCCAGCGGTTCCTCCACCGCCAGGACGTCCTCCCGGTGCCGGACCGGAAACTCGAGGGCCTTTGGCGAGCCGTCCAGCAAATACTTGTGCACCTTGCGGCGCTGGGTTACGCGTCCCATGCTTCCTGCCTGTTCATAGCTCCATCATGGCAACCGCAGTGCCCCCGCTCAACCGAAGCGGGCGGCTGCCCGGAACGCTCGGGACTCCTGCGGGGCGGGGACATCCTGCCTACCCAAGCAGGGCACTCCAGTCCACCGGACCCGCAGGCGGCTTGGCTGCAGCCCGGCCGCTTTTCGGCTTCGCTTTGGCGGGGGTTGCCTCAGGCGCGGGAATGGGCGGGCCCAGGGCAGCGCAAAGGCCGGCACGGGTTCGCCCAGCTGCACGCCGTGCGGCGGCACCACCATTACCCCGTCAGCCGAGGCCAGCCCACGCATCATCCCCGGCCCCGTGTGCTGGGCAGGCGACGCCATGCCGTACAGGAGGCGGAACGGCATCAGCCGCGTGCGGCCGGGATCCGGTTCGATTACTGTGCCGGAGGGTACCTGCTGCACGGCCGGCATGGTCCCGTGACCCAGTGCAGCGAGCAGCGGAGCACCTACCGTGCACAGCGCCATCATCGCGGCCAGCGGATTGCCCGGCAGCCCCAGCACGAACCGGCCGTCCGGCAGCTCGGCCAGCACGGCGGGGTGGCCTGGCCGCATGGCCACGCCGTCGACCAGGAGCCGCCCGCCCAGCTCGGCCACCGCCCTGCGCAGGTGGTCGGTGCCGGAAGGTCCGGTCCCGCCGGTCGTAATCACGACGTCGGCAGGCAGGTCCGGCACGCCCGGCACCTCCGGAACCACGTCCTCCAGGGCCGCGAGCCATTCGGGATAGGAGTCACCGATTTTTTGCTGGCCGCCGGGGATGCCGCCCAGCATCGTGACCACTGCGGGAAGCTGCGGACCGAACGTGTCCCGCACCTGGCCCGGAACGGGAAGCCCCTGCGCCACCACTTCGGAGCCTGTCAGCAGGAGCCGCACCAGCGGTTTGCCCTGGACACGCAGCTCGTCGTATCCGCCGAGGGCCGCAAGGGCCAGATGGGCCGGGTTCAACTCCACGCCGGCAGCCACCAGGAGGTCGCCTTCCAAGGCTTCCTCGCCTGCCTTCCGGATGTGCTGGCCTGTTCGGGGCTCACCCGGGCGGGCACTGCCGCCCGTTGTCAGGATGGGCAGCCCGTCATCGTCCTCGGCGAGTACGGCATTCTCGCTGCGGAGGACGGCCTTCCCTCCGGGTGGTATGAGGCCGCCGGTCACGATGGGGCTGGCCTGGTGCGGCGCCAGCCTGGTCCCGGGCTCGGCGGGAATCCAGGGCCCTGTCCCGTTGACGACCCACCCGTCCATCGCGGAGGAGGCATAGTGCGGCATGTCCTGCAGTGCCACAATGTCCTGGTCCAGCCTGCGTCCCAGGGCCAGCCCGAGTGCTACAGGCCCGGCAGGGATCGGCGTGGCGGCATCAAAGGCTGCCTGCCGGGCTTCTTCCCAGGTGTGGGCCAGATGGTGGTGCGCTTCCTGCCCTTCGGATTCGCCAGCTCCTGAGGGGGCGTCCTCGGTCATTCGCCGGGGGTCCCGGCGGCTTCAGCATCGTAGTCGGCGGCCAGGGAGCGGGCCACGGCAAGGGCCGAGTCCATGGAGGCGGCGTCTGTTGCATGGCCTGCCCCGGAGGCGAGGCCGGCGGCGTAGCCTGCAATGAAGGTGGTCAGCGGCGCGGCCGGGCGCACTACAGAATGGGCGGCCACTCCGGCAAGCGAGAGAATGGCATTGACATCCACCTGGACGTCTTCGAGTTCATAGGCCTGGAGCAGTGACCTGCACCATTCCTCCAGCGTCTCTTCCTGGCTTTTCATGAACTGCCTCCCAAGTTAACTGCGGCTGCGCCGGCCCTGGTCATCGTCCTGGTGGCCGGCGGCAATCCCTAGCGCGGCGGCATCGTCCCATGTGTCCACATCGGCTGTGGCCGCGGCGGGTACGGTGACAAGCTGCACGTCCAGACTAGCAAGGAGCGAGCGGACGGAGCCGTTGATTAAGGCTCCCCGGGCAGCGAGATCCTCCACGGCGTTTTTTAGCCCAGCCGTGCGATAAAAACCGGCGAGCGGCTGGGCCCTGCCATGGGGCGTGCCGTCGTCGGTTGCGGCCATGACCACGTCCGGCTTGCCGGGGCCATCAGCCGGTTCCGCTGACAGTGCGGAGGAGAGCCGGACCACGGCGTCGGCCACCAGTGGCATGTCGCAGGCAAGCACCAACGTGTACTCGGCTTCTCCCCGCCCCGGGACAGTACCTCCAGCCCCGCAGCGATGGCGGCGGCGGGACCGGAAAATTCGGGCTGCTCCCGGCAGGATAGGACGGTTTCCGGCAGGCGCCCCGGATCCGGTCCGACCACCACAGTCCGGCGGGCACCGGACGCCGCATCGAGGGAACGTTCCAGCAAGGTGGCGCCACGGAAAAGCAGGTGCTGTTTGGGTACTCCGCCCAGCCGGGAGGACCGGCCTCCGGCGAGGATCAGGGCATCAAAATGCGGCAGCGGATCTTGCACGGTTCCAGCCTAGCCAGCGCAGGCAGGGACGCATAAACAGGAAAGGACCCGTCAGGCAGCGCGCTCCGGCAGCAGGAACGGGTCCCACGCGGGGGGTGGGCTTCTCCAGTTCCTTGATCTGCCAGATGGTGCCGCGCGGAGGTTCCGGAACGAACCGGAGCTTCCAGCCCATTTCCGCGGGAGTGTGGTCACCCTTGGCATTGTTGCAGCGGAGGCAGGCTGCCACGAGGTTCTCCCAGGAGTCGGCTCCGCCGCGTGATTTTGGGTGGACGTGGTCGATCGTGTGCGCAGCCTTGCCGCAGTACGCGCACTTGTGCCCGTCGCGTCTCAGCACACCCCGGCGGCTGACGGCGGTGGCCTGGTTGTAGCGCGGGCGGATGTAGCGGTTGAGGAGGATTACCGAGGGGCGGCCCAGTATTTCCTGTGGACCCACCACGGGGTCGTCCCCTTCGGCCACCACGCTCGCTTTGCCCGTGAGCACAAGCACCAGCGCCCGGCGGAAAGTCACAACCGCCAGCGGTTCATATCCAGCATTCAGAACGAGAGTGCGCATGCACGTACCTCTTCACGGCCGCACCCGTCAGGGGCACGAGGGCCGGCTGCCCTCGGCATGTCCGGGCTATGGATCGACATCACAAGAGTAAACACAGAAGCGCATTATCAGGTAATCGCCGTCCCGGAAGAATTGTCCCGGACCCGCCAGCAGGCCACCGCCAACGGCGCAAGCACGCGCCTGCCCGAGGCGGCTGCCGCTGCAGTTTAAAGGGGAAGGACCCCTGTCTTGCGGGCAGGGGTCCTTGCTCCATCGCCGGCCGTCGGGGGCTTCGGCCGGAAACGGAGGGTTCTAGTCGACGCGGATGAACACCGGGCCGGAGCCAACGTTGGCGCTGAAGACAACAGTCTGGTTGCCGTTGTAGCCGCCGTGGACTGCCTGGCCGTTGCCTGCGTAAACAGCGATGTGTGCCATGCCGGCGCCGCCGTCAGCGTAGTAGATCAGGTCGCCGGGCTGGGCCTCGGCCGCGCTCACGGTGCGACCCAGGGACAGGTAACCTGCGGGCCAGTCGTGGAAGTTGATGCCGACCGCGGCCAGGGAGTTGGTAACCAGCATCGTGCAGTCCTGCATGACACCAAGCTGGGCGTACGCGGCGGACAGGATGGCTGCGCCCTTGCCGCTGGCGGAAGCCGGTGCGGCGGGGGCCGACGCAGCGGAAACGGTGGCGGTGACCTTGGGAGCGGCAGCCGGCTGGGCAGCGGGGGCAGGGGCCGGCGCGGCTTCCTCCACCTCAACCTCGGGTTCTTCCACAACCACGGGAGCAGGCGTGGTGGTCACGGCCGGCTTCTCGTAGGTGATGGCGATGGTGGAAGCCGCGGAAATGGGCGCTTCGATAGCGGATTCAACTTCCAGGGCGGACGCCGGGGCCGAGTCGCGCTGGAAGTTGGCGTCGGCAGCGTTGGCCGCGATGCCGCTGGTCAGGACGAGACCGGAAGCCGCGGCGATCACGGCGGCCTGGCGTCCTACGCCGCCGGCGTTGTCGCCCACAGCCTTGGCAATGATGGCGATCGAGCTGGTTTTAGTGACCTCGGCGCGGTGCCGTGCGGTAGCACGAGTAGTCATCAGTTCTCTCTTTCGATTTCCTCGGGCCTGTGGGCAACCGAGAGTTTGGACGCGCCGGCATCTTGGGGGTACGTCGGCGCGCCCCGAACGGGGATGGTGATCTAGCGAAAAATTGCGGGCAAAGAAATAGTTCCCGGGGCCGAAGCCCCAAGAACTATTAGCCTGCGAGGGTGTAGAAGGAGGAGGAGCCGGTGGCGGCTACGGAGTGCAGAAGCGTCCCCTGGGAAGGGTTGAGGGCGCTGATCATCATGCCGTTGCCGACGTAGATGCCGACGTGCGCGCCGCCGTTCTGCATCACCAGGTCACCCGGCTGGGGGGTGGAGGTGGGGGTCATGGCGGTCCATGCGTTCACGCGGGGGATGCTGATGCCGGCCTGGGCGTAAACCCACTGGGTGAAGCCCGAGCAGTCCCAACCGGAGGTGGGGCTGGTGCCTCCCCAGACGTAGGGGCTGCCGATGCCGGTGTAGGCGATGGCGGCGAGGCCGGAAGTTGCCGCAGAAGCGGTGGCAGCAACAGCCTTTTCCGCCACGGTCGATGCGGTGGAAGCGGCGGCCTCGTCCTCGTCGTCAGAGGTGGACTGCGGGGTCACCCGTTCGACAACGGGAGCGGCGACGGTGGTGACCACCGGCCGCTCGAAGGACACGGTGGCGGTGGGTGCTGCGGTGACTGCAAGGGCGGTCTGCGCGGAACCGGACTCGGTGGAAGCGGAGATGCCGGCGGTGGTGTCCGCGGCGGTGGCCGGCAGTCCCATGCCAAGGACAAGGCCGGACGCGGCTGCAACTACAGCAGCCTGGCGACCCACTGTCCCGGCGTTGGCACTAACGGCCTTGGACACTGCGTCCAAAGGGTTGGTACGAACCGGTTGCGCACGGTGGCGCGCAGAATTCTGGCGTGAAGACACGAAGGTAGCCTCTCCCAATGCCTGCGAGGTGAGCTGTCGGATTCGGATGGGAGTCACCCGGCCGCGCCGCTTCAAGGAAGCTTTGCGACTTAACCCCAAGGCCTTCCGTGAAGAAGGCCAAAATTGGTTCCCCCGCCCCTGCCAGACGATGAAATGCGAACGGACCTTGAGCGGTGGCAGAGTTAGGCAATCCGCACAAGAGCGTCAACTTCGGAAAAGTTGACGCGAGTTAGACGGTACAGGAGTTTCGAGCGAATGTCACATTCAGGTCACGACTGGTCACGCTAATTCGAGAGTCAGCCATCATTTGACTAGAGCCAGCCTGTCGGATCCACGACTTCGCCGTTGACCTGCACTTCGAAGTGCAGGTGGCAGCCGGTGGAGGCTCCGGTGGTGCCGCTCAGTGCCACAACGTCGCCGCGCGAGACCGTCTGGCCTTCGGACACATTGAACGACGAGAGGTGGTTGTAAGTGGTCTCCAGGCCGTTACCGTGGTCGATCACCACACGGTTGCCGCCACCGAACTGGTGCCAGCCGACGAACGTTACGGTGCCGGTGGCGGCCGCGAGGACAGAGGTGCCGCACTGGGCAACATAGTCCTGACCGCGGTGGAAGTCGCCGGATCCGCCGGTGATGGGGCTGACGCGGTAACCGAAGGGGGAGGCTGTGCTCATCGACGCCAGCGGGGCGCCCAGGCTTCCTGCGGAAGCGGCCCGGGAAACGGCGCCGGCGGACTGTGCGCTCAGGAGCTGCTTGAGCTTGCCGTCCGGGTCTGCCTGGGTCACGACGGCCGAGCGGCTGAAGTCGATCTGGGCCCCGGCCTCGGCAGAAATCGCGGGCTGCGGGGTGACGGCCGAGGCTGCAACTGGAGCTATGCCCGCCTCATCGGTGGCCATGACCGGGCTGGTGGCCGGGACAGTGACGGTGAGCACCAGGCCGGTGGCAGCCAGGGCCACGCCGGCCTTCTGGCCAATACCGCTCGCCGAGGCAAACTCGGTGATCTGCCGGAACGGACCCCGACGGCGGCGCGCATCACGGTGGAGATCGCGGGGGCGCTCCGTGTGGATGACTTCGACGACACGCGGCGCCGAAGCGGGGCCTGCCGCGCGGCGGCGCCCCTGGAGGTCTGCATGGACAAGAAGGATTCCTCTCTGGAAAGCCTGCGAAGTTAGCTGTCGGATTCGGGTCAGAGAGTTCAAAGACCCGGTCCGCCGTAAGCAAGCTTCGGCACAGAGATATCCCGCTGAGGGATTCCTTCACTGGAAGAGGCTTGCTGCTGACGGACTTCACCCCAAGGCAGTCCCCCGCTGCCGCTTGTGGTTCCCCCGCCTCTGCCAGTTATTGACTCGTGCTCCCGATCCGCTGGCAGAGCTCGGCTCCGGATCAGGTAACGCTTTTGTATCAACGCTCGGTTCAACTATAGGGGCTTAAGGCCCTTGGTAACAATTCCGTTATCTTGGCGTTACCGACGTCACGCTGCGGCGGAAAGACTTCCTAGCGGACGTGAACGAACACGTGCGCGGCAACTTCAGGCGGAAGTTCCAGGGCGCCTTCAATGCCCGGCACCCGGACCGAGATGTAGTCCCCACGCGCTCCAGGGTTACCGCGGCGCCCGGGCGGATGCCGCCCTCATCAAGCTGGGACAGCAGTTCCGGCTCTACCTGGATGGGCTCCGCCAGCCGGCTGACCGTGACCTCCGACGCAGGCCCGTAGGACTTCATGGCTTCCAGGAGGCTGGTCACCGTATCGGTGGAGGCAAGGGAGGGCTGGCCACCAAGCGCGGCAAGGCCCGGAATCGGGTTGCCGTATGGCGATTCGGTGGGATGGTCCAGCATCTCGTAGATGCGCCGCTCCACCCGTTCGCTCATCACATGCTCCCAGCGGCAGGCTTCGTCATGCACATAGGCCCAGTCCAGCCCGATCACGTCGGCCAGGAGCCGCTCCGCCAGGCGGTGCTTCCGCATGACCTCGGTGGCGCGCTTGCGGCCGATTTCGGTGAGCTCCAGGTGGCGGTCGCCGGAGACCACCACCAGCCCGTCACGCTCCATCCTGCCGATGGTCTGGGACACCGTGGGACCCGAGTGGCGCAGGCGTTCCGCGATACGGGCCCGCAGGGCGACGATGTTCTCTTCTTCCAGCTCCAGAATGGTCCGAAGGTACATCTCCGTAGTGTCGATCAGATCCGTCATCCAGCTCAGCTCCTCGAGCGCAGTACCTTGCGTTGTCCCACCGTATCGCTGTTCACCGCGACGTAGTCCGTTGGCTAGCTTAGCCTATTTTGACTTAGTCCGAATAGTTGGAAGCCGCCCGCGAGGCCGTCTCAGTGGCTGGACTATGACGGTTCCGGTTCCCGCCCAAACAGCTGTTCAGGCAGAATGGGAAAGGCCTTCGATGCAGTCATCGCCGACTGCGCGCCAGCGACCATCCACCCGTCCGGACCTCAGCCGCGTCCACGCCGAAATTGGAGCCCCCGTGAGCGAACCAAGCATCACTATTCCTGCCGACCTCCTTCCCAAGGACGGGCGGTTCGGGCGCCGGACCTTCCAAAGTCCGCCAGGAGCAGATTGATGCGCTGTCCGCCGCATCGAAGAACATCCTGGGCACCTCCCACCGGCAGGCACCGGTCAAGAACCTTGTCGGTTCAGTCCGCGAGGGCCTCAGCCAGTTCTTCCGCGCCCCGGAAGGATACGAGGTTGTCCTGGGCGTGGGCGGTTCCACTGCGTTCTGGGATGTTGCCAGCTTCGGCCTGGTGGAGAAGAAGGCACAGCACCTGTCCTTCGGTGAGTTCGGTTCCAAGTTTGCGGCCGCCACCAACAAGGCGCCGTTCCTGGACGCCTCCTCCATCATCAAGTCCGAGCCCGGCACCCGGCCCGCGGCGCAGGCAGAAGCCGGCGTTGACGTGTATGCCTGGCCGCAGAACGAGACCTCCACGGGCGTAGCCGCTCCGGTCAAGCGGGTGGCAGGTGCGGATGAGGGTTCCCTGGTGCTGGTGGATGCCACCTCCGCGGCCGGCGGCCTGGACGTCGATGTGGCGGAGAGCGACGTCTACTACTTTGCCCCGCAGAAGAACTTTGCCTCCGACGGCGGCCTGTGGCTTGGGCTGTTCTCCCCCGCTGCCCTGGAGCGCGCCGCGCGGATCAAGGCAAGCGGCCGCTGGATTCCCGACTTCCTGGACCTGCAGACGGCCATTGACAACTCGCGCCTCAACCAGACGTACAACACCCCGTCCCTGTCCACCCTGGTGACCCTGGACGCCCAGGTGCAGTGGCTGAACTCAAACGGCGGGCTGGACTTCGCTGCCGCCCGGACGGCCGACTCGGCAGGACGCATCTACAGCTGGGCCGACGCCGCCGAGTTCGCCACGCCCTTCGTGGCCAACCCGGATGAGCGCTCCAACGTCATTGCCACCATCGACTTCGATGAATCCGTGGATGCCGCCGTTGTAGCCAAGGTCCTGCGCGCCAACGGCATCGTGGACACTGAGCCGTACCGGAAGCTTGGCCGCAACCAGCTCCGGATTGCGACGTTCGTTGCCATCGAGCCGGATGACGTCTCCGCACTGCTGGCCAGCATCGACTACGTGGTGGGCGAACTCCGCAAGTAGCCTTTCCTTAAGTCGGACGGCGCCGCCCGGGTTTCGCCCGGACGGCGCCGTCTGTGTTTCCCGTCAAGGGGACGTCCAGCAGTTACTCCCTGCCGGCGTCGTTCGCCGAAGGCTGCGGGGCAGGTTCATCCGTGTAATCGGCATCGGAGGCGTCGGATCCGGTGAACCCGGCATCAGCGTCAGGTTCCGCAACCGCTGCGCCGGACGCCGGTTCGCTGTCAGCTTCGGTGGCTTCCGGCTCCTGCTGCTGCTCGTCCTCCGGCCGGACACGCTCAGCCCACGGCACCCACTCCGGAGCGAGGATCGAGTCCTCGGACGGCAGCAGGCCCAGCTCGCTGACGGTGACCACCTTGGAACGGGAGTTGCGCGTCACCACCGCGTACCACTGCCAGCCCACGTAGCCCGCCAGCTTGGACTCGAACAGGTGCGTGACCAGGCGGTCGCCTTCGCTCTTGGCTGCGAGGTGCCGTCCGATGTCCGCGGCGGCGGTGATGCCTTCCAGCGCGGTGCGGGCCGTCTCCACGGCACCGGCGAGGAAGGCGTCCGGCTTGCCGGTCCGCCATACTGGCACGCCGGCCCGGCGCTTGGGCGCGTTCCTGGCCACCGCCGGGGCTGTTCCCGCGGCAGGAGCGGTCGCGGCGCCTGCAGTGTCCTGCACCTGCGTCTGCGGCTGTTCAGCTTCCGGACTCATCGGCTGCTAAACGTCCAGCTCGTCGGCAACCTTACGCAGGGCAGCCGCGATGGCCTTGCCCTTGTTGCCTTCCGGGTATTTTCCTTTGGACAGCGTGCCGGACAGGTTGTCCAGCACGCTCACCAGGTCCTGGACCAGCGGCGCGAGGTCCCGGGCGGAGGGCCGCTTGGCCTTGGCGATGGACGGCGTCTTGTCCAGCACCCGCAGGCCCAGGGCCTGGGCGCCCTTGCGGCCGTCGGCCACTCCGAACTCCACGCGGGTGCCGGCCTTGAGCTCCGTCACGCCCTCAGGCAGCGACGATTTGGGCAGGAAAACCTCCTGGCCGTCCTCGCCTGCGAGGAACCCGAAGCCCTTGTCCTTGTCATACCACTTGACCTTGCCGGTAGGCACGTAATCAACCTTCTTCTTCTACTGTCATGAGACACAGCCAGCCGCCACCGCATCCGCATTGTTGTGCGGGTTCAAGGTATGGCCGCTCTAACCGTGTTGGTCTGTATCCTTCAAGGTTATCCTGCCCGGTGCCCTATTCACGCTTTCAACAGGGGCCGGGTAACAGCGTTCACGCCGGGCGCCCGGGGCGCTGTAGCGTTACGTCCATGACACCCTCGCGCTACCGGCGGCCCATCATGATCGCGGCCGCAGTCATTGCAGTGCTTTCCCTGGCGGCAGTGGGAGCAGTGATGGCCCTCGCTTTTGCCGGCTCGGTGGCGCCGTCATGGGTGACCTACGCGGCGCTGTACGGCCTGCCGGTGGCGTTCCTCCTCATGCTCTTCCTCGTCCTCGACAGTGTTGCCGGGCGGCGCCGGGCAGGAAAGCCGGACCAGCGGTAACGTTGGGACTGATGTCCCTCATACGCGCGCTCGGCAAGGATCTTGAGTCACGCAGCGACGACTCGTTGCGTGCGCTGTTCGCCGCGCGGCCGGACCTGCTCTCCCCCGCTGTTCCCGATTTCTCCGCCCTCGCTGCCCGGGCAAGTTCCCGGGTCAGCGTCCAGCGGGCCCTTGAACGGCTCAACCGGCCACAGATGCAGGTGCTGGAAACCCTTCACCTGTGCACCAACACGGATACCGAGCACAGTGCTTCTGCCGCTGGGCTGCGCAAGATGATCTCGGGTGCCACCGTGGCCACCGTCGAGCAGATCCTGGCCGGGCTGCAGGAAATGGCACTGGTGCACCCGGCGGCACCTCCGCACGGGACGCCCGCCTCCGCCTCGCGGCAGCACTATTACCTGCCGGTCGGGTGCCTCAAGGACGTTGTGGGGCTTTACCCGGCGGGCCTGGGCCGGAGCTACACGGAACTGGTGCGCCTCCAGCCGGCGTTCGCCCAGCGCGCCGTCCAACTGGTTTCCGAGCTGCACCACAGCGGCGCCGCCATCCAGGACGCCACCACCCCCATGGAGGCAGCCCTCGCACTGCAGCACTGGACGTCCTCTCCCGAGGCGCTGAAAGGCATCCTCGCCGGTGCGCCGGAACGGACGACGGCGTTGCTCGGCAGGTTCCGGAACTGGGCCATGGGTGCCGTCCCCAGGCGCAACGCAAGGCGTCCGTCACGACGGAAGGCTCCGACGTCGGGCCGATTGACTGGCTCCTGGCCCGCGGCCTGCTGGTGCCGCTCGATGCGGCACACGTGGAGCTGCCGCACAGCGTGGGACTGTCCCTGCGTGGTGGCGTGATCATCGATGACTTCGCCCTTTCACCGCCTGTCCCGGAACTGGGCTGGACCACTGCCGTGCTGCGGAGGAACGCGGCGATGAGCGCCATCTCCGAGACGCTGAGGCTGGTGGGTGAACTCCTGCATGCAGTACGGGAGCAGCCCCTGGTGACGCTGCGCAGCGGCGGGGTGGGGGTCCGGGAAACCCGCCGGCTTGCCGAGCTGCTCCGTGTTGAGCAGGCCCGGGTTGGGCTGCTGCTGGAACTGTGCGGGCTGGCGGGCCTGATCCGGCTGGACGTGGACTCGTCGTCCTGGGTCCAGCCGCCGGAGCTCGAGTGGCTTGGCTTGCCGCGGCAGGAACAATGGCTGTGGCTGGTGAACGCCTGGCTGGCCAGCGAAAGGGTCCCCTCCATGGTGGGCCAGCCTGTCAACGGCGCGCAGGGACTGCCCGCTGGACACCGCACCGCTGCCGGCAGCACCATTGTGCCGCTGTCCGCCGAGCCGCAGCGCCCCGACGCCCCGGTAATCCGCAAGCGCATCCTGGAGATCCTGCACGAACTCACCACTGAAGCCGTGGCGCAGGACGGCGCGGCTCCCGTGCTGGACGCCGCCGCCGTCCTCCAGCGCGCTGAGTGGGCCCAGCCCCGGATGGCGCGGCGGTTCAGTTCGCTGATCCGCGGGGTTCTGGCGGAGGCCGAACTGCTCGGGCTGGTGGGGTCCGGGGCGCTGACGCAATTGGGCAGCGCCTTCGCGGAGGACCGCCCGGACGCGGCACTGGCGATCCTGGGTGAACACCTTCCTGCTGCCTTGAACCACGTGCTCCTGCAGGCGGACCTCACGGCCGTCGCTCCCGGCTACCTTGCCCCTGAACTGACCGAAAAGCTCCTGGTCATGGCCGACGCCGAAGGCCAGGGGCCGGCCACCATCTACAGGTTCACGGACAGCTCCGTCCGCCGCGCGCTTGATTCCGGCTATGACGCCCCGGGGCTGCTGGAGTTCCTGCGGGAGCACTCCGCCACCGCGGTGCCCCAGCCGCTGCAATATCTGGTGGAGGACACCGCCTCCCGGCACGGCCGCGTGCGGGTGGGGCAGGCGGCCAGCTTTATCCAGAGCGAGGACGAGGCGGTCCTGCTCGAGCTCCTGTCCGGGCCCAAGGCGGCCGGGCTGGGGCTGGTCAGGATTGCGCCCACGGTCCTCATCTCCACGGCACCACCGCGTCAGGCGGCCCAGGTCCTGCGAAGCCTGGGACTGTCGCCTGCCGTGGAAGGGACTGAGGACCCTGCCATCAGGCTCCGGCGGAACCCCGTTCCGCAGGAAAACCTCCGTCCCGTCTACACGCCTCCCCGCTCGGCTCCGGCGGACGAGGACGTGGCTGCCCAGCTGGCGGTACTGCGCCAGGCGGGCGCCGCCGTCGTACGCCAGCCCGGCGGTGACCACGCCGGCGAAGTGGCCACCCAGCTGGGGCTGGAGGTACTGCAGCGGGCCATCAGGCTGAAGCAGCGGATCAGCATGAACGTGGTGGACAGCCTGGGGAATGCCAACCTTGAAGTTGTTGTTCCCCTCTCCGTAAGTGGCGGACGCGTCCGGGTGTTTGACCCCGCAAAGGAGACGGAGCGCGTCCTGTCCATCCACCGGATCATCGATGTTGAGGCCGCAGAGGAACTGCGCCAGTGAAGGACTCCCCCGCGTGAACGACGGACCCCTGATCGTCCAAAGCGACAAAACCATCCTGCTCGAGGTGGACCACGAGCTGGCCACCGAGGCGCGGCATGCCATCGCCCCGTTCGCAGAGCTGGAACGGGCACCCGAGCACATGCACAGCTACCGGCTCACGCCGCTGGGCCTGTGGAACGCCCGGGCCGCGGGGCTCGACGCGGAAAAGGTGCTGGACACGCTGCTGAAGTACTCCCGGTTCCCCGTGCCACATTCGCTGCTGATCGATATCGAGGAGACGATGTCGCGGTACGGCCGGCTCCGCCTGGAAAAGGATCCCCAGCACGGCCTGGTGATGCGGACGGACGACTACCCGGTCCTCGAGGAAGTGATCCGGGCAAAGAAAATCCAGCCCCTGCTGGGGCCCCGGATCGACGGCGAAACGGTGGTTGTGCACGCGTCCCAGCGGGGGCAGCTGAAGCAGCTCCTGCTTAAGATCGGCTGGCCGGCGGAGGACCTGGCGGGATATGTGGACGGGACCCCGCACCTGATCGCGCTGAACGAGGACGGCTGGCAGCTGCGGCCATACCAGCGGCTGGCCAGCGAAAACTTCTGGGCCGGCGGCAGCGGCGTGGTGGTGCTGCCCTGCGGTGCGGGCAAGACCCTGGTGGGGGCGGCAGCCATGGCCACCGGTTCCACCACAACCCTGATCCTGGTGACGAACACCGTTGCCGCCCGGCAGTGGAAGGACGAGCTGCTGAAGCGCACATCCCTGACCGCGGACGAGATCGGCGAGTACTCCGGTGCAGTCAAGGAAGTCCGGCCGGTCACCATCGCCACCTACCAGGTCCTCACCACCCGGCGGGGCGGCCTGTATCCGCACCTGGAACTGGTGGACGGCCACGACTGGGGCCTGATCATCTACGACGAGGTGCACCTGCTGCCGGCCCCGATCTTCCGGATGACGGCCGACCTGCAGGCAAGGCGCCGCCTTGGGCTGACCGCCACGCTGGTCCGGGAGGACGGCCGGGAAGGCGAGGTGTTCAGCCTGATCGGGCCCAAGCGCTACGACGCCCCGTGGAAGGACATCGAGTCCCAAGGGTACATCGCCCCCGCGGACTGCGTGGAGGTCCGCGTGGACCTGCCCAAGGATGAGCGGGTGGCCTACGCCATGGCCGACGACGCCGACAAGTACCGGCTGTGCTCCACCTCCGAATCCAAGACCCAGGTGGTGGAGGAACTCGTGGCCAGACATGCCGGGGAGCAACTGCTCGTGATCGGGCAGTACATCGACCAGCTGGATGACCTCGGCGGGCGCCTGGGGGCTCCCGTCATCAAGGGCGACACCTCCGTGAAGGTACGCCAGCGGCTTTTTGACGAATTCCGCGCCGGCGACATCCAGACGCTGGTGGTGTCCAAGGTCGCCAACTTCTCCATCGACCTGCCCGAGGCCTCCGTGGCCATCCAGGTGTCCGGCTCCTTCGGGTCCCGGCAGGAGGAGGCGCAGCGGCTGGGAAGGCTGCTGCGGCCGAAGAAGGACGGCCGGGCAGCACGCTTCTATTCGCTGGTGGCGCGGGACACCCTGGACCAGGATTTTGCAGCGAAGCGCCAGCGGTTCCTGGCAGAACAGGGCTACGCGTACCGGATCATGGATGCCAAGGACGTCGGCCAGCCGGGCTAGCTACCGGTGACCATGGTGGGTATCAGTCGAAGTGAACCCAGTATTTAGGTGTCCCAAAACATCCTTCTGCGGTGACCCACATTTCCAGCGGGACGTCGTTGTCACGGTATGGTCCCGGGCGTACACTCAAAGCGCTGGGTTACATATCGGTAACAGGTCCTGAGCTCAGATCAGGACCAGGGCTTGGCTTCCGCTGCCTGGTCCGCCTCACAGAACGTTGCACTCATGCACGCACTGCCCAGCTTTATCCACGGCGCACCTCCAGCAATGACGGCTGGCTCCGTGCTGCCCAGCCGACTTCGATCCGCCGCGAAGAAGCGACGACCGGAGTAGTCCGGCCGTCACCCCTTCCAGGGGCGACGGCCGATCCAATATTGGGGAGAGTTGCTGGGGGATCAACGGGCGGACCACCGGGTCACGCCTGGTTTTCATCGGCCACTTAGATAGTGAGCGTCACCCATGAAAAACATCACGCGCGCCCGCTGGGGCGCTGGACTCGCCTGTCTAGGGTTTGTCCTTGCTGGAATGACCGGGGCACAGGCTGTGCTTCCGGACAGCACCTTCGAAGGCAATGACGGAAACCTTGTTGTAAATACCGCAGGGAATATTGACTGGGCCAACGTACCCGGCCGCAGCACAGGTGTAGACCGGGACCCGGGCGGACTGATAATTCGTTCGGCCAGGGCACCAAAGAGGATGATCCAGCCACTACGGTAGTCACCGGTTCCATTCCTCCGAACAAGAACGACCTCACCCGCTTCTACGAGGCGTCTGAGCAAGCAGCGAACGGGGATATCTTCCTCTACCTGGCTTGGGAGCGACTGGTCAACATCGGCAACGCCAACCTGGACTTCGAGATCAGCAAGAATCCCACAGCGGGCTTTACTTCGGCGTCCACGGGAGACGTAGACCTCAACCGTACCGCGGGCGATCTATTGGTCACCTATGATTTCGCTGGCAGCGGCACACCGACGATTGGACTCAATACCTGGCTCACGGCGGGTAACGGCGATTCTGCGGACGACTGCTTTGCCGCCAATACTCTGCCTTGTTGGGGCGAAAACAAAAACCTGACAAACCCACCGGCCGGCGTACCTCCAGTTGCTGAAGCTGCCGTAAACACAGTCTCAGTCACTGAACCAATCGCGGGCGGTACTCTCGGCATCGGCTTGTTTGGTGAAGCCGCCATCAACCTGACCGACGCCGGCGTGTTCGAGGAAGGCGAATGTGAGGCATTCGGCAGCGCATTTGTTAAAAGCCGGTCCTCCTCGTCGTTCCCCGCGGAGCTGAAGGACTTCATTGCGCCAGTTCCGGTCAACATCAGCAACTGCGGAAGCATCACCATCAATAAGGTGACTCAAGACGAGCCCGTGCCCGGAACGAAGTCCTTCGACTACACAACGACCAACCTGACGCCTGCCAGCTTCTCCTTGGTCAACGGTGGCTCCCAGGCTTACAACGGACTTGCTGCAGGAACGTACTCCGTCACGGAGGGTGCCCAGACTGCACCGTGGAGCTTTGTGTCCCTAGTTTGCAGCACGGCCACCGGCGTGACTATCACAGGACAGCAGGTATCGATCGTGCTCGGCCCTGGCCAGAACGTCACTTGCACCTACACCAATAAGTTCACCAAAGGCCAGCCAACCATCACCACCGCCCAAGACTTGATCCCGAACGACAACCTGACACTATCCGGAGGAATCGGCACACCAACGGGAACCGTAACGTTCAACCTCTACTCCCCGAGTGATGCGACCTGCGCGGGTACCCCGGCGTACACGCAAACGGTCAATGTCTCCAACGGGACCGCAGCCACCACGAACACCACGTTCCATGCCACCGCAGAGGGAACCTGGCGCTGGGCATCCAGCTACAGCGGCGATGCCTTCAACGACCCGGCAACGTCTGCTTGTGGTGTTGAGCAGTTCACCATCGACAACAGCGTCCCCTAACCCGCGACCCTAGTGGCGGGGTTTCCGGCGGATGTCGGGGACCCCGCCCTCTCGTGCAGGCCACCTCCATTCCGCCCATCCAGGGTGGAAACTGGAGGCATGCACCCACGCAAAACCCCTGAGGTTCCCCTTCCCGGCCAGGAATCGGTCTGGGACTATCCACGGCCGCCCAGGGTTGAACCCAGCAACGAACGGGTCCGGATCGTCCTGGGCGGGGAGCTGGTCCTGGACACCACGGACTCTCTCCGGGTTCTTGAAACCAGCCACCCGCCTGTCTACTACTTCCGCCGGCAAGACTTCCGGCCGGGTCCCTCATCCCTGCCGACGGCAGCAGTTTCTGCGAGTTCAAGGGGCCTGCCAGCTACCTGACCGTCGTCGGCGGCGGAATTGCTGCGGAACGAGCAGCCTGGTCTATCCGGAGCCCATGGCCGGCTACGAGGAGCTGGCGGACCGGGTGGCTGTGTATCCGGGGAAGATGGACTACTGCGACGTGGACGGCGAGCGCGTGCGCCCGCAGGCGGGCGGCTTTTACGGCGGGTGGATCACGCACCGCGTGGCGGGCCCGTTCAAGGGCGGCCCGGGCACCATGGGCTGGTAGCCACTTTCCAGTCAACGTCCAGACAACTCCCAGAGACTGGGAGCATGATGGGAGCATGAACAAGACCGGCCCCGAAGCCAAGCTCCTCGTTGTCGACGATGAACCCAACATCCGTGAGCTGCTCTCCACCTCGCTGCGTTTCGCCGGGTTCGAGGTTGTCTCCGCCGCCAACGGCCGGGACGCGCTGGCCGCCGCGGATACGCACGCGCCCGACCTGGCCGTGCTGGACGTCATGCTGCCGGACATGGACGGGTTCACGGTGACCCGGAAGCTCCGCGCCTCCGGGAAGCACTTCCCTGTCCTCTTCCTCACGGCCAAGGACGACACCGAGGACAAGGTCACGGGACTAACGGTGGGTGGCGACGACTACGTCACCAAACCCTTCAGCCTGGACGAGGTGGTGGCCCGGATCCGCGCCGTGCTGCGCCGCACGCAGCCGCTGCTGGACGACGACGCCGTCATCCGGGTAGGAGACCTTGAGCTCGACGACGACGCCCACGAGGTACGCCGCGGCGGCACCGTTATTGAACTCTCCCCCACCGAGTTCAAGCTGCTCCGCTACCTCATGCTCAACCCCAACCGCGTGCTGTCCAAGTCACAGATCCTCGATCACGTCTGGGAGTACGACTTCAACGGCGATGCGTCGATCGTTGAGTCCTACATCTCCTACCTCCGCCGGAAGGTGGACATCGATCCCGAGGCGCCGGCCCTGATCCAGACAAAACGCGGCGTGGGCTACGTGCTCCGGACGGCAGAAAAGCGCTGACCTTGCTGGATCGGTGGAAGTCCTCCTCCCTGAGGACGCAGCTGGTGGCCATGATCATGGCCCTGCTGATTGTGGCCTTGACGGTGACCGGGGCCGGCACCCTCGCGCTGCTGCACAGCTACCTGCAGGGCCAGGTGGACGAGAAGCTGAACGCGGCCGTCGGCGTGGCCCGGAACCAGGGCTCGTTCAGCCAGCTGCAGGCACCCAATCCGGTGCCCACGGATTACTCCCTGCTCCTGTTTGCCCCGGCGAGGACCCCATACCGTTCGGCGGCGACCCCAATATCCACCCCGACATCAAGTCCATGTCAGTGGTGGCGGCACAGGCACGGGGCGTGGTGCCGTACCAGGTCCGCGGAACGGACGGCGAAAACTGGCGGGTCGTCGCCGTTCCGGTCCAGACCAACCAGGGCGCCGGCGTCGTGGTCATTGGCCTGCCGCTGCAGAGCGTGGACGACGTCCTCAAACATGCCAGCCTGGTGGTCACGGGCGTTGGCCTGCTTACCCTGCTCCTGGCTTCCCTGATAGCCTCCTGGACCGTGTCCCGGGCCTTCCGGCCCTGGCCAGGGTGGAAAAGACGGCGGCAGCGATTGCCGCCGGCGACCTGTCCCGGCGCGTGGAGGTGGAGAATCCAGCCACGGAACTCGGCAGGCTCAGCAGTTCGCTGAATGCCATGCTTGCGCACATTGAAACAGCGTTCGCGGCCCGCACAGCCTCGGAAGCGAGGATGCGGCGGTTCGCCGCCGATGCTTCCCACGAGCTGCGGACGCCGTTGGTGACCATCCGCGGTTTTTCGGAGCTGTACCGGCATGGTGCCCTGGCCACCGACGAGGACGTGGCCACCGCCATGGGCCGGATCGAAAGCGAAGCCAAGCGGATGGGATCCATGGTGGAGGACCTGCTGCTGCTGGCCCGGCTGGATGAACAGCGTCCGCTGCAGCAAAAGCCGGTGGACCTGCAGCTGATTGCGCACGACGCCGTAGTGGACACCCAGGCCAGCGACCGCTCGCGCGTCATTTCATTGACCGGGCTCGACGGCGGCCCCGCCTCCCCCGCGCCAGCGCTCGGTGACGAAGCCAAGCTTCGCCAGGTGGTGGGCAATCTGGTGGGCAACGCCCTCCGCTACACCCCCGAGGGCAGCCCCATCGAACTCGCCGTGGGCGTCCGGAGCGCGAACGGTGAATCCCTGTCCGTCATCGAGGTCCGCGACCACGGGCCCGGGATATCGGACGAGGACGCCTCCAAGGTGTTTGAACGGTTCTACCGGGCGGACACTTCCCGGACCCGCGAAACAGGCGGCAGCGGCCTGGGCCTGGCCATCGTGGCCGCGATCGTGGGCTCCCACGGCGGTTCAGTCCGGGTGGCGCAGACCGACGGCGGCGGTGCCACCCTGGTGGTCAGCCTGCCCTGCCGTGAGGACCACCCGCAGCAGGCCGACGCCCAAGGCAGCGACGGCGAGGTTATCCACATATAGCGTTCGCCCTTGGCGCGGGACGCACGCGCGTCCCTAGGCTCATTGCAGCACCCGGAAAGGCCGGGCGGGGAAGCTTCTGCTGCCTCACCATCGTGAAAGGCACTACCATGAGCATCATTTCCGTCGATACCGAACTGCTGCAGCTGAAGTCCGCCAACGTGCAGGCAACGGTGGACAGGATCAGCGCTGACGTCCAGGCCATGAAGTACGGACTGGACGAACTCCAGGGGTCCTGGCGCGGCTCTGCCGCGACCAATTTCCAGGCCCTGATCGCCGAGTGGACGATGACCCAGGGCCGGGTTGAGGCCGCCCTGGCTTCCATCAACGCAGCCCTGGCATCCGCTGCCGCCACCTACGCACAGGCGGAACAGGGCAACACCCAGCGTTTCAGCTAGCCAGGCTGGCGGCCGGCCCTGCCTCCGCGGCGTGCGTTTAGGCTTCCGGTGTTCCCTGGTGGAACCGCAGGCGCCAGCGGTCTCCGTCCAGGACCCACAGCGAACTCCGAAGGACGGTTCCGGAGCGGGTGAAGCTCCGGTAGGTCAGCAGGACGGCGCCGGTCCCGATCCGGTCAGCGCCCAGGATCTCGATATCGGTCCGCTCCCCGGGATCCTCCTCGAGCGCCATCATCATGGCATCGCGCGTCCACACCCGCCCCGAGCTGCCGATCTCCATAAATTCAGGGTGCAGCAGGACGGCCGTGCGGCCGATGTCACCGCGCACCAGCGGTCCCAGCAGCTCACGCTCCAGCTCCTCGACGAGGGCTTCGGGCGGCGAGGCCTGACGCTTGGCTTCAGCGACGTCGAAAGCGTCGCTTTCGAGCTGGCTGAACAGGTCAGGTTCGTCCACGCTTCCCGGAGGAAGGGAGCCCGGTGTCCCGGAAGCTCCGGCGGCGCCGGGAGTGGTGGCAACCGGCTGCTTCCCCGCACCCTGCCGCGCTTCCGGAGCTGCCTCTGCGGGCCGGGATTGCGGTGCGGGCCGGGATCCCGCAGCGGCAGCTCCGGAAGAGGGGTGGTGTCCGCCGGGGAAACCCGGACCTGAGCGCGCGGCAACGCCTTGCTGATAGGCCGTGGCCGCAGCACGGGCGCGTTCATCAGCCGCCTCATTCAGCTCGTGCCCGGCGTGCCCCTTGACCCATTCGAACGTGTACTTTCGGCCGGAAAGCTCCCGGTCCAGCTCCTTCAGGAGCTCGACGTTCAGGACGGGCTTGCCGTCGGCCTTGCGCCAGCCTTTGCGCTTCCATCCCGGCATCCACTTGGTAATCGAGTTGATGACGTATTGGCTGTCGCAGAGGATCCGCAGGTCCTCCCCCGGAAGGTGGGCTGTGGCGCGCAGAAGGTCCAGCACCGCCATCAGTTCACCCTGGTTGTTGGTCCCGTGGGGCCAGCCACCAGCGCGCCAGCAGTCGTCATTCACGTACCAGGCCCAGCCGGCCGGGCCGGGATTTCCCAAGGCCGAACCGTCAGCCGCTGCAGTAATCGTCACCGGTCCATCCTGCCAGACCGGCGCGACAATGGCGGCACGTGCCAGCTTCCCCTGCGCAGCGCGGAGCCAAGACAAGTGGGAAAACGTTTACCGAAAGTTCTTGACGGGCGTGAGCCATTCGGGAAACAATCGCAGTACTACTCGAGAAAACGCTTTCTTATTCCTGGGCATGGGTGCTTCAGAGGAGGAAGGCGGCATTCAGGAAGGCACATCAATGACGATTCGGACTGTGAGCCGGCGGAAATTCCAGCTCGGCGCGGCGGCCCTGGCCCTCTCCATCCTTGCTACCGGCTGCGGTGCGCCCGGCGGCTCCGGCGGCAACGAGCAGGTCACCCTGCGCTTCGCCTGGTGGGGCAACGAATACCTCAATGCCCAGACCGAAAAGGTCATCACCGCTTTTGAGGCGGAGCATCCCAACATCAACATCGAATCAGAACCGGGCGAATGGTCCAGCTACTGGGACAAGCTCGCCACCAAGACTGCCGCGAATGATGCTCCCGACGTCATCCAGATGGACCAGAAGTACATCGCCGAGTACGGCGGGCGGGGTGCCCTCCTGGACCTGGGAAAGCAGGACGGGATCGACACCTCAAAGCTGGACAAGGAAGCGCTGGCGTCAGGCCAGTACGACGGTGCGCAGTACGGCCTGAGCACCGGCCAGAATGCCTATGTCATCATGGCCAACACCAAGGTCTTCGAGGCGGCGGGCGTGCCCCTCCCGGACGACACCACCTGGACCTGGGACGACTTCATGGAGACGGCTTCGAAGATCAGCGCGGCTGGTGACGGGAAGAACTACGGGGCCGCGTACGGCAGCAACGAGGCGGACCTGATCATCTGGCTGCGCCAGCACGGCGAGAACCTCTACTCCGCCGACGGCAAGCTGGACTTCGACACGGCAACAGCTGCGTCCTTCTGGGAGCGGCTGAAGGAGCAGCGCGATTCCAAGGCCAGCCCGCCGGCAACAGTGGCCACCGAGGATTCGGGCGCCGGCCTGGAGGAAAGCCTGTTCGGCACCAACAGGGTCGGCATGGCCTGGTGGTGGACCAACCAGCTCGGTTCGCTGGAGTCCACCACGGGCAGCAGCATCAAGATGCTCCGCGCTCCCAGCGTTGACGGATCCGCCGCGGACAACGGGATGTACTACAAGCCCACCATGTTCTGGTCCGCCTCGTCCCGCTCCAAGCACCCCGACGAGGCCGCCACCTTCATCAACTACCTGACCAACAGTCCCGAGGCCGGCGCTATCCTGATGACGGACCGGGGCGTGCCCACCAACCCGGAAATTGTCGAAAGCATCACGCCTGACCTGAAGCCCACAGACACCACCGTGGTGTCCTTCCTCAAGGACATTGCCCCGGACATGAAGGACGCACCGCCGGTCCCCCCGGTCGGTGCCGGCAGCGTGCAGAACGTCATCAAGCGGTACACGGACGAAGTGCTCTACGACCGGCTCACTCCCCAGGCTGCCGCCGAAGCCTTCAAGAAGGAAGTGGAAGGGATGCTCTCGAGCGCACGGAAGTAACCTCCCCCTCGCATCACCCGACAACAAAAATGCGGCCCCTCGAAAGAGGGGCCGCATTTCTTGTAGCTGCGGGACTGGCCCGGCAGGAAGGCTAGAAGCCGCCCATGCCGCCCATGTCGTCGCCGCCGCCGACAGGAGCGGGGTTCTTCTCCGGCTTGTCAGCCACGACTGCCTCAGTGGTGAGGAACAGGCCGGCGATGGAGGCCGCGTTCTGCAGGGCAGAGCGGGTCACCTTGACGGGGTCGTTCACGCCGGCAGCCAGCAGGTCGACGTACTCGCCGGTGGCGGCGTTCAGGCCGTGGCCTGCGGGCAGGCCGCGGACCTTGTCCACCACAACGCCGGGCTCCATGCCTGCGTTGAAGGCAATCTGCTTCAGCGGGGCGTCGATGGCAACACGGACGATGTTGGCGCCGGTTGCTTCGTCGCCGGAGAGCTGCAGGTTGGCGAATGCCTTTGCGCCGGCCTGGATGAGGGCCACGCCGCCACCGGCGACGATGCCTTCTTCAACGGCAGCCTTTGCGTTGCGCACGGCGTCCTCGATGCGGTGCTTGCGCTCCTTCAGCTCAACTTCGGTTGCGGCACCGGCCTTGATGACTGCAACACCGCCGGCCAGCTTGGCCAGGCGCTCCTGCAGCTTCTCGCGGTCGTAGTCGGAGTCGGAGTTCTCGATCTCGGCACGGATCTGGGACACGCGGCCGGCGATCTGGTCGGCGTCGCCGGCACCTTCAACGATGGTGGTCTCGTCCTTGGTGACAACAACCTTGCGTGCCTTGCCCAGCAGTTCCAGGCCGGCGTTCTCCAGCTTGAGGCCAACCTCTTCGGAGATGACCTGGCCGCCGGTGAGGACGGCGATGTCGGCCAGCTGCGCCTTGCGGCGGTCGCCGAAGCCCGGAGCCTTGACGGCAACGGACTTGAAGGTGCCGCGGATCTTGTTGACGATCAGCGTGGCCAGGGCCTCGCCCTCGATGTCCTCGGCGATGATCAGCAGCGGCTTGTTGGACTGCATGACCTTTTCCAGGACAGCAACCAGTTCCTTGACGTTGGAGATCTTGGAGTTGACGATCAGGATGTACGGGTCCTCGAGGACCGTTTCCTGGCGCTCTGCGTCGGTGACGAAGTAAGCGGAGATGTAACCCTTGTCGAAGCGCATGCCTTCGGTGAGTTCGAGCTCCAGGCCGAAGGTGTTGGATTCCTCGACCGTGATGACGCCTTCCTTGCCAACCTTGTCCAGGGCTTCGGCAATCAGGGCACCGATTTCGTCGTCACCGGCGGAGATCGAGGCGGTGGCGGCGATCTCTTCCTTGGTTTCGATTTCCTTGGCGGAGTTCAGCAGCTCGGCGGTGACGGCGTCAACGGCCTTTTCGATGCCGCGCTTCAGGGACAGCGGGTCGGCGCCGGCGGCAACGTTGCGCAGGCCTTCCTTGACCAGGGCCTGGGCCAGCACGGTGGCGGTGGTGGTGCCGTCGCCGGCGACGTCGTCCGTCTTCTTGGCAACTTCCTTGACCAGCTCGGCGCCGATCTTCTCGTAGGGATCATCCAGCTCGATCTCCTTGGCGATGGAAACACCATCGTTGGTGATCGTGGGGGCGCCCCACTTCTTTTCGAGGACGACGTTGCGTCCACGCGGGCCGAGGGTGACCTTAACGGCGTCGGCGAGGGTGTTCAGTCCCGCTCAAGGCCGCGGCGTGCCTCTTCATCAAATGCAATGATCTTGGCCATAACGGCAGTGGTCCTTTCGGGACGGTCGTTAAGAATGAACCTTCGCTGCAGTGCCCGCGACGGACGGTCCTTTACCGGCGGCCTCTGTATGCCTCCGGGTGCGGACCTCACTCCAGTCAGGTGTTTCTTCGCTCTTTGCCCGGTGCCGCGCGCCGCCGGCTTGAAGCAGGCTTTGCGTTAGCAGTCGGTACGTCAGAGTGCTAAGTCAATAATTAGCACTCCCTACGTGAGAGTGCAAGCGAAAGGCGCCGGAAGCGGCGGGCCGGCGGGGTCTATTCGCTGACGGCGATCAGCGCGTCAGTTCCCGGGGCGGCCCGCTGTCTCGCTGCCGCTGGGGGCCGGCAGGTTGTCCGCACCATAGGTGAAGACCGAGAAGTTCGCCGTGGTGATGTCTCCGTTGGCGTCGAACGCGACGGGGCCGGATTCGCCGTCGTAATTGATCTCCGCGCCCGTCGCCAGCCCGGTGACGCAGTCCTTGTAGGTGGAGCAGGCGGGGGCCTCGGCGGACCTGCCGGCGCTGCCGCCGGACACGCTGAGAAGGTTGGCGGCGATGGAACGGCCGGCGTCGTCCTGGGCCCTGGCCGCGGCCAGGGCCGCGAGGGTGACGGCGTCGTAGGTCTCTGCGGCGAAGGAAACATCCTTCAATTGGCCGTCGACGGCGAGCAGCCGTTCCTGGAATCCGGCGGAGGGAAGCTGGCCGGGGACCACGGCGCGGGCGCCTTCCAGTGCTTTGGCGCCCAGCTTGGACCCGTAGCGGGCGAAGGCTCCGTCGCTGAGGATGATGCGGGGCCCGGCGATCCCGGCATTGTCCAGTTCCGCGAGTGCACCCTGGGCTCCTTCGCGGGCCACCAGGATGACGGCATCGGCGTCGGCTTCCCCTGCCGCGCCGGCGGCTTTGCCCGCCTCCCCCGGCGGGAACTCCTCGCTTGCCGCCACGTCCAGTCCGGCCTGGGCCGCCGCCTCGGAAATGGCATCGGCAACGTCCTTGCCGTAGGCGCCTTCCTGGTAGACGACGGAAACGGAGGCCGCGCCGGCGTTCTTCGCAAGCTTCACCAGGACGGGTGCCTGGGCGACGTCCGCGGCGGCCGTGCGGAAGTAGTAGCCGCCGGAGTCCGTTCCGGTAAGGCCTGCTGCGGTGTTGGCCGGCGAGATCAGCGGCGTCCTGGCACGGGAGAGCACATCAATGACGGCGGGGGCGTGGCTCGAATCGGTGGGCCCAATGACAACGTCTGCTTTGCCGGCCACCAGTGCATGCGCCTGGGCCGCTGCATCCTGGCCCGCCTCGACCGGCAGCAGTTCCACTGGCCTGCCCTTGTGCCCGCCGGTCGCGTTGATCTCCTTGACCGCGAGCTTCGCCGCGGCAAGCTGGGAGTCATTGAGGAAACTGCTGCCACCGGTGCTGTCCAGGACCAGGCCAACCCGCAGGATGCCGTCGCCGGACGCCTCGACTGACTCCACCCGGGCGTTGCCGGTGACACCGGAACACGCGGTAGCAGCCAGGAGGGCGCACGTGGAGAGGGCGAGCGCCGGACGGACATGGACGGCGGAAAGGGGGAAAAGCTTCACTCGGCGGGCCGGACGCTTTCGGCCTGCGGGCCCTTCTCGCCTTCGCCGACTTCAAGCTCAACGCGCTGCCCCTCATCCAGCGCGCGGTAGCCCTCACCCTGGATGGCGGACCAGTGGACAAAGATGTCGTCTCCGGATCCGTCAACGGTGATGAAGCCGTAGCCCTTTTCCGCGTTGAACCATTTCACGGTTCCCTGTGCCATGCTGACCAACTCTTTCCGTTGAGACCGGGGACCCAGGAGCCCGAATTGTGCTTGCCTGCCCCGGACCGGACCCTGGACTTCACTCTAGCCAATGCCGGGTTTGCCCTGCAGGTGTCCCGGAGCGGGGCCGGGAATAGTTATTCACGCGTAACCGGCCGGACGGGGATGCCTACCGGTATCCGGGACCCAGCACCACAACCAGGGGGACCTGGAAGTCCGTGCTGCTGACCAGCGTGCTGACGCCCACCAGCCGCGCAAGGGCCTGGGCGTTGGCCAGTTGTTCAGGCCCGGCGTAGAAGATAGTGGAACCCTGCTGCGGCGCTCCGGCCCAGTTGCCAACCTGCCCAGGGTCCAGCCGTCCGCCTGGACGGTTCCACCCACCCGGCCAGCCAGGCCTGCCGTTCCGGTGGCGTTGTAGACGGCAACGGGCTGGGTCCGGTCAAGGACCACCTGCGCCTGCGCCGCCGTGGTGGCCTCCGGTACTGCCTCGGGGCTGGGCGACGGCCCGGTTGACGCCGAGGGCACGGCATCCGTGGTGGGCTTCGGGGTGCTCTCGGGACTGGCGAAGGGCGTTGTGCCCGTTTCCGCAAGGGGGGGCCGCTTCCTGGCTGGAGGATACCTGCGCACCCGTGCCGCTGAAACCAAGTTTGGGAAGGATCAGGAACGACACCAGCCCGATGGCCAGCGCCGCCACCCCTACTGCCAGGATGGGCCAGAGGCGTACCCGCGAGGGTGCAGAAGCAGTGCGGTGCACACCTTGCCGCTGCGGGTTTTCCGGGACCTTGTCGAATTCGTCACGGGCGTATCTGGTCATGGCTGACTTCCTTGGGAAATTGCTGCTGGAGACGCGGGGGTCCTAGGCGTCGGAGCCCAGGCGCCGGGCAGTCCGGGCCCGGTGGCGGGACGTACGTAGTCTACGCAGTCTCTTGACCAGCATGGGATCGTGGGCGAGTGCATCCTCGCGGTCGATCAGGGCGTTCAGCAGCTGGTAATAGTGGGTGGCAGAGAGGTCGAAGAGCTCCCGGATGGCCTGTTCCTTGGCCCCGGCGTACTTCCACCACTGGCGCTCAAGCGCCAGCATCTGCTGCTCGCGTTCGCTGAGCGGGGACTCGCGCAGCGTGAAGTCCGCCAGCAGGGTGTTCCGTGGTTCCTGCTCCGGCAATTCCTCGGGCAGATGTTCCCGGGCCGGTTCCGCCACGGCACACTCCTTCGAGGTCTAGGGGAAAATGTCCTACCCCCATGCTACGGACGAATAACAGCCTTGTCATTTGCGCCGGCTGCGCCAGGGAGTCCTGTCCGTGGCCCGGCGACCCCACTCCCCTGCAAGAATGGGACGGTGCTTGAATCAGACGCCTTGTTCGAACTGGACCAGGACCCTGCCGGAACGGACGGGTTCGCCGAACTCGCGCGGCGTCCGCTGTCGGACCTCGTGGCTCCGGACTGGGCCGGGGCGCTGGCGGAAGTGGAACCCGAGCTTCGTGCCGTCCTCGGCTTCCTGGCAGAGGAGGTGGCGGCGGGGCACCAGGTGCTGCCGTCGCCGTCAAACGTCCTGCGCGCGTTCCGCCAGCCCCTTGCCGGCGTGAAGGTCCTGGTGGTGGGCCAGGACCCCTACCCCACGCCGGGTCACGCCGTCGGCCTTTCATTCTCCGTTGACAAGCGCACCCGTCCCATCCCCCGCAGCCTTGCCAACATCTACCGTGAACTGGAAGCGGACCTCGGCATTCCGGCCCGCGTCCATGGGGACCTTTCCGCCTGGGCGGAGCAGGGGGTGCTGCTGCTGAACCGGGTGATGTCGGTGCGCGCCGGCGCCGCCGGCTCGCACCGCGGCAAGGGCTGGGAGAAAATCACGACGGCGGCCGTCGCCGCAGTTGCCGCCCGGCAGTCCCCGGACAGCGCACCGATGCCGCTGGTGGCGCTGTTGTGGGGCAAGGAGGCCGAGTCCGTCCGGCCGCTGCTGGGCGATACGCCGGTGGTGTCCAGCGCCCATCCGAGCCCGTTGTCCGCGTCGCGCGGTTTCTTCGGTTCCCGGCCTTTCAGCCAGGTGAACCGGCTCCTGCGGGAGCAGGGTGCCGGGGACGTAACCTGGGAGCTTCCACCGGTTCCTTAAGGTTAGGCTTGCCTTATGAGCACTGTTCCCGCCGCCACCACCGCCACCAAAAAGAGCCGTCCCCAGATCAGCCTTGAGGTGCTCCGCCGGGAACAGCTCTCGCCGCACATGGTGCGCATCGTGGCCGGCGGTCCGGGCTTTCCCGACTTCGTCAACAACGGCTTCGCGGACCGGTACGTGAAGATTGTCTTTCCGCAGCCCGGCGTCGAATACCCCGCTCCCCTTGACCTGTGGAGCATCCGGGAAACCATGCCGCGCGAGCAGTGGCCCTACACCCGCACGTACACTCTGCGCTGGGTTGATCCCGCTGCCCGGGAACTGGCCATCGATTTCGTGGTGCACGGCGATGAGGGGCTGGCCGGCCCTTGGGCGGCCAAGGCCGAGCCCGGCGATCCGCTGACCTTCACCGGTCCGGGTGGCGCCTACAACCCAAACCCGGAGGCTGACTGGTACCTGTTTGCCGGCGACGAGGCAGCACTGCCTGCCATCGCGGCAAGCCTGGAGGCGCTGCCTTCGGAGGCGAAGGGCCTGGCCTTCCTCGAGGTGGATTCCGACGCCGACGTGCAGCCGCTCTCCGCACCCGCCGGCGTGAAGATCACCTGGCTGTTCCGTCACGGCGTACCCGCCGGGTCCAGCGACCAGCTGGTCAGCGCTGTGGCCGGCGCGGAGTGGCCGGCCGGGACGGTGGACGTTTTTGCACACGGCGAGCGGGGCTATATGAAGGCTCTCCGGGAGATCTTCTTCGCCCAGCGCGGCCTGGAACGCAGGCAGGTGTCGCTGTCCGGCTACTGGGCGCAGGGACGCGTGGAGGACGTGTTCCAGGCCGAAAAGAAGCTGCCGGTCGGCCAGATCTGACCCGCGGCCACGCAGCCCGGAACCGCCCGCGTGCGGGGCTACCGGCGGCGGGCGCGGCGCCGCTCGTTGCTCGCCAGGCTCCGGGTCAGCGGCCGCGCAAGGGTGTCGCCCAGGACAATTCCCCCGGCCGTTCCCAGCACAATGGCGCCCGCGCTCAGCATGCCGCCGGCGCCCAGCAGGATCTCGGCCTCCTCGATGGTGAGCACGTACATCGATCGGAAGATGGTGAGGCCCGGAAGCAGGATCAGCGCCGCGGGGACTGCCACCACCAGCTGCGGCGCCCCCAGGCGGAGGGCGACCACGCGCGCCAGCAGACCGATCACCACTGCGGCGAGGGCGGGCGAGAAGCGGTCACCGATGCCGAGCAGCCCGCCGCCCAGCAGGACGAAGTAGCCGGCGACGCCCACAGCCGCGGTGGGCAGCAGGAGCTGCCAGGTGGTTTGTTCCGTGATGCCGATGGCCATCACAGCCACCGCCACAAGGATCACCAGGACCCACAGGTCATAGGCCGGCGGGAACGTCTGGGTGACGTCGATGCGCTGCATCCCCGTCAGTTCACCCACCACGAATGCGACGGCGATGCCCGCAACGATGGCGCCGAAGGTCAGCAGCGTTGACAGGAACCGCCCGGCCGCCGTGACGGGGAACCCGTTGATGGCGTCCTGCACGGACGAGACCAGGCGTCCTGTCGGCAGCAGCAGGAGGATGCCGCCCACCACCACGATCGCCGGCGAGTTGGTTAGGCCGAATTGCCAGAGCAGGAGGGCCAGCTGGGTCACCACGAAGGAGCAGCTGGCGGTAATAAAGAAGTCCGGCACGCGCCACCGTCCCAGCTGGCGCGCCAGCAGGCTGATGCCGATGTTGGCAACGAAGGCGATGGCCGAGGACACCGGGCCGCCGCCCAGCACGCCCACGAACGCCGCAGCGAAAATTCCGAAGGCCACCGTGACCATCCAGCGCGGAAAGGGCTTGGGGCTGGTGATTGCCTCGTTCAGCCGACGGATGGCCTCGTCACGGCCCACTCCCCCGGCCACAATGTCCGTCACCAGCTGGTGCACTTTGGCCAGGCCCGCATAGTTGTTGGTCCAGGACCGCACCACCCGCAGCAGCGCAATGGGCGTCTGGTCCTTGGGGGCGTAATTGATGCCCACGGACTGGTTGGTGATGTCCACCTCGATGTTCTTCAGCCCCAGTGCCGCGGTGACCGCGATGATGCTGGTTTCCACCTCCAGCGCGCCGGCGCCGTAGCGGAACATGGTCTCGGCCAGGTGCAGGGCGAAGTCGAGCGTCTTGCGCGCCGAGGTGTCCACGCCACCCACCTGGATGGTGGGGTTTGCGTAGGGACTGCCGGCCAGACGGTCCACGATGCTGAGCGGCGCCGTCGGCGGGTTTTCGCCCTGGACCAGCCGGCGCAGCATCTTCTTGGCCGCAGCGTTCTGCCTCATCTGGGCAGCCGTCAGCGGCTGCGTCTTTGGCAGCCCGTCGGTGTGCGGCCGGACCCCGGGATATCCGGCGCCGGAACGTCCGGCTCCGGCGCGTTCCGGTCCGGTGGTGGCCGGTCCTGTGGTGGCCGGTTCAGGCTTTGCGGGTTCAGGTTTTGCCCGCTGCGGGCGGTCTGCCGCGGGACGCTCGGGTCGGTCGGTCATGGGTTCCCTCCTCCCGGGGCGGTGTGGATACGGTGCGGACTGCCGGTCAGGATGTGCCCTTGCCGGGCAGCCTGCCCAGCACGGTGCGGGCCGCCGCGACGGCCGCCCGCGCAAGCCGGTTGGCATGGAACACGGCAGGCCGGACGGGCATCGCGAAGCCACCCACCAGCTGGACCACTTCGCCGCCGAAGCCCTTCTTGAACTCGTAGCCGCCGTGGCCCTCCTGTCCTGGCCGGAGATGCCGAACGTTCCGTAGAAGTTGTAGCGCGGGTAGCCCTTTTCCAGGGCGTGCAGCATCATGCCCCAGTACAGTGACGTGGCGCCGTTGAAGTAGATGTAGTCCTGGACGGTGCCACCGATCACGCAGACCACCTCGTCGCCGTAGCAGACGAAGTGGATGGCGGCCACCGTGGCAACGCCCACGGAGTCCGGGAACCGCTCGATGTCCTTAAGGCTGCGCTCGTAGCTGTCCACCAGGTCCTGGACTACCTTGAGCCGGTTGGCTTTTTTCTTGCTGCCCGTCTCTTCCACTTCGCGCCGGAGGTCGGCGGCAGTGGCGGACTCGGTGGCCAGGCGGTCGGTGATGGACTTGCGGTAGGCCGGGATGTCGATCTTGGCCATCATGAGCTTGGTGAACTCGGGGGACGTGGTGCGGAGCAGGTGCTCGTAGTAGGCCCGCTCGCGGTATACGAAGCCCTTTTCGTCCCCGGCCCGGCTCAGGGCGGCGTAGAACTCGTCCAGCGTTTCCAGCGTGGCCTGTTCGAGGAACACACCGTTCTTCTCTGCCTTCCGGATTGCCTTCCGGGTGCGGTAGCTGGTGCTCATGATCAGCTCTTCCGCGTCCCGGATGCCTTCGAGGCTCTTGATGAACATCCAGTTCACGTTCACGAAGTCCATGTCCAGGCCCTGGTGCCGGAACCCCAGCCCTTCCAACTGCGCCACGAGGGGACGGTTGTCCAGCACTTCGGGGTGTTCTGCACCGTCCTCGTCCCGGGCAATGTAGTGGACGTTCGGGAAGATGCGCAGCTCGGCGGCCTTGCGTTCGGCGGCTCGCTTCCGCAGGAGTCCGACGACGGCGCGCACCAGTTCCGGGTCCGCGTAGTCCATCAGGGGCCCGTTCGCGCATTCGCAGACCGTGTAGCCGAGGCGCGTCGTGGTGTAGTTCAGCTTGCCGGCTGCCACGAGTTCGCCGCCACTGCGCACCCCGAAGAGCTCCACCTCCTGGCCGCGGGCACGCTGGAAACGGGCAAAGTCGACCGACTGCAGGAAGCTGTTCTGCGGATGCTTCAGGGCGAAGGCCTCGAACTCGGCATCGCTGAGGACCGCGAACTCAAGGCCGGTGGCGGTGGGAACTGGATTCAAGGGTTACCTTCTTCAGTGTTCTCGCGGCGTGGCAGTGCGCCGCGGTGCGGGAGGGGCTTGGTGGGGCGCAGTGCCGGTGCCGGCGCCGAGGGACAGGTGGGGGTCAGTAGAACTGCTGGCCGGTCCGCGCCGTTTCAATCCGGCGGAACACCCTTCTGCGCCCTTGACCCAGAGACGGTGCCGCAGTGGCGAGAGCACGTAGTCGTGGCAGCCCACGAAGTCCGTAACCGTTTTGGTGAAGCTGGTTTTGAACATGCCCATGCCGTAAAGGTTGTGGCTCTTGTCCTTGATCCTCGAGGCCGGTGGCGTGCCGCAGAAGTCGTACTCGATGCAGCCGAGTTCCTGCATGCGCCGGATTGCTGCCCACTGCACCAGGTGCGAGTCGCCGTATTGTTTGCGGTTCTGGATGGAGCCGCCGTCCTTATAGGTCGCTTTGGCCCCGTAATTGATCACGAAGGCGCCCACACTGGGCTTGCCGTCCTCGTAGGCAAAGAAGAAGTTCCCCTGGCCCCGGTTGCAGAATTCGTCCCAGAAGGCGGCGTAGTACTCATAGCTGCGCAGCGGCATCGAGCCCTTCGCCTTGACCGTGTCCGCCATGAGGTCGTACAGGGCGCGGTACGTTTCGGGCCCCTGTTCCATGCGCACAACTTCGCAGCCTTCCCGTTCGGCCCGCCGGATCGCATTGCGGGCGCGGGAGGAGATGTTCTTGAAGACTGTTTCTTCGGATCCGGAGATGTCCAGCAGGGCGGTGGAGTCGTTGGACTGGATGTTCGGCGCCTTGACCAGTCCGGCGGCGGCCAGCTGCGCCCGGGCATCAGCGGAGTCGATAATGTCCGGTTCGATCTTGATGGTGAAGACGTTGAGTTTGCGCCCGCGGGCAAACGCGGCGCAGGCTTCCAGCGCGGCCTTCAGATCTTCCGCCGCGGCAAGGTCCGGGCCTTTGATCAGGTACCACAGCCGGCCGAGCACGGGGAACTTCTTTTCCAGTACCAGGTTGTAGCTTGCTGTTTCCGGGTTTTCCAGCACCAGGAAACGGACCCTCCAGCCGCTGCCGTTCTTCACCGTGGCATAAGCGGCCGACTGCAACATATTGCCGCCGTTCGGGTTGGCTGTGACGTGCTTGTCCCAGTTTTCAATTTCCTCGGCGGTGGCAAAACGTGCGGTGAATTCTCGCAAGGGGGCCGTGTCCAATCGGGTTGATGCGCGGTTTCGGTACTCGTGGATGTGTGCGGACATGCAGCCTCAAGTCTAAAGCCTGCGGCAGGACCGGCCTTCCGCCTTGACTCCGGCACCGGGGCTCGCAAGGGTGGAAGGATGCAGCAAGACCGGGAACAGTTGAAGCCGCCGCCGGAAGAAAACGCGGTGCCGTATCGCGGCGGGGTCCAGGCGGCCGTGCTGGCCGGCTTGCTGGCAGCGTCCTTCCTGGTTGCGGCGCTGGGCGGGCTGGCCACCATCAACAACGTGGAGGGGTGGTACTCCACGGCGGATAAAGCACCCTGGTCGCCGCCGAACTTCGTGTTCGGACCGGTGTGGACCGTGCTGTACACGGCCATGGCCGTTGCGGCATGGCTTGTGTGGCGGAAGAGGACAGCGAAGACCAGGCCCGCGCTGACCGCCTACGCCATCCAGCTCGTACTCAACCTCGTCTGGACGCCGGTGTTCTTCGGCCTGTATCCCACGCTGGGCACCGCTGCCTTGTGGCTGGCGCTGGCCATCATCCTGGCGCTGATTGCCGCGGTCACCATTACTGTCCTGCAGTTCGGCCCGATCAGCAGGACTGCCGGCCTGCTCCTGCTGCCCTACGTGGCGTGGCTGGTGTTCGCCGCCACCTTGAACTGGTGGGCCGCCGTCCACAACTAGCTGCGGGCGGCCGGCGGGATCGAGACGTCCCCGGTCAGCATTCGACGACGTTGACGGCGAGGCCGCCCATGGCGGTTTCTTTGTATTTGTCGCTCATGTCCTTGCCGGTTTCGCGCATGGTGATGATGACTTCGTCGAGGGAGACGCGGTGGGTGCCGTCGCCCCAGAGCGCCATTTTCGCGGCGTTGATCGCTTTCGCGGCAGCGATCGCGTTCCGTTCGATGCAGGGCACCTGGACCAGCCCGCCGATCGGGTCACAGGTCAGGCCCAGGTTGTGTTCCATCGCGATCTCCGCCGCGTTCTCCACCTGCGCCGGGGACCCGCCCATCACCTCGGCCAGGCCCGCCGCGGCCATCGACGACGCCGACCCCACCTCGCCCTGGCAGCCGACCTCCGCCCCGGAAATCGAGGCCTGCTCCTTGTACAGCACCCCCACCGCACCCGCGGCCAGCAAAAACCTGACCACCACACCGTCCCGGTCCTGCCGGGTGGCTTTGTCCATGCCCGGCGCGAAATGCAGCGCGTAGAACAGCGCCGCCGGGATGATCCCGGCCGCCCCGTTCGTCGGCGCCGTGACCACCCGCCCGCCGGTCGCGTTCTCCTCGTTCACCGCCAGCGCCACCAGGTTCACCCACTCCTGCCAGTACCTGGCATCGAACGGGCCCGCATCCCACGCAACATCCCGGTCCTGGCTGCCGCCGCCGGGGTTTGCGCTTTCCTTCTTGAGCCGTTCGTACCAGTCCGGGGCGCGGCGGCGCACGTTCAACCCGCCCGGCAACACCCCGGACCGCTTCAGACTGGTCGCGACGCAGTTCTCCATCACGGACCAGATCTGCAACAGCCCGGCCCGGATCTCCTCCCCGGTCCGGGAGGCTTTCTCGTTGACCAGCATCACGTCGGCGATGCCCAGCCCGGTGTCCCGGCAGTGCACCAACAGTTCCGCAGCGGTCCGGAACGGCAACGGCAGTTCCTGCTTGGAGGCCTCCAGTTCCTGCTGCGCGGCGTCCTCTTCGCCTTCCCGGACGATGAACCCGCCACCGACCGAGAAGAACGTCGCCGCATGCAGCACCTCCCCGGCCGCGTCCGTGACCGTAAACGTCATCCCGTTCGTGTGCCGCGGCAGCACCGTCAACGGCCGCAGCACCATGTCCTTCACCCCGTACGGCAACGGCACACCCTGCCCGCCGGCCCCGGCGAGGTTCAACACCCCGGTCTCCGCAATCGAGGCCAGCCGCTCCTCCACCTCACCGGGCAGGATCAACTCCGGATGGAACCCCTCCAACCCCAGCAGAATCGCGGTCATCGTCCCGTGCCCGTGCCCGGTCGCCGCCAACGACCCATACAAATCAACCCGCAACCCCGCCACGGACCCCAGCCTGCCCGAAGCCTTCAACTCCTCCGCGAACACCGCAGCAGCCCGCATCGGCCCCACAGTATGGGACGACGACGGACCGATCCCGATCGAAAAGAGATCAAAAACGCCAACAGCCATGACGGGTCTTCCTCACAAAAAAGTACGTGGTCGGGGTTTGGGTGGTGGGTGACCGAATTCCTCCGCGTGCTGCTCCTTCGTCGCTTTGACGCACGCTTCCGGAATCCGGTCACCCACCATGGGCCGTCACCTCTGCTGCCAATCGCCGCCCGGAGGCCGTGGAACGTAAGATACGCGCCGCCCCTGTGGGACCGGCATCCGGAAGCGTGCGTCTAAGGGAGCGTCACGTCCGCCCAGCGGGCGTCTACGCGACCGAGCACGCGGAGGATGCCGGTCCCACCGGGCCAAAGGCAACCACGGAGCGCATGGCAGTGCCGGGCCGGCCGCCCCGGAGCCAGCCAAGGGGTTTCGACAAGCTCAACCACCGGCTTTCGGTGTTACTTTGAGCGCTTGTAGAACGGGAGCTCGACTACTTCGAACGGCTCTGCCTTACCGCGGAGGTCCACATCCAGTGCCGTACCGGGGGCGGTGTGTTCGACGTCGACATACGCCATGGCCACCGGGTAGCCGAGGGTGGGTGAGGGCTGCCCGGAGGTGACCTCGCCGACGGGAACGCCGTCCTTAAGGACCGGGTAGTGGGCACGGCCGGCACGGCGGCCGAGTCCCTTTAGTCCGACGAGGCGGCGGCCGGAGGTCGTTCCGGCACCGGCTTCCTTCTTGGCGGCCAGCGCGGCCTTGCCCACGAAGTCACCCTCCTTGGACAGCGCGACGACGGGTCCCAGGCCGGCGGCGAACGGGTCGCCCTGCAGGGAGAGTTCGTTACCGTAGAGGGGCATGCCGGCTTCAAGGCGCAGTGAGTCGCGGGATGCCAGGCCGGCAGGAGTGAGCTCCCCTTCGTCGGCGATGGCGATGAGGGCCTGCCACAAGGCGGGTGCGGCATCACTGGGCACGAAAATCTCGAACCCGTCCTCCCCGGTGTAGCCGGTGCGGGCCACCAGGAGTTCCTGCCCTGCACCGCCCACCAGGAGCGGGACCTCCACTGCGGCGTAGTACTTCAGGTCCGTGACCTCGTTGTGGCTGGCGGCGGGGACCAGGCGGAGCAGCAGTTCCTCAGCTTTGGGCCCTTGCACTGCGATCAGCGAGGTTTCCGCTGATGCGTCCCGCACCTGGACGTCGAAGGATGCCGCGCGGTCGGCCAGCGCCTCGGCAACCACGGTGGCGTTGCCGGCGTTGGGGACCACCAGGAAGACGTCGGTCCCGTCCGCGGCAGCGGGCCGCCGGTATGTGATGAGGTCGTCGATGATGCCGCCGTCCTCGTTGCAGATCAGCGAGTACTTGGCCTTGCCTACCGGCATGGCCGAAATCTTGCCCACTAGCGCGTAGTCCAGGAATGCTGCGGCTTGGGGGCCGGTGACCCAGACTTCGCCCATGTGGGAGAGGTCGAACAGGCCGGCTGCGGTGCGGACGGCGTGGTGTTCGGCCAGTTCGGAGTTGTATTTGAGGGGCATCTGCCAGCCGCCGAAGTCGGTGAAGGACGCGCCGGCTTTCTTGTGCTGCTCGTAGAGAGCTGTGTACTTCTCGGTCATGGGGATCCTTTCGGGCCGGAGGTTGAGCTTGTCGAAACCCGGGTTTCGACAGGCTCAACCACCGAAATCAGTTTTCGAACTCGGAGAGCGGCGGGCAGGAGCAGATGAGGTTGCGGTCGCCTGCGGCGCCGTCGATCCGGCCGACGGGCGGGAAGTACTTGTCCTGCCGGAGGTGGTGGACCGGGAACGCGGCCTGCTCGCGCGGGTAGGCGCGGTCCCAGTCGGAGGACACGACGGCGGCTGCCGTGTGCGGTGCCCGGCGCAGCGGGGAATCGGCCACGGCGAAGTCACCGGCGGCCACCTGGTCGATTTCCTTGCGGATGGTGATCATCGCCTCGATGAACCGGTCGATCTCGGCCAGGTCCTCGGACTCGGTGGGTTCCACCATCAGCGTCCCGGCCACGGGGAAGGACAGCGTGGGGGCGTGGAAGCCGAAGTCGATCAGCCGCTTGGCCACATCCTCCGCGGTGACCCCGGTCTTCGCGGTGAGCTCGCGCAGGTCCAGGATGCACTCGTGCGCCACGAGCCCGCCCTCGCCGGTGTACAGCACGGGGAAGTACTCGTTCAGCCGGGACGCCACATAGTTCGCCGCCAGCAGCGCCGACTTGGTGGCCTCGGTCAGGCCCTGACCGCCCATCAGCTTCACATACGCCCAGGAGATGGGCAGCACGCCCGCGGAACCGAACTTCGACGCCGAGATGGGGACATCGTTCCCTTCGGTCCAGGTGGCCGCGTTGCCGGGCATGAAGGGTGCGAGGTGTGCCTTCGCTGCGACGGGTCCGACGCCGGGCCCGCCGCCGCCGTGCGGGATGCAGAATGTCTTGTGCAGGTTCAGGTGCGAGACGTCCCCGCCGAACTTGCCCGGCTGCGCCAGGCCCACCAGGGCGTTCAGGTTCGCGCCGTCGATATACACCTGCCCGCCCGCGGCGTGCACGGCATCGCAGACCTCACGGACATCCCCGTCGTACACCCCGTGCGTGGACGGGTAGGTGATCATGATCGCCGACAGGGCATCCTTATGCGCCTCGATCTTCGCGTACAGGTCAGCATGGTCGATCGTGCCGTCGGCCGCCGTGGCCACCACGACGACCTTCATCCCGGCCAGCACCGCCGACGCGGCGTTGGTGCCGTGCGCCGACGCGGGGATCAGGCACACGTTGCGCTGACCCTCACCACGGGAGCGGTGGTAGCCGCGGATCGCCAGCAGGCCCGCGAGCTCGCCCTGGGACCCCGCGTTGGGCTGGATGGACACCTGGTCATACCCGGTGATCTCGGCCAAATCAGCCTCCAGGCCAGTGATCAGCTCACGCCAGCCCTCGGTCTGCGAATCCGGGGCGAACGGATGGATCGAAGCGAACTCCGGCCACGAAATGGCCTCCATCTCGGCCGTAGCGTTCAGCTTCATCGTGCACGAGCCCAGCGGGATCATGGTTCGGTCCAACGCCAGGTCCCGGTCCGACAACTTCCGGATATACCGCAGCAACTGGGTCTCCGACCGGTGCGTATTGAACACCGGATGCTGCAGGAAGGAGGAGGTGCGTTCGACGGCGGAGTCGAGTGCAAAGGCTCCGGTGGAGCCCACTGCCTCGCCGCCGAAAACGGACGCGACGGCGGCGACGGTCGACGTCGTCGTGGTTTCGTCCACGGAAATACCCACGGTATCGGCGTCGATGAAACGCAGGTTGATGCCCTTGGCCTCCGCGGCAGCGACAACCTCCGCTCCCCTGCCGGGGACACGGACCGTGACGGTGTCGAAGAAGGAACCGTGCAGGACCTCCGCGCCGGAAGCCTTCAGGGAAGCTGCCAGCGTGCGGGCGTGGCGGTGCGCGGTCTGCGCGATGGCTTTCAGTCCCTCGGGACCGTGGTAAACGGCGTACATCGAAGCGACGATGGCCAGCAGTGCCTGGGCGGTGCAGATGTTGGACGTGGCCTTCTCGCGGCGGATGTGCTGCTCGCGGGTCTGCAGGGCCAGGCGGTAGGCGGGGACACCGGCGTCGTCCTTGGACACCCCCACCAGGCGGCCGGGCATGGAACGCTCCAGGCCCTTCTGGACTGCCATGTACGCGGCGTGCGGGCCGCCATAGAACAGCGGGACGCCGAAGCGCTGGGCGGAGCCGACGGCGATATCCGCACCCTGCTCACCGGGAGGGGTGATCAGGGTCAGCGCCAGCAGGTCAGCCGCGACGGTCACGAGCGCGCCGCGCTCCTTGGCCTGCGCGATCACTGCCGAGTGGTCGAACACCCGGCCCGAGGCACCAGGCTGCTGCAGGACCACACCGTTGATGGCACCGTCCGGCAGGCCTGCAGACAGGTCGGCGATTTCCACCTCGAAGCCCAGGGCTTCCGCGCGGCCCTTCACAATGGCGATGGTCTGGGGCAGGCAATCGGCGTCCAGGACCGTCTTGCCGTCCCGGGCATCCTTGTTCTTGTTGGCCCGGCGCATCATGAGGACGGCCTCGGCCACGGCGGTGGCTTCATCCAGCAGGGACGCGTTGGCGATGGGCAGTCCAACCAGGTCCTGGACCATGGTCTGGAAATTCAGGAGCGCCTCAAGCCGGCCCTGCGAAATCTCGGGCTGGTACGGGGTGTAGGCGGTGTACCAGGCCGGGGATTCAAGGATGTTGCGGCGGATCACCGGCGGCGTCACGGTGTCGTAGTAACCCTGCCCGATCATCTGGACAGCAGTCCTGTTCTTGGCCGCAAGCTTGCGCAGCTCGGCGAGCGCCTCCACCTCGCTCAGTGCCGGGGACAGTTTCAGCGGCGTATCCTGCCGGATATCCTTGGGCACGGCCCGGTCAACCAGGGCATCCACGGTGTCGTAACCGACGGCCTTGAGCATGGCGCTGACATCGGCCTGGCGGCGGGCACCAATGTGCCGGTCAACGAAAGTGGCGGTGGCAGGGGCCGGGGAAACGGTCACGGGGAACTCCATGAGTCAGGCGGCGCAGGGTACGCCGCAGCGATTCGGGTTCCTCCCCGCTCTGTATTGGACCTGAGAGTTTCCGCGTTGCCAGCTTGCGCATGGCCCCGCTTGCACCGTCGGTGAACACAACAGCCCCGGGTTTCCCGCACTGCGGGTCACCCAGGCGGACTGCCTGCTGCTTTCCAGAGGCGCCTCGCCGCGGCGGTACATGGGCCTGTGAGATTCCTGGGGAGGGTTTGCTCCTACGGCGCCTGCTGTACTATCCGGCAGAACTCTCCCGCCGCAGATCAAAGGCTATTCATTTGGGTTGCTGCGGGGGCCGGTGACAGCTCCCACAGCTCCCAATTGTCCTACGCCACCGCGGCTGGGGCAAATGGCCGGCTACCGCCGCAGGCGTTCCAAGGCTGCCAGCAATTCGTCCACATCCGCGGCCGCACCGCCCGGCGGTACCGGCCCCACAGACAGCATGGCGTTGAAGTAGAGCCCATCCCCCATGTACAGCACTGCTTTGGCCAGGGCCGGGCCGACATCGGCCGCGATCTCGTCGAGCCAGCGCTGCTGGATCGCTGCAAACCGGCGGCGCGTTTCCTCGTGCGCCACCTCCGCCAGGCGGGTTGCCGCGACGATCGCGCGGTCCAGCGGGGTGTCGGCCCAGACGGATGTACGGATGAAGTAGGCCGCAGCCCCCTCCCCGGCGGCTGCCATCGCATCGGCGTCGGCTCCCGCCAGCCCGTCCAGCCGGTCCAGCAGCACCTGGATCAGGGCTTCCTTGTTCGGGAAGTGGTACAGCAGCCCGCCTTTGGACACTCCGGCCTTCGCCGCGACGGCGTCCAGGGTTGCCGCGCGCTCCCCCACCTCAATCAGGAGGGCTTCAAAGGCGTCAAGGACCGCTTCACGGGCTACGGGCTTTCGGGGCATGCGTCTAATCATGCCCGTTGGAACGGTGGCCCCTCCAACCGGACCGGATTCGTAACTATACCGTCTGGACGGTATAGTTATCGCATGACAACTTCCGCAGCAACCACCAGGACCCCGACGGCACCCGCCGGAGGCCCGGCCGTCCGGGCGCCCTGGCGCGACTGGCTGGCCCTGGGCTTACTGATGTTCCCGGTCCTGTTGGTTGCCGTGGACAACACCGCCCTCACCTTTGCCCTGCCCGCCATCGCCCGCGCCCTGGAACCCACCGGCGTCCAGCTCCTCTGGATCGTGGACGCCTACCCGCTGGTGCTCGCCGGCCTGCTGGTGTCCATGGGCAGCCTCGGTGATCGCATCGGCCGGCGGAAGCTGCTGATTATCGGCAGCATCGGCTTTGCCGCCCTGTCCGCGGCCACGGCTTTCGCCCCAAGCCCCGCCTGGCTGATCGCCGGCCGGGCATCCCTGGGATTCTTTGGCGCGATGCTGATGCCATCCACGCTCTCCCTGATCCGCAACATCTTTCCGCAGCCCAGCCGCCGCAGGCTGGCGGTAGCCATTTGGGCCGCCGGTTTCTCCGGCGGCGCGGCCCTGGGACCGATCTTCGGCGGCTGGCTGGTGGAGCAGTTCTGGTGGGGCGCAGTGTTCCTGGTGGCCGTGCCGCTCATGCTGCCCCCTCCTGGCCTTCGGCCCTGCCTTCATTCCGGAGTCAAAGGATCCTGCCCCGGGCCGCGTGGACGTGCCCAGCATCCTGCTGTCCCTGCTGGTGATGGTTCCCCTGGTCTACGGCATCAAGGAACTGGCCACGGAAGGCGCCGGCCCGGCGGCCATCGCGGGCATCGCCTTCGGCCTGGCCATGGGCGCAGTCTTCGTGCGCCGGCAGCTGCGGCTTGCCAATCCACTCCTGGATATGTCCCTGTTCCGGAACAGGGTGTTCAGCATGGCCATTACGGCCAACGTCCTGGCCCTCTTTTCCTTCAACGGGTTCATCCTCTTCCTGGCCCAGCACCTGCAGCTGCTTGAGGGCATGTCCCCTTCGGCAGCGGGCATCGCGATGATCCCGGCCCTCGTGGCCACGGTGGTGGCCGGGCTGGCCGTAGTTCCGCTCGTGCGGCGCGTACGGCCGGGGTTCGTGGTGGCCGCCGGGCTGGCCTTCAGCGCCGCGGGATACAGCATGGTCAGCTTCGGAAACCACGACGGCGGCCCTTCACTGCTGCTGGCAGCCCTGCTGGTGCTTGCCCTGGGAGTAGGCACGGCCGAGACCATTTCCAATGACCTCATTTTGGGGGCCGCGCCGCCGGAGAAGTCCGGTGCCGCCGCTGCCATCTCGGAGACCGGCTACGAAGTGGGCGCACTCCTGGGCACCGCGGTACTGGGCTCGATCCTGACGGCTTCCTACCAGCACAACCTCCGGCTGCCGGACGCCCTGGCGGAGTCGGCATCCGTGGGCGCCATCCACAACGCCGGCGAAACCCTCGCCGGTGCCATGGATGTGGCCGCCGCCCTGCCTGCACCCCTGGCGGACGCGGTGCGGCAGGCCGCGGCGGCCGCCTTCGACTCCGGTGTCCACGTCACCGCGGCAATCGGGCTGGTACTGATGGCCGCGGCGGCGGTCCTCGCCGCCGTCGTACTTCGCAAAGTCCCAACAGCCGCCTAAGGCGGAAGGCCTGGAGGGCACAAAAAAGCGCCCGGCGCCGGAGATGGACCTCCAGCGCCGGGCGCCTGCTGCGGGCCGGCGCTCCGCGCCGACGGGCTACTTGGAATCCGGAGCGGTCACGCTGGCCGTGGGCTTCATGGTTTCGGCGTTCACCATCCAGGCGAACTGCTCCAGCTTGAGGATGAACTCGTGCAGCAGGTCGGCCGTAGTGGGATCCTCCTCGTCCACCTCATCATGGACCTTGCGCATGGTGCCCACGGCAGCTTCCAAGGCGGCGACGATCCGTTCGATCGCATCCTTGGTGCTGATCAGGCCGTCGGGGAACTGCGCCAGGCTGGTGGAGGCCGAAACCGTCGAACTGCGGCCGTCCGGAAGGGCGTGAAGGGCTCGCATGCGCTCGGCCGTATCGTCGGCGAACTGGCGCGCGGCGTCGACAATCTCGTCAAGCTGGAGGTGGAGGTCACGGAAGTTGGTGCCCACAATGTTCCAGTGCGCCTGCTTGCCCTGGATGTGCAGCTCGATCAAGTCGGCGAGCACAGCCTGCAGGTTATTGGTCAGTGTCGGTGAAGCTTTCATGGGTCCTCCTCGATTGGTCCAGTAGTTGCGACGGTACCAGTCCCGCCGGAGGCTGGAGCAGGGCCGAAGGAAGATTTCTCAGTGAGCTTACTAATGTGCCGCCAGCGGTCATAAACGAATGTGATTCATATTTCCCCTTGCGCTTCCACGCCGGTGCCCCCACTAAATGAACGTCATTCATATAGTGACCGCGGTCATAAAGTCTTCCAGAAAGTGGTGCCATGACAGAGACACTCCGCACCAGCACGTCCCCGGCCGGCTCCGGCAAACACACTCCCGGCAGCGGCGGAATCACCGCCAAAGGACTGAAAGGCGGCCAGCTGGGGCTCCTCGCCGTCGTCGTCCTCGGCATTTCCACCATTGCCCCCGCCTACACCCTCACCAGCGCACTGGGACCCACCGTCAATGAAGTCGGACTCCAGCTGCCTGTCATCTTCCTGATCGGGTTCATCCCCATGATCCTGGTCTCGCTCGCCTACCGGGAACTCAACGCCGACTCCCCTGACAGCGGCACCACCTTCACGTGGGTTACCAAGGCCTTTGGCCCGTGGGTCGGCTGGATGGGCGGCTGGGGCCTGCTCGCCGCCAGCATCATCGTCCTGTCCAACCTCGCGGGCGTGGCCGTCGATTTCTTCTACCTCTTCCTCTCCCAGCTCACAGGCTCCGCCGAACTGGCCGACCTTGCCGACAACAAGGCAATCAACGTCCTGACCTGCTTCGTGTTCGTGGCCCTGGCCGTCTGGGTCAGCTACCGCGGCCTGCACGCCACCAAGCTGGTGCAGTACGGCCTTGTGGGGTTCCAGCTGCTGGTCCTTGGCCTATTCGTGGCCATGGCATTCGCCAACTGGTCCGCCTCAGAAACGGCCATCCCCTTCAGCTGGGACTGGTTCGACATCACCAAGGTCGAAACCTTCAGCCAGATAGCCGCCGGGATCTCGCTGTCCATCTTCGTGTACTGGGGATGGGACGTCTGCCTGACCCTCAACGAGGAAACGGCCAACGCCAAGAAAACAGCCGGTGTGGCCGGTACCCTGACCGCCATCATCGTCCTGGCCATCTACCTCCTGGTCAGCATCGCCACCATGATGTTCGCCGGCCTCGGAGATACGGGCAACGGGCTGAACAATGAAGACAACCACGAGAACATTTTCACGGCCCTCGCCTCGCCCATCATGGGCCCGTTCGCCATCCTGATGTCCCTTGCCGTGCTGTCCAGCTCAGCCGCCTCCCTGCAGTCCACCTTTATGTCCCCGGCGCGCGGCCTGTTGGCCATGGGCCACTACGGGGCCCTGCCGGAGCGGTTCGGCAAGGTCAGCAGGAAGTTCGCGACGCCGGGCTTCGCCACCGTTATCGCGGGCGTTGTTTCTGCCGGGTTCTATGCCGTCATGCACGTGGTCAGCGAGAACGTCCTGAACGACACCATCGTGTCACTGGGCCTGATGATCTGCTTCTACTACGGCCTGACTGCCCTGGCCTGCGCCTGGTACTTCCGGCACAGCGACTTCAGCAGCGCACGCAACTTCATCCTGCGGCTGCTGTGCCCCGTTCTTGGCGGGGTGGGCCTGTACGTGGTGTTCCTCCAGACCGCCGTGGACAGCCTCGCACCCGAGTTCGGCAGCGGTTCGGAGGTCTTCGGCGTCGGCCTGGTCTTCGTGCTGGGCGTCGGGATCCTGGCCATGGGCGCGGTATTCATGCTGGTGATGTCCAAGGTGCGGCCCGGCTTCTTCCGGGGCGAAACCCTGAAACGGGACACCCCCGCCCTGGTGGTCCCCGAGTAGGAATCCGCATCCAGCACTAAAGAAGGTGCCGTACCCCCGGATCCGGGAGTACGGCACCTTTTTGCCTTGCGACGGCGGACGTGTCACCAGAAGTGCGCCACATCAACCACCAGGCGGGAACCGGAACCCGGGCCATCCAGGGTGAACACCCGGAACGGAAGGCGGGCACGGACGCCGAGTCCGAGGTTGGTGTACCCCTCGTAGCTGCCGGCCCAAGCCACCTGGCGGAAGGTCTGGTAATTGGCAACGTTGGTGAGTTCAGCCTGATTGGCGGGGTTGTACGTGGGCTGCCCGGTTTCCGGATCATAGGCGGGGGCATTGACCGTGACCTGCAGCCGGGCGCCGCCCCGGACGGGGACCGTGAAGCCGGAACCGTCCTGGACCACGTTCGCGACGTAACGCACGTTGTAGCCCGTTTCCGGGCCGTTGAGGTCCACCACCAAGCGGTCGAAGCAGTAGTGCTGCCCGGTCCGGACGTTGGTGACGGATGCTTTGCCGAACGAGTCTTCAGCTTTGGCCAGTGACCCCCACACCAGCCCGCAATACGAGGTGGTTGCCGAGGCGGGCCCCGGAACCAGGATTCCCAGCCCGACGGCCATGAGGATAGCCGTGAGCCAAATGGAGAGTTTTTTCATTGTGGAGCCACCCAGGGAAGGAGCGATTGGATAGCTCAAGACGTAGGAGCCCCGGGCGCGCGAAACGAGGCCTGTGGCCGCTTCGGCGCGCAACCGTTAGCCTCCGGCGGCCAGCATTAAGAGGCCATAAAAGCGGCACCCATTCCTGGCCTTTCTTGACCCTTCCGGTGCCGTTTCTGCATCAGGCCGTTACCGGCGGTAACGGCGGTCAGCCTTCACATTCAATGCAGTACTTCAGGCCGTTCTTCTCAAGCGCCACCTGGGACCGGTGGCGGACCAGGAAGCACGATGAACAGGTGAACTCGTCCTGCTGCTCGGGAACGACGATGACGGTCAGTTCCTCATTCGAAAGGTCGGCGCCGGGCAGGTCGATACCTTCGGCGGTGTCGTTCTCATCGAGGTCTATGACCGCGGTCTGCGCATTGCCGCCCCGTGACGCCTGGAGGGCCTCGAGCGAGTCAGCCGGAGACTCTTCTTCCTGCTTGCGTGGAGCATCGTAATCGGTAGCCATAGCCTTCACTTTCGTTGCTGCGCAGCGCCATTTCCGGCACCTCAGTGAAGCAGTTTAGGGCATGATCCCGTCACCAGCGCAATAGTGTGTTCATTCGGACGCCGGCGCAGCATCCGCCACGGATTCGCCGTGCGCGGCGCGGGCCTGGCCTGCTCCAACAGCCACGCCGCTGAGCGCGGGGAGCCAGCCCCAGCGGGTGGCATCGGCCATGGCGCCGGCGGCCTCGTCCGGCGACTCGTAGGTGAAAGTGCCGGTCAGCCAGGTGCGAAGCCGCAGGAGAAGGTCAGCTGTCATGCCTGCAACCTATGCGGCGATTGTTGTGGGCACGTTTCCCGCCGGTCTCGCAGCCGTTAATCCGTGGCGGTTTACCGGGCGTGGTCCTACGCTGAAAGCGCGCCGGCCCCATCAGCCGGAGTACAGCGTTGAAGGAGGCATCATGGCAGCGAAGCTCAACCGCACGGCACTTGCCCAGGCCCGCCAGCTGATCAAGGAAGGAAAGGTGGAGCGGGACATCCGGGATGACTGGAGCGAGCACGCCCCGTCCACGGACCAGGAAAATTCGTTCATCGACAAGCACGGCTTCAAGGACTTCGCAGCGTGGCACCTGGGCCGCGACGACGAAAAGTCGGAGGGTACCAAGGGGAGCGTCAGCTTTCCCTACGGGGACTTCAGCAAGGTGCACCGGTGCGCGGTCATCTCGCTGGAGGGAAGGGCCGCCCAGTACGGCCACGACGACATCCGCGATGCGGCGCGGAAGCTGCTGGAACTGATGGACGGGGACTGAGGCTGCGGCGGTTCCGGGCTGGCCAGAGAGCGGTGTGCGGCTAGGTGGCTGCGGTGAGGTCCGACGCCGTATCCGCCTGCGAGCGCTGCCGGCGGCTGAGCAGGATGAACGGCGCGGCCAGCAGCTGCACGGCGCCGCTGACTGCCAGTGATGCCGGGTAGCCGTAAAGGTCTGCGCTCCGGCCGAGCAGGGGCTGCACCACCACGCCGCCGCTGGAACCCATCAGGGAATCGAAGCTGAGGACAGTGGCGCGCTGCTTGGACGCAATCATGTCGTTCAGGTACGCCTGGCGCACCGGCGTGCCTGCCGCGCCCACCACTGCCCACAGTGCCAGCAGGACCAGGGCCAGCCAGAAAGTAGTGGTGAACAGCAGCACCACCAGGATCACTGAGCTGACCACGTTGCTCACGATCAGCACGGTGGTGCGCCTGCGCACCCGTTGCCGCACGCGGGGCGCCATCCAGCCGCCCACGATGTCCGCCCCCGCCACGATGGCAGCCGCCAGCCCTGCAACGGCGTAGGCCCGGGGGTCACCGAACAGCTGGAGCAGGTAGGGCTGCAGGGCATAGAACACATAGAAGCCCACGCCTTCGGTGAATGGGGCTGCCAGCATGATGTACCGCACCGGCGGGTGCTTGAAGCCGCCGTCGATCGAAGCCTTGAGGACGGACCGGGTGGCCCGCAGGGGGTGCGCCGACCGCTCCGGCGTGAAGCCGACGTCGCGCATCAGCAGGAACGCCACGGCAAACATGGCCACCAGGACGCCCACGCGGATCAGGAACGGCACACCGAGGTCGGTGGCCTGGGCGATCACGCCGCCTGCCACGGAACCGCCCAGCATTGCCACCCCGGACACCATCTGTCCGCGCCCGAGCACCGCTTCCAGGCCGCCGTCGTAGCCGGAATAATGCAGGGCATCCACCAGCCAGGCTTCCACCGCGCCGGAAAAGAAGGTGAAGCCCAGGCCCAGCAGCACGGAGACAACAGCCCACCACAAGAACGGCGCTGACCACTGCCAGAGCAGGTAGTACAGGAATGTGGACGAGGCAAGGGTGATGGTGCCGAGCAGGAATGACACCCGCCGGCCCCAGCTGTCCGCCACAACGCCGGTAGGCACTTCGAAGAGCACCATGCCGGCCGTGAAGAAGGCGTTGGCGGCAAAGGCTTCGAGGTTGCTGAGCCCGGCGTCGAGCAGGAACAGGGTGTTGATCCCCCAGATGAAGGACGTCGCAAGGGTGTTGCCGAGTGTCAGGGTCAGGTAGACCCGCTGGATCTTCCGTGCGGCCGCGTTCATCGGGAGGAAAGGCTTAGGAGGGGCTGAAACTGGCGGGAACGGGATCGTGCCGCAGGTAGCGGCGGGTGAACCGGCCGGTTCCGGCGGTCAGCGCCCTGAGTTCGACGGCGTAGCGCAGCAGTTCCTGGTCCGGCACCTCCGCGCTGATTTCGGTCAGCCCGTCCCCGGTGGAGGTGGTGCCGGTGAGCCTTCCCCGCCGGCCGGACAGATCGCTCATGACGGAACCGACGTGCTCGTCCGAAACGGTGATGCCCACGGATGACACTGGCTCCAGGAGCTGGATTTTTCCGGCTGCAGCCGCCTCCCTCAGCGCCAGCGCGCCGGCGGCCTGGAATGCGGCGTCGGAGGAGTCAACGCTGTGCGCCTTGCCACCCACCAGCGTTACCCGCACATCCACCACCGGGAATCCTGCCGATACTCCCTTCTCCATCTGTGCCCGGACACCCTTCTCCACGGACGGGATGAAGGTCCCGGGGATCACCCCGCCAACTGTCTTGTCCAGGAACTCAAACCCTCCGCCGCGGTCGAGCGGTTCCACCTCGATATCGCAGACGGCATACTGCCCGTGGCCGCCTGACTGCTTCACGTGGCGGCCGTGCCCGGCGGAGGGTGCCGCGAATGTTTCCCGAAGCGGGGTCACCACGTCCACCGTGTGCAGCTTCACGCCCTGCTCGCGCAGCCGGTCCAGCACCACCTCGGCGTGTGCCTCGCCCATCACCCACAGGACCAGCTGGTGGGTTTCGGCATTCCGTTCCACCCGAAGGGTGGGGTCGCCGGCCGCGATCTTGCCCAGGCTCCGCGCCAGCGCGTCCTCGTCGCTCCGGGAATCCGGTTCCACCGCCACCGGAAGCAGCGGCTCCGGCATCTCCCAGGTGGCGAGGATCAGGGGCTTGTCCCGGGAGGAGATGGTGTCCCCTGTTTCGGCGCTTCCCAGTTTGGCCAGTGCGCACATGTCCCCCGCAACGCAGTACGGCACGGGCCGCAGGGTTGCACCGAGAGGCGAGTAGATGTGGGTGACGCGCTCGTCGGTGTCGTGGTCCTGGTGGCCGCGGTCCGCAAGCCCGTGCCCGCCAACATGCACTGGTGAGTCTTCACGCAGCGTCCCGGAAAAGACCCGGACAAGGCAGATCCGCCCCAGGAACGGGTCGATGGATGTCCGGACCACCTCGGCGGCCAGCGGTCCGGCGGGGTCGCAGGCCAGCGACCCCTCCGGTTGTCCCGCCAGGTCGGTCACCCCCGGCAGGCCGCGCTCCGTTGGCGGCGGAAAAGCGCGGACCAGCACTTCCAGCAGTTCGGCCGTTCCCAGGCCGGTCAGCGCCGACGCCGGAAGGACCGGAAGAAGGAGCCCCGGGCCACAGCGGTTTCCAGGTCATCGATCAACACTCCGGTGTCGATGTCCTCGCCGCCCAAATAGCGGTCCATCAAGGACTCATCCTCGCTCTCGGCGATGATTCCCTCGATCAGCTCGCCCCTGGCCGCCTCCACGCCTGCCAGTTCGCCGTCGTCCGCCTCGCGGTTGCCGGGAGTCTCCCCTGCCGAATAATCGGTGACGGTACGGGACAAGAGCCCTAAGAGCCCGGTAACGTCGCCGCCCGTCCGGACCGGGACGTAGAGCGGAAGGACGCCCTCGCCGAACGCCTTTTGGCACTCGGCGAGGGCGCCGTCGTAATCAGCCCGCGGATGGTCCGTCCGGGTAATCACGACGGCGCGTGGCAGCCTCGCCTGCTCGCACTCCGCCCACAGGGCAGTGGTGGTGGCGTCGATCCCGTCGACGGCCGAGACGACGAAGAGTGCGGCATCCGCGGCCCGCAGCCCGGCGCGCATCTCGCCGATGAAGTCCGGGTAGCCGGGAGTGTCCAGCAGGTTGACCTTGATGCCGTCCACGAGCAGGGGCACCAGCGAGAGCGTGACGGAGCGCTGCTGGTGGACGGCGGCAGGATCGGAGTCACTTACGGTTGTGCCGTCGGCGATGGATCCTTTCCGCGTGATCATGCCGTTGGCGGCAAGCAGGGCTTCAATGAGCATAGTTTTGCCGGCACCGGAATGGCCGACCAGCGCAATGTTGCGGATCCTGGCCGGATCCTCGGCCGCAATTCCCGCGGAGCCGTCCAAGCGGCGTGTTTCCGGGCCGGTCCTGCCGCCGGATGTCCTCGCTGTGTCCTTCGTGCCTTTCACCGACATGGGATCCTCCTGGCGTCTTTGCCCTGCAACCCGTCCTAGCGTGTCCTCTGATTCGACACCCTGGGACGCGTTACGGCAAGAGCGCCGGCGGCCCGGAACCCGCAATGTGCCCTGTTACGGCATGAATGCGTACAGAGGCTACTCCCTGGCCTTGCGGGTGGCTGCGTCATTGGCCTTCCGCAGCGCCTTGACCAGTTCGCCCTTGTCCATCTTTGAGCGGCCTTTGACATCCAGCTTCCTGGCGAGCCGGAGCAGGTGCTCCTTGGAGGCATTGGCATCCACTCCGCCGGCGGTGGGCTTGGAGGATTTGACGCCCTCCTCGGCCCGTTTGTCAGAAGGGCCCTTCTTGCCCTTGGGTTCCCAGTGGTCCCCCACCTTCTCGTAGCTGTGCTTCAGGGACGCGTAGGCGGCGCGGGCGGCGCGGCTCTCATCGTTGCTGTAGGACTCCAACGCCGAATCGTAGGTCTTGGCGAACGTGTCCTGGGCTTTTTGCTCCGAGCGCTGCAGCGTGGACGGAAGCTCGTCCTTGCGTGCGTGCTGGTTTTTTCCGGTCTTGGGCATGGCACCCATCCTCCTTTTATCAGCAGGCTGATCATTTGAAGATGACACCAGCTTAAGCCCGGCCGAGGAGCATGCCCCCAACTTTTCCCGGAACCCTTGCCAGCCAGATACTAAGCATGCTTATGGTATGGGGGCACTGGTTGTCCATCGGGTCCATGGGCGGACGGCCACAGCGCTCCGGGAGTTACTGCGGCCGTGGAACCAAGGGCCGTTGAACCGATGAACTGCAGCATTCAGTATCAGAGCAACAGTGAGGAAACGGCCCCATGTACCTGCACACCCAACTCCTGATCAATGAAATCGCCGCCGATGAGCCGGACCCCGCCGCAGCGAACGCCCTCCAGGAGGGCCTTGGCGGGCAATTCGGCGAAATGCGCACCATGATGCAGTACCTGTTCCAGAGCATGAATTTCCGCGGCGACGCGGCGGCAAAGCCCTACAAGGACCTCCTCCAGGGCGTTGGAACGGAGGAGATCAGCCACGTCGAGCTGATTGGAACCACGATTTCCCAGTTGCTGGACGGTTCCCCGAGATACCAGGGCAAGAAGACCGACCCCGTGGACGAGCCGGGCGCAAAGGGAGCCACCCCGCTGAAGATCGCCCTCGACACAGGCAACATCCACCACTACCTCGTGGGGGCCCAGGGTGCGCTGCCGGTCGACTCCGTCGGCAACCCCTGGAGCGGTTCCTACGTGTACAACAGCGGAAACCTGGTCCTGGACCTGCTGTACAACCTGATGCTTGAATCCACCGGCCGGCTGCAGAAGTGCCGGATCTACGAAATGACGGACAACAAGACCGCCCGGTCCACCATCGCCTACCTCATCGTCCGGGACCAGGCCCATGAAAACGCCTTCGCCAAGGCCCTCGAAAGCCTCGGCGTGAACTGGGGCAAGGTCCTGCCCATCCCCAAGACCAAGGCTGAACAATTCCCGGAGGTGAAGAAGCTGCTGGACCAGGGCCTCCAGAGCATCCAGTACACGTTCAGTGCGGACAACCTCAGCGAGGCCGGCAAGCTCTTCCGGGGCGCGTCCCCGTCCAATGACGGAACGGAACTGCGGACCGATGTCATGCCGGAGGGCGCCCCGATGACCATTTCGCCTGAACGCCGGGAGGAGTTCTCCCCGGGGCTGGACCCTGAACTCCTGGCACTGATCCAGGCGACGGCCGAGGTGGAACTTCAGGAGGCTGACAACCCCCGGGTGTCCGGGAGCTAGGAGTTGGCCCCTCGGCGGGTTCTCGTGGAGCCCCCTGTCGGATTCGAACCGACGACCCCCGCTTTACAAGAGCGGTGCTCTGGCCAACTGAGCTAAGGAGGCATGCCCTGGCGGGCGGGCGCCGTGACGGCGCTAGATAAGGTTAGCCCAACTCCCGCCGGTGGTAAAAACGCCGGCGGCCGGGGCAGGCCGCACCGAAGCGGACAACAAGGGGCCCGTTCCCGGAACAGTTTGATGTTCCGGGAACGGGCCCCTTCTGTAACAGTCCGACGGCGTGCAACAGTCCGACGGCGTGCAACAGTCCGGCGGTGCTACGCCTTCGCGTCGATCGCAGCCTGGATGTCGGCGTTGAGGTCGGTGGTGCCGTCCCACTGCTTGCCGTCAATGAAGATGGTGGGCGTGCCGGTGATGCCCGTGTTGGACGCCAGCTGGGTGGAGTACTTCACGTAGGGACGGAAGGTCTTGTCATCAACGCAGCTGTTGATGTCCGCACCAATGTCACTGGCCAGTGACTTGAGCTTGTCGTCCGAGAGGCCCTCACCGCCTTCGGCAGGCTGGTTGGTGAACAGGACGTCGACGTATTCGGCATACTTGTCGGGCGCCTGGTCAGCCACGCACGCGGCGGCGTTCGCTGCGCGGGAAGAGTAATTGGTGCTGGACTGGCGGTCCAGGAAGCCCAGCGGCCGGTATTCAAGGGAGATCTTGCCCTCGTTGCGGAGCCCGGTGAGCGAGTCGTTGTAGGTGTCCTCGAAGCGCTTGCAGACGGGGCAGATGAAGTCGATGTAGGCAACGATCTTCACCGGCTGGCCTTCTTCGGCCTCGGCACCAAGGGCCACCACCGGGTTGGGGGCGTCCTGCTTGGCCGGAACGTTGGCAATGTCCACCGTGGCCGCATCCGTGGACTTCACCTCGGTGTTGGCCAGCAGCGTCACACCGCCGTTGACGTTGCCGTTTGCCGGCACCGGGCCCTGGTCTGCGATGGGCGTGTTCTGCCGGATGCTGGTGGTAACCACCAGGGCCACGACCGCCAGGATGGCCACCACCGCCGCCACGATGCCCCAGCCGATCAGCAGCTTGTTGCGCTTGTCCTTCTTGAGCTGCGCCTCCCGGATCAGGCGCGCTTTCTCGCGCGCCTCCGCGGTTCGCTCAGCCTTGGACTTGCGTACTTCGTTTGCAGGGCTCATGTGTTCCTTGGGTCGATCGACGTAGGGGGTCCACTTCGTGGCACACCCCCATTTTAGGGGAGAAACCTGAGAGCTTGCCCCTTCAAGTATTCCTACGGCTTGACCAACGGACGAATAGCACCGATGATTCCGTCCCGTTAGGGTGGGGAAAGAGGCACAAGCAACCCCAGGGGCCGCAATGCAAACACCCGTCCAGGAAAAACCCGCCGCTAAAGCTGAGGCCGGCGCCGCCGGCAGGAGCCATGGCAGGGTGACGAAATACGACTTCATGGTGGTCTCCAACAGGCTGCCCGTTGACCGCTGCGCCGCCGGCGAAAGCGGGGATGACGGTTCAGGCTGGCGCCGCTCGCCGGGCGGCCTGGTGACCGCGCTGGCCCCGATGATGACAAAGACCGACGGCGCATGGGTGGGCTGGCACGGTGCACCCGATGAAACGGTAGAGCCCTTCAGCCACGGCGGCATGGACCTGGTGCCCGTCCAGCTCAGCACCGACGATGTGGAGCTGTATTACGAGGGCTTCTCCAACGCCACCCTCTGGCCGCTCTACCACGACGTCATCGCCCCGCCGGAATTCCACCGCACCTGGTGGGACACCTACCGGAAGGTCAACCAGAGGTTCGCCGACGCCGTCGCCCGCCATGCGGACCACGGCGCCACCGTGTGGGTGCAGGACTACCAGTTGCAACTGGTCCCCCGGATGCTGCGCCGGGCCCGGCCGGACCTGCGGATCGGGTTCTTCAACCACATCCCCTTCCCGCCACCGGAGATTTTCGCGCAGTTGCCCTGGCGGCACGCGATCATTGACGGCCTCCTCGGCGCCGACCTGGTTGGCTTCCAGCGGGTCAGCGACGCGGGGAACTTCATGCGCTCGGCACGGCGCTTCCTGGGGGCCAGCGTCAAGCAGCAGCAGGTGCATGTCAAAGGCCAGGACGGCGAGATCACCCACATCGCCCGGGCACAGGCGTTTCCCATCTCCATCGACGTCCAGCAGATCAGCGAACTTGCGGCCAAGCCTGAAATCATCGAGCGGGCACGGCAGATCCGCCAGGACCTGGGAAATCCCAAGACCATCCTGCTCGGCGTGGACCGGCTGGACTACACCAAGGGCATCCGGCACCGGCTCAAGGCATTCGAGGAACTCCTGGCCGACGGCAAGCTCAAGGTGGGCGACGCGACCCTGATCCAGGTGGCTTCCCCCAGCCGTGAACGCGTGGAACAGTACCGCCTGCTGCGCGAAGAGGTGGAGGGCACGGTGGGGCACATCAACGGCACCTACGACACCATCGAAAACACCGCCGTCCGCTACCTGCACCACAGCTACCCGGTGGAGGAAATGGTGGCCCTGTACCTGGCCGCCGATGTCATGCTGGTCACCGCCCTGCGGGACGGCATGAACCTCGTGGCAAAGGAATACGTGACCGCCCGGACCAATAACGACGGCGCCCTGGTCCTCAGCGAATTTGCGGGTGCTGCCGACCAGCTCAAGCAGGCCCTACTGATGAACCCGCACGATATCGACGGCCTCAAGAGCACCATCATGCGTGCCGTGGAGTTGCCGCCCCGCGACGCCGCCAGGAGGATGCGCGCCATGCGGAAGCAGATTCTTGAACACGACGTGGACGCCTGGTCCGCCGATTTCCTCCGGGCCCTGAACGAAAAGGTGGTCCGGGATGACTCCTGACGGCAGCACCGGAACTTTCCTGGCGCTCTCCCCGGAGCTCCGGCAGGCCGTCCGGCGCGTGGCCGGCACCGATCATCTGCTGGTGGCCATGGACTTCGACGGGACCATGGCGCCCATCGTGGCACACGCCGACGACGCACGCCCCCTTCCCCGTGCGGCCGCAGCGTTCGCGGGGCTGGCCGCGCTGCCGCGGACGACGACGGCCCTCATCTCAGGCCGCGCCCTCGCCAGCCTGCGCGCCGTCGCTTCGCCGCCGGTGGAGTCACTGCTCATTGGCAGCCACGGGGCGGAAGCCTGGCCGGGGCCCGGCTCCACCGGGCTCACGCTTGATGTTCAGCAAAAGGAACTGCTGGCCGAGGTCCGCGCCATCCTTGCTGAAATTGTGGCCAACGCCCCCGGAACCATGCTCGAGGACAAGCCGGCAGGGGTGGTGCTGCACACGCGCCAGGCAGCGGACGACGTTGCCGCCGACGCCGTGGCTGCCGCGCGCTCACTGCTGCAGGACCGCAAGGGCGTGTTCCTGAAGGACGGCAAGCGGGTCCTGGAGACCTCCGTCGTCAACGCTTCAAAAGGCGAAGGCGTCACATTCCTGCGGCAGGTCACAGGAGCCACGGCAGTCCTGTTCGCGGGCGACGACACCACTGACGAGGACGCGCTGGCACGGCTGGAGCCCGGCGATGTGGGCGTGAAAGTGGGCCTGGACTTCACCCAGGCCCAGTACCGCGTGGAGGCGCCGGTACATGTGGCGGAGCTGCTTGAGGCGCTGCTCCAGGAGCGGAGCCTTGCCGTGGCGGAAGAGGATCCGCAAGAGGCGCAGGGGTAAAAGGTGTCCAGGACGACATGTGACGTCCGTAACATTTGCAACAATAAACAAGGCGTCTGACATACTCTTGCTTGTGATGTGGCGCACAGACACCGTGCGGCGTCACTCGGTGCGTTGCGGCCAGTCCGCAGTTCACCTTGCAACACAAAACTGAACAAACATGAACCATTCACAACGGATCGTCCGGCACGTACCTGCCGGTGAAGGGATTGATAACTGTGGCTACAGTTACTTTTGATAACGCTACGCGTCTGTACCCGGGCACAGAAAAGCCCGCCGTCGATAAGCTCAACATCGACATCGCCGATGGCGAATTCCTGGTCCTCGTGGGACCCTCCGGTTGCGGTAAGTCCACCTCCCTGCGCATGCTCGCGGGCCTCGAGGACGTCAACGCCGGCCGCATCCTGATCGGTGACCGCGACGTCACCGATGTTCCGCCGAAGGACCGCGACATCGCGATGGTGTTCCAGAACTACGCGCTGTACCCGCACATGACTGTGGCCGACAACATGGGCTTCGCCCTCAAGATCGCCGGCGTCTCCAAGGAAGAGCGCGCTGAGCGCGTTCGCGAAGCAGCCAAGCTCCTCGACCTCGAGCAGTACCTGGACCGCAAGCCGAAGGCACTCTCCGGCGGTCAGCGCCAGCGTGTTGCCATGGGCCGCGCCATCGTGCGTAACCCGCAGGTCTTCCTCATGGACGAACCGCTCTCCAACCTGGACGCCAAGCTGCGCGTCCAGACCCGTACGCAGATCGCGTCCCTGACCCGGCGCCTCGGCGTCACCACGGTCTACGTGACCCACGACCAGGTCGAGGCCATGACCATGGGTGACCGCGTGGCTGTGCTCAAGGACGGCCTGCTGCAGCAGGTTGACACCCCGCGCAACCTCTACGACCGTCCCAAGAACGTCTTCGTTGCCGGCTTCATCGGCTCCCCCGCCATGAACCTGCTGGAACTGCCCGTCGTCGACGGCGGCGTCCAGTTCGGCGGCACCGTCTACCCCGTGCCGCGCGACGTTCTCGAAGAGGCTCACGGCTCCACCGTGACGCTTGGCAGCCGTCCCGAAGACCTGGAAACCGCGCCGCACGGCGAGGGCCTGAAGGTTGAGGTGGACGTCGTCGAAGAGCTCGGCGCCGACGCCTACGTCTACGGCCACACCACGCTGGACGGCAAGGACCACGACATCGTGGCACGCGTCGACGGCCGCCGTCCCCCGATGAAGGGCGAGGCCATCTACGTTCGCCCGCAGTCGGGCCACGTGCACCTGTTCGACACCAAGACCGGCCTGCGCCTCGGCGACTAAATCGCGTCCTAACCGACGGCGGCCCACACCCTTTTAGGAAACGGTGTGGGCCGCCGTCGGCCTTTAACTGCGCCTGCCGGCGATTTAGGCGCCCACCGCCAAGTACGGAAGAATTGAACCATGACCGAGGAATACAGCGCCCAGTGGCACGACGAACCCACCGACTACGCGCAGATCGGAAAACTGCCGCGGTTCGTGGCGGCCAGTGCCGATGACGGGAAAGCCGCCTCGGTCTCGTCGCTCAACATCACCGCCGCTGCCGCGGACCCCGAGTTGCTGGACCTGCCGTGGCACATCGCTTTGGAGGACTGGCCGGCTGAATACCTGGCGGCGCTGCCCCGCGGTATCTCCCGGCATATCGTCCGCTTCGCGCACCTCGGCGGCTCCGTCATCGCCATCAAGGAAACCTCCGAGCACGTGGCACGGCACGAATACCACATGCTCCGCAAGCTCGCCCGGCTGGACGTGCCCTGCGTTGAGCCGGTGGCGGTCATTACAGGCCGTGCAACCCCGGACGGCCGGCCGCTCAACCCGGTCCTGGTCACCCGGCACCTCAAGTTCTCCATGCCGTACCGCGCGCTGTTCTCCCAGATGCTCCGCAAGGACACCCTGACGCGCCTCATCGACGCGCAGGCGCTGCTCCTGGTGCGGCTGCACCTGATCGGGTTCTACTGGGGCGACGTGTCCCTCTCCAACACCCTGTTCCGCCGCGACGCCGGCGCCTTTGCCGCCTACCTGGTGGACGCGGAAACCGGTGAGCTGTACCCGGACCTCTCCACCGGCCAGCGCGAATACGATCTTGAAATCGCGCGCGTCAACATCGCCGGCGAACTCATGGACCTCCTGGACGGCGGCCTGATCGAGGAAAAGGTGGACCCCGTGGCCACCAGCGAACTCATCATGGACAGCTACCGCCGCCTCTGGGCGGAGCTGACCGAGAAGGAGTCCTTCGAACTCGGCGAGCGCTGGCGTGTGGGTGCCCGCATCCGCCGGCTCAACGAACTCGGCTTCGACGTCGAGGAATACGCCATCAAGACCACGCAGAACGGGTCCACCATCCAGCTGCAGCCGAAGGTGGTGGACGCCGGGCACCACCAGCGGCGCCTGCTCCGCCTCACCGGCCTGGACGCACAGGAAAACCAGGCGCGCCGCCTCCTGAATGACATGGACTCCTTCCGGGCCGACAACAACCCGGACATGGATGAGGAATACAGTGCCCACCTGTGGGTCAGCCAGGTTTTCGAGCCGATCGTCCGTTCCATTCCGCGCGACATGTCCGGCAAGCTGGAGCAGGCGGAGGTGGTCCACGAAGTCCTGGAGCACCGCTGGTACATGTCCGAGAAGCAGGAACGCCACATTCCCCTGGCCGAGGCGGTCCAGTCCTACATCGACTCCATCCTCCGCCACCGCCGGGATGAAGCAGCTATCATGCTGAATCCGGACACCGGGCTGCTGAAGATCCTTGAGGTGGAGACCGAGGAGTCCCGGTATGGCGACGAGGAGTCCATCGACGAATACCCGGACGCGGACGACTAAGGCAGGATCGCTTTGCCCGGGTTCAGGATGCCCTCAGGGTCGAACAGGTCCTTGATCCTGCGCTGAAGCTGCCGCAGCGGCTCCGGCTGCTCCTGCCCCAGCCACCGCAGCTTGTACTGGCCCACGCCGTGTTCGCCCGTAATGGTGCCGCCCATGTCCAATGCTGCCGTAATGGACTCGTCCAGGGCCCGCTGGAGCCGCTCCATTGCCCCGGCATCCACGCCCTGGCCGTCCCGCTCAATCCAGAAGGTGGGGTGCAGGTTGCCGTCCCCGGCATGGGCCACCACCTTGAGGTTCACGTTGTGGCGTGCGGCCATGTTCTCCAGCTCGCCGACATAATCCACCAGGCGCGAACGCGGCACGGCCACGTCCTCGCCTACCCGGTACTCATCGTCAACCTCGGCGCCCCTGCTGTGCCGCCGGAGCTCCACCAGCCGTTCAGCCTCGGCGTTGGCTTCCGCAGTCACCACTGCACCGCCTGACCGAAGGACTCTGCGCACCACCTCCGCCTCGGCTTCGGCGCCGAACCCGTCCGTCTGGACCAGGAGGAGGAGCCGCCCCGGGCGGTGAGGTTCGACCCGTGGATGTCGTCCAGCTGGGCCAGCGTGCCGCCGTCGAGCAGTTCCATGATGGCGGGCTGGACCCGCGCCTTGCCGACCGCCAGGACCCCTGCGGCGGCCATCCGGAAGTCGGGGTAGAAGGCTGCCACCGTATGCACCTTGTGGGGCAGGTACTTTAGGCGCACGGTGATGCCGACGACAATGCCAAGCGTCCCTTCCGAGCCGACAAACAGGCCCGTCAGGTCATAGCCCGCCACGCCCTTGAAGGTCTGGTGGCCGGTATGGAGAAGGGAACCGTCGGCAAGCACCACATCGAGGGCCAGCACCGAATCCCTGGTGACCCCGTACTTTGCGCAGCGCAGCCCGCCGGCGTTCGTGGCCACATTGCCGCCGATCGTGGACGTGCGGAAGCTCGCAGGATCCGGTGCGTACATGAGGCCATGTACGGCGGCGGCCTCATTGAGTACTGCGTTGACCACTCCGGGTTCCACGACGGCCGTTTCGTCATCCGGGTTCAGCGCAAGGATGTGGTCCATCCGCTCCAGCGACATGACAATGCAGTTGCGCGTGGCGTGGGCGCCTCCGGATACGCCGGTCCCAGCTCCCCGGGCCACCACCGCCACGCCCCTGGCCGCACAGCTGCGCACCACGGCCTGGACGTCTGCAACGGACTGCGGGAATACGACGGCGAGTGGCAGGTGGAAGTCGATGACGGGCGCCTGGTCCACGGCGTACCGGCGAAGCGCGGCTTCCCTGACGTCAACCTGCCCGGGGGCGAGCATGCCCTCGAGTTCATCAACCACGCTGCCCACAAAAGCCTCCATCCGGCGTCGGATCCGTCTCCTCAGTCTAGGGGCAGCAGGGCACGCACTTCGTAACCTTCCCCCCCGCACTTGCAAGCGCTTCCACTTGTGACCTGCAGAAACAAGATTATGGGAGCTGGTTCCATACGTCACCGTATGGAAGCGTTTTCATTTTTTGCTTTCACCTGTCTAAGCTGTCAATCATGTCTGTCGAAACTGTGACCCCCGGCACTTCACTCGATGCGGGCCCGCTGACGCTGATCCACGCTCCGGACGCCGTGCCGGGCTGGTGGCGCTCTGCCGTGATCTACCAGGTGTACCCGCGATCGTTCCGGGACTACAACGGCGATGGCATAGGCGACCTTGCCGGTATCACTGAGGAGCTCCCGCACCTGGCGGACCTCGGCGTGGACGCGGTCTGGCTCTCGCCCTTCTACCGCTCTCCGCAGCGCGATGCCGGCTACGACGTCAGCGACTATTGCGACGTGGATCCGATTTTCGGCACCCTCGGCGACTTTGACGTCATGATGGCCGAGTCCCACCGGCTGGGACTGCGGGTCATCGTGGACCTGTTCCCAACCATTGCTCCGACCAGCACGCCGCTTTCCAGGCTGCCCTGGCGGCGCCCGCCGGCAGCCCGGAGCGCGAGATGTTCATTTTCCGCGACGGCACCGGCCCCGGCGGCCACGAGCCGCCCAACAACTGGCATTCCCATTTCGGCGGGCCGGCCTGGACCCGGGTTGCCGGACCGGACGGCCAGCCGGACCAGTGGTACCTTCACCTCTTCGATTCGTCCCAGCCGGACTTCAACTGGGACAACCCCGCGGTGCACGCCGAGTTCGAACGAGTCCTCCGGTTCTGGCTGGACCGTGGCGTCTCCGGTTTCCGCGTTGACGTTGCCCACGCGCTCGTCAAGGCTCCCGGGCTGCCGGCCTGGGCGGACGTGCGGACGGCGGGAGCAGCGACGGGTTCCCAGGCCACGAGGCACCCATGTTCGGCCAGCCCGCTGTCCATGACATCTACCGCTACTGGCGGCGGATCCTGGACGAGTACGGACCGGACCGGATCCTGTGCGCCGAGGCCAGCGTGGACCTGCACCGGTTGGCCCACTGGGTCCGCCCGGACGAAATGCACCAGGCATTCAACTTTCCGTACCTCCACGCAGGCCTGGACCCATACCGGCTGCGCTCGGTGGTCACGGATTCCCTGACGGTCCTGGACGGGGTGGGCGCACCCAGCACGTGGGTGCTGTCCAACCACGACGTCGTCCGGCACGCCACCCGCTTTGGCTATAACGGGCTTGGCCCGCGTGACGGCGACGGCATTGGCCCGGCGGACCCCCAGCCGGACCATGACCTCGGCAGGCGCCGTGCAGCCGCCGCTTCGCTGTTCATGCTGGGCCTGCCCGGCGCCGCCTACCTGTACCAGGGGGAGGAGCTTGGGCTGCCCGACGGCGTCGACATCCCCGAGCACCAACGGCAGGACCCCACGTTCGCGCGGACCGGCGGGGAGCGCCTGGGCCGTGACGGATGCCGCGTTCCACTCCCCTGGCGTGCTGCGGACAAGCATCTCGGCTTTGGTGCCGGAGACACCCCTTGGCTGCCGTTTCCGCCGTCGTTCCCGGCCTTGGCGCGGGACGTCCAGGCCGCTTCGCCGTCGTCGCACCTCTCGCTGTACCGGAACATCCTTCGGATCCGCCGCGACCTGAACCTGGGCCGGGGCTCACTCGCCTGGGCGGAGGACTGGTGCACCGGCTCCTCATTGGCGTACGTGAACGGCACTACGCTGGTGCTTATGAACCTCAACCACGAGCCCCTGGAAATGCCCGCCGGGCAGGTCATCGTCCGCAGCCTTCCCTCGCAGTCCGGCACGCACCTCGCCTCGGGCGAGACTGCCTGGATCCAGCTTGGACCCGGCCCCTCAGCAAACTGAGCATGGCGGGCATCAAGGAGGTAGCAGCCAAGGCGGGCCTGTCCGTGGCCACCGTGTCCCGGGCGTTGAGCGGGAAGACCAACGTGTCGGCGCGGGCCCGCCGGCTCGCCCAGGAGGCTGCGCAGGAGCTGGGCTTTGTCCCCTCTTACCACGCTTCCAGCCTCGCTTCGGGGCGCAACCACAACATCGGGCTTGTGGTGCCGCACGTGCACCGGTGGTACTTCTCCTCGGTATTGGAAGGCGTCTCTGAGACACTGCTGGACGCCGGTTACGACCTGACGCTGTACAACGTGGGCGAGCAGCCTGAACGGCGCAGCAGCGTGCTCAACGACTTCCTCCTGCGGAAGCGACTGGACGCTGTAATTGCGGTTGCATTGGTGCTCAGCGAAGAGGAGATCCGGCAACTGCTGGCCGTTCACCGGCCGATTGTGGGCATCGGTGGTGCGCTGCCGGGTGCTTCCACCATCCGCATCGACGATGAGCGGCTGGCACGGGAGGCGACGGACCACCTTATCCGGCTTGGCCACACCCGGATAGCGCACATGACAGGCGACGCCGAACTCGACCGCGACTTCAAGCTGCCCGGAATCCGCCGCAGCGGCTTTGAGAAGGCGATGGCAGCTGCCGGCCTGCCGCTGCGCCAGGAATGGCTGGTACCGGCCGATTTCACCATCCAGGGAGCCTACGCGGGTGCCCGCCGCCTGCTGGGGACAGCAGCGGAGCGGCCCACTGCCGTTTTCGCTGCTTCGGATGAGATGGCTGTTGGCATCATCCTCGCTGCACGCGACTTTGGCCTGCAGGTTCCGCACGATCTTTCCGTGCTGGGCATGGACGGGCACGAGCTTGGTGAGACGTTCGGGCTAACCACCATCAGCCAGGACCCGCGGGGGCAGGGCCGCCTGGCCGCCCGTACCGCTCTTGGCTTGCTGGGCGACGGCAGGGGGAAGTCCGACGGCGGTGCTACCCACAGTGCCACCGACCACGAATACCCGACGGACTTCATCATCAGGACGAGCACAGCTGTCCCGCCTGTGCAGGCCTCTACCCGTACGGCTTAGCTGCGCCGCCATCAGCTGCCGGCTTGAGCTGCAGTTCCATCACCAGTTCCCGGGCTGCCGGATCCAAAGGGTAGGGCTCCCGCCTTCCTGTGTCCCTGAAGCCATGGCGCAGGTAGAAGCGCTGGGCACGCACGTTGTCCTCATGCACTCCAAGCTCCAGCAAGTCCGCCTGCAGTTCATCCCTGGCTGCGGCAATGCACCGGCGCAGCATTGAGTCAGCCAGTCCGGTGCCTCGCTGCCGGCCTGCCACGAAGACGCTAAGCAGTATCGCCTGGCGGGGCCGTTGCAGGTCCTGGGGTTTCCTTAGTGCCACCCACATCAGCGCCTCAAGGCGGCCACTGCCCGGAGCGTCTCCGGCAACGAAGGTAACGTTTCCCGGGCTGACCATGTTGGCGGTGCGTGCCTGCCACTGCCCGTCGGTCTGGCGTGACGCCGATTCGAGCGGCTCAACATATGCCGTAGGTGTGTCTGCGAGCATTTCCAGGCGAATATCCCGGTAGTGCGCCCAGTCCCCTTGTTCCAGTCGACGGATTTTGGTCATTCAGCGCCCATGAAGCGTGCATACCTCGTCAGGATTTCCGGCCAGGCGTCCGCGTTTTCAGCACGGACTGCAGCAGGGTCCTCAGCGCCTTCCCAGCCGTCGTGGAATACGCGTACCTCCGTTCCCTGTTCCACCGTTTTGAACACAACGAGGAGCTCTGTGGACCACAGGGCAGTGGTGCCTGGATGCCAGGAGGCATGAAAGGAAAATGGCGGCTGCCAGTCATCAAGTGTTCCCCAGATGCTTGTTCGGCCGTCGTCAGCCGTCTCGAGGATGAGGTTCTCTTCAAACTCAACGTACGAGTCAGCCCCATAAACACCATGGGCTTCAAGCGGCCACCACAAGTGTGTATGGTCCGTGAAGCCGGCAAAGGCGTGGGCTATGGTCCCCGGTACCACGACGGTGTTCACGACGGGCTCGAGCGGATCCGATGCGGGCTGCGGGTCGGCTTCCCAGGAATCCTGGCCATGGCTGAAGAGGCTGTTCATGGTGATCAACTCTACCGGGGTGGCCCTGGGTGTCGGTGCCGGGGTGTGTGGTGGTTAAGTCGTAGGGCCCTGACATTCGCTGTCAGGGCCCTACTAATGTTATGTCCGGCGGTGTCCTACTCTCCCACACCCTCCCGGGTGCAGTACCATCGGCGCTGTGGGTCTTAGCTTCCGGGTTCGGAATGGGACCGGGCGTTTCCCCCACGCTATGACCGCCGTAACCCTTTGACCCGTCACCACCGGTGACGGTGGTGTGGGAAATCTTTTGTGGTTACAACGTGCTCCGGTTAGGGAGCTGTGGTGTTGTATTCAATTATTGGTTGGTTCCTTCAACCTGTAACCCTGTGAGGGGTTGTTGGTTGGGAACCACATAGTGGACGCAAGCAGTGTTTTGTTTGTGGTGTAAGTTGTTGGCCTATTAGTACCGGTCAGCTTCACGAGTCGTTAGTCCTCGCTTCCACATCCGGCCTATCAACCCAGTGGTCTGGCTGGGGGCCTCTCACACCCGAGGGTGTATGGAAATCTCATCTTGAAGCGAGCTTCCCGCTTAGATGCTTTCAGCGGTTATCCCATCCGAACGTAGCTAATCAGCGGTGCACTTGGCAGTACAACTGACACACCAGAGGTTCGTCCGTCCCGGTCCTCTCGTACTAAGGACAGCCCTTCTCAAATTTCCTGCGCGCGCAGCGGATAGGGACCGAACTGTCTCACGACGTTCTAAACCCAGCTCGCGTACCGCTTTAATGGGCGAACAGCCCAACCCTTGGGACCTACTCCAGCCCCAGGATGCGACGAGCCGACATCGAGGTGCCAAACCATGCCGTCGATATGGACTCTTGGGCAAGATCAGCCTGTTATCCCCGAGGTACCTTTTATCCGTTGAGCGACGGCCATTCCACAATGTACCGCCGGATCACTAGTCCCGACTTTCGTCCCTGCTCGAGATGTCTCTCTCACAGTCAAGCTCCCTTGTGCACTTACACTCGACACCTGATTGCCAACCAGGCTGAGGGAACCTTTGGGCGCCTCCGTTACTTTTTAGGAGGCAACCGCCCCAGTTAAACTACCCATCAGGCACTGTCCCTGACCCGGATTACGGGCCGAAGTTAGATGTCCAAAGTGACCAGAGTGGTATTTCAACGATGACTCCACCCGAACTGGCGTCCGGGCTTCAACGTCTCCCACCTATCCTACACAAGCCACTCCGAACACCAATACCAAACTATAGTAAAGGTCTCGGGGTCTTTCCGTCCTGCTGCGCGTAACGAGCATCTTTACTCGTACTGCAATTTCGCCGAGTTTATGGTTGAGACAGCGGGGAAGTCGTTACTCCATTCGTGCAGGTCGGAACTTACCCGACAAGGAATTTCGCTACCTTAGGATGGTTATAGTTACCACCGCCGTTTACTGGGGCTTAAATTCTCAGCTTCGCCTTGCGGCTAACCGGTCCTGTTTAACCTTCCAGCACCGGGCAGGAGTCAGTCCGTATACATCGTCTTGCGACTTCGCACGGACCTGTGTTTTTAGTAAACAGTCGCTTCCCCCTGGTCTCTGCGGCCCCGATCCCCTCCCGGACGCATGGTCCGTTCAAGGTTGGGGCCCCCCTTCTCCCGAAGTTACGGGGGCATTTTGCCGAGTTCCTAACCATAATTCTCTCGATCGCCTTAGTATTCTCTACCTGATCACCTGTGTCGGTTTGGGGTACGGGCGGCTAAAACCTCGCGTCGATGCTTTTCTCGGCAGCATAGGATCACCAAATCCCCCCAAACGGGGGTCCCATCAGATCTCAGGCACTATGAGTGGCGGATTTGCCTACCACTCGCCCTACATCCTTAGACCGGGACAACCATCGCCCGGCTCGGCTACCTTCCTGCGTCACACCTGTTAATACGCTTGCCTCCCAGGATCAGGTCCTGCGCTCCACCAAAACCCTTCACCCACAAGGGGTGTCGGGCAGGTCTCGGGCAGTTAGTATCCCCTGTTCAACATGGGCGGTTTTTCGCCGGTACGGGAATATCAACCCGTTGTCCATCGACTACGCCTGTCGGCCTCGCCTTAGGTCCCGACTTACCCAGGGCAGATTAGCTTGACCCTGGAACCCTTGATCATCCGGCGGACGGGTTTCTCACCCGTCTTTCGCTACTCATGCCTGCATTCTCACTCGTGTAGGCTCCACCGCTGGTTTCCACCGCGACTTCACTGCCCACACGACGCTCCCCTACCCATCCACACTCCTGAACCACAAAGGCTTAGAACACGTGTGAATGCCACAACTTCGGCGGTGTACTTGAGCCCCGCTACATTGTCGGCGCGGAATCACTTGACCAGTGAGCTATTACGCACTCTTTAAGGATGGCTGCTTCTAAGCCAACCTCCTGGTTGTCTGAGCAACTCCACATCCTTTCCCACTTAGCACACGCTTAGGGGCCTTAGTTGGTGGTCTGGGCTGTTTCCCTCTCGACTATGAAGCTTATCCCCCACAGTCTCACTGCTGCGCTCTCACTTACCGGCATTCGGAGTTTGGCTGACGTCAGTAACCTTGTAGGCCCATTAGCCATCCAGTAGCTCTACCTCCAGCAAGAAACACGCAACGCTGCACCTAAATGCATTTCGGGGAGAACCAGCTATCACGAAGTTTGATTGGCCTTTCACCCCTACCCACAGCTCATCCCCTCCATTTTCAACTGAAGTGGGTTCGGTCCTCCACGACGTCTTACCGTCGCTTCAACCTGGCCATGGGTAGATCACTTCGCTTCGGGTCTAGATCACGCCACTCACACGCCCTATTCAGACTCGCTTTCGCTACGGCTGCCCCACACGGGTTAACCTCGCGACGTAACACTAACTCGCAGGCTCATTCTTCAAAAGGCACGCCGTCACAGTTACTATGCGATTACTCGCGACTGCTCCGACGGATTGTAAGCACACGGTTTCAGGTACTGTTTCACTCCCCTCCCGGGGTACTTTTCACCTTTCCCTCACGGTACTGGTCCGCTATCGGTCATTAGGGAGTATTTAGGCTTATCAGGTGGTCCTGACAGATTCGCACGGGATTTCTCGGGCCCCGTACTACTTGGGATACTCTCACAGGCGGCACAAACGCATTACGGTTACGGGACTAACACCCTCTCTGGCCGGCCTTTCAAAACCGTTCACCTATGCGCGCACATCACACCCCACCAGCCCGGCAGAACTGGTATGGAAAGTCCCACAACCCCGACCATGCAACGCCCGCCGGCTATCACACATGGAACGGTTTAGCCTGATCCGCGTTCGCTCGCCACTACTAACGGAATCACTATTGTTTTCTCTTCCTGCGGGTACTGAGATGTTTCACTTCCCCGCGTTCCCTCCACGCACCCTATGTGTTCAGGTACGGGTCACCAAGTCACTCGCGCGCTTGGCGGGGTTTCCCCATTCGGACACCCTGGGATCACAGTCCGGTTATCGACTCCCCCAGGCTTATCGCAGATTCCTACGTCCTTCTTCGGCTCCTAATGCCAAGGCATCCACCGTGTGCTCTTAAAAACTTGACCACAAAAGATCAACAACAAAAACACTCGAGAGAACCACAGAAACCGTCCACACCCCATCAACCCCCGAAAGAGTCTCAAACAATGCGGCCAGATCCAGGTTCCAATTCTTGGAAATTGCTTATCCACGAAAAACCCCAAAGGGCTCCTCATGGAAGATGCTCGCGTCCACTATGTAGTTCTCAAACAACAACCCCACACCACACACCCCACACACCAACCCCCCACAAAAAGAGAGGCCAACAGCGCATGAAACGACGTGGCAGGGAAACCAGAAACAAACAAACCCCGGGGAACCAAACCCCCCGGCCCTGTTGCCTCAGGACCCAACAGTGTGCCAAACACTACCCGCCAGCAACCAGACCACCAGCGTTCCAGGACACACACCCCAAAAGGAGGAGTGCGTCCGTACTAGCAAAACGGTCCGTGCCACCAGGCACCTATTCGTTGATATTCCACCCATGAGCACCCGCCGCAGAACTAGCGTCTGCGCAACGGGCGTACTCCTGACAACACCACACCCCGCCATACAGCAGAGAATGATAATTGTGAGGCGCTCCTTAGAAAGGAGGTGATCCAGCCGCACCTTCCGGTACGGCTACCTTGTTACGACTTAGTCCCAATCGCCAGTCCCACCTTCGACGGCTCCCTCCCACAAGGGGTTAGGCCACCGGCTTCGGGTGTTACCAACTTTCGTGACTTGACGGGCGGTGTGTACAAGGCCCGGGAACGTATTCACCGCAGCGTTGCTGATCTGCGATTACTAGCGACTCCGACTTCATGGGGTCGAGTTGCAGACCCCAATCCGAACTGAGACCGGCTTTTTGGGATTAGCTCCACCTCACAGTATCGCAACCCTTTGTACCGGCCATTGTAGCATGCGTGAAGCCCAAGACATAAGGGGCATGATGATTTGACGTCGTCCCCACCTTCCTCCGAGTTGACCCCGGCAGTCTCCTATGAGTCCCCACCATCACGTGCTGGCAACATAGAACGAGGGTTGCGCTCGTTGCGGGACTTAACCCAACATCTCACGACACGAGCTGACGACAACCATGCACCACCTGTAAACCAGCCCCAAAGGGGAAACCACATTTCTGCGGCGGTCCGGTCCATGTCAAGCCTTGGTAAGGTTCTTCGCGTTGCATCGAATTAATCCGCATGCTCCGCCGCTTGTGCGGGCCCCCGTCAATTCCTTTGAGTTTTAGCCTTGCGGCCGTACTCCCCAGGCGGGGCACTTAATGCGTTAGCTACGGCGCGGAAAACGTGGAATGTCCCCCACACCTAGTGCCCAACGTTTACGGCATGGACTACCAGGGTATCTAATCCTGTTCGCTCCCCATGCTTTCGCTCCTCAGCGTCAGTTAATGCCCAGAGACCTGCCTTCGCCATCGGTGTTCCTCCTGATATCTGCGCATTTCACCGCTACACCAGGAATTCCAGTCTCCCCTACATCACTCTAGTCTGCCCGTACCCACCGCAGATCCGGAGTTGAGCCCCGGACTTTCACGGCAGACGCGACAAACCGCCTACGAGCTCTTTACGCCCAATAATTCCGGATAACGCTTGCGCCCTACGTATTACCGCGGCTGCTGGCACGTAGTTAGCCGGCGCTTCTTCTGCAGGTACCGTCACTTTCGCTTCTTCCCTACTGAAAGAGGTTTACAACCCGAAGGCCGTCATCCCTCACGCGGCGTCGCTGCATCAGGCTTGCGCCCATTGTGCAATATTCCCCACTGCTGCCTCCCGTAGGAGTCTGGGCCGTGTCTCAGTCCCAGTGTGGCCGGTCACCCTCTCAGGCCGGCTACCCGTCGTCGCCTTGGTAAGCCATTACCTCACCAACAAGCTGATAGGCCGCGAGTCCATCCAAAACCACAAAAGCTTTCCACCAACCACCATGCGATGGAAGGTCATATCCGGTATTAGACCCAGTTTCCCAGGCTTATCCCAGAGTCAAGGGCAGGTTACTCACGTGTTACTCACCCGTTCGCCACTAATCACCGGTGCAAGCACCGGATCATCGTTCGACTTGCATGTGTTAAGCACGCCGCCAGCGTTCATCCTGAGCCAGGATCAAACTCTCCGTTGAAGAAAAACAAAAACAGACACAACCAAAACCAGTGGAAATAACACCAGCAAAGGCTGCACAAAATTTGAAACCAGCTGTAAAACCAAACCAATGCCACAGGGGCGGCACGATCCGGCAATTCAACCAATCACATTACATAATCGGTATCAACAAACTTGGCACACTATTGAGTTCTCAAACAACAGACACACCCGACACCACCCAAACCAACATTCAGGATCGCTCCGGAGCAACTTTTCAAACTTACCGGCTGGCTTCACTCTTGTCAAACCGGCGGCCGCGACCTTCATCAGCGTGAAGCTTTTTGGTCGGGTTTTCCGGCTGACTCTGTGGACCAGCGCGGAAATAAACTCTACCACCACTCGGCCGCGATGGCCAACTCCCCCGGGAGCCGGTTCCCACCACGGACGCGTGGCGGCATGGAAAAGCCCGGAATCACAAGGATCCCGGGCCGTTCCATGCGGGTCACACCGCAGGCTAGGCGGTGGCCCCACTTCCCGTTACCTTCGGTGCAGCCGCACCAGGCTTGAAGTAGGCGGCGCCGAGCGGAGGCAGGGTGACCGTCAACGCGGCGGGCTGGCCGTCCTGGCCTTCGTCAATGGCCTTGAGTCCTTCCTTGTTCAGGACACCGGAACCGCCATAGGTCTCGTGGTCCGTGTTGAGGACTTCCGTCCACGGCCCCGCCGTCGGTACGCCCAGCGTGTAGCCGACATGCGGACCGCCGGAGAAGTTGATGGCGCACACCAGCGGGTTGCCGTCCTTGTCCCAGCGGATGAAGGACAGGACATTGTGGTCTGCGTCGCCGCCGTTGATCCACTGGAAACCGCCAGGCTCGTTGTCCCGGGTGTAGAGCGCCGGTGTGGTCTTGTACAGCTCGTTCAAGTCCTTGGTAAGAAGCTGCAGGCCCTTGTGCGCGGGGATGTCGGCGAGCCACCAGTCGAGCCCGTGCTGCTCGGACCATTCCGCTTCCTGGCCGAATTCGGTGCCCATGAAGATCAGCTGCTTGCCGGGGTGCGCCCACTGGTAGCCCAGGAAAGCGCGCAGGTTGGCGAGCTGCTGCCAGCGGTCGCCCGGCATCTTGCGCAGCATGGATCCCTTGCCGTGCACAACCTCATCGTGGCTGATGGGCAGCAGGAAGTTTTCCGTGAACGCGTACACCATGGAGAACGTGACGGTGCCGTGGTGCCATTTGCGGTTGATGGGATCTTCGGAGGCGTACTTGAGGGAGTCGTGCATCCAGCCCATGTTCCATTTGAGTCCGAAGCCCAGCCCGCCGTGACTGGTGGGGGCGGTTACCCCCGGGAACGCTGTTGATTCCTCCGCGATCATCACCGCACCCGGGTGCGTCTTGTAGACGGTGGCGTTGACTTCCTGCAGGAAGGAGATGGCCTCCAGGTTTTCCCGTCCGCCGAAGCGGTTGGGCTGCCACTGGCCGTCCTGACGGGAGTAGTCCAGGTAGAGCATGGAGGCAACCGCATCCACGCGCAGGCCGTCGATGTGGAACTCGTCGAGCCAGTAGAGGGCGTTGGCCACAAGGAAGTTGCGTACCTCGGTGCGGCCAAAGTCGAAGATCAGGGTGCCCCAGTCCGGGTGCTCGCCAAGGTTGGGGTCTGCGTGTTCGTAGAGCGGCTCGCCGTCGAACTGGGCAAGGGCCCAGGCATCCTTTGGGAAGTGGGCAGGGACCCAGTCCAGCAGCACACCGATGCCGGCCTGGTGGAGGGTGTCCACCAGGTACCGGAATTCATCGGGGTGCCCAAAGCGGGACGTCGGTGCGAAGTAGGAGGTGACCTGGTAGCCCCAGGAGCCGCCGAACGGGTGCTCCGCCACCGGCATGAACTCCACGTGGGTGAACCCCAGCCACTTGACGTAGTCCACCAGTTCCTTGGCGAGCTCGCGGTAGCCCAGTCCCAGCCGCCAGGAGCCGAGGTGTACTTCGTAGACGCTCATCGGGGAATTGTGCGGGTCCCGCTGGGCGCGGGCTTCCATCCACTCGTCGTCCTTGAAGGCGTAGGAGGATTCCACCACCCTCGAAGCCGTCAGCGGCGGCACCTCGGTACCGAACGCAAGGGGATCGGCCTTCTCCACCCAGTGACCAGCCTTGGTCCGGATTTCGAACTTGTAGCACGCGCCTGCCGGGACGCCGGGGATGAAGAGTTCCCACACCCCGGAGGAGCCAAGGGAGCGGAGGGAGTGTTCGCGTCCGTCCCAGGCATTGAAATCACCCTTGACCCGCACAGCCTGCGCGTTGGGAGCCCAGACGGCGAAGGAAACGCCGTCCACGTCACCCAGCGGGGACTTGTAGTGCTGGGCGTGGGCGCCCAGCACCTCCCAGAGCTTTTCGTGCCGGCCCTCGCCGATCAGGTGCAGGTCCACCTCGCCGACGGTGGGCAGGTACCGGTACGGTTCGTCCACCGTTACCGGCTCAGCCCCGGGGTAGGTGACCGACAGCCGGTAATCGGGCACATGTCCGTGCTGCAGCGGTTCCAGGACGGCAACCCAAACGCCGTGCGACTCGTGCTGCATGGGAGTTTCGCCTGCGGAGGTGATGACGCTGACGGCTTCGGCGAGGTGCTTCACCGTGCGGATAGTGACGTGCCCGTAGTCGTCCAGGTGCGCGCCCAGGACCGAGTGCGGGGCGTGGTGTTCACCGTTTGCGATCCTGCCCAAGGTGCCGTCGTCCACCTGCAGCGGTGCGCCCGGGCGGTCAGTTCGTGCTGAGCCTGTCATTTCGTTACCTTCCGATGCTGCCCCGGCATGGTCGCCGGCGCTGTTACCGCTAAGGAGCCGCCTGGAGGCGTTCACCGGGATCGCCAGCCAGTCGGGCCTGTTACGCATTTCATAAACTACTTCGTACAGTGCCTTGTCCAGCCACAATGCCACAAAGAGGGGCGCCTTCCGGTCCACGGTTCCCGGCGTGACACTGGCGTAGCCTTCCAGGAAAGCGTCTGCGCAGTCGTCCACCCACGTGGCGGGCACCTGGGCGCCTTCCTGTTCGCGCTGGGCGGCACCCGCCGCGTAGTCGAAGGACCGGAGCATTCCGACGACGTCGCGCAGCGGAACATCGGGAACGTTCCGTTCGGCGATGGGCCGGAGGGGCTCACCTTCAAAATCGAGGATTGCCCAGCGGGCAGGGCCGTCCTGCGCCGGGACCTGCAGGATCTGGCCCAGGTGGAGGTCGCCGTGGATCCGCTGCAGCGGCCCGGTGGGCACGCCGTCGAGGCCTTGCAGCAGCGCTTCCAGTTCTTTGTCATCAGGGCCCGACGGCGGGACCGGCTTCCGCCCATGCCTGCCGGACGCGCTGGGCTACTCCCGGTCCGATCACCTTGCCCGGTTCGCTTTCGGCGGACTGTCCCAGCGCTTCGGCAAGGCGCCGGTGCACTGTTGCGGTGGCGGCGCCGAGGGCCCGCGCTTCTGCCGTGAAATCGGCTCCGGAACGGGCGGCATCCACGGCGAGGCGCCATGCATCCCTGCCGCCGGCCAGGAATTCGTGTGCCACGGCCAACTCGCCCTGGACCTGGCGGTTCCCCTTGCCGTTGGGCGCGGTCCTGCCCGAGGCCAGCCACTCGCCCCGCACCCAACCGAGGGTGGCGGGCACTTCGGACGTCCCGGCCGAGGTCAGGGCCGACCCCACCTCAACTTCGGGGTTCGCGCCCTCGGACAACACGCGGAAGAACTTCACGATCGCGGCCGATTCGCCGTCGTCCACAATGACTGAACTGTTGGACTGCTCGCCGGACAGGACCTTCACCACACCGCGCGCGGTGGGCAGCCGGTAGCTCCCGGGGACCTTGAAGCCCGCTGCCGTGCCGCTGGCAGCCTTCTCCTCATTCCGGATCAGCTCCAGCCAGCTGCCCACGAAGTCGGGATCATGGACGGCGTCGTAGACCCAGGGCCGGGACGGATCCGTCCCGGCGGCTTCGCCGACGAGCGCGCGTTCCATTCCTGCCGCGGGTGCCGGCCGGAAGCTCAGCGGAACCTGGACCACGGCAGTCCGCCTGGCGCCGTCGGGCCCCTGCGTGCTGACATTCAGCAGGAACACGGACAGAGCTGCGTGCCTGGCCGGGTCTTCAAGCCCCAGGCTCCCGGCCTGGGACATTTCGAAGTCCGGCGACTTGATGGGAAACCAGCGTTGCTTCGGGAGCCATTCCTGGAGCAGCGCGGTCAGGGCGGGCGTGAGAATAGGCTGGTTCATGTCACTCCTCTATCGACAGGATGGGCATGGCCTGGGTGTACGGCGACGACGGGTTGGATGCCGCCGACCGGACGCGCAGCCAGAAGAAATCGTGGCTGCCCAGGGTCAGCGTCAGCGTGCCGTCGTCATTGATTCCGGGGAACACCTGTCCCCCGAAGACATCCCGCAGTCCGCGGCCGGCGTACTCCGGTACCCGCAGCCGGGCTGCCACGGGGTGCTGCGAAAGATTGAAGGCGCACAGGATGGTTTCGCCGTCCATACCCGCGGGGTTGCCGTAGGGCAGTTCACGCAGGTAGGCAAGGACGGCGTCGTGGTCGGCCTCCAGGTGTTTGTAGCCGCCCAGTCCGAACGCGGGATGGTTCTTGCGGACGCTCAGGATCTGCCGGGTCCACCGGAGCAGGGAGCCGGAGTGGGCGGCCTCGGCCTCCACGTTCGCCATGCTGTAGTTGTACACCAGCGACTGGATGGGAGGCAGGTAGAGCTTGCCCGGGTCCGCATGGGAGAAACCGGCGTTCCGGTCGGGGTTCCACTGCATGGGGGTGCGCACGGCGTCCCGGTCTTCGAGCCAGATGTTGTCGCCCATGCCGATTTCGTCGCCGTAGTACAGGAACGGGCTGCCTGGCAGGGACAGGAGCAGCGCGTTGATCAGTTCGATCTCGGCACGCGAGTTGTCCAGCAGCGGCGCCAGCCGGCGCCGGATGCCGATGTTGGCCCGCATCCGCGGATCGGGGGCGTACCAGCCGAGCATGGCCGCGCGTTCGTCCGCGGTGACCATTTCGAGGGTCAACTCGTCATGGTTGCGAAGGAAGGTGCCCCACTGCGCGCCCTCCGGAATGTCCGGGGTGTCCTTCATGGTCTCAATGATGGGCGCTGCCTTCTGGTCCCGGAGCGCGTAGTAGAGCCGCGGCATGATCGGGAAGTGGAAGGCCATGTGGCACTCCGGTTCCGCTTCCGTGCCAAAGTACTCCACCACTTCGTTGGGCGGCTGGTTGGCCTCGGCGATAATCACCCGGCCGGGGTAGCTTTCGTCCACCATGGCCCGCAGTTTGCGGAGGAACTCGTGGGTGGCCGGCAGGTTCTCGCAGTTTGTCCCTTCCTCCTCGTACAGGTACGGGATGGCGTCGGCCCGGAAACCGTCGATGCCCTGGTCCAGCCAGAACCGCACCACATCGAAGAGCGCTTCGATCACCTTGGGGTTTTCGAAGTTCAGGTCCGGCTGGTGGCTGAAGAACCGGTGCCAGAAGAACTGCCGCCTGATGGGGTCGAACGTCCAGTTCGACTCCTCGGTGTCCACGAAGATGATGCGGGCGTCCTGGTACTTCTCGTCCGTGTCGCTCCAGACGTAGAAGTCACCATAGGGCCCGTCAGGGTCCTTGCGGGATTCCTGGAACAGGGGTGCTGGTCCGAGGTGTGGTTCAGCGGCAGGTCGATGATCACGCGCACGCCCCGGGCATGCGCCTCGGCCACCAGGCGCTTGAAGTCGCTGATGGTGCCGAACTCGTCCAGCACGGAGTTGTAGTCGGAGATGTCGTAGCCGCCGTCCCGCAGCGGCGACTGGAAGAAGGGCGGCAGCCAGAGGCAGTCCACGCCAAGCCACTGCAGGTAGTCCAACCGGTCGATCAGGCCGGAGAAGTCTCCGGACCCGTCGCCGTTGGCATCCGCGAAAGCCCGGACCAGTACTTCGTAGAACACGGCCTTCCGGTACCACAGCGGATCATGCTGGAGGCCCGGGGCGTTGAGCTCGAATGTGCTCTTGGGGGTGAAGTGCTGGCCCGAACTTTGCGGAGTAAAACTCACTGATGCATTCTCCTCACGCTGAGGATGTGTGCGGGCTCAACGTGCGGGTCCAGGCGCACGTAGTTGTACTCGCCCCACTCCCAGCTTTCGCCGGAGATGAGGTCGTCCACGTAGAACCCGCCGTTGGCGGTCAGGTCCTGCGGGTCCAGTTCAAGTGCGGCGAGGTCCAGGGTCACGGTGCATTCCTTGGTGACGTGCGGGTCCACGTTGACCACCACGATGAGGGTGTCCTTGGAACCGTCAGGCAAGGTCTTGTGCTTGGAGTACACCACCGTGGAAGCGTCCGTGCTCTGGTGGACCGTAAGGTTCTGCAGGTCCTGGAGCGCAGGATGGTCCCGGCGCAGGTGGTTCAGCCGGGTGATGAACGGTGCCAGGGTGCGCCCGGATTCGGCTGCCGCATTCCAGTCGCGTGCCTTGTATTCGAACTTCTCGTTGTCGATGTACTCCTCGGCACCCGGCCGGGCAACGTGCTCATACAGCTCGTAGCCGGCGTAGACTCCCCACAGCGGGCTGGCCGTTGCGGCCAGCACTGCCCTGATCCGGAATGCCGGCGGGCCACCGAACTGGAGGTAGGGGGTGAGGATGTCCGGGGTGTTGACGAAGAAGTTGGGCCGGAAGAACGCCGGCGACTCGTGGCTCACCTCCTGGAAGTAGTCCTCGATCTCCTTCTTGGTGTTGCGCCAGGTGAAGTAGGTGTAGGACTGCTGGAAGCCGGCCCGGCCCAGGGCGTGCATCATCGCGGGCCGGGTGAACGCCTCGGCGAGGAACACCACTCCCGGCACTGCTTTATTGACTTCGGCAATGAGCCACTCCCAGAACCAAACAGGTTTGGTGTGCGGGTTATCTACCCGGAAAATCTTTACGCCGTGGCTGACCCAGAGCAGGACAATCCGCAGAATTTCATTGGAAAGACCCTCAGGATCATTATCGAAATTCAGCGGATAAATGTCCTGATACTTCTTGGGCGGATTTTCGGCGTAGGCAATACTGCCGTCAACGCGGGTGGTGAACCATTCCGGGTGCGACGTCACCCAGGGGTGGTCCGGGGCGGCCTGCAGGGCAAGGTCCAGGGCAACTTCCAGGCCCAGCTCATTGGCCCTGGCCACGAAAGCGTCAAAGTCCTCGAAGGTGCCGAGGTCGGGGTGGATGGCGTCGTGCCCGCCTTCCTCGGAACCAATGGCCCAAGGCGAACCGGGGTCATGGGGGCCGGCAACAGGGTGTTGTTGGGCCCCTTGCGGTGCTTCACGCCGATGGGATGGATGGGCGGCATGTACAGGACGTCGAAGCCCATGGCCGCAACGGCGTCCAGCCGCCTCGCTGCAGTCCGGAAGTTTCCGGAGGTCCAGATGCCGGTGGAGTGGTCCTTGACCGCGCCTTCAGAACGGGGGAAGAACTCGTACCAGGCACCGCGGCCGGCACGGTCACGCTCAACGTTGAGCGGGAACTTCTCCGAAACGGTCACCAGCTCACGGATGGGCTGGCGGGCGACAATGTCAGCCACTCCTTGACTGAAGCCGGCGGCGAGGCGGTCCTCCGGGCTCAGCGACTGGTCCGCCAGCCTCTCGGCCACCCAGCGCAACGTGGCCCTGTCCGCCTCGTTCCGCGAGTCGTCGTCGGACGCTTCGGACAGCAGCGCAGCGCCTTCGGCGAGCATCAGTTCAACATCGATCCCGGCAGCGATCTTGACCTCGGCGTTGTGGTGCCAGGTGCCATAGCGGTCATGCCAGGCTTCAATCACAAAGGACCAGTGCCCGGTTTCCGACGGCGTGAGGATGCCCTCCCAGCGGTCGGTTCCCATGCCGCGTTCCCCGCGCGGCGGCGCGAGCCGGACGCGCTGGCGCTCAGCGCCCGACGGGTCCAGCAGGACTGCGCTTACGCCGAGCTGGTCGTGGCCTTCCCTGAAACAGGTGGCACCCACAACGATTCCTTCGCCCGGCAAGGCCTTGGCCGGGAACTTTCCACCCTCGACGACGGGCTGCACGGCCGTGATCGGAAAACGTCCGAACCGCAGTCCCTCCGTGATGGATCCCCTTGGCATTTTCTCTGTTACGGCACTGGTTCCTGAGTTAGTCGTCACAGGCTCGACGTTAGCGAGAAAAGTCCGAGATTGCTAAGGCTGCTCACTATTTTCGTCGTGCCGTACGTCATTTCCTCCACGCCCTTGTCATTTACCCAAAAGAAACCCAAAGCTGGTTCCGGCCGCCCATGTTGTCCGTTAGTGTGACGCAGGTGAAGGCAATCCGCAGGTTTACGGTCCGTACAGTCCTCCCGAACCCATCCGTCCGCTGGCACGGCTCGCGAGCAATTTGCGCTGGTCCTGGCACCGCCCCACCCGGGAACTCTTTGCCGGGTTGAATCCGCGCATCTGGGAGGAAAGCGAGCAGGACCCCGTTGGCTTCCTGGGCATGGTCAGCAGGGAAGAATTCCAGCGACTGGCCGCAGACCGGTCGGTGGTGGAGCGGGTGCGGGCAGCGGAGGAAGACCTTGACCGGTACCTTGAGGAACCGCGCTGGTACCAGGGCCTGGGACCGGAAGCACCGGCGTCCATCGCCTACTTCTCCCCCGAGTTCGGCATCACCGAGGTCCTGCCGCAGTATTCCGGCGGCCTGGGGATCCTGGCCGGCGACCACCTGAAGGCCGCGTCGGACCTCGGCGTGCCGCTGGTCGGCGTGGGCCTGCTCTACCAGGCCGGCTACTTCAAGCAGTCCCTTTCCCGGGACGCCTGGCAGCAGGAGACCTACCCGTCCTGGACCCGGACGGCCTGCCCCTCACCCTGCTTCGCGAGCCCTCCCCCGACGGCAACGGCAAGCCCCTGCAGATCACCCTGCCGCTGCCCAACGGCCGCCGGCTGCTGGCACACATCTGGCGGGCCGACGTCGGACGTGTCCCCCTGCTGCTCCTTGACTCCAATGTGCCCGGCAACGATGACGCGGCACGCAGCATCACGGACCGGCTGTACGGCGGCGGCGGTGACCACAGGCTGCAGCAGGAACTGCTGCTCGGCATGGGCGGGGTCAAGGCGCTGCGCGCCTTCCAGCAGCTCACCGGCTGCCCGGCACCGGAAGTGTTCCACACCAACGAGGGCCACGCCGGCTTCCTGGGCATCGAACGCATCCAGGAGCTCATGTCCGGGGACCAGGCGCTCACCTTCGACGAGGCCCTGGCGGCCGGCCGCGCCTCCACCGTGTTCACCACCCACACGCCTGTTCCGGCCGGCATCGACAGGTTCGAAATCTCACAGATCAGCCACTTCTTCCAGGCCGGCCTGGCGCCCGCCGTGCCGGTGGACCGGATCCTGGAACTGGGCCGCGAGAACTACGCCGACGGCAACCCGGCTGTGTTCAACATGGCGGTGATGGGTTTGCGCCTGGCACAGCGCGCCAACGGTGTGGCCAAGCTGCACGGCGAAGTATCGCGGGGCATGTTCTCCGCGCTGTGGCCCGGCTTCGACCCCTCCGAGGTACCGATCACCTCGGTCACCAACGGCGTGCACGTGCCCACCTGGGTGGACAGCCGGATCGCCAAGCTGGCCCGCGACCAGTTCGGCAGCGAGGCCGAGGCCAACGGCCGCTGGGACCTGGCCTACAACGTCAGCGACGCCGATGTGTGGGCGCTGCGCCGGGAGATGCGCTCCGCGCTGGTGGACGACGTCCGCAAACGGCTGCGTGCCGCCTGGAAGAAGCGCGGCGCCGCCGACGCCGAGCTGGGCTGGACGGACAACGTCCTGGACCCGGACGTGCTGACCATCGGCTTCGCCCGCCGCGTCCCCACCTACAAGCGGCTGACGCTCATGCTGCGTGAACCGGAACGGCTGAAGGCACTGCTCCTGCACAAGGAACATCCCATCCAGCTGGTCATCGCCGGCAAGTCCCACCCTGCCGACGACGCCGGCAAGAAGATGATCCAGGACCTGGTCCGGTTCACCGACGACCCCGAGGTCCGGCACCGGATCGCGTTCCTGCCCAACTACGACATCGCCATGGCGCGGACCCTGTTCCCGGGCTGCGACGTGTGGCTGAACAACCCGCTGCGTCCGCTGGAAGCCTGCGGGACATCCGGCATGAAGGCGGCGCTGAACGGTTCGCTGAACCTGTCCGTCCTGGACGGCTGGTGGGACGAGATGTACGACGGCGAGAACGGCTGGGCGATTCCCACCGCCAATAACGGCGCATCACCGGAAGAACGCGACGACATCGAGGCCGCAGCCCTGTACGAGCTGCTCGAAACCCAGGTGGCCCCGAGGTTCTACGGCAGCACCGTCTCGGAAGCGGCGGGCGCGGCCGGGCCGTCGACGTCGGCGGCCGAGAAGGTGCCCACGCACTGGGTGTCCATGATCAAGCACACCTTGTCGCACTTGGGCCCGGCCGTCTCCGCCGAGCGCATGCTGCGCGACTATGTGAACATCCTCTACCGCCCCGCCGCAGAGGCCGGACGCAGGGCCATCGCCAACTCGTACTCGCAGGCACGTTCGCTCGCATCGTGGTCGGCCAAGGTGCGTTCCAACTGGTCGCAGGTCCACGTGGAGCACGTGGACTCGGTGGGCGTCTCCGAGGATCCGCAGATCGGCGACACCCTGCAGGTCAACGCGTATGTGGCCCTGAACAGCCTCACCCCGGATGACGTGTGCGTGGAAGTGGCCTATGGCCGGGCCGAGGAAAGCGACACCCTGGCGGACATCACCCTGATGGAGCTGCAGGTGAAGGAGGACCTGGGCAACGGCCGCCACCTTTTCAGCGGCTCGCTGGTGATCGACCGCTCGGGCTCCTTCGGCTACACGGTCAGGGTCCTGCCACGGCATGAAGCCCTGGCATCCAAGGCGGAGCTGGGCCTGATCGTCAACGCCTGACCCGTTCGCCAACCGGCCTGAACCGACGCAGGAGGACCCATGACCGAACAAACCGTGGCCGACGTGATCGTGGACCGGCTCAGCACCTGGGCGTAAGCCGGGTTTTCGGGTACAGCGGTGACGGGATCAACGGGTTCATGGGAGCGCTGCGCCGGTCCGGCGGGCGCGTGGAGTTTATCCAGGCCCGGCATGAGGAAACGGCGGCGTTCATGGCCGTGGGCCACGCGAAGTACACGGGCGGCGTGGGGGTGGTGACGTCAACACAGGGTCCGGGCGCTGTACACCTCCTCAACGGACTCTACGACGCCAAGCTCGACGGCGTACCGGTCGTTGCGATCGTGGGGCAGCAGAGCCGTACCGTGCTGGGTTCGGCCTACATGCAGGAGATTGACCTGGGCTCCCTGTTCAAGGACGTTGCATCCCAGTTCGTGCAGCTGGTCAGCGCCCCGGAACAGGTGCCCATGGTCCTGGACCGGGCGTTCCGCACGGCGAAGGCCACGTCCTCACCCTGCGTCGTCATCGTCCCGCATGACATCCAGTCCGCGCCGGCACCGCAGCTTGGGCAGCAACACGGCATCGTGGTCACCAGCCCCTCATGGAGTTCCGCCGCCAAAACGCCGCGGGATGAGGACCTGGACGCCGCGGCCGCCCTCCTGAACTCCTCGGAACGGGTGGCCCTGCTCGTCGGCCAGGGTGCCCGGCATGCCTTCGACGAGGTGGTGGCGGTGGCGGAGAAGCTGGGTGCCGGCATTGCCACCAGCCTGCTGGGCAAGCCGTACGTGGATGAGACCCTTCCCTTCGCCGTCGGGACCATGGGCCACCTGGGCACCACTGCCAGCGCCCACCTGCTGGGCAACTGCGATGCCCTGCTGATTGTGGGCTCCAATGATCCGTGGACCGAGTTCTATCCGCCGCCCGGGGCAGCGCGCGCCGTGCAGATCGACATCGATGAGAAGAAGATCGGCAACCGCTACCCGGTGGAGGTGGGCCTGGCCGGTGACGCGGCATCCGCCCTCACCGCCCTGGGCCGGAGGCTCGAGCACCGCCCGCGCGGGCAGTGGCGTTCGGACGTGGAACATGAGGTCAGCCGCTGGCGCATCCTCGCCGCGGACCGTGCCGCCGTGCCTGCCCTTCCCGTCAATCCGGAACGCGTGGTCCGCGAGCTTAACGGCAGGCTCCCGGCGAACGCGCAGGTGAGCGTCGACGTCGGAAGCTGCGTGTACTGGTACGCCCGCCAGCTGGTGCTGCCGCCCGGGGTCCCGGCGCATCTTTCCGGAACCCTCGCCAGCATGGGGTGCTCCATTCCGTACGGGATTGCCGCCAAACTGGCCCACCCCGACCGGCCGCTGGTGGCCCTGGCCGGGGACGGTGCCATGCAGATGGCGGGCGTCGCCGAGCTGGCCACGGTGGCCCACCGGTGGCAGGACTGGGAGGACCCGCGGTTCGTGGTGTGCGTCTTCAACAACCGGGAGCTGACGGAGGTCACCTGGGAACAACGCGAGTCGGAAGGCGAGCCGCGGTTCGCTGCCAGCCAGGAGCTCCCGGATTTCCCGTTCGCCGGATACGCCGAGCTGCTGGGCCTTGGGGGCATCCGGGTGGAGGACCCGGAGCTCCTTGGAGATGCCTGGGAGCAGGCCTTTGCCGCGGACCGGCCCGTGGTGATCGAGGTGCTGACGGACCCCGAAGTTCCGCTGCTGCCACCGTTCCCCGCCGGCAGGGAAAAGGCGGAGAGCATGCGCAAGGGGCTGGCTGCGGAGGACGACGGCGGCCGGGCCTCCGAACTGCTCGACACCTACCTGTCGCAGGAGGAACCTGCCGGCGGCTGACTGCTGCTAGAGCAGGACGGCGGTGACGGCCAGGTCCTTGCCGGCGTAGCTTTCCGCGTCCTGGAGGATCTCACAGATGATCCCAAAGGACCTGTCGCTCCGGAACGGCGCGGCCACCTGCCAGAGGACCGTGACCGGGGCATTGCCGTTGTCCGTGATGGAGTCCGCGAAGTCGTGCAGGGAATCGTTCAGGGCGTCGAGGTTGACGCCGTAGTGTTCCGGGAAACTGAGGACTTCGCCGAACGTTTCCAGGACGGCACGCTTGCTGTCAGCCGGCGGGACAACCAGGCTTCGGCGTCCGGCATCGGCCACCTGTTCCTGCAGTTCCTCCAGGGTCCAGGTATCGCCGGAGTAGATCTTCATGGCTTGCTTAGCTGCCTTCCGCTATGAATGTGAACGACTCGTAATGGTCTTCGGTGTAGTACTTGTCTCCGCCGCTGCCGGCCACGATCCGCCGGGCACCCCGGTCTGGTTCCCCGGGTGTGGGCACCGTGTACTCGCGGTAGTATCCGCGGTCCCGGCGGGGCAGGAGGCGTTCGAAGTTGCCGAAGGGCTGGTCATCCTGGCTGTACTGGTACGGGCCGCCTGCGCGGATGAGTGCCAGGACCCTGCGTCCCTCAGGCGGCAGCTCCGATTCCCGGATGGATGCCAGCCCCGACGGGTTCTCGGCCGGGGCCGGCGCCACCGGGCCGGACGGTGATCCGGGACCGGGTGCCGTCACGCCGGAAGTGGCCTCCGCCGTCGTGGTGGCTCCCGCCGTCGTGGTTTGCGACGGTTGATCCAGCAGTCCGGGGCCGCCGAACATGACCAGGGCGAGCACTGCCAGGGCGCCCAGCAGCAGGGGCAGGAGGGTACGGTTGCGCATTCCTGGATCCCGGCTACGTGCGGTAAATGCTGATGGAGTTGGCCTCGGCCACGTCCGTCCCCCCGGCAGCCACCACACCGCCCTGCCGCTGCTCGTGCAGCGGCGATGTGGTCAGGCGGAGCTCGAACCTGCGCGGGGCGGCCTGTTCGGCGGCAACCTCCGGGAGCGTGATCTGCACGTCCGAGGTTCCGCCGTTGACCACGATCAGCCCTGCGAACTCCCCGTCGTCGGTGCCGAGCAGGAGCTGGACCACCCGGTGGTGCGGATCATTCCACCGCTCGGTGGACATGGGCCGGCCGTCCTGGTCGAACCAGTAAAGGTAGGACTGCTCGTCGCGGACGGGGAAGTCGTGCGGCTGGGCGGCGAGGAACTCCTTGCGCAGCCGGATGTAGCGCTTGGTGCTGCGGAGCATTTCGTGGGATTCCGGCGTGCGGGTCCAGTCCACCCAGGTGATGGCGTTGTCCTGGCAATAGGCGTTGTTGTTGCCCAGCTGGGTCCGCGCCAGTTCGTCGCCGGCAGTGATCATGGGCACGCCGAGCGAAATGAGCAGCGAGGCCATCAGGTTGCGCCGGGACTGTGCCCGCTTGGCGAGGATCTCGCCGTTCTCGGTGGGGCCCTCCACGCCGTGGTTGTAGCTGCGGTTGTCCCCGTGGCCGTCCCGGTTCTGCTCACCGTTGTCCTCGTTGTGCTTCCGGTCGAAGGAAACGAGGTCGTTCAGGGTGAAACCGTCGTGGGCGGTGATGTAGTTCACCGACGCCAGGCGGGAACGTCCGGAGGCCTGGAAGAGGGCAGCCGAGCCTGACAGCGAGTCGGCGAGCCTGGCGACTGATCCGCCGTGGCCGCCGTTTTCGAGGGCTGCCCGGTCCGCAAGCCAGAAGGAGCGCAGGGAATCCCGGAAGTGGTCGTTCCAGTCCACCCAGCCCACCGGGAACCGTCCGGTCTGCCAACCCCCGTAGCCCACGTCCCACGGTTCGGCGATCAGCTTTACGTCCGACAGGACGGGTCCGCCGCGACGGCCAGCAGGAACGGATGCCGTGGGTCGAATTCGTTGGCAGCGTTGCGGCAAAGAGTGACCGCGAGGTCGAAACGGAAGCCGTCAATGTGGAACTCGTCCACCCAGTACCGGAGCGAGTCCACCACCAGCTGGACCACCCGGGGCTCGCCGAAGTTCAGGCTGTTCCCGCAGCCGGTTGTATCCACGTACTTGCCGTGCCCGTCCGTGCGGTAGTACTTGTCCTCCCCCAGGCCCCGGAAGCTGACCGTCTGGCCTTCGGGTCCGCCCTCGGCCGTGTGGTTGTACACGACGTCCAGGATGACCTCGAGGCCGGCCGCGTGGAGCGCCTTGACCATTTCCTTGAATTCGTCCTGGACAGCCTTCGGCCCGGCTTCCTGTGCTGCCTTTGTGGCATACGCCGGGTGCGGGGCAAAGAAGGCCGCAGTGTTGTAGCCCCAGTAGTTGGTCAGGCCCAGGTCCTGCAGGTGCGGTTCGTCGAGGTGGAAATGCACCGGGAGCAGCTGCACCGAAGTGATTCCCAGGCTGGTGAGGTGCTCCACCACGGCGGGGTGTGCCATGCCGGCGTAGGTGCCGCGCAGCTCCCGGGGAACATCCGGGTGGAGCATGGTCTGCCCGCGGACATGGGCTTCGTAAATGATGGTGTCGCGCCACTTCAGGCGCAGCCGTTCGTCGCCGTCCCAGCTGAAGTCGCCGGCCATCCGGACGCTGGTGAGCACCCCGTCCCGCTGGTCCACCGCACGGCCGTACGGATCGAGCAGCAGGGGCTGGCCGCCGTCGTCCTCAACCTCCCTGGTGGGCATGGCAAGCGGCAGCGACTGCTCATGGGAGGCGGGACGGAACCCGTACCGCGCGCCATAGGGCAGGTCCTCCACGATGCCGTGGTGGACGCCGTCGGTAACGTTGGGGAGCGCCTGGACACGCCAGTCCCCGCCGGGTGCGATGTAGACGATTTCCAGGCTGGGAACTCCCGGGGCGTAGCAGGCCACGTTGGCCCGGCCCCCGGCGCGGTGCCGCGTGCCGCCGGAATCTCCACGCGGAACGCTGACACCGAGGGGAACTGCCGTGGAGGAGTCCATGGTGGAAGCGGTGTCGAAAAGCGGCATGACCATCACCTAAATAGTAGCCGCCACGGGCATTTGACCTGCCCCGGCGCCGGACATGGCGCCGGGGAGGGAAGGGCCCGCAGAACGCGGGCTCCGTCCCTTCACATTTCTAACTTTTTGAGCGTTTCCTACTTTGTTGCCCGCTGGCGCGAGACCTCGTACAGCGAGATCCCCACTGCCATGGAGGCATTCAGCGATTCCATCGCCGAATCGATGGGGATGGACACGATCTGGTCGCAGTTCTCCCGGACCAGCCGGCTGAGTCCCTTCCCTTCCGAGCCCACCACGATGCACACCGGTTCCGTTGCGAGCGTCAGGTCCGGCAGCGAGACGTCGCCGTCGCCGTCCAGGCCCAGGACGAAGATGCCCATGTTCTTGAACTGCTTAAGGGCATTGTTGAGGTTGGAGGCGCGAGCCACGGGCACGCGGACTGCGGCGCCGGCGCTGGTCTTCCAGGCGGAGGCGGTGACTCCGACCGAGCGGCGTTCGGGAACGATGACGCCGTGGCCGCTGAATGCTGACACGGAGCGGATGATGGCGCCGAGGTTGCGGGGATCGGTGATGCCGTCAAGGGCCACAAAGAGCGGGGCGTTGGCGACGTGCCCCTTCTTCCACTTGTCCACCGTTTCTTCGGCCAGCTCATAGGCGTCCGCATAGTCGTACGGCGGGATCTGCAGGACCAGCCCCTGGTGGACCGCGTCATCCGTCATCCGGTCCAGCTCCGGCTTGCCCGTTTCCAGGAGCGGGATGCCGCGCTCGGCCGCGAGCTTCAGGGACTCCTTGACGCGGTCATCCATTTCGATCCGGATGGCGACGTGCAGCGCCTTGGCGGGGATGCCGGCGCGGAGCGCCTCCACCACCGAGTTGCGGCCGGTGACGACTTCCTCGGTGGCGCGTCCCCTGGGTCCGGACTTCGCCGCGCCCGCGCTGCGGGCACCGGTGCCGCGCTTCGCGGCGGACCGCTCGGCAAGCTGCTTGGCCTTGTGGGCCTTGTGGTACGGCCTGTCCTCCGCCTTGGGCGTTGGCCCCTTGCCTTCCAGGGCCTTTCGGCCATGGCCACCGGTTCCGATGGTTGGGCCCTTCTTCGCTTAACCGATCGGCGACCATTGTTGGCCATGATGTTCCACCCTTGATTGTGCTGACTGAGTCTGCATACCAGTCTACTGACCGAAGAAAAATCGCCGGACCGCGGCGGGAATCCTTCGGGTCAGTCGCGCTTCAGCCTCCAGGTGGCGCCGTCCGGGCCGTCCTCGACCACCACGCCGGCCTCGTTGAGCATGTCGCGGATGGAGTCCGAGGCGGCCCAGTCCTTGTTGGCCCGTGCCGCGGCCCGGGCAACGAGCTGCGCCTCCACCAGGACGCCGAGCGCATCCGATTCCCGGCTGTTCCGGGCGTCGGTACCGGCAACGGCGTCGAGCCCCAGCACGCCCGTCATGACGGTGACGGCGCGCATCGCCTCCCGGGCGGCGTCGTCGTCGCCCTCCGCCAGGGCTGTATTGCCCGTCCGGACGGCCTCGTGCAGGGCAGCCAGCGCGCGCGGCACGTTCAGGTCGTCGTCCATGGCCTCGGAAAATGCTTCCAGGCTTCCGGGCGTGCGGCCGCCGTCCGCACCAGGCCCGGCATCCTGGCCCAGGCGTGCCGCGGCCTTGCCCAGGAACCCGTCAATGCGTTCGACGGCGGCCGCCGCCTCCTGCAGCGACGTGGGACGGTAGTCGAGGACGGAGCGGTAGTGGGCCTGGCCGAGGTAGTAGCGCACCACCCGGGGCGGGGCGAGTTCCAGCATTTCGGTGGGGCTGATGGTGTTGCCGATGGACTTGGACATCTTCTCGCCCTCGTAGGTCACCATGCCGTTGTGCATCCAGAAGCTGGCGAAGGGATGCCCTGCCGCCTGCGACTGCGCCATCTCGTTCTCGTGGTGCGGGAAGCGCAGGTCCAGCCCGCCGCCGTGGAAGTCAAACTCCGTGCCAAGGTACTTGGTGACCATCGCGGAGCACTCCAGGTGCCAGCCGGGACGGCCCGCGCCCCACGGCGAAGCCCAGGACGCCGTGGCGGGTTCGCCCTCCTTGGAGCCTTTCCACAGGGCGAAGTCGCGGGGGTCCTTCTTGCCGCGCGGGTCGGCGTCCGGGGCAGCCTGCATGTCGTCGATGTTCTGCCGGGTCAGTGCGCCGTACTTGCTCCACGAGCGCACGTCGAAGTACACGTCACCCGAGTCATCCAGTGCCGGGTAGGCGTGGCCCCGGTCGATCAGCTGCTGGATCAGGGCGTGCATCTCCGGGATGTGGCCGGTGGCCCGCGGCTCGTAGGTGGGCCGGGAAACGCCGAGGGTGTCGTAGGCCCGCAGGAACTCCTGCTCGTAGCGGTACGCCAGCGCCCACCACTCTTCCTGTGCCACGTCCCCGGGCTCCGGCACGAAGTCCGGGGCGAAAGACGCCTCCGACTTCGCCAGGATTTTGTCGTCAATGTCCGTCACGTTCCGGACCACCGTTACCCGGAACCCCCGGAACGCCAGCCAGCGCGTGAGCTGGTCGAAGGCGATCGCGGACCGGATGTGGCCCACGTGGGGCATGCCCTGCACCGTTGCCCCGCAGTAGTACAGGCTGGCCTTTCCTTCGACCAGGGGGACGAGTTCCGGACTTCAGCGGAGGCAGTGTCATAGAAGCGCAGGGTCACCGCTCCAGACTAGCCGATGGCGCCGGCCGGCCGCGGGTAGACCAGGGCGGTTGCCACGGCGGTGATGCCCTCACCGCGTCCGGTGAATCCGAGCCTGTCGCTGGTGGTGGCGGTGACGCTGATGGGGGCGTCCGCGGCGTCACTGAGGACCTGCTGCGATTCTTCCCGGCGGGGCCCGAATTTGGGCCGGTTGGCCACGAACTGGACTGCCACGTTTCCTATTTCGAAGCCGGCGGCCCGGACGATCCGCGCGGCTTCGGCCAGGAGTGTCACTCCCGAGGCGCCGGCGAATTCCGGCCGGTCAGTGCCGAAGTGGGTGCCGAGGTCCCCGATGCCGGCCGCCGAGAACAGCGCATCCGCCGCCGCGTGCGCAACGGGATCCCCGTCGGAGTGTCCGGCCAGGCCACGTTCACCCGGCCACAACAGTCCGCCGAGCCACAGGGGGCGCGGGGAATCCTCTGCGGCATAGGCGTGGACGTCCAGGCCGATGCCGGTCCGGGGAATGATCATTTGCGGGTCTTTCATTCCTAGCCTTCCACCCAGCGGGCACCAAGCGGGCCTTCGAGCAGCCCTTCGGCCAGGATCAGGTCCAGCGGCGTGGTGATTTTCAGCGACTGGGTGGAACCGCGGACCACGTGGACCGGGGTGCCGGTCATTTCCACCAGCATGGCGTCATCGGTGACGGCTGCCGACTGTTGCGGGTCGAGTGACCGGGCGGCCTCGTGGGCACGCTGGAGCGTGGGCAAGCGGAACCCCTGGGGCGTCTGGACCGCGCGCAGGTCCTCACGGGGCGCCGTTCCGGTCACGACCTCCGGTGCAGGCGAACCGCCGCCCGCGGTGGCTTTCACTGTCTTGACGGTGTCCACGACGGCGATGGCGGGGATGACCGCCTCGGCACCGGCAGCGAGGGCGTCGGCGATGCGGTGGAAGACGGAGTCCGGCGTCAGGGCGCGGGCAGCATCGTGGACCATGACGGCGTCCGTCCCGTCCATCAGTGCGTCCAGTCCGGCCCGGACGGAGTCTGCGCGGGTGGCTCCGCCGTCAACGATCGTCAGGAGCGGACCGCCGTCGGCAAGCTCTTCGCGGAAGTCTTCGCACAGCCGGCGCAGCCCGTCATTGCCGGCGGGCAGCGCAATGCATACCTGGCTGCTGATTCCGGACGCGACGATGCCGCGCAGGGCATGCATCAGGATGGGTTCTCCACCCAGCGGCACTGCAGCTTTGGGCATGCCATAACCAAGGCGTTGCCCCGAACCTGCGGCCACCAGGATCACCGCGGTGACCAGGCGGTTAGGTGTTTCGCTCATGCGGACTAGCCTACGTCGCCGCGGGCCGCAGTGCCCGGCGCGGTCCCTGCCGTGTGTTGGCTGTGAAGGTGCGGAGCAAAAAAGAAGCCCCGGCGCACTTTCGTGCCGCCGGGGCTTAATGCTCAGGAAGCCAAAACCTCGTCGAGAACGCTTGCCGCCTTCTCTTCGTCGGTCTTTTCGGCCAGCGCCAGTTCTGAGATCAGAATCTGCCGGGCCTTGGCCAGCATTCGCTTCTCGCCTGCGGAAAGGCCCCGGTCGTGATCACGGCGCCACAGGTCGCGGACGACCTCTGCTACCTTGATGACGTCACCGGAAGCAAGCTTCTCCAGATTTGCCTTGTACCTGCGTGACCAGTTGGTGGGCTCTTCGGTGAACTCGGCACGGAGCACATCAAACACGTGCTCCAGGCCATCCTTGCCCACTACGTCCCGGACCCCAACAAGGTCAACGTTTTCTGCTGGAACTTCAATGGTCAGATCACCCTGAGCCACCTTGAGCTTGAGATACATTTTCTCTTCGCCCTTGATGGTGCGCATCTTGATTTCTTCAATCTTCGCAGCACCGTGGTGAGGGTAAACTACTGTCTCGCCGACCTCAAATACCATGTGGACATTTCCCCTTTCCCGCAGACCAGTTTATCACGATTCAGGCATATGCCCGGCCGCGGAGAGGCCCTGGAACCGCGAAAATACGCGGAAATTGGCCCAAATCTACCCCCTTGGACCCCTTGACGGATGCGGATAATAGTGCATCGCCGGTGCGCTGCCAAGGGCGATGTGACGCCGCCGAATCCTCGTTTCGGCGGCTTTCCGGATAGGCTATGCCTAAATCTGTTTCAAGACTCTCGAGGAGTACGTGACGTGCGTTTCACTGCGACGAACCGGGCCCAGCGCGGCAAACTGGCACTGACGGCTGCCGCCCTTGGCATCGGGCTGCTGACGTCGGGCTGCGGGTACATCAATTCCCAGCAGACAAACGAGCAGTACCAGGCGTCGGACGGCATTGTCACCGACCTCGGCCCCCTCAAGCTGAGCAACTTCTTGATCGTTTCCAACGGCGAGGACGAGCCGGGCCGGGTCATCGGTGCCGTGTACAACTCTTCGTCCCAGGACGTGAAGCTCACGGTCAACGGCGCCGAGGGCTCACAGACCGAGATTCCGGTCAAGGCGAACTCCTACGTCCTGCTGAACAACGAAACCGATGAAGCGGTCCTGAGCACCACCGGCGGCATCCCGGGCTCGCTGGTGGATATCAAGATCACCGAAAGCGGCACCAACGTCAGCAACACCGTCAAGGTTCCGGTCCTGGACACCACCTTGCCGGAGTACAAGGAATACCTGCCGGCCGGAAGCACCCCGTCGCCTTCCCCCACGCCGTCACCCACGGCCTCCGAGCTTGGCGGCGGCACCGGCCACTAGGCCGCGCAGCAAGCCACATGCAAAAGGGAGGGGCCTGCCGGCCCCTCCCTTTTGTATGTCCTGTGATACGGTCCCGGACCCGCGGCGCCCCTACGGCTCGAACTTGTAGCCGAGCCCGCGCACAGTCACCAGGTACCGCGGTGCGGAAGGATCGGGTTCGATCTTGCCGCGCAGCCGCTTCACGTGGACGTCCAGGGTCTTGGTGTCGCCCACATAATCCGAGCCCCACACCCGGTCTATAAGCTGGCCGCGGGTCAGCACCCGGCCGGAGTTGCGCAGGAGCATCTCAAGCAGCTCGAATTCCTTCAGCGGAAGCAGGACCTGCTCGCCGTCCACGCTCACCACGTGACGCTCGATGTCCATCCGGACCGGGCCGGCCTGCACCGTGGAGGAGATCAGTTCTTCGGGCTCGCCCTGGCGGCGCAGCACCGCCCGGACCCGGGCCACCAGCTCGCGGGACGAATAGGGCTTGGTGACGTAGTCGTCAGCCCCCAGTTCCAGCCCCACCACTTTGTCGATTTCCGAGTCCTTGGCCGTCAGCATGATCACCGGGACGCTGGATCGCTGCCGGAGCTGGCGGCAGACCTCTGTCCCGGACAGGCCCGGGAGCTGCAGGTCCAGGAGCACCAGGTCGGCGCCATTGCGGTCGAATTCGGTGATGGCGTCCAGGCCGTTGTCCACCACCTCCACTTCGAAACCCTCTTTGCCCAGCAAATAGGACAAGGGATCGCTGAACGACTCCTCGTCCTCCACAATCAAGATCCTGCTCAAGCGCTAGCTCCTCGTTCTTTTGCGCCGGCGGCGCGGGGTACCTGGGTAAGTGTTGGCTGGTCGGTCCGCTGTCCTGGCTGCTCCTGCCCAGGGGCGGCCGCGGACGGAACGTCGTCACCGCCGTCGTGCCCTTCCATCTCGGGCAGGCGGAGGGTGAAGGTGGATCCCTGGCCAGGCTGGGACCAGACGGTCACCTCGCCGCCATGGTTGGAGGCGACGTGCTTGACGATGCTCAGGCCCAGGCCGGTACCGCCGGTGTGGCGGGACCGCGCCGCGTCCACACGGTAGAAGCGTTCGAAGACGCGTTCCTGTTCTTCCGGGGTGAGGCCCTCGCCCTGGTCCGTGACGGAGATGGAGACGAGCCCGTCCCGGGACCGGACACCAATGCCCACCCGGGTGTTGGCCGGCGAGTACCGGATGGCGTTGTCGATGAGGTTGCGCAGGGCGGTGACCAGCAGGTCCTGGTCGCCGAACACCTTGCCCTCGGTCCGGCCGCCCACCACGATCCTGATGTTCTTGCTTTCCGCGGGCAGCTGGGACCGGTCCACCGCCTCCGCGATCACTGTGTTGACGTCCACGGGGCCGCCCTGCTGGATGACGCTGGCTCCTGCAGGCGCGAGAGTTCGATGATGTCCTGCACCAGCGCGGCAAGCCGGCCGGATTCCTTGTGCATCCGCTTGGCGAAGCGGCGGACGGCCTGCTCGTCGTCGGCGGAGGATTCAAGGGCCTCGGCGAGCAGCGAGATGGCGCCCACCGGCGTCTTAAGTTCGTGGGAGACGTTGGCGACGAAGTCGTTGCGGATCTCCTCCGTGCGGGTGATCTCGGTGCGGTCGTCTGCGAGCAGGAGAATGTATTCCTCGCCGAGCATGGCTGCCCGCACCTGCACGATGATGGTTCCCTGTCCCAGCGGCCCGCGGGGCAGTTCCAGCTGTTTCTCCAGGATGACGCCGTCGCGCCGGACACCGGCCGTCATGTCCAGCAGCTCCTTGTGGACCACGGTATGTCCGCGCACCAGGCCGTAGGCGTAGGCTGCGGGGCTGGCACGGACCACGCCGTCCACCGTGTCAACCACCACGAAGGCCCGCCCGATGATGGCGAGTACTTCCGCGGCTCCGGCAGGCAGTGCCAGCTCCTCTGCGTCGATGTCCAGCAGCTGGCGCTGCTTCTCGCTGACCCGGAAGGCGAGCACGCCAAAGGTGCCGAGCGCCAGGCCGACGAGGCCTGCAACCAGGCCGATGAGCATAGGATCCACAGGTCCACCTTATGCGCTTGCCGGGGCCCATCCGGCGCGTCCGGACCCCTGCGACCACGGTTCAACTAACGTTCACCTTCAAGGGCCCAACCGTTTACCGGATACTGGCAGAGTAACCAGTTGGAGTGCCGAACGGCCACACGATTCCTGCTGCCCGGAAGCGGGCCCGGCAGGGGTTTCAAGGAAAGGACGCCTACGTGCGTAAGGTTTTTCAGGAAGAACTCACCGCGGTCGGTGACCAGCTGGTGGAGATCTCCCGCCTGGTCAGCGAAGCGATGGACAAAGCCACCACCTCCTTCGAAGTGGCGGATGTGGACCTCGCCCAGGATGTCATTGCCGCCGACGCGCGCATTGACTTCCTGCAGAACAGCCTGGATGAGCGGGCCATCGACATCCTGGCGCTGCAGGGCCCGGTGGCCAGCGACCTGCGGATGATCGTGGGCTCCCTGCGTATGAGTGCATCGCTGGAGCGGATGGGCGATCTCGCCCGCCACGTCGCGCAGCTGGCCCGCCTCCGGTTCCCGTCCACGGTGATTCCGGCGTCCATGACGGAGACGTTCAAGCAGATGGCCGAGCTGGACAAGGAAATCGCTGCCAAGCTCACCGTCCTGCTGGAGACCCGCGACCTCGAAGTGGCCCGGGACATCCTGAAGGCCAACACGGTCATCAACGACCTGCACCTGAGCGTCTTCAAGGCGATCGCCGCGCCGGAGTGGAAAGAGTCGCCCGCCACCACTGTGGACGTGGCCCTTGCCAGCCGCTACTTCGAGCGGTTCGCGGACCACGGCGTTTCGGTCGCCCAGAAGGTTACCTATCTGGTGACCGGCGCATGGCAGCCGAACGGCATCGAGCACAGCTGACCGCCACGTCCTTAAGAGCGACGGCGGGCTGGCCACCAAGGGTGACCAGCCCGCCGTCGTTGTTTACTGCCCTATTTCTTGCCCTGGTTGGCGACCGCCAGGATGGCTTCCTCGGCAGCTTCGGGATCGAGGTAGGTGCCGCCCCGCTTGATGGGCTGGAAGTTCTCGTCCAGGTCGTACACGAGCGGGATGCCGGTGGGGATGTTCAGGCCGGCGATGGCTTCGTCGCTGATGCCGTCGAGGTGCTTGACCAGTGCGCGGAGGGAGTTGCCGTGCGCGGTGACCAGGACGGTCTTGCCGGCCTTCAGGTCTTCTTTGATGTCCGATTCCCAGTACGGGAGCAGGCGGACCAGCACGTCCTTCAGGCACTCGGTGCGGGGAAGCGCGTCACCGAGGTCCGCGTAGCGCGGGTCGTGGGCCTGGGAGAATTCGGAGTTGTCGTCCAGGGGCGGCGGCGGGGTGTCGTAGGACCGGCGCCATTCCATGAACTGCTCCTCGCCGTACTCGGCCAGGGTCTGGGCCTTGTCCTTGCCCTGCAGGGCGCCATAGTGGCGCTCGTTCAGGCGCCAGTCGCGCTTCACCGGGATCCAGCCGCGGTCAGCCTTGTCCAGGGCGATGTTGGCCGTGTTGATGGCCCTCTTCAGCAGGGAGGTGTAGAGCACGTCCGGGAGTACGTTGTTCTCCACCAGGAGCTCACCGCCCCGTGCTGCTTCCTGGCGGCCCTGGTCGTTCAGGTCAACGTCCACCCAGCCGGTGAACAGGTTCTTGGCGTTCCATTCGCTGTGGCCGTGGCGCAGCAGAATCAGCTTGTAAGTCATGATTTTCATCCTAGCCGAGCGCCGTTGCCGCCCGCCCAGCGTTACAACCCGACGGCGGAGGAGCCTCCGCTGCCGTGGCAACGGTAAGGTGGGGCGGTGGTTCAAAAGGCTGAACGGGTGGCCGCCCCGCAGATCACCGGCAGGAACACCGCGGGCCGGCAGGGCCGGCCGGTGGGCAACGTTACCCGCGGCACCACCAATCCGAACCGCATGCGCCGCCTCGACCGCTGGCTGACCGGACCCCAGGCCTGGCGCCTGCGGTCCGCGGCTGACCCGCTGGTGGTGGACCTGGGCTACGGGGCCACGCCGGCCACCGCCGTCGAACTCTATGAACGGCTGGCCGCGGTCCGGCCGGACGTCCAGGTCCGCGGCATCGAGATCGAACCCTCACGCGTCCAGGCCGCCCTGCCCCTTCAGCGGCCGGGCCTGAGCTTCCACGTGGGAGGCTTCGAACTTCCCGTCCCCGGCCGCCCCGTCCTGGTGCGGGCATTCAATGTGCTGCGGCAGTACGAGGAGGCGGACGTGGCGGGCATCTGGCGGCTGGTCCAGGACCGCCTCCCGGACAACGGCCTGTTCATTGACGGGACCTGCGATGAGATCGGGCGGCGGGTGACGTGGGTGGCGCTGGACGCCGAACGGCCCCTGTCACTGAGCATTTCAGTCCGCTTCGGCAGCTTCGACCTGCCCTCGGACGTGGCCGAACGCCTGCCGAAGGCGCTCATCCACCGCAACGTTCCCGGCGAGCGGGTGCACGGGCTGCTGCAGGCGATGGACCGTGCCTGGCTGGAAGCCGCTCCCCTGGCGTCGTTCGGCAACCGGCAGCGCTGGCAGGGCATGTGCCGGTCGTTGCGCGACGCCGGCTGGCCGGTGCAGGACGGGCCGGCCCGGTGGCGTCTTGGCGAACTGACGGTGGACTGGGAAGCGGTGGCTCCGCGGCCTTAGCCGGATGGGTTCACGCCGGCAGGAATCCGTGCCAGGCTTGCGGGCCCAGGAGCCGGTGGTGGGCCCACGCCGGCAGGGGTCCCTGGGCGAGCTTGCGAGCCTGGGGGCCTGCGGGGATTACCAGGGACCGTAGGGGCCCATGTTGCGGCTGCCGCCACGGCCTGCGTCCTTGACCGCCGGCCGCACGTCTGCAAGGTACACAGAGGCGGCCACCACAGCGGCAAGCCCGAAGAGGCCGAGGGTGCCGAAGATGCCGCCGCCGCTGCCGAACAGTGAAATGACGCCAACAAAGGCCGCGCCGCCGGTCAGTGCCAGCCAAAAGGTCTTGGTCCGCTTGCCGGTTGCCTCGAAGGCGTTGGCGCGGTGCCGCGCGCAGTCCACCACGGCCCAGAGCTCAAGGCCCAGTGCCACCAGGGCAAGGATAAAGAACACTGCCGTTTCAACAGGCCGAATAATCAGTTCACCGTCCACAACCCAAGCCTAGCCTCCCAACGTGTCCAGCGCCTGCTCCAGGTCGGCCCAAAGGTCTTCGACGTTCTCGATGCCCACGCTCAGTCGGACCAGGTTCTCCGGGACGCTCGTCGGCTCGGCAGCATGCCGGCGGCGGCGTTCGATCAGGGATTCGACGCCGCCGAGGGACGTGGCCGGCAGCCACAGCTCCAGGGCCTGGACAAGCTTGTCCGCTGCCCCGGCGCCGTCCAGTCCCCGGCAGGGGCCACCTGGATGCAGACGATGGATCCGAATCCCTTCATCTGGGCTTTCGCCCGCTCATGCCCCGGGTCGGCTGGCAGCCCGGGGAACCGGATGGACTCTACCCGGGGGTGGTTGCTGAGCCGCTCCGCGAGGATCATTGCGGACTGCTGTGACCGTTCCACCCGGAGCGCGAGCGTCCGCAGGCCCCGCAGGGCCAGCCATGCTTCGAAGGGGCCGGCAATCCCGCCATGGATGGTCCTGTTGTGCAGCAGGGCCGAGCGGATGTCAGGGTTTGACGTCACCAGGGCGCCCAGGACGACGTCGGAATGGCCCCCCAGGTACTTGGTCACCGAATGCAGGACGACGTCGGAGCCGAGGGCCAGCGGTTGCTGCACCAGCGGCGTGGAGAAAGTATTGTCGGTGACCACGATGGCACCTGCCGCGTGCGCCGCCTCCGTGAGTGCCGCGACGTCAGCGATGCCGAGCATCGGGTTGGTGGGGCTTTCCAGCCACAGCATCGCCGCGGCGCGTGCTCCGGGACCGCCCGGTGCCAGCGCAGCCTTCACGACGTCGGTATCGGCGATGTCCACGGTGCGGAGCTCGAGAAAACCCTTTTGGGCCAGCTCCGAGGCCATCACAAGGGTCCCCGAATAGCTATGGCTGGGCATGACCAGCGCCCCGCCGGCCGGAATGAGTGACAGCGCGGAGCTGACGGCGGCGAGGCCCGAGGAGTACAGCAGCCCGGGCAGTTCGGCTCCTTCGAGCCGGGCGAGTGCCTCTTCGAAGGGATCCCACGTGGGGTTGGAGTAGCGCCCGTAGCCGCGGTCGCCGGTATCGAGCGAACCCGTGCCGAAGTAGGTGGATGAAAGGACCAGGGGCGGGTTCACGGGCATGTCCCGTTCCCGCGGGGGACGTCCGGCCGCAACCACCACTGTCTCTGCTGACAGGTCGGCCGCGTGCTGTTCGGAAAGACTCATGGTCAAAAGCGTACTGGCCCGGCAGCCATGTTCCCGGAAGGGCATGGCAGGGCCGGCAGGCCTGTCCACATGCGCGGTTCCGCAATCGTTGATTGGCCCTGGCGGTCGGTAGTCTTGAGGTGTGAGCACACAAGGGTCCGGACTTTTCATCGCGTTTGAAGGCGGCGACGGTGCCGGCAAATCGACGCAGGCGGTCCGGCTCGCGGAAACGCTTGAATCCCGGGGGCTGACGGTACTCCGGACCCGGGAGCCGGGCGGCACCGCCATCGGTGAAAAGTTGCGTTCCCTGGTCCTGGACCATGGCCACGGCCACATTGATGCCCACACCGAAGCGCTGATTTTCGCCGCCTCGCGGGCGGCGCATGCCACCCAGGTGATCCGGCCGGCACTGGAACGCGGCGAGATCGTCCTGACGGACCGTTATATCGATTCCTCCGTCGCCTACCAGGGCGCCGGGCGGAATCTCGGCACGGACGCCGTCCGGTCCTTGAACGAGTGGGCCACGTCCGGGCTGCAACCGCACCTCACCATCCTGCTGGACGTGGACCCGGCAGTGGGGCGGCAGCGCCGCACCGCCGGTGACGCCGCTGAAGACCGGCTCGAGTCCGAGGCGGACGAATTCCACAGCCGCATCCGCGAGGCATTCCTCGGACTTGCCCGCAGCCGCCCGGACGCCTACCTGGTGCTGCCCGCCCGGCTCCCGGTCGGGGATCTGGCGGCACAAATCCTGGAGCGGGTGGACGCCCTGCTGACAGTCCGCCCAGTCGCCCCGGCAGGTGCGGTTCCCTCCCTTGGCGCCCGTGGCGGCGGTAACCCATGACCGTGTGGGACGACCTCCAGGGCCAGCCCGCCGTCGTCGAACAGCTGCGCCAGGCCTCCAGCGGTGACAGCCTGACCCATGCCTGGCTGTTCACCGGCCCTCCGGGATCGGGACGCTCGAATGCGGCCAAGGCGTTTGCCGCTGCGCTCAACTGCGACCAGGAGGATGTGAACCTGCGCGGCTGCGGCACCTGCCAGGCCTGCCACACCATCCTGGGCGAAACGCATTCCGATGTAACCTTCGTGCGGACCGAAAAGGTCACCATCACCATCGACGAGGCGCGTGAACTGGTGGCCGCCGCCGGGAACCGGCCGTCGTCCGGCCGGTGGCGGATCATCGTGGTGGAGGACGCGGACCGGATGGCGGAGCGGACCACCAACGTGCTCCTCAAGGCGATTGAGGAGCCCACGCCGCGCACCGTGTGGATGCTCTGCGCACCCTCCCCCGCGGACGTGCTGGTCACCATCCGTTCCCGCTGCCGGAGCGTGGCGCTGCGGTTGCCGCCCGCCTCGGATGTTGCCGCCCTCCTGGTGAAGCGCGACGGCGTCGATCCTGCCCTTGCCGAACGGGCGGCCCGCGCCGCGCAAAGCCATGTCGGCATTGCCCGCCGCCTGGCCAGGGATGAGGCGGCCCGGGAACGCCGCCTCGAAACCGTCCGGTTCCCGCTCGGACTGCGGGGCGTCACGGCGGCCGTGATGATGGCGGACAAGCTCGTGAAAATCGCCACCGCGGAAGCCGCCAGCTCCAATGAGGAGCGCGACGCCGCGGAGAAGGCCGCGCTGCTAGCCACGCTGGGCGCACCGGAGTCCGGAACCCTTCCCCGGCCATGCGAAGCCAGGTGAAACAGCTTGAGGACGACCAGAAACGCCGGGCGAAACGGTCCATCACCGACTCCCTGGACCGGACCCTCACCGATCTGCTGTCGTTCTACCGCGACGTGCTGATTATCCAGCTCGGGAATGCTGTGGAGCTGGTAAACGTTGAGCTGAGGAGCGAATTGGAGGAGTTCGCCAGCCGCTCAACGCCGGAAACCACCCTGGCGCGGATGGACGCAATCAACAAAGCCCGTGAACGCATCACCACCACGAACGTTGCCCCGCTGTTGACCATTGAATCCATGGCAGCCAGCCTGATCTAGCCCTCCAAGGAGACCCGATGACTGCCCGCCCCCTGCCCGCACGCCCCCGGTCCCTGGCGACCGGGCTCCGTGCCGCCGGCGCCCTGGTTCTTGCCATGGTGCTGGCTTCGTGCAGCCTGCTCAACGGCGGAGACCGCACCCAGGAGACGGCAACCGCCAAGGCCGATCCTTCCATCGTGGCCTCCGCCCCTTCCGGGCTGGAGCGCTTCTACTCGCAGGAAGTGGTGTGGGAGCCCTGCGAGAACGAGTTCCAGTGCGCCAAGGTCACCGTTCCCATGAACTATGGGGATCCCGACGGCGAGACCATCCAGATAGCCGCCCTGAAGGCTGCGAGCACCGGCAAGAAGACCGGCAGCCTGCTGGTCAACCCTGGAGGGCCCGGGGCATCCGGCTACGACTTCGTCAAGGACGCAGCCACAACCCACTTCTCGCAACCAGTCCGGGATGCGTATGACCTGGTGGGCTTCGATCCCCGCGGCGTGAAGCGCTCCGCGCCCGTCACCTGCCTGACCGATGCCGAGCGGGATGCCGCACGGGCCAAGATCTACGACCTGGAAACGGATGAGGGACTGGCAGCTGCCCGGGCCGACAACAAGGCGATCGCGGACCAGTGCGCCGAGAAGACCGGCGAAGTCCTGGCACATATCGACACCCAGAGCGCAGCGAAGGACCTGGACATCCTCCGCGCCGTGGTCAATGACACCAAGCTGAACTACCTGGGCTACTCCTACGGCACATTCCTGGGTTCCACTTACGCCTCCCTTTCCCGGACAACGTGGGGCGCATGGTCCTGGACGGTGCCCTGGATCCCTCCATCAGCAACGAGGAGCTGACCAGCGGACAGGCCCGCGCCTTCGAAAAGGCCATCCGGGCCTACGTTGCCAGCTGCCAGCAGCAGGACGGCTGCCCGCTGAGCGGTGACGTGGACTCCGGCGTGGAGCAGATCCGAGATCTCATCGCCGCAGTCAAGGAGACGCCGCGGACCGCCAAGGACGGCCGCGTTGTTAACGCCACCATGTTCGTGAGCGGCCTGATCACCCCGCTCTACAATGACCAGAGCTGGCCGGCCCTGACACAGGCACTTGAAGCGGCGATGACAGGCGATGTGAGCCTGATGCTGCGCCTCGCGGACCTCGGCGCCGACCGGTCGTCCAACGGCTCGTACACATCCAACTCGACGTTCGCCTTCAACGCGATCAACTGCCTTGACTACCCCATGGAGTCCGACCCGGCAGCCATGCGCGCCGAACAGCAGCGCCTGATGCAGGAGTCACCCACGCTTGGTTACTTCTTCGCCTACGGCGGGACCAGCTGCCAGGACTGGCCGCACAAGAACGTCCGGACGCCCGCCCCGGTTGAGTACACCGGCGAATCGCCCATTGTGGTGATCGGCACCACCGGCGACCCCGCCACCCCCGTTGAATGGGCGTCGTCGCTGCGGAAGCAGCTGGGAAATGCCACGCTCATGACCTGGGAGGGTGAGGGGCACACTGCCTATGGCAGGGCCAACAGCTGCCTGGAGGATCCTGTCGACAGGTACCTGGTGAGCGGAGAGGTACCCGCCGACAACACCGTGTGCTGAACACCTCAGCTGCGGCCCCCGCGCCATTTTGACCCGGGCGCGGGGACTCTATTACAGTTGACTCTTGCATGAGGGACCCGGTTCCGCCGGAAGCTTCATGTGTGCTTCCTTAGCTCAGTCGGTAGAGCGTTTCACTCGTAATGAAAAGGTCATCAGTTCGATTCTGATAGGAAGCTCGGGATAAACCCCGGACAGCCCCTAAATACAGGGGTTTCCGGGGTTTTTCGCTGGTTAAGCAGCAGATACTGCCTGGAATCCATGGACGACTTCCAGGCCTCAGGCGATGACCTCTGCCCATAAATACGTGAGCGGCTTGTACACATTGCTAAGCATGCTTATTATGGTTTCAGTCGAATGGGGATTTGGCTGTGAGGGGAGTCGGAAAGGGTGCGCCTTGCGAACGGGCGCACCCTTTCCGCGTCTCTGGGCACCGCCTGAAGATTTCATCTTCTGCAAAATTCCGGCGCTGACGGTGCGGAGTTTCACCCGGGCCTCCCGGTGCTGCAGTCCTAGACTTTGGCCATGCACCCCTTAGCGGCGATCGGCCTGGTGTTCCTCACCGGACTTGCCTGGACGGTGACCGTCCTGACTCTGTTGATCGCGTTGGCCAGGGCCCGCCGACAGACGGATGAAGGCCAGAGCCGGGAGAGCCAAAGCTCGGATGAAGGAGCACTCTCAGACATAGCAGATGCCGCCTGAAGCACGTCAGGCCTTGGTCCAGATAGGGTGCCGGTCAAATCGCACGATGGTATCCGTCACGGCCAGCCCAGGCCAGCCCTACTCCCCCAGGGCTCTCCTCATCACCACGCGCGGCCATGCAGACAGGCCGTCCGCAGCTTCCACCAGAACCAACCGCCGAATCCCCGCCGCCCACAACCGCTCCGGCACAACGGTGAAGCCCAGCCGTTCGTAATAGGGCCGGTTCCAGGGGACGTCCCGGAACGTTGTCAGGGTCAGTGCCTCGAACCCTTGCGGCGCGGCCCATGAGGCAACCTCATCAATGAGGGCACTGCCAATGCCGTGGCGCGCGTACAGCGGGTGCACCGTGACCTGTGCGATGTGGGCATTGCCGTCAACCTGGTCCACCAGAATGTAGGCGACAGGCTGTTGCTCCGCAGCTGTACTGACCCAGCACGTCCCGGCGGCTACATACCGGCTGAGCTCCTGCACACTGGGCGGGTCGTCATCTGCGATGGCGTGCATCCCGAGGGTACGGAAGGCCTCACCGGCGGCGGTCTCGATGTTCCGCAGCCGCTCAACGTCCTCCAGCCGGGCTTTTCTGATCACGCCCCCAGTCAAGCACGCCACATCCGCCAGCGGGGTTGTGCAAGGCCGCCCCGGCGCGTGGCAGCCGGCACGTATTGCCCCGCGCTGAATCAGGTACTGGATACTCGGGCGCCGGCCGGGTGCGCGGACCTAAAGTGGTGAGCGGAGCCGGCGACGAGGGTGTACGTCTGAGACCGCGTATGCCTCCCCCAGCCGCCGTCGGCTCCTCCACCGCTTCCCCTCCCGACTGAGGGTTGTACATCCCGTTTGTGTCCGGACTGCCGGGGCCGCCGCCTATGATGGCGGACATGGATGAGCAGGCCCTGGCGGACATCGCGAACGAGCTCTACGCCGTGCCGCTCGAGGAATTCGTGGCGGCACGCACGGCCGCGGCAAAAGAGGCTGCCGGGGCCGACAAGGAGCTGGCTGCAGCCGTCAAAGGATTGCCCAAACCTTCCGTCGCTGCCTGGGCGGTCAACATGCTTGCCCAGCACGAGCCGGACGTCCTGGCGGAACTGGCCGACCTCGGGTCCCGGATGCGGGACGCACAGGCGTCACTCGACGCACAGTCCCTCCGGGAACTGGGACGCGAACGCCGCACCATGCTCGCCTCCGCCGTCGACACTGCCCGGTCCGTCGTCCAGCAGCAGGGCCGGGTGATCAGCGACACCATTGCCGCCGACGTGGAGGAAACGCTCCGTGCCCTGACCGCGGACGAAGGTGCAGCGGAGGCCGTCCGCAGCGGGCGGCTCCTGAAGACACTCTCGGCGGACGGGGTGAGCGCCGCGGAGCTGGAGGGCACGGTGGCCGTACCCGATGCCCTGCCTGCGCCATCGGCTTCCCCGCCTCGCCGGCCTGCACTGGCGTCCGTACCGGCCAGGAAGGAACGTCCGACGCCGGAGCGCACCTCCCGGCCAAAGGCCACCAAACCCCGGCTTGAGGCGGTCCGGCAGACTCCCCGGCCCGCCTCGCCGCCTGCGCTGGAAAAGGCAAAGGCCGCCCTCGCCGAAGCGCAGGCGGAAGAAGCAAGGACGAACGGCCTGGCGGAGGAGCTGCAGGAGCAGGTGGAGGAAACCCGCTCCGAAATTGACGCCCTGGTGCAAGAGGCTGCCGAACTCCGCGAAAGGTTGAAGGCTGCGGAGGAGCAATTGGACCGTGCCCGCAAGCAGCTTGCGGCCACCGCGGCGGAAGCGAAACAAGCCCTGCGGGAGGCGGACAAGGCAGGCCGGACCGTGATGCTCGCCCGGGAACGTGTCCTCCGGCTCAGCAGCTAGCAGGTTTCGCGGCGGGACTGTCGTGCATCGGCGGCGTCCAAATCCCTGGGGACCTATGCCCCTGCCACTGCGTGCCGTCAGCTGCGAGTGTGGAAGGGTGCCCGCTTGGACACAGCACTCTTGGAGGGACCATGAAAATAAAGGCACCGCTGGTCGCCCTGCAGTTTCTTGTGGGATGTTTCGCTGTCGCGGGAGGCTGGTTCATGCTGGCCGGCGCCATGGAGCTGCAGCAGGACTGGCTGCAGCACACCCCCTTCACTAACTGGACAGTGCCCGGCATCGCACTGCTCCTCCTGCCCGGGGCAGGAGAGCTGCTCGCCGCCACCGCTGTACTGGTCCGGTGGCGCTACGCCCGCGCGGCGGCGATTTTCTCCGGGCTCGGATTGGTGGCGTGGATCCTCGTGCAGCTGGTTTGGATGCAGGTCTTCCACCCTGTGATGCACCCGCTCGTGGGGGCCATCGGAATCATCATTTCGGTCCTGGCCTTCATGCTTCCCCGGGAAGCCGGCGTCGGCAACCGGAGGTACACGCCAGGGCGCGTGCATCCAGAACCTGGCTCGTAACCTGCCGGCTGGCACCGCCCTGCGGGCAGGTGCACCCCCCTGGCAGAATCACGTACCGATTACTCGGGTGCCGGGCGCGCCCGGACCGTACCGTAGTGAGCGGAGCCGGCGACGAGGGCGTCCGTCTGAGACCGCGTACGCCTCCCCCAGCCGCCGCCGGCTCCTCCAATCCACAACACGCGGGGCTGTTTCCAGGAATTGTCGGACCCCGGTTGCAGACTGGATTCATGGAAAACCACACCATTCAGGAATTTCACGTCACGTACTTCGACGCTGACTGCGGCCGGTCGCGGGCCGAAATCTTCGACACCTACGCCGAGGCCCAGCGCTTCGCCAACAAGTACTGCAGCGGTGAAGACGGCTGGGCTGTGATCGACGAGGTCACCGTCGAGCACGTCCGCCTCGCCGCCTGATCCGGTACCCGCCTTAAGGCGGAACCCGCACTGCCCTCAATGCAGGGCAGCGCGGGTCCGGTACCGCCGTCAGGGTACGGCTTAGGCGAAATCAGCGTTAGGCGAAGTCGGACACTGCCGGGTCCGGCCCGATCCGGCCTTCGCCGCTGGCAGTGCGGTCCAGGGCGTTGATGGCCTCGACATCCTCCGCATCCAGGGAAACCTCGAGGGCCGCGAAGTTCTCGCGGATCCGGGATTCCGTGACGGACTTGGGAATCACCACGTTGCCGATGGCAAGGTGCCAGGCAATGACAACCTGCGCGGGGGTCGCCTGATGCTTCGCAGCGATGGCCGCCACGGTTGCATCCTCAAGCAGCTCGCCGCCCTGGCCCAGCGGAGACCAGGCCTGGGTCACGATGCCCTTGGACGCACCAAACTCACGCAGCTCACGCTGGCTGAAGTAGGGGTGCAGTTCGATCTGGTGGATGGCAGGGACCACACCGGTCTCGTCAATCAGCCGCTGCAGGCCTTCTGCCGTGAAGTTGGATACGCCGATGGACTTGACGCGGCCGCGCTTCTGGAGCTCGATCAGCGCCTTCCAGGTGTCCACGTACTTGTCCTGCTTGGGCTGCATCCAGTGGATGAGGTACAGGTCCAGCGTCTCCAGGCCCAGCCGGTCCATCGACTCCTCGAAGGCTGCCAGAGTGGACTCGTAGCCCTGGTCTGAGTTCCACAACTTGGTGGTGATGAAGATCTGTTCGGGGACAGCCCGGAGCTGGCGATCGCCCGGCCCACGCCTGCCTCGTTGCCGTAGATCTTTGCGGTGTCGATGTGGCGGAAGCCCGCCTCGAACGCCTGGCGGACTACTTTCTCCGCCACGCCGTCCTCAACCTGCCACACGCCGTAGCCAAGCTGGGGGATCGTGTTTCCGTCATTGAAAGTCAAGGTAGGTGAAAGAGTCATTCCTTCATCCTGCCAAATCCCTGCCGGCCAACTGGCCGTTGTGGGCCGGACTAAGCCACGCGCTTAACCAGGAATATCCCGGCCCCTGCGGCTAGGAGGCTGCCTCGTGGAGGTGCCGCTCGGCGTCGGCCACCTGCTGGAAGACGGCTTCCGCACGGCGCCGCACTGACGCCGCCCCCACGGGCACAGGCCCGACGGCGAGCCGCAGCATCGCGGCTGCCTCGGCAGTGGTGGCAAGTGAGTTTCCAGCCTTGGACAGGGCGCGGTGCACGCCGGACAGGGCCACCGGGATGTCCAGGCCCTCGCTGGGTGAGCGCCGCTGCGCTTCCACGCAGACGGCCCGCACCCTTTCCAGGAGGGCCGCGAGCTCGTTGGCGATCTCCACGAGCTCCCCGTACAGCTGGTCGTCCTCCACGCCTTCCAGCACCTGGTGGAAGCGGTCCAGTCCCCGATGGAAGCGGTCGTGCGCGCGGCGCCACAACCCCTTCCCCAGTTCCGCATCGTCCTTGCGCCCCTGCCTGGCGGCGCTGAGAAAGCCCAAGCGCACCCTACAGGTACTGTCCGGGACCGTGGTCCGGGTCTTCGCGCTTGCCCTGCGGTGCGGGGGTTCCGGGCCGCTGCCCGGCTGAGGCCCGCTGCGGCTCGCCGTTCTCGCCGATCACAACGCCGGGCGCGATCATGGTCCCCGGCGGGAGCTGGCGCAGCTGAAGTTGCGCTGCAGCGTGCTCGCGGGCAGCATGCTGCGCCGCGATGGCGGTCTGGATGCCATGGAACAGCCCTTCGAGCCAGCCCACCAGCTGGGCCTGCGCGATCCGGAGCTCGGCGTCGGAGGGGGTCGCCTCGTCCGAAAACGGGAGGCTGATCCGGTCCAGTTCCTCCACGAGTTCGGGAGCCAGGCCGTCCTCGAGTTCCTTGATAGAGCGTTCGTGGATCTCGGCGAGCCTGCCGCGGGCGGCGTCGTCGAGCGGGGCGGACTTCACCTCTTCGAGAAGCTGCCGGATCATGGTGCCGATCCGCATCACCTTGGCCGGCTCGTCCACCAGGTCCTGCAGGTTGCTGCCCTTCTTGGCACCGTTCGTTGGCGCCCCGGGCGTCGGCAGAGGCGCCGGGGTGTCATCAACGGGCGTGCCTTCTACCGGGAGGTCCTCAGCTGCCTGGGTGTCGTTCGGATCGCTCATGCGTTCATACTCTCACGAGCGATCCGCCCGGGGTCCACTCGATGAACCCACCTGACACGCTTGTACGCTGCAGGCTCAATCAGCAGCACCTGCCCTGCGGGTTGGCGTCCTGCCGGTCGGTCCGGTCGCGCCAGAACTCCCGCTCGGTAAGCGGCGGTTCCTGGTGCCGGAGGCGCGGTGATGTTCCAGGTATTTCGTGTACGCATCGGCGCCCAGGAGGCCGCCCAGGTACCGGGCGAACCCCTGGAATCCGGTGGACAGCGCCGTAAGTCCCGCGCTCATCAGTGGTGCCCTGCCCGTTCGAAGCGGAGTTCGGCCGGGACCTTCTCCCACTCGGCCAGCAGCTGGCGTTCCGCGGGGGTCGGAATCGAGCCCGGCGGGAGCGAAGACCCGCGACGGCCGGGCAGGATCCTCGGTGTCCGTGACGGGTGTGCCGGCCGCGTGGCTGCGGAATGCCCTGATGGTGGCCAGCACCGCGGTGGCAATCACGATGATGCTCAGGACCACGAAGATCACCGACAGCCAGCCCTGGATGGCGGTGTTGCGGACCACGGCCTCCATGGCCGCCACGGTCTTGGCCGTCCCAAATTCGGTCTTGCCTTCGGCAAGGGCCTTGCTGAACGCGGCGTTGTTGGCGAAGTAGCCCACGGCCGGCGTCGGCGAGAAGATCTTCTGGTAGCTCGCGGTGATGGTGACAACCGCTGCGAACGCCAGCGGCAGGGCAACGATCCACAACCACTTGAACGTGCCGCGTTTGGCGGCGATGGCCAGGCACACGGACAGGGCAATGGCCGCCAGCAATTGGTTGGCGATGCCGAACAGCGGGAACAGCGTGTTGATGCCGCCCAGCGGGTCCGTGACGCCCATCAGCAGTACCGCGCCCCAGGCGCCGACCATGATGGCGGTGCAGAGCCAGGCGCCGGGCCGCCAGGCGTGTTCCTTGAACTTGGGGATAAAGTTGCCGATGGAGTCCTGGAGCATGAACCGGGCAACCCGGGTGCCGGCGTCCACGGCGGTGAGGATGAATAGGGCCTCGAACATGATGGCGAAGTGGTACCAGAACGCCATCATGGCCGTCCCGCCGATGAACTGCTGCATGATGTGCGCCAGGCCCAAAGCCAGCGTGGGCGCGCCGCCGGTGCGGGAGACGATGCTTTCCTCACCCACGTTGGCGGCTGTCTGGGACAGCAGCTCCGGGCTGATGTTCACGCCGGTCAGGCCGAGACTGTTCACCCACGTGGCCGCGGTTTCCACCGTCCCGCCGGTCAGCGCCGCCGGGGAGTTCATGGCGAAGTACAGGCCGCGGTCGATGGAGATGGCGGCGACCAGGGCCATGATGGCCACGAAGGACTCCATCAGCATGCCGCCGTACCCGATGAAGCGGGTCTGCCGCTCCTTCTCCACCAGCTTCGGCGTGGTGCCGGAGGAGATCAGGGCGTGGAAGCCGGACAGCGCACCGCAGGCGATGGTGACGAACAGGAACGGGAACAGCGCCCCCGGGAACACGGGACCGTTGTCCCGGCTGGCGAACTCGCTGAAGGCTGGCACGGTGATTTCCGGACGGACCGCGATGATTGCCACCGCCAGCATCACGATCACGCCGATCTTCATGAAGGTCGACAGGTAGTCGCGGGGTGCCAGCAGAAGCCACACGGGCAGGATCGCGGCGATGAAACCGTAGATGATGATGCCCCAGGCGATGGTCACCCGGTCCAGGGTGAAGATCTCCGCTCCCCAGGAGGTTTCGGCCACGATGCCGCCGCCGATGATGGCGGCCATCAGCAGCACGAAGCCGATGATGGAGACTTCCATGATCTTTCCCGGCCGCAGGTAGCGGAGGTAGACGCCCATGAACAGGGCGATCGGGATGGTCATGCCCACGGAGAATACGCCCACGGGCTTTCACCCAGGGCATTGACGACGACGAGCGCCAGGATGGCGACGATGATCACCATGATCAGGAGCGTGGCGATCAGGGCGGCAGTGCCGCCGACCACGCCGAGCTCCTCGCGGGCCATCTGGCCCAGGGAACGTCCGCCGCGGCGCATGGAGAAGAACATGACCAGGTAGTCCTGGACCGCGCCGGCCAGCACGACGCCGATGATGATCCAGATGGTGCCCGGCAGGTACCCCATCTGGGCTGCCAGTACGGGACCCACCAGCGGGCCGGCGCCGGCGATTGCTGCGAAGTGGTGGCCGAACAGGACGTTGCGGTCCGTCCGGACGTAGTCCTTGCCGTCCGCCTTGTACTCGGCGGGGGGTGGCCCTGCGGTCATCGGGTTTGGTGATGTAGCGTTCGATCACCTTCGAGTAGAAGCGGTAGGCAATCAGGTACGTGCACACCGAAGCGAACACGAACCAGATGGCGTTGACCGTCTCCCCGCGGATGATGGCGAGCATAAACCAGGCCACGCCGCCCAGCAGGGCAACCGCGGCCCACAGCGCTATCTTGCGCGGCGTCCACTTCCGCTCTTCCGCCTCGCGGACGTTCTCGTCCACGGCGGCGGGGGGAAGGGCGGCATCGGTGGTGACCGCACCTTCCTTCCGCGCTGAACCGTTCCGGTCGTCAGGCGTTCCGGCCATGTCTCCTCCTTGAGATGGGTGCGAGCCTCCCCTTACTAAGGCACCTTACCAACGCCGGTCGGCGATGGGGATGGGTAGCGCGTGCGCGGACAGGACGGTGCGGTGAGCGGCATCCCCGGGGCGCCGAACGTTCTGCCGCCGCCCGCCCGGTTGCTCGATGCCCCCAAGGCCCGCCGGGACGCCGGCAGGGCAGCCCGGGTGAACATCCATGCCAGCGCCGATCCCATTGCGGGAACGGCGAGCATCAGTGCCAGCAGCTGCGGCCAGGGGATCTCCACCGCTGTCCGCATTTCCGTCGAGGCTGCGATGAGGACGGCAGGCACGGCTCCGGCGATGGTTCCGAGCGCGGCGCCGAGGCCGGAGGTGAAAAGTGCCTGCGCCGCCGCGAGCGCTTTGCGGAGACGGGGCGAGGCACCGACGCCGGCCAGGGTCATGTGGTCATTCCGTGCGTCAGCCAGTGCCAGGCCGGTGGTGATGCCGGCGGCACTCAGTGTCAGGAGCGCGCTGGCCGCAACGATCAGCCAGAATATCCACTGGTTGTCCCGGGAGATCCCCGGTTCCACCCAGAATCCGGCACCGGGCTGTTGATAGACACCTGCCACTGCCGCCGCCGCTGCATCGGCCTCAGCCGCTGTCGGGCGCCGGTCCAGCTGGACCAGGAGTTCGGCCGGTTCCGCACGCAGGTCCAGCCGTTCCGCAGTCTGCGGGGATATGAAGCCGTAGTAGGGCACCGCTTCCAGCGGTTCGACCGCAACGGCGGGCAGTGCGGTGCTGGTGACCGTTTCGTGGACCATGGAACCGTCCGACGGCGACCGCAGCTGCGTGCGGACGTCTTGTCCCAGCAGCGTGGTTTTTCCGTCCCGGACGAACACCGGGTTGGTCACCACCATGCCGCCGGCGTCCAGCACCTCAAAGGCGTCGGCTCCGGGGTCAGTGCCCAGCAGACGCCGGATTTCCTCGTCGCCTCCCACCACGATTCCACGCGGCGAAGCGGATTCACGGATCATCGACCCGCGGCAGCGCCAGTCCTTCGGGTCCACCACCCTTCGCTGCGGCGTCATCGGACACTGATGCTCCTTCGGCACCGCGAGGGAATACATCAAGCAGTTCGAATCCTCTGTCCGGACGGGAACCGACATATCCACGTCAGGGCCAAAATGGCAGTCAATCGATGCCGGCGCCGTGATGGTTGCCGTCCAGGCAACGGCGTCCACCGCCTGCCCCACGCGGGAGGAAAGTTCAGCAGGATCCACTGCCACCGACGGTTGGCGGCCGCCGCCGGCGAGGAAGGGGGCGTCCACCTCCAGGGGCAGGCGGACCTGGTTTTCCAGCGCGCTCCACCAGTGGTTCTCCCGCATGGCCGCCTGCTGGCTGGCGGCCAGGACCAGGCCGGCGCTTGCCAGCGTTGCGGCAGCAAGCACCGCAGCTACCGCCGGCACGGTCCGGCCACGGTTCCGGGCGGAGTCACGGGCAGCCATCCTCAGGGGCAGGGAAAGCCAGTGTGTCCGCGAGGTGAGCAGGCCCACCAGCCAGCCGGTCAGCAGCACGAGTCCCGCAACAGCCAGCACCGCCCCGCCGATCAGCAGCCCTGCCACCAGGGGCAGCTGCTCCGCCTGGCGGTCAGGGTCCTTCGCCGACTGCCCCAGCAGCCAGCCGGCGGCCAGCAGTCCGGCCGCCGCAGCCAGGAGCACGGCGCCCACCAGGCTGGCCCGCCGTCCGCTTCCGGCAGGTGCGCGGCCGGACTTGAGGGCGCCCAGCAGCGCCTGCCGGGCAACCAGGTTCGCCGGGGCCAGCGCCGCCAGGATGCACGCGCAAAGCCCCATCACCATGGCAACCGACGTCAGCAACGGGTCCGGGTGCACTCCTGCCAGCCGGGCCGACCCTGCGGCCCGCACCCAGAGCACGGCCGCAGCCGCGCCAGCGAAGCCCAGGGCAGCTCCTGCCACAACGGCAATGGAACCCAGCCACAGGCCTCCCGCCGTGACCACCGACCGTACAGTGGGAGCTTCCGCACCGGAGGCAGCCAAAAGCGCCAGCTCCCGCACCTGCCTTTTGGCTCCCACGGCGAAGGCCGCACCGGCGAGCAGGCCCACTTCCAGCAGGGCCAGGGCTCCCAGGAGGCCGAAGGTGCCGTAGAGGGTCCAGGTCTCGGCGGACGTGTCCCAGGTCTGGGCCCCCGGCACCACCCGCTGCTCCATTGGCGGCGGGTCCAGCACTACGCTCCGTGAGAGCACTCCGACGCCCCGGCTGTTGGCTTCCCGGACCTGTTGCCAGCCGATCGGTTCCGGTCCCACCAGGTAGTAGGACACCGAGTGTGGCCGTTCACCTGCAAGGGCCGTCGCCGGCACCTGCCCGGACTGGAAGTAGACGAAGCTGTTGTTGTCGGAGGCGTCGGCGTCACGGAGGGTGCCCACCGGCACGAACGTTCCTGCCGACGTCGTAAATTCCTCGCCGAAGTCCAGGCCGAAGCGTTCCAGCATGCCCCGCGACACGAGGACTTCCCTGCCCGATTCGGGAGCCCTGCCATCCAGCAGCGTGAACTTGCCGGCGAAGGCGGGGTGCAGCGCGTCCACCTGCACCCCGTTCAGCGAAACCAGCGCTTCCCCGACGCGCGTGGTGAGCTGTAGCTGGCGCAGCGGCAGCACCTCGTAGCCGTCCGGAAGCACTTCTTCAGGCGGCGTCGCAACGAATGCGGGATCCACGTTTCCCGGACTGGAAGCCGTCACGGCATCGTTCAGCGGGTCCTGGAGCGACTTCCCGTTCACCACCGGCAGGGCGACGAACCGTGCCTGGGCGTTGCCCAGTTCGTACCGGACAATTTCCTCCGGTGTCCGCAGCGAGCTCTGGTAGAGGGTGGCCGCTCCGGTCATCCCCGCGACTGGCAGCATGATCAGCAGGACGATCAGGAACGACCGGCGCCGGTGGCGGCGGATGTCCCGGCGGGCCATCCGCAGGGCAACACGGAAGCTGCTCCGGCGCCCGCCCGGGGCCGGAGTAAGGTCAAGCGGCATCAGAGGCCGGCCTGCGCCAGGAGCATGGTGGGATCATGCATGGCGGTGGCCTGGTCCACGATCCGCCCGTCGCGGAGGAACACCACCCGGTCCGCCCAGGCCGCGTGCCGGGCCTCGTGGGTGACCAGCATGACGGCCGCCCCCGCGTCCGCCCGCGAGCGCAGCACCTCCATGACGCCCTGGCCAGTGGTCGAGTCAAGGGCGCCGGTTGGCTCGTCAGCGAGGATCAGGCGCCGCTGCCCCACCACCGCGCGTGCAATGGCCACCCGCTGCTGCTGTCCGCCGGACATCTGGTCCATAAACCGGTCTGCCAGCTCGGGGATCCCCACCTGGCGGAGGGCGTCAGCCGCCTGCCGGCGGGCCTTCTTCGTCGCGGTGCCGTCCAGCTCCAGCGGCAGGGCGACATTTTCCGCCGCGGTAAGGGTGGGGACGAGGTTGAAGTCCTGGAAGACGTACCCCACGGCCCGCCGCCGCAGCCGGGCCAGTTCGTTCAGCCCCAGCCCGGCAAGGGGGGTTGATTCCACAAAGACGCCGCCCGACGTCGGCCGGTCCAGTCCGCCGGCCAGCGCAAGCAGGGATGACTTTCCGGACCCCGACGGCCCCATGACGGCAACGAACTCCCCCGCGCCGATGGTGAGGTCAACGTCCCGAAGTGCGGCAACCGCCGTCGCGCCCTCCCCGAAGGTCCTGCTGACCTTGGCAAGCTCAGGACCTGCTGCGGCCCCCCGGACGCTCACCGGCGGCTGTCCGCGTTGAGCGGGGCGGCGTCTTCCGTGACCCCGTTGGACGTCTTGCGCGCGGCAGTGGCGGCGGCCAGCTGCACCATCCTTGCTTCGCAGAGGTCCAGCCAGCGGACCTCCGCTTCCGTCTGGAAGATGAGGGAATCGAGGACCAGGAGCCAGGCGGTGTCGCCACTGCGCTGGTTGGACGCCGTGTCCCGGCGGGCCTTGGTGTAATCCTGCAGGGCACGGATGGAAGCCACCCGCTGCGCCTGGATGATGGCCTGGACGTCCACTCCCGGCAGCGTTACGGCAAGCGCCAGCTTGATGGCCAGTTCGTTCCGCGGCGGGTTGGTGCGCTCCACGGGGGCGGCGAACCAGCTCCGCACCTCCGCCGCGCCCTCAGCGGTGATGCTGTACACCACGTGGCCCTCGCCGTCGTCGCCGTCTTTCGCCACCAGGCCGTCCCGCTCCAGCCGGTCCAGGGTGGTGTAGACCTGCCCGATATTGAGGGGCCAGGTGGACCCGGTCCGGTTCTCGAACTCGACCCTGAGCTGGTAGCCGTAGCGCGGCCGGTCCTGCAGCAGGGCGAGGAGGCTGTGACGGATGGACATGCTGCTCCTTCGCTGGTAGCAGCGGTATGCACGGACCCCCAAGACCCGTGCATACCGCGTATACCGACAGCCTATCCGCAGTCCCGGGATTACACAATACTGAGTATTTACGGCTACATGAGCAGCAGGACTTTGCCTACATGGTCGCCGCTGTCGAAGTACCGGTGGGCCGCCTGGACCTGGTCCAGCGGGAACGTCCTGGCCACCAGCGGCCTGATCCTGCCGTCGCTGATGAGCGGCCACACCGCGTCCCGGACCGCATTCATGATGGCGCCCTTTTCCTCCACGGGGCGGGGCCGGAGGGCCGTGGCCACCACGGCGGCGCGCTTCTTGAGCAGCTGGCCCAGGTCGAGCTCGCCCTTGGTGCCGCCCTGGAGCCCGATGACCACCAGGCGCCCGTAGTCCGCGAGCGCGTCCACGTTCTGCGGCAGGTACTTGGCCCCAACGACGTCGAGGATGACATCCGCGCCTTTTCCGCCGTTTTGCCGGCGCAGGCTTTCGGGGAAATCCTCCTCCGCGTAGTTGATTGCGATATCCGCGCCCAGGAAGGCCTTCGCCGTGCTGACCTTTTCGTCGGTGCCGGCCGTCGTGGCCACCCGGGCACCGAAGGCCTTCGCCAGCTGGATGGCCATGGTGCCGATCCCGCCCGTGGCACCGTGGATGAGTACCGTCTCACCCGGCTGCAGCTGGGCCGTCATGACCAGGTTGGAGTAGACCGTGGCCGAAACCTCCGGCAGCGAGGCCGCCGTCACCAGGTCCACCCCTTCGGGCACCCGCAGGACCTGCTCGGCCCGCACTGCCACCTGCTGGGCGTAGCCGCCTCCCGCGAGCAGCGCCACCACCTTGTCGCCCACGGAGAAAGCCTTGGTGACCCCCGGCCCGAACCCGGCGATCCTGCCGGACACCTCAAGCCCGGGAATCTCGGACGCGCCCGGGGGCGGCGGGTAGAAACCCCGCCGCTGCTGCACGTCGGCACGGTTCAGGCCCGCGGCAACGACGTCGATGAGTACCTCGCCGGGGCCGGGCACGGGGGCATCGGCCTCGCGGACCTCCAGGACCTCCGGGCCGCCCGGCTCCGAAATATAGACGGCTTTCATGGACCACTTCCGTTTCTGACTCAATAGTGGCTGCAACCAGTGTGCACCGGACACCTTCCGGGCTCTGTTTTGTTGCAGGCAAGCGCCTATGAAACACTACTAGCTGAGGAAGGTTGTCCGAGCGGCCGAAGGAGCTGGTCTTGAAAACCAGTGTGCGGTAACCCCGTACCAAGAGTTCGAATCTCTTACCTTCCGCAAAGAGGGCCCCTGCCCGCCAGTCCGCTGGCCGGCAGGGGCCTTTCGTTTTGCCCAGCAGCTCCGCACGCCGGGTTTCGCCTGCGGCTTCCCGGCATCTGGTGGAGCGCATGTAAATTCTTTGGACAAATCCGCGGCCGCGCCCTTCCAGCAAAGCTACCGGCCGGTATTCTTTGGTGATGGCCGGCACATGTGGGGGTACGGGCCGGCCATAAAACCACCAGCAGCATCACCGGAACCAGGCTACGGGGCTCCAGGCCGGTGGGCGGTCCGTTCCGCTGGGGGACGTCCCGCCGAATGCACGCTCTAGCCACTTTGCGTTCATTCAGCGCTGCTGTGATGTGCCGGAACACCCACTTGACCAGGAGCAGGGTCCGGGCCACTTGTCCGTTGGTACAACCCGGACACTTCCCATCGGGTCCCCTACCGGGGACATCCTTATGAAAGTAAGAGCGGATGCATCAGACACCTTGGAAACTGGCGCTGGGAACAGCTCTGTCCGCGGGGCTCATCGCAGCACCCCTGGCAGTCCTTCCCGCCGTCGCAGACGATCCGGCCGCGGAGGTCTCAGCCGCGGCCGGGAGCTCGCCCGTTGTGATCAACGAGGCCTACCTCAGCGGCGGCAGCAGCGGCGCTGCTTATAAGAACAAGTTCGTGGAGCTCTACAACACATCAGACGCCCCGGTTCCGCTGGACGGCTGGTCCCTGCAGTACCGCTCTGCCACCGGAACCGCTGCGCCTTCGGGCGTGGCGGCCTTGTCCGGGTCCATCCCGGCCAAGGGGCACTACCTCGTTCAGGGCGGCAGCAACGGCTCCAACGGCGCCGACCTTCCCGCCCCGGACCTGGTGGCAGGCGTCCTCAACCCGAGCGGCACCGCCGGTACGGTGGTGCTCGCCAAGCAGCCCACCGCCGTCGCGCTTTCCACCGGGTCCCAGGTGGAGCCCGGCGGGGTGGCCGATCTCCTTGGCTACGGCACGTCCAACACCTTTGAAACGCTGGCTGCCACCGCCCCCTCGGGCAACACCGACGTCAAGAGCCTGAACAGGACAGCCGGAGCGGACAGCAACAGCAACGCCGCGGACTTCACCCTCAGCGCCACGATCACGCCCACCTCCTCTGGCGGCGCATCCCAGGACCCGGATCCCGCACCTGACCCGGAGCCCACGCCAAACCCTGCCCTGGCCACCATTGCCGAAATCCAGGGCACGGGTCCCGAGAGCCCGCTGGCGGGCGCCACGGTGACCACCACGGGCAAGGTCACCGCCGTGTTCCCGACCGGCGGCCTGAACGGCTACTACATCCAGACGGCCGGCACCGGCGGGGACCTCACGGCCACCAACCACGCCGCATCGGACGGGATCTTCGTCTATTCCCCTGCCACCGCGGGTTCCGTGCAGCCGGGCGACTTCGTGCGCCTGACAGGCACCGTGGCCGAGTACTACGGGATGACCCAGCTCAACGTCGGCGCAGCCGCCGGGCTCACCAAGCTGGCCGAGGCCGCCCCGGAGGTCAAGCCCACCGCTTTCACCTTGCCCGCCAACGAGGCCTTCCGCGAGTCGCTCGAAGGAATGCTCCTGGCACCCCAGGGACCGCTGACTGTCACGGACAACTACAGCCTGAACCAATACGGCGAGATCGGCCTGGCCGGCGGCACCACTCCCCTGGTCCAGCCCACCGCGGGTGGCTCCGTACGGCACCGCCGAACATGCCGCCGTCGTCCAGGAAAACGCCGCACGGGGCATCAAGCTCGACGACGGCGCAACCACCAACTTCCTCGGCAGCAGCGCCACCAAGGCCCTCCCCCTGCCGTACCTCACAGGCACGGATCCGGTCCGGGTGGGCTCCCCGGCGGCGTTCACCACGAATGTGGTCCTGGGCTACGCCAACAACGCCTGGAAATTCCAGCCGCTCACCCACCTGACGCCCGCGAATGCGGCCACGGTCCAGCCGGCCACGTTCGGCGCCACGCGCACGGAGGCGCCCCGGCCGGTGGGCGGCAACCTGAAGATTGCCTCGTTCAATGTCCTCAACTACTTCCCCACCACAGGCGACCAGCTCACCGGCTGCACCTACTACACGGACCGGGACGGGAACCCCGTCACCGTCCGGGGCGGCTGCAACGCCCGCGGCGCAGCCAATGCCGAAAACTTCCAGCGGCAGCAGGACAAGCTCGTGTCCGCCATCACCAAGGCCGGCGCCGACGTGGTCACCCTGATGGAGATCGAGAACTCCGCGCAGTTCGGCAAGAACCGCGACGACGCCCTGGCCCGGCTGGTGGACGCGCTGAACGTCGCCACACCCGGAGTCTGGGACTACGTCCGTTCGCCGGCCAACGCCCCGCCGTTGACCGACGAGGACATGATCCGCACCGCCTTCATCTTCAAGAAGGCCGCGGCCGAGCCGGTGGGCGAGTCCATCATCCACAATGACACCGTTGCCTTCGCCTCTGCCCGCAAGCCGCTGGCGCAGATGTTCAAGCCCGCCGGCGGTGCCGCCGGCACCGAGTTCATCGCCATCGCCAACCATTTCAAGTCCAAGGGTTCGGCAGCAACACCGGAGGACACGGACCAGGGCCAGGGCGCCTCCAACCTGGCGCGCACTGCCCAGGCCAGGTCGCTGCTGGATTTTGCCACGTCGCTGCAGGCCAGCAAGGGCACGGACAAGGTGTTCCTGATCGGTGATTTCAACGCCTACGCCAAGGAAGACCCGCTCAACGTCCTCACGTCCGCCGGCTACGTCAACCAGGACGAGAAGGCCCGGAACGCCGACGGCTCGGCCAAGCATTCCTACCTCTTCGGCGGGATGGTGGGCTCCCTGGACCACATCCTGGCTTCCCCCGCCGCCGATGCCGTGGTGTCCGGCGCCGACATCTGGAACATCAACTCGGTGGAGTCCGTGGCCCTGGAATACAGCCGCCACAACTACAACATCACCAACTACTACGCCCCGGACCAGTTCCGTGCCAGCGACCACGACCCCGTGGTGGTGGGCCTGGACCTTGGCTCCGTTCCTGCCACCGTTGACCTGAACTTCCTGGGCATCAACGACTTCCACGGCAGGATCGACGCCAACACCGTCCAGTTCGCCGGAACCATCGAGAAGCTCCGTGCCGCTGCCGCCCCCGGCGCCACGGCATTCCTCTCCGCCGGCGACAACATCGGCGCGTCGCTGTTCGCGTCCGCTGTGGCCAAGGACCAGCCCACCATCGACGTGCTGAACGCCCTGGAGCTGCAAGCATCGGCCGTGGGCAACCACGAGTTCGACGGCGGCTGGGCGGACCTGCGCGACCGGGTCATCGCCGGCGGTGCCAACGCGAAGTTCCCCTACCTTGGCGCGAACGTCTACCGCAAGGGAACCACGGAGCCGGTGCTGCCCGAGTTCACCGTGCTGGACATGAACGGCATCAAGGTGGCGGTCATCGGCACGGTCACCCAGGAGGTCCCCTCCCTGGTGACCCGGCCGGCATCGCCGACCTTGAGTTCGGGGACCCCGTCGATGCCATCAACCGGGCAGCCGCAAGGATCACCGCAGGGAACCTGGCCGACGTCATCATCGTGGAAAACCACGACGGCGCCGGCTCGGGCGTGGTGGAAGGCTCAACCCTGGCGGAGGAAGTGGCAGCGGGCGGCCCCTTCGCCAAACTGGTCACCGAAACATCCGCCGACGTGGACGCCATCTTCACCGGCCACACGCACAAGGAATACGCCTGGGACGCCCCTGTTCCGGGCGTCGAGGGCAAGACCCGTCCCATCGTGCAGACCGGCAACTACGGCGAGAACGTAGGACTCATCCAGCTGACGGTGGACACCGCCACCAAAGAGGTCACGGCGTCAAAGGGCAGCAACGTCAAGCGCACCACCGATCCCGCCGCCGGCCTGATCGCCGCCTACCCGCGGGTCGCCGCCGTCGACGCCATCGTCCAGAAGGCACTCGCGGACGCCGCCGTCGTCGGAAACCAGCCGATCGGTTCCGTCACCGCCGATATCACCACCGCGTTCACCACCGACGCCACCGGTGCGCCGAAGCGCGACGACCGCTCCAGCGAGTCCACCCTCGGCAACCTCGTGGCCGACTCGCTGCTCGCTTCGCTGCGGCCTGCCGAACTGGGCGGCGCGGAAATCGGCGTCGTCAACGCCGGCGGACTGCGGAACGAGCTCGACTACGCCCCGGACGGCACCATCACGTACGCCGAGGCGAACGCGGTACTGCCGTTCGTGAACAACCTCTGGACCACCTCGCTCACGGGCGCCCAGTTCAAGACGCTCCTGGAACAGCAGTGGCAGACCAACGCGGACGGCACGGTTCCCAGCCGCGCCTACATCCAGCTGGGCCTGTCCAAGAACGTGAACTACACCTACGACGCCGCCCGCGCTGCCGGTGACCGCATCACGTCGGTCCGGGTCAACGGCGAACTGCTGGATCCGGCGAAGTCCTACCGGGTGGGCACGTTCAGCTTCCTGGCCACGGGCGGGGACAACTTCCGTGTCTTCACCGAGGGCGCCAACACCCGTGACTCCGGGCTGGTGGACCGGGACGCGTGGATCAGCTACCTGCAGGAGAGCAGCCCGGTAGCGCCGGACTTCGCCCGCCGCTCCGCAGCCGTCACCAACAGCACTCCCGCAGAGGTCAAGCCGGGCGAAGCCGTCACGTTGACCGTCTCCAAGCTGGACCTGACGTCGCTGGGCAGCCCGGTCAACACCGCCTTGGCGGCCGTTTTCACCGATGCCGCCGGTGTGGTGACAGACCTGGGCGCCGTACCGGTCTCATCCGGGTCCGCCGGAGTAAACCTGGCCGTCCCGGCAGGTGCGGCGGCCGGCACCGGATCCCTGGTGCTGACCGCCGCAGAGTCCGGCACCGTTGTGACGGTTGGCGTGCAGGTGGCCGCTGAGGGTCCTGTCCCGCCGGTGTGCACCGCCCCGGCCAAGCCCGCCCAGTGGTACGACATCCTGGGCTGGATCCGGTACGGCATCGCCTGGCTGCAGTACCAGCAGTGCCTGCGCGGCTGATGCCTGGCTGAACACGAAAGCGCCCCACGTTGGTCCCGGACTTCCGGCACCTGAACGTGGGGCGCTTTTCGCTGGGAATTTAGGGGAGGACCACAGTTTCCGAGTAGGTGGAGGAATCGCCCGTGATGGCGGTGCTGCTGCGGCCGTCCACACCCACCGGGACATCCCCTGCAATGGTCACCCGGTTCAGCTTCCGCGGCTGGCCGTCGTAGTTGTCCGGGGCATAGTGCTGGGTGATCCGGTTGTCGAAAAGCACCAGCTGGTCCGGTTCCCAGTCCACCCGGACCACATTTTCAGGCCGGGTGACGTAGGCCTGCAGCAGGCGCAGGATGTCCCTGGACTCGGTGTTGGACAGCCCAACGATCCGCAGGCGCTGCGCGAAGCCGCCGATGAAGAGCCCGCGCTCCCCGGTCAGCGGGTGGACGCGAACCACGGGATGGGCGGTTTCGAAGTGGATCCTGGTGAACTCCTTGCGCCGCTCCTCCGCGTTGGCGTGCTCCAGGTTCTTCGGGACGGAGTAGTCGTAATCGTTGGTGTGGATGGCCCAGAGGGTGTCGGCGAAGTTCCGCAGCTCGTCGGGCAGGTCGCGGTAGGCCCCGGCCGAGGAGGCGATGAGCGTTTCACCGCCGTATGCCGGCAGCGTGATGCTGCGCAGAGTTGATGCCTGGGGCGGGTTGACCACGAACGTGACGTCCGTGTGCCAGTTGTTGGCGCTGCCGTTTTCGCTATCCACCGGCAGGACGGCGGGTTTGCCATCCACCGAGGCAACGGTGGGGTGCGCCTTGGTGAGCGGGCCGAAGTAGCCGGCGAACCGGACCTGGTCCTCGTCGCTGCGGACGTTCGCCTCGCGGAAGACCAGGGCCTTGTGGACGTTGAGGGCCTCGCGGATCTGGGCGATGGTATCCGGGCTGAGCTCCGCGCCCAGGTCAAGGCCGCGGATTTCAGCTCCAATGCGGGAGCCGAGCTTGGTGAATTCGAGCTTCGTTTCGGTGATGGTGGTCATGGGTGGTGTCCTTTCGGGGTTCTTGCCGGGTAGTGGAATTGCGGGTCAGTTGCCGGCGCCGACGGCGGTGCGCCAGCGGGAGAAGTGGCGTTCCAGTGCCACCAGCAGGATGTTGACGAGGAGGCCCAGCACGGAGACGGTGAGGATGCCTGCGTACATGTCCGGAATGAGGAAACTCATCTGGGAATTGACGATCAGGTAGCCGAGCCCGGCCTTGGCACCCACCATTTCCGCGGCGATCAGCACCAGGATCGAGGAGGTGCCGGCCATCCGGATCCCGGTGAAGATGGTGGGCACCGCCGATGGAAGGATGACTTTCTGGAAGAGCCGGAAGCTGTTCAGGCCCAGGGACCTGGCCGCCCGGACCAGCAGCGGGTCCACCGTGCGGACGCCGGCGATGGTATTGAGCAGCACCGGGAAGAAGGCGGCGTAGGCCACGATGGTGATCTTGGATTCCTCCCCGATGCCCAGCAGGAGTGTGAAGACCGGCAGCAGGGCGAGGGTTGCAGTGTTGCGGAAGAGTTCCAGGAGCGGGTTCAGGAACGAGTTCAGCCACCCGTACCAGGCGATCAGGAGGCCCAGGGCAACGGCGGAGACCACGGCGAGCCCGAACCCGGAAACGGACCGGGTGAGGCTGGCCTGCAGGTGGTTCTGCAGCTGCCCGGTTTCCACCAGCCTGGCGCCCGCCGCGAGGACTTCGTGCAGCGGCGGGAGGAACACCCGGGTGGATGGGCCGGCAAAGTACTGCGGACCAAACTCCCACAGCGCCAGGAACAGCAGGACCGCCAGCGACTTCCAGGCCGCGCGCGCGGCGGCGTTCGCTGCGGCACCCAGCCTTCCTGCCGGCGTCGGGCGTTCCCTCCGGGCGGGACCCGGGTGTGCCGCCGGTGGTCCGGCGGGATGCGGTGCGGGTTCGACGGCGGCGCTCCCCTGCGGGGGCCGGCTCAGGACGGTGCTCATCAGGCGGCGTTCCTTTCGTGGGGGTGTTCATCCGGGGCTGTGCCGTCCGGGAGGATCTTGCGGTGGCCCGAGTCCCGGGCCAGCCGGACTTCGTCATGCAGCAGGGACCAGACCTGGTGGCGGTGCTCCACGAACGCGGGATGGGAGCGGATATCCGCCTCGCCGCCGCGGTCCGGAATGTTGATGTCCACGATCTCCTTGAGCCTGCCGGGCCTGGCGCTCAGCACCGCCACCCGCTGGCCGAGGTACACCGCCTCGTCAATCCCGTGGGTGATGAAGACGATGGTTTTTCCCGTCGCCTGCCAGATCCGCAGGAGTTCGTCCTGGAGCTGCTCGCGGGTCTGGGCGTCCAGCGCCGCGAACGGCTCGTCCATCAGGAGGACATCCGGCTCATAGGCGAGGCTCCTGGCGATGGCCACGCGCTGCTTCATACCGCCGGACAGTTCATGCGGATACCGGTCCTCGAACCCGGCCAGGCCCACCAGGTCCAGGTACTTGCTGGCGGTCGCCGCCCGGTCCTTCCGCGACAGCCCGCGGTTTTCAAGGCCGATCGAGACGTTCGCTGACGCTGTCCGCCAGGGAAAGAGGGCGTACTGCTGGAACACGACGGCCCGGTCCTGGCCCGGCCCGCTGACTTCCTTCCCGTCCACCAGGACCTTTCCGGACGTGGGGCGGGACAGGCCGGCCAGCAGGTCCAGGAGGGTGGTCTTGCCGGAACCGCTGGGCCCCACCAGGGTCGAGGAATTCACCGGCTGCCACGTCAAGGCTGAGGGCATCCAGGGCGGTCAGGACGGCGGCCTCCGGCTGGCTGCGGCTATTCCTTCCCTGCCGGACGGGAAATTCCTTGGTGACGTGCTGAAGGCTGATTTTGGCGGTCATCGGTTATCCCTTGGACTCTGCGGCAGGAGTGGTTGTTTCCAGCTGGTTGAATTCATTGGTGTAGAGCTTTTCCGTGTCCAGATCGCCGTTGATGATGCCGGCGGACTTCAGGTAATCGGACCAGCGGGTGAAGTCGTTATCCGAGATGCGCCCGCCGGGTGAGGCCACGCCCACGCTCTTCCAGTACTTGAGCGCCTCGGTGCTTTCGTTCCGCCCGCGCTTTGCGATGATTTCCTCGAACTTGGCAATCACCTCTTCACGGGGTGTGGTGCGTTCCCACTCGATGGCCTTGGCCACGCCGGTCACCAGGGTGCGGCTGGTTTCCGGGTTCTTCGCCAGGAAGTCCTTGCGCAGGACGTACTGGCCGGCGTCGAACGGTCCCCCGATGACCCCGACGTCGGTAAACAGGGCCCGGATGCCGCCCTCGGCGAGCGCGCGGTCCTGGAGCACGCCGCCCAGGGTGCCCACGTCCACCTGCTTCTTGCGCAGGGCCACCTCGGTCTCGTTGGGCGGCACCACCACCAGCTGGACCTGCTTGATTTCTTCGGGCGTCAGCCCGCTGTTCTTCAGGTGCGTGGTGATGACTGCCTCATGGTGGGCGCCCAGGGTGTTCACCGCGATCTTCTTGCCGATCAGGTCCCGGGCGCTGGTGATGGGGCTGCCCTCCTCCACGTAGTAGCCGGTGAACGTGTCCTTGTCCTCGCCGTAGTAGTTGATGACGGCCTGGACGGGGGCGCCGGCTTCGATCAGTTTGATGACCGCTCCGGTGAAGGCGCCGCCGATGTCCGTCTGGTCCGTGGCAACGGACTGGATGCTCTGCGGGCCGCTGGTGGTGTTGCTGACCCACTCCAGCTTGACGTCGCCGAGGTACCCCAGGTCCTCGGCCACCTCCAGCAGGGAGACAGTGTTGGGTGAGCCCTGGTACCGGACGGTTTTCACTTCGGTGCCGCCGCTTCCCGCCGATTCGGTGCCGCCGCCTCCCGCCGATTCGGCGGTGGCGCTGCCGCCGCACCCGGACAGCACCAGCGCGAGTGCCGCAGCGGCGGCCACTGCGGCTGCCTTGCCTGCGGCGGTGATTCTTCTTGCGGGCAGGAGTCGGTTTCTCATCGGAGGGTCTTTCTGCAGTCAGTTGGGTCCGGGCCGGCTGGCTCGTGGCAACCACTAGAACAGAGCGGAATCCGAAGCAGAAGGGGCATCTTCACGGCGGGAAACGGCGAGAAACGGCAGGAAATTTCAGGTTTTCCGGGGTCATGCAGGGTCTGCCGGCGTCGCCGGGCGACCGATACCGACGCCCGACGTCACGTTCCTGCCCGACACCACGGTGTAGCCGTCACCGTTGGTCACCGGGAGCAGTATGGCGAAGTGTTCGGCTGGTTCCGGGAGCCGATTTCCGCGCCCAAACCTCCCGTTTCCAGGTTCCTTCGGGCTACGCCGTCAAGTCATGTCCCGGCCGGGAGCCCCTGGGCACGAAACAAGCGGCAAATATTTCTCCCTGGACCGGCGCCTTGTTACGGGGCACCTCCCCACGCCCACCGATTGCGCTACTGGATTTCGACGCGCGGATTGCCGGACGCGGACCAAATATCGCGGCGTCAGGGAATATGCGCGTCGATAAGGAGTTTCCGCACCGGAAACTAACCAGCGAGGATGGCGGCCGCTATTTCGTCGGCGTCGCGGAGGGTCCGCTGGCCGCTCCGGTACGCCGGGTATCCGGGGTGGACGGCCTCGGCAGCAATGGCCGTCCCCACTGGTTGGAGGAGAGCTGGAGGCCCAGGACGTACATGCCCTCGGTGACGGCGCCGTTTGCCGCCACAGGCCGGTACGGGTGGGGCACCACGTCCAGGCCGGTGGACTGGACGGGCGCACCCTCGGCGGTCATCATCAGGCGTGGCCGGACCGCGCCATCCGCAAGCAGCTGCCCAGGAGCGGTGAATCGTTGGCCGAGACCCGGTTGCCTGGTGCCAGGGCTTCGACCATGGTGCGCGCGGCAGCCGGCGGACCGTCCACCCACGGCGAGGACGCGGTGAACATCCGGGTCCGGCGGTCAACGCCGAACTTCGGGTCCGGGCCCACAAAGCTGACCACCCCCGCCCGGGCCAGTGCGGCCAACTGCTCGGAGCGCAGGGCCGGCGGCCCGCTGGCCAGGCCCTCCACGAAGGACTCGAACCAGCCACGCAGTCCGGCCACCCAGGACGCGTCGGTGATACCGCCGTCGGCCACTGCGGTCTTGAGGACGGCGCGACCGTGGTGCAGGGCGCCGATGGCCATCTTGACGGGGTCGTCCTCGCCCAGGGCTGAACGGCGGGCATCGTCCAGCAGGTACTCCACCACTGCGGCGTCGAGTTCCGTCCGGGAACCAAACGTCCTGCCTGCCAGTGGTGCCGCGAGCGCGGGAAGGTCCAGCCGGTGCCGCGGTCCCACATGGACAGCCAGCACGCTCTCCACGCTGTCCTCCCAGTTGGCCGCCGAATGGGCGTGCGGGTGCAGCGCCTCCTCAAGGGCGGCGAGGAAGGCAGCCCTGTCCGGGACGGCGGCGGGCTGCGCGCGGACCAGCGTGGAGTAGTAGGCCCACAGGGTGTCGCGGTGCAGCAGCGGCCACAGGTCGTGGTCGAACCCGGGCCGGATGCCGGCTCTCCGGAACCGCTCCAGCGCCGCCTCGGTGAGGTAGCGGAGGGTGACCGACGCCGGATAGTAGCCGTCCAGCGCCGCCTTGGCCCGGTAGGGGGTTCCGCGCCGGGACGCCGCGATGATCAGCGGCTCCTGGCCGGACGGTTCATACTCCAGCCGTCCGCCGCCGGTGACGAGCTTCCGCCGCGGCCCTCGGTGAGCTGCACCATGGTGTCGAAAAAGTTCAGCCCCATGCCGCGGACCAGGACGGGTTCACCGGCAGGGATCCGGGACCAGTCCACATCGGCAGGTGCCGCCGGCGGAAAGTACTGCAGCCCCAAGTGCTCCGCCGCGGCCTGCAGCTCGCGCTGTTCGGGGTTGAGCCTGGACGGGATGTGGCCCAGCGCCAGCACCACCGATCCGGTGCGGAGCGTCTCCCCGGTGGCCAGGCCGACGTCGAACGTTCCGTCCCCTGCGGGGCGCACCGACACGGCGGACGTTTCGTGGAACTGGACGGTGACGCCGTCGGCCGCCTTGTCCAGCAGGTCTTCCAGGGTGGAGCGCAGGTACCTGCCGTACAGGGCGCGGCTGGGAAAGTCGTTGGATTCCAGCACCGCGAGTTCCGCGCGCTCGTCCGCAGTCAGGGACGGCAGCGGGTCGCGCTGCTGCCGCTCCGCCACTTGTCGAAGGAGGTTCCCGCCAGCGGCGCCGGAAGCGACGGGTCCTCCGGGATGAGGGTGGGGTAGAAAGACTGCGTGTTCATCAGGAACAGCCGCGACTGCTGCGGCTGCCAGACGTGCCCCGGCCCGGCCGGGTAGGGATCGACGACGTCGATGTGGACCTTGAGAGCCCCGGCTGAGCCGGCGCGGTATGCGGCGGAGCGCGCGAGCAGGCGTTCCAGCACGCTGGTGCCGCGGGGGCCGGCACCAATGATGGCGGCCCGGATGCTCTGCGTATTTTCCACGGCATCCAGACTATCCGCTGCCAGCTGAACGCCTTGCCCGCGGGCACCGATGTTGTTTGGATGGGCGGATGACCACCACTGAAGCTGATTCCGCGTCCGTTCCGGGTTCCGAGGCCAGCCCGGGGGGCGCGCCTGCGGGCACCGCACCCGAGCCCACCGACGAAAACGTGTGGCTTGAGGACATCTACGGCGAAGAGCAGCTTGCCTGGGTCAAGGAGCAGAACTCCCGCACCGAGGACCTGCTCGAGGATGCGGACTATGCGGCGCTTGAGGGCAGCATCCTGGAGGTCCTGGACTCCACGGACCGCATCGCCATGGTGGGTAAGCGCGGCGACTGGTACTACAACTTCTGGAAGGACCAGCAGAACCCCAAGGGCCTGTGGCGCCGCACCACGTGGGAGAGCTACTGCACCGACTCCCCCGAGTGGGACGTCCTGCTGGATGTGGACGCGCTGTCCGCCACCGAGGGTGAGGAGTGGGTGTTCCACGGCGCCACGTTCCTCCGGCCGGCACCCGGCGACCCTTACCGCCTGGCCCTCCTGGCGCTCTCCCCCGACGGCGGCGACGCCAACCGCTACCGCGAATTCGACGTCGAAACCCGGTCCTTCGTGGACCGCGCCGCGGGCGGCTTCGACCTGCCCACCGCGAAGGGCAACGTGTCATGGCTGGATGCGGACACTCTGCTCGTTTCCTCCACCGCTGACGGGCTGCCCAGGACGGCGTCCTCCTACGCCCGGACGGCGGTCACCCTCACGCGCGGCACCAGCCTCGCGTCCGCTCCCCGGCTCTTTGAGGTCCCCGAAGACCACATGATGGCAGTGGTGGCCCACGACTCCACGCCCGGCTTCGAACGCACCTTTGCCGTGGACTACATCGACTTTTTCAACCGCACCAACCTGGTGCTCCGCGGCGGGGAGTGGGTGGCGATCGACGTCCCCACCGACGTCAACGTCAGCGCGCACCCGCGAGTGGCTGCTGTTCCGCCCGCAGCAGGACTGGGTCCTGGACGGCACCACGTACCCGGCCGGCTCGCTGCTCGCCGCCGGGTTCGAGGACTACCTGGCCGGCGGCCGCAGCCTGTCCGTCCTGTTCACCCCGGATGCCCGCACTTCCCTGCAGTCCTGGAGCTGGACGCGCAACTTCCTGCTGCTGAACCTCCTTCGGGACGTCTCGTCCGAGATCCGGGTCCTCGACCCGTCCCGCCCCGTGGCAGGCGCAGACAGCGCTGAAGGCGCCTGGGCGTCCACGCCCCTGGACGCCTGCCCGCCCCTGCACGACGTCAACGCCTACGCCGTGGACGACGAGGACGAAACCGCGGTCGACGGCGGTGCGGGCGACGATTTCTGGCTCGTCGCCACCGGATTCACCACCCCCAGCACCCTGATGCGCGGAACCCTGGAACGCAACCACGACGACGGCGCGCAGCCCGGCGTGGCGAGCCGGCACGCCGTGGTGAAGGCGTCGCCGTCGTTCTTTGCGGACAGCGAATACGAGGTGCAGCAGCATTTCGCCGTGTCCGAGGATGGAACACGCGTCCCCTATTTCCAGGTGTCCGCCCGGAACCTGCCGCTGGACGGCCAGAACCCCACCCAGTTGTCCGGATATGGCGGGTTCGAGATCTCCCGGACGCCTGCCTACAGCGGCACCGTGGGCAGGGCGTGGCTGGAGCGCAGGACCGCGGGCACCGCCGGCGGCAGCGACGGACATTCGCGCGGCGGGGTCTACGTGGTGGCCAACATCCGCGGCGGCGGCGAATACGGTCCGTCCTGGCACCGGGCCGCACTCAAGGAAAACCGGCACAAGGCGTTCCAGGACTTCGCGGCCGTTGCCCGGGACCTCATCAGCCGCGGCGTCACGTCCCGCGAGCGGCTCGGGTGCGTGGGCGGCTCCAACGGCGGGCTGCTGGTGGGGAACATGCTCACCCGGTACCCGGACCTGTTCGGGGCCGTCTCCTGCGGCGTGCCCCTGCTGGACATGCGGCGCTACACCAGGCTGTCCGCCGGCCACTCCTGGATCGCGGAGTATGGCGACCCGGATGTGCCGGAGCAGTGGGAATACATCAGGACCTTCTCCCCCTACCACCTGCTCCGGGACGGCGTGGAGTACCCCGAAACGTTCATCTGGACCGCCACCTCCGATGATCGGGTGGGACCGGTCCAGGCCCGGAAGATGGCAGCCCGCATGCTGGCCATGGGCATCCCGAACGTCTGGTTCCACGAAGCCCTGGAGGGCGGCCACGCCGGTGCGTCCGACAACCGGCAGGCCGCCGCGCTGCAGGCCCGAAGCCAGCATTTCCTGTGGAAGGCACTGGCGGGCGGATTGTCGTGACGCCAGGGTTGTCGGTGCGGCGGGCAGTCGCGGCTGACGTGGAGGCACTGGCTGAGGTGCATATCCGCTGCTGGCGGGAAACGTACCGCGGCATGCTCTCCGACGCCTTCCTGTCCGGCGTCGACCCTGCCAGCCGGGTGGACTTGTGGCGGATGCTGCTGGACCGTCCCGAGCCTGCCGAGGCATGGGTGGCCTGCGACGGCGGGACAGTGGTTGGGTTCGCGGGCGTGCGGCGGGATCCTGCCCCCGGCGCCCCGGAAGGGCATCCGCCGCCGGTCTCCGGAGACTTCCAGCTGTGGGGACTCTACCTGCTGGCCTCGCACCAGGGGCTGGGCCTGGGGCGGCGGCTGCTGGAAGCGGCGCTTGGGAATGAAGCGGCGAGCCTGTGGGTAGCGGCCGACAACAGCCGTGCCATCGGTTTCTACCGCCGGTTCGGCTTTGAACCTGACGGCGCCGAGGACGTCCTGGCCGAATGGGAGAGCCTCCGCGAGATCCGGATGGTGCGCCCCGCACAGCGCGCCGCCTGAGTTCCCTGGTGCGCCGTGCCTGCTGCGCTGTACAAGGCTCACGCCGGCGTTTTGCACTGGGTGCCCGGATCTGCGTATCCTTGGTGGGCTAGGAATAGCAATTGGAGACGTGCCAGAGCGGCCGAATGGACTTCACTGCTAATGAAGGGTCGGGGTTAAACTCGACCGGGGGTTCAAATCCCCCCGTCTCCGCGTTTGGCCCCGGTCTGAGGACCGGGGCCTTTTGCGTTCCCGGGACTTTTCCGGGCTTGTTCGCAGATCGGAGCCTTTTGGGTACGGATCCGCGAACAAACTTCTGAAGGAGTGGGGTCCGGACGGCCAGCGACCGCGCCTGTGGGTACTCGTCCGGGGACCGGACACCGCACTGCGGCGGGCCCCTCCCGATGGCACCATAAACGGATGGCAGCAAGTACTCAGGTGGACGGAAGCGGCAGCACCGGGCAGGTGTGGAACCCGCACCTGGCGCTCCTGGTGGCGGCAACGTTCTTTATGGAATTCCTGGACGGCACGGTCCTGACCACCGCCATCCCCAACATTTCCGCCGATTTCGGTGTTCCGGCGGCCGACGTGAACATCACGATGACGGCCTACCTCCTGACAGTGGCCGTGGGCATCCCGATCAGCGGCTGGCTGGCCGAGCGCTTCGGAGCCCGCCGGGTGTTCTGCCTCGCCATCGCCGTCTTCACGGCCGCCTCGCTCGCCTGCGCGCTGAGCCAGGACCTGACCACCCTGACTGTGAGCCGCATCGTCCAGGGCGCCGGCGGTGCCATGATGGTGCCGGTCGGAACCCTGGTGGTGCTGCGCGGAACCCCCAAATCCGAACTGTTGCGCGCCACCGCCTTCCTGGTGTGGCCCGGGCTCCTGGCCCCTGTCCTCGCTCCCCTGGTGGGCGGCGCACTCACCACCTACCTGTCCTGGCACTGGATCTTCCTGATCAACCTTCCGCTCGGCGTGGCCGCCCTGATCGCGGCGCTGCGGCTGGTACCCGGCACAGCCGGAGACCCGGGCCGGCGCCTGGACTGGCCCGGGCTGTTCCTCACCACCCTGGGCGTCGGCGCACTGGTGACCGGCCTCGAACTGGCCAGCGCCCACCCCGACACCCCCTGGGCGGCGGTCAGCGCAGCCGCCGGAGCGCTCTGCCTCGCGGCCGCCGTGCTGTGGATGCGCAAGGCCAGGAACCCGCTGTTCGACCTGGACGTCTTCCGTACCCGAACGTTCCGCGCCATGGCCACCGGCGGTTTCGTCTACCGCCTGACCATCAGCTCGGTACCGTTCCTGCTGCCCCTGATGTTCCAGACAGGATTCGGCTGGTCCCCCATCCACGCCGGCATCATGGTGGCCGCGGTCTTCATCGGCAACATCGGCATCAAGCCGGCCACCACCCCGCTGATCCGCCGCTTCGGCTTCAAGGCAATGCTGGTCTTCGCGTCCCTTGCGTCCGCGGCGACCTTCACCGCCTGCGCCTTCCTCACGCCCGAAACACCGCAGGCGCTGACGTTCGCCCTGCTGGTCTGCAGCGGAGCGTTCCGGTCGATCGGCTTCTCGGCCTACGCCTCGGTCCAGTACGCAGACATCATGCCGGCCCAGCTGACATCGGCGAACACCGTCTCCGCCACCCTTGTGCAGCTCGCCACCGGAGCGGGCATCGCCGTGGCGGCACTGCTGATCCGGATCTTCGACGGCTATCCCGCAGGTTTCCAGGACGCCGCGGGACCATTCCGCGGCGCGTTCCTGGCCATGGCCGCCCTGATGCTCGCCAGCACCATCGACAGCCTCCTGCTGCCCCGGCACGCCGGCGCGGAAGTCAGCCGGCCTGGGCAAGCACCAGTGGAAGAACCGCGCCGGCCCCGGCCTGCCGAAGAGCGCGGCACGCGACCGTAAGCGTCCACCTGCTGTCCGCGAGGTCATCGACGAGCATCACGCTCTGCCCGTGGACTGCTGCCAGCGCCGCCTCAAGCTCGGGCCCGGTTGCCAGGCGGTCCACACCCCGGCCAGCCGGTAGGCGCTGTTGCCGCCCCGGCTGCCGGTAGGGCCGCCGTGGGCCAGCTGCAGCTCGCCGAGGTAGGGAATCCGGCCGATCTCCGAGATTCCCCTGGCGAGGGAGCCCACCAGCTGCGGCTTGCTCCGTGACGGGATGCTCACGATGGCGGCCGGCCTGCCGGCACCGCTCCAGCCCGGGGTGCGGGCATCGCCGGCGCCCCATTCCCGCAGGACCTGCACGCAGGCCTGCAGCATCCCGGGATCCACGGGCCGGTCCTGGGCACCGGCAGCGAACAGCTCCCGCAGCGCACCGCCCCATCCAAGGTCCGTCAGGCGCGCCAGGACGCGTCCCTCTGCCAGTCCTTCGCCAGGCTTCAACTTTCCCTTCACCGGAACACCCAGGCGGTCCATGCCGCTGGGCCACTGCAGGCGCGCTTCAAGGACACCGCCCGCCCTGCTCAGGGTCTGGCCTGCGGCAGCGGTGGCATCCTCCGCTACCTCTGCCGGGAACCAGCGTCCGGCGCAGTTGTCGCACCGGCCGCAGGGGTGCGCCGTTTCGTCGTCCAGGACGGAGGTGATGTACTCCATCCGGCAGCCCGCGGTGTCCTGGTAGATCACCATGGAGTCCTGCTCGTCCACCCGGGCCTCGGCGATCCGCTGGTACCGCTCCGCGTCGTAGACCCAGGGCTGCCCCGTGGACCGCCAGCCTCCCCCTACCCGCTCGACGGCGCCGTCCACGGACAGGACTTTCAGCAGCAGCTCCAGCGGGGTGCGGCGCAGGTCCACCCGCGCTTCGAGGGCCACCGTGGACAGCGCAGTCCCGGCCTCCGCGAGCGCGGTGAGGACAGCGGCCGCCTTTTCCTCGGAGGGCATGGAGGCGGTGGCAAAGTACTGCCAGATTTCCCGGTCCTCGGAGCCTGGAAGCAGGAGGACATCGGCGTTCGCGGCGCCACGGCCGGCACGTCCCACCTGCTGGTAGTACGCAACCGGCGAGGAGGGCGCGCCCAGGTGGACCACGAAGCCCAGGTCCGGTTTGTCGAAGCCCATGCCCAGCGCGGATGTGGCCACCAGGGCTTTGACCTGGTTGTCCTTGAGCAGTTGCTCGGCGCGTTCCCGGTCCGCGGGATCGGTGCGGCCCGTATAGGCCAGGACCTCGTGCCCCGCCTCCTTCAGGAGCCGGGCGGTGTCCTCGGCGGCGGAGACCGTCAGCGTGTAGATGATGCCGCTGCCGGGAAGATCGGACAGGTGGGTCAGGAGCCAGCCCAGGCGCTGTTTCGAGTCCGGCAGGGACAGGACGCCGAGCCGGAGCGAGTCCCGGCCCAGCGCACCGCGGATGGTCAGGACGCCGGCCCCGAGCTGTTCCTCGATATCGTGCACCACGCGGGAGTTTGCGGTGGCGGTGGTGGCCAGCACGGGGACCGACTCGGGCAGCCGGGTGATCAGGTCCGCAATCCTGCGGTAGTCCGGGCGGAATCATGCCCCCAGTCGGAGATGCAGTGTGCTTCGTCAATGACCAGCAGGCCGGTGCGCCGGATCAGTTCCGGCAGCTGGTTCTCGCGGAAGGACGGGTTGGTGAGGCGCTCCGGGGAGACGAGCAGGACGTCAACCTGGTCCGCGGCCAGCTGCTCGCGGACCGCGTCCCACTCCAGCTGGTTGGCTGAATTGATGGCGACGGCGCGGACGCCTGCCCTTGCCGCGGCGGCCACCTGGTCCCGCATCAGGGCAAGCAGCGGCGAGACGATGAGCGTGGGTCCTGCACCCCGGCGCCGGAGAAGCAGGGACGCCACGAAGTACACCGCGGACTTTCCCCAGCCGGTGCGCTGGACCACCAGGGCCCGCCGCCCGCCGTCGACCAGCGCCTCAATGGCTTCGAACTGCCCCTCGTGAAAACCGGCTTCGGGGTGGCCCACCAGTTCCCGGAGGACCTCCAGCGCCTGCTGGTGGGTGGCGGAGGCAGGGCCGGACCCGTCGGTTGCTGTGGCAGGTGTCGGGGGCGTGTCTATCAGTGCGGCGGCATGCTGGTTATCGACCATTGATTCAGTATCCCAGCCACCTCCGACAGCCGGCACATGCGGGGACTGTATGTGGAAAGCGGGCCAACACCAGCCCCGTCACATTGGGCTGCCGCCGCCCCTCCTCCACAGGCACCTTCCGCGCCATCGTAAGATAAAGCCCGTGACTAGCGAACAGACAACGACTTTTGATCTCTCGGCATCCTTCAAGGCCTACGACGTCCGTGGCATTGTGGGCGAGTCCATCACCGCCGAAATCGTCGAAGCCGTGGGGGCCGCGTTCGTGGACGTCCTGCAGCTCGAAGGCCAGACCATCCTGGTGGGCGGGGATATGCGCCCCTCCTCCCCCGAATTCAGCAAGGCCTTCGCAGACGGTGCAGCAACCCGCGGCGCCAACGTCGAGCTGCTGGACCTGATTTCCACCGATGAGCTGTACTTCGCGTGCGGTTTCCTTGACCGTGCCGGCGCCACCTTCACCGCCAGCCACAACCCCGCCGGCTACAACGGCATCAAGATGTCCAAGGCCGGCGCCGTTCCCATCTCCTCCGAAACCGGCCTCAAGGACATCCAGACCCTCGCCGAGCAGCACCTCAACACCGGTTCCATCCCCGCCGCCGGCACCCGTGGCCAGATCAGTGTCCGCGACGTGCTCAAGGACTACGCCGAGTACCTCCGCAAGCTGGTGGACCTGTCCGGTTCCCGCCCCCTCAAGGTCGTTGTCGACGCCGGTAACGGCATGGCCGGCCTCACCACGCCTGCGGTCCTGGGCGACACCCTGCTTCCCAAGCTGCCGTTCGACATCATTCCGCTGTACTTCGAGCTGGATGGTTCCTTCCCCAACCACCCCGCCAACCCGCTGGAGCCGGAGAACCTCCGCGACCTGCAGGCCGCAGTGGTCGAGCACGGCGCGGACATCGGCCTGGCCTTCGACGGCGACGCCGACCGGTGCTTCGTGGTGGACGAGAAGGGCGAGCCGGTGTCGCCGTCGGCCATTACCGGCATGGTGGCCCGGCGGGAGATCGCCCGCGCGAAGGCGCAGGGCGAGGCCACACCAACGATCATCCACAACCTCCTCTGCTCCCGCGCCGTGGCCGAACTTGTGGAGCAGGACGGCGGCCGTGCCGTCCGCACGCGCGTGGGCCACTCCTTTATCAAGGCCGTCATGGCAGAGGAAGGCGCAGTGTTCGGCGGCGAGCACTCTGCCCACTTCTACTTCCGGGATTTCTGGAACGCGGACACCGGCATGCTGGCCGCCATGCACGTCCTGGCTGCCCTGGGCGAGCAGGACGGCCCGCTGTCCGAGCTTGCCCGCGAGTACGAGCCCTACGTCAGTTCGGGCGAGATCAACTCGGAAGTCGAAGACAAGCCCGCCGCCGTTGAACGCGTACGCGCCGCCTTCGCCGGCGAGGACCTCACCATCGACAACCTGGACGGCAGCACGTTCACCGCCAACGACGGCAGCTACTGGTTCAACCTGCGCCCCTCCAACACCGAACCGTTCCTCCGGCTCAACGCAGAGGCCACGGACCGCGGCACCATGGAACGCATCCGCGACCGCGTCCTGTCGATCGTCCGGGCCTAGGGCGCGATGGCTGACGGGACGCTGCCGGGAGCTGAAGGACAGGGCGCGTGGCGCGATTCTGTGCCGGACAGCACTGCAACCGACCTGGAGAATCTCCTGGGGACGGGCGTCAGCGCCGCCCAGGAGCAGCTGCAGCGCAACGGCGGCTTCCTGCCCTTCGCCCTCACGGTCCAGAACGACGGCGAGGTGCGGCTTGTTGCCGTCTCCCCGCCGATGCGGCGGATGATCCGGATGCGGACTTCGACGCCGATGCGATGATCAGCGACCTGCACACCCTGCTGCGGCAGAACCGGGATGACTTCCGCGCGGCCGCCATCGTATGCGACATCATGCTGGTGGAGGAAGACTCGGACGCCATCCATGTGGCCGCCGAACACCGCGACGGTTCAGTCTTCGCCGCGGTTCTGCCCTACGCGGCCAACACAGCCACCCGGACGTGGGAATTCGGTGAACTGGGTGCCGATACCAACGAACCTGCAATCTGGGTGGACTAGACCGCGCCGGCCATGAAGATCAACGCTTTCGCCGACGTCAGCCTGCGTGCACTGATGGTGCTCGCCGCCGTTCCCGGTGGCGAGCTCCTGACCACGCAGAACATCGCGGATTCGGTGGGGACGCCCTACAACCACGTCAGCAAGGCAATGGCAAAGCTGCGGAGCCTTGGGCTGATCGAAGTGGTGCGGGGCCGGACCGGCGGTTCACGGCTGAGCCATGCCGGCCGCACGGCAACGGTCGGCCAGATCCTGCGCGAGCTCGATACCCGCACGGACCCTGCCGAGTGCATGGCGACAACAGGCAACTGCCCGCTCATCAATGAGTGCAAGCTGCGGGCAGCCCTGGCGAGGGCCCGGGAGGCGTTCTACCGGGAGCTGGATTCCGTGGTGATCGCGGACCTGCCCGGGTCGCGGCAGATGGCCCCGGTTTTCGAGATGATCGGCCTCCGGCCCGGACTGTAAACGGGTTACCGGACAGCATTCCTGGCGTGCGCCCGCAACATCTGCGCACAATTTGATTTCATCTTCTACGAGCTGTAGAACTTGAGGTATGAAAACATGCATTTGAAATGCATGTATTCGCATCTGGCCGGACGAAGGCCCCGGCCGCTATCTCAGGAGTCCGCATGCTCTCGGAAAAGTCCCGCCCCGTCATCGAAGCCACCCTGCCGCTGGTCGGGTCACGGATCGGCGCGATCACGCCCAAGTTCTACTCCCGCCTTTTCGCCGCCCACCCCGAACTGCTGGACGGGCTGTTCAGCCGCTCCAACCAGCGTTCGGGCAACCAGCAGCAGGCCCTGGCGGGCAGCATCGCGGCGTTCGCCACCCACCTGGTGAACAACCCGGGCACGCTTCCGGAGGCGGTCCTGTCCCGGATCGCCCACAAGCACGCTTCCCTGGGCATCACGGAGCCGCAGTACCAGGTGGTCTACGAGCACCTGTTCGCTGCCATCGCCGAGGACCTCGCCGGGGTCATCACGCCGAGATCGCCGAAGCCTGGACCGAGGTCTACTGGCTGATGGCGGACGCCCTGATCAAGCTCGAGAAGGGGCTGTACGCCAGCCAGGCGAACGACCGGATGTGGATGCCTTGGCGCGTGGCTGCGAAGACCCCGGCCGGCACCGGTGCCATGACCTTCACCCTGGAGCCTGCGGACGACACCCCGGTCACGCCGGCTCTTCCCGGCCAGTACATCAGCGTCAAGGTGGTCCTCCCGGAAGGGCTCCGCCAGGTCCGCCAGTACTCCCTGTCGGCAGACGCCGGGACCAGCCGCACCTTCACCACCAAGCTTGACGACGGCGGGGAAGTTTCCCGGTCCTGCACCGTGACGTGCAGGTGGGCGACATCCTGGAAATCTCCAACCCGTATGGCGAGATTACGCTCAAGGAGGGTGACGGTCCGGTTGTCCTCGCATCTGCCGGCATCGGCTGCACCCCCACTGCCTCCATCCTGCGTTCGCTGGCCGAGGCCGGAACCGACCGGCAGGTCCTGGTGCTGCATGCGGAAAGCACCCTGGACAGCTGGGCGCTGCGCGGCCAGATGACGGACGACGTCGAGCGCCTGGACAGTGCCGAACTGCAGCTGTGGCTGGAACAGCCCGAGGCGGGTGCCCGCGAGGGCTTTATGTCGCTGCGGGAGGTGGATCTCCCTGCCAATGCCTCGCTGTACCTGTGCGGTCCGCTGCCCTTCATGCAGAAGATCCGCAACGAGGCCATCGACGCCGGCGTCCCGGCCACCAGCATCCACTACGAAGTCTTCGGCCCGGACATCTGGCTGGCCAGCTAGGCCTGTTCATCGATTGCTCCGCAGCGGCCCTTGTGAAGGGTGAAAGGGGCGCCTGCGGAGCAATCGATACAGTAACGACGGCGGCCCCGCACCTTTACATTCAAAGGTGCGGGGCCGCCGTCGTTGGTACAACCGAATGCTAGTGCTTCGACATCCGCTCCTTGAGCGACTCGAGTTCAGCGCGCAGCGCCTCAGGGAGCGAATCACCGAACTTTGCGTACCATTCCTCGATGGAGGCCAGTTCGGCATCCCATTCCTCGCGGTCGACGCGGACTGCGTCCTCCACGTGGGCGTGGGTCAGGTCCAGGCCGGTGAGGTCCAGCGAGTCCCCGGTCGGGACGAACCCGATGGGGGTCTCGATGGCGTCAGCTTTGCCTTCGATGCGTTCAATGGCCCACTTCAGGACGCGGGCGTTGTCGCCGAAACCGGGCCAGGCGAAGCCGCCGTCGGCTGTGCGGCGGAACCAGTTGACCAGGAAGATGTGCGGCAGCCGCGCAGGGTTGGCTTTACCGGACACGCTGATCCAGTGCTTCAGGTAGTCACCTGCGTCGTATCCGATGAAGGGAAGCATGGCCATGGGGTCGCGGCGCAGCACGCCGACCTGCCCGGCAGCGGCGGCAGTTGTCTCTGACGAGAGCGTGGAGCCCATAAAGATGCCGTTGGTCCAGCTGCGCGCCTGGGTGACCAGGGGAACAGTGGTCTTGCGGCGGCCGCCGAAGAGGATGGCGGAGAGCTCCACACCCTCCGGGCTGTAGTACTCCTCGGCCAGCATGTCGATCTGCGAGATCGGGGTGCAGAACCGGGAGTTCGGGTGTGCGGCCGGCTTGTCGGAGTCAGGCGTCCAGGAGTTGCCCTGCCAGTCGGTCAGGTGCGCAGGCACCTCGTCGGTCATGCCCTCCCACCAGACACCGCCGTCGTCGGTCAATGCCACGTTGGTGAAGATGCTGTGGCCCTTGGCGATGGCACGCATGGCGTTCGGGTTGGTGCCCCAGCCGGTGCCGGGGGCCACGCCAAACAGGCCGGCCTCAGGGTTGGTGGCGCGCAGCTCACCCTCCTTGCCGATCCGCATCCAGGTGATGTCATCGCCGAGGGTCTCCACCTCCCAGCCTTCAATGGTGGGATCGAGCAGGGCAAGGTTGGTCTTGCCGCAGGCTGACGGGAAGGCCGCGGAGACGTAGTAGTTCTTCTTCTCCGGCGAGGTCAGCTTGAGGATGAGCATGTGCTCGGCCAGCCAGCCCTCGTCGCGCGCCATGACTGAGGCGATGCGCAGGGCGTAGCACTTCTTGCCCAGCAGCGCGTTTCCGCCGTAACCGGAGCCGAAGGACCAGATGGAGCGCTCCTCCGGGAAGTGGACAATCCACTTGTCGGGGTTGCAGGGCCAGGGCACATCTTCCTGGCCTGGCTCCAGCGGAGCGCCCAGGGAGTGCAGGGCCGGCACAAAGAATGCGTTCGTTGCCGTGATCTTGTCCAGTACGGCAGTACCGATGTTGGCCATGATGCGCATGGAGGCAACAACGTAGGCGCTGTCCGTGATCTCCACGCCAAACTTCGGGTCCTCGGCATCCAGGTGGCCCATCACGAACGGGATGACGTACATGGTGCGTCCGCGCATGGAACCGGCAAACAGGCCGCGCAGCTTTTCCTTCATCTCGGCCGGGGCCATCCAGTTGTTGGTGAAGCCGGCGTCGCGCTTGTTCTCGGAGCAGATAAAGGTCTGCTCCTCCACGCGGGCCACGTCAGCCGGGTCCGAGAAAGCGGCGAAGGAGTTGGGGAACAGCTCCTGCTTCAGCCGGGTCAGGGTTCCGGCTGCAACAAGCTCATCGGTGAGACGGGTGTTTTCCTCTTCGGATCCGTCAACCCAGTAGATGCGGTCCGGCTGCGTAAGCTCAGCAACCTCTTCGACCCATGCCAGCAGACCGGCATGTGTGGTGGGTGCTTTCTCAAGCAGCGGCTTCTGCGCCAGATCGCCCATTTCGGTTCCCTTCCTCGGGTTCATCGGTGTGGACTAAATGCTATGGTCCGGACCACCGGCGGTTTCGAGCGGGATGTCGGGCAAATGACCCTGGAAAAACCGGATTCCGCGAGAATTCAAGGAAAAGCAGCGCGAAAATCGAGGATTAAGTGACTAAGGTCACCTATACCGGTCTAGTCGTGCAGATTACACCGCTTTCGATTTGGCACGGCGGCCAACCTCGCGTAAAGTAATTCGAGGTTCAGGGAGAGCGGTTCTTCTCCAGGGACACGAGATGCGCCCATAGCTCAGCTGGATAGAGCGTCTGTCTACGGAACAGAAGGTCAGGGGTTCGAATCCCTTTGGGCGCACAGATGAGGTCCGCACCGGTTCGCCGGTGCGGACCTTTTGCGTTAACCAGCGCCTTACATTATCCAGCGCCCCGTCCGGCGAGCATCCATCCGGCCGGTACCCCACCTGCCGGCGCCCCGTCCTGTCACCGCCCGGGCGTAGGCTTTCCCCATGATGCCGGACGCTGTTGAGCGCGAATTTGACGTAGTGGTGATCGGCGCAGGCGCCGTAGGGGAAAACGTGGCGGACCGGGTGGTCCAGGGAGGATTGACGGCAGTCCTGGTGGAGGCAGAACTGGTAGGCGGCGAGTGCTCCTACTGGGCCTGCATGCCGTCCAAGGCACTGCTCCGGCCGGGCACTGCACTGCATGGCGCACAGACAACGCCGGGCGCAAAAGAGGCCGTCACGCGCACGCTGGACGCTGCAGCCGTGCTGAAGCGCCGGGATTACATGACCGCCAACTGGCAGGACGACGGCCAGGTGTCATGGGTCAAGGAGGCGGGCATCGAACTGGTCCGCGGCCACGCATGGCTGACGGCGGCCAAGTCCGTGGAGGTGGCCGGACTGGACGGAACCTCGCACCGGCTCCGGGCGCGGCAGGCGGTAGTCCTGGCAACCGGCTCCATGCCCAACACTCCCCCCATCGAGGGACTGCAGGACCTCCAGGTGTGGGGCACCCGCGAAGCGACGTCGGCGAAAGAGGTCCCGGAGCGGCTGGCTGTCCTTGGCGGCGGCGTGGCGGGCACCGAACTTGCCCAGGCATTCGCCCGCCTGGGATCCGATGTAACACTCGTGGCGCGCAGCGGCCTGCTGCGGAACTTTCCGGAGGAGGCCGCACGGCTTGTGGCCGCGGGGCTGCGCGCGGACGGCGTCGAACTCCGCCTCAACACGGCTACCGAGCGCATCAGCGAAAACGACGACGGCACGTTCGGCCTGGCGCTGTCCGACGGGTCCACCGTAACGGCCAACAAGGTCCTGGTCTCCACCGGACGGCACCCCGCACTGGAGGGGCTCGGCCTGGAAAGCCTTGGCTTCGAGCCGGACAAGGACGGCCACCTCGTCCTGGCTACCGACGCCACCGGCCTGGTAGTGGGAACGCCGGGAGACGAGCCGTGGCTGTATGCGGTGGGTGACGCCGCCGGCAACAACCTCTACACGCACCAGGGAAAGTACGAGGCCCGCGCCACGGGCGACGCCATCGCCGCCCGTGCAAAAGGGGAACTGAAAGGCGCGCCGGCCGAATGGAGCCGTTACGCCCAGACCGCCAACCGGCATGCAGTGCCGGGCGTGGTCTTTACCGACCCTGAACTGGCCTCCGTGGGGCGCACCCTGGAGAAGGCGAGGGAGGAAGGATATAACGCCTCCTCGGTGGAGCTTCCCATCCAGGTGGCCGGGTCCTCACTCCATTCCGAAAACTACGAGGGCTGGGCGCAACTGGTGGTGGACGAGGACCGCAAGGTCCTCCTCGGGGCCACGTTCGCCGGACCGGACGTAGCCGAACTGCTGCACGCCGCAACCATCGCCGTCGTGGGCGAAGTTCCGTTGGACCGCCTGTGGCATGCCGTGCCGTCCTATCCGACCATCAGCGAGGTGTGGTTGCGTCTTTTGGAGAAGTACGGCCTGTGACAAGATTTTTGAACTGACCGGTCAGTTTTGTTAAGCTGGAAGCAGCCGCATTCCCCGTGAAAGGCGATACTTGCTTTCAGCGCACCAGCTCCACGTCAAAGGCCGCCGCGATTCCCTGCTTCCACCCACTTCGCTCAGCGTCAGCCGTGGCGAACTGCTTCTCGCCGCCGGCAGGCGCCAGGACCACAGGACAGCCCTTGCCCTGGTCCTGAGCGGCAGGATGAAGCCCAGTAGCGGGATGCTCAGCTGGGACAGCCACCAGCGCATCCGCCAGCTTCGGCTTGCCAGCGCGTTGGTGGACTCCCCCGGCGTCAACGAACCCGAGCAGCACCTGAGCGTCCGCGACCTCGTGACGGAGGACCTGGCCCTGGTCCCGCGCCGTTACCGGGGAGCGCTGCTGAGCGGGCCCTGGCTCAAGGTCAACGGCTTTGAGGATATTGCCGGCCTCTGGACCGAGCAGCTGGAGCCGCGCCGCCGGCTTAGGCTCCTCGCCTCCCTGGCCCTCGCCAACCCGCGCACCGACCTGCTGGTAGTGGACTCACCGGACCGGCACAGCGTGGATGAGGGCGACTGGCTGCCGCAGCTCCGGCAGTTGGCGTCCGACGCCGGGCGGCCGCTCGCCGTAGTAGCCACGGTCAGCGCCCTCCCGCCGTCATGGACCGGTCCAGCCGTGGAGATCGGAAACGCCGAGGCGGCCCGCGAAACCGGGGGCCGCGCACTGCCACGGGAAGCGGCGGATCTTGGGGGCGATGCAGGGTCCCGGGAGGAAGCAGGGCCCCAGGAGGAAGCAGGGGCGCGAGGCGACGCGGACCGCCGCCCGGACCACCAGCACACCCACTTTGAAACAGAGGTTGCCAAGTGACCGTACTGCGGCTGGCCCGCTCCGAACTCAAGCGCATGACGGGCGGCCTGCTGCCCAAGCTGACCATCCTGGCGCTGACGATGGTTCCCCTGCTGTACGGCGCCGTTTATCTCTATGCCAACTGGGACCCGTACGGGAACCTGGACCACCTGGATGCGGCGCTGGTTGTGGAGGACACCGGCGCCACCGCCAGCGACGGCACCCGGCTTGCCGCCGGGACCAAAGTGGCAGACAGCCTGGTGGAGGGCAACGTCTTCCACTGGGTTCCGGTGGCAAGCACCGAGGAAGCCGACCAGGGGGTCAGCGACGGTGAGTATGCGTTCGCCCTGAAGATCCCGAAGGACTTTTCCGCGAACCTAGTATCGCCGGGCAGCTTTGATTCGGCCAGCCAGGCGATGCTGAACGTCACCACGAACGACGCGAACAACTATCTCCTGAGCACCATCGTGGACAAGCTGACCACGTCCGTGCACAGCACCGTAGCCACGGAGGTGGGCGAGGAAACGGCCAACCAGCTGTTGACCGGCTTCGGTACCATCCATACGCGGATGGTGCAGGCCGCTGACGGCGCCGGCCGGCTGGCCGACGGCGTGGTGCAGCTTCGGGACGGTGCCACCGGGCTCCAGGAGGGAACGTCCAGCCTCAGCGCCGGCGCTGACGACCTTTACGCAGGCCAACTGAAGCTGCGGGACGGCGCCAACCAGCTGACCGACGGCGCCGGACAACTCAGCAGCGGCCTGTCCGTCCTCAAGGACAAGACCGCGTCCCTGCCCACCGACACACAGACCCTCGCCACGGGGGCTGCGCAGGTGGCAGCCGGCAACGCCCAGCTGAACGCGAAGTTCCAGGATGTGGCCGTCCAGCTGGAAACGGCGGACCAGGGACTCCGTACCCGTGTCATTGAATCGAACACCCGGCTGGTCGCCGCCGGCGTGCTGACCCAGGAACAGGCCGACAGTGTCCTGGCCGACTTCGACGCGACGGCGGCGTCCAGCCCGGTGGCGGCGGCGAAGGCCAAGGTCCAGACGGACGCCGCCCAGATCCAGCAACTGGCTGACGGTGCCGAGTCCGTCAGCGTCGGCGCAGCTCAGCTCGCCGCCGGAACGCCGGAACTCAAGGACGCCGTCCAGCAGGCGTCCAGCGGCGCGGAGCAGCTGCACACCGGTGCCGCCACACTGGCAACTGGAGGACAGGCAGCGCTGGACGGCACTGCCGGCCTTGCGGAAGGCGCACGGAAGCTGGATGCCGGCGCGGCACAGCTTGCGTCGGGGGCTGCCACCGCTGCCGATGGCTCACGTTCGCTGGCGGACGAGCTGGGCAAGGGTGCGGGACAGGTGCCCAACCCGGATGACGCGCAGAAGAGCAACCTGTCGCGGGTGATGGCTGATCCTGTTGCAGTCAGCAACGTGTCCCAGGCGAAGGCCGATTCCTACGGGGCGGGGCTTGCGCCGTTCTTCCTCACCCTGGCGCTGTGGATCGGCATCTTCATGCTGGTGCAGGTCATGCGGCCCATTACGCAGCGGGCCCTGGCATCCAACGCGCCGTCCTGGAAAATCGCCGTCGGCGGCTGGCTGCCGTTCCTGGCGGTGTCCGCGGTCCAGGCCACCCTGCTCACCCTCGTGGTGAACCTCGCACTGGGGCTGAACCCGGTGCACCCGGTCCTCATGTGGCTCTTCATGCTGGCGGCGGCCACGGCATTCAGCGCCCTCATCCAGGGCATCGTGGCGCTGCTGGGTTCGCCGGGCAAACTGGTGGTGCTGATCCTGCTGGTGCTGCAACTCGTGTCCTCCGGGGGCACGTTCCCATGGCAGACCACTCCGGAGCCCCTCCACGTGGTGCACCAGGTCCTGCCAATGGGATACGTGGTCACCGGCATGCGGCACCTGATCTACGGTGCCGACCTGTCCATGATCGTCCCCACCGTCCTCGGGCTCCTGGGCTACACCCTGCTGGGCGCCGTCCTGTCCACGCTGGCCGTGCGCAGGAACAAGTACTGGACGTTGAAAACCCTCAAACCGGAGATTGCAGCATGATCTCCGGGCCGCCGGCGGCAGCAAAGGGGCAGCGGCCAGGACGGACCACTGCTACCCGGCAGAAGCTCTTCGACGCGTCCATGGAGCTTATCGGCCAGCGCGGGGCCGCCAACGTCACCGTGGACGAGATCGCCCACGCCGCGGGAGTGTCAAAAGGCACCGTCTACTACAACTTCGGCAGCAAGTCCGAACTCATCGCGCAGCTGCTGCGGCACGGCGTGGACATCCTGAAGTCCCGGCTGCTCGAGGCCCGGACAGAGCCGGCCAAGGATCCGCTGCCGGCCATGGAAGCCATGATCGGCCAGGCCATGGACTTCATGGCTGAGTACCCGTCCTTCGCCCGGCTCTGGGTCAGCGAGAACTGGCGGACGCCCAGCGAATGGCAGGGCACCTTCGCGGTGCTCCGCGGCGAGCTGCTGGCTGTCATTGCCCAGGCCGTGGACGATGTGGCGAAGGCCTACCCGGTGGACGAGTCCGTGTCCCGGGGAAGCCTGGAGACGGCAATCTTCGGTGCCTGCTTTGTGGTGGGGCTCGACCGGCAGACCTACAACCCGGAGCGCAGCCGTGACCAAAGCGTTGCGGCAATCATGGCCATCATGCGCGGCTACGTCCTGAAGCTGCCCGCTCCTCGGGAATGATGGTGCACATGCGCCACATGGGGAACAGCGGAAAGTTTGCGGTTGTCGCCGGCATCGTTGCCGCGTTGCTGCTCGTGCTCACGGGGATGACCCTCGCCGAGCCGGTATTCGTCGCGTTCCTTGGCGTGCTTGCCCTGGCGTATCTGTCCGCCATCGGCGAGGTCCTGGTGCGTGGCCGGCGGTTGGTGTTGCTCTGCGTCGGGGCCGGCACCAGCCTCACCGTCGGCTTTGCCCTGGCATTCCTGAGCACCTGGGAACTGGCCTTTGACGGCCAGTCCTCGTTCCTGGGCACGCCCCTGCCCACGGATGATCCGGACAACTATTTCGTCGGTGCGGCGGTGTCCTATGTGGCAACGTTCCTGGTCCTGTTCATCGGTGCCGCCTGGCCTGCGGGCAGGCGGATTGCGCCGGCCCGGCGGCCCCCGGCGAAGCGGCGGCCGGCACCTTCCCGGCCGGCGGCCCAAGGAGCCGCATCCAGAGGCGCCGGACCGAAAGCGGGTGCAGCAAAAGGCAGCGCAGCACGGGTCAGCGCAGCAAAGGGCAGCGCTGCAAAAAGCGGGACAGCACGAAGCGGGGCGGTTCAGCGCGTTTCCGGGCCGGGGACCACGTCGCGCGTACCCCCGGCAGCCAAGCGGCCGTCGTCGCCCGTTGCTCCCGCCCGCAGGCCTGCGGCCAAGCCCGGCCCCGGTTCCACCCCGCGGCGCTGACGCCGCCTGCCCAGGGTCAGCACCGCCGTCGCCACTCCGCCCAGGAGCAGGAGGCCGCCGGCGAGCTCGGTGGGCGTCGGCACCTCCCCCAGCACAAGCCAGGCGGCCGTCATCCCCACCACGGGGACCAGCAGCGTAAACGGGACAACGGCCGACGACGGGTGGCTGGCCAGGAGCCGGTTCCAGATGCCGTAGCCCACCAGTGATGCAAAAACGGCGGTGTAGAGCGCGGTGAGGACGGTGGGCGCCTGAAGGTTGGCGAGCGTGGCGAGGACCGCGTCCGGGCCGTCCACCAGCAGCGAGAGGGCGGTGAGGGGTACCGGAACCACGGCCCCGGACCAGACCACCAGGCCCAGCCCCGAGGCTGCTTTCGCTTTCCGGGCGATGACGTTTCCCGTCGCCCAGGACAGGGCAGCGGCGAGCACAATCAGGAACGGCAGCAGGGGCGCAACGGCACTCCGGCCCACGGCGACGACGGCGAGGCCTGCCACGCCCAGGACGACGCCGGCCAGCTGCCTCCGGTTCGGCCGCTCACCGAGGAACGCGGCGGCGAGGAGGACGGTCAGCAGCACCTGTGCCTGCAGGACGAGTGACGCAAGGCCGGCCGGCATGCCCAGCGCCATGGACAGGTAGAGCAGGCCGAACTGGCCCGCACTCATAAAGAGCCCGACGCCGAGGACCGCCGTCCAGCCTACGTCCGGCTTCCTGATGAAGAAGATCCAGGGCAGGACCACCAGGACGAACCGCATGGCCACGAACAGGAGCGGGGGCACATCACCGCCGCCCGGGTGCAGGCCGATGTCGATCGCCACGAAGTTCAGGCCCCACAGCACGGCAACCAGCACGGCAAGCAGGGAGTCCCGGAGATTCACGCTCCCTACTCTGCCAGAACCGCTATGCCAGAACCGCTCTGCCGGAACCCTGGCTAGTGGGCGCGGGGCACCTTGAACCTGGTGATCCTGGCGTCCTGCCCGTCCAGCTCCGCCCAGGGCTTTTCCGTCTCCAGCACGGTCAGGGCGCTGGTGGGGAAACGGGTGGCAGCGTCCATGTACGCGTCATGGTCGGAATCGCGGGAAGCCAGGTGCATCGCAAGGTCCTGCACGCCCGGCAGGTGGGAGATCAGCATGAGCGTTGTCACGGTGTCCGGCACGTGGTTTATGACTGAGAGCATGCGGAGGGCGGAAGCGGCATACAGGCCGTCCTCGAGCTTCGGCGTGGGTGCCTTGTCCCCCAGCTCAGAGCACACCCAGGTGCAGGTCTGGCGCGTGCGCAGTGCGCTGGAGCAGAGGATGAAGTCAGGGATGATGTTGTGCTTGAGCAGCCAGCGCCCGGCCAGCGGCGCTTCCCGGTGCCCGCGCTCCTCCAGCGGCCGCTCATGGTCGGGCACACCGCCGGGCCAGTCAGCCTTGGCGTGACGCATGATCACAAGGCGGCGAAGATGGTGCTCACTCATGCCCAAGCCTAGCCAAACCCCCAGCCGCGGAGGCACATGCCGGCTGACCCCGTATGCCAAAGGCGGCACATCCCGAAAGCGCCGTTGTTGCGTGAGGTACGAGCGCAGGCGCAGAGGGATCGTGCCGCCGTTGGCGGACGTTGAAAGATCAGATCGAGTATTCCGGAGCGGCCCAGACCACGACCTCCGGGTGCTCGTAGAACCGGTAGCCCTGGCCGCGGACGGTGCGGACCGTGTTGGCGAGCCGGCCCAGCTTGGAGCGGAGGCGGCGGATGTGGACGTCGATGGTGCGCTCGTTGGGCACTTCCTCGGCGTTCCGCCACAGGCCTTCGAGCAGTTCGTCGCGGCCCACGGTGCGGGTGCCATTCTCCACCAGGTAGTTCAGGAGTTCGAACTCCTTGAACGTCAGGTTGAGCGATTCGCCGTCGAGGTGGACTTCGCGCCGGGCAAGGTCGATCAGGACACCGGACGGGCGCGGCTCCTGCGGCTGCTGCGGACGGGGCGTCTCGGTGCGCTGGCGGGAGTTTACGGTGGGGTCGCCAAAGGTGGACCGGACGACGTCGAGCGCGGAACCGGGGGTGCCGGCGGGGGCTACGGCAACCGCCGCGTAGCTTTCGGCGCCGGTTACCAGGGACTGGGCGTAGGCGCGGATTTCCTGCGCAAGCTTGGCGATGGAGGTGCCGGCCGCCGCGGCCGTTTCCTCGTCGATGCCCATGTACAGGACGAACCCGCGGGCAACATTGTCGTTGGCCACCGGGCGGACGGCATTGGGTCCTGCCACCACCGGCGTGGGTGCCGTGACAGGAGCAGACTCAGCCGCGGGAACGGCGCGGAGCTGCCCGTAGGAGTTGGGGTTGTAGCCCTGCGGCGCGTAGCCCTGGGCGGGAAAGCTGCTTCCGGAAGACGGCGAGACTGACGGGCGGGGGCCAAAGCCGGGGCGGAGGCCGGAGGGCTGGCCCGCCTTGGCGGCGTTACGGACAGAGATGTGGACGTATCCGGATGCAACTGACATGGATTGCTTACCTCAATGTGAATGGCCGCCATCGCGGCTCGAATGCTGGGTTTCCCCGCAATGCGAACTGGGGAGGGGCGCCCGACGCTGGGCTTGGGGGCGAATGCCTAAGAACTTCGAGGGGTGGAGAAGGTCAGGCGTGCATTCGACAACAGCGCATGTCGGCAGCAGCTGATGTGCTGGGCCAATCTTCTGCGGCTGCAGGTGCTGTTGAGTTCTTGTTCACATTGGAAGTGTGCAGCGTAACAATGGCAACTTGCAAGTAACAATGGACCAGATCGTCCGCATTGTGAGACGAAATGCTCTATTGTGGCGCAGATCACGATTCTGGCGGACGCCAAAGAATAACATTCGTTATCCGATTCTGCGACCCGCACAGCGCTGCCCACAGAATTTCCTTCGCCCATCGGGGCTTCCTGGCCATTTTTATTCAACTGAGTGCGAAATGCCAAAATTGCCCCTTACTCCCCGGGCACGTGTCCAGCGGCGCGCGGAGCAAGGGAAGAAAATTTTCCGACGGACCCACCTGAATCGGCCGGGAGACGCCTGGAATCACCTCAAATGCCTCAAGTTGGTTCAGCGTTACTGCTCCATGCCGCCCGTTCCGGGGCCGTCGCGGTATCCAGCTGGCTAGGCTGGGATTCACAGCCCGGTCACAGGAATCCCTTAGCCGGGCCATACCGAAGGATCGGAGAGTTGTTCCATGGCCACACCGCACTCCACCACGAACAACCTGCCCAAGCTCTCACACCCGGACGGCTCCCCTATCCGCGCCCTGGTGGTGGACGACGAGCCCAGCCTCTCTGAACTGATGAGCATGGGACTGCGCATGGCGGGCTGGTCCGTTGCTGTTGCCGCTGACGGCCCCGAGGCAGTGAAGCTCGCCAAGGACTTCCGCCGGACGTCCTGGTGCTGGATGTCATGCTCCCCGGATTCGACGGCGTGGAGCTGCTGGGCAGGATCCGTGCATTCGCACCCGAGGTCCCGGCGCTCTTCCTCACCGCGAAGGACGCCATCCAGGACCGCATCGTAGGACTGGCAGCGGGCGGCGACGATTACGTCACCAAGCCTTTCAGCATGGAAGAGGTCCTGCTCCGGCTCCACCGGCTGGTGCAGCGTTCCGGCGTGGCCGCCATGGACACCTCCGAACTGGTGGTGGGCGACCTGGTGCTCAACGTGGACACCCGGGAGGTGACACGGGCGGGCCAAGACGTCCAGCTCACCGCCACCCAGTTTGAACTCCTCCGCTATTTGATGGAGAACCCCAAGCGCGTCATCAGCAAAGCGCAGATCCTGGACCGGGTCTGGGACTACGACTTCGGCGGCCAGGCCAACATCGTGGAGCTCTACATCTCGTACCTCCGCAAGAAGATCGACGCCGCCCACCCGCCGATGATCCACACCGTGCGCGGTGCTGGCTACGTCATCAAGCCGGCGGAGTAGGAAGCCATGGCCACCCCTCAAGCTCCGGCAGCCCACCCCCGGAGCTGGTTCAAGCCCGCCACCTGGCACCTGCGCACCCGCCTTATCGCGTTGGCCATGGCGCTGCTGATCGCCATCTGCGGAGCCGTGGGCGTGGCCAGTTATGCCTCCATGGATGCCTTCCTTACCCGCCAGCTGGACGACCAGCTCAACCAGGCCGCGGACCGGGCCAACGATCCCGGCCGCCCTCCCATGGGCGGCTTCAACGGCAGGGATCCGCTGGATGCACGCGGGCAGAGCGTGGGGACCGTCAACGCAAGAATCGTCAGTGGCCAGGTGAACAGTGGCGGCTTTCTTGCCTCCGACACCACGCGGGCCCCACTGTCCACAGAGGATAAGGAGATCCTGCTGGAACTGCCCGCCGATGGCCGCCCCGTGGACCGGACACTGTCCAACGGCGGATACCGCCTGGTTGCCGTGCAGACCAACTTTGGCGATGTCCTGGTGACCGGCCTGCCGCTCGCCGGCAAGGAAAGCACCCTCGCCTCCCTGGTCTGGACCTTCGTGTTCGTGTCCCTGGCGGGGCTGCTGATGATCGGGCTGGTGGGAACCGTCCTGATCCGGCGCACCATGAAGCCCCTGGAGCAGCTGTCCGAGGTTGCCACGCGGGTGTCGCAACTGCCCCTCGACGCCGGCGAGGTGGCGCTGGCAGTCCGCGTGCCGCCGTCGAACTCCAACCCCGGAACAGAAGTGGGCAGTGTGGGGCACGCGCTGAACCTCATGCTGGACAACGTGGCGAATGCGCTGCAGGCCCGGCAGAAGAGCGAGACCAAGGTGCGGCAGTTCGTTGCCGACGCCTCGCACGAGCTGCGGACGCCGCTGACGGCGATCCGCGGGTACACCGAGCTGATGCGGATGACCGAGGACTTCACACCGGACGGGCAGAAGTCGCTGTCCAGGGTGCAGAGCCAGTCCGAGCGGATGACGGCACTGGTGGAAGACCTGCTGCTGCTGGCAAGGCTGGACGAGGGGCAGCCCCTGAAGCTCAGCGAGGTGGACCTCACGCAACTCGTGGTGGAGAGCGTGAGTGACGAAAAGGTCATGGCCCCTGCCCACACCTGGCGGCTGGAACTGCCCGACGAACCGGTCCTGGTCAACGGGGACGCCGCTCAGTTGCGGCAGGTCCTGATGAACCTGCTGTCGAATGCACGCAAGCACACGCCGGCGGGAACCACGGTGGTCACCGGCGTCGGCACCACATCCGAGGGCGCTGCGGTGGTGACCGTAACGGACGACGGCGGCGGCATCCCCGAGGAGTTCGTGGACCACGTGTTTTCCCGGTTCGCCCGCGCAGACGCAGCGCGGAAGGGTGCGGGTGACCAGACGGGGGCCTCGGCCGCTGAGGGAACCAGCGGACTCGGCTTGTCCATCGTGCAATCCATCATCGAGGCGCATGGCGGCAAGGTCACGGTGACGTCACAGCCCGGGAGGACAGAGTTCGCCCTCCAACTGCCTCTGATGCGCTAGATTGCACAACTCGACGCGCCGATGCCGTGATGTCCGTTACCTAAATGTGACTTATGCGCCCATCTCCTGTACCGTCGATTAGGTACGGTTCCCGTTCGGGCCGTATATCCGGATGACGCCAAGCTCTGCCACTTCCCGGATTCCGCTTGATCGAAGGCAGAGGCGGGGGACCCACCGTCCCGGGCACTGATTGCCCTTGGGGTTAAGCCAGCACGTGATTTTTCCGTGCGGCCGGATGCCCTCATCCGAACCCGACAGCTAACTCCGCAGGTGTGAGAGGCGATTCATCATGTTTACATTCCCGGCTAAACCGCGCCCAAAAAAGGGCTCAGGCAGCGATTCCCAGCGTCCGGAAGGCAAGAAGTTCACCCTCGGCAAGCGCGCCGCGGTCCTCGCAACGTCCGGTGCGCTGCTGGTAGGTATCGGCGCCGCCGGCCAGGCGACGAATGCTTTGATTCCGGCCGCAACCACCACCAGCACCTCGGCGGCGTCCTCCGATGCGCAGATGAGCATCGAAAAGAGCGAGATCCGGTCCAACCCTGCCGAGTCCCCGCCCCCGCCGAAATCAACGTTGTTCCGCAGGCCGCCGAGCCCGCCCCGGCACCCGCACCGGAGCCCGCCCCCGCCGCAGAACCGGCTCCGGCACCCGAGCCCGCTCCTGCACCGGAGCCTGCTCCGGTCGTCGCGGTCAATGACCCGGCAGGCGCCCAGGCCTACGCGGCCGGCCAGCTCGGTTCCTACGGCTGGGCCCAGGACCAGATGCAGTGCCTGGTGACGCTGTGGACCAAGGAATCCGACTGGACCACCACGGCAACCAACCCCAGCAGCGGTGCCTACGGCATCGTCCAGTCCCTGCCCGCCGAGAAGATGGCAAGCGCCGGTGCGGACTACCTCACCAACTACCGCACGCAGATCAACTGGGGCCTGAACTACATCAAGGAGCGCTACCAGTCCCCCTGTGGCGCGCTGAACTTCCACTACGCCAACAACTGGTACTAAACCGCAGCTGAGGTACAGAACGGTGGTTGAGCCTGTCGAAACCCGGGCGGGTTTCGACAGGCTCAACCACCGTTTGTGTTAAGAATCCCGTCCGGGGATGTACTGCACCGCCCACCTGTTGCCGTCCGGATCGGCGAAGTAGACGAAGTGGCCCCAGTCCTGAACGTCCACGTCGCTGACGTCCACGCCGTTCTCCTTGAGGTGGCGGTGCGCGGCATCGATGTCGTTGACCACCAGCTGGAGGTTGGAGCCGGTCCCCGGAGGGGCGTCCGTGAGTCCTTCCCCGATGCAGATGGAGCAGGCCGAGCCCGGCGGCGTCAGCTGGACGAAGCGGATGGACTCAGTGGGCCGCTGGTCGAAATCGGCGTTGAAGCCCACCTTGTTGACGTAAAAATCCTTGGCGCGGTCCACGTCGGACACAGGGACAAACACGAGTTCAAGTTTCCAGTCCATGGGCACAGGCTACGGCTGCGCTCCTTGTCTTGGAAGGCTTGAACCTCAGCCGGCGATGCCGTACAGGCGGTCGCCCGCGTCCCCGAGGCCGGGAACAATGTAGGACTTGTCGTTCAGCTTTTCGTCAATGGAGGCCAGGACGATGGTGACATTAGCGTCCGAAAGCTCCTCTTCCAGCTTGGCGAGGCCCTCGGGTGCGGCCAGCAGGCAGATGCACGTGACGTCCGAGGCGCCGCGCTTGAACAGGAACTTGATGGCCTCGCGCAGGGTTCCGCCGGTGGCGAGCATCGGGTCCAGGACGAAGATCTGGCGGCCGGTGAGGTCCTCGGGAAGCCGCTCGGCGTAGGTGATGATGTCCAGGGTTTCCTCATCCCGGGCCATGCCAAGGAAGCCTACTTCGGCGGTGGGGACCAGCTTGGTCATGCCCTCGAGCATGCCCAGGCCTGCGCGCAGGATGGGAACCACCAGCGGGGTGGGCTTGGTGAATGCGGTTCCCACGGTGGTGCTGACGGGCGTTTCAATGGTGACGGGTTCGGTGCGGACTTCGCGGGTTGCCTCATAAGCGAGGAGGGTCACCAGCTCTTCGGTCAGCTGCCGGAACACCGGGGACGGGGTGTTTTTGTCCCTCAGGACGGTGAGCTTATGGGCGACGAGCGGGTGGTCCACAACGAGAGTTCGCATGGGTCAAAACTATCACCCGGCGTTGTCCTTCCCGTGCCCGCCGGGGCCGTCGTGATGCATGGCCTCGACCACCACATCCCGCACCACCGGATGCTCGAAATCGGGTGCCGGTCCCACATGCTCCCGCCGCCTGATCAGGTGGAACAGCCGGTGGGCCAGTATCACCATCAGCACCCACGCGAGGCCCAGCAGCCAGCCGGCCATCACGTCAGTGAGCCAGTGGTGCCCCAGGAATACCCGGCTCAACCCCATCGCGATGATGAAAATCACGCCCGTTGTGATGGCGGTGATGCGCACCCAGAGCTGGAAGAAATGCAGGCACAGGATGTAGAGCAGCACGCCGATCACCACGGTGGTGTTCAGGGTATGGCCGCTGGGGAAGGACGGCGTTGTTTCATACGGTGGCACGGCCTCCGTATGGTCCGGACGGGTCCGGCCCACCAGGCGCTTGCCGATGGTGGTGGCAGTGGTGGAGACCGCGGCCGCACCGCCAACCAGGATCAGGGGCCGCCAGGACCGGCTCAGGAACGTGAGCCAGGCGGTCAGGATGCTCGCGAGGATGGGCATCCCGACCCCGCCACCGATGTTGGTGAAGGCGGTGACGAAGGCGTCCGTTTCCGGGTTCCGCAGTGACTGCGAATACTCGAGGGCGGGAATGTCGAGGCTTGCCAGGCCTTCCTCATCCACCACGTCCGAGTACACCTCGGCGCCCAGCAGTGCCATGGAGAGCACCAGGGCTCCACCGATGATCAGGGTCAGCCACAGGGCGGCGTAGGGTTTGAACCATTTGTCCACACGGTCACGGACGGTGCTCATTGTGCCTCCCGGCGCTGGTCGTCACGGGCTCAGGGTATCCTTCGAAACTATCATTGAGCCATGGTCTCCGCTGGAAAACACGACACGTGGATGGGTCTTGCCCTTGCGGAAGCCCGCCGCGCCCTTGCGACAGAGGACGTGCCGATCGGCGCCGTGGTGCTCGGGCCCGACGGCGCCGTGCTGGGTTCCGGACGCAACCAGCGGGAGGAGCTTGGGGATCCGACGGCACACGCCGAGGTGGTAGCAATCCGCCAGGCAGCGGAGCAGCTGCGCGAGGTCGCCGCCCGCAGCGGCGGGAAGGCAGACGGCTGGCGGCTGTCCGACTGCACGCTTGTGGTCACCCTTGAACCGTGCGCCATGTGCGCCGGCGCAATCGTCCTCGCCCGGATTCCCCGGGTTGTCTTCGGTGCCTGGGATGAGAAAGCCGGCGCCGCGGGATCGGTGTTCGATGTCCTGCGCGAGCGCCGCCTCAACCACTGGGTAGAGGTCTACCCCGGGGTGCGGGAAGCCGAATGCGCGGAACTGCTCCGCGATTTCTTCGCCGGGCACCGGAGCCCTTTGTAGAAGGACGTCCTGGCGGTCCTAGCCGGCTGACCACCCTGGCTCCACCGCGTCGAGGACGGTTCGTGCCGTCTGGTCCCACCCGGGCAGCAGGTCCCGGGCAGCCAGTGCCGCCGCTTGCCATTCGTCCTTCGCGGCCTGGTCCTGAAGCCAGCGGCGCAGGACGCCGGCGAGCCTCGCGGGGTTCTCCCGGTCTCCCGGCACAAGCGGTACGGCCGCGCCGGGAAGCCGGGCGTCGCCGTCGTCGTTCATCAACCCTGCCAGCCCCAGCGCTTCCTCGGCGCCTGTCCCCTGCCGCACCACCACCGGGATTCCCCGTGCCAGCGACTCCGTGACCACCATGCCGAAGGCCTCCACCCGGGACACCAGCAGGCTCAGGTCCGCGGCGTCCCACGCCCTTTCCAGGGCGTCGCCCAGGAGTTCGCCGGTGATCCGGAGCCGGTGGTCCAGCCCGTTGGAGGCGACGGCGGCCCGCACCTCCGCCGCGTACTCCGGGTCCGCCTGGTCAGACCCCACCATGGCGGCGCTCCATTCAAGATCCTTGAGCAAGGCGAGTGCTTCCACGGTCAGCAGCTGGTCCTTGTTGGGCAGGTGGGCCGCCACGACAATCAGGTGGGGCGGCCGGGACCCGGACGCCACCGGTGCGGGATCAACGCCGGGGAGGGCGACACGGATGCCGGCCAGCTCATGGCGCTCCCGCAGGATGGCCGCCGTGCTGGTGCTGGTGGAGATGATTCCGGAAGCTGCCCGCATGGCCCGCGCCTCCCGCTTCACCGGACCGGGATCCTCCGTCACATCGACTGTCATGTGCGCCAGCACCCAGGCATGCTGCCCGGCCTTGGCCGCGTACTCCAATTCGTCCGGGACGCCGACGGCGACGAGTCCGTCCACGATGTCCACGGCAGGCTCCTGCTCCGCTTCCGGACCCCAGGCGCCGATAAGGCCACCGAACCGGCGCCGGTCCTTGGCTGAGGGTTCCGGCCACGCGCCGTCGACAGGCACCACCTCGACGTCGGCCCCGAGCTGCGTCATCCCGCGGACCAGCTTGGCGTTATAGGCATTGCCGCCGGAGTGGTGGTGGATGTTGCCGGGAACCAGCAGGCGGATGCGGCGCATGGGCCTAGGCGGACAAGTCCAGCGAGTAGGTGGCCCAGGCGTCCGGGTTTTCGCGCAGGGTGACGTCGATCCCTTGCAGGTGCCGGCCGTCGTCGTGGTTTTCAATCTTCCCCGCGACTTCCTGGGCGATGTACTGCGCCAGGGCCTCGGTGGTGCTGAGCCTGCCCGCAAAGTCCGGGTGCTCGTCCAGGTTGCGGTAGTTGAGCCCCGCCAGCACCTCCTCGATGACGGTTCCGGCGGCGCCGATGTCCAGGACAATTTCGTCGTCGTTCAACGTGTGCCGGCGGAACGAAACCTCAGCGACGAAGGTGGCCCCGTGCAGGGCCTGGGCCGGGCCAAAAGCCTCGCGCGGCAGGCTGTGGGCGATCATGAAGTGGCGGCGTACGGTCAGGCTGAACATGCGTTACCTCTGGTCTGTGGGATGGCTGGGGGCTGTCTGCTGCGGTTCTGCGTTGTGTTGCGAGTACTCAATGACGTGGCACAGGGCGTCGATTTTGCCGTGGGCGAGGCCCTGCACCACCTCGGGCAGGTCCTGGAATGGCGACGACCCGGTGAGGAACGCATCGAACACCGGATCTTTCAAGAGGGACACCGCAAGCTCCAGGCGCTCCGCGTTGGTGCGGCGGTGGCGGCGGGCACGGGCCACGACGCCCACCTGGCTGGCCCTGATGGACAGGCGCCTCGCGTGGAAGTCTTCGCCGAGCGGCAGGGTAACTTCGCGGTTGGCGTACCAGGACATCTCGATGACGTCCCCTTCATCGCCAGCCAGCTGCAGGCTTCTCTCCAGGCCTTCCTGCGAGGCTGAACAGTGGAAGACGATGTCACAGTCGGCCAGCGCGTCATCCGGGTGGGCGAAGTCGACACCCAGTGCGTCCGCCAGGTTTTTCCGGCCTGGGTCCAGGTCCACCAGCTGGAGGCGGGACAGTGGGAAGGTGCGCAGGAGGGTGGCCACCATGCCGCCCACCAGCCCGGCGCCGACCACCGCCACCCGGTCCCCCAGCCGCGGCCCGGCCTCCCACAGCGCGTTGACAGCAGTCTCCACGGTTCCAGTGAGGACTGCGCGCCGGGTGGGCACGTCATCCGGGATCCGGGTCAGCTCGGAGACCGGCACCACGTAGCGGTCCTGGTGGGGGTTAAGGCAGAAGACCCGCTGGCCTTTCCATTCCTCCGGGCCCTCCTCCACCACGCCCACCGACAGGTAACCGTACTTCACCGGCCCCGGGAACTGCCCTTCCTGGTGGGGTGCCCGCATCTCCTGGGCCACCCTTGGCGGGACAGCGCCGTTGTGGACCACCATCTCCGTGCCTTTGCTGATGCCGGAATAGAGGGCACACACCAGGGCTTCGCCGGGGCCGGGGCACGCAGTTCCTCCGGCAGGAGCTCCCCGTGTTCCCGGGCCGTGGTCCAGTAGGCGGTGGCGTGGACGGGGTTATTCGCATTGGTCATCGTGCTGATGAATCTAGCCGGACAGGAGCGGGCGGGGAAAGTCCGACGGCGGTTGGCGGCGTTGTGCGCTGGTTGGCGGCGGTTCGTGGCGGTGTGCATCTGCCCAGGCACGACGTGGTACGGCCGGCGGGTGCACGTGCTCAGTTGTTGTCAGCCTGACAGATATGCGACAACGGCATCCTCAAGGAGGCTTCGTTTCATCGGGAGGACTCCCGGTGGCAAAATTCCGGGCGGCAGGATTCCCTCGGGCAGACACGGTGGTTCCCGGTCGGGTTGCTCGGCGGGATATGTGCGGCCGGTGGTGATTTCCAGCCGGGTGGTTCGGATCTCGTTGCTTGGGTGGGTGTCCAGCCGCTGTTGTGTTTGAGCCGGTGGTGTTTTGGGCAGAGTTGTGCCAGGTTGCTGAGTCCGGTTGTTCCGCCGTGTTGCCAGGCCTGGAGGTGGTCTGCTTCGTTGTCCAAGGCGTTGTTGTTGCAGCCGGGGAAGGTGCATTTGCCGTCGCGGAGGGTCAGGGCTTGTTTCATGGCTTTGGTGAGCCGGTAGCTGGTGCGGCCGATTTCCAGGGGTGCTCCGTCGCGCGGGTCGATGAGGACGCGGGTGAAGGACTCTGCTCCGTCGGCGAGGAGTTTGCGGGCCATCGACGCGGGGATCGGGCCGTAGCCGTCGAGGATGGCCGGTTCATCAGTTAGGCCGAGCAGGGCGAACACGGGGACGGTGACGAGGACGTCGGTGCGGGGTGTGGGGACTTTCCCGGCTCCGGGGCTGGTTGCGTCAGGGAACGCGGTGGTGATGCTGGTTCCCGCTTGGCTGCAGGTGTCGCCGGTGCTGTTGTCTTTGGTGCCGGGGCTGTTGGTTGCGTCGATGTGATCGTTCGTTCCGAGGTGAGTGTTGTCGGGGATGCCGAGGTCCGCTACTGGTTCGTCGGACCCGACGAGGGTGGCGAGCCCAATGAAATTGTTCGGGATCAGCTCACCGGTCCTACCAGGCTCAGAAGGACTTGCTCCTTCCCCGCCGCCGGCCGAGGTAGCCATGCTCGGCCCGGTGCTGGTGCCGGTGCTGGCGTCTGTGGTGGTAGTTGTGGCTTGGGCGGGGGCGAGGAGGCGGCGGGCGACTTCATCGGCCCTGATCTGGGTGAGGGTTCGGGTTTCGTTGGGGCCCTGGAGGCCGCGGGCGATGGCTGTAGTTTTGTTCCAGGCCGCCAACGCGCAGTCTGCCCGCATATAGATCGCGAACCAGGCCATGCCGTCGCGGTCGGGGGTGAATTCGACCCGCCGATCGGCTGCGGATTTGGTGTGGCGTTTTTCGATGGATTCGGGGTGGTGGCGTTCGCGCCAGGCGCGGACCTTGGCCCGCAGCCGGGACGGTACAAGGTTTGTGGCGGGGCATCCCCTGGCCGGGTTCGGTGCGTCCGGGTCCAGGAAGTGGTCCGCCAAAGCGACGGCGGCGGGATGGTCCAGGGCCTCTGTTTCATCAGCGATGATCCTGGCGCCCTGCCACGACAATGCCCCTGAAGACAGAGCCCCGTAGACCGAGGGGAGGGAACAGACCCGCCGGGCCTGGGACAGGAACGCGGAGGCTGCCCCGGCGCTGACGGTCAGGATCCCGGCAATTTCTTCCACTGCCGATATTTCCGCATACGTGCGGTCGTGGGCGGAGGCATCGGGTGCTGTCATGGCCTGCTGCAGGTCGAAGGCCTCGGCCGAGTCCCGGGCTTTGAGTGCAGCGTTCTGGGCCTCCAGTGTCGACTCCAGCTCCAGTCGCGTCAACCGAAGCCGATACAACCGCCCCATGACATCCACTACGGATCCGTCGGCATTCCCGTCTGCGGTCGCAGCCTCCAGTTCCTCCTCTTCGAGGAACAGCGCCTCGAGGGCAGCCATGGTGGAACGAATGCCCTCCATCGCTGACGCCGTGCGTGTGCCGGTTCCCATAAAGACATCCTCTAATGGGGGTATGACATTTTGGCAGGCACCTCTGCACGGTTGCTCACCCCCGCCAGCCGCCCCCAAAGGTCGCGGTGGCAGCGAGTCCTACCACCGGGGATGGTCGCCCGTTTTGGGGATGTGCGCCCGCTCCGGTACCCTATTGAGGTTGGTGACGTGTCCGAGCGGCCGAAGGTGCAACACTCGAAATGTTGTTTGGTGTAAAAGCCAACGTGGGTTCAAATCCCACCGTCACCGCCAGATGAGAAGGTCCCGGTTCCTTTGAGACAAAGGAACCGGGACCTTCTTGCTTTCCTGGGTTCCAGGCCGCAGGTGTCGCGATTCTGGCTACCGAAGAGAGGCTTCGACAAGGATTGCGGGCTGCTTCTGCCAGCGGGATCATGGAACTGCACACCCTCCCGCCAGGCGCAGATTCGAAGTGGTTCACATGCCGGAACGCCATATCACCGTGCAGCGTCGAATGCCCGTTCCCGCCGATTCAGTGTGGGAGTCTGACTCCGATTTCCCGCATCTCGCCGAGCACTGGCACGGCCTCAGGGCAACCTGTGCCATTGGCGACCAGTCCAGCGGAGTGGGTGCCCGCCGGCGCGTCGAGCTCAAGCCCATGGGCACCATGGATGAAACCGTCACTGTCTGGGATAAAGGCCGCAGGATGGACACAGAGAATCATCCGAACGCGCTGGTTCCGTTCAAAAGTGCCAAGTCCTCACTCTCACTTGCAGCCGTGGACGACGGGACCTTGGCGACCTTCGATTACCGCTACGTCCCCCGCGGCGGCCCCATCGGCCGATTCACCGGGCCACTGATCGACAGGATGCTGAAAGCCACCTTCACCGACATGCTGGCCGCCAGCGAGAAGGCCGCCCGTGACGCCTCCGGCCGCGCCTGACGAACGTCCCCTGTGACACAACGCAAGAACGCCGGACACAGGGATTCATCCCCGCGCCCGGCGTCCCGGCCGCCAGCGCGATATCTAGAGCCGGGTGTCGAAGGACCCGCAGAACACGTTGTCGTTGAACGTCCCCTGGAACGCAGACTTGCCCTGGATCTTTTCGATGGCTGCCCGGATGGCCTCCCGTGAACCGGCGTGCGCGTGGATCGCCGTACGGACCATGGGCACGTCGATCAAATGGTTTGGCTGGTTCAGCGACACGAACACCGTGGGGACCTCCGTGGCATACCACGGGATCTCGGCCGCCATCGGTGAGGACCACTTGATCCGGATGGCCGCCTCCTGCGCGAAGCCTTTGACATTGGCAAACACGAAAGCGGCGTCGTACTTTTCCGGGTAGTCCCCCGTGGCTTCCTCTGCCAGGACGGTCATGAAGTTCACGTCCGCCTCCCCCGCAGCTTCACGCTGCTCGGCGGTCCGGAAGACATGGACTTCGAAACCGGCCGCCTCGAGTTCCTCCTTGACGGTGTCCAGGTAGGCCAGCGGATCGGCCCGGGTGAAGTCAGCACCGCCGGAGATGCCGTACAGCCGGATCCGCGGATGGGTTTCGGCGGTGATGGGCAGGTTTCCCGCAGTGTCCTTGACCAGGGTGACCGTCTTGTCCGCGACGTCGGCCGCAATGGCCCGGTGCGCCTCGGAACCAATGACGGACAGCGCCTCAACAGGCGGCACCAGCTCGTCCAAAGGCTTCCGGTGCAGCCCCAGCGAAGCCTTCAGCCCAAGGATCCGCCGCAGGGCATCGTGCAGCCGTTCCTCGCTGATAACGCCGGACTTGTACCCGTCCGTCATGGAGCCAAAGTCCTCCGCAGGGTTGCGGAAGAACAGGAACATGTCGCAGCCCGCGGCAATGGTGGCAGGCACCAGGTCCTTGCGCTTCATCGCCTGCGTCAGGCCTACCATCAGCGACGCGTCGGTAAGGACCAACCCGTTGAAACCCAGCTCGCCGCGGAGCAGGTCCTGCAGCAGCTCGGGTGCGAGCGTGGCGGGCAGGATTTCGGAATCCGGCAGCCCCGGCCGGAAGTGCCGGGACAGCTCCGGCGCCCCGATGTGCCCCACCATGATGGACTGCACCCCGTGCGCGATCATCTCGCGGTACACGTGGCCGTAGGTCCGGTTCCACTCCTCATAACTGAACGTGTTGTAGGACGTCACCACATGCTGGTCACGCTCATCAACACCGTCGCCGGGAAAGTGCTTCATGGCGCAGACGGTGGGCGACTCGCTGATGCCGTCGAAGTACTCTTTGCCCGCTCCACCACGATCTCCGGCGTATTGCCGAAGGATCGCGTGGAGATGACCGTATTCCGCCAGTTGTAGTGGATGTCCACGATGGGCGAGAACGCCCAGTTGCAGCCCAAAGCCGCGGTTTCGACGCCGGCCACCTGGCCCATCTGCCGGGCAATACCCTTGTCCGGGTGCGACCCCGCCTGCAGGTGCGTGGACACGAACGTGCCGTCGTCGCAGCTTCCGGCCCCGCCCATCTCCGGGTTGGAAGCCACCAGCAGCGGAATGCGCGACCTCGACTGGGCGTACCGGATGTGTTCCTGCACGGCCGCGGACGGACCCGGCCGGTAGCGCATGCCGCCCACGTGGTAGGTGTCCAGCACGCCGTCGAGGTACTCCGGCGCGTAGCTGTTGTTGTGGTTGATGAAAAGCTGCCCGATCTTCTCCTCAAGCGTCATGGCACCGATGGTGCCTTCCACCCAGGCGATGGCGTCGCCGTCGAGATTGAACGGCGGAGCAGCCAGGTGGACGCCGGGCTGCCGCGGCTTGGTGCCTGCCCGATCAGGGGCAGGGCGTACGACGGCGGCGAGGTTTGTCAGTGCCGCGGCCACAACGTCCGCGACGGGGGCAGCGATGTCGACGACGAATCCGGCTTCGTCGGCTTCGAGCGGTTCCAGCGTGGCGAGCTGGGAGTCCAGGAGTGCGGGCGGCATGAAGTGCCCCGTCCGCCCTTCGGTGCGGGCTTTCAGGACTTCCTTGGTTCCGTGCAGGTGCAGGAAGACGGTGTCCGGGGCCTGTTCGCGGATTGCGTCGCGGTAGCTGCGGCGCAGCGCCGAGCAGGCGAGCACCAACCCGCCGTCACCGGCTTTGGCGAGTTCCGCGCCGACGGTGGCGAGCCAGGGCCAGCGGTCATCATCGGTCAGCGGAGTGCCGGCAGCCATTTTGGCCACGTTCTCCACCGGATGCAGCGAATCGCCGTCCAGGAACGGGACGCCGAGTTCGCGGGCGACGAGGTCGCCGATGGTGGTCTTGCCGCAGCCGGACACGCCCATCACCACCACACGGAGCTTGCCGGGTGTGGCAGGTTTGATCGTGTTCACCAGTCGTGGACCGTTCCGTCGATGAGGCGGTTGTAGGGCAGGTAGGCCTGCTGGTACGGGTACGCTGCTGCGGCTTCTTCGTTGAATTCGACGCCGATGCCGGGGTTGTCGCCGGGGTGCAGGTAGCCGTCCTTGAAGGTCATGGACTGCTCGAAGACCTCGTTGGTCTTGTCGGAGTGCTGCATGTATTCCTGGATGCCGTAGTTGTGGATGGCCAAGCCCACGTGCAGCTGTGCGGCGAAGCCGACCGGGGAAATATCGGTGGGGCCGTGGAAGCCGGACTTGATCTGGTACTGCGCGGCGAAGTCCATGACCTTCTTCAACGGGGAGATCCCGCCGAAGTGGGTGGACGCTGCCCGGACGTAGTCGATCAGCTGTTCCTTGATCAGGGTCTGGTAGTCCCACACGGTGTTGAAGATCTCGCCGATGGCCAGCGGGGTGGTGGTGTGCTGGCGGACCAGGCGCAGGCCCTCCTGATTCTCGGCCGGGGTGCAGTCCTCGAGCCAGAACAGGTCGTACGGTTCCAGTGCTTTGCCCAGCTTTGCGGCCTGGATCGGGGTCATCCGGTGGTGCCCGTCGTGCAGCAAAGGGATTTCCGGCCCGAACTCGTTCCTGACCGCTTCGAATACGGTGGGCAGGTGCCGCAGGTACGCGCGGGTGTCCCAGTCCTCCTCCACCGGGAACGCGCCCCGGCCGGCAGGCTCATAGTCGTACCGCTCCCCCGAGGCCTGGGCCTGCGCCGCAACACCGTAGAGGGCCTTGATGCCCGGCACGGCGGTCTGGATCCGGATGGACTTGTAGCCCAGTTCCAGGTGCTCCCGCACCGAATCGAACAGCGACGGGATGTCCGCGCCCGAGGCGTGCCCATAGGCGCGCAGCCCGGTGCGCGACGCACCGCCCAGCAGCTGGTAGACGGGCATCCCGGCGAGCTTGCCCTTGATGTCCCACAACGCCATGTCCACCGCCGCGATCGCCGCCATGGTCACCGGGCCGCGGCGCCAGTACGAGGACCGGTACAGGAACTGCCAGGTGTCCTCGATCCGGTGCGGGTCCTTGCCGATCAGCAGCTGCGCAACGTGCTCCTTCAGGTATGCGGCGACGGCGAGCTCCCGACCATTAAGGGTGGCGTCACCAATACCGGTCACACCATCCTCAGTGGTGATCCGCAGGGTAACGAAGTTACGGGACGGACTGGTCACGAAGACATCGGCGGCAACGATTTTCATGGGAATCAACTGTTCCTTCCGGAAGTGAAAGCGGGGGTCTAGGGACGTGTGGGAACGGCGGCAGCCGCCTTGTTGCCTGTAAGGGATCCGCAGAGCCCCTGCACCAGATCAACTATCGCGGCATCATTGCCGATGCTGGCGCTGACCAGGCGGAGCAGGGCCCGGACCCTTTCGCCGCCCTCCAGCGTGTTGGCCGCCTGGATTTCTGAAGCCAGCGGATCCTGGAAGTCCTGGGTTCCGGCTACATAGTCCATCCAGGCGGCTAGCATCAGGGCGCTCGCCGCGCCGGTGCGGCCCGCAGCCCGTTCGGCCATCAGGACTGGCACGGCACGCATCCGCAGCTTGTTGGTGGCATCTGCCGCGATCTGGGCCAGCCGATGGGCGATACGGGCGTTGCCGAACCGCTCCAGCAGGGCCTGCCGGTACTGCGGGATGGCCAGGCCATCAGCGTTCAAATGGTTTGCCGCCTCGTCCCAGAAATCCTCAACGCGTTTGCGGCACACCGGGTCGGCCAAGGCCTGGGCAACTGTGCTGTGACCGCGGAGCTGCCCGGCGTACGCCAGGATCGAGTGCGAACCGTTACAGGAGCCACAGTTTGCGGTTTTCATACGGCTCTATATCGTCAACGACGATGGCGCCAGCCTCCTCCCAGCGCGGGCGTCCGGCAGGAAAATCGCCGCTGAGGACCCAGTTCCGGAAGGGTTCGGCCACCACCGGCGAGCTGTCGCTGTAGCCGCATTGCTCTGCCACTTCTTCAATATCCTCAGCCGTGGTTCGTGGGGTGATCCTGTCCACGGAGGTGCTGACGAAGCTGACGTTCGCCCCGATCCACTCCCCGAGGCCCGTGCCCAAGGCGGCTGCCAGTCCCAGGACGGCGCGGCGGGCAACGTCGCCATTGGCCGATAGGTTGTCGCAGCTGACGACGGCGAGTGGTCCCCCGCCGCTGTCCCTCCGGCCTGCAAGGGCCAGCACCAATCGTCCCAACGGCGACCCAGGCACTCCTGTCCCCCCGGCTGCGATTGCCGACAGCGCACGGAGATCATCCGCGGCAGCCGGCGAGTCGGCGTCGAACGTCCCATCCGCTGCCAGCCCGTAGGCCGCCTCGGTGATGGTCAACATGACGACTGCCGTCTCACTGGCCGCAATCAGCTCGCAAAGCCTGTCCACATTGGCGCCGTCCACGGCTTCGACGATGCTTCCGATGACTTCGAAGCTGTCACCACCTGCTGACCGCTCAACCAGGGTATAGAGGCAGTCCTGCGTGGAAAGCGCCGTCGCCGCATCAGGGCGGCGACCGGTGAACGCTGCGATTCCCCAATCCGCCGCGTCCGATGCATGCTGGGTATACCAGGCCTGGTGCGAGCGGTGGAACGCACCCAACCCAAGGTGCACGATCCGCACCGGCGCCTTAGGCAGCGGCTTTAAGCTGCGATTCAATACAGGCGGCGCGGCACTCACAGCTTGAACACCCGCCGGGGAGAAGCATCCACGATGTCCATGATCAGTTCCTGGGCCCGTTCTTCGCTGATCCGGTGCTCGGCCACCAGGCGCGCCAGGAATGATGCCTCGATCCGCCGGGACGTATCATGCCGGGCAGGAATGGAGCAGAACGCCCGGGTGTCGTCGATGAAGCCCGAGGAGCGCGAGAAACCCGCCGTCTCCGTTACCGCCGACCGGAAGCGCAGCATTGCGTCGGGCGCATCCAGGAACCACCATGGTGCCCCCAGGTACACCGCCGGGTAGAACCCGGCCAGCGGCGCCAACTCCCGGGAGAACACCGTCTCGTCCAGGGTGAACAGCACCAGGTGGAAGTCCTTGGCCGTCCCGAAGTCCTGCAGCAGCGGCCGGATGGCCTCCGTGTAATTGACCGCAACCGGAATGTCATGCCCGGTATCGGCCCCGAAGGCCTCAAACGTGGGCGTGTGGTGGTTGCGGAACGAGCCTGGATGGATGGTCATCACCAGGCCGTCCTCCACCGACATCCTGGCCATCTGGTACAGCATGTGCGCCTCGAAGGCATCCCGTTCCCGGGGCCCTGCCTTGCCGGAGCGGCCGAGCTCGAAAAGCCGCTCCGCCTCGCCGTCGTCCAGCTTCAGCGTGGCAGGCGTGAACACGCCATGGTCAGCGGACACCGCCCCGCGCTCCACGAAGTGCCGCCGCCGCGCCTCCAGCGCCTTGATATACCCGGCGTAACCGGTGGCGCCCTCCCCCGCGGCGCTGATGAGGCGCTCCACGTTGTCCTGCCACGCCGGGTGCGCCATGTTCAGGTACTGGTCCGGCCGGAAGGTGGGCAGCACCCGGCCCGCAAAGGCAGGGTCCGCCTGCAGGGCTGCATGGCTGTCCAGGGAGTCCAGTGGGTCATCCGTGGTAGCCAGCACCTCGATGTTGAACTCCTTGAACAGCTCACGCGGGCGGAAACCGGGCTCGGAAAGCTTGGCCTGCAGGGCGTCGTATAGACGGTCCGCGTTGTCCGCGGTCGGCTCCTCCTGCAACCCGAACACGTGGGCGAACTCCTGCCGGATCCAGTACCCGGACGCGGTCCCCTCAAAGGCTGGCCAGGCTTCGCAGAAGTGCCGCCAAACCTGCCGGGAGCCGGCCGGTTGGCTGCCGAGGCCCAACTGGTCCATCGGCACCCCGGCGGCATGGATCAGCCGGGTGACGTAGTGATCCGGAGTGACCAAGAGGGCGGCGGGGTCCGGGAATGGGCTGTTCTGTTCGATGACGGCCGCGTCCACGTGACCGTGGGGGGAGATGATCGGCAGCCCCTCCACCTCTTTGTACAGTGACCGTGCGATGTCCCGGACACCGGGATCGGCCGGCAGCAGCCGATCCGGATGGTCCGCTATGAATTGGCCCATGGTTCAGCGCCTCCCTGCCGGGACGGAAAGCCCTGCCAGTTCCGCTACGGAACGGAGGTAGTCAAGGTTGTCCGCCGTCCGCTCGGCCAACGGTCGTTCGGTGGAAAAGTCCTCTACGGTCACCCACCCGTCATAGCCATGGGCGGCGAGCGCCTTGAAGTACTGCAACACGCTGCCTTGGCCCGAACGCAGGGGCGCCCACTCGTTCCGGTAGACAGCTGCGCCGGACTCGTCGGTTTCACCGGTGTTGACCCATACCGCGTTCTTCACGTGCACGTGGGCCAGATAGTCGCCCAGGAGCTCGAAGGCCGGGAGGTAGTCCTCCTGGCCTTCGATGAGCAGGTTGCCCAGGTCGTGGATGACTCCCACGTGCCGCGGATCCAGGCCGTCCAGCAGCCGGAGTGCTGACGACGCCGAGGCGGTGATGGTCCGGTGGTGCAGTTCCACGAGAGCCTTGACGCCATGGTGCGCTGCCCGTTGGGCGATCCATTCGAAATCGCGGCGGGCTCCATCAAAGAGCTCGGGGTAGGGCGTGCCACTGGCCGGTTCGCCGCCCCATGCCGCGGTTCCCAGCGCAGGTGTGGTCACCCGGACTTTTTCGGCGCCCAGCGTGGCGGTAGCGGCCAGCATACGGTCTACGTCCGCGTGGTTGTCACAGCGTGCGTACCCCCCTATTCCGGAGAATTCCAGCCCGGCACCGGAGGTGAGTGCGGCGATCCTTTCCAGCTGTTCTTCCATTCCGGTAAGCGGGACGGTGGCTTTGTTGCCGGCCCAGAAGCCTGGCTCTGCGGCGTCTGCCTGGTCCGTGATGCGCCACTCAATGCCGTCCCAGCCCTGGTCGGCCAGGTGCTGCACTGCTTCTTCGGGGGTCCATTGCGGGGTGGATGCGGTAAACACGGAAAACTTCATGGCTTTAGGCGCTTTCTGCCGCGGAGCTGCCGGTGCGGACTTCAAGGTCGTTGTACTTGCCGGCCAGGACGTCGTCGAAGAGGACGGGCTGGCCGAGGGTTGCTGAAACGTAGACTGAGCGCACCGCCGCGAGGGCATTGACGGCGTCACTAACGGTGATGCCGGCCTGCCTTCCGTCGGCAATGGCGGACAGGATATCGCGGTACTGCCGGACATGCCCGGCAGGGTAGACGGTGGGGTCCGCCGCTTTGTAGTCTTCCTCCGGATACCTGGCCAGTTCCTGTTCCGCCTGTTGCCACCACCTTGGAGGCCCATGTCCGCCGATTCACCGCCGGCGTCTTTGCTGTGGAAGTACTCCAGCCGGTCGTTGTCCACCACGGCGGATCCTTCGGATCCCATCAGCTGGACGCGGACTGTCAGGCCCGGGTAGGCCGCCGTGGTGGCGTGCAGGACTGCCAGTCCGCCGTTTTCAAAGGTGACGGTGGCAACCGCTGTGTCTTCCACCTCGATCCGTTCGTGGGCAAGCCGGGCGGTGTGTGCGTGGATCTCCACGGGACGTCCCATGAACCACAGGAGCAGGTCCACGGTGTGGACGCCCTGGTTCATCAGCGCACCTCCGCCGTCCATGGACCACGTGCCGCGCCAGTCGCCGGAATCGTGATAGCCCTGGCTGCGCCACCAGGCAACGGAGGCGATGGCGGACGTGAGCCGGCCGAAGCGTCCTTTGGTGACGGCGTCGGCGACCGCGACGCTTGACTGGTCGAACCGGTGCTGGCTGATGACTGAAGCGACGATCCCTTGAGCCGCGGCCTCCTTGGCCGCGGCTTCTATCTCCTGGGCCCGGGTAAGGTCAACGTCAAGGGGCTTTTCGATCACCACGTGCTTGCCGGCAGCCAGGACCTCCAGGCCCTGCTGGATGTGGAGGCCGCTGGGGGTTGCCAGGGCCACGAGGTCGATGTCTTCGGCGGCAAATGCCTCCGCCAGCGTGGGGTATTGCGGCGGCCGCTCGCCGCCGTTCTTTTCAATGAAGTCCGCGAGGGATTCTGCCGCCGCCGGGATGGCGTCAACGAGCGCGGCAATGCGCACCTCTGGGAACTCCCTGAGGGCTACGGCGTGGGTCCGCCCGATGACTCCGCATCCGGTGATGGCTACGTTCAGGGTGCTCATGCCGTCTGGACTCCTGCTTCTGCGGTGATTTTTGCAAACGCGCGTGCTGCGATACCGAAGGCTGTGGGACCCGAGAATCCGCCGAGCCCGTGGGCGCCGGCAAGATGCGGCTCCAGGGAGGCGAAGCCCTCGTACCCGTCGTCTTTGAGTGCCTCTACGGTGCGGAGCACATCCCCGTCCCCTTCCCCGGCCGGAACCACATGCCCGTTCTCGAACAAAGCATCCTTGACCTGCAGGTACTCAAGGTGCGGGCGCAGTTTCGCATACCCCTCGTCGAAGGGCTTGACCCCCACCTGGACGAAGTTCGCGGCATCCCAGGCCACCTTCAGGGCCGGCGAATTGACGGTTTGGATGATGTCAAGGACCCTGTCGGGGACGTCGCCGAAGATGTCCTTTTCGTTCTCGTGCAGTAGTACGACGCCGGCTTCCTCCGCCACATCGGCCAGTACCCGCATCCGCTCCATCACGGCGTCTCGGATGCTTTCCACCTGCACCGAACCGCCGTAGTAGAAGGAGAAGATGCGGATGTATTTGGCGCCCAGGACCGTGGCGGCATTCACTGCCCGCCGCAGCCGCTCCACTTCGTGCTGCACCGGGAGGGTGACGTCCACCTTGCCGATGGGGGAAGCGATAGCCGAGACCTTCATGCCTTTCTCCGCCAGCAGCGTCGCAAGGGACTGGAGCTGTTTATCGCTCAGGTCCACGATGTTGGTGCCCCACGCGCTGCGGACTTCGATGTGGTTGGCGCCGAGGGCCTGCAACACCGCAATCTGGACTGCGGGGTCGTCGTCGATTTCGTCTCCGAAGCCTGACAGCTGCCAGGTGACCTGAGTGCTGGAAACCATGGTTATTTAACTCCTCCGGCGGTCAGCCCGCCTACTAGGTAGCGCTGGAAAATCAGGTAAAGAATGACCACTGGCGCGGCACACACCAGGGCTGCGGCCATCATCTGGCCGTAGGACGGGATGGCACCGCCCTCCTGCGATGCCCCGAAAATTTGGAGTGCCACGGCAGCTGTCTGGCTCTCCGGCCGGGTCATGACCGATGCGAACAGCACGTCGTTCCATCCGAGCAGGAAAGCGAAGATGCCGGAAACAACGATGCCGGGCCAGCTGAGGGGCAGGATGATCCGGAAAAGAACTCCCAGGTTGGATGCGCCGTCGATCCGTGCGGCTTCTTCCAGTTCCTTGGGAAGCCCGCGGAGGTAGGTGACCATCACCCAGGTGGAGAACGGCATCGCGAAGGTCAGGTAGGTGACAAAAAGACCCCACTGCGTTCCGATGACCTGGATGCCAAGATAGGTTGCAGCCGAGGAAAACAGCACGAAGACCGGCAGCACCATGAGCGTTCCGGGGACGGACTGCAGCGCCAACAGGCCCCGGAGGATGGTCAGCCTGCCACGGAAGCTGTAACGGACCAGGACAAACGCGGTGGAGACGGACAAGGCGGCAGAGACTACCGCCGTGGCCCCCGCTACCAGCACGCTGTTGGTGAGGCCGGTGGCGAGGCCCACGCTGGTCCAGATTTTGGCGTAGTTCTCAAAAGTGACCGATGAAGGCCAGAACTCCCCGTTGGCCACGCCGATATCGGAGTTCACTGACGCAAGGAAGATGTACAGCACAGGAATCAGGACCACTGCGCCCAGGAATACCAGGATGATGATCAGCAGGGGCGCCGGCAGGAGTCGCAGCACTTCGTGCTGTCGTTTCGAACCCGGTCGGGGGATGTCGTGGTGTACTGCCGAATGCCGGCTGGCGGTCGAGGTGCTCACTTCTTGGCTCCTGGTGATTCGGCGTCGTCAAGCTTAACGGCGCGGAGGTAAATGAACAGCGGAATGGCAATGAGGACCAGGGAGATGAAAGCCATGGCCGCGCTCAGGCCGAAGCGGAAGCTCTGGAAACTCGTGACGTAGGTAAGGATGGGGAGAACCTCCACATCAGCGGGCGCCGGTACACCGAAGAGCACGAAGGGAAGCGTGAAGTTGTTGATGTGGTGCAGCATTCCGATCAGGAACGCCAGCGCCAGCGGGCCCTTTAGGTAGGGAAACACGACATACCGGAGCTTGTTCCACCAGAGCGCCCCGTCAAGGGCTGAGGCCTCGTGCACTTCGTGGTCCACGGCCTGCAGCCCGGAGAGCGCCAGCAGGTAGATGAATGGCCAGGACGCCCAGATCTGGACGAGTACCAGGGTCCAGAACGATTCGGGACCGTTCAGCCACAGTCCCGCGTCGATTCCGAAAGTGCCCAACGCCCTGTCGATAATTCCCTCGGGCTGGAACATCGTCCGCCAGACTGTTGCCACAACGAAGGAGGGCAGGACGTACGGAATCAGGAAAACCGAGCGGATGACTGCACGGCCCTTGAACGCGTTCTGGGTTGCAACTGCAGCGGCTATGCCCAGCGGCAGTGTCACGACCATTGCTATCAGCGAGTAGCTCACGCTGAGCCAGACTGCGTTCAGCAGCGGCGAAGCAGTCACGGCTTCGACAAAGTTCTCCACGCCGATGAACGGGGAACTGATCCACTTCCGCAGGGTGTACTGGTCCAGGTCGAGGGCGGACATGTAGATGCCCAGGACGAGCGGTACCACGATGATGATGATCATCAGGAACCCGCCCGGGATAAGCATCCACAGCGGCCGGTCCCGTTCGCTCAGGCCTTTGCGGCGCGGGCTGCTCTGGTTGCCCGGCTCCTGGCCGGGGACATCAGCGGCAGTCTCTGCCGCCCGGCTTGCGGCGGACTCCGCCGCAAGCCGGATTTCGTTGGAGGCGTCGGTTGACATCAGAACTTATCCCTTGGAGGCCCGGTCCAGGGATGCCTGGCCCTTCTCCTGGGCCTCCTTGATCCTTGCTTCGAGGGCGGAGCTGTCCACCTTGCCGGCGGCAAGGTCGGGAATCGACTGGACAGTAACGTTGAGGAGGCCGAGCTGCATGTCACCCCATGCGCCGGTGAAAGGCGTTGCCTGTGACTTCTCGGCTGCCTCGGCGAGAGGCTTGAGCTTAGGGTCGCTAAGGCTGGCAAGAGCCTCGGCGTTGGCCGGGAGGTCACCGAAGATCTTCTGGTAGTTCAGTTGCTCTTCCTTGGAGGTGACCAGCTTGATATAGGCGAAGGCGAGATCCTTCTGCTTGGAGTAGTCAGCCACCACCAGGTTGTCGCCGGAGAGGATACTCGCGGCGTCATCCTCGGACTTGGACTCCGTCTCCCCGGGGCGACGGTGGGCATCAGGGCATACTCGTACTTTCCGGCGACTTCCGATTTCTCGAGAGTCGGGATCGAGCTGGACGTGGTCATCATCAGGTAACCGGCCTTTCCGCTGGCAAAAGCGGCCACAGCGTTGCTGTTGCTCCACCCGACTGATGCGGGGTCCACAACCTTGTCCTCCGTCAGCCAGCCGAAGTACGTCTCGTAGGCCTTCTTGACGGCGGGATCATCCATTTTGAATGTGTCGCCGTCCACCAGCGGGTTTCCGGCCTGCACCGACATGGCCCAGATGAACTTCCAGGGGTCGAAGTTGTCCTTGTATCCGGTGGCGATCCCGTAGGTGCCGTCCTTGGTCATCTTCTTTGCCTGCTCCGCGAGTTCGTCCCAGCTGGTGGCGGGCTTTTCGATGCCGGCCGCAGCCAGCAGGTCCTTGTTGTAGGCCATCACGAAGGGGCGGCTCACGAAGGGGATGCCTACCTGGTTCTCCTCATCAGGGCCTGAAATGCCGAGGGTGGCCTGATTGAAACGGTCCTTGCCACCCACCTTGTCCCAGTCCTCATCTGACAGCTTGACGAACGCATTTGTGGCATAAGCGGTAGGTGTGAACGTCGTCCCGAGGCCGTACACGTCCGGGCCCTGGCCGGACACCACTGATGTCTGGATGCGGGTGAGTTCATCATTCGCCGAGGCGAAGGTCTCAAACTTCACTTCAGCCCCGGTCTCAGCCTTGAACTTCTCGGCGATCTCGCTCTGCCACTGTTTCTGCTGTTCCGGGTACTGGGGAAGGACCCGACCAGGACATTCAGGGTCTTGCCGGTGCCGTCCACCTTCCCGTCCGCGTTCGTTGAAGTGCCGGATGATTCTGAACCAGCGGCGCAGCCAGTCAGTGCCAAGGCTGCCGCCGTAACGATTGCTGCGACCCCTGTAGACGATCTAAACCTCATTGTTCTCTCCTCTGGGACGCCCACACGGCCACAAGGACAAGTGGCGCACGTCACTGCAGGCGATTCATCGACCAGCTTAGGAGCGCAGCAATGTTGCGGCAAGCGATTGCCATAAGTTGCCAAAACTGATGAAATATTTCTGTTGGCGTTTTCCGCAGTGGTAACGGGATCCGACGCGTCAGCGCGAAAGGAACGCCCCATGACCACTCCTGCTACTGGCCCGGCACATGAAGAAGCCCGCAAAGGTCCCGCGCCTGCGGACCGGATGCCAACAATCAAAGACGTTGCAGAACTCGCGGGGGTGGCAACGTCCACCGTGTCACGGGCCCTCTCCAAGCCTGACCGGGTGAACCAGCACACCCGGCAACGCATCCAGGAAGCTGCCGCCCAGTTGAACTATGTTCCCAGCTCACAAGCAAAGGGCCTCAGTTCGGGCCGGACGGGCACGGTTGCGGTCCTGGTGCCGGATATCACCAATCCCTTCTACTTCGACATCATCAGAGGAACACAGCACCAGCTCAAAGCCGCCGGCCTTACCCAACTGCTGGTGGATACAGAAGAGTCCAGTGAGATGGAATTGGATGCACTCCACAAGATGCGGCGCTCGGCCGACGGCTTCGTCCTTGCAGCCTCACGCCTCACCGATGCGCAACTTGCGGAGGTGGCCGGGTCCCAGCCCTTGGTGACCATCAACCGGGCATCCGCTGATGCACCGTCAGTAGTAATCGACACCCCGTCCGCCATCATCCAGGCCTTGGACCACTTGGCTTCACTGGGCCATAACAGAGTTTGCTACGTGGGAGGTCCGCCCACATCGTGGTCGAACGAAATGCGCTGGAAAGTCTTTGAGGAGGACTCCAGGAGGCGTGGCATGGAGACCCACCGCATTGGTCCTTTCATCCCCAAGACAACGTCAGGGGCAGCAGCGGCCGATGCAGCGCTGAGAACAGGGGCAACAGCGTGCGTTGTCTTCAATGACCTGCTGGCTATTGGAATGCTGCAGCGACTCCAGGCGCGGGGCATTCGCGTACCGGAAGACATGAGCATTGTCGGATCAGACGACATTTTCGGGGCGGACTTCTGCAACCCCCCTCTAACAACAATTTCAAGTCCCATCGAGCAGGCTGGACGCGTTGCAGTGGCCATGTTGCTGTCCCAGCTCAATCCGGTACCCGGCGGAGCAAGCCGGAAGCTTGCTGTTATGCCCACTCATCTCACAATCCGCCAATCCACCGGGCCTGCACCTGATTGAGCCCGTGAGGTTCCGACCCGAACACAGGAAGGGCGGGCGACGGCGGGAAGCACCCGCCGTCGTCCGCCCTTCCTCAGTGCAGAGGTCCGTTAGGCCCTGGCGGGGACTCCCGCGCCGTTTCAGCCGGGACGCCGGGCTCGTTGCATGTTCCGCAGCACTCGGGCGCGGTAAAAAATACCCCAGGATTGTTGAACAATCTTAGATTCTCGTGCATCCTAGAGAGACCACTTCAACGAGACGAGAATCACTATGGCCTTCATTGACCTCAACAGCGACGTCGGGGAATCCTTCGGCAACTGGACCATGGGCGATGACGCAGCAATCTTCCGCTCGGTGTCCAGCGCCAACGTCGCCTGTGGCTTCCATGCCGGAGACCCGTCCACCATCGCCCGTACCTGCCGCGACGCCGTTGCGGCCGGCGTCGTCATCGGCGCGCACGTGGGCTACCGCGACCTCGCCGGCTTCGGCCGGCGCTTCCTGGACTGCTCCGCCACGGAACTCGCGGATGACGTCCTCTACCAGATGGGTGCCCTCAGCGCGCTGGCCACGGCCGCGGGCGGCCGCATCCAGTACGTCAAGCCGCACGGTGCCCTCTACAACACCATCGTCACGCACGAAACGCATGCCCAGGCCGTCGTGGACGCGGTCAAGGCCTTCGGCGGCGACCTGCCGCTGCTCCTGCTCCCCGGCTCCGTAGCCCTGGCCCGTGCCGAGGCCGCCGGCCTCCGGGGCGTGGCCGAAGCCTTCGCGGACCGTGCCTACAACCCTGACGGAACCCTGGTCTCCCGGCGCGAAGCCGGGGCTGTCCTCCACGACGAGGACGCCGTGGCCGCCAACATGGTCCGGCTGGCCACCGAGGGAACCATCATTGCCCGCGACGGGTCCGCCATCAAGGCGGAAGCGGAGAGCATCTGCCTGCACGGCGACACCGCCGGCGCCGTTTCCATGGCCGCGGCGGTGCGTCGTGAACTTGAAGCCGCCGGCGTGGAAATCCGGAGCTTCGTGTGAGCTCCCCCACATCCGCTGGGCCGGGCCCCGCGCCCTCCTTCTCGAACTCGACTCCCTGGAAACCGTCCTGGCCGTCCACGCCCGGCTGCAGGAGACGCCCTTGCCGGGGCAGGTTGATGTCCTGGCCGCCGCACGGACCGTCCTGGCGGTCTTCGATTCCCGCGCCTCGGCGCAGGCGGCCCGTGCCGCCGTCGCCACGCTGGACAGGGACGCGGCCGCGGTGAACGCCGGCAGCGCCGAACCGGTCCGGATCGAGGTGGTGTACGACGGCGACGACCTCGCCGAAGTGGGCCGGCTGACCGGGCTGGGTGCCGACGGCGTAATCGCCGCGCACACCGGGCAGCTGTGGACGGCCGCGTTCGGCGGGTTCGCCCCCGGCTTCGCCTACCTGGTAGGCGAGCATGACGCACTGAATGTTCCACGGCGCAGCTCACCGCGCACCGCCGTTCCCGCAGGTTCCGTGGCCCTGGCCGGCAATTTCTCCGCCGTGTACCCGCGGCGCTCCCCCGGCGGCTGGCAGCTGATCGGACGCACCGCTGCGCGGATGTGGGACCTGGACCGCGAACAGCCTGCCTTGCTCCGGCCCGGCAGCACCGTCCGGTATGTCGCAGTGCGGGAAGTCGTGGAAGTCGTGACGGTCGCGGAACCCGCCGGACAGCGTGAATCCGCCGGACAGGGTGGACCCGCCGCACAGCCGGACACCCCTGCCGGGTCCAGGCTGCCGGGGTTCCCGCCCTGGAGATCATCACCCCCGGCCCGCAGTCCCTCATCCAGGACCTTGGCCGTCCCGGCTTCGGAGACCTGGGCGTCTCCCCCGCGGGCGCTGCCGACGCCGCCGGTGCCCGCCAGGCGAACCGCCTGGTGGGAAACCCACCGGGTGATGCCGTACTTGAAACCGTCCTGGGCGGACTGTCCGTCCGCGCCCGCGGCGAACTGACCGCCGCGCTCACCGGCGCTCCCGCGGACGCGGAGATCCGGTCAGGCAGCGCCAGCCGCCCGGCCCCGCTGTACGCCCCCTTCCCGCTGCACGACGGCGAGAGCCTCCACCTTGGCACGCCGGAGGCCGGCCTGCGCACTTACCTTGCCGTCCGGGGCGGCATCGACGTTCCCCCGGTGCTGGGCAGCCGGTCCACGGACCTGATGTCCGGGATTGGACCGTCTCCGCTGGACGCCGGAACGGTGCTGCCCGTAGGCGCGGCAGACCGCGGCCGTGTGGTGGGCCAGCCGGAACCGCCAACCCTGCATCCGGCCCTCAGCCAGGGCGGGACCGACGGCGCCCCGGTGGTGCTTCGGGTGACCCCCGGTCCCCGCGACGACTGGTTCACACCGCAATCCCTCGCCGCGTTGACCGGGCAGGACTGGGCGGTCACTGCCGAGTCCAACCGGATCGGCGTGCGGCTGGATACTTCAGCCGGCGGGACACCGCTGGAACGCTCGCGGACTGAGGAACTGCCCAGCGAAGGAGTGGTTGCCGGCTCACTGCAGGTGCCGCCGTCGGGCCTTCCCGTCCTCTTCCTCGCCGACCACCCAGTGACCGGCGGTTACCCCGTGATCGCCGTCGTCGTTCCCGAAGACCTGCCGGTGGCGGCGCAGCTCCCGCCCGGAACCACCGTCCGGTTCCAGGCCGTGGACCCAGGGACCATGGAGCCGCTCCGGCCCGGCGCCCTGCAGCAGCCGGAACCCACCGCCCCCACGCCTGCCACGAACAGCCTGTGAAAGAAGCAGCCATGAAAAAAGTCCTGATCGCCAACCGTGGCGAAATCGCCGTCCGGATCGTCCGCGCCTGCGCCGATGCAGGCCTGGCGTCCGTCGCCGTCTACTCGGATCCCGATGCCGACGCCCTGCACGTGCGCCTCAGCGACGAGGCCTACGCCTTGGAGGGGTCCGCCAGCGCGGAAACCTACCTGAACATCGGGAAGCTCCTGGCCGTGGCAGCCCGCGCCGGTGCCGACGCCGTGCATCCCGGCTACGGCTTCCTGTCCGAGAACGCCGACTTTGCGCAGGCGGTGCTCGACGCCGGACTCGCGTGGGTGGGCCCGTCACCGGAAGCCATCCGCAGCCTGGGCAACAAGGTCACCGCCCGGGAAATCGCCGTCCGCGCCGGCGCCCCGCTGGTCCCCGGGTCGGACGGACCCGCCGCAAACGCCGACGAGGTGCGGGCGTTCGCCGCGCAGTACGGCGTTCCAGTGGCCATCAAGGCGGCCTTCGGCGGCGGCGGCCGCGGGCTGAAGATCGCCTACCGGATGGAGGACATCGACGACGCCTTCGACTCCGCGGTGCGTGAGGCAACCGTAGCCTTCGGCCGTGGCGAATGCTTCGTGGAACGCTTCCTGGACCGGCCCCGCCACGTCGAGGCCCAGGTCATCGCCGATACGCACGGAAACGTGGTGGTGGTGGGCACCCGTGACTGCTCCCTCCAGCGCCGCAACCAGAAGCTCGTGGAGGAAGCACCGGCGCCGTTCCTCACGCCGGAGCAGCGCAGCCGCATCCACGAGTCCGCCCGCGCCATCTGCCGGGAAGCCGGTTACACCGGGGCGGGCACCGTGGAGTACCTGGTGGCACCCGACGGCGTCATCTCCTTCCTCGAAGTCAACACCCGGCTGCAGGTGGAGCACCCGGTCACCGAGGAAACCTCCGGCATCGACCTGGTGCGCGAACAGTTCCGGATCGCCGCAGGCCTGCCGCTCTCCATCACCGAGGACCCCCAGCCCACCGGCCACGCCATCGAGTTCCGGCTGAACGCCGAAGACGCCGGCCGCGGCTTCCTGCCCTCCCCCGGCCCCGTGGACGTCTTTGAGGCACCCACCGGCCCCGGCATCCGCGTGGACTCCGGGGTCCGTTCCGGCTCCGTCATCCCGGCCGAATACGACTCCCTGATGGCCAAGCTGATCGTCCGCGGCGAGGACCGCGCGCAGGCGCTGCGCCGCGCGCGTGCCGCGCTGGACGAACTGCGGATCGAAGGCGTGCCCACGGTGGTCCCGTTCCACCGGGCCGTGGTGCGAGACCCGGACTTCACGGCGACGGACCGACTGGGCGTCTACACCACGTGGATTGAGTCCGAGTTCTCCGGCCGGCTCGCGGCCTCGCTAAAGAGCGGAATTGCCGGGCCCGTGGCGCGGCGCGAAACCCTCACCGTGGAAATCGACGGGAAGGCCGTCCAGCTGGGACTCCCGGCACAGGTTTATGCGGCCCTGATGAACGGCGGTGGCGGTGTTTCGGCCGGTGCAGGTTCTGCCGGTGCCGGCACCCACAGCGGAGACGCCGCCGACGACGGCCGGGTCACCGCGCCGATGGGCGGCAACCTGGTCAAATGGCTGGCCGAGGACGGCGCCGAGGTGGCCGCCGACCAGCCCCTCGCCGTCGTGGAAGCGATGAAGATGGAAACCGTGGTGGCCGCGTCCGGTGCCGGCACCTTCCGCCGCGGTGCGCAGGAGCCGGGGGCCGTCGTCGTGCGCGGCGAAGTGCTGGGCACGGTCGGCTAACATCGGATGTTGACTTGGAGATTGGGGGCGCGGACATGGATACCGGGACACACGGCGCAGCAGAACACGCACACACGACGGCATGGATCGCTTCCGTGCTGCGGAACCGCATCGCGGCCGGCGAACTGACCCCCGGGTCAAAGCTGTCCGAACAATCACTGTCCGCCTCGCTGGGCGTTTCCCGCAATACCCTGCGGCAGGCGTTCACCATCCTTGCCGGCGAGTCGATCGTCACGCACATCCCCAACCGGGGCGTCTTCGTGGCGTCGCCGGGCGAGGAGGAGGTGCGCGAGATCTACCGCATCCGCAGGACCATCGAACCTGCCGCCGTGCTCTGGGGTGAGCTCACTCCGCAGACGCTGGACGAGATGGAAGCCATTGTCCAGCGCGCCCAGGCTGCCCGGAACGCCGGCTCCGTCACGGACATGGCGGATGCCAACCAGGCCCTGCACCGTGCGGTGGTGGGCCTGACAGGGAGCGCCACTCTGCAGGAGCTGATGGACCGCGTGCTCGCCGAAATGCGGCTGGTCTTCCATGCCATGGCCTCCGCCCCCGACTTCCACAGCCACTACGTGGAGCGCAACGTGGAGCTTGTGAAACGGCTCCGCGCGGGTGAACGGGAGGAGGCGGCGGCCGGGCTGCGCGCCTACCTCGATGCCGCCGAAGCCGAGCTGCTGGGCCACCTGGCCGGCACGGGACGCTGATCACCAAAGGGCACTGACCGGCACGGGACACTGACCGGCAACTGTTAAACGGAGAGGGCCTGCACCAACCGGTGCAGGCCCTCTCCGTTTCAAAGGCGCCAGGTTCAGGGAACCAGATAGTCGCTGTCTCTCGCGTCGGTGATGAGCATGTGGCCGGGCGCGTGGCCGATGGCAAGCGGGGGCCGGGACTGCATCACGGCGGCCTGCGGCGTGACGCCACACGCCCAGAACACCGGAATATGGCCAACGGGAATGGTCACGGCGTCGCCGAAGTCCGGCCGGGCAAGATCGCTGATGCCCAGTTCGTGGGGATTGCCCACGTGGACTGGTGCACCGTGCACGGCCGGGTAGCGGGAGGTGATGCGGACCGCGTCGGCCACCTGCGAGGCGGGGACGGGGCGCATCGAGACCACCATTGGACCGGACATGGTGCCGGCGGGGGCGCACTGGCGGCTGGTACGGTACATCGGCACATTCGCGCCCTGCTCGATGTGGGCTATGCCGATGCCGCCGTCCTGCAGGGCGGCCTCGAACGTGAAGGAACAGCCGATCAGGAACGTCACCAGGTCATCACGCCAGTGGCCGGTGATGTCCGTGGGCTCGTCCACCTTCTCCCCGTCGCGGTACACCGTGTACTTGGGCACATCGGTTCGAATGTCACCGCCGGCCAGCAGCGGACCGCTGGTTTCGCCCGGTTCGAGGATGCCCAGGATGGGGCACGGCTTGGGATTGCGCTGGGCGAACAGCAGGAAATCGAAAGCGTGCTCCCGGGGGATGGCAAGCACATTCGCCTGCGCGTACCCGCGGGACCAGCCCGACGTCGGTTCCACCAGCCCGCCGCGGAACGCTTCGCGCGCCGCGGCAGGGGTAATGCTGGAGCGGTCCATCATGCCCACAGCTTCGCCAGCCCCATGACCGAATTCCAGCCGAGGAACACGGTGAGGATCCAGGCTGCGGCACCAACCAGCAGCAGCCACTTCGGGTAGGCGTAGCCGTGCATCAGGTCGCGGCGGCGCCATGCCACCCAGAGCAGGACCGCAAAGCCCACCGGCAGGATCAGGCCGTTGAAGGCGCCGGCAAAAATCAGCAGCTGCTGGGGCGCCTGGCCGAGGAAGATGTACACGATGGCGCAGCCGGCGATGAACGCGACGGTGATGAGGTTCCGCTTGCGCTCGGGAGTGCGGGAGGAGGTGATGAAGGAGACAGAGGTGAAGGCTGCGCCGATGACCGAGGTGATGGCAGCGGCCCAAAGAACCACGCCAAACATCCGCATGCCGATTTCACCGGCGGCCGCGCCGAAGGCCTCGGCCGCCATGTTGTTGCTGCTGAGGACCGTCCCGCCGGCAACGACGCCGAGGATGGCCAGGAAGAGCAGCACGCGCATCAGACCGGTCACCAGGATACCCAGGACGGAGCTGCGGGTGATCTCCTTGACGTGCCGGATGCCGGTGGCGCCGGAGTCGAGCATGCGGTGGGCACCGGCGTAGGTGATGTAGCCGCCCACGGTGCCGCCCACCAGGGTGGTGATGATGAGGAAGTCCACGGTTTCGGGGAGGAACGTGTTCTTCAGGGCCTCTCCCAGCGGCGGGGCGGCAACGATGGCCACGTAGATCATCAGCAGGATCATGACGGCACCCAGCAGCACCACGATCCGGTCCAGCGCCATGCCGGCCTTCTTGCTGATGAAGATCAGGATGGCGACGGCGGCCGAGACCGCACCGCCGATCTTGGGGTCCACACCCATCATGGCGTTGGCGCCGAGGCCGGTACCGGCGATGTTGCCGATGTTGAAGACCACGCCGCCAAGGAACACCAGGCCGGAGAGGAACCAGCCGACGCCGGGAAGGACCTTGTTGCCAAGTTCCTGCGCCCGGAGCCCGGTGACGCCGATGACCCGCCAGACGTTCATTTGGACTGCGATGTCGATCAGGATCGAGGCCAGGATCGCGAAGGCGAATGCGGCCCCGATCTGGGCTGTGAACACCGTGGTCTGGGTGATGAAGCCCGGTCCGATGGCGCTGGTGGCCATGAGGAACATGGCGCCAAGGAGCGCGGTGCGCCGGGCGGAAGTGCTCAGGTTCAGTTTGATGCCGGGTTCTGCCATGGTTTCCATCCATTGCCTAAGGTGACTGGAGTCACAATTATCGTCCCCAGTGACAATACAGGTTGTTCAACAATCTTGGCAAGGTATTGTTGAACAACTTTTTCGAAACAGCACGCCGTGGCGGGGACTTTCGGTACTGCCCCTTCCATGGGCCGGAATCCAAAAAGGGGACTGCAGGCTTGGTTCGCATTCCATAATTGGGGCCCGCTGCGCTGGTTACGATGAGGTGACCGGACAGAGCCGTCCGGCGGAATCAACGCAAAAGGAAACCCATGGCCGCGGTTACGGTGGACGACATCCTCTCGGATCTCCCCCTGGGTTCCGCCAGCCTCATCCTCCGGCCCGCCCCGACCGGTCGGCCATCGAGCGGCTCCTCATCCTGGACGCCGATGACGGGACGGCGGATGCAGCAGGGGCATTTGTCCTGCTGATCGGCGTGCGCGGCCGTTCTGCCCTGCCTGCCCTGCGCCGGCTCCTGCAGAATCCCCCGCCGGTGGTGGCGATCAAGGGCAACCGGGAAGACGTTGCCGAGGCGGAGGAACTCCTGCACACTGCCGGGGCAGGGCTGCTCCTGATGGATCCCGGAGCTGACTGGGACCGCCTGCTGTCCATTGCGAAGGACAGGATCCAGCCGCGCAGCTACCAGAGCGAGGTGCTGACCCTCCTCGAGGAGGACCTGTTTGCCATCGCCCAGACCACGGCCCGGCTGACCTCCAGCCACGTGGTCATCGAGGACGCCGCCAACAAGGTCCTCGCCTACTCCACGGTCACCAACGACATCGACGAACTGCGGAAAGCCTCCATCCTGGCCCGGCGCGGTCCGCGGAAATACGAACTGCTGCTCAAGGACCTGGGCGCCTACCGTGAACTCCACCGCACCCGGCTGCCGGTGCGCGTCCCGGCCAGGCCGCAGGACGGGCTGCGTGAACGGGTAGCCATCACCCTGTTCGCCGGCGACAGGATCATGGGCTACATCTGGCTCCAGGAAACCGGGGAAGGCTTTGGCCCGGACGTCGATAACATCCTGACAGGATCCGCCGCGCGGGTTTCCGCCGAGCTGATCCGCTACCGCAACCAGCAGTCCGTGCACATGCGGGAGGACCGCATCGTGCGGCTCCTGTCCGGTCCGGCTGAAGCCGCGGCCAGCGCCCACAGCGAGAAGATCCCGGCGGACCGGCCAGCCGCCCTGGTCCTGCTCGGCATGTCCGCCGCGAACTCCCAGGCCGACGACGCGGCACTCAAGCACGGCGAACTGGCCAACCTCGCATCCATCCATGCCGCCGCGTACAAGGCCTCCGCCGTCGTCGGGCAGTTCAACGGCGATACCGCCATCATCATCCCCGGGCTGCAGTCCACCGCCTCCGAGCCGGGGCTGCGCACCCTGGCGGAGGCCATTGTCCGGGATGCCCGCAAGCACCTTGGCCTTGCCCCCTTTGCCGCCGTCGGTCCCGTGGTCCCGGACCTGTTGTCCATCCATACGGCCACCCGCATCACGGAAGCCCTGCTGGCCTGCGTGGGGAGTGCGGACGCGGGTGCCGTTGCCACGGTGGACGACTTCGAGGAGGAGATCCTCTTCCGCGAGGCGGTCCGCAATTTCACGTCGTCCCCCTTCCGTCACCGCAGCCTGGCGGCGCTGCTCCAGCAGGATGCCGAGCTCGCCGGAACCCTGCGCGCGTATTTCGACGCGTCTTTCGACGTCGCCGAGTGCGCCAAGCGCATGAACCTCCACAAGAACACCGTCTACTACCGGGTCAGCAAGGCCGCGCGGGTAACCCGCCTGGACTTCGGCAACCCCCGCGATTCCCTTGTCGCCCTGCTCCACATCCAGGAGTGGGCGGCCAACCACCACGATCTGCCAGGCAGGAAATGACCGCAACACTCCAGGCACCACCTTTGGGTGGCCTCCTCGACGACATCGTCGGCAAGCACCGTCCCCGCCGGGAAGCGGGATCCGTCCCCGGCAACATTCCGTTCCTCGCGGAGGTCCCTTTCGACAGGTTCGGGATCGCGGTGGCCACCACCTCCGGGGAAGTCTTCAGCTCCGGGGACGCACACGTCCCGTTTTCCATCCAGAGCATTTCCAAGGTCTTCACGCTGGCCATGGCACTGCAGGGCGGCAAGGCCGGTGCGCTCTGGCAGCGGGTGCTGCGCGAACCGTCCGGAACGTCCTTCAATTCGCTGGTGCAGCTGGAGGTGGAACACGGCATTCCACGCAACCCGTTCATCAACGCCGGCGCCCTGGTGGTCACGGACCACCTGATGGAGGAAACGCCCGACGCCGCCACGCAGCTTCTGCGGTTCGTCACCGAACAGGCGGGGAACAGGCCGGAGAACACCGGGCCCGGGCCCTTCATCGACGAGGCCGCGGCCGCCAGCGAGCTGGCCCGCAGCAGCCGCAACCTGGCACTAGCCCATTTCCTGAAGGACTTCGGCAACCTCCGGCGGCCCGCCGAAGCGGTGGTGGAAAGCTATGTCCGCCAGTGTTCGATCATGATGTCGTGCGTTGAACTCGCCACGGCCGGGCTTTTCCTGGCCCGGGACGGCCAGCGCGCCCGGGGACCGGTCCTGTCCCCCAGCGAAGCCAAGCGGATCGGTTCCATCATGCTGACCTGCGGGATGTACGACGCCGCCGGCGAATTCGCCTACCGCGTGGGCCTTCCGGGCAAAAGCGGGGTGGGCGGCGGAATCCTGGTGATCGTTCCAGGCAAATGCACCATCTGCGTCTGGAGCCCACGCCTGGACGCCAAAGGCAACTCGCTGGCCGGCACTGCAGCCCTCGCCGAACTCTCCGACCTCACCGGCTGGTCCGTCTTCTAGGCCCAGCCTCCCAACTTAATCCCCACCCAGCCAGATCTTCCCCGGATCGAAAGGATCAACCATGCCCAAAAACCCCAATGACGAGGTTGGCATTTCCCAGGCCGACGGCGGGCACGCCCATGCATCGGAGCAGGCGCTGCATGCGGAGGATAAGGGTTACCACAAGAATTTGAAGCCGCGGCAGATCCAGATGATCGCGATCGGCGGTGCGATCGGGACCGGCCTGTTCCTGGGCGCCGGCGGCCGGCTCAACGCGGCCGGCCCGTCCCTGGTCATCGCCTACGCCGTGTGCGGGTTCTTCGCGTTCCTGATCCTGCGCGCCCTGGGCGAACTGGTCCTGCACCGGCCCTCCTCGGGCTCCTTCGTCTCCTACGCCCGCGAATTCTTCGGCGAAAAAGCGGCCTTCGTCTCCGGCTGGTTCTACTGGATCAACTGGGCCACCACCACCATCGTGGACATCACCGCCGCGGCCCTCTACATGAACTTCTTCGGCAACTACATCCCCTGGATGGCAGCCGTCCCGCAATGGGCCTGGGCCCTGATCGCCCTCATCGTCGTCCTCGCCCTGAACCTCGTCTCCGTCAAGGTCTTCGGCGAAATGGAATTCTGGTTCGCCCTGATCAAAGTCGCAGCCCTGGTCATCTTCCTCATCGTCGGCACCTACTTCGTCATCTTCGGCACCCCCGTCGACGGCCAACAAGTCGGCATCAGCCTCATCACCGACAACGGCGGCATCTTCCCCAACGGCCTGCTCCCCATGATCATCCTCATGCAAGGCGTCCTGTTCGCCTACGCCTCCATCGAACTCGTCGGCACCGCCGCCGGCGAAACCGAAAACCCCGAAAAAAATCATGCCCAAGGCCATCAACTCCGTCGTCTTCCGCATCGCCGTGTTCTACGTCGGCTCCGTCATCCTCCTGGCCCTGCTGCTGCCCTACACCTCCTACGAAAAAGGCGTCAGCCCCTTCGTCACTTTCTTGGGCTCCATCGGCATCCAGGGCGTGGACGTCATCATGAACCTCGTCGTCCTCACCGCCGCCCTGTCCTCCCTCAACGCCGGCCTCTACTCCACCGGCCGGATCCTGCGCTCCATGTCCGTCAACGGCTCCGCCCCCCAATTCGCCTCCCGCATGAACAAAGCAGGCGTCCCCTACGGCGGCATCGCCATCACCGCCGCCGTCTCCCTCCTCGGCGTCCCCCTGAACTACCTCGTCCCCGCCCAAGCCTTCGAAATCGTCCTCAACGTCGCTTCCGTGGGCATCATCATGACCTGGGCCACCATCGTCCTGTGCCAGATCCAGCTCAAACGCTGGGCGGACAAAGGCTGGCTGCAACGCCCCTCCTTCCGCATGTTCGGCGCCCCCTACACCGGCTACCTGTCCCTGCTCTTCCTGGTGGGCGTCCTGGTCATGGTCTTCATCGAATCCCCCCTCACCATGCTCGTCACCGCCATCGCATCCATCCTCATGGTCATCGGCTGGTACGCCTGCCGCACCCGCATCCACGAAATCGCCGCAACCCGCGACGGCCACACCGGACTATCCCCCGTCATCGCCAACCGGACCCCGATCCGGTAGCCCCACGCCACACGGGCCGCAGCCGCAAATCCACCGCCAGAACACCTAGCTGAAAAAGAACATGACACCAGAGCCACAATCCACCCTGGCCACCTCTCCCACTACGCCCGCCGCAGAAGCGCCTGCCGCCGTCGTCAACGCCCGGACGGAGGAGCAACCGCGTCCGGACGCGCCCGCCCCGGCCCTGAAATCCGCCGGGCACGTGATTGTTGATTCCCTCGTCGCCCACGGCGTGGAACGCACATATGTCGGTTCCCGGCGAGAGCTTCCTGGACGTGCTGGACGGCCTGCACAGTTCCGACATCCAGACCATCGTCTGCCGGCACGAGGGCGGGGCCGCCTACATGGCCGAGGCGGACGGGAAGATGCACCAGCGCCCGGGTGTTGCCATGGTGACCCGGGGCCCCGGCGCGGCGAACGCGCACGTGGGGCTGCACACGGCGTGGCAGGACTCCACCCCCATGCTGCTCTTCGTGGGCCTGATCCCCTTCGCGCACCGGGACCGGGAGGCGTTCCAGGAGTTCGACATCAAAGCCTGTTCGATACCGGCGCCAAGCGGGTCATGACCCTGGACCATCCTGAGCGGGCATCCGAAATCGTGGCGGAGGCAATGTTCGCCGCCATGAGCGGACGGCCGGGGCCGGTGGTAGTGGGGCTGCCGGAGGACATCATCCGGCAGGAGATCAGCCCGGTGCTGCACCCTGCCATCCCGGTTGCTGGCGGCGGCATGGCCAGGACGGACGCGGAGGCCCTCGAGGCAGCCCTGGCGGAATCGAGCAAGCCGCTCTTCGTGACGGGCGGCAATGACTGGACCCAGGAGGCGGCAGACCAGCTCACCGCCTGGCTGGAGGAGCACCGGATTCCAGCAGCGGCGGAATGGCGGACGCAGGGAACAGTGCCGTTCGATTCCCCCTCGTACGCGGGGCCCATCGGGTACGGCCGGCCGCGTCCCACGTACGACCTGCTCGAGGAAACCGACCTGCTGGTGTTCGTTGGAACCGTGCCGGGGGACGTGATCACGGACGGCTTTGTCTGCCGGCAGGACTGGAACAAGAAGAACTTCCTGGTGACTGCAGATCCGTCACTGCGCGGCCGTTCCGGCCCGGTGTCCCGCCAAGTTTTGGCCAAGCCGGAAGCCTTTGTGCGCGATCTTCAGGACATCCACCTGCCGGTGAAGGATGAGTGGAAGGCCTGGACAGGCAGGATGCGGGGGGAGCAGGAACGGTTCGCTGCGCTGCCCCAGGCTGCTCCGGCAGCCGGCCAGGCCCGGATGGACACACTGATGGCGAACCTCGTCCCCAGGCTGCCGGCCGATGCCATGGTCACCTTCGGGGCGGGCGAGCACACCAACTGGGCGCACCGCTACTTCCCCACCCGCCGGTACGCGTCCATGATCAGCGCCCGCAACGGCTCCATGGGCTACTCCGTGCCGTCAGCCATCGCGGCTTCCCTGGCTGATCCGCGACGGCGGGTTGTCACCATCGCGGGCGACGGCGAGTTCCTCATGAACGGGCAGGAACTAGCCACCGCAGCGCAGTACGGTGCAACACCGCTGGTGATCGTGATGGACAACCAGGAATACGGCACCATCCGTACGCACCAGGAACGCCACTACCCCGCCCGAATTTCCGGCACCCAGCTGCAGAACCCCGACTTTGGGCTGATGGCCAGGGCATTCGGGGGTTTTGGCATCACGGTTACGGAGGACGGGGATATTCCGGCGGCGCTGGACGCTGCGCTGGAGGCCATCGACCAGGACAACGCCTTCGCCCTGATCCACCTGGTGGTGGAGCAGCGGGTCAAGGCGTACTGAGGAAACTAGTGCCGGGCAGGCTGGACGGCGGCGGGAAGATCCCGCCGCCGTCCGCAACGCTCGGGGGGGTCGCTACAGCTTGTCTGTGCGGTCCTCGCCCTTGTGGCCTGCGCCCCGGAGGTTTTCCTGGACCTTGCCGAACAGGTCCTTGATGGTGGATTCGGCGTTGGTGATGACGTCCACCGGCACGTAGACGTCATGGGTGAGCGGCAGGTCGTATTCATCCTTCAGGTGCGTGCCGTTTCCAACCCCCTGCAGGGAAAGGTAGACCATCGCTTCCGTCCGGGCGACGCCGGCGAGTTTCCCAAAGACGACTGTGAATTCGTTGGGCTGGAAGCTGATGGTCTGGCCGATGTGGTTGCGGCCAAGCTCACCAGCGGGAACAACCTTTTCCGACTGGCTTCCGGTGTAGTCCATGAACATCTCCTTGGATCGTCTGGCACTTACGAACGCAGTCTAACGCCGCGCGCAGCTGCGCCCCCAGTGCCCGGCTTAGGCCCCGGGCCGGAAGGCGGAACCGTGGCCAGGGCCAGCGCTTGTGCTGGAGGGCTGCACAAGCGGCCGGCGGCCGGCGTGGTCAGTCCTCCATTGAAGCCACCGGGTCCGCGCCTGTTTGATAGCAGGAACGGCTGGACAGCCGCCCAACCACCTAAGGAAAATCCCGTGACTTCAATGGCGAACCGCGTCAAGAGCCCCACCCGCTGGGACGAAGTTGAAATTGGCGACACCGTGGAACTCCGGCGCAACGGCGCCCGCATCCATGCGGGACTCGTGGATGCCCGCACCGCAGACGGCGACGTGGTGTGGGTGATCGCCCCCGCCGGTGGCCGCCGCCTGTTCCACATTTCGGACGGCTACGACCTGGTGGAGTCACCGGCACCGCAGTAGGGCCGCGATAAAAAGGCCGGAACGGCAGCTTGGTTTTGCAAGACCCAGCTTTGCAAGACCCAGGTTTTGCAAGACTAGGGACGGACCCGCCAACGGCAACCAGCCAGGAGACAGCCATGACCCCGCCGGACTTCACCGCTTTCCGCAGCACCCCCATCACCGAACTTCTCGGCATCGACGCGCCCGTGGTCCTTGGACCCTTCGGCGGCGTCTCCTCCGTGCAGCTCACGGCAGCAGTGAGCGACGGCGGCGGCCTGGGTTCCTACGGCTTCTACGGCTACGACGGCGGTGCCATCCGCAGGACAGCGGCGGACCTTCGCGAGGCAACGGACAGGCCGTTCGCCCTCAACCTGTGGATCCCCACGGGCGATGAAGCCGAGGCGGTGGACCAGGCCGATTTTGACCGTTTCACAGGTCTGCTGAAGCCGTACTTCGAGGAACTCGGGATCCCGCTGCCGGAGATGCCCTCGCGGTACCTGCCTGACTACGGCGAACAGGTGGAGGCCACGCTGGAAGCGTCTCCCGCCGTCGTCAGCTTTGTGTTCGGTGTCCCCGCACCCCAGGTAGTGGAGGACGCCCACCGGCGCGGTATCAAGGTGCTCGGCACCGCCACTACCGTGGAGGAGGCCGTGGCGCTGGAGGCCGGCGGCGTGGACGCCGTGGTGGCCAGCGGCATGGAGTCCGGCGGGCACCGCGTGTCCTTCCTGCGGCCGGCAGACGAATCGCTCGTGGGGACCTTTGCCCTGGTCCCGCAGGTTGCCGACGCCGTGCGGATCCCGGTGATAGCTGCCGGCGGAATCGCCGACCGGCGCGGGGTTGCTGCTGCGTTTGCCCTCGGTGCGGAAGCCGTGCAGGTGGGGACAGCGTTCCTGGCCACCCGCGAGTCGGCGGCGGTCCCCGCCTACCGTTCGCTGCTTTTCAGCCCGTCGGCCGGCCGGACGGTCCTCACCAGGGCCCTCAGCGGCAGGCTGGCCCGCGGCATCCCCAACCGCGTTACCACCGACCTGGCCGATGCCCGGTCCATCGCGCCGTTCCCCATCCAGAACTGGCTGACAGGGCGTTTCCGGCCGGAGGCCGCCTCCCGCGGGAACATTGGACTCATGTCCCTCTGGGCCGGCCAGGCCGCTCCCCTGATCCGGCACGACACCGCCGCGGATGTCCTCGCTGAACTGCTGGCAGGCGTCGGATAGCAGGACGGGCGGCAGGCAGCGGCACCTGCCGGCGCGCCAATCACCGATAGAATCTGGACCGGCGGAACCATGCCCGGGATACCGCCGGCAACCGCTACGGGGAGAGGAGGAGCCGTGCCGTCACACAAGCCGCGCGCGCCCTTCCACTTCCTCCGCTCCTCGGCCCTCGCCGCTGCGATCCTCACCCTGGCGGCGGGAGCCCACGTGGTGGGCGGCGGCCACCTCCCGGCCCCCGGCATCCTGCTGGCGGTCCTGGCCCTGACCGGACTCGCCAGCACGGCCGCCACCCGGCTGCGGCTCACCTTTCCCGCTGTGGGGGCGCTCCTTGGTGCTGGGCAGCTGGCTCTGCATGAAGCGTTCACTGCATTCAGCGCCCCGGCCCTCGCACTGGGTCCGGCCAGCCTGCATTGCGGCCATCAGCACGGCGGAGGCACTCCGGTGCTGCCCGAACTGGTCACCGTCGCCGGGCACGCACCCGCCGGCGATCCCGGTTCGGCACCGCTGATGCTGGCCGCACACGCTCTGGCCACCCTGGGCTGCGCGCTGTTGCTGGCCAAGGGCGAGGATGCGTGGTGGGCCCTGGCTGCCTGGCTTCGTCCGCTCGCGGGGCTTCCCCGTGCAGAGGCGCCCGACGCCGTTCCCCGGTTTTCGCAGTCTTCCCGCCTGCCGCCGTCCCCGCCGTCCCTGGCGGAACCTGCGGCAGGACAGCCGACGCGGCCCGCCTTCCGCCGTCGCGCTTTATTCCTAAACCCACGCCGCCGCATCCACTGCCGGCGGGGCATTTCAAACTTCTGCACGCCCTGACCGGGCGTGCGCCAGAAAGGCAACCCCATGACCACGTCCATTTTTCGCCGTACCCTGACCACCGCCGCCGCCACGGGCGGCGCGGCAGCCTTGATGCTCGCAGCGGCGGGCGGCGCCGCGGCACATGTCGGCGTCACGCCCGACAAAACCGACGCCAACTCCTACGCCCTCCTGACCTTCGGGATTCCCCACGGCTGTGACGAATCGGGCACCACCAAAGTGGCCATCACGCTGCCCGCCGAACTCAACGACGCCCAGCCCACCGTCAACCCCAACTGGACGGTGGAAAAGGTGACCGAGACGCTCCCCGAGCCCAAAAAGCTCGCGGACGGATCGTCCATCACCAAGCGGACCAGCCGGATCGTCTACACGGCCAAGGAACCCCTGCCGCACGACCTCCGTGACGCACTGGTCCTGTCCGTGAAGCTCCCGGATGCGGCCGGCAGCACGCTGCACTTCCCCACGCTCCAGACCTGCGAGACGGGCCAGACCGACTGGTCCCAGATCGCGAAGGACGGCGAGGATCCGCATTCCCTGGAGGCACCGGCCCCGTCCATCACCGTGACGGCGGCTGAGGGTGGCGGCCACGGGACGGAAGTCGCGGCGCACTCAACGCAGGAGGGGGCCGGAGAAACCGAGCAGGCCGCAGCGGTCACGGACAGCGGAGCCGAAGCCCGCAGCTGGGCAGGCCTCGCTGCCGGCGTGGGCGGGCTGGTCCTGGGCGGTGCAGCCCTGCTGCGGAGCGGCGCGCGGCGCAAGGCCACGGACGGCGCGGCCAGCAGGTAGCCAGGGTTTGATGCCCGGATCATCACGATCCGGGCATCAAAACAGTCGCCAGACCGGCGGCATCGTTGACGCCGGCAGGCGCTGCCGCGAAGGTTGTGCCATGAGGTCTCAGAGAATCTTCCAGGGGATAGCCATGTCGACGGCGGCCGCAGCGGCTGCCCTTCTGCTCACCGCCTGCGGTCCAAGCCAGCCGCAGACCCAGGCGACCACGACGGCGCCGGGTACCGGCACGCCCAGCCCGAGCGCAACGTCTGCGCCGCCGTCGTCCGCTCCGCCGTCGTCCACCGCGCCGGCAACGTCCACTCCTGCAGCCCTCGGCTTGTGCAAGGCCGCAGGACTGACCGCGGCCACCGACGCATCCGGCGGCGGCGCTGCAGGCAGTGTTTACATGAAGCTCAGCCTCACCAACAGCGGCACGGAGCCCTGCCTGCTCAAGGGCTTCGCCGGGGTCTCGCTGGCGGCAGACAACGCCGGCGCCCCCATCGGAGCGCCCGCCTCCCGTGACGAATCCACGCCCGTCACGGACGTCCTCCTGGCACCCGGCCAAACCGGCACCGCCGTCCTGCGCTACACCCAGGCTGGAAACTACATGGACTGCGCCATGGTGGACGCAGCCGGCTACCGTATCTACCCGCCGGAGGACACTGCCTCGCTGTTCCTGCCGCAGCCCACCAAGGCATGCAGCAACGCCGGCATCACGCTGCTCAGCATCGGGGCCTTCCAGCCCGCGTAGGCTCCCCTGGGGCTTCCCTACTGACGACTGCAGGCGGTCCGGTTTGTGCCGGACCGCCTGCAGTTTCTTATCTGTGCCGCGAACCTATGGCTGCGCGGCTGGTGTTTCGGTACCTGTTAGTGGGCCGTTGTGGGGCGGCCGGCGCGGGCAGTGCCGCGGGACAGCGCGAATCCCAGGCCAAGCATTGCAACGCCCAGGATGAAGTGCAGCCGAATTGTCCGCCATGTTGACGGGGACGAAGTTGGCTGGGGTGTCCAGGCCGATCAGCAGACCGTAAAGCCACAGGACCAGGTAGATGGCACCGCCAATCACCAGGTAGTTCTTTGACTGCGCGGCGGTGCGGGCCATGGCGACGCCGGCCACGCCGAACAGCAGGTGGACGATGTTGTGCAGCACAGACACCTGGAAGATGCCCAGCAGCAGGGCTCCGGATTCATGTCCGGCGAAGCCCATGGTCTCGTAGTTGGTGGTGATGCCAGGAATGAAGCCCAGCACACCCACCAGGAGGAAGACCGCTCCCACGGCGAGGGCTGCTTTTTGAATGTTGGTCCGGCCTACGGTACGACCGTCGGAACTCATGCTTGTCATGATTTCTCCTGCTGTTTGTCGTTTTCGTTTCCATGGCTGCCGGGCTGCGCCTGACCATAGACTACCCCGACAAAGTAAGTATACTTAGCAACTGCGGAACTGATAGGTCAGGTCTATAACGGACCCATTACAAACTGGCCCCACCAGGCCACTGAGACCGGAGGCAGGTTGAGTTGGCATGACGTCGATTTGGTTGGACCGCAGCGCGGCCTTCACTTCCGATCCGTTTGAACCCGACACCACGTACGACACTGTGGTGGCCGGCGCAGGGCTGACCGGCCTGGTCACCGCGCTGCTGCTGGCCCGCTCCGGCCAGAAGGTCCTGTTCTTGAGGCGCGGCATCCGGGCGCCGTCACTACCGGCAACACCACGGCCAAGGTGACCCTGCTGCAGGGCACCTTCCTGTCCCAGCTCGCCCGCCAGTACTCCCCGAAGCAGGTCCAGGCCTACGTTGACGGCAACCGCGAAGGCCAGTCCTGGCTGCTGCGCTACCTCGACGACCACGGCGTCGCGTACCAGCGCCGCGACGCCTACACCTATGCGGCGACGGCCCAGGGCACGGAAAAGCTGCGCGAGGAGGTGAGCGCCGGAACCACCGCGGGGCTGGCCATGGAATACGTGCGCGACGCCGGCCTGCCGTTCGCGGTGCACGGCGCCGTCCGCCTCCCCGACCAGGCGCAGATCCATCCCATGGAGGTGGTGGACACACTGGTGGCGGACATCCGCGGCCGGGGCGGCACGGTAGTGGGCGGCGTGCGGCTGCGGGACGTCGCCGGTGACCAGCCGTCGGTGGTGCGGACCAGCCGGGGCAGCGTGCGCGCGGACCGGGTGGTGCTTGCCACCGGCATCCCGGTCCTGGACCGCGGCCTGTACTTCGCCAAGCTGAAGCCCAGCCGGTCCTACGCCGCGGCCCTTGAGCTGCAGGAGGGGCAGGAGCCGCCGGCCGGGATGTACATCTCGGTGGAACAGCCCACGCACTCGCTGCGCGATTACGAGCACGACGGCCGCAGGCTCCTGCTGGTGGGCGGCCATGGCCACCATGTGGGCCGGTCGGAGTCCGAGAAGGCGCATCTGCAAGGGCTGCTCGACTGGACGCGCCAGCACTATCCGGGGGCAAGGACCACGCACGCCTGGTCCGCGCAGGACTATATGGCCACCAACCTGATGCCGTTCTTCGGCAAGCTTCCCCGCGGCCGGGGGCATGTCTACTTCGGCACCGGATACAACAAGTGGGGCATGACCAATGCCGTCGCTGCAGCACTGGCGATCTCCGCCGACATCCTGGGCGGCAATGTGCCCTGGGCGGACACCATCCACCACCGGGTCACCTCACCCACCGGAGCGTTCTCCGCCGTCGCCCTGAACGCGGGTGTGGCAGCCAAGCTTGCCTCCGGATGGGGGCAACTGGCGGCGAAAGGCCTGAAAACGGAAGGCACCAGGGCGCTGAAACGGGGCAAGGATGTTCCTGCGGCCGCGCCCGTTGTTCCCGCCGAGGGCGAGGGCAAGGTGTACCGCGAAGGGACCCGCCCCGTGGCCGTCTCCACCGTTGACGGGACCACCTGCAAGCTGTCGGCCGTCTGCACCCATCTGGGCGGCATCGTGCACTGGAACGACAACGAAAGGACCTGGGACTGCCCCCTGCACGGCTCCCGCTTCAGCAGTGACGGCACGCTGCTGGAAGGTCCGGCCACCAGGGACCTGCCGCAGGACCGGAAGGCTTGAGCCCGGGTTCCGGGGACGCCGGCGGTCCTGTCGGTGGCCTGGGCATGATGGAGGCATGACCCAGGAAAAGCCCTCCCCGGGCGGCAGGCGTCCGGCGGATGCTGCGCCCATGGCCCAGTTCAGCAGGCCGACCCGCGACTGGTTCCTGGGCGCTTTTTCCGAACCCACCCCTGCCCAGGCCGGGGCCTGGAACGCCATCTCCTCCGGTTCGCACGCACTGGTGGTGGCGCCCACCGGTTCCGGCAAGACGCTCGCCGCTTTCCTGTGGGCCCTGGACAGGCTGCTGGGCTCCGCCGCGGCGGCCCCGGAGCTGCCGGGCTTCGAGGATGCGGCTGCGTCCACACGCCCGGCGAAGGGCAGGAAGCCGCGGGCCCCGAAGCGCAAGACCCGCGTCCTCTACATCTCGCCGCTGAAAGCCCTGGGTGTCGACGTCGAGCGCAACCTGCGTTCCCCGCTGATCGGCATCACCCAGACCGCCAAGCGCCTGGACCTTCCGGCGCCCCTTATCACGGTGGGCGTCAGGTCCGGGGACACCACCGCGGCGGACCGCCGTGCGCTGCTGAGCAACCCGCCGGACATCCTTATCACCACCCCGGAATCGCTGTTCCTGATGCTTACCTCCAGGGCCCGCGAGACGCTCACCGAGGTGGACACCATCATCATTGACGAGGTCCATGCCGTGGCCGGAACCAAACGCGGCGCGCACCTTGCCGTATCGCTCGAACGGCTCGATGCCCTGCTGCCCAAGCCGGCCCAGCGGATCGGGCTCTCGGCCACGGTTGAGCCTCGGGAACTGGTGGCCCAGTTCCTGGCGGGTTCGGCGCCGGTGGAAATCGTTGCCCCGCCCGCGAAGAAGAACTGGGACCTCACGGTGTCCGTGCCGGTAGAGGACATGTCCGATCTGCAGGGCGCCGCCGGGGCTTTCGATTCAGGCCCGGCTTCCGGGCTCCAGCCGCAGGCTTCCATCTGGCCGCACGTGGAGGAGAAGATTGTTGACCTGGTGCTGGCCAACCAATCAACCATCGTGTTCGCCAACTCCCGCCGCCTGTCCGAGCGGCTGACGGCCCGCCTCAACGAGATCTACGCCGAACGGCAACTGGTGGCGGCCGGCGGCGGGTGGGACGATCCCGGGGCGGAAGGGCTGGAAGCTGCCGGCTCCGGGGCGGCGGTCCCGCCGTCGGGCGTTCCGGCGTCGGGCGTTCCGGCGTCGGGCGTTCCCGCGTCCACTGCGACGCCCGCGCACATGATGGCGCAGGCGGGCAGCTCGGCTGGTGCGGATCCCGTGCTCGCGCGGGCGCACCATGGTTCGGTTTCCAAGGACCAGCGGGCCCTCATTGAGGACGACCTGAAGTCCGGCCGGCTGCGCTGCGTGGTGGCCACCTCGTCCCTGGAACTCGGCATCGACATGGGAGCCGTGGACCTCGTGGTGCAGGTGGAGTCGCCGCCGTCGGTGGCCAGCGGCCTGCAGCGCGTGGGGCGGGCCGGCCACCAGGTGGGCGAGGTGTCCCAGGGCTGTCCTGTTCCCCAAGCACCGGGCAGACCTCGTCCACACAGCCATTACCGTGGAACGGATGCTTGGCGGAAAGATCGAGCGCCTCAGCATCCCTGCCAACCCCCTGGACATCCTGGCCCAACAGACGGTGGCGGCCGCCGCGCTGGGCAGCATCGACGTCGAGGAGTGGTTCGCCACCGTCCGACGCTCCGCCCCCTTCGCTTCGCTCCCCCGTTCGGCATTCGAGGCCACCCTCGACCTGCTGGCCGGGCGCTACCCGTCGGATGAATTCGCCGAGCTCAGGCCCCGGATTGTCTGGGACCGCAACGCCGGGACCATCGAGGGCAGGCCCGGCGCCCAGCGCCTGGCCGTGACTTCCGGCGGCACCATCCCGGACCGCGGCCTGTTCGGCGTGTACATCATCGGCACCGAGGTGGAAGGCTCCGCCTCCCCCGCCGGTGACGGCAAACCCGCTCCGGCGCCCAAGGGCGGCCGGCGCGTGGGCGAGCTGGACGAGGAAATGGTGTACGAGTCCCGGGTGGGAGACGTCTTCGCGCTGGGCGCCACCAGCTGGAAGATCGAGGACATCACCCACGACCGTGTGCTGGTATCGCCGGCTTTCGGCCAGCCGGGCAAGCTGCCGTTCTGGAAGGGTGATTCGCTGGGCCGGCCGGTGGACCTGGGCCGTGCGCTGGGCGCGTTCGTCCGCGAGTTGTCAGCGTCCGACGCCGGGCCCGCCGCCGAGCGCTGCAAGGCAAGCGGGCTGGACGAGTTCGCCGCCAACAACCTGATCCAGTACCTCACGGAGCAGAAGCAGGCCACCGAGGTGGTGCCGAGCGACACCACACTGGTGGTGGAGCGCTTCCATGACGAGCTGGGCGACTGGCGGGTCATCCTGCACAGCCCGTTCGGCATGCCCGTGCACGCACCCTGGGCCCTCGCCGTGGGGCAGCGGCTCCACCAGCGGTATGGGCTGGACGGCTCCGCCATGGCGGCCGACGACGGCATTGTGCTGCGCGTGCCCATGATGGAGGACGAGCCACCGGGCGCCGAGCTGTTCCTCTTCGACCCCGAAGAGCTGGAACAGATCGTCACGGCCGAGGTGGGCGGCAGCGCACTGTTCGCGTCGCGGTTCCGGGAATGCGCTGCGCGGGCGCTCCTGCTCCCCCGCCAGACGCCCGGGAAACGGCAGCCGCTGTGGCAGCAAAGGCAGCGTTCGGCGCAGCTGCTGGACGTCGCCCGGAAATACCCCACGTTCCCCATCGTGCTGGAAACGGTGCGCGAGTGCCTGCAGGACGTCTACGACCTCCCGGCCCTGAAAGACATCGCCGCCTCCGTGGAACGGCGCGAACTGCGGATCGTGCAGACCACCACCTCCCAGCCGTCGCCGTTCGCCAAGTCCCTGCTGTTCGGTTATGTGGCCCAGTTCCTGTATGAGGGCGATTCACCCCTCGCGGAACGTCGGGCCGCGGCCCTGGCACTGGACTCCACGCTCCTCAACGAGCTGCTGGGCCGCGTGGAACTGCGGGAACTGCTGGATGCAAGGGTCATTGAAGCCACGGAGCGGGAGCTTCAGCGGCTGGCCCCGGACCGGAGGGCACGGGGGCTCGAGGGTGTGGCGGACCTGCTGCGGCTGCTCGGGCCGCTGACGCCTGACGAGGTGGCGGTCAGGCTTCAGGGCGAGGACAACGCACCCGGGGACGTTGCCGCCGGCGCGGCTGCCGCGGATAGTGACGCTGAACCGACGGACGCCGAGCTCGCGGCCGGACTGGACGGCGGCGGGCCTGCGCCCGAGGCAGCCCATGGCAGCATTGAATCCGCGACAGCCCACCTGGCAGCGCTGCAGCGCGCCAACCGGGCCATCAAGGTGAACATCGGCGGGGTGGAGCGGTTCGCCGCCGTCGAGGACGCCGCCCGGTTGCGGGATGCCCTCGGGGTACCGCTGCCCATGGGCGTTCCCCTGGCCTTCATCGAGCCGGTAGCCGATCCCCTCGGGGATCTCGTCTCGCGTTATGCCCGGACCCACGGCCCGTTCACGGCCGGTGAAGCGGCAGCGCGGCTGGGACTCGGCGTGGCGGTGGTGGGAACCGCCCTCAAGCGGCTCGCCGCGGACGGACGGGTAGTGGAGGGCGAGTTCCGGCCGAACGCGGCCCCGCCCGGCAGTGCAGCCCAGCCGGGCAGTGCCGTCATGCCTGCGGGCATCGAGGGTGCCGGCGCCGAAGAATTCGACGGCGGACCGCTTGGGTCCGGCACCGACGAGGCTGCAGACGACGAGCTTGCCGTTGATGTTCTTGCAGGCGATGACGACCTTGATGTTGCGGGCGAAGATGAGGAAGAGGAGCTGTCGCCGGCCGAGGCAGCGCACCTGCCGCCGGTTGGGCAGGCAGCACCGGAACTCCCGCATGCCGCCGTCAGCGAATGGTGCGACGCCGAGGTGCTGCGCAAGCTCCGCCGCCGTTCGCTGGCGGCGCTGCGGGCCGAAGTGGAACCGGTGGACGCCGCCGCCTACGGTCGGTTCCTTCCTGCCTGGCAGCACGTCCGCGTTCCGGGCGGCGGTCGTGGCCAGCCGTCGCTCCGCGGCCTGGACGGCATCGTTACCGCCATTGACCAGCTTTCGGGGGTGCCTGTCCCCGCGTCCGCGTGGGAGCCGCTCATCCTTGCCAGCCGGGTGTCCAACTACCAGCCGGCGATGCTGGACGAGCTGATGGCCACCGGGGAGGTCCTGTGGTCCGGGGCCGGAGCCCTGCCGGGAAATGACGGCTGGATCAGCCTGCACCTTGCGGACTCGGCGGAGCTCACCCTGAGCCCCGCTCCGGAGTACCAGCCGGGTGACGCCGGGCAACGCCTGCTGGACCACCTCCGGGCCAACGGCGGCGGCTATTTCTTCCGCCAGCTGACGGACATCGCGGGCGGCATGGATTCGGTGCTCAGTGACCAGGAGGTGGTGACAGCCCTCTGGGAGCTGGCGTGGGCCGGCCGCATCACCGGGGACACCTTCGCCCCCGTCCGTGCGCTGATCGCCGGCGGCCATACGGCGCACCGGCAGGTGGCACGCGCACCGCGGGCAAGGGCGCCACGGCTCAGCAGGCTGGGGCGTTCACACGGCACCGGGCTGATGGGGTCGCCGGGCCTTGCCGGCGGGCGCTACGGCGGCTCAGGTGCCGCAGCAACTCCACCCCTGGCAGCCGGGCGCTGGTCCGCGCTGCCGGAGCCGGAGCTCGATCCCACCATCCACGCCCGCGCCACCGCCGAGCTCCTGCTGGACCGCTACGGCGTTGTCACCAGGGGCTCGGTTATGGCCGAGCAGATCCTGGGGGTTTCGGCCTGATGTACAAGGTGCTGGCACGGCTGGAGGAAGCGGGGCGCTGCCGGCGGGGCTACTTCATCGAGCATCTGGGGGCGGCCCAGTTCGCCGTGCCGGCCACTGTGGACCGCCTGCGCTCCTACGCCGAGGACACCCAGCTCGCCACACCGGATCCGGTTGCCCTGGCACTCGCCGCCACGGACCCCGCCAACCCTTACGGCGCGGCCCTTCCCTGGCCCGCCCTGCAGGACGACGCCGGAACCGGCCACCGCCCGGGCCGCAAGGCAGGGGCGCTGGTGGTCCTGGTGGACGGAGCACTTGTCCTCTACGTGGAACGGGGTGGCAAGACCCTGCTGGCCTTCAGCGACGACGACGCCGTCCTGTCCGCCGCCGGCGCCGCCTTGGTGGGCGTCGTGACCCGTGGCGCGGTGGACAAGCTGATCATGGAAAAGGTCAACGGGCACGGCATCCTGGACACCCCGGTGGCGGCCGCCCTCAGTTCCGCCGGAGCCTACTCCACCCCGAAGGGGCTGAGGATCCGTGCCTGAGGGTGATTCCGTCTGGCGGGCAGCCGAACCAGCTGCACAAGGCCCTGGCCGGGCAGACCCTTCTGGCCTCCGACTTCCGTGTCCCCCGGTTCGCCACCCTCAACCTTGCCGGGTGGACGGTGGCCGAAGTGGTACCCCGGGGCAAGCACCTCCTGATGCGGGTGGCGGGGCCCGACGGCAAGCGGCTCACCATCCATTCGCACCTGAAGATGGAGGGCACCTGGCAGATCTATCCTCCGGGCGGCAAGTGGCGGAAACCCGGCTACACGGCCCGGTGTGTCCTGCGCACGGCGGCCGCGGACGCCGTCGGCTTTTCCCTGGGCATCGTGGAAGTGGTGGCCACCGACAACGAGGACTCCATTGTGGGGTTCCTCGGCCCGGACCTCCTGGGTCCGGACTGGGACCTGGACGAGGCAGAGCGGCGGATCCGCTCGGCGCCTGATGTTCCGGTGGGGGTTGCTCTCCTGGACCAGCGGAACCTCGCCGGCATCGGCAACATCTACCGCTGCGAGGCCTGCTTCCTCTCCGGTGTCCACCCCGCCACCCTCGTAGCAGAGGTGGCAGACGTACGGACCATGATGACGGACGCCAAGCAGCTGCTGGAGGTAAACCTCGGGCCCGGCCGCCGCGTCACCATCCTCAACGCCCGCGGCATGCCCGTGGGGCGGATGGCCGGCCGGCCGGGCTACTGGGTGTACCGCCGCGAGCACCAGGCGTGCCTGAAATGCGGGACCCAGTCCGGCGCGGACTGCTGGGCAAGCCGAACGGGGACGAGGAACGCGATATCTACTTCTGCCCGCGGTGCCAGCCGGAACCGGTGTAATCCACGCCCGGGAAGAGGTCAGGAAACGGTGGCAGGAGCAGCACCGGCAGTCTGCGGCAGCGCAGCCGGAACCATGAACCGCGGCAGCAGCAGCTGCACCAGGGGGTCCGATGGCCAGCGCGTAAACAACGGTTCCCACGCCCACCGAACCGCCCAGCAGCCAACCGATGGCCAGGACAGTCACCTCGATCAGTGTGCGGGACAGGCGGACGGACCAGCCGGTGCGCCTGGCAAGTCCGGTCATCAGCCCGTCCCGGGCCCCGGGGCCAAAGCGGGCACCGATGTAGCAGGCGGAGGCGATGCCGTTGAGCAGGACAGCGCCGGCAAGCATCGCCACCTGGCCGAGGAGCTGGGACACGGCGGGAATCAGTGCCAGTCCGATATCAGCGAAGACGCCCACCAGGACGGCGTTGCACAGGGTTCCGAAGCCGGGCCACTGCCGCAGGGGGATCCACAGCAGGAGCACCAGGAAACTCACGATGATGACCACCAGGCCGATGCTCATCCCGGTCCGGTTCGCCAGGCCCTGGTGGAAGACGTCCCACGGGTCCAGGCCAAGCCCGGCCCGGATGAACATGGCGAGGGAAATGCCGTACATGGCGAGGCCGGTGAAGAGCTGGATCAGTCTGCGGGTCATCATGGGAACAACCCTCCCACGCAACTGGCTTTTGATTACATAGCCAGTTTGAGACACTGGCTTTATGGCCCCTTCCCTGAATGCTGCAGCGCTCTCCCGCCTTTTGGGCCCTTGGAACCGCGGGGCCGGGCCGGCGTACCGGGAACTTGCAGATGTGCTCCGGCTGCTCATCCTGGACGGCCGGGTGCCCCTGGACACTGCCCTGCCCAGCGAGCGCGCCCTGTCCGCGGCGCTGGGCGTCAGCCGCACCACCGTCACGGCCGCCTATACGAGCCTCCGGGAACAAGGGTTCCTGAGCAGCGGGCAGGGCAGCCGCGGCAGGACCCGTATCCCCGACCTGAACCCGTTCGGGCCGGCGATTTCGGCCCCGCCAACCTCAAGGCAGCCAGCGGGGCAGGCGCCGGCGGAGCAGGTGTCGGTGGACCAGCAGCTGGCGGGACAGGGCAAGTCAGGACAAGGCAGGGCGGGACAGGGGCCGGGGTCATGTCCGCCCCGGGCCTGGCAGCGCCCGAGGGAGTCCTGGATTTGGCGTACTCGGCCCTTCCGGCCAGCGGCGAACTCGTGCACCGCGCCTTCGCCGCCGCACTCACCGAACTTCCGGCCCTACTGCCGGGCTTCGGCTACGACGCCATCGGCCTGCTTCCGCTCCGCCAGGCGATCGCTGACAGGTACACGGCCGCCGGCGTGCCCACGCATGCGGGGCAGGTGATGGTGACGTCGGGCGCCCAGCACGCACTGACCATAGTGCTCCGCACCCTGGCGGACCGCCAGGACCGGGTCCTGGTGGAACACCCCAGTTACCCCAACGCCCTGGATGCAATCCGGGCCGCCCGGTGCCGGCCTGTTCCCGTTGCCTTTGCGCACGGCGGCTGGGACCTGCCGGCACTGGAAACTGCCCTCGCCCAGCAGCGTCCCAAGCTCGCGTACCTGGTGCCGGACTTCCACAACCCCACCGGCATGGCCATGCCCGATTCCCAGCGCCGGAGGCTGGTCCGCGCAGCTGCTGCCGCCGGAACGGTCCTGGTGGCGGATGAGACGCTGCGCGAATTGAACCTCGACGGCGTGAGCACCACCCCGCTGGCAGGCTTCAGCCCCCACGTGGTCAGCATCGGTTCACTCAGCAAGTCGCACTGGGGCGGCCTGCGGACCGGCTGGATCCGTGCTTCGGAACCGATGATCGGGCGGCTGGCGGCTGCGCGCACCACCATTGACCTGGGCGGACCGATCATGGAGCAGCTCGCGGCCGCGCACCTGGTCCGCGCCCTGGACGAACCGCTCCCCGCCCGGCTGGCGGCGCTGCGGACCAACAGGGCGGCCCTGCTTGAACTGCTGCGCGGGCATCTGCCCGACTGGGAGACCCCCGCGCCCGCCGGCGGGCTGTCCGTCTGGTGTCGGCTGCCGGCACCGTCCAGCACCGCGCTGACGGTCCTGGCGCCGGAGTTCGGCATCCGGCTGGCCGCCGGGCCGCGGTTCGGGATCGGCGGAGCGTTCGAGCGGTTCCTGCGGGTGCCCTTCACCCTGCCGCCTGAGCAGCTGGAAACCGCGGTGCTGGCATTGCGCGCCGCCCAGGACAAGCTCAACGCCGCTCCCCAGCTCCGGCGCACCCTCACCACTGCCCCCGCGGCGGCGATTGCCTGAGCGCCACACAACCAGGCAGCGTCAACCGCCGTTGTGGGCGCCCATAGCGACAGTTGGTGCCATCCGGGGGGCACGCAGCGGTTAGGCTCCTGCTGCCGCCCGGTCAAACGCCTTGCCATCCCGCACGGCAGCCCGGCCCATCCGCTGCTTTGCGGTATTGGTTCCGGGCCCGATGGGAACATGGCTGGTGGCTTTGGCCAGCCCCAACAGCGGCATGCCGCTGTAGACCGCTTCGATCCCGTCGGCGGGCACCTGGTAGGTTTCGTGCCAGACGCCCACGTCGCCGCGTCCAGCCATCTCCTTCATAAAACGCCGCCAGGGTTCCAGGTGCGGGGCCTCCCGGTCAGCCGCGAACTTCCGTAGATGCTCCGGGCTCTCCCAGTAGCTGAGCAGTACCGTGGTCCGCCCCAGCCACTGCTCAAAACCAAGCATCCCGGACCCCGGGTCCGACGCCAGGTGCCGGAGCATCGGCGGCATCGCCGAGGCGACCTTTGCCACGGCCCGGATCTTCCACCAGCGGTTGGCCCGCATGCCGATCAGGAACACGGTGACGGAATCACGGGCGGGGTCGGCGGTATACCGGCCCGGGAAGACTTCCTGTGCCATGGGGGCTCCTTCGTGGGGAAACGCAGGGCATTTCACGCCCGGCCACGTTTCATAACACTGTTATGTAACAACGTTATGAGACAATCGGTTCCATGGCAAGGCCCGTGATGCATGACGATTCCCTCAAACAGCAACTGCTGGAAGTGACTGCCGGCCTCGTGGACCGTGAGGGCCCGGCACGGATAACCCTCCGCGACGTGGCGGCCGCCGCGGGCACGTCCACCACCGCGGTGTACGCGCTGTTCGGCGGGAAGTCCCAGCTGCTGACCGCTGTCATGGACTACGGATTCCGGTCCTTCCGCGAGTCCCAGGAGCAGGCGGCGCACGGAGGCCTCCAGGGGCTTGGCATCGCCTACCGGACCTGGGCACTGGAACATCCCGCGCTGTACCGGCTGATGTTCGGCGGAGCCATGGCTGCCTACGCCGACTGCAAGCCCAGTCCGGAAGCCGCGGCCGGGGCGATGGACCCGCTGATCGGGGCAGTCTCCGCAGCGCAGGCCGCGGGCGCGTTGCGTGCGGCGCCGGCGGAGCTGGTGGCCGTGGCCATCTGGGCACAGGTCCACGGGCTGATGAGCCTGGAACTGGACCAGATGGGCCCGCCGGACGCTCCGTGGAGGACGTCTACCGCCTGGCCCTCGACGCCATTGGCCGCGGCTGGGCCGCCTGACCGACCCACTTTTCGACCCGGAAATCCGCCCGCGCTGCGCACATTACCTGATGCAGGCCAAATATTGGCGCGTCAGGTAATGTGCGCGTCGAACACGGTTTAGCGCGTCGGCCAGCGAGGACAACTCAGGCGTACACGCGCTCCAGGAAGCCGCTCCATGCCTTGGCGGTGGTCTCCGGGTCCCCCGCTCCGCTGAAGTCGTGGACGGTCATCCCCACGGGGGCGCCCCAGGCATTGCGGCCGAAGAACCGGTACATCGCGTCGGCGGTGCGGAGGCCCAGGAAGTGCTCGTTCTCGAAGTCCACTTCGCCCGTGAGCCGCCCCACGCCGTCGAGCTCCACATCCACGGCGGAACCCTGCCGTGCGGATTCCACACCCAGCGCCTTCCGGAGCCGCTCGAACCCGTCCGGGACCTGGGACGCGGCCGGCCCCTGGATATCGGTGAAGACCACCGGCTTGCCGTCGAAGTGCTGCAGGTACTGGCCCAGGGTGTGCAGATAGAACTCCGTGTGGCGGCTGGCGCCGTCGTACTGCTCGTCCCAGTTGTCCGCGAAGATGCCGCTGTGGACATAGTGCAGCCGGGCGCGCCCGCCCTCGAGCGGTTCCAGGACGTGCTCCAGCTGGTTGAACCAGCCGTCGGGGCCGTCCATCCGGGACACGAGATGGGCGGGGTATTCGTTCACCGTCTTGACGTCCGGCCACTGGTCCGTGGGAAACATCCATGCCGGGGTTCCCGTGGTGACGGCCTCCCACACCCGCTCCGGTGTGCCGGGCAGTTCGGTGTCGTAGACGATCTCGAAGTTGCGGTTGTCAGTCATTGTCCTGCTCCTTGCCTGAGGGGGTCTGGTTGGTTGTCTTGAGTGCCGGGTGCAGGGCCACCACCAGCCGGTGCCGCCGGCCGCGGGAGGAGGCGCCGCCGTCGTGGTACTTGTCCACCAGCTGCGTGACCGCCACGCCGAGCTCCTCGGCAAAGGCGGCACGGTCAGCCGCGCTGCGGAAGGTGATCTCGCCGTCGATGGCGAACGTTGCCAGCTTTTGGCGGGCGGCCGCGGCCCCGGCGATGAGCTTTCCCACTTCCTGGACCATCCGCCCGGCGAGGGCGAGCAGCCAGAAGGCCGAGAACCGGTCCGCGAAGCGGCGGGGGTCCGGGGAAACGGAGGCGAGCGCCGAGGGTGAAATGAGGTAGGACGCGGCCGTGGCCTGGAGGACGCGCTCGGTCACGTTGCCCTTGCGCCGCTCCTCCACCAGCTCCACGAGTCCGTGCCGCTCGAGGGCCTTGAGGTGGTAGTTGACCTTCTGCCGGGGCAGCCCCACCTTCACGGCCAGCTGCGTGGCGGATCCGGGCGTACCCAGCTCCCGGAGGATCCGGGTCCGGATGGGATCGAGTGACGCCTCGGCCGCCGCGGGGTCCTCAATCACTTCGATGTCCAACATGGTTCCATCCTGCAACCGACAAATTTTATTGTCAAGAATTTTTTTTGTCGTCGGAAGCGCCAGGGCCTGGCCCCGCAAAGTAGAATGGACCGGTGATGCAATCCCCCCTCCCCGTGCGCGACGGCGTCAACGCCACCCGCCTGCGTCTCCCCGAGGAGGGTCCCTGGGAGACCGCAATGGACTACATGATGCACCGGTGGGGCCACATCGACCCGCAGGGCATCGAGAACCGGTTCGACGCCGGCGAGATTGTCGGCGAGGGAGGTGTTCCGCTGCACCGCGGCACCCCCTTGCAGGACCACACCTTCATCTGGTACTACCGCACGCTCCCGCCGGAGACCCGGATTCCCGTGGACATCGGCATCCTGTACCAGGACGAGCACCTGCTGGTGGTGGACAAGCCCCACTTCCTGCCCACCACCCCCGGCGGCACCTACATCCAGGAGTCGGCCCTGGTGCGGCTGCGCAACCAGCTTGGCCTGCCGGACCTCATTCCCATGCACCGGCTGGACCGGATGACCGCCGGGGTGCTGCTGTTCTCCACCAATCCGCAGACCCGCGGCAGGTACCAGGTGCTCTTCGAGAAGCGGCAGGTCCAGAAGGAATACGAGTGCGTGTCCGCCGCCGAGCCTGCTCCCGGGCATCCCGCCGTCGACTTTCCAGTGGTGGTCCGCAACCGCATGACCAAGTCCCGCAGCTACCTCCTCGCGGAGGTTATTGAGGGCGAACCCAACGCCGAGACGCGGATTGAGCGGTTGGAAACGTTCGACGGCGGCCCTGCGGCGGGTGCTCCGGGCACCACGGGCGGCGGCCGGCTCGCCAGGTACCGGCTGGAACCGCACACCGGCAAGACGCACCAGCTGCGGGTGCACATGGCGTCCCTGGGACTGGGAATCGTCAACGACGCCTTCTACCCGGACCTGCTGGACAAGGCCCCGGACGACTACGCCAGGCCCCTCCAGCTCCTGGCCCGTGTCATCCAATTCGTGGACCCCGTCTCCGGGAAGCCCGTGGAGTACCGCAGCGGGCTGGAACTCAGCGAGGCCGTCCGGGCACGCTCCTGACTGCTGGCACGCCACTTGCTGCCCCGGGCGGGAACGGCAGTCCGGGAGCTGGCGTCCGCGTCCCATGAGGGGTAGACCAGTCCGTGAAGGAGCGTGGCGATCATGGACAGAATGACCGAGATTCCGGGCGACCGCACGGCCGCCAAATTCGCGTATGCCGCCGCCGGCCTCGGCGTGATGGGCGTCGCCAGCCTTGGGGCGATGTACGCCGTGGAGGTGCCCAAGGGCGGCCCCTTCGTCTTCGGAACCATCAACGACGCCGTGGGCGGAGTCTTCAGCCTGGCGGTGATCCCCGTCATCCTCCAGATCCACCGCAGGATACCGCCCGGCCGCGCCGCGGACGCGGGCAAGTGGCTGGTGCCGGCAGCCTGCGCCGCCGGCTCCGCGAGCTCATTCCTCCTCATCGCCAGGAAACTGGAGTACAAGCCCTCCACAGCAATATCGCTGGCGGCGATGACGGTGCAGGGCGGCTGGCTCCTGCTCGCGAACCGTGCCCTGCTTTCGTCGAAAGGCTACCCCGAGGACCTCGCCAGGCTGGGAACCGCCATCGGGGCCGGCCTCTGGGGGCACTGCCCGTGGCAGGCCTTGCCTTCGCGGAGCAGCTTCCGGCCTGGCTCCGCCGCGGGGTTGGCGGTGCCGGTGTGACTGTGGTGGCTGTTGCCTGGACCGCCTGGCCGTACTGGTACTTCCTGGCGGGCAGGCATTTGAGCCACGTCCCGGCCGGAAAGCGGACGCGGCGGTTCCGTCCCCTGCGGCCCACGGGCTGAGTTGAGGCCCCACCGGCCGGGTCCTATAAGCTGCGCCCTCGTCGGCACCTCCCGTTCGCTGCACCCTCTTCGGAAGCTCCCCTTCGGCAGCGGCCCGGAGTGCGGTACGTTGTGGCCATGGACTTCGGCAGCGCTGACAGCTGGGGGGCTGCGATCTATTTCTGGATCATCCCCGTAGTCCTTGGCGATGCAATCTTTCCGCCGGTCCCCTCCGAAATGGTGGTCATCACCGGCGGCGCGCTGTCCGCCGACGGCCGGGCCAACGTGTTCCTGGTTGGCGGGCTCTCCGCTCTGGCCTCCTGGATCGGCGACATGGTGGTGTTCCAGCTTTTCCGGCGCAGGCTCAGCCATGTCCTTGACCGCTGGCGGTGGGGCCGGCGCGTGCATAAGGGCATCCACGACGCCCTGGCCAAGGCGGGGCGGTCGTCGACCTACGGCACCATCATCGGCGCCAGGTTCATTCCCGGCGGGCGCCTGGCCACCTCGGCGGCAGCCGGGATCGCTGACGTTTCGGTCCGGGGCTTCAGCCTCTGCGCGGGACTCGGCGCCCTGCTGTGGGCGTGCTGGCTGGTGGGCCTGGGTACTTCACGGGGTCCGCAACAGGCTGCCGTTCTGGGCGAGCTCGCTGATCGGCGTGGTGCTGGGCCTGGTGATCGGCGCCGTCGTCGGAATAATCGTGACCCGCCGCCGCGGCAACCGGTCCCCCGTGGAGGAACCCGGACCGCTGGCCTGACGCTGGTGCCCGCCGGCAGAGCCTAGACCGGCAGCCACTTCCCGCGGTTGCGGCGAAGCACGCTGAGCGCGCCGGTGAGGGCGACGCGTTCGACGGCGTCGCGCATCATCGCTGCCGATTCCCGCGCCTGCTGGTTCTCGCCCCTGTCCTCGGTGGCCTCCACGAGGAACCGCAGGTTCAGCTGCGGCACCCCGCCGGAGATCTGCAGCTGGTGGGACTCGACATGGTGGCGCGTGCCCAGCGCCTCAACCGCGGCTTCCATGACCGATTCCGGCGGGTTGCCGGGCCGGAGCCCGGTGATCTTGAGGCGGGTCTGGAACGAAGGCATGCCCTCCAGCCTATCCAACCTGTTGCTCTATCACTTATGGTCCCTATTCCTGCTGTTTAGGGACCATAAGTGATAGAGCAACTGGGTTTAGCCGGTGTTGCGCAGGCCGGCGGCCACCCCGTTGACCGTGATGAGCATGGCGCGCTGGAGCCGTTCGTCGATCTCCGCCCCGCTGATGCTTCCGCTCTCGGCCCGGACGCGGCGCAGCAGCTCCACCTGCAGGTAGCTGATGGGGTCCAGGTACTGGTCGCGGACCTCAAGGGAACGCTTGAGCGTGGGCTGGGCATCCAGCAGGACGTGCTCGCCGGTCAGGTGCTGGACCTCGACCACCGTCAGCTCGTACTCCTCCCGGATGGTGCGGAAGATGTGGTGCAGCTCCTTGGGAACCAGGGTGTCCACGTAGTAGCCGGCGATGTCCAGGTCCGTCTTGGCGAGGGTCATCTCCACGTTGGACAGCACGGAGCGGAAGAAGTGCCAGTGCTCCATCATCTCCGCGAGCTGCGCCGCGTTGCCGGCTTCCCGGGCGGCCTTCAGGCCTGAACCGACGCCGAACCAGCCCGGAACGATCTGGCGGGACTGGGTCCAGCCGAAGACCCACGGGATGGCACGCAGGCCACCCAGGCCGGCACCGGAGTCGGGGCGCTTGGACGGGCGGGAGCCGATGTTCAGGGAACCGAGCTGCTCCACCGGGGTGGAGGCCATGAAGTAGGCAGGCAGGTCCGGGTGGTCAATGAGGCTCCGGTACCGGTCGAACGCGGCGTCGGAGATGGTCTCCATGACATGCGCGTACCGTTCCCGCTGGTCCTCGGACGTGCGCGGGTCCCGGTGCAGGGCCGAGCCCTGCAGCACCGCGGCCAGGGAGAGCTCCAGGTTTTCCCGGGCAAGCTCGGGCAGGGAGTACTTGTCCGAGATGACCTCGCCCTGCTCGGTGAACTTGATCTCACCCTCCAGGACGCCGTTGGGCTGGGCCAGGATGGCATCATAGGTGGGCCCGCCACCGCGGCCCACGGAGCCGCCGCGGCCGTGGAACAGGCGCACCCGGACACCGTGCTTGGCAGCAACGTCGCGGAGCTTGCGCTGGGTCTTGTGGATCTCCCACTGGCTGGTCAGCACGCCCGATTCCTTATTGGAGTCCGAGTAGCCCAGCATCACTTCCTGGATGTCGCCGCGCAGCCGCACCAGTTCGCGGTAGGAAGGGTCCGAGAGCAGCTGGTCGATGATTTCTGCCGAGGCGCGCAGCTCCTCCACGGTCTCGAGCAGCGGCGCAAACCCGATCTTTGCGTAGGGCTTGTCGCCGAAAAGGTTGACCAGGCCGGCTTCGCGGGCGATGACAGCGGCGGCCAGGACATCGTCCGCGCCGCGGGTCATGGAGATGATGTAGGTCTCGATGACGTCCGGGCCGTACATGCGCAGGGCACGCCGGATCTCACGGAAGACGTCGTACGTGCCGTCCGCAGCGCCGTCGAGCTTGATGGGGTGGCCGGACAGCGGCCGGCGGGAGGCGAGCTCGGAGCCCAGCACCTCGAAGCGTTCCTTGCGGCTGAGCTCGGCGTAGCGGAGCCCGGGCCCGCCGATCCGGTCCATCAGCTGGCCGACGGCGTCGTGGTGGTGGTCGGCGTGCTCGCGGATGTCCAGGGTTGCCAGGTGCAGGCCGAAGGAGGCGATGGCACGGCGGACCCGGGCCAGCGCGCCGTCCGCGGCCAGGGAGGCCGAGTGGTTGCGGAGCGAGAGTTCCACCAGCTCAAGGTCGGCCAGCAGTTCACCGGTGCCGCTGTAGTCGCGGCCGTGCTCGTGGTTGGAGTTGGCGGCCACCCGCTTGCCGGTGTTGATGAGCTTGGCCTTGATGCAGGTCAGCTTCAGCCGGTACGGCTCCTGCGCGTTCAGCTCCAGGACCCGTTTGTCCAGGCCGGGCAGCTTCTTCAGGTCCGCGTCGATGGACTCCAGCAGTTCCCGGTCCGCCCGGCAAGGGCCGTCGAGTTGGACAGGATGGAGATCAGCTCGTCGATCATGCCGATGCTGATGCGGATGGCGTGCTGGTTCTGGATCTGCAGGATCTCCCGGGTGACGGCCGCGGTGACGTTGGGATTGCCGTCGCGGTCACCGCCGATCCAGGAACCGAAGCGGATGGGCGCGTCCTTGGACGCGAGGGTGACGCCGTGGTCCCCCAGCAGCTCGGACAGTTCGGTGAGCATCTCCGGCATGGCGTCGGTGAGGATGCCGCCCAGGTAGTAGATGGCGTTGCGGGCTTCGTCCACGGGGGTGGGCCGCACCTGGCGCAGCTCGTCGGTCTGCCACATCTGGTCGATGATTTCGGCCAGCTGGCGGTCCTGGCGGCGGCGCGCGGTGGTGCCTTCGGCGGTGGGCTGGGCCAGGACGTCGGAGAGCTTGCGGATCTTGTCCAGCACGGAGCGGCGGGACGCTTCGGTGGGGTGGGCGGTGAAGATGGGCCGGACGTCCAGGCCGTTGACCACTTCCTGCAGCACGGCGGGCCCGGCCTGGCTGGCGATCTCGGCAACGGTCTTGGCCAGCCAGCCGTCCTTCTCCGCGCGGGTCCGGAGGCCGCGGACGCGGTGGACCTGCTCGGCGGCATTGGCGAGGTGGAAGTAGAACGCGAAGGCGCGGACCAGGTCGGTGGCCTGCTCGATGGGCAGGGAGCCGAGGAGCTCGCGGACCTGGGCAACGACGTCGTGCGCGCTCCAGGGCCCGGTGGCGTCGGCACCGCCGCGGGCGGCCTCCTTGGACTCCTTGGTGAGGAGCCGGACCTGCTCCACGAGGTCCAGGAGTTCGGGCCCGTGCTGGCGGACCAGGGATTCACCCAGCAGCGTTGACACACGCCGGACGTCCGCCCTCAGTTCGGCGGCAAGGTCGGTTTCGGGATTTGTTGCAGTGTGAGCCATGGAAGCAATCTCTCGAGGGTTTCGGACTTGGCTCGTACACTGCGCTGGATACTGTGAGCCACGTTACTAGCTAAAGATGGTACCCGCAGGGTGCGCCCACCGGGGAATCCGTCTCAGATAATGTCATCCGCCGGGTAACCTACGTGGCGTTTGACGCGCTCCAGTTCGGCGCGCAGATCCGCCAATTCCGAGCCGGCAGCAGCGGCCTGCGCATTACGACGGCGGGACACCGCCGCGTTGACGGCGAGCACGGCCCCGCCCACCGGGACCAGGAGGGCCAGCGCCCAGCCGGCCGCGGCGAAATACTCCAGCGCCACGGGAAGCGCGGCCCGGAAGTCCACGAAGTCATTCACGCCATCGGCCATTGCGTTCAAGGTTCCGTCCAGCGGGCCCAGGAAGTCCCCACCAGCGGGGCCCCGGAGAGTGCCGGCGGGTCAAGCCGGGCTTCCTGGTCGCCGCCCCAGCGGCCGTCACCCAGATGGTTCAGCACATAGATGCCGGCGCCCGTGCTGGCGGCCAGGAACGCGACGACGGCGGCGAGCGCGGCCAGGTCCGGCCGGCGCGGCCGCCACAGCAGCACCGCCACACCGCACGCCAGCGCGGCGATCCAGGTCAGCGCTTTGAGCCACTCACTGTTAATTCCGGCAAGAATGTCCACGCAGCCTATTCAACCCCGCGGACCACCTTGATGTTGAAGTCCGCCGTGCCCAGGACGCCATACAGCCGCAGCCACAGCGGGAGCCACATTTCCGCTCCCCGGGCGCTGGTGATGTCGCCGAGGTCGATGATGTCCCGGTGTCCAAAGGACTCCAGCAACTCCCGGACGGTGTCTTTGGCCGCGGCATCATCGCCGGACAGGAAGACCGAGTGGTCGCCGCCGGCAAGGTGGCCGGGGTCCACCATCAGGGCAGCATTCATGGTGTTGAGCGTTTTCACCACCCGCGCTTCCGGAAAACCCCGCTGGATCCGCTCGGCAAGGCTGTCCGTGTTGACCGGGTTCAGGACCGGGGGCATCCCCTGGGAGGAATCGAGCGGATTGGACACGTCCACCAGGACCTTGCCGGCCAGCCGCGCGGCTCCGGCCGCACCCAGCGCCGGGAGGGACCCGGCCCCGCTGGTGGCATTCACCACCAGTTCGGCGGCCGCTGCGGCACCGGCAAAATCCGCCAGGCCAACATCTGCGTGCCGGGCCTGCCACTCGCTGAAAGGGGGCCTGCCCATCCCGTCCGGCCCGGTGCGGGCGGCAGTTGCGCCCGGGTCCCGGGTTCCCACCGTTACCTCATGCCCCCGTTCAGCCAGGGCGCCAGCCAGGGCGCGCCCCACCGTTCCGGTGCCAAAGACAGCAATCCGCATGTCAATCCCCTCCGTTGGTTCAGCCGACCAGGCGGCCCGGCATATGCTGCCGGAGCCTGCTGGTTCCGAGGCTACTCCGCCCGCTGCCCGCGGCAAGCAGGAATGTGCCCCTGCCCGGAATGAACGCGCACGTGCCGCAGTTGTAGCCGGGGCAGGACAACCGGAAGGAACCATGGACATCCCCACCGCCTCCATCGAGCGCTGGCAGCGCTTCCGCGCCAACCGCAACAAAGCCCTGGCAGCCCGCCACGGCTGGCTGACGCTCACCTCCTTCCAGTGGCTGGAGGACGTGCCGGCCGCCGTCGAACGTGCCCCCGGCCTGTGGTCAACAAACGGTACGACGGCGTCACTTACCGCGGTGCCGGACGACGGCCTGACGCTCGTGGAGACCGGAGAGCCGGTGGACGGCACCGTCACGGCGGCGCTCGCCGACGAGGAATCGCTGATGTGGGTCCAGTTCGGCGGACCGGACGGTGACCAGGTGGTGGTGGAGCTGGCCATGCGGGCCGGGCGGTACGCTATCCGGACCAGGGACTCGGGCTCCCCCGCGCTCACCGGATTCGACGGCGTGCCCACCTATGCCTACAACCCGGACTGGGAAGTGACGGGCCAGTTTGAGCCCTATCCGGAGCCGGTGGACGTGCCCATCGCCACCGCCAATCCCCTGGTGGACGGCGTCCACCGGAGTGTGGGTGAGGTGGTGTTCCGGCTCCCCGGGAGCCCGCACGAGTTCCGGCTGCACGCTGAGGAGGAAAAGCTCGGCGCGCTGACGGTCACGTTCCATGACGAGACCAACGGGGATACCACCGACGACTGGCGCAAGCTCTCCACACCCCGGCCGCGGCCCGACGGTTCCGTGGTGCTCGACTTCAACCGGGCCATCAACTACCCCAGTGCCTTCACCCCCTACGGCACCTGCCCCATGCCGGTGAGGAACAACAGCCTGGACATCCGGGTGGAGGCAGGCGAGCAGCTGCCGTATCCGCCGGGGTCCTAGGCGATGGCGGACACCCCGGTGACCGCGCGGCCGGCGATCAGGGTGTTGATTTCGAACGAGCCCTCATACGTGTAGATGGCCTCGGCGTCGGAGAAGATCTTCGCCATCCGGTAGTCCGTGACGATGCCGTTGCCGCCCAGGATGGACCGGCCCAGCGCCACGGTTTCGCGCATCCGGGCGCTGAGGTAGGACTTCGCCAGGGCAACCTGGGGCATGTCCGCGGCACCTTGGTCCTGCAGCCGGGCGAGCCCCGCCATCATCCCCATGCTGGCGACGGTGTTGCCGAGCATGGTGACCAGCTGCTGCTGGATGAGCTGGAACCGCGCCAGCGGGCGGCCGAACTGGTGGCGTTCGACGGCGTACTGCCGGGCGACGTCGAACGCGGCCAGCTGCTGCCCCACGGTCTGCCACGCCACCATGATCCGGGAGCTGCGGAGGAGCTCCTTGGTGTCGTCGAAGCTGCTGATGGCGGCGAACCGGTCCGCCTCGGCCACCCTGACGTCCTTAAACACGATGTCCGCGTTCTGCACCGTCCGCAGGGCAATCTTGTTCTCGATCCTGGTCCGGCTGATTCCGGGCAGGGTGGCGTCCACGATGAAGCCGCGGACGGCCCCGTCCGCTTCGTCCCGCGCCCACACGAGCATGTAGTCGCAGAACGTCCCGTTGCCGATCCAGCGTTTGGCGCCGTTCAGCACCCAGGTGTCCCCGCCGCCGTCGGGTTTGCCGGTTGCCGACGAGATCCGCCGGGCCCGGGTCTCCATCCCGCCCGCGACGTCCGAGCCGTGGTCCGGTTCGGTGAGGGCGAAGGCCCCGGTGATCCGCAGGTTTGATGCGTCGGCGAGCAGGCGCTGCTGCTGTTGCGGGCTGCCGAACGCATAGAGGGACTCGACGAAGAGGTCGTGGTGGACCAGGAAGAACGTGGCGATGGACGTGTCCACGCGGGTGATCTCGGCGATGACCAGCCCGGCGAAGAGGTTGCTGTAGCCGCGCTGGGCCGGGGTGCTCAGTTCAAGGGCGGCCAGCTTGGGCAGGATGTGGGCGGGAATTCCGCCCTGTTCCACCAGTCCACCGCGTAGGGAGCGACTTCGGCGGCCAGGAACGCCCGCAATTCAGCCAGCTTGTTCCGTTCCGGCCGGCTGAGCAGGGATTCGACGTCGAAGAAGTCGGCTGCGGGGAGCTCCACCTTGCGTCCTGCGGGGGCGGTCATTTTGGCCCCATCCGGATGGCACCGTCCAGGCGGATGGTCTCGCCGTTGAGCATGGCGTTGTCCACGATGTGCGCCACCAGCCGGGCGTACTCCTGCGGACGGCCAAGCCGGGAAGGATGCGGTACCTGCGCCCCCAGCGAGTCCTGCGCCTCCTGCGGCAGGCCGGCCATCATCGGGGTTTCGAAGATTCCGGGTGCGATGGTGACCACCCGCACCAGCGAGCGCGCCAGTTCCCGGGCGATGGGCAGGGTCATCGCGGCCACCGCGCCCTTGGAGGCAGCGTAGGCCGGCTGGCCGATCTGGCCTTCGAATGCCGCCACCGAGGCGGTGTTGATGATGACGCCGCGCTCGGGACCGCCCAGTTCGGTGATGGCGGGCTCGGTGGCCACCATGGCGGCGGCGGCCAGGCGCAGGACGTTGAAGGTGCCCAGCAGGTTGACCTGGACAACGCGGTTGAACGCCTCCAGCGGCAGGATTCCCTCCCGCCCCAGCACCTTGCCGGGGGTGGCGATTCCTGCGCAGTTCACCACGATCCGCAGCGGCCCGAGCCGGACGGCGGCGTCGACGGCGTCCTGCACCTCAGCCTCATTGGTCACGTCCGCGGGGGCGAAGACGGCGGACTTCCGGGTGCCGCCCGTACCGCCGGAGGCTGGTCCGGCCTGGCTCGAGTCCGCCGTGGCCGCAGTCTCGTTCAGTTCATCCGCAAGGGCGGACCCGGAGGAGGACGGAAGGTCAAGGATCACGACGGAGGCGCCGGCGTCGAACAGGGTACGGACGGTGGCGGCACCAAGGCCGGACGCACCTCCGGTGACGAGCGCGACGCTGCCTGCAATGTCCATCCATCCTCCTTGATGTGGCCCGTCAACCGCGGGTGCAGCCGCAGCGTATCAGTTAGTGAATGTTAACTGAAGAGCGGGCGGTGTGCACCACGTGCCGCTTCCGCCCGGTTCATGTACGCCGCGCTAGGGTGGAAGCCATGACCTCCCGCCCCGCCGCCGGTTCCGTCTGGCACGGCCGTGCCTCCCACGCCGCCCGGTCCGTCACCGCGCTCTTCGGCCGGAAGCTGCTGTTCCTGCCGGGCACGCACCTGGCCGCGGTGGCGTGGAATCCCGAAGAGCCGGTCCAGCCCGGTCCCGCCTGGCTGCATGCGCTGCGGCGGCTGGCCTCCGGTTCTGCCCTGGCCCACCCGTGGCATTACTGGTGGCAGGCCCACTACGTGGACTGCCTGGTGGACACCGGCCGGCGGGAACTGGGCAGCGGGGCCACACCGGCGGCGCGGTTCAACGGCCCGGGCAACCCCAGTGCAGGGCAGCTCGCGTCCAGGCTGGTGACCGGAATCCGGCTGCGCAACGCGTTCACCTTCGTCAACAACTACTACGACGACATGGCCTGGCTGGCCCTGGCCACGCTCCGCCTGGATGCTCTGGCAGAGGAGACACGGAAGCCGGGCCGCCGCCGCAATGCACGGGTCCGCGAAACCCTGGTGCTGCAGTTCGATGCCGCCAGCACCGATGACCTGGGCGGCGGGGTGTTCTGGAGCAAGAAACGGGACTTCAAGAACACGCCCGCCACGGCTCCGGTGGCGCTTTTCTACGCCCGCACCGGGCAGCGCGCGAAGGCGCAGTTGCTGCTGGACTGGCTGGACCGCACGCTCTTCGACCTGGAGCAGCGCCTGTACCTGGACGGGGCCCGGCTTGATGCCGCCGGGAACGTGACGGTGGACCGGGCTGTCTACACCTACAACCAGGGGCCCGTGCTGGGCGCCCTCCTGGAACTGGGCGGCGAGGCCAACCTTGCCCGGGCGGCGGAACTGGTGGACGCCGTGGACCGGCACCTGACCGTGCCTGCCGTGGGTGCGGGCGACACCGGACCCACGGTGCTCCGCTGCGACGGGACGGGCGACGGCGGCCTCTTCACCGGGATCCTCTGCCGCTACCTGGCCCTGGCCGCCACCGACGGCCGGCTTCCGGAGCCGGCCCGCACAACAGCGGCGCGCCTGGTGACGGATACCGCCCAGGCGTTCTGGGACGGACGGCGCACGCTGGACGCCGGAACACCTGCCGGCAGCCACCCGGGCCGCAGCGTCTTCTCCATCCACGCCGCACAGCCGGCGGACCACACGTATCCGCCGGGCGCCGCCGTCGAGCTTTCCACCCAGCTGCAGGCCTGGATGACCCTGGAGGCGGCCGCGGCCATCACCGGTTCCTCGCGGATCCCCGCCAGCGGCGTCACGGCGCCGTTCTTCAGTGATACCTGCCCGCCTCCGGCTGCCAGCCGCGCTTCCTTCGCGCCGTCGGGCGGGAACACCAGCGAGGTCAGGGTCTGCCGGCCGCCGTCCACGAACACTTCCACGGAGGACCGGTCAACGTAGACCGTGAGGCGGACAGTGTCGCCGCTGGAAGGACCCTCAACCGCCTGCACGTCCCGGTACACGGGATCCACCGCGCCCTTCGATGCGGCGCCGCGGTCTTTGACGGTTTCGGACACGGCGTCGTCCCGGACCACGAAGGCCTTGCCGCCGGCAAAGTCGTAGCCCACGGTGGCGTAGGTCCGGCCTCCGCTTTGCAGGAGCATCCGCGCCTCTCCCGTGTTGGGGTCGGGCCGCTCGAACTCGAGCTCGGCCTTGTAGACGCCGCTCTCCGGGACGGCCAGCACGGATTCCTCCCCCAGCGGCCCGGCCGGCACCTGCGCCGTGTCGCCCTCCAGCGACTGCAGCGCGGGGGTGGGCGTGGACACCAGGGCCGGGCGTCCGCCGTCGGACTCCAGCCGGAGGTCCCGCACCACGGAGGCCGCCCCGAACCAGTTGTCCGTGGGGAGGTTACGGGCGTAGGCCCAGTTGTTCATCCAGCCAATGGCATGCCGTGAGGACTTGCGCTGCCCGTCCGTCAGGCGTGGGTCGTCCCAGGTGACGGCCGCGTAGAAGTCCGATCCGCCGTCGAGCCACTGGTGCCCGCCGTCCGGAGTGAAGCCCTTTCCGTCAAAGCTGCCGGTCCAGTACGCCAGGCCGGTGGTGCGGCCCTCGTCCGCACCGTTGGCGCTGGCAGCCAGCACCCAGGTGCGCTTGGCGGGGTCGCCATCCACGTCCATCTGGAAGAAGTCCGGGCATTCAAGGATGCCGAGGCCGTCCCGCTCAAAAGCTGAAACGTAGATCCAGTCCTTGAGGTCCTTGGACGTGTAGAAGCCGACCTTGTGGCCCTCGGCGAGCAGCATCAGCCACTGGTTGTTTGCCTCATCCCGCACGATCCGCGGGTCCCGCCAGTGCTCGGCGCCGGGGTTCTCCATGACCGGGTTCTGCTCGTAGTTCTGGAAGCTGTAGCCGTTGTCCGTGGAGTAGAACAGCGACTGGCGTTGGACGCCGTCGTGCTGCTGGGTGAGGACCGCGATCACGGCCCCTTTGCCGAAGCCGGCGGTGCCCTCCGTGTCCACCACGGCGGACCCGGTCTCAATGTCGCCCAGGCCGTTGCGGAACTTCTCGATGGCCACGCCCTCGTTGTTCCAGTGCACCAGGTCGGTGCTGGTGGCATGGAACCACTCGGTGCCGTTCCCTTCGGGGTAGTCCACGTTGTAGAGGTAGTAGTAGTGCCAAAGCCCGTCCAGGAAGAACGGCCGCTGGGGGTCGTTCATCCAGCGCTGGTCCGGGGTCAGGTGGTAGGCGGGACGGAAGCCGGGGTCCTCCGCCGGCGCCGCCAGGGCCGCAGAGTCCTGTTCGGCCAGGACTTGCCGGCGCCCAGGTCCGTGAGCAGGGCATCGCGGGCTTCCGGGCTGATGCATTCCGGAAGCCGGACTGCATCAGCGTCCTCTTCCACCGCGTCAGGGGCGGTGCTGCTCCGGAGGAAGACCTTGCCCTCCACCCGGACGCCCGCCAGCCACCCCGTGCCGCATTCGATGCTGCGGACGTCCTCCGCGCCGTCTGCCGGAACGGCCGTGCCGCGTTCAGCCAGAGTCGAATCGTTGCCCTTGAGCCACAGCGAGGCGTAGCCGCCGGTGCGGTCCATGGCCGCGGCCTGCGCGGCTGCCACATCGTCCAGCACCGCCCCGGCGGTGGCGGCAGGGCCGGACCGGGCGTTACCGGCGAGCACCAGTGAGACTGCCAGGACGAGGACAGCCGCGCCGGCCACCGTCCACACGAGGAGGCGGCGGCCGGCGGCGAAGCGTCTGAGGGCGGGAAGTACAGTTCCGGGGGTATGTCGGGGCATTGAATTCAATCCGTCGCTGAACGCGCAAGTGCCGTCCCCCGGATCGGGGAACGGCACCAGTGCAAGTGAGCCATCAATGTTACCGGTTCGTTATCAGGAACCCCAATTATGTTGCGCCGGACACTTCTGCGGCCAAGGTGTCCTTACGGCCCCTCAACCGGGCGCTTCTTCTGCGGGTACAGGGCTTCGCCGCGTGCCAGCATGTCCACGAAGCCCTCGATCCGACGCTGTCTGGTGGCGGGCTGCTTGGCCGTAATGGTCCGGTAAATCAGGGCGAACCGGTTGGTTTTGGTCAGGACGTCAAACATGGCCTGGGCCGCAGGAACGGCAGCGATGGCGGCCGCCAGATCCTCGGGAACTTCCGCCGTCGCCTGCCCGCCGTAGGCTGCCTCCCAGCGGCCGTCGGCCTTCGCGGCGTCGACGGCGGCCCGGCCCGCGCCGGTCATCTTTCCGGCAGCTTCCAGGCGGGCAACATGGGCCACGTTCCGGGCCGACCAGGCGCTCCGCGGCCCTCGGGGCGTCATGCGGACGAAAGTGCTCCCGCCGTCCCGGCGCCGGGCCTGTCCGTCGATCCAGCCGAAACAGAGCGCCTCGTCCAGGGCCGCCGCATAATCCAGGCCGGTGACCTGCCCGCCCTTTTTATGCAGGACCAGCCACACACCCCGGGCCGTGCCGTGGTTGGCCTCCAGCCACCTGCGCCAGGCGGCGGCATCGGGCACCAGCAGTTCCTCGAGTTCGACGGCCATGCGCCTATTCTGCCCCTGCAACCCGGGTGCACAAGCGCTATCCCCCTCCGGCCCGCCCCGTGGCATCATGGCCTAAAGCTCCAGTTGCCGAGATGAAGGACAAACCGATGCTCCGCGTCCGTCCCCTGCATTACACGTCCAACATCGGGTCCTGGGAGCGGCTGCTGACCGCCTTGGGCCTGGTCCTCGCCGAGGGCGACGGCGGCTTCCGCGTCTACGACGCCGGGGCCGGCAGGCTGGCCCTGCACGAGGTACCGGCAGGGGCTGCGGAGGACGGGACAACGGCACTGGCAGTCGAGGTGGGCGACCTGGCCGAGTTCGGCCGCCGCACCAACCTCGCAGCCCAGGACGAGGGCACAACGCCCGCGGAGCTGGTCACCGAATCCCACGGCGAAGCCTGCCGGATTACAGGACCTGACGGATTCACCTTTCTTGCGGACAAAGCCGCCACCGTCGATGGTGACACCGGCGCGGACCCGGCGCTCGCCGTCGTCGGGGTCTGGTTCACGGAGGACGCCGACGCCGCCGCCCGCACCCTGCGGCACATTGGCGCCCGGCCGCGTCCGGTGCCGGACAACGACGAAACCGCGGACTTCACCGCCAAGAACGGCGGCGTCCTCCTGGTGCGCCCGGCGTCCGGTCCTCCGCGGTCCGGCCTGGGATTCGAGTACGACGGCGGCCTGGCACCGCTCCGGGACCGGCTCACCGCCGCAGGACTCGAGGCAACCCTGACCGAAGAGGCTTTCGGAAGCACCCTCCACGTGGCCAACCCGGACGCGGCCGGGCCCGGCGCGCCCTCCGTGCCCGCCACGGTCTGGATCTCGCAGCACCGTCCCATGGGGTAGAAATAGACCATGAACGTGCGCACACCTGACCCGAATCCCGGCTGGCTTTCCGAAGAAGACCTCTTTGAGGCGCGCGGGCGGCTGCCCATGGTGTACGTGGAGGCCGTACCGGTCAGGCTGGATCCGCTTGGCTACGTGAATGAAGTGGGCACCCTGCTGCAGGCCGACGAGGACGGGACCATGGTCCGCTCCCTGGTGTCCGGCCGCGTCATCTACCGCGAAACCATCCGCGCCGCCCTCCTCCGGCACATGGAAAAGGACCTGGGACCGCTGGCGTTCCCGCAGCTGCCCATCAGCCCGGTCCCCTTCACGGTGGCCGAATACTTCCCGGCCCCGTCCCAGACCGGCTTCACCGATGACCGGCAACACGCCGTTTCCCTGGCCTACGTCATCCCCGTTACCGGCGAATGCGAACCGCGCCAGGACGCCCTGGAACTGACCTGGATGACCCCGGCGGAAGTCCTCAGTCCGGGCGTCCAGATGGAGTTCTCCGGCGGCCGCGGCGGGCTGATCCGCCAGGCCCTGGCATTCGCCGGCGTCGGCTCCTGACCACCCCGCCGGAACCTGGGGTCCCCGGAATAAGCTGCCCGTCTTTGTAGACTGGACGGCGGACCGCAAGAGAACTTAAGGACTCCCATGACCGAAACACCAGCCGCCCGGAACCATAGTGAGCTGCAGGCTGGATCCCTGACCACGGGCAGCCTCATCCTCCTCCCGGACGGTGAACGGACGGCGGAAATCCAGGCGGTTGAGCTGGAACGGGACGATTTCGGGTCTCCCGCGCTGGTGCTCGCCAGCCTGGCCGGCGGCGGCACGCTGCGGATCGCCGTGGGCGCCACCGTCACCACCATCGAGCCAGGTTCCGCAGCAGCGTCCGACGCCGTCACGCACCTTTCGCTGGCTTCCGTGCCGGCGGAGGACGCGTCGGTTGAAACCGCGCCGGCTGAAGCAGCCGGGCAGGGGCACGGGCAGCAGCAGCCCGGCGGCGAGGCGGCATCGGCCGCTGCGGCGCCCGCCGTCGTCGTACCTCCCTTGCCGCCGGTTCCGCCTGCCGCCAACGTTCCCAGCGAGGAGGAACTCGCACTGATCCCGGCCCCGGACGGCACACCGGAGTCCGTGGTGGAAGCTGCTGCGCAGGCGCATCCCGACGCCACCGGTGTCCAGCTGCTGACCGACAGGCTGTCCAAAGGCGTCAATTTCAAGTCCGGCAGCTGCCTGAAGGACCTCAGCGACCTGGCGCACGAACTGTTCGTCACGCTCAAGGATGCCGAGGGCGCCCTGGCGGTTGCCGACCTCCTCACCGTCCTCCCCTACGACGGAAACCCCGGGCGCTGGGCATCGGTGGAGGCCTCCCTGGCCCTGGCCAGCTATATCTGCCGGCAGGACGGCCAGCACGAACGGGCTGCGGTCTACGAAAAGCTGATCAGGACGCCCGAAAGCCATGAGACCGACCCGTTAAGGCACGGATGGCCGCCAAGGTCCGGCAGCGCTCGCTCAACGAGCCCAACCTGTACGACAAGGAAATCTTCCGCTCCATCGACAACTCGAACCACGACGCCGAACGGGAATGGCGGCTGCTGCGGCTCGAATCCCTGCTGTTCCTGCGGGCGCATGGCGGGTCCGAGACCATCGGGATGGGCGAGCTGGAGCGACGGATCAGCAACGAGCTTGAGGCCGTCCGCTCCTGAGCAAATTGCCCCTACCCGGGGCCGGGCCGGAGTTGTACATTCGGGGCTATGACGAACAATCTCAGCGTAGTGATTAACGCCGACGCACCGCAGGTCTGGACCATGCTGCGTGAACCGTCCAAGGTGGCCCAATGGCACGGCTGGCAGGCCGAGGACCTGGATGCCGAGATCAAGGAGATCTACTTTTCCGGCGACGTCGAGGAAGCCCCGGACCACACCAGCCTGACCGTGCACGGCGGCGACACCTTCGAACTGCACCCCGTTCCGGGCGGCACGCGGGTCAGCGTGACGCGCGGGGCGCTGGACCACGACTCGGAATGGGCGGCCTGGGACGAGGACATCACCCAGGGCTGGCTGACGTTCCTCCAGCAGCTCCGGTTCGCCCTGGAACGCCACCCGCACGGCAAGCGCCACACCCTCTTCCTGCACCTGACCGAGGGCCAGGGGTCGGCAATCGAAAAGCTCGGCCTGGCGGACCTGCCGGCGCCCGGCGAGCCCTACCAGCTGCGCCTGGGCACCGGTGAGGAAATCAGCGGCAAGGTCTGGTACCGGACCAGCCACCAGGTGGGCCTCACGGTCCACGACTACGCCGAACACGGCGAGGGGCTCCTGGTGGTGGCCGACCATCCCGCCATCAAGGACGTTCGCGAGGAGGGGGACGGGTCGCTGGTCATAGCCTCCACCTACGACCTTGGGGCTGCGAAGCTTGACTCCATCCGTTCGTCCTGGGACTCCTGGCGGGCCGAGAACTACTCCACGTCCGAGCCGGTGAGCTGACCGGGGCTGCCTGGTTTTCTGGCCCCGTACCGATTGCTGGCACTGTAACGATTGCTGGCACACTGGTACGGTGCCAGCCAAACCCGCTTCCGTTCCGTCTCCTGCCTCCGCGGAGCCCGTTGTTGACCTGCCGGACCAGTCCGGGTTTTCCTTCACCGTGGGCAGCCGGCTGGCTGACTCCTGCCCGCCCACTGCCGCGCAGATGGCGGAGAACGGCGGCGAATTCCTGGGCCGCACCGGCACCATCACCACCCCCCACGGTGAGATCCAGACGCCGGCCTTCATCGCCGTCGGAACCAAAGCCACGGTCAAGGCGGTGCTGCCCGAAGCGGTGGCGGACCTCGGGGCGCAGGCTGTGCTTGCCAACGCCTACCACCTCTACCTGCAGCCCGGCGCTGACATCCTGGACGAGGCCGGGGGGCTGGGCGCCTTCATGAACTGGCCCGGACCCACCTTCACGGACTCCGGCGGGTTCCAGGTGATGAGCCTCGGCTCGGGGTTCAAGAAGGTCATCGACATGAAGACTGTTGCCGCCGCGGGCGCGCCCGGCCCCGACGACGCGGTGGCGCCCGGCAAGGAGCGGCTGGCCCATATTGACGACGACGGCGTCTGGTTCAAGTCACACCTGAACGGGGACCGGCACCGGTTCTCCCCCGAAATCTCCATGCAGGTCCAGCACCAGATCGGCGCGGACATCATGTTCGCGTTCGACGAGCTGACAACGCTGCAGAACTCCCGCGGCTACCAGGAGGAGTCCCTGGAACGGACCCGGCTGTGGGCGCTGCGGTGCCTCGACGAGCACTTCCGGCTCACCACCGAACGGGTTGGGAAGCCGTACCAGGCCCTGTTCGGCGTCATCCAGGGCGCCCAGTACGAGGACCTCCGCCGCAAGGCCTGCCGGGACCTGGGCGCCATGCCGTTTGACGGGTACGGGATCGGCGGCGCCCTGGAGAAGGAGAACCTGGGCACCATCGTCCGGTGGTGCAACGAGGAACTGCCGGAGGACAAGCCGCGCCACCTGCTGGGCATTTCCGAGCCGGACGACATCTTCACCGCCATCGAGAACGGTGCCGACACCTTCGACTGCGTCTCCCCCACCCGGGTGGCCCGGAACTCCGCTTTCTACACGCCGCACGGGCGGTTCAACCTGTCCGGAGCGAAGTACAAGCGCGACTTCGGGCCGCTGCAGGAGGGCTGCGACTGCTACGCGTGCACCCACTACTCCCGGGCGTACATCCACCACCTGTTCAAGGCCAAGGAAATGCTGTCCGCCACCCTGATCTCCATCCACAACGAACGGTTCGTGGTGAAGATGGTGGACGACGCCCGGCTCGCGATCGAGGCCGGCACATTCTTCGACTTCAAGGCCGAAACCCTGGCCCGCTACTACTCCTGACCCTCGCCTGCCGCGCCGTTTCGACGGTTCCCTTCGCACTCGATGACCACGCCCTGTGTGTCAGGCTGTTGTGTGACAGTTTGTTGTCCGTCGTGGCCTGACGCGTGGAGTGGGGAAAGGTCCGTCATGGATTTTGTTCTCCCTTCCCGCCGATCGAAGCGGAGCCACTTCACTCTCGCGCAGAAGCACGAGATTCTTGATGAGTACGACAAGTGCCTCGAGCGTGGTTCCAAGATCGCGTTCTGCAGGGCTGTGGGCATCGCCGAAGGCACGATGCGCCTTTGGGTCCAGCAGCGCGAATCGGGCGAGCTGAGATCCAGCATCAGACAAGGAAACGAGGACCATCGATTGCGGGAGAGCGATAAGAGGCTGCTCAAACAGGTCTTGAAGGAGAACGAGATCCTCAAGGCCAAGCTGGCCAGGTCCGAGGCTGCGGTGGACATTCTGGGAAAAGCTTCCGCGCTCTTGGATGCCATGGCCAAGAGCGCGGCGGCGACAGACCCCGAACTGAAGGAACCGGAGCCGCAGCGGCCGGAGTGGTTGACCCCAAAGTCTGGAAAGACATCGCCCTGACCTTCGTCGGGAAGATGGTTACGGCCGGCTGGTCAGCGGTGAAAGCCTGCGCATTGGTAGGTATTCACCGCACCGCCTGGTACCGGCATCTGAGCCCGCCCACCGCGGCAGGGATCACCGTGCCCCACGCCCAGCGGGCCTACCCGAACCGGATCACCCAGGCCGAAGCCGGGGAGTTCATGGCGATACTGAACTCCGAGGAGTACGGGAATCTGTCCGTCACCCAGGCCTATTACCGGATGCTGGACGCGGGTCTCTGCTCGTTCTCGATCGCCGCCGCCCACCGTATCGTGGCCAGCCAGGGACAGAACGGAGACCGCCGCGCGCAACGCAGCAGCTCCGGCCCTAAAAGGATCAAACCCGTCCTGGAAGCCACAGCCCCTAACCAGCTCTGGAGCTGGGACATCACGATGCTCCACGGGCCCGGCAAACACACCTACCGGCTCTACACCATCCTCGATGTCTTCTCCCGCAAGGTCGTCGGGCATCGCGTCGAAGCCACCGAAACCGCGGCCTTTGCCTCGGCCCTGATCCGCGAGGCCGTGGCCAGGAACAAACAGTGCCCAGCGGTGCTGCATGCCGATAACGGCGCACCAATGCGGGCCGGCACAACGCTGGACCTCGCCCGGGCTCTGGGCATCACACTGTCCTACTCGCGCCCGAGGGTTTCTGATGACAATCCGTACTCAGAGTCACTGTTCAAGACCGTGAAATATGACCTGGATTTCCCGCGACGGTTCCAAGACCTGCATCATGCCAGGGAATACATGGGCGAGTTTTTCGCAGGCTATAACAGCCATCATCGGCATAGTGGCCTGAACTACTACACGCCCGATACCGTCCATCACGAACTTGTCGAGCAGGCGCGCAGGCAACGACAACAAACTCTCGATGCCTGCTACGCCCGCAACCCACACCGATACCGTCGTAAGCCCACCGCACCGGGAATCCCTCCCGTCGCAGGGATCAACCACAAAAAACCCACCCAGCTGTCACAAACAGCTTGATGTATACCGTGCGAACGTCGAGTGTGCTGGGAACCGTCGAATGGGGAAGCCCCCGCCGAATCAGGCGGCCAGCGTGCCAGCCCCGTAGCTGGGTTCGCGCTTCTTGATCCAGCCGATCACCAGCGATGTGACCGGGACCAGGATGAACTCCACCAGGGTCTTGTACACGAAGCCCGCCACCACGTAGTTCACGAACATCCCGAAGTCGGTGATCCCGATGACGGACGCTGCGATGCTGCAGAAGATCAGGGTGTCCACGAACTCGCCCGCCACCGAGGAGCCCATGATCCGGGCCCACAGGGACTTCTCCCCCGTACGGGCCTTCATCCGCACCAGGATCCAGGAGTTGATGGTCTGGCCGGCAAGGAACGCCAGCAGCGAGGCCAACACGATCTGCGGCACCGGGCCCAGGGCACCCTCAAGGGCGGCCTGCTTGGAGGCGCCGAACTCGTCGTCGAATCCGGGAAGGGCGATGATCACCCAGTAGCAGAGCGAGGCGAACACCGAGAGCGCAAATGTGGTGAGGATGGCTTTCCGTGCCACCCGGAAGCCGTAGACCTCGCTGATGACATCGCCCAGGATGTACGCCAGCGGGAAGAGGAAGAAGCCGCCGTCGGTGATGATCGGCCCAGGACCACCCCTTTGGAGGCGCCGATGTTGGAAAGGATCAGCACCACCGCCATGACGGCCAGCATGACGCCAAAGTACGGGGACCCGATGGAGGCGAAGCGTGCGGCGCCTGAAGCGGCGGAGGTTTCGGGCAGGGCATTCTGGCCGGAAGCAGATGGCATGGGGAAGTCCGTTTCATAGTGGTTCGCTCGGGTCCGGAACTGCAGGGGACACCGGCTGTATTAGCACTGTCGCCCCATTCTCCCACCTCGGCTTGCCCAGCGGGCACGCCTTGTGGCCCTGAACACCCCCTGTCAGCCTCCGCTGTACTTCCACACAAGGAAAATGCCCGACGCCGGATGGCAGGATGGGTGCATGACTTCCGTTTCCGCTGATGCAATGCCGCACGTCACCAGCCCGGCCGTGGTGCTCACCATCGCCGGCTCCGAAGCAACCGGCGGTGCCGGGGCCCAGGCCGACCTGAAGACCTTCCAGGAACTGGGCGTCTTCGGCATCGCCAACCTGACCTGCATCGTCTCGTTCAACCCGAACGACAGCTGGAACCACCGCTTTGTGCCGGTGGAACAGCAGGTGATCGCCGACCAGCTGGAGGCAACCACCGCAGCCTACGGACCGGCCTCGGGCGCGCCGTCCGTCCTGGACACGGTGAAGATCGGGATGCTCGGCAGCCCCGCCACCATCTCCACCGTTGCCGGTGCCCTGCAGGACAACAACTTCGGGAATGTGGTCCTGGACCCGTCCTGATCTGCAAGGGCCAGGAGCCAGGCCACGCCCTGGACACGGACCAGGCCCTGAAGGCGCAGATCCTGCCGCTCGCCACGTTCGTGACGCCGAACCACTTCGAGGCGGAGTCGCTGTCCGGGCTGGAGATCACCGACGTCGAATCCCTCAAGGCAGCCGCCGTCCGCATCCACGAGCTCAGCGGCGCGGCAGTGCTGGCCAAGGGCGGGGTGCGGCTGGACGGTCCTGACGCCGTCGACGTCTTCTATGACGGCCACACGCTGGAGGTCCTGAGCGCACCGAAGGTAGGCGATGTGGCCGTATCCGGTGCCGGCTGCTCGCTTGCCGCCGCTGTCACCGCAGAACTGGCCAAGGGCTCAACCCCGCTGGAAGCCGCCCGCGCCGCGAAGGAATTCGTGACCGCCGGAATCCGGAACCGCGTGGCGTCCGGGGCGCCGTTTGACGCCCTCTGGCAGGGCGGCCCGCGCTAACCACCGCACACCGGGCCCGGGGCACGCCCGGTCACGAACGCGGGTCCGCCACCTTGCCCATGAAGAGCGGCAGCCCTGTCCCGCTGTGGACGATCTGGTACTGGAACGGCCGGTCGAAGGCGATGGAGATGGCGGGCTCGGGCGGCGCACTGACCGCCCGCCCGTTCAGCTGCGTGACGGCCGCCGCCACGGTCCCCTTCTCCGCCACGGTGATGTTTGCGGCCTGGGCGGCCTGGGTAAGCTTCAGCCCCGGCTGGATCGCGTCGAAGTCCGTCTCAGTCGTGAGCGTGCGGGACAGGCCCATAGCCTCCATGACCTTCCGAAGGTCGAAGCTGCTCTTGTGGTCCCAGCGGGGCAGCGTGATGCGGACCGGCTGGACCGGGGCGGACTCCAGCGCCGCGCCGATCCGGGCCAGCTGATCCGCGGACAGTGTGGCGGGGGCGCCGGGCGCCGGCAGTACCAGGCGCATCACGGCTCCTTCCGCATAGGGAAGGTCCACCGCCCGCCACCCCTCCCCCTCGGCGTACTTCGCTCCCCCTGCCTGGCTCATGGTCGGGACACTCGCCACATCACCGTTTCCGGTGGTGAACGGCCGGTCCGTGGTGTCGGCAGGGTCGAAGGGGGTGTTCCAGGCGGCGGCGAAATAGAGGGCATTGAGGAGGCTGAAGGTGTTCCTGGTATCGAACTTGGCCGGGGCTTTCGTGATGCGCCCGCCCGTGTTCCGGTCCACCCACGCGTCGATGGCGGGTTCCGCCGCGGCCCGGTCACGGAAATCCACCAGGTGGACGCCTGTGCCGTAGTGCCGTGCCAGGCCGGCCAGGTAGCCCTCGCCCACCGGGGTGTTCCTGTCCAGGAAGAGTCCGTTGGCCAGGTGAATCACGGGCTTCCGTGGCGGGTTGTCCTCGTCGACGGCGCCGGGGTCGCCGTCGTACTTTTCGACGGCGGCGAGCAGTGCGTTCGCCGCCTCATCGCGGGCGGTTCCAGGAAGGGCGAGGACGCGGTCAAGTTCCGCGGCCGCCCCGCCGCCCGCTCCGGACCGCAGCATCAGCAGCGCTGTCAGCAGGCTTCCGGGTGATGCGACGACGTTGCCGGCGGCGCCGTCCCCGCCGTCGGCGAGGAGGGCCGCACCCAGCGTGTATGCGGAGCTGCGCAGGGCATCGATTTCAGCCGGATAGGCGTCCGCATCCAGCGAGACCCGCTCCACCCCCGGCGCCGTCACCAGCTCCGGGGGCGCGGCCGCACAGGCGGGAAGCACTGCCACAAGGCCGAGCATTGCCAGCACCGCGCGCCGTGGAACGTTCATCTCTTCCCCTGTGATTCCCCGGCAGGCAGGGCCGCCGCCGTACCGCCATCCAAGGACCGGATGGTTCCAGTGAAGCAGAGGGCCGGCCGCCGGGCGATGCCGGAAGGGTTACGGTTTGCGGTCCTTTCGGTCACACCGCCGACGGCGGCACGCGGCGCCGGCGTCGAACCCCACCGGCGCCGCCGCCCTGCCTGGCGCTTGGCACCTTGCCTAGCGGTTGGCACCTGGCCTAGCGGTTGGCACCTGCCAGGGTGCCGGCGTCGTCCGTCCTGGTGGCTCCCCAGGCGTCGCCCTGTTCCCTGTCCAGGTGCGTGGCCTTCTTGTTCTTGAGCGCGAAGATGTAGACGACCAGCGAAATGGCGATGGCGGCGGTGACATAGGTGAAGAAGAGCTCCACCTGGCCCGCCTTCTGCAACGCCGCGCCAATCAGCGGGACGGTGCCGCCAAAGAGCGAGTTGGCGATCGCGTAGCCCAGGCCCACGCCCAACGCACGGATGGAGGCCGGGAACAGTTCTGCCTTCACCAGGGCGTTGATGGAGGTGTAGCCTCCCACGATCAGCAGTCCACCCATCATCAGCAGGAACGCCGTGAAGGGGTCCTTGGTGCCGGACAGTGTGGAGAGCAGCGGCCAGGTGAACAGGACGCCGGTGACGCCGAACCAGACGAGCAGCGGCTTGCGTCCGATCTTGTCCGAGATCAGGCCGTAGACGGGCTGCAGCAGCATGAAGATGAACAGTGCCCAGAAGTTGATCACCGAGGTGTCGGTCTTGGCGATGCCGGACGTATCGTTCATGAACTTCAGGATGAAGTTGGTGTACGTGTAGAACGCCACGGTGCCGCCCAGGGTGACCCCGATGCAGACCAGCAGCGGCCGCCAGTGGCTGATGAACAGCAGCTTCAGGGTTCCCGGCTGGGCTTCGCCCGCAGCCTGGACGTGGGCCGCACGGATCTGGTCCGCGGAGACGGTTTCCTCCATGGACCGGCGGAGCCAGAGAACCACCAGGGCCGCCACGCCCCCGAGTGCGAACGGGATGCGCCAGGCCCACTCGTTGAGCGCGTCGCCGCCCAGGGTGTTTTGCAGGATCACCAGGACCAGCAGGGCCAGCATCTGGCCGCCCACCAGGGTCACGTACTGGAAGCTGGAGAAGAAGCCGCGGCGGCGCGATGTGGCGGCCTCGGACATGTAGGTGGCACTGGTGCCGTACTCGCCGCCCACGGAGAAGCCCTGCAGCAGGCGGACCAGCACCAGCAGCACCATGGCCCAGATGCCGATCACGTCCTGGGTGGGCAGCACGGCGATGGCGAACGAGCCCGCGGACATCAGTGTCACGCTGAGGGTCAGGGCTGCCTTGCGGCCGTTGCGGTCGGCGTACCGGCCGAAGAACCAGGCGCCGATGGGCCGCATGAGGAACGACGTCGAGAAGACAGCCATTGCCTCCAGCCCTGCCTGCAGATCGTCCTTGGAGTTGAAGAAGTGGGCCTGGAAGTAGGCTGCGAAGACGGTGTAGACGTAGAGGTCGTACCACTCCACCAGGTTGCCGGCGGAGCCTTTGAGGATGTTGCCAACGGCCCGGCGGGTCTGGGCTGCTTCGGTGAGGGGTGCCCCGGGGTGGGCCGCACTGTCCGGCGGCGCTGCTTGTTCGGTGCTCATCAGTGAACCTTCCTTGCGTGAACAGTCATCCGAAAGCGCGGAGGACCCCCACCAAACTATGGGTGACGCACGGCACAACCAACGCCGCGGGCGCTTTCCTAACACTTCCTTAGGATTCAGGCCCGCCGGGGAAAAAATGTCCGCCAGAAGGTAGTCTCCAAAGGCGGGGGACGGCTCAACCCCGGCAAAGGAAAAGGAAGATGGCAATGGACGTGCTGATCGTCGAGGACGACGACGCCATGGCCGGCGCCCTCACGGCCGGTGTGGCGACGGCGGGCCTGAAGGCGACCAGGGTGTCGCGTGGCGCGGACGCCCTGCTGGCCCACCGGGACTTCCACGTGATCCTCCTGGACCTGGGCCTTCCGGACATGGACGGGCTGGAGGTGCTGCGGAAGCTCCGCCAGGTCACCGACTGCCCCATCCTGATCCTGACAGCGCGCGACGACGAACGCAGCGTGGTGCTGGGCCTTCGCTCAGGCGCTGACGACTACCTGGTCAAACCGGTCAAACTCGTGGAACTGCTGGCACGGATCGAAGCGGTGACCAGGCGCATGCGGCGCGGCAGCGGAAGCACCCCGCACACCATCGTCCTGGATGACCTGGAGATCGACCTGGACCGGCGGACCGCGGCCAAGGACGGGTCCCTGCTGCCGCTGACCGCCACCGAATTCGGCCTGCTGGCCCTCCTCGCCCGAAATGCTGGATCGGTGGTCACCCGGGAGCAGATCCTGGATGCCCTGTGGGGTGACGCGTTCCTGGCTTCCTCGCGGTCTCTCGATGTCCACCTCACCGGGCTCCGCGCCAAGCTGCAGAAACCCGGATTCATCATCAACGTCCGCGGCGTCGGTTACCGGGTGGAAGCGGAGGGCCGGTGAGGCTGCGGGTCCTCGGCGTCCTCAGCGTGCTGTGCCTGCTGGTGGTCTTCCTGGTCTCCGGCACCATCCTGGGATCCGCCGCCCGCGAACTCACGCAGGAAGTCCAGATCAACAGGGCCGCATCCCTGAACCGGCTGGCCCAGGTGGCTTTCGATGCTGCAGCCGACGGGGACACGGTGCGGCTGCAGCGCGAGATGGACACCTACTCCGGCCTTTACGGGGAGGGGGTTGTGGTGCGGCTGCAGCAGGGAATCCTGGCGTCGGGCGGCCTGGAGGGCGACCGGCCCGATGTGCGGGACGCGCTGTCCCGGGCCGGACTCAACGTCACGGACACTGCCCTTGCCCCGCTGCAGCCCTTCGGGTCCGGCTCTGAACTGATCTTCCGGCCGTTCGGCAGCGCCAGCCAGGTCCTCGGCGGGGTGGTCCTGGACGTCCACCTGGAGACGGCGCGCCAGAAGCTTCGCGAGCGCTGGCTCCTCGTGGGGGCTGCCGCCGTCGCGCTGGCTGCGGTCCTCCTGCTGGCCGCCGCCCGGGTCACCACCTGGGTGCTGCGGCCTGTCCTCCGGTTGAACTCGGCCGTGACCGAGCTGGCACGGACGGGACGTGCGGGCCGCCTGCCGGAGGATGGTCCGCCCGAACTGCGGGAACTGAGCCGGTCCTTCGGCGCCATGGCGCGCACGGTGGGCGCCAGCATCGAGTCGCAACGCCAGCTGATTGCGGACACTTCGCATCAGTTGCGGAATCCCATCGGGGCGCTGCGGCTGCGGCTGGATGTGCTGCAGCTCGAGCTCCAGACCACCCGCGAGCGCGAAGCCGCGGAGAATGTGATGGCGGAGCTGGAGCGGGTGGAGGACATCCTGGACGGGGTGCTGAAGCTGGCGGCCGCGGAACACCGGGCTTCCGAGGATTCGGCGCGGCCCTTCAGCGGTGGTTCCCGGCCCGCCGCACAGCCGGCCGACCCGTTCCCGGTCCTGCAGGGGGAAGTGGAGCGTGCCGCTCCTGCGGCAGGGCGTGCCGGCTGCCGGCTGGTCCTGGCCGAGGCGCCCGCGCCGCCGGCGGAGGTTGCCTGCAACCCTGCGGAACTGGGCCAGATGGTGGGGAACTCCTTGCCAACGCCATCAAATACGCCCCCGGGGCCACTGTTACCGCAGCTGTCCGCCGGCATCAGGACAGGGTCCTGGTCGAAATTTCCGACGACGGGCCGGGCCTTTCGGAGCAGGAACGAACCAATGCCGCGACGAGGTTCTGGCGCGCGCCACGCCATGCCCCGGTGCCCGGGACGGGATTGGGGATGACCATTGTGGGCGAACTCGCCGCAGCCAACGGCGGCCGGCTGGTGCTGGCCGAGGCTGCGCCCCACGGCCTGTCCGCCCGGCTGGAATTCCCTGCTGCTCTTTCCGGTGCCCGACCGGCTTCCGGCGCGGAAAGAGGGCTGGCCGATGGATGACCGCTCTCACGCGCTGGTTCCTACCCGGCGGGCGCTCTTTAGGATCGCCCTGGCAGCGGCGGCGGCCGCCGGACTGCCGGCAGCCCTGACCGCCTGCACCGGGCAGCGTCCCGGGCAGCTGACCGTGGCCGGCGGCGAGCCGGGCGGGTTCTACCTTGAGTTCTCCACCCTCCTGGCGGCGTCCCTGGAGCGCCACGGGGTCGCGGACAGGGCCGAGGCGGTGTCCACCGGTGGCAGCCTGGACAACCTGGCCGAGCTCCGTGGCGGCAGGGCCACGTTCGCGGTCGCCCTTGCCGATGCGGCAGCCGCAGCCCCGGAACCCGGCACGGAGGCGGTACCGCTGGCGGCCCTGGGCAAGGTCTACGAGAACTACGTCCACTGTGTGGTGCGCCGGGACAGCGGAATCGTGGATCTGTCCCAGTTGGCCGGCCGGACCGTGGCTGTCGGCCAGCCGGGATCCGGAACGTCCCTGACCACCCCGCGGATCCTTGCGGCAGCAGGCCTGAATGCCCGGACCGCGGGTGGCGCAACCGCGGACGGGACGGTCGCCGTCGTAAGCCTTGGCCTGAACGACGGCCTTGCCGCCCTGAAGGCTGGCACGGTGGATGCCCTGTTCTGGTCCGGCGGCGTGCCCACCGCCGCCGTCGCCGCCGCCCAGCAGGAGGTGCCGCTGGCACTGCTGGACCTGTCGGCGCTGCTGCCGGAGCTGCGCAAGCGGCACGGAGCGCAATATGACCGCGTCCTCATTCCTGAGAGCAGCTATCCCGGCGTGCCCGCGGTCTGGACGGTCGGCGCCGCGAACCTGCTGCTGTGCCGGGCGGACCTGGACGCCGGCACGGTGGAACGGACCGTCCAGCTGCTGGTGCACCACGCCGGTGAACTGATTCCGCAATCCAGCCTGGGCGTCCAGTTCCTCAGCCCGGAAACCCTGATCAACACGGCCGGCATCCCGCTCCATCCGGCCGCGGCCGACGCCTACCGGAAGCTGCACGGCTGAACCAAACGCCCCATCACCTATGGCTGGTCTCCCTCAAACGCCCGCTCACGTATGCTCGCTCTGACCCGAACGCCCCTCTCACCTACGGCGGCTCCGGCGCGGACGCCCGCTCACTTTCTTCAGGATAGCGAGCGGGCGTTCCCGGGCTTTCCGCCAGATTTGCGCAGGCGTTCGGCTCAGAGTCAGGGGTCTTATCCACATACGTGCTTCCGGCCTCGCAGGCCGGGACACTTCTCCCTACTGTTTGGTTATCCCGAACAGCGAGCAAAGCGAGGAGCAAGGTGGGAAGGAACCAACGCCGACGGGCGGCACGAACGGAGTCCATGCGGAACCGGCATGGAGGCTCTTCCATAGCCGCCATCCCAAGAGTGGCTATCCCCTCATCCGCAAACGTTCGCGAGTTGGAGGCGCTAACTCCGGCCTTCATGAGCTGGTATGTCCAGCACCCATTCAGCACCGATGCGGACGAGGTGCTGGCGGGCCTGAAGCTCTTCTTCCGCTTCTACCCGGAGATTGGTGAAAACCGTTCCATCGCTGCCCTCGACCCGGCCGAGGTGGCAGCAGGACTGGCGTCCCTCATCATCCATACCGTCCACGAAGGCGTCCTGGCCACCTACTCGCTTATGCAATTTATGCGCTTCCTTGAGGATTCCGGCCTGTGGTCCGGCAACCCGGAGTCGTACCGGGCAGTGACCGGCGTCCTAACCGACATCATCTGCCTGGACATGCGCGCGCGAGTCAGCGGCGGCACAGAGACGGCTGCCATGGTCACGGCTGCCCCTGCCAACTAGGTCAGTTGCCCGAGTGGGCCTGCAGGAAGCTGTAGACCTCTGTCTCGTCCACGCCGGGGAAAGCTCCGGGAGGCATGGCGGCCAGGAGGTGCGAATGCGCGCGGGCCGAGGGCCAGGCGTTTCCGGCCCACTCGGCGGTCAGGGCCTCCGGCGGACGCTTGCAGCAGGTGGGGTCGGGGCAGTTGGAGGTGGCGCGGGCCGTGGTTTCGCGCCCGCGGAACCACTTCACGTGCTGGTAGGGCACCCCGATGCTGAGCGAGAACTCACCGGAGGCTGAGCGCTCGGTGCGGGCGGTGCACCAGTACGTGCCGGAGGGAGTGTCGGTGTACTGGCTGTAGGCGCTGAACTTGTCCGGCACGTCGAACACGGCGCGCGAGGTCCAGGCCTTGCAGGACGGCTGACCCTCGATGGCGCCGGTGTGGTCCTGCGGAAAGTTCACGCCGTCGTTCTCGTAGGCCTTGTAGATGATGCCGCTCTGGTGCGTCTTCTGGAAATGCGTGGTGATGCCCAAGTGTTTTGTGGCGAGGTTGGTGAAGCGGTGGGCAGCTGTCTCATAAGAGACGGCGAAGGCGTCACGGATGTCCTCCACGGCGATTTCCTTGGCGGCCTTGGCTTTTTGCAAAAATTCCACCGTTGCCTGCTCGGGCAGGAGCAGGGCGGCGGCGAAATAGTTGGTCGCCACCCGCTGGGCCAGGAAATCCCCGTAGTTGCGGGGCGTTTCATGGCCGAGAACGTAGTGGCCCAGGGCCTGGAGCAGGACCGAGCGCGGATCGTGGTCCTGCCGCTGGCTCTGCGTCAGGTAAATTTTGCGGTTCTTCAAATCGGTCACGGAGCGCGTGGAATGGGGCAGGTCGCTGACGTGGTGCAGGGTAAAACCAAGGTGCGCGGCGATGTCGGCAATGACGTGCTGGCTGAGCGGACCGGTGGTGTAGCCCACCTCCTTGAGGACCTTCTGCGCTTCAGCTTCATACTCCGGAAAGTAGTTGCCGCGCTCCCGCATCATCGCCCTCAGCTCCCCGTTCGCACGGCGCGCTTCCTCCGGGGTTGCCACCTGCTCATTCATCTTGCGCTCGAGCTCCTGCAACAGGCCCACCTGGGCTTCCAGGACATCCAGCGGCAGCCGCGAACTGATGCGGATTTTGGGCAGGTTCAGGGATTCATAAAGGGGACCGCGCTGGTACCGTTCCAGCTCGATTTCCAGCGCCGCGCGGCGGCTCGGGGGCTCCGCTCCGAGCAGCTGGTCGATGCTCACGCCAAGGGCGCCGGCAAGGTGCTGGAGCAGGCTGAGTTTGGGTTCGCGCTTGCCGTTCTCGATCAGGCTCAGCTGGCTGGGCGCGGTCCCGACGGCGGCGCTCAGGTCATCGAGCGTCAGCCCGGCCTGTTTGCGCAGATGGCGGACGCGGCGGCCCAGCGAGATGACGTCAAGGTCAGTCGTGGCGGCGGAGGATGGCTGGGAAACATCCCTGTTCCAGCTTGAAGGCGACATTTCTGCAGAATACGCGAAGAACTGCATTTCTTTCCACCCTTTTTCTCTAGAAAGGGGGTTGAAAGTGCTGAAAAGTAGTTCACACGGAAAGAACACCGCACCGGAAAGCCGGTGGGAACCTCAACGACGCGGTTCCCACCCACCAACTCCGGAGCTCAATCAAGGAGATCAACGATGACTGCAGCATTTGAGCCCACCTCGCAGACGCCCGAAGAGCAGGCCGCCGCACTGGAGCTCGAGTGGGCCGCCAACCCGCGCTGGGAAGGTGTGACCCGTGACTACTCAGGTTCCGACGTCGTCCGCCTCCGCGGCCGCGTCTCCGAAGAGCACACCCTGGCCCGCCGCGGCGCCGAGAAGCTGTGGAGCCAGCTCACCGAAGAGCACAAGACCGGCGGCTACACCAACGCCCTGGGCGCCCTGACCGGCAACAGGCTGTGCAGCAGGTCAAGGCCGGCCTGCGCGCCATCTACCTTTCCGGCTGGCAGGTCGCCGCTGACGCCAACAACTCGGGCCACACCTACCCGGACCAGTCCCTCTACCCGGCCAACTCGGTCCCGACCGTGGTCCGCCGCATCAACAACGCCCTGCTCCGCGCCGACCAGATCGAATTCGCCGAAGGCGTCCAGACTGTTGAGGACTGGCTGGTCCCGATCGTCGCCGACGCCGAGGCCGGCTTCGGCGGCCCGCTCAACGCCTACGAACTCATGAAATCCATGATCCAGGCCGGCGCCTCAGGGGTGCACTGGGAGGACCAGCTTGCCTCGGAAAAGAAGTGCGGCCACCTCGGCGGCAAGGTCCTGATCCCCACCCAGCAGCACGTGCGGACCCTGAACGCAGCCCGCCTGGCAGCTGACGTCGCCGGCACCCCCACCGTCGTCATCGCCCGCACCGACGCCGAAGCAGCAACCCTCATCACCTCCGACGTCGACGAACGCGACCGCGAGTTCATTACCGGTGAGCGCACTGCAGAGGGCTTCTACAAGGTCCGCAACGGCATCGAACCCTGCATCGCCCGCGCCAAGGCCTACGCCCCTACTCGGACCTGATCTGGATGGAGACCGGCACCCGGACCTGGAGCTGGCCCGCAAGTTCGCCGAAGCCGTCAAGGCCGAGTTCCCGGACCAGATGCTCTCCTACAACTGCTCGCCGTCGTTCAACTGGCGCAAGCACCTGGACGACGCCACCATCGCCAAGTTCCAGCGCGAACTCGGCGCCATGGGCTTCACGTTCCAGTTCATCACCCTGGCCGGCTTCCACGCCCTGAACTACTCGATGTTCGACCTCGCCCACGGCTACGCCCGCGAAGGCATGAGCGCCTACGTCGAACTCCAGGAAAAGGAATTCGCCTCCGAATCCCGCGGCTACACCGCAACCAAGCACCAGCGCGAAGTCGGCACCGGCTACTTCGACACCATCTCCACCGCGCTCAACCCGAACGCGTCCACCCTCGCCCTCGTGGGATCCACCGAAGAGGGCCAGTTCCACTAACTTCCAACCCTCGACGGCGGCGGTGGTTGAGCTTGTCGAAACCCCGGACTTCGGACCGGTCACCCCCGCCTTCGGAGCGGCAATGCTCTGCCTGCTATCCCCATGCCCGCCCCAAGACCTCGTAGAACTCGGTCGGGGGCGGGCAGTAGGGCCCCTTTACGCAGGCTGCCGCATCACCGATCCTTCGGCTTTGGGCGTTCCTCGCCCGACGTGCCGCCACCCGCCGTCGAAATTCCCTTTCGTCTTTAAGGAGACTGAAATGAACAGCTTTACTGACAGCTTTACGATCAACGGAATCACACTCACTGCGCAGCCGATTTGCCGGCAAAGCGAGGTTCTCACTCCCGACGCTTTGGAGTTCATTGCCAAGCTGCACCGGGCCACGGCTGACCGGCGCAAGGAACTGCTGCAGGCACGGCGGGCCCGGCGGGCGGAGATCGCGGCCGGCGCGGATCCCCGCTTTCTGCGGGAGACCGAGCACATCCGCAACGACCCGTCCTGGCGGGTCGCTCCCCCGGCCCCCGGCCTGGAGGACCGCCGGGTGGAAATCACCGGTCCGGTGGACAAGAAGATGACCATCAACGCCCTGAACTCCGGCGCCAAGGTCTGGCTCGCGGACATGGAGGACTCCTCCACCCCCACCTGGCGCAACGTCATCAAGGGCCAGCTGAACCTCACCGACGCCCTGGAACGCCGGATCGACTTCACCACGGAAGAAGGCAAGGAATACAAGCTCCGCCCCGCCGGCGACCTGCCCACCATCGTGGTCCGCCCCCGCGGCTGGCACCTGCCCGAAAAGCACATGCTCATCGACGGCGAACCCGTCGCCGGCGGCATTGTTGACTTCGGCCTGTTCTTCTTCCACAACGCCCGCCGCCTCCTGGCCCAGGGCAAGGGCCCGTACTTCTACCTGCCGAAAATCGAAAACCACCTCGAGGCCCGGCTCTGGAACGACATCTTCATCCTCGCCCAGGACCTGCTCGGCATCAACCAGGGCACCATCCGCGCCACGGTGCTGATCGAGACCATCACCGCCGCGTTCGAAATGGAGGAAATCCTCTACGAACTGCGTGACCACGCCGCAGGCCTGAACGCCGGCCGCTGGGACTACATCTTCTCCATCATCAAGAACTTCCGCACCCGCGGCCCCCGGTTTGTCCTCCCGGACCGCGGCCAGGTGACCATGACCGCCCCCTTCATGCGCGCCTACACCGAACAGCTCGTCCGGGCCTGCCACAAGCGCGGCGCCATGGCCATCGGCGGCATGGCCGCAGCCGTGCCCAACCGCAAGGATCCGGAAGCGAACGCCAACGCCTTCGACAAGGTCCGCGCGGACAAGACCCGCGAGGCCAACGACGGCTTCGACGGCTCCTGGGTGGCCCACCCCGACCTTGTGCCCGTCGCCCGAGAGGTGTTCGACAGCATCCTCGGCGAGAAGCCCAACCAGCTCGGCAAGCTCCGCGAGGACGTCACCCCGGACGACCGCGCCCTGATCAACATCGCCTCACTCCACGGCACCATCACCGAACAGGGCATCCGGAACAACATCGAAGTCGGGATCCGCTACATCGAATCCTGGCTCCGCGGCAACGGCGCAGTGGCCATCCACAACCTCATGGAAGACGCCGCCACCGCCGAAATCTCCCGTTCCCAGCTCTGGCAGTGGATCTACGCCCGGGCCATCACCGACCATGGCGAGATCATCACCCACCACTGGGTCGAAGAGCTCCTGGACGAGGAGTTCGCCCGGCTGGAGCGCTTCGACGGCGACCGCTTCGAAGACGCCCGCGACATCTTCGAGGAAGTCACCCTCGCCCAGGACTTCCCGTCCTTCCTCACCCTGCCCGCCTATGCGCGGTACCTGACCGAGGCCCGCGAGAAAGCCACGGTCGAGGAACTCGCCGCCGCCTGACAAGTTTCCGTCCGCCGGGCCGGCACGCTCTATCGCAACAGGCACCTCCGAAATCCGGAGGGCCGGACCCGGCGGCGGAACACCCTTGTGACGCTCTCTCACTTGATACGGAAAAACCAAAGACGCTCTCTCACTTTGCTCAAGAAAGTCAGAGAGCGTCGGTCGTTAACCGCATTGAGTGAGAGAGCGTCCACAGGGGACAGGGAACTAACGACGGCGGGACATGCCTTGGCACGTCAGCGTCCCTTGGGCACCTTCCGCACTGAGAGGGTAGTACCGGCGAAGAACGTCAGCACGGAGGCCAGGATGACCAGCAGCGCGGGCGTCCAGGAACCCGAGGCATCGTGGACGAGGCCCACCAGGGGCGGCGCCACGGCGGCGAGGGCGTAGCCCAGGCCCTGGACCGTGGCGGACATCTTGCCCGCGGAAGCCTGGTCGCGTGCCAGCCGGATGATGGCGATGAAGATGACCGTGATGCCGCCGCCCTGGGCGACGCCTCCTAAGACGGACCAGAGCCACCAGAGCTGCGGCGCCAGCAGCAGCCCCACCGGAACGGTCAGCCACAGCGCACCCACGGCGACCGCAACCGCCGTCGGGCCCCAATACTTGGCGGCAAACGGGACGCCCAGCCCGCCCACGATGGCGAGGATCTGGAAGATGGAGGAAGCTGCGCCGGCCTCGGCCACGGACATGCCAAGCTCGTCGTGCAGGTAGCTGGGCAGCCATGCGGTGACGCCGTAGTACGAGAAGGCCTGGCCGCCGAACCCGGCCGTCAGTCCGGCAGTTATCCAGCCCAGGCCGGTAACGGGCGGCCGCTTGGTGTCCGCGCCGTCCCCGCCGGAAACCAGGAAGGCGTTGCGGGGCCCCACCGCCAGGGTCCAGACGACGATCGCCGCCACGGCCAGGACGGCCACCGAGCCCAGGGCGAACCGCCACCCGGCCAGGTCCGCGAGCGGCGCCGTCACCACGGACGTCAGGAACGAGCCGATGTTCAGCGCCGCGGTGTAGATCCCCATCGCCGTTCCCTGCCGGGCGGGAGCAAAGTCCCGCCGGATGATGAGGGGCGCCGCAATGTTGCCCACGGTGATGGCGGCGCCGATCAGCACCGTTCCAGCCACCACCAGCGCCGGGCCGCCGGACGAGCGGACCAGGACGCCTGCCAGGACCCCGAGGATGGTCAGGGTCACCGCGAACTCGGCACCGAACTTCCTCGCCGCGAGGGAAGCCAGCGGCGCGGCCAGCGAGAAACAGAGGACGGGGATGCTGGTCAGGAGCCCCAGCATGACCGGTGAAAACGAAAGCTCCGCCTGCATCAGCCCGACCACCGGGGCGACCGCCACGAACGGGCCCCGCAGATTCAGGGCCAGCAGGCCGATACAGGCGAGCAGAATCCAGCTGGCGGGGAGACGGGCGAGGGACCGGCCGCTCATGCGGCGGCGTGCTGGGTAACGGGGGGGTTTCATCACTCCCATTGCTATCACGCCCCACCCGCGCGCCGTTTCCGCCGTTCCGGAGGGCGCCCTGCCATACGATGAACATCACGCCAGGAACTCCGGGATTAAGGACACCTCCATGCAGCACCGCCTTGCCATTCTTGACGACTACCAGGACGTGGCGCACGGCTTCGCGGACTGGGCAGCGCTCGAAGCCGAGGGAGTCAAGGTCACCACGTTCCGGGAACCCTTTGCCTCGCGGGACGCCCTGGTCTCGGCGCTGGCCGACGTCAGCATTGTGATAGCCATGCGTGAGCGGACGGCCTTCCCGCGCGAGGTGTTCGAGAAGCTTCCGGCACTCCAGCTCCTGGTGACCACGGGGATGGCCAACGCATCCATTGACGTTGCCGCCGCCACGGACCACGGGGTCACGGTTTGCGGCACGCCCGGCTCGCCCACCGCCGCCCCCGAACTGACCTGGGCCCTGCTGCTCGCCGCCGCGCGGCACCTGCCGGCGGAGGAGAACTCGCTGCGGGCCGGCACCTGGCAGTCAACGGTGGGCTTTGAGTTGGCCGGCAAGACCCTGGGCATCGTGGGCCTGGGGAAGATCGGGCGGCGGGTTGCCGGGTACGGGCGGGCCTTCGGGATGGAGGTGCTCGCGTGGAGCCAGAACCTCACTGCCGCGGCGGCGGAAGAGGCCGGGGCGCGGCTGGTGTCCAAGGAAGAGCTGTTCCGGGCCTCGGACGTGGTGACGCTCCACCTCAGGTTGTCCCCGCGCTCCGAGAAAACGGTGGGGGAAGCGGAACTGCGGCTGCTGGGCCCCGAGGGGATCCTGGTGAACACCGCCCGGAGTCCGCTGGTGGACCAGGACGCATTGATCCGGGCGCTCAGCCAGGGGTGGATCCGCGGCGCCGCCCTGGATGTGTTCGACGAGGAACCGCTGCCCGCCGGGCATCCGCTCCTGGCCGCCCCCAACACCGTCCTCTCGCCGCATCTTGGCTACGTGACGCAGGAGAGCTACCGGGAGTTTTACGGCGGGGCGTTCGAGGACGTGACGGCCTGGCTGGCCGGTTCCCCCATCCGCACCATCAGCGGCTGACGCCGAAGTACAGGGGACGACGGCGGCCGGGCGGCTCCCCGGAAAGGGAACCGCCCGGCCGCCGTCGTCTTTAGCGCTTTAGCGCACCTCGATGTCCAGTGCCTGGAAGTCGTCGGCCGCGTGCCGGCCCACCAGGATCCGGAACGTTCCGCGCTCAAACTGCCAGCCGCCGTCGTAATGTGCGAAGGAACGGGCGGGGATCCGCACCTCGACGCTGCCGGTCCCTCCGGGGGCCAGGTGGGTTCCGGCGTACCCTGCCAGCCAGCGGACGGGCCGCTCAACGGCGGACTCCGCACGCTCCAGGTACACCTGGACCACTTCGCGGCCGGAGCGGCTGCCGGTGTTGCGGACGGGGACGTGGACCACCACGTCGTTGCCGGCGGGGACGGACTGCGGTGCATGCGGGGCGGACAGCTCGAACGTGGTGTAGCCCAGGCCATAGCCGAAGGGCAGGGCCGGGGCCGCGCCGCCTTCAGCCTGCTGCTTCAGCCAGGCCCGGTAGCCCACGTGGATGCCCTCTGAGTAGACCACCTTGCCGTCCACGGGCGCGGTGTTGAGCACCGGAACGTCCCCGAGCGCGGCCGGCCAGGTGGTGGGCAGGCGGCCGCCCGGCTCCTCCGCACCCAGCAGGATGTCCGCGATGGCCCGGCCGAACTCCTGGCCGCCGAACCAGCCGAGCAGGACCGCTCCCACCTTATCGAGCCAGGGCATCAGGACGGGCGAGCCGGAGTTCACCACCACGACGGTGCGGGGGTTGACGGCGGCCACGGCCTCCACCAGCTGGTCCTGGTAGCCGGGCAGGTCCAGGTCCTTGCGGTCGAAGCCTTCGGACTCGATAGCGGCGCTGGTGCCCACCACCACCACGGCCACGTCCGCAGCCTTCGCGGCTTCCACCGCTGCCTCGATCTCGGCCTGCGGGTCCTCCACCACGGTCTCCTCGCCCAGCAGGATGGCGGTGAAGGGGATGACCTGCTGCTTGGGCAGCTCGTAGACAGCCTCGATCCGGACCCGCTCGCCTGCTGCGGTTTCGACGGCGTGAACCGTCTTGGGCGGGTCGAAGAGGGCGGCGCCGAGGACGTCGGTGTCGTCCTCGATCTCGCCGTTGAACACTTCGTCTCCCTTGAGCGAGAGCCGGATCCGTCCCACGGTTCCGACGCCGAGGTGGTGGATGCCCGCCGTCGGGGCCGTCCAGTCCGCTTCCATCCGGATGGCCGCAGACCCTTCCGGGATCCCGACGCCGAACCAGATCAGGTGCGATGCCAGCCGGTCCTCACCCGAGATGTCCGCGCCGTCCGCGTCCAGGAAGGTCACCCGCATGCCGGGGACATTGGAGACCGGGTTGTGCAGCGAGGTGCGCGGGAAGGCCTGCAGGCCCTCGGCCACCTTGGCGCCGCGGGTGTAGCTGACGCTGACGCCGGACGGCAGCGCGTCCCGGAGTCCGTCCAGCGGCGAGACGGTGTACTTGGGCATGACGGTGGCACTGCCACCACCCTGGGTCCGGGCCTCCTCGGCGTTGTGGCCGCTGACCGCGATGCTCTGCAATGCCGACGGGTCGAGGGGCAGCAGGCCGTCCTTGTTGCGGACCAGCACGGCGCCGCGGACTGCCACTTCGCGTGCGACGGCGGCGGCATTGAGTTGTTCCGGAAGCTCGGTCACGGCCGGGGCGACGGAGTCCAGCGAACCGACGCGGGCAGCCAGCCGGAGGATGCGGATGACCTTTTCGAGGATGGCGGCCCGGCTGACCCGGCCGTCCTCAACGGCTGCCAGCAGCTTGGGGCCCCAGTGGCCGACGGGCCCGGGCATCTCCAGGTCCTGGGAGGCGCTGGCCGACTCCACCGAGCGGACACCGGTCCAGTCCGAAACAACCACGCCGTCGAAGCCCCATTCGGTGGACAGGGGGGTCTTGAGCAGCTCGTTTTCGCTGGCCGTGGTGCCGTTGATGGAGTTGTAGGAGCTCATCACCAGCCAGGCACGCGCCTCGGTGATGGCGTCCTCGAAGGCGGCCAGGTACAGCTCGCGGAGGGGGCGCTCATCCACCACGGAGTCGGACGTGAAACGCTCGGTTTCGGACTCGTTGGCGAGGTAGTGCTTGGGGGTCGCACCGACGCCCATCGACTGGACACCGGCCACGTAGCCCGCCGCCAGCGTGGCGGTAAGGCGCGGGTCCTCGCTCATGCATTCGAAGTGCCGGCCGCCCAGCGGGGAGCGGTGCAGGTTGATGGTGGGGCCGAGGACCGCGTGGACACCCTTGCGGCGGGCCTCCTGGCCGAGGACCTGGCCGTAGCGGTGTGCCGTTTCCACGCTCCAGGTTGCGGACAGGGCGGACGACGACGGCAGCGAAACCGAGTCGTGGCGTTCATCGAAGTCTTCGCCGCGGACGCCCGACGGACCATCCGAGAGGACCACCCGGGAGAGCCCGATCGAGGGCAGCGCGTGGGTGGCCCACACGTCCGCGCCCGTGAGGAGCTGGATCTGCTGTTCCAGGGAAAGGCCTTCGGCCAGCTCCCGGATACGGGCTTCTGCGTCCGGGGACCCGGCGGCGGGTGCCGTCACGGCCTGGGAAAGGGTGGGATTCATTTACTTGACTCCTTTGATGCGGGTAACGAGGACGGCGCCGATGATGCCGACGACGGCCCCGCCGATGAAGAGGGCGGGGTAGCCGCCGAGGGTGATAACCGGGAATGCCAGGGCGGGGACGAGCGACTGGGGCAGAGCCTGGGCAATGTTGAAGACACCGAACGTCTTGGCGTTTTCGGTCTGGCTGCCGGGCAGCAGGTCGGTAATGAGGGCGACGTCAACAGCGCCGAAGCAGCCCAGGCCCAGGCCGGCGATGGCCTGTCCCACCAGGACCTGGTCCGTGGTGGTGCTGGTGGCGATGACCACCAGGCCGGCCATCATGATGATGGCGGAGGCGATGACCATGCCTTTGCGCTTGCCGATCTTGTCGCTGATCCAGCCGCCGGCGAGGCTGGTGACGACCGTTCCCAGGGAGCTGACGAGGGTGGCCTGGAAGACCAGCGACGCCACTTCGGTTTCGGCAACGCGGAGGTGGTCGGCGAAGAAGTACGGCAGGTAGAGCAGCCCGGCGCAGTAGCCGATGTAGACCAGGAACTTGGTGAACCAGGCCCAGCCCAGGCCGGGATAGGTGCGCGGGTTGAAGTAGAAGGATCCCGCGATCTCCTTGAGATTCAGCGGTGCCGGCTTTTCGGTGAGGACACGGTCCTTGAAGGTAAAGGCGAAGGCAAGGGCAATGACTGTTCCCACAGCTCCCGGGACCACCGCCATCTGGAAGGCGTTGTCGAAGAGCTGGGCGAAGTACGCAGCTGCCACCAGGCCGATGGGCAGGGTCATCCCAATGAGGCCGGACAGGCGACCGCGCTCGGCCGGCGCCGCCTGGTCCGGAAGGGTGGCCACCAGCGCGGCCAGCGCAGCGTTGAAGCTCAGCTGGGCGAGGACCCAGGCCACCAGCACGCCGGCGACGTCGGTGGCGGACCCGAGCAGGACCAGCGACCCATGCCCACGATGGAGCCGCCGACAATCCACGGCTTGCGCATGCCAAAGCGGGAGGTGGTCCGGTCGCTCAACCGTCCGAAGAAGGGGTTGGCCAGCAGCGCGATCAGGGCGCCGACGCCGGCAACGAGGCTGAGGGCTCCGGCCCGGGTTTCCGGCGTGGTGATTTCCGAAACCTTGATGGCCAGCACCACCAGGGCCGGCGCCAGGACGGCCATCCACAGGCCTGCGCTGGCGATGGGCATGCCGATGACGTAGGCGCGGGGTGTTTTGACGGGGCTTCCCGGAGCGGGAACGGATGAAGTTGTAGTGCTGGACGGGGTTGCGGGCACTGTCAGCCCTGCGGAATCCCCGGTGTTGGTCGTGACGGCCACGGTGCCTCCTGACAGAAATTGACCCTCCGTTGGGTCCTGCAGAAAATGGTACCCACAAAAACCGAGTCTGACTAGGCTTTCGCGCCGAAGCGTGAAATACACTGTCTTGGTGCCTTCATCAAAGCCGCGCGGACAGTACGCCAAGGGAGCCGAACGCCGCGAGCAGATCATCCAGACAGCAACCGACGTTTTTGCAACAGAAGGCTTCGAACGCACGGCCCTGAAGCGCGTGGCTGAACTGGTGGGCGTGAAGGAAGCCACGCTGTTCCACTACTTCCGCGGCAAGCAGGAGCTGCTCACCGCCGTCCTGGCCGAGCGCGACCGGCGGAGCATGGCGGCCATGGATACAGACGCCGGGCTGCCGCTGATGGTGCGCTCCGCAGAGCGCAACCGGGCGGAACCGGGCTTGACCACGCTGTATGCGGTTGCCTCCGCCACCGCGAACGACCCGGACATGACTCCCATGGCTACTTCAAGGACCGCTTCGCGGAAGTGGTGGACGTCCTGACAGTGGACATTGAGCGGCGCCAGGCCGCCGGCCAGGCCCGCACGGACCTGCCGGCAAAGGACCTTGCCCGGCTGGTCGTCGCCATCTCGGACGGCCTGCAGCTGCAGTGGCTCTACGACAAGGAAGTGGACGTGGCAGACGGCCTGTCACAGTTCATCGACGTGCTGATGGCGCCCTAGCCGCTGCTCATCCTGCCGCGGTTGTTCCCGCCAGTGTTGCCTCGATGACCGCCGGCGAGAGAACGTACTGCGTGACCATCCGGCTGGCACCCAATATCGCCGCCTGGTCCCGGCAATGGAGACGGCGATCCGCAAATGCGAGGTGGCCAGTGGCTGCGACCGCCGGTACACCACTTCCCGGATGCCGGCCACCAGGTGTTCGCCGGACACACCGATGCTGCCGCCCACCACAATCACGGACGGATTGAGGAGGTTCACCACGGTGGCCAGCACCTCGCCGATATCCCGGCCTGCCTGGCGCAGGGCCTGGATGGCCTGGAGGTTTCCGTCCGAGGCGAGCCGAAGGACATCAGAGCCCTTTGCCGCGTCCAGCCCCTGTTCCCGCAAAGCGCGGGCGATGGCGGGACCTGACGCCAGGGCTTCGAGGCAGCCGTAATTCCCGCACGCGCACTGCACGTCCGCGCCCCTCGCCAGCTGGACATGCCCCAGGTCTCCGGCTGTGCCGTTGGCGCCGCGCTGCAGTTCGCCGCTGCTGATGATGCCGGAACCGATGCCGGTGGCCACCTTCACGAAAAAGAAGTTGCCGTGCTCCGGCCAATGGGCGGTCCGCTCCCCCAGGGCCATGATGTTCACATCGTTGTCCACCAGCACGGGGACGCGGAGGGACTGCTGCACGTAGCCAACCACGTCGAAGCCGTCCCAGCCGGGCATGATGGGAGGCTTCACCGGCTTTCCGGAGTCGTGCTCCACCGGGCCGGGCAGGCCGATGCCCACGCCTGCCAGCTCGCCGGCCTTCCGCCCCGCCGTGGCGAGCAGTTTCCTGCCCTGTGCCACCACCTGGTCCAGTACCGCTTCCGGGCCGTCCGACACCTGCCGGGCCAGCCGTTGTTCGGCCAGGATCTTCCCGCCCAGGTCGGTGACGGCCACGATCACGTGGCTTGCCCCGACGTCGACGGCCAGGACCACCCGCGACGAGGGGTTGAAGGCAAAGCGCGACGGCGGCCTGCCGCCACTGGAGGTGGCCTCACCGGCGGGCCCCACCAGGCCGGACAGCATCAGCGCTTCGATCCGCGAGGCCACGGTGGAACGCGCGAGGCCGGTGCTTCCGGCCAGCTCGGCCCTCGTGCGCGCCTTCCCGTCCCGCAAAAGCTGGAAAAGGTCTCCGGCCCGCCCCTGGGACGCCGGGTACTCGAGGAGGGAAGCTCCTTCTCCGTGGCTTTTGGTCATCAACCATAGATAACACGGGGACTTCTTCCTGTCACTTCAACAACTTTTGCTTGACGTCCGTCAAAAGTCCTTCTAGCTTTGCACTAGACCGCCAGGCCACTTTTTATGCCGATGCCCGCCACCGAAGCCAGGAGCACCATGTCCTACGCACTTCAGCTGTACACCGTCCGCGACGCAATCTCGAGGGACCTGCCGGGCACCATCAGGAGGGTCGCCGGGATCGGTTTCTCCCAGGTGGAGCCCTACAACTTCGTTGCCACCGCCAAGGAACTGGGCGCCGCGCTGAGGGAAAACGGGCTCACCGCGCCTTCCGGCCACGCCCCGTTGCTGAGCCAGGACCAGGACGGGATCTTCGCCGCGGCCAGGGAACTGGGCATCCGGACGGTCATCGAACCCTACATTCCGGCGGAGCGGTGGCAGGATGCCGAATCCATCAAGGCCACGGCCGCCGCGCTCAACGCAGCGGCCCGGAAAGGCGCGGAATACGGTGTCCGGGTGGGCTACCACAACCACGCCTGGGAGCTGGAGTCCATCATCGACGGCAGGACCGCACTGGAATACTTCACGGAACTGCTCGATCCGGAACTCGTCCTGGAGGTGGACACCTACTGGGTGGCGGTCGGCGGCCAGGACCCGGTGGACATCCTTGCCAGGCTCGGCGACCGGGTGAAGTTCATCCACATCAAGGACGGCCCCCTCACCGCCGACACCAAGGCCCAGCAGCCCGCCGGGCAGGGGAAAGTCCCGGTCATGGACGTGATCGCCGCGGCAAAATCCCTGGAGGTGGGCGTGGTGGAGTTCGACGACTACGCCGGCGATATCTTCGAGGGCATCACCGAAAGCCTGTCCTTCCTGACCGCTTCCGGCGAAGGGATCAAGGCATGAGCAGCCCCGCAGCCTCTTCCCGCCGGGGTCCGGTGGGTGTCGGCGTCATCGGCGCCGGCAACATCAGCAAGCAGTACCTGGACAACCTCACGGTTTTCCCCGACCTGAAAGTCCACGTCATCGCGGACCTGTTCGAGGAGGCCGCGGAAGCCCGGGCCGCCGAATACGGGATCCCCGAGTGGGGCGGCGTGGAGAAGGCGCTGAACCACCCCGACGTCGAAATCATCGTCAACCTCACCATCCCGGCGGCCCACGTCGAGGTGGCAACGGCAGCCGTGAACGCGGGCAAGCACGTCTGGACCGAAAAGCCCATCAGCCTGGACCGGGAATCCGGGCTGGGCCTGCTCAAGGCCGCCGACGCTGCCGGGATCCGGCTCGGCTGCGCACCGGACACGTTCCTGGGCGCCGGCCTGCAGACCGCCCTCCGGCTCATCCAGCGCGGCGACATCGGCACGCCGCTGACCGCGATGACCACGTTCCAGACCCGGGCCCGGAATCATGGCACCCAACCCGGCCTTCCTCTTCCAGTCCGGGGCAGGCCCGCTGTTCGACATGGGCCCCACTACCTCACCACGCTGGTCCAGGCCTTCGGCTCCATCCGCAAGGTTGCCGCCGTCGGCTCCAAGGCCAAGGAGGTCCGCGTCATCGGCTCCGGCCCCAAGGCCGGCGAGGAGTTCACCGTGGAAGTTCCTACCCACGTCTCGGCCATGGCCCAGTTCGAGTCCGGCGCCTCCTCGCACAGCGTCTTCTCCTTCGAGTCCCCCCGGGTCCGGATGGGCTTCGTTGAAATCACCGGCACAGAGGCCACCATCTCCCTGCCGGACCCCAACAACTTCGACGGCGACATCAGGCTCTGGCGCGCCGGTGACGAGGACTGGACCACCATTCCGGCCACCGGCCCGGCCAACGGCCGCGGCATGGGGGTCCTGGACTTGGCCCGCTCCCTCCGCGCCGGTGTCCCCCACCGCGCCACCGGCCACCTGGCCTACCACGTGCTGGACAGCATGGTCTCCATCTCCGAGTCCATCGAATCCGGGACCTTCGTCGACGTCGAAAGCTCCGCCCCGGCCTCCGCTCCCCTGCCCGAAGACTGGGCACCGGAGACCTCGACCCTGGGCGGCACCGCATGAGCCAGGCATCAGGGACCATGAAACCAGGCGCCAAGGGAACAGGCACCAACGGTCCGGGCACCAACGGTCCGCTGGGCGTCGCCGCCATCGGTTATGCGTTCATGGGGAAGGCCCATTCGAACGCATGGCGGAACGTTGCCAGCTTCTTCGACGTCCCGGCGATCGAGCAGAAGGTCCTGGTTGGCCGGGATGCAGGGCAGGTGGCGGAGGCCGCAGCGAAGTACGGCTGGGCAGAGTCCGCCACGGACTGGCGCGAGGTGATTGCCCGGGACGACATCCACATCGTTGACATCTGCGCCCCCGGCTGGATGCACGCCGAGATCGCCATCGCCGCGCTCGAGGCGGGCAAGCACGTCCTGGTGGAAAAGCCCTTGGCCAACACCCTCGCCGAGGCCGAGGCCATGACCGCCGCCGCGGCAGCCGCCCGCACCCGGGGTGTCCAGTCGATGGTCGGCTTCAACTACCGCCGCGTGCCCGCCCTGGCCCTGGCCAGGGAACTCATCACCGAAGGCCGGGTGGGAACGGTCCGGCACGTCCGCGCCGCCTACCTGCAGGACTGGCTCGCCGACGAGCAGGCACCCATGACCTGGCGGCTCCGCAAAGAGACCGCAGGGTCCGGGGCCCTCGGGGACATCGCCTCCCACGCGGTGGACCAGGTCCTGTTCCTGCTCGGCGGCCAAGTCACCGAGGTCACCGGCCGGCTTCAGACCTTCGTGAACCGCCGCCCCGGCCCGGACGGCCCCGAGGACGTGACGGTCGACGACGCCGCCTGGGCCACGTTGACCCTCGCCTCCGGAGCCATCGCCTCGGTGGAGGCCTCCCGGGTGGCCACGGGACAGAAGAACAGCCTGAGACTCGAGATCTACGGGGACAAGGGCAGCATCCACTTCGACCTGGAAAACCTGAACGAACTCGGCTTCCAGGACGCCACCGCCCCGGCCCGCGAACAGGGCCTCCGGCGGATCCTGGTCACCGAACCGGACCATCCCTACCTGGACGCGTGGTGGCCGCAGGGCCACATCATCGGCTGGGAACACACCTTCACCCACCAGATCCGCGATTTCCTCACCGCCATCCAGGCTGGAAGCCAGCCCTCGCCGTCGTTCGAGGAGGGACTGAACGTCCAGTACATCCTCAACGCCGTGGAGGAATCCGCCGCCACGAAGAGTGCCCTCGTCCCTGTTGCCGACAGAACCTCCAAAGGAGCCTGACATGCCCCGCCCGTTCACCCTGTTCACCGGCCAGTGGGCCGACCTGCCCTTCGAGGAAGTCGCAAAACTCGCCTCCGGCTGGGGCTACGACGGCCTCGAGATCGCCGTCTCCGGCGACCACCTGGACGCCTGGCGCTGGGACGAACCCGGCTACGTCGAATCCAAGCTTGAGGTCCTGGACAAATACAACCTCAAGGTCTGGGCCATCTCCAACCACCTCACCGGACAGGCCGTCTGCGATGACCCCATCGACTTCCGGCACCAGGGCATCGTCCGCTCCAAAGTATGGGGCGACGGCGAACCCGAAGGCGTCCGCACCCGCGCCGCCGAGGAAATGAAACACACCGCCCGGCTCGCCAAAGCCCTCGGCGTGGACACCGTCGTCGGCTTCACCGGCTCCGCCATCTGGCAGTACGTGGCCATGTTCCCGCCCGTCCCGCAAAAAGTCATCGACGCCGGCTACCAGGACTTCGCCGACCGCTGGAACCCCATCCTGGACGTCTTCGACGAATGCGGCGTCCGCTTCGCCCACGAAGTCCACCCGTCCGAGATCGCCTACGACTACTGGACCACCGTCCGCACCCTCGAAGCGATCAACCACCGCGAAGCATTCGGCCTGAACTGGGACCCCTCCCACATGACGTGGCAGGGCATCGACCCCGTCTCCTTCATCTGGGACTTCAAGGACCGGATCTACCACGTGGACTGCAAGGACACCAAGGTCCGACAGACCGGCCGGAACACCGTCATGGGCTCCCACCTCGCCTGGGGCGACCCCCGGCGCGGCTGGGACTTCGTCTCCGCCGGCCGCGGCGACGTCCCATGGGAAGCATCCTTCCGCGCCCTCGCCGCAATCGGCTACAACGGCCCCATCAGCGTCGAATGGGAAGACGCCGGAATGGACCGCCTCCACGGCGCCCCCGAAGCCCTCGCCAACCTCAAAAAATACGACTTCCCCGCCTCCACCGCATCCTTCGACGCCGCCTTCAGCAGCAAGGACTAGGCCGTGCCGAACCACAGCGGCGGCACCTCCGACGGCCGGCTCCGCTGGGGAATCCTCGGCACCGGCTTCATCGCCGACCTGCAGGTACGGGACCTCGTGGACAACGGGTTCGCGGTCCAGGCGGTGGGCTCCCGTTCCCTGGAAACGAGCCAGGCATTCGCGTCACGGTTCGGCATTCCCACAGCCCACGGCAGCTACGAGGACCTGGCGGCCGACCCGGATGTCGACGTCGTGTACGTTGCCACTCCCCACGTGTTCCACCACGAAAACGCCCTGCTGGCGCTGAACGCGGGAAAGCATGTGCTGGTGGAGAAGGCCTTCACCATCAACGCCCGGCAGGCGCAGGAGATCGTGGACCTTGCCGCCGGGAAGGGCCTGGTTGCGCTGGAGGCGATGTGGACCCGTTTCCTGCCGCATATGGCACGGCTGCGCGAGATCGTGGCCGGCGGGGTCCTTGGCGAGGTCCGCAAGGTGGTGGCAAGCCACAACCAGGACCTTCCCAAAGACCCCGCGCACCGGCTCAATGATCCTGCACTGGGCGGCGGCGCCCTCCTGGACCTGGGCGTCTATCCGGTGTCGTTTTCCTTCGACGTCTTCGGTGCCCCGCACCGGATACTTGCGAGCGCTGCGATGACCGCAACCGGGGTGGACCGGCAGACGGCGGCCATCTTTGAGTATGCGGACGGGCAGCAGGCCCTCGTGGACTGCGCGCTGGATACTGCGGGGAACAACCGGGCAGCCATCATCGGCACCGGCGGCTGGGTGGAGATCGAATCCGTTTGGTACACCCCCACCCCGTTCACCCGGTATGACGTATCGGGAAACATCCTGGAGCAGTTCAACGAGCCCGTGCAGGGCCGGGGCATGCAGTACCAGGCCGCGGAACTCGAACGGCTGGTCCGCGAAGGGCTGACCGCGGGCACCATGCTGCCGCCCGGCGAGAGCGTGGCCATCATGGCCGCCCTGGACGAGGTCCGGCGCCAGATCGGGCTCACCTACGACGCCGACAGGCAGCCTTAGGATGGAGGGCACCCTTAGGATGGAGGGCACCATGAGCCACACCATCCGCAAGGCAACACCGGACGACGCCGGGGCGCTGGCCGCGCTGGCGGCCGTCACCTTCCCGCTGGCCTGCCCGCCGTCGTCGTCACCCGAAGACATCTCCGCCCACCTGGCCAACACGCTCACCGAGCGGCATTTCAGCGGCTACCTCGCCGACCCGGACGTCACCATCCTGGTGCTGGACTCCGGCCACCGGCTCAACGGGTACAGCCTGCTGGTCAACCGCCCGGCTGCTGACCCGGACGTGGCCTCCGCGCTCACCCTGCTGCCGTCCGTAGAGGTCAGCAAGTGCTACGTGCACCCCGAGCACCACGGCCTGGGTGCGGCGGCCGAGCTGATGCACGCCAGCCTCCAGGCAGCCGCCGACGCCGGCGGCGCCGGGGCGTGGCTTGGCGTCAACAGCCAGAACGCCCGGGCCATCCGCTTCTATGAGAAGTCAGGGTTCCGCAAGGTGGGCACCAAGTCCTTCCAGCTGGGCAGGACCGTGGAACACGACTTCGTGCTGGAGCGTGAAGTCCCGTAGTTCCTCAGTAGCCTTCGGGCGGGTAAGCCAAGGGCGGGCGCGGAACCGGCAGCAGCTTTACGCCCGGCGGCAGCCCGTCGATGCTGCCCTCAGCCCCGCGGGCTTTGATGGTGATCCGGGACGTGTCCAGCAGCACGTTCTCGGCCCGGAACTCGCCCACGGATTCCGGCAGGATCGGTGACAAGTGCACCACACCACGGGTGTAGACGGGATCGAAGCGGAGCAGCACGCGGGCCAGCTGGACCGGCGCGGCCGCCGCCCAGGCCTGCGGCGAGCAGGCAGTGGGATAGGGCACCGGCCCGGGGAACTCGCCCCGGTCGAAGCCGCAGAAGAGCTCGGGCAGCCGGCCGTCGAAATGCTCGGCGGCGTCGAAGATCCCCTTGGCCACCCGCTTGGCTTCGTCCACAAAGCCGTAGCGCATCAGGCCGGTGGCCGCCAGGGCGGTGTCGTGGGGCCAGACGGAGCCGTTGTGGTAGCTAACGGGGTTGTAGGCCCCCATGTCGGAGGCCAGCGTCCGGATCCCCCAGCCGGTGAACATTTGCGGTGACATCAGGTGTTCGGCAACGGACGCCGCCTTGTCCTCGTCCACGATCCCGGTCCAGAGGCAGTGGCCCATGTTGGAGGTGCAGGCATCCACCTGGCGCTTGTCCTTGTCCAGCGCGACGGCGAAGTACCCCTTGTCAGGCAGCCAGAACTTCTCGTTGAAGGCAGATTTCAGTTCGGCTGCACGGTCCGCCCAGTGGTTCTCCAGCGCCACGTCGCCGTCCCAGCGGGCCAGCAGTGACCTGCCGATGTAGGCGGCGTAGACGTAGGCCTGGACTTCGCACAGGGCGATGGGGGCTTCGGCCATGGTGCCGTCGGCAAAGTTGATGCCGTCCCAGGAGTCCTTCCAGCCCTGGTTGACCAGGCCGTGGGCGTTGGGCCGGCAGTACTCCACAAACCCGTCGCCGTCCCGGTCGCCGTACTGTTCAATCCAGTCCAGTGCCCGGTCCGCGTGCGGCAGCAGCGGCCGGATCACGTCGCGGGAAAGCCCCCAGCGGCTCAGTTCGCCCAAAAGGGCAACGAAGAGCGGCGTGGCATCAGCCGTTCCGTAGTAGGCGGTACCGCCCAGGGACAGTCCGGCGGTGACGCCCAGCCTGACCTCGTGCGGGATGCGGCCGGGTTCCTCCTCGGAGTCCGGGTCAACCTTCTTCCCCTGGATCCCCGCCAGGGTCTGGAGCGTACCTGCGGCCAGGTGGGGTTGACCAGCAGGCTCATGTAGGACGAGAGCAGGGAGTCCCGGCCGAACAAGGCCATGAACCACGGGGCGCCGGCGGCAACTGCCGCGCGTTCCGGATGGTGGGCGTCAAAGATGCGCAGCGCACCCAGGTCCCGCTGGCTCCGGTTCAGCAGTTCCTGCAGCTTGACGTCCTCGATGCTGAGCCGCGGTACGCCTTCTTCCCAGTCCAGGTGCCGGCGGACGCCCTCACGGTGGTGGGGCAACTGCCCGTCACGGAACGGTTTCTCGGGCGGCTGCCCGTTCACCAGCGGCACGACGATGATGCTGACGGCCCACTTGCCCCGGGCCGGGACGGTGGCACGGAAACGGAGCCCGTCCGTGCTGACGGCCGCGCCTTTGGCACTGACCACCGTTCCGCGCTGCTGGCCGTGCCGGCTGGCTTCGATGACGAGCCTGCCGTCCACCACCTCACGGGTCGCGTCGTCAACACCGCTGGTCCGGGCGCCCTTCACGTCGAAGAGGTCGGCCTGGTCCGCATCCACGAGGAGCTCGATATCGCATTCCACCGGTTCGGCGGCAAAGTTCTCCAGCGTGATGTCGTCCTGGAGTCCCGGCCCGATATGCCGGACCTGCCGGACCACCAAGGGGCTGTCAAACCGTCCCCCAGGCCAGGTTGCCCTGCCCACGAACGTTGCCTCGAAAGGATGCGGCCGCTGAGCCACCAGGGGTTCCCGCAGGGCGCCGTTGATGCGCAGGACCCAGCCGGAAATAATGCGGGTGTCCTGGAAGAACACGCCGTTCGCGCTGCCGTCGGGACTGATGTCACCGCTTCCGGACGAGATGCAGAACGACGAGCCTTCAAGGATGGTCACGGAACCGGAGTCGGAGACGGATGCCTCGTTGTCTTCGTTCCAGGCGGTCATGGACGGACTCCCTATCTCCAGCGGCGGGTGCTGCCGGGACCGGTTGCCCGCCCGCCCTTAACGATTCTGGTGCAGGCCCGCCGCATCCGGAACCCCCGACGGCGATCTGCCGCCAAGGAGTTCACCGAAGAGCCGCAAATGCTGCGCCACCATCCGGCCGGCACTGAACCGCTGTTCCACCGAGGCCCTGCAGCGGCCCCTGTCCAGCCCTGCGGCAGCCTCGACGAACCCGGCCAAGGTTTCCGTGCTGCCCAGGAAACCGGTCCTGCCGTGTTCCACAATCTCGGGCGCCGATCCTATCGAAGTGCCGATGACGGGGGTTCCGGTGGCGAGCGCCTCGATCATCACCAGGCCAAACGGCTCCGACCACTGGATCGGGTTGAGGAAGGCCACGGCTTCGCCCATCAGCCGGTACTTGGTTGCGTCGTCCACTTCCCCCACGAACTCTTCGTTGGGTCCCAGGAGCGGTTCGATTTCCTGGCGGAAGTAGCGGATTTCGTCAGGCTCATGCATCTTGAGGGCAATCCGCAGGGGCAGCCCTGCCTGCCGGGCGATCATGATGGCTTCCAGCAGGCCCTTGTCCGGGCATGCCCTGCCCACAAAGCACAGGTAGCCGCCGCTGCCGCTTCCGACCGGAACGGCGGAGACGTCCATGCCGTGGTGGATGACCTGGGTGACCGGGACGTCCGGGGCATGGGATGACTGGTCACGCGAGATGGCGATGATGGCGGTGTCCCTGGCCATGGCGCGGTAAAGGTCGACAGCCAGGGCATTGAGCGGGCCGTGGATGGTGGTCACCACGGGAATGTCCTTGGCCCGGCGGGCGTAGAGCGGCCCCGCCAGCGTGTGGTCGTGGATGATGTCCACGCCGCCCAGCCCCTCATAGGCCCGGATCACATGGCTGAGTTCTGACATGGTGGAACCGAGCGCGTCGCGGAGCGCCGGCCTCATTCCCGGGACCAGCGGGACGGGGCAGGTGCTTTCCGCGGGTGCCGCCAGCAGCACCTCATGCCCGGCTGCCGTGAAGCCCCGGGCAAGGCTGTCCACAACCCTTTCAATTCCGCCGTAGGTGACCGGTGGAATGGGAATCCACGGTCCTGCAATAAGTCCAATCCGCATTCCTGGCCTCCAGGTGATGTGGCCGGGCTCCCCAGCTAACCAGACACGTGACACCGCAGGGGGCATTGCAATCCATCCGGCGGTGTTTGGAAGAACAATGGCCTCTGCTTGACCTATATCAGACTATTGCCCAGGATCGGCCCGGCCACAAGACCCAGTGTGGGGTATCTAACACGCACCTTCCGGAATGGCTGCTCCAGCCGGGCGGTTGTTCACACCATGAAGATTGAGATCTGGTCAGATGTGGCCTGCCCGTGGTGTTTCATTGGCAAGCGCCGTTTCGAGGCCGCGCTGGCCGAGTTCCCCCATCGCGACGCGGTGGAGGTCACGTGGCGGAGCTACCAGCTGGACCCCACCCTTCCGGACCACTATGACGGCACGGAGCTGGAGTACTTGAGCACGCGCAAGGGGATGCCGCTACAGCAGGTTTCGCAGATGTTCGACCATGTCGCGCAGCAGGCCAGCGGCGAGGGCCTGGACTACCACTTCGACAAGGTGGTGGTGGCGAACAGTTTCATGGCGCACCGCCTGATCCACCTCGCCGCCGCCCACGGCCGGCAGGACGCTGCCAAGGAGCGCCTGCTCAGCGACCATTTCGAGCACGGCAAGGACATCGGCAGCCGGGAGTACCTGGCCTCGCTGGGCAAGGACCTGGGCATTCCCTCCGGCGAGCTCGAGGAACTGTTCACCACGGACAAATACGCCGACGATGTCCGCTCCGATGTTGAAGAGGCGCGGTCCCTGGGCATCAGCGGCGTCCCGTTCTTCGTCATCGACCGGAAGTTCGGACTTTCCGGGGCCCAGCCCGCAGCGACGTTCACTGCTGCGCTGGACCAGGCCTGGCAGGATGCCAATCCGCTGGTACTGGTGAACTCGGGCGAGGGCGACGCCTGCGGCCCCGACGGCTGCACGGTCTGAATTCGGGCACGTCCCGCAACTGGTTTACTGACACACAGCGGTAAAGTGTCTGTATGCCAAGGATTTCAGCGGCCAGCAACGCCGAGCAGCGGGCGGACACCCAGCGGCGCATCCTCACGGCCTTCGGTGAACTCCTCTTCTCGCACGGCCTTCCCGGCCTGACCATGACGGACGTGGCCCGGCACGCCGGTGTGGGCCGGACCGCCGTCTACAACTACTACGCGGACATCGAGGAACTGCTGATCTCGTACGCCCTGGACGAGACGGAGAAGTTCCTCACGGAGCTGCGCGAGGCCCTGGACCGGCTGGACAACCCGGTGGAGCGGCTCGCGCTGTACGTGCGCGCCCAGGTGGTGGACCTCAGCCGCCGCCACCTGCCTCCGGGACCCGCCATGGGCGCCGTGTTGTCGCCGTCGTCCTTTGCAAAACTTGCCGACCATGTGGGCGAGCTGAGCGTGCTGCTGCAGGGCATCCTGCGCGACGGAATGGACCAGGGCTACCTCCCGGTGGCGGACATCGGGCAGCAGGCGCAGCTGATCCTGGGGACGCTCTCCTCCAGTGCCGCCAGGGGCAGCGACGAGCCGGCTGAGCTGGAAGCGCGCGTGGCCAGGACTGTGCGGTTCATCCAGCTGGGCGCCGGGGCAAGGTTCGACGACGAGGGCCACCCCGTGCGGATCGCCCAGCTTCCCGCCGTGGCGGGCTAACTTTCAGGAGCGGCGCTTCAGGACGCCGGCACTTCAGGACACCGGCGCCGCGGACGGCATGACCGGCCACCTGTCGTCATCCGCAACACGGCGGCTTTCCCGCGGACAGCTGAGCGTGCCGGGTGTCTGGTCCACGAGGTCGGGCGGTGCCAGGGCCCGGTAATCCTGGGAAAGGATCACATCCACGCTGCCGTCTGTCCTGCCGTCCTGGAAGTAGTCCGAACCCGGCAGGTTCCGCTGCACGCTGAAGGCGGCCGATCGTCCGGCTGCACCCGAGATCACGGCCGCCACGCCCCGGTAGCCTGCATCGATGTTGCCCACGTCCGCCACCACGAACTTGCGCGCCAGGAACTCGTCCGCCACGGACCGGGCAAGGCCCGGCCTGCTGGTGGAGTTGTAGACATTGAGGTTGATCTGCTCAGGTGGCGTGTAGTCAAACGTGGCCGCGGGGCAGGTGGAGACTTTTTCCTCGGCCGGTTCGGCTGTTGGAATGGAGAACCGGCCGTTGATGATCGCCAGGGCCGTGATGATGCCCGCGGCGATCACGCCGATGAGAAGCACCAGCACAATGCCGTGGAGCACCCTGCGGCGCACCCTGGCGGTATCGTCGGCGTCCAGGGCCGCCGCGTCGAATGTGGCCCGCAGTTCCGGACCGCTCACCACGTGGTGGCCGTGCAGGATGCTGGCATCCTGCACCTTCCTCTTCCTAGCCATCGAGCACCAGGACCCGGGCGTGGATCGCGGTGCGCTGGTGCAGTGCCGTCCGGACGGCCCGGTGCAGGCCGTCCTCCAGGTACAGGGTCCCTGGTACTGAACCACATGCGGAAAGAGGTCGCCGAAGAAGGTGGAGTCCTCTGCCAGCAGGGCCTCCAGGTCAAGGGTGCGCTTGGTGGTCACCAGCTCGTCCAGCCGCACCGGCCGCGGCGGCAGCGACGCCCACTCCTTTGGCGTGCTGTAACCATGGTCGGGGTAAGGGCGGCCCTCGCCCACAGCTTTGAATATCACCCTGCAACCCTAGGCATCCCGCCAACCGGAGCGAAAGTGCCCGGCCGCGCCCCCGGCAGGTTGTGGCCAAACAGTGACCATGTCACAACCGGTGATCTTCGGTCGCCCGTTCAGGAACTGCCGGGCGCTGCTGAAAGAATAGGCCCCATGACAGCATCCGAGTCCCCTGCCATGCCCGTGCCCGGCGTCCGCACGCCCTCCACCCCGCCGCTGGCGCTCCTGCTGGACGTTGACGGTCCGGTGGCGAGCCCGGTCACGCGGGACGTCAAACCGGAGATCATCAGCGACCTGGTGGCCCTTGCCACGGCCGGGATCCCCGTCGTCTTCAACACGGGCCGCTCGGACGCCTTCATCCGGGAACAGGTCATGGCCCCGATGATCGAGGCCGGAATTCCCGGTGGCACCATCATCCACGCCGTCTGCGAAAAGGGCGCGGTCTGGTTCAGCTACACCTCCGCCGGCCCCGGCCCCATCCATGTGGACCGTGAGCTCGCCGTACCTGCGGCCTACGGGGACGACGTCCGCCGGCTGGTCGCCGAGGACTACGCCGCGCACATGTTCTTCGACGAGACCAAGCGGGCCATGGTGTCCGTGGAGCAGCACATCGAGGTCCCCAGCGCCGAGTACCTCGCGGAGCAGAAGCTGTTCGACGCCGATGCCATGGACCTGATGGCACGGCACGGGCTGGGCGTGGTCCGGCTGGACCACCATGCACCGAATTCCGACGACGAGGTGGACTACCGCGTGGACCCCACCATCATCTCCACCGACATCGAGTCCATCCGCCTCGGCAAGGACCTCGGTGCCAGCCGGGCCGTGGAACTGCTGGCAGCGCAGGGCATCACCCCCGAGGCCTGGCGGACGGTGGGCGATTCCCGCACGGACTACGCCATGGCGGACTGGCTGCACCACAACGACCATGCCGTGAAGCACGTGGATGTCCGTCCCGCGGACGGTGTTCCGGCGAAACCGTACGAAGTCCTCACCGCGGCAGACCTGGGGCTCGAAGCCACGGTCATCCACGACGACGCCGGCGGCGCTTTCCTGCGCAGCTGGCGGGAGGCGCTGGGCGTCTAGGGCCGTGGCCGCCGGCCGGCCGAAACATGCCGTTTCCCGGGCGGGGCTATCATGCAGGTAGGAACGCATACTTCACCAGCACGGAGATAACCATTACAGAAGCACCGGTTCAGGACGAAATCTACTTCGGTGGCCAGGCGTCCGTAGAGGAACAATTCCACGAGGAGGCGACCTCCGCTGCTGCGGAACGGCGCCTGAAGCACCGCCCCGACGTCATCAGGCACAAGGGCCGCTATGCCCTGCTCAACTACAACAGGACCCACTACCAGGCCATGGTGGAGGACCTGCTGTTTCTGCGGAACGTCCTCGCGGAGTCCGGCCTGGCCTACCTGCTGGTCCGCGGCAACAATGACCGCCCGGTCATCGCCCTGGACTGGAAGGACAGGAAGAAGCTGCGCGCTGCCCTGGTTGAGGCCTGCCGGGACGAGCCCTTCTACTCCATGACGGTGGATGCCAAGAAGAAGACCGCCGTCCTTGTAGCCGACGGCGAGCTTTCCACCAGCCGCCAGGCACGCATCTTCCGGTTGTACCGGCCGCGGGTGGAACCCGGGGGCGGCTTCGAGTTCGGCGCTTCTGCCGGCGTGCAGATCGAGCTCTGGTCCTTCGAGGGCGAGGAGATCATCCTTCCCATCGAGAACTCCCTGACGCGCCGGACCCTGCTGCGGCAGGACGCGGTCCGCGGGACGGTGGAGCGCTACGGCCACACCTGGCCCACCATCGAGAACATGTTCGCGGACCACGCCAGCGACATCAGCTTCGACATCGATTTGGTGTTCTCCTGGGTGGACGGCAGTTCCCCGGAGTACATTGCTGCCCGCCGCGCCCAGCAAAAAGGCCATGTCCTCGGCGAGGGCGACGACCACGAGGCACGCTTCCGGCAGATCAACGAACTGAAGTACGCGCTGCGGTCCGTCTACATGTTGCGCCCTGGATCCGCCGCATCTTCATCGCCACGGACTCCCCTGCCCCTGCATGGCTGGCGGACCACCCCTCCGTGACGATCGTCCGGAGCGAAGAGTTCTTCAGCGACCCGACAGTGTTGCCCACGCACAACTCGCAGGCTGTGGAATGCCAGCTGCACCACATCGAGGGGCTCTCGGAGCACTTCCTCTACTCCAATGACGACATGTTCTTTGGCCGGCCCGTCAGCCCGGATTTGTTCTTCACCCCCGGCGGGATCACCAAGTTCATTGAGGCGGAAACCCGGATCGGCCTGGGCGAGAACGCGGCAGAGCGCAGCGGCTTCGAGAACGCCGCCCGGGTAAACCGCAAGCTGTTGTGGAACCGGTTCGGCCGGATCACCACGCGGCACCTCGAGCACTGCGCCGCACCGCTCCGCCGGAGCGTCGTGGCCACCATGGAGCACGAGTTCCCCGAGGAGTTCCGGAAGACTGCGGCCAGCCGGTTCCGCGCCGCGGACAACATCTCCGTCACGAACTCCTTCTACCACTACTACGCGCTGCTGACCGGCCGCGCGGTCACCCAGACGGCCGCGAAGGTCCGCTACGTGGATACCACCATGCGCGCCGGCCTGAACTACCTTCCCAAGCTGCTGGCCAAGCGGAACATGGACTTCTTCTGCCTCAACGACGGCAGCTTCCCCGAGGTGGACGCTGACGAGCGGGCCGAAGTAGTCACCGACTTCCTGGAGAAGTACTTCCCCGTTAAGGCGCCCTGGGAGAAGTAGCACGCGCACTCCCTGCACGGCACAAACAGATGGCCGGTCCCGACGTCAACGGGACCGGCCATCTTTTTGCTTCTTCGACCTGCCCGAGTTTTACCTGCTGGAGGACGCGCCCAGCCGGGCTCCGCTGCGTTGCTTGGTGGTCTCGGGAATCCGGACCCCTGCGGCCTCCAGCCGCCGCGCGGTCTCTTCGGGGGTCACGTACTCGCCCACCGTCGTCGAACTGCCCAGCGGAACCACCGAATGGACGATGGTGTGCTCGTAGACGTGCACCAGGTTGAAGGCCTGCCCGCCGTCCTGCCCGCGGGTGCCACCCACCGGGACATTCAGGTCCTGGGTGTAGCAGCTCGCCGAAGCCACGGAGACAGGGATTCCGGCGAAGGTGCCGGTGGTGGAGTAATGCAGGTGGCCGGCCAGGATGGTCCTGACATCCGAGTTGCGCACCACGGCGGCCAGCGAGGCCTGGTCCCGCAGTTCCACCAGCACCGACAGGTCCAGGACCGACGGGACAGGTGGATGGTGCAGTGCCAGGATGGTGCCGTCGGGAGCCGGGGTCTCCAGTTCGCGGGCCAGCCATTCCAGCTGGGACTGGCTCAGCTCGCCGTGGTGGAACCCGGGAACCGACGTGTCCAGGGTGATGACGCGCAGGCCGTTGATGAAGTAGCTCTGGTCCACGGGCGCGTCATTCCCTGGCTGGTCCAGCAGGCCCTTCCGGAAGTTCGCCCGGTTGTCGTGGTTGCCCATGGCCCAGATAACCTGCGAGCCCATCTCGTCGCACGCGGGCTCCACGATGGCGCGCAGCTTCCGGTACGCCTCGGGATGGCCTTTGTCTGCGAGATCGCCGGTGAAGATGACAGCCTCAGGGCGCGCCCCGGATGCTTTGACCTCGTCAAAGAGCTGGATGAGGCGGGCTTCGCTGTCAACAACGCCGTACAGGGGGTCCGGACCCCCCAACAGGTGGGGATCACTCAAGTGGAGTAGGAAGTGGCGTGGCCGGGGATGTTCGGCCTCGATGTGCTCCATTGCTACCTCTGTGGTCGGTGGGAAGCCGCTCTTCCCTGGTACCTTTCAGTAATATTTATCCAATCAGACATTTGGCAAACTTTGGGCAAATCGCCGTAGCCGATGTGGAAAAAGATAAAAGAACTGCGCTTCTGCGCATTTTATTCGCCTCAGGGCCGGTCAATCGCCAAGGGCCTTCTCGATGGCGTCGATAATTTCAGCCGAGTCCGGCTCCGTAGTGGGGGCAAAGCGGTCCACCACCTCGCCGTCGCGGTTCACCAGGAACTTCTCGAAGTTCCACTTCACCAGCCCGGGCAGCAGCCCGGACTTGAACTTGGTGAGCTCCGCGTACAGCGGGTGCTGCCCCTTGCCGCGCACCCTGGCCTTCTCCGTCAGGGGAAAGGTCACGCCAAAGTTCCGCTGGCAGAATTCGGCGATCTCGGTGTCGCTGCCCGGCTCCTGGCCGGCAAACTGGTTGCACGGGACGCCGAGGATCTCGAAGCCGCGGTCGCGGAACTTCCCATAAAGGGCTTCCAGCCCGGCGTACTGGGGAGTGAAACCGCAGTTGGAGGCGACGTTGACCACCAACACCACCTTCCCCTTGAACCGTCCGAACTCCGTCTCGGTTCCGTCATTCAGGGTCAGCGGGATGGGGTACAGGGACACCGGGGATGTGGTCCGCACAAAGTTGTTCACACCTGTAATTCGGAGCAGGTCAGCCCCTGTACGGGTTGGCCTGCCGACTTTTCCGCGGGACCTGCCCTCTTCTAGGAGACTGGTGCCGCGGTTTGTTCCGGCGTCGCTGGTTCCAGCGTTACGGGCTCGGTGGGTGCCGGTTCGGTGGGTGCCGGTTCGGTGGGTTCCGGTTCGGTGGGTGCCGGTTCGGTGGGTGCCGGTTCGACGGGGGCCGGCGCGGGTTCGGTGGGCACCGGCTCAGTCGGCACTGGCTCAACCGGAGCCGGCACAGGCTCGGTCGGTGCCGGCTCAACCGGAGCCGGCACAGGCTCCGTCGGCACCGGCTCAGTCGGCACAGGCTCCGTCGGCACTGGCTCCGTCGGCACTGGCTCGGTCGGTGCTGCCTCGATCGGCGAGGCAGACGGCTCCGGGGGCGCCGGCGTCGGCTCAGTGGGGGCCGGCGTCGGCTCGATGGGAGACGCTGACGGCTCGGTCGGTGAGGCAGACGGCTCAGTGGGCGCCGGGGTCGGCTCGGTGGGAGACGCTGACGGCTCGGTCGGCGAGGCAGACGGCTCAGTGGGCGCCGGGGTCGGCTCGGTGGGGGCCGGCGTCGGTTCAGTAGGTGACGGCGCAGGCTCGGTAGGCGAAGTTGAAGGGGTTTCCGCCTCGGAGTGCGTCGGCAGCTCCGGCTCGGCTGGCTGCACCGTCGGCTCCGTGTCCTTGATTCCAGGCAGGGTCCAGTCAAGCCAATCAGCCGGTGAACCAGAGCCCGGGACATAGGACAAGGACTCTTCGAGGCCACCACCAGCGAGCGCCGTGAGGCCCACGAACTGCCACTTCAAGGGGCTTACATGCCAGCCGTTCAAGATGGTTTCGAAGTGCAGATGGCAGCCGGTTGACCAGCCTGTGCTGCCCACCCGCCCAACGACTTGGCCTGCCTGCACGCTATCGCCCCTGCGGACCGCCAGCGATTCGAGGTGGTTGTACGTGGTCACCAGGCCGTTGCCGTGGTCGATCTCCACCCGGTTGCCACCGCCCCAAGGATGCCAGCCCGCGGCCCGGACCACACCGGAGTCTGCAGCGTAAACCCCGGTTCCGCAGGGGGCTGCATAGTCCTGTCCCAGATGGAAGTCGCCGGCCGTTCCGGTCAGTGGGCTTATCCGGAACCCGAAGGGTGAGCTGGGATTCAAGACTTCCAAGGGCGCCATAAGGTATCCGGCAGCGGGCCTTCCAACCCCTTTGTAGCCAACTTCCACTGGCAAAGGCCGCTCGGGACCTGAACCGGTGACCACCGGCCGCGGGAACGACACCACGGCTTGCGGGTTGGCGGGTATGGAATGCGGGAGGGAGTCCAGGTCCGGGCCTTCCGCTCCCCGGAGCACCACTCCCGCTGGCTCGGCGGCCTGGCTTCCAGGACCGGGGGGGGCAGGTTTCCCTGCCGGAGCCGCAGGGCTTTCCGCGGGCGTCCCGGAGACCGCCGGCAACAGCTGCGCCTCGCGGCCATCCGACAGGTTCAAGGTGGAGAAGGACACGGCCAAAGCACCGGCAGCCGTCAGGACGCGGACAGTGGGCCGGCGTGTACCCGGGGGTTTTGTGCCCGCACCGGATCCCCGATTCTTGCCCATGGATTGACTCCCGGAGATGTCCCACCCGCACGCTGTCTTGACGGTAGACCCATGGGACCATACGGCTGATGCCCTGTGAACCCCTGAATCACGAAATAGGGGGTTTTGGCCGATATCTTCGGAGTCTCATCCAGGTCGGCGCGCGGCGGCCCGCGGGGGCAACAATGGGATATGCGGAATTTCCTCCGGAAATGGCAGGACGAACTCAAGAAGACGTTCACGGGAAAGTCGGACGCGCCGCCGGACTGGGCAGTGCGGCTGTCGGAGGGAGACGACCCCGGCTACCACCTGCCGGGTTCTGCGGTGTGGGCGGTGCACGGTTCCATGTCCCCCATCGTGGCTGGAATACGCACATTGCTGATGCAATCCCTGCACCCCGGCGCGCTGGCAGGGGTCCACGAGCACTCGAACTTCCGGGAAGATCCGCTGGGCCGGCTGGCGCACACCATCCGCTGGATCTTCACAGTGACGTACGGTTCCAGGGCCGCTGCCGAGGAGGCCTCACGCATGGTCCGCCGTCTGCATGAACCTGTGCAGGGCAGCTACAGCGACAACCAGGGAACCCTGCGCAGCTACAGTGCCAACGATCCTGAGTTGGCCGCATGGATCCATATCGCATTCACCGACGCCTTCCTGACTGCCCACAAAATCTGGGGCGGCAGCATCCCCGGCGGACCTGACGCCTATGTCAGGGAGTGGGCGCAGGCCGGCAGGTTGATGGGCGTGGACAATCCGCCGCTGACCGAAGCGGAGATGCGGCAGCAGCTGGACCGCTGGTACTCGGGCAACGAGCTGCGCGTCGACGCCCGGGTGGCTGAGACTGTGGACTTCATCCGCAATGCGCCGCTGCATCCGATGCTCCGCCCCGGCTACCGCATCCTGTTTGCGGGGGCGGTCTACAGCCTGGAGCCACGGTACCGGGCGATGCTCGGGCTCGAGGTACCCCGGCTGGGCCCGTTTCCGCTTCCGGTGAAGCTTGCCACCAAGGCCGTGCTCGGCGTCGTCCGCCTTGCCTTGGGGCCGCGCGGTCCCAGCGAAATGGCCGCACGTGCCAGGCTGCGGCGGCTGGGGTGTCCCGAAGCCGATCTCTAACAACGTGGTCAGGCCCGGCAAAATGTATTAATCGCAAGAACCCGGCCCCGCAGCTGCGGGACCGGGTTCTCGACCGGCGGAGAATGGGGGATTTGAACCCCCGAGGGCGTTAACCCAACACGCGTTCCAGGCGTGCGCCATAGGCCGCTAGGCGAATTCTCCAATTGCTTCTGAATCAAAAGCAGGTACTAGACTACCTGACGTTTCGCGCATCACCCAAATTGGGGTTCGTAAGGCTTCGGCGCCCGGCATACACCCGGGACTGCCCGCACCGTTTCCCGCAATCCGCCTTAACCGGAAATGGACGCCCCCAACGCGCCCATTCCACTGGTACGCCGTTGAGCTGCCGGGTCCGGCCCCGTTCTGCCAGGCCACACAGCTCACAATCTGGAGATTGCCCCAATCGGTGTACATACCCATGATCGTGGGTGCCGGAGGGATAAGCAATGGAAATGCGGGCAATCAGCGGAACTTCGGCGCACAGTGGAATCATGACCGAGCTGCATGCCCTCGTGATCTACTCACCCCGAACCCACACGGAACAGGTCCTGGCTGCCATCGGTGACGCCGGTGCAGGAAGGATCGGGAACTACTCCCACTGTTCCTTCACGACTCCCGGAACCGGCCGGTTCACGCCGGAAGCTGGCGCCCGCCCTTTCCTCGGCTCAACGGGGACGCCGGAAGAGGTGGCGGAGGACCGGATTGAGTGCGTGGTCGACGAGCCGCTCCTGCCACGGGTCGTGGCCGCTTTGCGCGCCGCGCATCCCTACGAAGAGCCGGCTTTCATGAGCTGGCGCGTGGAGGGCTGGCGGCCGGGGCCCGATTCGAACCGTACCGGATGATCGGGTAAAGTATCTGACGGCCCCTCATGTGGCGTCATCCTGTTGAACTCCCCAGGACCGGAAGGTAGCAAGGGTAGGCGGGCTCTGGCGGGTGCATGGGGGGTCTTTACTATTCCCCCACAGGGCGGCAGGATGTCGGCCCGGATTGGTAGGGTTTTCTCTGTGACAGTTACTACCGCCCTCTACCGCAGATACCGTCCCGACTCGTTCGCCGACGTCATCGGTCAGGAGCATGTCACCGAGCCGCTCATGACGGCTTTGCGGAAAAACCGCGTCAACCACGCCTACCTTTTTTCCGGCCCAGGGGCTGCGGCAAGACCACCTCCGCCCGCATCCTTGCCCGTTGCCTTAACTGCGCGCAGGGCCCCACGGACACCCCTTGCGGCCAGTGCCCCAGCTGCATCGAACTGGCCCGCGGCGGCTCCGGCTCGCTGGATGTCATCGAGATCGACGCCGCCAGCCACGGCGGTGTTGACGATGCCCGTGACCTCCGCGAGCGGGCCACCTTCGCCCCCGTCCGGGACCGCTACAAGATCTTCATCATTGACGAGGCCCACATGGTCACGTCCGCGGGGTTCAACGCGCTGCTGAAAATCGTTGAAGAACCGCCGGAACACATCAAATTCATCTTTGCCACCACCGAGCCGGACAAGGTTATCGGAACCATCCGCTCCCGGACGCACCACTATCCCTTCCGCCTGGTACCGCCCGAACCCCTGATGGCGTACCTGGAACTACTGTGCAACCAGGAGAACGTCCCCGTGGCCCCGGGCGTCCTGTCGCTGGTGATCCGCGCCGGAGGCGGGTCGGTCCGTGACTCGCTGTCCGTCCTTGACCAGCTGATGGCTGGGGCCGGTCCCAACGGGCTGGATTACGAACTCGCGGTCGCGTTGCTTGGCTACACCCACGCATCACTCCTGGATGACGTGGTGGAGGCGGTAGCCGCCTCCGATGCCGCCACCGTTTTCCGCGCGGTGGACCGGGTCATCCAGACCGGCCACGATCCCCGCCGCTTTGTTGAGGACCTGCTGGAGCGCTTCCGCGACCTGATCATCGTCAAGGCCATGCCGGAGAGCGCCCACACCATCCTGCGGGGGATGCCGGCGGACCAGATTGCCAGGCTGCAGAACCAGGCGCACAACCTTGGTTCGGCCGAGCTGTCGCGGGCCGCGGACGTCACCAACACGGCACTCACGGAGATGACCGGGGCCACGTCCCCGCGGCTGCACCTTGAGCTGCTCTGCGCCCGGATCCTGCTGCCCACGTCCGACCAGAACGAGCGCGGCCTGGCGGCCCGGATAGACCGGGTGGAGCGCCGCTTCAGCTATGCCGGGAACGACGTCGATGCTCCCGCCGCCGCTGCCGCAACTGCCGCCCCCGCAGCCGCGCCGGCGGCCACGGCCGCATCCACCGCCGCACCTGCTGCCCCTGCCCCTGCCCCTGCCCCTGAGCGGAGCGGGACACCCGCGCCGCCGGGCGGGCAGCCCCAGCCGGTCGTCGCGGTCCAGCCGGCCGGACCGGATTCCACTGCAGTTGAACCGCGTCCCGCCGTCCCATCACCCGGCGGCCACGGTTCCCCCGAACCAGGTGCCAGGTCTCCCCTGACCCCTCCACGCGTGAGCACCAACGACTGGCCGGTTGAAGGACCAGGCCAGCAGTCGACTGGACGCCAGGTCGCGGAACGCCCGCCGTCCCACAGCCCCATGCCTGAACGCGCTGCACCCGAGCGACCTGCTGCTGCACGCCCGGGACCGGAACAGCGCGGACCGGAAAGCCCCGCCCCGGGGCGGGTTCCGGCAGTTGCCACGGCGGCTCCGGGAGCAGATACTGCTCCCCAAAAAGCTCCGCCTGCCGCTCCCCCGGCCATGGGCGACGTGGAGGTTCTCCGCCGCGCCTGGCCTGACGTGCTGCAGACGCTGTCCAGGATCAAACGCAGCACCTGGGCACTTGTGGAGCCCAACGCCCAGGTCAGCGCTTTTGACGGCGCCGTCCTGACCCTGTCATTCACCACTTCCGGTCTCGCCGGCGCTTTCGGGCGGGCCGACCATTCCGACAACCTGCGCCAGGCCATCCACAAGACGGTGGGGATCGACTGCCAGATCAACGCAGTTGCCGGTGGCTCCAGCCAGGCGAGCTCTGAACCAAACCCAAAAGCACCAGCCCGTCCGGCGGCCGCCCCCACTTCAGCTGATGTGGCGTGGGGCCTGGCCCTGCGCCAGCACCGGCAGCGCCTGCCCCGGCATCGGCCCCGGCGTCGGCATCGCCTGGCCCTTCCGCGCCTGCACCCGCTTCTGCTCCGGCGTCCGCCGAACAGGGAGCGCCCTCAGCCGCGTCCACCCGGACACCGGCTCCCGCACCTTCCACGCCGGTGACGGGCGCCGGCAATACGGCACCGACCCCTGTCACACCCGCACCCGGACCCGGACCGGGCAGCCCGGCGCACCAGGCAGGAGGACGCCAAACGGCGGCGCCGTCCCAGGAGACCCCTGCCCGCGCCGCAGGCGGCCAGAATTCCTACCCGGCCTTGGAGGGCGACTACTCCTACTCGGATGACGACTGGGGCCCGCCCCGGGATGAGGACGCTCCCCCGCTGGATGAAGAACCTCCGGCAGACTGGGAGCCTTCGGCTACACGTACGGTCAGCCGCACCTCTGCAGTTACGCCGGAACCGGCATATGAACCGGCACCGGCCGCAGCCCCTGCCGCCGCTGCACAGGCAGCCGCACAAAAGCCGGCAGCGGATACCGCCGTCCAGGACCCCTGGGCCCGGGCAGTCGAGCAGGCACCGGGTGTATGGGTGGTCGGAAACGAAAGCAACGTAGGACGTTTCTCCGCCTCAACCGCTGCGGACACCCCATCGCCCGCACCCGCTCCCCGCTACGAACCGGCCACGGCCCAGGTTCCCCGTCCATACCGGTCTCCTCGGCGGGTGCAGCCACGGAGCCCGACTGGGGCCTGGCCACGGTTCCTGCCCACCCGGATGCGGGCCAGGAACCGTCTATCCGGCAGGGGCGCGAATTTGCCGCGCCGTCTGCAGCGGATCCGGAAGGCGTCCGCGCCCCGGAGTACGCAATGGCGGCTGCTGCGCCCGGCGCCGGCCCGGCCACGCTTGCCCCGGTGCGACAGGCTCCCGCGGCTGCTCCCGCCGCCGTTCCTTCCAAGGCCGGCGCAGCCTCTCCAACCGCCGCCCCGTCACCGGGAACCGGTACCCGGCAAAGCCTCTACCAGCGGCTGTCCAACAGCCCGGAGGCTGAGGCCGGCCGCGCCAAGGCCCCGGCACGCGCGTCCGTGGCGGCGTCCACCTACGTGCAGGACATTCCTAGCGCCGACGATGAGACCATCGAGGAATCCGGAGTGTTCGGCCGTGCAGCGGTGGAGCGTATTCTGGGCGGAAAGCTGATCGAGGAGCGGTCCGCGGACGGAAGCCCCCTCCCGCCCCGGTACTGACCCCGCCATCCGGCCTGAACCGCTGTTGCATGACCCGCTGTCCATTCCAAGCTAAAGAGGAAACTGTGTACGAAGGTGCTGTCCAGGAGCTGATCGATGAGCTTGGACGCCTTCCAGGCGTGGGGCCCAAGTCCGCACAGCGGCTGGCGTTCCACATCCTTGAAGCGGATCCCCAGGACATGAAGCGGCTGGTGGACGCGATCACCACCGTCAAGGACCGGGTCAAGTTCTGCACCGTCTGCGGCAACGTCACCGAGCAGGAACTTTGCAATATCTGCCGCGACCCCCGCCGGGATCCCGCCGTCATTTGCGTGGTGGAGGAGTCCAAGGACGTGCTGGCGGTGGAACGCACGCGTTCGTTCCGCGGCCGGTATCATGTGCTGGGCGGGGCCATCAACCCGATCGCCGGCATCGGACCCGAGCAACTCCGGATCCGTGAACTGCTGACCCGGCTGAACGACGGCGCCATCCAGGAAGTCATCATCGCCACGGACCCCAACCTTGAGGGAGAGGCGACCGCCACCTACCTGGCGCGCATGCTCAAGACCATCGGCATCACGGTCACGCGGCTGGCGTCCGGCCTCCCCGTGGGCGGGGATCTCGAGTATGCGGATGAAGTCACCCTGGGACGTGCCTTCGAAGGCCGCCGCAACGCACTGACCTGATCCGTTCCGGCCGGCCAGGGCCGTTATGCCCCTTGAATAGGGTTCCGACGGCGCGCTGCAGCCGCGGCGGTGGCCAAAAGCGCGGCAGCAACGCCTGTCTGCAGGAGAAGGCCCAGCGCCGGCAACGGCAACCGCGGGGAATCCAGGCTACGCGGTTCACCATTGATACAGGGAACCGCGGTACCGTCCGCGGCTTGCTGCAGAGCCGCTGAAAGCCAGCCCAGCAGGTCGGCGCCGGCGCCCGACTCGCCGGCCAGCGCGACGAACACCACGGTGGGGCTGGCGGTAGCCAGCCACGTGACCCGTTCCGTCCGGTACAGCTCGACGGTTCCGAGGGCAATACTGCTGCAGTCATAGGCCACGGGGGTTCCGTCCGCTGCCCGCACCACGTTGAGGGCCACGGTCACCGGCTCCTCCGCCCGCACGGCCGGGACCAGGAAGGACGCGGCCGCGACCGTCCCGGCAACTATGAATACAGCCAGCGACCACCCCAAGAGCAGGCGCAGGAACCGGCGGCGCACCAGCGCTGCAACTGCGACTCCCATGCCAGCGAAGATGGCACCTTCCACCGCTGCCAGGCCCGCCGAGGTTGCCGCCAGGGCGCCGGGCAAGCCGGCGGCAGCCGCCTGCATCAGCAGCGTCAGCAGGATAAGCAGGGCGAACACCAGGCTCCGCAGCGCCGGGGCGAGCACTGCCGCGGGGAGCCTGCCGCCACGTTCGTGGCCGGCCGCCCCTCCCTGGGCGGACATGCCCCAATGAACTGCCGTCAGGGCCGCCGCGGCCGGAAGCAACGACGACGCCAGCACGTAGGTGAGCATCGGGACGGGCATCCATTCAGCTGAGTCCCCGCCAGGTCCGGGCAGGAGGACCAGTCCCGCGACTACCACCCAGGTGGCGCATAGGACCCCACTGCGACTGCCCAGAAGCGCAGGGTCCCCAGGCTGGCGGCCCAGTCGGCTGCACCCGCACGTACCTCTGCCCGGAGGCCGGGCCCCCCGCGCCGGGCTCCGCCGTCGTCATCATCTGCGGGCTGGAACCACTCGGCAGACCTCGGCCCTATCGGCTCGAAGTAGGGCTCCGGTATGGATTTGGCGCCGTACTGCTGCTCATCGGCCACGGGAGCCACCTTTCCAAGGACAGCCCCAGCCCCGGCTGTGGCCGGGAGGTACCCGGCCACCTGAATTTGCAACTGCCTCAATGGTGGTCCAGCGACGGAGGGCTGTCCAGATCCCAGCCCCGCCGCGGGAAAGCCCTGCTGCGGGCTGAGATTCGGTCACAATTCAACGCCTCGCATCAGGCGGCGATAAACTGTCCCGGGAAAGTCGCGCCGTTCCGGCGTCAGGCTGCCTGGCCTCAAGAACCAATCCAACGAAGGTACGCGCATGAGTACGCCCACTACCGAAGTGCACAACGCAACACAGCAGCAAGGGCTGTCCGCCGGCAGGGCGGTGACCAAACAGCTCATCGTGCAGAAGTTCGGTGGCTCCTCCGTGGCTGACGCCGACGGCATTAAACGCGTTGCCAAGCGCGTGGTTGACGCGCAGGAAGCCGGCAATGAAGTGGTGGTTGTGGTGTCTGCCATGGGTGACACCACCGATGAGCTCCTGGACCTCGCCGCGCAGGTGACCGATTCCGCTCCGCCCGTGAGATGGACATGCTGCTGTCCGCCGGAGAGCGCATCTCCATGGCATTGCTGGCCATGGCGATCAACAAGCTCGGTGCCTCCGCCCAATCCTTCACAGGTTCCCAGGCCGGCATGATCACCGATGGCATCCACGGCAAGGCCCGGATCATCGACGTCGATCCGCACCGCATCCGGACTGCCCTCGACAAAGGCAACATCGCCATCGTGGCAGGCTTCCAGGGCATGAGCCGCGCCACCAACGAGATCACCACGCTCGGACGCGGCGGCTCCGACACCACCGCCGTGGCACTGGCTGCGGCACTCGAGGCCGACGTCTGCGAGATCTACACCGACGTGGACGGCGTGTACACCGCAGACCCCCGGGTGGTGCCCTCGGCCCAGAAGATCGACACCATTTCCAGCGAGGAGATGCTCGAACTTGCCGCGTCCGGCGCCAAGATCCTGCACCTGCGTTGCGTGGAGTACGCCCGCCGGTTCGGCGTCCCGCTGCACGTCCGCTCCTCATTCAGCCAGCATGAAGGCACCTGGGTCATCCCCAGCGCCGAAGACAAGATCACCACTCAAGAGGGAGTTGCCTTGGAGCAGCCAATCATCTCCGGCGTTGCGCACGACCGTTCCGAAGCCAAGGTCACCGTTGTTGGCGTCCCGGACATCCCCGGCAAGGCCGCCGCCATTTTCCAAGTCATCGCCGACGCGCACTCGAACATCGACATGATCGTGCAGAACGTGTCCACGCATGGCACGGGCCGGACGGACATCTCGTTCACCTTGCCCATCGTGGAAGGGGCAGACGCCTTGGCGGCACTGCACTCGGCGCAGGACCAGATCGGCTTCGAGAGCATCGAATACAACGAGCAGATCGGCAAGCTCTCCCTCATCGGTGCGGGCATGCGCTCCCACCCCGGCGTTTCCGCCACCTTCTTCAAGGCGCTGTCCGACGCCGGCATCAACATCAACATGATCTCCACCTCGGAAATCCGCATCTCCGTGGTCACCCATGCCGACCTGCTGGACGAGGCCGTGCGCGTGATCCACAAGGCCTTCGACCTGGATGCGGACAACGAAGCCACCGTGTACGGCGGAACCGGCCGCTAAACCGGACCCCCGCAGAAACGCGCCGCAGCAAAGCCGGGCCGGCCTCCGTTCATTCGGAGGCCGGCCCGGCTTTTCGCTTGTCCCGCGGGCAGACAGGTCTTACATCATGGCCTCTCCCGCTCAAGGTCTTCGCGGCGGACAGCGTAGTGATGGCCGGACGAATCGGATTCCACTACAAAGTGCGAGAGGTCTTCCTCGGAAGCCTGTTCAAATGCATCGTGCTTGTGCACCACCGGCGCATCAGGGTCCAGCCGGGTGGCAGGTCCAAAGAAGAAGCGGAGCCTGTCTGTCGCGCCCATGAATCCGCTGACAATGCGTGCCATTGTTTCCCACCCCCTTCCCGCTGATCGGGGCAAAGAGCTGCTGCCTCCTGCGGGAGCCAGTGCCCCCATTTTACGCCCGAAGCCGGGAAAGGAGCGGGCCGAAAGGCAGTCCGTGGAGCCAGAGGCAAGGGCGCTACGCGGGTTGGGACATGTCAGCGCAGGGACTTATCTTCCGGGTTCCTGGGCACCACATAGGTGCTGCCGTCCGGCCGCGTGATGGTTTCCCACTGCTGGCTTTCAGCCTGGCGCTGCGCCAGCAGCTTCCGGTTCTCCTCCGTCATGTCGTGGACCAGGGAGGAGCGGTTCGCGGGACCGAAGATGGCCCTCAGCTTGCCGGTGGCGCGCATGAAGCGCTGCGACGCGTTGTCCTTGTTGTCCGGCTTGCCCTTGGCCACGCCCGGCTCCTTCCTTTCCCCTGGTCTTCTGTCAGCAAGTGTACGCTAATAGTTAGTGCACTAATAATTGGAGGACTTATGGACGCCCCAGCTCCGGCAGATATCAGCCAGGATGACGACCTGCTCCTGGAACACCAGCTCTGTTTCGCACTGACGGTTGCCGCCCGCAGCGTCGTTGGCGCGTACAAGCCAGTCCTGGAGAAGCTGAACCTGACCCACCCCCAGTACCTGGTGATGCTGAGCCTGTGGGAAACCAGTCCCAGGACCGTCCGCAACATCAGCGATGCCCTGGCCCAGGAGCCTGCCACCATTTCGCCGCTGCTCCGCCGGCTCGAGGCCGCCGGATACATCACCCGCCGCCGGGCGGACGGCAATGAGCGGGCACTCGCCGTCGAACTTACGCCTGCAGGGGCGGCGCTCAGGCAACAGGCTTTGGAAGTTCCCGGGACCATGATGGAACGGCTTGGCTTGACCCGAAGCCAGGTCATGGATCTGCATGCCTCCATGATGGGGCTCATTGCTGCCACCTCCGGCGGGACGCCGCAGCCGACGGAGGTGGCAGGTACTGTAAGGACGGAACCACCGGGAAGGCGCGATAGTGGAGCTAGAATCGAAGGGTGACTAGGGCGGTGCGCAGGACACGGCTGCAGATGGCAGGGCTGGCAATTGCTGCGCTGCTGATGTCCTCCTGCTCCCCCACGCCGGACGGCGGCAGCCCGGCCACGCCGTCGGTTGAGCCTACGTCCCAGTCCCCGACCACCAGCGCGGCGGTCGAGCCGTCCCCGGACACTGAAACTTCCGTTCCCGCGCCGTCGCCTGGAACTTCCCGCCCGGCTGGCGGGCCAGGCGAGGGCAATGCGGAGTTGGCCATCACCGTGACTCCAGCTGAAGGCGAACCCGCCGTAAACTACACCCTGGTGTGCCAGGCCGGCGTCCCTGCCGCCGAGAGCAGCCACCCGACCGCCGAGGCTGCCTGCACCGCCTTGAAGGAGAACGCCGCGCTGCTGAGCCCCGAACCCCGCGCGACGGACCAGGCGTGCACCGAGCAGTACGGCGGACCGCAGACAGCCATTGTTACCGGGGTGGTGGACGGCGTGCCCGTGGAGGCCGAATTTTCCCGCACCAACGGCTGCAAAATCAGCGCCTGGGACGCTGCGAAGGATGTCCTGGGTGCTGCCGGTGGAGCAGCTTAGGCTGCTGGCGGCCGACGAATGGCGGGCACTGGAGGAAGCCCACCAACAGCGCGTCAGCCGCTACGCCGACCCCTACCTGGCACGACGTTCCGCCGGCCAAAAGCACCCCGTTGAGGACTTCCTCTTCACGTACTACACCCAGAAACCCGGACAGTTACGGCGCTGGCATCCCGGCGCCGGGATGGTCCTGACGGGGGCGGACGCGGCCGCCCGCAGCGACTGGAAACATTACCGGACGCTCGACGACGGCGAACTCGCCTCCCTGGGGCTGCCGCCGGACAGCACCGCGGTGACCGTCGATGTGGCCGCCTTCCTTGACGACCGGCGGGACGCAGTGGATTTTGCCGGCATCATTTTGCGCGGCACCGCGGCACGGCCGGCGCAGTTTGGCTGCTTCGGCCTGCACGAATGGGCCATGGTCTACCACCAGGACAGGTTCGACCTGCGCCACGAGTACCTCCGGCTCCGCCTTGGTCCGGAGGGCACGGACAAGGTGGTGGAAGACAACCGGATCCGCTGCACGCATTTCGACGCCTTCCGCTTTTACACTCCCGATGCCGTGCCCCTGAACGAAGTCTCGCCGAGCCGCGAGACCCAGCGGCTCATGGAACAGCCTGGCTGCCTGCACGCCAACATGGACCTGTACAAGTGGGCCTACAAGCTGCTCCCGCTGCTTCCCAGTGAACTGGTGATGGACTGCTTTGAACTGTCCTGGCGGATCCGGGCCATGGACATGCAGGCATCCCCGTATGACCTTGCGGCATGGGGTTATCCCGCGATCCCCATCGAGACGCCACACGGCAAGGCCGCCTATGTGGAGCACCAGCGCTCCTTCGCCGCCGAGGCAGCTGTGCTGCGGGACAGGTTGGCCTTGGAACTGGCCGCGGCCTCGGCTCAGGTCCCACAATGATTGACCTGACCATCAGGCTCAAGGAGGACCCTGCCGGCGTCGAGTACGTGTTCCAGCTGAGGGCCCGGGACGGGGTTTTGTCCGGTGACTCCACCCTGCCCGACCCGACGGCGGCCCTTGCCGCAGTGGAGCAGTTCGGTGAGCAGGTGTTCCTTCCGCAGCCGGGACCGCCGCGGCTGTGTACCCAGCAGTACGGCGGACCACAGGTCGCCGTGGTCACCGGAACCTTCCATGGCCGCCAGGTGGAATCGGTGTTCACCCGGACGGACGGCTGCGAAATTTCCCGGTGGAATGCCATGGCACCCCTCCTGGGCGGGGGTCCCTTGGGCGGCGGCCGCGCCACCTGACCTCCCTCCAGGACGAAATGGCCCTGGCGGCTGGTAACCGCCAGGGCCATACGTCTTCTCAGGCTATGTCCGTCAGGCTGCGGGAACGGCCTGGGCCAGGGATATGGAGGGACCTGCGGCCGGTGCCGCAGCGCCCGGCGCACCCACCTGGACATTCACCCACGTACGGATCCCGTTTTCCCCAAGCTCAGGCGCGCCACGTGCGCGCCCGCGGTCAACCCGGTCCAGGACAGCGTGGCGGACGTGGCAGTGCCGTTCCGCGCCACGATCGGGTTGGGCTCCACCGTCAGGTTGCCGGCGTCGCCGGTGAAGGCCGCCGACTGCACGGAGGCGCTGGCGGGCCCGTTGTCCGGCGTGGAGTAAAGGTTTGCCACGATGTAGTACGTTCCTGCCCGCGGGGACTCAAGGTCCAGGAACTCGCTGGCGGCGGCCGTGGCCACCTGGGTGGCCGTCGAGTCCTCCGGAACCGTTCGGTGCGTACACCACCATGTCCCAGTCGACGTCCTCGGACTGGGCCTGGATTCCCATCCGGGCAAAGGAGGCCCCCTCAGGAACAGCCACCTGCAACAGCGCATTGTGCTCGTTGTTGACGGGTTCAAACCCGCCGGGTGTCTTGGTGATGGCGGTCTGGCTCAGCGGGGCAAGCCCCTCCACACCCACCGTGATGGGATTGTCCGAACCCGAGACCAGCTCCATGGTTCCGCTGCCGTTTCCGGCCGTGGAACTGAAGGAGAACGACGGTGCAATCTGCGCATCGACAGGGCGGACCGCGAGGGGGGAACTGACGGTGCGCGGCCCCTTCCAGGTGAGGGTTCCGGTGCTGAACTTGCCCGTGGGCGCGCCGGCGTTACTGATAGTGAGCGTCACTTCGCGGGTCTGGCCTGCCTTGGTGAAGTTCAAGGCCTTCGGCTCCACCTGTACATTGAAGCCCGGCATGCTGACCTCGGACCGGTACGTTCCCGGCACCAGTGCCGTCAGCTGGCGTTTCACCTGGACTTCCCCCACCAGGCTTCCCAGCGCGATGGACGGCAGGTTCAGGTCGCGGGCAGCTATGCTTCCGGCCTGCGGCGCGCCGGTGTCCACCCCCTGCCCGTTGAGGAAGCCCAGCCAGTCCCTGACGCCGGAGTTGTAGACGAGTCCCGGGTCCAGGACGCGGGTGGAGTCGATGTGGCCTGCGCCGCCCTGGAAGGGGTCGGTGTTCGCGGAGCCGTCCGGAGTGACCAGCGGGTAGGCGGTGGTCATCATCGCGGATTTGACCATGGCAGGGCTCCAAGTGGGCTGCTTGCTGAGCACCAGGGCGCCGAAGCCGGCAATATGCGGGGCAGCCATGGAGGTGCCGGACATGAAGCCGAACTGGTCGCCGTCGTTGCCGATGGTGGAAACGCCGGCCAGGACGTTAACCCCGGGGGCTGCGACGTCCGGCTTGAGCAGGTCCCCGCCGGACGCAAGGGAAGGCCCGCGGGAGGAGAACCCGGCAATCTGCGGCGCCGGGGCCGGTGGCTGGCCGGTGAGGTCACCCTTCACCAGGCTGACCGTCAGGGAAGGGTTTGCCTCCAGCTTGGACTTCAGCTCCAGGCTCCTGGGGGCGTTGACATGCACGGTGGGGAGCACGTGGTTGTCCGCATCCTCGGAGCTGCTGGTCAGGTTGACCAGGATCATGCCGACTCCGCCCTTGTCCTGGACTTCCTGGCTCTTGGCTGTCCGGTCCACAACACCCCGGTCGCAAACCACCACCTTCCCGGCCACCTTCGCCGCATCAAGCGACCCGGGAGCGCAGAGGTTGGCGTTCGTTGCTCCGGCCGCGGCTGCTGCCGCCGCAATGATCACTGGCTTGTCCGCCACTTCTGTCTTCATGATGGACGCGCCGCGGTAGAGCGAGCCGTCAGAGACCTTGACCGTGCCCACCAGGTCGCTGGGGAACGTGGAGGCGGCGACGGTGGTGAGCCAGGGTGAGGCATGGTTGACCGTGGAGGATGCAGGCCCGGAGTTGCCGGCCGAGGCCGAGACGAAGACACCGGCGGCAGCAGCGTTCAGGAATGCAAGCGCCACCGGATCGACGGTGCTGTTGTTGTTTCCTGAGATGGAGTAGTTCAGGACGTCCACCCCATCCTTGATCGCCGCTTCCACTGCCTCCACTGACGCGGATGAATAGCAGCCGCCCGTATCCGGGTTGTTGTCCTCCCAGCACACCTTGTAGACGGAAACTTTCGCTGCGGGCGCCACGCCGGAACTCCTGCCGAAGTCAGCACCGTCGATGACCTGCAGGACGCCGGCATTTCCCGCTGCCGTGGTGGCCGTGTGTGTTCCATGGCTGCCGACGTCCACCGGTGAGATAAGCTCTTCGCGCGCACGGTCCTGCGGAGCGACATATTGCAGGAACGAATCCGCAAAGTACCTCGCGCCGATCACCTTCGAGTTGCATTGCGATCCGTCGAAGGTTGCTCCGGATTTCTGGCCCTTCTGGCATTCGCCTTCGAAGGTGGTGCCGTCTGCTTAAGCATCGCGATCTTGCCGTCGGCGGTGCGGTAGGGGACGCCCGCCTGGGCGGGGCCCTGCAGCGGCTGCACCGGCTCGCCCTGCAGGAAAGGGTTGTCCGGCGCATAACCGGAATCGATGACTCCCACCACCACGCCCTTGCCCGCATTGGCTTCACCGCCGAACTGCTTGGCCCACACGCCGTCCGGGCCGGTGAGCTTGAGGAAATCCGTGGTGGTGTAGTCAGGAGCGTTCTCCACATCCGGCGCCACAGCCAGGACCCGGCTGTCCTTGGCGAGTGCCGTGGCTTGCGCAGCGGTGAGCCGGGCGCTGAAGCCGTTCAGGGCTGCCGTGTACTGCTTTGCGGGAGTGACGCCCTGGCTCGCCGCCACATCACGCTGTTGTTGGCGCAGGTACGCGTCATAAGCCTTGTAGTTTGGACTACCGGCATCCAGCTTCCTGCCCGTCTCGGGCCGGGTGGCGCCCAGGCCGGCAGTTTCCCCCTCATAGGCTGCTGCTGCGGCACCGGCCAGAACCACGATGTAGGGACCGTCCTTGAACTGCGTGGTTCCGGGGCTGGTGGCAGTCCCGTTGTCCATGCCGGCCGGCGCCGCGGTGGCAGGAGGTATGGCCAGCGACGCCAGGAGAAGCGGCAACCCGGCAGCCAGGGCCGCCGCCTTCCGGAGCCCCCCGCCCCGCATGGGGCTTCTTCCAGTTGATCTCACGTGCAACCCTTTCACGATGTACCGGCCCAGCCATGGGTGCGGGCCAGAAACGACTGGCATGGCACATCGATTTACAGATCTTGTAATGGATGAGACCAGCCGGTTCAAACAGTACAGAGTGAGAGCCCAATATGACATAGGCCACAGAGGGAAATTTTGCGGTTGTCACAAAGCCGTCCCGGCGTACGCCGGGGCATAAAAAAGGGCATCCCGAAGGACGCCCAATACACCGCGGCAGGAAGGGACCGGCTACTGCCGCGGCGTCCTGACCACCTCGCTGATCCACTGCCGGGTCTTCTCGTCAACGGGCCCGGCCACGCGGTTTTCCCTGGCAAGGCGGTCCGCTTTCAGTTTCTGCAGGACCATCCGGCCAAGTCCGGCGAACACGGCCGCGGCGACTACCGGCAACAGGACGGACTTCGAATTCTCTGCCATCCAGCAATCCTAGTGAAGCCGGTTCGGCAACTCCAGAACCTCCTGCGGACAGCCCGGCGATACCTGGTTGAGGGCCGCTTCCGGGCTCCGAAACCACCGAATACAGGCAGGCCGGTTCCGGCCGGTAGAATGATAGGGCAAGCTCGCGGAGCGCCCGTCCTCAACGTTGTCCAAGGCAGGACCACCATGCCCCTCAACACCCCGGCACGGCGTGAGACGGCACCACTCCGCTGCGCCATTACCCAAGCTCACGCACAGGAGTTACCGGATGCCCCGGATCGTTGTTGACGTCATGCCCAAGCCCGAGATTCTGGACCCGCAGGGGAAGGCGATCGTTGGTGCTCTCCCCCGGCTGGGCTTCACCAGCTTCAGCTCTGTCCGCCAGGGCAAGCGTTTTGAACTGACGGTCGACGGAGAGGTGACCGAGGCCATCCTGGCCCAGGCACGCGACGCTGCCGAGACCCTCCTTTCCAACCCCGTGATCGAGGACGTCGTCAACGTCGAGGTCGTCGAGGCCTGAGATGACTGAACTCCCCCTGATCGGCGAGGCTGTGGCCGTCGCCGCCAACCCGCGGCTTGCGGGCGCGAAGATCGGCGTTGTCACCTTCCCCGGAACCCTTGATGACCGTGACGCCGCCCGCGCCGTGCGCCTCGCCGGCGGCACCGCCGTCGAACTCTGGCACGGCGATACCGAACTTGGTGACGTGGACGCCGTCGTCATCCCCGGCGGCTTCTCCTACGGCGACTACCTGCGCGCCGGCGCCATCGCCCGATTCGCCCCGCTGATGTCCCGGATCATCGACGCCGCCAACAGCGACGCACGGCTTCCCGTCCTCGGAATCTGCAACGGCTTCCAGATCCTCACCGAATCGCACCTGCTGCCCGGCTCGATGATCAAGAACGACCACCTGAAATTCCTGTGCCGGGACCAGGTCCTGCGCGTGGAGAACAACACCACCGCCTGGACCCTGGACTACCAGGCGGGCCAGGAAATCACCATCCCGCTGAAGAACCAGGACGGCCAGTACATCGCGGACGAGAAAACCCTCGACGCGCTGGAGGCGGAGGGCCGCGTGGTGTTCCGCTACGTGGGCTTCAACCCCAACGGTTCCCGCCGCGACATCGCCGGCATCTCCAACGCCGCCGGCAACGTGGTGGGCCTCATGCCGCACCCGGAGCACGCCACCGAACAGGGCTTCGGTCCGGAGTCCCTGGACGGCATCGGCGGTTCCGACACCGACGGACTGGGCTTCTTCACCTCCGTACTGACCAAGATTGTGGGAGGCGACAAGTGAGCATCGACACCACCAAGAAGTTCAACATCGACACGGTCGAGAACGCCGCCAAGACCCCGGACACCGAACTGCCCTGGGCTGAGCTTGGCCTCAAGCGGAACGAATTCGACGAAATCGTCAAGGTCCTGGGCCGCCGCCCCACCGGCGCGGAACTGGCCATGTACTCCGTCATGTGGAGCGAGCACTGCTCCTACAAGTCCTCCAAGAACCACCTGCGCCAGTTCGGCCAGAAGGTCACCGAGGAAATGAAGAAGGACATGCTGGTGGGCATCGGCGAGAACGCCGGCGTCACCAACCTTGGGGACGGCTGGGCCGTGACCTTCAAGATCGAATCGCACAACTCGCCGTCGTTCGTTGAGCCCTACCAGGGTGCCGCGACCGGCATCGGCGGCATCGTCCGCGACATCATCTCCATGGGCGCCCGCCCCGTTGCCGTGATGGACCCGCTGCGCTTCGGCGCCATCGACCACCCGGACACCGCACGCGTGATGCACGGTGCCGTTGCCGGCATCGGCGGGTACGGCAACTCCCTGGGCCTGCCGAACATCGGCGGCGAGATGGTGTTCGACTCCGTCTACCAGGGCAACCCGCTGGTCAACGCCCTCGCGGTGGGCGTCATGCGCCACGAGGACATCCGCCTCGCCAACGCCTCCGGCAAGGGCAACAAGGTGGTCCTGTTCGGTGCACGCACCGGCGGTGACGGCATCGGCGGCGCTTCAGTGCTGGCCTCCGAGTCCTTCGACGACACCAAGCCGTCCAAGCGTCCCGCCGTCCAGGTGGGCGACCCCTTCGCCGAGAAGGTCCTGATCGAGTGCTGCCTTGAACTGTTCAAGGGCTCCCTCGTGGAGGGCATCCAGGACCTCGGCGCCGCAGGCATCTCCTGCGCGACGTCGGAGCTTGCCTCCAACGGCGACGGCGGCATGCAGGTTGAGCTGACCTCCGTCCTGCTGCGCGACCCCACCCTGACCCCGGGCGAGATCCTGATGTCCGAGTCGCAGGAACGCATGATGGCCGTGGTGACCCCGGAGAACGTGGAAGCGTTCGAGGCCGTCATGGACAAGTGGGCCGTGGAGTACTCCTGGCTGGGCGAAGTGACCGACACCGGCCGCCTCATCATCACCTGGGAAGGCGAGGTGATCGTCGACGTCGACCCCCGCACCGTGGCACACGACGGACCGGTCTACGACCGCCCGTACGCCCGCCCCGAATGGCAGGACCGCGTGCAGGCTGACACCTTCACCGGTTCCGTGCAGGACGCCGGCCGCCCGTCTTCCCCGGTTTCCCTGGCTGCCGCCGTGACCGAACTCGTGGCATCGCCGAACATGTGCTCCAAATCCTGGATCACCAACCAGTACGACCGATACGTGGGCGGCAACACCGCCATGGCGTTCCCGGACGACGCCGGCGTGGTGCGCGTGGACGAGGAAACGGGCCTGGGCGTTGCCCTGGCCACCGACGCCAACGGCCGCTACACCTACCTGGACCCGTACCACGGCGCACAACTGGCGCTGGCCGAGGCCTACCGCAACGTCGCCACTTCCGGCGCCGTGCCCATGGCCGTCAGTGACTGCCTGAACTTCGGCTCCCCCGAGGACCCGGACGTCATGTGGCAGCTGGCCGAGGCCATCCGCGGCCTGTCGGACGCCTGCATGGTGCTGGGCATCCCGGTCACCGGCGGCAACGTCTCGCTGTACAACCAGACGGGCACCACGCCCATCCATCCCTCCCCCGTGGTGGCAGTCCTGGGCAAGCTTGACGACGTCGCCCGCCGCACGCCGTCGGGCTGGCGCGAGGATGGCCAGGCGATCTACCTGCTCGGCACCACCGCTGCAGAGCTGGACGGTTCCGAATGGGCCAACATGCGCGGGCACCTGGGCGGGCAGCCGCCGAAGGTGGACCTCGACGCCGAGCGTGCCCTGGGCGAGATCCTGATCAACGCGTCCCGTGACGGCATGATCGACTCGGCGCACGACCTCTCCGAGGGCGGCCTCGCGGCCGCCCTGGTGGAATCCTCGCTGCGCTACGGCGTGGGTGCCCGGATCGCACTGCAGGACGTCCTGGACCGGGACGGCGTGGACCTGTTCACGGCGCTGTTCTCCGAGTCCCAGGGCCGCGCGATCGTTGGCGTTCCCCGTTCGGAGGAAGTCCGCTTCACCGACATGTGCAAGGCCCGCGGCTTTGCCCACACCCGCATCGGCGTGGTGGACGCAGCCAGCGGAACCCTGGACATCAACGGCGTGGAGAGCCTGTCCTTGGACGCCCTCCGCGAGGCCCACGAAGGGACCCTGCCGAAGTACTTCGGCTAGGATCACACCCTGAGGGCGTGGGTCCAGCCGCCTGGGTAGAGCCTGGTGGGAACGGATGAATCCGTTCCCACCAGGCTCTACCTTTTTTAAGTCCTGGAACCAGCGTCCGGCCCGTCGACAGCCAGGGACAGCTGGCGTAGCGTTTTCTATCCACATGTCAGCGGCTGCCGCGGCAAGGATGCGACGGCCGGCCCGAGGAGGCTGTTATGCGCAAAGTCGCGAGGTTCCTGCTGCTCCCACTGTTGTTCTTCTTTATCGTTGCCGGCGTCCAGCCTGCAACAGCGGCCCGATACCCCACGAGCATGGCTGCACTTGGAGATTCGATCACCCAGGCTACCGACGTCTGCTGCTGGTACGGCAACCATCCGGCCCAGTCGTGGTCCACGGGCAACGGACGGTTCGACGGCATCACCAGCCACTACGAGCGGCTGCTCCAGCTGCAGCCCGACATAGCCGGTAAAAACTTCAACAACTCCCGCAGCGGTGCAAAGGCATCGGACCTTCCCAGGCAGGCTCAGGCAGCCGTCAGCCAGGGAGCGGAGTACGTCACCATCCTGATCGGCGCGAATGATGTGTGCACCTCATCGATTAGCGGGATGACCGAGGTGGAAACCTTTAGAGAGCACGTCAATAACGCACTGCAAACGCTGGACCGGATGCGCCCGCGGCCGCAGGTGTTTGTCAGCAGCATCCCGAACATCTATCAGCTGTGGAGTGTGCTGAAGGACAACGAGGTGGCACGGTTGGTCTGGTCCGCTGCCCAAATCTGCCAGTCCATGCTTGCCTCCACCAATACTCCTGAAATGCGGCAGCAGGTACTGGACCGGGAGATTGCCTTCAACGCCGTGCTCGAGCAGACCTGCGTTCAGTACAAGTCCTGCCGCACCGACGGTGGGGCGGTGTTCGGCTACGCCTTCAATGCAAATGACGTGAGCCGTCTCGACTACTTCCACCCGAGCCTCCAGGGCCAGGCGAACCTGGCGGAGGTCACCTGGAAGGCTGCTTGGTAACGATTGGTCAGTCCTCGCTGTGGATCTCCCGCTGCCGGGCGCTGAGCAGTTCGATTTCCGGGCGCCCGGCAACGAAGCGGTCGACGGCGTCGAGCACTTCCACGAGGTGCGCCCGGTCCGCGGCCACGAGGCCAACGCCCACCCTTGAGCGCCGGTACTGGTCGTGGTCGCCCACTTCTGCCACCGAGACATCGAAGCGGCGCTTGAGTTCGGCGAGCAGGGGCCTGACGACGGACCGCTTCCCCTTCAGGCTGTGGACGTCGCCCAGGAGGATGTCGAACTCAATCCAGCCGATCCACACGGGCCCGGACCTTCCTACTCGATGGTGAGCTCGCCCATCCGGTCCCAGCCATCGCCGTCGAGCTGGCGGCTGATGATCCTGGGGGTCTCGGCGAGCGCCTGGGGCATGTCAGCCATGGCCTGCTTGAAATGGACGCTGTTGACGTGGTCGCCTGCGGCATCGTCCTTGAAGGCTTCCACCAGGACGAACTCGTTCGGATCGTCCACGCTGCGGGACCAGTCAAACCAGAGGTTCCCCGGTTCCTCCCTGGTGGCCTTGGTGAAGCCATCCACCAGGCCCAGCCAGCGCTCCGACCATTCCGGCTTCACCTTGAATTTGACGACGATAAAGATCACGGGTGCGTTCCTTCCGCGGCGAGTGTTCGTGCCCCTTCAATGTACCGGGAAGTCACGTAGCGCTGCGCGGCCCTGGTCACCAGTCCGCCCGCGGCGTAGAACCAGTTCCCCGGCTTGCTGAAGGCCCGGATCCGAAGGAGCACCTCGCCGGCCTCGTTGATCTCCACCTCAAAGGACTCCTCGCCGCGGGCCGGGTGCCCCGGCAGCGTCCCGTAGCCGAAACCGGCCGACTGCGGCACGCCGTCCGGGGCGGGCTGATGGACCCAGACCACCTCGCACGGCGCATTGAGGCGGAAAGGTCCCGCACCGAACCCGCTTACTACCCGGGCTCCGGGCGCAGCTGTGGGCGAATCAGCCCGGACCCGCAGCCCTGCCCGCCTGTGCAGCTCCCACGCCAGGATGCCTTGCGCCACCCGCCGGTAGGCGTCCATGCCGGTGCCCAGCCGGGCTTCTTCCACGACGCCGGTGAATCCCGCAGGAGCCGCACCCCGTTCCGTGCTCCCCACGCCCGGATAGTTCAGGGTGCCCTTCACCAGGGGATTCCCGGTCACGGCTGTGCCCCGCCGGCGCCCGACAGCCGCGCCCACCCGAGCTGTTCCTGCTGCTTCCGGTTGAGGCCCGCCACCACCAGGTCGTAGGAGTCTTCCACCATGTCCCGGACCATGTCGTCGGGCAGCGCCCCGTCCAGGCGCACGCCGTTCCAGTGCGTCTTGTTCATATGCCACGCCCCGGTGATCTCCGGGTGGGCAGCACGCAGTTGAACGGCCAGGGACGGCTCGCATTTGAGGTTCACGTAAAAGTCCCGGAAGTCCATCGAGGACAAGGCGAAAAGCTTGCCCCGGACGCAGTTCCACCGCCGCTGAGGGCCCGGACCTTGAATACTGCCGTTTCCGGCCCGAACGGGTAATCCTCATAGGCGCCCGGGAATGACAGGCAGATTGTCCGTAGCGCGTCGGGGTCCATGAAGCCAGCCTATAAAGCGGGCCGCAGCGGTGCTAGTCTGCGAGGATGTCAGACGATCAGGGCAGCATTCCTGTTCTGGACCTAAGCACCGCACGGCAGCCCTACGGGTCTTTCAGTCCGGAATTCATCGAGCAGCTTCGGCACGCCACCCACAGCGTCGGTTTCTTCCAGATCACGGGATATGGCGGGGCGCCCGGACAGGCGGAGCATCTCCTGGACGTGATCAGGCGCTTCTTCGACCTTCCCCTGGATGAACGGCTCAAGCTGGACAACCGGCTGTCGCCCCATTTCCGCGGATACACGCGCATGGGCACCGAGGTGACCCAGGGAAGGGCGGACGCGCGCGAGCAGATTGACTACTCCCCCGAACGCGAGCCGGTCAGCGACTATCCGCCGGACGAGCCATACTGGCTGCTCCAGGGCCCCAACCTGTGGCCTGACGAATCCTTTCCTGAGCTCAAGCCGGCTGCGATGGAGTGGGCCGGGCTGATGTCTTCGGTAGGCATGGAGCTCCTCCGTGCGATTGCCGTTTCACTCCGGCTGCCTGAGGACTACTTTGACGAGCCGTTCCGTGATGCGCCCGCATGGATGGGCAAACTGGTCCACTACGTCGGCGGTGTAGTGGAGGAGGCCGGGGACCAGGGGGTAGGTTCGCACGCGGACTACGGCTTCGTCACCCTCCTGCTGCAGGACGAGGTGGGCGGGCTGGAAGTACAGCCGCCCGGTACTACGGGATGGATACCGGTGGAACCGATCCCCGGCGCGCTGGTGGTGAACCTCGGCGAAATGCTGGAAGTGGCCACTGAAGGGTATCTTGCGGCCACCATCCACAGGGTACAGGCGCCCCCGCCCGGCGTGGACCGCTATTCGGTGCCGTTCTTCTGGTCGCCCCGGCTGGACGCCGTCATCGGCCCTGTCCCCCTGCCGCCGGAGCTCAAGGCGGCTGCGCGCGGCATCACCGATGATCCCGCCAACCCCCTGCTCGCGTCCTTTGGGATGAACATGCTCAAGGGCCGGATGCGCGCCCATCCGGATGTCACCGAGCGGCACTATCCGGAGCTGATGAAGCGGTAAGCCGGTGCCGCACCCCTCGGCCGGCGTCAGAGATTGAACTGCCAGGCCACCTGGGCGGGACAGACGTCCATCACCACGTCCAGGCCCGCCGCCTTGGCCCGCGCCGCCGCCGCTTCGTCGATCACGCCAAGCTGAAGCCACACCGCTTTCGCCCCCACGGCGATCGCCTCGTCCACCACCGCACCCACCTTCTGCGAGTTCACGAAGCAATCCACGACGTCGATGGGATGCTTCCCGGGGGGAATATCACTGAGCCTGCGGTATCCCTGTTCGCCGTGCACCGGATCGCCGGGCAGGTTCACGGGAATGATATCCATCCCCAGCCTGTCCCTGATGAACAGGGACGTGTCGTAGGCGGCGCGCCATTCGTTGGTTGTGAGGCCGACGATGGCCCACCGGCCTTTGGTCCGCATCAAGCGTTCGATGACAGCTGGATCGTTAGTGTGGCCCATGGCCTTAGCCTACCTGCGTGTCCGCAGATGGCCACGGCTGCACGCCAGCGTTCGGCTGCACATCATCGGTTGAACTTCTGCAGCCAGCTGTCACCGGGCGCCGGCGTGCCGGCCGCTGCGGGGGCGCCGTTCACGGACTGGAGTACTTCCGCCAGCGGCTTCAACGCCTCCTCGGTGAGGCTGCCTTCTCCACCAGCTTCTCCCCGCCGGGCAAGCTGTCTCCGCCGGGCTGTCCAGCGCCGGGGAGGTCCGTACCCGGGCCATCCGATGTGACACGTTCCTGGGCTGGCGCCTGGGGATTATTCTGGCGGCCAGCGCCTGTCACGCCACCGTTTCCCTGCCGGGTTTGCTGATCAGGAGCGGGTGTCCCCGGTACTTTGCGGGGAGCAGGTTGCTGTGCGGCAGGCTGCCCGCCAGGAGCCTCGGCAGGGACGGTTGCACCATCAGTAACGGGGTCCGCTGCCACTGCACCGGGATCAATGCCTGACGTGTCCGGCAGCCGGATTTCCTGGTCCCCCGGGGCTGCAATGTTCCAGGACGGCCGCCAGTCTTCAAGCAGTTCCTGCACGGAGGAGCTGCCTGCCTGCACAGGAGCCTGGGAACTGGCTGCGACTCCGCTTATCCCTGTTGCCATTCCCGCCACCAGGGCAAGCCCCAGCGCCGTAGGCCTGTGGATGCGACGACGGCGGCGGGCGAGTTCATCGGCCGGAGCAACGGACGGGGTGACTTTTCCCGCGCCGGCCATCAGCCTGGCAAGTTCCGCCGACGGCGCGGGCGCAGGCAGGGATGCCAAGGATCCCAGTGAGAACAGGGCGGTGCGGAGTTCCGTATCTTCGGGATGGCCGGCGTCGGCGAGCATGTCCTCGACCAGTGCGGGCAGGCGGGTGGCGTGGGGGGTCATGGTTTGAGGTACTCCTTCACTGCCGCAAGGTCCCTTAACTTGAGGAGCGCCCGCCGCTGCAGTTGCTTGACCGCGCCGGCGCTCTTGCCCATTGCTTCCGCTGCCTGCTCCACGGTGAGCCCGGCTACAAGGCGCAGTGAGAGGACCTCCCGCTGGTCATCGGGGAGGTCATCAAGCAGCCGGAGGACTTCCTGCGGCGAAATGCGGTCCAGCGCTTCGGATTCAGCCGACGCATCCTCCCGGCGGTCGAGCTCCGGCTCGAACGTCACCTGGGCAGGAGTGCGGCTCTGGCGGCGGCGATCGTCCACCATCCGGGCGTGGGCCACCGAGAAAATGAAAGTGCGAAGTCCTGCCGCACCACCATGCACCGAGTCCAGCCGGGGCAGGACGGAGAGGAACACTTCCTGCATTGCCGCCTCCGGATCTTCGACTCCACGGGCCGTGAGGTAGCCCAGGACCTGTGACGCGTAAGTCCGGTACACGAGGCTGTAAACGGCGGGCTGCCGGGACTGGTCCCGGAGCGCCTCGTCAGTCAGTGCATCGGTCACGGACGTAGTGCTTTCAGTCAAAGAGGGGAACGCTCGGTTCAAGGCCTGACCGTGGGACGGAATGCCTTTTCCCCGGCTAACTTTACCCCTCAGTAACCGCTGCGCCGGGACCGCCACGGACGGTACCGGCTCCGGTGTGAAAGCAGCTGCCCCTGCCGCCGGATGAATGGAAGAGCCGGCCTGGAACGTGATGGGGGACAAGTTCCAGGCCGGCGCTACATAAAGGTAATCGCCGGAGCCGGTGGAAGGGTTACGCGGTTCCGGAAAAAGCTTAAGAATCTTTTGGTGGGGCGGTTACGGTGCCACGGCGCGGGTCCAGCGCGGGGCGGCCGCCAGCCCGCGCGGTCCCTTGGCAAGGCTGAAAATGTGCAGCCTCGTCGCGGGCCGCGGCCCGCAGTCGCCCTGCGAAGCGGCCGGCGCAGGCTCGTGGACGGGAAGAGGCGCCGGCGGAGCAGCTGCCCCGGCCGGGCAAAGATCGGTCACCAGTCCGGTGCCGGCGCATTCGCGGACGGCGTCGATCCCTGCCTTCACGGCAGGCTTGTCCTTGAACGCCTGGGAGACGGCCATGACCGTGCCGTCAGGCCCCAGCAACCGGAACCTGTACAGCGAGTCCGCGTCGACAAACACTTCGAAGTTCCCGGCCATAGCGACATCCTTCCAGAGGGAAATCATGCTGGCGACGCCCTCGCGCCGGCCGGCACGTACGCATCGCTGCGATTTCCGCGGGTTGTGTGAACTGCAGGTGATCGGTACACCAAGTATTAAAAAAGTTTGCGGCCCCCGCCCGCGCCCTCACAAGACCAGCCCCGTTAACCCTGTGTAAATTGCCTGCCACCTTAAAGCGGCGGCGGCAGACCCCTGGAAATGGTGGTCCGCCGCCGCCGTATCAGGACTGGCTGGCCTGGAGGGTCAGTCGTTGATGAGGTCGTTCACCACGATGGTCTGGTCCCGGTCCGGTCCCACGCCGATGGCGGAGAAACGCGTGCCGGAGAGCTTCTCCAGGGCGAGGACGTAGTTGCGCGCATTGTCCGGCAGGTCCGCCAGGGTGCGGGCACCGGTGATGTCCTCGGTCCAGCCGTCGAAGTACTCGAAGATCGGCTTGGCGTGATGGAACTCGGTCTGCGTCATCGGCATCTCGTCATGGCGGACGCCGTCGACGTCGTAGGCCACGCACACAGGGATCTGCTCGATGCCGGTGAGGACGTCCAGCTTGGTGACGAAGTAGTCCGTGAAACCGTTGACCCGGGAAGCATGCCGGCCAGGACGGCGTCGTACCAGCCGCAGCGGCGCGGGCGGCCGGTGTTGACGCCGAACTCACCGCCGGTCTTCTGCAGGTACAAGCCCATGTCATCGAAGAGTTCCGTGGGGAACGGGCCGGCACCGACGCGCGTGGTGTAGGCCTTAATGATGCCGATGGACCGGGAGATGCGGGTGGGGCCGATGCCCGAGCCCACCGAGGCGCCGCCTGCGGTCGGGTTGGACGAGGTGACGAAGGGGTAGGTGCCGTGGTCGACGTCCAGGAACGTGGCCTGACCGCCTTCCATAAGGACCACCTTGCCTTCGTCAAGGGCGGTATTCAGGACCAGGGTGCTGTCGATGACCAGCGGCCGGAGACGCTCGGCGAAGGACAGGAAGTACTCCACGATCTCGTCCACCACCACGCTGCGGCGGTTGTAGATCTTGACCAGGACCTCGTTCTTCTGGTGCAGCGAGCCTTCCACCTTCTGGCGGAGGATGGATTCGTCGAAGACGTCCTGTACGCGGATGCCCAGGCGGGCCACCTTGTCCATGTAGGCGGGGCCGATGCCGCGGCCGGTGGTGCCGATGGCACGCTTCCCGAGGAAACGTTCGGTCACCTTGTCCAGCACCTGGTGGTACGGGGCAACGAGGTGTGCGTTGGCGGAGACGCGGAGCTTGGAGGTGTCGGCGCCGCGCGCCTGCAGGCCGTCAATCTCCTGGAACAGTGCCTCGAGGTTCACTACACAGCCATTGCCGATAATGGGAACCGCGTTGGGGCTGAGAATACCTGCCGGGAGCAGCTTGAGTTCGTACTTTTCACCGCCTACGACGACGGTGTGCCCGGCGTTGTTGCCGCCGTTCGGCTTGACGACGTAATCGACGCGGCCGCCCAGCAGGTCGGTGGCTTTGCCTTTACCTTCGTCGCCCCACTGGGCTCCTACGATCACAATTGCTGGCATGGGATCCTCCCCCATTCGTTCGGGCTCCCCAGCAGCCCGCCACATCGTGGCGGCCCTGGTGCAGCGCCGTTCATGAGAATGCCCCGAGTGGACCGGCGTCCGTTGTCCCGCGGGCGGGACTGCGGCGCGATGGCCCCGGGGCCCTTACCACCCAAGTTTAGCCGATGGTGCCCTTTGTCCCCGTTTGGCCGCGGCCCTCCTTTACGCAAGGCAAAGGAGGGCCGCAACCGGTGGGCCTGTGCCCTACTCGTCGTCAGCTTCCCCGCCCGGCCGGGACGTCTGCTCGGCGAGGCCGTCCCAGAAGGAGGTGTCGGCGTCGGCGATTGAACCGTCAGCGATGGCCGCGGCGGTGGACGTCAGAGTGGTGACCGTCTGCTTGATCAGGTAGCCGTTGCTGCGCAGCCCCAGGGCGTAGCCGTCCAGGTAGTGGTCCGACATGCCGCGCATCTCGAACAGCAGGGTGGAGATCCCGTACTCTACCGCGATGCCGTTGCGGCTGATGGTTTCGGCGCTGCCGCCCTGGTACTTGCCCAGGTGACCCCAGCCTGTGGAGTCCACATTGTCGAACACCACGGCACCCAGCTGCTTGGACCTTTCGACGACGGCGGGGTCCGCGTTGGGGGTGGTGGGGTACAGGATGGAGCCGGACACCAGCTCGCCGTCACGCTCGCTGCGGGTGCCCTGGTGGTGCAGGTCGATCATGTAGTCGATGTCGTACTTGCGCATCACATTGTTGTGGAGCGCCTGCGTTTCGGGCTGGACCTTGGCAACATGGTCGCGGTTCAGGTCCACGCCCTCGGCGTTGTAGCGGGTCAGGTTGCGGTCACCCTTCGCCACGTAATCGTCCAGCGGGAAGTTCACGTCGCCCATGGCCCCGTCTGCATTCAGCATGGGAACGATCAGGATGTTCACGCCCGACAGGATGTCCCCTGACTTGCCCGTCCCCAGGTGCTTAACGAATTCCAGCGCGCCCTCGGTGGTGAGCTGTTCATTGCCGTGCTGTTGGGTGAGGTAGAGGATGGTGGGATTGTCCGGGTCCGAGATGTACTTGACCAGGTGGAGGTCCCGCCCCTTGACGGTCTGCCCGATGACTTCCAGCTCCATTGCCTGCTGCTTGGCGTCCTGGTCCTTCAGGAAGGAAACCATCTGGTCATAGGTAGCCAGCTTCGAGGTTGTGACCTGGCCGTTGCCGTCATAGTTCGGTCCCTCGCCGACGGCCTGCGCCAGCGGGGCCGGTCCTGCGACGACGGCGAGTGCCAGGGCTCCGGACACGGCAAGGGTCCTCAAGGATTTCTTCACAGCGCGTTACCTCTTTCGAGTGCATTAGGTGAGTCCAGCCGCCATGTCCCCCATTGCGGACTGTGACAACAGCCAACCAACGTAAGCGGTTTCTGTCAATCAATTCGACAAACCCTGATACCTGCGCGCTGGGGGACTTGACCGGCGTTTCGTTTCGCGCGGCTTGGTAGACTGGGCAAGGCCGGCCAGGAACCGGCCCACCCCCAATTGCCGCCGCTGATGCGCCGCGCCCCCGTGCGCCCGTTTCAGCTGCGGATGCACCGCCAATCCCCGCAGGAGACCGAGCAGTACATGACAGCACTGGCCCCCGAATCATTCCATGAGCAGCTCCTGAGCCGCCGCTACGAGCCCAACGTCGCCGCCGTCAACGAACTCTGCGATTCCCTGCAGGAGACCAGGCCCGGCACCGTGGTTCCTACGTCGACCCCATGCACGACGTCGAAGAATGCCGCATCATCAGCCTGTTCTCGAACATCGGTGAAGCAGATCCCTCCGGTTTCATCACCGCCGGCGACCAGGACGCCGCCACCCGCATGCTCGGGATCCAGTGGAAGCTGGGCCTCCGCCCGGAGTTCGTGATGCCGTGGAACGTCCACCCCTGGCACGTCCCCGGTGAGGCCAACGGAAAGTTCACCCCGGACCAGATCCAGTCCGGGCTCAAGCCGCTGCTCAATTCCTGGCCCTGGTCCCCCGGGCGTCCGTCATCGTGGCCCATGGCACCGAAGCCAACCGCCTGGCAAACCTGCTGCTGAAGACCGAGGTGCCGCTTCTGTGGCGCCGGGGGCTCAAGACCTACAAGGTGCGCTCCCTCAGCGGCCGCGCGTTCGCCGGTTCCCCGGCCCGCCAGGCGGAATACCTGGAGGACATGCGCGTTGCCTACGCCGACGCAATGGCGCGGACCGGCCTGCAGAAGGCATAACCAAAGAACGGGCCCACGCCCGCAGGGTTCCCTGGCCGAGCTTGCGAGGCGAGGGTGCGGGTGGGGAACGACGGCGGGCGGTCACCTTCGTGGAAAAGGGGCGGTTTCAAGGGGTCGTTGCAACACCTGCTGGTTAGGTGGTTAGTAGTAAATCACGTAAACGCCCGGCTGGAGTTTTCCAGCCGAGCGTTTTGCGTGGGCGGCCGTTGAGTTCCTGGGCGACGTGTTCGAGGTCCTCGGGTCCGAAGACAGACAGATCGGTGCCTTTGGGGAAGTACTGGCGCAGCAGGCCGTTGGTGTTCTCGTTCGAGCCGCGTTGCCACGGGCTTGCGGGGTCGCAGAAGTAGACCTGCATGTCGGTGGCGAGAGTGAAGGATTTGTGGGCAGCCATTTCCGATCCCTGGTCCAGGTCAGGGATCCCCGAAGGTGCGCCGGAAGGGTGGCCATGGTTTTGATGAGGCCGTCACGGACGGTTGAGGCAGAGTGGTCCTTTGGCAGGTGGACGAGCATTAGGTAACGGGTGGTGCGCTCGACCAGGGTCGCGATCGCGGACTGGTTGTGGGCGCCAGTGATGAGGTCCCCCTCCCAATGCCCCGGTATGGCGCGGTCCTCGATCTCGGGCGGACGTTCGGAAATCATGATCATGGGGTCGGTGAACCTGGGAGTGCGCTGATCAGCGGTGGCATGGGGTTTTCGCCGGGTCCGGCCGGTCCGCAGAGCTGCTTGCACCTCACGTTTAAGTCCGCCTCTGGCTTGGAGGTAGAGGGCCTGGTAAATCGTCTCTGGGCTCACGCGCATCTCCGGGTTGTCGGGGAACTCTTCGACCAGCGTGTGGCTGATCTGTTCCGGAGACCAGCGTAGGAGCAGCTTGTCCTTCACGTACTTACGCAGGTCCGACTCGCCCGCGAGTTTGGCTGTCTTGGGCCGGGCCCGCCGGGCAGTTGCCTTCCGATGTGCACCGTGGGGAAGGTAGCCCATCCGCGGATCGGTGTTTCGGGCCAACTCGCGGCTGACTGTTGAGGGCGATCTGCCGAGGGCGTGGGCGATCGCCCGCACCGAGGATCCGGCGGCCTGCAGGTCCCGGATAAGTTCCCGTTCCTTGACGTTGAGGTACCGCGGGTGGATAGGTTTCTCCAGCGCGGCCACCGGGACCTGGACCGTTTCTGTTGTGCCGGCGGCAGAGGTCATAGTGATCACACCACGTTTGTAGTCGACCACCCGGCCATCCGGATAAATGCGTCGTCCGCCGGACTTCCGGATTCCCTGGTCCCGACTCCTCAGCGGTCCGTAAATGAATACCAACTGCCGCGGCAGCTTTCCGTCGGCTCACGCCGGCGTTGCGCAGCCGGGAGAACTCGTCCCTTCCAGGGTGTGGACCTGTCCCCGGCTTTCCCTGACCCTTCAGCCCGGCTTTCCGCACCCACGCGGCGCACGTATTGGGATTCAGCCCGAGTTCCTTTGCAGCCTCCGTGGTGCTCTTAAGACGGTCGAACACGGCGAAGAACTGCTCTTTCTGCCTAGCCGTGTACTTCCGGTGCACCGACTGCTTCCGTACTTTGCCCCGGGGCAAACCAGCCTTGCGGATCCATTGGTGACAGGTCATCACATTGAAACCGAGTTCCCTCGCGGCGGCACTGACATTTTGAACCCGATCGAGGGCCGCAAAGAACTGATCCTTCTGCTCCTGCGAATATCTCCGCCGCCCAGCGGGCTTCTCCCTAAAGACGACACGGTCGTTGCAACTCCCAAAAATTCTGGGTGTTGCAACGACCGCTAGAACCCGCCAGGTGGCCGCCCGCCGTCGTTCTTTCAGCGAATGTTTGTACTACTGGCCTTCGATGGCTGCCTTGGCCGCGGGATCCGAGTCCTTGAGGAACTTCTCGATGCGCTCGGGTTCCTCCGGCTCGCCGATGGCTGCCGAGGCCCGGCCCAGCGAGTAGAGGGCGCGCAGGAAGCCGCGGTTGGGCTCGTGCTCCCAGGGAATGGGGCCGGCGCCGCGCCAGCCGTTGCGGCGCAGCGCATCCAGCCCGCGGTGGTAGCCCACCCGGGCGTAGGCGTAGGAGTCGATGGTTCGCCCCTCGGCCCACGCCTCTTCAGCCAGGATGGCCCACAGGAGCGAGGACGTGGGGTTCTTCGCCACCAGGTCCACCGCTTCCTGGCCGAGGGCGAGGTGCTGGTACACCTCGGTCTCGGCGGGCAGGAGCGTGGGCTCCGGACCCATGAGGTTTTTGCGGAACTCGTCCGACATCTAGAAGGTCTTTCCGGCCGAGCCGAGCTGCTTGGTGGCTTCGACCACGCGGGCTGCCAGGCCGGCTTCGGCGGAGGCACCCCAGACGCGGGGGTCGTAGGTCTTCTTGTTGCCCACTTCGCCGTCCACCTTCAGGACGCCGTCGTAGTTCTTGAACATGTGGTCGGCCACCGGGCGGGTGTAGGCGTACTGGGTGTCGGTGTCGATGTTCATCTTGATGGTGCCGTAGGAGACAGCGTCAGCGATCTCCTGGTCCGAGGAGCCGGAACCGCCGTGGAACACCAGGTCGAACGGGTTTTCCTTGCCGATCTTCGCGCCCACCTGGGCCTGGATGTCCTTGAGGATCTCCGGGCGGAGCTTGACGCCACCGGGCTTGTACACGCCATGGACGTTGCCGAAGGTCAGCGCGGTGATGTAGCGGCCGTGCTCGCCGGCACCCAGGGCCTCAACGGTGGCCAGGGCGTCCTCAACGGTGGTGTAGAGCTTTTCGTTGATCTCGTTCTCAACGCCGTCCTCTTCACCGCCCACAGTGCCGATTTCAACCTCGAGGATCATCTTGGCGGCGGCAGTGCGCTCCAGCAGTTCGCGGGCGATGCGGAGGTTTTCCTGCAGCGTCTCGGCGGAGCCGTCCCACATGTGGGAGTTGAACAGCGGGTTGCGGCCGGCCTTGACCTCAGCCTCGGAGGCGGCCAGCAGCGGCAGGACGAAGCCGTCCAGCTTGTCCTTGGGGCAGTGGTCGGTGTGCAGCGCAATGTTCACGCCGTAGTTTTTGGCCACCTCGCGGGCGAAGGCTGCAAAGCCCAGGGAACCGGCAACCATGTCCTTGGTGGAGGCGCCGGACCAGTAGGCCGCACCGCCAGTGGAAACCTGGACGATGCCGTCGGACTCAGCCTCGGCGAAACCGCGCAGGGCGGCGTTCAGGGTCTGCGAGGAGGTGACGTTCACGGCCGGGTAAGCGAAGCCGCCTGCCTTCGCGCGGTCGATCATTTCGGAGTAGATCTCTGGGGTTGCAATGGGCATGCTGACTCCTATGCTGAGTTTCGTCTGAGGGCTGGTAACCCGTAGACCGCTTTACGGCTAGCTCCATCCTAGCGATATCCGCCACACCGCCGCCGATTCGGGTCAGCCGTCGGTAACACTCCCGCAACCAGAAGCGCGCGCCCTACACGTGCTGGTTGAAGACGTGCCGCCGGACCCAGGCGTGCATGGCGATGGCTGCCGCTGAGGCGGCGTTGATGGACCGGGTGGAGCCGAACTGTTCAATGGATAGCGTGGCCTCCGCCGCCGTGTGGACTTCGGGTGTAAGGCCCGGGCCTTCCTGGCCGAAAACCAGCACACAGTCCCTGGGCAGGTCGTAGGTTTCCAGCGGCACCGAGTCCGGGAAAATGTCGACGCCGATGATCGCCAGCCCCTCGCCCTGCGCCCACGCCACGAAGTCCTCAACGGTGGGATGGTGGCGGACGTGCTGGTAGCGGTCGGTCACCATGGCACCGCGCCGGTTCCACCGCCGTCGTCCGATGATGTGCACCTCTTTGGCGAGGAACGCGTTGGCGGTCCGCACCACCGTGCCGATGTTGAGGTCGTGCTGCCAGTTCTCGATGGCCACGTGGAAGTTGTGCCGGCGCGAATCCAGTTCCGCCACGATCGCCTCGTGCTTCCAGTAGCGGTACTTGTCCAGCACGTTGCGGCGGTCGCCGTCGGCCAGCAGGTCCGGGTCCCAGTGGTCGCCTTCCGGCAGTTCGCCTTCCCAGGGCCCGACGCCGACCTCCGCCTTGGGCGCCGCGGCCTCCTCGGGGTGTGCGTTGGGGTCGTCGGGAAGGCCGGGCGTTTGGTTCACCCCTCAACACTAGACTGGTCCACTGGAGCAAACATCACCGGTGGAGGTAAGCGTGGCAGAAGCAGACCAGGTAGCAGGAAATCCCGCGGTATACCGCAGCGGCCAGGAAATCGAGTGCTGGCTGACGGACATGGACGGGGTCCTGGTCGACGAGAACCAGCCGATCCCGGGAGCAGCCGAACTGATCCAGCGCTGGGTGGACACCTCCAGGCGCTTCCTGGTGCTGACCAATAACTCCATCTTCACCCCGCGCGACCTGGCCGCCCGGCTGCGGGCCTCAGGCCTGGAGGTTCCGGAGGAGAACATCTGGACCTCGGCGCTGGCCACCGCCCAGTTCTTGAAGGACCAGGTGTCCGCGGGCGGCTCGGAATCAGGAAACCGCGCCTACACCATCGGCGAAGCCGGGCTGACGACGGCGCTGCACGAGGCTGGTTTCATCCTTACCGACCAGAACCCGGACTTCGTGGTGCTCGGCGAAACACGTACCTACTCCTTTGAGGCAATCACCACCGCGATCCGCCTGATCCTGGCCGGTGCCCGCTTCATCGCGACCAACCCGGATGCCACGGGCCCGTCGAAAGACGGCCCCATGCCGGCCACCGGCGCCATCGCTGCCCTGATCACCAAGGCCACGGGGCGGGAGCCGTACATCGTGGGCAAGCCGAACCCCATGATGTTCCGTTCCGCCATGAACCAGATCGACGCGCACTCGGAAACTACCGCCATGATCGGTGACCGGATGGACACGGACATCATTGCCGGCATGGAGGCGGGGCTGCACACCGTCCTGGTTCTCAGCGGCATTACGCACAAGGACGATATTGCCGCCTACCCGTTCCGGCCCAACCAGGTCCTGAACTCCGTGGCGGACCTGAAGAACCAGATCTAGAACACACTCACCCTGGAGCCGCCCCGGGGCAGCGGGAAGAACCCGTTCAGCAGTTCCTCCAGGAGGGGGTTGTACACGTTCGGGTTCCAGCCGGGGCTGGCGTGGGCGGGGGCGGCTCCGGTGGTCTGCAGGCCCGTCGAAACCATGTTGTCCTTGAACGCCACCGCCCACGCCTCGGCGGCCGTCTGGTAGCGCACGGTGCGGTCCCTCGGGTTGCCGATGTAGGCCATCCTGGCGTTGCCGATCCGCCCGGCGAACCGGGATCCGTCGAAGTAGTAGATGTAGGCGGATTCGGTTTGGATCAGCACACTGGACGGGGCGATCGGGGACAGTTGTTCCAGGGTCTGGTCCAGGATCTGCCGCCAGCTGCGCTCGTCCTTGTGGATCACCCGTTCGCCCAGCTCGTAACCGCCGCGCAGGGTGGACGGGAACCGGAAGCCGCGCTCGTAGAGGAACACCACGCCGTCGAACCAGCTTTGGTCAAGGACGTCATGCTTGCTGTACGGGCTGGAGTCCAGGACGATGAACTGCACTTCCACGCCGTGAAGCTCCAAAAGCCGGGCGGCCACCTGGGTTGCCACCATCCCGCCGAAACTGTGCCCGTAGAAGAAGAGCTTGGTGAGCTTCCGGGCGCGGACGTACTCGATCACCGCGATGACCACCTCGTCGATGTCCAGCCCCTGGTTGGAGTACCCGACGGCGGCCAGCCGGGCCCGCTTGTTCAGGGACCCGCGCAGCGAGTTCAGGATCCACTGCGCCTCTTCCCAGCTGGTTTTGTAGCCGGGGAAGAGGAACCAGCTGGCGTCCGGGTAGTAGGCGTCCGCGAAGTTGTCCGGCACGGGCAGGATCTTGTTGGTCCGGCGCTGCGACTGGACCTCCCGCGTGAGGAGCATGTCCGCCGCCAGCAATCCGGAGGCCCCGGCGCCGGTGAGGAATGTGCGCCGGGAAAAGCGTTTCAGGGCAGCGGCTTCCGCCAGCAGGCGGGCCGCGGAAGACCCGCGCCGGTCCTGCGGACTTACCTCCCCCTCATACGGCACGCCTCTACCGTAGGCACAACCGAAGACACGCCCGCAAGGAGCGGGGTGTAACCATTCAGTGACGCCGGGTCAACTGGCGGTCTGGTCCTCTGCCGCAGTGGACGGCGCTTCGGGATCCTGCCGGCGCCGGAGGATTTCCCGGCCGATGTCGTTGTAGCGGCCCAGGAGGTCCGAGCCGGCGAGTGACGAGGGGTTGTCCAGCAGGGCGAACAGGGTATCGCTGGCCGCCAGAAGTTCTTCGCCCGAGTATTCCTGCAGCGGCCGGGAGAACAGATCCTCAAGCCGGGCTGCCGGCACGCCCAGGAATTCCCGGCTGACGTCCGGAAGGAGGGCGTCGTCGTCGGAAGCTGGAACAGTCCGCCCGGCAGGGCTGCCGGCAGGTGTCCAGCTGCCGGTGGAAGTTGAGATCTGGAGAGAGACGCCGGCGCCGTCAATCCCGGCCAGCGCGGTGATGTCCATGGCGTTGAGGTCGCTCCGCAGTCCCGCCAGCGCGGCGGACTCCACCAGCGCAGCTTGGGAAAGGTCAACGCGGATATGGGAGCGGATGCCCATGCGCCGGACCCGGCGGATGATGTGAACCAGGTCGGGGCGCGACTCGTGGTTCAGGCTCCCCCGGACGTCGATCCGGACGGTCTCGGCGGGGACGTCGAGGTTAACGAGGGCGTTCAGTGCGCGGTCCATAGGTACTCCAAAAAAGGGTGTCTATGGCCGACGGCTCAACCTCGGTAAGCGTAACTCCCAGTTCCAGCCGGGCACAACCCGCCAGTAACAACGCCGGGCATCAGGCAGATTGGTCGGACTGCCTTTGGCTGGGTTCCTGGTAGTGGGTCCTGGTGCCGCTGCCGCCCACTGAATCAACCAGGGACCGCGCGATGTCCCGCAGTTTCGTGTTGCTGTTGCTGGAAGCTTCGGTGAGGATCTGCACGGCGGCCTGCTGGCTGCACCGGTTCTGCGCCATCACGATGCCCACGGCGATATCGATAATAGTGCGGGACTCCAGTGTGGCACGCAGGTTGGCCGCGCTGTCCGTGTGCAGCGAGAACCGCACTGCCAGCCGCAGCGCCTGGGAGATCTCCCGGGTGTAGCCGCGGGCTTTCGCGGCAGCCTTTTCATCGAACTTGTGCGGAACGTCCGAGTACAGGTTGAGTGCCGCTTTGGCTTCGCCCTGCAGGTTGAAGGGCAGCGAGAGCACGGACCGGAGGCCATGCGAAGCCACCGCGTTGGCGTAGTCGGGCCCCCAGCGGTTCTCCTTGAGGAGGTCCGGCACGTGGACCTCGCGTTCTTCCTCGGCCGCAGTGAGACAGGGCCCCTGGGACAGGGAGTACTGGATCTCATCCACTTCCCGCGCCGAGTCGCTGCTCCAGCCGATGGTGGCTGCCTTGCGGTCCCGGAGAAGGGTGATGCCACACAGCGCATCATCCCCGTCACCTGCCACCTGGTGCGCGGAGAACCGTGCCAGCTCGTTGAGGAAATCCTCGAAGTCTGCACTTTCCAGGATGAGGTTCTGGATCTGCTCGTTGGTGTTCAAGGGCTGTTCAGAGGGGAGCATGCTGCACGTTCTCCGTAGGGGGAGTTAAGGGTTAACGCAAATGATAGGCCAGCCTCAGCCGGTCATCCAACAGAATGCAGCCCCAGTCCCCGGGAGGCTGCTCCAGCAGGCCGCCGCCCCGGGCCTGCGGGGCGGCGGCGGATGGCTGCGGAAAGACCCAGCTCGTCCTTGCTGAACGCAAACAGGTAGGGAACACCGGTTTCGGCTTCAATCTTTTCCTTGGCCCCGGTGTCGCGGTCCACGATCACTGCCACCGCTACAACATTGCCGCCGGCGTTGCGGACGCCCTCGACGGCGGTCAGGGCGGATCCGCCGGTGGTGGAGGTGTCTTCAGGACCAGGACCTTGCGTCCTTCCACGGACGGGCCTTCCACCTGGCGGCCCATGCCGTAGGATTTCTGCGCCTTGCGGACCACGAAGGCGTCCACGGCACGGCCGGCGTCGGCAGCTGCATGCATGACGGCCGTACCCACGGGGTCGGCGCCCATGGTGAGGCCGCCGGCGCATTCGAAGTCGATCCCGGCGTCGTCGGCAAGCGCGAGCATGACCTGGCCCACCAGTTTGGAGGCCTCGTGGTGCAGGGTGATCCGGCGGAGGTCGATGTAGTAGTCAGCCTCCGCTCCGCTGGAGAGGATCACCTTGCCGCGGACCACGGCAAGTTCCTTGATCAGTTCGAGCAGGCGGGCACGGGCGGCTGCAGCGTCCACTGCAGTCTCACTGGGGAAGTCATGGGTTCCAGTTTAGTCGGGACAGGCCGGTGGACATGCTTGAGCAGTGTCGGCGCCGCTGGCTAGGCTGGGGCACATGCGCGAACTCCAGGCCTCCATCATCAAGGAAATGGGCGTACAGCCCCGGATCGATCCTGCCGGGGGAGGTGCGCAAGCGCGTCACATTCCTCAAGGACTACCTCAAGGCAACACAGACCAGGGGCTTTGTCCTGGGCATTTCCGGCGGCCTGGATTCGTCCCTGGCCGGAAAGCTCGCCCAACTGGCTGTCGACGAACTGGAGGCCGAGGGCGCGGAAGCCAACTTCGTGGCGGTGCGCCTTCCCTACGGCGTCCAGCACGATGAGGCGGATGCCCAGGCCGCCCTTGACTTCATCCGGCCGAAGACGGAGTGGACATTCAACATTTCCGCTGCCGTTGACGGCTTCGAGGACGAGTTCGAAAAGACTGTGGGTAACGGGATCTCGGATTTCCACAAGGGAAACACCAAGGCCCGGACGCGCATGATCGCCCAGTACGCGCTGGCAGGCGAGCACAACTACCTGGTGATCGGCACCGACCACGGCGCGGAGTCCGTCACCGGATTCTTCACCAAATACGGCGACGGCGGCGCGGACATCCTTCCGCTCTTCGGCTTGAACAAGCGGCAGAACCGCGCCCTGCTGGCGGAGCTTGGCGCTCCGGCGCGGATCTGGGAAAAGGTGCCCACAGCCGATCTCCTGGACGACCAGCCGGGCCGCACCGATGAAGACGAACTGGGCCTGACCTACGACCAGATCGACGACTACCTGGAAGGCCGGGACGTTCCCGCGGACGTCGCCGAACGCATCGAACAGAAGTACCTGCGCACCCGGCACAAGCGGACCGTCCCTGTCACGATTTTTGATACCTGGTGGAAAGGCGAGGGCCCCGAAGAGGCACGCACCGGGCTCTAACCCGCGGCGTTTCCGCCCAACTGCTGGGTGATCCGGTGGGCCTCTGCCATCAGCAGCCCGCCCAGCTCCTCTTGGCGGTCCGGCCGGAACCGGGGCTCGATACCGGTCAGGGACAGCGCCCAGGCGGGCCGGCCGGACCTGTCGAACACGGCCGCGCCCATCCCCCAGCTGCCTTCCAGCACCAAACCGGGATTCACTGCATAACCCTGCATCCGGGTGGTGCCGAGGTTTTCCCGCACCAGCTCCCGCGTGTGGTTCGCGGCGAAGGCACCCGCATGCTTTCCCAGTCCGCCAGCAGCTCCTCCTGCTCGGCCTCCGGCAGGAACGCCATGATCGCCGTGCCCGCGGAGGCCACACCCAGGGGGAACCGGACACCCTCGTGGAGGACGAAGGACCGGACCGGAAAGCTGCCCTCCTCCCGCAGCAGGCAGACAGTCTCCGAGCCGCGGCGGATCGAGAAGAATGCGCTCTCGCCGGTGGCCTCGGCAAGCCGGCGGAGGCTGGGGCGCGCAATGTCCTCCAGCGGGAACCGGGCGGACGCGACCGATCCCATCAGAAGGATTTCCGGCCCCAGCACCCAGTTTCCGGATGCCGGGTCGTGGTCCAGCAGTCCCTCGCTTGCCAGGGAGGCGAGCAGCCTGTGAACCGTGGGCCGGGTCAGTCCCGACTCGCGGACCAGGCCGGCCAGCGGCATGCCGTCCGCACTGCGCGCCACCAGGCGTAACAAACCGGCGATCCTGCTGACCACCTGCGCCCCCTGCATCGGAACTGCACCCATCCCCACTCCTTTTGTCCACATTATGGATATGTATCAGCTTACCGTCCACAGTCTAGATACACAGTTTATCCGCACACTTTCGGGCCTTGACACCCCCAGCCCACCTCCCTAGCCTCGAAGTCACCACCACGTGTCCACAAAGTGGATATCTGACTCTCAACGAGGAGACACCATGAGCAAAGTCCAGCCCTCGGCCGCGGCCGCCCTGCAGGGGGCGCTTAGGGACGGGATGACCCTCGCCGTGGGCGGGTTCGGCCTGAGCGGCATCCCCTCGGATCTGATCGAGGCCGTGCGGGATTCGGGGGTGCAGGACCTGACGGTGGTCTCGAACAACATGGGCGTGGACGGCAAGGGCCTGGGCATCCTGATCGAGGCGGGCCAGGTCCGCAAAGTCATCGCCTCCTACGTAGGCGAAAACAAGCTGTTCGCCGAGCAGTACCTCGCCGGAAACCTCGAGGTGGAGTTCACCCCGCAGGGCACCTTGGCCGAGCGGCTGCGCGCCGGCGGCGCCGGCATCCCCGCCTTCTACACCAGGACCGGCGTGGGCACCCTGTTGCCGAGGGCAAGCCGCACGAGGTGTTCGACGGCGAAACGTACGTCCGGGAGCGCGGCATCGTGGCCGACGTCGCACTGGTCCACGCCCACACCGCGGACACGGACGGCAACCTCATCTACCGTTACACCGCGCGCAACTTCAATCCCGTGGTGGCCACCGCCGGGAAGCTGACCATCGCCGAGGCCGAGGTCATCCTCCCGCCCGGCACCCTGGACCCGAACCACATCGTCACCCCCGGCGTGTTCGTCCAGCGCCTGGTGCAGGCCGCCGCCCGGGTCAAGGACATCGAACAGCGCACCGTCCGGCCCCGCACCGAGCCCGCCGCTGAAGCGCTGGCCCTCTGAACCCCCACCACTTTCGAAGGAGAAACCCCATGGCCTGGACCAGGGATGAAATGGCCGCCATCGCGGCCGAGGAACTGAATGACGGCGACTACGTCAACCTGGGCATCGGCATCCCCACACTGGTCGCCAACAACCTGCCCGAGGGCGTGCGCGTGGTCCTGCAAAGCGAGAACGGCCTGCTCGGCATGGGCCCGTTCCCCTACGAGGGCGAAGAGGACGCAGACCTGATCAACGCCGGCAAGCAGACCGTCACCGTCCTGCCCGGCAGCAGCATCTTCGACTCCGCCACCTCGTTCGGCATGATCCGCGGCGGCCACGTCAAGGTCGCCATCCTCGGCGCCATGCAGGTCTCCGGCAACGGCGACCTCGCCAACTGGACCATCCCGGGCAAGATGGTCAAAGGCATGGGCGGCGCCATGGACCTCGTGGCTGGCACACCCCGGGTGGTGGTCCTCACCGAGCACAACGCCAAGGACGGCACCGCCAAGATCGTCCGCGAATGCACGCTGCCGCTCACCGGGCTGGGCTGCGTGGACCGGATCATCAGCGATCTCGCCGTCTTCGACCTCGTGAAAAAGGACGACGGCGGGCGGCGGCTCACGCTCACCCGCATGGCGCCCGGCGTCACGCTGGGTGAGATCCACGACAAAACCGACGCAGAATTCGACATCGCCCTCGAACGCGAAGGAGCCATCGCATGAGCCTCAAAGAACAGTTCGGCAAGGACATCCTCATCACCGGATGGGGGCACAGCAAGTTCGGCAAACTCACCGACGAGACCCTGGAGTCCCTGATCGTGCAGGTGGCCACCGACGCCATCAACACCGCGGGAATCGAGCCCGGACAGGTGGACGAGGTCTACGTGGGCCAGTTCAACTCCGGGATGATGCCGCTGGCCTTCCCGTCGTCGCTGGCGCTGCAGGTCTCTCCCGACCTCGCCAACGTACCCGCCACCCGGGTGGAAAACGCCTGCGCCTCCGGATCCGCCGCGTTCCAGCAGGGCACCAAATCCCTGCTCGCCGGCACAGCGAGGACCGTCCTGGTGATCGGTGCCGAGAAGATGACCCACGCCGGGGCCGACGTGGTGGGCGCCGGACTGCTGGGCGCCGACTACGATATGGCCGGCAAGTCCTCCACCACCGGCTTCACCGGGCTCTTCGCCGACGTCGCCAAACACTACGCAAAACGCTACGACGCCGACGGGAAGCTCGGCGACGTCCTGGGAACCATCTCCGCGAAAAACCACCGCAACGGCGTGGACAACCCCTACGCCCAGCTCCGCAAGGACCTCGGCGAGGAGTTCTGCCGCACGGTCTCGGACAAGAACCCCATGGTCGCCGACCCCCTGCGCCGCACGGACTGCTCGCCCGTGTCCGACGGCGCCGCCGCCGTCGTCCTGTCCACCTCGCCAACAGGCGGCACGGCGTCGCCCGTGCGGCTGGCCGGGTTCGGCCAGGCCAATGACTTCTTCCCCGCCTCCCGCCGGGACCCCGTGGCCTTCGAAGCCACCCGTGTGTCCTGGCAGCGCGCCCTGGCGATGGCCGGCGTCGGAATCGCAGACCTGGACCTCGCGGAAGTGCACGACTGCTTCACCATCGCCGAACTGCTCGTGTACGAAGCCATGGGCCTCACCGAGCCCGGGCAGGGCGCCCTGGCCCTCGAGGAAGGCTGGGTCTTCAAGGACGGGAAGCTGCCCGTCAACCTCTCCGGCGGCCTCAAATCAAAGGGCCACCCCGTGGGCGCCACCGGCGTCTCGCAGCACGTCCTCGCCGCCATGCAACTCACCGGCACCGCCGGCGACATGCAACTGGCAAACCCCCGCCGCGCTGCCGTCCAAAACATGGGCGGCGTCGGAATCGCCAACTATGTCAGCATCCTCGAAGCTGTCTGACCGGAGCTTGGAGCCGCCGTCGTGGGGCAGTTTGAAGCCGCGGCCAGCCGTTAAGGCCATGGCCGACGGCGTGTCCGCGCCATTGTGCCCCACAACGGTAGTGCGCAGGGGCCGCGGCTAGCCCCGGGAGCGGATGAGGGCCGCGATTTCCGCGAACCCCAGCCGATCGGCGTTCTGGAGGGCGGTCCGGCCCTCCGGATCGCGGATGTCCGGATCCGCACCGGCGTCCAGGAGCAGGCGCACCACTTCCAGCTGGCGCGGGCCGCCGTTGTTGAGCAGGATGGCTTCCTGCATGGCCGTCCAGCCAAGGTTGTTGACGTGGTTTACCGGCACACCGGCCGCGATCAGGATCTGCACCGTCTCCACGTGCCCGTGCTCGCTTGCGGGAATCAGTGCCGTCCCGCCGTAGCGGTTGATGCTGGAAACATCCGCACCCGCCGCCAGCGTCAGCCGGAGGACCTCGTTCAAGCCTTCGGCACCGGCATAGAGGAACGCGGAGTCCTGGATGGCGTCCTTGGCGTTGACGTTCCCGCCGCGCCCGATCAGCGCGGCCACGAGTGGGGCGTTGTTGGCTTTGGCGGCTGCGATCAGTTCCTGGTCCAGCTGCGCCTGTTCCGCGGCGGACAGGGCCGGCGCGGCTAGCGGGGCGGGCGCCGCCGTCGGGGGCTGTTCCGGACTGGGCAGTTCGGGAGTGGGCTGTTCCGGACTGGGCTGGGGGACGGAGGATGCCGGGGCTGGCGCAGATTCAGCCTGCGGGGCGGGTGGACCGGCCTGGCACGCGCTGAGCAAAAGCCCGACGGCGGCAAGCACCAGGGCCGCCCGGAATCGCTTCATACGCGGAGCCTACTTGGCAGTGCCGGCGACGGCATCAGCCCCTGCCGTGGCGCAGGCCTCGTCCAGTGCGCCGTCGGGAGCACCGCCGACGCCGATGCCCGCCACTGAGACGCCGTTGACCTTCAGCGGGACACCACCCGCCAGGAACAGGGTGCCGGGGAGGTCGGCGATGGATGGGCCGGTGCCGTTGATGCGCTTGGCCAGTTCACTGGTGGGAGCGCCGAAGGCGGCAGCCGTATAGGCCTTCTGCCTGGCCGCTTCGATGGTGTGTTCGGCAGCGTTGTCACCGCGGAGCAGCGCCTGGACGGTACCGAACCGGTCCACCAGCGCAACCGTGACGAAGGGCAGCTTGTCCGCCTGGCACTTCGCCAGGGCGGCGCTGACGGCTGTGGCCGAGGCCCTCACGCTGATGCGGTTCTGCTGCACCACGGTTTCGGGCACGGCCTGGACGTCGACGGCGGGGACGGCTGCCGGTGCCGGGCTGGTCCCGGCGTTGGCTGCCGCCGTCGCTCCGGCGGTCAGGACGAGGGCGCCGGCTGCGGCGGCGGCAAAGGCTTTGTGCGACTTCTTCACGGTGTCTCCTTGGAGGGTCATGGTGGGTACGCCCCAATCCTTCCGGGGGCGGCCGGCGCCGGCATCGGGCCTTCGTCTGCTGAACCCTCCACCGGAAGGCCAGCCGTATCAGCCAAATGGCTGAGAGACCGGCAACGGCGGGGGCAATAGCATGGAAGGGAGCGTTTCCCACCAGCCAGAACGGGACATCCCATGCCTACCCGAGCCGCCGGTACCGCCCCGGCCACCGCTGCCGCCCCGGGAACCCGGCCCCGGACCAGCGCACCGCGCACCGGCCTGGGCAGCATCGGCACCGCAGTACACCTGGGATTCGCGGTGCTCCTGGTGGCCTCGCTGGTCCGCTACGTCATGCGGCACAGCCCCGCCGACAACCTGCTGATCCTTGGCCTGGCTGCCGCGGCGAGCCTGCTCTATGCCGCCGTGGCCGTGCTCGCGGCGCGGGGCAGGCCGGGCATCCCGTGGATGTTCACCCTGGTGGTTGTCTGGGCGGTCCTGGTGGTCGCGGCGCCGAGTTTTGCCTGGTGCTCGTTCGCGCTCTTCTTCCTTTGCCGCAGCGCATTGGCCGGAACCGCCGCCTACCTGGCGGCAGGCACCACAGCGGCCGCCACCGCGGCAGGGCTGTTCCGGATGAGTGACGGCACGGACCTCGCCATGCTCCTGGGCCCGCTGGCGGTGGGACTGATGCTGACGCTGATCTACGACCGCATCCAGCACGACGCCGAGGAGCAGCGCCGCCTGCACGCGGAGGTCTCGCGGGCGCAGGGCGAGTTGGCCGCCAGCGAGCGCCGCGCCGGCACCATCGCCGAACGCGAACGCATGTCCCGGGAAATCCACGACACCGTCACCCAGGGACTGGCCAGCAGCCTGCTCCTGCTGGAGGCCGCCGGACGTGCCTGGCCAGGGGCTGCCGCCCGGGACGAACTCCGGCAGGCAACCGGGCTCCTGCGCACCAACCTGTCCGAAACCCGCAGCCTCGTCCACGAACTGGCCTCCCCCGGGCTCGACGGATCTCCCCTGCCCGAAGCCCTCCTCGTCGCCGCGAGGCAGTACGCGCCCCAGGCCCGGCTCCTCGTTACCGGCGAGCCGCGGGCCGTGGCCGGGGAGGTGCGACATGCCCTGCTCCGCGTCGTGCAAAGTGCCACCTCCAACATCAAGCTCCACGCGTCAGCCACTACCACTACCGTGACGCTGGGCTTCCTTCCCGAGGCCGTCACCCTGGACATTTACGACGACGGTGTCGGCTTTGATCCGGCGGCGGCAGCACCGCCGTCGGACGCCGGAGGGTACGGGCTGAGGGCCATGCGCCAGCGGGTGGAACAGCTGGGCGGCACCTTCTCGGTGGAAAGCTCACCCGGGGAAGGGACCATCGTGGCCGCCCAACTGCCCGCGGCTCCTGCCGGCGGCGAAGACCAGGGAGGTCAGGCATGAGCGCCATTACCGTCCTGCTGGTGGACGACCATTTGGTAGTCCGCAGCGGCCTCCGCGCCCTGCTTGGGACGCAGCCGGACATAACCGTGGTGGCAGAGGCCGCCTCCGGCGAGGAAGCCCTGGTGCAGGTGCGCGAGCACTCCCCCGCCGTGGTGGTGATGGACCTGGCCATGGGTGCGGGCATGGACGGCATCGAGGCCATCCGCAGGATCCGCGGGCTCAACCAGCGGCAGGCCATCCTGGTGTTCACCACCTACGATTCCGATGCGGACATTGTGCGCGCCGTGGATGCCGGCGCCATGGGCTATCTCCTGAAGGATGCGGCGCCGGAGGAAATCTTCGCTGCGATCCGTGGCGCCGTGCAGGGCAAAAGCGTCATGAGCCCGCCCGTGGCGTCCCGGTTGTTCCAGCAGCTGCGCAACCCGGACGAGATCCTCACGCCGCGGGAGGCCGAGCTGCTCAGCCTGCTCACTGAGGGGCTCAGCAACAGGGAACTTGGCCAGCGCCTCTTCATCTCCGAAGCCACGGTCAAAACCCACCTCGCGCACATCTACGCCAAGCTCGGAGTGGAGACCAGGGCGGCTGCGATAGCCACCGCAATCCGCCGTGAAGGCATGCGCTGAGCACGCCATGCCGGGCCAACCCTTGCACGCAGGCCATTGTCCCCGTACGTTGGGGAACAGCGGGGGACGTTCTCCGCACACTCCGGGCTGACACCCCGGGGAGAGAATCAGAGTCACATGAAGGAATGCAGCCATGGCAACAGGCACAGTTAAATGGTTCAACGCCGAAAAGGGTTTTGGCTTCATTGCCCCCGATGACGGGTCCGCTGACGTTTTCGCCCACTACTCGGCAATCGCCACCAGCGGCTACCGCTCCCTGGACGAGAACCAGAAGGTCGAATTCGATGTGACCCAGGGCCCCAAGGGCCCGCAGGCAGAGACATCCGCCCCCTCTAAGGCTTGGGCCTCCGGCGCCTGCACCGGAGAACCCGTCCAGCGGCCCCGCCAGCGACAGCTGGCGGGGCCGCTGTTTTGCGTTGCTTCCCGGCCCTGCCCATCCGGGAACCCCTTTTGGGATAATTGGAGCATGGCCGCAGAAGCGCAGGACAAGGATCCCTGGGAAGAATTCGATGCCCTGGGACCCGCCGCGCCGGACCGCGTTCCCGGTTACCCCGGTGGTGAACCGCACGGCTTCGGGTTCCGCACCGGAGTTCGCAGCGCCCGGGTTGCCGTGGGCTTCGCAACGTACACCCTGGCATTGGGCACAGTCCTGGCACTGACCGGCTGCGTTGTTTTTATTGCCGGGGAACAGTGGCTGCTGGTGGGCCTGATGCTCCTGATTGAAGCCATCTTCATCCTCGCCTTCCGCCGTCTCGTGGCCCAGGCACGCAATCGGTCACCCCGGAACCGCCCCACCCCCTGAACCTGCTCCGCCCCTGAACCGGTTCCGCCCCTTGACCTTGACGCTGCGTCAACCCCTACGCTCAGTCCATGGAAGAAACCACGGCTGAGGCAGCGAGGGACTGGTCCATCCAGGACGTCGCCCGGATGGCGGGCACCACCAGCCGCACCCTCCGGCACTACGACGACATCGGGTTGCTCAAGCCCAGTCGGGTGGGCAGCAACGGCTACCGGCACTACGACGCCGCCGCCCTCCTGCAGCTCCAGCGGATCCTGCTGCTTCGCGGACTGGGCCTGGGGCTGCCGGCCATCGCGGAGGTCTTCCAGCAGCAGACGGACACCGTGAAGGCGTTGACCCGCCACCTGGACTGGCTGCGGAAGGAACAGGACAGGCTGTCCCGCCAGATCGCGTCCGTCCGGCAAACACTCGAAACGGTTAAGAAGGAGGAGAACTCATGGCAGAAAAAATGTTCGACGGATTCGACCACACGCAGTACAAGGACGAGGTCGAGGAGCGGTGGGGCAAGGACGCCTACGCGAAGGGTGACTCGTGGTGGCGGGGCATGGACGAAGCGGAGAAAAGGGAGTGGAAGTCGCGCTCCGAACAGCTGGGGAAGGACTGGCTGGCCGCAGCCGGATCAGATATTTCTCCCGCCAGTCCCGAAGCCCAGGAACTGGCCCGGCGCCACGTTGAATGGCTGAAGTCCATCCCCGGCACCCCGGCCGCGGAAAGCGGCGGAGACATCAAGGGATACGTCACCGGGCTCGCGGACATGTACGTCGCCGACCCCCGGTTCGCTGCCAACTACGGTGGAGAGGCCGGCGCGGGCTTCGTGCGGGACGCGCTGCACGCCTACGCGGACAGGAACCTTTAGGGCTTGCATTCCATTGGGGCCCGGGCCCCGGGTGGACGTCAGTAAGCCTGCCGGCCCCGCAGCCTGCCGGCGGCCATCACGGCGCCGGCCACTGCCGCTGCGGTGAAGAACCTGCGCCTGGCCGTCCCACGCCGGCCATGCCAGCCACCGCTCACGGAGCCTTTCCTGATCGATTCCGAAGAACGGTGCAGGTTGCCCGGGGTGACGGCGACGGACTTGCGGCGGGGAAGCTGCTTCTTGTCCACCTGGCGGGCGACTGACCCTTCCACCAGTTTCGGCGTGACCCTGTGCTGCAGAACCAGCAGGCGGGCGACCGGACCGCCCGCCACGATTTCGCGGCGCGGGTGCTCGATGACCTTGATGATTGCCCTCGCGACGCGTTCCGGGGTGTAGACAGGGGGCAGGGCACGTGCCCGCCGGCCGGTGTAGTTGGCTGCGTGCTGGTAGAACGGGGTGTCGATGGTGGCCGGCAGGACTGTGCACACGTCCACCCGGACAGTCCTTCCAGTGCCAGTTCCGACCGTAGGCTGACACTGAGGGACCGGACCGCGGCCTTGGTGATGGAATACGCTGCGGAGTAGGGCAACGGGGTCTCCCCCACTACTGACGCGACATTGACCAGGACCCCTGAACCTTGGGCAGCCTGGCGGGCCAGGGCAGCACGCGCACCGTTCACGTAGCCGGAAATATTCACGTCAAGGACCCGCTGGAAGTCAGCAGGCGGAACGTCCAGGAGCCGGCCGAAGGCGCCCACTGCCGCGTTGTTGACCCATACGTCAAGGCGTCCGAACTCCGCCACGGCACGCGCGGCCAGGTTCTCCACCGCAGCCGGGTCCGTCACGTCGGTGGCTACGGCAACTGCTTTCGCCCCGCGCTTCCTGCATTCCCGGGCAACTGACTCAAGGGCTTTGGTTCCACGCGATGCCAGGACCAGGCTGGCGCCCCTGGATGCGCAGCGAAGCGCGGTGGCCCGGCCAATCCCGCTCGAGGCACCGGTGATCACAATGACGGAGTTCTTGACGCGCATCGGGCTTCCCTTCCCGCATCCCCAGGGGAGCAGACCAACAGTAAGTAGGCTTACCTCTTCGATGCTATCCAGGGGCGGGGCGCGGGACAACGCCTGCCGGCGTCGTCCCCGTCCGAACGGGATTCAGGTGAAGGCGGAAATCCCGGTGACAGCCCGCCCCACCAGCAGTGAATTGATTTCGTAACTGCCTTCGTAGGTATAAAGGATCTCGGCATCACCGAACAGCTTGGCCATGCCGTAGTCACCGCTGATGCCGTTGCCGCCCAGCAGCGACCGGCCCATCGCAACCGTTGCCCGGGCCAGCCGCGTGGTAGTGGCCTTAGCCATGGCCGCCTGCGCCATTTCCAGCCGGCCTTCCTCCTGGAGCCGCGCCAGTTGCACCATCAGCGCCAGGGATGCGGAGGCGTTGCCCAGGATATCGGCGAGCTGCTGCTGGACCAGCTGGAATCCCGCGAGTGGACGGCCGAACTGGTGCCGCTCCAGGACATAGTCCCGGGCGACGTCGAATGCGGCGAACTGGATGCCGGCCGCCTGCCAGCCCACCCACGCCCGGGAATCCCGCAGGAGCCCCTGGACCGATGCAAAGCGGGCCGCCCCGGGGAGCAGGTTGCCGGCCGGGATCCGGACATCCTCCAGCGTGATGTCCGCATTCTGCATGATGCGCAGTCCGATTTTGTTGGCGATCCTGGTGGCCGTGAAGCCGGGACGGCCGGTCTCCACGATGAAGCCTTTGATCTCCTGCGTCCGCCTGGTCCCGCGCCCAGACGAGGGCAAAGTCGGCGATGGTCCCGGCACCGATCCAGCGCTTTGCCCCGTTGAGGACCCACTCACCGCCCTCCAGCCTGGCGGATGTCTCCAGCCCCCGGGAAATGTCCGAACCGTGGCCGGGCTCCGTCAGCGCGAAGGCCCCCAGCTCGGTGAAGCCCGTAAGCCCGGGCAGCCAGCGGCTCTTCTGCTCCTCGGAGCCCAGCTGGCTGATCATGCCCACAATCAGCTCATTGTGGATGCCGGCGACCGCGGAAAGGGAGACGTCCGCGCGGGCCAGTTCCGCGTACATCAGCCCTTTGAACAAGGCGGAGCTGCCATCCAGCTGCAGGGCCCCCAGGCCGTGGCCAGCCATGTCCTGCAGCAGGCCGAACGGAAAGTCCTCGCGGTTCCAGTAGCCGAGGGATGCCGGCCGCACAGTTGCCTGCAGGAATTCCCGCGTCCGCGCATAGCGTTGCCGTTCTGCGGCCGGAAGGAGCTCCACCACATGGATCAGGTCCGCGTCCGGAAAGGGCGGCCGGCCGTTATGCTCCTGGGGCTGCACGGAATTCCTCCCTCGCCAAACCGTTGGATGTCCTAGTATATTCACAGGATTTTCCGGAAAGGGGCTGGTTTGGGTACGCATTTGCCCCGCGATCCCATTGCCGAAGCCCGGCGCAACTGGGAGGAACACGGGTGGGAAGATGTTGCCGCGCCCATGGCAGCCATCACGGCCGTCATGCGGACGCAGCAGATCCTCCTTGCCAGGATTGAAGCCACCCTCAAGCCGTTCGGCCTCACGTTTGCCCGCTACGAACTCCTGGCACTGTTGAATTTTTCGCGGAAGGGCTCGCTGCCCATGAAGAAGGCGAGCGCCCTGCTCCAGGTCCATCCGACGTCGGTCACCAACGCCGTGGACCGGCTGGAACGCGCCGGACTGGTGGCGCGGTCCCCCCATCCCACGGACGGCCGCACCACGCTGATCGCCCTCACCGGCGAGGGACGCAGCCTGGCCAGGCGTTCCACGGCGGCGCTGAACAGCGAGGTGTTCAGCGATCCCGGCTTCAGCCCCGGGGACGTGGACCTCCTGATCCGGATCCTGGGCGACTTCCGCAGGAATGCCGGGGACTTCGCGGACTGAACGCGGGGAGGCAGCCGGTCAGCGGTTGGCTTTGGCCCGCTTCGCCCTCCGGACCACCAGCAGGACCACCGTGACGGCCAGTGCCACGTACACCGCGTAGTTGAGGAACCGGGAGTACTGCTCGATGAGCCGGTACTGGGTGCCCAGGGCATACCCCAACCCAATCAGGGCGCCGTTCCACAACCCGCTCCCCGCGAGGGTGTAGAGGCTGAAGGTCCCCAGCGGCATGGCGGAGGCCCCGGCTGGCAGCGAAATGAGGCTGCGGACGCCGGGAAGGAGCCGGCCGAAGAAGATGGAAGACCGGCCATGGCGGCGGAACCATTCGGCGGCGTGCTCAAAATCCTCCCGGTCCACCAGGGGCAGTTTGGACAGCCCGCGGATGGAGCGTTCCAGCCCCAGCTTGGCACCCAGCCAGTAGAGGAACAGTGCCCCGGCGTAGGCGCCCAGCAGGCTGGTGGCAAAGACGAGGAGCAGGTTGAGGGCCCCCTGTTTGGCAAGGTAGCCCGCCAGCGGCAGGATCACCTCGCTCGGAATGGGCGGAAGTATTGTTTCGGCGAGAGTGAAGGCTCCCACACCCCACTCCCCCAGCCTGTCAATTGCCTGCGCAGCAACACCAACAAGGCCACCAAGTCCGTCCGCCGCGCCCGCCGCCGGTACCTGCATCTGATTCTCCCCCATTTCCGCTGCAAACTTCCTGCGGTCCTGTCTACCTTACGGGGCTGGGGGAAACCTGACAGCCCGGCAAGCCCCTATCTTTTGGCGGCGGGCTTTGCCCGCACGTGCATCCGTTCGCCCTGCGTGCCGAACAGGCTGAGGAATTCCACGGCCCCGCCGTCGGCCCTGCCGAACCAGTGGGGGATGCGGGTGTCGAACTCCGCCGCCTCGCCGGGCCCCAGGACCAGGTCCTGGCTGCCCAGCACCATGCGCAGTTTCCCGTTCAGGACATACAGCCACTCGTAGCCCTCGTGTACCTGCGGACTGGGTTCTTCCAGCCGGCCGGCGGGCAGGATGTGCTTGTAGGCCTGGATGCCGCCCGGTTTCCGGGTCAGCGGAATGATGGTCATCCCCCGGGCCTCGATAGGGCGGAGGTGCACGCGCGGATCGCCCGTTTCCGGCGCCCCCACCAGTTCGTCCAGCGGCACCTGGTGCGCTTTGGCCAGGGGCAGGAGCAGTTCGAGGTTGGGCCGCCGCTGGCCGGATTCGAGCCGTGACAGGGTACTGACCGAGATTCCGGTGGCCTCCGCCAGAGCGGTGAGCGTGACGTCGCGGCTGACCCGGAGGGCCTTCAGCCGCGGGCCCACGGCCGCCAGGACGTCGTCAAGGTTCTCATCCATTCAGCTATTTTGCCATAACGGCAAAGTTGTTTGCGGAAACCGACGCCTTCGCCAGACCATGGACCCATGACTGAAAATGCCCCATCCAGCTCCCGTGGTCCCTTCTACGACGTCGTCATCGTCGGCGGCGGTGCCGCCGGCCTCAGTGCAGCCCAGATGCTGGGTCGAAGCCGCCGGTCCGTGGTGGTGGTGGACAGCGGTGATCCGCGGAACGCGCCGGCACAAGGTGTCCACGGCTTCCTCTCCCGTGACGGAATCAGCCCCGCAGTCCTGCTGGCCGCCGGACGGGCGGAGGTGGCGAGCTACGGCGGAGTGATCCTCCGCGGAGAGGCAACTGCCGCCACCGGCGACGTGCGGCAGGGCTTTGGGGTAACGCTCGACGACGGTAGTCGGCTCCGCGGCCGGCGGCTCCTCATTGCCACCGGCCTGGTGGACGAACTGCCGGACATTCCCGGCTTGCGGGAGCGGTGGGGCAAGGACGTACTGCACTGCCCGTTCTGCCACGGCTGGGAGGTGCAGGACCAGGCGATCGGCATCCTGGGCAACGGGTCGTGGTCGGTTCACCAGGGACTGCTGTTCCGGCAATGGAGCAGCAACATCACCCTGTTCCTCAATGACCGCACCATTCCCTCGGAACCGGAGCTCGAACTACTGGCAGCGCGGGGCGTCAAGGTCGTCGCCGGCGCCGTGGAAACCCTTCGGGTGGAAGGCGACGCCCTGCGCGGAGTGGCACTGGCCGGGGGTCCCGAGGTTGCCCTGGACGCCCTGGTGGTGGGTGCGCGGACCTCCGCCCGCCTCCATGCCTTTGCCGGCCTTGGCCTGTCCCCGTTACCGCACCCATGGGCATCGGTGACTACCTTGAAACGGATGCCGACGGCGCCACGGCGGTTCCCGGCGTCTGGGCCGCGGGCAACGTCACGGACCTGAAGGCGCAGGTGCTGGCCTCTGCCGCATCGGCAGCGTGGACCGCCGTCGTCATCAACAACCACCTGATGGCGGAGGAAATGGAACGCGATCTCGCGGCCTACCGGGAGTCGCAGGCCCTTACCGGTGCTTGAAAGCCGGCTGGCGCTTCTCCGTGAATGCCGCCATGCCTTCCTTCTGGTCCTCCGTGGCAAAGAGGGAGTGGAAGAGCCGGCGCTCGAACAGGACGCCCTGTGCGAGCCCGGTTTCGAAGGCGGCGTTCACGGCCTCCTTGGCTGCCATGGCCACCGGCTTCGACTTTGACGCGATGACCTCGGCTGCTTTGAGGGCTTCCCCCACGACGTCCTCGGCGGGGACAACCCGGGACACCAGGCCGCTGCGTTCGGCCTCTTCGGCCCCGATGAACCTGCCCGTCAGGATCAGGTCCATGGCTTTGGCCTTGCCCACTGCTCGGGTCAGTCGCTGGGATCCGCCCATGCCGGGCAGCACCCCCAGGTTGATCTCGGGCTGGCCGAACTTGGCGTTGTCGCCGGCGATGATAAGGTCGCACATCATGGCCAGCTCACAGCCGCCGCCCAGGGCGAAACCGGAGACCGCGGCGATGGTGGGGATCCGCAGGCGGGTGAGGTCCTCCCACCCGCGGAACCAGTCGGCCGCGTACATGTCCATGTAGCCCTGCGCCGCCATCTCCTTGATGTCGGCGCCGGCGGCGAAGGCTTTGCCGGATCCGGTGATCACCACGGCGCCCACCCCGGGGTCCGAGTCCATCGCGGTGACCGCGGAGACCAGTTCCTCCATGGTGGCCTTGTTCAGCGCGTTCAGCGCCTGCGGCCGGTTGAGGGTGACCAGCCCCACCCGCCCCTGCTGCTCCACCAGGATGTTGTGGTACTCCGTCATTCAGGACTCCCGTCGTCGTGTGCTGTTGGCGCATTACCCGTTGCTGTACCCGCCGTTGTTGCGCCCGGCCCGGCGGCATCCGGTGGCGGAGCCGTTCCGTGCGCCGCCGGAGCCCCTGTGGCGGACTTTTCCCGGATGTCTGTGATGATCGCTGAGAAGTCGCGGCCGGCACCGCCTTCCGCGGCAAACGTATCGTAGATTTCCGCTGCAAGCTGCCCCATCCGCCCTGTCACGCCGGTGCTGTGCAGGGCGTTGACGGCAAGGTTGAGGTCCTTGGCCATCAGCGCACCGGCGAATCCGGGCTGGTAGTCGCGGTTGGCCGGGCTGGTGGGGACGGGGCCGGGGACGGGACAGTTGGTGGTCAAGGCCCAGCATTGGCCGGAGGCCGCCGATGCAACGTCGAACAGTGCCTGGTGGCTGAGGCCCAGCTTCTCCCCCAGGACGAAGGCCTCGCTGACTGCGATCATGGATACGCCAAGGATGAGGTTGTTGCAGACCTTGGCTGCCTGGCCGGCGCCATGGGCACCGCAGTGCACCACCCGCTTTCCCATCACCTCCAGCAGGGGCCGGACGGCCTCGAAGTCATCGTCCCCGGCGCCCACCATGAAGGTAAGGGTTCCCGCCTCGGCACCCACCACGCCGCCGGAAACGGGGGCGTCCACGGAGCGGTGTCCTGCCTCGATTGCCAGCCGGGCCGCCTCGCGTGCCTCGTCAACGTTGATGGTGGAGCAGTCCAGGAACATGGTGCCCGGCGCGGCTGCCGCCAGCAGGCCGGGCCCGCCGCCGGTCCCGCGGTAGGCATCGAGCACCTGCTGGCCGCTTTGGAACATGGTCAGCACCACGTCGGCACCGGCGAGTGCGTCGGCGGCGCCGGCTGCCACCGGAATCTGCCTGGACTGGGCTGCCTCGAGCGCGGCAGGCACGACGTCGTAGCCGGCCACGCTGTGCCCTGCCGTGACCAGGTTCGCGGCCATCGGAACGCCCATGTGTCCCAGGCCCAGGAACGCCACGGTGTACTTGTCAGGCATGGTCCGTCTCCTTTAACTGCCGGTCTGCCGCTGTAACCCTGTCCAACGCCGTACCAAGATCCAGTTCCCCGCCGTCCAGCGGCTGGAAGTAGCGGGCAACATGCTGCGGGTGCACCTCGCTGAGGGTGGGCGGCTGCCAGCGCGGCGTACGGTCCTTGTCCACCACCTGGGCGCGGATGCCCTCCCGGAAGTCAGCGCCGGCGAGGAAGCGCAGGCCCACGCGGTATTCCTCGGCGAGGGCCTCATCCAGGCTCAATCCGCGGGCACGGCGGAGCGATTCCAGCGTCACCTTGACCGACGTCGGCGATTTTGCCTCAATCGCCTCCGCGGCTTGTCGTGCCTCCGCAGCGCCGCTGCCCTGCCAGGAGCGGAGCCTGCGGACGATATCCCCGGCGTCCGGTTCCGCGTAGCAGGCGTCAATCCACTCCCGCTGGGCCGCCAGGGCGGAGGGCGGGGCCTCCCCGGCACAGCGTCCGACGGCGGCGTTCGGGCTTTCGCTTTCGAGCGCCGCCACCAAGCCGGGCAACCGGGCGGACGGTACGTAATGGTCCGCGAGGCCCAGGTACAAGGCGTCCGGTCCGTCCAGGTGCGCTCCCGTCAGCGCCGCATGGGTTCCCGTCTCCCCCGGTGCACGGGCGAGCAGGAAGGTCCCGCCGACGTCGGGGGCAAAGCCAATGGTGGTTTCCGGCATCCCGGTCCTGGTCCGCTCGGTGACCACGCGGACGGAACCATGGGCGGAAATGCCCACCCCACCGCCGAGGACCAGGCCGTCCATGAGGGCCACGTACGGTTTGGGGTAGCGGGCTATCAGGGAGTTCATCCGGTACTCGGCCTGCCAGAAGTCAGCAGTCCGGTGGCCGCCGTGCGGGATGTCCTCGTAGATGGCCACGATGTCCCCGCCCGCACAGAGGCCCCGCTCTCCGGCGCCCTGGACCAGGACGGTGGCCACGCCGTCGTCGTCCGCCCACGCGGTGAGCTGCTCCAGGATCATGCCCACCATGCCCGCGGTCAATGCGTTAACCGCCCGAGGCCTGTTCAGGGTAATCACCGCCAGCGCGCCCCGCCGTTCGAACAGCACCTCCGGCCCGTCCGTTGCACGTTGCGCCATCAGCTTCCTTCCGGCATGACGAAGCTGGATCCCTGCCTGATTCCGGAGGGCCAGCGCGTGGTGACGGTCTTGGTCTTGGTGTAGAACCGGAAGGCGTCCGCGCCGTGCTGGTTCAGGTCGCCGAAGCCGGACGCCTTCCAGCCGCCGAACGTGTAATAGGCCAGGGGCACCGGGATGGGGACATTGATGCCCACCATGCCGACGTCCACGCGGGTGGCGAAATCCCGGGCCGCGTCGCCGTCGCGGGTAAAGATGGCAACGCCGTTGCCGTACGGGTTGTCCGTGCAGAGCCGCAGTGCTTCCTCGTAGCCGGACGCCCGGACCACGCTGAGGACGGGCCCGAAAATCTCGTGGCGGTACACCGCCATGTCCGGGGTGACGTTGTCGAAGAGGGTGGGACCCACCCAGAATCCGTCCTCATAGCCTTTCACCGTGAACCCGCGGCCGTCGGCCAGGAGGGTGGCGCCGTCGTCCACGCCTGCCCTGATGTAGCCCTCGATGCGTTCCTTGGCAGCGGCTGTCACCACGGGCCCGAAGTCCGAATCCGGCGCCATGCTGGAGCCGACCCGGAGGTCCTTGATCCGTTCCTGAAGTTTTTCCACCAGCCGGTCCGCGGTTTCCCTGCCTACCGGCACTGCCACGGAGATGGCCATGCACCGTTCGCCGGCGGAGCCGTAACCGGAGCCGATCAGGGCGTCCGCAGCCTGGTCCAGGTCCGCGTCCGGCATGACCACCATGTGGTTCTTGGCTCCGCCGAAGCACTGCGCCCGCTTCCCGTGCGCGGCCGCCGTCGCATAGATGTACTGGGCTATGGGGGTGGAACCAACAAAGCCGACCGCCTTGATCCGGGGGTCCTCGAGGATGGCGTCCACGGCTTCCTTGTCCCCGTTGACCACGCTGAACACGCCGTCGGGCACGCCCGCCTCGCTGTAGAGTTCCGCGAGCCGGAGCGGTACCGAGGGGTCCCGCTCGGAAGGTTTGAGGATGAAGGCGTTGCCAGCGGCCAGGGCGGGGCCGGACTTCCACAGGGGGATCATGGCCGGGAAGTTGAACGGCGTGATGCCGGCCACGACGCCGAGCGGCTGGCGGAGTGAATGGATGTCGATGCCGGCCCCGGCGTCAGTGGAGAATTCGCCCTTGACCAGGTGGGGAGCCCCGGCGGCGAACTCCACCACTTCCAGGCCGCGCTGAATGTCCCCCTTGGAGTCGGCAACGGTCTTGCCGTGCTCGGAGGACAGCAACCGCGCCAGCTCGTCCATCTGCGAGTTCACCAGGTCGACGAACTTCAGGAGGATCCGTGCCCGCCGCTGGGGGTTCATGGCCGCCCAGGCTGGCTGTGCATGGGCGGCGGCTGCTATAGCCTCCTGCACCTCGTCGCGGCCGGCCAGCGGAACCCGGGCCTGGACGCGGCCCGTACAGGGGTCGAAGACGTCCCCGAACCGTCCGGACCTCCCCTCGGCATGCCGGCCTCCGACGTAATGGGACAGCTCGCGCACCATGGCTGATGCTCCTTCGCAGTGTTCCGGTTTGTGGCCCAGGTCATTTCTGGTTGCGAATCTACTCGGACTTCCAACTAAGTTCCATCAGCCGGGCATGCGCTCCGCCGGCACTCCTGCAGGCCCCGTCCTGCTTTACCTGCTGCAGTGCTGCCACGGTAAGTTAGGAACTGTGAAGATAGCTACCTGGAATGTAAATTCGCTCCGTGCCCGCGCAGACCGCGTCGAAGCCTGGCTTCAGCGCAGCGACTGCGACGTCCTGGCCATCCAGGAGACCAAGTGCAAGGACGATAACTTCCCGTGGGAACTGTTTGAGCGGATGGGCTACGAGGTGGCCCACTTCGGTGTGAACCAGTGGAACGGCGTGGCCATCGCGTCCCGGGTAGGCCTGGAGGACGTCGAACGGACCTTCCTCGACCAGCCTTCCTTCGGCAAGGCCGGCAAGGATCCCGTGCAGGAGGCCCGTGCCATGGCCGCCACGTGCGCCGGCATCCGGATCTGGAGCCTGTACGTTCCCAACGGCCGGTCGCTGGACGACGAGCACATGCCCTACAAGCTCAAATGGCTGGAAAGCCTCAAGACGCACGCGCAGGGACTGGTGGCCGAGGACCCGCAGGCCCAGGTGGCGTTGATGGGCGACTGGAACATCGCCCCCTTCGACGAGGACGTCTGGGACATCGATCTGTTCGTGAACAACCGGTACACCCACGTCAGCCCGCCCGAGCGTGCCGCTTTCCACGCCTTCGAATCCGCGGGCTTCACCGATGTGGTGCGCCCCTACACTCCCGGCCCCGGCGTCTACACCTACTGGGACTACACCCAGCTGCGCTTCCCCAAGCGGGAAGGCATGCGCATCGACTTTGTCCTCGCCTCCCCCGCACTGGCCAGCCGGGTTACCGGCGCCTCCATTGACCGCGAGGAACGCAAGGGCAAGGGCGCCTCGGACCACGCCCCCGTCCTGGTGGAACTGGCGGATTGATGACAGCCACCTGGACCCAGACAAGGAGACCGCGATGACGGGAAACCTCTACCGGGGCCAGGCAGGCCTGCCTTTTTCCTCCACGCTGCGGGTCTACGAGCCGCTGGACGCGTTCCCGGAAGAGCAGCGCGCCGCCATCCAGGCGGCAGGTGCACGCACAGCCTCGCGTGCCGCCGTCGAAAACGCCGAACTGCTCGCCTCGCTGGGGCGCATTACGCGTTCAGGCGGTGACCCGTTTCCCACCGGACGCACCGACCTGGTGCGGGTCACCACTGCCCCGGCATCCCAGGGCGGAGCCGCCGACGACGGCGCTGACGCCGAGCCGGTGCTGCTGTACTGCCCAGCCAGCTGGTCCTCCGTGCCGGCCTGGCAGCCAACGCGCTGATGGAGGGGATCCACGGCCCGCTCGCGGAACTGCTGATCCCCGAGGAACAGCGGGACAAGCACCAGGAACGGATCGACCAGGTCAAGGCCCGGGACGGCTCCATCAGGGTGCATACCCGGGCGTCAACCTGGGGGATCCCGTTCAGCTGGTTTTCGCTGTTCATGGAGTCGGACCACAAGGACGTGGTGGAGGCGGCCGGCCGCATCCTCACCGTCCGGGTCTGGGCTTCGATCACCGACGCCCTGGAACGGGCCCGCTACGCGGTTGCCAACCTGGCCCTCGCGGCCCCGGACCTGGACATGCTGGACGACCTCGCCCAGCTCACCGAATGGCTCGAGCAGTTCCATGTGGAATCGATGGTGGAGCTGGACTACGGTGCCGTGGCGGACAAGGTGTATCCGGACGAATCCCCGATGGACATCCGGCTGGGCATCGAATGCCTCGCGGAGGGCGACATGACCGGGGCTGCGGCAGCCTACCGGCGCCTGGCCTCGCGCTGGATCCCCATCCGGCAGCTGGCGCGCGCGTCCTGACGCCGCTGTCCCTGCCGGGGTGGGCATGCCGCAGGTGCCGCAGTCCTACGACTGGGGCGGCGCCGTCGTCCTCCTGATAATCAGTTCATGGGGCGCTACGGCGGACTTCACGGCACCAACCTGCCCGTCCAGTTCGTCAAGGAGCATCTTGGTGGCCAGCTCGGCCTGTTCGTCGGGCCGCTGCCCCACGGTGGTCAGGCCCATGGCGTCGGCAAAATCGTGGTTGTCGATCCCCACGACCGACAGTTCCTCCGGTACGCGGACGCCGATGCGCTGGGCCTCGAAGATGACGCCCATGGCCATCTCGTCGGAGGCGCAGAAGATGGCGGTGGGTTTGGCACCTGGCCGTGCCCACAACCGGCGGAAGGCCTCCTGCCCGCTGCGGACCGTGAAGTCGCCCCATTCGTCCCACTCGGGACGGGTGGGCAGGCCGGCGGCCGTCATGACGTCCTTGAAGGCGAGGATCCGGACCCTGGGAACGTCGAAGTTCAGGTCCGTCTCGTCGTCACCGTGGAGCAGTGCGATATCGCGATGGCCCAGGTCGATCAGGTGCCGCACGGCAGTGGAAGCGGCGGCGTAGTCGTCAATGCCGATGTAGGCGCATTCCTCGACGTGTCCGCCCACCACCACCAGCGGGATGTCGATCTTCTGAAGGTGGTCCAGCTCCTCATGCGTCAGTGCCATACAGAGGACCAGCAGGGCGTCAATCTGCTTGTAGACCATGGTCTTGCTGAAGAGCCGCTCACGGTTGCTGCCATGGCCGCCAAGGTTGAACAGGGAAAGGTTGTACTGCCGGGCATGGAGTTCCCGGTCAGCCCCTTCAATGGCCTTGGAAAAGAACCAGCGGCTGACGAACGGGGCCAGCACGCCGATGGTCTTGGTGCGGCCGGTAGCGAGCCCGGACGCGGAGGATGAGGCGACGTAGCCCAGGTTCCCGGCTACTTCAAGGATGCGTTCGCGGGTGGCGGGCGAAACGCGGGGCAGGCCACGGACGGCCCGGGAAACTGTGGCGGTGGAGACACCGGCGGCTGCCGCAACGTCCTCGATGCTGACTCCCGAGTGGCCGCCCCTTTGGGATCTTTCTGTTGTGCGTGCCACCGTGTCCCCTCAATAACTCCATGCAGCGTGAAGCTGCCGCTCGCCCTGCGCTGGCCCCCGAGCCTTCGTATTTTCGCACTCCCCGGCCACGCAGCGTTAAACCGTGACGGTCATGGCCTTCCCCCGGCTACCTGCGTTCGGGGAGCTTCCGGCGCAAACGGATCATGCCGTAGAGCGCCAGGAGCGTGGCCAGCAGCCCCAGGGCCCAGCCGAGCGCAGGCTGTGCAGTCACTTCCATCCAGACCGTGACCACCAGCAGGACCAGGGCCCAAAAGCCAAGGAATCCGATGATGATGTCAAAGTCCTCGCCGGACCGGACGCGCCTGCGGTCGCTTCCCGCCCCCGCGGAGCGGGAGCGGGAAGCATCGCGGGTCACTTGACTGCACCCGCAGTCAGGCCGGCCACGATCTTGCGCTGGAACACAAGCACCAGGATCACCAGCGGAATGGTGACGATGGTGCCCGCGGCCATGATCGCGGTGTACGGAATCTGGTTGGGCTGCGCGCCGGCAAAGCTGGCGATGGCAACCGTCACCGGTTTCGTAGCCTCATTGGAGAGCTGGCTGGCGATCAGGAACTCATTCCAGGAGGAGATGAAGGCAAGGATGGCGGTGGTGAAGATGGCCGGTGCGGCCAGCGGCATGATCACCTTCCGGAACGCCTGCCCTTGGGTGCAGCCATCGACGCGCGCTGATTCTTCAAGCTCCCACGGCATCTCGCGGAAGAAGGAGGTCAGCGTGTAGACCGTCAGCGGCAGGACGAAGGAGATGTTCGGGATGATCAGCGCCTGGTAGGTGCCCATCCAGCCGATGTTGGTGAACAGCTGGAACAGCGGGGTGATGAGGGCAACGCCCGGGAACATGGACGCGCCCAGGATGAAGCCCAGCACCAGGTACTTGAACCGGAAGTTCAGGCGGGCAAGGGCGTACGCCGCGAACACGCCGATGATCAGCGAAACCACGGTGACGGTCACACCGATGATGATGCTGTTCAGCAGTGCTTGGCCGAACTTGTTGCCGAACGAGGTGTCGAACGCCGTGATGAAGTTGTCAAGCGTCACGTGCGTGGGCCAGGGCGTGGTGTCGTAGGTGAACCCGACTTCACGGAAGGCCGTTACGACCATCCAGTACGCCGGCGCAAGGCACCAGATCAGGATGACGGCGGCGCTGATGTAGGTCCGGACGCTCGCCCATTTTTCCCGGTTCTGCGAAGCCTTGCGGCCCTTGTCCTGCTGCGCCCGTAAATTGGCGGAAGCGGCTGTGGTTGTCATTTCTTCCCCTTACCGGTGGCTCCGCTTTGTTCCACAACGTTCGCGCCAAGGAAGCGGACAAAGATGAACGCCACCAGGAAGATGATCAGGAACGTGATGGTGGAGAGCGCGGCCGCAGAGTTGAAGCCTTGCCTGATCTGGTTGATCACCAGGATGGACAGCGTGGTGGTGTTGTTCGCACCACCGGTCAGGATGTACGGAAGGTCGAACATCCTGAGGGCATCCAGGGTGCGGAACAGGATGGCAACCATCAGCGCCGGCTTCACCAGCGGCAAAGTGATCAGGCGGAAGCGCTGCCAAGCACTGGCACCGTCAACCTTTGATGCCTCGTAGACCTCTGCGGGGATCATCTGCAGGCCGGCAAGGATCAGGAGCGCCATGAACGGCGTGGTCTTCCAGGTATCGGCAATGATCACTGCCCACTTGGCCGGCCATTCGCTGCCGGTCCAGAGGATGGAGGCGTTGAACAGCTTGTTGATGATGCCGTTGAAGTCGAACATGAACAGCCACAGCTGGGCGGTGACGGCGGTGGGGATGGCCCACGGCACCAGCACGGCCGCACGGACCAGGCTGCGGCCCTTGAAGGTGCGTGCCATGATCATGGCCATCCAGAAACCGAGGACGGTTTCGAAGGCCACGGTGATCACCGTGAAGAGGAAGGTGGTGCCCGTGGCGGTCCAGAACTGGCCGCCCAGGGTGCCCGGCGGGCAGGCGACGGTGCCGCCGCCCGGTGCTGCACACTGCTGTCCAAGCCAGTTCACGTAGTTCTGGATACCGGCCGGCCCGCCTGCGGTGAAGAGGCCGGTGGCAGGGTCCAGTCCCGCGTCCTTCTGGAAGGACATCACGATGGCGCTGATGATCGGGTAAACGATCACGATGCCCAGGGCGATGATGGTGGGTGCCAGCAGCCAGGAGGCCCATTTGCCCTGGCTGAGGATGGCGTTGTCTTCGCCTACGCCCTTGGGACCGTGGTGTACATCGGGCGCGCCCGACGCCGGCTTCTTGACCGGCGTCGGGCCCAATTCGGTTGCCATGATTTACTGCGATCCTGCGCCAGCGGACTCGATGGACTTCTGCATGTCGGACAGTGCGTCCTTGGCGGGCTTTTCACCCTTCAGGGCCGCGTAGGCATTCTCCTGGATTGCCTGGGTGACTGCAGGGTAGAACGGGGTGACCGGACGGGGCACAGCGTTCTCGATGGAGGTCTTCAGGACCGGCAGGTACGGAAGCTTGGCGACCAGTTCCTGGTCCTCGTACAGGGAGCCGAAGACAGGAGCCAGGGAACCCTGGGTTGCAAAGAACTTCTGCTGCTCTTCCTCGATCAGGAACTTCACGAAGTCCAGGGCCGTGGCCTTGTGGTCCGAGTAGACGCTGATGGCGGCGCTGTGGCCACCCAGGGACGAAGCGCCCGGGCCGTCCTTGCCGGGGAGGGCAGTCATTCCCAGCTTGTCCTTAACCTGGGAGGAGCCTTCGGTGGTGGCCAGGTTGTAGACGTAAGGCCAGTTGCGGAGGAACAGCAGCTTGCCTTCCTGGAAAGCGCGGCGGCTTTCCTCTTCCTGGTAGGTGATGGCCTCAGCAGGGATGTTCCCGTTCTTGAAGGCCTCGATCAGGTTGTTCAGGCCTTCCTCGGCCTCGGGGGTGTTCAGGTTCGGCTTGCCCTCGTCGTTAAGGACGGAACCGCCGGCTGAGTTGATGGCTTCGGAAGCATTGACCGTCAGGCCTTCATACTGCTTGAACTGGCCGGAGTAGCAGCCCATGTTGTTGGCCTCGGCGATGGAGCACATCTCCATCATTTCGTCCCAGGTCTTGGGCGGCTCGGGAACAGGTCCTTGCGGTAGTAGAGGATGCCGCCGTCGGAGGAAACCGGGGCTGCATACAGGGTCCCCTTGTAGGAACCAGCCTCAACCGTGGGCTCAAGCATGCCCGTGGTTTCGATCGCCATCTTGTCCTTGAGCGGCTGCAGCCAGCCCTTTGCGGCGAATTCGGCAGTCCAGACGACGTCCACGCTTGCGACGTCATAGTCGGCATTCTTGGCCTGGAAGTTCTGCACCAGGTCATCGTGCTGCTGGTCAGCCTGGTCAGTCTGCTCCTTGAACGTGACTTTCTCGTCCGGGTGCGCAGCGTTCCACTTCTCGATCAGCGGACGGACCACGTTGCTGTTGTCTTTGCCCTGCACGTAGGTAATGGGACCCCGGCTGTCAAGGTTTGCCTCGGCGTCGCCGCCGCCACCGCCCGTGGTTCCGCCGCCACCGCCCGCACATGCGGACAGGGACAGGGCCAGGACGCCGGCAGTGGCGACCGGAAGAAGGAATCTAGGGGTTTTCATTAGCTTGAAGCTCCTCGCTGAGTGACAAGTAAGTCGACAGTGCGCTTGCTAGGTGAGGTTGATGTGGTGACTGTCACACTAGTAAGGTTGCTGCGTGCAATGCAAGCGTTTACATCAAAAAGTTATCTGAGGGGAACCAAATGTCCAACAGGCCGTTCCCGCTTCCGGCCAGCCCCGGCCGGAGTGGTGGGCAGACGCCGTCGTCTACCAGATCTACCCGCGTTCCTTCGCTGACGGAAACGGGGACGGCATGGGTGACCTGCGCGGTGTGACAGAACGCCTGCCCTATCTCGAGAAGCTGGGAGTGGACGCCGTCTGGCTCTCCCCCTTCTATAAGTCGCCGCAGGCCGACGGCGGGTACGACGTTGCGGACTACCGTCAGGTGGACCCGCTCTTCGGGTCCCTCGACGACTTCGATGCAATGTTGCAGGATGCTCACAGCCGGGGCCTGAAGGTCATCGTGGACCTGGTTCCCAACCACACCTCCGATGAGCATGCCTGGTTTCAGGCTGCTCTCAGGGCTGCGCCCGGCTCCCCCGAACGGGACCGTTACATCTTCCGTCCCGGGAAGGACAGTATGCCGGGTCCGGGGACGGCAACCGGGCACCCAACAACTGGAAGTCTATCTTCGGCGGCCCGGCGTGGAGCCGCGTTGCGGGACCGGACGGTTCGCCCGGTGAATGGTACCTCCACCTGTTCGACACCAGGCAGCCCGACCTCAACTGGGAGAATCCCGAGGTCCACGAGGAGATGCGTTCCGTCCTCCGGTTCTGGCTGGACCGCGGCGTGGACGGTTTCAGGGTGGACGTTGCCCACGGCATGGTCAAGGAAAAGGGCCTTCCCGACTGGGACGGAGCGGCGTCCATGGTGGAAGGAACGCACAGCCTGGCGCTGCCGCCCGGTGACGCGCCGGGCGCACATACCGACGCCGAGGAACCGCACCGTGCCGTCTCCCCGGTCTACCCGCCGTCGCCCTTCTTCGACCAGGAGGGCGTGCACGACATCTACCGGAACTGGCACCGGGTGCTGGCGGAGTACGGCAGCGACCGGATGATGGTGGCCGAAGCCTGGGTGGAACCGGCGGAACGGCTGGCCCGCTACGTGCGGCCGGACGAGATGCAGCAGGCTTTCAACTTCGATTTCCTGCTCGCGGGCTGGGATGCGGAGCGGATGGCGGCCGCCATCGACGCTTCCCTGGCAGCGGCCTCCTCAGTGGGGGCACCGTGCACCTGGGTGCTGAGCAACCATGACACCGTGCGGCATCCCACCCGGTTCGGGCTTTCCGACCCCACGACATTTCCCAAGGGGCTGGCCGCGGATGATGAGCAGCCGGACTCCGCCCTGGGACTGGCCCGGGCCCGTGCCGCCACGCTGGTGTCCCTGGCGCTGCCGGGTTCCGCGTACTTGTACCAGGGCGAGGAACTGGGCCTTCCGGAACACACCACTCTTCCGGCAGAAGCGCGGCAGGATCCACCTTCTTCCGCACGAAAGGTGCCGAGATTGGCCGGGACGGCTGCCGGGTGCCGCTGCCCTGGGCCGCCGACCTGCCCGGTTACGGCTTCTCGTCCCGGCACAGCCAGGCACAGCCATGGCTGCCGCAGCCGGAGAGTTTCGGACCCCTTGCTGCAGACCAGCAGGAAGGAGAGGAGGGCTCCACCCTGGAGCTCTACAAAGCTGCCCTGGCCTTCCGCTCGGGGCGCAGGCTGGGCCTGGGCAGCCTGGAATGGGACGACCTCCATGCACCGGACGCCGGGGTGCTGGCGTTCCGCAACGGGGATGTCCTGGTCCTGGCGAACATGGGATTCGCGTCGGCTCCCATTCCCGCGGGATACAGGGTGGCTCTGGCCAGTGGACCTGTTCCCGCCGAAGAGCTGGCTGCGGTGCAGGAGGTACCGGTCGACTGTGCTGTCTACCTGGAGCGGGTATAGGGCGGTCAGCGGACGCGCTCGGCACGGCCGAAGCGTGTCCGTGCCCCCGCACCAATGTGGATCAGGACCGGCGTTTCCTTGCCGACTACCGCTTCGAGCGCAGCGAGCAGGCCGGCGATCTCTGCTGCCAGCAGGTGCGGCGCCACGCCCTGGCGCGGCAGCAGCCGGACTTTCAGCGCGGGTGACCCCTTGACGTCATAGGTGGCTACCGTGGAACCGGCGAGGTCCGGCCGTCCCGCCAGTGCATGCTTGAGGGCCTGTTCCGCGACTCCCCCGCCGATGCGGACGTCACCGGGAACATCGCCCGGATCGTATTCGGCGGCCAACAGGTTGGACCGGCCCTTGCCCTGCTGGGCAATCCAGGCCACCATAAGCCCGATCAGCAGCAGAAGGACCAGGGCCACCACAATCCACAGCCAGCTTTCGGTGCGTCCCGGGAACCTGGTGGCGTTGAAGGCCTGGTTGATTCCGTCCCAGATCCCCGGGGACCAGGACTGCCACCAGGCACCCACGGGCGGGACGGTCGCCAGAAGCACCAGCAGGATGCCGGCGGCAAGGAGCATCAGCCCCAAAACGGTGAGGAGGATCCGGTTGAGGAGGCTTGGTGTGCTGTTCATGCCCCGATCACTCCCGTTGGCGTTACATTGACCCGGGCTTCGGGTGACGGTTCCAGTTCCATTTGGTCCAGCTCATCCTGGACGGCGGCGAGGACTGTCCCCCCGTCCACCGGCACTCCGGACGTGGGCCTGACGTTCACCAGCACCTGGCGCTGGGAAACAACCACCATTACCTGCTCCGGGGTCACGTTCGCCGCCAGGCGGGCCCGGCGGGCAAGCGATGAGGCGATGACTTCATCGTCAACCACGACGGCGGGGCCACCGGATGCCTGCCCGGCGCCAGCGAGGAGGTGGCGTGCCCGCCGTCCCGGAAGTATCCCGTTGAGCACGAAGATCAGGCCGGCCATCGCCAGGACCGCGCCGACAGCGCCCAGCAGCAGCGGCGGGATCCCGGCGGGGAGCTCCACGATGCGTTGCGCGGCAACCTGGGGCTCGATCAGCCAGGCAGGCTGGCCGATGGCATGAACCGCTGCTTCCAGGAGTCCGTAGGCCGCCAGCACCATGACCAGGACGGCAGCGACGATGGCCACCGCGGCACGCGAGGAGTGCGTTTCCCGGTACGCCACCCGGCGCATGTCCGGCCCCTGGCCTGCGGCACGGCGGTCCCCCTCGCGCCGCGACCGCCTGGCTCCGGCGTCCACCCTGCTGCTCACCGGACCCGGCCCCCTTCACTGATCCTTGCACCGCTGATGCGGATATCCACCCTGCTCAACCGGGCACCGCTGAGCTCCGTGACGGTTTCCAGGATGCGGGTTTTAGCCTCGACAGTCCGGTCCCAGATGGAACCGCCGAACCTCTCCACCCGCGTCGGATCCAAGACAACGCTCTTCAAAGGCGGGATGCTGATGGGCGTGACGAGGGACAAAGCCAGCAGGCCGTCGTCGTCCGTCCAGTCTGCCCGCACGTCCTGGGCGTCGACGTCGAACGCCGCAGCAGCCGCTGCCTTGGCAAGGCTTGTCAGCGCCTGCGTGCTGATGCGGTTATGGCCGCTGAGCGCCTGTCCCCGCAGCGCCGGGGCGGGCGTGCTCATGATGATGAGCGCCGGCCGATGATGGCGTCCAGGACACCGCGGAGGTCCAGCTTCCCTTCGGCGGCGCGGCCCAGGAGTGCCCCAATGGCCATGAAGAGCAGGGCTACCAGGAACCCCCACAGCCCGAACTGGAGGGACATGAAGGCTACGAAGGCGCCCATGGCGGCGCCTGCCAGTGTCAGGTTCACAGCAGTGCCTCCCTTTCAGGGGTTCCGGCGGCGGCCGGTTTAACGGGCGGCGGCACATAGACATCGGTGACTTCGACGTTCACCTCGATGACCTGGAGCCCCACCAGTTCCTCCACCGCCCGGTAGACGGCGGCGCGCACCTGGTTGGCAAGGGAATGCAAGGGCGTGCCGTAGCTCGCCACGAGGCTGATATCCACTGCGACCTGGGTTTCGCCCACTTCGGCGCGGACCCCGGCCGCATGGTCGGAGCTGCCGACGGCGTCGCGGATGGCCCCCAAGGCACGGGACGGTACCGATCCCAGGGAGTAGACGCCGGGAACGGCGCGGGCGGCGATCCCGGCCACCTTGGCAACAGCGGTCTCGGAAATTACGGTCCGTCCCAATCCGGGCGCCGGGACAGGTACCGGCGCGGCACCGCTGCGGAAGCCCGGCTCGGGTTGTGGGTTCTGGTATTCCATCAGGCACTCCCCCTTCTGTTGATCCAACCCTATCCCTAGCCTGCGGTGCTGCGCTGTTAACTGAGGGGCAGTAGTTAAAGGGCCCAGGCGGGGATGCCCCCAGAGCATCCCCGCCTGGGCGGTGCCGCTGCAGCAGCGGCGGTGCGGCTATGCCGCGGTCTACTTGTACAGTCCTTCGCCGCCGACCTTGACGTTGGTGGGCAGGTAGCCGAAGGGGCCAAGGCCGTTCTGGCCGAAGCTGCGGTCAACTTGGGTGATGCCGTTCTTGAAGTTGATCTTCACGGTCGGGGACAGGGAGCCGCCGCGGACACCGTTGACGTTGTCGATGAATGACTGCACCAGCCCGTTGGGCTGCACGTAGTGCGAGTAGGCCTGGAACTGGCGGCCGTTCTGCTGGCCGGAGATGGTGCCGCTCGGGTTGTTGGCGGGCAGGTTGAGGTCGGTGGGCGAGCCAAGTGCCAGGCCGGAGTTGTTGACCGGCTGGTAGTCGGAGCGCACGCCGTCGCCCACGAAGCCGTAGACGCCGTCGGGGCCGCGCATGCCTGCTGCGTACGTGAACTGGTGGCTGATCGTGTACAGGTAGTACTTGTTCTTGCCGTCCTCGTTCTGGATGAAGATCTGGGGACGTTCAGTCTGGTCGTTCACGCAGTTCGCGGAGAGGATCGGAGGCAGGAAGGACCACTTGGTGAGGTCCTTGTTGTCCGCCACCGCGAGACCCACGTTGCCGGTCTGGTAGTAGGCGCCGCTGCTGTTCACCTCGTCGAGGGACTCTGCGTTGGCATCGCCCTCACGGTAGCCGAGGTCTTCCTCGGTGCACTGGTACTCGCCGCGGTTGCCGCCCGTGTTGCCTTCGAAGACCATGAAGGTCTTGCCGGGGTGCGCCGGGTCGGCGAAGGTGAACGGGTCACGGAACGCGAAGCCGGGGTTCTGTTCCTTGGTCTGGTACATTTCGCCGTCCGGCTCAAGCAGCTTGGTGTGCTCGAAGCCGTCGAACCAGACGCGTTCCTCGTTGGCGTGGATGTTGCCGAGGGCCTTGGCGATGGCCGCGTCCGGGGCGATGCCGCCGCCGCCGGCGTTCCGCTCGGCCACATCGTGGAAGGTGGTGGCCGTGTAGAACACGTTCACGTGGTTGCCCTGCATCAGGCGGGTGGAGCCGGACCATTCGGTGTTGCCGATGGAGGAACCGTCCACGAAAAGGTGCCCGCCGTAGTTCCACTTGTCCTTGGCCGGGTCCGCGTTGGTCTTGCGGAAGAAGAAGCCGATGCGGGCGTTCCAGTGGCGCTGGTCGAAGTTGTAGCCCGCGTGGCGGTCAGCGACGAGCGAGAAGATGACGTCGTAGCCCTTGTAGCTGATCTGGTTGGCGTGCTCGTCCGTCAGGGACCAGGTGTCCCAGACCCAGACGTCCTCGTTCATGGTGGGGAAATCCTCGGGGATTTCCGGCATGGTGACGTCCGGGCTCATGGAGTTCTGCCCGGGAGCTACCGTGGTGTCGCTCTGCGCCATGATCTGGCTGGCATCGGCGCGGGTCCACTTGGAGGTGAAGTCCGACGCCGGGTCGAAAGCTTCCTGGGTGTGTTCCGTGGGGAGGGGGAAGCCGGGCGTGGGGGCCGGCATCTGCTCTGCGGCCGGCGGGTCGGCAGGCTCGTTGGCCTGTGCCGACGGCACGGCTAGGAAGGTCGAGGCAGCCACGGCTGTTGCCAGTGCTGCGGCGGCGGACCGCCACCGCAGCATCCGGGGTGCTTGGGGGTGCTTGTGCATGTTTGCTCTTCTCGCGGAGTTGAAACTGTTCGTGGAAGACGGGCGGATGCCCTGGTTCCCCGCACTCCGGCGAGCCTCGACACCTTGGCAGGCGTCATCGAGGACGCCGTCGTGTCGAGGGGCGGGACCTGGGTGGGGTCCCACATGCGGCCCGTGCTGATACCGGGGATATCCGGGCCGGTCTCCACGCTAGGCAGGCCTTTCACGGCATTTCAAACCGTGTTTCGCGGCCCCGAAAACCGAGTTTCACCCGGCTGTGCAAGCGCTTACACATTCCAATGCGCGCGCGTGGCATATGGTTCTTCGGGGGTCAAATGTTACAGATGTCAGACAAATATTTTCTTGTGGAGCCGCCCGTTGTTGGGTTGGCCACATCCGCGTGCTGGCCACAAGAGGCGGGGATTACATATGCCAGGGACACGCAAAATTGATTTCGACGCGCATCCTCCTCCGCGCGCCCCGGATTTGGGCCGCGCAAAACTCCTTGCGGGTCGGGAATGGGCGGGCGCGTCGGGAATGGGCGGGCGCCGCGGAAGTGCTTGTGTGCGTCGAAAATGACTCCGCCCGTCGCTCCGGCAGCGGTCAGCCCGAAGAAGTGAGGAGGGGCTGCTCTGGGTGCGGGTCCGGCGGATGCGGCGGCAGATGCCACGCCTGGGTGCCAAGCTGCATGCTGACGGCCAGGATGGGAAAAGCTGGTTAAGCAGAAAAGCACCAGTTCCGAAGAACTGATGCTTCCCAGTGGTGGCTCCGACCGGCGTCGATCCGGTGACCTTTCGATTTTCAGTCGAACGCTCTACCAACTGAGCTACAGAGCCTAGGTGACTAGTCACCATGAGAGCCGGAATTGCTTCCAACAATCAGAGCGACCCTGACGGGACTTGAACCCGCGACCTCCGCCGTGACAGGGCGGCGCGCTAACCAACTGCGCTACAGGGCCTTGCGTTTCTTGCTTTCGCAGTATCTCTACCGCTTTTTTCAAGGCTTCCAGCCTACCAGACTTTTTTAGTCTGTTTGACCAGTTCCCTGCGTACCCCCAACGGGATTCGAACCCGTGCCGCCGCCGTGAAAGGGCGGTGTCCTAGGCCGCTAGACGATGGGGGCCAGAACCCGTTCGGAGCAAAATAAAAGGCGTAAAGCGAGGCTTTCCGTCTTTGTCCTTTGCGTTCTCCGAACTGGACTCTAAAACTATAGGGCCTAGTTCCTGATAATCCAAAATCGGCCAAAAACCCCGTGCCTGAACAGGGAGAACAGGTGAAGATGGACTGATGGATGCCGTTGCAGCGCTCAATGAGATTGCCTTCTGGCTGGAGCGCGGACGCGCTGCCACCTTCAAGGTCCAGGCCTTCCGGAAGGCCGCCGCGGCCATCAGCCCGCTGCCGGCCGAAGAAGTGGCTGAGCGGACCAGGACCGGCAGGCTGAAATCCATGAAGGGCATCGGAGACCGGACCTACCAGGTCATCCAGCAGGCCGTGGCGGGCGGCGTCCCCGACTATCTGGCCGACCTGCGGGAAAAGGGCGCCCAGCCGCTGGCCACCGGCGGCAGCGAACTTCGGAGCGCCCTCCGCGGCGACCTGCACAGCCACAGCGACTGGTCCGACGGCGGCTCCCCCATCGAGCTGATGGTGGCGGCCGCCGGGGTACTGGGCCGGGAGTACCTGGCGCTGACGGACCACTCGCCCAACCTCACCATCGCCAACGGGCTGTCAGCGGAGCGCCTCACCAGGCAACTGGATGTGGTGGCGGCGATCAACGCCGACGGGCAGGCCGGGTCCAAAGGGCAGCCGGAAGGCAAAGTGCGGCTGCTGACGGGGATCGAGGTGGACATCCTGGAATCCGGCGAGCTGGACCAGGACCCGGAACTGCTGGACCGCCTGGACATCGTGGTGTCCAGCGTCCACTCAAAGCTGCGCGCCGACCGGAAAACCATGACCCGGCGGATGCTCGGCGGCATCCAGGCGAGGCATACGAACGTGCTCGGCCACTGCACCGGCCGGCTGGTGGAGGGCTCCCGCGGTACCCGCCCGCCGTCGGAATTCGATGCCAGGGAGGTCTTTGCCGCCTGCGCCGAGAACAACGTGGCAGTGGAAATCAACTCCCGGCCCGAGCGGCAGGACCCGCCTGATCCGCTGATCCAGCTCGCGCTGGAGGCCGGGTGCCTGTTCTCGATCGACAGTGACGCGCATGCGCCCGGCCAGCTCGACTTCCTTCAGTACGGCGCCGAGCGCGCGGCCCGGAACGACGTCCCGCAGGACCGCATCATCACCACGTGGCCTGTGGAACGGTTGCTGGAGTGGGCCGCGGCGAAATAACCGCCTTCCCAGCGGCCGCGGCAACCGCCCAGGGTGCAGCTATTCGACGGCGTCAGCGAGTTTCTGCCGGAAGTCCGCCTTCGTGGAGAGGACCAGCTTTTCGCCGTTGAGGAAGAAGGTTGGAGTGCCGCTGACACCCAGCGCCTTTCCGTCTGCGATATCCGCCAGGACCCGCTCCTCCGTTTGCTGGTCGGCGACGGCGGCGTCATACAGGGCCAGGTCCAGCCCCAGCTCCTCCGCATAGCTGCGGAACAGCGGCGCCTGGGACTGCTGGCTGCCGGCCCACTGGGACTGGGTCTCGAAAAGCCTGTTGGCCATCTGCTGGTACTGGCCCTGTTGCCCGGCGGCCTCGGCAGCGAGTGCGGCCTGGCCCGAGTTCGGGTGCATCGACAGCGGGAAGTGCCGGTGCACGAACGTGATCCGGTCCCCGAACTCCGCCTTGAGCTCCTCCACCACAGGGTGGATGGAACCGCAGGACGGGCACTCGAAGTCGAGGAACTCCACCAGCTGGGCTTTCTCCACCGCCGGGGTGGTGAGCCGGTGGCTGTCCGCGCGGACAAGCTGCTCAGCCCCCGCTGCGGGGGGGCGCCGCCTGCTGCTGCCTCCCTGCCACCGAGAGCGCGAACCACACCGCCCCGCCAATCAAGATGACCGCCAGCACGATCCAAATGATGATCCTGGCAAGGCGTGCGTTATCGCGGGGTGGAGCAGGGTTTGAGACCATAATCCGCATCCTAGCGGAGGCCGGGAGCGCCGCCGGCTCAAGGGTCGTGCAACTTTGGCAGGAAGTTGCCCAGACGTGGCCGATTTCCGCCAGCCCCGGCCCGGCCCGTCCGGATACATTGGCTGCATGCCCTTCACCGCCCCCGCCCGCAAACCCAATTCCGAGTCTCCTCCGGCAGCCTCCCGGACCAGGGCCCTGGGCGTCGCGGCGATGGCGGTCACCGTGGTGTTCTGGGCCTCGGCCTTCGTGGGAATCCGGGCCATCGGGCCGCACTTCTCCCCCGGATCCCTGACGCTAGGCAGGCTGGCGGTTGCCGCCGTCGTGCTGTCTTTCGTGGTGCTGCCGCAACTGCTGAAGAGCCGCAAGCTGCCGCGGGGGCGCCAATGGTGGCCCATCCTGGCCTACGGGGTCATGTGGTTCGGCGGCTACAACGTAGCGCTGAACGCCGCCGAGCATGTCCTTGATGCGGGCACCAGCGCCCTGCTCATCAACGTCAGCCCCATCCTGGTGGCCATCATGGCCGGCCTCTTCCTCAAGGAGGGCTTTCCGCGGTGGCTGCTGATCGGCAGCACCGTGGCCTTTGTGGGGGTGGCGCTCATCGCGCTGGGGTCCGGACCGGCGGCCGGGACGGCGCCCGGCCCGGGAAAAGCGCGACGGCGGACCTGGCGGGAGTTGCGCTGTGCCTCCTTGCCGCCGTGCTCGCCGCGGTGAGCGTGATCATCCAGAAGCCTGTCCTGCGGAAATTCCCCGCGGCCCAGGCCACCTGGTTCGGCATCATGGTGGGATCGGTGTGCTGCCTGCCCTTTGCCGGGCAACTGGCCTCCGAGCTGCAGGCCGCACCGCCCGAAGCCACGGCCGGGCTGGTGTACCTGGGTGTCTTCCCCACTGCCATCGCCTTCACAACCTGGGCTTACGCACTCTCGCTCGTGGACGCCGGCAAGCTGGCAGCCACCACCTACCTGGTTCCCGGAGTTACCGTGCTCATTTCCTGGCTCCTGCTCGGCGAGGTTCCCACGGCCTGGGCCTGGCGGGCGGCGTCATCTGCCTGCTGGGCGTAGGGCTGACCCGCCGCCGGAGCCGCGAAGGGACAGGGGCTCCGGCGGCTGTTCGGCGCTAAAGTCGAAGTATGCCTCCCAGCCTTCCACCCGGCCTTCCGATCATTCCCGACGGTCCGCATCAGCCGCTGGGCTTCCGGATGTCCGCGGATGAATTCGAGGCCGCGGTGTCCGACGCGCTGGACAGCATCCCGGACAAGCTGGCCCGTGCCATGGACAACGTGGCGGTCTTCATCGACGACGATTACGTGCCCGGGCCGGGGGAAGATCCGGACACCGTGCTGCTGGGAATCTACGAAGGCGTCCCGCTGACCGAACGCGACTCATGGTGGGACGCAGGGTCCCTGCCGGACCGGATCACCATCTTCCGGGAACCCATCCTGGAAATCTGCTCGTCCCGGGAGGACGTGATCCATGAGGTGGCGGTAACCGTCGTCCATGAGATCGCGCACCACTTCGGCATTTCCGATGACCGGCTGCACGAGCTGGGCTGGGGCTAGCCTTGTAGGCATGGGACACGACCACAGCCACACCCACGGCATCACCGCTACCGGCCAGCACCGCAAGCGGCTCGTGGCCGTGCTGGTGATCACGCTTGCCGTTGTCCTGGTCCAGGTGGTGGGGGCCGTCCTGTCCGGGTCGCTCTCCCTGCTGGCTGACGCCGGGCACATGCTCTCCGACGCAGCCGGGGTGACAATCGCCCTCCTCGCCGCCTGGATCGCCGGCAGGCCCGCCAGCGACCAGCGCACCTACGGGTACCAGCGCGCAGAGGTGCTGGCAGCGCTGGCCAACGCCCTCATCCTGATCGTGATCTCCGTGGTGATCTTCACCGAGGCCATCCGCCGGATCGGCTCCGCCCCGGAAGTGGCCACGGACATCATGCTCTTCGCCGCCATCCTTGGCGCGGTGGCGAACGTTGTGTCCCTCCTGATCCTGCACGGCGCCCACCATGAAAGCCTCAACGTGCGCGGCGCCTACCTGGAGGTCCTCGGCGACCTCCTGGGCTCGTTCGCCGTTATTGCCGCCGCCGTGGTGATCATGCTGACCAGTTTCAACGCCGCGGACACCATCGCCTCGGTGGTGATCGCCATCCTGATCCTGCCGCGGGCCTGGAGCCTGCTGCGCGACGTGGTGGATGTCCTGCTGGAAGCCAGCCCCAAGGGTGTGGAAGTCCAGATGATCCGTGAGCACATCCTGTCCGTGGCAGGCGTCACCGACGTGCACGACATCCATATCTGGACCATCACCTCCGGCGTGCCCGTGTTCTCTGCCCATGTGGTGGTGGAGGACGGGGTGCTGAATGCGCGCGGTGCCGACCAGCTGCTGGACAAGCTCATCACCTGCCTGGGCTCGCACTTCGACACCGACCACTGCACCTTCCAGCTGGAGCCGGCCAGCCACTCGGAGCATGAGGCGCACCAGCACGCATAAGCGTGGCCGGCCCTGCCCCGGCATCAGCTCAGGATGTCCCTGGTGACGAACCTCCCGTAAGCCAGCGCCCCGAACACTGCAATGTAGCCGCCTTGCAGCAGGGCGTTGCTGGTGAATGAGTCCCACAGCAGGGGCTGGCGCAGCATGTCGCCGAATCCGAACCAGTAATGGCTGAACAGCCACGGGTGCAGCCATTCCAGCTGCGGCAGCTGGTCCAGGACCTGGGACACCACCGACACCACCACGGTGGCCGCCATGGCACCCACCGGTACCACCGTGAGGGTGGACAGGAAGAGCCCGACGGCGGAAAGGCCGGCCAGCGAAACGGCGAGGTACGCGGCAATCAGGAGGATGCGGACCGCGGCTTCAGGCGGCTGGATGACGTCCCCCGACAGCAGCGTCACGGGCCCCACCGGAAACAGGGCCGCGCCAATTGCGGCACCGGCAAGGCCGACGGTGAGCGGCGCGACAATGCAGAACGCGAGCGCCCCTGCGTATTTGACCAGCAGCAGCCGGACCCGCCCGGCGGGCGCCACGAGCAGGTACCGGAGGGTGCCCAGGTTTGCCTCGCCGGCGATGGTGTCCCCCGCCACCACCCCCACCGTGAGCGGCAGGAACAGCGGCACCGAGACCAGCATGGCGGTGAAGGCAACAAAGAGGCCGTTCTGGCTGATCCGGTCCAGGAAGGCCGGGCCCCGACCGGGCGGGACGGCGGACGAAACCCGCACCGCGATGGCGATCAGCACGGGAATGGCTGCCAGTGCAAGCAGCAGCGCCCAGGTGCGGCGGCGGCCGAACAGGACCCGCAGTTCCGAGAGCATCAAAGAGAACGCGGATTCCCGCGCCTCCCGGACCGCCGGCGCGGCTGTTCCGGGGACTTCCGCCGGCACGCTACTGGGCAACGTCGAACCCCTCTCCGGTCAAGGCAACAAAGCGGTCTTCCAGGCTTTCGCGTTCGACGGCGAATCCCCGGACCCGCACGCCGCCCGCCACCAGCTGCCCCACAACATCCTCGGGGAGACGGCCGTCGCCAGCGGCGGACAGGCTGGCGAGGAGGACCTCGCCGTCGGGCTGGGATCCGCCGGCCTCCGCCGCCAGGCCCAGGCCGGCAAGGACAGACCTGGCCTGACCGGCGTCGGGTGTCAGGAGCCGGATCCGTGCGCTGCCGGCACGGCGCAGTTCGGCGAGCGGTCCCTGCGCCACGAGGCGGCCGGCGCTCATGATGGCCGCGTGCGTGCACATCTGCTCCACCTCGGCGAGCAGGTGGCTGGAGACAAAGACCGTGGCCCCGTCATGGGCAAGGGAACGGACCAGGTTGCGCACCTCCCGCGTGCCCTGCGGGTCGAGTCCGTTGGTGGGCTCATCCAGCACCAGCAGGTCCCGGCGGGCGAGCAGTGCGTTGGCGATGCCCAGCCGCTGCTTCATCCCCAGCGAGTAGGCGTGCACCTTCTTGCCGGCGGCATGTGAAAGCCCCACCCGTTCCAGGGCACGGTCCACCCGGCCCTTCCGGGTGGCGGGCACGGTGCTGCGGCCGGCGGCATCCAGCCGGGAAAGGTTCGCTGCACCGGACAGAAAGGGGTAGAAGGCGGGCCCTTCCACCAGCGCGCCCACCCGCGGCAGCACGTCCCGGAACCTGCCCGGCATTTCCATCCCCAGCAGGCTCACCGTTCCTGCTGACGCCGCCGCGAGGCCCAGCAGCATACGGATGGTTGTGGTTTTACCGGATCCGTTGGGGCCAAGGAACCCGAAGACGGAACCGGGCGGCACGGCGAGGTCCACGCCGTCCACGGCAACCTGCCGGCCAAAGTGCTTGGTCAGGCCCCGCGTCTCGATGGCAAGGTTGTACCTCCCGGACCCGCTTCCGCCCTGCGGGATCACGGAGCCGCCGACGCAGCGGCCTGCAGCCTGTCCGGCTGCACCATGCCGGCGAAGATGCGGCCATCATCGGTGATGAGGACGTTCAGGAGCGTGGTGGACAGCAGCCGCCCGCCGGGGACAGCGACGGCGGCCTGGGACAGGAGCGGATCCCGCAGCAGCGAGTCAGCGAGGGTTCCGCCCGCGGCAGCGGCCGGGATCCCCACCACCGTCTCCCAGCCCGTTCCGGTCACGGAGGGGCGGGCCGGATGCTGCCTGAGGGCTGCCAGGTCTTCCGGGGTGATGATCATGCCGGGCGCACGGAAGTTGAGGGGCCACCGGTCCGGGTCACGGAACTGCAGTTCCTTCACGGGGCTGCCGGGCGGCGGGGCGAAGGTGAAGAGGGAGTCGTCCGGCGCGTCCAGGGAAAGGCTGGTGAAGCCGGCACGGAACGACGGCGAGGAGGCACCGCGGGCGGTCACCTGGACGGACAGGGGCATCCCGGTTTCCCCGTCCACGGCAATGGCCACCTTGCCCACGAGCGTGGCATCGGTGCGGGGCTCAAGCACCAGGTTGTAGGCGGTGCGCCCTGCAACGTCCACATCCTCACCAATTGACACGGCGGTGCTTGGCTCCACCTTGGCCAGGAGGTGTCCGGCGATGTCCGCGGGCGTGTGCGTGTGCATGGCGCCCGGCTTGTCCGGTTCGGCCGGCGGCACGTTCGGGTCCTGCGGCCCGGCGGTCGGCGGCACGTACAGCGGCAGGTCGCTGGCAAAGGCCGGAAGGGTCAGATGCGCCGTGGAGTTGTCCTTGGAGGAATAGACCAGACGTCATTGCCCCGGCGGACAATGTCACGTTCGGCCAGCCGGTCCACCACCTGTACCCGGACTTTGGCCTTGCCGTCCATGTAAACCCGTGCGGTGTGCCCGCCGGAGAGCAGCTCGAACAGGGAGGCTGCGCCGCCTGCCGAGGCGGGCCCGGACGCAGGCCCGGCAGGGGGAAGTTCAGGCAGTCCCAGATCCGACGATTGCTCAACGGTGCCGGAGAACGTGGAGACCTTGTGCTGCCCCAGCAGGGCCAGCACTTCCGCCGGCGACTTTTCGGGCAGGGGGTCGCCCGCCCGGGCCGGGATGGATCCCGCGAGCACCCCGGCCGCGATCACTGCAGGTACTGTCATGGCAGGCAGCCACCGCAGCCAGGCACGCCTGGCGCCCGGCGCGTTCCGCCGTTGGAGCCAACTGCCGGAGCCGGTGGTGCCGGAGCCCGCTGCTTCTGAGCCCATAGCTCAAGGTTACGCCTGCGCAGGCACGTAGACACGGGCCGGAAGCCCCCTCCCGGAAGGGGTTTTGGTACCCGGGGACTGGTCAGGCAGGCGTCACGGTTCCCGCGCCGCCGTCGACCGTAATCCTCTGCCCGGTGGTGATCCTGCCCGTGGCATCGGGAACTCCCACGACGGCCGGAATGCCATACTCCCGGGCCACCACCGCGCCGTGCGAGTTGGGGCCGCCCATCTCCATCACCAGTCCGCCCGCCGTGAGGAACAGCGGGGTCCAGCCGGGGTCTGTGGACGGGGCCACCAGGATTTCGCCGGGCTCCAGGTGCGCGCCCACGGGATCCAGGATGACCCGGGCAGCCGCTGTCACGGATCCTGTGGAGGCGGGGCTCCCGGTCAGTGCACCGTCCGACGCTGTTGCGGCCGCCGGTTGCAGCGCCTCGACCTCGGTGCCGTCCGACAGCAGCACCCGGGGGATGCGCCGCCGCCCGACTTCCCACTCGTACGCTGCCCGCCGCTCCGCCACCAGCTCCCGCAGGTCCGGGACCGCGCCGCCAGGATGATCCGGAAGGGCCTGGTGCGCTTCGTGGAAGTCGAGGAAGAAAATGTCGTCAGGCTGTTCAAGGATTCCGGTTTCGGCAAGCTCCTTGCCGACGTGCAGCAGCTGCCTGCGGACCTCCGCGAGGCCCAGGACCAGCTGGTACTTCGGCAGCTCACGCAGCCCGGCAAAGAGCCGTGCCCTTCGCAGGGCAGCCCGGACCACGACGGCGTGCAGGGGGCTTCGTGCCCCTGCACGGGCGACCAGCCTTGCCACCTGCGCGTCGGCGTCCTCTGCCGCCTTGCTGAACTGCACGTCGGCGCCAGGTCCGGGACCTCCAGCCGAAGATGAGTTGGCCAGGACACCGATGATGTGGGCGGGGTCGTCGGACCAGCGCGGCATCCCGACGTCGATCTCCGCCACTGCCCGGTGGCCGTACCGGTCGAGGAACCGGGTGAGGCCGGCCTCAAGCCTGGCGGGGACGCGCCCGGCCTGGAACTCCCTGGCCAGGCGGGACGGGTCCTGCGTTGTGAGGGCGGTGTACGATTCGGCGTCGTCCCGGATGGCAACGGCGAGCCGCCACAGTTCCAGGTCCATCTCGGTGGTCACGTTGTTGGGCAGGCCGCGAAGCACCGGCTCGAGTTCGTCCACCGGGCCCCGCCCAGCACCTTCCCTGCAACGGCGAGCATGGCGAACCCCAGGGCGGGCAGCGGCAGGATGGCGGGCACGATGGTGAACAGGCGGGTCCGCAGGAGCATTTCGGCGTGCTCAAGGCGCGCGGCGGGTCCTGCAGCGGGCGGCGCTTCCAGGGCAGCCTCGAAGTCGCGGGTGAAGCGGTCCAGGCGGCGGAGTGCAGCAGCCGGCCTGAACATCCCCCGCAGGAGCGACTCCGGGGCCCTTGCCGGACGGCGGCGGGGACAACATGGCGGAGCAGCGCCAGCGGCGTCCTGCGTGTCACGGAGAACGCGGGCTCGTCGAAGAGCTGCCTCAACAGGCCTGCCGAGCGGGCCTCCATGACGTCGAACACGCGGGGAAGGATCCACCGGCCCACGGTGCTCCGCAGCGGGGTGGTGAGGTCGAAGTACAGCCGCTGGCCGGCCTCCGCGTAGGGGACGGTCCCTACGCGGATCGGGAACGTGGAACCGTGCCGCCTGCGCCACCGAGGAGGCGATGAGCCGGAATGCCGCCCGGCCCATGGGTGTGATCGGCCGGGTCAGGCCCTGCGCGAGGCTGAAGCAGAGGTAGACCCGGGTGCCGGTGCCGCCCTGCGCGCCGGCCCGTTGCGGGACCGGATAGAGGGTGGTGATGGGCCTGGACTGGGTCAGCCACAGGGTTCCGGAGCCGTCGATGGCCCATTCGATGTCCTGCGGCGCCCCGAAGTATTGCTCTGCCTGGCGGCCCAGCCGTGCCAAGGCGGCGGCCTGGGCGTCATCGAGGCACTCGCCCGCCGCGGCGTCCGGCGCCTCAAGGGTCCGGGTCCCGCCTCCCGGGACTGCCCGGACCACCACCTTCTTGTCCCCCGGTTTCCGTTCCAGGACCCTGCCCGTCAGGGCATCAACCACATAATGGTCCGGGTTGACTGCCCCGGACACCACTGCCTCGCCCAGGCCGGGGCTGGCATCTATGACGGCGTGGCCCCTGCGGCCGGTGAGCGGGTTGGCGGTGAACATGACCCCAGCGGTCTCGGCCTCCACCATCCGCTGGACCGCCACGGCCAGGGCGACGCCGGCAGGATCGATGCCCAGGCCCGCGCGGTAGGTGGTGGCGCGGTCCGTCCAGAGCGACGCCCAGCACTTACGCACCGCTTCCAGCACGGGGGCCACACCCACCACGTTAAGGTACGTGTCCTGCTGCCCGGCGAAGCTTGCGAACGGCAGGTCTTCCGCGGTGGCCGATGACCGCACCGCCACCGGCACGTCGTGACCCAGTCCGCGGTAGGCCTGTTCGACGGCCGCGGCGATGTCAGCGGGGATCGGCGCAGCAAGGATGGCACTGCGGGCCCCTGCGGCAAGATCCGCCAGTGCCGAAGGATCCACGGGCCCCGCGCCGGGTTCCGGCTTCAGGGCGGCCTGGACGTAGGCGAGGCCGGGAAGCAGGGAAGCAGGCGCGCCGGTTGCCCGGCGGTACGCCTCCGTGGTGAGGCAGAAGCCGTCCGGCACGGGCAGGCCCGCGGACATCAGTTCGCCCAGGTTGGCTGCCTTGCCTCCGGCCAGGTCCAGCATGCCGGTGTCCAGGGAGGACAGGTCCCGGACCAGTCCGGGAGTGTCCGCCGCGGGGCTTCCCCCGGGCTCGGCGTGCGGCTGCATGTCCTGGCGTTCCTGGCGGCGGGGCTACGGGATCAGGCAGCGTCACCGAGGATGGGCCCAAACCTGGCCCGGTCCGCCAGCCGGGGGTCTTCCCGGTCCGGGACCACCATGACGGGGCCCTTGGCGTGGTGCAGCACGCCGTCGGAGGTGGAACCCAGCAGCATTCCGGTGAAGCCGCCCCGGCCGCGGGTTCCCACCACCACCAGCTCCACGTGGCGGCTTTCCTCAACCAGCACGTCCACGGGTGATCCGTCCCGCAACTGCGATTCGGCAGGAAGGGCAGGGTAATGGCTCCGCAGCCAGGCCATGCCGGCGTCCAGGGTCACCTGGATGTCGGCGAAAAGGGCCTTGCGGTCCATCGGTGCCGGAACCCAGGCCAGCGAGCCGCTGTATTGGGGGACGGCGCACACCACACGCAGCGTGGCACCCAGCCGTTCAGCCTGGTCTGCTGCTTCCAGCACCGCAACCCGGGCCTGTTCCGATCCGTCCACGCCCACCACCACCACATTTTCTACGCGCTGGTGCCCGGCCTTCGCCTGTTCTGCCTTGATGCGCCGGTCCTCGGTGGTTTCGCCGAGCCGGTCGGAGCAGATGAGCGGCACGGTCACCGTGGGGCATTTGGCGTGGGCGGGCAGGGCGCTGCTGACCGAGCCCAGGAGCCGGCCCACGAAGCCGCCGCGGCCGCGGGTACCGAATACCAGGAGTTCGGCGGTTTCGGACATGTCCAGCAGCACTCCCGAGGCGTCACCGTTCTCCACGGACGAGGTCACCTCGATGTCGTACTGGGAGACCTTCTGCAGGGCCTGCCGGACCACGGCCTCGGCGCCCTCGCGGATGACGGAGTCGTCCACTGTGGCGTAGCCGCCGTCAAGGCCGGAGGCAGCGAAGATGGGCACGGAGTAAGCGGTCACGATGTGCAGGGGACGACGGCGGCGCTGCGCTTCACGGGCCGCCCACACCAGGGCGCACTGGCCATGGTCCGAGCCGTCAACGCCGACCACGATCCCCTCAGGCGCGGCGGAAGTGCCGCCGCCGTCCCGGGCCGGGTCCGGATGCAACTCGTGTGCGCCCATGGGGCCGCCTCCTTGCGCTACTGCCGCTGATGTTGCGGCTATTCTGCCAGAAGCGGGGAGCGTTACCCGCACCCGGCGGGCCGCCGCGGGCGCCGGCGGAACAACCCGCCTCCGCTTCTCACTATTCTCCGTCCGGGATGCCTTAGCAAGCCTGATCAGCGCGGAAATCCACATGTTATCCACAGCCTTTCCACACCCCTCCGGAAAGCGCGTTCACCCGCAGAAGAATGTTTGCGTTTTGGGCTATCCCTGGCCGGAAATGTTCTGTAGTCTTCAGGACATTGTTGGTCCGGGAAGCCCGCAGGCACTGCCTGCCAGGGCTGCCCTCCAATGTGCTGCGGCCGGACTTTGGGGGGCACGGAACGCGCGCCGGCGAGGATGCCGGCACCAGCCGAAACTTCGAAGGAGGGAAACTGTAGTGTCAAGCATGCCTGGGAGTGCCGGGACCGAACAGACCACCACCGTGATCATTGGCACTGGGCTTTCCGGCCTTGCCGTGGCGGCCGAGCTGCGCCGGCGCGGGGTGGACTCCATCGTGGTGGACGGCCTCGACGTCCTGGGCGCCGCCCAGCCCGCAACGACGTCGCTGCAGCGCTGCGACGCCGCGGACCCCGCCACCTTGCGCGAGCGGAACGAGATCCTGCGGCACCTGCGCAACTACGCCGCCAGCCACCAGGTGGACGTGCGGAACACCACCCGCGCGGTACAGCTGACCAAGGTGGATGCCGCACCCGCCCCGCAGTGGGAAGTCCACACGGCCACGGGTGTCCTCCTGGCAGACCACATCGTCCTGACCCGCTGCGCACAGAGCCAGCTCCGGCGGATGATCAACGAGTTCGGCATCGCCGTAGGGCGGAACCTGGCTGCGGCCATGCGGGCCATCGGCATCTACCTGGTGGGCGTGGGCGAGCTGATTACGCCCTCCCCCAAGGAAGTCCTGCGCCAGGCCAAGACCGTGGGCCTGGCCATTTCGGCCAAAGTCCACCCGGCTCCCCTGGCCCCGCCGTCAACCGGCAGCCTCGCGATGCTGCCCTGCTAGCGTGTGCGCCGGCGCTGCCGCCCGAAGCCTCCCGTTGGGGACGGGCTATCCCGCGTCCGGCTCTTCGCCGGCGGACAGCCGGCGCTTTGCGATGACAGCCAGCGCTACCAGCAGGCCCACCGCCACCGCAGCAAAGATCACGATGCTCCACTGGAAGGGCTCGCCGGAGTCCGCGGGCGCGGACGGCTCAGCCGTGGCTCCCGGCTCCGCGGTGCCCATTCCCGGAACGTTGGCGGCCGCCGTCGGGCCCGTGGCCGGAGCCGTTCCCGCTGCGGCAGCGGCGGCGGTGAAGCCGAAGGTGCCCTCGATGGGGTGTGAATCCGAACTGACCACGCGCCACGACACGGTGTACGCGCCTGCGGGTGCTCCCGGCCGGAGCTTTTGGGATGCCACGTTGTCAACGATCTGGACCTGCCCGTCGGCCCACTCCGTGCCCGAAGCGTCCTTCACGGAGACGGACGCGCCAATTCCCAGGGGCTTGTTGCTGAACGTCACCGACACCTGTTCCGGCGGGACGGGGACAGACGCGCCCTGCGCCGGGCTGCTGGATTCGGCGGCGTCGTGGGCGGCGGCCGGCCCGGCCAGGCCCAGCACTGCGGCGGCAAGGACGAGGAATCCGAGCAGGAAGCTCAGCGGACGGCGGCGGATGGGGCGCATGCGGGACTGCTCCTTGTGTTGGCTTCCTTACAGACTAGGGGAATTTGCCGGGGCTTCCGCCGCCGCCGCCATAGGATGCAGTTATCCCCACATACTCCCCCGGAGGACTAATGCTTAAGCAAGGCTCTGCCCTGGACCGGTATTTCAAGATCACCGAGCGTGGCTCCAACCTCTCCCGCGAAATCCGCGGCGGCTTCGCCACCTTCTTCGCCATGAGCTACATCGTGGTGCTGAACCCCCTGATCCTCTCGGGCCCCGATTCCACTGGCACTACGCTCGGCTTCACCGCGGTTGCAGCGGTGACGGCGTTCGTTGCTGGCATCCTGACCATCCTGATGGGCGCCTGGGCAAAGCATCCCTTTGCTCTCGCCACCGGTCTGGGCGTCAACGCCTTTGTCGCCGTCACCGTGGCCACCAACCCCGGTCTGACGTGGCCGGACATGATGGGACTGGTGGTCCTGTCCGGCGTGACCATGCTGATCCTGGTCCTCACGGGATTCCGGACCGCCGTCTTCAAGGCCGTGCCGGACGGACTCAAGACCGCGATCGTGGTGGGAATCGGCCTGTTCATCGCCCTGATCGGGCTCGTGAATGCAGGCTTTGTCCGGCGCATCCCGGACGTGGCCGGCACCACGGTCCCGGTGGGCCTTGGCTTTGACGGCAAGCTACTTGGCTGGCCGACGGCGGTGTTCGTCTTCGGCCTGGTCCTCACCATCGCGCTGGTGGTGCGCAAGGTCAAAGGCGCCATCCTGATCGGCATCATCACCTCCACGGTCATCTCCGTCATCCTGGAACTGACGCTGCGCATCGGCCCCAGCGTGGTCCCGGGCAAGGAGTACAACCCGGAGGGCTGGTCCCTGGTGGCCCCCACGTTCTCGGAGTGGGCCGCACCGGACCTTTCCCTGATCGGCAAGGCAAACCCGTTCGGCGCGTTCGACCGCCTCGGATTCGTGGCGGCCACGCTGCTGGCGTTCGTCATCCTGCTCAGCATCTTCTTCGATGCCATGGGCACCATGGTGGGCCTGGCCAACGAAGCAGGGACGGTGGACGAGCACGGCAACATTCCGGACGTGGACCGCGTGCTCCAGGTGGACGCGCTGGGTGCCATTGTTGGCGGCGGCGCGTCCGTGTCGTCCAACCAGATCTATGTCGAAGCGGGCGCCGGCATCGGCGAGGGCGCCCGGACCGGTATCGCCTCGATCGTCACGGGCCTGCTGTTCCTCGTTGCCATGTTCTTCACCCCGCTCATCAACCTGGTCCCCTTCGAGGCCGTGGCGCCGGCGCTGGTGGTGGTGGGCTTCATGATGGTCTCCCAGGTGGGCAAGATCGACTGGCAGGACTGGGGCATCGCCATCCCGGCCTTCCTGACCTTCACCCTGATGCCCTTCACCTACTCCATCGCCAACGGCCTGGGTGCCGGCTTCATCGCCTACGTGCTCATCCGCACCGTCCAGGGCCGGGTCAAGGACATTCACCCGCTGATGTGGGCCGTGGCCGCAGCGTTCCTGCTGTTCTTCGCCGTCGGCCCCATTGAGGCGGCCCTGGGAATGTAGCCCTACACGGGCGTGTTCGGGGCCAGGCCCTCGTCCCCGGACACCGCCCGGGCTTTCTTTTCCCGCAGCCGGTCCAGCCGGTTCATGAGCGGCGAGGTGGTGGCGCCGTGGATGACAATGGACATGGCGACAACCAGCCCCACGAAGCCCCAGAGCCACTCCGCCTGGTCCGGGAACTCGCCCTTGCCCAGCGCGTAGGAGAGGTAATAGAGGGAGCCGATCCCGCGGATGCCGAAGAAGGACAGGGCAATCCTTTCCCGCGGACCGGTCTTCCCGCCCAGCAGTCCCAGCCAACCTGCCAGCGGGCGGACCAGCAGCAGGAACACCAGCGCCACCAGCACCTCTGCCAGCCCCATTCCGGCCAGCAGGCCCCGGGCGATGGCACCACCGAGCAGGACCAGGATGACCACCGTCAGGAGCCGTTCCAGCTGCTCCACGTAGGAGTGCAGCACGCGGTGGTAGCCGTGCGTGTGCTCAGCGGCCCTGATGGTGACGGCGCAGACGAAAACGGCGATGAACCCGTAGCCCTCCACCATCTCGGTCAGCCCGTAAGCGAGGAAGGTCGCGGCCAGGGCGACAAACCCCTCTGAGTGGTTGGAGAGCCGCAGGCTTTCCTTCCGCGCCGAAAAGAAGAGCCGCGCCAGCAGCTTGCCGGTGAGGAAGCCCAGGAGCAGGCCGACGGCCAGCCGCCACAGCACGTCCACCCCGAACCACTGCGGGAACCAGCCGGCCGGGTCCGGGCCGGCGATGCTGATGGCGATGGCCAGGTACACGAAGGGGAAGGCCAGGCCGTCGTTGAGTCCGGCTTCGGAGGTGAGGCCGAACCGGACCTCGTCCTCCTGGTTGGCATCGTCGTCGTTATCCGCGGGTTCACCCACCTGGACCTCCGACGCGAGGACGGGTCCGTGGGGGCAAGGCTCGAGGCCACGAGCAGTGCGGCACCCAGGCCCAGTCCCAGGAATCCCATTCCGAGCACTGTCAGGAGCACGATGCACAGCGGCATGGCGACTCCCAGCAGCCGCCAGGTGGTGGACCAGTTGCTCCGGCCGAACGGCCGGTCCAGCGCCAGCCCGGCACCCATCAGCGAGACGATCACGCAGATCTCGGAAAGGTGCAGGGCAAAGTCGCCGTGGGCGAGGGGATCCGGGTTGGGCAGGGTGGGAATCAGGGCAAAGGCCGCCATCCCCGCCCCAAGGAAGACCATCGGCATCGAAAACGGCATGTTGCGCAGCAGTTTGGGCAATACTGCGGCGGTAAACACCGCCAGGCCTGCCGCGGCAAACAGGATATTGGGGGCTTCAAACACGTGCTGTTCTCCGGCCTGTTCGTTGCGCCGGTCCGGCGCAAGCAGCGTGGTGCGGTCCCGGGAGGGATTGCTCCACCATAGCCTCTGCCGGCTCCCGGTGCAGCCGAGCGTTTTTGGCCAGATAAAGCGGCCTCCGGGCCCGGCGAAGTCGCCGTATCTGGACAAAACTACGCGGGGGTCTTGCATTCCAGACACCTCCGCGGCGGCGCTGCTGGTTTTCCCGGCCGGCATGCGGTGAGCTGGAGGCATGGCCTCCATGACCCCTTCCGTCGACGTCCCGCCCGCACCCTGGACGGGAAGGTTCGACGGCGATGCGCCGAAGCACCGCCGCTGGTGGCAGGCGGTGGTGCCTTCCACCGGCGCCGCAGCGTCCGGTTCCGCCCCCAAGCCTGCCGCGCTGATTGGCTTTGCGAGCGATGAAGGGGTGCGCCGCAACAAGGGCCGGACCGGTGCCGCCGCGGCACCGGCCGCAATCCGCAAAGCCCTGGGCCCCTGGCCTTCCACCTGGACCGTTCCGTGACGGACGCTGGCGACGTGGCCGTTTCCGGGGGTGCGCTCGAAGACGCCCAGGCGCGGCTCGGGAGCGTGGTCTCGGAACTGCTCGACGCCGGGCACCTCACGGCGGTACTCGGCGGCGGCCATGAGACCGCTTATGCCAGCTATTTGGGCGTGAGCGGATCGCAGGCAGTCCAGCAGGGCGCACGCCTGGGAGTGCTGAACCTCGACGCGCATTTCGACCTCCGGGACGAGCCGGTTCCCAGCTCCGGGACCCCGTTCCTCCAGATGGCCCGCGCCGAAGCCGCCGCGGGGCGCCAGTTCAGGTACGCCGTCGCCGGCATCTCGGAGGCCAACAACACCCGGGCCCTGTTCGACACCGCCCGGCACCTCGGCGTGCAGTACCTGCTGGACGAGGACTGCGAAACGGGCCGGGTCCGTGAGTTTGTGGCATCGTTCCTGGCCGACATAGACGTCCTCTACCTGACCATTGACCTGGACGTGCTTCCCGCCGCCGTTGCGCCCGGCGTCAGCGCCCCCGCCGCGTTCGGCGTGCCCCTGCCGGTCATCAGCGCCGTGTGCCGGCAGGTGGCAGCCAGCGGCAAACTCCTGCACCTGGACATCGCCGAGCTGAACCCTGCCTTCGACGTGGACGGGCGGACGGCAAGGGTTGCCGCGCGGCTTCTGGACACCCTGCTGCGCTGACGCTGCACGCTCCGCCAGCACCGGAATCGCCAAAGTGATAAGCATGCTGTCTATTATGAAGGTGGATCTTCAGCTGGAAGGAGTTGCCCATGCGGCGTTGCAAAGTACTTTTCCTGCTGCTGGCCGCGCTGCTGGCCCTGGCCGGCTGCGGCACCAGCTATCCGGCAGACCCGGAAGGGACGCTGGACCGGGTACGCGGCGGAACGCTCCGCGTGGGCGCCAGCCCCAACGGCGACTGGGTCCGGCTTCCGTCCGGCAGCGGCGGCGCGGCCAGGGTCGAGGGCAAGGAGGCCGAGCTGGTCCAGCGGTTCGCTGAGCGGCTGGGTGCGGACATCGAGTGGGTCACGGGCACCGAACAGGTCCTGGCCGATGAGCTCAAGCACGGCGGGCTGGATCTGGTGATCGGCGGCCTGGACGACAAGACACCGTGGTCCACCCATGCCGGACTGACCCGGCCATACACGGAGTCCCGCGACAGCCGCGGCTCCCTGCACAGGCACGTCATGCTGGTCCCGCTGGGCGAGAACGCCTTCCTCCTTGAGCTGGACCGGTTCCTGTTGGAAAGCAGGCAGGCATGATCGGGACCAACAGCACCCAAACCGTCCGGTTCGGCCATACCGAGCTGCCGCCCGAACAGCAGGAAGCCCTGCGCAAAGCGCGCAAGTATGAGTGGATCACCATCGCCTTCCTGGCAGCCTCCACCGCGCTGGTCTACGCGGTGCTCGGCAACTCCCAGGCCATGAAGGCCGCCTGGGTGGAGGATCTCCTGTCCTTCCTGCCGCCGCTGTCCTTCCTGCTCGCGGCCAGGGTCATCCGCAAGCGGCCCAGCGAGGACCATCCCTACGGCTACCACCGCGCGGTGGGCATCGCCCACGTGGTCGCGGCGGTGGCCCTCACCGTCATGGGCGCCTACCTGATCGTGGATTCGGCCATCGGCCTGCTCAGTGCCGAGCATCCCACCATCGGCGGCTTTAATTTCTTCGGCCAGACCATCTGGCTGGGCTGGCTGATGATCACGGCCATGGTGCTCACGGCCGGGCCGCCCATCTGGCTGGGCCGCGTGAAGATGAAGCTCGCGGAGAAGCTGCACGACAAGGTGCTGTACGCCGACGCGGACATGAACAAGGCCGACTGGATGACGGCCGCGGCCGCCGCGGTGGGCGTGGCCGGGATCGGGCTGGGCTGGTGGTGGGCAGACTACGCCGCGGCCATCCTCATCTCCGGCAGCATCCTTCATGACGGCATCCGGAACACCCGCGGAGCAGTCTCGGCGCTGATGGACAAAAGGGCCATGACATACGACGACGACGCCCCGCACCCGTTGGCCCGACGGCTGGACGCCTACCTCCGCGGACTGCCCTGGACGCGGGAGGCCCGGTCCCGCATCCGGGACGAGGGGCACGTGTTCCACGTGGAATCGTTCGTGGTGCCCGCCGCCGGCAGCATGCCCAGCCTGGAGCAGCTGGAGCAGGCCCGCGAGGCCTGCATAGCGATGGACTGGAAGGTGCAGGACATGGTGATCGTCCCGGTGGCTGAACTGCCTTCCGAGTTCCTGCCCGGCCCGACGACGGGCGGTGAGCGCTAGGGGTCTTCAGCCCGCCGGAGCCCTCAGGCCTTCAGCAGGTACCTGCGCTCCGGCCGGCCCACCCCGTACTTCAGCCGTACCTCGAGCAGGCCCTCATCGTTCAGGTACTCCAGGTAGCGGCGGGCGCTGACCCGGGACGTGCCCAGCTGTTCGGCAACCTCGGCAGCCGACAGGTCGCCGTCGGCCTCCTTCAGCGCGTCCTCCACCAGCTTCAGGGTCTCCACGCTGCAGCCCTTGGGCAGCGGCCGTTCGCTCCTGTCCAGCCCGAACACCCGGTTGACGTCCGACTGCTCGGCGATGTCCTTGGCCGAGTCGAGGGCCTGGTACGCGCTCCGGTAGTGCTCCAGCCGTTCCTGCAGGTCCTTCTGGAGAAGGGCTTAATCGAGGTAGTGCACGATGCCGCCGCGCAGCGCCTTCCGCACCGTTTCCACTTCGCGGGCGGCACTGATCACCAGCACGTCAAGCTCCGGGGCCACCTCACGCAGCCGGTGCATGAGGTCCAGGCCGTTGATGTCCGGAAGGTGGATGTCCAGCAGCACCAGGTCCGGCTGCAGGCGTTCGGTTTCGACGACGGCCTGGGCGCCGGTATGCGCCGCTCCCACCACCGTGAAGCCGGGGGTCCGCTGGATGAAACCGGCGTGGACCTTGGCCACCATGAAGTCGTCATCGACGATCAGGACCTTAATCATGATGTACACCTCGCGTAAAGCGGGCGGTGAAAACCGCCCCGTTGTCATTGTCCACCGTCAGGTCGCCGCCGGACCGGCGGCAGACCACGCGGGACAGGGCCAGGCCGAACCCGCGGCCGCCTTCCCGGACGGAGGCCTTGGTGGTGAAGCCCTGCCGGAAGATGTCCTCCACTGCTTCCGGCGGAACGCCGGGCCCATCGTCCCGCACGGTCAGGGTGACCTGGTCCCCGCCGTCCTTCACCAGCACCCGGACTGTCGCCTGCCCAACCCCGGAGACGGCGTCGAACGCGTTGTCCACGAGGTTTCCCGCCACCGTGGCGAGGTCGCGCGAGAGCTCATCGCTGACGGGAGCCAGGGCAGAGGCGGGGTCCAGCTGGAGCGTGACATTGCGTTCCGCGGCCAGGCTGGACTTGGCAATCAGCAGCGCGGCCAGGGCCGGGTCCTGGATCCTGGCGGTGACTTCGTCGTTGAGCCGGGTCCTGTCCACGGTGGCGCCGTTGACGAACTGCACCACGGAATCGTAGTCGCCGATCTGGATCAGCCCCGAGATGACGTGCAGCTGGTTGGCGAACTCGTGCGCCTGGGCGCGCAGCGTGTCGGTGGCGGTCCGGGTGGCGCCGAGTTCCCGTTCCAGCGAGGACAGCTCGGTCCGGTCACGCAGCGTGGTGACGGAACCAATCTCGCGGCCGCGGGACCGGATGGGCACCCGGTTCAGGACCACCAGGCGCTCCCCCACCAGCACCAGCTGGTCCGGGTCCGGCTGGTCCCGGGTGAGCACCACCTTCAGCGCCGGATCCACCGGGAGCGAATTCAGCCTCTTTCCGACGCAGTCCTCCGGCAGGCCCAGCAGCTCCCGCGCGCTGTCATTGGCCACGGTGATGCGTTCGTTCGGGTCAAGGGCAACCACGCCCTCCTTGAGCCCGTGCAGCATGGCCTCGCGGTTTTCCACCAGCCCGGTGATCTCGCTCGGCTCCATGCCCAAGGTCTGTCGCTTGACGCGCCGGGACAGCAGGAAGGATCCCGCAACGCCCAGGACGCTGGCCACGCCCACATAGGTGACCAGGTTGGGAATGGCGTCGCCCAGCCGCTCCAACGTGGTGGGGTAGTCCCTGCTGATGGAGGCGATCCCGATCATTTTCCCGGTGTCGTCCAGCACCGGGACGTGGGCGGAAAGGACGGCGCTGCCGCTGCCGGCCACCACGCCGGTCCAGGCCCGGCCCTCCAGCACCCGGCTGGCGCCCAGTTCCAGGGGCTGTCCGAGCAGGCCGGGTCCGAGGACGCCACTACCGTCCGGTCCATTTTCGCCAGCGCCACGTGCGAGGAGCCGGAAACGGTGCGGACTGATTCGGCCACGGCGGGCAGCGCGGCTCCGGCCCTGGGTTCGGCGGTGGGCAGGAGCTCGCGGACGGCCGGATTGCTGCCGAGCGCCTCAGCGGCGGAGAGGGCGCGGCGGCCCTCGACCCGCTCGAATGTGGCGGCGGACTGGGCCAGGGAAATGGCCACCACTGCCACCAGGACGGCCAGGACAATCAGCAACTGCAGCAGGAGGTACTGCCCCGCGAGGGACATCCCTCTTCGTCGAGTCACTGTGGTTGCTTCCCTTTGATTCCCATGCCGGCCTGGTTCCTGCCGTAATTACCGGGAACTATACCGGGCCGACCACCTCAGACGCTTTCTCACCTCCCGCCGCCTAAACCCCGTCGCCCTCCCGGCGTCTGGCTACCCCACCGGCAGCACGGCCCGGCTGACACGTGAACTTAATGAACTCAACTTTCTCTGCGTACACAAGAGTGACCGGCATCACGGCGGAACCTAGCATCGAATCACCAGTCAGTCTTGCTGATCGTTTTTCAGAGAAGAGGAACACCATGCGCCAGATCCGCGCATTGCGAATCGCCGCCGTCGCTGCCGGCATCGCCCTGATGGCCACCGGCTGCGGTGCCACGGGCAAGAGCTCCAACGGTTCGGAAACCTCCGGCGCCGCCGCCGGCCCCATCACCGGCCTCCAGATCATGGTCCCCAACACCCCGGGCGGCGGGTACGACACCACTGCCCGTGCAGCTGCGAAGGTCCTCGAGGACGAGAAGATCACCAGCAACACCGAAGTCTTCAACCTCGCCGGTGCCGGCGGCACCGTGGGCCTGGCCCGCGTGGTCAACGAAAAGGGCAACGGCGATCTTGCCATGCTCATGGGCCTTGGCGTGGTTGGTGCCAGCTACACCAACAAGTCCGAGTCGAAGCTGACGGAGACCACCCCGCTGGCCCGCCTGATCGAAGAGCCCGGCGCCATCATGGTCAGCAAGGACTCCCCGTACAAGACCATCGACGACCTCGTGGCAGCCTGGAAGGCGGACCCCGCTTCCATCTCCGTGGGCGGCGGCTCCTCCCCCGGCGGCCCGGACCACCTGCTTCCCATGCAGCTGGCCGGCGCGGTGGGCATTGACGCCACCAAGGTCAACTTTGTCTCCTACGACGGCGGCGGCGACCTGCTGCCCGCGATCCTCGGCAACAAGCTGGGCTTCGCTGCCTCCGGTGCCGGCGAGTTCCTCCAGCAGATTCAGTCCGGTGAGATCCGGGTGCTGGCCACCAGCGGCGAAGAGCGGCTCGAAGGCGTGGATGCACCCACGCTGAAGGAATCCAACATCGACCTGGTGTTCACCAACTGGCGCGGCGTCGTGGCCCCTCCCGGCATCAGCGACGAGGACAAGGCATCCCTGATCGCCGCCCTCGAGAAGATGCACGAGAGCGAAGGCTGGAAGGAAGCCCTGAAGACCCACAGCTGGACCGATGCGTTCATCACCGGCGATGAGTTCGAGACCTTCCTTACCGAGCAGGACAAGCGGGTGGCGGACGTCCTGACGAAACTGGGCCTGGCGTGAGCTCCTTGCCAACCGGCCTGAAAGGCCGCGCCGAGCTGGGGGTCGCCCTCCTGCTCGGCGCGGCCGGCGTCCTGGTCTTCCTTGACGCCAGCCGCCTGTCCGTCCCCTATTCCCAGTCGGATCCGGTAGGGCCCAAGACCGTCCCGTTCATCGTGGCCGGGCTGCTGGTAGTGTGCGCCATCCTGCTGGCGGTCAACGTCATGCGCGGCGGCAAGGGTGAAGCCGAAGGCGGCGAGGACATTGAACTTGGCCACCCCGCCGACTGGAAAACCGTCCTGCCCTTGGCCGGCGCGTTCGTCCTCAACATCCTGCTCATCGACTGGGCCGGCTGGGTCATCTCCGGGACTGTCCTGTTCTGGGGCAGCGTCCTGGCACTGGGCAGCCGCCACTACATCCGGGACGGGCTCCTCTCCGTGGCCCTCTCGCTGCTGACCTTCTACGGCTTCTACCTCGGCCTCGGCATCGCGCTCCCGGCCGGACTCCTGGAAGGAATCCTCTGATGGACGTCTGGTCCTCACTGATGGACGGTTTTGCCACCGCCCTGACCCCCATGAACTTCCTGTACGCTGTCATCGGCGTGCTGCTGGGCACCGCCGTCGGCGTCCTTCCGGGCCTGGGCCCGGCCATGACCGTGGCGCTGCTGCTTCCGGTCACTTACGCCCTGGAACCCACCAGCGCCTTCATCATGTTTGCCGGCATCTACTACGGCGGCATGTACGGCGGCTCCACAACCTCGATCCTCTTGAACACCCCGGGCGAATCGTCGTCGGTGGTGACGGCCATCGAAGGCAACAAGATGGCCAAGGCGGGCCGCGCGGCGCAGGCACTTGCGACGGCGGCCATCGGCTCGTTCGTTGCCGGCACCATCGGCACCGCGCTCCTCGCCGTCTTCGCACCCATCGTGGTGGAGTTCGCCGTCAGCCTGGGTGCCCCCAGCTACTTCGCCATCATGGTGCTCGCCCTGCTGGCTGTGACGGCCGTCCTGGGCTCGTCCCGCCTGCGCGGCTTCGCCTCACTGGGCCTCGGCCTGGCCATCGGCCTGGTGGGCATCGATTCCGTGACCGGCCAGCGCCGCCTGACCTTCGGCCAGCCGCTGCTGGCGGACGGCCTGGACATCGTGGTGGTGGCCGTGGCCATCTTCGCCGTCGGTGAAGCCCTCTGGGTGGCCGCCCACCTGCGCCGCAATCCCCTGCATGTCATTCCCGTGGGGCGGCCCTGGATGGGCCGGAAGGACTGGGGGCGCTCCTGGAAGCCTTGGCTTCGTGGAACCGCCTTCGGCTTCCCGTTCGGCGCCTTGCCCGCCGGTGGTGCCGAGATCCCCACGTTCCTGTCCTACGTCACCGAAAAGCGCCTCTCCAAGCACCCCGAGGAATTCGGCAAGGGGGCCATCGAGGGTGTGGCCGGACCTGAAGCGGCGAACAACGCAGCCGCCGCGGGAACCCTGACTCCGCTGCTGGCCCTCGGCCTGCCCACCAACGCAACCGCCGCCGTCATGCTGGCCGCCTTCACCACTTACGGCATCCAGCCCGGGCCGCAGCTCTTCGCCAGCCAGGGACCCCTGGTGTGGGCGCTGATCGCCAGCCTGTTCATCGGCAACTTGCTCCTCCTGCTGATCAACCTGCCGCTGGCACCGCTGTGGGCCAAGCTGCTGCAGCTGCCCCGTCCGTACCTCTACGCCGGCATCCTGTTCTTTGCCACGCTGGGCGCCTACTCGGTGAACCTGCAGGCGTTCGACCTGGTGGTCCTGCTGGTCCTGGGTGCGCTGGGCTTCATGATGCGCCGCTTTGGCCTTCCGGTCCTGCCGCTGATCCTTGGCGTCATCCTCGGCCCGCGCATCGAGGGGCAGCTCCGCAAGACCCTGCAGCTCAGTGCCGGCGACCCGGCCGGGCTCTTCAGCGAGCCGATTGCCATCGTCGTCTACATCATCGTGGCGCTCATCCTGGTGTGGCCGTTTGTCTTGAAGCTGATCCGCCGCAACCGGCCGCAGGCTGCCGGCGCCCCGTCGGCCCCGGCCGCCCCGTCAGGCAGTTCCGCCCCGTCAGGCAGTTCAGCGCCGGCAGAACTCCCCGGCCGCCAGGAGCCTGCAGCCCGCACCGAAACCACTGTCCATGCACCCGGTTCAGGCCACGAGGACCGCACTGTCCGCTCAGACAAGAAGGAGACACCATGACCATCGTGGTGGGATACGTCCCGACCCCCGAAGGCGAAGCAGCCCTCACCCAGGCCATCACCGAGGCCCGGAAGAGCAATACCAGACTGTTGGTCATCAATTCGTCCCGTGGGGACGCGCTGGTGGACAACCGCTATGCCCAGGAGCCGGACATCCAGAGCATCGAGGACCGCCTGGCAACCCAGGGCATCGACCACGAGATCAAGCAGCCGGTCCGTGGGCACGATGCCGCAGCCGAGGTCCTGGATGCCGCGGAGGAGCACAACGCCGAGCTGATCGTGATCGGCCTGCGCCGCCGGACCCCGGTGGGCAAGCTGATCATGGGCAGCGTCTCCCAGCGGATCCTGCTGGAAGCGGACTGCCCGGTCCTTGCCGTGAAGGCAGGCTAGGAGCGGACCAGCTCCTGGCGCTGGCGGCCCAGCCCCTGCACCTCTACCTCCACCACGTCACCAGGCTGGAGGTAGGGGTAGCGGCCGCTCAGCGCCACCCCCTCCGGGGTTCCGGTGAGGATCACGTCACCGGGCTCCAGGCGCATGTACTGGCTGCAGTGGTGGACCAGCGTGGGTGCGTCGAAAATCAGCTGCGCCGTGTCCGAGTCCTGGCGTGGCTCCCCGTTGACCCAGCTCCGAAGCGGCAGGTTCCCGCCGTCGATATCCTCTGCCGGCACAAGCCACGGGCCCAGGGGTGTGGACCCGGCAATGTCTTGCCCTTGGTCCATTGCCCCGCCGCGCCGGGAAGCTGGTACTCCCGCTCGGAAAGGTCATTCGCCGTGACGTAGCCGGCGATGCATGCCGCCGCCTCTGCGGTGCTTTCCAGGTAGCTGGCTTCCCGGCCGATGACGATGCCCAGTTCCACTTCCCAGTCGAATTTGCTGGACAGCGGCGGAACTGCGGCCCGGTCGAAGGGCCCGGTGACAGTATTGCTGGGCTTGAGGAACATGACCGGTACCTCCGGCGGGGCGGAGCCCGACTCCGCCGCATGGGCCTCGTAGTTCATTCCAATACCCACCACCGCTCCCGGCCGGGCCACCGGGGACCCCACGCGCAGGTCCGGCGCGACTTCAACGGCCGGCAGTGTCCCGGCTTCCAGCGCGGCACGGACCTTCGCGACGCCGCCGGACGCCAGGAAGGCGCCGTCCACATCGCGGGTCAGCGGGAGAAGGCTGAAGTACTGGCCGGATCCATTGTCCGCGGTCACCAGGACCACCGGCTGCTCGTGCCCGCTCTCGCCCAGGCGCATTAGCTTCATGGTGGGTCTCCTTTGATCCGTGGTCCCGGTTTGCTGGATTTCATAGTGGCGGATGCGGCCAGGCTCCCGCCAAACGCACCGATTGTGACTGCCCTTCCGGCCGCCGAAAACAGCAGTCATCTGACATCTATGCGCGCAACGGGTAAACTGGACCAGCCCTCCGGCACGAAAACACAGAAAGTTCAGCACATGACTACAGCAACTTTGGAACGCCACCCGGCTACCACGGAGCTCGCTGAAGCAGCGCCCGCCCGGTCCATCGACCTGGAATTCTCCAGTGCCCTCGAGGTGCACGCCGGGCTGGAAGAGGCTGTTGCCGAGCTGATCGAGGTGGCAAGCAAGGACGCCTCCTGCGGCATCCTGGTGACCAGGCTCCACCCGGGCCGCTACACCGTGGCCCTGGATGAATCAGTGCCGTTCGGCGAAACCTATGAGGCCATCGCCGCGTAAGCACGGCCCTTCCGGCACAAGCCGCTTAAGCACAAATCCCCGCACCGCCCAAGGCGGTACGGGGATTTTGCTGTTTCTCCAGGGGCTGCTAGCCGCGGCGGACCTGCACGCCGTCGGACTTCAGGAAGAGCTGTTTTTCCGCCGGGCCCGCCGGCACAAGCCACAGGACGTTTCCGCTCTGCGACACCTCTTCCACCTCCCCGGCCGCTACAACATGCGCATGCTTGATGATCTCGACGCGGTCACCGACGGAAAGGCTCTTCCAGTCGGATACCACGGCGGAATGGGCATTGCGCCTCGATAGGACTGCCCCACGTGCTTTCATGTGAACTTCTACCCCTTTGTATACGTTCTGCGCCACAGCCTCGTTGATGTGACTTTCACTACACCTTCAGTTCTACTACACTCTGTACGCCCCTGACGTCCGTGTCGGCCAAAATTCCATCAGGTGGACACAGAGGCAGCAGAAGCCGAAGATCCTTCGCTGTCAGGCGAGGGGGCCGACTGCGGATTCGGCCGCCCGGCGCACCTCCCCCGACGCCACCAGCCGGTCAGCCGTTTCCAGTTCCGGAGACAGGAAGCGGTCCGTTCCGGGCCCGTCCACCACCTCGCGGAGGGTAGCCACCACGGCGGCACCCGCCGGCCCCGGCGTCAGGACGCCCCCGGACAGCTGTGTGCGGATGTCCAGGGCCCGGGCCGAGGTGACCAGCTCAATGGCCAGGACGCGGCGCAGGTTGTCCACGGCCTTCCGCAGCTTGCGGGCAGCATGCCAGCCCATGGACACGTGGTCCTCCTGCATGGCGGAGCTCGGGATGGAGTCCACCGACGCCGGGACTGCCAGCCGCTTGTTGTCCGAGACCAGCCCCGCCTGGGTGTACTGCGCGATCATCAGGCCGGAGTCGACGCCGGGGTCTGCCGCCAGGAAGGCCGGCAGGCCGTGCGAGCGCGCGGGATCGAGCATCCGGTCCGTCCGGCGCTCGGCGATGGAGCTCAGGTCAGCCACCGCGATGGCCAGGTAGTCCAGGACGTAGGCCACCGGGGCGCCGTGGAAGTTGCCGTTGGAGCTGACCCGGCCGTCGGGCAGCACCACGGGGTTGTCGATGGCGGCCGCCAGCTCACGGGTGGCCACGAGTTCGGCATGGTCCACGGTGTCCCTGACGGCACCGGCGACCTGCGGCGCGCAGCGGAGCGAGTAGGCGTCCTGGACGCGCGAATCGCCCACCCGGTGGGAGGCCACGATCGGCGAACTGGAAAGCACGCGCAGCATGTTGTCCGCGCTGGCCGCCTGTCCCGGATGGGGACGCAGGGCGGCGTGCAGCTCCGGGAGGAACACCTGGTCGGTGCCGAGCAGTGCCTCGACGCTGAGCGCGGCGGTGATGTCCGCCGTCGTCAGCAGCTGGCGGAGATCGGCGATGGCCATCAGGAGCATGCCCAGCATGCCCTCGGTGCCGTTGACGAGGGCAAGGCCCTCCTTCTCGGCGAGGATGACGGGTTCGATGCCGTGCCCTGCAAGCAGTTCGGCGACAGGCCGCTGTCCCTGCCCGCCGTAACGGACGCCGTCGGGCCCTTCCGCTTCACCCTCGCCCATCAGCACCAGGGCGCAGTGCGAGAGCGGGGCGAGGTCGCCGGAGCAGCCGAGCGACCCGAACTCGCGGACCACCGGGGTGATGCCGGCGTTGAGCACGTCCACCATGGTCTGGAGGACCACGGGACGGACGCCGGTGCGGCCTGATGCCAGGGTCTTGGCCCGCAGGAACATGATGCCGCGCACCACTTCGCGTTCCACCGCCGGCCCCATCCCGGCGGCGTGGCTGCGGATCAGGCTCTTTTGGAGCTGGGTTCGCAGCTCGTTGGGGATGTGCCGGTTGGCGAGGGCGCCGAAGCCGGTGGAGATGCCGTAGGCGGGGGTGTCGCTCGCGGCCAGGCTGTCGATGTGGGCGCGGACTTTGGCGACGGCGTCGAGGGCCTCAGGCGCAACGGCAACCTTGGCGTTGTGGCGCGCGACGGCGAGCACATCCTCGGGCGTGACGCCGCTGGAGCCGAGGGTGACGGTCAGCGGTTCATGGGTTGTGATGGTCATCCTGGTTCCTACTTCTGTGGTTGAGCCTGTGGCGTTGGTTGAGCTTGTCGAAACCTTGATTCGACAAGCTCAATCACCGGTTCTCGTTCATGGGGATGCGGACGCCGCGTTCCTTGGCGACGTCGAGGGCGCGGTCGTAGCCGGCGTCGGCGTGCCGGATGACGCCCATGCCGGGGTCGTTGGTGAGGAGGCGTTCCAGCTTTTCGGCGGCGAGGTCGGTGCCGTCTGCGACGGAGACCTGGCCGGCGTGGATGGAGCGGCCGATGCCGACGCCGCCGCCGTGGTGCAGGGACACCCAGGTGGCACCGGAGGCGGTGTTCAGCAGCGCGTTCAGCAGGGGCCAGTCGGCGATCGCGTCGGAGCCGTCTGCCATGGCCTCGGTCTCGCGGTACGGGGACGCGACGGAGCCGGAATCGAGGTGGTCGCGGCCGATCACGATGGGGGCCTTGACCTTGCCTTCCTTGACGAGCCGGTTGAACAGCAGCCCGGCCTTGGCGCGTTCGCCGTAGCCAAGCCAGCAGATGCGGGCGGGCAGGCCTTCGAACTCCACGCGTTCCTGAGCGGCGTCGATCCAGCGGTGCAGGTGCTGGTTCTCCGGGAACAGTTCCTTGATGGCTTCATCGGTGACCCGGATGTCCTCGGGATCACCGGACAGCGCCACCCAGCGGAACGGGCCCAGGCCCTCGCAGAACAGCGGCCGGATGTATGCCGGGACGAAGCCGGGGAACTCGAAAGCGCGCTCGTAGCCGCCCTTGCGGGCCTCGTCGCGGATCGAGTTGCCGTAGTCGAAGACTTCGGCGCCGGCGTCCTGGAACTCCACCATGGCCTGGACGTGCCGGGCCATCGAGGCCTGGGCCTTCTTGGTGAATCCTTCCGGATCCGACTCGGCCTCGCGGTGCCATTCGGCCACGGAAATGCCCTCGGGCAGGTAGCTCAGCGGATCGTGGGCGGAGGTCTGGTCAGTGACGATGTCCACGGTGAGTTCGCCGGCCTTGTGGCGGCGGAGGATCTCGGGGAAGACCTCGGCGGCGTTGCCCACGTAACCCACAGACCAGCCGCGGCGCTCTTCCTTGGCCTTGAGCACCTTGGCGATGGCGGCGTCGAGGTCGGTTTCCACTTCGTCCAGGTAGCGCTTGCCGGCGCGGCGGCGCAGGCGGGTCTCGTCGACGTCGACAATCAGGCAGGCGCCCTCGTTCAGCGTGACAGCCAGTGGCTGGGCGCCGCCCATGCCGCCGCAGCCGCCGGTGAGGGTCAGGGTGCCGGCGAGGGTGCCGTTCTCGTCCCCGGTGAGCTTGCGGGCGATCGCGGCGAAGGTCTCGAAGGTGCCCTGCAGGATTCCCTGCGTGCCGATGTAGATCCAGGACCCGGCGGTCATCTGGCCGTACATCATCAGGCCCTCGGCTTCGAGCCGGCGGAACTCCGGCCACGTGGCCCAGTCCCCACCAGGTTGGAGTTGGCCAGCAGCACCCGGGGCGCCCATTCGTTGGTGCGGAACACACCCACCGGCTTGCCGGACTGGACCAGCAGGGTCTCGTCCTTTCCATGGTTTCCAGGGTCCGGGTGATGGCGTCGAACGCGGCCCAGGACCGGACAGCACGGCCGGTGCCGCCGTAGACCACCAGGTCATCCGGGCGCTCGGCGACCTCGGGGTCCAGGTTGTTCATCAGCATGCGCAACGGCGCTTCGGTCTGCCAGGACTTGGCGGTGAGCCCGGTGCCGCGGGCAGCTTTGACCGGGCGGGCACCGGTGGTGAAATCGGCGGGTGCCATGATGGCTCCTTTTCATGTGTGTCTGTGATGGGAAAGAACTTCTGTAACAACTAAAGCCCTTTGGGAAGGGGGTTCACAGGGGTTTTGCGAGGGTGCTGTCCGGCATTCCAGACACCCGCGGCCGGCCAGGTTGCTCTATCACTTAAGGCTCCCATTCCGGGGTTTTAGCAGCCGTAAGTGATGGAGCAACGAGGGTTATTTGCCGGGGCGTCCGTGAATCCGGACCGATAGTTCGTCGGCGACCTTCTGGACCCGGGCGGCCAGCGCGGGCCACTCGTCCGCCGCCAGCTTATCCTCGAGGAAGGTGACGGCGACGGCGGCCGTGGGCCAGCCCAGGTGGTCGGTGACGGCGGCGGCGATGGACCCGAACCCTGGCGTCACCTCGCCGTGCTCGGTGGCATAGCCGCGGTGCCGGACCTGGTCCAGGTGGAGGACAGCGCGGAATACTTCATGATGGGCGTCTCGGTCTCATGCCGGGCCGTGAACGCAGCCGCGTTCGGGTAGAGCGCGCGGACCTGAGACTTGGGCAGTGCGGCGAGGATGGCGCGCCCGCTGGCGGTGAGGTGGCTGGGAAGCCGGACGCCGACGTCGGTCACCAGGGACGGGCGGTTCTTGGCCCGCTCCTCCACGATGTACAGCACGTCGCGGCCGTGCAGCACGGCCAGGTGCGCACTCTCGCCGATGGCGTCCACCAGCGACGCCAGCAGCGGGCGGCCCAGCCGGGACAGCGGCTCCTGGCGGAGTACGCGGAACTGAGTTCGAAGGCGCTGATCCCCAGCCCGTAGCGCTGCTCCTCATGCAGGTGGAGCACAAAGCCGTTGGCCTCCATGACCCCCAGCAGGTGGTAGACGCTGGAGCGCGGCAGCCCGAGTGTCGCCGCGATCTGGGACGCTGCCATCGGCCCCCGCCGGGACGCGAGCAGCTTCAAAATGCGCAGCGTGTTTTCGGCCGCGGGAACTTTCGACGCCACCCTTGCTTCGCGCGCGGGGGCCGGCTGGGTTTCCGTTACTGCCACAGGTACTCCTCCCTCCGGGAAACCGGAACTGTCCGGTATCCCATACACAAGGATGCGCCCTTAGGGGAAGAACAGACCACCGCTAGCAAGAACCGTTGTCTGGGATTCCAGACATCGCCAGTGACTGCAGCAACGGACGACGCCGGGCCTACCTTGTGGACGAAACGTCGCCCTTGCCCGTGGTCCAGCCTGCCCGGGAAGGCTGGTCCGGCATGGCCCGACCGGTGCCGCCCGCCCCGCCCCGGGACTGAAAATCAGGCATGGTTCCCCTCTCCAACCTGCTGGCGTTTTCGCTCGCCTCGGTGGTACTCATTGCCGTCCCGGGGCCGAGCGTGCTCTTCGTGATCGGCCGTTCCCTGGCCCTGGGCTGGAAGGGCGGTGTCCTCACCGTCCTGGGAAATGCGGCGGGGCAGCTGCTCCAGGTGGCTGCCGTGGCCCTGGGGGTGGGCGTCGTGGTGGCGCAGTCCGTGGCTCTCTTCACCATCGTGAAGTTTGCCGGTGCCGCCTACCTCGTCTATCTGGGCGTGCAGGCAATCCGGCATCACCGCAGGCCGGCAGCGCCGAAACGAAACCCTGCCCCGTCCGCGCCCTGGCGGCTGGTGGGGCAGGGCGCCATTGTGGGTGCCACCAACCCCAAGTCGGTCGTCTTTTTCGTTGCCGTCCTGCCCCAGTTCGTGGACTATCCGTCCGGCGCCATCCCCCTGCAACTGGGCCTGCTGGGCGCTGTGTTCCTGCTGATCGCCCTGGTCTCGGACAGCCTCTGGGCCATTGCCGCCGGCACGGCCCGGCAGTGGTTCGCCCGGTCTCCGCGCAGGGTGGACGCTGTGGAGGCCACGGGCGGAGCACTGATGATCGGACTGGGCGGCACCCTCGCCCTCACGGGCAGCAAGTCCTGACCCCCTCCCGGCGCTCGCTCACTTAATGCACGGGTATGTCGGATCCCTCTCTCACCGGGTGACAGAGGGATCCCCCAAAACCTGCAGGATGTGCGGGAGCGCCGGGAGGTGCGGCGCGTTCGTCAGACGGCGGCGGCCGCCGACCGCACCGCCTCGGCGAGGGACGTCGTCGGCCGTCCAATCAGCTTCCGCAGGTCGCCCGTGCTGACCAGCAGGTCGCCGCGGGCGATGCCCAGGTCCGAGTCGGCAAGGATTTCCGCGAAGGCAGCCGGAACGCCGGCGCCCGCGAGCAGGCCCGCGTAATCCTCGGCGGGCAGGTTGTTGTAGCTGGTCTCCTTGCCGGTGGCGGCGGTGATCTCGGCGGCCAGGTCCGCCATGGTGAAAGCTTCGTCGCCGCCCAGCTCGTACACCTTGCCCGCCTGCCCGTCGGCAACCAGGACCGCCGCGGCCGCGTGCGCGTAGTCAGCCCTGGAGGCACCGCTGACCCTGCCCGAGCCCGCGGCGCCGGCGAGCCCACCCTGGGCGAGGGTTCCCGGCAGCTGCCCCGTGTAGTTTTCCAGGTACCAGCCGTTGCGCAGCAGGACGAAGGGGACGCCGGATCCCCGGAGGATGGCTTCCGTCTCCTTGTGCTCGGCGGCCAGCAGCATGCCGGTGGTATCGGCGTTCGCAATGCTGGTGTACGCCAGGAGCTCCACGCCTTCGGCCTTGGCCGCCTCAATAACAGTGCGGTGCTGCTCCACCCGCTGGCCCACCTCACTGCCGGAGACCAGCAGCACCCGGCGGGCACCCTGCAGGGCCGCAGCCACGGATGCCGTGTCCGCATAGTCCATGCGCCGGACCTGCACGCCCTGCTCCGCGAAGTCCGCGAGCTTGTCGATGGAGCGGCCGGCGGCCACGATGTCCTGCGCGGGAACGTTGCGCTCCAGCAGTGCCTCAATGACGTGGCGGCCGAGTTGTCCGGTGGCTCCGGTTACGACGATGCTCACAATGGGTCCTTTCGTTTGGTTTTAGCCTGTCGAAGGGCACAACCATGGTCCGCTGGGTTTACTTCCCGAAAGATAGTACGCACTTTGAAGTAAGGTACTGACCCCGCGGTAAGCTAGGTCCATGGAAGCCACCACGCATCCGTCCCCGCTGCCCCGCAGCTTTGCCGACGGCGTCTTCCCGGCCGGGTGCCCCAGCCGGACCCTGCTGGACCACATCACCAGCAAATGGGGCGTGCTGATCCTGCTGTCCCTGTCCGAAGGGGAGCAGCGGTGGAGCGAATTGCGGCGGCGGGCCGAGGGCATCAGCGAAAAAATGCTGGCCCAGACGCTCAAGACCCTGGAACGGGACGGCCTGGTCAGCAGGCACGCCCAGCCGGTCATTCCGCCACGCGTCGACTACAGCCTCACGGAGAAGGGGTACGAACTCAGCGGACTGCTGGTGCCCCTGTTGCCTGGGCCTTCGACAACGCTGACGACATCATCAACGGCCAGAGCAGTCGCGGAGCCGGGCAAGGCAAGTAGCGGCCCAAGCAAAGACGAGTACCTGTTACTGGTGTGACTGATGTGAATAGCGCATAGCTTTGGGGTAAGGTGCCCAGCCGGAATGGGAGGGCCGCCCTCTGCTGGGAGCGTTCCGGTTGACCTGCACCGCCAGTGAGCGGCCCCTGCCGCTTTCGAGGAGTTGGTTCGCATGGTCAAAGCCCAAGTCCAGGACCCTTACAGCATGGGCCGGCCCGTCAGCCTGGCCGAAGCCGCAAAGCACACCTGGACCCGGGTCCGGAGGTCCTTCGCCCCACGTTCCCCTTTCAAGATCGGCGACGCCGTAGTGGGTGACGATCCCTTCAAGGGCCGGCATGAGGGGGTGGTGGTGTTCCTGCAGGGAACCGCCGCCGGTGTGGACACAGCACAGGGCGTGTTCTTCTACGACCACCGGCAGCTCAAACGCCTTGACTAACCCCCAAAGGACAAGAACTCGAGGGGGGCTACTTCGCTGACCAGCCGCCGTCCATGGTGTAGCTGGCACCGGTGACCATTCCCGCAGGGGCCGACGCCAGCCACGCCACCAGGGATGCTACCTCCTCCGGCTCCACCAGGCGCTTGATGGCGGACTCGGTAAGCATCACCCTGGCCAGGACTTCGGACTCGGGGATGCCGTGCACCTTGGCCTGGTCCGCGATCTGCGACTCCACCAGCGGCGTGCGCACATAGCCGGGGTTGATGCAGTTGGAAGTCACCCCGTGCTCCCCGCCCTCCAGCGCCGTCACCTTGCTGAGCCCCTCAAGCCCGTGCTTGGCGGCGACGTAGGCGCTCTTGAACGGCGAAGCCCGAATACCGTGAACCGAGGAAAGGTTGATGATCCGGCCAAAATTGTTGGCGTACATGTGCGGCAGTGCCGCCCGGATCAACAGGAACGGCGCCTCCAGCATCAGGGTGAGGAGCCGCCGGAAATCGGCGGGATCGAACTCCTCGATGGGGCTGATGCGCTGGATCCCGGCGTTATTCACCAGGATGTCGCAGTCCAGGCTCAGGGTGGCGAGCCGGTCCACATCCAGCAGGTCCACAGCCCAGGAGGTGCCGCCCACCTCGTCGGCGAGCGCGGCGGCGCCGGCGGAGTCGACGTCGGCCACCACCACCTTGGCCCCGCGCGCCGCGAGCTCCCGCACGCACGCCGCTCCGATTCCACTGGCACCTCCGGTAACCAGCGCCTTCCGGCCGTTCAAATCACCGCCGGACCCGGCTGCCTGGTTTGCGGGGCGTTGCTCTGCGCTCACTGTTTCTCCTTGGTGTCTTCACTGACACGTGCTGGTCTCCAGCACTGACGGCTACCCTGAGTATTGCTGCACACAGATGCGGCTTCAATAACCAAACCGGCACCCGCCATGTGCAGAATTGCAGATATGAACGCCAATCCGGATGACCTCCTGGTCCTGCTCGCAGTGTCCCGCTCGGCAAAATTTACGACGGCGGCCCAGGCCTTGGGGCTGAACCACACCACCGTCTCGCGCAGGATCGCCGCGCTGGAGAAAGCGCTGGGCGGCCGGGTCCTTGCCCGCGCCGCGGGCGGTTGGGAACTGACCGAGCTGGGCCAGCAGGCGGTGCTTGTGGCCGAGCAGGTGGAGGCCGTCCTGGGCACGCTGGGACCGGCGGGCAAGGCACCGGACCCGATAACCGGCGTCGTGCGCATGACGGCGACCGACGGGTTCAGCGCCTACATCGCGGCTCCTGCAGTGGCCCGGCTCCGCCGTGACCACCCGGGCCTCAGCGTGGAGGTGGTGACCATGACCCGGCGGGCTCTGCAGCAGCGCTCGGGGCTTGACATCGAGGTGGTGGTGGGAGAGCCGCAGGTGCACCGTGCCGAGGCCGTGCGGCTGGGCGAATACATGCTGGGCATGTACGCCTCACGGGCCTACCTTGCCGAGCATGGGATGCCCGGCAGCGTGGCCGAGCTCAACGAGCATCCGCTGGTGTATTTCGTGGACTCGATGCTGCAGGTGGACGACCTGGACGCGCCGCGCCGGCTGGTCCCCGCCATGCGCGACGGACTGACGTCCACCAACGTCTTCGTCCACGTCGAGGCCACGCGGGCGGGCGCAGGTGTGGGATTCCTGCCCTGCTTCATGGGCGACCTCCACGATGACCTGGTCCGGTTGTTCCCGGATGAGATCGCCGAACTGCTCCCCTACTGGATGGTCCTGCGTGCGGAGTCACTGCGACGGCCGGCGGTCGCGGCCGTGGTGCAGGCGCTGCGGGACCAGGTGGCCGCCCACCGGGAGGCGCTCCTGGGCCGGGCTTCCTCCTCATCGACTGCTCCATAACTGCCGTTATGAGCCCTGATAACGGCAGTTACTCAGCAATCGATGGGTGACTGGTTTGACCGGGCCCATCCACCGGTGCGGGAGGGTCGTGGCGGACCGGGGCGCCGGCAGCGAAGGCCCGGACCTGGGCGTCGTCCCAGAGGTGTGCCGGGACCGCGCCGCCCAGGAGCCGGCGGGCAAGCTGCGGATCGTCCCCAAAGGGAACGTCGCTGCCGGCCATCACCATGTTCCCGTAGCGCCTGCCCTTCAGCATGGCGGGGTCGGCGATGATGACGGTGTGCGCGAAGGCGGCCGCGATGGTGGCGGCGTCTTCACGCGCGTTCTTGAGGTCCGGCCCGTCGCCCGAGTTCACGACGTACACCCCGCCGGGGGCGAGGACCCGGCGGACGTGCTGGTTGAACTCGGCCGTTGTCAGCGGGCGCGGGGTCAGGGCACCGGCAAAGACGTCCCGGATGATGAAGTCCCGGGTGTCCGGGGTCAGGGTCTCCGTCACCTGGCGGGCCTCCCCCACCCGCAGGCGCAGCAGCGGGGCCTTGGGGAGGTCGAACCAGCCGCGGACATATTCGGCCAGCTTCCCGTCGAGCTCCACCACCACCTGCCGCGCGTCGGGGTAGGCGGCGGCAAAGTAGCGGGCCAGCGAGCAGGCGCCGCCGCCCAAATGCAGCCCGCGCAGCCGGGAGGTTGTGCCGGTGCCCGCTGCGGAGCCTCCGGAAGCAATGCCCGACGGCGGCCAGCGCGACTCGATCAGCGCCGCCATCCAGCGCATGTACTCGAAGTCGAGGAACAGCGGGTCGGCGAGGTCGATGTGCGAGCTCATGACGCCGTTGATCTTCAGGAGCCAGCCGGTGGAGTTGTCCTGGTCCGCGATCAGCTCGCAGTCGCCGGTATCGATGTAGTAGACGCCTTCCACGGGACCGCCAGGCTTTGTCCCCTTGGTTTGTTCGGCCGTGACAGCCGCCGTCCGGCCGGCCCGGCCCCCTGACTTTCCGCGTTTCGCCATTACCCGTGCCGCGCCTCAGTCATGCTTCAACCCTAGTTGAATCCATGGCCCGCCTCCGGTCCTTCGCGGACAGAGGCGGGCCTGCGGAAACAGCTAGATGGCCGAAGCGGCACCCTCGCCGTCCCTGATCCGGTTGACCACGGCGGTGGTGGAGCGTTCCGCCACGTAGTCCAGGATGGCCACCCGGCCGCCGTATTCCTCCACGGCCGGGGTCTCCGCCAGCATCTCCGGGGTGTAGTCCCCGCCCTTGGCGTAGACCTCCGGGCGGAGCTGCCGGATGAGCGGCCCGGCGGTGGGGGTGTCGAAGACGGTCACGTAGTCCACGCAGCTGAGGGCGGCCACCACGGCGGCCCGGTCGCCCACGGCGTTGATGGGCCGGCCGGCGCCCTTGAGCCGGCGGACCGAGTCGTCGCTGTTGAGGGCCACCACCAGGATGTCGCCCAGCTGCTTGGCCTGGTTGAGGTAGCGGGTGTGCCCGCTGTGCAGCACATCGAAGCAGCCGTTGGTCAGCACGATCCGCTGCCCCTGCGCCCGGTGCACGTCGAGCTGCCGTTCCAGTTCGTCGGCACCCAGCGCGGTGTCCGCGAAGGCCCGGAGGTAGCGGCCCAGCTGTTCTGTGCTGCACACCGACGTGCCCGGCTGGTGCACCACCACATCCGCTGCGGACTGCGCCAGGTCCAGGCTCGCGGTCAGGGGCAGCCCGGCCGAGCGGCCCAGCGTGAGGGCCGCAACGAACGTGTCGCCGGCCCCGGAGGCCTGCTTCTCGGCCGCCGGCCGTGCCCACGTGCGGTGCCGGACGCCGTCGGACGTCAGCAGAACCGTGCCGTCGCGGTCCAGGGTGACCACCACCGCCCGGGCGCCGGTGGCCGCGAGCAGGGCTTCGGCGTGCGCACCCACGGCGTCCACGCGTTCCTGTCCGTCGGGCAGCCGCCGGTCCAGCAGCCGCGCCGTTTCCTGCGCGTTCGGGGTGACCAGGTCAGGGTGCAGCGGAGCCCAGGGGCGGGGATCGTGCGAATCGACCACCACCAGGGGCCGCCGCGCCACGCCCTCCCGGGACCCCAGCGCCGCCACCAGTCCGTCATGCACCGGCCCGGCGAGGACGCCGTTGCCGTAGTCGCAGACCAGGACGGCATCCTGGCGTTCGACGGCGGCGCGCACCGAGGCGGCCAGCGCGGCCAGCGCGTCGGCCGGCACAGTCCTGGCTGAGTCGTCCAGGCGCAGCATCACCTGCCCGCCGCTGCTGATCCTGGTCTTGGTGGTGGTCACCATGTCCGGGTGGGTCTGCAGGTGCCGGACGTCGATGCCGGCAGCCACCAGCTGGTTCCGCAGGTCCACGCCGGCGTCGTCGGTGCCGATGATCCCGGCCACGGAAACCCGCGCGCCCAGGGCGGCCAGGTTCATGGCGGTGTTGGCTGCACCGCCGGGGACGGACTCCCGGACCTGGATGTCCACCACCGGGGCGGGGGCCTCGCGGCAGAGCCGCTCGATGGTGCCGCTCCACCAGCCGTCCAGCATGAGGTCGCCAATCACCAGGATGCGTGGTTCTTCCGCCGCCAGCCGCCCGGGCAGCCACTCCGACAGCGCCCGCTGGCTGGAGAGGTCCACGGCTTCGGGAGACGTGCTCATGGCTGGTCCTTCCGGGGGGTCGTCGCGGGCGGGGCAGCAATGTGCACCACCTTCACCTGGCTGAACTCGTCCAGCAGCTCCGGGCCGTAACCGAACCCGTGCCCGCTGTCGCCGCGCGGCTGTGCCGCGCCGCCCGGGGCGCCGCCGAACACCTCATTGACCTTGACGGTTCCCACCGGCAGGGCCGCGACCGCCTGCTGGATGTGCGCGATATTGCCGCTCAGGACTGTGGCGGCCAGGCCATACCTGCCGCTGCATGCCAGGCGCAGGCCGTCGTCGAACGTGTCCACCACCTGCACCGGGGCAACCGGGCCGAAGGTCTCCTCTGTCATGACCTGCATCCCGTCCGTGCAGTCCAGCAGCACGGTGGCCGGATACAAGGACCCGGCCCGTCCGGAAGGGTGCCGCCCTCAACCGCCCGGGCACCCTGTTCCAGGGCGTCCGCAACCTGGGCGTGCACCTCGTCGCGCATGCGCAGGTCCACCAGCGGCGCCACGCTGCCGTTGCTGTTGCGCTGCGCGGCCTCTGCCTGCAGGGCGGCGCAGAACTCCTCCGCGATGGCCTTGTGGACGTAGATCCGCTCCACCGCTGTGCAGATCTGGCCGCTGTTGCTGAAGGCACCGATGGCGGCCTGGCTGGCGGCCCAGGCGGGATCCACATCGCTGTCCACGAGCAGCGGATCGTTGCCGCCGTTCTCCCTGATCACGTGGGCTCCGGTCAGCGCCCCGGCCCGGGCGATCCGGGCACCAGAGGCGCTGGACCCCACGTGGGCCAGCACATCCACGTCGGCCTGGGACAGCAGGGCGCCCACCTCCGCCCCGCCGTTGACCGTAAGGAACACCCCTGGCGGAAAGGCCGGCGCCAGGACCTCGCCGAGCGCCTCGCCCAGGCGCGGGCACCGCTCGCTGGGCTTGTGGATGACGGTGTTTCCGGTGACCAGGGCTGCGCCGATCAGGCCGCAGGCCACCGCCACCGGATCGTTCCAGGGCGTCAGGAGGACTGCCACGCCCCGGGGTTCGGCCACCGTGTAGTCGGAGGCGAGCCGGTTTCCGCGGAGGCTGTGGCCACGGTGCACCGGGCCGAGCTCGGCGTACTGCTCCAGGGTGGACACCCCGGCGGCAATGCCGGCGAGCGCTTCCTCCACCGGCCGGCCGGTTTCGCTGGCGTTGAGGCCGGCCAGCTCCTGCGCTGCGGCATCGAGTGCACGGGCAGCGGAGCGCAGCGCGGCACCCCGCTCTCCCGGGGCCGTGGCCGCCCATTCGGCGGTGGCACTGCGGGCCACTTCCACGGCATGGTCCACTGCACCCGGCCCGGCTTCGGGCACCGTCCACAGGATGTCACCCGTGCGTGGATCCCGGATGGTGATGCCGGAACCGCTGGCGGTGTCCTGGCTGATGGTTTCGGTGGCTGTTGTAGGCATGGGGTTCCTCCCGTCGGTTCATGCAGGGCCGGTCTGGGCTTAGGGCCAGGAGCCCTCCTCCTCGTGGCAGACCAGCATCTCGCGGACTTCGCAGCCCTTCGGCTGGGACAACGCGAACAGGATGGCCTTGGCCACGTTCGCCGGATCGTTGAGCCTCGAATCGTCCTGGGGCTTGTACTGTTCGGTGCGGTCATCGAAGAAGCGGGTCTTCATCCCGCCCGGGATCATGGTGGTGACGCCGATTTCCCCGCCAGTCTCGGCGGCGAGCGCGTGGCTGAAGCCCACCACGCCGAACTTGGAGGCGCAGTAGGCTGTGGCGTCAGCCACCGCGCGCTTGCCCAGCGTGGAAGCGACCGTGACAACCCGGCCGTGGGTGGCCTTGAGGTACGGCAGGGCGGCCCGGACCACGGACACGGTGCCCATCAGGTTCACGCCGATGACCTTTTCCCACTCCGTGGCATCCACGTCGGCCAGCTTGCCGCAGCGGTCGATCCCGGCGGCGGTGACCACCGCGTCCAGCCCGCCCACCGTCTCGGCGGCTTCGCGCACCGCGACTTCCACCGCCAGGCGGTCGGCGACGTCCACTTCGAAGGCCTTCACGCCGGAGACGTTGCTGATGTCGCGGTCCAGCACCACCGGGGTGCCGCCCGCGTTGAGGACGGCCTCGACGACGGCGGCGCCCAGTCCGGAGGCCCCTCCGGTAATGAGGACGCGGCCGGGTGCATGCGATTCTGCGGTCATGGTGTTCCTTTCACATGGGTAAATACGTTGTCGTGTAGCGCGGGGAGGGCCGGTCAGCCCACCTTGGCGAGCGCGTTGGCGAGTCCGGTGGTGGACCGCGCCGGGTGGTAGGGAACCGTGAGGCAGCGGCCGCCCCAGCTTTCCACCAGGTCCGATTCCGGGAGCCGGGCGCCCTTGTAGTCGCCGCCCTTGACCCAGATGTCCGGGCGCAGCCGCTCCAGGGCGGCCTCGGGGGTGTCTTCGTCGAAGACCAGCACCGCGTCCACGCACTCCATGGCGAGCAGCAGCTCGGCCCTGTCGAGCTGGCCGATAATGGGACGTTCCGGGCCCTTGAGCCGCCGCACCGAGTCATCCGAGTTCAGGCAGACGATCAGGCAGTCCCCCAGCTCGCGGGCCGCGGTGAGGGAACGGACGTGGCCTGCATGGAGCAGGTCGAAGCAGCCGCCGGTGGCCACCACGGTTCCGCCGTTCTGCCGGACCGTCCTGGCCAGCAGCAGCGGCTCGGTGGGGCGGCGCTTCGCCCTGAGGGACCGCGGGTCGGATGCTGCGCCGTCCGTTTCAGCGTCCTGCCCGGCAGGACCAGTGGTGCGGTCGGGAAGCGCCGCCACCCCGCCGGCAGCGAGGAAATCGGCGGCGTCGTGAACCGCCAGGCCGGCGGCCTCCTCCAGGCTCCGCCCGGCCAGCAGGTGCACGGCCAGGCCCGCTGCGAGCCGGTCCCCGGCGCCGCAGGGATCCCCCGCTTCCACCCGGGGAGCAGGCACGGTGAGCGGCTCCTGGCCATCGCGGCGCAGCAGGACGGCGCCTTGCTCTCCCCGGGTGACCAGCACCGCGTTGCTCTGCCAGTGGTCCAGCAGGATGCGGCCCGCCTCTGCGGCATGGTCCCCGGACCCGTCCTTTCCGCCGGCTGCCCCCTTGTCCGCTGCTGGCTGCGGGTCCTTGGGTGCCAAGGCCTGGGCGGCCCTGACCGCTTCGGACAGGTTGGGCGTGGCCACTGCCACGCCGGGCACCGGGTCCGGACCGGACGGATGCGGATCCCAGATGACGGGCACCTTCCGGGCCAGCCTGGTGAGGAGTTCGCGGAGCCGCGGGTTGGCGGCCACTCCCCTGCCGTAGTCCGCGACGATGATCACCCCCGCCTGCTCCACGGCGCTGAGCATGGCGGGGTTGACGTCGGGTACCGGCGTCTTTTCGCACCCCTGGTCGAAGCGCACCAGGGGCGCGAGCCTGCCCGCACCCGGGTCTTCACCGGCGAAGGGTAGCCGCTGGGGCCTGCCACGAGCCGCACTCCGGCGAGGTGCTCCCTTAGCTGCCGCCCGGCGTCGTCGTCGCCAATAACCGTCACCAGGGTGACCGGCCAGCCGTCCTCGGCCAGCATCCGGGCCACCAGCCCGGCGCCCCCGGCACGACGGCGGACGCCCGAGACATCCACCACGGGAACCGGAGCATCGGGGCTGAGGCGGGTGGCCTCACCCGAAAGGTCAACGTCCAGCATGACGTCGCCCACCACCACGATCCTCATGGCCGGCCACCTCCCACCGTGGGACTGCGGCGGGCCACCTCGAGGTCGAAGGCCCGGCACACGGCGTGCAGCGCGATCAGGTGCCCTTCCTGGGCATTGGCGTTGAGGGCGTCGACCATCACGGCCTCGTCGCAGGCATCGGCCAGCGGGTTGGGGCCTGTTCCGGTCAGCGCCCACGTGGTCACGTTGAGCCGCGCTGCCGCCTCCGCGGCGCGCAGCAGGTTGGAACTCTTGCCGCTGGTGGACAGCAGCATCAGCACATCGCCGGAACGGGCATGCGCCCGGACCTGGCGGGCGAACACCTCGTCGTAGCCGTAGTCATTGGCGATGGCCGTGACGGCGGAGGATTCCGCGTGCAGGGAGATGGCGGAGAACGGGACGCGTTCGCCGTCGAACCTGCCCACCAGTTCGGCGGTGAGGTGCTGTGCCTCGGCGGCGGACCCGCCGTTGCCGGCGGCGAGGAGCCGCTGGCCGCGCAGCAGCCGCTGGGCGAGCTCAACTCCCCAGGCGGCGAGGCGGCCGGACTGGCTGCGGAGCGATTCCAGCGCCGGAACCACGTTGTCCAGGTGGCTGCGCACGGCATCGGCACTGTCCGGGTCGACAAAAGCCGCCCCAGGCAGCACGGCGGGCAGCGCCGGCGCGGTGGCCAGCACCCGCAGGTCGGCTTCCCTCAGGGACCATTCAGCAGTCACAGCGCTGCTCCTTCCATGGGTATGGCGCCGGCCGGGGTCTCCGCCACGGCGAGCTGGTAGGCCTTCTCCGTTTCGGCGGCCACCCGCTCCCACGAGTACCTGGTGCGGGCACGCACCTGGCCGGCGTTGCCGAGTTCGGTGCGCAGGTCCGGGTTTCCGAGCAGCAGCGCGAGCGCCGAGGCGATCGCTTCCGGGTCCCGCGGCGGCACGTGCAGGCCGGTGGCGTGGTCCACCACGGTGTCCCGCAGGCCGCCCACGGCAGCCGCCACCACGGGGACGCCGCAGGCCATCGCCTCCAGCGGGACGATGCCGAACGGCTCGTACCAGGGCGCACAGACCACGGCGTCGGCGCTGCGGAAGATCCCGGGCATTTCGGCGCGGGACACCTGCCCCTGCAGCGAGACCTGGTCCGCGACGCCCAGCTCGGCAGCGAGGGCCAGCAGCCGGCGCACCTCCGGGTCCGCGTGCAGGACGCCGGAATCCCCGCCGCCGCCCACAATGAGGAGCTCGACGTCGTCGAACCCCGCGGCACGCAGGTGCGGCAGGGCGCGGATCACCAGGTCGACGCCCTTGCGCGGCACCAGCCGGCCCACCGAGAGGACCCGGTGGCGCCGCTTCCGGGCGGCAGCGGGTCCCTCAGCCGAGAAGAAGCCCAGGTCCACGCCGCAGGGGGCGATGGAGATCTTGCCCGTGGTGATGCCCATGGCCTTGAGCTCAAAAACCTCATCCGAGCAGGTGGCAATGATCCTGTCCGCGGAGCGCCCACGCCGGGCTCCAGCCAGCGGCGTTCGGTGGGACTGGTGTCCTCTGCGCCCTGGTGCCGGCGTTTCACCGTGCCGAGGGCGTGGAAGGTCTGGATCACCGGGACGCGGTATCCCGCGTCGGGCCGGCGCGCAGCGTCAAGCGCGGCAAGACCGGACATCCAGAAGTGGCCGTGCACCACGTCCGGCGGCCGCTGTCCCCAGTCCCTGGCCACACCGTCCGCGAGCTCCCCCATGTAGGGAAGCAGCTCATCCTTGGGCACGTGCCGGGCGGGGCCGGCATCGACGTGCACAACCTCAAGCCGGCGACCCACCCGGACCCTGGCGGGAGCTCCGTTGCATCCCTGCGGGTGTAGACGGTGACGTGGTGGCCCCGCTTGGCGAGCGCTTCGGACAGCGCGGCAACATGGACGTTCTGTCCGCCCGCGTCCACTCCGCCCAGGGCCGCCAGCGGACTGGCGTGCTCGGAAATCATGGCGATTTTCATGGGGTCTTCCTCTCTGGCGCCGGGACAAGGATCCGCTCGTCCGGGTGCTCGTTGACGGAGTGACGGGGCCGGCTCCGCAGGTCCGCCAGCAGCTCATCCCAGCGGTCCTGGAACGTGCCCAGGTTGTAGCGTTCCAGCGCCGCCTCACGGGCGGCTGCGCCCCGCCGTCGTGCTTCATCCGGATTGGCGACCAGCCTCTGCGCACAGCGGAGCAGCTCGTCGATGTCGGCGGAGACGGCGCCGGCCTCCGGCGGCACCGCCCGCGGCGCTTCGGTGGTGGCCAGCGCCACCACCGGCATGCCCAGGTGCATGGCTTCCAGGAGGGACAGGCCCAGGGACGTCCAGCGCATGGGGTGCACGTAGACCCGGCAGCGGGCCAGTTCCCGGTGCAGTTCCTGCGTCTTCAGGTCGCCCCGGGCCGCCAGCCGGGACGCATCGATGCCGGTGGCGGCGGCGAGCCCGTCCGTCTTCATGCCGAAGACCTGAAGGGGCGCCACCGAGGCAAAGGCCGGCAGCAGATCGGTTCCGGTCACCCGGCCGCGGCGCACCGGCTCATTAACCACAACGCCCAGCTCGGCCAGCTCCCCCGTGTACAGGTGCCCGGGTCCGGGATCCCGTGCTCAATGACGGTGGCGGGAGCCGAGCCGTTGTCCCAGGCCAGTCGGTTGAAATGGGTCACGTGGACCACCGGGATGCTGTCCTGGTCCGCGAGCGGATGGCGGGTGTTCGGAAAATTGCCCTTGGGGGTGTTGTGCTCCACGTACACCGCCGGCAGGTCGCGGCCCGGGTCCGCCCAGCAGCCGGGACACCTCCGCAATCTCTTCCGGGCGCTGAAGCACGACGGCGTCAACGGCGTCGGCGTCGAGCGTTGCCAGGTCCACCTCCCGCACTGAAGGCGGCCAGTCCCTGCCGGCACGGCCAAGTCCCCAGGCACCACCTTCCAGCAGGACAGGAAGCAGGTACTCATGACGTCCGCGCACAAACGCGTCCGTCCAGGAACCGTGGACATGCCATAGCAGGATTCTCATCTGTTACGGGCCTTTCTACGGGTGCTGACATGGGTGCTGAAGGAGCTCACTCCGCCGATCAGCCGTTCGACGGCGGCAACCACCTCCTCGGGCGAGACGGAGTCGAGGCAGGGATGGCCCGGGACCGGGCAGACGCGGGCGCGGGTCATCCGGCAGGCCGCGTTCTGGTCGCCCAGCAGTTCCAGCGGCACCCCGTACGGCGCCCAGCGGATGGCGGGCACCACGGGCGAAAACAGGCACGCCACCGGAGTGCCCACGGCGGCTGCGAGGTGGGCGGGGCCGGTGTTCCCGGTGACTACCGCGTCGGCCCCCGCCATGACACCCGCCAGGGTTGAGAGGTCGGTCCGTCCGCCGAGGTCCAGCGCGGAAGGGCCGGCCACGGTGGCGGTCAGTGAGGCCTCGTTGGGGCCGCCCGTCACCACCACCCGGCGTCCCGCGCCCTGAAGCAGTTCGACGGCCGCGGCGTGGTGCAGCGGCGGCCACGCCCTGGCCGGGACGGCAGCCCCCGGATGGACCACCACGTAGGGTTCGGTGCCCACCAGGTCCCGTACATCGGGGACGGACGCGAGGTGGAGCTTGCCGTCGTCCCCGGCCGGCAGCCGGAACCCGGCGGCCTCCGCGATGCCCAGCGCCCGCTCGGCCTCGGGCTGGTCCTCCGGGAAATCCTCACCGGGCTTGAGCCTGACATCCAGCAGCGACCCGGCGTAATCGGTGGACGCCCCGGTGATCCGCTCCACGCCGGCCAGCCTCAGCAGCAGGGCCAGCGGCAGCGGGGACTGGTGGAAGGACGTGAGGATGACCGCTTCGGTGATCCGTGAGTTGCGGACGAAATCGATGAGCCGGTCCGCGTGGGGGCCGGTCATCTTCGGGGCGGGGTTCATGATCCACGGGCTGTCCCAGCTGTACACCTCCGCGGCGCCGGGCAGCAGCGCAGCCGCGGCCTCCCCCTGCCGGCCGCACAGCATCACCACGTGGTTGGCGCCGCTGCCGTCCGGAACCCTGCCGTGGGCCACGGCCCGGACCGCGGGCCCGGCCAGGAGGACATCGCCCATGCTGTCCAGGCGTGCAACCAGCACGCGGCCCATCAGGGCGTCCCCTGCAGCAGGCCGACGGCGGCCGCCAGGTCAGGGGCGACCAGCCGCGCCGCTGCCACCTCCTCAGCCCGGGTCACCGGGGTGGGAACCAGCACGCCTGTTGCTCCGGCAGCCTCCGCCGCACGGACATCCGCCCCGATGTCGCCGATGAGTGCTGCCTCGGATTCGGCGATGCCCAGCTTCCGGCAGGCGCTGTGGACCATTCCGGGCTGCGGCTTCCGGCAGGCGCAGCCGTCCTGCTCCGAGTGCGGGCACACTTCCCACACATCGAAAGGCCCCAGCAGTTCTTCCACCCTGGCATTCACGCCCGCCACATCGGCTTCAGTGATCAGGCCCCGGGCGATGCCGGACTGGTTGCTGATGACGCCGGTGGCGATGCCCTCGGCCCGGAGGCCGTCCAGCACGGCTTTGGCACCCGGCACCGGCCGGACCAGTGCCGGGTCCCCGTTATAGGGCACATCGACCACCAGGGTTCCGTCCCGGTCGAACAGGACAGCGCGGAACTTGGACGTTTCGGGGCTTTCCATAAGCACCCTGTTCCCTCCTCCTGCTGCTCCTAAACAGGGCCGCAGGCTTTTCCCGGCTTTCGGACCGGAAAGATCCGAGCCGCTGAACAGGCAAGATACGAAATTCGCGGGTTTGCTGCTGCTCCTTCAGCCCCGCCGCGGAGACACTTTCCATGGCAGGCGTACGGTCATTAGGGGACTAAACGGTCCTTGGCTTGGCACCCAACCGGCGGGTGTGGGAGGCCGGGCCGGAAGCCCTGCCACCGCGGACGGCACGCAATGATCCTGCGTTGCCGCCGTCCTGGGCAGTGCCGGGACGGGAGCTGTTTTCAAGCCGCCGCTGGAGTTCCACCAGGACGCGGGCCAGCCGGCGCGAAACCTGCATCTGGGACATGCCGAGCCGCTTCCCCAACTGCACCTGGGTTTCCTCGCAGAAGTAGCGGCGGTACAGAAGCTCCCGGTCCGCGGCGTCCAGGTCCTGCATCGCCTCACGCAGGCAGGCAAGGTCCTCCAGCCGCTCCAGCGGCGTTTCCGGGCAGGCCAGCACGTCGCCGATGGGCGGCGCGTCCGAGTTGGGGTTGACGGCGTCAAGGGAATCCGGGTGCATGCTGCTGGATGCCGAGATGGCTTCTTGGACTTCCGCCGGGTCCGTCCCCAGCTCTCCGGCCAGTTCCTCCACGCTGGGGTTCCTTCCCAGCGCCTGGGTCAGTTCCGGCTCGGCGCGGAAAAGCCTGGTCCGGAGGTCCTGGATATGCCTCGGCGGCCGGACCACCCAGGTCCGGTCCCGCAGGTACCTCTTCAGCTCACCGGTGATGGTGGGGGCGGCGTAGGCGGGGAAACTTTCGCCCTTGGACTGGTCAAACCCGCGGGCTGCCTTCACCAGGCCAAGGTAGGCCACCTGGTTCAGGTCCGCCCGTTCGCGTCCGCGGGCCTCGAACCGGCCGGCAAGGGCTTCCGCGAGATCCAGGTAGCTGAGGACCAGGTCGTTTTCAAACGTTTCCCGCAGTTGTCCGGAAGCGGTGGTTGAGGGGTTTCGATGCGGGAGTTCTGGTTGTTCCCGGCGGACTGGCGTAGCATCCACGGCAAGCGCGGCGAAGTATTCGGGCATTGTCGATGGTTCCCTCGGTCTGGTTCCGAAAGCCTGCGGCAAGACTTAGAAGTAGGAAATCATAAGGTTGCTTATAAAACAATCCTTCCCCCTATAGGCTCAACACGTAAGCGGAATCAGCACACCCCCCGCCGGAGGAGCCTTTTCATGCGCATCGCCATCACCGGAGCCAGTGGAAACGCAGGAACAGCGCTGCTACGGAACCTGCAGGGCCACCTGTCCAAAAAACCGGGAAGCCTGGAGGTGGTTGGCATGAGCAGGCGGCTTCCGGACACCACCAGGGAACCGTATTCGGGCGTGGACTGGCACACCCTGGACGTCGGCCTGGAGCGGGACAAGCCACTGCTGGAGGCAGCGCTCCGCGGAGTGGACGCCGTGGTCCACCTCGCCTGGCAGATCCAGCCCAACCGGGACCTCGAGCAGCTCTACCGCACCAACGTCACGGGCACCAGAAATGTTCTGGCGGCAGCCAAGGCGGCAGCGGCCAAGCAGGTTGTCTGCGCCTCCTCAGTTGGCGCCTACAGCAAAGCCCCCAAGGACAGGCGCACGGACGAATCGTGGCCGGCAGAGGGCATGCCGGGCTCGCATTACAGCCGGCACAAGGCCGAACAGGAAAAACTGCTGGATGAGTTCGCGGCGGCCGAGCCGGGGATCTCCGTGGCCAGGCTCCGGCCGGGGCTGATCTTCCAGCGCGACGCGGGCAGCGAAATCGGCAGGTATTTCCTGGGACCTGTATACCCGCGGCTCCTGCCGGCCCGGCCCCGGATTCCGCTGCTGCCCGCACCTGACGATCTCATCTTCCAGGCGGTCCACGCCGACGATGTGGCGGAGGCCTACTGGCGGGTCATCGACCAGCGGGCCAGCGGGGCGTTCAACATCGCGGCCGAACCCGTCCTCACGCCCCGGGAACTGGCCCGCATCCTGGGCGCCCGCAGGATCCTTCCGATTCCCATGGGACTGCTTCACAGGCTGGTGGGGCTGGCCTGGTGGCTGCGCCTCGTGCCCACCGATTCAGGCTGGGTGGAAATGGCAGCCGGGGCACCGGTGATGGATACCAGCCGGGCCCGCCGCATCCTGGGATGGGAAGCGCGAACCTCATCTGTCGACGCCGTCAAGGAAGTCCTCGAAGGCATGGGACAGGGGAAGGGCATTAGCCCCTCCCCTGTCCTCAAGCCGCGTAAACCCTGACCGGGAGCCCTATCGGGGGCCAGCCGGAGGCCATTGGCGGGCTGAGATACCGGTCCGCGGGTTCTCGCCGTCCCGGCGTGCCGCATCCTCCCGGGCAGCATCCCGGCGTGCCGCTTCCTCACGGGCAGCATCCATCCGGTCCCGGTCCACATGCGTACCCTCCTGGCGCTCAGCGCGTGCGTCGCCGGCCGCGGCACCGACGGGGCCGGCGGCACCACGGGCATCATCCCGGACGGCGTCCCGGCGGACCCCGTCGCTGCGGACGGCGTCATCCCGGACGGCGTCATCCCGGACGGCGTCATCACGAACAGTGTCGTCACGGACACCGTCACCACGGGTATCCCGGTCCCGCGCAGCTCCGTCCCGTCCGACGTCGGGATCCACCTCGTCCGCCCTGCGGGTATGGTCCGCAACATCGGCGCGGAGCGACTGTGCTTCCCGGGCTGTCGCGTCGGCTTCCTGCTTGAGCCGTGCGGCATTTACCTGCGCCTGCTCTGCGTCAGCACGGGCACGCGCAGCCTTGGCCTCGCGCTCCCGGGCATCAAGTTCCACATTTTCTGCCTCGCGGCGGATTTCGGCTGCCTGTTCCCGGTGGGCTTCATCGCGTTTTTGCTGCATTGCCTTCCGGCGCCTTCCGGTTGCCAGCAGCAACACAATAAGGACGAGCACAACAATGGCCACTACCACCCAAACCCATGGAGCTGTTTCCAAACTACCCACCACTTTCCACTTCGATGTCCGGGCAGGCCTGCGCCATTCCGGCTGACGTTTCTGGAACCGTTATAACTCGCTTAGCAAGGGTACTTACTTTCCATTAGTAATCATGCTTATTATTTTACGGCCAGTATTGCTGGTTCTTGATCAACAGCCGGCCTTCTTGGAAAGAGAGAGCGAAGATGACAGAGAACCAATGGCCCGAGGATCCCGCCTACACGGCTCCCCCGGCCTCAACGGGTGTACCGGGCGAGCGGACCGCCACTACCTTTCCAGCCGCCGCCACTCCGCCGGCCGGGGTGACGCAGACCGGGGTGACGCAAACCGGTGACACCGCCGGGGCGTCCCGCAAGGACGCGGCAAAGGAAGAAGCAGCGGACGTAGCCCGCACGGCAAAAGATTCGGCCCAAAGCGTGGCGCAGACGGCCAAGAGCGAGGCTGCCAACGTTGCTGCGGAGGCGAAGTACAGCGCGCAGGACCTGCTGCACCAGGCGAAGACGGGCCTGACCAGCCAGGCCGGCACGCAGCAGCAGAAGGCAGCCGAGGGCATGCGCTCTATCTCCGGCCAGCTGCGGAGCATGGCGGACGCCCCGGACCAGCAGGGCATGGCCAGCGACCTCATCCGGCAGGCCGCCGAGCGCACCTCCTCCATGGCCACGTGGCTGGAAAACAGGGAGCCGGGTGACCTTCTGACAGAGGTCCAGCGGTTCGCCCGGAACCGTCCCGGGACCTTTCTGCTGCTGGCAGCCGGGGCCGGCGTCCTGGCCGGCCGCCTCACCCGCGGCCTCACCGCAGGCGCCCCGGAATCGTCGTCCGGAACACGCCGCAGTGCCGGCCTTGCCGGGCAGTACTCCGGCACCCCGTACGGCGACCAGTACAGCGAATCGTACGCACCTGCCGGCGGTACCGTTCCGCCACCTCCGGTCCAGCTCCCCGGCCCCGCCACCACCACGGCGGGGTACGACGGCGGCGCTCCCGGCGGCGGTTACGCCGAACCCGTGCGTCCCGCCAGCGCCCTGGATAGCCCGCAACTGGTGGAAGAACCATGGTCGGGCAACCGGATTGCTGACGATCCCCTCCGCGACCGCGACCTTGCGGACGACCCCATGCCGGGAGACCCGCTCACCCGTGACCGCAGGGCGGATGGCCACACTGGCGGCTTGTGATGAGTAGCCAGATTCCTGAGATGCCGCCGAGTGAGGCGCATCAGAAGGCCGATAACGCCTCCCTTGGCGAGCTCCTGGGTGATGTGACCCGGGACCTGTCCACCCTGATGCGCCAGGAAGTGGAACTGGCCAAGGCCGAACTCAAACAATCCGCCACCCGCGCCGGGAAAGGCTCCGGCATGCTCGCCGGCGCCGGCGTGGCCGGACACTTCGTCCTGGTCTTCCTGTCCCTTGCCCTCATGTTCGCCCTCGGCGCCCTGATGCCGCTTGGCTGGGCCGCCGTGATCGTCGCCGTCCTCTGGGCCATCATCGCCGCGGTCCTGGCCAGCATCGGCCGCAAGGAACTCAAGCAGATCAAAGGCCTGCCCAGACCGGCGAAACACTCTCCGAAATCCCCCCAACCCTAAAACCAGGTGAGGTCAACCGATGAGCGAGAACCCCGACGCAATCCGCCAAGACATCGAAGCCACCCGCGCCCGGCTGGGCACCAACGTGGACGCCGTCGCGGACAAAGTCACCCGTCCAACATCGTCCACCGCCAAACCGACAAAGTCCGGGACGCCGTGACCGGGGTCAAGGAGAAAATCATGGGAACAGCAGACCACGCCACCACCCGCGTCCAGAACACCATGCACACCGGAACCGGACACACCAGCGACGCCCTGCACCACACCGGCGACACCCTCCACGACGCCAAGGACAACGTCGCCGCCCGGCTCTCCGACGCCGGCACCGCCGTGTCCCACGCACCGGACCAGGTCAAAGCCAAAACCCAGGGCAACCCCCTCGCCGCAGGCCTGATCGCCTTCGGCGCCGGGATGCTAGTCTCCTCCCTGATCCCGCCAAGCCAGAAAGAACGCGAAGCCGCGGACCAGCTCAAAACCGCAGCCCAGCCCCTGGCCAACCAGGTCACCGAGGCCGCAAAAGACATGGCCCAGGACCTCAAGGAACCCGCCCGCGAAGCGATGGAAAACGTCAAAGCCACCGCCACCGACGCAGCCCAAAACGTCAAAACAGAAGGCCAACACGCCGCCACCGACGTCAAGGACCGCGCCACCGACGCCAAAACCAACGTCCAAAACACCTGAGCCCGGGCCCCGCGGCAACGCAAGGCAACTGCACCAGAAGACAGGCCGGTTCCGCACCCCGCGGAACCGGCCTGTCCGTTTCAGCCCCTGATCGAGAGGACACATCATGGCCACTCACGACGCATCCGAGACCAGCACAGCCAAGGCAGGACAGGCGCCGGATCCGAACGACTCCAGGAAACCGGACAACCTCCGGGACGTGGACAAGCCCTCCTGGAAATACGTCCTCAAGAAGACACTGCGCGAGTTCAACAAGGACCAATGCACCGATCTCGCCGCAGCGCTGACGTACTACGCCGTCCTGTCGCTGTTCCCGGCCATCCTGGCCCTCGTGTCACTGGTCGGGATCTTCGGCGATCCGGAAAAGACCACCACTGCCTTGCTGGACATCGTCCGCGGTTTCGCCCCCGCGGAGACAGTCAATACGGTCAGCGGCGTGGTGGAAGACCTGGCCAACGCGCCGGCGGCAGGGCTGACCCTGGTCATCGGTCTTGCCACCGCCCTGTGGTCGGCATCGGGCTATGTTGGCGCGTTTGGGCGGGCCATGAACCGGGTGTACGAGGTGGATGAAGGCCGGCCGTTCGTGAAGCTGCGCGGCACCATGCTGGTGGTCACCCTCCTGGCAATTGTCATCATCGCGATCCTCGCCGGCATGCTGGTCCTGAGCGGTCCGGTAGCAGAGGCAGTGGGCGGCCTGATCGGGCTGAGCGGCGTCTTCCTCGCCGTCTGGAATATAGCTAAATGGCCGGTCATGGTGGCCCTCATCATCGTCATCATCGCCGTGCTCTACTACGCCACTCCCAACGTCAAGCAGCCCAAGTTCAAGTGGATGAGCATGGGCTCGGGCATTGCCCTGTTCGTCTTCCTGATTGCGTCCCTTGGCTTCGGGTTTTACGTGGGCAACTTCGGCAACTACAACAAGACGTACGGCGCCCTGGGTGGCGTGATCGTTATGCTCCTGTGGCTCTGGATCCTGAACTTGTCCCTGCTGTTTGGCGCCGAGTTCGATGCCGAACTCGAACGCGGCCGCCAGCTTGAGGCCGGCATCGAGGCGGAAGAAACCATCCAGCTGCCGCCAAGGGACACCAAGAAGAGCGAAAAGCTCCAGGCGCAGGAGGAAGAAGACATCCGGGTTGGCCGCGAACTGCGTGAGAAGTACAGCGCGCAACATGGCGACGGCACGGAAAACCAGGATGAGGATGACAACGACCGGCAACAGGAAACGGAGCCGCACCGAGACCGGGTAAAGGACAAGGTGCGGGACCGCGCCAGCCACCGGGAGTCCCCCGGCGGCGGGGAACACGGCAACCGGTAGTCACAACCGGCTGCTTCCAACGGAGGGGTACAGCGTCCGCTGCAGGGCGCTGTACCCCTCTTTGTGCTTGACGGCCGTTCCTCGTGCGGCGCGCTCAGGGCGTGCGCCGCAGGTACTAGGCAGGACCTCCAAGATGGGGGAAAATTATAGGTAGGTCCAGTTGAAGATCCCGGGTTTGGCAAGGGCCCGGGGCAAGGCGGGGCCGGCGGTGAGATGGCCTCCTCTGAGACCGAGGCCAGTCCCCCCAGTCGCCGTCGGCCCCCTCGATCCGCGCACTTGGCAGCGCCTCAATTCGGTGGCCTAACTGGACAAAGTGATCCGTACTGCAATACTTTCTTGATTACTCTGCTGGCCCCGGTCCCCGGTGCCGGCAGGGCCGCTGAAGCAGATACGGCGGCATCACGGTCGACCCTAATGAGCGGACATGCCTGCTAACCACTTTGAAGAATTTCTTGCCGAAGCAGTTGTTCCGGACAGGGAGCCCGGCCTGGGCCTTGGACGCGACGAACTTTACGGCCTCTACACCAGCTGGTGCCTCATCCATAAAGCACAGCTTCAGTCACCGGATGCACTCTGGGACGCCCTCGCGGAACACGGAATCAACCCGGACAGCAACAACCTGTCCATGACCGGGCCGGCGGCCGCCGACTACATCGTGGCCAGCGCACCGCCGCTGGTCTGATCCTTCCGGTTTCCACGTATGTGCAGGTCAAGGGCGGGACAGCCCCTGTTGGAGCGTCCCGAGTCTGGCTAGCATGGGATTATGGCCGGCGGGCATCATGGTCCGCCGGCCACCAGCCGAAGGGAGCAATGCCATGGGTTTGGATGACAAGATCGACAACGCCGCCGAGAAGATGGGCGGCAAAGCCAAGGAGGCCGCCGGCCGGGCCACGGACGACGAAAACCTCCGGGCCGAGGGCGAAATGGACCAGACAAAGGCCGACCTGAAACAGGCGGGCGAGAAGGTCAAGGACGCCTTCAAGAAGGACTAGGTCCACGCGCAAGGGTGCTGCCGCATGGTGCGGCAGCACCCTTTCGCTTGCCCGGGTCCAGTGCGCGTGCTTCACAACGCCGCAACCCCCACCGCTCCCCCGCAGTCCCCGGCAAGGGTCCGCAGGTAGGCTGCGAAGCCGCGGGGAGCCCTCGCCGCTGTCCGCCCCGAGGTCACCACCCGGTTGCTGTCCGTGGCATGGATGGCTGCCCCGGCCGCCCGGAGCCGGGCCACGAGGGTCCGGTCTTCGTCGTACTCGTGACGCGGAAAACCTCCGGCTGCCCGATAGGCGGAGGCCCGGACGCCCAGGTTGGCCCCGTACACGTGCGGATGGTTTTCCACGAACGGGTGCCGCAGGTGCCAGCGCCTCAGCAGTTCCGGATCCATTCCGTCCGCATCGGGTTCCACGGCGCCCAGGACAACATCCGCGCCGGCAGCCGCGAGTTGGAGCTGGCGCACCAGCCAGTCCGCTGGGACGCGCGTGTCGGCGTCGGTATTTGCTATCCAGGTTCCGGAGGCCGCCCTGGCGTCCGGCACGGCCTGGGCCCAGAGTGCCTGGATTCCGGCCCGCCGGCTCCGCCCGACACTGCGGTAGGCAACCTCCATGGTGCCGAACCGGCCGTCGCCGGCCGTGAACTTCCGGGCGAGGAAGGACGAGTTGTCCGTGCAGGAGTCCAGGACCAGCATGGCGCGGACGATGATGCCGGGTTGCTCGGCCTGCAGGACGTCGACGGCGGCACGGACACTGGCGATTGAGCCCTCCAGGTGCCACTCCTCGTTGTGTGCGGGGACAACCACCATGACGGAGCCGACGTCGGGATGGTCCGGGCAGGCGAAGGAAAGGGAAGCAGCGCATTCGCAGCCCACGGTGGTCATCGCCGCTCCCCCGGCCGGATACTGGCGGGCGCCACCAGCGTTTCCAGGACGAAATCGCGTTCGCGGTGGAGCCCGGCGGGCTTCCATCCGGGCCTCTTCCTTGCCAAGGCGTGGACCGTGTCGCCGTCGAGCTCCCAGCCGTCCACCGGGTGCCGCCAGTGGCAGAGGAGCAGTGTCCCGCCAGGCTCGAGGGATGCTTCAATCCTGTCCCACAGCACGGAAAGCTCATCGGCGGCGAGGTAATAGCCCACCTCGGACACCACCACCAGGTCGAACTTTCCTTCGGGCCAGGCCTGGGGCACCACCAGCTGGCGGAGCCCGACATGAGGCAGTCCGGCCAGCCGCCTGGCTGCCAGCTGCAGGGCCGTCCCGCTCGCGTCCACAGCCAGGAGGTTGCGGCAGCGGCCTGCGAGTTCCGCGGTCAGGGTTCCGATCGAGCATCCCACTTCCAGCCCCGACCCGTACGTCTCCGCAGGCAGTGCGGCCAGCGTCAGGGCACGTTTCCGCCGCTCATACCAGCTGGACGTGTAGTTCCACGGGTCTTCGGACCGCCCGTGGACGTCATCGAAAACCCGTTCGGCGTCGGTGCTTCGGCGGGAGCCTGCCGGGGTCTCCCGTGGCGGCGTCCAGGCGAACATTTCGTAGCCACGGGTGAAGTGGCCCAGGAATCCCTCGCCCAGCAGGGCCTCGTCCCCCGCTGCAGGCGACAGCGGACGGACCTGGGATGAGTGCGCCTGCAGGGCCTGGTTCTTGGCCGCCCGGGCCGTCGCGTCCAGCGGGAACCGCAGCCAGTCCTGCCAGTCCGCGTGGTCCGGAGTGGCCCACAGCCAGTACCAGATGGGGTACTCGAGCAGGCCGTGGCCGTCCTGGCGGGCAACCTCAGCGGAGACAGCGCCCAGGGCGTCGTGGTCGGCGTGGCCGTCGGCACGGTAGGGAGCAACCAGGACCAGCGAGCCAGGGTTTCCCCGAAGCCTGCGGCCGGCATCGCGGATGGCCGCGGCGATGGTGTCCGCGTGCATGCCCAATCCCTTGTCCGGCAGCCCCAGGAAGTGCCAGCGGTCCTGGAGGCCCAAGGCAGCCATGGCTTCGGAGAACTCCCTGATCCGGACAGCGGCAAGTTCCTCCGGCGTATGGGTCGGGGAGTCAGGGTGCGAGCCTTCGCCGGCTGTGCACAGCAGGACTTCCACTGCTGCGCCCGTGGCCTGCAGGGAGGCGAGCAGGCCGCCGGCGCCGAGGGTTTCATCATCGGGATGGGCAGCGAGGACCACGAAGCGCAGGGCTGCGAGTTCGTCCGGCCCAGGGGCAGTTCGGGCGCCACCGGCAGGCCGCTAGCCTCCCAGGCGGCTTCTTCCGTTCCCTGGTCGGTGTGGAGAAGGTCACCACGCGCAGTCGCCCTTGAGCGCGAGCGCACCCAGGTGCGCGTCGTCGCGGCCGCCATGGTGCTGCCGGACGTAGAGGGCAAGGTCCGCCGTGCGCTTGGCGTACTGCTCATCGAAGGCCAGCGGGGCCGGTCCCCGGTTGGAACCGACGAGGTGCAGGACCCGCTCCACCGCTGCCGCAACGGTGCCGCGTACCCGCAAGGCCTCGCTCCAGGCGCTCCGGCCTTCCTCCGTGCCGAGGCTTCCCTCGTCGATCGCGTGGGCGGTCCGGGCAAGGTACTGGAGGGCCGAGGCCAGGATCCGGTCCACCTCGCCCAGGGAGGCGAGCGCCAGCTGGTCCGGTTCGCGTCCCGCATCTGCCCCGGCCAGCAGGGCGCGGCGGTAGTCCCGGGCCACCCCAACCGCTCCGCCGAGCCAGCACGCGGCAACGCCCATGCCGCCCCAGGCGAAGCCGGGCCGGCTGAAGTACCAGCCGGCGGTGCCGACCGCTGCCGCGGGGACCTGGTCGAAGTGGACTGTGCCACTGGGGATCTCCCGGAGCCCGCGGGCAATCCACCCCGGCTCGTCACAGGCCACTCCGCTGTGTTTGAGGTCCACGGCGAAAGCTGCCCTGCCGCCGTCGCCGGTGTGTGCCGTGACGACGGCGTGCTGCAGCAGACCCGCCAGGGAACACCACGGCTTGGAGCCGGTGAGGAGGACGCCGGGGCCGGAGCCTTCTGCCCGGAGGAGCATCCCTGGCCCTTCAGCCGCAAAGACGCCCCAACTGCGGTCCAGCCCGTACGGCGCCCCGGCCTGGTGGAGGATGGCCAGGGCATCAAGGTGGGGCTCGAAGACCCGGCCTGCCGCCACGTCCACAGCGGTGACGGATGCCAGCAGTTCCCACAGCAGGGCAGTGTTCCCTTCGCCCGGCCGAGGCCAGCTGCGGCCCGCGTCAGCAGCAAGGCGGAGCAGCGCGGGCACGTCGCCCACGCTGCGCTGCACGGCCTGGAGCAGCGGCGTCCATCCTGCAAGATCTTCCGGCGGGGACGCCAGGCGGACCGGACGGAGCGGGCCTCCGGTTCCGTCCGGTCCGCCGGCTTCGCTGTGGAGCTGATCCGCTTTTTTGTGGACCGCCTGCCCGACTGCCACCTATTTGGCGGCCGGCTCGGTGACGGAGGCGGTGGGGGACATGGTTTCCGCGTTGACCATCCAGGCCAGCTGTTCCAGTCGCTCGATGGCTGCGTGGAGCAGGTCAGCGCTGGTGGGGTCTTCGTCGTCGACGTCGTCGTGGACGTCGCGCATCGTCTGCACCGTGCGCTCCAGCCTCGCGGTGATCAGCTTGACGGTGTCCTTAGTGGACGTGAGGCCCTCGGGGAACTCGTCCAGCCTGTTGTCGGCCGAGACCGTGCTGCTGCGCCCGTCAGGCAGGGCGTGCAGGGCCCGCATCCGTTCGGCGGTCTGGTCCGCGAAAAGCCGGGCCGCAGCGATGATCTCGTCGAGCTGCAGGTGAAGGTCGCGGAAGTTCGTGCCCACGAGGTTCCAGTGGGCCTGTTTTCCCTGCAGGTGCAGCTCAATCAGGTCGGTGAGGACCATCTGCAGGTTGCTGGCAAGGGTGGGTGACGCTTTCATCAAGTACCTCCGATGCGGCCTGGCCGGCTGCCCTTCAGCCGGACCTCATTCTAAGCATACTTAGTAATGGGCCAGCCACTGCCGCTGCCAGGATGTCGCTGCCGGGCTGCTGCCCATGCCTGTCGGGACAATACAGCTAGCTGATCCTCGCGAGCGCGAAGCCGTCCCATCCCTTGGAACCGACCGTCTGGATGACGGTGGCATCAAGCCTGGGGTGCTCCCCCAGCAGCTTGAGGGCGTCCACAATGCCCGGGGCGTTGACCGGGTCCAGGTCAGGATCCAGGATGGCACCCTCCCAGACGGTATTGTCCAGGACCACGGTGGCGCCGGGCCGGCCCAGCCGCACCGCCCAGTCCAGGTACCGGCTGTTGTTCTCCTTGTCCGCGTCGATGAAGATGAAGTCGAACGGCTCGCGGCCCTCCTCTGCGAGTGCTGCCAGGGTTTCCAGCGCGGGCCCCAGCCGGATCTCCACCTTCTCGCCCAGACCGGCAAAATCGATGTTGGCCCAGGCTACTTCCGCGTGCTTGGGAAGGAATTCGCAGGTGACCACCGTGCCGTCCTCGGGAAGCCCCCGGCCGATCCAGATGGTGCTGAAACCGGCAAGCGTCCCGATTTCGAGGACGCGGCGGGCACCGGACAGCTGAACCAGGAGCTTGAGGAGCTTACCGGCATTTGGCGCCACCTCGATGGCTGGCATCCCCGCCTCCGCGGCGGAACTGATGGCCTGCTCCAGGGCCGGGTCCGGATGGACCACCACGCGTGTCAGGAACTCTTCAGCTGCCGTCCACTCCGGCCGGGGTTTGTGCTCGAACATTGCCACAGTTTGGCACGGGCGGACTTGCTGGTCCAGAGAATCAGCCGGACTGCGGGGCACCGCAACGGAAGTGTCAGGAACCGTCCGCCAGGGCGCCCTCCAGGCGCTCCACCTTGGCGGTGAGCTCTCCTGTGTATCCGGGCCGGATGTCTGCCTTGATCACCAGGGATACCCGGCTGCCGTAACGCCCTACCGCTTCGGTGGCGCGCTTGACGACGTCGAAGACCTCATCCCATTCGCCTTCGATGGTGGTGAACATCGAGTCCGTCTGGTTGGGAAGTCCCGACTCGCGGACGATCTTCACGGCGGCGGCAACGGCATCGTGGACGGAGGCGTCACCCGGGCGGGAACCTTCGGCGGGGGGTGCCGGACGGGGCAACAGAAAACGCAAGCAACATGGTGCCAGTTTGCCACGCCGCCAGCCCGCGAAACGGGCAGCGCGGGCAGCGAAACGGGCAGCGCGGGCAGCGCCGCCGTCACATAAGCTCCTACCCTTCAGTAACGGTGAAGGTGCGCAGCCGCGTTGCTAACCTTTTGGGCATGAGCCTCGCAGTCGCCCGCAAGCCCCTCCGCGCCGACGCAGCGCGGAACGTGGACAAGATCATCACGGCGGCGCGCCAGTGCTTCCGGGAATTCGGCCCGGACGTACCCCTGCAGACCATCGCAATGACCGCAGGCGTAGGCCCAGCCACCCTCTTCCGGAACTTTGCGGACAAGGAGGAGCTCGTCCTCGCGGCCTTGAACCGCCAGCTCCGGCTCACCGTCGATCCCGTGATCGAAGGCGCGCTGGCCGATATTGACGCCGCCGCCGGCCTGTTCCGGGTGATGGAGTCCCTCATGGATGCCTCCAGCGCCGACGCCAACCTGTTGGGCGCCGTGGCGGGCAGGCGGGAACTGCTGACGGGCATCACCGGGTCCCTCATGGAATCCATCAGCGTCCTGCTGGTGCGCGGGCAGGGGCAGGGAAGCCTTCGGCCCGACATCTCCATGACGGACATGTTCCGGCTGCTCGCCATGCTGATCGGCGTGGTGGACACCATGGAACCAGGATCCGATGCGTGGCGTCGGCCGCTGGCCCTGGTGGAGGACGCTATCCGCACCACCCGGCCCGCGCGGCCCCTGCCGCCGCACGTCCCGGTGCCGGCCGCAACCACCCCGGCCGCGCTGCCCCTGGCCGCGCTGGAGGACCCTGAACTGGGGTAGGTTTTTGGATTTGCCCTGACCTGGCGGCCGCCGGTCCCCTCGCCGGGGGACCCATTGTGGCCCCCAGCCTTGTGCAATACACTTCAAGAGGGTTACGCAGCCAGCCTCTGGACATTCGAGATGGAGCGATCTCAATGATGCAGTTCCTGCATTTCCGGCGCCCACTGGCAGCGGCGCGATGAACAGTTCAAAGCTTTCGCACTACCTCAATAATCCGCGCGATCCGGAAGAAGTCCTGCCCACATTAACCGCGAATGAACTCGCGGACCTGCTGGACGCGCTCTACCAGAACCTTGACACGCCGGAACCCGAATTCGGCGCCCAGGCCTGGTACGACATGGCCGTCGAAGAAAGCTGCCGCAGGGCCGCACTGCGTGACGGCGCCGCCCACGGAGTGGCGTAGCACCGGGACTTTCCGCACCTATTCCCGCCCGCCGCCCGGCCCCCCGATGACCACGGTTTTCGTTGGGGACATGGCCCTTCGCTTCCAGGAGATGCTGCTGCAGTTTCTCCTCGGCGTCCCTGCGCCGCCGCGCGGTATCCCGCATTTCCCGGGTGGACTCGGCGCCCCGGGGCTCACGGTAGCCGGGCCGGCGCCTGCCTGACCGCTCCCCCGCGGGTTGGGATTCTGCGTTCATCTCGGTTCCTCCTTTGGCCGCCAAGGGGGCGTTGCAGCCGCTCTCCGGACTTTGGCTGTCCGGGCTGCGGGTCATCCGCTGGCCGCGTCCCCCCTCTTGCGGATTTCCCGCCGCACCAGGGCCTGCAGCGCTGGAACCGGCGACGACGGATCGGCCGTCAGGCCGGCGCGCAGCCTCTCGGCCAGCAGCTCAAGATCCTCCGGCGGGACGTCGGACAGGGCAGCAAATCGTGTGTAGAAGCGTTTGGCAGGAAGCCCCGCCCGCCGCCGGGCATCTTTTCGGGGCCGGCCGGCTCTTTCTCCGGCAGCGTGCAGCTGATTGTCCATGGTCGCCGTTCACAGGGAATTCAGTGGCCAACTGCATAGCCGCTCCCATAGTACAGCCGGGGACAGCCATTGGAAGTGACCTACGTCACCCGGCGCGGCCCCGGCGGTGGGCGGTCAATTCCAGCCCAACAGCCTCAGCAGCGCCGCCGTTCCCGCTCCGGCGAGCACCACCACCAGGAACGGGGCGCGCAGCGCCAGGGCCACCGCTGCCGCAGCCAGCGCCCCGAGCCGTGCGTCGGCGGCCAGCGACTGGCCCGATGCCACGGCATTGACCATGGTGAGGGAGGCGAGCAGCCCGATGGTCATGGTTCCTGCGATGCGCGACATCCGCGGATTCTCCAGGAAGCGGGCCGGCACAGGTAGCCCACCAGTTTCCAGGCATAGGCCAGTGCGCAGGCCACCAGCAGCCAGAACCAGAGGCTCATGCGCCTGCTCCCGGAACAGTCCCGTGATGGCCGCCGTCGTGCCTGCCGCCGTGGCCCCCGTCGTGCCGGTGGTGCTCCCGGTAAGGATCCACGTCGGGTTCCAGGCCCTCGTCGCTGCGTCCGTGACTGAACCAGCCAATGACTGCCGCCACGACGGCGGCCACCAGGATGGGCACGCCCGCCGGCACGAAGGGAACGGCAATAACCGTTGCAACAGCGCACACCACGGCAATGGCCACGGGCTCGCGGCCTTTGAGCCGGGGCCAGAGCAAGGCCAGGAAGGCGGCCACCGCGGCGCCGTCCAGGCCCGATCGCCGGGGTCCCCGAGGCCTGCGCCGGCCAGGGCGCCGACGGCGGTGAACAGGTTCCACAGCACGTAGATTCCGATGCCGGCTGCCCAGAATCCGCGGCGCTGCTCTGCCGGATCAGCCTGCCCGGTGCTGGTGGCCGTTGATTCGTCGATGGTCAGCTGGGCACCGACGTATTTCCGCCAGCCGGTGGGCCGAAGCAGCGCGTTCAGCTGCATCCCGTAGATGCCGTTGCGCATCCCCAGCAGCGTTGCCGCGCTCATGGCCGCGATGCCGGAACCGCCGCCTCCACCACGCCGATGAACGCGAACTGGGAGCCGCCGCTGAAGAGCAGGAGGCTGAGGGCCATGGTCTGCCAGAAGTTGAGCCCGGACGTGACCGACAGTGCCCCGAAGGACACCCCGTACAGCCCGGTGGCGATGCTGATGGAGATACCTACCCGGACGGCCGGTGATCCCAGGAGAATCATGGTCCAACTCAACCACAGCGAGGGCGGACGCTTGAAACCGGGCCGGCAGCTGCCGGGGTCAGGCCCAGGCCAGGGCGGAGCTGCCGTAGGGCGGGGGCGGATTGCGGTAATCGAGGGGCTGCCCGTCCAGCAGCAACGGCGGCGGGACGTACCGGAGCTCCCCGAAGGAGCTGTCCATGGTCCGGCAGTCCGGCGGCGCCAGTCCTGCTGCCGCGTCGTCGGTTCCGGGCAGGGAGAACAGCTCCGCGGCGGTCCTCGCCAGTGACAGCCGCGCGGTCCCGCCCAGGCCGGTACGACGGCGGCGGGCAAGGAGCGTGACAGCTGCGGCTGCCGCTCCGTACCCGGTGGCGTGGTCCAGCGCCTGGACGGGCAGGGCACCCGGGTGCCAGCCGTCGTCGTCGGTCCGGCCGTACAGGTCTGCTATGCCCGCAGCCGCCTGCACAATGCTGTCGAAGCCGCGCAGGCCGCTCCACGGCCCTGTTGCACCCCAGCTGTTCAGCGTGACCACGGCCAGCCCCGGGCGGGCCTCCAGCAGGTCCCCGGCCCCCAGTCCGAACCGGTCCAGCGCCCCCTGCCGGTAGCCGGTGACCACAACGTCGGCGGCCGCAAGGAGGTCGCGCAGCCGCTCCTGGTTTTCCGGGAGGGCCAGGTCCGCCTCGGCGCTGCGTTTGTCGAAGCAGGTGTCCACGAACTGGTCGGACAGTTCCGGCAGCCGGGGCGGGTCGATCCGCAGGACGTCCGCGCCGAGCGCAGCCAGGAGGCGCGTGGCCACCGGGCCGGCGATGACCCTGGTCAGGTCCAGGACACGGACGCCGGCAAGGGGCCGGGTGGTTTTCCCGTTAACGGCTGGAGGGCCTGCCGGCACAGGCTCCGGCGTCAGTATCCCGGCCAGGCCCATGGGTGTGGTTTCGCCGTCGGAGGACGTCAGGGAAATCCATGGGCCGGAACCGGCAGCCTCACCCATCGGGGAGGCCAGCCACTCGCTGCGGGTCCGGACGGCAGCAGCGATTCCGCCCGCTGACTGGATTGCTGCCTCCGCCTCAAGGGTCGCCATGGTCCGGAGCGCGGCATCCACCTGGGCCGGGGAGCGCGCGCCGAGGGCCTGCAGCAGGCGCTGCTCGTGGTGCGGGTAGTTGGCGTGGAGCCGGATCCAGCCGTCCCGAGTGCGCCGGAAGCCGGACAGCGGGGCAAACCCCTGCAGCTTCCGCCCGGCGATCCGCAGGTGCCCGGACGAATTGAAGGCGGCGGCGGTCAGCGCCGGCGTGGTGGAAAACCTTCCGCGCCCGCCGGTGTACCCGTCAAGGGCCGCGGCGGCGGCGGAAACGGCGCCCACGGCGAGGCCCTCCACGTCCAAGGGTCCGGCCCACCAGCGGCGGGGCCCGGCGTCGTCCGCCCGCTTGCCCACGGCCGGCCTACCGTCCCTGCGGCGAGGCCAGCTGGAGCTGGCTCAGGACCCGGGCGGGCACATTGGTGGTGAGTTCGTGGATCCCGAGTTCCTGGCAGAGGGCCACATCCTCCGGGGAGTCCACCGTCCAGACGCGGAACCGCCGGCAGGAAGCCAGCCAGCGCTTAATGGTTGCCGGATGCCCGCGGACATAATCGATGCCCGGCCCAGCCAACCCTGCCACACGGCCGTCCAGGATCCGCTCGCCTTCCAGCTGCGTGGCTTTCATCAGGTTGGCGATGGCCCCGCCGGTGATGGGGCCCAGGCCAAGCCCGCCGCGGATTTCGTGGATGTTGATGTCATCCACCAGCTGGCAGATGTATTGGGCGGGGACGGACCGGAGCAGGTGCCGGACGGAGTCCGGGCTGAAGCTCATGAAGGTCACCGCCACGTTGTCCACGGTGGAGCCGGCAGGGTCCCAGCCTTCCCGGCGCAGCAGCTCCAGGACCCTGTCCTCCAGCTTCAGCTGGTAGGGGCTTGGATGCTTCAGTTCGATGGCGAGCCTGACCGGCCGCCCGGCTCCCCGGAGGATGTCCAACAGTTCGGGCAGGGTGAGGAACTGCGCCGACCGGGCCCCGTACGCCTCCGGGATCCGCACGCCCTTCCACGACGAGAAATCGAGGTGCCGCAGTTCACGCAGTGTCCGCTCGGCCACCGGCCCCGTGCCGTCCGAGGTGCGGTCCAGGTTGGCGTCATGCAGCAGGACCACATGCTGGTCGCGGGTGAGGTGGACATCGCACTCAACGCCGTCGGCACCGTCCGCCAGTGCCTGCAGGTAGGCGGCCCGGGTATGTTCGGCGAAAGCGGCGCTCGCGCCGCGGTGCGCAAAAACCAGCGGCCGCTGCGGCAGTGGCTCCTCAATCGTCATGCAGACACGGTAGCCGACCCGGACCGAACTGCGGGGCTAGGCTTGGCACATGCAGGTGAACTCTGAGCCAACTACCCAGGAAGCACTCACCGGGCCCCCGCCTCAGGCGAAAGGCCGCCCCAGGGCGCGTGCCGCCGTCGTCCATCACCTCAGCCCGGGCGATGCCGAAAAGGCGGCAGCGCTGCGGAAAATGAAGCTGGTGGCCCTGGGCCTGCTGGTCGCCATGGCCGTGGTTTTTGTCGTCGCCTTTGCGCTGCAGGACGAGTACCCCTGGCTGCAGTACGTGCGGGCGGCCGCGGAGGGCGGCATGGTGGGAGCCCTGGCGGACTGGTTCGCCGTGACGGCGCTGTTCAAGTACCCGATGGGCATCAAGATCCCGCACACCGCAATCATTCCGCGGCGGAAGGACCAGATCGGCGCTTCGCTGGGCGAATTCGTGGAGACCAACTTCCTGTCCGAACAGGTGGTCCAGGAGAAGCTGGCCAGCGTCAACATCGCCCGCCGGGCCGGCGAATGGCTCGCCACGCCTGCCGGTGCCAACCGGGTGGCCAAGGAAGGCGCGGCGCTCATCCGCGGCGCGTTCAAGGTCCTGAACGACGACGACGTCCAGGCGGTCATCGAGGGCATGGTGCGCAAGCACCTGCTGGCTCCGCCGTGGGGACCTCCGGTGGGCAGGATGGCTGAGCGGATCTTCCACGACGGACACCACCACAAGCTCGTTGACCTGCTCGTGGACCGGGCAGCGGACTGGGTGGACGACAACCACGAAACCGTGACCCGGCTTGTTTCGGACCGCTCCCCCACCTGGGTGCCGCAGTTCGTGGACGGCCTGGTGGGCGACAAGGTGTACGTCGAAATCCTGAAGTTCGTCCGGGCCGTGCAGGCGGACCCGAACCACCAGGTGCGCCAGCAGATCGACAAGTACCTGAACGACCTCGCCCAGGACCTGCAGCACGATCCGGCCATGATCGCGCGCGCCGAAGACATCAAGGCCCAGGTCCTGGGGACCCCGAGGTCCGCGAACTCGCCTCCCGGACCTGGGGAACGGTGAAGAACGCCCTGCTGGGTGCCGTGGACGATCCGGACAGCGACCTGACCATCAAGTTCAAGGCCGCGGTCCGGGACTTCGGATCCCGGCTGGTCAACGATCCTGAACTCGACGGCAAGGTCAATCCGCCTGGATCGGCGACGCCGCCGGATACCTGGTGCGGACCTACCGCTCGGATATCGCCGGGGTCATCACCGACACCGTGGCGCGCTGGGACGCCGAGGAAACGTCGCAGAAAATCGAGCTCCAGGTGGGCAAGGACCTGCAGTTCATCCGGATCAACGGCACGGTGGTGGGGTCACTGGCCGGGCTGGCGATCTTCACGGCGGCGCAACTCGTCTTCGGCTGAGCGCCGCTGCCGGCGGAGGCCTGCCGCCTAGTGCCGCTTAGGCGAACGACTCCAGTTCAACGCCGGCAGCAACCAGGCCTGCCCGCACTCCCGCGGCCATCTCCACGGCGCCCGGGGTATCGCCGTGGATGCACAGCGAATCGGGCCGGACCTGCACCACTGTGCCGTCCACGGCCACCACTTCGCCCTTGGTGGCCATCCGGACCGCCCGCTCCACCACAGCATCGACGTCCTGCAGGACGGCGCCTTCCTGCGAGCGCGGGACCAACGTTCCGTCTGCCTGGTAGGCGCGGTCAGCGAAGGCTTCGACGAACACCGGGTGCCCGGCCTCCCGCGCCTGCTTCAGCAGTTCCGAACCCGGCAGCCCCAGGATGGGCAGCCCGGGATCGTAGGCGCTGACGGCTGCCACCACGGCCTCCGCCTGCCCGGCGTCGTGCACCAGCCGGTTGTAGAGCGCCCCGTGGGGCTTCACGTAGTCCACGGAGGCACCCACGGCGTGCGCAACACCGTCGAGCGCCCCCAGCTGGTACAGCACATCGCCGAACAGCTCATCGAAGCTGGCATCCAGCGAACGCCTGCCGAAGCCTGCCAGGTCCCGGTACCCCACGTGCGCACCGACAGTGACGTCGAGCTCGTAGGCTGCCCGGCAGCTGTCCAGCATGGTGATGGGGTCGCCGGCGTGGAACCCGCAGGCTACGTTGGCGCTGGTCACCAGCTGGAACATCGCAGCGTCGTCCCCCATCTTCCAGGAGCCGAATGATTCGCCGAGGTCAGCGTTGAGATCCAAAGGTGTTGCCTTCCAGCGTCTGCTTGTCAGGAGCTGCGGCTGCCGTCAGCTCCCCGGGGATGGTGTCCGGCATCGGGCCGAACGCTTCCTTGGCGTTCGAAACCACGGCGCGGCCCATCATGAGGTTACCCGCTCCGCCGACCACCGCCCCGATCCCGAAGGGCAGGGCCCGGCCGAACAGCGCCGTGCCCTGGCGCTTAAGCAGGTTCTTGAGGAAGGCCTTCTGGATCCGGTTCCGGATGCTGCTGAAGCCCGGCATCGGCAACGATTTGGACAGCACGCTGCCCCAGGCCCTGGTGGGTTCATTTCACGGCCTGCCACCTGGCCGCTCAGTGTGCTGAGGAGTGCGGTCCCCTCCTCACCCAGCATGATGGCCATAACCATGGTGCTGGCCTTCTCCGGGTTGGTCAGCCGGATGCCGTGGAGTTCGGCCAGCGAGGTGGCATACAGGGCTGTGGCTTCCAGGAATCCGACAGTGGCTGCAGCGGAAAGCCCCAGCGACGCCACCGTCCCCACACCGGGCACCGCGGCGGTGGCACCCACCACCGCCCCGCCGCCGGTGACGGCGCGCAGGTAGTCGCGCTCCAGGATGTCGGCCAGCTGGGCGGCGGTGGCACGCGGATGCCTCTTCTGCAGCCGCCGGACATAGGCCACCACGAACGGACGCTGGATTTCCACCGCCTTCAGCAGCATGTTGTGGACACCGGGCTTGGGATTGCCCTCGGCGTCGAACACCGCGTTGTGGGCGGTTTCCTGTGCGATTCGTACTGCGGGATTGCTGCGCCTGGCCATGGTCACCTCATTCAAATCGACCTGCAGCGGGAAGGCTGCCGTGCTCCTCCATCCTAAGTGGATCAACACTAAGCATGCTTAACTTCTGCGCCGTGGCCCGCCGCCCGAACCGCCTTTGCAACGGTGCTGCCGCGCCCCGATTTGCCAGCGGCCAGCAACAGCGTGTATCTTGTGAGCCGAATCACCCACATTTGAATACTGCCTTTCGAGCTGTGACGGGAGAGCCCTCCCGGACCACCACCGGACAGGCGCCGTAGGAGCAAATCCTCCCCAGGAATCTCTCAGGCCCATGTACCGTCACGGCGAGGCGACTCTGGAAAGCAGTCCGGTTTCCTGCCGGACTCACCGACGGTGCAAGAGTGCCCTGCCAAGAGCAGGTGTCCTCGGAATCTCTCAGGTCCAATACAGAGCGGGGAGGAACCCATCCATGCCGTGCCATTCGTGGCCGGCCAGACCTGGAGTTCCTCATGACGATTCAATCCAACCCATCGGCCTTTGCCGACCGCCATATCGGCGCGCGCCGCCAGGCCGACGTCGACACCATGCTCAAGGCCATCGGCTACGACAGCGTGGACGGGCTCGTGGACGTTGCCGTTCCGGGAGCCATCCGCCAGGAGCACGCGCTCCGGCTTGGCGGGGCCCTCAGCGAGGTGGAGGTCCTTGCCGAACTGCGCAGGCTCGCCGCCAGGAACAAGACTGCTGTCCAGATGATCGGGCAGGGCTACTACGACACCGTGACACCCCCGGTGATCCGCCGCAACATCCTGGAATCCCCGGCCTGGTACACCGCCTACACCCCGTACCAGCCCGAGATTTCGCAGGGCCGGCTTGAGGCCCTCCTGAACTTCCAGACCATGGTCCAGGACTTGACCGCCCTTCCGGTCGCAAACGCGTCGCTGCTGGACGAGGCCACCGCGGTTGCCGAGGCCGTCCTGCTGATGCGCAGGGCCAACAAAAACAAGGACGCCAAGGACGGCAAGACGGTGCTGGACGCCGACTGCCTGCCACAGACCATCGCCATCGTGCAGGGCCGGGCCGAGGCCCTGGGCTTCGACGTGGAGGTCGCCGATCTTTCCAAGGGCCTTCCCGACGGCGCCATCAACGGCATCGTCCTCCAGCAGCCCGGCGTGTCCGGCCGGGTCTGGGACCAGTCCGCGGCCATCTCGGCGGCCAAGGAGCGCGGCGCACTTGTCACGGTTGCCGCCGACCTGCTGGCCCTGACCCTGATCACCCCTCCCGGTGAGCAGGGTGCGGATATCGCCGTCGGCTCCACCCAGCGTTTCGGCGTCCCGCTGTTCTTTGGCGGCCCGCACGCCGCGTACATGGCGATCCGGACCGGCATGGAACGCACGCTTCCCGGCCGCATCGTCGGTGTCTCCAAGGACGACGCCGGCGCCCCCGCCTACCGTCTGGCCCTGCAGACCCGCGAACAGCACATCCGCCGCGAGAAGGCCACGTCCAACATCTGCACCGCCCAGGCGCTGCTGGCCATCGTGTCGTCCTTCTACGCCGTCTACCACGGCCCGGACGGGCTGAAGGCCATCGCCGAGCGGGTCAACCACAACGCCCGGATCCTCGCCACAGCGCTGGCGGCCGTGGGCCGGGAACTCGTCACCGATTCGTTCTTTGACACCCTCACCGTCCGCGTGCCGGGCAAGGCCCGCAAGGTCCTGACCGCCGCAGAGGCCCGGGGCATCAACCTCCGCTTCATCGACGAGGACACCGTGGGTGTCTCCATCGATGAGACGACGACGGCGGCAACGCTGTCCGCCGTTGCCGTCGCCTTCGGCGCCGGTCCCGTCGGGGACGCGCAGGGCTTCGAGCTGCCCGCAGCCGTGCTCCGCACTTCGGACTTCCTGCAGCATCCGGTGTTCAACACGCACCGGTCGGAGACCCAGCTGCTGCGGTATATCCGGAAGCTGTCCGACCGGGACCTGGCGTTGGACCGCACCATGATCCCGCTGGGTTCCTGCACGATGAAGCTGAACGCTACGGCCGAGATGGAAGCCATTTCGTGGCCGGAGTTCGCCTCGATCCATCCGTTCGCCCCGGATTCGCAGACCGAGGGCTGGCGTGAGCTGATCACGGGCCTGGAGGCTGATTTGGCCGAGATCACCGGGTATGACCAGGTGTCCATCCAGCCCAACGCGGGGTCGCAGGGCGAGCTCGCGGGCCTGCTGGCGATCCGCGGCTACCACCGCTCCCGTGGTGAGGGTCAGCGCAACGTGTGCCTGATCCCTGCCTCCGCGCACGGCACCAACGCCGCGTCGGCGGTGCTGGCCGGGATGAAGGTCGTCGTGGTGGCCACGGCGGCCGACGGCACGATCGACCATGCTGACCTGTACGCGAAGATCGAGGCGCATAAGGATGCCCTGTCGGCGATCATGATCACCTACCCGTCCACGCACGGGGTGTACGACGGGGATGTCCGTGAGGTCTGCGATGCCGTGCACGCCGCGGGCGGGCAGGTGTACATCGACGGCGCGAACCTGAACGCCCTGGTGGGCCTGGCGCAGCCGGGCAAGTTCGGCGGGGACGTCTCGCACCTGAACCTGCACAAGACATTCTGCATCCCGCACGGCGGCGGCGGACCCGGCGTCGGACCCGTCGCAGCGAAGGCGCACCTGGCGCCGTTTATGCCCGGTGATGCCAATAAGGCCGCTCATGAGGAAGGCCACGGCGTTGCCATCTCGGCGTCACGCTTTGGCTCTGCCGGTGTCCTCCCCATTTCGTGGGCGTATGTGAAGCTGATGGGCGGGCAGGGCCTGACCGAGGCCACCAAGTCGGCGCTGCTGGCGGCGAACTATGTGGCGTCCCGGCTGAACGAGTACTTCCCCGTGCTCTACACCGGCGAGGGCGGGCTCGTGGCGCACGAGTGCATCCTGGACCTGCGCGAGCTCACCGCGAAGACGGGGGTCACCGCGGAGGATGTGGCCAAGCGGCTCATCGACTTCGGCTTCCACGCCCCCACCCTGTCCTTCCCCGTGGCCGGGACGCTGATGGTGGAACCCACCGAGTCCGAGGACCTGGCCGAGATCGACCGGTTCATCGAGGCGATGATCACCATCCGCAAGGAAATCGACCAGGTGGCCGCCGGTGACTTCGCCGTGGCCGATTCCCCGCTGCGCCGGGCACCGCACACGGCAGCCGCCGTCGTGTCCTCCGACTGGGACCGTGCCTACCCGCGTGAGCAGGCCGCGTTCCCGGTCCACCACCTCCGGCAGGACAAGTACTTCCCGCCCGTCGGCCGGATCGACGGCGCCGCAGGCGACCGCAACCTCATCTGCTCCTGCCCGCCGCTCTCCGAGTTCGAAAACTGATTTCGGTGGTTGAGCCTGTCGAAACCCGGGTTTCGACAAGCTCAACCTCCGGCCCGAAAGGATCCCCATGACCGAGAACTACACCGCTCTCTACGAGCAGCACAAGAAAGCCGGCGCGTCCTTCACCGACTTCGGCGGCTGGCAGATGCCCCTCAAATACAACTCCGAGCTGGCCGAACACCACGCGGTCCGCAAGAGCGCGGGGCTGTTCGACCTCTCCCACATGGGCGAAGTCTGGGTCACCGGCCCCCAAGCCGCAGCATTCCTGGACTACGCCCTTGCGGGGAAGCTGTCCGCCGTGGCCGTGGGCAAGGCCAAGTACTCGCTGATCTGCGACGCCGACGGCGGCATCATCGATGACCTGATCTCCTACCGCCGAGCAGATGACCGCTACCTGGTGGTCCCCAACGCTGGCAACGCCACCGTGGTTGCCGCGGCACTGCGTGACCGGGCCGCGGGCTTCGACGTGGTCGTGGAGGACGCTTCAGCGGAAACCTCGCTGATTGCCGTGCAGGGCCCGGCAGCCCAGGCCATCCTGCTGGAACTCGTCCCGGCCGACCAGCACGCCCTGGTCACTGAGCTGAAGTACTACGCTGCCGTGGAGGCCGGCGTCGCGGTCAACGGCTCTGTCCAGGACCTGCTGATTGCCCGCACCGGCTACACCGGCGAGGACGGCTTCGAAATCTACATTCCCAACGTGGACGCACCCGCGCTCTGGGAGGCACTGCTCGCTGCCGGCGAAGAACACGGGCTGATCCCCGCAGGCCTTGCCGCCCGCGACTCACTCCGCCTCGAAGCCGGGATGCCCCTCTACGGCAACGAACTCTCGCGCCACGTCAACGCCTACGCTGCGGGACTCGGTCCGGTGGTTTCCCTTGCCAAGGAAAGCGACTTCGTGGGCAAGGAGGCGCTGGCTGCCATCAAGGCCGCAGGCGTCGGCTCCACCGTGGGCCAAAAGCTCGTGGGCCTCAAAGGCACCGGACGCCGTGCAGCCCGCGCGCACTACCCGGTCCTGCAGGACGGCACCCTGGTAGGCGAGGTGACCTCCGGCCAGCCGAGCCCCACCCTCGGCTACCCGGTGGCCATGGCCTATGTCGCCGTCGAACACTCCGCCCCCGGAACCGTCCTGGACATCGACCTCCGCGGCAAGCCCGAGCGCTTCGAAGTCGTCGAACTCCCCTTCTACAAGCGCAACAAGTAACCAGGCCTGGATCTCGACAGGCTCGATCACCGTCCCGGTGGTTGAGCCCGTCGAAACCCCTACACCAACAGAAAGACCGAAAATAATGAGCAAAGTTGTTGCTGAACTGAAGTACTCCGCCGAGCACGAATGGGTGGCTGCTGACGGATCCGGGCCTGCCGGAATCGGCATCTCCGCCGTCGCCGCCGATGCCCTGGGCGACATCGTCTACGTGGACCTGCCCGAGGTCGGCTCCACCGTGACCGCCGGCGAAACCTGCGGCGAGGTGGAATCCACCAAGTCCGTATCCGACCTGTACGCCCCGGTGACCGGTGAGGTCACCGAAATCAATGACGGCGTGGTCTCCGACCCAGCGCTGATCAACACCGACCCCTACGGCGCAGGCTGGCTCTTCAAGGTCGCCGTCACCGAGGAAGGCCCGCTTATGTCCGCCGAAGAGTACGCGGCAGCAAACGGCGGCGAGCTGTGAGCGCCCCGGCAGAAGTGGGCGCGTTCGAACAGGTGGCCTCCCCCAGCCTGAATGCGGACCTGTCCGCCCTGGACCCGGAGATCGCGGCCAAGATCGACGACGAACTGGGCCGCCAGCGCGACGGCCTGGAGATGATCGCCTCGGAGAACCACACCGCCGTCGCCGTCATGCAGGCACAGGGCTCCGTGCTCACCAACAAGTACGCCGAGGGCTACCCGGGCAAGCGTTACTACGGCGGCTGCGAGCACGTGGACGTCATCGAGCAGCTCGCCATCGACCGGATCAAGGCCCTGTTCGGCGCGGACTTCGCCAATGTGCAGCCGCACTCCGGCGCGCAGGCGAACGCCTCGGTGATGCACGCGCTGATCAAGCCCGGCGACACCATCATGGGCCTGAACCTGGCCCACGGCGGCCACCTGACGCACGGGATGAAGATCAACTTCTCCGGCAAGCTCTACAACGTGGTGCCGTACGGCGTCCGCGAGGACACCCACACCGTGGACATGGCCGAAGTGGAGCGCCTGGCCCAGGAAACCAAGCCGGCGCTGATCGTGGCCGGCTGGTCCGCGTACGCCCGGCAGCTGGACTTCGCCGAGTTCCGCCGCATCGCCGATTCCGTGGGCGCCTACCTCATGGTGGACATGGCCCACTTTGCCGGGCTGGTCGCCGCCGGGCTGCACCCCTCCCCCGTGCCGCACGCACACGTCACCACGTCCACCACGCACAAGACCCTCGCCGGTCCGCGCGGCGGGATCATCCTCAGCAACGACGCCGACATCGCCAAGAAGATCAACTCGGCTGTGTTCCCGGGCCAGCAGGGCGGGCCGCTGGAGCACGTCATCGCCGGCAAGGCCGTGGCGTTCAAGATCGCCGCGTCCTCCGAGTTCAAGGAGCGCCAGGAGCGCGTCCTCGCCGGCGCCCGGATCCTCGCCGAGCGCCTGGTCCAGCCCGACGTTGCCGCCAAGGGCATCACCGTGGTTTCCGGCGGCACCGACGTGCACCTGGTCCTCGTGGACCTGCGGAACTGCGAACTCGACGGCCAGCAGGCCGAAGACCGGCTCGCCGCGATCGACATCACCGTCAACCGCAACGCCGTCCCCTTCGACCCCCGCCCGCCGATGGTCACCTCCGGCCTGCGCATCGGCACCCCCGCACTGGCCACCCGCGGCTTCGGCGGGGACGCCTTCCGCGAGGTCGCGGACATCATCGCCGCGGCTTTGACGGCCGACGCCGACGCGGACCTTTCGGGGCTGCGTCACCGCGTCGAGGTCCTGGCGTCGGCGCATCCGCTCTACCCGGACGTGGCACCACTGTCCTGAACCCGGTTTCGACGGGCTCAACCACCGGTGGTTGAGCCCGTCGAAACCCCTTTCACATCTCCAGTAAGGAATCCCCTCATGGCAGTCGGCGTATTCGACCTTTTCTCTATTGGCATTGGTCCCTCAAGTTCTCACACTGTGGGGCCGATGCGGGCTGCTGCGGTGTTCGCGGAGGAGCTGAAGGCTTCGGGCGGGCTGGGTCCGTGGCGGGGTTGCGGGTTGATTTGTATGGGTCGCTGGCGGCGACGGGGCACGGGCACGGGACGATGACGGCCATCCTGCTGGGGTTGGAGGGGTTCCATCCGGAGTTGATCCTGCCCGGTGAGGTGGAGGAGCGGCTGGCCTCGATTGCGGAGACCGGGGTGTTGAACCTCGCCGGGGCCGGCGGGCAGGGTGTGCCGTTGCCGTACGGGGTGAAGGACATGGTCCTGCGGCCGTTGACGGTGCTGCCGCGGCACACGAACGGGATGACGTTTACGGTCACGGACGCGGCCGGGGAGGTGCTGCATGCGGCGACGTTCTTCTCGGTCGGTGGCGGGTTCATCGTCCGGGAAGGCGAAGAGGACGCCGCGCAGCAGGAACTTGAGGCCTCCAAGCAGGAACTGCCGTTGCCGTTCCGGACCGCTGCGGAACTGTTGGCGCACTGCCGGGACACCGGGCTGGGCATCGCCGATGTGATGCTGGTCAACGAGAAAGCCTCCCGGACCGGGGAGGAGATCCGGGCCGGGCTGTTGCAGATCTGGTCCGTGATGGAGAACTGCGTGGCCACGTCGCTGAAGCGGTCCGGGGTGTTGCCGGGCGGGTTGAACGTGCGCCGCCGCGCCCCGGACTGGTACGAACGACTCAAGAAGGAAAGCGCAAACCCCGGCGGCGACAGCCAGGACCGGGATGCTGCGTGGGACGCGGGCCCGTTCGATCCCAGGTACTGGCAGGAGTGGGTGAACCTGGTGGCGCTGGCGGTGAACGAGGAGAACGCGACCGGCGGCAGGGTGGTCACGGCGCCGACGAACGGGGCGGCCGGGATTATCCCGGCGGTGCTGTTCTACGCGCTGCATTTCGCGCCGGGCATGGACAAAGCCACCCGGCAGGACCGGGACGGTGTGGTGGTCAGGTTTTTGCTGGCCGCGGGCGCGGTGGGGGTGCTGTACAAGGAACAGGCCTCGATTTCCGGGGCGGAGGTCGGCTGCCAGGGCGAGGTCGGGTCGGCGTCGTCGATGGCCGCGGCGGGCCTGGCCGAGGTGATGGGCGGGTCCCCGGCGCAGGTGGAAAACGCCGCGGAGATCGCGATGGAACACAACCTGGGCCTGACCTGTGACCCGATCGGCGGGCTGGTCCAGGTGCCCTGCATCGAACGGAACGCGATCGCTGCCGCGAAAGCGATCAACGCCGCGAAAATGGCGCTCTGGGGCGACGGCACCCACCGCGTCTCCCTCGACGAAGTCATCATCACCATGCGCGAAACCGGCAAGGACATGAGCGACAAATACAAAGAAACCGCCATGGGCGGCCTCGCCGTCAACGTCGTCGAATGCTGAACCCCAACAAAGGAAACAACACCATGACACTGGCACCCGAAGGCCGGAAGATGCTGCGGATCGAGCAGCGCAACGCGGTCGTCCCGGTGGAGCGCAAGCCCGAGTGGATCAAGGCCAAGGTCCAGATGGGCCCGGAGTTCGTCGGACTGAAGAACCTCGTCAAAAAAGAAGGCCTGCACACGGTCTGCGAGGAAGCCGGCTGCCCCAACATCTTCGAATGCTGGGAAGACAAGGAAGCCACCTTCCTCATCGGCGGCTCCGAATGCACCCGCCGCTGCGACTTCTGCCAGATCGACACCGGCAAACCCTCACCCCTGGACCGCTTCGAACCCACCAAGGTGGCCCGCTCCGTCCAGTCCATGCAACTCCGCTACGCCACCGTCACCGGCGTCGCCCGCGACGACCTCGAAGACGAAGGCGTCTGGCTCTACGCCGAAACCGTCCGCAAAATCCACGAACTGAACCCCGGCACCGGCGTCGAACTGCTCATCCCCGACTTCTCCGGCAACCCCGGGCACATCACCGCGATCTGCGACTCCAAACCCGAAGTCTTCGCCCACAACGTCGAAACCGTGCCCAGGATCTTCAAGCGCATCCGCCCCGCGTTCCGCTACGAACGCTCCCTGGACGTCATCACCCAAGGCCGGAACCAGGGCATGGTCACCAAATCCAACCTCATCCTGGGCATGGGCGAAACCCGCGAAGAAATCAGCGAAGCCCTCCGCGACCTCCACCAGGCCGGCTGCGACCTGATCACCATCACCCAGTACCTGCGCCCCTCCGAACGGCACCTGCCCGTGGACCGCTGGGTCAAGCCCCAGGAATTCCTGGACCTCCAGCACGAAGCCGAAGAAATCGGCTTCCTCGGCGTCATGTCCGGCCCCCTGGTCCGCTCCTCCTACCGCGCCGGCAGGCTCTGGGCCACCGCCATGCGCAAAAAAAGGCCGCGACATCCCCGCCGAACTCGCCCACATCGCCGACGGCATCCAGGACTCCGGCACCACCCGCCAGGAAGCCGCCAGCCTCCTCGCGGGATAAGCGCCTGCCTGGTGCAGGTTGGGGCACCAGGCCGGCAAGGGCGGGCTTAAACTGGGCTTATGCCCGCCCCGAAAGCCCTGCGCCCCTTTGCCCACCGTGAGTACCGGGTACTGATCGCGGCGCTGGCCATCTCGATCTTCGGGTCCGGGATGTGGGCCGTGGCCATGGTCTACCAGGTGATCCAGCTCGGCGGCGGGCCCCTCGAGCTCTCCCTGGTGGCGGCCGCCGGAAGCGTCGGGTTGGTGGCCTTCGTTCTGGCCGGCGGCATCGCAGCCGACCGGATCCCGCAGCGCCAGCTGATCATCGCCGTCGAGGGCGCCAACCTGGCAGTCATCGCCGCCATCAGCGGACTGGCGATGACGGGCTGGCTGCAGCTGTGGCATGTCGCTGCAGGCGCGTTCGTCCTCGGCGTCGGTGCCGCCTTCTTCTTCCCGGCCTATTCGGCCATCCTGCCGCGCATCCTGCCTGCCGAGGACCTGCTGGCTGCCAACGGCATGGAAGGCACCATGCGCCCGGTCCTCCAGCAGGCGGCGGGCCCCGCCGTCGCTGGCATCCTGGTGGCCGCGCTCTCGCCGTCGCACGCGGTGACGGGCGTGGCCATGTGCCACCTGCTGGCCTTCATCGTGCTGAACTTCCTGGCCCGCCATACCCTGGCGGGGCACCCCGGCGGGCATCCCGATGGGGCGCAACGGAAACAGTCCTTCTTCCATGACCTGCGCGAGGGCGTCGGCTACACGCTGCGGACGCCGTGGCTGCTGTGGACCCTGATCTGGGCATGCATCTCGGTGCTCTTCCTGATCGGCCCCATCGAGGTGCTGCTTCCGTTCGTGGTGCGCGACCAGCTGGGCGGCGATTCCAGCATGTTCGGCTTCCTGCTGGCCATCATGGGTGTCGGCGCGGCGCTGGGTTCCCTCGTCACCGCCTCGCTCCGGCTGCCCAGGCGCTACCTCACGGTGATGATGGTGTCCTGGGGAACCGGCAGCATGCCGCTGGCCGCCGTCGGGCTCATGGACAACTTCTGGGTCATCGCGGCAGCCCTGTTCGTGTGGGGCGTGACCGGCAGCGTGGGCATGGTCATCTGGGGAACGCTGCTCCAGCGGCGGGTTCCGCCGCACCTGCTGGGCCGGGTCTCCAGCCTCGATTTCTTCGTCTCGCTGGCGCTGATGCCGGTGTCCATGGCCCTGGCCGGCCCGGCCGCGGAGGTGCTGCCCATCTGGCTGATCTTCCTGGTGGCCGGCGGCGTCTGCCCCGTCATGGCGGTCATCGCTTTTGCCGTCGCCAGGATGCAGGCCGACGAACTCACCCACCCCCTGGACCGGGAACCGGAAGTGGAACGCTCGACGGCGGCAGGAGACTAAGGCGGCCGTCCGGCCGCCGCCTCCTCCCGCCGTCGGACGTCAGCTCTTGCCCCGCACTACCGGGATGCTTGCCGTGGGAAGGCCGCTCGGGAAGACGGTGGGCTCCGGCTCGGTGACCGGATCCAGGGCTACCCGGACGGGATCGTCGCCGACGGTTTGCACCTGCCCGCGGACGTCCACCTCCAGCGGTTCGCCTTCCTGGACGCTGAGCGTGATGGAGCCGGCCGTGAGCTGGACCAGCAGCAGGCGGCCACGGATCTTGAGGTGGAAGGTCAGCGCGTTCCATTCGGCCGGCAGCCGCGGATCGAAGTACGGCGCGGGACCCTGGTCCCGCAGGCCGGCAAAGCCGCACACGAGCGAGCTCCACACCCCACCGGTGGAGGCGATGTGGACGCCGTCGATCGTGTTCCCGTGGGTGTCGTCCAGGTCGATGAACACGGCGTTCGTGAAGTGCTCCAGGGCCTCCTTGGAGTAGCCCACCTCGGCCGCCATGATCCCCTGCACGCAGGCGGACAGGGTGGAATCGCCGGTGGTGATGGGATCGTAGAAGTCGAAGGCGCGCTGCTTTTCCTCGGCCGTGAAGTCCTGCCACTGGAGGAACATGGCCAGGACCGTGTCCGCCTGCTTGAGGACCTGGTGGCGGTAGATCACCAGCGGGTGGAAGTGCAGCAGCAGCGGGTACTTGGACCGCGGCGTGGTCCAGTCCCAGGCCTCAAGGGTCATGAAGTCGTTGTCCTGGGAGTGCACCTGCATCCGGTCATCGAACGGCAGCTGCATCAGGTCGGCGGCGGCCTCCCAGAGCTGGCGTTCCTCCTGGGTGATGCCGGCGTGCTCCAGGGCGGCAGCGGCCCGCAGATTGAAACGGGCCATGACGTTGGTGTACAGGTTGTCGTTGACCACTGCCGTGTACTCGTCCGGGCCGGTGACGCCGTGGATGTGGAAGAGCCCGTCCTTGCCGAAGAAGCCCAGTGAGATCCACATGCGGGCGGTCTCGATCAGCAACTCGGCGCCCATCCCGTCGCGGAACGCGGTGTCGCCCGTGGCCCACAGGTAACGGTTGGTGGCGAAGGCGATAGCGGCCGCGATGTGGAACTGGGCGGTGCCCGCGGCGTAGTAGGCGCTGGCTTCCAGCCCGTTGATGGTGCGCCATGGGAACAGCGCCCCGTCCACGCTGAGTTCCTTGGCCCGGATCTTCGCCTCAGGCAGCATGCCGTGCCGGAATTCAGGACCTGCCGGGCGCCCTCGGGGTTGGTGTACGTCATGTACGGCAGGAGGTACACCTCTTGGTCCCAGAAGTAGTGGCCCTCGTAACCGGAACCGGTCACGCCCTTGGCCGGGATGCCGGCCACGCCTGCCCGCGCGGTTGCCTGGGCCAGCTGGAACAGGTTCCAGCGGATGGCCTGCTGCAGCTGCGGGGTGCCGCCGTCCACCACGATGTCCGAGGTGGCCCAGTAGCGGCGGTAGTGGTCTTCGCTTTCGGCAAAGATGTCCTGGACCGGCCGCAGCCCCGCTTCAGCCGCGTCGGCAGCATCTGCGGCGGGGTCCTGGACCGCGGCGCCCGCGGCGTAGCTGACGCTCTTCTCCAGGGTGAACGGCTGGTCCGGGCTCACCGCCAGGACATACCTGACGGTGCTGTCATCCTGGTCCACCACGGTCTCGAACGGCTGGTAGCCGGTGGAGGTCCAGTGGTCCACGGCGATGCCCACGCGTTGCTTGGATTCCGCGGCTTCCCAGGCGAGCCGGAGCGATCCGTCGCCGCCGTCGAGCCGCAGCGGCAGCAGCACGCGCCCCGCGTGGCGGCCCGCGCGGCGCGGATCATGGACGGAGTGGTCCTCGACCGGCTGGTCCTGCCGGTTGATGACGGAGGAGGTCACGTCCAGTGACACATCCTGGTCCGTGGCGACGGAGAGGGAGATGCCCAGGCTGCCGCGGGACGCGAAGCCCACTGCCCGGCGTTCGGTGGTGGTCACGGTGGCGCCGGAGCGGCACTGCCATGTGATCCGGCACTCGTACACGCCGGTGGCGAAGTCGAGGGTCCGCCGGTAGTCGACCACCTCGGATTCGGCGAGGCTGAGGGCCTCTCCGTCAACAACTACCGTGAAGTTGTTGGCATCCGGGATGTACAGGATGCGCTGGCCCGTCCGGGCGAAGCCGAAGGCGTTTTCGGCGTGCTTGATGTCCCAGATTTCGTGCAGCCCGTTGATGAAGCTGCCCGGCAGCTCGGCGTCCGCGGCGGCCCAGTGCGCGCCGCGGATTCCCAGGTGCCCGTTGCCGAGCGCAAAAAGCGTCTCCAGGGTACCGGCGTCGCCCGGCTCGTGGCGGGCTTCGACGAGCTGCCAGGGGTTATTCGGGAACCGCTCGCGGTCCGCGGTGATGAGTGCCATGGTGTTGGGGTCCTTTTGGCGTTACTGAGCTGCCGGCTGTGCCGGCAGATGTTATTCGAAGGGGGTGCGGCGCCTGGATGGCTGCTGCGGGGAACAGCTGCCGTCCTGCCGCCAGTGGCTAGGGAACCAGTTCCTGCAGGTCCTGGACCACCAGCGTTGCCCCGGCGTCGAGGAGGGTCTGCCGGCCGGCGCCGCGGTCCACACCGATGACCGAGTGGAACGCTCCTGCCTGGCCCGCCTGGACCCCGGATACGGCGTCCTCCACCACGACGCATTCCTCGGTGGGGAGGCCCAGCAGCCGGGCAGCGTATTCGTAGGTGGCGGGGCTGGGTTTGCCAGGCAGGCCCTCCTTGGCAGCCAGCACGCCGTCCACCACCACGGCGAAGTGGTGGCTAAGCCCGGCGGCTTCCAGGACCGCCGGCGCGTTGCGGGAGGAAGAGACGACGGCGACCTTCAGCCCGCGTTCCAGCGCGGCCTGGAGGAAGCGCACCGAGCCCTCGAACGGTTCGACGCCGCCGCTGACGATGTCGTTGAAGATGCGGTTCTTCCGGTTGCCCAGGCCCTGGACGGTGGAGTTTGCAGGATCATCGTCCAGGGACCTTCGGGAAGCACGATGCCCCGCGAGGCCAGGAAGTCGCGGACGCCGTCGAAGCGCGGCTTGCCGTCGATGTGGTCGAAGTAGTCGCTTTCGCGGTAGCCCGCCACCTCCGGCTGTGAGGCGAGGTAGCCTTCAAACAGTTCCTGCCAGGCCTGTTCGTGCACGGTGGCCGTGGGGGTCAGCACGCCGTCCAGGTCGAACAGGATGGCAGAAGCGCCGGTCCAGGCGGCAGTCTCTGTTGCAGGCAATGCAGTCATGGGCGGTTTGTCCTTTCAGACGGCAGGCAGCCGTGAAGACGGAGTGTGGGGGAGGTGGCTTCGGCGCCCGGATGACCAGCACAGGCGGCTGCCGGCGAAAATTGCTGCGGCGCGCAGGTCCCTGCTGGTCCAGATACGTCTTCCATCATGTGCCCGTTGCCAGTGAAGGACAACTTGGCGGAACGGAAACTTTCAGCCTCATGCTGCCGTGGGGTGCCCGCCCGGGCCGGGACGGCACCGGCGCATCGCCCCGGCTTGCTGCCTGCATGTCCTTCGCCTCCTTGTCCGCCCAGTTCAAGGCCACACTAAGGGCCGTAGACGAGTGTAAGCGCTTACAAATTTGGCTGGCAACTGTTTTTTTTGCAACTGCTGGCGCCAGCCTGGATGTGACGGAATTCGCAGGGCTGAACGCCGGGTTTCCGCGCTCAGCGGAGGATGTAGTGGCGGAGGAAGGCGCTGACATCCACCATCTCGGCCTTTGACATCGCATGCCCCATTCCGGGATACGTCCGGCTGGTCAGGAGGGTGTTCTTCTCAAGCCAGTCAGCGGTATAGGCGGTGGCGTCGTCGTTGATCACCAGGTCCGCCTTGTCGCGGCCCCAGAAGAAGGGCGGCTTTGGGTCGAAGGAGTCTGTCAGGGCGAGCAGTTCATTGTTCAGGACGAAGCCGGACAGTCCCACCACCGACGCATAGGCCTGCGGGTGCAGCCGCAGCAGCGTACTCGCCATGGCCATGCCCTGCGAGTACCCCATCAGGCTGACGCTCGTGTGCTGGCCCCTGACGGCATTGACCCACCCGTGAACGGCATTGGTGGCGGAGATGACATCGGCGAAGTCGTTGACCAGGAAATAGTCCAGCAGGAACCAGCCGTAATGGTCGCCAATCGGCATGGGCGCGCGAAGGGCGGCGCAGGTGAATTCGGGGGGAAGGTAGTCGAAGAGCCGGACCATGCGGGACTCGTCCGTGCCGTAGCCGTGCATCATCACCAGCAAAGGCGTGCCTGCCCGCTGGTCCTCGGGCTTGGACCACACAACCGTTTCCATCGCACCAGCCTAGCCAGCCGTTACACAGATGAGACGCGCAGCGGCCCCCAAACCGTTGATCAGGGTCCCGCCGGGCTGTAGCGTTCGAATTAACTGACAGCATGCTTAGCATCTGTCGCGGGCTAAGCCAACGCCCATCCTCGACCAGAAGGAGCAAGACATGAGAATCGGATCCTCCATTTTCCTTATCGCCCTCGGCGCCATCCTGGCCTGGGCGGTAGCCCCCGGCCTCATCCCCTTCGTGGACCAGGTGCTCATCGGCTACATCCTGATGGCCGTGGGCGTTATCGGGCTGATTGCCTCCCTCATCCTCGCCCCCCCGGGCCGCAGCCGGCGCGTCAGTGAGACCCGCTCGGTGGTGGATCCGAACACCGGCGAGCGCATCACCCGCAACGAAAGCCGGGACGGCGGGCTTTAGCCCAGCGGAAGCGCAAACAGCAGGAAATGTCCGGGCACCGAGTGCCCTTCACTCCCGGAAAGCCGGGCCGGACCGTCATGGTCCGGCCCGGCTTTCCCCTTGGAGCGTTGACCGGGAGGGCGGCAACTCTCGAGTGGAAGGGCGGCATTTTGTTTCATGTTGGTTTCCATTGACAAACCAACAGAAGCAAAGATAAAGTCAAGTAACCCAACATCATGTGATGCCAGTCACCCCAGGCTTCGGAAGCCCAGGGCAGCGGCACCGAAAATCCCAGCACCAGCAACCTACGCAACGGAGGGTATGTGTTCGCCGAGGAGCGCCAGCAAAAGATTGCCGAGCTTGTTGCCGGCAGCGGCCGGGTCAGCGTGACCCACCTGGCCGAGCGCTTCCGCATCACTACCGAAACCGTCCGCCGGGACCTGGCCACCCTTGAGACCGCAGGCACAGTACGCCGCGTCCATGGCGGCGCCGTGGCGGCAGACCGATTCAGCACCACCGAGGAAAGCATCACCGAGCGCGCCATCCAGCGGCCCGACCAGAAAATCAGGATCGCAGAGGCCGCCCTGGCCCTCATCCCCCGCAATAAGGCCGCCAGCGTCCTGCTCGACGGCGGCACCACCACCGAAGTCCTGGCGGACATGCTTTCCCGCCGCCCCGCTGCCGAGCCAACCGATTCAGCAGAACCCCGGCCCGAACTCGTGGCCATCACCCACGCCGTCCCCATCGCGGCCAAACTCTCCAACGTCCCCGGCATAGCGCTGCAGATCCTGGGCGGCCGGGTGCGCGGCATCACCCAGGTGGCCGTGGGCCAGGCCACCGTCGACGCCGCGGCAAGAATCCGCCCGGACATCGCCTTCGTGGGCACCAACGGCATCCACGCGGATTTTGGCCTCAGCACTCCCGATCCTGAAGAAGCCGCCGTCAAGGCAGCCTTCGTCCATTCGGCACGCCGCATTGTGGTGCTGGCCGATTCCTCAAAGCTGGACACGGAAACCCTGGTCCAGTTCGCCTCCCTGAAAGACCTGGACACCTTGATTACAGACAGCGAACCCGGACCTGAACTGGCAGCCGCACTGGAAGAAGCCGGCGTAGACGTGGTGATCGCATGATCGTCACCTTCACCGCCAACCCCAGCCTGGACCGCACCGTGGCCCTGCCCGGCCCGCTGGAACGCGGCGAAGTGCAGCGCGCCGTCTCCGTCAGCCAGGAGTCGGGGGGCAAGGGCGTCAACGTTTCCCGCGCCCTGGTGGCCTCCGGCCTCGAATCGATGGCTGTGCTCCCGGGTGCGGACAGCGATCCCGTCCTTGCCGGCCTCCGTGAGAGCGCCGTGCCGTTCGCCTCGCTGCCCATCGACGAGCCGCTGCGCACCAACGTTGCCCTGACCGAGCCCGGCGGCGTGACCACCAAGATCAACGAGCCCGGCCCCATCCTGGATGCAAACCAGCAGGAGGCCCTGCTCAAGCTGCTCCTGGAGACGTCCCGCGGTGCCAGCTGGGTGGTCCTGGCCGGTTCCCTGCCGCCGGGCTTCCCGGCTGATTTTTACGCGACGGCGGCCCAACGCCTGCGTTCATCCGCCGACGGCGCGTCTCCGGAACGGACGCCGCTGATCGCCGTCGACTCGTCCGGCCAGCCACTCGCCGCAGCCCTCACCGGCGGCGCGGCCGGCATGCCGGACCTCCTCAAGCCCAACGCCGAAGAATTGGCAGAGCTGGCCACCGCGGCCGGCTTTGCCCCGGCCACCGCTGACGAACTGGAAGCGGACCCGGCGGCCGCAGCGGCAGCCGCTGCCGCCGTCGTTCGAGCGGGTGTGGGTGCTGTGCTGGCAACTCTCGGTTCCAAGGGAGCTGTCCTGGTAACGGCCGACGGCGCGTGGCTGGCCACGCATCCGCCGGTCTCCGCGGTCAGTACGGTGGGCGCGGGTGATTCCGCGCTGGCCGGCTATCTGCTCGCCCACGGCCAGGGTGCGTCCCCGGCCGATTGCCTTCGTCAGGCTGTGGCCCACGGTGCCGCTGCCGCCTCCCTGCCCGGTTCAACGGTTCCGGCAGTCCACCAAACAACCCCGGATGCCGTAACCATCACGGCCCTTCGAAAGGATTGACAGTGACTCAGCTCATCACCACTGAACTGGTCGAGCTCGACCAGAACCTGGGCAACGCGCCCGAGTCGGTGATCCGGCACCTGGCAGGCAAGGTAGCTGCCGCCGGACGCGCAACCGAGGTTGAAGGCCTCTTCGCCGACGCCTTCGCCCGCGAACAGAAGACCGCGACCGGTATCCCCGGCGGCATTGCCATCCCGCACTGCCGCTCGGCCGCGGTCACCGAACCCACCCTGGCCATGGCCCGCCTCAACCCGAAGGTGGACTTCGGCGCCAAGGACGGCCCGGCGGACCTGATCTTCTTCATCGCCGCCCCGGACGGCGCGGACCAGGAGCACCTGAAGCTGCTCTCCAAGCTGGCCCGGTCCCTCATCAAGAAGGACTTCACGGCAGCCCTCCGCAACGCCACCAGCCAGCAGGAGATCGTGGAGCTGGTGGACGGCGCCCTGGCTGACAAGCCGGCAGCCCAGGCCGCCGCTGCCCCCGTCGGCGCCGCGACGGCCGGAGCGGCTGCAGCCGGTGCCGGCGCCGCGGGTGCCGCTGCTGCCGGGTCCACTGCCACAGGTGCCGCCTCGCCGGCCGCTGCCTCCGGACCCAAGCGCCTGTTGCCGTCACCGCCTGCCCCACCGGCATCGCCCACACCTACATGGCCGCCGATTCCCTGGTGGCCGCCGCGCAGGAAGCCGGCGTGGACCTGCAGGTGGAGACCCAGGGTTCCTCCGGCGCCAAGCCGCTGGACCCGGCCGTAATTGCTGCCGCCGACGCCGTGATCTTCGCGGTGGACGTTGACGTGCGCGGCAAGGAGCGCTTCGCCGGCAAGCCCGTCATCAACGCCCCGGTCAAGCGCGGCATCGACGAGCCGGCCAAGATGGTCCAGGAAGCACTCGCAGCGGCCACCGATCCGCACGCCCGCCGCGTTCCGCACTTCGGCGCCGAAGAGCAGGCCGAGCGTGCCGAGGCCGAAAAGGGTGAGCACATCGGCCAGAAGCTGAAGAGGGCCCTGCTCACCGGCGTCAGCTACATGATCCCGTTCGTTGCCGGCGGCGGCCTCCTGATCGCCCTTGGCTTCCTGCTGGGCGGCTACGACATCACCGATGTTGCGGACAAGGTGGTCCTGGAGAACAGCTTCGGCAACCTCCCCGAGGGCGGGCTCGCCGCCTACCTGGGCGCCGTGTTCTTCAAGATCGGCGCCCTGTCCATGAACTTCCTGGTGCCCGCATTGGCCGGCTACATCGCCTACGCCATCGCCGACCGGCCCGGCATCGCCCCCGGCTTCGTCGCAGGCGCAGTGGCAGGCTTCATGGGCGCCGGCTTCCTGGGCGGCATCGTCGGCGGCCTGCTGGCCGGCTACATCGCGCACCTGATCGGCACCTGGCAGGTGGCCCGCTGGCTGCGCGGCCTGATGCCCGTGGTCATCATCCCGCTGCTCGCCTCCATCGTGGCTTCCGGCCTGATGTTCCTGGTGCTCGGCGGCCCCATCGCCGGACTCACCACCGCCCTCAATGGCTGGCTGTCCGGCATGACCGGCGCGTCCGCCGTCGTCCTCGGAATCATCCTGGGCCTCATGATGTGCTTCGACCTCGGCGGCCCCGTGAACAAGGTGGCGTACGCCTTCGCCGTCGCCGGCCTGAGCGCCGGCAGCGCAGACAACCAGGCGCCGTGGCAGATCATGGCCACCGTCATGGCTGCAGGCATGGTTCCGCCGCTGGCAATGGCCCTGGCCACCGTTCTGGACAAGAAGCTTTTCTCCCTGGCCGAGCGTGAAAACGGCAAGGCCGCCTGGCTGCTGGGTGCCTCCTTCATCTCCGAAGGCGCCATCCCGTTCGCCGCTGCCGACCCGCTGCGCGTCATTCCCGCCAGCATGCTGGGCGGCGCCCTCACCGGCGCGCTGACCATGGCCTTCAACGTCACCTCGCAGGCCCCGCACGGCGGCATCTTCGTGTTCTTCGCGATCGGCAACGTCCTGATGTTCGTGGTCTCGATCATCGCCGGAGCCATCGTCAGTGCACTGGCCGTCATCGCGCTGAAGCGCTGGGCAGCCCCCAAGTCCACTGCTACGGTGGAAACCGTTCCAGCAACGGTCTGATCCGGTCCACCCACTACTACCCCGGCACAGCAACACAGCAAGCCGCAAGACAAAGGAGCAACAATGCCAGAACGCACCGCAACCGTCGCCAGCCGCGTGGGCCTGCACGCCCGCCCTGCCGCGATTTTCGCCGAGGCTGCCGGAGAGTTCGACCTTGACATCACCATCGCCAAGGAAGGCGAGCCCGCCGACGAGGCCATGGACGCGGCCAGCATCCTGTCGCTCATGAGCCTGGGCGCCTCCCACGGCGACAAGGTGGTCCTCCGCGCCGAGGGCGACGGCGCCGACGTTGCGCTGGAGCGCCTGGTCCAGATCCTGGAAACGGACCACGACGCCGAGTAGCAGACACGCTGCTTTCAAGCACTGAACCGGCGGCCGCCGTCGGGCCTTCCCTTTGGGAAAGTCCGACGGCGGCCGTTTGGTTAACGCGCCTGCCCGCCTGGCGGGGACGGCGGTCAGCCGCGCTCGGCGATCGCCTTCACGTCGCCTACCAGCTTGTCCCACATGCCCTTTGAGTGTGCGGCTGCCTCTTCCGTGGCGTTGTTGTCCTGGGCAAGCGTGAGCCGGGTCCCTGGTCCAGCGCCTCGAGGGTCCAGGTAAGGGTGTGGTAGTTCTCCGGGATGTCCGCGTCGCCGCTGAGCGGGCTGTAGTGGGTGTGGACCAGCCGCTGCCCGGGTTCCACTTCCAGGATGAAGCCTTTGTCCTCGTAGTCCCTGCCCTCCCACCGGCCGCGCCACACGATGGGCCCGCCCACGGTCCAGTCGGTGACCACGTCGGCGCCGAACATGAACTCCTTGATGGCGGCAGGTTCGGTGATGACGTCCCAGACCCGACTGGCAGGAGCGTCGATGGTGACGGTCGAGGTGGCTACATGGCCGCCCGCCATCACTGCGCCTTCTTCGCCGTGAACAGGAGGTACTCCCATTCCATCTGGAAGGGGGTGTCGCCGTGGGCGTCGCCGAAGGAGTCGGCCAGTTCCGTGAGCGCGGCATCCAGTGCCTTGACCTTGTCCGGGTCCTCTCCGATGAACTTGTAGACCGAGATGGTGGGGCCGTAGTGGGACTTGAAGTAGCGGACGAAGTCGGCCGGCTGGTGGAAGCTGCGCACTGCGAGGGTCTGCTTGCGGGCCTTGGCATCGGTGATGCTGCCGCCCAGCAGCTCCCTGATGTAGTCCTCGGTGCCCCAGAGGGGCGCGGGCTGCGCGCCGGGCGGGGGCGGCGGCGCGAAGGGTTTCATGGTGGCGAACATCCGGCCGATGAATCCTTCCGGCGTCCAGCCCAGCAGTCCGATGGTCCCGCCGGGTTTGCAGACACGGACCAGCTGGTCGGCGGCTTTCTGGTGGTTGGGCGCGAACATGACGCCCAGGCATGACATCACCACATCGAACTCGGCGTCCCCGAACGGCAGCGCCTCGGCGTCGGCCTCCTGCCAGTCCAGGCTCACTCCCCTGTTCGCCGCCTCCCGGCGGCCAGCCTCGAACAGCTCGGGGGTGAGGTCACTGGCCACGACTTTGGCGCCCATCATCGCCGCCGGAATGGCGGCATTGCCGGAGCCTGCCGCCACGTCCAGTACGCGGTGGCGGGACGTGATTCCGCAGGCTTCCACCAGGATGGCGCCAAGTTCCAGTAATAGCTCATCCGCCAGGGCCGGGTAATCCCCGGACGCCCACATGGCCCGCTGCTTCTGCTTGAGAGCCCGGTCCGCCTCCGCCGCTTCCGTTTGGTCGTTCATGTCCGCGCCCCTCTGCCGTTCCGTTCGGGATGACTGGCAGCACGCTGTGTGCACAGCGGAGGCTGCGATTCAGCCATTGTGGACGTGCGGGCACTGGCTGTAAAGGGACCTGCGGGATTATGCGGGTTTGCGGGCTTTGCTGGCGGCGGGCTTCGACGCCGTGGTCTTTTCTGCCGACGTCTTGGTGCCCGTGCTCTTGGTCCCCGCGGCCTTGGCCGCCGTCGTCTTCGAGGCTGCAGCCTTGGTGCCGGACGTTTTCGTGGCGGCCGGTTTGGACGCCGTGGACTTCGAGGCGGTGGACTTCGAGGCGGTGGTCTTCGCCGTCGTGGATCTTGCAGTGCCGGACTTGGTGGTTGCGGATTCCGCAGACTTCGCGGCGGAAGACGCGCGCGATCCCGAATCCCTGCGGGCAGGCTTGGCCGGCACCTCTTCTTCCTCTTCCCCGTCCGAGTCCCCGGCAGCGGCAGCTGCCCCGCCCCCGCGCTTCTTGTCCAGGCTCCGCTTCAGCGCCTCCATCAGGTCGATGACTTCGCCCTTGCCGCCTTCGCCCGCTTCCACGCCGAAGGTTGCTTCCGTATCCAGCGACTCCCCCTGCTCAAGCTTGGCCTCGATGAGCGTGCGCAACTGGACCTGGTAATCGTCAGTAAAGGATTCGGGATCGAAGTCCGCCGCCATGGACTCGACCAGCGCGGCGGACATCTCCCGTTCCTGGGGGGAGATCTTGATGGACGTGTCCAGGGCGGGGAAGTTGGCTTCGCGCACCTCGTCCGGCCACAACAGCGACTGCAGGACCAGGACGTCGTCCTTGATGCGCAGCGCGCCCAGCCGCGTCTTCTCCCGCAGCGCGAACTGCACGATGGCCACCCGGTCCGTGTCCTCCAGCGCCCGGCGCAGCAGCACGTACGCCTTGGGCGACTTGGAATCCGGCTCCAGGTAGTAGCTCTTCTCGAACATCATGGGTTCCAGCTGCTCGGACGGGACGAACTGCACCACCTCGATCTCGTGGCTGTTCTCCGCAGGAATGGACTTGAGCTCATCCTTGGTGAGGATCACCGTCCGGCCGTCTTCCTCGTACGCTTTCTCGATGTCCGAGTAGTCGATGACCTCGCTGCACACCTCGCACCGGCGCTGGTAGCGGATCCTTCCGCCGTCGGCATTGTGAACCTGGTGCAGACTGATGTCATGATCCTCAGTGGCGCTATAGACCTTGACGGGCACGTTGACCAGCCCGAATGCAATGGCACCCTTCCAGATGGCTCTCATTCCTACAGTCAACATCAGTCCGGGCCGGAGGTGAAGACCCATGCCCGCGGGTAAGGAGCGTGTCCGGGTGGCGGGCCGCGAACTCACGCTCACCAACCTGGACAAAATCATCTATCCGCAGACCGGAACCACCAAGGCGGACGTCCTGGCCTACTACGCCGCCGTGGCCCATGTCCTGATTCCCGCCGCCGCCAACCGGCCGGCAACCCGGAAACGCTGGGTCAACGGGGTGGGCACCGCGGAGCATCCCGGCGAAGTGTTCTTCCAGAAGAACCTCGAGGATTCGGCCCCAGGCTGGCTGCCGCGGGCCGCCGTCACGCACAAGGACCGGACCATCTACTACCCGCTGGTCAACGACGCAGCCACATTGACGTGGTTCGGCCAGATCAACTCGCTGGAAATCCACGTGCCGCAGTGGTGCGTGGATTCGCACGGCAACCAGCTGAACCCGGACCGCCTGGTCCTGGACCTGGACCCGGGTGAGGGCGCGGGCCTGCCCGAATGCCGCGAGGTGGCCCTGCTGGCCCGGTCCATCCTGGAGGACGTGGGGCTGGACCCTGTGCCCGTCACCAGCGGCAGCAAGGGCATCCACTTATATGCGCCGCTGGACGGGACCCAGAGCTCGGACCAGATCTCCGCCTTCGCCCGGGAACTCGCCCGCGCCCTGGAGGCCGACCATCCGGACCTCGCCGTCAGCGACATGAAGAAGACGCTCCGGAAGGGCAAGGTGCTGGTGGACTGGAGCCAGAACAACGCCGCCAAGACCACCATCGTGCCGTACTCGTTGCGGGGCCGGCCCACGCCCATGGTGGCCGCGCCACGGACGTGGCGGGAGATCAGCTCCAGCCGGCTGAAGCACCTGGACTACCACGAGGTCCTGCGCCGGGTGCAGGACGGCAAGGACCCGTTCGCCGCCGTCGTCAGCGCGTCCGGGCAGCCGGCCAACTCCCCCTCGGGCGCCGGTGCCCACGGAGGATCGAAGCACGGCGGGTCCAAGCACAGCAGGCCGACGCAGGGCGGGTCAGCGGCGGGCTCCGACGGGCACGACGCGAATCCCCGCCTGGCCAAGTACCGGTCCATGCGTGATCCGAAGGCCACGCCGGAGCCCTTCAGCGGCGCGGCGGGAAGCGGCGACGCCTTTGTCATCCAGGAGCACCACGCCAGCAGGCTGCACTACGACCTCCGCCTGGAGCACGACGGCGTCCTGGTGTCCTGGGCCATCCCCAAGGGCGTCCCCGAATCCGGGGGCAAGAACCACCTGGCCGTGCAGACCGAGGACCACCCGATGGACTACCTCACGTTCCACGGCACCATCCCCAAGGGGAATACGGTGCCGGTGAGATGACCATCTGGGATACCGGCACCTATGAGCTGCATAAGTGGATCAACGGCCGCGAGGTCATCGTCACCCTCCACGGTTCGGAGGGAGGCGGGCTGGGCAGTCCAAAGAAGTTCGCGCTGATCCACACCGGCCGCGGCCAGGGCAAGGATGCCGAGGGGCAGTGGCTTATCCACCTCATGGACAAGGAGCAGGCAGGCGGACGACGGCGGTACGCGGCCCCCGCGGACGCCATCACCGAGGCAAGCGCCGCCCCCTCCCCCACAGATTTCAGCCCCATGATGGCCACTGCCGGCGACGAGGCAGACCTGCAGGGCAGCAACTGGCAGTTCGAGCTCAAGTGGGACGGAGTGCGGGCCATCCTCGTGGCCGACGCACAGCGCGTCCGCATCTTCAGCCGCAACGGCAACGACGTCACCCGCACCTACCCCGAGCTCACGGACCGTTCCTGCTGGCCGGAGCAGCCCTTCGTGGCCGACGGCGAGATCGTCGCCGTCGGCGGGGACGGCAGGCCCGACTTCGGGCTGCTCCAGGGACGCATGAAACTCAACCGGCCTGCCGACGTCGCAAAAGCCCGCACTGCCATCCCGGTCCGGCTCGTCCTCTTCGACCTGTTGTCCGACGGCGGAACGGACCTCCGCCGGCTGCCGCTCAGCAAACGGCGCGAGCGGCTGGAGGGGTTTTACCGCCCGTCCGGCTGCCCCGTGGATCTCTCGCTCGTGCTGGACGACCGGATTGACCACATCCTGGAGAGCGCGCGCGAGCTGGGGCTCGAGGGTGTCATGGCCAAGCGGACGGACAGCCGATACGTGAGCGGGCAGCGGACCCGCACCTGGATCAAGCTCAAGATCGAACAGACCCAGGAAGTGGTGGTGGGCGGCTGGCGCCCGGGCAAGGGCGGCCGCCAGGACACGGTGGGATCGCTCCTGGTGGGCATCCCCGACGGCGACAAGCTGCAGTACGTGGGCCGGGTGGGCAGCGGGTTCAGCACCCGCGAGCTCGCCGAACTCCGGCAGACGGTGGAGCGGCTGGCCAGGAAGACGTCGCCCTTCCACGAGGTCCCCCGCCCCGATGCCGCGGACGCGCACTGGGTGGCGCCGCAACTGGTGGGTGAGGTGACGTACAGCGAGTGGACCGGCCCCGGACGGCTGCGGCATCCACGGTGGCGCGGCTGGCGGCTGGACAAGGATCCGTCCGAGGTAGTCCGCGAGGCGTGAGGCGAACCGGCAACGCGAAGAATCATCCGCGACACGAAAATTTGTCCCCGGCACGAAATTGCCTGGCGCCCCCAAATAATGGGATTGCCAGGCAATTTCCGTGTCGATGGCTGTTGCGGCCAGCCCTAGGACGAGTGCGGCATCTGCGGCCTGCTGGTGCGGTGCACGGCCGTCACCGCTGCCTCGTGGCCCATCCGTCCCTGTCCGGAGCCGCGCTCCTTCGGGTGCCGGCGCTTCCCGTTGCCGTCCGGCCACGAGGCCTGCTTGGGCATTGCGGTCCTGCCGGCCATCGCCGGTCCGGGCAGGTCCGGGGCGTCCATGGCCGCCGCCAGGTGGTCTGCCAACTCGGGTTTGATGTGGGTTTCACGGTTGTCAGCCATGTGATCTTCCTTTCCGCAGTGAACTGATGTGTTGCCCGGCGGCCCGGCGGCCCCGGGGAACCGCTGGACGTGCCAGCGGAGTTGCGCAGCCGGCCTGCTGCCGGGACATCCCCGGCTCACGGTGCGCAGGCCTGAAAGGAACGGCGGGGTGCAGCCGGACTCTGTCCGGGCACACGGGTCCGCCTGCTAAGAAGAAGGTTTTTCCATTGCTCCACCATAGGCACCCGGCAGCCGCCTGTGAACCCCTTTGCACCCGGTTTTGGAAAGCACGACGGCGGCGTCCGAACCTGGCCCGAATCGCAGCCTTTAGGGCGGGCAGGAGAGCGTGGCCCCGGTCACACTTACAGTGGGGACGTCCGTCAAAAGCGGCTGGAAAGGCCCCTGCGCGGAAAAAGATTTGGTAACGATGGCCACATGGACGCGTATTCCCTGTGATGGCGCGGGAAAAACCGGGAAACGGCACAGCAAACAGCGCGCTCAAACGGGCCCAAAAGGGTCGATCCTACGGCATTCGGGGGCCGCGCGCCATGGAAATCCCGTAAAATTGAAGGCCTGCCCAGAGCGGGGCAGCTACAAGTCGCAAGCAAATGACCTCCACAGGAGTTGCCCAAATGCCCACAGACCGAAGCATGACCGACTCTTCAGCAGGCGCCAGGAACGCCAGCGGAACAGACCTGACAGCCCACAAAGCTGCGAAAAAAACCACGCCGGCTGCCGCGCCGCCGGCTCAAGGAATCCGACGTCAACGTGGTGAACCAGCCGATGCTCAAGAAAGCACTCGGCGGAACCATCGTGGGCAACACCATGGAATGGTACGACGTAGGCGTCTTCGGCTACCTCATCACCACCATGGGGCCTGTCTTCCTGCCGGAATCCGACCCCACCACGCAAACCCTGTTCCTGCTCGGAACCTTCGCTGCCACCTTCATCGCCCGTCCCCTGGGCGGCGTGATCTTCGGCTGGATGGGCGACAAGATGGGCCGGCAGAAGATCCTTGCCGCCACCCTTATGCTGATGGCCGCGAGCACGTTTGCCATCGGCCTGCTGCCCGGCTACGCGCAGATCGGGCTGTGGGCTGCCGGCCTGCTGGTCCTGCTCAAGATCGTCCAGGGCTTCTCCACCGGCGGCGAATACGCCGGTGCCACCACCTTCGTCAGCGAGTACGCCCCGGACAAGCGCCGCGGCTTCTTCGCCAGCTTCCTGGACATGGGCAGCTACCTGGGCTTCGCCCTCGGCGCCGCACTGGTCTCTGCCCTGCAGCTGGGGCTGGGACAGGCCGCCATGGAGGAATGGGGCTGGCGTATCCCGTTCCTGGTTGCCGGTCCGCTGGGCCTGATCGCCATCTACTTCCGGAGCAAGATCGAGGAGTCTCCGCAGTTCCAGGCCACCCTGGACGCCCAGGAGGACATCGCCAAGAACGCTGCCGCCTCCGATGACGCTGCTGCCAAGGGTCCGGTGGGAATCGTCAAGGCCTACTGGCGCTCCATCATCGTCGCAATGATCCTGGTGGCCGCCGCCAACACGGCAGGCTACGCCCTGACCTCCTACATGCCTACCTACCTCACCGAGTCCAAGGGCTATGACGAGGTGCACGGCACCCTGCTGACCATCCCGGTACTGGTGGTCATGAGCCTCTGCATCCCGCTGACGGGCAAGCTGTCCGACCGGATCGGCCGCCGGCCGGTGCTGTGGATCGGCGCGCTGAGCACGGTCATCCTGGCCACTCCGGCCTTTATGCTCATCGGCATCGGTGAAGTCTGGTCCACCCTGGCCGGCCTGGCCCTGATCGCCTTCCCGGTGACGTTCTACGTGGCCAACCTTGCCTCGGCGCTGCCGGCGCAGTTCCCCACGTCCAGCCGCTACGGCGCCATGGGCATCGCCTACAACTTCTCGGTGGCCATCTTCGGCGGCACCACCCCGTTCATCGTGGCGGCCCTGATCAGCGCCACCGGCAACGACATGATGCCTGCCTACTACCTGATGGGCACCTCCCTGGTGGGCGCCGTGGCCATCTACTTCCTGAAGGAATCAGCCCAGCGTCCGCTCCCGGGCTCCATGCCCAGCGTGGACACCCAGGACGAGGCCAAGGAACTGGTGGCAACCCAGGACGAGAACCCGCTGATCGACCTGGACGAGCTGCCGTTCGAAACCCAGGACATCCAGGACTCAGTTGCCGCCGGCAAGGGCTCCCCGGACAACTCCACGGACAAAAAGGTTCCTGCCGGGTCTAGCCCCTCTTGTAGCCCGCGCTCACAAGGCCCGTCCTGCATGCCTCCTTGGGGGAGGCATGCAGGACGGGCCTTCGCCGTGTCCGGGGACTGCAGCGCGCGGATGTCCTAGTATGACCGCCCGCTACCGGCGGACATGACTCCCGGGCAAGGGCCCGCGATAATTTCCGGGGGATCAGGAGAAAACCAGGCAGCGGAAAAGACAGGGACGGTAGGACATGAAGCGCGTAGCGGAGCAGGTGCGCGCCCTCCACCGGCTGGAACCCGCCAGCAATGACCACCTGGCCGCGCTGCGGGTGGCCGCCGGCGTGGCGATCCCCTCGCTGCTTCTTCTCGCGGCCGGCCGGACGGACCTGATCATGTACGCAGTGTTCGGCGCACTGACCGGTATGTACGGACGGGCCGAACCGCACCAGCTGCGGCTCATCCACCAGGCCCAGGCTGCCCTCGTGCTCCTGGGCGGCGTCACCGTGGGCGTTGTCCTGTCCGTCAACCACCTGCACTCCTGGTGGCTCGTGGCGGTGGAGGCCGTGCTCGCCGGACTGGGGTCCGCCTATTCGGACCGGGTCCGGCTCCAGCCCAACGGCCCGTTCTTCGGCATCCTCGCCCTGGGTGCCTGCGCATCTGTTCCCATGGCTGTTCCCTGGTACGCCGCGCTGCTGATCGCGGCGGGCTCCGCCGCGTTCTCCATGGTTATCGGCTTCGGCGGCTGGTTCCGCCGCCGCACCTGGCAGCCGGGCGCCACACGGAACCGGCAGGCCGGGCCAGGCCGCCAAGAGATGCTCACCCACGCAGCGAGGTATGTGCTGGCCGTGGGAGCGGCCGGAACACTCGGCGTCCTCAGCGGCAGCGGCCACCCGCACTGGGCGATGGCTGCGGCCGCCGTTCCCCTGGCGGGTGCGGACCTGCCCAGCAGTGTCCGCCGCGGCATCCACCGGATTGTGGGGACGTTCGTCGGGCTGGCGGTCACCGCCGTCGTCATTCTCCCGGAGCCGTGGACACTCACCGGGCTGTTCCCCGGGCAGCAGGCCATCCTGCTGGCACTGCTGGTGATCCTGTTCCAGTTCACCACCGAGCTGTTCATGGCCCGCCACTACGGCTTCGCCATGGTGTCCTTCACGCCCGTTATCCTGCTGATGACCCAGCTCGCGGCGCCCATCGACCCCGCGCTCCTGATCCTGGAACGCGGCGTGGAGACCCTGGTGGGGGCGCTGCTGGGAATCCTGGTGGTCATCGCGGTGCGCCGGTCCGGAACCCGGAGTTCCGCCGCCCTGCTGGGGCTGGGTCCGCTCTTCCGGTTTCCGCCCCTATTTCGGCTTCCGCGCAGGTCCCGCCACTAGCTTCGCCGGCGCCACCCGCGCCACCGCAGCCACCAGCTTGTACCTCTTGGACGGGATGGACACCGGCCTGCCGCGCTCGTTGTCCGCCAGGCCCTCACGCACCACGCGGTCCGCGTGCAGCCACGCCCAGGAGGGGGCCACCGACTTGTCCATGCCCATCCGGTCGTGGAATTCGGTGTGGGTGAAGCCGGGGCAGACGGCGGTGACCTTGATGCCCTGCCTGCGGTACGCCAGGTTGGCCCAGCGGCTGAAGCTCACCAGCCAGGCCTTCGCCGCGGAGTAGGTGCCGCGCGGCAGGAACGCGGCGATGCTGGCCACGTTGATGATCCTGCCGCTGCGGCGTTCCAGCATGCCTTTGAGTGCGGCGTGCGTCAGCACCATGGCGGTTTCGCCGTGCAGTTTCAAGTGCTTCTTCTCCTCCGAGATGCGGTTGTCCTCGAAGTTGTGCAGCAGCCCGATTCCGGCGTTGTTGACCAGGATGCCCACTGGCCGCTCCGGATCGGCGAGGCGTGCGACGACGGCTTCCACTCCGGCGTCGTCCGTCAGGTCGGCGGGGAGCACCTCAGCGGTGATCCCGTAGCGCCGTTCCAGGCCCGCCGCGGCTTCCTCGAGGCGGGCCCGGTTGCGCGCCACCAGCACCAGGTTGGTGCCCTGGGCGGCGAGCTGGCGTGCGAACTCGGCGCCCAGGCCCGCGCTGGCCCCGGTGATCAGTGCTGTGGTTCCGGAGGTTTTAGCCGTCATGCTGCAAGCCTAGCCACCTGCCGGGGCATCCTCAGGCGAAGCGGGCCAGCGGGTTGGCCAGGCGTCCGGCCATCTGCAGTCCGCCGGACGGGTCCGTGAGGTCCAGCATCTGCTGGTTGTTCCGGAGCTGAAGCCGGTTCAGGCAGGACAGCTCGAAGTCCGCCGCGAAGAGGTCGTGCCGGGCGAACTGGTCAGCGAGCTCCGGGTGCTGTGCCTGGTATTCCCTGACGGCCGTGGCAGCGGTCCGCCAGAACTCCTCCTGGTCCAGGGTTCCGGCATCCTCCAGCAGCGCCGCCATAAACCGGAAGATGCAGTCGAAGACGTCCGTGAAGATGGCCAAGACTTTTTCGCCGTCGGGGATGGCGGCCTTGATCCGGGACACCTCGTCCGGCAGGTCCAGCCGGTCCCCCATCACCACGATTTCCTCGGCGATGTCCTTCATGACGGCCCGCACCGGCACCCGTCCTGGAGGACCAGGATGACGTTTTCGCCGTGCGGCATGAAGGCCAGCTCGTACTTGTACAGGCAGTGCACCAGCGGCACCAGGTACGCCTCGAAGTAGCGGCGCAGCCAGTCCGCGGGGGCCAGCCCGGAGCGGTCAATCAGTGCGGACACCATCGGCAGGCCCTGCGCATCAACGTGCAGCAGCGAGGCCATGGTGGCCAGCTGCTGGCCGTCCCGGAGCAGGGGCAGCGCGCTTTCCCGCCACAGGGCCGACAGCATTTTCCGGTAGGGCGACCCGCTGGCCGAGCCGGCCTCATAGTAGCCGTTGTGGTAGCCGAGGGCGGCGATCTCACCGATCATGGTGAAGCCACGCTGCTGCAGGGCGCCGTCCGCCTCGATCAGGCTCCGCAGCCAGTCGTTGATGGCGGGTGTGGCCTTCATGTACTGCGGCGACAACCCGCGCATGAAGCCCATGTTCAGCACCGACATGGCCGTCTTGACGTAATTCAGCGCCGGGGCGCTGGTGTTGAAGAACGTCCGGATGGACTGCTGCGCCTGGTACTGGTCCGTCCCGTCCCCAGGTAGACGATGCGCTGGCCTGCTATTTCAGCCGCGAACGTCACGGTGAGCTTGTTCTCCCACTGCCACGGGTGGACAGGCATAAAGAAGTACTGCTCCGGGTCGAGGCCCTGCAGCTGCAGTTCGCTGGTGAAGTCCACTGCCAGCGGGCCAAGCTCGGCGTCCAGGTGCGCCCGGTAATCCAGCCCGGCGCTTGAGGTGAAGACCGCGTGGCTGCGGTGCACGGCGATCCACTCCAGCTGCACCGCCGCGCCGGTTTCCGGGGCGAAGGCGTGGTAGTCGCTGATGCCAAACCCCAGCCGGCCGTTGTTGGCCACAAAGCAGGGGTGGCCCTCGGTCATGCTCCGCTCGATGGCCTGGAAGTCGGCGGCAACGTCTGCCCCGCCGGTGATTCCGGCCGCGAGTTCCGCGGCGGACGGCTGGCCGGCCCACTGCTTGTACGCATGGCTGGCCAGGGTGCTGCTGATTTCCTCCAGGTAGACCGGGAGCATCTGGATGTTGATCCCCAGGCTCCCGTGGAACGCCGTGATGAAGCCCAGCACGTCCAGCGGAGCTTCGGTGCCGTCCTGGAAGTAGCGGATGGAAGCGGCATCGATGGACCAGTGCTCCAGCTCCAGGACGCGGGCGGCGAACCGGTACTCGTGGGTTCCGTCGCCGCTGCGCAGGCGATAGCTGCCAGGCTCGCCATCCACCGGTTCGGGAGTAAGGATCCGCTCGTGCGAGAACTCGGCGAGCGCCTTGCGCAGCAGATGCCGGTTGGCCCTGCTCCAGCGCTCCGCATCCAGGTGCGGAGCGGCGTTCATGGTGCCGGCGCCGGGGGTACCGCCGCGGACGGGTGCGAAGGTGTTGGTCTGGACAGTTTGGTTCTGGACAGTGTGGGTGTGGACAGTCACAGTGATGCTCCCTGCAGGGTACGGGTGGACGGCAGTGCCGCTCTGGCGGCCAGGTAGTCGGTGCGGGTGCAGAAGCTGAGCAGGGCTTCCTTGTCCGGCAGGGTGACCAGCCCGGCGGCCTGGAACCCGAGCCGTTCGTTGAGGGCGTGGATCCTGGTGTTCCGGGCATCCGGTTCCACCACCACGCGCTCCACCTCCGGCCGGTCAAACAAGCGGCCGAGGACGGCGTCCATCACCGCGGTGGTGTAGCCGGATTCGGGGTTGCCCGACGGCGGCGCCACCAGCAGGTGCATTCCGACGTCGCCGGGCTGGACGGCGTACAGGCCGGCCAGCGGCGAGGACTCCGGCAGGTACTCCTCCATCAGGAAGGCGGGGACGCCGCCGTCGAGCCCCAGCAGGGCGTGGTGGTGGCCGCTTGACTGGATTTTGGCGTACTCCTCCGCCACGTCAGCCACGCTGGCGGACAGCATCCCCCAGAACGTGGCGTACGGCCGGGTCACCCAGCTGTGCAGGAGCGGCGCATCGGCCTGCGCGTCCAGGCAGCGGAACGTGAACCTCATGCCGGCACCTCCGCTTCAACGCCGGAAACCGTCCCCTGCAGGGCAGCACCGGCCGGGACACCGCCGGCCGGCCCAGCGACGGCGGGGGAACCGAACTGTTGGAACGCGATGCTGCGCTCGACGGGATAGACCTCGCGGCCGGTGATTTCGCGCAGGATGCAGGAGTTGCGGTAGGCACCCATGCCCAGGTCCGGGTCACGAACCCGTGGGTGTGCAGCTCCGCGTTCTGGACAAAGATCTCACCGGGAACCACACCGGTGCTGTAGTTCCGGTCCACGTCGAACCTGCCGGCGCCGTCCCGGGCTATCCGGTCCTGCACCCCGGCCAGGAACGCCGGCTCCCGGTAGCCGTAGCCGGTGGCGAACACCACGGCTTCACTGTCAAGGGTGTAGGAGGCACCCTGTTCGCCGTGGTGGAACTGCAGGGTGTGCGTGCCGGCGGCCGGGTCCCACTGCGCGCCGGTCAGCGTGGAGTGGGTCAGCAGCTGGCTGTTGACCATGCCGGAAAGGCTCTTGGCGTAGAGCAGGTCGTAGATCGCATCGATCAGGTCCGAGTTGATCCCCTTGTAGAGGTTCTTCTGCGTCTTGTTGAGGTGGTCCCGGCGCTCCTGCGGCAGTCCGTGGAAGTAGTCCACGTACTCGGGCGAGGTCATCTCCAGGGTCAGCTTGGTGTACTCCAGCGGGAAGAACCTGCCGGAGCGGGTCACCCAGTTCAGCTGGTAGCCATGGACGTCGGCTTCCTGCAGGAGCTCGTAGTAGATCTCGGCGGCGCTCTGGCCGCTGCCCAGGATGGTGATGCTGCGCCGCTGCTGCAGCTCGGCTTTCCGGGCCAGGTAGTCGGCGTTGTGGAAGGCCACTCCCCCGCTCCCGTCCGCCGCGCCGGCAACGATGCCGGCGCCTGCTTCCGGCACGTAGGGGGAAGTCCCGGTTCCCAGCACCAGCCGCCGGGCGAACAGGACCTCCGTCCCGTCCGGACCCGACACCGTCAGGCGGTACACGCCGCCGTCGTACGCCGTATCCAGCACAGCCGTGCCAAAACGGACGGAGGCCAGCTGGCCCGCCACCCACTGGCAGTACTGGTTGTACTCGGCACGCAGGGGATAGAAGTTTTCCCGGATGTAGAAGCGGTACAGCCGGCCCGTCTGCTTCAGGAAGTTCAGGAAGGAATACGGCGAGGTGGGGTCCGCCAGGGTGACCAGGTCCGCCATGAAGGGCACCTGGAGGTGGGCGGGCTCCAGCATCATCCCGGGGTGCCAGTCAAAGGACTCGCGCTGCTCCAGGAAGATGCCCTCCACGCCCTCCACCGGCTCCGTAAGTGCGGCGAGGCCCAGGTTGAAGGGCCCGACGCCGATGGCGGCGAAGTCGTAGATCCTGCGGTTGTCATGGGTGCTCATGCGGATACCTCGCTCTGCAGCAGTCCGGCGCCGGTGGCGCGGAGGAGTCCGATGATTTCGGCGATGTCCTCGAGCGTTGCCTCGGCGTTGAGGAGGGTGAATTTCAGGTAATGCCGGCCGCCTACCTTGGTGCCGGCAACAACTGCCTGGCCGGACGCGAAGACCGCCGCCCGGATGGCGGGGTTGATGGCGTCGGCGGTGTCCTCGGACAGCCGTTCACCGCTGTCCAGGACGGGCCGGTAGCGGAACACCAGGGTGCTGAGCTGCGGTGCGGCGGCGAGCTCGAAGTCGTCGTCGGCCTCGAGGAGGGAGCCCACGCGGGCGGCAAGGTCGATCGCCTCGTCGAACAGGGCCCCGACGGCGTCCGCACCCATGATCCGCAGGGTGAGCCACAGCTTGAGCGCGTCGAACCGGCGCGTGGTCTGGATGCTCTTGTCCACCTGGTTGGGGATGTCGGCCAGGGCGGCGCTTTCCGGGTTCAGGTAATCGGCGTAGTAGGTGATGTGGCGGAGCATGGCGGACTCGCGGACCAGGAGCGCGCTGGAGCTGACCGGCTGGAAGAAGGTCTTGTGGAAGTCAACGGTGACCGAATCCGCCAGGCGGGTGCCGTCCAGCAGGTGCCGGTAGCGTCCGGAAAGCATCAGTCCGCCGCCGTACGCGGCGTCGATGTGGAACCAGGCGCCGTAAGCCTTGGCGAGGGCGGCAAGGTCTGCAAGCGGGTCCACCGCGCCGAAGTCCGTGGTCCCTGCGGTGGCCACCACCGCCATGGCGGTCAGGCCGGCACCCTGGGCTTCCGCCATGGCCTCGGCGAGGGCCGCGGGGTCCATCCTGTGGTCGGGGGTGCAGGGGATGCTGATGACGGCGTCAAAGCCGAGGCCCAGCATGGAGGCTGACTTCTGGATGCTGAAGTGGCTGTCCGCCGAGGTGAAGATCCGCAGGGTGTCCAGCAGGGCCGGGAGGCGGAGGCCGCTGCACGCGGGATCCTGCCGGAGCCCGGCAACCGCGTGGTTCCGCGCGATCAGCAGCGCCTGGAGGTTGGACTGGCTGCCTCCGGAGGTGAAGATGCCGTCCGAGTTGTCGCCCAGGTGCAGGCGCTCCGCCGTCCAATCGATGAGGCGGCGCTCGATCATGGTGGCACCCGCGCTCTGGTCCCACGTGTCCAGCGAGGAGTTCACCGCGGACAGGATGGCCTCGCCCACCAGGGCGGGGATCACCACGGGGCAGTTGAGGTGGGCGGCGTACTTGGCATCGTGGAAGTAGATGGCGTCCCGGAGGTAGACGGCCTCGAGTTCCTGGAGCGCGGCCGCGGTGTCCGGGAGCGGTGCATCCAGGTCCACGGCGCCCACGCGCGCCTTCATTTCCGAAGGCCCGACGCCGGTGAACGGCCTGGTGGTGCGCTCCAGTTTGGTGGCCACCGCGTTGACGCCCTGCAGCACCTGCGCCACATAGCGGGGCGAGTTCCGTGCGTTGAACAGGTGGTTGGTTGCCCCCAGCGCGAGTTCCACCCGGGAGCCGAAGTCCTGCCCCGGCGGCTCGGGTTTTGTGTCCACACCGCTGCTGCGGTGGTCATCCACGGGTAACTCGTCAAGGCGGGGCATCAGCGACACTCGTCTTCCTTCGGTCAGGAGCTGGGGGAATTACAGAGGTAAGCCTTACTTAGGTGACCCTTTTAATCAAACTTTTGTGCTCTATTTCTCTTCAGCCCCGGAATTTCAAGGGTTCCGCCGCTCCTTCGTGCGTCATTGACTGGCACGCAGAGGGGGATCTAGCGCAAAATGCCCCTTCCGACGGCCGGAGGCGGGCAGGGCGCGGCCTGGCGGGCTTGCAGCTAGGGTGGACTCACGGCAGCACTGACCGCTGCGTCGAGATTTGGGGGAAGCAATGGAGCAGGCACCGTCGCAAGCCATCGGCTTTCGGGAAGTGGACCGGGACGGGAATCCTATGCCTGAGGACAACGAACAGGCAGCCCGCAACACCGAAGGCGGCAGCACGCCCGCCATCAACCCGTTCATCGCCGCCCTATGGCTCCTCACCGTCATACTCATTGGCGGCGGGGCGTGGATTTTCGCCAACGCGGACACCTTCGTGGGCCCGGGCAGCGGCGGCATGCCGGCGCAGTTCCTGGTGTTTACCTTTGCACCCTATGCGGTCTTCGCGGGGATTGCAGCGCTCATCAGCCTACTGCTATGGCACGCGCTGCAGTGGCAGCGCAAGCGGGCGTAGGCAGCAGCTTCCGAGCGGGGCAAGGGCAGGAAACCGGCCTCCCCGGCATGTGTCGCGGGCCACAGCGGATTTGCCCGTTCATTAGTAAGCATGCTTAGGTAATGGGGTAAATGAACCTCCGCAAGCAGTTCGCGGCGGGGCTGCCAACGCCGGCAGCCTCGTGAAGAAGCCCAAGGATGAACATCATGGCCACCGCTACCGAAGACCAGTTGACGGCGTTTGGGGAACGCACGCTGGGAGACCTTTCTCCCGTGGAACCCCTCCAGCCCCTGGATATGGAATTGATGGTCACCCTGAATTCGCGCATGCATTGCCGCATGCCCATGGAGCGCATTGACCCCGATGAGCTTCCCGTCCGCCAGCCCGTCTACGTTGACGGAACGGGCGTTGTACCCATCGGCATGTCAACTGTTCCCGGGAACGTAGTGACGTACCGCTGCGCCTGCGGCTTCACCATCGATGACCCCGGCGTCGGCGCAGGCGCAAGCGCGCAGGCCCTCGCCAGCTGACCTGCGTCCAGGCGCACAGATCTACTGGTCCGGCTGCTACCCCTCCGGCCAGTCGACGAACTGCTCGTACCCCTCGTGCTTGCGCAGGTAGCCGGAGATGAACGGGCAGTGCGGAATGATCCGCTTGCCCGTGGCCACCACGTCGTCCAGGGCGAAGTGGGCCAGCACCCTGCCCAGGCCCCGGCCTTCGAAGTCCTGGCTGGTTTCGGTATGGGTGAAGTCAATATGCCCGGGCAGGTCCCGGAAAAACGACTGCACGGCCAGCTTGCCCCCTACCAGTAGCTCGTAGCGGTGCTGCGCATCGTTGCGCCGCAGGGTGACATCGGGGGCGAACCTATCCTCGGTGGACATCGTGTTCTCGGTCATGGTTCGACACTGGCACTACTTCACCCCGCTGGCAATGCCACAGCAGCAGCATTAGGGCAGCGGCGAAGCAGGCTGCGCCCGCACCCAGCAGTCCCAGCGTCAGGCCGCTGAAGGCCGCGGCCGCCACCGGAAGGAAGACCACGACGACGGCGGCGACCACCCTGGCGGGCCGGCAGCGGGTGCCGGGAACCGTCGTCGGACGTTCCTCCAGCCGGCCAAAGGCCGCCACGGCGGCCAGCAGCAGGAGGACCAGCGCCAGCAGGACCAGGGGCCGCGCCCACCACCACTCCGCCGTGCCGGAGGCGGGCTTGGGGAACGGGGTGAGGAGCAGCAGCCCCGACATCCCCACCAGCAGCGGCAGGTGCCACAGATACACCGTCAGGGAGCGGCTTCCTGCCACCGTCATGAGCCTGCTGACCCACCCCACGGAGCACACCGGGACCAGCACTGGCCGCGCCAGCTCCAGGAGGGCCGCCTGCGTGATGCCCAGCAGGAGCAGGCAGAGGTTGGGCGGGTTGAGGTTGACCAGCATATTGCCCGGGTAGAGTCCCAAACCCGTAACTGCGCCGAGGACCAGATTGGCACCCAGGGCAACGGCCAGCAGCCCGGAACGCGACACCCTGGACCAGTGCCCGCCAGCCAGCAGGAAGCCCACCTGCTGGACGGCGCACCACAGGAACACCAGGTTGGCGTGCGCCAGCCCGGGAAGCGCCCCGCGGAGGCAGTCAACGGTTACCACCAGCGCGGTCAACGCCATGAACGTGAGCCAGGGGGCGCGGGTGTGCAGGGCGGCGAGGAGCGGAATATTCAGCTGGGCGGCAAGGTATGCGGCCAGGAACCACAGGGGCATGCCCGCGCCGGCCGCCATCAGCTGGACCACCTGCGGATGCACACCCAGCAGCGCTGCCGCGCCCAGTGCCACGAACATTACCGCCAGCAGCGCGGTGGCGGGGCGGACCAGGCGCAGGAGCCTTGCCCGGACAAATTGGGATGCAGTTCCGCCGCCCTCGCTGAGCCGCCGCCAGGACTGCAGGCCGGTAATGCCGCCGGTCACGAAAAACAGCGGCATGACCATGAAGATCCAGATGACCGGAACAAACCAGTCCTGCTCAGCGAGGGTGTTTTGCGTTGTCACCGTGCCGTCGGGGTGCAGGACGGGGCTCACCATCATGCAGTGGCCCATTACCACCAGGGCCAGGCAGACGAAGCGCACAAGGTCGATGGCGGCGTCGCGGCCCTCAGCCGGAGCCGGGCGAGGCTTCCCGCTGCTCACAGCACCATTGTGCGCCTGTTGCGTGTGGTGTTAAAGGGTCACGAGTTTTTGTCCAGATACGGTGGCTTCCGCGCCTCCCAACCCGCCAGATCTGGACAAAAACTCCTGACTGAGCGGGCAGGAGCGGCTCTACTGCGCCAATGCGAGCAGGCCGAGGACGACGGCGAACAGCGGCAGGGTCCCTTGGGTGGCAGCGGCCCGGACGTACTTCCGGCCGGTGGAAACCAGGACCAGCGCGGCCAGCAGCATGGAACCGCAGCTCGCGAAAATCAGGGTCCAGCCCGCCACGGACTGCGCCGAGCCCTCGGACCCCAGCGCCACGCAGGCTATGCCGATCAAGGCCCCGGCAGCCAGGAACAGGTTGTAGAAACCCTGTTGAAGGCAAGCGGCCTGGTGGTCTCGGCGTCGGCCTGCGAAGCCACGCCGAAACGCCGCCAGGTGGCCGGTCGCGTCCAGGTCAGCGACTCCATGGTGAATATGAAGACGTGGAGCGCCGCCGCCAGGAAGGCAAAAAGGAGGGAGGCCAGGATCATTGCTTGATCCTAGCCTCCCCCGATTCCGGCTACCGGCCAGCCCCACGGCTACCGCGTGAGCGTGGCCAGCGTTCCAGCAGCGAATTCCTTGGCGGTCCCGGTCCAGTGGCCCAGGAGCGCCTGCAGGTTTTCGCCGTCGGCACGGTGGCCGGGCAGCTGTTCCTGCAGGGTGGCCAGAACGCCGGTGCGGAGCTCGGTGTTGAAGTTGACCTTGCCCACGTTCATGGCGGCCGCCTTCACCAACTCCTCCGCCGGGATGCCGGACGCTCCGTGCAGCACCAGCGGGATGTGCGTCCTGACGGCGATGTCCTGCAGGACGTCCCAGCGCAGCTGCGGCTCGCCCTTGTACTTGCCGTGGACATTGCCAACCGCCACGGCCAGCAGCTGGGCACCGGTCCGGGCAACGAAGTCCTCCACCTGGGCGGAATCGGTGAGGCCTGCCACGGAGGCGCCGGACTGGTCGGCCCCGAAGGCACGGTCCTCGTCGCCGGCGAGGCCGCCAAGCTCCGCTTCCAGGACAACGTCGGGACCCAGCAGGGCGCGGGCGGAAACCACAAGCGCGATGTTGTCCTCGTAGGGAAGGGAGGAACCGTCGGCGAGGACGGAATCCGCCCCCGCCGCGACGGCGTCGGCCATCACGTTCAGGTCCATGGCATGGTCAAGCTGCACTGCAACGGGCACGGACGCGGCGTCCGCCAGCCCGCGCAGTGCTGAGATGAGGCGCAGGCCGTTGGGGGTGGCGGCGGTCTTGGGCGCCACCAGCAGGATGGCGCCGCGGCCGGATTCCTCCGCGGCGCCCACCACTGCCAGGGCGGTGGTGAAGTCGTAGCAGGTGAACGCGGGGACGGCCGAGCCCTGCTGCAGGGCAGAGGTGACCAGATGGTCCAAACGGGTGCGCATCAGACGCCCAGGCCTCCCACCAGGATCCAGGCGACGAACGTCAGGGCGAAGCCTGCCAGGCCGAGGATGGTGGTCAGGACGGTCCAGGTGCGGAGCCCGTCAGCAACCGAGAGCCCCAGGTACCGGGTCACGATCCAGAAGCCGGAGTCGTTGACGTGGCTGAGGCCGAAGGCGCCGAAGCCGATGGCGATGAGGATCAGCGCGGTCTGGATGGGCGAGAAGCCGCCGTCGGCCACTGAAGCGGCCAGCAGGCCTGCCGTGGTGATGATGGCAACCGTGGCGGAGCCCTGGGAAGCGCGGAGGATTGCCGCAAGGATGAAAGCCATCACGATGACCGGCAGGCCCGCGGTCTGCAGCCCCTCGGCGAGTGCCTTGCCGATGCCGGAGACGGTGAGGACCTTGCCGAAGACACCGCCGGCGCCGGTCACCAGGATGACGATGGCCGTGGGGGCCAGCGCCGAATCCATCACTTCGCCGGTGTGCTGGGAAGACCAGCCGCGGCGGATGCCCAGGAAGTAGTAGGCAAGGCCCAGGGCAGTCAGCAGTGCGATCAGCGGGGCGCCGATGAATGCAGCCAGCTGGGCGGGGAAGGAGTCCTTGGGCAGGATGACGGCGCCGACGGTGCCCACCATGATCATGAGGATCGGCAGGACGATCAGGGTGATGATCATGGCAGGGCTGGGGGCAGTCCGGACCTCGGTCTTGACGGCAACCTTGGACGTGCCCTGGGCGGCTTCCTGTTCAATCTGCGAGTTTCCGGTGCCGAAGAGGCGGAACTGCTCGGCGGTGGCGGGCAGCATGGAGAACTCGCGGCGGTTGAGCTTGCGGGCAACGAAGTAGCCCAGGACACCCACCGGAATGCACAGCACCAGGCCGAGGATGGTGGTCCAGCCGATGTCGGCGCCGAGGATGCCGGCGCCGCCCACCACGCCCGGGTGCGGCGGAACAACAACGTGGATGGCCAGCATGATGGCACCAACGGGCAGGCCGATCTTGACCGGGTTGACGCCTGCCGCCTTGGCGAAGCCGTAAATGATGGGGATCAGGATGATGAATCCGACGTCGAAGAAGACGGGGATCGCCAGCAGGAACGCGGCCGCGGTCAGGGCTGCGATAACCCTGCGGGGTCCGAGCAGCTGGGTAAACTTCCCGGCCAGCGACTGCGCACCGCCGGAAATTTCGATCATCTTGCCCAGCATGGCGCCGAGGCCCACCAGGATGGCCACGGAACCGAGTGTTCCGCCCATGCCTTCGGTCACGGTCTTGATGACATCCGGCAGCGGAATTCCCGCGACCAGCGCCACGGAAACGCTGACCACCAGCAGGGCCAGGAATGCCGGAATCTTGAATTTAATGACGGCCAGCAGGAGCAGGGCGACCCCTGCTGCTGCTATGGCCAGAAGAGCCAGTGCGCTCATCGTGCGTCTCCTTTGACATCGCCAGTTAAGCCTAGCGAGCTTGGCAGGTGCGGCGACGGCGGAGGGGGACCGCCGTCGTCGTACCTCTTGGGGGAAGAAGTTTTTGCTCAGATATGGCGACTTGGACGGAGGTTAGGTCGCTTTATCTGCCCAAAAACTCGATGGGGGGATGGAACGGGTTACATGGTCCGCTTGGTGGGGGCGACCACCTTGATGACGGCGGAGTCATCGGCGGCGGCGAGTCCCTGGCCTGGCCCAGGAGGTAGAGCTGCTCGGCGGCTGCGGCAACCGGGGCCGCGAGCCCGGCCGCGCGGGTGGCTTTGCCCACGATGCCCATGTCCTTGACGAAGATATCCAGCCGGGACAGCACCTCGGCGCCTTCCTCGTTGTAGGCCTCGAGGATCCGGGGGCCGCGGTTGGACAGCATGAAGGACCCGGCCGCGCCGGCTTCGAGGGCGGCGAGGGTCTTGGCCTGGTCCAGGCCGAGCGCGTCCGCAAGGGCCATGGCCTCCGCTGCGGCAGCGATGTGGACGCCGCAGAGAAGCTGGTTGACGGTCTTGAGGGCCTGGCCGTCGCCGGGCTTGTCGCCTACCACGCTCAGGGTGGAGGCGAGCAGTTCCAGGGCGGGTGCTGCCTTTTCGCGGGCTTCCGGGGAGGCGCCGACGACGATCAGCAGGTCGCCTTCGCCGGCGCGCTTGGGCCCGCCGGACAGCGGGGCGTCCACCAGTTCCACGCCGTATCCGGCAAGCTTCTCCACCGTGGCGGGAATGGCGTCGGTGCCCACGGTGCTGCCGAGGATGACGACGGCGCCCGCCTCCAGCACGGAGGCCACGCCGTTCTCGCCGAAGAGGACGTCGTTGAGCTGCTCGCCGTTGCGGACGGCCAGCAGGACAGCGTCGGCACCCTTGGCGGCTTCGCGGGCGCTGCCGAAGGTGGCGATGCCGGCTTCTTCAGCGAGCTTCAGCCGCGGTTCGGCGATGTCGAAACCGTGGACGGTCAGCTGGGAGGCGAGCCGGGTGGCCATGGGCAGGCCCATGGCGCCGAGGCCCAGGACGGTGACGGTGTAATTGCTGGTCATGGTGTTCTCCGTTGAAGGTTGACGGCGGTTCGGTGATTGGGCTTGTCGAAATCCGGTTTCGACGGGCTCAACCACCGGAAGGACTAGAAGGTGTTGCTGAGCTTGCGGGTGACGTCGGCGAGGGACTGGTCGTCGCCCACGTTGCCGGCGAAGACGATGTACGGGATGCCCTTGGCGGGGCCGTCCACCGGTTCCCAGAGGCTGACGATGCCGGGGAGCATGGGGCCGCGGACGATGGCGTGGCGGATTTCCAGGCCGTGCGCGGCGACATCTGAGGAGGTGATGCCGCCCTTGGCGATGACGAACCGCGGCGGGAAGGTTTTCAGGGTGCGGTTGACTACGACGACGACGGCGGCGGAAACGGTGCGCGCGATCCGCAGGCTTTCGGCGGGGTCGTCTGTCTTGATCAGCAGGCGGCTGGTGTGGACGATGACGTCGCCGCCGCGGAGGGCTTCGACCACCGTGTCCACGGTCAGGTCCAGGTGGGAAGCGGCTTCCGCCTCACCGGCCAGGAGCTTTTCGACGTCGATCTCGACGATGCGCGCGGCGCTGTGCTGTTCGGTCAGGGCCTTGAGCTGCCGGGTGGTAACGCCCACGTGCGAACCGACCACGATGAGGCCGCCGGCCTCGGACGGGGTGTTGCCGGCGTAGGCCTCGGCGCCGGTCAGCTCGGTACGGATGTCCTGTCCGATCCGGGCGCGGCCGAACGGAGGACCTACCCGGTAGAGGAGCTTCTTGCCGCGGCGTTCCGCTTCCTCAAGGCCCAGGGCCAGGGCGCGGAGGTCGTTTTCGGTCACGATGTCAGCCACGATCGGGGTGGAATCGGCGGCGCCTTCGATGGCGTCGGCGATGGCCTTTGCGGAAATCGCAGGGTCCTGTGCCGCGGCGCCGGCCCGGATGATGTTGAGGTCCAGGACGATGACGGAGTCCGCTGCAAAGCGGCCCTGCGACTTTTCCGCCACGTAGTCCGCCATGACGGAGGTGCCAAAACCGAAGGTGGCGTCCCTGGCGAACTCCGTCTCGGAGACCGGCGTCAGCGTTCCTGCGGATTCACCGGTGCCGCGCATGTAGTGCACCCCGCCGATGGTGACCCGGCCGGCGTCGGGAAATGCCGGGACCAGGACCACACCGTCGGTGCCCTCGCCGCTTACCTTGGCAACGGTGGCGGCGATGACGTCGGGTTCCAGGGGTAGTGGCCGCGGAGGGTCGAATCACTGCGGCTGACGAAGCCCAGCCGGAGCGTGTCCGGAGAGCCGGCAGCGGCGAGTGCGTTGCGGACCACTTCCTCGTTGCGGGCGGCAGCCTCGGCGGGGTCCAGGCTGCGGGTGTTGGTAAGGACGTAGACGGCCGGCTTGGACTGGCCAAAAGCCCAGGTGAAGTCCTCGACGTCCCAGCGGGTGAGCACGGGGAGATCGGCCACGGACTGCGTCCCGGTGGGGTCGTCGTCGAGCACCACCAGCACGCGGGGAACCTCGGCGTTGGACGCGGCCAGCGTGTCTGCCACGAGGCTGGCGGGGATCTGTACTTCCGCTGGGTAGGCGGCCAGAACATCTGCTTCAAGCGTCACAGTGCACTCCGTTGTGTAGTAATCCGGGCGGCGGATCGTCATTTTGGGATCTGTAAGATGTCTGACATCTTGCATTTGAATGCTAGTGTGGCATACGACATAGAGACGCGCAAGTAGACTTGTCGGACATATCCGCCGGGCAGAGGCCACGGCAAGGATCGGGGGCAGGAATGGCAAGGAAATCGCTGGTCGGCGTCGTGGCCGACGAGCTGCTGGACCGCATCATCGAGGGCGAATTTCCGCCCGGGCCACCGTCCCCGGCGAACACGAGCTTAGCGCCCGCCACGAAGTCAGCCGGATGACCGTGCGCGAGGCCATGAAGACCCTCCAGGCCCAGCACATCCTCAGTGTGGAACGCGGCCGCGGAACGTTCGTTAACCCGTTGAGCCGCTGGACGTCCCTGGAAGCCGTCCTTCGGGCAGCATCGGAAGGCAAGAACGAGGCCGAAGCCTCCGTCCAGCTCATCGAACTCCGCCGCATGCTGGAAACCGGAGCATGCGAGCTGGCGGCCGGCCGCATCTCGGAGCCGGACACCGAGGCGCTGTTTGCCTACATCTCGGCCATGAAGGCAGCCCATGAAGTCAACGACGTCGCAGCGTTTGTCGAGGCCGACCTCGCCTTCCATGACGTCATACTGCGCGCGTCCGGCAACGTTTTCGTGTCCGTGCTGTTCGAACCGCTGCACCGGGTCCTGGAGAAGCGCCGGGCGGAAACATCGGCGGTGCCGGAAATCCAGGTGCACGCCATCGGACACCACCAGAACATCGCGGATGCGCTGCAGGCACGTGACGCCACAAAGGCGCGCCAGGCGATGGATGCGCATATGCAGCAGACGCTGGACGACTTGAAAACCCTGGTGTTGGGCAGCAAGTAACCCCCAGGCAGAAGGTCAGGAGGCCGGCGGGGCCGTGGTCCCGCGGACCACCAGCTCAGTGGCCACTTCCAGGGCGGTGGGCGCCATGGCACCCGGCTGGTCCTGCTGTTCCGTGAGCATGCCCACGGCCATGGATGCCAGTTGCGCCAGCGGCTGCCGGACCGTGGTGAGCGGCGGCGACATCAGCGCCGCCTGTGCGATGTCATCAAAACCCACAATGCTGAGGTCCCCCGGCACATGGAGGGAACGCTGCCCCGCCGCGTTCATCACCCCGATGGCCTGCAGGTCGCTCCCCGTGAAGATCGCCGTGGGCGGCTGGGGAGGTCCAGCAGGTCGGCACCGAGCCGCATGCCGGACTCGATACTGAAGTCGCCGTCGCGCACCAGCTCCGGCAGGACGGGCAGGCCCGCCTCGTGCAGTGCCGCCGCGTAGGCAGCGTAGCGGGCACGCCCGTGCCCGGGACTGTGCTTGCGGCCGGTGATGATGCCGATCCGCTGGTGCCCCAGGGACAGCAGATGCCCGACGGCGGTCAGCGCGCCGGAGAACGACGCCGGACTGACGCTGGGGATGGGCAGGTCCCCCGCGCTTTCGGGGTCGATGGCCACCGCCGGGATCTTGAGCGTCCGCACCATGCCGACCAGCCGCGACCCCTTGCGGGGAGCCAGCAGCAGCACACCGTCCAGGCGGTTCACCGACGGCTCACGCAGTTTCCGCCAGCGGTCAGGGGTGGAGTGGTCAGCCCGTGCGTAGGACACGGTGTAACCCAGCCGGTCCGCGGCGGCCTCGACGCCGGCCATGGTTTCCAGGATCCACGGGGAGTCAAAGTTGTTGACCACCAGCTGGAGCATGCCGGGCTGGGAGGCAGGGGTGCTGCGCTTGGAATAGTCCAGTTCCTCCAGCGCCTGCTGCACCTTGGCCCGGGTGGCTTCCGAGACGTGGGTACGGCCGTTGAGCACCTTGGACACGGTGGGCACCGAAACCCCGGCGGCCGCCGCGACGTCGGCAATTTTGGGTCGCGGGGTGGCTGTCAACGGAGCAGTCCTTGGGGTCATGTGGTTGCGGCGGCGAGTTGCGGAGCAGTGGCGCGCCTGACGGGCGCGGTCTCCACCCGCACGGGTCCCACGATAACACTGCCGCTTTCCCGGGAACCCAACGGCGACGCCGCAAAAATGCCAAGTTCGGCGCCGATCCACTTGCCTTCCACCACCTCGAAGTTCCAGCCCTGGACCTCCCAGGGCTCCGCCGGACCCGCCCGCCAGGCAAAGGTTGACCGCGGCGTACCGTCCGTCCGGATCTGGAGCTCGATCCTGGCGCCGGCAGCACGGTCCGCCGTCCCATCGCCTGTTCAGCGGGCTCCTCTCCCCCGGTGCCGCCACCCAGGACGTAGCCTTCGGCTGTGCGGACAATGCCCAGCCAGGCGTACCTCTGTCCCAGCACCACCACGCCGGCGCGCGTTCCGGGCGGAACGTCCCGCAGTTCAAGGGATGTGGTGAACGTCGAGGGCGTGCCGGGCAGGATCTGGGCCAGCACATTGGGCAGCTCCCGCAGGTTCACGGGATCATTGGCCTGCGGCCGCAGCACCAGCTGCCCGCCACCGCCCTGGTAGCACCATGCGTCACGCGGGTTGGCCTGCCAGTGCCACTGCGGCCCCAACCAGGGTGACGTGAAGTCGTCGCTCGCGGGCGGTGCCACATCCCGGGGCGAAGTACCCGCGGGGTAGGGGTGGCTGGTCACTGGGGTGCCCGGGCCGCCGTCTGACGCCGGTGTACCCATCCAGGGCCAGCCGTCCCGTCCCAGCCCATCGGCTGGAGGTGGACCACCCGCCCATACGGCCCGCGGTCCTGGAAATGCAGGAACCAGTCCTCGCCCCGGGGCGAGGTCACCCATGCACCCTGGTGGGGCCCGTTGACCGCGGTGCTGCCCTGCTCCAGCACGCGCCGGCCCTCGTAGGGACCAAAGGGCGACCTGGACCGGAACACGGACTGCCAGCCGGTGGCCACACCGCCGGCCGGGGCGAAAATCCAGTACCAGCCGTCCCGCTTGTAAAACTTCGGCCCCTCCAGCGTTGTGTAGCCGGGAAGCTCGTCACCGTCGATGACGTGGGTTCCGTTGTCCAGCAGCCGGCTTGCGTCCGGGCTCATCCGGTGGACCGTGAGCCGGTTCTTGATGCCGATCCGGCTCTTCGCCCAGCCGTGGACGAGGTATGCCTGGCCGTCGTCGTCCCACAGCGGGCAGGGATCGATCAGCCCACGTCCGGGATACAGCAGGTGCGGGGCGGTCCAGGGGCCTTCCGCCTTTTCGGCGCTCAGGACGAAGATGCCGTGGTCCGGATCCGGATAGAAGATCCAGAAGCGGCCATCGTGGTACCGCAGTGCAGGAGCCCACACGCCGCTGCCGTGCCGGACCAGGGAGTAGTGGCTGCCTTGGGGCAGGTGCGGCAGTGCATGCCCGGCGTGTTCCCAGTCCACCAGGTTCCGGGACTTCAGGATGGGGAGTCCCGGCACGCGGTTGAAGCTGGAGGCGATGAGGTAGTAGACGCCGCGGACCTGGACGGCGTCAGGATCCGGCCAGTCGGCGTTGAGGACGGGGTTGGTGTACACGGGGACTGCGTTGCGGGATGTCATGGCGTCCTGTCGGGGCGGGAGGTCTGGAGGTCGGGGTGCTGCTCGAGGAGTTCAAGGGCTTGGGACGGGGCGGAAAGGTGGCCGTCGTGGATGACGGCGTGGAGTGCCTGCACCAGGGGATTTGCAGCGTTGACGACGGCCTTTTCGGACCAGGCAACGGCCGGGCCGGCACCAAGATAGCCGTCCGTCCTTACGAACCAGGGGCGGTTGTTTTCCTGGGCCAGGACAACGCTGGCCGGGGATCCGCCTGAGGTTGTGCTGATGGCGAGCCAGGGTGACTGGCTTCCGTGGGCTGCCGCCACGCCGTCCCCCGATGCCGAGAAGACTCTTGGCCCGGCGCAGTCCTCGGGAAAGCGCCAGAAGATCCCGCCGTAACCTGCGCCCACACGCCCCTTGACGGCCGACGACGAAACCTCCAGCTGCGCGACGCCGCCTGCGGGAAGCAGCGCCGAGCGGATGGACAGGCTCCACGTGCCCGGGGCCGGGTGCCGAAAGCAGCGGATGCTTCGGTGCTCAGTGGCCAGCTCCATGCCCTGCCCGGAAAACCAGGTGACGGAACCGTCTGCGCCGCCGGCTGTCCGGCTCCAGCCGGACGGTTCCTGCCACCCGTGGTTGGAGAGCATGGCCGGGCCATGGGTGGACGTGTACGTGGAGCCGCCCCAGAAGTTGGTGCCGTTGACGTCCGAGAAGGCGATGGACAACCCGGCGTGGTGCGGATGGTCCTCCGGCCCCGCCGCGGTCAGCGTGGTGCCCGCCAGCGAGCGGACCGGATGGAGATACGGCCGTGGTGAGTTCGACGGCGGAAGGCCGCGTCCGCTGCGGTGGCCCACCAGGGCGTCGAAATCAGGTGCGTCACGCGACATGGGGCCTCCTTCCGGGTGATGGTTTTGCGGAATGCAGATCAGCCTAGGCACCCCGGAAAGAAACGGCAATACCTAGAGAAAATTTCTGTTATTTTCTGTACGCAAGTTTCTAAAAAGGTGTTGACAGCCACACTCGCACCTTGCTAGAAATCGTTTACTCACTTATTTCTTCTGCTTGCTGCATTTCGCTTCTATAAGAAAAGCCAGTCGCATGCACTTCTTCCGGAAACAGAAAGTTTCCGGGCCAACTCCACATCACGCTCCGTCCGCGGACAGCAAAAGAGAGGCGTCATTCAATGAAGAAGACAACAACCGCCGGGATGCCCCGCAGGATGTTCCTGGGCGCAGCTGTAACGGCAGCCGGGCTGGCCCTGAGTGGCTGCGGCGGAGGTGCGGCCCCCGCGGCCGGCGGCAACGTGGAACTCAACTTCGTTTACTGGGGTGACGCCAACCGGGCCAAGATGACCGACGCGGCCATCAAGGTCTTCGAAGAGAAGAACCCGGGCATCACCGTCAAGAGTGAATACCAGGACAGCGGCCCCTACGCCGATAAGCTCGCCACCCGCTTCGCCGGGGGCAATCCACCTGATGTACTCAACATGGCCAACCGAAGCCTGCTGGAATACGCCCAGCGCGGCACCCTGGCAGACCTTCGATCCATGCCGGAACTCGACCTGGCGAACATCCCGGACACCATCCAGAGCCGGGGCGAGGTGGACGGCAAGCTCTACGGCCTTGCCACCGGCGTCACCACCATCGGCATGGTGGTGAACAAGACCATCACGGACCAGGCCGGCGTCACCATCCCGGACGACAAGACGTGGAGCTGGGAGGACTATGCAAAGTTCGCCACCGAGGTCACGCAGAAGACCGGCGGCAAGGTCTATGGGGCAGGCTACGACGTCGCCACGGAAACCGGCCCCATCCTGTTCGCCAGGCAACGCGGCGAGGACTTCTACACCAAGGACAACAAGCTCGGGGTCAGCGAGGAAACCATCCGGGACTGGTTCCAGTACAGCGTTGACCTGCGGGAAGCCGGCGGCTATCCGCCGGCAGGCTTCTTCGAACAGATTGGCGGCTCCGCCGCACAGTCCTACCTGGCCAAGGGAACCGTCGCCTCCCAGATCATCCCGATCAACAACTACAAGGCCTACAACGAGGCTGCCGGCGGCAACGTGGTGCTGCTCCGGATGCCCGGTGAAACTACCCTGGAGTGCCGTGGCTACTCGGCGGACCCCAGCATGCTTTGGTCCATCGCAGCCAAGTCGAAGCACCCCAAGGAGGCTGCAAAACTCCTGAACTTTCTGGTGAACGATGCAGACGGGGCCGCCGAAACGCTCACCCAGCGCGGCGTCCCCATCAATCCGGAGATTGCTGAGGCCATCAAGCCGAAACTCAGCAAGGACGACACCGCCTTCGTGGACATGGTGGCCGCCATCCAGGAAGACGAACTGGCCCCGGCATACGTCTACCCCAAGGGTGCCAGCGTTGTGGCGGACACCCTCAAGCAGCTCGCCACCGAGGTCGAATTCGGCCGGATCACCCCCGCGGATGCCGCCAAAACCTTCCTTGAGAAGAGCAATGCAGCAATCAACAAGTAGGTCCGTCCGCTTGCCGGCACCCCCACACCAGATAGGAGCCTGACGGATGTCAGTGCTGACCAAGCAAGCCCCCGGTGCGGCCGCAGCCCTCGGCGCGGGCGCACCGGGACGCCCGTCCCGCGGAACGCCGCGGCGGAAGAACCAGCGCTCCGGCTACCTGTTCCTGTTGCCGTGGTTCCTGGGCATGCTGTTCACGATCATCCCGTTTTTCGCGTCCCTGTACCTGGCGTTCACGGACTACAACCTGTTCATGGAGCCCAATTTCGTGGGCCTGGCCAACTTCCAGGCGATGGCCGGGGACCCGCGGCTGTGGCAGTCCCTGAAGGTCACCTTCATCTACACCTTCGTCTCCGTGCCCATTTCGCTGGCCGTCGCCCTGGCAATTGCCCTGGTCCTCAACCGCGGCCTGCAGGGGCTTGCCATCTACCGCTCCGTCTACTACCTGCCGTCCCTGCTGGGCGGCAGCGTTGCCATCGTGATGCTGTGGCGGTACATCTTCGGTAATGACGGCATCGTCAACGGATTCCTGGGCCTGTTCGGCATTCAGGGGCCGGCCTGGGTCACGGACCCGGACTTCTCCCTGAGCACCCTTATTGTGCTGAACGTCTGGACCTTCGGCTCGCCCATGGTGATCTTCCTGGCAGGCCTGCGGCAGGTGCCCACCATGTACTACGAGGCCGCCTCGATTGACGGTGCGTCCCGCTGGCGGCAGTTCCGCAGCATCACCATTCCGCTGATCAGCCCCATCATCTTCTTCAACCTGATCATGCAGCTCATCGGCTCGTTCCAGACGTTCACGCAGGGCTACGTGATGAGCGGCGGCACGGGCGGGCCGGCGGACTCCACGCTCTTCTACAACCTGTACCTCTACCAAAAGGGCTTCACCGAATTCGAGATGGGGTATGCCTCGGCGATGGCCTGGCTACTGCTGATGATCATTGCGATCTTCACCGCCATCAACTTCATCGCATCCAAGTTCTGGGTCTTCTACGACAACTAAGGCAATCCCATGGCACTCCTCGAATTACCGACAAAGCACAAGCAAGACAAGCGGGCCAGGCAGGCGGATCCGGAAGACGCCCTGGCAGGAACGCCGGGCACCCGGTTCTCCCGGCACCTGATCCTCTGCCTGGTGGGCCTGGTGATGCTGTATCCGTTGCTGTGGCTGATTTCCAGTTCCCTCAAGCCCAGCAACGACATCTTCCGGCAGCTGGGACTGTGGCCGGAGAACTGGGATTTCAGCAACTATGCCCAGGGCTGGACGGCCCTGGACCAGCCCTTCCACGTCTACCTTTTCAACTCGATGATCGTGGTGGTCTTCTCCATCGTGGGCAACATCTTCTCCTGCGCCCTGGCGGCCTACGCCTTCGCTCGGATGGAGTTCACGGGCAGGAAGCTGTTCTTCGCGCTGATGCTGGGCACTCTGATGCTGCCGGGCCACGTCCTGCTGGTACCGCAGTACATCATCTTCTCCCAGCTCGGCTGGCTGGATACCTACCTGCCGCTGATCGTGCCGAACTTCATGGCCACCAACGCGTTCTTCATCTTCCTGATGGTCCAGTTCATGAAGGCGCTGCCAAAGGAACTGGACGATGCCGCGCAGATTGACGGATGCGGCCCGTTCCGCACGTTCCTCCGGGTCATCCTGCCGCTGTGTGTCCCCGCCATGGCCACCACCGCCATCTTCACCTTCATCTCCACCTGGAACGAGTTCTTCGGCCCCCTGCTTTACATCCAGAACCAGGACCTGTACACCGTTCCCTTGGCGCTGCGGGCCTTCATGGACTCGGAAGGCCAGAGCATGTGGGGGGCCCATGTTCGCCATGTCCGTGGTCTCCATCGCCCCGATCATCGGCTTCTTCATCGCCGGGCAGAAGTACCTCATCAACGGCATCGCCACCACCGGCCTCAAATAGGCCGCCCCGTTTTCCGCGCGCATCACCTGACACCCCGAGTGAAACCGCCCTGGCCGGAGGCTGCCCGGGCACAAAACAAAGGAATTTTGCATGAGTCTGCGACGTCTCTTAGGCGCGGCAACCGCCGTCGTCATCCTTGGCGGTTTTGCCCCCGCCCCGGCAACCGCCGCCCCTGCCCTTCCGGCCGGCGACACCCGGGTGCCCGCCGCGCCGTCCGCCCAGGACCCCGCCACGCTTGATCCCGCAGCCCTGTGGAAGGGGACTCCGGACGGCTTCGCCTCGTTGCCCGGCCACGGGCTTCCCGGAACCACCGGCGGACAGGCGGGAAAGATTGTCACCGCCACCACCATCGCCCAGCTGCAGGAGTTTGCTTCCGCCCCCGAGCCGCTGGTCATCTTCATCGACGGTTCCCTGCACGCCGCCCAGTACGTCAAGATCCCCGTCGCGGCCAACAAGAGTCTCATCGGGGTGGGCGCCGGCGCCGAGGTGGTGAACGCCGGGTTCAAGCTCATCAACGTTTCCAACGTTATCTTCCGGAACTTCACCGTCCGTGATTCGTACATTCCCGGCGACTGGGACGGCAAGCGCCCGGACAATGACCGGGACGGCATCCAGCTGGACACCAGTCACCACGTCTGGGTGGACCACATGAAGTTCGAACGGATGGGCGACGGCCTGATCGACACGCGCAAGGACTCGGACTTCCTGACGTACTCCTGGAACGTCTTCGCGGACAACAACAAGGCCCTGGGCGTGGGCTGGTCCGCCAACGCCGTCACCCGCATGACCATCCACCACAACTGGATCCGGAACACCACGCAGCGGAACTTCAGCCTGGACAACACCGCCGCCGCCCACGTCTACAACAACTACCTGCAGGACATCGGCCAGTACGGCATGATGGGCCGGAATGCGGCCAAGGTGGTCCTGGAAGGCAACTACTTCACAGCCGTGCAGGACCCGATTGTGGCCAAAGACCCGGGCACCGAGGTGGTCAACCGGGACAACATCTTCAACTCCACCCGCGGCCGCAAGGACAACGTGGGCTCCGCCTTCGATCCCGCCGCCTTCTACCCGTACCAGGAAGACGACGCCGCCCGCATCCCGGACCTCGTCAGCGCCGGCGCCGGACCGCGGACAAACAACGCAGCCCTGACGACGGCGGAAATCACCGTCGCCCTGGACGGCACCGGCGACTTCGGTAGCCTGCAGGCCGCCATCGGCTCCATCCCCGCCGGCAACACCCAGCCGCGCACCATCACCGTCAAACCCGGCACCTACCGCGAGGTGGTGAACGTCTGGGCAGACCGCCCCAACCTCACCATCCAGGGCGCAACAGCCAACCCGGCCGACGTCGTCATCACCTACGACACCCCCTCGAACGGTGCGAAATTCTTCGGCGGGACCTGGGGCGCGGTCGGTTCCGCCACCATGACCATCTCCGCCACGGACACCACCGTGCGGAACCTGACAGTGGAGAACGCGTACGACGAGGCAGCCAACGGCAACAGCCAGGCGCTGGCTGTCCGCAGCGTCGCCGACCGCGTGGTGTTCGACGGCACCCGGTTCCTCGGCAACCAGGACACCTACCTCGCCGATACTGCCGGGCGGGACGCCACCGCGCGGACGTACCTGAAGAACTGCTACATCGAAGGCGACGTGGACTTCCTCTACGGCCGGGGAACGGCAGTTTTCGATCGCTGCACCATCCACTCCGTGGACCGCGGCAGCGACACGAACAACGGCTACATCGTTGCCCCCAGCACCAAGAACTCCAATCCTTACGGATTCCTGATCACCAACAGCACCCTCACCTCCGATGCGGCTCCGGGCACCGTGAGCCTGGGCAGGCCCTGGTTCGCCAGCAGCGACCCCGACGCACACCCGATGGCCGTCATCCGCGACTCCGTGCTGGGCAACCACATCGCCGTCCAGGGCTGGGCCGACATGGGTGGCCACGTGTGGACCGAAGGCCGGTTTGCCGAGTACAGGAACACCGGGCCCGGCGCCTTTATCAACGAGTTCCACCCGCAGCTTTCGGACGCAGACGCGGCCAGGTTCACCAAGGAAGCCTTCCTGGGTGGCTGGACCCCGGCGGGATTGCGCTGAGATGGCCGGCACGCACCACTCCAAGGGGATCGAAGGATGATTACCGCACCCGTGTCCATCGCGATTGCCGCCGCGGCCGCCCTCACCGCGGCTGTGCCCGCACCCGCGCCGACGCCGGCACCTCAAGTCATGGAAGCCGATCCCACGTCCGATCCCGGGCGGCAGACCCTGGCACCGGGTGACGGCTGGGCGTCCTTTGACGGCGGCACCACCGGGGGCGCCAACGCAGCACCCGACGATGTGCACGAGGTTTCAACGAGGGATGAGCTCGCCGCAGCCGTGGCGGGAGACAAGCCCAAGATCGTCTACGTCAAGGGGGACATCAACGCGAATACCGCCTCTGACGGCACTCCCATCACCTGCCGGGACTACGCCACCAACGGTTATTCCCTGGACGCCTACCTCGCGGCATTCGACCCTGACCACTGGAACGGGAAGGCATCCGGACCCCTCGAAGATGCCCGCAAGGCATCGAGCGCCAACCAGCAGAAACAGATCCGGATGGACGTCGGTGCCAATACAACCATCATCGGCTTGGGCAACGTCCAGCTCACGGGTTTTACCGTGAACATCGACCAGGTGGACAACGTGATCGTCCGCAATCTCCGGATCTCCGACGCCTATGACTGCTTCCCCGGTTGGAACGGGGAGACCTGGAAGACCGAGTGGGACAACCTCGTGGTGTCGGGATCCACACACGTGTGGCTGGACCACTTAACCCTGGATGACGGCGCGACGGCTGACGCCGAACAGCCGAGATATTTCGGCGAGCCCTTCCTGCGGCACGACGGCCTCCTGGACGTCGTCCGGCAGGCGGACCTGGTGACCGTTTCGTGGAGCAGGATGGTGGGGCATGACAAATCGCTGCTGTGGGGCAACGGGGACGGTGCCACCGGGGACCGGGAAAGCTCCGGGTCACGCTGCACCACAACGAACTGGTTGATCTCGAGCAGCGCGCGCCCCGGGTCCGGTTTGGCCAGGCGCACGTCTATAACAACGTGTACCGGGTGACCAGTCCTGGCCGCTACCAGTACTCGTGGGGCGCGGGGGTGGAGTCGAGCATCATCGCGCGCAACAATACCTTTGAGCTGGCTGAGGGCATTTCTCCTGACCGGATCCTCCGGGACTTCGGCGGCACCGGCATCGACGAAGAGGGCACGTGGGTGAATGGACGGCACATCAGCGTCCTCGACGCCTACAACTCGGCCAATCCGGGCCAAATGCTGGCACCGGAAGTTTCGGGATCGCCAGGGCCGCACCTGCCGATTGAACCTGCCCCGGCGGCACGGGAACGGGTTGAGCGTGGTGCAGGTTCCGGCCTGCGGTCCTGAACCGGCCTGGGCGGGCGGATGCGGATAAGGGCTGGTCAGCCCACCGTTGTCCTACTAGTCTTCAAGGACGGCCCGCAACCGGGAGCAACGATGATCACGAGGAGCGAAGTTGTCCAACCACACGTACAGCATTTCTGAAATTGTCGGCACGTCGGATCAGGGTGTGGACGACGCCGTCCGGAACGGGATCGCCAAGGCTTCCCAGACGCTGCGGAACCTTGACTGGTTCGAGGTGAAGGAGATCCGCGGACACCTGGAGGAAGGCAAGATCGCTGACTGGCAGGTCACCATGAAGATCGGCTTCCGCCTCGAGGAACACTGAGCGCTTCATTAACATACAGAAGGCCGTGAAACAGGTTTCACGGCCTTCTGTCTGTGCGCTGCGGGAGCGACCGCGTCAGCTGATGCTGCCGGTGCGGCGCCGCCAGACTGTAGGGACGCCGTCGAACGTAGGGAAGACATGTCCTTCGAAGAAGGACAGCACAGTGTGCGGGTCGTGGTCCGGGCTCCACAGTCCGGACACCGGGCAGTGCGAGCCGGTGGCGGTGGACGAGGCGTTGCCGGCGTTACCTGCCTGGCGTTCCTTCAGCAGGGCGATGCGTTTCATCTTTGAGACCATCCTTGGTGGGCGAAGAGTATGTTCCTCCAGCCTAGGAACAGCGCCCCACCCCACCAATGGGCGGCTGGCCAGAATCGCCGCCTTCCTCTGGACAAATGTACAGCCGGCCCGGCGCCGCTACCCTTCCCCGGTCTCCTGGGTGCTGCGACGACGTCAATCCCCTCCCGCTGCTGCCCCGCCCCGGGCGCACCAAGGCTGCCCAGCAGCGCAAGCGCGTCCGACGACGGCGAGCCGGGCCGGGCGGAATAGATCCGCAGCGTCTGGTCGGGGTCGTCCGGAAGAGCCAGGTTTTCAAAGTTCAGTTCCAGGTCCCCTACTGTCGGGTGGTGCAGCCGCACGGTCCCCGCTGCCCTCGTCGCCACCCGGTGTCCGGCCCACCATTGCCGGAAGTGTTCGCTGTGGACCGCGAGCTCGCCCACCAACTGGCTGGCCTGGGGATCGTTGGGGTGCCGCCCTACGTCCAGCCGGAGCGCTCCGGCTGCCTCCGCCGCCACCGTTTTCCAGTCCCGGAACAGGTCCCGGGCCCCCGAATCGAGGATGAGCCAGCGGGTGAGGTTGCGTTCGGCGGCCGGAAGGGCGGGGAAATCAGTAAAGAGCAGGAACGCCATCCGGTTCCCGGCCAGGACATCGCTGCGCCGGCCCAGGACCATGGCGGGCACGTCCCCCACGGCGTCGAGGAGGTTCCGGAGCGCCGGCCGGACGCCCTGCACCGTGGACCCGGACGGCCGGGGTGTTCCGGCGCAGTTCTCCAACAGATCCAGCATGTGGGCGTGCTCGCTGCTGTCCAGCCGCAGCGCCCGCGACACGGCGTCGAGCACTGTCCGTGAGGGGTGGATGTTGCGGCCCTGCTCCAGCCGGACGTAGTAGTCAGTGCTGACTCCGGCCAAACGCGCCACTTCCTCGCGCCGGAGCCCGGGAACCCTGCGCGCCCCCGGAGTTGAACCGGCTCCGGCCACTTCCGGGCTCAGCCGTGACCGCATGGCTTTGAGGAATTTTCCGAATTCGGCGCTTTGACCCATGGTGACCATTGTGCCCGGCGTTCGCCGGCACGTTCTACAACGAAGGTAGGACTGGCAGTCCTAGGAAAAAGAGGATCATCCTTAGCTGCTGACTTGGCGGCAAAAAATGCATAGGCTCGGAACAGAGCCAGCGGAAACCGCTTTCTCCGCGTCGAGCACACGGCACCCCAATCCAGCATTAGCACCAGCACCTGCAAGGAGCACCAATGTCAGAGCTGACACTGAACAACGGCGTCACCATCCCCCAGCTTGGCTTCGGCGTATTCCAGGTCCCGCCGGAAGACACGCAGCGGACCGTCGAGGACGCGTTGGCGGCCGGCTACCGCCATATCGACACTGCCGCCGCCTACCAGAATGAGGAAGGCGTCGGCGCCGCCATTGCGGCCACCGGCATTGCCCGCGAGGACATCTTTATCACCACCAAGCTGCGCAACGGCGAACAGGGGCGCGCCCAGGAGGCTTTCCAGAACAGCCGCAAGGCACTGGGCCTGGACTACGTCGACCTCTACCTCATCCACTGGCCGGTTCCGTCGCAGGGCCTCTATGTGCAGGCCTGGAAGGAGATGGAGCGGCTCTACGAGAACAAGGAAATCCGGGCCATCGGCGTGTCCAACTTCCTCTCCGAGCACCTTGACACCCTGCTCGAGTCCGCCGAAATTGTCCCCGCCGTCAACCAGATCGAACTGCACCCGAGCTACCAGCAGGCAGAGCTTGCCGGGAAGTGCCGGAGCCTGGGGATCGAGGTGGAGGCGTACAGTCCGCTGGGACAGGGCGCGGACCTCAACGGAAACGCCGTCACCTCCATCGCCAACGTCCACAACGCCACCACCGCGCAGGTGGTACTCGCCTGGCACCTGGCAGCCGGCAACATCGTCATCCCCAAGTCCGTGGACCCGGGCCGCATCCGGGAGAATTTCGCGGCATCGTCCCTGACGCTCTCCGACGACGAGCTCTCCGCCATCAGCGCCCTCGAATCGGGCGCCCGCCTGGGTTCCGATCCCGCCGTCGCATCCTTCACCCAGCTCTAGCCGCATTCCGGCCGGCCCAGCCGCCGCGCCACCCGGGCACAATCGCTGAAAGGACTTTCCATGGAATACACCCACCTGGGCCGGTCCGGCCTCAAGGTCTCCCGCCTCTGCCTCGGCACCATGAACTTCGGACCGCAAACAGAGGAATCCGATGCCCACGGCATCATGGACTCCGCCCATGAGAACGGCATCAACTTCTTCGACACCGCCAACGTCTACGGCGGCGCGGGGCACCGCGGCTGGACCGAGGAGATCATCGGGCGCTGGTTCGCCAAGGGCGGCGAGCGCCGCGAACACACCGTCCTGGCCACCAAGCTCTACGGCACCATGACGGACCGGCCCAATGAGTCCAGGCTGTCCGCCCTCAATATCCGCCGTGCCCTGGACGCGAGCCTCAAGCGGCTGCAGACGGACTACATCGACGTCTACCAGTTCCACCACATCGACCGGGATACCCCGTGGGACGAAATCTGGCAGGCCATTGAGGTGGCGGTCCAGCAGGGCAAGATCCTCTACTCCGGCAGCAGCAACTTCGCCGGCTGGCGATCTGCCCAGGCGCAGGAGGCCGCCCGGCGGCGGAACTACACCGGCCTGGTCAGCGAGCAGTCCATTTACAACCTGTTCATGCGGCAGGTGGAGCTCGAGGTCATCCCCGCCGCGCAGGAGTACGGGCTGGGGCTTATCCCGTGGTCACCCCTCCAGGGTGGACTCCTGGGCGGGGTGCTGAAGAAGGAGCGCGACGGCGTCCGGCGCACCGAGGGACGCGCGGCCGAAACCCTGAAGAAGCATGAAGACCAGATCCGCCAGTACGAGGACTTTGCCGACGAGCTGGGCCACGAGCCAGGCGACATCGCACTGGCATGGCTCCTGCACCAGCCGGCAGTGACGGCCCCGATCGTGGGCCCGCGGACCCAGGAACAGCTGGACGCCGCCATCCGGGCACTAAACGTCACACTGGACGCCGATGCACTGAAGCAACTGGATGCCATCTTCCCGGGCCACAGGACAGCCCCGGAGGACTACGCGTGGTGATCCCACACCCTGAAGCCGGACCGGTTGCGCCGCGGAACATTCTCTTCATCGGCGGCACCGGGGTGATCAGCACGGCGGCAGCGGAACGCGCCGTCGGGCTGGGCCACCGGCTCACCATCCTCAACCGGGGCCGGTCCACCAGGCCAGTCCCGGAAGGGGCGGAGATCCTGCAAGCGGACATCCGGGACCAGGAGGGCGTCCGGGAGGTGCTGGGCAGGCGGGAGTTCGACGCCGTTGCCGATTTCATCACCTACACGCCGGACCAGGCGCAGGCGGGCCTGGACCTGTTCCGGGGCAGGACCGGGCAGTACGTCTTCATCAGCTCCGCGTCCGCCTACCAGAAGCCCCCTGCCCGGCTGCCGATCCTTGAGTCCACACCGCTGAAGAACCCGTTCTGGAAGTACTCCCGGGACAAGATTGCCTGCGAGGAACTGCTGTTCCGCGCCTACCGGGATGACGATTTTCCACTGACGGTGGTCCGCCCCTCGCACACCTACGACCGCACCAAGATTGCCATGGTGGGCGGCTGGACCGACATCCACCGGATGCGCGCCGGCCTGCCCGTCATGGTTCACGGGGACGGCACCTCGCTCTGGACCCTGACCCACAGCCGGGACTTCGCCAGGGCCTTCGTCGGCTTGCTCGGCCTGCCCCAGGCGCTGGGCGAGAGCTACACCATCACGTCCGACGAGTACCTGCCCTGGAACCAGGTCTACCGGCTCTTCGCCAGGGCCGCGGGCGTGGCGGAACCGGAACTTGTCCACGTGGCATCGGAGACCATCGCCGCACAGAACCCCGAGATCGGCGCCAATCTGTTGGGCGACCGCTCCCACTCGGTCATCTTCGACAACAGCAAGATCAAAGCCCTCGTGCCGGACTACGCGGCCACCATCCCCTTCGCCGACGGTGCCCGGGAGATCGTTCAGTGGCATGACTCCCACCCGGAGCTGCAGGTGGTGGACCAGGGCTACATGGAGCTCACGGACAAGCTCACGGCGTGGGCCCGCGGCAGCATGTGAACCTCCGCGCAAAGCGGAGCTGAGCCTGCCTCCGTTAGCCGCTGTCCGCGAAATCGCCGGAATGCTTCGGAAACGCCGATCAGGATCGGCGTTCCCGAAGCATTCCAGCGTGCCCGGCGGAGCACCCAATTCTACAACGTTCTAAATAGCGTGCTTCTGGCGCGATTTCAAGGCTTGTTTTACCCCCACCCCCTACCCTAGGTTACTGGGGAAGCGTTTTCCCGATACAAAATTGAAAGGATTCACCGATGAATCCCACCAAGACAAGCCTGCGCCTGCTCTCGGTCGGCACCCTGGGCGTTGCCCTGACGTTCGGCTGCCTCGCAGCCCCGGCCTCCGCCGTCGGGCCCTCCCCCAAGCCGGGCAACCCGGCGGTCCAGCTGGATCACCTGGACCGGGGACTGGTGGCCGCCGGCACGTCCGAGGGCGTCTTCCTCAGCTGGCGGCTGCTGGGCCACGAAGCCACCGGTTCGTCCGCCACAGGCCTGACCGGCACCGACTTCAACGTGTACCGGGACGGCCAGAAGCTGGCAACGGTCACGGACAGCACCAACTACCTGGACACCTCCGGAACCGCCGCCTCGAAGTACCAGGTGCGCGCCGTCGTCGAAGGCGTTGAACTGGACGAAAGCGCCACCGCCACCTCCTGGGCGGGAACTTCAAGGACATTCCGCTGAAGAAGCCGGCGGACGGCGTCACGCCGGCCGGCCAGGCCTACACCTACTCCGCCAACGATGCCTCGGTGGCCGACGTGGACGGCGATGGCCAGTATGAGTTCATCGTGAAGTGGGACCCCAACAACTCCAAGGACGTCTCGCAGGTGGGCTACACCGGCAACACCTACGTGGACACCTACAAGGCGGACGGCACGCTCCTGCACCGGATCGACCTGGGCGTCAACATCCGCTCGGGCGCGCACTACACGCAGCTGCTCGTCAACGACTTCGACGGTGACGGCCGCGCCGAGATGATGATGAAGACGGCGCCGGGGACAAAGAGCACCAACTACAACGCGGACGGCAGTGTCGCATCCCAGCAGTTCATCACGCTGCTTCAGTCCGACATCGAAGCAGGCTACGCCAGCACCGACGATTACCGGATGAGCGCCGCGGACTACTACCAGCACGTCGTGGAGATGTTCCAGGGCTGGAGCGAGCACCCCGAGGTAAAGGCCGGCAACTGGCCAGCCACCCTCGAGGAAGCCTTCGGCATCGCGCCGAAGTACCAGTACCCGCTGTCCACATCCGACGCCAAAGCGCTGGCCGACTACTTCATGGACGTTTACGCCCCCTCCCGCAGCGCACGGAACAACCTTCGGGCCTTCGAGGGCTTCATCGTCTCCGGCCCGGAATACCTCACCGTTTTCGAGGGCGCCACGGGCAAGGAACTGAAGACGGTGGCCTATGAGCCGGGCCGGCACGACGACGGCCTGATGTGGGGCGACTACGCCATGGCACGCATCGAGCCGGGAAACCGCGTGGACCGGTTCCTGGTCGGCGTCGCCTACCTGGACGGGCAAAAGCCCGCAGCGGTCTTCGCCCGCGGCTACTACACCCGCACCACTCTGGCCACCTACACCTGGGACGGTACCAACCTCTCCCCGGTCTGGAACATCGACTCGGGTTGGGCACCCATGACCAACCCGTTCAACGATTCCCCGCACGGCCGTGACGGCACCGATCCGGAGTACGGCAAGCTCACCACGCAGGGTTTCCATTCGCTGAGCGCCTCGGACGTGGACGGCGACGGCAAGCAGGAGATCGTCTACGGCGCCGCAACCATCGACGACGACGGCTCCGTCATGTACAGCTCGTTCGACACCATGCCGGAGGGCAGCGCAACCCCGGGTGAAGAGGCGCGGCTGGGCCACGGCGACGCCATGCACGTGACGGACATCGACCCCAACCGGCCCGGCAAGGAGATTTTCACCGTGCACGAGGGCGGCACGTGGGCACCCTACGGCTACGCCATGCGCGACGCCGGCACGGGCGAGGTGCTGTTCGGCGCCTACTCGGGCAAGGACACCGGCCGCGGCATGATCGGCGACGTTGACCCCGCCGTACCCGGCATCGAGAACTGGGCCATCGGCATGCAGTCCGCCGACGGCACCAAGCTCTCCACATCCCAGCCCGGCACCAACATGAGCATCAAGTGGGCAGCGGACATGACCACGCAGATCGTCAACGGCTCCGGCGACCAGACCCCCACCATCGACGACTGGAAGCGCGGACGGCTGCTGACCGCGGAGGGAACCCGCACCAACAACGGCACCAAGGGAACACCCAGCCTGGTGGTGGACGTCGTGGGTGACTGGCGGGAGGAGATGCTCGTCCGGACCGCGGACAGCACCGCCCTGCGGATGTACATGAGCACCGAGGTGACCAACCACAAGCTCTACACGCTGATGCACGATCCCCAGTACCGCGCGGAGGTTGCCCGGCAGAACACCACCTACAACCAGCCCTCCTACACCGACTTCTACTTTGCCTCGGACATGGAGTTCGGCGATGTGCCGCTCCGCGCAGCCTGGCTCCCCGGCAGCGTGAAGGCATTGCAGCACGCGCTGGAGGACCTGACGGAATCAGGTGATGTTGCAGGCCCGGTGGCCAGCCAGCTCACGGAAAACGTGCGGCAGGCAGCAAAGGCCGTAGAGGACGGCGACCCGGAGAAGGCTGCCCGGACGCTGGAGCGGTTCGTGGACTTCCTGGCCCAGCAGAAGGGACCGGACAAGGTTTCGGACACCGCCCGGACGGTCCTGACTACAACGCCGGAAACATTCTCCGGGCTTTTGGGAGCTAGGACGGCACCCTACGGGAGAGACTGTTCTCATGACACTTGCACCGCTGATCAAACTCAATGACGGCTACTCCATCCCGCAGGTAGGTCTTGGCACCTGGCCGCTGGACGACGACCAGGCCGCTGCCGCCGTCGTCCAGGCCGTGGAAGCCGCGTACCGGCACATCGATACGGCCGTGAAGTACGGCAACGAGCAAGGGGTGGGGAACGGCGTCCGTGCCTGCGGCGTGGATCGGAGCGAGCTCTTCATCACCACCAAGCTCGACGGCCAGTTCCAGGGCAACGACAGGGCGGTGGAAGGGCTGGAGGGTTCGCTGCGGCGGCTGGGGCTGGATTACGTGGACCTCCTGCTGATCCACTGGCCGCTGCCGGCCCGGGATGAGTACATCTCCACTTGGAAGACGTTCGAGCGGCTCCAGGCGGAAGGAAAGGTGCGCTCCATTGGAGTGTCCAACTTCAAGCCTGCCCATTTGGAGCGGTTGATGGCAGAAACCGACGTGGTTCCTGCCGTCAACCAGATCCAGCTGACGCCGGCGGTGACACGGACCGTGGAGCGGGAGTTCCACCAGAAGCACGGAATTGTCACCGAATCCTACAGCCCCCTGGGCGGGTCCGGGGCCGGTCTGCTGGACGCGCCCATCCTCACCCAACTGGCCGAAAAGCACGGCAAAACGCCCGGCCAGCTGGTACTGCGGTGGCACGTTCAACACGGACTGGTAACGATTCCCAAGACCGCTAATCCGGACCGGATGAAGGAGAATCTGGACATCTTCGATTTCACCCTGGATCCGCAGGATCTAGCGGAATTGGCGATCCTGGACGAGGGTCCCGGGGCCGGCAATGATTCGGACGTCACGGGGCACTAAAACGCCCTGAAATGCACTTTTTCCAACTTCCGGGGTTGGCAAACAGATAGTAAGCATGATTACTATTGAGTCAGAAGGATGAAGTGCTTCCGGAATCCGGAGGCCTCCTTTACTTAGGAAGAGGAACGAAAAAATGGGATTTATTGCATTTCTGATTCTCGGACTTATTGCTGGTGCGATCGCTAAGGCGATCCTTCCGGGCCGTCAGGGTGGCGGCTGGCTCATCACCCTGGTTCTGGGCGTCGTAGGAGCACTCCTCGGCGGCTGGATCGGCGGCATGGTCTTCGGCACCGGACTGCAGGAGTTCTTCTCGCTGCAGACGTGGCTGCTGGCCATCGGCGGCGCTCTCATCGTGCTGCTGGTCTACGGCATGGTCACCAAGCGCAGCGCTCGCGGCTAACCTAGCCCGCAAGCCAGGAAACCGGCCCGGGACAAATCCCCCGGGCCGGTTTTCATATTCCCGGCCATACGCCGTCCGGCTGGCCGGATTTGAAAACCTTCTCACGGAGCAGGAGTTCATCGTGAAAAACAAGCTTCTTTTGGGTATCGGAATTGCCACCGGCTACGTCCTCGGATCCCGGTCCGGACGCGCTGCGTACGACAAGCTCAAGGCACGCGCCGCAGGAATTTGGGACAGCAAGCCCGTCCAGGACAAAGTGCATGTCGCCACGGATGCCATCAAGGAAAAGGCCCCGGAGGTGGCCGACCAGCTGACCGAGGCGGCACGCCGGGCGGGGACCGTGCTTGGCTCCGCAATGCATCGTGAAGGCGCGTCCGGGTCTTCGGGTGACGGCAAACCCGCAACGTCCGACGCCGGCACTTCCACGGCTGCCACCGCAAGCGGCACAGGTACTGGCACCATAGGCAACGGCGCCCCAGGCAGTTACGGAACCGCGGCGACTGGAACATCCGGCACCACGGGAGGCGCAGCGGGAACGTCCGGAACCCTGAGCGATGCGGGTGACCTCGGCGAGGACCACATCCCCGCGCACAGCACCCACCCGGAAACTACGAACCTGGGAACCACATCCGATGAGGGTGGTTCGAAGGCCTGAGGCACTCTCTGCGTCAGATCATGACACGGGAAGCACCCTTGACAATGGGGCATTGACTTCCGTGTGCTAAACTGAATCGCCATGCTGGCCGTCGCGATCCTTGGGGGACGCGGCGGCCGGCATTTTTGCTGGTCGGTGCTGGCAGGCCTTGGCGGTCAGGTGTTCAGGGCTCAGGTCACCAGGTCCGCGGCGCCAAAGGAAACGCTGAACTGCACGCACCACAGGTCCACTGACTTGTACCGCGCAAGATCAACGTCCGCGGGAATGTCGTAGACCTGGTTGCCTTGGTTTCCCTTGATCAGGCCCAGGTCGTAGTACTCGGCGGAACCCGCGGTAAACCAGCCGGCTGTGCCCTCAACTACTTTGGCAGCGCTCAACCAGACGTGGACATCCGGACCGTTCGACGTGTCCAGGTTCTCCAGGGTCAGCAGCCTTTTGCCGTCGGGCTGTTCAACGATCCGGACAGTGCCTGTGGTGGCGTGTTCGTGGCTGATCAGCGTGCCCACGGCCAATTGCCGGGGCCCGGGAGGCGTCGCCGGAGGAGCCTGGGGTTCGATGGCATCCCCGCCCGGAAGGCCTGAAGGAGAAGGCTGCGGCGGCGTGGTCTGGCTGGCTACAAACGGTAGTTGCTCGTCCACCCGCACATCTATGAAAAGCAGCCACGGCTTGAATACGACAAGCCCCACGACCAGGGCTGCGGCTGCCAGAACCGCCAGGATGACCTTCGATCGCCGGCCCAACCGGCCGCGGTTTCTGCCCATGGCTCCATCGTCCGCGTAATCGCCACCCGGCGCAACGACGCCCCGGACCGTCCCGCCCTAATCTCGTGGCTTCCCTTCCCCATTCCGGAACAGCATGCGACCCCCGTTCAGCGGGTTTTCCACATAGCCCTCTCGAACCGGCTGTTTTGTCGGTGGTCTTTGGGAGAGTTGTCCCATGGAGGCCATTGGGGAGCAGCTTGCAGAGTTCGGCAGTACTGCCGGCACTCTTCCGCTGGTTGCGCCGCAGCACCGCCGCCCGTTTATTGCGCACGACGCCGGCAGGCGGCCCGGGCGGCTGAGTCACCTTCCGGCGCACCAGGCTACCGCCGGTCCGGTTGCCCGCCCGGCCGAGGACCCGCTGGGGCTGGCCGCGATCGGTGCACTGCTCACCACGGCGGCAGCCGCTGCACCGGAAGCCCTGGCAGCCGCGGACTATGCCGAAGCAGCTCATTACGCGGCCCACATTGAGGAACTTTCCCGGCGTCTGGAGTCTTTGCAGGTTCAGTCCGCCGGAGCCGTGGACCGCACCCGCACCCAAGCCATCGCCGCCGCCGCGGCCGCCCGAACCAGCCGGACCCGCACCAGCGCCGCAACAACGGACCGGCCGGGGCGGGGCTGGATGACCGGCTGGGACGCCAACGGCGTCGAGACACTGAACGAAACCGACGTTGACTGGCCCGCCTCCAGCACTCTTCAACCCGCAGCCGCGCCCGCAGCAGGTCAACAGGATCCGCCGGTGACATCCCCGGCCGACGACGGCTGCCGGAACACTGCCGAGTTCCTCAGGCTCCGGCTCCGGATCCCCATCCGCGAAGCCCGCCGCCGCCTTGCCCTCGCCCACCAGGTCCTGCCAGCCAGCAGCCTCACCGGACAACCCGTCCCACCGTTGCGCACCCACCTCGCCGCCGCGCTTGCTCCCACAGGCGGTGAAGCCGCAGCACCGGCAGTGTCCTCTCACGCCGCGACCATCATCACCGCAACCCTCGACCGGCTCCAACATCAAGCCACGCCGGAAATCCTCGAGCACATCGAAAACCACCTCACCACCGCCGCCAGGACCACCGACCCCGACTTCCTCGCCCGTCTGGCCCGCCGATGGGCTGACACCATCGACGCCGACGGTGCCGAACCCTCCGAAGAAGCGCTCCGCCACACCCAGGGAGCCTTCATCCGAAAACCCCGCCACGGCCTGCACCACGTCGAAATCTTCGCCACCACCGACCAGTACGAATACCTCGCCACCGTCATGAACACCGCCACCAACCCCCGCACCACCACCCCCAACACCAGCACCAGCCAGACAACGGAAAACCTCACGAGCAGCAGCCAGGCTCAGGTCCCGGCAGACAACCCGGATGCCACCGTGGACCCGCACCGGGACCTGGACATCAGCCTGGAACGGCGCTCCCGCCCCCAGCAACAGCTGGACGGGCTTGTCTCCGCCGTCAAAGCAGGGCTGACCACAAACCAGCTGCCCACCACAGGCGGCAACCGTCCCCAGATCATCGCAACCATCAACTACCAGGACCTCTTCCCCACCACCACCGCCGCCGCTACCGGCACCGGTGCAGCCGATGCGGACAGAAACAGTGCAGGCAGTACCACTGCGGGTAGGGCTAGTACTGGTGGAGCTAGTTTGGCTGGGCCCCATACGGACGGGTCAGGAACACGCGCGCGCCCAGGCCAGGACCGTACGCCCGACCGGCACGGAACCGGAAACTTCGCCTTTACAGGACCAGCGGCCGCCACCACGCTGCGCAAAATAGCCTGCGACGCCGACATCATCCCCGCAGTACTGGGCACTCACGGCGAAATCCTGCACCTGGGACGCAAAACCCGGCTGTTCACCCCCGCCCAACGCCTCGCCCTCACGGCCCGCGACCAAGGATGCGCCTTCCCGGACTGCACCATCCCCGCTCCGTGGTGCGAAGCCCACCACATCACCTACTGGTCACACGGCGGCGAAACCACCACCGACAACGGCGTCCTGCTCTGCAGTTTCCACCACCACCTGATCCACAAAGAACAGTGGGCCATCGCCATCCAGCACGGCACCCCAAGCTTCATTCCACCGCCCCACGTCGACCCCAACCAAAGCCCCCGGCAAAACAACTACTTCAAACCCCCACCACTCCCCCACCTGCGGGAGTGAACCGTACCGTCCCTTCAGCTTGGTGCCCTACCCTGTTTGGCCCACTTCTCGCCCTCCCCCGCGTGGCATACCTCGCGGGCGGCTCCCCTGTCAGTGCCAGCTCGGCATGATGCCAGATCTTGGCGGTGCTAGCTTCCTTTGGTCCCGACCACTAAGGTGCCGTCCAGTTCTTCCGATCGAACGGTCCTCACAGCAAGGCCAGCCGATGCAACGATTGATGCTGTTCCCGCTGCCTGCTGCTCACTGGTTTCAATGAGAAGATGCCCGTCAGCACTCAACCATCCGGGGGCGGAAGCAGCCACAAGGCGGTGGATGTCGAGCCCGTCGGGCCCGCCGTCGAGGGAAAGGCGGGGTTCGTGAAGCCGCGCCTCAGGAGGCATGGTCCTGATCGCGTCGCTGGGCACATACGGAGCGTTGACTGCAAGCACCTGCACGCGGCCCCGGATCGAAACGGGAAGGGCAGCAAACAGGTCCCCCTCGTACACGCGGCCGCCCATCTTTTCGACGTTCCGCCGGGCGCAGGCCGCAGCAGCGGGATCTAGGTCGGAGGCGTGGAGTTCCAGATCTGGGTGCACAGCCAGCAGGGTGGCACCCACGGCCCCGGACCCGCAGCAGAGATCGACTACAACGCTGGACAGAGCGTGGGCGGACGGAGCGTGGCCGACCGGAACAGGGCTGGACGGAACGGTGCTGACGGGAACGGGGTCGGTCGGGGCAAGCAGTTCCAAAGCCGTTTGGACGAGCAGCTCGGTCCGCCGACGGGGCACAAAGACACCTTGCCCTACTTCGATCCGCTGACCGAAGAATTCGGCCCAGCCCAGGACATATTCAAGCGGAATGCCTGCGCGGCGCCGCTGCACCCCGCGGGCCAGTTCCGCGGGGCCGGAACATTCGGCCATCAGGAGCGCGGCCTCCTCCTCAGCGAAAACACAGCCGGCTCCCCGCAGGGCGGAGACAATTCCAGCAAAAGTCAGGGAAGCGGGAGGTAATGCAACAGGAGCAGTAGACCATTCAGCAGGTGGCATGGGAACGCCTTTCGGTGAGCCGGTGGGCACCCTGCATGCGCCAGTCAGGCCAGACGGCCCGGACAGCAGCACCAGGATGAACCCGAAACAGGTAACGCGTTGATCGGATTCACCTCCTGGTGCCGTGACTGGAAATTCCATGCTAGCTGAGGCCGGGTCGCCATGGAGCGAAGCCAAATCCTTGACAGGATGGAGGCATGACCTCCGCCACTAGCGACACCATCATCTGGACCGGAACCTACACATCGGACGGAGGCGGCCGCGCCGAGGGCATCGGTGCCCTCCGCGCGCATCAGGACGGCAGCCTGGAGTGGCTGGGCACGGCCGTGCAGGCGCAGTCGCCGTCGTTCATTGCCGTACATCCGTCCCTGCCGGTCGTTTATGCGGTGGCTGAGCAACGCCAGATGGTCCAGGCGTACCGCAGGACCGGCGAGTTCGGCCTGGAACCGCTCGGTCCGCCGCAGCCCGCCGGTGAGGCCACCTGCCATGTGGCCGTTGACCCGAGGGGCCGCTTTGTTACCGCTGCCTGCTGGGGTGACGGCCAGGTCCTCCTGTACGAACTGGATGCCGACGGCGGCATGACAGGGCGGTTCGCAGCGCCACCTTCGGCGGACCCGCACGCAAGCCTGTCACCGGGCCGGCCGCGGCCAAGCCGCGCGCATGCCAGCCTGATGCTTCAGGACGGCCGCATCATGACCACCGATCTTGGGCATGACACCCTCCGTGTCTGGAACTACGTCCCGGGTACGGGGCTTGTTGCCGACCACGAGGTGGCGCTGGCGTTCGGCAGCGGTCCCCGCCATCTGGTGCAGCATGCCAGCGGCAACGTCTTCGTCGTCTCTGAATACTCCGTTGAGGTCTTTATCATCCGGCCGGAGGCCGGGACCTTTGAGCTGGTGTTCCGTGGACCGGCCACCTCCGGCGGCAGCCAGTCCGGGGACTCTGCGGCCGAGATCTCCCTTAGTAAGGACGGCCGCTACGCCTATGTGGGCGTCCGCGGCACCAATATCGTCAGCACCCTGGAGGTGGCCGGTGGCGGGACGGAGCTCCTGCCGGTGCACGACATGCCGAGCGGCGGTGACTGGCCGCGGCACCACCTGGTAAGGGGAAACTGGCTTCACGTGGCCCATGAACGGTCGGACAATGTCGCCACGTTCGCGCTGGATCCTGCCACCGGGCTGCCGGGCCCACTCCTCCACGACGTCCGGACCCCCTCACCCACAGCCCTCATCCCGGCTGGCTGACGCCCCGGGCACTCGGGCTGACGGCTGCGGGCATTCGGGCTGGCGCCGTCCCGGAACCACGGACTGTCGCCCCCGGGTACGCACGCTGACGCCGCCCGGGCACTCGACGGGTGCTTTCGGCAATGGCTCCAGCGACCCCGCACGGACATTACCCAAACGCTGGAGTTATTCAGTGCAAGCGCTTACAGTTGTGACGTGGTTCACAGGGCTTGCCGCCTGGTGAACCCGCACCCAGCAGAACGCCCTGCCTCCGGCAAGCCTGAACAGCAGCGCCGCTACACCAGGAAGGTCTCACCCTTTGATATCCCGCACCCCTAATAGCGCCTTGTCGCGCGCCAGAACCACCAGCCAGAATCGCAGACGAACCGGAACAGGAACAGGAACAACCCCGTCCTCCATCCGGTCGGCGGGCATCCGCTCCGCGGCGGGAGTGGTTGCAGCAGCAGTTGCCGTGTCCGCAGCAGTCCTACCCGCAGCCGCCGCCCCCGGCACCACAGAGGGTCCAAAGCATCCGGGAGCGTCATCAGCCCTCCACTCACTCCGGGCCCCGGTCACGGACGAGAACTTCTATTTCGTCATGGCCGACCGCTTCAGCAACGGCAGCACGGCCAATGACCAGGGCGGGCTTGGCCCGGATCCCATGGTCTCGGGCTTCGATCCAGCCAGGAAGGGGTTCTACAACGGCGGCGACCTGGCTGGGCTCCTCAACAAGATCGACTACATCCAGGGGCTTGGCACCACGTCCATCTGGCTTACTCCCAGCTTCAAGAACAAGGCCGTCCAGCCTGAAGACAAATCAGCTGGCTACCACGGCTACTGGATCACCGACTTCACCCAGATCGATCCGCACCTGGGCACCAACGACGAACTCAAGGCGCTCATCGACGCTGCCCACGCCCGGGGCATGAAGGTCTACTTCGACATAATCACCAACCACACGGCAGACGTCATCGGCTATGAGGAAGGTGCACGCAAAGGCTACGTCTCCAAGGATGCAGTTCCGTACAAGACGGCGGATGGCCAGGAATTCGATGACCGCGACTATGCCGGTACAGGCAGTTTCCCGGAACTGGACGCCACCACCTCCTTTCCCTACAAGCCCGTCCTGGACGAGAGCGAAAAGGACCTGAAGGTTCCGGCCTGGCTGAACGACCCCACCCTCTACCACAACCGCGGTGACACCACCTTCGCGGGCGAGGACGCCTACTACGGCGACTTCTTCGGCCTTGATGACCTCTTCACGGAGCACCCAACGGTGGTGGAAGGCATGAAGGACATCTACAAGACCTGGATCGGCGACTTCGGCGTGGACGGCTTCCGGATCGACACCATGAAGCACGTCAACAACGAGTTCTGGCAGGAATTCGGCCCGGACGTCCTCGCCTACGCGAAGGAACAGGGCAAGGAAGAATTCTTCATGTTCGGCGAGGTCTTCGACGCTACCAAGAGCTTCACCTCGCAGTTCACCACGCGGAACCAGATGCAGGCGGTACTGGACTTCCCGTTCCAGGACGCCGCCCGCAACTTTGCCTCGAAGAGCCAGGACACCCGCAACCTGGCAACGTTCTTCGCCGGCGATGACTGGTACACGGATGCGGACTCCAACGTCTACCAGCTGCCCACCTTCCTCGGTAATCACGATATGGGCCGCATCGGCAGCTTCATTGCGGCAGACAACCCGGGCTCGGACGACGCCGAGCAGGTGGCCCGCGACCGGCTTGCCCACGAGCTGATGTACTTCTCCCGCGGCAACCCGGTGATCTACTACGGCGACGAGCAGGGCTTCACCGGCCCCGGCGGAGACCAGGACGCGCGGCAGACCCTGTTCGCAAGCAAGGTGCCTGAGTACCTGGACGATGACCTGCTGGGGACTGACGCCACCCACGCCCAGGACAACTTCAACACCGGCCACCCGCTGTATGCCAAGATCAGCGAACTGGCGGCGCTGACCAAGGAACACCCCGCCCTGCGGGACGGCGCGCACCAGCACCGCTACGCGTCCGAGGGCGCGGGCATCTACGCCTTCTCCCGGACGGACGCTGAGGACCAGCGCGAATACGTTGTGGCGTTGAACAACAGTGAGCAGGCGCAGACGGCCGAGGTTCCCACCTATATCGCCAAGCGGAACTACACCCGCATCTATGGCGATGCGGCAGCAGAAACCAAGACGTCGGAGGACGGAAAGCTGACGGTCACCGTCCCGCCGCTGTCCGCCGTGGTTTACGAATCTTCGGGCCGGATCCCGCATTCGAAGGCCGCGCCCGGCGTCGTGCTCCAGGAGCCTGCAGCGGCACCCGGTGACAATGGACGCCTTAATGTGACGGCCGACGTCGACGGTTCCTCATTCTATGAGGTCACCTTCGAAGCGAAGACAGCGGGCGGCAACTGGGAACCGATCGGCACTGACGACACCGCTCCCTACCAGGTCTTCCACGACGTCGCGGGCTTCGACGCCGGCACCGCGGTGGAGTACCGCGCAACCGTCCTGGACAATGGCGGCCACACGGCCACCAGCCAAACGCGTTCGGCCAACGTCCCGGCGCCCGTCCTCACGCTGCAGAAACCCGAAGAGGGCAGCAGCGTCAAGGGCATGGTGGAACTCAGCGCCACGGCCGATCCCGAGAAGGCCAGCCACAGTGTGTCGTTTGAGCGCAGCGTGGCGGGCGGCGAGTGGACGGCCGTCGGATCTGATGCTTCTTCGCCCGTGTACTCCGCTACGGACGACGTCTCCAGCCTGGCGGACGGCACCGAGGTTAAGTACCGTGCTTCGATGAGCGGCCCCGGCTTTACTGTTGCCAGCGGGGTGCGCACGGTCACCGTGGGCGATGCTCCGCAGCCTGACTCGGTGACCGTTGCCGGATCGCTGAACCAGGCGATGGGCTGCGCTGAAGCATGGCAGCCGGCCTGCACCCAGGCCATGATGGCCCTGGACCCGGCCGACAACATCTGGCGCCTGACGGTGGACCTGCCGGCAGGCAAATACGAGTACAAGGCAGCACTGAATGGCGGCTGGGATGAAAACTACGGGGACGGCGGCCAGTTCAACGGGCCTAACCTCGTGCTGGACCACCCCGGCGGACCCGTCACGTTCCGCTACGACAACGGCACGCACGTCCTCAGCGCGGTCTACGCCTCCCAGCAGCCGGGGGCAGTTGCCGCCGCTGGCAGCATGAACAGCGAGCTTGGCTGCACCGCCGACTGGGAGCCCGCCTGTGACCAGGCCCAGCTGGTGCTGGACCCGGCAGACCTGGTGTGGAAGCTGAGCGTTCCGGACCTGCCCGCCGGGAGCTACGAGTTCAAGGCGGCGCTGAACCGCTCCTGGGACGTCAGCTACGGGGCGGGCGGCGCCTCGCCAGGTGCCAACATCGCCTTTGAGCACGACGGCGGCCCGGTCACCTTCCGCTACGACCACTTCAACCACGTGATCACGGCGGGTTAGCCACAATCACCATGTGGAAGGCTCCCCGCCCTGTTCCCGATATCGGGACGGGGCGGGAGCCTTCCTTCGTTCCCGGTCAGCCCTTGACGGGGTGGCCCAGGATGCCGATGAACCGGCGGACGGCGTCTTCGGCCGATGGCGGCGGCCCGAAGACCTCCGCCTGCCGCCTGGTGTCGGCAACATAGCGCCCGGACTGGAACCAGGCGATCATGGCCGCGAGGTCCTTCACCATTGGATTGAAGCGGCCCACTACCAATCCCGCCGCCTTCAGGACCGGCATGGGGATGGAGCGGACCTTGATGGGTTTGCCGGTCAGGCGGGCGGCAATTTCGGCGACGTCCTGCATGCCGAGCGGACGGTCCCAGCCGATATCGATCCGCTGCCCGTCAACGCCGGGAGCGTCCACGGCTTCTGCCAGGTAACCGGCAAGGTCCGGGGTCAGCACGAACGTGGTGGGGACGCGGGGCGAGCCCATCCACATGAGCTTGCCCTTGGCGATGGGGTCCCCGCCGAACCGGGTGACCTGGTCCAGGAAGGCGCCGGGCCGCAGCGCGACGAACGGAACACCAAGCTGCTCGAGCCTGTCCTCCATGAGCTTTTTTGTGCCAGAAGTGCGGGACGTCCGGGGTCTGGTCGCAGGTGAGGATGCTGGTGAGGACGAACCGGCGGACGCCCCCGCGGTGCGCGGCCTCGGCCAGGTTGGAATTGCCCCTCGTATCGATATCGGGCGTATCCCCCTTGCTGTGCCTGGTGTAGCCGGCGGCCGAGGTAACCACAGCATCCACACCGGACATCGCGCGGTCGAGCGAGTCGGGTCGATCATGTCTCCGCGGGCTATGTCTGCGCCGGCGGCCTCCAGCCGGGACGCATCCGAACCTGGCCGGACCAGGGCGCGCACCTGTTTCCCACGTTTCAGCAGCTCGGTGACCACCTGGCTCCCAGGAACCCGGTGCCGCCAACCAGCAGGATGGGCCCACGCCCGTCCGGCTCCTTGGCCGGGCTTGCGGCGTCGGGGAACGGGTGGGGATTCATGGCGCCCTCCTCAGGGTTGATCAGCCGTGCAGAGCCTCCTCCACCGCAGCGAGCAGGCTGTTGAACCGCGCGTTAGCGGGGAGGTCATCAAGGACAACGGGACTGCCGTCCGGGCCGCCCAACGGGACCTGCCAGTTCGGGTACAGCGCCTCGGTGGTTCCGGGCTGGTTCTGCACGCGCCGCTCCCCCACTGCGTCCACCAAGGCCACGCCCAGCAGGACCGACGGCGTCTGCGTGAGCAGCAGGTGCAGGGCCTCGATGGTGCGCTCCTCGGAGCCGGATGGTCCGGGACCACCGGAGCCGCCGGTCCCGTCCTCCGGAAGGTAGCCCCGCTCCCGCAGCATGGCGAGCATCTTTTCCAAGGACGCGTTGTGCTCGGCCCGCTCTTCGGCTTCGGAGCGTTCCAGCAGGCCCAGCCTGCTCCGCAGCGCCACATGGTCGCCGGCCAGGTAGCCGGCGGTGGGCGGAAGGTCGTGGGTGTTCACGCTGGCAAGCGCCTGCGTACGGTACTTTTCGGGCGCAAGCGGGGAATCGCCGTCGTACTCAAACCAAAGGATGGACGTGCCCATGATGCCGCGCGCGGCCAGGTAGTCCCGCACCCACGGTTCGAAGGTGCCGAGGTCCTCGCCGATCACCACGGCCCCGGCGCGGTGCGCCTCAAGGGCCAGGATGCCGATCAGTGCCTCGTGGTCGTAGCGGACGTAGGCGCCGTCGCCGGGGGCGTTGCCCACCGGAATCCACCAGAGCCGGAACAGTCCGAGAATGTGGTCCACCCGGATGCCGCCGGCGTGCCGCAGCACGGTGGCGAGCATATTGCGGAAGGGCTGGTAGCCGGCCTCCGCCAGCCGAACGGGGTGCCACGGCGGCTGGCCCCAGTCCTGGCCCTGCTGGTTGTACATGTCCGGCGGCGCACCCACGCTGGTGGCCGGCGCCAGCACGTTCCGGAGGGTCCAGGCGTCGGCACTGCTGTGGTCCACGCCGACTGCAAGGTCGTGGACCACACCCAGCCGCATGCCCGACCTCAGCGCGGCCTGCTGGGCATTCTCGAGCTGCTCGTCGCAAATCCACTGCAGCCAGCGGTGGAAGCCGATCCGGTCGCCAAGCTTTTCCCGGAGCGCTTCCGCTTCAGGGGTGCCCAAGGCGGTGGCGGGGTCGGTCCACAGCGGAGCATCCGGGGCGAGGTCCTCGCGGATGGCGGACCACAGGGCGAAATCGTCGAGTCCGCTGCCGGAAATCCGGCAGAACTCGTCGAACGCTGCCTGCCGGGCAGGCGAACGGCGGGTGTGGTACAGAAGTTCCAGTGCCTGCAGCTTTGCGGCGTAGACGGAATTCCGGTCCAGCCGCCCGCCGTCCTTGTTGAGTCCGGCCACTTCCTCGTGCAGTTTTTCCAGCTGGGCACGTTTGCGCGGCTTCAGGTAGGCCAGTTCGGGAATGGCCTCAATCCGGATATAGAGCGGGTTGAAGAACCGCCGGGTGGACGGCGAATAGGGCGAAGGCTGGACCGGCGGAACGGGCTCCGCCGCATGCAGCGGATTGACCAGCACATAGTCGGCGCCGCGGGCACCGCTCAGCGCGGCAAGGTCGGCCAGGTCCGAGAAGTCGCCGATGCCCCATGACCGCTTGGACCGGACGGAATACAGCTGCGTTGCCAGGCCCCAGCCCCGGCGCTTCTCCAGTTCCTTTGCCGTCTCAAGCCGGGCAGGAGCCACCACCAGCGTGGCGGACGCGGTGGTGCCTTCCGACTCGGCCACAAGCGTGTGCCAGCCCAGCGGCAGGTCCTGCGGGAGGGCGAAGGTTGCCCGGCCCACCGACACACCGTCCACGTCCACGGGCTGCACCCAGACGTCCTGCTGTTCCGCTTCCCGCGTCCCGGCCCCGCCTTCCAGCGTGATGGCCAGGCTGGCAGCGGCTCCTTCCCGCACATGCACGGGGACCTGCGCCGGCTCGCCCTGCTGGATTACGACGGCGGGTGGCAGCATCCGCCGCCACGGCGCCAGTGCCGCTTCCGCCAGCGCTTCCTGGATGTGCTGGTTGGTGTGCGCCTGGACGCCCAAGGCAGCCAAAACCTTGATGAGTGTTTCCTCGGCCACCGAGTGCGGCAGCCCATCCCAGCCCTGGAACGAAGTTCCCACGCCGTGCGCATCCGCCAACTGCTGGAGCAGGTGGGGGTCCACGCGTGCCCCTGTGACGGGCCCGCCGGCAGCACTTCCCGGGGCAGATTCCCCCGCAGCCGGAACGAAGCCCGGTGGATCGGCCGGCATCGCTGGCCGTGGTGCGTGCTGCTGGTCTGAAGCCGTCATGCGTGTCCGCCTCGTCTGGTGTGAAGGGATCGAACTTACAGTGCTGCCTGTTGTACCGGGCGCTCGCACCCCCGTGCACAACCGTTGGTTCAGATTATTGCAGGGCGGGGCAGAGGCGAAATGCGGCTGCCGTCACATGGGTGGGCGCCCGCCTCACGGCTCGAAGTGCGTGTTGACCGCTCCGTCGCTCACCCGGGCAAGGACTTCCGCCGCCAGGTCCCGCAGTTTCTGGTTGCGGTGGCTTGAGGCCTTGGTCAGCAGCGCGATGGCTTCGTCCTGGGAGCACCGGTTTTGTGCCATGATCACGCCGCAGGCGAGATCGATGGTGGTGCGGTTCTGCATCGCGGCCGAGAGGTCTTCGGCGAGGTTCTGGGCATCCGCGATGCGCAGGGCAAGCCGCAGCGCGCGGCCGGCCAGGTCGGCAAACCCTTCGGCCCGGCTGATCACAGCCTCGGAAAAGACGCCGGGCTGGTTGGCAAAGAAGTTCAATGCGGCGCTCTGGTTCTGGTCCAGGGCAAGGGGGACGCCCAGCACGCTGCGGCAGCCGTTCTCCGCCAGGACCTTCCGGTACTCCGGCCAGCGGGTATCGGTCTCCACGTCGGGCAGGACAACGAAACTCATGCTCTCCAGGGCAGTGAGGCACGGCCCCTGCCCCAGGTCCTGTTCCAGCGCGTCCAGTTCCCTTGCCCGCTCGCTGCTGCCCGCCACCGTGGTGCTGCGTTTACGCCGCCGGAGGGTCACCCCGCATTCAATGTGCGTGCCGGCAGACTCGCTCAGGGTCGCGGCCGCCACTGTGGACAGCTCCGTGAGGAAATCGCTCACATTGGTGCTGCCAATAATCAGGTCGTGCAGCTTTACGAACTGCTCGTCTTTACTGGGGGTGGCCATCCCTCAATATAAGCGAGATCGCGGGCTGCGCGCGCGCCACAAAACGTCATCCGGGCCCCCTCCGTTACTTCGTGCGTCGAAAAGCGAAGGACTAAGGCAGGAATCTTCAGGCAACCGGCGGATCTGGGTAGCCTCATGACGGGTCAAGGGCAAGCAAGCCAACGGGAGGAGACCGGGGATGAGCCTCAACGAACTGCGGGTGTTCGGGCGGTCGGGAACCCCCGTCAGCGCACTCACGCTGGGCACCATGAACTTCGGCGAAGGGACCGGCGGACCGTCCGGGGCGCCCACCGGCGCCGAGGAAAGCATCCGGATCATCCACGCCGCACTGGACGCAGGCATCACGGCGATCGACACCGCCGATGTCTACTCGCAGGGCCAGTCCGAGCAGGTGGTGGGCCGGGCACTGCGCGGACGCCGCGATGATGTTTTCCTTGCCACCAAGTTCCATGGGCAGATGAGCGCCAACCCCGCGCACTGCGGCAACTCCCGCCGCTGGATCACCCAGGCAGTGGAAGGCAGCCTCCGCCGGCTGCAGACGGACCGCATCGACCTCTACCAGGCGCACCGGCCCGACTACAACACCGACGTCCTGGAAACCATCACCACCCTCAACGACCTGATCCGGCAGGGCAAGATCCTCTACTACGGCACGTCCGTCTTCACGCCGGCGCAGCTGGTGGAGGCGCAGTGGCTGGCCACCACCAACCATCTGATCCCGCCGCTCGGCAACCAGGTGCCGTACTCGATGCTGGTCCGCGGCAACGAGCGGGACGTGCTGCCCATCGCGCAGCAGTACGGGCTGGGTGTCCTTGCCTATGGACCGCTGGCCGGCGGCTGGCTGTCCGGAAGCTTCGTGCTGGAGTCCGGCCGGCCGGCCACCCGGGTGCATTCCCTGCCCGGGCGGTACGACATCTCCGGCCCCTCCAGTGAGCGGAAGCTGCTGGCGGCTGACGCCCTGGCCCGGCTGGCAGACAAGCTGGAGCTCCCGCTGGTTGATCTCGCCGTCGGCTTTGCCCTGGCCCATCCGGCCATCAGCAGCGTGATCATTGGCCCGCGCAGCGAGGAGCACCTGTACGCCTACCTCCGCGCCGCCGGGATCCGGCTGGGTGAGGACGTGCTGGACGCCATCGATGACATCGTCCCGCCGGGCACCAATTTCGTGGAGCGGGACGCGGGCGCCATTGTCCCGGCCATTGAGTTCGCGGAATTACGACGGCGGTAGCCGGCCTCGTGCCCCTGGCTACCTCTGCCGCCCGGTGCGGCGGAGGGCGAACCGGTAGCCTGCCCAGAATGCCAGCAGGAGCATTCCGGCGAGGATCAGCGCGTAGCCGAGCCTTGCCGTGCCGTCCATGAAAACCAGGCTGTTCGACGAAAAGGTGTCGTTCGCCAGCGGCGCGTAGGCAAACCAGCCCACGTCCTGCCGCGGGACCCGCACCACCAATATGCCGATGACGGCACTGGCCACCGCGATCAGCGGCACCAGGAATCCCCGCCAAATCCGTCCGCCGGACCGGCCACTGCTGCTGTCCCCCAAAGTCATGCCTTTACCCTAGCGGCATGCCGCAAGGCGGGTCTTGACTAAGTGAGACAAGGCTCCTACGGTCAGTACCGATACCCGCTTTCATGGAATTCAGGGGCATGCCATGCCAATGTCCGAAGAGGAGCGGAGGCTGCTTCACGAGCTGGAACTGCGGCTGATCGCCGACGATCCCCACCTGGCCATGGAACTGCTCTCCGGCTATCCCGCCCGCCGCCTCCCGGCGAGGCTCTTCGCCGGCTTAGCCGCGTGCCTGCCCGGACTTGTCGTGCTCCTGGTGGGAATCGGCAGCCAGGCGGCCGCCGCCGTCGTCCTCGGCCTTTTGCTGCTGGGCGCCGGGGCCTTTGTCTTCCTGGACCGGCCCTTCCCAGGCAGGAGCCGGCGGCGAGAACAGCCCACCGGCTAGGGCCGGATGCTGCTGGCGCCCCGATCCCCGGGGAGTGCCCGGCGTCAGGATGAACAGGCTCGCCAGGACGACGGCGGCGCCAAGCCAGCCGAGCGCCGGAAGGCGCTCCCCCACCACCAGGACGGCCAGGACGGCGGCCACCACCGTCTCCAGCAGGGAGATGCTGGTTGCGGTGCTGGCGCGGATCCGGGCAAGCCCCCAGCCGAACAGGACGTAGCCGGCAAACATCGGAACCAGCGCCATGTAGGCGCCCACCGAAAAGTTGGTCCACGACTGCAGAAGCGGGGCGCCGGTCACGGCGAGTACCGGCATCAGCAGCACCCCGCCCAGCCCGAACACCGCTCCCATCGCCGCCCGTGAGGGGATCCCGCCACTGATCAGCCGGTGCGCGGCCCACGAATACAGGGCATACGTGCCACCGGCTACCAGGCCCAGGAGGATGCCGGCGGCGGACGCTCCAGAATCTCCGCCTTCCAGGCCCGGCCCCGCGCCTGCAGGACTGTGCCCGGCAAAGGACAACAGGGCAGCACCGCCCACTCCCAGCAGCGCACCGGCAACCCACCGCCGGGTCAGCGGCTTGCGGTCCGCGAACCGCTCCACCAGAGCTGCGGCCACAGGGGCCGAGCCAATGGAGACGACGGTTCCGATGGCTACGCCTGCCAGATGCATGGAGCTGTAAAAGGCAAGGGGATAGACGGCCACCGCTGCTGCGGCCAGGAGCACCAGCCGCCACCTTTCCGCCAGTCCGCCCCGGTGGTCGGTGATGGATCGGGCGGCATACAGCGCCTGCAGTAGCCCGCCGATCCCCATGGCGACAGCACCGATGGCGAGCGGACTGACGGACGGCGCGAAGGTGGCGGCCGTCCCGGTGGTTCCCCACAGGACGGACGCGGCCGCCACGAACAGGGCTCCCCAGAGCGGTGCATCGGCCGCCGCGGTTCTTGCCGTCACAGCTCCGCCAGCATCCGGGCAGCAATGAGCCTCGCATCCCTGAGCCGGGCATCCCCGCCTTCCAGCCCTGCCCGCGCCATGGCCCCCTCCAGGAGGAATGACAGGTGGCGTGCCAACTCTGCGGCGCGGGCCTTCTGGCCGGGCAGAAGCTCGAGTGCATGCGCTGCCAGCAGTTCCTCCACCTGTTCCTTGTGCCGCCGCACCGCTTCCCGGCCTGCGTCCCCCGCCGGGAGTTCGGCGGCGGCGTTCAGGAGCCCGCAGCCCCGGAATCCGTGTTCATAGGCGGCATTGGCATGGTCCAGGTAGGCATCGAAGACAGCCAGGACCCGGCCCCCGGCGTTCCCCGCGGTTTCCAGACGGCTGCGGTACAGCTCAAGCCATTCCGCGTGCCGGGCTTCCAGATATGCAGCCACCAGGTCGGCCTTGGAAGCGAAGTTGTTGTACAGGCTTTTCTTTGCCACTCCCGCTTCCGAAGTGATGGTGTCGATGCCGGTGCCGGCCACCCCGTTCGCATAGAACAGGCGTGCGGCTGCGTCCAGCAGCAGCTGGCGCGCTGGACGCCGGGGCGGGACTGAAACGTCCGGTGCAGGCATGGGCACTCCTCGAAACAGTGGTAGGTAGACCAGTCTACCTACCACTGCCATTCACGGCGAGCGCGGCTCTTGCCCGCTATGGTCACGCCCGGAGTTCCGTGCTGGGATTAACGTAAGGACGCGTCAGGAGGCGGTAGCCGTGGCAGCTATGGATGGCCGGATTGCACTGGTCACGGGAGCAACGGGAGGCCTGGCCAAGGCAGTTGCCGCGGGCCTCGCCAGGGAAGGCGCCGCCGTCGTCGTCATTGGCCGGAACTACGCCCGCGCCCAGGAGGCGGTGCAGGATATCCGTGCGCGCGTCCCGGCGACCACGCTGGAGCCCCTCGCCTGTGACGTGTCCCTGCAATCGTCAATCCAGGCGGCTGCGGACCAGGTCCGCGCCCGCTACGGGCAGCTCGATGTGCTGGTGAACGCGGCCGGCGTCTTCCGGAAGGAACGGCATGTGACGGCGGAGGGGCTGGAGCTGACGTTCGCCACCAACGTCATGTCCTACTTCCTGTTCAGCAACCTGCTGCTGGATGCCCTGAAGAAAGCCGCAGCGTCCGCGGGATCGGCGCGAATTGTGAACGTGGCCTCCAGGTACGGCAACACGCGCCTGGCCTTCGACGACCTGCAGACCGCCAAAGGCAAATACAGCTACCTGCGCTCCACGCCGCCCACCATGCTGGCCCGCGTGCTGCTCACCCAGGAGCTCGCGGAGCGCCTGCGCGGCACCGGCGTCGTGGCCAATGCGGTCCACCCCGGGCTGGTCAGGAATACCGGGCTGCTGAAGGACGTGGGCGGGCCGTTCCGGTGGATCACCAACAGGTTCGGGAAGACGGCGGAGCAGGCCGCGGACACGCCCCTGTGGCTGGCTACCGCCGCGGAGACAGCCGCCGTTACCGGCAAGCTGTGGGCACAGCGGAAGGAACTGCCCACCCCGGGAATGGGGTCGGACGTGGAGGCCCGGCACCGGCTCTGGGCCGAGTGCTCGCGGCTGGCCGGATGGGACGGCGTGCACAAGTAGCCGGAGCACCGGTGTTGAAGCTATATTGGCCCTCCGGAACTGGCGGGAATAACTTCCGGCCGCTTTGGGTTTTCGCTCTGTCCAGAACAATCTGGGCAAACCACAGCCGTACAGGAGAACGCATCAATGGCAGTTGACTACGACGCTCCGCGGGTGACTCCGGAAGAAGAACCGAACGTCGCCCTGGAGGAGCTGAAGACCGAGAAGCCGGGACGTCGGGAGGCCACCCCTGACGTTGACGAGACTGACCTCGCGGACAGCTTTGAGCTGCCCGGCGCCGACCTGTCGAACGAGGAACTGCTGATCCAGGTGGTCCCTGTGCAGCAGGACGAATTCACCTGCATGTCCTGCTTCCTGGTCCACCACCGCAGCCAGCTGGCGCGGGAAAAGGACGGCAAGAAGTACTGCAAGGAGTGCGAGGGGTAAAGGGGGCGGAGGCCGGCCAGGTTTGGGTTTCAACGCCCACAAGGCCTGGCAGCCGCCGGCAGGAAAGGGGCTGGCCGGGACCTTAATGCAGGTCCCAACCAGCCCGTAAGTTTTGAACGCTATCGCCCCAGCGGTCAGCCCACTGCGGTGAGCTCGGCCGCCGTCGTTCCTGTCAGCCGGAGCCAGGTGTCCACCACGGTGTCCGGGTTCAGGGAGACGGAGCTGATGCCTTCCTGGACCAGCCACTCGGCGAAGTCGGCGTGGTCGCTGGGGCCCTGGCCGCAGATGCCCACGTACTTGCCGCGGGCGTTGCAGGCGCTGATGGCCATGCTGAGGAGCTTCTTGACCGCGGGATCCCGCTCGTCGAAGCCGCCGGACACGATCCCGGAGTCACGGTCCAGGCCCAGGGTCAGCTGGGTCATGTCGTTGGATCCGATGGAGAACCCGTCGAAGTAGTCAAGGAACTCGTCGGCGAGCAGGGCGTTGGACGGAAGCTCGCACATCATGATCACTTCCAGGCCGTTCTCGCCGCGCTTCAGCCCGTTTTCGGCCAGCAGCTCAATGACGCCGCGGGCCTCGTCCAGGGTCCGCACAAACGGGATCATCAGCTTGACGTTCGTCAGCCCCATCTCGTTGCGGACATAGGCCAGGGCCTCGCACTCCAGATCGAAGCAGTCCCGGAAGGACGGGTCCAGGTACCGTGAGGCGCCGCGGAAGCCGATCATCGGGTTCTCTTCGTGCGGCTCGTAGGCCGGGCCGCCGATGAGGTTGGCGTACTCGTTGGACTTGAAGTCGGACATCCGCACGATGACCGGCTCCGGGGCGAAGGCCGCGGCGATGATGGACACGCCCTCGGCCAGGCGCTTGATGTAGTAGTCGCGCGGGCTGCCGTAGGCGGCGATCCGCTCGTTGATTTCGGCCTTGATGTCCGCCGGCTGGTCGTCCAGGTTGAGCAGCGCCTTGGGGTGGACGCCGATCTGGCGGTTGATGATGAACTCCAGCCGGGCCAGGCCCACGCCCTGGTTGGGCAGCTGCGCGAACGTGAACGCCTGCTCCGGGGTGCCCACGTTCATCATGACCTTGACCGGGGCGTCCGGCAGCTGGGCGATCTCCGTTTCCTCGGCAGTGAAATCCAGGATCCCCTCGTAGATCACACCGGTTTCGCCGTCGGCGCAGGAAACAGTGACAGCGGGGACGTCGGCGAGGATTTCCGTGGCGTTGCCGGTGCCGACCACGGCGGGGATGCCCAGTTCACGGGCGATGATGGCTGCGTGGCACGTGCGTCCGCCACGGTTGGTCACGATCGCGGCGGCCCGCTTCATGATCGGTTCCCAGTCGGGATCGGTCATGTCGGCCACCAGCACATCGCCGGTCTTGAAGGCGGCCATCTGCTCAATGCCGGTGAGGATGCGGACGTTGCCGGCACCGATCCGCTGCCCGATGGCGCGCCCCTCGGCCAGCACGCGGCTGGTGCCGTTGAGCCGGAAGCGGCTCAGGCTGCCGGTGGAGCGGCGGGACTGCACGGTCTCCGGCCGGGCCTGCAGGATGTACAGGCCGCCGTCCACGCCGTCCTTGCCCCACTCGATGTCCATGGGCCGGCCGTAGTGCTTTTCGATGGCGACGGCGTAGCGCGCGAGCTGCTCCACGTCGTCGTCGTTGAGGCTGAACTTGTTCCGCAGGGATGCCTCAACGGGCACGAAGTCGACGGTGCGGCCCACCTCGCGGCTGGAGGTGTAGGTCATCTGGAGGGCCTTTTCGCCCAACCCCCGTTTGAGGATGGCGGGCCGGCCGGCTTCCAGCGCGGGCTTGAAGACGTAGAACTCGTCCGGGTTGACGGCGCCCTGGACCACAGCCTCGCCGAGGCCGTAGGAGGACGTGACGAAAACCGCGTCGCGGAAGCCGGACTCCGTGTCCATGGTGAACATGACGCCGGAGGCCCCGACGTCGGAACGCACCATGCGCTGGATGCCGGCGGAGAGTGCCACGTCGGCGTGCTCGAACTTGTGGTGGACGCGGTAGGCGATGGCCCGGTCGTTGTAGAGCGAGGCGAACACGTCCTTGATCGCCACCAGGATGTTCTCGATACCGCGGACGTTCAGGAAGGTTTCCTGCTGCCCGGCGAAGGACGCGTCCGGAAGGTCTTCTGCGGTGGCGCTGGAACGGACGGCCCAGGACAGGTCATCGGACCCGCCGTGCTTGTCCACCAGCTGCTGGTAGAAGTCCCGGACCTGCGCTTCGAAGCCTGGGAGGAAGGGGGTCTGGCGGATCAGGTCCCGGATGTCGTGGCCGGCCGCGGCCAGGGCGGTGACGTCGTCGGTGTCCAGCCCGACCAGCCGGTCGGCGATCGTCTGGTCCAGGCCCGGGTCCGCAAGGAAGGTGCGGTAGGCATCCGCGGTGGTGGCGAACCCGTCCGGGACCTGTACCCCGGCTGAGCTCAGGTTCTGGACCAGTTCCCCGAGGGAGGCGTTCTTTCCGCCCACCCGTTCGAGGTCCTTCAGTCCGAGCTCTGAGAACCAGAGGATGTCTTGTGTCATGTCGCTGCTCCTTCGCAGTTAATGGCAGTGGTGTACCCGTCGCCGTGTGGCTTTTGCTGCCTTATGGGCGCAAATCCTGTCCACCGTGACAGGTATTGGTGGCTCTTTCCATATGATTTGCACCACAGGGCCGGCGGCTCGGCTTTCCCTAGTGCTTGAGGTTCATCCGCTGCAGGATGGTTGCCGCCATCTCCTCCACCGATACGGTGGCCGAATTCAGGAACGGAATCCTGTGCGCCATGTAGAGTTGCTCGGCGCTGCGCAGTTCGTAGCCGCACTGCCGCAGGGAAGCGTAGGGCGAGCCGCTGCGGCGCTCGGTGCGGATCTGGCTCAGGCGCAACGGGTTGGAGGAGAGGCCGAAACACTTCGACACAAACGGCCGCAGCGGCTTGGGCAGGCCTTCCCGCTCGAAGTCCTCGTCCACCAGTGGAAAGTTCGCGGCGAAGATGCCGTGCTGCAGCGCCAGGTACATGGTGGTGGGGGTCTTGCCGCAGCGGGAAGGGGCAACCAGGATCACCTGGGCCTTTTCGAGGGCACGCAGGCTCTGCCCGTCGTCGTGCTCCATGGCGTATTCGACGGCGGCCATCCGGGACTGGTAGCGCGCAGCGTTGCCCAGGCCGTGCGCGCGCCCCGGTTCCCCGCTCGCCCGGGTGCCCAGGGCAGCCTCCAGTTGCGGGACGTGGGTGCCGATCAGGTCCACCACGGCGGCCTTGCACGTCTCCAGGATGGAGCGGATCTCGCTGCTGACCGCCGTCGAGAAGACGAGCGGCCGCAGGCCCGCGTCGGCAACGGCGTCAATGGTGGTCACCACGGCCCTCGCCTGCTCGGCCGTGGTGATGAACGGGACGGTGATGCGGTCGAAGTTGTTGCCGGGGAACTGCGTCAGCAGGGTGTTTCCGAGCGTTTCCGCAGTGATGCCCGTGCTGTCCGAAAGAAAGTACACGGGGCGTGGAGCGTCATTGGTCATGGACAGATTCTCCATCACCACGGCACGGGCCCCGCGCTCCGGCCCTCAGCGTGACGGCTCTGCCCCGCTTCTGTGCGGGCACCAGCACCGGACAATGGCGCCGGCGTCTCTCCCGCACACCCCGTGATCTCAGGCCGTGCCCGGGTAAAGCTGTTACCGTGCTAGCCCTGGCCCCCGGCGGCACCCGGCGCCGGCACCGCGACAGTTGAATGCTGCGGCTTCGCGGCCCGGTGCGGGTTCCCTGCTTCCTTTGCACAGTGCAGGCAGCAGTAGATGCCGGGCTCGCTCTCAACCGGATGCCCCAGGATCCGGCAACCGCAGTGTTCACACGCGGGCGCCATCATATGGATGGCACATTCGAAGCTGTCGAACGTCCCGGTCTGGCTGGCCATGGTCACGGTGAACATGCGGCCCTCGTGGTTGCCGCAGACATCGCAGGTGTCCATGATCATTCCCTCCTTGATCCCGTTGCTCCAGACACTCAGCGTCGCTGCTCCGTTAGCTGCCGGCTAGAGGCAAAAGTCCCAGCAGTTTCCCTAACCGCCCGGCGGAAGAAAAATTTCTTTCCACCCGGGCCATCCATCACCCGTCCCGCTACGAAGTCCTCTCAGGAAGATCATCACGAATGCGGGAGGGACGATGGATGAGGTGGACCAGCAGGCCCTGACCGGCGCTGTGATCAAAAGGCACAACCTGGACCTGGGCGAACTGTGGCTGGACTACGTGGCACTGGGCGGCGACGCCTCGGAACAGCAGATCCGGGACTACACTGCAGGCGCGGCGGGGCTCTCGGAGAAGGAACGGGACGCACTGTCCCAGGCTGTCAACGAACACTGCGCCGCCGCCGGTCTTGGCGTGCGGGCACCGTTCAGCGACTCGCCACTGGAACAGTTGGATTCCAAGCCGCAGGATCCCTATTCGTCGAAGTAGGTGAAGGTCTCTGCGCCTCCGGTCACGGTGGAGATCACTCCGGAGGCGATCTCCCGCAGCTTGATGTTCCGGGTGTTGGACGCCTCCCGCAGTACCTTGAACGCGGCCGCCTGGCCGCACCGGTTCTGCGCCATGATGGCTCCGGTCGCCAGGTCGATGACGGTCCGTGTCTGCATCGCGGCGCTCAGGCCGTCCTTGGTGTCCTGGAGCTTGGCCATCCGCAGGGCAAGCCTCAGTCCCTTCGATGCCTGCGCAACAAAGGCCTCCGCAGATGCCGTGCTGCCGGGCTCCGCGGGCTGCGGGGAGTAGAGGCTGAGGAGTCCCTGGTCGCCGTCGAGAAGCAGCGGAAGGCTGACCACAGAGAGCACGCCCTGCCTGCGGCCGGCGAGGACGTACTCCGGCCAGCGGCCTTCCCGGCGCAGGTCCGGAACCACCACTGTTTGGGAAAGCCGCGCCGCAGTGGCACCCGGGCTGTCGGCGTATGCGCCTTCCAGCTGGTTCATCAGCCTGGCAACGGAACTGCTGGCTGCCCTTGCCACCGGCTTCTTGGGGCGGGCCAGCGTGATGTTGCAGGCAAGTTCGCGGCCCGGCCCGCCAAGCCTCTGCGCCGTATATCCCGCCAGGTCGTCGAGCATCTGGGGTACCGGCTGGTTACCCAGCATCAGGTCCTGCAGGCGTACCGCAACATCGGCGAAGGAGGTGCCGTCACAAACGTCGCTGTTCATTGCAAGGCTCCCTTCCGGACACAGTTAGGCCACAGCATCATGGCCGCCCACTGCCAGACGGTACGTTCCACCCTACCCGGGCGGACGCCGTAACGTGTCAATCATGAAACTTGCCACCGGCCGCTGCGGCACGGCAGCCGGCACCACCCTTGCCGTTGATGGCGCGGCAATCCACCGCTTCCTGGGGATTCGCTATGCGGAGGCGCCGGAGCGGTTTCGGCCCCCTGTTCCGGCCGCTCCGTGGGCAGGAGTGCTGGACTGCACCGGACCGGGACCGGCTGCACCGCAGAACCCCGAGTCCCCGGCTCCACCGGGCTCCCGGCCGCGCAGTTGGAGCGAAGACGGCTGCCTCAACCTCAACATCTGGACTCCGGGCACGGGAGGGCCTGGCCGTCCTGTGCTGGTGTGGATCCACGGCGGCGCCTACCTCAGCGGTGCCAACAGTGACGCGATGTACGACGGCGGCGCCCTGGCAGCAGCCACCGGCACCGTAGTGGTGGCCATCAACTACCGGCTGGGAGCCCTCGGTTTCCTGAACCTGGCAGAACTCCTGGGCCGGGCTACGAGGACTCTTCCAACGTTGCGCTTCTGGACCAGCTGGAGGCGCTGCGGTGGGTGCGGGACAACATCGCAGGGTTCGGCGGGGATCCGGGGAACGTTACGGTCTTCGGGGAGTCGGCAGGGGCGGCGGCCATCGGCACCCTGCTGGGCATGCCCGCGTCGGAAGGCCTCTTCCGCCGCGCCATCCTGCAGAGCGGCACCGCCGAACGGTTCCGAACCCCGGAAGTTTCAGCCCGCATCGCACGGGAGTTCCTCACCCTGTGCGGCCTTGACGCCGGGTCAGCCCGGGACATCCTCACGCTCCCGATCGCGAGGCTGCTCGAGGCACAGGAAGAACTGGGACGGCGCACGGCCCGGGAGACCTTTGCGGTTCCGTTGCCGTTCCAGCCGACGGCGGGGATCCCGTCATTGCCCCGGCCGCCGCTGGAGGCGGTGCGGCAGGGGCTGAATGGAGACGTGGACCTGCTGCTCGGAACCAACCTCAACGAGGGGTCCTTCAGCGTGGAGATGCGCCCGGCCGATCCCGCTGACCCCGGCTATCCCGAGCGGGCAGCGGCGGTGCTTGCGGCAGCCGGCATCGCCCCTGGGCGGACCGCCGGTTACGCGGAGGCCCTGTCGCGGGTCCTGTCGGCGGAGCCCGGCGGGAAGGTACTGCTGGAAGCCGCCGTGGCTGACTCTGTGTACCGCCAGCCCAGCAACAACCTGCTCGATGCCCGGGAGGACTCGGCGCGGCAGGGATCGACCGGGCGGAATTTCGCCTACCTCTTCACGTGGCGCAGCCCTGCCATGGGCGGGAAACTCGGGGCGTGCCACGCGCTGGAAATCCCGTTCGTCTTCCGGCACCTGGACTCGCCGGAGGCCGCCTTCCTCACCCGGGGGCAGGCACCCCAGGAACTGAGCGACGCCATGAGCGGCGCCTGGGCTGCCTTCGCCCGCACCGGCTCACCCGGCCTGCCTGGGCTGGACTGGCCGGAGTACGGGCCGGAGCGCAACACCATGGTCCTCGACGCCGCGCCCCGGGTGGAGCAGGATCCCCGCCGGGAGATCCGGGAGTTCTTCGCCGCGAACAGGTCAGCCGGCAGCCTGGGCGTTGAGGGTATCCCGGATCCCGTTCAGTGCCGGGTCGCGGAGCTGCATGAAGGCGGGCTTGAGCAGCGGCTGGATGATTTTGGCCGGGCCCTTGATGCTGAACTCGGCCGTGTACTTGACCACCGAGCCGGAGCCGGACGGGCTCACGTCCACGGAGTCGAACGCCGTGACGCTCTTGTTCTCGCCGCGGAGCTTGATGTGGTTGTCCGTCAACTCGATGACCTCGTACTCCAGGGTCTGCCGCTTCCCGCGGAACTCGGACTCCGCATGGTAGCGGTGGCCCACCGCCACCGGTCCCGGGGTCAGCTTGTCCATCACCGGAGTGTTGGGGTCCCACTTGCTGGTGTTTTCGAACTCCTTCATGAAGGCAAAGGCCTTCTCGGCGGACAGTTTGGTTTCCACGCTTCCGGTGACTGTGATCATCACCCCAGTCTAGGAAGGCACCCGCGGCAAGCACACCCCCAATATGTGCCCGCTACGGACCCGGCAGGGGCACGGGCAGGCGGACGGCGGCCATTTTGTAGCACAGCTTCCCGCCCAGTTCGCGCGGACTGATCCACACCTCGTAGCCCTCGGCGGCCGCAAACAGGGCCCTCCCCGCCATGGCGTCCGCGGCCAGCCATAAGGCCGAGGAATCAGGCATGACGTCCTCCACCATCCCCGCCCGGACCAGCGTGAAGTCCTTCCGGATCTCCACGGGAATCCCCACCAGGCGGCTCCAGTCGTGGCAGCGCATCCACTTCATGCTGTACTTCCCGTCCCGCGTGCCCGGCTAGCAGGCCTCGAAGTCGGTCAGGACCTTGACCTTGCCCGCGGATGCCGAGGCCGGGTCGAACGTGTAGCCGATCCACTCTTTCGCGAGCCGGCGTGCCAGTTCGATGCCGACCACCCGCTGGCCCATGGTGAGGACCTGGCAGTCGTTGGACAGGACGGAGCGTTCCACGGAGAACGAGTCGTGCGCTGCCGTTGCCCGGATGCCCTCCACCTTGTTCGCAGCGATGGCCACGCCGATTCCGGTTCCGCAGAAGAGGATGGCCCGGTCGGCGGCGCCGTCGCGGATCATTTCGCCGGCGGTGATGCCCACGTACGGGTAGGGCCTGGTGAAGGCGTCCGGGGCGTCGGACAGGTTGACCCCGATATCGATGACTTCGCTGATCCGCGGGTCCTCCCGGAGGTCTGCCAGGACGCGGTCCTTGTAGTCCACCCCTGCCTCGTCGGCACCGACAATGACGCGCAGTCCCATGCTGTGTCCTTCCTTGTTCATGCTTTTGCTCCAACGGTTTCCTGTGCTGCCGGAACGGCAGTGAAGTGCGGACCCATCACGCCGAAGACCATGGCCAGCGATGTTGCTCCGGGGTCCGCGGTGCCCAGGCTCTTTTCCGCGAGCGGCCGGGCGCGTCCCTTCAGCGGCAGCAGGTCCGCCGTTGCCGCGGCAGCCGCGGCGGCGACGCGGGCAGCTTCCTGCCAGGCGGCAGCGGGTTCCATGCCTTCGCCGACGAGGCGGGCAAGGCTGCCGGCAAACGGAAGCAGCGCGTCCACCATGGTCTTGTCGCCCACCTCGGCCTTGCCCAGCTGGACAATCCGGTCAGCGAACGCGGTGACACCGGCGGCGAGGTCCGTGGCCGAAGGAACAGCCGAATTCCCCACTGTTTCGCCGAAGGCACGCAGTCCGGCGCCCCACAGGACACCCGAGGTTCCGCCGGCCTTGTCAGCCCAGGCGTCCCCGGCGGCAGCCAGGACGTCGCCGGCACCGGCGCCCTGGCCGAGCGCGGCGGAGGCGGCTGCCGCAGCGGCATCCACCCCGCGCACCATGCCCCGCCCGTGGTCGCCGTCGCCGGCGATGGCGTCCATGCGGCCCAGCCGCTCCTCAGCCTCGTGCAGCGAAGCACGCGCGGCGTCGATGGCCGCGGCGCACAGGAAGGCGTAACTGCGGGAGGCGTCCGTGGCGGTGAACGCCGCCGAGGCCTTTCCGGCGTCGGCCGCTTCCGCCGCGGTGTCTGCGCCGGAAACCCGGGCCGCGTTGCCGCGGCGGTAGGCCGGGGTCTCGGCCGGCGCAACCCACAGCGGTTCCAGTTCGTCGTCCAGCCAGGTGACGGTGAGCGAAACGCCCGCCATGTCCAGGCTGGTCACCAGCTCCCCCACCTCGGGCATCACCAGCGTGTACCCGGCCGAGCGCAGCAGTGGCGCCACCGTGCCCCACAGGACAAAAAGCTCCTCGTGCTTGGTGGAGCCCAGCCCGTTGAGGATGACGGCGATCCGCTCCCCCGCCCCCGCCGGAGTTTCGGCGAGGACCCGCGACACCAGTTCCTGGCCCAGCTCCCTGGCGGACGGCAGGTCCGTGTCATGCAGGCCGGGCTCCCCGTGGATGCCCAGGCCAAGGCCCATCTGCCCCTCCGGCAGGGTGAACAGCGGCGTTTCGGCGCCCGGGAAGGTGCAGCCTGCAAAGGCGCTGCCCATGGTCCGGGTCCGGTCATTCGCCTTGCGGCCCAGCCGGACCACCTCCGCAAGGCGGTCACCGCGCTCGGCGGCGGCACCCATCACCTTGAAGACGGGAAAGTCCCCGGCGATGCCGCGGCGCTTGCCGGCTTCCGACGGCGGGGCGCTGGCGATGTCGTCCGTGACCAGCACGTTTTCCACGGCGATGCCCTCGGCGGCCAGCCGGTCGCTGGCCATGCCGAAGTTCATCACGTCGCCGGCGTAGTTGCCGTAGGTGAAGACGACGCCGGCTCCGGACTCGGCCGCCTTGGCCACCGAGTAGGCCTGCTGGGCGGAGGGTGAGGTGAAGATGTTGCCCACCACGGCGCCGTCAGCGAAGCCGGGTCCGATCAGTCCGACGAAAGCCGGGTAGTGCCCGGAGCCGCCGCCGGCCAGCACCGCAACCTTGGGCTGCGTGGGCCGGTACCGGCGGACGGCGCCGCCGGGGACCTGGCGCACCAGGCCGGCGTGCACGTCGCAGAAACCTGCGAGGGCTTCCTCGGCGAAGTCGGAGGGGTCGTTGAAAATCTTTGTCATGGTGGGCTCTCTGGCGTCCGGATGTTTCGCTGGCAGGGCTGTTAGTGCATGTGGCTTCCGCCGTTGATGTCGAGGGTGGTGCCGGTGAGGTAGGCGGAGTCCTCGGAGGAGAGGAAGGTGATGGCTGCGGCGACCTCTTCGGTGGTGGCGTTGCGGCCCAGCGGAATGCCGGCGTTGATGGCGGCTTCCTGTTCCTCGGTGCTGCCCACGCGGATGTTGGTGTCCACCGCGCCCGGGGTGATGGCGTTGACGGTGACACCGGTGGTGCCCAGCTCGCGGGCCAGGGCCTTGGTGAAGCCAAGAATGGCGGCCTTCGCGGCGGAGTAGGGAACCTTGCCGAAGACGCCGCCGCCGCGCTGGGCGGAGACGGAGGACATGTTGACGATGCGGCCCCAGCCGTTGTCGATCATGCCCGGCAGGAAGGCCTTGGTGACCAGGTAGGTGCCGGTGGCGTTGACGTCCATGACCTTGTGCCACAGCTCGAGGGTGGTCTCCAGGAACGGCACGGGCGAGGTGATGCCGGCGATGTTCGCCAGTGCCCCGACGGGCGGCAGGTTTCCTGCGGCGACTTCGGCTGCGACGGCGGCCTGGGCAGCCGTGACGGATGCTTCGCTGGCGACGTCAATCTCGTGTCCGAAGGCGGGGACGTTGAATTCGTTGCCGATTTCGGCGGCGACCTTGGCGGACTTCTCGCCGTCGAGGTCCAGGATTACCACTGCCCAGCCTTCGTTGGCGTAGCGGCGTGCGGTGGTGAGGCCGATGCCCCGGTCCGAGGTGGCCCCGGTGAGGACTGCGGTGCGCTGGATGGTGCTCATGGTGGTACTCCTTGTGGCTGGTGGTGGGTTGTGCCTTAGAGAAGGTCGGTGATGAAGCTGGCAGCTTTCGCTGCCGCGGCGGGACGCTCGTCGTGCGTGACGTCCCGCGTCTCGAGTTCGAGGGAGTAGTGGCCGGTGTACCCGTCCGCGGCGAGCCGCTTCAGGCCGCCGGCGAAATCGGCTACGCCGTTGCCGATGCTGAGGTTGATGTTTCCCGGCACGGCGTCGCGCAGGTGGACGTGGCTGATGCGGCCGCGGTGCCGGTCCAGGTAGGCCTGGATGTCTTCGCCGGCGGCCGTGACGTGGCTGAAGTCCATCACGATTCCGACGCTGGATCCCGCCAGCCGGTCGGCCAGCTGTCCCGCGCGGTCCAGGTTCCAGCAGAACCGGAGGAAGTGCAGCGACTCGGTCCAGAGTTCGACGCCGAACTCCGACGCCCGCCGTTCCGCACCCGTGAGCTCGGCAGCAATGCGGTCGAGGTCCGCTTCGACGCTGCGCACCGGGTTGTGGTCCAGCGCGCCGCACGGCAGGACGAGGGCCTTGGCGCCGGTGTTTGCCGCCAGGGTGAGCAGGGCGTCAAGGTGGCCCTGCCGTGCTGCCCGCCCGTCGCCGTCGAGCACGGCGTTCAGGTCCCCGATGTCTCCGTTCACCGAACGCACCCGGAGGCCGGATGCCCGGACGGTTTCCGAGACGGCGGCAACGGCGGCTGCGTCCAGCTGGTACGGGACGTGGTCGCAGACACCGGGCAGGGCGCCCAGGTCGATTTCCTCGAACCCCAGTCCGGCCATGGTGCACAGCGCAGTGGCGAGCTCCTGGTGCCGAAAGCTGATGGATGAGCACCCGAGTCTGGAATGGAACATCGTTGATCCCTTGGTTCGTGCAGTAGTGATGCCGACCACAGTATGCGGATTCACTGTCAACAGTCAACCCCTGAAGTCGACTGTTGACATTGAGCATGACGACGGTCACACTGGGTCTATCATTTGTTAACCGTCGACAGCGGCGACTCCCCCTTCAGCCGCTCTCCGAAAGGGAACCACCATGAGCAAAGATGCTCTGAACATGCGCGGTCCGGTTCACGGAACCAAGGACGCCAAGCGCGTTGCCATTGGCTCCGGTGTGGGCGCAGTCATCGAAACCTATGACTTCATTGGTTTCGGCACCGCCGCCGCGCTGTACTTCGGCACTGCCTTCTTCCCCACCGGCGATCCGGTCACGGGCACGCTGGCCGCCTTCGCCACGCTGGGCGTCGGCTTCGCGGCCCGCCCACTGGGCGGCATCATCGGCGGCCACCTCGGCGACAAGGTGGGCCGCAAGCCCGTGCTGGTCACGTCGCTGATCCTGATGGGTGTGGCCACCTTCCTGATCGGCCTGCTGCCCACCTACAGCCAGGTCGGGCTGCTGGCCCCCGCCCTGCTGGTGTTCGTCCGGATCGTGCAGGGCCTGGCGTTCGGTGCCGAATGGGGCGGCGCCATCCTAATGAGCTACGAGCATGCACCGTGGAAGGCCAAGGGCAAGTACACCGGCATCGTCCAGGCCGGCTTCCCGGTAGGCCTGCTGCTGGCCAACCTGGTCTTCCTGGTCAGCGTGAACCTTGGCGGCGAGCTCGCCTGGCGCGTTCCGTTCCTGGCCAGCATCGTGCTGGTGGTGGTCGGCCTGATCATCCGCTCCAAGGTTCCCGAGTCCCCGGTCTTCGACGAGGTCAAGGACAGCGGCGACATCGTCAAGTCGCCCATCGTCGAGGTCATCAAGACCGACTGGCGCAACATCGTCCGCGGCATCGGCCTGCGCGTCGCCGAGACTGCAGGCTACGCCGTGTCCATCACCTACATGATTTCCTACCTGCACACCGAGCAGCTGGCGGACAAGACCCAGACCCTCGTCGCCCTCTGCATCGCATCCTTCATCGGCATCTTCGCCACCGCAGCCTGGGCCCGCCTGACGGACAGGATTGGCCGCCGTCCCGTCTACATCTGGTCCTGCGCGTTCGCCGTCCTGTTCGCGGTCCCGATGTTCCTGATGGTCAATACCGGCCTGTTCTTCTTCGTCATCGCCACCATCGCCATCTCCTACGCCGTCTGCCAGAACTCCCTCGCCGGCGCCCAGGGTGCCTGGTTCCCCGAGCTCTTCCAGGCCAAGACCCGCGCTTCCGGTGCCAGCCTGGCGTACCAGATCTCCGCCATGGTCTCCGGCTTCACCCCGTTCGTCACCACCCTGCTCTTCGTCAGCTTCGGCTGGATGGGCCCGGCACTGCTCTTCGGCCTCTACGCCGCTGTAGGCCTGTGGGCCGCCGTCGCCACGCGGGAAACCTGGGCAAGCGGGAGCGGCAGCTGGCGGATGAAGCCACCAAAAGCACGCCCAACACCGTAAGCGTCTAATGACCGTCACGCACGAAACAAAAACGGAGTCAGCAATGCCAGTAGAGACCGTCCAGGACCGGGCTGCGGAAAGCCAGGTGACGCGGGAGCGCATCGAAAAGATCAGCGCAGCCGCGTACCGGATCCGGCACCACGCCCTGAACATGGGTGAGGTGCAGGGCCAGGGCTACGTGGGCCAGGCTCTCGGCGCCGCGGACATGCTCGCCACGGTGTACGGGGACCAGCTCCGCTTCCGCGCCGCGGACCCGCACTGGGAGGGCCGGGACCGGTTCCTGCTCTCCACCGGGCACTACGCCATCGGCCACTACGCCGCCCTCGCAGAGGCCGGGATCGTCCCGGTGGAGGAACTCGAAACCTACGGCTCGGACGATTCGCGGCTGCCGATGTCCGGCATGTCCACCTACACCCCGGGCATGGAAATCTCCGGCGGTTCCCTGGGCCACGGGCTGACCATCGCCGTCGGCATGGCCCTGGGGCTGCGCTACCAGGGCTCCGGCTCGCGGGTGTTCAACTTCCTCTCGGACGGCGAACTGGACGAGGGCTCCACGTGGGAAGCGGCGATGGGCGCGCACCACCACCAGCTGGGCAACCTCACCGCGATGGTGGACATCAACGCCCTGCAGGCCGACGGCAAGACCGACACGGTGCTCCGCACAGAACCGGTCACCGAAAAGTGGGAATCGTTCGGCTGGTACACCCAGCGGGTGGACGGCAACGACGTCGCCGCGCTCCTGGCCGCCTTCGACAACGCAGCCGCCCAGGCCGCCGCCGTCGGACGTCCTTCGGTGATCCTCTGTGACACCAAGGTGGGCCGCGGCGTGCCGCTGCTCGAGAACCGCGAGAAGGCGCACTTCATGCGCATCGAAGAGAACGAATGGCAGATCTGCCGCGAGCAGCTCACCGCCGGATTTGAAGGAAAGGCTGCCTGATGAGCACCACCACCGAGGCACCCAACACCACAGCAGCCTATTCAGCACCTGCCAAACCGAAGCTGAAGACGTCGGCGATGATCGCGTCGTTCGCCGACCCCGGGCAGAAGACTGCATCCGCGCCGTTCGGGCACGCCCTGGTGAAGGCTGCGCAGGAAAACGACAAGATCGTCGGCCTCACCGCGGACCTGGGCAAGTACACGGACATGCACATCTTCGCCAAGGCCTTCCCGGAGCGGTTCTTCCAGATGGGCATGGCCGAGCAGCTGCTCTTTGGTGCAGCCGCAGGCCTGGCCGAAACCGGGCTGGTGCCGTTCGCGTCCACCTACTCCGTGTTCGCCGCCCGCCGCGCCTACGACTTCCTCTGCCTGGACGCGGCGGAACCGAACCTGAACGTCAACATCGTGGGCGGCCTGCCCGGCCTGACCACCGGATACGGTCCCAGCCACCAGGCCACCGAGGACATGGCGATCTTCCGCGGCATGCCCAACCTGACCATCGTGGACCCCTGTGACTCGGTGGACATCGAGCAGGCCGTGCCGCAGCTCGCAGCCTCGGAGGGGCCCACCTACCTGCGGCTGCTGCGCGGCAACGTGCCCACTGTCCTGGACGAATACGGCTACACGTTCGAACTCGGCAAGGCCAAGGTGCTGCGCGGCGGCAACGACGTTGTCTTCATCTCCTCCGGGCTGATGACCATGCGCGCCCTCCAGGCAGCCAAGGCGCTGGCGGCACACAACGTGGACGTCGCCGTCGTGCACACCCCCACCATCAAGCCGTTCGACGCCGAAACCGTCCTCAAGGAGATCAACACGGACCGGCTCGCCGTCACCCTGGAGAACCACTCCGTGGTGGGCGGCCTGTTCGAAACGGTCGCCTCCGCCGTCGTCACCGCAGGCCTTGGCAAGCGCGTGGTGCCGGTCGCGCTGCCGGACCAGTTCCTCGACGCCGGCGCGCTGCCCACCCTGCACGACCGCTACGGCCTGGCCTCCGACCGCATCGTGGCGAAGGTGCTCGCCGAACTCGGCTGAGTCAGCGCCCTGGCAAAAGCACGGTTCCGGTCCCGGCCGGAGCCGTGCTTTCTGCCGTACTATCGAAACCACCGACTGTAAACAGTCAACGTACAACATTGAGGACAGAGGCCATGGCCGGACTGACCGCCCCGCTGCTGGGACTGCAAAAGAAGAGCCTGCGCGAGCAGGCACTCTCGGCCTTGAGGACCGCCATCACCAGCGGCGAACTGGAACCCGGGCGCCACCTGGTGGAAACCGAGCTGTCCGAGATGCTGCAGATCAGCCGCGGCACGCTCCGCGAAGCCCTCCGCCAGTTGGAGCAGGAAGGCCTGGTCTCGGCCGGTCCCCGCGGCCGGCTCTCCGTCCGCCACCTGGACGAAAAGGAAATCCGCGACATCTACGCGGTCCGCGCCGCCCTGGAGTCCCTCGCCGCCCGGACCCTGTGTGAACTGCCTGACCGGCAGCAGGTCACGGACTCCCTGCACCAGGCCATCGACGCGATGGGCGCGGCCGCCAGCGGAACCCTGGAGGAGCGGATCGAGTCCGACCTCGAATTCCACCGCACCCTCTGCCGGCTCACCGGCAACGAGACGCTGCTGCACTCCTGGGAGTCCCTGGAAGGCTCCATCCGGATGTCCATCATGTTCGCCGGGCTGGAAAAGGGCGTCAGCAACATGAGCGTGGACCGGCACCGGGACATCGTCACCGCCATCGACACCGGGGACGCCGCGCTGGCCAGGAAAACCATCCTCGAGCACATGGACACGGCGGCCGCAAACCTCGTCTCCTAGCTCCCGCGGGCCTGGCGTGCCGGCGTCTTTTTTGGCGCCGGCTGCTCCCTCCGCGCGAATACTCCCGGCCCTCTGGGGTACGTTGGCAGGAGCAGGGTGACCTGGAATGATGCCCAGGGACCATGGGAACAACCTGTAGGAGGAATCTATGCGGGAAGTCAGTGCCAGCGACGGTTTTCTTGAAGCGGACACCGTTGCCGGCGAGGATGAACAGGCAGTTCCGGCCGAGGCCGAACCGGCAGCAGAGCCGGAAATCACCTACGACGAACAGTTCTACCCTGCCCGGCCCAAGGCGCTCCGGCCGATTGCCCGCCGGCGGCAGTACCTCGCCACCCGGCCGTCCTTCGAGTTCGACGGCCGCAACACCGCTTACGTGGAGTGGCTGCGGAACAGGCAATGCTCGGCGACGCGAATACCCTTGCGCGGCAGCTCTCCGGGCAGGCCAGCATGTGGCAGAACTCGTATGCGCACCCGAACCCGCGTGCCGCCGTCGAGCGCGCGCCGGTGTGGTTCACCGCGTATCCGCTGTCCTTTATCACGCGGCCCGGCGAATCCTTCCTCAGCGCCCTCGGCGACAAGAACATGTGGGACGCCTTCAGCGAGATCGGTATCCGCGCCATCCACACCGGCCCGGTCAAGCTGGCCGGCGGCATCAGCGGCTGGACCCAGACGCCCAGCGTTGACGGCCACTTCGACCGGATCAGCATGGCCATCGACCCCGTCTTCGGGACGGAGGAGGAATTCCGCCGGATGTGCGAGGTGGCCGCGGACCACGGCGGCACCATCATCGACGACATCGTGCCGGGCCACACCGGCAAGGGCGCGGACTTCCGCCTCGCCGAAATGAACTTCCGGGACTACCCGGGGATCTACCACATGGTGGACATCCCCGAGGAGGACTGGCACCTGCTGCCGGACGTTCCCGACGGCCAGGACTCGGTAAACCTCAGCCCGGAATCCGAACAGGCGCTGCAGAAGGCCGGATACATCATCGGCCGGCTGCAGCGGGTGATCTTCTACGAGCCCGGCGTCAAGGAAACCAACTGGAGCGCCACCCGTCCGGTGGTGGACACCACGGGCAAGACCCGCCGCTGGGTCTACCTGCACTACTTCAAGGCCGGCCAGCCGTCCATCAACTGGCTGGACCCCACCTTCGCCGGGATGCGCCTGGTGGTGGGCGATGCCCTGCACTCGCTGCTCGACCTGGGCACCGGGGCGCTGCGGCTGGATGCCAACGGATTCCTGGGCGTGGAAAAGAGTGCCGAGGAACAGCCCGGCTGGTCCGAGGGACACCCGCTGTCCGAGGCTGCCAACCAGCTCATCGGTTCCATGATCCGCAAGGTGGGCGGGTTCTCCTTCCAGGAGCTCAACCTGACCATCGACGACATCAAGGCAACGTCCGAAGCCGGCCCTGACCTGTCCTACGACTTCATCACCCGGCCCGCCTACCACTACGCGCTGGTCACGGCAGACACCGAGCTGCTGCGGCTGACGATGCGGCTGTCCATGGAAATCGGCGTGGACCAGGCGTCACTGGTCCACGCGCTGCAGAACCATGACGAACTCACCTATGAGCTGATGCACTTCGCCTCGGGCCACCGGGACGAGATGTTCGAGCTTGCCGGCGAAGAGCTCACGGGCGCCGAGCTGGCCGAGAAGGTCCAGCAGACCATGCGCGAGCGCCTGACCGGGGAGAACGGCCCTTACAACGCGGTGTTCACCACCAACGGCATTGCCTGCACCACGGTGAGCTTCATCATGGCGGCGCTGGGAATCCGGGATCCGGAGTCCATCACGCCGGAGCAGGAAGCGAAGGTCCGGGACGCCCACATCCTGCTGGCGATGTACAACGCCCTGCAGCCCGGCGTCTTTGCCCTGTCCGGCTGGGACCTTGCCGGGATCACCGCCCTTGACCGGGAGAGCGTTGCCGAGCTGACGGCGCAGGGCGATACCCGCTGGATCAACCGCGGCGCCCACGACATCATGGGCACCAGCCCGGATGCGAAGTCTTCGTCGTCGGGCATGCCGCGGGCACGCAGCCTGTACGGTGGGCTGCCGGAGCAGCTGCAGGACTCCAACTCGTTTGCCCGGCGGCTCCAGCGGGTCCTGGCTGTCCGGGAGGAGCACGGCATCGCCACCGGCACCCTTGTCGACGTCCCCGACGTGTCCCACCGCGGCCTGCTGGTCCAGGTGACCAGGCTGGGAAGCGGCGCGCTTGAGGTCACGGTGCTGAACTTCTCCGACCAGGACGTGGCCGGCAGCATCCAGTCAAGCCATCTGGTGCCGGGCTCCACGGTGCAGGACCTGTTCAGCGGCGAGGCCATCGGCCAGGTGGATGACCTGGGCAGCTTCTTCCTGGAGTTGCCGGCATTCCAGGGGACGGCGCTGCTGCTGACGGAAGCGGAGGCGGCCGCAGCGGACGACTGATGCGGCGCCGGCGTGCTTACGGGTAGCGCGGGAATCTGTTTGGGTTCCGGACCGTTAACTGACTGTACGGTAAGTTACCGCGTGGTACTGAGGGATTTCATGAACGCGAAGTTTGAATCAGTTGAGGACGACGCCGGCAAGGTCACCCGCTACGTCCGGCGTGCCAACGGTGGCGGCCTGGTGGCTCCGGGCGCCACGGTTGCCGACAGCACCCGCATCGGCTCCATGACGTACGTCGAGAACGGTGCGCGGATCGGACACGGGTGCCGGATCGGGCACGGCAGCTGGATTGACCGTGACGCCACCATCGGCGACCGGACGGTGATCGGCGACGGCGTGCGCATCGGACGCGGCACGGTCATTGGAAACCGCGTGCACATTGGCAGCCACTCCCGGATCGGATCCAGCGTGCTCATCGAGCACGGTGTCCACCTGGAAGCTGACGCCATGGTGGCGGACGGCGAGCAGGTACTCGTTGACGCCCGCACGCCGGCCGCGGCCCGCGCCAGGCACCGGCAACACCGCAGGAGCAAAGGCAGGATTGCCGCCTGAGCTTAGCGGGCGCCGACAGGCTCGGACGGCGCAGGTTCCTGGGTCAGCATCATGGTGGAGGTGTCGATCCGGTCATCGGAGTCCTGGCCCGCCACCAGCTTTTCCGCCTCGGCCCGGCTGGTGACCACGGGCACCGATCCCAGGAGGGGGCGTGCCGCGGTCTCACGCATCTTCACCAGGGCCACCAGCGCCACCGCGGAAAAGAACATGACATAGAACGCCGGGGCGTACAGGTTGCCCGTTGTTTCGACCAGGATCTGGCTGACCAGGGGCGTGGTACCGCCGAAGATGGAAATGGAGAGGTTGTGGGTGACGCCCACAGAACCGAACCTCGATGCCGTGGGAAACAGCTCGGACATGACGGCGGCGGTCAGCGCCAGGAAAAAGGCGCACGGCAGCGCGACCATGAACATTGCCAGGTAAATCGACCACAGCGTCCCTAGCTGCATCAGGGCGAACGCCGGAACCAGCAGGACCAGGTTGCCGATAGTCGCAACGGCATAAATGGGACGGCGGCCGATGCGGTCAGACAGGCGTGCCACGAGTGGAATCATGGCGGCCAGGAGGACCAGCACCACCACAGCGGCAATGGCCGTATGCACAGCGTCCGATCCAACCTGCGTTTCCAGGTAGGTAGGCATGTAGCTCGTAAGCATGTAGCCGGAGCTGCCGTCGGCGGCAATGAGGGCACAGCCGATAACGATTTGCGGCCAGTAGTGCTTAATGATGTTTGGCAGGTTATGCCGGACAAAAATGGGGTCGACCTCCTGGGTACCGGCTTTCACGTGGGCCACTTCGAAGCTCGGCGATTCCGGCAGGCGGCGGCGGCGGACGATCGCCACGATGCCCAGGGGCAGGGCGATCAGGAACGGGATCCGCCAGCCCCCGTCCAGCATGGCGGAACTGCCCCACATGGAAGTGGTGACGGCCGTGGTGACGGCCACCATGCTGGCGCCTGCGGCGAACCCCAGCATGGATCCCGAATTCAGGAGCGAGGTCATGAAACCCCGGTTCTTGTCGGGCGAGAACTCGGAGATGTACGTGGCGGCACCGGAATACTCTCCGCCCGTGGAGAACCCTTGAAGCATCTTCAGAAAGTAGAGGGGAATGATGACCCACAGTCCCACCTCGCCTGCGGTGGGCAGCAACCCAATTCCGGTGGTGGCGGCGGCCATGATGGCCATCGTGGCGAAGAGCACCTTGCGGCGGCCGATCCTGTCGCCCAGCGGGCCAAGGATCATTCCGCCGAGGGGACGCACGATGAACGAGACTGCGAAACCCAGCAGCGTGACAAGCAGCCCCATCCGCTCGTCCATGCCCTCCGTGAAGACAGAAGTCATGGTCACCGCGAGGTAGCCGTAGACCCCGATGTCGTACCACTCGATGAAGTTGCCGACGCCTGCGCCCACCTGGGCCTTCCGCAGTTCGCCCTTATCAACCACGATGCAGTCTTCCACCCTCAGCCTTCGGGCAGTTTTTGGGCGCACTGAGCGCTGTTCTTTCGACGGTTCGAGCATCTTCGTCCTGTCTATGTACCGGATGACGGATCGGCAGGAGTACCGGCGGCGACACCGGAATCCCCCAAGGGAGGCTGGTAAGTATTGTGCCAGAAAGGCAAAGGCAGCCCGGCCGCCCCGGCACCCGGTTGTGACCTGAGCCTCCATTTTCCGCGTGGTTAGTCCGCCTCAGGACTGTTGCAATAGAAGCAACTTATCGCGTAATAATCATCGATCTCGCATCACGCCCGGGTGCTTTCGCGGATTACCAGCTCGGCGGGGTAGATCACCGGTTCCAGTTGCTGGTCCGGGTTTTCGATCGCGCGGATCAGGAGCTGCCCTGCCGTCACGGCCATATCCACCATCGGCTGGGTCACCGTGGTGAGGCCCAGGCCGTTGGCGGCGAGGAGGGAATGGTTGTCGAACCCCACGACGGCGACATCCTCCGGAACCCTCCGGCCCATTCCCCGCACCGTTTCAATGACACCCAGCGCCATCAGGTCCGAGGCGGCGAAAACTCCGTCAAGTTCCGGCGCGGCCGCCAAAAGGTTGCGTGCCGCTTCGGCGCCACCCGCCGTCGTGAAGTCCCCGTGGATGACCGGACCGGGCTGCAGTCCCGCTTCCCGGACGCCCTGCATCCATCCGTCCAGGCGGTCGACTGCCGCGGTCATGTCGGCGGGTCCTGCCACGGTGCCGAGCCGGGTGCGGCCGATGGCTGCCAGATGCCGCGCGGCAAGCCGGCCGCCCTCGCGGTTGTCCAGGTCCACGTAAGGGACACCGAAGCCCGCGGCCCACGGCCTGCCGATGAAGACTGTGGGCAGGCCGGTGGTGCCGAGGGTCTCCGCCCAGCCGTCCGCCTCGTGGAACGAGACCACGATCGCGCCGTCGACGTGCCCGCCGCGCAGGTACCGCATGGTCCGGGCGGAATCGTCCCCCGCCCGGGACATCAGCAGCACCAGCTGCATGTCAGTGTCCCTGAGGGCCTCGTTGACGCCGGTGATGACGGCGGCGAAGAAGGGGTCCATCATCACCCTTGCATCGGGTTCGGGGATGACCAGCGCAATGGATCCGGTGCGCCTGGTGACCAGGCTGCGGGCCGCACGGTTTGGTGTGTAACCAAGGGCAACGATTGCGGCGTCGACGGCGGCCTGGGCCTCCGGGCTGACCTTCAGTCCGCCATTAATCGCCCTGGACGCGGTGGAGCGGGACACTCCGGCCGCCGTGGCGAGGTCCTCAAGCGTGGGGCTGGGCCGCCCTGCCTGCAGGAGGGCGGAGCGGCGGGACTTTTCGTTCATCACACCGACAATACGACACCCTGCCCTGCCGGCGACACGGCGTTGCCGGCCGGAATTGCGTTGGAAGCCGCCACCGCCGAGTACCACAAGGCGCTGGCTTTCGGGATGCGTTCCTGGGTGGCATAGTCCACGCGGACCAGGCCAAAGCGCTGGTGGTAGCCGAAGGACCACTCGAAGTTGTCCAGCAGGGACCAGGCCAGGTATCCACGGACGTCCACGCCGTCCGCGATGGCGCCATGGACAGCTTCGAGGTGGGCTGCGAAGAACCCCAGCCGCTCCTGGTCGTCCACGAAGCCCGCTCCGTCCGGGACGTCATCGTAGGCTGCGCCGTTCTCGGTGATGTAGACGGGGATTCCGGCGGGGCCCGTGTACTCTGCCTGCAGCCGGTTGAGCAGGCGCCGCAGCCCCTCCGGCTGGACTTCCCAGCCCATTCCCGTCACCGGAAGGCCACGGGGCACCGACCGCGCGCCGTCGGCAGCCACGAACGGGGAGGACACCGGGCGGGCTGCCTGTCCGGGAACCGACGTCGTTTCCGGCGCCGCCTGTTCCCGGGGGTCTGCCGGGTCCATTGTGAGGGATTCCCCGTGGTAGTAGTTGACGCCGAGCAGGTCCAGGGGCGTGGAGATGATGTCCAGGTCCCCTTCGTGAATCAGGTCAGCCATTTCCAGGTGGGCAACGTCTGCCAGGAGGTCGGCCGGGTACTCCCCCCCGGAACAGCGGGTCGAGGAAGATCCGGTTGAACTGGCCGTCGATCCGCCGCGCTGCGTCCCGGTCGCCGTTGCTGGCCGGGTCGCGTGGATCGGCGACGGTCAGGTTCAGGGTGATGCCCAGCGATGCCTCGGCGTCCCGCCGGCGAAGTTCCCCGGCTGCCAGGCCGTGGCCGAGCAGGAGGTGGTGTGCAGCAGCAAGGGCGGCCCCGGGTTCCTGCCGGCCCGGCGCGTGGATTCCCGCCGCGTAGCCGAGAAACGCGGAGCACCACGGCTCGTTGAGGGTGGTCCAGATGCGGACCCTGTCCCCCAGCACGCTGTGCATGAGGGCCGCATAGTCGGCGAAGCGGTATGCCGTGTCCCGGCTGGCCCAGCCGCCCTGGTCTTCCAGCGCCTGGGGCAGGTCCCAGTGGTAGAGGGTCAGCCATGGTGTGATTCCGGCAGCCAGCAGCTCATCCACCAGGCGGGAGTAGAACGCGATCCCGTCCGGGTTGGGCGTGACGCCGTCGGGCATGCAGCGGGCCCAGGACGTGGAGAACCGGTAGGCCTTCATGTTCAACTGGCCCATGAGTGCCACGTCCTGCTTGTAGCGCCGGTAGTGGTCGCAGGCCACGTCGCCGTTGTGGCCGTCCGCCACGGCACCGGGCACCCGGGCGAACACGTCCCAGATGGAGTCCTGCCGCCCCCCGGTGTGTGCTGCGCCTTCGATCTGGTAGGCGGCTGTTGCCGCGCCCCAGAGAAAACCCTCCGGAAACGTACGTTGGGTGGGACTCATCCTTTAACTGCTCCTTGCATGATTCCAGATACGAGTTGCCGGCCTGCCGCGATGAACAGAAGCAGGAGCGGGATGGTGGCCAGGACGGCGCCGGCCAGGACCACGGAGTAGTCCACGAAGTGGGCCGCCTGCAGCAACTGCAGGGCCACCGGGAGGGTGGGGTTTGACGGGTCAAGGACGATGAACGGCCAGAAGAAGTTCGTCCAGGTGGCCACGAAGGTGAACAGCGCGAGCATGGCGGCAGCCGGACGGGCCGCCGGAAATCCGATGTGCCAGAAGGCCTGGATCATGGACGCCCCGTCCATCCGCACGGCCTCGATGAGTTCATCCGGAAGGGCGTCACGCAGGTATTGGGTCATCCAGAACACGCCGAAGGCCGTAACAATGCCCGGGACGATGACGGCCCAGAGTGAGCCGGTCCACCCGAGCTTGGACATCACGATGAACAGCGGGACCACGCCGAGCTGGGTAGGAACAGCCATGGTTGCGATGACAAACACCAGCAGCCCCTTGCTGCCGCGGAAGCGGAGCTTGGCAAAGGCGAATCCTGCAAGGGTGGAAAACACGACGACGGATGCCGCGGTCACGCACGAGACGATGAGGCTGTTGCCCATCGCCTTCCAGAACGGAATGCTGTCAAAGACTTTCGCTGCGTTCGCCAGGAAGTTCCCGCCGGGCAGCAGCGGAATGCCGCGGCTCAGCACGGTGTTGTCATGGCTGCCCACCAGGAAGGACCAATAGAGCGGAAAGAGGGACGCCAGGAGAACGGCACCCAGGAATCCGTAAGTAAGGAAGCCGGGCCTGCGGGCACTTCCGTGGCCGGACCTGCCACCCCTGCCACCCCTGGCACCCGGTCCCCGCCGCGCTGCCGCCCGGGCGGCCCCCTTCCCGGCGGTCTGCTCGATCATGGGAATGGAGCTCACTTGCGGCCTCCCTGGCTTGCGATGCGCTTGGTGATGAGGAAGTTGAGCAGGGCGATCAGGACGATGATCAGGAAGAGCAGCCACGCCACGGCAGAAGCCCTGCCGAAGTTGCGCTGGCCCCAGCCGAGTTCCCAGATGTACATGGTCAGCGTCTGCCACTGCCTGTCCGCGCCGCCCAGGCCGGACTGGTCAAAGACCCGCGGTTCGTCGAAAATCTGCAGGCCGCCGATGGTGGAGGTGATCACCACGAAGATCACTGTTGGCCGCAGCATGGGGACGGTCACGGAGAAGAACTGCCGCAGCCGGCCGGCGCCGTCGATCGTTGCCGCCTCGAACACATCCCGCGGGATGGCCTGCATCGCTGCAAGGAAGATCAGCGCGTTGTAGCCGGTCCAGCGGAAGTTGACCATGGAGGCGATGGCCAGGTGGCTGGCCACCGAGTCGGAATGCCACCGGACCGGGTCCAGCCCTGCCGCCTTCAACATCTCGTTGATCAGCCCGAACTGGTCTGCGAAGAGGTTGTTGAAGATCAGGCCCACCGCCACCGGCGCAACGACGAACGGGACCAGGACACCCATCCGCCAAAACGTCCTTGCCCTCAGGTTCGCATCCAGCACCGCCGCGATCACCAGGGCGATGACAACCTGGGGAACGGAGGACAGGATGAAGATACTGAAGGTGTTGCCCACCGCATTCCAGAAGTAGGGCTGGGCCACAACGAAGGCGTAGTTTTCCAGGCCCGTGAACTTGCCCTGCCCGCCAATGAGGTTCCAGTTGTGCAGGGAAACCCATGCCGTGTACACCAGCGGGAAGAGCCCCGTGAGGGCAAACAGGATAAAGAACGGTGAGATGTAGAGGTAGGGGGACACTTTCACGTCCCACTTGGAGGCCTGCTGCGAGAAAGCCAGGCGCCGGACACCCTTCGTGTCCGCCGGAGGCAGGGGCTGACGCCCGGCGCTCCGGGGCTTGACCCGGTCGGTGACAGCCATGCCTAGAGGGACTTCACGGCGGCGACGAACTTCTCCCAGGAGGAAGCGGCGTCGTCCGACTTGTCAACGTCCACACGCGTAAGGGCCTGCTGCATGGCGTCATTGATGGCGAAGTACTTGGTTCCCTTGAAAGGCGTGACCTCAACAGCCTTGGCACGTTCGGCGAAGATCTGGCCCGTGGGCGCGCCGTTGAAGAACGCATTCGTCTGGCCGAGCAGCTCGCTGCTTTCCAGCGCCTCCTTCTGGCTGGGGAAGGTGCCCTTGGCGGTGAAGGCCTTGATCTGCTGCTCGGGGGCTGTCAGCCAGCCTGCCAGCTTCTTGGCCTCCGCCTGGTGCTCGCCCTGGGTGGGAACCGTCAGGTAGGAGCCGCCCCAGTTTCCGCCGCCGCCGGGGAAGACGTTGGCCACGTCCCAGCCGGTGACCCCGGCTGCGTTGCCCTCAATGACACCGAGCATCCAACCCGGGCAGAGGGTTGTGGCGAAGGCACCCGTCTGGAAGCCGGAAGCCCAGTCATCGCTCCACTGGCTGAGGTGGGCGGACAACCCGTCCTCGGTAGAGGCTTTCAGGACCTGGTTATAAGTGTCCTTGACCTTCTGGTTCTCCGTGGCGATGACGGTGCCGTCTTCCTCCTCGTAGACCTTTTCCAGCTGGTTGCTCATGCCCTGGTAGATTGCCCCTGCGGAGTCGAACCAGGCGGAATCCGGGCTGGCGGCCTTGAAGGCCTTACCGGCTTCGAAGTAGCTGTCCCAGGTGGTGCCCAGCATTTTGGCCACTTCCCCGCGTTCGGAGGGCATGCCGGCCTTCTTGAGCAGTTCGGCGTTGTAGCAGACGGCCTCGGGGCCGGAGTCGGTGCCGTAGCCAAGAAGCTTGCCATCGTCGGTGGTGGCGGCCTCGGCCTTCCAGTCCAGCCAGCGGCCTTCCACTGCAGGGTCGCTCAAGTCCGCAAAACGGTCCGGGTACTCCAGGAGTTCGGGGAGCCAGTCAACCTCCACGGCCTCGATATCGGACAACCCCGAGCCGGCGGCCAGGCGGGTGGTGAGGTTGTCCCGTGCTTCGTTGGTGGTTGCCGCCTTCTTGTGCTCAATGGTCACGTTCGGGTTCAGCGCCTCGTATTCCTCAAAGAGCGCCTCGTAGCCGAACTCATTGAACGTTCCGACCGTGAGCGTCACGGGCTCGGATCCGGTGGCGCCGTTCACGCCGGCCTTCTCTGCGGATGAGGATCCGCAGCCCGTCAGGGACAGGGCCAGGCAGGCGGCGGCAGCCGAGAGCACGGAGAACTTACTGGGGTTTTTCACAGGGGAAGACTCCTTCGTCAAAAGATGCCCCATCGGTCCGCATGGACGGCCGGAGGCGGGAGGTGGAGCAGCCGGGCTGGACCGGGTGGCAGTCCATGGTGGGAGCGCTCTCACCACATGGTGTCCCACCTCACAGCAACTTGTCAAGGAAGAGTAGGAGCGCTCCCACCACCCTTGCCGGTGCTTCGTCACGGTGTTACGCTTCCCCGACGAGAGCGCTCCCACGGCCCATCATTTTCGCCGCCGTCCAGCCGTCTCACTGCATCCCACCGACGAACAGGACCAGCAATGCCGCTAGCCCACCCTCCCCATCCGCCACGCGCCGACCGCCCGGACCACCCCCACGTGCGGCGCATGAAGGGCCGCCGGGCCGCCGGCACGATGGTCCTCCTTGCCGGGCTGATTGGCAGCGGCGGAGGCCTGGCCGCCGCTGCGCCGGTCGCGCTGCAAGCACCGGCCGCAACCCAGGCATCGGCACCCCAGGCCCCCGCACCGGCTGCTTTTCCCGCCGCTCCTCCGGCTGTTCCCGAGGGCACGGAGCCGGACTTCGGCCCCAACGTCCGGATCTTCGACCCCAGCATGCCCGTGGCGGAAATCCAGGCAACTGTTGATGCCATCGCCGCACAGCAGGTGGACGATGAAATGGGCTCAAAACGCTACTCACTGCTGTTCAAGCCGGGAACCTACGGCACCGCGGCGGAGCCGCTCATCATCCAGGTGGGCTATTCCACGGAGGTTGCGGGCCTGGGGGCTTCTCCCACGGACGTCACCATCAATGGGCACGTGGACGTGTACAACCGCTGCCTCACCGCGGAGAACTGCATCGCACTGAACAACTTCTGGCGGTCCCTGTCCAACCTCACCATCAACGTCATGGGCCTCGAGGGCTGCCGCAGCTCGGCCAACTTCTGGGCGGCCTCGCAGGCGTCGCCCATGCGGCGGGTCAACATCACCGGCGGCAACCTCTCCCTCATGGACTACTGCACCGCCGGACCGCAGTACGCCAGCGGCGGCTTCATTTCCGATTCGAAGACGGGCGACGTCATCAACGGGTCGCAGCAGCAGTACTTCGTGCGCGACAGCAGCATCGGCAACTGGTCCAACGGGGTCTGGAACAGGTCTTCTCCGGAGTGGACGGGGCGCCGGCGCAGTCTTTCCCGAACCCGCCGTACACCACCTTGGCCAGCACTCCCATCAGCCGTGAGAAGCCCTACCTCACAGTGGACGGCGACGGCCGGTACAGTGTGTTCGTTCCGTCCGTCCGCACGGACTCGTCAGGAACCACCTGGGAAAACGGCCCGACGGCGGGCCGCAGCCTCCCCCTGTCCGAGTTCTACGTGGCCACCCCCTCGGACTCCGCCAAGACCATCAACGCCCAGCTGGCACGCGGCAAGAACCTCCTGCTCACCCCGGGGGTCTACGGCATTGATGAGAGCATCGAGGTCAAACGGGAAAACACCGTCGTCCTCGGGATGGGAATCGCCACCCTTACGGCGCTCAACGGAGCCGTCCCGCTGGCTGTCGCGGATGTTCCCGGCGTGGACATCGCCGCAGTCACAATAGATGCCGGCGAGGTCAATTCACCCGCCCTGCTGCGGATCGGCAAGGACCGCGACGGTGAGGGCAGCGGCGCCGCCAACTCTTCCGTGCGCAGTGATCCGGCCAACCCCACCACGCTCCACGACGTGTTCTTCCGCATCGGCGGTCCCCACGTGGGCAAGGCGTCAAACAGCCTCGAGGTCAACAGCGACAACGTCCTCCTGGACCACATCTGGGCCTGGCGTGCAGACCACGGCAACGGCGTGGGATGGACCACCAACACCGGTAAGAACGGCGTGATCATCAATGGCGACAACGTCACTGCCACAGGCCTGTTCGTGGAGCACTACCAGGAGTACAACGTCATCTGGAATGGTGAAAACGGCAAGACCATCTTCTTCCAGAATGAACTTCCCTATGACGCCCCCAACCAGGCCGCCTGGCAGCACGATGGGGTCCTGGGCTGGGCCGGCTACAAGATCGCAGACACCGTCAAAACCCACGAACTGTGGGGCGGCGGCAGCTATGTCTACAACAACGTGGACCCCACCATCCACGCAACCCGCGGCTTCGAGGTGCCGGTGACGCCAGGCGTGAAGCTGCACAGCCTGCTGACGGTCAACCTGGGAGCCGGCACGCTGGACCACGTCATCAATGACACCGGCGCACCGGTTTCCACGGACGCCGTCGGGGTTCCCAGCTACGTCCCGGAATTCGGCGGCTAGGCAGCTTCTGATCCGGACTTCTGGAGGTGCGGTGCAGGCCATCCGGCAGGCACCGCACCTTGCTGTTCCCGGATCACCATGAGCTATTACCCCTTCCGAACGCCCTGCTCCCGGAGTGCCGACGCACCCCACACCGCCAGCAGCAGTGCCACCAGCAGGAGGCCGGCGTCGCCCAGGTCAATAGAGCCGAGCCAGGCGGTCACCGGATCCTCCAGCGCGAACGCGGCATGGACAAAGCCGCCGAGCGTGACCACGGCAATGAACAGCGCGGACACGGCCGAAATCCCGGTCACCAGCGCATTGAAGCCCAGCTTCCGTTGGGGGTCGTCCAGCGCCGAGCGGTACATCCGCATCATGGCCACGCCGTTGAGGGAATCGCAGAGCGTCATCGCGGCAGCGAACGCCAGCGGCAGGGCAAGCAGGGTGAACGCCGGCACCCCGGCCAGCGATGCCGCCGTCGTCATTATCAGCAGCCCGATGGTGGTGGCGGTGTCGAAGCCAAGCCCGAAGAGGAAGCCGATCACGTAGATGTTCCGCGGCCGGCGCACCCGGGACAGCGGCCTGGCAAGGAGCCGCGCCACCAGGCCCTGGGGTTCCAGGTCGCGCGGATCGACGGCGGCACCCCTGCGTGCCCGGCGGTAGGCCCGCGCGGACCGGGCGAACGCGGAGCCGTTGAACAGGCCCATCGCCAGCAGGAACAGGCCGGACACGCCGCTGCCCACCAGCCCGAGGACCAGGTTCCCGGTGGACCCGTCCGCCATGAATTCGCCCACCACGGCCGCGCCCGCGATGACCAGCACCCCAGCCAGGGCCACCACCGAGCTGTGCCCCAGGCTGAACGCGAAGCCGACGCTGACCGGGTCCTGCCGCTGCGCCACGAACTTCCGCGTCGAGTTGTCGATGGCGGCCAGGTGGTCCCAGTCGTAGCTGTGCTTTACGCCGGCCAGGTAGGCGGTGAGGACCAGGCCCCAGGTGAGTGCCTCCGTCCCTGCCGCGCCGGCGTTTCCGGAGAGCAGGAGAACGACGGCGGCGGCGTGCAGGGCGGCCACGGCACCGAAAGTGAACAGTATCCGGGTCCGCAGCGGCAGCGTTTCCCGCTCCCGATACAGCGCGGTGATGGTTGTCAGGGCGGTCATCAGTGCTTCCTCAGGTTGAGCGGTCCCTGCCCCTGCCAGCGTTCCCGCAGGAGGTTGGTGCAGCCGGCAAGCAGGGAGTTCAGTTCCCCGGTGCTGTTGGACAGCGCACGCAGGACCAGGCCGGTGGTGCCGGCTGCGGGGCGGGTGAGGGAGACACCGGCCAGGGCGTCGTGTCCGGCTGTGAGCGCGTGCAGTTCGTCGGCGAGCGCCTGGTCCACGCGGGCGTCCACCACCACCAGTGATCCCAGATGACTGTAGCCCTCCATGAACCCCAGGCCTGTCACATCGCCCGCGGGTGGACGGATCAGCAGGTTGTCCAGCGCCAGCAGGTGGGTTCCTTCGTCTGTTTCGACCCGGATCTCGTTCCGCAGCCGGATTTCCTGGTACCGGAAGCCCGCCCCATCCGGCGACCAGCCCGGCGTCACCACTTCGGCCATCACCAGGGACGACGACGGCCGGACGGTCACGGAGGTGCGTTGCCGGTAGCTGGCCTCGCGGTAGGCGATGAGCTGGTCCGGCATCAGCTCCAGCCGCGCCCCCTCCCCCAGCCGCAGGTCCATCCGCTGCTCGGCAAACGACCCCGGAGTCCGATAAATCTTGGTAGCCGACTGCGTAGTCAGTAGCAGGTCAGCCCCATCCCCGACCTCAACATCCAGAAGAAACAAATCCGCCCAAGATAAGCCCCGCCAGGATTCACCACGACATAACAAACCTGCCCGGAATCATCCAGATAATGCGGCCGCAGAACCCGAAGAGCGCCCTCATGAAACTGATGCGAGGCAATTGACCGGCCACCCCGGAAACTGACGCCCAGCTCAAGCCGCCCCACAGGTGATTGACCCTGGGTTTCGACAAGCTCAACCACAGGTGGTTGAGCCTGTCGAAATCCACCCATCGGTGATCGATCCTGTCGAAATCCGACCTCCGTGTCCGCCGTCGTGCTCACTGGGCCAGGTCGAGCATCAGGACGTCGCGCCGGATCCAGTCGATGACCTTTTCAAGCCCTTCGTCGGTCTTGAGGTTGGTGAAGCAAAACGGCTTATCCCCTCTAAACTCCTTCGAATCCGTCTCCATTACATTCAAGTCCGCGCCGACGTGGGGGGCGAGGTCGGTTTTGTTGATGATGAAGAGGTCTGACTTGATCATGCCCTGGCCGGCTTTGCGGGGGATCTTCTCGCCCTGGGCCACGTCGATGATGTAGATGGAGAAGTCCACGAGTTCGGGGCTGAAGGTGGCGGAGAGGTTGTCGCCGCCGGATTCGACGAAGATCACCTGCAGGTCGGGGTGCCGGGCTTTGAGTTCCTCGATCGCTGCGGTGTTCATCGAGGTGTCCTCGCGGATGGCGGTGTGCGGGCAGCCGCCGGTTTCGACGCCGATGATCCGGTCGACGGGCAGGATGCCGTTGGCAGCAAGGATTTTGGCATCCTCGATGGTGTAGATGTCGTTGGTGATGGCGGCCATGGAGATGTCACCGCTCATGTGCCGGGTGAGCCGTTCCACGAGCTGCGTTTTACCGGCGCCCACGGGCCCGCCGATGCCGATCTTGATGGGTTCAGTCATGGTGTCCTCCTTGTGAATCCATGGGCACGGTCAGCTCATGAACATCCGGGCACGCTGGCGTTCGTGCCGCATTTGTGAAATTTCCAGTCCGGGGATGACGGCCCCGAAGTCGTCCGGCGTCAGGTGGGCGACCCGCTCGACGGCGGCAGCGACGTCGTCGTGCGCCTTCCGCAGCACGCGCTGCCCGGCGTTCTGGCCGAGCGGGATGGCGCGGACGGCGTTCTGCGTCAGCGAGGTGGCGGTAGCGAAAAGGTAGGCAGCGAGCGCCTCCTGCAGCGGCACTCCCAGCGAACGTGCGACGACGGCGAACGCCAGCGGCTGGTGTCCGGCGGCCCTGCCGGTGGTCACCAGGTCCCGGTACAGTTCCAGCTCCGCCGACGGAAAGACTTCCGCCCCGATCTCAAGCAGCCGGAGCCCCATTTTGGTGCTGGCCTCCCGGACCTGCCGCGGCAACAAAGACGCCGACAACGCAGCATCGAGCCCAACAACATCACCACCCTCATACAAGAACCGAATGGCAAGCCCATCCGAATACGTCAGCTGCTGCGAAACAAAAGCCGACAACCACACCCCAAAACCAGCCTCATCAAAAACGAGCCCCCGCTCGAGATAAGTCTCAAACCCAAAAGAGTGAGCAAAAGCCCCAGTAGGCAAAGCGGAATCCACAAGTTGCTGCAGAGCAAGCTGGTAACTCATTGCAGGCACCTCGACGACTGGTGACTTTTTGAATCGGCGGAGGCGGGAGATAGGGGCCGCGGCGTGGCGGGCCGCGCGGGGGGGCCCACTGGCGCAAGGGCCCCGACCCGAGCTTGCGAGGGTTGGGAGCGCCTGGGGACGGGCACGGCCCCTATCTCCCGCCGAAGCCCCCGCGTCGGCACCCAGGTCTCGACAGGCTCGACCACCGGGGGCGGTTTCAGTGACTGTGCTCAGCATGGCGGAAAGGTACGGGCATGACGCGTTCCTGCCGGGAGTAGGGCACTCCGGTGTGTTTGAGATAGTCCTCGACGGTGTGGTCGTAGGCGCAGACCATGACCTCGGCTTCATATTCAGACGATGTGTCGAAGAACTGTGCCTGCAGGTGCCGGTTGCCGAGGGAGTGGGCAGCGACCCCCATTTCGTGGATGGACCGGGGGGCGATGACCAGGACGTCGGTGGGCAGGACGGACACCACGATCATGTTGGAGTCTTCGACATGCAGGATGTCGCCGTCGCGGAGGTCGCCGGAGCCGGCGGGAAGGCGGATGCCGATTTCCTTGCCGTGGTCCGTGGTGGCGCGCTGGATGCGCTTGACCAGCTGGGCGCTGGGCAGCACCACCTTCTCGCGATGCAGGCCGGCGTAGGCTGCGAGGTCCGTTTCGGGCAGCTCGTGCAGGTTGCCGAGGACTTTGTCGATGATCACGGGGTTCTCCGGGGGCGTGAAAGGGGAAGGGCTAGAAGAGGAAGTAGCGCTGTGCCATGGGCAGGACGTCGGCGGGCTCGCAGGTGACGTCCTCGCCGTCGACCGTTACCTGGTAGGTCTCCGGGTCCACCTGGATGTCCGGCGTCGCGTCGTTGTATTTCAGGTCCGCCTTGGTGAGGGTGCGGATCCCGGAGACGGGCCGGATGACCTTCTCCAGCCCCAGCTCGCCCGGCACTCCGGCGTCAATGGCCGCCTGCGGGAGGAACGTGATGGAGCACTGCTGCACCGCCTTCCCGTGGGCCCCGAACATGGGCCGCATGGTCCGCGGCTGCGGGGTGGGGATGGACGCGTTGGCGTCGCCCATCAGGGCATACGCGATCTGCCCGCCCTTGATCACCAACTCCGGTTTAACGCCAAAGAAGGCAGGGTCCCACAGCACCAGGTCCGCGAACTTGCCCTCCTCAACGGAGCCGACGGCGTCCGCGATGCCCTGGGCGATGGCCGGGTTGATCGTGTACTTGGCCACGTAGCGTTTGAGCCGGAAGTTGTCGCTGCCGGCGGAGCCGTGCGCGCCGCCGTCGTCATCTGCCAGCACACCGCGCTGCTTCTTCATCTTGTCCGCCACCTGCCAGGTGCGGGTGATCACCTCACCCACGCGTCCCATGGCCTGGGAGTCGGAGGAGGTGATGGAGAAGATGCCCAGGTCCTGCAGGACGTCCTCGGCGGCGATGGTCTCGGCCCGGATGCGGGAATCGGCGAAGGCAACGTCCTCGGGGATGTCCGGGTTGAGGTGGTGGCAGACCATCAGCATGTCCAGGTGCTCTTCGATGGTGTTGCGCGTGTACGGCAGCGTGGGGTTGGTGGACGCGGGCAGGACGTTGGGCATGCCCGCGATCTTGATGATGTCCGGGGCGTGGCCGCCGCCGGCACCTTCGGTGTGGAAGGTGTGGATGACGCGGCCGCCGATGGCCCGGATAGTGTCCTCCACGAAGCCGCACTCGTTGAGGGTGTCAGTGTGGATGGCCACCTGGACGTCGTACTCGTCCGCCACCTTCAGCGAGGTGTCGATGGAGGAGTGCGTGGCGCCCCAGTCCTCGTGGACCTTCAGCCCGATGGCGCCGGCACGGATCTGTTCGGCCAGCGGTTCGACGGCGGACGCGTGGCCTTTGCCGAGCAGGCCGATGTTCATGGGGAAGCCCTCGGCCGCCTGCAGCATCCGTTGGATGTGCCATTTCCCGGGGGTGACGGTGGTGGCCTTGGTTCCTTCGGCCGGGCCGGTGCCGCCGCCGATCATGGTGGTCACGCCACTCGTGAGTGCGGCGGCCACCTGGTCCGGGGAGATGAAGTGGATGTGGGTGTCCACTCCCCCGGCGGTGAGGATCTTGCGTTCCCCGGCGATGATCTCCGTGCTCGCTCCGATCACGATATCCACGCCGTCCGTGATCTGGGGGTTGCCGGCCTTGCCGATCCTGAAGATGTGGCCGTCCCTGAGCGCCACGTCCGCTTTGTAGATGCCGGTGTAGTCCAGGATGACGGCGTTGGTGATAACGGTGTCCGGAACGTCCTCATCGCGGACCGCCTGGCCGTTCTGGCCCATGCCGTCCCGGATCACCTTGCCGCCGCCGAACACCACCTCCTCGCCGTAGACGGTGAGGTCTTTCTCGATTTCGAGGAACAGTTCCGTGTCCGCCAGGCGGATGGCGTCACCCGTCGTCGGGCCGTAAAGGTCGGCGTACTGCCGTCGTGGCATCTCGAAGCTCACTGCTGGTCCCCTTCCGCTGCGGCACCCGGCCGGGCCGGGCTGCCAAGGTGCGTGCCGCCGTCGAGTTTCCCGTTGACCGCGTTGCTGAGCCCGTGGACTTCGCGGGTGCCGGCGAGTTCGATCAGCCGGACGCTGCGCGAGTCGCCGGGTTCGAACCGGGCCGCGGTTCCGGCCGGGATGTCCAGCCGGCGGCCGTAGGCTGCCTGCCGGTCAAAGGCCAGGGCAGGGTTTGCCTCGGCGAAGTGGAAGTGCGAGCCCACCTGGACCGGCCGGTCACCGGTATTCACCACCTCGACGTCGATGGCCTCGCGCGCGGCGTTGGCCGTTACCGGCTCGGGCCGCAGGATGTATTCTCCGGGAATCATGGGGCGCCCCTAACGGATCGGGTCGTGGACAGTAACAAGCTTGGTGCCGTCCGGGAATGTCGCCTCGACCTGGACGTCATGGATCATCTCGGGAACGCCTTCCATCACGTCTTCGCGGGTGAGCAGGGTGGTTCCGTAGCTCATGAGTTCGGCCACGCTGCGGCCGTCCCGGGCGCCCTCGATCAGCTCATAGCTGATGATGGCCACCGCCTCCGGGTAGTTCAGCTTGAGCCCCCGTGCCTGCCGCCGCCGGGCGAGGTCGGCCGCCACGACGATCAGAAGCTTTTCCTGCTCACGGGGCATCAGATGCATAGGGTTCCCTTCAACGGCCTTCAGGACGGCGTGGGACCCAGAGTAGGCGGCGAACGTTTCCGCCACGTTTCCGCCATGTCATGGCGGGCCTTCGCTCAGTCCGGCACATGCCCTTTCAGGCATGCCACGAAGTCGTCGACCACCGGGGAAGGGTGCAAGGGCCGCGCTACGTGGAGTTCCGTCTGGGGCCGCCCGGCCAGCCGGCGCGTGGTCACACCCGGCATCTGGAACCGCTCCACGGATTCAGGCAGCACGGACATGCCCAGCCCGGCGGCCACCAGGCCAAGGACCGTTTCCTGGTGGATGGCCTGCTGCACGACGGCGGGGGGCACCGCGAGCGGTTCGAACAGCCGCAGGACCCGGGACACGAAGCCCGGCATCAGGCGGTACGGGAAAAGGATCATGGGCTCGCCCTCGAGGTCCTCCGGCCGGATCTCCTCCTGCCCGGCGAGGGGGTGGTTTTCCGGGATGACCGCCACCAGGTCCTCGGTGCCGAGCAGTTCGAGGTGGAGGCCGGGCACGTCCCCCGGGTCGCGGACCAGGCCGACGTCGAGATCGCCGTCAAGCAGCTGTTCGATCTGTTCGCCGCTGGTGAGCGGGTGCAGCACCAGGTCCACCCGTGGCCGGTGCCGGCGGAAGGCGCGCAGTGCCTCGGGGACGGTGGTGTAGCTCGCGGAGCTGACGAAGCCCACCTTGACCTTGCCGCTCTTTCCGGCGGCGACGTCGGCAACGTCGCCCGCCGCGGCATCCAACTCCGCCACGGCCGCGCGGGCCCTGTCCCTGAACGCCTCGCCAGCGGCTGTCAGGGTGACGCGGCGGGTGGTGCGGTCGAACAGCTGCACGCCAAGCTCACGTTCCAGGCCCTTGACGGCGACGGTCAGGGGCGGCTGGGTGATGTGCAGGCGCTCGGCCGCCCTGCCGAAGTGCAGCTCGTCAGCGACGACGAGGAAGTACCGCAGCTGCCGGAGCTCCATGAGGATTCTTTCGATAGACGCTAATAATCACTAGTCAAATGATATTGGACGCAGCATCTTTCCGGATGGGTTACTGGACGCAGAGCACGAACCACCGTCACTGCATCAAGGAGCCATCCCATGGACTCGATCGAGTACGCCGTCGTCGGGGCGGGGCTGTCCGGAGCAGCCACCGCCTGGCACCTTGCCGTCCGCGGCCACGGCGTTGCCCTGCTGGAACGCACCACCCCCGCCAACGACGCCGGAAGTTCCCATGGCTCCGCCCGGATCTTCCGCTACGCCTACCCCGAGGAGTTCTACACCGGCCTGGTCCAGGAGGCCAAGGCCGGCTGGGACGAACTGGCACGCCTCAGCGGCAAGCAGCTCATCACCCCCACCGGAGCCGTCGACTACGGCGCCATCCGCCAGCCCGAACGCCTCGCCGCAGTGCTGGCCAGCCGCGGCATCGACCACGAACTCCTCACCCCCGCCGAAGCAGGCCGCCGCTGGCCCCAGATCGCTTTCGACACCCCAGTGCTGTGGCACCCGGACGCCGGCGTGATCGACGCCCACGAATCCGTCGCCGCCATGGTGGACCAGGCAGTGACTAATGGCGCGGCACTCCGCACCAACTGGGCCGTCGCCTCCATCGCCGGCTCAGCCGGCGCCTACGTCCTGACCTCGGAGGACGGCCGGACCCTGCGCGCCGCGAACGTCATCGTCGCCGCGGGCGGCTGGCTGCCCCGGCTGCTGGGGTCGCTGGCGCTGCCGTCGTCCTTCCTGGCCGGGATGCCGCCCATCGAGGTCCGCCAGGAACAGGCCTACCACTTCCCCTATGCCGACGGCACAGACCCCTCCACCTGGCCCACGTTCATCCACAAACGCGAGGGCTGGCAGGCCTACGGCCTGCCCGGCGGCCGTGACGCCGGCTTCCGCGGCCAGAAGGTCGCCGAATACAACGGCGGCAAAATCCTGCCCTCCGCCGCTGACCAGGACGGCAGGATCAGTGCCGACAACCGCCGGCGGGTCATCGACTACGTCGCGCAATACCTCCCCGGCCTGGTGCCCGAACCGTACGCCGAAACCACCTGCCTGTTCACCAACACCCCCACCGAAGACTTCATCCTGGACCGGGCGGACGGCATCACCATCCTCTCCCCCTGCTCCGGCCACGGCGCCAAGTTCGCCCCGCTGATCGGGAAATTTGCGGCAGACCTCGCCACCGGCGCAGGACAAGTCCCGGACCAGTTCCGGCTCGCGGCCCAGGCCCACGGCACGGCAGTGGCGGCCCACTGATGGCGCAGACGATCGAACCCGAGCCGCTGGCCACCGCTCCGACGGCGACCGTGACCGGCCTGATGGCTGAAATTTCCGCCGTCGGAACGGATGCCCTCCGCGGCGGCTACACCCGCCCGGTGTACTCCACCGCAGAGCTGGACCTGCGCAGCTGGTTCACCGAGCAGGCCCAAAAGCGCGGCCTGTCCGTGGAAACCGACCGCAACGGCGCCATCTGGGCCTGGTGGGACATCCCCGGCGGGGACCGCAGCAACAGCCTGGTCACCGGCAGCCACCTTGACTCTGTCCCCGGCGGCGGACCCTTCGACGGCCCGCTCGGCATCGCCTCCGCCCTGGTCGCCGTGGACATCCTCAAAGCCCGGATCGCCACCCCGCCGCGCCCGCTCGCCGTCGTCGTGTTCCCCGAGGAGGAAGGCTCCCGCTTCGGCGTCGCCTGCCTCGGCTCCCGGCTTCTGACCGGCGCCATCGACCCGGACAAAGCCCGGAACCTGCGGGACCCCGACGGTTCAACCTTCGCCGACGTCGCACGCGCCAATGGACTGGACCCGCGCCACGTCGGCAAAGACGAACAACTCCTGGGCCGGATCGGCGCCTTCGTGGAACTGCACGTCGAACAGGGCCGGGGACTGATCGACCTGGACCAGCCTGTGGCAATCGGCTCGTCCATCCTCGGGCACGGACGCTGGCGCCTGAGCGTCCACGGCCAGGGCAACCACGCCGGCACCACCCTCATGGCCGACCGGCACGACCCCATGGTCGCAGCCTCCCGCATGGTGGTCGCCGTGCGGGACATTGCCCGGAAACAGCCCCACGCCCGCGCCACCGTCGGCAGGCTGCAGCCCGTTCCCGGCGGAACCAACGTCATCGCCTCCCGCGTGGACTTCTGGCTGGACGTCCGCCACCCCAACGACGCCGTCACCGCCGCCCTCGTGGAAAGCATCCACCTGCAGGCCCGGGTCATCGCCGCCGAGGAAGGCTGCCGCGTGGAACTCCGCGAGGAGTCGCTGAGCCCCACCGTCCATTTCGATCCAGGACTGCAGAAGGACCTCCAGCTCGCCCTGCCGGACGCACCCGTCCTGGACACCGGGGCAGGACACGACGCCGGCGTCCTCGCAGCCCACGTCCCCACCGCCATGGTTTTCGTCCGCAACCCCAGCGGCGTATCCCATTCGCCCGAAGAACACGTGCTGGACGAGGACGCCGAAACAGGCGCGCAAACCCTTGCCGACGCACTCCACGGGCTGATGGCCTGACCACCCTGTTAAGGCGCGACGGCGGCACGCGCGGACGTGCAGCCGTCGCGCCTTACCTCGTGCGCCCCTCTGCCGACGCTTCCTGCAGCCTGGCCACGATCTCGTCAGTGGACTGGACGGGCTGGCGGTAGGTGGTGGAGAGGATGCGCAACATGTCCTCGGCGTCCTTGGTGTCCTCGGAGGCCATGGCGTCCTTGGCGTAGGTGACGCGGATGTTGTGGGCGAAGGCGTCCGCGCCGGTCTGGGCGATGCAGTTGTGGGTGGAGACGCCCGCCAGCACCACTTCGTCGGCACCCCAGTTCCGCAGCCGGGACAGCAGGTTGGTGCCCACAAAGGCGCTGTCGCGGGTCTTGTTGAGCTGGGGCAGGCCGTCCTTTGCCAGGCCCGGAACGGCCTCGGCCTGCTTGCTGCCGCGGAAGATGAAGCCCTGGTCGTCGTCGAGCATGTTCAGCGTCCAGGTGGACTTGTCGCGCTCATGCTCCGTGCCCACCAGCAACGCCTTGTGGCCGGTAGAGGTGAAAGCCTCCAACAACCGGTTGCAGGAGGCAACCAGCCGGTCCTGCCGGGCGGCCAGTTCCGGTGCTTCGAAGTATGCGTTCTGCATGTCGATGACCAGGAGGGCAATCATGGGGCACCTTTCCGTCTGTTGAACCGGTGCCAAAACCGTACCCGCCGGCGGCGCTGATGAAACTTGTAGCTACGGAGCAGACTCCCGGATCTTCAGCTCGAAGCCGGCCTCAATGTGAACGCCCTGCCCGGCGGTTTCCCGGCCGGCGAGGCGGTCCAGCAGCAGGGTGATGGACCGCTCGGCGATCTCATCCATACCCGGCGAAACGGTGGTCAGGGACGGCGAGGCGAACCGCGCCTCATCGATGTCGTCAAAGCCCGCCACGGCCACATCCTGCGGTACCCGAAGCCCGCGGATCAGCAGTTCGTGCAGGGCCCCCAGCGCCAGCACGTCGTTCAGGCCGAAGACGGCATCGAACTGCACCCCGCTGTCCAGCAGGCCGGCCACAGCACCGGCCCCGCCGTCCCGGCGCCACACACCGGAGGCTATCAGGGCGGGATCGAAGGCGACCCCTGCCTGTTCCAGTGCCCGCCGGTACCCGTTGAGCCGCAGCCCGGCACTGCCGGCCGACTCTTCCGGGCTGGCCCCGAGCACCGCAATGCGACGGCGGCCGCTGTTCAGCAGATGCTTGGTGAGTGCCGCGGCGGCTTCCTCGTTCTTCATGGTGACCAGGTCAAAGCGCGGGTCCATGATGTGCTCGCCGAGCATGACCAGGGGTTTCTTGCCCGCGCGTTCGGCGATGGCGTCGGCGTCGATGGACAGCGGGGTGAACAGCAGTCCGTCGGTGAGCTGGCGGAACGGGCCGCGGAGGGCGTTCAGTTCCGCCTCCGACTGTGCGTCGGACTGCTCCACCAGGACACGGTAGCCGCGCCGGGACGCAGCCTTCATCAGCTTCGCCGCCAATTCGGCATAGTAGGGAGCGGCAAGGTCGGACAGGACCAGCCCCAGCATGGAAGTCTTGCCGGACCGCAGGCTCCGGGCCGTCAGGTTGGCTTCGTAGCCCAGCTCGGCGATGGCGTCCTGCACCCGCTGCTTGGTGGCAGGACGGATGAACTCATAGTCGTTCAGGACGTTGGAGACGGTCTTCAGCGACACCCCCGCCGCCCTTGCAACGTCGTTCATGGTGACCGCCATCATGGCTCCTTCGTGTGGTTCTGCCGGGTTCTGCGATACATCGTTGCAGAAAACACCGCGGGTACGGCAACCCGCCGCCACGAAGGAGGGAAGGTCAGCCCTTCGCCTTCTTCGCGGCAGCCTTGGCGGCCTGCTTGCTGGCGCGCACCTTGACCAGGGACTCCGGATCCACGATGTCCGCGACGGACAGGAAGGCACCCTCCTCGCCGTAGTGGCCTGCCGCTTCCTGCCAGCCGGGCGCCTGGAGGCCGCGCTGCTTGCCGAGCAGGGCCAGGAAAATCCTGGCTTTCTGGTCGCCAAAGCCGGGCAGCGCCTTCAGCCTGCGCAGCACCTCCGCGCCGTCCGGATTGCCCTGCGTCCAGATCGCGGCGGCGTCACCGCCCCAGTCGTTCTGCACCGCCTCGGCCAGCGCCTGGACGCGTGCGGCCATGGAGCCCGGGAACCGGTGGACCGCCGGCCGCTCCTTGAACATCTCAACAAAGGCCTGCGGATCGTGCGCCGCGATGGCCTCCGGCTTCAGGGAGCCGATCCGGGTCCTGATCTTCTCCGGCCCGGCGAACGCGGATTCCATGGTCACCTGCTGGTCCAGCAGCATTCCGGTCAAGAGCGCAAAGTCATCCTCGCTCAACAACTTATCGGCGGCGGGATCACCCGTGATGTGCAGTTCCATGCCGTCCATCCTCCCAGAGGTTGCCGCAGACGCCAGCGGGGCGCGGAATTGTTGCCTTCCGCGCCCCGCTGGGGGCATCCGCCTGCTGCTACTTGCCGACGGCGAGCCGGATCATCGACCAGGACACGGCAGGAAGCTCCGCGGTGAGGCGGCCGCCGTCGGCCTTTGCCGTGACGTTCTCAGCGGGCAGGACGGAGGTGGAATCATCCGCCGTTGCCTGCCAGTAGGGGTCCTTGTTGGCGTAGGTGAGGGCCTCCACAACCTGAACGTTGCCGAACGCGGACACCGCGGCGTCCAGCCGCAGCGCGTCCGTCGCCGAGCGGTTGACGGCGAACACCACCGCCTCCCCCTTTTCGGCGTCGTAGGTTGCGACGGCGGACACCGCGGCAACGTCCGTCGTCTTGCCCCCGCTGACCAGGGGGGATTCGACGGCGAGCTGCAGCACGGTGCCGGACGCGTGGCGGGAGGTCAGGGCGAACGGGTGGAAGGTGGTCTGCTTCCAGGCACGCCCGCCCGGTTCGGTCATGATGGGGGCGATGACGTTCACCAGCTGCGCCAGGCTTGCCGAGTGCACCCGGTCCGTGTTGCGGAGCAGCGTGATCAGCAGGTCCCCGACCACCACGGCGTCCGCCACGGTGTAAATGTCCTCCAGCAGCACGGGGGCCACCGGCCAGTCCTTGCCGCTGGGCGCCTTGGACTCGCCGCGGCTCATGTGCCAGACGTTCCACTCGTCGAAGGAGATGTTGATCTGCTTGCCGGACTTCCTGACCGACTTCACGTGGTCGATGTGGGCAACGATGTCGCGGATGAACGCGTCCATCTTGTGTCCGGCGGCAAGGTGTTCCTGCAGGTCGCCGAAGTCCTCGAAGTACTGGTGGGCCGAGACCAGGTCCACGAGGTCGTAGGTCTCGCTGAGCACCACGCGCTCCCACTCGCCGAACGTCGGCATGGTGGGCCCGGAGCTGCCGCAGGCCACCAGTTCAAGGTCCGGATCCAGCATGCGCATTCCCCGGGCGGTGTCCGCCGCGAGCCGGCCGTACTCGTGGGCGCTCTTGTGGCCGATCTGCCAGGGGCCGTCCATCTCGTTGCCCAGGCACCACATCTTGATGCCGTAGCCCTTTTCGGCGCCGTTGGCCCGGCGCTGGTCCGAGAAGGCCGTCCCGCCGTCGATGTTGCAATACTCCAGCAGGTCCAGCGCCTCCTGGGTTCCGCGGGTGCCGAGGTTGACGGCCATCATGGTCTCCACGCCTGCCTTGGCGGACCATTTGGCGAACTCGTCCACGCCCACCAGGTTGGGGTCGCTGGAGTGCCAGGCGAGGTCCAGCCGCACCGGCCGCTGCTCCACCGGGCCCACGCCGTCCTCCCAGCGGTAGCCGGACACGAAGTTGCCGCCCGGGTACCGCACCGTGGATACCCCCAGTTCGCGGGTGAGTTCCAGGACGTCCCCGCGGAAGCCGTCCCGGTCCGCCGTCGGGTGCTCCGGCTCAAAGATGCCGGTGTACACGCAGCGGCCAAGATGCTCCACGAAGGCGCCGAAAGTGCGCCGCCGGACCGGCCCCACCACGAAGGCGGGATCCATGGTGATCTTCGCCGCGGCTGATTCTGCTGTGGTCACGAAAGATTCCTCACTCCATTTTTTACAACGTTATAGAAATACATTCTTTGGCACTCCCGCAGCAGCAGTCAAGCGGTTGGGAGAAAGTCCTTCAGAAGCTGTTCCGGTGGGATCCGGCAAGCCTCAAGCCACCCACCTGCGGTGATGGGATCCGGCGGCACGGGCGAAGCCAAAGCAGGTACTACCTAATCTCAAAAACGAGTACCTCCTACGCGTTCATCCCCCACAGCAGCGGAACTAGGTTTCTTACCAGAGAAGAAGTGACGTGGCTCGAGGTACGTGGCTCACGAGGGGGTGTGAGACTGGCAATGCATGCACGACATATAACCTCAGGCTTCCCGGTCCAACGGACGCGGGTATTGAGCGGGGCCGGCGACGAGGAGGCCTTTGAGACCAAGGCCTCTCCCCCAGCCGTCGCCGGCCCTCTTGTGCCGCCTCGAAATCCGGGCTCGCGCCCGGCAGCCGTCATCGCCGGGGTGTCCACGCCTGATCCCGGCGGCCAGGACCTGCTGCTGGACCTGGTGACCGGCACCGGCACGTTGGGGGAATCCCTCACCCGCCTGGTGACGGCTTCGGCCCAGGCCGTTGTCCGGACTGCAGGCCTCCGCATCGAATGCGGGGTCATAGTCCACCAGCCCAAGAAGCCGCCCGCCATCACAGGCACTTCGGAGGAGGTTGTCCGGCTGCTCGACTGGGAGCACCGGGAAGCGGAGGGACCCGTGCGCGAGGTGCTCGCCGGCGGCCAGCCCGTGGCAGTCCTCCAGCGCAACGGCGACTTCCGCTGGCCGCGTTACTGCGACCAGCTGCAGCAGGCCGGTCTCGGCAGCGTCCTGGGCGTGCGGCTGCCGCTCAGCAGTGAGGCACCTGCGCAGGGGGCGAAGGACGGCGGCGCTGCAATCGGCGCCCTCGCAGGGGGTCCGGACGGGAGCGCCGGCGCCCGGCCCAGGGAAGACAGGCCCGCCGCTTTGGCATTCTTCGCCCAGGATGCGAAGGCCTTCCCGCTGCAGGTCATCGCGGAAGCCCGCTCGTTCGCGGGGCTGGCGGCCAAGAGCCTGCAGATGGCCATCGACCTGCATACCGCCCGCTCCATGGCCACGGACCTGCGTTCCGCCCTGGACAGCCGCACCTCCATCAACGTTGCCTGCGGCGTCATCATGGCGCAGAACAGATGCTCGTACCACGAGGCCTTTTCCATCCTCGCCAAGGCCTCCAGCCACCGGAACGTCAAGGTGCGCAGGATCGCGGAGGACATCCTGGAGCGGCTGCCGGAGGGCGCCCCGCGCGCCCACTTCGGTCACTGACCGCGGCGTACCACCTAGATGCCGCCAGCAAGTTTGTAGTAGGCGGCGTTCCAGTTCAGGTCCTTTTTGAACTGGCGGATGGTGGTGTCTTCGTCGATGGTGAGCAGTTCGGTTTTGGCGATCTCCGCGAAGTCCTCGAAAACGTCCATGCCCACCTGGGTGGACAGCACGGTGTGGTGCGCGGCGCCGGCCGTGAGCCAAGCGGCGGCGGAAGTGGCGAAGTCCGGCTTCGGCTGCCACAGGGCGCGCGCCACCGGCAGGTTGGGCAGCGGCTGGTCCAACGGGACGACGTCGACGGCGTTGGCCACCAGGCGGAATCGGTCCCGCATGTCGGACAGCGCGACGACGACGCCCGGGGAGGCATCGGCGTCGAATACCAGGCGGACCGGGTCCTCCTTGCCGCCGATGCCCAGCGGGTGGATCTCCAGCCGCGGCTTGCCGGCAGTCAGGGACGGGCAGACCTCCAGCATGTGGGCGCCCAGGATCTTCTCCGAGCCCGGCTCCAGGTGGTAGGTGTAATCCTCCATCAGGGATGCGCCGCCGGGCAGGTCCCCGCCCATCACCTTCGCGGCGCGGACCAGGATGGCGGTCTTCCAGTCGCCCTCGGCACCGAAGCCGTAGCCCGCGGCCATGAGCCGCTGGACGGCCAGGCCGGGAAGCTGGCGGAGCGCACCAAGGTCCTCGAAGGAGGTGGTGAACGCCGCTGAGCCGTTGGCCTCCAGGAAGCTTCGGAGGCCCAGCTCGATCCGGGCGCCGTACCGCAGCGACTCGTGCCGGGCCGCGCCTGCGCGGAGCTCCGGAACCACGTCGTAAAGGTCGTCATACTCGGCAACGAGGGCGTCGACGTCGGACTCCGCGGCCGCATGCACCGCGTCGGCGAGCTCGTTCACGGACCAGGTGTTCACCGCGACGCCGAAACGCAGCTCGGCCTCGGTCTTGTCGCCTTCGGTGACGGCCACGTTGCGCATGTTGTCGCCGAAGCGGGTCAGCTTCAGCGTGCGGACGGCGGCCCAGCCGGCCGCGGCGCGCTGCCAGGAGCCCACCTGCCGGGCAACCTCCGGGTTGGAGACGTGCCCGACGACGGTCTTCCGGGCAATGCCGAGCCGGGACTGGATGTACCCGAACTCGCGGTCGCCGTGGGCGGCCTGGTTAAGGTTCATGAAGTCGAAGTCGATGTCCGCCCAAGGCAGGTCGCGGTTGGCCTGCGTGTGCAGGTGCAGGAGCGGCTTGCGGAGCAGGTCCAGGCCCTGGATCCACATCTTCGCCGGACTGAACGTGTGCATCCAGGCCGTGACGCCGATGACGGAATCGTCCGAGTTCGCCTCCAGCGCGGTGCGGCGGATGGCGTCCGAATCGGTCAGGACCGGCTTCCAGACCAGCCGGACCGGGACGGCGGAGCTGGCGTTGAGCTGGTTGGCGATCTCCTGCGACTGGGCCGCCACCTGCTTCAGGACGTCCTCGCCGTAGAGGTGCTGGCTGCCGGTGAGGAACCAGACCTCATAGCCGTCAAGGGAAGTGGATGCTGCGGTGCTCATGGGTTCTCCTGGGGAATCTAAGTCTGAAAAGGGTGCTACTGGCCGTAGACGTTCTGGTACCGGGCGTAGAGCGAATCGATGTGGCCCTGGTCGATGGGCTTCGGCTCGCCCAGCTGCCGGGAGATGTGCACCGTGCGGGCCACTTCCTCGCACATCACGGCCGCCTTCACCGCGGAGCGGGCGTCCTTGCCGATGGTGAACGGTCCGTGGTTCTGCATCAGCACCGCCGGCGAGTTGGAGTTCTTGAGCGTCTCCACGATGCCGTGGCCGATCGAGTCGTCACCGATCAACGCGAACGGGCCCACTGGAATCGATCCGCCGAACTCGTCGCTCATCATGGTGAGCACGCAGGGGATGGCCTCGCCGCGGGCCGCCCACGCGGTGGCGTAGGTGGAATGGGTGTGCACCACGCCGCCGACTTCGGGCATGTGCCGATACACATACGCGTGCGCTGCCGTGTCCGACGACGGCGACAGCACCGGGTTGCCCCACTCGCCGTCGTCGTTTCCCGCCACGGGCACCCCGTAGAGATCGGTGACCACCATCTGCCCGGGGGTCAGGTCCGCATAGGAGACGCCGGACGGCTTGATGACCATGAGGTCCTTGCCGGGCACCCGGGCGGAGACGTTGCCGGCCGTCCACACCACGAGTTCATAGCGGGTCAGCTCGGCGTGCAGGGCGCACACCTCCTCGCGGATGCGGGCGATCGTCTCGAGGATCGCGCCGCTCATGCCGGCACCTCCACGGCGGCCTGGCCGGATGCCAGGAGCGAGCCGGAAGCCTTCCGCTGGATGGCCTTGAGCCGGTGCATCACGTCGTTGCTGCCCCGGCCGAAGTAGTCGTGCAGCGCCTTGTACTCCTGGAACAGTTCCTCGTAGGCGGCGACATTTTCCGGAATGGGCGTGTACACCTCACCGGGTTCGGCACCCATGGCGGCGGCGGCCTCCCGGATGTCCGCATACTTCCCGGCGGCCACGGCGGCGTGGATGGCGGAGCCCAGCGCGGGTCCTTGGGCGGAACCGATAGTGGAGAGCTGCAGCCCGGTGGCGTCGGCGTAGATCTGCATCAGGAGACGGTTCTTGAGCAGCCCGCCGGCCACGATGAATTCCTTGACGGGGACGCCGGCCCCGCGGAAGGCGTCAACGATGGTGCGGGTGCCGAACGCCGTGGCCTCGAGCAGTGCCCGGTAGGTGTCCTCTGGCCTGGTGGCGAGGGTCTGGCCCACCACGATGCCGGAGAGTTCGTGGTCCACCAGCACGGAACGGTTGCCGGAGTGCCAGTCGAGCGCGATCAGCCCGTGTTCACCGATGGCCTGCGAGGAAGCCAGCTCCGTGAGGTACTCGTGGATCCCCATACCCGCAGCATCCGCAGCCTGGTGGTACTCGGGCGGCACACCGTACCTGGTGAACCAGCCGAAAATGTCGCCGACGCCGGACTGGCCGGCCTCGTAGCCCCACAGCCCGTCCACGATGCCGCCGTCCACCACGCCGCACATGCCCGGTACTTCGCGGAGCTCGGTGCCGTTCATGACGTGGCAGGTGGAGGTGCCCATGATGGCCACCAGCTGGCCCGGGTCCACTGCCCGCGCGGCGGGAGCGGTGACGTGCGCGTCCACGTTGCCCACCGCCACGGCGATGCCCTCGGGCAGACCGGTCCAGGCCGCTGCTTCGGCGGTGAGGTACCCGGCGGCGTCGCCAAGGCGGCCGATGGTGTGCTCCAGTTTGCTGCTGACGAAGTCCTTGAACTGCGGGTTCAGCGCGGCCAGGAAGTCCTCGGACGGGTACCGCCCGTCCTGGTAGATGCCCTTGTAGCCGGCGGTGCAGGCGTTCCGGACGTAGGTGCCGCAGAGCTGCCAGACGATCCAGTCGGCCGCTTCCACCCAGTGGTCCATCGCGGCGTACGCCTCCGGGTCCTCCTCCAGCAGTTGCAGGCCCTTGGCGAATTCCCATTCCGAGGAGATCAGTCCGCCGTAGCGGGGCAGCCAGTCCTCGCCGCGCTCGGCCGCGAGCCGGTTGATCCTGTCCGCCTGCGGCTGCGCAGCGTGGTGGCGCCAGAGCTTCACGTAGGCGTGCGGGCGGTTCGCAAACCCGGGCACCTCGTTCAGCGGCGTACCGTCGGCCTTGACCGGCACCATGGTGCAGGCGGTGAAGTCCGTGGCGATCCCGACGACGGCGGCGGGGTCGATCCCCGCGTCAGCGATCGCGGCGGGAACGGCGTTCCGCAGGACGTCCCGGTAGTCGTTGGGCACTTGCAGGGCCCATTCGCCGGGAAGCCGCGCGGCGCCGTCGCCTGCTGTGTCCGCGGGCAGCGCGCCGGTGACCACGGCGTGCGGGTAGTCGTACACCCCGCTGCCCAGTTCCTTGCCGTCCCGGACCCGCACCACAACGGCGCGGCCGGACAGCGTTCCGTAATCCACGCCGATAACAAAGACGTCCGAGCCGTCAACTGCGTTCATTGAAAATCCTCCAGATAGCTGCCGCAGCACTGCGGCCTGCTGTTAATTGTGAGCGCTAACAAGATTGAAGTCAACAGCAAACATTCAAGAACTTGCACACCGGAGCGGGACAGCACAGGGACGCGGCGCTTAGATGGGTAAGGACAGAAGTGACAGAATTTCCACCAGCCGGGAGACCGCATGGCCAACGCCGAACCACCGCTGCGCGCGGGCAGCCGCTCCCTGGCATGGCTGGCCGGCCCCCTCGCAACGGGCCTGGGCTGGACGGCACATGTGCTGGGGGAGGCCGTTCCCCGGCCCTCCTTATCGTCGTGGCGCTGGCAGCGTTGCTCGGGATGGCGGCGGCCATGGCGGGGCCGCGGCGGCTTCCGCCATGGGCAGTCCTCGTGGGGGCAGGGCTGGCACAGCAACTCCTGCATCTCGCCTTCAGCGCGCTTTCCTCCGCCAGCGGTTTCGCCCTGCCGGGCCACGGCCACGGGAACGCCACATCTCCTGGTGCGGCAGCGGAGCCGGGCCAGGCCGCGGAGGACCTGCACCTGCTGCTGTACCTGCACGCCGCGGCCGCACTGCTGACCGCGCTTGCCGTGACCCAGTGGGAAAAACTCACCAAATGGCGCGTGCGGGAAGCGCGGGCGGGAGAGGAAACGGACGTCAGGAAGTGAGCGTGCCTCTGACGATGCTGACGCTTGAGTGCGCGGGATTTCCGTCCACCGGCTCGTCCGAGACATCCACAATGGGGTACTCGGAGAGTTCTAGTCCCGCCGGCACCTGGAACGTCCCGGTGTCCGCGTTCATCACGCCCAGGCTGACCAGCCGTGAAAGGTCGGGCGCGATCAGCCACACCTCCTGGTAGCCCCGAGCCTCGTCCTTGCTGAGCTGGACCTCCAGGGTGCGGGCACCGTCCTGCGCCTCCACTACCCGGGCCGAGCCCGTTGCCGAGAACGATGCCAGCGGGGTCAGCTGGGCCTCCGCCAGTGGCAGTGGCTGGGGCGGCCGGTTGAGCGCCCAGATCCCGCCGAGGGCCACCACCACTGCAGCGGCCGCTGCCACCAGCCAGGTTCCGCTGCGCTGCCACCATGCACGGCCCTTCCTGGCGGCCCGGGCCTGGGAGATGTCCGCGGGCGGGGCAATGTCCGGCGTCGGCGCAGTGTTCGACGTCGGCGCAGTGTTCGACGGCGGCAGGTGGCCCTGCTGCCCGGCGGCGGCCAGCGGATCCTCCCGCACTGACGCGGAAAGTCCCAGTTCCCGGTGGATGCCGTCCCACACCTGGGGTCCGGGAACGGAGAGCCGGCTGGTGTCCGGCGTCGTTTTCACTGCATCCACGGTGCGGCGCAGCGCGGCAAACTCGGAGGCGCAGGCGGGGCACTCCTCCAGGTGCTTCCGGCTGACGGCGTCGTCCCATTCGTCATACAGGGCAAGGAGGCTCAACTCTTCCGGATCAAGGTGCGGCATGGTCTACCTCCAATCTTTTCCTCAAGTGCGTCAGGCTGCGGCGGATGTGGCTCTTGACGGTACCAAGCGGAAGGCCAAGTTTCCGCGAGATCTGTTCATGCGTCAGGTCGTCGTAGAAGGCGAGCTTCATGATGGAGCCCTGGGGTTCGCCCAGCCGTTCCAGCTCCCCGTCCAGCAGCAGGCGGTCCGCCAGGACCTCTGCCGCCTCGGTTCCGGTGCCCGGCTCGTCCGCCATCCCGGCGCCGGCTGCCGCCACCGCCTTGCGGACTTCCTTTGCGGAGACGGACCTGGCATCGGCAATGGCGTTCCGGGTGATGCCCACGATCCAGGCCGGCAGCCGGGCCGTGTGCGGGTTGAACGAAGTCCGCGACCGCCACACCCTGATGAAGACTTCCTGGGTGACGTCGTCCGCCGCCGCACGGTCACCCAGCGAGCGCAGGGCCAGGGTATGGACCAGCGGGGCGAACTCGCGGTAGGCCGTGGTCAGCGCCTGCTCATCACCGGCCAGGAAGGACGCGGTCAACCCGTCTTCCCACCGGTCGGTGGCCTGCCCAGGAAGTGCCACGGAGGACTCCTTCCCGGCTGCGGTGGCGAGAATCACGGCTGCATCACCGCTCATTCTAGGACCGCGGTGACAATCACATTGTCGCTGTAGTCCATCCGCTCGTCCAGCCATGTTCCCCCGCAGGTGACCACTTTGAGCTCGTGGGGCCCGGACCTGCGGAAGAGGGCTTCGCCGTCGAATTTGTCCTTGGCCATCAGTTCCACCCGGACCACCCGGTAGGTCAGCGCCGCGGCACCCTCCCGGCCGACCTGGATGGCAGTCCCGGCCGGTACGGACTTGAGCTGCGAAAACGGTGCCCGGTCAGACGTGGTGTCGATGTGCCCCGCAATCACGGCGGTTCCCTCAGCTGCTCCCGGCGCCGGGCCGAACCGGTACCAGGCAGCCTTGTCGAAGGCGTCCGGGATTTCCATGGCACCCTCGGCTGACACCCCGCCCGGAATAACGGGCATGTTGATGGCGGTGCCGGCAACGGTGAGTGACGTCGGGGCCGGCTGCGCCGGGGCGGCCGGCCCCAGGGTGGCGGCACGGACCGGGACGTCCACCGCTGGAGCCTGCGCCGAGGGGGAAGCCGGAGCAACAGTGGGGGCGGGTGGGGAGGTAACGGGCGGGGCTGTGGCCGGTCCGGCTGCCTGGCTGGCAGTGGCCGCCGGATCCGGAGCGGAAGCTGCCGGCGCACAGGCCGGGAGAAGCAAGGCCGCCGCGAGGAAGGCAGCCCCGGCAAAACCGGAAGAACGACGGCGGGACTCCCCTGCCGTCGTCGTGGTGCTGTTCATCTGTCCGCCTTCCCCGCGGCCGCCGAAGGACCGCTGTGGTGTGGATCAGGTGCCGGCCGCCCAGCTGGAACCGGGCGGCCTGCTTCCTGCTGCAGTTGTTGTGTAGCTGGTTGCTGTGCTGCTCCTGGTTACCGCTGTGCGCGGGCTGCCCCGATGACGCGGGCGGCGCCCAGTCCGGCGAACAGGAGGGCCAGGACTGCTGCGCCGAAGCCAAGGGCGAGAGCGGCAGGTTCTGCCGGTGCCGCTGAGGCATTGGCGGAGCCGTCAAGTGCACCCGGGACCGAACCCGGCGAGGAGTGCAGGCCTTCGATGGTCTGGACGGCCAGCTGCAGGTTGTTGTTGGCCAGGCTGCCCCATGCGTAGACGATGGTGTGCGTACCCTCTGCGACCGTGACGTCCGCAGGTCCGATGACCGGGGTTGTGGTGCCGGCGGCGGCGACGGCTGCCGGGATGGTGCCGGGGTCAAGGGTCAGGGTCTGCTCGTTCGGGTTGGCCAAGTTGGAGATGACGGCGGTGCCGCCAGCCAGGACGTCCACGGCGGGAGCTGCCGCTGCGTGCCGGACGGTCAGCTTGCCCTTGCCTGCTGCAATCTGCGAAACGTCATTGGTGTAGAGGTTGGCGGTGGGGTTGCCTCCGGCGTCGAGGTTGGCCACGGCGGTGTAGTTTCCGTTGGCGGCCAGGGTGACGCTGACGGGCCCGATCACTGCCGCGCTGGCGTCGGCGGCATCCGAGGCAGTGATGGCAAGCTCGTAGGCGCCGGCCGGGAGCGCCAGCGGGCCGGCCAGGGTGCCGGGGGTGAAATCGTCCAGGGTCCGTTCGCCGTTGACCCAGACGTCAACGGTGAGTCCGGGAACGCCGTGCAGCACGGAGAGCTGGGCGTCCCCTTCGGCTGCCTGGGCGGGGCCGGCGAGAGCGATTGCTGCCGCAATTGCCGCTGCACCGGCACCTGCTGTGAAGATCCTGTTGCGCATGTCCTTCTCCTTCATCGGCCCGCCGTGCGGGCGTTTTTTGCTTACACCCCTACTACTGGTGCAGACCCGGAGTTGGATGCAGATTCATGGAAAATTCTTCGGCAAATTATTTTGGACCCTGGCGTGCCGGCCCTAGTTCGTCGCGGCCGGCGGGGCAGTGCTGGCCCGCAGCACCAGTTCCGGGGTGACGATGGTGGAGCTGACGGGCGCCCCTGCCTCGATTTCCTTCAGCATGATGTCCATGCAGCGGCGGCCCAGCTCCTCGAAGTCCTGCCGCACGGTGGTGAGGGGCGGGGTGAAGTACCCCGACTCCGGCTGGTCGTCGAAACCCACCACGGAGACGTCGTCGGGCACGCGCACGCCTGCCTCGGCGAAGGCCCGCAGCAGGCCCAGGGCCATCTGGTCGTTGCCTACGAAGATTGCCGTGGCGCTGCGCTGTTCCGCCAGCTTGCGGCCGATCCGGTAGCCGCTGCCGGCGCTCCAGTCGCCTTCCACCAAGAGCCCCTCCGGCAGGTTGGCGGTGCGGAGCGCGTCGCGCCAGCCCTCGGCACGCTCGGCGCCGTCCGTCCAGTCCGGGGGGCCGGACACGTGGCCGATCTGCCGGTGCCCCTGCCCGATGAGGTGTTCGACGGCGAGCCGGGCGCCCCGCCGCTGGTCCACCATGGTGCCGCTGACGTTGCTGTTGCCGAGGGATCCGACGGCCACCACGGGCACGGAAAGTGTCATCTCATCGAGGGCCTTCAGCGTGTCCGAGTGCGGGACCAGCACCGCGATCCCGTCCACGGCCTGGTCGATGAAGTGACTGATGGCGTCCGCGATGGCCTCCCGGCTGACCTCCCGCAGGGCAGCGATGCTGACAAAGTAGCCGGCGTCGCGGGCGGCATGCTCCACGCCGAGGAGGGTGTTGGCCGGGCCGTACTGGGACAGCTCACTGGCCAGGACCCCGATGGTCTGCGAGCGCCGGGTCACCAGGCTCCGGGCAGCCGTGTTCCGCCGGTACCCCAGTTCCGCGATGGCCGCCTCCACCTTTTCGCGGGTGGCCTTGCTGACGTTGGGGTGGTTGTTGACCACGCGGGAGACTGTCTGGTGGGAGACCCCGGCGACGTCCGCCACGTCTTCAAGACGCGGCATCCTGCCCTTGCTGCTTTTTGCCATGTGCCTATTGTCCCTGCCCCGGACAAAACAGCAGGCCGGAGGCGAACTGCCTCCGGCCTGCTGTGCGGGTGGGCCCTGTGGGGCTCGAACCCACGACCCACGGATTAAAAGTCCGATGCTCTACCAACTGAGCTAAAGGCCCCTGCCGGCCGGTCCAACATCGAAATGTTGCACCTGTCCGGCCCCAATCCATTTCTGGACGTTAAATACTCTAGCGCATGGTTGCGGCGGCTTCGCACGCCCGCCGGGCCGCGCCGTCGGGCTTTTTCCGAAGGGTGCGGGGGCGCTCGTATCCGGCACGGCACAGGAGTAGCGTGGGGGCATGAGTGAGCAAGCAGGACCCAGTAAGTACGGTGGCGCGCCCCGGCACCACAAGCCCAAACCCTTCGCTCCCATCGACTTTGAGCCTTTCGCCGGCGGCGCAGATCCCGCCAGGGTCTCCGAGGCCGCCCACCTTGCCGCCCAGGCGCTGGTCCGCCATGGCCGTGACAGCGATGACCCCGTGGTTACCCAGCGACTGGTCAAGCTCGCCGATGAACAGGGCCTGGAGGCCATCGCCGAGATGTGGGCCGAAAGCCCGGCCCGTTCGCTTCCGGGTGCGCTGTGGCGGCTCTACGCGCTGCGGGCGGCCACGGTCCAGGACCCGAGCGGATTTCCGTGTACTTCCGGGCGGGCAGGGACACGGCCCAGGTCTCCAACGTGGTCGCCGGCGCGGCCGAGCCTCCCGGCGCCGAAGAGATGACAGCCATGGCCGACGCCATCCTTTCCGGCGCGTTCGACGGCGAGTTCGACGTCGCGCTGGAACGGTCCGCGGCCTTCTGCCGCGTGGTGGCACTCGGCCAGGCGACCATCGCCGACGGTGCCGAACACGCCAACGAGGCGCACGCGAGCAAGCTGACCCGCAATTCGCACCAGCTGGTCAAGACTGCGGAGGACCTGGAGCATGCCGCCAACGCGTGGCGGCTGGGCGAGCTGGACTGAACCTGCCGTTGCACCTCTCCCCCAACCTTCCGGGCTGCCAGCCGGCCGTTCGGGCCGTACTGCCTACCAGGCCCCGGCTGTCAAGATTGACTTGGGAGCGGCATCGTAGAACACTGAAACTGGTGTCGAACCGCGAAACCCCCGGGCTTCAAAACTCAGCCGCCTAGAGCGGCCTACCGCCGAGAGGCGTATCCGGTTCGGCACCATTTTTCTGCCCTTTTCCCGTTTTCTTCCTGTTTTCCCATTTCAAGGGTGCAGTTACGGCCCGGTAGAGTTAGCGTCAGTTGCCTGCCGGGTCAAGTCACACGGCGGCAATCCCCGCCCTGTACTTTCCCCGGAAACGGAACCACGTGAAGCTGCGCCTTTTTCCCAGGAGCCCGCCGGGCTGAACCTTCTCTCGCAGATGGCGCAGCAGATTGTGCTGGCCGGGGGCACGCTGGCCGAGATCCTCGGCGTCCCCGCTGCCGAGCATTCCAGGCTGGTCGAGGACATGCACAACCACGACGCCAAGTGCTCCGAACTGCAGTTCGCGCTCCTCACCCACATGCGCACCAGCTTCGTAAACCCCCTCCCGCGCGAGGACATGTACGCACTCTCCCGCTACCTCAATGAAGCGATGGAAAAGATGGACGCCGCCGCTGAGCTGGTGGCGCTGTACAAACTGGACCGGCTGCCCCGGCGCGCCGCGGACCAGCTGGAGATCATCAGCAGGCAGGCCGAGCTGACCGTGGACGCCATGCGCCGGCTGGACAACCTGGACGACCTCGAGGACTACTGGATCGAGATCCTCCGCCTGGCCAAGCGGGCCGAAGGACCCACCGCCTGTGGGTGGCGGACATGATCACGGACATGAAATGGGCGCAGTACTCCCGCAACCGGGACGTCGCCAACCAGCTGGTGGAGGTCACCAAGGATATGCGGCGGATCGCCACGCAGGTGGGCAGCATCATCGTCAAGGAATCCTGAGATGGTGGAGGCCATCTTCGGCGCGGTGGTCCTGCTGACCGCCGTGTTTGCCTTCCTCAACGGCTTCCGGGATGTCTCGAACGCCGTCGCGCTTGCCACCCGCACCCGGGCATTGACCCCCAGTGTGGCGGTGCTGCTGGCAGCCTTCTTCAACTTCATTGGCGCCCTGCTGAGCGCAACCCTTGCTGTTGCGGTCAGCCAGCGCTGGATCACGCTGCCGCCGGGAACGGACGGCCTGAGCATCCTGGTTGCGGGGCTGGCCAGCGCTTCCGCCTGGGGGCTGCTGATGTGGTGGCGCGGCATTCCCGCGTCCTCCACCCATGCCCTGGTGGGCGGCCTTGCGGGTGCCGGGCTGGCCAGCCTCGCCGTGGGCGGGACAGGCGTGGGCGGCGTGGACCAGTCGCTGCTGTTCCAGGTGGTCCTCCCCCTGGTCCTGTCCCCGCTGGTGGCCTACAGCGGGGCGTTCCTGATGGTGTTTCCGGCCACGTGGGCGGCGCGGTACACCCAGCCCAATGTGGTGAACCAGCGGTTCCGCCGGAGCCAGGCCATTGCCGCCGGCGCCGTGGCCTTCGGCCACGGGCTGCAGGACGGACAGCGGGTCAGCGCGGTGCTGCTGCTTGCCCTGCTGGCCGCCGGCTATACCGACGGCGGGACCATCCCTTTGTGGGTTGCACTGGTGTCTGCGGTGATGATTACGGCCGGCACCCTGGGCGGCGGGTGGCGGATCTCGCACACCATCGGCTACAAGGTCACTCGCATTGATCCGCTGCGCGGCTCAACAGCCCAGATCTGGAGTTCGGTCATGCTGTTCGTGGGCGCCATCGCCCTGCATTGGCCGCTGTCCACCACCCATACCGTCACTTCGGCGGTCTTGGGTGCGGGCGAAAACCAGCACTTTTCGGTGACCAACCGGAAGCTGGTCATCCGGATCCTGGGGCTCTGGGCCCTGACTCCCGCCGCCACGGCGGCCGCCGCCTTCGTGCTGGCACTGGCCATGTCGCCGCTGGCCGGCTGAGGGGCTTCCCCGCGGCAACGCAGCCCTGTACAGCCCGGCGCGGGTGACGTAAATTCGACAGTACGTCCACCGGACCTGCCGGGACAGCCGCCCGCCGGCGCGTGCAGGCCCCGCGGGCGTTCGCCGCTGCAGCCTATCGGCGGCCTGGATGCACATCGCGGAAAAGAGCAGGCATCATGCCCATTCCGGATTCGCGCCGCCCTGCGCCCCAGCCGCGGCAACTCCAATGCGAGACCTGCGGAACCGAACACCAGCTCACCATCCATGCCATCACGGCAATAGGGGCGGCGGGCGGTGACCTTGTCACGGTCTCCTACACGTGCAACGACTGCAGCCTGTTCCAGGAACACCTTGCCTATGCGTCAGATGTCGCGGCCGCCCTGCACCAGGTGCGCTGGATGGCGCAGGTGATCATGTTCGGAGATGACTACATCCATTGCGGTTTCCCCATGGAGGAGGCCGAGTTCGAGATTGAGCGGCTGTGCTACCGGAGCAGCAACAGCGGAAGCGGCCTCAGCGCCGTATGCCTGCCCACCCGGGTCCTGCGCTGCCGCTGCGGCTTCCAGCTGGAAGTTCCGGAATAGCCCCGGGACGTCCGCTGCACGCGCTACAGGGCTTCCGGAAAGGCGGGCGGCAGCTCTCCGAGGGCCTCCGCCAGTTCCTCAGCAGTCAGGTTGGCAGCCTTGCACAGCTGGTCCTGCCCGACGCCGGCGCCCGCAGCCTCCCGCACGGCCTGCATCAGTGCCCCCTGCGCGGCATCCAGCTCCCACTGCATGCTCTCAAGGTAGGAGCTGGTGCGCCAAACAGCTGCCAGCAGATCACTGTCCCCCGAGTCCGCAGCTTCCACCGCCACCTGATCGGAAACCGTATCCGGCAGCACGGACAGGCCACGGGCGAAGGGGTCCACCGGCTGGGAGGCGAAGGAAGGGCCGTGGCCGGAGCCGCGAAGCTGGTGGCTCCTGGGGTTGCTGGCAATCTGCGTCATGGCAAAACTCCTAAGCGTGCTTATTACTAGCCCTGAAAGTATCTAGTTCAGCGTACTAAATACTTTCAGTGCTGGCTAGCGCATCCTGGAATGCCAGCCTGGCAGCGCTGGCCCGCAGGCCAGCGAGGTCCCCGGGGGTTATCCGAAGCGGCCGGAGACGTAGTCCTCGGTGGCCTTCTGGGTGGGGTTGCTGAAGATGGTGTGGGTGTCCCCACCTCAATCAGTTTGCCGGGCTTGCCGGTACCCGCGATGTTGAAGAACGCAGTCCTGTCCGAGACGCGGGCCGCCTGCTGCATGTTGTGCGTCACGATCACCACGGTGTACTGGTCCTTGAGCTCGTTGATGAGGTCCTCAATGGCCAGGGTAGAGATCGGGTCCAGGGCGGAGCACGGCTCGTCCATGAGGATCACCTGCGGCTCCACGGCGATGGCGCGGGCAATGCAGAGGCGCTGCTGCTGGCCGCCGGACAGGCCTGAGCCGGGCTTCTCGAGGCGGTCCTTGACCTCGTTCCAGAGGTTGGCGCCCTTCAGGGAGCGTTCCACAAGGACGTCAGCCTCACCCTTGGAGATCTTCTTGTTGTTCAGCTTCACCCCGGCCAGCACGTTGTCGCGGATGGACATGGTGGGGAACGGGTTGGGGCGCTGGAACACCATGCCGATCTGTGAACGCACGGTGACCGGGTCGACGCCGGGGCCATACAGGTTGTCGCCGTCGAGCAGGACCTCACCCTCCACGCGCGCACCGGGAAGGACCTCATGCATGCGGTTCAGAGTCCGCAGGAAGGTGGACTTGCCGCAGCCGGACGGGCCGATGAAAGCGGTGACGGACTTGGCCTCGATGTTGATGGTGACGTCCTCCACGGCGAGGAAGTCGCCGTAGTACACGTTCAGGTCCTTGACGTCGATGCGCTTAGACATGGTGTTCCTTCACTTGCTGGGTATGTAATGAGTCTAGGTTTCCGCCCGCCGGGGCGGTAGTGACAGTCCCTGAAGCGTGCGTCAGCGGCCGGTCTTGGGCGCGAAGACGCGGGCGATGAGCCGTGCCGCCAGGTTGAGGATCATCACCAGGATGATCAGCACCAGGGCCGCGCCCCACGCGCGCTGGGAGGACGGATCCGGGTTGGCCGGCGACGTGGGGTTCAGGATCTGGGTGTAGATGAACGTGGGCAGCGAAGCCATCCAGCCGCCGAAAACGTTCGAGTTGATGCTGGTGGCGAAGCCCGCGGTGACCAGGATCGGGGCGGTCTCGCCGATGACCCGGGCGATAGCCAGGGTGACGCCGGAGGCAATGCCGGAGATCGCCGTCGGGATGACCACCTTGAGGATGGTGCGCCACTTGCGGACGCCCAGGGCGTAGGCCGCTTCGCGCAGCTCGTTAGGGACGATCTTCAGCATTTCCTCGCTGGAGCGGACCACCACGGGGATCATCAGCACCGACAGGGCGACGGCCGCCACTGCGCCGGTCTTGGTGCCCGGGCCCACGACGGCGAAGAAGAAGGCCGCGGCGAACAGGCCGGCCACGATGGACGGGATGCCGGTCATGACGTCGACGAAGAAGGTGATGGCCCTGGCAAGGCGGCCGTCATTGCCGTATTCCACCAGGTAGATGGCGGTGAGCAGGCCGACCGGAACGGAGATGAGGGTTGCCAGCAGGGTGATCTGCACGGTGCCCAGCAGTGCGTGGTAGATGCCGCCCACCACCGGGGCACCCTCCTCCACCGCCTTGTTGTCGTAGACGCCGGTGACGCCGTTCATCGAGGTGCTGAGGAAGCCGGGGGTCAGCAGTCCGGGAACGCCGTTGACCAGGACGGTCCAGATCACCGAGACCAGCGGAAGCAGCGCCACCAGGAAGGACCCGACCACCAGGCAGGTGGCCAGCTTGTCCTTGGCTTTGCGGGATCCTTCCACTGCGGCACTCCAGGACACCAGCCCGATAGCGAACAGGAGCGCCGAAACGATGCCCCAGCCGAAGGCATTGAAACCCAGCAGGGCCAGGATGGCCGCGCCGACGATGAGCGCGGCGGCCAAAACCACGTAGGGAGCGTACTTGGGCAACTGGCCCTTGGTGAGTGCGGAGCGCTTGCTGCGAACCGGGGTAAGCGTGGAGGTCATTTAGTTGGCTCCCGAGAATTCTTTGTGCCGGCTGATGATCCAGCGGGCGATCATGTTCACGGCCAGGGTGATGATGAACAGGACCAGGCCGGCGGCGATCAGGGTACTGACCTTGAGGCCGCTTGCCTCGGGGAAGTTCAGGGCGATCTCCGCGGCGATGGTCTGGTTGCCGGACTGGATCAGGCTGGCGGTCAGGGCGCCGGAAGAGAGCACCAGGGCCACTGCCATGGTCTCGCCAAGTGCACGTCCCAGGCCCAGCATGACGGCGCTGATGATGCCCGGACGGGCGAAGGGGAACACGGACATCTTGATCATTTCCCAGCGGGTGGCACCGAGCGCCAGCGCGGCTTCCTCGTGCAGTTTGGGGGTCTGCAGGAAGATTTCGCGGGACAGCGAGGTGATGATGGGCAGCACCATGACCGAAAGGACAATGCCGGCGGTGAGGATGGTCTTGCCGGTGGCGGAGGCCGGTCCCTGGAAGATGGGCAGCCAGCCCATGTTCGCCGCGAGCCAGTTGTAGGCCGGGGAGATTTCCTTGGCCAGGAATGCCGCGCCCCAGGCGCCGTAGATGACTGACGGGATGGCGGCGAGCAGGTCCACCACGTAGCCCAGGCCGGAAGCGAGGCGGCGGGGCGCGAAGTGCGAGATGAACAGGGCGACGCCAATGGCGATCGGGGTGGCGATGACCAGGGCGATGGCAGCCGCAATGATGGTGCCGATGACGATTGGCCAGATGTAGGCGAAGAACCCTTCGCCGCCCTGGATTTCCGCTGCCGGGGCGGTCAGCGCCGGAATGGCCTGGACCACCAGGAAGAGCGCCACGCCAAACAGGACAGCGAGGATGAGGCAGCCGGCGGCCAGCGCGGCCCCGGAAAAGACTTTGTCACCGGCACGGCCGGCGCCCTGGGTGCTGGTCAGGGAGGTGGCGGTCATTCGACGGCCCTTCGATCGTTTACTGACACTGAATAATGGTGCGTCCAAACCGAAGTTCCCCGCACTGCCTTTCGGCAGGCGGGGAACCCGGTTTTGGCGCGTTGATTAGGACTTGACCTTGATGGACTCGATGGCCTTGGTGGCCTTCTCGGCCAGCTCGGAAGAGAGCGGGGCGGACTTCGCGGAATCAGCGGCGGCCTGCTGGCCCTCCTCGGAGACTACGTAGCTTTCGAATGCCTTGACCAGGTCAACGGTCTCCTGGCTGTCGTAGGTGGAGCAGACAGCGTGGAAGGAAACGAGCACGATCGGGTAAGCGCCCTCTGCGGTGGTCTTGCGGTCCAGCTTGATGGACAGGTCGTTGGCGGAGCGGCCTTCCACCGGTGAGCCTGCGTCCACAGCCTTGGCGGCTGCCTCGGCGGAGATGGTGGTGAAGGATTCGCCCACCTTGATCTGGGCAACGCCAAGGTCGCCACCGACGGCGGAATCGTCAGCGTAGGTCACGGCACCCGGGGTGTCGGTGACGGTCTTCACCACGCCGGAGGTGCCCTTGGCGTTCTCACCCTGGAGGCTGGCGGGCCAGACGCCGGAGGACTTGTCAGTCCATACCTCGGGGGCAGCGGCAGCAAGATAGTCGGTGAAGTTGCTGGTGGTGCCGGAGTCATCCGACCGGTTTACCGGAGTGACCTTCAGGTCGGGCAGCTCGACGCCCTCGTTCAGGGCGGCGATCGCGGGATCGTTCCACTTGGCGATCTCGCCGCGGAAGATCTTGGCCACCGTGGCAGCGTCAAGCTTCAGCTCGCTGATGCCGGGAAGGTTGAATGCAACAGCAATCGGGGAGATGTAGACGGGAATGTTGATTGCACCGTCCGGTCCGCAGATCTCCTTGGAGCTCTCGTATTCGTCATCCTTCAGGTAGGCGTCCGTACCTGCGAACTGCGCGGAACCATCCAAGAGGGCCTTGCGGCCGGCGCCGGAGCCGTCCGGGGAGTACTGCACGGTGGCCCCGGGGTTGGCCGCAGCGAATTCGGTCTTCCAGGCGTCCATGGCCGCGCCCTGCGCGGAGGAGCCGATGCCGGTCAGCGTGCCGGTGACCTTGGTGCCCGAGGTCTGGCCACCTGCGGGAGCGGTGCCAGTGGCGTTGTCTGAACCGCAGGAGGTGAGCGCGAGTGCGCCGGCTGCGATAACAGCGATAGCCGCGTGGCGGCCGATGCGTAGTGCCTTCACTTAGATGTACCCCTTCCAGGGTTATTCAGTGCGGGACAGGGACGGAGAACCCTGCAGCGCGATGCGTACGTTGTGTACCTTCATCGAAGTTAAGGGCCGCAGGTAACGGGATGCCCTGCCCAAGGTGAACGGAACATTAACGGCGACGGGATTTTCGCTGACAACTGCCGGGTTCCCATTGCGCAGATCACATCTGCAGTCGTAGGGGGCAGGGTGCAAATTAAAGGCCGCGGGCAGCAAATAGACTGGACGGCATGGCCCCCGCAGCAGGACTCTCAGCAGGCAGGCGGTTCCTGCGCGGCAGGGTCCGCACCGGGCTGATCCGCAGCCGCAATTCGCTGGTTCCGGCCATCCAAATGACAGTGTGCGCGGTAGGTGCCTATGCCTTTGCCGAGTACGTGCTGGGGCATTCGGGCCCGCTGTTCGCCGCCACCTCCTCGCTGATTGCCCTGGGCTTCTCGCGCGAGCCGCGGCTGCGGCGGGTGCTGGAGGTGGGCCTGGGCTGCACTATCGGCATCGCGGTGGGTGACCTGCTCCTGCACTGGCTGGGCGGCGGGATCTGGCAGGCCGCCGTCGTCCTTTTGTTCTCCATCCTGCTGGCGCGATTCCTGGACAGCGGCAATATTTTCACCACGCAGCTGGCGCTGCAGTCGTTGCTGGTGGTGCTGCTGCCGGCGCCGTCCGGCGGGCCGTTCACCAGGAGCATCGATGCCGTCATCGGGGGCCTGTTCGCCCTGCTGGTGACCATCGTGGCGCCCAAGGACCCGCGCCGGGAGCCGCGCAAGGACGTCCGGAAGCTGCTGCATGAGCTTGCGGAGGTGCTGCGTGAATGCGCCGAGGCGCTGGTGGACAGTGATTCCACCCGGGCGTGGCACGCGCTGGTCCGGGGCCGGAACTGCCAGCCGCTGGTTGACGGTATGCGGCATTCCCTGCGGGCCTCGGGCGAGGTGGCGAGGCTGGCCCCTGCGTACCGCCGGCACCGGGATGAACTTGACCAGTTGCAGCAGTCACTGGACTTCATTGACCTCGCCCTCCGCAACAGCAGGGTGTTTGCGCGGCGGCTCACCAGCGCCATCAACCACGCGGCGCTGTCAGACGAGGCGACCGAAAACATTGCGGAGGTGCTTCAGGAGACCGCTGCCGCGATTGACGAGCTGTCGCTGGGGCTGGCGGAAACGCACGACGGCGTCCGCCGCGCCCACCTGCGCACGGCCCGCCGGGAGCTCAGCGAAATTGCGCTGCGGCTGCATCCGAAGCTCCTGGAAGTCCAGCGCCTGGAGGGCGAAACGGTGGTGATGCTGTACCGGCCGCTGATGGTGGACCTTCTGGAGGCTACCGGCATGGACGCCCGCGAGGCCAGGGACATCCTGCCTGCCCTCTGACGCGCCCCTACCTGGCCCGCCCCTTTGGTTTAGCCACTCGCGCCCGGAGCTGGCGGGTAATGTCAGTGGCCGCCTTTAGGGTTGAACGCATGGCAACAAAGACTTCCCGGGCGTCCAAGGCGCCCGGCTACAAATGCGCTGAGTGCGGCTGGACCACCGTTAAGTGGGTGGGACGCTGCGGCGAGTGCCAGGCGTGGGGCACCGTTGAGGAGACCGGCACCGCCGTGGCGCGTACGACGGCGGCCACAACAGTTGTCGAACCCGCGCGGCCCATTGCCGAGGTTGATGCCACCACGGCTGCCTTCATGCCCACCGGGATGGATGAGCTGGACCGGGTACTCGGCGGCGGACTGGTACCCGGCGCCGTCATCCTGTTGGCCGGCGAACCCGGCGTAGGCAAGTCGACCCTGCTGCTCGATGTCGCGGCCAAGTTCGCCCGGACAGCCCAGGACGTCCTCTATGTCACCGGCGAAGAATCCGCTGCGCAGGTGAAACTCCGTGCCGAACGGATCGACGCCGTCGCCGAATCCCTGTACCTCTCCGCGGAAACGGACCTCGGCCAGGCACTGGGCCAGGTGGAGAAGATCGAACCGCGGCTCCTGATCGTGGATTCGGTGCAGACCCTCAGCAGCGCGGACGTGGACGGCAGTGCTGGCGGCGTGTCCCAGGTCCGGGAAGTGGCGGCATCGATTATTGCCGCCGCCAAGCGCCGCAACATGACCACGCTGCTGGTGGGCCATGTGACCAAGGACGGTTCCATCGCCGGGCCCCGGCTGCTGGAGCACCTGGTGGATGTGGTGTGCCAGTTCGAGGGCGAACGGCACTCCCGGCTGCGGCTGCTCCGCGCGGTCAAGAACCGGTACGGGCCCACTGATGACGTCGGCTGCTTCGACCTGAACGAGAACGGTATTGAAGGCCTTGCCGATCCCAGCGGGCTCTTTGTCAGCCGCACCAAGGACCCGGTCTCCGGCACCTGCATCACCGTCACCATGGAGGGCCGCCGTCCGCTGCTCGCGGAGGTGCAGTCGCTGCTCGCCGAAAGCCCCAACTCGCAGCCGCGCCGGGCCACCAGCGGGCTGGACAGCTCCCGCGTATCCATGCTGCTGGCCGTGCTGCAGCAGCGCGCCGGAACCCTGCTGCACAAGGACGACTCCTACGTGGCCACCGTGGGCGGGGTGAAGCTCAGCGAGCCCGCCACCGACCTCGCCGTTGCCCTGGCCGTCGCATCAGCAAAAGCACGCAAACCCCTGCCGGTCCGCCTCATTGCGTTTGGCGAGGTGGGGCTCGCGGGCGAGGTCCGGCCCGTGCCCGGCATCAACCAGCGCATCCAGGAGGCGCACCGGCTGGGGTTCACCCACGCGGTGGTCCCGGCCAGCCATACAGGTCCGGGTCCCGTGCCGGCAGGCTTCTCGGTGCGCGAAGTGTCCCACCTGACGGAGGCACTCAGTCTCCTGATCGGGTAGGCCCTCGCCTTCGCCCGGCCCTGTTCTCCACTGCTTCTGCCTTGCGCGGAGCAGCGACGCCCTGCGCGCTGTCCAGGACACAAAGCAATTCCTTGTTCACCGCACGCCGGTTCGCGGGTAGCCTGAGGAAAAGTGCCTTCATGCAGACGGGGGTTTCTGTCTTTGCGCTGGGGGGCGGAAATGAAACAAGCCGGGGAAGCCACTGTCAACGCGGCCGGGCAAGGCACTGCTGCCGCGCCGCCGGACCTGCCTGTTACAGGCCAGTTCGACGGATTGTTCGGCGGGCTTGGCGTCCGCAGCCGAATGGTGCTGAGCCAACTGCCGCTTACCGTGACCGTCGTCTTGGTGGTGGTGGCCGCCGCGGTCTTCAACCCCTCGGCCCTGGATAACAGGCAGTTCCAGCTGGCTTTGCTTGCGCATGCTGCGCTCTTTGCCGCCTGCCTGGCGCTGCCGTGGAACAGGCTGCGTACCGAAGCTTTTGCGGTGATAGCCGTTCTGGACTGCCTGGCGATCGGGTTCACCCGTGAGGCGGGCGGCCCGCCCTTCAACGTCATGAGCCTGCTGCTTGTGTTCCCGGTGGTCTGGCTGGCAGCGCAGCCGCGCCGGTACATGGTTGTCCTGGCGATCCTTGGCACTGTGCTCAGCACGGTGGTGCCTTCCATCGTCGCCGGTTCGCCCCCCACGTCAGCGTCCATGATCCGCACCATCTTTCTGCCTCTCATCCTGTCCGCCGTCGCAGTGACCGCCCACCTGGTAGCCGGAACTATCCGCCGGCAGCGCCAACGGCTGGTGGACAAAGAGAATGCACTCGAAGTGGCACTCGCCGAAAGCGTCCGGAAGCAGCGGCTGTTGGACGCTGTCCTGGGGCCGTTGGCATCGGTGTCTGGGTGGTGGACGGGAACGGTGGAACCGTCCTGACCAACAAGGCGCTGCAGGCGGACCCGGCGCTGGCCGCCCTTCCCGGAAATGCCGGCAACGGCCTCCTCCTGCCGGACCGCGCAACTTCCGTGCCCGCCGACGCGACGCCCGTTGCCCGCGCTGCCGCCGGCGTCGAGTTCCGCGACGAGCTGTACTGGGCGGGCGGGCCGAAGGAACAGCACGCCTACTCCGTCAGTGCCCACGGCATACCCGCCCGCGACGGGAAGGACGGCGGCGCAGTTGTCACGTTCGTTGATGTGACCACATTGATCCGCGCCCTGGCCGCCAAGGACGACTTTGTCTCAACTGTTTCCCATGAGCTGCGGACACCGCTGACGTCGATCCTGGGCTACCTCGAGCTGGTGCTGGAAGAGCCCGGCCACGAGGACATCCGGGAGGAACTCCTGGTGGTCCACCGGAATGCCGGGCACCTGCTGTCCCTGGTCAACGACCTCATAGCCGTCGCATCGGAACGGGTGGACCTGTCACTGGAAGAGGCAGACCTGGCGCAACTGGTAACCGAAGTGGTCGGAGCGGAGGCTCCCAAGGCGTCCCTGAACGGACTCCGGCTCCACCTCGATGTTGAACAGCCGCTGCCGGCCCGCTTCGACCCGGAAAGGATCCGTCAGGTTGTCCGGAACCTGCTCTCCAATGCGGTCAAGTACTCGCCGGGCGGAGGCCACATCACCGTTTGCGCGCGCAAGAGCGGCGGCAAGCTCACCTGTTCCGTTACCGATACCGGCCTTGGAATGGATGCCGACGAGCAGGAGCAGGCCTTCACCAAGTTCTTCCGCTCGGCCCGGTCGCGGGCAACGGCCATCCCCGGGGCAGGCCTGGGACTGCCGGTGAGCAAGACCATCGTGGAAGGGCACGGCGGCGCCATCAGCCTTGCCAGCGAACCCGGGGAAGGCACCACCGTAACGTTCACCCTCCCGGCGGCATCCTGACCCGCGGGCAGGATGAAGGGGATCATGGTTTCATGGCATGGCTGCACAGCCTTCGCTTCGACCCGATCCCTCCCCTGGTGGCGGGCAGGAATCCGGCCGTGCGGTATTGGGCAATCCGGGATCTTACCCACGGCTCCGTAGGGACGCCTGCAGAAGTCCTCTGGCACCTCCCGGTCCCGAGAGGGATCGTGCGGCGCCAGGGAACTGACGGGTCATGGATTTATCCGGGGAGGCGCCCCCGGGCCGGAACGGACTACAACCTCCTGGAGGCCTACCGGCAGCTCGGGTTCCTCGTGGAGATGTTCGGGCTTACAAGGGAACATCCTGCCCTCGCCGCGGCCGCCGAATTCGTGTTCTCGCACCAGTCAGCCCAGGGTGACCTGCGGGGGATCTACGGCAACCAGTATTCTCCGAACTACACCGCAGGCTTCCTGGAGTTACTCGTCAAAGCCGGGTACCCGGAGGACCCACGCGTGGAACTCGCATTCAATTGGCTCGAGGCCATGCGGCAGGACGACGGCGGCTGGGCCCTCCCACTCCGTACACGTGGAAGGACCTGGACGCCCTTGGAGAATCGCAGACCATTTCCGCCGACCCCACGCAGCCGTTCTCACACCTCATTACAGGAGTGGTGCTCAGGGCGTACGCAGCCCATCCCCGGCACCGAACCGGCCCCTCAGCCAGGATGGCCGCTGTACTTCTGGCAGGCCGGCTCTTCGAACCGGACGCCTACCCGGATAAGGGGCGGGTCGCCGACTGGACCGAATTCAGCTTTCCCTTCTGGATGACGGACCTCGTCTCTGCCCTCGACACCATCACCATCATCCTGCCCGGCTTCACGTCGGAGAAGACAGACCATGCCCGGGACTGGCTCTCCGGACACCAGGAACCGACCGGTCTCTTCACAGGTCATCTGCTCCGGGACAGGTACCACGACCTTCAGCTCTGGTTCAGCATCGCCGCCTGCCGGGTCTTGTCGCGGATGGCAGGATGACGTGCGCCCGGCCTCTCAATATACGGCCGGGACAGAGCTGGAACTATTGGTGCCGCGGCAGCTGGTCCGGGTCGTCGCGGTGCGAATTGAAGAGCCAGCTGGACACGTCGCTGCGCAGCGCCAGCAGCGGACCGCCCGTGGCGCTGACGTTGCCGGTCGGGACGTAGTATCCCCGTCCTGAGCCGGGGCCGCCCGCAGCACGGTCCAAAGCATCCTGGAGATGCCGCGGCAAGTGGCCCTGGGGGCCCAGGCCACGGAGTTCATCAAGTTCTTCCGGCGTCAGCCGACCCAACACTTCAGCAATATTGGCCATGACGGGTCCCCTTCGAGCAGAGTGCTTGAAGGAATAACCTAAAGCAGCACCGTGAACTGCGGGTTAACACCGGACGGCGGATCCGGAACTTTTTTCGCCGCACCACTGGAGGAGATATGCCGGTACGAAGCGCAGGAATCCTGCTGTACAGAAGGGGGCAGGGCGGGACCGAGGGACTGGAGGTCTGGATCGCCCACATGGGCGGACCGTTCTGGGCCCGCAAGGACACGCACGCCTGGTCAATCCCCAAGGGCGAATACACGGATGATGAGGACCCGCTGGTGGCCGCGCTGCGTGAATTTGCGGAGGAGATGGGTACCGCGGCGCCGGACGCTGACTACCGCCATCTTGGTGATTTCAAGCAGCCCTCCGGCAAAATCATCACCGTGTTTACGGCCGAGCAGGACTTCCAGCCCGGGCAGATCACCAGCAACACCTTTCCGCTGGAATGGCCCAAGGGCTCCGGCCGGATCCAGGACTACCCCGAGGTCGACGACGCCCGCTGGTTCCCCGAGCACGAGGCCCGCCTGAAGCTGGTCAAGGGGCAGATCCCGGCGCTCGATGCACTTGCTGACCATGTCCGCCGTCGGACGTAAAAAAGCCGGTGGCCCCTGCTGGGACCACCGGCTTTCCCAGCACCGAAGCGAGGCTAGGCAGCGGCGAACTCCCGCCGCCTGGCCACCTTGGTGACTGAAACGTCGTCGCCCGAGTACACCATGGTCCGGCCGGCACCGTCGCTGCGGATCACCCAGAAGACGCTGCGGTTGGCGGCGATCATGTCAATGGTTCCGGCGAACACTGACCCGCTGGAGATCCGCACCTCCACGTAGTCGTCCCTGGCGAGCTTTGACCAGTCGGGTACCGGCGCCTGGGGAAGTGCCGCTGCCCGCCGGACCGGATTGTGCCTGTACATGCTGCCTCGGTCCTTCCGCTGCTAGAAGTTGCCGCCGTCGGCCTTGACCGCGAGCACAGGCCGGTCCGCCTGCATCAGGATGCGCTGGGCGTGGCTGCCCAGGATGAGCTTGCCCACCTGGGTGCGGTGGCGCAGCCCGATGACGATCAGGGACGCGTTGGCCTCGCGGGCCACGTCCAGGAACTCGTCGGCGAGGTCGTGCTGGTACGGCGGCTGGATCACGCGCGCCTCCACGCCCGCATCTGCCGCGCGCCGGGCCGCCTGCTCCAGCAGGCTGTCCGGGGCCACTGACTTATCCACGACAGCGCCCTCCCGGGCGGAATTGACGATCAGGAGGTCTTCGCTCCGCAGCCGCGCTTCGGCGATGCCTGCCGCGAGGGCCGCTTCTCCGGCAGGGGTGGGAACGAATCCGACGACGATGCTCATACCTTTTCCTTTATGTCCGGCCTGGCGGCTGTTGGGGTGGAGACGGTCCTGCGCTTGGCGATGGCGCTGCGGATGAACGGCAGCACGGCCACCAGGACGAAGACCACCAGCAGGGTGGCCGAGATGGGGCGGCCGAAGAATCCGAGCGGGTCGCCGCCGAACGTCAGCAGCGAACGGCGCATGGAGCTTTCGAGGAGTTCGCCGAGGACGAAGGCGAGCACCAGCGGGCCGGGTTCGTAGCCGAACTTCTTCATCAGGTAACCCACCACGCCGAAGACCACCACGAGGGTGACGTCGAACATGCTGTTGTTGATGGTGTAGGCACCGAGCAGGGTGATCAGCGCCGTGATGGGCGCCAGGATGGCAGCCCGGACGCGGAGGATCCGGACGAAGATGCCCACCAGCGGCAGGCTCATGATCAGCAGCAGGATGTTGCCGATGTACATCGAGTTCACCACGCCCCAGAACAGCTCCGGGTCTTCCTCAACGAGTCCCGGCCCGGGCGTGACGCCCTGGATCAGCAGTGCACCGAACATCAGCGCCATGGTGGCGTTGGCCGGGATGCCGAGGGTCAGCAGCGGGATGAAGGAGGAGGTGGCGGCGGCGTTGTTGGCCGTTTCCGGCCCGGCAACGCCTTCCGGCGCGCCCTTGCCGAAGCGTTCCGGCTGCTTGGCCCGCTTTTTTTCCATGGCATACGAGGCCATGGAAGCAATGGTGGCGCCGCCGCCGGGGAGGATGCCCAGGAAGAAGCCCAGGACGGAGCCGCGGCCAATAGCGCCGGAGGCCTGCTTCAGGTCGCCGCGGGAGGGCCAGACGTTGGCTACCTTCGACGGCGCTTTGGCGGCACGGTGCCGTTCCTCCAGGTTGTAGAGGATTTCGCCCAGGCCGAAGATGCCCATGGCGATGGGGACGAAGTCGATGCCGTCCGCCAGCTGCAGGCTGCCGAAGGTGAAGCGGCTTTCGCCGGTGAAGATGTCCCGGCCCACGGTGGCAAGCAGGAGTCCCAGGGCGGCGGCGATGAGGGCCTTGGCCTTGGCGCCGCTGCTGATGGTTGCCACCAGGAGGATGCCCAGCAGGGCCAGGGCGGTGTATTCCGGAGGCCCGAAGTCCAGGGCGAAGCCGGCCACGAGCGGGGCAAGGAAAGTGAGGCCGATGATGGCGGCCGTGCCGCCGACGAACGAGCCAATGGCGGCCAGCCCCAGGGCGGTGCCGGCTTTGCCCTGCTTCGCCAGCTGGTAGCCGTCGAAGACCGTAACCACGGAGGATGCCTCGCCGGGGAGGCGGAGGAGCACGGAGGTGATGGTGCCGCCGTACTGCGCGCCGTAGAAGATGCCGGCCAGCATGATGATGGCGGTGACCGGTTCCACGCCGTAGGTCAGCGGGAGCAGGATGGCGATGGTTGCCGCCGGGCCCAGCCCGGGCAGCACTCCGATGAGCATGCCGATGACGACGCCCACCAGGCAGTAGAGGAGGTTCGTCGGCTCCAGGACAACCGCAAACCCGTTAATGACGGGGTTCAAAAAGTCCACGGCGTTCTCCTAGAAGAGGTGGGGAATGGAAGTGCGGAGCGCCAGGACGAAGATGCCGTAGAAGGCAACGACGACGAGCGCGCTGACCAGGAGCGTGGAACGCCAGGTTTCGCCGCCCAGGAAGCGCATCCATATGATGCACAGCACCAGGGCGGGCAGTTCGAATCCGATCAGGGGCATGAGGGCCACCATGGCCGCGAGCGTCATCAGGCCGGTGAGGGGCGCCGTCGACATCCTGGTGAACTTTTCAGCGTCACGGTTGTGCCGGCCGATTATCAGCTGGAAGAGGCCGAGGGCCACCATGGCGCAGCTGATGAGGAAGGGCCAGAGTCCGGGCTGCGGCTTGTCCGGCGTTCCCAGCCCCATCGCGATGGAAAGGACGACGGCGGCAATCCCCACACCGACCACCACCAGCGAGGACGCCGTGTTGGCCAGGGCCCCTGCCGCGGGTGGCTTCTCCGCTTCCCACTGGGCAGCGAGCTGTTCCGGGGTCAGGTCCTCCAGGGCTTCGCCGCTCCCGGTGCGGGGGGCGTCCCCGCCGGGGGAGGCAGCGGTCCTCCCTCCCCCGGCGGGTACTGCGGGTGTTCCGTTCACAGGAATCACTTATTTCCGCTCAGGCTGATGTCGTACTTCTCCACCAGCTCCTTGTACTTGGCTGCGTAGCCCTTCCATTCCTCAACAACTTCCTCGCCGGAGAGTTCCTTGGGGGTCAGCATGTTCTTCTCGTTGAACTCCTTGTAGGCGTCCGACTTGAAGGTTTCCTGGAAGGCATCGAGGAGCTTGTCCTTGACCTCCTGCGGCGTTCCCTTGGGGGCGGCCACGGCCCGGTACTGCGCAACGGGGACGTCGTAACCGGCTTCCTTCGCGGACGGGGTATCCGGCAGGAAGCTGTTGCGGTCCTCGGAGAAGACCAGGAGCGGGGACACCTTGCCGGCCTCAATCTGCGGCATGGCCTCGCCGAGCTGGATGGTGGCGAGCTCCACCTGGTTGCCCATGACCGCGGTCAGGGCGGGCTTGCCGCTGTCGAACGGGATGTCGGTGCCGGTGACGTTGGCCTGCTTGAAGAGCACGGTCTGGGCCAGCTGGCTGCCGGTGCCCACTCCGGTGGTGCCAAAGGTGACGTTGCGGCCGGCGTCGGTGACGTCCTTGAAGCTCTTGAAGCCGGACTCGGGGCTGGCCACCAGGACGTAGTCGTCCTGGGAAAGGCCGGCGATGATGTCCAGGTCGTCGATGTTGACGGCTTCATCCGGCGTCACGGCCAGCGGGGTGATGGTGATGAGGGAGGCGGTCAACAGGACCAGTTCCTGCCCGTCGGCCGGCTTGCCGGCCACTTCCTTGGTGGCCAGGGCGCCGTTGGCGCCGGGCTTGTTGACTACGGGCATCGGCTGGCCGAGGGTCTTGGAAGCGCCTTCGGCGAGGGCACGGGCAATGAGGTCGGTGCTGCCGCCGGCCGCCTGGCCGACCGTGAGGTTGATGGGCCCGGACGGGTACTCTGCGGAATTGCTGGCACCGCCGGCAACATTGCCGCACGCAGTCAGCGCCAGCAGCGTGATGGCGGACGCCGCACCCAGGACGGTGCGGCGGGAGGGGAAGTGCTTCATTGGGACTCCTTGATACTGCTCCGGACTGGCCCGGATGGCTTGTGAACCGAATCACTTCGGGCTCGCTAGGTCGAGTTTAGGGAGGAGTATGATGCCTGTCTAAGCCCATATGAGCATCGAGTAATACCCGAAAGGCATCATGTTTACGTTTGACCAGTTGGCCGGATTCATCGCGGTGGCAGAGGAACTCCACTTCGGCAGGGCTGCGGAGCGGCTGAACATGACCCAGCCTCCGCTGAGCCGGCAGATCCAGAAGCTTGAGAAGGCCATCGGGACGGAGCTGCTGGAACGCGACAACCGGAAGGTCCAGCTGACCCCGGCTGGCGGCGCCTTTCTGGAGGAGGCGAAACGGCTGATGGCATTGGCGGCCCGGGCGCCTGTCACTGCCAGGCGGATCGCCACCGGCCGCTCGGGTGTCCTCCGGATCGGCTTCACGGCAGCCAGCGGCTTCAGCATCCTCGGGCCGCTGCTCGAGGAGGTTGCGGAAATCATTCCGGACGTGGACGTCGACCTCCAGGAACTCGTGACCGGCGAACAGATCGAGGGGCTCCTCACCGGCCGGCTGGACCTCGGTCTGGCACGGCCGCCCTTCGACCGGGACACCTTCGACTCCCACCTGCTGTACCGGGAAGCGATGATGCTGGCAGTCCCGGAGGGCCACCGGCTTGCCCGGCTGACCCGGCCGGTGGAGGACGACGACTTCAAGGATGAACCGCTCATCATGCACTCACCCACCAAAGCCACGTACTTCTACGACCTGGTGGTGAAGCTGCTCCCCATCCAGCACGCCAATGTGGTGCATACGGTCAGCCAGGTCCTCACCATGGTTTCGCTGGTGGCCGCCCGCCGCGGAGTCGCGTTCGTTCCACACTCGGCCACGCTCCTGGGGCTCAAAGGCGTCGAGTTCCTCCCCATCGCAGGGATGGATACGGAACAACCCGTTGAGCTGCACGCGATCTGGAACCGCAAGTTGGAGAACCCGGCCCTGCGGCGCCTCCTGCAGGACCTGGAATTCCGCGCGGAGTAGAAGCAGGACGCCGGACAGCATGATGCCTTTACGGCATCAATAGATACATAAATACACTTAGACAGGCATGATGTCCGCTGCCTAACCTGAACGGGAACCCAACACCAGCCGCCGCACACGGCGATCACATGGAGGACACACCGTGGCAAAATACACCCCGCAGGAACTGGCAAACACGCTGAAGGACGGCCTGCTGTCGTTCCCGGTGACATCCTTTGACGCCCGGCTGCAGTTCGATGAGGAGAACTACCGCAAGCACCTTGCGTGGCAGGCAAGCTTCCCGGTGGCCGGCCTCTTCGCAGCAGGCGGCACAGGCGAAGGGTTCTCCCTGACCCCGGCCGAATCCGCGCGCGTGGTTGCTGCCGCCGTCGACGAGGTGGGTGGCCAGGTTCCGGTGCTGGCCTCCGCGGGCGGATCCACGGCGCAGGCCATCGAGAACGCCCAGGCCGCCGAGGCCGCCGGCGCCGAAGGCATCCTGCTGCTCCCCCCGTACCTCACTGAAGCGGACCAGGGCGGACTCATCGACCATGTCAGCGCCGTCTGCAGCTCCACCTCCCTCGGCGTCATCATCTACAACCGCGCCAACGCCATCTACAAGGACACCACCGTTGCCACCCTGGCTGACCGCCACGAAAACCTGATCGGCTTCAAGGACGGCGTGGGCGACCTCGAACACGACGCCCGCGTCTACGCCAAGCTCGGCGACCGCCTGTTCTACCTCGGCGGCCTGCCCACCGCGGAGACCTTCGCCCTGCCGCTGCTGCAACTGGGCATGAGCACCTACTCCAGCGCCATGTACAACTTCGTCCCGCAGTTTGCCCTGGACTTCTACCAGGATGTCCGCAACAACGACCGCGCGGCCGTCAACCAGAAGCTGAACGACTTCGTGATCCCCTACCTGGATATCCGGGACCGCGTGAAGGGCTACGCCGTCTCCATCGTCAAGGGCGGCCTGGACGCCATCGGCCGCTCCGCCGGACCGGTCCGTCCCCCGCTGCAGAACATGGCCGAAAAGGACCTGGCGGACCTCAAAGCCCTCATCGCCAAAGTTTCCTGACAGTCCCCCGACACCCGCTACACAGGAGGAACCCACGTGACCCTCACCGGACACTCCCTGATCGCCGGACAGACCGTCGTCGGCGACGGCAAGACAACCTTCGGCTTCAACCCCGCCACCAACGAGGCGCTGGAGCCCGCATACACGCTGTTGACCGAAGAGCAGCTCAAGGCCGCCACCACCGCGGCGAAGGAGGCCTTCCCGTCCTTCAGCACCCTTGACCCGGAAACCCACGCCGCGTTCCTGGACGCCATCGCGGACAACATCGAAGCCCTCGGCGACGAACTGATCATCCGGGCAGGCCAGGAAACCGGGCTGCCCGCGGCCCGGCTGCAGGGCGAACGCGCCCGCACCACCGGCCAGCTGCGCCTCTTCGCGAACGTCGTCCGGCAGGGCGACTTCCGCGGCGTCCGCATCGACCCCGCCATGCCGGACCGCACCCCCCTGCCCCGCGCGGACATCCGCCAGCGCCAGATCCCGCTCGGGCCCGTGGCCGTGTTCGGCGCAAGCAACTTCCCGCTGGCCTTCTCCACCGCCGGCGGTGACACCGCCTCAGCGCTGGCCGCAGGCTGCCCCGTGGTCTTCAAAGCGCACAACGCCCACCCCGGCACCAGCGAACTCGTCGGCCAGGCACTCACCAAGGCCGTCAAGGACGCGGGCTTGCACCCGGGCGTGTTCTCCCTGATCTACGGCCCCGGCGCCAGCATCGGCCAGGCCCTGGTCTCCGATCCCGCAATCAAGGCGGTCGGCTTCACCGGGTCCCGCGCCGCCGGCACCGCGCTCATGAAGACCGCCGCTTCCCGGCCCGAGCCAATTCCGGTCTACGCCGAAATGTCTTCCCTGAACCCGGTCTTCGTGTTCGACGGCGCCCTCAAAGGTGACGTCGACGCCCTCGCCGCCGCCTACGTCACCGCCGTCACCGGCAGCTCCGGCCAGTTGTGCACCTCCCCCGGCCTGCTGTTCGCCCCCGAAGGCGAGGCGGGCGACAAACTCGCTGCCGCCGTCGCCCACACCGTGGCAGCCTGCGCCGGGCAGACCATGCTCACCGAGGGCATCGCCGGGTCCTGGACCGCCGGAACCGAAGCGCTCGGCAAGGCCGACGGCGTCGAACTCCTCGGCCAGGGCACGCCAGGCGACACCCGGAACGCCCCCGCACCCACCATCTTCGGCACCGGCGTGGACCAGTTCGTCAGCAACCACGTCCTGCACGAGGAAATCTTCGGCGCCGCCTCCCTGGTCATCCGGTACAAGGACGTCCAGGACCTGCTCAACGCAGCCGGCCGGATCGAAGGCCAGCTCACCGCATCCCTGCACCTCACCGAGGCGGACTACCCGACGGCGGCGCCCCTGATCCCTGTCCTCGAACAGAAGGTGGGCCGCATCATCGTCAACGGCTGGCCCACCGGCGTCGAAGTGGGACACGCCATGGTCCACGGCGGCCCCTTCCCCGCCACCTCCGACACCCGCACCACCTCCGTGGGCACCCTCGCCATCAACCGGTTCCTCCGCCCGGTCGCCTACCAGAACATTCCCCAGGAACTGCTCCCCGAGGCACTCCAGGACACCAACCCCTGGCACCTCAACCGCCGCATCAACGGCGACGTGGTTCCCGCCGCAGAGAAAGCAGAGGTCAGCGCATGAGCGGCCAGCCCACCATCACCGGCGTCGAGGTAGTACCGGTTGCCGGCTACGACAGCATGCTGATGAACCTCAGCGGTGCGCACGGCCCCTTCTTCACGCGCAACGTTGTGATCATCACCGATTCGGACGGGCGCACCGGCCTCGGCGAGGTTCCCGGCGGCGAGAGATCCGCAGCACCATCGAGGAGGCCGGGGCCCTGATCAGCGGGAAGCCGGTGGCACGCTACCGCTCGCTCCTGCGCGAGGTGGCGGCTGAGTTCGCAGACCGCGACGCCGGCGGGCGCGGCCTGCAGACCTTCGACCTGCGCACCACAGTCCACGCCGTCACCGCCGTCGAATCAGCCCTGCTGGACCTGCACGGCCAGTTCCTCGGCGTCCCGGTGGCGGAACTGCTCGGCGACGGCCAGCAGCGCACGTCCGTGCCGATGCTCGGCTACCTGTTCTTCGTGGGGGACCACGCCCGCACGGACCTGCCCTACCTGGTGGAGGACGCGCCCGCCGACCGGTGGGAGAAGCTCCGCCGCCAGGAGGCCATGACTCCGGAAGCCGTCGTCGCCCTGGCGGAGGCTGCGCAGGAGCGTTACGGCTTCAGCGACTTCAAGCTCAAGGGCGGCGTGCTGTCCGGCGACGAGGAAGTGGATGTGGTCACCGCCCTCGCCCAACGCTTCCCGGACGCCCGGGTGACACTGGACCCGAACGGCGGCTGGCTCCTCGAGGACGCCATCCGCCTCGGCAAGCGGATGCAGGGCGTCGTGGCCTACGCCGAGGACCCCTGCGGCGCGGAAGGCCGGTTCTCCGGCCGTGAGGTGATGGCGGAATTCCGCCGGGCCACGGGCCTGAAGACGGCCACCAACATGATCGCCACGGACTGGCGGGAAATGTCGCATGCCATCCGCAGCAACGCCGTGGACATCCCGCTGGCGGACCCGCACTTCTGGACCATGCACGGCTCGGTCCGGGTGGCCCAGCTCTGTAATGAGTTCGGCCTTACCTGGGGCTCGCACTCCAACAACCACTTCGACATCTCGCTGGCCATGTTCACGCACACCGGCGCTGCGGCTCCGGGGGAGATCACGGCCCTGGACACCCACTGGATCTGGCAGGACGGCCAGGGCCTCACCAGGGAGCCGCTGCAGATCAAGGGCGGCGCCATCGAGGTGCCCGACGCCCCGGGCCTGGGCATTGAACTGGACCGGGACGCCCTGGACAAGGCGCACCAGCTGTACCTCGAGCACGGCCTGGACGCCCGCGATGACAGCATCGGCATGCAGTACTACATCGACGGCTGGTCCTTCGACCCGAAGCGGCCCTGCCTCGTTCGATAGAAACCTCCGCCGGCAGCTGTCCGGTAAAGTAGTGGGGTCCGCTGTGACGGGCCCCACTGCTTTCCTGCGCCCGCGGCCGGCCTGCGTTACCCAACCCCCAAAGGAAACATTCAATGATGTCTGTGGACAATGCTGTCTCGGACGTGGCCTCGGCCACGAAAAGTTCTTCAAGCGGGTGCTGCCCATCATGCTGGTCATGCTGGTCTGCAACCAGCTGAACCGCTCAAACATCGGCTACGCCCAGGACCACCTCCAGGCTGACGTGGGGATCGGGGCAGCTGCCTACGGCTTCGGCGCCGGGCTGTTCTTCATCGCCTACGCCATCTTCGAGCTCCCCAGCAACGTCATGATGGAAAAGTACGGCGCCAAGGTGTGGCTGACCAGGATCATGATCAGCTGGGGCACTGTTTCCTTCCTGATGGCCTTCGTGCAGAACGAAACCATGTTCTACGTCCTGCGCTTCCTGCTGGGCGCCGCCGAGGCCGGCTTCTTCCCCGCCGTCATCTTCTACTTCGCCCGCTGGGTCCCGGCCGGGCAGCGCGGCAAGGCCACGGCCATCTTCATCGCCGGTTCCTCCATCGCCGCCGCGATTTCGGGCCCCATCGCGGGGATGCTCCTCAGCCTCCATGGCGCCTTGGGCCTGCGCGGCTGGCAGTGGCTGTTCGGCTTCGAAGGCGCACTGTCCGTTGTGGTTGGCTTTGCAGTGTTCTTTGTCCTGGACGCCAGAATCAGGGACGCCAAGTGGCTGTCCCCGGCCGAGAAGGACGCACTGTCAGCAGCAATCGCCGACGAGGACGCCCAGCATGCCAAGGCCGGCGCCGGCAAGGCGAACCGCTGGAAGATGCTCCTGAACCCGCAGATCCTGCTGCTGTGCGGCATCTACTTCTCGGTGCAGCTGTCCATCTATGCCAACACCTTCTGGCTGCCCAGCATCATCAAGCAGATCCCGGGCACCACGGACCTCACCGTCGGATTCCTGTCCTCCATCCCGTGGGTCTGCGCCGTGTTCGCCATGTACTTTGCTGCCAAGCTGCAGGACAAGGCAAAGTCCAAGCGCCCGCTGCTGGTGGTTGCGCTCCTGGTGGCCGCCGTTGGCACCTTCGCGGCCGCCGTCGCATCGCCGGTCATGGCCCTGGTGTTCCTTGCCATCGCGGCCATGGGCTTCAAGAGCGCCTCGCCGCTGTTCTGGACCATTCCGCAGTCCGGGCTGCACCCGCTGGTGCTGGCCCCGGCGATCGCCATCATCAACTCGCTGGGCAACCTGGGCGGCTTCGTTGCACCCTTCGGCTTCGGCATCATCAAGGAACAGACGGGCAGCGTCATCCCCGGCCTGTTCGCCCTGGCGGCCGCATCCACCATCGCTGCCGGCCTGGTCTATTTCCTGAAGGAGCGCCGCACCGACGGCGGGGAGGTTGCCCAGGAGGAGCGCGTCTTGGAGGCTCCGGTTCCCAGCCGGGCCTGACGCGCGGCTCTCCACGCCCGACCGCTACAGCCAGATCGCCGTTTTGGCTACGAGCCCGTGATGACCAGGGCGACGCTGTGCCCGCCGAAGCCGAAGGCGTTCACCAGGCCGGCCGGGGAATAACCCGGCCGGAGGGTGTGGACGTCTTCGGTGACGACGTTAAGGTCCACTTCCGGGTCCAGTTCTTCGACGTTGAGGGTCCCCGGCAGCTGACCCGTGCGCAGCGCCTCGAGGACCACGACGGCGGCCAGCGCACCTGCGCCGCCCAGCAGGTGGCCGGTGTGCCCCTTGGTGGAGGTCACCGGCACGTCCGCGCCAAAGATCGCGTTGATGGCCTGGCCTTCCAGCCGGTCCCCCACGGGGGTGGACGTGGCGTGGGCGTGGACGAAGCCGATGTCCGCGGGCTGCATCCCGGCCGATTCCAGGGCCTTCTGCATCACACGCCGCTGCATGGCCGGGTCCGCCGCCACAATGTCGTTGGCGTCGGAAGTGACTGCGCCGCCGGCCACCGCACCCAGCACCGCCGCGCCGCGGGCACGCGCGTGCTCCTCGCTCTCCAGCACCACCACGCCGGCGCCCTCGGCCAGCACGAAACCGTCCCGGCCGCCGTCGAACGGGCGGGAGGCGCGCTGCGGCTCATCGGAGCGGGTGGACAAGGCGCGGATCTGGGAGAACCCGGTAATCACGAGGTCGTTGACGGAGGCGTCCACGCCGCCGGCAATCACGACGTCGGCCGCACCGGAGCGGATCATCTCCGCCGCCTGCACAATCGCCTCGGCACCGGAGGCGCAGGCGCTGACCGGCGTGCGGGCGCCGCCGCGGGCGCCAAGGTCGATGGACACCCAGGCCGCCGGGCCGTTCACCATGAGCCGGGTCAGGGTGTGGGCGACACCTTGCGGGGCCCCGACTCCGCCAGCGTGCGGTCCTGTTCAAGAGTGGAGCCGAGGCCGCCGTAGGCGGAGCCGATCACCACGGCGAACCGTTCGGGGTCCACCTCGGGCGTACCCGCCTGGGCCCACGCTTCGCGGGCGGCGATGAGTGCCAGCTGGCCGCAGCGGTCCATCCGCTTGATTTCGCGGGTGCTGAGATGGCCGGAAAGGTCGGCAGGGGCCTGGCCCGCGATCTTCACCGGAAGCTGCTCCGCCCAGTCGGCGTCCAGGGCGGCAATGCCCGATTTTCCGGCCACCAGGGCGGCCCAGGTGTCGGCAACCGACGAGCCGAGCGGGTTGACGGTACCGGCGCCGGTCACCACGGCGCGGACAGGTGATGGGTTCGGGGTCATGGTGCCTTACTTCGCGGGGTTGTGCGTGCCGATGGGCACCAGGGTGAGGTCCGGGTGGTTCTTTTCGATCCGCCGCAGCGCCCAGACGTCGTTGAACAGGGCGAGGTATTCGCCGTCGGACCGCAGCAGCACCTCGGCGCCGGGCACGTTGGCAAGCGCGGGCATGGCCTCCGCCGTCGAAATCCTCGCCAACGAGTAGGGCAGGCGTTCCAGGCGCATGGGGCACTGAAGTCGTGCGCCATGCGGTCCTCCACCACCTCGAACTGCATGGGGCCGACGGCGGCAAGCACCGGCGCCTGGTCCCCGCGGACGTCGGAACGGAGCACCTGGATGACGCCCTCGTGCTCCAACTGCTCGATGCCGCGGCGGAACTGCTTGAACTTGGAGGGGTCCTTGGACCGCGCCACCTGGAAGTGTTCCGGTGCGAACAGCGGGATGGCGGGGTACTCCACCGGCTCCTCGAGGAACAGGCTGTCGCCGACGCGCAGGGACGAGGCGTTAACCAGTCCCACCACATCGCCCGGGTACGCCTCGTCGATGACTTCGCGTTCCCGGCCGAACACCTGCTGCGCGTACTTCGTGGCAAAGGACTTGCCGGTGCGGGTCTGGGTAACCACCATGCCGCGCTCGAACACGCCGGAGCAGACACGGATGAAGGCGACGTGGTCACGGTGGGCCTTGTTCATGCCGGCCTGCACCTTGAACACAAAACCGGAGAACGGCGATTCGACGGGCCGCGGGCTGCCGTCCACATCGGGCCGCGGTGCCGCCGGCGGGGCGAAGTCCACCAGCGCGTCCAGCAGCTCCTTGACGCCGAAGTTGAGCGCGGCGGAGCTGAACAGGATGGGGGTTGCCTTGCCGGCGTGGAAGGCGTCGACGTCGAATTCCAGGTTCGATTCGATCACCAGGCCGGCCTCGTCCACGGCGTCGGACCAGTTGCTGCCCTGGCTTTCCGCGGCTTCCTCCGGGGTGAAGTATTCGGTGATGGCGATCTGCGCGCCGGCGTTGTTGCGCTGGAAGCGGGCGAAGCGGTCGTTGCGGAGGTCCCAGACGCCGCGGAAGTCACCGGAGATGCCGACGGCCCAGGTCAGGGGCATGGGCTGCAGGCCGGTGCGTTCGGTGATCTCGTCCATCAGGGCAAGCGCGTCCAGGCCGGGCCTGTCCCACTTGTTGATGACGGTGATGATGGGCAGGTTGCGCTGCTTGCAGACCTCGAACAGCTTCATGGTCTGGGTTTCCAGGCCCTTGGCGGCGTCCACCAGCATCACGGCGCAGTCGACGGCGGCGAGCACCCGGTAGGTGTCTTCGGAGAAGTCGGCGTGGCCGGGGGTGTCCAGCAGGTTGATGACCGTATCCCGGTAGGAGAACTGCAGGGCGGCGGAGCTGATGGAGATGCCGCGGTCCTTTTCCATCTGCATCCAGTCGGAGACTGTTTCCTTGCGGTTCGCCTTGCCACTGGAGGCGCCGGCGGTGCCGATGACCTTGGCGTGCAGCGCGAGCGCTTCCGTGAGAGTGGACTTGCCGGCGTCGGGGTGCGAGATGACAGCAAAGGTCCTGCGGCGGCCCGCCTCTTTGTGAATCGCGGAGATCCGGGCGGGGGTCAGGACATCTTGGGACACGGTGCTACTTTCGCTGCGGTTGGGATTGCCCAGGCGCTGGCGGCGCCTTTCAAAGCACTGCACTCCAGGCGCTGCGCTTCACGGAACGGCGGGCCGCGGGGCCGGTGGACGGGCCGGCGGACAGCCAAGGTACAAGTTTATCGCAGTGCCGCAAACCGGTTTCGTGCCCGCTTAACGCCCGTGAAACCATTCGTTCAAAACCGGGAAACGGCGGGCGGTTAGCGTGGCCCCATGACGACGCAGGGCAAGCTGTTTTTCGATCCCCTTACCACCGGCCCGGACTCCGCACGTGACCAGGACCGCAATGCAGGCCGGGGCGCGGCCGACGGCCGCGCCAGGCAGACGGTAGCGGAGCTGAAGGCGCTGCGGGCTGCATCGCTGACCGCCGTCAGCAGGGATCTGCAGCGCATGCTCCGGGAGCGCGCACGCTAGCCAAGTGCCTGACGAAGCTGCGGTAGCGGCATGATGTGTCCATGCGCAGCATCGAACTGGTTTTGGACGCCTCCTCCGATTCCCTCATCAGGGCCGACTGGACAAGGCTCGCCGCTGCGGGTGTTCCCAGCCAGGCGGGCCATACGTCACCCAGCAACAGCCCGCACATCACCCTTGCCGCCGGCCCGGACCTGACGGTGCAGGACCTGGCGGTGCCGGACAACGCCGATGACCTTTGGCAGGGGCTGCCGCTGGCCCTCGAGTTCTCCGGTATCCAGGTTTTCACTTCCGGGGCGGGCAAGTATGTCCTTGCCCGCTCGGTTGTGGTTACGGCTGCGCTCCTTGACCTGCACCGGGCCCTCCACGAACGGGTGGCCGGCGCGCTCCTGTTGACCATGCCTGATGCCTGGACACCGCATGTCACCCTCGCCCGCCGGGTTCCCGGGCATCTCGTGGGAACGGCACTGGACCTGCTTGAGTTGCGAACGGAGGGCCAGTGCACTGCCGCCAGGCACTGGGACAGCAGCACCAGGACCATCACTCCCCTGGGACCCTTCGGTCAGGAACTTCCCCGGGTCCGGGACTAGCCAGGGGCAAAGCTGGCCGGTTCCGGGCTGCAGCACGGACCGGTTTTGCGGTAATTCCGGGAACCCCCTAATGGGGCACTTTGGGGCTTGCCCGTGCGGAAGTTGGAGTTCTTGCCCCTATCATTGAGCTTGCGGGAAAATGAGCACTTTTCATCCTGCCGGCGACGTGCGGAAAGCCGGCATCCTGCGGGCGGCGGTCCGCACCTTTGAAGGGAATACCTATGGCGCGGAGCCCCGAAGAATCACTCAGGGCGACTCTGGGCAGAGTGGCACCTGGAACTCCCCTTCGTGACGGACTGGAGCGCATCCTCCGCGGCCGGACCGGGGCGCTGATCGTGCTGGGCTCGGACCGCACGGTGGACTCCATCTGCTCCGGCGGCTTCGACATCGGCATCGAGTTCTCCCCCACCCGGCTGCGTGAGCTCGCCAAGATGGACGGTGCCATCATCTGCGACCGGGACGCCGGGAACATCCTCCGCGCGGCCGTCCAGCTGGTGCCCGATTCCAGCATCGAGACCCAGGAGTCCGGTACCCGGCACCGCACCGCCGAGCGTGTTGCCATCCAGACCGGTGTTCCGGTCATCTCCGTCAGCCAGTCCATGCAGATCATCGCGCTGTACGTGAACGGCCTGCGGCATGTGCTCGAGGGCTCGGAGAAGGTCCTGGCCCGCGCCAACCAGGCCCTGGCAACCCTCGAGCGCTACCGGTCCCGCCTTGACCAGGTGACCAGTTCGCTGTCCGCACTGGAGATCGAGGCGATGGTGACCGTCCGGGACGTGGCGGTTACCCTGCAGCGGCAGGAAATGGTCCGCCGGATCTCCGAGGAAATCTCGCAGTACGTCCTGGAACTCGGCGAAGACGGCCGGCTCCTGTCCCTCCAGCTCGATGAACTGACAGTGGGCCGTGGACCGGGCAGCGACGTCATCATCCGCGACTACGCCAGCCCGGACGCCTCGCCGGAGGACATCGAAAAGGCCGTCAGCGCGCTGGTCAATCTCGGCCCCACCGAGCTGATCGACCTGGGAAAGATTTCGGGCATAGTGGGGTTCGCCGGCGGCGAGGCAAACCTCGACGCCGTGGTCCAGCCCCGCGGCTACCGGCTGCTGTCCGGCCTGAAGGCGGTCCCCAAGGCTGTTGCCGACCGCCTGGTGGACCACTTTGGCGGGCTGCAGTTCCTGATGGCCGCCACCATTGACGACCTCATGACCGTTGACGGCATCGGCGACCAGCGCGCGCGCACGGTCCGCGAGGGCCTGAGCCGGATGGCTGAAGCCAGCCTGCTGGACCGGTTCCTCTAAGGCGCCGCCGGCACGTCAGTTCAGCTGGAAGACGGCCTTCGGGCTTGCCTTGGATCCCAGCTTGGCCGTGAAGATGTAGTACGCCCCGCCGGCACCCGGCTTGGCGTCCACCACCTGGCACCCCTCAACGCTCCGGTTCCGGGGCCAGGGGAAGTTCGCGGTTTCGCTGGCGCCCGGAGCGATCACCTTCACCAGGTCCTCGCTGGCTGCCTGGCAATCCCTGGAAGAGAAGACCCGGTCCGGGCCGCTGGTCACCAGGAACTCCATTTGCGAGGTGCCGATGTTCACCTGGCAGGGCACCTCTCCCCCGTTCGTCACCTTGAGGGTCAGCAGCGGGTTTTCGTCGGGCCCGTAGGCAGCCTTGTCCGTGGACGCGGAGACCGTCACGAGGTTCTGGTTGCAGCTTGGCGTTGCAGAGGCGGTGGGCGTGGGGGCGGCAGAGGCTGACGCAGACACGGTGGGCGGGGCGGAGGGAACGGCGGAAGCAGCACCGCTTGCCGGATCAGTCGACGAGGCCTGCTCGGAGCCCCCGCTGAAGGCTCCGGCCAGGGCGAACCCGCCCACCACCAGGGCCAGGACCATCAGCAGCGCACCGCCTACCACCAGCCGCCGCCGGCGGTACACGGCAGGGCTGGGCTTCCGGACGCTGCTGGAGCCGGAGGCCGATGCCTTGCCGCGTGCTGAAGAAGTGCCCTGCTTGCCCATCCTTCTAGGCTAGGGAACCGCCCGGGTTCTGCCTTGCCACCACGCCGCCGGGCAGCCAACGGTCTGGTCACATCCGGTTTCCAGCCTGCGAAACGCATCCACTACAGTGTTGGCATCGACACCAAGACTCCCGCTCCAGCAGCCCCCGCCGCCGTGCCTGGCGCCGCGGAAGGGCTCCAGCAGCTTCACGACAGCATCACCGGCTGGTTCGCCGAAACCGCCCGCGACCTTCCCTGGCGGGACCCGTCGTGCTCCCCCTGGGGAGTCCTGGTCAGTGAAATCATGCTGCAGCAGACGCCCGTGGTCCGGGTTTTGCCTGTCTGGCACGAGTGGCTTGAACGCTGGCCCACTCCCGCCGGCCTGGCGGGCGAACCGGCCGGTGAAGCCGTTCGCGCGTGGGGCAGGCTCGGCTATCCCCGCCGCGCGCTGCGGCTGCACGCTGCTGCCGCCGCGATAGTGGGCGAGCATGCCGGCAAGGTCCCCGACACCTACCCGGAACTGCTCGCGCTCCCCGGCGTGGGAAGCTACACGGCGGCCGCCGTCGCCGCTTTCGCCTACGGCCGCCGCGAAACCGTGGTGGACACCAACATCCGCCGGGTGCACGCGCGCCTGGTGACCGGGTCCGCCCTCCCTGCCCCCGCGCTGACCGCTGCCGAGATGCGCCTGGCGGCGTCGCTCCTGCCCGACGACGACGCCACCTCGGTCCGCTGGAACGCGGCAGTCATGGAACTGGGTGCCCTGGTCTGCACTGCCCGGGTCCCCAAGTGTCCCGCGTGCCCGGTGAAGGACTCCTGCGCCTGGCTCGCGGCCGGTGAGCCGCCGCCGTCGTACGTTCCCAAGGGCCAGGCCTGGCACGGTACCGACCGCCAGGTGCGGGGAGCCGTGGTGGCGGTGCTGCGCCTGGCCGAGGCCCCCGTGCCGGCCGAGATGTTCCATCATGCCCCGGCCGACCTGGGCTTCGCGCCGGAGGGTATCGGCGTGCCGCTGGCCGCGCTGCACCGGCTGAACCCGCCCCCGGAACAGCTGGAGCGGTCGCTGGCGGGGCTGCTGGCGGACGGGCTGGCAGAACTGCACGACGGCGGCTACCGCCTGCCTGCCTGACGCCCGCCGGCACGGTGCGGCCGGCAGCGGTGCATCCGAATCATGCCCGGGATGGCATACTTTCTGGTGACCGGAACCGGGGGATGCATGCGAATCATCTTGTACGTTGTGTGGGCGCTCTTCGTCGCCGCAGCTGCCTTTGCCATGGTTCACGCTGCGCGGAAGACCCGGCGGCAGGAGCAGCTGATGGCAGTCTGGCCCAAGGCCCAGGCAACTGTTACCGGCAGCGTTCCCGGCTGGACCAGCGGCGGGGGCGGCTCAAGCCGCAGCCGGCGGTTCTTCCCCACATACCAGTTCAGCGATTCCGCCGGGACGCTGTACACCGGCAAATCGGAAATCTCCCGGGCGGCAGAGCCGGTACCCGGATCCCTGATCGAGGTGGCCTACAACCCGGACAATCCGAACGAATCACTGCAGGTCTCCCCGGTGCCCCGGACCACGCTCGGCTGCCTGGTCCCGTTCTTCGCCGTCTTTGCCCTTGCGCTGTTCTGGTTCATCAGCATCTTCCCGCTCGACTGACGGCGCCTTCGGTCTCCTTTCGGGTGTCAGCAGCGTCCGGGCCATAACAATGGCGGTACCACTTGCCGCCTTCAGGCCCACCCGGCCCCGGCACCGTCCTACGCTGAAGTATGCGCAGGCAGGGACTGCTTTTGGCTTTGATGATGACGGCGGGGCTCGCCTCCGGCTGCGGGCCGGGCGCAGTTGCCTGCCCGGCCATAGCCCAGGCCACGGTGGTCTCCGTTACGGTCGCAGCGGACTACGTCCCCCACGTCGGATCCCTCCATGTGAAGGCCTGCCAGGACGGCACCTGCAAGGAAGCCGACGTCGAACTCCAGGCCGGCAGCACCTCGATCGACCAGGGCTGCACCCCGGAAGGCGTCTGTTCCGCCACAGCCTCGCCGGACGGGACCAAGGTGGGCATGCTCATGCTGGACACGCTCACGGAGTCATTGATGACGGTGACGTCCTCCGGACATGCGGCTGACGGGTCACCGCTGCCCGTGCACACCCTGGACTTCCGGCCGAAGGCCAACTATCCGTTCGGGGTGCAGTGCGGAAAATTCATTTCCGCCTCCGTGACCCTGGACGGGACGGGCCTTCACGAACGGAGCTGAGGGCAAAGCGGCCGGGGTGCTGTCAGAACAACGCCGGCTGGCTGAAGGGCTCGTCCGCCCTGCCCGGATCCGAAGATTCGACGCGCCATTCGAAACCCAGGTCCGCGAGCAGATCCTCCACAGACGTCTGCCCGTCAAGCACTTCAATAGCCGGGTAGCTGCCTTCGGGATCCTGCCGTTCCATGCCATCGAGCTTATTCGCAGGAGCCGGTGAAGCCTTTCGGAACACACCGCATGGCAGCGATTTGGCGGGCGCTACGGCTCGCCGAAGCCCGCCTGCACAAGCCCGCCCACGTAGTTCACGGCACGTTCGGCATCCACTCCCCGGGCTTCCACGTGCAGGACGGATCCCTTGCCTGCTGCCAGCGTCATGAGCGCCGTCATGGATGCGCCGTCCACTCCGTTGACCGTTACTTCGGCATCCAGGGCGGACAGTCCGCCGGCGATCTTTGCAGCAGGCCGGGCATGCATGCCTGCCTGGTTGATGAGCTCGAAGTCGCCGGTGAAGTCCGGGCCCTGCCCCGTGACGGACCCTTCCGAGACCTCCCGCTGGGGCGGCGGCCCGCTATTCCGGGAGGGTCCGCGGACAGCTTCCGCCGCACGCTTTACCGCCTGCACGTCCGCCCCGCCCTGCGCGGCCACGGACGCGGCCACCAGTCCCTCCACCAGCGGGGCGTCGGCCAGCAGCACGCCTGCCGGATCTTCGGCGAACTCCAGGGCGGATTCCGCTGTCATCACCGCCGATCCCAGGTCCGTGAGGATCACCGTACCGTCACCGCCTGCCGCATGGTCCAGGGCAGCAAGGACTTTTTCCAGGCTGGTGCCGATCCTGCCGTCGGCGGTGCCTCCGGCTGTCAAAACCAGGACGTCGGGTGCCATCTGCGCGGCCAGCTCCGCGGCGCCGTCGGCGATCTTTTCACTATGGGACACCACCACAATGCTGACCGTCACGCAGCAGCCCCCACCGCAGCACGCAGGATCAGCGCGCTGGATGCCGCGCCGGGGTCCCGGTGGCCCGCGCTCCGCTCGCCCAGGTAACTGGCACGGCCCTTGCGCGCCACCAGCGGATCTGTGGCCACCGCCCCGGCCTCGGCCGCCTCGGCGGCGGCAACCAGCACGGTCAGGACCTCCGGGCCGCCGGTGTCCGCGGCGGCTTTCGCGGCGTCGGCGGCGGGCGCCCACGCATCCACCATGGTCTTGTCCCCCGGCTCAGCCTTCCCGCGGGCAACAATCCCGTCCCGTGCGGCACTGACCGCCGCGGCCCAGCCTGCGGGGTCGATTTCAGCGGCGTCGCCCATGGTTCCGGCGGCCCGCAGGAAAGCGGTGCCGTAGAGCGGGCCCGCGGCCCCGCCCACCTTGGACATCAGGGTCATCGCCGCGAGTTTCAGCGCCGCACCCGGAGTGGCCGGCGGGGCTTCCGCCAGCTTGTCCAGGACGGCCTGGAAGCCCCGGTCCATGTTTTCGCCATGATCGGAATCGCCGATGGCCCGGTCCAGTTCGATCAGCTCCACCCGGTGTTCGGCCATCGCCTGCGCGCAGAGGGTCAGCCATTTCACTGCCCAGTTGACGTCCAGCACCACGGCTAAGCACCCCACCGCAGGGCTGCGGTGTGGACTGGCGCATCCCACAGTTCCGTCAGTTCGTCGTTCAGCCGGAGGACGGAGATGGAGCAGCCCTGCATCTCCAGCGCCGTGATGTAGTTGCCCACCAGCGAGCGCTCCACCACGGCGCCCCTGTCCGCGAGGACCTGCGCCGCACGGCGGTAGACGATGTACAGCTCACTCAGCGGCGTGCCGCCCATTCCGTTGACGAAGAGCAGCACCCTGTCGCCCCTGCTGATGCCGAGGTCGGAGAGGACGGGTTCCAGCAGCCTGTCCGTGATGGCATCCGCGCTTTCCAGCGGAATGCGGTGCCGGCCGGGCTCGCCATGGATTCCGATGCCGATCTCCACCTCGTCCTCTGCCAGGTCGAAGCTGGGCGTACCGGCGTGCGGGACGGTGCAGGCCGAGAGGGCAACACCCATGCTGCGGACATTGGCGTTGACGCGCGAGGCAGTGGATGCCACCGTATCCAGGTCATCGCCCCGTTCGGCGGCAGCGCCGGCGATTTTCTCCACCAGCACGGTGCCGCCCACGCCGCGTCTTCCTGCGGTGTAGAGAGAGTCCTCCACGGCAACGTCGTCGTTGACCAGGACCGTGCGGATGCTGATGCCTTCCGCCTCCGCAAGTTCCGCCGCCGTCTCGAAGTTCAGGACGTCACCGGTGTAGTTCTTCACAATGTGCACGACGCCGGCGCCCGAGTCCACTGCGAGGGTGGCAGGCAGGATCTGGTCCGGGGTGGGCGAGGTGAACACTGCCCCGGGTACGGCGGCATCGAGCATCCCTTTTCCCACAAACCCGGCATGCAGGGGCTCGTGCCCGCTTCCGCCGCCGGACACGAGGGCCACTTTTCCGCTGACCGGAGCGTCCAGGCGCCTGATGAACGTGGGATCCGTGCTCACCGTGACAAGGTCTGCGTTGGCCAGGCCAAAGCCCTGGACGGATTCGTCAACCACAGACTTGGGGTCGTTGATGAGTTTCTTCACGGCGGCTCCCGGCTGTGCTGCTGAAGGATGTCTTTTCGACCCTACTACCGGGGCACGCCTGAACGATAGGTTTCCGCTGGTGGGAGGCGAATGCGGCAAAGGGACAGCCCCCAATGACTGTCCCTTTACCGGGTCCCCATACCGGCCCAGCCAGTTTATCCATCAAATCGAATTAAGCCAACGCGGGTGTGTTAAGCGTGAGACAGCCAGGACAGTGCCACTGGCGGCGGGTACCCGGTGCGCAACGGAAGGCGCAAGGCGGCATGCCTCCTACAGGAAGCGGATCATGCGGGTGTTTCCGAGAGTGTTCGGCTTGACCCGCGCGAGGTCCAGGAACTCGGCGACACCCTCGTCGTGGGAGCGCAGGAGCTCGGAGTAGACCTCCGGATCCACCGCCGACTGGTCCGCCATGACTTCGAACCCGTGCCGCTTGAAGAAGTCCACCTCAAAGGTGAGGCAGAAGACCCGGGCCACGCCAAGGGAACGTGCTTCATCAAGCAGGCTCTCCACCAGCACGTGGCCCACGCCCCGGCCGCGCCAGTCCTCGGAAGCGGCCAGCGTGCGTACTTCAGCCAGGTCCTCCCACATGACATGCAAGGCCCCGCAGCCGATGACCTCCCCCTCGCTGGACTCTGCGATCCTGAACTCCTGGAGGCTTTCGTAGTAGGCCACCGTTTCCTTTGCCATCAGGATCCGCTTGTCCGCCAGCGGCGCTACCAGCTTCTTGATGGCGGACACATCACTTGTACGGGCCGGGCGGATGTGGAAGGAGTCGCTCACACGCCAATCCTAGTTGGCCTGCACTCAGGGGCTCGTCCACCGGCCCGGGAGCGCTACGGCGCCGGAGCCATTGCCGCTTGCTGCCGGCGCCGGGAAACCTCTGATGGCCGTCACCCTACTTAGCCACGGAACATGCGCGAAGTGGCTAAAGACCCAGCTCAGGCGGCAGTGCGACGTCCTCGCCGAGGACGTTTTTGGCCAGGAATGATTCAACCACCTGGTACCAGACTTTGGCGTGCTGCGGCTGGAGGACCCAGTGGTTCTCGTCGGGGAAGTACAGGAACCGGTGGGCGGTCTGGCCGTCGGCATCGGCGGCCAGCTGGGATTTGGAGAGCAGTTCGTACCAAAGCCGCAGCCCTTCCCCGATGGGCACCCGGTAGTCCTTGTCCCCGTGGATGACCAGCATGGGCGTGCTGATCTTCTCCACGTGCAGGTGCGGGGAGTTCTCCAGCGCCATCTCTTCCGTCATTTCCTTCAGCCAGTACTGGGACGCGTCCGTGGTGGGGCCGAACTGGTCCAGGGCCCACAGGCTGGCATGGGTGACGACGGCGTCGAACCGGTCCGTTTGGCCGGCCACCCAGTTGGCCATGTAGCCGCCGAAGGAGCCGCCCATGGCAGCCGTCCGCGAGGCATCGATGTCCGGCCGCTCCACGGCGGCGTCCGTCACGGCCATCAGGTCCGTAAAGGGGGCTTTCCCAGGCGCCCCATCCCCGCTGGATGTAGGCCTGGCCGTAGCCGGTGGACAGTGCGGGATCCGGCAGCAGCACCGCATAGCCGCGGGCGGTGAGGAGCCAGGGGTTCCAGCGCCACGTCCACGCGTTCCACGATCCCAGCGGCCCGCCGTGGATACAGAGGAGCAGTGGCGCCGGGCTGCCGGCGGACGCCTCCCCGGGCAGGGCGAGGTAGGCCGGAACCCGCGACCCGTCCCGGGCCGTGGCTGCGATGCGCTGCAGGCTTCCCGGACACACGGGCCGCTCCGCGGGCGCCGGCAGCCGTGTGGTTTCCCCTGTCGCCAGGTCGATGCGTACCGCTTCGGGCGGGAAGGCATAGGAGCTGCGCAGCGCGTAGGCGGCGCGCCCGTCCGGCGAAACCACGACGTCGGTGTACGCCGCCGCGTCCTGCGTCACCCGGGAGACACTCACCTCAGCGGCAGACGCCGGAACGCTGATCCGGAAAAGGGGCGACGCGCCGTCGTCGTCCGCCGTGGCCAGGATGGCTGACGCGTCCGGCAGCCAGGCGGCCGGCTGGCCCAGCGGTCCCAGTCGTGCGCAAGGGGCTGCAGGCGCGCGGTCCCGTCGGCGGGGTTGGTGACGTCCAGCAGGTGAAGCTTGACCTCCGGCGCCTGGCGCGGCGTGGAGTCGCTCTCGCTGACCACCACCAGCGTCCTGCCGTCCGGGCTGACGGGGCCGGGAAAGTAGCTCATACCTTCATGGTCCAGCAGCACCGTCATGCTGCCGGACTCCACGTCCACGGCCACCAGGACGGAACGGCTGTCCGCGCGGGCAAGTGGCTTGGTCAGGCTCGTGTAGATCGTCCTGCCGTCCGGGCTGGCAACCGTCTCCGCCTCCCGCAGCCGGGGCCCCGCGCCGGGCGTCAGGTTCCGCAGCACCAGGGGCGCGGCCGCATCCACCGTTGTCGGCCTGCCCGGTCCCTTGTCCTCTCCCGGTTCGACGGCGAAGATCCGCGGCTGCCCGGGTCCAAGGTCGGCGTCCCAGTACCTCACCGGATATTCACTGTGCAGGATGGCCGAGACCTTGTTGTCCTTGCGGGCCTTGCGGCGCCGGGCGTCGTCTTCCTCGTCGGTGGAGCCAGCCAGGACCTCGGCGGTCACGAAGGCAGCGTCCGCGCCCCTGGCCGTTCAGTACCCTGGCGACGCCGCCCGGCCGGTTGAGGACCACCCGGGCTTCCCCGCCGTCGGCAGGAAGCAGCCAGAGGGCATTGACCGGATCCTCGTCCGGGCTGTCAGGGTCGGGCCGGGCTGAGGTGAAGTAGACGTCTCCGTTGGCGGCGAAGGCGGCACCCGCCTCACCCTTGGCGCTGCGGGTGATCCGCCGGGCGTGCCGCTGGCCGGCCGGGTCCAGCTCCCACAGGGCCGTGGCGAACTCCGTCCCTTTGCCGTTCAGGGTGCTGACGGTTGTGACAAGGCGGGATCCGTCCGGGCTGAGGGTGAGCCCGCTGACCCGCGGGATGGACAGGTAGTGGTCGAGGTCGTGGAAAGGGGTCTGTGGTTGATCGCCCGGGATCGCCGGGTTCAAAATAGCCATGCCTCCGATTCAACACGCTTTGTGTCCCGCATCACAGCACCCGCGGCCTTTTCGGCATGCCGTGCAGGGGAACGCAAAAGCCCCGCCGTTTCCTTGCGGAGCGGCGGGGCTTTTGTGGAGCTGTACCTTTTGTGGGGTTCGGGTCAGACGCTCGGAGCGATCTCCGGGATGCGCGGCTTGGCGTTGCCGGCGAACGTGAACTTCGCGTCGTCGCCTTCGCCTTCCACGTCCACCACCACGATGTCGCCGGGGTGGATGTCGCCAAAGAGGATCTTCTCGGAGAGCTGGTCCTCGATCTCGCGCTGGATGGTGCGGCGCAGCGGCCGGGCACCCATTGCGGGGTCGTAGCCGCGGGTTGCCAGGAGCACCTTGGCGGCCTTGGTGAGCTCGATGCCCATGTCCTTGTCCTTGAGGCGCTTCTCCAGGCGGGTGACGAACAGGTCGACGATCTCGATGATCTCGTCCTGGGTGAGCTGCGGGAACACCACAACGTCATCCACGCGGTTCAGGAACTCGGGGCGGAAGTGCTGCTTGAGTTCCTCGGTCACACGGGCACGCATGCGGTTGTAGCCGGTCTGGGTGTCGGTGCCGGACTGGAAGCCGGTGGCAACGCTCTTGGAGATGTCCCGGGTGCCCAGGTTGGTGGTCATGATGATCACGGTGTTCTTGAAGTCCACCACCCGGCCCTGGGAGTCGGTCAGGCGGCCGTCTTCCAGGATCTGCAGCAGCGAGTTGAAGAGGTCCGCGTGGGCCTTCTCGACTTCATCGAACAGCACCACGGAGAACGGACGGCGGCGGACCTTCTCGGTCAGCTGCCCGCCCTCTTCGTAGCCGACGTAGCCCGGAGGGGCACCGAACAGCCGCGAGACCGTGTGCTTCTCGGAGTACTCGGACATGTCCAGCGTGATGAGGGCGTCCTCTTCACCGAACAGGAACTCCGCGAGTGCCTTGGCCAGCTCGGTCTTGCCGACGCCGGTAGGGCCGGCGAAGATGAACGAGCCGCCGGGGCGCTTGGGGTCCTTGAGCCCTGCACGGGTGCGGCGGATGGCCTGGGACAGTGCCTTGATGGCCTCGTCCTGGCCAACGACGCGCTTGTGCAGTTCCTCTTCCATCTTCAGCAGGCGCGAGGATTCTTCCTCGGTCAGCTTGAAGACGGGGATGCCGGTGGAGTTGGCCAGCACCTCAGCGATGAGGTCCTCGTCCACCTCGGAGATGTCGTCCATGCCGCCGGACTTCCAGTGGCGTTCCTTCTCGGCACGCTCGGCGATCATCTTCTGCTCTTTGTCGCGGAGCGAAGCTGCGCCTTCGAAGTCCTGCGCGTCGATGGCGGATTCCTTCTCCATCTTCAGCTTGGCGATGCGCTCGTCCATGGCCTTGAGCTCCGGCGGAGCGGTCATGCGGCGGATGCGCAGCCGTGCGCCTGCCTCGTCGATCAGGTCGATCGCCTTGTCCGGCAGGAAGCGGTCCGAAATGTAGCGCTCGGCGAGGCTGGCGGCAGAGGCCAGGGCGCCGTCGGTGATGGTGACGCGGTGGTGTGCCTCGTAGCGGTCACGCAGGCCCTTGAGGATCTCGATGGCGTGCGCCACGGAGGGTTCCTTGACCTGGATCGGCTGGAAGCGGCGCTCCAGCGCGGCGTCCTTCTCGATGTGCTTGCGGTACTCGTCCAGCGTGGTGGCACCGATGGTCTGCAGCTCGCCGCGGGCCAGCATAGGCTTCAGGATGGACGCGGCATCAATGGCGCCTTCGGCGGCGCCGGCACCAACGAGCGTGTGGATCTCGTCGATGAAGAGGATGATGTCGCCACGGGTGCGGATCTCCTTGAGGACCTTCTTCAGGCGCTCTTCGAAGTCACCGCGGTAGCGGGAGCCTGCCACCAGGGAGCCGAGGTCCAGGGTGTACAGCTGCTTGTCCTTGATGGTCTCCGGGACGTCGCCGCGCACAATGGCCTGGGCAAGGCCTTCGACGACGGCGGTCTTGCCGACGCCGGGTTCGCCGATGAGGACCGGGTTGTTCTTGGTGCGGCGGGAGAGGACCTGCATGACGCGTTCCATCTCCTGCTCGCGCCCGATGACCGGATCCAGCTTGTTCTCGCGGGCAGCCTGGGTCAGGTTGCGGCCGAACTGGTCCAGCACGACGGAGCCGGCCGGCGCGCCCTCGGGCTGGCCTGAGCCAACGCCCGCACCGGTGGTTTCCTTGCCCTGGTAGCCGGAGAGCAGCTGGATGACCTGCTGGCGCACGCGGTTGAGGTCGGCGCCGAGCTTGACCAGCACCTGGGCGGCAACGCCCTCACCCTCGCGGATGAGGCCGAGCAGGATGTGCTCCGTGCCGATGTAGTTGTGGCCCAGCTGGAGTGCCTCGCGCAGCGAGAGCTCCAGTACCTTCTTGGCACGGGGGGTGAAGGGGATGTGCCCGGACGGCGCCTGCTGGCCCTGTCCGATGATCTCCTGCACCTGCTCGCGAACGCCGTCGAGCGAAATGCTCAAGGACTCAAGAGCTTTGGCGGCAACGCCCTCACCCTCATGGATCAGACCCAAGAGGATGTGTTCGGTACCGATGTAATTGTGGTTCAGCATGCGTGCCTCTTCTTGGGCAAGCACAACTACGCGACGGGCACGGTCCGTAAATCGCTCAAACATTTCGCCACACTCCTAGCTACGACGTACTTTGATGCTACGTGGCGGGCCCGGACTTGTGGAGCGTGTTCGCCACAGGGGAAACCCGCACCGTTCGGGAATATCCCGCAGGCATACCTCCCGGCCCGGACGGGCGGCCGGGGACAAGGCGGAGTGCTGCCCTCCCCTGCTGATAACGAAGCAAATGGCGAAGCTGGCGCCGGGCTTATAAAAAAAGTGCCGCAGGCATCCCTCTGCAGGCCGCGCCTAAATTCCCCCGAGGGCGGTGCCGCTCCCGCACATTTTGTGCGGGAAACCGAAAAAACCCCGCTTCCCGGCGACGGGAAGCGGGGTTTAACCAGGTCCTGGCTGCTGCTAGGAATTTGCCTTTTGGTAGGCTTCCTGGATTTCCGCCTGAATTCGGCCGCGGCTGTTTACGGTGTACCCGTTATCCCGGGCCCACTGCCTAATCTGGGCTGAATCATTGCTGCGGCCTGCGGCCGGAGCCTTGGGCGTGCGGGCGGCGGCGCGGCCTCCCGAGGCCTTCCGTGCAGCGGCTATGAAGCGCTCCAGCGAAGACCGGAGTTCAGCGGCATTGGCCGCTGAAAGGTCAATCTCGTAGTTCGTCCCGTCAAGGCCGAACTTCACATTCTCGTCTGCGGATCCCCCATCCAGATCATCAACGAGGATGATGTTTACTTTCTGTGCCATTTAACGTCTTCCTCTTGGAAAGGGTGGTTTTTTCAGAAAAGCAGGATGTTTCCCTAAAAAGTATGACTCTCTTTATGGCAACGCGTCAAAGCGCCTAATGGTTCCTTGGGGATAACCGCAGAAGATTAGGGGATTTTTATTTGGCTTCGGGGCCCGGCTGGCCGGACGGCGGTTCGTCGGCCTGCCTGCGTTCGGCGGACTGTGCCGCCCGCGCGTCGGCCTCGGCCTGGGCGCGGGCTTCTGCCTGCCGTTCCGATTTGTCGGCATTGAAAATCGCCTTCATGGCAAACCAGAAAAGGAGGCCCACCACTATGGAGGGAAGCAGGACTGCTACATCTTCCATGCCTAGTGCCCTTCGGGCTTCAGCAGCGGGAAGAGGATGGTCTCCCGGATTCCGGCGCCGGTGAACAGCATCACCAGGCGGTCGATGCCCAGCCCGATGCCGCCCATGGGCGGTGCGCCGTATTCCAGTGCCCGCAGGAAGTCCTCGTCCAGCTGCATGGCCTCGTCGTCGCCGGCCGCGGCGTGGCGGGACTGCTCCGTGAGCCGTTCGCGCTGGATGACGGGGTCGATCAGTTCGGAGAAGGCCGTGCCGCGCTCCATGCCGCCGATGATCAGGTCCCAGGCTTCGATGAGCCGGCCGTCCTTGCGGTGCGGGCGTGCCAGCGGCTGGGCGGAGGGCGGGTAGTCGTAGACAAACGTGGGGTTCAGCAGGGTGGGTTCCACGATTTCGCCGAAGAGCTCCACGGCCAGCTTTTCGGCGTCCCACTTGGGGTCCACCTTGACCTCGTGCTTTTCCGCCACTTCGCGAAGCACCTCAAGCGGGGTGTCCGGAGTGATTTCCTGCCCGACGGCGTCGGACAGCCCCGGGTACACGGCGAGCCAGGCCCATTCGCCGTCGAGGTTGATCTCGCCGGCCTCGGTCTGGATGGTGCGGCCGGCGCCCACGGCGTCAGCGGCGTCCAGGATGATCTCCTTGATGCGCTCCGCCATGACGAACTGGTCAGCCCACGCCTCGTAGCACTCAAGGGTGGTGAACTCGGGGCTGTGGGTGGAGTCCACGCCCTCGTTCCGGAACACGCGGCCCATGTCGTAGACCCGGTCGATTCCGCCCACCACGGCCCGCTTCAGGTACAGCTCCGTGGCGATGCGCAGGGTCATCTTCTGGTCGAACGCGTTCATGTGCGTCTCGAACGGGCGGGCCAGGGCCCCGCCGTGGACCAGGTTCAGGATGGGGGTTTCAACCTCCACGTAGCGGTGGCGGAAGAGCGTCTCGCGGATGGAGCGGGTAATGGCGGCACGAGTGTAGACCATTTCGCGGGCCTCGTCGCGGACCATCAGGTCCACGTAGCGCTGCCGGACGCGGGTTTCCTCGTTCAGTTCGGCGTGCAGCACCGGCAGCGGGCGCAGCGCCTTGGAGGCCATGGACCAGGAGTCGGCCATGATGGAGAGCTCACCGCGGCGTGAGGAGATGACCTCGCCCTTGATGAAGACGTGGTCACCGAGGTCAACCAGTGCCTTCCAGTCGGCGAGCGCTTCTTCACCGATGTTGGCCAGGCTGAGCATTGCCTGGAGGCGGGTTCCCTTGCCGTCGGTGCCGCCCTCCTGCAGGGTCGCGAAGCAAAGCTTGCCGGTGTTGCGGATGAACACCACGCGGCCGGTGACGCCAACGATGTCGCCGGTGGTGTCGTCCGCCTCGAGGTGGGCGGTACTTTTCCCGGATTTCGGCGAGCGAGTGCGTCCGCTCCACACCCACCGGGTAGGCCTCCGTGCCGCGCTCGATCAGTTTGGCGCGCTTCTCCATGCGGATCCGCATCTGCTCGCTGGCATCGAGGGGCTCGGGGGCGTTCTTGGGGGCGGGGGTGTTTTGGGAAGTCACAGTCATCAAGTTTACCGGGACTTCGCGTGCCCGCTCCCGCCTAGGATGGGGTGGGTGAAAGAACGGTTCCTTCCAACACACGACGGCGGCCGCCTGGCCTTGTACAGCTACGGCACCGTGGATGCCCCGGGGAACGCCGGGTGCTGCTGATCGGCGGGGCGTTCCTGACTGCCCTGATCTACCGGCCGTTCTCCATCGCCCTTGCCAAGGGCCTGGGCGAGGGCTGGGCCGTGGACGTGTACGACCGCCGGGGACGCGGCCGCTCAACAGAACAGCCGGCCGACTACTGCATGGGCACCGAGATCGCCGATGTCCGCACGGTCATGGACGCCACCGGCGCCCGGAACATCCTGGGCCACAGCCTCGGCGGCTCCGTGGCATTGAACGCCGTCCAGGAATTCACCGGGACCTCGTATGTTCCGGACAAGCTCGCCGTGTACGACGCAGCCGTGAACATCGACGGCAGCATCGACACCGAGTGGCTGGACGGGTTTGAGGATGCGGTCAACAACGGCAGGGTGGGCCACGCCCTGGCGCACATGAAGAAAGCAACGTCCCCGGGGTCGGCCCTGGCCCGCATCCCCGAACCCGTCCTTGCCGGGCTGATGGCGCTGCTCTCACGGACAAAGATCAACAGGATGTTCCGTGAAGTGATGCCCAGCGGCGTCGGCGAACTGCGGGCCGCGTACAAGGAGGCCGACCATGCCAGGGACTTCAGCGTGCTGCCTCCCAATACCCATTTCATGGCCGGCGGCAAGAGTCCCGGCTACTACAAGGTCACGGCGGAACGGCTGCACGCGGCCGTCCCCGGCAGCACGTTCGAGCTCTCCCCCAAGGGCTTCCACGGCTCGATCCCGGCGGCGGTCAACGAACTCGTGACGGACATCTCGGAGTACTTCAAAGGCTGACCGGAAACCCGAGTTTTTGTCCACATATGGCGGGCTGAAGCGCGCCCTGAAGTCGCCATACGTGGACAAAAACCCGATGGGGGTGGGGATCAGGTGCGTTCGCCCCGGGTAAATCCGGCCAGGGCGGCGTCGCCGAGATCCTGCCAGAGGCTCCTTTCCTTCCGCCCGCCGCTGCGGTCCGCCAGCCAGTCACCCCAGGCCGTGATGTCCTCCCCGCCGGCCGCGGCCACGGCGTCGCAGGCGAAGCCGACGGCGGAAGTGCCGTCCGCCAGCAGCATGGACCCCAGCAGCATGGGCTCGGGCAGGGACGCCAGGAACGAACCCAGCGCGGCAGGCGGCAGCAGCCAGCGCTCCCCCACCAGCTCCGCGCCGTCGTCGGACCTGTACACCCCCGGCTTGGGCGGCACCGTGTCCAGCGACACCATGCGGTAGCGGGCGGCAGTCCGGACGGTCCCGTCCCAGGCGGCGCCGAGTTCCTCCAACTGGTGCGCCAGCGGCTGCCCCTTGCGGTGCGCGCCCACCACCACCAGCGGCACAGCTGCCGCACCTGCCGCCACCGGCCAGGGAGCGGACGACGCCGGCACCCCGGCAGGCTGCCCGGCCGACGGCGACGCTCCCGCGGCGAAGAGGGCGGGCACCCCAGGGGTAACCTCCAGCAGGCGGGCAATATCCGCGGCCACCGCATCGTCGAAGGTCCGGGCCACCACTGTCATGCCGAACTGCGCGCCGTCCACTTCCCCGGCCGGAACGGCCACGGCGCACAGGTCGAAGAGGTTGCAGAAGTTCGTGTAGGTGCCCATGCGGGAGTTCACGCCCACTGGATCGGCAGCGACGTCGGCCAGCGTCGGGTGGAACGGGGCGGTGGGGACCAGCAGGGCGTCAAAGCCGTGCAGCCGCTCCATGGCCGTGTGCTTCAGCTCCTCCAACCTTGCAGTGTCCGCGACATAGCGGTGTGCGGGCACTTTCCCGGCAGCCCGGATGATGCGCGCCACGGTGGGATCGAGGCCCGCGCCGCCGTCGCACTCCGCCAGGAAGTCCCCGACAGCGGCGTAGCGCTCGGCCACCAGCGCGCCGTCGTACAGCAGCCGGGCAGCGTCGAGGAAGGCGTCGAACTCAATTGGTTCGGCGTCCACGCCCAGGCCCTGGAGCCGCTGGATGTTCCGGTGGAACTCCGCGGCCCAGGCCTCCGGCAGGGCCGGCAGGCTTGCCGGGTAGGCGACCCGCGGCCGTGCCGGTGCCGCCAGCCGGACATCCGCCGGCCATTCACGGGCATTGCCTGCCATGACACCCATGGCCAGTTCCGCCGTGGCAAGGTGCCGGGCGAAGATGGTGACGGCATCCCAGGACCGGCAGGCAGGAACCACGCCGGCGGTGGATACGACGTGAAGGGTGGGCTTGATCCCCACGATCCCCTGCAGTCCTGCCGGCACCCGGCCCGAGCCTGCCGTGTCCGTCCCGATGGCGATGTCCGCCAGTCCCAGCGCCACGGCCACGGCGGAGCCGGAACTGGACCCGCCGGAGATGAAGCCGGGGCGGCGGGAGTCGCGGACGGCCCCATAGGGGCTGCGCGTGCCCACCAGCCCGGTGGCGAACTGGTCCAGGTTGGTGGCACCCAGGACCAGGGCGCCGGCAGCACGCAGCCGGGCCACCGCCCCAGCATCCTTGTCTGGGGTGTACGCGAAGCCGGGGCACGCCGCCGTCGTGGGAATGCCTGCCACGTCCACGTTGTTCTTGACTGCCAGCAGGAGCCCCGCCAGCGGCAGGTGCGCACCGCCGGCAACTGCCGTATCGATGGCGGCGGCTTCGGCAAGGAGCTCCTCACAGCCGCGCAGCGTGATCCAGATTTCGGGCCGGTCGATTGTTTCGATGGCAGCCAGGGCTGCACGGACCCGGGCCGTGGCGGCGCCTGCGGCTGGGGTGCTCATACTGCTGCCTCTTCCAGTTCCGGGGATTCCATGCCAACGGGCTCGAGGTCCGAGCCGCCGAGGACAACCACTGCCTCGCCCGCCACCACCTGCGAACCCGCGGCCGGCAGGACGCGGAGCACCACGCCGTCGGACGGGGCTTCCAGCACTGTTTCCATCTTCATGGCCTCAAGGGACACCAGTGGCTGGCCTTTCACCACGAGATCGCCTTCCGCCACGTCCACCTTCCAGACGCTGGCGGCGAAGGGTGCCGAGACGAGGGACCCTCCCTCCGGAACCACTACCTCGTCCGCAGCGGGGGCCACGACGGCGGCGAGCGCCTCCGCACGGTCAAACTCGCCGGCGTCGGCCCAGGCCTGGCGCTCCACGGCGAAGGCCGCCCCCTGCTTCTCGCGGAATGCCGTGATGGACTCCCGGTTCTCCTCGAGGAACAGTTCGTGGTCGGCCAGGGAGAACCTGCCGTCCTCGATCTCGACGCCGCGGCCCCTTCCGGCGGCCATGTCCGCCCGCAGGTCCAGCAGTTCCTCCGGGCTGACCGGGTACCAGGAGATCCGGTCGAAGAAGCGGAGCAGCCACGGTGAGCCTGGCTCGAACGGCGCGGAGTCCGCGTAGCGGGACCACACCTGGGTGGTGCGGCCAACGAACTGGTAGCCGCCGGGGCCCTCCATGCCGTAGATGCACATGTACGCGCCGCCGATGCCCACCGCATTCTCCGGCGTCCAGGTGCGGGCCGGGTTGTACTTGGTGGTGACCAGCCGGTGCCGCGGGTCCAGCGGCGTGGCCACCGGCGCGCCGAGGTAGACGTCGCCCAGTCCCAGGACCAGGTACTCCGCGTTGAAGACGGTGTCGAAGACCTCGTTGACGGAGTCCAGGCCGTTGATGCGGCGGATGAACTCGATATTCCAGGGCACCAGGGGGCGTCGTCCCGGACACCTGCCATGTAGCGTTCAATGGCTTCCCGGGTGGCGGGGTCGTCCCAGGACAGTGGCAGCCGGACGGTGCGGCTGGGGACCACCAGCTCGGAGCTTGCGGGCAGTGCAGCCTCGATCTCCTGGACCATTCCCAGCAGCTTCCTGGTGGGCAGGACCGAGGGGTCCACCTTGATCTGCAGGGAACGGATTCCCGGCGTAAGGTCCACGATTCCGGGCACCCGGAGCTGTTCGATGTGCTGGTGCAGGGCATGGACCCTCGCCCGGAGGCCCAGGTCCAGCACCATGTCTCCGTACTCCACCAGCAGGTTGTCGTCGCCGGAGCGGCGGTACGTGACTGCAGGGCGGCCGGAACCTTCCGGCACCCGGCCCAGTACGCCGTCGTCGCCGTCCCTTTCCGCCGGCAGGCCAGCCTGCCACCCGTCGCTGCCCGGAAGCAGCAGCTGCCGGCCGGGTCCCAGGTCCCTGGCCGACGGTGCCTGGCTGACACGGACGGGAACGAACCGTACCTTGTCGCCCGGCCGGAGCTGGCCGAGCTTCCAGCGGTCGGCCGTCACCACGGTGACCGGGCAGACGAACCCGCCCAGGCTGGGCCCGTCCGGGCCGAGCAGGATGGGGGTGTCACCCGTGAAATCCAGCGCGCCAACTGAATAGGCGGTGTCGTGGATGTTGGACGGGTGCAGGCCGGCCTCGCCACCGTCGGTACGTGCCCAGCGCGGCTTGGGGCCGATGAGCCGCACGCCGGTGCGGGCGGAGTTGAAGTGGACCTCGTACTCGGACGCATAGAGCTCGTCGATGTCCTCGCGCCGGAAGAACTCCGGCGCGCCGTGCGGCCCTTCCGTCACGGCAAGTTCCCAACTTGAGGCCAGGGCGGGACGGCTGTCCAGGGGAACTGCCGCCGTCGCCATTGTGTCGCTGCCGCCCCCAGCGGACGGTGCTGCTGCGCGGAGAACGTCTCCGGCACGCAGCACGCGCCCGGCATGGCCGCCGAACTGGCCCAGGGTGAATGTGGAGGCGCTGCCCAGGTACTGCGGGATGTCCAGGCCGCCCTGGAACAGGACGTAGCCGCGAAGCCCGGCGCCGGAGGCCGTGCCGGCGTCGAGCGTTCCGCCCGCGGGGACCGTCACCGGCGTCCACGCGGGCACCTTTTTCCCGTCGACGGTGACCGTTACTTCCGCGCCGGTGACGCAGACAGTGGTGGCGTGCGTGAAGGTCAGGGAGGGCCCGGTCATGGTGAACTCCAGCCCCGGGGCGCCTTCGGGATTGCCCAGGGCGATGTTGCCGAGCCGGAAGGACAAGTCATCCATGGGCCCGCTCGGCGGCACACCGATCTGCCACAGGCCGGTCCTTCCCGGCCAGTCCTGGACGCTGGTCTGGAGGCCGGGGCGGCCCACGGTGATGCGGGGTTCGGGGTCCCCACCTTGTCCAGCGTGCTGGTGGAGTGCAGCACGCTGCGGACCACCTCCAGGCCGGTGGCCGCGCGGAGCATCCCCAGGTTGGTCTCGATCCCGTCGATCCGGGTGCCGGCGAGCGCGGCTGCCAGCCGGTCGAAGGCCTCGGCCCGGTTCGGGCCGGAGGTGATGATCTTGCCCAGGAGGGGATCGTAGTTGGTGGACACTTCGGTGCCCGTCTCCACCCAGGCGTCCACCCGGACACCATCCGTGGCGGGAAATACAGCGTTCGTGACAGTCCCGGCACTGGGCTGGAAATTGCGCGCCGGGTCTTCGGCGTAGACGCGGGCCTCCACGGCGCTGCCCGAAACGGGCAGGCCGTCCGGAAGGCCGGCAAGGACGCTCTTCGCTTCCCCGCCGCCCTGCGCCAGCCGGAGCATCCATTCCACCAGGTCCACCCCGGTAACGGCCTCGGTGACGGGGTGCTCCACTTGGAGGCGGGCGTTGACCTCGAGGAAGGACGCCTCCTGGCGGGCGGAGTCGTAGACGAACTCCACGGTGCCGGCGGAGCGGTAGTTAAGGGAGGCGCAGAGGGCGCGGGAGGTGCGGTGCAGTTCTTCCCGCAGGCTGTCCGGCAGGTCCGGGGCCGGTGCCTCCTCGAGCACTTTCTGGTGGCGGCGCTGCAGCGAGCAGTCCCGGTCGCCCAGGCTCACCACCCGCCCCTCGCCGTCGCCGAAGACCTGGACCTCGATGTGCCGGGCGTTCTCGACATACCGTTCGGCAAAAACGCCGGCCGTGCCGAAGCTGGCGCCGGCCAGGCGGGCTACGCGCGGAAAGCTATCCACCAGTTCGGCCTCGGTGCGGCAGACGGTCATGCCGATCCCGCCGCCACCGCCGGTGGCCTTCAGCATCAGCGGGAACCCGATCGCCTGGCTGGCCGCGACGGCGGCGTCCACGTCCTCAAGCAGCCCGGAACCGGCGATCATCGGCACCCCGGCCGCGCGGGCGGCGTCGCGCGCTGTGTGCTTGGTGCCGAAGATGCGCAGCTGTTCAGCGGTGGGGCCGACGAAGACCAGCCCCGCCGCTTCCACGGCCTCGGCGAAGGCAGCGTCCTCGGACAGGAAGCCGTACCCGGGGTGGATGGCGCCGGCGCCCGTGGACGCGGCGGCGGCCAGCAGGGCGTCAACCTTCAGGTAGGACTCCTTCGCGGGTGCCGGGCCCAGGAGCACTGCCTCGTCAGCCAGGCGGACGTGGCGGGCGCCGCGGTCCGCTTCGGAGAAGACGGCCACCGTGCGCAGCCCGAGCTTCCGGGCGGAGTCGATGATGCGGCAGGCGATTTCACCGCGGTTTGCGATCAGCAGGGTGTCGAAAGTGCTCAGGTTTGTGGTGCTCACAGCGCTGCCTCCGGCCGGGTGACGATCATGCGGACTGGGGTGGGGTTGAAGCCGTTGCAGGGGTTGTTGACCTGCGGGCAGTTGGAGACGAGGACCAGGGTGTCCGCCTCGGCGCGCAGGGCCACCCGTTTGCCGGGGGCAGAGAGGCCGTCAACGATGCCCAGCGCACCGTCCGGGTCCACGGGGACGTTCATGAACCAGTTGATGTTGGACACCAGGTCCCGCTTGCCCAGGCCCCAGCGGGAGCCTTCGATCAGGAAGTTCTCCACGCAGGCGTGCTGTTCGCGGGTGTGCTGGCCGTAGCGGAGGGTGTTGGACTCCTGGGAGCAGGCGCCGCCGATGGTGTCATGCACGCCCACCTCGTCCGCCACTACGGTCATCAGCGGGGCGCCGGTGTCCGCCCGGAGCACGGACCCGGTGGTGAGGACGATCGACTGCTGCGCGGCGATGGTGGCAGCGGCGGAATAGCGGACGGAAGTATCGGCGGCCGAATAGAGGAGGCAGTCAACGGCCTGGTTTCCTTCCAGGTCCACGATGGTCAGCACGTCGCCGGCTGCCACCACGGCGGACCAGGGGCCGCGGGCTTCCACGAATTCGTCCAGGATCACCTGGCCTGCCGCCAGGGCGGTTTCGCCTGCGGCCGGGACGGACGTGGTGTCCGCAGGGAATTTGGTGAAAGTGGCGGTGTTCATCGGGCGTTCCTCGCGGTCAGGTCGTGTTCGGTATTGCGGAGCGCCTGCAGGTGCTCGGGGGCCAGCGGTCCGGCCAGGCTGCCGGCTTCGAGTGCGACCAGGTCCTCCGGTGCATGCCAGGCGGTGATGTCCACGGCGGTTCCGGTGAATTCCGGGCGGGGGTCCAGCGGGTGGGCGGTGTTGGCCAGCACCGGCACGGCGTCCATCTGGAGCAGGAGTTCGACGCCGGCTCCCGGGCCGGCGCTTCCGGTGAAGGTGATGGTGCCGGCCGGGTCGACGTTGATGCCCTTGAAGAAAGACAGCGACGGCGCCACGTCCCTGGGACCCAGCCCGCACTTCAGTGCGCCGAGGGTGAGCAATTCGCGGGCTGCCGGGGAGGGGCTGTGCGCCGTACCGGCGCCGTACTTCGCCGTGTTACCGGCCAGGGTGGTGGCACCGGTGAGGGCGTCGTGGCGGTTGGACGTATCGGCGACGATGGTTGCCATCAGCCGGCCTGCGTCCGACAGCAAGGGGTGGCCCGCGCCGGGGTAGGCCTGCCACGGGACCTTGACGGTGTCCGCAACGTTGAGCCGCTCGTGCAGGGCACCGGCGCGGTACAGCAGGGCGTGCACGCAGGTGTCACCGGCGGTGTCGGCGAGCCGGATCCTGGTGCCGCGGGCGAGGGTCATGGTGGTGTACCGGCCGAAGGCGAGGGACTCCGCCCAGGTGGGGCGGACGCCGTCGGGCAGTCCGTCCGTCAGGCGTGCGGGGGCGGAAGCGGCTGGCACGAAGCGCATGGTCTCCGCGGTCCTGCCGTGCTGCTCCCTGGCGTGGGCGCGGGCACCGGCGGTGGTGGCCGTACCGGTGGCGTTGGTTTCGATCGTCTGGGTCATGTCAGTCCTGTGTTGTTTCGAAAGCGAAGGATTGGTCCGGTGCGTCAGGCGCTGGCAGCCAGGTTCCGGCGGCGGACCCACAGGCCCACCAGCAGGACTGCCGTCACCATCAGGGGCGCCGAGTAGAGGAGGATGCCGTTCTCGCCGCTGGGGTCGTAGACCTCGGGCCGCGGCCAGGCGAGGTTGACCACCATGACGGCCCCGTAGAGCACGGCGAGGATGTTGACCGGCAACCCCCAGCGGCCCAGGGAGAAGAGGCCTTCCGGCATCGTCTGGCCCACGCGGTTCCAGTCGCCGCGGAGGCGGTTGGCCAGCTGCGGCACGGTGACCAGGAGGTAGGCGAGGTAGACCATGACGATGCAGACGCTGCACAGGGTGGTGAACAGGGCGGCGTTGCCCACGTTGATGGCCAGCACGCCTACTGCCAGGGCGCCGATCACGATCGAGGGCCACATCGGGGTCCCGCGTGTCGGGTGGACGGAGGACAGCAGCGCGGAGGCGGGGGAGCTTGCCGTCCCGGGCCATCGAGAACACCAGCCGGGAGCCGGCGGTCTGGATGGCGAGGGTGCAGACGAAGATGGCGATGGCGACGTCCACCAGCAGCACCTTGCCCCAGAAGGTGCCCAGCACCGCGGTGAGGACGTAGGGCAGGCCCTCGGTGGCGAGGCGGCCGTCGTCGAGGCTGGGTGCGGCCATCAGGGCGGTGATGATCATGAGTGCGCCGCCGATGCCGGAGATGAGGAGGGCGGAGAGGATGGTGCGGGGTGCGGTACGGCGGGGGTCCTTGGTCTCTTCGGACAGCTCACCTGCGGAGTTGAAGCCCACCATGACGTAGGCGGCCATCAGGCCCGAGACCAGGAAGGCGCCCACTGCCCCCAGCTCGGAGGTCTGCAGGACGGTGGAGTCTGCCACCACGTCCGGACCCCGCTGCGCGGCGGTGATGAGCGCAAGGATCACGGCAATGACGCCCACGATCTCGCAGGTGACGCCCACCGAGTTCACGTGGGCCATGAGCTTTACGCCCAGCGAGTTGATGACGGTGGTGGCCACCAGGAGCACGGCCCCGAGGATCACCGCGTTGGCGGCACCGGTGACGGTGTTCAGCGCCGGGTCCCCGCCCACCACCTGGAATCCGTCCCACAACTGGGGCAACACCACCTGCAAGGCGATGGCGGCTGCCGCGGCGGTGACCACCTGCGCGATGGCCATGAACCAGCCGGCGAACCAGCCCACGCCCTCTCCCCCACGCGCCGGGCCCACTGGTAGACGGCACCGGACAGCGGGTAGCGGGCCGCGAGTTCGGCGAAGTTCAGGGCAACCAGGAGCTGCCCGACCAGCACCACCGGCCAGGTCCAGAAGAACGCCGGTCCGGCGAAGGAGTAGCCGAACGCGAACAGCTGGAAGATGGTGGTGAGGATGGAGACGAACGAAAAGCCGGCGGCGAAGGAAGCGTAGCGGCCGAGTTTCCGGTGGAGGGTGGGCTGGTAGCCAAGGGACGTCAGGTCCGCATCGTCCTGGTGGACGGTGGGGAGAACAGTTGATGTCATCAGAATCTCCGGGGCTGGAACGGCGGGGGGGAATAAAGCCTCCCGGCAGCGCAGCTCTCGGCCGATGGCTGCTGATTACCGGTCACTTGATAGTTTTCCAGCGCCATGTCCCCAAACAGTTTCACTTCTGTAAAAGGCGGATAGACATCTTGTTTCCGTTGTATTTCCGGCCCCTCACCATCCTGTCCGGGCCAAACCGGCCCCGGCGGTAATGCAAGAATGATGCGGTGACTTCAGCCGGCCCGGGACGCCCCCGCCACCAACAGCCCTCCCGTCCGGGAGCCACAGCCAGGGATGAAATCCTGGACGCCGCAGCCGAGCTCTTCACCACGCAGGGCTACGCCAGCACCTCCACCCGGTCCATTGCGGACGCCGTGGGCATCCGGCAGTCATCGCTGTACCACCACTTCAAAACCAAGGACGACATCCTCGAGGACCTCCTGGACGGCACCGTGTCCGGCGGGCTGGCGTTCGCCCGGGCTGTCGCTGCCGGCGCGGAAGGCGAGGCGGCCCCTGGAAGCCGGCTTCACGCCGTCGCCCTCTATGACGGCACCCAGCTTTGCAGCGCCCGCTGGAACCTGGGGATCCTGTACCACCTGCCCGAGGTCCGGAATGAGCGCTTTGCCCGGTTCCTTGCCGACCGGCAGGAGCTGCGCGGACTGTACCGGCGGCTGGGCGGCTCCGCTGCGGGCGAAACCGGCATGCAGGAAGCCGGCGGCGGGGATGTCACCTTCCGGCTGGTTGAGTCGCTGATCAGCCTCCGCGCGGACGGCCTGGTAACGGGTGATTCCCCGCTGCAGGCCGCGGATGCGGGCCTTATCCTCTGCGGACGGGGCCCGGAACTGCCGGCCATCCGGGCCGAAAGCGCAGCCCTCATCGCCCGGTTCTCCTGATTTCCGCCCGGGTGTCCGTGATGCTGACGCCCAGCTTGCTCGGCTAGGCTCGGACCATGACGCGTGAGAACATCAGGACCCCCGACGGCGGCACTCTGGAGCTCTTCTCCACCGGCGCCGAACTGGCTTCCGCCGGTTCGGGCGTGGTGGTCATCCCGCCCTCCATGGTGACCGCGGCCGACTACACCAAGTTCGCCCAGAAGCTCAGCGCAGCCCTGGGCCGCCCGGTGCACACGTTCAACCGCCGCGGCCGGGGATCGTCGTCGCCGCAGCCGGAGGACTACACGCTGGATGTGGACATCCGCGACCTGGACACCGTCATGAAACACACGTCCAGCACGGATGTCTTCGGCCACAGCTTCGGCGGCGCCGTGGCCCTGCACGCGGCGCGGACCTTGCCGGTGGAGCGGCTCGCCGTGTACGACCCCGCCGTCTCCGTCAACCACTCCGTCAAGGCGGAGTGGATCGCCGAGTACGAGTCCGCGGCTGCCGCCGGTGATGACGACCGGGCCCTCGCCGTGATCCAGCGCGGGCTCGAAGAAGGCGGACCGTTCTCGTCCCGGATGCCGCTGTCCATGCTGACCCTCGCCAACAAGCTGACCGCCGGCACGTCCGAAGGCAAGCAGCAGCGCGAACTGATGCGCACCGGCGTCCGGGAAATCAAGGCAATTATCGCGGCGGACATGCCGGCCGAGCCGTTCCTCGCACTTCCGCTGGAGACCCTGATCGTGGTGGGCGAGAAGAGCCCGGCCTACTTCGGGGTGGCGTGCGGCCAGATCCACGACGTCCTCTCCGGGTCCAGCTACACCATTCTTCCCGGCTTCGGGCATGACGGCGCCATCAAGGCCCCGGACGTCCTCATCAAGGAACTGGCCGAGTTCTACGCCGGCTGATCGGCGGTTGGGCCAGCGGAGTTCTACGCCGGCCCATCGGCGGTTGAGCCTGTCGAAACCCGCCTGTCGAAACCTCCTGGGATCTCAACAGGCTCCATCACCGACGCGTCAGTGCCCGGCGCCGTGGCCTGCGGTGGCGCCTTCCGTCTTGCGCATCATCACTGAAAGCACGACGGCGGCAAAGGCTATGACGGTTGCCGTCAGGAAGGCGGCGCTCATCCCGGCGACGAGGCCCGACGTCGCGGACACCACCGCGAAGATGGACACCAGAAGGGCGGTTCCGGCGGCGCCGGCCACCTGCTGGGTGGTGCTCATGATCGCCGACCCGTGGGAGTACAGGTGCGGCGGGAGCGGGTTCAGGCCGGTGGTGAACGCGGGAGTGAACAGCAGCGCCAGCCCGAAACTCAGCCCCACGTGCAGGGTGACGATCCACCATACTGCCGTGCCGGCGTCGAGCATTGAAAACTGCCAGAGGGTAACGACCATCAGGATGGAGCCGGTGACCGTGAGCGGCAGCGGGCCCACCTTGTCGAAGAGCCGGCCGATAACCGGGCCCAGCAGGCCCATAGCCAGGCCGCCCGGCAGTAGTGCCAGGCCCGTTTCCAGGGATCCCAGGCCACGGACTTCCTGCAGGTAGAGCGGCAGCAGGATGACGCCGCCGAACAGCGCCATCATGGCCACCACCATCAGCAGCACGGAGACGGTAAACATCCGGAAGTTGAACGCCCTGAGGTCCAGCAGCGGCGCCTCGGCCTTCTGCAGCCGCAGCTGCCGCAGGACGAAGACTGCCAGGCTGGCAACACCGATCACGAGGGCCGTGATGGCGCCCGCACCCGGACCGGCCTGCCCGCCGTGGCCGCCGCCGATCTGGCTCAGGCCGTAGACCAGTCCGCCGAACGCGGGAACCGTCAGGAGGACGGAGAGGAAGTCCAGCTTGGTCCGCTCAGCTTCACCAACGTTGGTGAGGTATTTGGCGCCGATTGCCAGGGCGGCCAGTGCCACCGGCAGGACGAACACGAACATAAAGCGCCAGGTGAAGTGCTCCAGGATCAGGCCTGAAACAGTGGGCCCCATGGCGGGCGCCACCGAGATGGCGATGCTGACGTTGCCCATCACGGCGCCGCGCTTGGCCATCGGCACCAGCGTGAGGATGGTGGTCATCAGCAGCGGCAGCATGATCGCCGTGCCGCCGGCCTGGATGATGCGGGCGAGCAGCAGGATCTCGAATCCGGGAGCCACGGCCGCCAGGGCGGTGCCGCCGGCGAACAGTCCCATGGCCAGCATGAAGACCTTGCGGGTGGACAGGCTCTGGAGGATGAAGCCGGTGGTGGGGATGACCACTGCCATGGTCAGCATGAACCCGGTGGAGAGCCACTGGACGGTGGGGGCGTCCACCTGCAGGTCCACCATGAGCCGCTGGAGTGCGACGTTCATGATGGTCTCGTTGAGGATGACCACGAACGTGGCCACCAGCAGCGTGCTGATGATGGTCACGGACTCCCGGGACATCTTCTCCGGCGCGGCGGGCTGCGTTCCTTCTGCTTGGACGGACTGGCCGCTGGCGTTCGGCGAGACTTCGGTAGACATGAGTGTTCCCTCAGGGAGTGATGAGTGTGGTGCGCGAACATGGCCGCTGCAGATGCCAACACTCTACCGGCTGGAGTAATTCCTCCGCACCGGATCTTTTTTTCAAACCCTGAGGGAACAGAAGGTGTCAGGCTGTCTGGCCTGCGTGCTGGCCTTCGGAGATTTCCTCCACCAGCTTGCTGTTGAATGCCGGAAGGTCGTCAGGGTTGCGGCTCGTCACCAGGCCCTGGTCAACCACCACTTCCTGGTCCGTCCAGTTGGCCCCGGCGTTCTTCAGGTCTGTTTCCAGCGTGTGGTAGGACGTGACGTTCCGCCCGCGCACCACGCCGGCGTCGATGAGCATCCACGGCCCGTGGCAGATGGAGGCGACGGGCTTGTGCTGCTCAAAGAAGCTGCGGGTGAAGCTCTGCGCATCCTTGTCAACGCGGAGGTGGTCCGCGTTGACCACGCCGCCCGGCAGGACCAGTGCGTCGAAGTCTGATGCGTTGGCCTCGGCAACAGTGAGGTCGACGTCAAAGGTGTCGCCCTTTTCCGTGCCCTTGAAGCCCTGCAGCTTGCCGCTCTTGAGGGCCACGAGCGTGGGCAGTCCGCCGGCGTCCTTCACGGCCTGCCAGGGGCTGGTAAGTTCAACCTGCTCCACGCCGTCCGTCAGCAGGAATGCAACCTTCTTGCCTGCGATGTTGTGTTCTGACATTGTTCCTCCTCATCTGAGGCGGCCCCGGCCCGCTTTTGGCGCGCCAAGTTCCGCCGCGAGAGTTGATTGCCTGACACCTACCAGCCTAGGAATCCTGAAAGTAATAAGCAAGCTGACTATCCCCTCGGCTGGGATTAAGGGTATTGCGACGGCGGCCGGCCGGTTTGGCTTGGCTTGGCCTCGATCCTGTGCCGGGAGCCGAAAGAATGTCGTACCCTCCCACGATGATTTAGGTATGGGAAACAGCGCAGTAGTAGCGGCACCGATGGAGGGCGTTTTTGCCACTACAGCTGCCATCAACGCGCTGTTCCTTGAAGAAGCAGCCTTGAAGACCCCGCATGGCAATGGAGATGCGGACGGATCCGGGGTTGATGTTCTCGGCCGACTGTATGAGCTTCGGTTGGAACGGCTTGGCCTGGAATCCAAGCTTGAGGCACAGACCACCGCACTCAAGGCCAGGGACGCTGCCCAGTGCCTTGACCTGCAGCAGGCCATGACAGCACCCGACGCCTCCACCCAGGACCGCACGTATGCGGAAATATCAGCATTGGAAGAAATCGCCGGGGTCCTGACAATCAACTCCGGAGCAGCAGGGGCGTTCATCACCCAGGCCCGGCAGGTCTGCTCCCTCCCATCCGTGTACGAGGCCCTGTCCACCGGGTCCTCGTCCTGGCAGGGCGCCAGGATCATCGCCGACGAAACCGAGAACCTGGACCACCCCGCCGCCGTGGCCCTCGCGGACCACTTCCTGGACCCGGACGCGCCGAACCCGGCCCGCGGCTGCCCCGCCACAAACCTTGTACCGTCCCGGCTGCGTGCCAAGGTCCGATCCTGGCGCGAACGCCACCACCCCGAATCCATCGAAAAACGCCACACCAAATCCGCAGCCGACCGGCGGGTCGAATTCACCCCCGACCGCGACGGCATGGCCTGGTTCGCGATCTATATGCAGGCAGACTGCGCGTTGGCGGCCTGGAACAAAACTACAGCCATCGCCCGCGGCCTCCAGGGCCCCAACGAAACCCGAACCCTCACCCAGATCAGGGCCGATGAAGTCGCCCGACGCCTCCTCGCCCCCGCCCAAGCCATCACCACCGCCACAGACGCCATCGCCGGCAGCACTCCCAGCAGCAGCACCCTCGCAGACGGCGGGGACACAGAAGGCAGCCAAGAAAAGATCACCAATGAATTCCTCGGGCTCGCCACGCTCGTCGGGTCAGACGAACCAGCAGCGGAGCTCGGCATCCCCGACAACACTCACCTCGGAACCAACAGTCACATCGACGCAACCAGTAACCCTGCCACCCAGGACAACAGCGCCGGCCAAGCAGGAACCAGCACCAACACCAGCGGCCAGGCAGGAACCAGCATCACCACCACGTTCCCTGACGCAACCAGCCCCGGAGCCGGGAAAGTCCCCACACCCCGCACCGACGTCCTCGTCACCGTCCCCGTGTTCGCCCTGCTCGGCCTAACTGATGAACCGGCCACCCTCGACAGCTACGGCCCCATCCCCGCGTCGATGGCCCGCAAACTCCTCACCGACGGAGCCAACTCCTTCACCCGCGTCCTCATCGACCCCCGCGACAGCACCCCGCTGGAAATCGGCCGCACCAGCTACCGGCTCACCAAAGCCATGCGACAAGCACTCACCCTTCGGGACGGCAAATGCACCTTCCCCAGCTGCAACAACAACGCACTCGACAACGAAGCCGACCACCTCACAGCCTGGCAACACGGCGGCACCACCGGCATCAGCAACCTGGCACAACTCTGCCCAAAACACCACCGGCTCAAACACAACAGCGGCTGGACACCCAGCCAAGCAACAAAAAACGAACCACCAGGCTGGACCTCACCCACCGGCCGCACCTACCCCGCCGAACAACCCGACCGGGAACCAACCATCTGGCCAGACAACGTCCTGCTCAAGGAGATGAATACTGTGCCGCATCTGCTGGATCCCCCATGTGAAGAGCCATCCTGGGAAGAACCAGAAGACGACACCCTCATCGACGCCGACGACATCGCACCCTACGACCCCGTCTGGGACGACTTCTACGCCATGCCCGTCGTCCTCCCACCGGATCCAGAAAAGGACCTAACCCTCAGGGGCAGGACCCTTAGCGATTGGGCTTCAGGCGTCCCATCCTTGCTTCACACCTGACCGCGCCCAAAGAACCCAGCTACGGCTGAAGCCACGCAAACCTGCGGTACGACGGTTAGCGAATCAGGAACCGGGCCGGTGGTGCTCAATCAGCCAGCCCGCCATCTGCTGCGCGCGCTTGTTGGCTTTCATGTCACCCTCGGTAGCGGAAATGATGGACCCCTTCATGAGGATGTGCCAGGACCGGGAAAACTCCTCCGGACGGACTAGCCCGGCTTCCTCCGCCAGCACCTGCACATGGCCCCGGATCTTCGCCAGGTAGTCGATGCTGGCCTGGCCCAGCGGGTGGGCCGGCCCCATCTCCAGCAGGACGTTGATGAAGGAGCAGGCCTCAAAATCTTCCCGAAGGAACCAGTCCCCAAAAACGTCGAAGATGGCCAGCAGCTGCTCTTCGGGAGTGCTGCCGCGGCGGCGGGCCTCGGAAACAATGGCCTTGACGGTCCACTCTTTGTCACGCTGCTCAAGGAAGGCCAGGACCAGGGAATCCTTTGACGGGAAATGCCGGTAGAACGTCGCCTTGGCCACGCCCGACTTCTCGATCAGCTCGTTGACCCCCACATCGCGGACACCCCGCCTGGAGAAGAGGTCATAGGCGACCGTCAGGATTTTCTCCACGGAGCCGGCAGGACTGATCGCCGCATCTGCCGCCGGAGGGGCGGCAGGCGGTGTGAATTCTGCCTCGGGATTCATCGCAATTCCAGTCTATCGTGGGGAAGACAGACCGGTCTTTCCCGCTGTAATGTTTTTCCTACGCGCAGTGCTACGGACACCGTGGAGGCCAGCCACACCGGCCACTTCGGATTGGTGCAAGGAGGCCCCTATGTCAGCAGAGCGGTTGTTCCAAAGCGTGCCTTCGGATCCCGACCCCTGGATGGCCGGCGATACCCCTGCCGAGATCAGGCAGTTCGCCATCGAATCCCTCCGATGGCAGGCACAGGAAATCATCGATGAACTGCTCTGCAGCAAGGACCCCGGAGAAGAGCTCTCCCGCGCGAGGCTACGACGGTGCGTGGCCCGGAACCCCGGCCGCCCCGAGCGGGCACTCCTCGAACAGCTCATGACAAACCGCGAGCACCCCGGACTGTAGCCGGCGGAAAGGCCCCTGCGCCGCGTCGCGGATCCAGGGATGCCGGTCACGAATTCAGTGGCGCGTTGTCGATCAGGCGTACCGGACCCACTTTTGCGGCGATGAGTGCCAGCGCCTCACCACGGAACGGGGTCTCGCGGCAGTTCTCGGCAAGCGGCTCCAGGGTGGCGGGATCCACCACATCGAAGTAGTCCAGCTCCACCAGCGGTTGGGACTTCACCAGGTCCACGGCCGACTCCAGGTCCAGCGGCTCCCGCGCGTCGGCCCGCGCCTCCAGCAGGCGCAGCGCCCGGGACAGCACCAGCGCCGCCTCCCGCTCGTCGTCCGACAGGAAACGGTTACGGCTGGACAGCGCGAGGCCTTCCGCCGACCGGACGGTGGGAACCCCCACAATCTCCACCGGGAAGTTCAGGTCAGCCACCATGCGCCGCACCAGCGCCAGCTGCTGGGCGTCCTTCTGCCCGAAGTATGCGCTGTAGGCCGGGAGCCGGGTCCCGGCAGCATCGGCTACTGCCGGACCGGAACCGGGGAGCCCCGCGGCAGGGATGCCGTAGTGCAGCAGCTTGGCCACCACGGTGAGGGCGCCGTCGAAGTGCCCGGGGCGGGAGGCGCCCTCCCACTTCTCCCCCAGCCGTCCGGACGTGATCCGCACCAGCGGTTCCCCGCCGGGATAGACCTCCTCCACCGAAGGCGCGAAAGCCAGGTCCACGCCTTCCGCGTCCAGCAGCGCAAGATCCGCGTCCAGCGTGCGCGGATAGCGGTCCAGGTCCACTGCATCGCCGAACTGCAGCGGGTTGACGAAGATGCTGGCCACCACCACATCGTTCTGCGCGACGGCGGCACGCGCCAGGGCGGCATGGCCCTCGTGAAGCGCGCCCATGGTGGGCACCAGGGCCTGGGACACGCCCTGCTTGGCGGCCAGGAGCCGGGCACTCTCGGCGTGCAGTTCCGCCACTGTGGTCACGAGCTTGATGGGCATCGTCAGTCCTCCCTCTGTTCCAGGGCGTGCCGCAGCCCGTCCAGCTGATCGGGTTTCAACAGTCCGCGCCCTTCGGCCCGCCGCGCCGTGGCCCGTGCCATCGCCAGGTAGGCCTCCAGCACGTCGCCCTGCCCGCCACCGTCGTACTCGCGCAAAGCTTCCGCGTGCGCTCTCACCGTTCCGACGTCGCCCCGCGCCACCGGTCCGGTCAGGGCAGATTCGCCCGAGGCCAGTGCGTTTTCCAGGGTGGCGCGCAGCAGCGGGCCAAGCATGCGCTCGGGCTGCTCCACGCCCACCTCGCCCAGCAGCTGGGAGGCCTGCGCCACTAGGGTTACCAGGTGGTTTGACCCGTGCGCCAGCGCTGCATGGTAGAGCGTGCGGTCTGCCTCGGCGATAACCACCGGTTCCGCCCCCATCTCCACCACCAGCGCTTGGGCAATCGGAAGCATGGCCGCGTCCGCGGTGACCCCGAAGGTGCAGTCGAGCAGCCGGGTAAGGTCAAGGCTCATCCCGGTGAAGGTCATGGCCGGATGCAGTGCCAGCGGAACCGCACCCGCGGCACGCACGGGATGCAGGACGCCCACCCCGAACCGGCCCGACGTATGTGCCACCAGCTGGCCCGGCTGCCACGCACCCAGGGTGGCCAGCCCGTCTACGAGATCCGGCAAGGCATCGTCCGGCACCGCGAGCAGCACCAGTTCCGCGCGCTCCACGATGTCCTGCACCTGCAGGACCGGAACGCCGGGAAGCAGCGATTCAGCCCGCTCACGGCTTGCATCAGACACCGCAGACACCCCGACGACCGCATGTTCCGCTGCGCGCAAGGCGGCGCCAAGGACCGCCCCCACTTTCCCTGCACCAATGATTCCGACGCCGAGGCGTCCGGGCTTAGCCATGCTGGCGGCCTTCCTGTTGATCGTGGGCAGGGCTTTCCGCGGGCTGGACCACCGGCCCCGGTTCAGCTGCGGCCGGTGCTGGTTCAACTGCACCCGGCGCCGGTTCAACAGCACCCGGCTGCGGTTCAATCCCTGCCGGTGCCACCTGCCGGAGCCATTGTTCTGTGGTTTGCCGCTTCCTGGCGAGCCTGGCCCTGGCTGACTGGGCGTCGAACAGCGCGAGTGCCTCGTGGCTGTCCGCCTGGGCCAGCCGGGGAGTGACCGGGCCCGCCGTGGTGTGCAGGACCAGGTCGGCAACACCGAACCGGCGCGCCAGAGGTCCCTGGTGCAGCGCCATGGACTGGGTTCGCTGGTGCGGCACCACCACAAGTTCCCGCCACCACCGGCCGGAGCGGATGAGCAGGGCAGTGCCGGTGGCCGTGAAACCGTTCCGGCGCCAGCCCAGCGGGGCAAGAAGCCGTGCGCGCCGCGGCGTGGTGACGAAGCCGCCCTCGGAATCCAGTCCGGTGAGGCCGGCACCAAAAACAGCAGCCGGCTGGTCCGTGCCGGGATCCGGCAGCACCAGCGCGAGCATGCCCATGACGTCCTCGAGCTTCCCCACGGGCAGGAGCGTGGTGCGCGATGTCCCCTCCCCCGCGTTCTCCGCCAGGCCGTAGCCGGCAACGTTGACCTGCATCCGGTACCAGCCGAACGGCCGCCACAGCGGCGGCTGGGTGATCTTCAGGGCCTGGATCCGGCCGGGCGGGAGCGTCTGCGCCTGCGTGTCCAGCAGCCCGTACCGGAGCCGGATGCCGTCCGGCGAGATGGCGGCAGTGAAGTTGTAGCCCTTGTTGAACAGGTTCCAGTAGCTCGCCGCGAGGCCCAGAGCCGCCGGAATCAGGTACAGGTAGAACCCTGGTTGTCCGTGACGGCGGACAGGACCACGGACACCACGGCGCCCAGGGCCACGAAAAAGCTTTGCTCACTGAGCAGCAGCGAACCGACAAGGCGCGACGGCGGCACCGCAAGCACCGGGAGTTCCGGCGCCTCGGGCGCGGCCTCCCCCGCCCCTTCCGGGCCGAGGTCCACACCTGCGGCCCGGGCGAGGATGGTGGCGCGGAGCTGCCGGGCCTCGTCGATCTTCAGGTAGGCCAGGCGCACGGCTGACTCCCCGGCGTCGGCCACCTCGAACCTCAGTTCGGCCAGGCCGAAGATCCGGGCGAGCAGCGGCTGCACGATGTCGATGGCCTGCACCCGGTCCAGCCTCGCCTGCCGCTGCTGGCGGAACAGGAAGCCGGTGTTGACCCTGACGTAGCCGCCGGATACCTGGTACTTGGTGAAGTACCAGGTGAGGACGAAACCCAGCACGGTGAGCAGCAGCACGGTCCCGCCGCCGGCCAGCAGGAACGGCGCCCGGCCTGCCAGCCCTTCCTCGAACACGGGCCGGCCCTGGAGCGACCGCTCGAAAATGTCGCGGCCGAAGAAGAAACCGATCGCCACCAGCGCCAGCCAGCCCCGGACGAACGGCGAGGCTGGGTGCACGCGCAACCACTCGCCGTCGGGCGCCAACTGGCCTGCAGCGGGCGGCGGGGAGGCGGCCGGCAGGGGCGCGTTTGCAGGCCCGCCCGGGCCGGGGATCCGCCCGTCAGCGGTCACAGCCCTGCCAGCCTGGCTTCGCCCCGGGCTGCCAGCTGTTCACGGAGCCGGGCGCCTTCGGCTGCGGGCAGGCCCGGGATCCTGGCGTTGGTTCCGGGCGACGCGGTATGCAGCTTGAGCGTGCACAGGCCAAGCCCGCGTTCCACCGGCCCCACCCCGATGTCCACGTACTGCATCCGGCCGTACGGAACGGCCATAGTGCGCTGGAAGAAGATTCCGGTGCGGATCAGGAGGTCGTCGTCCCGTTCTGCATAGCCAATGGCGCGGACCTGGCGCGGGATCAGCACCAGCCGCCAGACAGCAACCACGAGCATCCCGGCGGGAACGGCGACGGCCAGCCAAAGCGGCGGCCAGATCCACCAGCCCAGGAGCACGAACACCAGGGGCAGGGACAGCAGCAGTACGGCAACCACGTTGCCCAGGGCCGACTCCACCAGGCGGACCGTGACGTACTTGGGCGAGACCCGCTGCCAGACGATGCCCGGCGGATCAATCGCCCCGGTATGCATATTCGCCTTCCCCTGCGGCCTCCCCGCGGACCGCGCGGCCGGGCTTGCCGTCCACGCCCTTGGTGTCGCCGTCCTCCGGCGGGATCCGGCAGAAGCGCTCCACCAGCAGGCCCACCACGATCATCACCAGTCCGCCGCCGGCCATGGCCAGGGCCAGCCAGGTGATGCCCTGGTCGCTGCGGAGGCTCCAGATGCGCAGCTGGTCCAGGAAAATGCCCACGTGCCAGCCCAGGAGTACGGTGCCTGCGTAGGCGCATGCCTGGGCGAGGACCAGGGTGCGGGCGGCCAGGAGCGGATCCAGCACGGTCTTCTTTTTGGTGCTGTCCTTGAGGCTGTTGCGCCACCGCAGGACGCGGATCCCCAGGATGAGGGTGATGGCCACGATCACGCCCATGGTGGCGAGGGCGGTGGCAGGCAGGACCGGAGTGGCCATGCTGTACCGGCTGGTGACCACTGTGGCCGACCAGCCGGCAACGGCCAGGATGACGCCGATGACCAGGAGGCGCAGCGGGCTGATGGGCTTCATCGTTCCTCCACCGCCCCGGCCGTGGGCATACCGTCGAAATCCCCGAAGCCGTCGAACGGCGCCAGGTCTTCGAAGTCGTCAGCCCGGGCAGCCAACGCGCTGATGCGTTCACCCTCCAGCGTTGCGGCGGGTTCAATCAGGGACCAGGGGTACAGGACGAAGGCCCGGCTGGCGGCCCGGGGATGCGGCAGCGTGAGCACGGGGTTGTCGCTGCGGAGGTCCCCGTAGGTGATGATGTCGACGTCGAGCGTCCGCGGTCCCCAGCGCACCTCCCGTACCCGGTGGTGCTTGTTCTCCACCGCATGGCAGTGTGCCAGCAGCTCGAGCGGGGAAAGGCTGGTTTCCACCGTGATGACCATGTTCAGGAAGTCGGGCTGGCCTGGCGGGCCACCCACCGCTTTGGTCTGGACGATCGGGGACACGTCCAGGAGCCGTACTTCCGGCGGGTCAACGAGGTCCCCCACCGCTTCGGACAACGTGTCGTTCCGCTCCCCCAGGTTGCTGCCAAGGGCCAGCACCACCTTGGCATAGCCGGCATTCACGCCGTATCCCCCTCCACGGGCCTCTCCCCGTGCGCGGACCGTTCCCGCCGGGCCGGCTGTTCCCGGTGCACGGGCTTCTCGCGGTGGACAGAGACTGCCACATCGCCGAAGGGCACCTCGATGGGTGCCTGCGGCTTGTGCACGGTGATGTCCACCGCCCGGAGTGGGAATTCCGCCAGCAGGCTGTCGGCAATCCTGACAGCCAGGGCTTCGATCAGATTCAGCGGTTCACCCGAGACCCATTCGGTAATACGCTGCGCAACCTCGCCGTAGTGCGCTGTGTCGGCGACGTCGTCGGATTCCGCCGCCTTGGCGAAGTCCAGGTACAGGACTGCGTCCACGACAAAAGGCTGGCCGTCGCGGCGTTCGAAATCAAAAACGCCGTGATGGCCGACGGCGGTCACACCGGTCAGCGTAATCCTGTCCATGGGTCCCCCGGCCCTTACGTCGTTGTGGAGGCGGCCGCGAGGCGGGCGGCGACCTTGACGGCGTCCAGGCTGGCGCCGACGTCGTGCACGCGGACCGCCCAGGCGCCGCGGTAGGCGCAGATGGCGGTGATCGCGGCGGTGGCGGAGTCGCGCTCCTCAGGAGAGGCAGACTTGCCGGCCACGGTCAGCAGGGTTCCCAGGAACCGCTTGCGGGAAGCACCTACCAGGACCTTGTGGCCCAGGCTGTCCAGCTGGTCCAGGTTCTGCAGGAGCTCCCAGTTCTGCGCGTCGTTCTTCGCGAAGCCGAGGCCTGGATCGATGATGATCTGCTCCTGGCTGACGCCCGCGGCGTAGAGCTTGTCCCGCACGCCGGCGAGTTCGGCCACCACTTCCCCGGCCACATCCGTGTATTCCGCTAGGGAATTCATGGTCCGGGCGTCGCCGCGGCGGTGGGTGAGGATGTACGGGACCTTGGAAGCGGCCACGAGTTCGGCCATCTCAGGTTCGATGCTGAGGCCGGAGATGTCGTTGATGATCGCCGCGCCGGCGGCCACTGCGGCAGCAGCGGTGGAGGCGTGGGTGGTGTCGATGCTGACCAGCGCCCCCGCCTTGACCAGGGCCTCGATGACGGGAATGACGCGGCGCTGCTCTTCTTCCGGGCTGACGTCCTCAGCGCCCGGGCGGGTGGATTCGCCCCCGACGTCGATGATGTCCGCTCCGGCGTAAAACATACGCAGGCCGGCGGCGATGGCGCTGTCCGCGGTGGCATGCTTGCCGCCGTCGCTGAAGGAATCGGGCGTGACATTCAGGATTCCCATGACCAGGGTGCGGTCGGTGGGAAGGTCTTCGAAGCGCGCTGCCGGGCGCGGTTTGCGCAGGATGGGCAGCGGCGAGGTTGCGGGCCCGGTTCCCGGGGCTGCAGCTAGTGAGTCCATGGTCTGTTTGGTTACCTTCCGAGGATGAGGCTCATGGCTTCGGCACGGGTGGCCGGGTCATGAAGCTGCCCGCGGACCGCGCTGGTGACGGTCTTCGCTCCGGGCTTGCGGATACCGCGCATTGACATGCACATGTGCTCGCATTCGACAACAACGATGGCGCCACGCGGGTTGAGGTGGCGGACCAGTGCTTCGACGATCTCAGTGGTGAGCCGCTCCTGTACCTGGGGGCGGCGGGCGTAGATATCCACCAGCCGGGCCAGCTTGCTCAGCCCGGTGATTTTTCCGTCATGCGAGGGGATGTAACCAACGTGGGCCATTCCGTGGAACGGCACCAGGTGGTGCTCGCAGGTGGAGTAGAAGGGGATGTCCTTGACCAGGACCAGTTCCTCGTGGTCCAGGTCGAAGGTGGTGGACAGGACGTCCGCCGGGTCATGGTGCAGCCCGGCGAACACTTCCGCGTACGCCTTGGCCACCCGTTTCGGGGTGTCGACCAGGCCGCTGCGGTCGGGGTCCTCGCCGATGGCCAGCAGGATTTCGCGGACGGCCGCCTCGATCCTTGGCCGGTCCACTTTCTGGTGCTTGGAATGGGAGGAACCATCCTCCGCCAGGGTGTCGGCGGAAGCGGGAACGTCGTCGTCGTCGAAGGAAGTCACGAAGAAAGCTTAGCCGCGAAGGGCGTCAGGCCCCGAGTCCGTGACCCCGCCCTTGAACGGTGCATCCTCCGGGACGCCCTGCGGATGCGGGGGCTGGGCGTCCAGCGGCTCGTCCAGGCGGGCCTGCTTGGCTTCCTCCTGCGCCTCGCGTTCGGCCCGTTCCCGCGGCGTTTCCACGGGCCCGGCCATCTGCACCGGCCGGGTCTCCTTGGACAGCCACACCTCGCGGAAGTCGCGCTTGCGGACGTCACGGAAGATGTCGGCAATCTCGGCCTGGTTCAGCGTTTCGCGTTCCAGCAGTTCGAGGGCCAGGCGGTCCAGGACGTCGCGGTTCTCGGTGAGGATGGCGTAGGCCTCGTCGTGGGCCTGGTCGATCAGGCGGCGCACTTCCTCGTCCACCACATAAGCGATCTGGTCCGAGTAGTTGCGCTCGTGCCCGGCGTCGCGGCCCAGGAACGGCTCGCCACCGCCCTGTCCGAGGCGGACGGCGCCCACGCGCTCGCTCATGCCGTATTCGGTGACCATCTTGCGGGCGGTGCCGGTGGCCTTCTCGATGTCGTTCGATGCGCCGGTGGACGGGTCGTGGAAGACGATCTCCTCGGCCACGCGGCCACCCATGGCGTAGGCCATCTGGTCCAGGAGTTCGTTGCGGGTTACGGAGTACTTGTCGTTCTCCGGGACCACCATGGTGTAGCCGAGGGCGCGGCCGCGGGGCAGGATGGTGATCTTGGTGACCGGCGCGGAGTTGCGCAGCGCGGCCGCCACCAGGGCGTGGCCGCCTTCGTGGTACGCGGTGATCTTGCGTTCGTGTTCCTTCATGACCCGGCTGCGCTTCTGCGGGCCGGCCATGACGCGGTCGATGGCCTCGTCCAGCGCACGGTCATCAATCAGGTTGGCGTTGGAGCGGGCCGTGAGCAGCGCGGCCTCGTTGAGCACGTTGGCAAGGTCCGCGCCCGTGTAGCCGGGGGTCTTCTTGGCGACTGCCTTGAGGTCGACGCCGGGGGCCATCGGCTTGCCCTTGGCGTGTACCTGCAGGATCTGGTCGCGGCCGATCAGGTCCGGGGCATCCACGCCGATCTGGCGGTCGAAGCGGCCCGGACGGAGCAGCGCGGGGTCCAGCACGTCGGGACGGTTGGTGGCGGCGATGAGGATCACGTTGGTCTTGACGTCGAAGCCGTCCATCTCAACCAGCAGCTGGTTCAGGGTCTGTTCGCGTTCGTCGTTGCCGCCGCCGATGCCGGCACCGCGGTGGCGGCCGACGGCGTCGATCTCGTCAACGAAGATGATGGCCGGGGAGTTGGCCTTGGCCTGCTCGAAGAGGTCGCGGACGCGGGAGGCACCCACACCGACGAACATTTCCACGAAGTCGGAACCGGAGATGGAGAAGAAGGGGACGCCGGCCTCGCCGGCGACGGCGCGGGCCAGGAGGGTCTTACCGGTGCCCGGAGGGCCGTAGAGGAGTACGCCCTTGGGAATCTTGGCACCGACGGCCTGGAATTGGCGGGTTCCTGCAGGAATTCCTTGATTTCCTGCAGTTCCTCGACGGCCTCGTCGGAGCCGGCGACGTCCGCGAAGGTCACCTGCGGCATGTCCTTGCTGACCATCTTGGCCTTGGACTTGCCGAACTGCATGATCTTGGAGCCGCCGCCCTGCATACGGGTCATGAGGAACCAGAAGAGTGCGCCAAGGAGGATGACGGGGATCAGGAGGGACAGCAGGCCGGAGAACCAGTTGCTCTCGATGGGCTGGTCCGTGTAACCCTGGGCCGGACGGGCATCGGTGACAGCTTTAACCACGTCTTCCGCGCGGGCGTCCACGAAGAAGAACTGGACGCTCTTGCCCTTGTCCTGGCCGTCCAGGTTCAGGTTGTCCCGCAGCGTCAGGTCAACCCGGTTTTCGCCGTCGAAGATCTTTGCCTGCTCCACCTGGTCGCCGGCGAGCAGTTCAAGGCCCTTGTCGGTGTCGATCCGTGCCGCACCGCCGGGAGCCAGCGTCGCAAAAGCCACCAGGAGCAGACCGACCACGACGACGATCCAGATGCCCGGGCCCTTGAAAAAGTTCTTAGCTTTCATCTGTTCGGGGGCTGGCCCCGTCCCTTCTGGTAGTGCTGCACGGCGAGTAGTTTGCGCGCGTGATGGTGCTGCGTCAGCTTCTAGCTATACACCGTCCGGAGTAGATCACGCATGGTGAAAAGCAAAAGTTCCCTGTAGGCGTACGGGCGCCGGGGCTGGCCCGGGGACTGCTGGGTACACACGCGGCACCTACACGTGCTGGTCCAGGTAGACGGGGTTGCCGTCCGGATCTGCCAGGATCGCGCTTGCGGGGCCCGTTGTTGCCTCGTCCGCCTCGGCGTCGAACCTGGCGCCTGGGCCTTCAGCTGCCGCTGGAGTTCACGGACATCCGTGAACGACCCGAGCGCTTCGGCGTCCTGGTTCCAGCCGGGGTTGAAGATCAGCACGTTTTTCTCAAGCATCCCCTGGAACAGCCCGATGTTCGCGTGGCCGTTCTTCATGATCACCCAGTTCTGGGCCGGATCCCCGGCGTACTGCGTGAAGCCCAGTTTCCCGTAGAACTCCATGGACGCCGCAAGGTCCTCCACGGCGAGGCCTACCGAAAAAGCGCCGAGTTCCATGGCTTACTCGTATACGTGCGGGGCCAGCGTGCCCACGAAGTCCAGGTTGCGGTACTTCTCGGCGTAGTCCAGGCCGTAGCCCACCACGAACTCGTTGGGGATGTCGAAGCCCACGTACTTGACGTCGATTTCCACCTTGGCGGCGGTGGGCTTGCGGAACGCGGTGCAGATTTCCACGGACGCGGTGCCGCGCGATTCCAGGTTGGTCTTCAGCCAGGACAGGGTCAGGCCGGAGTCGATGATGTCCTCGACGATCAGCACGTCCTTGCCCATCAGGTCCGTATCGAGGTCCTTGAGGATGCGCACCACGCCGGAGGACTGCGTGCCGGAGCCGTAGGAGGAGACAGCCATCCAGTCCATCGAGATGTGGCTGTGCAGCGCCCGGGCCAGGTCGGCCATGACCATGACAGCGCCCTTGAGCACGCCCACGATGAGGATTTCGCGTCCCTCGTAGTCCTTGTCGATCTGGGCTGCGAGTTCGGTGATCCGCTGCTGGATCTGTTCCTTGGTGTAGAGAACGTGCTTGAGGTCTGCCTGGACGTCGTTTGAATCCACCAATGGCTCCTGTGTAGATGCGGGGTGCGACTATTTTGTGGGCGGCTTTTGATGCCGGAACACTAGCTTCCCACAGCGCGGCCCTCCACGGGGAACGGATCCGGGCTGATCCGGCCCGGCATCGTCCGGGGCGCTTTCCAGTTCAGCCAGCGACAACCGGTACACGCCTACTCCGCCAGGAAGCTGGACGGGACCCGCGGAGCCCTGCCGCCGCAGCAGCGCCTCCGCCGCAAGGAGCCGCTGGTAGCTGGGCTGTTGCCCGCCGACGTCGGCCGCTGCCTTGGCGATCACGCGGAACCGGATGGCGGGGGCCAAGGCGCGCAACGCCTCCTCGGGGAGGGCGACGTCGGGACCGGTCCGCTCGGCCAGGGCGGCGTAGGTGCTTTCGGCCACATCCTCGAGGTAGTCGGCGTCGAGCTGCAGGATGGCTGCCGTCCGGGCCAGGGATTCGGCAACGCCCGGACCCAGCTTCTCCTCAAGGTGCGGGAGGACCTCCACCCGGGTGCGGGACCTGGCGAAGGACGGGTCAGCGTTGGTGGGATCGTGCCAGGGCTCCAGTTCCTCCACGGCGCAGATCTCCTCGGTATCCGCGCGCCGGAGGCCCAGGAACGGCCGCAGCAGGACGCTGTTTCCCTGGCCCCGGCGGGCAGGCCGCATGCCGGCGAGGGAACGGGTTCCCGAGCCGCGGGCAAGCCCCAGCAATACCTGTTCGGCCTGGTCATCGAGCGTATGCCCGAGCAGGATTGCGTCAGCGCCCTGGCCGGCAGCCGCCGCTTCCAGGGCTTCGTGCCGCGCTTCCCGGGCCGCGGCCTCCGGGCCCATGCCCGCGCCCGCCACGGTCACGGCGCGGATCTCCACCGGTGACAGTCCAAGGTCCGTCAGCGCCGCTGCCGTGCGTGCGGCCACGTGGCCGGAACCTTCCTGGAGCTGGTGGTCCACCACCACCGCACCCACCGTCACCGGGTGGCCCTCAACGTGCCCGCGGCGTGCGAAATAGGCTGCGACGGCGGCGAGCGCCAGCGAGTCCGGCCCGCCGCTGCAGGCCACCAGGACGTGGCGGGGATACCCGGCCTGCGCCAGGGCGTCGCCCAACATCTTGCGCGCGGTGCCGACGACGGGCGCCAGCCTGCCGGGCCGCCGTCGTCCTGTGCTGGTGGTCCTGCCTGTGCTGATGGTCCTGCCGGGGACGCTTGCGGGAGCGGCAGCCGCAGGAACAACTTCAGCCTCCGGCAATTACAGTCCCATCCGCTCAAGCCACAGCTTGGCGTCGTGGATCTCAGGCTCGGCGGGCAGGTGGTCCACCGACTCCCAGACCCGGTTGAACCCTTCCATCCCGGCAACGTCCACCACGGCGCGGACAAACCGGGCGCCATCGGAGTACTGGCGCATCTTGGCATCGAGTCCCAGGAGGCTGCGGATGAACTTCTCGATCACGCCGCGGTCCTTGCCGCGGTCGTTGAAGCGCTGCCGGATGGTCTTCACGGACGGCACAATGCTGGCGTCGACGGCGTCCATCACCACGTTCGCGTGCCCCTCCAGCAGGCTCATCACGGCCGTGAGGTGCGAGATGGCGGCCTTTTCCTCCGGGTCCTGCAGCAGGTCCAGGATGGCGCCCCGGCCGGGGGTGGTGCCGGTGGCCGTGCGGTCCTTCAGCGAGCGGGCGGCCGCCGTGGCCCGCTCCATCAGCGAGTCGACGTTGCCCAGCAGGTGCCCGCTGAGTTCGTCGATCTGCTGCAGCATGTGGTGCCGCAGCCAGGGGGCAGCGGCGAACTGAACGCGGTGGGTCTGCTCGTGCAGGCACACCCAAAGACGGAAGTCCTCCGGCGTGACGTTAAGCTCGCGCTCCACGGACACGATGTTGGGCGCAACCAGCAGGAGCCTGCCGCCCGACGGCGCGTTCGACCCTTCGGCCATCGCTGCGAAGGGATCGTACTGGCCGAGCACCTTGCTCGACAGGAAGGCAAGGACGGCGCCCAACTGGCTTCCGGTGATGGCGCCGCTGACGCTGGCTGCCGCAGGACTCAAGGTTCCGCGGCGGCTTTCAAGCATCTTCTCCATGACGGGCTTCAGCATCACGGCGAAGCTCTGGGTGTTGGCCTTCGCCCAGGATGCCCTGTCCACCACGAGAACTGTGGAGTCCCGCAGGTCCCGCGCGGCTTCGAGCCCGGTGATTTCGTGGACGTGGGATACGGAGGCGTCGGCGAGTCGGCGCAGGCTGTCCACGGCTTCCGCGATTTCCGCCTGGTTCAGGACCGGCCCGGCAGGAGCCAGCCGCGCCGCGGTTGAGGCGGCCAGGTCCCAGTTGATCAGGGACTGGGCAGAGACTGGCTGGGCAGCGTTCGGCTGCGCACTGGTGGACTGCCCGTTCGTGGACAGGGCTTCCGACCCGTCCGATGTGGGCAGGGTCGATGCGGACTCGCGTGCAGTGGACTCCATAGGTCCCATCAGAACACAGCAGGCCGGGGATCGTCCTTAAGTTCGCTGACCGGCGAACCACACGGGGCGTCCCTGCCGGCGCGGATTCACGCAGTCCGCTTCACACAGTCCGCTTCACACAGTCCGCGCACAGGATCCCGAAAGCCCTTGCCTAAGAGGACCCGGCAATGTTGTTGCTATCAAGCCGGTGGCCCGGTCCGCACGAACGGCCGGTCCGCATAACCGGCGCTGGCCCGCATAACCGGCGCTCGCCCGCGCCGGTTATGCGGTCCGCGGCCGCTTATATCCGCTGAGCCCATGTCCCCAGGAGGTAACCATGATTCCCTACCGCCCCATTGCTCCCCTGACCGCCGGTCCGCGCAAGGGCTGGACATCGGTGGTTGCCGCCGTCGTCATGGCCGCCTTGCTGGGTACCGCTGCCCCTGCCGCCGTGGCAGCGGAGGCGGCACCGCCGTCGGGCGTGGTGTCCGCCAGCGTGGCGCCGCAGCTTGCGGCAACGGAACCGGTCCGCCGCGAGGCCTAGCGGCAGAGTCCTAGCGGCAGCCGCAGGCGGCGAGGGCCGTGGCCGCCCTGTCCAGTGCCACCTTGTTGCCGGCGGCGCCGGGCGTGAGTCCGTTGCCGATGAAGGAGAACACCAGGAGGCGGCCATCCGCATCCACCACATAGCCGCTCAGCGCCAGCACGGTGTTCAGCGTGCCGGTTTTGGCCCGTACCAACCCCGCGCCGCCCGCGGTGGTGCCTTCCCCGTATCGGGTGTCCAGGGTGCCGGTCAGGCCGGCCACAGGGAACCCGTCCAGTGCTTCCCGCAGCCTGCCGTCGGTACCGGCCGTCATGGCACGCACCACCTCGGCGAACTGGCGGGCGGAGACCTGTTGCCCATGGCAAGCCCGCACACATCAACAAGTTTCATGGAGTCCGCCGGGATCCCGGCCTCTGCCACCTGGGCCCGGACAGCCGCCGTGGCGCCGTCATTGCTGCCGGGCTGGCCGGTGGCAACGGCAGCCAGCCGGCCCAGTGCCTCGGCCAGGTAGTTGTCCGAATCCCGCAGCATCAGGTCGACCTGCTGCGCCACCGTGGCCGATTCCACTTCCGCCAGGACGGCAGGGGCCGCGCCAGACCCGCCGTCCACCCCGCCTTGGGCCGCCCCGGGTGAACGTTCGATGCCGGCCGCCACGGTGAGTCCCGCAGCCGCGCCCGCTTCCCGCAACCGGGCCGCGAACTCTTGGGCGGCGGTGATGGCGGAATCCTGCGGGCGCGGTCCGGTGGTGACGGCAGGATCGAAACGTGCCGAATTCAGTGCCAGCGGATAGAGCGGCGCCACCTCGCCGGCGGCAACATCGCCCTCCTGCCAGGCGGGGTTGAGGGCAGGCCCGGTAAAGAGGGAATCGTCCACCAGGACTTTGACTTCGCCGGTTGTTCCACGCGCCTGCAGCGCCTCCACGGTCCGGGCCGCCAGGGTGGCAAGGCCGGCGTGGCCCAGCACCCGTTCCGCGTCGGATTCCCCGGGGCCCAGGAGGACGTCCCCGCCGCCCGTGAGAACCACCTGGCCCGCGGCCGGGCCGGAAGTCACGGTTGTGCTGAATCGATGCTCCGGGCCCAGGGTGCGCAGCGCGGCAAGCGCCGTCAGCAGCTTCATGTTCGACGCCGGCACCCGGCCTTCGGAGGCACCCCTGTCGAAGAGGACCTGGCCCGTAAGCGCATCCTGGACGATGCCCGTGAACCCGCCGCCGCCGTCGGCCTTTAACAGGGGGTCCACTTGCGCGGTGAGCGATTCCCGGGACGGGACTGCTGCGGATGCGTCCAAAGCGCGAAGGCCTTGTTGCGGGGAAAGAGTCGTGGGGGCCTGCTGCCATTCCGGAGCGGCAGGCGGCGGGGCGGGCGGCTCCGGGCCTAGGAATCCGGGGGCTACGAGCAGTACGGCGGGGATGGCCAGCACCACCAGGAGTGCGAGGAGCGCGGCCTGCGGCCAGGTGCGGCGCGCCCTCTCCCTGCCGCTCATGACGCCCCGGCGGATGCGGTCAGGCCACGGATCCGTGCCGGTTGTTTTGGTCATGCTGGTGCTGGTCCTCAAGTCCTGAAATTTCCCCACAAGTTCCTGATTCCAGGGCCTCTCGCTATATCCTCAAGTGTAGTCGGCGGCACGGACACTCCTTTTTTGGGCCCGTCAAGTGTGCCGCGCACCCCCTGCAATTGCCGAGGAGCATTCCATGAAGCACGACGTGACCATCGAGATCCCCAAGGGATCGCGCGTCAAGTACGAAGTTGACCACGAGACCGGCCGCGTCCGCCTGGACCGCGTCCTCTTTACCGCCATGCAGTACCCCACGCACTACGGGTACTTCGAAAACACCCTCGGCGAGGACGGCGATCCCCTGGACGCCCTGGTGCTCCTGCAGGACTTCGACCTGCACCCCGGCGTCATCGTGGAGTCCCGCCCCATCGGCGTCTTCAACATGACCGACGACGGCGGCGGAGACGCCAAGATCCTGTGCGTTCCGGTGGACGCCCGCTTCGACCACATCCAGGAAGTCAGCGACGTCAACGAGTTCCTGATCAAGGAAATCGAGCACTTCTTCACCCGCTACAAGGACCTGGAGCCGGGCAAGTGGGTCAAGGCCGAGGGCTGGGGCGACCGCGCCGCCGCCGAGGCAGAGCTGGAAGCGTCCATCAAGCGCTACGTGCCCACCGGCCACTAAGTTCGCCACAGATCCCCGTCTGCTGGACAGATCCCCCATCATGCAAGGGGGAATGGTCCAGGAGGCGGGGATTTTTGTTGCCCCGCCATCTTGAACATGTGGAATCGTGGACCTGTGATTTCCGAGGCTACCTTCAGTCCCCCTGCGGCCCCGTGCTCGGCTGGCGTGACGGGGACGTCCTCCGCGCCACCGGTATCCCCTACGCCACCGCCGCCAGGTTCCAGCCGCCCGTCCCGGTTCCGGACTGGACGGAGCCCTTCTCCGCCACCTCACTGGCGCCAGCGTGCCCGCAGGGCCCGGTTCCCTTCCTCGACGACGTCCTGGGCACCCGGTACGGCGAACTTCCCGGCAGCGAGGACTGCCAGAACCTGTCAATCACCATGCCCGGGGATGCCGCCGCCGATGAACGCCTGCCCGTCATGGTGTGGATCCACGGCGGCTCCTACACCACCGGGTCGGGCGATCTCGCGATCTTCGATCCTGCCGTGCTGGTGGCCGAAAACCGTGTGGTGGTGGTTTCCGTGACCTACCGGCTGGGGCTGTTCGGATTCCTGGCCACGCACAACGGCCGGCCCGGAAACCTTGGTTTGCTGGACCAGCTGGAAGCGTTCAGGTGGGTGCGGCGGAATATCGCTGCCTTCGGCGGCGACCCCGGCCGGGTGACCGCCTTCGGCCAGTCCGCCGGTGGTGATGCCATCGCCCACCTCATGGCGACGCCGGAAGCGCCGTCGCTCTTTCAACGGGCCATCATCCAGAGCGCACCGCTGGGCATTGCCCGGGGCCGCGCGAAGATGAACCACGCCATGGGCATCGCGGCTGATGCGGTCACCGAGGACACTCCGGCCATGGAGGTGGTGGAGCGGGAAGCGCACGTTGCCCAGGTGGCCCGCAGGTTTGGGATGCTGGCGGCGATGCCCTTCGGTACCCAGTACGGTCACGCGCCGCTGCCCGAAGAAGAGGACATCGAGGCCGCCTGGAACCGCTCCGCCCCGGGCATCGACGTGCTGATTGGGCATACTTCCGAAGAAGCACGGCTGTTCCTGCCACGGAACCGGCTGTTGATGCGGGTGCAGGGCGTTCCCGTGGTGGGAGCCGCGGCGGTGCGCGCTGTGGACCGGGTGGTCACCGAAACCGTGTACGGCAGGGCGGCCCGGAGGTTTGCCCGCCGCCATGCGCGTGCCGGCGGCCGTGCACACCGCTACATTCTGCACTGGCACGCCCCGGGCAACATTTTTGGCGCTGCCCACACCATCGACCTTCCGCTGCTTTTCGGTACACGCAGCACCTGGGAGGGCGTGGGCCTGATCGCGGGGGCCGGCTGGGACGAGGTGGACGCGGTAGGCAGGCAGGTGCGGGCGCTGTGGGCAGGCTTCGCCCGCGGTGATGCGCTGGGTGACGCAGGCGGAATCCCGGGGACGCTCACCTACCACGCCGCCTAATCCAGGAGTTCAGGCCGCGCCGGCAATGTTTTTGATGGCCTCCACCAGGATGTCCTGGCGCTGGAAGTAGGCGTTGTGCCCGGCATCCTCGACCACCAGGAGCCGGGCGCCGGGCACTGTTGCGGCAACATGCTCGGCACCGCGCCGGATCCGCGGCCTTTCCTGGTCCCCGATCATCACCAGCAGCGGACTGGCTACTGATTCCAGGCCCTGCTGGAACCACTCGACGTCGGCCGGGTCGGCGCTGAGGAACTCCCCCTGGCTTTCCTCGAGGCTGCGGGGATGCCGGGCGGCCTCGATGGCGGTGGCAGTGGAACGGATCCGGATGTAGCGGGCATAGTCGCGCGGGTTGTCGGCGACCCACTGCTCCGTGAAAGAGTTTCCGACGCCCAGCCAGATCCGCTCGTCATCGTCCAGTGAACTGAACACCTCGAATTTTTCCGGCTGGCCGGCCTGTCCGGGAGGCGGCACCACCAGCGGCCAGCCCATCCCGCACACCACCAGCGCAGCAGCACCGTGGGGGTGGCGGATGGCCCAGCGGAGTGCCGTCATGCCGCCCATTGACTGGCCCACGATGACCGGCCGCTCAAGGCCGAGGGCGGTGATGAAAGCGTCCAGCTCGGCAACCCTGTCCACCAGCGGCCCCTGCCGCGGGGAGTTGGAGGACCATCCATGGTCGTAGGTGTCATAGGCCAGGACGCGGAAGCCCTGTTGCAGTTCGCTGATGATCGGCTCCCAGCATGCTGCCCCCGAGGCATGGCCGTGAAGCAGCACCACAGGGCGGCCGCGGCCGGAGTCCGTGTAGTGGATGTCGTTGCCGAGTACGTCAAGCCATGGCACGGGGATGGTCCTTTCACGCAGGGTCGGCCGGGCAGCCCACCACGCACCAGAGTTGCAGAACACGGGCAGGGAGTCACGTGGTGTCCGGCGCCGGCCGGACCAGCCGGAGGTAGAGTCTGGTCACGTGAAGACGCTCGGCGTGGACCTGGCTGCGGCCACGAAGAAGACTGCGGTGGCAGTCATCGAGTGGGACGGTGGCGCAGCGAAACTGGTGCACCTTGCGCTCGATGTAGACGACCAAGCGATCGTGGACCTGTTCGGCACCTGCGACATGGCGGGCGTCGACTGTCCCGTGGGCTGGCCGGACGCGTTGGTCCCGTTCCTCACCGGGCACGCAGCGTTCGACGCCGGACCGGTCCTGGCGCACGACGGCATAGCCGGGCGGCGCCTCCTGGCCTACCGCGACACGGACCAGTTCGTCACCGCACGCACGGGCCTCATCCCGCTGAGCGTCTCCGCGGACCGGCTGGCCCATCCGGCCATGCGCTGCGCCGTGATCCAGGCAAAAATCGCGGCGATTCACGGACCGCAGGCAAGGGACGGCTCCGGCCGGCTGGCGGAGGTCTATCCCGCAGCTTCGCTGAAGATCTGGGGGCTCAACGGGCGCGGCTACAAGGGACGCGGAATCCCCGAGGCGGAACGGCTCGGGGTGCTGCTGGACGCCCTGCGAAGCCAGGCGCCCTGGCTGGACCTGGCCGGGTACGGGGACGAACTGGCCGGATCGGACGACCTCTTCGACGCCGTCGTCGCTTCGCTGACCGCCCGCGCCGTGGCGCGCCGTCGCACGCTCCTGCCCGGCGAAACCCAGGCCGCCGCCGCGCTGACGGAGGGGTGGATCCACCTGCCGTCCTGCCCGCTGGACGAGTTGGCGGACTAAAACGGGTCAGCTCCCCAGCTTCCAGTCCCTGATCTCCTCCAGGTCTTCACCGTGCTGCCTGGTGTGGTCCCTCGCCCGCATGCGCCGGTCCTGGAGGTCCTGCCGCAGGAGCGAGTGCTTCTCGGCCAGCCCCGGAACGCGGTCAATCGCATCGATCGCCAGCTGGAAACGGTCGATGCCGTTCAGCATGGCCATGTCGAAGGGCGTTGTGGTGGTTCCCTCCTCCTTATACCCGCGCACGTGCATGCCTTCCTGGTTGGTGCGGCGGTAGGTGAGCCGGTGGATCAGCGCCGGGTAGCCGTGGTAGGCGAAAATAATCGGCTTGTCCGTGGTGAAGATCCCGTCAAAATCCCGTGACGGTAGCCCGTGCGGGTGCTCGCTCTCGTCCTGCAGCCGCATCAGGTCCACCACATTGACTACCCGGACCTTCAGCCCGGGTACGCCATCGCGGAGCAGTTCCGCCGCGACCACGGTTTCCACGGTGGGGACGTCGCCCGCGCAGGCGAGGACCACGTCCGGCTCCTCACCGGGGACTTCGGACCCGGCGAACCCCCAGATTCCCAGCCCGCGCCGGCAATGGTGGGCGGCATCGGCGGGTCCCAGCCAGGTGGGGACGGCTGCTTGCCGCTGACCACGATGTTCACGTAGTCCGTGGACGCCAGGCAGCCCTCCATGACGGACAGCAGGGTGTTCGCGTCCGGCGGCAGGTACACCCGGATCACCTCGGCTTTTTTGTTCACCGCATGGTCGATGAACCCGGGATCCTGGTGCGAGAAGCCGTTGTGATCCTGCTGCCAGACGTGCGAGGACAGCAGGTAGTTCAGTGAAGCCACCGGTTGGCGCCACGGCAGCTTGCGGTGGACCTTCAGCCATTTGGCGTGTTGGTTGAACATGGAGTCGACTATGTGGATGAACGCCTCGTAGCAGCTGAACACCCCGTGCCGTCCGGTCAGCAGGTAACCCTCGAGCCAGCCCTGGCACAGGTGCTCACTCAGGACCTCCATGACCCGGCCGGACCGGGCGAGGTGCTCGTCGACGTCGTCGATCCGGTACTGCCACACCTTGTCCGTGACCTCGTAGACGTTCTGCAGCCGGTTTGACGCCGTCTCGTCCGGGCCGAAGAGCCGGAAGTTTTCCATGTTCAGGGAGATGACGTCCCGCATCCATGAACCCAACGTGATCATGGGACTCACCCGCTCCGTGCCGGGGGCCGGAACTTCCACCGCGTGGTCCCGGTACTCTGGCAGTTTCAGCGCACGCCGGAGCAGGCCGCCGTTTGCGTGGGGTGTGGCGCTCATCCTGAAGTTCCCGGTGGGCGCCCCCTCGGCGACGTCGGGGCGGAGCCGGCCGTCGCCGTCGAACAGCTCCTCGGGGCGGTAGGACTTCAGCCACTCCTCAAGCTGCCGCAGGTGGTCCCCGTTGGTCCGCACCTCCGAGAGCGGGACCTGGTGGCTGCGCCACGTGCCCTCCACCTGCTTCCCGTCAACGCTCCGCGGCCCGGTCCAGCCCTTCGGCGAGCGCAGCACGATCATGGGCCAGCGGGGTGCTGCCCGGTCCGCAGTATCCCTGTTTTCGGGATTTTCTGCGGGGGCCTTGTAGGCGTCCTGGATGGCGCGGATCTCCGCCATGCAGCGGTCCAGCGCTTCGGCGAAGTCACGGTGCGCTTTTTCGAAGGCGTCGGGGTCGTCCACAGTGACGAAATAGGGTTCGTGGCCGTAGCCGCGCAGCAGCTGTTCCAGCTGCTGCTCCGGCATCCGTGCCAGGACGGTGGGGTTGGCAATCTTGTAGCCGTTGAGGTGCAGGATGGGCAGCACGGCACCGTCCGCTGCCGGGTCCAGGAAGTTGTGGGAGTGCCAGCTGGCGGCCAGCGGCCCGGTTTCGGCCTCGCCGTCGCCAATGACCACGGCGGTGACCAGCTGGGGGTTGTCGAACACCGAGCCGTAGGCGTGGGCCAGCGAGTAGCCGAGTTCACCGCCCTCGCTGATGGAGCCGGGGCTCTCCGGCGCGGCATGGCTGGGGATGCCGCCCGGGTAGGAGAACTGGCGGAAGAGCTCCGCCATGCCCTCGGCGTCGTTGCCCACGTGGGCGTAGATCTCCGAGTATGTGCCTTCCAGCCAGGCATTGGCGACGACGGCGGGACCACCATGGCCGGGTCCGGCCACAAAGAGCATCTCGGTGGAGTCGCGGCGGATCACGCGGTTCAGGTGGGCGTAGACGAAGTTGAGTCCGGGGGTGGTCCCCCAGTGCCCCAGCAGCCTGGACTTGGTGTGCTCCGCCGTGAGCGGTTCACGCAGCAGCGGGTTGGAGCGGAGGTAGATCTGGCCAACGGAAAGGTAGTTGGCCGCACGCCACCAGCGGTCCACCAGCTCGAGTTCTTCCTGCCCTGCGTCGTGCTGCACTGCGTCGTCGTGCATTGCCTCGTCCTGCCCCATGCTGCCGGTCATAGCCATCCTCACGTCGCGTCCGCCGCCTTCCGGCAGCCGTCACTCCATCGCAACAGATGGGCCGGGCCGAGGCAACTGCTGGCGGCAGGATCGGGTCCGTCTTACGGCTTGACCAGCCGTAACACTGAAGTTCCGGGATTCCTACCACCGGGTAGTGTGTAGCCAGAATGTTCACGCTGACTATCAATCAAACGGACAGCCGGCGCGATGGGGACCGGGTTCCGCAGCTCCTCAAGGACCTGCGGCATATTCCGGCGCGCCTGGACTTTGACCGCTCCGTCGAGGACGAGGTCCAGGGCATCGTCGACTGCCCGCACCAGGCGGTGGATGCGGCGCTGATCGCCCTGCGCAGCGGCTTATGGTATGTGGGGATCGGGGTGGGACCGGTGAACGAGCCGCTGCCCAACCAGATCAAGGATGCTTCCGGACACGGCCTGGTCTACGCGCGGCGGGCAGTGGACCGGCTGCGCAGCAGCAAGGACCGCGTTCCTGTGGCGGTGGAGGGTCCGCTGGCTGACGTGGCGCACGACGCCGAGGCGGTGCTCCGGCTGCTCGGCCACATTGTGCGCGACAGGTCCGGCGCCGAGTGGCGGGTGCTCGACCTGCTGACGCCCGGCGTCCGTGGGCAGCAGAAGGCCGTGGCGCAGGAGCTGGGCATCACCACCCAGGCCGTCAGCAAGGCGGTGGCGCGGGCGCAGTGGAACGAGGAGCACGCAGCACGGCCGGCGGCGGCCCGGCTGCTGGGACTGATCCTCGAGGTGCGCTGACCGGCAAAGCCGCCGGCCGCCGTCGGGCCTGTATTTAGCTTGAGGTGGCCGCCAGCACAGGTTCCCCGTTGAAGTATTCAAGCTGCCAGCCGTCGATGGTGTGGTGGTGCGCCAGGTTGAGGACGGCGTTGTTGACGCTCGTCAGGGTCTGCCCGGTGGCGCGGCTCAGGGTGACGCGGAGCAGCGTGCCGTGCGTGACCACCAGGAGGCGCTGGCCGCGGAACTCGTCGGCGAGGGCTTCCAGCGCGGCGAGGCCGCGGGTTGCTGCCTCGTCCTCGCTCTCGGCGCCCTTGAAGCCGCCCGGGACGCGCAGGGCCTCCAGCTCGGGCCCTGCCTGCATGCCCTCGGCCGGGCCGAAGCTGCGCTCGGTCAGTTCCGGTACGCGCCGGGCCACTGCCAGGCCCAGGCCTTCGGCGATCAGGTCTGCTGTTTCGGCCGCACGGCTCAGCGGCGAGGAAACGATGGCGTCCCACTGGTACGGGGCGAGGACGGCGACGGCGTCACGCGCCTGGCCGCGGCCGACGTCGTTCAGGGGAATGTCAGTGGCTCCCTGCAGCCGGCGCTCGGCGTTCCAGTCAGTCTGGCCGTGGCGGACGAGGGCGAACGTCGTAAGGGTCATGGTTCCTGATTCTGCCTTGGCTGGCGGCGGGGTCAGGACCAGGCAGCCCTCACCGTCCGCCCGCAGCCGGTTCACCGGGCCTTCCGGACGGATCCCTAGAGGAGGCTGCGCAGCACGTGGGCGGCGCCGTCGTCGAACACCGAGTGGGTGACTTCGTCAGCGACGGCCAGCACTTCCTCCGGCGCCTGGCCCATGGCCACGCCCCTGCCTGCCCAGGCAAGCATCTCGATGTCGTTCCGGCCATCGCCGATGGCAACGGTGAGGTCCGGATCGATGCCCAGCTGGAGGCGGAGGTTTTCCAGGGCGCTGGCCTTGGTAACCCCGGCTGCGGCAATGTCCAGCCACGCGGTCCAGCCCACCGAGTAGGTGACGCCGGCAAGGCCGATGTGGCGGATGGCCTCGTTGAACTCCTCCGGCGTGTTTTCGGTGCTGAACACCACCACGCGCACTGCCGTGGCTTCGAGCATGGTATGGAAATCCACACCTACGGCTTCCACCCCGAAGCTGGCGTCCTGGAACCGCTCGGTGGAGAGGAAGTTGCCGTCAGCGTCCTCCAGGGCGTACTTGGCGGACGGCAGCCGTTCCCGGAGGGCGCGGAGTGCGGGGGCGGGATCGAAGGTTGCCTTGTGGATGACCTCGTAGCCGTCCTCCAGTTCGGGGTGAAGGCGCAGGGTTACGCCGCCGTTGCAGCACACGGCGTAGCCGCGCTCGATCCCGATCTTCTCGATGATGGGCAGGGTGGCATTCAGGGACCGGCCGGTGGCAATCATGACTTCATGTCCCACGCCCACTACGGCCTGCGCAGCTTCCCGGACACCCGGCGACATGTGGCCGTCATGGTTCACGAGCGTGCCGTCCACATCCAGGGCGATCATGAGCTTCCGGCGATTCTGGCCCTCGGTGTTGTTCTGGTTGTCTCGCCGGTCATCGTTGCCGGCGACTGTGTTTTCAGTCAGCGTTGTCATTCATCTAGTAGAGCAGAAGGCCATGACACCGGGTAGGACGCGCGCCACAGGTTGGCTGAACTCCGGGTTAATACTCACAGGTTGTCCCCCGTGTGAGTGTTTACCTTGGCAGCTCCACCGCCTCAACCCCTGGCTTGTTCGCCGTTCCGTGCCTTGATGGTTAGGAGTCGCGAACAAGCCCGGGAACGGCGCCGGGCCTCAGCGTTTCTGTCGTGGACGGAGGCCGGCAGCCAGGAGCTTGCGCTTAAGGCGGTCCGGGCTTTGGACATCACTCCAAGCCCACCGCACGAAGGTATACCCCAAGGCGCGGATCCGGTCTTCCCGGAGTTTCTCCCGGTAAACAGCTTCGTCTGCCGAGATCCCGCCCCGCATTGCCGGGTCAACATACTTCGCCTTGCCATCGAACTCGCCTACGACTCTTTGCCGCGGCCACCAGAAGTCACTCCTGCCGATGAAGCCGTTCCGGTCGTTAAATACCTGCTGGAGGACCGGCTGCTCGAATCCAAGGAACTCAAATGCAGCCCGGCTGTAGGATTCGCCCACCGATTCCGGCAGCGGGCTTGCCAGCGATGCCACGAACTCTGCCCGTTGCCGGGCCGCTTCATTAGGCTGCGCCGAGATGGCGGCTGCCACTTCAGGCACGGACATCAAACCTGACCCCGGCGCAATCGTCCATTGGCCACTTAGCCTGCGCGCGGCTCCGTCCGCCACAACCAACGCCTCGCTGAGCGCTGCGGAAGCCATAATGTCGGCCGTCACCTGGGCCAGTCCCACACAGAGGAATTCACCGTGGCGCACCGGCTCCATTCCCGACCTGAGGCAGTAGCGGAGCGGATATGAGCGAATCTTCCGCGCCTCCAAGGCCGTGCTGTCCTCGCCCAGCACCTGAAGTGACGACTTCCTGGCACCGCTGCGTCCCGGCTGTGTGGTGGCAAGCTCAACGAAAGCCGGAGTGCCGAGAGTGGGCAGCCCGCTGGCCAGGGCAGCGGTTTGTCCGGTCAGTACTGCACCGTTGATTGACCTGGTGATTGCCACCGTCGACCAGGCGAAGCGGTGCGACGGTTGGGCCGCTACCCAGTCATTGGTGGGCACATAGAAACCACGCCGGATCCGTACCAGTTTCCCGGCCCGGAATTCCCGGTGGATGCGGTCGGTGCCGGATCCTGTGCGCAGAACAGCGGCAGAGTCGATCAGTCCAGGCGGAACGTCCATCCCTCCAGAATGATGGCCGGACAGCCGGCGGTCAGGGGACGGCCCTGCTATGTGGATAGCCGGGGAAAACGAAGGGCACCGGCAAACCATAGAGTTGCGCATCGGTCCAGGCTTGTTCGCACATCCGGCCCTTGAGGGCACTGATCCGCGGACAAGCCTGGGAGCGACCAAACAAACCCGGGGCTACAGGACCGGAAGCACCTCGAGGCCACCCAGGTACTTCTGCAGCGCCTTGGGGACGTTCACGGAGCCGTCAGCGTTCTGGTGGTGCTCCAGCAGCGCCACGATCCAGCGGGTGGTGGCCAGGGTGCCGTTGAGCGTGGCAACAGCCCGGGTGCCCTTGGCAACACCATCCGCATTAACAGCCCGCTCACGGATGTTGAGGCGGCGGGCCTGGAACGTGGTGCAGTTTGAGGTGGAGGTCAGCTCGCGGTAGGCGCCCTGCGTGGGGACCCACGCCTCGCAGTCGAACTTGCGGGCGGCGGAGGTGCCAAGGTCGCCGGCGGCGGTGTCGATGACGCGGTACGGCAGCTCGCACTTGGCCAGCATTTCCTCTTCCCACGCCAGCAGCCGCTGGTGCTCGGCGGCAGCTTCCTCAACCGTGGTGTAGATGAACATCTCCACTTTATTGAACTGGTGCACGCGGATGATGCCCCGGGTGTCCTTGCCGTGCGATCCGGCCTCGCGCCGGTAGCAGGAGCTCTGCCCGGCGTAGCGGATGGGGCCCGCCGAGAGGTCCAGGATCTCGTCGGCGTGGTAGCCGGCCAGGGAAACCTCGGAGGTGCCCACCAGGTAAAGGTCGTCTTCGGCGAGACGGTAGATCTCGGCGTCGTGCTTCACATCGAAGCCGGTGCCCTGCATGGTTTCGGGACGCACCAGGGTGGGGGTGATCATCGGGACGAAGCCGTTCTCGATGGCCTGGTCCATGGCCATCTGCAGCAGGGCCATCTCCAGCCGGGCGCCCACGCCGCGGAGGAAGTAGAAGCGTGCGCCGGACACCTTGGCGCCGCGTTCCATGTCGATCGCGCCGATCAGCTCGCCGATCTCCAGGTGGTCGCGCGGCTCAAAGTCGGGAAATTCGCGCGGCGTACCGACGGTCTTGACCACAACGTAGTCGTCCTCGCCGCCCTCGGGAACGCCGTCCTCGATGAGGTTGGGGATGGTGCGCAGGAGTTCCTCCTGCTTGGTCTGCGCGGCATCGGCTTCGGCGGACGCCGCCTTGACCGAGTTGGCCAGTTCCTTGACCTCTGCCAGCAGGGCCTGCTTCTCCTCGCCCTTGGCCTGCGCCACCTTCTTGCCGAAGGCGTTCTGCTCGGCCCGCAGGTTTTCGAAGCGGATCAACGCTGCCCGGCGGGCGGAATCCGCGGCAATGATCGCGTCCACCACTGATTCGTCCGCGCCGCGGGCGCGCTGGCTGGCCCGGAACTTGTCCGGGTTTTCGCTGAGGTCTTTTACGTCGATCACCATCCAAGGGTATCCAAAAGAATGCACGACGTCGGGCGGTTACGGAGCGTGCCGGAACGGGCCGCCTTCCGCCGGGCTACTGTTGAACCACCATGAGCGACTGGATTCTCTACCTACTGATCGGGGTGGCGCTTGCCTTCGCCATCTCCAGCTGGTGGGGCGTGCGCAAGCTCAAGGCCCTCCACGTGCGCAGCGCAGTGGGCGGGGACGCCCATGAATCCGGGCTCACCCGGCAGCGGGTGGCGGTGATCCTGAACCCCATTAAGGCGCGGGCCGACGACGCCACCTACGCCATCCGGCGTGCCTGCCAGACTGCAGGCTGGGAAGAGCCGGCGTTTTCGAGACCACCGCGGATGATCCCGGCTACTCCCAGACGCGGGCCGCCCTGGCAACCAAGCCCGACGTCGTCCTGGTGGGCGGCGGTGACGGCACGGTCCGGGTGGTGGCCGAGTCCCTGGCGCACACCGGCGTGGCCATGGGCATCGTTCCGCTGGGAACGGGAAACCTGCTGGCACGCAACCTGGAGCTGGATGTCAACGATCTGCAGGGCAACGTCCAGATTTCGTTGTTCGGCCGGCAGCGCTTCATCGACACGGCGCGGATGGGAATCACCAATTCCCGCACCGGGCACTCCTCCGAGCACGTCTTCCTGGTCATCGCTGGAATCGGCATGGACGCCGAGGTGCTTGCCGACACGAATGACGGACTGAAGAAGGCCGTGGGCTGGCTGGCCTACACCGAGGCCGGGATGCGGCACCTTCCCGGCCGGCGGAAGAAGGTTTCCATCTCGCTGGACGGCGGCCCCGAACAGGTCCGGAACATCCGCAGCGTGCTCTTTGCCAACTGCGGCCTGGTCCCGGGCGGCATCGATTTCATCCCGCAGGCGATGATCGACGACGGCATGCTGGACGTGGTGGTCATGAGCCCGCGCAGTGCCCTCGGCTGGCTGCTGATGTACATGAAGATCATGTTCAAGCACAGCGGAAAGCTGCCGATCATGACGGTCTACCGCTCCGGCAGGATCGTGATCGATTGCCCCGAGCCCATGCCCACCCAGCTCGACGGCGACACGTCAGGTGAGGCCACGCGGCTCACCGTGCAGGTGGATCCACGGTCGCTGCTGGTCAGGGTCAAAGGCCGGATGTAAGGACGACGCCGGCGGGTCCGGCGGGTGCCTTGGGGACGGATACGTTATGTGTTGGGTAGTCCGGAGTGGGGAAACGGCTGGCGGGGTCCTAGTCGCTTGAGTCCTTGGCGGCCTCGGCGGCGGCCTTTGCTGCGGCGCGGGCTTCGGACTGCTCGCGGATCATGGCCTGCTCCTCTTCGAAGCGCAGGCGGTCAGCACGGTCTGCATCGTCACCGTCCCAGTCCTGGTTATCGGCGGTGGGCCGGGGATTGACGATCATTCCCTGGCCATCGTTCTCGGTGCTGCTGCTGGTCATGACCCGCTCCCTTCGTTAGGGGCCATCCGTATGGATCAAGTAAGCATACGCACTGTCCACAGCCCCGGGAAGTACCCGGAACCCCAATCGCCTACGCTGTGGGCGAAGCGGCGGAAGCGCTTTCCGCCGCTTCTGATGCCGGATCAAGGAGGGACTCCACCCATGCCCGCGCCGCAGCAAACGCGGCATCGGAGGTGTGGGCTTCCTCTGCGGTTTCCTGCCCGTCGGCCCGCGGGTAGGAGCCGAGGAACCGGGTATTGGGGCTGATCCGGTGCAGGCCGGCGAGGGCATCGGCAACCCGGGCGTCGCCTACGTGGCCGTCGGCGTCGATACTGAAGAAGTAGTGCCCCAGGTACTGCCCCGTGGGGCGGGACTCGATCCGGCTCAGGTTCACGCCGCGGCTGGCGAACTGGTCCAGGATCTCCATCAGGGCACCCGGGCGGTCTTCCGGAAGGGGAACCACCACAGTGGTCTTGTCAGCACCTGTCCGCTCGGGGAGCAGGCCGGGCCGGCTGACAAGGACGAAGCGGGTCACGGCCCCGGGGTTGTCCCCGATGTTCTCGGCCAGCACGGAGAGCCCCGGCTGTTCCCGGGCCACGAGCGGCGCGCAGATCGCGGCGTCGTAGTGGCAGTCCTCGGCCAGCAGGCCCATTGCTGCGGCAGCCGTCGAGGATCCGGGCACGTATTCCGCAGCCGGAAGGTGCCTGTCCATCCACAGCCGGCACTGCGCCCAGGCATGGCCGTGGGTGGAGACCCGCCGCACGTCTTCCAGCCGGACACCGGGCCGGGCCACCAGGACGAAGCTGATGGGCACCAGGACCTCCCTGATGATCCGCAGTTCGGTGCCGCCGGCGATGGCGTCCAGGGTGGCGGTGACGCCGCCCTCCACCGAGTTCTCGATGGGAACCATCGCGGCGCCGGCGGATCCTTCGCGAACCAGGTCCAGCGCGGCGTTGACGTTCGACGCCGGGAGCCGGGTGGCCGCCGCGGCGTCCGGAACCTGCATCAGGGCGGCCTCGGTGAAGGTTCCCTCGGGACCGAGGAAGGCGTAGGTGGCCGGTATGGCGGGCATCAGAGGACGATCGGCTTCAGCCCGTTGTCCGAGACCAGGGGTTTTCCGAGCTCCAGCCACTGGTCCATGCCGCCGGCCACGTTGATGGCGGTGTAGCCCTGGCCGGTGAGCCACTGCGCCACCCGGAACGAGCGTCCGCCGGTGCGGCAGATGATGTAGAGGTCCTCGTCCGGGTCGAGCTCGTCGAGCCGGGCGGGGATCTGGTCCATGGGAATGTGCACTGCCCCCTCGGCGTGCCCCGCCACCCATTCATAGTCCTCCCGGACATCCAGCACCACGGCGCCGTCGGGGATGTCGTGGACGGGAACGGTATCGAAATCACTCATGGCAAGTCCTGTCGTGGCGGATCGGAGTCAGCTTAAAGCCTAGTGCTTTGGCCGGCGCCGGGCCCTGCGGAGCGGGCAAGTTACTCTTCTAGGGAATCCAAAGGAGGACGCGTGCCCGCAGACAAGCCCGGCATCCCGGCCGGCTCCACAACCGCCCGGACCGGCGCCGCCAGCCAGCGCACCGAACCGAAGCACGGTGGCTGAGCTCCACGAACTGTCCGCCGTCGAATTGCGCGGCAGCCTGCGGGATGGAGACGTTTCGGCAGCGCACGTTACCGCCCATTTCCTGGCGCGGATAGAGCAGCGCAACCCGATGCTTGGCGCCTTCATCACCGTCACGGCGGACCAAGCTATGGCGGAGGCGCGTGCAGCGGATGCCCGGCGTTCCGGCACGGCCCGGGAGGAACTGCCCGTCCTGCATGGCATGCCGCTGGCCTTCAAGGACCTCACGGACGTTGCGGGCGTCGTCACCACCCACGGAAGCGCCGCCCTGGAGCACAAGCCCGCACCGGCGGACGCGCCCCTGGTGGCGCTGATGAAGGAAGCCGGCGTGATTTGCCTGGGCAAGACGCAGGTTCCCGAGTTCGGCCTGACGGCCTACAGCGAAAACCGGATCGCGCCGCCGTCGCGCAATCCCCACGCTCCCAGCAGGAGCTCCGGCGGGTCCTCGGGCGGCAGCGCTGCCGCCGTGGCGGCAGGCCTGCTCCCCTTCGCTCCCGGGACCGACGGCGGCGGTTCCGTCCGCATCCCCGCGGCGGCCTGCGGGCTGGTGGGACTGAAGCCGGGCAGGGGCCTGGTGCCCGCCGGGGAGAGCCAGGGGGATCCTGCCCGGCTGGTGGTGCCGGGGCCACTCGCCAGAAGCGCCGCGGACGCAGCGCTGTTGCTGGATGCCATGGTGCCCGGCGGCGGGTACCTGCGGGCGATCGGCAGGAGCCGCCCCGGCTGCGGATCGGCGTCACCCTGGACAGCCCCTGGTCCGGCACGTACCCGTTCACGCCGGAGCGGGAAGCGCTGGACGCCCTTGAGGCCGGGGAAAGGCTCCTGGCGCACGCCGGGCATGCGGTTGCCGACGCCGCCGTCCGCTATGACAACCGCTACCCGGAGGCTTTCACCACCGCCTGGACCGCGGGAGTGGGCGCTGCCCGGATCAGCCCGCAGCGTGAAGCCCTGCTTGCCCCGCTGACGCGCACCTTCCGCCGCCGGGCCCAGCAGCGCAGCCCGGCCAAGCTTGCCGAAGCACTCGCATTCCTGCGGAAGTTCCAGCAGGACACAGTGGCCCAGTATGCGCAGTGGGACCTGATGCTGATGCCGGCGTTAGCCCAGACGCCGCGTCCGGTGGGCTGGTTCACCGGGACCGCACACGGCGGTGACCGCTGGCCTGCCGCGCAGTGGCCGGGGGATGCCGACGGCGACTACCGGCGGCAGTGCGAATTCGCCCCATGGTCTTCAATGGTCAATGTGTGCGGACTGCCGGCCATCACCATTCCGGTGCATTGGACGGGCACGGCCCCCGGACAGGGCCTTCCGATGGGGATCCAGCTGGTGGGCCAGCCAGGTTCGGAGCTGCTGCTCCTGCAGGTGGCGCGCCAGCTGGGCTTCTAGCCGGCCTGATGTTGACCTGCACCTAACGCAGCTTAACCCTCCTGTAACCCGGCAGGTACAGACTCTTAAGGGCGTCACCCATTGCATCCTCCACCTGGCCAATGCTCGACGAGGAGTTGCCCGCATGAACGCTGAAATCCCCGCCCCTGCCACCGGCAAAACCCGCTCCTTCGGGGATTCCCGGCCGGACCTGAGCAATGCCACGGTCCGGGAAGACCTCGCCATGACCGGCCGCTGCGCCCTGGTGCACCTTCCGACCGGCAGGACCTGCCTCCTCCCGCTCCGCCACCAGGGACCGTGCGAGTTCCACGGACCGCAGGAGGCCGAGTCGGTGGCCGGCGCTTCCTCCTGACAGCCCTCACGCGGATCCCGAATGTAGCCGCAGAGTGTCGACTCCCCCGCGGATCAGGAGGACGATTAAAGGGCAGTCACTATGAGGAGGTCTGTGATGTGCTACGGATACAACAAGGACTTCGGGTGGGAACGCAAGAAGGAAGCCGACCGCCGGCCTGAAGCCGAGCAGGACACTCCGGCGGAGACCCCGGAGCCGCGGATCAAGGCGCAGGACTACACGTTCTGGGCTTTCCCGAACTGGCGCAGGACGCCAACTCCCCGCACCCCCTCCGCTGAACGGAGCAGGGAACGGGTGTAACGCGCCGCTGACCACAGAAGGGCCTCCACTGGAGGCCCTTCTGCCGTGCAAGGCGCTTCCGGGCCGGCCCGTACCCAGAGAATTGCCGGAGACAGGAGAATTGACGCATGCAGGGACAGTTCGTGCACGTGGCCGCCCTTCGAATGGACGCCGACGCCGATCCAGCAGCGCCGGGGGCAGCAATCACAGAAGCTTTGTGCGGCAGCTGGGAGCACCCTCCGCCCTGCCCGCTCGCTGCCCACCACACGGCAACCGAGCTGGTCGCCGGCACGCTGAGGCTGCGGACCATCTTCGCGGCGGAGGATGCCCAGGAAGGCGAGGTCCGCCGTCGGATCGGGGCGGCCCTCGGCCGCGGATCCATGGCCGGCCCGGACGGAAAATCCTCCCGGTGGACCCTGTTGGAAGCTGCACCGGGCGAACTCACGGCGGCGGAACGCGAGCATGTGGAGCGCATCGCCGGCACGTAGCAGTGTTGTGCCGGCCGAAACCCTCCGGCTAAGGTGGCATGGTAAGCATGCTTATGATCGCGGAAGGGGACGGTAATGAGTGCTGGACAGTACACACCGGGGACCGGGGGCCAGCCAGAGCCGGGGCCCGACAAGAACTACCAGGCTGAACGCGCCGGCGGAACCGCAGCTCCGAACCAGGGCGGGCAGGTGCGCCCACCGGCCCCGCGCCTACAAGTCCCGTGACGTCCGGCCCTGCAGCCTCCCAGCCCGCGGCGGCCGAACCGCGGGTGACGCGCGCCGGCGTCGTCTGGGCTGCCGTGGTGGCAGCGCTGGTCCTGCTGATCCTGCTCATCGTCTTCATCCTGCAGAACCAGGACCTGGTGCTGGTCCGGTTCCTTGGCTTCGAAGGTGCCGTCCCGCTGGGCATGGCCCTGTTCATCGCCAGCGTTACCGGCGGGGTCCTGGTGGCGGTGGCCGGTGGCGCCCGCATTCTTCAGCTCCGCGCCAACGCCCGCCGCGCGCGGACCGGCCAGCGCAGGTAGGCCAGCGCACCAACCTACGTTGCTCTATCACTTGTGGTCCCTGAGCCCCGGGTTTAGGGACCACAAGTGATAGAGCAATCTGGATTTTAGTAGGTATATGATCCGCTGGTGCCGGCGTAGGCAAGCCCGATGATGAGCAGCAGCCAGAACGCCCCGTAGCCCAGCAGGCACAGGTAGCCCAGCACCAGTCCCGTGATGGACATACCCTTGCCGGACGGCTCGCGCTTGAGCGCCATATGCCCGGTCACAATCGCCGCAATCTGCGGGAGCAGCAGCCACCCCATGATGACGGAGGCGATGCCGCACACCATGCTGGCGATGCTCAGCGTCTTGGGCTCGGCAGGCGCACCGTAGTAGGAAGGCTGCCCATAGGGGCCTGCCGGCTGGGAGTATGGCGCGGTTCCCGGCGCGTACTGGCCGCCGCCGTACTGGCTTCCACCGTATTGTCCGCCGTACTGGTTGCCCTGGGCGTCAGGGTCCCTGGCCATAGGCCGGCTGGGACGGCGCGTCCGATCCGTACGGCGCGGACGGCGCGTCCGATCCGTACGGCGGCACGAAGCGGGGCGGCTCGTACCCGGACGGGGTTTCAGCGCCCGACGGCGGTACCCCGGGCTCGGAGGCGGGTTTGCGCGAGGAGTCGGGCCACTGGGAATCAGGGCGCTGGGAAGGCTGGTCAGTCATGGTTTTCCCCCTGGAATTTTCGGTTCCAGCCTATCGCCTGCCCCGCTTCCCGGACCCGTCAATGCAGGACGAGTTTCACCGCCAGGGCGAGCATGACGATACCGATCACCAGGTCCACCACGCGCCAGGTCCGGGGGCTGCCCAGGACGCCTGCGAGCGCGCGCGCACCGTAGCCCAGCGCCGAGAACCACAGGACACTGCCCGCTACCGCCCCGCCGGCATACACCCACCGCAGGTCCGGGCCCTGCTGGTTGGCGAGGCTGCCCACCAGCACCACGGTGTCGAGGTACACGTGCGGGTTCAGGAAAGTCAGCGCCACCGTTGTGGCCACCACGGATCCCTTTGACCGGGGCGGTTCATCGTGGAGGCCGGAGGGCTTCAGCGCAGCGGCAAACGACCTGATGGCGAACCACACCAGGTAGACGGCGCCGCCCCAGCGCAGCACCTCCAGCGCCTCGGGGAAGCGGGTGACCAGGGCGCCGATCCCGGCGGTGCCGCCGAGGATGAGGGCGGCGTCGCCCACCATGCACACGGCCACGACGGCGCCGATGTGTTCCCGGCGGATCCCCTGCCGCAGGACGAAGGCGTTCTGCGCGCCGATCGCCACGATCAGAGCCAAGCCCGTCAGCATTCCGATGATTCCTGTCATCCACATGCCTCCGACGGTACGGAGGTAAGAAGATGAAGACAAACGATTGATTCTTAGGGATCATTAGAATTACTTCATGAACTTCGAACACCTCCGCGCCCTCACCGCTGTCATCGATGAAGGCACCTTCGAGGCTGCTGCAGACCTCCTGCGGCTCACGCCGTCGGCTGTCAGCCAGCGCATCAAGGCACTGGAAGCTTCGACAGGCCAGGTCCTGGTGCGCCGCCGTGTGCCCTGCACCGCCACCGACGCCGGGGTGGTGCTGCTTCGGATGGCGCGCCAGGTGCAGGTCCTGGAAGCGGAAGCTTCGGCAGCCCTCGGCAACGGCGTCGCGTCGCGCGCCCAGCTGCCGGTCGCCGTCAACGCTGATTCGCTGGCCACCTGGTTCGTTCCGGTCCTGCACGAAGCCGCAGGCTGGCAGGACACCACGCTCGACCTGCACGTCGAAGACCAGGGCTACAGCAGCCAGCTCCTGCGCCAGGGCGACGTCATGGGCGCCGTGACCTCCGATCCCGTCCCCGTCAACGGCTGCCGGGTGGAACTGCTGGGCCATATGCGGTACATCCCGGTGGCCGCCGCCGGCCTGCACCGGCAGTTCGGAGGTGCCGGCGGTGCGGACTGGGCGGACATGCCGGTGCTGAAGTTCAATGCCAAGGACAACCTCCAGCGCCAGCTGCTGGCGGCCAAGGGCGTGGAACAGTCGCCTCCGACGCACACCGTCCCCTCGTCCGAGGGCTTCCTGGCAGCCATCAAAGCCGGGCTGGGCTGGGGCATGGTTCCGGAACTGCAGCTTGGTAATGAGCTGTCCGAGGGGTCACTGGTGCTGCTGCAAGAGGACGTCCACGAGGACGTGCCCCTCTACTGGCAGTCCTGGACCCTCGACTCGGCGCGGCTGCACCGGATCACCCGGACCATCCGGGACGCCGGCCGTCACCGGCTGCTGCCCGCCGCGGCGGAGCGCAGGACGGGCAAGGGGCCTAGCGGGTCCAGTACGGCAGGACGTACACGGCGAAGATAACGAAAGCAGCGAGGAGTGCCAGCCTGCCGGCACTTGTTCCGCCGTGCGGATGTGCCTTGATGCTCCTGCCGGGCCGGGCGGTTCCCGGTTGGCTGCCGCCGGGGAGTCCACGCCCGGCCGGATGCCGCGCGATGCTGCCGCTGCGGGTCCGGTTGCCGCCCGCATTGGCCCCCTCCGCGCGCGGGCCTTCCGTACGCTGGCTTTCCGTGCGCTGGCTTTCCGTATGCGCGCCTCCGGGTGGCAACCCTCCCGCCGGGCGGACCACGGTTCCAGGCCGCACATTCCGGAAGGCAGTGATGCCGGGCTCCTGTTCGTGCGTGAGCTGCTGGCCGAGGTGCTCGTACAGCCCCACCACCGCCTTCTGGTCCAGCACGGCCGGCAACGACTCGATGGCCCCCACGACGCGCTGCGCCCCGGCGACGGCGACGTCGGAGTTGGTGACGCCGAACAGGTCCGGCTGGGCGGCCATGCAGATGAGCGGCCGGACCAGCCTGCGGTACGGCGGAGAAAGGATGGACGCGACGGCGGCACACTGCGCCAGCGCACCCTCCACCGCCTGGGTACGTGCGTAGCGGCCCTGCCAGAGCACCCCGGATGCCACCCGCACCTCACCGGTCCAGTTCTTGGCATCCACCACCACAACGCCGCCGGGGCCGACCAGCACGTGGTCCAGGTTGGCCTTCGGGCGCCCCGGCCAGTGCACGTCGTGCAGGACGTACCAGCCGCGGGGAACCAGCTCACTCAGCTTGTCCGCCACCACCCGTTCGCCCGCGGCCCCCGCGTCCCACGCCTTCGTGGCACGCTCGGCCTGGTCGAGCTGGCGCTTGAGCCTGGCAACCCGCTCAGCAGCCAGCCGGGACTGCTCGGCCGCTCCGTCTCCTGCCCCATGGTTGGTCCCTGCTTCCCTGCCGTCGCGACGGCGGCGGCAGGCCGCCGTCGTCCTTGCCTGCGGATGTTCTTCCGGATTTTCCGAAAGTAACAGGGCGTGCAGGGGCCGGTATATAAGTACTTTTCGCCCGTGTACTCAGGTTGGCTACTTGGTTCACGGCCCTGCTGTTGATGACGTGCCGCCGTCACAGGGGCCGGAATGTGGGCGGTTCGTTTTGACTGCCGCGAGGTTCTGGCATGCTGGTGCCATGGCTAGCCGCGCGGGCACACTTGCCCAACCCCAGGACCTTGTTGACATCACTGCGCTCCTCGACGCGTACTACGACATCACGCCGGACCTCGCTGATCCGGGGCAGCGCGTTGTGTTCGGCACCTCCGGGCACCGCGGATCCAGCCTCAAGGCGTCGTTCAACGAAAAGCACATCGTTGCCATCACGCAGGCCATCGTGGAGTACCGGGCAGCGCAGGGCGTCACCGGTCCCCTGTTCCTGGCCAAGGACACGCACGCGCTGAGCGAACCGGCGCAGAACAGCGCGCTGGAGGTACTGGCTGCCAACGGTGTCCAGGTCCTCGTCGACGCCCGGCACGGTTACACCCCCACGCCGGCCCTGAGCCACGCGATCCTCACTTACAACCGGAAGGCCGCACCCGGGGCACCGCAGGCTGACGGCATCGTGGTGACCCCCAGCCACAACCCGCCCGCGGACGGCGGCTTCAAGTACAACCCTCCGCACGGCGGCCCCGCCGACTCCGACGCCACCGGCTGGATTGCCAACCGCGCCAACGAACTGCTCGAAAACGACCTCCGCGGGGTGAAGCGGATCCCGGTCGCCGAGGCCCTGGCCGCCGACACCACCGGCAAGTTCGACTTCCTCAGCAGCTATGTCGACGACCTGCCGTCCGTGCTCAACCTTGACGCAATCCGCGAGGCCGGCGTCAGGATCGGCGCCGACCCCATGGGCGGGGCGTCCGTTGACTACTGGGGCGAGATCGGCGAGCGGCACCAGCTGAACCTGACCGTCGTGAACCCCACCGTGGACCCGCAGTGGGCGTTCATGACCTTGGACTGGGACGAGAAGATCCGGATGGACTGCTCGTCGCCGTCGGCCATGGCATCCCTCATCCAGCGGATGTCCGACGCTTCCTCCTCCGGCCAGCCGGCCTTCGACGTGGCCACGGGCAACGACGCCGACGCCGACCGGCACGGCATCGTCACCCCCGACGGCGGGCTGATGAATCCCAACCACTACCTCGCCGTCGCCATCGACTACCTGTACCGGAACCGCAGCGGCTGGAACCCTGCCTCGGTGGTGGGCAAGACCCTGGTGTCCTCCTCCATCATCGACCGCGTGGCACAAAGCCTGGGCCGGAAGCTTGTTGAGGTCCCGGTGGGCTTCAAGTGGTTCGTGCCCGGCCTGCTGTCCGGCGAGGGCGCCTTCGGCGGCGAGGAATCGGCCGGCGCCTCGTTCAACAAGAAGGACGGCAGCGTCTGGACCACCGACAAGGACGGCATCCTGCTGGCCCTGCTCGCGTCCGAGATCACCGCCGTCACGGGCAAGTCCCCGTCCCAGCTGTACAAGGGCCTGACGGACCGGTTCGGTTCGCCGGTCTACGCCCGGATCGACGCCGCCGCCACGCGCGAGCAGAAGGCCAAGCTGGGCAAGCTGTCCGCTGCGGACGTCACCGCGACGTCCCTGGCGGGCGAGGAGATCACGGCGAAGCTCACCGAGGCGCCGGGCAACGGCGCTTCCATCGGCGGGCTCAAGGTGGTCACGGAGAACGCCTGCGTTTGCTGCGCGCCCGTCCGGCACCGAGGACGTGTACAAGATTTACGCCGAGTCCTTCAAGGGCGAGGAGCACCTCAAGCAGGTGCAGGCCGAGGCCAAGGCGCTGGTGGACGGCGTCATCGCCTAGGCGGTTTCCTTCCCCGGATCCAGGGTCCACAGGCGGAGGACGCGCCGGATGGTGTGGTCACCATCCGGCGCCATGTCCACCAGGGCGATCCGGTCCAGCACGACGGCGTCGCCCGGGTTCAGCCGCTTCAGGCCAGGGCCGGTGCCGTGGTGCGAAACGTGCGGGCGGTAGCCGGAAAGGGTGTGGCGCGGCGTAAGGATCCTGCCCTCCACGGCGGCGACTGCCTGGACCAGGGCCTCATGCAGGGCCTGGAGCGCCGGATGCGGCTCCACCAGGCTGACGGCCACGGAACCGTTCCGCCCGAAGGCCGCGTCCTCCGCTACCGCCAGGCGGGCGCCAAGCGCGGCCCGCGCAGGAGCGTCGGCAAGGGCGGCGACGCGATCCGCCGCGTCGGCACTGTCCGGACTGCCGGCGTCGAACCTCACCAGGGTGATGTGCAGCGGCCAGTCCGTGCGCGGGAAGACGGCATCCCCGGCCACCGGTTCGACGAATGCCACGAAAATGAGGTTGCGCGGTGGCTTCCGGAGCTGTGCAGGCATGGCCCCAGTCTCCCACCGCCCCCCCCCTTAAACGCCGATGCTCTATCACTTATGGCTCCCATTTCGGGCGGATAAGGACCATAAATGATAGAGCATCCGAAGCATTAGACGGTGCGGACGACGTCCTGGTAGGCGAACTTGGGCTTGGCTTCGCCCAGGCGTCCTCACCGGGCTGGCCGATGTTGACCACCAGGAAGCTCTTCTGGTCTCCGGCGGGGAAGAAGGCCTCGTCGATCGCGCCGAAGTCGGCGCCGGTCATGGGGCCTGCCGCGAAGCCGAGGGAGCGGACGGCCAGGATGAAGTAGCCGGCCTGCAGGTGCGCGTTGTTGTTGCCGGTGGCCGCGGCCAGTTCCGGGTTGGCGTCGTACATCGCCTTGGGGGCGTTGTAGCCCGGGAGGAAGTTGTCCCACTGGCCGGCCCAGTCGGTGTCGTAGCTGAGAATGGCCACCAGCGGGGCGGAGGCGGTCTTGGCGCGGTTGCCGGGCATGAGCGCGTCCACGAGCTTGGCGCGGGCTTCGTCGGAACGGACGTAGGTGATGCGCAAGGGCTGGGAGTTGAAGGCGGTGGGGCCGAACTTGGTGAGTTCGTAGATGGCCTGGGCCTGTTCCTCGGTGACTTCACCGGTGAAGGTGTTGGCGGTGCGGGCCTCGGCGAAAATGGCGTCGACGGCGGCCGAATCGATAACCGCTTCTTCGTGGGCAATGGTCATTTGCATACCTTTCGCTGCGCCTCCCCGCCTGCCGGGTCGGCCTCTTCGCTGTCCATACTTGCAACTTCAACCTCTGCCCTGCTCTTCCCGAAAATCACGTGACCTTAGCCACAGCGGCCGGGACAAACGGCTTGGCGGTATTCTGGTGGCATTCATCTTCGCCATCGGCGGCACCCCTGAAAGGCCCCCTCCCATGAGCATGCTCGGAATCAAGTGGAAGCTGCACGGCACCGGCAAATCCATCAAGCCAGGCCACGTGGTGGCCCCCGATGAACGGCTGGCCTGGCCGCTCACCATCGGCGTGGGCATGCAGCACGTGGTGGCCATGTTCGGCGCCACCTTCCTGGTGCCCATCATCACCGGCATGCCGCCGGCCACCACACTCTTCTTCTCCGGCATCGGCACCCTGCTGTTCCTGGTCATCACCAAGGGCCGGGTGCCCAGCTACCTGGGCTCGAGCTTTGCGTTCATCGCCCCCATCATGGCGTCCCAGCAGCAGTTCGGCGTGCCCGGCGCACTGGGCGGCGTGGTCTTGGCCGGCGCCCTCCTGGCCCTGGTGGGTGCCATTGTGCAGAAGTTCGGGGCGGAGTGGATCAACCGGCTCATGCCGCCCATCGTCACCGGCGCCATCGTGGCGCTGATCGGCCTCAACCTGGCCCCCGCCGCGAAGCAGAACTTCGCCGCCGCGCCCGTCACCGCCGTCGTCACCCTTGCCACCATCATCCTGGTCAGCGTCCTGTTCCGCGGGATTTTGGGCCGGCTCAGCATCCTGGTGGGCGTGGTGGTGGGCTACCTCGTGGCCATGCTCCGCGGCGAAGTCAGCTACGAAAAGATGAACGCGGCAGCATGGGTTGGGCTGCCCCAGTTCCAGACCCCCGAGTTCCACATCGGCGTCCTGGGCCTGTTCGTGCCGGTGGTCCTGGTCCTGGTGGCGGAGAACATCGGCCACGTGAAGTCCGTGGCCGCGATGACCGGGCAGAACCTCGACGGCGTCTCCGGGCGCGCGTTGATGGCCGACGGCGCCGCCACCGTCCTCGCCGGCATCGGCGGCGGTTCGGGAACCACCACCTACGCCGAAAACATCGGTGTCATGGCTGCCACCAAAGTGTATTCGACGGCGGCCTACTGGGTGGCCGGCATCTTCGCCATCCTGCTGAGCTTCTCACCCAAGTTCGGTGAGCTGATCGCCACCGTCCCGCCGGGCGTGCTGGGCGGCGCGGCCACCATGCTCTACGGCATGATCGGCATCCTTGGCGTGAAGATCTGGGTGCAGAACAAGGTGAACTTCTCCAACCCGGTGAACCTGACCACCGCGGCAGTGGCGCTGATCATCGGCATCGCCGACTACACGCTGACCGTGGGTGAACTCACCTTCACCGGCATCGCGCTCGGCTCGGCAGCCGCGCTGGTGATCTACCACGGCATGAAGGCCATCGCCAAGGCCCGAGGAACCGTGGCGGAACCGGAGTCCGAGCAGGCAGGACTGCCGCCGGCAGCCAAGGCCGCCGCCAACGCTGCGGCGAAACGGGCTCCCAGGAAGCGCTAGTACCTAGGCGACTTCGTCAGGGCGGTTGAGGCCATGGACGGGCCCCGGCTTGGGCCGCTTTGCCGCCAACGACTCGTCGGACCCGTGCGGCAGGATGCGATGCAGCATCCAGGGGAAGAAGTACTGCCGGGCCCACACCAGGTCTTCCGCCCGCGCCTGCGTCCAGCCGTGGGCCGGCACCGGCCGCGGCTCAAGCGGCTCGAGGGCGTGCGGCACTGCCAGCGCATTGAGGGTGGCCACCGCAACGGCATGGTGGCCCAGCGGGGACAGGTGCAGTCGGTCCGGATCCCACATCCTGATGTCCTGGAGCTCGGGCAGGCACCACAGGTCCACCATGATGGCATGGTGGCGCAGGGCTATCTTGTGCAGGTGCTCGTTATAGATGGCCACCCTCCCCCGGATCTGGCTGAAGACGGGGGTGCCGCCCCAGTCCGGCCCTGCGTACAGGAGGACTGTCGCTCCCGTGGCGGCCAGGTTTTCCACCGCCTGGTCCATGTGCCGGGCGAGCTTGTCCGGATCGCCGCGGCGGAAAATGATGTCGTTCCCGCCGCCGGACATGGCAATCAAATCCGGCTTCAGCGCCAGGGCCGGGGCAAGTTGCCTGTCCAGGATCTGCCGCAGCAGCATGCCCCGGACCGCGAGGTTGGCGTAGGCGAAGCCCGGCTGTCCGGCGCTGAGTTCCTCCGCCACACGGTCGGCCCAGCCCCGGAGCCCGCCGAGGCTGCGCGGCTCGGGATCGCCCACACCCTCCGTATAGGAGTCGCCCAATGCCACGAACCGGCGCCAGGGGTGCCTTCCTCCGGTTTCAGCGCCGGCCTGCAGGTCCTGCTTTTCCGTTGTCATGCCGTCCTCCTTCGCACGGTTGAACGCGGGCGCTGCTTCTTTGCGGAGCCCGCCGCCGATGGCATGTCTGACTGTTGGTCCAGCTCCGCCGGTGCCAGCAGCCGGAAGTCTTCAACGCCGTCGGGCGGTTCCTGCCGGAGTCCGGTGACTGCCGGGCCGGGCCGGTCCATGGCCGCACCGGGCGCCATGATATTCAGGGCCGCATCCCGCAGGTCCAGCTCGTGATGCAGTGCCTGCGTCTGCAGGAACCGCAGGGCCCCTTCGCGGCTGAGGCCGTACTCGTTCATGAGGCTGCGCACCGCCAGGTCCACCAGGACCAGCGAGCTCTGCACGACGGCGATTCCCGCCGTGGTCTCGGCCCGTTCGGCCACGCGCACCACAACGCGCAGGGCGCGCGCCACCTGGTGCACGTAGCTGCGGATCCTGACCAGGTCGTCGCTGGTGAAGGCGTGGGGTACGGAAGCGTAGAGGTTGATGGCCGCGCTGGTGCCGCCCTCGGACACGATGGGCGCGGAGAGCAGGGACTGCACCCCGTGGCTGGCAGCTGCGCTCGAATAGCCGGGCCAGCGCCGGTCCCGGCTGAGATCGGACAGCAGGACGAATTCACCGGTGCGCAGGGCTTCCACGACTGGCCCGTCCGCAAAAGAGCACTGTTCCCGGTCCGCCTCACGGGCCTGTTCGGTGCTGGCAGCAAGCGTGTGCGCCTTGCCAAGGCGGAAAAGCGTGGCAGCCCAGGCGATACCGCGGCGTTCACCCTTGATGTCTGTCATGAAGTCGCGGGTGACTTCCCAGAGGTATGTCTCGACGTCCTTGCTGTCGAAAACAGGCTCCGGCGGCATTGGAAGAGGTCCCCAGCCAACCTGCCCCGTGGGTTCAGCGGCCATTCTCCACGCCTTGTTCGAAGCGCTCCGGCCCACTGCAAAACCTAGTTCTAAGAATACGTCCCGCAGCCACGCTGCGGGGAACTCCGGGAAACTTTGGGGCTTTCCGCAGTGCTACCTACGCCCGGGAAGGCGCCCGCCGCCTGGGTGCCGGCACTCCCCGCACCGGGGATCTGCTCTCAGAGCCAGACCTGGTACCCGGTCGACTTGTCGAAGAGCCTGCGGGTTGTGATGCCTTCGCCGGCTATCCACAGGACTGAACCGTCCTCCGCAGCCTGGTCCACCACGCCGCTGGCCACATACTCACCCCCCAGCCACACCTCCACGGTATGGCCGGTCAGGCGCGACCAATCCTTGCGCAGCCCGCGGTTGGTGCCGGGCGCCGCGTCTTCTTGCTTGGGGCTGCTTACGGCCGCCGGCAGGTCGGCCAGTACGCACAGGTTCATGGTTCCTCCATCGCTGGGCTCCACTCGAGCGTCTATCGGGACTCGAACTGATATCTAGTTGATATATCAGACTGGGAACCAAGTATGTTCCAGGTCACATCAAGAGTCAAAGGAGGTTCAAAACTGACAGCACCGCAATGAAGGACCCGCCCCCGCTGCCAACGCCGTTTCAGGCAGCGAACAGAGCTTCGCGCACCGCCCGCTCAAAGCCACTGACGTGCACCCGCGCGAGTTCCGCAGCCTTGTCCTCATCCCCGCCAATTACGGCATTCAGCAGGTTCACGTGTTCGTGCACATGCAGGGACAGGTCGGGAAGGCGGTCGATCACCATGCACCAGATCCGGGTGGCAAGGTTGTCGTAGCGGATCAGGATGTCCTCGAGGTGCGGGTTGGCAGCGGCGGCATAGATCCCCTGGTGCACGCGGGCATCCAGGCGGAGCGTCTCCGTGACGGAGGCGGCTGCGACGTCAAACGCCTCAACGTCTTTGAGGATGGCCCGGAGCTGCTGCCTGACCGCCTCGGTGGCAACCCTTGCGGCGCGGGCAGCCGCGAGGGGCTCCAGCTGCGCGCGGATCTCGGAGATGAAGGACAGGTCCGTGACATCCACGCGGGTGGCGAAGGTGCCCCGCCGCGGGTACGTGATGACCAGCCGGTCCAGTTCAAGCCGCTTCAGCGCCTCACGCACGGGAGTGCGTCCACGCCCAGCGACTTCGCCAGCGCCTCATCATTCAGCAGCTCGCCGGGCTTGATGTCCAGCACCAGGAGCCGGTCCCGGATGCTCTCGTAGGCGACGTCGGCGAGGGACTTCCTGCTGCCCTCTTCCGCGGCCGCCAAAGTTTCCAGTGCCATGCCAGGCCCCTTCTCCTCGCGAAAATTAACTGTTGACCTGCGTCACAGTCGAGTATACGCTGGGGTCCAATCTAATATATCAGTTCGGTACTTTTGAATATATCTAAAGGAGGAGGGGCCATGACCCTCATGCAGACAGAGGCAACAGCAGCAGCCCTGGCAGCGCCGGCAACGGAGCAGGCGCAGAAGTTCGTGCTCACGCTCTCGTGCGCCGAGCAGGCCGGGATCGTGCAGGCCGTGACCACCTTCCTGTTCGAGCGCGGCTTCAACATTGACGAGCACCAGCAGTTCGATGACAGCCTGCGCCAGACCCTGCACCTGCGCACCGCGTTCTCCGGCTCCCCGGACCTGACCCCGGAAACCCTCGCGGCCGAATTCGGCCCGATCGCGAACCGGTTCGACATGAAGTTCAGCTTCCACGACCAGACCCAGCAGCGGGTCCTGGTGATGGTCTCCAAGTTCGGGCACTGCCTGAACGACCTGATCTTCCGCTGGCGCGGCGGGACCCTGGGCGGGGAACTCGTGGCAGTGGTCTCCAACCACGAAACCCACCGGGCAATGGCAGAAGCTGCCGGCCTGCCCTTCATCTACCTCCCCGTCACCCCGGACACCAAAGCCGACGCCGAGGCGAAGCTCCTGGACCTCGTGGACGAGTACCAGGCGGACCTGGTGGTCCTGGCCCGCTACATGCAGGTCCTCTCCGACGACCTCTGCCGCAAGCTCGAGGGCCGGGCGATCAACATCCACCACTCCTTCCTGCCCGGCTTCAAGGGCGCCCGCCCCTACCACCAGGCCTACGACCGGGGCGTCAAACTCGTCGGCGCGACCGCGCACTACGTCACCGCCGACCTGGACGAAGGCCCGATCATCGAACAGGAAGTCATCCGCGTGGACCACACCTACGGCCCCGCCCAGCTCTCCACCGTCGGCCAGGACGCCGAAGCCCTCGCCCTCTCCCGCGCCGTCCGCTGGCACTGCCAGCACCGCGTCCTGCTCGACGACACCAGCACCGTCGTCTTCCGCTAACCCCCACCCCGCCACCAGGGCAACCGCACCGCCACCGGGCACACAGTCTTAGAAGAATTTGCAGGAGAACCCTTTTATGGAATCGTCGCCACGTATTGTCATCATCGGAGCCGGGATCGTGGGCACCAACCTCGCCGATGAACTCGTCACCCGGGGCTGGAACAACATCACGGTCCTGGACCAGGGGCCGCTGAACATGCCGGGCGGGTCCACCTCGCACGCCCCCGGCCTGGTGTTCCAGACCAACCCGTCCAAGTCCATGGCCCTGTTCGCCAAATACACGGTCGAGAAACTCCTCTCCCTCACCGAGGACGGCGTCTCCTGCTTCAACCAGGTCGGCGGCCTGGAGGTAGCGACCACCGAAACCCGCCTCGCGGATTTGAAGCGCAAGCTCGGCTACGCCCAATCGTGGGGCATCGAGGGCAGGATCCTCTCCCGCGACGAGTGCAAGGAGCTCTACCCGCTCCTGAACGAAGAGGACATCCTCGGCGGGCTGCACGTGCCCTCCGACGGGCTCGCCAGTGCCGCGCGGGCGGTGCAGCTGCTGATCAAACGCACCGAAGCCGCCGGCGTGAGGTACATCGGCAACACCGAAGTGACCGGCATCGAACAGGAAAACCGCCGCGTCACCGGCGTCCGGACCCCCGACGGTGTGATCGACGCGGACATCGTGGTTTCCTGCGCCGGGTTCTGGGGCGCCAAGGTCGGCGAGCTGATCGGCATGAAAGTGCCGCTGCTGCCGCTGGCACACCAGTACGTCAAAACCACCCCGGTCCCGGCCCAGCAGGGCAAAAACGAGCTCCCGAACGGGGCCCGCCTGCCGATCCTGCGCCACCAGGACCAGGACCTCTACTACCGCGAACACGGCGACCGGTACGGCATCGGCTCCTACGCCCACAAACCCATGCCCGTGGACCTCGACGAACTCGGCAGCTTCAAGCCGAACGAGATCAGCGAACACAACATGCCCTCCCGGCTGGACTTCACCCTCGAGGACTTCCTGCCCGCCTGGGAAGCAACCAAACAGCTGCTGCCCGCCCTGCACGAAAGTGAGATCGAGGACGGCTTCAACGGCATCTTCTCCTTCACCCCCGACGGCGGCTCCCTCGTGGGCGAATCCAAGGAAGTCGACGGCTTCTACGTCGCCGAAGCCGTCTGGGTCACCCACTCCGCAGGGATCGCCCGCGCCGTCGCCGAACTCCTTGTCGAGGGCAAGTCCTCCATCGACCTGGGCGACTGCGACATCCACCGCTTCGAAGACGTCCAGCTCACCAACGAATACGTCAGTGAGACCTCGCAGCAGAACTTCGTCGAAATCTACGACGTCCTGCACCCGCTGCAGCCCAAACTCTCCCCCGCAACCTGCGCGTCTCCCCCTTCCATGCCCGGCACAAACAGCTCGGCGGGGTCTTCCTCGAAGGCGGCGGCTGGGAACGGCCCTACTGGTTCGAAGCCAATGCAGACCTCCTCAAAGACATGCCCGCCAACTGGCAGCCCCCGGCCCGGGATGCCTGGTCCGGGATGTTCAGCTCCCCGATCGCCGCGACCGAAGCCTGGAAAACCCGCACCGCCGTCGCCATGTATGACATGACCCCGCTCAAACGCCTCGAAGTTTCCGGCCCCGGAGCCCAGAAACTCCTCCAGGAACTGACCACCGCGGACATGACCAAAAAACCCGGCGCCGTCACCTACACCCTGCTGCTGGACCACGCCGGCGGGATCCGCAGCGACATCACCGTCGCCCGCCTCACCGAAGACACCTTCCAGCTCGGCGCCAACGGCAACATCGACACCGCCTACTTCGACCGCGCCGCCCGCCACCAAACCGCTAACGGCGGCCCGGCCGACTGGGTCCAGGTCCGCGACACCACCGGCGGGACCTGCTGCATCGGCCTCTGGGGCCCCCTCGCCCGCGACGTCGTCGCCGCGGTCAGCAACGACGACTTCACCAACGACGGCCTGAAATACTTCCGGTCCAAGCAAGTCGTCATCGGCGGCGTGCCCGTCACCGCGATGCGCCTGTCCTACGTCGGTGAACTCGGCTGGGAACTCTACACCAGCGCCGACAACGGCCAACGCCTCTGGGACACCCTGTGGAAGGCAGGACAACCCCACGGGATCATCGCCGCCGGCCGCGCAGCGTTCAGCTCCCTCCGCCTGGAAAAGGGCTACCGCTCCTGGGGCACCGACATGACCACCGAACACGACCCCTACGAGGCCGGCCTCGGCTTCGCCGTCAAAATGACCAAAGACAACTTCGTCGGCAAAAAAAGCCCTCGAAGGCCGCACCGAAGAGAACTCCACACGCCGCCTGCGCTGCCTCACCATCAACGACGGCCGCTCCATCGTCCTCGGCAAAGAACCCGTGTTCTACAAAAACCAGCCCCTCGGCTACATCACCAGCGCCGCCTACGGCTACACCATCCAAAAACCCATCGCCTACGCCTACCTCCCATCCACCGTCAACATCGGCGACGCCGTCGAAATCGAATACTTCGGCCGCCGCATCCCCGCCACCATCACCCAAGACCCCCTCTACGACCCCACCATGACCAGGCTCCGGGGCTAAGCCATGACCGGAACGGAAACGGCCGGGGCCGCAACCATCGGCTCGGAGACCATCAGCAGTTACCTCACGCGGCTGGCTTCCCGCCAGCCCACCCCGGGCGGGGGCGCGGCAGCCGCGCTGCACGCCGCCCAGGGCGCTGCCCTTGTGGCTATGGTGGCGCGCTACTCCACCGGCGCGAAGTATGAGCAGCACGCGGCCCTGGTGCAGCGCGTCACGGAAGCCGCCGAAGGCCTGGTGCTCGAAGCACTCGGTTTGGCGGATGCGGATGAAGCTGCCTTCCAGGGCGTCATTGATGCCTACAAGCTCCCCTCGGAGACAGCGGAGCTCAAGGCGGCCCGTGCCGCCACCATCCAGGAAGCCCTCGTCCAGGCAGCCAGGACACCGGCAAGCCTGATCGGTGTTGCCGGGTCCGTGGTGGAGCTCGCAACCGAGCTGTTCGACGTGGCCAATCCCAACGTGATCAGCGACGTTGCCGCAGCCGCGGATGCCGCCCGTGCGGCAGCAACCACCGCGCGGGTCAACATCGACATCAATGTGGTGGCCGTCAAGGATCCCGGCGCGCGTGCGCAGCTCGCCCAGGAAACGGACGGCCTTGAGGACAAAGTGGTGCTTGCCGCCGACTCCCTCGCAGCCCGCGTACGTGAAAGGATCCTCCATTGACTACTGCCACCCTGTCCGGCAAGGAGCTTGCCGGGATCATCGGGCAACGGGTCCAGCAGGAGATCCGGTCCCTGGAGCACGACGGCGTCCGCCCCGTCCTGGCCGTGGTTATGGCCACCGACGACGAGTCGACCAAGTGGTACGTCCGTTCTATTGAGCGGGCAGCCGAACGTGCAGGAATTGGTTGCCGGATCATCGACCTCGGGCACGACGCCACCGAACAAGTCCTGGCCAGTGTCCTGCGGGACCTGAGTGCCGAACCGTCGGTGAACGGCATCATCCTGCAGACACCGCTGCCGGAGGGCGTGCGCACCGATTCCCTGGTGGACTCATCGCACCCGAAAAGGACATCGACGGCGCGAACCCGCTCAGCCTGGGGCGCCTGGCGGTGGGCCAGGCAGCCTTCGCACCCGCCACCGCGCGGTCCGTCGTCGAAATCCTTGACCACTACGCCATTCCGGTGGCAGGCCGGAACGTGGTGATCGTCGGCCGCTCGGCCGTGGTGGGAAAGCCGCTCTCCCTCCTCCTGCTGGCACGTGACGCCGCCATCACGGTCTGCCATTCCAGGTCCGGGCCGCTTGGGAAGTACACCAAGGAGGCGGACGTGGTGGTAGTCGCCGCGGGGCGGACCGGCCTGCTGACCGGCAGCCATGTCTCCCCCGGGACCGTAGTGGTCGACGTCGGCACGAACGTCCTTCCCGACGGCTCCCTCGTGGGTGACGTGGATGAGAAAAGCGTCAGCGGCGTCGCTGCCGCCCTCACCCCCGTCCCGGGCGGGGTGGGTTCGGTCACCACGGCGCTGCTGCTCCTCCACACCGTGGAGGCGGCACGTTTGCAGTCGCCGGCCCTTGTCCTTGAAGCCGCGGGCTAGGCAGCCGCGGAAGGAACGACGGGCAGATCAACCCAATCAAGACGGGCCTGATGGTCCCGTTATCCGTAACTGGTGCTTCGGTGGGCCTAAAACCTGGGGAGGTATTCCTCATCGAAGCACCGTTTACGGATAACGGGGCCATTGCCGTACCCCGGCCGGTTCCGGCATCCATCCGAAAGGGAAGGAGCACCGATGCTCATTACTGAAACTATGGCCGGCCCGCGGGCCGCCCACGCACACCCCTGCCATGAGGCCCCCTCCTGGGCCGAGGCCCGGCGGCTGGCGTACGAGTGCGCCGGTCCGCTTCCGCCCGTTTGGGTTCCGCTGGCGGACGCTGATGGACGGGTCCTGAACCGGGACGTCACGGCGCTGCAGGATTTGCCGCATTACGCGTCCTCCGCCATGGACGGCTGGGCCGTCAACGGCGCAGGCCCCTGGCTGCTTCCGGACCCGCAGCAGCCACCGGCGCATCCGGGCCTGGCGGCCTATGGCCGCCTGGCACCCAACCATGCAAGGGTCATCGCTACCGGCGGATTGGTCCCCGCGGGCGCCCAGGCCATCCTGCGCAAGGAGAGCGGCGAGGTGGTCCCCGGGCCCTCCGGGAGCCCGCTCCTCACCGTCGGCCCCGACGCCCGGCCGGACGAACCCCGCCGCGGACAACACATCCGTCCTGCCGGCGAGGAGGCGCTGGCCGGCGATGTGCTGCTGCCCGCCGGCACCGTCCTTAACCCGGCACGCATCGCCCTGGCCGCTGTGGCGGGGCACGATGAAGTCCAGGTGCGGGCCCGGCCGTCGGTCGCCGTCGTCCTTACCGGTTCCGAAGTGGTGACGCAGGGAGTCCCCGCGGCCGGCGAGGTCAGGGATACCTTCGGCCCGCAGCTGGGCACAGTTCTTTCGCAGCTGGGCGGCATTGCCGGCAGTCCGGTGAGGATCGGCGATTCCTTCAGCGAGTGGCTGTCCGCCCTTGATACCGCCACAGCGCCCGGCGGCGGCAAGGCCGACGTCGTCATCACCACGGGCGGAACTGGACGGTCCGGTACAGACCATTTCCGTGCCGCCATTGGCTCACTGGGCGGACGCATCCTGCTCGACGGCATCGCCATGCGCCCCGGCCACCCTGCCGTCCTGGCCGAACTTCCCGACGGGCGGTTTGTGGCCGGGCTGCCGGGCAACCCCCTGGCCGCCATGATGGCGCTCCTGACCGTCGGGGCCCCGCTGATCGCCGCCTTGGGCGGCCGCCCCCTGCCCCCCGCGACGGACGTGCTGTCCGGCAGCGACATGCCACCGGACCCGGGCCGCACCCGCCTTGTCCCCTGCAGGATCCTGTCGGGGCTGGCGTTTCCTGTCCAGCACACAGGCCCGGGCATGATGCGCGGGCTTGCCTGGGCGGAGGGAGTCATGGTGGTTCCGCCGGACGGCGTGGACTGGGGCAGCCCGTCCCGGTGCTTCCACTTCCCTGGAGCCCCGGCATGGACATGGTTCCCGGCACGAACCCCCAAGGACGGAGCATCCCATGACCCGCATGACCCAGCGCCGCAAAATTCACCGCTTCCACCTGGACGGGGCAGGCACTGAGTACCCGGTGCGGCACAAGGAAGATGTCCTGGCCGCCGAGGAACCGCTTGAGATCCGCCTGAACGGCCGCTCGTTCGCCGTCACCATGCGCACCCCAGGGGACGATTTCGACCTCGTAGCCGGTTTCCTCGTCTCGGAAGGCGTCATCCGGCGCCAGGCGGACCTGGTCTCGCTGCGGTTCTGCGCCGGCAGGAACGGGGAAACCCAGACCTTCAACGTGGTGGACGCCCAGCTGGCGCCGGACGTGCCGATGCCGGACACCATGCGGCACGTGTACACCTCAAGCTCGTGCGGCATCTGCGGAACGGAATCGATCGACGCGGTCCGCAAGGCTATCCACTTCCACCCGGCAGAGGACGGTCTCCGGGTCCCGGTTGACGTCCTGGCGGGCCTGCCGGACAGGCTGCGGGCAGCGCAGGCCGTGTTTGACAAGACGGGCGGCGTCCACGCAGCCGGCCTGTTCAGGGTTGATGGGCCGGAAGCGGAGCTGCTGTGCCTCCGCGAGGATGTTGGCCGGCACAACGCCGTAGACAAGGTGGTGGGCTGGGCCCTTAGGGAGGGGCAGCTGCCGCTCAGTGGCACCGTATTGCAGGTTTCCGGCCGCGCATCCTTCGAGCTCGTCCAGAAGGCCGCCCTGGCGGGAATTCCGGTCCTGTCTGCAGTCAGCGCACCCTCCAGCCTGGCCGCCGACCTGGCCGCCGAAACGGGCGTGACCCTGGTGGGCTTCAGCCGGGGGAGCGGCTTAACGTCTATGCAGGACGCGAACGGGTGGGACGGCCAGCGACGGCGGTCCGGCAGGAAAGTTTTGCCTAGCGCAGCGCCGCTGTGCCGCGGTCCTTAGCCGCTCCTAGCGCAACCTGAACCACAATAAGCAACAGTGTGACCTACGCAACGACGAGTGTTAAAGATTTGTGTCATGGGCCGAAATCCCTTGACTTTCAATGTGGCCTGGTTCACTCTGTTGCTTAGCGCGAGTTCTGTTGATTCTTGCGGAACACCTCCCCCGACGGGCTTCCAGCCCTAGTGCGACCACGTTTCTCAACCGAAGAGGTGCATCAATGCACAAGGCATGCCCCCCAAAGCCTTTTCCGAACGGAAATCTCCGGCTTGATACCCCACGCCTAATCGCAAGCCCATGACTCGCCGAGCAAAGGACCCGCTCATGGCCATCAACAGTGAACTAAAGTCCCCACAACCCAAGAAACCGTCAGGCAGCGATCCGTTGCCTGATCCAACCCTTCCGGACTCCGCCACGGCGTCCCCCATCGATCCCGCCGAGACCGAGGCCGAAACTACCGTCCTGCCCGAGAACGAGGAGTACGAGCAGATCCTCGAGGAGCTGCGACAGACCAAGACCGAACAGGCCGTCTCCGAACGCCGCAACCGCAAGCTCATCCTGGACAAGACCACGTTCGGGATCACCGGCGTCATCGCCATCGCCTTCGTGATCTGGGGCTTCACCGGCAAGGACAGCCTCTCCACCACATCAAAAGACGCCCTTAACTGGGTGATGGAATACACCGGCTGGCTCTTCATGGTCCTGGCCTCCCTGTTCGTTGTCTTCGTCCTCTGGCTGGCCCTTGGGAAGTTCGGGAACATCCCGCTCGGCAAAGACGGCGAGAAGCCGGAATTCCGGACGGTTTCGTGGGTGGCCATGATGTTCGCAGCCGGCATGGGCATTGGCCTCATGTTCTACGGTGTGGCAGAGCCGCTCTACCATTTCATCTCTCCCCCGCCGGGCACAGTTGACGGCCGTACCCCGGACGCGATCCAGACGGCGATGGCCACGTCCATCTTCCACTGGACCCTGCACCCTTGGGCCATGTACGCGGTGGTTGGCATTGCCATGGCCTACGGCACCTACCGGCTGGGCCGTAAGCAGCTGATTTCGGCCGCTTTCACGTCCATCTTCGGCATCCGGACGGTCGAAGGACCGGTTGGCAAGTTCATCAACATCCTGGCCATCTTCGCCACGCTCTTCGGCACCGCGGCCTCGCTGGGCCTCGGGGCACTGCAGATCGGCAGCGGCCTGACGTCGAATGGCTGGATGGGCGAGATCGGGACCCCGTCCTGGTGGCCATCGTGGCCATCCTGACGGCCTGCTTCGTTGCCTCGGCCGTATCCGGCATTAGCCGCGGCATCCAGTGGCTGTCCAACATCAACATGGTCCTGGCCGTCATCCTGGCCATGATCGTCTTCGTGGCCGGACCCACCCTGTTCATCCTCAACCTCATCCCGGCGGCCGTGGGAGACTACGCCCGCGACCTTGCGGAGATGTCCTCCCGGACAGAGGCTGTCGGCGACGAAGCGCTGCGGACCTGGCTGTCCGGCTGGACCATCTTCTACTGGGCCTGGTGGATTTCCTGGACGCCCTTCGTAGGCATGTTCATTGCCCGCATCAGCCGCGGCCGGACCATCCGCCAGTTCGTTACCGGCGTCCTGCTGGTTCCGAGCATTGTGAGCGTCATCTGGTTCGGCATCTTCGGCGGCACCGCCTTCAACATCCAGCAGGAAGCGGACAAGGCCAACCAGCCGGGCCTGATGACCGTCACCGACGGGGTGGCGAGCATCGATTTTGACGGTGCCCTCTTCAACCTGGTGAAGAACCTTTCCATGCCGGGATGGCTCACGGCGGCCGTTATCGTCCTGGCCATGGTGCTGGTTGCCATCTTCTTCATCACGGGTGCCGACTCTGCATCGCTGATCATGTCGTCGCTGAGCTCCAACGGTTCCTCCGAACCCAAGCGCGGCCTGGTCATCTTCTGGGGAACGCTGACCGGAGCAGTGGCAGCAGTCATGCTGCTGGCGGGCGGCGATGAGCCCTCCGAGGCTTTGTCCGGCCTGCAACGGATCACCATTGTGGCGGCACTGCCGTTCGTCATCGTCATGCTGCTGCTCTGCTTCGCCCTGGCCAAGGACCTGCGGCGGGATCCGCTCTCGCTGCGCAAACGGCTGGCCACCTCCGTGGTGGAGCGGGCCATCAAGACGGGCGTGGAACAGCACCGCGGCGTCCAGTTCGACCTGGTCACCCGGCACGACTGCGGCGATTCATGCCCCGACCCGAAGACTGCCCGGGCGGCAGCTCCGTGGTGGACAACGACAAGAAATAGCCAATCGATTCCGGCCCCGGTGGACACCCACCGGGGCCGGAATCGCGTTAAGCCCCTATCGGTTTCGGGAACAGGTGGCACCTCTAAGCCGATTCCCGGTTCAGCATTACGTCGTAGGCCTCCACGCGCCGGTCCGTCACCGTGGTGGGCGACTCCAGGTGGACTGCCCCCGACGGCAAAATACCGGCGCCGCCGAACCGCTCCATAACCTGCCACTGGGCCAGGACGTCCTCGCCCGCGTGGTCAGCCGGAAGGTCCGCCCAGAAGGTGAACCCGCCGGCGTCGTTCAGTGCTTCCCGCCGGTAGAGCACGCAGCCGCCCAGCCACGCCACCCGGTAGGGCACCCACTGGCCGGGCTGCAGGGACAGCTCGGCACTCAGGTGGCTGAGATTGGCCGCACTGTGGAGCGGCCAGCGGTCGAAGCCGGGGGCGCCGGGGCGGATTCGCTCCGCACCCACCTGCCCCTCCCAGGCTTCGAAATTGGCTGTCTGCTCAGGGCGCCTGTCATTCAGGTAGGACAGCCCCTGGGGCGCCATCCCCACAAAACCGCACGCGAGCTCGTCCAGCGCCCCGCTCAGCCTGGCCAAGGCACCCGGCTCCAGCCAGACGTCGTCGTCAAGGAAAAGGCACTGGTCCGCGGTGGATTGCTCCAGCAGGAACTGGCGGTGTTCGGCCAGTCCGCGCCGCGGCAGGTGCCGGAGCATCGTGACCGGCCTCCCCTGCGCCTCCAGGACCCGCACCATGGCAGCAGCGGCGGGATGCTCCCACCCCGGGTCCCCGGTGGACTGGTCGCTGATGACGACGGCGAACGCGGGGTCGGTTTGGCCGGCGAGTCCGGCGAGGGTGACGGCGAGTTCAGCCGGGCGGTTGCAGGTTGGCACCAGCACGTCGACGGCTACGTGGCCGGGCAGGCCTGCCGGGCGTGCCCACTGTTCGGACGATCTCCTGCTCACAGTTCCTCCTGGTGCCGGCGGGCAGGGCCGGCAACTGGTGAATGGGTTTCGAATGTCCTTTACCCAGACCGCAGGCATGTATGCCGGCGGCAAGGCAAAGGCCCCTGTCCCGCATCTCGAATCGAGGAAACGGAACAGGGGCCCCGTGGCTGTGCAGCCTGCCTTCATGCAGGCGCCGCGCTCACATTGGCTCAGCCGGCGTCGAAGCTCTCGCCGCCGTCATCCTTGGGCGACTTTTCCTGCGGAAGGTCGTTGCCGCTGCCGTCCGGGATGCCCGCCGCTTCCTGGCCGGACTCGGAGGAGACCGGCGCGGAGCCCTGCGAGTCATCGTTGGATTCGTCGATCTCGGCGGCGCTGGAGGGAAGGTCCATGTCGTGCGGGACCGGCTCCGTGCCGGCGCCGGCCTGTGGCTCGTTGGTGTCGGCGCTGCCTGCTGCCTGGCTGCCGGCAGCGCCGCCGGCGCCCTGGCTTCCGCCCATCTCCTGCTCGGCGGTGGGGGTTCCGTAGCCGCCGGGATCCGACTCGGGTTGCGCGTGCTGGTTTTCCTGCGTCATGGTTCCTCCTGTTGGGTTTGCGGTTTGAGAGGGGCTTGCGGCCTGGGTCCCGGCGTGTGCTCAGAGTCCCTTGCCGCCGGTCACCGGCAGTACTGCCCCCGAGATGTAGGACCCGTCCTCGGAGGCCAGCAGCACGTAGGCGGCCGCCAGCTCGGCGGGCTGGCCCGCGCGTTCCAGGGGCGTGTCCTGGCCGAACTTGGGAAGCTTGTCCGGCCATTCGGTGGCGGGAATCAATGGTGTCCAGATGGGGCCGGGGGCCACGGCGTTGACGCGGATGCCCTTGGGGCCCAGTTCCTGCGCAAGGGCTTTGGTGAACGCCACCTGCGCCGCCTTGGTCATGGCGTAGTCGATCAGGCCGGGCGACGGGTTGAACGCCTGGATCGATGCGGTGGTGATGATGGAGGCGCCTGCCTTGAGGTGCGGGACGGCCGCCCGCGCACTCCACAGCAGCGAGTAGAGGTTGGTCTTGAAGACCCGGTCGAATTCCTCCGTGGGCAGGGTCTCAAGGCTCTCGCGGTTCTTCTGGTAGGCCGCGTTCAGCACCACCACATCCAGGCGGCCGAACTCAGCCGCCGCTTCCTCGACGATCCGGGTGCTGAACTCTTCCTCCCGCCCGTCACCGGCGAACAGGAGGGCGCGCCGGCCCGCCTTCCGGATCCAGTCGGCGGTGTCCTGGGCGTCGTCCTCCTCCTCGGGCAGGTAGGAAATAGCGACGTCGGCCCCCTCGCGGGCGAACGCGATGGCCACGGCCTTGCCGATCCCGGAATCGCCACCGGTGATGAGTGCGGCCTTTCCCTCAAGCTTTCGGTGCCCCTCGTAGCTGAGCTCGCCGTGGTCCGGCTTGGGATCCATGGGCGCCGTGAGGCCGGGCTGCTTCTGCTCCTGCTCCGGAAAGGGGCCCGAGTGGTAGCCGCCCCGGGGGTCCTTTGGCTGGTCTGTCTGCTTGTCGCTGCCGCTCATAGTCCGCCTCCCTGTGTCGGTTCCGCTGTACCGGTTTCGAAGGGCCCTGCCGGAGCACCGGCCCTTCGAAGCTATCCCGGCCGGAGGAACAAGTCCACCGATTGGTACGAATAATCAGTAAACTTATCAAATGATGGTCGTGACGCAATGCCTGCCTTGCTTCTGGGTACCTGGGGAGTAGAAAGGGACCAAGGACTGGCTGTCGCAGGAAGGAGAAGCAATGTCAGAGGTGGAGGATTACACCGGCAGAACGGGGCGGAACGAGACCCGCGAGGAACAACTGGACCGTAACTGGGCCGAGCTCCTGCAGGAACTCCGCGTGCTGCAGACCGGCGTCCAGATCCTGGCAGGTTTCCTGCTCACACTCCCCTTCCAGGAGCGGTTTGAGGACCTGGACGACTTCCAGGTGAACCTGTACCTGGCCAATGTGGTGGTCGCAGCCCTGACCACGTCATTCATCCTCCTCCCGGTCAGCGTCCACCGGCGCCTCTTCCGGAAGCGGCTCAAGGAAACCCTCGTCTCAAGCGCGGACACGATCACCAAGATCGCCCTGGGCGGAGTTGGCCTCCTGAGCGCCGGGACCGCCGCGCTGGTCTTCGACGTGACCCTGGACCGGTCCGCCGGCCTCACCGCGGGAGGTGCACTGCTGGGCGTACTGCTGGTCCTGCTGGTCTATGTTCCCCTGCACCTGAACAGGCGTGCAGCGGCGAACGGCAAACCATCCACCGAACGGGACAGCGATGGCTAAATGGGCCAAAGAGCACGGACTGCTGCTGGTGAACCTGGCACTGTTCCTGATCTTCTTTGGCGGGATGATCCTCTCCGGCGCGGCAACCTACAGCGAGGAACAGCAGGCCCACGGCGAGGCAGGGGTTTCGGTCCTGCAGTTTCTGGGCACCGGCGAGTTTGTGGAGGCCACCTTCGAAAACTGGGAATCTGAGTTCCTGCAGATGGCCCTCTACGTGGTGCTGACGGTCTTCCTGTTCCAGAAGGGATCCTCGGAGTCCAAGCCGATGGGCAAGGAAGCCCCGCAGGACGAGGATCCCAGGGAGGCAGCCATCAAGAAGGCAACGCCGTGGCCGGTTAAGCGCGGAGGCATGGTGCTCAAGTTCTATGAGCACTCACTGTCCATCCTGATGTTCGCGCTTTTCCTGGCATCCTTCACGGCCCATGCCCTGGGCGGGACCGAGGCCTACAACGAGGAACAGCAAAGCCATGGCGAGCCCACCGTCACGTTCCTGCAGTACATCGGGACCAGCCGCTTCTGGTTCGAGTCTTTCCAGAACTGGCAGAGCGAGTTCCTGGCCATCGCCGTGCTGGTGGGTGCGTCCGTGTACCTCCGCGAGAAGGGCTCCCCCGAGTCCAAGCCTGTCGCCGAACCGCACTACGAAACCGGCTCCTGAGCCGGATCGACATCGAGAGGAATCCATGCGAACCGTTGCGAAAACCATCCTCCTGGCCCTGCTGCTCATGGTTGTCCCCGGGCTTGCGGCAGGCGCAGCCTCTGCAGCCCCGGCTGCGCCAGCGAGTTCCGCGGCAGCCACCGTGGATGCCGCGGTATCCTCCGGAGGGCTGCTGGTGCCTGCCGGCAACACCCCTACGCCGTCCCCGGGGACACCGCCTCCAGCGGCCCGGCCAATCCCGGGACCGGTGAGTCCGCGGAGAATGAAGGCACCCGCCTGAACTGGGCTCCGTTGGTCATTGGCGCCATCGCCGTGGTGGTCCTGATCCTGATTTTGCTCTGGCGCCGCCGCCGCAACACCACCATCGTCGGCTGACAGGCGCTGGACCGGTCGACGCCGGCCTGCTGGCAGGGGCCGCGATGTTGCAGCCTACGCCTGGAAAAGGCGGCGGGGGAACCTAGGCCCCTTCGAGCACCTGGCTTGTTGCCCAGGCAAGGTACTTTCCCGCGTTGGCAACGGCGTCTGCCGGGCTGGAGGCCACGTCCAGCAGCTGCGCCGCGGCCACCACGCCGTGTTCGGCAAGGTCCTCGAGGGTCACCAGGATCCGGCCCGCCACGACGATCACCGGGATGCCCTTCTCCCGCGCCGCATCTGCGAGCGCGATGGGGGCCTTGCCCGTGAGGGACTGCGAATCCATGGACCCTTCGCCGGTGATGACCAGGTCAGCGCCGGACAGCTGGTCGGCCAGTCCGGTGAGTCCCGCCACCAGCGCGAAGCCGCCCTCCAGGGCGGCACCGGTGAAGGCAAGGAACGACGCCGGGAACCCGCCCGCGGCGCCGGCGCCGGGAACGTTGACGTCCCGGCCGGTCGCCTCCCGCAGCACCGAGGCCCAGTTGCGGAGCCCGGCGTCGAGCAGTTCGATGCCGTCCTGGTCCGCGCCTTTCTGCGGCGAGAAGACGTGGGCGGCCCCTTGCGGGCCGTAAAGGGGGTTGCGGACGTCCACGGCGATGCGGAAGGTGGTGGCTGCAAGGCGCGGGTCCAGTCCGCTGGTATCCAGCGAGACGACGTCGGCGAGCGATCCGCCGCCCAGTGGCACCACGTTGCCGGCGGAGTCCAGGGGCTTCAGCCCGAGTGCCCGGAGCGCGCCGCTGCCGCCGTCGGTCATCGCTGAGCCGCCCAGCCCGAGCACGATCTCGGTGGCGCTGGCATCCAGGGCGGCGGCGATGAGCTGGCCGCACCCGTAGCTGTGCGCGCGGAGCGCATTGTCCGGAGTGGGCTCCATGTCCGCCAGGCCGGAGGCCTGCGCGGTTTCGATGACGGCGGTAACCGCGCCGTCGCCGGACTTCCGGATGGCCCAGGCGGCGCCGACCGGGGCGAGGACGGGGCCCACCACGGCGTTGAGTCTTTCCTCGTATCCGGCAGCAACTGCCGCCTCCAGGGTGCCCTCACCACCGTCGGCAATCGGGAACTGGTTGGCCACGGCGTCGGGGTAGACCCGCAGGGCCCCTTCCGCGATGGCCGCTGCGGCTTCAGCAGCCGTCAGGGAGCCCTTGAACTTATCCGGAGCAATAAGGATGCGCATGCGCTCCATCATGCCAGCAAGCCGACGGAAAGCGCTTGCCCCGACGTAATACGGAGGGAAGCAGCCTACCCCTCGCGCCACTCGTGGCTGGTGATGTGGGAACCGGCCTGCGGCCCCATCTGGAGCATGCCGCCGTCCACGGCCCAGGCCGCGCCGGTGACGTAGCTGGAAGCAGGGGAGGCCAGGAACGCGATGACGGCCGCGACCTCCCGCGCATCGCCGGGCCGGCCGAGGGGCACGCCCGGGCGGTCCTTCGTGGTGGGGTCCTCGTCCTCCTGCCCGGTCATGGGTGTGGCAATCTCGCCGGGCGCCACTGTGTTGGCGGTGATTCCGTGCTGGGCCAGTTCCAGGGCAAGGGTCTTCATGAGTCCGCCAAGCCCGTGCTTGGATGCGTCATAGGCGGAGGAGCCCACGCGGGGCTGGAATTCGTGCACGCTGGAGACGGCAATCAGCCGGCCGCCCCTGCCGGCCCGGACCATGCGGCGGGCGGCGGCCTGGAGGCACACGAAGGCACCGTTGAGGTTGGTGTCCAGGGTTTGCATCCAGCGGTCCAGGTCCATGTCCAGGAACTTGGTGCTTTCGCCGGTACCGGCGTTGTTGACGAAGACGTCCACGCCGCCCAGCTCGTCCGCGAGTTCGTCGATCACGGTACCCGCGGACCGGAGTTCGGTGGTGTCCAGCTGGCGGACGACAGCCTTGCGGCCCGCGGCCCGGATCTCTTCAGCCGTCCGCTCCGCCCCGGCCTTGTCCGAGTGCCAGGTGACGCCCACATCCATGCCAGCCCTGGCAAGAGCGACGGCGGTGGCCTTGCCTATCCCGGAGTCCGAGCCGGTGACGATGGCGGTGGCGGGCGCGAAGTTGCTGGTGTCCTGCATCGTGGCAAGCCTTTCGGTAGGTCAGGTGCTGGAAGGTGGTGCGGGGTCAGGCGGGGCGGGTCAGGCGGGTCGGCGCAGTTCCGGCTCGGGAGGGAAGCGCCGGGCGGCTGCGACGTCCGGTTCGTCCTTGACGGCCATGAGCGGAACGGCGAAGGTGACCACAGGCCGGTCGGTGTCGTCCGCGGACCTTACTGTCAGGCTCCGGGTGCCCGGCGGCACGGAGGGGGTGAAGACCTGCAGGTTCCGCGAGCCCAGGATTGCCGAGTTTTTGAGCCTGTATTGGGTTCCAAAATGGTCCTGCAGGATGATGTTCGGCTGCGGTCCCCCTTCGGATGCCATCTGGATATTTACCACCAGCCCGGTGTCCCAGATCTCGACGGACAGGACGGTGAATTCGGTGGAGTCCGTGACGTGGCTTCCGTAAGTGGGTGGCAGCAGCATGCCCCGGAGGGAGCCTGACGGTATGAGTTCTCGCATTGTTGGTTCCTGGTGGTCTTGCGTCCGCCGTCGCCGAAGTGGCGCCGGATGTGCTCCGGTGCTGCTGAAACGATGGGGGCGCCGGTGCGGCTTAGGCATCTTCGCGGTTGGGGTTTTCCAACCAAAAGAAGGTGGATTGTTGCCCGTCGCTACGCTGTTTCTGATGGATGTAATTGAGGCGCCGGGAGTCGAAGGTCTCGAACCATTCGTCCCGGCTGATGTGGCGGAGCTTATCGCTGTCGCCGCCGAAGTCGATCCGCAGCACTCGCAGGCGGTTCCTCCGCCATGGTGGCCTTCCTTTCCCCAGAGGCTGGAACTAATAAGTCTACTTATTATGTAGCCTCCGGATCCGGCCATGTGTCAAGGGGATTGGCTGGTTTCAGCGGCTTCCCACAACGGTGGAAGGACCGGTTTCGGCGGCTAACCCCGCGGCCGCAGTACCGCGTAGTACCCGGGCACCCGGCTTCGCCCGTCCACGCCGGTTGCGGGGTTGGTCTCGATGGCCACTTCGCCGTCCTCCAGCAGCTCCCAGGCTTCGGCGGGCAGTACCTGCTGCCTTTCCACGGGGCCGAAGTGGCCCGGCATTGGCAGGCCCCTGATGGCGCGTTCGAGCGGAGCGGGAATGCCCTGCATGGTGGCGCCCAGATGGGTCACGTAGTCCACGGGGTTGCCCTGGAAGTTGGTTTCAGCCAGGAACACGGTGCCCCGCTTCCCGGCGAGAAGGCGGAGGTTTTCCACCAAGGCCGCCTGGTCAGCCGGCTCGAGGACATGGAGAACGCCGCGGATGAAGACATTGGCGCCGCCGTCGAAGCCCTTTTCCGCCCCTGGCGCGGTCATGTCGCGCACTTCGAAGCGGACGTTGCCGGTCTCCCCGGACTCCGCCGCTGCCCGCCTGACCGCGTGCTCGGAGACGTCCATGCCGACGGCCTCGGGAAAAATTCCAGCCAGCGCGCGGGTGAAGCTGCCGTGTCCGCAGCCCACGTCCACCACCGGGAGTTCCGGGTCCAGGTAGCGGAGGAGGACATCCTTGTAGCCAAGGAACTCGTCGTCCGTCCCGGCATCCCACAGCACCTCGCCGCCCACGCCCGTTGCCCTGATTCCCGCCCAGTACCGGTCCCACGCCAGCGGCCGGTCCTTGGGTGCAGAGCGGGAGAGCCGGACAAGCCTGGGAATCAGCAGGTACTTCCGCAGGGCAGACAGTAGCGACTTGGCGGGTGAAGACTTCGCTGGGGAGTACACCGGTCAAATATATGTCGCGGAGCACACACAGCCCGCCATTGCCGGGCATTGAGGCCGGATCTTACGACGGCGGCGCGTCCCTTCCGCCGCCCATGCCCGGAGTGAGCGGGCTTCAGGCCGAGGGGCCGCCGTCCAGGGTGAGCCATGCCATGGCTTCCTGCCTGGAGGTGAAGAACCGGGTGGGGCAGGGCAGCTTGCTCACTCCCAGGACGAAGTTGGCCATGACCTTGTCCACGGGCGAGGAACCCAGCAGCGCGATGCGGGAGGCCTGGCACGGCCGGCCGAACACCGCACGCGCTCCCCGGCTCACCCGTTCCGTCGTCGCCATGTCCACCAGCATGGGACGCCGGTCCTCACCGCACAGGTCGTTGACCCTGTCCATGGCGTTCTCGGCGTCGGCCTCGCTGATCGAAGCGCCCCGCGGCCACCGCAGCTGGAGGATCCCGCCCTCATCCAGGCTCAGATCTCCTTTGGTGGATCCTTCCGGTTGCTCTGTCACTTTGTCCCTCCGCACGATTTTTCTGGAGCCACACGTCCCGCATCCCCCTACAATGTACTCAACTGGGAGGGAAGGGGTCATTGTGGCGGCTGATTCGCCGTGTGACTTGCGCGTGCCACGCGCCGCCGTGGTGGCGGACCCCGACGCCGCGCGGCTCGCGCGGAACGCCTCCGCCCTTGAAGAGGCGGGCTTTTGCGTGACGTCCGCGACCGACGCAGCCGGACTGGCAGCACTCCTGCAGGACGGCAAGCCGGCGGTCATCATTGCGGACGCGTCGCTGCTTCCTGCCATTGGAACCGAAGCGCCGGTCCTGCTGATGGTGGACCTGGACAATCCCGCCGAAACCTCCGCCCGCCCCTCCGGCATCCATGACTGCATCACCAAGCCGCCGGCCCCACGGGAGCTCGTCCACCGGGCTTCCGCCCTGATCGACCTGGTGGCAAGGCGGAACGCCTCACGGCAGCGGGCCGAGGCACTGCGCGAACAGCTCCGGCTGGTTTCCGCTGCGGTCCGCGCCACCAACGATCCACAGGAGATCGCCAACCATGTGGTGGCAGGCTTCGGCCGGACCTTCAAGGCCGACCATGTCCTGCTGGCCACTTTCGAGGACGAGCGGGTTCCGCGCATCACCGCCACCTGGGACGCCCCGGGACTGCAGCCGCTGCCCCCCGGCGTCCTGCCGGACGGGAAGAGGCGCACCGGACGGCGGACCTGCTCTGGGCCGGTGCGGAAACCATGTCCACGGACGCACCCGAAACGGACGACCCCCCTGCCGAGGGCGCGCGGACCGGCGAAGGCGGGGGAACGGCGTCGGGCCTTTCCAGCACGTTCTCCACCCTCGCAGTGCCCATTGGGGAGGGAAATTCCTCGCTTGGAATCATCTGGATTGCCATGCGTGACCGGCGGCGCCAGTGGTCCCGTGCGGAGCTTGGCCTCATCCAGCACGTGGCGGGCAACGCCGCGTACGGGCTGATCCAGAGCCACCTGATCAGCAGCCAGCAGCAGGTGGTCAAGCAGCTGCAGCAGCTGGACAAGGCCAAGACGGACTTCCTGGCCACCGTGAACCATGAGCTGCGCACACCGCTGACCTCGATCATGGCGTACCTGGACATGATCCAGGAAAGCACCGAGCAGCCGGTCTCGCCCGAGGTCCACCAGATGCTGGACATCGTGGTGCGGAACACGGAGCGGCTGCGGTCGCTGATCGAGGACATGCTGAGCGTTTCGCGCAACGGCCTGGATGACAGCCTGATGCATTTCACCCCCGTGCGCCTGGGACAGACCCTGGACCTGGTGGCGGCGGCGCTCCGGCCGCTGGCCAAGCTGCAGAACGTGACCATCGAGGTGGACCCGGTGCCGGAGGATCCGGAGATCCTGGCCGACGAGGTGCAGCTGCAGCAGGTCTTCACCAACCTGGTATCCAACGCCATCAAGTTCACCCCCAGCGGTGGACGGATCGAGGTGGGCAGCGAGTCGCACGCCGCCGAGGACGGCACCCGCTGGGCAACGGTCAGCGTGGCCGACACCGGCATCGGCATTTCCAGCGACGAGATCGACCACGTGTTCACCCGGTTCTACCGAGCCTCCAACGCCATGTCCGGGGCGATCCCGGGGACGGGCCTGGGACTGGCCATCACCAAGGACATCGTGGTGCGGCATGGGGGGAAGATAGACGTGGCGTCCACGTTGGGCGCCGGCACCACCGTCACCGTCAGCCTCCCCCTGGATGCCGACCGGTCCCGGGCCAACTGAGCGGGGGAAGAAGGAAAGCTGATGTTCGCGGACAATGATCCCCGGCTCTCCCAGCTGCTGGAAGGCATTGTCCGGCTGGCATCGGGAGACCTCAGCTCCCGGATAGAGGTGTCCCCGGCGCGGGACGAGCTGGACGCCATCATCACCGGTACCAACCTGCTGGCGGAGGACCTGCAGATCATCTACGAAGAGCTCGAGCAGCGGGTCCAGGTGCGGACCCAACTCCTGCACGAGGCTCACCTTGAGATGCAGAAAATGGCCATGCAGGACCCGCTCACGGGCCTGGCGAACCGCTCCGCCCTGATCGACGCCCTGAAGACGGCACTGGACGCCGGGGCCGCTCCCGAAGAGGGGCCGGTGCTCCTGCTCATGGACCTGGACGCCTTCAAATCCATCAACGACAGCATGGGCCACACCGCGGGCGACCAGGTCCTCATCACCGTGGGGCAACGGCTCCGGGGCGCGGTGCGGGCGGACGACGTCGTGGCCCGGCTGGGCGGGACGAATTCGCCATCGTCATGCCGTCCGCCACCCCGGACCAGGCCACTGTCGTAGGCCACCGGATCCTCGCAGCCCTCAAGCAGCCCATCGAACTCCCCGGCCGGAGCGTGCGCTGCGGGGCCAGCATCGGGCTGAGTGCGGGCGCCGAAGGCCAGACCCCCGAGGACATGCTGATGGAGGCCGACGTCGCCATGTATGCCTCCAAGGCGGAGGGGCAGAACCGGCTGCACCGCTTCGAGCCGGCGCTGCTGCTGATGCGCAGGCTCCGCAGCCAGCTGGTGGAAGACCTGCGCGCCGCCATCAAGAGCGACGGCCTGACTCTCTACTACCAGCCTGTGGTGGAGCTCGCCACAGGGAGGGTGGAGGGCGTGGAGGCGCTGGTGCGCTGGAACCACCCCACCCGCGGGTTCATCATGCCGGACGAGTTCATACCGCTGGCCGAGGAAGCCGGGCTGATCTCCGAGCTTGGCCTGTGGGTGCTGCGGGCGGCCGTGCACCAGCTCCGGTCGTGGATCGCCGCCTCCCTGGTGGACAACAGGTTCTCCGTCCGCATCAACATTTCCGCCACGGACCTGCAGAGCCTGCAGTTCATCGAGGATGTCCGGAATGTGCTGAAGGAAACCGGGGTACGGCCCGAGCAGGTGGTCCTGGAACTGACGGAAGTGGCCATCGTCAAGGGCAACGAACTGGACCGCTACTCGCTGGCCGGGCTGCGCGGCCTGGGGGTGGGAATCGAAATCGACGACTTTGGCACCGGCTACTCCTCCATCAGCTATCTGCGCCGGCTCCCGGTGGACCGGGTGAAGGTTGACCGTTCGCTGATCACCGGCCTGGGCACGGATCCGAGCCAGCCCGCGCTGGTGGCGGCCGTCCTGCAGCTGGTCCGTGCATGCGGGCTGGAGGCTGTGTGGGAGGGCGTTGAAACCGCCGAGCAGGCCGGGATCCTGCGGGGGCTCGGCTGCCTGAGCGCGCAGGGCTACTACTTCAGCAGGCCGGTGCCGCCCGACCAGATCCCGCTGCTGCTGGCCGACCAGCCCGAAGGCGCCAACCCCTGACCCGCCAAGTTACCGCAAGGTACCCAAATTACTGCTAAAACTCCCGCAAACCCCTGCGTTTTTTGGTGCTGCCGATATACGATCATCGTGCGGTGTCTGGTTTTCCTGGCCGCTAGAGCTGGGGATTCACAGAAGCACCGGAATTAAAAGGCGTTCATAAATTGAAAATTAATTGGGCCACTGGGTCATTACTTCGTCAACTGGGGGCGTAGCTAATGTCGGTTCGTGTACAGGCATGGGGAATTATTGCCGCGGTACTGGCGGAAACAGATCCGTCCGGCGCGGCCGTCCGGCAGCGCCTTAGCAACAGCCTCGACGAGAATCCGGGGGTGCCCGAACGGGCCCTGCTGGAATACCTTCTTGAAACGCGGCGCAGCGATGCCAATACTGTTGAAACGCTGGAGACCGCACGGGAAATGCGCCTCACTCCCGCCGCCCTCCCGCCCAAACTCGCCGAGCAGATTGATGCCATCCGCAGCATGTCCCGGATCAGCGCGCTGCTTGAGAACCAGATGCTGATGACGGCTTTCCAGCCGATCTACGGGCTGGGCGACAAAAACGTGGTGGGCGTGGAGGCATTGTCCCGCTTCGTCAGTGACGACGGCGCGGCGGCCGAGCTGTGGTTCGCCGAAGCTGCCGCCGTGGGCCTGGGCGCCAACCTGGAATTCTCGGCCCTCGGATCCGCGGCAGCGGCTGCCAGGGACCTTCCGCCGCACCTGTTCGTGTCGCTGAACATCTCCCCCACGTCCTGCCTGGACCCGCGGCTGCCGGAACTGTTCGAACATATTGACCTTCCCATCAACCGGATTGTCCTCGAACTCACGGAAACCATTCCGGATGAGGAATACGCGCAGTTCATCGCCGCGATCAATCCGCTGCGCGACCAGGGCCTGCGGATCGCCGTGGACGACACCCACTCCGGGGCCGGCGCCCTGAGCCGCATGGTGCACCTGCGCCCCGATTTCCTCAAGGTGGGACGTGACGTGATCGGGGACGTGGACAACGACGGCCTGCAGCGCGCCCTGACCGCCTGTCTGGTGGATTTCAGCCAGCAGATCGGCACAACCCTCGTGGCGGAGGGCATCGAAACGGTTGGGGAATTGAAAGTCCTGACCGAACTGGGCATCGATGCGGGGCAGGGCTACCTGCTGGGACGCCCGTCCGTCCGGCCAAAGGACTGGGTTTCCTGGAACACCCGGCTGGACGCGGACGGCCTGAACCGGCAGCTCGTGGGGCCGGACCAGGCCACGCTCAATCCCCAGGGAAACGACGCACCTTGAGCTGAATCTTCGGACAGTGGACCGGCAGGCATGGGCGGGTTCTAGCGGTCGTTGCAACACCCAGAATTTTTGGGAGTTGCAACGACCGTGTCGTCTTTAGGGAGAAGCCCGCTGGGCGGCGGAGATATTCGCAGGAGCAGAAGGATCAGTTCTTTGCGGCCCTCGATCGGGTTCAAAATGTCAGTGCCGCCGCGAGGGAACTCGGTTTCAATGTGATGACCTGTCACCAATGGATCCGCAAGGCTGGTTTGCCCCGGGGCAAAGTACGGAAGCAGTCGGTGCACCGGAAGTACACGGCTAGGCAGAAAGAGCAGTTCTTCGCCGTGTTCGACCGTCTTAAGAGCACCACGGAGGCTGCAAAGGAACTCGGGCTGAATCCCAATACGTGCGCCGCGTGGGTGCGGAAAGCCGGGCTGAAGGGTCAGGGAAAGCCGGGGACAGGTCCACACCCTGGAAGGGACGAGTTCTCCCGGCTGCGCAACGCCGGCGTGAGCCGACGGAAAGCTGCCGCGGCAGTTGGTATTCATTTACGGACCGCTGAGGAGTCGGGACCAGGGAATCCGGAAGTCCGGCGGACGACGCATTTATCCGGATGGCCGGGTGGTCGACTACAAACGTGGTGTGATCACTATGACCTCTGCCGCCGGCACAACAGAAACGGTCCAGGTCCCGGTGGCCGCGCTGGAGAAACCTATCCACCCGCGGTACCTCAACGTCAAGGAACGGGAACTTATCCGGGACCTGCAGGCCGCCGGATCCTCGGTGCGGGCGATCGCCCACGCCCTCGGCAGATCGCCCTCAACAGTCAGCCGCGAGTTGGCCCGAAACACCGATCCGCGGATGGGCTACCTTCCCCACGGTGCACATCGGAAGGCAACTGCCCGGCGGGCCCGGCCCAAGACAGCCAAACTCGCGGGCGAGTCGGACCTGCGTAAGTACGTGAAGGACAAGCTGCTCCTACGCTGGTCTCCGGAACAGATCAGCCACACGCTGGTCGAAGAGTTCCCCGACAACCCGGAGATGCGCGTGAGCCCAGAGACGATTTACCAGGCCCTCTACCTCCAAGCCAGAGGCGGACTTAAACGTGAGGTGCAAGCAGCTCTGCGGACCGGCCGGACCCGGCGAAAACCCCATGCCACCGCTGATCAGCGCACTCCCAGGTTCACCGACCCCATGATCATGATTTCCGAACGTCCGCCCGAGATCGAGGACCGCGCCATACCGGGGCATTGGGAGGGGGACCTCATCACTGGCGCCCACAACCAGTCCGCGATCGCGACCCTGGTCGAGCGCACCACCCGTTACCTAATGCTCGTCCACCTGCCAAAGGACCACTCTGCCTCAACCGTCCGTGACGGCCTCATCAAAACCATGGCCACCCTTCCGGCGCACCTTCGGGGATCCCTGACCTGGACCAGGGATCGGAAATGGCTGCCCACAAATCCTTCACTCTCGCCACCGACATGCAGGTCTACTTCTGCGACCCCGCAAGCCCGTGGCAACGCGGCTCGAACGAGAACACCAACGGCCTGCTGCGCCAGTACTTCCCCAAAGGCACCGATCTGTCTGTCTTCGGACCCGAGGACCTCGAACACGTCGCCCAGGAACTCAACGGCCGCCCACGCAAAACGCTCGGCTGGAAAACTCCAGCCGAGCGTTTACGTGATTTATGTTAACGCCAACCGAAAACAGGGCCAGTTTTGCCGATTGAAAACAGGGCCACGGGTTGCTGTTCTATTGTGCCTGAAGCTGGGTTCTTGTCTTGTTCCGGAGCCGGTAGCTGCTACCGGTGAGGTTCAGGACTTCTGCGTGGTGAACGATCCGGTCGATCATCGCCGAGGCCACTGTCGCGTCGCTGAAGACCTCGCCCCACCTGCTGAAGGCGAGGTTGCTGGTAAGCACCAGGGAGGCGTGTTCGTAGCGGGATGAGACTAACTGGAAGAACAGGTTGGCCGAGTCCTGGTCGAAGGGAATGTAGCCGACTTCGTCAACGATGAGCAGCTTGTAACGGCGCAGCTTGGCCAGTTCCTGGGCAGGCGTCCGCGGTCGTGGGCTTCGGCCAGTCTCGATACCCACCCGGTCGCGGTGTCGAACAGGACGCGATGCCCGGCGTGTGCGGCCCGGATCCCGATCCCGACGGCCAGGTGGGTTTTCCCGGTGCCGGGCGGGCCCAGAAGGACCACGTTCTTGGCTTCCTCCAGGAAGACCCCAGTTCCCAGGTGCGCGACGAGGTTCCGGTCCGCGGCGGGCTGGTGGTCGAAGTTGAACTCCTCCAGCAGCTTGTGTCCGGGGAACCTCGCGGCCCTGATCCGCAGGGCGGCCCCGGAGGCTTCGCGTTCGGCAACCTCGCGGGAGAGGACAGCGGCGAGGTATTCCTCGTGTGACCAGCCTGCCTCCCGGGCCCGGTCGCCGAGGGTACGGTAGCCGTCGGCGATCCGCGGGGCGCGCAGTGCGCGGGCGTAGTACTCGATGTCCTTCACTGCAGCGTTCACCGTGCTGCCCCGGAGAGCTCGCGGGCATCGTCGGGGATGGCGACGCCGAACAGTTCGTCATAGATCGACAGGTCACGTTCCTCCACTACCGTGGACCGTCCGGCCTTGACGCTGCGGTGGATCCGTCGGAGGGAGGCGGCCTTGTCTACGTGGCCGGGTCGGTGAAGATCTGGTGCCTGGCCCACCGCCGCTCATGGCTGGCCAGTAGCCGGCCGTCTGCGCTCACGGTGACTTTTTCCAGGTCTGCTTCGACGTTCACGATCCGCCCGATCGCGCCCGGGTCCACGGAATAGTCGTTGGAGAAGACCCGCACGTAGTAGTCCCGTGGTAGCCGGACGCTGCTGCGGAAGGCGAACTCGGGCGCCACTGGCGTTAACGGGCGCATCGCATCCCGGTCCCGGACGAAGAGCTCGATCGGACGGCCATGACGGGTCCGGGAGTAGCGCGCGTTCGCGCGTGGCAGCCAGTCCGCGAGCTGATCGTTGAAATCCAGCGGGGACGCGAACGTCCGTCCGGGCATGAAGCCTTGGCGGAAGTAACGGTTCATCCGCTCCACCACTCCTTTGGATTCCGGATCCCGTGGCGGCAACTGCCGGATCTCGCAGCCCAGGACGCCCGCGAACGCCGCCGCCGGCTCGGTCAGCCGGCCCTGGCCGATCCCTGATTCGTTGTCCCAGACCAGCTGCTTCGGGACCGCGCCGGCCTCCTGCAGCAGCGACCACATCCCGCCAAGCAGATCAAAGGTCGTGCGGGTCGGCAGCATCCTGGCCTGGATATATCCGGAGAACGCGCTCGTCATCACCAGCACCGGAGGCTTGCCCTCCTGCCCGTGCCCCAGGGGTAGCGGCTCATGGGGGAACCATAAATCGCACTGCATCGCCTGGCCCGGTTTATGGACCAGCCGGTCCACCGGATCCGCCGGCATAGATCGGGCCGGAGTCCACGGACCTTGTCCCGGAACAAGGATGCAGAGCCCGTCCAGCCGACGCGTTCGGCCAGTACTGAGGCCGGCATCGTCGGCGTCTGCACCAACAAGGCCCGCACCTGTGGCGCGTAAGCATCAAAGCTCGAACCGGCCGGTTTCCGCTCATACTTCGGTGGCCGCTCTGCCTCCAACGCCCGGTCCACCGTCCCCCGCGAAACCCCGAGCTGTTTAGCCAGCTCCCTCTTGGAGATCTTCTCCGTCGCGTATCGGTGGCGTATCTGCGCCCAAACATCCAATGTGATCACCTTCCATAATGGTCAGTGGCCTCATTTTCAGTTGGCGTTATTGGCCCGATTTTCGGTTGGCGTCAACAATTTACTACTAACCACCTAACCAGCAGGTGTTGCAACGACCCCTTGAAACCGCCATGCGTGCCACCGGTCCACTGTTGTGTTGTGCGCGTATTGTGCTGTGCGCGCCCTATTCGTCGTGGCCCTGGTCGCCACTCATCTGGTCCTCCGCCGGAGGCGTCTCACCCGGCGGCACTCCCCCGCCCGGTTCCAGGCCGGTGACGTTGCCTTCGGCAGGGTCCGGGTTCGCCGAGCCTGCCGAATCCTTGCCCGGGGCTGCCTGGGCGTCAGCGTGGCCCCTGCCCGGCTGGTCAGGATTGGCGGGATCATTTTCCGGATGGTAGCTGCTCATGGTGCGTGTCCTTCCTTCCCGGCCGCGGTTCTTCACCCCAGCTCTGGACTAATTGTAAGCATGCTGATAATTCTGGAGGGGTAGGGCCGGGCGGCCGCTGGGGCGCCCGCACGCACGATGTCAGGAGGAACAGAGATGGGAATCGGCGACAGCATCGGCAAGGCAGCGGAGAACGCCATGGAGGACCTGGCGGGTACATCGAAGCCCACGGAGAAGATGAACGTTCCCGACCCCACGGACCCCAATGACGACGTGGAGGTCCACTCCTCCATCAGCGAGGGGTCCAATGCAATGGAGGCGGAGAAGGAGAAGGCGCCGGGCTTGAAGACCGGGCCGGCTCCCGGGCCGGTCTCCGAGAGCCCCTTTGGCGGGGACACTGACGAAACGAACAATGACAGGGCGGAAGCAGGCCGTGGAACGGGCGACGACGGGCTGACAGGCAGTGCCGCCGCCGCGGGTGGGGCGGCTGCGGCAGGAAACGGGGGCCCCGGCGGCGTTGCGGGCGGGCTGCCGGACAGCAACCCGGACGAGCTGCGCGCCGACCCGACGGAGGGCGACCAGGACCCGTCCACCAGCACAGGCCGGGGCTAGCACCAGGTAAAACAGCGGATCAGGCGGGCGGCCCGGGCGGCCACCCGCCTCTTTCGACGAGGATCTCCTTGAGCAGGTCGCCTCGGTCGGTGACAAGGCCGTCCACGCCGAGGTCCAGCAGGCGGCGCATCTCGGCGGGATCGTTGATGGTCCAGACGTGCACCGCCAGGCCCAGGCCGTGCGCCCGGCGGACGAACCCGGGGGTGACAACTTCGATGCCACCGCGGCGGGCCGGAACCTGCAGTGCGTGGACGCCGGACAGGACGCGGCGCATCAGCCAGCGGAAGGCAGGTCCAGGCAGCAGCGGGCCCAGGCACGTGAAAAGAGCGATCGATGTAACCCCCGCCGAGGCCGCAACCGGGCGGCTGAGCAGCTTCAGCACCGCCCGCCGCCGCCGGTCCGAGAAGCTGGTGACCAGCACCCGGTCATGCACCCGGTGGCGCTCAATGGCGGCCGCCGTGCTGTTGACGGAGCTCCAGTCCTTGACGTCCAGGTTGAGCCGGATGCCGGGCAGTTCCGGAACCAGTTCGTCAAAGGTCGGGACGGGCTCACGGCCGCCGATGTTCACCCGGGCAACCTCCGCCGCCGTCAGCTCCGAAACCTTGCCCCTGCCGTCCGTCACCCGTTCCAGCGTGTCATCGTGGAAAAGGAGCAGCACGCCGTCGGACGTGGTGTGGACATCCGTCTCCAGGTAGCGGTAGCCGAGGTCCACGGCGGCCCGGAAGGCGGCCTTCGAGTTCTCCAGCCCCTCAAGGGAGAAGCCGCGGTGGGCCATCGCGATGGGCAGCTGGTTGCCGGCGGCATCCGGATTGGCGAAGAACGGCAGGGTCACAGTGCGAGCGTACCCGAGCTGGCCGGACCCTTGGCGCCGCCCCGGGTCAGTCTTCGAACGGCAGGATCTCGACCCCGTCGCCGCAGTGCAGCAGCGTCCGGCCGCGGCCGCCGTCAAGATTGATCCACACCACGGTGTTGTCCGGCGTGACGGCGTCCACCACGCCGCCGGCTTCGAACCCGGGGGTCAGCAGGACCCGGACGCGGTCGCCCTGCCGCAGCTTCTTCCAGTGCGGCGCAGGCGTTGCCCTGCGCAGTGGTGCATCGGCGGTATCGCGCTTGGTATTCCGTGCCATCCCTACCCCTTCGGCCTGCCGGAGAGGAGTCTGCTCTCCGGGCTTCACGCTACGGAGCAAAGGTGAACGCGAGGTGAGCGCCAGCTGTGAATACGGCGGCGGCCGCGGAAATCAGGAACGCGGGGCGCCCAGGGAAGCGAGGCGCGCCTCCAGGACCTGGGCCACGCCGTCGTCGTCGAAGTGCGGCGCACGCTGGCCCGCCGCGCGGATGGCCTCCGGGTGGCCGCTGGCCATGGCGTAGCCGTGCCCGGCCCAGCGGAGCATCTCGATGTCGTTGGGCATGTCGCCGAAGGCCACCACGTCGGAGGCGTCAATGCCCAGCGCCCGAGCGTATTCGGCAAGGGTGACGGCCTTGTTCACGCCCGGCAGGGACAGTTCCAGCATGGCCACGCCCGGCGAGGAGTGCGTGGCGGCGGCGAGATGTTCGACGGCGGGACGCACCTCGGCGAGGAAGTCGTCCGGAGTGCCGTCCCGGACAATGGCGAGGAACTTCACCACGCTGTCATCGCCAACCAGGGTTTCCCGCAGCGGCGCCGGCGTGAACTGCGACAGCAGTTCGCTCGACTCGTTTTCGATGAACCCGGGCTCAAGGTGGAACCCGGTCAGCGTTTCCGCGGCAAACAGGGCAGCCGGGCGGAGGTCCTTGATGATCCGGCGGATTTCCAGCACCGCGGCGATGCCGAGCGTGCGGGCGGAGACCAACTTGTCCGCTTCGAGGTCCCAGACCACAGCCCCGTTGGAGCAGATGACCGTCCCGGTATGGCCCAGCTGGTCCTGGAGCGGATGCAGCCAGCGGGGCGGCCGGCCGGTGACGAAGACGAGTTCGACGCCGGCGTCCCGGCAGGCGTGGAAGGCGCGGACGGTGCGGTCGCTGATTTTTCCGTCGTGCCCGAGGATCGTTCCGTCAATATCGCTTGCCACCAACCGCATCCTGCAAGTCTACGTGGCGGCGGCCAAGGGGATGATTCCCGCAGCTGGGAGGTCCGCTTGTCAGCCTGCAGCGCTACACTGAACTAATCGAACAAATATTCGAATAAGGGTGTGTTGTGGGCGTTATTATTGGTCCCCGCGTGATAGATGCGGGTGCCTCGTACCTGTCGGTCCTGATCTCCCCTGTCGCGGTTGCGGCCGGCTTCCCGTCGCCGGCGCAGGACTACTTCGATGGCCGGATCGACCTGAACGCGCACCTGATCAAGGACATCACCAGCACATTCGTGGTGCGCGTAACCGGAGATTCGATGGAGGGCGCCGGCATCAGCGACGGCGACGAACTGATCGTGAACCGGGCCCTTGAGCCCAAGGACGGCTCGGTGGTGGTCGCCGTGCTGGATGGAGAACTGACAGTCAAGCGGCTGCGCATCACGCCCACGGGGGTGGTGCTGCAGGCGGAGAACCCGAAGTACCCGGACATCCGGGTCCCCGCCTTGTCCGAGCTGACGGTGTGGGGCGTGGCCACCAGGTGCCTGCACCATGTGTGACCCGCAGACTGCGGAAGGAGGGCCATGCCCAAGCCTGTCCTGATGCGGCAGATGCCGCAGATCGCCCACGTGGATGTGAACTGCTTTTACGCCTCGGCCGAGCGCGCCTTTGATCCGTCGCTCGAAGGGCGGCCGCTGATCGTCCTGTCCAACAATGACGGCTGCGCGGTGACCCGCTCCCCCGAGGCGAAGGCGCTGGGCATCCGGACCGGCGACCCTGCTTCAAACTCGCACCCCGGGCAAAGGAGTGGGGCCTGGTGGCCAGGTCCAGCAACTACGAGCTGTACGGCGATATCAGCGCCCGGGTCATGGAGCTGCTCGGCAGGCATTCGGCGTGGCTGGAGGTCTACAGCATCGACGAGGCCTTCCTGGGCGTGAAGGGCCGGCCCGAAGAGCTGCTGGCGCTCGGCCGGACCATGAAGGCCGAGGTCCGGCGGAACGTGGGCGTCCCGGTCTGCGTGGGGATAGCGCCCACCAAGACGCTGGCCAAGCTGTGCAACAAGTGGGCGAAAAACAACGCCTCCTTCGGCGGGGTGTGCCACTGGGAGGCCGTGCCGGCACCGGTTAAGGAGTCCCTGCTGGCCCGGCTTCCCGTGGACGAGGTGTGGGGCATCGCGGGCCGGCTGACCAGGCGCCTGAATGTCCTGGGCATCTTCACGGTGCTGGACCTGGTCCGGGCGGATCCTGTGGTCATCCGCGACAAGTTCTCGGTAGTGGTGATGCGCACGGTGCTGGAACTGCGCGGCATCCCCTGCATTCCCATGGAGGAGGAGCGCCTGGGCCGGGACCAGCTCATCTTTTCCCGCTCCTTCTCCACGCCGGTGACCACTGTTGACGGCATGCGCCAGGTGCTCAGCATCTATGGCCAGCAGGCGAGCGCCAGGCTCGCAAAACACGGCCTGCAGGCAAAAGTCCTGACAGCGTTCGCCGCCACGTCCCCGTTCAGGCAGAACGAGCAGGCCTACCCTTCGGTGTGCCTGTCCCTTCCCATGCCCACGGCGGATCCGCTCCTGCTGACCAAAGCCACGCATGCCCTGCTGCCCCACATCCGGAACGGGCTCAAGTACGCCAAGGCCGGCCTCATGCTCACGGACCTGCGCCCCACCGGCAACCAGTCTCCCCTGGAACCCTTCGAGAACCGGCATGAAGAGCGCGGCATCGGCCCGCTCCTGGAGGATGTGAGCCGCCGCTTCGGGCGCGGCTCCATCGGGCTTGGCCACGGCGGCATCAAAGGCGGCGTGGACTGGTCCATGAAGCGCGGCATGCAGTCCCCCCGGTACACCACGCACTGGGACGAGCTCCCGCTGGTGAAGGCGGCCTAAGGCTTGTCAGGCCGGGGGCTCCGGCAGGGCGGACGGTCCGTCGAACATGGCACCGGTGCTGGCCTGCGGCACCACCACGTGGACGGCGTTCCGCTCGATGGCGAAGTCGGCGGGCGTGACGGCCGCGATCTCGCCGTCGAGGTTCACCGGCATCGGCGGTTCGGTGACCAGCCGGACGGACCGGCTGGTCAGGTGGTACACCCGGTCGTGCTCCACGAAGCTCCCATTCCGGAGCAGCCGGGCGATCTTTACATGCTCCCGGAGCGGCGCCGCCAGGATGGCGTAAATGTCGAGGATGTGGTCGTCGATCCCGGCCGTGGGCGAAACCGTGTTGCCGCCGCCGTAGTGCCTGCCGTTGCCGACCGCCACCTGGAGCAGGCCCTCAAGCTGCAATGGCTCGTGGTCCCCGTCCGGGAACTCAAGCCGCGCACGGAACGGCTTGTGCCGGGCATACGAACGCAGGGTCGCAATGGCGTACGCCAGCGGCCCCAGGCGCCGCTTCAGGCCGGGGCTGAGCGCCTCGGTCACCTGGACGGACAGGCCGGCGGAGGCGACGTTGAGGAAGGGCTGCCCGTTGGCGCGCCCCAGGTCGATGTCCACCACCTTCCCACCGGCGATGGCGGCACATGCCTGGGCCAGGTTGTCCGGGATTTGCAGGGTCCGGGCGAGGTCGTTGGCGGTGCCCAGCGGAAGGACGCCGAGCATCACTTCGGTGCCGGCGATCCGGCCGGCGGCATAGGAAACCGTCCCGTCGCCGCCACCCACGACCAGCAGGTCATGCCCGTCCGCAACCACCCGGTCCAGCGTCCCGGCCAGCTCGGCCCCCGAATGCACGTGATGCACTGCGGAGACCGGCACGCCTGCCTTCTGCAGCGCTTCCACCGCCAGTTCGCGCGCGGCCGCCCCGCGGCGTGATCCGGAGTTAATGACCAGGGCAGCAGAGCGGGCCTCTCGGGCAACCTTCATGTGGGACATGTTAGGTCCATCTGGCCGGGAAATGCCTGTGGGCGCCCCCTCCGCCGAGTGGTGGAGGGGACGCCCTTCCTGGCTATGGTCCCAGGTTGAACAGCGCTACGGGTTGGACAGTGCTACTGGTTGGACAGCGCTACTGGTTGGACAGTGCTACGGATTTGATAGGGGCGCTGATACCAGCTGCGGTTCCGCCGGAGCATCCGGATCGCGGACGCCGGCGGTGGGCAGGGCTGCGGCGGGCTGGGCTGCCGCGGGCCTGGCAGCGGCTGCATGCTCGGCCAGGACACCTGTCTGGTGCCGGATCTTCAGCCGGTACAGCAGGGTCCCGCCTATGGCGACCGCGCCCACGAAGATCACGCCGCCCCACTGCAGGTACCACTCAAAGGGCGGCACCGAGTTGTAGATCTCCGGCCGGGGCCAGATCAGGTTCAGCGTCATGGCGCCGCCCCACAGGACCGCGAGGATGTTCACCGGGAGACCCCACTTGCCCAGGCTGAACCCGGCCTTTCCGTGGGTGTCGTCCGAGAGCGGCCATTTCTTCAGGAAGCGCCGCCGCAGCAACGGGACGGTGACCAGCAGGTAGGAGAGGTAGATCAGCACGATGCTGATGCTGGACAGGATGGTGAAAATGGCGGGCTGGGAGACGTTGACGATCAGCGGCATGATGGCGATGAGTCCGATGACGATGGCCGCCACCGTGGGCGTCTTCCGCTCCGGGTGTACTTTGCTGAGCTGGCGGCTGAAGGGCAGGTTGTTGTCCCGGGCCATGGCGAACATCATGCGGATGGCTGCGGCGTGGACGGCGAGGGTGCAGACGAACACGGCGACGACGATGCACACCAGGAAGGCCTTGCCGAACGGGCCTCCCAGCACGGAGAGCACGATGTACTGCAGGCCGCCGTCGGCAGAGCCCAGCTTGGGGTCGTTCAGGTCCGGGGCGGCCAGGAGCCCGCCGAGGAGAATGAGCCCGCCGAGGATGAAGGACGCCGTGATTGCCCGCAGGATGGCCTTGGGGGCGGTCTTCTTGGGATCCTTCGTCTCCTCGCCGAGGGAACTGGCGGTGTCGAAGCCGTACATCACGTACCCCGATGCCATGGCGCCGATGAGGAACACCCCGAAGAAGCCAAGGTCGTGGTCCATGCCGTAGCCCTCGGTGCTGAAAAGGGCTTCCGGCCCCCGCACCACATGCCAGCCCAGGGCCAGGATGAGGAGCACTGCGGCGGCGAGTTCCACGAAGACGCCGATGCTGTTGATTTTGGTCATCAGCTTCACGCCGAAGGCGTTGATGAGCGTCGAGATGGAGATCATGATGCTGGCGAGCAGCACGCCGTTGAGGGCGAAATCGTAGGTGCCGGTGCCGTCTCCGATGATCTGGAAACCGGACCAGATCTGGGGCAGGGTCAGCTGCAGCGCCAGGGCCACGGCCCCGAGCGCCACGATCGAGGAAATGAGCAGCAGCCAGCCGGCCAGCCAGGCGAACGTCCCGGACGAGAGCTGTTTGGCCCAGTTGTAGACCGATCCGGCCACCGGATAGCGGCCGGCCAGCTCGGCGAAGCAGAGGGCCACCATGAGCTGGCCGGCGAAGACGATGGGCCAGGACCATGCGTAGGCCGGCCCGGCCATGGAGAAGCCAAAGTAGAACAGTTGAAAAACGCCGGTGAGGATGGAGATGTAGCTGACGCCGGCCGCGAAGCTGGCAAACTTGCCGATGCTGCGGTCCAGGGTCTGGGCATAGCCGAACTCGTCCATGCCACTTGAATCAGTACTCTTGCTGGGTTCCAACATCCGAACTCCTAGATGAGAAAAGCACGATGGTGATGCCCCGCGGCCGCCATTGGACGCGGGTGATATCGGTGGCCGGGCGCCACGCCTGCAGCGCCCGGCCGTTTCCCCCAAATGCTGTTGCTAGCCGGCGGCCCCACCCCGGCGCCGGCAGGTGGGCCGACCAGCCGCTGGGTGCGGGCTGGATGTTCTGCCAGATATGTTTTGCCTCGCGGTATTCATTGAGTCCCGCGCTGCCGAGCTCCCGGCCGATGCCGGACTTTCCGAAGCCGCCCCACTCCGCCTGCGGGACGTACGGGTGATAGTCGTTGATCCATACTGTTCCGTGCCGGAGGCCGCCCGCAACACGTTGCGCCTTGGATGCGTCCGAGGTCCAGACCGCGCCGGCCAGGCCGTACTCCGTGTCGTTGGCGATGGCCACGGCCTCGGCCTCGGTCCGGAACGTCTCGACGGTCAGCACCGGGCCGAATGACTCCTCCTGCAGCACGCTCATGCCGGAGCGGCAGTTGCCGAGCACCGTGGGCGGGTAGAAGAAGCCGTCCGCGAGCGGTCCCTCGTCCGGGATGTAGCCGCCGCACAACAGCTCGGCGCCCTCCGCAATCCCGGCCTGGACATAGGCGTGGACCTGGTCCCGGTGCTTGGCGGAGATCAGCGGGCCCGTCTCGGCGTCGGGATCGAAGGGCCCGCCCATCCGGATCTTTTGCGCCCGCTCCACCACCTCAGCCACGAACCGTTCCGCGATGGACTCTTCGACGACGAGCCGCGCCCCTGCCGAGCAGACCTGGCCGGAGTGCAGGAACACGGCGGTCAGGGCGTTGTCGACGGCGGCGTCCCAGTCCGCGTCCGCGAAGACGACGTTGGGGTTCTTTCCGCCGAGCTCAAAGGCGACGCGCTTCACCGTCTCCGCGGCGGCGGCCATGATGGTCTGGCCGGTGGCCAGGCTGCCGGTCAGGGAGACGAGGTCGACGCGCGGGTCGGAGCTGAGCGGGCCGCCCACCTTCGACCCGCTTCCGGTCACCAGGTTTGCGACGCCGGCGGGAACCCCGGCTTCCGCGAGGGTCTCCATGAGCAGGATGGCGGTGGACGGCGTGAGCTCGCTGGGCTTGAGCACAAACGAGTTTCCCGCGACGAGCGCCGGGGCCACCTTCCAGGCGGCCTGCAGGAGCGGGTAGTTCCACGGGGCGATGAGGGCACAGACGCCCAGCGGCTCGTACACCACGCGGCTGATGGCGTTCGGGCGGCCGGTGTCGATCACCCGGCCGGCGTCGAGGCCTGCGATCTTTCCGTAGTACCGGAAGCAGGCGGCGATATCGTCGATGTCGTATTCGGCTTCGACGAGGCGCTTGCCGGTATCGAGCGCCTCGGCCCGGGCGTAGGCGGCCTTGTCCCGCTCCAGCAGGTCGGCCACGCGGAGCATGACCGCTCCGCGTTCAAGGTCGGTGAGCCGGCGCCAGGGGCCGCCGTCGAACGCGGAACGTGCACTGGCGATGGCCCGCTCCGCGTCCTCCGGCGTCGACTTGGCAACAACTGCCACCTCGCTGCCGTCTGCAGGACAGCGCACGACTGTTGTGCCGCCGTCGGACGCCTGCTGCCAGGCGCCGTCGATGTACAGGCCCTTGATGGTGTCCTGCGCTTGGCCGGCCTGCTGGGCCTGCTGTGCCTGCTCAACGGTGGCGGTCATGGTTGCTCCTTTTCCTGTGCATCAATCATGCCTAGGCCCTGCCTGCCGGGGCAGCGGCGGCGTTCCGCTCCAGCGGGCTGATGCCGTGCCGGTAGAACTCCGCGTGCTGCGGCGCCAGGGTGCCTTGCCGGCGATCAGGTCGGCGGCCTTTTCGGCGAGCATCATCACGGGGGCGTAGATGTTGCCGTTGGTGACGTAGGGCATGGCCGAAGCGTCGACCACGCGGAGGCCGCGGGTGCCGTGCACGGTCATGTCCAGGGGTTCACCACGGCCATCGGATCGGAGTCCGGGCCCATCTTGGCGGTGCAGGACGGGTGCAGCGCCGTCTCGGCGTCGCGGGCAACCCAGTCCAGGATCTCGGCGTCGGTCTGCACCGCACGGCCGGGGAAAGTTCGCCGCCGTTGAAGGGGCTCATGGCGGACTGGCCCAGGATGTCGCGGGCCACGTGGATGGCCTCGACCCATTCACGGCGGTCCTGGTCGGTGGACAGGTAGTTGAACACCATGGACGGGTGCACGGTGGGGTCGGTGGACTTGATCTTGAGGGTGCCGCGGGCGTCCGAGTACATGGGCCCGATGTGCACCTGGTAGCCGTGCTTGGCGTCCGCCTTCTGGCCGTCGTAGCGGACGGCCACCGGGAGGAAGTGGAACATCAGGTTCGGGTACGCCACGTCCTCGTTGGAGCGGACGAAGCCGCCGCCCTCGAAGTGGTTGGTGGCGGCCGGGCCCTTGCGGCCGAACATCCACTGCATGCCGATCCACGGCATGCGCCAGACGTCCAGGGCCGGCTGCATGGACACCGGCTGGGTGCAGGCGTGCTGGATGTAGACCTCCAGGTGGTCCTGCAGGTTTTGGCCGACGCCGGGCAGGTTGACCACGGAGTTGATGCCCAGGGAGTTCAGGTGGGCGGCGTCGCCGACGCCGGAGAGCTGGAGCAGCTGCGGGGTGTTGATGGCGCCGCCGGCCAGGATCACCTCGCCCGCGTTCACCTGGTGGGTCTTGCCGTTGCGGCGGTAGGTGACACCGGTGGCCACGTTGCCCGTGAAGTTGATCTTGGTGGCCAGTGCCCGGGTCAGGACGGTCAGGTTGTTCCGGCCGAAGTTGGGCCGCAGGTAGGCGCGCGACGCCGAGAGCCGCTGGCCTTTGTGCACGTTGCGGTCAAAGGCCGCGAAGCCTTCCTGGCGGTAGCCGTTGACGTCGTCCGTCAGCGGGTAGCCGGCTTCCTGCGCGGCTTTGAAGAACGCCTGGAAGAGCGGGTTCGTGGCTGGACCGCGTTCCAGGACCAGCGGACCGTCATGCCCGCGGAGTTCATCGTCCGGGTCGGCGGCGAGCGCGTTTTCCATCCGGTTGAAGTACGGCAGGCAGTGCGCGAAGTCCCAGGTCTCCATGCCGGGGTCGGCACCCCAGCGCTCGTAGTCGAGGGGGTTGCCGCGCTGGAAGATCATGCCGTTGATCGAGCTTGAGCCGCCCAGGACCTTGCCGCGGGCATGTGCCACGCGGCGGCCGCCCATGTAGGGCTCGGGGTCCGACTCGTAGCGCCAGTCATAAAGCGGGTTGCCGCTGGGGAAGGTGAGCGCGGCGGGCATCTGGATGAAGAGGTCCCAGGGTAGTCGCTCCGCCCGGCCTCGAGGACCAGGACGCTGGCCCGGCCGCCGTCGCTCAGCCGGTTGGCGAGCACGGAACCCGCGCTTCCGCCGCCGACGATGACGTAGTCGTAACTGGTTTTTGTCATGCTGCTAAATCTCCTTCTGCCTGGGGGAGGCCTCCCGCACTTCGCGGTGGCCGTCCAGGGAATGGGTCAGTGGTCAGGCTGTGGCGGAGGAGCTTCGCCGGTGAAGCCCTCCAGGAAAGATGGGCTCCGCTTGTGTGGTGCAGGTCATACCCAAGGACAGTAATCCAGTTTGAACGAGTGTTCAATAGGTCTGCTGGACAAACGTTCAAAATTTACAAGGGCGTAACGCGGGCTCGCTTGCAGAGCGCGGATTTCCGCGTTTTTCGAGGCACCCTTTGGGCAGGTTGTACCGTTCCTGGCTCAAATGTGACGCGGCAGCGGAACCCGATCCGGGCGCGCCGAAGGGCGGCGGATTCGTTTGGTCCGCCGGGGTATTGGAGCATGCCGTTAGGCGGCGAAGGCGATTTCTTCGGTCCGGGCGATGCTTCGCTGGATCGAGGCTTCGTCCACGCCCAGGAGGGCTGTCAGCCACATGCCGTTCTGCACGACGACGATGTCGGCCGCCCGCTCCCTGCACACGTCGGCGGACAGCTCGGGCCGCGCATTCGCCAGCAGTGCGGCGAGCCCCCTGAGGTAGCGGTCAAACGCTGCCGCATTGATGTGCGCGAAGTCCTCATGGGCCTGGGCGAGTGCCCACAAGTGAAGGCGGAGGGACAGGTGCTGGGTGGTGAGGAACTCCGGGTCGGCGACGCGCCGGAGGGCTTTCCGGAGTTGTTCGTCCGGGGGTGACGCGGGGTCGGGTGCCACCAGCCTCAGGTCGCGTTCATCGATCCGGTGCAGGGCGGCGCGGATCAGGCTCGTCTTGTCCTCGTAGTAGTAGTTCACGAGCCCCAGCGCCACCCCGGCTTCGCGGGCCACGGCACGCATGCTCACACCCGAGATGCCGTGGCGCGACAGGAGGTCCAGTGCCGCCTCGAGGATGCGGGCCTGCCGGTCGACCTGTTCGCCGGAGTTCACGGTGCTTGTGTCCACCCGGCCAGAATATGGGGAACACGCAGGCGGTGCATCCCGGGTGCCGGGCGCGGGCTCTCCTAGTGGGCCTGGCCGGCACCGATTTCGACGACCATCACTCCGGCGGAAATGAGCAGGATCCCGACGGCCATGGTGCGCGTCAGCGGTTCCTTGAACAGGACGCGGCTGGCCACCGCTGTCAGCGCCACGCCGCAGGCCACCCAGATGCCGTACCCCACCCCAAGGGGCATCCCATGGTCAAGCGCCAGGCTCAGGAACCCAAAGGCCGCTACGTAGCCGGACACGATGGGAACCAGCCACACCTTCTTTTTCAGGCCCTCCGAGGCGCGCAGGGACATGGTTGCCGCAACTTCGGTGAGAATGGCCAAGCCGAGGAAAACCAGGTCACGCCTGCTCCTCCCCGCGGCCGGCACGGTGGGCCTTTTGCGATCCGGCTTCCACGGTGATGACTCCCGCCAGGATCAGCGCGATGCCGAAGCCCATCAGCCACGTCAGCGGCTCGTCGAAGATCGCGGCCGACAACAGTGCAGTAGCGGTGACACCACCGGCGCCCCAGGCGCCGTAGGCGACGCTGATGCTCATTCCCAGGCGCAGGCAGACGGTCAGCAGGAAGAAGGCGGCGGCATAGCCGGCGACCACCAGGACGTACCAGCCCGGCGCTTCCAGGGCCGCCTTCAGGGCCAGGGTGGCGCTGACTTCCGTGACGACGGCTCCGCCGAGGTAAAGCCACCGCCTCACTCCGCTCCCCCTTCATCGATCAGGCCGAGGATGTGGGCCACGATTGCCGTGCTGTCGGCCTTGCCGGGGGCACCCACGCCGCTGGCCTGGGCAGCCCACAGTCCGTTCGCCGCCAGCCGGGCAGTCAGAAGCCTCGCCCGCCGTGCAGGTGGCGTCCCGTCCGGGATCAAGAGCCAGTGGTCCAGGTGCCGGGCCCAGGCCTGCTGCAGCTCGGCCCGGCATGAGGAGTGGAACCACAAGGCCCACTCCGCACGCATGTTCTGCCCGTCAGCCGCTGCCTGGACATAGGAGCGGTACCGTTCCTCCACCGTTCCGTCGCTGCCGCCCAGAAGTGCCACCATCCTGCGCTCCAGCTGGCAGGCGGCGTACTCCACCAGGGCGACCATCAACGCATCCCGGCTTGGAAAGTGGTACATCAGCCCGGGCTTGGTGACACCCGCCTCCGAAGCCACTGCATCCAGGGTGATGGCGGCGCCTTGGTTGCGCGCCGCCACACGCAGGCCCGCTTCAAGGATTTGGGGCCGCTGACTCTCTCTCACCCTCAAACTTTACCATCCGGACGGTAAAGTTTGAGCGCCGTTCCCGCCCTCTGCAGGCCGTCCCAAAAAGACGAAGCGCGACGTTTCTTGACGCTCCGCTACGCCGTATTGAGCGTCCGCGTCTTCCCGTGAACGCCTGCTACAGGAACGATTGTGGGGCCGCTGGGCGCTCCGTACTCTCAACGCATCAGACCCAGCAAAGGAATCCCAATGTCAGAACCAACAGAGAAGAGCCCGCAGAACGCGGGAAACTCCACCCGCATTGTCGCCGGCCAGGCAGCACCCAAGCGCCCCCCTCGGCCTCAAAATCGGCATCGCAGCAGCAGTCCTCGCCCTCGTTGGCGGTGGCGCCGCCGTCGCCTCCGCCGTCAACAGCACCAACGCCGGGACTGCTCCTGCTGCCGAAGCTGCACCCGCCGGAAACCCCGCGGCTGAACTGAAGCTCGGCTACTTCGGCAACGTCACCCACGCTCCCGCACTGGTGGGCGTGAGCCAGGGCCACATCGCTAGGGAGCTCGGGGACACCAAACTCAGCACCCAGGTGTTCAACGCAGGCCCCGCCGCCATCGAGGCGCTGAACGCCGGCGCCATCGACGCCACCTACATCGGCCCCAACCCGGCCATCAACTCCTTCATCAAGAGCCAGGGCGAGTCGATCCACATCATCGCCGGCGCTGCGGCAGGCGGCGCCCAGCTGGTGGTCAAGCCGGAGATCAGCTCCGCGGCGGACCTGAAGGGTAAGACGCTCGCCTCGCCGCAGCTCGGCGGCACGCAGGACGTTGCGCTCCGCGCCTGGCTCTCCTCCAGGGCTACAAGACCAACGTGGACGGCAGCGGCGACGTGGCCATCAACCCGACCGAAAACGCCCAGACGCTCAAGCTGTTCCAGGACGGAAAGCTCGACGGCGCGTGGCTGCCCGAGCCGTGGGCGTCACGCCTCGTGCTGACCGCCGGAGCGAAGGTGCTCGTCGACGAAAAGGACCTCTGGGACGGCTCCCTCTCCGGTAAGCCCGGCGAGTTCCCCACCACCATCCTCATCGTGAACCAGAAGTTCGCGGCCGAGCACCCGGACACCGTGAAGGCCCTCCTCAAGGGCCATGCGAAGTCGGTGGATTGGCTGAACAGCGCGTCCGACGGCGAAAAGGCCAGCGTCATCAACGCCGCCCTCAAGGAGGCTGCCGGCGCGGAGCTGAAGGCGGACGTGATCGACCGCTCGCTGAAGAACATCGTGTTCACCGTGGACCCGCTGGCCGGAACCTACCAGAAGCTCCTGGCCGACGGCGTCACCGCCGGGACCACCAAGCAGGCCGACATCAACGGCATCTTCGACCTCGCCGCGCTCAATGAGGTGACGGACGGGAAGACCTCGGCGGCAGGCCTCGGCAAGGAGTAGGCGAAGGCAGCCGCGCTCACCTGGTCCCCGCCGCAAGCGAGGCCCGGAGTTTTCCGGCCAGGTGCACCAGGAGCCCGGCCACGAGGAACGCGACGAGTACCTCCGCCGTCGTGATGAGAACGGCCGGCCAGCCACCTTCGAGTGTCGGATCGAGGAAGTCGTAGACATACCAGCCATCCATGCCGCCGCGTACCCAGGAAAAGACGAGGAAGGCAACGGGGTAGCCCAACCATGCAAGGGGACGCCACCACGTGCCGCGGGCAGTCCTGGTCACCAGCAGCCAGTCGAGTGCAACGAACAATGGCGCCAGCCGGTGGTGTGCCAACTGCGGCCAGTAGAGGTTCCAGCTCCACCAGGGTTCGTCGGCAGGAGCGATCAGGACGATGTAGATGATGCCGGTCATCACCAGATAGAGGACGAGGGCGCCGAACAGGTGGTCCCACCACTGCGGCAGCCGGGCCCTTGGCCGCCAGGCTGAAGCCAGGAGCACCAGTGCGAGCACGAGGTTCCCCTGCACCGTGAATTCCGAGTAGAGCTGGGCGATGTCCACATCGCTGCCCGGCAACGTCGCATCGTAGGTCTTCTGGATAACGGCCGCCAGCACGAAGATGCCCACCGCGGCACGCAGCACCCGGACCCACAGACGGTCCGGATGCAAGGCGTGGTTGACGGAAGCGCGGCGATCGACGGCGGAGGGGAGCATGAGTTCACCGGTCATTCGCCCAGTGTGGCGGCCCGGACCGGGTAGCACTAGAGCCGTTGCACCCCGCGTCAGCCCGCGGAGACCCCGTTCATCTCGGCCCGCGTGGGCGGATTGGCTCCGGGGCGGGAAACGGTGACGGCGGCTGCCCGGGCAGCGTGCTCAAGGAGTTCGGCGAGGCTTTCGGCGGGCAGTTCGCGGAGGTCCTTGCGGTTCTGGGCACCGTCCAGGCCGCGGTCCACGATGCCGGACAGCAGCGCGGCCATGAAGGAATCCCCTGCGCCCACGGTGTCCGCCACGTCCACTTTCGGGGCCGGGCATTCCGCTTCGCCGGCGGCGGTGATGCCCCAGGGCCCGGCCGCGCCGCGGGTGACCACCACCATGGCCGGCCTTTCGGTCCTGCCGAGAGTCATCCAGCGCCGGGCCGATTCCAGCACATCCTCACCGGGGTACAGCCAGGCCAGGTCCTCGTCGGAGGCCTTGACCACGTCCGCGAGGGACACGAACTTTTCGGTGTGGCGGCGGGCGTAATCGACGTCCGTGATGATGCTCGGCCGGCAGTTGGGGTCAAAGCTGATGGTGGCGGACGGGTGCGCGTATTCGACGGCGGCGAGGACGTCGGTTGCGCCCGGCGCCAGCATCGTGGCAATGGACCCGGTGTGCAGCAGGGTGGTGCCCTGCAGCATGAAGCCCAGCCGGTCGGCGATGCCGGGAAGCTCCCAGGCGAGGTCGAACGTGTAGGTGGCGGCGCCGTCGTCGTCAATCAGGGCGGTGGCCACGCTGGTGGGCAGGTCATCCGGGCCCAGCGGGAGCATGACGGAGCTGGCGCGGAGGTGCGCGGCCACGGAGTCACCGTAGGCGTCCCGTCCGTAGCGGCCGATGAACTGCACCGGGTGGTCAAGGCGGGCCAGGCCCACCGCGACGTTGAGCGGGCTGCCGCCCACGTGGGCCTCGATTCCCGAGGCGCGCTGGACAACGTCAACAAGGCCTTCGCCAATAACAGTGAGCATGGTCATACTCTGCCAGAGATGGGCCGCTGCCAGCAGTTCGTGTCAGCGCAACAGCTCCAGCAGGAGTTCCCGGCACGTCCGGTAGGCCTCCGCGCCGGGGTCGATCAGCTCGAAGTGGTCGCCGGGGACGGTCACCAGCCGCGGGGGCACCGGCCCCGAGCGGCCCGCGTCAACGTACCCTGCGGACATTGCCGGCGGGACGTCGTCGTCATCCTCCGCATGGACGGCGAAGACGGGGACGTCCAGCGGCAGCGCAGCCATCGGATCCGCGTACCGGTACCGGCCGGGAAAGTCCGACGGCGGTCCGCCCAGCAGGTTGGCCACCGCACCGTCGCTGAGGCGTAGCCTTTCCGCCCCTGCCAGGTCCAGGACGCCGGACTGGCTCACCACGCCGGCGAGCCGGACGCCGGCGTTGTTTGCCCGGACCTTCCCCTCCTCCTCCGTCAGGCCCAGGGAGCCCAGCCTGTCCCGTCCCGCCGCCCAGACCGCGAGGTGCCCGCCCGCCGAATGGCCCAGCGCCACCACCTTTCCGAGGTCCAGAGAGTGCGGCCCTGCCAATTCACCCAGTGTGTCGATTCCGGCGAGGATGTCCTGGAAGGTGCCGGGCCAGCCGCCACCGTTGCCCGCCCGCCGGTATTCCAGGTTCCAGGCGGCCACGCCGTGCTCCGCCAAATCCAGCGCCAGCGGTTCGCCCAGCTCAGCGCCGTACTTGGCGCGCCAGTAGCCGCCGTGGATGACCACCACCACGCCCCGCGGCCCGGACTCGGCTGGCCGTGGCGGCAGAAACAGCTCGCCCCACTGGCTGGGGTCCTGGCCGTAAGAGTAGCGGCGGCGCTCAATCATGAGCCGAGACTACAGCGAGTGACGCCGTCGTCCTTTCCGTTTGGCGGGCGACCTTTGTGGGCACGTTCCTGTCATGGATTCCTCTGAAGCAGTCACCACCCACGATTCGACGGTCGACGACTGGACCCGCGCCCTGGCCGAGTCCACCGGCTCGCCCGGGGGCGGCGCCGGCACGGGAGTCATGCTGGCCATCGCCGCGTCCCTGACCTCCATGGTCGCCGGCTACTCCGAGAAGGAGGACGACGGCGGCAGGGTCGCCTCAATCAAAGAACGCGCGCAGCAGCTCCGCCGGGAAGCGCTCAAACTTGCTGATGACGATTCGACGGCGTCCCGGGCCTTCGGCGCAGCGTTCCGGCTGGAGCCGGGACCGGAACGCGACGGGGCCATCCGCAACGCATCCGTGGAGGCCGCCAAGGCCTCAGCCGTCCTCGGCGAGCGCGCCATCGACGCGATCGACGACCTCGCCTGGCTGGCGGACAAGGGGAACCCCGCGCTCGTGGCCGACGCCGTCGTCGCGTTCGGGGCCCTCCGGGCGGCGGTGGCCGGAGCCCGGACGAACGTCAGCTTCGACTTGGGGTCGCTGCGGTCCGCCGGCACCTCGCTGGAGGATGTCCGGGAGCAGCACCCGGACCTGTGGGATAACGTAGAACGCCTCACCGCCGCCCTGGACCGGATCGACGGCCTGGCCGCCCGGATTGATGACCGCGCCGCCCCCACCGATAGCATCTGAGGGCACGGTTCCCCTGCTTGGGCTGCCCGGCGGGAGATAGCGCCGGGCTTGGCGGACCGGGATAGGGGACACGAATTTTGGACGGAGTCTTAAAGGGCTTCTTTGTTGTGGGCGCCGTCATGCTGGTCGGCTACATCCTGGGCCGGACCAACGCGCTGGGCCCGCACGGCACTAAGGTGCTGTCCACCCTGACGTTCCTGGTGGGGCTGCCCAGCCTGATGTTTTCCATGATCGCCACCCGGCACATCTCGGACGTCCTCAGCGAAACCGGCCTGATCTCGGTGGCCACAGCCGCGGCCATGATGGTCCTGTTCGCCATCATCGGAGCGATCGCCAGGTGGGGCGTCCGCCGGACCACCATCGGCGCACTGGCCACCGGCATCGTCAACTCCACCAACCTCGGCGTTCCGCTCTCCCTCTATGTGCTGGGCAGTGCCACGTACGTCACGCCCATCATGCTGTTCCAGCTGGCCATCGTCACTCCCATCGCGCTGACCATCCTGGACCTCAGCAATCCCGGCGGTGAGAAGCCCTCCGCCGGGCGGATCGTCGCCACGCCCTTCCGCAACCCCGTGACCGTGGCGGCCATCCTCGGGATCGTCGTCAGCGCCGCCGGCATCCCCGTTCCGGAACTGGTGCTGGATCCCCTCTCGCTGATTGCCCAGGTGACCGTGCCGCTCATGCTGATCATCTTTGGCATGTCACTGCACGGGCTCTCACCCCGCGGCAGCAGCGGCGACGGCGCCCCGACGCTGGTGGCCGTCTTCCTCAAGTCCGTCGCCCAGCCCGTCCTTGCCTGGGCCCTGGCGGTGTTCGTGTTCCGCTTGGACACCTTCAGCACCTTCGTGGTCACGGCCTGCGCCATCCTGCCCACCGGGCAGAACGTGGTCCTGTACGCAGTCCGCTATCGGGTGGGTGAAGGCCTGGCACAGTCGACGGCGGTGCTCACCTCGGCGCTTGCCGTTCCCCTGCTGCTCGGGGCGGCGTGGGTGCTGAACTAATCAGGCATCCTCGAGCCAGTCCGGGTCGCGTCGCATTCCCGCTTGGTGTCCTACCCCCGCCGTAAGCTGGGAGCATGCCGAGTAACTGGGAAAGCCTTGACGCGCCGCTGCGTGAGTCCGTGCAGCACAACGTGGAGATCTACGAGCGCGTCCGTCCCGCCCTGAAGCTCGTCACCAAGGATGTCCTGATCATCATGCGGGACATGCTCAAGGACACCGAGGTCACCCCGCTCTTCGTCACCGGCCGGACCAAGACCGTCGACTCGTTCAAGGAAAAGATCTCCCGGACCGAGGAGCCGCTGGAACCGGGCGGGCCCCGCGTGCTGAAGTTCCCGGACCCCTTCCGGACCCTCAATGACATGGTGGGAATCCGTGTCATCACCAGGCTGCCGGCGGAGAATGCGACCGTGGCCAACCTGATCAAGCGCCAGCGCCAGCTGTTTGACTGCCGCGGCGACCGCGAGAAGGACATCGGCTCCATCGAATCCGGCACCTACGGCTACTCCAGCCGGCACCTGATCCTGCGGACCATCCAGAACGAGGCCGTCAAGGAATACCAGCAGGTCTTCAACCCGGACGCCCAGCCCAACGGCAGCTACTTCTTCGAGTGCCAGATCCGCACCATCTTCGCCCATGCCTGGAGCGAGATCGAGCATGACATCCGCTTCAAGGCCGAGGACCCGCGCGCCTGGACACCGCACTTCGACCGCCAGTTCACCGCCACCGCCGCCATGCTGGAAACGGTGGAGACGGCCTTCGCGGACCTGCACGAACGCTATGAGGAGGTCCGCAGCTTCTGGGACATGGACGGCGAGGGTGCGGCGCCGCTCACGCCCAACCGCATCCGCGACGTCTGGCGGACCCTGCTGCCGCACGTTGACCGGAAAGTCGACGACGACTGGGGCTGGGCAGCCGAACTTCTCGCCGCGCACGGCCTCAACCAGACCATGCAGCTGGCCGGACTGCTCAGCGCCAACCGGATCACCGAGGTCCGCAAGGCACTGGACCACCGCTACTCCCCCGGGCCGGACCGCCTCCTGGACGACCTCCTGTTGTGGCAGTACGGCAAAAAGCACATCGAACTCACCGCAGAAGCGCCCGACGTCGTCCCGCACCCCCGGCGCGACAGCCTCATGCGGCGGCTCAAACAGATCGAACGGTACCGGCTGACGAAGAAGTAGCAGTCATCGGGTGCCTCCTCGCTAAATCAGCACGCTGCAACCCTTGACCACGGGTACGGCATCCTTTTAGTTTAGAGGGTGACCTAAATCAGCAGCGCGCAGGCTTCGAACGGGGACTCTTTGCGTCTCCCAATATTTGCGAAGAAGCAAAACCGGATGGAGAAGCTATGAAGCAGCCACAAGCCCTGGTGGTCCGTGGCGGCTGGGACGGCCACCAGCCCTACGAGGCCACCGAGCTCTTCATTCCCTTCCTCAAAGACAGCGGCTACGACGTGCGCGTGGAGGAATCGCCCAAGGTCTACGCGGACGCCGGGTACATGGTAGGCGTGGACCTGGTCATGCAGTGCATGACCATGAGTACCATCGAGAAGGACGAGTTCGCCGGGCTGCGCGCCGCTATAGAGAACGGGACAGGGCTTGCCGGCTGGCACGGCGGGATCGCCGATTCCTACCGGAACACCTCCGACTACCTGCAGCTGATCGGCGGCCAGTTCGCCTGCCACCCGGGCAAGCACCCTGATGCGTGCGTCGGTGAACAGTCCGACAACTATGTGCCCTACACCGTCAACATGCTGCCGGCAGCAGCGGAGCACCCGATCACCAAGGGGATCAAGGACTTCGATCTGGTCACCGAGCAGTACTGGGTGCTCGCCGACGATTACATCGACGTCCTCGCCACCACCACGCAGACAGTCCGGGAATGGGATCCCTGGAACCGTGAAGTCACGTCCCCCGCCATCTGGACCCGCCAATGGGGCAAAGGGCGGATCTTCGTCGCCACCCCGGGCCACCGGGTGGAAATCCTCCAGGACACCAACGTCCGCACCATCATCGAAAGGGGCCTGCTGTGGGCAAGCCGTTGAAACTGGGAATCATTGGCTGCGGAGCCATCATTGGGCAGTACCTCGCGAGTTTCCGCCGGCTTCCGGACCTCGAACTCGTGGCGGTGGCCGACCTGGACCTGAAGCGCGCGCAGGCAGTGGCGGAACAGTACGACGGCGTCCGTGCCGTCACCGTTGAGGAACTCCTCGCCGCGGACGACGTCGAACTGGTTGTAAACCTCACCATCCCGGCCGCGCACGCCGAGGTGGCGTTGAAGGTGATCGCCGCAGGAAAAGGCGTGTACGGCGAGAAACCCCTCGCAGCCACAACAGCCGAGGCACGCCAGGTGCTGGACGCAGCGGGCGAGGCGGGTGTCGCCGTCGGCTGTGCCCCGGACACCGTCCTTGGCACGGGCATCCAGACGGCACGCAAGGCAATCGACGACGGCCTCATCGGGGCGCCGATCTCCGCGACCGCCACCATGGCCACGCCTGGCCATGAGCGCTGGCACCCGAATCCGGACTTCTACTACCAGCCCGGCGGCGGCCCGCTCCTGGACATGGGCCCCTACTACGTGACCGCACTGGTAACCCTGCTGGGCCCGGTCGTCTCGGTGATGGGAGCCGCAAGCCACACCCGCAGTGAGCGGACCATCGGATCCGGGCCCCGCCAGGGCGAAAAGGTCCCGGTGAACATCGACTCCCACGTGACCGGTGTCCTGACCCATGCCTCCGGTGCGCTCTCCACCCTGGTCATGAGCTTCGACGCCGTGAAGTCCAAGTCGCCGAACATCGAGATCCACGGCGAGCTCGGATCGCTGATCGTGCCCGACCCCAACCACTTCGACGGCGATGTCCAACTGTTCACCCTGGACGCTGGTGGCTGGGAGACCCTTCCGGTGTCGGCCGGATACCTTGATTCCGGACGGGGCTTCGGCATCGCGGACCTGGCCGCCACCCCGCCGGGCCGTGAGCCGCGGGCGGGCGGCACCCTGGCCTACCACGTCCTGGAGGTCATGGAATCCGTCCTCGAATCAGCCCGCACCGGTTCTTCCGTGCGCATCGAGAGCACCGTGGAGCGGCCGGAGGGCGTCGAACTGGCTACGTTGGCACAACAGGCGGACGCGCTGCAGGCCCGGTGACCGCGTCCCGGAAACGGATAGCGTCAGCAGAAGATCACCCCGAAGACACCTTGCGGACACCTGCACCCGGGAGAATCGGACCAGGAAACTCCCATGCGAGAGGCGGGGAAAAGGTCATGGCCCACAATGACCATATCGACGTCGATTTCTGTCGCGGACTCGCGTCAGGCGATGCCATCGAAGCGTATTACAGGAACACCCTGGTTCACCGTGGTCCGGTGGTGGACACTGCGCCGGACCACGGGCTGGTCTGGATCCTCGACACCCTCACCGGCGACAGGCGGCTCCTCGACCTGGCCGAACTCGAGGTTGTCCGCATCCCACCGCGTTATCGTGAAGTCCGGGTGACGGCACCCGTCCCTAGTACGGGAAGGACCGGCGCGCCAGCCTAGACGGCCAGCCGCTGCCCCTCAGCCATGGCAGGTGCGGAACAGGCCACCGGTGCAGGCGCCATCGTGGGGCGGGGGGCCACCACGGGAATGGCGCCCGTCAGGACCTCAACCACTGCCATCTGGCCGGTGGTGTCCGGGACGCCGGGGTACTGCACCTGGGGAGCTTCGGCGGGAGCGGCAGCGGGGCCGTCCGTTGCCCGCATGCGGACCAGCGCCACCGCGGAGATCAGGAACCAGGCCACGTTGGTGAACACCGAGGGCCAGGCACCGTGCAAGGTGCCGTTGATGATGAAGGCAACGGCGCCGAACAGGTTTGCCACCTGGAAGCCTTTTCCGGCCTTCATCCAGCCCATGGACACGGCCAGGTATGCACTGAGAATCGCAGCCGCGCCTGCCCAGCCGGCAATTTCCCACAGCAGCTCCATGGCGTCCTTTCAAGGTGTCCCGGGCAGTATCCGGGCAGGGGTTTCGATAGTGATGAAGGTTTGTTTTTGACCGGATGCTGCGTTTACTCGAGCCCTGTTCGGGCGAGGACTACCAGCTGGCGGGACAATCATATCCTGCAGGCCCGCGCTGTTCTGACCGCCGCGCAGTGATGCTGCACACCTCTGGACAACACCCCCGCCCCGTAGCACGATCTGAAGGTGACTTCCACTCCCTCGGACCCGTACCTCCGCGAACTCACCCAGCTTCGCCGCGCCAAGGACCGGATGGACCGGGAGTACGCCGAGCCGCTGGATGTCGAGTCCCTCGCCAGGGACGTCCATATGTCCGCCGGCCACTTCAGCCGACGGTTCAAGCTCGCCTACGGTGAATCGCCCTACAGCTACCTCATGACCCGGCGGATCGAACGCGCCATGGCGCTGCTCCGCAAAGGCGGCCTCAGCGTCACCGAGGTGTGCTTCGCCGTCGGCTGTTCCTCGCTGGGCACCTTCAGCACCCGCTTCAGCGAGCTGGTGGGCATGCCTCCCAGCGCCTACAAACAGGAGGCGGAACGCTCGGCGGCGGGCATCCCCGCCTGCGTGGAAAAGCAGGTCAGCAGACCGGTCAGGAATCGAGAAGCGCCGCTTCCGGAGCCGCAACTAGCATGGCTGCCATGAACATCACCATCTCCTCCAGCTTCCTTCCGCACACCGATCCCGACGCCTCCCTGGCGTTCTACCGCGACGCCCTGGGCTTCGAAATCCGCAACGACGTTGGCCGCGGCACCATGCGCTGGATCACCGTCGGCCCGGCAGGCCAGCCGGACGTCTCCATCGTCCTCTACCCGCCCGCCGCGGACCCCGGCATCACCGACGACGAGCGCCGCACCATCGCCGAAATGATGGCCAAGGGCACCTACGCCACCGTGGTCCTGTCCTCCCCCGACGTGGACGCCGCCTTCGCCAAGGTGGAGGCGAGCGGGGCCGACGTCGTCCAGGAACCGATCGACCAGCCGTACGGGATCCGGGACTGCGCCTTCCGCGACCCCGCCGGCAACACCGTCCGCATCAACCAGCAGCCCTAAGCTTGAACCCAGCGACGCCAAGGAGGGCTCCGAACCGGCCTCCCTCCGCCCGAACGGCCGAACAGATGGAGACCTCATGAGCACGGACACGAGCACCGGCACCCCCACGGCCGGAATGCACGTCGCTGACACCCACGACACCATCCGCGTCCAGGGCGCGCGGGAAAACAACCTCAAGGACGTCAGCCTGGAGCTGCCCAAGCGCCGGCTGACCGTCTTCACCGGGGTCTCCGGGTCGGGCAAGAGCTCGCTGGTGTTCGCCACCATCGCCGCGGAGTCGCAGCGGCTGATCAACGAAACGTACAGCGCCTTCGTGCAGGGGTTCATGCCCAGCCTGGCCCGTCCCGACGTGGACCGGCTGGAGGGACTGACGACGGCGATCATCGTGGACCAGGAGCGCATGGGCGCCAACCCGCGCTCCACGGTAGGCACCGCCACGGACGCCAACGCCATGCTGCGCATCCTGTTCAGCAGGCTGGGCAAGCCCTACGTCGGCCCGCCCACCGCCTTCTCCTTCAACGTCCCCACCCGCAAGGCCAGCGGCGTAATGAGCACGGAGAAGGGCGGCCGGGTGGAGAAAAGCGTCGTCCAGCAGGTGACGTACCTGGGCGGCATGTGCCCGCACTGCGAAGGCATGGGCAACATCAGCGACATCGACCGGACCGCCCTCTACGACGACTCCAAGTCCCTGAACGAAGGTGCCCTGACCGTGCCGGGCTACTCGATGGACGGCTGGTACGGGCGGCTGTTCGAGGGCATGGGCCTGCCGATGGACAAGCCCATCGCCTCCTTCACCAAGAGGCAGCTGGACACGATGCTGTACGCCGAGCCCACCAAGATCAAGGTGGAAGGCGTCAACCTCACGTTCGAGGGGATCATCCCCAAGATCCAGAAATCCATGCTGTCCAAGGACGTGGAGGCCATGCAGCCGCACGTCCGCCGTTTCGTGGAGCGGGCCGTCACGTTCGACACCTGCCCGGACTGCAAGGGCACCCGCCTGACGCCTGAGGCGCTGTCCTCGAAGATCAAGGGCAAGAACATCGCAGACCTCTGCAGCATGCAGATCAGCGACCTCGCCGAATGGATCCGAGGGCTGGACGAGCCCTCGGTCCGGCCGCTGCTCGGCGGGCTCCGGGACCTGCTGGACTCCTTCGCCGAGATCGGCCTGGGCTACCTGTCCCTGGAACGGCCCGCCGGCACCCTCTCCGGCGGCGAGGCGCAGCGCACCAAGATGATCCGGCACCTTGGCTCCTCCCTGACCGACGTCACCTACGTCTTTGACGAGCCCACCATCGGCCTGCACCCGCACGACATCGAGCGGATGAACAACCTCCTGGTGCAGCTGCGCGACAAAGGCAACACCGTCCTGGTGGTGGAGCACAAACCCGAGACCATCGCCATTGCCGATCACGTCGTCGACCTCGGCCCGTTGGCCGGCTCCGGCGGCGGCGAGATTGTCTACGAGGGCGACGTCGACGGGCTGCGCTCCAGCGACACCATCACCGGGCGGCACATCGGCTACCGGGCCCGGCTCAAGGACACCTTCAGGACTGCGGCCGGGGCGCTGGAAGTGCGCGGCGCGTCCACCAACAACCTGCGCAACGTGGACGTGGACGTGCCGCTGGGCGTCCTGTGCGTGGTCACGGGTGTGGCCGGCTCGGGCAAAAGCTCGCTCATCCACGGCTCGCTGGCTGACCGCGAAGGCGTCATTACCATCGACCAGGGCGCCATCAAGGGCTCGCGGCGCAGCAACCCCGCCACCTACACCGGGCTCCTCGAACCCGTCCGCAAGGCCTTCGCCAAGGCCAACGGCGTCAAGCCGGCGCTCTTCAGCTCCAACTCGGAGGGCGCCTGCCCCACCTGCAACGGCGCCGGCGTGATCTTCACCGAACTCGGCGTCATGGCCACGGTGGAATCCACCTGCGAGGACTGCGAAGGCCGCCGGTTCCAGGCCGCCGTGCTGGAGTACACGCTGGACGGCCGCAACATCGCCGAAGTGCTGGCGATGTCCGTCGAGGAGGCACTGGCCTACTTCAGCGAAGGCGACGCCAAGACCCCGGCCGCACACAAAATCCTGGAGCGGCTGGCGGACGTCGGCCTGGGCTACATCACGCTTGGCCAGCCCCTCACCGCCCTGTCCGGCGGCGAGCGCCAGCGGCTGAAGCTGGCCACGCAGATGGCGGAGAAGGGCGACGTCTACATCCTGGACGAGCCCACCACGGGCCTGCACCTGGCCGACGTCGAGAACCTGCTGGGCCTGCTGGACCGGCTGGTGGAGTCGGGCAAGTCGGTGATCGTCATCGAGCACCACCAGGCCGTGATGGCGCACGCGGACTGGATCATCGACATCGGGCCCGGAGCAGGGCACGACGGCGGCAGGATCGTTTTCGAGGGCACGCCGGCCGGCCTTGTGGCCAAGCGGGCCACGCTCACCGGGCAGCACCTGGCGGCGTATGTCGGTGGTTGAGCCTGCCCGTCCGGTGGTTGAGCCTGTCGATCCGGTGGTTGAGCCTGCCCGTCCGGTGGTTGAGCCTGTCGAAACCTACCGGTACGACGTCGAGATCCTGCACCTGCTGGTGTCCCCCGGGCATGCCTATTTTGGCCGTGCCCGGGACGGCGCCGCGGACGTGCCCACGGTGGACGCGGAACAGGCCGAGGTGGTGGCGGGCAAGGGCATCGTGGGAGACCGTTTCTTCGGCAAGGCGGCCCACATGGATGCCGCGGTGACGTTGTTCGCCGTCGAATCCCTGGAGGCCATTGCCGCCGAGCTGGGGGCCGGGCCCTTCGATCCGCTGCTGACCCGGCGGAACGTAGTGCTCCGCGGCGCGCAGCTGGCGCCCCTGCTGGGCAGGACTTCGTGCTGGAATCGGGCGGCTCGGCGGTAACGCTGCACGCCGGGCGGCACGCCCAGCCGTGCGCCTGGATGAACGAGGTGCTCGCCCCGGGCGCCCACGCCGCGATGCGCGGACGCGGGGGCATCCGCTGCCGTGCTGTCTCCGGCGGCTTCCTGCACCGCGGCCCGGCAGTCCTGGTCAGCCCGGTACCGCTGGATCCGGCGCAGGCCGGCGTGCCCAGCGTGCTGCGCCCGTCGCGGCTGCCGTAACTAATCCAGCTGCACACCCCGGAGCAGCACCAGCGTTCCGCCCACCACCACCGCCGAGGCAAGGAAGACGCCGGCCGTGCCAAGGCCTGCCGCGACGACGCCGATGGCGCTGGGCAGCACCACCTGGCCCACCCGGTTCCCCGCCAGCCGCAGGGCAAGGGCACGCCCGCGCTGCCCGGCCGGAGCCTGCGCTGAAAGCCAGGACATGGTGAGGGGCTGGCCGATGCCCAGTCCCAGTCCGAGCACTGCCATGACCACAAAGAGCAGCCATGCCGGCATGGGGATCGCGGCGGCAGCCAGCGCGGCGGTGGACAGGGCAAGGCTCACCACCAGCAGCCTCATCCGGCCGATCGTCCGGGCAATCCTGCCCAGCAGGATCCGGGAGACCATGGAGAACACGGCCCGGACCGTCAGCAGGGCGCCGACGGTTGCGGCAGTGAGCCCGCGGTCGGCGCCGAGCGCGGGAAGGTAGACCATGGTGAGGTCCACCACGGCAAGGACGGTGGCACTGGTGGCCAGCGCCCTGGCGACACCCGGTGCCTTCAGCAGCCCAAGGGCACTGCCTTTGGCGCCCTCTCCGGCAATCGCGTTTTTCTTGCCTCCCCCGAACTTCGCCGAAATGAGGAAGGTGGCCAGGAACAGCACCAGGCTCATGCAGACCGAGAGGAAGAAAATGGCCTGGGTATCGGGGCGCACGGAAGCTCCGCCCACGAGCGAAATCGCCAGCGGTCCCAGGGCCTGCCCAGGGAGGCCGCGAAAGTCAGGTAGCCAAAGGCGGAGTCCAGCCGGGTTGCGGCGGCGTTGTTGGCAACCACCGCCTGCTGCCCCACCACACAGGCCAGTTGTCCCGCGCCCAGCAGCGCCGTTCCGGCCACCAGCGCAACGATTGACGAACCCCACAGCAGCAGGAAAGCGGAGCACAGCAGAACGACGGCGGAGCCGGCCGCCATCAGCCGGCGTTCACCCAGGCGGTCCACCAGGCTGCCCGTGGGGACGGCGAGCAGCAGGGGAAAGACGGCATAGCTGGCGGCGAGCAGCCCCAGGGCGAAGCCGGGAACATCGAGTTCGAGTGCACGGTAGGTGGCGGCCGGCCGGACCAGGAAGGTGACGGCCTGGATCAGCGTGGAATGGACCAGCAGGGCTGTGGCGGAGCGGCGTCCGAGTTCCCCGATCACTGGTTGTCCGCGGCGTTGGCGGTCACGGCGCGCACTGCCGCGTCGCGTGCACCCATCACGTGGTCGAAGGCGACCTTGGCGGCCTTCTCCGGGTTGCCGGCCGCCACGGCATCCACCAGGGTCCGGTGCTGGTCCAGGGCCTGGTCCCGCCGCTCCTGGGTGCTGTTGGTGAAGTGGCGGTACCGTTCCATCTGGCTGGAGATCTGCTCATGGAAGCGCCGGGCCCAAGAGTTCCCGGCAATGGCGGCAATTTTGGCATGCAGGGCCATCCCCTGCTGCATCGCGTCATCGGCAAACTCCACCATGGCTGCGTTGCGCGCAAGGATGCCGCGCAGCGCTTCGACGTCCGCCTCCGTCGCCTTGAGGCAGGCGTTCCGCGCCATGAGGGATTCCATGGCAGCCCGGACCTCATAGAGTTCGGAAATCGCGGCCTCATCCAGCGCCGGCACCACCACACCGCCGGTTGGCTGCTGCTCCAGCAGGCTCTCGGAAATGAGCCGCCGCACCGCTTCACGCAGGGGCGTGCGGCTCACCTGGAGCGCCGACGCCATCGCCGGTTCGTAGATGCGCTCCCCCGGTTTCAGCTCCAGGGTCAGGATCCGGCGCTTCAGTTCGGCATAGACAACGTGGGCTCCGGTGTTCCGGGCCGGTGATTCTGGCATGGTGTTACCTCCTCCGGAATCATACATGTATACATCTATACAGATGTGGCGCGCGGACCGGGCGGTTGCCAATTTCCGGCGAAGCAGTTAACTTGGTCTTTCCGGAGGGGAGTATCCCCCACTCCGTCCATCGTCAGTACGTAGGCCCCAGCGCCTTCCGGTGGACAGGCCAGCACTGGCCGGGAGAGACCTCCAGTTGGTTACTACTGACTGGAAGCAGGTGCTCCATGAATGTTCCCCTGTGGATGTGGTTCGCTGTCGTCGGATTCATCCTCCTCATGCTCGTCGTCGACCTCGTCGCCCACCGCCATGCGCATGTCATTTCCGTCCGCGAGGCTGCGGCCTGGTCCGCCGTCTGGGTGGTCTTCGGCGTGGCGTTCGGCGGCGTCGTCTGGCTGATGTACGGCGCTGAGTTCGGGCAGCAGTACTTCGCGGGCTACCTCATCGAAAAGTCGCTGGCGGTAGACAACGTGTTTGTCTGGGCGATCATCTTTACGTTCTTCGCGGTGCCGCGCGAGTACCAGCACCGGGTCCTGTTCTTCGGCGTCCTGGGGGCGCTGTTATTCCGCGGCGTGTTCATCGCAGCCGGGTCGGCGATCATCGCCAGCGCCGGGTGGGTCCTTTACCTGTTCGCCGCCTTCCTGCTGTTCACCGGGTACCGGATGCTCAAACAGCGCAACGAGCACATCGACCCGGAGAAGTCGCGGGCGCTGAAGCTGTTCCGCCGGCATGTGCCGATGACGGATGCCTTTCACGGCCAGCGGTTCCTGATCAGGAGGAACGGCGTCCTGCTCGCCACTCCCCTGCTGGCCGTCCTTGTCCTGGTGGAGGTCACGGACATCATCTTCGCCGTCGACTCCATCCCCGCCATCTTCGCCGTCACGGACGAGGTCTTCCTGGTGTTCACGGCCAACGCCTTCGCCATCTTGGGCCTGCGCGCCATGTACTTCCTGCTGGCGGACCTTATCCACCGGTTCGTGTACCTGAAGGCGGGCCTGGCCCTGGTGCTGGTCTGGGTGGGCATCAAGATGGCGCTCAAGATCGACGTCTACTACATTCCGACGCCGGTCTCCCTCGCTGTCATCACCACCATCCTGGGCGTCTCCATCGCCGCGAGCCTGATTGCCACCCGCGGCCAGGCCCGGCATGAGCCGCCGGCGCCGGCAGTACCGCCTTTCCGCAATGCGACGCCCGAGGAACTCGAGGCGCTGCAGCCATTGTGGGGCGGCCGGCATGAGGCACGGGGCAAGGAGGACGTCCCGCCCGCAGAGGAGTCCGTGCGGTAGCCGGCGCCAGGTAGGCAGAAGACGCAGCGGGGACAGCAGGCGCGGCACAGGGGCTTGCTGTCCCCGCTGTTTTCCGCATAATCTACATCGTTGTAGAAGGAATATGGCTGGCAGTTCAGGCAAAGAGGAGTGGCGTGGCGAATGCAAGGGGGACCTCGTTCCCGCTGGACCGGATCCGGCTCCTGGACAGCCCGCTCCGGCAGGCGCAGGACACCTCTGTCCGCTACATCCTGTCCCTCGACGCCGACCGGCTGTTCGCGCCCTATCTTCACGAGGCCGGACTGGAGCCCGCCGCCGTACCCTACGGCAACTGGGAGTCGGATGGCCTGGGCGGCCACATCGGCGGGCACTACCTGTCCGGCTGCGCCAAGCTGTATGCAGCCACCGGCAACCCGCAACTCCTGGCGAAGGTGCGGGCCGCCGTCGTGATCCTCGGAACCTGCCAGGCCGCGCACGGTGACGGCTACCTGGGCGGGGTGCCCCGCGGCCGGGACCTCGGCAAGGAACTGGCCCGCGGTGACGTGGATGCAGACCTGTTCACGCTCAATGGCCGGTGGGTTCCGCTGTACAACCTGCACAAGGCGCTGGCAGGGCTGCTGGACGCCCACGTGTTCGCCGGGTCCAGGGAAGCGCTGGACATTGCCGTCGGGCTGGCGGGCTGGTGGCTGCGGGTCTCGGCGCACCTCGGTGATGACGCGTTCGAGGAAGTCCTCCACGCCGAATTCGGGGGCATGAACGAGGCATTTGCCATTCTGTGGGAGCTGACGGGCCGGGAGGAGTACCTCCAGGAGGCCCGGCGCTTCTCGCACCGCGCACTGCTGGATCCGCTGGCTGCCGGGCAGGACCTGCTGGATGGCCTGCACGCGAACACCCAGATTCCCAAGGTGGTAGGTTACGCGCGGCTGGCCGGCCCGACGCATGACGCGGATTTGGCACACGCGTGCGATATTTTCTGGGAGTCAGTAGTGTCCCGGCGGTCGGTGTCCATCGGCGGGAACAGCGTACGCGAGCACTTCCACCCGGCGTCGGATTTCTCCCCGATGGTCCAGGACCCGCAGGGACCGGAGACCTGCAACACGTACAACACGCTGAAGCTGGCCAAGCTGCGCTTTGAGGCCCACGGTGACGCGGCCGCCGTCGACTTCTTTGAACGGGCCACGTACAACCACATCCTGTCCTCGCAGCACCCCGGGACGGGCGGGCTGGTGTACTTCACGCCGATGCGGCCGGGGCACTACCGGGTGTACTCGCGGGCGCAGGAGTCCATGTGGTGCTGCGTGGGATCAGGCCTGGAGAACCACGCCCGCTACGGGGAGCTGATCTACAGCCGCGCCGGGAATGACCTCCTGGTCAACCTGTACATCCCGTCCACCCTCGACTGGCCGGAGTACGGCCTGCGCGTGCGGCTGGAAACCGGGTTTCCGTTCTCCGACCACGTGGCCCTGGTTGTTACCGCGGAAGCGCCGGTGAAGGCCACCATCCGGCTGCGCCGGCCCTTCTGGGCTGCGGAGATGGAGGTCGACGCCGGCACAGGGCCGGGCGCGGAGGCGGAGGACGGCGGCAGGTACGTGAGCATCAGCCGCACCTGGCAGGGCATCTCCACCGTGAACATCCGGCTGCAGGCCGATTTCGCTGCCGAGGCCCTGCCGGACGGGTCCCCATGGGTCTCGTTCCGGTACGGGCCCGTGGTGCTGGCCGCCCGGGCAGGACATGAGGGCGTTGAAGGCTTTGAGGCGCCGGACGAACGGATGGGGCACGTCGCCTCCGGACCCATGCTGCCGCTCAGCCAGACTCCCGTGGTGCCGGATTGCGGCGCCATCAGGCTTGTGGACCGGGAGGCGTTGCGTGCCGAAGTGGACGTGGTGGACGCATCCGGGCGCGCGGGCACTGTATTGCTGGAGCCTTTCGCGGGCATCCATGACGAGCGCTACACCGTCTACTGGCCAACGGGCGATCCCGGCCAGCGGTCCGCCGAACTGCGGCTCCTGGAGCAGGCCGCCGCGGAACGCATGGCGGTGGTGGACGAGGTCATGGCGGGGGAACAACAGCCCGAATCCGATCACGGCTTCGCCGGGAAGGCCACGCGCGCCGGCGGCGGGGACGGGCTGCACTGGCGCAGTGCCACCGGGTGGTTCTCCTACGTCCTGTCGGATCCGGGGCAGGAGGCGGAAAGCCTGCGCGTCCGGTTCCGGGCTGACGAAGGGCGCGGCCATCAGCTGCGGCTTAATGGCGCAGTGCTGGACCGGCCGGCCCTGGAGCGCCGGGACGGCGACATTGTGGTGCTCGACTACCAGGTTCCGGCGGCCTACCCCGGCCACGAAGCAGACGGGCGGCTGGTCTTCAGCGTCCATGCCCTGCCCGGCCACACGTCCGGCGACCTGTTCTCCGTTGCGTTGCTCCGGCGGGGAGCCTGACCCTGGATCCACCCAGCCGGCGCTGCCCGCTTTGGTGCGTCCCGCCGTCGTAATCCTGTCCCGGATGCGGCGGCACCGCCGTCGAACGCTGAGGGATGGCCGTGCCGCAGATCCGTTCCCCCGGAAATCTGCGGCACGGCAGCTGTGGCCTGTTACCCTATGGGGGCAGGCGGCTGGTTCCCGCTGAGCACGGCGAGCGCGTTGTCCGCGGCGAGCATCGCCATCGCGGTGCGTGTCTCGACGGTGGCGGAGCCCAGGTGGGGCAGCAGGACCACGTTGTCAAGGTCCAGCAGCCCGGGATGCACGGTCGGCTCCTGCTCGTAGACGTCCAGGCCGGCTCCCGCGATGATGCCATCGCGCAGTGCGGCGGCGAGTGCCGCTTCGTCGACGATGGGTCCGCGGGCGGTGTTGACCAGGTACGCCGAGTCCTTCATCGCTGCCAGCTGCTCCGCGCCGATGAGGTGGTGCGTGGCGGGGCCGTAGGGGCAGTGCAGGGACACGACGTCGGAGACGGCGAGCAGTTCGTCGAGGTCCACCCGCCGGGCGCCCAGTTCAGAGGCGACGGCGGGATCGATTTCGCTGCGGGACTGGTAGACGATCTCCATGCCGAACGCCTTGGCACGGCGTGCGGTGGCCTGGCCGATGCCGCCCATGCCGACCACGCCGAGGGTCTTGCCCTTGAGGCTGCTGCCCAGGAGGAAGAACATGCCCCACTTCCAGGCCTCGCCGGAGCGGATGAGGCGCTCCCCCTCGCCAAGCCGGCGGGTGGCCATGAGGATGAGGCTGAGCGCGATGTCGGCCGTGGCGTCGATGAGCACGCCCGGGGTGTTGGTGGCCACGACGCCCCGCTCTGTGCAGGCCGGGACGTTAACGTTGTCGTAGCCGACGGCGACGTTGGCCACGACTTTGAGCTGCGGGCCGGCGGCGTCGAGCAGTTCGGCGTCGATGCGTTCGGTGAGCAGGCTGACGACGGCGTCCGCGCCGGCTACCCGGCGCAGCAGTTCCTCGCGGCTGATGGATTCCGGGCCTGCCCAGGCGTCGACTTCATGCTCGGCGCGGAGCTTCTCGAGTGCTGCTTCGGGGATGCGTCCCGTGACGACGACGCGGCTCATGCGGTTTCGATCCACTCACGCAGGCGGCCGAGGCCTTCACGGATGTCCGGAACGTCGATGCCCGAGTAGGCCAGGCGGATGTACTGCCGGTCTTCGCCGGGCTGGCGGCGGCCGAAGTGCTCACGCGTGCAGAAGGAGACGCCGGTCTTGTAGAGGGCTTCGGTGGCGAAATCGCCCACCGCGGTGTAGCCCAGGCGCTCCATGGCCTCGGTGACGTCCGGGAACAGGTAGAACGTGGACTGCGGGACGGCGACGTGCATGCCGGGGATCCCGTTTAGGAGCTCGCAGGCCGCGTCCCGCCGTGTCTTGAGGACGTCCAGCATCTGCTGTACCGGCTCTTGGGAACCGCGGAGTGCTTCGATGCCGGCCCACTGCACGTAGTGCGTGGTGCAGGATTCGTCATTGGTGTTGAGCGTGCTGAGCACCTTGGCGATCTCGACCGGGGCGACGGCGCAACCGAGGCGCGAGCCCGTCATCGCGAACTTCTTGCTGAACGTGTAGAGGATGACGGTGCGTTCTGCCATGCCGGGCAGGGACGCGATCGAGTTCGAGACGCCCTCGTAGCGGGTCTCGAAGTACGCCTCGTCGGAGAGCACCCAAAGATCGTGCTCGATCGCGATCTGCGCGATGGCCTCGCGTTCCGCGGCAGTGGATTCCGCGGAGATGGGGTTCTGCAGGTCGTTGTAGATGATGGCGACCGTGTTGGGGGTGATCGATGCGCGGATCTGGTCCAGGTCGATTGCGAAGCCCGTGGAGGTGGGCACGTAGCGGTAGGCAACGGACGTGCCGCCGAGGTATTCGATCTGGGATTCGTAGATGGGGAAGCCGGGGTTCGGGTAGAGCACTTCCTGGCCGGGGTTCATGACCGCCTGGAGGAACTTGGTGATGACGGGCTTGCCGCCGGTCATGACCACCACGTTGTCCGGCGAGAACTGGATGCCGCGGCGCGAGCCGATGTCCTCGGCAAGGGCCTCCCGCAGCTGCGGGATGCCGGGGCCCGGGCAGTAGCCCGTGTAGCCGTCCGCGATGGCCTTGTTCATCGCCTCGACGATGTGCGGGGCCGTCGGGGTGTTGATGTCGCCGAGGTGGAACGGGTAGACCCGGTTCCCCTGCGCCTTCCAGGACGCGGCGGCCTGCGCGACGCTGAAGGCCGTCTCGGTGCCCAGCCGGTCGAGCCGGTGTGCGAGTTGCTGCATGCTGTTCCACTCCTCATCGAGTTGACAATCGGTACTGCCGATCCGCTGGCTAATATATCAGATTGCACGCTTTGATATATAGGCTTTCTCGAAGATTAATGGAGACGCAGAGAGGGGAACGCCGGCCGACGGAACGACGGCGGCGCTCCCCTCCCTTGGTTGGCTTTCCTGGAGTGCCTAGGCGGACGTCACCGGGAACCGTTCCCAGACGCGGTGGGCCGCCAAGAGCCGGGTCATTTCCGCGACCAAGGCTTCAGCGTTCTCCCCGGCAGCTATTCCTGGGGCATCCCCGGGTATGCCTGCCGCCGTCAGGACATCCGTGCTGGCGTCCAAGGAGCCAATGGCCTTGGCATGACGGAATGCTTCAGTCAGCAGCAGGACAGCCCGGGGATCCAGTGCACTCCCGGGGGTGCCGGCCTTGGCGTCCAGTCCTGGTTCGGCGTCGGGCGCCGGGGCGGCAGAAGCCGCAACGATGACGGCGTCGAACTCCGTGGAGCGGGCGGTGAGGTACGTCCGCTGCACGGGGACCCCGCCGTCGTCCTCTGACCCAAGGAAGCCGCCCTGCGGGGCGATGACCAGGGGGACGATCCCCTCGGCGTCCAGCGCCTTTCGTGCTGCGTTCACGGCAGCAAGGTCGCTGTTCTCATCGGCGAGGATCCCGACAATGCGGCCGGCAACGGGCCGGCGTTTTGCCCACCTGCGACAAAGCGGGGCTGGGGTCGGACTCCGGGACCTGCTCTGTTGCCTGCGGGGCGGGGAGGCCCAGGCCCTTGGCTACCGCTGCGCACAGTCCGGCGTCCACGTTGGCCAAGGCTGCAAGCTGCCGTTCGCGGATGGACTTCTCGTAGCACTTGCCCAGCTCGAAGGTGTAGGCCTGGATCACGTGGTCCTGCTCCACCGGGCTCAGGCTGCGGTAGAAGAGGCCCACCTGGCTGTAGTGGTCATCGAAGGACGCCGGGTTCTTCCGCTCCTTGATGGAGGCAGCCACTTCCTCCGGCACGTCGATGAATGCGCCAAGATCCTGCCCGGCGAGGAACGGGCAGCCGCCGTCGAGCGAGTTGGGATGGTCAGGAGCCGCCCCACCGTGGACCGCCTGCTGGTGCATGCCGTCCCGCAGCATGTCATTCACCGGGGCCTGCGGACGGTTGATGGGAATCTGGCCGAAGTTGGGCCCGCCCAGCCGGGAGATCTGGGTGTCGAGGTATGAGAAGAGGCGCACCTGGAGCAGGGGGTCATTGGTGACGTCGATTCCGGGGACGAGGTGGCCCGGGTGGAACGCCACCTGCTCCGTTTCGGCGAAGAAGTTGGTGGGATTGGCGTTCAGGGTCATGACGCCGATGGGCTGGACCGGGGCCAGTTCTTCGGGAACGAACTTGGTGGGGTCCAGCAGGTCGATGCCTTCGAACATCTGGTCCTCGGTGTCCGGAAACGTCTGGACTCCGAGCTCCCACTCAGGGTAGGCGCCTGCTTCGATGGCGTCCGCGAGGTCCCGGCGGTGGAAGTCCGGATCCATGCCGTTGATGATCTGCGCTTCTTCCCACACCAGCGAGTGGACGCCCTGCTTCGGCTTCCAGTGGAACTTCACTAGGGTGGTGCGGCCCTCGGCGTTGACGAACCGGAACGTGTGGACGCCGAAGCCCTCCATGGTCCGGTAGGAACGCGGGATTCCCCTGTCGGACATGTTCCACATCGTGTGCGCCTGGGCCTCGGTGTGCAGGGAGACGAAATCCCAGAACGTGTCATGGGCACTCTGCGCCTGGGGAATTTCCCGGTCCGGGTGCGGCTTCGCGGCGTGGACGATGTCCGGGAACTTGATGCCGTCCTGGATGAAGAAGACGGGGATGTTGTTGCCCACCAGATCGTAGGTGCCCTCGTCCGTGTAGAACTTGGTGGAAAAGCCCCGGGTGTCCCGGACCGTATCAGCAGAGCCACGGGAACCCAATACGGTGGAAAAGCGGACGAAAACCGGAGTCTCCACGTCCTTGGCCAGGAAGCCAGCACGGGTGATGTTTGCAGCAGTGCCGTAGGAACGGAAGACACCGTGGGCCCCGGCGCCACGGGCGTGCACCACCCGCTCGGGAATGCGTTCGTGGTCAAAGTGCGTGATCTTCTCCCGCAGGTGGTGGTCCTGCAACAGGATCGGACCGCGCGAACCGGCCTTCAGGGAGTGGTCGGTGTCGCGAACGCGCAGCCCCTGGGCGGTAGTCAGGTACTGGCCGGACTGGGCCCGCGCCGTGGCCGGCGCCCCAGTCGGGCTCCCAGTGGGTGAGACGGCTTCAGGTCCTCGCTGGTCCGGCTTTGGCGGCAGCGGCTCCCGCGGGGTTGTCGGTTCCTCCAGGCTGGCAGGCTCGCTGGCGGGGACGCCGGGGATGTAGATGTTGCTCTCTTCTGGCACGAATTCTTCTCCTCAGGATGGGAAATCTGGCAGTCCGCTGTCGAAACCAAGATACTAAGCGTGCTTAGTACCCTAGGCAACGATGCTTTCTGCCACAAATCCCCAACCCTGCAGCGGCCGTCAGTGCTGGCCCGGATACCCGCGTAGGTGCGCCCCAGGAGCTGCTCCCTTGTCGATCGGGTCCCGGGCCGTGCCCAGATCGGGAAGGAACAAGTACTGGGTACTCGTGCGCTTCAACCCGTGGCGGCTTGTACTGGTATCTGTACTGGAGCGCCGCCCAATGCCTCTGCGACCCCACCGGGATCCCCCGTCCTCACTGCCTGCATACAGCGCCGGCCCGAAGAAGGCTACGTCCTGCACATCGAGCAACTGGTCGCGCCGCTCCGGGTGGATGGCACACTCCTTCGCCTCAGCCCGGCACCTCACACCGACAGGACTGCCGCAGATTTCCGCCGGATCACCGCTGCCCGCACGGCTGCCGCGAAGGCCGAGGCCGAACTGAAAGCCGCAGTCCGGGCTGCCCGCGCAAACGGAGACTCCTGGGAGGCAATCGGCGCCGCCCTCGGCACGTCCGCCCGGACTGCGCAGGAGCGGTTCGGCCTCTAACCTTCCGGTTCTTCCACGACCGTCTTTCCGTTGCTGAGAGCTGGGCGGGGCTAGCTCGATGTTATTCAGGATGGTCAAGGGTGCTGCATTGAAGGGGTCCCGCAATTGGCTGACCCATACTTCCGCCCCAAATTCAACGTCTGTCACACAAGTCACACGTTCATCTATGATTTGGCTACCGGCCACTCATACGTCGGCCAACACCGGTCCTGCGACGGCAGGGTGGGGCAAGGCATAGCCAAAACCCCTAACACCATGGAGGGCACTGCCATGAGAACCACCCTGCGGAGGACCGCTGCCGCCCTAGCAACGTTAGCCATGCTTATTACACTTGCCGTCGTGGGCGGCGGGACCGTGAGCGCGGCGGGTCCGGTTACTGTCCTGGCCGCCGCCGACACGTACGTGCAGGCGGACCGGCCAACGGAGAACTTCGGGTCCAGCGTCCGTTGGTCGACGGAAGGCCGGACGAACATCTGGCGTCATGGCCTGCTGCGCTTCAACGTCACGGTCCCGGCTGGCGAAAAGATCACGTCGGCCAAGCTGAGGGCCTACTCGGAAGCGTCCACAACCGCGAGTGAGTACGTGGACGTTTACACCACGGCGGGCGGCTGGACTGAAACCGGCGTGACGTGGAACAACGCACCTGCACGGGGAACTTGGCTCGGGAAGACCGGCGGCTTTGCCGCAGGCGCTTGGGTGGAGTGGGACGTGACCAAGGGTGTGACGGCCGGCGAGAACAATCTGAAGCTCGAAACGAACGGGCAAAAGTGGGTGGGCTTCAAATCTGACGAGTCCGCGGATCCGGCTCGGCGCCCGCGCCTGGTAGTCACTACGGAAGCTGTCACCACAACGCCAACGCAGCCGCCGGGTGACGGCACCACCGCCGCCGCTACTTTCAACTGGGGTACCCCAGTGGCTGGGGACGAATTCAACTACACCGGGGCACCTGACCCGGCCAAGTGGACCGTCTACAACAGCGCCGGCCACGCGGGCAACGGCATCCGCTCACCTCAGCAGGCCATCGTTGACGGCTCCAAACTCGTGATCAACGGCACGCCTAACGGCACCACCGCCGGCATGGGCGCCAAGTTCGACAAACGCAAGTATGGGCGGTGGGAAGTCCGGGCAGCAGGATCCGGTGACAACGAATATCACATGGTGTCCATCCTTTGGCCGGACAGTGAGAACTGGCCGTGCGACGGCGAAATTGACTACGCCGAAACTGATGGCGCTTGGAACGTCATCAAGTTCTTCCACCACTACTCCTGCGAGAACAAACAAACATCGGCGCAGAAGGCCCTCGATGTGTCCCAGTTCCACAACTACGCGGTCGAGTGGACCGACAAGGGCATCGTTGGTTACGTGGACGGCGTGAAGTGGTTCGAGGACAGGGACCCGGCACATCAACCTCCCGGCCCCATGCACCAAACGCTGCAGCTGGACTGGTTCCCGGACAGCACGGCTGACGGGGCCGGGGAAATGCGGGTGGACTGGGTGCGCGTCTACAACGTGGCCGCGCCGTCACCAACACCCTCGCCTACACCCACACCCGCGCCTATCATGCCGCCGGCCAGCGGAGATACGTTCGACTTCGCCGCTACGGGTGATATGAACCCGTCCGGCGTGACGGACCCGAATTCGGCGTCCGGGAAGAACGCGGCCAGCATCCGAGGCGCGCTGGACAGTGGAGCGCTGGATAACTTCATCGGCGTCGGTGATTTCCAGTACAGCGTCGGTACCTGCGGTCCGGGCAACGATTCCTACGCGAACTATGAACGCAACTGGGGGGCGATCAAGTCCAAGACCTACTGGACGCCTGGGCCGAACCATGACGTGGAGCCTGGCCGGAACGACGACCTGGACCGCTACATGGACGGGCAGTGTGTGAGCACGTCCAAGTCTGCTACCAGCACCACGCTGGGCAGGTTCCAGGACGCACTGGAATGGTACGCGATTGATAAGGGCAACTGGCACATCCTGTTTGCTCCCACGGCGGTATGGCGTTACAACTCCACGCGTGCAAGCCAAATGACCGCAGAGTTCGACGCGGACCTCGGGCGGGCCAAAGCCGCGGGCAAGCACCTGGCGGTTGTCTACCATGACCCGTACTTCACGTCCAACACGTCCAGCCACAGCCGCTTCACTCAGGGCAAGCCATGGATTGACGTGTTCGACAAGCACCGGGTGCGGGTGCTGCTGTCGGGTTCGCAGCACAACTATGAGCGGACCTGCCCGGTGAACAAGAGTGACGTTTGCACCACTGACGGGATGCAGCAGTTCCAGGTGTCCACGGGCGGCATCAGCCTGCGTGCGTTCACGAGCTCGCCAAGCTACATGCAGAAACGGTTCAGCGACACGTGGGGGCATCTGCGGATGAGCTTGAAGGCTGACGGTTCCTACTCATGGGAGTTCAAGCCTGTTCACGGCGCCATGCAAACCGACAGCGGATCACGCCCCGCACCATAAGCAAGAGAAAGGGTGGCCCCCAATCATGGGGCCCACCATCTGCCGGAAAGGGAAGCACCACCATGGGCATCAGGAAAGCTGCAACAGCAGCAGTAACAGCAGTAGTCGCAGCAGGCACCATCGCATCAGCAGTCGGCGGCGCGGACAAAGCCCCGGCACAGAACACCGAACCACCCACGAACGAAGACCCATCAGCCAACGGCACAGTCGCACCATCCCTGTGCTACGCCACCCAAGAGGACGGCACAGGGTTCTGCGTGGACAGATCAGTGTGCAGCGGTGGATGCCTGCACGTGGACGGAACCAACGCAGTGCAGAACCGCAAGTGGTACGAGCTGAACAGCTGACGCCAAAAGATGACCAGATAGCTGACTTCCCGCGATAGCTAGTACCACTCCCGAGAGTTCCCTCCGCATCGATGACTGAAACAGGGGAGCCGACCCGGATAGCTGGCCATGCGGCTCAGCCCTTGGCCGACCGCTTCCCAAGCGGTGCGTCCTTCAGGACACAAAGGCCAAGCAGCGGTGTCCGACGCGGCACTTCTTCGGGGCAGTGCGGAACAGCTGCCGTCTCAGCTGTCCGCACCATATGCGGGCACTAGAAAGGGCGCACCCTTCTAAACTGCTCCCCCATGGAGTTGGACTGAGAGTCTTCGGCGCCTCGGCTCAGGTAGATAGGCAGGAACGATGAGTCCGGGCTCCCCATTGCCCCAGCAATGCCACAACAACTATCAGGGCTCCGGAAACGATCAAAGCAGGGCCGGCTCCGGCGCCGGCAAGCAGCGCGCCAAGAGCCGCCCAAGAAGAAGCACAACAATCGCAGCACTTCTCCGGTTCAGCAATCCCTTGTGCCCCCTTACGAGGAAAAGCTCACCCGACAACGCGGTTAAGGTGGAGGTCACGACCACGGTTGTCATTTCCCTGACCGCGAGCTTTCGGGCCACACATGCCTGAATGCCCATTGCAGCTGCCGCCAATGAAGAGATGATGACTCGGACGTCGGTGGTGAGGTTATTTTCGACCAGGGAGGCTAGGGCCCCGAGGGAGCAAAGAAGGAGCCCTGCGACAAGCAGCAGCACCGTGATTGGCAGGCGCCATTCCGCAGATCGTTTTCTCAGTACCAGCCCGGTCACCGCGGCGCCGATTGAGAAACACACCATCGCTGTCAGAGGACCTAGCACTGGAAGGCCATCTGCTCCCGCCATGGCCATGCCCAGTATCACCACGTTCCCCGTCATGTTTCCGATGAAGACGTGGTCAAGGGCGAGATAACCAACTGCATCGACGATCCCAGTCCCAAAAGTCAGGACCATTAGGAGCCCAAGCAACTGCACATTCCAGCGCTTCTCGGCCAGGACCTGTGCTTCGTCTGCTTGATTACCAAGTCCGGCACCGGGTGCGGCAGATGGGGTATGTAGGGATGTGGTCATTTTTGAATCTCCTGAATGGTTCTGAAGGGCTGCAGCTTGGCGGGAGGTGTGACCGTCGCTAAAACGACGGCGGGGCTTATGCTCCCGCCGTCATGGGCCGTTCGCCTTGCTGCCCAGCATTGTTAGCGCGGCGCTCAGCCTTCAAGCTTGGAGTGCTCGCCCAGACGGTGCCATGAACGGTTGTGGTAAACCAGAGCGTCGCCGGGTTCGCCCGCTTGGACGTCACGCATCACGCGGGACTCGAGGGCGTGAACGGCGATGATTGTGGAGGTCCCCACCTCCATGCGATCGATGACGGCGCAGCGCACCCAGGCGCGGACATCGTCATACACCGCTTCGCCGGTTGCAAGGGCCGACCAGCGGTGCGTCTGGTCGAAGCGGTCGGCGCCGGGGGTCGCTCCAAACTTCGCCAAGCCGACGTCGTGCGCGTCCAGCAGGTGCACGACGACGGTTTCGGCGCGCGACAGCACCTCGGACGCAGAAGACAGTGCCGAGACCGAGAAGATCAGCAACGGAGGGTCCGCGCTCACCGACACGACCGACGATACCGTCAGCGCCACAGGCCCTTCGCCGGCATCGGCCGTGACGACGGCGACACCTCCCGGGTGCCCACGGAACAGTGCTTTGAATTCATCGGCCGAGAGGGAGGACGGGAAGCTTTGCCGCGGAGCCTCGAGCCAGGTGTCTGTGGGGTAGGCGTGAAACACCGTTATGACACCCTGGGGACGGAGCGGGCGAGTTCCTCGCGAACGATGCTTGTCCCCGCACTGAGGGCACTCAGCTTGGCCAGTGCGACGTCCCGCGGGAACGGTGCCATGCCGCAGTTCGAGCTGGGGATGAGCTTGTCCGCATCGACGAACTGCAGTGCCTTGCGGAGGGTGTTGGCGACCTCCTCCGGGGTTTCGACGGTCTCGCTTGCGACGTCGATTGCCCCGAGCATGACTTTCTTGCCGCGAAGGAGCTCGATGAGGTCCATGGGCACGTGCGAGTTCTGGGATTCCAGCGAGATGATGTCGATGCTGGAGCTCTGCAGCAGCGGGAACGTTTCCTCGTACTGCCGCCACTGTGAGCCGAGCGTCGCCTTCCAGTCAGTATTCGCCTTGATCCCGTAGCCGTAGCAGATATGCACGGCGGTCTCCGCACGCAGTCCTTCTGCCGCTCTCTCAAGCGCGGCCACGCCCCAGTCCTTGACCTCATCGAGGAAGACATTGAATGCGGGCTCGTCGAACTGGATGATGTCCACGCCGGCGGCCTCCAGTTCCTTCGCTTCCTGGTTCAGGATCGCGGCAAACTCCCAGGCCAGCTTCTCGCGGCTCTTGTAGTGGTCATCGTAGAGTGTGTCCACCATGGTCATCGGGCCGGGAAGAGTCCATTTGATTGGCTTGTCGGTGGTTGCGCGGAGGAACTTTGCGTCTTCGACGAATACCGGCCGCTCGCGGCCCACCGGTCCGACGACGGTCGGTACGCTCGCGTCGTAGCGGTCGCGGATGCGCACGGTTTTACGCTGTTCAAAGTCCACCCCGCTGAGGTGCTCAATGAAGGTGGTGACGAAATGCTGGCGGGTTTGCTCGCCGTCGCTGACGATGTCGATGCCGCGCCGGCTCTGCTCGTGGATGGCGATGCGCAGCGCATCCTGCTTGCCCTCGAGCAGCGCATCTCCCTCCAGCTTCCACGGGGACCACAGAGTCTCCGGCTGGGCGAGCCACGATGGTTTCGGCAGGCTTCCGACAAGGGTGGTGGGCAAAAGTGTGTTCATGATTGGCGATTCTCCGTGGGTCAGTTGACGAGAGCGGGGTAGTTGGCGGTCCACTGGTCCAACAGATCCTTGTGGGGCGTGATGAAGTGCTCCTCCGTGTACTTCGCCTGCGTGAGCGCGAGCTGGCTGCGCTCGACGCGGTCGTAAGCGATCTGGGTCCGCGAGTAATCCTGCTCGCCCAGGCTCGGCTGGTAGACGGCGGCGGCGGCAGAGTTCGCGTTGTAGACCTCCGGGCGGTAAATCTTTTGGAACGTCTCCATGGTGCTGATCGTGCCGATGAGCTGCAGGTTGGAGTAGTCGTTGAGCAGGTCGCCGCGGAAATAGAAGGCGAGGGGAGCCACGCTGCCGCGTGGCATGAAGTAGCGGACCTGCAGCCCCATTTTTCCGAAGTACGCGTCCGTCAGCGAGAAATCGTCCTGTTTGTACTCGACACCGAGGACCGGGTGACGGTTCCCGGTTTGCCGGTACGTCTTGGTCGTGGAAACGCTGATGCAGACCACTGGCGGCTGCGGAAAGCGTTCCTGGCCTACCGGGGAGTCGAGGAAGTGCTGGAACAGCTTGCCGTGAAGGTCGCCGAAGTCTTCGGGAACGGTGGGCTTGCCTGAGTCCCCTGCTGCCGCCGGCAGTACGACGCTGAAGTCGAAGTCACGGACGTAGGAGGAGAAGTTGTTCCCGACGATTCCTTGGTGGCGGACCCCGTTCAGCAGGTCAATGATCTGGATGTCGAGAACCTCGAACAGGGGGAACTGCTGATCCGTACCTTCCGCAGTGAACTCAATCTGCGCGGAGACGATATTAAGCTCGAGCGTGTAGCGGTCTCGGTCCGGGTTGTCCCAGTCTGCGAGATCGTTGAAGCGGCGCCGGATCATGGTCAAGGCGTTGCGGAGGTTCTCCTGGCGGTGCTCGCCCCGTGCGAGGTTGGCGAAGTTCGTCGTGATCCGGGAGCCTTCCGACGGGGAGTAGTCCTCGTCGAAGCGGGTCGTGCTGATGCTGAAGGTGAAGTCGTCTGCCATGCGCTGCCAATCCGTTGATGATGGCCGGCGACGGCCTTTCAGAAGGGGATGTATCCATAGTGCTGACTTCAGGGGGGTATCGGGTAACTAGGCGATGCTATGCATTCATATAGGATATTCCTATGCCCCAGCCTTCGAGCGGACTGACCCTGCAGCAGCTCCGGTACTTCATTGAGGTTGCAGCTGAGGGGTCGATCTCCGCGGCTGCCGATCTTCTCTACGTAGCGCAGCCGACAATGTCCGCGGCGATGAAGGACCTTGAGGCCCGGGTGGGCCGTGCGCTCCTGGTTCGCTCAGCCCGCGGGGTCACCCTCACCGCCGACGGGGCAGAGTTCCTCGGCTATGCGAGGCAGGTCGTCGAGCAATTCGCTCTCCTCGAGCAGCGATACCTTGGCAGGCCACCGACGCGACGTCTGCTCGGGGTCTCAACGCAGCACTACTCGTTCGCGGTGGACGCCTTCGTCCGGATGGTCAAGGCCACCGAGGTCGCCGAATACGAGTTCTCGCTCAGGGAGTCCCGCACCTGGGACATCATCGAGGATGTCCGGACGCTCCGCAGCGAGATAGGCATCCTCTACCGGAACGATTTCAACCGGAAGATCATCGACAAGCTGCTCCGGGAATCCGGGCTCGCGTTCACTCCGCTTTTCCTCGCCGAACCGCACATTTTCATTTCACGGAACAACCCGCTCGCCTCAAAAGAGCGTGCGACTCTCGCCGATCTCGCCGGCTTGCCGCGGCTAACCTTCGATCAAGGTGCGAACAACTCTTTTTACTTCGCCGAGGAGATCTCTCCACCCTGTCCAGTAAGCAGGAGATCCGGGTCTCTGACCGTGCGACGATCTTCAACCTCATGATCGGGCTCCACGGCTACACGATCTCGACGGGCATCATCAGCGGGCAGCTGGACCCGGAGATCGTCGCCATCCCGCTCGACGTTGACGAACGCATCGAGATCGGCTGGATCGGCCACGCCGCGATTCCGCTTACCGACCAAGCGCAGCGCTACCTCGGGGAATTGCGGGCCGTCGTCGCTGAGTTTGGCGTAGCGCTACTCGACTGACTGCTGTTGAGCGGGCGGTCTTTACCCCTTCGGTGATCGGACGTGTTTGTTGCAGCCGGGCGGGCTGCTGGTATCGCACATGCCCGTCGCCGTCGTTGGCATGGCCGGGGCGAACGCCAGCGAGGAAACTGGCCTGTTCCAGGTGGTGACGATCCAGCCCGAGCGGAACGCTCGGGTTTAGGCCAAAATAGGCTCTCCCCCGGGCATTCTGAAACGCCGATAGTGGACCTTATGTAAACTCGTACTCTGCGTATTGCATCAGATGAATCAATCGTCCCGATCCCCCGGATGCGCGAGCAGATCTCTAACTTCCTTGAGATTCCGCGGAACATTCGACGCGAAAGCTTTGATGTGCAGCTGGTCAGGTGCTGTCCGGCAGCTGCACGGCTGAACCTTTAAGCAGTCATGACAAGCCTCTGACCTGCAGTTTTGTGCTGATGATGCATTTAATGAATCATTGATTCAGGATTTGAGCACAACTTCGAGGGAAAAGCGGGGTGAGAATGGCGGTCGACGCGTCCGGGCGTGTGCTGCAGCTGAGCGCGGTGCAGCTGCTGCATCCCGAGGAACAGACGCTCGAGGACATGCTGACCGGGTGGCGCAACCAGCAGCTCTCCAGGAACCTCCAGTTCGACACGATCGACAAGGGAATCGCAAGTGTCCGCAGGTTCGTCAACCATGTGAACGAGTTCCCTTGGAACTGGGCACCGGAGCACGTCGAGGAGTATTTCGGTGACCTCCGCTCAATCCACCAGCTGACGCACTCCACTATCCGGGGTTACCAGTCCACGCTCCGCCGGTTCACGTCCTACGTGTCGAACCCCGACTACGGCTGGGACCAGGTCTGCGAACAGCGCTTCGGCACACACCCGTCCCAGGTCTTCTTTGACTGGAACACCGCCTCCCACACACAGGAGTACGAAGGACGCGCCTCCAAGCGGCCCTTCACCAAGACGGAACTGCAGATGCTGTTCGATCACGCCGACGACCAGGTCGAACTCATCGCCGCCTCGGGCAAGAAAGGCTGGCAGGCAGCCTACCGGGACGCCGTCATGCTGAAAGTCGCCTACTCGTACGGCTTGCGGTTCAACGAACTCCGGCACCTGCAAACCATCGACTTTGCGGCCAACCCCCAAGCACGAAGGTTCGGCAAGGCAGGCGTCTGCAAGGTCCGGTTCGGCAAATCCCGCAAGGGGTCCCCGCACAAACCCCGCAGCGTCTTGACGGTCTTCGACTGGACCGCAGGCGTCCTCGAGGACTGGCTCGCCAACGGACGAGGCACGCTCGACACCCTGGACCTGTTCCCCAGCGAACGCGGTGGCCTAATTTGTGAATCCACCCTGCTGCGCCGGCTCCGGCGCTACCTCGACGAGCTGGGCCTGCCAATGGATGGCCTGGACCTGCATTCGCTCCGGCGCTCCTATGCAACGCACCTGCTGGAGGACGGATGGGATCCTAGATTCGTGCAACATCAGATGGGCCACGAACACGCCTCCACCACCGGGATCTACCAGTTCGTCAGCGACGACTTCCGCAACACGACCCTCCGGGCTGCGCTGGACCGCACCCTGGATGAAGTCCTGGGCGTGCAGATGCGAGGTCAATGGTGAGACGCGAAGTTGAATACAAGTGGCGGCTCTCCGAGCTCATGGCGGCACGGGGACTTCACAACACCACCGACCTCATCCCACTGCTGGCCGAGCGCGGGATCACCTTGTCCCGACCACAGGTCTACCGGCTCGTCAACCAGAAACCTGAACGCGTCGCACTGCAGGTCATCGCCGCGATCTGCGACATCTTCTCCTGCGGACCCGAGGACCTCATCACCGTCACGGCCGCCGACGTCCGCGGACGCAAAACCGGCACCAGCGCCCCCAACGTCGTCGACCTAAACCGCACCGTCAGACCACGGCGCGCACGCATCATCGACAATGATCACTGACAAACCCGAAGGTCTCAGCCCCCGCAACACCAGCCGCGGCCGGCCCCGCACCACCGGGACTGCTACCTGCGCACGCTGCGGCCGGGCCGCCGGTAAAACCCGCGCCACCTGGCCCGAAGGGAAAATCTGCGGCCCATGCTTTACCACCGCCACCCGCACCCACGGGACCTGCCCGGACTGCGGCCAGCATCGACTGTTGCCAGGCCCTCCCGCGGCTGCCGGAGGGCCCCGCTGCGCGCCCTGCGCCGGCATCATCCACGACTTCCACTGCACCCGTTGCAATACGGAGGGCGAGTTCTACCGGCGCGGCATATGCGCCCGCTGCGCCCTCCGGGAGGACCTCAACGAACTACTGCTCATGCACCCCGTCGACCCGGACACCGCCGGCAAAATCGTCGAGGCCCTTTGCAAAGCGGACCGGCCCGAGAGCATCATCACGTGGAAGCGCTCCCTCATAGTCCAAGCACTCCTCGGCTCTCTATCGAGCGGGGAAACCCCCTTGACGCACGAAGGACTCGATGCCGCGGCTAAGTCAGCCAGCCGCGAAGCCAATCACCTGCGCGCCCTGTTCATTCATCATGGACTCCTCCCCTACCAAGACCCGTATCTGGCCCGGTTCGAAACTTGGATTGACGACAAGGTCCGCCACCTGCCCGAGGAGGTCGCCAAACCCGTCGCACAGTTCGCCACCTGGCATCACCTCCGGCGCATCCGGTCCATCACAACACCGGAGAAGAGCGCCCAAGCCCCGGTCCACTCGGCCAAGCAAGAGATCACCGAAACCGTAAAGTTTCTGGACTGGCTCTGGGAAACCCACCAGCGGACGGCTGCGAGCTGCACCCAGCAAGACATCGAAACCTGGCTCGCAACCGGTCCCACGACAAGAAAAGCCATCCGCACCTTCATCGTCTTCATCAAGAACACCGGCAAAAACCACCGAGTGGACATGGGCCACTACGCAGCCAAAACCCGCCCCGCGATCACCCAGGACCAGCGCGTGGCCTGGCTCCGGGAACTGCTTACCGGCACCAGCGAGTCCCTGCCCTACCGAGTCGCCGGCATCCTGCTGCTTCTCTATGCCCAGCCGCTCGTTCGGGTCGCAAAACTCCGGACCGACGCTATCGAAACCAATGAAAGCACCGGGAACATGCGGATCACCTTCGGCCCGCACCCAGTGCCCATTCCCGAACCCTTCGCCGACTTGCTTCGAGAGCACCTTGCAGGCCGTCCCAATCTCAGAACAGGATCAGACGCACAAAGCCCCTGGCTCTTCCCGGGGACCCGGGCCGGACAACCACTTCACCCAAACGGCATCATGGATAGGCTCCGAAGCTTGGGCATCGACCTTCGGGGCGCACGAAACACGGCCCTCGACGAACACCTCTTAGTCTCACCACCGCCACTGGTCGCGGACGCACTCGGATACAGCCACCAAGTAGCCTTTCTCCACGCAGACGCGGCAGGCGACGCCTGGTCCCGCTACGTCAACCTCAGAACCAGACCCTGAGGCAACCGCTTGGGAACCACCTGCCTCATCCGTTCAAGGCTGTTGGGAGAAATAAACGATCAGCATGCCGACCAGACCAAGCGCACCCGACCCGAACGCCACAGGGAGTAGAAGTTTCTTCCGCCGAAACAGGACCCCAGTTTTCAGCTTATCGATGAGCGCATAAACGACGCTGGCCAACAAACCAACAGCGCCAATCGCGAACAGGCTCAAACCGAGACCGGTCATCCTCGAGCACCAGTAGTCGGAGCCTTTCGGACCCAAACGACCATGGTTACTCCAGCTACAACACACAATCCATAAAACGGCCATTCGCCGCTACCTGTGACTAGGTGCACGACAAACGTAATAAACGCAAGCGCGGTCAAGCTAGACGTCCCGATCGTCATTATCAGCTTTTGCCGTTGCGAAAAGGGCCCTACTCCACGCATGTCGATCGCTTCCACTAGTAGCCGTCCTTGCTACTCCGAGACGATACCGGCTGACCGCTTATCGCACACGTGGTCTTTTATCCCAGCTCTGTTCCTCATCCGACTCTCGAGAGAATACGACCGGCTTAGATCCGCAGGGATGCCAGTAAACTTAGTTGAAGGTTCAACTAGCATTGCCTTTTTGAGTTCATCACTCACTGCCCCGCTTCCGAAGGATGCTGATGGACAACGCAAATGCCGCGCGGATAGTTTCTGACAAGCAACCCCGGCGCGACCGCATAGGACACCAGCACCCGTACCGGTGTTCGCATATCTGACTTTGATGGATTCTGCGCCCAGGCCTCTCACTGCAGTTGCCGAGGCGCACCAGGGGTGACCACGGTCCACCCGCGGGGCTCTGCCACTCCCCGGGCCGCACATGGCGAAGCTCCGACCAGATAGCGGCTGGACCGGAGCTTCACCTCAGTGTGTAGCTGCAACCTGAGAATTCGCTGAAGAATGCCGGCGCGGCACCGGACCCATGACCGCTGCAGAAAACAAGGGGCTGAGCCGCCCCGCTCGGCGTCGGGCCGACTGCGGTGGCCCTTGACGTGCGTCCGGGAAGGCGCTGACACTCAATCCCAGAGCGTGAAGGTTGGAGGCAGCCATGGCAGGTCAACGCATCGGGTACGTCCGCGTGAGCTCGTTGGACCAGAACGAGAAGCGCCAGCTCGAAGACCAAGTTTTGGATCGGGTCTTCACCGACAAAGCCTCTGGCAGGGACACCGCCAGGCCCCAGCTCGCCGAGCTCATGCGGTTTGCACGCGACGGCGATGCCGTCGTGGTACACAGCATGGACCGGCTCGCCCGAAAACCTGGACGACCTGCGCGCCCTGGTGCAGGGCCTCACTCGCAGAGGAGTACGCGTCGAGTTCTTGAAAGAGAATCTGGTCTTCACCGGCGAAGACTCCCCGCTGGCCAACCTCATGCTCTCCGTCATGGGTGCATTCGCAGAGTTCGAACGCTCATTGATCAGGGAGCGGCAGCGGGAAGGAATTGCCCTTGCCAAGCAGCGCGGAGCTTACACGGGACGGAAGAAAACACTTTCGCCGGAACGGGCCGCTGAAATGGTGGAGCGCGCCGGCACCGGGGTTCCGAAAGTCGCCCTGGCCCGCGAGTACGGGATCAGCAGGGAAACTGTCTACCAGTACCTGCGCCATGCCAGACCGAAGTAGCCACCCTAAATCCGGGCCCCACGACGCTGGCCCGAGCGATCCGGCAGTAAACACCTTGATTACCGGCTGCGAGAGAAACCACGCAGAGTCAGTTGCCGACGGCGTTCCCTATCTATCCTCCTTGATGATGGGGACCAGAAACACATCGACGCTTCGTGAAGCGAGTGCACGGTCCTGACGCCCAAGATTGACCTGAGTGAAGGTGTAGAGGGAGTCTGCGTCCAGAAGTTTTCCAGTTTTGGCGATAACGATTACCACCCGCTTGGGCATGAGCTGGTAATCGGCCGGATCGGCGCCTTGTTGTTCAATTTTTGCTGCGAGGCTCTGCCTTGCCGTCTTGTCGTAGGTAAGGACTTCAGTGGACACCAACGCTTGGGCGAGTAGGTGGCTTGCTGGTGATGACGAATCCGCGTGCTTAACGTGGATGAACGTTCCATCTTTAAGGAGCACGTCGCAGGCCTCAATCCTTCCCTTGCGCGTGTCGCCTTGGATCAATTGACGATCGAGGCACAGGCCGCCGGTAAGTTCAGCTAGCTCCTGGTTGTAGGCCAACTCGTCCCCGGACTTAGTCGTCCACGCTGGGAGCGCTGGCAGCGGCGAAGCCCTGTTGAAGATCTCCACGGTCCGTTTCCGGACTGTTTCGGCGTAGTCCCGTTCCATGATGTACCACCGTCCACCATGGAGAAAGTACTTCCGGCCATGCCTGTCAGTTTCGTACGATAGCCACTTCCGTACGGGCAGCTTTCCGCTGGCCAGCTGCTCATCCGCGTTTTCCAAGAGCATGACGGCAAGGCTGTCGAACTTATGCTTCCGGCGAGCTGGGGGTGCCTTGCGAACAGGCTCCAGCAGGGCATCGAGTGTAGGAAGTCCGTCTCGGGGGGGATCGTTCCGACGTGCCGACAAGCTTGTATGCCTGGGGCATGCCGAATTCGTCAATGGTTTCGTGAGGCCATGCAAGGCCGAGCCGCTTACCGTCGGACGCAATGATGGCGTCAAGCAAGTCTTCGTCGAGGGTCGCAATCAACTCCTTGTCCTTAATGAGGGTCAGTTTCTCCAAGAAGCCCAGCTCGTCACTCACGGGTGGAAGCTTGAGTGTCTTCTTGATGCTCTCTAGGTCTTGGAGAAAGGCCTCGGGCTTCTTGGACAGCGGCAGGCTGAGGGCATCGGCGCCGCGGATCGTGACCGGCTTCAGGGGGTTGCCTACGCCTTGTACGTTGCCGGAGGCCACGAGACGCGTGGCGAGTTCGCCGATGTCTTCGAAGCCAAAGCTCCGCAGTGACGCCCCAGACGGGATTGATGATCGTTCGGTCTTGGATCTTTCATCGAGAGTTACTTTGGTGACGGAGTTCAGCCTGGTTTGGTCAGCACAGCGTATGGCGATGCGCTGACCGAAGCCGTTATCAACGTATCGCTGATCGAGGAGCTGGAATCCCATGCCAAACGTAACTGCCCAGACAACACGGTCATCGGTCGCTGCCTCTACTGCGGCGTCCTCCCGGCTGCTGTGCGGGACGCTGGGCTGCTCGTCGGGGATCAGGAGTACTGCTGCAGGAACAGAACTTTTCAGGCTGACCGCCTTGCCGCTCAGGCTGTGAAGGGTCGGGCCCCAGCCCACGTCCTTTTCGTCGGTCCTACCGCAGAAAAAGCAGGGCGGAACGGTCGCCTACCTGCACTGTCTCACCGTGGAAGCCTTCTACGTATTTTTCTCGGATCGCATCTACTGACGAGTCGAGCCCCGTGAGTCGATACAGGGACATCCGGCTTTCTTCACTCGCTGGCACTGGCACCTGTTTCAGCCCTTGGTAGAACGAGGGTCGTTGGCAGGAGTAACCGTGTCCTGCTTCCGAATCTGGCCGTTGAGGCCTCTGACCTGAAGTTCCCCTCCCCCATCTTTTGACAGGATCTGCCGAGCCCGAACTATCGCTTCACCTTGTGTTCTGGCTACAGCAGACGCCCGCGTGGACTCCGGTTTCTTGACTTCAAACGTGCCGTCATCGCGTTTCTGCACAATCCGCCTGTTAGTCCCCATAACCCGTCCTTCATCGTGAACCGAACCCGGCAGTCTTCCGCTGCCCTCCGGCAACCATAAGCGAACTGTGCCTAAGAAGCAAGGATTCTGCTTAATTTTTCCGCAGGGAACGTGCGGTTCGCTAATTTTTCAGCTGCAGAGATGGTCGTTGAGACTGTGTGCTTTACTTGTTGCATGTACCCATGGAACGCAGGCGGGCTTCAGTTTCTTGACTCACTCACAGACAAATTCAGGGAGTCGGAACTGCTGGACTGGCTTCACAAGACGATCAGTGATGTCTGGTCCATCAACATGGATCGCTATGAACCGGCCGCTCTTGGGGACACCGCCGGCGCGTTCGGCATCTTGTCCGCGCACAATATCCGTCAAAGGGCTTTAAAAGCATTCCAAGCGGGGGAAGGTGCTTGGGGCGCAAGCCGAGCCAGGGCATCCGAACCTGACGGCTCCCTGCTAATCACAGCCGGGGGTGTGAATCTCCATATCCTCAAGGCGCCGCGCAGCGGAAGCAGAACTCCCTTATGGGAACGCGACTTCAAATGGGACAGCAACAGCTTGACGAGATTGAATGCGGCACTGCGGAACACCGCATTCAAGCCCACCCAAGCAAGTAGTTCAGGCCAGGAGTCTCTGTTCGATATAGCAGCCGTCGACCAGGACACCCGATCTGCAGTTAATGCCTACTCTGATGTGTTCTTGGTGTGGAGCGGGCAAGAATCCACGGGACTAACAGCTGGCTGGCTGGGCATACCCGTGATAGGCCCTAGTCCATGGATTGCAGTAAGCCGCCCTTTGTGGCTGGACGAAACCGACGAGAACATATTGTTGCCTGTCCCTTCGTCGATACAGCCAACAGACTCAGCCGACTTTGACGCGCTCGAAGAGCCGACGCCTAAGGTCCGGCTGAAGATCAAGCCGCCTAAAGAGGAATCGAAATGACCAGCGAATCCGACCAGCTCATGGCAGCACGACGACGGCGTGCCGACGGCGCTGTGGTCGACTTCGACGGGCAGCGGCTGGCCGTGGCACGACGACTCAAGCGACTCCAGCGAACCACCCTTGCCTCAAACGCGGGAATCACACCAGCTGCCGTAACCCAATTCGAAAAGGGACAAAGCCGGCCCACACGTACGGTCTTGGGACAGCTGGCCCTTGCACTCGGTGTACCTACCGACTATCTGCGGATGGGACGCCCCATAACCCAAGTGCCAGCCACCGAAGCGCATTTTCGCTCTTTACGCGCTACACCCGCCCTCACGCGCGACCAAGCCCTAGCCTTCGCTGAAACAGGTTTGGCCGTGATTGACGTGCTTGAACAATACGTCGAATTGCCGGGAGTCAACTTGCCAGCTGCTTTCCTGCCAGAAACGCCAAGTAGCTCGGAAATCTCTGCCGCTGCCGCCGAGGTTCGCAAGTCGTGGGGCGTTCCCTCCGGGCCAATAGCCAACATGGTGCGACTCGTTGAAGCGAATGGAATCATCGCCCTAAGGCTTCCCAACTTTATCGACTCGGCCGTCGACGCCTTCTCTACCAACTCGGGTGAACGTCCGCTCATCCTCCTCTCTCCACAAAAGGACGACAAAGCACGAAGCCGCTTTGATGCAGCGCACGAACTAGGCCACCTTGTGATGCACGAAGGAGTCGCACCTGGTTCCAAGCTCGTCGAGAATCAAGCGCATGGCTTCGCGGCCGCCTTCCTAATGCCGGAAGAAGAGATCGTCCCGGACCTGCCCAAACGACTCGATTGGGAAACACTTCAGCAAGCGAAGAAAAAATGGGGAGTCAGCCTCAGAGCTCTCTGCTTCCGGGCCAATCGGCTCGGGCTATGGTCCGATGCACTCTACCGCAGGGCAAATATCCAACTATCGACGATGGGCCTACCCGAACCTGGACCACTGGGCCCACCAGAGTCACCATCTCTTCTAGAAAAGGCCAAAGATCTACTCCTTTCCGAGGGCATCTCCCTAGAAGAGATTGCAACATCTAGCCGCTTTCCGTTAGAGCAGCTCGAATCGGTAATTGCTGCTGGCAGCGGAAGGAAGCAGCGAAAACTTGTCGTGGTTGAACCTCACTAGCACCCCTCGACCCTTCGCTCAGAACTCTGCCATCCCTGCAAAAATCGAGAACGCCGTTCAGCCTTGTGAGGCAATCTGACAATCTGTCGGATCAGCTGCCGAGGCCTCATTGACTAGTTTTTTCCGACACGTTGAGCCGCAAGGCACACAGAGTTAGGTTGACAGAACGTCCGTTATAGCTGTCATCAGGCGAGCGAATCCCGCATGTATCCGCCAAGTTCTCGATTTGCCGACAATCCCGACCTGCGGAGTTCCTGGCTTCCACTAGTTGTGAATCCTGGCCGGCCGCAAAGCTGACGAAGCTGCCTGCTGCGTTGTAGCCCTAGGGGTCAAGGGAGTGCCGATGAGTAGTGCACGCAATTTCCTGGAAGGAAGCGCCCTTCTCGGTTTGCTTATTCGACTTCCTACTAACCCGCCTGTTGGGGCCCAGTTGTCCCGCTAAGCAGGGTTTCGGTGTCATCTGCACCGCACTGACGACTCGTCATATAGCGTCGAGGAGTGAATTCGTGGATCTTTCAACAGTTTGAGCGCTTTGGATCGCAAACTAGGATAGTACTCCTCGTCATAGCGGTCTTAATGCTCCTAATGGGCTGGGTGCTAGGTCCCTGACTATTCCCTTCGCCGGCGCCGGATGTTTGGAGCCTGGTCCGCGCAGCCGCCGCCGCACCTGTGACCCTTTGGGGACTACTAGATGCTCTCTGGGACTGGCTGTCGCGCAAGAACAAGAAGAAGGCGCAGGCAATCTACATAGACATCAACGTAGTGCTGCGAGAGCTCGAGGATCTGGCTGTTGTGAACAAACATGCACTACGACTGTCTGAATGTGCCGTCAAGGTATGGGCTGTCAGGAGAAGGAACTTCTTGGATTGGGTCAAGCGCGAACGTAAGCCCCTGTTCAAGGTAGCTGAATCGACACTGCTGATGGAGACCCATTCTTCGGGTCTCCGCTGGCGGGTCGGCATGGGCGTGATGGGTACAGCTCTGCAAGACAATAATCCGCTAGCTGTGGATGTTTCTCAGGCATGGGCAAAGGCCTACGATCGATCTAAAGACAGCTGGGAAGCCCTCCCTCAAGAGTCGAAATTCGGCTTAACCCACGAGGAGTTTTTGAAGGTCGCGAGACCCGCCAGCAGCAGCCAATCATTGGGCCCATTCGTGATGGCCGTTCCCTACTATGAGGGTGCGTCGCCCTGCGGTGTCGTAGCTCTGGACATGGACCCTAAAGATGCTGCCGCAATCAAGCTGGGTGGAGAATTTGACGATGCTGATAGGCGTGTCACTCAGCTCCTGTATGCTCTTGCTAAGGGAGCGTTAGGCAAGTGAAGCCCCAATGACCATTAGGAGGCCGCCGTGAGCATTGCAGCTGAACCAAAGTGGCTGGAAGTCGCGCCAGGCGTTCGTATGCTCCAGGGAGCCATCAACGCTCCAGAAGCAATTGAACTTATGGAAGATCGGCGAAAAGAAGCCGCCCGCCGACTTCGCCTCCCTCGTCATACTCTGATTCGCCCTACTCGAAAGTCTGCTCCGGCTACCTCGATTGACAAGAAATCGTAAGGCTCGTAGCTCCGTTCGTTGTTGCTCCATAATGTTTTGCGCCGCGCTAGTCGGCATACGCAAGAACAAGGAACCTGCAGGTAGGTCCCGCAGCCGCTCGAGCTTTGGCCTCTCACCAGATATACCTAGGCTGGGTCTGCCGAGACCGAGCGGGGTGTAGCAGACCTACCCTAACTTCGGAGTGGGGTCGGACCTGAGGCAGCGACGGGGCGGGAGGAATTGGCGAGACGCGGGACGTCCTAACTGACTCGGACCACCTCCCCGGCCGCGAGACTTGGTGATTGGCGCTCACCGGAGGACCTGGGGCTCAATTTCAAATGGCGTCTTTCTTCTCGTTGGAGTAAGCCATTGGTTCGAGTTCGCTCCGCTACTTTACAGAATCTCCATTATCGGCGTTAGGACACCCTGGTAGGCACTGTTCGTAGCATTTCTGACCGTGCCAGTGGAAATTGGCACCCGATCGCCGTACGTCTTCTGTGACTAGAAAAGCTCCGTAGCGAGGGATAGCTTCTGGACAACAGCCAGCGGGCTGCGGTGAACGTCTGATGCGAACGTGGGGGCGAACTTGCCAGAGCAAAGGCGACTGGCAATGAATGTACTGAGGAACAGAAAATGGAACCTGATATTGGACTAGGACAGCTGTTGCAAAGCACTGAGACCGTCCTAGCTTTGCCTGATCGGTTATTTCCTCTGCGCCCCGGGGCATGGTGGCTGCCAAGAGCCTGATCGTGTGGCTAAGCTTCTGGTGCCACGTCCGCGAGTAAGACCGTTGCCAGCGCCGCGTCCCGCGGTACGTGAAGATCCAGTCCAGTTGCTGCGCGAAGACTCGCCAACCGATTGACCACCGTATTCCGATGGCAATAGAGGGACTCCGCCGCAGCCTTGATGGATCCGCTCTCTAGAAACAGGGTTGCGGTCTCAATGACTCTTGTCCTCTCCTGGAAGGATGGTCTTCAATCCCTGCGTAAATCGTTCCGCCCATCCCGGGAGCAGGCTCGACAGGTGGTCCTAAGCAAGTCTCGGCCAAGCGATCCGCGCGTCGACCAGACAGCGGTCTTTTCTCCCCATCCGAGCGAGAGCCACGGCAGCGGCGAAGTGCGCCGGTACGCTCGACAGCCCCTTGATGGCCCCGATGTACCCTCCATGGACACCGGTATAGAAGGCGATGTCGCCTTCGGCATACTGGCGTCGGAAGATCACGAATACGCCTCCCGATTCGTAGTCGAAGATCGCATCCCTCTCTCGCTGACGCTCGAGGAAACTTTGCAGCAGAGGCATCTCGTCTCCGATCGCCGACACGAGCTCGAAGGTGGCGTCGAGGGGTACCTGAAGGGTACCGGCGATTCCCTCCAGCAGCCCGGGCTGGGGTTCCCCGGTCGGGGATACATGCCGGTCAGGGTCTGGCGGGTGATCCCGAGTTCGGTGCAGAGGGTGCTGACTTGGTTCCGGGCTTGCCCATGGACGCCAAAGCGAGCCGGAGTTTCGCCGCGGTCATTTTGTAGGGCCTTCCCCATTCCGGCCACAAGCGCAGGCTGACGCGAGGCCGGCGATGGTGCGTTCGGAGATGAGCTCGCGTGCGAACTCCAATGGTCGCCGGCGGACATCCGCTTGTTCATCAGGGTGTTCGTTCCAAGCAAGTCCTGAGCGGGCCAGCATTCTCGTTTTCATGGCTAGTAGGCCATGGGGACTATCTGGCCAAATGTTCCGTCGTCGTTGAGTCTTACGCCGTTGTATTTAAAGGTGCGGAGCACTATACGGCGGTCCTCGATCGCCAGGCCGTCAACGGACTGGAGGAGCTGCCGCTCGACGTGGAGTAGGTCCATGGGGTTGTTTAGCCAGACGACCATGTGGATGTTGTTGGCCCCGGTGACCGATGACATTAGGCGCAGGGCCGGTACCCGGTCGGGGAGTCCTTCACCCAGGGTCGGGACCCGGTCAGGCGGTATTGAGCCCCACAGGATGGCGCTGTAGCTGCGTCCTGATCCTCGTCGGGCGACGTCGCAGCGCACGGTGATGTATTTTCCACCGACCAGGCGGGTAACGCGCCGTGCGGCGGCCACCGGGGATATGCCGGCGACGGCAGCGAGTTCGCGAAGACTGGCGCGGCCATCAGCACTGAGCTCACGCATCAGAGCCTGGTTGGCGGTATCCATTTTTACCGCGGCTCCTTCGCCGGCATTAAATGCTTGCTTATGGAGTTGGGACAGGCTGCGCAGTTTTGCTGCCGGCAGTGCGTGGAAGTGCCACCGGCCGGCGTCGAGGATCTGGCTGGTGACGGAACGCACCGAGTAGTGCAGCACCCCGTCAAGACTGCCGATGGTAGTGAGCAGGAAAGTGGAGAGGCTGTGCTCTGCCGCAGCGATCGTCAACAAAAGATGTGCCGGGCCGGCGATGAACTGGATGGACATGAGCCGCTGGTCCAGAATGAGTTTCTCGACAACGTCCAGGACGCGGTTGTTCTGGCAGGTCAGTTCGACGAACGCCACGTCCATGACCCGCAAAAGTTCTGGCCCCGGTGTGATCGAGACACGGGCGAGTCCAGCACCGGTCAACCGCGCCCATCGTCGCGAAAGCGTCGTGGGGTGAACGTTCAGGACCTCAGCCAGGTCTTCCCATGGCGCACGCGGTGCCACTTGGAGGGCGTTGACTAACTCAATGTCCCGTTCCGCCAAGGGAGAACTATGCTGCACTATTTCTTCCATGGGATTATTTTCCTGCATTTTGGGACGCATTTTCTCGTGGACCGTAGAGTTTGCCTTCGTCCATATGACCCACGCCACATCGGAGAACCAATGGGATCCCCCTCATCATTCCAGTCCGTCGCAAAAGCGGACAAGCAGGTTGCAGTGATACGCCGGGCAGGCCAGGTCGCCTTTTGCCTCCCGAATGTAGGGTCAGCGTTGTGATGGCTCTGAAGACTCCCACGGAGCCGCGCCGCAGACTTGGGGCCCGGATTATCGACGGTGTAGAACGCGCCGGCAACAAGCTGCCTGAGCCTTTCGCCTTGTTCCTCTACTTGCTGTTGGGGGTCGGCATTGTCTCTACGGTTGTGTCATGGTTCGGCGTCAACACGCAGGTTCCCGGCAGCAGCAAGTTGACTCCCGTCAAGGGACTGTTCACCGGCGAGGGCATCGCCTGGCTGATGACCACAGCGGTCGATAACTTCATCTCCTTTCCCCTCTCGGCGTAGTGGTCACCCTGCTGCTTGCCGTCGGCGTGGCAGAACGCACGGGCCTGCTGCTCACTCTCGTGAAATCGACGCTGGGCAGGGCACCGCGATGGGCACTGCCGTACGTGATTGCGCTCGTGGCGCTGTGCGCACACATCATGTCTGACGCCTCGATCCTGGTAATTCCGCCGATCGCGGCGCTGGTGTTCAAAGCTGCAGGACGCAACCCGGTCGCCGGGCTGCTGGGATCCTACGCGATCGGCATTGCCGCGTTCAGCTGCACGCCTTTCGTCACGTCGACCGACGCCTTGCTGGCCGGCATCTCGAACGCTGCTGCCGTACCAGTGGCCGGGGCGGTCCTTCCCGTGACGGCGGTGTCCAACCTGGCACTGAACGTGGTGCTATCGGTCGTTCTGACAGTGGCCGGCGGCCTTGTCATTGACAAGATCCTTGAGCCACGCCTGAACCGGATGGGCGTCGGTACCGGCAAGGCAGCCGAGCACGACAGTGATGCAGCGGCATCCGCAGCAGTCACCGCACCCGAACGCAGCGCCCTGCGCTGGGCCGGGCTGGCGCTGGTGCTCGTAGTCGCCGGCGTGCTGGCACTGACCCTGCCCGAAGGCTCACCGCTGCGCAACGAGCAAGGCGGGTTCCTGCCGAAATCCCCCCTGCTGAGTTCAGTCATCTTCCTCGTGTTCACCGTCCTGATCGTTCCCTCCATCGTGTACGGGGCCCGATTGCGCAAGATCACGGGGATCCAATCCGTGGTTGAGATGATGGGCCAGTCCGTCAAGGACGCCGTTTCCTTCATCGTGGTGGCTTTCGTCATGGCTCAGTTCCTGGCCCTGTTTACCTGGAGCGGTCTGGCCTCCTGGGTCGCTGTCAACGGCGCCCGCACTCTGCAGGACGTCAACTTCACCGGCTTCGGTGCCGTGATCGCATTCATTGTGGTGGTCTCGTTGCTGAACCTGCTCATCGCGTCGGGTTCCTCGCTGTGGACCCTCATCGCCGCAGTATTCATTCCGATGTTCGCCCTGATCGGCTATGAAGCCGGGTTTATCCAGGCCGCCTTCCGCGTCGGGGACTCCGCCACCCAGGCCCTCACTCCCCTGAACCCCTACCTCGTCATCATCCTCGCGTTCCTCCGAAAATATGAGCCCGACGCCGGCATTGGTTCGATAATCGGCCGGATGCTCCCCTTCACCATCGTGTTCTGGTTCCTCTGGGTACTCGTGCTCAGCGCATTCTTCTTCACCGGCACCGGAACCGGGCCGGGCATGGGAATCCTGGTCCGCTGACCGAAACAAAAGACTGCGCCCCTGACGCCAAGAACACCAACCATAATGATGCGACGTAAGGCAGTACTGTGATGCACGAAGCACGACTTCCCCTGACCCCCTCCCCCACCGGGGCCGTTCTGAGGCTCACGGGAGCCAGACTGATCGACGGCACCGGCGCAGCACCTGTCGATGACGCAGAAGTTATTATCGACGGTGACCGCATCCTCTATGCCGGCCCACGGCGCGGCCCCGATGACCATCCTGAAGCAACGACCGTGGACCTCAAAGGAAAAACGCTCCTGCCCGGGTTCATCGATACTCACGTCCACCTGTCGCTATCGTTGGAAACGCCCCCGGCACAGCGCGCCGCACGGTTCGAGTCCGAACACGTCCTGGCCGCCGCAGGGATCATCCACGACACCCTCATGGCCGGCATCACCACAGCCAGGGACCTCGGCGGTCTCGACGCTGGCTACCGCAGGGCAATAGCGGGCGGCGCCATCCTCGGCCCGCGACTTCATTTGGCGGTTGCTGTGCTCTCCCCCACCGGGGGACACGCCGACACGTGCATGCCCAACGGCGAAAGGAGCATGTCACTGACGGCCTTGATGACCGTAGATTCTGACGACGAAATGCGACGCGCCGTTCGGACGCTGATTCGCTCCGAGGCCGACGTCATCAAGATCTGCACCACAGGCGGCGTATCCAGCCCTTCGGACACACCCCACGATCTTGGCGTTCCTGAACACCAGATCCGGCTGATAAAGAACGAGACCGCCCGCCGCAGCGGCCAGCCTGTCGCGGCACACGCCCAGGGTGCCGCCGGCATCCTCGAAGCACTGCGTGGAGGGGTTACGAGCATCGAACACGGATATGAGATCGATGCTGAAGCTATCGCGCTCCTGCAGGAGCAGGACGCTTTCCTGGTCCCGACCCTAAGCTCCGCCCTGCGCGTCCCGGACCCCGCGAAGGTCCCGGCCTACCTGTACGAGAAAAAAAGTGCTGTGGTCCGGGATCGCCCGCGAACATCTCGGCGCGGCTCTCAAAGCAGGGGTGAAGGTCGCCATGGGCACAGACGCCGGCGTTTGTCCCCACGGCGAGAATTTGAAAGAGCTCGCGTACATGGTTGAACTGGGCCTGTCCCCATGGACGCCATTGTCGCAGCCACCAAAAACGCGGCGGAACTGATGAGATTGGACGACCACCTTGGCACCCTGCAGGCCGGCAAGCTCGCCGACCTGGTCATAACAGAGATTGACCCGCTAACGGACATCAGCCTGCTCTCAGACCCGACCACCATCGGCGCCATCATCCAAGGCGGACGATGCGTGAAGGACCTCAAAGGATGGCTCCCCATGCCCGCCGCCTCGACGTTCAACGCCTCCTGAAACTCAGGGAACCACCTCGACGGACTGGACAGGCCCTCATCGAAACACTTATAGACCAACTCCATGGATCGACGACAATCACCGCAGGGACCGGACACCGGGCTCCCACGAGGCGCACTTACTGCGCCCCTCGGCCGGTCACCGGACCGGCCCCGTTACTGGCCGCGGCGGTCTTTGCTGCGGCAAAAACGTCCCGCCACTAGTCGGGGTGGTGCTCCGTCTAATGGTGGGGCCGCGCCTCTCAGTGGCGGCGGTGGTCGTGCAGCGGTGGTGCTGGGGGCAGGACCGGGGTGACAATTACTTCGCCGGTGGCGGTGGAATCCTCGTTCAGCATCCATCCCGTACGTTTGTGCGTTCTGACCCCGACGTCGGACTCGATGACTTGCACCGCAGGTGCAGCCTGTTGGAGGCCGGCTTCCACGTCGGCGATGGCACCTGGTGTGCGTAGCCAGAGATAGAACGTCAGATTGGCGTCTCCGGTTGTGGCGGCACAAAGCCTTAAGGTTCGGTAGGAGCGAAGATAACTTACTGCCGCCTCCAGCTGGGCGGGCGGTACGCGCACGTACCATTGGCAACCTATGGGGTAACCGGACCAGTCCTGGGCTAGTTCACAACGCAACGCCAGCAGGCCGGTCTCACATGCCTGGCGCAAGTGTCTTGTTACGGTGGTCGGATGGGTGCCCGTTTCGGCTGCGATCTCGACCGCGGAGGCTCGCCCGTCCCGTGCCAGTACGGTCATTAATTGCGGCAAGGTTGGAGGAGTGGCGCCGGGCGGACGTGTCACGCCGGGATGCAGGGCAGCTATGCGTCGTTGCTGCTCAGGGGACAGCACGTCCAGGCGCCAGTTGTTTCCGGCCGAGTAGAGCCTGGTCGCGAGCGTCACTTGGCTGCGCATAATGTCGGGATCGGTGCGCACTATTGGCAGCACGCCCCTGGCCACCTGTTCCCAATTGCGGGTGAGGACGGTCAGCCGGAGGTCCCAGGCCCGGGCCGCTTCCTCCACGGTTCCGATCTCGGGGACAGCGCACAGGCGTTCGAGTACTTCCGCCCGGTGCCCGGAACGGCATTCGAGGCCGATGAAAGTGACACACCCCTGGCCGTCGGCGGTGCCGATATGACCGGTGATCCAGGCCTGTCCGTCCGCGCGGAGCCGTTCCCAGCGGGCGGCAAGGGTTGCCGGATGCCGGCGGAGCACGGATCCGAGCTGGGTCCACGTGGCGCGGGGAGCGAGCTGAAGAGCGTGAATCAGTTCGAGGTCATCAGGAGGAAGCTCCATGCAGGATCCTTCGGTTTTCAGATGGTTGGCTGCAATTTTCTCACGTTATCGAGCGTGGGTCAGGGGAAGGCCGTCACACTCGAGGGATCCATTTTCCAGCGAAAGGGCCCGCCGTGGCACGTCCCGCTTCCTCAGCCGACCTGACCATCGCCCTGCGCGATGATGCTGCCGCCCTGGCCGGCGAGATTGCCGACTTTCGCCACCGCCTGCACCGCGAGCCGGAGGTCGGGCTGGACCTTCCGCGCAGCCAGGAAAAAATCCTCGCCGCCCTCGATGGGCTGGGCTATGAGATCACCACGGGCACGGACACCACGTCTGTGACGGCCGTGCTGCGGGGAGCAGCGGGATCGAACGCCGGAGAATCGGTGCGTCCGGTGGTGTTGCTGCGTGGTGATATGGACGCCTTGCCGGTACAGGAGAAGACAGGTCTTGCGTATGCCTCCGAGGTTCCCGGCGCAATGCACGGCTGTGGCCACGACCTGCACACAGCGATGCTGGTGGGCGCGGCGAACCTGCTCGCGTCCCGGCGGGACCACCTCTCCGGCGACGTCGTCCTGATGTTCCAGCCCGGCGAAGAGGGCTTCGACGGTGCCGGAGTCATGATCCGCGAGGGCGTCCTGGATGCCGCCGGACACCGCCCGGACGCCGCCTACGCGCTGCACGTCATGAGCGCCCTCGGCGACAGCGGGGCCTTCCTTTCCCGTCCGGGCCCGGTAATGAGCTCCTCGGACGGGCTGGTCGTGACCGTCCACGGGGCAGGCGGGCACGGCTCGGCACCGTTCGCTGCCAAAGACCCGGTCACGGTCGCCGCCGAAATGGTGCTGGCGCTGCAGTCAATGGTCACCCGCCAGTTCGACGTGTTCGACCCTGTCGTGATTTCCGTCGGCATGCTGCAGGCCGGCACCAAGCGCAATGTCATCCCTGACACGGCCCGCTTCGAAGCCACCATCCGTTCCTTCTCCGCCCAAGCCAAGACACGGCTAAAAACCTCAATTCCGCGGCTGCTGGGAGCCATCGCAGCAGGCCACGGGCTGGAGGTCTCGGTCGACTACATCGAGGAGTACCCGGTGACCCTCAACGACGGAGCCGAGTCCGCCTTCGCGCGACACACTGTCGACGAACTGTTCGGCCCCGGGCGCTACAGCGAGCTGGCCCACCCGCTGGCAGGTTCCGAGGACTTCTCCCGCGTCCTGGCCGAAGTGCCGGGCGCATTCCTGTTCCTCTCCGCCGTCCCCGACGGCACCGACGCCGCCACAGCGGCCTACAATCACTCACCGTTTGCCGTCTTCGACGACGCCGTACTGGCCGACGGAGCCGCACTTTACGCACGTCTTGCCCTCGATCGCCTCGCCTCCGCCTGAGCCTGGCTTACCTTCCCCGCCCCTTCCCAGGAGACTTCCATGTCCACTCCCCGCCCCAAGATGGCCACGCAGGCCGATGGGTCCACCCGCATGAGCCCGCCCAGCGGTCCCGAATCCTCAAGACGCTGATTGGCACCGGCGCCGGGAACGCCGTCGAATGGTACGACTGGGCCATCTACGCCACGTTCGCCTCCTTCATTGCCTCCCAACTGTTCAGCAAGCAGGACACTTCAAGCGCCTTCCTCGCAACCCTCGCGATCTTCGCCGTCGGGTTTGTCGCGCGCCCGCTCGGAGGTTTTATCTTCGGCTGGATCGGCGACAAGGTAGGCCGCAAGGCCTCACTGACGCTCTGCGTCGGTCTGGCCTCGCTCGGCTCCCTGGCGATCGGACTGACCCCCACCTACGACTCGATCGGCGCGGGCGCGTCGGTCATGCTGCTTATCGCACGGCTGATCCAGGGCCTCGCGCATGGCGGGGAGCTTCCGAGCGCCCAAACCTACCTCTCGGAAATGGCACCACCGTCCCGCCGCGGCTACTGGGCATCGCTGATCTACGCTTCGGGCACAGTCGGCATCCTGTTCGGGACCCTGCTGGGCGCAGTCCTCTCCACTGCCATGCCGGAATCGACCATGGCCGCCTACGGCTGGCGCATCCCCTTCCTCCTCGGCGCAGTCTTCGGGCTGGTCGCTCTGGTCATGCGAGCCCGCATGGAAGAGTCCGAACTCTTCGAATCCGGGACCGCCACCCATGACGCTGTCGTCCCCGGCAACCCCACCCCACCCCACAGCAGCCTGTTCACCGATCTGGCCCGGCACTGGCGCCAGGCCCTGCAGGTCATCGGCCTTACCGTGGGCCTGACTGTCGCCTACTGATGTCTGGGGCGTCTCAACCCCGGCCTACGCGATCAACGTCCTGAAGATCGACGCAACGGAAGCCCTCTGGGCCGGCGTGGCAGCCAACCTGGTCTTCATCGTGGCCCTGCCCTTGTGGGGCCGGCTCTCAGACCGGATAGGCCGGAAACCGGTCCTCCTGATCAGCGGCATAGGCAGCGCGCTGACCTTCTTCCCCGCCATCTGGTTCGTCCAAAACTCGGCCATGCAACTGGGACTCGCCATGTCTGCCATGCTGGTCTTCATCGCCGCATCCGCCTCCATCATGCCAGCCGTCTACTCGGAACTCTTTCCCACTGCCGTCCGCACCATCGGAGTGGCAATCCCGTACGCACTCTGCGTGGCAGCCTTCGGCGGCACCGCCGCATACCTCCAGGCCGGGTTCAGCATCTGGTCGGCCCCGGCGGCCCCACCGTTTTCGGGGTGTACACGATCGTCCTGCTGCTGATCGGCGCTGCCACAGCGCTCTCGCTACGCGAAAGCCGCGGCATCGACCTCAGCACCCGCTAGCCAGCGGCCCACACCATTGCCCCTGCGACGATGGCGAGGCGGCACTGCAAGGCATGTCTTAGGGAGGGGAAGGGTTTTCTGAGCTGCGAAACAGTGATTGGCCGGGACCGCCGCTCCCCCGTCCGCCGGGTAGGTTCGGCGCCGGACTCCCGCGGGATAAGTGACTTTCAGCCCCCGAGTGCCGAAGTGCTTGCCTGCCTGTCCACCGTTCAAGGTTCCGTCCGCAGTGGGCTTGCCCGGGAGGGATTTCTGAACTGCGCGCGGCTGCTTGATGCATTCCAACTTATGAGGGGAGGTTTTCAACCATCGTCGCAACAGACTCCTTTTTCGAACGCTACAGCTCTCCCCCACCTATTCTTGAACGGTGACTCTCATGTCAGCTGTTCTTTCCTTCGCGCTTGTTGCCTGACTTCTGACACTGGTCCCCGGCCCGGCCTGGACACAGCGTTAGTCCTGCGGTCATCCATTTCCCGGTCGCGAAGCTTCGCCTTCGCCACCGCCCTGGGGATCAGCACCGGCGCGATGATCTGGGGCGTAGCCGTGGGCGTATCAGCGCTGCTCGCCGCTTCGGAGTAGGCCTACCGTGTGCTTCCGCTCGCCGGAGCGGCCTACATGGTCTGGCTGGCAGCGACTCTCCTGCGGAAGAGTCTGCGAAAAGACAAAGTTCCTGCCAAGCCGGCAGGTAAAGCGGCTGAATTCACCTCCGGAAGCAATCATTTGTTCAAAGGCTGGCTGACCGGTACCGGAACAAACCGGAACAAACCTGCTCAATCCCTAGGTGGGTGTCTTTTACATCGCCACCTTCCCCCAGTTCATACCCGCAGGCACGTCACCACTGCTGATGGGCGTGCTGCTCGCCGGCGTCCACTGCCTGCTGTCCATGGCCTGGTTCACATTGCTAATCCGGCACGGGCTGCGCCGCCCGCTGGCTCGAGGTCGCCCGAAACATCCGCATCATCAACAGCATCACGGATCTGTCCTCGTAGGTTTCGGCGTGAAACTGGCCCTCGGACCCCGCCCACTAGCTTTTCCTCGCTGTCCTCAAATACCTACAGGACTAAGGCTTGGGCAGTTTGACGAATTCTCCATTATCGGCGTTCTGCCGCCTGTTATTTCGGGTGTGATTTGTTGTGTGTTCTAACCGTTGAAACAATGTGTCATCCGTGGCAGCATGGAGACATGCCAGCAGTTGCAGGAGCCCGCGGAGGGCTGAAGGCCCACCAGGATTCCATCAGGTTGCCCGAGGCCGAGCTGGTCCGCGACCTCAGGGACATCCTGGGAGCGAAACTGGTCGCCTACATCGGCTCGGTGAAAGAAACCCGCGCGGTACGCCAGTGGGCAGACGGTGAGCGGAAGCCCTCCGTGGAAGTCATGACCCGGCTGCGGCACGCGTATCATGTCGCGGCGTTGCTGGCCGAGCGTGACTCCAGGGCCGTGGTTCAGGCCTGTTCCAGGGCATGAACCCGCAGCTGGACGACGTACCGCCAGCCAGGCTCTTGCGTGAAGGCCTTATCGACGAAGCGGCACAATCTGTCCTTGCCGCTGCCCGGTCCTTCGCGGCCGCCGGCTGACGGATGGAGCAGAACGAACTAGCCATCATTCCGGCGGCCGGCACTGTATGGCGCATCGGGTTCCGCCCGAACCCTGGGCGTGGAGCGGCTGGGAATGGGCCACGGACGGCCGTTTCCCCGGCCGCTGGGATGACCTGCACGGCAACTTCCGCACTGTCTACGCCGGCTCCAGCCTGAAAGCATGCCTCCTGGAGGTTCTGGCCGGTTTCCGGCGCGATGCCCGGCTCGCCGCGGAAGTGGACGAAATCGTCGATGACGCCGAAGACCAGGTGCTGTACCCGACCATCCCACCAGGCGAAGTTCCGCGTGAATGGCTGGAGGCACGCGCCGCGACCCGCGCCGAGCTCTCCGGGCGTTACTGCGCCGTCACCGCCTCGCAAACCGTGGCCGCCCTGTATCCGCATTTCATTGCCACGGCTTTGAGTCTCGGGCTGGCTGACTTTGATACCGCGGCGTTGAAGGATGCCAGACCTCGGCAGCTGACCCAGGCCATCGCAGCATGGCTCTACGAAACAACTGCGGTCGACGGGGTTACCTTCGCCTCCCGGCACGGCGATGACCTTCGCTTGTGGGCCGTTTTTGAGCGGCCAGGGGATCCCCCCGTCAGCCCCAAACTGGGCCGAACCCAGATAGTCGACGTCCACCATGACGCAGCAGCTATCACGGAGGCATTCGAAATTCCCAAGCTCAAGTGGCGGCGTGAAGAGTAGGGCACGCCTCAACAGCCTCTGCAGTCAGGCCCAGCTGTCAGTTAGCTGACGAAAGGCCGGTTATCGGCTCTTTGAAACAGGCAGGGGAGTGCCTGGAAAGGGGCTGTCTCCTGCCGTCATTTCGTGGCGTTTTCTCCCCGGACTCCTCGAGTCAGAACTGTTCAGCCAGCGCCCGGTTTACGGCGGGGACGTCCAGGAAGGCAGGATAATCGTGCAGCGAAGCTGGTGCGGCGGAGAATCTGCCTACGCTTTGGCGCCCGGCACAAATGCTGGCAGCCTCAGCGGACTGCGCTTGTAGTGCGCAATCCGCTGAGGCTAGCGGTTTACCGTTCGTAGCACCATCTTGCGAATGGACTGTGCTTTGACACGGTCATCCCGCAGCAGCACGTGACGATAGCAACCAATCTCAGCGTGCTACGTCCCACATCTCCTCGAAGTTGTCCCGGTACTGCAGGTAGATGTCAGGCCGTGATGTTTCAACGATGGCCTCATCGTTCCTGCGCAGAGAGGTGGTGTTGTAGTTGTGGCTGCCGGTAAGGACAAGATTCTGCCCTGAGCCCTTGCCGGTGGCATTCTCTACGATCAGGTACTTGGAATGGATACGCCCGGGCAGCACGCTGGAGTCCAGTTCACGTAGTTCTATGCCCGGCTGCCCGCTAACGCGCTGCAGCACCGTTTCGCTCACGGGGCCATGCACGATTTTGACCCTGCAGCCGGCTTGGGACATCTCTACAAGCCGGTCGGCGATACCCGTGCGGGACTCATCCCATTCGGACATGCCGATTCGAATCTCTGTAGAGCCGTTGTCCTTGCAATCAAGTTCCTGCACTCGGTCGAGGACCGGGTCGACTGCAGCGCTGGGGAAGAAGTGCGCGGTGACGTTGCCGCCCTGCATACCCGTGGAGACCGTCCGGTAGTAGTTAGGGTCCTGGGCTTCGGTCACCAGGTCATCGAAGTAGCTGCCATAGCCTTCGAAGAGCTTGTGGTTCCCTGTGAAGGTGAGCGCGTTGTTCCAGTAAGTCTTTGAATTGACGTCCGTGAAGTTCGCCGAGGATTGCACTACCACGTCCTTCTCGCCGCCGGTCTCGGAGAACAGGTAGAACTTGTTGTGCTGGCCTTTTGTGCCGATACAGGATGAGGTATTGCCCTCTGGGGACTTGTGGCTGCAGACATGCACCCACGAGCGGGCAGCTTCATCAACGCCGAGGGATTCGATCAGCTTCACAGAGGCAGGATTGTCGATCTGCCAGCCGTCGATCACCACCTGCACGTCCACTCCCCGGTCATGGGCAGCCAGGAGGGCGTTGGTGAAATCCATGCCTGCATTTCCGGAGATGACAAAGTTGGCCAGCCGGATGCTGGATCCCGGAGCCGCCTGGTTGACCAGGTTGCAGACCTGCTCCACGACCCCGGTGGCCCGGCCTGCAACGGGGTTGCTGAAGGCCGCCCCGGTAGTTACCGGTTTGAGGGGCGCGTCGACGCAAGGCGCCTCAGCGGTTCCGGCCGCTGCCATCTGGGCGTTGGCGGCTCCGGCGGAAAGCACCAGCAGGCCTGCGGTCGCAGCGGCGGCGAAAACCTTGGTTTTTGGCATGCGCATATCTTTTCCTTCGGTTGGTTCGGATTGGATTATCGGATAAGTAACTGGAGCTGCCGGTGAGGTGAGCGTTCGCGGAAACGTTCATTTTTTCTGGGTCGTGAAGTCCGCTTCAGTTTTGAAGGGAGTCGTTAACGGTTGGGGTCCAAGGCGTGGCGGGCAGGTGGCGGACTAGGACATCCGGGAGGTAAGCGCCTGGGGTTAGAGCAGTGCTGGAGCGCCTCACCCCTCAGGAACCTTCCCACCTCGGAAGCGCCGATATCGGCGGCCTTGTGTGCTGTGGGTTTGCTGGCCCCCGCGAGGTGAGGTGTCATCACCACGGAGCGGATGGTTCTCAAGCGCGAAGCGGCGGGAAGGGGTTCGGCCGGGTAGACGTCCAAGCCGGCTGCGAAGAGATGGCCTGCTTCCAGGGCATCGCAGAGAGCGTCGTAGTCCACCAATGCTCCCCTGGCAGCGTTGATCAGGATGGATCCAGGGCGCATCGCTGCTAATTCCCTGGCCCCGATCAGCCCTGTGGTTGCCGCTGTCAGCCGGGCATGGAGCGTCACGATGTCCGCGGCGGCCAGGAGTTCCTCCAGCGACCCGGCCTGGTGCGCGGACTCGGGGAGTGCGCCTGGCTGGAGGAAGGGATCGAACACTAGGATCCGCGCGCCGAATCCGTTGAGTATGCCTGCCACCCGGGACCCGATGGCGCCGTACCCTACCAGGCCCACAGTGGCCCCACGGATTTCCGGACCGACATCCTGGTACCGGTAGTAGTCGCTGCGCCATTCCCCCGCCAGCAGTTCGGAGTTCCGCTGCGGTACCTGGCGGACGGCGGCCAGCAGCAGGGCAACCGTGTGCTCGGCGGTGGCAGTTGCGTTCCGGCCCGGGGCGGAGGTGACAGCCACCCCGTGTTGGGTGGCGGCGGGGATATTGGCATTGACCGGGCCTCCCCTGGTGATCGCAAAGAGCCGCAAGTCGGGGCACTCGTGGAGTACCCGCTCGGTCAGCGGGGCCATCTGCGTCAGGCACACTTGGACTCCCTGGAGGGCCTCGATCAGCTCATCCTCCGTGCCGGAGGCCTCATCAACCTCGCCAACGGGGTGGAACGGCTCCACGGGCCATGGAAGGGTCAGTTCACTGACCTCGACGGCCGTGGGCGCGTGGCGTACAAGGGCCTCCTGGAGGAGCGAATTGAGGACAAAGTGGTCACCGGCGGTGAGTATTTTGGTCAAAGGATGCCTCGGTTCATGTGCTGGAAGTCGTCAGGGTTGCAGTGGTGCGTTGAACTGAAGGAGGGAGACGCCTGCGGGTGAAAGCCGGATTTCAGTCAAGGAACAGTTGTCCAGCTTGGGGAAGACCCTCCGGTAGTCCCTCAGGGGGAGGCCCAGGAGGCTGCAAAGAACCAGCCGGATGAGGGTGGAGTGGGCAACGACGAGGACACGGCCGTCGGGGTGGGAGCTTCGCAGGTCCGCCAGCGCAGCGAGCCCCCGGGCAGCAGCGTCCCAGGGCCGCTCCCCGCCCGGAAGCGGGTTCAGGGCAGGGTCGGCGAGGAAGGCCTGGTAGTGCCGGGGGTGCTTTACCCTGATCTCATCCGCTGTGAGCCCTTCGGCCTGTCCAAAGTCGAGTTCCTTCAGCCGGGCGTCGGTTGCGAGCTCCAGGCCAGATGCAGCGGCGCTTGGTTTTGCGCTTTCAACGGAACGGCCCATGCCGGATGCGACGACGGCAGCAAGGTTTTGTTGGCCGGCCCAAGCCGCCAGGGCATCCGCTTGGGCCCGCCCGGTCGCCGTGAGGGGGATATCAGTGGTGCCAGCGTAACGGTTCTCTCGGTGCCAGATGCTTTCGCCGTGCCTGGCCAGGATTATGCGTGTCATGCGGTGAAGACTTTCTGTGTGTTGTGCGCCGCGTGGGCGGCCAGGCCGTCCCCGAGCCATCCCCTGGAGTGGAGTTCCTGGATGAGCCGGAGGTAGGTTTCCATGAACGTCGCCGTAGCCTGCGGACGGGGATCGATGACCTCCTGCACGTGGACCATGGCCTCGGCCGTGGCGGGGAGCGGTCCCAGTTCTGCTGAAGCGGCCAGGATGGCCATGCCCAGCGCGGGTTCCGCGTTTTCCACCAGGGTGACGGGGCGGGCCAGGATGTCGGCCCGCAGTTGCGACCATTCGCGGCTGCGGGCGGCTCCTCCAGTGAGGACCAGTGGCCCGTCCATTGCGGCCCCCAGGCGATGTAGATGGTCAAAGGAAAGCCGTTCGATGAAGGAGATGCCTTGGACTGCTGCGGCATAGAGTCCGGCGTCATCCTGGTCCTGTTCCTGATCCAGGATGAAGGCCTCGGCCTGGGTGCAACGAAGGGGAACCTCTCTCCCTGCGCCGACGCCAGCGGGTAGGCAATGCTCTTGCTCGGGGTATGTGCCGGGAGGCCCACGGATAACGCATTCAGGTCTGCTCCGGGTAGCCGCTGCGCCAGGTATCCGGCTCCGGTTCCTGACGCTCCTCCCGGAAGCCAGCCCCCGCCGGGGGCCCGGTGCGAGTAGACGACTCCGTCGGGGTCGTGGAGCAGTTCCTGCGTCACGCCCTTGATGACGAGGGTGGTTCCGATGACCGAGTTCCACGATCCGGGAGCCAGTGCCCCGGATCCGAGTTGCGCGGCACATCCGTCCGTCATCCCGGCGACCACCCTGGTACCTGCCGGTATGCCGGTGGCTTCGGCCGCTGCAGGGCAAATTTGGCCGATAACTGTGCCCGGCAGTGTGAGGTCGGGAAGCACGCCGTCCGGGATGCCGAGGGCGGTCATCAGATCCTGCGGCCAGGTGCCTGTGAGCAGGTCGCATCCGGTCTTGAGCGCGTTGCTGAGGTCAGTGGCTGTCCTGGTTCCCGTGAGCATTTCATTGATGAAATCGCTTTGATGCAGCACTCTTGGGGGTTGGTCCGCAACCGTGTTCGTGAGCAGCCACAAGGCTTTGGGCAATCCCCACGAGCTTTGCATCCTCTGGTAACCCAGCCTTGTCCAGAGCGGGTGCCCGAGCTCGTTGGCATGGTCGGTTTCCGCGACGGCCCGGGTGTCGTCGTACATGAGTGCCGGACTCAGCGGGGTCCCTTGGCGCCCGGCGAGCAGGATGGTTCCGGAGGTGGCGTCAACGGCCACGCCCCTGACGGTGCCGTGCAGGTCAGCCGTGGCCTGGGAGCAGGCGCCGGCCACTGCTTCCCACCATTGGTGGGGATCCTGCTCGTGCCGTGCTCCGTCACGGCGGCTTTGCAGTGGTCGCCGCCCGGAACCGATGACCTTTCCGGCAGCCGTGACGGCAAGGGCGCGCACGCTTTGGGTGCCCAGGTCGATCCCGATCCAGCAGTCCTCCGCGCGAACTCCCGTGTCACGACGCACTGGCCAGGCCCTTCAGTCGTGGGCCCCGCATCGATGCGAGCCGGGGCCAGGTCTGGCCCGCCAAGTCCTTCAGCTCTTGGAAACCGGCAAATGCCGCCTGGTATTCGTTGCTTTGTGGCCCGGGTACGAAGAAGTCCCGCTCCCTGGCAAAGGTCCGTGCCGCACTCGGAAGGTCAGGGTCTGCTCCCAGCGCTACCCTGGCCACCATGAACGCGCCCACGGCACCTACTTCCGCCGCGGCCGGACGAACGGTTGGGGCGCCCACGATATCGGCAATGATTTGCGACCAGGCGTCGCTGTTTGCTCCGCCGCCACAAAGCCGCAGTTCGGTCGGGGCGATGGCGGAAGCTTCGAGGCAGTCACGGATCACAAAGCTGAGGCCTTCCACCACGGCGCGGGCCACGTGGGCGGCGCTGTGTTCAAAGGACAGTCCCAGGAGCATGCCGCGTGCCTGGTGGTCCAGGAAGGGGGCCCGCTCCCCCGCGGGCGACAGGTAGGGAAGGCAGACCAGCCCGTCTGCACCGGGCGGCGCCTGGGTAGCCAGGTTGCATACGGCCGCAGCACCATCTACCCCCAGCAGCGCGGCAGCCCACGCCAGGACTTCGGTCCCTGCGAGGGTGGGAAAGGCCCGCAGGTAATGTCCCGGCGGTCCGATGGGGATGGTCGCCCCTGCCACGGAGGTGCCGGAGGGATGCTGCTGGACGATTGTCTGCGTACAGAGCGTGGTCCCCAGGATGGTGCATGCGCTTCCCGGGGAAACTGTTCCCGCGCCGATCGCCGTGGCCACGATGTCGTAGGGAGCCAACACCACGGGGATGCCTGCAGGCAAGCCAAGGGTGACGGCCATGTCGGTGCTGAGGGGCCGGATGCGGGCGTCGTCGGACAGGAGTGGTGGCAGGTACTGTTCCATCCAACCGATACCGAGAAGCGCCAAGGTCTTGGGGCTGTACGTTCGGAGGCTGACATCCAGGAAAGGGGCCGCGGCATCCGATTCGTCGATGGCGGCTGTTCCGGTGAGGCGGGAAAATACCCAGCCATTACAGCTGAGCGAGTATCGTGACCGTGCCAGCCGTGCGGGGTCGTTTTCCCGTAGCCAGGCCATGATCGCGTGCGGAAGCCCGGCGAAAGTCCGCGTGCCGCTGATGGCAAAAACTTCCTCTTCTAGCCCCGCAGAGGTCCAAGAACTCACTATTCCGCTGGCGCGGGCGTCGTTCCACAATATGGCGTTGCCTGTGGGTTGCAGCGCTGCATCCACCAGCCAGCAGCCGTCACCCTGGCCGGTGACGGAAATGGCCTCGACCGGTTCACCGGCCTGCCGCGCCACCATAGCGAGGGTGTAGGCAACCGCGTTCCACACTCCCTGCATGTCCTGCTCAGCCCAGCCAGGCCGCTCGCGCAAGACGGTGCTGGCCCGCCGGGCGAGGCCGAGTTCCTTGCCGTCGGAGCCGTACGCGACGGCTTTGATCACGGATGTTCCGACATCGACGCTGATGATGGCCATGGGATGTCCTTCCTGGGACTAAGGGTTCAGGCGAGCGGAAAGTGGCAGGCAACCGCATCCTCGCCGGACCGCAGTTCCAGGGCGGGCGGCTCGGTTGCGCAGCGGTCCTGCGCCTTCCAGCACCTGGTCCGGAACCGACATCCTGTGGGCGGGTAGAGCGGTGACGGCACATCACCTTTGAGGATGATTTCCGTGTCCTCTCTCTTCATCCAGTCATCCATGCTCGGTGCTGCGGAAAGGAGGGCCTTGGTGTATGGGTGCCGGGGATTGGTGAACACCCGGTCTGCATCGCCTGTTTCCACGATTGTTCCGAGGTACATCACAGCCACCCTGTGGGCAATGTGGCGCACGACGCCGAGGTCATGGGAGATGAAGATGTAGGAGATGCCGGATTCGCGCTGCAGATCCTCCAATAGGTTCAGGATCTGCGCCTGGATGGAGACATCCAGGGCCGACACTGCCTCATCGCAGACAATCACCTGCGGTTTCAACGCCAATGCGCGGGCGATGCAGAGCCGTTGGCGCTGGCCGCCGGAGAACTGGTGCGGATACCGGTCAGCGTGTTCCGGGCGCAGGCCAACCCGTTCCAGGCAGGTGCTGATTTCCTGTGCCCAATCCTTCCGGTCCACGATCCCCGGGTGGATCTCCCATCCTTCGGAGATCAGTTCCCCGGCGCGCATCCGCGGGTTTAGGGAGGAGAACGGGTCCTGGAAGACCATCTGGATATGCCGACGCGCCGGCCGTGCTTCCTTGGCCGGGAGGGAACGAACGTCGCGGCCATCGAAGTGGATGCTTCCGGAGAGCGGCTTCAGCAGCCCTACAAGAGTCCTTGCGAGGGTGGACTTGCCGCACCCGGATTCGCCCACGATTCCGAGCGTCTCACCGCGGGCCAAAGTCAGGTCTATGCCGGAAACGGCGTGGACGGACCTTTTCTTGCCCAACAGGATACTGACTTGACCTGGTATCCGGCCACCAGGCCGGATACGTCCAGGAGTGCGGCGTTCTCAGACATGGGTGGCTCCCGTGGAGGTGAGGGACTGGACTCGTTCAGCGTGGTGGCAGGCGACGGTGCGGCCAGATCCTATAGCCCGTAATTCGGGAACGGACGCCGTGCATTCGTCGGTGGCGAACGGACATCTTGGATTGAAGTCGCACCCCTGAGGGCGGCTGCGGGGGTCGGGGGGATGCCCGGGGATGGGCACCGCCCGTCGTTGACCTGACCGTTCAGGTGTCGCCGCCATGAGGCCCTTGGTGTAAGGGTGGGCAGGGCGGGTAAAGACCTGTTCAACCGAGCCGAACTCCACGATGCGGCCGGAGTACATGACCGCCACCGCGTCCGCGGACCTCGCCACAACGCCGAGGTCGTGGCTGACAATGATCATCGCCATACCGCGTGCCTGGCAGCGCTGGCGGAGGAGACGGAGGACCTGGGCCTGCACGGTGACGTCCAGCGCAGTCGTTGGTTCATCGGCGATGATCAGGCTGGGCTGCAGCGCCAGGGCAATCGCGATGACAACGCGCTGGCGCATGCCGCCGGAGAACTGGTGCGGGTAGTTGTTGTATCTGTTGGTTTCATCCGGAATGCCGACTTCCTTCATGAGCGCCAATGCTTGATCGCGCGCCTCCGGCCGGCGCATATTGCGGATCCGCACGAACATTTCCGCGATCTGCTCCCCCACCGTTATCACCGGGTTCAAGGCAGACATCGGGTCCTGGAACACCATCGATATCTGCTGCCCGCGGATGGAGCGCCACTCCTGTTCGGAGAGGCCGATGAGTTCCTGGCCGCGGAACTTGATGCTCCCGGCCGAGATTCCGGCCCGCGGCGGCAGTAATCCGAGCATGGACAGGGAGGTGAGGGTCTTTCCGCTGCCGGACTCACCCACAATTGCCAGTGTCTTGCCTTCCTCGACTGAAAAGCTGGCATCACACACTGTTTTCACAGCTTCGCCGTCGCCCTGGAAGTCGATGGATAATCCGGAAACCTGCAGCAGCGGCGGTTTGCCCGTTGATTTTTCGGCAGTCATGGTCCTATCCGTTCTTGAGCAGGTCGGAGCGGTCGCGGAAGGCGTCACCAAGAATGCCGACGCAGACAACCACCAGGGCGAGGGCGAGTCCCGGCAGGGTTGCGATCCACCAGGCACTGGCAAGGTGATCGCGGCCGTTGGCGATCGTGGCGCCCCACGAGGCGTCGGAGAGGGGCACGCCCAAGCCCAGGAAGCTGAGGGAGGCTTCCGCCACCATGGTGAGCCCCACCTGGACGGTTGCTGCCACAATCAACGGCTGCCAGCACGACGGGATGATGTATTTGAGCAGGATGCGCGTATTCGATGCTCCCAGTACGCGCGCCGAATCCACGAAATCGAGGCTGCGGGTGGATAAGGCGGAAGCCCGGACTACCCTGGCAAAGATCACCCAGCGCGTAATGGCGAGGGCAAGGATCACGTTGATCAGGCTTGGCCCCAGGACGCCGGCCAGGAGGATGGCCAGCAGGATGGAGGGAAAGGCCAACTGGATGTCGCCCAGCCGCGAAATGAACGCGTCCCATTTACCCCCGAAGAAACCTGAAGTGACGCCCAGGACCAGTCCAACTGCTCCTGCGATCGCGATCGTGGCGAAGGCGACAGTCAGGGACACCCTGCTGCCCGCCACGATCTGGGCGAGCATGTCCCGGCCCAACTGGTCCGTACCCAGCAGTGCAACTGTGCCGTTGCTGAGCCGGCCACCCGGAGGCAGCAGCCTGTCCGCCACGCTCGTGTTGACGCCGTCGTAAGGGATGAGGAAGCTGCCGAACAGTCCGGCCACGACGAACAGCAAAAGGACCAGGGCAGCGGCAGCTGTCAGTGGACTGAGGAAGAATTTACGGCGAGTGGTCCGCGTCTTCGCCGGCGAGGCGGCGGTCAATGTGTTTGACATCAGGCTGTCTCCGGTGAGATTCGGGGGTCCACTGCGAAGTAGAGCAGATCGACGGCAAAGTTGATGATGACGTAAGCGACGGTGATGGCGATGACGGTGGCTTCCGCGATGGAGTAGTCGCGGTTGGTGATGGAATCCACCATGAGCGAGCCGATCCCGGGCCAGGAGAAGACGTTCTCGATGATGACAGCGTCCGCGATAAAGTGGCCCACGATAAATCCCAGGGCGGTGACAATGGGGACCATGGTGTTCTTCATGACATGGACGTAGAAGATGGTGCCTTGGCCAAGCCCTTTGGCTTTGGCCGTCCGAACGTAATCCTTGCTGCTTTCCTCCAGTGCCCCGTTCCGGACCAGGCGTGCAAGCCATCCGATAAAGGGAAGGGCTAGCGTAAACGCGGGCAGGATGGCGGTCCTGATGGTTCCGTCCGGGACGGCCGGGAGCCAATTCAGCCACCGGGAGAACACTAGGATCAGCATGATGCCTATCCAGAACGCGGGCAGGGCCTGGCCGGTCAGGGACATGACGGAGATGACCTTGTCCGCGATTGAGCCGGGGCGCCGAGAGCAGTAAATGCCCAGAGGTACGCCCAGGACCACGGTAAGGACGAAAGCGTAAAATGCCAGCAGCAGGGTGGCCGGCAGCCGGGACAGCGTGATGGCCAAGGCGTCGCCGCCCAGCCGCCACGACTCGCCGAAATCACCACGCAGAACATCCCACATGTGCTGGAAGTACTGGATCCAGAGCGGGTCCGTGAGTCCCATCTCTACCCGCACTTGTGCCACTTCCGCAGGGGTGGCGTTTGCTCCCACCATGAGCAGCGCGGGGTCGCCAGGAATGGCGCGCAGCACGATGAAAACTACGGTGACGGCACCGAAAATCAGGACCAGGGTCTGCCAGATACGTTTGGCCACAAATGCATTCATCTGGTTGCTCCTGCGGAGATTACGGCTCCATTGAGGTGCCGCGTTGACTCGCGAAGGATCATTTCCGCTGGAGTAATGATGTGCGACACCTCGTCCGAGGAAGCTGTGCGGTCAATCCTTTGCATCAGCAGGTTCACGGCCGAGGATCCGATCGATTCAGCCGGCAGGGCCATAGTAGACAGTGGGGGCTGCATGTAGGCAGAGAAGGGGTGGTTTCCGTATCCGAACACTTCGATGTCCTCGGGGATCCGCCGCCCGGCTTCCACCAAAGCCTTGTAGATTCCCAGGGCGAAGTGGTCGTTGCCCACCAGGACCGCTGTGCCCGGGACAAATTGGTCCATCAGGTCGTTCGCTGCACGGTAGGCGGCCGCGGGGTCCCACGGCAATGTGCTTGAATCCAGCCTGTTAGTGGGGACCCGCTGGACCAGGTGCCGTTCGGGACCCTGCCCGGCCTCGGTCATGGCCCTGACGTAGCCGCTGATGCGCGAGCGGACGGTGGAGATTTCCAAGTCCTCTTCCAGGAGGAAGACGCGCCGTTCGGCGTTGGTCTGGAGCAGCTGGCGGGTGGCGTCGTAAGCGCCCTGTTCGTAATCGACGCCGACGAAGTCGCAGTCGAAACCGTCCAGGTAGCGGTTGATAAGGACCATGGGAATGTCGTAGCGCTTCAGGAGTTCCCAGGATTCCACCGACTGCTGGGACGGGACGACTATGGCACCGTCCACGCCCCAGCGGTATAGGGTTTGGACCGCTGTGCGCTCATTTGCAGGGTTCTCTTCGGTGGCGAAGAGCAGCAATGAGTACCCGTGGTTCCTGCATTGTTCCTCGACGGAGCTGATGAGCCGGGCATAGAAAGGGTTTGACGGGTTGGTGATGACCAGCCCGATCGTCATCGCTTTCCCCAGGACCAGGGACCTCGCCATGGAGTTAGGCACGTAGCCCATGTCAGCCGCCGTCTTCTCGATGAGCTGGCGGGTGCTTTCCTTGACAGCGTCCTTGCCCGCGAGGGCGCGGGAGACTGTGTTGACGGAAAGGCCTAAGGTATCGGCCACTTTCTTGAGCGTTGCTCTGTTACTGCTCACGGTTACCTTCTTCAGTCTCCGCCGGTTGGGTTTCCGGCGTTACGTTGTGCTCAGGGATACGCGGGAAAGGTCCGGCTGGTTGCTGGCGACCGGGACGAAGCCCTCAAGCTTTTTCCGGCGGCCGTAGGCGGTGATGATACTTGCCGGGAAGATGCCGGCAGCATCCTCCCAGATAGTCTTGCAGGCCTCGGCATAAAGCTTCTCGCGCTCACCTTGGTCCCCCACCGAATGAGCCTTGTCCAGCACAGCGTCGAGGTCCTTGTTCGAGTAGCCCAGACGGTTGGCAGCCGTGGTGTACAGCCGGCCAAGCGTAAAGTCTGCATCCCCTGTGGTCACCGTGTTCGTCTGCAGGTCCATGTCCCAATCCAGCGAATTTAGCCGCTGCAGCCACTGCGCCTTTTCGATGCTCTGTGCCTCGACTTTGACCCCGATTTTCGCCCAGTCCGAAATCATGGCCTGGGCAAGCTCCGTGGCCGCCGGCCCAGTCCCGGCGAACCACATCAATGAAGTGGAGAAACCGTCAGGCATCCCGGCTTCGCTGAGAAGCTTGCTGGCCATGTCAGGGTCGTACTTATAGGGCTCCTGCCTGGCATAGCCAAATACCGTTGACGGGATGGGTGCTGTCATCACTTCCGCGCCCGCACCGTAAAGAGTGGAAACGATCTTTTCGATGTCCACCGCGTGCCACATGGCCCTGCGCACTCGCGGATCGGTGAAAGGTGGGCGGCTGCAGTTGAACCAGTTGAAGTAGTAGACGTAGCTGGGGATCCGCTCCACTGTTGCTTCCGCGATTGCTTCGACTTCCTTGACCTGGTCAGCGGGAATGGGCCACAGGAGGTCAACCTCACCCGTACTAAGTGAGGTGATGGAGCTTGAGGTCTCGGCGATGTACGGCATCTCAATATCAGGCTGTTTCCCTGCCTCGCCCCAGTAGGACTCAGCCCGCTTGAGTTTGAGCACGGAGGAGGGGACGAAGGAATCCACCGTGTACGGCCCGGACCCCACCGGCTTGGTGAAGAATCCGGCGGTGTCCGCTGCTTTCCCCGGGACGATGAAGAGCAGGGTGAGGTTTACCGGCAGCGTGCCCAGGGGGCTGTCCGTCTTGAAGGTGACGGTGTTGGGTCCACTGGCTTCCACGGAGACCACTGGTTTCCACAGCGGGGTCTGGGCCGAGGTGACCGCCTGAATGCGTTTCACCGAGGCCACCACATCGTCAGGCGTGAGCGGCGTACCGTCGTGGAAGTTCACGCCCTCGCGGAGGGTGAACACCCAAGTGGTGGGGTCGGGCTGCTCCCATTTAGTGGCAAGCGAAGGCTCGATGGCCGTGCCGTTGCGCCGCACCAAGGTATCGAAGATCAGGTATTTCGCGATCAGTGATGCCTCGTCCACAGCCGTGTTGGCTGCATGCGGATCCAGGTCCGTGATGGGCTGTCCGAACACGGCCTTCAGCGCACGGTCCGCCCCCGCAGTGGTTCCTCCCCCAACCCCGCAGGATGCAAGGAACGTGGCAGCCGCCCCCGCGCCCGTGAGAAAGATGAAATTCCGTCGATTTAACTCAAGCCCACCGGGCGTTCTGTTGAACATCTTTGTTCCCTCGTTAGGTAGCTGCTGTTTGTCCTAGCCCTTGAGCGCCAGGTAGATCTGCACCTTGGCGCTGCCCTGCGAATCCTCCGCCCCCGATTCGATATCCCCATTGAGGCGAAGCCATCCCCCGAATTCCGAGGTGGTCCAACTGACGGTCCCGGTATCCGACACAGTCTGCGCTTCGCCGTCCACGTCACACCAGTTCAGCCCGTCGGGTGAGATCTGTACCCGCGCCTTGATGGCTGTTCCGGGTTCGATGGCCAAGGTGTTGATGAACCAGCGGGCTTCATTGGCCCATGCAACCTCGTAGGGTTCCGTCTTGAAATTCCCACGAAGAGTGGCATTCCGTTCCAGGACTGCGGTAAAAGACTGTTTCATGTGCTGGCCTACCAATCAACGGAGATGAGAACTGAGTCGAGATAAACGAAATTGCGCACGTTAGTGTGTGTGCGGACGGACACGTAAAAATTGAGCAAATTGCCAAGCGACCCATATTCTTCGTCATAAGCGGGTACAGGAACGTCGCGCATGTCGAAGATCTCGTCGTTGACCTGCAGTTCAACATTGGTGCGGGTTTCTGTGTCGATGACCCATCTGACGTAGTGCCAGTTCACCTTCGTAGGGACCTCGTTGAAGCACAGTTCCTGCCGTTCGGTGAACTCGTGCCAGTCCTCCGGGTTGGGCGCAGTGAAATCGGCTGTCCGCGGCAGCTTTAGCTTGCCTTCGAAGTGCTCGCGGGGAGTGGGTTCCGGAACTGACGGGTAAACCCATTTCTGCACGATCTTATTGTCCAGGCTGGTGTTCAGGTAACGAGCCACACAGTGATAACGCACCCCGTCGCAAATGTCCGTGGCAATCGTCAGCGCACCGAACTGCCGCTCCGACGGGTGGAAATTTGCGTCCCAGTCACCGCTGCCTGCTTCATATGCGGCGCCGTTTTCCTCTGAATGAGCCTCTGCCTTGTACGCGAGGTAGGTCTCGAACTGCACCTTGCCCCGTCCGGCCATCGTGAGCCTGCGAATGGCTACCCCGGTATGCCCGGCCTCCGGACGTGTGGAAATCTTGAGGGCATACGTGCCGGACATAGCGCCATGGGTTCCGACGTCAAAGAAGTTGCAGGAACTCAACTGCGGCGGGCGGAAGTCACGCATGTGGTCATCCACGGTGTCCAGGTTTCCCTGCTCGTCATGGTTACCAATGAGTTCTATCCAGCCGTGGGTGCCGGAGTTGAAATCGTCATGCACCAAAATGCGGGGCAATGGGTTGAACTTGGACAGCGCCGGGTCTGCAGCGACGGCGGATTTCCGCAGAGCGTCCACCAGTTCACTTGATACATCAATACTCACGTTGGCTCCGTTTCAGGACCTTTGGATCTCCAACATTAACGTTCACGATAACGCTAATGTTGATGCCCCTTTCTGGGGGAAGATCGGAATGATAACGTTCACGATAACGTTCATATTTTCACTCTGTCAAGGCTTTTTTGCCAACCCTCTCGGTCGTCTTCTCGGTCGCTGTCGGGTCCAAGGACTGTTCCGCTTCGTATCTAAACGTGGCGGCTTCTGTGACGTGAACCGCTTGATAGGCACCTCTCAACCCGGCAGAGCATGACATGGCGGAACCCGATTCAATACCACCCCGGCGCGGACTGGCTCGATCCCGTCCCAGACCATAGGAGCGTGTTGGAAGCGGTCGAAGCTGGCGACCCAGAGGAAGCAGAGGCAGCATGAGATACGCACGCTCCCTGACCAGGGAGCGGCAGCGAGAAGACATCGCCCTGGCCAGCAGCGCGGAGCCTACCGCCGGCGTAAGAAGACCCTCACACCGGAACGGGCGGCCAGGCTGGTCCAGCGGGCCGCCCGTGGAGTTCCCAACTTCGTCCTCGCCAGCGACTACGGCATCTGCCGGGAAACGGTGTACCAATACCCACGTCAGGAAGGCCTCCTGAGACTTCACCTTGAGCCGCTGTGGTCGGTGCCCGGTGAGGTTGGCAGCTGTAGTCTCCAACCACACTCTCGAGGAATGTGGCCCGCATCCCCTTCTTCCACGTGCCCCTTACCCCGGACACCAAGCCGGCAGACGGTGGAAGTGGACCACACCTATGGTCCCGAGGACCTGGTGGCCGCCGGGCGCGACACCGAATACAAGGGCCTCACCAAGGCCGTCCGTTGCACTGAGAGGGCCGTAATCCTCCAAGGCAACAGAACCGTAGTGCTCGGATAAGTGGCCCTATGCGTGGGGGTACGGGTCAGCGTGGGTTGACGGGCAGAACGATGCGTTGGTGGGTGGAGTTGCTTACGACCGCGAAGGATGCGTACCAGGCGAGGAGAGCTGTCAGGAGTCCCAGCCAGCCGCCTACTCTGGTGACGGTGACGGCGCCGGTGTAGGCGCCGATGGCAAGGGCGAAGAACGTCGGAGTTAGGGTGATGAATGCCAGGAAGACGGCCCGGTTTGTCCGGCGTGCGGCTACAGTCATGTAGAGGGTGAAGATCCCCCAGGCCAGGAGGAACACGCCGATGCCTTTGCCGGCGTCCTTTCCCGCGGCGGAGAGGTCCGTGAACTGCACGAGATACCAGAATGCCATCCAGAACGCGCCGTAGGAGCAGAAGGCCGTCGCGCCAAAGGTGTTGCCTTTGGCTAATTCCCAGATGCCCGCAATGAGTTGGGCGATGCCGCCGTAAAACAGGGCAAGGCCGAGAACGACGGGTTCCACTGTGGCCGGCAACAGACCGGCGTTGAATGTGCTGAGGACAAAAGTGGTCAACGCGAACGCGGCCAGGCCTAGGGCGGCAGGGTCAGCGGAAACCGTGGCCCCGGCAGCGGCCGGTACTGGGCTGGCCGCGGGGCGGGATCTTGTTGCGGTGGCGGGGTTGTTCATCATTGAACTCCTTTTTGAGTGGCTTGGTGATGGTGCTGGTCTACGGCTCGACCGAAGAGTTCCTGCATGAACAGCTTTTGCCCACCTACGTCCGCGACCGCCACGGCCGCTCCACTCTCTGGCGGAGCCGCCAGTCCTGTCCGAGTCCACTCTTCCCCCTGTACGGCTCTTCTTGGTCTGGCACGCTGTACACGGGTCCAGGCATCAACGCGTTCGAGGTCTAGCAGACTTGCACTTCTGCCGTGCATTCGCGATAGGAGTTACGGAGGCAGCAGAGCCATCCCCGGTCCTTCCGAATCTCGGATTCTTCCGACGAGCTGGGTTAGCTTCATAGGTCGTTCAGTTGCTGGATGTCATGACCGAGAAGAACGACATCACATTCCTCCTGGGCCAGAACGAGAGGGCTTCCTGCCCTGTTCCTTTCTTTCCCTAGGAGTTGCGGATCTATTTGCGCTTCCTTCGAGAATTGATGAGAAGGCCAAACTTCCAGCGTCGGGCGTCGCCTTGTGAGCTCCGCCAGATGGCAGGGCGCCGGCCTTCCTCTTGTCTGACTTAAGCAACCTGGAGTGCCCTAATGGACTGCATAATGCGCTCGGTGACCTCGTCGATCTGGCCGATGCCGTCAAGCTGGGTCAGGATGCCGCGTTGGGCATACTGGGTCACCACGCCCTCGGTCTGCTGGTGGTAGAGGTCCAGGCGGTGGCGGATGACGGCCTCGTTGTCGTCGCTGCGGCCGGTTTCCTTGGCACGGCCCAGGAGCCGGGCCACGAGCTCCTCGTCGTCGGCGGTGAGTTGAAGGACGCCGTCAAGTTTCTGGTCACCGCTTTTCAGGATCTGATCAAGGTAGTCAACCTGTGCCGTGGTGCGCGGGTAGCCGTCCAGGAGGAAGCCGTTCTCGAGGTCGGTCTCACTGAGGCGGTCGCGGACCATTTTGTTGGTCACGCTGTCGGGAACGAAGTCCCCGGCATCTATGTACTTCTTGGCTTCGACACCCAGCCGGGTCTGGCCTTTAACGTTGGCCCGGAAGATGTCACCGGTCGAAATCGCAACGATGCTGAGGCGCTCTGAAATTCGTTCCGCCTGCGTGCCCTTGCCCGAACCCGGTGGTCCGATAATTAACATTCTGGTCATTGCAATAGCCTTTCGTAGTGGCGGTTCCCGTCCGCACCGGCATCATCAGGATTGTGAGGTAATCTGCGGACACGTTGCCGTACTCGATTGCCGGGGTGGAAGTTTAGTCGTGCAGGATTCGGGCCGCGGATTTTCATGACCGCAAGTCGTTGCGGTCCGGGCAGGGCTGGACGTTCTGGTTCGCAGAAGCAGAGGGCAGGCCGTTGTTCTTGTCAGACTCTGACTGTGCCCGGGAAAGGGCCCGCGGGGGCGGATCCCAAGGGTAGCGGGCGTAGACCTGATATCCCTCAACTTCCAGAGCATGGAATTGTCAGGCATAACCTCTTCGACCGTTCCTGCTCTGATGAGCTCACCGTGACGTCGTACTTCCACTAGGCCTAAGAGGCGCTGCCAGTCTGGCTCCAAGTAAGGATCCACGGCGTCCTGTCGGTTCCGGTATTGCTGAAAAGTGCGGGCTGGTAGTGAAGTATGGGCTGGTAAAGCGGTGAGGCGCCCAGAACGTTGCGATAGTTGATGATCCGGGTGACCATCGGGCGCGCCTCACCGCAGCTAGGGGCCGGCGTGGTTCTGCCAGCTAGAGGGACCGCTGCTCGACGCCGTTGTAGGCGCTCAGGGGGCGGATGAGGGAGTTCGATGCGGCCTGTTCCATGATGTGGGCTGTCCAGCCAGTGATGCGGCTGGCAACGAAGATGGGGGTGAACATCTTGGTGTCGAAGCCCATGAGGTGGTAGGTGGGCCCGGCCGGATAGTCGAGGTTCGGCTTGATGGCCTTTGCCTCGTCCATGGCCTGCTCGAGTCCGTTGTAGAGTCCCAGCAGTTCAGACCGCCCGTAGTGGGCGATCATTTTGTCTAGAGCTGCCTTCATGGTGGGCACGCGGGAATCGCCGTGCTTGTAGACGCGGTGGCCGAAACCCATGACCTTTTTCTTGTGGGCCAAGGCATCTTCCATCCAGGCCTTGGCCCGTGCCGCCGCTTCCTCAAAGGATTCCTCGGCCCGGATGCCGATCTCCTCGAAGGTGTGCATGACGGCTTCGTTGGCGCCGCCGTGCAGGGGGCCCTTAGGGCCCCAATGGCCGCTGTCACGGCAGAATGAAGGTCGGACAACGTAGAGGTCACAACTCGCGCCGTGAAGGTGGAGGCGTTGAAGGAGTGCTCGGCGTAGAGAATCATCGAAACATTGAACGCCTCGACGACCTCCGGCACGGCTTCCTCGCCAAAGGACATCCAGAGGAAATTGGCGGAGTAGCCGAGGTCATCGCGCGGCTCCACTGGTTCCTGCCCGCGCCGGCGGCGCTGGTCGTAGGCCACAACGGCTGGCATGGCTGCGAATAGGTCCACCGCTTTGGCCATGTTGGCCTCCCGGGAGGAGTCCTCTGCCAGGGGGTGCCGGGCGCCCATGACCGAGGCGGCGGTGCGGCAGACGTCCATGGGATGGGCCGTGACCGGCAGGGCGTCCACAACCTGTTTCACTGCCGGCTCCAGGGCGCGACCGGCCCGTTCCTGTCTTGTGAAGGCGGCCAGTTCCTCGGGATTGGGGAGTTCTCCGTTCCAGAGCAGGTAGGCGACTTCCTCAAAGCTGCACCGGGCGGCCAGTTCCTGGACCGGGTAGCCCCGGTACAGCAATGAGTTCGTGTCGGGGTTGACCTTGGAGACGGCGGTGTAGTCCACAACGACGCCTGCGAGGCCCTTTTTGATCTCTGTGTCAGCCATGCTGAACTCCTTCGTTGCAGTTCCTTGTACTAGCGAATGTGGGGGATCTGGAAGTTGAAAATGCCAGAATCGAACTTGTTGTAAGCCTCGTAGTCCACGAGGTCATACAGGCGGGCCCGGGTGAGCATTTCCGGCACCCGTACCTCCTGCGTTCCCAGGTTCTTTAGCGTGTCCAAGACCCGTTCGGCGGCGCCCATGGCACTGCGGAGGAGGGTGACGGGGTAGATGACCATGTTTACGCCGACGTCCTGGAGCTGTTTGGTGGTGAACAGGTCGCTCTTGCCGAACTCTGTCATGTTGGCCAGGATGGGCACATCCACGGCGTCGCGGATGGCCTGGAACTCGCTGAGGTCCTTCATGGCCTCCGGGAAGATGGCGTCCGCTCCTGCTTCAACGAGTGCCTTTGCCCGGTCCTGCGCTGCCGCCAGTCCATCCGTGGCGCGGATGTCGGTGCGGGCCATGATGAGGAAGTTCGGGTCGCGGCGGGCGTCGGCGGCGGCACGAATGCGCTTGGTTGCCGTCTCCAGGTCCACCACGTTCTTGCCGTCGAGGTGTCCGCAGCGCTTGGGGTTGAACTGATCCTCAATGTGCAGTCCGGCCAGGCCGGCGTTCTCCAGTTCCTGAACGCTGCGGGCAACGTTCATGGGCTCACCGAAGCCGGTGTCTGCGTCCACGATGGCGGGCAGGTCCGTCATCCTCGCGATCTGCCCCGCCCGGGTCGCGACCTCCGTCAACGTGGTGAGGCCGATGTCGGGCAGGCCGAGGTCGTTGGCGAGGACCGCGCCGGAGATGTAGACCCCTTCGAAGCCCTTCTCCTCGATCAGCCGGGCCGAAAGCGGGTTGAACGCCCCCGGGAACTGCGCGATGGTCCCCGAGGCCAGGATTTCCCGCAGCTTGATGCGCTTCTGCTCAGGCGTGGTCTTTGAATACAGCATTTAGAACAATCCCTTCGGTGCGGCCGAGAGGTCGATGACGTCGGGGGCGGCGGTGATGTTCAACTGGTCAAGCTCACCTGCGGCAAGTTCCGGCAGGCGTTCGACGGCGGCCAGGAACCTTTCAATTTCGGCCTCCTCCACGAGGCCGGCGGCCAGGGTCCGGAACTTGTGCACGTACTGCTCGCGGGCGAACGGCCGGGCACCGAGGGGGTGGGCGTCGGCCACGGCGATCTCGTCCTGAATGACGGTGCCGTCGGCCAGCGTGATCTCCACGGATCCCCCGAAGGCCTTCTCGGAGATGTCCAGGGAGTGGTACCGGCGGGTCCATTCCGGGTCTTCCTCGGTGCTGACCTTCTGCCACAGGGCCACCGTGTCCGGCCGGGCGGCGCGTTCAGGGGCGTAGGAGTCCACGTGGTGCCAGGCCCCGTCCTGCAGGGCCACGGTGAAGATGTAGGGGATGGAGTGGTCCAGGGTTTCCCGGGACGCGGCGGGGGAGTACTTCTGGGGATCGTTCGCGCCGGAACCGATGACGTAGTGCGTGTGGTGGCTGGTTTTGATCAGCACGGATTTCACATTCGCCGGGTCGGTGGCCTCCGGGTGCTCCCGGTTCAGCTTCCGGGCCAGGTCGATCCATGCCTGTGCCTGGTACTCGGCGGAGTGTTCCTTGGTGTACGTGTCCAGGATGGCCCGCTTCGCCTCACCCGGCAACGGCAGCGGAACCATGTAGGAGGCATTGGGACCGTCCAGGAGCCAGGCGATGACGCCGTCTTCGCCTTCGTAGATCGGCACGGGGGAGGTCTGGCCGCGCATGGCGCGGTCGGCGGCTTCGACGGCCATCTTCCCGGCGAACGCGGGGGCGTGGGCCTTCCAGGTGGAGATCTCGCCCTTGCGGGACTGGCGGGTGGCGGTGGTGGTGTGCAGGGCCTGCCCGACGGACTGGAAGATGGTCTCGACGTCGAGCCCCAGCAGGGTGCCGATGCCGGCGGCGGCGGACGGGCCCAGGTGGGCGACGTGGTCGATCTTGTGCTTGTGCAGGCAGATCGCCTTGACCAGGTTCACCTGGATCTCGTACCCGGTGGCGATGCCCCGGACCAGGTCAGCACCGCTGGCGCCCACGTGCTGGGCGACGGCAAGGATCGGGGGGATGTTGTCGCCCGGGTGGGAGTAGTCGGCGGCGAGGAAGGTGTCGTGGTAGTCCAGTTCCCGGACGGCCACGCCGTTGGCCCAGGCCGCCCATTCCGGGGAGACGCGGTCACCGATACCGAAGACCTTGGCGCCCTGGCCCCCGGTCGACGGGGCGTGGGTGAGGGCCTGCGCCCGGGCAGCCACGATCGGGGCCCGGTTCAGCGAGGCGATGGCCACAGAGGCGTTGTCGATGATGCGGTTGATCACCATCTCGGTGACATCATCAGTGACGGCTACCGGGTCGGCTGCCACCAGGGCGATCTTGTGGGCCAGCTGGTCCTCGCGGGGCAGGTTTTCCTCGCTCTTGTACACGCGGACGTGATGTTCCTTAACCATGGGGGCTCCCTTGCTGTATATGGACGGCTAATGAGGTGTTTGGGTGGCTTTGACGTGGGAAAGACTGCGGTGCAGATGCGCGGTGGTGGCCGCTGCTGCCAGGCGCGGGTTGCGGGCCGCGATGGCCTCGGCGATGGCCGCGTGCTCGGCCGCTGCCGCGGTCAGCCGGGCGGCGTCGTCGGCCGCCAGCCTGCGGACACGCACCAGATGCACCCGGAGGCTCCTCATGGCCTGGGCCAGGTAGGAGTTGGAGATGGCGGTATCGATGGCCTCATCGAGCCGGCCGACAAGAACGTAGTAGTCGTGGCGCGCCGGATCATCGCCGCTGATCATGGCCGGCGCTTCCTGCAGCTCCTTCTGGAGCTGCAGGAAGAGTGCAGCGTCGCCCCGCTCGGCAGCTAGCGCCGCTGCCTTGCACTCAAGTGTTTCGCGCAGCTCGAACAGCTCGTCGATGTCGGCCAGCGAAATATCGGTGACGACGACGCCGCGGCCGCCCGCCGCCGTCGTCAGCCCTTCCGCCGTGAGGCGGCCCAGCGCTTCCCGGAGCGGCGTGCGGGACACCCCGAGGCGTTCCGACTGCTCAACTTCAGCCAGGACAGTGCCCGGGAGGAGGCGCCATTCAATGATGTCATCACGCAGGGCCGCATAGGCCTTGTCACTGGCGCGCAATCCTGCCTCCTTCACCGGCGTCGAGTCCAGTGTATACATGATCGGCCCCTTTTGCCTAGCGCTCCGCGGATCCAGGGGTAGCTTCTGTCGTTGGTGTATACAAAACTCTTGTGTCATGCGTCAGTCTCGGGCTAGCATGAGCCGCATCACATCGTCGACGGGATTGAATTCATGGTCACCAAGAACTACCGGGACAGCTACGCATACAGCCTGGAGAAGCCCGCGGAATTCTGGCTGGACGCCGCCAGGAAGATCTCCTGGTCGACCCCGCCGCGCCAAGCCATCGATTCCAGCAGGGCACCGCTGTACGGCTGGTTCCCTGACGGCGTCCTGAACACGTCCTACAACGCCTTGGACCGGCACGTGGAGGCTGGCCGCGGTGACCAGGACGCGCTGATCTACGACTCAGCAATGCTTGGAATCAAACGCAGCTATACCTATGCCGAATTGACCGGGCTGGTGGCACAGTTCGCGGGAGTTCTGCGCTCCCGCGGTGTTGGCAAAGGCGACCGGGTGGTCATCTACATGCCCATGATTCCCGAAGCGGCGATCGCCATGCTGGCGACCGCCCGGCTGGGAGCTGTGCACTCCGTCGTCTTCGGCGGCTTCGCCCCCAGGGAACTGGCCGCCCGCATCCGGGACGCCGCGCCCGCAGCGGTGGTCACGGCTTCCGGCGGCATCGAACCCTCGCGCCGGATCGAGTACCTGCCTGCCGTCGAGGAAGCCCTCGGCCTGGCCGGTGCGGAAAGCCTGCCGGTCCTGGTCAAGGCCCGGGAGGGCTTCGCCTCCTCCGTGGCGGACCACGCCGGCTGGCTGGACTGGGATACCGAGATGAGCACCGCCGTACCCGCCGCGCCGGTCGACGTCAAGGCCACCGACCCCCTCTACGTCCTCTACACCTCCGGCACCACCGGTGCGCCCAAAGGGGTGGTGCGGGACAACGGCGGCTACGCCGTCGCCCTCAGCTGGACCATGGAAAACATCTACGACGTTGGTCCCGGTGATGTCATGTGGACAGCCTCCGACGTTGGGTGGGTCGTGGGGCACTCGTATATCGTCTACGCCCCGCTGCTGGCTGGCGCCACCACGGTGATCTACGAAGGAAAGCCCGTTGGCACGCCCGACGCCGGCGCGTTCTGGCGGGTCATCCAGGACCACAATGTCAACGTACTGTTCACGGCGCCCACCGCCCTGCGCGCCATCCGAAAAGCCGACCCCGAGGCGAAGCTGCTGGAAGGGTACGACATTTCCAGCCTGCGCACCCTGTTTGCTGCCGGTGAGCGCCTGGATACCGACACCTTTCACTGGGCCTCCCGCGTGATGGGGGTGCCGGTGGTGGACCACTGGTGGCAGACCGAGACCGGCTGGGCCATCTGCGCGAACCCGCGCGGGCTCGATGACCTGCCGATCAAGGCCGGATCGCCCAGCGTGCCGATGCCCGGCTTCAGGCTCAACATTGTCGACGCCACCGGCGGGGACGTCGAGAACGGGACAGAAGGCAACATCGTTCTGAGGCTGCCGCTGCCGCCGGGCACCCTGACCACCCTTTGGCGTGACGACGAGCGCTACATCTCCTCCTATCTGCAGGCCTTCGAGGGCTACTACACCACCGGGGACTCCGGCTACCGGGACGAGGAGGGCTACCTCTACGTGATGGGCCGCACCGACGACATCATCAACGTCGCCGGGCACCGGCTGTCCACCGGAGCCATGGAACAGGTGATCGGCCAGCACCCAGCAGTGGCCGAATGCGCCGTGATCGGCCTCGCGGACCCGCTGAAGGGGCAGCGGCCCAGCGGCTACGTCGTGCTCAAGTCCGGGGTCGACGTGCCCGAGGAGATCCTGGTCAAGGATTTGATCGCCCTGGTGCGGCGCGACATCGGCGCCGTGGCGGACTTCAAGCACGTCACCGTCGTAGAGGCCCTGCCCAAGACCCGCTCAGGAAAGATCCTGCGCAAGACGATGCGCCAAATCGCCGACGGCGACGAATACCTGGTGCCGTCCACGATCGAAGACTCCGGCGTGATTGAGAAGCTCATCGAGACCCTGCGCCCCGCCGCCGCGGGCGATTAGCCCCGGGGCGCGGGTAGGCGGGGAGGGGCGTCCTAACGACGACCGGGCGAACAATGCGGGTGCAGCGGTCGGTGAACTGGACGCGGGTGTGGCAGCGACACCCGAGCCGATGCACTTGGAAGCAACATGTTCACACGAGTGCGAGAGCCCAGGGCGCGCTGCGGTTTGCGTCCACATTAACGGTCGCGCTGGAAGCTGCCATTCACGCAGTAGCGTCTGGGAACTTCCTCCCGTGTATGCGGATGAGACTGGCCCTTGGCAAGAGTCAGCCTAAACCACGCCCAAACCTGACGCCAGAACCGCCTGACGTGGGCGTACTTGTTCTGCAGGCGTGGCTTCCCTTTGTTCTCCTACGCCGCGGCCCAGTCACAACATGTGCTATAGCCACCTTTTACCCTAGCCGACCTCAGCAGGTCCAAATTCATTGAGCTATGTCGACCATTCCCAGCTTGACCGCCCTGTTTCCTTCCCCTCCGACTGTCAGGGTGGGATCTGAGAACATCATGAGCCACTGTCAGTAAAACTGTATTGCGCACTGTTCTGACGCCAAGGCATGAAGGCCGCTATCGCTTCTGCTCCCCGGGACGCACCAAACGGCTACGTGACGAAATCTGCATTATCGGCGTTTGAAGCAGGTGGGGAAATCGCTCTGGGAGCAATGAAACGTACGCCCTTAAGAAGGAACAGCCGACGGGATCACCGTCGGCTGTTCCATTTCCTGTGTAACTCCTAATGGTGGAGGAGCTTCAAATGCCCTGCCTGGTCATCCTTTCGGTGTGACGTGTAGTCGGTCGAAGGAGACCTGATCGCCGTCCTTGTTCAGGACCACGATGTCGTCGCGGCCGTTTTGGACGTCGGCGGGGAGGATGAATTCGACGGTGTTATCCGTGGTCGGGAAGATCCATCCGATTCTGTAACTGTGCTTGTTGAGGTAGACGTAGTACCACTGGCCGTATTCGAGGCCGTTGAGGATGACTTTCTGGCCGTTGCGGTACTTGTCGCTGGTGCCCAGATCGGATGGTGCGGTTAGCCCGTCGAGGTTCTGAACAGTCAGGGCAGGTTCAGTTTCAGGCTGTGCGGGCTGGAGGTTGAGCTCGATCCGGCCACCGGTCACCGCGGTGGAAACGTGCTTTGCCCCGTTCTTGGCGCTTGCCTCGAAGGACATGGACTCAAGGGTGCCCGCTGTGAGGTCGGCGGCTGTGAGCACGTGGTCGTGGGTGGTTGTGATGCTGTCACCGGCTGCGAGCCGTTCTTGGCTGATGCCGGCCGCGGGGGCGCCGACACCTGTCAGCAGGACGTTGCCGGCGTTGCCGAGGGTGTAGGTATAGGTGATGGTGTCCCCTGCGGAGGCGTACTTGTCGCCGTCGGCGTCTTTCCATTCGGCGGCAACGGTGCCTTCAAGTTTCGCGTCGCGGACCTTCAGGTCTACTTCGCCGCCATCCATTGCGTAGGTCCTGCTGGTCTGGCCGGCGGCGCTGACTTCCCATGTGGTGCTGGGCACGAAGAATCCCTGTTCGGCCTCTTCGGCGGTGACGGTGTGGCGGGGGGTTGCGCAGGTGTAGCTTTGGCCCGCGGGCAGGGCGCTGTAGCGGCAGTTGCCGGGCCCTTCAGGGACGAAGGGGCTGAAGTTCCCGGCCGTGGGGACGATCCTTTCGGTGAGCGGGCCGGTGTTGGCGACGTCGAATTTGTAGGGGAAAGCTTCGCCCGCCACGTAGGGCTGGGCTGCCAGGTCCCGGCCGCCGTCGTTGCGGCTGCCCTTGATGTCCGCCGCGAGGAGCCCGTCGCGCAGCGCCACCGCAGCTCCGGTGAAGGCGACGGTCTTGGTGAGGGTGGGTGTTGCGCTTGCTGTCACGGAGAACACGGCTTCGGGGATGAAGTAGCCGCGGGACATGTCTTCGGCCGTCACGGTGTGCTTGGCCGTGGTGCATGTGTAGCTGACCCCGGCGGCGAGGTTGTTGTAACGGCAGTTCGGGGCTGTCGGGGGCAGGAAGCCGGCGTCAAAGGAGCCGGAGACAGGGACGGAGTTGGCGGTGACGTTGGCGGTGCTTCTGATGTTGAAGGTGTAGGTCAGCGCGTCACCGGCTTTGTAGGGGTTGGTTGCGACGTCACGGGCAGGTGCGGATCCTGTAATTGTGAGGCCCACCTGGGGCGCGACCGGCACCGTGGCGGTGAAGGTGTACTGGGACACGCGGCCGTCAGCGGTGGTGAAGGCGGCGTTAAGGTTTTGCGGGCCGCTGGCGTTGGAGGGAGCGGTGAGTGCCACGTTCACGGTCACGGAGTCGCCGGGTGCGACGTCGGGCACCGGTACGGTGGTGGCGGACCAGCCGGTGGGTGTGTAGATGGTTGCAGTGGCGCCAGATAGTGTGCCGGCTTCCTGGTTGGTTACTGTCACCGGCACCTGCTGGGTGGCACCGGGCGTGGTGGTGACCGGGGGCGCCGACAGCGGGGCGCAGGCGTAGTTGAGCCAGGCGTCGTCGAAGGTCGCGAACTGCATGTTGTCGGTGTAGTTGGCCTCATACAGGACCCCGAATTTGCCGTCCTCCAGCCGGGTCACGGTGGAGTAGGCGGAAAACCGGGCCGGATGGTCCGCACACCGGGCCAGGTGGCGCCGTCGTCGCAGGAAATGCGGGCTGAAACGTTCTCGCGGCCGGTCTTGGAATTGGAGTTGGTGAAGATCAGCTTCTTTGCCTCGGCTGAGCCTTGTGCCGCGGACGGGTACATGCGTGTGATGGCGCCGTTGTTGGCCGGGTCCGGGAGTTCGGTGTCCTGGGTGACCGGACCGTAGGTGGTTCCGCCGTCGCTGGAGTATGCGATCTTGCGGTATCCCCGGTTGGCGTTGTCCCGCGAGTTCAGCAGGACCCGCCCGTCGGAAAGTTCCACTGTCTTGTTTTCGTCCATCCGGTCGCCAACGTTGGCGCCCTTGTGCCAGGTAACACCGTGATCATCCGAGTAGACGCTGTAGGCCTGGATCCTGTTGGTGCCGTCCGCCTGTCGAACATCCCCTGCGTACTGCTGGATCAGCCGTCCCTTGTGCGGACCGTACTTAAGCTGAATGCCTTCACCGGAGGACGCGAAGTTGGAGCGGACATCCCCGGCCACAGGGCTGGTCTTGCTGGTCCCGGGTTTGGTGACGTCAGTGATAAGGCGCGGTTTACTCCAGGTGATGCCACCGTCCGTGGATTCAATGACGGCAGAAGAAATGACGTTCCGGTCCGCGTCATCGTTGCCGAACTGGCTCCCGCCGAAACCCTGGTCCTTGGAGTACACGAAGAAGGCGAAAACCTTCCCGGCCTCGGCGTCATGGATGTAGGAGGGGTCGCTGTAGCCGTACTTCGGGCCGGTCGCATCCCCCACGTGCCCGGCCGCGATGACCTGCACCGGGCCCCAGGTCCGGCCGCCATCGGTGCTGCGCCGCTGGACGATGGAGTTGGGGTTGGGGGCGTCGGCGGCGCTGCCGGGCCTGCCATCCCACGCCGCCAGGACCACCCCATTACCGAGGTAGGTCAAGGCAGGGATGCGGTAAAAGAAGTTGTTCCCCGTCCTGTCCGCTGCCAGGTTCACTTCCTGGAAAGACCCGGGAGGGACGGTTGGGCTGCTGGACGGAATGGGCGCGGCCTGGGCGGCGATTCCGCTTCCGGCGAGCACAGCCAGAGCCAGTGCGCCGGCCCCCGCAGCCCGTCCTATCGATCGTTGTCGCCTGCGTCTTGTCGTATCTCGCAAATCCTTTGCCCTTTCTGGACGCCGCCGCGCGGCCCTACATGAAGACGTCGATGCAGGTCAGGCAGCAACCCTGCTGCTCCTTCCACATACGACGTCCTACAAACCATAGGGTGTCCGCCGTCACAAAGCCAGAGGTAGCTACACTAAAGATGTGACATCCTACGTTCCGCTCCCCTTCCCGCATGCCCGTCCGTCTCTTGAGAGGGTTCTTGCCGTGCGGGGTACGGCGGGTACCGGCAGTACCGGATCCCGGCAATGGCCGTGACCGTTCAGGGCACACTGTTGGCGGCGTATGACGGCCGACCCAACCTTGATGACCTGCCCAGCCCCATCGACCTGCTGATCCGCCGCAGCCCCGATAATGGGCAGACGTGGAGCCCGCAGGAGGTCGTGCGCACCGGGTCCGGGCTGAACGGCTACGGGGACCCCAGCCTGGTGGTGGATGCCGAAACGGGCAGGATCTTTCTCTTCCACGCCGCGGGCACACGGGCCGGCTTTTTTGAATCCACCACAGGTGTGGACCCGGAGGACGAGTCCATCCAGCACTGCGACGTCAGCTATTCCGACGACGACGGCGTGAGCTGGCAGCACCGGCGCATCACCGGCCAGCTGAAAGGGGCAAGCTCCGCGGCCGGACAGGTCACCGGCATTTTCGCCGCCGCCGGGCAAGGCATCCAGATCCACACCGGAGCGTTCCGGGGCCGGCTGGTGCAGCAGTTCGTCGTCCTCCACGCCGGCACGATCAAGGCGGTGTCGGCGTACAGCGACGACCACGGAGACACCTGGACCCTGGGGAAACTCATTGATGCAGTCCCCGGGGGCACCGCACCGAACGAGAACAAAGTGGCGGCGCTGGCTGACGGCCGGCTGCTTTTGCACAGCCGCGCCACCCCGCGGCGGCTGGCCGCCCTCTCGAACGACGGCGGCCACAGCTGGAGCGCCCTGGACCCGGTCGAGGACCTTCCCGATCCCAGCGACAACGGCTGCCTTGCACGCTTCGACGGCCTACCCGCCGTGGCGGACCTGGCCGCGCCTGAAACCGATTCCTGGCTCCTGGCCACGCACAACCATGACACCGACCTGCGCCGGAACACTGTACTCAGCCTCTCCCCCGACAACGGGGCAACGTGGCCGGCGAAGCTGGTCCTGTGCGCTGGCAGTTCCGCGTATTCGACAGCAACGCGACTGCCCGACGGCAACATCGGCGTGCTGTACGAGCGCCAGGGCTACCGGGAAATTGTCTTCGCCTCGGTCCCTCCGGGACAACTTACCGGACAGCTCGCGACCCCGGCACCAGCCACAGAGGACGAACAACCACATACGGCAGGGCCGGGGCTGTCCTTCGACATGGAACTGCGGTCCATCACCCCGGGCCTGCCCGACGTGTGGCAGCACGCCGGCGAATCTCATGTGCTGGCCACGGACGGCAGCAGCTGGGGCGCCGGGACCTGGAAAGAGATTGGCCAAGGCTATTCAGCGGACCAGATTCAGGTCCTCGGCACCCGCGAGGCGCAGGAGCTGAATTACGGTCCGGTCGTTCCCGGCTATAAGGCCGGGGACATCCTCGCGTTTACCGGGCGGGCAAGGAACATGGGCGCCGAGACCGCCTTCGCAGTTAGGCTTAGCGGCCCTGGATCCGAGGCCTTCCCGGCCACGGACTTGTCTACGGGTGAGCAGGTGCTGTATTTCACCCGACCTACACAGTCACCGAGCAGGACGTGGCGCAGGGGACATTTGACGTCGCATATACCGTCGAGGCGGTGCAGGGCGGTTCCCGCCGCGAGTGGTCCCGGATTTTCCGGTTCGACGTTGCTACCGGTGCAGTCAGCGTCCATGATGCATTCCCGCCCTGGCGATAGCGGAGCGTCGGTGGGCGGCGGCTGCTGTGACAGGGGCGTCCGGTCTCTGCAGTTTTTACTGGATCAGGTCGCACATGTGCTGCAGGCGCTCCACACGCTCCTCCGCGTTCAGCCCGTGCCGCAGCCCGACCTTGAAACCGATCAGGGGAAGCGGGCCCGCCGCCTCGAGGCACCGCCGGATCTCGTTGCGGTTCAGCAGCGAACTCGACGGGGCGCCGTCCACTTCCTTGGCGGCGAGGTGGGCATCGATCCAGGGGTAACCGAATTCGGTCTCCTTTGGTGAGCACCCGGAGAACATGAGCCCGGCGAGGACGCCGGCGTCCCGGGCCTGGGACAGGTGGTCCACCGCAGTGTCGGGATTTTGCGTTTCAATGACCGAACGGGCCCAGTTAACAACCAGGCCCGTCATTTCCCACCCGTGATCATGCAGGGAACTGACGACATCCACTTCCTCGGCAAAGGTCAGAAAGCCCTTCTCGGGCGAACTCCCGGGACGGGAGCATCACAGTGTTCGATCAGCAGCCTGGCAGCTCCCCAATCCCAGTCAAGCACTTCCTTCAAGGACTCCTTCAGGGATGCTGCGGAGGAATACCGGTGCGGGGCCGAATGCACTTCCACTGCCTCCACATGGTGCCCTTCCTGCCTGAGTTGAAAAACATAATCCCGCAGTTCCGAGGCAAACGTCAGCGCTTCCATCCGGCCTTGCCTGTCAGTGGAGGCCAGGCCGAAAGTCCTATCCCGCCCCAACCGCTGCATCGTCCCGGGAATAGCGGTCACCACCGCGGACCAGGTCTCCGGAGCCCCTGCCGGCCAGGGATAACCACCGGAGGCGCCGTAGGGAAGCTCCAGCCCCCGGATGGAAGCGACACGTCCAAGACCTTCGTAAAACTGCTGCCGCTGCGGCTCTGCGGGCACAGCAGGATAGGCGCCCACAATCAGGGACATCATCGAACTCCTAAAGGGAAAGTGGGTGAGGGCCGCTCCCAGCCGGGCGCCGGTGACACCGGAACCGGTGGGGACGTTCCCGGGTTCCTCTTGACAAACACACTGGCACTTGACCCCCGGCTGTGATGGCACTTACAGTTTTACCACGAGCTCGGATGTCCTACATCCGATAAACCTTCTGGAATGGCGAGGCTTTTATGAACATCCCCTCCAAGAACCTGCCGCTGGTCAAAGATGCCAGCCGCCGGAACTTCCTTAAGCTGACTGGCGCCATGGGTGTCGCCGCAGCATTCACCACCACCCTTGCTGCCTGCGGCGGGCCGGCCACTACGACGTCCGGCGCCACCACCAACACCTCGCCGATCAACAAGGACCTCACCATCGAAGCGGGCATCTCCTACGCCCTGTCCACCGGCTTTGACCCCATCTCCTCCTCCGGCGCGACCCCGATGGCTGCTAACCTGCACATCTTCGAGGGCCTCGTGGAGCTGCACCCGGCAACCCGCGAGCCCTACAACGCACTGGCCGCCGCCGACCCGAAGATGGTCAACGACACCACCTACCAGGTGACGATCCGCGATGGTGCCGTATTCCACGACGGCACCCCGGTCACACCCGAGGATGTGGTCTTCTCCTTCACCCGCGTCATGGATCCGGCCAACAAGTCATTGTTCTCGCAGTTCATCCCCTTCATCAAGGACGTCAAGGCACTCGATGCCAAGACCGTCGAATTCACCCTTAAGTACGCCTTCCCGGGCTTCGGCCCCCGCATTTCCGTGGTCAAGGTGGTCCCCAAGGCCCTGACCAACTTCCCGGTGGGCTCCGAGCAGCTGAAGTCCTTCGACGCCAAGCCCGTGGGCACCGGACCCTACAAGCTCATCTCCGCCGTCAAGGACGACAAGATCATCTTTGAGGCCAATGAGGCCTACAACGGACCCATGCCGGCACTGGCCAAGGGCATGACCTGGCTGCTGCTCTCCGACGCCGCCGCGCGGGTCACCGCCATGCAGTCCGGCCGAGTCCAGGCCATCGAGGACGTTCCCTACCTGGACATGGAAGGGCTGAAGTCCGCAGCGACCGTTGAAGCCGTCCAGTCCTTCGGTCTGCTGTTCCTGATGTTCAACTGCAACGCAGCCCCCTTCAACAACAAGCTGGTCCGCCAGGCCCTGCACTACGGCCTGGACAAGGACTCCATCATCAAGAAGGCCCTGTTCGGCAACGCCAAGCCGGCCAGCTCCTACTTCCAGGAGGGCCACCCGGACTACGTCAAGGCCAAGAACGTCTACGGCTACGACGCCAAGAAGGCCGAGGAACTGCTCAAGGAAGCCGGCGTCACCAGCCTGGAGTTCGAACTGCTCACCACGGACACTGCATGGGTCAAGGACGTGGCACCGCTGATGCTCGAATCCTGGAACAAGATCCCGGGCGTGAAAGTGACCCTGAAAAACATCCAGTCCGGCGCCCTGTACACGGACCGGGTGGCCAAGGGCGACTACACGGTGGTGGCAGCGCCCGGGGACCCGTCGGTCTTCGGCAACGACGCGGACCTGCTGCTGAGCTGGTTCGATGCCGGCGATGTCTGGATGAAGAACCGTGCCTTCTGGGGTGATACCCCCGAACGCGCCCAGCTCGTGGATCTGATGTCCAAGGCGGGCCAGGCGTCCAAGGATGAGGCCAAAAAGCTGACCGGCGAGATCGTGGACCTGGTCTCTGAGGAAGTGCCGCTCTACCCGCTGTTCCACCGCCAGCTTCCCAGCGCCTGGGATTCGAAAAAGCTCAGCGGCTTCCAGCCACTGCCCACCACCGGAGTTTCCTTCGTTGGTGTGGGCCGCACCGCCTAGCCAGACCAACCGGAGAAGACATTGACCACGATATTGCGCCTTCTGGGCCGACGGCTGGCAGCCCTGCCGCTGATGATCCTGGGCATCACCCTGCTGGTATTCCTCGTCCTGCAGGCCGCACCGGGTGACCAGGCCAGCAGCGCCCTCGGCGAGGGGGCCAGCGAGGAAGCCAAGGAGCAGTACCGTCAGGCCAACGGCCTGAACGATCCGATCCTGCTCCAGTACGTCCGGTTCCTCGGAAAGCTCCTGCAGTTCGACCTGGGCGTCACCACTCCCCCGGCCAAGTCCGTTGCCAGCATGATCGGTTCGGCATTCCCGCTCACGCTGCAGCTGACGTTCCTGGGTGTGATCATCGCCGTCGTGGTCTCCCTGGTGTTCGGCATCACCGGTGCCCTCTACCGGGACAAGTGGCAGGACCAGCTGGTCCGTGTCTTCTCCATCGCTGCGGTGGCAACGCCGTCGTTCTGGCTGGGCATCCTGCTGATCCAGTGGTTCGCCCTGGGTCCGGCCCCGCTCTTTCCGTCCGGCGGCATTGCCACCCCCGAATCAGGTTTCGGCGGCTGGCTCAACTCCATGGCACTGCCCGCCTTGGCTTTGGGCATCCCGGTCTCAGCCTCCCTCATCAGGGTGGTCCGCACCTCCATGGTGGAGGAGCTGGACCGGGACTACGTCCGCACCGCCATCGGCAACGGCGTCCCCTACCGCGAAGTGGTCTCCAAGAACGTGCTCCGCAACGCCCTGGTCACCCCGGTGACAGTACTGGGCCTGCGGATCGGCTACCTGCTGGGCGGTGCCGTCGTGATTGAAATGATCTTCGCCCTGCCCGGCATGGGCCAGCTGATCCTCAACGGCATCACCAACCTTGACGTCAACCTGGTCCAGGGCGTGGTCCTGACCATCTCCGTGACCTTTGTCCTGGTGAACATCGCCGTGGACCTTCTCTACCTGCTCATCAACCCCCGAATCAGGACCGTGTGACCCATGCGCAGCAAACTCGCTGAACGTCTGAGCGCCCCGGGACTCCGCTTCAAGGCCCTGCCCTGGAGCTCCCGCCTGGCCCTCGCCTTCCTCGTGGTGATCGCCATTGCCGCCCTCTTCGCCCCGGTCCTGGCCCCGCATGATCCGCTCGAAACCTTCATCCCGGCCACCCCGCCCGGAGCCGAGCACCTCTTCGGCACCGACCGGCTGGGCCGGGACATCTTCTCCCGGCTCCTCTACGGCTCCCAGTCCTCCCTGCTGATCGGCCTCGGCGCCGTCGGCCTCGCCGTACTCGTAGGTGCCCTCCTGGGATCCCTCGCCGCAACATCCAGCAAAGCGGTCAATGAACTGATCATGCGCATCATGGACATCCTGATGGCTTTCCCCGGCATCGCCCTTGCCGCCGTACTGCTGGCAGCGTTCGGCAACTCAGTCCCCACCATCATCATCGCCATCGCCATCATCTACACCCCGCAACTGGCACGGGTGGTCCGCGCCAACGTCCTGGCCCAGTACGGCGAAGACTACGTCCGCGCAGAGCGGGTCATCGGAGCCGGCCGCTTCTACATCCTCATCAAGCACATCGTCCGCAACACCGCGGCCCCGGTCCTGGTGTTCGCCACAGTCATGGTGGCGGACGCCATCATCCTGGAAGCATCCCTGTCCTTCCTCGGCGCCGGCGTCCAGGACCCCGCACCCTCCTGGGGAAACGTCATCTCCTACGGCCGCAACCTGGTCCTGTCCGGAGGCTGGTGGGCCACTACCTTCGCCGGCCTGACCATCCTGCTGACCGTCCTGGCCCTGAACATCCTCGCCGAGGGCCTCACCGACGCCATGGTGAACCCCAGACTCCGCAAGGCACCGGTTGTGAAGGACGACGACGGCGCTGCCGCCTCGGTGGCAGGCGCCGCGGTGGACACCGAAGTCGCCACCTCCGTCGCCCAGCCTTCAGTGGTTGAAGAGCACGAGCTCGACGGCGTCCGCCGCGCCTCCGGCAATGGCTCCAGCGGGGAGCACGTGGCCGACTCGGACGTCCTCACGGATGTGCGGGTGGCCGCCGCCAATCCGCACGCCCTGCTCGACCGCGAGCTGGAACTCCTGGCCGCCGTCGAAGCCCATCGCACCGACCGGCTCCCCCAGGTCCCCTCCAGCGCCCGCACGGTCCTGGAAGTCAAAAACCTGTCCATCCGTTTCCCCGGCCGCTACGGTGAGACAGCGATCGTGGACAACGTCTCCTTCACCGTCCGCGAAGGAGAAACCATGGGCCTGGTCGGCGAATCCGGCTGCGGCAAATCCATCACCTCCCTCGCCGTCATGGGACTGCTGCCCAAAACCGCCCGGATCACCGGCTCCATCACCTTCGACGGCAAGGAACTGCTGGACCCTCAAACCAGCCACAGCAATCCCAAGGCCTACCAGGGGCTGCGCGGCGAACAAATCGCCATGGTCTACCAGGACGCGCTCAGCTCCCTGAACCCGTCCATGAAAATCAAAGACCAGATGGTCCAGCTGACCCGCCGCGGCGGCCGCAAAACCCCGGCCGAACTCCTGGAAATGGTCAAGCTCGACCCCGTCCGGACCCTCGCCAGCTACCCCCACGAACTCTCCGGCGGGCAGCGCCAGCGCGTGCTCATCGCTATGGCACTCTCCCGCTCACCGAAGATCGTGGTGGCCGACGAGCCCACCACCGCCCTGGACGTCACCGTCCAGAAACAGGTGGTGGACCTGCTCAACGAACTCCGCGAACAACTTGGGTTCGCCATGGTGTTCGTCAGCCACGACCTGGCCCTAGTCGCCTCCCTTGCCCACCGCATCACCGTCATGTACGCAGGCCAGGTCGTCGAATCGGCCCGGGCCTCCGAGCTGCTGCAGAACCCCAAGCACGAATACACCCGGGGCCTGCTCGGCGCCGTACTCTCCATCGAAGCCGACGCCGCCCGACTGCACCAGATCCCCGGCACCGTGCCCTCCCCACAGGACTTCGCCCCCGGCGACCGTTTCGCACCGCGCTCCCTGCGCCGGGACGCCGACCCGAACCAGCAGCTGGTCCTCACCGCCGTCGGCGGCGATTCGGACCACTACTGGGCAAGCCACCGAAAGGAGGACGCCAAGTGAGCGTCTCCACCGGCAAACCCGTCATTGAACTCAAGGACGTCAAGGTCTATCACCGGGCACGTACCGGCAGCCTGTTCCGGCCCAACATCGTCAAAGCCGTCAACGGGGTGGACTTCACCATCAGCCGCGGCGAAACCGTAGGCATCGTGGGCGAATCCGGCTGCGGCAAATCAACCCTTGCCTCCGTCCTGGTGGGCCTGCAGCCACCCACTTCCGGGCAGGTCCTCTTCCACGGAAAACCCGCCATCAAACGCAACGCCGCCATGCGCAAGGAGTTCGGCCGCGCCGTCTCCGTGGTGTTCCAGGACCCCGCCACGGCCCTGAACCCGCGCATGACCATTCAGGACATCCTCACCGACCCGCTCCAGGTCCACGGGATCGGCAACGCCGCCTCCCGCGCCGCAAAAGTGAAGGAACTCCTCGCCCTGGTGGGTCTGCCTGCCTCCGCGGCTGAAGTGACACCCTCGCAGGTCTCCGGCGGACAGCGGCAGCGCGTGGCCATCGCCCGTGCCCTGGCACTGGACCCGGACATCATCGTCGCCGACGAGCCAACCTCGGCCCTGGACGTCTCGGTCCGGGCGCAGGTCCTGAACCTGCTCTCGGACCTGAAGACCCAGCTCAACCTCGGCATGGTATTCATCTCCCACGACATCCAGACCGTCCGCTACGTCTCCGACCGCATCTGCGTGATGTACTTCGGCGAAATCGTCGAGGAAGGCCCCGCAGCACAGGTCTTCGACAACCCCCGGAACGACTACACCAGGAAGCTCCTCGGCGCAGCCCCCAGCCTGCTGCACACCTAGACCACCCACCCCGTATTTCCCAACCCAGTTATCGGAGTATTCCTTTGTCTTCCCAGTTCTCCGGCGTCATCCCGCCCGTCGTCACCCCCCGTCACGCTGACGGCAGCATCGACACCGCCTCCCTGCAGAACCTCACCCGGCACCTGCTCGACGGCGGCGTGTCCGGGCTCTTCGTCCTCGGCTCCTCCGCCGAAGTCCCCTACATGACCAACACCGAACGCGAACTCGTGGTCAGCACCATCGCCGCGGCCAACGCCGGTACCGTGCCCCTGATCGTGGGTGCCAACGAGCAGACCACCAACCGCGTCATTGAGGAAGCCAAACGCGTCATCGACCTTGGCGCAGACGCCATCGTGGTGACCTCGATGTACTACGCCATCGGCAACGCCGCAGAAACCGAGACCCACTTCCGCAGCATCCATGCAGCCGTCGGCACCCCCATCTTCGCCTACGACGTCCCCGTCCGCACCCACTTCAAGCTCCCCACGGACCTGCTGGTCCGCCTCGGCCGTGACAGAGTCATCGCCGGCGTCAAAGACTCCTCCGGTGACGACGTCTCCTTCCGCCAGCTCCTGCTCGCAGCCAGGGACATCGACAACTTCGACATCTTCACCGGCCATGAAGTCGTCGTTGACGGCGCACTCCTGGGCGGAGCGCAGGGAGTGGTCCCGGGACTGGGTAACGTCGACCCCCGCGGCTACCGCAACCTCGTTGACGCCGCAGCCGACGGCGACTGGGCCAAAGCCGCGGCCGAACAGGACCGCCTGGCCGACCTCTTCGAGATCGTATACACCCCCAACGGACGCGTCTCCGGCGGAGCCGCCGGTTTGGGCGCCTTCAAGACCGCGCTGCAGATCATGGGCATCATCGAATCGAACACCATGAGCGCACCGATGCCAGCACTGAACGAAGAAGAGACGACAGCCATCAAGGTCATCCTCGAACGCAACAACCTTATCTAAGCGGGACACCGGAATCCGATGTATGCCATTGGTGTTGACCTCGGCGGCACGAAAACTGCCGCCGGGGTCGTTTCAGACATGGGGAAGTACTCTTCTCCGAAGCCATCCCCACCCTTAACCGTCACGGCGGCGAAGCCATTCTCGACGCCACTGCCCGCCTGATCGCCGTGCTTACGGAGCGCGCTTACGCTGGCGGCATAACCGTCGAACGGGTCGGTGTCGGTTCGGCCGGTGTAATTGATGCCCTTAGCGGTGATGTGATCTCCGCGACGGACGCGATCCTCGGCTGGGCCGGGACGGCAGTCACCACCGGCCTGGCAGAGCGGCTGGACCTGCCGCCGTCGTCCGTTCAGGCCGTGAACGACGTCCACGCCCACGCGCTCGGCGAGGCGTGGACCGGTGCCGCCGCGGGGACCGCCAGTTCACTCCTGGTGGCCTTCGGCACCGGCGTCGGCGGAAGCTACGTCCTCGAGGGCCGACCGGTTCTTGGCCACCGCCACGTCGGTGGGCACGTCGGCCACTTCGCCTCGCCCTACGCCTACCGGAACGGCCAGCCTCTGACCTGCGTCTGCGGCGGATCAGGCCATGTTGAAGCCATCGCCTCCGGACCTGCAATCGCGGAAGCCTACCAACGGCTGGGCGGGCAGGCACCAGGGCCTGATGCCCGCAGCATCTTTGCTCTGGCCGCCCATGGTGACGCCATCGCCATCAAGGTCATCAGCGCCGCGGCGGCCGCGGCCGGGCAGGCCGTGGGCGGGCTCGCCAACATCCTGGACCCGAAGTCGTCGTGGTCTCCGGCGGGCTCTCAGATGCCGGCGCCCCATGGTGGCGGCCGATGGAACGGGCCCTGCGGGCCGAACTCCTCCCGGCCCTCGCCAACGTTCCAGTGCTGCCTGCAGCCCTGGGTAACGCCGCAGCCATGGTCGGCGCAGCCCGCCTCGTCCTCACTCCAGCAATCGTCTTCCAAAGGAACTGACCATGATCCTGTCCCCAGGCGGCCTTGAATCCATCCAGGGTCGGCTCATCGTGTCCTGCCAGGCTTACCCGGGCGAGCCCATGCGCGACCCCCGCACTACAGCGCAAATCGCTGCGTCCGCAGTCACCGGTGGAGCAGCCGCGGTCCGGGTACAAGGACTGGCCGATGTCCAGCACACACGCTCAGCTGTGGAAGTCCCGGTCATCGGGCTCTGGAAGGACGGGCACGACGGCGTCTTCATTACCCCCACCCTCCGCCACGCCCTGGCGGTAGCAAACGCCGGGGCCCACATCGTGGCCATCGACGGCACCAGGCGGGACCGCGCCGACGGCCTCACGCTCGCACGAACGGTAGCGGCCATCCACACAGAATCCCACGCCCTGGTCATGGCCGACTGCGGATCACTCGAGGACGCGGTCGCCGCAGCCGACGCCGGCGCAGACCTCATCGGCACGACACTGGCCGGCTACACAGGCGAACGGCCAAAAACCCCAGGCCCGGACCTTGAACTGCTGGAACAAATCGCCGCCGCAGGCTCCGAAGTGCCGCTCATTGCCGAGGGCCGTATCCACACCCCTGCCCAGGCACGGCAGGCACTGGATGCCGGGGCGTTCGCGGTGGTGGTGGGAACAGCGATCACGCACCCCGCCACCATCACCGGCTGGTTCGCGGACGCCCTGAAATGAACGCCCATCTTCCTGGCGTGTTCCTGCTCTCCGGCACCATCCTCACCGATGGGACCGTCCTTGAGGACGCGGTGCTCGCCGTCGTCGGGGACCGCATCGCCTACGCCGGCCCGCGAGCAAACTTTGATCCCCTCTCTCTTCCGGGGCTGGAGGAAGTGGACCTGCCACCGGGAACCTTGCTCCTTCCCGGACTGGTGGACCTGCACTGCCACGGTGCAGCAGGCGGGGACTTCCCCGGCGGTGACCCCGCATCAGCCCGCACCGCGGTGGAATTCCTTCACGCCAGCGGCACCACCACACTCCTGGCGAGCCCTGGTCACGGCTCCCCGCGAAGACCTACTCCAGGCCGCGGCGGCCCTGCGGGTCCTCGCCGATGAGGGACTGATCGCGGGCATCCACGCCGAAGGCCCCTTCCTCTCCCATACACGCTGTGGTGCCCAGGATCCACGGTTCCTTCTCGCCCCTGACCTCGACCTGCTCCGGGACCTGGCCGGAGGCTCCGGCGGGCACCTGTGCACGATGACTTATGCGCCAGAACTGCCCGGCGCTGCGGAACTGGTGCAATCGATGGTTGATCTGGGTGTTACCCCCTCCCTTGGCCATACAGACGCCGATACACAAACGACTGCAGATTCCCTCACCCGGGCCGCGGAACTGCTGACCTCAAATCGGCCCGGAAGCACTGTACGGCCCACGGTTACCCACCTGTTCAATGGGATGCCGCCCCTGCATCACCGTCAGCCCGGGCCGGTTGCGGCGTGCCTTCGCCTGGCAGCGTCAGGCATGATCGCGGTGGAACTTGTTGCCGACGGTGTCCACCTCCACCCGGACACCGTCCGGATGGTTTTCGAGACTGTTGGCAGCAATAACGTCATCCTCGTGACCGACTCCATGGCCGCCACCGGCCTGCCCGACGGCGACTACGACCTGGGACCTGCAGGGGTGCGGGTCAGCGGCGGCGAAGCAAGACTTCGAAGCAATGGTTCCCTCGCCGGCGGTACGGCAACCCTGCTGGACGTAGTACGCCGCACGATCACATCGGGTGTGGATGCTGCTGACGCGGTGCTGTCGGCGACGGCCGTTCCCGCCGGCATCCTTGGTCACCAGGACGAGATTGGAAGCCTCCGGGCGGGGCTTCGGGCCGACATCCTGGCTGTAGACGGGGACTTCCGGCCGGTCCGGGTGTTCCGCCAAGGGCTTCCACTATCCCAAGCTGCCGTCAGCATCACGGCCGCTCCGACGACGGCCTCCTAAGCCCTTACAGCGCGTGTCCCGCGCTTAGGAGGCCGGTTCCCGGCGCGCACGGTTCAGGCGCTGGGAGCCGCGACCCGCACGGCCACCTGCCCGTCCCGCTCACCCAGGTGTGCCGCGGCAGCTTCATCTGCCACCACAGTGACATGCGGGTGCAGCTGCAGCACCGAACCCGGGCAGTCCGGCGACACCGGCCCGTTGAGCGCTGCGGACAGGATTTCGGCTTTGTCCGCCCCGTTGACCACCATCAGCAGCTGCCTGGCCTCCAGGATGGTTCCCAGACCCTGTGTGATGCACAGGGCAGGAACGTCATCAAGAGAGCTGAAGTAGCGGGCATTGGCCTGGCGGGTTCGTTTTGCCAAGACTTCCACCCGGGTCCGGGAATCGAACTCCGAACCCGGCTCGTTAAAGGCGATGTGGCCGTTGTGGCCAATGCCGAGGATCTGAACATCCACCCCTCCCGCGGCGCGGATGGCGGTGTCATACTGGTCTGCTGCCCGGTGGGGATCTTCGGCGCCCCCGTCAGGAACTGTAACAAGCGCCGGGTCCAGCCCCAGGCGCTCAGTCACCTCACGCCGGACCACTTCTGCATAGCTTTGCCGGTGCCCGGCCGGAAGACCCACGTACTCATCAAGGGCAAACGCCCGCACCCTTGACATGTCCAGCTGGTGCTCGGCCAGCGCGGCGTACACCGGGAGCGGGGAGCTTCCCGTAGCGACTCCAAGGACCGCGTCCGGCTTACTACGGATGACCGCGGCGAGAATCCCGGCAGCGACAGCTCCGGTAGCGGAGGCATCAGGGACGACAAAAATTTCCATGGCGAAATGGCGCTCTCTCATACGATGGGCGCTCCACCGATCTGTCCGCAAGTCATGTGGACGGAGGGGACGGGGAGCCTTAACGTGACAATCCAGACAGCGACAAGGAGGTACCCGCTCCCTGTCCGGTAATAGGGCTTGTCAGGCTGATGCGACGTCCTTCAGCTTCTGCCGGATGCCGTCGAAGTGGCGCTGCAGGCGTTCAGAAGCCAAGGCTTTGTCCCTGTTGGCGACTGCGTCGTAGATCTCCCAATGCATCCGGACCTGTTCGTCCAGGTTGACCGGACCGGAGCCCAATGCCTCATGAATCTGGCGATAAACCTGCCAAAAAACATCCATCAGGTTGATGAGCAGGTCGTTGTTCAGGGGGGCGTAAAGGCGGCGGTGGAACTCTGCATCGTGCTGAACGAGAAGCTCGCCCTTGCCGGCGGCCTCCTGCATGGCTTCCATGGTGGCCCGCAGATCCGTCAGATGCTCTTCGGTCAAGAGGTCAATGGCCGACCCGACCAGGCCTGACTCAAGAGCCTGCCGCACATCAATCAGTTCCATCGCTTCCTCGCCCTTGTGCCGCAGGGAGAGCCTGCCCCGGAAGGTCAGCCCGGAGACCAGGGCGCTGAAATTGTTCGGAGCTACGAACATGCCGAATCCGTGGCGGATCTCGATCACGCCCAGAGCCTGCAAAACTTTCAGGGATTCCCGGACAGTATTCCGCCCTACGCCCAGTTCGGTGGACAGTTCGCTCTCGGTGGGAAGGGCGTCACCAACGTCCAGGCGACGCTCCAGGATGAGCTCCATGATCCGTGTCTGCAGGGCCTGGGACCGAATTTGTGCGCTGAACCTGGCCGGCGATACCGAGGCGGGTGCTACTGTCACGTCATCTCCTTCGGCCACACTCGGGCGGCGGCCTATCATCTAAACTAATGGTACAGGAGATGGGACGTCCTTTGTCCTGTTTTGTGTCCGCCTATTTTCCAGATCGTACAGTTCGTGCTGGTCTCCAGGCGGGATGCCGGCAGCCGAAAGAAACGGAGAACCAGTATGCCCAGCGTTGACATGCCCTTGGAACAGCTGCGCAGCTATAGGTCTGCGGCTACCGAACCTGAGGACTTCGATGCGTTTTGGGAGGCGACCCTCGCGGAAGCCCGCACCATCCCTTTGGCACCTGAATACACTCCCGTAGAAAACTACTTGCCACTCATCGACAGCTACGACGTTTCCTTTTCCGGTTACGGCGGAGCCCGGATCCGCGGCTGGCTGCACCTTCCGGCCCACCGATCACCCGCCCGCCCCTTGCCCGCGGTAGTCCAGTACATCGGATACTCCGGCGGCCGCGGCCTGGTCCAGCAGGACACACGGTGGGCGCAGGCAGGCTACGCCCACTTCATCATGGACACCCGCGGCCAGGGCTACGGCGGAATCACCGGCGACACGGCAGACCCGCACCCCTCAGCCGGTAACGTCGCATACCCCGGCCTCATGACCCGCGGCCTGGCCGCAAAGGAGGACTACTACTACCGCCGGCTGTACGTCGACGCGTTCAGGGCTATCGAGGCTACCCAAAACTTTCCCGATGTCGACGCCGAAAACATCTTCCTTGTCGGGCTAAGCCAAGGCGGCGGGCTGGCCCTTGCAGCCGCCGGACTCATCGCAGGAAGGCTCGAGGGAATTCGGGCAGTCATGGCAGACGTACCCTTCCTCCAGGACTTCCCCCGGGCCATCAAGCTCGCCCAACGCGGGCCGTACCCCGAGATCAGCGCATTCCTGGGCCGCCACCGGGAACGCCACGAGCACAGCCTCAAGGTCCTGAATTACTTCGACGGAGTCCACCTCGCGCGCAGGGCAACCGCGCCGGCGCTGTTTTCCGTCGCCCTGCTCGACGACGTCTGCCCGCCATCCACGGTCTTTGCCTCCTACAACAGCTACGGAACCAAACGATCCAGGGAGTCAGGACAAGTGCCCATCAAAGACATCGTCATCTACCATTTCAACGGCCACGAGGGAGGGGAGGAGCACCACTGGGTCCGTCAACTCAAGTATGCGCACAAACGGCTCAGCGATTAGAAACTGGACCCTCGGCAGCCCTGCACCCAGTACGGCATCACCGTCTGCCGGGCGAACGCACACTGGCCGAAAGCCACGGAATTTCCCGGGCATCTGTGCGGGAAGCCATCCGCATCCTGGACGCTATGGGCGTGCTGCGAAGCTCCGTCAGCTCCGGACCTACTTCGGGGGCAATTGTCGCCTGCTCGAGACGCTTTGCTGTCACTCCCTAGGTTGACGAAAGGCAGGTTATCGGCGTTTATTCCACCGTGGTGGAGTTGCGAAAAATCTTTTTCCTGATGCTAAAGATTGGGGCTAGCTATGGACGCCGTTATCGTCATGGGCCGCATCAGCGGCCGTTGCTGAAGGGCGTTCATGTGAGCGCGTTATGACGGCCTGCTATTTGACGGCACCGAGGGAGAGTCCTTGGACGAGCTTGTCCTGGGCAGCGAACCCGGCGAAGAGCACCGGCAGGGAGATCACGACGGCGGCCGCGCAGACCTGGGCGAGGAAGAGGCCCTGACCGGACACGAAGCCTGTGAGGAAGACAGGCGCGGTGCCTGCCACCACGCCGGTCAGGACCCGGGCGAGGAGCAGTTCGTTCCAGCTGAAGATGAAGCAGATCAGGGCAGTGGCGGCGATGCCTGGCATGGCGACGGGGGCGATGACCTTTCGGAGGATGAGCAGGAGGTTGGCGCCGTCGATCTGCGCGGCTTCCAGCATTTCCTCCGGTACCTCAGCAAGGAAGGAGCGCATCATCCAGACCGCGATGGGCAGGTTCATGGAGGTGTACATCAGGATCAGGAACCAGATGTTGTCCAGGGCCCCAACGGTCCTGGCGAACAGGTACAGCGGCAGGATTGCGGCCACTACCGGCATCATCTTGGTGGAGAGGAAGAAGAACATCACATCGGTCCACTTCTTCACCGGCCGGATGGACAGCGCATACGCGGCGGGGATGGCCAGAACGAGGACCAGCACCGTGGACAGGATGGAGGCGGTTGCGGAGTTGATCAGAGAGGGCCAGGGGCTGACACCCGAGGTTTCTCCGAAGAACTCCTTGTAGGCGTCCAGGGTGAGGTTCGCGGCGATGGAGGGCGGGTTCGTTGCCGCGTCCGTTTCGGAGTGGAATGAGGTAAGGATCATCCACAGGACCGGGGTGGCGAAAAGCAGGGCGAGAAGCCAGGCGGCGATCCCGGCGGCGGTGTTGTTGCGGGTGGGGTCCATCCGGGTCTTGCCGTGCCGCGAACTGCGGCCAGTGTTCAGGGCGGTGGGGCCCGACGGTGCGGCGGGGGTGAGGGTGCTCATCGTGCTGCCTCCTTCTTGAAGAGTGAAAAGACGGTGCGGAGTGCGAAGGTGGCCACGATGATGGTACCGATGACCACCACGACGCCGGCGGCGGACGCTAGACCGTATTCGTTGGCGAAGTAGAACGTCTGGTAGATGGCGTAGGGCAGGTTCGCGGTGCCGAGTCCGCCGGCGGTGAGGGTGAAGACGGCGTCGAAGTTCTGCACGATGTAGATCGCGCCGAGCAGTCCGCCGAGTTCCAGGTACTGGCGCAGGTGCGGCAGCGTCAGATGGCGGAAGATGCCCCACGGGGTGGCGCCGTCCATTTGGGCGGCTTCCACGGTGTCCATGGGGCGGGACTGCAGGCCGGCCAGGAGGATGAGCATCATGAACGGCGTCCACTGCCAGACCAGGGAAACCACGACGGCGGCCAAGGGCGCCTGGGACAGGAAGTCCAGTTGCGGCGCTGCGGCGCTGCCAAAGAGTGACCAGACCCAGGTCAGGATGCCGTTGATCAGCCCGTAGGTGGGGTTGAGCAGGGCATGCTTCCAGATCAGGGCCGCGGCCACGGGCACTACCAGGAACGGGGCGATCAGCAGGGTGCGGGCGAGGCCGCGGCCGATGAACTTTTTGTCCAGCAGCAGCGCGAGCCCCGATCCCACGAGCAGGCTGACCAGGACCACGGAAACGGTCAGGACGATGGTGGTGAAGATCGCCTGCCGCAGGTCCGGGTCGGTGAGGACTGTGACGTAGTTTCCAGGCCGGCGAAACCGGTCTTGTCCGGGCTCAGGCTGTTCCAGCTCAGGAACGAAATGATCAGGGTCACCACGAACGGGAGCTGGGTGACGACGATGAGGAAGACCAGGGCCGGCAGCAGCGGCCCGCGACGTGCCCAGGCCAGCGCGCGTTCCCGCGACTTGCCGTTCCGTGATGGTCTGGTTGCGTTGGCTCCCGGTCGGGAGATACGCGCCGTTGCGGAAGTCATGAAGTTCTCCTGCGGTTCGGTGGTGGTCATTTGTACTTGTCGCCGATTTTTTGGGCAGCTTTCTGGCCCTTGGCCAGGGCGTCAGCCACGGAGCCTTGGCCGGCGATGGCGGAGCTGACACCCTGGGAAATATTGGTGCCCAGTGCCGGGAACTCGGGGATACCGACGAACTGGATGCCGACGGCGGGGCGTTCCTGCGCGCCCGGGTTCTTCGGGTCGGCGTTTTCAATGGCGAACCGTTCGGCCTCGAAGAACGGTGCCGCCCTCTGGAACTCGGCGTTCTCGTAGGTAGAGATGCGCTTGCCGGACGGGACCTTGGCCCAGCCAAGCTTGTCCGCCACGAGGGCTTCATAGTCCTTGGAGCTGGCCCAGGCGATGAATTTCTCGGCGGCGTCCTGCTTTTTGGAGGCCGCCTGTACGGCCCAGGACCAGGTCCAGAGCCAGCCGGAGGACTTGGTTTCCTTGACCGGTGCCTGGGCGTAGCCGATCTTGCCCTTGACCGGCGAATCCTCGGCTTCCAGCGCGCCGGCGGCCGATGTCGCGTCGTACCACATGGCCACTTTGCTCTGGCTCATGTTGTTCAGGCACTCAGTGAAGCCGGCCTGGGCCGCGCCTGCCTCACCGTGCTCGCGGACAAGTTTGGTGTAGAACTCCACCGCTGCGGTGAACTCTGGACTGTTGACCTGGGCGTTCCAGTCCTTGTCGAACCAAGTCCCGCCGAAAGTGTTCACCACGGTGGTCAGCGGCGCGAAGACCTGGCCCAGCCCGGCTGCCCGCGCAGGCAGATGCCCTTCATCCCCGGTTCCGCGCCGTCCACCTTCGCGGCGATGTCTGCGACCTCGTCCCAGGTGGGCTTTCCCGGCATGGTCAGGCCCTTGGCCTCCAGGATGTCCTTGCGGTACATCAGGAATGAGGATTCGCCGTAGAACGGTTCGCCGTAGAGCTTTCCGTCTTCGCCGGTGAGGGAGGCGGTGTACGCGGGCAGAATGTCGTCCTGATCAAAGTCGGGGTCCTTGGCGACATCGTCCAGGGGGGCGAGCCATCCGTTCGCGGAGTAGAACGGGATCTCGAAGTTCGAAAGGGAAGCGACGTCGTATTGTCCTGCCTGGGAAGAGACTCCTGGCTGATCTTGGCCCGGACGTCGTTCTCGGGCAGGATCGTGTAGTTGACCCTGATCCCGGTTTCCTTGGTGAAGTTATCCGCCGTGAGCCGCTGGAGGTCCTCCATCTGGGGATTGTTCACCATCAGGACACTGATGCTGTTCGGATCGCCGGCGGAATTGCCTCCGCCGGCACCCGCACAGGCCGTCAGTGCCAGGGCCGCTGTGGCTATGGCGGCTATGGGCACGGCGATCTTGCGGAGGGTTCTCCGGGCTTTCACAGGATGCTCCTTCGTGATTTCTTGTCGAGTATTCGAGCGCTGCAGGTCAGCGGTCGTTGCTGCTCCAAGTGCTGGGCAGCAGCAATGGCGGATCCGCGACGCGGACCCGCCAAAGCTGAATGGAAGTTTTCCCGCACCGTAGCCGGTACGGAAGGGCTGTTATGCGGCCTCCCCCTGGTGCGGGAACTCTTCCAGCCAGGTCAGGGAAGTCGTGTCGCCCTCGATGTGTTTGCCGATCTCAGCGTTAAAGCGGTGTCCATACTCTGCCGCCATGTGCTGCCGGAACGCGTTGTCATCGCGGTACCTTTCCATGACGAAGTACGTCCGCGGCTGCTCGGCCAGGGTGAAGGCAAGAAACATGAGATTGCCTGTTCCGCTTGGACGAGGGGAATAAGTTCGCGCATCATCTCGGCTACCCGGTCCTCGTGCCCAGGCAGGACAGTGTACTCGGCGTAGAGATCTTTAGGCACCGACGTTTGCTCCTGCCGCCGCGGCCTCCCGTGTCAGAACAACTTTGACTTCCTCTCCCCCGGCAGAGGCGCGGAAGGCTTCAGCGACGTCGTCAAAGGAAAACTGCGAGGTGATGAAGTCTTCAGCGGTGACCTTTCCGGCCTGGATGATCTTGAGTGCTTCCTCATAGTCTTCCGGCATGTACGTGGCGCTTCCCTGCAGACGCACCTGGAGGTCCTGGAGTTCCGGCAGTGCGACAGTGACAGGCTTGGCTGGAACGCCGACAACCATGACGGTGCCTCCCTTGGAGGCCAGCTTCACGGAGAGGTCCACCGTGGACTGGATGGAGACGCAGTCAAAAACAACGTCGGCGCTCTCACCGAGTTCAGCGCGTACCGCCTCAATAAGGTCAGCCCGGTCTGCTGCAAGTACTGCATCCGCACCCAGACGCAGCGCTCGTTCGCGCTTGCTGGGAAGCATGTCCGTCACCACGATCTTCCGGGCCCCGGCATAACGCGCAGCAGCAAGGACGAGCAGCCCAATCGTTCCGGCGCCGATGATGACAACTGCCTTTCCTTCCACTCCCCCCGACAGCCGAACGGCGTGAACGGGGGTGGACAGCGGTTCGATCAGGGCTGCCTGAAGGTCAGATATTCCCTCAGGGATGACATGCACCCGGTTGGCGGGAATGGTGAAGAAATCAGCCATCCCGCCCTGTTCGTAGCCGCATCCGAAAAACTGGAGGTTTTCGCAGATATTGCTCCGCCCGGTGGTGCACATCTTGCAGTTCCAACACGGCAGTGTCGGTTCCACGGTGATGTGATCGCCGACGCTGATGCCGTTCACGGAGTCGCCCACCTGCCGTACGACACCGACCACTTCGTGGCCAGGGTTGTAGGGCAGAGGGACAAACGGGTGATGCCCCGCAGCGGCGTGCGTATCCGAGCCGCAGACGCCCGTCACCGTGGTCTCCACGAGAATTTCGTGGGACTTCGGTTCCGGTTTCTGTGCATCGGTGAGAATGATTCCGTCCGTGCGGACGACGACACGTTTCATGGTGGCTGTGCTCATTGCTTAGTGATCTCTCTGATTGCTACGGAACGATGACGACTTTGTGGGCCGTTTTGTCTTTGCGCAGCGTGTCCAGTGCCTTGCCGTATTCATCGATGCTGAACCGGTGTGTAATCATTCCTGCGGTGCTGGCACGGCCGCTGCGTAGCGCTTCGATGGTTGCCGGGAAGGACGAGATCTCTGCGAACGATCCCTTGATGGTGATTTCCCGGCGGAAGACGTCATACGGGCTGATGCTGACCCTGTCGTCGGGTCCCGTGACGCCGTAGAACATGACTGTTCCGCCATCGCGGGTCAGGCCCACGGTGGTCTCCGCTACGGCAGGGGATCCTGTGGCGTCAATGACAATATCGTAACCGGCGCCTCCGGAGAGTTCATGGAGTCTGGCAACGTCTCCGGTGAGGTCGCTGCGGTCCATGAGGTAGGTCTCGTCGATGCCGAGTTCCTTGGCGCGTTCAAGCTTGAAGGCTGATGACGCGGCGACAGTGACCTTTGCGGCGCCGCCCTTGGCAAGCAGTTGTGAGAGCAGCAGGCCGGTGGGTCCGGCGCCGAAGACCAGGGCCGTGCTGCCGGGCTTGACCTGCAGCGTCTCGAGTCCGTGCATCGCGCAGGCTGCGGGCTCTGTTGCCACGGCCGTGTCATCGGCGATCCCGTCCACGGAGTAGGTGTACTGCACCGGGACGGTGAGGTATTCGGCGAATCCGCCCGGCCAGTTCGTTCCGATGCCTTTCAGGTTCTTACAGAGCAAGGGCCGTCCCGAGCGGCAGAAGTGGCAGTTTCCGCAACTGATGTTTGGGTTCACGGTGACCCGGTCCCCGACCGAGAATTCCGTAACACCTTCACCGAGCCCGGCGATGGTGCCAACGATTTCGTGGCCTGGAATAAGCGGGAAGGCAGCGTAGAAGTCACCTTCATGGATGTGGAGATCCGTCCCGCACACACCCGTCTGAATCACCTTTATAAGGACCTCGCCGTGAGCCGGCACAGGGGTTGGGATGTCCTGGATAGTGAAGGAACTTGGAGCGTCGTAGACAACGGCTTTCATGGGATTCTGACCTTATCGTTGGGGTGGGGGTGCGTGGCGGAGTAGTGCCATGGTGGTATGCCGCGTCCCGGGTGAATGCACCGGGACGCGGCAGTCCCTCTGCTAGCAGCTGGACTTGTACACGTAGTCCGCGCCGTCGGTGTCGACGTTCTCCTGAGTAATGACCTTGAACTTGGTTTGGATTTTCGCTGTTACTTCGGCACCCTTGAGTGCTGCCATCGCCTGCTTAACGCCGTCAACACCAATCTGCTCGGGCTGCTGTGCGATGAGGGCCTGCACCGTTCCTTCCTTGAGCTGCTTGATCTGCGCGGGGCCTGCGTCGAAGCCGACGATCTTGACCTGATTCTTCATTCCGGCCTGACGTACGCCAGTGGCGCTGCCCTCGGCCGAGGCGGTGTTGCCGGCAAAGATGCCCACGATGTCCGGGTCTTTGGCAAGCGCCGCAGAGACGAGCTTTGCTGCCTCGGCGGGGTCATTGTGGCTGTACTGGACGCCGACATAGTCGAAGGCGGAGTCTTCCTTCACTGCTCCTTCGAACCCTGCGACGCGCTCGTCCAAGGTGGATACGCCCGGGTCAGTGGACACTACAAGAACCTTGCCCCCGGCAGGGTTGAGCTTTTTGATCGCCGCGAACGCCTCAGCGCCGCCGCCCTTGTTGTCCGAGGCAATCGCGGACACTGCAACCGACGGATCACCAAGGGTCGTGTCGACCAGAACAACCTTGATGCCGGCGTCGGCAGCAGCCTTGATCGGAACCTGCAGTGCCGTGGCGTCCGTCGGGGAGATCAGAAGGGCGTCAGGCTTGGAAGCGACCACGGAATCGAGGATCGGTCGCTGCAGACTCGGGTCAAACTTCTGCGGACCCTGGGTGTCCGCGGAAACGCCTTCAGCCTTGGCCTGCTTCTCTACGCCGCACTTCATGCTGATGTAGAACTCATCGCCCACGAGGCCTGGAAGGAAGGCGATTTTATAGGCCTTGTCCCCCGCTGCCGCGGCACCGCCGGCGCTTGGTGAGGAACAGGCGGTCAACGGGAGGGCAGCAAATGCTCCGAGGGTGAGCATTGCGACGAGGGGCTTTTTCAACATCATTGGTGGATCCTCATTCTTTGGTGGTTGTCTGCCTTGGGACTCTTGGCAGCAGCTAGTCGGGGACTGGAGTCTGACGGCGCGGGGTAGTCGCCGGACGGAGCAGTGAGCAAGATCATTCAGTCAGGGGCCTCGGTGAAGGCCAAATGCTGGTAGAACACGAAGCTACCGCGACCATGTCATCGATGTCAATTGATTTTTGTCATCGATGTCAGTTTGAATGAAATCCCCGCATCGGCCGGCGTCGGGTGAGGCCGCTGATTCCTTGTGGGAGCCTCCTGGCCCGTGTGACTGGAAAATCCGCTTCGAACTGGAGGCACATGTTGACCACCATGCAGGACGTCGCCGTGCGTGCCGGAGTCAGCGCGAAGACCGTCTCCCGCGTATTCAATGACGAAGCAAACGTCTCTGCTTCGACGCGGGCCAGGGTTCAGCAGGCCATGGAGCAACTGAATTATGTGCCCAACATGCTCGCCCGAACATTCAGGGAAGGCAGGGCATCTGTAGTGGGTATCGCCGTGCCGGACATCGCTGACCCGTTCTTCGCCGCCATCGTCAAAGCGATCGACAGGAAGGCTCAGGCGCGCGGGTACGCCATCGCGGTCACCAGCCTCGGCTTCGACGAGCCGAGGGAACGCCCTGTCATTGAAGCGCTCCTCCGGCGCCAAATCGACGGGCTCATCGTTGCCCCGATCAGCAACGACCAAAGCTACCTGACCAAGTGGCAGGGACAGTTACCAATAGTCTTCATCGACCGCGAACCGGCCCGCATCGAGGCCGATATCTTCGTCGAAGACGATCAGGATGGGGCGACAAGCGCCACCAGCCACCTGATTGGCCGCGGCCATAGAAACATTGCCTTCATCGGAGACTCGGAGTCCGTCATCACCACCCGACGTCGACTGGAGGGATACAAAGATGCCCTGCGGGCTGCGGGCATTCCGGTGCGGGACGAACTTGTTGTTCTCGTGGAGCAGGATCAGGCCAGCGAACATCTGCTGCGCCTGCTCGCGGGCCCTTCCGCGCCGACGGCAGTCTTCTCATCAAACTCCCGGACCTCGCAGGCGCTGTTTCCAACCATCCAGCACCTTGAACCCCGCAGCGTCGCCCTGGTGAGCTTCGGGGACTTTCCCATGGCGGCCGTGCTCGAGCCGTCCATCTCGGTGATCAACCAAGCCCCGGAGCGGCTTGGCCGGACTGCGGCAGACCGGCTTTTTGAGCGGCTGGACGGGCCTGGAGATCCGCCAGCGGCCCGAACGGTCTTCGGCGTCGACCTGATCGAGCGCACATCGTCGTCGTTCTCTGTGTGAGATGAGTGGGGGCCGCCCCCCAAGCCTTCGACCTCCAAAACCGGACCCTTGCAGACGGATGACATCGATGACATGATGGTGGGGCCATGCTCTCGCGGAGGGTGATCCAAGGCGGCTGCCAACCGTTCATGTCCCGTGGTCGGTCCGTCCTTCTGAAAGGATAATCGGAGCCGGCTCAGGACCGGTTTGATGACTGAGCAGTCATCGACGCCAGGATGACTCGACTGCGCAGAAGGGTCTTCCTCTCGATGGGAAATGAGACACACCAGTGACAACAATGCAGGATGTAGCGGATCTGGCCGGGACCAGCGCAAAGACGGTTTCCAGGGTGTTCAACGACGACCCGCACGTTACTGATGCGTTGCGGGAAAAAGTTCGGTCAGCGATGAAGCAGCTGAACTATGTGCCGAACATGATGGCCCGTACTTTTCGGGAAGGACGCGCTCCGGTCATTGGCATCGCCGTCCCGGACATCGCCGACCCGTTCTTCGCCGCGCTGATTAAGGAGATCGAGACCGCCGCCAGGGAACAGGACATGTCCATTGTCGTCACGAGCCTGGGCGATGATGCGGCTTTGGAACAAGGGATTGTGGAGATGACCGTCCGGCGCCAGATCAGCGCGCTCGTGATCGCCCCGATCGCCCATGACCAGTCCTATTTAAGCCGCTGGCAGGCAAATCTGCCGGTTGTCTTTGTCGACCGCGCACCCAACAAGGTCTCTGCAGACTCCTTCGTCGAAGATGACCTGGGAGGGGCCAGTGAGGCAACGGAGCATCTTCTGGGTCACGGCCATCGAAGGATCGCGTTCATTGGTGACTCCACGGCCATCCCGACGACACGCCTGCGCCTGGAAGGGTATAAATCCGCCCTTGAAGCGGCCGGTCTCACCATCGATGAGGACCTGATAGCACTGGGCGCACGGGATCCCGATATTGCAGCGGGTGCGTGCGTGGATCTTCTCAAGATGGACAACCCGCCCACCGCGATCTTTTCCTCGAACGCACGGTTTTCCATCGGAGTCTTCCCCGCCCTGCAGGCTGCGAAGAGGACCGATGTCGCATTGATCAGCTTCGGAGATTTTCCGATGGCAGACGTGCTCCGCCCGTCCGTATCGGTCATCGACCAAAACCCCAGAACCTGGGACGGGTTGCGGCGGAGCGCCTCTTTGCTCGCCTCAGCAGCCCGACCCGCAAGCTGCGCCGCCGCAACGTCCTGCCTGTCACCCTCGTGCGGCGTGAATCATGCGGCTGCAGCACCCCCACACCAGCTGAGCAGGAGATTCTCCGCGTGTCAGCCTAGGAGAAACAGGAGCCCTCAACCATGCCTCTAACGCAAGCCATGCCTCCCTCAGGCGTCGACGGGCTTCTTGGCCTCACCTTTGATGCGGTCCTCTTCGACCTCGACGGCACCCTCGTTGATTCCACGCCCGCCGTCGTCCGTTCTTGGCTGACCTGGGCCGCCGAAGAGAACCTGGACCCGGGCTTCAGGGACCACATGCACGGCATGCCCGCCCCGGAGATCGTACTGGCCCTGGTCGGGACCGAGCGGTTTTCGGAATCCCTCCGACGCGTCCTTGAGCTGGAACACCAGGACACGGAGGACATCGCTCCCTTGCCTGGAGCGCAAACCATGCTGTCTTCCATACCGGTCGGCAGAGCTGCCATTGCCACGTCCTGCACGGCGACCCTGGCCAGCGTGCGGATCAAGGCAGCCGGCCTGCAGGCACCCCAGCTAGTCGTTTCCTACGACGATGTCAGCGCCGGGAAGCCGGCCCCGGACGCCTTCCTCAAGGCCGCAGCCGGCCTGGGCGTCCATCCTTCACGATGCCTGGTCGTCGAAGATGCTCCTGCCGGGATCGCGGCGGCCCGGGCTGCGGGTTGCCGCGTACTCGCCGTCACAGGAACCCACCAGGCCGATGACCTGCTGGCCGACGCGGTGGTGGACACGCTTGAGGGCTTGGAGTTCCAAAGTGTGGGCGGCAATCTGCAGCTCGTTGCAACAGCCTCTTTGCAAGGCCATTCCGTATGACCGGGCTGACGCCCGGCACCGACAGGATCGGCGCCGTCTCCGGGGCCGAAGGTGGCGACGGCAACCGCCAGGACCTTCTCAACGGGTGGAGCGACCTCATTGGTGGCGATCGAGTCGAAGTTGTTCGCGCGGGATTTCCGGTCGAATTCGGCGTCGTGGATGCGGTCATGCCCGATGGTTCCATCGTATGGCTTTGGATGGACGGCGGGCGGGGCCGCGCAATGCTGTTCTCCAGTGACGGTATTGGCCTTCACCCCACGGGCCCGCGTTGCCCCGTGATTTCCGACGGCGCAAAATAACCTGAGTCCACGCGGGGGACCATGCCTCGGTGGAACACACCTGTTGCCCCAGGGGGATGCAGCCCGGCCGCCTGCTACCGGATGGTTTCTATTCGAGAAACTTGAAGGCGCTCCAGCTCGGGAGTGCCTTGAGGACGCAGTCTGCGGCGTGATGTGCTGCGAACGACGGTTTTCGCCGGGGGCCTGCGCGGTAAACGGCCGGGCCGTTGCACGCCAGGCAGACGAAGGATTTACGCCGAGGTTGCTGCCACTGGACGTCCTGCTGACTGAACTCCTCAGCATCCCAGTCCTGTCCGTCCACGAGGCACTGCGCCCGTTTCATCTGCTTTCTCCTGTTCACTGGTGATATGACACTGCCCGGTGCGCTGTACTCAGCGGACCGGGCAGTGGGCCATTAGGTGTCCGTGCCGTGGGGCATGGAGAGGGGGCGGCTAGCGGCTGCTGTAGCCGCCGTCGATGGGCAGGGAAACACCGGTGATCATGGAAGCGGCGTCGCTGAGCAGGAAGGCGATGGGTGCGGCAATGTCATCGACGGTCGCCCAGCGGCCCAGGGGCATCTGTTCCAGGAAGGGGCCCTGAATGTCTTCCCTGCCCCAGTACCAGGCGGACATCGGGGTCATGACGACAGTGGGGTTGACACTGTTGACGCGGATGTTGTGCTTGCCCAGTTCCAGCGCCGACACGCGGGTGATGTTATCCAGGGCGGCCTTGGAGGATCCGTAGGAGATGTGACCCGTCAACGCCACCAGGCTTGCCTGGCTGGAAACGTTGACGATGGCGCCGCCGTTGCCCTGGCGGATCATGGCCGGAACGGCGTGCTTGATGACCAGGAGGGCACCGCGTGCGTTGATGCTGATGACTTTGTCAAAAACGTCGATGTCGGTGTCCTGCGGGGTCGCGATTTCGCCACCGTATCCACCGCAGTTGACGACGCCCCACAGGTCCAGGCCTTCAAGTGCATCCTTGATGCTTTGCTCTGAGGTCAGGTCGAAGGTCAGGGGCTGAGCGCCGGTTTCGTCGCAGAGTTCGGTCAGTGATTCGAGCGTGCGGGCGCTGGCGATGACCTTTGCCCCGGCAGCTGTGAGGTGCCTGACGGTGGCGGCTCCGATGCCCCCGCTGGCTCCGGTGACGAGAATGGTGCGGCCGTTGAAATCAGTCATGATCGTACTTTCTGTTTGTTCTTAAAGGTGTGGAAACTGTGGGGCAAGGAACGTCAGGCTTTTGCCTGGACCGTCCGGCTGCCTTCGAGGGCGGTGGTGACTGTGTCGACGAGCTCGTCCCAGGAGGCGTTGAACTTCTGGACGCCTTCCAGCTCGAGCTTTGCTGTCACTTCCTGGTAGCTGACGCCGAGGGTGTGAAGGTCCTCGAGGGTTTTCCTGGCGTCCGCGTAGGCTCCGGTGACGGTGTCTCCGCGGAACTCACCGTGGTCGTGGACGGCGTCGAGCGTCTTGTGCGGCATGGTGTTCACGACCCGGTTGGCGACGAGCTCGACAACGTAGGCGGTGTCGGGCACAGCGGGGTCCTTGACTCCCGTCGATGCCCACAGGGGGCGCTGCGGGTTGGCCCCGGCTTCGAGGAGACGCTGTGCCCGTTCGGAGGTGAAGGCCTGCTCGTAGATTTCGTAGGCCAGCCGCGCATTGGCGATGCCGGCCTTGCTTTTGAGCGCGGCTGCCATGTCACCTCCGATGAGATCGAGCTGCTTATCGACTTCCGCATCCACACGGGAGACGAAGAAGGAGGCGACGGAGTGGATGTTTGAGAGCCCGATGCCGGCCAGCTGGGCCCGCTCAAGACCGGAGAGGTAGGCGTCGATGACCTTGCGGTACCGGTCCAGACTGAAGATGAGGGTGACGTTGATGCTGATGCCGGCGGCGATCGATTCGGTGATCGATTCCAGTCCCTCATTGGTGGCCGGGATTTTGACCATGGCGTTGGGCCGGTCGATCGCGGCCCACAGCTTCTCCGCCTCCGCAGTGGTGCCCGCGGTGTCGTAGGCGAGCCGGGGTTCGACCTCGAGGGAGACCCTGCCGTCGAAGCCTCCGCTGGCCTCGTAGACCGGTGCCAGCAGGTCTGCTGCACGGCGGACATCTTCGGTGGTCAGGTCGAAGATCGCGTCTACCGGTGCCGTTCCGGCGTCGGCGAGCTGACGGAGCTGATCTTCGTAGGCGTGCGCTTTGGAAAGCGCGGCAGCGAAGATCGTCGGGTTGGTGGTCACACCGACCACATTGCGGTCATGGATCAGCTGCTGCAGGTCGCCTGAGTCGATGAGCAGACGGGACAGGTCATCGAGCCAGATGCTCACACCCTCGCGTGAGAGGGCCGCTGTGGGTGAGATGGTCATGGTGTTCTCCTAGCAAGAGTGGAGTTGTCGGTGAAGTCCCGGACAGCGGCGCGCGCGCCGGCCTGTTGAAGGGCCTCCCGCGCCTGCAGGTACGCGCTGACGAAACGGGCGTTGCTGCCCAGGTCGCCGAAGATGTCGGTCAGGCCGAGGAAGGCTGCGGGATTTTCCTGTTCCGCCCGGACGGCTTCGCGGAGTTCGCCCAGGCGCCTGTCGGCGATCTCGATGGATTCGCCCTGCTCGTCCGTGCCTTCCAGGAAACGTGCCCAGGCCGCGACGACGAGGGCTGCCCGGTCAACGGGGCCACCGAGTTCGAGCTGTTCACGGACAACCGGGAGGACGAATTTGGGGATGCGTTCGGAGGCGTCGACCATTTGGCGGGCGAGGGTGTCCCTGATGGCGGGGTTGGAGAAGCGGTGGATGAGTTCGTGCCGGTACGCGTTCAGGTCGATGCCCGGGACGGGGCGAAGCGTTGGCGTCGCTTCCTGCTCCATGAATCCGAGGATGAAGTCGGTGAACAGCGGGTCGGTGCAGACTTCGTGGACGTACCGGTGTCCTGCAAGGTAGCCGAGGTAACTCATGACCTGGTGGCTGGCGTTGAGCAGGCGGAGTTTCATCAGCTCGTAGGGTTCGACGTCGTCCACGATCTGTACGCCGACCTCTTCCAATGGCGGGCGTCCGGTCGTGAAGGTGTCTTCCAGGACCCATTGTTCGAAAGGCTCGGCGACGACGGGCCAGGCGTCTGCGAAGCCGTAGTTTTCCCTGACCGCTGCGCGGTCGGCATCGGTGGTGACAGGGGTGATGCGGTCCACCATGGAGTTGGGGAAAGCTACGTTGTCACTGATCCAATCGGCAAGTTTGGGGTCCTTCAGTCGGGCGAAGGACACCAGAGCCTTGCGTGCAATGTTGCCATTGCCCTGGATGTTGTCGCAGGACATAACGGTGAATGGGGCCGTGCCCTGTTCACGCCGTTGTACGAGGGCAGCGGTGATGAGGCCAAAGACCGAGTAGGGAACGGTGTTGGGCTTCAAGTCGTGGACGATGTCCAGGGCGCGGGGTTCGAATTCCCCGGTGGCGTCGTTGATGCTGTATCCGCCCTCGGTGACGGACAAGGAAACGATGCGGGTCGCAGGATCAGCGAGCTTGCCGATGACCGCTGACGCGTCGTCGGGGGCGTAGAGGTATTCGGTGATGGACCCGATGATCCTGCCGTCTTCGCCGCCTTCGGGGCTTTTCAGGACCAGGGTGTACAGGCCGTCCTGGGCTTTGAGGACATCGCGCATGTGCGTGTCAGATGGCAGGACACCGACGCCGCAGATCCCCCAGTCCCGGGAATGGCCCAGGTTCAGGAGCCTGTCGATGAACATCGCTTCGTGGGAGCGGTGGAATCCTCCGACGCCGAAATGGACGATGCCGGTCCTGACCGCACTCCGGTCATAGGTGGGGATGGGGAGCTTGTCGGCCAGCGCAGGCAGAACCGTTTCGTTCAGGGACGTCATGATCTTTTCTCTTCGGGTCGGAGGTGTGGGACCGGTGCTGTTGAGGTATTGGGGAACCTCAACAGCACCGGAACTTGTTAGCAGGAGGACTTGTAGACATACTGGGCGCCTTCACCGCTAATGTTGTCCGCGGTGATCTGCTTGAAGCCCGTCTGAATTTCCTTCTCGGTGGATTCGCCCTTGATGGCTTTGATGGCCTGCTCAACACCCTGGGTTCCGATCGATGCCGGTTCCTGGGCGATCAGCGCCTGCACCACGCCTTCCTTGAGCTGCTTGACCTGTGCGGGTCCGGCGTCGAAGCCTACGATCTTGACCTGGTTCTGCTTGCCTGCCTGTCGGATGCCTGTAGCTGTCCCTTCGGCCGAGAACGTGTTCGGAGCGAAGACGCCCACGATGTCCGGGTCCTTGGCCAGTGCCGCGGAGACGAGTTTGGAGGCTTCAGCCGGGTCGTTGTGGCTGTACTGGACACCCAGGTATTGGAAGGACGAATCAGCCTTGGCGCCTTCTTCGAAGCCGGCGACACGGGCGTCGATAGTCGATACACCGGGATCGGTGGAGATCACCAGAACTTTGCCGCCGTTCGGGTTCAGGGCCTTGATGGCCTTGAAGGCCTCGAGCCCGCCGCCCTTGTTATCGGAGGAAACCGCGGAGGAGGCAAACGAGGGGTCCTGGGTCGTCGTATCAACCAGCACGATCTTGATGCCCGCGGCCGCGGCCGCCTTCAGCGGCGCCTGCATCGCCGCCACGTCGGTGGGTGCGACGAGAATGGCATCCGGACGCGAAGCAACGACCGAGTCAACGATGGGTTTCTGCAGTGTGGGGTCGAACTTGGCCGGTCCCTGGGTGTTTACCGTCGCTCCCGCGGCCTTGGCCGCCGATTCGATGCCGCACTGCATGCTGACGTAGAACTCGTCACCGGCGACGCCCTGGATGAACGCCAGCTTGGGCTGGGAACTTCCCGAGCCGCCCGTGGAGCTGCCAGCGCAGGCGGTAAGCGATGCCACGGCGAGGATGCCGGCCGCGGCCAGAGTGACCTTCGGAGTCACTAGTTTCATGGTGTAGCTCCTCAAATGCTGGGGTGTCTGATCGGTACGGAGCGGATTATTTGGGTCGCCGGCCGAAGAATTTCTTGGCGCCTTCTTTCTTGGGGGCGTGGCCTCTTGCCGCTGCTGCCCGCCGCCGCTGGTCCACGTATACCGCGGCGACGAGGACCGCGCCGACGGCGACCTGCTGCCAGAAGGGCTGCACGCCGACGATGACGAATCCGTTCTGCAGCACCGCGGGGATGAACAGGCCGATGACAGTTCCGAAGATCGTGCCGACACCGCCGAAGAGGGACGTTCCGCCGATAACGACGGCGGCGATGACGTTCAGGTTGGTGGCCGACTGGCCGGCGATGGCGGTCGTGCCGTACTGGGAGAGCGACAGGATGCCGGCCGTGCCTGCCAGTGCGCCGGAAAGGGCGTAGATGGAAATCAGCTGGCGGTCGACTTTGACGCCCACACGCCGGGCGGATTCCTCGTTGGAGCCAACGGCGAACGTGTAAAGCCCGAATCGGGTCCGGTGGAGCACCACGCCGAAGATCACGATCAGGACCATCGCGATCACGGAGATCGTGGGCAGCGTGGTCCCGGGAACGTTGCCGTAGCCGATGGTGTCCTGCAGAACAGCAGGCACATCGCGGATGTCCACGCCGCCGGTGATGACTTGGGCCAGCCCGAGTGCACCGCCCAGAGTACCCAGCGTGACAATCAGCGGCGGGACCTTGGCCTTGGCGATCAGGACACCATTAAGGAGTCCCCAAGCGAGGCCGCAGGCGATGGACACCAGGATCCCGACCACTGCGGTCCCCCACCCGCCGCCGCCCATGGCCTGCATGACCTTGGCTGCAACGACACCTGAGAAGACCAGAACCGATCCGACGGAGAGGTCGATGCCGGAGGTGACAATGACGAAGGTCATGCCGATTCCGAGAACACCGAGGATGGAGACGTTCTGGATGATCTGGCGGACGTTTCCCCAGGTCGGGAAGATCTCCGGTGCCAGGGCCGAGAAGATCAGGAAGATGACCAGCAGGACGAGGAGGATCTGGAATGACTGGACCTGCAGAATCTGACGCAGGGAGTGGGTGCGGGACAGTAGACTGCCTGTCCCGGCCGTGCGGGGTGTGGCTTCGGTGGTGGTCATGATTGTGCTCCATCAAGTGCGCCGGTCATCGCGCCGACTAGTTCTTCCACGGATGTTTTCTTTGCCTCATAGGTGGCCACACGGCGCCCGAGCCGGAGGACCTGGACGCGGTCAGCTACTTCAATGACGTGCGGCATGGAGTGGCTGATGAAGACAACGCCTACGCCCTTGTCCCGGACCCGGCGGATTGTTTCAAGGACGTTCTTGGTCTGCACGACGCCCAGGGCGGCGGTCGGTTCGTCCAGGAAGATCACGCCCTTCGCCCAGGCCACGGCGCGGGCGATGGCAATTGCCTGCTTCTGGCCACCGGACATGCTGCCAACAGGATCCGAAAGGCTGCGAACGGTCGCACCCAGTTCGTCGAAGGCCTCCCGTGACTTGGTGCGCATCGTCTTGTTGTCCATGAATCCGAGCCGGCCTTGGAAGCCCGGTTTGGCGATCTCCCGGCCGAGGAACATGTTCTGGGCTGCGTTCAGGTGCGGCGCCAAAGCCAGGTCCTGATAGACGGTTTCGATGCCGAGGCTGCTGGCGTGGGTGGGTGAAGTGAGCTCAACTTCGCCGCCGGCAAAGAGAATCTTGCCGGAATCCAGGGCCAGGTTTCCGGACAAAGCCTTCACGAGCGTTGACTTGCCGGCGCCGTTGTCGCCGATGAGGGCAACGACTTCGCCGGCGTGGACGTCGAAGTCAGCGCCGTCGAGGGCGCGCACGTTGCCGAAACTGCGGGTCAGGCCGCGGGCTTCAAGAACGGGGATTGTTGTCATGGTGTAACACCTGTCAGCTGGTACGGGACGGTTGTCTCGGTCCCGGCCTGCTGGCCGGAGACACGTCGTTGTGTTGTCACTGGGTACTTCCTCTTTGTCAGGCCTGGGCGTACGAGGCAGGCTTTGGATGGCCGGTCAGCGCGACCACGAGGTCCGCTCGTTCGCGGGTGGCATCGACGACGTCGGCATTTCGCTGATCGCTGCCCAGAGCCCAGGCCTCGGCTTCGTCGTGCGGCTTGCCGAAGGCCTCGTGGCGTCGAACGAGTCTGACCTGGCGCTCCGATTCGGCCACTTCCAGATACCAGACCTCGTCGATCAGCTCCCGGCACGCGGCCCACCCGTCAGTGTCCAGAAGCAGGTAGTTTCCTTCGGTGATGACCAAGGGAACAGCACGTTCAACCGGGATTGCGCTGCCAATGGATTCCTCCAGGCTGCGGTCGAACACCGGGGCGTAAACCACGGGTTCGTCGTTGTCCTTGAGCCTGCGCAGCAGGTTGGCATAGCCCCAGGAATCAAAAGTGTCAGGGGCTCCCTTGCGATCCCGGGAGCCGTGCTCTGCCAGCACCGTGTTGGCCAGGTGGAACGCGTCCATGCCAACGCGTGCTGCCTGTGCGCCCAAAGCTTCAGCAACGGCTTCAGCGACCGTGGACTTGCCCGCGCCGGGAGCGCCGGTGATTCCCAGGATGCGCCGCGAACCCTCCGCGAGGCTACGGGCACGCTCGATGAGTTCCTCGATCGTGCAGCTGATCGGCTCAGCACCCTCGGCGGGAACGGCATTCCCATCCTTGGCGGTGTTCATCACTTTTTCCTCCGTCGGTCATGCCACGGTGAAGAAGCTCTACTGCTACACCGTTGAAGCGTTGCCAAAATCAACTGCAGGTTTCTGGTCCAGGCCCCTGCTCCGGGGTGTCCCTGTGACCTGACTAACAGCAATCTTGCGCCACTATGTCATCGGTGTCAACAAGGAGCGGAACTTTTCTTGTCATCGGTGACATAATTTTCTTGAAAATCCCTAGATCATGCGGGAGGATGGCTTGTAAAGAAGAATGTCACCGATGACAGAAGCGGCGTGGTGACGGCTTGAAAACCCGGGCAGTCAGAGCGTGACGCGTCCGCTGAAGGTAAGGGGTGACCGGTGACCACCATGCATGATGTGGCTAAACGGGCGGGGGTCAGCGCCAAGACGGTTTCGCGCGTCTTCAATGACGATCCACACGTCACGGAAGAGACGCGGCGGCGCGTAAAGTCGGCCATCCAGGATCTCAAGTACGTGCCCAACATGCTGGCCCGCACCTTCCGGCAGGGCCGTCCAACGGTCATCGGCATCGCTGTACCCGACGTCGCCGACCCGTTCTTCGCTGCGGTCGCCAAGGAAATCGAGATGGCTGCCCGTGAGCGGGACATGGCCATTGTGGTGACCAGCCTCGGAGATGATCCCTCGCTGGAGCGAAGCATTATCGAGACAACCCTGCGCCAGCAGGTGGGGGCACTGATCATCGCACCGATTGCCGCCGACCAGTCCTACCTGTCCCATTTGCAGGACAACTTGCCGATCGTTTTTATCGACCGGGCACCCATGAAGCTGAGTGCTGACTATTTCGTTGAGGACGATTTTGGCGGAGGCTTCGACGCGACCCGGCATCTGATTGGACACGGGCACCGTCGCATCGCCTTCGTGGCTGACTCCACGGACATTCCGACCACCAGGCTGCGTCTGGAGGGTTACCGGGCAGCCCATGCCCAAGAGGGCATCGAAACGGACGAGGCCATCATCGCTCTCGGTTCCAGGAATGCTGATGCGGCAGCGCAGGCCTCGCTGGACCTGTTGGGCCTGCAGAATCCACCGACGGCGATCTTCTCTTCGAATTCGCGGTTCTCCGTGGGAGTATTTCCGGCGCTTCGGTCGGTGAACCGGTCCGATATCGCGTTGGTCAGCTTCGGGGACTTCCCCATGGCCGCTGTCTTACAGCCGTCAGTGTCTGTGATTGATCAGAACCCGAAGCATGTCGGCCGCGTGGCTGCTGAACGCGCGTTCGCCAGGATCGCGAATCCCGCCCGACGGTACCGGCGGAAGAATGTTCTTCCGGTCCAACTGATCGAGCGGGAGTCGTGCCGGAGCGGGCAGCTGTTTCCGGTGCCGTTGGATGGCCCCGGTTCCTTGGCCGTCGTCCGGGGCGGTTCGGGCGAGGCGCCTTAAAGAGACGGCGCGAGAACGGAGCGCAGCGGGCTTGGCGGAGCCTTGGGCGCCCGATCGGCGTCGGATGCCGAGGCCCGGTCGGCGCTCCTTTGCGCTCTCGTGTCAGCGGATCGTGTATCCGCCGTCGACGGGAAGGGAGACGCCGGTGATCATTGAGGCGCCTTCGCTCAGGAGGAAGACAACGGGGGCGGCGATTTCGGGTTCTGTGGCCCAGCGCCCCAGTGGCATTGCTGCCAGGAAGGGGTCCGCGATCTCCGGGCGGGCCCAGTAGGATGCCGACATTTTGGTCATGACGACGGTCGGATTGACGCTGTTGACCCGGATGTTGTGCCGCCCGAGTTCCAGTGCTGCGACGCGGGTGATGCTGTCGACTGCTGCTTTGGAGGCGCCGTAGGAGATGTGACCGTCCAAGGCAACCAGTGCTGCCTGGCTGGAAACGTTCACGATGGCCCCTCCCCGGCCGGCTTCAATCATTGATTGCGCTGCGTATTTTGTCGTGAGCAGCGTTCCGCGGGCGTTGGCGGCCATGACCCGGTCAACATGTCGGTGCTGGCAGAAGTCAGCGGCGCGACTTGGCCGCCATATCCTGCGCAATTGACGAGGCCCCAGAGGTCCAGCCCGCCGAGGGCCTCACGGACGCCGTCTTCGTCGGCGACGTCGAAGGCAATACCCCGGATGTTGTGGAGGCGGCAGACTTTCTCGATTTCTGCTGGCGATTGTCCGGCGGCGATGACCTCCGCCCCTGCCTGGACCAGCTGGGCCACAATCTGGCCGCCGATTCCTCCCCCGGCTCCTGTTACGAGGATCGAGCGTCCATTCAGTCCGTGGGTCACCAGCGGGTCCTTTCAGTTCCGGGCTCTGAGCACCGGGAGTCTCAGGCCGCCGTAAGAATGTCGGTTGTTGCGGGTCCGGATGCGTGGAGCTTCATGCTCACGCCCTGGACGGTGGCGTGGACGAGCCACGCGGGATGAGATTGACGTCAAAGACTGTGAGGTTCTCGAAAGATCCTTCTGGGTCGGCGACGCGGTTTAGTGCCCGTTCGGCGGCAGCTTGCCCCAAACGGAATGGGTCCTGGTCAATAACGGATACGGACGGGTCAAGGGCATCGGCCATCGGGAAGTCGCCGAAGCTGACCATGGCCAGCCCGCGGGCTTTCAAAGCCTGCAGGGCGCGGACAACGACGACGGACGTTCGTGCGTTGGACGAAAACAAGGCAGTGGGCGGATCCTGGGCGCCCAACATGCCGGCGATGCCTTCTTGGATGTGCGACGGGCCAGCGAAGAGTACCGGCTGGTCCTCCACAGACAGGCCCGCATCCTGAATCGCCTGGCGGTAGCCGTCGAACCGTCGGGCGGTGGTTGCCACGGCGTCGTCTGCACCCAGGAAAGCGATGCGTTGATGTCCGAGCCGGAGAAGATGGTCGACGGCCATGATGGCGCCACCACGGTCATCTTCAAGGAACACGTCGACATCCGCGCCGGTTGCTTCACGGTCGATGACCACCACGGGAGTGTGCGGCAACCAAGTCGAAAGGTAGGACTGGTCCGAAGCGATGGGTACGAGAACCAGGCTGCTGATCTGACGGCGGAGGAGCGCCTCAACGATTGGACGCTCACGTGAAGGGTCGTCCCCCAAACTGGTTACCGCAATCGCGTGCCCGTGGGTCTTAGCGATCGAGTCAGCACCTTCTATGACCGAAGCGAAGAACGAGTCGGCAATGCTGGGTACCGCAATGGCCAGAAGGGATGCCTTGCCCTCCCTGAACGTCCGGGCCATCATGTTGGGCACGTAGTTCAGTGCGGCCATCGCGTCATTGACCCGTTTTCGCGTGGCCTTGGAGACGCTCTCTTCGTTCCGGAATACACGTGAGACGGTGCTTGCACTAACGCCAGCGTGAGCGGCCACATCGTGCATCGTTACCATTGAATGCCTCCCCTGCCCCGAGCCACTGCCTGATGCGAGGGGCTCCCGAGGCCGATTATCTGCAGCATCAACTCTATGTGCTTACCCGAAGAGTGCTATGACCGTTGCCTTGAGGCCAGCGCCGGCACATGTCCGGCGTGCGGGCCCACGGTTGTCAGACCGGGGCCCGCGAGCCTTCGCGTTCGGGCTACTTTTGTGCGTCCCCCGCCGTCTGAGCCAGGGACTGGACCTGTTGCAGGGCAGCATCCACGCTCGTTCGGCCGGCATATACATCGGCAAATACCTGGGATGACTGGTTGCCCAGGTCCTGCCACTCAGGGATGGTGATGTACTGGATGCCCACGTATGGCTGCGCCGTAATGCCCGGTTGCTTCGGGTTCACCGCCAGCATCGAATCCTTCGTGATGTCAGCAAAGGCCGCCGCGGCCTGCTTGTATTCGGGAATCTCGTAGGTGGAAACACGGGATCCGGGCGGAACTCTGCTCCATCCAAGCTGGGAACCTACCAGCTTCCCGTAGTCCTTGTTGGTCGCCCACTTCATGAATTCCCAGGCGGCATCCTGCTTTTTGGACGTGGAAGGGATGGCAAGGTTCCAGGACCACAGCCAGCCCGACTGGGCCGTCTTTTCGACGGGGGCCTGAACGTAGCCGACCTTTCCGGCGACCGTGCTGGCCTTCGGATCCTCAACCGTTCCTGCAGCGGAGGTTGCGTCGTACCACATCGCAGCCTTGCCCTGGGTGAAAAGGTTCAGGCACTCGGTGAAGCCGTACGAGACGGGATCAGATTGACCGGACTCCTTCAGCGTTGTGGAGAAGAAGGTCAGCGCGTCCTTGAAGCCCTGCTGGTTGACCTGGGCCTTCCAGTCCTTATCGAACCAGGCTCCGCCGAAAGTGTTCACCACGGTGTTGAGCGAGGCAATACCCTCACCCAGCCTGGCTTGCCACGAAGGCAGATGCCGGCGTGATCGGTGGTTTTCAATTTCTTGGCCAAGTCTGCGACCTGGGTCCACGTCGGTTTCTCCGGCATGGTCAGCCCGGCAGCTTCAAACATCGACTTGTTGTACATCAGCATCGAAGACTCACCGTAGAACGGGGCCGCGTAGAGTTTTCCATCCACCGACACTGACGTGCGAACTGGCTCAAAGAAATCATTCACATCGTAGGACGAATCCTTGTTGGCAAAATCGGACAGGTTCGTCAGCCACCCGTTCTTCTGCCAAAGCGGCACTTCATACGCGCCCACGGTAACGATGTCGTACTGGCCGCCCTGGGTTGCCACGTCCTTCGTCACCGCATCACGCAGGTCGTTCTCCTGCATCTGGATGAAGTTGACCGAGATGTTCGGGTGGGACTCCTCAAACTTGCTCTTGAGCTGCTCCATGTCCTTCATCTGTGGGTTGCTGACCGTAGCCAGATTCAGGGTGACCTTTTCAGTCCCACCTGAGCCTCCGGCTCCCGAGCAACCACTGAGAGCAACAACCAAACCAAGCAAAGCGGCGCCGGCTGCGGCGGGTTTGGGCCGCAGCCATGTTTTTCCAAGCATGTGATGAAACCTCCCTGTTTCGAATGCGAACGGTCTTCAAGCTAGATGGAAAATGGCATCGATGTCAATGGCTCTATTGCACGGATGGCATCGATGCCATAATTTGGTCATGTTGACCGCCGCTCTGGCCCAAAAATCGTCGCTGGGCGGACCAAACCAAGATTGAACGGATGACCTAAGTGACTGAATTTGACCCCGATGCCGTCGTGGTCTGTGGAGTTCCCGGCAGTGGCAAGACCACATTTGCCCGAGAGTTGGCCCGCGTCTTGAAGTGGCCCATTCTCGACCTGGACACTCTGACCAATCCCCTGTTCGAGTACGCCGGAGGGGAGTACCTCGTCGACGTGCCCAAAGCCGAACCGGCTGCCAGGGCGAGCGTCAACGATGTGCGCTACGGGTGCCTCTACGACACGGCCCGCGAAAACCTGCTGCTGGGCAACAACGTCATTCTGGTAGCCCCCTTTACCTCCGAGCGGACCTACCCCGAAGCCTGGAACCGCCTCGTGGAGAAGCTCGGCGTTCCTACCTCGAGCGTCCATCTCGCCTGGATGGACACGCCGCTGCTGGAGATCGTGGACCGAGTACGGAAACGAGGTGCGGCCCGTGACCTGGAAAAGATCCAGGAGCCGGAAACCTTCCTCTCCCCCGACGTGATGCGCCGTCCAGGTGTCGAGCACATCCGTATCGAGGGACTTCTTGACCAGTCGGAGCAAATCGAGCGGTTCATCGCAGACCTCTCGCCCCGAATCAACTCACCGATGGCACGGAAGTACGTAGCGCAGACCAACACGCCCGCACATTAGCCACGTGACCGCAGCGTCCCGAACCAGTAGCCCCACACAAATTTCCCACCCGAACGCTCTAAACATCAGGAGAAGCCCCATGAACGAACTCACCACCCTCGAACGCCGCGCAATGAGCGGGATTTCGACTCCCAGCGGCAAGATGCTCATCGTGGCCGCCGACCAGCGCAACGGGATGAAGGCCGTCATGAACGACGCACCGGACGGCCCGGAATCGGTCACGCCCGAGCAGCTGTACGACGCCAAGGCGGATCTCGTACGCTATCTGGGCAACGCGGCCCCTGCCATCCTGCTTGACCCGGAAGTTGCCCTGCCGGGAGTCGCTGAAGACGGCACCCTCGCCCGGGAGACCTCCCTGGTCATCGGGATGGACGCATCCGGTTTTGAAACCGTCGACGGCCTCAAATACACCCGCTTCGTTGAAGGGATGTCACCGCGCCGAGTCCGTGACCTCGGCGGGGACGTGGCCAAGATGCTCTGGTACATGCGCCCCGACAAGCAAGGCGCCGACTCGAGGGTCGCAGACGAAATCCGGGATCTGGTGAAGGCCTGCGCCGACGAAGGTCTTCTGCTCATCGTCGAAATCCTGACCTACCGTCTTGAGGGCGAGTCTGAAGCCGACTACGCGGCCGCCTTCCCGGGCTTGGTAGCCGGTGCCGCGAAACTGTCCGTCGAGTGCGGGGCCAGGTCCTCAAGCTGCAGTTCCCCGGTTCTGCCGAGGCCTGCGCAGCCGTGACCACCGCCGCCGCCGGCGTGCCGTGGGCAGTGCTTTCCGCTGGGGTCGACCACGCCACGTTCATCGGTCAGGTCAAGACCGCGGTCGCCAACGGTGCAGGCGGAGCCATGGCCGGCCGTTCCCTCTGGAAAGACAGCCTCGCCGTCTCTGCCACCCGGCGTCAGGAACTGCTGAACGCCAATTCACTGCCCCGCCTGCGCGAACTTGAAGCAGCGCTGGGCGGCACGCAGGCATAGTGATCGATCCGGTCACTATGAGCTAACGGTTGTGGTTCCCCGGCGGGGCCAGGGAACCACAACCGCACCCGTTGCAGTGCAGCAACCCACTATCCTCGCATTGAGAGAGAAACGATCATGTCCATCACCATGGTGAAGCCGGCTACGTCGACGAAGAAAAGCCGGAAAATTGTACTAACCGACCGGGACAAGAGGGGCCTGCGACTGGCGCGCGCCCTAGTCTGGCCAGCACTTATCGTGGCCATACTGATCACGCAGATCCCATTCCTGGTCACCGTCTACTACTCGTTCCGCAAGTGGAACCTCCTCCGCCCCGGAGACGCGGAATTCGTCGGTTTCGACAACTACGTTTCCGTGATCGCGAACGGTGCCTTCTTCTCATCCCTGTGGGCCACCGTGCTGATCGTCGCTGCAAGCGTGTTCATCTCACTCGTGCTGGGGATGCTGCTGGCCCTCCTTCTGGACCGCAAGTTCATGGGCCAGGGACTGGCACGCACGCTGCTCATCACCCCGTTCCTCATGATGCCGGCGGCCGCTGCATTGATCTGGAAATGGTCCATGCTGGACTCGAACGTGGGCATGGTCAACTGGGGTCTGTCACTGTTCGGCATTCCACCCGTGTCGTGGAATACCGACTACCCCGTCCTAACGATCATCATGGTCCTCGTCTGGCAGTACACACCCTTCATGATGCTCATCCTCCTAGCGGGCCTGCAGAGCCAACCCAACGACATCCTCGAAGCCGCCGCCGTTGACGGCGCAGGCCCCATCCGGACCTATTTCTCCCTCACGCTGCCCCACCTGAGGCAGTACGTGGAACTTTCCGTCCTCTTGGGGGCAATTCTTCTGCTGCAGGTCTTCGACCCGATCGCCATCATGACCCGCGGAACCGGCGGCACGAAGACCCTTTCCTACCTGCTCTACGAGCGGGCATTCGTCGGTTTGGAGATAGGCGAAGCCGCAGCCTATGGCGTCCTCTCCGTATTGGTGACCATTGTGGTCGCCACCATCGCGCTGCGGACACTCTTCAAAATCTTCAAGTCGGAAGGAATACGGTAATGAGCTCTTCCTCAACACGGGTTCGTCCGCCAGCGGCCACCCACGCACACTCCACCGGGCACACACCACGACGGACGGCTCCGATCAAGCGTCAGATCGGTTCCGTAGTGCTGACTCTCCTGACGTGGGCGGTGACCGTGGGGTTCTCTTCCCCGTCGCCTGGATGGTTTTCACGGCGTTCAAAACCGAACGGGACGCGGCAACCACTCCCCCGACATTCTTTGCAGAGCTCACTCTTGAAAATTTCGCAAAGGTCTTTGACCGCGGTTTCGCGGCCTACTTCACGAATTCGCTCAGTGCCAGCCTGATCTCCACCCTTATCGTGATGGTCCTCGCGATCCCTGCCGCTTACGGGCTGTCCGTGCGCCCAATCCGCAAATGGACCGACGCGCTGTTCTTCCTGATTTCCACGAAGTTCATGCCCGTTGCAGCCGCCGTGATCCCGATTTACCTGCTCCTGAAGAACTTCGGCATGCTGGACAACATTTCTGCACTGTCCATGCTTTACGTAGGAATGAACCTGCCCCTGGCCGTGTGGATGATGCGCTCCTTCCTCAGCGAGGTTCCTACGGAGATCATCGAAGCTGCACAAATCGATGGGGCCAATTTCCGAACAGAACTGATCCGGGTAGTGCTGCCAATGGTCGCCCCGGGAGTCGCTGCGGCCGGATTGATCTGCTTCATCTTCGCCTGGAACGAGTACTTCCTCGCCAGCCTCCTGACATCGACCGTGGCAAGAACAACACCACCCTTCCTGGGCAGTTTCATCGACGGCCGCGGACAATTCCTCGCCGTACTCTCAGCAGCGGCCACCCTTGCAGTGCTCCCGGTCGTCATCGCAGGATGGGCCGCACAAAAGAAGTTGGTCCGAGGCCTGGCCATGGGTGCTATCAAATAGACAGCACGCGGCTCCGGTAAGCAGAAGAACCCAGGAAACCAGCGAAATGAACGCCATAACCATGAAACGAGTTGTTGTCCGTCCGGAGGGGATTGTCCTTACTGACGTGCCGAAGCCCGCGCCGGAGGCCCATGAGATTCTTGTCGAGACGACGGTCACGGGGGTCTGCGGCTCGGACACGCACGCCGCTGCGGGGCATCACCCGTTCGTTCCTCTGCCGTACAACCCGGGCCATGAAGTGGTCGGGGTCGTGCGGGAGGTAGGCGACGCCGTGGACGGCATCAGCGTCGGGGACCACATCACCGTCGAACCCACGCTGCCGTGCTGGAACTGCAAGATGTGCACCACGGGACGGTCCAATATCTGCGAAAACCTGCGCTTCTTCGGATGCGGCTATGACCAGGGCGGGATGGCTGATTTCTTCACCATCCCCGCGAACCGGGTGCACGTCATACCGGAGGGGATGTCTGACCTGCAGGCAGCACTGATAGAACCGCTCTCCACCCCCGTCCACGCCGTCCGGCTCTCCGGAGGAGTCGAAGGGAAGGCTGTGGTCATCATCGGCGCCGGAACGATCGGGCTGTTGGTCCTCGCAGCGGCCCGTCACGCCGGGGCCCGGAAGATCGTGGTCACCGACATGCTCCCGAGCAAGCGCGAACGGGCGCTGCGCCTGGGCGCTGATGCCGTACTCGAAGCAGACCGGTCCGACCTGATTGAGGCCGTCCGCGCCGAACTCGGTGAGAGCGCCGACGTCGTCTTTGACTGCGTCTCCATCCAGTCCACGATCGACCTGTCCGTGAAACTTGCCTCCAAGGGCGGAACCGTCATGGTCGTCGGCGTCCCGGCCAAACCGGTCACCGTCGCGCTCCCGGAACTGCAGGACCTCCAGGTACGCCTCCAGGGCAGCGCCACCTACATGCCCGAAGACTACGAAGAAGCCATCAAAATCATCCAGGCCGGCAACGTCACCGCGGAAGACTTCATCACCTCACAGTTCTCCTTCGACAACGTCGCCGAGGCCTTCCGCGCCTCCGCCGCCGGAGAAGAAGTCAAAGTCGTCCTCACCCGCACCCCAGCTTAGAAGCCCGTATTTGAGGTGGTTCGGTCTTCATCTGGAAGTGTCCCAGCGGCTTCTAACGTCGGCTTCGAGTACACCCCAACCTGACGTCATAACGGCCTGACGAGGGAGAACTTGGTCAACGGACGGAGCTCCCACTCGTTCTCCGGTGCCCGCTCCGGTCGCAATTGGTGACACATCAACCAAATGCCCCAAGCGGACTCTTAAGGTAGGAATTTATGGATCTTTCCGATCATTCTCAAGCTTCCCCACCCGCATTCGTTACCAGCCGCTGTCAGGGTGAGATCTGAGAAGGCCATGAACTGCTGTCAATAAAACAGGACCTCGTTCTATCCTGACGCCGCCACAGCCGATGCCGTCATAGCGAACAGCCGGGGTCTAACAACTGTTCTGAGGGAGTAGACTCACAGGGACTCACAAGACTCACAAGGACTCACAAATGCTCCCGCTGCCCAATCCCTTCCGCCCCACGGCGGGGGCCACTCCCCCGGAACTTATCGGACGCCAGGGAATGCTCGATGAGTTCGAGTACGGGCTTAGGCTTGGTTCTGGCGCCCCAGGATTGCTGACCATCATTACCGGCGCCCGCGGCATCGGCAAGACAGCGCTGCTCAGCGAGGCCCAAGACAAAGCCCGCCAGCAAGGCTGGATCGTCATCTCTGAAACAGCTACGCCCGGCTTCCTCGGCCGGATCGGCGAGACGATGCGGCTTCATCTGGAGGAACTCGGCCCCGGCCCTGCCAGCCGCCGAATCACCGCCCTTGGCGTGGCCGGCTTCACGGTAACGACGCAACTGCCGCCCGAGCGGCAGGTAGATTGGCGCCGGCTGGGCGAGCAACTCCTCAACGTACTCGGGGAGAAGAAGACCGGGCTGCTTTTCACCGTTGATGAGATCCACTCGGCTGACCGGGCGGAACTGTCCCAGCTCGCCGCGGACGTCCAGCACTTCATTCGCGACGGGCTGCCGATAGGCCTGATTTTCGCCGGCCTTCCGGCAGCGGTGTCGGACCTGCTCAACGAAGGCGTCGCCACCTTCCTGCGCCGGGCAGAGCGGATCGACCTGCATGCTGCGACCATCAACGAAGTTGAACGCTCCTACGAGGACACGTTCCGGCGGGCAGGAATCAGGATCCATAAAGACCAAATCCGGCGCGCAGCTGAGGCGACCGGGGGCTACCCCTTCCTGATCCAGCTCATCGGCTACCAGCTCTGGCGCCAAGCCGAGATCAACCACCTCACCCTGGAAGCGGAAAACGTCACACAGGCCATCGCAGCAGCCAGTCGCCGCCATGAAATGACGGTAATAGAAGCAGCTCTTTCCACAGCCTCAGAGAAAGATAAGGACTTCCTGCGCGCAATGGCCGAAGACGATGGTGCTGTTGCCGCCGGGGACATCGGCAAGCGGCTCAACGCGAAAAGCAACGTCGTGGCCAACTACCGGGCCCGGCTCATCGCCGCAGGACTCATCGAGGCCCCCGCATACGGCAAAGTCGATTTCGCCATCCCAGGCCTTCGCGAATACCTCCGCAAACGCCGAGACACGTAGCCCCGCCCATCCAGCACTGCCTCAACTGGCCAGCCAGCCTTACAAAATATCCGTTATCGGCGTTAGACCACGGGAGTAGAAGTAGCTGCGAGAATCCCATCTATCCTTGAACGGTGACTCTCATGACCGTTGTTTTTTCCTTCGCGCTTGTTGCCGGACTTCTGACACTGGTCCCCGGCTTGGACACGGCATTAGTCCTGAGGTCATCCATTTCCAAGTCGCGAAGCTTCGCCTTTGCCACGGCGCTGGGCATCAGCACCGGCGCGATGATTTGGGGCGTAGCCGCAGCAGTCGGCGTGTCGGCGCTGCTGGCCGCTTCGGACTTGGCCTACCGTGTGCTCACACTCGCCGGAGCGGCATACATGGTCTGGCTGGGGGCGACTTTCCTGTGGAAGACTATGCGAAAAGATAAAATCCCTGCCAGGCCGGCAGGTGAAGCGGCTGGAGTCACCTCCGAAAGAAATGATTTGTTCAAGGGCTGGCTGATCGGCACCGGAACGAACCTGCTCAACCCCAAGGTGGGTGTCTTTTACATCGCCACCATTCCCCAATTCATACCGGCGGGCACCTCACCACTGCTGGTAGGCGTGCTGCTCGCCGGCGTCCACTGCCTGCTGTCCATGGCTTGGTTCACATTGCTGATCTTCGGTTCAGGCTACGCCGCCCGCTGGCTCCAGGGCGTCCGAAGCATTCGCATCATCGATAGCATCACCGGATCTGTCCTCGTAGGTTTCGGCGTGAAACTCGCCCTCGACCCTGCCCACTAGCTTTTCCTTGCTGTCCTCAAAGACTCACAACTCATCGTGAATGTCCGCGAACAGTCCCTCTATTTTCCCCTCGGTCGGCGGGGTTGGCCACGGTGCCCCTGATCTCTTCTTAGCCGGCAAGTCGTCCTGGTCTTCGACCCTGCCGTGCCGGAGGACTGTCGTCGTCGACAGGGCGCCGGGACACTAGCGCGAGCCGGTGCAGTCAGCTGTCGCCGAAGTCGTACTCGTAGAGCGCTCCGCTGGCGCCCAGTGCGAGCAACTGTTGCAGAAGCAATCCTCCTCAGGCGGGAAGACCCGACGGGACGGCTAGCGCCAGGAGTGCCCGGAACATCACCGGACGCGTCTCTGCAGGGATGGACCGGCAGGAACGCAACCAGCTAGTACTGCGGTGCCCCCAGGCGTCCCAGCCTTGCGTTGCGGGTCGCAACACTTAGGGCAAACCTGACAAGGTAATCATTGAGCTGTATGGATGCCTGCTGGGCGGCTTCTGCGTCCCGGGCCAGGATTGCCCGCAGCAGCTGCAGGTGCATCCCCTTCCCTGCCCGCACTTCTTCGGCGGCATCAACAACATGAGCCAGCCAGAACCGCCTGGACAGCCCCTGCAGCGGGGTCATGGCATCACCCAGGTACTCGTTGTGTGCAGCTTCGCAAAGTATGCGGTGCGTCGCCCGGACGGCCCGAACGTAGTCCTCCAGATCGTGGATGTCTGCCAGCTCCTCGGTGAGTGCCTCAATGCCGGCGAGTTGGGCGGTGGTCGCCCTTTCACATGCCAACGCCACCGCAAGAGCCTCCATGGCCCTGCGGACTTCGAGCCGCCGGAGTTGTTCATCCACCGAATTCGCCGGGATCTCGATCCCCCGGCCGGGCCTGATGCGGACCAAATGGTCCCGGTCCAGACGCTGGAGAGCTTCCCGCAGCGGCGTCCGTCCGAGCCCGACCTCCTCCACCAGTCCGGCCTCTGTATGGAAGGTCCCCGGTTCCAGCCGCCCGGTCTCGATCATCTCGGCAAGCAATAAATACGCGTCGTCAGCCTTCGTCATCCCACTCCCCTTCCCCTACAGGCTACACAATAGGCACGCGCATACTCTTGATATATTCCGAATATATACTCTACGCTGAGGGTGTAGCAGTGATCCCCACCACATGGAGAATGTCGTGAAGTACAACCCGGCCACCGAGCCCAGCCCCTTGCCTTACTCCCCTTTCAAGAGCTGCACTGTCCCCCGTCCCATCGGCTGGCTCTCCAGCGTGAGCACGACCGGCGTGGAGAACATCGCGCCCTACAGCCAGTGGCAGAACTTGACCTTTGACCCGCCGATGGTGATGTTTTCGGCCAACCAATACCCGGACGGGCGCCGGAAAGACACAGTCATTAATGCTGAGAGCACCGGCTGGTTCGTCTGGAACATGGCGACCTACCCGTTGCGTGAAGCTGTGAACAAGTCCGCCATGGCCCTCGGTCCTGAGGAAAGCGAATTCGAGCATCTGGGGCTGACGCGCACCTATGCAGAGAACTTCCCGGTCCCGATGGTGCAGGAGAGCCCGGTTAAGTTCGAATGCAAGTACCACTCCACCCACCGCATCCCCGGGGCCTCCGCGGTCGGAACGGTCGATATCATCTTCGCCACTGTCGAAACGGTGCACATCGATGATGAAGTCATCACGGTTGACGGCAGGCTGGACATCAAAAAAATTGAGCCCATCGCCCGTCTGGGATACTTCGATTACACCGTGGTGCGCGAGACATTTGAGATGCGCGTGCCCGGAGCGGACCAGGACGCCCAGATGGGTCTGGAAGGACGGGCAGCATGACCAACCACAGCAGCTCCACCCGGGCGGCCGCGGGACCGCTGCCTGAGACCACCGCAGCGGATAAGAGCAAAAGGTTCAGGGACCTCATCGCCGTCAACTTCGGCAACACCCTGGAATGGTACGACTGGACGATCTATTCGATCTTCGCCCCCTATTTCGCCGTCCAGTTCTTCCAGCCCGACAACCCCACCTCCGCGCTGCTGTCGACACTTGCCGTGTTCGCCGTCGGCTTCGTGACCCGGCCCCTGGGCGGGTTCCTCTTCGGCGCGTACGCCGACCGTGCCGGCCGCCGCAAGAGCTTGACCGTCGCCATGATGCTCACAGCCTTCGGCAGCATCGCCATCGCCATCGCACCAACCTACGGCTCCGTTGGGGTCCTGGCGTCCGTGCTCCTGCTCGTCGCCCGTCTCCTGCAAGGCCTGGCCCACGGCGGCGAAATGGGCACCTCCGTGACCTACCTGGTCGAACGCGCCCCCAAGGGGCGACGCGCACTTTTCGGCAGCACGTCCTGGGTCAGCGTCGTCCTCGGAACCATACTCGCCACCATCACCGGCCTGATCCTGAACTCCAGCCTCCCCTCGGACGACATGAAAGCCTGGGGCTGGCGGATCGCCTTCGCCATTGGTGGCGTGCTCGGCCTCTACGCCCTTTACCTCCGCCGGCGGCTGACCGAGACCGACGCATTCGAGAAAGCCTCGCACTCCGACGGAAACGACCCCGATGCCGAGTCACTCCTGCCCGGCCAATCAGGTTCGGCCGGGCAGGTAAAGCGCGGCCTGCTTCACTACTGGCGCTCAATCCTCATCGTCTTCGGCCTGTCAGCAGGCGGCTCAGTCATGTTCTACACCTGGCTGATCTACATGCCTACCTACGCACAAGTCCACTACAAACAGGATGCTTCCAGCGCACTGGTCGCCAGCCTCATCGCCCAGGTATTCTTCCTCGGGGCCGTCCTGGGCGCAGGGTGGCTCGGAGACCGCATCGGACGCAAACCCCTGGTCATCGCCTTCGGCGCAGCTTTCGTCCTGCTGACCATTCCGATCTACAACCTCGTCGACGGGACCTTCGGAACCCTGCTCCTGGCCATGCTGGCAGCACTGACAGCCATGGCCCTGCTCTTCGGAGTCAACGGCGCAGTCTGGGCAGAAGTATTCCCCACCAAAGTCCGCGCCGCCGGAGTCGCGGGCCCCCTTTCCTTCGCCACAGCCATATTCGGCGGAACCGCACCCTACGTAAACACAGCCCTCGGCCAGGCAGGCCACCAGGACTGGTTCCTCTTCTACCTCGTAGGAGTCGCCGCCATCACCCTGATCACCGGCCTACTCATGCGCGAAACCAAAAACAACAGCCTCGTCCGTGGGGCATAACACAGTCCCCAAACCTGCCCTTCCGGAAAGCGCTGGGGACGTGCAGACGTCCCCAGCGCTCTCCAAACGCTCCGCCTGGGAAGACACCAAACTCGGGCGCGGCGGAGTTTGCAGGCCCAACGCCTCCTCGAGGTCCACCTTCCCGATCCCGATTCGGGCGCTTCCGCAGCGGCAGATCAATCTCCCCTAACCGCTGTGACCGCCATCCCTCTTGGTTCCGCTACCGCCAACAAGTCAAACAATCAGGTGAACCACAATGAAGCAGCGAACCGATCCCCAGCCTGACCGCATGTGTGCCTCTTCCCGGGGCAGCCGTTGGCAGGAGGCACCCCCCATGACACAGGACCTTGTACCAACCAGCTATGACGGTGCCCTGTTCCCCGACATGGAGGAATAACTTCCCGCACCGGGTGGACTGCCATTTGGGTTGGCACTCCCGCAGTTTCCCTGAGTCACTGACATCAGACCCGGTGAAGGCGGTTCAGTCTCCCGCGTCCAAAAACAAAGTCACAAGTCAGTTCACACTTACTTCCTTAAGGAGCCACCATGGCACCCGCCGATTTCACCACCGGTGCCCGCCCGGTCAAAGCAGCCCGCGGCACCGTGCTCACCGCAAAGTCCTGGCAGACCGAAGCCCCGTTGCGCATGCTGATGAACAACCTGGACCCCGAGGTCGCCGAGCGCCCGGATGACCTGGTGGTCTACGGCGGAACCGGCCGTGCCGTCCGCTCCTGGGCCGCATTTGACGCGATCACCCGCACGCTGGAATCCATGGAAAAGGACGAGACCCTCCTGGTCCAGTCCGGCAAACCGGTCGGGGTGTTCCGCACCAACGAATGGGCGCCTCGTGTGCTGCTGGCCAACTCCAACCTGGTGGGCGACTGGGCCAACTGGCCCGAATTCCGCCGGCTCGAGGCCGAGGGCCTGATGATGTACGGCCAGATGACGGCCGGATCCTGGATCTACATCGGCACCCAGGGCATCCTGCAGGGCACCTTCGAGACCTTCGCCGCAATCGCCCGCAAGCTGACCGGAGACGAGAACGGCACCCTCGCGGGCACCCTGACCCTCACCGGCGGCTGCGGCGGCATGGGCGGCGCCCAGCCGCTGGCCGTGACCCTGAACGAGGGCGCCTGCCTCATTGTCGACGTCGACGAGACCCGCCTGCGCCGCCGCGTCGGCAAGCGCTACCTGGACGAGGTGGAAACCGATCTCGACGCCGCCATCGCCAAGGTGCTCAAGGCCAAGGAAGAGCGCCGCGGCTGGTCAGTGGGCTACGTGGGCAACGCCGCCGAAGTCTTCCCGGAGATCCTGCGCCGCCACAAGGCAGGCGAACTCACCGTGGACATCGTCACCGACCAGACGTCCGCGCACGATCCGTTGAGCTACCTGCCTGAAGGCATCTCGGTGGCGGAGTGGCACCGCGAAGCCGAGGCTGACCCGGAAGGTTTCACCAAGAAGGCCCAGGCATCGATGGCCAGGCACGTCCAGGCCATGGTGGAATTCCAGGACGCCGGCGCCGAGGTCTTTGACTACGGCAACTCCATCCGCGACGAAGCCCGCAAGGGCGGTTACGCCCGTGCGTTCGAGTTCCCCGGCTTCGTTCCCGCCTACATCCGCCCGCTGTTCTGCGAGGGGCTCGGCCCGTTCCGCTGGGTTGCCCTGTCTGGCGACCCGGAGGACATCCGCGTCACGGACGAAGCCATCAAGGAGCTCTTCCCGGACAACGCACACCTGCACCGCTGGATCGACGCCGCCCAGGAGCGGGTGGATTTCGAGGGCCTGCCGGCCCGCATCTGCTGGCTCGGCTACGGCGAACGCCACCAGGCCGGCCTGCTGTTCAACCAGCTCGTGAAGGAAGGGAAGGTCAAGGCTCCCATCGTGATCGGCCGCGACCACCTGGACTCCGGCTCCGTCGCCTCCCCCTACCGCGAAACCGAGGCCATGGCCGACGGCTCGGACGCCATCGCCGACTGGCCGCTGCTGAACGCCCTGCTCAACACCGCCTCCGGCGCCACCTGGGTTTCGCTGCACCACGGCGGCGGCGTGGGCATCGGCCGCTCCATCCACGCCGGCCAGGTTTCCGTCGCCGACGGCACCGACCTCGCCGCGCAAAAACTCGAACGCCTCCTCACCAACGACCCCGGCATGGGCGTCATCCGCCACGCCGACGCCGGCTACGACCGCGCCCTCGACGTCGCCCAAGAGCGCGGCGTCCGCATCCCCATGAATGAAAGCAGGTAAGGGATGAAGGACCGGGATTTTCGGGAACAGATGAGCAAGCAACCCCGAGCAACCCGGGAAGGCAAACAGGATGGTACCGAGCGCCCGCCAAGGAGCACCAATTGAACGGTCGGAGTCAGACCACGATGCGGTATCGAGGCCAGGGTGAAGAAACGCACTCTTTACGAGCAGAACCCCGAATTGAACTTTACTGAAGCCCGCGGAGCGAGAACCGGGGAGCACTGCCCGATGGAGGGATGGCGGGAGCATGTAGGCCGGACAGCTGCCTGGCAAGGCATCGCGAAGGGCAGCGTCCTGCAGACGGACAACAGCCCATCTGTGGGGTGGATGCTGGTCGCAAGCGAATCCAGGCACCCTCGGCCCAAGGACGGCCATTCTTTCCCGGGAGATACCATTGGCAGTTTCTAGCCCACCACTCATTCAGCGCGCTGGACGAAACCCGCAGCTTCCCTCGGGGAATAAACCCTGGCAAGCCCCCCGCATCGACAATCCCGAGACCGGATTCCCGGTTGCCGTCCTTCCGGCCGCCCTGCCTTATTGTGACGACGGCTGCCATTACTGCGAGGGACCGGAGACCGACTAGCCCCCGTAGAAGCGCCCGAGAATGCTTAGCCTCTTTAACAGAAAGAACCACCATGAACTCCTACCGATGCGATGACTGGGGCCGCTTTGTGGGCGCTGAAGTCGAGATCCGCAGGCGCGGCCGGTTAGTGCGGGCCGGAGTCGTTGACGCCGTCGCCGCCGACGTCGCAATGCTGTGGCTGGCGGCGGACGGCGCAGAAAGCCGAAGGATCTTCGAAGCAGCAGAAGGATTCGAAGTGTGGGCTGATTCCCACGACCTGCCGGAGAAGCGCCGTCCCGCGGCGATCAGCCAACAGGCGACAATGCCGGCGCCTGAGGCTGCGAGGACCAAATGCCCGAGATGATGACGAGCAACAGCACAAGCCACTGCCGCCAGGTTGCCACGAGATGACTTACACCTACAGGAGCAAAGCAGGTTCCGAACAGCGGGCGGTGCGCGACAGGCAGAAACTCCACCAAGGACTCATCATCCAGGGCCAAGGCCTGGCCCGCATCTCCAGCAGACTTAGCAGTCTGCGAGGCGAGCTGGACTCAGGAATTGCACAAGCTATCTGGGACGATGTGCCCGTGCACGTAGTCGCTTGCGCAGCAGGTGTGACCCCCGCCAAAGCAAGATCCCTCGCGTTGGCCTGGGAAGAACTCCCCACTCCGGCGTCACCGCCAAATCCCACGTTCAAAGCCTCAGCGCCGTTAGCCAGCAGGCCAACAAACTCGAGGCCGTACGAGGGGAATTACAAAAGCAACAGGAACAGCTCATCGTCAGAGCGCTTGAAACGGGACTACTCGACCCAGCACAGCTGGCGACGGCTTCCGGCCTCACCCTCGAACAGATCAGCATTCTGGCCCGCGCAACACGCCACAACAAGCCTCTGACACGACCCGCCCCGGGTCCTGAAAATTTGGCGCCTGCGGGCCTGACACCGAACCTCATGGAAAACCTAGGAGACGAGAAGAACCAGTGACAACGACCTCAGCTTCGCCCGAGGCACCGCAACAAGGCCCTTACGTGTTGGATTCGACCGCGTCGGCAGATCCCCGTGCCGGAGCGGTGAGGGCCGGTGCAGGTGAGCTTCCCGCTTGGCAGCTGACCAAATCCGCAGGACACGTCATCGTCGACTCGCTCGTTGCCCATGGCGTCACGCGCGCTTACGTCGTTCCCGGCGAGAGCTTCCTCGACGTCCTCGACGGGCTCCACGATTCGCCCATAGACACCGTCGTGTGCAGGCATGAGGGCGGTGCCACTTACATGGCTGAAGCTGACGGCAAAATGAAACAGCTGCCGGGCGTCGCCATGGTGACCCGCGGCCCGGGTGCAGCGAATGCACACGTTGGCCTGCACACCGCTTGGCAGGACTCCACTCCCCTGGTGCTCTTCGTGGGCCTCATCCCGTTCGCGCACAGGGACCGGGAAGCCTTTCAGGAGTTCGATATCAAGGCATGGTTTAACAGCGGCGCCAAGCGGGTGATGGTGCTTGATCACGCCGAACGAGCCTCCGAAATCGTTGCTGAAGCCATGTTCGCAGCCATGAGCGGGCGCCCCGGCCCTGTTGTGGTCGGTCTTCCCGAAGACGTCATCCGCGAGCACGTTGACCCGGCAGTGCATCCGGTCATACCCGTCGCCACGGGCGGAATGACGACGGCGGACGCAGCTGCAATAACCGCAGCACTGTTCAGATTCCACGAAGCCCTTGTTCGTCACCGGTGGCAATGACTGGTCCCAGGCGGCCGCCGATAAGCTCACGGCCTGGCTGGAGAAGCACCATCTCCCCGCAGCCGCAGAATGGCGGACGCAAGGGACCGTCCCCTTCGACTCCCCATCATACGTCGGGCCAATCGGTTACGGCCGGCCACGCCCCACCTATGATCTCCTGGAAGAAACCGACCTGCTGATATTCGTCGGCACAGTGCCCGGCGATGTCATCACCGACGGTTTTGTCTGCCGGCAGGACTGGAACAAGAAGAATTTTCTCGTCACGATCGACTCCTCCCTGCGCGGACGATCCGGCCCGGTCTCCTGGCAGATCGTGGCGAAACCTGACGTCTTCATCCGCGACCTTGTCGAGATCGAGCTCCCGGTGAAAGAAGAATGGAAGGCCTGGACATCCCGCATGCGCAAGGAACAGGAAGCCTTCGCTGCTCTGCCACCTGCCGCTCCAGGCAACGGTCCGGCACGAATGGACACCCTCATGGCCAACCTCGTCCCCACGCTTCGCCATGACGCCATGGTCACTTTCGGCGCCGGGGAACATACCAACTGGGCCCACCGGTACTTTCCTACCCGCCGTTACGCCTCCATGCTCAGCGCACGCAACGGATCCATGGGGTACTCGGTGCCCTCAGCGATCGCCGCCTCCCTCGAAACACCCGGACGACGGGTCATTACCATCGCCGGCGACGGCGAATTCCTCATGAACGGGCAGGAACTGGCCACCGCAGCACAATACGGAGCCACTCCCCTGGTTGTCGTGATGGACAACCAGGAATACGGAACCATCCGCACCCACCAGGAACGCCACTACCCGGACCGCGTCTCCGGAACCCAGCTGAAGAACCCGGATTTCGCCCTGATGGCCCAAGCCTTCGGCGGCCTCGGCATAAGAGTCGAACAAGATCACGATATCCCGCAGGCCCTCACCGCAGCCCTCAAAGCCATAGACGATGACAACGTATTCGCACTCATCCATCTCATCGTCGAACAACGCGTCAAAGCGTACTAACACCCCCCTTGCCGATCCTGGACCGTTCCGGAATCGACCACATCACTGGAACATCCAGCACATTAGCCTCCGCCGACCCTGACGCCGGACAGCACTCCCCTTCCTCCTCACAGGGACCCATGAAAACCGCTAGGGTTTCCCAACCTCGCAACTGAGAGGCTCCTGATTCAATCTTCAAAGGGCCACTGCAGAGGGACCTTGAAGGCTCATACCGCGTGCCCAAAAAGAACGAAAGTCTCAATGGAAAGCACGCGCGCTCTGCCGGACCTGGAGAAGTCACCAATGTTCCCGACCATGCCCGCCGCCCTCTCGGTACGAGTCGAGAGGGCAGGCGGATGAGATTACTTGATCCTGCTTACCGGTAAAAAGCGAATACATCGCGATTCACTGTCAATAAAACGGAACTTCGCGCTATCTTGACGCACCGCCGTTCCCCGTCCGCCGGATAGGTTTCGCTCCGGACTCCCGCGGGATACGTGACTTTCAGCCCCCGAGCGCCGATGTGCTTGCTTGCTTGTCACCGTTCAACGTTCCGTCCGCCGTGAGGGTTGCCGCGGCGAGTTTCGGTGGATTCGTCAGGCGCCCCGTCACCTCTGCAAGACTGGCCGGCGTTTCGGTATTCGTCGCCCAAAGCGAGTCTGACCACTTGATCCCCCGGGAACTTCTTGCGCGCACCTGGTCCTACCTTCTCAACGATTCAGGGAAACAGACCTACGCCCGACGCGACCCCGGCGCCCACAACTTCACCCCTGACGCCGTCAACAAACTGAGCAGCTGGAGCACCGGACGGTTCCAGCCCATTTCCCGTGCCGCCCAGACGCGGCCGGGGAAATGAACGTCTTCCTCGGCGGGGCTTGCCGACCACCGCCAGAAGCTGGTCCCGGGGTATCGGCGGAGCAACACCCGAGGCGGGGTCGGACAACGTTCTGGCACGGCATGGCCTAGTTGCCGGTCGCTTCCTGTGCCTTCTTGTGGAACCATTCGATGTGCTCTTGCAGGAGTCGGGCCGCGAGTTCTCCGTCGCGTGCCTTGACGGCGTCGAAGATGCCGTGGTGTTGGGTGCGGAGTATGGAAATGACGTCCGGCCAGGCGTCCATGGCCTCCATGGCACCTTTCACGTACCCGACAATGGCACCGCTTAGGGATTCCATCATGGTCGCCACTACTGCATTGCCGGCAAGGGAGCTCAGCGTCACATGAAACCTGGCGTCCAGTTCATGGAAGGCTTCACGATTGATGTCTGGGTGGTCCATGGCGTGCAGTAGCTGAGCGGCCTGCTCCAGGTCTTCCTCACCGCCAACTCTTTTCGCGCCGGCCCGGGCTGTCCAGGTTTCGAGCAGGATGCGGGTCTCCACGATGTCTGCGACCGGAAGTGTGCTGCTGGCAACGTGCAGCCGGAGTGCGGACGATAGTCCGGCGGACGGGTCGGAGACGACGATTGCACCAGAGGTGGGTCCGGATCCGACGGAGCTTCGCAGTATTCCCATGGCGTCGAGGACGCGGATGGCTTCGCGCACTGAGGCCCGGGAGATGCCGTAGTTTTCGGCGAGTGTTCGTTCGCCGGGGAGGCGGTCGCCGACTTTGATTTTGCCCGAGCGCAGGTCCGCTTCGATGTCTTTAAGGAGCGCGTCATGGGTGCGACGGCGTGGGGTCGCTCCTGCGTCAACGGTTGCCACGGGCGGGTCGGTCCTTAATGCGCGGGGAGTGTGCGGGCATGCCTGCCCGCACACTCCGTACTGTTTGGGTTGGAACGCTAGGGCAGCATCCAGCCAAGGATGGGGGTGGACTGGAGGTAGGACAGCGTGCAGAGCACGAGCAGCAGCGCAACACTCCATCCCACTACTTTACGCAGGATCACGGATTCCTTGCCTTCAAGGTTGACCGAGGATGCGGCGATAGCGAGGTTTTGTGGGCTGATCAGCTTGCCGACGACGCCGCCGGAGGTATTGCCAGCCACGAGAAGGTTTGGATCGATTCCGGCCTTCAGGCCTGCGGTCTGCTGGAGCTTGCCGAACAGGGCGTTGGCTGAAGTGTCAGAGCCGGTGACTGCCGTGCCGATCCACCCCAGGACCGGTGAGAGGAATGCGAAGAAGGTGCCGGTGCCGGCCAGCCAAGTGCCGATGGAAATCGTCTGCCCGGAGAAGTTCATGACATAAGCCAAGGCGAGGACCGTGATGATCGTCAAACCTGCCCAGCGCATCCGGTAAATGGTGTTCCAAATCTCCTTTACCGCATCTCCAATCGTGATGCGGTAGCGGCCACCGTCGTTGTACTTGGAATACACGGCGGCGACGATTAGGCCTGTGAGCAACAGCAGGGTGCCCGGGGTGGAGAGCCACTGGAATGAGTAGACGGTGGATGAGATGGGCTTGCCCTCGGCACTGACGAGGGCGTCGTGCAGGATCGGCCACGGGATCTTGATATCGGTCGAGGCGAGGAATGCGGGGACGTTCACGCCAAGTTTCCACAGCTTTGCGATGCCGAAGACGACGATCACGAGGAAGTACGGGAACAGGGCCAGCCAGGTGCGCCTGGGGGTCAGGCGGTCTTCGGCGGTATCTGCGGTGGCGACAGCTGAGCCCCGGCGTGAGCCGCCGCCTGCCGTGGCGGAGGCTGCCTTCTCGGCTGCCTCAGCGAGCACGCCCAGGCGTTCGCGTGCGGCATTGCTGCCCTTGGGCGTCCAGACGCGGAAGAACAGTACGGCCGCGCCGAGCCCGGCGAGGGAGGCGACGATGTCGGTGAGTTCGTAGGAGAAGTAGTTCGAGCAGAGGAACTGGGCAACGGCGAAGGAGAAGCCGACAACGAGCGCGGCGGGCCAGCAGTCCTTGAGGCCCTTGCGGCCGTCGAGGATGAAGAGCAGGATCAGCGGCACGATGGTGGCCAGCAGCGGTGCCTGGCGTCCGACGATGGAGGCAATGTCCGTGGCCTGAAGCCCGGTGAGCCCGGCGGCGGTGGTGATCGGGATGGCCATGGCGCCGAAGGCGACCGGGGCGGTGTTGGCGACCAGCACGGCGGCAGCGGCACGCAGCGGAGGCAGTCCGAGAGCGAGCAGCATGGTCGCGGTGATCGCGACCGGGGCGCCGAATCCTGCGAGGGCCTCGAGCAGGCCGCCGAAGCAGAAGGCGATCAGGACCGCCTGCAGGCGCACGTCGCCTTTACCGATCACGTCAAAGACGCGGCGGAGGTCCTCGAAGCGTCCGCTGAGGACGGTGACCTGGTAGAGCCAGACGGCCATGATGACGATCCACAGCACGGGGAAGGCGCCGAAGACCCCGCCCTGGGTGGCGGACAGCAGCGCCAGGCCGGCCGGCATCTGGAACGCCACGATGCCGACGAGCAGGGCCGCCAGCAGGGCGAAGGCCCCGGCGATATGGGCCCTGGTTTTGACGACGGCGAGCAGGATGAAGAAGGTCAGCAGCGGCAGCAGGGCGACGATGGCCGACCAGGCGATGCTGTTGAGCACCGGGTCGGTGCTGGGGGTGAACTGGTCCACGGAGTTCCTCCACATTGAGGGGGCGACAGGGGGAGTATGGTCTGACCTCTGTGGTCGGACCAGTAGAGTGTAGCGCACATCTCCCCCGATTGTGAGCCCCTTCACTTGAGCATCGGTTGTTGCCAGTGGCGCCGGTCACGTGGTCTACTATGGTCAGACCACAACCCCTTAGCCCGAAAGGCTGTCATGCGAATCGCTTTGTTCGCTACGTGCATCGTGGATGCGATGTACCCCGCCACGGCGCGGGCCACCGTAAAGATTCTGGAGAGGCTGGGACACGAGGTCGTGTTCCCGTCCGGCCAGGCCTGCTGCGGGCAGATGCACGTTAACAGCGGCTACATCAAGGAAGCCGTCCCCGTCATCGCCAACCACGTGAACGCCTTCGACACCGAGGACTACGACGTTGCCATCGCCCCTTCGGGGTCCTGCGTCGCGTCCGTAAAGCACCAGCACCCCATGGTCGCCCGCGCCTGCGGCGACAAGGACTTGGAAGCCCGGGCCACCGCAGTCGGCGCCAAAACCTACGAACTGTCCGAACTCCTCGTGGACGTCCTGGGCGTCACAGACGCCGGTGCGCAGCTGGGCTCCTACTTCCCGCATCGGGTCACCTACCACCCCAGCTGCCACGGCATGCGCCTGCTGCGGCTGGGTGATCGGCAGTCCCGGCTGCTGGCCACCGTGCAGGGAATCGACATGGCAGAGCTGCCCGAAGCGGACCAGTGCTGCGGGTTCGGTGGCACGTTCTCGATGAAGAACGCCGATGTCTCCTCGGCCATGCTGGAGGACAAGACGGCCAACATCGCCTCAACCGGCGCCAGCCTGTGCGCCGGCGGGGACGCCTCCTGCCTGATGCACATCGGCGGCGGCCTCTCCCGGCAGGGCAGTGACGTCGCCACCCTGCACCTGGCCGAAATCCTTGCAAGCACCGTTGAGGAGCCCGCGGCCGTTAGCGGCGATGTGCTCGTCTCCATCGGAAAGGCAACACGATGAGCACCTTCCTTGGCATGCCCTCCCTGCCCGTCTACGGCACAGGCAACCTGCACGCCTCCCAGTCCTTCCCAAAGGCGGCCCACCGGGAGCTTGGCAACGCCCAGCTCCGGGCCAACCTTGGCCACGCCACCCACACGATCCGGGACAAACGGCTCAACGTGGTCTCGGAACTGCCTGACTGGGAAAATCTACGCGACGCCGGCTCCGCCGTCAAGGAATCTGTGATGGCCCGCCTGCCCGAGCTGCTGGAACAGTTCGAGGCGAACTTCACCGCCCGCGGCGGCGTGATCCACTGGGCCAGGGACGCCGATGAGGCCAACGAAATCGTGGCCGGGCTGATCCGGGCGACCGGGGAAACCGAAGCGGTCAAGATCAAGTCCATGGCCACCCAGGAAATCGGCCTCAACGAGTACCTCGAAGAACAGGGCATCGCCGCCTATGAGACCGACCTCGCCGAGCTGATCGTTCAGCTGGACCACGACAAGCCCAGCCATATCCTGGTCCCGGCAATCCACAAAAACCGCACCCAGGTACGGGACATTTTCCTCCGCGAAATGGAGGGCGTGGACCCTGAGCTGACCAACGACCCCGCACGCCTTGCCGGCGCCGCCAGGGCGCACCTGCGCCGGAAATTCCTCACCGCCAAGGTCGCCGTCTCCGGTGCCAACTTCGCCCTCGCAGATTCCGGTACCCTCGCCGTCGTTGAATCCGAAGGCAACGGCCGGATGTGCCTGACCCTGCCCGAGACTCTGATCACCGTGATGGGCGTGGAGAAACTCCTGCCCACCTGGCAGGACCTTGAAGTGTTCATGCAGCTTCTCCCGCGGTCATCAACTGGTGAGCGGATGAACCCCTATACCTCCCTCTGGACCGGCGTCACCGAAGGAGACGGCCCAGAACGTCCACCTGGTTCTGCTGGATAACGGCCGCAGCGCTGCCCTGGCCGATGAAATGGGCCGCTCGGCACTGCACTGCATCCGGTGCAGCGCTTGCATGAACGTCTGCCCCGTCTATGAACGCACCGGTGGCCACGCCTACGGGTCAACGTACCCTGGCCCGATCGGGGCGATCCTCTCACCCCTGATGACCGGCATCCAGGCCGAGGAGAACAACTCGCTGCCTTATGCGTCCTCGCTGTGCGGGGCCTGCTACGACGCCTGCCCCGTCAAGATCAACATCCCCGACATCCTGGTGCACCTGCGCAGCGTGGACGTGGACAGCAAACGCGGGAAAAAGAAGATCCCCACCCAGATGGACATCGGCATGAACGCCGCATCCTGGGCGCTGTCCTCCGGCAAACGGCTGGGCATGCTTGAAAAAGGCCTGCCACTGGGACGCCTGGCGGCCGGCCCGGACAAGAAAATCACCAAACTGCCCGGCATCGCCGCCGGCTGGACGCAAAGCCGTGACATCCCGGCCCCGCCCAAGCAATCCTTCCGCGACTGGTGGAAGAAGGAACACCACGCCCCGGACACCGCCCCCGCCGCAGCCTACAACCAGGAAGACCAGCCATGAGCGCCCGCGAAGAGATCCTCGACCGGATCCGCACCGCCCTAAAAGACACCCCCGAGGTTCCCGTTATCCCTCGTGGGTACCGGGCCTCGAGCCAGTTGGACGAAGCCGAACTGATCGAGCTGCTGGTGGACCGCCTGATCGACTACAAAGCCCGGGTCTCCATCGTGGACACCGCGGACGTTCCTGCCAAGATTGCAGAACTCCTCGCCGGGGCCGGCAGCTACGTTGTGCCAGCCGGGCTGGACGCCGGCTGGCTCACCGGACCGGAACTCGAACAGGACAGCCGGCGGCGCACGGACTCGGTGACCGCGCCACTGAGCGTCGCCGAGCTCGATGGGATCGACGCCGTCGTGACGGGAAGCGCCGTGGCCGTCGCCGAGACCGGGACCATCATCCTGGACGGCAGCCCCAACCAGGGCCGCCGCGCTATCACCCTCGTCCCGGACCACCACATCTGTGTTGTGAAAGTCGCCGACATCGCCGGGATCCTGCCCGAGGCCCTGGGCCGAATCAACGGCACCAGGCCTTTGACCATGATCAGCGGGCCCAGCGCCACCAGTGACATCGAACTGGAACGGGTTGAGGGAGTTCACGGCCCCCGCACACTCGACGTCATCATCGCCCGCTAAAACTACGGGGGCGCGGCCGGCATCCAGGCCGTGCCCCCACAGTGCCGGCGCCCACCCGTTCACCACCGCCGCCGAACGAAAGGCACCCCCATGCCCGTCTACCGCCACGACACCTGGAACACTCTCCGCGGCGCGGCCGTGGAAATCCGAAAAAACGGGACCACTATTCGCACAGGGCTCGTCGAAGACGTCATGCCCGATTCCTCCGCCCTGTGGATCGCCGCCCACGGGCTGACAGGCCGCGTACTCATCGAAGCCGCTGAAGGACACGAAGTGTGGGTGGAACCAAAGCAACTAAAAGGTACCCGCGCCTACCGCATGACCTGGTCCGCGCTTCACCCCGACCCGGCCGGTACCGGCGTGAAGGCCCCACCCACGGACGGCTGCGCTACCACATGCGTACAGCAGTAACGGAAAGAGCATGACCAACGGGTTCCTCTGACTTGTCTACTTCCTCTCCGACAGCACCGGCATCACCGCGGAAACCCTCGGCAACACCTTGCTGAGCAGATAGGCATCACGCTCAAACCCAGCGGCCGGCCAGTACCGACTGAGGCTGGTGCTGGTCCGTGATGGTGCAATCAGCTTCTGAGATTGAGTGCAGGCGGCTTCTGGAAGGGACATTAGGTCCGGAATCTCGTGTGAATAGGCAACACCCCGAACCGGCGTCCGGGGTGCCTGGCCAGGGAGGATACGCCTGTCGCCGGAGTTCACGACAGTCCTTTCGAAACTGTAGAGGTGTAGAACATTACATCGCCAGCCCCTGTCCCAAGAGATGTCCATCAGGCCCCTGATTCTTTGGACTATTTCGATGATTGTCGGTGCACTGCACCCGGGTTTCCTGCCGCTCCTCATGTCAGGTTGGCTTCTGAGAGCATCATGGAGCGACTGTCAATGAAACCGAATTTCGCCCTATTCTGACGCCGAAGTTGATGGGCGCGGTGTGTAGCGGACGCTCCTAGGGTTTCTGTTCCATCGGGCACGACCCGATGGCTACTGACGGCTTTTTGCGTGGACCGTATCGGTGGCGCCAGATGACCATCCTGCGTTTTCCTCCGGCACAAGGATCAGATCGAGGTAGCCCTTGAGGATGCCGGGCACGTCCACGGTGTCAGGATTGAGGAGCCACTCGGTTTGAATTCCTTCCCATAGAGCCACGATGGTAGGTCCCGCGACATCAGGGTCGACGCCCGGCCTGAGCCGGCCAATGCTCGCCAGATACCGCAGTTCCCCGCTGTATTCCTTCCGGAGGCGGGCGAAGCGCTGGACGAAGTAGTTGCGGGCGGGGTGGTCCTCAGTTGTGGCTTCCCCGGAGAGTACGGAGTAGAGCTCTACGAGGTGGGGAAGCCCTTCATTGTGCTCCGCCTGCCGCACGATGGTTTCGGCAAATCGCTCCCGTGTTCCCGGGGTGCTCGTAGATATCCGGTCACGGTACTCGAGCACCGCAACAAGCAGCTGCGCTTTGGTGGGGAAATGGTGCAGGAGCGTCGTCTGACTAATTCCTGCCCGGTCCGCAACGTCCTGGATACTGCCGCCGTTGTAACCCCGTGACCCGAAGACCTCTACCGCAGCTTCAAGAATTTGCCGTTGACGCTCAGCGGTCTTGGCGTAGGGGCCGCGCGGTCCTGAGCGTGCGTTCGCCTTCTTAGTCATGTAATCCAGTCTAATTTCATGAAAGCCGAGCATTCACTCGGGTTTCATGTTAGCCTTGTCACGTCGGGCCATCCGGCTCCGGTGCCGCGTCCGCGGCGCTGACCATAACGAAGTGGGACTCATGCCATCTTTGACACGACGACAACTCCTTTGCGGTGGGCTCGGCGCCTCCGCCCTCGCCCTTCTCACCGGATGCGCCACTCCGGGAACTGTTTCCGTCAATACCGCACCTGCAATTCCTGCCGCCAGTGCCGGTGAGAAAGTGACCCTCACGTACTGGTCCTGGCTCAAGAACGTCCAGAAGGTTGCTGACATCTGGAACGCCAGCCACCCGAACGTCCAGGTCGAGACGGTATGGATCCCCAGCGGCAACCGCGGCGGGTACTCCAAGCTTTACGCCGCGCTAGCGGCCGGCGGCGGCCCTGACCTAGCGCAGGTTGAAATGCGCACGGTCCCCGAGTTCATGCTCGTCAACGGGCTCGTGGATCTCTCGCGCTACGGTGCCCGTGACTATGCGAACCGTTACGACCCCGCACTGTGGAGCCAGGTGAGTTTCTCCGGGGGTGTCTACGGCATCCCCCAGGATTCGGGGCCAATGGCCACGTTCTACCGCCCGGACGTCTTGGCTAAAGTAGGCGCCTCTGCCCCAGCGACGTGGGAGGAGTGGGCAGCCGTCGGGCAGGAGCTGCGCAGTGTCGACGCTTATATCGACTGTTTCTCCCTCGCGGACACCTCCTACTTCGTGTCTTTTGCCGCGCAGGCTGGTGCCCGCTGGCTGCGTCCAGCCGAGGATGGATGGGTCATCAACATGACTGACGATTCAACGCTGAAGGTCGCGCGGTTCTTTGACCGGGCCATCGATGACGGCATCGTTACTACCGCTTACGGCCCCTTTACTCCCGGCTGGTACGCGGCGGCCTCGAGCGGGGAGTTCGCCTCGCTAACGAGCGGCAGCTGGGCCGATGCGCTCGTACAGAGCGTCAGCGGCGGAGCTGGAAAGTGGCGTGTGGCGCCCATGCCCATCTGGGACTCAACGGGATATGGGTCGAGTTACCTTGGCGGGTCTACCGCGGCTGTCCTGGCTAACAGCAAACACCCCCGCGAGGCCCTTGAGTTCGCTGTCTGGATGACGTCCACTCAGGCCGGCATCGACGCCGAGATCGCCAACAGTGGCATCGGATGGTCGCCCGTGCCGGGCATGATCGGTGCCGCGCGTGAGAAGCCATCCGACTTTTTCGGGGGGCAAAACTACAACCAGAACGTCATCGTGCCAGCGAGTAAGTCGCAGAACATGGACTGGTCTTGGTGGCCCGTCACCACGCAGTCCTTCAACATTTTGAGCGACGGGTTTCGTCGTAAGGCATCGGGCACGAGCTTCGTCGACACCGTAGTGGCTGCCGAGCAACAGATCATGACCGCCTTCAGGAACAAGGGCCTGACGATTAGGAAGGAGCAGGCATGAGCACCGCCGCAGAAACAGCACATCCGGCAGTACCCAGGCGGGAGGGCCGTGACCGGGCAAGGCAACAGCGTCGTGCCGTCACCAGCGCACCCTGGATCCTGCTCGCACCCTTCCTGGCACTCTTCGCCCTCACGTTCATCTTCCCGATCATCGCTGCGGTCGGTTCAAGCTTCACAAAAGTGACCCGCAGTGGCCTCTTCGGCGAAACGGGCGTCCACTCCGGGTTTGCGGGTTTCGAAAACTATGCCCGCGCACTCGGAGACGGAAGCTTTGTCGCCTCGATCGGCCGGGTGCTGCTCTTCGGCATGGTCCAGGTCCCTGTCATGATCGCCCTTTGTACGGTTCTTGCGCTCCTACTGGAGTCAGCCTCGGCTAAGTGGCCCGGTTTCTTCCGCGCCGCGTATTTCATGCCTTACGGCGTGCCGGGTGTCATCGCGACCATCCTCTGGTCGTTTCTTTACGTCCCGGGCCTGAGCCCGCTGGTGGACGCGGCCGGGTCTGTGGGCCTCACCGTGAACTTCCTTGGCCCGGATACCGTGCTGTGGTCCATCGCCAACATCGTTACGTGGAGCTACACGGGCTACAACATGCTGATCGTCATAGCCCAGCTCAAGGCAATTCCCAGTGAGGTTTATGAAGCTGCGCGCGTGGACGGTGCCGGACCTTTCCGGGTCGCGTGGACAATCCAGCTGCCGCTCATCCGGCCCGCCCTCGTGCTCACCACGGTGTTTTCCATCATCGGCACGCTTCAACTGTTCGCCGAGGCCCAAGTCCTCCAGACTGTTGCGCCGGCCGTCAATAGCCAGTACACCCCGAACCTGTCCGCCTACACTACTGCCTTTGCGTACAACGACTACAACGTCGCCGCCGCCCAGGCCGTGCTCATCGCCCTCGCGGCTTTCATCCTCTCCTTCACCTTCCTCCGGTTCACGAACAGGAAGTCCTCATGACTGCTGCCACCCCCACCCTTAGCCAGCCGCAGAACATCGCCGAGAAGCCGCCTGTGACCCGTCGTCGGCGCCCCGACTCCACAACCATTCTCGTCACCGGGCTGCTTGTCGTCGCAGCGCTCTATTTCCTGGTCCCGGTCTACTGGGTGGTGGTCGCCGCGACAAAGACCAGCGGTGACCTCTTCGCCACCAACGGGTTCCTGTTCGCCCCGCACTTTGTCTTGTGGGACAACCTGGCGAACGTCCTCGCCTACGGGGACGGCATCTTCGTGCGCTGGTTCCTCAACTCAATTCTGTATGCAGGAGTGGGCGCAGTCGCCGCGACGTACTTCGCCGCCGCAGGCGGTTACGCCCTGGCCAAATACAACTTCCGGGGCAACAGTTTCATCTTCGGGCTCATCCTCGGCGGCGTTCTCGTCCCCGGCACCGCCACGGCCCTGCCCCTGTTTCTGTTCTTCAGCCAGCTCGGTATCGCCAACACGTACTGGAGCGTCCTGCTACCCTCCCTCGTTTCGCCGTTCGGCCTGTTTCTGTGCCGGGTCTACGCGCAGGCAACCGTGGATCCGGCATTGTTGGAGGCTGCCCGCATCGATGGTGCGGGCGAGTTGCGTATCTTCCATTCCGTGGGACTGCGCGTTCTCACTCCCGCCCTCGTGACGGTGTTCTTGTTCCAGCTTGTGGGCATCTGGAATAACTACTTCCTGCCGCTCGTGATGCTCTCCGACTCGAAACTGTTCCCCATCACGGTCGGTCTGAACAACTGGCTTAGCCAGGCCGACCGACTCCCCGAGTTCTACCAGCTGACCACCGGCGGCGTACTGCTGTCTGTCATCCCGCTGGCCATCGCCATGATCGTCCTTCAGCGTTTCTGGCGTGGAGGCCTCACAGAAGGAGCCGTCAAATGATCCCGAACCCAGCGGAGGCAACAGCCTCCACCGCTTACGTCACCGACCCGGGCCCGGGAGAAGGACGGCGGGTACCTGCCCGTTCCTGGCTTCACACCGACGCCCCGTCCCTGTCCCTCGACGGGCAATGGCGATTCCGGCTCCTCAACGGAGTCCCCGGAACGCCCGGCGGCCGGGGGGTCTTGCCCCGGGGGGAAGCCGCAGACGCGATGGCCGCCGCGGAGTACGACGACACTACGTGGGAGTCGCTCACCGTGCCCTCCCACTGGGTGCTTCAGGGCGACGGATCGTACGGCCGCCCGATCTACACCAACGTGCAGTTCCCCTTCCCCATCGACCCGCCGTTCGTCCCCGACGAGAACCCCACCGGAGACTACCGCCGCACGTTCGAACTGCCCGCCGACTGGAAGACCAACGACTCAGCCGGCGACGGCCGCATCGTCCTGCGCTTCGACGGCGTCGAATCCCGGTACAAGGTATGGGTCAACGGCACAGAAATCGGGTGGGGCGCCGGCAGTCGCCTCGCCCAGGAGTTCGACGTCACCGACGCCGTCAGCGTTGGCACCAATACGATCGCAGTCCGCGTCCATCAATGGTCCGCTTCCAGCTACCTCGAAGACCAAGACCAGTGGTGGCTCCCTGGAATTTTCCGGTCAGTGACCCTCCTGTCCCGCCCGGCCGGCGGCATCGAGGACATCTGGCTCAGGACCGGCTACAACGACGGGGCCGGGATTATAGAACCGGAAGTTAAGGCGACGCCGTCCTCATACCCTGTTCGCCTCCGCGTACCCGAGCTCGGCATCGACGTCGAGTGGGCTAACCCCGCCGATGTTGCACCCGTGGCGGTTTCTGCCGTCGAACCCTGGACCGCCGAAACCCCAAGGCTCTACGACACGACGGTGGCGAGCAAGACCGAAACTGTGTCACTGCGGATCGGCTTCCGCACCGTTGAAATCGTTGGAGACCAGTTCCTGGTCAACGGACGCAAGGTCGTGTTCCACGGTGTCAATCGCCACGAGACCCACCCCACGCTCGGCCGCGTCTTCGATGAAGACTTCGCCCGCGATGACCTCGCGCTCATGAAGCGCTCCAACGTCAATGCAATCCGTACCAGCCACTACCCACCCCACCCAAGGCTGCTCGAACTCGCAGACGAGATGGGCTTCTGGGTCATCCTCGAGTGCGACCTCGAGACTCACGGGTTCGAGCGGCACGACTGGGCCCGGAACCCGAGTGACGAGAAGATGTGGCGCGAGGCGTTCCTTGACAGGATCGAACGGACTGTGGAGAGGGACAAGAACCGCCCCTCGATCGTCATGTGGTCCCTCGGCAATGAGTCCGGCACAGGGCAGAATCTCGCCGCCATGTCCGCATGGGTGCACGCACGTGATGCAGGCCGACCTGTCCACTACGAAAATGACTACGCCGGCGCGTACACCGACGTGTACTCCCGCATGTACGCGACCCTGCCCGAGGTGGAGACGATTGGGCGCGACGGCGACACCACGCCGCTGCTGGGCTGTTCCCCTGCCGAGGGGGCACGGCAGCGGAGCAAGCCGTTTGTTCTGTGCGAGTACGTCCACGCGATGGGCAATGGCCCCGGGAACATATCGCTGTATGAGGACCTGGTCACGAAATACCCGCGGCTGCACGGCGGGTTCGTGTGGGAGTGGCGCGACCACGGTATCGCCGCCCGTACCGCGGACGGCACCGATTACTTCGCCTACGGCGGCGACTTCGGCGAGGAAATCCATGACGGCAACTTCGTCCTCGACGGCCTCGTCCTCTCCGACTCGACCCCCTCTCCGGGACTGTATGAATTCAAGGCCGTCGTGGCGCCAGTGGGACTTACCTTTGAAGGGCTCGAGCCGGGCGGCAAGCCCCTGGTCCGGGTGGCAAACCTGCGACACAGCGCTGATCTGGGAGACCTGATCTTCCGCTGGCGCCTTGAAGATAACGGCGAACCAGTCGCCTCCGGTGAGCTCACCGTCGATGGGCTCGACGGCGGTCCTCTCGCCCCTGGCGCTTCAGCCTCAGTGCCCCTCCCAGTGTCCGCGGAAGGATGCACGGGAGAGGTATGGGTGACCGTCGAGGCCGTCCTCGCGCAGGATGCCGGGTGGGCGCCTTCCGGGCACGAAGTCGCCTCGGCGCAAGGCCGCCTCGCGTTACCCGCGACGCGCCCGCTGCCGTTCGCTGCCGGGCTCCCGGGCCGAGCTTGGCGGCAAGGGGAAAGCGCTGGGCTCCTGGAGCTCGGACCGGCAGTCTTCGATCAAGGGCGACTCGTTACACTCGCGGGCCTCCCTGTCGATGGGCCCCGCCTTGAACTGTTCCGGGCTCCCACGGACAATGACCGCGGCGAATCCCGGGGCGGATACATCGACACCGACCCCTGGGCACCAGACGCAGACGGAATCCCCGGCGTAGGAACTCCCGGGCCTTCGTCGGCAGCACGCTGGTACAAAGCCGGACTGGACCGGCTGCACGGGCGCGTTGAGGCAGTCGAAGTGCTCGATGAACGGGCCCTCCGTGTCCGCACCCGGTACGCCGCGGCGGACCAGGTCCGCACCGTCACCGTCGAGGAGCAATGGATCCTCGATTCCGAAGGTCTGTGGCTGCGGGTGGACATTCTTCCGTCCTCCGATTGGGACGGCGTTTGGCCCCGCGTCGGGGTCCGGTTCGGGCTACCCACCCACGTGGACGCAGCGTCATGGTTCGGGCTGGGCCCACACGAGTCCTACCCGGACAGCCTCGAAGCTGCGCATGTAGGACGGTACGCCGCCGGGATCGATCAGCTCGCCGTGCCATACGCGCGGCCGCAGGAGAGCGGTCACCGCGGGGGTCTTCGTTCGCTCAGCCTGCTCCGGGGCTCAGAACCGTGGATACGGTTCGACGCGTTCCCGGATGCACGGGGCCGCCTGCCGGGCTTCACCTTGAGCCGCTACACGGCCCAGGAGCTGGCCGCAGCTGGACACCCGCACGAGCTGCCTCTTGCCACGCGCTCATGGCTATATCTCGACGCGGCTCAGCACGGGCTCGGCACCCGCTCGTGTGGCCCCGATGTTCGGCCCGAGTCAGCGTTGGCGCCGGAGGCACGAACGCTGACCTTCCGCCTGGGGGCCCCCAAATGACCAGCCTCGTAATGCCCAGTACGAGCACCGAAACCGTCCCGATCTCGGGTCGACAGACCACGCTGCGCTACGGCCCCTACACCGCCGAAATAGCCAGCGTAGGTGCAACGTTGCGCTCCTTGCGCCACAACGGCAGAGACCTGATTCTCCCCTTTTCGGAACATCAGGTCCGCCCCGCCTACCGAGGTGCAGTCTCGGCCCCTGGCCCAACAGGGTGATCGCAGGTCGATATGAATTCGAAGGCGTGGAATATCAGCTCGGTATCAACGAACCGAGCCGGGGCCATGCGCTCCATGGGTTACTGGCCTGGCAAGACCGGTGCCCCGTGGAATCCGACGAGTCCTCGGCAATTCTGTCCACCGTCATTCAAGCGCGGAGCGGTTACCCCTTCCGTTTGGACGTACAGGTGTCCTACCAGCTGGATCTTTCCGGGCTGCACACCACGGTTACAGCCACCAACACCGGCCCTGGCTCTGCACCTTACGGGGCGGCCGGACACCCATACCTGATCGCCGGCGAGGGCCGGGTCGACGACTGGATTCTCGAGCTGCCCGCAAGGAAAGTGCAGCAAGTCACGGCAGACCTTCTGGTACCAACGGGAGTAAGTGACGTTTCCGATGATCGACGCTACGACTTTGTGTCCCCCGACCTATCGGTTCCACAACACTAGACCATGCCTTTACCGACCTTGTACGTGACGATGAGGGCTACTCAACTGCACGCCTGACGACATGGGACGGGTCGGGAACTTCGATGACATGGGGCCGGGACTGTCCCTGGGTTCAGATACACACAGCCGACCTTCCGGATGTGGAATCCAGCAGAGCCGGCCTGGCGGTAGAACCAATGACCTGTCCGCCTAATGCCTTCAACACCAGGACAGACCTCATAGTCCTCCTCCCGTGGAGACGCTGGCCAAGCAGTACGTCGCTTCCGTCACCGGCAGCTCGGGACAGCTCTGCACCTCCCCCGGCCTGGTCTTCGTCCCCGCCGGCGAAGGTGGTGAGCGCTTCGCCGCAGCAGTCACCGGCGCCATCAGCGAACTGTCCGGCCAGACCATGCTTAGCGGAGGCATCGCCTCGGCCTGGCAGCACGGCCATGATGCCCTCGAAGCAGCAGCCGATGTGGAGGTTCTCGGCCGCGGCCAGAAGGGACCGGGAGAAAACGCACCGGCACCGGCCGTGTTCTCCGCCGAGCTGGATGTATTCATCAACAACCCCGTCCTGCACGAGGAAATTTTCGGCGCGGCATCCCTCGTGGTCCGCTACAAGAGCATCGAGGACCTGATCGAGGCAACCAGCAAGCTGGAAGGACAGCTCACCGCGTCCCTGCACATCACCGAGGACGACTACACCGCTGCCGCACGGCTCATCCCCACTCTGGAGCGCAAAGGTCGGCCGCATCATCGTCAACGGCTGGCCCACCGGCGTCGAGGTAGGCCACGCAGTGGTCCACGGCGGCCCCTTCCCGGCCACGTCCGATTCGAAGTCCACCTCCGTGGGATCGCTCGCTATCGACCGCTTCCTGCGCCCGGTGGCCTACCAAAACTTCCCCGACCAGCTCCGCCCCGCGGCACTGCAGGACGCCAACCCATGGAAAGTCAACCGGCTCATCGACGGCAAGCCTGAACAGTCCCGCTAGGAACCTCCCGCCTTCCGGCCCCGGGGCATGCCTCCCGCAACGAGTGGCCCTGGGCCGGAGCCCCAACCGCACACAGAATTGAGCATTAATGTCCGCCATTGCGCTGGAAGATATCGCGGGAACGCTCCGCACCGCCCGCCTGAGCGGCGAACCAATCGCTGCACCGACGGAAACTTGGCCGGCCCTTGACCCGGAAGCCGCCTTCGAAGTGCAGAAGCTCAACGTCAGCCACGCCGTAGCCAACGGCGATCGGCTGGTCGGCTACAAGCTCGGCAACATCGCCAAAGTCATGCAGGACGCCTTCGGCCTGGACCAGCCCGACTACGGCCACCTCCTGGCCAGCAGCTTCGCCTACGAAGGCACAGCCCTCAATCGGGACTCCTTCATTGAGCCGTTCGTTGAGCTGGAGCCGGCCTTCATCCTGGGCAAGAACCTCGGCGGCAAGAACACCACGGTCGCCGACGTCATCAACGCCGTCGAATACGCAGTGCCGGCCATCGAAATCATCGACTCCCGGGTGAAGAACTGGGCCATCGGCCTGGCAGACACCCTCGCCGACAACGGCTCCACCGGCGCGATCCTTCTCGGCGGAACACCCCGGCGCCTCACCGACCTGAACCTTCGCGACACCCGCGGCGTCCTAACCTTCAACAACCGGGAAGTCATCTCCGGAACCACCGGCAACATCCTCGGCAACCCCCTCGCCGCCGTCGCCTGGCTCGTGAACCGCATGGCCGACTACGACGTGAAGTTCGAAGCCGGCCAAGTCATCCTCCCCGGCAGCTGCCTGCAAGCCGTTCCGATGAAGGAAGCCGGCCGCTGGTCAGGGACCTTCGAAGGCTGGGGCACCATTGAATTCGACGTCGTCTAGTCGAAGGTATTAGTCCAATGTGGAGTGCAGAAGTGGGCCAGCCGGCACTAGGTCACATTGCACTACACCCGAACCTGACGTCTAACCCCCTGACGTGGGCGGACTTGAACAGCGGACGGAGCTCCCATTCGTTCTCCGGTGCCCGCCCCGGTTGCAACTGTTGACAGATGCTCCGAAGGACCTTAGCGGACTCATTAACTCCAGAATCGGCGAACTATTTCGATCAGTCCCGAGCTTCACCACGCTTTTCCCTTGCCCGGCATCTGTCAGGGTGGAGTCTGAGAAGGTCAGGAACCGCTGTCAGCAAAAACGGGACTTCGTCTTATCCTGACGCAGCAGCTGCATTCGTTGCGCCCAATTAGCCGAAGGTTCTTAGGACCACAGCACCGAGGGAGTAAACTCACAGGGACTCACAAGACTCACAAGGACTCACAGATGCCCTCGCTGCCGAACCCTTTCCGCCCCACCGCGGGGGCTACTCCCCCCGGAACTCATCGGGCGCCAGGGAGTGCTTGACGAGTTCGAGTACGGTCTTAGGCTCGGTTCGGGCGCCCCAGGATTGCTGACCATCATTACCGGCGCCCGCGGCATCGGCAAGACGGCGCTGCTCAGCGAGGCCCAAGACAAAGCGCGGGAGCAAGGCTGGATCGTCGTCTCCGAAACCGCCACGCCCGGCTTCCTCGGCCGGATCGGCGAGACCATGCGGCTTCACCTGGAAGAACTCGGCCCCGGCCCTGCCGGCCGCCGAATCACCGCCCTTGGCGTAGCCGGATTTACGGTAACGACTCAACTGCCGCCCGAGCGGCAGGTAGATTGGCGCCGGCTGGGCGAGCAACTCCTGAATGAACTCGCGGAAAAGAAGACCGGGCTGCTTTTCACCGTTGACGAGATCCACTCAGCTGACCGGACGGAACTGTCCCAGCTCGCCGCGGACGTCCAGCACTTTATCCGCGACGGGCTGCCGATAGGCCTGCTTTTCGCCGGGCTTCCGGCTGCGGTTTCGGACCTGCTTAACGAAGGCGTCGCCACGTTCTTGCGCCGGGCGGAACGGATCGACCTGCACGCCGCGGCCATCAATGAAGTTGAACGTTCCTACGAGGACACGTTCCGGCAGGCCGGAATCAAGATCGACGAGGACCAGGTCCGGCGGGCGGCTGAGGCGACCGGGGGCTACCCCTTTCTGATCCAGCTCATCGGCTACCAGCTGTGGCGTCAAGCCGAGATCAACAATTTCACCTTGGAAGCGGATAACGTCACCCAAGCCATCGCAGCAGCCAGTCGCCGCCATGAGATGACGGTTATAGAGGCAGCTCTCTCCACCGCCTCGGAGAAAGACATGGATTTCCTCCGTGCCATGGCCGAAGACGATGGTGTTGTTGCCGCCGGGAACATCGGCAAGCGACTCAACGCGAAAAGCAACGTCGTCGCCAACTACCGGGCCCGGCTCATCGCCGCGGGACTTATCGAGGCCCCCGCGTACGGCAAGGTCGATTTCGCCATCCCAGGCCTCCGCGAATACCTCCGCAAAAGTCGAGACAAGTAGCTCCCTTCATCGGGCACAGCTTCATCTCGCCCACCAACCAGCCTTATCGAGTCTCCATTATCGAGGCTTGAAATTGGCGGAGTGGGGGCGTCGGAGAAGGGCTAGTTTCGCCTGCCAAAGCACTCGAATTTGCCCATCTGAGTTGAGCGGCGACTCTGGACAGGACGGCGGCAACGGGCGCAGTCTGGCGTTGTGCGCAGCAAAGATGTCCACGTGGGCGAGACGTATCGGGTTGAAGTCCCGCAACGCCTGCCGCCGGAGCTGTCGGTTCCGCTCTGGGCCGCAGTTGACTGGCCGGCTTTGATGCTGCTTCAGGGATGTTGGTTTGAGCTCACGGTCCTCGACATCGAGGCAACACGGGCACCGGCGACCGTCCACGGGATTCGGTTGCTGCGACGCACCGACGTGGTCCTTCCACTCAACAGCGCGCAGGTCGCCGAACTGGGTTTGCCAGCGGGGTCTTACGAAATTGCCGGGCACGTGCGGCCGCTTGACGACGAGGCTGTTGTCTCGATGCCGGCCGTTCAAACGGTCACCATGCCGGTCAGATGGCTGCATACCCTGGCGTCCAAACCTTCCCGGGACCACAGAGACGCCAGCTACAGCGGACTATGAAAGTTGGTCCCTGCCGGCGTCGGTTTCCCTGAGTTCAGAGCACAAGCGAGAACGACCAGAAAATGACAAGTCAGCAGCCTCCGCAGCGCGTCTACTTGTACCACCACCGCCCAGTTTCCCGCGCACGCGCTGCCCTGGGAAGAGTTAGCTTATGTTCGCGCCCGCGCGGTCCGGCTACAAGCTAATACCGCCTTTCCCGGCTAGAACACCCAGTCCCATGGCTTTACAGAACGGCCGTTATCGGCGCCGGGGAGAAGCGCAGGAAAGGGCTTCTCCTGACCTCCAACCTGCGCCTGCGCTCCCATGCGTTGGGGCCCTCAAAGCGCGTCGCCTGGAAACCGCAAACAGGCCATTATTGCCGCCTGACAGAAGGCAGGCCCGTCCAACAGTGAAGCCAGTCGTCGGTGCCAATTCGAGCGTCGGGTTGCCGTGTTTTCGTCGACCTGCCGGTCTCGGGTTGAAGAACTTCCCCGCCTGAGCGTTGGCCCTTCTCTTCAAATCGGCTTCTACGCCCCACCCTCATACGGAAAACCGGTGGTTACGCCTGCCCCTGCAGTACAGCGCACGGGCTGCCGGCCTGCTCTGCAGCGGCGCCTCCTATTGTCTGAACTGGAGACGTGCTTCAGAGAAGCCTTGAACCCGCGTCAGTTCGATACTCAGTACGAGTTCTAGTTTAACTTCATACACATGGATAGTGGAGTGCGTCTCACTGCCGGTTTTATCATCGTGGTAAGCGTCACAACCGTCGCGACGACAAAGACGTCATGTGACGACCGGCATGGCCGCGCATGCAGGCTGAAGACGAGGCAAAGCGCCTCTTTCGAATTGAGGTTTCGTTAGATGAAAAACCACTACCGGGCTGCATCAATAACCGGGATCGTATCGCTGGCTATTATTCTTTCTGGCTGCGGAGCAGCATCCGAGCGCTCTGCGCAAGGCCCGCAAGTAGATGCTTCGATCGCTCCTGAAATTGGCACCGCACTTCAAAAAGAGGGGCCAGTCCAAATCATTGACCAGGATTTTCTCTCGGCAAGTATCCATGCGGAGATGATGGCCCAATTGTTGGAAAAAATGGGCGGCGAAGCATCGACGCTTAAAATTGCAGACATCAATTCTACATGGCCAGCGATGGCTAAAGCAGACAATCTGGTGAATCCAGAAGCCTGGGATATCTTTTTTTGGCCCTCAAATTGAAGAGTACGTCGAAAAAGAAAAGAGCGTCGTTCAACTAGGGACACTTTCTATTACTGCCGAGGAGGGTTGGTATGTTCCTACGTATGTTATCAAAGGCGATCCAGAGCGGGGCATCGAACCAGCTTGTCCAGGCCTTCCCGACTGGAAGGCGCTCAACGATTGCGCGCATATATTCGCTTCCCCGGAGACGGGGGGTAAAGGAAAATACCTCACGGGTCCGGCTGGTTGGATCGATTACTACGGTGACGCTCAAAGGATTGAAAACCTAGGCCTCAACTACGAGGTTGTTGCTGCTGGTTCTGAGGCAGCCCTGGTCGCAGAAATTAAGCGGGCGTATGACCGAGGAGAGCCGCTTCTCAGCCTGATGTGGTCGCCGCACTTCGTAACCCAGAAATATGATCTGACGCGAATCGAGTTTCCCCCGTATACGAAGGAATGCTGGGGTACAACGTTTGCCTGCGGCTGGCAGGATCCCAGCTTGCTCAAGCTAGCAGGCAGTGAGTTTCCAGAGAAACATCCCACAGCCGCTGACTTCGTCTCGAAATTCTCTCTTAGTGATGATGATCTCGGCGCACTGATGGTTGAGATGGAAGAGAGTCAGGATGCCGCAGACGTAGTCGTTAAGAAGTGGATTGACGAGAATCCTGACGTGTGGTCGCAATGGCTGCCGTCAGTTCCTTCAGAATCATGACGACAGTGACCAAAATAGCCCCTGAGCAAGAGACTCCCCGTGCAGAAATGCAAGAGGTGGAGACCAAGAAAAGTAGAACTCGCCGCGAACTGAATCATGTGGTCAGCGGCCTGAAACCCCCCTATTCCTCCCGTGCTCGACGGGTCGCCTTGTATTTGGGCCTTCTCGTAGCCGTGTTATCAGTGTCCTCAGTGGTAGGACAACAATTCCCGACATCATTTCGGGTACCTTTCGGTTCCGCTACAGAAGCAGTATTCGAATGGGGCGTCGATCATCTGGCTTGGCTGTACGAGCCTGTCGCCGAAAGCCTCGAAGACGTATTAGTATCCATGCAGTTCATGCTCGTGGACCTTCCAGCACCGTTGCTGGCACTCCTTCTTATTGGAATTGCCTACGCACGATGCGGTCCTCTTATCGCCGGACTTCTGACGGTTGCCCTTGGCTTCGTTATCTCAGTGGGATTGTGGGACGAGACGCTGCAAACCCTGGTGCTGATGGTTGTGGCTGTGGTGATCGCCGTCATTTTGGGCATCCTCATTGGCGTCGCTGCACAGATGAACAGAAGGTTTGAAGCTTTCGTACTCATCGCACTTGATGCCATGCAAACTTTTCCAGTTTTTGCCTATTTGGTGCCGATTGTGTTTATTTTCGGCCCTGGAAATACTGGTGCCCTTATTGTGACTATTATTTGGGCGCTCCCGCCAGTAACTCGTATGACAATACTAGGAATTAAAACGGTCCCTTCCGAAAGCATCGAGGCCGCCACGTCCTGCGGCTCGACCGGTTGGCAAATCCTGAGGAATGTACAAATACCCCTGGCACGTCCCAGTATCATGGCTGGCGTCAACCAGACAGTCATGTTTGCCATGAGTATGGCTATCGTTGCCGCCATGATCGGAGCTGGTGGTCTGGGTCAGTCGGTATGGGGCAGCCTGACCCGGCTCGCATTCGGACAGGCACTTGAGGCGGGGATTGCTCTCGTCCTCTTCGCTATCGTGCTAGACCGCGTTACCGGCCAAGGGAAAAAAAAGCACAGGACATGGACTGTTCTCCGACTTCAGAACCCTGGTTACGACAACCGGCGCAGAGCGTCCCGCGCTTGTGAAAAGAGCTTTTCAGCAGCACCGCAGAACCATCCTGACGGCAGCGGTGTTATTCGCCGGAACCATCTACATTTCTATGGTCCCAGCTCTGCGATTTGCGAACTTCGAGACCCCACCCGAGTCGCTCAGACTTTCGTTTGCCGATCCGGTTGACCAAGCGGTGGACTGGCTCAATCTCAACCTTGGATTCATTCTCGATGTAGTAGTTGATGGCATTCAGGGGTACGTCCTAAATGGCGTGACGGCCTTGCTCCTGGCAATTCCATGGCCAACAGTCTTTTTCGTGGTGGTCGGGGCAAGTCTGTTGCTCCGCGGCATTCGTGGTGCGGCTCTTGCGGCGGCTGGCCTACTGGGCATAGGAGTGCTGGGAATGTGGGAAGCGGCGGCAATTACTCTCGGGATAGCGGGGGCCGCTGTTCTAGTAGCACTCTTCATTGGGCTGCCGATCGGTGCGGTGATGAGCCGCAGTATCAAACTAGAAAGAACTATCCGCCCAGTACTTGATGTCATGCAGACGCTGCCGGTCTTCCTATTCGTTATCCCTATCGTCGTAGTCCTGGGAACGGGTGCGGTGGCCGGCCTGCTGGCAACCGTTCTCTACTGCCTCCCACCAGTAATACGCCTGACAAATGTCGCACTTCGCGGCGTCGACAGCGAAACGGTGGAGGCGGCCACAAGCACCGGCGCGACGGAGTGGCAACTGCTACGCACCGTCAAGATTCCCCTCGGCATGCCCACGATCATGATCGGAATTAATCAAGCGATTATTCTCTCGCTCGCAATGGCGGTCGTAAGTGCATTTATTGGCACTCCTGGGTTGGGACAGGCACTGCTCACCGGCGTGGTGACTGCCAGACTTGACTTGGGGATTGAGGCCGGTGTGGCCATGTTCTTACTTGCAGTTGTTGTCGACCGACTCGTAACCGGCGTGAACCGGAAGATTCAAGCACATAGTCATCTTGTTCCCGCTTGACGACTAAACGATAGGAAAAGACCCAATGAGTAAAGCCCTCACGGCAGACGAGGCGATAGTATCCTGCCGAAATCTTTGGAAAGTGTATGGACCTGATCCCCATCGGTACGTCTCAGCACACAACGCGGGTGTTGGCGCACTGGACGGCCATACGGCCGCGGTTCGAGATCTGACGTTTGATGTGCGGCCGGGCGAGAAATTAGTCGTTATGGGGCTTTCAGGCAGCGGAAAGTCGACGCTCATTCGATGCTTGACGCGTTTAGTGGAGCCCACATCCGGTGAAGTTATCATCGGTGGCCGCGACGTCACTAAAATGGAGCCGGCAGAACTTCGTGGCCTACGGCGTGACGAATGTTCGATGGTCTTTCAGCATTTCGGTTTGTTTGGGCATCGGACTGTTCTCCAGAACGCTGCATATGGCCTTGAAATCAAGGGTGTAAGCCGAAAGGAAAGGGAGCAGCGTGCGCGCGACGTACTAGACACCGTGGGCCTTTCCGGATGGGAAAACCGTTATCCATCGGAGCTCAGTGGCGGCATGAAGCAGCGTGTTGGGTTGGCACGGGCCTTGGCCTCCGATCCCCAGATACTATTCTTCGACGAGCCCTTCAGTGCGTTGGATCCGCTGATTCGCAGGGATCTTCAGGACGAATTACTCCGACTGGCCAAAGACATTAAAAAGACGTTCATATTCATCACCCACGATATGGCTGAGGCGCTCAAGCTGGGCGACCGGATAATTATCATGAAAGATGGGCAGATAGTTCAGGTGGGCACACCGGAAGAGATTCTCTTGCACCCTGTTGACGATTATGTCCGACGGTTTACCGCTGATGCTTCACGTGCGCATATAGTTCGCGTCGGTACTGTTGCTAGTGAGTCGAAGAGCATCAGCGTTGAGACCTCAGCGTTCGATGCCGTGAAGGTTCTCGATGATTCTGGGAATGATTCCGCAATCATTGTCGATTCCCATGGCCGGCCACTGGGTTACATCAACCGGTCAAAGCTTCTCTCGGTCGGGCACAACGATCCCGTCGGTTCGCTGCACGTTCCGGTTCCGATCATCAGCAGCGACCGGACACTTCATGACGCGACCAATTTGGTGATGGACGGTAACAACCCCGTAGCAGTCATTGATTCTGAGGGCCGCCTGGTGGGGGTGGTTGATACTCGTCTGCTGTTGGCAGCTTTGGTCGATCTTCCAGACCACCGCAAGGAATTCGCAGACATTTCCCGCTAGGGCGGCATTTCCTCAAAGGGCCGACTGTAGGGTCATGTTGATCGCGAGGTTATGACGGCGTTCACAGCTAGTCGACCATCCCTCTTCAAGGCCACGCGGACTGTCCGCGCGTCGTAACTTAGCTCGACCCGCCCTATGCGGATTTGAAGCACATCCGATCCCGCCAGTCTTGCGGGATGCACCGATAAGGAGTCCCATATGCACCTCTCCAAGTTCGTCACCCGGGAAAGTTTCGCCGTCCGTATTGGAGCGGACGGTAACCGAAAATCCGGTACGTTAGAGGACCTGTTCCCCGACTGGGGCATGACAGAACGGCTGGGTATCGTCCTGAGCAAACCGTACGGGGCCATCGAGGCGAGCCTCGCGTTGCTGGCCATGACGCCGTTGTTCTACGGACTGGTTCCCGAGCGTGCGACGACTAAGCCGCAGTATCCGCCGATCTTTCTATTCCACATCGACCGGATGCACGGTAGCCATATCATGCTGGACGTCGTTCCGCATCGCTATGAGGTGCTGGTAGAGAATGACCCCTACGCAGTGCTCACCGCCGTGAAGGACTATGGGATCACGCGGTTGATGGTCCCTGACGAACACGCAGAACATGATCTGTCTTATGTCGAGCGGGCTCCACTGGGCTGGACGGACCTCCGTTACCTGCGGGAAAATTTGCGCTCGGTCTATGCCTATGGCCAGGAGAATGGCTTTGCCCGCTCCTCGGATATTGAGATAACTTCGGCCGATCCGCGTCTGGAGGAGTCGGTGACCCAGGTTCTAAGGCCGGAGGAAAGCATAAAGGTGTTTTCTGATGCCACGGAGGAATCGCTCGCTAAGAAGATGATTGGCGAAACCAGCCTGGAAGACCTCGAAGCGCTTACGCCCATCGTAGCTGAGCGAATGAATGAGGTCCGGGCAGAAGAGCGGGCGCGGTTGCTGGCCGATCGAGTAGGGCGCCGAAACGCTGAGGGGAACATCACACAGGCCTATCGAAAATTGAGCGTTGATGATGGCCTCAGTCGCCTGGTGCCATAACCCCCAGCCCATGGCGTCCCTTGCCCATCATGGATTTCAGCCCGAACGCATCCTCCATCTTGAGTACTCGGGCGATGGTGGGGATCAGGGGAACTTCGCCGCTCTGTGTGCAAGGGACAGTAGGGCTCTCGTCGGAAGCTCGAAGGATGAAACTACAGAGTTTGGCCGAACGATGGTTCACCATCATTGCGGCGAGGAGGGCAAGCCGTAAATTTCACAATGTGTAAGAACTGATCCCTTGACACAGTACGGCTGTAGTACGCAGCCATGCGGCCCCTTGGAGTGAACATAGTGCATGTCGCGAAGCAGTTAGCGGAGAAACATCTGCAAATAAAGATTGGCGTCTCAGACGCTTCCCTGGCCCAGCTCTTCCCCGAATCGCACAAGCATGATCGCTTCGGACTGATTGTTAATGAGCCATTCGGTAGCTTAGGTGCCAGCCTTCTGTTGCAGGCTGCCATCGTTCAGTTTTTCAAAGTTGCCCCGGAGAGACGATTCAGCGCTGCCGTATATCCGGAGATTTACCTTTTTCATGTGGGAGGACGCCATGGCGATCACAGTGTGTTCGACTTCTGGCCGCCGCGCAAGGAAGTGTTCTTGGCGGATAATTCCCCTTTGACAGTAGTGGAGGCATTGAACGACCGGGCCATCACCCGCCTTGCTATTCCCGACGGAACAAGTGGTGGGGATACGTCTGTTTTTGCCGATGGACCGAGCACCTGGGCCGAACAAGCGGCAGCAAGAAATCTCCTAGTGTCATGTTTTGCTTATAGCCCAGAGGGTGTGACATCTGGCGCGGACGTGTGGCTGCAGACATCGCACGGATCTTTTGAGGAGAACATCGCCGCTACGCTGGATATCGGCGCAGTCATTGGCTCTGTACAGGATGTTCCGCCAGAGCTTCCGGGTGAATCTCAACCGGTGGACAACGACAGATGGGCGGCTATAGCAAAGTTGCGACTGGGCGAGGTTGAGTACGACTATGCCCGCACAATCGCCGATCGCCGACTCCGCAGTCTTGATGGCAACGGCCTTAGACGTGAATCCTACCGGCGAATCAGCCCAGAAGAAGCGTTGTCGTTACTGACCAGCCTCTGACCGTATGGCTAAATCAGGACGCCGCGGCGATTGCCCGCGGATGGGGACGGGGACTACGACCACGCGCGTTGGGTTCCCGCCTAGGCCGATGGTGCATCCTAAAACATGATGTCAGCGCCCTACACCTAGAGCTGGAACCGCTGACGATCGTCAACCAAAGGCAAGTCCTCTCGTAGGAGGTTGGGTGGATCCAGCGGCTTGACGGCGGACGCTGGCACAAAGCCGTCTACTTCGATGACGGTGCCCGGGTGTTACTGCCTCGAGGTTATCGTCTACGGGCTTTAGGGCACCGGGTGGCGAAACCAGGCAGTCCCGACCTATTTGGCAAGAGGAGTAGAGGAAGGCTCGAAGGGATTACCAACCTAAAGCCGAGTAGCCGGGCAGAACAGCAGCTCCATCGCCGCCTCTCCCTTCGGGTGGCAAGCCGCTGGCACGGCGCTTGTGCATCTTTTTACGATCCGCTGCCTTCAATCGGAAGCGGGAGCCGAATGCGCGGGCAGATTGCGTCCCGCGCCCGGAGTTTTCGGCTTACCGGGGAAGACAAGGGACTGTTAGGGGCATGCGGCCCGACGGAAGCAGCGAGTTGCAGGCTGTAGCCGGCGAACTGGCAATCTCTTGGTTGCGAAAAGCGAGCCTCAGTTCCTGCTCCGACAATCTCGAAGCGATGCGAGGAGTCCTCCGGCCAGTCACGGCACCAGGGTCCGATTACAAGGCCGGAACACCTACGCTCGTAAACTGCCCGGGGAACGAGCGTTGCGCCAGCTTGAGCTCGTCGCCTGAATATTCGCGCTTTTGGGGTCCATCCGTCGTGTGTTCGGGGGCCAACGGCCAGAGCGCGCAGTAGCGGTCCTGGGTGCCGGTAGTGGCGTGCTTGGGGGCCAGCCCCATTTAGGCTCCTTCCGTCGTGTGTATAGGGCGCACGGCGGAAGGAGTAATCATCAATGGTACGGAAGATCAGAGCGAAGCTCGTGTTGCAGCTGCGCGCCGAGGGCCTGTCAGGCCGGGCGATCGCTGCGTCGCAGGGCATGTCCCGTAAGAGCATCACGGCGGTGCTGGAGGCTGCCGACGCGGCCGGCGTGGCGTGGGACGATATCGCCGACAGTTCGGAGGGCGAGGTCTATACCCGGCTGTTTCCTGGGCGCGGTGAGCATCAGAGTGTGTTCGCGCAGCCGGACTGGGACCAGGTGCATAGGGAGATGGCCCGGGTCGGGGTGACGCTGAAGCTGCTGCATGGCGAGTACGCGGATTCACGCGCCGCTGGCGGTGAGCCGGTGATGGGTTATGACCGGTTCTGCAGGACCTATCAGCGGCATGTGCTGGTCACTGGGGTGGCGTCCCGGGTCGGGCACAAGGCGGCGCAGACGGTGGAGGTCGACTGGTCGGGCCCGACGATGCAGCTGACAGATCCGGTGACGGGCAAGCCGAGGACGGTGTATTTGTTTGTGGCTTGCCTGCCTTTCAGCCGGTACGCGTTCGTTGAACCCGCCCTGGACATGAAGCAGGACACCTGGTTGCGGGCCCACGTGGCGATGTTCGAGGCCTTTGGCGGTTCGGTGCCGCGGATCGTTCCGGACAACCTGAAGACCGGTGTCATTAAGCATCCCCGCGAGGGCGAGGTCGTGCTCAATGACGCTTACCGGGAGATGGCGGCGCACTATTCGGCGGCGGTGCTGCCCGGCCGTATCAGGGCACCAAAGGACAAGGCGAGCGTGGAGAACACGGTCGCCCACGTGGCTACTTGGGTCATTGCCGGGCTGCGCCAGCAGCAATTCACCGCGTTGCCGGAGCTCAGGGCCGCCATCACCGATCGGGTAGCTGCGTATAACGCGGAGCCGTTCCAGAAGCGGCCGGGGTCCAGAGCCAGCGTGTTCGCGGCCGAGGAGCAGCCCCTGCTGACGGGGTTGCCGGCGGCGGCCTATGAGATCAGCCGGTGGGTCTACGGGCGCCGGGTGGGCCGGAACGGGCACGTGGTCTGGGAGAGGAACTATTACTCGGTACCCTTCGCCCATATCGGCACCACGGTGGACCTGCGGATCACCGACCGGGTGCTTCAGGCGTACCGGGGCCACGAACGGTTGACCAGCCACCTGCTGCTGCCCGAGAGCGCGGCGAACGAGTACCGCACCAATGATGCCGACCTGCCGGCCGGCGAGCAGTACCGGCAGTGGGATCCGGAGCGGGTGCGGGAATGGGCCGGACGGATCGGCCCGGCGGCGGTGACGGTGGTCAATCGGATCTTCGAGTCCGTCCCGGTCGACGAGCAGGGCCTGGACGCGGCCCTTGCCGTGTTGCGGCTTTCCCGGCGCTATTCGGCCGAACGGGTGGAGGCGGCCTGCCGGCTTGCGTTGGCAGGCCGCGTGAGATCCCCGAGGTATGCGCATCTGCAACCGATCCTTGCCACGGAGCAGGACAAAGCCGCCGGGCTCAGGCCTCCACGGGATGAAGGAGTCGAACACGGCGGATACGTGCGCGGCGCCGAGTACTACGCAGGTGGCGCCAAATGAGCGGGATCGATACTGAAACCAAACGCAAGCTCCGCGAGATGGGTGCCGTCCCGATGCTGGAAGCGCTCGAGGCCCAGGACCAGGCACTCGTGCTCGGCATGGCCTTCGAGGAACGGCTCCGCCTGGTCGTGGACGAGGCCCACTCCGGGTTCAATCACGCCAAGGTCGAGGGGCTGATCCGACGGGCCGGGCTCCGCTACCCGGGCGCGGACCTACGCCGGCTCGACCTCGTGGACGAGCGCGGCCTCGACCGGAGCCTGATCGCCCAGCTCGGCACGTGCTCCTTCATTGAACGGCAACAGAACGTCGTGTTTCAGGGATTCACCGGGTCCGGGAAGTCCTACCTCGGGTGCGCTCTGGCCAAGCAGGCCTGTCTGCACCGGATCCGGGCCCACTACGTCCGCATGCCCGACCTCGAGGAAGCCTGGGCGCTGGCGAAGGACAAGCCCTTGGGGGCCACGAAGTTCCTGAAGAAGTACGCGGCCTTCACTTTGCTGGTGATCGACGAGTGGCTTCTCGACCACCCCGACGAGGGCATGCGCAGCATGCTGCTGGAACTGCTCGAACGGCGATACGACACAGCTTCCACCGTGTTCTGCACCCAATACGCCAAGAAGGACTGGCACCAGCGGCTCGGCTCCGGGGTCCACGCCGATGCGATCATGGACCGCATCGTGCACAACACCATCTGGGTCGATACCGGCAACCACAACATGCGTGAACACGCCACCATGACGCAATAAGAAAACGCCGGTGGGGGCCGGTGGCCTCCATGCATGCGGCCGCTGGCCCCCACCGGCAATATCACTGGCCCCCTACGGCAAGATCGACTGGCCTCCAAGCCTTCAAATACTCACGCCTCGGCAACCCGCATCCGCGCCCTGGAAGGAACCCACCGGCTCCACGCAACTGGGAACACTTCAACGAGCGCCATGAAATGTCAGTCAAGGCCACACCGCAATCGCCCGCGAGCTCGCCGGCTGGTGCTGGTTACTGGCCGCACCACTCCAGCAAGGAGAACGCATGAACCGCGGCCCGAGATGAACGTGCCGCCTAACGTGATCGAAGTCGGCGGTGGCAGCATCCTGAGCTAACCCGAGTTCCCGCTGTGAACCGACGTCCTCCAACGTGCTCGATTCTAGGCACGATATGCTCCAGCCGAACAAATCGTCATGGGGTACAACCCGCAATGTGAGCCTGACACTGCATTCGAAAACGACTCGCTCACGGCCCCCGCAGCATGACCGGCTGGCACAAAGATGAGCGGCTCCCGAAATCAAACCGGGCAGCCGCTCATCCATGCACTCTTGACAACCAGATCTACACATCAGCGGGAGAGCTTGTCACTGTCCGGCTCCATATCGCCGATGTGTCCGGCGGTGCTTGTGGCGAGGACACGGGCCACGAAGGCGCCGTATTCGTCCATGTAGTGGCGCAGGAACTTCGCCGTGCGTTCATCCTTGACTTCGCCACCCTCCCCGAACATGTCGACGTTGTAGTGAACATAGGCTTCAGGGGAATTCAGCTGTGGTGCGTCTAGGAAGCTCAGGATGCTGCGGAAGGACGACTGCATCACTGCGGTGCCGATACTGCCGGGAGAAGTCCCAATAATTCCCGTGGGTTTACGGGCGAAGGAATTCGATCCCCATGGACGAGATCCCCAGTCGATAGCGTTTTTGAGGGCACCTGGAATGGAACGGTTGTACTCGGGAGACACGAAGAGGATCCCGTCGGACGCTTCGATAGCTTCCTTAAGGGCCAGGCCTTCCGGCGGAAAACCGGCGTCGTAGTCGTAGCTGTAAAGTGGGAGGTCCTTGATGGGGATTTCGGTGAACTCGAGGTCCTCCGGGGCAAGCTTTATCAAAGCCTGCGAGAGAGCGCGGTTGATGGAATTGGTCGCGAGGCTCCCCACGAAATAGCCAATTCTGTATTTTGCTGCCAAAAGCCTAGTCCTTTCTTTTCTGATTACGGCCGGCGGCCGACGTGTGCGACGCTGCGAGTTACGGCAGCGGAGTGGAACACGGCTCAGCCAACCGGTTCAGGAGCCCTGGATCAGAGAGCTCGGAGGGAGCCTGTTTCACACTTAAGCGGGTATGGGTCTATCTCGATAAAATTTCTCCGTTCATGCAGTAACCCACCCGATCCAAGGGAGAAGATCCTGGACTTCCGGACCGCGATTTGCTGCGGGGGGCGCCGGGGACAAGGTAGGAGGGGCAGCGCTGCTGGGTTTTTCCACAGACAGGCAGGTACCAGCGGGCGCCAGAACTTCGAAGTGGAGCGAGCGATGGCTAGTAGAGGCCGAGTGGCAAAACTTCGGGCTGAACACGTGGGACGGGTGTTTGTTCACGTCTAGACCTTCTATAGGACGGTGGATGTGGTGAGCGTCTTTCACTTTTAGCCAGGGTGGAACTCCCTTACGGCGCGCTCGGCCGCTGCACGCTTATCCCATTGCCTGGTTCACGCTCGGATTGTTGTGTAGGACTTAACCAGGGTGCTTGCAATGCTCCATCGCCCTCTCCAGCCGTTTTCGAGGATTAGGACTGTCCCGGCGTTGAGTGTGATGCGGGAGCCGTCATCATGGATCAGTTCTCCTTCTCCTTCGATCACGCTAATAAACTCCTCGTATCCCTGATGGACTGTAGTGAATTCGCCGGGGGTTGCCCGCCACAGCCCCAGTTCCGTTTTGCCGTCTGCAAAAAGTACGTGCGTGCTCGTGGCCGGAGCACCCCGGATGATTCGTTCGGGATCAACTGGAACCGGTTCTGCCCAGTGCAGTGAAGAAGCGTGAAGTACGGTGCTCATGCTTTGGTTCTTTCAGAGTCAGAGTCACGGGACGTAGTTTCAAGGCGCTGCATGACACGTTCCGCGGCCCGCTCGCCGCTGCGTATAGCTCCTTCCATTAGGCCTACGAATTCCGGTTCGCTGTACTCGCCAGCCCAGAAAACATCCCCGACCGGCTTTTCCAAGAGGGCCGTCCCAGCGGCCGTGGCGCCTGGGGCATGGGCGGCGTATGCCCCACCTGCCAGTTGATCCTCGGACCATACAGTGGTCAGCGCGGAAGCGTTTCGCGCGATGTCGAGATCCGTGCGAAGTGCTCGTGCTTTGAGAACCCATTCCGCCGGGTTTTGCGTGAGGTTGGCACGGGAGATGGCTGATGGGGAGCCCATGAAGGCGTTTAGCACCGGGGCCACAACCCCGGAGTCGTCGGTGGCAGTCCAAGTCCAGTAGCGGCCTTCGACGGACATGACAGCACTTGTGGGGGGCGGAGTTTCCAGAGGGAGGTGCAGTTTTGCGGCATGTCCTTGAAGAACGTGCTTTAGGGCTGCGCTGCGGGCCTCAGTTGAAGGCAGGTTCACTTGTGGGTCACGGATTACAGCAAGCGGAAGAGCGACAACGACGGCGTCAAACACGGACGTGTCGGTGTCGGTAGTAACAAGGACACCACCGTCACTGATGTTCTCAACGGCCCTCACGGTTTCGCCGTAACGCACGGCAGAACCAAGTGCAGCTGCCATCGCGTCGGGCAGTCGTTGATTGCCGCCAGCCACTCGCCAGCTGGGTTTGGGTTCGAACGAGGCAATATGCTGCAACGATTTCGCCGTGACCTCTGATGCGCTCACAGCCGTAGAGATTTCAATGCGGGCACGAAGCGCGTCGACCAGTTCCGGTTCGTCGGGCAATGCGGCCAGCAGCTCTTCGGCGGTCCCTTGAAGGCCATTGCTGCTGGTTAATTCCAGTGCTTTCCGCCCGGTACGAATAATGTCATCACAAGTGATGCCAGCCATGTCGCCGGGCTCACGAACGTAATAGCTCATGCCAGTATCAACCAAGCTAAGCCCAAAATGCGATAGCAGCCGCCGCATGGAGGTGTAGCCGTCCAGAACGAACTCGGCACCTCGTTCTATGACATACCTGCCTTGTGGTGTGTCAAGTGTTTCTGACCAAACGCGACCGCCTGGGCGGTTACGGGCGTCGAATACCGTGACGTGTTCGCCGGCTTCGGCGAGTTTTGTAGCTGCTGCAAGGCCAGCCAAGCCGGCACCAAGAATTCCTATGCGGGGCACACAGCCACCTCCGTTTTGATGTGGTATGGGGGAGACAGGCAGAAGACGCTGTTTCTAGCCCAGAGTAAGCCGCTTAGGGTGCCGACAAAATCGTGCCGAAGTGATAGATACCCTCAGTTTTCGTACTTTTGAATAATCTTTGCCTTGTCCGCCGTCGGCTAGCTACGGAATGGAGGACTGGGGATCCGTACAAGCAGGTCGAGCGGCTCGTCCTAGGTGCAGTCCTTCCCTTCTTTGCCCGCGCGCCCTAGTCCTACTTGCGTACAGGATTAGTACAAAGATCATTCTCAAGAACTGTTTGCGACCGTAACAGGGCGCTCCATACTGACTGCTGTAATCGTGAGACTTTCATCCGCTTTCGAGTTCATGTTGAAGCACCAGATTCCACAAATCGCACTCTTATGTCTGAGGTATAGCGTGGCAGCACACCCGCGCATCGCTTCGTAAGGAACTACCGCATGCCAGAGCACACAGGCTCATATAGCAAAATCATCACCGTGGATCACCGTGGCGACATGGAAGAACGCCTTACCGCAGCGGTCAGCGAGGCAGTGGCGCATGCGCTACGAACGTCAGACCACCACGGGATTGTTGTCACGCGTCACGACCAAAGAACGTTTAGTGTCCGTCTTTCTACGAAGATAGCGCCAGGGACGACGGTGGAGCGCGACCTCTGGAGAAGCGACGTTGGATGTCGACCGACTATCTAAGGCTGGAACTCTGTACTTCGGGCTGAAAAGTTCTTTCGCCGGCATTCATGCGACTCCGCCTGTCACAGCTTCGCCTGATCGTTGGCGACCGACCCGGGCTTTCTTTAGCAGAACTCTTACTCGCCCCCAACTTGCAGTGCCCCTGCGGCGCAGTCAGTCGCTACAAATCAAATCTCCGAGGACTACAAATGACAGTTGAATCGGCTGTGTTGCCTGCCACTCCCCTAGAGCGCGAGGCGTCTCTGCTCGCGTCCGTGCCCACCGGCCTGCTGGTTGGTGGCCAGTGGGTGGATGCGTCCGACGGCGGAACGTTTGACGTGCGTGATCCTGCTACTGGTGAGGTACTTGCCACCCTAGCTTCGGCCACGAGCGAGGATGCGGTCGCCGCCCTGGAGGCAGCTTGCGCGGCGCAAGCCTCATGGGCGCGCACTGCTCCCCGGGTGCGCGCCGAGATATTGCGCCGTGCATTCGACCTGGTAACAGCGCGGTCGGAGGACTTCGCGCTGTTGATGACGTTGGAGATGGGCAAACCATTGGCTGAGGCCCGGGGCGAGGTTGCCTATGGGGCTGAGTTTCTGAGGTGGTTCTCGGAAGAAACCGTGCGAAATTACGGCCGATTCCTCACCACCCCCGAGGGCAAAAACAGGATTCTTGTCCAGCACAAACCCGTAGGCCCCTGCCTGCTGATAACTCCCTGGAATTTCCCCCTTGCGATGGCTACTCGCAAGGTTGCTCCCGCAGTCGCCGCTGGCTGCACGATGGTCCTTAAACCAGCCAAGCTGACACCGCTGACTTCGCAGCTATTTGCCCAGACGATGATGGAGGCCGGCCTTCCGGCCGGGGTTCTGAACGTCGTTTCGTCATCCTCGGCGTCGGGGATATCCGGGCCGCTGCTGAAAGATTCCCGCCTGCGGAAAGTCTCCTTCACAGGATCCACACCCGTCGGCAAGCGCCTGATGACAGAGGCTTCGCGACATGTCCTGCGGACTTCAATGGAATTGGGCGGAAATGCTCCGTTCATCGTGTTTGAAGATGCAGATCTGGACAAAGCTGTAGAAGGGGCAATAGCGGCTAAGATGCGGAATATGGGCGAGGCCTGCACCGCGGCCAACCGGTTCCTCGTTCAAGAATCCGTGGCGCAGGAATTCACCCGGAAATTCGCAGCCGCGATGGGCGCCCTCGCCACGGGCCGCGGTACCGACCCTGCCAGTCAGGTCGGCCCGCTGATTGACGACAGTGCTCGCGACGACGTCCACGCCCTGGTCAGGGACGCAATCGATGCCGGAGCCGTTGCCCTCGTCGGGGGTGCCCACGTGGACGGGCCAGGCTACTTCTACCAGCCCACAGTTCTCGCCGACGTTCCCAATAATGCGGAGATCCTCAACCAGGAAATCTTCGGTCCCGTCGCCCCTGTCACCACGTTTAGCACCGAACAGGACGCCATCCAACTGGCCAACGCCTCGGAATACGGGCTTGCGGCCTACCTCTACAGCCGCGACTTCAATCGACTCCTCCGGGTGGCAGAGCAGATCGAGTTCGGCATGGTTGGGTTCAACGCGGGCATCATCTCCAACGCCGCCGCCCCTTTCGGCGGCGTCAAACAATCAGGCCTAGGCCGCGAAGGCGGGTCTGAAGGCATCGCCGAATACACCACCACCCAATACGTCGGCATCGCCGACCCCTATGAGAACTGAATTACTGGTCGGGGTTACGTGCCAACTGAACGAGTGAATAATGCGACTTGCTAGGATACAAACGACCAGAGGACCTCAGCATGCGGTATTGCGGAACGGGGACTGGCACCACCTGGAAGACCCGTTTGCCGAGGTACTATCCTTCACTGGGCAAGTGACGCCAGCGGAAGAGGCGAAGCTACTCGTTCCGGTTAGGCCCTCCGTCCTCATCGGCTGAGCCACAACCGCCCCGGTAATAAGCATCCGCTTCCCGTACAGGCCTGGCACAAATCCGTACATACCTTGGCGAACCCGGAAGACAACGTTAAGTTGACTCAGGACGTCGGTGTAGTGCACGTGGAGGGAGAGCTGGCAGTTGTTATGCGCAAACGGGCTACCGGTCTCACCGCCGAAGACGCGACGGATCATGTGCTGGGTTACACGGTCGCGAATGATGTTACAAACGCCGACCAAGGACTTATAGACGAAAAGCTTTTCCAAGCCAAAGCCGGCATTAATTACACACCTCTTGGACCCTGGATTGAGACCGAAATTAAGGATCCTGAAAAGGTCAGCATCACGGTGAACGTGAACGGCCATGTTAGGGCCGAGTCCGGGTCATTCAACCTCCCCACGAGCGTTGTCGACTGTCTGGTGTACGTCACCCGCTGGACGACTCTTGAGCCTGGTGACATCGTTATGACGGGGGCCCCGGGTACCTTCGCAGCTGTTATCCCCGGAGACTGCGTGCAAATCAGTCTCGGGGGAATAGGTACTTTAACTAACTCCATCGTGTAAGCACTGCGATGAAGACCCCTTATAAGGGGTCAGCCACAATTTTCTAAGAGGCTAAAGCCCTGGCCTTTGGCCCCGATCTGCAAGGTGCCCGAGCAGTACGATGTGCTTTGGGTGGAGCACCGGGCCTTACTTTTCCTAGAGTTCGTCATAGCGAGGGAGCCCCGGCGCTCCCTCGCTATGACGAAGACGCGGAGCAATTTCAATGCTCCCAAGCACCGCAACGATGGCCGCGACTCTCGCCCAGGTGACTTCCTCTTCCATGATCGTGCCAGCAAAGGCAACGGCTACTGTGCCTAGACCAGAGCATGTGGCGTAAGCGACGCCTAGAGCTACCGACCTGAAGCCTCGACCAAGCATGAAGGTAGGCCTCAACCATCTGGCCACGTCTTTTCCTGGCAATCGTTGCGGAAGCAGCCGCCACCGGCCTGCTCGCATAACCAAACGATCCAGGAAACCCGAGATTGCGACAGTCACCGCCGTAGAAGATACGGTTTTCACCCACGCATACCCTTGACCTCACCGGGCCGTTAGGGGGAACTGTAAACGAAGAGTAGTCGTGGCAGCGCGTCGCTACGCAAGTAAAAGGTCCCGCTCGGCCGTCTCAACGACATTCGCCAGAAGCATCGCCCGGGTCATGGGGCCAACACCGCCAGGGTTGGGTGAGATCCAGGCGGCCACGTGCATAGCGTCGGCAGCGACGTCTCCTTGGAGGACGGCTTTGCCGGTGCTGGCCTCGGTTATCCGTGACACTCCGACGTCTAAGACTATTGACCCCGGTTTGAGGTGTTTGCCTTGCACGATGCCCGGTACACCGGCCGCGGCCACGACAACATCTGCGCGCTTTAGCAACTTAGGAAGATCAACCGATCCGGTATGCGCTAAAGTGACGGTCGCGTTGATGGTGCGCCGTGTAAGCAGCAGCCCCAAGGGTCGACCAACTGTGACTCCGCGACCGACGACAAGCACCTCCAAACCGTTGAGAGTGATGCCGTGTCGGGTTAGCAGCTCGACTATCGCGTTTGGAGTGCAGGGCAGCGGAGAGCTGAGATCGCCGCTGACGTTGAGTGCAAGTCTTCCAAGGTTGATCGGATGTAGTCCGTCTGCATCTTTTTGAGGGGATATTTCTCCAGGACAGCGTTTTGGTCGATGTGTGGGGGCAGCGGCAGCTGCACTATGTAGCCTGTGGTTCTAGTGTCTCCATTCAGCTCTTCCAGAACGCTCTCTAATTCCTGCTGAGAAATTGTCGAGGGTAGATCCCGACGAATGGATTCAATCCCCACTTCCGCACAATCTCTATGCTTCCCGGCCACATAAGAATGGCTTGCAGGGTCATCACCAACGAGAACTGTTCCCAAGCCAACTGTCTTGCCACGGCGCTTCAAAGCTGTAACTCGATCTGCGAGTTCGGTTTTCACGGCATCAGCGGTTGCCTTGCCATCCAGGATGTTGTCGACGTTCTCCGGGGGACCCGGTATCTGCATGACGCTGTTAGTCATAGGCCTTCCTTGTGGTGCTCGTTCCTGGCTCTCGCCCGTGCAGAGACGACCTAAGTCGTTGTCTGAGCCAGTGGGGGTCTATGGGACGTGGCTCCTAACCGCGGAGCCGTTCGCCCTTGGGATCGTAAAAGGGCCGCCGGGAGACCTTTGCAGGGTATAGCCGCCCTTTACACCGGACTTCGAAGTCTCCCGAGAGGTCTACATCAGGTTCAATAGCTGCAATTCCGACTGCGCTTCCCAGCGTGTGGCCGTAGCTGCCGCTCGTCATGCGTCCGACGGGTTGGCCGTTGCAGTAGACCGTCTCGTCATGTACGAACACCGGTTCAGGATCTTCCAGCGCCACATACACTGTTCGATGAGCGGGCGCTGCGGGGTCGAGCTTGAGGAGGGCGTCTTTGCCTACGAAGCCTCCTGGTTTGTCCATGGAGATTGTAAAACGAAGGCCTGCCGAATAGGGATCGTCGATGGGCCCGATGTCGTGACCCAGGTGCCGGAATCCTTTCTCGCTGCGCAGTGAATCCAAGGCGTGGTATCCGGCCAACTTGACTCCCAGATCCTGCCCCGCCTCCCACAGTGCATCGAGGACGTTTGTAGCTATGTCGGCACTCGGATACAACTCATAGCCCAGTTCGCCTACGAAGCTCACGCGCAGACTGTAGGCATAGCCCTCTGCAATTTCTACCGTGCGTCCGTGGGTGTATTTCTGTGCATCGTCGGACCAGTCTTCCGGTGAAACCCTGCTAAGAAGTTCTCGGCTTTTCGGTCCCATGACTCCGATTGTGGCCAGGGCCGCAGTGCAGTCGAACACTACCGCCGCTTTGCCCCGAGCTATTCGGTTGAGGTACGCTGCGGTCTTTTGCTGCGTAAACGATGGGGTAACGACTAAGAACCGGTCCGGGCCGAGACGAGTGATGGTTCCGTCTAGTTCGATCCCCGCTCGCTCATTCAAGAAGAGGGTATAGACCGCTTTGTCGGTTTCAACGTCGATGTCTGCTGTTGCGGCCGTCTGACACACTTCAAGGGCGTCAGGGCCGGCAACTTCGAACTTTGCGAATGGACTCAGATCGAAAAGGACCACACCCTCACGTGCCGCTTTATGTTCCTCGGCGACACGGTCGAACCAAGTCGGGCGTCCATAGCTGTAGTCATAGGTGGGAGATGTTCCGGGCCCGTACCAGTTCGCCCGCTCCCCACCGTTAACTTCACCAAAGCAGGCACCGAGCTCAGCCAGGCGCCCGTGAAGGGGCGTTCGACGGACGTTGCGGCCCGTCTCCATCTGCAAGTTCGGCCAGTGCATTGCGTAAAGCCGTCCAAGGCCCTCCTTGGTTCGGGCCTTGAGATACTTGCGGTTGTTTTGATGTCCGGAAAAGCGCTGCACATCGACCGAGGATGAGTCAAAACCGGGAGTTCCTGAAATGACCCACTCAGCCAATTCCTTACCGATGCCGGGAGCAAAAATGATTCCCTGGGAGTTGAAGCCTGCTGCCACGAACAGATTGGAAAGTTCGGAGGTTTCACCCACGGCAAAATTGGCATCCGGGGTGAAGCTTTCCGGGGCATTCAGGAATCGGTCGAATCCCGCTGAAGAAAGTGCCGGTACTACCCCTTCGGCCTTCGCCCTAATCGGAGCGAAGTGTTCCCACTCCGGCTCGAACTCTGCAAAGCCGTTGGAAGGAACTTCCTCAAGCGCGCGTGGAAGCCCGTCAGGCTCGAATGCGCCGACCAAGAGCCTCCCGGCCTCGTGCCGGATGTAATAGCTGTTGTCTAGATCCCTGTACACGGGCAATTCAGGCACAGCCCCGGAAATTTCTGCAGATCGGACGTGGATGTGCTCGGCGGCGTATAAGGGTACCTTCACACCGGCGGTGGCCGCGAGATCACGGGTCCACAAGCCGCACGCCAGAATCACCCGATCGCAGTGCACGATTCCTTGATCGGTGAGCACGCCGACGACGAGATCGCCTTGACGAAGTATCTTGAGGACAGCAACGTTTTCGCGTATCTGGGTCCCAAAGCTATGGGCGAGTTTAGCGAGAGCCACTGTTGCATGTCCGGGGTTGATGTGACCATCGTCAGGCAGCAGGAGTGCTCCGGCAACCCCTGAGTAGGTTGCGAGAGGCCACAATTCCTTGTATCGGTCCTCAGTTAGCCATTCCGTTCTTACGCCCTGCTGGTCGGCCACGTCCTTTGCATACAGAAGTTCATCAACGCGTCCGGCGGTTCGTGCAACGCTAAGGGACCCGCAACGCTGAAATGATACGTCCAGCCCGGACATTTGCTCGAGCTGACCATAAAAGTCCAAACCGTACTTGGCCAGCTTTGTCATCGTCGTGGTACCGCGGGCTCCAGTGACCAAGCCTGCGGCGTGCCAAGAGGTGCCGCTGCCTAGGACGTTACTCTCCAAAAGTAATGTGTCGTTCTCACCTGCAACTGAAAGGTGATAGGCAATGCTGGCACCGATAATTCCGCCGCCGATTACGATTGTCCGCACATGCGTCGGCAAGGGATCATGGGAAGTATCTGTAAACATGTTGGCGCTTACGGTGCGGTCGACAAGCCTGTCCATCGGGGGCCTCATTTCTGCTCAGGTCGCTGCCAGACCCTGGGCAAGTGGTTGTTGTGCTAGTTGAAAACGACGGTGCGGTGGCCGTTTAACAGGATCCGCTGCTCTGCGTGCCATTGAACAGCGCGAGACAGTGCAAGCCGCTCTGCGTCCTGGCCTGTCACTGCAAGTTGAGCTGGACTGTAGTCATGTCCAACGCGGAGAACTTCCTGCTCAATGATTGGTCCCTCGTCCAGTTCGGCGGTGACGTAGTGCGCCGTCGCTCCAACGAGTTTCACTCCCCGTTCAAATGCCTGGTGGTAAGGTTTGGCGCCCTTAAATCGCGAAGGAAGGAGTGATGGATGTTGATGGCCTTGCCTACAAGTTCGCGGCAAAGATCGTCGCTGAGCACCTGCATATACCGGGCTAGAACGGTCAAATCCACCTGATGTTCTGCAAGGAGAGCGAGTAGCTTCTCCTCTGCTTCCCTCTTAGTTTCAGGTGTCACCGGAATGTGAAAGAAGGGAATGCCATGGGCGTCTGCAACTGGTTGAAGGGTCGTATGGTTCGAGGCGATGAAGGGAAAGTCAACCCTAAGTTGCCCTGAGCGCCACCGGAAGAGCAGGTCGTTGAGGCAATGCTCGGCTTTAGAAACCAGCAGTGCAACCTTGGGCCGGTCGGCGGCGTCGACCAACGTCCACTCCATTCCGAACGTGGAGGCCATTGCTTGAAACGCCTTTTTCAGATCGCCAACGGATACGGCTGCTGGGCAAGAGACGTGCACGCGCATGAAGAACCTCTGTTCGGCGGCATCGTCGAACTGCTGACTGGCAAGAATATTGCAGCCATGGGATACCAAGAAACCGGAGACAGCGTGAACAATTCCGATTCTGTCTCTGCAACTGAGTGAAAGAATCACTTGGCGGAATTGGGCGTTTTCCATGGGACTCCTAGGGGAGATTCGTACGTTGGGGTGCCCTTGCGAGGAGAAGGGTTCGAGCAGTGCCCATAGGCCTACGCCTGCCAGCTGCACCTGCATCCTACGTTGACCATACGGGCCTAAAGCAGCCCTCGCCATGCTCAATTTGTACGAAAAAATCAGCGTTTTCATACCGCAGTGCGGTGACGGGACGCATGCCTTACTGTATCCGTGACTCGCCGGTGTAGCTGCCTGGAACGTGTAAGACGGCCTATGCGAGTAGTGCAGCCGCTGCCCGAGCAAATCCGATTTCAACACAGCAATAACCGCCTGAACCGCCGGCCTAATGCGGCATTGTTGGCTGCTCTTTGGCCAAGTGACCACCTCCGCCAACGGGTGGCCTAGCCCGGAGACGCGCAGACACCAACGGGGTCGCCATATTGGAGGACTTCAGATCTTTGTGAACCGGCTTTATACGGTGCGGGCAGGACGCGCTGCCCGCACCGCGGCGGGATGAGCGAATAGCATCAACGTCCTGAGGAAGACGTTCACTTCTAGCCGAGGGTGGATCAAGCTCCCGGTTGTCAGGTTCTGACTTTGCCGGGCAACCACATTTAGAGAAGCTCAACGCGGCAACGAGGAAGCTCCCGTCCAGTGCGGCGGACGGGAGCTTCTTGGCCTGGGTTCATTTTTTGAAAAGGTGGTGCGCGCCGCAACGATACAGCGCCGCACTTGACCTCGTTATAGGTGACTGCAGTGAGCCCTACACCGAGGCTGCAGTCCTGCTTTTGATGCGGACGGAGGCCACAAAACCGACGAGGAACACGGCTACCGTGCCGATCATCACATAGGGTAGCGCGCTCAGGGGCCCCGGCGCCGGGTACAAGATTCCGTTGACGTAGAGCCACAGAACGGTAGCAGACGCCGCGACAGCTCCAATGTTAACCAGAACAGATTTCCTTGGGCTGGTGCGATTCAACAACACTGCACCGCCGATGCAGATGAGGAAGTAAGGGATCACCCAGAAATAGACCAGCAAGGTGGCGATATACCCGTAGATTTCCAACGGTGTGGATGATGTCAGCCACAGCATGATTGGGGGGCCAATGAGCGAGGGGATTCCAAGAAAGGCGATGGCTGCCACCGGGCTCTTGTAACGCTTGCTGACATTGGTTAGTGCCGCAGGTAGGAGACCGTCTGAAGCTGCGCTGACCACCACTCGCGACCCGTAGTTGAAAAATCCGATCAGACTGGCGAAGACGGCAACGGCAAGAACCAGGTCACTTATGTTTGACAAAAAGCCCACCCCTGCTGCTTCAGCGAGTACCGAATTCGGTGAGACCCCAAGGGCTAGCTGATCAGCAGAGTCGACAAGTGTCGGTACCTGGATCACTGTAGCAGCGAGGAAGGCCATACCCAGGACGACGGGAACTACCATAATTGCCCGAGGGATAGCGCGGGTAGGGTTCTGGGTTTCTGCGCCGAGGGCTGCGCTGCTTTCGAAGCCGATGAAGAATGCCGAGCCTATGGCGAGACCCTGGAGGAAACTGTTGAAGGTGAAATCGCTAAGGCTAAGCTGTCCTGCCAGATCGACATTTCCGCTGAACGCCGTTGCGATAGTGATAGTCAACATCACCGGTACGGAAACGACCGTGAGGATGACGCTGGACCGGACTGACACGTCCAGACCTCGATAGGCAATCCCCATGGCCACCAACGCTGCTAAGACATAAATCACCAGCTGTATTTCTGGTCCAGCTGCGGTGGATAGGCCCACGGACATGAGGAAACTTCCTACATACAGGCCTAGTGATACGACAAGTACCATAACTACGACGATGTAACCCGGAATCATTGCCGCCGCGATGACGAGCGGGCTCCAGGAGCCAAACACATGGCGAATATAGGAGTAAAGAGACCCGGTTCCGATATACCGTCGCGCGAACACAGTGATGAACAGCCCGACGACTGTGAAGGCAACGACCGACGCGGCCATCGCCAACCATGAAGAACGGCCTGAATAAGCCGCAAGGAAGGCTGGGACTGCTGAAAGACCGACAGCGGGAATAAAGGAAGATACTGAGAGCCCCATCACCTGCGATCCTGTGAGGTGCCCTAACTGCAGATCTGCATGGGCTATATCCTGAGTCGGTGGGGCTTGACCACCATCAGCTGTTGCTCCTGCGTTTTCAGAAGAAGTTTGCAAAGCCGTACGCCTTTCGAAAATGAGTCGCGGCCGCACGGCCGCGACGCTTAGTCCCGCTTTTTCGAATCGAAGAAGCGGATTGGGAAGATGCGTCCCTGCACCTACCAGATAGCGACTTCGGCGCGGAGATGGTTCGCGACTGGTTCAGTCTGTACGGATTTCCGAGCCCCTTCGCCGGTATTGTTTTCGGCAATTTCAAGCTGGTTTAGCCCTCCGGCGACAATCGATGCCGGCGGGAGGGGCTGGCTCTTACTGGTCTCAGAAGAACGGCGCCTCACCATGACGCCGTGGAGAAAACAGAGCAGCCGGCAAAGAGCGATCAGTCGCCGCCGTTCGATGTCAAAGGCCGGAGCTAGCAGTGTCGTTTCTAAGCGCAAAGGTGCTTGCACAGGAATCGGAACTGGCGCTCCAGATTGGTGGCAGAGGGTCAAGTCGATGCACGCAGCCCATATAAGCTCCCCAGGGTCAAGGTCGCTTACATGTGATTCACCTTACGAGTTGGCCCCGACGGCCAAAATCAGACAGATTGCCGAAGTTTTGGATTGATTCGTACCCGCGTACCAGAGGCGTGTCTCATACGGCAGTACTAGTATGCCTGTATGGAGCCACAAGTGCTGACGGTCGGGGACCTTGTTACCGCTCAAAGCCTGGGTACAAAGGTACTTGCAGGCGCGGCAGGCCTTGACCGGCAGGTTCTCTGGGCGCATAGCTGTGAGTTGAGCGATCCCGACCGGTGGCTCGGTCCGCATGAGCTACTCATGACAGTGGGTTTGTGCGTTCCTCACAGTGCCGCTGAGCAACGGACTTTTATTGTCAAACTCGATGAGGCCGGCCTTGCCGGTGTTGCCTTGGGGGATCACCCGAGTCTCCCTCCACTCACCCCGGAACTATACGAAGAAGCAGACAAACGTTCCTTCCCCGTGCTTCTTACGAACCATGCAACTCCCTTCGCTGCGATCGGGCGAACAGTTGCTGCTGCTACAGCCACCACACAGACCATGCAGGTACTCAAGCTCAGCAAGCTCTACCAGCTGTCCGCGTACGCCCGCACTGACCCGGTACGGATGTTAAATGACTTGCAGGCTCTTCTAAGGGCTGGCCTCAGTGTCTTTGATGTGAAAACCGGGCTCGCAATTGTAGAGGGAGCACCGCTGGAATCCATGCCCACTTCCGCGCGGGAACGTACTTATGCCCTCCCGGGGGACAGTGATGCCCGGCTCATGATTTCGGAATTCCCAGGCGAAGAGGTGAGCAGTTTCCTGCTAATCCATGTCCTGCAGGTGATTGATGTCGCGTTGAGCCAACTATTGCGGTCACTTCGCCGCCGTTCCGAACGCTCAGCGCATATGCTGGCGTCCATCTTGGAAGGGCGTAGCCCCGACGGGATAGAAAATCTTCTGGGTACGGGCGGTACTTCGTCTGGGTATCAAGTCGTTGCAGTGGCATTGGGCGAGGGCGAGAAGGTAGCCCGGGCGGCGTCAATCAAGTCACTGGCAGTCCTGGCGGGCTCCGGAGGCAGCTCGTTCTTTATCCTGATGCCCGAGCAGAGCCGGAATGACGTCCGGCAGCTGCTCAGCCGCCTCGACGTCCGGGCCGGAGCATCGTCAACATACCTTGATCTGCGGGATGCTAAAGCGGCAGCCGAGGAGGCCGTGAAGGTCTTCTCATCCGGTGGGATGAACGATCAGTGGATTGACTTCGCCGGAGTCCCCGTGTCGCTGCTTACTCGTTCTCGGAAGGAAGCATCGGCCGTAGTCCAACAGGTACTAGGTGGGCTCGCGGGTACAGATCCTAAATCGACTGCTCTGCGTGAAACACTCTTTGCGTTCCTTGCCAATGACCGCCGCTGGAATGAAACGGCAGCCGCTCTTGGCATCCACCGGCAAACTCTGTCCTATAGACTCACCCGAATCAAAGAGATTACAGGGCGAGATGTCGCGTCTTCAGCGGACCTATCTGCCTTCTGGCTCGCGTTCCAAGCCTGGCCCTCTTACTCGACCATATCCGACTAGGACCGCCGTCATCCGGCGGCTCCTTTCTTCAGACGGCTATCTGACTGTCGTTTTGTACGGAGAAGCGATCCAAGGAATCACACAAACGGGACTCGTGTTTTTGGCTTTCCGTATCATGACTGCCGCCGCCGGAACGTTTAGTGTCGATGGACAGTGCTTGTCATGGATGTATGGCGCCCGTGAGCAGGAAGAATGGGGTCTAACCTTACTGGCCCGAGTCTCGATGCGCTAATCGGTGTCTTACCCAGGTTTCGCGTGCCTAGCACAAGCTCCTGTGTCCCCATACACCCCTCGTCCACGAGCACGTGGTCTTGAGGAACAGAAAGGTTTCCACGATGACAGCCGCCATTCCGGAGGAACTTACCGTAAATCCCGGTGACAGTATCCCCACCTCAGGCCAGCACCCGTATCTGGCCCTTGAACCTGCCGGGTCTGGCTGCGAAGAGCACCCCTGCAGATTCTGCAACATTCCGGAAACTGATTGAGCTGGCAACGAAAGGAAGTTAACCGCCCAGCTGTTCCGGGCGATACCTTCCAAAGAACCCGCGCGATACCGCAAGTGCTTTTCCCGTCCCCATTATCCGTGGGCGAACTCCGTTTGGCACTTGCGCGGGCGAAGCTGCGAAATGAGGGAATGCGGTTGGGCCGTCTTGTCTTCCGCTGGTCCTCGGTCTGTCCAAGGTGCAGACGCCACCGCAGAAAAATCAGCATTGACCGCGGTGGATGTCGCCGACGCTGCGGACGCTCTTGGCGTCGGCGATGAATCCCTCCCCCACGCTTTCGGCACATGTTCTTTTAGCTATAACGCTGCAAGGGTCCGCCTTGCCGCTGCTGGCAGTCCGCCGATGAGTTCTACTTCCCGGGCCGGGCCGACGGAAAACCAGCCCACTTTGCTTCGCGCCGCGGAGGACATTCGGGTCCTGGCCTGTGCCAGAGCTAACCTCAGTGCCACACCTACTAACGCGCCCTCCTTTACTTTTCTTTGTTTCGATACAGCAAGAGCAGGAGACAAATTGGCTGGAACAGATCTGACGTGGCGTGACTCGTCAAGCCTTGTGGCACTGCGTCCCGGTGTGTTCGAAACAGTGCCGCCCAAGGGGAATTCATAGGTAACTGGCGTGGTGAGTATGTCAGTCTGATCGGAGCCCACTAGGACGGCCCGAACGGTACCCACCAGCCGGACATGCCGAACCTAATGACGGCTTGAATGGTACCCACCTGTGAGCGTTGATCCATCCAGTGTTGGATCGACGACGGGAGGGCCGGGATGGGGTCAAGAGTGGAGTTGTTCGCGCAGATTCGGAGGGATGCCCGGGTGGAGGGGGCGTCAATCCGGGAGCTTGCCCGCAGGCACCAGGTGGCGCGGAAAACCGTGCGTAAGGCGTTAAGTTCCCCGGTCCCGCCAGAGCGCAAAACTCCTGAACGATCCTCGCCGCGGCTTGATCCTTTTAAATCGGCGATCGATGCCATGCTCGTCGAGGACACGACGGCGCCGCGGAAGCAGCGTCACACTGCCCGGAGGATTCTTGCCCGGCTCATCGAAGAGTACGGTGCGGAGGAGTTGTCGTATTCAACGGTGCGTGACTACGTCCGGGTCCGCCGGGCGCAAATCGATGTGGAGGCCGGCCGCCGGGTTGAGGTGTTTGTTCCCCAGGAACACGCCCCGGGCGCGGAAGCTGAAGTGGACTTCGGCGAAGTCTGGATCGTGCTGGACGGGGTAAAGACGAAATGCCACATGTTCATCTTCCGGCTGTCCCACTCTGGCAAGGCCATCCACCGGATTTACCCACCCAGGCCCAGGAAGCATTTCTCGAAGGCCATGTCGAGGCGTTCAACGAGATCGGCGGCGTGCCAGTCAAACACATCCGCTATGACAACCTCACCAGTGCTGTCAGGTCCGTGGTGTTCGGGCAAGGCCGGAACCGCCTGGAGAACGATCGGTGGGTGTTGTTCCGTTCGTTCTATGGATTTGATGCCTTTTATTGCCAGCCAGGTATTGCCGGCGCTCACGAGAAGGGCGGGGTCGAGGGCGAGGTGGGCTGGTTCCGCCGCAACCGGCTTACGCCGATGCCCGTGACAAGGTCCCTTGAGGAGCTCAACGACCGGATCCGGAGCAGGGAGGTAGAAGACGATCAGCGGCGGATCGATGGCAGGATCCGCACCATCGGCCAGGACTTCGCGACCGAGCACCCGTTCCTGGCTCCGTTGCCGGCCGAAGAGTTCGATCCCGGTCTGGTGCTGAACCCGAGAGTGGACCGGTCCTCAATGATTACCGTGCGGATGGTGAAGTACTCGGTGCCGGCACGGTTCATCGGCCGGCGGGTCCGGGTCTCATTGCGGGCATCCGAAGTTGTGGTGTTCGACGGCCGCGCGGTGGCGGCCCGGCATCAGCGGATTATTGCCAAGGGCGGGCAGTCGGTCCAGTTGGACCATTATCTGGAGGTCCTCAAGACTAAGCCCGGCGCTTTGCCTGGTTCCACGGCTTTGGCCAGGGCGCGGGAGTCAGGTGCTTTCACCAGCGCCCATGAAGCCTTCTGGTCTGCCTCGCGCAGGGTCAACGGCGATGCCGAGGGGACCCGTGAACTTATTGACGTCCTGCTGCTGCACCGCTCGATGGAAGCCGAAGACATCGAGGCAGGGATCACCGCAGCCCTTGGAGTAGGTGCCGTCATCGCCGACGTCGTAGCGGTCGAAGCCCGCAGACACGCCTCCAGCATCCCCGCAGGTGGGTCCCGTCCTGACCGTCATCGCGGTGCTCATGCTGAAGCGAAAGTGCAACGAGTTGTCAGCCTGACCCAGCGCCGGCTGATGGACCCGGCGGCTGTCATCGCCGGGCTCCCTCCAGACAAGCGACCGCTCCCGACAATCAGCGCCTATGACGAGCTGCTGGCCAAACGCACCGAACACTCCGCAGAATCCGCGTCGAAGGAGAACATCTCATGAGCCCCACCGCACCGGCCACCACCATCACGCCGACCCTGCGACGGCGCCGCGGCCTGACTGAGCAGGCCGCGGTCGCGGCCGTGGACCAAGCATGCCGCCGGCTACGCCTGCCCACCGTCCGGGCGGTCCTGGACGAAGCTCTGAGCGTGGCGGGGAAAGAGCAACTCTCCTACCAAGGCTTCCTGGCCGAGCTGTTGCTGGCCGAGTGCGATGACCGCGACCGTCGCTCCTCAATCCGACGCGTCAAAGCCGCGAACTTTCCACGGGACAAATGGCTCGGTGATTTCGACTTCGACGCGAACACGAACATCAACCCCGCTACCATCCATACCCTCGCTACCGGCGAATGGATTCGGAAAGGCGCACCGCTGTGCCTGATCGGGGACTCCGGAACAGGCAAATCCCACCTGCTTATCGGGCTAGGCACCGCTGCAGCTGAGAAGGGATACCGGGTCAAATACACTTTGGCCACCCGGCTCGTGAACGAGCTCGTCGAAGCCGCCGACGAGAAAGTCCTCGCCAAGACCATCGCCAGATACGGCCGGGTGGACCTGCTGTGTATTGACGAGCTCGGTTATATGGAGCTGGACCGCAGAGGAGCCGAACTCCTCTTCCAGGTCCTGACCGAACGCGAAGAAAAGAACTCCATCGCCATCGCCAGCAACGAGTCGTTCTCCGGCTGGACCAAGACATTCACCGACCCGCGCCTCTGCGCCGCGATCGTTGACCGGTTGACCTTCAACGGCACCATCATCGAAACCGGCACCGACTCCTACCGCCTCGCCCACAGCCTGACGAGGAACGCGCACTAGAGGTTGTCGTTGGCCACATCATGCCGCGCAGCAGGACAGTTTCGAGACGTCAGTAGTGAAGGACTGGGCTGCTCATCTTGATGCCTTCGGCCATGGTCAGATACGGGCTCCAGAGGTTCGCGACCTTATCAACGGTCATCCCGGCCTCCAGAATGTAGACCCCGGCCGCGGCGAGGTCCCCGGCTTCCTTTCCCACGGCAGTGATCCCGACGATCCGGCCCGTGTCCGCATCGGCAACGATCTTGATGAAGCCGCGGGTGTCACGGTTCACCAGCGCCCTGGGGACGAATTTGAGCGGCAGAACCCGGCACATGCACCGGATCCCTGCCTGGTTCGCTTCCTTGTCCGTCATCCCTACCGCCGCCAGGGCGGGGCTCGTGAACGTAACCCGGGGCAGGTGCCGGTAGTCGACCTCGCGCCCGGCACCTTCGAAAGCGTTATCCACCACCAGGGCCCCGTGCGCGGCGCCGACATAGACGAACTCCCGGTGCCCCGTCACGTCACCCGCGGCCCAAATCCTCGGATTAGTACTGCGAAGGCTCCCGTCGACCAGGACTTCCCCGCGGTCCCCGGTTTCGACACCGACCATGCAGAGGTTCAAATCCTCCGTGACCGGGCGCCGGCCTGTTGCCACGAGCAAGCGCGCGGCCCTGAACTCCTCCTGTCCTCCTGAGACGGAAGCGTCCACGACCACATCCCCAGACGACTGATCGGTCCGGACCGAGGACACTGTCGCCCGGCGGAGGACCCGGATACCCTCGTCGGCGAAGACACCGGCGAGGGCATGCCCGGCTTCAGGCTCTTCGGCCGAGGCGAGCCTGGAGCGGACCAGCATGGTCACCTTCGTTCCGAGCCGGGCGAAAGCTGCGCCTGCTCCAGGGCCACATACCCTCCGCCCAAGACCAGCATCGAAGAGGGAACTTCCTGCAGCTCCATCGCACTCGTGGACGTCAGATAATCCACCTGGTCCATTCCCGGCACCTCAGGAATCCAGGGAGTGGAGCCCGTTGCCACCAGATAATGTTCGGCTCTCACTGTCTCGGTGGTGCCGCCCGGGACAGTGATGTTCAAAACCGGTGCGGCCGCGGTTCCGGCGAACGCCGCCGTCCCATGCTGCAGCTTCCATCCGTAGTCCGCGGCGAGGTCCACATACTTCTCTGACCGCATGGCCTCGACCAGGGAGCGCTTCCCGGCGACCAGTTCGGGCATATCCACTGGCGCTGAGGAGGTGCTGATGCCAGGGAACCGCCCGGAAGCGTCCACGGCGACATGGCGGGCTTCCGCGGCGGCCAGCAGGGCCTTGGACGGGATGCAGCCCGTGTTCACGCACGTGCCGCCCACAGTGCTGCGCTCAACCATCAACACCCGCTTGCCGCGATTAGTTGCCCGTATGGCAGCAGCGAAAGCACCCCCGCCGGAACCGATGATGGCCAGGTCATAATCGAAAGGTGTTGCCGACATGAGGGACTCCTAAAGATGCGAGGGGAGCAGCCGCCAGCACAACTGCTGCTCAGCCGTTGCGGGCCTTCAGCCGAAGACCTGCTCTGCATCTCATTCTCAACCTTCCCCTACACTGGAATGTCAAGGAATCGCCGTCCTGGTGGCCTGCTAAGAAATGGGTTCATGATGCGTATCGGTGAGGCCGCGGCAGCGGCAGGGATGACGACGAAGACGCTGCGTTTCTACGAGGACAGCGGGCTTCTCCCGGCAGCGAAGAGATCCTCTAACGGTTACCGGGACTACACCGAAGACTCCGTGGCCAGGCTCGAGTTCATCCGCCGCGGACGGGCCGCAGGCCTCGCCCTGACGAAGATACGTGAAATTCTTGGCCTCCGTGACGCCGGAGAAGCCCCCTGCGCCCACGTCCAGGACCTGCTCTCCAACCAGCTGGCAGACCTCGACCACCAGATTGGCGAACTGATTGCCTTGCGATCCGTCGTCGCCGGCCTCCACGCCAACGCCGCTGCCGGGACCGACGCAAGCTGCGATCCCGGACGCATCTGCAGCTACCTCTGACGCCCTCCTCCACCGGACGCCAGCTCCCAGCCTCCGGACCTTGGACTTCGTCCCGACCCATAGCAGTGGTTTCACAGCGCCAGAAAGCAGACCAAAGCGCCTCCGCACCTTCCGGCTGGTGGGTACCGTTCGGGCCGTCCTAGTGGGCTCCGATCACGTTGACACAATCACGTGGCTTCTGTTCGCGCATGGACATCTGCGGCCGTTCCTGTCCGATGCCTGGCAGAGCCCAAGACCTGGAGGCGGTAGGTTGGTCATGGTTCCCAGCCAACCCCATTGATCGTCGCTTGAGGGGTGGTTACACTCGACGCATTCTGTCTCGTGGCGGCCAAGTAACCCCACAAGAAGTCGATCCATCCAGAATAGAAATGCCATAGTGGAATGATGTCCTTTGTATTCAGGGAAATGACCCGCACGTGTTCCGAGCCGCGCGAGAGATCGGCAGCTGTACGTTGACGCGCAGCGTCCTATAGAAGGCGACGCATCTGCTCGACAGTGTCGACGTCCTCGCCAGTAGATTCATCACTGCAATCAATAAGATCTACAAGCCAGGGTTTCTGGCGCAGAAAGCTCCTGGCTCCAGCATCACCCACTACAGTGCTGGCTACTGCTGGCCGAAGTCTCACATCGATGAGCATTGGGTGACCTCGACGAAGCATCCCGAGGTTGTCTGGGGCTGCGTAAGCAGCCGAAGTGATGCGTCCCGGCCGGTGCGAGACGAGGAGCCGGCTAACAGTGCGGACGGTAAGCCCTGGCTGATCTACGAGAGCCACGAGGATATGGTCGTCTGCATTGGCAGCAGCATCACCAATAAGGTAGGAACTTCCCATACCAGATGGCCATTTGTGGTTTACCAGCGTCCGATAGGGTTTAAGGTTGGCCCCGGCGCTGACCGCTTGTGCCTCTGCCCCAAGTACGACAACTACTTCGTGACAGCCGCCGGCAAGTAGATTGTCGGCGATGATTTCCACGAGGGGTCGTCCACGGTATGGCAAGAGTGCCTTGGGGCCACGTCCAAGACGTGTGCCGGCGCCGGCGGCCAGCAGCACACCCGTAACCTGCACCAAATCCGTGTTCTCCAACGTGAGGTTCCTATTCTTCGCGTTCAAAAACCTTCAAATCCCAGTGACTGGTGCGAGCCTGACGCAGCCGATAGTCAGTGCAAATAATCAGCTTCCTCTCGCCCAACCCATCCTGACGGATCCAGATAATGCCAAGGGAAGGAGCGCTGGTGTCCACCACGCCGGAGTAGCGTAAGGTGTCATCTTCCGACACATGGATCCGGTCGCCCTGCCCAACATCCGCAAATCAAATAGCTGGGTTTCGTCGAAGTCACCCGGTGCTTGGGTTTCTGGGGATTTCGAAACCAAGATGGTCTTGTTTTCTACCGAGGTCTGCCAAGATGAGCTGCCTTCAGAAGATTGGGCTGCGAACCCTTTCTTGTTGCCCATAGCTAGGCCGGGTCCGAGTGCACTGCGCCAGCGGAATCGCGGAGTGGGCGGCCAGTCCCCTGCCAACGCTTGGCGATTATTTCTGCCACGATCGACACCGCTGTTTCCTCTGGCGTTCGTCCGCCGAGATCAAGTCCTATTGGACTATGAAGTTCGGCGATTTGTGGCTCGAGTACTCCAGCCTCAAGGAGCCGGTTTAGCCGGTCATCATGCGTCTTCCGAGAGCCCATCGCACCTATGTAGGAGGGCTTTGATGGGCCTTCCAGCCGCAGGGCGATATCTAGGACTGGGACGTCGAACTTAGGGTCATGGGTCAGAACACAGATGACAGTGCGGTTGTCCACCTTTCCCTTCGCCACTTCTTCCTGAAGGTAAACGTGGGGCCACGATACGATTACCTCATCGGCCCCAGGAAAACGCGCCGTAGTGGCAAACACTGGACGAGCATCGCAGACCGTCACATTGAACCCGACCATTGACCCAGCCCGCGCGACTGCCGCGGCAAAGTCAATGGCCCCGAAGATGATCATTCTGGGCTTCGGCTGGTAGGAAGAAACAAAGACCTTTGTGCCGGTTTCCATCCGCTCTCCACTGGGGCCGTACGTGATCACTTTGGATTCGCCGGAGGCAAGCACCCCTCAGCATCGTCGGCCACCGCATGATCCAGCATGGCACTGCCAAGGGTTCCGGAAGCGTGGGTTGGCCAAACTACGAGCCGCTTTCCCAGCATTTCTGCCTGGTCATGTTCCACCACGGTCGCGGTAGCAACCGGGTTACCTACCTGAACGTCCTGAATGACAGTCCTTATATCGGGATAACTTTCGTCGGTAACTCGTTCAACGAAGACGTCGATTATTCCGCCACAGGTTAAACCCACTGCTACGGCGTCATCGTCGCTATACCCAAACCGTTGCAATACCGGGGTACCGCCTTCGATTACGTCCTGGGCAATTTGGTAAACAGCCCCCTCAACGCAGCCGCCGGAAACTGAACCGACGGCCTCCCCCGCGGTGCTAACAGCCATTGCTGCGCCCGCTGGCCGGGGGGCCGATTTTGACGTGCTGACCACTGTAGCGAGTGCGAAGGTTTCTCCGCGCATCGTCCACTGTGCTACTGCTTCAATAACTTCACGCATGTGCTATCCGATCTGCTAGGTCCCTAAAGGCGGCCATGGTGTGGCCTGCGACCAAGGCATCGACGTGCGGAAGAACGGCCTTGATGCCGCTCTGTAGGGGTTCATATCCGGGCTTGCCACGGTGGGGATTGGACCAGATGACACAGTGCGCCAAGCTATGGAGGCGGGCAACCTGGTGGGCCAGCTCCCCTGGATCCCCGCGTTCCCACCCGTCGCTGGCGATCACCACCACAGACCCTCTTAGCATTGCGTGTTGTCCCCACAAGGTGATGAAGGCCTGTAGGGCTTCCCCCAGTCGCGTGCCTCCGGACCAATCCGGCACGACGAAACCTGCGTCCAACAATGCGACCTCTGGATCCGGATGCTGTAAGGCCGACGTCACTCTGGTAAGTCGTGTGCCGATAGAAAATACTTCTGTCGTGTCCGCGCCATCTAAAAGCCGGTGACCGAAGCGAAGAAAACTGTCAGCGTAGGCTTCCATCGATCCCGAAACATCCACGATCAGGACGACTCGGCGTGACTTTTTCGTTCGGTGGCGATACTGCAGCTGGCCTGTTCGCCGCCTCGTTTTAGGTGGTCTCGAACAGTGTGTGCCGGATCGATGCGCTTGTGGCGATGGGTCCGCTTGTAACGCGCCCTTCTCAGCGGTGGTCTAATAGGCAGAGCAGCAAAGGCCTCCGCAAGATACCTCTTTTCCTCAGCAGACATCAGGGCTACATCCCGATGCTGCAGGGCTTCGTCCTTGCTAGCCAGTGCAATTTGCTGCTCGAGTTCTGACTGGGGGCTGTCGCCGTCTGCTGCGTCTGGCAGGCTGGCCTCCTGTCTCTCCGAAAAGGGCACAGGTACTGGAGGCTCGGATGAAAACCACAAGCGAAACGTCTGGTCGTAAGTCTCGAAGTCATCCCTGCTCCTACACAACGTCGCGCGTCCGGCCCAGAAGACCTCGCTGCGGCGTTGGAGATTGAGAACGCTCAGAGCCTCGAGGTAAAGCCGGGCCTGTTCGGCCCCTATGGCCATCCCCTCATCTCTGAGAGCACCTACGAAGCCATAGAAGATCGTCAAACCTATTTGTGAAGACATCACAATCACAATTCCCGGTCAGGTAGGGAAGATGGTTCTCAAGGTGCTCAAGATAAGCTCCCGGTCGTCTTGGTCTTTGCAGAGGGCACCAATCGTCAAGCCAGCACTGTCGGAGTTAATGTCACTTCCGCCAAGGCGGTCCAAGGCCTGGGCCCAGTCAAGCGCCTCCGCTACCCCGGGAGAACGTCGCAAGCGCCCTTCATTGCGCAGGGACTGGACTACGTCAACCACCTGCTGCGCTAGCTTCTCATCGACGCCGGGAAGCCGCGTCTTGATGATTTCCAACTCACGGGCCGGTTCTGGGTGGTCTATCCAATGGAAGTAGCACCGCCGTTTCAAAGCCTCGTGTAACTCACGCGTCCGGTTCGACGTTAGGATCACGATGGGTGGAACACTCGCGGTGATGGTACCCAACTCAGGAATTGATATTTGGTTTGACGCAAGCACCTCCAAGAGGAAGGCCTCAAACTCATCGTCCGCCCGGTCAACCTCATCGATGAGCAGAACGGCCGGCCCGCCTTGCAAGGCACGAAGAATCGGGCGGGGAAGTAGGAACCGCTCCGTGTATAGGGACTGCTCCAGTTGCTCCGCATTCGTTGTCGAATTTGCTGCCTCTAGTGACCGCAGGTGCAGAATCTGACGTGAAAAGTCCCAATCATAGAGCGCCTGGGTCGATTCGATGCCCTCGTAACACTGCAGCCGGATCAACGGGATCGCGAGCATCTTGGCTAAAGCTTCAGCCAGCGACGTTTTGCCCGTTCCTGGAGCACCCTCGACAAGCAACGGCTTATTCATAGCAACAGATAAGAAGACGGTGGTGGACAAGCCCTCGTCAGCCAAGTAGTTGACAGCCTTGAGCCGCGCGGCCATCTCTCCGGGGCTTTCTGGCTTGATCACTTTGTCGTTGCTCATTGTTCGCCTTGCTAATCGTTTGAGAGGTTGTGCATTCTGGCTCTCCGCAGTGACTACGTATGTCGTAACGGATACCGCTGGTAGACGGCCGCTATGCCGTGCACGAGCGTAAGATCAGCCGGTTCCGGGATGTCCCCCCTGTATCAAAAGGCAGGACATCCCGAAGCCGAGAACATCAGCTCGGACTGAACCCTTTGCTATTCCTGCAAGTTGCTCGCGATCATCGTCTTGCCTTTAACAACCCAGATATCTGCCCGCTGGTCGTTCAGGACTGGGAAGGAACTTCGCATTTCATTCAGCGAATCGAGATCCAGACTGGCGTGGAGAACGGTTTCCTCTCTCTCCGCCTGGGTCAGGATGTTTCCGTTGCCATCCACAATCTGACTGTGTCCACCCAACTCTATGCTCTGGTCAGCCCCCGTCATATTGCACTGAATGACGAAGGATTGGTTTTCGATTGCTCGAGCGCGACCCAGAGTCTGCCAGTGCTGAATGCGCGACAGGGGCCAGCACGCTGGTATCACATTCAGTGCCGTACCCTCAGCTGACATATGCCGATACAGTTCGGGGAAGCGAAGATCGTAGCAAGTGCTGAGTCCAGTGATGGCGGTGCCTCGTTCTGTCTGCACCTCGAGAATCGCGGGCTCATCGCCCGCTGCTATCAGCTTTGGTTCTCCATCGGAAAACCCAAAGCGGTGGATCTTCTTATACGTTGCCCGGAGGGATCCGGCCGGGTCAAAAAAGAACGGACGTATTCCACATGCCAGAAGCCGCGTTGCTGTGCTCCGTCACCATGAAAGAGCCGGCATGCAACCAGGCTTTCTTTTCCGTGGCCACTTCGGACAGGAAGGTAAACACCTCACTTTGCAGCGAGACAGCGTTCTGTCGCCAGGTGTCGTAGGAAAACCCGCCATGAAGCCACAGTTCAGGCAGAACGATGAGGTCCGCTTCGCCAATGCCAGAAATCAAGCCCTGGGTACGCGAAATCCTGTCCTCGAGCAGTTCTGCCGAGTCGAATCTCACCTGAACAGCCGCTACATCAAGCTGCCCCCTATTTGGTGCTACTTCGCGCACATCCATCAGGTTCAAGACTTTCGGTTGCTTCCGGCTGCAACACCGGCAGCGAAGACCGCAATCAGTGCAGCTACGACAGAAACAATTGCGGGCAGCCATTGTCCGGCTGCGGGGATCTCCATCTGGGGGCCCTTTTTGGCAGCCCGCGTGTCCTTCGCCAGCTTGATGAGGTCCAGTGCTTCGGGTTCTGCCTGCGAAGGCTGCCTTAGTTCTTTTCCTTGGCCTCCTTCAGTCTTTGAGAGCTCAGTGGATGCTCCGCTGGTGGACTCGCCCCCTGAAGTCATCTCCACGGCCAACCTTTGAGCGAAGACTCCGAGGATGGCGGTCGCCGCTTCATTGATCACACCTCGCCCGAACTGGGCGATTTTTCCGGTCATGTCCAGCTCGGTCTGAACGATAACGGTTGCGCCATTGGCTTCCGGCTCAAGCCGGGCGGTAATGGTCGCCGACATATTCCCTTGCCCGCGGGCATCCTTCGCACGGGCCTGGATTACTGCGCGCCGACCCTTTTCATCGACCTCAATAAAGCGGGCGACGCCTACATACTCGGCCGTGATGGGCCCCACCTTGATTTTTGCCTTACCCTCGTACTCATCACCATCAACGCTGGTGATGGAGGCTCCGGGAAGCATGGGGGCGATTCGCTGCAAGTCCAGCAGTACCGGCCACGCCTCCTCCGGTGGGACGGGCACGGTGAAAGTGTTGGTCATCTCCATGATGGTTTTTCCTTAAACGTCCTCGACGACGGATGGTTCATCCACTTTAGGGAGCCCGAATGCAAATGCGGGGTTTCCGGGCTCAAAGCTTCCCCCGTGCTGCAGGCGGGACGCCATCTCTTTAACTTTCTGGAGATAGGCGTTTCCCTGCTGCAGTTGTTTGGTTTCCCAATTTTGCAATGACCCCCGCAGATCGTGGTTCCTTGTAAAGACTTCAGCAAGGGTGCGTGCGTCGTCACAGGCTTTTGCTCCACCCGCAGCTGCGTGGGGCCGGGGAGTCACAGCCGCGTCTCCGATCAACAGGACGCGGCCGTGAACCATGTGATCCACGGTGGCATCTGCCACAACAGTCACAAAAGGGGAAGACGCGTTGAGCACAAGTTCCCTGAAAGGCTTGAAAAGTCGCTCACCCCTGCTGTGGAACTGACGGAGATTGTGGGGATTCAGCGAGTTATGGTGCACTGATGTCGGGAGCCTTATGCCGCGAACGTCTGTCATAAGTTCGTCGATGTCAGCTCCTTCAGGGACGTTCCAGTACCACTGAAAGTTCAGACGCGGAGACTCTGCGTTTTCCCGTCCAGGTATCGGGTAAGCGATGAGATGACCGTCTTCCAGAAGACCGTACGTGAACTTGTCGTTAAAGTCAGTTCCACACATCATCGGAAACTTCGCCCGGCTGAAGCACGCCACGCCAAGTGACGTAGCCCGCGTATTTAGGCTCAACGCCCAACAGTCGTTTACGAACTACAGAGGCTCCGCCGTCCGCGCCGATCAACCAGTTCGCTTCAGCCTGCGTGCCGTCGGAAAAGCGCAGCTGCACCGCTTCGGAATCCTGGTCGAGGCCGACGAGGCACTTACTGGTGTGGTATCGCTCGGGTCCGAACAGCTCGTAGAGCGCCCCGTAAATTGAGTCGTAGCTAGTAAAACGCCAGTCTGCAGGAACGGATCCGAAACTTTCTCCTGTCAGTCCGTCGACATATTCCATGGAGGATGACGGAACGCTAATGGAGTCCAGCTCAACACCTTGCTCCATCAAGTAACGAACAAGCTCCGGTTGAACGACGATGCCTGTGCCGAAGCCCGAGAGGGGCTGGGGGGATCGCTCATAGACATCGACCTCAACGCCAGCATCTCGAAGCATCAGCGCTGCGGCCAAGCCAGCTATCGAACCTCCAACTACTGCAATGCGGTCGGTTGTCGGGCTCATGCATTCTTCCTTAGTGCCATGGCGAGCGGCCGCATTGGCGCGCCGCTCGCTCCCCTAAGACGGATCGGAGCAGCGATCAGACAAAATTCCTGCACTCCATCCTTGGCCAGTTCCTCCAGGTTCAACAGTTCCACCATGGGTACACCTGCTTCAGCAAGGAAGTGCGTGTGCCCTGGAAGCCAGTTGTCCTCGTGCTCGGACGGGCCTACCTCTACGCACTCCTGGTCAGCACCAATTGCAGCAATGTTTTGGGTTGTGAGCCACCGGGCAGCGTCCAAGCTTAGGCCCGGAGGGTTTCCAAGAGTCTTGGTTCCGTCCGGCCAGTAACGCATACGTCCGGTACGAACAAAGGGCACATCCCCTGCCTGCAATGCGAGGCCGGCTTTATCCAGTGCCTCTTCAAGGTCTGCAACAGTGATGGCGTAGGAATCAGGAAGGCAGTCAACGTTCTTCAGGCCAGCAATATCCAGCAACACGCCGCGGGTGATGATTGGCGGAATCGTCTCCGCTCCACCCTTGGTCCAGGTCCGGCTGCCCAGATTCTCCTCAGGCCTGTAGCCGTTATAGATCTGTCCGTCGACACCGAAGTGGTTCAACGAGTCGATGTGCGTTCCGGTGTGGGTGTACATGAAGACAACGTCACCCGAGTAACACACGTGCCTGTTGACATGCTCTCCAACGCCGTTAAGGTTATCCACCACTGTGCCCTGGGGGGTGTGGCTCATGAAAATTTGGTAGCTAGGGTCTCCGGCGCCCTGAAAGCTGGGCATGCCCACGAAGTAGTCAACGCTAAGGTCATAGACCCGCGAAGGATCTGCCCGTTGAAGAACGTCTGCGCGAACGGACTCATCAAGGAGGTTTAGTGCCCCTCGCTCGTCATTGGGTCCCCACGGGCTCTTCCCTACCTTTACATCTGCAGTCTGGCTCATTGGGCTGCCTCAACTTCATAATCCACCACAGCCCTATCCGCGAACATCGGCATAAGTGTCGCGACTACTTCGAGGTGGAAGGGATCCGTGGAGTACTTGTCCAGATCAGCCCAGCTTGCAAAGTCAGAAATCAAAACTCCATCCCACGGCGCGCCGTTGTCGCCAGGGTCACCGGAGTGAGTCCCAATCTCCCAGCCTTGAATGAAACCCAGGCGCGGCGGAAGGGTGTTGAGAATTTCAACAATCTCCTCCTGGCTGCTGCCTTCAGCTACGCGCCATGCAAATACGTGTCGAATCTTAGTCATCAGTGGACCTCTCATATGTGTCTTGGATTACCCGCCGGGTTGTCTGTTCAGTTTCGTAAGAGCAGCGAAGTTGTCCCACTGGCGGATTGCACAAGTTACCGTTCTGCTTTGTTCAAACCTTGACAGCGGGTGAAGATCTGCTCGGGCGTGACTGGCAATCGGTCGATGTGTATGCCATCGGCAATGGCATCATCTATGGCGGAAGCGATCGCCGCTCCAGCGGCAATGATGCCAATTTCCCCAAGGCCCTTGGCGCCGAAGGGGTTGTCGGGTGACTTGGCATCTTCAGTTACAAAGCAGTCGACGTTCGGCATCTCCTGAGCGCCCGGCAACAAGTAGTCCATGAACGAAGTCGTAATAGGCTGTCCGTCCTCTTCGTAAAGGAACTCCTCGTAAAGCGCACCCCCAATTCCTTGAACAGCGGCACCTATGATCTGGCCCCTTGTGGTCAGGGGGTTGATTACCCGCCCGGCTTCCGTGGACGTGGAAAAGCGAAGAATCTTATGACCGCCTGTGTCAGGATCTAGCTCGATTTGCACCAGGGTTACGCCGTATGGGTAGTTCATGGCGTTGTTCACGTAGACGGCGTCCGCAGCCAGGCCGGGTTCGTCATTGTCCGCCCTCGCTGTGAAAGGGTCCCTCGCCGCTGCGATCTCGTACAGCGTAATTTGTTGATCGGTGCCCTTGACCTTGAAACTGCCTGCAGTCAGTTCGAGGTCGTCGGGATCGACTTCCAACATCTCGGCGGCCAGACGTCTGGCTTTATCCACCACTGCAAGCGCTGCCTTGCGGGCAGCACCTCCGGCGAGAACGGTTGAACGGCTGGACCAGGAACCAACGCCATCCGGAATAAGCTCCGTATCGCTGTGAACGATGTCGATGTTTTCGGGAGCGATCTGTAGCTCTTCGGCGACAATCTGGGCCAGAACCGTCTCGATTCCCTGCCCTACCGAAGAAGCTCCGGTCTTGACCGTAACGCGGCCGGCACGGCTGACGTCGACACCGCCTGTTTCGAAAAGCCCCAGCCCTGCTTTGTCCATCAGCACGCCCAGGCCTACGCCCACTTTTCGGCCCTCTGCCCGCAACTGTCTGGATTCCTCAAGCCACTCTGGAAAGTTTGCTGCCTGCAGCGCTTCGTCAAAATGTTTGACTACATCACCCGAGTCGAAGTGGTACGGCTCGTGGACGATATCAAGACCCGGCGCCCAAGGGAGGTCCTCCGCCGTTAAAAGGTTCCGTCGCCGGAATTCCGTCTTACTGAGGCCGATTTCTTCACAAGCCAGATCGAAAATCCGCTCGCGAGCGAAGGTGGATTCGTAGCGTCCGGGCGCACGATACGCGCCGACAGGTGTTTTGTTGGTAAACACGGCGTGCAACGTAGCATCGTAAGCAGGAACCCGGTACGGGCCGAACACGATACCGGCAGTAATGTCGCTGACCAGCGGCTCCGCTTGCCTGAAAAAGGCACCATGATTGTGGAAAATTTCGTCCTTCATGCCGAGGATCCTGCCCTCAGCATCGAGCGCGAGTTCGAGGTTATGCACCATTTCCCGGGCATGGGACGTGGCAGTCATGTGCTCGACGCGGTCCTCAATCCATTTGATCGGTACTCCCAGCGCACGGGCCGCCCAAGCTGCAACCACGGTCTCTGGGAAGACTCCGCCCTTCACGCCGAAATTTCCGCCGACTTCCACGTGTTTCATCCGTACGTTGACCTCGGGAAGATCTAGCATCTTGGCGATGATCCTCCGGTTGTCATGCACATGCACGGTGCCCCAGATGAACAATGTGTCCCTTGCCGGGTCGGGCTGTACCAGTACGGCCCGTGGTTCCATAGGTACACCGGAATGGCGGTTGGTGACGTACTTGTGGCGGATGACGTGCTCCGCTTCGGCGAAGGCCCGATCAATATCGCCGTAGGCCTTTTTGATGCGTGCACCTTCGTTACCACGCCCCGGAAAAAGCTCGACCTTACCGGTCAACGCTTCTTCCGGGTCCAAGAGGACCGGGAGCGGCTCATACTCGATGGAGACAAGTTCGGCCGCGTCTTCGGCACGATAAGGATCAACTGCAAGGACGGCAACCACCGGTTGCCCCACGTACAGCACCTTGTCTACTGCCAGGACCGGGTGACGAAAGTCCTCAATGTTGTCATATATCTCGTGGTATCCCAGCTCTTCCAAGAGAACGGAACCCAAGTGCCGTGTGTGCTCAGACGTGATAACCATTCGTACGCCTGGAGTCTTTTCAGCTTCAGTAACATCAATGGACACGATCCGGGCATGGGCCTGTGTTGAACGGACAATGCGCATATGCAATTGCCCGGGCACTCCCAGATCGCCAGCAAATGTTGCTGATCCAGTGAGTAGCCGGCGATCCTCGCGCCGCAGCACCTCCTGGCCTATCCATGCCTGCCTGTTGCCCTCGTCCGCGCCGGCTCTACCGTTGTCAGGGATGAGCGTTTTAGCCTTTGCCATCATGCGCTCAGTATGTCATCGGGCCGTCCAGCCCGGATGTTCAGGCATTGACAAAAACGCGACCCAAGTATCCGCAGTTAGTAGGCGCCCTCGCGCAGCTTCCATAGCATGATCATTTCGCAGCCCCCTTGTGCGGGGTCACGGAAGCTGAATTTAGGGAGATGGCAGGATGACTGTAACTTCGCAAGTGAAACCTGAAGATGAAATGCTGAACTGGGGACGTCTTATCCTTGACGGCGTTTCCTACTCAGACATGGTGGGTGCCCGCGATAGGCCCAAGGAGATCACCTGGTTTGACTACTGGATGAATCTCGCAAATGAGTATGAGCAGGACGCGGAACGAAAAGTGGCCCTGGGCCATGACCTCTCCGCCGGGGAGCTCCTGATGTCAGCCGCACTTTGCGCCCAGTACGCTCAGTTCCTCTGGTTCGACGAGCGCCGACAGAAGGGCCAAGCTCGAAAAGTTGAGCTATATCAGAAAGCAGCTCCACTTCTGTCCCCCCCCTGCAGAGCGTCACGATCTGGTCGTTGACGGCATACCGATGCCTGTCTACGTCCGCATTCCTGAGGGCCCGGGACCACACCCCGCCGTCATCATGCTGGGGGTCTTGAGAGTACCAAAGAGGAAAGTTTCCAGATGGAAAACCTTGTGCTCGATCGGGGAATGGCTACAGCCACATTTGACGGGCCCGGCCAGGGCGAAATGTTCGAACACAAGCGGCTTGCGGGTGATTACGAAAAATACACGTCCGCGGTAGTGGATCTTCTCACCGGACTTGAAACAATCCGGAACGATGCTATCGCAGTGCTGGGGCGCAGCTTGGGCGGTAACTATGCTCTCAAATCTGCCGCATGTGAACCGCGTTTGGCCGCATGCATCTCTTGGGCGGATTCTCGGACCTGGACTACTGGGACCTCGAAACTCCTCTGACAAAGGAAAGCTGGAGGTACGTCTCCAAGGTTGGCACTCTCGAGGAAGCAAGGCAGCACGTCCACGCGGCTTTGGAGACCCGGGACGTCCTTCCGCAGATCACATGCCCGACGTACATCCTGCACGGGGTTCACGACGAGGTTCCATTGTCCTTCGTGGATACCGTTCTTGACTTGGTGCCGAAACAACACCTGCACCTAGTAGTTGAAAAGGACGGCGATCACTGCTGCCACAACCTTGGAATCCGACCGAGGCTTGAAATGGCAGACTGGCTCTATGATGTTCTGGTAGCCGGAAGACGCTCACCCCGACAATGAAGGGGTGGCCTATCAATGGATAAAATCAGAAAGATCAGTACCGGCACGGCGCCGCTTGAATCCTGGCAGCCGGATGGCGTCACCGTCCAAGAGGGAAACCCCAATGGTCATGGGTTCACGCTCTTCGAACGCACTTCCTCTCCTCAATTCGGCACGGGTATCTTCACCTCGCAGCCGAGCACAACAACCTATGAACTTATGGACAACGAGATTATTTACGTTGTCGAAGGCTCCGCAACGCTCACTCTGGCGTCCCAAGAGCCGGTGTCCGTGACTGCCGGCGACCTGGTATTCCTGCCGAAGGGGCATGTGTCGACTTGGGAGTTTCACGAGCCCTTCAAGGAGATCTGGTTCTTGGTTGAATAAGAGCTGCCATCAGCGACACCGCAACGGGGCCACTTACGGTGCTGGCTGCGGGAGAGCGGGAGACTCCTCTAGCCCTCCGAGCTCAAGCTTCATGGCCTCGACCATCCGCCAGAGTCTGATGGCGACGGGCAATTCATCTCGCAGCACTCCTCTTGAACCTATTTTGGCTTCGATCAGTTTCAGCCGATAGGCGATAGTTCGGCTGTGCACTCCCAGGCGCTGTGCAGCCAACGCCGCATTCTGGCCCGAAGCAAAATAAGCTTCGAGGGTTTCGACCAGCCTGCTCGGGGGGTCTTGGTGCAATCCGAGACCCCCCAATTCGTCGGAGATGAATGACGTTACTGCGGCGAGATCGCGCGTAGCCAACGCCTCAAGCATGACATCTTCATACCAAGTAACCTGGGTGCCCAGTTTTTGGGCGACCGACTCGGCTTCCAACGCCCGTCTATGGGAAACTACGAATCCATCGACACCTTCGCTTAGAGTCCCAAACGCAATCCTTGTATCCTTCGGCAAGGCATCTGCGAGGACAACTTGCGGTGAGGGCAGTCGATTCGACCACTCGGCCCAGATATAGCCGGTCTCATCCTCGGCCGTGATAACAAGGGGGCGAATCCGAGAGGCGGCGCCGAACGTACGAGCAACAGCCTCAACGCCTTCGCCCGATACCACCGCAGCCAGGTGCCGGCCTGAAAGGTTGTAGGAAAATACTGTCGAATCTATTGGGAGCCCGGCAAGGAGGGCCCTCAACGTCGATAGCTTCCTGCGATTCTGGCTTTGCCTGGAAAAGGCAGTGCTCTCCATTTGGTACGTTTCGATGATGGAAGCGGAAACTCTATCGTTCCAAGCGAAATGGCTTGCACTGGCATGCCTTAGAACCTTTGACCTTTGGAGAGGATCGATGATGATTCGGTGCGCCTCTTCAAGGATAAACTCCCACAACGTGGCTTGGGCCGCCCTAGATCCCCTGAGTAGGTGATGGAGGTCGACGCCCGCCCGTGCCGCCAACCTCACTTCGCGGAGAGTCTCATTGGAAGCCCTGGTGGCTCCTACCCGCCCTTGACCGATGTATTCGAGGACATCGCGCAAGGAAGCCGTAATGGTTTCCGATTCTGCCTCTGTAAGAGACGAGTTCCGTGTCGCGGTCGAATAGTCTTCGTACGCATACTGCAGTCTTGCCCTAATACAGTCGTAGATTTCAGGAATCCTTGCCTTCACGGCAGCGGAGAGTTCATCCAGTCCTTCCTCAATGGTCATACACTGAGACTATCAACGGAGCTGGCCTGCGCCGAGACGCAGGTAGCGCGCATGAAGTAGGAACATGATCCAGACGCAACTTCTATCGGCAATATCGGCTGCCATTACAGCAAATATAGATCAGCTGTCCGACTCTATGGTCCGTCGACTCCAAGATGATGTTCAGGCTGGTGTGGGCTTAGACCCGGCACTGGCGCAGCGGAGGTCTGAGCGGCTCGCCGCTGCCTTGCTATCTATCAGCAGGGCATTGTCCGGGTCAGAGGAACCCGACGAGGATTTTCTTGCCGAGGCCACCCTCGAGGCGCGTGAGACAGCCCAAGCCGGCGTCGATCTACTCGAACTCATTCACACCTATCGAGTGCTGCAGTCTGCGACGTGGGATGTGCTCTTGGACTTTACAACCACTCTTGTTCCGGATGCATCACAGCAGTTGGAAATTCAGAAGTGGGTCTCTCAGCTGCAGCATCGGTGGCACGACGTTGTAGTCGCCAATGTCATCGACGCGTATCGTTCGGAACAGCATCGGTTCTTTTATAAGTCGGAGGATCACCGGCTTAGAAATGAGTTGCGGGATTTCATTGCAGGACGGCGCATTGCCCGACCTAACGCGAAGTACGCCTTTGAAGGACAACATTTATCCGTGGTGGCCTGGGGACATGATCCAAAGGGTACGATCGACCGCGCCGCTACGCTTATCAACAGCGATGCGCCTTTGATACTGGAAAGCACTGGCGGAGCGTTTTTGGGCTGGTTGGCGGTACCGGAGGGCCAGGATGCCGTCACGCAAGTCAGTGAAAGTGACTTGCCTGATGGTGCACATTTAGCTCTAGGGTCCCTTGATAAGGGCTTTTCCGGGTTCCGGCGCAGTCACCAGCGCGCATGGAGGGCCTATAAAGTGGGCCGCCTGACGGGCGCACGGATAACCCGATATTCCGATGTGGCTCTCGAAGCTGTCTTCGCCACAAATATGCAGGCGGTGCGTGACCTGGTCTCGCAGCAGTTGGGCCCTTTGCTCAGCGATCCCCGCAGAGACATACTTTGCGACACCCTTCGGGCTTATTTCTCGGCCGGTTGCAACGCCGTAGCGGCTGCAACGGCGCTCCAGGTCCATGAGCGCACCGTCGCCTACCGGCTCAGATCCATTGAAGAACGGCTTGGCATAAGCGTTGCAGAACGCAATGTGGAGCTCCTCGTCGCACTACGGCTTTATGGCTTGTTGAAGTCAATTGCTGGGACCGACATTCTGTAGTGAAGGTCAGCGTCCAGTGCTAGCGCGTCGCGGGATTGTCTGTTCTAGGTAGGTCGCGGCACTGATTTGTCCCATGACGCAGAGCGCAAATTCATACCAAGGGGGCAAAGTAGTGACATGAACAATGAGCGCGGCCGGCGGTACTGCCCGTGAAGCCACCTTCTTTCGATTACGTTGTTGCCGATTCGGTTGAGCATGCGCTCCGCCTGCTGGCGGACGGCGGCGATGACGCGAAGGTCATCGCCGGCGGTCAGAGCTTAGTCCCGCTCCTAAATTTCCGGATGGCCCGTCCGTCCCTTTTGGTCGATATAAACCGCATACCTGGTTTGGCAAACATCAAGAAATCCGATCAAACTATTGCGATCGGCGCCTTGACCCGTCATGCGAAGCTAACAAGCTCCAAAACCATTTCGCATAACCTTCCAATCCTGTCGGAAGCGGCGGCATGGATCGCGCACCCTCAAATTCGTACTCGAGGAACGATCGGCGGCTCCCTTGCACATGCCGATGCAGCCGCAGAGCTGCCCGTAGTCCTGCTAGCCCTTGACGCCTCCGTCACCGCAAAGTCTCTACAAGGCGAGCGGAGTATTCCTATAAAGGAACTATTGGTCTCGCATTTTGTCTCAAGCATCCTTCCCGGCGAGCTCATTGTGGAGGTGAACGTACCTCTGCTGCCTCCTGGAACCGGTGCTGCATTTGATGAATTTCCCGAAGACATGGTGATTACGCCATAGGAGGGGCTGCATCCATCGTCACCTTGGACGAGCAAGGCAAATGTTCGCGGGCGAGGATTACTGTCCTGGGCGGAGGGTCAACCGCCATTCGCTGTCACGAGGCGGAGAGCATCCTGATTGATAGCACTCTCTCCAGTCAAGATATTGTCGCCGCTGCGCGCGCCGCGGTACAGGGTCTTGACCCCGTGCCCACAGTGCACGGGAGTGCTTCGTACCGTGCACAAGTTATTCGGACGCTCGTCGAAAGAACCCTCGCCCAAGCACTGAACCGCGCGAGACCGACACAGGAAAGCAGGGATCACTGATGAACGCCTTTCACCTAACGGTTGAAGTAAATGGAGTCAACCACGAAACGGACGTCGAGCCTCGTCGGCTCCTTGCGGACTTCCTACGGGATGACCTGCACCTCAGGGGTACTCGAGTAGGCTGCGAGCACGGCGTATGCGGTTCCTGTACTGTGCTGATGGATGGCCAGCCCGTGCGATCCTGCACCGTGCTGGCCGTACAGGCGAACAATTCCAGGATTGAAACCGTCGAAAGCCTACAGCAGGACGGACAGCTTCACCCGCTGCAAAGTTCCTTCTCAAAATGCCATGCCTTGCAGTGTGGATTTTGCACCTCAGGATTCTTGATGACGCTTAAGCCTCTCTATGATGACGACGAGGTTACCCTCGATGCGACGAGTGCTCGCGAAGCTATCTCGGGAAATATTTGTCGTTGTACGGGATACCAGCAAATTGTGGAAGCTACAGTAGAAGCCTTCAATTGTAGGGCTCACGACGACTGACTCTAATCTCGACCCCTTCGCGGGGCTCAACGTTTCGGCGTCCCCATCATCCCCTAACAGCTTTCCCCGTGGCGGTTATGGATATTTCCGAAACAGAAATTCCCATAGGCACTCTGCATAATAAAAACGCAGAATCTTAGAAGGCGAAGAAAGCAACAACACGTGCTGAATCCCGATGATGACACGACCAGGATGAACGGACCGGATGAGCAATTCTGGCAGGCAGCTTCTGTACAGAAGATACTTCTCAGCGCAGCCTCCGCCTATCGGGATCCTGAGCATGTCTCGATATGGGAATCTTGGCCTCACGGCTGAAGGTCAAAGACACAGAACAAAACGAAAATGGACCGTAGCCGGAAATCCAGCGTCGCCATCGCGAGTGCAAGACTAAACAGCATCATGCGGTCCCTATGTTTCCGGGCCAGACACGACTCCTCCTGGCTCGGGATTCACCATCCTGGGATAACTGCGGGGAATGCAACATCTGCATTCCCCGCAGTTATCCCAGAGTATGACTACTCTGAACACAGGACGATGTCAGCCGTAAGCCATCACCAGCAGTTCAAGCCAGCGACCGTCGAGAAACCGATAGCGGCGGTTTGGGATCTCCCAAAAACGCCGTCGCTGGCGAGCAACATCTCCCAGGTCGTCTTCGTATATCTGAGCGTGCGCCTCACGACACCCGTGCGAATGCTGTGAAGCCTACGATCTGCTTTGTTGCAGATACTCATTCGATTCCGGCGGGAGCAGTGGGCGCCGACCCTTGTTCCCGGAAATCGCGCGATTGGTCCAACGGGCAACCCAGTTCCTCAAGACCTCGTTCCTGTGCCACCTAAATTCCACCGCCCGGAGCACGGTAACGCCAGGTAGTGCAGTGGGTACCGGAGGCTGACCTCCGGCTAGTCATCCGACGATGCGCCCGGCAGGCGGTCTGGTCAATTCCGGCACGAGCGAAATGCTGTTGCCGCTACCACCCCCCGGCTCCGGCGCCATCAGCGTCACCGGACGCGGGCGCATCCCAAGGAAAGACCAACTCCGGAAAGAGGCCAGCCAGCCAGCAGAGATATCATGCCGGTCACTGCCCGTAAACATGGTGGCACCTGCGTTCGGCCCGGCCACGAAACGGTCCATTTTATATGCTGGACACCTGACCAGCTCTGGAGCGGACAGTTGCGCCGGGACGGTTTCGCGTCCCGGCGCCAGCGAGAGAGGTTTAGCCCGGTATCCAGCTCCGATCTACACACCCAGGGGTTTGGATCACGCTACTTTGCCACTGAGCGCGACGCGAAGCTCGGAGTCCCGCTCGCGCATTCCTGCGCGGACCGCATCAGCAAAATCGTAAACTCCGTCAGTAATTCGGCCAACTGCCTGATTTAGGCCTCCAGGCCCAGGCTGGACCGTGAGTCAGTAACCGTCCGAAGGGCAATGACTCCAATAGCCACCCCGATACCCATCCAAACGAGTCGTTTCATTATTGGTTCTCCAAAACTCAGCGGCTTCGGCGGCCGGTAACGGGCTTGGAGTGATTTGCCAAGGCCGTCCTGACACCATGGCTGAAAGCCAACACCCTAATCAATGGTGACCCGATCGAGGCGGCGACCAAGGAGGACAGCGCGGAGAGATTGGCGCTGGCGTCCGAAACGTTCGATGCTATGTCGTCCACCTTCTTGAGTTGTTGATGTGTAGTGGAAACAGTAGCTGTTACCTCAGCCATCAGCGGTGTGGTGCCCTCACTCAATGACCTGATCGCAATTCGTACCTCGTCGAGTACCTGGCCCAGTTTCATAATGGGCACTGCCAGCAGCAGGACAAGGAGTGCAAACATCACCGCAGCAATGAGGCCGGCGAGAGCACCAACAGACATAGACATTCATCTCCAAGAACTTATATGTGTGAGCACAAAGCTGCTCATATGGATAGGGAAAGCATGCAGGGGGGGAAATCCACTGGGTGCCGGGGACCCTTGAAGTCAAGACCAGAGATAGAGGCGCACCCTCACAGCGGATGCCTTCTTGTGCAGCGCGCACCCTGAAAAGCGGCAAGGTATGAAAGAACAACGCGTACCTGGCCGCTCAGGCGAGAGTCCCGCCGCGGAGCAGCAAGTAAGGCGGTACCACGCCAGCACTCGATGGCGCGGACACGCCGGCCGATCGCTAGGCAGCAAATCACGAACCGTCAAGCTCGTCACTGCTAAGCCATCTGAACGCCACCGGCCCCAGCCATTCCTGGGGCCGGTGGCGTTCATGGAATCAGTTCAACTGCTAGCAGTTTGTTGTTGTCGCAGGCGCTGGCCACAACCCAGACGCTGCAGCCGCCATCTACAGTTCTTAGACGCACCACGTGCTCCAGCCGTGTGACTGCCCTTGGGCCGGAAGTGAACCTGGAACACCAAGGAGAGGTCTTATCGAACCCGCGCTCTACGCGTGCAGGATTGCGTTTACGGCGCCCTCCGCGGTTTCCAGGGCCCCTTCGATATAGCCCGGGAACGCCAACGAAACATCGGAGCCTACAAAATAAATCCGGTCAGCAGGCTCTCCAAGTTCCTTATGCACACGAGTAAACTGCCCCACTCGGGGAGAAACCCAGGGTCCTTCGAAAAGTGGGTCTGCAATCCAGTCGTGGTAGTCGATACCCAGAACTTCAACCTCTGGCAGGTAGTAACGCACCGCGTCCTTGACAGCGCTTAGGTCGGTAGCGTCGAAGGATCCTGAGTCCGTAAAAGCGACCAACAGTCGTTCGCTTTCCGAAACCTCACAATAGTCGTAAAGCGTGGGAAAAACTCCGTCTCCAACGCATTCAATTCCTGCTTCGGCTCCGCGCACGTGAATGAGAATCTTCAGTCCCCGGCCGCCATGCCCTTCCTCGATCACTGACAGCCGCCTTTCAGGAAGGGAGGGGGTAAACAGGATCCTCCGCCAAGTGTTCATTGGCGTAGCAACAATCACGGAATGAGCTTGAAATGCATCCCCATTTTTGGCGGTTACGTGCACTACGTCGCCAGACTGGTCTATGCCCGTAACGACTGTATGCATTCTGATTTCAGGAATATCCTGGCCCATCGCGTCGACGAGGTCAGCGGAACCATTAGCAAAGACTTCATCCAGCGAGAGAACCACGCCGAGGATGCTGTAGTGATGTGCTGCAATAAGTTGCAGCGCCCAAAGCGCGGATGCTTCGTCAGCCGGCAGGCCAAGCATGTTCCACGCCCAGGCGAGCAAGAATTGTCTGGAAACAGGGGGCAAATCCAGTTTGTCAACGTACTCGATTAGTGGGATGTCCAAGTCCTCAAGGTCTTGGTTCTCCAGCCCCTTTTCCAGATCGATCCTGTGTGCATCCCGCAGCAATGTGTAGATGGCTGCTTCCACTGCAACTGCTTCTAAGCCAGGAATAGGAAATGCCTGGTCCAGTGCGGTCGGTCCAAGGCGATGCTTGAACGAGGTGAACTCGCTAGCAGCTGTAGTGGGAATTCCATACCGGTCCAGTTCAGCCGCTAACCGCGGATGGTGCTTCCGGTGAAGGTACGCTCCACCGATCTCGACCTGTAGATTCGGCACATTCCGGGACTCCCGGGAATACGCTCGTCCACCGAGGCGCCCCCCGCCTTCAAGCAGAACTACTTTCTTACCAGCATTGGTAAGGTCACGTGCTGCTTTCAGCCCTCCAAAACCCCCACCAACCACAATCGCGTCATACAAAGTTTTCTTCCTTCACATTCGTGCCCTAAGGGTGTTCGCTTCTACCCAGAAGTTGCAGGAAACAATGCCCCTACGCCAGGTCCATTGCGCCTCGATCAAGCGCAGGTACACCTGCCCGACCCCAGAGTTCTGTCCAATCTTGGGGCCCTTCCAGGTCAACAATGCCCTTGGTGGCGCGAATAATCTTCTCGGGCGTGGCCGGGAGTTCATAGAGAACGGAACCAAAGGGAGATAGGGCATCATTGACTGCATTGAGTACCGCGGCCGGTGCAGCAATCAGTCCTGACTCTCCCATCCCCTTTACCCCTGATGCTGTCATCTTCGACGGAGTTTCAAGATGCCTGATTTCAAATGGCGGGGAAATGTCCATAGTTGGCGTCTGATAATCCAAGAAGGATGTAGTAGACAAGTTTCCTGACTTGTCATAAACCAGCTGCTCGAAGAGGCCGGCGCCAATTCCTTGAATGACTCCGCCGCGGATCTGACCTTCAACAATTGTGGGATTAATCATTACCCCGCAGTCCTCGACGGAGTACACCTTTTCGACCGTCACGAATCCGGTAACAGGATCCAGCTCAACGATCAAGGCATGACCACCGTTAGAAAACATCGGACGCGATGTGTCCCACGCCTTTGTGAACTCCAGGCCTGGTTCAAAACCGGCAGGCCACTTGGATGAGTCCCAGTAGACCGCCATGGCTACGTCGGCGATGCTCACCCGCGATTCCGGAGCCCCAATTACAGACGCGAAGCCCTCTTCCAACACCACATCTTCCTCAGAAGACTCGAGCATGTTGGCTGCGACGGCAACCAGTTTTTCTCGGATGGCATGGGCTGCACGGTTGACGCATCCACCCGCGATGACAGCGGCGCGGCTTCCGATAGTGCCACTGCCATAGGCGCCCTTGGTGGAGGTACCGGCATCTACGCTGATCGATTCGAAGGGTATGCCCAAGACATCCGCCGCTACCTGGGCGAGGGTCGTTTGATGGCCTTGTCCCTGGGAATTCAATCCCGAAGTTACTGTGACCGACCCAGTAGAATCCATCTTGACGGTCGCCGTATCGTGGAACACATCAGTTGCTCCATGAGCCTGCATCATTCCCGTGCTCTCGCCGCTACTTTCGACGAAGACGCTTATTCCCAGTCCCAGGTATTTCCCGTTCTTGCGAGCTTCTTCTTGTCGAAGAAGAAAAGCCGGGTAATCGACCATTTCTTCCAACGCGTTGATTACTTCAAGAAAGGAGCCCTCCTCATATACGACTCCCTGGGGGTTTGTCCACGGGAATTCCCGGACGACATTCTGCCTCCTGATTTCGAACGGAGAGACCTTCATCTGCCGCGCCAGGTCGTCCATGAGGCACTCGCGGGCAAGAGTTCCCGCCGTGTAGCCAACACCACGGAAGGCGCCCATGGGACACTTGTTGGTAACAGCCCCCTCGTACACATACTCAGCGGCCGGGATATCGTACACACCGGTTGGCGTGACTGCTGCTGTGGCCCAACATTCGACAGCCATAGTCTGCGGGGGCATGTGGTAGGCTCCCCCGTCAACTAAAGCATGGGTACGAACCCCGGTTATTCTTCCCTCAGCGTTGGCAGCATATTGAATTGTCACGAACTGCTCATGAGCGTGTGAACCCGCCAGCAGATTTTCACGGCGATCCTCTACCCACTTCACCGGCGCCTTAAGGTGCTTCGAGGCCAAGGGCATGAGCATTTCTTCTGGAAATACGTGCGCCTTCTGCCCGAAGCCACCACCGGTGTCAGGAGAAATGATCTCACTCCGGGACTCATCGAAACCAAGAAAGAGGCTCAGACACATTTTCACGTAATGGGGCATCTGTGTTGACACCCAAAGTTTGAGCCGATCCTCAGTCCATTCGTAGTCTGCTAGGCAACCCCTCGTCTCCATGGGTGCGGCTGCCACGCGGCCAGGGTGGTACAGGGCGGAAACCACATGCGCAGCATTGCTGAATGCCTCATCCACATCCCCAAAGGTTGCCCGCCCCCGGATGCCCACATTGTCAGGGCGTTCGCCGTTTGCTACCGGGCCTCCTTGAATGGATTGGCGGGGGTCAAGTACGACCTCGAGTTGCTCCAGGTCGAGGCCTACGAGATCACATGCATCTTCTGCTACCGCTCGCGACTCTGCGACTATCAATACAACCGGTTCACCAACGTAGCGGACGACGTCCTTGGCCAGGAGAGGCATGGTCATCGCTTCGCATCCCTCAGCGGTGTACTGCGCTTCAATGCCGGCGCAGTACTCCTCAATGTCCGCGGCGGTCCAGACAAGGTGAACGCCAGGCATTTCTGAGGCGGCCGACGTGTCAATGCCGTTTATTTGAGCATGAGCAGCGGGGCTGCGCACGAAACAAGCATGCAATTGGCCGTCAACGTTGACGTCATTCAGATACTTCCCCCGGCCGGTGAGAAGTCTTGCATCCTCAGTTCGGGGGACCCGTTTACCGATGACGTTTCTTGTTATTGGAGGAGAGAAATAATGTGGGTTATCCATTTTCATTTCCAATCTGGCCCGCTGCATCCAAAACAGCCTCAACAATCGTCTGGTAGCCCGTGCACCGGCATAGGTTACCCGACAGGGCTTCGATAACTTCGTCTCTTGTCGGGCTAGGGTTTGATTCAAGCAACTCGGTAGCCGACATGAGGAAGCCTGCAGTGCAAAAGCCGCATTGGAGGGCGTGGTGCCTTTTGAAAGCTTCCTGAAGGGGGCTGAGGGCGGCTCCATCCGAAAGGTCCTCGACCGTCCGGATGGTGCGTCCGTCGCCCTGAGCGGCAAGAGTCAGGCAGGATCGTACAGCCGCCCCATCCATGAGTATCGTGCACGCGCCGCAGACACCGTGCTCACACCCCAGCTTGATGCCCGTAAGTTTTTGGTCGTTCCTCAGATGGTCGGCCAAGGTATCGCGCGCGTCCACTGCGACAGTTCGGCGACGTCCGTTTACTTCCACGTCAATTTCGACGCGATCTGAAGGCGGTGGTGTTGTCACGTACGTGCTCCTGCTTCAACTATGGTGCGTCGGATCAGCTCCTGCACCAGGCCATGCCGATATTCGGCCGAACCGTGCATGTCTGAGATATACGAGAGCGATTTCGCTCCAGCTTCTGAGGCCACTTCTGCCCTATCCGGCGACAGCTCAGATCCGGTAAGGACCTCTTCTGCATCGGGTACTCGTTGGATCTTGCCGACAGCACCTCCAACGGCGATCCGGGCATCGGAAATGCGCGAATCTTCAGCCGACAAAACGACTGCAATATTCGCGAGCCCGTAGTCTCCGGATCGTCTGGCAAACTCCCCATAGCCCCAGCCGTTCGGGCGTGACGGTATCCAAACATCAGTGATAATTTCATCAGCGGCAACACTTGTCATGTACGGACCGACGAACAAGTCATCGGCCTCAATGGTGCGTCGTCCTCTTACGCTTTGGACTTCCACCATTCCATTGAGGGCAACCAGCACGAGTGGCCACTCGCCCGCTGCATCTCCATGAGCCAAGGATCCACCCAGTGTCCCCCGATTTCTAATCTGGGGATGGGCTATGTGCCGTCCAGCTGCCGCCATCATTGGCAGGTGCTTTGCAATGACAGGGGAACTCACGATGGTGGTATGGGTGACCATAGGGCCGAAGCGAATGTAATCTCCAACTTCTTCCATGTCAGTCAGGCCAGGAACGCCTCCGAGGTCTACAACGACGGTCGGTTGGGCTAACCGCATAGCCATGACAGGTAAAAGACTCTGGCCTCCAGCGATCACTTTGGAGTCCTCATCGTTTGACAGTAAGTCGCAGGCTTCTTCGATTGAAGCCGGCGATGCGTATCTAATTGCGGGTAATTTCATCCTTCACTCCCTCGAATGACTTACATCATTCCCTATGGGCCGTTGCTTCTTGCATGGCATCGAGGAACAACTGCGACGTACCTTTTGTCGGAGTGTGCATAAAGAATGTGTCCCGGCTAACATCCGCTTTCCGGCGAGGGCGGGGCGGGTGGACGAAAGACGGTGGTCCAGGCTGAACGCGTGAACCGTCTTGATGAGTGAGGCCCGCAGAGGGATGCTCTTGAGCCCTTTGGTTTTCCTTTCGGCGCTCGTCCTGACAGCGCCGCCGGTCCGGTCCTGCGCACAGGAATTGGAAGGCGTCTCCCCCGCTATGCGGCGGCTCTACCTGCCATCGCGCCGTCTCCGAGTAGGGGCTGGCATATGGGCGGAAGGTTCAAGTGCTGATACTCCTGCGGCCACAAAGCGAAATCTCGCCTGATGCATAGCCACGTGGAAGGTCCTCAAGAGACACCACCGGAAGAACCAGGACGGTACACAAACGCGCACCTTCCGGCGGGGCTGGGGGCAGCCAAGTAGCTAGGTGGTGATCGGCTGCTACGCGCTCGTGCCGGAAGCAGGCCTGCCGTGTAGCCAGTACAGATTGCCTATTATCGGCAGGCCTCCGGTGCAGCCCGGATGTGCCGAGGCTGCACCGGCCTACCCGCCGGCGAAAGGGGGGAGCACGTCAACCACATCATCGGGTCCCACAACGGTTGACTGGTCGCGCACCGCCACCTCATTGAGCAGGAAGCTGCTCCGCGAGAGGATGCGGGGGAGCGGAGGAGTGCCGGCGGGAGGTTCGGGTCGTTCCACGGCCAGCACGGCGTCCAGGAGCCCGGCCACCGTGGTGCCCTCAGGCAGGTCGAACTTCTCTTCCTCGAGGCCTGCGGCTGCACGTGCGGCAGCGAAGTAGCGTACGTTCATGAAAGTGTCAGCCCCCGATGGCGCTCATGCTGCGGTCCGGCTGGACGAAGTCCGGAGCGTCGAGTCCCACGTGGTCCATGCCGTGGGCCTTTGGCTTCAGCCACATGGCGTCCTGCCAGCGGCGTGCAAGGTCGTCATCCGACGCGCCGGACCGCAGGAGGCCCAGGAGGTCGAATTCCTCGCGTGAGAACAGGCAGCTCATGATCTTGCCTTCGGCCGTGATGCGGGTCCTGCGGCAGTCCGAGCAGAAGGGCTCCGTCACCGAAGCGATGATGCCGACTGTCCCCAGCACAGGCCCCTCCACAGCAGCGGCAACAGACCCGGCCACCCGGCGTCGTACTTCAAAGCGTTCGGCGGGGGCGCCGTCACGAGCCCGCGGATCGGTGGTGAGGACGAAGTCGGTGGAGAGCAGGCCCCGGATCTCGGCCGCGGTGATCATATTGCGGCGGGTCCAGCCGTGGTCGGCGTCCAGCGGCATCTGCTCAATAAACCGCAGCTCGTAACCGCGCTCCAGCGCCCATGCCAGCAGCGACGGGGCTTCGGCGTCGTTGATGCCGCGCATGAGGACCGCGTTGAGCTTGACCGGACCAAGTCCGGCCGCCCACGCCGCATCCACCCGGCCAGGACCTGGTCCAGGAACGGGCGGCGGGTCAGCTGGGTGAATGTTTCCTCATGCAGCGAGTCCAGGGACACGTTGATCCGGGTCAAGCCGGCGGCCTTGAGCGGCGCGGCCTTTTTGGCGAGCCCCACGCCGTTGGTGGTCATGGAAATCGGCAGGTCGGGATGGTTCCGCCGCAGCTCCGCGATGATGTCCACCAGGTCGGTGCCGCACCAGCGGCTCACCGCCGGTCAGCCGCAGTTCGCGGACGCCCAACTGCTCGACGCCGATCCGGACAATGCGGACAATTTCCTCGGCAGACATGACCGCCTGTTTCGCGAGCCATTCGAGGCCCTCTGCGGGCATGCAGTATGTGCAGCGCAGGTTGCACTTGTCTGTCAGGGACAACCGCATGTCCGTGGCACGGCGGCCGTAGCGGTCCACCAGCCCGGCACCCGCGCCGGCAGGACGGGCCGCCGGTACGGACAGCCCGGCATCCTCCCGCGGCTGCGGCATTCCTAGCTGGACACTCATGAAATCAGGCTACGCGAAACCAAGATGGACGCGTTTGTGCTGGAAGGGACAATTGGGGCGGCCAGTTATGCCAAGTAGCTATAGCCCGAAACTCCGCATACCTGCTGAAATCATTTTGCAGTCAGGATTACCAGCTTATACACAGCGCAATGGACGCGACGCGTATCTGAAAATCATGCAAGGAGCCGGCGGCCAAAGCTTTCGTCGGAAAAGTGAAGCGCCCTGGCGTGGCCAAGCAGGATTTCAGTAAGACCGAAAAGATCTCCCGAAGGCAGGACATGCAGAGGCAAGAAGAGCAGTTGATCGCGCTGACCGGCAACAGTCCCGGCCCGGGGACCACCGGAAACTCGCTGCCGGAACATGAACACCGAAGCATTTCCACGCACCTACAGGCAATCCGGGATGTGCTCTTTCCGCTGTTGACCCCACCCAAGGTTGAGCAATTGCCTCTAATGGCTGCGCTCGGTCGCGGCCTGGCGGAGACCTTATATGCACCGATAGATTTGCCACCCTTCACCAACTCTCAGATGGATGGCTATGCAGTCAGATCCCAAGACGTAGCAGAGGGCCGGGGACAATTGCGTGTGGCGCCGCCGGTCCCGGCGGGCGCATTGCCGTCCCCTTTGACTCGAGGGACGGCTGCTCCAATCATGACTGGAGCCCTATTACCCGCTGGGGCTGATGCTGTCGTCCCCATCGAGCGGGCAGTGCCAAACCTTTTTCCGCCCCCTGGTTCGGATACGACAGTGCGGCTTCCCGAGACAGCCGCGGGAACGTTCGTCCGTGGTGCTGGCACTGATATAGCTTCCGGCGAGTGTGCACTCGCCGCTGGCACTGTTCTCGGCCCACGTCAGCTTGGTTTGCTCGCGGCGTTGGGTGTCACTGAGGTTGTTGTTAACCAGAAGCTCACAGTGCTGCTGGCCACCACGGGGGACGAGGTCCTTGAGCCCGGAGAGAACCTCGCGCCAGGAAAGATTTACGACGCAAATAACACTCTTTTGGAGTCCTCGATGCTCCAGGCCGGGCTTACCGTGATCAGGGCGGGCATTGTCAAGGATGAGCCTGGCGCTCTATCAAAGCTCCTGAGAAGTCATGCTGCCCATGTCGACCTGATTGTTACCAGTGGTGGTGTGAGTAATGGTGCCTACGAGCCCGTTAGGCAGACGATGGTCGATCATGACGTTGAATTTTCCCATGTCGCCATTCAACCCGGCGGACCCCAGGGAGTCGGCACTTTTGACGGAATTCCAATCCTCGCGTTCCCCGGAAACCCGGTCAGCTGCTTAATCTCGTTCGAGATGTTCCTGCGTCCGCTGCTCAGCGAAATGTTTGCCGCGCCGACACCGAGGCTTTCCCTCCATGCACCCCTTTCGCATCCCCTAACGTCGCCCACAAAAAAGCATCAGGTCAGGCGGGGAGTCCTCTTACCGAATGGCACAGTACGGCTGGAAGGGGGTGAAGGTTCCCATCTGCTCGGAGCACTTGCACGGGCGAACGTTCTGGTGCACATCCCAGAGGGAATCTCTGAACTAGCTGAGGGATCGAAGGTGGAGGTGTGGGCAGTATGAGGCTAAAAAGCTATCCTGGTGGGCTCACTCACCTGCGGCCGGACGGCAGCGCGCAAATGGTGGATGTTTCAGGAAAAATTGAATCCGACCGGGAGGCGACGGCTACGGCAACGCTCCGTACAACTGGTGAAGTTCTGCTGCTGCTCACAGCAGAAGGGTTGCCTAAGGGTGACGCCTTGGCCGTGGCCCGGATCGCTGGCATCTTGGCTACCAAGAGAACGTCCGACTTGATTCCGCTGTGCCACCCGCTGCCTATCTCGAAGGTCGCGGTCGACTTCGTACTGGCGTCGGACAGCGTGCAGCTTGTTGCCACTGTGAAAACCAATGGCGTGACAGGTGTAGAGATGGAAGCCCTGACTGCGGTGACCGTCGCCGCCTTAACCGTTTACGACATGATCAAGGCTGTAGACAAGCATGCTGTTCTCACCGATATCCGGGTGCTCGCCAAGAGTGGCGGCAAGAGTGGAAACTGGGCGCTGTGAGCATTCTTGGAAAGATGCATGGTTCTAATGGAAGAGGCTGCGCTGGCCTAATGAGAGGACAGGCATGAGCACTGTTCAACAGACGAGTCGTGGAAAAATTGCTACCGGACGGCAGCCAAGCAGGCAGGCCCTTACCGTGGTCCATTCCGGGCTCAGCGATCGACAGCTCTCCGTAGACGTGGCCATCGCTGCCGTGGAGTCGAGCGCATCCGGAGCAGTGGTCAGCTTTAGTGGAGTAGTGCGCAATCACGACGGCGGTAAGGCAGTCGAGCGACTGAGCTACACCGCCCACCCCAAGGCGCCCCAGATCCTGAAAGACGTTTTGGAGGCGGTTGCTGCCGAGTACTCATTTCCAGATGAGGCTGAGGGGTCCGTGCCTGTGCGAATTTGGGCGGCACACCGCGTGGGTGCACTTCGGATTGGGGATGCGGCTCTTGTTTGTGCTGTAGCCACCGGACACCGTGGACAAGCTTTCGCCCTGTGTGCGGAACTGGTTGACCGGATCAAGGATGAAGTACCCATTTGGAAGGAGCAGTTCTTTTCCGATGGAACCGTGGAATGGGTTGGTGTCGGGACCGCAGGATGAACTTTTCCGTACCCCTCACATCTGAATTGAGGTGATCAGGTCATCCAGGAAGGATGTCCACGAGTTCTCTCAGTCAGCACGTAGACGTCGTCGCATTGCCCACCGCCACGGTTGTGAGAACCATCAGCGGAGTCGCGAGCCCGGCGATGCACCGACCCGGAAGCAAAAGGGGTGACTACCCGGGCGCGAATGTAGCGTCGGAGCCCTGCTGGGTATTCCCACATTGAATGATCTATAGAAAGAGGACCATGTGAGCATCACCCGTTGCATCAGCGCCCTGCTGGCCGCGGGCTTCCTTGCCGCCGGACTGGCCGGCTGCGCTTCCGCTACCGCGGGCACAGCCCCGAGCGGCTCCACGAACGCAAGCGCCGGCGGCACCAAGGCGACTGTCGGCACCGTGACCGTTTACGCCGCCGCGTCCCTGAAGTCGACCTTCACCGAGATTGCCGCCGAGTTCGAGGCTGCGCATCCGGGCACGAAGGTCACGCTCAACTTCGCCGGATCCTCGGACCTGGTCGCCCAGATCACCCAAGGCGCCCCGGCCGACGTGTTCGCCTCCGCCGACACCAAGAACATGGCCAAGCTCTCGGACGCCCGGCTCATCGACCGAACACCAACCAACTTCGCCACGAACGTCCTGGAGATTACAGTTCCACCGACCAACCCGGCGTCGATAACTTCCTTCACGGACCTGGCGAAGCCGGGCGTTAAGGTGGTTGTCTGCGCACCGCAGGTACCTTGTGGCTCCGCCGCCGAGAAGGTGGAAAAGGTCATGGGAACAACCTTGAAGCCAGTCAGCGAGGAATCCTCAGTTGCGGATGTCCTAAGCAAGGTCATTTCCGGGGAAGCCGACGCTGGCTTGGTCTATGCCACCGACGTCAAGGCCGCAGGCGACAAAGTCAAGGGCATCGAATTCAGCGAGTCGCGCCAGGCCGTGAACACATATCCGATCGCCACTGTGGACAGCAGCAAGAACAAGGATCTGGCCAATACCTTTATCGCCATGGTCACTGGCAGCGAAGGCAAAAAGGTCCTTGCTCACGCCGGGTTCGGCACCCCGTAAAAAGCCTGGACAGCCAGCATGACGCACCGGCACAAGACCGGCTATAACGGTGTCCCGCCGTGGGTTTTCGCCATCGCAGCAGCAGGAGGGCTGTTTGTCCTGCTGCCGCTGGCCGCCATGGTGGCCAAGGTCAACTGGGGGCAGTTCATCCCGCTCGTTACGTCGGAATCCTCGCTCACGGCGCTCGGCCTTAGCCTTAGGACGTCGGCGGCCAGCACGGTGTTATGCATCGTCTTAGGGGTACCGCTGGCCCTCGTCCTGGCCCGCGCGAGATTCCCGGGTCAGCGCCTGCTGCGGGCGTTCGTTATGCTTCCCCTTGTCCTTCCCCCCGTCGTCGGCGGCATCGCATTGCTCTATACCTTTGGCCGCCAAGGCCTGCTCGGGCGGAGCCTAGAGCTGGCGGGCATCCAGATCATGTTCTCCACCACCGCCGTCGTCCTCGCCCAGACGTTTGTGGCATTGCCGTTCCTGGTGGTCAGCCTTGAGGGATCTCTGCGCACCGCTGGCGTAAAGTATGAGGCGGTCGCGGCAACGCTAGGCGCCCACCCCACAACGGTGCTGCGCCGCGTCACTATCCCGCTGGTCCTGCCCGGTCTCGCCTCCGGATCCGTGCTGTCCTTCGCGCGCTGCCTGGGCGAATTCGGCGCCACCCTCACTTTCGCCGGCAGCCTGCAGGGTGCCACCCGCACATTGCCGCTGGAAATCTATCTTCAACGCGAAACGGACGCCGATGCCGCCGTCGCGCTTTCCCTGGTGCTGGTGGCGGTGGCAGTGGCCGTCGTCGGGCTTTCCTTCCGGCAGCCCCGGACGCTGGCGGCAGAGGCGGAATCAAAATGACTCTGGATCTCAATGCCGCGCTGCACGCGCGCAACTTCGACGTCTCTTTCACACTTGAGGCCACGGAAACAGTGGCCGTGCTTGGTCCCAACGGCGCCGGCAAGTCGACGCTGCTGGGGATCATCGCCGGGCTCATCCGCCCGGACAGTGGGAATGCCGTGCTCGGACAGAAAAGGCTGTTCAAACTCGACAGGGGGACGAACCACTTCCTGCCGCCGCACACTCGGGGAACGGCACTGCTCGCCCAGGAACCGCTCCTGTTTCCGCACATGAGCGTGCTGGAGAACGTAGCCTTCGGGCCACGGGCGGCCGGTGCGAACCGGACCAATGCGCTGCAGACGGCCTGGCACTGGCTCACCGAAGTGGAAGCCGAGGAGTTTGCCGACCGGCGACCCGCCCAACTCTCCGGCGGCCAGGCGCAGCGCGTCGCCATCGCGCGTGCCCTGGCCACGGACCCGAACTGCTGCTCCTCGATGAACCCATGGCCGCCCTCGACATCCATGCCGCTCCCATGCTGCGCCGCCTTCTCAAACGGGTCCTCGCCAACCGCCGTGCCATCATCATCACGCACGATGTCCTGGACGCGCTCGTGCTCGCCGACCGGGCAACAATCATCGAAGGCGGACGGATCACGGAGGAAGGCTCCACCCGCCAGGTCCTGGAAAAACCACGCAGCAAGTTCGCCGCCGGACTGGCGGGCATGAACCTGCTCCCCGGAACCATTACCGGCCACGGGCTCACGTCCCACGGCGGACTGGACATTACTGCGCACCCCGAGGACGGTGCCGTCCCCGGCCAGAACGGCGTCGCCGTCTTTTCGCCGACGGCAGTCTCGGTCTTCCCAAGCGCCGAGCACGGCAGCCCGCGGAACTCATTCGCCGTCACCATCACAGACTTGGAACCCCACGGCGACCAGATTCGTGTGCACGCGGGCGGCCTTTCCGCGGACATCACCCCGGCGGCCTCGGTGGACCTCGGGCTCACGCCCGGGATGCGCGTCCACTTCGTCATCAAGGCCACGGCCATCGCCGTCTATCCGGCGTAGCCTACAGGACACAAAGCAGCCCGTGTTCTCCCCGCCACGACATGTCCCTTCCCCGCAAATCAAATGGGTGTAAACGCAGGGGTGGGTTCTTGGTTCATTCCTGCCGACCGACTGGCCTCCGTCGAAGTTGATATCAACGGCGTTCAGGCCACTGCCTCCAACGTTGCCCAACATTTTGAGGCAACAAACACACCAAGGAAAGACCCGGCCGGACATGGGCAATCCTGGCCCGCCTGATGCTCCGGCGCACTGGCGTCATCGCTATTGGACGCCTCAATGTACAGCTAGAGCCTGGCTGTTGGTCTTCCCGTTACAGGCAACGGTCTGCGGAAAACTGGGTAGACCACTTCAGATCAGTCCTTCGCTGGCGCTGCGGGATTGGTGGTTCGTCCGATGAGACCCCACCTGCAGGACCCAGCCATTAATCGATGATCTCTCGGCTCCAGGACCATAGGCTCCGATGTCAGGCGACGTTGATCCCGCTGTTACCACACAAGAACATATTGATGACCCGCTAACAGAGGAAGGAGGCAAGGGGCGCAGCAGGCCTCATCAGGTCACACGGCTTCAATCTGACAGTCGGCGGAAAAACTTCAGGCGTTTCCGAATCCATCTCATCACACGACGCTCTCCCCGGCTCCCTTCAGCGGGGATGTAAAAATCTGGATCTGTGCCCCCGCGAGGAAGATAGACCTCCTCCCCCGGCGCTGGGAATGACGTTGCTGTTTTCATATTCTCAGAAGTCATCCAATCCTCCTCTCGGCCCTCCTTAGGGCATCTTGATGAACCGACGTGCCACAGGGAAATTCTTGGTCTGCATTGCTTCAACCTGCGAACGCGCCCTTGACCATAACGGATCCACGGTAGCCTCAGCGTGGCTCGGCGTCTTTAGACGCGACCATCAAATTTGTACTTCTGGCAGGGCCTAGGAAACCCTTCACTTCCGGCTAGGTGCATGATAAACACCCTCGCGCCAAGCGAATAAGGCCCCCATGTGTCATGGCAAAAGCTGCGACACGCCCGCCTTGAAGTGAGCTTTATAAGAAGCCTTGCGAGTCACCTTTTTGAAGCAATTGCAACGACCGGCTCCACCCCTGCGGCAAACCGCCCTGAAACCTTTTGGGTGCATCGGCGATCAGCTGGTTCGACCAGCTAATATACAGGCGGACAGCTTCCGCTACAGGGAAAAGAAGAAGTCGATCCGATCCCCTCCGAGATGGCGGGTACTCGACCGAGCTCCCGGGTTTCCCGCTTCGGCCAATCGGGGGCCAGCACGTTGCAGTGATCGCGCTCCTTAGACGTACAAGCCTTATGCCGCAGTTGGCCGACGGTGACTGTTGGATGAGCCCTTACCTCGTACTGGCTCATTCCAAGATCAATGACCAAGACCCCATGTCGTAGCGCTGCGCGGACTGAGCTACCAGTTCGATGGCGGCGTCCTATGTTCGCCCCTTTTCGGCGACCTCGTTGACGTCACCTCGATCTTCCTGGCGACCTTGCGTCTCGTTTCGGATGTTGGGGCTGCCTGCATTCTTAGATCAGAAGCTTTGCTTTGAGGGTAAAGACCATTAGTTATAGCATCCGGCACCGTGGTTCCTTGTCGTCGCCGTGAGCCCGGAGAGCAGTCAAAACTCACCGATCTCTCTTGGATGATTCCCTTCGCGAGGGCCGTTGTCGTTAACGTCCAGCGCGCATTGGACGGCTTAAGCGAGGTGCCTAACTGAGTGACCTGAAGTCAGGCCCGCATTTAGCTTTAGTCCAAAGCCTGCGCGGAAGAGCGGAACGGTCATGTCGAACGGCACATCTTCCTATGAGGCCTCGACAGCGGCCATGGAAGACGCAAGGCCGAAGAGGACGGGTTCCCTTGGGCGGGGTGCGTCCAGTAAGTGCTTCTGTCAAACCTTATTGCTGAAGCCAAACCGACATCGGCTAACGCAACCCGGATGAATTGAATGAGACTGCCCGGGCGTTCCAATGTACAGCGCAGCGCTGGATAGCCCAAGGTTTGGGTTGCAGTCACGGTACGTGAACCTATCGAATCTCTGGACCTAAACAAGACATTTCTGGAGCGCCTGTTTTTGGACCGAGTTCGTGCTCGTCGAGAACTAATTTGTACCCTGAGCATCCTCTATAACGTCATAAAGTGCAGTCTGATGGTCTACCGATTGTAGTTCGTCCAGCCTGGTTCGTGAGGCGAGAAAGGCAGGATCCTTATGCCAGGCCTCCCAGTCCTGCCGGCTTCTCCAGGTCCCTATGATGACTCGCGTGCTGGGTTCATGAGAGGGGGCGAGCAGCTGACCGGAAATCCAGCCTTCCTTGTCGTGGGCTGATTTGAAGCGCTCTCGGATTAGGTGGTCCCATTCGTTCTCTGAGTTCGACTTGAGTTGCATAGTGCTGACAACGGTTATCATGCAATCTCCTCATACCGTGACAATTGTCTACCACTAAGGGTCTAGTCGTGTTATTGGGTTAGATGCGGGCTTATCCACGGAGCAAGAGTCAGGCAGAATGGGGTCGGTTTCGGGAGACCCGCCCGAGGGCTTCGAGATTCTCCTATTTCGTCGCCAGAACCACGGCCTCCAGCGAGCCACGGAAATCCGTTCTACCTAAGGGACCCGCCCATATGAGAGCGGGCCCCTTAGATCAGTGCAGGTGTAGAAGGAGCGGGAACGCTTTTGATGCTTCTTACTGCCGTACCGGCAATCGATTCGTCTTTCTGGAACGGACAGATACTACTAAAGCGATTAGAAAGACCACCACCGTGCCGATCATGACGTACGGTAGTGCGTTCAGGGGCGCAGGCCGCCCGGGGTTTAGGATGCCGTTGAGGTATAGCCAGAGAACCGTTGCTGAAGCCATAACTGCTCCGACGTTGACGATGAGGGACCCACTGGCCTTCGATCGGTTCAGTAGAACGGCGCCCCCGATACAGATGAGGAAGTAAGGGATCACCCAGAAATACACCAGCAAGGTTGCAATGTACCCATTGATTTCCAGGGGGCTTGCTGGAGTAAGCCAGAGAAGCAGGGCTGGCCCGATCACGGAGGGAATCCCGATGAAAGCGATCGCAGCACCCGGGCTTTTGTATCGTTTGTTGACTCTGATCAGTGCAGACGGCAGGAGGGCATCGGATGCGGCGCTGACAATTACGCGGGATCCATAGTTGAAGAACCCGATGAGGCTGGCGAAGATGGCCACCGCCAGAACGAGGTCGCTGACGTTGGCTAGGAATCCGACACCTGCTGCTTCTGCAAGTACGGCGTTCGGGGAGATGCCTAGGGCGAGTTTGTCGGCCGCATTAACGAGGGTTGGTACCTGTATCTCGGTGCCGGCCAGGTAGAAGAGACCGATGCCGACGGGGATGACTATGATCGCGCGGGGGATGTTGCGGTGGGGGTTTTTGGTTTCGGCGCCAAGAGCGGCGCTGCCCTCGAACCCGATGAAGTATGCCGAGCCGATTGCCAGACCCTGAAGAAAGCTATTGAGCGTCAAGTCGTTGAGGCTGAGCTGTCCCGCCAAGTCGACGTTTCCACTGAACGCGGTGGCTATAGTGATGACCAGCATGACGGGCAGGGAAATGATGGTGAGAATGACGCTGGATCGGACTGAAAGGTCGATGCCTCGATATGCGATGGTCATAGCTATCAATGTTGCGACCACATAGATTAACAGCTGGATTCCTGGTCCCGCCGCGTTTTGTACCCCGACCGATACTAGGAAACTTCCAAAAAAAACCCCCACTCCTACAATGAGTGACATGATCGCGACGATGTAGCCAGGGATCATCGCGGCGGCGATGACGAGAGTGCTCCATGAGCCGAACACATGGCGAATGTACGAGTAAAGCGACCCGGTTCCGATGAAGCGTCGGGCAAACACGGTAATGAACAGCCCAATGAGAGTGAATGCCGCTACCGAGGCGGCCATCGCCAGCCAAGAGGACCGCCCGGAGTACGCGGCGAGGTATGCCGGCACTTGTGCCAGACCAACAGCTGGAACAAATGAGGCTATGGAAAGGCCCATGACCTGGCGTCCTGTCAGGTGCCCTAGCTGCAGGTCGGGGTTGGCAATATCCCCCGCCCTCCCTATTTGGGGACCAACGCCCTCTCCCTGGCTTCCAGAAGAAGTAACTTGCATGGCAGTACGCCTTTCAATTAACTCGAGTGACCCTATGGACAGAATGCATGAGGTTCAATAGCAGATTGTTATTCGACCGCAAATTTGGGAAGCGTGCTTCTGTGCGTTCACCCGCTACGCGTTCTCCCGTATTGTCCTCGTTGACATAGTCAGCATTCAGGAGGAAAACCGATCCAGGCGCCTCGGTTAGGCCATCCACGGACAGTACACTCACACGACAGTTCTGTCATCGATCTACTGTCTTGCTCGTACGGCCTGACAACGGCCTCCTATTGCTCAACCTGTTGCGGAACGCCCTTTGCGGCCCTACCTGTTCTGTTCGACCTGTTAGAGCGGACGTCTGACGTCTACTCGCTACAGTGACAAAACAGAGCCGAAGTGGATTGTCTTGCTGCCTCGCCCAAATCTCAACCGAGGCTGACTCATCATCTTCCGTTCTTTCGTCAAGGCTCGCGATAGACGACAGGACGAAGTTTCCGCACTATTTGAACTGCAAATACCCTTGACAAGGGCAACCGCCCATGTATAACGGTCGGGTCGCGCGAGCCGGAATGCGAAGCCGCTTGCAATTCGGAAAAATTGATTGACATGGACGCCTGTCCATGTGTTAATGGACGATAACTCTCTCAAGGGCGAGGTCGCTGATTGTCAGCAAGATAAAGGAGTTTGACTTGGTGTCACCAAAAGTAACCACCCCACTTATTATTCAAGGTGACGTTCTTTACCCTGACGACAGCGAATTTGATGCCACCGCAAAAATCTGGGATGGTCGCCACTTGCAGCGGCCGTCTATAATTGCCCGGTGCATAAATGCGGAAGACGTTGGGACATCCATCCGATACGCCCGCGACAACCATCTAGAAATCTCCGTTCGATCCGGCGGCCACAATCCAAATGGCTATGCGACCAACGACGGCGGCATCGTCTTGGACCTCAGGCTGATGAATGCCATTCACATTGACACGTCCGCGGGTCGGGCGCGCGTAGGTGGTGGTGTGATCGCCGGCGATCTCGTCCAAGAGGCAGCCAGGCACGGACTGGCAGCTGTAACGGGCATGCATCCCAAGGTCGGGTTCTGCGGCCTCGCGCTCAATGGTGGCGTTGGCTTCCTCACTCCTTTGTATGGGCTCGCCAGTGACAACATCCTGGCAGCGACTTTGGTGACGGCAACTGGAGACCTTATTCGCTGCTCAGAGGATGAACGGCCCGAATTGTTTTGGGCAATCAGGGGTGCAGGCCCCAACTTTGGCGTCGTGACAGAGGTCGAGGTCGCTCTCCACGAGCTGCCCAGGCAGATGCTTGCCGGGTTCATGACGTGGGAGCCGGCTGTCGATGAACTCGCCGGACTCTTGGCGTCCATCCTCGATGCGCTCAACGCAATGGCGGATCATCTTTACCCGAGCGTTTTCGTCAGCCTGGATGAAGACAGGGCACCTGCCATCACAGTCTGCGTGGGGCACCTCGGAAACCACGATGTCGCCAAACAGGACATGGAACGGCTTCGTGGCCTAGGTGTATTGACCACGGACGTTAGGAACGCCCGGCGTGGATAGGTGACAAGAAGAAGACCTCCAAGTGGAGTGGGGCTTGTCTAAGAGTCCGATCCACAAGGAGGTCTTCAATGTCCCATGCTAACGCGCTTCTGACGCCGAAGGGACGGCTCCGGCTGGCCCGGTGTGTGGTCGAGGACGGGTGGTCCCTCCGCAGGGCGGCTGAACGTTTTCAGGTATCTGTTACGACAGCTGCGCGGTGGGCGGCCCGTTATCGGGCTCTTGGTGAGGCCGGGATGGCGGACCGTTCCAGCAGGCCGGTCAGGTGCCCGCGGCGGACCTCCAAGCGGCGGGAGCGGCGGATCATCGCGATCAGGGTCAACCGCCGGTGGGGCCCGGCACGGATCGGCTATCTGCTGGGCATCCATCCCTCCACCGTGCACCGGGTGCTGTCCCGATTTGGGCTGGCGAGGCTGTCGTGGCTGGACCGGGCCACGGGTCGGGTGATTCGCCGCTACGAGCACCACAGCCCCGGGGACCTGGTCCACGTCGACATCAAGAAACTAGGACGGATCCCTGACGGCGGCGGACACCGCAGCGTCGGCAGGGCCGTCGGAAACCGGAACAAGACCGGTACCGCGGCGAACAGGAGACCGGGCCACGCTTTCTTGCACAACGCCGTCGATGATTATTCCCGGCTCGCCTACACGGAGATCCTGACCGATGAGAAAAAGGCCACTGCCGCCGGATTTTGGCAGCGCGCCAACGCCTACTTCAAGTCCCACGGGATCACCGTCAAACGGGTCCTGACCGATAACGGCTCGTGCTACCGCTCCTACGCATTCAAAGACGCCTTGGGCCCGGGCATCAAGCACAAACGCACCCGTCCCTACAGGCCTCAGACCAACGGCAAAGTCGAGCGCTACAACCGCACCTTGCTTGACGAATGGGCCTACGCCCGTCCTTACCGATCAGAGGCCGAGCGTGTTGCCGCTTTCGGGGACTGGCTCCATCATTACAATCATCATCGAGGCCACACCTCACTCAAAGGTCAGCCACCGGCCAGCCGCGTCACCAACCTCTCAGGTCAATACACCTAGGCCGGCCGGTCTCCGACTCGATTGTCGTCCGCTCCTATGACGAAGTAGTCATGCTCAATGCCGAGGTGGGTAGTTTCGAGGACGGCATGTCAAATCTTTGGATCGACCGGGAGATCGCGGTGTCGAACAAGCGTTTCGCTGAAGCGGTTGCGGCGAATCTCGACAAGTTCATCAGCGAGCCCTCAAATGGAAGTTCCGTGAAGCTGGAGATCGAGGGGATCCCCTTCGCAAACCCGAAGGGGACGCCAGCCCGGCATCGCGATGCGATGGGCGTGTTGGCCGTCGCGGAATGGAACGGGACGAGCCACGGAGGTGCTAAATACCCCGAGAGGGCACGAGAGCTGGACGCCGCACTGCTTCGCGCAGGAGCTACGACTTCTAAATTCGGCCTCCTGAATAACAACTCAGAGGTCACACCAGAGATGGTCGCGGAGGTTTATACCCCCGAAGTTTACCGCCGGCTTGCGGCAGTCAAACGCGAATACGATCCTGAGAACCGCTTTCATCGCAACTACAACATAGCTCCCGAAAGATCCTAACCCTCCAAGGGCCCTGCACTAAAGCCCAGGAGGCTCTGACTGATTACGAAGAAGTTGGAGCTACCCATCGCTATCCCAGGCGCCACCCAACAGGAAGGAGCATGGAGAGCCGGGCCCAGCATGGCACCGTTGCATCTCTGCTGCCTCGTCCAATTGGGGGACGCGCAGCAGATCCGGTTCTACTGCGGCCGACGGCCGGCGCCTTCCGTACGGGTGAGGCAGGTAAGCCCTCCCTCCGTGTGGGCGCATGCACTTGGGCTTGCAAGGAAAAGTATCCTCTCTACATACAGAGATAATACTTATGCCCCGGGTCCTCCTAGCTTTGACTGAGCGGAAAGGTCTGCGAGCCCCAACTACACATCCCTATTAGCGGCTTGCTTACCGTGGTTCGGCAGCGTTCTAAGACCACCAAAGCAGTCGGATGGCAAGAAGCTATGGTGAAGGTGGAAGCACCGAGAGCATATTGCCTTGCCTCTTGCTGCCCGCCTATTCCGCTAAGAAGGATGAGTCTGCAGGAGGCAGAGCATCCAGATATGGTGGAAGGCCGTTATAGACCTACCTTATCGAGGTATGCATCTACGAGGTTGTCGCAGAGGTCCTTGTGACGCGGGTCGGATGGATCGGCAAAGTACTGGAGACTGCATCCGTCCATGATTACAATCAGTGCCCTGGCAAGATTTCGTGCAGAAATAGTCTGGTCCTGATTCCCCCGCTTTGCGGCGGCAATCAGCAATTTGGAAATTTCTTTTTCATAGTCACTGTAAACACTGCGGGATAAGTCACCGTGATGCGGGTTACGCTTCGCCCACATCCCGATTTCAAATTGGGCCAGGACGTTCAACTCGTCTGAGACCATCTGGGCCCAAAACAAGTCCATGACGCGATGCGCGATACCTCTTAAGTCCTCCGAGCCGTCGACTACGTGCGGGATGGCACGGACCAGTTGCTGAAGCAGCTCCGCCGCAGCTGCCTGCATGAGCTCATCTTTGTTCGTGAAGCAAACATGCACAGCTGCTAGAGAAGCATTCGCTTCCCCGGCTATCGTTCTTAGGCTGGCATTTTCGACTCCATCACGCTTGATGACCCGAATGGCCGCGTCGATGAGCTGTTCGCGACGATCTACCGTGGAAATACGCAACTTGTCTCCTCGCCCCCTAGACTCAGGTTCTACTCTAAATGCCGTAGAGGCCCCGCGCGGAGCCACCCGGTTGGACCGTGCTGGTTTCGCCCCACCAACAGCGCGGGTTCAACTGATTACAGTGCATGCGGCATTCAGAGCAACCTGTGCTTCTTGCCATCGGCCGTATAACTTGAAGCGGAGGCGGTGAGGCGCTGTTTGAACTGGGACATGGCATCTTTGCATAAATATCCAGCCCCTTAGGTTTGTCTGGATTGCGGAGCGGCCTACCACTGCGCGGCGTGGCCGTCGCAGCTCTGGGGATGGGCTAGCGTTGGGCCGCTGTCTGATGCCTCCACCGGCAGCACCGTTGCTGTGCGACCAGTAGCGAGGAGCTTTTCGGCCGAATCTGGCGCAGAAAAGCCGCCTAAGTACACCCCAAACTGACGTCAGATTGACGTGGAAAACGCGTCAGAATAGGGTCCAGTCAGCACTTCCCGGACACTGCCGAAGCCGGGTCCTAGACCCATACCTGACAGAAGCACGCAGGCGCGAAGCTCCTGCCGCCGCTGCATCCCACGGGCACCACGCACGCAAAGACAAGCATCCTTCCCAAAATGTCCCACCCCGCCCCTAGACTTTTGGCCATGGACAACAACGGGAAAGAAACCATCGGCAGCCCGACCCCCGAGCCGGATGCAGGCCTGAACCGCGATCCCGAGGACTGGGTGACCGGGGACGAGCCCATGACTGCGGCACAGCGCAGCTACCTGGACACGCTCGCCCGGGAGGCGGGGAAGAACTGCCCGCGGACCTCAGCAAGGCCGAGGCGTCCAAGCACATCGACCGTCTGCAGCAGCGCAGCGGGAGGGTGTCAGGGGACGGGAACGACGCCGGCGACTAAGCACCGGCGCAATAAAAAGAGAAGGGCCTACCAGGCCTGGTGTTCCCGCGTGAGGCCGAAGGGAACGGACTCGCTCAGCGAAATCGTGAACTTGTCGGCCGCGTGCCGCGTGACCAGGATTCCGTGGCGCCGATCAGCAAGGGCACGTGCCTTGGCAGCGGAGACGGCAGCGTCGAGTTCGCTGTCCATGCTTTGGCGGTCGGCGACAGTCAGGGTCAGGGGAAAGTTCATGGTGAAGCCTTTGTTGAATATTGGGGATAGGGGCAGGGCAACCGCCTGCGCTCCCCAAGGCTGCAGACGACGAAAGGCACATAAAAGGCCTTCGGATCATGATGCCTGATCATAGGAGCGCCAACAACTGGAGAAAAATAACCGCCGGTCAGAGCGGATAGCGTTTTCCCGCGAGGCATGATTACGGCGCCCAATGCGCGGTCAACTAAAGTTGGATCCGGGGCGGAGGCTGATTCCCAGCCGGCTCCAACGCCACAGACACCGCCACGCGGCAGAACCAAGCACCAGCGCAACACCACACGTGTGCCACAACTGACAAGGATCCCGCCATTTCCACCGACGCTTTCTTCGGCAAACTGACCAGGATCCGCAACGTCATCCTCCCCGCACCGGCCATGGAAAAGCTGAACACCGGCCGCGGACTGCTGGGCGGGTTCATCGTGGTCCACCTTGTCTTCCTCATCTTCGCCGCCTCGCTCTCCCTCCGCGGCGAGGCGTTCAGTGACACCTTCATCTACCGCGACTGGGCCATGGCCGGGTTCGACGACGCCAACCTCTCCGGCGGCCCCAGCCCCTGGGTCTACCCCATCCTGGCGCTCATCCCCATGGCCATCGCAGGCATCGCCGGGCCGGGGCCTTTTTTCTTCCTCTGGGTCCTGATGACCACCCTCTTCAACGGCTGGGCGCTCCTCAAGCTCACCGGACGCGGCCGGCACCCTGAGGCAATACCCGCCGGCTGGTGGTGGCTGGTGTTCACGTTCCTCATGGGCTGGCTGGGATTCGCCCGCGTGGACGGCCTAACCGCCCCGCTGGTCCTGGTGGCTCTGGCCTACGGCGTCAACCGGCCGTTCATCGCGTCCGTCCTCCTGGCCATCGGCACGTGGGTGAAGGTCTGGCCGGCGGCCATCATGCTGGCCCTCTTCGCGGTCGTTAAGAACCGGATCCTGGTGGTCCTGGCAGGACTTGCGACGACGGCGGGCGTCGTTGCTCTGGCAGCGGCAGTGGGCAGCGTCCCCAAGCTGCTGAACTTCCTCACCCAGCAGGGCGACCGCGGCATGCAGCTCGAGGCCACCTTCACCACGCCCTGGCTCTGGCTCTCCGTCCTGAACGTCGGTGATTCCCGGATGTACATGAACACCGCCATCAACTCCATGCAGGTGGACGGTCCGGGCACCGCCCTCATGTCCGTCCTCATGCAACCGCTCCTGATCCTGGCCGCGCTGCTCGTGGCCGGCATGACCTTCTGGGCCCTCCATAATGGCAAGATCAGTGGCGGTGTGGACCGCACCGAACTGCTCCTCGCGGGCGCCCTCACCCTCGCCACCGCGTTCGTTGTCTTCAACAAAGTGGGCTCACCGCAGTTCATGGTCTGGCTCGCCCCCGCCGTCGCCGTCGGCCTGGCCCACAGCTGGCGCGACTGGCGCGTCCCGGCCGCCATGCTGATCGTCATCGCCGTGGCCACGTACTTCATCTACCCGCTGTTCTACGACGCGCTCAGCCACAACAACCCGTGGATGGCCCTGGTGCTCACCATCCGCAACGTCCTCCTGGTGGTCCTGTTCCTCTGGAGCGTCCGGCGCCTGTACCTGCTGGGCAAGAAGGCCCCGGCCGCCGCCCCCGCGCTCAAGGAGTCCTGAGATTTCCACGAGGTTTTTCGACCGCCTGGTGGCGGTCCGCAGCAAAGTCCTCCCTGCCAAGGTGGTGGACTGGTTCGCCCGCCCGTCCAGCGTGTGGTGGGGCTTCGCCGTCGTCCATCTCTACTTCCTGGGCTGGATGGCGTCCTTCTTCCTGCACGGCGACACCTTCAGCGACACAGAGCAGTACCGCCAGTGGGCCATGGACGGCTACAACCCCGCGGACCTGGACGGAAAGATCAGCCCGTGGGTCTACCCGGTGCTGGCGCAGATCCCCATCTTCCTCGCCAACATCGCCGGGCCAAGCCTCTACCTGCTCACCTGGTTCCTGATCATCACGGCGCTCAACGCCGTCGGGCTCGTCTACCTGACCCGCGGCCCCCGGAGCACCAAAGGCATTGCCCCGGCCTGGTGGTGGCTGTTCTTCACCGTTTTCATGGGCTACCTCAGCTTCGCCCGGGTGGAAGGCATCACCGCACCCATCGTGCTGATCGCACTGCTCTACGCATCGGAGCGGCCCGTGGTGGCCGGCGTCCTGCTCAGCATTGCCACCTGGATCAAGGTCTGGCCCGCCGCGGTGCTGGCGCCGATCGTGATCGCCAGCCACAAGCGGATCCAGGTGGTCCTGGCGGGCGTTGCCGTGACCGCCGTCGTCACCATGGGCACGTGGCTGTCCGGCGGCCTGCCGCACATCCTGGACTTCCTCCTCAACCAGGGCGAGCGCGGCATGCAGCTCGAAGCCACCTTCTCCACACCGTGGGTGTGGCTGAGCGTGTTGAACATTGCCGGGTCGAAGATGGCGGACAACACCGCCATCAACTCCACCGAGGTCTACGGTCCGGGTGCCGCCACCGCCGCGGTCCTGATGCAGCCGCTGCTCATCCTCGCCGCCGTCGGAGCGGCCATCCTGCTGGTCCGTGCCATGAAACGGGGGGCCGAACGCGAGGAACTGTTCCTTGAAGGCTCCCTGATGATGGTCACCGCGTTCATCGTGTTCAACAAGGTGGGTTCGCCGCAGTTCATCATCTGGCTGGCGCCGGTGATCATTGCCGGGTTGACCCACGACTGGGACCGCTGGAAAGTCCCGGCCGCGCTGCTGATGGGCATCGCGATGACCACCTTCGTGATCTACCCGCTGTTCTACACCCCGCTGATCCATGCCCATCCGATCATGGCGGCCATCCTTACCACCCGCAACGTCCTGCTGGTGGTGCTGCTCTGGTGGTCGGTGCAGCGGACGGCGGAACTTGGCCGGAAATCCACCGCGCCGGTTCCCGCCGCGAACGCTTAGGGGTCAGCGGGAGAAGGGGGTCAGCGGCTGACGGCCCGTTCCCGCTGCGCCAGCAGCCACTGCCAGCCGCGCCGGGCGAGGTCCCAGGGCTTGCCCTGGATCAGCAGCTTGCGGGTGTGCACGTCAAGGAACAGCAGGTAGAACGTGAAGGCGAGCGCGGTGAAGAACGCCAGGGTGGACGCATCGATGGGAAGCTCCACGAACGACCATACGGACAGCTGGTCCTGCGCGCCGAACACCACGAAGAACGTGACGCCCACGTACAGGGACCGGATCTGCCAGTCGTCGCGGATCCCCGTGACGGCCAGGAACGGCAGGAACCACAGGATGTACCAGGGCTGGATGATGGGTGAGAGCATCACGACGGCGGTGAACGCCAGGGCCATCCGGCGCACCGCCCGCGAGTAGTCGCCGCGGAACATCAGCAGCAGGACCAGCGCAATGGCGCCCCACTTCATCCCGGTCCTCAGCCACGTGGCGAGCGTGCCGCCCGGGAGCCCCAGCGCGTTGGCGAGCATTTCCACCTGCTGGCCCAGGAAGCCGGACGGCGAATAGCCCGTGTACCCGGGGGTGGGGTCCATGATGGCCCAGGTCCAGCCGATGCCCAGGTTGTAGGGGATGCCGCTGAGGAGCAGCACACCGAAGCTGAGGCCCGCCGTCGCGCCCCACATCAGGAACTTGCGCGGCCAGGAAGCGGACGGGCCCGCCCACATCACGCCAAGGAACGGCAGCAGCAGGACGGTGATGGGCTTGATCCCGATCGACGCGGTGACCAGGAGGATCCCCACGATGTAGCGGCGGGTGGCAGCAAAGTAGACGCCGGCCACGGCCAGGCCCACCATCAGGGCATCGTTGTGGGCGCTGGCGATGAAGCTGATGAGGAACAGCGGGTTGGCCACGGCGATCCAGAGTGCCCGCGCGCCGTTGATGCCGTGCAGCTCCGCCAGCTTGGGCACGTAGATAACGCAGAGCAGCACCCCGACGCCGGCCAGCAGGCGGAAGAGGAGGACGGAGACGTCCGGCTGCGCGCCGGTCAGCCCCACCACCCCGCGCGCCAGCCACAGGAAATACGGCCCGTAGGGGGTCCGGTTCTCCGCCCAGGCGGGGTCGGCGCCGAGGGCGAACCAGTTGCTGAGCGTGGAGATGCCCACCTCGTAGGGGTTCTGGCCCTCCTGCACCAGCCGCCCCTGGCCGGTGTAGGCATAGACGTCGCGGGAAAAGACGGGCACGCAGAACAGCAGCGGCAGGGACCAGGCGGAGACGGCAATCACCACCGACCGCAGGGACGACTTCCCCACTCGGCCAGGCGCTGTCCCAGCCGCAGCCAGGACCGCATCAGCACCATGGCGCCAACGGTGAGCAGGACGGTGGAGACTGTGACGCCCAGCCCTCGGTGCGGAGCGCGATGACCACGGGCTGGCGGATCATGGGCGAGCCATTGGCGATCCAGCCGGTTCCGATGGAACCGGCGAACATCATGAGGGCGCCGACGAACCCTTCGATGATTGCCAGGTAGGCGCGTCCGGTCGCCGGCGCGGAGGCCTTGACCGGCGCTGCCGGCTGGCTCTCCGACGTCCCAGATGTGACCCGCCTGCCGTCATGATTGTGTCTGGTCCCCTACTTCGTTACGGCGCTGGTTGGACCAGCTGAAAGGCCGCCCTGCAACCCGGCCATTTTATCAGCAGGCTTTCCTGCCTCCCCGGGACCAGGCGGGATCGAAGGCCACAATCACGCAACAAGGCTGGGGTAGCCTTGGAACGGCAGCCGAGTCGTCGGCGCATTCCTTTTTCCACCCACTGACTTCCGCGGCCGGGCTGGAACCGTGCGCATTGTGGCGCGCAATCACGTTGCCCACCCGCTCTTCCCGCAGAGCCAAGCACCTGGAGCCGCTCCTTGGCCGTCGCCGCCAGCACCCGTCCCGCCCGGCAACCGATTACCGTACTCACGGCCCTGCGCTCTCCACGGCAGCTTTCCCGCGAGGTCCTGGCCGGCATGGTCACCACCCTGGCCCTGGTCCCGGAAGTCATCTCCTTCTCGATCGTGGCCGGGGTGGATCCCATGGTGAGCCTCGTGGCCTCCATCGTCCTGGCCCTGGCGATGTCCATCCTGGGCGGACGGCCCGGCGTCATCACTGCCGCAGCCGGTTCCGTGGCGCTGGTGATCGCCCCTCTTGTGCATGAGCACGGTGTCCAGTACGTCCTGCCGGCGGTACTCCTGGCCGGCGTGATCCAGGTGGTCTTTGGCCTCGCGGGGCTTGCCCGGCTGATGCGTTTCATTCCGCGGTCGGTGATGATCGGGTTCGTCAATGCCCTGGGCGTGCTGATTTTCATGGCGCAGGTGCCGCACGTCATCAACGTCCCGTGGCTCGCCTATGTCCTGTTCGCCCTGACGTTCGCCATCATCTTCATCCTGCCGCGCTTCACCAGGGCCGTCCCGTCGCCGCTGGTGGCCATCGTGGTGGTCACGGCAATCGTCATCGCCGTCGGACTCACCGTTCCCGATGTCTCGGACGAGGGACCCCTCACCGGCCGGCTGCCCGGGATCACCCCCTTCCTTTTTCCCGTGACCCTCGAGACCTTCCAACTGGTCCTGCCCACGGCGCTGAGCGTGGCGTTTGTTGGCCTCATGGAAACCCTCCTGACGGCGAAACTCGTCGATGACATGACGGACACCCCCTCGCACAAGGGCCGTGAATCCTGGGCACTGGGCGTGTCCAACATTCTGGCCGGTTTCTACGGCGGGATCGCAGGCTGTGCAATGATCGGCCAGACCGTCCTGAATGTGAAGACCGGCCAGGCGCGCACCCGTATATCCACGTTTGTGGCCGGTCTGTTCCTGCTGGCGCTGGTGACCGGACTCAGCTCCGTCATGGGGCAGATCCCCATGGTGGCCCTGGCCGCGGTCATGATGGTCGTCGCGGTCACTACCGTCGACTGGCACAGCGTCAAACCGTCCACCCTGAAGAGGATGCCGGTGCCGGAGACGCTCGTCATGATGGTCACGGTCGCCGTCGTGGTCGTCACCGGCAACCTGGCGTACGGGGTGCTGGTGGGGGTCATCCTGGCGATGGTGTTGTTCGCCCGCCGCGTGGCGCACGTCATCAGCGTCGAGCGGAGCCTCGCGGATGACGGCGAAAGCGTCCGTTACGAGGTGGTGGGGCCGCTGTTCTTCGGCAGCAGCAACGACCTGGTGGAGCACTTCGCCTATGCGGACGACCCCGCCTCGGTGACCATTGACCTCAGCCGCGCCCAGGTCTGGGATGCCTCGACTGTCGCCGCCCTGGACTCGATCGAGACGAAATATGCCGGCCACGGGGCTGCGGTGGCAATCGTTGGGATGGATGAGCGCAGCACCGGCTTCCACGGCCGCCTCACCGGACATTTGGGCGCCTGAGCACACCGAAAGAGCGGGGCCGCGCGGCCCCGCTCTTTCCGGGTATGAGGCTTAGGAGAACCGTCCCGGCCGGAAGGTGGCGAGCATGGGGTGCTTCCTGCCGGTCAGGATCTCGCCGGCCAGGAGCTCACCGGCAATGAGGCCCAGGGTGGCGCCGGAGTGCGTGAAGGCGACGAAGCAGCCGGGCACCTGTCCCAGTTCGCCAAGGACCGGCTCGCCGTCGCCGGGGATCGGCTTGTAGCCCATCTTCCAGGACGCCGGCTTGAGCTCCGGGTTGCCGGCAACCAGCTTCGACGCCTCGTCGGCCAGCTCCTGCACAACCTCATCCGGGATGCTGAACGAGCCGTCCGCGTGCTCGGTGATGTGCTCCTCGTACCAGTCGTGGTCCAGCGCGAACGTGCCGCCGGGATTGGGCCGGAGCGCGGCCCGCGGGGTGTTCATCACCGCAGCGACATCGTGCTGCACCTGCTTGGTCACCACCAGCATCGACACCGGTGAGCCGTTGGGGATCCGGACGCCAAGGGGTTCGACGACGGCGGGCGTCGCCGCGCCGCACGCCACCAGGACGGCGTCGGCCGGGTAGGTCCCGCCCGCGGCCGTTTCCACCCCCGTGGCCCGTCCACCCTCCATCGTCACGGAGGTCTTGCCCGCGTTCAGGACGAGTTCACCGCCGCGGGAGTGGAATTCCTCCATCAGGAAGTCGATCAGGTCGGGCAGGCTGACCCAGCCCTCGCCCGGGTTGAAGATGGCCTTTTCCGGCACGGCGGCGGCGTCGATGCCGGGGGTAGCGGAAGCGATGTCACCGGGCCCGAGGAGCTTGGAGTCGTAGCCGATGGACTTCTCGTAGGCGTGCCGGAACTCGGTGGCAGCCTGCTGACCTTCGGTATTCCACATCAGGCCGCCGCCGAACTGCAGCCACTCCCGGGTGGGGTCAGCGGCAAAGAGGGTGCGGTAGCGGTCCACGCCGGCGACCCGCAGCTGGTGGTAGGCGGTGGAGCGTTCGCCGGCGGAATTGAGCCAGGACAGTGACCGGCCGCTGGCCTCGCTGGCCAGGCCGCGCTCGGTCAGCAGGATGACGGAGGCGCCTTCGCGGAGCAGGTGGACGGCGGTGGAAACGCCCAGGATGCCGCCGCCGATGACGGCGACGCGCTTGGTGGAGGCTGCAGAGGACATGGTGTCCCTTTCTGTGAAGCGTGATGGTGGTGGCGCGGCGACGCGCCGGAGCGAAAAATGGCGGGGTGCCTGATGTCAGGCCAGGGCGTGGATGCCTTCGATGACCCTCAGCACCTCGAGGGGTTCGGACGGGTTGACGGGCAACGGTCCGTCTCCGCGCAGTGCGGCGGAAAGCCCGGCGTAGAACTGCGGGTAGGCTCCCCGCTCCGCTGGCACGGGAACGGTGGCACCGTCCGCGCCCAGGAGCCCCCAACGCTCCTGGGGTTCCACACCGTAGGCGGGGTCCGACGGCGGCAGGTCGGCCGCGAGGGCAGGTTCCTGGCCGTCCAGTCCCCACTTTGTATAGCCGGACCGGGAGCCCAGGACGTGGAAGCGCGGACCAGCCTGGGCGGCCATGCCGTTCATCCACAGCCTTGAGCGGACGCCGGACGCGTGCTGCAGTGACACGAAGGCCTCGGTATCGGCGGCATCGGGGTGGGGCCCGCGGTTCGCCGTCTCGCCGTAGCTCCTGTCCACCGGGCCGAACAGCTGGATGGCCTGGTCGATGAGGTGCGCCCCCAGGTCGTGCAGGATGCCGCCGCCCTCGGCGAGGGACACGGTGTCCCGCCAGTTGCCGAAGCCTTCGGGACGCCACCACTCAAAGCGCGACTCGAAGCTGCTAATTTCGCCGAGTGCGCCCGACGCCAGGACTTTCCGGAGGGTCAGGAAGTCGGCGTCCCAGCGCCGGTTCTGGAATACGGTGAGCTGCACCCCGCCGTCGGCCGCCCTGCTGATCAGTTCCGCCCCCAGGTCCGACGTGGGAACGAAGGGCTTGTCCACCACCACGTGCAGTCCGTGGGCGATGGCCGTGGCGGCCAGCCCGAAGTGGGTGTCCGGCGGAGTGCCAAGGATAACCAGGTCGAGGTTTCCTGCCTCCTTGAAGAGTTCCTCCGGGGTGGGGAGGATCCGGGCCTGCGGGTAGAGCCTGGCTGCCTCAGCCACCCGCTCCAGGTGTGAGGTGACGATGACGTCGAGGGAGAAGCCTGGATTCGCGGCGATCAGCGGAGCGTGGAACACGCGGCCGGAAATTCCAAAGCCGACGACGGCAGTACGGATGGGTGCCGCTGCAACGGTCCGCATCACAGCACCTCGGACAGGAAGCGCTGGAGCCGCTCGCTGCGCGGATTGTCGAACAGCTGGGCGGGGGTACCGGCCTCCACCACTTCGCCTTCGTCCATGAAGACCACCTGGTCGGCCACCCTGCGGGCGAAGCCCATCTCGTGGGTCACCACCAGCATGGTCATTCCGCGGCGGCCCAGTCCGGCCATGAGGTTCAGCACGCCCTTGACCAGTTCCGGGTCCAGCGCGCTGGTGGCTTCATCGAAAAGCATGACCTCAGGCTCCATGGCAAGTGCCCGGGCAATGGCGACGCGCTGCTGCTGGCCGCCTGACAGGTCCCTGGGCCGGTGGTCGGCCCGCTCCGCCAGCCCCACCTCGGCGAGGCGGCGGCGGGCGAGCTCCATCGCCTGCGCCTTGGGCATCCCCTTGACGCTCCAGAGGGCCAGCGCCACGTTCTCCAGGGCCGTGTGGTCCGGGAACAGGTTGAAGTGCTGGAACACCATGCCGATTCGGGTCCGCAGGGTATCGGGATTGGCGCTGAGGGTGCTTTCCCCCGCGAGCAGCACCTCGCCGCTCTTCGGTTCGTGCAGCCGGTTGATCCCGCGCAGCAGGGTGGACTTGCCCGAACCTGATGGTCCGATGATGCAGGTGGTGGTGCCCGGAGCGACAGTGAGGCTGACGTCGCGCAGGACGTTGATGTCCCCGTAGGCCATGGTCAGGTTGCGCAGTTCCAGGCTTGAGCCGTGGAACGTCGAGGCGTCCGCCGCGGCGTTGTGGGCGGCTGTAGTTGGCAGGTTCATGTGTTGCTCCCGGTGGTGAGCGGCGAGGCCGCGTCGAGTTCCTTGACTTCCTTCAGCCCGCTGGTGGGGGCGGCGGGGCGACGGCGGCCGGTCCGGAACTTGTTGTCGAAGTAGTTCACGAGGTGGGTCAGCGGAACAGTGATCACCAGGTAGAAGACGCCCGCGGCGACCAGCGGGGAGAGGTTGCCGGACAGGACAGCTGCGTCCTGTCCCACGCGGAACAGTTCGCGTTCACTGACGAGCAGTCCCAGGAAGTAGACCAGCGAGGAGTCCTTGACGATGGCGATGAACTGGTTCACCAGTGCCGGAAGGACCCGGCGGACACCCTGCGGCACCACCACCAGGGCCATGGACTTGGCGTAGCTCATGCCCAGGGCCCGGCAGGCTTCGCCCTGGCCCTTGTCCACGCTGAGGATGCCGGCCCGGAAGATCTCACCGATGTACGCGCTGGCGATCAGGCTGAGCGCGATGATCCCCAGGGGTAGGGCGACGGACCGAAGATGGATTGGCTGAGGCGTGCGAAACCCTGGCCGATCAGCAGGATGGTGAGGATGGCGGGCAGGCCCCGGAAAAGGTCCGTGTAGATCCTGGCCGGAACGCGCAGCCACTTGGAGGGGGAAATGCCCATGACGGCAACCACCATTCCCAGCACCGTGCCAAGGAGGGTGGCTGCGATGGAAATGATCAGGGTATTGAGAAGGCCGACCCCCAGCAGCTGGGGAAGGACCTCGGCCATCGCGCCGAAGTCGAAGAAGGTACGGATGATGGTGTTGAGCCAGTCCATGGTTGCTCTCAGACGTTAGATGGTGTTGACGGTCCGGGCGGACTGCAGGATGCAGCCCGCCCGGTAAACGGCCTGGGCCTATTTGCTGGGCTCAGGCGAGGCGGTCTGCTCGGCTTTTGGCAGGTACTGCTCGGGCATCGGGGAACCCGGGAACCACTTCTGGTAGAGCTTCTTCCAGGTGCCGTCCTCCATGGCCTCCGCGAGTCCCTTGTTCAGGGCTTCCTTGAAGGCCGGCTTGTCCTTGGCCACGGCGAACCCTGCGGGGGCGTCGAAGGACGGGATGTCCGCGGCGCTGACCAAGCCGTGCTGTTCCTGGTAGGCCTTTGCGGCCTCGTAGTCCAGGAAGTGGGCGTCAACGGTACCGCTGTTGACCGCCGCAATGGCGGTGTTGTTGTCCGGGAAACGGACCAGGCTGGCCGACGTGAAGTTCTTCACGGCATAGGCTTCCTGGAGGGTCCCCTGGACCACGCCCAGCCGCTTTCCGGCAAGGCCGTCGGCGCTGGTGATGCCGGAGGTCTTGGTGGTGATGACGGTCAGGTATCCGGCCAGGTAGCCGTCGGAGAAGTCCACGGTCTCTTTGCGCTTGTCCGTGATGCCGATCGCGGCCACTCCGGCGTCGAACTGCCCGTTGGCCACGGCGGCAAGGAGGCCGGAGAAGTCCTGTCCGGTGAAGACCACGTTGTCTACGCCGGCGCGGTGGGCCACGTCCTTGAAGAGTTCCACATCGAAACCCGTGAAGTTGCCCGAGGCATCCGCGAAGGTGTACGGCTTCGAGTCACCCAGGCTGGCCACCCGGATGGTGCCGGGCTGGATCAGGCCGTAGGGGTTGTCCTCCGTGGTGGTGGAGGCGGCAGTGGTGGAGCCGCAGCCGGAGAGTGCAAGCACTGTGGCAAGGGCGGCCGCAGCCAGGCCGGCGGGGCGGAAGTTCAGTTTTTTCACAGCGTTGTCCAATCGTTGATGGGGAGGCGGTGCTGTCAGGGCCGCCAAAGAAAGTGGCCGATGTTCTTGTTGAGTCCGGTCTCAACACCTAGGATTGAGACCGGACTCACATCGATTGATAGAAATGTAGCCGAACTCACATGGGCCGTCAACAGCCCCGTCGAAAGGTGAAGATGAACGGTGAAGGAGCGAGGCGGCGGGACGTGACCGTCGCCGACGTCGCGAAGGCAGCCCAAGTGTCCAAGGCCCAGGCCGCAAGGGCTCTGGGCAACTACGGCGCCGTCAGCGACGATGTCCGCGAACGGGTACTCGCCGCAGCCGAGGCGCTTTCCTACCGCCCCAACGAGCTTGCCCGCAGCATGAACACGGGGAAATCGCACACCATCGGCGTGGTGGTGGGCGATATCGAAAACCCGCATTTCGGCCTTGCCACCCGGGGCATCACCGACGCCGCGAAGAAAGCGGGCTACAACGTCATCCTGGTCAACACGGATGAGGACCGGGCGGCCGAAGTGGAGGCCGTCCGGATCCTGCTGGACAAACGGGTGGACGGCCTGATCGTCGCACCCGCATCATCGGTGGATACCGCGCACCTCCAGCAGGTGCACCAGTCAGGCCGCCCTCTGGTCTTTATTGATCGGACCGGCGGGGACCTGGATGTGGAGACGCTGGCAGTGGACATGGCCAAGATTTCACTCGAGGCCACGCAGCATCTGCTCGAGGCCGGCCACCGCAGGATCGCCTTCATTTCCACGTTGCGGACCGACGCCCCCTACAAGCCGGGGATGACGCTGGACTCGTCGCAGATCGAGGACCGTTTGGAGGGAATGCAGAGGGCATTCCTGGCGGCAGGCCTTCCGTTCCCGGAGGACCTGGTCCGGCTGAATGCCGGAGACGCCGAATCCATCCGCAGCATTACCCGGGACGTCCTTCGCGGGCCGGAGCGGGCCACTGCGGTGGTCGCTTCCGATGGCCTGATCGCCCTCAGCGTGGTGGAGGCGATCCAGGAACTTGGACTGTCGATTCCCGGCGATGTTTCGTTCCTCATGTACGACGACTTCCCCTGGACCCGGCTCACCACCCCGCCCCTGACCGTAATCGCCCAGCCGGTCTACAACATGGGTGTGGCTGCAGCCAAGGCGCTGATCCGCCAGGTGGAGGGCCTTCCGCCTGCCGCACCGGCGCAGTTCACGGCTACCCTGGTGCGGCGCGGTTCGGTCGGACCGTGCCCGGACCTACAGGAGCCGGTCGCTGCGGGCCGTACGGTTGCGGCCCCCTGACTTCGCCACATACAACGCCGCGTCCGCGGCGGCGATGACGCTGTCCACCTCGGCGGTCCCGGCGTCGTACGTGGAAATTCCGTAACTGGCAGTCGGCATTTCCATGCCGTCCACCGTTGGCGCGGAGGCCAGGCGGCGGCTGATCTCTTCCGCGATCAGTTCGGCCCGCTCAGCACTGGCGCCGGGAATCAGGAGGACGAATTCTTCGCCGCCGTACCGGCCCACCAGGTCCGTGGACCGGACGGTGTCGGTGCAGGCTTCGGCGAAGCGCTGCAGGGCGATGTCCCCGGCGGCGTGGCCGTAGGTGTCGTTGACGGTCTTGAAGTGGTCCAGGTCCGCCAGGATCAGGGCGCCGGAACCGCGCGTGATGGTGCGGTCCGAGAGCAACTCGGCGGCCAGGTCAACGAAGGCCTTGCGGTTGAGCAGGCCGGTCAGGTCGTCCCGGGACGCGACCACCCGGAGGGCCCGCGTCTGCTGCTCGCTGCTGAGCGCCGCCATGCTGAAGGAGACCACCACCAGCAGCACCATGGTCACCAGGGTTGTCACTGCAGAGCCAAAGACCGTGGTGAAGGTGGGCCCGTGCTGTCCCTCGAACAGGAACGCCACCCAGCGGAAGAAGTAGAAGACGGCCAGGCCGCCGGCGGATACCGCCATGGGGATCCGGACCCGCGAATAGCCCGGCTCCAGGCGCCAGAGCTCGCGTGACGCCAGCCCGATGCTGACACTCATCGCGGCGAGGAACACCGGGCCGCCGGACCAGGTGTTCGTGGCAGGGTTGTCCAGGACGGAGGCCACCAGCGTGACCAGCGGGATGCCGGTGAACGCCCACTTCGGCGGAGGTACAGTCCGCAACGACCGCGCACCTGCCCAGACCGCCACCCCGCCATGCACCAGCAGCACGTTGCCCAGCGGATTGGCCCATATCTGGTGGACTGTGCCGTCCAGCAGGAAGCAGGCGGACCCCGTAAGGAAAAACAGGAGCGCCAGGCACCACCAGCCGCTGTACGGCGAGCGCGTGATCCGGTAGGCGGAGAAGTAGAACAGCAGCACCAGGACCAGGGCCATCAGGCCGAAGGCGATCCGGAGGGTCGCGGTGTCCAGAACCATGTCTTCGAAGTCCCCCCCCAACGCCGAATGCTGTGCCGACCATCAGTATCTCACCGGGCACGCGCATCGGCGTCGTACCCATGAACAGCCGCGGCGAAACCGCCTAAGGTGGTGCGATAAGCACAGGATTCCCGGACAGGACCACGAAAGGCCCGCCATGCTCCTCCTTTTCGGCTTCAAGACGGTGCTCAAGGCGCTGCCAGGAAAGCCCGCAACCTGCCAGTACTGCCGCTCCTTCGTCCATCACCACCTGGAAGAGCGCGCCACCAAGTTCACGCTGTTCTTCATTCCGGTGTTCACCACCTCCCGGAAATACAACATCACGTGCTCCAACTGCGGCTACGTCTCCTCCATCTCGGCGCGGCAGAAACGCGCCCTGGAACTGCAGCGCTGAGTTTCCGTTCTGGCTCTGGCCCCCGGCGGCGGCCGCGGCTAGAGTGGGACACGGTCGCCCCTGCCGTCCCCGGCAGAGCGGAGAGGACCCTTGGAGGGAATGGAGGTGGTTTTGATGACTGCAGTTGCCGTGCGCCCGGAGCGCCCCGCACCCATCAACCAGACCATTTCCCTCCGCTGCACGGTTCCAGCCTGACTTCCCTTTTTCTTTCGGCTGGGCGGTGCTGCGGGACTTACCCGAGGTAACCGACGTGACCAATCCTTCAGGGTTCTCCCTGACCAGCAGTGCAACAGACAATTCAAGCGACCCGGGCGGGCCGGTGGCCTATGGCTATACACCGGCAGTGGCCCGGCACTTCGCCGCCCACCCGCTGCCGGGAGCAACCGGCCGCGGCCGGGTGGTCCGCGTGGACCGCAACCTCCTGCTCGTGGCGGTGGACAACCAGCTCCTGCATCTTCCCTATCCCCTGGCCGGCGGCATTCCCGTCACGGGAGACTGGGTCTGGACGGGCCCCAACCGCGCCGGTGAATGCCAGATCCTGGCCGTCCTGCCGCGGCTGTCCGAACTGAGCCGCAAGCGGGCTTTCGAGAATTCGTCCGCGGCCCAGGTCCTGGCGGCGAACATGGACGTGGTGGGGGTGGTGGTTCCCGTGGACCGGCCGCTGACCCACAACCGGCTGGAGCGGACCCTTGTGGCAGCGTGGGACTCCGGCGCCACTCCCCTGGTGATCATCACCAAGGCCGACCTCGCCGCAGTGGCGGACGACGTCGTCGGGAAAGTCATTCTGCAGGCCGCCGGGGTGGAGGTGGTGACCACGTCCGCGGAAAACGGCGACGGGATTGACGAACTGCTGCAGCACATCCCTCCGGGCGGCACCATCGTGCTCCTGGGACCCTCCGGGGCAGGGAAGTCAACGCTGATCAACGCCCTGGTTGGCCGCGAGGTCCAGCACACCGGCGCGGTGCGCTCCGGCGACTTCAAGGGCAAGCACACCACCACGTCCAGGGAGCTGGTGCCGCTTGCCAACGGGACCGTGCTGATGGACACACCAGGGGTGCGCGGCTTCGGGCTGTTCGACGCCGAAGACGGCATGGAGGACATGTTCGGCGACGTGGAGGAACTGGCCGCCGGGTGCCGGTTCTCGGACTGCTCCCACCAGGGCGAACCCGGCTGCGCCGTACAGGAGGCCCTCGCGGACGGCAGCCTTCCCGAGCGGCGCTGGCACAGCTACCTGAAGCTGCAGCGCGAGCTGGCCGCCCTGGCCCGGCGCAGCAGCGTGGCCGCCCAGCGCGCGTACCACCGGGAATGGCACCATAAGGTGGTGTCGGCCGGGAAGTCGCAGCGCTGGGCGGAGCGGGACCTGGCCGAACGGCAGGACCGCGCCGGCGGGAAGGACCGGAAGCGGCGGCGGTGAGGGTCCGGAGGCCGGCGGTGAGCGCACCAGAGGCGTTCAACGTTGTAAACTCAGCGTAACCGGCCTCCGGGCCTCAAACCTTTTGCAGGGGGATCCATGGCGGCCACGCTCCACGATGTTGCCCGGGTAGCGGGCGTGTCCTTCAAGACGGTGTCCAATGTCATCAACAACCACCCGCACGTCCGGGAATCCACCCGCGCCAAGGTGGAGCAGGCTATCCGCGAGCTGGGGTACCGGCCCAACCTCACGGCCCGCAGCCTTCGTTCCGGACACACCGGCGCCATCACGCTCGCGTTGCCCCAGCTGAGCCTCCCCTACTTCGCCGAACTGGCCGACGCCGTCATCGAGGCCGCGGCAAAGTGCGGGCTGGTGGTGCTGGTGGAGCAGACCGGCGCCGACCGCGACCGGGAACTCGAGGTCATGGCCAGCCCGCGGCTGAAGATGTCCGACGGCCTGATCTTCAGCCCCCTGGCGCTCGGGCAGGAGGACGCGGACCTGATCAAGGCCGAGGTGCCCATCGTACTTCTCGGCGAGCGCATCTTCGGCAGCACCTCCGACCACGTCACCATGCAGAACGTGACGGCGGCCCGCACCGCCACCGAGCACCTGCTGGACCTGGGCCGGAAGCGGATCGCCGTGGTGGGCGCCCACGAGGGTGAGGTCATCGGTTCCGCCGGCCTCCGCCTGCGCGGCTACCGGGAGGCCCTCGAGGCCAGGGGCATTCCGTACGACGACGGCATCGTGGCCTACGTGGTGGACTGGCACCGGTCCAACGGCGCCGCCGCCATGCACGACCTCCTGGACCGCGGGGCCCAGTTTGATGCCGTCTTCGGGTTGAATGACACGCTCGCCCAGGGTGCCGTGCGGGTGCTGCAGGAGGCCGGGTTCCGAGTGCCGGACGATGTGGCGGTGATCGGCTTCGACGACCTGGACGAAACCCGGTACTCCCTTCCCACCCTCAGCACCGTGGATCCCGGCCGCACGGAGATTGCCGAGACTGCCATCCGGATGCTGATGGACCGCATCAAGGACCCGGCCGGAATGCCGCCCCGCGAGGTCGAGACGGCATTCCAGGTGGTGCCGCGGGAGTCAACAGTGGGACGCGCGGCGGCCGTCCCGGCGTAGGGCCTACTCCCACCGCACTTTTGGCCAGCGGTCCTTCCACTCCAGCCCGGCCAGCCCCAGCCGGAAAGCGCCGTCGAGCTCCTCCGCGTAGTAGTGGAAGGCAAGGACGTTCCCGGAGACGGACTGCCCGCCCGGCCCCACCCGCCCGCCGTCGGATGCGAGCAACGGCGTGCCGCCGCCGTCGAGCAGGTCCTTGCCCTCCGCGTCCACGTAGGGGCCGGTGATGCTGTCCGACCTCCCGACGGCGATGTTGTAGGTGCTTTCCAGCCCCTGGCAGCAGAAATCGCGGGAGAAGAACAGATAGTAGGCACCGTCGTGCGGCAGGATATAGGGCGCTTCAATGGCGTTGGGCGGGGCCTGCCGGTCCGCGATGGCCACCGGTTCTTCCGTCCCCGCCCGCAGGCCGCTTGGCCACTCGAGCTCCACCAGCTGCAGCCCGGCCCAGAAGGATCCGAAGGACAGCCAAGGCCTGCCGTCCTGGTCCTCGGCAATGCCCGGATCAATCGCGTTGAACGCTTTCCCCTTGGACGAGATCACCTCGCCCCGGTCCACCCACTCATAGTTGGGGTCCGCAGGGTCAAGGGTGGTGTTGGTGGCCAGGGCGATGACGGAGAGGTTCCTGCCGAAGGTGGAGGCGGAGTAGTAGAGGTACCAGGTCCCGTCATGCTCGTAGAGTTCGGGCGCCCAGAGGTTGTCCACACCCGGCACCGCCTCCGCAAGCCAGGCCGGCTTCTCCTGCCACACCTCGCCGGCATACTCCCAGTCCACGCCGTCCGCGGACCGACGCACCTGGATGTTGCCGTCTGCCACCTGCCCGTTGCCGGTGGAATAGATGAACCAGGGCTCCCCGTCCTCCCCCTTGACCAGGGCCGGATCGTGGGTGAAGAAATCGCCCGTGAGTCCGGCGTGCTTCGCCTCGGGTGCCGCCCCGGGTGCGGCGCACCCGGCCAGGACAAGGACGACGGCGGCCAGCGCCGCTGCCAGCCAGGCCCCCGGCGGGCGGCGGGCAGCGGCGCCTGTGGCTGGTGACGGCACGTCAGCCAAGCGCGACGGCGGACCAGGACACCGGAGGCAGCGTCACCGTGAGCGTGCCCTCGTCCAGGACAACGCCGTCGAGCTGCTTCAGGCCAACCCGGTCCTGGTCCTGGAGGGTGTTCTTGGCGTAGACGTCCTCGTCGTGCAGGGTCACTGCCTCGGTGACCACCGTGGCGTTGAGTTCAGCGACGTTGACGGTCACGTCGATGGACTCGGTCTGGCTGCGGTTCACCAGGAAGATGGCCGACTCTCCGGTGGCGGCGTCGGTGGTTGCCACGGAGTCCACCAGCGGGGCATCGCCGTACACCGCCGTCGTGTAGGTTCCTGCCTCGATGCGGGGACGGAGCACCTCACCCTTTGCCAGCCGGGACGTGACGGAGAACGGGAAGAACGTTGTCTGGCGCCAGGTGTCGCCGCCGGGCTCGGTCATGATGGGGGCAATCACGTTGACCAGCTGGGCGAGGGAGGCTGCGGCCACCCTGTCATGGTTCTTCAGGAGCGTCATCAGCAGGTTGCCGAACACCACGGCGTCGGCCACGGAGTAGGTATCCTCCAGCTGGCGCGGAGCGTGCGTCCATTCCTCGTTGACCTCGTCGGAAGCCTGGTGCTCGTCCAGGTACCAGATGTTCCATTCGTCGAAGGAGAGCTGGATGGTCTTCTTGCTCTTGAGCTTGTGCTTGACGTGGTCGGCGGTGGCCACCACGGTTTCGATGAAGTACTGCATGTCCAGCGAGGACGCCAGGTAGGAGCCCAGGTCGCCGTTGCGCTCCTGGTAGTAGGCATGGCAGGAGATGTAGTCCACGTAGTCGTAGCTGTGCTCCAGGACCACGCGCTCCCATTCGCCGAACGTGGGCATGGCGGACCCGGAGGAGCCGCAGACCACCAGTTCCAGGTTCTTGTCCGCAGTCTTCATGGCCGACGCGGTGCGGGCAGCCAGCTTGCCGTAGTCCTCGGCGGACATGTGCCCGATCTGCCAGGGCCCGTCCATCTCGTTGCCCAGGCACCACATGCGAATGTTGTACGGGTCCTTGGCACCGTTGGCGATGCGCTGCTCGCTGAGCGCCGTGCCTGACGGGTGGTTGGTGTACTCCAGCAGGTCCAGGGCGGCCTCGATGCCCCGGGTGCCCAGGTTGACGGCCATCATGAGTTCCGAGCCGGTGAGCTTGCACCAGCGGGCAAATTCGTCCAGGCCCACCTGTTCGGATTCGAGTGAGTGCCAGGCGAGGTCCCGCCGCACGGGCCGCTGGTCGCGGGGGCCCACGCCGTCCTCCCAGCGGTAGCCCGAGACAAAGTTGCCGCCGGGGTAGCGGATGGTGCTGGAGCCGAGTTCCTTGACCAGTTCGATGACGTCCAGGCGGAAGCCATCCTCATTGGCAGTGGGGTGGCCGGGCTCGTAGATCCCGTCGTAGACGCAGCGGCCGAGGTGTTCCACGAAGGAGCCGAAGATCCGGCGGTTGACGGGGGCCACAACGGCGTCCCGGTTCACGGTGATGACAGTGGGTGCCACGACAGCCAGGTGGGTCTGTTCGGCAGCGGCGGAGGTGATGGTCACGGTTTTTCCTATTCTTTATAACGTTGTAGAACTAGCGAAGGACGAGTTGAAGTGTGCGTGAGGGTGCAGATCGGCTTAGGGGCTTGCGGGCTCCAGCCCGCCGAGCCTCCGGCCCACCAGCCATCCGGACAGGAGCAGGGGAAGCGAAGCGCCGACCAGGGGCACCAGCACCGTCATTCCGGAGAAAATGACAGTGGCCGCCGCCAGGGTTGCCAGCAGGGAAAGGCCCATCACGGGCGAGATGAGCGGCAGCATGAACGCTGCCCGCCATGTCCTGCTAACGGTGTCCCGGTACCGGGCGCAGATGGACACCGCCGTAGCGGCTGCAGCAATGGTCACGGCGGCGACCACCGCGGACAGGACCAGCAGGACGGCCCGCATCAGGGGCGGCATCGCGGTCCCAGCCGGACCCAGCAGGGTCCCGACGTTGAATACCAGTACGACGCCGGCGGTCCAGAACGCGGCTCCCACCAGGTTGGCGCGCCGGAACTGGTACCGGTAGGCGGTGACGAAGTCACGTACCACATGGTCTCCGGCCGAACCGTCCCGCAGCCTGCCCAGGACCGTGCTCGCGGCCACTGCTGCAGGGAACAGGCCCAGGACCACGAGTCCGGCCAGGGTTCCTGCCACAAAGAGCACGTTGACCAGGACCAGGGCTGTGGAGAAGCGGAGCCAGCCCATCAGGCGGCCTGCCCACCCCATCGGCTGATCATTCATAGGGCGACATCCGGGTTCCGCTCCAGGCCACCCCGTGCTGGTCCAGGCCGCTGAAGGACAAGGCCGGGCGGCTGCGGGACCAGTCCCAGGAACCAAAAACCACGGCATCGAGTTCAACGGCACCATCGGGGCTGCCGGGAGCAGCAACGCGGAGCCTCATCTGTTCGGGGGCGCCCGCGGAAACTGCTCCGCCCGCGTCAATGCACTCGACGCTCAGGGCCACCGCCGTGACGAGGTCAGGCGATTCCGGGGCGAAGCGGAGGACCTGCCAGGTTCCCGCGACTGGAACGGAAGTAGGCAGCGCCTCACGCCCTGCCCCTGCGAAGGGCTGGGGCGCGACGACGGGCCAGCCGGAAGCGGTGAAGAAGATCCGGCGCAGCTGCACCACATGCTGGCTGGGATCAGCCGCGAAGCGGACGTGGTGGACCGCGAAGTGCTCGGCCCGCCCGTCCGGCCCCTCCTGCGTCAGGACAGAGTTGTGGCCCGGCGCGAGCCAGCCCGTGCCGCCGTCGAACTGGTAGCTGCCCAGCACCTTCGTACCCACCGACGCGGGCGGGGACTCCAGGTCCGTCATCGGGTTGCCCAGGAAGTCGCGGTAGGGGCCGGTGATGCAGTCCGCCACCGCCACCCGGATGTTGTAGGTGCTGAACAGGGAGTCGTAGGAGCAAAAGAGGACATACGCATCGTCCTCCGGGCGGTACAGCACAAAAGCCCCTTCGACTGCGCCCTCCACGGACTTGGGGCGGCGGGCGATGACGGTTCCGAGGTCGCCCTCCACCAGGGCCAGGCCCGTTGCGGCGTCCAGCGGCAGCGTGTAGATCCCCGAGAAGAAGGACCCGTACGTAAGCCACGGCTTTCCGTCGGCATCGAAGGTGACCGCCGCATCTATGGCGTTCTGGGAATGTTCGCCGGCGCGGGTGGCCACCACAAGGCCGCGGTCCTCCCAGGGCCCGGCCGGTGAGGAAGCAACAGCAAGTCCTATGGCTGAGGTGTTGGAGCCGAATGTGGACGCCGAGTAGTACATGTGCCATCCGCCGCCGGGCCAGCGGACCACATCGGGCGCCCAGAGGCCCTGCGCGCCGGACCAGGCTGCGGCTGGTTGCGGGACGCCGTCGAACGCCGTGCCGGCGTAGGTCCACTCCACGAGGTCGGTGGAGGTCCTGATATGTACCCCTGCAGGAATATCTTGCGCGTTGGCAACGGCATCGGTGGAGAACATGAAGTAGGTGCCGTCGTCCTGCACCACCGTAGGGTCGTGGGCGTGGCGGGAGCCCCATGACGCAGATGGTGGGTTGGCGCCAGCGGGAAGCGGAAGCAGTTCGCGGGAAACATCAGTATCGGTGGCCACGGCTCAGCCCTTGGATCCGGACAGCGCAATGGACTCGATGATCTGGCGCTGGAAGACCACAAAGACGATCAGCACCGGCAGGAGCGCCACGAAGGACGCCGCCATGATCAACGGGTAGTCCGTCTGGATGGCGTACTGGGCGTTGAAGTTCGCGATCACCAGCTGCAGCGTCTGGGTGCCGGGCGAATTCAGGTAGATGATGGGGGCCAGGTAGTCGTTCCACATGGCCATGAACCAGAGGATGAACTGCGCCGCCAGCGCCGGCCGGATGGCGGGCATGATGAGGGTCCAGAAAATCTGCAGGTAGGAGGCACCGTCGATGCGGGCCGCCTCCACGATGGAATCGGGGATGCTGTTCAGGAACTGGCGCAGGAAGAAGATCATGATGATGTTCCCGAAGAGTCCCGGCACGATCAGCGGCAGAAGCGTGTCCACCCAGCCGATGCTGGCGAAGATGGTGAACTGCGGAATCATCAGCGTGGGAAACGGGATCATGAGCCCGGACAGGAGTCCCAGGAACAGGACGTTCTTGAAGGGCATGCGCATCTTCGCGAAGGCAAAGGCTGCGAGCGCGGACGTCAGTGAACCCACGATGGTCACGGAGCAGGCCACGATCAGGCTGTTCTGGATGCCGCTGAGGAGCGGGCCGGCAGTCCAGATGCGGGCGTAGTTCTCCCAGACGAAGGGGTCCGGAATCCATTGCGGCGGAAGCGCAAACACCCCGTCCTTCGTCTTGAGGGAGGTGGAGAAGGTCCAGGCCAGCGGGGCAATCATGACGATCGCGCCCACGCTCAGGACCAGGGTGGTGATGACATTGCCAACGCGGAGCGTTTCCTTGGTGGACCGCGGGCGGCCGCCTGTGGGGCGGGAAGCAGACTTACCTGCGCCCCCGCTGCCGTCGGGGAGTTCCTGCGTGGGTTCCAGCGGCGGAGTGGTGATGACATGCTGTGCGGACATGGCTGCCTGCCTCAATCGATCGAGAACTGGTTGCGGCGGTTGAGCCGGAACTGGATGAAGGTGATAGCGAAAACCAGCAGCCCCAGGACCACGGACATGGCGGACGCGTAACCCATCTGGAGGTTGTCGAACGCCTTCTGCCAGATGTACCAAACGATGGAAGCGGACTGGAACTCGGGGCCACCGGTGGGGGTCATGATGTTGATTTCCACGAAGATCTGGGAGCCGCCGATGATGCTGGTGACGATCAGGAAGAACGTGACCGGCCGGACCATGGGGATGGTGATGTGCCGGAACTGCTGCCAGGCCGATGCGCCGTCCAGGGCCGCTGCCTCGTAGAGGTACTGGGGCACCGACTGGAGGGCGGCCAGGTAGAGCAGCATGGAGTACCCCAGGCCCTTCCAGATGGCCATGATGATGAGGGCCGGCTTGACGGTGTTGGTGTCCTGGAGCCAGTTGGGGCCGTCAATTCCCACCAGGGCCAGGCCCTGGTTGATCAGGCCGAAGTCTCCGTTGAAGGCCCACTGCCAGAGAATCGCGACGGCGGCGATCGAGGAGATGACCGGGAGGTAGTAGACGGTGCGGAAGAAGGTGGTTCCGCGCATCTTCCGGTTCATGGCCAGCGCCAGGCCCAGCGAGATGGCCAGGCCGACGGGGATCCCGATCATCATGTAGAGGGTGTTCCACAGCGACTGGAGGAAGTAGCGGTCACCGAACATCTTGGTGTAGTTGTCCAGTCCCTTGAAGACCGGCGCCGAGATGCCGTTCCAGTTGGTGAAGGAGGCATACACCGAGAAAAGGAGCGGGAAGAGCGTAAAGAGGAGGAAGCCGATCACCGGTATGGCAACAAAAGCGAGGGCCGCCTGGTGTTCTTTCCGGTGGAGCCGTGAGCGGCGCGGGCGCGTTGTGGTTGTTGTCATACCGGTGATCCCTCCCGCTAGTTTCCGGCCTGCTGGTTGGCGGCGTCCAGGAATTCCTGCATCCTGGGCTGCGCTTCCTTCAGGTAGTCGGCGGCGGTCTGCTTGCCGTCCAGGACGGGCTGGATGTTGGTGAACAGTTCGTCATACCACTCGGCGTTGAAAGTATTGCCGCCGGGCAGGGCGCGGCCGTAGTCCTTCACGATCTGCAGGAACTCTTCCTTGTTGGCCGGCTTGGTGCTGGTGTCCGCAGCCCAGGCCTCGGCCATGTCCTTGAGGTTGGGGATCTGGATGCCGGCGTCCACCAGGCTCTGCTGGGCTTCCTTGTTGGCTGTCAGGTACTCCACGAGCTTGACGGCGTCCTCCGGGTGCTTGGTGCTTTCGGAGACGGCGATGCCCAGCGTTCCGATCCAACTGGCGGTTTCGCCGCTGTCCCCGGCCGGGTAGGGGATGACGTCCCAGTCGAAGCCCAGCTTCTGGTAAGTGGACAGGTCCCAGGGGGCGATGGGGAAGAACCCGATTTCGCCCTTCATCCAGCGCTGGTAGGTGTCCAGGGTCTGCGCCTCAGCCACGGACGGCGTGACGCCGTGGACGTTCTGCAGGTCCGCGAACCACTGCAGCGATTCAGCGAACTCGGGCGTATCCACCGTCACCTTTGTCCGGTCTTCGTTGAGCCAGTCACCGCCGTTGGACCAGACGAAGGGCTGCAGGTTCCACTGGACGTTCAGGCCGGTGCCCCACTGGTCAAGGGTGCCGTCGCCGTTTGTGTCCTGGGTGAGCTTTTTCGCGGCTGCCACGAACTCGTCGAAAGTGTATGGCTTGTCTTTGTCCGGCAGCGGGATTCCTGCCTTTTCCAGCATGGTCTTGTTGTAGCCGAAGGAGAACGGGCCCACGTCCTTGGGCAGGGCGTAGATGGCACCTTCACCTACGCGCTTGCCGTCATACCGGTAGCTGTCCACGCCGTATTCCCAGATGTTGTCCAGGTCGATAGTGTCAGAGCCCTCAACGTACTCGGTGATGTCCTTGACGATGCCGTTCTGCACATAGGCCTGGACGTCGCCGGGGCCGATGTAGAAGACGTCCGGAACCTGCTTGCCGGCGATCGCCGCCTTCAGCTTGGTGGCGTACTGGTCCGCGGTGGTGACAATGATTTCCACGTCCACCCCGTTATCCGCTTCGAACTGCGAGACTGCCTGCTCATAGGCCTTTTTCTCGTCCTCACCTCCCCTGAACATGAACGTGAGTTTCTTTTCGCCGCTGTCCTCGGCGGAGGGGGCGGAGCAACCGCCGAGCATCAGGCCGGCGGCGGTAAAGAGCGCCAGGGTCGCGGCCATGGGACGTGACTTCATCATCACGCAGTCCTTCCGGGTTGGGTGGAGCACACAAGTGTATGGGTGAGGCGATACGGGAGCCCCACTGTCCGCGGTGGCGGACCGGCATCCGGGGCGTTTCTTGCAACGTTGTAAGAACCATCACACAGGCCCTCATCCGGCGTCAAGGGGCCGGCGCCGGATTTGTTTCCGGCGCGATTCCGCCGCCATTGACCCAAAACGTGATCCATGCCATATTTTTCTTACAACGTTGCAATGAAACGGCGCCGCGCATCCCTGCTGCCGACCAGCCCCTCTCTCCCGGAAGGACCACGTGATGACGTCACGTCCCTGGGTGCTGCGCGCCGCAGGATTGGCAGCAGCTGCAACCCTTGCCCTGGCAGCCGCACTGCCGACGACGGCCGCCGCCGGCCCCGCTCCCGTCACCCACGCCATCAAGAGCCAGATCAGCCAGGCCGGAGAACCGCCGGGCCAGCAGAAGCTTCCCGTGGACCTGCCCGGTGGAAAGACGGTTGTGGGCGAAACCTCGCCCATCCACGATCCGGCGCTGATCGTTGCCGCCGACGGCACCTGGTATGTCTATTCCACCGGCCTGGTGAACCGGGAAAACGGCGGCACCATCCAGGTGTGGACTTCCCGCGACCATGGGACAACCTGGGAGTACGCCGGGACGGTCTGGGACCGCATCCCGGCATGGATCGACGAACACTTCTCTGACGGCGAGCTGCCCGGCAACCTCTGGGCGCCGGAAATCACCGAACACAACGGCACGTACTACCTGTACTACTCGGCGTCACGCTTCGGCGGAAACAAGTCGCTCACGGCCCTTGCCACCAACACCACGCTCGATCCCAGCGACCCCGACTACGAATGGGTGGACCAGGGAATGGTGGTCTCCTCCCCCGCCACCGGCCTCGACCCGGCCAATCCCGCCAAGACCTTCAACGCCATCGACGCCGGCATCATCGAGGACGCCGACGGCACCCCCTACATGGCCATTGGCTCGTTCTGGTACGGCATCTTCCTGGTCCAACTTGAGTGGCCGAGCGGAAAGCCGGTTGCCGGATGGGAGTCCAAAGCCGTAAACATCGCGGACCGGTTCATGCCCGGGAACCCCATCGAGGCGCCGTACATCACCAGGCACGGGGACTACTACTACCTCTTTGTCTCCTTTGACGCCTGCTGCCGCGGCGGTGATTCGACGTACAAGGTGGCCGTGGGCCGTTCCACCTCGGTCAAGGGCCCGTACCTGGACCAGGAAGGGCGCGACATGTTCGGCGGCGGCGGATCCGTCGTCCTCGATTCGCATGGCGCAATCACCGGCCCGGGCGGCCAGTCCGTCTTTGGCGACTACCTGGCCTTCCACTACTACGACGGTTCCAACAGGACATCCCGTATTTCCCAACCCTCGGCATCCAGAAGATTGACTGGGTGAACGGCTGGCCGGTCTTCAACCAGACCGTGGAAACGCCGTCGGTCCTGAAGCAGCCAAAGGCGGCCGCAGCAGGCGGCGCCGTCACGTTTACCGCCACCGCGGGCGGCACGCCGGGTCCGGTGGCAGTCTGGGAAATTTCGTACGACGGCGGCGCAAGCTGGCAGCGGGCGGACCACCAGCCCGTGACGAAGCGGACGGACGAAGGCAGCTACCGCTCGACGCTCGAAGTGTCCTCCGGCACGTACAGCGATGCAGGCCTGCTGGTCCGGGCAGTGTTCCGGAACGCCCACGGCAAGGCTGCCACTGACGCCGTCGGCTTCCCCGCCCCTCCCGGCAGGTAAGGCTCCTTCCGTCAAAGTTCGGGGGCGCGCTCCTCAGGCAGCGCGCCCTCGTCCTCCGGATGCCGTTTCAGGTTCAGCAGGGCAAGCGCCAGGCCGCCCCAGACCGTGAGGATGGCGATGATCATCATGGTGATGGCTATCGGCGTCACAGTGCCTTCTCCTTCTCCTCGTCGGCCACCACGGCGTCGTACTCGGGGTCGTGGTGGGCCTTGGACCGGTGGCTCCAGGGAATGAATGTCAGTGCCAGCGCCAGCACCACCAGGGCCCCGGCCATACCCCAGCCGAAGATGCCCACAAACCATTCCGGGTAGCCCTCATAAGTGGCGGTGATCTTGCTGATGAACTCGTTCGACACCATGTAGATCAGCGCCAGTGGAACGACGCCAGCCACCAGGATCATCCACGTGCGCCGCATCTTGACGGTGGAGATCCTGTTCAAGTGCGAGGACAGCAGAGGCAGTTTGCGCAGGAACCAGGCGAGCACCACGACGGTGACCAGGGCCCCGAGCGTGATGCCGAAGCTGTTGACGAACGCATCGGAGGTGTCCAGCAGGTAGAGGCCGGTGGCCGTGGGGAAAGGCCCAGCGAGACCGCCGCCACCAGCCCGCTGACCACCAGCGACGCCTGGACCCGGCCCCAGCCGAGCTTGTCCTGGACCGCGGCCACAATGACTTCGAGGACCGAGATCAGGGACGTGATGCCCGCGAAGACCAGTGACCCGAAGAACAGCACGCCCATGAAGGCTCCGAACGGGGCCTGGGACACGATAGTGGGGAACGCGACAAACGCCAGCCCGATGCCCTGCGTCACCACCTCGTCCACGGCGGTTCCCGCAGCCTGGGCCATGAAGCCAAGGGCGGCAAAGACGCCGATTCCGGCCAGGATCTCGAAGCCCGAGTTGGAGAAGGCCACCACCATGCCGGAGCCCGTGAGGTCCGTCCGGCGCTTCAGGTAGGAGGCGTAGGTGACCATGATGCCGTACCCCACGGAAAGGGAGAAGAAGATGTGTCCGTAGGCCGCCGCCCAGACGGCCGGATTTGCGAGCGCCGCCCAGTCCGGGGTGAAGAAGGCGTTCAGGCCCTCGGCCGCGCCGGGAAGGAAGAGCGACTGGACCACCAGGAGGAGGAACATCACCATCAGCAGCGGCAGCAGGATGGCGTTGGCGCGGGAGATGCCCTTCCTGATCCCGGCCACCATGATGAGGATGACGGCGGCCCAGGTCAGCAGCAGCGGGAAGAACACGGACGGCACGTATTCGAATCCCAGGCCGGGGCTTCGGCGATGCTCAGGAAGTTCCCGAAAAAGAAGCCCTCGGCGTCATCTCCCCACGCCTCGGTGAAAGAAAAGACCGTATACATAACGGACCAGGCGATGATGACCGCGTAGTACGCGGCAATCACAAAGCAGACCAGCACCTGCCACCAGCCGAGTGGTTCGGCGGCACGGTGCAGCCGCCGGTAGGCCAACGGCGCCGAGCCGCGGAACTTATGGCCCACCGCATAGTCGAGGAACAGCAGCGGGATGCCGGCCGTCAGCAGGGCCACCAGGTACGGGATGAGGAACGCACCGCCGCCGTTATCGTAGGCGATGTAGGGAAAGCGCCAGATGTTGCCCAGCCCCACCGCCGAGCCGATGGCGGAGAGGATGAACAGCCGGCGGGACGAGAATGTTTCGCGCTTGGCCGGACTGGCGGGCTGCGCTGGCGAGGAAGCAGTCATGTCCGGACTTTACTGCTGCCCTTCCGCCTGCAAAAGCCCCCTCTGTTGTGCGCGCACCCGGGAAGGCCTGGCCGGCGGCCTTTCTGTCACCCCAGGAGAGTAGGGTTCCGTCATGGACATCATCTTGGTTCCCGGTTTCTGGTTGGACGCTTCATCCTGGGAGGAGGTGACGCCGGCGCTTGAGGCGGCGGGACACCGCACGCATCCCCTCACCCTTCCCGGCCTGGAGTCGGTGGATGCCAACCGTGCCGGCATCGGCCTGCGCCAGCATATCGACGCCGTAACCGCGGAAGTGGACGCCACGGACGGAAAGGTGGTGCTCGTGGGCCATTCAGGCGGCGGGGCCATCATCCACGGGGTGGTTGATGCCCGCCCGGACAGGATTGCGCGGGCCATCTACGTGGACAGCGGCCCCCTCGGTGAGGGCGGCGTGATCAACGACGAACTGCCTGCAGACGGCGACGACGTTCCGCTTCCGCCCTGGGAAGGATTCGAGGACGCCGATCTGGTGGACCTCGACGACGGCCTCCGCAGGAAATTCCGCGAACGGGCCATTCCGCAGCCCAGGGGCGTGGCCTACGATCCGCAGCACCTGCACGACGAGCGGCGCTACGACGTCCCCGCCACAGTCATCGCCTGCGAATTCCCCTCCGCCATGCTGCGCGAATGGATCGACGCAGGCCATCCATTCGTGGCCGAGCTTGCCCGGGTCCGCGACGTGGAATACGTGGACCTGCCCACTGGCCACTGGCCGCAGTTCACCAGGCCGGCGGAACTGGCCGGGGCCATCCTCGCCGCCGTGGACCGGAACGGCCAGCTACATTGAACGGACCGCCCCGTGCCTAGGAGTTCCCATGCCGCGCCCCCGATCACCGCAACTGTCCGTGGATGCCATCATCCGCGCCGCTCTGTCCCTCGTCGATGCCACCGGAGACTTCAGTTTCCCGAAAGTGGCCAAGGAACTTGGCGTCAGCCAGGCCTCGCTCTACAACCACATCGACAACCGCGAACACATCATCGAGCTGATGCGCGGACTCGTCTTCTCCGAGTTCTCCGCACGGAGGCACCTTGACCCTGCCAGCCTGCCCTGGGACGAGGCACTTCGGACCCTGGCCCACGAGTACCGCGACTGCCTGGTGGACCACCCCCGGCTGGTGCCGCTCCTGGTGACCCAGACCGTGCAGGACTTGGGCGTGATGCGGATCTACGAGGATATGGCGATCGTCCTGGGCAAGGCAGGCCTGGACCTTTCGGTCATCGTCCCTGCCATCACCACCGTGGACTACCTGGTCCTCGGCTCCGCACTGGAACTGACTGCCCCCGACGTCGTCTGGTCTCCCCCGCCGGGAGAATTTCCGGCGCTGACTGCAGCCATCAGCGGACTGGGCTCCCCTGCCGAGCGCTCCGACGCCGCTTTCGCCTTCGGGCTGGCGACGATCGTGGCCGGGATCCGGGAGGTAACAAAAATAAGTTTCTGAAAGGCTTTCACTAAAACCCTTGTGCCGGGCGGGGTCCATCTTCATAATAAATGAAGGCCATTCATTTTGTGACGGCATTCACTCCATCCCAGCAAGGAGAATTCCATGTCCCAGGACGACCCCACCACAGGGCGCGTACCCCTGACGCCGCGCCGGGCGGTTTCCGTCTTCGGCATCAGCGTCGTCGGCTTCATGACCGCCAACCTGTTCCCGTCATGATCGTCGCCCTGACCGGCGAACTCGGCTTTTCGGACACCGAAGCCGGCACCCTGATGACCGGCTCGCTGCTCGCCTGCGCCGTCGCATGCCTGCTGTCGTCCAGGCTGGCAGCCGGAAAAGGAAGGTACCTGGTGGCGCGCGCCGGTCTGGGGCTTGCCGCGGCAGGTTTCGCAGCCGCAGCCTTCATCCCGTCCGTTCCCGTCGTCGTCGCCGGCGTCCTGATCGGCGGGCTCGGCGCGGGCGGCGCCGTCTCGGCAGGCGGGGCCGCCCTGGGCGCCCTCCGCAACCCGGACCGCGCCTCGGGCCTCAGCGGCTTCGCCAACCGCGTGATCGTTTCCGTGGTTCTCTTTGTCGTCCCTGTTCTGGGCGCGGGCATGGGCAGTGCGTTCGGCCTGCTCGCGGGCCTTGCCCTGGCGGCCCTGTTCACCACCGCCTGGCTGCCGGGCAGCCCCGCCAGTACCACCGACGGGCCGCGGGCAGCCGCCGCCCCGGGTAAGGGCTCCCGGTCCACGACCCTCGCCGGGCTCGGCCTGCTGGCCTGTTTCGCCCTGTGGGCCCTCAGTGAGGATTCCCTCTGGGCCGTGGCCGCCACCATGGGCGCCGACCAGGCGCGGCTCGACGAAACCGGCATGGGGCTGGTCCTCAGCCTCTCCACGCTCGGCGGACTCCTCGCCTCTGGCCTCATCGGGTTGGCCGGGCGCCGGCTGGGCAGGACAGCGCCGCTGGCCGTGGCGCTGGTGGCGGGGGCAGCGTTGAAGATGCTGTCCGGAACAGTGACCGATCCGGGCCTCTACATGGCAGTGATCATCGCCTGGAACACCATCTACATGCTGGCCTTCATCTACATCGTGGCCACCGCGGCCGCGCTGGACGCCTCCGGGCGCTGGTCCGCCCCCGTGCTCGGCGTCTACCTGATTGGGTCCTCATTCGCCCCGTTCTTCGGAACGTTCCTCTCGGCTTCGGCGGGGTATGACGTCCTCGGCTACGTCCTGGCGGGCATGACCCTGGTCCTGGCTGTTCCGCTGATCCTGATCTCCCGCCTGTCCGTCCGGATCGACCGGGAGGCGGTCGGCAACCCCCCGACCAACATCAACAAGGCGGCCATCGTCTAATGCCCTGCTCCGACCTGAAGGAAAGCACTCCCTTGCCTGCACGCACGCTGTATACCAACGCCGCCGTGTTCACCGCCGACGGCGCTCCCGCGGAAGCCTTCGTCGTGGAAGGATCACAGTTCATCCACGTGGGGGACGAAGCCGGTGCCCGCATCGCGGCGGGGAAAGGCGCTGCGGAAGTGGACCTTGAAGGCCGCTTTGTCCTGCCCGGCTTCGTAGATGCGCACACCCACCTGCTGATGACGGGCCAGGCCCTGCAGAAGGTCCAGCTGCGGGACGCCGCCAGCCTCGCCGAACTGCAGCAGCGCCTCCGGGACGCTGCTGCGGCCAGCGATGCACCGCGGATCCTCGGCGCCGGCTGGCTCCACAGCGCCCTCGACGGGCAGCCCCCTACCCGCCAGTTGCTGGATGCAGCGGTCCCGGACCGCCCCGTCTACCTGGACGCCAATGACCTGCACTCCGTCTGGGTCAACAGTGCGGCCCTGGCGGAACTGGGCATCGACAACGACACCCCGGACCCCATCGGCGGACGCATCGGCCGCGACCCTGGGACGGGCGAGGCTGACGGGGTGCTGTATGAAACGGCAGTCCAGCAAATCATCTGGCCCGCCCTTGCGGCGCAGGCCACGGACCAGGACCGCGACGCACAGCTGGAGGAGGCCTTCGCCAACTACCTGGCCGTCGGCGTGACCAGTGCCGTGGACATGGCCGTCCAGGACGACGACCTGGCTGCTTTCCGCCGCGCCATGGAACGCCGGAACGGCACATTGCCCATCCGGGTCAAGGGCCACCTCCTGGTGGCCCGCCACGAAGCGGAGTCCGACAACCTGGCACAGGTGGCCAAGGCCGCGTGGCTGGCGGCCGAACTGCACAGTGACTGGCTGCAGATCTGCGGCATCAAGCTGATGGTGGACGGCGTTATCGACAGCTGCACCGCCGCCATGAAGGAGCCGTACGCGGACGGCAGCAGCGCCGAGCCGGTCTGGGACCGCGCATCGCTGACCCCGGTGGTGATTGCGGCGGACGCCGCAGGGCTGCAGATCGCCCTGCACGCCATCGGCGACGAAGCGTCAGACATCGCCCTGGATGCGCTGGAGGAGGCGTACCGCCGCAACGGGCCGCGGGACCGCCGGCACCGCATCGAACACCTGGAAACAGTCACGGAGGCGAACGTTTCGCGGCTGGCGGCCCTCGGCGTCGTGGCTTCCATGCAGCCCGTCCACGCGGACCCTGCCATCCAGGACACCTGGCGCAGCATGCTGGGCGACCACCGCTGCGAGCGGGCCTTCCCCTGGACCGAGTTCACGGAGGCCGGCGCCACTCTTGCACTGAGCACCGATGCGCCGACGGCACCGCACCAGCCGCTGCCCAACATGTACATTGCCGCCACCCGCCGCTCCGCCCTTGACCCCGCACTGGACGCAAACCTTCCCCGCTACGCCCTGAAGCTTGCTGACGCGTTCTGCCACGCCACCCGGGACGCCGCCTACTCCTGCCGCGCCGAAGACCGCCAGGGCAGGATCGCCGCCGGCTATCTGGCGGACTTCACCGTCCTGGACACCAACCCGCTCCAGGCGGACACCGCCGAACTGCTCACCAACTCCACCCGGCTCACCGTTGTGGGCGGCAAGGTGGCGTACGACGCCGGAGTCTCCCGGCCGGCCGTCCCGCCGCAGCCGGTGCCCGCGTGGGCCAGCCCGCCTAAGACATTTCCCCACCACAAGCCAGACCGAAAGACCCAGGAATACCGATGAAACCCGCTCCCGCCCCCACCGCAGCCGCCACCGAACCGGCACCGGCAACGTCCATGCCCGCTGAATGGGACGCCCACCAGGGCACCTGGATGGCCTTCCCGCCGCCCAACGACACCTTCGGCGAAGTAGGAAGTCCAACCCTGGACCGCGCGCGCGCCGCCTGGACCAAGGTGGCCCAGACCATCGCCCGCTACGAACCCGTCACTGTGGTGGCCGATCCCCGCGATGCCACCGCAGCCCGGGAATGGCTGGGCGACGGCATCACCGTGCTCGAAGTCCCCCTCGATGACGCCTGGCTCCGGGACAGCGGACCCACCTTCGTGCACCAGCCGGACGGTTCGCTGGCTGCCGTGGACTGGATCTTCAACGGGTGGGGCGCGCAGGAGTGGGCCGCGTGGGACAAGGACCAGGACGTTGCCCGCACCATCGCGGCGGAGACTTCCGTTCCCGTCAGGTCCAGCTCCCTGGTCAACGAGGGCGGCGGATTCCATGTGGACGGTGAAGGAACCGTGCTGTTGACCGAGACCGTCCAGCTTGATCCCGGCCGCAACCCGGGAGCCACCAAGGACTCGGTGGAGGCCGAGATCCATGCCGCGCTGGGCACCACCAGGGCCATCTGGCTGCCCCGCGGCCTCACCCGCGACTACGACGAGTTCGGCACCCGCGGGCACGTGGACATCGTGGCCGCCTTCGCCGGTCCCGGCACTATCCTGCTGCACCGGCAGGACGACCCCTCCCACCCGGACCACGCCGTCTACCTGCAGCTGAAGGCAGCTCTCGCCAGCCAGTTGGATGCGCAGGGACGGCCCCTCCGGATCATTGACGTCCCCGCCCCCACCACGCTCAAGGACGACGAAGGCTTCGTGGACTGGTCCTACATCAACCACTACGTGGCAAACAACGTGGTGGTGCTGTGCGCCTTCGATGATCCCAACGACGCCATCGCCGCCGGCATCCTGGAGCGTGCCTACCCCGGCCGCACCGTGGAACTGGTGGACGCCCGCGACATCTTCGCCTTCGGCGGCGGCATCCACTGCATCACCCAGCAGCAGCCGGCAGCGCGGGGAGGTGCGGCATGAGGCTCGCCGAAACAGCCGGCACACCGGGCACAAAGGCCCGCTTCGACGTCGTCGAGGCCTCCATCAGTGAACTCCGTGAGGCACTGGAGTCGGGGGAGGTCACCAGCGAGGAACTGGTGCGGCTGTACCTGGCGCGGATCGAGAAGTATGACTGCTCCGGAATACATCTGAATGCGCTGGTGGTGATGAACCCGGACGCCCTCGCCGACGCCAAGGCATCCGACGATCGCCGCGCCCGGAACGCCACCCTGGGACCCCTGGACGGCATCCCCTACACCGCAAAGGACAGCTACCAGGCCCGCGGCCTCACGGTGGCCGCCGGATCTCCCGCCTTCAAGGACCTGGTGGCCCAGAAGGACGCCTTCACCATTGAACGGCTGCGCGCCGGGGGTGTCGTCCTGATCGGGCTGACCAACATGCCGCCCATGGCCAACGGAGGTATGCAGCGCGGCGTATACGGCCGCGCCGAAAGCCCGTACAACGCGGACTACCTCACCGCCGCCTTCGCCTCCGGGTCCTCCAACGGCTCCGGCACGGCCACGGCCGCCAGCTTCGCCGCCTTCGGGCTCGCGGAGGAAACCTGGTCATCAGGCCGGGCGCCGGCGTCGAACAACGCCCTCTGCGCCTACACCCCCTCACGCGGCGTGATCTCCGTCCGGGGCAACTGGCCGCTGGTCCCCACCATGGACGTGGTGGTGCCGCACACCCGGACCATGGACGACCTGCTGGAGGTCCTGGACGCCGTGGTGGCGGACGACGCGCAGACCCGGGGCGACTTCTGGCGGGTCCAGCAGTGGGTGCCGGTTCCCAAGGCCTCCGAGGTGCGGCCGGCCTCCTACCTGGAGCTCGCGGTCCCGGACAGCGCAGCCGCCAGGGGTGTGCTCGCCGGCAAGCGGCTGGGGATCCCCCGGATGTACATCAACGCGGACCCGGAGGCCGGAACAGCACCCGCCGGCGGGATCGGCGGCCCCACCGGGCAGCGCATCGAAACCCGGCAGTCCTTCATCGAGCTGTGGAACGCCGCGCGGCGAGACCTGGAAGCCGCCGGCGCCCACGTCGTCGAGGTCGACTTCCCGGTGGTGTCCAACTATGAGGGCGACCGCCCCGGCGCGCCCACCATCGCCACCCGCGGCCTGGTGTCGCCGGACTACCTGCGCCGCGAAATCGTGGACCTCTCCGCCTGGTCATGGCACGACTTCCTCGACGCCAACGGGGACCCGCACCTGAACCGGCTGGCCGACGTCGACGGTGCCGCCATCTTCCCCGCTCCGGACGGTTCCCTGCCGGACCGGTACGACGGGTTCGACGACGACATCAGCGACTACCCCGCCTGGATCCGGAAGCACGGGGTCCCCTCCCTCGCGGACATCCCCCACCTCGAAGAAGGGCTGAAGGGGCTAGAGGAAACGCGGCGGGTGGACCTGGAAGAGTGGATGGACGGGCTTGGCCTGGACGCCGTCGTCTTCCCGGCAGTCGCGGACATCGGCCGGGCGGACGCAGACGTCAACGAAGCTTCGGCTGACCTCGCCTGGCGCAACGGCGTGTGGGTGGCCAACGGGAACCTGGTGCCCGGCACCTCGGCATCCCCACGGTCACAGTACCTATGGGACTGGCACCGGACATCGCCATGCCGGTTGGCCTCACCTTCGCCGGCAAGGCGTACAGCGATTCGGCACTGCTGCACCTGGCCGCGGCCTTCGAGGCCACCGGCAGCCGACGCGTCCCGCCGCCGCGCACCCCTGCCGCTGGCGCCTGATCTCCTGGCATCACCCCCGGAAACGGATATTCTGGAGGCAGTGATCTTCATATCCTGCCTGTGACCCGCAGCCTCCGCTGCTTCCTCCCGTCGCTCCCCTTCGGAGCGGTGATTCCGCGTGCCCCGGAGGGGAACTCCACGACGAGTTCCCCTCCTCCCCACACCCCAACCGGAACCATCGTCGGGAGACACCATGAACATCCTGCCCCCGGGCACCACCGCCCCGGTCCCAGATCAGAATCGGCTGCGGGCTGACTGCTCACGCTGCTTCGCGCTGTGCTGTACAGCCTTCGGCTTTACCCGCTCGGCGGACTTTGCCATCGACAAACCGCCGGCCTCGCCGTGCCCCAACCTCGGGGCGGACTTCTCCTGCACCATCCATGACCGGCTGCGGCCCCGCGGCTTCCGGGGCTGCACTGTCTTTGACTGCTTCGGTGCCGGCCAGGCAGTCAGCCAGGGCCTGTTCCAGGGTGTCAGCTGGCGTGCCAGCCCGCAGTCCGGGCCTGCCATGTTCGGGGCCTTCAAGATCATGAAGCAGCTGCATGAGATGCTCTGGCACCTGGCCGGGGCCGAGGCACGGGTGTTCAGCCCGGACACTGCTGCCGAGGTGCGGGAACTGCGGGAGGAGCTGGCCTCCGCGGCGGACGGAACCCTCCAGGACCTGCTGGACCTTGACCTCGACGTCCTTCACGGCCGGGCCCGCGATGTGCTGGGTGAGGTCAGCGCGGAAATCCGGGCCGGCTATTTCGCCGCGGACGGTGATCCCGGGGCCGGCCGGCTGCATGCCGGTGCCGACCTGGCGGGTGCCCGTCTGCGCGGCGGCCGGTTGTGCGGGGCGGACCTGCGCGGCGCCTGCCTCATCGGGGCCGACCTCCGCGACACCGATCTCGCGGGCGTGGACCTGCTGGGTGCGGACCTGCGCGATGCAAGGCTCGACGGCGCCAACCTCACCAGCGCACTGTTCCTCACCCAGGCGCAGGTCAGCGCTGCCCGGGGAACCCTCGCCACGCTGCTCCCGCCGGTGCTGGCCCATCCCGACCATTGGAAGGGGTCCTGATCCCCGGCGGGGCGGACGGGCTGCTGTCCGCCTTGACACCGCGATTGTTAGCGCTGACAGTGGAGGGAGCCATCCCCGCCGACCGAAAGCCGACTTTATGAAGAACTGGGCAGGAAACCTCGACTACTCATCCCGTGAGGTGCAGCGGCCCGGGTCCGTGGCCGAACTGGCCGAGGTTGTTGCCCGGTCGCCCCGGGTGAAGGCGCTGGGGTCCCGGCACTCCTTCAACACGGTGGGCGACACGGATGGCGTGCACGTTCTGCTGGACGCCCTGCCCCGGCAGATCGAGCCCGATTCGGCGAAAGCCACCGTCCGCGTCAGCGGCGGCGTCAGTTACGGCGAGCTGTGCCGGACGCTGGAAAGGCGGGGCCTGGCCATCCATAACCTGGCTTCCCTGCCGCACATTTCGGTGGCGGGCGCGGTGCAGACCGGCACGCACGGGTCCGGCGTCGGCAACCAGTCCCTGGCGGGCGCCGTCCAGACCATCGAGCTGGTCCGGCCCGGCGGCGACGTGGCCACCCTGTCCCGCGGGGACGGCGACGAGTTCCTGGCCGCCGTGGTGGGATCGGGGGCATTCGGCGTCGTCACCGGCCTGGAACTGTCCGTCCGGCCCAGCTTCCGGATGCGCCAGCGGGTGCTCGAGGACCTGCCGTGGGACCGCGCACTGGAAAACTTTCCGGCCCTGGTGTCCAGCGCCTACAGCGTAAGCCTCTTCACCAACTATGCCGGCGACGCCATCAGCCAGGTCTGGCTCAAGGCTCTCGACGAGGAACCGCCCCTGGCCGGCCTCTTCGGTGCTACGGCCGCCGCCCGGCCCCGGCACCCGCTGCCGGACATGTCCGCGGAAAACTGCACGCCGCAGATGGATGAGCCCGGCCCCTGGCTGGACCGGCTGCCGCACTTCCGCCACGAGTTCACGCCCAGCAAGGGCGAGGAGCTGCAAAGCGAATTCATCCTTCCGCTGGAGCACGCACCCGCCGCCATCGAGGCGGTGCGGGGGCTCGCAGACAAGCTGGCACCCCTGCTGTTCGTCTCGGAGATCCGCACCGGCGCGGCCGACGATTTCTGGCTCAGCCCGTTCTACCGCCAACAGAGCGCCGCCCTGCACTTCACCTGGAAGCCCCTGCAGCCGGAGGTGGAGGCCCTCCTTCCCGAACTCGAGGACCGGCTCCGTCCCTTCGGGGCCCGCCCGCACTGGGGCAAGCTGTTCTCACCCGCCGGCCATGACTGGGAGCAGCTGTACCCCCGCTTTGCAGGGTTCCGCTCGCTGGCGGCAGCGCACGATCCTGACGGAAAGTTCCGGAACGGGCTGCTGGACACCGTACTCGGGGTGCCGGCGGCCAGCCCGCGCTGATTTTGCCCGCTCGGGGCGGCGGCGGAGCAGCGGCTAGGCTTGAAGCATGAAACGCCGCCTCGCCGCCCTGTCCGCCGTCCCCCTGATGCTGCTGCTTGCCGGCTGCGGTGCCGTGGAGGAAGCTGCCACCGATGCCGCCAACGATGCCGCGTCTAAAGTTGCCACGGCGGCCGCGGACGAAGTGAACCGGCAGATCTGTGCCGTGGTCCAGGACGGACTGGTGAGCGTGGAGGACAAGCAGGTCCTTGCCGGGTTGGTTTCTGCAGCCCGCACGGCAGGGGTTCCCGCGGAAATTACGACGCCGCTGGGCGAGATTGCGGAGGCCGGCGACCAGGTGCCGCAAGAGTCCGTCGAGGCATTGAAGGACGCCTGCCCGGCTTAGCTAGTCTTTCCGCTCGGGGTCCACGGCCCTAGCCGGCTGCGCATCGGACTGTGGCTCCTGGGCCAATTCCTCGCCCGGCCCGCGCCGGCCCCCAGTCTTGGGCGTGTGCGGCCGCCGCGTCCGGTGGTCCGGCGCCACGAAGGGGAGCACTTCCGGATGCCGGTTTGCCGGCAGCGCGCTGACGAACTTGGTCAGCTCGTCCTGCAGCACTTTCCAGCCAATGCTGGGGTCATCCGGGTAGGCATTGATCTCGGCATGCCGGGCCGATTCCAGTGCCGTGCGTCCGGCTTCGGTGAGTTCGACTTTGAGCTGCCGGCGGTCTGTTGCCTGCCGCGTCCTGGTGATATGCCCCGCTGCTTCCAGCCGGGTAAGGATCCGGCCAAGCGTCTGGCTTTGCACCCGAATGGCGTCGGCCAGCTGCTCCTGGTTCAGCGGGCCCGGGGCCAGGCCCTCCAATGCAATAACGGCAGCCCTCGTCAGGCCCAAGTGAGCCAGCGCATCATCCTGCCGCCTTTGGACCAGCCGCGCCGCCAACGTGATGAGGCGGTAGCTGTTCCGGGCGTCGGGATCAAGGTTGCTCGTCATCGGCCATGGCCTTCCTGTAGGTGGCAATAGGCTGCTGCACTTGCTTCTCTACGGTCCTACAATAAGCATGCTTAGCATCAAATTCGCAAGTAGGCTTACTATCCTCCCACGTCCCGGCCGCGCAAAATCACAAGCGCTTGCCGCTGCCCCTTGCGCATCAAAAGGGAAGTGTGCTTAGTATCTAGTTAGTAACCATGCTTACTAATCGCCAGCACTGCTGGTTCTTGATCGCCAGCTAACCCTTGAGAAAGAGAGCCCGATGACAGAGAACCAATGGCCCCAGACCCCGAACACCACGCCGGCCGATCCGTACGCCGGACAGGCCACAGGAGTTGATGGCAGCTACACGACTGCTGCCGCGGACACCTCCTCCACCTCCAAGACGCAAGCGGCGAAGGAAGAGGCTTCGCATGTAGCCAGCGACGCAGCAACCGCAGCCCAGGGGGTCGCCCAGACGGCCAAGAGTGAGGCTGCCAACGTGGCTGCCGAGGCGAAGTACAACGCACAGGACCTGCTGAACCAGGCAAAGTCCGGCCTGACCAGCCAGGCCGGCACGCAGCAGCAGAAGGCAGCGGAGGGCATCCGCTCCCTGTCCAGCCAGCTGCAAAGCATGGCCTCCGCCCCGGACCAGCAGGGAATGGCCAGCGATCTCATTCGGCAGGCCGCCCAGCGCGGTGAATCGGTCGCATCGTGGCTTGAGAACAAGGAACCCGGCGATATGCTGACCGAGGTCCAGCGCTTCGCCCGCAACCGCCCCGGCACGTTCCTGCTGCTTGCGGCCGGTGCCGGCGTCCTGGCGGGCCGCCTTACGCGGAGCCTCACGGCAGGCGCACCGGAGACCAGCACTGGAGTGACGGGCACGCTGGCACAGCAGGCGGCCACCCCGCCGGCAGCACCGCTCCGCCAGGAAACGGTCTACGCCGCAGGCACGGACGATCTTTTCACGGAACCGACAGTGGGCACCGGAGCGCCGGTATCCACCTCCACCCTTCCGGCTGGAACCACGGAGGACACCCCGCTCCGCTTCGAGGATGACCCCTACCGGGATGAGGACGGCAGCTACCGTGCTGCTGACGGCACCTACCGGTCAACGGAAGGGCGGCAACTGTGAGTAGCCAGATTCCTGAGATGCCGCCGAGTGAGGCGCATCAGAAGGCCGATAACGCCTCCCTTGGGGAGCTCCTGGGTGATGTGACCCGGGACCTGTCCACCCTGATGCGCCAGGAAGTGGAACTGGCGAAGGCCGAACTCAAACAATCCGCCAGCCGCGCCGGGAAAGGCTCCGGCATGCTCGCCGGCGCCGGCGTGGCCGGACACTTCGTCCTGGTCTTCCTGTCCCTGGCCCTCATGTTCGCCCTCGGCGCCCTGATGCCGCTTGGCTGGGCCGCCGTGATCGTCGCCGTCCTCTGGGCCATCATCGCCGCGGTCCTGGCCAGCATCGGCCGCAAGGAACTCAAACAGATCAAAGGCCTGCCCAGACCGGCGAAACACTCTCCGAAATCCCCCCAACCCTAAAACCAGGTGAGGTCAACCGATGAGCGAGAACCCCGACGCAATCCGCCAAGACATCGAAGCCACCCGCGCCCGGCTGGGCACCAACGTGGACGCCGTCGCGGACAAAGTCACCCCGTCCAACATCGTCCACCGCCAAACCGACAAAGTCCGGGACGCCGTGACCGGGGTCAAGGAGAAAATCATGGGAACAGCAGACCACGCCACCACCCGCGTCCAGAACACCATGCACACCGGAACCGGACACACCAGCGACGCCCTGCACCACACCGGCGACACCCTCCACGACGCCAAGGACAACGTCGCCGCCCGGCTCTCCGACGCCGGCACGGCCGTGTCCCACGCACCGGACCAGGTCAAAGCCAAAACCCAGGGCAACCCCCTCGCCGCAGGCCTGATCGCCTTCGGCGCCGGGATGCTCGTCTCCTCCCTGATCCCGCCAAGCCAGAAAGAACGCGAAGCCGCGGACCAGCTCAAAACCGCAGCCCAGCCCCTGGCCAACCAGGTCACCGAGGCCGCCAAAGACATGGCCCAGGACCTCAAGGAACCCGCCCGCGAAGCGATGGAAAACGTCAAAGCCACCGCCACCGACGCAGCCCAAAACGTCAAAACAGAAGGCCAACACGCCGCCACCGACGTCAAGGACCGCGCCACCGACGCCAAAACCAACGTCCAAAACACCTAGGACAAACAGCCGAGGGCCGCTCTTCCGTCCGGAAGGGCGGCCTTCGGTCTTCCCCGCCTAAGCCAAGGAGCAACGCCATGAAGAAACTGCTTTTCGCCCTGCTGCCCACCGTCATCAGCCGCATCATGCGTGCGCGGAAGGCGCGGCAGGCGCGCACCGGCCACGTTCCCCCGCGGAACCGGTACTAGGTCTCCACCAGGGCCCTAGCGCTTGCCCTTCTTGCGGGATCCCTTGCCGCGGCCCTTGTCCGGGTTGGGGGCATAGCGCTGGGCGACCTTGGGTGCCGGCTTCCGCACTCCCCCGCCCCGGCGGTCCGGCTTGGGATCCTTCTTCACCTTGGCCGGCTGGGCGGACGGCTGCCGGGAGCTTTGGGCGGTGCGTCCCCGGACGATCCCGATGAACTCCTCCAGGACCTCGTCCGTGGCGTCCGCCAGCCAGACCAGGGCGATCTCGGTTCCCGGGGCGCCGTTGAGCCGGCGGGCCACCGTGTCCTTGACGTTGAAGTGGCGGGCGACGGACATGGGCAGGACAGCCAGGCCGGCCCCGGCGGCAACCACCTGGAGCGCGGCTTCCGGCCCACCGAGGGCAGCAACATCCAGGAAGGACTCCTGCTCCAGGTCGGCGAGCGCCACCTCTTCGAACACAGAGATTTCGTGGCCCTTCGGAGCCACCACCACCGGCTGCTCCTCGTAGAGCGGGATGACGCTCAGGCCGTCGCGCTCAACGGGGAGCCGGACAAAGGCCATGTCCGCCTGGCCTCCGCGGACAGGGCCAACGTGCGCGCCGCCGTCGTGCATGAACGCCTGCAACGGAATGTCCGGCATCCGCTCTTCCCAGCGGCGGATCCACTTGCCGGGGGTCACCCCCGGCACGTAGGCAATGCGGAGGGTCCGCGGCGCCGCCTGCTCCCCCGCGTCGGAGTCCTCGGATGCGTCGGGCGGGGTGGTGTTGTCAGTGGGCACGTCTTCACAGTACCGTCCGCCCGGATACCCTTGAAGCATGACCTCTGCAAACTCCCAGTCCATGAAGCCGGCCACCGTTGCCAAGAAACTTGGCATCTACCTGCCCGCAACACCGCAGGAGTTCCAGGAATCAACCATCACCCGGGAGGAGTTCGCCGAGCTCCAGGCCAACCCGCCGGAATGGCTCGCAGAGCTGCGCCGCAACGGCCCGCACCCCCGTCCCGTGGTGGCGCAGAAGCTGAACATCTCCATCAGCGGCCTGGCCCGCGGCGGCGTTGAGGACGCGCTGACGACGGCGGAAATCACCGCGCTGCTCCAGGCTCCCCCGCAGTGGCTGGTCACCGAGCGCGCCACGCACGCCGCAGTCCGCGCCGAAGCCCAGCGGGTGAAGGAAGAGGCCGCGAAGAAGGCTGCAAAGAAAGCCCGCGCGCAGGCCAACTAGGCTCTCCCGCATCAGAGGCTTGTCCGCCGGTCCCACCCGTAAAGGCGCGGACCCGCGGACAATCCTCTGTTCTTTAAGGAATGTCAGTCCTGGTGCAGCTGGACGAAGTTGCCGCAGCCGTCGTCGAACACGGCGCTGATGCCGGACGGGTCCTCGGCCGGTTCGCCCCGGAACACCACGCCCTCGTTGATCAGCCGGTCGTACTCGGCCTGGACATCCGGGACGCCGAAGACGATGGCCGGGAGGCCGGCGTCGTGCAGGGCATTCATGTAGTTGGCTGCGATCGGATTGTCGCTGGGTTCCAGCAGCAGGCCAACTGAATTCGCGTCCGCACCGGGGTCCTTGATGATGTACAGGTTGTACTCCTGCATGGCCATCAGGGTCTCGAAGCCCAGGGTTCCGGTATAGAAGCTGTGGGCGGCGGCGGGGTCCTTGACGTGGATGCTGCACATTTTGAGTCTCATGCTCCTCACCGTACGTTCCAGCCCCGCTTCAGGGAACCTTCCAGGCCATTGACCCTGCGTCCCGGACACTGTGCAATTAAATGACCAGCCCGGGATTCCGCGGCCCGGGCGCTGTTAGGGTCGGGTGTCAGCCATGGGGGAATCCTTGTTCGAGGGATTGGTCCAGGGGGTGTGGGCGCTGCTGCTGGCAGGGCCTGTCCTGGTAGCCAGCGTCGCCGCCACCGTCTTTGTGGTCCGGCGCCGTGCCCTTGCCGGTGGCAACGGGCAGCCGGAACGGTCGGACCAGCTCTTCTGGGACCTGTTCCTTGGGGCATGCGTCGCTGTTCCTGCCCTTTTGATTCCTGCGCTGGTCTCGCCCTGGACCGGCCTGTTCCTGGGCGCGGCCGGGGTGGCCGCGGGCGTTGCGGCGTACCGGGGAACCCCGCGGTACCTCAGCCGGCGCGCGGCGCGGCAGAACAGCCGCGAGCAGGAGTCCGCGCACCTGGCGGCTATTGCCCGGCACGACGAAGTTGTCGCCAGGTGGCGGCGCTATGAGCTGGACCCGGCGTGCAGCATCGACTATCCAGCCCTCACGGACGTGCGCCTGCCGGAGACCTCGGCGTTCATCAAGGCGATGCGGACGGCGGACCAACTGCGCCTCCATGCCCACCAGGGCTATCCCGACGCCGTCACGCGCCTTGCTGCCTCGCTGGCCGATGCCGAGCGGGCGGCCGGGATTCCCGCCGAGCAGGCATAGGCCGGACGTTAAGTGGTGTGTCGGCGGCGCTGGAAGGTTCCGGCGCACCGGCGATAGCATCCGGAGATGAAGCCAGAGGAATTGCCGGAGCGCGACCAGTTCGGCCGGCTGCTCGAGGACCGCGGGGTGTGGCGCCAGGCCACCACCCTGGAAGCCGCCGGTGAGCTCACCGCCCGCTGGCTGGAGGGCGGCAGCTCGTACCAGCCCGGTCACTTCGCCGCGGGCTACGACGCGGAGACGGGACCGATAGCTGCGGCCTTGGCCGAGCTGAACCGGAACGGGCTGTTCACCAAGGAGTCCCAGCCGGGCCTGCAGACCGGTACCGCCGCACAGCGGGAGTACGTGACAGGCTTCTGCAGCGCCGCCGTTGCCGGAGACCTGCTGTCACTGTCCACCCGGACTGACCTGGTCACGGTGGCCCACGCGCCGGGCGAGGCCAGCAGCGCGTCAATCCCGGTCACCCTGGCCGGAGCGGAAGTCACCACGGTGCTGGGCTCGAGCGAGAACCCGGTGGACGAGGCGCAGATCCGGGATTGGGCCGACGAGACCAATGACGCCCTGGCACTGCTGCTTGCCGACTCCTGGTACGTGGAGATCCTGGACCCCGTGTGGGGACGCAACGGTGTACTGCTTCCCGCCGTGCTCGGTGCCCTGACCGGGCGGGACGTTGGGCACTACCGGACCTGACCTGCGGGCCTGACACTTTGTGGCATGAGCAATCTCCCCACCCCCGGGCGCGTCCCGCTCCGGCCGTGCTCCCCGACAGGCACCCGGTAAGGCATCAGCCATGGACCTCCGCCTTTTCTCTCGGCTGGTGTTCCTGCGCGCCGCCCGGCGGAGAAGGGATCACTGGGACGCCGCCCGGATCACCGCACACCAGGACCACGCCCTCCAGGAGCTCCGCAGCGCAGCCTATGCCGGCTCGGCGTTTTACCGGCGCCACCATGCCGGCCTCCGCGATGCCCCACTGGACCAGTTGCCGCCGGTGACGAAGGCGGACCTGATGGACCACTTCGACGAGGCGGTCACCGCACCGGGCCTGAGGCTCGCTGACCTTGAAAACCATTTGCGCGCCCTGGCCCAGAGCGACGGAGACCCGGGGCTGCCCTGGCAGGGCAGGTGGTGGGCTGCAGCAACGGCCGGGACCACCGGCCGGCGCGGAACCTTCGTCTGGAACCGCGCCGAGTGGGCAACCGTCCTGGCCTCCTACGCCCGGGCGAACGACTGGGCCGGGATCCCGGTCGGGCTCACCAGGCCCCTGAAAATGGCCCTAATCAGCTCGCGCGTCCCCACCCACCAGTCCGCCGTCGTCGGCGCGTCCGTGCGCTCCAGACTTGTCCCTGCCCTCCGCCTGGACGTTACCGCGCCCATGGCCGAGACGGTTGCCGCGCTGAACCGGTTCCAACCCAGGGTCCTGGTGGGCTACGCCTCAGCCCTCAAACCCCTCGCGGCGGAGCAGCGCGCCGGACGCCTGCACATCTCCCCGGAGGGCGTCATGTCCGCATCCGAGGTCCTCAGCCCCCACGCTGCGGCGGAACTGGAGGCCGCATGGGGAAGCAAGCCCTTCGATGTCTACGCAGCCACCGAGACGGCAGGGATCGCATCTCCCTGCACGCATCAAAACCGCCACGTCTACGAAGACCTGCTGATCGTCGAACCCGTGGACCAGGCCGGAACACCGGTACCGGCCGGAACAACGGGGGCAAAGCTCCTCGTCACGGTTCTGTTTTCCCGGACGCTTCCCCTCATCCGCTACGAAATGTCCGACACCATAAAGCTCGGCGGACGCGGCTGCCCCTGCGGACGCTCCTTCACACTGCTCCACGAGATCGAAGGCCGGATGGAGGACGTCCTGCACCTGCCCGGAAAAGCAGGCCGGGTGGCGATCCATCCGATCGTGTTCCACCACATCCTCGACGAAGCTGGCAGGAACGGGTGGCAGGTTGTCCAGGAGCCCTTAAGGCTCCGCGTGCTTCTCTGCGGCCTCGCCCCGGGAGCTTCCATGGAAGGAGTCCGCGACGCAGTAACGGGCGCGCTCAAGACAGCAGGCGCAATGGACACCCGGGTGGACGTGGAACTGGTCGACCGGCTTGAGAGGACGGCCCTGGAAAAGCACCCTTCGTACGGGGCCTGCGCGGCCAGCCATGACATATCCACTGAGCACCGCATTGGGGAGAACGAAAAAGGCGGGGCTGCTGCCCCGCCTTTCCCTTCACCGAAACCTACAGCTCCACGGTGCCGCTTTCGCCCACACTCATCCGGTCATGGGTGACCTTTGACTTGACCCACTGCAGCACGGTTGCGGCGGTGCCGCCCGGGCTGGTCCAGTACTCGGCGGAGTCCGAATCGACATGCAGCAGGCACACCTCGGGGGTGTCCGGTCCGTCCGGGAACCACGCTTCGACTGCCTGGTTCCACAGCTCGTGGATCTTGGCCCGGTCCGTCACAACCTCGGCGGTCCCGGCCACGGACACCCATTCGGTGCGCTGGCCGAAGGCGACATTGACGCGCGCGTCGGCCCGGACGTGGGCGACCTGTGACGTGCCGAGCCCGGTGAAGAACCACATGTCGCCGTCGTCCTTAACCTCCTGGACTGCCAGCGGCCGGCTCACAAGGGCGCCCTTCTCGTTGATGGTGGTCAACATCCCGATCCTGGAATCGTTGATGATGTCCGTAACCTTGCTGATGCCCTGGGCGTCAGTCATGTCTCACCTCGCTTGTCTGCATAGGGGACGCTCCCCACTGGCAAGCCTATTAGTAAGCATGCTTATTTGCTACCCGACGGCGACAGCCACCTTTGCCACTTCGGCGATCCGGGCGGCGGTCTGACGGCCGATCCGGATGGCGCCATCCACGTGCTGGTAGCCTTCGGCGGCGAGGTCGGAGGAGGCCCAGTAGATGGGGCCGACGGGGGTTAGCTGGTCCTTGCCGTAACGGTGCAGGCCGCCCAGGTCGTAGCTGGCGGCGTAGGCGCCGCGGGTCCATTCCTCCGAGCCCCAGTCGGACTCGTAGTAGACCTCGGGCGTGAGTGCCTCGTCGCCGAGGAAGCCTGCGATGGAGGCCAGGATCGCCTTCTTGCGGTCTTCGGCACCCAACTCGAAGACGGCGTCGGCCTTTTCATCGGAGACGAAGCCCACCAGGGTGCCGCGGGTGTCGCCGTGGTTGGTGTTGTCGTAGACCTCCTGGACCAGGGCGTCGGCGCCGAAGCCCGTGCCACAAAGGCCTTTGTCGCGCCAGAACGGGCGGTCGTAGACGGCGTGGACCTTGATGACCAGGCCCAGGGACTGGTGCTGGTGCATCTGGTGCTGCCGGCGGGGCAGCGGCGGGTTGAAGGAGACGCGGGAGTACAGGTTGGGCGGGACGGCCATGATCACGAACCGGGCGTTGACGGTGGCGCGGTCCGATTCGACGGTGACGCGGTGGCCGCCGTCGGCGTCCGGCTCCCAGTTGATGGTGCGCACCGGGGTATTCAGGACGACGTCGTCGCCCAGTTCCTGCGCCTGCAGCAGGGAGACCTGCTGCATGCCGCCCACCACGCGGCGGTCCAGGATGAAGTCCTCGTCGGTCAGGTGGGTGAATGAGCCAGCCGAGGCTGCCATCAGCACGGCCTGCAGTGCCGAGAAGGCGTGGGCCGGCTTCGTGAGCATGCCGCCGGCGATGAACAGGCCGATGTTCTTGCAGGCTTCCTCATTGGCGGAGTTCTGCCGCAGCCAGTGGTGGAAGGAGATGGTGTCCAGTTCCCGCGCCTTGGGGTGGGCCCAGGGTTCGGTGGCGCCGATTTCCGCGGCGAGCCCGTCGAGCAGGGCGACCAGGCGGTCCATTTCGGCCTTGGTTGCGGGATCCACCGGGAAGGTGTCGCCGGTGTAGCGGACGGGGATGCCGTCGGAGCCGATGTAGACGGATTCGCCCTGGCGGTAGCGGGGGTAGGTCTCGAGTCCGAGCTCGTCGAGAAGGTCCAGGAGTACGGTCTGGTCCGGGGAGACCCACTGGCCGCCGATTTCGAGCATGGCGCCGTCCACGGTATCGGTCCAGGTACGGCCGCCCACACGGTCGCGGGCCTCGAGCACGGCGACGGTGAGCCCGGCCTTCTTGAGCTCCCGGGCCGCGGTGAGTCCGGAGGGACCGGCGCCAACGACGACGACGTCGCGGTTCAGGTTCAGCATGATGTCCTCTCTGCCTCCCGCGAAGTGACCGGGAGCACTAAATGAATGCCGTTCATTTAGTAAAACTATAGCTGGTAGTGGCCGGGACCGGAAGTGCCCGGGTGGAATAATGCTGGGGACCACCAAAGAAAGGGCAGGAATGCCGGCAGTATCAGCCGAAGAAGGACGCACCGCGGGGACCGGGACGGGGCGCCGGCGGGCCGGCCGGCCATCGGCTGCGGTGCTGGACAAAGCAGGCATTACGACGGCGGCCCTGGACCTGATCAGTCGCAAGGGCTACGACGGGCTCACCATGGCGGCGCTGGCGAAGCAGCTGGAGGTGGCGCCGTCGGCCCTGTACAACCACGTGGCGTCTAAGCGCGACGTGCTGCTGCTGGTGGAGGACCACCTGACGTCGTTGGTGGATGTCTCGGCGTTCGGCTCGAAGTCCTGGGAGGATGCGGTGCGCACCTGGGCCTGGAGCTACCGGGACGTCTTTGCCGAGCACACTCCCCTGATTCCGGTCATTGCCGTGCTGCCCGTAACGGACGCACCGCAGACCCTGGCAATGTACGAGACGGTGAGCAAGGGGTTCCTGGACGCCGGCTTCCCGGAGGAGCGGATTGTGTCCGCGATCGTGGCACTGGAGTCCTTTATCTTCGGATCCGCCTATGACGTGACGGCCCCGGGAGACATCTTCGAGCCGGGGTCGATGGCCGAGGCGAACCCGCACTTCACCGCCGCAGTCCGCAGTTCCGCTGGCCCCGGGCGCCCCGCCGACACGGCGTTCGGCCTGGGGCTGGAGGCGCTCATCTCGGGACTGGGGGCGCTGCGGGGGCAGGCGGGCTGAACCGGTCCGCCCTAATCCCCTGCGACCTCGCCCCCGCCAGTGACTTCGCAGCTGATGTCCCCGAGGAGGCTCGCATCCGGCCCGGCGTCTTCGCCTAACAGGCCGCCGATCACCGCTCCCACGTCCGCCAGGGCATGGAGGCACGTGGGGTCCTCCGCTGGCAGCGTGGGGATGGAGCCTGCTGCCGGTCCGTTCACGGGGGTGGGCGCGGGGGATGGCGCAGCCGGTTGGCCGGTCGTAGTCGGCACCGCCGCCACCGGAGCAGGAGAAGCCGCGGCGGTTCCGCCGCCCGCATCCTGAGGCGTCCCCTCGACGTCGGGGGCCTGCCCGGCTGCAGCGGCCTCCCCCGCCTGCGCGGCGCCTGTCTCCGCTTTCGCCTCGGCTTCTGCCTTCGCCTGGGCTTCTGCTTCCGCGTCGGCGTCAGCCTTCGCATCGGCTTCCGCTTTCGCCTGGGCGGCAGCCTCGTCCGCGGTCTTCCTGTCCGCCGCGGCCCTAGCCCTCGCAGCCGCCGCCAATTGGCTGGTACCCACCGCAGCGGCGTCGGCGCTGGCCGTGGTCCCGGCTTGCTCCGGATCTGCCGCCGCCGTCGGACCGGGTGAGGTGCACGCGGTGGTCACGAACAGAGCAAAGAGCGTACCGGTGGCCAGCAGATAATTCCTGCGCATGGAAAACAAAGCCTCTTCATGGGAGTGCGGAGCGGCAGGCCTCGAGAGGTTCCCGCCTGGAACGGTTTCCGGCCTGGTAACGGAGGGGCACCCCAGGGGCATAGCACCCAGAAGCAGCAATGATGCTTCGCCGGGCGTGCGCTCCGACCGGTGACCTAAACGTTACATTCCACTGTCGGGCCCTGGCCAATCGCCACCCCTGGAAGTACTTGTACTATAAGTTAGTTACTTGTATCCTATGAGGGAGGGCGATGGCGCCCAGCATCCCTTCACTAGGAGAATCCATGAGCACCGTCGACCTGATCCGGCACGTCAAACTGTCCACCGCCCGCCTCCCGCTCGCCGTGCCCATCAGCGACGCCAAAGTGTTCACCGGCCGCCAGAAGCCAATGACGGAAGTGGTCTTCCTCTTCGCCGAGATCACCACCGAACAAGGCCACACCGGCCTCGGCTTCAGCTACTCCAAGCGCGCAGGCGGTCCGGCCCAGTACGCCCACGCCAAGGAAGTTGCCGAGGGAATCATCGGCGAGGACCCCAACGACATCGGCAAGCTTTACACCAAGCTCCTCTGGGCGGGCGCTTCGGTGGGCCGGTCCGGCGTCGCCACCCAGGCCCTCGCCGCCATCGACATCGCCCTGTACGACCTCAAGGCCAAGCGCGCCGGACTCCCCCTGGCCAAGCTCCTCGGCTCCTACCGCGACTCCGTCCAGACCTACAACACCTCCGGCGGCTTCCTGAATGCCACCCTCGACGAGGTGAAGGCCCGCGCCACGCAGTCCCTCGACGAAGGCATCGGCGGCATCAAGATCAAGGTGGGCCTGCCGGACAGCAAGGAAGACCTCCGCCGCGTGGCGGGCATCCGCGAGCACATCGGCTGGGACGTCCCGTTGATGGTGGACGCCAACCAGCAGTGGGACCGGGCGACGGCACTGCGCTTGGGCCGCCAGCTTGAGGAATTCAACCTCATCTGGATCGAGGAACCCCTGGACGCCTACGATTTCGAAGGCCACGCCCATCTCGCCCAGGTGCTGGACACGCCCATCGCCACCGGCGAGATGCTCGCCTCCGTGGCCGAGCACAAGGGCCTCATCGCCGCCAACGGCTGCGACATCATCCAGCCGGACGCCCCGCGCGTCGGCGGCATCACCCAGTTCCTGCGCCTCGCCGCCCTCGCGGACGAACGCGGCCTGGGCCTTGCCCCGCACTTCGCCATGGAGATCCACCTGCACCTGGCTGCGGCCTATCCGCGCGAGCCGTGGGTGGAGCACTTCGACTGGCTGGACCCCCTGTTCAATGAGCGCCTTGAAACCAAGGACGGCCGGATGATCGTGCCGGACCGGCCGGGACTCGGCGTCACCCTCAGTGACCAGGCGCGCGCCTGGACCACCGAATCAGCGGAGTTCGGCGCGTAATCTTGAAGCCATGAGCCGGAACCTCACCGCGGACCTTGCCGCCGACCTTCGCAACCGCATCGTTGACGGCATCATCCAGCCCGGTGAGAAGCTGCCCAGTGAAAACACGCTCATCAGCGATTTTGGCGTCAGCCGCACGGTGGTGCGTGCCGCCCTCACCCGGCTCCAGGCCGAGGGACTGGTGGAAACCGAGCGCGGCCGCGGCAGCTTCGCCCTCACTCCACCCTCGGACGGGCCCGCCGCAGCGCCGGGGGCCCGTCCGGTGGCCACCACGGAGGATCGGCTGCACCTGCTGGCATTCAGGATGGGCGTGGAAACGGAGGCAGCCGCGCTGGCCGCACGCAACCACACCGAACGGCAGTTGCGTGCGGTCCAGGCGGCACTCGAAGAGTTCACCGCCAGCGCCGGGCACCCGGCCCACGCCATGAAATCCGATTTCGAGTTCCACCGGGCGGTGGCCGCCGCCTCCGGCAACCCGTACTACTCCGACTGCCTCGCCGCCCTGGGGCAGACGATGATCGCGATGCCGCGCACCCGCCTGATGACCGGCGTCGAGCACTATGCCCGGGACCACTTCGACCAGGTGGTGCAGGAGCACCGTTCCATCGCCGACGCCATCGCCGACGGCGATGAGGCTGCGGCGGCCGCCGCCATGCGCAGCCACCTGGCCAACTCACGACGCCGGTTCAAGGCTTCCGCGCGCACGTCCGGATAATCCGGGCCCAAGCACCCTGGCGGCCTCCCGCCGTCGTACGCCTGCACCCTGCAGCCCGCGCCTAAGCTTGTTCGCGCATCGGAATCCTGAAGGCACTGATGCGCGAACAGGCCCGGGAATCAAGACCAGAAGACAACGCAAAAGAGCCCCGGTCCTGAAGACCGGGGCTCTTTCATTTGCGTGCGCGAGGGGGGATTTGAACCCCCACGCCCTTTCGGACACTGGCACCTGAAGCCAGCGCGTCTGCCGTTCCGCCACTCGCGCGCAACTTCTTCCACCGGACCGCACCGGTTTCCCGGATTCGCAGTCTTGTAAAAGCAGCGAGATCAAGCATAACGGACACATGCCGCAAAACACCAATTGGCCTCCGCCGGGCTGTGTGAAACCCCATACAGACACCCGCTATTCCCAGTCCCCGCGCAGGTAAAACGGCCGCCGGACAAGATGCCCGGGACCCCTGGGCATGAACTTTTCCGGGCGGCGGGCCGTTGTGGATTAAGGTCATTCACAGGCCTGCCCAGTAGTATCGGATGTAGCGGCGGCTGCGTCATGCAGGTGCACTGCCGGGTTGTGCATTGCACGTAAAGAGAAGTTCCGGAACCAGGACTGCCCCGTATCCGGGGGGAAAGGAGAAGAACCATGGGCCTGCTGGACAAAGTTGAACGCGGCATTGAAAAGGCTGTCCGGGGCGTCTTCTCCACCGGATCCAAAGCCCAGGTTGAACCAGTGGAAATCGCCAGCCGGCTGCGCCGGGAAGTGGACCACAGGGCGCTGACCATCACGGCCGGGCGGACGCTGGCACCCAACGTCTTCGACGTGCAGCTCAGCGACGACGACTTCCGCAGGGCCCAGGAATGGGGCACCCCGCTGGCCGAGGAACTCTGCGACGTTGTCATCAACCACGTCCGCGGCCAGGGCTACACGCTGCAGGGCCCCGTCCGGATCTCCTTCCGCCGGGATACGGAACTGCGGGCAGGAGACTTCGAGATCGTCTCCTCCACGGAGAAATCGGGCGCCGCCCAGGCCGCTGCTCCCGCCCGGCCCAGCGTTCCGGCCGCGCCCAGCCGCCAGCCGGTCCGGCTCCAGCCCGTGCTGGACATCGACGGGCAGCGCTATTCGCTCAACGCCCCGTCCATCGTGCTCGGCCGCTCCTCCGAAGCCGATATCCACGTGGAGGACACGGGCGTCTCGCGCCGCCACCTTGAGATCCGCACCGCGAACGGTGTCTCCACTGCCGTGGACATGGGCTCCACCAACGGGAGCTACGTCAACGGGCAGAAAGTTTCCGGAAGCACCGAACTTACCGACGGCTCCACCATCACGATGGGACGGACAAAGATCATTTTCCGCCTGCTTCCAGCCAGCCCGGGTGGCCACGCATGAGCGACCTCACCATTACCGCGCTGCGGTTTGGGTTCCTCCTGCTCCTGTGGGTGCTCATCTTCAGCATTGTTTCCGCCATGCGCCGCGACCTCATGGTCGGGCGCAAGGCAGCATCCGGGGTGCCCAGTGCACGGCAGGTCCGCAAGAACCCGGATCTCGAAACCCCGCCCGCGCCCGCCAAACAGCAGGCCCGGCAGCTGGTGGTGGTTGAGGGGCCGTTGAAGGGAACCTCGGTACCGCTGGCCGCCAGCCCCATCCTGCTGGGACGCGCCCAGGAGGCCACCCTGGTCCTCGAGGACGACTATGCCTCGGGCCGCCACGCCAGGCTGTTTCCCCAGGGCAGCCGCTGGTTCATCGAGGACCTGGGTTCCACCAACGGAACCTACCTCGCGGACCAGCAACTGACCCGTGCCCTCCCCGTTGAGCCAGGCGTACCTGTGAGAATCGGCAAGACGGTCATCGAATTGAGGCCATAGCCATGGCCGTCCCAGAGAACACCGCAGACGGGCAGAAGCCCGCGGAGCGGCACCTCATCATGCGCTTTGCCGCGCGCTCCGATGTGGGCCGGATCCGGTCGAAGAACGACGATTCGGCATACGCGGGACGCCACCTGGCCGTCGTGGCTGACGGCATGGGCGGCCATGCGGGAGGCGACGTTGCCTCCGCTGCCACCGTCCTGGACATGATCCACCTGGACCGCCCGGACTACGACGGGGATGCCGGCACCATCCTCGCGGACGAAATCCAGACCGCGAACTCCCTGCTCTCCGAACTGGTGCACATCAACCCGAAGCTGGCCGGGATGGGCACCACGGTTACGGCACTGCTGCTCGCCGAGGGCAAGCTGCATTTCGCCCACATCGGCGACTCCCGCGCCTACCGCCTCCGCGACGGCGAGTTCAAGCAGGTCAGCGTGGACCACACGTTCGTCCAGCGGCTCATCGACGAGGGCCGGCTCAAGCCAGAGGAAGCGGAAAGCCACCCGCATAAGAACGTGCTCATGCGGGTCCTCGGCGACGTGGACGCGAGCCCAGAACTGGACCTTGACACCCTCGACGTCAAACCGGGCGACCGCTGGCTGCTCTGCTCCGACGGGCTCAATTACGTCGCGGGGCATGCCGTGGAGCGCACGGTCAAGGAAACCAAGGACCTCCGCGAGTGCGTGGAAACCCTTGTGGAACTGACCCTCGAGGCCGGCTCCCCGGACAATGTCACCGTGGTGATGGTGGAGATCGTTGAAGAAACGCCCGACGACGTCAGTACCGCCGCCGTCGACGTCATCACCCCCGTTGTGGGCACCAAGCCTGCTCCCGCGGCCGAGGCGCCGCGCACGCCTGAGGCCGAAGCGAAGGCTCCGGACACCGGCACGGACGATGCCGCCGAAGCCGGGGGCGGCGGGAAGCCCACCGAACGCGCCGGGTCCAGCGTCGTGGAGCCCGGCTCCACCGATCCGCACCTCGGCGAGCACCTCACCGCCGAGGTCCTCCGGGAAGAACTTTCCAGCAGGCCGCATGAGCTCGTCGGGGCCGCAGCGGCTGCTGCCGAATCCGGGTCCATCCCCACTATCGGCGGACGGACTGTCGCCCGGCGGGCCGCAACCGTCCTCACCCACAAAGCCGAACCGCTCACCGGCGATGACGACGAAACCCTTGTGCCGCTGAAACCCCGCCGCTGGGTCACCTGGTCCATCGCGGCCGCCCTCCTGGTGGTCCTGACCGTGGGCTTGTGGCTGGGCTATGCCTGGACCCAGACCCGCTACTACATCGGCGAGTACGATTCCCGGGTCGCAATCTTCAACGGGGTTTCCCAGCGGCTCGGGCCCATCCAGCTGTCCAGCCTGGAAGCGGTCACCGAGATCCGGATGGACTCCCTGCCGCCGTTCTCCCAGCAGCGGGTCCGGCAGACAGTTCCTGCCAACGACCTTTACGACGCGCAGCGGATCGTGAAGAACCTCGAGCTGACGGGCACCACGTCCCCCGAGGACGAATGCCCGTCCCCGTCGGCCGGTGCGGCACCGTCAGCGCCGGCCCCGGCCCCCACGGATCCGGCGGCGCCCGCCCCCACTGATCCTGCTGCGCCCGCTGCGGCCAGCCCGTCCCCCTCACCCACTGTTACCTGCGAGGTGGGCCAATGAGCCAGCTCAGCACCCTTCCCAAACCGCGCCGCAACGTCGAGCTCGCACTGCTTCTGCTGGCTCTGGCCGTCGGCATCGGCGCCAACATGCTGGTGGGCGTCGACCAGGAAAAGGCCTTCGACTCCGATTTCTGGTTCCAGTCCAGCCTGCTGGCAGTGGCGGCACTGGTCTTCCACGGCGTCCTCCGCTTCCGCGCCAAATATGCCGATCCGGTAATACTTCCAATTGTGGTGGCCCTGAACGGGATCGGCCTGGCCATGATCCACCGCCTGGACGCACCCGGCGAGGACACCGGAAACAACCAGCTGCGCTGGACCCTGATCGCCATGGCCGTGGCCATCGCCGTGATCTGGTTCCTCAAGGACCACCGGATCCTGCGCCGCTTCACCTTCATCTCCCTGGCCGCGAGTGCGCTCCTGCTGATCCTGCCCCTCGTGCCTGGCATCAGCGCCGGTGAGATCCTCGGCGCCCGCGTATGGATCCGGCTCGGGCCCATGACGTTCCAGCCCGGCGAGGTCGCCAAGATCACCCTGGCCATATTCTTCGCCGGGTATCTGTCCTCCAACCGCGACCTCATCCTGCTGGCCGGCCGGAAGGTGGGCCCGCTGCAGTTCCCGCGGTTCAAGGACATGGGCCCGATGATCACTGCCTGGCTGGTCAGCATCGGCGTGCTCATCTTCCAGCGCGACCTCGGCTCCTCCATTCTTTTCTTCGGCCTGTTCATCGTCATGATCTACGTGGCCACCAGCCGGATCAGCTGGGTGGTGATCGGCCTGGCCCTCATCGCCGGGGGCGGGTTCGTTGCGGCCCAGGTGTTTTCCCACGTGGAACTCCGGATCTACGGCTGGCTGAACGCGTTCACCGAGGAGGTCTACGGACGCTCCCCGGGAGGCAGCCTGCAGATCGTCCAGGGCCTCTTCGGCATGGCCAACGGCGGCCTGGTGGGCACCGGACTCGGGCAGGGGCGGCCGGACCTGTTCGTTCGCCAACAGTGACATGATCATCGCGTCCCTGGGTGAAGAGCTGGGGCTCATTGGCCTGTTCGCCGTCGTCCTGATGTACCTCCTGCTGTTCACCCGCGGGTTCCGCGCGGCGCTGGGCACCCGGGACGCGTTCGGAAAGCTCCTCGCGTGCGGCCTGTCCTTCGCTGTGGCGCTGCAGTGCTTCGTGGTGATCGGCGGCGTGACGCGCCTGATCCCCCTGACCGGCCTGACCACGCCGTTCCTGGCGGCGGGCGGCTCCTCGCTGCTGGCCAACTGGATCATTGTTGGCCTGCTCCTGATGATTTCGCACACCGCCCGCGGCCCCGTGGACACCACGCCACTGCCGCCGGCCAAGGGATCGGAAGCAACCGGCATTGACACTCCAACCGAGGCGGTGAAGCACCTGTGAACCAGGCAATCCGGCATTCATGGGTGGCGGCCGTCGCCATGTTCGCCCTGATCTTCGGCGCCATCAGCTACGTCCAGGTGATCGGCGCTGACGAACTCAAGGCAAACCCGTGGAACCAGCGGGCTGTCCTGCAGAGTTTCTGCAACGACCGGGGCGCCATCGTCGTCGGCGGCTCCCCGGTGGCTGAATCGGTGGAAAGCGGCTCGGAGACCTGTGCTTTCCAGCGCACTTACCCGCAGCCGGAGCTGTACGCGGGCATCACCGGGTACTTCTCGCAGAACTTCGGTGCCACCGGCCTGGAGCAGTCCATGGGCGGTGAACTGGCGGGCAACTCGGACCAGCTCTTCCTGGACCGGGTGGGGCAGCTGTTCCTCGGCAACCAGCCCAAGGGTGCTTCGGTGGAGCTCACCATCGATCCTGAGATCCAGCAGCTCGCCTACAGCCTGATCCCGGATGGACAGCGGGGATCCATTGTGGTCACCAACCCCAAGACCGGCGCCATCCTGGCCATGGTGTCCAAGCCGTCCTACGACCCCAACCTCGTGGCCACCCAGGATCTCGCGGCTGCAGCCGCCAGCATGAATGAACTGGTCAAGGTGCCCGGGATCAACCTGAATCCGAACGTCAGCGGTCCCACGGGCGAGCTGCTGGCTCCGGGCTCCGTGTTCAAGCTGGTGGATACTGCCGCGGCCCTGGCGTCCGGAAAGTACAACAAGGACAGCGAGCTTCCCAACCCGGCCGAGCTGCCGTTCGAAGGCATCCAGTACCGCCTGCCCAACTATGCGGGCGGCAACTGCTACACCCGGGACACGGCCAGCTTCGCTTTCGCCCTGCAGCAGTCCTGCAACACTCCCTTCGCCAGCATTGCCCTGGATCTTGGCCGCGACGCCATCGCCGACCAGGCCGAGAAGTTCGGCTTCGGCCAGGACATGGGTGACCAGCTGAAGCTCGACTACGCCAGCGGCAACACCTTCCCGGATGACCTGGACGGCCCCGGCCTGGCGCAGTCCGTCATCGGCCAGAAGGACGTCCGCGCCACGCCGCTGCAGGTGGCCATGATGACTGCGGCCATCGCGAATGACGGCGTGCAGATGCAGCCCAACCTCATCAAGACCCTGCGCTCCCCGGACCTCCGCGTCATCGATGAGCCACAGCCCAAGCAGCTGCGCACTTCCACCACCCCTGCCATCGCCAACCAGATCACCGAGTGGATGGTCAGCGCGGTCAGCGAAGGCATCGCAAACCGTGCGGGCGTTCCGGGCGTCCAGGTGGCGGGCAAGACCGGAACGGCGGAGCTCGGCAACGGAACCAACAACTCATGGTTTACGGGATTTGCCCCCGCAAACAATCCGCAGGTGGGTGTCACCATCGTCATGGAGGGCGTAGACATCAACACCGGCGCACAGCTGACCAGTCCGAACGCGAAGAGAATTTTTGAGGCGGTGTTGAATAAGTGAGGCCTACAACCGGAATCACCCTCGGCGGCAGATTCCAGCTGACCACGCGGATCGCGATCGGCGGCATGGGGAAGTCTGGAAGGCGAAAGACCTGGTCCTGGGCCGCATCGTCGCGATCAAGGTACTCAAGGAGGAATACACCGGTGACCCCGGCTTCCTCCAGCGGTTCCGCGCGGAGGCCCGCCACACCGCCCTCCTGAACCACGTGGGCATCGCCAACGTCTTCGACTACGGCGAGGAGGAGGGCTCGGCCTACCTCGTCATGGAGCTCGTTCCCGGGCAGCCGCTGAGCACCATCATCGAGCGCGAGCAGGTGCTGTCCCGGACCGCACGCTGTCCATCATTGCCCAGACCGCCCGCGCCCTGGCCGTTGCCCACGCACAGGGCCTGGTGCACCGTGACGTGAAGCCCGGAAACCTCCTGATCACCCCTGACGGCCGGGTCAAGGTCACCGATTTCGGCATTGCCCGCCTCGCGGACCAGGTTCCGCTGACCCAGACCGGCCAGGTCATGGGCACCGCCCAGTACCTGGCGCCGGAGCAGGCCACCGGCCAGACCGCCACCGGGCAATCAGACATCTATTCACTGGGCGTCATCGGCTACGAGTGCCTCAGCGGGCACCGGCCCTTTTCGGGGGAATCCCAGATCGCGATTGCCCTGGCGCAGGTCAATGACGCGCCGCCACCCCTGCCGGAGAGCCTGCCTGCACCGGTCCGCGCCCTGCTGATGTCGATGCTGGCCAAGGATCCGAAGGACCGCCCGGCGAACGCGATCAAGCTGGCCGAGGCAGCAGAGGCCATCCGCAACGGTGACATCAACGCAGCACGCGCCGCCGTGCCCGGCATGCTCCTTTTCGATGCCACCACGGGACCCATCACCGCGCCCGTTGACACTGCCACCGCACCCACAGGCGTCATCGGTGCCTCGCGGGATTCGTCCCCGACGCCCACTTCGGCCCTGCCCGTTCTCGGAGCGGCCGCTGCCGGTGCCGCCGCCGGGGCTGCCGGGGCATCCGCCGCAGATGCGGACGGCCCGCAGGGCCCGCTGGCCCGCGCCAACGCGCTGGCTGCCGAACGCAACTGGGTGCCGGAGGAGACAACTTACGACGACGAGCCCGCCGATGAGCCCGAGCGGAAAGGCCGGAGCCCCTGGACCTGGCCCCTCATCGCCCTGATCCTGCTGGTGCTGTTCGCCTTGGTGGGGTTCTTCCTGAACCAGCAGGGAATCCTGTTCCCGTCCAACAACGCAACGTCCAGCCCGCCGTCGTCGAGCCCCCAGGCCACCACCGCCAGTCCCACCGTCACGTCGGCATCGCCGACTCCCACGAGGAACACCCCGAGCCCCACCCAGGAGCCCACGCAGGAGACGGTCAACGTGATCCCGGCTGCCTACCTGGGCAAGGATTACCGCCAGGTCCAGTCGGAGCTGTCAAACCTGGGGCTTGCCGTGACCGTTGAGCCGCTGCAGACCTCGGAGGCCGCACCGGGACGGGTAGTGGGGCTGAACCCGACCGGTCCCTTGCCCGTGGGATCACCCATCACCGTCACCTACGCCGTGGCGCCACCCACCCCCACTGCCACTCCGACGCCCACACCGGTTCCCACCACGTCGTCGGTGGCAGCGCCCACCGCGACCTCGCTGCTGCCTGACTGCGCAGACGGCGAGCTTCCGGGTGCCCCGCCAACCTGCAAGCCGTAGCCCCCAGGACAGCCAGTGAACGAGTCACCGCGCACCCCGATGCACCGGGAGGACAGCCTCCCGGTGGACAACCAGCGTGTCCTGAACGGCCGCTATGAACTGGGCGGCCTGATCGGCCGCGGTGGCATGGCTGACGTCTACCGGGGTACCGACACCCGGCTGGGGCGGACCGTGGCCATCAAGCTGCTGCGACCCGACCTGGCCCGGGACCCCCAGTTCCAGGCGCGGTTCAGGCGCGAGGCACAGGCGGTGGCGGCGCTGAACCATTCGTCCATTGTTGCCATCTACGACACCGGGGAACACACGGTCCCAGACGGTTCCGCCGAGTCCGTCCGCGTTCCCTACATCGTCATGGAATTCGTGGAGGGCAAGACCATCCGCGAGCTCATCCGCGCCAACAGCGTCACCATCGCCCAGGCCATCGATTATTGCCTGGGCGTCCTGGCAGCGCTGGAATACAGCCACAAGGCCGGGATTGTGCACCGCGACATCAAACCGGCCAACGTCATGTACTGCGAGGGCTCCGACTCGGTGAAGGTCATGGATTTCGGCATTGCCCGTGCCATGGCCGACTCCTCGGCCACCATGACGCAGACACAGGCTGTGGTGGGCACTGCCCAGTATTTGTCGCCGGAGCAGGCCCGGGGTGAAACGGTGGATGCGCGCAGCGACCTGTACTCCGCTGCCTGCCTGCTCTATGAAATGCTCACGTCCCGGCCGCCCTTCATCGGCGACAGCCCCGTCTCCGTGGCCTACCAGCACGTCAGGGAGATCCCGGAGCCCGCCAGCAGCGTAAATCCCGACGTTTCCCCGGCGCTGGACTCCGTCCTGGCCAAAGCCCTGCAGAAGAACCGTGAGGACAGGTTCCAGGACGCCGCCGCCTTCCGGCGCGCCCTCCGCGCGGCCAGGTCCGGGATTCCGGTCATGGCGGTCCCCGCCTCGGAGGCACCCACCGACCCCAACGACTACGTGCCGGCCGCGGCGCCGGCAACCCAGGCCTTCGCTGCCACCGGTGCGAGCTTCCTCGACGATGCCCCCACCGGCCGGCTGGCCGCCACCTCCGCATACCCTGACCGCGGCACAGCCGCCGTTCCCGCCGCCGAGGAGGAGGACCCGGCCCCGGCACCGCTGCCGTTGGGGTTCGCTCCGGAAAGCGAGCGGAGCACCCGGCAGACGTCCCGCCGTCGTGCGTGGATAGCCACCCTGTTGTTGTCACCCTGCTGGTCCTCGCTGGCGGCGGCCTGTGGCTGTACAACACGGTGAACCGGCCCGCGCCCATCGTGCAGGTCCAGATTCCGGCCGTGGCCGGGATGACGGAGTCTGCGGCGTTGCAGGAACTGTACAAAGCGGACCTGCCGCCCAGGATTGTCCGGATGCAGCATGACACCGTTGCCAAGGGAACCGCCATCGGCACCGAACCGGCATCCGGTGCGTTGAACCCGGGCACGGAAGTGGTCCTGAACATCTCGGAAGGGCCCAGCGCCGTCAAGATTCCGGAGAGTCTTCCCGGCAAGACGGAGGCTGCTGCCCGGGACATGCTGCGTCAGAGCGGGCTGGTGGGCGCCCCGTCCACCACCACGGCCAACAGTGCCACCGTGCCGGCGGGAATCGTCATTACCACCAGCCCTGCCCCCGGCCAGATGGTGGGCGTGGGAACCACTGTTGAACTGGTGGTCTCCACTGGCAAGGTGGCAGTCCCCGAACTGCGCGGCCGCACGCGGGAGGAAGCCGAGGCTGCCCTCAAGGAGCTGGGCCTGGTCCCTGATGTCATCGAGGTGGAAAACGGCCAGGTGGAGGCCGGGCGCGTGACGGACCAGAGCGATGCAGTCAACGCCGCCGTGGAACAGGGCAAGACGGTCAGCATTGTGGTGGCCAAGGCGCCGCCTCCGCCGCCGTCACCCACCGCAACCCCAACGCCGACGGCGAGCCCCACCAAACGGGGCTAGTGCTGGATGAGCGGGCTCAGCTTGGCAGCCCGTGCCGCGGCGCCCTTCATGCCCAGCGACTCCAGCCAGTTGCCGAGCATCTGGTAGCCGCCCTCGGTCAGGACCGATTCGGGGTGGAACTGGACGCCGCACAGCGGGGCGGTCCGGTGCTGGAGTCCCATCACCACGCCCGAGGCCGTCTGGGCAGTGACTTCCAGGACGTCCGGAATGGTTTCCCGGACTGCCGCCAGGGAGTGGTAGCGGGTGGCCGTGACGGGGGAGGGGAGTCCTGCGAAAACACTGGTGCCGATGTGTTCCACCAGGGAGGTCTTGCCGTGCATCAGCTCCGGGGCATGCGTCACCTTCCCGCCGAAAGCCTCGGCCAGCGCCTGGTGGCCCAGGCAGACCCCGAACATGGGGACGCTGTTTTCCCCGCACCACTTGATCAGTTCGATGCAGACACCTGCCTCGGCCGGGTTGCCCGGACCGGGTGAGATCAGGACGCCGTCGCGGGTGCTGGCCAGCTCGATGGCCTCGGCGAGGGTGACATCGTCGTTGCGGACCACGGTGGTCTCGGCGCCGAGCTCCTGGAGGTAGCCCACCAGGGTGTAGACGAAGCTGTCGTAGTTATCCACCACGAGGATCTTGGTTGTGGTCATGGCTGGCTTGCTGCACCAATCGTTGAGTCAGTGAACTGGGTGTACTCGGACATCCACGGAAAAGGAACTGGACCATCAATACCAGTGCAATGGCAATGAGTACCAGCGAGGTGACGATCCGCAGCCACAAAGGCCCGGGCAGGTGGCGGAAAATCCATCCGTACATGCTCAGCCCTTCCCGACCGCTGCCGCCACCTGGGCGGCGATTTCCGCCGGCGGGCCTGCCGAGGCGGGCCGCCAGCTGTCCAGCAGGGCATAGGCGATGATGCGTTCTTCCGCCCGAAACGCGGGTTGCAGCTGGTCATGGTGAGGTAGCTTTCCGTGGGTGTGACGCCGGGCAGGGTTGGCACCGGCTCCAGGACGTCGGTACGGCTGGGCATCACTATCTGGTTGTTGCGGAAGACGTACACGTAGTAGCCGTCTTTGGTCTGCACGTAGATCTTGTCGCCGGGGACCAGGGTATGGATGTTGTCCAGCACGGCGCCGTGCGTCTGCCGGTGGCCGGCGACGGCGAAATTGCCCACCGCTCCGGGCATGGCCGTGGTGGCGTAATGGCCCAGGCCCAGGGTGTCCAGGACGTCGCTGGTGGTGCCCTGCACGATGGGCCGCGTGTAGCTGGGGCCAAACCGGGGGATGTACATGATGCCGATGGTTCCGGCATGGCCGGGGGCGGCTCCCACCACCGGCGGACCGAAATCCTCGGCAGGCGCGGGCGCGCCTGTTTCCTGCGGGGCAGGGGGCGGCGGGCTGCCGAGGTCCTGGTTTCCGAGGTCCTTGGCGAATTCCTTGATGACTTCGCTCTGCCGCGCGTCCGATTCCACGTTGGTCCACCACAGCTGCCAGGCGACGAACAACAGGAGGATGATGCCTGCGGTGATGAGGAGTTCGCCGAGTACCTGGATGGTTATGCGGACTATTCCGACGCCGGCAGCCGGCGCAGCGGCGGGCCTCGCCTTCTCCTGCAATACCACGCGTTCTCCTCGGGGCGGTTCCGCTGGGCACCGGCGGCCCAGGAAGTCCGGCTAGAATTGGCTGCTAGTAAGAATCCAGATTTGTCCAAGATCGCGCAGACCGCTGGCAATTTCCTTCTTGCAGGATATCAAGCCCGGGACGCCGAGCTTGCCCACCCTGCCAAGGAGAGCCAGTGCCCGAGTCAAAGCCGCGCAAGAAGACTGCCAGCACCGTCCAGCCGGCCTCCCCGCAGGCATACAAACCGAACCCTGTCTGGTTCAAGCCCGTTATGTTCGGGCTGATGATCATCGGGCTGTTCTGGATCATCACGTACTACATCAGCGAAGGCCTCTTCCCGGTCCAGGCCTGGGGATCCTGGAACATCGTGGCCGGCTTCGGCATTGCCATCGTCGGCTTCCTGATGACCACCCGCTGGCGCTCCTAGGCCTTCTTCTCCAACAATTCTTCACGGCCCCAGGAGGAACCGGATGGCTGCCGAGACTGCCGGCTCAGTGATCATCGGCGACGACGGCCTGGCCCGCCCGGCCTGGGCTGCGTCTGATCCATTGCTCCGGGAGTACTACGACCAGGAGTGGGGCCTTCCGGTGACCGACGAGCACGGCCTCTACGAACGGATCTGCCTGGAAGGTTTCCAGGCCGGGCTTTCCTGGGCAACCATCCTGCGCAAGCGGCCGGCCTTCCGCACCGCCTTTGAGGGCTTCAATCCGGACGCGGTAGCGCTGTTCACTGCCGCCGACGTGGAGCGGCTCCTGCAGGACCCCGGCATCGTCAGGAACCGCATGAAGATCCTCGCCACCATCAAGAATGCCCGGGCCACCGTTGCCCTGAGGAAAGAGGGCGGCCTGGTGGACTTCGTGTGGCAGTTCCGCCCCGTGGCCACCCCGCGCCCCGTTGTGCACACCGATATTCCCACCCAGTCCGAAGAATCGGTGGCACTCTCAAAGGCCCTCCGCAAAAAGGGGTTCTCCTTCGTTGGACCCACCACCATGTTCGCCCTGATGGAGGCCATTGGCATGGTGGACACCCACCTCCTGGACAGCCACCGCCGGGGCTCGTCCGGTGTGTGGCAGGAACCAGCCCGCTAGGACCTTCTCCCCAGCTGTTGGCAAAGTTATCCACAGTGTTGAAAACCTGCGGATAACGCTGGGGAGTACCGGGCCTCCGGCGCCCACTGGGGCCAGCAGCCAAAACCTGCCCCCGCGATGCGGTTATTAACAGTGTGGAATACCCTGTGGATAATCTCCGCTGTGGAAGGTGCAGCTAGCTTTCCTGGCGGTCGCGCCGGACCGGATGGTGGCTCACGATGGAGATGCGGTTGAACGCGTTCATGCTGACCGCCACCCAGCTGACCACCGAGAATTCCTCTTCCGTCAGGGACTTGCGGGCCATTCCTTCCTCCTGCTCACGGAGCTGCTGGCTGGGGAGTTCGGTGATGCTCTCCACAAGGGCCAGCGCGGCACGCTCCTTCTCGGTGAACAACGCTGTGTCCCGCCATGCCGGCAGCACAGCCAGGCGCTGGGATGTTTCCCCGGCCTCCAGTGCTTCCCGGACGTGGAGGTCCAGGCAATAGGCACAGCCGTTGATCTGGGAGATACGCACATTGAGGAGTTCCAGAGTCTTGGCGTCTATTCCGGCGTCCGCGGCAGCTTCCTTGACCTTCAGGGCCAGCCCGTTGATGGCGCGCCAGACAGCAGGATGCTGCTTGTCGAGGAAGATGTGCTGCGTGGTGGTCAAGGAAGACCTCCTGGAGGGGCGGGATTGCGGAACAGGGGCACTTGAAGCTTATCCACTTACCAACATTCCAATACCCACAAGTTATCCACAGCTGTGGAAACCAGTTGGGGATTATCTGCCAGGAAAGGCCCGCACACTGGGATGCAGGGCGAGAAAGCATCCTGAACTACATCGGCGGAAGTTATTAACAGTGTGCATAAGTTGTTGAAAGGACCGCCTGCTACAGCCTTCAGTGCCCTGGGAGCCAAGGTATCCAAGGCTTTATCCACAAATCTCCGGAAAATGCTCAGTTTGTCCACTTAAGCACAGGTCTATCCCCAAGAGTTATCCACAGGTGTGGAGAAAGGCGGCCCGCCGGGTGGAAAAATCCGGGAAAGCGGACGCTGGCGCAGAAGTCAGGCATGAATGACAGGCATGTAAGTTATTAACACTGTGGATAAGGCCTGTGGAAAAACGAAACCCCCGGCACCCTGTGTGGGTGTCGGGGTCATGGGCTGTGTCCAGGACTGTGGGGCCGTGCCCGGTGCGGGTCCGGCTACAGCGTGACGCGTAGCCAGGCTGCGAGGGCGAGGAGGGCCAGCACAGCCGCCAGTCCTGCTGCCTGGATCAAGCCCTGACGCGGACCACGCGGGGTGTAGGCGAGGACTGCAGCGCAGAGCCCGCCTGCAACCAGGCCGCCCAGGTGCGCCTGCCAGGCGATCTGGGGGATCACGAAGCCAATCACGCCGTTGATGGCGATCAGTACCCACAGCTGGCGGGTGTCGCCTCCCCGGTGGCGCTGCACCAGCAGCATGGCACCGAAGAGCCCGAAGATCGCCCCGGAGGCACCGACAACACCATAGAGAGGCCTGCCCGGTTCATAGAGGGGGGTCAGCAAAAGGTAGCCGACCGAGCCGCCAATGGCGGAGACCAGGTAGAGGGCCAGGAACCTCACCCGCCCAAGTAGGGGCTCCAGCGCCTGCCCGAAGGCCCACAGCATGTACATGTTCAGCACAATGTGGAGGATGAAGCCCTGCGAGTGGAGGAATGCCGCGGTGAGCATCCGCCATGGTTCGAACTGGCCGTAACGGGGCTCCGCATAGATATTGGCGAAACCCAGGGTCTGGTAAATGGCGTCATTGGGGATCAGCCACTGCAGGACGTAGAGGACTGCGCAGACGGCGATGATCCCGAACGTCACCCTGGGCTTGCCGGCCGCGACGGCGCCGCCATAGACGGTCCGTACCTCCGGCGTCGCACGCTGTGCCTCGTTGACGCAGTCGACGCATTGGAATCCGACGGCGGCCGCCCGCTGGCAGTCGGGGCACGCGGGGCGCCCGCACCGCTGGCAGCGCACATATGACGGCCGGTCAGGGTGCCGGGGCATACCGGGACCTGGGCGGACGGCTCAGCCGACGGAATTCCGTAACTCATGGTGTGGTGTTACAGCTGCTCGATATCGATGCTGTTGATGGTGACGTCCTCCACGGGGCGGTCGCCCATGCCGGTGCGGACGCCTTCGATGGCGTCGACAACCTTCTTGGATTCCTCGTCAGCCACTTCGCCGAAGATGCTGTGCTTGCCCTGCAGCCAGTCGGTGGGGATGGTGGTGATGAAGAACTGGGATCCGTTGGTGCCCTTGCCCATCTGGATGCCGGCGTTGGCCATGGCCAGCTTGTAGGGCTGGTTGAAGCTGAGCTCGGGGTGGATTTCGTCGTCGAACCGGTAGCCCGGTCCGCCGGTGCCGCGGCCCAGCGGGTCGCCGGCCTGGATCATGAAGTCTTTGATGATGCGGTGGAAAATCGTCCCGTTGTACAGCGGAGTGCCGGTCTTGTCCTCGCCGGTCTCCGGGTGGGTCCACGCCTGCTCGCCGGTGGCAAGGCCGATGAAGTTCTTGACGGTCTTGGGCGCGTGGTTGCCGAAGAGGTTAACCACGATGTCGCCGAGGCTCGTGTGGATGGTTGCTTTTGCGGTTGCGATTGCAGTCATAGGCCCCATTCTTCCACGCCGGTCCCTGCCGGTCGCAGCCGCTGCAGCAGTTCCGCGCTGGGTGAAATCGCCCTAAAATCCGCGGTGGGAATAGCAGGTGAACTTCAAGCCACGTAGGCTAACCACAGACCGTCACATTAATCGGGAGGTAGTTGTGAAGAAATCGGATCGTATTGCCCGTGACCTTGAGCTGTCAGTCATTGAGGCAGTAGAAAATGCCAAGGATTGGGCCGCCCCCCGCGTGGAAGCAGCTGTAGACTGGGCGGTTCCCCGCCTCCAGCACAGCCTGGACACCGCTTCTCCCAAGATCCAGGAAGGGCTGAAGTCAGCGGCGCACAACCTGGCCGACGGGGTGGCCACCGTTACCCCCCGGATCCAGGACGGACTGGCACAGCTCGCCCCGAAGATCAACGACGCCGTCGAGGGCGCCTCCCCGCGCCTCCACGAGGCGCTGGACAAGGCCACCCCGGTGGTCCTGAACGCCCGTGACCGCGTTGTGGTGGAGTACCTTCCCCGCCTGTCGGACCAGATCGGCCACGCGTCCGAGGCTGTCCACCGCACCCTTGAGGGCACTCCGGCCCGGGTGGATGCGGTAGCACAGAAGCTCGGCGACGTTGGCATCATCCACGCCCTCCAGGAGCAGGCACAGGCCACCGGCACCCAGCTGAAGGCAGCTGCAGCGGAAGCCGGCCGCACCGTTGGCATCGAACTCGCCCAGCCGAAGCCCAAGAAGCAGCGCGGCTGGCTGGTCTTCGGCGTCATCGCCGCGGCAGTGGCTGCCGGTGTTGCCGCCTGGAAGGCCTCCAAGCCCGTGGAGGACCCGTGGAAGACCCCTTCCCCGGTGACCCCGGCCCCGGTTTCTGCCGCCACCGTCAACGAGGTCAAGGAAACCACGGCTGACGCCGCGGACAAGGCGGGCGCAGCCTCGGCTTCGGCCGCCGCTGCGGGTGCGGACAAGGTCTCCGATGGTGCGGACACCGTCAAGGACAAGGCAGGGGATGCTGCAGACAAGGCCAAGCACGTGGCCGAGGACGCCGCCGAAACCACGGCCAAGATTGCCACTGACGCGAAGACTGCCACCAAGAACATCGCCGCGAACATGAACGGGGACAAGGGCGCCAGCCAGGCCTAGTTACCCGCACACACCGCGAAGGGGTTCCGTTCCAGGACGGGGCCCCTTCTGCTGTCTGCGGACGCGGCAGGGGGCGGACGCTGGTTCCGTCCCGGGCGCGGCATCCCCGCGGTGCTAGATTTGAAGTGATGTCAGCCGATCAACCCCTTGGGGATGCCTTGAACGACGCAGCCGAGCTGCCCCGCGTGTCCATCGTCATCCCGGCGTACAACGAGGAGGGCGTCATCCGGCAGTGCCTCATCGCTGCCATCTACCAGTCCGTCCCGGCGCACGAGATCATCGTGGTGGACAACCTCTCGAAGGACCGGACCGCCGACATAGTCCGCCAGATGCAGCTCGAGTATCCGGAGAGCCCAGTCATCCTGCTGAGCCAGGACCGCGAGCAGGGCCTGATCCCCACCCGCAACTTCGGCCTGGACCACGCCACGGGCGACGTCCTGGGACGGATCGACGCCGATTCCGTCCTCGAACCGGACTGGGTGGAGCAGGTGCAGAAGGCGTTCCTTGACCAGTCGGTGCAGGCAGCCACGGGCCCGGTGGTCTATTACGACATGCCGATGCGCCGGTTCGGGCTGAAGGCGGACGACAAGATGCGCCAGCTCATGCTCAAGCTGGCCAAGCACCAGTATCACTTCCTGTTCGGCTCCAATATGGCGCTGCGTGCCTCCGCGTGGGAGACCATCCGGGCCGAAACCTGCCGGGACGAGAAAGACGAGATGCACGAGGACATCGACCTGTCCCTGCACCTGGCCGACCACGAGCTCAAAGTGCAGTACTGTGCCCAGATGGTGTCCGGGATGTCGGCGCGCCGGCTGGAGGATTCACCGCGGGACTACCGCTATTACGTGACCCGGTTCGACCGCACGTACAAGGCGCACAACGTCAAGAAGATGGCCTTGAAGGCCCCGATGGTGGTCTTCTTCTCCGTGTATTTCCCGGCCAAGCTCCTGCGGGCCATCCACACCGTGAACACGGCGCAGCCGGTCCGCCGCGGCGGCCAGTAGCTAGTCCGTCCCCAGCTCCGCCAGCCGGTCCGACGGCGGCTTCTGCCCGCGAGCGGCAGGGCGCCTGCCGGCCCTTCCGGGCTTTTGGCCCAGGACGACGACGGCGAGCCCCGCCAGGATCAGGCCCAGACCGGCGTACGTGCCGGCCGGCAGGGTCTCCCCGAGGAACAGCGCGGCAAGCAGCGCAGCACCCGGTATTTCGAGAAGGATGATCATCGACACCAGGAGCGGGCTCATGGTGGCCAGCAGGTGGTTGAACGCCGTGTGCCCCACCAGCTGTGCACAGACGGTGATGGCTGCGATGCCAAGCCAGCCCGCGGCCTCGAATCCGGCCAGCGGCTGTCCGGCCACGAGCGCCAGTAACGCCACCAAGGCGGCGCAGACCCCGTAGCAGAGCGTGGTGTAGGTGCTGGTGGTCATGTTCCGCCGCGCTTTGCCGCCGGCCAGCGTGTAGAGGCCGGCCAGGGCGCCCCCGGCCACAGCGAGCAGGTCTCCCAGAAGGGCCTGCGGCGATGATCCCATGTCAAAGCCCGTGATGGCCACGACGCCGGCAAACGCTGTGCCCAGCCCGGCCAGGACCTGCCAGCGGTGCCGGACGCCGCGGAACAGCTGGAAAACCGCGATCCAGGCCGACTGCAGGCAGACCAGGGCCGTGGCTGCGGCAACCGACGTCAGCTGGAGCGAGGTGATGAAGCAGGCGAAGTGCAGGGCCAGGGCGGCGGCCGCCACCAGGGACCAGGCGAAGTCCCGGCGGGTTATCCTGCGGAACTGGCGGGGTTCCCGGATAAGGGTGGGTGCGGCCATCACGACGGCGGCAATGGCGTTCCGCCAGAAGGCGATGGCGAGGGCACTGACGCTGGTGGCGCCGAGCGTGGCGGCAATCAGCGGACCCGAGGAGGCAACGCCCAGGACGCCCATGGCCGCGAGGAAGAAGGTCACTGCTCCACCCTATGGTGCTTCGTGATGGTGGGGACAAAGCAAAAGTCCCGGCCCGCGTTTCCGCGGCCCGGGACTTTCCTATGGTGGAGGCACGGGGACTCGAACCCCGAACCCCCCTGCTTGCAAAGCAGGTGCGCTACCAATTGCGCCATGCCCCCATAAGAAGCAACCCGTCAATCATACCCTAGAACCGGAGAGCCATTTACCGGCTTCCAGCCCAGGCGCCTCGGCTAGTCAACCGAATCGGTGGACTCGCTCCAAACAGTTTTCCGGGCTTCGGATTCCTGTGCCTTGCGGTAGACCAGGATGCCTGCGATTGCAGCTGCAAGTACCAGCAACTTCTTCACATGCTCCCCGTTCCGGTCCGGCTGCGGGATAAACCCGAACCAAACCTCCACTTGAACCTGCACAGGTTCCGTGGGCGTACCAGGACTTGAACCTGGGACCTCTTCGTTATCAGCGAAGCGCTCTAACCGCCTGAGCTATACGCCCCGATGCCTCATCGGGCCGAGACATGACTTTACAGCACATCCCGGCCCGATCTCAAATCGGGCGTTTCCGCCGGTCCGGGACCGGCGGAAACGGGACCTAGGGAACCGGATCTAGTCGTCGGTGAGGGTGACGCCGATGCCGCCCACCAGGGTGGCCGAGATGTTGTAGAGCACGGCGGACAGCATGGAGAGTGCGGTCAGCAGGACCACGTTCACCACGGCGATGATGGTGGCAAAGGATGCCACCTGGCCCAGGGAGGCCACCTTCTTCAATTCGAAGCCGCCGCCTTCGGTACCGGCCAGGGTGCCGAGCAGGCTGTCCACCTGGTCGAAGATGCCGGTAAGGTCCAGGACGGTCCACAGGACAATGGCAGCCACCACGGTAACGATGCCCAGGGCCACGGACAGCAGGAAGGCCATCTTTAGGACGGACCAGGGGTCAACCTTGCTGATCAGCAGCCTGGCGCGCCGCACCTTGGCCTTGGGGGCGGGCTTGACCAGCCCGGGAGTCCCCTGCCCCGGAGCACCTGCCGGACGCTGCCCGCCGGTGGCGGGCCGGGAACCCTGTGCGGGCCGCTGTCCCGGCTGGGCCGGTTGACCCTGGGACGGACCTTGGGCGGGGCGCTGGCCGGGCACGGCCGGGCGCTGGCCCGGGGCGGCGGCAGGCGCTGCCGGCCGCTGCTGCGGACGAACCGGGGCGTTCACGCGGGGAGCGGCTGAGGGCCGGTTTCCGTCGGGAACAGTGCTGCTCGGCTTGGGAAATGAGTCGGGATTACTCACTCGTTACCTCCGTGGTGTCTTCGTTCGGCTCAGCGTCGCCCGAGGCGTCCTCTGACTCAACGGCCGGTGATTCGTCTGCCATTCCTGGCCCGGCGGACTCCCCAGGGGCCCCGCCATCTTCAGCCAACGTTACGTCATCCTCCGGCGATTCCTCGCCCTCAAGGCCCCGTTCACTGTTGCGTGCCACTTCGATGATCCGGTCGTTCTTGTCCGGCTTGGCGAAGATGACGCCCATGGTGTCGCGCCCCTTGGCGGGGACGCCGGCCACCGAGGACCGGACAACCTTGCCGCCCTCCATGACCACCAGCACCTCATCTTCCTCCTGGACGATGAGTGCTCCTACCAGGTCGCCGCGTTCCTCCGCCAGCTTGGCCACCTTGATGCCCAGGCCGCCGCGGCCCTGCAGGCGGTATTCCTCCACCGCGGTCCGCTTGGCGTAGCCGCCCTCGGTCACGATGAACACGTAGGAACCGTCGGTGACCACGTTGGCGGCCAGCAGCTCGTCGTCTTCACGGAACTTCATGCCGGTGACGCCGGAGGTGGCCCTGCCCATAGGCCGGAGCGCATCCTCGGTGGCGGTGAAGCGGATGGACTGGCCCTTGCGGGAAACCAGCAGCAGGTCGTCCGTCTCGGACACCAGCTGCGCGGACACCAGTTCGTCGCCGTCGCGCAGGTTGATGGCGATGACGCCGGCGGACCGGTTGGTGTCGTAGTCTTCCAGCCGGGTCTTCTTCACCAGGCCGCGCTTGGTGGCGAGGACCAGGTAGGGGGCCTGCTGGTAGTCCTTGAGGTCAAGCACCTGGGCGATGTGTTCATCGGGCTGGAAGGCCATCAGGTTGGCCACGTGCTGGCCCTTGGCGTCGCGTCCGGCTTCCATCAGCTCGTAGGCCTTGGCACGGTACACCCGGCCCAGGTTTGTGAAGAACAGGAGCCAGTGGTGCGTGGTGGTGACGAAGAAGTGCTCCACCACGTCGTCGCCGCGGAGCTGGGCACCCTTGATGCCCTTGCCGCCGCGCTGCTGGGACCGGTAGTTGTCGCTGCGGGTGCGCTTGACGTAGCCGCCGCGGGTGATGGTGACCACCATCTCCTCTTCGGGGATGAGGTCCTCCATGGACATGTCGCCGTCGTAGCCCATGAGGATCTTGGTGCGCCGGTCGTCGCCGTGCTTGTCCACGATCTCGCCGAGTTCTGTGCTGATGATTTCCCGCTGGCGCTGCTCGGAGCCCAGGATCTCGTTGTATTCGGCGATGAGTGCTTCGAGTTCCGCGTGCCGGTCCTGGATTTTCTGGCGTTCCAGGGCGGCGAGGCGGCGCAGCTGCATGTCCAGGATGGCCCGGGCCTGGAGCTCGTCGATGTCCAGCAGTTCCATCAGGCCGTCGCGTGCCGCCTCGGTGGTGCTGGAGGCACGGATGAGGGCGATGACCTCATCGAGCATGTCCAGTGCCTTGAGCAGGGCGCGGAGGATGTGTGCTTCCTCCTCCGCCTTCCGGAGCCGGTAGCGGGTCCGGCGTGCGATGACATCCAGCTGGTGCGTGACCCAGTGCCGGATGAAGGCGTCCAGGCTCAGGGTGCGCGGTACACCGTCAACGATGGCAAGCATGTTGGCGGAGAAGTTGCTCTGCAGTTCGGTGTGCTTGTAGAGGTTGTTCAGCACAACCTTGGGCACGGCATCCCGCTTGAGGACGATCACCAGGCGCTGGCCGGTGCGGCCGGACGTCTCGTCCCGGAGGTCGGCGATGCCCTGGATCTTGCCGTCCTTGACCAGTTCGGCGATCTTGATGGCCAGGTTGTCCGGGTTCGCCTGGTAAGGCAGTTCGGTGACCACCAGGCAGGTGCGGCCCTGCAGTTCCTCGACGTTCACCACGGCACGCATGGTGATGGAGCCGCGGCCCGTCCGGTAGGCGTCCTCGATGCCCTTGTGGCCCAGGATGGTGGCGCCGGTGGGGAAATCGGGGCCCTTGACGCGCAGCAGGAGCTGCTCCAGCAGGTCCTCGCGGCTGGCGCCGGGGTTGGACAGGTACCACTGCACGCCGTCGGCCACTTCCCGGAGGTTGTGCGGCGGAATGTTGGTGGCCATGCCGACGGCGATGCCGGACGAGCCGTTAACCAGCAGGTTGGGGAACCGCGCCGGCAGGATGGTGGGTTCCTGGTTCTTGCCGTCGTAGTTGTCCTGGAAGTCGACGGTTTCCTCGTCAATGTCCCGGACCATCTCCATGGCCAGCGGGGCCATCTTGGTTTCGGTGTAACGCGGGGCGGCCGCGCCGTCGTTCCCCGGGGAACCGAAGTTTCCCTGGCCCAGCGCCAGCGGGTAGCGCATGGTCCAGTCCTGGATCAGGCGGACCAGGGCGTCGTAGATGGCGGTGTCGCCGTGGGGGTGGTACTGGCCCATGACCTCGCCCACCACACGGGCGCATTTGTTGAAGGAACGGTCGGGGCGGTAGCCGCCGTCGAACATTGCGTAGAGCACGCGGCGGTGGACGGGCTTGAGCCCGTCACGGACGTCGGGAAGGGCACGGCCCACGATGACGGCCATGGCGTAGTCCAGGTAGGACCGCTGCATTTCCGTCTGCAGGTCAACCTGCTCCACGCGGTCAACCAGCACGTCGCCCTCAAGAACGGTGTCCGGGTTTCCGGCGTCGGGAGCCGGGTTCTCGGGTGTTTCGTCGCTCATTTATTTATTTCCGTTTCAGGTATATGTCTAAGTCCGAATATCTTGGGCCGTGCCCTAGATATCCAGGAACCTGACGTCCTTGGCGTTCTGCTGGATGAAGTTCCGGCGGGACTCCACGTCTTCGCCCATGAGGACGGAGAAGATCTGGTCCGCGGCGAGGGCGTCGTCCATGGTGACCTGCAGCAGCGTCCGGTTGTCCGGGTCCATGGTGGTGTCCCACAGCTCGGTGTAGTCCATTTCGCCCAGGCCCTTGTAGCGCTGGATGCCGTTGTCCTTGGGGATCCTGCGGCCCGCGGCCTGGCCGGCCACCAGCTTGGCGTCGCGTTCACGGTCGCTGTAGACGTAGTCGTGCGCCGCGTTGGACCACTTGATGCGGTACAGCGGCGGCTGTGCCAGGTACACGTAGCCGTTCTCGATCAGGGGACGCATGTAGCGGAACAGCAGCGTCATCAGGAGGGTGGTGATGTGCTGGCCGTCCACGTCGGCATCGGCCATCAGGACGATCTTGTGGTACCGGAGCTTGGAGAGGTCGAAGTCCTCGCCGATGCCGGTGCCGAAGGCGGTGATCATGGACTGGACTTCGGCGTTGCCCAGGGCTTTGTCCAGGCGGGCGCGCTCCACGTTGAGGATCTTTCCGCGCAGCGGCAGGATCGCCTGGGTCTCGGGGTTGCGCCCGCGCTTGGCGGAACCGCCTGCCGAGTCACCCTCCACGATGTAGACCTCGCACTTCTCCGGATCCTTGGAGGAGCAGTCCGAGAGCTTTCCGGGCATGCCGAACGATTCCAGCGGGCTCTTGCGGCGCGCGTTGTCGCGTGCCTTTCGCGCCGCCATGCGGGCCTGCGCGGCGGAGATGGCTTTCCGGATCACGTCGCGGGCCGGGCCGGGGTTGCGTTCCAGCCAGTCACCCAGGCCGTCGGTGACCACGCGCTGGACGAAGCCCTTGACCTCGGAGTTGCCGAGTTTGGTCTTGGTCTGGCCTTCGAACTGGGGCTCGGACAGTTTGACCGAAATGACGGCTGTCAGGCCCTCGCGGATGTCGTCGCCGGTGAGGTTGTCATCCTTTTCCTTGATGATGCTCTTCTCGCGCGCGTAGCGGTTGATCAGCGAGGTCAGGGCAGCGCGGAAACCCTCTTCGTGGGTTCCGCCCTCGTGGGTGTTGATGGTGTTGGCGTAGGTGTGGACGCTTTCGGAGTAGGCGCTGGTCCACTGCATCGCCATTTCCACGGCGATCTTGCGCTCGGTGTCCTCGGTTTCGAAGGCGATGACGTCCTCGTGGACCACATCCACCTTCTTGCCGGAGTTCAGGTGCTTGACGTAGTCCAGCAGGCCGTCGTCGTACTGGTACACCACGGTCCGGTGTTCGGCACTGACCTCGCCCTCGGTGGCGATGGCATCAAGGTCCAGGTCGGCGTCGGCGTCGTCAGCGGCAGGCGTGCGCTCATCCGTCAGCGTGATGCGCAGGCCCTTGTTGAGGAACGCCATCTGCTGGAAACGGGCACGGAGGGTCTCGAAATCGAACTCGGTGGTCTCGAAGATTTCCGGGTCCGGGTAGAACGTCTGGCTGGTACCGGTGCGGTCCGTTTCCTCGCCCTTGACCAGGCTGCCCTGGGGCTTTCCGCCGTTGGCAAAGGACATGCGCCAGACGTGGCCCTGCCGGCGGACCTCGGTATCCACCCGGCTGGACAGTGCGTTGACAACGGAGATACCCACGCCGTGGAGGCCGCCGGACACTGCGTAACCGCCGCCACCGAACTTGCCGCCGGCGTGCAGGATGGTCATGACCACTTCGACGGTGGGCTTGTGCTCGGTGGGGTGCATGTCCACGGGAATACCGCGGCCGTCATCCACAACCTTGACGCCGCCGTCGGCCTGGAGGACCACCTCGATGTGCGTGCAGTAGCCGGCGAGGGCTTCGTCGACGGAGTTGTCCACCACTTCGTAGACCAGGTGGTGGAGCCCCCGCGGGCCGGTGGAGCCGATGTACATGCCGGGACGTTTCCGGACGGCTTCCAGACCTTCAAGGACAGTGATGTCGCTGGCCCCGTATTCGCGCGGCTTCGCAGATTCCGCCGGAGTATCAGGCGTACGGGCATCCTCGACTACGGGTTCAACTGCCAGATCTGTATTGTCGTTAGCCACAGGCGCTGTCGACTCCTCTGTTCTCGATGATGGCCGGCTGATTCCTCCTCCATCCGGAAAAGGCACCCGCCAACAGGCACAAACTTATGGCGCGGGTGGCTTGCTGACGGTGGGGGTCCGCACCCGGGTGCGGACGCAGTCAACGTTTCACCCGCGCCCAGTTATCTACAACGATTCTACCGGGAAACAGCCCATATTCCCGCATTCCGGGGCCGTGGACGGGAAGCTGCATGGCTGTGGACGGCCGCTGGCCGCGCCTAGGGCGCCCCAAAAGGACCGTCCCCGGGGGCCTATACACCCACCGGCCCTTCCAGCGCTCTACACGGCGTTGGGAGCATTTTCAATAGTCCGGCCGGAGGCTATCCGTAGGTGTCCCGTGGTCCGCGGCCATTGACGGTCCGTCCGCCCTTGCGCCAGCTGGGCGCGGAGGGGCCCAGGACCTGGATGCTGGTGACCACCCCGTCGCCGAGTTCCACGCGGAATTTCTCCAGCAGGCTGGTGCTGAGCAGCCGGAGCTGGGTGGCCCATGCCGTGGAATCACACCTGACGTGCAGGGTAGTGTCCGTGAAGCTCTCAGGGGTGCAGTGCGCGGAAATCTCCGGGCCCACGAGGGCAGGCCATTCCGCCATGACGGAACCCACGGCCACCGGCGACGTCCAGCCGCGTTCAGCCACGAGGCGTCCCACCACCTTGCCAAGGCCCAGGGGATCGCGGCCGGTGGAATGGAACTGGCTGAAACCGCGGGTATCCCGGATTCCGCCCCTGGCTTTGGAAGAACCCGGCCGAACGGCCTTCCGGCGGACTTCGCCCCGGGCAGCCGCGGCCTCGCGCATCCTGTTCAGCGCTGCCTGCGGCGCATCGATGCTGTCGGGATCGCGGCCGGGCTGCAGCCCGCCGCCGTTGTCACCGTCCCTGCTCATCAATACCTCCCGGGATGACTTTCACCCGCCGGCCGGACAGCTCTTCCGGGATATCGGCGTCGACGGCGGCGGTCACCAGGACCTGTTCCGCGCCGGAGACTATTGCCGCCAGTTTACGCCTGCGCTGGACGTCCAGTTCGGCAAAAACGTCGTCAAGGATCAGGATCGGTGCAGAACCACCGGTGCGGGCGTCGTCGAGCATCACGTAGTAGGAGGCCAGGCGCAGGGACAGGCACATGGACCAGGTTTCGCCGTGCGACGCATAGCCCTTGGCCGGGGCCTGCCCCAGGACAAGTTCCAGTTCATCGCGGTGCGGTCCCACCAGCGAAATGCCCCGTTCCAGTTCCTTCTTCCGTGACTCAGCGAAGGCGAGGACATACCGTTCCGTGAGCTGTTCGACGGAAAGCCTGCGCAGGTCCTCGGTCCCGACGGCGTCTCCCGGCACTCCGCGCGGCGCACCTGCCAGGGGGGCGCCGTCGTCGTCCATCTGGTTCTGGAGTGTGGATCGATAGGTGGCATCGGCTGGCTTGGATGCGTCAGTCAGTTCCGCATAGGCGCGGGCAAGGTGCGGCCGGAGGCGTTCCACCAGTTCAAGGCGTGCGTGGAGGAGCTCGGCGCCGGCGCGTGCCATGTGCTGGTCCCACACATCCAGGGTTGCCTCGTGTCCGGAGGTGAATTTCCCGGACCGTGCCGACTTGAGCAGGGCGTTGCGCTGTTTCAGCACCCGGTCGTAGTCGCTGCGCGTGGCGGCATGATGTGGAATGAGGCTGGCCAGCAGTTCGTCCAGGAACCGCCGGCGGTTGGCGGGATCGCCCTTCACCAGGGCAAGGTCCTCGGGAGCGAACAGGACTGTCTGGCAAATCCCCAGCAGGTCCCTGGCCCGGACGGGATTGCTGCGGTTGATCCGCCCGCGGTTGGCGCGGCCGGCGTTGATCTCAAGCTCCAGGATGGTGGTCTGGTCCCCGCGGACCAGCCGTGCACGGACCAGCGCCCGGTCGGTCCCGAACCGGAGCAGGGGGGCATCGGAACTGACCCGGTGGGAACTGAGCGTGGCGAGGTACCCGATGGCTTCCATCAGGTTGGTCTTGCCGATGCCGTTGTATCCCACCAGGACGGTGACGCCCGGCTCCAGGGCAAGGTCCACCTGGGCGTAACTGCGGAAATCGGTCAGGGAGAGGTGTTCCAGGTACACGCGGGTTTCGACAATTCTGGGGACAACGGCGGTCCCCGGTGGGTGCTACTTGGCAGGACGGGTTGCGTGTCCGCCGAACTGGTGGCGGAGGGCGGACACCATCTTCATGGCGGGTGAACTGTCCTCCCTGGACTCAAAGCGGGCGAACAGTGCGGCGGTGATGGCCGGGGCAGGAATTGCGTTGGCGATTGCTTCTTCCACAGTCCAGCGCCCCTCGCCGGAATCCTCCACGTAGTCATCAATGTTCTGCAGGCCCGGGTCCTCCTCCAGCGCCTTGACCAGCAGGTCAAGCAGCCAGGACCGCACCACCGTGCCTTTTTGCCAGGCGCGGAAAGTGCCGGGCAGGTCGTTGATGATGTCCTTGGATGCAAGGAGCTGGTAGCCCTCGGCATAGGCCTGCATCAGGCCATACTCGATTCCGTTGTGGACCATCTTGGCGTAGTGACCGGCACCGACCCCGCCAACGTGGACAAAGCTGTCCGCTCGTTCCCCCTCGGGGCGCAGGGCATCGAACACGGGCAGTGCGCGTTCGATGTCAGCCGCATCCCCGCCTGCCATCAGGCCGTAGCCGTTCTGCAGGCCCCAGACACCGCCGGAGACGCCGCAGTCGGCGAAGCGGATGCCCTTGGCAGCAAGGATTTCGCCGTGCTTCTGGTCCTCGGTGAAGCGGGAGTTGCCGCCGTCGATCACCAGGTCGCCCTGGTCCAGCTTGTCCGCCAGCTCGGTGATGACCGCATCCGTAATCGCGCCGGCGGGGACCATCACCCAGATCAGCCTGGGGACGGGGACTGCGGCGAGCAGCTCGTCCACGGAGGCAACATCGCTGATGTCCGGGTTGCGGTCGTAGCCCGTGACGTCGATCCCGCCTTTGCGAAGCCGCTCGCGCATGTTGAATCCCATTTTGCCAAGGCCAATCAGTCCAATGTGCATCAGGAACTCTTTTCTGCGCGGTGAATGGGTGGCGGTGGTTGGGGCCCATCGGCGAGCCGATGGGGACTGAGTCAGGGAGGCGGACCGGCATCACCAGGTAGCGGTAGTCGTCCTGGTCCTCGCCGTCGGCGTCCGCCTGGGCCGTGATCATGGCCGGCTTCGGCGCCGAGGTGAAGGAGAACCGGACGAACTTGGTTTCGATCACGCTCAGGCCTTCCACCAGGTAGTGCGGGTTGAAGGCCACGGTGATGTCGTCCCCGGAAAGCTGTGCTTCCAGCTCCTCCGAAGCCTGCGCGTCCTCACCGGTGCCGGCGTCGAGGTTCAGCTGGCCTTCCGTGAAGGCCAGCCGTACCGGGGTGTTCCGCTCGGCCACGAGCGAAACACGGCGGACTGCCTCAACCAGTTCCTGGGTTTGCACGGTGGCATGGATGGGGGTTGATTCCGGGAACAGTGAGCGGATCTTCGGGTAATCGCCGTCCACCAGCAGCGAGGTGGTGGTTCGCCCGCCGCTTTCGAAGCCGATCAGGCGGCTGTCGTCGTCGGAGAGTGCAAGGTTGATGTCCCCGCTGTTGCCGAGTGTCTTGGCGACCTCGTTGAGGGTTTTCGCCTTGACCAGGGCGCTGGTGGAGATACCCGGCGTCACCGGCTTCCACGGGACTTCGCGCATGGCGAGCCGGTACCGGTCCGTGGCCAGGAGGGTGATCAGGTCGTCTTCGATCTCCATCCGGACACCCGTGAGGATGGGGAGGGTGTCGTCCTTGCTCGCGGCGATGATCACCTGGGAAACAGCCTGGGCAAAGGCATCGCCGGGGACTGTGCCGCTGATCGCGGGAAGCGCGGGCAGGGGCGGGTACTCGGCCTCAGGCATGGTGGCCAGGTGGAAGCTGCTTCGGCGGCAGGTGAGCGTCACTTTGTTGCCGTCGGTTTCGACGTCGACCGGAGCGGAGGGAAGGCTGCGGCAGATATCCGCCAGCAGCCGGCCTGACACCAGGATGGTGCCTTCGTCCCGGATGTCCGCGGCAATTTCGAGCCGCGCGGAGGTCTCGTAGTCAAAGCTCGAGAGGCTGACGGTGCCGGCTTCGGCCTTCAGGAGGAGGCCGGACAGGACGGGTACGGGCGGCCGCGGAGACAAGGACCGGGCTGTCCAGGTGACGGCTTCTGCCAGGACGTCCCGATCGACTCTGAACTTCACGGAAGGGTGCCGCCTTTCATTGCTGCTGCGTTTGGGTTCCGGCACTCCCGCGGTAGGAGTCCCTGGAAAGTGTTGTCCCGCCCTGTTTGGCGCATGGTTTGCACTCGGCGGACCACGCACGGACCCAGGGATGGGAGCGCTGCTGACAGCTTAGCCGGAACATCCGCGATTAACCCATCCCCCAGTCCGGCCTCAAGGGGTCCGGGCCGCCCGGCCCGCCCGGCAGAGGTGTGCAGATCGATCTTGTTGTTTGAGGGACTTCGATTTTTTTGGGATTAGTAGTGTTAATAACTGCTGTGGAAACTGTGGATAACCGTGCTTCAGCCTGCGTTCGAGCGGTTAAGCCCTGTTCATGGACTGTGGGTGGAGCAGGTTTTAAACAGGGTGTGGATGGGGACAGAAATTTTCGCCGTTTTCGCGATCCACAGGCGGCTTAAGGGTTTTAAGCCCATTAACCGCGGTTGTCCCCTTAACTATCCACAGCCTTATCCACATGCACCTGTTAATAAGGTATAGGTGGCGGGTCAGGAATCGCGCTGCTGTTGCTTAATCCGGTTGGTCAGCTCTGTCACCTGGTTGTAAATCACACGGCGCTCGGCCATGAGTTCACGGATCTTGCGGTCCGCGTGGATGACCGTGGTGTGGTCGCGGCCGCCGAGCTCCTGGCCGATCTTGGGCAGGGACATGTCGGTGAGCTCCCGGCACAGGTACATCGCGATCTGCCGCGCCGTCACCAGCGTGCGCGTGCGCGACTTGCTGCACAGCTCTTCCATGCTGAGCTTGAAGTAGTCGGCCGTCTGCTGGAGGATCTGGCTGGATGTGATTTCCTGGGCGCCGTCGTCCGTGATGAGGTCCTTGAGGACCATTTCCGCCAGGGCCACGTCCACCGGCTGCCGGTTGAGGCTGGCGAACGCCGTGACGCGGATCAGGGCGCCTTCGAGTTCGCGGATGTTGCTGGAGATCTTGGAGGCGATGTACTCAAGGGCGTCATCCGGTGCCGAAAGTCCCTCGCTAAGGGCCTTCTTCCGGAGGATGGCGATGCGGGTTTCGAGTTCCGGCGGCTGGATGTCCGTCAGCAGGCCCCACTCAAAGCGGGATTTCATCCGGTCCTCGAAGCCAGCCAGCAGCTTGGGCGGCTGGTCCGAGGTGATGACCACCTGCTTGTTGTTGTTGTGCAGCGAATTGAACGTGTGGAAGAACTCCTCCAGCGTCCGGTCCTTGCCGGCCAGGAACTGGATGTCGTCGATGAGCAGCACGTCCACGTTGCGGTACGTGGTTTTGAAGCTGGCGCCTTCGTCGTCGCGGATGGAGTTGATGAAATCGTTGGTGAATTCTTCGGAGTTGACGTAGCGGACGCGGATGCCGCTGTAGAGGCGCCGGGCGTAGTGGCCGATCGCGTGCAGCAGGTGCGTCTTGCCCAGCCCGGAATCGCCGTAGATGAACAGCGGATTGTAGGCCTTGGCGGGGGCTTCGGCAACTGCCACGGCCGCAGCGTGCGCGAAGCGGTTGGACGAGCCGATCACGAAGGTGTCGAAAACGTACTTGGGATTCAGCCGGCCGAACTCATGCGAGGTGCTCGGCAGCATGGGCTGGGGCTTCTGCTCCACCAGCTGGTCCGAGACGAAGGACGGTTCGACGACGGGTTCAGGTTCTTCGTGGACGGGCACCAGATCGGTATCGACGTCGATGGCGCACCGGATGTCTTCCGAGAAGACGCTGTGCAGGGCATCGTCGAGGGCATCCTTCACCTGGGTCTGGAGCACCTCGCGGGTGAGTTCGTTGGGTACGGCCACCAGGAGGGTGGAACCGATCAGGCCCTGGGCCTGGGCGAGGATGACGAAGCCGCGCTGCCGCGGGGAAACGCGGTGGTCCTGCTCCAACAAACTGACCACCCGGCGCCAGGAACTTCCGACAGTATTGGCGTGGTTGGCTTCGTCTACTGTCATCAATGGGTTCCCTCAAAACTTGCTTTGCCTGCAATGCCTGCAGCCCAAAGTCCGGAACCAGGGTGCTGGCCCAGCTTAATCCACAGGGTTATGCACAGTCCGTGGATAATCGGCTACTGAGCCACTCTAGGGGATGAAAAGCCTAGAAGATAGCTGGCCAGTTGCTTGTGGATAATTACACGGTTGTGGTTCCCGAAAGGGGGCTGTGAGCCACTTCATCCACAGGCTTTGAGGGGTAGTTAGGAACAGCTGGGGATAGCGCTCGGGGGCCGTCCCGGTTTGACGCAGGGGCTCAAATTGCCCTAACGTTGTGAAGTCCTTTGTGTCCGCTTTTTGGCCCCATCTGAATCTCCCAGACGCTCCGCGTTTGGGCAGCCGGGGGAAGCGTGCATATACAAAACTTAGCGTCGGCCAGTTCTTCCCCATACTGATCGGGTGGGCGCACCTTTGATCCACTGGAGTAACTAACGTGAGCAAGCGGACTTTTCAGCCGAATAACCGCCGTCGAGCCAAGAAGCACGGCTTCCGCCTTCGTATGCGTACCCGTGCCGGCCGCGCCATCCTGGCAGCCCGCCGTGGCAAGGGCCGCACCGAGCTGTCGGCCTAAATAACCTGACTTGTCGGTAGACATTCCTTTGCGAGTTTAAGGTGCTGGCCGCCCGCAACCGCCTGAGGACTGCTACCGATTTTTCAACAACTGTACGTTCCGGTGTCCGCAATGGGCGCCGGAACGTAGTGTTATATGCGGCAGCTATCGCTGCCGACGAACCCAGCCGGATCGGGTTCATCGTTTCCAAGAGTGTAGGGAACGCTGTGGTCAGGAACCTCGTTAAGCGAAGACTGAGGGAAGCGGGTGCCGCCTCGCTGCGCGAGCACGGCACCGGTTTCGCCATAGTGGTCCGGGCGCTGCCCGCGTCCGCCTCTGCCAGCTGGGACCAGCTGCTGAAGGACTACAACGCTGCACTGGAATCGACGCTGACCCGGCTGGCCGGACGCCCCATACAGGCGGCCGCAAATGGTTCGGCTGGTACAACACAGGAGGGGACATCGCGTGCGTAACGCCACCGCCGTCGTCGCCCGTCTCCGTCCTGTAGCCGCCGCCGTCGGAATGTTCCTGTGGAACCTGCCCCGGAACACCCTCATCGTGCTGCTCAAGGCTTACCGCAAGGTGATTTCACCCTTGTACGGGCAGGTCTGCCGTTTTTTCCCTTCATGCTCGGCTTATGCCCTTGAAGCGGTTACTGTCCATGGCGCCGTCAAGGGAAGCTGGCTCGCAGTCCGGCGCCTCGGCCGCTGCCATCCATGGAACGCCGGCGGTGTGGACCACGTCCCCGCCGGAAAGCGGGACTGGCCGGAGAGCCAGGCCCCCACAATTGTTGTGCTGAACAACCCGGACAAGTACCTGGCTGCTCGGACTGATGGAGAAGGCCGCAGTGCGGCCTGACGAATAGGGATAAGTATGGACTTCTTTGAAACAATCATGTTTCCGTTCAAGTGGCTTGTGTCCATCATCATGGTGGGCTTCCACGAGGGCCTGACCGCCATCGGCCTGCCCGAGGCATCGGGCTGGACCTGGACTCTTTCCATCATCGGGCTGGTGCTGGTGATCCGTGCCGCCCTGATTCCCGTGTTCGTGAAGCAGATCAAGGCTCAGCGCGGCATGCAGCTCCTGCAGCCGGACCTGAAGAAGCTCCAGGACAAGTACAAGGGCAAGACCGACCAGCTGTCCCGCCAGGCCATGGCGCAGGAACAGATGGCCATGTACAAGAAGCACGGCACCAACCCGTTCTCCGCATGCCTGCCCATGCTGATCCAGATGCCGTTCTTCTTCGCGCTGTTCACCGTCCTGTCCGGCATTTCAGGTGCCCGCGACAAGGGCGAAGGCATCGGCGCCATGAGCCACGACCAGGTAGTGCAGTTCGACGACTCCACCATCTTCGGGGCACCCCTGAACGCAACGCTGCTGCATGGCGGCGGCGGCGAGAACCAGATCACTGTTGCCGTCCTCTCGATCCTGATGATCCTGGCCATGACGGCCTCGCAGTTCATCACGCAGAAGCAGATCATGGCCAAGAACATGTCCGAAGAGGCCATGGCCAGCCCGTTCATGCGCCAGCAGAAGATGATGCTGTACATCCTGCCCATCGTCTTCGGTGTGGGCGGCATCAACTTCCCCATCGGTGTCCTGATCTACTGGACCACCACCAACCTGTGGACCATGGGCCAGCAGTTCTTCGTCATCCGCCGCATGCCGACGCCGGGATCCCCCGCCGCCAAGGCCCTTGCCGAGCGCCGTGCCGCCAAGGGCCTGCCCGCCCTGTCCATCCTCAGCGGCAAGAAGGATGACGACGCCGATGCCGCCGCGGCAGCAGCCGTTGCCGAACCCAAGGGCCAGCGTGTCCAGCCCCAGCGCAAGAACAGGAAGAAGAAGTAATGTCAGCCGAGAGCACCGAACACGCCCTTTCTGAAGACATGATCGAAGAGCAGGACGAGTCCGTGAACGAAGAGACTTCCGCGCCGAAGATGTCCGCTGTCAGCCGTCTCGAGGAAGAGGGCGACATCGCGGCGGACTATCTTGAGGAACTGCTGGACATCGCCGATATCGACGGCGACATCGACATCGAGGTCCGCAACGGCCGCACCTACATTTCAATCGTTGCCGAGGAAGAGTCCGAAGGCTTGGAGAGCCTGGTTGGCGAGGACGGTGAGGTCCTTGAAGCACTTCAGGAGCTCACGCGCCTTGCGGTGCTGTCCGCAACGGAGAACCGGTCCCGGCTGGTCCTTGACATCAACGGATACCGCCAGGAGCGCACCGGCCACCTGCAGAAGATCGCGGAGGACGCCGCAGCCGCAGTGAAGGAAACCGGCAAATCCGTGGCCTTGGAACCGATGAGCGCCTACGAACGGAAGATCGTCCACGACGCCGTCGCAGACCTGGGGCTCGTCAGTGAGTCCGAGGGCGAAGGCAGCGGACGCCACATTGTTGTATCCGCAGACTAGAGAATTGCTGGCCCGCTGAACATGGTTGACATCACGGCACCTGAGCTTCTGGCCGCCGAAAAAATCTTCGGCGACCGCCTTGATCTGGCCAAGCGCTACGTTGAGCATCTTGCCACTTCGGGAACTGAACGCGGCCTGATCGGGCCGCGGGAAATCCCCCGGTTGTGGAGCAGGCATGTGCTGAACTGCGCTGTCATCGAGAGGCAGATCCCGCACGGCAGCCACGTAGCCGACGTCGGCAGCGGGGCCGGCCTGCCTGGTCTGTGCCTCGCCATCGCCCGGCCCGACCTGGAACTGACCCTGATCGAGCCCCTGGAACGCAGGGTGATCTGGCTCCAGGAGGTGGTGGACGACCTCGGGCTGGACAACGTGACGGTGATGCGCACGCGTGCCGAACTGGCCGTTGGCCATGTTGATGCCGACGTGGTGACGGCGAGGGCAGTCTCGGCATTGAGCAACCTCGCAGGGCTGACCATCCCCCTCTTGAACGGCAAGGGCGAAGTTGTTGCCATCAAGGGACGGAGCGCCGGCGAAGAAATCGAAAAAGCCGCCAAGGTGATCCGCAAACTGGGCGGCGTTGAAACGTCAGTCCTGACCGTGGGTGACAACCTGCTTGAGGAACCCACCACGGTAGTGCGCATCGTTGTAAACAAGTCCCAAAAGAAGTCCTAGTCCTGGCCCAGGTAGCCGTAGTCTGCCGGGTCAAGCAGTTAGGCTAGTCAACGGCAGCAAAAAATGGCTGAACGAGAGTGAGTGTGCCCCAGTGACCAGTAGTGAAGCCTCCGCACAACGGATACCGCCGTTTGTGTCATTGGGGTCAGCTCGTTCCGTCACTGGACCGGGACTTGCCCCTGGCCGGGGCGGGAATCATCCGCAATCGGTAGCGAATGCCGGATCCGCCGCCCTCGTTTCACGTGAAACAACCCCTGCCGGTAGATCAAACATCATTGACGCGATGGATGATTCCAGTCCTATCGCCCGCGAGCTCGCGCACGAAACCAAGCGCCGGGAGCGCCTCATGGGCCGCAAGCTGCCCCGGCCGGAGAAGACCCGGATTTTCACCGTGTCCGACCAGAAGGGTGGGGTGGGAAAGACCACCACCACCGTGAACATCGCGGCCGCACTGGCAGCAGCCGGACTGAATGTCCTGGTGATCGATATCGACCCGCAGGGCAACGCCTCCACTGCGCTGGGCATCGAGCACCACGCGGATGTCGACAGCATCTACGACGTCCTCATCAACGATGTGCCGATGGCAGACGTGGTGGCCCAGTGCCCCGATATCGAGAAGCTCATTTGCGCGCCGGCCACCATCCACCTCGCAGGCGCGGAGATCGAGCTGGTATCGCTGGTGGCGCGTGAACAGCGTTTGCGCCGGGCCATCGATGTATATGCCAAGACGCGTGAAAAGAACGGAGAGGAGCGGCTGGACTACATCTTCATCGATTGCCCGCCGAGCCTCGGACTTCTCACAGTCAACGCGTTCTGCGCTGCCAACGAGGTCCTGATTCCCATTCAGTGTGAGTACTATGCGCTCGAGGGACTCAGCCAGCTCCTGAAGAACATTGAGATGATCCAGAAGCACCTCAATGACGAGCTCGAAGTTTCCACGATTCTGCTCACCATGTACGACGGCCGGACCAACCTTGCTGCACAGGTCGCTGCCGAAGTCCGCACGCACTTCCCGCAACAGGTGCTGTCTGCCGTAGTACCGCGCTCGGTCCGTATTTCCGAGGCGCCGAGTTACCAGCAGACTGTCATGACGTATGACCCATCCTCCAGTGGCGCACTGTCTTACCTGGAAGCCGCTGCTGAAATAGCAGAACGCTAGAAATCTTCAAACTGCAACGACCGGAACCGGCACTGCCTGGTTCTACCACTGGAGGGATTTATCCATGAGCGAGAAGCGACGGGGCCTAGGCCGCGGTCTTGGCGCGCTGATTCCAAGTTCCGCCGCATCAAACGGGCAGGGGAACGGGGCAGCGGTATCCCGCCCGGTGGACCTCTTCTTTCCTGAGGGACGGAAGAAGACTGATTCGCCGGACGCTGCTGCAGGCACAGCCCAGTCAGTTGCAGACAAGCTGATCGCTTCCCCTGCCCCCAGGACCACGTCCAGGCCGTCCAGGAATCAGGATGGTGATACGGAGGCAGCAGGCACTTCTTCCTCCGCTACCGATTCTGCAGGTGCCAAGAAGACGGAATCTTCCTCCACTTCTGCTGCAACCAAGAGTTCGGCGCGCAAGGGTTCGCCCGCCAAGGCGGATGTCACGAAGCCGGCTGAGGCCGAAGTCCGCGACGACGAATCCTCGGATGGGTCCACGGCGGAGCCGGTCGCTGCCCCCGCGCTGATTGACGACGGGGTGGAGCTCGTCGAAGTTCCGGGTGTCCGCTTCGCCGAAATACCGGTTATGGATATCCATCCCAACCGAAAGCAGCCGCGCAACGTCTTCGATGAGGACGACATGGCGGAGCTGGTGCACTCTGTACGGGAAATCGGCGTCCTTCAGCCAATTGTCGTCCGTAAGTCAACCGAATCCGGTAGCGAGCCGTTCGAGCTCGTTATGGGTGAACGCCGGTGGCGCGCAGTCCAGGCGGCGGGGCTGGACACCATCCCGGCCATCGTCCGGGATACCACCGACGACGACCTTCTTCGCGATGCTCTGCTCGAGAACCTCCACCGGAGCCAGCTGAACCCGCTGGAAGAGGCTGCGGCGTACCAGCAGCTGCTAGAGGATTTCGGTACCACCCACGAGCAGCTGGCCGACCGGATCGGGCGCTCACGGCCACAGGTGTCCAATACGCTGCGTCTGCTGAAGCTTCCTCCCCTGGTCCAGCGCCGCGTTGCCGCCGGCGTCCTTTCTGCGGGGCATGCCCGCGCCCTGCTGTCCCTTCCGGATGCCGCGGCCATGGAGCGGCTGGCACAGAAGATTGTTGCCGAGGGCATGTCCGTGCGCGCCACCGAAGAGGCGGTCACGCTCTACCAGGATCCAGCCAAACCGGTAAAGAACAACATTCCCCGGCCTGGTGCCCGCCATGAACGGCTCGACTATCTGGCTTCATCCCTCTCTGACCGCCTGGACACTAACGTGAAGATTTCCCTGGGTGTCCGGAAGGGGAAGGTCAGCATTGAGTTTGCGAGTGTTGAGGACCTGAACCGCATCATGGATGTATTGGCTCCTGGTTCCACCAACTAGCAAGTTCTTGTGAAGAGGCCCGGTTCGTTGCGAACCGGGCCTCTTCTGCGTCTGTTGGGGGCCCTATACTTGCCAATGAACGTCATGAGACAGTCCAGATCACTATTCGGAAATCTCATTCTTCACAATTCAGCAATTTGTATTGCCCCTCGCCCTCCCGTAGAAGAGGCAATCGACGTTTTGAAGCACCGAAACTGCACTATATATGGCCGCAGATCTATTTGTGAACCAGCTCCGCAGAAACCACACGTGGACCGGCTCAGCTCGATGCCGTCATCTAGTTTTGCGTTTCACGTGAAACACGTCGGCCTACTATGCCTAGCGTAGAAGGTGCCCATCGATAGAAGAGTCAGGATATCGGGCCCCCTCCACCTGCGGAGAAATGCGACATGCTGCCTGATTAATTTCGACGAGCTTGCGGCAGAACGTCGGGGCGTCCTAGGCGATTTGTAGAAGCAAAGGCGTCGGACTCCCCTATATTCGATATATGCGACCCTCAATCCGCCATGAAGCGCGGGTGTGTGGCGTTCAGTGAACAGAGTTCTGGTTCTCGATCTGAATCTAGATCCGACCAGTGGGACTATTGCCTGCACCCATCCCAAGCTGGTCTTCTCCGAAAAATACAAATGTCCCGGCCATTTGCGTGCTGTACATCCCTTACGCTTGATCTCGCGCGATACAGGTCAAGCCATAGAAACGGCAATCGCGACGGATCCTGCGGAAAAATACGACAAGTTTGTGGCTGGAAAGGAGACGTGTCCCGCTGATTGCCGGTCCGCCCCTGGATGCGGCTTTTGTCGCAAGATTACCTGACAAGAAGCCCAGGAATGTCACCCACACGCTGAAACTACCCATTCCATGGTCCTCTGGTGGCGTTTCACGTGAAACATCAAGATCCGCTAGCCCTTCGGATGATGTCCTACGGCACGATCACCGGAGCGCCACCCATGGCGTCAGCATACCCAAGGGCGATATTCACTCTTTCAATATGAGGCAGCACCGCTATCCAGGCCCAACCGTGGCGTTTGCAAATCTTTCGACGCTGGCGAAACTGGGGTGCCTTCGCGATAAATGCATTGGCGCCGTCAGTAGAATGCCTTCCACTCCGATTGAGTGTGCAGCAGGAGGGCTATCTATTCTGACCCATTTGGCCTGATGTCGCTAGCCATTTCCAATGGTGCGGTTTACCCGCAACAAGCGGGGCAGCTGTTTCACGTGAAACAGAACGTAGGCCCGCTGACGTCACGGACACCCCCCTAGCGGTACCCACACTCGAATTCGCCGCTTCCTCGGACGCCGCGGCCCACATGGTTCTGTGACCATACAGGCGGCAACCTTCAGTTCTTCCTTTGTTCCATCCGGCCGAGCAGTACGTTCTGCCGGACGCCAAGGGCGACATCCGACTCCGATACTCCGATATGACCGGAATCCGCAGCAATGCAGTGTGAGGGCATACAGCGGACAGGACGCGCAGACGGAGTGGTTCCGCGGCCTTTGATGGGACCTTTCTGTGCCACGGTCGCGCAGCCCGCCTCCTCGTGGCCAATCCCCGGGACGGGGTATGGACCCCTTTCCTCTGTGGGAAGTAGGCGGCTGGCTCCGCTTTGACATCCGGTAGACGCTCCGCTCCTGCCGGGGCACGACAGGCGCTGCTGGTAACTGGCTACCACCGCTACCGACATACCGCACCTGTCGCTGGGATGTTCCCAGGCCCGTAGCTGACCAACAGGTCTGCTTCGAGCGGCCGGGTGCGGACCTTCCGGACGCCGCAGCCGGGCCAACAACAGGAGCGTCTGCCAGACCAAAATGAGGCTTTCCAGCCTATCCGCACCCTGCGGATCGCGTTCCGATATCGGTGGATATCCCTGTGGATAACGTGGTGGATAACTCGTGTTCATCCTGTTCATTCCGTCCGAGGACGGCGAGCCCTACCGGGCAGATCGACCGTAGCCTCGCAAGCTCGACGGTCCGTCGTTGGCAAGGGACATGGCTAGCGCTTGTTTCACGTGAAACCTAGCACCCTTATGAATCGCTAGTAATGGGGGCTTCTTAGTCGTGGAAAGCACGAAGCAGGTTGATTTTCTCGCCCAGTGAACTAAGCTTTCGCCTCCGGTCACTACCAATGCGGGTCGCCGCTTCCATCCGAAGACGCCTGCACGCTCCCCGGCTCCTTTGTCCTGCCAGGACACCGCCTAGCAGTGCCCACGAGGAGCTGTCTTCGGGGTTGAGTCGCCTGTGGATAACTGTGTGCATAAGATCACTAGCGGCCTGTGGAAAACTTGTGAATAGCGGTGGGCGCTAGCGGCCCAGATTTGGTCCGAGAGCTGACGCTTCAACCCCTGCAACCGGCGCCTCTGCTGCTGAGATCCGCTTGTGCCCTGGTAAGCTGCCGTCGGACCGATCATGCCTGGCCCTCCCACCCATTGCGATGAAGCCAGTGTTGAACGAAGCGGCTCCCACTGGGCGACGCGCCCCGCAGACGAATTTTGATGTGTCGGTCTCCGGATTCGTGATGCTTCCACCGTACCTCCGCGATGTTTTGGATAGCCGCTCTGGGTACGCCCGCGATTGCCGTTGCCGCGATATCCCATCGACGCCACGCGTCAAGAGCGTAGTGACCTAGCACCAGGGGCTACCGCGATGCCCTGAGCCTGAACATTCGACTCGGATCCTAAAGGAAAAGGAGGATGCCACCTTAACGACTGCGTTCCGGCTGCCGGTGATTCCGGCGGCCAGCTAGTGAACCTTGCGTTCTCCTTTCCGTCTCTTCCGTTCAGCTCTTTTTTCACGCGGACCGTGACAGCTTCACGCTCCTACTGTTTCACGTGAAACAAGGCAGCGGGCGTGGTGATTTTGCAGCTTCGGATCGCAACGGGAACGGTCCCGGCGGATTGGAAGCCAGGACCGGTCGACCTGCGGACCTGCCAGGCCGGCTCAGACTGTGCAGCCCATGAGCGGCTATTGACACGCCGCCATACGGGTAACGCCAGAAGAAGAGCCGATGCAACGTGGTGGCCGTATCGGTACGCCAAGGAGCCTCACTGATTCGCGATATAGGATTCGGAGGTCCGGGTGAGTTACAAGTCAGGTCGAGGACAGGCTTGCGGTCAGGCTCAGGATTAGGCCGCGGTCCAGTTCCAGTCGGGCGATCTGGCCCTCGCTATGCCACTTCTAACTCACCCTGTTAAGACGTTTTGCGGCACAAGATCCTGCTTGCTTCGGCAACGGCAGCGGAACTGACAGAATTGCACCTAGCAACGCACTTCCCCTTGCTGCAGTGAGTCCTATGTCGCTGCAGCGGGTCTTATGTTGGGAGCTGGGATGCGTCTCTTCGTGTAGGAAGTCGAATCAGTCTTGCGAGATTTGGGCGTAGGCTGCTTAGTTCTTCGCCCGGGCCATACCCGGGTACATGAGCACTTCTGTTTGCTGCCGGCCACAACATCTTGCATCCAGTGGCAGATTGCCGTTGGGAGTTCGGTGGACGTAGCACCCCAATTCGAACTATGAGCACATCAGTACAGTGCGCGCAGCTTGTCTGGGGTATATCGCTGCGAGTACGTGGGTCTGGTTGTGATCACGGTGAGCTGTGCCAGTAACCAAGCACTTATGCTTTCATCCAAGGGAAGCAGGCGTCTGATTACTTCAACTCAAATTTGTGAGGGTCCATGGTGCTGTGGCTCTGCCGCAATGGCGCAGCTTGTTGGGGTGCGTGGGCCAGTGATGTTTCACGTGAAACGCCGATCAAGCAGCGCCGGGCTATGTCGGGAGCCCAACGCCGTGGGCATCGGTGGTCTTGCTTGTGCTCTGCCCCAGCTACTTCCCAATTGTGCCGGTGAGCAGACATCTACGTACCTCGGCGGTAAACACCGTGGACAACTCTCTGTCATCGGAAGGTCTACGGCGACAACCAAGCAACCCCCAAGGGCTCCGCGAACCACAAGTGCATGTTCCACGTGAAACATGGCCTGACCCTCGTGCCGATCAGCACTGTTGCATTGTCGCGTAATGGGGCAAGTACTTGTAGGGTTTCACGTGAAACGTGACTCACCCCTCCCCGTGCGGCTTGTTGCACGAGCGCGGGCGTTACAAGCCAGGCAAAAAAGTGGCCACCACCCGAGGGCGATGACCACTTTCGACGTTCTCGATGAAGAGCCCGGAAGAGCGTTTACGACAGGACGTCCGCGAATTCCTTCTCGAAGAACTGCTTCGGCTTTGCACCGATAACCGTGCTCTTCACTTCTCCACCCTGGAACAGGTAGACGGCCGGAATCGACGTGATGCCATACTCCGCAGCAATGGAGGGGTTGTCATCGACATTTACCTTGACGACATCAACCTTCTCGCTGTACTCAACGGAGATTTCGTCGAGGATCGGACCGAGCTTGCGGCAGGGGCCGCACCATTCAGCCCAGAAATCGACAATTACCGGCTTTTCAGAGGACAGGACGTCCGTTCCAAAACTTGCGTCAGTTACGTCTTTTGCGTTGCTCATTGCGTTCTCTTTCTCCTCGGTTCGTAGGTTGCTGACTTATGCGGGCAGGTTGGCCAGGTAGTGTTCCACATCGATGGCAGCCACACATCCGGAACCGGAAGCCGTGATGGCCTGGCGGTAGGTGGGGTCGATGACGTCCCCTGCAGCGAAAACGCCGGGGATGCTGGTTTTGGAGCTCCTCCCCTGCACGGCGATGGTTCCTTCGGGCGTCAGGTCGAGGACATCCTTGATCAGGTCGGTCCGGGGGTCGTTGCCGATGGCCACGAACACACCGGTCACGGCAAGATGCGACTCCGTGCCATCGAGGGTGCTCTTCAACGTCAGGCCGGTGACTTTGTCTTCGCCAAGGACGTCCTCCACGGTGCTGTTCCAGATGAAGTTGATCTTCTCGTGGGCCAGCGCGCGGTCTGCCATGATCTTGGATGCCTTCAGAGAATCGCGGCGGTGTACTACCGTGACTGATTTTGCGAACTTGGTGAGGAACAGGGCCTCCTCCATCGCGGAGTCGCCGCCACCGATGACGGCAATGTCCTGGTCCTTGAAAAAGAAACCATCGCAGGTTGCACACCAGCTGACACCGTGTCCGGAGAGCCGCTTCTCGTTGGGAAGGCCCAGCTCGCGGTACGCGGAGCCGGTGGAAAGGATGACTGCCTTGGCCTGGAAGGTCTCCCCTGTCGCAATGGTCACCGTCTTCACGGCGCCCTGGAGATCCAGTGCCGTGACATCCTCAAACTGGATCTCGGTGCCGAAGCGTGCGGCCTGTTTCTCGAAATTCTCCATGAGGTCCGGACCCATGATGCCGTCGGGGAAACCCGGGTAGTTCTCAACGTCGGTGGTGTTCATCAGTTCACCGCCTGCGGTCACAGAGCCGGCGAGCAGCAGCGGCTTCAGGTTGGCACGGGCCGTGTAGACGGCGGCTGTGTAGCCGGCCGGTCCGGAGCCGACAATGATGACATCACGCACTTCGGACGCGGTGTTTTCTGCGATGGTCACTGAACGGTGAACCTCTTCCTTACTTGACGCGCCCCGCTGTGGAGGCCGGCCACATGGCACAACTGCTACTGGATGCTGAATATTCCGGCGCTGGATTTGGGATGACAGCCGGCGAACGGCAAAGTGCGGCCCCCTCCAGGCGCTCGTTCCAGATTACCGCCCCGCCAGAGCCAAGGACGACGGGAGGGCACGCCGTCGAATCCTGGATGACGCGATGCGTCGCCCCGGCCGGGCACCACTACCGGCGCGGATAGAGGAACGGCCCTCCCCCGAAGGCAAGGGCCGTGTACCTGAGGACCGCAGACGTCCAATAAGCCGCTACTGGACCTTGATCTCCGCCAGGCGCAAACCGTAACCATAGCGGGTCTTTGGCGCGGCCAGCTTGGGAAGGGAGTTGATCGAAACGATGACGTACTGTGCCTGGGCAGGTTCTGCCAGCGGCATGTTGAGGTCCGTGGAAGTGAAGCTGCTGGTCCCCACTGCACGCGCCCCGTCCAGCGATGGGCGGTCGTTGGTGTAGACCGTGATGTTGCCCCCGGAGCCACCGAGTTGGGACAGGGTGATGGAGGAGACCGCAGCGGGCTTCTCGAGCTTGACCACGAGCGGTACGCCCTGGGCTGCCAGGCCGCCCCAGTTTTCGGTGGCGAATTCCATGTCTGACCAGTAGCTGGCTGCGTTCCCGTCGTAGGCCTTCACCAGGTCACCGTCGAAGGTCGCGGCAAAGTCGAAATTGCCCTGGCGCGAAACGCTTTCGATGGCCGGCGGTGCGGCAGGCGGAGCGGAGCTGGGTGCCTGGGTTGCCGCGGCTGATCCTTCGGGAGCACTGGTGGGGGCCACCGGTGCGGGGTTGTTTGCCTGCGGCTGGGAGAAGAGGCTGCCCAAACCGGTCAGCGCCCACACGAGGCCGGCAATGAGGACGACGGCCAGCAGCCCGCCCACCAGCCAGCGCATGGAGCGCGGTTCGCGTTCAGGCTCGTCGCGGTCGCCGTCGTAATCCCCCGGGTCGGCGAAGGAGACGCCGGCAGCAGCGGGTGCCGCGGCCCGGGCGAACATGGCGGGCTTCTTGTTGACCGGCTGGGGTTCATCGTACGGCTCTGAGTCAGCGTGGTACTGCTCCTGCTCGTCCGCCTGGGCGTAGTCGTCGTCGGACCACAACGACACTTTGGGCTTGCCGGAACCGGTATCCCCGACCGCATTGCCAGGGGCGGTGGCGGGAGCTGGAGCCGATCCGCTGGATACATCCTGCACCGGCTGGGCGGCGGTGGCGTCCGGATCAGCGTGGCTCGTTGCTGCTTTGCCGGTAGCGGACCCCGCAGCAGCGGCGGCACCGCCAGCAGCCCCCGCGGCAGCAGCACCGCCGATTACCGAAGCTCCGCTCCGGCCGCTTCCGGGTGCCGCAGCGGGACGCGCGGGAGGCTTGGGCGGCACAACAGGTGCGGTCCGGTAGGGGTCCACCTGGCTTTGGTGCGTGTCGCCGTAATTGATATATCCGGCGTCGACGTGGTCTTCCTCGTCGTAGGGCTCAGGCTCACGGGAGCGGGGCTGGCCGAAGATCTCGCTGCCCAGCGTGTCAGTGAAGAAAGGCTCCACGTAGGGCGGGTTCGAGGCGACCACAAGGTCCAGCAGGTCAGCGGCGGAGGTGTGGTTGGTAATAAGGTAGGTGGCGGCATCGCTCACGCCGAGGTCCAGGACCTGGACGGTACCAGGCCGCTCACCCGTGGCTACTTCGCGGGCGCTTTGCGCAACCTGCTCCGTGTTCTGCGGACCGGCAACCAGGATGCTGACCGGCCGGTTCAGGACCTGGTCCACACCGTCCAGCACCAGATCGTGGTCGTGCGAGGCCAATACCGTGGCTGTGACCTTGTAGCGGCCGCCCAGTACTGATCCGACATCGATCGGGTTGGACACGTGTTCCTCCTAGACTGTCCGGGGTTGCCGGCATGGATGATGCAACCCCCGTTCAAGGACCCGCCGAGTGGCTTGCCCCCGAATGCAACTCCCCCTGTACCTTTCCGATCCTAGCGGATTGCGTCCGGCACGCCGCGGACTATGGCCGTCGGGAGCGGCCGGGAGCCTACTTTTTACGCCGTCGCCGCTGCTTGAAATAGGGGTTCTCGCCGGCCTTCCCCTGGAAGGTGCGGCGCCCGGGGGAGCGGAATCTGCTCGCGGAGCAGGCCTCCCCGTGCGGTGCCGGGCTGGTCCTCGCCGGGCAGGTACCCGCCGTCGGACTTTTCCTGGGGGCCGCCATCATGTGAATTCGCACCGCTTGCCGTCCGCTCCGGCTCCGGGCCGGCACGGAAGGACACCGCGTCAAATTCGCCGGAGATCCTCAGGGATCAGGCCGGTATCCACGGAGGTGGTGGCACGCTCGGGGCGGTGCATGCGGGCCTCCGCCGAGGCACCTTCCACCGATGGGGTCCCTTCCGGGGCGGACGACGGCGGCGCCCCGCCTTCCGCGGCAGGAGCAGCGGGGCCCCCACGGCCCAGGCGGCCAAGCAGCGGCCGGAGCAGGTCACGCAGTTCCGCAACCCGGAACAGCTTCAGCAGGAAGAAGTAGGCCACCAGCATGACGGGGCCCACCACCACCACCGTGATCAATGCAGTCAGGCGGTTCTGCCAGGCGAAGCCATCGGGGCTGTAGCTGCCCATCAGCCAGAGGGCCCCGGCACCGGCGATTGCCGAACCCAGGGCGGCGTAACCCATCCGGATGTAGGAGTTGGCGATCCGTGGACCGTCCAGGTGTCCCAGGAGCCGGCGCAGGAAGTAGGCGCTGATGACCACGGAGAGGATGTTTCCCACCATATACAGGATGGCGATGGCGTAGATGATCTGGTTTACCGGCAGGAACTGGATGGCAAAGGCACCCGCCACGTAGACCACCGCCAGCAGCAGCTGGATGTAGAACGGCGTGCGCGCATCCTCGTTGGCGTAGAACACCCGGGACATCATGAAGTTCGCGCTCATGAAGGGAGTGCTCAGGGCGAGGATGGTGAGCGTCTGGGCCAGCATCACGCCGTCCTGGCGCGAGCCTCCGGAGAAGAACATGCCGAGCGGTCCGGCCAGCGCGAACAGTGCCAGCGCGCCGAACACGGTGGCGACGGCCATGGTGCGAAGCCCGTGGGACAGCGCATCGCGCAGTTCGTCCCGGTTGCCGTCCTGGGACGCGCGGGTCATCCTGTTGAACAGCACCGTGGCGAGGGACAGCGCGATGATGGAGTGCGGCAGCAGGTACAGCTGGCTGGCGACCTCGAGGACGGCGTTTCCGGGCAGCATGGCGGCTGCCGGGTCGCCCGCCTCCTGCAGCCGGAGGCGTTCGGCACCGGGAATGGTGGCGATACGCATGACGTAAAGGAACGCGAGCTGCCCGACGGCGGCCGTCAGGAGCGTCCATACGCTCAGCCTGGCTGCCTGGCCGAGTCCGACGCCCCGCCAGCCGAAGCGCGGCCGCAGGCCGAGCCGGAGCCGGAAGACCGGGATCAGGAGGATGGCCGTCTGGGAGACGACGCCGATGGTGGAGAACCCTGCCACAAAGAGCGTCTGCGTATCGCCCCAGTTGTCCAGGCTGTGGGGATTGGCCTCGTTGGTGCCGAAGATCCAGATGAACATCCCCAGCCCGGCGATGGCCACGATGTTGTTGAGGATGGGCGCCCACATGGCCGGCCCGAACGCGCCGTTGGCGTTGAGGACCTGGGTGAGGAGGGCATACAGGCCATAGAAGAAGATCTGCGGCAGGCACCAGAAAGCGAACGTGACTGCCAGCGCCTTTTGCTGCGGTGAATAGCCCTGGGTGGTCAGGTCGATGACCCACGGGGCGGCCAGTGTGACCATGGCGGTCAGGCCCAGCAGGAGCAGGACAGCAAGCGTCAGCAGCCTGCTGATGTAGTCGGCTCCCCTGTCCGGCGCTTTGCTGGCCTTGATGATCTGCGGCACCAGGACCGCGTTGAACACGCCGCCGGCCACCAGCAGGAAGATCAGGTTGGGAAGGTTGTTGGCATTGATGAACGTGTCGTTGACCGTGGAGCCAAGCCCCAGGGCAGTGCCGAGCATCAGGTCTTGCCAAATCCCAGGAAACGCGAAACCAAGGTCCCGGCGGCCATGATGGCACTGGACCGGGTTTCGCTGGCACCCGCCGCAACCTGCGGGGCATCCGGACCGGCAAGGTCCGGCCCGCCCGCTTCCGGGGGCACGCCGTCGGGAACCGCATCGCCGCGGCGGCCGGCGTTATCGGATGGAGAGTTGGTAGCTGACATCGAGTTCATCGTCTCACCCGCAGGGGCTTATCGCCGCAACGCCCGGACGCCAGCGCGGCAGGCACACTGCGGCGGACGGGAGGCCGGGGCACCCTGTAAGTGTCCGGGCAGGACCTCACGGGCGAGGTCGGCAATGCGCCGCTCATTGGGGAAGGAGAGTTTCCGGGCCAGTTCCTGGATGGGCACCCACGCCACGTCCACGGCCTCCTGGTCGGGATCGTTTTCGATGGTCAGTTCGCCGCCCGTGGCGCGCAGGAGGTAGTGGTGCACAGTCTTGTGGACCCGGTGGCCGCTGACAGTAAACCAGTAGTCAATGCTGCCCAGCGGTGCCAGGATGCTGCCCTCAATGCCGGTCTCTTCGGCGATTTCCCGGACCGCCGCCTCTTCATTGTTTTCCTTGCCCTCCGGATGGCCCTTGGGCAGGCACCATTCCAGGCGTCCGCCCCTGTTAAGGCGGGCGATAATCGCAACCCGCAACTCGGCGTCGGACGTGTCCACCACCACGCCGCCGGCCGAGACTTCCTCCACCGTGGGCAGCGAGGCCGGCGCCGAATGCGGGGCAGGGGCAACATGCGCACCGATCGCCGATGGCAATGGTGCGTTCGTCCTCCTGCCTGGAGCGCTCGGTACTGGATGGGCCATGGAGTCCACTCTAACGACTGTTGCCCGTTCGTGATGACCGGAACATGACAACAACATGGACGGCATATGACGCAGTTTCATGCCGGCAGGTGGAATCCTCCGGATCTTGACAGTATTTTGGCCTGCCGGGCCGCCGGTTTCTGCCAAGCTTAAGTAACTATGGCGCACGCACATCACAAGACTGAATCCCACACCGTCGACTTCAAGGTGGACCCGGTGGTCCTGGAGCTGGGCCAGCGCTTTGTGGACGCCGGGCATGAACTGTCGCTCGTGGGCGGCCCGGTGCGGGACCTGTTCCTGGGCGGACCTCCCCCGACCTTGATTTCACCACGGACGCCACGCCGGACCAGACGGTAGCCCTGATCAAGAAGTGGGCGGACAACTTCTGGGACATCGGCCGCGCCTTCGGAACCATCGGCATGCGCAAGGACGGGTTCCAGATCGAGATCACCACCTACCGGGCCGAAGCCTACGATCCGCAGTCCCGCAAGCCTGTGGTGGCCTTCGGGTCGTCGCTGACCGATGACCTGCTCCGCCGGGATTTCACCATTAACGCAATGGCCCTGAAATTGCCCTCCCTCGAGCTGGTGGACCCGTTCGGGGGCGTGCGGGACCTCCACGCTTCAGTTCTGGCCACGCCCGGTGCGCCCGAGCTGTCCTTCTCCGACGACCCGCTGCGGATGATGCGGGCCGCCAGGTTCGCCGCGCAGCTGGGGGTGGCAGTGCACGACGACGTCCGCGAGGCCATGACCCGGATGGCCGAGCGCATCACCATCATTTCGGCCGAGCGGGTCCGCGACGAGCTGGTCAAGCTCATCTGCGGCGCCCGCCCCCGCGTGGGGGTGGACCTGCTGGTGGATACCGGCCTGGCCGATACGTGCTCCCGGAAGTCTCGGCCCTGCGCCTTGAATCCGACGAGCACCACCGGCACAAGGACGTGTACCAGCACTCCCTCCAGGTGCTGGAGCAGGCAGCGGAGCTGGAAACGGACGCGGACGGCCCTGTCCCCGGCCCCGACTTCGTGCTGCGCTTCGCGGCGTTGATGCACGACGTCGGCAAGCCGGCTACGCGGCGCTTCGAACCGGGCGGCGCGGTCAGCTTCCGCCATCACGACATGGTGGGTGCCAAGCTCACCACCAAGCGCATGAAGACCCTCCGCTTCGACAAGGACACCACCAAGGCTGTTGCCCGGCTGGTGGAACTGCACATGCGCTTCTACGGCTACGGTGACGCCGGCTGGTCCGATTCAGCCGTCCGCCGGTACGTCACCGACGCTGGGCCGCTGCTGGAGCGCCTGCACCGGCTGACTCGGTCCGACGTGACCACCCGGAACCAGCGCAAGGCCGAGCGGCTCGCCTTCGCCTATGACGACCTTGAAGCACGCATTGTCGCCCTGAAGGAACAGGAGTCCCTGGATGCCGTGCGGCCGGACCTGGACGGGGCCCGGATCATGGCGGTGCTCGGCCTCAAGCCCGGGCCCGTCGTGGGCAGGGCCTACAAGTTCCTGCTCAACGAGCGGATGGAACACGGACCCCTTCCAGCGGAGGAAGCTGAGGCCCGGTTGCTCCGCTGGTGGGCCGGGCAGCCGGAATCGGCACCTGCTGCAGCGGATCCCGCAGGGTCTCCCGCCGTCGTCGAACCTTCCCCCTCCGAGGAGACCAAGTGACATATCCCGCCCTTGCCCCACGCCCCCAGCTCTGGATCCTGCGCCACGGCGAGACCGAATGGTCCAAGAGCGGCCAGTACACCGGGCTGACGGACCTCCCGCTCACGGTAGAAGGTGAACAGCAGGCCGTGGAGGCCCGGAAGGTGCTCGACGCCGTGGACTTCGACCTGGTGCTCACCTCGCCCCTGCGGCGGGCCCGGCGCACAGCCGAACTTGCGGGCTTCCCCGACGCACAGCATGAGCCGCTGGCCGTGGAATGGAACTACGGCGACTACGAGGGCATCAGCTCCGACCTGATCCGCAAGGACAACCCCGACTACCTCATCTGGACCCACGGTGTTCCCAACGGCGAGACGCTCGACGAAGTGGCGGCAAGGGCCGACAAGATCATTGGGCGGATCCTGGAATCGGGGATGGACAATGTGCTCATTGTGGCGCACGGACACTTTTCCCGGATCCTGACTGCCCGGTGGCTCGAATTGCCACCCACCGAGGGCCGGCATTTCATTCTTGGAACGGCCAAAGTCTGCACCTTGGGCTGGGACAAGAAGACCCCCGCAATTGTGCGCTGGGGCCTCTAACAATCCCTCGTTGAAATTTCTTTTTGCAGTTTTCCCGAATTAGGTAGTCAACCACGGATTAGTGGTGTACTTTTATTCCTGTCCCTAAGGCAATCTGCCAGGGGTCAGCGCCCCGGCTGCACGCTTTCATTGCGGCAAACAGGAGAAAAGGAGGTTGGGAGAAATGATGACTTTGACTGGCGGACGGAAGACCACCATCAATGCCGCCCCGGCCTCGGCGCATAATGCGCACCTGTCCTGGGGCTTTCCGGGCTGCTAGCGCCTGGCCGCTCCGCCGTCTGCTGATTACCGGCGGTGGCTGACCGGCAGGACATTCCGGGAAACCAGAAGCTCCCGCTCCATGTGGCGGCTTAGGCTTCCCGTATTCTGCAGCCCATGCCTGCCCGCTGGCCGTTGCATGACCTAGTCCTGCCTGCGGCGCGCGGCATTCCCCGCACTTATTGACGCCTGGAATACCCAATCCATACCCGCGGTATTTCCTGCATTAATTGTTGCTGCAATTTTCCCATTACTTACCGGTTGATTTGCTGCGCCCTTTTTTCGGGCTGCCTTTTGACCGGCATTCCTTCAATAGGAGGTGAAAAACCATGGTCCGGAAGATCCGTGAACTGCTGTTTCCTCTGCGACTGTCCGGCAGGAAGCAGTTCAACAGGGACCTGCTGGAACAGCAGAGGGAAGACGTCTTCGTCCTGATGCACCAGCAAATGGGCGGCCTCCGCTGAGCACGCCGGGGGCCTGTGGTGTGGGGCGCCCCAGACCACAGGCACACCGGTAAGCTCGATTGCATGGAGGAAAGCCAGCCTGCGGGGAACCGGGCACGGTCGCGGCTGGTGGTTCCCAGCCGCAGCGACGTCCTGTTGCGGAATTTCACCGAGGTAGCCGGCGGTCCCATGGGGCGCAGATCCGAGCCGGGCGTGGTTTCTCCGGGTCCTTTCACCGTGGAGCGGGTCCTGGTACTCCTGGCCGTTCTCGCAGCCTTGGCAGGAGTCCTGCTTAAGGGGTACTGCCGCGCCAACGGCTGGGAGCCGCCCACACACTTCTATGCCACCTGCTATTCGGACTTCCCCGAGCTGTTCCGGAGCCGCGGCCTGGCGGACGGCGCCTTCCCCATCCTGGGCGGGCAGTTCGAATATCCGGTACTCATAGCCCTGGTGGCGGGGCTAACCGCCTGGCTGGTGCCCGGCACTGGCGCCTCCGAAGGACGCGTCCTGGCGTATTTCGACATCAACGCCGTTTTGCTGGCCGCGGCGGCTGTGGTCACGGTCCTGGCAACAGCGCGGATATCGGCCCGCCGGCCCTGGGACGCCGCGATGGTGGCACTCGCGCCGGGGATCATCCTCGCGGGAACCATTAACTGGGACCTCTGGACAGTGTGCCTGGTGGCGGTGGGAATGTACTTTTTCGCGTCGCAGCGGCTGGTGCCTGCCGGCATCCTTTTCGGACTCGCCACCGCCACCAACCTCTATCCCCTGCTGGTCCTTGCTGCCATCCTGCTGCTGGCCCTGCGGACGGGCCAATACCGTCCCCTGCTGGTGACCGGCGCAGCCGCGGCCGTGACCTGGACTGCAGTGAACCTGCCGTTCGCAGCGGCCAACTTCAGTGGCTGGTCCTACTATTTCCGGTTCAGTGCTGACCGCGATGCCGGTTACAGCTCCCCATGGTTTGCTTACAACCTGCTCGCCGGCAGGCTGCGCTGGCCGGGTCTGAGTCCGGCGGCTGTCGACCTTCTTGCACCGACATTCCTTGCGCTGCTGTGCGCCGGGATCGCCTTTGTTGCGCTGACGGCACCCCGCCGCCCACGCCTGGCCCAGCTGGCCTTCCTGCTGGTGGCAGCGTTTATCCTCACCAACAAGGCCTACTCCCCGCAATTTGTGCTGTGGCTGATCCCGCTGCTCGCGCTTGCCCGGCCACGGTGGCGGGACTTCCTGGTGTGGCAGGGCATTGAAGGCCTCCACTGGGGCGCGGTGTGGATGTACCTTGGTCAGGTGACCAGCGCAGGCTCCTCCCAGCACAACCTGGACATGCCCTATTACGTCCTGGCAGTGGCCGCCCACATGGTGGCCGTGGCGTACCTGATGGTGAGGATCACCTGGGATATCTACGACCCCACTTACGACCCCATCCGGCGCCACCACGTTGATGACCCCCATGGCGGGCCGTTTTCCGGCGCGCCGGACCGCTTCCGCCTCAGCCTGCGCCGCGCGGAACATCCCGTTCTTCCCGGAAAGGACCCCACGCATGCCTGACGTAGTGGTAGTCGGTGCCGGCCCCAACGGCCTGGCCGCAGCAGCAGTCATGGCCCGGGCCGGACTGTCCGTGGAGGTCTTCGAGGCCGCGTCCTCCATTGGCGGCGGGACGCGGACCTCCGAACTGATGCAGCCCGGGCACTTCCATGATGTGTGCTCGGCGGTGCATCCCATGGCGCTGGCCTCACCGTTCTTCCGTTCTTTTGAGCTGGCCCGCCGGGTGGAGCTGGTCAGCCCGGACATTTCCTACGGTTCGCCGCTGGACGGCGGACGCGCAGCCCTTGCGTACCGGTCCCTGGACCGCACAGCAGCGGAGCTCGGCAGGGACGGTGCAGCATACCGCCGGCTGATGGCGCCTTTGGTCAGGAACATCGACGGCGTCATGGACTTCACGCAAAACCAGCTGTACCGGATTCCCCGGGACCCGCTCGCGGCGGTCATGTTTGGCCTGCGCACCCTGGAACAGGGGACACCGGCATGGAACGCCAGGTTCCGGGAGGAGTACGCACCCGCCCTCCTCAGCGGGGTGGCGTCCCATGCCATCACCCACCAGCCGTCCCTGGCCGGAGCCGGCGCTGGCCTCATGCTCAGCGCCCTGGGCCATGCCCAGGGATGGCCCGTCCCGATCGGCGGTTCCGCCGCCATCGCAGCGGCCCTTGCCGAGGACCTCACCGCCCATGGGGGTGTCATCCACACCGGCGCACCCGTGGACAGGCTGACGGACCTGCCCAAGGCACGCGCCGTCCTGCTGAACGTGTCTCCGCGTGGCCTGCTGAAGATGGCCGGGGATGCCGTGCCGGCCCGCTACCGCTCCTCCCTGGAGTCATTCCGGTACGGCAATGGCTCCTGCAAGGTGGACTTCATCCTGTCCGGACCTGTCCCTGGCAGGCGCCCGGACTGGCCGACGCCGGCACCGTCCACCTGGGCGGCACCCGGGAGGAGCTGGCCCGGTCTGAGAATGACGTCAACGCAGGCAGGCATCCGGAGAAACCCTACGTCCTGTTGCCCAGCCGTCCCGGTTCGATCCGGGCAGGGCGCCGGCGGGCCGCCACACCCTGTGGACTTACTGCCATGTCCCCGCCAATTCAACGAGGGACATGACGGAAGCCGTCACCGCCCAGCTGGAACGCTTTGCACCCGGGTTCCGCGACCTCGTGGTGCAGTCGAAGGCAGTTACCGCCGCCGGGCTCGCCGATTACAACCGCAACTACATCGGCGGCGACTTCAGCGTGGGCACGATGGACCTGCGGGGCCTGTTGCGCCGGCCGGTGGTGTCACGCGTTCCGTGGCGCACTCCCCTGCCGGGCGTCTACCTGTGTTCATCCGCCACACCGCCAGGCCCCGGCGTCACGGGAATGCCCGGCCTGCATGCGGCGACACATGCCTTGCAGGACGTTTTCCGGCTGCCGGTACCCGCGTTGGGACTGAATACTGCCGGCGGCAACTGACCCGCCGGGGCGGTCCGTCATGCAGGCAAAACCGGCGGCAAAAGCAGGGGATAATGGCGCGATGGGGAAAAAAATCGATAGTTGCTGTTGCTGTTGCCGCGCTCATCCTGGGAACGTCACTGGTTGCCTGCGATGACGGCCGCAGCGGAGCGGAAGCCGCAGCTGCGGAGCTTGCCATCGCCGTTTCCGGCCTGGACATCAGCTCGGTGGAGTTCGACGGCAAGGATGCTGCTGCCGCCAACGACCAGCTCAAGTCCGTCTTCGCGGCCCTCGATCCCCAAAAGCCTTCCGTTGCCGCCGGCGAGCTCACCCTTGACGGGGACAACGCCTCCGCGCCGCTGAACTACACGTGGACGTTCGGCGAGGCGGAATGGAAATATACGGTCTCGGCCAGGTTCAAGAAGTCCGGCGACAAATGGCTGACCGTATGGGACCCCGCCACGCTGGTGCCTGGCCTGGCTGATTCAGAGGTCCTGAGCAAGGGCGCCCAGTCGCCGCCGCGTGCGGATATCCTCGGCGCCGGGGACGTCCCCTGGTCACCTATCGCCCCGTGGTCAACGTCGGCATCGACAAGCCCCAGCTCGGTTCCGCCGATCCTGCTGATTCGGCCGGCAAGGTCGCCGCCCTGGTGGGCGTCGATCCCGCGGTGTATGCGGAACAGGTCAAGGCCTCGGGCGCCGAAGCTTTCGTTCCGGCGATCACGCTGCGGGAAGAGGGCCGCACCATCACCAACGAACAGATCGCCGCCATTCCCGGTGCCCGCGCCATCCCCGCCACCATGCCCCTGGCCCCCACCCGGTCTTTTGCCCGCGCCGTACTCGGTTCCGTGGGTGAGGCCACGGCGGAACAGATCGAAGAATCCGAAGGGGCCCTCGCTGCCGGCGACCTGACCGGCATCGGCGGGCTGCAGCAGCAGTACGACGAACAGCTCCGCGGGTCTGACGCCGTCGTCATCCGTGCCCAGCGGGCCGACCTGACCCGGGAACAGATCCAGTCCTCGGCAACGGACCCCCGGCGGGTCCTGTTCGAGGTGGAACCGACGTCCGGCACACCGCTGAAGACCACGCTGGACCCCCGGCTGCAGACGCTTGCCGAAGACACCCTGGCGAAGGTGGGACCTGCCTCCGCCATCGTCGCCCTCCGGCCCTCGACGGGTGCCGTTCTGGCTGTCGCATCCGGTCCGGGGAGCAACGGCTACAACACGGCCATGCTGGGCCAGTACGCGCCGGGGTCGATCTTCAAGATGGTCGATTCCCTGGCAATGTTCCGCAACGGCCTGACACCCGAATCCAAGGTTGAGTGCACTCCCACGCTCACGGTGGATGGCCGGACCTTCAAGAATGCGGAGGGGTACCGGAGGGTTCCCTGGGCTCGGTCACCCTCCGGGACGCCTTTGCGCACTCCTGCAACACTGCGTTCATTGCCGCCCGGGACAAAGTCCCGCAGGGCCAGCTCGAGTCTGCCGCCATGGCCATGGGACTGGCCGTGGAGGCCCCCACCCTTGGAGCGGAGGCCTTCCTGGGATCTGTCCCGGGTGAGGCTTCCGGGACCGAGCATGCCGCGTCCATGATCGGCCAGGGCAAGATCCTGCTGTCACCCCTGGCCGCCGCCATGATGGCGGGATCCGTGGCCAAGGGTGCACCCGTTGCGCCGCAGCTCGTCCTGAATCCCGACGGCGGCGAAGCGGCTGCCGGGACCACCAGCGGTTCCACTGCTCCCGCCGCGCAGCCCTCGGCCACGGCAACGGCGGAAGCCCCTGCTCCAGCTTCCGGGCAGCCGATTACCGCGCAGGAGGCGGCGTCCCTGGCGGACATGATGCGTGCCGTCGTCACCAGTGGCCACGCAGGGTTCCTGTCCTCGGTTCCGGGGGCCCCGGTCGGTGCCAAGACAGGCACCGCCGAGTTCGGCAATGAGGTACCGCCGAAGACCCACGCATGGATCGTGGCCGTGCACGGCGACCTTGCCGTGGCCGTCTTTGTGGAGGACGGCGGGCTGGGGGCAACCACCTCGGGGCCGCTGCTCAAGGAATTCCTGACTGCCGCCGGCTAGAATTTTGTCCACGTATGGCGGCTTCCAAGCCCGTCAGACCGCCATATCCGGGCAAAAACTCATGGGTGGGGCGTGGGAAGATGGACTGCGTGGCCCATATTGACGTTTCCGGCATCGACTATTTCCTCTCCGACGGCACCCAGCTGCTGAATGGGGTCACCTTCAAGGTTCCGGACGGCACCAAGACTGCGCTGATCGGACCCAACGGGACGGGCAAGACCACGCTGTTCCGGATTATCGCCGGAGACCTCACCCCTGATGAGGGCGTCATCGGACGGTCCGGAAGCATGGGCATCATGCGCCAGTTCGTGGGACAGGTCCGGGACGGATCCACCGTGCGCGACCTGCTGGTTTCCGCCGCCCCGCCGGCGCTGGCTGCCGCCGCCCGCGAGGTGGACGAGGCCGAACTGGCCATGATGGAGCACGACGACGAGCCCACCCAGATGCGGTACGCCCAGGCCATCGTCGATTGGGGCGACGCCGGCGGATACGACGTGGAGACCGTCTGGGATGAGGTATGCATGGCCGCGCTGGGACTCCCCTTTGACCGCGCCCAGCACCGCCCGGCGTCGAGCCTTTCCGGCGGTGAGCAGAAGCGGCTGGTCCTCGAAGCGCTGTTCGCCGGACCGGATGAGCTGCTGCTTTTGGACGAACCCGACAACTACCTCGATGTGCCCGGCAAACGCTGGCTCGAGGAGAAGCTCAACGAGTCCAGGAAAACGGTCTTCTTCATCAGCCACGACCGTGAACTGCTGAACAATGCCGCGGGGCGGATCGTGACGCTGGAGCCCGGCATCAACGGGGCTGCGGCATGGATCCACGGCGGCGGATTCGGCTCGTACGTGGAAGCGCGGGCAGACCGGAACGCACGGTTCGAGGAGCTCCGCAAACGCTGGGACGAGGAGCATATCAAGCTCAAGGAACTCGTCAACATGTACAAGAACAAGGCAGCCTTCCGCTCCGATATGGCCAACCGGTACCACGCAGCCCAGACCCGGCTGGCCAAGTTCCTCGAGGCCGGGCCGCCGGAGGCGCTGCCCATTGAGCAGAACGTGCAGATGCGGCTCAAGGGCGGCCGCACGGCCAAGCGCGCCATTGTTGCGGAACGGCTGGAACTGACCGGGCTGATGAAGCCGTTTTCCACGGAGGTCTGGTTCGGTGACCGGGTTGGGTCCTGGGCTCCAACGGGTCCGGCAAGTCGCACTTCCTGCGGCTGCTTGCCACCGGCGGCACGGACCCGGAGCGGGAGCACCTGCCCGTATCCGACGTGGACATAGCGGAGGTGCCGCATGAAGGGACCGTCAAACCTGGGGCCCGCATCCGCCCCGGCTTCTTCGCGCAGACCCATGTGCGGCCCGACCTTCTGGGCAAGACGCTGCTGGACATCCTGCACCGCGGGGACGAGCACCGCTCGGGGCTGGGCCGGGAAGCCGCAGCCGGTGCCTTGGACGGCTACGGCCTGGCCGGACAGTCGGAGCAGAAGTACGAGTCGCTCTCCGGCGGGCAGCAGGCACGGTTCCAGATCCTGCTGCTCCAGCTCAGCGGTGCCACCCTGCTGCTGCTTGACGAGCCCACGGACAACCTTGACCTGCATTCGGCTGAAGCGCTGGAACGGGCCATCGACCACTTTGAGGGCACCGTCCTGGCCGTGACGCACGACCGCTGGTTCGCACGGACCTTCGACCGGTTCCTCGTGTTCGGCTCCGACGGCAAGGTGTATGAATCGGCCGAGCCCGTCTGGGACGAAAAGCGGGTCGAGCGCGCCCGCTGACGGCAAGCGATGATCACAACGATGATCAGTTGCTCAAGAATTGCTATCATTTGAGCATGAAGACGGACGAGCGGCACCGCGCAATCGCAGACCTTCTGCGGGCGCGGGCCGAAGTCAGCGTCGAAGAGCTCACTGTGGCCTGTAACGCGTCCGGAGCAACCATCCGCCGCGACCTTGAGGTGCTGGCCGCCAACGGGGTGCTCCGTCGGGTGCACGGCGGGGCCCGCAGCCTGCTGGGGCCCGGGGACAACCCCGGTTACGGGCAGCGCGAACTGGAGGACCAGGACGCCAAGCGACGTATCGCGGCTGCTGTTGCGGGCCTGCTGCGGGACCGTGAGCATGTCTGGCTGGACAGCGGGAGCACGGCCACGGAGGTGGCCCGTGCCCTGGCTGGCAGGGACCTGACGCTGATGCCCATGTCCTTGCAGGCGCTGAACGCTGCCGCCGGTGAGGACGCCGGGGCAGGCGTCCGGCCCGGGCTCCTGCTCCCCGGTGGAAACGTGGTGCCCGGTGAACTGTGTTTCCGCGGACCCCTGGCCGAGGCAAACATCCGGTCCCTGCGGTTCGATACGGCAATCATCACGCCCTGCGCCGTAAGCACCAGGGACGGACTCCTGGCCCATGACCTGGAAGATTCCGCCGTGAAACGGGCCGGGCTGGAATCGGGAACGCGCGTCATCCTCGCTGCTGCCGCCGCGAAGTGGCACAGCAACGCCCGGGTACTGGTCGCCGGCCTTGAGCGGGTGGATGTGATGGTGACGGACAAGGTTTTCAGCTCCGAAGAACGCGCCCAACTCGATGAATACTCTGTGGAAGTAGTGAATGTATGAGCACGAATACGGGCACGGTCCAGGACACCGGACTCAAGGCAGCCGCAGTGGCGACTTTCCTTGTCTTCGGCATCAACGGCCTGGTCTTTGCCAGCTGGGCTGCCCGGATTCCGGCGGTGACCGAAACATTGAACATCACCTCGGGGCAAATGGGCACGCTGCTGCTGTGCACCGCCGTCGGTTCCCTGCTGGCACTGCCCACGGCCGGTTTGGTGGTGGGCCGCATCGGAACGGCAAACACCGTCCGGTTTGGCGGATTGCTGGCAGCCGCGGCCGGGGCGGGCATCGCCCTTTCCCTGTACCTTGAATCCATTCCCGGCACGGCAATCGCGCTCTTCTTCTTCGGAATCGCCATTGGCCTGTGGGACGTTTCGCAGAACATCGAGGGCGCCGATGTAGAGCACAAACTCCGGCGCACCATCATGCCGCAGTTCCACGCCGCGTTCAGTGGCGGGGCCTTCGTGGGTGCGCTGATCGGGGCCGGACTCTCCAACCTGGGAGTGGACCTGCCCCTGCACCTGCTGGTGATCGCAGGCGTGGTGGTACTGGTGACCATGATCGCCCCGCGCCACTTCCTCCCCCATGTCCCCGCAGCCACTCCCGAAGGGGAAGCAAAGCAGGCGAAGGGCCCGTCTGCGTGGCGGGACAGCCGGACGCTGCTCATTGGCGTGGTGGTCCTGGGGCCACCCTCACGGAGGGTGCCGGCAATGACTGGATTGCCAAGGCCTCCGTGGACGGGCTGGGAACCTCCGAGTCCACGGGTGCCCTCATGTTTGCCCTCTTTGTCCTTGCTATGACAGCGATGCGGTTCCTGGGGGGACGGGTGATCGACAAGTACGGGCGGGTCGCCGTCCTGAGGGCCAGCATGGCGGCGGCGGCAGCCGGCCTGGGCCTGTTCGTGCTCGCCGGGAATGTGTGGCTTGCGGCCGCGGGGGCTGCCTTATGGGGCGTGGGCGCCGCGCTGGCCTTCCCGATGGGTATGTCCGCTGCCGCGGACGACCCGAAGCACGCCGCAGCCCGGGTCTCCGTCGTATCCACTCTCGGCTATATATCGTTCCTCGCCGGGCCGCCCCTCCTGGGTTACCTTGGCGACCTCACCGGGATCCACCTCGCTCTTCTGGCCATCATGGCCCCCATTGTGCTGGCGCTCCTGCTGGCCGGAGCGGCAAAACCCCTCCCGGCCAAGGCTGACGGCACCTAGCCGGCACGGGCAGGAGGATGCCCATCGGCGGGGGTAGTCTGGGGGCATGCGGAGCTCATGGCGTCACAGCCACCGGTGGATCGGCCGGCTCGATAGATACCTGGTGCGGCATGTATCAGACCTGCCCGGAGGAAACCATGATGATTTCTTCCGCAGGCTCTCGGCCTCGGCCAACCACGGCAAACTTTGGATGGCCGTCGCAGCCCTGATGGCCGCGTTTCCGAGCAAGACCCGCCGCGCAGCACTGCATGGACTGCTGGCCCAGGCGGTGGCGTCGGCGGTGACCAACGGAATCTTCAAGACCCTGCTCCCCCGGACCCGGCCCCTGCCGGAGCACCTGCCTGTCTTCCGTTTTGTGCATCCACAGCCCACCAGTTCCTCCATGCCCTCAGGGCACTCGGCATCCGCCATTGCCTTCGCCGTTGGCGTAGGCCTCGTGCGGCCGGCCATCGGCGCCGCGCTGGCGCCCGCAGCGATTGGTGTGGCCTATTCCCGGGTGCACACGGGCGCACACTGGCCGTCGGACGTCTTCTTCGGATCAGCGCTCGGGGCGGGAGCAGCCTTCGTGACCCGGCACTGGTGGCCGGTGCGGCCACCCTTCCCGCAAACGTCGAGAACCTGGACCGAGGCACCCGAACTGCCGGGCGGGGAAGGCCTGAGCATTGTGGTGAACACCTTGGGAGGATCCTTCCGGGAGGAAACGGCGGCGGCACTGCGCGATGTATTCCCCAAAGCGCATATCATTACGGTCCCGCCTGGGGAAGATCTCCTCGAGGCCATCACCGCCGCAGCCGAATGGCCGGGCACCCGTGCCCTGGGAGTCTGGGGCGGCGACGGAACCGTTGGAGCAGCGGCCGCCGCCGCCGTCGAACGTTCGATTCCCCTCCTGGTCCTGCCCGGCGGAACCCTGAACCACTTTGCCCGTGATGCCGGCACCGGCAGCCTCAAGGAAGCAGTTGCGGCGGCGTCGAGGGGCGAGGCAGCCCTGGCGGACATCGGCATCGTCCGGGCGGAGCGGGGGCTCCCCGGACAGCCGGAAGTGACGGAACTGCTCATGCTGAACACGTCCAGCGTTGGCCTGTACCCGAACTTCGTGCGGCGGCGGGAGCACTTGCAGGCCGCTTTGGGCAAGCCCCTCGCCGGGGTTATCGCCATGTTCCGGACCTTCGCCGCCGGAACCCCCGTCACGCTGAGCGTGGACGGTGTGCCGCACCGGGTGTGGATCGCCTACGTGGGCCGCGGCCGGTATTACCCGCGGGACCACGCGCCGTTGCTCCGGCCCGTCATGGATGACGGCGTGCTGGACGTCCGGCTGATCACTGCGGATGAGTCGTTCGCCAGGTTGCGACTGCTGTGGTCCGTCCTGACGGGGACGGTGGCAGGTTCCAGGATCACGCACCTGAGGGAAGCCACGGAAGTGCGTATCGACGCGGGCGGGGCACCCATGGCCCTGGCTGTCGACGGCGAGGCCCTGGCAGGGGTGCGCAGCGTGGAGTACAGGGTGCTCCCCAGGGCCTTGGCCTACTACTCGCCCCACACCTGACCCGCTGCGCCCCGGGCTGCCGGTCATCCAGGGGGACTACCCTGGTTCGCCCCTGAATCATCCCTGAGGAAGGCGAAAAGGGACCGCTGCGACAGTAGCGTAAGGGGTACACCACCGAGCTGGACCCATCCGCAGCCGTGCGCTGCCGACCGGAGGAACATCCAATGATTGAGGCACACGACCTGGCCAAGGTCTATGGCGCGAAGACCGCCGTGGCAGGGGTCAGTTTTACCGTCCGGGCAGGGCAGGTCACGGGCTTCCTGGGGCCGAACGGTGCCGGCAAGTCCACCACCATGCGCATGATCATGGGACTCGACCGGCCCACGTCCGGAACCGTCACCGTCAACGGCCTGCCGTACGCGGAGCACAAAGCGCCGCTGCACGAGGTGGGCGCCCTGCTGGACGCCAAGGCCGTGCACACGGGGCGCAGCGCCTACAACCACCTCCTGGCCATGGCCGCCACCCACAGCATCCCCAAGAAGCGGGTCCACGAAGTCATCGAGATGACGGGTCTGGAAGCCGTGGCACGCAAGAAAGCGGGCGGATTCTCCCTCGGCATGGGGCAGCGCCTCGGCATCGCCGCTGCCCTGCTGGGCGACCCGCAGACGCTCATCCTGGACGAACCGGTCAACGGCCTGGACCCGGAAGGTGTCCTCTGGGTCCGCAACCTGGTGCGCTACCTGGCCAACCAGGGCAAGACCGTCTTCCTCTCCTCGCACCTCATGAGCGAGATGGCGCAAACCGCCGACCACCTGATCGTCATCGGGCGCGGCCGCATTATTGCTGACGCCCCCGTCAAGGAGATCATTGCCGGCACCCGTCAGGCCAGGACCCTGGTCCGCACGGACTCGGCCCCGCAGCTTGCGTCCCTGCTGGCGGGCAACGGCGTCACGGTGGACCAGAGCGAGCCGGAAACCCTGACGGTGACGGGACTGGAACCCCGCCAGATCGCCCAGGTCGCGTTGAGCAGCGGCGTCCTGGTCTACGAGCTCACCCCGCAGCTGTCCTCCCTGGAGGACGCCTACTTCGACCTCACCAAGGACGAAGTGGAATACCATTCGCACCTGACCGGGGGCCCCGCAGTGGCAGCCCCGGCAACGGCAGGAAAGTAAGGACGATGAGCACCCAGACAGCAACCCCCGCCACGCCGGCCCGTTCTTCCGCGGGAACCCGCGGGTCACTTTCGGCGGCGTCCTGCGCTCCGAATGGATCAAACTCTGGTCCCTGATGTCCACCCGCATCCTGCTGCTCCTCACCCTGGTGGCAATCGTTGGCGTGGGCGCACTGGCCGTCCTGATCCGCTACACGTTCCTGGACGAGATGATCCGCAACGCCAGGGACCAGGGGCAGACCCTGACGCCGGAAATGATGGAGCAGACGTTCCCGCCGGGATCCGGGTTCGACCTCTACAACCTGCCCAACGCCGGCCTGCAGATCGGCATCCTGGTCCTTGGCTCGCTGGCGGTCCTGTTCATGGCTTCGGAGTACGCCACCGGGATGATCCGTTCCACCATGAACGCTGTACCGCGCCGCACCCCGGCATTCGTGGCCAAGGCCATCATCCTGGCCGTGATCTCCTACGTCATCACCACCATCGCGGGCCTGGCCACGTTCCTGATCGCCATGCCGGTCTTCCAGGGCATCGGGTTCGACCTCGACTGGTCCACGGACGGCGTGCTGTACAGCATCTTCACCGGTGGGCTCTACGTTGCCGGGGTGGCACTAATCGGGCTCTCGCTGGGGACGCTGCTCCGCAACTCCGCCGGCGGGATCACCGTCCTGGTGGGCATCTTCTTCGTGCTGTCCATCGCGGCCAGTTTCCTGACGCTCATTCCGGGCGAATTCTGGAAATACGTCCCGCAGTACATTCCCAGCGAGGCCGGCGGCCGCTTCCTCTCCATCGGCCACACGGACGGTGTCATCGATCCGTGGCAGGGCGGCCTGATCTTCCTGGGCTACGTGCTGGTGTTCCTGGTGCCGGCGCTGATTGTGCTCAAGAAACGCGACGTCTGACCTGCACTCACGAATGAACAGGAAGGACCGGGGAAGGACGCGGCAGCCGGACAGGCTGACGCGTCCTTCGCAGAGCTCACGGCCCGGCGGCGCGGGCTCATCCGGCGCTACCTCTACCAGCACCCGCGGATCATGGATGCGCTGGTGGCTTCCAGCTATGCACTGCTGGTGGCGCCCACGGTGGTTGATGCAGTCCTCTCCGGCACGTGGCTCGCGGCAGCCCTGCTGGTGGCGGTGGCGGGCGCCATGTTCCTGCGGCGCTCCCATCCGGTGGGGCTGGTGGCGTTCGTGGCGGTGGTGGAGGTTGCAGTCACCCTGCTGCACCCGTGGGGTTCCAATGCGTCCGCCGGGTTGTGGTTTTCGCTCTATGCCGTGGCGGTGGTGCATACGCGCCGCTTCGCGCTGATCACCATGGCGGTGGCCACGGCACCGCTTGCCCTCCTGTACCTGCTGGCCGCCGTCGGACCCATGGAGAACTCGTTTGTCCAGGACCACGGGGTCAATCCGGGGGATTTCCACCTCCTGACCAGCATTGCCACCGGAGCCACCATTGCGCTGTCGAACGTCATTGCCACCGGCATCGGCATCGGCGTCAAGCAGCGGCGGGAACACGAACAGGAGGTGGCGGCGTGGGCGGCCCGTACGGCGCAGCTTGCCTCCGTGAACGAACGCAACCGGATCGCCCGCGAAATGCACGACGTCGTCGCCCACTCCCTGACCGTCATGGTCAGCCTGTCCGACGGTGCCGCCGTCGTGGTCCGGAAAAGCCCCGAGCGGGCCGGTGAGGTGCTGGGCGAACTGTCCCGCACAGGCCGGACCGCCCTTGCGGACATGCGGCGCGTCCTGGGAGTCCTCCGCGATGATGCCGGCGCGGCTGCACCCCGCCTGCCGCTGGCCGCCGGCGACAGCCTGGCCAAGCTGCTGGAGGGCTTCCGGACGGCAGGCCTGCCGCTGCACTATTTACACAGTGGCCCCGCGTTGCCCGATGACGCCGCCTTCCAGCTCACCGTGTACCGGATCGTGCAGGAATCGCTCACGAATGTGCTCCGCTACGGACGTTCCCTGGCCCGGGTGGACGTCAGCATCACCGTTTCGGACGGAACGGTCACCATCGAGGTGCTCGACGACGGCGCGGGAGTTCCGGGGCAGGCGCCGGATGACGGGGGCGGCCCGCACGGCGACTCCTACGGCACCGGCCAGGGCCTGGCGGGGATGGCAGAACGCGCCCGCATCTACGCCGGCACGGTGGAGGCCGGCCGGACCGGGCGCGGCTGGCGGGTCCTCGCCCTCCTCTCCTGGCCGGGGGACGGCAGCACCGAAACACCAACCCATCCGTACGAACTGCAAGGCAAGGCATGACAGACAATGCGCCCATCACCGTCCTGCTGGTGGATGACCAGCCCCTGCTGCGGATGGGGTTCCGCCTGATCCTGGAGGGCGAGGAGGACCTCCGGATCGCGGGTGAAGCGTCCGATGGCGCGGAAGCCGTGAAGCTGGCCAAAGAGCTCCAGCCCGACGTGGTGCTGATGGACGTGCGGATGCCCGTCCTGGACGGTATCGAGGCGACCCGGGCGATCACCGCGGCCGGTTCCAGCGCCCGGGTCATCATCCTCACCACGTTCGACGTGGACGAGTACGCCTTCGCCGGGCTGCAGGCGGGCGCGTCCGCATTCCTGCTCAAGGACGCGGCCCCGCAGGACCTGATCCACGCCGTCCGGGTGGTGGCCAGCGGCGACGCCGTTGTGGCCCCCCCGTGTGACGCAGCGGCTGCTGGAAACGTATGTGCGGGGTGCCGGCCGGCCGGTGCCCGCTGCCCCTGCGCCCGATCCCCTGCTGGCTGAGCTGACGCCGCGGGAAACGGAGATGCTCGGGGCGATGGCCGAGGGCCTCTCCAATGCGGAGATCGCCCACCGGTATTTCCTCTCCGAGGCCACCGTGAAGACGCATGTGCGGCGGATCCTCACCAAGCTCCACCTCCGGGACCGGGTCCAGGCCGTCGTCTATGCGTATGAGACGGGCCTGGTGGTCCCCAGCAACCCGGACTACTGATCCAGGGAAGGTACACGGCGGGGCTCAACGTCACCCCCTAGACTCGGAACCATGCCTTTCGAATCCTCTGCCACCGAGCACATCCAGGACCTTGGCGCTTACGTCAGCGCATCGCCGTCGAGCTTCCACGCGGCGCATGAGGCGGGCCGGCGGCTGGAGGATGCCGGATTCATGCGCCTGGATGAGCAGGAGCCGTGGGAGGGCGGGCCGGGACGGTTCTTCATCATCCGGGACGGTGCCCTGATCGCCTGGGTGGTGCCGGAGGGTGCGGGACCCACCACCGGTTTCAATATCCTCGGCGCGCACACCGATTCGCCGTCCTTCAAGCTCAAGCCCAAGCCCACCACCGGCTCCCACGGCTGGCTCCAGGCCGGCGTGGAGGTGTACGGCGGTCCCCTCCTTAACTCGCCGCTGGACCGGGAGCTGCAGCTGGCGGGGCGGCTGGTGATGCTGGACGGCACCGAGCACCTGACCGCCACCGGTCCCCTGCTCCGGTTCCCGCAGCTGGCGATTCACCTGGACCGCGCCGTCAACGAGGGGCTGACCCTGGACAAACAGCGGCACATGAACCCGGTGTGGGGGCTGGGGAATCCGGCGGACTTCGACCTGCTGGCCGTTTTGGCGTCGTCCGTGCCCGGGAAGGCCCCGGACCCGGCACGGATCGGCGGGTACGACGTCGTCATTGCGGACACGCAGGCCCCCGCGGTTTTCGGGGGCAAGGGGAATTCTTCGCGTCCGGGCGGCTGGACAACCTTTCGTCCACGCACGCGGGGCTTGCCGCGCTGGTCGCCCACGCCTCCGGCGGGGCCGCTCCGGGGGCGCCGGTCGCCGTCCTTGCAGCGTTCGACCATGAAGAGATCGGCTCCAACTCACGCTCCGGTGCGTGCGGGCCCATCCTTGAGGACGTCCTGGTGCGCGTCTCCGACAGCCTCGGTGCCTCGGTGAGCCAGCGGCGGCAGGCGATGGCGTCGTCGTTCTGCCTGTCGGCCGATGCCGGCCACGCCGTCCACCCGAATTACCCCGAGCGGCACGACCCGGCCAACCTGCCGGTGCTCAATGGCGGCCCGCTGTTGAAGATCAATGCGAACCAGCGGTATGCCACCGATGCTTTTGGTGCCGCCTTCTGGGCCCGGCTGTGTTCCGAATCCGGGGTGCCGTACCAAGAGTTCGTATCCAACAATGCCATTCCGTGCGGCTCAACCATCGGTCCGCTGACGGCCACCCGGCTGGGCATCCGCACTGTGGACGTGGGGGTGCCGCTGCTCTCCATGCATTCGGCCCGCGAGCTGTGCGGCGTGCAGGACCCGCACCGGCTGGCCACCGTCACGGAGCTGTTCTTCCGGACTGCCGCCTAGCTTTTTCTTTCCGGGGAGTCCGCTACAGGACCGGCAGCACATACGGTGCTGCGGCGCCGTCGTCCCTGGCGGCGGCAAGGGCAGTCAGTTGCGCCCGCGACTCCACCCCGAGTTTCCGGTAGATGGAGGTCAGCCGCACCTCCACGGTCCGCACCGACACATAGAGCGTGGCAGCGATGTCCTTGTTGCGCATCCCCCGTGCCACCATCTTGGCCAAAGCCCGCTCATGGTCCGCAAGCATGAGCATGGCAGGATTGTCCTGCTGCCGTGGGGGCTCCAAAAGCTCGTGGAAAAGGAACGCGTCCACGCGCTGGCTCCAGGCCACAGCCCCTTTCTCCTCGAACATCACCTTGGCATGGGCCAGGGCGTCGCGTGCGGCCCGGACGCGGCCAAAGGCGTTCAGCCGTTCCGCGTAGCACAGCAGCGTCCGTGCCCGTTCCAGCACTGAATCATGCCCGCCCCTGCCCTCCAGCGCCTGGCTGAACAACTGCAACGACTGCTCGCCGTCGGCCAGCATGGCACGGCTCCGCGCCACCGCCATGATGAGCCAAGGCGACCGCAGTCCCACGGAGCGGCTTTCCAGGCGGACCAATGCCTGCGTTGCCTCCCGGTGGCGGCCAAGCCGGATGAGGACCTCCACCAGGTCCGCCTCGCACCGCAGCAGGGCGGGGTTGCCGAAAGTCTTTCCGATCTCGGCCGCCCGGGACAGCTGCGCGAAGGACTCGGCCAGGTCACCCCGGAGCAGCGCAAAGTGCCCCTGCCACGCGGCCAGCTGGGCAGTGATGGCCGGATGGCTTTCGCAGCCTGCATGGCGGAGTGCCTCCGAAGCGGCTGCCTGTGCCCCTGCCTCGTCGCCCAGGGCATGGGCCCGCCAGACCCGGAAGACGTGCCGCATTCCGCGGTGGTACTTGTTCTCCGGCTCGTGGCGTTCCAGGTCGTCGATGAGCATGACGGCGGCCCGGACGTTTCCGGCCCGGATTTCGTTGTCCGCTGCCAGGTACATTGCGGTTTCGCGCCAGTTGATGCTGCCGGCGTCGCTGGAGCTCCGCACCAGGGCGAACGCCTCCCGGGCGTGTTCGTAGCGTTCCGCGTAACTGAGGGCCCGCCCCTGCACCAGCAGGCTGAGCATCCTGACGCTTCCCGCCGGCTCATGCTTCCGGCTGATGGTGCCCGTATCCCCGCTGGCGGAGGCGACGAGCATCCTGGCCCGCTCGATGATTGCGAGGCACTCAGCAGTCGCGGATTCCCGGAACCCGGTGGCCTGTTCCAGCAGCACGGTGGCATCATCGAGCTCCCACCGTTCGGCGAAGTAGAGCGCAGCCAGCGCCAGCAGGTTAGCCGCATACCCCGGGTCGTGGCCGCCGAATTCCTTCACCAGGCGCAGCACCATGCTTGGCCGGACAAAGCCGCCCTGGATGAACTCGATTTCAAACGCCAGGCCTGTCAGCCGCAGCACCAGGGCAGGGTTCCGCGTCACCCGCTGCGCCCACTCCAGGCAGCGCCTGGCGTACACGAATTCGCCCCGGTTGAACATGAGCCCGGCAACGGTGGTGAGGCGGGCAGCGGTTTCCGCTTCCCAGGGATTGATGGTGAGGGCCCGTTCGATGCACTCGACGGCAAAGGGGACATCCCCATCCTGGATGAGGTCCACGGCGCTGCGAAGGAGGCCGAAGGGAGTTTGCCGTTCCATCGCGGTGAAGCTCAGGTGCCAGCGGCGGGCGTGGGGATCCGCCGTTTCGGACGCCTGTGCGAGGGCATGGTGGCCTGCCGCGCGCACGGCGGGCGTCATGGCCGAGAACAGGTAACCCCGCAGCAACTGGTCCGGGATTCCCAGGTGCGGCCCGGACCGGGTCACCAGGCCGGCGGCAAGGAGTTCATCCACGCCGGACCACATCCCAGGGACCATACCTTCCAAAGAGGTGACCTCAGTGCGCCGGGACAGGGCCAGCAAGTCCAGGATCTGGCGTGCACCAGCCGTCAGCGTGGCGACGGCGGAGGCGGCTTCCGCTTCGAAGCTGGCACTGCAGGGGAACGGAAGAGGCAGGGCGTACTTTCCCTCCGCCTGACGGTCCAGGAGGTGGTGGTAAAGCTCGACGGCGGCCAGCGGGTTTCCCTTGCTGGCCGCGGCAACCGCGTGGGCCGCCGCCGTCGTGCTGTGGCGCGAGGGTATGGCCTCCAGCATCCGCACCGTGTCGCTGTAGCTCAAGGGACCAAGGTGGAGGACGGCCGGCCCGCCGAGGGGGCCTTCCGGTACGTCCTCGCGCACGCTTATGAACAGCGCTATGTCCGTTCCGGCAAGCCGGCGGCTGATGAATCCGATGACCGCCTGGCTGCCGGCATCCAGCTGGTCCGCGTCATCAAGCACGATGACCGTCCGGGCGGAGGACCGCTGGTGCAAACCGTTGAGCAGCATGGTGCCCACCGTGGGAATGCTGGGCGCCCGTGTGCCATCATGCAGGACGTCATCCGCGATTGCGTTGAGTACCGGGTCATCCATGCTGTTGAGGAGCACCGTAAGGCCGGAGAACGGCCAGTCCGACTCTGCTGCGCTGGCGGTAAGGAAGACGGTGCGGTGTTCGGACAGGGTGGGGATTTCGGCAAGCAGGGCAGACTTGCCCGCACCGTGCCCGCCACTGATGGTGAGGGCGGTCTCCTTGGGACCCCGGACTGCCGAACGGATCCGGTCCAATTCCTTGTTGCGGCCAATTAAGCACATGGGGTCCCCATCCCTGAAGAAGGAGACCGCTTTCTTTTCGCTTCAATCCGTTCCAACAGTGACCGCCGCACTGCCGGTTACGGGGCCGCAACCGGAGGTCCGGCAAGCTGCAGGCCCAACGCCTCCAGCACGGTACCCAGCCGTAGAAGTGAATATAACGCCGCCCCGTCACGGGGCACCATGCAGATATCCGCTGGATTGGCTCAAGATTGACTCCGTGTGATTTCCGCTGCGTTTCAACGTTTCCCCTGAAATACCTTTTGATTACTCCTGCTGCTCCCACCTGTGAGAAGATCTGAATCCGGTTCCGGCCATCTGTGCGGCTGCACATGACGCCCCTTCCCGCGCCACGCTTAGGGTTGGAAAAACCCTGTGACCCACCACACTGGATGCAGCGTTGAACGGCACCGGCCAGCCCCCTGACGCCGGCGTCCGGCCTCCATCCATTCCGCAATGACCCAAAGGACGGCGCACCATGCCCGCTGACCAGCAGTTAGCCAAGTCGCTCAAGCCGCGGCACCTTTCCATGATCGCGATCGCCGGCGTCATCGGCGCTGGCCTCTTCGTTGGTTCCGGTGCCGCCATCCAGCAGGCCGGCCCCGGAATCCTGGTTGCCTACATGGCGGCCGGCATCGTGGTGGTCCTGGTGATGCGCATGCTCGGTGAAATGGCTGCGGCCAACCCCGAGACCGGTTCCTTTTCCACCTATGCGGACAAGGCGCTCGGCCGCTGGGCGGGGTTCAGCATCGGCTGGCTCTACGCCTGGTTCTGGATCATCGTGCTCGGCATCGAAGCCACCGCCGGTGCCGCCATCATGCACCGCTGGGTGCCCGGTATCGACCAGTGGATCTGGGCGCTGATCCTGATGGTCCTGCTGACGCTGACCAACCTTGGCTCCGTGAAGTCCTACGGCGAGTTCGAGTTCTGGTTCGCCTCGATCAAGGTCGCCGCGATCGTGCTGTTCCTGCTCTTCGGTGCCGCGGCAATCCTTGGGCTGGTCCCGGGTGTCCCTGCCCCCGGCCTGAGCAACCTCGTGGATAACGGCGGGTTCATGCCCAACGGCGCAGGTGCTGTCCTGGCCGGCATCCTGGTTGTGGTCTTTTCCTTCTTCGGCGCCGAGATTGCCACCATCGCTGCCGGCGAATCCGAGAACCCGGTGGATGCGGTCAAGAAGGCCGTGAAGTCCACAGTGTGGCGAATCCTGGTCTTCTACATCGGCTCGATCGCCATCGTGGTCACCCTGCTGCCCTGGAACGACGCCAGCGTGGCCAAGAGCCCCTACGTTGCCGTGATCGAACTCTTCGGCATTCCCGGCGCCGGCACCATCATGGACGTTGTGGTCCTGACGTCAGTGCTGTCCTGCCTGAACTCCGGCCTTTATACCGCCAGCCGCATGCTCTTCTCGCTGTCCAAGCGCGGTGACGCCCCCGCGTCCTGGACGAAGATCTCGCGCCGCGGCGTGCCCGCCTCCGCCGTGCTGGCCTCCACTGTGGTTGGGTTCGTGACTGTGGGCCTGAACTACATCGCCCCGGACACCGTCTTCCTGTTCCTGGTCAACACCTCCGGTGCCATTGCGCTGTTCGTGTGGCTGGTGATCGCATCCTCCCAGCTGATCCTCCGCAAGCGGATGGGCGCTGCCGGCAAGGACCTGGCGCTGAAGATGTGGCTGTTCCCGTACCTGACCTGGCTGGCCATCGCCAGCATCGTGGCCCTGGTGGTGGGCATGGTCATCCTGGAATCCACCCGCGAGTCCCTGCTGTTGTCCGTGGCACTGGCAGCCGTTGTAGTGGCTGTGGGCGTGTGGCGCTACCGCAAGTCCGGCCCGGCCTCCGCCCAGGCCGGGGACGCCGACGAAGACCGCGAAGTCCCTGCCACGGCAGGCCCGGCGTCGTAATTCCCGCCCCGAGTGTCCAACGGACCGCCCGCCCGGAAGCCGCCTCGGCTCCCGGGCGGGCGGTTTTCCACATAGGAGCATCCGTCCTGCGCCGGGTGGCGCACGGGGGCTAGGCTCGAAGTCAAGCGCGAATCGCCTATACGTTCCAAATGCACTAAGATAGTGAAGTCTGTGCTGCGTCCCGCCCCGTTCCGGTGGCTGGCCACGGCACTGCATCGCAAATGAACCTCCTGTTACGGAAATGCCGTAACCGCTTAGCCCAAAGGAGGTGGGTTCACATATGCGTCCTTACGAATTGATGGTAATCATCGACCCCGAGGTCGAAGAGCGTACCGTTGAGCCGTCGCTTCAGAAGTTCCTGAACGTCATCACCAACGATGGTGGAACCATCGAAAAGGTTGACATCTGGGGCCGTCGCCGTCTGGCTTACGACATCAAGAAGAAGTCCGAAGGTATCTACGCCGTGGTGAACTTCACCGCCAAGCCGGAAACCGCCAAGGAACTTGACCGCCAGCTGTCTCTTAACGAGACCATCATGCGCACCAAGATCACCCGCCCCGAAGAGCAGAAGGTTGTTGCTGAGTAATTCAGCACCGATCTTCATTCTTTACCCCGCAGGAAACGAACTCTTCACCCAGGATCGAACAAGGAGGCAGTAGATGGCAGGCGAGACCACCATTACGGTCATCGGTAATCTCACCAATGACCCGGAATTGCGGTTCACACCGTCCGGTTCGGCAGTAGCGAACTTCACCATCGCTTCCACCCCGCGCACCTTTGATCGCCAGTCCAACGAGTGGAAGGACGGGGAAACCCTGTTCCTCCGCGCCGCCGTCTGGCGTGAAGCAGCCGAAAACGTGGCCGAGTCCCTTACCAAGGGCATGCGCGTCATCGTTACCGGCCGTCTGAAGAGCCGTTCCTACGAAACCAAAGAAGGCGAAAAGCGCACCGTTATCGAGCTCGAGGTCGACGAAATCGGCCCCAGCCTGCGCTACGCCAATGCCAAGGTCAACCGCACCCAGCGCTCCGGCGGTCAGGGCGGCGGCTTTGGTGGCGGCAACAGCGGCGGTGGCTTCGGAGGCGGCAACTCTGGCGGAAGCCAGGGCGGCAACTCCGGTGGAGGCTGGGGCGGCGGCAACCAGCAGGCTGCGCAGGATGACCCCTGGGCCACGCCCGGCGTCTCCAACGCGGGCGGCTGGGGCAACGGCCCCGATTCCGAACCTCCCTTCTAACAACCAATAAAGGCCCGACGCCGGGACCGCAGAAAGTGCCTTCGACACCTGTGCGGATGCCGCCGCCGGACCACCACCATCCCGTGGATCAACATCCACGGGCTCCCTAGAATAGGAGCTCCACGATGGCTAAGGCTGAACTCCGTAAGCCCAAACCAAAGTCCAACCCCTTGAAGGCCGCTGACATCACTGTCATCGACTACAAGGACGTAGCATTGCTGCGCAAGTTCATCTCCGACCGCGGAAAGATCCGCGCCCGTCGCGTCACCGGCGTCACGGTCCAGGAACAGCGCAAGATCGCACAGGCAATCAAGAACGCCCGCGAAGTTGCTCTGCTGCCTTACTCCGGCGCTGGCCGCGGCTAAGGAAGGGATTAACTAACATGGCAAAGCTCATTCTGACCCACGAAGTAACCGGTCTCGGTGCTGCTGGCGACGTTGTCGAGGTCAAGGACGGTTACGCACGTAACTACCTGCTGCCCCGCAACTTCGCCCTGACCTGGTCGAAGGGTGGCGAGAAGCAGGTTGAGTCCATCAAGGCTGCCCGCGCCGCCCGCGAGCACGCTTCCCTGGAAGACGCTCAGAAGCAGGCCGCTGCACTGCAGTCCAAGCCGGTTCAGCTCGTCGTCAAGGCCGGCGAAACCGGACGCCTGTTCGGCACGGTCAAGCAGGCCGACGTCGCCAACGCTGTTGAGGCCGCAGGCCTGGGCAGCATCGACAAGCGCAAGGTTGAACTGCCCGTCCACATCAAGTCGGTCGGTTCCTACCAGGCCAACGTCCGTCTGCACGACGACGTTGCTGCTGTGATCGAACTCGACGTAGTAGCAGGCAAGTCAGTCCCTGACTGCACCTGGAAAGACCCCCGTTGCCGGATTCCGGCAGCGGGGGTCTTTCAATTGGGTTTCAGGGGCTGTGCAGTTCTGCCATGACGTGCCGGTACCCGCTGCGGACCAGCCGGGTGAGAACGTCCCTGTCCACGTCGTCCAGCCTGTTGATATACAGGCAGGCAGCGCCTGTCTTGTGCTTGCCCAATCTCTCCAGCAGCGCCTTGGCTTCCGGGCCGTACGTCAGGCCGTACAGGGCGAGGCTGGCCTTGCGGGGCGAGAATCCGACGGCGGCGGAGTCACCCTCCCGGCCGCTGCCGTACCGGTAGTGGTACCTGCCGAAGCCCACGATGCTGGGACCCCACATCACGGGCTCCTGCCCGGTGGCCTCCCGCATGAGTGCCAGTAGTTCGTAACCATCAGTCCGCCGGCCGGGATGCTCTACTGACGCCAGGAACTCCTCCACCGGGACGCCCGTGGGCATCGTCTTGTTCTCCGTCATGGACGTAGTCTCGCAGACGCCCCAGTGCCATGCCAGCAGTGCTGCTAGCATGCAGCGGTGACTATCGAACCCATCCGGCCGCGCCCCTTCCACCAGGTTGACGTCTTTTCGGAACGGGCGTACCGGGGCAACCCGCTTGCCGTTGTCCTTGATGCCGAAGGCCTCACCGGAGGCCAGATGCAGCACTTCGCCAACTGGACCAATTTGTCCGAAACCACGTTCCTGCTGCCCCCACCGATCCCCGCGCCGACTACCGGGTCCGGATCTTCACCGGCAGCGAGGAGTTTCCGTTTGCCGGGCATCCCACGCTGGGCTCGGCCCACGCCTGGCTGGAGGCCGGTGGAGTTCCAAAGACGCCCGGCAGCGTGGTGCAGGAGTGCGGGGCGGGTCTGGTCCACATAAAGCACGACGGCGGCCGGCTGGCCTTCGCTGCTCCGCCGCTGACACGCTTCGGGCCGGTGGATGGACCCACCAGGGGCAGTTGGCGGCGGCACTCCGCCTGGCGCCGGAGGACATCCTTGACGCTTCCTGGCTGGTAAACGGGCCGGAATGGATCGGCGTGCTGCTTGCCTCTGCAGGGCAGGTGCTTGCGCTGGAGCCCGATCTGGCGCTCATGGGGGATTTGAAAGTGGGTGTTGTGGCCCCGCACGGGCCGGGTGCGGATGCCGACTTTGAGGTGCGCACCTTCATTCCCGGGGATGCCATGGTGGAGGATCCCGTTACCGGCAGCTTCAATGCGGGTGCAGCGCAATGGTTGATGGCAAGCGGCAGGGCCCCGCAGGAATACGTGGCCGCACAGGGACAGTCCTCGGCCGTGCCGGACGCATCCACGTCAAAGCCGGGGGCGGCGAAACGTGGATCGGCGGGCACTCCAGCACCTGCATCCGCGGCGAGGTACTCCTGTAGCTTCGGGCGCACCTGGCAACGGGAATACCCACGGGAGGCCGGCCGTTCACCATGTAGATGCAAATGCATGTATGGTGAATGAACGATCAACAGGAGATATGCCATGGAAACCCGCCGCATCACAGTTCTTTCCGCTGGACTCGGTGTCCCGTCGTCGAGCCGCCTGCTGGCTGACCAGCTGGCGGCGTCCGCGGAGCGGCAGCTCTCGTCCGCCGGTTACGACGTGACGGTGGACGTCGTGGAGCTCCGCGACCTCGCGGTGGACATTGCCAACAACTTCGTGACCGGTTACGCCGCTCCCCGGCTGGCGGAAGTCATTGCCGGCGTGGAGGCGTCCGACGGGCTGATCGCCGTAACCCCCGTATTCAGCGCGTCCTACAGCGGCCTGTTCAAGTCATTCATCGACGTTCTGGACCCCAAGTCGCTGGACGGCAAGGCAGTGCTGCTGGGTGCCACGGGCGGTACGGACCGCCACCAAATGGTCCTGGACCACGCCATGCGTCCCCTGTTCAGCTACCTGCGCACGCGGATCACCGCCACAGGCGTCTTTGCCGGGCCGCAGGACTGGGGAACGGTGGACGACGGCGGTTCCTCGCTCGCGGGCCGGATTGACCGCGCTGCCGGCGAGTTCGCCGGGCTGCTGACCGGCACCCAGCCCGGCCGCAAGCCTGCCCCGATGCAGTCGCTCCCCTTCGAGCAGCTGCTGGCTGGCATCTCCGGGAACCGCTGACGCGGACCGGAGCGAACTTTCGGGGACAGCCGGTCGTTGTGCGGGATATGAAATGCCCTGTGGATGCCGTGGACCTGTTGATGACCGAGCGCAGCGGGGTGGAAATTGACTACTGTCCGCAGTGCCGCGGGGTCTGGCTGGACCGAGGCGAGCTGGACAAGATCCTGGACCGGGCCGCGGAGCTGATGCCAGGCACGGCGCCTGCCCGGCCTGCACCCTCCGCGTCAGGTCCTACGCCGCCCCCGCTCTATCCCAACTTCCAGCCGGGGCGTGAGCAACCGCGCTACGATGACCGGAAGTACGGCAAGCAGGGCTATGACCGGGATTACGACCGCCGGCACAAGAAGAAGGAAGGCTGGCTGGGGGAGCTGTTCGATTTCTAAGCCGGGGCCTTAATCGTCCAGCAGCTCGATGAATTCCCGGGCCTGCTTCATGGAGATGTCCGAGTGGCGGGTCAATGCCATCGCGGCCGCCTCCCTGTCACCATTCCGTGCCAGGGTGCGGATCCTGCCGTAGATCTCGTCGTTAAGCATGTTGCTGCTGACCTCGCGGGTGACGTCGCCCTTGCTCGCAATGGCGCGGTAGCGGTAGGGGAACCGCTGCGGCTCGTCGTCGTCCTCGTCGGGCTCCGGGCCGGCTGCTTCCGTGCTCCGGTAGGGCTGCGGGTGGGCGGCCAGTGCACCCACCGCATCCCGGGAGGCGCGCAAACCGTCGCCGGTGGCCTCGTAGTAAAGCTTGATGGCTGCCATGGCCTGCCCCTGCGCGATCAGGGCATAGAGCCGGCGGTGCTCGTCCTCCGAGAGCTTGGCTGCCGCTGCTCGGGCCAGCTCGGCTGAGGTCGCCGCGGGCTGCGGAGTCGCGGCCGGATGTGCTGCCTTGCGCTTACCCAAGGCGCGCATGGCAAGCATCACTCCTGCCACGACGGCCAGGAGGATGAGGACCGGGACCACAAGCGATTCCATTGTTCTTAGCCTTCTATATGTTTCCTGGCCGGTGCCAGATCTGTTTGCCTGCGTCCTGCTGCTGGATATGCTGCTGCGCGTTTTGGCTGGGGCGCGTCTTCGCCTCCAGCCGGGCGCGGGCGGCGGTTGCCGCTTCAACCTGGGCTGCGTAATGCCGGGCTGAGCGTTCGGCAAGGTCGCGCTGGTATTTTTCCGCGTCGGAGATGCCGGAGTCCCGCGGGCTCAGAGCCGTGAAGAGACCCCAGATGAGCGCCACCAGGACAATTGCCGGCAGAAGCACCAGCAGCAGTTCGCCCATACTTAGAGCTTATGCCAGATCCACGTTATCCACAGCAATATTCACGCGTGCGCATACAGCGTGGCTGGCATTCGTCGCAGTCGCTGCAGGGGAATATGAGAAGTCCCACTCCCTGCCCATGGCATGGGTCACTTGAGCCGTTTAGCCACCCCCTGGCCCAGCGGAAGGGAAAGACCCTGTGGATGAAATTCCACAGAAGAAATATTTACTCCACAGTCTTAATGTGCTGTTTCCGCAGGTCAGAGCCCGATAGCAGGCAAAAGTTTTTTTTCTTTCCACAGGCTTTCACACAGGCTGTGCACAAGCTATGCCGCTTAGTGCACAGGTTATCCACAGCCGCCCAGGCCTTCCGGCTTTGCGGCCGGGGCTCGGGGGGCTAGCGTAGCGGAGTACCTGTTGTGAGGGCAGGAAATGGCTCCGGCAGCCGGGTGTTCACACTCCACGCCGCGGCCCATGACTGTCCTCAGGAGAGGCCTCTGTGGAAAACCTGTGGACAGTGGGGATAACTCCCGGATCATGTGCTTTCGGGGTGGCGGCAGCATTGTCGGACCCCGCCGGTAGAACTGGACAGGTGGCTGGGCACGGACTTTTCCGGGTGAGCCTCAGACAGGACAGTAACCACCGGGCAATCCATGTCCCGGTACAAATGGAGGACGGCAGCTTTGTCAATCGCGCAACTGGACCCGGTGGAAACTACCCGCGGATCAGACTCAAGCCGAAAGCCTCCCCAGGACATCGCCGCCGAGCAGTCGGTTCTTGGCGGCATGATGCTGTCCAAGGATGCCATTGCCGACGTGGTTGAGATCCTCCGGGGCCAGGACTTCTACCGTCCGGCCCACGAAACCATCTACGAAGCCATCATTGACCTCTACGGCCGGGGTGAGCCCGCGGACGCAGTGACCGTCTCGGACGAGCTGACAAAACGTGGCGAGATCAACAGGATCGGCGGCCCGGCCTACCTCCATGAACTGATCCAGACCGTTCCCACGGCGGCCAATGCCGGGTACTACGCCGAGATCGTGGCCGAACGCGCCGTCCTGCGGCGCCTCGTGAATGCCGGCACCAAGATCGTCCAGCTGGGCTATGGCTCCGACGGCGAGGTGGAGGAGCTGGTCAACCAGGCGCAGGCCGAGGTCTACGCGGTGGCCGAGCGCCGGACCGCCGAGGACTATGTGGTGCTCAAGGACGTCATGGAGTCCACCGTGGACGAGATTGAGGCGTCCGGCCACCGCGGTGAGGGCATGACCGGTGTCCCCACGGGCTTCTACGAGCTTGACGAACTCACCCACGGCCTCCACCCGGGCCAGATGATCGTGATCGCTGCCCGCCCCGCCGTCGGTAAGTCCACCTTCGCCCTGGACTTCGCCCGTTCCGCGGCGATCAAGAACAATCTGGCAACCGTCATGTTCTCTCTCGAAATGGGCCGCAACGAGATCGCCATGCGTCTCCTCTCGGCCGAAGCCACCATCGGCCTGCAGGACCTCCGCAAGGGAACCATCAAGGACGAGCAATGGTCCAAGATCGCCACCACGATGGGCCGGATGAACGACGCTCCGCTCTTCATCGACGACAGCCCCAACATGTCCCTGATGGAAATCCGGGCAAAGTGCCGGCGCCTCAAGCAGCAGCACAATCTCAAGCTCGTCATCCTGGACTACCTGCAGCTCATGAGCTCCGGCAAGAAAGTGGAGTCCCGCCAGCAGGAAGTGTCCGAATTCTCCCGTGCGCTCAAGCTGCTCGCCAAGGAACTCGAAGTGCCCGTCATTGCCCTGTCCCAGCTCAACCGTGGGTCTGAACAGCGGCAGGACAAGCGCCCCATGGTTTCGGATCTTCGAGAGTCAGGGTCCATTGAGCAGGACGCCGACATGGTGATCCTGCTCCACCGTGAGGACGTCTACGACAAGGAATCACCGCGCGCCGGCGAAGCGGACATCCTGGTGGCCAAGCACCGTAACGGCCCCACGAAGGACATTGTGGTCGCCTTCCAGGGCCACTACTCGCGGTTCGCGAACATGGCGGCCGACGCCGGCGGCGGCGGCTTCTCAGCTGCGGCGTCAGGCCGGAGCAGCCTGCCCGGCGTCCTGTCCGGCCGCGCGGCGTGCCCCGGCCTGTCCAAGCAGGTGGTTCGGCAGCCGGTTTCCAGGGGCGGTGCCCCGGATCTCCAGCAGCTCGCGCGCATGCGCGTGCAGCCTCTTGTCCTCATCGCTGACTGGCACCCAGGCGGGGACCGGCACGGAGTTGCCCTCGGCGTCGCGGGCGACCATGACGGTGAGGCAGTAGGTGGTGAGGTTCAGCTCACCGCCCTTGGGGTCGCCGGACCGGACGTGGACGGCAATGTGCATGCCCTTGGTCCCGGTGTAGACCAACCGGGCCTCCACCTCCACCACATGCCCGATCAGCAGCGGCCGGTAGAAGCGGACGCCGCCGGAGAACACCGCAACTGTGTCCCTGCCGCAGTAGCGGGACGCGCAGACGTAGGCGGCCTCGTCGATCCACTTCATCACAATGCCGCCGTGGACTTTGCCGCCCCAGTTCACGTCGGTGGGGGCCGCCATGAACCGCAGGGTCACCCGCTCGGCCGTACCCGCATCGGTATATTCCTGCCGGTTCATAGCTTCCACGATCTGTTCCCGGACCTTGATCCGGGCCAGGGCGTGGTCCCGCTGCTCGATCTCGTCAGGCGTGGCGGGCTCGAACTGCTGAACGGGGATGGGTTTGCCGTCCTCGCCCACCGCCACGAAGATGACCATGCACTGGCTGCGCATGGTGGCGGGCCCGCCCTTGGGATCGCCGGAGGAAACCACCGTGCGGATGTGCATGGAGGACCGGCCGGTGTAGACGATGGTGGCTTCCACCTCCACCATGTCGCCGCTGTTGACGGGGTCCGCGAAATGGATGTTTCCGACGTAGGCGGTGACGCAGTAGGACTTGGCCCAGCCCACCGCCGCTGCATAGGCGGCCTTGTCCACCCACTCCAGGACTGTCCCCGCGTCCACGGAGCCGCTGTGGCCCACATCCGTGGGGGCGGCCAGGAAGCGCAGGGTCACGGAGTTCGAAGTGCCGGTCGCAGTCATGGTGCGATCATACTGACGCCCCGGGTTACCGGCGGGTTGGGGTGAAACACAACGCTGCCCCGCCCGCCGGAAAGGCGGGCGGGGCAGCATTGCGGGAATCCCCTAGCCGGCCCAGGTGTACACGATATCCGGCTGGGCGGGAAGTTCCATTCCAACACCCATGAAGAAGCCCGGGTGCGGCGGCTGGTTGTAGGAGACGTTCTCCCGCGCCACCGACAGGCGGTACACCGGATCGTGCATCAGGGTCCGGAGCCGGACGTCCGTGCCCGCCGTGGTGGTGTAGATCCGCAGCTCGGTGCTGTCAGCAGAAGGCCAGGCAATTTCCTCCCGCCAGTCACCCAGCAGATCGGCCTGGATGGCAGGCGTTCCCTTGGTGCTTTTGTTCGACTTTGCGCCGGTTGCGGTCAGCAGCCGTTCGCTTGCTGCGGCCTGCCAGTTCCACTTGGCGATGCTGGGCGTGCCGGTGCTTGTGGTGGCGTCCCAGTCGTGGTCGACGATTTCGCGGAGCAGGTCCCCGTCCCACCAGGCCAGGAAGTTGGCGGCCGGAATCTTCTCGGCGATCAGCTCCCCCTTGGCGGAGCGGAGCTGGCCGACGGGGGAGTTCCAGGCGGCGTCCCCGCCGATGGCCCAGCCCTCGGCGCCGGGGTGCCGGGGATCGATGTCGCCCATCGCCGCCCGGCCGGTGTCCTTCACGGCAGGGATGCTCCACAGGACCGCACCGGTCTTCGAGTCGCGGAAGGTGGCGCCCCGGTTGCCGCTGGATCCCATGTCCTCGTGGGCTGCAAAGGTCTCCAGCCCCGGGCGGGACGGGTCGAAATCGCTGGTGTGGATGGCGTCGCCGTGGCCCAGGCCGGTGGTGTAGAGCGGCTTGCCGTTGTCGTCGATCGTCATGGAACCGAAGACGAACTCGTCCTTGCCGTCCGCGTCCACGTCGGCGACGGACATGTTGTGGTTGCCCTGCCCGCGGTACTGCGTGCCGCTGGCGTCAGAGTCGAAGATCCAGCGTTTGGTGATCTTGCCGCCCACAAGGTCGTACGCCGCCAGGACTGCACGGGTGTAGTAGCCGCGGCTGAACATCATGGACGGGCGCTCCCCGTCCAGGTAGGCCACGGCACCCAGGAACCGGTCCACGCGGTTGCCGTAGGTATCTCCCCATGCCCCCACATCCCCGCGGGGCGGGTCATAGGCCACGGTGTCCATCACGGTGCCGGTGGCACCATGGAAGACGGTGAGGAATTCCGGGCCGGTGAGCACGTAGCCGCTGCTGTTGCGGTAGTCGGCGCCGGCGTTGCCGATGACCGTTCCGGCGCCGTCACGGGTTCCGTCCGCGGTCTTCATGGCCACCTCGGCCTTGCCGTCGCCGTCGAAGTCGTATGCCAGGAGCTGGGTGTAGTGCGCGCCGGCACGGATGTTCGGTCCCATGTTGATCCGCCAGAGCCTGGTGCCATCCATCCGGTAGGCATCCACGTAGACGGTGCCGGTGTAGCCCGCCTGCGAGTTGTCCTTGGAATTGGACGGGGACCACATCTGGATGATTTCGTACGTGCCGTCCCGTCCAGGTCCGCGACGCTCGCGTCACCGGCGGAGTAGGTGTAGGGCTGCCCGTCCTTGGTGTAGTCGTCAGCCGGCTTGTCCAGCTTCACCGCCAGGTAGTCCTGCGCCAGCGGCGTGAACTCCGCGGTCAGCTGGTCGGCACCGGCACCAACGGCCTTGATGGCGTAGCGGGAAGCAGCCGTCCCCGCCAGGTCAAGGAAGGTGGTGCTGTTGCGGATGGGCTCCCCGGTGAGCTGTACGCCGTCGCGGATCACATGGAACCCGATCTGCTCCGGGTCCAGGCCCAGCATGCGCCAGCCTAGTCGTACACCGCCCTCGGTCAGGAGCGCCACGGGAGCACGGTCAATCTGCTCCATCTGCCGGTTGACCACCGTGACCTTCTCCGTGCCGATCACGGGGGAGGGGGCGGACTCACCGCCCTTGTTGACGGTGATCACGCGGTAGTAGTACTTGATGGTGGTCAGCACGGTGTAGTCGGTGAAGTTCACTTCCGTGGCGCGGCCGACGTACTCGAACGGACCGTCCAGGGAAGTGGAGCGGTAGACCTGGTAGGCGGCGGCGTCGGCCACCTTCTGCCATTTGAGGGTCACACTGGTCTTCTCCACTGCCTTGATGTCAACCTTGCCGGTGGCTGCGGGGACCGGGGTCGCGGGGTCAACCAGCGCGGTCTCCGCGGTGTTGGAGCGGACCGACTCGAGGCCGGTGCTGTCCAGCGCCGTCACGAAGTACTTGTACGTGAGCCCCGGGAAAGCGGTGGTGTCCTGGAAGGCCGGAGCCGTCACGTGATCGGCCACCAGCTGCGGGTCGGCCTCAAAAGAGGCCTGGCGGAAAACCTTGTAGCTCGCGGCGTCGTCCACCGGATCCCAGGCCAGATCCACGGTGGCGGGGTCGCCTGCGGCGTTCACGGCGGTGGTGCGCAGGTTGGTGGGCCCCACCAGCAGCGGGGTGACCTCCAGGCCGTTGAGCCGCTGGCCCGATCCGCTGATGGCCAGGTTCAGCTGTCCGTCGGAGACCAGACCTGGTTGATGATCTTGGTGGCAGAGGATTCTTTTCCGGAGGACACCTGGCCGAACGGGATGCCTTCGGCAGCAACGTCCGTCCGGGTGGAGCCGATCCAGTCGCTGTGGTACGTCTTCAGTGCGTAGGTGCCGTTGGGGACGTCCAGCCGGAATTCGAAGCTGCTGCCGCTCAGGACGAAGTCCCGGAGGAGGTTGCTGGTCACGGCGCCGCGGTCGCGGTCGCTGAGGACGGAGGTGTCCTTGAAGCCGAACGTCCGCTCCGGCGTGTACGCCATGGTCCGGTTCACCTCGGTGTAGCCGGCTTCCACCGGCGCCCCCACCGGACCGAAGTCGAACTTGTACTTCGCCTTCTTGGTGGTCAGGGCCAGGGCGTCGCTGGGCTCGGACAGGCCCTTGCCGTTCATGGCGGCCACCCGCACGCTGTAGGCCGTGCCTTCGGCAAGACCGGCCAGGTTGGCGGTGGGAACAGTGGCGGTAGTGGCGAGTTTGTAGGCGGTATCCGGCTCGTCCGCCAGCTTGCGGTACACCTTGTAGATGTCGGCACCTTCCACCGGCTGCCACTTGAGCAGTGCCCCGGCATTGGAGATGCTGCCCGCCACCAGGCCCTGCGGCTTGGCGGGAACGGACGACGGCGGCGCCACCTCGCGGACGCGCGTGGCCAGGGGCAGGTTCAGGCCCTTCACCCCGCCTGCGACCAGGCGGGCGATCTGGATGGCGCCGTACTCCTGGAAGTGGGTGTTGTCCACGGTGCCGGTGGGCCGGTTGGGGTAGACGCCGGCATCGACGTGGAGGAAGACCGACTTGGTGTCCTCGGGGCCGATCTGGTCGTAGTACGCACGGCTGGAAGCGGAGAGGTCCACCAGTGGCACGCTTTCCTCTGCGGCAAGCTCCTGCATCTTGGCGACGTATTCGGGGAAGCTGACGCGGAACTTGCCTGTGGCCTCGTCGTAGTCACGGCGGCCCACCGGCGTCACCAGGATGGGGGTCGCACCGCGCTGGCGGGCACCGTGGACGTAAGTGCGGAGGTACTCCTTGTAGTCGGCGGGCGACGCGTACCGGTCATCCACGCCGATAGTGGCGTCATTGTGGCCGAACTGGACCATCAGGTAGTCGCCGGGATTGATGACGCGGAGGATTTCGTCCAGGCGCCCCTGGCTGATGAAGTTCTTGGAGCTCCGTCCGCCGATGGCGTGGTTGCGGAAGGTCACGGCGCCGTCAAAGTAGCGGTCGATCATCTGGCCCCAGCCTGCCTGCGGGACGTAGCCGGGATCGTAGGTCTGGACCGTGGAGTCGCCCGCAAGGTAGACGCCGGGATCGGTGGTGGCGGTGCGGGGGGCCCGCGCAGCGATGACCAGCGAGTTGATCTTGGCGGCCGTGCCGCTGAAGTCGAGGTTCAGCTGGCCGTCCACCAGCGAAATGGGGAACTCCATTTCCAGGTACTGGCCGGCAGGCTTGTCCGTGAGCTGGACCTTGGCCATCTTCTCGGCCGTGATGGCGATGTTGGTTGCTTCCGTGGCATCGCCCGCTATCAGCTTGACGGTGTAATCGCCGTTCGGAAGGTCCACGAGGAAGGTGCTGCCCTGGGCCTGGACAAAGTCCGAACGCAGGGCGTCGCCGGTGCCGCGGTCCGCCCCGGAGGTGGCTGAGGTGTCCGTGAAGCCGAACTTTCCTGCTGCGGAGTACTGCGTGCCTGCATCCACGTGCGTGTAGCCGGCGGCCGTAGCACCGGGACCAAAGTCGAACTTGAATCCGCTTCCCGCAGGCGGCAGGGCAGTGTCCGCCTGGACGGCGGGAAGGCCGGTGAAGGCTATCGCCGCCGAGGCGATGGCTGCAGTGGCAGCCCTGGCACCGGAAGCGGCCAGCCGTCGTCGGCGCGGCGGGTCTTCCAGGGTGGGAGGGATGGGTTGCGGGGGTTGGTTCACGGACATCTCCTTCGATGAGCGGTGGCAACGCAGCCCGGTCGGTTGTAACGATTCAAAAGCAGCGCGTCCGCTGAAGGGTGCTTGCTGCAATCGAAGGTGGATCCCGAAAGGGAACCGGTGAAGAGGCTGAGACCTGGGTGCGGGTGATGCAGCTCGCACGTTGCACTCACCATGGTTTATCAGCTTGCCGGGGGGAAGGGCAAGCGTTTTCCCGATCTTTCCCGCGCGATAGTGATATTTGCTGTTCGAATTTGTTGGTAAATGGCATCAGATCCGTTTGGTTAAATGCCCGACGGCGGCCGGGCCCAGAGTGCGCGGCCGCCGTCGGGCGCTGGCTTTCCGAGTTTCTGTTACGCGAGGACAGCCAGCTTGGAATTGCCGCGGCCGAAGAGGGCCCGGTCCACCGAAAGGCGGCCGGCTCCGGTGAGCGCCAGTGCGAAGGCGGCCGCTGCCAGCAGCAGCACCAGTTCGAAGCCGCCGTTCGCGGCAAAGACACCCGCGGACGCGTGCACCAGGAAGAGTGCGCCCAGCATGTCGAGGGCCAGGAGGGCGGCAACCACCCGGGTGAGGATGCCCAGAATCAGGGCAATGCCACCGGCGAGTTCGAGCACGGCCACTGCCGGGGCTGCGATCTCTGCTGCGGGCACGCCCATCTTGGCGAAGGAGGCCTGGGTGCCGGCGATAGTCCATTCGGAAAACTTCTGCCAGCCATGGGCTGCGAAGAGAAAGCCGAGGACGATGCGCAGGGTGGTGAGGGCAGTAGTGGTAAGTCGGGGCTGGTTCATGCTTTCCAGTCTTCAGGAGGAATAGTTGAAGAGTCAACTATGTGGCGCGAAGTGTGGGCTTTGTCATGCAGGTGCGTCCGAAGACGCGGCAATGAGTCTCCCGGTTAAGCTGGCACGGTGCCCCAACTTTCAGCCCCCCTTCCCGCGGCAACCCGCCGGAGCAACGGCAGGGAAATCCTCCGCCTCGCCGTCCCCGCCTTCGGCGCTCTGGTGGCCGAACCGCTGTTCCTGCTCGCTGACTCCGCCATCGTGGGGCACCTGGGGGTGGAGCAGCTGGCCGGCGTGGGGCTGGCATCGGCTGTGCTGCACACCGCCGTCGGGCTCATGGTGTTCCTGGCCTACTCAACAACCCCGGCGGTGGCCCGTGCCATCGGCGAGGGGCAGCTGGGCAAGGCCCTGGCGGCCGGGCGCGACGGCGTGTGGCTGGCATTGCTGCTGGGTGTGGTCCTTGCGGTGGCCGGCTTCGTGGCGGCTGAGCCGCTGATCGGGTTGATGGGCGCGGAAGGGGAGGTCCGCACCTTCGCGGTGAACTACCTTCGCTGGTCCATGCCGGGACTGGTGGCCATGCTCCTGGTCTTCGCGGGCACCGGCGTCCTCCGCGGCCTGCAGGATACGCGGACGCCGCTGGTGGTTGCCACCGCAGGCTTCGGGATCAACATTGTCCTGAACCTGTGGCTGGTCTACGGCCTGGGCTGGTCGGTCACCGGTTCAGCGGTTGGGACCAGCGTCGCGCAGTGGGCCATGGCCTGCGTCTATGTGGTGATGGTCCGGCGCAACGCCGTCCGGCACGGGGTCAGCCTCCTCCCCAGCTGGCGCGGGATCCGGAGCATGACCAAAGTGGGGTCGTGGCTCATGCTGCGGACCTTGAGCCTGCGCGCAGCCATCCTGGTGACGGTGCTGGTGGTGACCGCGCAGGGCGCCGTGAACCTTGCAGCGCACCAGCTGGCGATGACAATCTTTTCGTTCCTGGCTTTTGCCCTGGATGCGCTGGCTATTGCCGCCCAGGCGTTGATCGGCAAGGAGCTGGGGGCCTGCAATGCCGCCAAGGCGCGCGAGCTCACGCGGACGATGATCCGCTGGGGCATCGGCTTCGGCGTGCTGACCGGCCTGCTGCTGGCCGCGGTGGCACCCTGGGTGGGGCACTCTTCACGTCCGACCGGGAAGTGCAGTCCGTCCTGGCTGTTGCCCTGTGGATTGTTGCCGCCGGCCAGCCTGTCGCCGGGTATGTCTTCGTCCTGGACGGGGTGCCGATTGGTGCCGGGGATGCCAGGTACCTGGCGCTGGCGGGACTGGTGAACCTCGCCGTCGATCTGCCCCTGCTGGCCGCCGTCGCCTGGTCCGGCGCTGCCGGTGGAGCAGGCCTGGGCTGGCTCTGGGCCGCTTTCGCGGTGGGCTACATGGCTGCCCGGGCAGTGACTTTGGGCCTCCGGGCCCGGTCGGACCGGTGGATGGTCCTGGGCTCGGCCTGACTGTTGCGACCGGCCCTCGATACGCGGCGAAGCGCTCCCCACTAAACTGGTCCGGTGACGCAACCACTTACCCCCGCAGGCGCCGCTCCCGAAGCCGCTCCCCAGTCCGACCTCTGGAAGCCGGTCCTGCTCCGCTCGGCGGCTGCGCTGGTGTTCGGTGCCGTGACTATCTTCTGGCCCTCGCCCTCTATCGAAGTCATGGGCTGGGCCGGCGGGCTGTACCTGCTGGGCACCGGCATCGTAACCCTCTGGGGTGCGCCGGCCACGGGTTTCCCGCGGGAGTCCGCATCCGGCAAACTCCTCTCCGCAGCCGGCTCGGTGCTGACCGGTGCCGGTTTCGCGCTGGTGCTGCTGCACGGCGACCTGCTGTTCGCCGTTGTGGCGGCCCTTGGCCTGGGCGCCGCCGGGGCCCTTGAGCTGTGGTGCGGCCTCCGCCAGCGCCGCCGGCACGTCCTGGCCCGGGACTGGGTCGCGTCCGGCATCATTGGCCTCGGAACCGCCGCCGTCCTGCCCTTCTTCATCAGCCTCGGCGCCCACGCCCTGCTGGGAGTGGCCGGCGGTGGAGCCATTATTTCCGGCGTGTTGTGGGTGCTCTCCGGCCTGACGCTAAGGCACGATGCCCGGACCGGTGCCCGCAAGCCGTAAACTAGGAGGGCGCGGTTCTACTCCTCGTAGAAAATTGGGCCGGGCGCACCAGCACATCACCTAAACCAGGACGGCCGGCATGCCGCCTGCAGGGAGGACTTACAGTGGCAGACCAGCATCCAGGAAAACCGCGCAGGCTGCGGACCTCGGTGAAGGGGCCGCTGATGTTCTCCGCGTTCTGGGCCGTCGTCACCTTCATGGCGGTACTCATCTTCGCCTCGGGCGGCAGCGCCAAGACGCCCCGCTTCGACCTCGCGCTCACCGGCGCCGGCATCGCCTTCATCGTCACCCTGGTCATCGCGGCCATGCTGTCCATGAGCTACAAGGAAAACGCCGAGCACCTGGGCAAGGGCTCCGGCATCAACCTCAGCTCAGCCAAGAAGCCCTCCCATGGCTTCGGGCCGGGCGCCGCCAACCCGCCCGCCTCCGACGCCGGCCCTGAAGGACCAGCGGAGCGCTGACCCGCCTGCGGGCCGACTTCCACCCGGTCAGCCCGCTGCCGCCTGCCGCGCCCGGTAGGCGGCCACATGTGCACGGTTGGCGCAGTTCCCGGTATCGCAGTAGCGCTTGGACCTGTTCCGGGTGAGGTCAAGGACAACAGCGTCGCAGTCCTCCGCCTCGCACGTTCGCAGCCGGTCCATCTCCTTGCCGCGGATCACGTCCGCCAGGGCCATGGCCGCTTCGGTGCTCATCCGGTCGGCCAGCGGCGCTTCGGGCACCGACGCATGAAGGTGCCAGTCCCAGCCATCGTGCTTGACCAGCTGGGGCAGGGCCTTTGCCTCGCGCAGCAGCCGGTTCACGATTTCCACGGCCGTGTCCTCATCCGCGGTCCAGAGCAGGGTGAGCTCGCGCCGCAGTGCGCGGACGCTGTCCAGTTCCGCGGCATCCCTGGTCCTTGAGCCGGTAAATCCCTCGGCTTCCAGGAAGGCATCAAGGTCCGCCTGGGCAGCCAGCCCTTCCCGTCCGTTCGCCGCCGAATTAATCAGGCCCACCACGGAGCGCAGCGCCACCTCGGTGTCAGGGGCAAAAACCATCTTGACTCCTTACAGTGCAGACGGGTACTGTCATGACCAATACCCCACTTTACTCCTGACAGGAGGCGACGGTGCCTGCCGCCAACAACCAACCCCGCAGCCGCGTGGCCCCGGCGGCCGGCCGGGGATTCCTGGCCTCCGGACTTGGCGTCGCGCTGTTTTCCTCCGCCGTCTTTGGAACCTCCGGCTCGTTCGCTAAAGCCCTGCTGGAAACCGGCTGGTCTACGGGAGCGGCCGTGACGCTCCGGCTGACCGGCGCCGCCCTGATCCTTGCCATCCCCGCCGTCCTTGCCCTGCGTGGACGCTGGCACCAGCTGCGGGACAACTGGCTGACCATCCTCCTGTTTGGCCTGATCGGGGTGGCGGCCTGCCAGCTGTTCTACTTCAATGCGGTGGCCCGGCTGTCCGTGGGAGTCGCCCTGCTCCTGGAGTATCTGGCGCCCGTCCTGATCGTCCTCTGGCTCTGGGCTGCCAGCCGGAAGCGTCCGCGCGCGCTGACGCTCGGCGGAACCCTGCTCTCCCTGGCCGGCCTGGTGCTGGTCCTGGACCTCACCGGCGCCGTGAAGGTGGATCCCGTGGGCGTCCTCTGGGGGATTGCCGCAGCGGTCTGCCTGGCCATGTACTTCTTCATCACCGCCAAGGAGAACGACACCCTGCCGCCCATCGTGCTGGCCTCGGGCGGCCTGATGGTGGGTGCAGCGGTAATGTGGCTGGCCGGCGCAACCGGCCTGCTGCCCATGGCGTTCAGCACGGCAGACACGAAGCTCGGGGGATGGGCTGCCCCTGGTGGGTCTCCCTCGCCGGCCTCGTGGTCCTGGCGACAGTGCTCGCCTACGTCTCAGGCATCATGGCTGCCCGTGCCCTCGGCTCCAAGGTGGCGTCCTTCGTCTCGCTCACCGAGGTGCTCTTCGCCGTGGTCTGGGCCTGGCTCCTGCTGGGCGAACTGCCCGGTGCCATCCAGCTGCTGGGCGGTGTGCTGATCGTCGGCGGCGTCATCCTGGTGCGGCTCGATGAACTGCGCGCCCCGGCCGCGGAAACAGAGGCGGGGCCTGGCGGGGAAGCCGAACCGAAGGCGCCGTCCCCGCTGGAGCACGCGAACGACGTCGAACCCGTCCCCTAGGCCGGGCAGCAGCAGCCGGCAGCCGCGAGGCTTAAAGGGCAGGGCCCGGACGCCGTATGGTGTCCGGGCCCTGCTGCAAGCCTTCGCGACCGGAAGGTTAGCGGGAGGCCTGGCTCTGCTCTTCAGCGTTCCGCTTGGCCTGGCTGCCGGCGTCCTTGAGCGCCTCGGCAACCTTGGTCAGCATGGCGGTGTGGGTTCCGGACCACTCGTTGCGGAACTTGTCCGCGTCCGGGCCCTCCCAGTTGGTGCTGCTCAGAACCTTGGTGAGAGTGGACTTCTGCGTCTCGATCTCGGACGCACCTGCCTGAAGCTTGCTGCCGAGCTGGCGAAGCTGCTCAACGTCTGCACCCCAAATAGCCATCAGTTTCTCCTCTTGGTTAGTGGATCCGAATACGGTCGGCATCCCCAGCGGCCTCCCGGCTCATCCGGAAGATCCATTGCCTAAAACCTATCCCGGCCGCTCAAACAGTGTCGATGGGCACCCCTGCCCATGCCGGACTCCCCATGGACGGATGCCTGCCAACCCGCACGGAAGGGGTCGATCCCAGGCGCTCCAGAGCCTAGCATGGCCTTATGTGCCGGAATATCCGAACCCTCCACAACTTCGAGCCGCACGCCACCTCCGAGGAAGTGCATGCCGCCGCGCTGCAGTACGTGCGCAAGATCAGCGGCAGCACCAAGCCCTCCAAGGCCAACCAGGAGGCCTTCGACGAGGCGGTCCACGAGATCGCCCACATCACCCAGCACCTCCTCGATTCGCTGGTGACGCAGGCCCCGCCCAAGGACCGGGACGCCGAGGCTGCCAAGGCGAAGGCCCGCGCCGCCGTCCGGTACGGCGCCGCCTAAACGGTCCGGTTTCCCGGCGGCGGGGCTACCTGCCGAAGCTGCGCAGCCGCAGTGAGTTGGCCACCACCAGGACCGAGCTCGCAGCCATCGCGGCACCGGCGATCATGGGGTTGAGCAGCCCCAGCGCGGCCACGGGAATGCCCACCGCGTTGTAGAAAAAGGCCCAGAACAGGTTCGTTTTGATCGTCGCCAGGGTTTTCCTGGAGAGCTCGATGGCCTGGGCCACTTGGGTGAGGTCGTTGCCCATGACGGTCAGGTCCGCGGCCTCGATGGCCACGTCGGTGCCGGAACCCATGGCAATCCCCAGGTCCGCCTGCGCCAGGGCCGCAGCGTCGTTGACGCCGTCGCCGGCCATGGCCACCGTTGCCCCGCCGGCCTGCAGCCGGCGGACGGCCTCAACCTTTCCTTCCGGCAGGACACCCGCATACACGTCCGCCGCATCAATGCCGACGGCGGCAGCCACCTGGGCGGCTACGGCGGCATTGTCGCCGGTCAGCAGGATGGGACGCAGCCCCAGGTGCTTCAGCCGGGCAACAGCCGCGGCGGATCCTTCCTTGACGGTGTCCCGCAGGCTGATCACGCCGGCCGGGGTGCCGTCCACGGCAACCCAGATTGCGGTGGCGCCTCCGGCCTCCGCCGCTGCCAGCACCTCCTGCTGTCCGCCCGTAAAGGGAATGCCGTTGTCCTCAAGCCACCCGGTGCGGCCGGCCACCACCAGCCGGCCCTCGACGGTGCCCAGGACTCCGCCGCCGGGTGCTGAACGGAAGGCCTGGACGGCGGGCAGGGCGCCGTCGTCGTGCATGGCCTGCTTTGCCGCTGCCGCGATGGCGTGCGCCACGGGGTGCTCGGACGCAGACTCCACCGCTCCGGCCAGCCTGAGCACTTCGTCCTCCGTGAAGCTGCTGAAGGCAGCGGTGGCATCAACGGCCAGGACGCCGGTGGTCACCGTCCCGGTCTTGTCGAGCAGGATGGTGTCCACGGTGCGGGTATCCTCGAGGACCTGCGGGCCCTTGATGAGGATGCCCAGTTGCGCTCCGCGGCCGGTACCGGTCAGCAGGCCAACCGGCGTGGCCAGGCCCAATGCGCAGGGGCAGGCAATGACCAGGACCGCGACGGCGGCCGTGAAGGCCGAGCGCAGCTCGCCGCCGGTCACGTCCGGGCCGGAGAACAGGAGCCACAGCGCGAAAGTGGCCGCCGCAATGGCCAGGACCACCGGCACGAAGACAGCGCTGATACGGTCCGCCAGCCGGGCGATGGGCGCCTTGCCCGTCTGTGCCTGCGATACCAGCCGGGCCATCTGCGCCAGGGTGGTTTCCGAGCCCACCCTGGTTGCCTTGACCAGCAGCCTTCCGGAGGTGTTGATGGTGGCGCCGGTGACCGCTGAGCCGGGTGCCACTTCCACGGGGACGGACTCGCCGGTGACCAGGGAGGCGTCCACCGCTGAGTTGCCGTCCACCACGACGCCGTCGGTGGCGATCTTCTCACCCGGCCGGACCACCAGGACGTTGCCCACCTGAAGCCGGTCCGCGGGGACGCGCTGCTCCACGCCGTCATGCAGGATGGTGGCGTCCTTGGCCCCGAGGTTGAGGAGGGCCTGCAGGGCGTCGCCGGCCTTTTTCTTGGCGTTCGCCTCCAGGTACCTGCCCAGGAGCAGGAAGGTGGTGACCACCGCCGCCACCTCGAAGTACAGGCCGCCGGTTTCCATTCCCTCCATGCCGGGGTGCTCGGTCATGCGGGGGTCGGCGGCAAGCTGCCAGGCGGAGAACAGGTAGGCCGCGGCCACGCCGAGGGATACCAGGGTGTCCATGGTGGACGCGAAGTGCCGCGCGTTGATGGCTGCGGCCCGGTGGAACGGCCAGGCGGCCCAGGTCACCACCGGCAGTGCCAGTGCGGCAGCAACCCAGCCCCAGTTGGCGAACTGGAACGCCGGGACCATGGAAACCAGGAACACGGGCAGCGTCAGGACGGCGGCCACCAGCAGGCGGGGCAGGAGCTGCGCCGCTGTGCCGCCGTGGGCGAGATGGTCACCTTCGACGGCGGCGCCCCCGGGTGCTGCGGCTTCCCCGGTGTCCCCGCTTGTGATCTGGGCATCGGTGACCTCACTGGTACCTTGGCTCGGACGGTGCGGCTGGCGGACTCTTGCCGTGTAGCCCGCCGCTTCAACCGTGGCTGTGAGTTGTTCGTCGGTGATCCCGGCCGGAACCCTGACGTAGGCCGATTCGAGCGGGAGGTTGACGGTTGCCTCCACGCCTTCGAGCTTGCCGAGCTTCTTCTCCACGCGGTTGACGCAGGAGGCGCAGGTCATGCCCTCGATATCGAGCTCCACTACGCGGGTGTCCGGCGGGCGGAGCAGGTCCTGGTGGCTCATGTCTTGTCCCCGTTGGCCCTTCTAGGCTTCGTTGGCAACGACCAGGTACCCGGCCTCTGCCACTGCTTCGCCGATTTCCGAGGGTGACAGTTTTTGGGTGGACGTGATGGTCACGGTGGAGATCCCGCCTGCGTTGAGTTCAACGTCCACGGCTTCCACCCCCGCAAGGGCTTCGAGTTCTTCGCTGACCGCGGAAACGCAGTGGCCGCAGGTCATGCCGGAAACGCTGACGGTTGTGATGGTGGGGGAGGTGGTGCTCATGGCTGGCTCCTGATCGTCTGGCCGGCGGTGGCCGGCGATGGGTGCAGTTGGGGGTTTAGCGAAGCAGTCTGCCGATGGCCTCGGCCGCTTCCTTGACCTTTGCATCAATGGCTTCGGCGCGCGCTTCCGGGTCGGGTTCGGCGGCGGCCCCGACCACGCAGTGGCCGATGTGCTCCTCCACCAGCCCCAGGCTGACGGCATGCAGGGCTTTGGTGACGGCGGACACCTGGGTGAGGATGTCGATGCAGTATTTGTCCTCATCCACCATCCGCGCAATGCCGCGAACCTGCCCCTCGATGCGCTTCAGCCGGCGGAGGTATGCCTCCTTGTTTCCTGTGTAGCCGTGTTCCGGCAAGTGCTCCACTGCGGACGCGGCGGTTGCTTCTTGGATGGAGTTCATGAACCCACCGTATACCCCTTAGGGGTATCGGGCAAGTACCCCCAGGGGGTATGTGCAAACTTTCGGGAAGAAGGGCACAAAAAAGCTCCGGAGTGCGTTATTGGGGGATACGCACTCCGGAGCAGCTCTTGGGCAAAAACCGGTGTCCACCTGCGTGGACCGGCCTGCTTGAATCAGCTTACTGGCTGGTATTAGCGTCCGCCAGCACCGCGAATAACTACTTTCACTTTATTTTCAGCGTGCCATTTCCGAGCCCTGCCGGCAGCCCCGGGAGGGGTTACGGTCTGTCCTCGTGAGCCGGCATCCGGTACGGAACCACCAGGACGGGCTTGCTCTGGTGGTGGGTCAGCCAGGCTCCCACCGAACCATTCAGTGCCTCCGAAAGCCGGTGCGAGAATCCACGTTCGGACGTGCCCACAATGATCATCGGCACGTTGGCTTCGGCGGCCAGCTGGCCCAGCGCACGGGCGGGATCGCCAGCGAGGGTGCGGAGCGTCCAGTCCACCGTGCCGCTGCCGGGCGGCACCTGGTCCACGGCTGACTGGATGTCTGACTTGAGTTCCGCTGTCAGGGTCCGGATGTCCTCGTCGTCGGCGTCCGGATGAAGCGACAGGCGGTGGGCCGAGCGGGCAGGGTCCCACTCCACCAGGTAGCTGGCCTCATCCACAAACGCGCACACCAGGGGCGTGCCCAGCCGGGCGGCCAGGGTGGCCGCGGTCTGCAGGACTTCCGGATGCTGTTTGGGCATGATCCCCACCAGCAGGGGGGGCAGTTCCACTGAACCGTTCCGATGTCATAGCTCATTGTGCGCCCGGGCAACTGCCTTGAACAGGTCCTGCCTCGTCACGTAAGCGCAGGTGAGGCCGTTATCACCACGTTCTTGCCCCACGGGTCTTCGGTGTAGCAGGAGATGAGGACCAGGCGGTTGGGCACGATGTCCCAGATGGGGCTGTCCTTCAAGCTGGACTTCACGAACGTCGTCACGCTGTCCACCTGGTAGGTCAGCGTTCCCGAAGCGGTGTCCACCTCGAAGCGGTCACCCACCCGGGAGGCTGAGCTCAAGTGGTTGAACGGCGCCTCCGCTCCGTCCCAGCTGTGGCCGATCACGTACGTCGTGTTTGCTGAGCCCTCCCCGGGGGTTCCGAACGGAACCAGCCAGTAGCCGTCCTTGGTTTCCGGCGGCACGATGGTCTGGCTGTCCTGCGCGGCGCCGTCGAGGTCCAGGGGGTGCACCGGCACGTCAAAGCCTGCCGCCCCGTACCGGATCCGGACCGGTGCCGCCGCTGCCGGCAGCACCGGTCCAGGTTGTGGTGGAGCGGCCGCGGCGGGCGCCGTCGTCGGCCTTTGGATGTCCGGCGTGCTGCCCACCAGCGGTGCTGCGGTTGCCGGTGCAAGGGTTGCCGTTTCAACGCTTCCGACGGCGGCCGGCTGCGGCTGGTGGAGCAGTGGGCCGCCGAACGTAATGGCCAGGAAGGCCAGGATTCCGGACAGGAGGATCGCGAGGTCACCGCGGTTCAAGCGGCGCCACCGGCGGCCGGTCCGGGCAACGTGCCGGCTGCGATCCTGGGACATCTCTACTCCTCTGCTGGCAGGGGGTGATGGGAAGGAAGGCGCCCCGCCGGGCACTGGCGGGACGCCTTCCTTGTCAGTGGCCGCGGAACGCGGCTCGAGCCCCGGGCTTAGCCTGCGGCGGAGGCGTCGGCCCTGCGGCGTACGGCCACTGCGGCTCCTGCTGCCACCAGTGCGCCCAACCCGGCAACCCAGGCGGGGGAGTATTCAGCCCCGCCAACGGCTGTCTGTGCGTTGTAGCCCTTGTTGGTGCCGAGGTTGGTGGTAGCGCTTGCGGCAGCACCGGTGCGTGCCGGCACCTGTGGCGTGGCGGCGGCGGGCTGCGCTGGAACCACAGGTGCACTGGCAGCAGGCGGCGCGGCCGGAGGAGCCACCACCTCGGCGGCCACCGGCGGGTGGACGACCGGCTGCTCGGCCGGGGGCACCACCACCGGCTGCTCGACGACCGGCTCAACCACAACGGGCGGGTCGACCGGCGGCGTCACCACGGGGGGTGTGACCACCGGCGGTTCAACGACGACCGGCAGTGTTTCGCCCGGCGGCAGCGGCGCGCAGTTGTCGACGTAAAGGAGCTTGCCGGCGTCGGTCCAGTTTTTGCCGGCCGACTGCGACGTGGGTGGAATGATGTCCAACGGGTGCTGGTCGTGGCCGCTGAGGCCATTGACGTTGAATTCCAGCGCTTCCCAGCTGCTGCCGTTGTTGTGGCAGACGGTGACTTTCTCAGGTGCGGCCATGGCAGGGGCAGTGAGGCCAATCAGGCCCAGCCCTGCCACCCCCAAAGTGGCTAAGGTGCGTTTCATTTTTTTCTCCCCAGTTATCCGTAGCGGTCCATGCGCGCGGGGAGTGCCAGCGTTGACGCCGTATGCCCCAGCAGCACGGTCAGCTTGCTTGAGGTTTCAGGCTAGGAGCGGCGGCAGGGGCGGGTCGCGAGTAGGAGGTACTCGACTTTATGGGCCGCTGACGTGGGCCGATACCTGCTCCTACGCGGAAATGGGGGAGTACTACTTGTTCAGCGTGGGAAACCGGCCGACTCTTTTGATCCTCCCTTGTCCGCGGTTGGCCCCGCGCCTAACGTTGAAGCATACGAAAGGTGTGTGGACATGGAAATCTACATGTGGTGGCTGGACCTGGACCTCGACACCAAGGAGTGGCTGCGGGAGAACCTCCGTGCCGAGGAGTTGCCGCTTCCCGTGCTCCAGGGCATTGCGGAAGCGGGCGGACCGCACCCCGATAACCCTGCAGCAGTCCTGAGCGATGCCGACTGGGATTTCATCGAGACGCAGTCGGAGTTTGTCGACTGACCCGAGGACCCGGAGGCTTCTGCCGCCATAAAACCGTTGCGGGCCGCCCGCAGCGATGGTTGCATGGGGGACATGGCATCCGCAGAGAGTTTTGTCTTAGCGATCGGGACTAAAAAAGGGACTGTGGCTGGCCACCAGCCAGGACAGGAGTACCTGGTCCTTCACCGGCCCCCATTTCCTGATGAGCGAAATCCCCAGCATCGGGATCGATACCCGGAACGGGCGCACCCGGATCATGGTGGGCGTCCGCAATGAGCACTGGGGACCCACGGTTGCCCATTCCGATGACCTCGGCGCCACCTGGTCCGAGCCCGAGCAGGGGGCCATCAGGTTTCCGGAGGACACCGGCGCGGCCGTCGAGCGGGTGTGGCAGATCTATCCGGATGCCAAATCCCGGCCGGGGGTGGTCTGGGCTGGCGCGGAGCCCATTTCCGTGTGGAAATCCACGGACGGCGGCGAACACTTCGAACTGAACCGGGGGCTGTGGGACCACCCGCACCGCAGCGAGTGGGGTGCAGGATATGGTGGCGCAGCGGCGCATTCCATCGTGGTCCATCCCAGTGGGAAGACCGTCCACGTGGCTATGAGCACTGGGGGCGTTTACCGGTCGGTTGACGGTGGCACCTCCTGGGAGCCGCGCAACAAGGGAATCTCGGCCTACTTTATGCCCGACCCCAACCCTGAGTTCGGCCAGTGCGTGCACAAGATTGCCGCGGATGCCGCCGTCGAAGGCCGCCTTTATGCGCAAAACCATCACGGCGTCTACCGTACGGACGACAATGCCGAGACCTGGACCTCCATCGCGGACGGCCTGCCCGCTGATTTCGGATTCGTGATGCTCACCCACCCCCGCCGCGCGGGGACGGCCTGGGTGGTGCCGCTGAAAGCTGACGGCGAACGCATTCCGCCCGATGGTGAACTGGCGGTGCACCGCACGGACGATGCAGGCTCCACCTGGAAGCGGCTGGCGTCCGGCCTGCCCACCGGCGAGTACAACAGCGTGCTGCGCGATGCCGCTTCGGTGGACACGGCGGAACCCGCGGGCGTGTATTTCGGCACGCGCGGCGGCGCTGTCTATGCCAGCGCGGATGAGGGTGACACCTTTACCGAAGTAGCATCGCACCTGCCGGATGTGCTGTGTGTCCGGGCGGCAGTGGTGGCCGGTGCCTGACATCGCAGTGGTCCTGCCGAGCGTCCTGCAGCCCCTCGCCGGCGGGCAGTCCGTGCTGACTGCGCCCGCCGACGGGCCTGTGACGGTGGGGGAGCTGCTGGATGCGGTGACCTCCGGCTACGCCGTTCTCGGCAGGCGGCTCCGCGACGAGACGGGCGCGCTGCGCCGCTTCGTGAATGTCTATGTGGACGGGGACGAGGTGCGCCGCCTGCAGGGGCTGGAAACCGAGGTGGCGCCGGGCCAGGAGGTTCTGGTGATCCAGTCGGTGGCCGGCGGCTGAATCCCGTGTGTGCCGCGGCTGCGGGCAGTCCTTACTGACTACACCCGCTTGCCGCGGCGGCGCTGCCCCGGGAAGGGCAGCAAGGCGTTGAAGTTCAGGCGACCCGCCAGACGGTGCATTCGTCCGCATTGATGGCTTTCCGCAGCCCTGTAATCCGGTCCAGGATCCAGACCACGCCGATGCCCGGCGCTGTTTCCTGGACGCTGCCGCGGCGGATCACCACGTCGTCGTAGGAAGGGCCCACGGAAAGGCGGGCTTCAATTTCGTCACCGCGGTGGAGCTGGTCCAGGGCGCGGACTCTGGTTACATGCGTGGTCGCTTTCTTCAACATTGCGTGGCCTCCTGGCTGGAGCTGGTGCCGGCTCTTGCCTGCACTACCAAGTGTGGCCGGGCAATGTTGCGCGCCGGTTTCCCCGCGGTTAGGGACCGGTTAGTTCTTCGAGCCGGTGTTGTTTCCCTGGTGCCGGGATTCCGCTCAGGCGGCGCCGCGGCTGCGGTAGCCGGCCAGGAAGGCCGAAATCCTTTCCACGGCTTCCTCGATGTCCAGGACGGACGGGAGGATCACGAACCGGAAGTGGTCCGGGGCGGGCCAGTTGAACGCGGTGCCGTGGGAGACCAGGATTTTCTGTTCCTGCAGGAGGTCCAGGACGAACTGCTCGTCATTGGCGATCGGGTACAGTTCCGGATCCAGGCGCGGGAACAGGTACATGGCCCCCGACGCCGGCACGCAGGTGACGCCGGGGATGGCAGTGAGCAGTTTATGGGCGAGGTCGCGCTGTTCCCGCAGCCGTCCGCCCGGATTCACCAGGGCCTCGATGCTTTGGTAGCCGCCCAGGCAGGTCTGGATGGCGTGCTGGGCGGGAACGTTCGCGCAGAGGCGCAGCGAGGCAAGCAGCTCCAGGGCTTCCCGGTAGCCGGCGGTGGCGGCGAGGGGTCCGGTGATGGCCACCCACCCCGCGCGGTAACCGGGCATCCGGTAGGCCTTGGACAGCCCGCTGAAGGTCAGGCAGCACACGTCTTCCGCCACTGACGCGGTGTGGATGTGGCGGGCGCCGTCGTACAGCACCTTCTCGTAGATCTCGTCCGAGAACAGCACCAGGTTGTGCTTGCGTGCCAGGGCAGCGAACTGTTCCAGGATGTGGCGGGGGTACACCGCGCCCGTGGGGTTGTTCGGGTTGATGATCACGATGCCCTTGGTGCGGCTGGTGATTTTCGCTTCCACGTCCGCCATGTCCGGCCACCAGTTCTCTGCCTCATCGCAGAGGTAGTGCACCGGTTTGCCGCCGGTGAGGGTCACGGCAGCCGTCCAGAGCGGGTAGTCCGGCGCCGGGACCAGGATCTCGTCACCGTTTTCCATGAATGCCTGCAGGCACATGGAAATGAGTTCGCTGACGCCGTTGCCGACCACGATGTCCTCAACGCCGATGTTCATCAGGCCGCGGGTCTGGTAGTACTGCGAGATGGCGGTGCGCGCGGTGAAAATCCCCTTGGAATCGCTGTACCCCTGCGCACCGCGAAGGTGGTGGATCATGTCAACGACGACGGATTCCGGCGCTTCCAGCCCGAACGGCGCCGTGTCCCCAAGGTTCATCTTGAGGATGCGGTGCCCCTCGGCCTCCATGTTCTTGGCCGCCTGGAGGATGGGGCCGCGGAGTTCGTAGCGGACATTCCGGAGTTTGCTGGAGTGTTGCATGGCGCGCATGGTTGATCTTTTCACACAGCCGGCGCCGGCCGCCCCTGCTTAGGGCAGGGGAGGCCGGCGGCGGTGCTAGGAAACTGCAGCGCCGGTTCGTTCGGCAGCGATGGCGTTTGGAACTGCGAGAAGTGCTATCAGGGCAAGAGCTCCGGCCGCTGCGAATACGTAGAATCCCCAGGGATAGGCGATGCCTGCTGCCACCAGTCCGCCCGTTACTGCAGGTCCCATGATGGCCCCCACGCGGCCCACGCCGGCAGCGAAGCCGAGTGCCGTGGCACGCAGCCGGGCCGGGAAAAGCTGGCTCACCCAGGCGTAGACGAGCACCTGGGAACTGAAGACGAACACTCCAGTGACGAAGACAAGCACGTTGAGCAGGACTGCGTTCTCCACCTTGATGCTCAGGAGCGCCAGGCACAGTGCCGAGAGGCCGAACCACAGCAGCACGATGCGTTTTGTGCCGTGCTTGTCTGCCAGGATGCCGGCGACAATAAGGCCGGCGACAGCGCCAAGGTTCAGTACCAGCAGCAGCGAGAGGCCCGCGCTGACCGGATACCCTGCGGATGCCATCAGTTGGGGAAGCCACGTGTTCAGGCCGTACACGAGCAGCAGCCCCATGAATGATGCCGCGGCGATGGCTGCGGCTACCACCGGGTACGGCTTCTTCACCAGGTCGCGGAAGCCGGTGCGGGACTCCGCCCCGGCTGCCCTGGCCGGTGGCAGCGTCTCCGGCAGCTTGAACCACAAGAAAGGCAGGAGCAGCAAACCTGCAACGCCGCCCACGACGAACATGGTCCGCCATTCCGGAATGACCAGCAAGGCCAGGAATGCCGTGGCCACGGCGCCGACGTGGTACCCGGTCATGGTGCGGGTGGTCGACTTGCCGGCATTGCCTGCAGGCGAGTAATCGTTCATGTACGCCAAGGCAGCGGGCAGGCAGGCTCCGAGCCCGGCACCGGCCAGAAGCCGGAAAACGCCGAACACGGCAACGTTCGGCGCCCACACGACGGCGAGGGTAAACACCGAAAACCACAGCACGCAGGCCATGAGCAGGTTTCGCCGCCCAGGCGGTCCGAGAGGGGAGCAATGAAAAGCGCACCCGCGCCCACGCCCACCAGGGAAACCGTGGCCACGAAGGTGGCGCCCACGGCATCAAAGCCCAGCTCGCCGGTCTTGATGAGTGTCGGGATGACGGTGCCGAGAACCACAAGGTCGAAGCCGTCCAGGACCATTGCCAGCCAGCACAGCCATACAGGCCAGCGCGAGGGCAGGCCGGATGAAGAAGTTGTCATGAAATCCTCGTTGATATCAGAAAGATGCCTTCGCCGCCCGGTCAGCAGGGTGTGACCCGCGGCATAAGCAAGAAGACTACATGGCAGTTCTCTTAACGTACAAATGTTCGTCTAGCGAACAGTTGGATTCCGGTGCATCGCTTATGGCGCCAGCCGGTCCCCCTTCCGGTGCACCCGGAACCAACGGTATCCGTAGCGCCCCAGCTCGGCCGTAAAGCCGCCGCCGGGCTCCAGTTCCACGTTGTCGCCGTCGAACAGGTCCAGCAGCATGGCGTCCTTGTAGGCCTGCGGCGGGGCGTCCTCTCCACCCACCAGGCCGCTGACCTTCACCGGGTCCTCGCCAAAGTTGTGCAGCAGCACCAGCGTCCCGCCGTCGGAACTGCAGGTATGGGCGAACACCGCGGGCTCCGGCTGGTCAATGACGTTGAATTCACCCCAGCCCAGCTCCGCGGACTCGCGGTAGCGGCGGATCAGCGTGGCCATGAAGTTGAACAGCGAGTCCGGGTCCCGCTTGGCCGCGGCGGCGTTGACCCGGCCGGGCCCGTCGTCGCCCCTGGCCAGCGGAGCCACCAGGTCCGCTGCCTTGGCACTGGAAAAGCCGCCGTTCTTTTCGCTGGTCCACTGCATGGGGGTGCGCACGGCGGCGCGGCTCTTCTGCCGAAGGTCCTCGCCCATGCCGATCTCCTCGCCGTAGAACAGCACGGGCGTGCCCGGCAGCGAGAATATCAGCGAGTACACCATCCGGATCCGTTCCTGGTCGCCGCCCAGCATCGGCGGCAGCCTGCGGCGCAGGCCCCGGCCGTAGATCTGCATGTTCTTGTCCGGCCCGAAGGCGGCGAAAACCTCCTGCCGCTCGCCGTCGCTGAGCTTGTCCAGGGTGAGTTCGTCATGGTTGCGGACGAACATGGCCCACTGGTTGTCCGGATGGATGGCCGGCCGGCTCTTGAGCGTCTCCGCGAGCGGGCGGGCATCCTGCCGGGCCAGCGACAGGTAGATGTGCTGCATCGACATAAAGTCGAACTGCATGTTCAGCTCGTTGCCCTCGGGACCGCCGAAGTACTCCAGCTGCTCCTTGTAGGGCAGGTTCACCTCGCCCAGCAGCACCGCGCTGCCGTTGCGGCGGCTCACAAAGCTGCGGAGCGCCGCAAGGTACTCGTGCGGGTCCAGGTTGGCGGCCTCATCCTTGGGCTGGCCGCGGGTCTCCAGGAAGAACGGCACGGCATCCAGCCGAAAACCGTCCAGCCCCAGTTCCAGCCACAGTCCCATCGCCTTCGCGATCTGGTCCCGGACGCCGGGATGGGTGACGTTGAGGTCCGGCTGGTGCTTGGCGAACATGTGCAGGTACCACTCGCCCGTGGCGTCGTCCTGCGTCCACAGCGAATTCTCCTCCCCGGGGAAGACCACCTCGGAGGACGTGTCCGGGGGAGTGTCCTGGCGCCACACGTAGAAGTCGCGGAACGGGTTGTCCGTCGATTTCCTGGCCTCGACGAACCACGGGTGCTGGTCGGAGGTGTGGTTGACCACGAAGTCCGCGATCACGCGCATGCCCCGGTCCTTGGCGGCGCGGATGAACTCCACCAGGTCGCCGAGCGTGCCCAGCCGGGAGTCCACGGCGAAGAAGTCCGTCACGTCATAGCCGTCGTCCCGGTCCGGGGACGGGTAGAACGGCATGAGCCAGATGCAGGTCACGCCCAGGGCGGCCAGGTAGTCCACCCGCTGGGTCAGCCCGGCGAAATCTCCGGTGCCGTCGCCGTCGTCGTCAAAGAACGTCTCCACGTCCAGGCAGTAGATGACCGCGTTCTTCCACCACAGGTCGGACGTCTCGGCGAGCCTCATGCCCGGGCCTCCGACGACGGTTCGGCAGCCGCTGCGGCAAGCTGCGGTTCAGGCGCTCCGCCGGATGTCCGCAGGTGGGGCAGGACGTCCGCCGCGAACGCGTCGATGAAGGGAGCCTGCTCCTGGCCCACGAAATGCAGGTAGAGCTCGTCGAACCCGAGCTCGGCGTAACCGGCCAGCCAGTCCACGTGCTGCTCCAGGCTTGCCGATACGTTGACGCTTGTGCGGACCTGCTCCTCGCCCACATGCTCGCCCACGCCGTCGAAATGCCCGGCCGTCGGCAGGTCCCAGGGCACAGGCGGGGCGAACGTGTTGGTCCGCCACTGGTCCACGGCGATGGCAGCAGCCTGCTCTTCGCGGGACGCCCACGAAAGGTGGACCTGCAGCACGGCCTTGCCTTGTCCGCCGTTGTCCCGGTAGGCGGCCAGCATGTCCCGCAGCTTGTCGGCAGGCTGGTTGACGGTGACCAGCCCGTCCGCCCAGGCGGCGGCACGTCGTGCTGTCTCCACGCTGATGGCGGGCGCAATCAGCGGCGGCGGAGAATCCGGGACATCCCAGATCCGCGCCTGCTCCACCGTCACCAGGCCGCGGTGCGTGACTTCCTCACCGCGGTGCAGCCTGCGGATGACGTCAACGCACTCTTCCAGCCGGCGCTGCCGGATGTCCTTGGCCGGCCAGGCATCGCCGGTGATGTGCTCGTTCATGTTTTCGCCGCTGCCGGGGGCGAACCAGAACCGTCCCGGGAACATCCCGGCGAGGGTCGCGGACGCGTGGGCGATGATTGCCGGGTGGTAGCGCTGGCCCGGTGCCGTCACCACCCCGAACCGGAGGCCGGTGGTGGCCAGGGCGGCCCCCAGCCAGGACCAGGCGAACCCGGAATGGCCCTGGCGTGCGGACCACGGCTCGATGTGGTCGGAGCACATGGCGGCGTCAAAGCCTGCGCGCTCCGCATGCTGGACATCCTGGAGCAGCTGGCCGGGACTGATCTGTTCGTGGGAGGCGTGAAAGCCGACGGTAACCATCGTTAACCTCTACCGTCCGGTACGGTGCCCTGTCGAGGGCATCCCGGACGGCGGTGCCCAAACCCGTCCACTTGTCGGATAAGTTTGGAACTTGTAGTACTGCGTTCCTGCCGACGATGCGGGGGCCGGCGGAACGGGAAGGAAGTACCTCAATGGGAGGCGTGCTGATCGGGCTGGCGGTGATCGGCGTCGTGATCGCCGTGGGGTACATCGCGGCGCGCTGCGGCCTGGGCGGCGAGCCCACCGTCACGGCATTGACGCGCACGGCGTTCTTCATCACCAACCCGGTCCTGCTGTTCACGGTGGTCCTGGAATCGGACGTCAGCGTGGTGTTCTCTGCCTACGTGCCGCTGGCCCTGCTTACCGCACTGGTCACCGCGCTGCTGTACGTGGTGATCAGCCGGCTGTGGTTCCCGAGGCCGCTCGCCGAAACGGCGGTCGGCGCCATGGCCAGTTCCTACGTCAACGCCAACAACATCGGCATCCCCATCACCCTGTACGCGCTGGGGGACGCCACCCCCGTGGCACCGGTGCTCCTGGTCCAGCTGCTCCTGCTGGCGCCGCTGGTGCTCACCTTGTTGGACCTTTCGGCCGCCGGCAGGTTCTCGCCGCGGCTGATGCTGACGCAGCCGTTCCGGAATCCCATGATCATCGCCACCCTCCTGGGCGTGGTGCTGGCGGCGTTCAACGTGGAGCTGCCTGAGCCGGTGATGGCCCCGCTGGCCTTGCTCGGCGGCGCGGCCGTGCCGGTGGTGCTGCTGGCGTTCGGCATGTCGCTGCACGGCAGCCGGATGCTGGGCAGCGGCGGGCATACGGCGGAGATCCTCACCGCCACCGTGCTCAAGTCCGCGGTGATGCCGGCGGTGGCGTTCGTCGTCGGTCGCTTCCTGTTCAACCTGGACCAGCCCATGCTCCTGGGCGTTGTCCTCATGGCTGCGCTCCCCTCCGCCCAGAACGCCTTCCTGTTCGCCAGCAAGTACGGCCGGGGAGTGGCCGTGGCCAGGGAAACCATCATGCTCTCCACGGCCGCTGCGGCGCCGGCGCTGATCCTCATCGTCTGGCTGCTCGCAGGCTGATCCGCCGCGCCGGCAGGCAGGGCAGGGGTTCCGCGCCGGCCGCCCCCGGGCAAGAATGGGCACATGGAACTTCCCGTGATGCCGCCTGTCCCGCCCATGCTCGCCAAATCCGTCAGCGGCATCGACGGTATTCCGGGGACAGGGAGCCTCAGCTACGAACCCAAGTGGGACGGCTTCCGGTCCATCATCTTCCGCGACGGGGACGAGCTGGAAATCGGCAGCCGCAACGAAAAGCCGATGACCCGGTACTTTCCCGAGCTGGTGGCGGCGCTGAAGGAGAACCTGCCGCCGCGGTGCGTGGTGGACGGGGAAATCATCCTGGTGGGCGCCTCGGGCGACCGGCTGGACTTCGACACCCTGCAGCAGCGCATCCACCCCGCCGCCAGCCGGGTGAAGCTGCTGGCGGAGCAGACCCCGGCATCCTTCGTGGCCTTCGACCTCCTGGCCCTGGGCGATGACGACTACACCGGCAGGCCCTTTTCCGAACGCCGCGCCGCGCTGGAGAAGGCGCTGGCGGCCAGCAAGGCACCGGTCCACCTCACGGCCGCCACCACGGACAAGGACACCGCCGGCAAATGGTTCGAGCAGTTCGAGGGCGCCGGCCTGGACGGCGTGGTGGCCAAGAGGCTGGATGGCCGGTACGAACCGGACAAGCGGGTGATGTTCAAGATCAAGCACGAGCGCACGGCCGACTGCGTGGTGGCCGGCTACCGGCTGCACAAGAGCGGGCCGGACAGCATCGGCTCGCTGCTCCTGGGCCTGTACAAGGACGACGGCGGCCTGGCGAGCGTTGGCGTGATCGGCGCCTTCCCGATGAAGCGCCGCAAGGAGCTGTTCCAGGAACTGCAGCCCCTGGTGACCGATTTCGACAACCACCCCTGGGCATGGGCGAAGCAGGAGGAAGGCGAACGGACGCCGCGGAACGCCGAGGGCAGCCGCTGGAGCGCCGGCAAGGACCTGTCCTTCGTGCCGCTGCGGCCGGAACTGGTGGTGGAGGTCCGGTACGACCACATGGAGGGGGACAGGTTCCGGCACACCGCCCAGTTCAACCGCTGGCGCCCGGACCGGGACCCGGAGTCGTGCACCTACGCGCAGCTGGAGGAGCCGGTCAACTTTGACCTCGCCTCGGTCCTGGAGACCGGCCGGCCCTAGCCGTTGCCCCGGACTGCCGGGTTCCTGGCGTCCAGCATGCTCCACAGGCCGTCCGCGCGGCAGGGAATGGACGCGTCCACCAGTGCCCGGCTGTGCGGGTGCCGCGGGGCGGCGAAAAAGTCGCGCGTTTCGGCCACCTCCACAACCCTACCCTCGAGCAGGACCGCCACCCTGTCGCACATGTACCGCACCACGTCCATGTCGTGGGAGATCACGATCAGGGACAGGTCATGCTCACGCTGCAGCCGCAGCAGCAGGTTCAGGATGGTCCGCTGCGTGAGCGCGTCCAGGGCTGAGGTGGCTTCGTCGCAGATCAGCACTTTAGGTTCGAGCAGGAGGGCGCGGGCGATGGTGGCCCGCTGCAGCTGGCCGCCGGAGCATTGGCCGGGGCGCTTGTCCAGGAGGGCGGCATCCAGCTCCACCTCCTTGAAGGCGGCCGCGATCCGCTCGTCCCGCTGGGCGGGCGGGAGGTCCCGCCGCGGCGGCAGCGGTGCCTGCAGGCTTGCCCGCAGGGTCATGCGGGGGTCGAACGCGCCGTGCGGCTCCTGGAACACCAGCTGCACCGCCGTGGGCCGGGCGGCGCCGCCGTCGAACCGCCGGCTGATAATCCCGGTGCTGGCCTCCTCAAGCCCGACGATGGCCTTGGCCAGGGTGCTCTTGCCGGACCCGGACTGGCCGAGGACGCCCAGGATCTCCCCGCGGCGGAGCGTGAGTGAGACATCTTCCAGCACGGTACTGCCGCGCCTGCGCCCGAAGCGCTTGCCCACCTTGTCCAGGACCAGCACGTCGCCTTCTCCGGGGGACGGACGACGCCGGGAGGCGGGTGCCAGCTGCGCCGCGGCCAGCAGGTCCCGGGCATACTCCGTTGCGGGGCGGGTAAGCAGCTCACCTGCGGGTCCGTCCTCCACGATGCTGCCGGCGTTCATGACCAGGACGCGGTCCGCGTAAGCGGCGACGGACGCCAGGTTGTGCGTGATGTACAGGATGCCGAGCCCGCGCTCCCGGCGCTCGCGGTCCAGCAGCTGCAGCACCTGGCGTTCAAGCATCTTGTCCAGGGCTGACGTAGGCTCATCGGCCAGGAGCATGTCCGGTTGGCCGGCCAGCGCCAGGGCGGTCATGGCGCGCTGGGCCATGCCGCCCGAAAGCTGGTGCGGGAAAGAGCGAAGGCCATTGCCGGGGTCGGCGAAACCAACCTCCGCCAGCAGCTCCAGGGCCTTGGCCCGGGCCTTGGACCCGCGCAGCCCGGCGTGCAGGCGCAGCGGCTCTTTGAGGTGGTTCCCGATGGTCCGGTTGGGGTTGAACATCCGCTTGGGCTGCTGGAACAGCATGCCCAGCCGCCCACCGCGGACCGCGTTGAGTTCGGGTTCGCGGGCGCGCGCCAGGTCCTGGTCCCCCAGCCGGATGGACCCTGCGGTGATTTCCAGCTGCGGGGGCAGCAGCCGCAGGCACGACATGGCGGTGAGCGTCTTCCCCGACCCCGAACTGCCCACCAGGGCCACGAACTCACCGGGCTCGACGGCGAGGGAGACGCCGGACAGCAAACGGCGGCCGTGTCCGCCGTCGTCGGTTTTGTGCCGGACCTCCAGGCCGTCCAGCACCAGCCGGGCGCTCACGTGTCCGCCGCCGTCGGAAGCAGCAGGGGCCCGGCGGCCATGTGGGCGGCGCGCTGGCCCAGCAGGGTGACACAGAGGGCAACCGTGAAGATGACCAGGCCCGGGCCAGGATGCCCAGCGGTGCACGGTCGGCAAACGGCTGCGCCGCGGCCAGCATGGAGCCCCAGTCCGACTGCGGCGGCTGGACGCCCAGGCCGAGGTAGGAGAGGGCGCCTACGCTGATCAGCAGGTGGCCGAACCGCAGGGTGGCCTGGCCCAGGATCGGGGCGGCAAGGTGCGGCAGGACGTGCCGGAAGATAACGAAGCGCGGACTGCAGCCCAGCACCCTGGCGGCATCCACGAACCCGCGGGCGGAGACGTCGTAGGCAAGGGTCCGTGCCAGCCGGGCGAAGGGCGTCCAGCCGGTGACGGTGAGCGCCAGCAGCAGGGGACCGAATCCGGTGCCGAGGGCCGCGACGATGAACAGCGCCACTACCATCTCCGGCAGCGCGAGCAGGACATCGTTCGTGCGGGTGAGGAACTCATCCACCCAGCCACGTCGCCGGGCGCTGAGGATGCCGATGCCCACCCCCAGGATGCACGTCAGCACCGTTGCCAAGGCGGCGACGGACATGGAGAACCGGCCACCCTCCAGGATCCGGCTCAGCGTGTCCCGGCCCAGGTTGTCGGTACCCAGCCAGTGCGCTGCCGACGGCGGTGCCAGGCGCAGTGCCAGGTTCTGCTCCGCGGGCGGGTAGGGCGAGATCCACGGGGCAAGCAGCACCGCCAGGACGATCAGGGCAAGGACTGATCCGGCAACCGCGGTCACGCTGATCCGGCTACGCAAGGGAACCTCCCACCGTGGGGTTGAGGAAGCGGTGGACGAAATCGGCCAGGGTGGTTACCCCCACGGCCAGCGCCACGACCACCACCACGCCGCCCTGTGCCAGGGGGATGTCGCTGTTGACCACGGAATCGAAGAGCAGGCGGCCCATGCCGGGCACGGCGAAGATCACCTCCACGATCACCGAGCCGCCCAGCAGCCCGGCGAACCAGACAGCGAACAGGGTGGACAGGGGCACCAGCCCGTTGGGAATGACATGGCGGATGATGGACTGGGCCTGGCTCAGGCCGCGGGCCCGGGCGGCCGGCACGTGGTCCGCTGCTGCTGCGTCGATGATGCCGGCGCGGACCGCGGAGGTGAAGAAGCTGATGGGCCGCAGTGCCAGGGTCAGGGCAGGAAGGACTGCCGAGGACATGTCGTTCCAGCCGGCCGTGGGCAGCACCGAGAGCTTGAGGGCGAAGACCAGGACCAGAACCGGTGCCACCCAGTACTCCGGCATGGCGATGAACGCCTGGGTCACGGCGGTGATGGCCTTGTCCGGCATGCTGCCCGGACGCAGCCCGGAGATGATGCCGAGCGGAAGGGCGACGGCGGCGGCGAGCCCCAGCGACATGGCCACGAGGCTGAGCGTGACGGCAAGCGCGGGCAGGACCTGCTCTGCGACGGGGGTGCGGCTGACGTAGGACAGCCCCATGTCACCGCTGAAGAAGTCGCCCAGCCACCGGAAGTACTGGGCGGCGAGGGGATCGTTCAGTCCCAGGCTCTCGGCGAGGGCCTGGACGGAGGAGTCCTCGATGGCATCGCCGGCGACCCTGGACCGGATGATCTTCCGGACCGGGTCGCCGGGGGTGACGTAGGGGATGAGGAACACCGCGAAAGAGGACACAGCGACGGCGGCCACCAGGGTGGCCGTCCGTTTGGCGATGAACTGCAGCATGCGGTGGTCCGGTGTTCGAGGGACTTGGGGGCTAGGAGGCGGCCTTGGCCGTCTTTGCCGTCAGGACATAGCGGGACAGCGGGTCCTGGACGTAGGAAAGGACGTTGGTGCGGACGGCGTCGGTGGCCTGCTCGTTAACCAGCCAGGCGTTGACCGCCTTGTCCTGGAGGATCTGTCCGGCCTCCGCGTACAGCTTGTACCGTTCGTTGGTGTCCACCGTCTTGGCCGCCTCGGCAATGATCCGGTCGTACTCCGGATCGCAGAAGTGGCTCAGGTTGTAGGTGCCCTTGCAGGTGTAGTCGGCCGTCAGGAAGCCGATGGGGTCGGCGATGTCGATCAGTCGGTTGCGCTGGCTGAGCAGCATGTCGTAGTTGCCCGCCAGCACATCCGGTTCCGCCGAGGCGTATTCCTTTGCCTGGATGGACAGCGGGATGCCGATGTTCTTCAGGTTCTCCTGGATGACCGCGGCCACGTCCGCGAACTCGGCGCGCTCCACGATTGCGATGATCTCCAGCGGGCGGTCAGCGGTGTAGCCGGCCTTTTCCAGCAGGGCGCGGGCTCCCTCCAGGTCCTGCTTGTGCTGCTCCTGCGCCTCGCCGGCCCAGGGCTCGGACGGCGCGAACGGTCCCGTGGCGGGCAGGGCAGCGCCCTCGTAGACGCTGGCGGCCAGGGCTTCCAGGTCCAGCGAGTCGCGGATCGCCTTGCGGACATCGATGTTGTCCAGCGGTGCGCGGCCGTTGTTCATGTACAGGGTGGCAGTGCGCGGCGAATCGGCGCCCAGCACGGTGACACCGGCGGTGCCCTTCAGGGTGGCGAGACTCGCCACCGGGATGGACAGGGAGATGTCCGCCTCGCCGGTCTGGACCTGGGCCGCGCGGGTGGCGCCGTTGGTGATGAAGCGAATTTCCGCTCCTGCCAGCTGGACCTCGCCGCCCCAATAGTTTTCGTTGCGGTCGAGCGTCAGGGACTGCTTCGCTTTTTCCGAGACGGGGGTGAAGGGGCCGGTGCAGTGGCCGAACGGGTCCACCTCTGCGTCCTTGTAGGCCGCCGGGGCGAGGATGCCGGTGTTGACGCTTGCCAGGCGGTACGGGACCAGCGGGTTTTCGGCCGGGGTGCTCACACGGACGGTGTTTTCGTCCACGGCGCTGACGCTGCTGACCATGGTCCGGTTGAAGGCCCGGGCCGGCACTTTGGCGTCCAGGACGTGGTTCAGCGAGGCAACCACCGACTCCGCGGTGAGCGGGGTGCCGTCCTGGAAGGAAACGTCCTGGCGGATGGTGAAGTCCCAGTCCAGCGGGGACGTCTGCTTCCACTCTGTCGCAAGCATGGGCACTACCTTGCCCTGTGCCTGGTCGAACCGGGTGAGGGTTTCCAGGCAGCCGGACAGCGAAAGGATGTAGGCGGCATCGGATTCGATGGCCCAGTTGGCCACCGGCGCGCGGAAGTTGTCCACCACGATCCGCTGGCTGGTGTCCGCGGCAGCCGTGCCCTGGACGGCCTGGGTCTGGGTGCCGCTGAAGCCGCAGCCGGCCAGGGTAAGGGTGGCGAGGGCTGCCACGAGGACGCGGGGCCGGAGGAACGAGCGCACGAAAATACCGCCTTGCAGGGCTGCCGGGGAAGCAGGAATAAAAAGATGGGAACGACTTAGGGTAGCCTTCCCTTCCTGAAAACCGTGAATTGATGTCGGTCCCTGCCTGCCGGATGACCCAGCCGGCCGCCGTCGTGCCTTCCTGCCCGGTTACTGCCCGCCGGCCGGTCCCCGGGCACCGAAAAGCCCGCCGTTTCCGGGGAAATGGCGGGCTGTCCGGGGAGCAACCGGGAGGGACCGTACGGTGTGCGGCCTACTTCAGGCCCAGCTGCTGGGTGGGGGTCTTGAAGGATTCCTTGGCGGTGAGGGCCGAGATGGCTGCCACGGCGCAGATGACCGCGGTGAAGATGCTGATCTGGACCCAGCCGCCGGCCTTGATGCCGCCCATGGCTGCGACGATGGCCGGGGCGAAGCCTGCCATCAGGAAGCCGAGCTGGGTGCCGATGGCCAGGCCGGAGAACCGGACCTTGGTGCTGAACATCTCCGCGTAGAAGGACGGCCAGACGGCGTTGGAGGCTGCGTAGCCGCAGGAGAACATGCCGATGGCGGCCAGGAACATCAGGGGCACGCTGCCGGACTCAAGGCTGAGCAGGAACAGGGGCGTCAGCACCGCGCTGGCCACCGCGCCGTAGATGAACACGGGCTTGCGGCCGATCTTGTCCGCGAGCATGCCGAACAGCGGCTGGGTGCCCAGGGCCACGAGGTTGGCGCCGACCACCAGCCACAGCGTGATGGTCCCGTCCACCCCGGCAACGGTCTTGGCGTAGCTGATGGCCAGGGTGCCGAAGACGGTGGAGACGGCGGCGATGAAGGCGCAGCAGATAACGCGGAGGACGTCCCGCCAGTGGCCCTTGAGCAGGTCGGCAACCGGGAGCTTGGAGATCTGCGCGGACTTCTGGGCTTCCTCGAAGGCGGGCGGCTCGTGCAGCGTACGGCGGATGAAGAACGCCACCACGACCACCACGGCGCTCAGCCAGAAGGGGATGCGCCACCCGATGCCGTACTTGATCTCGTCCGGAAGGGCCAGGACGGGGATGAAAACGAGGGCCGCGAGGATCTGGCCGCCCTGGGTGCCGGTGAGGGTCCACGAGGTGAAGAAGGAGCGGCGGTTGTCCGGGGCGTGTTCCAGCGTCATGGAGGATGCACCGGCCTGCTCGCCGGCGGCGGAAAGGCCCTGGCAGAGCCGGGCCAGGACCAGCAGTGCCGGAGCCCACCAGCCCACGGTGTTGAAGTCGGGCAGGCAGCCGATGAGGAAGGTGGAGGCGCCCATCAGGATCAGGGTGAACATCAGCACCTTCCGCCGGCCGATCCTGTCACCGAAGTGCCCCAGGATCACGGCGCCAACGGGGCGTGCCACATAGGCGAAGCCGAAGGTGGCGAACGACATGATGGCGGCGTTGGCGTCAGCGTCGGGGAAGAAGACAGTGGGGAAGATCAGCGCCGCTGCCGAGCCGAAGATGAAGAAGTCGTAGTATTCGACGGCGCTGCCCAGGAAGCTGGTGAGGGCCGCCTTCTTGGGCGTCCCGGCATGGGTGGCGGTACCCGCTCCGGCGGACGGAAGAGTCTGGCTCATGGAGTTCCTTTGTGTGACGACATTGTCGCTGGTGAATCTTGGGGGATCGCAGCCGTGCCTGGGTGCGGGCGGGGCGCGATGCGGCTGGAGTCCGGTGGAGGTCCAGGGCGAGTAGCCACATGATGAGAGCTACTTGTGCGATACAGCAATGATGGCTGTGAGGGCAGTCACCTGTCAAGAAAATGATCACGATCTAGAAATAGCTCTCACATTGTGGCAATATCGAGCTATGAGTGTGAATCAAACCACAGTGGCCGATGACGTTCCCGCTGAGGAGGCCGGCGCCCCGGCAGGCGGAAAAAAGACGCGGGCGGGGGACCGGACGGACATGGTGGGCAAGGCCCTTGGCCTGCTGGTCCTCCTGGGTGATGAGCCCCGGGGGGCCAGTGCTGCGGAAATCTCACGCCGCGCGGAGCTGCCGTTCAGCACCACATACAGGCTCCTGGGCTCCCTCGCCCGCGACGGGTTTGTGGATTATGAGCCGGACGGGCGCCGCTACCACCTTGGCCTGCGCATCTTCCAGCTGGGCCAGCGGGTCTCCAGCTATCACGGCTTTGCCGGCACCGCCCTCCCGGTCCTGCGCCGCGTCACCGGGCAGACGGGTGAGGCAACCATCCTCAGCGTCCGCGACGGCCTCCACCATCTCACCGTGAACAAGGTGGATGGGCCGCAGATCTTTCGCGTCACCAGCGACCCCGGACACCTGGGCTCCCTGTCCACCACGGCGGTGGGGAAGGCCCTGGTCGCCTTCGCGGAAGATTCGGAGCGCGAGCGGCTGCTGGACGAACTGCCGCTGGAGGCGCTGACGGAAAAATCCATTACCGACAGGCAGGCCTTCCGCGAGGAAGTCGAGAAGGTGCGCCACCAGGGCTACGCCGTCATGGATGAAGAGAATGAGGCGGGCATGCGCGCCGTCGCCGTCCCGCTGCTGAACGCCCAGGGCCACGCGTTCGCGTCCCTGGCCACCGCGGTGCCCGTCTTCCGGCTCAGCCTCGAGGCGCTCGAGGCCTATGTCCCGCTCCTGCAGGAGGCCGCAGCGGAACTGGCGGCACGCCTTCCCCAGCGCTAAAAGTTCGTATCTCGAACAGGAGTGCGATAAGTGAACAAATGCTGTACTGTATTTTCCATCACCGGAACCGCCGCAGGGCTGGTCCGGTGCCGTTACCAAAGGAGCTGCACGGATGAGTTCTCGAACTGAGTCCTACCTGGTGGGACTGGTCGGCGACGGCGTCACGCCGTCACTCACCCCGCCCATGCACGAACGCGAAGGGGATGTGCAAGGCCTGCGCTACCTGTACCGTCCCATCGACCTCCTGGAGCTGGGCCTGCCCGGCGAAGCTGTGGGCGAGCTCCTTCAGAGTGCACGCACCCTCGGATTCAACGGGCTCAACATCACCCATCCCTGCAAGCAGCTGGTCCTGCAGCACCTGGATGAAATCTCCCCGGACGCCCGCCGGCTGGGCGCCGTGAACACGGTGGTCATCCGGGACGGCCGCTTCATCGGCCACAACACCGACTTCTCCGGCTTCGCCGCAGCCCTGGCCTCCGGCCTGCCGGGTGCACGGCTGGACCGCGTGGTGCAGCTTGGTGCAGGCGGCGCCGGATCCGCCGTCGCCTATGCCCTGCTCACCGCCGGAGTCAGGACGCTGGACCTGGTGGACATGGACCCTGCGCGCGCCGCGGAGCGGGCGGCGGAACTGGCAGGCTTCTTCCCGCACGCCACCGTTACGGCCCGGACGACGGCGGAGCTGCCGCAGCTGATGCCGCTGGCCGACGGCCTGGTGCACTGCACGCCGGTCGGCATGGCTGCGCACCCCGGCGTACCCCTTGACCTTGACCTGCTGGAAGCACGCCACTGGGTGGCGGACATCGTCTACCGCCCCATCGACACCGAACTGGTCCGCGGCGCCCGCGCCAAGGGCTGTGACGTCCTGGACGGCGGCCGGATGGCAGTGGGCCAGGCGGCCGACGCTTTCCGGATCTTCACCGGCCTGGACGCCGACCCGGACCGCATGCGCTCGCACTTCCTGGAGCTCGTGGCCGCCGAGGAGGTGGCCGCCTGATGCGTACGGGAATCGCCACCGTCTGCCTCTCCGGCACCCTCAAGGAAAAGATGCAGGCCTGCGCCATCGCCGGCTTCGACGGCATCGAGATCTTCGAGCAGGACCTGGTCACCTCGCCGCTGAGCCCGGAGGATGTCCGGAAGATGGCCGCGGACCTCGGGCTGGGTTTGGACCTCTACCAGCCGTTCCGGGATTTCGACGGCGTCACCCCGGACCTGCTCAAGGCCAACCTCCGCCGGGCTGAGGCGAAGTTCGGGCTCATGTCCCGCCTGGGCATGGACACCATCCTGGTCTGCTCCAACGTTGCCACGGCCACGATCGACGACGACGGCCTGCGCGCCTCCCAACTGGCGCAGCTGGCCGGGCTTGCCGGAGACCACGGCATCAAGGTGGCGTACGAGGCCCTCGCCTGGGGCAAGCACGTGAACGACTACGAGCACGCGTACCGGCTCGTGGAGATGGTGGACCACCCCAACCTCGGAACCTGCCTGGACTCCTTCCACATCCTCTCCCGCGACTGGGACACCGCGCCGATCGAGCAGATCAACGCGGACAAGATCTTCTTCGTCCAGGTGGCCGACGCCCCCAAGCTGTCCATGGACGTGCTCTCCTGGAGCCGCCACTACCGGGTATTCCCCGGTGAAGGCCAGTTTGAGCTGGCCAAGTTCATGGGGCATGTGGTCCGTGCCGGCTACACAGGTCCCGTCTCCCTCGAAGTGTTCAATGACGTCTTCCGCCAGTCCGACGTCGAGCGCACTGCCGTGGACGCCATGCGGTCGCTCATCTGGCTCGAGGAACAGAGCGCCAAATGGCTCGCCGCCACGGACGCCGAAGGGGCCGGCGGCGCCGCCCTCCGCCGTCGTTATCCCATGGAACTGGCCACCCTGCCCAAGGTGAACGAGCCCGCCGGGTTCAACTTCGCCGAGGTCAAGGCAGACGATACCGCCCAGCTTGAAAAGCTCCTCGGCCAGCTCGGCTTCGCCTTCCAGGGCCGCCACCGCACCAAGGACGTCCAGCTCTGGACCATGGGCCAGGCGCGCGTGATCATCAACGAGCAGGCAGCCCTGCACACCGAACCGGCCATCGCCGCCCTGGGGTTCGACGTCGATTCGCCGGTCATTGCCTCCGCCCGCGCCCAGCAGCTCAAGGCGCCGGTGGTGGCCCGCAAGGTCCAGGCTGACGAGGAGGTGTTCCAGGGCATCGCGGCCCCGGACTCCACGGAAATCTTCCTGTGCCAGGGCAGCCCGGACGGCACCGCGGCGTGGACGCGCGAGTTCGGCGAGGGCCTGGAGCACCCCTCGAGCGGAGCCAGCGCCGTCATCGACCACGTCAACCTGGCCCAGCCCTGGCAGCACTTCGACGAGGCCGTCCTCTTCTACACCAGTGCGCTGGCTTTGGAACCGCAGCCGTTCGCCGAGGTTCCCAGCCCCAGCGGCCTGGTCCGCTCGCAGGTCATGCAGACGTCCGACGGCGCCGTGCGGCTGGTGCTCAACCTCGCACCCGTGCAGCAGGCACAGAGCGAGGTGCGCCAGACCTACCAGGAACACATCGCCTTCGCGGTGGAGGACCTCGTGGCCACGGCCCGGGAGGCCCGCCGCCGCGGCCTGGAGTTCCTGCAGATCCCTGCCAACTACTACGAGGACCTGGACGCCCGGTTCGATCTCGAACCCGGTTTCCTGGCCACGCTCCGGGAACTGAACCTCCTGTACGACCGCGACGCCGACGGCGAATTCCTGCACTTCTACACCGCCACGGTGGGCAGCGTGTTCTTCGAGATGGTGGAACGCCGCGGCAACTACGACGGCTACGGGGCGCCCAACGCCCCGGTTCGGCATGCGGTCCAGTACGACTCCCTGCACCGCCCCTGAACCCGCACCACTGCAAACCCAACCAAACACCAGAAAGGAGCCAGCCGTGCCGCACGAATTGAACGCCCCCACGGACGAGCTTGTCCCGGCTGCCGAACCCAAGGCAGGACATGCGCCCCTGGACACAGCCGTGGAAACCCAGCAGGACCTCAGCGCAGAGATCAACGGCCTGGCCGACGCCTACGCCCGTGCACTGAAGGACGGCGCCCCGGCGGAAACCCAGCCCCGGCTGGACTACCCGCCGTACCGCAGCAGCATCCTCCGGCACCCCACCAAGAGCCTGCACCACGCGGATCCGGAAACCATCGAACTGTTCTCGCCTGCCTTCGGCCACCAGGACGTCCACGCCCTGGAATCAGACCTGACCATCCAGCACAACGGCGAACCCCAGGGCGAACGCATCATCGTGGCCGGCAAAGTCCTGGACGGCGACGGCCGCCCGGTGGCGGGGCAGCTCGTGGAGATCTGGCAGGCCAACGCCTCCGGCCGGTACATCCATAAGCGCGACCAGCACCCGGCACCGATCGACCCGAACTTCACGGGCATCGGCCGCTGCATCACCGGTCCGGACGGTTCCTACCGGTTCACCACCATCAAGCCGGGCGCGTACCCGTGGAAGAACCACCTGAACGCCTGGCGTCCGGCGCACATCCACTTCTCGCTGTTCGGCACCGAGTTCACCCAGCGCATCATCACCCAGATGTACTTCCCGGGCGACCAGCTGTTCCCGTTGGACCCCATCTACCAGACCATCGTGGACCAGGACGCCCGCGACCGGCTGGTGGCAAGCTACGACCACAGCCTCACCGAACCGGAGTGGGCCCTGGGCTACAACTGGGACATTGTCCTGACCGGTCCCAAGCGGACCTGGACCGAAAACGAGGCACTTGGTGCCGCAGGCGACGAGGAATAGGCAGAGGACCAGTCACATGAGCAACCAGACCAGCCAGCTCGTCCCCACCCCCGGCCAGACCGTGGGCCCGTTCTACGGCTACGCGCTGCCGTTCGAGAAGGACAACGAGCTCCTTGCCCCGGGATCGCCCGGCTCCATCCGCCTCCAGGGCACCGTCTACGACGGCGCCGGAGAGACGATCCCGGACGCCATCCTGGAAATCTGGCAGCCCGACGCGGAGGGCAACATCGTCCAGCAGACCGGTTCATTCCACCGCGACGGCTACACCTTCACCGGGTGGGGCCGCGGCGCCGTGGGCAACACCGGTATCTACACCTTCACCACCGTCAACCCCGGTGCCACCAAGCCCGGCGCGGCCCCCTTCATCTCGGTGGCCGTCTTTGCCCGCGGCCTGACCAACCGGCTCTTCACCCGCACCTACCTGCCGGAAAACGAGGAGGCCCTGGCCCAGGACCCGCTGCTGTCCTCCCTGGACCCGGAACGGCGCAAGACCCTTATCGCGCGGCGTGATCCCGACGGCGGCCTGACGTTCGACATCCGCCTCCAGGGTGAGGGCGAGACCGTCTTCCTGGACTTCCAGTGACGGACGCCGCTGCCCCGAACGCGGCCGCCGGCCACGGTGTCGACGCCGGCCTGCTCCGGCCCGCCTCCGCATCGCCCATGGTGGCTGCGCTGACGGGTGACGGTGCCGTACTGGCGGCGATCCTCGCCGTCGAGGCCGGCTGGGCCGCGGCGCTGGAACAGGCGGGCCTGGCGCCCGCCGGTTCCGCCGCCGTCGTCGCGTCCGCCGCAGAACCGGGCCGCTACAAGGCCGCCGATATCGCGGTGCGCGCCCAGGGCGGCGGCAACCCTGTCATCCCGCTGCTGGCGGACCTCCGCCGGCACGTGGCGGCGCTGGATACTGCGAACATCGGCGCAGTGAAGGCGGTGCACACGTCGCTGACCAGCCAGGATGTGCTGGACACGGCGCTGATGCTGCTCGCCCGCAACTCCGTGGCCGCGCTCCTCGCCGACGTGAAAGGCACGACGGCGGCGCTCGCGGCCCTGGCCGGGCAGCATGCCGGACACGCTGTGCGTGGGCAGGAGCCTGACGCAGCACTCCCTGCCGTACACGTTCGGGCTCCGGGCAGCGCAGTGGTTCCACGGGCTGGCTGCCGCCGGACGGCAGCTCGCCGCGGTGGAGTTTCCGGTCCAGTTCGGCGGGGCGGCAGGCACGCTTGCCGCCGGAACGGTGCTGACCGCAGGCTCGGCGGCGACGCCCTTCAGCCTCGCCGATGCCCTGGCCGCCCAGCTGGGCCTCGCCCCCGCGGCCGCGCCCTGGCACACCAGCCGGCTGCCCATCACCTCCATCGGCAACGCCGCGGCCGCGGTACTGGACGCCTTCGGCAAGATCGCGGCGGACGTCCTGTTCCTCAGCCGGCCCGAGGTGGCAGAGGTGGCCGAACCCCGTGCCGCCGGCCGGGGTGTCTCCTCCGCCATGCCGCAGAAGCAGAACCCGGTCCTCTCGGTGCTGGTCCGCAGCACAGCCCTCCAGGCACCCAACCTGGCAGCCCAGCTCCACCTGGCGGCCGCAACCTTCAATGATGAGCGGCCGGACGGTGCATGGCACACCGAGTGGCCCGCGCTCCAGCAGCTGCTGGCCCTGGCGCTCGGCGCTGCCGGAAACATCCGGGAGCTTGCCGAAGGCCTGCAGGTCCACCCGGACGCGATGCGGCGCAACCTCGACCTGGCCGGCCCGCTGCTCCTGGCGGAGGGCGTCAGCGCCGCCGTCGCCCCGCTGCTTCCGGAGCTGGACGGCAGGAGCGGCAAGCAGCAGCTGCAGGATGTGGTGGACCAGACCCTGCAGGCACAACCGTCCGAGCAGCCGTCCGCATACCGGAAACTGCTCCGGGACGCCGTTCCCGCGGGCCTGCTGACGGACCTGCGGCTCGAGGAGCTCCTGGATCCGGCCAGCTACCTGGGCCAGTCCCGGGAAATCTCCCGCCGGATCCTCGCCGCCTACCCGGACTTTGCCTCCCCTGACCTTCCCGCTTCAGCCACCGACGCGAACGGAGCACACCGTGGCTAAACCTGCCCTGAAAGCCGCATTGCTTTCACCCCAGCGCCCCCTTGGCGGGCATCCCCTCGTAGTGGTGGGTTCCTCACTGGGCACCTCCTCCATCCTCTGGAACCGTGCCGCCTCCCTGCTGGGCAACGACTACGACGTGGTGGCCTGGGACCTGCCCGGGCACGGCGTCTCACCGGCCGCCACCGAAACCTTCGACGTTTCGGACCTGGCAGAAGCCGTGGTGGACCTGGTCGATTCCATTGCCCCCGGCGAGGCCTTCCACTACGCCGGTGTTTCGCTGGGCGGTGCCACCGGCCTGCAGCTGGGCATCAAGCACGGCGAACGCCTCAAGAGCCTGTCCGTGCAGTGCAGCGGCGCCAGCTCGGAACCCCCGAGGGATGGCTGGAACGCGCCGAAACAGTCCGCAGCCAGGGCACCCCGGTGATGATCCAGGGTTCGGCGCAGCGCTGGTTCGCACCCGGCTTCATGGACCGTGAACCGGAGGTCAGCAGCCGGCTCCTGCACGCCCTCCGGGACTCCGACAGGTTCAGTTACGCGTTCTGCTGCGAGGCCCTGGCCGCCTTTGATGTCCGTGCCGGGCTGGGCAGCATCCGGGTCCCCACCCAGGTCATTGCCGGTGCGCTGGACGGTGTGGCGCCGCCGTCGATGGCCGAGGAAGTGGCGGCAGGCATCACGGCCGGGGGCGGGACCGCCACAGCCGTCACCCTGGAAGGCGTGGCGCACCTGGCGCCGGCCGAGGCCCCGCCCACACTGCCGAGCTGATGCGCAGCCTCCTGGACTGGGCCGAATCACAGCCCGAAAAGGGAGGAAGCAAATGAGCGGGGCCGAGAGGCACGGCGTGGTCCAGCCGGACGCCACGAGCAAGGAGATCTACGACGGCGGCATGGTGGTCCGGCGTGAAGTCCTAGGCGACGCCCACGTGGACCGGGCCAACGCCAACAAGGACGAGTTCACCGACGACTTCCAGGACATGATCACCCGGATCGCGTGGGGCGGCATCTGGACCAGGCCCGGCCTGTCCCGGCAGATGCGCTCCGCCGTGACCATCACCGCCATGGTGGCGCACGGGCACTGGGAAGAACTGGCCATGCACATCCGCGCAGCCATCACCAACGGCCTGAGCCGGGACGAGATCAAGGAAATCCTGCTGCAGACCGCCATCTACTGCGGAGTGCCCTCCGCCAACACCGCCTTCAAGACCGCCCAGCAAGTGTTTCGAGAAATGGACACCACCCCATGAACCAGGCTTTTGTGTACGACGCCGTGCGCACCCCGTTCGGCAAGTTCGGCTCCGGCCTCGCCGCCGTCCGCCCGGATGACCTCGCGGCGCACGTCATCAAGGAATCGGTGAAGCGGGCTCCCGGGCTCGATCCCGAAAGGATCGACGAGGTGGTGTTCGGCAACGCCAACGGCGCGGGAGAGGAAAACCGCAACATCGCCCGGATGGGCACCCTGCTCGCCGGGCTTCCGGTCTCGATCCCCGGGACCACTGTCAACAGGCTCTGTGGCTCGTCCCTGGATGCGGCGATCATCGCATCCCGCCAGATCAACGCCGGCGACGCGGACCTGATGCTGGTGGGCGGTGCGGAGTCCATGTCCCGTGCCCCCTGGGTGCTGCCCAAGACGGAGAAGCCCTACCCGGCCGGTGACATGACCCTGGCCTCCACCACTTTGGGCTGGCGCCTGGTGAACAAGGCGATGCCGAAGGAATGGACCATCTCCCTGGGCGAGGCCACCGAGCGGCTCCGCGAGAAGTACGGGGTGACTCGTGAAGCGCAGGACGAGTTCGCGGCGAACTCCCACAACCTTTCCGCCGCCGCCTGGGACGAGGGCTTCTACGACAATCTGGTGGCCCCCGTGCCCGGCACCGACCTGGTCCGGGACGAGGGCATCCGCCCCGGGTCCTCCGCGGAGAAGCTCGCCGGCCTGAAGACGGTGTTCCGGGCCGAGGACGGCACGGTCACCGCCGGGAATGCGTCGCCGCTGTCCGACGGCGCTTCCGCGGCCTGGGTGGGCAGCGAGACTGCCGCCGGGCTGCTGGGCCTGGACCCGCTGGCCCGGATCGCGGGCCGCGGCGCGCACGCGAATGACCCGCAGTACTTTGGCTACGCCCCGGTGGAGGCGGCGAACAAGGCATTGGCGAAGGCGGGAATCAGCTGGGACCAGGTGGGCGCCGTCGAGCTTAACGAAGCGTTCGCCGCCCAGTCCCTGGCGTGCGTCAACGCCTGGGCATCGACCACTCGGTCGTGAACCGGCACGGCGGCGCGATCGCCATGGGCCATCCGCTGGGTGCCTCCGGCACCCGGATCCTGGGCACCCTCGCCCGGTCCCTGCAGGCCTCGGGTGAACGCTGGGGCGTTGCCGCGATCTGCATCGGCGTCGGCCAGGGCCTGGCCGTCGTCCTCGAAAACGTAACTGCCGGAGTGAAGGGCTAAAGAGCGATGCTGCAATTCATTGACACTGTTGGCGAGGCCGTGGCCGGAATCAAGGACGGGTCCACGGTAATGATCGGCGGGTTCGGCAACGCCGGACAGCCGTTCGAACTGATCGACGCGCTGCTCGAGTGCGGCGCCACGGACCTGACCGTGGTGAACAACAATGCCGGCCAGGGCGACCAGGGCCTGGCGCTGCTGATCAAGGAAGGCCGGGTGCGGAAGATGATCTGCTCCTTCCCGCGGCAGTCCGATTCGTGGCACTTCGACGCCAAGTACAAGGCCGGGCAGATCGAACTGGAACTGGTGCCGCAGGGCAACCTGGCCGAGCGGATCCGTGCCGCCGGGGCAGGGATCGGCGGGTTCTTCACCCCCACCGGGTACGGCACCATGCTCGCCGAGGGCAAGGAAACCCGGATCATCGACGGCCTCGGCCACGTGTTCGAAACGCCCATCCACGCAGACGTCGCCCTGATCAAAGCTCTGCAGGCGGACGGCAAGGGCAACCTGGTCTACCGCAAGACGGCCCGGAACTTCGGCCCCATCATGGCGGCCGCGGCCAAGCACACCATCGTGCAGGTCTCCGGGATCGTGCCCACCGGCAGCCTGGATCCGGAGAACATCGTGACCCCGGGCATTTACGTCAACAGCATCGTCAAAGTGGCCGGCAGCGGCACCGCTGCAGGCCCGAACCCGAAAGCGGCCTGAGATGAGCCTCACCGAAACCAGCATCAAGACCTCCGAAACAGCCCTCAGCCGCGACGACCTCGCCCGCCTGGTGGCCCGCGACATCGCCCCGGGGTCCTTCGTGAACCTCGGAATCGGCCAGCCCACCCTGGTCTCCAACTACCTCACCGAGGAACAGAACATCACGCTCCACACGGAAAACGGGATGCTGGGCATGGGCCCCGAAGCCACGGGGGACGAGATCGACGATGACCTGATCAACGCCGGCAAGATCCCCGTCACCGAACTCCCGGGCGCCTCCTACTTCCACCACGCCGACTCGTTCGCGATGATGCGCGGCGGGCACCTGGACATCTGCGTCCTGGGCGCCTTCCAGGTCTCCGTCACCGGCGACCTCGCCAACTGGCACACCGGCGCACCCGGGGCGATCCCCGCCGTCGGCGGTGCCATGGACCTCGCCACCGGCGCCAAGGACGTGTTCGTCATGATGACCCTGCTGACCCGCGAGGGCGCCTCCAAGCTCGTGGAATCGTGCACCTACCCGCTCACCGGCGTCGGCTGCGTCACCCGCGTCTACACCGACAAGGCAGTCTTCCTCACCGGACCCGGCGGCGTCACCGTCCGCGAAACCTTCGGCTGCACCCTCGAAGAACTCCAGGAACTCGTCCCCGTCCCGCTCAAGGCCGCACCCGCCGTCGCCGGCGGCTGAACCCGCGGAGGAACCTGGCTCTTCCGCCGCCATAGGATTGGGAACCATGACCACAACAGCAGCCGACGGCGGCACCCCGGCCGCCCCGCAGGCCGGCGACCAGTACGTCCAGTCGCTGGCCCGCGGGCTGGCCGTCATCCGTGCCTTCGACACAGACCACCCGCTGATGACCCTCACCGAGGTGGCAGCCCGGACCGACCTGACCCGGGCCACGGCGCGCCGGTTCCTGCACACCCTGGTGGAGCTTGGTTACGTGCGGACCGACGGGAAGACGTTCGCCCTCACGGCCAAGGTCCTGCAGCTGGGCTATGCGTACCTTTCGGGCCTGTCGCTGCCCCAGCTCGCACAGCCGCACCTGGAGGAGCTGTCCCTGAAACTGGGGGAGTCCACCTCCGCTGCGGTCCTGGACGGCACCGACATTGCCTACATCGCCCGGGTGACCACACGCCGGATCATGACCATCGGCATCACGGTGGGGACACGCTTCCCGGCGTATGCCACGTCCATGGGCCGGGTTCTTTTGGCGCACCTGCCGCCCGCTGACCTGAAGGCGTACCTGGCCGCAGCCGACATCAAGCCCCTTACCCCGCGCGCCCTGGGAACCGTTCCGGAGCTGCTGGCCGTGCTGGAAACAGTCAGGGCCCAGGGCTGGTGCGTGCTGGACCAGGAGCTGGAGCTGGGCCTGATGTCGGTGGCCGCCCCCGTATATGACGGGCCCGAAGGTGGTTGCGGCGGTGAACGTGTCCCTGCAGGCCCAGTCGGTGGACGCCAAGCCCGACCGGGACGCCTACCTCGCATCCGTGGCGCACGAGATCGTGGCCACGGCAAAGCTCATCTCGGCTGACCTCAGCGCCCGGAGCTAGTGCTTTTTCCTAGCGCGCTTGCGGCGGGTGTTGAAATCAAAAGAAGGGCGACGGCGGGAGTTCCCGCCGTCGCCCTTCTTTCGTCATCGCTGGGGTGGCCAGCCGCTACCTGACCGGGTTGCCCAGCTCGCGCAGTGGCGTCTTGCTGGTTTCCCGGGCCCACAGGGCACCGACCACTGCAAGGATTGACGACGCTGCGACGATCCACGCTGCCGGTCCCCAGTTGGCCTTGTCCGCCCCCACCAGGGCCGTGCCCAGCAGCGGGGTGAAACCGGCACACAGGATGCCGATCTGGAGGCCGATCGCCATTCCGGAGTAGCGGACCTTGACGTTGAAGAGTTCGGAGAACCAGGCGGGGTAGATGGCGTTGGACATGGCGTACGTGCCGGCGGTGATCAGCGTGCTGGTCAGGAAGATCATCGGGATGTTCCCGGTGGAGATCACCGAGAAGTAGACGAAGATCATGATGCCGGAGCCCAGGACGCCGGTGATGAACACCGGGCGGCGTCCAAAGCGGTCCGAGAGGTGGGCCATGAGCGGCTGGGTGCCAATGGCCAGGACGTTGCCGAGGATGCTGACCCAGAGCATGGTGGAGGCCGGGACGCCGACGGTGACGGCATAGGCGAGGCCGAAGGACTGCATGAAGGTGTTCGTCACGGTCTCGAAGGACATCAGGGCAACCTGGAAGAACTGCGCGGGGTGGGTCTTGAACATCTTCGCGAACGGAAGTTTCACCAGTTCGCCGTGGTCATGCTTTTCCTCGAAGACTTCCGGCTCGTCCAGGGAGCGCCGCACCAGGTACGCCACGATGAGCACGACGACGGAGAGCCAGAACGGGATGCGCCAGCCCCATGCCAGCCGGTCGGTTTCGCTCATGGCGGCCACGGGAAGGAAGGCGAGGGAGGCCAGCACGATGCCGGCCGAGATGCCGCTCATGGCAAAGCTTGCGAAGAAGCCGCGGCGGCCGGTAGGGGCTTCCTCCGTGGAGAGGGCGGATGCGCCGGCTGTCTCCGCGCCGGCGGAAAGTCCCTGCATCAGCCGCAGGGCAACCAGCAGGGCGGGAGCCCAGTATCCGGCGGTGTTGAAGTCGGGCAGGACGCCGATGAGGAAGGTCGCTGCGCCCATCAGCACCAGGGTCAGCACCAGGGTGTTCTTCCGGCCGATCCTGTCACCCAGGTGCCCGAAGAAGACGGCGCCGAAGGGGCGTGCCACGTAGGCCACACCGAAGGTGGCAAACGAGGCGATGAGTGCCACCGTGGGGTCTCCGGCGGGGAAGAAGATCTTGGAGAAGACCAGGGACGCCGCCGTGGCGTAGATGAAGAAGTCGTAGTACTCCAGTGCGCCGCCCAGGAACGCTGCCAGGGCCGCCTTCCTGGCACGCTTGAGCTGCCGTTCTGCCTGGGCAGGTGTCTGGGCCTCGGGCCCTGCTGCGATGTTGGTCATTTGGGTGATCCTTCCACGCTGAAGGCGGTGGGTCTTTTACAGGATGTGTACGCATAGCGAACAACTGTGCGTAATGCGTTTTATATGAGCATACTAGGTGGTGAGGTGGACCACAACGGCAGAAGTGATCCCCCTCGATGCAGCCCCCCGCCTGGTCACGAAAGGCAGCACAATGCAGAACACCGCACACCCCTCCCGATTGGTCCTGATCGGATCCGCAGCATCACAGGCGATGTCGCCCGGGTTGTGGAATCCCGTCCTGGGCCGGCTTGGTACCGGCTGGACATACGAGGCGTGGGATGTGCCGCCGGACGGGGACCTGGTGTCCGTCCGGGACCGGCTGCTGGAACCCGGCATCATTGCGGCCAACGTGACAATGCCGCACAAACACTGGGCGGCGGACGCTGCCGACAATGCCACAGAGGAGGTCCTGCTGGGCGGCGCCTGCAACCTGCTGCTCCGCAGCGGGTCCACGCTCTTCGGACACAACACCGACATCATGGCGGCCCGTTCGTTACTCGGGGGAGAATTCCAGCGAAACGTTCTCCTGATGGGCGCAGGTGGGGCGGCCAGGGCAGTCCTGATCGCGCTGAAAGGCAAAGCCGGCACGGTAACCATCAGCGACAGGGACCCTCGGGCCATGGAGAACTCCTGGGCCTGGCCAAAGAGCTGGGCATGGCAGCGCGTTCCGTGGACTGGGATGAGGCCCGGGGACTGGCTTCCGAAGCCTCCCTGCTGGTTAACGCCACCCCACTCGGAAAGAGCGTTTCGGACGGGCCGGTGTGGGGCGATGGCCCGCTTGCCCCTGACGCCGTGGTTTACGACTTCGTGTATGCCGGCCATGTCACCGCCACCATCGCACGGGCCCGCCGGCTTGGTGCGCGGTGCATCGATGGCTGGGACCACCTGTATGGGCAGGCGGTGGCGATGGTCCCCCTCCTCGGGATGGACGAACAGGCACGCGAACTGCTCGGGGAATCGCTGGTCCGGGTGCGGTCCGGAGCCTGAAGGGGGCGGCTCGAGGCCTTCCCGGCGGACACCTATATGATCGAAGCGGACCTGAAACCCGGTGCGCCGCACGGGGCGGCCAAGCGTTCGAAGAGGAGCAAAGCAGTCCATGGAGGAGCAGGCCGCCTACTTTGTTAAGTCGGTTGAGAAAGCCTTCGATGTGCTGCTGGCCTTCACGCCGGAGCATCAACGCCTGACGGTTTCGCAGGTCGCCACATTGACGGACATGACCCGGGCCTCCGCCCGGCGGTTCCTGATGACACTGGCGGACCTTGGCTACCTTCGTGCCGATGGCCCTGCATTTGAACTGACGGCCCGGTCCCTGGACATCGGCAGGTCCTTCCTGGCGGGCCTGACACTGCCCGGCGTTGCCGAGCCGCACCTCAAGGACCTGGCGGCCAGGCTCAACGAAACCACTGCCCTGTGCGTCCTGGACGGCGCCGACGTCGTTTACGTGGTGTGCGTCCCGTCCCCCCGGCTGCTGTCCGTCTCCATCACGGTCGGCACCAGGTTTCCGGCCTGGGCGACGTCCATGGGCAGGGTGCTTCTTGGCGGGTTGCCGGAACCGGAACTGCAGCAGTACCTGGAGACGGTCCAGCTGCACCGTTACACGCAGCGCTCAGTCAGCAGCATCGAGCAGCTTCGCGCTGAGGTGGATGCGGCGCGGGACCGGGGCTGGTCCATGGTGTCGGAGGAGCTGGAGGAAGGCCTGCGCGGTGTCGCGGTACCTGTCCGGCGGGGAAACGACATCGTTGCCGCCGCGAACGTGTCCCTGCAAACGCACCGGGCATCGGCCGAGGACGTGGAAAGGGCGGTTGTGCCGCAGCTCCAGGAAGCAGCCAGACGCATAGCCCTCGACTACAGCGGTCCTGTGACGGGGCATCGGCCCACACATCGAAGCGCCTAATGTAACTGTTCCCGTACAAGGCAAGCCTGCCTACTCCCGCCGGGGCGGTGCTGGCCATAGACTCAACCCAACTACGTGCAGCAGCGCCGCTCCGCGAAGCCCCGGGCCGGATCACCAGTCCCGGGACCGGATCAACCGTGGCAGCGCCGCCGCACTCGTCAGCGAGGAGAGTCGGCGGGTGAAACTGGGCATACCGCGGGAACACCGCGAGGGCGAGCGGCGCGTTGCCGCGACGCCGGAATCGGTCAAGCAACTGGCAGGCTTGGGCCTCGAAGTGCTCATAGAAGCCGGCGCCGGTGAAGCCGCGGGCCATGCCGACGACGAGTACCGCCAGGCCGGTGCCGCCGTCGTGCCCCTGCTGGTAGCGAAGGAACTCGATGTCCTGGCCCACGTCCGGCCCCTTGACCCGCATTCGGCCCTCTCCCTGAAGCCTGGGGCGGTCACCGTTGGCCTCGCCTCGCCGGCGTCCGAACTGGACACGGTGCAGGCGCTCGCGGACGGGCGCATCACCTCCTTCGCGATGGAACTGGTCCCCCGGATCTCCCGGGCGCAGTCCATGGACGCCCTCAGTTCCCAGGCCCTGGTGGCCGGCTACCGGTGCGTGCTGGAAGCGGCCATCCGGCTGCCGCACTTCTTTCCGCTCTACATGACGGCCGCCGGGACGGTGCCTCCCGCCCGGGTCCTGGTGCTGGGTGCCGGCGTGGCAGGGCTGCAGGCCATCGGCACCGCGAAACGGCTGGGCGCCCGTGTCTTCGCGAACGACATCCGCCCCGCGTCCGCCGACGAGGTCGCATCCATGGGCGGCACCTTCATCCGGCTGGACCTCGAAACGGCGGAAGCGGCCGGCGGCTACGCCCGCCAGCTCAGCAGCGACGCCGGAACCCGGCAGCGGCAGCTGCTGGCACCCCATGTGGCGCAGTCGGACGTCCTCATTACGACGGCGGCCGTCCCGGGCAGGCCCGCCCCGCTCCTGGTGACCCGGGAAATGGTGCAGGGCATGCGGCCGGGGTCTGTCGTCGTCGACCTCGCCGCCGAGTCGGGCGGCAACGTGGAGGGCGTGGTCGCCGGAGCGGATATCGCCGTCCCCACGGCCGACGGCGCAGGGCACGTGAGCCTGGTGGGGCTCGAGGACCCGGCCTCGGCGATGGCCGCGGATGCTTCCCGGCTATACGCCAAGAACGTGGCAAACCTGCTGGCACTGATGGTCCGGGACGGCACTGTTGCCCCGGACTTCGGCGACGAGGTGCTGGCGGGCGCATGCCTGACCCACGACGGCGGGGTGCGGCACCAGCCCACAGCGGAACTGCTTGCACAGAGAATCCACGCACGGCAGGAAGGGGCACTCTGATGGACGGAATGAGCCTGCTGACCATCACGGTCCTGGCCGTGTTCGTCGGGTTCGAGGTGGTTTCCAAAGTTTCCAGCACTCTGCACACGCCGCTGATGTCCGGCGCCAACGCCATCCACGGCATCATCCTGGTGGGTGCCATTATCGTCGCCGGCCAGGCCGCCGACCCCTGGGTCCTGGCCGTCGCCTTGCTGGCGGTCGTCCTGGCCACCGCCAACCTGGTGGGCGGTTTCGTGGTCACGGACCGCATGCTGCACATGTTCCACGGCAGGAAAGACGTTGCCCGCTCCGCATCGGCGAAGGCGGAGAGCAAATGACAGTCCTCGATCCCGTCTGGACGGCGCTGCTGTACCTCGTGGCGGCCGTGTTCTTCATCCTGGCGCTGCGCGGCCTCAGCTCCCCGCGGACCGCCCGCCGTGGAAACCTCATTGGTGCACTCGGTGCCCTGATCGGCGTGATCACGGTGTTCTTGTCCGTGCGGCTGGACAACATCCCCTGGATCCTCGGCTCCATCGCGGTGGGCACCGTGGTGGCAGCCCCCGTGGCCCGCGGCGTGAAGATGACGCAGATGCCCCAGCTGGTGGCCATCTTCAACGGCGTGGGCGGCGGTGCCGCTGCCCTGGTGGCCCTCCTCGAGCTGGGCCATACGCCTGATCCCTGGGTGCGCCTTGCCATCGTGTTCACCCTCCTGGTGGGCGCCGTCTCGTTCGCCGGATCCGGCGTCACGTTTGCGAAGCTCCAGGAACTGATGACCACCCGACCCGTGGTGTTCCCCGGCCTCCCCGTGGTGATGGCTGCGGTGCTGCTCGCCTCGGTGGCGGCCGCCGTCGCCGTCGTCTTCACGGGGTCGGTGGCGCTGGCGGTGCTGCTCCTTGTGCTGGGGCTGGCAGCCGGCGTCCTGCTGGTGCTGCCTGTAGGCGGCGCCGACGTCCCGATCGTGATTTCGCTCCTGAACGCCTTCACCGGCCTGGCCGTCGCCGCGTCCGGCGTGGTGCTCGGCAACGTCCTCCTGGTGGTGGCGGGCACCCTGGTGGGCGCCTCGGGCACCATCCTCACCCGCGCCATGGCGGCAGCGATGGGCCGCAGCGTGGCCGGTATCCTCTTCGGTGCCTTCCGGGGAGGCTCGACGGCGGGGTCCACGGCCGTGAGCGAGCGTCCCGTCCGGTCCTCCAGCCCCGAGGACGTGGCCGTGCTCCTGGGCTACGCGCAGCGCGTGATGATTGTTCCCGGGTACGGGCTGGCGGTGGCGCAGGGACAGCACACCGCCGCGGAGCTGGCTGCCGCCCTGGAAGCCCGGGGCATCGACGTCGCTTTCGCCATCCACCCCGTGGCAGGGCGGATGCCGGGGCACATGAACGTGCTCCTGGCCGAGGCCAACGTCCCGTACGAGTCGTTGAAGGAAATGGGGGAGATCAATCCAGAGTTCAAAACCGCGGACGTGGCGCTGGTGGTGGGCGCCAACGACGTGGTGAACCCGGCAGCCAAGACCTCCTCCGGCTCGCCGATCTACGGTATGCCCATCCTGGAGGTGGCCGAGGCGCGGCAGGTGGTGTTCCTCAAGCGCTCCATGCGGCCGGGTTTCGCCGGGATCGAGAATGAACTGCTCTACCAGCCGCAGACGTCCCTGCTTTTCGGCGATGCGAAGGACTCGCTGGCACAGGTGCTGGGAGCCGTGAAGGCGCTGTAGCTACCGGGTGGTTGCGTACCTGCTCCGAACCCTGCCCGGGGCAGGCTACTCTTCTTTCAGAAGTAGCCTTCCAATTGCCACCAAAGGACACCATGACTGCCAACAGCACCGCCGCCCCCCAGCGCGCAGCCATCATCATCAATCCGGCGAAGACGGTGGACGTGGATGTGAAGGAGCTTGCAGCCCGGCACGCGGCGGAAAACGGCTGGGGCGAGACGATGTGGTTCGAGACCACCAAGGAGGACCCGGGCGTGGGACAGGCCAAGGAAGCCCTCGCCCAGGGAGCCGACATTGTGATCGCCGGCGGCGGTGATGGAACGGTCCGGTGCGTCGCCGAAGTCCTGTCCGGCGGGGACGTGCCGATGGGCCTGCTGCCCCTGGGTACGGGGAACCTGCTGGCACGCAACCTGGGCATGGACGTCACGGACTACGACGGCGCCATGGCCGGTGCCCTCGCCGGAACAGAGCGGAAGATCGATGTGGTCCGGGCCCGTCGCAGCGACCCGACCTGGAGCAGCTCTTCCTGGTGATGGCGGGCGTCGGCTACGACGCCACCATCATGGCGGACACTGACGAGGACCTGAAGCACAAGGTGGGATGGCTGGCCTACGTGGACGCCGGCATCCGCAACCTGCCCGGCAAGCCGGTCAAGGCCACCGTGGTGATCGACGGCAAGCGGGTGGTCCACCGCGGCGTGCGCAGCGTGATGGTGGGCAACTGCGGCAAGGTCCAGGGCGGGCTGGAGATCTTCCCGGAGGCCAAGGTGGACGACGGCCTGCTGGATATCGCCGTCCTGGCGCCGCACCAGGGCCGGCTGGGCTGGCTGTCCGTGCTCGCCGGCATCATCGGCAAGGGCCGCGGCAAGGACACCGCCGTGGAGTACTTCCAGGGCAAGTCCGTGGAGATCACCCTGGAGCACAAGGACGACTACCAGCTGGACGGCGACCACGAGGGCCAGGGCAAGCATGTGCTGATGACCATGGACCCGGGTGCCCTGACCCTCCGCATGTAGCCGTTCCTAGGCCAGCAGCCTGCCCCACCGCGGCTCCAGCAGCGGCGCGCCCGCGAGCTTCAGGGCATGCCAGAGCGTCACCGCCACGGAGTCCAGCACGGCAACGCCGGTGCTGTCCTCGATTTCCGCCGTGATGTTGGCCCCGTACAGGTTCGTGCAGAGGTAGATCAGGGCATCGGGGGCAGCCGCTGCCAGTTCCCGTGAACCGGGCAGCATCTCATCGTCGGTGACCCGGGCAAAGGACTCGTTGTCGCTGAGGCCCAAGGCCCGGTGGTCCATGGTCTTGATCCCTTCCCGCTCATACGAGGCGATGATTTGGCGGTTCACGTCCTCCGTGTACGGGGTGAACAGCGCCATCCGCTCCGTGCCGGACGTCCGGAAGGCTTCGAGGTAGGCCAGGGTGGAAGTGGTGGCGGGGATGCCGGTGGCATCGGTGATTTCCGCCACGAGTTCCCGGTCGTGGTCTGAACCCAGCCAGGAACCGGATGTGCCGTTCCAAGCGATGACGTCCACGTCCGCCGTCGCAAGGAGCCTGGCGGCCTCGCGCATGACTGCCGGGTCGAACTGCCGGTCGGAAGAGTCATCCAGGGCGATCCTGGTGACCGGGATACGGGTGAAGTGGACGGTGACGTCGGTACGATTTCCCAGGATCCGGTAGGTCTGGGGCTCCAGGCACGTGTTGGAGGACGGCACGATCATGCCGATCCTGCGTGGCCGGGTGGTCGATGGCATGGTTGCTCCTAAAAGGCTGCGGCGTGGGCAACGCCGGCGGTGGTGGCGGACTGGTGCTGGCGGAAGCCGTTGCGGGCAAGGAAGCGGCCGGCGGCGCCGGGATCGTGGAATCCCTGGCCGTCCAGCACCACGCGGCCACCGGAAACAACGACGGCGGGCCAGCCGGCCAGCACGTCTCCGTGGAAGGGTGAAAAGTCCGTTCCCATATGCAGGTTTGCGCCGTCTACGGTGCGTTCCTCGGCGGGGTCGAAGATGACCAGGTCGGCGTCGAACCCTTCGGCGATGCGGCCTTTTCCGGGCACGGCGTTGATCCGCGCCGGGCCGGCGGAGAAGGCCTCCACGAAGTCCTCCACGCTGGCGCCGGCACCGGTCATTGCAGTGAAGGTGACGGGCATCCTGGTCTCTACGCCGGGCAGGCCGTGCGGCATGGCGCGGACGTCGTCGGTCCGTTCGCGCTTTTGGGAGAGGTCGTAGCAGGAGTGGTCCGAGGACATGGTGTGGATGGCCCCGGTGGCCAGCCGTTCCCTGAGCGCGGCCACCGTCCGGGCGCTGCGCATGGGCGGGCAGCAGGCGAACCACTCCGGGAAGGCCGAGCCGTAGACGGAATCGTCCAGGGTGACGTAATGCGGGCAGGTTTCTGAGAAGGCCTCAAGCCCGCGGGACCGCGCATCGGAAACCAGGTCCACGGCCCCGGGCGTGGACTGGTGAACGAAGTACACCGGGGCGCCGGTGTACTCGGCCATGGCCAGGGTTTCCTTGACCGAGGTCTCTTCGGCCAGTTCGGGCCGGGTCCGGTGCAGGTGCCCGATGCCGATCCGGCCGTCCTGTGCGTGCTGTTCCGTGCAGTCAGCGATGATGGGGTCGTGCTCGGCGTGGATGTAGGTAAGGCCGTCCAGCCGGACCATCTCGCGCATGACCTTGAGGATGGTGTCCCCGTCGGCCATGGTGGTGCCGCGGTTGGTGGTGTACATCTTCACCGAACGCACCCCCTCGGCGGCGAGTTGCTCCAGCTGCCACGGCACGGTTTCGTTCCAGCTGATCACGGCGCCGTGGAGGGCGACGTCGCACCGGGATTCGGTGGCCAGCTCCTTCTTGTGCAGGACGGCGGCGAGCGGGGTTTCCTGGGCATCCCGTGGAATTCCGAAGTCGATGATGGTGGTGGTGCCGCCCCACAGGGCGGCGGTGGACGTGGTGCGGTAGTCGTCCAGGGTGCGGAAGCGTCCCGTCACCTGGGCGACATGGCAGTGGCCGTCCACGCCGCCGGGTATCACCAGCCTCCCGGCGGCATCAATGGTCCGTAGGGCGGCAGGCGCAGGGCGGGCGGCGTCGGCAAGGTCGGTGACCAGGCCGTCCCGGACCACGATATGGGCGGCCCGGCGCCCGTCACTGTTGACCACGGTGGCGTTGGAAATGACAAGGTCTGGCTGCTGGGACATCGGTGTCCTCCTTCGGGGAAAGCTGCTGGTTCAGGCGGTGGGCAGCGCGGGCACTGCGCTGTCCTGGGCCGCAGCAAGGGCGGCGTCGAGGTTCGGGCTGAGGCCGGCGCGGGCCTTCCCGGGCGGCGGGGCGAAGGCGCCGGCACGGTGCGGACCGGACCCGAGTCCAGCTACCGCCTCGGCCATCCGGATTCCGGCGGAGATTCCGTCCACCACGGGAACCGGGATCTGCCCCTTCAGGTCGCGGGCGAGCCCGGCGAGTGGGGCTCCTGCGAGGATGACGACGTCGGCGCCGTCCTCCGTGACGGCCTGCCGGCTCAGTGCCATGAGGGTTTCCTTGAAGTCCTGCTGGACCGAGCCGATGCTCTTCAGGGACTCGTTGATCGAGCGGATGGACGCCAGCCGTCCGCCGAGGCCGAACCGCTCCACGCAGTCCAGGTACGCAGGGTTTGATCCGGTCCGAGATGGCGATAATGGAAAAGCGGTGCCCCTGCAGCGCCGCTGCGCAAAGTGCGGCTTCGGTGATGCCGATGACGGGGACGCCGGCCAGTTCCTTCAGCGCGGGCATGCCGGGATCGCCGAAGGCCGCCACCACCACGGCATCCACGGGTTCGGCGCCGGGGAGGGTGTGCGCGGCAATAATTTCAGCCACGGCGCCGGCGGCCACGAGGGATTCAAAGCGGGTCTCGATGTATTCCATGCCGTAGGCGGCAGTGCGGACCACCAGTTCGGTGCCTGGCGCAGCGGAGCGCAGTGCCTCGGTTTCGATCAGGGCTGTGACATCGTCGCTGATGTTGGGGTTGATGACCAGGAGTCGCATTATCTCTTCCGGTGAAGTTGGGGTTCGGTTTTTTGGAAGTCTTCCGGGAATTGCTCCCGGTACTTTCCGATGTGGGACGCCGATTGTGCCGCGGCACGGTCGGGGTCGCCGCTGGCAATCGCGGCATAGAGTTCGCGGTGTTCCCGGATCAGCTCCGGCAGGTCGCTCACGTGGCGGAACAGCCAGTGCATCCGGCCCTGCAGGGGCTCAAGTGCTGACTTGAGGAAGTTGTTGTCGGCGATGCCGGTGATGGCATCGTGGAATTCGCTGTTGGCACGGTGGGCCTCCATCACGGCGCCCTTGGCGAGGAAACTCTCCGCGTTGTCCAGCAGCCCCTTCAGGTAGGCAAGGTCTTTCGCGGTGGCCCGCACGGCGGCAAGCCGGCAGGCCAGGACTTCGAGGGACTGGCGGACATCGAAGAGGTCCTCCACGTCCTTGGGGCTCAGGGTGCTGACTTCTGCCCCCCGTGCGCCCCGGTCGCTGATCAGCCCCTCCTGGCGGAGCATCCGCAGTGCTTCGCGCACAGGGAGCCTGGAGACGGAGAATTCGGCCGCGAGGTCCCGTTCCACCAGCCGCGTGCCGGGAGGGTAGTGTCCTTCGAAAATCCGAGTGCGGAGCGTGTCCCGGACAGCCTCGCGCAGCGGGCGTTCTTTGTCCTGGGTGTCTTCTGCGGTCAGCATGGTGCTCCATTCGGATTCTTGGTGGACACGGCTCCCGGCAGCGGGAACGCGGATCAGGTGTTGCCTTGGATGGCTAGCTTAGACAGGAAGCCGCTTGTTGTAGTTCAGCGTCAGCACGGAGGCGCCCATGACGATCGCCGAGCCCACGAAGTAGAGCAGCGCCCAGGTGTAGGAGCCTGTGGCGCCCACGATCAGTCCGACGGCGATGGGAGTGACGAAGCCGGAGATATTGCCGCTGAAATTCATCGCCCCGCCCAGGACGCCCGCGTTGGTGCGTCCGCCCAGGATGGAGGGGATGCTCCAGAACAGGCCCACCCAGCGCAGGAAGAACATAACCAGCGAAAGTAGGACGACGGCGGTGGTGGGGTCAGCGACCAGCGTGACGCCGACCAGGCCGCCAATGACCACGGCGCTGGAGATGCCCAGCAGGGTCCGCATGACGCGGTTTGCCGACGCACCGGAGGCCCGCCACTTGTCGGCGATGGTGCCGCCGATGATTTCGCCCACGAACCCTGCGCCGAAGATCACGAAGGTGGACCAGCCGATGGTCTTCAAATCGAAGCCCTTTGCCTGCGCCAGGTAGAGGGGTCCCCAGGTCAGCAGGCCGTAGAACACGCCGTTGAAGCCCAGCCATCCAAAGCACATGGCCCAGAAGGAACGGAACTTGAGGTACGGGAGCAATGCGCGCTTGCCCTGGCTGCCATCCAGCTTCGCCTCGGCATCTTCGGCGGCGTGGGAGGCTTCAATGTAGGCGGCTTCGGCCTCATTGACTCCGCGGTGCTCGCGGGGATTGTCGCGGATGTACCACCAGACGGCCAGGCCCATGAGGACCGTGGCGGCACCGGCGATCACGAATGCCCAGCGCCAGCTGCCGGTGGACGCGATCAGCCCGGCAATGATGATGCCGCCGAGCCCGGCACCCAGCGGAGCGCCGGCGTCGAGGATGGTGGCACCGCGGCCGCGTTCCGACTTGTGCATCCAGATGGCGTTGAGCTTTCCACCGGCTGGCATCACTCCGGCCTCGGTCACGCCAATGCCCATCCGGGCAATGAACATGCTGAGGAATCCGCCGGCCATGCCGGAGGCGGCTGTGGCCGCGCCCCAGCCGACACAGGAGGCGGTCATGACCTTGCGGGGACCGAACTTGTCGATCAGCCAGCCAACCGGAATCTGCATCAGTGCGTAAGTCCAGAAGAAGGCGGACAGCAGGAGGCCCACCAGTTCAGGAGCGAGGTTGAACTCCTTTTGGATGATGGGGAGGGCAACCGAGATGGAGCCCCGGTCAATGTAGTTGACGGCAACGAGGACCAGCAGCAGGAGGAAGAGCTTCCAGCGGACTGCTGTGCGCCGTTGCACGCCGTCCTTGCTGGATTCGACCGGTGCCTGGTCTATGGGTGTATCGACGGCGGATGCCGCCGTTGTTTCAGTGTTTGGGATGGACACAGCTTCTCCTTCACGGGGAAGTTTACGGATGGGGAAAGTGCGGGGATGTGCGCGGTCCGCCCTGCAGCGGCGGGTTCCGCAAAACTAATGGAAACGCGTGGGTCGGCGATCCGGAGCGCCGGGATGGTTCTTTTGGGATCCCAATTTGGGATCCCAAAAACAACGGTAGGAGTGACCCCGACCACTGTCAAGGATTTTCGTGAACTCTGCCCGGGCAGCCTCTTGAAAACGGATTGTGACCGGCATTGGCCAGTCGTTAAGGGCTACTGGGGCGCGGCGGGGTTCCGGTGCGCCAGGATTTCCGCGAGCTCTGCCAGCCGGTGGGCCCGGGCGGATTCCGCCGGCGTAAAGGGCTCGCCGGGCCGGGCGAAGGTGATGGGGCCGTGCCACGCGGTGGGGATCTTAAGCCGGGTGCCGGCGTCGTCCGCGGCGTGGGCCGCGGCCTCCTCGGCGGGGGTGAGGATCCGGGCCCGCAGCAGCTCCGCAACGGCAAGCGGAAGTTCATCGGGCGCATCCGCGATCCGCGCCGCAAGGCTCAGAGCCCGGGTCTGGCCGTCGGCCATGGCCAGGCTGGTGGTCGGCCACACCTGCGGGGCGGAACCGCCCCCATCCAGCAGGGCGTCCAGGAGCTCGCGCTCGCCGATGCCGCCGGGTGCGGCAAGCACAAACTCGTCCAGGACGCCGCCGGGCACCGGATGCACGTGGATACTCAGAATGTTGGTGCCCGTCCGGGCCAGCGCCTTGGTGACCCGCTGCAGCGAGCCGGGTTCATCATGCAGGACGGTACGTGCCCGCCATAGCGCCGGCGCCGTGCCGAGCGTCCTGCGCAGCCGCAGCGCCGGGGCGTGGAGCCAGCCGCGCAGGATCCTGCTGGCCGAGGGTTCCGCCACCCAGATCACCAGGACAGTGGCGGTGACCGTCAGGACCAGCACCTTTGCCAGGTACGGAAGCTCGGTGCCCACCACCAGGGCATGCACCAGGAGTTCGATTGGAAGCATCACGGCGACGTTTGCCAAGGTCAGCCGCGCCTTGGTCGGTTCAGGCATCAGGCCGCAGACTTCACAGCTCAGTTCGGCCGCGGGGGAGTTCCGTGCGGGGAGCTTCATGGCATAAGCATCACCGGCCGCTGTTTCAGCCGCGTTGCCTCCGCGTTCCATTCAAGGGAAAGCGCCGGGTGGTTTCCGGAGCCCGCCCCGTAGGATTTAGCAGGAACGTCAGCGCGGCCGCCCGTTAGATACCTCCTCCCGGAACCTGCAGGAAAGGCGCCACTGTCCCCGTGAAGATGCTCGCTGAAATGTTCAGCATTGCCCCCGGCAACAAGGACCACCACCCCGCCCTGAGGTGCGCCACAGGGGTCTTTGTTCCACTGCTTACGCTGGTGCTCCTGGGGCGGCTGGACCTGGCGATCTTCGCTTCCTTCGGTGCCTTCACCGGGATTTACGGCAGGGGTGAACCCCATGGCGTCCGCTTCGCGCTGCAGTTGCGGGCCGGCCTGCTCATGCTGCTGGTGATCCTCCTGGCCTCGCTGGCCGCGAGGATGCAGGCGGCGTGGGGGCTGGACGACGCGACCACCACCTGGCTCCTGGTGCTTGCCACCACCGTCGTGGCAGGCGCCTGCTCGGTGGCGATTTCCTGGTTCCGGCTGCGGCCAGCGGGCTCCCTGTTCCACATCTTCGCCTTCGCCGCCATCGCGTCCATTCCCAACCAGCCCCCGCTGTGGCAGGGGATGCTCGTCTCGGTCCTCACCACGGTGCTGTGCCTGCTGATCGGGTTCTCCGCCGGATCCTGCCCAGCCACCGCACCCCGTGGACCCGCCCCCGGCCCATCCGGCGGACCCCCGACGAAAAGCGCGCGGCCTGGCTGGAAGGCCTCGGATACCTGGTGGCTGCCGGACTCGCCGGATCGCTCGCCACCTGGGCCGGCGAACGGCTGGGGTTCGGCCACAACTACTGGGCCATGGTGACCGCCGTTGTTCCCCTGGTGGGGCACACCACCCGGCACCGGATCCGCCGCGGCATCCAAAGGATCGTTGGCACCGTGCTGGGCCTGGTGATCCTGGCCGGCATCGTGCTCCTGGACCTGCAGCCGTGGCAGACGGTACTTGTCATGGCACTGTGCCAGTTCGGCGCGGAGATGTTCATCATCCGCCAGTACCTGCTGGCCCAGGTCTTCGTGACACCGCTTGCCCTGATCTCCACGCTCCTGGTGGTCCCGTCCTCGCCCGCCATCCTGCTCCGCGACCGCATCATCGAGACGGTGATCGGAGCCGCCGTCGGCATTGCCGTGGTGCTGGCCCCGGGTGCCTGGCGGCGTTTCCGGGAACGCACGACGGCGGGCTGACGGCCTTCCGGCTGCGCGGTACGCTGGGTGCCGGGACCATTCAACGGAAGCTGGTGCGGCGCGGCGAACTCGAGGTCCGGCGACTCGGTGGTGGACCGGATCGTCCGGCTGATCTCGGCCTTTCCCCAGGATGTCGGCACCCTCCAGCTGTCCGAGCTCGCGGCCCGTGCCGGGCTGCCGCTGACCACCGCGCACCGCCTTGTGCGGCAGCTTGCGGAACACGACCTGCTGGAAACCGCGCCCGGAGGCATGGTCCGGCCGGGCGTGCGCCTATGGGAGCTGGTGAACAGGACCTCGCCAACCCTGGCTCTGCGGGAGGCGGCCATGCCGTTTATGGAGGACATCCAGCAGGTCCTGAACCAGAACGTGAACCTGACGGTGCTGGACGGCTGGGAGGCATTGTTCGTCGAAAGGCTTTCGCGGCGCGGGTCGGTGGCAAACCGGGCCCAGGTGGCCGGGCGGATGCCCGTCCACATCACGTCTGCCGGGCTGGCGCTGATGGCGCACCAGGACAAGGCCCTGCAGGCGCAGTACCTTGACCAGTTCAGCGACCCCGACGGCAAGGCCACTGTAGACGCCCTGCGCGGGCTGCTCGGCGAAACAGCCCGCCAGGGCTTCGCCCAGCTGAAGGGCGTGGTGGATCCGGACACCTGGGCATCGCCGTCCCCGTGCTCAACCGCCGGCAGCGTGCGGTGGCCTCCCTCGGCGTCGTGGTTCCCCTGCGGGAGATGCGCCTGCAGGCCCTGGTTCCGGCCCTGCAGACGGCAGCCCGCGGTATCGCCCGCGGGCTGGGCGACTCCTGACTGTTCCCATTCAACGGAATTGCTGTTACGGCCGTCACCCCTCCTGCCGCACACTGGGTGCCAGAACCCAGAACGCCGGCACCGCACCGCGGGCCCCGCAATGAAGCGAGACGAACCATGGCAACACGCAAGATCATCTCCACCCAGGTGGCCATCATGGGGGCAGGCCCGGCCGGGCTCATGCTCTCCCACCTGCTGGCGAAGGCCGGCATCGACTCCACAGTGATTGAAGTCCGCAGCCATCAGGAGATTTCGGAGACGGTCCGCGCCGGCATCCTCGAACATGGGACCGTGAACCTGCTGGTGGACAGCGGCGTCTCGGACCGTGTCCTGCGCAAGGGGGACCGGCACGACGGCATCGAGCTGCGGTTCAACGGGGAGAGCCACCGCGTGGACTTCAAGGACCTGGTGGGGGAGTCCGTGTGGCTGTACCCCCAGACGGACGTGTTCGCGGACCTGGCCGCCCGCAGGAAGGCCGACGGCGGCGACGTCCGCTACAGCGTCACGGACACCTCCGTCCACGATCTTGAGGGCAGGCCGAAGGTCTGGTTCACCGACGCCGACGGTGTGGAGTTCGAGATCCAGTCCGACTTCCTGGTGGGCGCTGACGGTTCCCGCAGCCACTGCAGGTTCCAGATCCCGGAAGCGCACCGCAAGTGGTACTTCCACGAGTACCCCTTCGCCTGGTTCGGCATCCTGGCCGAGGCCCCGCGCAGCTCCGACGAACTGATCTACGCCAACTCCGCCAACGGTTTCGCCCTGATCAGCCAGCGCACCGAGACGGTGCAGCGGATGTACTTCCAGTGCGACCCCAAGGAAAACGTCGCCGAGTGGGACGATGACCGGATCTGGGCCGAGTTCCGCAGCCGGGTGAACGGCAACGGTTTCGAGCTCAAGGAGGGGCCGGTCATCGAAAAGATGGTCCTGCCCTTCCGCAGCTTCGTCCATACCCCCATGCGCCACGGCAACCTGTTCCTGGCCGGCGACGCCGCGCACACGGTCCCGCCCACCGGGGCCAAAGGCCTGAACCTGGCGATCCATGACGTCAAGGTCCTCTTTGAGGGGCTGGACAGCCACTACAACGCCGGTTCCGGCCGCCTCCTCGAGACCTACAGCGACCGTGCGCTGGAGCGGGTCTGGAAGGCACAGCAGTTCTCCTACTGGATGACCACCATGCTCCACACGCCCGCCGACGCGGACGACTTCTCCCGCGCCCGCCAGCTGGGTGAGCTGAACTCGGTGGTGTCATCTCGCCACGGCATGGCCTACCTCGCCGAGGCGTATACCGGCTGGCCGGGCGCGCGCTAGCCGATCAGGCGCCGGATGGCGTCCGCGACGGCGGCCACGTCCGGCTCGTCGTCGCGCCTGACGGTCAGCAGGTGGAGCAGGAGCCCGTCGCCATAGTCCGCCACGTCCCGCGCCCGCGCGGCTGCGTCCGCGACACCCATCGCCGCCAGCATCTGTTCCAGTCCGCCCACCAGGAGTTGGTGCCCGGCCGTCACGGCCTCCGGGTGGTCCAGGGAAAGGGCCATCCGGGCGCGGGTCAGCCCGGTGTGCTGCCGGGCCAGGGCCAGCACCATTGCGGCGAGTTGTCCGGCAAGTTCCTTGATGTTCGACGGCGGGCCTGCGGGACCCTGGTCCCGCAGGAGCTCGGCGTCCAGCTGCAGCAGGCGGTCCAGCACGCCGTCAACCAGGGCTGCCCGGTTGCGGTAGTAGTTGGACGTTGTTCCTTCGGCCAGTCCCGCCGTTGCATCAACTGCCCGGTGCGTGAGGCCCTTCATTCCCTTGTCCGCCACCACGGCCAGTGCGGCATCGAGTAATTGGGTGCGGCGGTCCGGCATAAAGCCAGTCTAGTGACCCGTTCCGCAATTACTACAAAAGTAGTAGAGTTTGCCCATGGAGACCATCTCGATCGTGGGAGGCGGCATCGCGGGGCTCGCGCTCGCCGCAGGCCTGGACCAGAGCAGGTTCAGCGTCACTGTCTATGAGAAGCGGCCCGAACTGCCGGCTGTGGGCACAGCTCTAGGTATGTGGCCCAATGCCCAGCGGGCCCTGGCCCGGCTGGGGATCCTTGACGCGGCCCGGGCGGCCAGTCCCGTGATCGGCAGCGGGTCGGTGCGAAACGCTGCCGGCCGGCCCTGGGTCACCGTTGACGCCGGCGGGATGTTCGCCATTTCCCGGAAAGACCTGTTGCGGCTGCTGGACGCCGCCGTGCCGGCCTCTGTCCGCCGGGTCACCAGCCAGGTCCGGCATCTTCCGGCCGACGCCGGCCTGGTGGCTGGCGCCGACGGCGTGCACAGCGTTGTCCGCGGGGAGGTTTGGGGTTCTGCTGCTGCCAGGCTCACCCCGTATCTGGCCGTGCGGGGGACGGTGCCTTTCCGTCCTGATCCGGACGACGTGGGGGAGTACTGGGGCCGCGGGGACCTGTTCGGCATCGCTGCCGCTCCGGCCGGAGGCTTCTGGTACGCCAGCTACCGCTCGGAAATCGGCCCCTACGGGATCGATCCGGTGCCAGTCCTGGGGCAGGCCCGGGAGCGCTATGCCGGGCACGCGCCCGCCATCCGCCGGGTGCTGGCGGCGGCAACTCCGGAGGACATCCTGGTGCAGCGCCTCTGGACCACCCCGCGCCTTGGCACTTTCGTCCGCGGCAACGTGGTCCTTTTGGGGGACGCTGCCCACGCCATGTTTCCCACGCTTGGCCGGGGCGCCTGTGAATCGCTCGTGGATGCCGTGACGCTGGCCGATCTCCTTAACACGCGCCCGCGGGAGGAGGCTCTGCAGGCTTACGACAGGCAGCGCCGGCTGCGCACCCGTGCCCTGAGCGTGGCCTCCGCGGCGCTCCTGCGCGTTGCCCTGGCCGATAATGCCCAGCCCCTCCGGGACCGCCTGCTCAACCTGGCGCGGAGGCGGAACGGAAGGGCCGCCGTCGGGAGCGGCACAGCGGCCTGATCAGCGCACGGGCGCGGCCGGAAGCTTGCTGTCCTCCCCGGAGGCGGATGCGGCCGCGGGCGGCGGCACTGCCGCAGACGACGCCGGAGGCACTGCAGGCAGGCGCTTCTTCCCCGCTCCCTGGCGGCCGGACCGGCCGTACACCAGGTACATCGTGATGCCGGTAATCACCATCAGGAGCACCGTGTAGACGAAGGTGTTGGCGATCCCTTCCACGCCTTCTGCGCCGTCGGTGTTGGCCTTGATGACCAGGCCCAGCGGCTGGACCAGCGGGTGCGCCAGGAAGATGGCGGTGTCATAGTCGTCCAGCAGGCTGTTGAAGTTCAGCGCGGTGATGGCGGCGGCCGCGGGAAGCACCAGCGGCAGGAGGATCCGGCGGAACACGTAGAGTGTCCTGGCCCCCATGATGGCTGCGGCTTCCTCCAGCGAGGAGTTCACCGACGCGAAGGATGCCTTGAGCATGCGCAGGGTGAAGGGGATCTTCACCGTGACGAACGCGATCAGCAGGATCACCGTGGTTCCGGTGAGCACGGCGCCGCCCACCAGCGGATTGGGGTGGTCGTAGCTGATGATGAGGCCCAGGGCCAGCAGCGCCGACGGGAGGATCCAGGGGATGTGGAGCAGGTACTCGAACGCTGAAGACACCCAGTTCCGGTACTTCTGGAGCAGCCGGGCCACGAACAGCAGGCCGCCGACGGCGATGAGGGCAGCCAGCGCGCTGTACACAACGCTGACGATGAAGGGCCGCAGCCCGGACTGCTCGGTCAGGACCCGGACGTAATTATCCAGGGTCAGGTTCGCCAGGGAGAGCTGGCCGGTCTGGATGGCGGCGCCGTCGGCGAAGGAATACAGCACGATGAGCAGCACCGGAAGGGTGTACACCGCAAACAGCAGGTAGGCCACCACGTGGACGGCGGCGTTCGCCAGCGGGTTGCCGATCTGCTGCTTCTGCAGCGCCGAGGACACTTTGGACACCGAAAAGTACGTGCCGCCCTTCTCCAGGCGGGTCATGACGGCCAGCATCAAGACCGTCGCCAGGCCCAGGATCACGGCCAGCAGTGCGGCAAGGTCACGGGAGGTGGGGCTGTTGGTGAACGTGAGGATCATCGGGGTGATGGTCTGGAAGTCCCGTCCGCCCAGCACCTGAGGGGCACTCAGGGCGCCCAGGCCGGTGAGGAAGGACAGGATGGTCACCGCGAACAGCGTGGGCTTGAGCATGGGAAGCACGATGCGCCGCAGGATGGTCCAGGTGGAGGCGCCAAGGTTCCGTGCTGCCTCGATGGTCTGGTAGTCCACGCCCTTCAGGGCGTTGGCCACGAACAGCATGTGGTTGGTGGTGGTGGCAAAGGTCATGACCACCAGGACGGCAAAGAACCCGGAAAACCACGCCGGGTCCATGCCCGGAAACACCTTCACCAGCAGCGAGGTGACGATGCCCTTGTCGCCGTAGATGAACTTGTACCCGGCGGCCAGCACGATGCCGCCGTAGATGAACGTTGAGGCGTAGCCCAGGAAGAGGATCCGCGAACCCCGGATCCGGAAGTAGTGGGTCATCAGGACGATGAAGATGCCCACCACATTGACGGTGATGGACAGTGCCACCGCCAGGAGGAAGCTGTTGCCCAGCGCCTTCATGGCCCGCTGCGACGAGAACAGCTTTTCCGCCGCCCGCCCGGAGAAGCTGCCGTCCGGAAAGAAGGTGGCCATCAGGACGTTCACATTGGGCCAGACGAGGAACGCGGCAATGAACCATGTGAGCACCACGCCCACCACCAGCACGAACGGGGAGCGGGCCATGCCGCGGACGGATGTGCTGCTCATGGCAGGGCTACCGCAGGATCCTGCTGCCGCAGGGCAACCCCCGTTTCCGGGTGGTACTGCAGGACGTGGGCAGGCTGGAGGTAGATGGTGGTTTCGGTCCCGGCTTCGGGGTGTGCTCCGCCGTCCTCCCGCACCAGCAGGCGGATGTCCGCGCCGTGGCTGCGCACCACGTACCGGCTGTGCAGGCCGTGGTAGGTGCGGGACAGCACCTTTCCGGACATCCCGACGCCGGCGCCCCCATTGCCGGGAGCGTCCAGGGACGCCTTTTCCACCCGCAGGTAGGACCTGGCGTCCGTGCTGAGCCCGGCCCCTGACAGCCGGTTCAGCTCCGCGACAAACTCCGGTGTCAGGGCCGAGCTGTCACCAATGAAGTTGCAGACGAACTCGGTGGCGGCATGGTCGTAGATCTCCTGCGGCGTCCCCACCTGTTCAACCACGCCCTTGTTGAACACTGCCACCCGGTCGCTCATCGCCAGTGCCTCGTCCTGGTCGTGCGTGACATAGACGGTGGTGATTCCGAACTCGCTCTGAAGGTCCTTGAGCTGCTGCCGGAGCTGGTGGCGGAGCTTGGCGTCCAGGTTGGACAGCGGCTCGTCCAGCAGCAGGATCTTGGGCCTCAGCACCAGGGCCCGCGCCACGGCCACGCGCTGCTGCTGACCGCCGGACAGTTCCGCCACGTTCTTGGCCAGCTGCTCGTCGCTCAGTTCCACCCGGCGGGCGATGTCCCGCACCAGGCGTTCACTGTCCGCCGTCTTCTCCTTCCGCACCCGGAGCCCGAACGCGATGTTCTCCCACACGCTCATGCTGGGAAAAAGCGCGTAATTCTGGAACACCATGCCCACCTGGCGTTTGTCGCTGGAAAGCCGGGTGACATCCTTGCCGTCCACCCGGACGGTTCCCCTGGCCGGCTGGATGAACCCTGCCAGGGTGCGCAGCGCCGTCGTCTTCCCGCATCCGGAAGGGCCCAGCAGGGTGAAGAATTCACCAGGCCGGACGTGCAGGTCCAGGTTGGGGATGGCGGTGAAATCGCCGAAGGTAACTTCGATGTTGTCCAAGCGGATCATGGCAAACCTGTCTGGTGGTGCGGCCCAAAGCGGAAGGGGAAAGCTGCTGGAAACCGGACTACGTCATGTACTCCAGTTCGATCTTCTCCACCCAGGCGCCCATGTTCTCCTGCACGAACTCCCAGTCGATGTCCTGCTGCTTGAGGTCGGCGAAGAAGTCCACAACCTCGGGGTTGGCCTGGGCCGCGGCACCCTCGTTGACAGGCATGGAGTTGAACTGTTTGGCGAACTGGCCTTGCACGTCCGCGCTGCCGAACCAGTCAATGAACTTCTGGGCCTGTTCCTTCTTCTCCGTGCCCTTGACGAGGGCAATCTGCTCGACCGCGAGGGGGACGCCCACTGAGGGAATGACCGTCTCAACGTTGACATTGAAGGATTTCTCGCGGTCGGCGATGATCGAGGACGGCATCTGCCCCATGTCCACCTCGCCGGAGGCAATGCGGGCAAAGAGGTCAGTCTTCGCCACCGCGGGACTGCCGTTCTGGAAGTACTGTTCCACCTGCTTCCACCCCTCATCCGAGATGCCCAGGTCGCCCGAACCGTCGCGGTAGCGGCTGAGGATGCCGGCGAAGACGAGCTGTGCGGTGGCGGTGCCCAGGCCTGTCACGCGCTCGTAGCGGTCCTTGAACTCGTCCTTGGTCCACAGGTCCGTCCAGTCCTGCGGGGCCGCGTCCTTGGAGATCTTGTCCGAGTTGTAGCCCAGCAGGATGGCCTGCTTGACCAGCGGCCAGTACGTCTCGCCGTCGGCCAGTTCTTCGTCCACTTCGCCCGCCCAGGAGGGCTCATAGGGTTCCAGAACGTCCTCGGCCTTGATCTGGGAGAAGTACATGTTGTTCAGCCCGAACGCTACGTCGGCGATGGGGTTGTTCTTTTCGGCGATGAGTTTGTTGGTGGCGTCCGCACCGCCGGCACCCACAATTTCGATCTTGAACCCGGCCTCGGCGGCCTTGGCGGTCAGCCAGTCGCCGCGGCCCTCTCCATTGGAGTTGGTGTACACCACCAGGGTGTCGCCGGAACCGCCGGCAGGGGCGGAGGCGTCGTCGGAAGCGGCCGGGGAGGTGGTGCCTCCGCCGCACCCGGCGAGAAGGGTGACGGCGACGGCGGCGGCAACCAAAGTCTGCAATTTACGCACGATCAGGACTCATTTCTGACTGGAACCGGAGCATGTCCGCACAGCCTATAGCGGGGCAGGCGGAATGCGGGGCTGTTATTGCTATCGATTCGATAAACAGCCCGGCTGTCCAATGTGGTCCAGTCGCGGGAACTGATGGAGGCGTGCGGATTAACGCCGGGTGAAAGGTCAGTCCTGGGTGATGGTCTCCGTTAAATGGTGCGTGGGGATGCGGTCCCGGTCGTAGGTGATCTCCGTGTAGCCGTGGGGCTCGGGCCTTCCGGCCGGGCTCAGGTTCACGAACACAATCTCTTCGATGGTGAGGATGCTCTGCCGGGTGATCATGTTCCGGACTTCGGCCCGCATGGTCAGGGAAGTCCGCCCGAACCTGGTGGCCGTCAGTCCCATCTCGATGAGGTCGCCCTGGACTGCCGAACTTACAAAGTTGATTTCGGAAATGTACTTGGTGACCGCCCGGCCGTTGCCCAGTTGAAGGATGGCGTAGATCGCCGCTTCCTCGTCGATCCACTTCAGCAGGCTGCCGCCAAACAAAGTCCCGTTCGCGTTCAGGTCCTCGGGGCGCACCCATTTGCGGGTGCGGAAGGTGATGTCTGCTGTTTCCATAGGCCGAGATTAGCTGAGGGCCGGAAGGCTTTGCGGAGTGTGACGGCCCCAGCCGCCCCTAGGCCATGGCCGTATGGGCGGCACTGCGCGCGTGGATGCTCTTGGCGTAGCAGTACGAGTGCTCCACGCCCACATACGGGCCGAAGTTGGGCACCGGCTCGAACCCGGAATTCTGGTAGAAGTTCCGGCCGTCCGGCTGGGCGGAACCGGCCTCGGCCTTGATGCGCGTGATCCCCTGCTTGAACGCCTCCGCTTCCAGCGCCGCGAGGATGGAGCTGGCAACGCCCGAGCCGCGCGTGTAGGGGACCACGTACAGCCGTTTGATCTCCGCAGTGGTCGGGTCGAGGAGCCGCAGGCCGCCGCACCCTACGGGTTGGCCGGATCCCTTGTCATAGGCCACGATGAAGACGGCGCAGTCGGCGCTCGACGGCGGGGTGCCGGGTTCGTGGTCCGGGGTGCCGAAGCGGGCATCAAGTTCCGCCTGCTGCGCCCGGCGCAGGTCTGCCCCGACGGGGTTCGACCAGGGAACCTGGCGGATGTTCAGCCTTGGATTGGTCTGCATAGTTCCTCGTTTCGCCGGAGGGTTATGCACTAAAAGGCTAGAAGCATGCGGTTACGCGGGTGTTTCTTCCGGGTAAGGGGCTGGATAACACCAAGAGCCACCAATAGTCAGGTTACTTGGCAGTCTAGTTATCAGACGGTCTAAACTAATCCCATGGTTTCCACAGGTAACGAAGGCTCCGGCTACTGGTACGGTCCGGACGGGCAGCTGGACTACGGCGCTGCCGTTTTGAAGTCCCTGCGCGATTACCGCTCGGCAGAAACCAGCATGCGCCGCTCCACCAGGGATTCCATGGGAATGGGGGAGACCGACCTTCTGGCGCTGCGGTACCTCCTGCGTGTGCAGGCCTCGGGCAAGACCGTGGTGCCCAAGGACCTGAGCCAGTTCCTGGGCATCACCAGCGCCTCCACCACCTCGTTGATCGACCGGCTGGTGGCGAGCGGCCACGTCCGGCGCGAGGCCCATCCTTCGGACCGCCGCTCCGTCGTGGTTGTGCCCACTGTGGAATCGGACCAGGAAGTGCGCGAAACACTGGGCGCCATGCACCGCCGAATGATGGCTGTGGCGGAGAGCCTGACCGCGGATGAGGCGCGCATCGTTGTGGAATTCCTGGAGCGGATGACCGAGGCGGTCAGCGCCCAGGAGGCCACGCACGCCAAAAGTAGCTAGATGCACTAGCTAGTTTGACTAGTAATATGTAAGCTTACGATCAACCCTTGAATGAACTGCCCGATGGAGTCGTGAGCGCGTTGATCACTTTTACCGAAGTTTTGCCGCAGCAGAGCAGCGGAATGCACTGCGGAATGCCCATGGAACTGGTGACTCCCGCCCTCGGGGGTGCCGCCGTGCTTTACACCTTCGAGCCTGTTGGACAAGGAGCCGTGGAGCTGCCCCCGGTCTGGCGCTGCAGGTGCGGTTTCCAGCTGGACGCCTGGCAGCCCTCTGCCCAGGCCGCCGGGCACACCTCCGCTGCCTCCGATCCCGCCCGGGCCACTGCGCCGTACGCCGCATGAACACCCCCGCCCTTGCACCCCCGGTTCATGGGCGCCGCGCAACGCTTCCTGACGGGGACGGGATCCTGGCTGGCCGGTTTCGGCTGCGGGAACGTCTGGGACGCGGATCCGTTGCGGAGGTCTTCCGTGCTGTGGACATGAACGGCGGGCCGGACGTTGCAGTCAAGGTGGCGGTGGAGAACTCGGAGAAGCAGCACGGGCGTATCGGCAACGAAGCGGCTGTCCTGGCCGCCCTTCACCATCCGTCCATCATCAGGTTCATCGCGCAAGGCGTGATGCCGTCCGGCGGCCCGCGCGGCGGACTGCCGTTCGTGGTGGAGGAACTTGCGCTGGGAACCAGCCTTGCAGAGGCCGTCCGCAGCAACCGCAGTCAACCCGACGAGGTAGCCGGCTGGGCTGTCGGGCTGTTCGGTGCGCTCGCCCACCTTCATGGCCGTGGCCTGGTGCACCGGGACGTCAAGCCCGCCAACCTGATGCTGAGCGGACTGCGGCGGAGCCCGGTGCGGATCATCGACTTTGGGATCGCCGCTGCCGCCGGATCGGCGCCGGAACCTGGCATGTCCTCCGGCACCGTGCACTACATGAGCCCGGAACAGGCATCCGGCGGCGAGACTGAAACGTCCTGGGACGTCTACTCGATGGGGCTTGTCCTGTTGGAGCTCCTGACCGGGACTAAGGCATTTCCCGGAACCGCGATCGAGTCGCTGGTGGCCAGGACGCTCCGCAGCCCCCATGTTCCGGACTGGCTGCCGCCCGGCTGGCAGACCTTCCTCCGCTCCCTGACGGCGATGGAAAGCGGGGAGCGGCCGACGGCGGCGGAGGCCGCGCGCATGGCCTCCCGGCTTCTTCCGAAACCCGCCGAAGAGGGCTTCAGTCCCTGCCGCAGGATGGCTGTTTTTCCTGCCCGCAGGATCCGGCAGTTGGTCTAGGCGCCTGTTGCGTCACTGCCCGTAGGGTCCGCTGCCGTTGGATCGGCAAGTGACAGTCCGCCTACCGGGCTGCCGTCCCAGTGGATCAGCTTCCATCCGACGTCCGGGTCACCTTCAAGGGCCACGATTCCCGTGTTGGCCAACACGTGGCGGGCTGCGAATTCATGGTCCACGTCGCCGGCGCGGCGGCCCGCCCATGTACGGATCGCGGCGCCGTGGCTCACTACTGCGGCCGCCTGGTGCTGTGCGTCGAACGCCCGCTCCACAACCTGCCGGATCGCCGCATCAAACCGCTCAAAGAATGTGTGTCCGTCCGGACCGGCCGGCATGCGCTGGTCCAGGTCCCCCGCAGCCCAAGAGAACACGGTTCCCATGTAGCGCTTGTGGGACTCATGGTCAGTCAGTTTCTCCAGGGCCCCGGCTTCGATCTCGTGCAGGCCCTCAAGCACCTCGACGTCCAGGCCGTGCACACGTGCCAGCGGAGCAGCCGTGATTTGGGTCCTGATCAGCGTTGACGCGTACAGGGCCCCGATGGGCTCATTGGCCAGGGACCGCGCCATGGCCTCGGCCTGCCGCTCACCAAGTTCCGTCAGTCCGGGCCCCGGGTGGGCGGTATCCAACTGGCCGAGGACGTTGCCGGGGGTCTGTCCGTGGCGGATGAGCAACAGCTTCATGCTCTCAAGTTTCGCACCCCGGGCACCTGGCTGAGGACCTGCCCACTGTCCCCGGGCAGAGCGAAGGCGCCTGGCCTTCCCAGGCCAGGCGCCGTCGTCGTAATTCTCCTGCCCCTGCGGGGCGGGCTACTTGAGGTGGTCCACCAACTGGTCCGCGATGCCCGTGTACTTGCCGGGTGTGAGTGCGAGCAGGCGTGCCTCGGCTTCGGTGGAAAGGCCGAGGCTCTGCACGAACTCCCGCATGCGCGCGGCATCCACGCGCTGGCCGCGGGTGAGGTCCTTGAGCCGCTCGTAGGGGTTCTCCATGCCCTTGACGCCGGCGACGGCCTCGGCACGCATGACCATCTGGATGGCTTCGCCCAGGACTTCCCAGTTCGTGTCCAGGTCGCCGGCCATCACGTCCTCTGCAACATCCAGGCGCTCCAGGCCCTTGGCCACGTTGGAGATGGCCAGCAGCGAGTGGCCGAAGGCCACGCCGATGTTGCGCTGGCTGGAGGAGTCCGTGAGGTCGCGCTGCCAGCGGGACGTCACCAGGGTTGCCGCCAGGGTGTCCAGCAGGCCATTCGAGATTTCCAGGTTCGCTTCGGCGTTCTCGAAGCGGATCGGGTTGACCTTGTGCGGCATGGTGGAGGAGCCGGTGGCGCCCGCAACCGGGATCTGCGCGAAGTAGCCGATGGAGATGTAGCTCCAGATGTCGGTGCAGACGTTGTGCAGGATGCGGTTGAAGCGGGCCACGTCGGCGTACAGCTCGGCCTGCCAGTCGTGGCTTTCGATCTGGGTGGTAAGGGGGTTCCAGGTCAGTCCCAGGCCCTCCACGAAGGACCGGGAGACCTCCTGCCAGTCGGCGCCGGGAACAGATGCGACATGGGCGGCGTAGGTTCCGGTGGCACCGTTGATCTTGCCCAGGTACTCGGTCTTTGCGATCCGGTCCAGCTGGCGGTTCAGGCGGTGCGCGATGACCGCGAGCTCCTTGCCCAGGGTGGTGGGCGTGGCCGGCTGCCCGTGCGTCCGGGAGAGCATGGGAACGGAGCGGTTGTCCTCAGCCATTCTGCCGATCTGGGCCACCAGGGCGCTGGCGGCGGGCAGCCACACGTCCTCCACAGCACCCTTGACGCCGAGGGCGTAGGAGAGGTTGTTGATGTCCTCGGAGGTGCAGCCGAAGTGCACCATGGCCGTCAGGTTTTCGATGCCGATGCCGGGAAGGCGCCTGCCGATGTAGTACTCCACGGCCTTCACGTCGTGGACCGTGACCGCTTCGATTTCGGCGAGTTCGGCCACGGAGGCGGCGTCGAATTCGGTGACGATGGCGCGGAGCTGGTCCTGCTGGTCCTGGCTGAGCGCTCCGGCGCCCGGGAGCACGTTGTTGCTGGTCAGGTGGATGAGCCATTCAACTTCGACAGCCACACGGTCCCGGTTCAGGGCGGCTTCGGACAGGTAGTCCACCAGCGGTGCTACGGCGGACTGGTAGCGGCCGTCCAGGGACCGAGGGCGATCTTTTCCTGTGACGCGGCGAGGGCCAGGCGTCCTGAGGGCGTACGTGTATCAGCTGTGGCGGCAGTTTCAGGCATGTGCTGATTGTTTCACGAACTCAGGTGGCCCCCGAAGCGTGCCTGCCCACGTTACTTGTCCACATAGTCGACGGCGGTGCTTCGGCTGGTCCCGGATTGTTCGTAGCGTGGGCGCAACAGCCAGAACGGCACGGGTATCAACGGCACCGGGAAGCCGGAGGAGGGGAGAACTCACATGGGGAACGACCCTGGCGGCAGTATCTGGGGTGTCACCGCGCAGCGCAGCGCCGAAGTACAGCAGCTCGCTGCTCGGCTCATTCTCTGTGAGGCCCGGGCAGAAGAAGTACTTGCGGGGTTTCGGGAGATCCAAATGCAGGAATGGCAGTCTCCGGCCGGCCAGGCCTACCGGAACACGGTCAGCCTCCAGGCCGCGGCCATGCGTCGGGTCCTCGACTCCCTCCACGAAGCGGCAAGCTCGGTGACGAGCCACGCGAGGGCGGTGCTGGCGTCCGAGTGTAATTACGGCGGGCCATCCTGATGGGGGAAGAAACCCCGTCGGACACAGGAGCGGCCTTCCGGCTGTCCCGTCCAGCCGGGGAGGGCAACATGGTCATCTCCGGAGGCATCGGTGGATTCAGCTTCCAGCTTGAGGAACTGGCCTCCGGTTCAGCCCGACTGGATGACCTGGCATCCCGGCTCGGAGCCGTAGAGGGCGACGCGTGGCGGGTGTGGCAGGAACTGGCGCAATTCCAGAATGAGCCCCGGTCCACGGGAACGGCAGCCCTCCTTGCGGTGGGTGCCGCGAATGAGGCCCTCCGTGCCGTTCGGACTGAGCTCCAAGGGATCAGCAGCCGGGTGCGCCAGTGCAGGCATGATTACGAAGCGGCGGAAGCCCGGTCCCGGACGTTCAGGAGCCTCGGAATGTGGAGCCCTGCGGCGGAACTGGAGAAGCACGCCGACTTTTGGCGGACAGGATTCCTCAACCGAAATGCCGCCGAGATGCTGGTGGGCGACTCCGTTGCTGCACTGGCAGCACTCAAGTCCCTGGTCGAGGGTGGAATTCCAGGTCTGAGGCCGGAACCGCTCGACGTGCGGCAGGAGGAAAGCGTTCCGATAAGCCTTAAGGCTTCACCTGCCGGCCTCCTGGAGCGGATCCGGCTGATCGAACAACGGGGCAGCGGATACATCGAGGTTGTCGAAGTTGACCAGGACGGCCGAAAGGCGTACGTGGTGGTCATCCCGGGCACACAGATGGCGGAGGAAGACTCCGGCCGCAATCCCTTCGATCTCGGTGGGATAGCAGACGGGCTGGGCAGTAATTCAGCGGTCGTCAATGCCGCCGTTGTCCAGGCGCTTCGGTCGGCTGGAGCGGAACCCGGATCGCCGGTGGTCGCTGCCGGCTACAGCCAGGGCGGAATTCACGCCATGAATCTGGCGGCCGACCAGCAGTTTCGATCCGAGTACGACATGAAGTATGTCGTCACGGCGGGATCACCCGTCGGCCGGATAACACCGCCGCCTGACGTCAACACCCTCCACCTGGAACATCGGACCGACTGGGTCCCCGGGAGCGACGGCTCACCCAATGCGGACACCGCCAACCAGGTCACGGTGACAATGACCAACGACCTTCACGTCCGGGTAGGGGAGGATGTGGGACTGGGCCCTGGCCACAGTTTCGATGGGTACCAGGAAGCCGCACGCCTGGTCGCCGGCAGCAGCGATCCGTCCCTTGTGCATTCCACCGCGGTGCTGGCAGGAGTCCTGGGAGCGGGCGGGACGGCCACGGCTACCAGGTACTCCCTGTCCCGCACCAAGGGCCCCACTCCCACGCTCGCGCCCCAAGACCCCCGCGCCCATGAGCGGGGGCATGGCGGCCGGTAGGGCCGGCCCTGCGGGCTAGCGCTTCCGTGCCCCTGGCAGGACGCTGGCCACCATCGAAACCAGCGAGATGATGATTGCCGCCAGCACAGCTGTCCAGAAGAAGGAGTCGATGGTGAACTCCACCGGCGTGTAGCTGCTGATCCAGGACGTCAGGTAGAGCATGGCTGCATTGATGATGATTGTGAACAGGCCCAGGGTCAGGATGGTGAGGGGCAGGGCGAGGAACCTGACCAGCGGCCTGACGAAAGCGTTTACGATGCCGAAGATGGCGCCAATGAACAGGTAGGCCAGGACGAGCCCGACGGCGTCGGTGCCCTCTGTGACGCCGCGTTCGGCAACGGCCTCGGAGGCAGCGGAGCTGGAGATTTCCAGTCCCGGCAGAATCCAGCTCGCCACCCACAGCGCTGCGGCGTTGATGATGATCCGAAGAATGAAGGAGCCCATGGAACCATGCTTGCACAGGGCACTGTGCGCGGGCTTACAAGACGGAGAGAAGTAGTCTGGGTTGCATGACGTCTTCAGAGGCCCCGGCCGACGGGATTCCGCCGCGCCCGGTGGTGGGCCGGCTGCCCCGCTATGCGGCAGGGAAGCCGCCGGCCGCCGTCGAAGGACTGGCCAGCTACAAGCTCTCTTCCAATGAGAACCCGCTTCCGCCGCTCCCCGCCGTTGTGGAGGCCATCGCGCGCCAGCAGGACTTCAACCGCTACCCGGACCCGCTCAGCAGCCGGTTGCGGGAGGCCCTTGCCGAATTCCTGGACGTCCCGGCGGAGGACATCGTCACCGGTGCCGGCAGCCTGGGCGCGCTGAACCAGGTCCTGGCCACGTTCGCAGGCCAGAACGACGATGGCAAGCCCGATGAGGTCATCTACGCCTGGCGGTCGTTCGAGGCCTATCCCATCAGCGTTGGCCTGGCAGGCGCCGAGAGTGTCCGCATCCCGGTCACCGCCGATGGCCGGCACGATCTGGCAGCCATGGCCGCCGCCGTCACTGCCCGCACCAAGGTGATCCTCCTGTGCACGCCCAACAACCCCACCGGTCCCGCGCTGGCAGCAGCAGAGACTGAAGCCTTCATCCGCTCCGTGCCTTCCAGCGTTGTGGTGGTCATCGATGAGGCTTACCAGGAGTTCGTCCGGGCAGCCGACGCCGTGGATGGCCTGGCCCTCTACCGCAAGTACCCGAACGTGGTGGTGCTCCGCACGTTTTCCAAAGCCCATGGCCTGGCAGGGCTTCGGGTGGGCTACAGCGTGTCCAACCCGGGGCTCACACAGCACCTGAGGGTGGCTGCCACCCCGTTCGCCGTGTCGCAGATTGCAGAAAAGGCAGCAATAGTTTCGCTGCAGAATTTCCCGCAGGTTGTAGAAAGGGTACAAATGCTCGTGGATGAGCGGACCCGGGTGGCGGCCGGCCTGCGGGACCTGGGCTGGACTGTTCCCGATGCCCAAGGGAACTTCGTGTGGCTGGCCCTGGGTGCCGAAAGTACCCGTTTCGCAGACCTGGCCGCTGCCCGGGCCCTGTCCGTCAGGGCGTTCCCGGGCGATGGGGTCAGGGTCAGCATCGGCGAGCAGGAGGCCAATACGAGATTCCTGCAGTTGTGTGCGGACTATACAAAGCCCTCAGGTCCTTCCTAGCGCTTAACAGTACTCCCGTGCCTACCTACTGAAGATAAAGTTAGGATCAGTAAGCCAATGTATATGCCGCAACGGGAATGTATTCCGTAAGAGGCATATATCCCAGCGACATTGCATTGCATCCGGATGCGGCAAGCAAGGAGACGGTATGGGCACACATCTGCCTTCCACCGAGTTCGACGGAACAGCGGTAGACGACCAGCGGGAAGCTGACGCGGAAGCCGTCATGGGCGAGCCCCCGGCGCAGATGGTGCAGCTGCTGGGACCTGACGGGAAGCTCGGCGCTGACCCGGTCTACAGCCAGTACGCGGACAAGCTCACGCCGGAGCGCCTGCGCGGGCTGTACGCGGACATGGCCGCAATCCGCCGGTTCGATGTTGAGGCCACCGCCCTCCAGCGGCAGGGGCAGCTGGCCCTGTGGGTTCCGCTCACAGGACAGGAAGCAGCCCAGATCGGATCGGGCCGGGCGAGCCAGCCGCAGGACGACATTTCCCCACGTACCGGGAACACGGCGTCGCGCTGACCAGGAACGTTGACCTTGCTGAACTGCTCCGCCAGTTCCGCGGTGTATCCAACGGCGGCTGGAATCCGAAGGACACCAACTTCCACCTCTACACCCTGGTCCTCGCCGCCCAGACACTCCACGCAGTGGGCTATGCCATGGGCATCCAGCGGGACCAGAAGCTGGCCGCAGCGGCCGGCGGGGCCCGCCAGGAACCGGACGCCGCAGTGATCGCCTACTTCGGCGACGGCGCCAGTTCCGAGGGCGACGTCCACGAATCCATGGTGTTCGCCTCCTCCTACAACGCCCCTGTGGTGTTTTTCTGCCAGAACAACCACTGGGCCATTTCCGTCCCCACCAACGTGCAGACCCGCGTACCGCTGTCCAACCGCGCCAAGGGCTATGGCTTTCCCGGCATCCGCGTGGACGGCAACGATGTCATCGCGGTGCACGCCGTCACGGAGTGGGCCCTGGAGCACGCCCGGCAGGGCAAGGGTCCTGTCCTGATCGAGGCCTTCACCTACCGCGTTGGCGCGCACACCACTGCCGACGATCCCACCAAGTACCGCCCTTCGGCCGAGGAAGACGCCTGGCGTGCCAAGGATCCGCTGCTCCGGCTGGAGAAGTACCTGCGTGCCGAGGGCCTGGCGGATGACGACTTCTTTGCCAGGGTCAAGGCCGACGGCGACGAACTCGCGGCCTATGTCCGGCGCACCACCCATGACCTCGAGACTCCGGACATCCGCTCCGCCTTTGCCAACACCTACGCTGAGGCCCACCCCCTGGTGGCCGAGGAACTGGCATGGTTCGAAGAATACGAGGCCGGCTTTGCCGGTGTTGATTCCTCCGCGGAACAGGGACAGGCAGCAGCAAAGGCAGGCCACTGATGACCACCATGACCATCGCCAAGGCGATCAACCAGGGCCTGCGCGCCACCCTGGCCGGCAACCCCAAGTCACTCCTGATGGGCGAGGACATCGGCCCCCTCGGCGGCGTGTACCGGGTGACCGACGGGCTGATCGGCGAGTTCGGCCCCGACCGTGTCGTGGACACCCCGCTGGCTGAGTCCGGCATCATCGGCACCGCCATCGGCCTGGCCCTGCGCGGCTACCGGCCGGTCTGCGAGATCCAGTTCGACGGGTTCGTCTTCCCCGGCTTCAACCAGATCACCACCCAGCTGGCCAAGATGCACGCCCGCAGCAACGGCAACCTCACGGTGCCGGTGGTCATCCGCATCCCCTACGGCGGCGGCATCGGGTCCGTGGAGCACCACTCGGAATCACCCGAAGCGCTGTTCGCCCACACCGCAGGGCTCCGGATCATCACCCCGTCCAACCCCCACGACGCCTACTGGATGATCCAGCAGGCCGTGGACTGCCAGGACCCGGTGATCGTCTTCGAGCCCAAGCGCCGCTACTGGCTCAAGGGCGAGGTTGACACCGAAGCGCCGGGCCACGCCGCCGATCCCTTCAAGGCCCATGTCCTTCGGGAAGGCACCGACGCCACCGTCGTCGCCTACGGGCCACTGGTCCCCGTTGCCCTCGCCGCCGCCAACGCGGCCGAGGAGGACGGCCGCAGCGTGGAGGTCATCGACCTCCGCTCCATCTCGCCGCTCGACTTTGACACGGTCACCGCCTCCGTACGGAAGACCGGACGCCTGGTCGTCGCCCATGAGGCGCCTACCTTCGGAGGGATCGGCGGCGAGATCGCGGCCCGCATCAGCGAGCGGGCCTTCCATTCGCTTGAAGCCCCCGTTATCCGCGTTGGTGGCTTCCATATGCCGTACCCCGTCGCGAAGGTGGAGGAAGACTACCTTCCGGACATCGACCGCATCCTGGAGGCGCTGGACCGCGCCCTCTCCTACTGAGGACACCATGACTCTCAACAAGTTCAACCTGCCCGACGTCGGCGAAGGCCTGACCGAGGCCGAGATCGTCTCCTGGAAGGTCAAGCCCGGCGACGCCGTTGCCATCAACGACGTCCTCTGCGAGATCGAAACCGCCAAGTCCATCGTGGAACTGCCGTCCCCCTTCGCCGGGACCGTCACTGAGCTGCTGGTCCCGGAAGGGGTGACCATCGACGTCGGGACGGCCATCATCAGCGTCAGCGACAAAGTGGAAGGCGATCCCACGCCCGCTGACGTTCGCGCCCCGGAAGCACCCGTGCAGCCGCTGTACGGCACGCTCCCTGCCGACGAGGAGGGCGCAAGGGACGACGCCGACGCGCAGGACAATGCCCCGACCGGCGGTCCGCTGGTGGGTTCCGGCCCCAAGGCCGACGCCGTCAAGCGCCGCCCGCGCAAGGTGCAGCCCTCTGCCGCCGTGACCGTCAACGCACCCGAGGTGGAACCGGTCCAGCCCCATACGCCGGCGGAGGTCAGCCAAGCCCCACGCCCCGCCGCTTCCGCCCCGGCGGACGCCATCGACAACCGGCCCACCCTGGGCGGCACCATTACCGGGCTGGTCAACCGGGTCCTGGCCAGCCTCCCGTGCGGAAGATTGCCCGGGACCTGGGCATCGACCTGGCGGATGTGGTGGCTACCGGTTCCCGCGGCGAGGTAACCCGGGAGGACCTGGTCAGCTACCAGGCCCAGCGCGACGCCGAACTGGACAAGGCGGACGGCTTCTGGGCAAGGCGGGCAAGCCGCAGGACCAGCGGATTGAACGGATTCCGGTCAAGGGTGTCCGCAAGGCCACGGCCAAGGCGATGGTGGAGTCGGCCTTCTCCGCTCCGCACGTCAGCATCTTCGTGGACGTCGACGCCAGCCGGACCATGGAGTTCGTCAAGCGGCTCAAATCGTCACGGGACTTCGAGGGCATCCGGGTTTCGCCGCTGCTGATCCTGGCCAAGGCCGTCATCTGGGCTGCCGCACGGAACCCCAGCGTCAACGCCACCTGGGTGGACAACGCCGACGGCACCGACGCCGCCGAGATCCACGTCAAGCACTACATGAACCTGGGCATCGCCGCTGCAACACCGCGAGGCCTGATGGTGCCGAACATCAAGAACGCCCAGGACCTGTCCCTCAAGGAATTGGCCCTCGCGCTGAACAACCTTGCCACCACTGCACGGGCCGGCAAGACCCAGCCCGCCGAAATGCAGGGCGGCACGCTCACCATCACGAACATCGGGGCGCTGGGCATCGACACGGGGACGCCCATCATCAACCCCGGCGAGGTGGCCATCGTGGCGTTCGGCACCATCAAGCAGAAGCCCTGGGTCCTTGACGGTGAGGTCATCCCGCGCTGGATCACCACCCTTGGCGGCTCCTTCGACCACCGGGTGGTGGATGGTGACCTGTCCGCACGCTTCATGGCAGACGTTGCGGCCATCCTGGAAGAGCCCGCGCTGCTCCTGGACTAAGGGACGTGGTTGTCAACAGCAACACCATCCGGGCGAAAAACAGGACCGCCAGATGGCTGACCGAGGCGTTCCAGCCGCCCGTGGTGGTCAGCATCCAGCTGCTGGTCAGCCCGCTGACGGAGGACGGGTTCCCCGGAACCATGGTGTACGGGGCGCTGGCAGCCGTGTTCGTCTGCGTGCTGCCGCTGATCCTGCTGCTGGTCCTGGTGCGGCTTGGAAAGGTCACAGACCACCACGTCAGTGACAGGAAACAGCGGGCACCGGTCCTGCTCATGGCGCTGGGCTCGATCCTGGCCGGGCTGCTGGTCCTGGAGGCGGCGGGGGCGCCACGGAGCGTTGTTGCCATGGTCCTCGCCGTGGTCGGCGGGGTGGTGGTCCTGGCCGCTGTCAGCCCGTTCTGGAAAATGAGCGGCCATGCAGCAGCCATTTCCTGCTCTACCGTTATCGCCGTCCTGATGCTGGGGCCGGCGTGGGCCCCGCTGCTGCTTCTGGTACCGGCGGTCGGCTGGTCGCGCGTGGTGCTTCGCGCGCACACCGTGGCTCAGGTGGTGGCAGGCTCACTCTTCGGGGGAGTGGTGATGGCGGGCATCTGGTGGATGCTTCAGGGCCTGATGGCGCCGTAGGACATCGTGGTGAACATCTCGAGGGCGGCCGGATCGGCGGTGTTCCCCAGGGCCACAGCCGCAGCCGTCAGCAGCACGCCCATCGCGGCAGCCATTCCGGCCCACGCCGTCAGCAGCTTCCAGTCCTCGCGCAGCACGCTGCCTACGGTTTCGGGAAGCTGCAGGTCAGGGGCAATGAGGTTCGGCGCACTGTCAACGCTGCCGTCATCCAGCAGTGCCACGACGGTTCCGTTGCTGCGGTCAACCCGCATGGAGCAGATGTGGTTTCCGTGGCGGGCCAGGAGGATGTCGTGGCCTACGAGCTGGCGGCGCTGGAGAGTGATCAATGGTGCCCCTTGGTAGTGGTGTCTGCTGTTGTCCGCACCGTTGGGGCCTGATTCAATTTTATCTTTGCGCTCAGGGCTTAAATGGCGTATAGCGCGTGAGAACGGACACCCCCCGGGGCGACCTTGGCCACCAGGGGAGTGTCCGCGGTAACTCCTAGTCGGCGTCGTACGTGTTGGCGATGTAGACGTCACAGGGCGCGTTGTGGGCCACGCTGTTCGCCACGCTGCCCAGGACCCGGCCGATGCCCTGCATCCTGCGGTTCCCACCACGATGATGCGGGCCTCCATCCGGATGGCCTCCTTGATCAGGGCGTCAGCAGGGCGGCCGCGGGCAGCCGAGTACGTTACCTTCCCGCCGCCTCCCAGTGATTCCGCCACTGTCCGCGCAACATGCTCGGCGGCGTCGGCGTCGGAGACGATCCACTGGTCGCTTCCGCTGCCAAACACCTCTGTCCTGTCACTGTCGAAGGCCGTCACCACATGGAGCGAGGCATCCAGGGCGAGGGCCAGGTCCCGGGCGGATTCCGCCGCCTTCTTTGCCGTTCCGCTGCCGTCAACCCCAACAACGATGATTCCACTCATATGTTTGCTCCTTTGCTTGGTTCCGCGGCACTGGTGTGGCCAACGCTACAGCGCGGCGATGGCTTCCTGAAGCACCGGCGCCAGCCGGCGCACGCCCTCGGTAATAGCCTCGGGGGGCACCGCGCTGAAGGCGAGGCGCAGCTTGTTGGACGGCTCGTCCGACGGCGTGAAGGCGGCGCCGGGGATAAAGACCACGCCCGCGTCAATCGCCTTGTGCAGCAGCGGGTAGGTGTCCAGGCCTTCCGGGAGGGTCACCCAGACAAAGAAGCCACCCTCCGGGGTGGTCCAGGTTGTCCCCGCGGGCATGAATTCCTTCAAGGCGGCCAGCATCGCCTGGCAGCGCTCGGCGTACAGGCTCCGGTAGGTCTCGATCTGGCCCTTCCAGTCGTAGTCGCGGAGGTAGGCGGAGACGAGCATCTGGTTCAGGGTGGGCGGGCACAGCGTGACGGATTCAGCGGCAAGGTAGTACCGGCGCTGCAGGTGTTCGGGCACCAGGGCCCAGCCGATGCGCAGGCCCGGAGCGAAAATCTTGGAGAACGACCCCATGTAGATGACGTCGTCGGCGTTATCGGCACGCAGCGGAGGCAGTGGCTCGCCGCTGTAGCGCAGCAGCCCATAGGGGTTGTCCTCAAGGACCAGAATATTCGCCTTGCGGCATATGTCGACGACCTGCTGGCGGCGTTCCTTTGCCAGCGTGATACCGGAGGGGTTGTTGAAGTTGGGGATGGTGTAGAGGAACTTGATGCTCTTGCCGGACAGCTGCAGCGCCGCGATTTTTGCCTCCAACAGTTCCGGGACCAGGCCGGATTCGTCCATGCCCACCGTTTCCACCTGCACCTGGTAGGACTCGAATGTGTTGAGCGCGCCCACATAGGTCGGGTCTTCCACCAGCACCACGTCCCCCGGATTGCAGAAGACCTTCGTGGCTACGTCCTGCGCTGACTGGGAGCCGGCGGTGATCACCACGTTCTCTGGCAGGGCATCCAGGATTCCTTCGGCGGCCATGACATCGCAGATTTGGGTCCGCAGCTCCAGGGTCCCTGGCCGGTCCCGTACTGCAGCGCGGTCAGGCCGTCCTCTGCAATGATCCGGGCCGCCGTGGCACCCAGCCGCTCCAGCGGCAGCGACTGGAGGTAGGGGCTTCCGCCGGCAAGGGAGACCAGGCCGGGCGCATGGAGATGTCAAAGACGTCGCGAACCGCGGACTGGCGGATGTTCGCGGCCCGGTCCGAGAACAGTTCCTCGTGCCGGTGCGCCGATGTGGCGGCCCGTTCGATCGCATCTATTGCTTCCGCTGGCAGCGTCCCGGTTGCGTCGATTGTTTCGTGGCTCACACCGACAGGATACAGCCGGGGGTTGCCTAAAAAGCAACACCTGTTGCAAATTAGTGCCTACGGGCTAGTCCTGGCGCAGCACCTCGGAAAGGGGCTGTCCATTTACGTAAACGTCCGCCCTGATGGCGCCAACGGCGGCCACGGCGGTGTGGGTCAACTGGGCCTCCACTCGCGGAACGTCGCAGGCGCCCCCAAGGCTGAGCGTTCCGGCCAAGTAGACCGTCACGGTGGTCCCGTCGAAGCTCCCGGACAGGAACGTCAGCTCGGAGCCGTCCAAGGCGTTGTAAACATCCGACACCTCGATCGGATCCAGCGGAATGTCGGCGTCTCCGGCCCCTTGGAGCAGGGCGTTCATCGCCGCAGTCAGCAGGGGCTCGGTCCCGGGTGCGGCCCGGGCCAGTCCCACCAGGCTGTCGTTGCAGCCGAAACGCACGCCGCTGCTGCCGCCGTCGTCAAGGAGGACGTAGTAAGCGGTAAGCATCCGTGGTGCCGCGGGGTTCACAGGAGGACTCGACTTGGCGGGGGACGGGGACCGTGTTGCGGCTGTTTCCCTCGGCCGCGCCGCCTCCGGGACGGACAGGCCCTGGGGTGGTGCCATTGCAGGGGGACTGGTCGAGGGCCGGGTTGGGGTTGGGGCGAGGGTGGGTTCGGGCGGCGTGGTGGGAGTGCCGGCCGGGGCTGGCTCCTGAGGCTGCGGCGCGGGAGCGGTGGGGACGGGAGTCGGTGCAGGGCTGCTGACGGAACCGCTGCCCGGGTTGGGGGAGGCGGCGGAGGGTGTTTGTGGGGCCTGGTTCACGCAGGAGGCAAGGAGCAGCGGAAGGGCGAGGGCTGCCGCCGCCCAGCGCTTCCTTGTCCGGCGCCTCCCGGCGCTCCGCCCTGCTGCCATGACTGCACCGCGATCCCGTTCCGGTACGTTTCGTGCATCAATGCTACGGCTGGCCCTTCCGGGTGCGTATGTCCGGGAGGTACCGGTTGGGACAAGAGTTGGTCACGGTGTCCGCAGGCGGCAACGCCCGGTCCGTCGGAGGGCGGACCGGGCGTTGCCCGCGGGATATTGCGCCTTAGGCTGCGGGTGCGGCAGCAGCAAGGGCATCGAATACGCCCTTGATCTGCTCAACCACTTCGGCGTCGTCCTTGGGGTGGACTTCGGCGAACCGGACCATCGAGCCGGGACGGCCAGCTTCACGTCCTCGAGGACCTGGGCGCCGGCGATGCCCGCGGCCTTGCGGGCCTCGTCCTGGGCCCAGACGCCGCCGTACTGGCCGAACGCAGTTCCGACGACGGCGGTGGGCTTGCCGGCGAGGGCGCCGGCGCCGAAGGGGCGGGACAGCCAGTCGATGGCGTTCTTCAGGGCGGCGGGCACCGTGCCGTTGTGCTGGGGGTTACCAGGAGGACGGTGTCGGCTTCGCTGGCTGCCGAACGGAGGGCGGCGGCAGCGGCGGGAACCTTGCCTTCAACGTCGATGTCCTCGTTGTAGAAGGGGATATTGCCCAGGCTTTCATGGATGACGACGTCCACCTGCTCGGGGGCGTTGAGCTGGATTGCCTCCGCCAGTTTCTGGTTCGTGGATTCGGCACGCAGGCTGCCGACGAGAGTCAGTACTTTGCTCTTGGTCATAAGAACTCCTTGTCTTGGTGGCAGCGGGGCGCCGCTTGCCGGTTTTCTCTGAGGCTGGTCATGCCTTTCACCAGGCTAAACGGACCACGGTCCGTTTCTATTCCCGGGGGCTAGAATGACGCTGTGAGCCTCATCCCACTGCGGCCGGGCATGACGCCGGCGACGGCAGCTGAACGCAGTGACGCCGCCCGCAACCGGGAGCGGCTGCTGGCGGCCGCCCGGGAGATCATCCAGGAGGGCGGCGCACAGGCGCTCACTATGGACCGTCTCGCGGAGCGTGCCGGAGTGGGCAAAGGAACTGTATTCCGCCGGTTCGGCAGCCGGGCCGGCCTCCTGCTGACGCTGCTCGACGACTCCGAAGCGGCGTTCCAGGAGCGCTTCCTGTTTGGTCCACCTCCCTGGGGCCGGGCGCTCCCGGCCTTGAGCGGCTTGTTGCTTTCGGGGCGGCGCGGATCGCGTATGTGGTGGAGTTCGGCGACCTTGTGCTCGCGGCGGAGAACGCCTCGCGCAGCAGCCGCTTCGAGGTGCCGGCAGCGGCGCTCTGGCACCGCCATATCGAAGTGCTGCTCCGCGAAGAAGGCTTCACCTCCGACCCATGGCTAATGGCGGGCTCCCTGGGCGCTGCCCTGGACCCCGGGCGGCTTCTGAACCTGGTGCGGGTCCACGGGATTACCGCTGACAGGCTGGCTGCGTCGTGGCAGGATCTTGTCACACGGGTGGTCAAAGGCGCATAGATTACGCGGGCAGATGCCCCAGCGTCCAGTCAAATCAACTTCACAGAATTATTCATAACAATCTGGTACCCGCGGGTAGCTTTCGCCCCGGTCGCCCGCAAATTCGCTGGCGGCCTGTGGTAGTTTCCTCTGGAATGTGACCCGCGACATAGTCCGCCAGGACGCCCGGCCAGGGTGCGGGTCGCCAGCTACCCGCTGGCAATGGATCCGGTGACGCGGTACAACTCCCGCTGATCCGGTGGGGACGGAAGGATCCAGATAGCGTGCTCAGGTATCTCGCGCGGCGCGGCCTCATTTACGTGGTCATGATCTTCCTGACGACGTCCGCGGGCTACTTCCTCGCGGTGAGTTCCCTGAAGCCTGCATTGCTCGAGCAGGAACGCATTCCGCGCCCCACTCCCGAACAGGTTGCTGCCTCGATGCGGCTCAAAGGGCTGGACCCGGACCTGAGCCCCTGGGAGCGCTACGTCGACTGGCTGACCGCCATCGTTACCCGGTGGGACTGGGGCAGGAGCCCCAACGGGGCCTTCATCAACGCGGAGTTCGGCGACAGGGTATGGATCTCCACCAGGCTGTTCCTCGCATCCATCATCCTGACCCTTGTCATCGGCGTGGCCCTGGGGGTCTACTCCGCCGCCCGGCAGTACAAGTTCCAGGACCGGGTCATCACGTCGTACAGCTACCTTGCCTACATCGTGCCCGCACCCATCGCCTACTTCCTGGTGCAACTGGGGGCTATCAATATCAACGAGTCCGTGGGTGAACGCATCTTCTTCGTCACCGGCATCTCCACCCCCGGGATTGAACCGGGCTGGGCGCAGTTCGTGGACATGCTGGCGCATTACGCGGTCCCCACCGTCGCAATCACCCTGGTGGGATGGGGTTCCTACCAGATCGCCCAGCGCCAGTACCTACTGGACAACGTGAATGCGGATTTCGTCCGGACGGCCCGCGCCAAGGGGCTCAGCCGCAACCAGGCCATAACCCGGCACGCGCTGCGGGTCTCCTTCATCCCGGTGGCACAAAGTATCGCCTTCACCATCCCGGCCATCTTCGCCGGCGGATTCTTTGCGGAAAAGATCTTCGCCTGGCCCGGCGTTGGCTCCTGGAGCATTGACGCCATTTCGCTGCAGGACGTCAACGCCGCCACGGCCACGCTCGCCTACGGCTCGGTCATTTTCGCCCTGGGAGCCATCCTGGCGGACTTTGCCACCACCCTGGTTGACCCGAGAGTGAGGGTGCAGTAGCCGTGACCAACCTCAACGCCGTCGATCCGGCAGCAGCGGCGCAGGATGCGCACCTGGAAGGCGCCGACGTCGTCATCGGCAAGTCCACCATCATCTTCCGCCGGTTCATGCGGAACAAGACAGCCGTGGCCGGCCTGGCCATCTTCCTTGCCCTGACCCTGTTCTCCTTTGTGGGCGGGTACTTCACGCCCTGGGACAAGGAAACCATCGACCCCTTCAACATCGGGATGCCGCCGTCCGCCGAGCATTACCTGGGCACCTCCCAGGCGGGCATCGACCTCTACGCCATGACGGTGGAGGGAACCCGGATCTCCATCCTGATCGGCCTGGTGGTGGGACTTGTTTCGGTCCTTATAGCCGCGGTCTACGGCTGCACCATGGCCTACTTCGGCGGCAAAGTGGACAAGCTGATGCTTTTCGTCCTTGAAGCGCTCATCATGATGCCGGCACTCCTGGTGGTTGCCGTGGCCACCAGCGGCGGCGGAGCGGGGCTCAAACAGGACCTGCCCTCCTGGCTGCTGCTGATCATCGTCCTGCTGGTCTTCAGCTGGATGGGAACCGCACGCCTCATCCGGTCACTGTCCATGTCCCTCATGCAGCGGGACTTCGTCAAGGCGGCCCAGTACATGGGAGTGCCGCCGCGCCGGATCATCTGGCGGCACCTGGTGCCGAACATCGGCTCGCTGCTGGTCCTGGACATCACCCGCGGCGTCACCGCCGCCATCCTTGCGGAGGTTGCCTTCTCCTTCATTGGCATCGGCATCAAGCTCCCGGACGTCAGCCTCGGCGTGCTGATCGGCGGCGCCACCTCCCAGGTCCAGACGTTCCCCTGGATGTTCTGGGTGCCCCTGACCGTCATGTTCCTCCTCACCGGGTCCCTGGCCATGATGAACGACGGCCTGCGTGACGCCTTCGACCCCAGCTCCAGTTCCAGCGGCAAGGCGAGGAAAAGAGGGCCAGGAACAACGGAACCGACCAGTCACTCGTGCAGAAGAAGGCGTCATGAGCAGCGAAACCACCGCCGGGCCGGCGGAGTCCGCAGGGTTGCCGGCGGAGCGGCTCCACGTTGCCGGGCTTGCGGCCCCCAGCGACGCCGTGCTGTCGGTCCGCGACCTGCACGTCCGCTTCACCTCCGAAAACGGGATGGTCCACGCCGTCCGCGGCGTGGACTTCGACCTGATGGCCGGCAAGACGCTTGGCATCGTGGGGGAGTCCGGTTCCGGCAAGTCCGTCACCTCCCTGGCCATCATGGGACTCCTGCCCGCCGCCGCGGAGGTCTCCGGCTCCGTCCGGCTTAACGGCCGGGAACTGCTCGGCCTCAGCGACAAAGCCATGTGCGGTTACCGCGGCAATGAACTGGCCATGGTCTTCCAGGACCCGCTTTCCTCCCTGACGCCCGTGTACACGGTGGGCACCCAGATCATCGAAGCGCTCACCATCCACAACCCCGGCATGAGCAGGCAGGCGAAGGAAGCCCGCGCCGTCGAACTCCTGGCCATGGTGGGGATTCCCAGCCCCAAGGACAGGCTGCGGGCCTTTCCGCATGAATTCTCCGGCGGCATGCGTCAGCGCGTGATGATCGCCATCGCCATCGCCAACAACCCGCGGGTCCTGATCGCGGACGAGCCGACGACGGCGCTGGACGTCACCATCCAGGCGCAGGTCCTCGAGGTGCTCCACACAGCACAGGAAGAGACGGGCGCCGCCGTCGTCATGATCACCCACGACCTCGGCGTGGTGGCCGGGATGGCGGACGACATCATGGTCATGTACGCGGGCAGGCCGGTGGAGACCGGCGGGGTGGATGACATCTACTACAACCCGCGCATGCCGTACACCATGGGCCTGCTGGGGGCCGTGCCCCGGGTGGACGTGGCAGAAAAGACGTCCCTGGTGCCCATCGAGGGCATGCCGCCCAACCTGCTCCACCAGCCCACCGGCTGCTCGTTCGCCCCCCGGTGCCCGCTGGCCTCGGACCCGTGCCGTGCCGGGGAGCCCCCACTGTCGGCGGTCCCGGGCAGTGCACGGCACCGCGCCGCATGCATCAAATCGGAGTCGCTTGGAGCGGACGTGGACGCCCAGGACGTCTTTGCGGCTCCGCCGGTGCCCGTCTCCCGCTTCGATGCGATGCCGCGGGAGGAGCGCTCCGCAGTCCTGGAACTGAAGGACATCCGCAAGCACTTCCCGCTCACCAAGGGAGCCCTGCTCAAGCGCCGCATCGGCACGGTCAAGGCCGTGGACGGGATCAGCTTCGACATCCGCGAGGGGGAGTGCTTCTCGATCGTCGGCGAATCAGGTTCGGGAAAGACCACCACGCTCCTGGAAATCATGGAGTTCCACAAGGACCAGGACGGCGAGGTGGTCATCGGCGGCCTGAGCAACAAGCAGGCCGCGGACGCCAGGACCAAAAGCGCGATGCGCCGGGAACTGCAAATGGTGTTCCAGGACCCCACCGGCGCCCTGGACCCGCGGTTCACCGTTTACGAAGTCCTCGCCGAACCGCTGCAGAACGCAGGCATCGACCGGCAGGCCATCAAGAAACGGATCATGGAGCTGATGAGGCTGGTGGGCCTGCAGCCGGACCATGTCAACCGCTTCCCCAACCAGTTCTCCGGCGGCCAGCGCCAGCGGATTGGCATTGCACGGGCGCTGGCCGTGAACCCCAAGCTGGTGGTCCTGGACGAGCCCGTCTCGGCCCTGGATGTTTCGGTGCAGGCGGGGGTCATCAACCTCCTGGACAGGCTCCGCGCCGAGCTGGGGCTGAGCTACCTTTTGGTGGCGCACGATCTTTCCGTGGTCCGGCACATCTCCAACCGGGTCGCCGTGATGTACCTGGGCAAGATTGTGGAGATCGGGGAGGTTGACCGGGTCTTCGGCAACCCGCGCCACCCGTACACCCGGGCCCTCCTGTCCGCCATTCCCGTACCTGACCCCCAGGTGGAACGCACCCGCGAACGGATCATCCTCAAGGGCGACCTGCCCTCCCCGCTGGACGCGCCCAAGGGCTGCAACTTCGCCACCCGGTGCCCTGTCTTCGCCGCCCTGCCGCCCGCAAAACAGGAAAAGTGCCTCAGCCTGGAGCCGCCGCTGGAGCCCGTGACGCCATCAGAGGCGGCACGGACCCTGGAGGCTGCCCCCGGGCCGTCGCCGGACCAGCGCTTTGCCTGTTTCTTCCCGGACGGACAGCTGGATGAAGACATGCTGGTAGTCCACGACACGGCGGACCACCATGCGCCCTAGGATTAGTCGACCCATCACTCCACCCGCACTCAACGAAGGGAAAACCATGAGGAATCTGAACAGGATCGGCGGGGCAGCTGCCATTGCTGCTGCCCTGGCGCTGACGGCCTGCGGCGGTGGTGGCGGAGCCACTGGCCCCGAAACGGCCAAGGGGCAGGAGGCAGGCAGCGACCTGTCCAAGCTCATCAGCATCAACGAGAAGCCTGCGGCCGATCTTGAACAGGGCGGCAAGGTGACACTTCCGCTGGGCAGCATCGGTCCGGACTTCAACGGTTTCTCCAATAACGGCAACAGCTCGGACAACTCCGCCCTGATGGCTCCGATCAACCCCGTTGCAGTGACGGGTGGCGGCATCGGCGGCTGCTGGAAGGTCGACTTCGAGGGCAAGGCGAGCCCCAACAAGGACTTCTGCGAGTCCGTGGAAAGCGAGATGGTTGACGGCAAGCAGACCGTCACCATCAAGGTCAACGACAAAGCAACGTACAACGACGGCACGCCGATCGACATCAAGGCCTTCCAGAACACCTGGAACATCCTGAAGAGCCCGGATGCCGGCTACGACATCGTGTCCTCCGGTTCCTACGCCTTCGTGGAGTCTGTCGAGGCCGGAAGCAGCGACAAGGAAGTCATCGTCAAGATGACGCAGCCGGTCTACCCGCTCGAAGACCTGTTCTTCGGGCTGATCCACCCGGCTGTCAACACGCCGGAGATCTTCAACGAGGGCTTTGTCGGCGAGATGCACCCGGAGTGGATGGCAGGCCCGTTCAAGGTGGACCAGTACGACCCCGCGGCCAAGACCCTTTCCCTGGTGCCCAATGAGAAGTGGTGGGGCACGAAGCCGGTCCTGGAGAGCGTGGTCTTCCGTCAGCTGGAAACCAGCGCCCAGATTGCAGCCTTCAAGAACGGCGAGATCGATGCGATGTCCGCCAACACCATCGCGCTCTACAAGCAGCTGGAAGGCACCAAAGACGCCGAGGTCCGCCGCGGCCAGCGGCTGTTCGCCGGCGGCCTGAACATCAACGCCCAGCGGATCACCGACGTCGCCGTCCGGGAAGCCATGTTCGCCGCTGTGGACCGTGAGGCGCTGCGCAAGGTCCGGTTCAACGGCCTGAACTGGGAGGAGCCCAGCTCCGGTTCCATGATGCTCCTGCCGTTCTCGGACTACTACCAGGACAACTACCCCGTGAAGGAGACCGGCCCGGATGCCGCCAAGAAGGTCCTGACCGATGCCGGGTACACGGAGAACGCCAGCGGCGTCATGGAGAAGGACGGCAAGCCTGTTTCCTTCAAGATCAGCAACTTCGGTGACGATCCCACCACGCTGGCCTTCACCCAGACCCTGCAGAAGCAGCTCCAGGCCGGCGGCATGGACGTGGGCATCGATCAGCGGGCCTCTGCCGACTTCGGAAAGGTCATCGGCGGCCGCGAGTTCGACGTGAGCGTCTCCGGCTACACCGTTGGGGCGGATGCGACGTCCGCCGTCAAGCAGTACTACGACTCCAAGACCAACGAAAACGGCCTGGGAGACGCTGAACTGGACAAGAGGATCGCCGAGCTCGCCTCCATCGAGGACAACGCCGAGCGGAACAAGGCAGCCATGGAGGTTGAGAAGGAGCACATGGCGAAGTACTTCTCCATGGGCGTGGTCATGAACGGCCCGCAGATCTCCTTCGTCCGCACCGGCCTGGCCAACTACGGCCCGTCCCTGTTCCAGAGCCTGTCCCAGGTTCCGGACTGGACCACCCTGGGCTGGGAAAAGAAGTAACCCTGCCCCGGGACGCCCTCTCACTTAACGTTGGTTTTCCGCAACGCTCTCTCGCTTCCTTTCCGGAAGTGAGAGAGCGTTAGCGGTTAAGGGCCATTAAGTGAGAGAGCGTGCGGGAGTACGGTAGCCCTATGACCGGTACTGCTGCTGCCCGCCCCATCCGCACTGCCGTCGTCGGCTACGGACTGTCCGGAAGCGTCTTCCACGCCCCGCTGATCGCGGCTGACCCCAGCTACTCGCTGGACGTCGTCGCAACGTCCGACGCCGGCAGGCAAGCGGCTGCCAGCGCCCGGTATCCGGGGGTCAAGACAGTCCGCAATGGTGACGCCGTCCTGGACGTTGCGGGCGACCTGGACCTGGTGGTGCTGGGAACCCCGCCGGCCACCCACTACCCCCTGGCCAGGGCTGCCCTGGAAGCGGGGCTGGATGTGGTGGTGGACAAGCCCTTCACCGTCACCAGTGCACAGGGGCAGGAACTGATCGAACTGGCCGGGGAATTGGGCCGGGTGCTGACGGTCTTCCACAACCGGCGGTGGGACGGCGACTTCCTGACCCTGCGGAAACTGCTGGAGGTGGACGCCGTCGGCACCGTGACAAGGTTCGAGTCGCGCTTCGAGCGCTGGTCCCCCATCATCGCCAAGGCCTGGAAGGCGCGCGCAACGGCAGCCGAAGGAGGCGGTGCGCTGTTCGACCTGGGCAGCCACCTCATTGATCAGGCGCTCCAGCTCTTCGGCCCGGCCACGGTGACCCATGCCGAGCTGCGGGCGCGGCGCTCCGACGAGCGGGCGGATGACGATGTGTTCGTGGTGCTGCGCCACGAGACGGGGGTGCTCAGCCACCTGCACATGAACATGCTCTGCGCGCAGCAGGCCCCGCGCTTCCGCGTCCTGGGCTCGGTGGGCGGCTACACCAAGCACGGCGTGGACCCGCAGGAACCCTACATTGTGGCCGGAGGCAGCCCCCTCGACGCGGAATACGGGGTGGAGGCGCCGGAATGGGCAGGGCTCCTGGGCCGTGACGGCCACCTGGATGTCCTGCCCACCGAGCGTGGAGCCTATCCGGAGTTCTACCGGCTGCTCGCCGGGAAGATCCACGACGGCGGTGCCGCCTCCGGCGCGCCCCTTCCCGTGGACCCGGCGGACGCCGTCGAGACCCTGAAGATCATCGAGGCGGCACGCGGGCTGGCCCGGTAGCGCCTCCTGCTAGGCCGAAACGAGCTCGTGCCAGTCCGCCACGAGGGGCAGGTTGTGCGCCTCCGAAACCGAGTGGTGCGCGACGTGGCCGGCGGCGATGTTGAGCCCGGCTGCGAGGGCGGGGTCACGGTCGAACGCCGCCTTGACGCCCAGGTTGGCCAGGGCCACCGCGTAGCGCAGGGTGACGTTGGTCAGCGCGTACGTGGAGGTGTTGGGGACGGCGCCGGGCATGTTCGCCACGCAGTAGAAGATGGTGTTGTGCACCTTGTACGTGGGTTCCTGGTGCGTGGTGGGGTGGGTGTCCTCGAAGCAGCCGCCCTGGTCCACGGCGATGTCCACCAGGACCGAGCCGGGCTTCATCCGCGCCACGAGGTCGTTGGTCACCAGTTTGGGGGCCTTGGCGCCGGGAATCAGGACCGAGCCGATCACCAGGTCGGCGTCCACCACGGACTTCTCGATCTCGTACTTGTTTGAAGCCACCGTCTTGAGTCGGCCCTGGTACTGGGCGTCCAGTTCGCGGAGCCGGTTGATGTTGATGTCCAGGATGGTGACGTCGGCGCCCAGGCCCAGCGCCATCGCCGCAGCGTTGGTTCCGGCAACGCCGGCTCCGAGCACAACAACCTTGGCGGGGCGGACGCCGGGCACGCCGCCCAGCAGGATGCCCTTGCCGCCGGCGGGCGCCATCAGCGAGGACGCACCCACCTGGACGGACAGCCGGCCGGCAACCTCGGACATGGGCGCGAGCAGGGGCAGGGTGCGTCCCTCCTGCACCGTTTCGTAGGCGATGGCCGTGACGCCGGAGTTGATGAGCTCGCGGGTCAGTTCCGGTTCGGCGGCGAGGTGGAGGTAGGTGAAGAGGATCAGGCCCTTGCGGAAGCGGTGGTACTCGGCCTTGATGGGCTCCTTCACCTTCATGACCATGTCCGCGCGGGCCCAAACATCGTCCGCCTCGTTGACGATTTCCGCGCCGGCGATCGAGTATTCCTCATCGGTGATGCCTGAACCGAGGCCCGCGCCGCGCTCCACCAGGACCGTGTGGCCATGCGTGCGGAACTCGTGGACACCGGCGGCAGTGATGGCCACCCGGAATTCGTTGTTCTTGATTTCTTTGGGGACACCGATGATCATCGTGGGCTCCAGGTTCTCGGCCGTGTGGGCCGGAAAGTGCGGAAGGATTTCGTGTTTCCACGATAAATCCGCTTGTGAGCCAGCTGACATGGACCAGTGGCGGGCATGCAGGGAGAACCGCATGATTCCGCGGATTTCTCCCGTTTAGGATCGACAGATGTCGAGTCCTGGGCGTCAGGTGTCGCCTGCTGTCCGTTCGTCCGCGCACGTCCACAAGCAGTAGTGTTGCCCCATGCAGCAGGGTGTGGAGCAGCTCGTGGAGCAGGTGGCGCAAAAGCTCGGCCGCGGGCTGTCGCTCGAGGACCTGGACGGGGTGCTCCTCGCCTACAGCTCAAACCAGTCCCACGCCGACCGGGTACGGGTGAACTTCCTGCTCAGCAAGAAGGTGCCCGCCGACGTCTCCGCCTGGCAACTCTCGCACGGCATCGCCACCGCCGTCCGCCCCGTGGTGGTCCCGGCCAACCCGGACCTGGGAATGCTGGGCCGCGTCTGCGTCCCGCTGATGGTCCGCGGGTTCCGCGTGGGATACCTGTGGGTGCAGCAGGACTCGGCCGAGGAGAATCCAGCGGCCATCCTCACCCAGCTTCCGGCGGTCAACCACGAGCTGGAACTGCTGTCCGGGCTGCTGCTGGATTCCAACACCGCCGAATCCGAGTACCGGCGGAGCCGGGAGCGGGAGTTCCTGGCTGCCTGCGCCGGAGAACCCAACGCGGTGGCCGCCGTGGCCGGGTGGAAGGAAGTCCAGGGGAAGGGACCGTGGCAGATGGTCACGGTCCTCGATGCCGACGGCTGGGCCAGCGGACCGGATCCCATCGCGGCCACCCTGACCCACCGCTCCACCGCGCTGCAGGCGACCGTGGGTGTTGATGCTGCCCTGTTCAGCGCCGGCACCGAGACCCATTCCGTGGTGCTGTTCCGCGAATCGACCGGCCGGGCCAACCACGCCCAGGTCCTGGTGCACTACCAGCTGGAACTGGCCAAACGCTCGGGCCGCCCGGTCCACCGCATCATCCTGGGCATCAGTGAAGGCTTCAGCAGGACCCGGCAGCTGTCCGAGGCGTACCGCCAGTCCAGGGTTGCCGCGCAGGCCGCCGCGGTGGACCCGCAGCTGGGCGAACTCGTGGACTGCCGGGCGGCCGGCGTGTACCAGCTGCTGGCCTCCGCCGGGGGAGGGGTGGGCGCCTGGGCGGACTCCGGCTCCGTCTACTTCCGGATGCTGGAGGACCACGACCGCAACGGTGAGCTCATTCCCGTCCTGGAGCTCCTCTATGACAACGACGGCTCGGTGCAGGACGTGGCCGCGCGGCTGCATCTGCACCGCAGCAGCATCTACAACCGGCTGGGCCGGATCCGGCAGCTCCTGGGCGTGGACCCGCTCAAGGGGCTGCCCCGGCTGGAACTCCACGCAGCCCTTAAGATGCGGCGCTGGGCAGGCCGGCCAAGGATCTAGGCGTCCTGCCCGTCCACCGCTTCCTGCGGGCCGGACTTCTTCCTGGATTCCTTCTTCTGGTGCTCCAGTTTCTGCCGTTCAAGCTTCTGCTTGTCCAGCCAGGCCATGATGGCCGCCAGCGGGATGCGCCGGTGCGTACCGCGGTACTCCACCGGGATTTCGCCGCGGTCCGTCATGTTGCGGAGGTAGGTGTGCGAGATGCCGGCCAGTTCCGCGGCCTTGGAGGTGGTCAGCATTTCCTCCACGCTGCTGACCGTGACCGCTTCGCCGCGGCTGAACCGGTGGAGGAGATCGACGACGGCGCCCCGGGCCAGGGGCGGCAGCCGGTGGACCGTGCCGTCCACGAAGACGGTGATGTCATCGCTGCCCGCAAGTGCCCGCTGCAGCTTGTCCGCGTCTTCCCGGGGGAGGGCGCCGGTCATCCGGGGAGCTATCAATGCCATATTTTCAGCCTACCGGTGCCCCGCCGCGGCTGGCGGTATGCTCGGCTGATGGCATTGAGTGGCGGACAGGACGTGGAACACGGCGGCCTGCAGGGAAAGCTCTATGCCTCGGTCCTGCCCGCCGTCGCCGGGCCCAGGCCAAGTTACGTGCTGCTGCACGGGATCGGCGTCTCCCACCGCTACCTGGCACGGCTGCACCAGGAGCTGGCCAAGGCAGCCGACGTCTACACCTTCGACCTGCCGGGATTCGGCAACGCTGACCGCCCCCGCCGCCGGCTTCGAGTGGAAGACTTTGCCGCCTTCGTGACCGCGGTGCTGGCGGAAGCCGGCGTACGGCACTACCTGGCGGTGGGCCATTCCATGGGAAGCCAGCTTGCGGTGGAGCTGGCGCTGCAGGAGCCCGGCCAGGTGTCCGGCGCCGTCCTGATGGGGCCGGTGGTGGATGACAGCCGGAATTCGGTGGCGCGGCAGTCCCTGGCACTGGCCAGGGACGCGCTGTTCAGTGAATCCCTGTCCGCCAACATCATTGTGTTCGGCGACTATTTCCGGGCCGGCCTGCGCTGGTATTTCACCGAGCTGCCGGTGATGATGGAATACCCCATCACCGGGCGGCTGGCCCGCGTCAGCCAGCCCGTGCTGGTGCTCCGGGGCGCCAAGGACCCGATCGCGCGGCGCCCGTGGTGCGCGCGCCTGGCCGGCGTTGCCCCGCAGGGCACCGCCGGCGAAATCCCCGGGCAGGGCCACGTCTTCCAGCACACGGCTCCCGGAACCGCGGCGGAAACCATCAGCGGATGGGTCCGCGCGGTGGACGGGTTCGGCGTCAGCGCCTGATCAGAGCCCCAGCTCCTCCAGGACAGGGAGCTTCTCCCGCACCCACGCCCGTGCCTCGGTGGCGCTCGGTGCGGACAGCGCCAGCTTGGCAAGTTGCTGGGCCTCGGACAGCGTGACGGTCTTCAGCACGGCGGCCACGGCCGCAATGGAGCGCGCGGTCATGGACAGGGTATTCACGCCAAGGCCCGTCAGTACGACGGCGAGGGCGGGATCCGCGGCAGCCTCCCCGCAGACGCCCACGGGCTTGCCGCTGCCTTCTGCCCGGGAGCCTTCAACGGTGAGCCCCACCAGGCGCAGGACGGCCGGCTGCCATGGGGTGTTCAGGTTGGCGAGCGGACCGAGCTGGCGGTCGGCCGCCATGGCGTACTGGGTGAGGTCGTTGGTGCCCAGGCTGGCGAAGTTCACCTCACGCAGGATGGATTCGGCCGTCAAGGCGGCGGAGGGGACCTCCACCATCACGCCGGGGTTCCTGATGCCGGCGCCTGCGCACATGGAAGCGAAGTGGGCTGCCTCCTCGGCCGTCGAAATCATGGGTGCCATCACCCACACGTCCGCCTCCGACTGCTTCTCTGCCAGCGCGATTGCTTCCAGCTGGCGGTCGAGGACGCCCGGAGTGGTGAAATCGGTGCGGTAGCCGCGGACGCCGAGGGCCGGGTTGGGCTCAGTGGAGTCAGTCAGGAACGGAAGCGGCTTGTCCGCGCCGGCATCCAGGGTGCGCAGGACCACTTTCTTGCCCGGGAAGGCATCAAAAACACTCTTGTAGGCTGCGGCCTGCTCTTCAACGCTGGGCTCGGTGTCCCGCTCGAGGAAGCAGAATTCGGTGCGGAACAGGCCCACGCCCTCGGCGCCCAGCTTGGCGGCCGCCTCGGCGTCCTTGCCGCCGCCCACGTTGGCGAGCAACGGCACAAGGTGGCCGTCCGCCGTCGCGCCCGTTCCGCTGAACTCGGCCAGCAGGGAAGCCGTGGCGGCCCACGCTTCCGCTGCGGCACGGAGGGATCCGTCGGGCTGGGCGGTGATGCTGCCGGCAGCCCCGTCCACGTAGACCTCGGTGCCGTCCGGGAGTTCGTCCACGCCCACCGCGGCGACCACGGCGGGAAGGCCGAGGGAGCGGGCGATGATGGCGGTATGGGACTGCGGGCCGCCGCCGGAGGTGACCAGGGCCAGCACCTTGTTGGGGTCCAGGGTGGCGGTGTCGGCCGGGGCGAGGTCCTCGGCCACCAGGATGAACGGGGTGCTGGAGCTGGGGATGCCCGGCGCGGGAACACCGCGGAGCTCAGCGACGATCCGGGCACGAACGTCAAGGACGTCGGTGGCCCGTTCAGCCATGTAACCGCCCAGGTTATGGAGCATTTCGGAGACCGAGGAGCCTGATTCCCAGATGGCGCGCTCGCCGGACACGCCGCGGGCAATGAGCTTGCTGGCGCCCTTGATCAGCATGGTGTCCTTGGCCATCAGTGCGGTGGCTTCGAGGACCGCCTTGCCGTCGCCGGTGGCGTGCGCGGCGCGTGCCTTCAGTTCATCGTGTACCGCCTGGGACGCCGCCTTCAGGGCTGCAGTTGCTTCCTCGGCCGTCGTGCCCGGTGCCAGCTGTTCACCGGCGGGAGGTTCGCTGATCGGTTTCGGCATCTGCCGGATGACTCCGATGACGCGGCCTGGACTGACGCCTACTCCTGGGAAGTTCTGCACTGAAGGTCCTCATTCTCTTCCGGTAGCCAGGCGCGTCAGGATCTCCGGCGCCGTGCCGGGACCGCCAGAGGACTGCTACGTCCAGGGCGGGAAACGTGCCTGAAAAAATTGTATGTGATTCAGTTCATATAGCAATGCTATAGGTGCTAGGGTAGCGGTTATGAGTTTGGATGGCCAGCTTCCCCCCAAAATGCGACTGCTGCGTGCGGCGGCCGAATTGCTGGCAAAATCCGCGGGGGCTCCCGTCTCCACCCGCCAGATCACCCAGCTGGCAGGGGTTTCGGCTCCCACCCTGTACCACCACTTCGGCGACAAGGAGGGCTTGTTCGACGCCGTCGTCGCCGCGGGTTTTGAGGAATATGTCGCGGGCGAAAGGGATTTCGCCCCCTCCGGGCATCCGCTTGAGGACATCCGGAGAATGTGGGACAACCACGTGCAGTTCGGCCTCAACCAGCCGGAGCTGTACCTGGTGATGTTCGGCAACATCCGCCCGGAAAGCCGCCCCGCCATCGTTGCCGATGCCGAGGCCCTGATGGAGGAGATGCTGAACAAGGCAGCGGCGGCGGGCCAGCTGAACGTCCAGCCCCGGGAAGCGGCCAGGTCGATCCTGGCGGCCAACGTGGGCGTGACGCTGATGCTGATTGCGGAGCCCGCCTCCGAACGGAACCTCGAACTGTCCACCATGACCCGGGACGCCATGATCTTTGCGGTGTCCGCCGAGCCCTCCACGGGTCCGGTGCCGGGCGATACCGGGAAGTCCTCGGTTGTGGTGGCTGCGATCGCCCTGAACGCCGCACTTCAGGCCTCGCATTCAGACCAGCTCTCGAGCTCGGAACTCAAACTCTTCCTCGAATGGCTGCACCGGATCTCCACCAGCCCGGCCTGAAGCAGCCTCCTGCGCATCAGCCCGTTACACAGCAGTACGTCGCTCGTCACCATCGGACCATCCTGCGGAGCAGCAGGACAGACGGTTAGGAAATCACATGGCACCAGAAACAGTTGCGAAACCCCGCACCAGCATGCGGGTTGGCGTCCAGAAGTTCGGAACATTCCTGTCCGGAATGATCATGCCCAACATTGGTGCCTTCATCGCCTGGGGCCTCATCACGGCGCTCTTCATCGAGAAGGGCTGGCTGCCGGTTCCCGAACTGGGCGGCTTCGGCACCAACGCCGAAGGCGAACCCAACACCGGCCTCGTGGGACCAATGATCACCTACCTGCTGCCCCTGCTGATCGGCTACACCGGCGGCAAGATGGTCTATGACGTCCGCGGCGGCGTGGTGGGCGCCATCGGCACCATGGGCGTCATCGTGGGCGCCGGCATCCCGATGTTCATCGGCGCCATGATCATGGGCCCCCTGGGCGGCTGGACCATGAAGAAGATCGACTCGATCTGGGACGGCAAGATCCGCCCCGGCTTCGAGATGCTGGTGAATAACTTCTCGGCCGGCATCTGGGGCGCCCTCCTGGCCATGCTGGGCTTCTACGCGATTGCACCGGTGGTCTCCGCCTTCAGCGCCGGCGCCGGCAATGTGGTGCAGTTCCTGGTGGACAACGGCCTGCTGCCGCTGACCAGCATCTTCATCGAGCCGGCCAAGGTCCTCTTCCTGAACAACGCCATCAACCACGGCGTCCTGACCCCCCTTGGCGTCCAGCAGTCCCTGGAGCAGGGCAAGTCCATCCTGTTCCTCCTGGAGGCAAACCCCGGTCCGGGCCTCGGCATCCTGCTGGCCTACATGTTCTTCGGCCGCGGCGCCGCCAAGGCCTCCGCTCCGGGTGCTGCCATCATCCACTTCCTCGGCGGCATCCACGAGATCTACTTCCCGTACGTGCTGATGCGCCCGCTGCTCATCCTGGCTGCCATCGCCGGCGGCATGACGGGCATCGCCACCCTGGCCGTCACCGGCTCCGGCCTGGTCGCCCCGGCCGCCCCGGGTTCCATTTTCGCGGTGCTCGCCCAGACCTCCCGCGACAGCTACCTGGGCGTGATCCTCGCGGTCCTGCTGGCGGCAACGGTGTCCTTCCTGGTGGCCTCGGTGATCATGAAGACCACCAAGCACAGCGACGAGGTTGACCTCAATGACGCCACCTCCCGGATGGAACAGATGAAGGGCAAGAAGAGCTCCGTTGCCTCCACCCTGACCGGCGCAGGCGCTGCCGCAGGCGGCGGCGTGGGCGTCCTGGCCGGGCCGGTGCGGAACATCGTGTTCGCCTGCGACGCCGGCATGGGCTCGAGCGCCATGGGCGCCTCCGTGCTCCGGAACAAGATCAAGGCGGCCGGCTTCCCGGACGTCAAGGTCACCAACGCCTCCATCGCCAACCTCAGCGACACCTACGACGTGGTGATCACGCACCAGGACCTGACTGAACGCGCCAAGCCCGCCACGGCCAGCGCCGTCCACTACTCCGTGGACAACTTCATGAGCAGTCCGCGCTACGACGAGATCGTTGAACTGGTCCGCGAAAGCAACACCTCGGCAGGTACCGCCCCGGGCACCGAGCCCGCCGCCGGAACCCCCGGCGGCGCGCACTCCGCCGGCGCTCCCGCCGGTGTTGCCGCCAGCGCGGGTGCGGCCGGAACCGCCGCCGGGGCAACCACCGGATCCGCGGCGGGCGGCGGGGAGATCCTGGCCCGGGACAGCGTGGTGCTGGACGGCTCGGCCACCACGCGGGACGCCGCCATCGACGAAGCCGGCCGGCTGCTGCTGGCCCGCGGCGCCGTGGATGAGGGCTACATCGCGGCCATGCATGAGCGCGAGGCATCGGTGTCCACCTACATGGGCAGCTTCCTGGCCATCCCGCACGGCACCAACGCCGCGAAGGACCACATCCGCAAGTCCGCGGTGTCCGTGGTCCGCTACCCCCAGGGCATCGACTGGAACGGCAAGGAGGTGAAGTTCGTGGTGGGCGTCGCAGGCGTCAACAACGAGCACCTGCACATCCTGTCCTCCATCGCGAAGGTCTTCACCAACAAGGAGCAGGTGGCCCGCCTGGAAGCCGCCCAATCCGTGGATGAAGTCCTGGAGCTCTTCGGAAAGGTCAACGCATAGTGAAGGCTGTACATTTCGGTGCCGGAAACATCGGCCGCGGCTTTGTTGGACTGCTCCTGCATGACGCAGGGTACGAGGTTGTCTTCGCGGACGTGGCTGATGCCCTCATCGCGCAGCTCGCGGAGGCGGACAGCTACCGGGTCCACGAAGTGGGGGAGAACCCCGCCGTCCGGACCGTGGACAACTTCCGCGCCCTGAACTCGAACACGCAGGAAGCGGAACTCGTCGCGGAGATCGCCACGGCGGATATCGTCACCACGGCCGTGGGACCGCACATCCTGAAGTTCGTGGCGCCGGTCATCGCCAGGGGCATCGCCGCGCGCGGGGACGGGATGGCCCCGCTGCAGGTCATGGCCTGCGAGAACGCCATCAATGCCACGGACATCCTGGCCCGGGAGGTGGCCTCCCGTCCGGAGGCCGCCAACGGGGCTTTGGAAGGGCGTGCGGTGTTCGCCAACACGGCGGTGGACCGGATCGTTCCCAACCAGGAGGCGGGCCAGGGCCTCGATGTCACGGTGGAGACCTTCTATGAGTGGGTCATCGACCGGACGCCCTTCGGCGGTGCCGCCCCGTCCATCCCGGGAGCAACCTTCGTGGACGAACTCTCGCCCTACATCGAGCGGAAGCTGTTTACGGTGAACACGGGCCACGCCTCCGCAGCCTATTTCGGGTTCGAGGCAGGCATCGAAAAGATCTCCGACGCGATGGCCGACCAGGACGTGGCAGAGGATGTGCGTGCCGTGCTGGAGGAGACCAAACAGCTGCTGGTGGCCAAGCATGGTTTCAACAACGACGAGCAGGAGGCCTACGTCCAGAAGATCCTGGCCAGGTTCTCCAACCCGCACCTGCCGGACACGGTCAACCGGGTGGGGCGTGCGCCGCTGCGAAAGCTCGGCCGGCACGAGCGGTTCATCGGCCCGGCCGCTGAACTGGCAGAGCGCGGGGTGGTTCCGGAAGCCCTGCTGGGTGCCATCGCCGCTGCGCTGCGCTTCAACGATCCGGCAGACACCGAGGCGGTGGAGCTGGCCGGCATACTGGCAGCCAGCAGCCCGGCGGACGCCACAGCGAAAATTACCGGGCTGGAGCCCGGGCATCCGCTGTTCAGCGCCGTCTCCACCCTGGTGGAGGAACGGCAGGCGGAGGTGGCCCAGGCGCCCGCCTGACCCCTCCTGCTCCCGCAGCTGACGTATTGCATAAACAACGACGCCGGCACTTCCGCAAGTGCCGGCGTCGTACGTGTTGGCCGTCCCCAAACGCCCGCTCACTTTTGGCGGGTAAACGCTGAACGCGCGCTCACTCCTGTGCAAGGCTGGGCGGGTGACTTCCGCCCCTGATGCCCTGACTCCTTTGCTGACAGCCGCCGTCGACGGCGGCACCTTCCGCCTGCGCCGCGCCACCCGTGGTGACCTTCCCGCCGTCGTACGCCTGCTGGCTGACGACGCACTGGGTGCCGCCCGTGAAACCGGCGGGGACGTGGCACCTTACGAGCGGGCTTTTGAAGCGATCGACGGCGACCCCGCCCACCTGCTGGCGGTGGGCGAGGTAGTGCCGGACGGTGAAACGGCCGGCACGGTCATTGCCACGTTCCAGCTGAGCTTCCTCCCGGGCATATCGCGGCAGGGTGCCTGGCGCTCGCAGCTTGAGGGCGTCCGTGTGGCCGGCGGCTGGCGCGGGCGGGGTGTCGGCGAACTGATGGTGCGGTGGGCTGTTGACGAGTCCCGGCGGCGGGATTGCGCCCTCATGCAGCTGACCACGCACAAGTCCCGTACCGCCGCGCACCGTTTCTATGAGCGCCTCGGCTTCGAAGCCAGCCACGAAGGCATGAAGCTGGCGCTGTAATGCCACCGGAAGTGCAGGGCTTCTAGGCTTTGACGGAGCCCTTGGGCACGAACAGGGTCTCCGCCTGTTCCAGGGACATTCCGTTCGTTTCCGGCACCTTGAACATCACGAAGAAGAACGACGCCGCGGCGAACAGCGCGTACATGGCGTACGTCAGCGGCAGTGAAGCGGCAGCCATCACAGGGAAGCTGAGGGTGATGGCGAAGTTTGCCACCCACTGGGCAGCCGCGGCCAGGCCCAGGGCGCGGGCACGGATCCGGGAGGGGAAGATTTCGCCGAGGAGTACCCATACCAGCGGGCCCCACGAGGCACCGAAGCTGATGACGAACACGTTGGCGGCCACCAGGGCAACCGGCCCAGGCGCCGGGAAGCGTGATGTCCGCTCCCGTTCCGGTAGCGGAGGCAAAGGCCAGTGCCATGACGCCCAGGGATACGGCCATGCCCACGGAGCCGGCCAGCAGGATGGGCCGGCGGCCGATCCGGTCCACCAGCGCGATGGCCACCAGGGTCACCAGGATGTTGGTGACGGACGTTGCCACGGAGATGGTCAGCGAGTCTTTCTCCTGGAAGCCCACGGCCTTCCACAGGGTGGTGGAGTAGTAGAAGATGACGTTGATGCCGACGAACTGCTGCAGGACGGAGAGGATGATGCCGACCCAGACGACTGCCTGCAGCCCGAACGCCTTGCCTCGGAGCGAGCCCTTCTGGCCGGCCAGTTTGTCTTCCTCGATGGCTTCCCGGATGTCGCGGATGTGCCGGTCGGTGTCCTCTGTGGGAGCAATCGCGTCAAAGACCTTGCGGGCCTCGTCCTCCTTGCCCAGGAACACCAGGAACCGCGGGGACTCAGGGAGCGTGTAGGCAACCCAGCCGTAGACCACGGCCGGCAGGGCCGCGGCCAGGAACATCCAGCGCCAGGCCTCGATGCCAAGCCAGAAGGCCTGGTCCGCGCCGCCGGCACTGGTGGCAAACAGGGCGTCGGACAGCAGGGCGGCGAAGATGCCGGTGGTGATGGCCAGTTGCTGAAGTGACGCGAGCCGCCCACGGATCTTGCGCGGCGAGATTTCGGAAATGTAGGCCGGGGCGATCACGGACGCCAGGCCGATGCCCAGTCCGCCCACCAGGCGCCAGAAGATCAGGTCCCAGACGCTGAACGCGAACCCGGTGCCGAGGGCGCTGACCAGGAAGAGCAGGGCGCCGAGCTTCATGGCGGGGATGCGGCCGTAGCGGTCTGCCACCTTGCCGGCGAGGTAGGCGCCGGCGGCGCAGCCCAGCAGTGCGATGGCGACGGCAAACCCGGTCACCGCCTCGGACAGCGCAAATTCGTCCTTCATGGCGTCCACGGCGCCGTTCACCACGGACGAGTCGAAGCCGAATAGGAATCCGCCCACCGCCCCTGCAAGCGCCAGCCAGATCACCCGCTGCGGTATCCGGGCGGTGGTCTGCTCCTGTGCAGTGGGCATGGTTCTCCCTGGGTTTGGGGTCTGGTGGAATGCGGTGCGGACATCGTCGGCTGCGGTACCGGCAAGAGGGCCGGCGCACACGCGCTAAACAGTGTGGCACGTCACCGCCCGAGGTTCCACTTGGCGACGACCACCCCGCTTAACCGGGGACGACGACGGCGGGCCGCGCCGCCGTCGTCGTCCCCGGGGCGGTCAGTGCGCTGCCGCGGCAGCCGCCTCCGGGGACGGCCTGTGGTCCGTCAGCTTCTTGTTGGGGAGCGCGAAGCTGATGAGGAACGCGATGCCCGTGAGGGCCGCGGCGGTGAACATCACCACGTCGATGGAGTAGGCAAAGCCCTCCGTGATGGGCCGGGTCAGCACGTTGTTCGCGGTGTGCAGCCAGCTGGTGTCGTTCAGGGACTCGTTGGAGGCGCCGTCACGGAAGAACTCGTACAGCTTGGCGTTTGCCGGGTCCGCCGCGACGGCCGGGTCCTGCAGCACGGCCAGGTACGCGGGATCGGCCATCGCCGACTTCATTCCGTCAGCGATCCGGCTGGCGGCGAGGCTGAACAGGAGGGAGATGAATACGGCTGTTCCCACCGCGCCGCCCATGGACCGGAAGAAGGCCGCGGAGGATGTCCCCACGCCCATGTCCCGCGCCGGAACCGAGGTCTGCATGGCCAGCGTGAGCGGCTGCATGCAGAACCCGAGCCCCACGCCGAAGAAGACCGCGATGACGCCCGGAACCCACAGGGCTGTATCCACGCCAAGCGAGAAGCCCATCACCGTGGCCGCCGCGGTGAGGATGCCGGTGCCTATGACGGGGAAGATCCGGTAGGTTCCCGACGCCGAAATGGTCCGCCCGGCCGTGATGGACCCGGTCAGGATTCCTACAGTGAAGGTGATCATCATGAGGCCGGCCTGGGTGGGTGTCAGCCCCTTCACCAGCTGGAGGTAGAGGGGCAGCATGGCGATGGCGCCGAACATGCCGATGCCGATGATGAAGTTCAGCAGCGAGGACAGCCCGAAGGTGGTGTTTTGGAAGAGCCGCAGCGGGATCAGGGCGGAGTCGCCGGCCCGCTTTTCGGCCAGCAGGAACCAAATGATGCCCACCACGCCGAGTCCGTAGCAGAGGAACGAGTTCAGGGACGTCCAGCCCCAGCTGCGGCCCTGTTCGGCCACGAGCAGCAGCGGCACGATCGCCAGCGTGATGGCGGCGGCGCCCCAGTAGTCGATCTTCTGCTTCGCATGCTTGGCGGGCAGGTGCAGGAACAGGAACACCACGGCCAGTGCCGCCAGGCCGATGGGCAGGTTGATGAAGAACACCCAGCGCCAGCCGTCAAAGCCCAGGATGTTCGCGGAACCGGCGAACGCACCGCCCACCACCGGACCGAGCACGGACGAGATGCCGAACACGCTCATGAAGTAGCCCTGGTACTTGGCCCTGTCCTTGAGCGAGACGATGTCGCCGATGATGGTCAGCGCCAGGGCCAGCAGGCCGCCGGCACCCAGGCCCTGGACGCCCCGGGCGAAGGCCAGTTCGGTCATGGAGTTGACCGAGCCGGCGTACAGCGAGCCCACCAGGAAGATGGCGATCGCCGTGAGGTAGAGGGGCCGCCGGCCAAAGATGTCGCTCAGTTTGCCGTACAGCGGCGTGCTGACGGTGGACGTGATGAGGTATGCGGTGGTTGCCCACGCCTGCAGCGACAGGCCGTCCAGGTCATTGGCGATGGTGTAGATGGAGGTGGACACAATGGTCTGGTCCAGCGAGGCCAGGAACATGCCCAGCATCAGTCCCACCATCACGGTGACAATTTGGCGCTGCGTCAGCGCTTCTCCGGCTGGACGCGCCGCGGGGGTTTTGGGCATGGAAACTCCAGGTGGGGAAAGGGCCGGGCAAGGATAGTTGCTTTCAGTAACTATCGTACGCCTGCCGGTTATTCCCTCCTCCGGAAATTCTTTTGCTAGCGCTCCACGAGGATGCCGTCCGGATCGCACCACACCATGGCGCCGGGGCGGAAAGTCACGCCGTCCACCACCACGTCCACATCCACTTCGCCCGCGCCGGCTTTGGCGCTTTTCCTCGGGTTGCTGCCGAGCGCCTTCACCCCGAGCTCCAGGCGGGCGATGGCCTCACGGTCCCGGATGGCCCCGTGAATCACGACGCCGGCCCAGCCGTTGGCCACTGCGCTTTCGGCGATCATGTCCCCCATCAGGGCCGTGCCCAGGGAGCCGCCGCCGTCCACGACCAGCACGCTGCCGTTGCCCGGCGTGGCCAGGGTGGACTTGACCAGGGCGTTGTCCTGGAAGCAGCGGATGGTCCGGATGGGCCCGCTGAAGTGGGAGCGTCCGCCCAGGGACTGGAACTGCAGCGCCACGGACGCCAGCTCGTCACCGCGCTCGTCGTACAGATCCGCGGTGTTGACGGTGGTGCTTTCGGGGGTGGACGCTGCGCTCATGTGGTTCTCCTCTGGATCCGTCTTGCCGCCCCGCTGAAACGGCGTGGGAATGCGGTACCGCCCACGATAGTCTGACTTCCACCATCATCTGCTGCACCAGGGGAGCCTGACATGAGCCTGTCCGACACGCCCGCTCCGCCGGATCCGCACGCTGCCAAAGCAAGCTCGACGGCGGCGCTCGCCGAGCCCACGCGGAAGGTCACCGCGCGGTGGGTGACCGGCCTCGTCCTGGTCAACGTCGGCATCAACGCCGCGTTCTTCGGACCCATCAACGTCTTTGTCGCCCAGCAGGCCACTGGCATCGACGAAGCCAACAAGGAAGCCATCGCCTCCCTCGTACTTGGGTGCGGGGCCGCCGTATCCCTGGTTGCCAATCCGCTCTTCGGTGCGCTGTCCGACCGGACGGTCTCGGGTTTCGGCCGGCGCTCCCCCTGGGTCCTGGCGGGTACCATCCTGGCCACGGCAGCGTTGCTGGCAATGTCCGGGGCCGCGGCTGTTGCCCTGATGGTCCTGTTCTGGTGCCTTGTCCAGCTGGGCGCCAACGCGGCCTATGCGGCCATTACCGCCGCCATTCCGGACCGCGTGCCGGTGCTGCAGCGCGGCGGCGTGGGGGACTGGCGGCCCTGGGCCAGACGGTGGGAATCCTCCTCGGCGCGGTTTTCGGTGCGGTAGTTTCCGGCAACTTCATGGTGGGTTACTGGCTGTGTGCGGCCGCCCTGCTGCTCTCCGTGCTGCCATACCTGTTCCACCGGAATGACCCGCCGCTGCCCAGGGAGCTCCGCCCGCCGTTTTCCTTGGGCAATTTCCTCCGCGGCTTCTGGATCAGCCCGGTTCGCCACCCGGACTTCGCGTGGGCCTGGCTCACCCGCTTCCTGGTCAACGTCTGCAACCAGCTAACCATTGTGTACCTGATCTTTTTCCTCGCGGACGTCATCAAGCATGAGAACCCAGCGCTGGGAGTCCTGACCCTTACCGGCATTTATGCGGCGTTGGTGATGATTACTGCGGTGATCGCGGGGCCGTGGAGCGACCGGGTGGGCAAGCGCAAGCCATTCGTGATCGCCTCCTCGGTCATGATCGCCATGGCGGGCCTCACCATGGCGTTCTTCCCCGTATGGACCGGCGCCTTGATTGGGGCCTGCATCCTGGGCATCGGCTTCGGCGCCTACCAGGCCGTTGACTTCGCCCTGCTGACGCAGGTGCTCCCGCAGGCCGCGGACCGTGGCAAGGATATGGGGGTCATCAACGTGGCCGCTTCGCTGCCGCAAGTGTTCGCGACGGGCCTCGCTTTCCTCGCGGTGACGCAATTCGGCGGGTACGGCACGCTCTTCACAACTGCAGCCATCATCGGACTCCTGGGGGCCGTTTTCGTGGTCAAGATCAAGAGCGTCGCCTGACCGGCGGAAGACCGGGTAGTAAGGTCACTGACAAATAACGTCACACAACTGTGTCGTATAGTTGATCCCGGACTGCAGGCGGATTCGGGATGGGGACGCTCCCGGCTGCTGCACTACAGGATCACAACCCCGGAATGCTGATGCCCGAAACCATTTCAGACCATCCGCCCATGGCCGCCAGGCCCTCCGCTCCTCGCCAGCGGCTCCGCTATACCCGCATCCTGGAGTCCGCAGCGGCGTTCGCCCGCAAAGGCCTGGATTCCGTGGAACTTGCCGAAGTTGCCGCCAAGGCCGATGTGCCGCTGGGAACGCTCTACCGGTATTTTCCTTCCCCCACCCACCTGATGCTTGCCCTGTACCGCCACCAGCTGGATGAGCTGCAGGCAGGCGCCCGGACCGGGCCTGCCCGGTTCCGCGGTCGCGCCCTGCCGGGGCTGGTGATGGAAATCTTCCACATGCGCGTCATGCAGCCTGCCGTGGAGCAGTGCTTGAGCCGGGGCGTCTACCTTCCGGACCGCGACACCACTGCGCTGCTGCGGGAGATCGACGCACTGGCCGAAAAGGTGGTGGGCGCGGCAGCCACGGACGCTGTTGCTGCGCGCGTCCTGCTCTTGACCGTCACTGGTCTGGTCCAGTCCGTCCGGAACCGGCGCCTTTCCCTCTTCGAGGCCGAAGAAGACCTCAAAAAAGGCCTGCGCCCGCCTCTCTCCGGGCGCCGAAGCCGGGTTCACACTGTCCCAAAGTGCGTAACCGGCCTAGACCAATAACCCAATAAGTACGCCTTTATCACGTGACGTGGGTCACAAGTGCGCTTGCTCAAGCGTTTTGGCGGCCGCAGGCTGTGTCAAATCGTCGGCCGGCCCCGGAAACCGCTGCCTACCATGGAGGAACCGGAGCAACAGGGAGGAACACAACAGCCCCACGCTCCCGCGGACCCGCCACCCCTGGGTTTCCTGTCGCACCATTCCCCTTGCCTGCGCCCGCCCGGGCGCCGGGCTTCCATGTGCCGTGCGCGCACGGCGAGCACCAGGAGACAACGACGTGTCCATTGACGCAATCACCGCCATCGACGATTCCGCTGCCACCCCGCTGACCGAGGACGAGATCTTCAGCGCCCACCAGGGCGGCAAGCTGACCATCGGCACCACCGCCCCGCTGTCCAACAAGCGGGACCTGTCCATCGCCTACACGCCCGGTGTGGCCGAAGTCAGCCGTGCCATCCACAAGCAGCCGGAACTCGCCCGCACCCTGACCTGGGCCGAGCGCCTGGTGGTCGTGGTCAGCGATGGCACCGCCGTGCTGGGCCTGGGCAACATCGGCCCCAGCGCCTCCCTGCCCGTCATGGAGGGCAAGTCGGCCCTGTTCAAGACCTTCGGCGACCTCGACTCCATCCCCTTGGTCCTCAACACCAGCGATGTTGACGAGATCGTGGAAACCCTGGTCCGGCTCCGCCCCAGCTTCGGCGCCGTCAACCTTGAGGACATTTCGGCGCCGCGCTGCTTCGAACTCGAGGAAAAGCTCATCGAAGCACTGGACTGCCCCGTCATGCACGACGACCAGCACGGCACCGCCGTGGTGGCCCTCGCCGCCCTGACCAACGCCGCCAAGGTCACCGGCCGCGGCCTTGCGGGCCTCCGCGTGGTGGTGTCCGGCGCAGGTGCCGCCGGCATCGCCGTCGCCGAAATCCTGCTGGCCGCCGGCATCAGCGATGTTGTCCTGCTGGACTCCCGCGGCGTCATCAACAGCCAGCGCCCGGACCTGGCCGCGGACGCCACCAGCAAGAAGGCCGATATCGCCGGCCGCAGCAACCCGCGCGGCGTGGCCGGGGGGCCGGCCGAGGCACTCGCCGGCGCTGACGTCTTCATCGGCGTCTCCTCCTCCAAGCTGGACGAGGACCACCTCGCGCTCATGAACCAGGACTCCATCGTGTTCGCGCTCTCCAACCCGGACCCCGAAGTCCTCCCGGAGGTGGCCGTGAAGTACGCCGCCGTGGTGGCCACCGGGCGCAGCGACTTCCCCAACCAGATCAACAACGTCCTGGCCTTCCCCGGCATCTTCCGGGGTGCCCTGGACGCCGGTGCCCGCCGCATCACCCCCGCCATGAAACTGGCGGCAGCCCGGGCCATCGCCGAACTTGCGGCCGAGGACCTGTCCGCGGACTACATCGTTCCCAGCCCGCTGGATCCGCGGGTTGCCCCGCCGTCACCGCAGCCGTTGCCGCCGCGGCGGCAGCACAGTAGCTCCCCTGAAATTACGACGGCGGTGCCTCCTTGCGACAGGAGGCGCCGCCGTCGGGGGTTAAGGGCGGCGGCCATACACTGGGGTGCATGAACTCCGAGACCGTGGTGACCGTCCTGTGCGGCCTGGCGATCCTCGTGGGGGTGGCCGGCACCGTCATCCCGGTCCTTCCGGGCAGCATCCTGATCGGAGCCAGCCTCCTGGCCTGGGCCATCTGGGGCGGCGCGGGGACGGCAGGCTGGGTGGTCTTCGCCGTCGCCATGCTGTTCGTCGCCGCCGGCATGGCCGCCAGTGCCGTGCTCACCGGCAGGAAACTCAAGCAACACGCCATTCCAAGCCACAGCATCGTGGCTGCCCTCGTGGCCGGGGTGATCGGCATGTTCATCATCCCGGTCGTGGGACTCTTCGTCGGCTTCGCGGCCGGCCTGCTGCTCAGCGAATTCCTTCGCACCCGCAACATCGGCCGGGCGGCCACCTCCAGCTGGGCAGCCCTCAAAGCCACGGGGCTGGGCATGCTGGCCGAATTCGGGCTCGCGTCCCTTGCGGCCAGCACGTGGGTCATCGGGGTGTGGATTGCCGCCGCCGGCGGTTGAACGGCTTGCAGCCAGGAATACTGCCGCGTAAAACCGGAGGCATGATCGAGCCAAGTTCAGCTTTGGAACAGGTCCAGGCCTGGATGGAAAAGTACCAGGCGGCCTGGAGCAGCAACCTGCCCGAGGACATCAGCGCCCTGTTCACACCAGACGCCCGGTACGAGACCCGGCCCGCGGACCCGGACCCCTGGGTGGGCCGCGACGACATTGTGGACCGCTGGCTGGCCGCCCGGGACGAGCCCGGGGACTGGACGTTCAGCTGGGAGCTGCTGGGAACCGACGGCAATACCGCCTTCGTCCAGGGGCTTACCACCTATTCGGGTGACCGGCCCACCTATGACAACCTGTGGGTGATCCGGTTTGACGGCACCGGCCGTGCCGCCTCCTTCACCGAATGGTTCATGCAACGGTCCGGTTAGCATGGAAAGATGACCGCCGGGGACACTGCACCGATCTACTGGGACAGCCGGGACCTCACCCCTTTCGGGAACCCGCAGCTCCGTACGCCCGTCCACGACCTGGCCGGGGGAGTGGGGGGGCCTGCTCACCGGCGTGCTGGGTGGCCGGAACCCTGCCCTGCTGTCCATCGACGGCGACGTCCCCCGCCTGAAGCTCCTCCTGCCCAAGCCGGCCAAGGCCGTCCACGAAGCCGTCTTCACCAGCCGGGAGCCCGAGCGGTTGATCACGCTGGCCCGCGCCCACCCCGGCTGGGCGGGACTGTGCTACCTGATGGCCGGGCTGCTCGCGTACAAGCACGGTGGCTACCTGCGCGCCTCCGAGCTGCTGCACCGCGGGCTCACCATCCGCAATGACGAGGATGCGAACCGCTACTCGTCCACCTACCTCACCAGGATCGTCACCCGGATCGAACTTGCCGAGCGAGTGGAGATACCGGTCCTCTTCAGCGAAGAATCCGTGTTCCTTGCCCTGTCCCACTCGCTGCGCGAAACCGGCCGGACGGAAGCGGCGCTGGACGCGCTGACCGGCCTGCCGCCGTCGCTCCCCATGGCCCTGACGCGCTGCTCGCTGGCGCTGACGCTGGGACGCAGCCGGACCGTGATCGACTGGACGGAAGGGCTGCTGAACGCGGATGACCTCTCCGCGGCGCTGCTCCTCGTGCGGGCGCGCGCCCTGCGCAGGGAGGGGCGCTATGAGGCCGCCCATGAGGCAATCGGTGAGGTCCTGCGCCGCCGCAAGACGCACATGGTGCTGCGGAACGATGCCATGACGGACCGGGCACTGCTGGTGCTGGAGTCCAGCCGCCGGTCCCTGAACCCGCGCGACTGGGGCAGGCGCCGGCCGGATCCCGAGCCGCAGCGTGAGATCGCCGCACCCATTCCCATCCGCAAGGACGAGGAGATGCGCCGCATCTGGGAACAGGACTGGAAGAAGCTCAGCGGGGACTAGCTGCGGCGGCGAGCAGCGGCACCAGCTGCTCGCCCAGCAGGACCACGGCAAGCAGCACCATGATGACACCGCTTGCCAGGGTCACGGCGCGTGCTGCCCCGGGCCGGCTCTGCAGCAGCGTCCGGGAGAGCAGTGCGACGGCGGTGTACACCAGGCCCGCCAGCGCCACGAAGGTCATGCCCAGCAGCCCGGACTGCACGGGCACGGGCAGGGATGCCTCGGCGCTGACGAACTGCGGGATCAGGGCCACATAGAAAAGGAGGCCCTTCGGGTTGATCCCGCTGGTGCCCATGCCCTGGAAGAATGCGCGGAGCTGGCTTCCGGCGGGAGGGACGACGGCGCCTGCCGCACTGAAGGACGCGCCGCGCCACGAGCGCAGGGTGCTGACGCCCAGCCACATCAGGTAGGCGGCGCCGGCCAGGGTGATCCATCCCAGGACCCCGGGCATTCCGGCCAGCAGCGCCGCCAGTCCCGCGACCAGCAGGACGGTATGGAGGACGTACCCGCCGCAGAGGCCGGCCACCGCGGGAACGAAGCTGCGCTGCCTTAAGCCGGCGGTGATGGTGTAGGCCCAGTCCACGCCTGGAGTGCACGCCAGGGCGGCCGCTACCAGTATGAAGGCCAGGAACAGCTCCGGATTCATGGGGTTTCTCCTGTCGGTTCTCTCAGGAGAAACGATAGGGACTTCCGGCCCGGAAGTGCTGTCCTCTTTTCGCCCGCCACCCGGCATGGGCAGTAGGATTATTGCGTGATTGACGCTGTTGACAGGAATATATTGCGCCACCTGAAAGAGGACGGCAGGATGACTGCCACCGCACTCGCCGCAAAGGTGGGCCTGACCGTGGCGCCCTGCCACCGGCGGCTGCGCGACCTGGAGAAGTCGGGCGTGATCCGGGGGTACAAGGCGGACATCGACCCCGCGGCGGTGGGCCTGGGGTTTGAGGCGATCGTGTTCGTGACGCTCCGGCAGGTGGACAGGCCCACCATGGAGATTTTCGAGAACCGGGTGGCGGACCATCCCAACATCGTGGAGGCGCAGCGTCTCTTCGGCTCGCCGGATTACCTGCTCAAGGTCATCGCGGAGGACTTGCCCGCCTACCAGCGCTTCTACGACGCCGAACTGACGTCCCTGCCCGGCGTCGAACGGCTCACCTCAACACTGGTGATGAAGAACCTGAAGTCCAACGCCGGCCCGCCTGTCTAACCGTCCGCTCACTCCGCAGGCAGGACGTGGACGATGATCACCTGGGTGTCCTTGCCGCCGTCGTACCTCAGGTCGTAGTTGACCGTCAGTCCGGTGGCCGTGCCTGGCGTGATGGAGAAGTCGCTTTTTGAATCCGGAGCTGCCTGGGTGCTGCTGATCCAGTCCTCTGCCGAGGCCTCGGAGATCCCGTACCGTTCCACGCCGTCGCGGATGAGTGCCACGTACTCGTCGAGGGAATCCGCGGTGAGGAAGTAGGTCACCTCGCTGAAGTCGGCGCGCCTGGCCGTGGTGTTGAACCTGATCCGGTCCGTCTCCGCGGTGATTTCGCCGTGGGGCGCCGCGATGCTCAGGCTGATCTTGCCGGCGCCGCGGGTGTTGATTTCGGGGCCATAGCTGTCAGCCGCCACCCGGACGGCGGCTTTGTCGAGCCGGCCGGAGCTCATGTCCAGGCGGGCCGCCTGTGTTTCGCGGATGGTGTCCACGCCGGGGGCATCGAGTGTGGAGAATTCTGAAGTTTTCACGGTGCTCCCTGGCGAGGATGAGGCGGAGGTGGGATCGGCGGGTCCGGCGGGCTGGCAGGCGCTGAGGGCAAGTGTTGCGGCCAGCGCGGGCAGGAGGAAGAGAACGACGGCGATGGCGCGCCTTGTGTGGCGGGCCGGTGCTGTGCAGGGTGGAGTCACTGGTGGACCTCCGTGTCAAAGCCGCCCAGGAACCTGTCCATGATTCCCGGGATGTTGTTGGTGGGACGGTACTGGTCCACGCGGGCATCGAAGTCCGAACCGATGATCCGGGCTGCCTGGTCCGGGTCCGTGGCCAGCAGGTCCTGGTAGGCCGGCAGCGTATCCTGCCGGATCAGTTCCCAGCGCTGGTCCGCATTGGCGATGTTGCCGTCCGGGAAGCCGGTGGTGAAGTCGGTGCGGAACTGCGCGGGGTTGTCCCAGCTGGTCAGCGGAATGTTCTCTGGGCCGGGGCTCTCCACGCTGAAGGTGTAAGGGAACACCTCCGGGTAGCTCCTGGCTCCCGGGATGGAGGGGTCGCCGGCCAGGGTCACCATGTACGTCACGGCTTCCCCTCCCGGGTGCCCGCGCATGTTGTCGTAGTCGTCGGCGATGATCTCGTTCTGCTCCCGGTACAGCAGGGCCGTGTTTCCTTCCTGCACGCGGTCCGGGTCACCGGAGTCGATGTCCGCCCACGCATCGGCCGTTCCGGCGTCGATGGCGCCGGAGTCCCTGAGCCGGTTGATTTCGTCCAGTCCGCCGTTGAGGTAGGCCTGGTGCTGCCGGGCCTGGTCCAGGAAGATCTCCTTGTTCATGTCCAGCATGCTGGTTTCGTAAAAGCGGATCTCCTGCGTCCGTCATGCCGGCCAACTGCTCGATCTCGTCGAGGACCGGCACGGGGATATCGGCGGCGGGGTTATCGGCGATCTGCTGCGCGAGGTCACGCAGCATGGCCATGTCACGGAAGCCGCCGGCGAAGGACGGACCAATCATGTTCGCCATTCCGGCCCACTGCAGGTCGGGGTTGGCAAGGTAGGCCTGGCCGTAGAAGTCGTAGACGCTCCGGATGGTTTCCCAGTTGGGCTCCGTGCCCCTGGAGGTATCCCAGCTGGCGGGGTCGATGCCCATGTCCAGCATGGCCTGGTTGTTCCAGTAGGAGCTGAGGAAGTCCGCGTATTCCGGCGAGTTCTTGTCGATCAGGCCTGAGTCCGCGGCCGCATCCAGGGCAGCCTTCGCCGCGTCAGGGTTGGCCAGCGCCCACCGTTCGAATTCGCCGCTTTGCAGGTACTCCCGGCGTTCCTCCGGTGTCATGGCGGTGAGGGTATCGGTCAGGTTCTGGGCTGTCCCATCGCCGGAACCGCCAGCGCCCCCGGAACCACCGGCGCCCACTGAACCGCCGGCGCCCCCTGAACCGCCCGGGCCGCTGCCCGTGCTGGCCCGCTCCTGTTCGTCTGCATTGGCGAGAAGCACCTTGGATGCCGCCTCGAGCCCGGCTGTCGCGGACTTTAGGAGCTTCACGTGGGATGAGGACCATTCGCCGCGGAACCGGTCGCCGTCGCGCCCCTTCCACAGGCCGGCGCTGATGGTACTGCCCAGCTGCTGGCTCAGGGCGTCCAGTTTGTTGGCCCCGCCCGCCAGCTCCTTGGCCAGCTGCCGGAGCTGCCCAACGTCGCCACCGTAGAACGTCCCCGCCATGATTCCCCCCCGATTGGATATCCCGGCTGTCAGCCTAACCGGGACGGGTGGCAGGCGGCGATGGGGAGAGGTCCCCGGTGCCCGTCGAAGGGGCGGCCGGGGCTTGGTCAGTCTGCTGCGAGCAGCCCGGTGGTGCGGTAAGGGATGACTTCCCGGAGGAACATGCTGGTGGAGGTGCGCACGATGCCCGGGCACAGCCGGATCTCCTCGGAAACCCGGTAAAGGTCGTCCGGGCTGGTGGCGACAACCCTGATCAGCAGGTCGGTATCCCCGGCCGGGGCGTGGCATTCGAGGACTTCGGGGATTTTGCGCAGAGCCGCGATGGCCTCGTTGAGGTGGCTCTGGTCGAGCTCCGCACTGACGGATGCGGCCACCCCGCGTCCCAGGGCGGCGGGGAGCACCCTGCTGCTGTTGGGGCGAAGCGCACCTGACGCCGCCATGCGTTCCAACCGCGTCTGCACCGTTCCGCGCGCCAGTCCCAACCGCTGTGCCAGCACCATGATGGGCACGCGCGGGTCCTCGTCGAGGGCGCGAAGAATCCGCTTGTCGGTCGGGTCCAGTTCCTGCAATCTGATCAGTTCCTGTCTCTGAAGCGGGGAGAGATTGATCGGATTGACCAGTGCAATCCGTGCCGGTTGCACCAACTGTAGGATCTCTGCTGAAATATTGGCAACTGGGCAACGGCTACCGCCGGAACCCGCAGGCCAACGGCATTTCGGCACACCACCCGGACGCTGCAGACCGCTTCCCGCAAGGAGGCCGCCGCTGATTGACTCTTGTTCACGCATCGTCATTCCGCACCTTTCACGGCAAGAGCCCCTGAGCCACCGATCATCGGATTTCCGTAGCAATCGGTAGCTGAGGGGCTCTTGTGTTGTCCGCATAGGCTGGATCCATGACGTCTGCCGGCCGCTTTGCCCCCAGTCCTTCCGGTGAGCTTCACGTGGGCAATCTGCGCACCGCCATGCTGGCGTGGCTGTTTGCCCGCTCCACGGGGCGGAGCTTCCTGCTCCGGGTCGAGGACCTGGACCGTGCGCGGGCCGGTGCGGAGGCAGTGCAGTTGCGGGACCTTGAGGCGGTCGGGGTGACATGGGACGGCGGCGTGGTCCGGCAGACTGCCCGTGGCCGGCTCTACGAGGATGCCATCCGGCGGCTCGGTGATGCCGGCCTTACCTACGAGTGCTTCTGCACCCGCCGGGAAATTCAGGAGGCGCCCTCGGCCCCGCACGCCCCGCAGGGCGCCTACCCCGGCACCTGCCGGAACCTGGACCCGCGGAGCGGGAGTTCAAGCGCTCCATCCGGCCCGCGGCCATCCGGCTGCGGTCTGCGGTCCAGGAGTTCACCGTCCACGATGTCCTGCACGGCGAATTTCCTGGCGTGGTGGACGACTTTGTCCTGCGCCGAAACGACGGCGTGGTGGCTTACAACCTTGCCGTGGTGGTGGACGATGCGGACCAGGGCGTGGACCAGGTGGTCCGGGGTGACGACCTGCTTCCGTCCACGCCACGGCAGGCCTATCTGGCATCCCTCTTGAATATTCCGCTTCCGGAATATGCCCATGTTCCCTTGGTGGTCAACTCCGACGGCGCCCGGCTGGCAAAGCGGGACGGGGCAGTGACGCTTGCCGACCTTGCCGGGGCGGGCGTCTCCGCTAATGCCGTGCGGGACCGTCTTCTCGCCTCCCTGAACCTTCCCGCCGGCACCCTGGAGCAGGCGTTGGCAGCGTTCAATCCGGCTACGCTCCCGCGGCAGCCATGGGTCTGGAGCGGCCCGTAGGCTTGGGGTATGTCAGATGACCATTTTCCGGCCCACGGTCCGGCCCCAAGGTTCACCGTAGAGACTGCCAAAGTCCTTGCCGAGGTGGCCCACAACCGGCAGAAGGACAAGTTGAAGAGGCCTTACCGGGAACACGTCCTGGCTGTGGGCGACGCCCTGGCCGACTTCGACGACGATATCCGGATCGCGGGATACCTGCACGATATCGCCGAGGACACTCCGATCACCCGGCAGGCCTTGCTGGACATGGGCGTTTCCGAGCGCGCCGTGGAGATTATTGAGCGGGTCACCAACCGGCTTCACAGCAACCCGGACGATTACCAGGCCGGGATTCGCGAGATCGCCGAGGACCACGACGCTGCCCTGGTCAAGATTGCGGACAACGCCCACAACTCCCTGCCGGAAAGGGTCAAAGCCCTTGCTGAGAAATGGCCGGACAAACCGCCGGTCACCAAATACCGCGACGCCCGGCCCGTGCTGTACGCCGCCGTCGAGGTGGAGGAGGTCCGCAAGATCCTGGCCCGGGTGAATCCGTGGCTGCTGGAGGAGCTGGACGACCGCCTGGACGAGGAAGACACCACCGACTACGAGAATCTCTCCTATGGTGAAGCGGGCGCCGGCGCCGCATCGGCTGACGTTAGGGCTGGGGAGCGGTAGTTCCTGCTTCAAGCCGTTGCAGCGCGGTGTGCAGCCGCTCGGCTCCGCGGCGCTCATCGATGACGATGGACGCCGCCAGCCCCAGCACCATGACCAGCATGCACACCGGGACCGAGGCCCCCAAAGCCGCCATGGCAACGGCCCCGGCCAGGACCACCATGATTCCGGCGGCAACCGCAATCACCGTCCGGTCCGGCCCCATCATGGTGCTGTACAGCCAGGTCAGGGCAAGTTTGAAGACAGCAACCGGGACGGCGATGGAGGCGACGGCCGCTGCCGCACTGATGTGTGCCTCATGGTCGATGTAGTACGCCGCCACATGCAGCCCTGCGCCGGTGGCCGCAATCGCCGCGAAGATGGGAATGTGGCCGTAGCCGAAAAGGAATGAGCGGTGCCGCCTCAGGTGCAGGGCCCGTCCGGCCGGCAGCATGAAGTACACCCACCACATCCCGAAGGCCAGGGCCGTACCGCCGAAGCCGACCAGTGCCGCGTCCACGCTCCAGCCGTGGTTCGCCACGATCGCCCGCAGGGTTTCAATCGCGCCGATCAGGCACTCGCCCAAGGCGATGATGGCCAGCAGCCCGTACCGCTCGGCGATATGGTGTGCGTGCCATGGGGTCCTCTCATCGCGTTCCGCCGCATAGGGCGTGGCCATTTCCAGTGCCACCAGGGGGATCACCAGAAGGAATGTGGTGGCTACATCGGTGTCCACAACCAGCACGGCGATCCAGCCGAGCTGTACGAGGGCAAGGTATTTGGCGTAGCGCAGGCACGTCTGGCGGCGCGCGGGATCCTGGCGGGACGCCCGGATCCACTGCGTTACCAGGGCAAGCCGCATGATCACGTAGCCGGCCACGATGACGCGGTTGTCCACGTGCCGACCCTCCACAATCGAGTGGAACATCGGTTCGATCCCCATCGTGAGGATCAGCACCCCCACGATCTGGACCATGGTGACCACCCGGAACACCCAGTCGTCCGTGTCATAGGCGCTGGCAAACCAGGTGAAGTTGATCCAGGCCCAGATCACCGCAAACATCGCAAAGGAAAACGCCATGAGGCCCTCCACAAAGTGGGCCTCGGCGATCTCGTGGGCGAACTGGCTGCCCGCCACCCCGAAGGCGATGACAAAGGTCAGGTCAAAGAAGAGTTCCAGGGGCGTCGCGGCCCGATGTTTTTCATGCGGATCACGGCCGCCCATGCGCGCGAAGGCATGCCGGAGAGGGTTCGAGGACATGCCTCAAAGATTACTCTGGACCGCTTTCGGCTCCAGGCCGGCAGCGAAGTCCTCGGCAAACCGCCGGACGCCGTCCCATTCCGTATAGATGTAGTCGCGGGACGTATCGGTGTCCAGGCCGCCTTTGTCCTGAGCGATCTTCTTCATCACCATGCGCTTGAGGAACCCGTACTGTGTATACAGCAGGGCCCCGCTGAAAAGGGCCACCCGGGCAGGGTGCCAGCCCGTCTCCTCCTCGAACTGGGCAACGTATTGTTCGGCGTTTTCCATGTCGCCGTGCGCGGCCAGGCTGACGGAGAACAGCGCAGAAGGGATCCCTTCCAGCGCTTCGCGGTTCTTCAGCACGAAGTCCCGGACGTATTCCTCGTGCTTCCCCATGTGGATGGAAGCGCCCACGATGGCGGCGTCATACTTGCCGGCCAGAAGGTGGTCCGAGTGTTTCAGGTCCACGGGCTCCACGTCGTGTCCGTGGGCCCGCAGGACGTCGGCAATAAACTCCGCGATCCGGGCCGTCTGGCCCTCGGAGGTCCCGTAAGGGATAACAATGTGTGCCATACCTCGATACTGGTGCCCGCCCGGTGCGGAGGTAAGGGCAGAAAGTCCCGGGCCTTTCAGACGCGCGCGAGGGCGTCGATGTCCTCGAGGAAGTCCTGGTGGACTTCCTCGCTGACGGTGGTGCGGGTTTCGCCGATGGCATCCAGGTAGTCCTGGGTGGACGGTCCTTTCCGCACCGCTTCCCGGACTGACGGCCGCGCTCCGGAGGCCAGCCCGCCGTCGTCGTACACGGCCTTTTCCAGCGCGCGCTGGGAGGCGCTGCGGGCGGCATACTCGATGTCCGCGGGGGAGAAGCCCTCGGTGCGTTCCACCAGGAGCTCGACGTCCACGTCGTCCACCACGGGTGCGGGGATGAAGCGCTGCCACATGGCTTCGCGTGCGTGGCGGTCGGGCAGGCCGATGGGGATGACGTAATCGAACCGGCCGTGCCGCAGGAACGCCGAATCGAGCGCGCGGATGAAGTTGGTGGCGCACACCAGCAGGCGGCCCGGCTGTTCGCGGAAGGCGGGGATGATCTTCAGGAGTTCGTTGGTGACGCCCTGCAGCGGCGACGGCGGTTCACCGGACCGCTGCGAGGCGATCTCTTCCACTTCATCGATGAACACCACCGCGTGTTCCAGTTCCGCGATCTCCAGGAAAGTTTCGCGCAGCGCCCCGGCCAGGCCCTGGGGATCAGCCGCCAGGCGGGACGGAAAGACTTCGACAAATGGCCATTCCAGGCGGGAAGCGATGGCCTTCGCGAAGGTGGTCTTGCCGGTGCCGGGCGGGCCAAAGAGGACCACGGCGCGTGGCGGGACCACGCCGAATTCATCGGCCAGGTCCGCTTCGGCCAGTGGAAGCACCAGCCGGCGTTCCAGCAGTTCCTTCTCCCGGTGCATGCCGGCCACGTTTTCCCACAGGTCGCGGGCCAGGACGCGGCCACCCAGCTGGCCCAGCGCACCCAGCTCCTGCCGCTGGACGGGGATGGTCCGCTCGAAGTACCGCAGGTTCTTCTTCAGCGCGAAGCCGCGGCCCAGGAATGCCTCCACGCGCGTTTCGGAGTCCGGCATCAGCGCCGAAAGCTTGTTCAGGCCGTGGGGTGCCATCCGGTTTTCGACGGCGGCCAGCAGCGAGGTGCCTATCCCGCGGCCGCGGTATTCGGGGAGGGTGGCCAGGAAGACGATCCAGCCCTGGTCGTGCGCGGCGCGTCCGACGGCGGCGCCCACCACCTGCTCGCCCTGCACCGCCACCACGGCATGGTCCTTCTCGCAGGAGGCAAGCACCTCGGAGAGGGCGTAGACCGGCTCGACGTTGCTCGCCTTAAGGGTTTCCCAGAGATGCAGGATCCCGTCCAGGTCAGCCGAGTGGAAGTCCCTGATTCGCCAGTTGGTCATAGCCGCCTAATCTCCCGGGTGGTTCGTCATTGAGCCGGCATGTTCGTGCCACTGCCGAGCTTAGCGAACGGCGGCGGGCGGAAGGTTGCGGCGGCGTTGCATTACGGCTTCCTGGAAGGATTGCCGCCCGCGTGGATTCAGAGCCCGAGGGTGGAGAGGGTGTTCCGCAGGGTGTCCGCGGAGTGTTGCAGGGCTGCCAGCTCGTCCTGGTCCATTGGGGTGTCCAGGACGCGCAGGACACCCTTGGCGCCCACGATGCTGGGCAATGAGAGCGCCACTCCTGAAATCCCGTACTGGCCGTCAAGAACGGTGGACACAGGCAGGACAGCATTCTCGTCCCGGAGCAGGGCTTCCACGATGCGGGCACCGGACAGGCCTATCGCGTAGTTGGTTGCTCCTTTGCCGGCGATGACCTTGTAGGCCGCCTGGGTCACTTCCCGCGCGGTGTCAGTGAGGTGCTCCTGGGTGAACGTCCGCCCGCTGCCGGACGTCCATTCGCGGATGGGCACCGGCCCGATCCTGGCCCCGGACCACACTGGGAATTCGGTGTCTCCGTGTTCGCCCACCATGCTGGCGTGGACGCTTGCCACCGAAACACCGGCGTGGCGTGCCAGGAGCCAGCGGAGCCGGGACGTATCCAGCACAGTGCCGGACGAGAAGATCCGGCCCGCCGGCAGTCCGGTAATTTGCCGGGCAGCGACGGTGAGCACATCGCAGGGATTGGTGACCAGGACGTAGACCGCATCAGGTGCTCTCTCCAGCAGCTTCGGCATCAGCTGTTCGAGGATGCGGACGTTGGTCCCGGCCAGGTCGAGCCGGGTCTGTCCCGGTTCCTGCTTGGCGCCGGCTGTGATGACCACGACGTCGGCACCCTCCGTCACGCCGATGTCACCTCCGCCCGTGACTGAAGTGGCCCCCGCTGCGAACTGCGTGCCGTGCGCGAGGTCCAGCACTTCTGCTTCCGCTTTGCCGGAGTTGACGTCGAACAGCGCAATGTTGCTGGCCGAACCGCGGATGAGTGCGGCATAGGCCAGGGAGGTTCCCACGCTGCCGGCCCCGACGATGGCAAGTTTGGATCCGGGCATCAGCCTTCCCGCCTTTCCGGGTCCTGGCGCCAGGACCCGCGCTCTTGGTGTAAGCCAACAATGCCAGCATGGCACCGATAAAGGGTAGGGCGGGCCGCCGGCGGGGTAGGCGGAGCCGTTGAGTGTCCCATCCCTGAGGAGTAACGTGTGCCCCACCTCACCCGCACCCCCATCAGGAGCAACCATGCCACATCTGGGACGCCGGCTAGGAGCCGTTACGGCTGCGCTGGCGATGAGCGTGACCACAGGGGCGATCATGAGCCCTGCCTCTGCCCACAAAGCCGACCATCAGTACCAAACCGCCAAGGAACCTGTAGCCGAAGGCCGCGGAGGTGCCGTCAGCACTGTCGACCCCGAGGCTTCGGCTGCCGCCATCGAAGTTCTCAGCAAGGGCGGAAACGCTGTTGACGCCGCCGTCGCAGCTGCCGCCACCCTCGGCGTCACGGAGCCATACAGCGCCGGGATCGGCGGCGGCGGCTATTTTGTCTACTACGACGCGAACAGCGGGAAAATCCACACTATCGACGGCCGAGAGACGGCGCCGGCGGCAATGCCCACCAATGCGTTTATTGATCCCGCCAACGGCAAGCCGTACAACTTCACGCCCGAACTGGTCACCAGCGGAGTCTCGGTGGGCGTCCCGGGAACCCCGGCCACGTGGGAGCGGGCGCTGGAACGCTGGGCAAATTCAGCCTGGCGAAGGCACTGGAACCGGCCATCGAGGTAGCTGAGCGCGGGTTCGTGGTGGACGAGACCTTCCGCCAGCAGACTGATGACAATGACGAGCGTTTCAGGGCATTCCCGGCCACCACTGAGCTCTTCCTGCCGGGCGGTCAACTTCCGGTTGTTGGCTCAGTACTGAAAAACGAGGACCTCGCCGACACCTACCGGCTGTTGGCAGATGAGGGAACACGGGCGTTCTACGAGGGCCCGCTCGCGGATGAGATCGCCAAGACAGTGCAGAACCCGCCGAAGGACCCGGCCACGAAGCTTCCCGTTCCCAAGGGCTTCATGACCGCGCAGGACCTCGCAAAGTACCGTGCCATCGACCAGGACCCCACGCATGTGAACTACCGCGGCTACGACGTGTACGGGATGGCACCCTCCAGCAGTGGCGGTACTACCGTGGGTGAAGCGTTGAATATCCTCGAGACGTTCGACCTGCCGGCCGTGGCCAAGGCGGACCGGGCCGCTGCCCTCCACCACTATCTCGAGGCAACGGCCTTGGCTTTCGCCGACCGCGGGAAGTACGTGGGTGATCCGGCGTTCGTGGACGTACCAACGGAAGCGCTCCTGGACGAGGTTTTCGGCAAGGAACGGGCCTGCGAAATCAATCCGCTGAAGGCGGCAACCAAGCCGGTCCCCGCTGGCGACGTCACCTCGTACGACGGCGTCTGCCCGGTCAAACCGGCAGCGCTCGCGGATGAGAAGGACACGGAGAACATCTCCACCACCAACCTCACTGTCTCCGACAAATGGGGCAATGTGGTGGAGTACACGCTCACCATCGAGCAGACCGGCGGATCAGGCATCACGGTTCCGGGCCGCGGCTTCATCCTCAACAACGAGCTCACCGACTTCAACACCGTTTACAACCCGACGGAAGCCAACCGCATCGAGCCGGGCAAGCGGCCGCGCTCCTCGATGTCGCCCACCATTGTGCTCAAGGACGGCGAGCCCTTCCTGGCACTCGGTTCGCCGGGTGGTTCCACCATCATCACCACCGTCCTGCAGACGCTGATCAACCGGATCGACTTCGGCATGAGCATCGAGGATGCCTTGGCCGCACCCCGGGCCACGCAGAGGAATACCGCCAACGTGACTGCCGAACCGGCATTTATCGACCAGTACGGAACTGACCTTACGGCCCGGTTTGGACACAAGCTGGTGCCGGCAGGCGATGCCTTTACCTCAGCCGCCGAGATCGGCGCCGCCACGGCCATCGAGTTCGACCTCGACGGAAGAACCGTGACGGCTGTCGCCGAACCGGTCAGGCGTGGCGGAGGCTCGGCGATGGTGGTCAAACCGGAGCGGTAGCTTCCGGCTTACTGCTTAAACCCTGACGGCGGCACCCCGGGTTCCATGGTTGTGGAACCCGGGGTGCCGCCGTCGGACGTTCCGAAGGGTTACTTCTTGAACGTCTCCGCGGGCGGGTTCGCGACCACCGGAGATACTCCGGTGTGGCCGTCGCGGGTTGCGGCGATTTCGTGGATGCGGGTGCGGCAGGCGTACCAGCCGATGACCATGAGGATGGATGCGATGGCGGTGACGAGCATGGTGAGGGGGGATTCGATGAAGACCATGGCCAGGACGCCTGCGAGGAAGAGCAGGGAGAGGTAGCCGGTGTAGGGGGCGCCGATCATGCGGAAGGTGGGGCGTTGCAGCCAGCCTTTGTCTGCCCAGCGTTTGAGTTGGATTTGGCACAGGACGATGGTGGCCCAGGTCATGATGATGCCGACGGAGGCGACGTTGAGGACGATTTCGAAGGCTTGGGCGGGGACGAGGTAGTTCAGGGGGACGCCGAGGAGGGAGACGGCGGCGGTGATGGCGATGCCGCCGTAGGGGACGCCTGCTTTGTTCATGCGGGAGGCGAATTGGGGGGGCGAATCCGTTGACGGACATGGAGCGCAGGATCCGGCCGGTGGAGTAGAGGCCGGCGTTGAGGGAGGACAGGGCGGCGGTGAGGACGACGAGGTTCATGATGACGTCTACGCCTTGGATGCCGATGGAGCCGAAGAAGGTGACGAAGGGGCTGACGCCTTTTTCGTAGGAGGTGTAGGGCAGGAGCAGGGCCAGGAGGATGACGGAGCCGACGTAGAACACGGCGATGCGGAAGACGACGGAGTTGATGGCCTTGGGCATGATTTTTTTCGGGGTTTTCGGTTTCGCCGGCGGCGGTGCCGACGAGTTCGATGGAGGCGTAGGCGAACAGGACGCCTTGCATGAGGATGATCATGGGGAGCAGGCCGTTGGGGAAGATGCCGCCGTTGTCGGTGATGAGGCTGATGCCGACTTGTTGGCCGTCGACGGGGGTGCCGAAGATGACGAAGTAGGTGCCGACGATGAGGAAGATGACCAGGGCGGCGACTTTGATCAGGGCGAACCAGAATTCCATTTCGCCGAAGACCTTGACCGAGACGAGGTTCAGGGCGAGGACGACGATGAGGGCGGTCAGGGCCCAGGCCCATTGCGGGACGGCTGCCATCCAGGGGATGTAGTTGCCGAAGAAGTTCATGTAGAGGGCTGCGGCGGTGATGTCCACGATGGTGGTGGTGGCCCAGTTGATCCAGTAGAACCAGCCGGAGACGAAGGCTGCTTTTTCGCCGAAGAATTCGCGGGCGTAGGAGACGAAGGAGCCCGAGGAGGGCCGGTGCAGGACCAGTTCGCCCAGGGCGCGCAGGATCAGGAACGCGAAGAACCCGCACACGGCGTAGGCGATGACCAGGGACGGGCCGGCCGCGTTGAGCCGGCCGCCGGCGCCCAGGAACAGGCCGGTCCCGATCGCACCGCCGATCGCGATCATCTGGATCTGCCGCGGCTTCAAATTCTTGTGGTAACCCTTATCCTCCGCGTGCAGCGCCTGCTCCGATGCATGCGCCTGCGGGGGAATGGTGTGGTCTGTGACGGGGGGGATTTGTCATGGGTGTGTCCTTCTAAGTCCGGGGATGTTCGGGGACTGACTTGCTGAGGTTTGCCAGGCGTTCGGGGCTGAGGAGTTCCTGAAGCTGGGCACCGGTAAGGAGCCGTGCTCAAGGACGAGTTCTGCCACGCCCTTGCCGGTGGCGAGTGCTTCCTTCGCGATGGCGGTCGCGGTGGCATAGCCCAGGTGGGGATTCAGGGCTGTGACCAGGCCGATGGACTGTTCCACGGTGCGGCGGAGGTGTTCGGTGTTGGCGGTGATGCCCCGGATGCAGCGTGCGGTGAGGGTGCGGCACGCCGCTTCCAGGTGGGAGATGCTCTTGTGGAGGCTATGGACAATGACGGGTTCGAAGGCGTTGAGCTGGAGCTGCCCGGCTTCGGCGGCCATGGTGATGGTGACGTCGTTGCCGATGACTTCGTAGGCCACCTGCGAGACCACTTCCGGGATCACCGGGTTGATCTTGCCGGGCATGATGGAGGAGCCGGACTGGACGGCCGGCAGGTTGATTTCGCCGAAGCCGGCACGCGGGCCGGATGAGAGGAGGCGGAGGTCGTTGCAGATCTTGGAGAGTTTCACGGCCACGCGCTTCAGCACGCCGGAAAGGTGGACGAAGGCGCCCACATCCTGGGTTGCTTCAATGAGGTCGACGGCGGTGACCAGCGGCAGGCCGGTAACTTCGGCCAGGTGCCGGCAGGCTGCCTCCGCGTAGCCGGCGGGTGCGTTCAGGCCCGTGCCGATGGCGGTGGCGCCGAGGTTGATCTCGTGGATCAGCAGTTCAGCTTCGGCCAGGCGCAGCCGGTCCTCGCCGATGGTGATGGCGTACGTGCCGAACTCCTGTCCCAGGGTCATGGGGACGGCGTCCTGCAGCTGGGTGCGGCCCATTTTCACCACGGTGCGGAATTCCAGGGCCTTGGCGGCGCAGGCTTCCTCAAGTTCGGCCAGCGCGTCCACCAGTTCCCGTGCAGCGAAGATGGTGCCCAGCTTCACGGCGGTGGGGTAGACGTCATTGGTGGACTGGCTGAGGTTGACGTGGTCGTTGGGGTGCAGCCGCGCGTAGTCGCCCTTGGGATGGCCCAGGATTTCCAGGGCACGGTTGGCGATGACCTCGTTGGCGTTCATGTTCGACGACGTGCCGGCACCGCCCTGGATGACGTCGACGACGAACTGGTCGGCCAGGTGCCCGTTCAGGATGTCCTGGCACGCCTGCTCGATGGCTTCCGCGCGTTCGGCGTCGAGGAGCCCGAGCTCCCGGTTGGTGCGGGCGGCGGCAAGCTTGACCGCTGCCAGGCCGCGGACCAGGTGCATGTTGGAGCAGAGCTTCTGGCCGGTGATGGGGAAGTTTTCCACGGCCCGGAGGGTGTGGACGCCCCAGTAGGCGTTGGCCGGGACGTCCCTGTCGCCGAGCAGGTCGTGCTCGGACCGGGTTGTCGGAACGGAAGTGTCGTCCGCGGCGGTTTCGACGATGGTCATGGGAGTCCTCACAGGGCTTCGTTGTCGGGTTTGGACAGGCTGTTGCTCAAAAAGTCGGTGGCCTGCAGCAGGCCCACCTGGTGTCCGCCGCCCAGCACGGGGGCGGTGGCGATGCCGGCCAGCGCGGCGGTGTCGACGCCGATCGCCTCCAGCAGGCTCACGGTGGCGGGCATCCGGGCGCGGTCGCCGCCGTCGGAAATCTTCACGGCCACGGCGCGGCCGTCGGGCAGGCCCACCAGCTGGACGCCTTCAAAGCCGTCCTTGGCGACGGCCCCCGGGAGCAGCCGCATGAGGTCGGTGACGTCGCGCCCTTCCCCGGCCACCATCTCCGGGTGCTGCTGCATGGCGAGGCCGACGGCGGCTTCCGCGCCGCCGTCGTCGTCTCGGGCCGCGAAGGAGGCGGCCTGGGCGATCCGGCCGAAGGCGCGGGCCATGCCGCCCAGCGTCAGCGCGAAGAGCGGGGTGCCGCAGCCGTCCGTGCTGACGGCGGGCGGTTCCTCGCCGGCCAGTTCGACGACAGTGGACCGGACGAGCTGCTGCAGCGGGTGCTGCGGGTGGAGGTAGCCCTGGACGGGCCAGCCGTTGATGACGCAGGTTGCGGCCATGGCGGCATGCTTGCCGGAACAGTTCTGGGTGAGCTGGGTGGCGCGGCCGCCGGTGCGCAGCCAGTCTTCGCGTTCGGCCCCGCCGTAGGGGAGGTCGGTGCTGTTTTCCAGGTCGGTGACGGACAGGCCGTGCATGTCGAGGATGCGCAGGGCGCCGTCACGGTGTTCTGCCGCGCCGGAGTGGCTGGCCGCTGCCAGCGCCAGGAGGTCTGCCGGGAGCTCGAGCCCGGCCCGGATCATGGCGACGGCCTGCAGCGGCTTGAGTGAGGACCGGGGGTAGAAGGGGGTCGCCGGGTCCCCAGCGGCTGCCAGCGTGGAACCGTCGGCGTCGAGGGCGATGGCCGAGCCGTAGTGGACGCTCTCCACCAGGCCGTCGCGGATGGCGGCGACCAGGGGAGTGTGCTGCGGCAGGCTTGATGGTGCCGGGGCATCAATGCGGGCAGCGGAAAACACAGGGGAGGGCATGGGGTCCTTGGGGTTGCTTTGTTGCTAGTTGTTGAGGATGGAGTCGAGGGCCTCGCCCACGGCGCGCAGGTGGTTGGCCATGGCCGCACTCGCGTCAGCGGCGGAGCCGGCCTCGATGGCTGCAAGGATCTGCTGGTGTTCAATGTCTGAGGCGTGCTGCCGGTCGGCCACCATATTCAGTGTTTCCGACTGGTGTGCCTGGGCATCACGGATGTCCGCCACCACGCTTTCGAACACCTTGTTGCCGCTGGCACGCGCGATGGTGGCGTGGAAGCTGGAGTCCAGGGCCACCCAGGACTCGGGATCCGTTTCGGTGGCCATGGCGGCCACGATGTGGCGGAGGGTCTCGAGCTCCTCGTCGGACCGGCGTTCCGCCGCCAGCCCGGCTGCCGGAACTTCAATGTGCGGGCGCGCCTCGGTCAGGTCCCGGGCCGAGTACTGGCCGAGGGTGAGGTCGTTGGCCACCTTGTTGGCGACGACGAACGTGCCCTTGCCCGTCTTGGTGACCGTCAGGCCCAAAGCAGTGCAGGAGCGCAGCGCTTCCCGGATCACCGACCGGCTCACCCCGTACTGCTGTGCGAGCGTCGCCTCGGAGCTGAGCTTGCCGCCCACGGGAATCTGTCCGGCCTCAATGTCGCCGCGGATGGCGTTGAACACCGCCTCGGCAGCACTGAGCCGCGCGAGGGGGAGGGGAGCAGGCTGTCCTGCTGTCCGGCTGTCTGACAGGTTCACGCTTTAAGCATGGCACCGGTCACAACTGGTGTCAATGCGGGATGCCCCTGCGGTTGGCGGCAGGGTTCGTTGTTGCCCGGGTTTAGCGGCACGTTCGTACCGGTTTTCTCTTTCTCCAGGCCGCTTCGGGACTAAGCTTCCAGATACAGCATTAACCGGCACGAACGTACCTATAGGGCGATCATGGACAAGCACTTCACGGACTTCCTGGCTGGCGAAGTGCGCTCTCGCCGCACCGTCCTCGGCCTTACCCAGCGGGACCTGGCCGACATGGCAGGTGTCTCCGAACGGTTCGTCCGGTTCGTGGAACAGGGCAAGCCCAGTATCCAGCTGGATTCGCTGGTCGCGGTCCTCGACACCCTGGGGCTTGAACTGCACCTCACCACCCGGACCAGCCAGGCCGCCCGTACCCGGGCGGGAGCGGGACGTGCTGAAGGCGGACCATCATGAGGCACCGGATCGCCGATATCTACAAGGCAGGCGTCCTGGCGGCGAGGCTGGAACGGTACGACGGCGGAACCCGGTTCAGCTACCTCCCGGCCTACCTCGCGTCCGGGGGACCCGCCGTCGCCTCCTCCCTGCCACTCAGCCCCGAGCCTGTCCTGTCCGCCGCGGGGGCCGCCCCGCCATACTTCACGGGGCTGCTGCCCGAGGGCCGCCGGCTCAACGCGCTGCGGCGTTCCATCAAAACCAGTGCTGACGATGACCTGTCCCTGCTCATCGCCGCGGGCGGAAACCCGGTGGGGGACGTGCAGATCGTGGGCCACGGGGAACCGCTGGACCCCGACGAACACGCGGTGGAGCTGGACCAGAAACAGCCCGTGGATTTCGGCCAGTTGCTGGGTGATCCGGACCTGATCGACCCGGTGGCGCTTGCCGGCGTTCAGGACAAGCTGTCCGCAGGCATGATTTCGCTTCCGGTGGCCAGTGCTGGCAAAAGGTTCATCCTCAAACTCAACGCCCCGGAGTTCCCGCATGTGGTGGAGAACGAACTGGTCATGTTCCGCTATGCCGCCAGGCTCCGGATTCCGCTCAGCCGCGTCCAGCTGATCCGCGACATCGCCGGCCGGCCGGGCCTGCTGGTGGAACGCTTCGACCGGGTGCCCCTGCCCGGCGGAGGCCTGGATGACGTGCTGCGCCTGGCGGTCGAGGACGGGGCCCAGGTTCTGAAGCTCTATCCGGCGGACAAGTACAACGTGGGGTACGGGCAGGTCTGCCATGCGCTGGCCGAACATTGCTCGGCGCCGCTTCCCGCGCTCCGGAACCTCGCCATCCAGGGCGCCTTCGCATGGCTCACCGGCAACGGCGACCTGCATGCGAAGAACGTCTCCATGGTCCAGCAGCCGCATGGCGAGTGGGCGATCGCACCCGTCTACGACATCCCCTCCACAGTGGTCTACGGCGACAAAACCCTGGCCCTGACCCTGGACGGCAAGCGGACGGGGATCTCGCGCCGCCACTTCCTGGGCTGGGCAACGGAGCTCGGACTCCCGGAACGCTCGGCCGTCCAGGTGCTGGAGCTAGCCCTTAAAGCGTCGGGACCGCTGCTGGCGGACCTTGAGGCGGGAACGGCCTTCGCCGTCGTCAAAGGTTCACAGGGGGACGACGACGGCGGCTCGCCCTTCCCGGACATGGTCACCAGGGCGTGGGTCAAAGAGTTGAAGCACCGGCGGCGTCTCCTCGAGGGTTAGGCAAACCCCGTGTGGTGGAGGGTCAGGAACCGTCCCACCAGCGCAGCACCCGCAGGGCGCGCAGTGTGTTCCAGCGGCTGGGGCTTCCATCGCCGTCCTCCAGCTCGAAGTGGACCTTTCCGGGATGCGTGTTCTCCAGCAGCCAGGTTCCGTCTGGCTGCTGTTTTATGCGGACCAGCTCCACAGCATCTGCCAGGCGCCGGTCCGGGGCAGCTCCTGTGGCCCGGAAGTAGTCCAGCCCGCGGAGGACGTCATAAAACCAGCGGGTCGGATAGGAGAAGAGCAGCCAGTCCTCGCTGATGATGCCACCGGTTGATTTCCGACGCATCAGCCGGCGCTCCAGGAGGTATTCCTCAGCCCCTTCCCGGGCAGCCCGGGATGCCGGCGTCCCTCCGGTGGCCTGCTCGTACTCCAGGAGTCCTTCGAGGACGCAGATGGTGCTGTGGAACGAGGACCGTAAGGATCCCCGTTCGGCCTCGCAGTTCCAGCCGCCGTCGGGCAACTGGTCACCCGTCAGCCGCTGCACCACACTGTCCACGTGTTGCCCGAAGTAGGCGCCCAGCGCGGCGGCCATGCCGTTGATGCACGGTTCAACTTCACCTTCGAAAAACGGCTGGTTTCCTTGTTCCCAGCGGCTGTTTTCCCTGACGAGTGAGACGGCTCGGCGGGCCTGCGGGCTGTCCGGGACCAGGCCGAAATCGCGGAGGAGCAGGAGGCTGTAGGTGGTTGCGGTCCAGGGCTGGTTGACGGGGTCATCGTCCACTGCCGGCCAGTACGTGCCGCCCGCCCACTGCCCGTCCGATCCCTGCAGGGAAAGCAAGCGGGACCCCCAGCCCTCGGTGGCGACCCGGTTCCGTTCGGCCCTGACTTCCGCGGCAGGGGCAACAGCCAGGTCCCGCAGGGTCTGCCAGCGGATGGCCGGGTCACCGGCCAGGAGCCAGTCCAGGACGTCCTGCTGCGCGGCAGGTGTCACAGGTGCTGGATGCCGGCCCGCTGCATGGCGTCTTTATAGGTCTCGACGTTCTTGGCCAGGAGTTCTTCCTGCTTGGCTTCGGAGACTGCGAACGCCCGGCCTCCGAGCGCTGTCGCCTTGTAGATCTTGATGCCGCTGTTCTTCAGGGCGGAGTGGTAGGTCTTTTCGTACAGGGTGAGGAAGGCGGAGGCGTCGGTGCCGTGGGCGATGATCGCCGAGACGCGTGCGTTGATCTTGAGGAACTGGCGGAACGGGCGGAGGCCGTCGGTTTTTTCCTGAACGCTCAGCGCTGACGGGCTGCCGGGCTCCCGGACCCAAGGGTAGGCGTTCCACGGCATCACGTAGCGGGGGTCGAGCTCGGCCAGTTCGTAGATCTGGGTGGCCCGACGGGCGGCTTCATCGTCATTGTTGTGCGAGACAAAACCGGACTCGGTGCCTTTTCCGGGGCTCCCCTGCAGGCTGACGAGCCGGCATTCATCCTCATCGTGGACGGGGTCGATGTACGGCACGGTAGAGCCGGGCTTCCTCTCCATGAGTTCGTCGCAAAGCTGGGTTACCTTCGCGATGTTCGGTTCCTGTAGCAGGGCCTTTTTTTTTCGTCCCAGTCAATCGTCACGATCTCTCCCTCACAGCAAGGTGGTCAGAATCAGGCGTCTTAGGCCACTCTACGCTTCCGCCCTGAGGGTGGGCAGGGAAATTTGGCCATGGCACCCCCATGCCCGGAGCAGCTGTTCAAAGTGCGCGCTGCAGAAACAGAAGGCAGCAGCACGGGTGCTGTTGAATGACACTATGCAGTTCACCAGGAAGGGCCTGAAAGCCGACGGCTTCACCGGCTTCCGCCCTGTCCGCGACCTCGAAACCATGCGGATCCCGCAGGGACAGGCCTGTTCGCCGTGGTTGCCCCGCAAGGATTCCAGCCGCGTTTCCTGAAGAAGAGCACCGCGGGCACCTTCAAGAAAAAGGACCCGACCCTTCCCGAAGCCGCGCTGACCGCGGAGTGGGTGGAGGACGCCGTCGTTCTTTACATCGGGAAGGCCGGACCGGGAAGCAAGGGCAGCAGGGGCCTGCGGCGGCAGATCCAGGAATTCGTGGACTTCGGGCAGGGAAAACCGCCCGGGCACTGGGATGGCCGGACCATCTGGCAGCTCGCCGATGCCGGATCGCTCTCCATTGCTTGGAAGGAGCTGGCCCCGGAACAGCTGGGTGACGCGGAAGCCGGCTACCACGCAGCGTTCCTGGCGGAATTCGGGAAGCTGCCGTTCGCCAACCTCGTGCAGGCGCGGGCAAAGACCGGCCGCTGACGGCAGGGACACAACAAACGGACACAACCCGGCGTCCCCGCCCGCTGGATTCAGGCCTGCCCGCGGAGCCGCTCCATTTCGCGGCGGTCCTTCTTGGTGGGCCGCCCGGTCCCCCTGTCCCGCTGCGGCAGCCCGAGCGCCGGCGCGATCGGCCGGGGAGGGGTGTGGTCAGTAAAGCAGTGGGACGCCGCTTCCGCCCCCACACGCTTGGCAATGAGCCGCCGCACTTCGAGGGTGCGTTCATAGCCCGGCATCCTGACTGTCACGGTATCGCCGGTCACCAGGGTGGCAGAGGCTTTGGCCGGGCTGCCGTTCAACCGGACGTGCCCCGCCCGGCAGGCTGCGGTGGCGGCGGAACGGGTCTTATAGGCGCGGATCGCCCACAACCACGCATCGATACGGACGCTGGCGGGGGAGGAAGGAAGGCTGGTCATGGCTGGCACCGAGTATAGCCCCGGGCGCGCCGGCAATCAGTGCAGCGTCATTCCACCGTCACGCTGACCTGCTGCACCATGTTGTTGCCCATCCCCTGGTAGTTCCAGTTCTGCTCCAGGGGCTGGGTGGCTCCGGTGGCATCCGTGGCACGGCAGGACAGGATGTGCACGCCCGGGTCCGCCACCCAGGGCAGCGTCCACTTCCGCCACGCGAACCCGCCGGCCGGCTTGTCCAGCTGGGCGGGCAGCCACGTACCGTCGATCCCCACCTCCACGCCCGTCACCGCACCCTCTCCGGACCAGGCACGGCCCTGCAGCAGCACCGGGCCCGGGGCCAGGATGCGGTTCCGGGTGAAGAAGTCGGGGACCCCCGGCGGAACCATCAGCGAACGCACCCTGATCCGTGAAACCGGAGTGCCGGCGTCGTCCGCGGTCTCCTGGTAGCGGTACGCCACCTGCTGCTGGTATCCGGTGAAGGGAGCAGTGACCACCTCGATGGACTCAAGCCACTTCACGCTGGCCATGCCGTACCAGCCCGGGACCACCAGGCGGAGGGGGTAGCCGTGCTGGGGCGGCAGCTCGGCGCCGTTCATTGTGTATGCGAGTACGACGTCGGCACGCAGCGCTTCACGGATCGGCAGGCTCCGCGCGTAGTGGTGGGGGACGCCGCCCTGCACCCCGGCATCGGCACCGGTGAAGACCACCTCCACGGCGTTCTGGTGAACACCCGCCTTGCCCAGGAGGTAGGCGAGCGGAACGCCGGTCCAGTGCGCGGTGCCTACCCCTTCCTGGATCCAGGGCTGGCTCATGGGCCGGGGTGAGAGGAGGGAACGGCCGTTGCCGGCGCACTCCAGCGTCACGGGCACAGTGATGGCGGGGTCCTTCCGGAGCGCTGCCATGCTCAGTTCCAGTGCGCGCTCCACAGCACCGCTGATTCTCAGGTGCCAGGAACCGGCGTCCAGGTCCGGGATGTCGAAGTGCGTGAGGACGTAGTGAAGGCCGGGCGGCGTGACATCCCTGCGCAGTGCCTCCAGCGGCATGGAATGGTTCCGGGCTGACAGCTGCAGCTCTTCCCGGGTCAGGGGGCCGGTGGTGGGGCCGGCCCCCGGCTGGGCGGATGCTTCACTGGCTCCGGTGGACTGCTCGTGCCGGGACGTCTGGGTCATGCCACAGGTCTACGCCCGCACCGCCGGCACGTCAACGCCTCTTCCCGGGAGCCCGGAACTACAGGACCGGACGGGTGAGGAACTCCGCCAGGCTGATCGGGTCCTGCCCCGTCAGCCCATGCACATCCGGGAGACTCGGCCATCTCCCCGCGGGCGATGGAGGTGTAGGTGCTCACCCAGGCGTCCAGCTGCCACTGCGGCGCGTTATAGGAGGCGCGGGATGCATAGGCCTCGTCCACCGTCTCCGGCTGGTACGTGACGGTCCGGCCGGTACCCTGCGTCAGGACCTCGGCAGCCCGTGCCAGGGACAGTTCCTCCGGGCCCGTCAGGTTGTAGGTCTTGCCCTTGTGGATTGCCGGATCCCGGAGCACCGCAACGGCGCAGCGGGCGATGTCCTCGCGGGCCACGCCGGCAAAGGTGCCGCTGCCGGCGGGCCCCTGGATGACCCCGCGCGTGCCGGCGAGCAGCGGCAGGACATCCAGGTAGAGGTTGTCCCGCAGGAAGGTGTAAGCCATCCCGGACGCCTTGATGCGCTCCTCGGTGGCGTAGTGGTCCCGCGCCAGCGTAAAGGCCGCGTCCGGGGCCGCCCCGAAGAGGGACGTGTACACCACGTGCTCCACTCCGGCTGCGGCAGCGGCGTCCACAAAGGCATAGTGCTCCTGCACCCGTTCCGCGTTCTCCGCGGCGGACACCATGAACAGGGTCTTGACCCCTTCGAGGGCGGACCGCGCCGCCCCGGAGTCCGCGTAGGAGCAGGCCAGGGGAAAGGTATCCCCCAGCGCGGGTGCCCGCTTGGTGTCGCGCACCAGCAGGCGCTGGGCGAATCCGGCGTCGGCCAGCTGCCGCGCCACCATCCCGCCCAGCCCCCCGGTGGAACCCGTGACCGCCAGGTCCGGCAGCGCGGCAGCGGAAGCCACCGGTTACGCTTCCCGCTTGGGCGGGGACTGGGTCTTTGCCGGGTCGCGTTCAGCCAGCGAACCGATGGCGTCGTCAATCCTCTTCAGGACCTCCGGCTCCAGCGTCACCCCGGCCGCCGCCACGCTGTCCGCGATCTGCTCCGGACGGCTGGCGCCCACGATGGCCGATGCCACGTTGGGGTTCTGCAGCACCCAGGCGACGGCCAGCTGCGGCATGGAGAGGCCGGCTTCCTCCGCGATCGGCTTGAGGTCCTGCACGCCGGACAGGACGTCGTCGCGCATCCAGCGCTCGATCATTTTGGCCCCGCCCTTGTCATCCGTCGCGCGGCTGCCCTCAGGGGCGGGCTGGCCGGGAAGGTACTTGCCGCTGAGGACGCCCTGGGCCATGGGAGACCAAACGATCTGGGACACGCCCAGTTCCTCCGATGCCGGCACTACCTCGGCCTCGATGACCCGCCACAGCATGGAGTACTGCGGCTGGTTGGAAATGAGCTGGAAGCCGAGCTCTTTGGAGAGGGCGTGGCCTTCGCGCAGCTGATCTGCCGTCCACTCGCTGACCCCGATGTACAGGGCCTTGCCCTGGCGGACGATGTCCGCGAACGCCTGCATGGTTTCTTCCAGCGGCGTTTCGAAGTCGTAGCGGTGGGCCTGGTAGAGGTCCACGTAGTCTGTCTGCAGCCTGCGCAGCGAGCCGTTGATGGATTCCATGATGTGCTTGCGGGACAGGCCAAGATCGTTCTTGCCCTTGGGGCCGGCGGGTCCGTAGACCTTGGTGAAGATCTCCAGCGATTCACGGCGCTCGCCCTTCAGCGCCTCGCCCAGGACAGTCTCCGCCGCGGTATTGGCATAGACATCGGCCGTGTCGAAGGTGCTGATTCCGGCGTCCAGGGCCGCCCGCACGCACTGGGTGGCGACGTCGTTCTCCACCTGGGAGCCGTGGGTGAGCCAGTTGCCGAACGTGATTTCCGAGACTTTGAAACCGCTGTTTCCGAGGTATCTGAATTCCATGCGTTTCACGCTAGCCCAGATGGTTGCTCAGGGTAAGGGCTTCTTCCCATCTCCCTGTTCGCCGGCGGGCGATGTTTCCTTCAGCATGTGCGGCGGGCCGGCCAGGGACACAAGCGACCCGGTGTCCAGCGGCGCAAGGGTTGGCGGGTGCGGAGGTTTCTTGAAGGACCTCGGAACCTCGTGCAGGGGCTGGTGGTTGTGCAGGGCGGACTCCACCAGCGGGGCCACCTCGGCCACTTCTCGGCCGGCACCCGGGGATCCGGCAGGTCCCGCACGGAGAGTTTGATCTCGGGCGCGGCTGCCCGTGCCCGCGCAATGGCGCGGGCGTCGGCCTCGGCAACGGCGGAGGCCCAGTCCTCGGCCAGGACGGGCGGTTCGCGCCGCGCGGCGGTCAGCGCAGGGTGATGGTCGACGGCGGTGCGCAGCGCCGTTCTAAGGTGTGCGGGCTTCAACGCGGCGCGCCAATCGCGCGGCCGACTCCCGCCGGTCTGCCCGGCAGCGGGTTTCCCGAAGGCGCGGGCAAGCAGCCCCGGGCGTGCCGGGCCGGATGCCGGTGCCGCGGCAGCACCGCCGTCGACGGTGTCCTTCCGGTCCTCCACCCGGGTGCCGTAGAGCTGGACAAGCGGTATGGATTCCTTCCGCGGACGCCAGCCGAACAGGCCCATCAGGATAATGGCGGCCAGCCGTCCCACGCCTGCGAGCACCAGGGTGATGACGCCCAGGAGGAAGAGGATGAAGAACATCAGGAAGGCAACGCCCACGGTGCCCAGGAAGGTCAGGTTGAGGACGAGCGTATCCGGATTTTCCACGTCACCTCTCCTTTCTGCAGGCAGCGGAACACACGCCTCTGCCACTGTGCCCGGGCCATGGCACCTTCTCCACCATACGGATTTTTGCTGTCCCGTGCCGCCGGTGGAGGCGGCGGTCCGGCTGTTGTAGCAAAGCTGTTATCGGATATGACAGCATCCCGGTATGACAAAAAGTGCGGGGCAGGAAAACTGCGTGTGCCTGTCCGGGGAGCCGTACGCGCAGTGCTGCGGGCGCTTCCACTCCGGCGCGGCGGAGGCCGCCACCGCGGAGCAGCTCATGCGGTCCCGCTACAGCGCGTTTGTGCGCCTGGACGCGGACTACCTGCTGCGCACCTGGCATCCGGACACGGCCCCTGCCACCCTGGAACTGGATCGCGGGATGGGCTGGCGCCGCCTGGACATCCTGTCCACCAGCGGAGGCGGTCCGTTCGACAGCGCGGGGACGGTTGAGTTCAAGGCCCACTACCGGCACGACGGCGTGCGCGGAGTCCTGCACGAGGTCAGCAGGTTCGTCCGGGAGGACGGCCGGTGGTACTACGTGGACGGGGACGTCCGCGCCTGACGGATGCGGGTGTGCTGGTGAAGCCACGGCTGTCCCACCGGCTTACTCGTCGTCGTAGTCGCTGTCCGGAGTGAACCCGGCCCGGTCCACTTTGCGGTGGAACCTCATGCCGGCGAGTCCGCCCAGGACCGCACCCACCAGGGCGACGGCCGCAACCACGACGGCGGCGATGATGCTGGTGGTTGTCAGCTGGCCCTCGTTGACGGGGATGCGCGGGAAGCTGTTGAGGTTGGCCAGGACATTGAACTGCTGCCCGGCCACCATCCCCAGGACAGCGATGATGATCGCCGCGATCAGTGCCCAGATCCAGACCATGAGTCCCTGCTTGGCGCCGTTGAAGCGGGCCATGCGCCCGGCCACGTAGCCGCCGCAGTAGTAGGACAGGAAGAGGATCACCAGCAGGACGATAATGCCCACCAGTCCAACCGTGCCCTGGTTTTGCGCCGCCTGGTTCACTGCCTCGTTGACATCAGTGTTGCTGGCAAGGCCCACTGCCGTTCCCGCGGCTGCCACCAGGGCGGTCAGCAGGACAGCCATGCCGGTGGCGGTGAGCCAGCCGAAGAACGCCGAGCCCACCTTGATCCCGCCGAACTGTTCCTTTTCCCGCGCCACTGCGGTCTGCCGGTCGGTGAGGTTCGGGTCCACGGCCGGGGCTGCGGCGGGAGTGTAGTCCCGTTCGGCATAGGCTGCCGGCCGCTCCGAATATGCGGAGGCCGGCGTGGTGTCCGTTGCCGGTACCTGGTCGAAGGAGCGGGTGCTCTGGCTGTCCGCGTCTGCGGTGCGGTAGCTCCCGCTCGGGGTGTCGTCCTCCCGGGCGCGCCGCGGAGGCAGGTTCTCTGGGTCAGTTGAGCTGCTCATGGCTCAACTCAACCACCCAGCCGAGCCAGTAGCAAGCGTGCTTACTATTTTGTGACCTGCGGTTTTACCGGTACCGGCGGTGCAGATTGTCCTTCTTGGAGGGGCCTGGAGAGGCGTCGGCGATCCACGGACCGGTCCCTTCGGACTGGTCCAGGACGCCTTCCTCCAGCCATGTGTAGTCACCGGCGAGGACCTTGCGCGTGAGTCCCCGGTCGGCGTCGTCCGTGTTACGCCACAGCTGGTCGAAGTATTCCTCCACGCGCACCCGCGCCTGCTCGCAGTACGCTTCGGCGAGCTCATAGGCGCTCGCGGCCCGTTCCGGGGCAGTGTGCAGGAGCATCTCGGCGCGGACGCAGCAGGCAGTAATGGCGAACAGCTCGGCACCGATATCCACCACGCGGCCGAGGAAGGCCTGTTTCCGCTCCATTTTGGCCTGCCAGCGGCCCATGCCGTAAAAGGTCTGCCGGGCCAGGCGGCGGGACGAGCGCTCCACGAAGCGCAACTGTTTGGCCAGCCTTCCGAACTCCCCGTAGGACCGCGGGTCCATGCCGGCCCCGGCCACGAGCTTGGGCAGCCACTTGGCGTAGAAGCCTGACGCGCCGACGGCGGCCTTCGCTTTGTCCGACAGGCTCGCGTCCAGGGACGCGAGGTCACCCGCTGCGGCCAGGTGCGCATCCACCGCTTCCCGTGCGATCAGCAGGCGCATGATCTCGGAAGATCCTTCGAAGATCCTGTTGATGCGCAGGTCCCGCAGCTGCTGCTCCGCCGGCACTGCCCGTTCACCGCGTGCCGCCAGTGATTCCGCCGTCTCGAAGCCGCGCCCGCCGCGGACCTGGACCAGTTCGTCGGCGATCCGGCAACTGATCTCGGTTGCCCACAGCTTGGCCAGCGCGGCTTCGATCCGCACGTCCTTCTGGCCGGCGTCGGCGAGCTCGGCGGAGAGTTCAAAGACGGCATCCAAAGCGAACGCGGAGGCGGCGATGAAGGCGATCTTCTTGCCCACGGCCTCATGTTCACCCACCGGCCGGCCCCACTGGGTGCGGGCGTTGGACCATTCGCGGGCGATCTTCAGGCTCCAGCGCCCCGACGCCACACAGAGCGCGGGGATGGAGAGCCGCCCTGTATTAAGGGTGGTCAGCGCGATCTTCAGGCCCTGGCCTTCGCGTCCCAGCCGGTTGGCCGCGGGTACGCGGACCTGGTGGAACCGGGTGACCCCGTTTTCGATCCCGCGCAGGCCCATGAAGGCGTTCCGGTTTTCCACCGTGATGCCGGGCGAGTCCATGTCCACCACGAAGGCGCTGATCCCGCCCTTGTGCCTGTTCCGTCGGCGGCCGTGTAGGCCGGAACTACCGCCATCACCACCACCAGCTCGGCGATCACCCCGTTGGTAGTCCAAAGCTTCACGCCGTCCAGGAGGTACGCCTCGCCGTCGTCCGTTGGCGTCGCGGTGCTGCCCATCCGGGCGGGGTCGCTGCCCACATCCGGTTCGGTGAGGAGGAACGCGGTGATGGCTCCGGCCGCGCAGCGCGGCAGGTACTCCCGTTTCTGCTCCGGGCTGCCGAACACCTTGACCGGTTCGGGAACGCCGATCGACTGGTGCGCCGAGAGCAGGGCGCCGAGGCTGGGATGCACGCTGCCCAGCAGGGCGAGTGCGCGTCCGTAGTAGACCAGGGACAATCCCAGCCCGCCGTACTCCTCCGGGATCTTCATGCCGAAGACGCCGAGATCGGCCAGGCCCCGGATGTATTCGTCCGGGATCTTCGCCTCGCGCTCAATAATGCGGCCGTCCATGGTCCGCGCATATTCAGTGAGGCGGGCCATGAACGCTTCGCCCCGCTCCACATCCCGGGGGTCCGGGGTGGGCCACGGATGGACCAGGCTGAGGTCGAAGCTGCCCAAATACAGGCCCTTGGCGAAGCTGGGGCGGTCCCAGTCTGTCTGCCGGGCGGCCTCTGCGACGGCCCGGGCGTCCGCTGACGTGGCGCCGGCTCCGATATGGCCGGCCGGTACGGGAGTTTCCTCGGCAGGGGCGTCTGTGGACGGGGACTCAGTGGCGGAGGTCATGGGTTATCTCCTTGGCCGGAATGGCCGGTGAAGCCATGGATCCGCCGGGTTGGAGAACCCTTTAGCTGTCTCTCAATATTACCCGCGGGTAGGTTCCGGTGCTAGGGGTGGACTGGGCCTGGAGTTCGCCGGCAACGTCCACTGTGGAGGCGTGGTGCACCAGCCGGTCCCAGCCCGCGTTGATGCCATGGACCACCGCCAGGAGCGAGTTCACAACCACCACCCATGCCAGCTTGCCCACGCCCAGCAGCACCAGCGCTGCCAGCCCTGCGGCAAGGACGAAGGCTGCCAGGATGAGCGCAAAGACCAGCGTTCCGATAAAGACAAGAGTGCCGGTTTCCAGTGTGCTTAGGTCGAACTGCATGAATCCCCCTGCTGCGGCGTTGCGGTGGCGAAGATCAGTAGCAGAAGCGTAGGGGTACTTCTTCGCGGGGGGCCAGAGCCCCGGCGTCCGGAAACAGCTGTTGATATGGGATCGAAATCCTACGGCGCAGTAGGTCACGGAGCGGTCGCGGCTGCTGGGTTAACCTTGTAGCTGGCAGTTTTCCGTTCCAAGCCGCCGCCCCCGCCCCGTAAACAGCCCAAGGAGAGTGTGTGCCCCGCTCCGCCAGGTCATCAGCTGACGCCATCAGCGCCCGGCTCCGGGACCTCGAACTCCTCACCAAAGGGCCCGCCTGGGCCCTGACGCGCTCGGCGCCCTGGGTGATCGCGGTGCTGCAGGCATCCTTCACCCGCACCCGTCCGCAGGCTCCGCTTGAGGAGTTCCACGCCGACGTCGACTCCTTCCTTGAAGAGCTGCGCCGGCAGGATCCCGGGCTGGGCGGCGGAGCCAACGGCAAATCCTTCGGCGATGAGTGGACGCGCCGCCAGTTCCTGACCCGACGGAACCAGTCAGGCCAGATCGTGTACGAGGTGACCGAGCCTGCCGCCCGCGTCCTCGCCTTCCTGGACAGCCTGTCCAGCGAACGCTCAACCCTCAACGGCTCCCGCCTGGGCACCCTCCTGGGGGACGTGGAAAAGCTCGCCAACGAGACAAACCCGGACCAGAGCGCGCGCCTCGAATCCCTGGAAGAGGAGATCGAGGAACGCCAGCAGCTGATCCAGGACATCAGCAGCGGCGAGTTCGACGGGCTGCTGGACGATGACGAAGCGGTGGAGGCCGCCGGCAACATCCTTGACCTCGCCGCGAGCCTGCCGGCGGACTACAAGAAGATGCGTGACCGGATCGAGGAGCTGGTGGGTGAGCTGCGCAACCAGATCATCGAGGAATCCCTGACCAAGGGCGCCACCATGGCCCAGGTGCTGGAGGCGGACAAGCGGCTCCGCCAGAGCCCGGAGGGCAGGACCTTCCGCTCGTTCACGGCCTTCCTTGAGGATCCCCAGCAGCAACTGCGGTTCCGCTCCGCCATCGGCGAGGTGCTGAGCCGGCAGTTCGCGGACGAGCTTTCCGCCGAGGACCGCGAAACCCTGAAGAACCTGGTGGCTGAACTGCGCCAGCAGCACAGCCAGATCCAGCGCATCTACGGCAAGCTCAGCGAAAGCCTCAACACTTACATCCAGAGCGACGACTTCCGCCAATCCCTCCGCCTCCGCCAGGTCCTGCGCGAGGCCGAGCAGGCCATCCGCGCCCTGCCTTATGAGCGCGACCGCCCGGGGCTGGTGCCGGGACCCGTGCTCTACAACGCGGGCTTCGAGTCCCTCTCCATGGTGAAACTCTTCGACCCCGACGAGTTCGCCGCCCCGCCAAAACTCGCGGACCCCATCGCCTTCAGCGACTCGGACAGGGTGCGCTCCGTGCGGACGGGCAAGGCCAAACCCCAGGCCATCCGCTTGGCAATGGCAGGTGCCGAAACCCTCGCGGAGGCGTGGCAGAACCTGCCGCCCGAGGAGCAGCACATCAACAGCATCCGTGCCCTCCTGTCGGAAGCCCTGCACGCCGGGGCCGACTTCAACCGCGGGGCCTGGGATGGCCTGGATTTCGAACAGATAGACGGCACCACGCGCAGGGCCTACCTGCCCATGGTCACGCTCGCAAAGGATTCAAATGACTGAAGAAATCACGACGCCGGTGGTTGAGCCCGTCGAAACAGGGAAGCCCCGATTTCGACTGGCTCAATCACCGGAGCAGTCACTCCGCGCGACACGTTCGTTGACGGTGCTGCCCTGTTCCCCGGGGACACCGGCGTGCTGTCCATGAAGGTGCGGCAGGCGCTGGTGAAGCTCCTGAAGGGCCCGTACATCGACGGCGGCCGGGACGAGAAGCTGTGGACGGTGCTGCTGGACAACCAGGTGATCCTGCGGAGCAGGCTTTCCGAGCTGTTCCTGGCCATGCAGCTGGACCATGAGCGCAAGATCGCGGTCCTGCGCCCGGTGGATCCGGAGGTGATCGGCGGCGGCGCCCGCTCCAGCATCCTGCGGCAACAACGCGCACTCAGCCGGGTGGAGACCATCGTGCTGCTCCGGCTGCGCCTGCTGCTGGACCGACACGTCACGGCCCAGACGGATCCCACCATCACCCGCGAGGAGATCGCCGACCTGGTGGCCCACTACCAGCCCGCCGGCCAGCAGGACGCCCTGCGCGACTCTGACGTCGTCACCCGCGCCGTCACCAAGCTCCTGGCCCGCCAGCTCCTGCTTCCCACGGGCCTGGATGATGTCTACACCATCTCCAACGCCCTGCCCCTGGCCCTCCCGTTCGAAAACATCGGCGACATCCCGGCCCACATCGAAGCCCTGGTGGCAGCATCAGCAGACCAGTCAGGAACAGAACCCCTCCTCGACCTCGACGCCGATCCGGTGGTTGAGCCCGTCGAAACCGAGGAAGACGAAGCGGAGTCAGCACAGTGAGTATCGCCAGCATGCTTCCGATGGGCGAGGTGACCAACCCGGGCCAGATGCGGCTTGCGCTGGTGCAGGTGGTCAACTGGGGAACCTTCCACGGGGCGCACACCATGCACGTGGACCGGGACGGCACGCTGCTCACCGGCAACTCCGGCGTGGGCAAGTCGACGCTGTTCGATGCCATGCTCCGGGTGTTCGATGCCCGGCCGCGGTCCAACGAAGCGGCGGCGCAGCGTTCGGGCGGGGCCGTGGAGGACAAGCGGACCACCTTCACCTACATGCGCGGCAAGGTGGGTGACAAGGCCGTGGGCGAGGGATCGGCGAGTGCGTTCCAGCGCCCGGGTGCCACCTGGTCCGCCGTCGCGCTGACGTTCGACAACGCGGCCGGCACCAGGGTGACGGTCTCGGCGCTGTTCGACCTGCCGAAGAACGGCACGGAATCCAGCGTGGGCCGGTTCTACCTGATCGACAGCACGCCCCTGGACCTGGAGGCCGTGGAGGGCATCGCCGACAAGCGGTTCACCAAGGCTGTGCTTGAGTCGACGTTCCCGCACGCCCAGGTTTTCGACGTGCACAAGGCTTTCGCCGAGCGCTTCCGCCGCCTGCTGGGCATCAACTCGGACCAGGCGCTTCCGCTCCTGCGCGTCATCCAGGCGGGCAAGGGACTGGGCGGCAGCGTCAACACGTTCTTCCGCGACCAGGTGCTGGATGCGCCCGCCACCCTTGCCGCCGCGGACGACGTGGTGGAGGAGTTCAGCAACCTGATGTCCATCCGGCAGCGGCTGGAGGACGTACGGCAGCAGCGCGACCAGCTGGCTCCCGTTCCAGGGCTGAACCGTGAGTATGCGCAGTCGCTCCTGGACGCGAACCGGCTGCGGGAGCTTGCCGGCGAGGAGTTCGAGGCGTACCGGCAGCGGCTGGCCGTCACGGTCCACGAGAAGACGCTGGTCCGGTTCAAGGAGCTGGCCCAGGCGAAGGCCAAGGAGCTTGGGGCCGAGCGCGCCGTCCGGGACGGCCTGGCCAAGGAACTGCGCCAGCTGGAGACCGACTACAACAGCCAGGGCGGCAACGCGATTTCCGCCATCGAGCAGTCGCTGGAAAACGCCCGGGTGGGGTTGAAGCTCCGCCAGCAGGTGGAGGAATCGGCCCAGCAGGCGCTCGCCGACGCCGGGTTGCGGCTTGAGTGGACGGCCGGGGGCTGGGAGCAGGCGCATGAGCAGGCGGCGGCACGGTCTGCCGAGCTGAAGGACGATTCGCAGGCCCTGCAGGAGCTGCGGTTCGAGGCCTTCGACGCCCACGCGACGAAGAAACGCGAACTGGCAGCGGCTGAGCAGGAACTCGTCTCACTGAAGACGCGCAAGTCCCTGCTGCCGCCGTCGAGCATTGAAAACCGTTCCGCGATTGCTGCCGCCACCGGCATCCCGGAAGAGCGGATGCCGTTCGCCGGTGAGCTGATGGACCTGGCTGAGGGGGAGGAGCGCTGGCGGCCGGCGGCCGAACGCGCGCTCCGCAGCCTGGCCACCACGCTGCTGGTTCCGGGCGAGCACTTCGCCGCCGTCACGCGGTACCTGAATGACAACAAGGTGCGCGGCGCCTTGCGGGCAGTGGATGTCTCCAAGCCGCTGGCCGGCGGCGCGCTGGCCGTGGAGGACGTGCGCGACGGCGACCTGCTCACCAAGCTGGACATCCTCGCCACGGGTGCGGCTGCTGAACCAGGGGCATGGATCCGGGAACGGATCGCCCTCGACTTCGCCTACCCCTGCGTGGAGGACCCCGACGAACTGGCCGGGCTGGACAAGGGCCTGAGCCTGGGCGGCGTAGTCAAGCGAAACCGCCACACCGTGGAAAAGGACGACCGCTTCACCAGCCGGCAGGATTACGTCCTGGGCTTCGACAACGCCGCCAAGCTGGAACTCGTGGCCGGCCAGGTGGAGGATCTCCGGCAGGAAGTGGCCAAGGCCGCCGAACTCGCACAAAGCCGCGAGGATTCGCACCAGGGCATGAGCCGGCAGCTTGACGCCCTGCGCCGCATCGCGGAGGACGACCGCCCGTGGGAACAGGTGTCTGCCGCGGTGGCAGCGGATGAGCTGGCGCGCATTGAGCAGCGGCTCAAGGACGCCCTTGCCGCCCAGGCCGACCTTGAACCCCTGCGCGCCACCATCGAGGAGGTACGCCAGAAGCACCAGTCCAGCACGGAGGCCGCCGCGGTCCTGCAGAGTGAGTACAAGGCACTGGACCGGCAGCTGACCGCCGCCGATTCCATGCTGGAAGGCGCGCGTGAACGCCTGGCCCAGTCGCCGCCGTCGGACGCCACGGTTGCCGCGCTGGAACCGTACTTCGCCGACTTTGGCGACGTGACCGAAATGCACGAACTGGACAACCTGGCCAACCGGGTGCGGACTGCGCTGCTGGGCGAGCTGCATGCGGCCGAGTCCCGCGGGCAGGCCACCGCCGAGCGGCTGACCCGTATCTTCGAGGGCTTCGTACGGGACTGGGGGAGTGCCATCTCCGCCGACCACGGCACTTCCATCGGTGCTGCCAGTGAATTCGAAAGCCGGTACCACGCGATTGTGAGCGACGGGCTGCCGGCGCAGGAAGCCGAGTTCCGGCAGTTCTTCAACCAGCGCACGCACGAGTCCTTCAGCACCCTGCTGCACCTCCTGGACGAGGAGCGCCGCTCCATCACCAGCCGGATCCTGCCCCTCAACGGCATCCTGTCGCAGGTGAACTTCCACGAGGGCAGCTACCTGGAACTGGACATCAAGCAGACCCTGCCGCCCACGGCCAAGCAGTTCAAGGACGCCATCCAGAACGCGCTCAAGGCCCGCCACGCCCGGCCTTCCCGTCCCGATGCCGCGGGCGGGGACAAGAACGACGACGACGAGCTCACCGCGCGCTACAAGTCGCTGGAGACGCTGGTGAAGCGGTTGGGTTCGCAGGCGCCGGAGGACCGGCGCTGGCGGGCCGAGGTGCTGGACGTCCGTGGACACCTGTTCATCCAGTGCAAGGAGCACCGTGAGGTGGCCGGAACCCCGTCAAACGGGAAAAACAGCGGCAAGAAGACCGACGTCTTCATGCATGCGGACACGGGCTCCATGTCCGGCGGTGAGCGGCAGCGCTTCACCGCCTTCATCATGGCCGCTGCCCTGAGCTACCAGCTGGGCATCGCCGAACAGGGGTTCACCACGTACGGCACTGTGATGATGGATGAGGCCTTCGTCCTGGCCTCGGAGGAATTCGCCGGTGCCGGCATCAAGGCGCTGCACGAGTTCGGATTCCAGCTGCTGCTGGCTGCCCCGGAAAACGTGATTGACCTGTCCCGGCACCTGGGCTCGGTGACCGAGATCCTCCGGGACCGGCGCACCAACCGGTCCGGCGTCCTGACAGCCCCGGTGATCAAGCCCCGGCCTGGTGAGGAGGGGGCCTGGCGGTCCGAAGCCAACCCGGTGGATATCGTCCTCCGCTGATCCGAAACCATATATAACAAATTGATGGATTTATTGCTCCGGCTCTGGTGGGCTGCGATTTTGATGTGCCACTCTTGGCTCTACCAACCCACCTCGCCTTAGTAAATCCCATAGGTACTGCGGACAATCTGGGGTTCCGCACTGTTCCCCAAGAGGACGATGGCGTCATCTTGAAAGGCATTCCGATGCACCCACAACAACGAGCATCCTTCCTCCTGGCCGCGGTCGCTGCGGCGGCGCTGTCCCTCGCGGGCTGTGCTGCCGGCACCCCTGCGGGGAGCGCGTCCCCGGCGCCCTCCGCCTCAACGGCCGCGCCCAGCCCGGAGCCGTCCATTGTTCCCGCCGCCACCTCCTCTCCCGTGCCCCAGGGGCCGGAGGCCTTCACGTTCGCAGACGGCCGCCTGTCATTTGCGTACCCGGCGGGCTGGAGCGTGAAGCACGAGCAGGTGTCAGCGTCCCCCGCCGTGGAGACGGCGACCGTCCTGGATGCCAGCGGCAAGGAGCAGATCGCCGTGTACTACAGCCAGGTCGGCGACGCCACGGCCGGAAACGTCAGCAGGAACATCATTGAGACGGATCCGGTGCCAGGGCTGATCGGCGCCTCCGTTCCCACACCCAGTTCTTCGTTCTTCATTGATCGCGCCGATGGCGTGGTTACTTACCGGATGGGACTCACGCCAGGATCGCCCGTCTCGCCCGACGGGCAGGTGCAATACGGCCTCGTCAGAATCGGCGACCGCATTCTGACCGCAGATGTGCTGTTCGATGAACCACGGTTCGAGGGTCCTGAGGCGGCGCAAACCTGGTACTGGAGTGCCGAGGGCCGGGCCCTGAAGTCCGTGCTCATGAGCTTCTCCTACCACTGACCGGCAGTCAGGGAAGCCCGTCCTGGCATTCCGCCAGGGCGGGCTTCCGCACCACATCCCTTTTACTGGAAGGCACTTACATGCGCTCGGCACGACGTGTGATCTTTTTCCTCGCGGCTACTGCCTCCGCCGCACTGTCGCTGACCGGCTGCATGGCCAATGCCGAGCCCGGAAGCGGCGGCACAGCCACGGGCCCGGCGTCGCAATCGGCCCCCGCCCCGCAACCGGCCCTGCCCGGCGTCACCACGTCCCCTGCCACCACACCGGTAGAGGAAGCTGCGCCGGCCGCCCCGCCTCCGTCGTCGGCTTCCGCTCCAGCCCCCGCCGCTTCCGTGACCTATACCTTTCCCGATGGCCGCCTGGCCTTTGCGCATCCGGCCGGCTGGCGGGTGGCGCACAGCCAGGGTGTGGAATCACCCTCCGTTGAACATGCCACCGTGTATGACGCCGCCGGAAACGAACAGATCAGGATCTTCTACAGCGAGGTGGGCGGTGCCGTTGCCGGCCCCCTCACCAGGACCGTGTTCTTTTCAGAGCCGGTCCCGGGGTTGCAGGGGCAGTCAGGCCCGGCGGACACCCATGCCTCTTTCTATGTGGACAACATCTACGGCGAACTCCATTACAAGTTGTCCCTCACTGCAGGAGCGGCCCTCTCGCCTGACGGCAGGGAAGTTGCTGACGCTTCCATCATCGGCGGAAACCGCATCCTGATGGCCGGCGTCGTATTCACCGGAGGCCCCTTTGCCGGCGACGAGGCGGCGAAGGCGTGGTTCGCCGGCGCAGAAGGACAGGCCCTCAAAGAAGTGCTGATGAGCTTTTCCTACCGCTGATCCTGCACCCGACCCAGGAACTGGGCGGTGCGGTCCTTCAGGCCTTCAATCTGGCGAAGGACGACGGCGGCAGGGTCCGGATTGATCTCGTTGGCCGGCGGTTCCTTGCGCACGTTTCCGCAGCACAGGAAGTCGGCGCAGATGAGGGTGCCTACGGTGTTGCCGTCGCGTCCGGACTGGCCGGCCCGCCTGGCCACCCACAGGAGCACGTCCTCCTTGGAAAAGACGTCCCGGCAGAGCTCGCAGAGGACTGAACGGTTCTTCCGGGCGCCGCCTTCGGGGGCACGCAGCATGATGCCGGTCAGGCCCTTGGGGCCGGGGACTACCAGGTACCCGCGGAGGGGCATCTTCCCGTCCCGCCAGCCCAGGAACTCGAGGTTGTCCCAGTCGAGGGAGTCGAAATCCTTGGGCAGGTTGAGTTTGGCCGCCTCGGAGCGGCTTGCATTGATGAAGGATGCCCGGATCTGTTGGGGCGTGACTGATTGCATGGCTGTACTTTCGTAAGAGATTGGACCCGATGGTGGGTCAGGAAAAAAGGGGTCAGTCATTCCCCGCGGAGCAGGCCAAAGCGGCCGCCCCGCTTCCCATGGCAGCGGCGGCGCCCAAGGCCCTGCGCGTGCACATTTCTCCGTGTATCCCGTCTCTTCTGCCGGCTGGCTGGCCACTTGCGGAACCAGCAGTGTCATCCTGCCAAAAGAGGCATGCCCTGTCCAAGGCAGCGGCACGCGCCTGTCCTTGTGTCCTTCGTCACGATGGGGAATAAGACACGTAAACGTTGCGTAATGCAGTGGAGGGTAGGCTAGCCTTACTTAAGTTCGCATCGTTCACTTAAGGAGTTCCGTGACTTCCCCCCTCTTCACAGGCCTTAGTGCCACACGCCGCACGCTGTTCAAATCAGCCGGCAAGGCGACGGCTGTTCTGGCCGCAGCGGCACTCACCCTCTCGGCCTGCTCCACCGGCCCCGCGTCCTCCACCACGGACGCCGGCGCCTCCAGCTCCAGCAGCTCGCAGTTCCCGGTCACCATCGAACACGCATTCGGCAAAACCACCATTGAGAAGCAGCCCACCCGCGTAGCCACCGTCTCCTGGGTCAATGACGACGTCGCCATTGCCCTGGGTGTTGTTCCCGTTGGTGTCCCCAAGAATGAGTGGGGCGGCAACGAGCAGGGCTCCACCCCCTGGAAGGACGCAGCCCTCGAGGAGCTCGGCGCCGGCTTCGGCTCAGACAAGGCCCCGGTCCAGTACTCCGAGGCGGACGGCATCAACTTCACCGAGATCGCCAAGCTCACCCCGGACGTCATCCTGGCCGCCTACTCGGGCCTGACCGAAGAGGACTACAAGAAGCTCAGCGAGATCGCACCGGTCGTTGCCCACCCGGAACTGGCCTACGGCACCTCCTGGCAGGACTCCACCTCCATCATCGGCAAGGCCCTCGGCAAGGACGCCGAAGCCACCAAGCTAATCTCCGACACTGAGGCCACCATCAAGGAGAAGGTCGCCGAGTACCCGCAGATCGAAGGCAAGAGCTTTATCTACGGCAACCTGGAGCCGGCCAAGGGTGACGGTGTCAACGTCTACACGGCCAACGACAACCGCCCCCGTTTCCTCTCCGACATCGGCATGACGCTTGCCCCCGTGGTGGAGGAAAACTCCAAGGACTCCAAGGAGTTCTTCATCCCGTGGTCTGCCGAGAAGGCAAATGAGCTCGAATCCGACGTTTTCGTGACCTGGGTTCCGGATTCCTCCACCGCGGACGCCATCAAGGCCGACCCGCTGCTGAGCCAGATCCCCGCCATCAAGAACGGTGCCCTGGTTGCAGATTCGGACAACACGCTGACGCTGTCCATCTCCGCCGCCTCCCCGCTGAGCCTGCCGTGGTCGCTGGACACGTTCCTGCCGCAGCTGGCCAGCGCAGCGGACGCAGTGAAGTAAGCACCGTTCCGTGACGCACAGTACGACGACGGCGGCCTCCCGGGGAGGGGACACCGGCACCGCGGTGCAGGTGAAAGGACCGAAGGGTCCCTCCCGCGGCCCCGCCTCTGGAGGAAAGCGGGCCGCCTGGCTGCTGGCCGCCGTCGTCGTGCTGGCGATCCTGGCCGGGGCGTCCCTGGCCATTGGCGCCCGGGGCATTCCCCTCGGCACCGTATGGGAGGCGCTGACCTCCTTTGATCCCGCGAACGGGGACCACGCAGTAGTCCACGCCCGGATCCCCCGGACCGTGCTCGGCCTCCTGGCCGGCGGCGCGCTGGGCCTCGCGGGCGCGGCCATGCAGGGCGTCGCCCGCAACCCGCTCGCCGATCCCGGCATTATGGGCGTTAACGCCGGAGCCGCACTGGCAGTGGTGACCGGCATCTACGTCTTCGGGGTCGCCACCTTCTCCGGCTACATCTGGTTCGCCTTCATCGGCGCCGCGGTTGCCGCCGTCGTGGTGTACCTCATCGCATCGCTCGGCCGGGACGGTGCCACGCCCGTAAAGCTGGCACTCGCCGGTGCCGCGCTCAGCGCAGGCCTCTACTCATTGATGAACGTCATCCTGGTCTCCAGCCAGGACACCCTGGACCGTTTCCGCTTCTGGCAGGTGGGCGGCGTGGCCGGCCGTGACTGGTCCGTAGTCATTCCCGGGATACCTTTCCTGGCCGTGGGCGCCGTCATTGTGCTCCTGACCGGACGCATCCTCAACAGCCTTGCCCTCGGCGATGATATTGCCCGGGGACTCGGCCAGCGCGTGGGCCTGACCCGCGCGGTCACTGCACTGGGCATCGTCCTGCTCTGCGGGACGGCCACCGCCCTTGCCGGGCCGATCGCCTTCGTTGGCCTGGTGGTTCCGCACGCCGTCCGGTTCCTCACCGGACCCGACTACCGGTGGATCCTGCCGTTCTCCCTGGTGGCTGCTCCCGTGCTGTTGCTTGCCGCCGACATCATCGGCCGGGTTGTGCTGCTCCCCGGCGAAGTTCCCGCAGGCATCATGACCGCCCTTGTGGGTGCTCCCGTGTTCGTCTGGCTGATCCGCCGCGGGAAAGGGGCCGGACTGTGACCCTCGCCCCCGTGATGGAGCAACGCCGCGGCCGCCTGTCCCTGAACCGGACCGCCGTGCTGGCTGCCGGCGTCGTGATCCTGTTTGCGGTGTACGTCCTGCTCGGCAGCTACACCGTCACCATCCCGGACTTCTTCAGGATCCTGGCCGCGCACCTGACGGGCGGCGAGAAGATTCCCGGTGCCAGCTTCATCGTTATGGAAAACAAGCTTCCGCGGGCGGTCATCGGCACCATGATCGGGCTCGCGTTCGGCCTCGCCGGTGCGCTGTTCCAGACAATGCTCCGTAATCCGCTGGCCAGCCCCGACGTCATTGGGATCAGCTACGGTGCCAGCGCCGCCGCCGTCATCGCCATCGTGATCTTCGGCGCGTCCGGCGCGGTCGTCTCCGGGGCGGCCCTGGCCGGTGCCCTGGCCGTGGCCGGGCTCATCTACGCAATCTCCGCCGGGGGAGCCCTGCGCGGAACCAGCCGCGGCAGCGCTGCCGGCAACCGGCTGGTCCTGGCCGGCGTGGGCATCGCGGCCGCACTCCACGCGGTGGTCAACTTCCTGATGACCCGCGCCGATATCCGCACCGCCGCCGACGCCCTGGTCTGGCTCAACGGCTCCCTGAACTCCGCCAACTGGGACCGCGCCGGCGTATTGTTCTTCGCGCTGGTGGTCCTCATCCCCGCCGTGGCCGTCATCGCCGGGCCGCTGCGCATCCTTGAACTCGGGGACGACGCCGCCGCCGGCCTGGGCGTCCGCGTCAACGCGTCGCGCCTCGCCCTCGTGATCATCGCCGTCACCCTCGCGGCCGTCGCGACGGCGGCAGCGGGCCCGGTAGCGTTCGTCGCCTTCCTTGCCGGGCCCATCGCCCGCCGCTTCACCGGCAAGGCCAGCCTCCCGGCGTCGGCCCTGGTGGGCGCGCTCATCGTCCTCGCGGCCGACTACTTCGCCGCCAACCTTGCCCCGCTGCTGCTGGACGGCACCGTCCTGCCGGTCGGCGTCATCACCGGCGCGCTCGGCGCCCCCTTCCTGCTGTGGCTCCTGCGTCACGGCCAACCGAAAGGACGCCTGACGTGGCTGTTCTCAATGCCAAGGACCTGACGCTGAAATACGACCAGCGCTGCGTGGTGGACGGCCTGAGTGTCGAAATCCCCGAGGGCAAGGTGACCATGATCGTCGGCGCCAATGCCTGCGGGAAGTCCACGCTGCTCCGCGGCCTGTCCCGGCTCCTGAAACCCGCATCCGGTGCCGTCACGCTGGACGGGAAGGACATCCACTCCCGGCCCGCCCGTGAGCTGGCCCGTATCCTGGGCCTCCTGCCGCAGCACCCCACTGCTCCGGACGGCATCACCGTCCGCGACCTGGTGGGCCGCGGCCGCTACCCGCACCAGGGCTTCTTCCGCAGCTGGAGGGAGGGGACGACGCCGCCGTCCAGCGCGCGCTGGAAGCAACCGAGACGCTGGCCCTCGCCGAGCGGGACGTGGATGAACTCTCCGGCGGGCAGCGGCAGCGGGTGTGGATCGCCATGGCCCTCGCCCAGGAAACCGACGTCCTGCTGCTGGATGAACCCACCACCTACCTGGACCTCGCCCACCAAGTGGAGGTCCTGGACCTGGTGACGGACCTGAACCGCAAGCGCGGCACCACTGTGGCAATCGTCCTGCACGACCTCAACCTCGCTGCCCGCTACGCGGACAACGTCATCGCCATGAAAGCAGGCGCCGTGGTGGCCGTGGGCAACCCGCGTGAGGTGGTCACCGAAAGCCTGGTCCGCAGCGTCTTTAACCTCGACTCCCGCGTCATCCCGGACCCGTGTCCGGAACACCCCTGATCATTCCCATCGGCCGCCACCACGTCCCCACCGAACTGGAGCTTGTTTCATGAAGACCCGAGATGCTGCGTCCGCCAAGCCGATGAACACCAAGCCGATGAACACCAAACCGATGAACACGGAGCCGATGACCCTGGCGTTCGAGGTCACCGTCTCATCCGTCCAGGAACTCAGCCCCAACTTCCGCAGGATCACGTTCGGCGGCTACTCGCTGCGGGACTTCGGCGTCCACGGGGGCACCCTGGACCTGCGGATCAAGCTCATGATCCCGTCCCTCGCCGCAGACGGCACGCAGATTCCGCTGCCGGTCTTCGAAATGGCCGAGGCAGGGTGGTACCGCGAATGGCTGGAGATGGACCCCGCCGTCCGCGGTTCGATGCGCACCTATACGGTCCGGCAGGCCCGGCTGGACGCCGTGTACCCGGAGATCGACGTCGACTTCGTGATGCATTTCGATGACCACGGCCACGGCGGTCCGGCTGCCAACTGGGCCCTCAACGCCAAGCCGGGCGACGCCATCACCATCATCGGCCCGAACAACCGCGCCGCGCACTGCGTCACCGCCGAGATCTACTCCGGCATCGAATGGCGGCCCGGCCTGGCCCAGCGGATCCTGCTTGCCGGCGACGAAACGGCTGTCCCGGCCATCTCCGCCATCCTGCAAAGCCTGCCGGAGTACATGACCGGCCACGCCTTCCTCGAGGTCCCCGAGGCGGGCGACTTCCTGGAACTCACCTCACCGGCCGACGTCGAAATCACCTGGCTGGCCAGGGGCGCGCAGATCGGCCGGTCCCGGCCGCACGGAGAACTGCTGCAGGAAGCAGTCCGCAAAGCCGTTCCCGTACCCGGCTGGGTGGGGATCAAAGAAGTGGACGGCGGCGCCGGACCCGAGCCCGAGGACGTCAACGTGGACGTGGACATCCTCTGGGAAACCCCGTCCCGCATGGAAACGTCCGAGATCATCGCCACCAAGAACCCGGACATGCCGGCCGGTGCCATGCCCTTCTACGCGTGGATCGCCGGCGAAGCAGCCGTCATCAAGGACATGCGCCGGTACCTCGTCCGCGACGTGGGCATCGACCGGAAGCAGGTTGCGTTCATGGGGTACTGGAGGCAGGGCAAAGCCGAGGGGTAAGCCCATCCGCGTGGTTGGGTCACCGTGACTGCCGGCTTGCCGTCGCTTAGACACCTCCCGCCGCTTCCTTCGGCCGCGGGCGGCCTCATTCAGCTCTGGTCGGCGATGCGCTCCTACGCAAGCCGCCAGTCACGGCTTATCCGCACGTCACCAACCGCCCGCTCACGTTTGGCGGCGTAAAACCCGACGCTCTCGCACTTACTGTTCATTTCGGCGTCGTACTTCCTTTTCTTTTGGTGGCTAGGTTGGCGCTGTGGTGCGTGAACCTTTGCTTCCTGACTTCGGGCGGCGGGTGTTCGTTGCCCTGGGGACTCATTCACCGAGGGAGTGGGGGACCGGGACGAGCGGCTGCCCAACGGGGTCCGGGGCTGGGCCGACCGCGTGGCGGAGAAACTCGCCAAGGCACAGCCGGGGTGGAAGTACGCAAACCTGGCCATCCGCAGCAAGCGGCTCCGGCAGATCATCGATGAGCAGCTGGAGCCTGCGTTGCAGATGCGGCCGACGCTGGTCACCCTCTACGCCGGCGGCAACGACATCCTTGACCTCAAGACAGATATGGCTGTGCTGATGGCTGACTATGAGGAGTTCGTCCGCCAGTTGGCGGGAACCGGAGCCACCGTTGTGCTGTTCACCGGCTTCGACGTCAAGGTGTCCGCGCTGCTCGAACCGCTGAGGAAGCGCAATTCCTTCTACAACCAACGCGTCCGTGACATAGCCGCCAAGTACGGGGCGGTCCTGGTGGATTGACTGGTGCCTGGATGCCTTCCACGACCGGCGGATGTGGGACTCGGACCGGCTCCACATGTCAAAGGCCGGACACAAGTACCTGGCCGGGCAGGTGCTGGACCAGCTGGGCGTGCCGCACAAGATCAAACCCATGGACTGGGAGCCGCCAACGCCTGTCACGCTGCGGGAATGGGAACGGCGGCAGCGCCGCTGGGTGAACGACTGGGTCCTGCCGCTTTTCGGACGCAAGTTGCGCGGCGTCACGTTGGGGGACCAACTGAGCCCGCGCTGGCCCCAACCGGTCAAAGTCCCAGGAAAGGCGGGCTGAAGAAGCTGGCGGCGGAGTCGTTCGACGGCGGCACCGCGCGGCAGCCGACCCAGCCGTCTTAGCTGGTGGCTGGGGGAGGAGTGTCCAGCAGGTTCTCGAAGCCCGGCGCCACCCGGCCGGCGTGGAACTCCACCACTTCGAAATCGGCCACGCCATTGGTGTAGAACGGGTCCTGCGCCAGGCTGGCGTCCAGCGTGGCGCGGTCCGCCCGGGACAGCAGCAGCCCGCCGGTCCGGGGAACCTTGCGGCCTGCGGCGATGAAGACGCCGTCGTCGAATGCTTTCTGCAGCCAGCTGATGTGCGCGTCATTGTGGAAATCGACGATGTCCTGCGGAACCCGGTAGGTCAGGGAGACAACATACATGCGCCATAGCCTACCGGCGCCCGGACAGCCGGGCCCGGGGGCTTCGCTTGAAAGATCAATCGTAGAATATGGGAATGACCGAACCGCGGTGGCTCAACCCCGATGAACGACGTGCCTGGCTGGCCCTGGTGAGCATCAACACCCTGCTGCCCGCAGCCCTGGACACAAAACTGCACGCTGCCGGCAAACTCTCGCTGTTCGACTACACCGTTCTGGCAATGCTGTCCGAGGCGGACGAGCGGTTCCTGCCCATGAGCGAACTCGCTGCCCGGAGCAGCGCGTCCCTGTCCCGGCTGTCCCACGTGGTGACCAAGCTGCAGAAGCGCGGATGGGTGGAGCGCCGGCCGCATCCCCACGACGCCCGGGTCACCATCGCCCACCTCACCGATGAAGGGATGGCCACCATCGTCGGCCTGGCGCCGGACCACGTGGAATCGGTACGCGACCTCTTCCTTGACGCCCTGACCGAGCAGGACGTCCTGGACCTCGCCCGGATCGGCGAAAAAGTTGTGGGCCGCCTGGACGCGGACCACTGGATCCTCCGCGAAAACTAGTCACCCGACCGCGGGGCTCCCGCCCGGTTGGTTGCTCCCGGCAACGGATGGCAAACTAGCCGCTATGGATTTCACCTCCCGGTTCGTGGCCCTCGGCGACTCCTTCACCGAAGGGGTGGGCGACGACGATCCCACCCGTCCCAACGGCGTCCGGGGCTGGGCTGACCGGGTGGCAGAGCAGCTTGGTGCTGCGGACCCGGGATTCGGCTACGCCAACCTCGCCATCCGCGGCAGGAAGCTCCGGCAGATCCTTGCCGAACAGGTGGACGCCGCCGTCGAGCTCAAACCCACCCTGGCGAGCATCTACGCGGGCGCAAACGACATCCTGCGCCCCCGCATCGACATCGACGACCTGCTGGCAGAGTACGACGACGGCATCCGTAAGCTGGCTGCCACCGGCGCCACAGTGCTGATGTTCACCGGATTCGACGCCCGCGGCTCCAAGGTCTTCGGCACGATGCGCGGCCGCACAGCCATCTACAACGAGCTGGTCCGCGGCATCGCAGGTGATCATGGGGCCCTTCTGGTCGACTACTGGCGCTTCAGCGAGTACTACGACTGGGGCATGTGGGCGAAGGACCGCATGCACATGTCCGCTGCGGGGCACGCCAATATGGCCAAGCGGGTGATGGAGGTGCTCAAGTATGACCACTCCATCGACATCCCGCCCATGACCCCGGTACCGGAACTTCGCGGTGCCGAGGCCCTGCGCGCCAACGCCCAGTGGTTCCGCGAATACGCCGGGCCGTGGGTGGTCCGCCGCGTCACAGGCAAATCGTCGGGAGACAACCTCTCGCCCAAGTACCCCCAGCTGACCCGGCTTTAGGCGCACGGGCAGGTGCCGCCGTCGGGCCCGCTTATACACCCATTTCCCCCGGATTGGTCTTTAATTGCGCGAACTCGTAGACTTGGTAGGCGCTAAGTGCGCGGAGCGTGCGCAATTGCTCCGGTTGCCCGGTATTTTCTCCAGGGTGGCCGGTAGTTAGGGGCTCAAGTTGCGTGACTAACCGTTCGCCCTTCTTTATTTTTGGGTCGCCCTTAGCAGCATGGTCCAGCAGCAGATATGCGGATCATTACATTCAATTCTTGAGGAGAAGTCATGGCAGCACACTGCCAAGTGACCGGGGCCGAGCCGGGCTTTGGGCACAGCATTTCGCACTCGCACCGCCGCAACAAGCGCCGGTTCGATCCGAACATCCAGAAGAAGCGCTACTGGGTTCCGTCCCTGCGCCGTAACGTCACACTGCAGGTCTCTGCTCGTGGCATCAAGACCATCGACGTACGCGGCATCGACGCAGTCGTCGCCGAAATCCTGGCTCGTGGGGTGAAGCTCTAATGGCAAAGGACAAGGACGTACGTCCGATCATCAAGCTCAAGTCGACTGCGGGCACGGGTTACACCTACGTAACCCGCAAGAACCGTCGTAACGACCCGGACCGCCTGGTCCTGAAGAAGTACGACCCCAAGATCCGCCAGCACGTCGAATTCCGAGAGGAGCGCTAAACATGGCTAAGAAGTCCAAGATTGCTCGCAACGAGCAGCGCAAGGTCATCGTTGAGCGTTACGCTGCCAAGCGCCTCGAACTGAAGAAGACCCTGGTTGACGAAAACGCAACCGACGAAGCACGCGAAGCAGCCCGCCTGGGCCTGCAGAAGCTGCCCCGCAACGCGTCCCCGATCCGTCTGCGTAACCGCGACATCATCGATGGCCGCCCCCGTGGCACCTTCCAGAAGTTCGGCATCTCCCGTGTCCGCTTCCGCGACATGGCCCACAAGGGCGAACTCCCGGGCATCACCAAGTCTTCCTGGTAATCCCGCAAAGCTGATACCAGCTGCTCGGGAAGGGCCGGCAACCATCACGGTTGCCGGCCCTTCTTGCTTAACCCACAGCCGGAACTGCCGGAGTTCGGCCTGTGTTGCAGCCCACAGGAAGTTATTGCGACGGCGGGTGGTGGTTTGGGGGTTGTGGTGGGTGGTTTTGGCGCGTGTTTGCGGGGTTTTGGTGGGGTGGTGGGGTCGGGTTGCGGTGGGGTTCGGGG